>NZ_CANMSS010000001.1 GCF_947500695.1 uncultured Pseudoteredinibacter sp.
GCATCAGCATCTCGGCTTCGAACTGGGGTCAGAACCCATGGGTTCTGACCCCGTTGTCGAAGCCGTGATGTTTGGGGTGTTGCGGGTTTTAGGGTGTTGAAGGTTAGCTTATCAAGCTGGCAGTTAGATGAGGTGGATTGAGTGGGCCTTGTGGGTATTCACGTGGCTAAGAGAGTGCATCAGCATCTCGGCTTCGAACTGGGGTCAGAACCCATGGGTTCTGACCCCGTTGTCGAAGCCGTGATGTTTGGGGAGTTACTGGGTTTTAAGATGTTGTGGGTTTGATTATCAAGCCGACAGTTAGGTGAGGTGGTTTGGGTTGGCCTTGTCGGTTTCTACGTGGCTAAGAGAGTGCATCAGCATCTCGGCTTTGATCTGGGATCAGAACCCACGGGTTCTGACCCCGCTGTCGGAGCCGTGGTGCTTAGGCGCTGGCTCGGGCTTCTTCTTTATCGTTTAATAGCGCTTGTGTTAAATGCTGGCGCCATTGCTGCTGGATGTATTCGGGCTCTGGTTTACCCACCACATCATGGGCGGTAAAACTGGGTAGTGGCTTCATGCCGACATATTGCTGGGCCTTGTGCATTCCCACCAATACCTCATCAGTGCTTTGCCCTTCAAAGAACTCATCGGGTTTAGAGAAAGCAATCCTTGGAGCATTCCAAGTAGTGGATAGCATATAGTGCCTGCCTTGCATCAGGCCGCCTTCACCGTAGCGTTCGCTACCACCAAAGAAGACACCCATTTCATAAACTTCATCTAAATAGCGCTTGAAGTCACTGGGCAGGCTAAACCAAAACACCGGGTACTGAAAAATCACAATATCCGCTTGAGCAAACTTCTCCTGCTCTTGGCGAATATCATAGCCTTGGCTCACTTGCGTGCTAAGAATATTAAAATGCGGCGACAGCAACTCAATTGCTTGATCAAATAGGGTTTTGTTTAGCTGGCCTTCGGCAACTCCTTGGCTTTGGGCTCCATTAATCAATAATACGGTTTCATGTTTCATAAGATCCTTCCTGTGTTGTATGAGTGGAATGGCAGCCATTCTATGGGAAGGCTATATTTTCGATAATGGGCAAATATGGAAATTATTATTCCGTATATGCAATAATCAAGATTGATTTGAGCAGAGAGAATGTGACTAATGCATGATCTAAACGCATTGAGAGCCTTTATAGCCGTTGTCGAGCAGGGCAGTTTTAGCGCCGCCGCCGAGCACTTGTCTTGTGCCAACTCCTCTATATCGCGTCAGGTAAGTCAATTGGAACAGCAGCTCGGCGAAGCCTTGCTGGTGCGCAGCACACGTGTGGTGCGTACCACGGATGCTGGTTCAGAGCTGTTTACCCGCGTACGAGATCTATTGCCGCAGTTGGATGCGGCCTGCAGTAGCCTGCCAAGCCATGCAGGGCAGCCCTCGGGGCGCTTGCGGGTGAGCGTGCCTTGGTGGTTCAGTGATAGTCATATAGGGCCGGCACTTAGCCACTTTCATCAGCGCTTCCCTGATATTCAGTTAGAGCTGATCGCCAATGATAGCTTGGTGGACATATTGGCCGATGGCTTTGATGTGGTGATTCGCTTAAGCATACTGAACGATTCGGAGTTGATAGCAAGGCCTTTGGGCGCACACACCTTTGTATTGGCGGCCAGCCCAGATTATCTAGCTCGGCACCCGAAGATTGAAAAGCCTGAAGATCTTAAACAACATCAGCTGATGACCTATGCCTTCCCAAATCGCTCTGCTGCATGGTTATTGCGCAAGGGAGATGAGCAGATTCGCATTAATGCTGAACACAGCTGGCTTCGCAGTAATAATGCTAAGATGCTATATCAATGTGCCATCGATAGTGGTGGAATCATTATCCAGCCGACTTGGGGTGTGAATGAAGCGCTGGAGGCTGGGAGTCTACTGCCAGTATTAGAGGGCTATGAAGTGACCCCAAGCAACTTTAACAGTGGTGTTTATGCGATATATTCAAAACACCAGCGTAATTCGCCCAAGATTAAAGCGTTTATTGAGTTTTTGGAGTCGAGCTGGAGTATTCCGCAGTAAGGCCTTGGCAATTAGCCACTGTTAAGGGCTTACATTTGTGTATAATCGCGGCCCCTACACTATTCGGAGCTTACTGTGAACGACGAGATTAACTATAAGAACAACCCATTAAATGGGGTTGGCCTTAAGCAAATGCTAACGGAAATTGTCGATCACTATGGTTTCGAAATCCTCTATGCTTATTTGAATATCAACTGTTTTAAGAATAATCCCAGCCTTGAATCGGCCGTAAAATTCCTAAAGAAAACCCAGTGGGCTCGAGAAAAAGTCGAAGCATTTTATATGTACGAATATAAGAGCTTACCACGTGCATCGGCGGATCAATTCGAGTTGCCACCGCGCGACAGAATTGTTCCTGATGGTGATGTTCCTGGCGAACCGGCCGAGCTAAGTATTGAAGATGCCGAAGAGCGTAGAGAAACTAAAGCGAGAAAAGCGGCCGAGTGGGACGCCCAGCGTCGTAGCTCTAGAAGCGACAATCAACGACGTCGCTCCAGTTCGCCTTGGGGTGGCAGTAGTAGCGATAGAAGCGACCGCAGAGATAACAACGATGAGCGAGGCAGCTGGGGGCGGGCTGAGAAAAAAAGCAAAACTAGCAGCCGGGGCGGTAAACCAGATCCTTGGGGCAACTTCAAAAAGTAGCCATTTTAATTCGCTATTCTGACGAGGCTATTTTTCTGTATTGCAGTCGGTATTCGCTGGGGGTGCACCGCTGCCAGCGCTTAAACATGCTGACAAAATTGCGGGTTTCACTAAAGCCGCAGAGCTCGGCTATTTCACTTATGGGCAATTCCGAAGATCGTAAGTAGTCGCTCGCAATATCCTGCTTGGCCTCTTGTAATAGGCTTTGATAGTTGCTGTTTTTATCGTTTAAGCGGCGGCGTAAGGTTCTTGTGCTGAGCTCGAGCTTTTCAGCAAGCTGTTCAAGACTGGGGAAGTGCCCGGGACGAGCCTTTAAGGCAAGAGTCACTTGTTCGATTATGCAAGGTTCTTTTTGCAGGGCGGATTTTAGTTTGATGCATTGCTGCTCTAGATTATCCACCATGCGCTGGTCGTAATTGGGCAGGGTTACATCAAAAGCGCTCATGGGAAAACGAATGATCGATTGCCGGCCGCTGTAAATAATCTCACCTTTAAAAATTCTATCATGTATAGATAGTTCATTGTCCTTAGCGGCTGGTAGCTGTAATAAATCAGCTTGTAAATTTTCGTCCAATCTTGCGGCCTGATGCAGATGCATGCTGAGCATCATGTCAATTAAAAAGCGCTCAAGCTTTCCTGCTCCTTCCTTGGAAAGACATTTTTTAAATGCTTCTGGAATCTGGGCCTTGTATTTAAGCGATAGCGACTTTGCTTTTACGAGCATATCCCACTGCAAAAGCGGCATAAACATAGGCATATATTTTTGGCCTAATGCCATGATGTGCCGCAGGGTTTTTGATGCAAGCTGAGCATGACCAAGTGCGCTTTTATCGGCAAGGCCAATAGCTTGCCCAACGTCAAATGCGAGCTCTTCAGGCACCTCCAAAGTGGCTGCATGGCTAAAACAAATCGCCAACTGCTGATGCGTGATAATTTGGTAGGGCTCTTGCAGTACTGAGCAATCTAAATTTGCGGCTTCAAGCACAGAGCTAGAATCAAGATTATGCGCCTCCAATACCCTAATTAAAGGGCGTAAAAAGTGCGCATAACATTGTGTTTTTATTTCAGCCATGGGGCTTATTGTAGGGCTTATCCTGCTGAGAAATCAAAAGAGGCTAGGAAGTCTTTGAAAACCTCGGGATTGCCTGTAATTTTCACCTTGCCAGCTGTTATCTCTTTTGACCAGCTGCCTTGTAAGGCTAGCAGCCTCTCCAGGGTCGCTCGATCAATGGTCACCGTGACATCGCTGTCTTTCACACTTCGATCAGCGTACTGAAAAACACCGTGGCGAACAGTTATAAAGTGTTTGTCTGTGCTCTTATCTGCATCGCGGATATTCATTGCAACAGTGATATTTTTATCGAGGCTTAAGGTCGGATTTAGCTGTGGCCCAAGTAACCTTAACAACTCTTTTGCGGCTAAAGGCTTAAGTGGAGCGGTGCTGCGTGGTCGGTTGCGTACTTGTTCAGAGCCAATGCCCAATTGCAATGCCATTGCATCACTCAACATATAGTGACGTTGATTTCCACTCGCTGAGTTGTAGGCCATAGCTTTTAAGGATGCGATCTTCAGCGCTTTAGCTGTTTGGACGTGGCGCTTAGTCTGCAACAGATAATTAGCGAGCTGTGCAGACCATTGATAGTCTTTGTCTTTAAATGCTTTGTTGGCTTTATTTAAGAGTTTATTACTGCCGCCGGCTAGCTGAATAATGCGTTTGGCTTCTTCAGCTTTTTCTAAAGGGTTGAGATCCACCGAGTCACCGCTAAACCAGCCACCATAGCGGGAATACAAGCCACGGACTATCCAAGCTACACGATGATAGCTTTCGCTTAGTAAGGCGTGCTCGCTAAGATGCTTCGGAAGTTTTACAAATTCAGCCGCCTCCCTTGGCCCTAAGTTCATATTCAACGCGCGAATCGTTTGATCATATATAAATTGGGCCGCATCACGCTGGACCAAAAGGGCGTCCATGGCCTTGCTATTGCCAGCAATCGGTAATGAGTGCCCAGCAACTAAATGCTCTATAGGCTTACTCATCATAAATTCCATGGCATCAATAAACCCCAGTGGTGAGCGATCGGGTTCATTTCGTGGTGTTGATAGAATGGGGAGAGTGCTGGCCGCCACATCGGCCGCGTGCATCACTTTATCTTCGGGTAACCAAATAAACAGTTGGTCGATAGTTTCTGATGGGATGGGGGTGAGTTCTATGGGCACGCCGGCAATATTAATCTGCGCTGCTTGCTGAATTTCTTTTGTAGGCGGCACAAAATCAATGTGAACATCCTTGATTTGCATTTTACCCACGCCAATATTTACGCGGCCGTGTTCTCCGTCAGGCAATAAAGCACCCAGCTGTGCAGCGGCTCGCATGGTGACATGGGCTGATAACGCAGTATTAAAATGCTTTTGCTGGGCTTGCCAGCTGCCAGCGGCATAAATATCAACCGGGATGTTTTTTCGTTCATTAACAAATATCTTGGCGCCGCCAAGGTGATCACCATGCCCGTGGGTATAGATCAGTGCAACGATCGGTTTTTGGCTGATTTGACGATAATCATTCAAAGCGCGTTGAGCCGCAGCTGCCGACCAGCCAGAATCGATCACAATTATGCCTTCATCACCCTCGATAAAAAATATATTGGAGAAGTCATAAGCAAAAGCTTGATGGATGCGATCGTTAATTTTAATGAGTTGTGGTTGATCAGCTTTTTTACCACGCTCGATAAGATTGGGGTGTACAGAAGGCGTTACAGGGTATAAAGAAGAGTCTTGTAGTTTTGATTTTTTTAAAGCCGAAGGCGATGTTGTGGCAGCGGAAGCCACAGCCATTAGAGACATTAAAAGAAAAGTGAAGCAGCGTAAAAACAGAGTATTGATGTTCATATCGAGCCCTTTTTTCTTTGATTATAAATAGCCAAGGAATAATGGGATATCTTTTAGGTGGCCATAAAATACGTATATCAGGCCAGGCAGGATGAGGCTTTGTATTACCGTTATAAGTGAGTAGGGGGGAGAATGGCACTCCAGAGGCTGGCCTACTGGAGTGCTAAATTAGTTATAACTCAGGGAGATTTATGGCGCAGCCACCGATGACATCACCATTCCATTTGGCGAGCAGAGCTTCACGCACCTGGTCCAAGCTAAACTGGTGTGAAATAAAGGGTTTGATTTTACCTTCGCTCACCCATTGCATAATCTGATTAAAACGCGGGGCTCGGCTACTAGGATCAAACTGTGTTGAGATAACAGTTGGGCAACCCAGTACCTGCAAGCTTTTCATCATGATCAAATTGGTGGGCAGCATATTGGCATTACTTTCACCTTTTTCACCCTTGGCAACAAAGGGCGTTGCAGCCCAGCCGACCACTAGAAAGCGCGCATTAAATTTTACGCAGCGCATGCTCTCCAATGATATAGCACCGCCAACGCCATCATAGACAACATCTACACCTTTGCCATCAGTAAGGGCCTTAACCTCGTCGCGAAAGCGGGTAACTCCCTTAGGGTGATTTGGGTCTTTACAGTTGATAATGTGATCGGCGCCTTGCTCTTGGACGACTTTAAGTTTGGCGTCCGAACGGCCAGTAGCGATAACAGTGGCACCCAATAACTTGGCTATATGGACAGCAGCCATACCCGTTGCGCCCGAAGCGCCGTGAATTAACACAGTCTCACCGGCCTTAAGTTGGCCGCGTGTCACTAGGCAGTGATAGGCGGTTTCATAGCTGCCAAGTAGATTACAGGCTTCTGCAAAGCCAAAGTCGGCGGGGATTTTATGGGAGGCCCTTGCAGGTGCTACAGCATAAGAGGCAAAGCCACCATATTGCTGATAGTTACCCGCTGAGCGAGGCCCCGCCTGAAAACCATCAACTAATACTCTATCGCCAACGGCTACTTGCTTAGAATCAACGTCAGCACCTACCCAAACCACAATACCGCTGTACTCAAGGCCCGGACTATAAGGTGGTGGCGGCGTATGTTGGTATAAGCCGCTGGTCATTAAAAGATCAACCCAGCCCACCGCAGCGCTCTTTACCTGCACAATAATATCTTGGGCCTGTAAGCTGCTAGTATCAGGAACCGCTTGGTCTTCAAGCGCTATATGCTCATTCACCGCTTTTACTGGATCTTCAGCAAACTCTGAAACGAGTGCGCGCCTGCCTGTGGGCAATGTATTTACGTTCATTGGCTTGCCTTCTCTCGACTAAATAAACTGTTTAAAACTAAATTGCTAAGGCCAAATAGTAACGGCTAGCGTTGAGAAGGGCTTTCTCTCTGGCGCCAATGGCATTTCAATTGGCGCCATATAGGAGATTTAAAATGGGTAATGAGGCCGTGTTTTAGCTAATCAGATAGGCTAAAAGTAGAATTAAGCTGCTAGAGGCAATTCCAACTGTTGCCATGGTTTTATAACGTGGGCTGGACAGCAACAAAAGCAAGCCGCTGATGGCACTAAATAGCAGGCAAAGCCCAAAGATAATCCCCAAGGTTTTAAATATAGGGCCGGCTAAGCCAAAATGGATATAGAGAATTTTCTTCCAAAGGCCATGACGATTAAACTCAATAGTAAATGGTTCATTGGGTTTATTGGTTTTGCTCAGTGCGGTGCTGTAATGATAAGCAAACCAGCTATGGCGACTGGCACTGCTAAAGTAATTATCGGGTAGGCTTGTGACCTCGATGGTGGAATCTTTTTCATGTAATTGCTGTAGTACAAAAGTTTGCGCGCTTGCCTGATCTTCAGGCCAAGCTTCGCCAGTAATCGAAAAATGCAATACTTCACTGTTGTTACCTTTAACGTCTAGCAAGTAGAGAGTGCCGGTGATAGAAAACAACACAATAAATGGCAAGAAAAAACAGCCGATATAGGCGTGCCATTGCATCCAGCTTTGCCGCAGCTTGGGAGTTATTTTCATTCTATACCTATTGTTTGGAGAAACGGCGCATTCTAGCGGTTTATGAATAAGAATACCTATGATTTTGTGTTAAAACCTAGATTCACCTGTGGGGGGAGAAACTGCATATGCAACCTCGTTCAAGCGCTAAGATACCCTTGCTTAAGTGGTGACTGATTGGGTTTTACGACGTTGACAAACGCCGTTTTCGGGCTAACTTTATGGGTATAGCTATGTGCATAGCATTCTAGGAGGAAGATGCCGCTTATGGTGGATGCGAGCTACGATGAGACTCCAAAATCCCGTTTTTTGGCCAGCTTAGAGCGCTGCTCTGCGCAAGACGAATTTGTCCCATCTTTCTATCGTCGATTTATGTCGGCCTCTCCAGATATAGAGCGTCGTTTTCGCTATACCAGTTTCGAGAAACAAAACAGGATGCTACTGCGCTCATTGCAGCTTTCCGCACATGCCATTGATGGCGACCCAGAAGCCTTGGCTGAACTAAAATTGCGCTCAGAAACACATGATCGTCATCATCTCAATATAAAACCAGAGCTCTATAATTTATGGCTTGATTCGCTGGTACTTAGCGCGGCAGAATTTGATGAACATTGGTCTGCAGAAGTCGACGAGGCTTGGCGAACGGTCCTTGGGTTCGTTATCCGCCGGATGATATCCAGTTATTAGTACTACAATAGCAAGGACTATCGGCTTGGTTTCTTAGGGGGTCTTAGGAAAATCTATAGTACTTAACAAAATATTACTTGAGTAGAATAAGGTATTCAATATATGGTAAAGCATATATATGAAGTGGCGTATTAATTGGTGGTTATGATGCGAAATCTAGAGAATATCCAAAAGCAGGCGTTTAAGACGCCAAGCGTCGATAGTATGGCGGAAAAGCCGAAAATACTTTTGTTGTATGGCTCATTGAGGGACCGATCCTTCAGTCGAATGGTGGCGGAAGAGAGCGCTCGGATACTAGAGTCTCTCGGGGCGGAAACAAAAATTTTTAACCCTGAAGGTCTCCCTTTGGCTGATTCGGCCGATGTATCGCACCCAAAAGTCAAAGAGTTGCTTTCGTTAATGGAATGGTCGGAAGGGCAGGTTTGGTGTTCGCCTGAACGTCATGGTTCTATGAGTGCTGTATTTAAAAACCAAATCGACTGGGTGCCGTTAAAAATAGGTGCGGTGCGTCCTACCCAGGGTAAGACACTTGCTGTAATGCAAGTGGAAGGTGGCTCACAATCCTTTAACGCGGTGAACCAATTACGTGTTTTAGGCAGGTGGATGCGTATGATCACCATTCCAAATCAATCTTCTGTTGCTAAAGTCTGGCAAGAGTTTGATGCAGATAATCGTATGAAACCTTCCGCTTTCTACGATCGAATTGTTGATGTAATGGAAGAGCTTGTTAAGTTTACCTATTTAAGTCGTGAGCAAAAAGACTATCTTGTAGACCGTTACTCTGAAAGAAAGCAGTCTGCCGCAAGAGATTAATAAAAAATAGTTGACTTTAAACTATTTGTTACTATTATTGCCGCCTGAAATTCATTCACAAATTTACTGAGGAGCACTCAAATGAAACAAGGAACATTACAACTTAATAAACAAAAATAATCTTTTGAGTGCTTTTGCTTGGAAGGTTATTAATACCTTCCAATGCGGATCTTTCTTTTAAAAGCCCCGGTTGGAAACAATCGGGGCTTTTTTATTGGCTCCTAAGGAAGGAAACAAAAACTTATGCCTCAAATAAAGAGGTAGGGAACTATTATGCCTGTAAAAATGGAATTAAATGCTGGCGCTAAAAATGGATATAAGCCAGTAAAAATTTATACTCGAGACGTTGAGCAAAGTGCGCTTAGCCAGTTGAAGAATTTGTCGCAGCTGCCTTTTATTCATTCTCATATCGCAGCAATGCCAGATGTGCATATGGGAATTGGCGCCACTGTTGGCTCAGTTATTCCCACCAAATCGGCCATTATTCCGGCTGCAGTCGGTGTGGATATTGGTTGTGGTATGGTGGCGGCAAAGCTAAGTCTTAAAGCGTCGCAGCTGCCAGATAACTTAAAGGAAATGCGCAGTGAGATAGAGCGGGCGGTACCGGTAGGTGCTGCGGCCCACAAGATGATCTCGGCTCGCACTTCGGCTTGCAAGGTGTTGGAACCTGGTATTTTGCGTCTTTTTGAAAAGCATCCGGTGCTATTAAAAATGTTTCGCCAGCCACAGCAAACCTGGGTAAAGCAATTAGGGACGCTGGGCAGTGGCAATCACTTTATTGAGTTATGTGTCGATGACAGTGACGATGTTTGGATAATGCTGCATTCCGGTAGTCGGGGTGTTGGTAATGCCATCGGTCGTTATTTTATTCAGCTGGCTAAAAAAGACATGCAACGTAACTGGCAAAATATACCGGACAAAGATCTAGCGTATTTTGTAGAGGGCAGTGAACACTTTGCTGATTATTGGGAAGCCGTAGCTTGGGCTCAAGAATATGCTCGCATCAATCGGGAGGAAATGTTTAATCTTGTCGTTCGTGCGATTAAACCCCTGTTACCTGACTTTAGCTTGGAGGCCAAGGCTATTAATTGCCACCATAACTACGTTAGCCTCGAAAGCCACTATGGTGAGGATGTCTATGTTACTCGCAAAGGCGCTATTCGCGCAGGCGAAGGTGAGCTGGGTATCATCCCGGGTAGCATGGGGGCACGCTCTTATATTGTCCGTGGTAAAGGGCAAGAGGAATCATTTTGTTCTTGCGCTCATGGTGCAGGTCGCAAGATGAGTCGCACAGAAGCTCGACGTCGCTTTAAGCGCGAAGACCTTTTACAGCAAACTCAAGGTGTGGAGTGCCGTAAAGATAAGGGCGTGATTGATGAGATACCTGGGGCCTATAAAGACATCGATACGGTGATGGAAAACCAAAAGGATTTGGTAGATGTATTGTATGTATTAAAGCAAGTTTTATGCGTTAAAGGTTAGGTTGCTTAGTACATTGAAACGGAGTAGATATGGCAAAGAAAACAGATAAACTGCATCGACGGGGAAACCCGATATCACAAAACCCGCTAATGAAAAAAGGCGGGGTTCATGAGAAAAGCCGCTCGGCAAAGCGGCAACAAGCGAAGCGGGATTTGCGAAAGCAAATCCCGCTTTTCAAGCAGATATTTCTGTTTTGACGCTATAGGGTAAAGAGAAACTGAACCCAGATTTTATTGGTGTCAGTAGCATGGCTATCGGCGTCATAGCTGGCGTACTTAATTAACCCCTTAAGGTGCTTGTTGAACTTATAAGCCGCTGATGCATCCCATTCACTACCGAGATCACTTGAGTTATGCTCTGATTGCAGTTGGTGGTAGGTTATATTGAAAGCTATCCCTGAGAGCTTGCTTCCGAAACCGATATAGCGATCCTCGATACCACCATTTGGCGTACTTAAAAATTTATCTGCAAACCCTTGGAATTTATGTAGTGTTGCAAGAGGCGTATTGAAGGCCTTAACACCATTGTCGCTACCCAGTGTCTCTTGGCCTAGTTTCCACTTTATGTTGCCGATTTTACCGCTTAGGTCTATCAACCAATAATCTGCATCGTAGCTAATAGGGTTGCTAGCAGCGTCTGATTGCTTGGCATAGCTGGCTGTTAGGTTCACCGGGGAGAACTTTCCGGTATATCGCAGTCCGTAAGTATTACTGGATAAGGCTGCAGCCTTATCGAAATCTAGGTAATAGTCAAAAACGGTTACTTTATGGCCCTTGCTCAAATCCAAGTTGACATTGAGTAGATGGCTGCCGCCTTTTAGGTTAGCTTTATCGCCATCGGGACCAAAAATGCGATTTACATTATCTACATAGCTATAGTCGAATTTGGTAGTTTTGCCTTTGTACTTTAATCTTAGTGCGTCATAGGTTTGTTCGTTCTGACGCCAGCCAACCGTACCCACAAAGCGTTGGTCGTCTAATTTAATACCTTGGCGACCAGCGATGGCCGTAAACCCTTTGTGGCTATATTGAATATACGCCTGGTTTAATTCGCTACCCTCTGGGTCTGCCACAACAGGAAACTGACCGTTTCCGTTAGCTGTGCTGTTATAGTCGTCATCCCCAATACTTCTTACATCGTCGAGTTCAATTTTGGCGGAGAAGTTATTTAGCGTTCCAGAAGTCCAGCTTAGTCGAGTGCGAACTGTGTTTGAGTTCGCGTCTTCATTAAAACCATCTTGATCGACACCCTCATAGCGATAGCGAAAGCTGATTTGACTTTTACTGTCATTTACCAGTTTATCGATAGCACTTTCAGCCCCCGTATCAGCTGCTGCTGAATAGTTGGCAAGAACGGCCATTACTGTACCAAATGAAGCGCAGCAAATAGATTTAGCGCTATAGGGAAGGCGAATGCTCATTGAAATATCCTCTCAGGTAATGAATCAATGAGCTTACTCTTGATGGCAGCCCGTCCTTTGATCTAGGTCATATTGCCAATGGCACTACCGATAATGCTTCAATTGCTAACACCTTTTAGGTATTACTCGATCTCTTAATCAAATTCGAGGAAGTTATTTTCTACCGCATTTCGCAATCTTTGACGCTGGCGATCGCTTTTATTGGCAAAGTGCATGCTGATCATACATAAGGCCAGAATTCCGTATAGCAACATAAAGCTAGCGCTATGTATGCCTAACCATTCTTCAGCTAAACCAAAAGTGACTGGAAGAATGCTTCCTCCAAGAGCGCCAAGGGCTGCAACGATACCCGCAGCTTGAGGTAGCTGCTTGGGGTAATAATCGTAAATCAATTTGATAACGCTAGCCCGGCCAAAGCCAATCGCTATTGCAATAACCCAAATTAAGCAGCTAAATGTCCATAAGCCGACTTCAATGTGTAATTCAACATCATGTTCTATGCCGTGGATAGTCATAGTTGTTGGTGGGTAGCAAAGAAAAAACAAGCAAACTAGACATATCCAAAACACGGACCAGTTTATCGTTCGGCCACCGTACTGATCAGAAAGCCAGCCTCCAAAGGCACGCGCTAGACTTGAGCTGCCAACGAATACTAGACAAAAAGCCATGGCTTGATTAGCTTCTAGTTGATAGGCTTTTACATAATAACTGGGCAACCACAATAGTAGCGCTAAAAAGCTACCAAAAACAAAAAAATAGTAAAGACCGAAACGCCAGATTTGTAGTTTCTTGAGTAGGTTTACATTTTGATGGTCAGCTGTAAAACGTTGCAGGCGTGGTGCCTTGGGAGCGAGTAAGGCAAAACAGAAGGCGCTAAGGAAAAGCAAAGCAGCATAGATATATCCGATATTTTTAAATCCCCACAGTTCGATAAAAATAGGAGTCAAGCCAAGGGTTATTAGAGCGCCAGCGTTACCAGCACCAAATACCCCCATTGCTAAGCCTGTTTTCTGTTTTGAAAAATGTTCACGTATATAACTTAGGCCAAATGTAAATGCCATGCCGGATGTGCCTAGGCCAATCCCCACCCAAATATAGTCGGAAAGATCGTTGGCCTGTGGTAGTAATAGCAGGGCTGGTAGGGTGGCAATCATCTGCCAAACAAAGCATCGCCTAGGTGAATAGCGTTGCGCTAGAAAGCCAGCCAGTACATTTAAGACCGCTCCACTAATAACCGGTGAGGCCAGCAATATGCCTAGCTCCGTAGAGCTTATCGCTAAATCAGAGTGCAAGTTTATGCCTAATGCGGCGTAGAGTACCCACACTGAGAAGTTAACAGTAAAGGCGATGAACCCAAACCAAAGGGCGCGGCTTTTAAGTTCCATAGTGATTTTCTCTTTAACGAATAGCTGTATTTAAACAGTTTTTAAAAATTCCTAGCAGGCCTTACTCATTTATATCTATGTGTTTCTCTGGGTGTACCACTAAGTAGGTAGTTTGGGCGAATTTGATAGGCTATGGGCTCAATTTTTAAATTTGAATTTATAACTTTATAGGTATTTTCGCCAAGAAGCTCCGAATCTTGGCCTGCATAAGTTGACCCAAATCAACAGCGCGTGGGCTATAAAGGCACAGACTTCGACACTATCAGTGACAATTTCTGTTTGTCGTTGTTTAACCGCTGCCCTGTTGGAGGAGCTATGTCTAGCGAACATAAGATAAATATTTTTAAACTAAGTGATGCAAAGATAAAAACTTTGCACATTACTTGGTTTGCATTTTTTCTAACCTTTATGGTTTGGTTTAACCATGCCCCTTTATTGGTATTCATGAAAGACGCTTTTGACATGAGTAGCCAGCAAGTAAAGGCGCTAATGATTCTCAATGTTGCGTTAACTATTCCGGCGCGAATTGTTATCGGTATCTTGGTTGATAAACTTGGGCCGCGTAAGGTTTATAGTAGCCTCCTTGTCGTTTCCTCCTTTTTGTGTATCGCCTTCTCCACAGCCAATAGTTATGAGCAGTTAGCATTGATGCGCTTTTTGATGGGCTTTGTCGGCGCTGGCTTTGTGATTGGCATTCGCATGATTGGAGAGTGGTTTCCACATAAGTCTGTGGGTATCGCTGAAGGTATATATGGCGGCTGGGGGAACTTCGGTTCAGCGGCAGCGGCGATGTCTCTGCCAACCCTAGCTTTGTTTTATGGTGGAGAAGATGGTTGGCGTTATGCCCTGGCTACCACTGGTATTATTGCTGGTTTCTACGGGGTATTTTATTACTTTACAGCCCGTAATACCCCCAAAGGTTCTACCTACTTTAAGCCAAAGAAGTCAGGTGGATTAGAAGTGACGAGTAAAGGCGATTTTTACCTCTACTTGTTAATGAATATCCCGATGTATGCCGCCTTAGCGGTGTTGTCATGGAAGTTGTCACCCTCTGGTGTTGCCTTGCTTTCAGAAACCGCAATGTATGCAATTTGGGTTGTGCTAGTGGTTTTATTCATTTATCAAACTATGCAAATCTGGAGGGTGAACAAGGAACACCTCACCGAGGGTGTTCCAGAGTTAGACAAATATAAATTTAAGCAAGTTGCTATTTTGAATTGGTCTTATTTTGTTACATTTGGTTCTGAGTTAGCCGTGGTGTCGATGTTACCTTTGTTTTTCTTAGAAACTTTCGAAGGTTTAGATCCTGTTAAGGCAGGTCTGTTGGCTTCCGGCTTTGCCTTTATGAATTTAGTGGCACGCCCAACGGGTGGCTGGTTCTCAGATAACTTTGGTCGTCGTCGCTCTTTGATGATTCTCATCGGCGGTCTAGCGGTTGGTTATTTTGTGCTGAGCCAAGTGGATTCCGCATGGTGGATTCCGGCTGCTGTTATTGCCACTATGTGTTGCTCTTTCTTTGTGCAAGCTGGTGAAGGCGCTGTTTTTGCGATCGTTCCTTTAATCAAAAGACGTATGACTGGACAGATTGCCGGTATGACGGGGGCTTATGGAAATGTAGGTGCGGTGACTTATTTAACCATACTAAGTTTCGTGGACTATAGTACCTTCTTTATGTTGATTGGTGCTTCCGCTTTAATTGTGTTCTTTATCGCAATGATGTTAGATGAACCTAAAGGAACCATCTCTGAGGTGCTTCCAGATGGTACGGTTCAAATGATTGAAGTAGGTTAATCCATCCTATGGCAGAAACTCTAAAGCTGTCAGCGGCCAGTCTTTGTGAAACTGGCCGCAAGCAACCCAAAATAAATGAGGATTTTGCGGCTATACATATTCCCGAAGATCCTCATTTGCTGCGCTCTAAGGGTATTGTTTTGGCTGTGGCTGATGGAGTTTCTTCGGCTGGCGCTGGTCGAGAGGCCAGTGAACAAGCAGTCAAACGGTTTATTCAGGAGTACTACCAAACTCCAGACACTTGGTCGGTGAGTCATTGCGGGGAGAATATTCTTTCCACAATAAATCTAAGACTCTATCGACGCAGCCATGAATACGGCAGTGAAGGCAAGGGCTATTTAAGCACATTTAGCGCACTGGTTATCAAAGGACAAACAGCTCACTTTTTCCATATCGGTGATAGTCGTATTTACTACCTGTCTGAACAAGACCGCGTCTTGAAGTGTTTATCTCGAGACCATTCCCGTAAGGTAACGGAATCACAGTCTTTCCTTACTCGGGCTATAGGAATGGATAATCACTTGCCCTTAGATTACGGTCAGCAGGCCATTGGCAAGGGCGATCGTTTTCTATTGAGCAGTGATGGGCTTCACGATT
This sequence comes from uncultured Pseudoteredinibacter sp., assembly GCF_947500695.1. Lineage (GTDB taxonomy): Bacteria > Pseudomonadota > Gammaproteobacteria > Pseudomonadales > Cellvibrionaceae > Pseudoteredinibacter. Next base: position 15,769 of record NZ_CANMSS010000001.1, read on the forward strand.
TTGTTGCGCACCAGGATCTACAGGCATCTCTGAAAAACAAACCTTGTGACCGATCTCACGTGTGCGCACTGTTTGATCAAGCTCTATCCAACGGCAGTGATGATAACGTGAGCGTTATTGTAGCTGATATTGAGTGCTTGCCCGAATCTCCATTTGAAGATAGCAATGAAAAAAGCAAACGGTTACCTTTCCCTCCAGATTCCCTGGCTAAGGGAGTGCAGTTAGACGGCTATATCATCGAAAAAGAGCTGTTTTCCTCCAGTCGCAGCCAACTTTATCTAGTAAAGGATAAGGAAAGTAAAAACCGCTATGCAATGAAAATTCCTTCTAGAAATTTTGAGGATGACGAAAGCTACATTGAGCGTTTTGTTCAGGAGGAGTGGATTGGTCAGCGTATAAAATCAGATCATGTAGTGAAAGTCATTCGCCCGCAAAGGCAAAAAACAGCGCTTTACTATTTAATGGAGTATATAGAAGGGCAAAGCCTGGACAAATGGATTAACGATCATCAGCCACCTAGCCCTAAAAGGTCCATCGCAATTATTGAGCAGATAGCAAAGGGATTACAGGCATTTCATGACAATGAAGCGATTCATCAAGACCTCAAACCGGCCAACGTTATGATAGATATTGAGGGTAGGGTATTAATCGTGGATTTTGGCTCAGTTTATGTGGCAGGACTTGCGGAGTTACGTTGCCCAGATATTTTTGAGGCGGCTTTAGGTACAGCTAGTTACTCCGACCCTATTTATTTGCTAGGTAGAAACCCCGGGATCGCTGGTGATGTATACTCGCTGGCTACGATTGCGTATGAGATGTTCACTGGCCAATTGCCTTATGGTCCAGCGGTAGATGAATATACTAGCGCTGCACAATACCATCGCTTGAGCTATATCCCCGCCAGTGAACATAACCCTGTGATTCCTATTTGGTTTGATAGGGCTTTGCGAAGAGGGGTGGAGTTTGACTTAGAGGATCGTTATAGGACGGTTAGTGATTTTTATCAGGATCTAAGAAACCCCAATCCAGATTTTCTACGTGAAGACCCACCCAGTCAAAGCAATAGCAGTGGCCTATTATTCTGGAAGCTATTGTCTGGTTTTTGGTTTGGGGTGTTTGTTTTACTTTTGTATCTATTTACGCAAGTCTCCTAGCCGACCATTAGCCGGCTGAGAGTTCTCAGTCCTATTATTGCAGCCATCTATCAAACGGAATCAACTCTATTTGTTCTCCAGCATCGATAGGGCCTCTGTCGCGCTCTAGTTTTATATAGCAGTTACTTCGGCTCATTGAACTAAGCATCCCAGAGCTTTGATCGATTCCACAATTGAGTATGTATTCGCCATCTCGGTTTTGGGAGATAAACCCTCTTTGGAAATCGGTTCTACCTGATCGTTTTCTTATGTGATCTGGTGCTGGAACTTTAAGACTTAGTGTTTCTTGTGGATGCGCTCCAGATAGTTTCTGCAGGGCTGGTATCGCTAACTGGTGAAAAGTTACAGCAGCTGAAGTTGGGTTGCCTGGCAGGCCAAAGAAGGGTGTGCCAGATAGCTTGCCAAAGGCAAAGGGCTTTCCAGGCTTAATGGCCAGCTTCCAAAACTCGATTTTACCCATTTCATCAAGAATATCTTTAGTGTAGTCGGCCTCCCCAACAGAGACTCCTCCGCTTGAGACAATGGCATCGCAACTTTCTTTGCAGCGTTGAAAAGCTCTGCGTAAGGCCTCGGGCTCATCAGGAATAATACCCAAATTCAGCACTTCCATATCGAGACGTTTGAGCATGGCGGCCACGACAAAGCGATTACTATCATAGATACATGCTGGGTCGAGGCTTTGTTGGGGAAGTCGTAGTTCGTCCCCGGTTGAGAAGAGACCCACTTTAAGCCTCCGTCTTACTGGTATTCGATATTTCCCGATCGAAGCAAGTAAGCCTAAATCACTTGGGGAGAGGCGCTTGCCAGCAGCTAATACCAACTGCCCCTTGCCTATATCATTTCCGGCTAAGCGAATATTATTACCTGCAGCACAATCAGTTTGAAGAACAATTGTATCGCGATCTATTAGGCAATTCTCCTGCATAATAACGGTGTTGCACCCCTTTGGTACGGGTGCTCCCGTCATAATTCGTATGCATTGACCCTGCAGTGCTTCACCAGGGTAGGGTGAACCTGCGAAAGACTTTCCAACTACGCTTAGCTGGTTTCCGGCTTTACCGTCTTGACTATTAAAGGCATAGCCATCCATTGCCGAATTGTCATAGCTAGGTACGTCAATAGCCGAGTGGATATCTTCGGCAAGTATGGCGTCTAAAGAGTCTTCTAAGTCGCGTTTTTCGATATCACCCACCGGTGAAATTTGTTTCAATAATTTTTCTAGCGCTATTTCTAAAGGGAGCAAGCCGGACCCTTCACAACAATTCATAATATGGCTCTCTCAAGTGAATGGGGACTATTTTTGATTGACCATCCATACGGCCGCTTCGACGCGAGACTTCAGTTCAAGCTTCTTCAAAATGTGTTTTACATGAACCTTTACGGTCCCGTCAGTAATATCGAGTTCACGTCCAATGAGTTTATTGGATAGTCCTTTAGCGATAAGCTTTAATATCTCATGCTCCCTACTGGTGAGCTTGGCCAGTAGATTGGTCTTACTCTTATTGCCTCTGATCGCGCTGGCAAGTACCTGAGTTAGGCTTTCACTGATAGCCATTTTTCCGACAGCTGCTTCACGAATCTTTTCCAATATCTCTTCAGGCGGCATATCCTTCAAAAGATAGCCGTCGGCTCCATAACTGATAGCGAGTACTACATCTTCATCACTGTCAGAAACTGTGAGCATAACAATACGCGAACTGACGCCAGCTTCGCGTAAAGCTCTGAGGGTCTCTAGCCCATCCATGCCCTGCATGTTGAGGTCTAAGATGATTAAGTCGGGTTCTTCATCAGTTGCTAATGCAATGGCCTCTTTACCGTTAGAGGCTTCGGCTATAACAGCTAGATCCTCTTCGAACTCCAGCAGTTGACGTAAGCCTTTACGCAACAGTGGATGATCATCGACTAGCATGATTGTGGATACTGACTCGGTCATTACTCCCCCTTACATCTTTCAATAATAGGCTTAGGCTGCTTGCCTATGTTCGACACTTTATTATTGCTCTACAAGGGGCAGGGTAGCATGGTTTGACCTAAATCATGCTTTGGCTGTTTCTATTTTTCTGCCCGAATCGATTGAATCAGCAAAACTACCACCTTGTAGGTAGCCGCTGAGTATCGCAGTTTTAAATTAGTAATTTGTTGTATATAAAACTTTGTCTTTAAAGTTGCCATAAATAAGGGATTTGCGAATAGTGATGATTGATTTTCTCGGCTATAAAATGGTGACTTACTCCTATCGGGGTATTAAGTATTGGCTGACCTCGCGATAAGACCCTACCTCCTATGTGTGCTTGAGCCTAATTGCCGCTCTGTCATAGTAAAAGCTCGAAACATTCCTTTCTAAGGGGGCGCATATGACTGTATCTCAGTCACAAGAACGACCAGCTGGGGCCGATGGCAAGCCTAGCTCAGGTGCTGATATTCATCAGTGGGATCCTGAAGACTCAGCATTTTGGGAATCCAAAGGCAAGGGCATTGCGAATCGTAATTTATGGATCTCGATACCGAGCTTGTTAACTGGCTTCGCGGTTTGGTTGTATTGGGGAATTATTACCGTTCAAATGTTGAATTTGGGCTTCGACTTTGAGAAATCAGAGCTCTTTTCGTTGATGGCCATTGCTGGTTTAACTGGTGCTACTTTACGAATTCCTAGTAGTTTTTTTATTCGTTTAGTGGGCGGGCGAAACACGATATTTTTTACTACTGCGCTGTTAATGCTACCTGCTATTGGCGCCGGCCTAGCGCTGCAGGATAAAAATACGCCACTTTGGGTTTTCCAACTCCTTGCTTTGATGTCGGGATTTGGTGGCGGTAACTTTGCATCATCAATGTCGAATATTTCTTTCTTTTTCCCTAAGAAGCAGCAAGGTTTAGCGCTTGGCTTAAATGCTGGTCTAGGTAATTTTGGTGTTACCACCATGCAGATACTAATTCCATTGGTAATGACCTTTGGTTTATTTGGTGGTGATGCGATGATTCTTCAGAATACATCGGGTACCTTGATCGGTAAGATTCCTGCAGGTTCTGAGACATTTATTCACAATGCTGGGTTTGTCTGGTTGTTATTTTTAGTGCCGTTATTCTTCCTTGGTTGGTTTGGCATGAACAATCTACGCACTAAGGAAGTATCGCCTGACATACCCAGTGCGCCGGTAGGATTTGGAATAATAACGGGTATGTTGGCAATTGGTTTCATTGCTGCCGCCACTGGTCTTTGGTTGATGCTGCCAGAATCTGCAAATGGTTCGGGCTGGGGAGTACCAAAAGAGATCGTATTAATCCTGGTGATTACGGCGACAGTACTGTTGTTGAAATTATTGCCAGGGCAGATTCGTACTAATTTAAAAAAGCAGTATGAAATATTCGGTAATAAACACACATGGGTTATGAGTGTTATCTACACCATGACTTTTGGATCGTTTATCGGTTTTGCCGCAGCATTTCCGTTGTCAATTAAGGTGATATTTGGTTATCAGCACATTATGGTTGATGGCGTTATGACACATGATACGGTGAATGCGAACGGACCGAGTGCATTAATGTACGCTTGGATGGGAGCCTTTATTGGTGCTTTGATTCGTCCACTTGGAGGTTGGATTTCCGATAAAGTAGGTGGCGCTTTAGTAACACAGGTTTGCTCTGTAGTTATGGTGGGCAGTGCTTTAGGTGTAGCTTACTTTATGAAGGCAGCTTATAACTCGGCAACTCCCGAGCAGTTCTTTATGCCCTTCTTTGTATTGTTTCTATTGTTGTTTGCGGCCACTGGTATTGGTAATGGCTCCACCTTCCGCACTATCGCAATGGTATTCCCCAAAGCTCAGGCTGGCCCGGTATTGGGTTGGACTTCAGCGGTGGCGGCCTATGGTGCTTTTTATATCCCCAAAGTGCTGGGTGAGCAAATTAAAGCAACGACCCCAGAGTACGCTCTTTATGGTTTTGCAGCTTTCTACGCAGTATGTATTGTAGTCAATTGGTGGTTTTACCTGCGTAAAAGTGGTGAATTTTATAATCCTTAACCTCGACGGCTCGGCTGTGCCTTAACAGCCACTTTTACTCATAGCTCGACCTTGCGCCCAGTCTCCCACTGGGCTTTTTTATAGTCATTTACAATTCGTAGTTAAATCGCTCTTTTTCTTGTTCTTTTAAGTACTCGGGGAGGAATTTAAATAACACTACGGTGCCCCCGTCAGGATCGGCTGATATCTCAATATTTCCACCGAGATGGCGTCCTCGTTCATTCATGATAGCCAACCCATAGTGATTAAGCTTTTCTGGCGATTGCTGAATACCAATGCCATTATCTTTGATGCTGAGCTCAATACTTTGATCGCTAGCTTGGCACAACCTAATAACGACCATAGAGCCTTTGGAGTGATGGATAGAGTTTTGGCTGGCCTCTCGCATGATTTGTAACAGGTGTATTTCCTCTGTTGAACTTAGTGGTAGATCACTTAACTGATAGTCCAATATGATTTCCATATCAGATCGCTCAAGCAATTGCTCAACGGTGTTGGAAATCGCGCCGTATAAACCATCGGCATCAATTTTAAGACGAAACGTGGTGAGTAGCTCCCGTAATTGCCGGTAGGCTGAAGAAAGTCCCTCGCGGAGCTCATCAATTACTGGTGGTTGTAATTCGAACCTTTCCATGTCATGCATGCGCTTAAGTCGGCTCACCTGAATTTGTAAGTAAGACAGAGCTTGAGCCAGAGAGTCATGTAGCTCTCTAGCAATTACGGTTCGCTCATTTAGCATAGCTAGCCTACGTTCTTGCTGGCTTTGTTCTGATAAAGATAGGGCAATAGCCAGCTGATCCGCTGTGGTTCGTAATAACTTTTCCTGCCAAGGCTCCAGCAAGTGGTTGGGTAATCTCTTTAAGTTAATTGTGCCGTAATCACTGTCATTGCGATTAATCGGAAAGTGTTCTACAAAATTACTGGGGTTTAGTCGCACAAACGGCGCACTGCCTTTGCAGCTCGCGCAGTCTCCTTCACCACATTGGCTGACGGCTTGAGAATTTGGTGAGATATGCAAATACGGGTGTTCGCCATGGGGAGTGAATAGGCACAGCTCTAGTGGCTCCACTTTCAATACTCGAGACAGTTCGTTCAGTATTTCCTGGTAGTCGAGTTTATGTTGTTGCATATCGATAATTTTTTGTGCAGTTGCAAATAGAAACTCTAAGGTAATATTATTTCGATGCAATTCCTCTGTTCGCTCTTCGACTCTTTGTTCCAGCTTAGAATAAGATTCTTCAATAGAATCACTCATTTGATTGAAGACAGCGCCCATCATGCCTAATTCATCCTTCTCATTGATTTGGGCTCGTTGGCTAAAATCACCTTTACCAAAGCGATCTACGGTTTGCATGAGTTCACTCAAAGGCTGTTCAACTCGATTTTTCAACAGATAGTAAATCAAGGCGCCAACACAGATAGTTGCTAATAGTGCGAGCAATTGGAACGACCTCAATTGTTTAATTTTACGTTCCGCTTCAATTTGGAATAAATTAACGACTTCGTCTGTCAGCTCTACTTGTTTGTCTAAGAGATCAAGATAATCGTTTTTCTGTACGCGGGATTCGTTGATAGCAGTTAATAAAATAGGTTTTAGGGTTTGATCCCAGTGTTTAAATGCAAGTTCGAATTGATGCTTGAGGCGATTGTTGCTATTGCTGGTTTGGCTATGTTGATTTGAAAATAGGCTATGGTTCCAAGTTTGATCTAATTCTACTATATATCGATTCGCGAGTTCTGTTTCGCCACTTTTCAGTGCAAGACCAACCTGATAGGTCTTCATCCTCATAGAGCCGGAAACATTGATCGCTTGCGCATCTTTGTCCGACAGCTCTGTGATCCAAAAAGAAACAAAAATCGTCATTAAAGTAACGATAATAATCGATATTAAGGAGAGGGTAATGTAACCCATGACCGAGTTGGTATATTGCTGTTTGATAATATCCATAATGCTTCTCTAGCCCACCTAGGGCTTATCAGGTCGGGTCTACCTATCAATACTCAGGGTGTAAAAATAGAAACTTCATTTCTGAGTATCTTTGAAAAATTAGCTTTTATTTTCAGTAACTTACGGTGTTTGTGTAAATACCTCCTTGGAGGTAGTTGAGCCCTTTGTGGAGTTTTTACGACAGGGCTGTATTGATCCATATCAACTGCTTTTATTGCCTGCTTACTATAGTCGAATCACCCGTGAATAGCTGCTGGAAATTCCAGTAAGTGGTGAGGAATATACATGAGCCATTTCTTAGATAAACTGCGTTTTTTTAAAAGCAAACAAGAGCCCTTTGCCGAGGGGCACGGTATCACCACTGATCAGGATAGAGCCTGGGAAGATGGTTATCGCCGCCGATGGCAGCACGACAAGATCGTACGGTCTACCCATGGGGTGAACTGTACTGGGTCTTGTAGCTGGAAAATCTATGTTAAAGATGGTCTGGTTACTTGGGAGACTCAGCAAACCGACTACCCCCGTACTCGACCTGATTTACCTAATCATGAGCCCCGTGGCTGCCCTCGAGGTGCCAGTTATTCTTGGTACATCTACAGTGCGAATAGATTGAAGTACCCTAAGGTGCGCAAGTCACTATTGAAACTATGGCGTGCCGCAAAGCAACAACACAGTGACCCTGTTTTGGCCTGGGCTTCAATAGTAAGTGATCCAGAAAAAGCCAAAGCCTATAAGTCTAAACGCGGCCTTGGTGGCATGGTGCGTTCTGATTGGAATGAAGTAAATGAGATTATCGCCGCTTCTAATATTTACACGGCGAAAAACTACGGTCCAGACCGTATAACCGGTTTCTCACCGATTCCTGCCATGTCTATGGTCTCTTATGCGGCAGGTGCCCGTTATCTGTCGCTCATTGGCGGAAACTGTTTGAGCTTTTACGATTGGTATTGTGATCTACCACCGGCGTCTCCGCAGATTTGGGGTGAGCAGACCGATGTGCCTGAATCTGCAGATTGGTATAACTCTGGATACATTATTGCCTGGGGCTCAAATGTTCCGCAAACTCGTACGCCTGATGCGCATTTCTTTACTGAAGTACGTTATAAGGGCACTAAGACTGTTTCCGTTACTCCGGACTTTTCTGAAGTCGCCAAGCTCACAGATGAGTGGTTACCCGCTAAACAAGGTACTGATGCGGCCTTAGCTATGGCAATGGGCCATGTGATTCTGAAAAAGTTTCACCTTGAAAATCCCAGTGAATATTTCCAGGAATATGTAAAACAAAAAACCGACTTCCCTTATCTTGTTTGCTTGGACGAAAGTGAACATGGTTTGCAGCAGGGGCGTTTTTTGAGGGCGTCTGATTTAGCAGACAATCTTGGCCAAGAAAACAACCCTGAGTGGAAGACTATTGCGCTTGATCATAAAGGTGAGCTGGTTTCACCAACCGGTTCCATTGGCTACCGTTGGGGTGAAAAGGGCAAATGGAATATCCAGCAAAAAGATGGTTCTAGTGGCGATGACGTCGATCTAAGTTTATCGCTCAAAGAGCAACATGATGATCTGGTCGATGTGGTTTTCCCTTATTTTGGAGGGCAAAAGCATGATTACGACTACTTCCAGCACACTGATCATACTGAGCTACAAGCACGTAAAGTGCCAGCCAAACGTATTCAATTGGCCAATGGTAAGTCCATTTTGGTGGCTACAGTCTTCGATCTAACCCTGGCTAACTACGGTGTGGATAATGGCTATCAATGTGAAAACTGCGCCAGTAGTTTTGATGAAGATAAGCCTTATACCCCTGCATGGCAGGAAAAAATTACCGGCTTACCCAAAGAGCAAGTCATCAAGATTGCGACTGAGTTTGCTGACAATGCCCATAAAACCCATGGCCGCAGCATGATAATTATTGGTGCTGCGATGAACCACTGGTACAACATGGATATGAACTACCGCGGCGTTATTAATATGCTGATGATGTGTGGTTGTATTGGGCAATCTGGTGGTGGCTGGGCTCACTATGTAGGACAGGAAAAACTAAGGCCGCAAACCGGTTGGTTGCCGCTCGCCTTTGGCTTGGATTGGCAGCGTCCACCACGTCAAATGAACGGAACAAGCTTCTTCTACAACCATGCGGATCAATGGCGTTACGAAAAGCTGCGCATGGAGGAAGTGGTTTCCCCGCTCGCAAATAAGGAGAAGTGGAGCGGCTCAATCATTGACTACAATACGCGTGCAGAGCGCATGGGTTGGTTACCTTCGGCGCCGCAGTTGGGTATGAACCCACTTGATTTGGTTAAGCAGGCCAACGAAGCCGGAGTGGACCCAAAAGATTATGCCGTTCAGCAGCTAAAGAGTGGCGATTTAAAGTTTGCCTGTGAAGATCCTGATAATCCACAGAACTTCCCACGCAATCTATTTATCTGGCGCTCCAATTTACTAGGCTCTTCAGGTAAAGGGCATGAATATATGCTACGCCACCTCTTGGGGACCAAGAATGGCTTGCAGGGCAAAGATCTAGGTGAAAGCGACGAGGCTAAGCCAGAGGATGTCGTATGGAATGATGAAGCGCCGGAAGGAAAAATTGACTTAGTTGTCACTTTAGATTTTCGCATGTCATCAACCTGTATGTATTCAGATATCGTTTTACCGACCGCAACTTGGTATGAGAAAGACGATATGAATACCTCGGATATGCACCCATTTATTCATCCTTTATCAAAAGCCATTGATCCTGTATGGGAGTCACGCTCTGATTGGGAGATCTTTAAAGGTATTGCCAAACGTTTCTCTGAGCTGACCGAAAATCATCTGGGTGTCGAGAAAGATCTGGTAACCGTACCACTCTTGCATGATAGCCCAGGAGAATTAGCCCAGCCCGATGGGGTGAAAGCTTGGTGGAAGGGTGAATGCGATTTAATTCCTGGAAAAACAGCACCCAATATGGTGGTGGTTGAGCGTGATTACCCCAATACCTATAAACGTTTTACATCACTTGGCCCCTTGTTGGAAAAATTAGGTAATGGCGGTAAGGGCATTTCCTGGAATACCGAAGAAGAGGTTAAATTCCTTGGCGATTTGAACTACCGACATACAGAAGAAGGTATTCATCAAGGTCGCCCTAAGATAGAAAGTGCCATCGATGCTGCAGAAGTGATCCTTTCTTTGGCTCCTGAGACCAATGGTCATGTTGCTGTTAAAGCTTGGGAAGCACTAGGTGAATTCACGGGGCTTGATCACACTCATTTAGCGAAGCCAAAGGAAGACGAGAAAATTCGATTCCGTGATATTCAGGCGCAGCCACGCAAGATCATCAGTTCGCCAACATGGTCCGGCTTAGAAGATGAACACGTTTCTTATAATGCTGGCTACACCAATGTTCATGAGCAAATTCCATGGCGTACTGTGACTGGGCGCCAACAATTCTATCAGGATCATGAATGGATGCGTGACTTTGGTGAAACCCAGTGTCTTTACAAACCGCCTGTGAATTTGAAGACCATCGAGCCTATCAAAGGCAAAAAGCCTAATGGCCACAAAGAAATAGTGTTGAACTGGATTACGCCACATCAGAAGTGGGGTATCCACTCCACTTATTCAGATAATCTGTTAATGCTGACCTTATCACGCGGCGGCCCCATCATTTGGATATCCGAAGGGGACGCTAAAGAGGCAGGTATTGAAGATAATGACTGGATTGAAGCTTTTAATGTTAATGGCGCAATTTCGGCTCGAGCGGTGGTCTCCCAGCGCGTACCAAGTGGTATGAGCATGATGTACCACGCGCAAGAGCGCATTGTGAATATACCAGGAGCAGAAACCACTCAGACTCGTGGTGGTATGCATAACTCGGTAACTCGCGCCATTATGAAACCTACACATATGATTGGTGGATATGCGCAACAAGCGTATGGCTTCAACTACTACGGCACCGTAGGTTGTAACCGAGATGAGTTTGTTGTTGTTAGAAAGATGAATAAAATTGATTGGCTAGATGAGGAACAGACCCAGGTGGAGGTGCAGAAATGAAAGTACGTGCGCAAATAGGCATGGTCCTTAATTTGGACAAGTGCATTGGCTGTCATACCTGCTCAATCACTTGTAAAAATGTTTGGACTTCAAGAGATGGTGTTGAATACGCGTGGTTTAATAATGTTGAATCCAAGCCTGGTGTTGGTTTCCCTAAAGAATGGGAAAATCAAGATAAGTGGAACGGAGGCTGGGTTCGCAATGCCAATGGCAAATTAGAGCCTCGTCAAGGTGGTAAGTTGCGTCTGTTGGCGAATATTTTCGCGAACCCTGATTTACCGGAAATTGATGACTACTATGAACCTTTTGATTTTGATTATGAGCATTTACATAATGCACCAGAGTCGAAACATCAGCCAGTTGCCAGACCACGCTCTTTAATTACTGGGCAGCGTATGCAGAAAATTAACTGGGGACCCAACTGGGAAGAAATTCTTGGGACCGAGTTTGAGAAGCGAAAGGTTGATAAAAACTTTGACGAAGTGATTCAAAAGGATATCTACGGACAGTTCGAAAAGACATTTATGATGTACTTGCCGAGGCTTTGTGAGCACTGCTTAAACCCCGCTTGCGTAGCTAGCTGCCCTTCGGGTGCGATTTATAAACGCGAAGAAGACGGCATTGTACTAATCGATCAGGATAAATGTCGAGGCTGGCGCATGTGCGTGTCCGGCTGTCCTTATAAGAAAATTTATTACAATTGGAAAACTGGCAAATCGGAAAAATGTATATTCTGCTACCCTCGTATCGAGGCTGGTCAGCCAACTGTTTGCTCTGAGACTTGTGTAGGTCGAATTCGTTACCTTGGTGTGCTGCTTTATGATGCCGACAAGATTGAAGAAGCGGCCAGCACGGAATTAGAACGAGACTTGTATCAGGCCCAGTTGGATGTGTTTTTGGATCCTTCAGATCCTCAGGTGCAAAAAGCCGCAAGAGAAGAAGGTATTCCAGAAGCTTGGCTTGATGCCGCACAGCAATCACCAGTGTATAAAATGGCGATGGACTGGAAAGTGGCGCTGCCACTGCATCCTGAGTATCGCACCTTGCCAATGGTTTGGTACATACCGCCACTGTCACCAATACAAAATGCCATTGAAGACGGTTCTATCGGGAAGGATGGTGTGATTCCGGATTTAAAATCTCTGCGCATTCCTATTCGTTACTTGGCTAATTTATTAACTGCAGGTGACGAAGCTCCTGTGCTGTCGGCTCTCGAACGTATGCTAGCCATGCGTTCTTACAAGCGTTCGCAGTTAGTAGAAGGTGAAGAAGATCTCGAAGTTCTAAAGGAAGTTGGCCTAAGTAGTCAGCAAGTTGAAGAGATGTATCGCTATATGGCGATAGCCAACTACGAAGACCGTTTTGTTATTCCGAGCAGTCATACTGCTTACGCAGAAGAAGCTTACAGCATGAAGAGCAGCTGTGGATTTAGCTTTGGTAATGGCTGTGGTGGTGGTAGCAGCGATGCGAATCTATTTGGAGTGCAGCAGCAAGGCAATCGTCAGCAGTTGGACCTAGCTCGTGAGATCACTGTTGTTCAGGTGGAGGATTGATTATGAGGATCCTACAACTACTATCCCTGCTGATGGACTACCCTAAAACCAGCTTGGTGGAACATCTTGATGACATTAAGGAGATTATAGAATACTCGGATCTCCCCTTAGGCCAGCAGCTCGCGCTGCTGGAATTTGTCGAGCGCAGAGGGTGTATGGATTTGATCGACTGGCAGGCAGAATATGATGGTTTATTCGAGCGCGGTCGTTCCCTCGGCCTGTGGCTGTTTGAGCATGTACACGGGGAGTCCCGTGATCGCGGCCAAGCCATGGTCGAATTGATAGCCAAATACAAAGAAGCCAACTTGCAGCTTGATCGTCATGAGCTTCCTGATTATATACCTCTGTTTTTGGAGTTTTTATCTACTCAAGGGCGGGATAATGCCAAACTTTGGTTATGTGAAGTGGCACATATCCTAGCCTTGTTGCAGTGTCGCCTTGAACGTCGTGGCAGTAACTACTCGGTGTTATTCGATGCCTTACTAGAGTTTTCTGCCGCAGATATCGATATTGACGAAATTCGTCAACAAGTGGCCAGCGAAAAACGAGATGACAGCAAGAAAGCCATCGATAAGGAGTGGGAAGAAGAGGAGGTGAGTTTTGGTGCTGATTCCATAGATAAAGCTTGCGAACAGGCGAATCGTAAACCTTCGCAATCCCAGAGGAAAGATCTTGATGTCCCATTAAATTGGGTTGGGTTTAATGATTACCATGATGCCGCTGAAGAGGGGGCTAAACAATGAACCATTTTTTATTTGGAATCTATCCGTATATAGCATTGGCAATATTTTTTCTGGGCACGTTAGTTCGTTATGACCGCGAACAGTACAGCTGGAAAACAGGTTCCAGCCAAATGTTAGAAAGTAAAGCTCTGAAACTCGGTAGTCGTCCCTTTCATATTGGTATCATTATGGTATTACTGGGACACTTTGTGGGGCTGCTGACGCCTCATCAAGTCTGGGACTTTTTGGGCATTACCGCCAGCATGAAGCAAGTCTTTGCAATGGCTATGGGTGGTTTTTTCGGAATTATTTGTCTATTTGGTTTAGTCGTGTTGATCAAGCGTCGCTTGGGTAATGAGCGCATTAGGGCAACCAGCTCAACGATGGATATTGCTTTACTATTTATTTTGCTGGTTCAATTGTTGCTGGGCTTGCTATCAATTTTTGTTTCCGCCGGCCATATGGATGGGGAAGAAATGTTAAAACTTATGAGTTGGGCGCAGAACATGGTAATTTTGAATGGCGTTGCTGCTTCAGCTGCAATCGCTGATGTGCACATCATATTCAAGTTGCATGTCTTCTTGGGGATGACTCTGTTTGTTATTTTCCCATTTAGCCGCTTGGTGCATATCTGGAGCGTACCGGTATCGTACTTCAGTAGAAACTACCAAATTGTTCGTAGCAAATAACGATTCAAACAGGGAGGGAGCTTGTCTTCCTCCGTTGTTGAGGTATATAGAGATGATTCGTGTAAACCAAACTGAGATCAGTGAAGCGAAAATCGCTGAAGAAATGCAATATCACAGTGCTGAATCTCAACGTGAAGCAATGCTAAAAGCCGCTGAAGCGTTGTTGATTAGTGAATTGCTACGACAAAGAGCAAAGGAACTTGAGCTCTTGGATGATGATTTGCCGGAAGATGAGGATCATTTTAGCCAAGCTCTATTTGATCGTGAGCTAGATTGTCCCAAAGCGAGTAATGAAGATTGCTTGCAGTATTTCAAGCAAAATCCTGCTAAGTTTTTTAGTAGCCCATTGATCGAAGCGCGTCATATTTTGATTGCTGCTGACCCTCGCGAAGCAGAAGCTAGCTTGTCAGCCAAAGATAAGGCACAGCAGTTGCTTGAGCAGCTGCAAGAAGATATTAGCCAGTTTGATGTTCTGGCTAAGGCTTATTCAGCTTGTATGTCGAAGAAAACTGGTGGTCAGTTGGGCCAGCTCAGTAAAGGTCAAACCGTTGCAGAATTTGAACGCCAATTATTCCAGTGTCGCCCAGGCTTGCTCGCTGCGCCGATAGAGACTCGTTATGGCTATCATATTGTGCAAATTGATCATGTTGTAGAAGGGCAAGCCTTGCCATTTGAAGCGGTTGAAGAGCGCATTCGCCATTATCTGGATGAAAAAGTACGTCGAAAAGCTATCGCTCAGTACATTGAGCAGTTAATTTCAACCGCCGATATTGAAGGCTTTGATTTTAATGTTTCCGATTCCCCATTGATGAACTAAATCTCTTAGTTCTACTGAGCAGATAAGCCAGGGCCTGCAACAGCAGGCTCTGGAGGATTTCATATCTATAGGCAGCCGCCACAACTTCCACAGCGCCAATCTTCTGGGTTTATAGCTTGGTAAAAGTACTTTAAGTGGGCTTTATCAAAGGGAATATTGAATTCCTCAAAGAGGATTTGTAGCCATTCGATGTTCGCTACTATCCACTCTTCTTCCGGCAGGCCTTCGGCATAGTCCGGGTCATCCTCATAAATAAAGCTATAAATGCCCCAAGTTTCCATATCACTGGCGCGTCGTTCAAAGGGCAGTTCGATAGGTAATTCAAGATAAGTGATTTCCCAATGTCCGGTACAAAGCTGATGGCCTTTTTGGGTCCACAGTGCACGGAATGGATTGTCACTCATGATGTTAACCACACTTGGAGTCACCGCAGTTTAGACAGGTTTTACAACCGTCCATCAAAATGACAGCCTTATTGTGGCATTTAAAGCACAGTAGGGCGTCTTTAGGGAAAGCTGTGTCTTCAGTGGATTCAGCCTTAATGTATTCTAGGTGCTTCTCTTCAAGAATCTTTTTTTGTTCATTGCTTAAAGACTCCGGCTGTAACATACCAATGTTCTTTAGATGTGATTCAATGACACTGCCTATTTCAGCAACCAATGAAGGCATGAATACTCCGCCTGATTTGAAGTAGCCACCTGTTGGGTCAAAAACAGCTTTTAGTTCATCGACCAAAAAAGTAATGTCTCCCCCTTTTCTGAATACCGCTGAAATGACTCGAGTTAATGCCACAACCCACTGAAAATTCTCCATATTTTTGGAGTTGATAAATATTTCGAATGGCTGAAATTGTTCGTGTACCGTACCGGGGTTGAGTACGATATCGTTTATCGTGATATACAGTGCATGGTCGGAAAGCGGAGTTTTTATTTTATAAGTTTCGCCATGTAAACGCTCCGGACGACTTACATTTTCATGCATTGTCTCTGGAGTCGCATCATTGACGACAGGGGCTTCATTGTCCTCTTCTTTGAAGATTCTGTAAGCCACGATTTTTTGATTGATTTCAATAGCGGACATTATAGCCTCCTAAAGTTTGCCGTAGTAGCCTTCTTTTAATGCGTCAAAAAGGTTGGCGGCTGAGTGTTCTTCTCCATCGTAAAGAACCGTTTCATCGCCTTTGATTTTCACTTCGCTACCGTCTTCTAATTGGAAGCAATATACTGTGTTTTGCAAGTCTTGGTCTTTAACCAATACACCCTGAAATGCTTCAGGGTTAAAGCGAAAGGTGGTGCAACCTTTTAAGCCCTTTTTATGGGCATAAAGATAGATATCTTTAAACTCTTCGTAGTCCATATCTGTGGGTACATTGATCGTTTTAGAGATGGAAGAGTCGATCCAATTTTGCGCAGCGGCTTGTACATCAATGTGCTGCTTGGGGCTGACTTCATCGGCAACCGTAAAGTATACAGGTAGATTATTAGTATCAGCGTCAGGATCTACTGTGGATAAGTAATTGAGAAATTCATAAGAGTAAACCTCGGTTTTCACCTTACTTTTTTTGCCTTCCTCGATGATATTTCTTGAGTACCGGTGAGCAAAGCTAGGTTCAATGCCATTGCTGGTGTTGTTGCCGAAAGAAAGTGCAATGGTGCCTGTGGGAGCAACTGAGCTGTGATGGCTAAAGCGGCAGCCGAACTCAGCAATATCGCTTATTAGTTGGGGATCAAGGCTTTCAATCTTATTCATGTAGCGACTGTAGCGGGCAAGCAGGGCCTTGCCCTTCACTTTATCGCCTAGGGAGTGTTTTTCTTTCAATTGAGGGCGTATTTTCAAAAGGCTCTCATCAATGACAAAATCCTCTTCAAATATCGGCGCAGCCCCTTTTTCTTTGGCTAAACGAACACCTTCTCGCCAGCCTTCAAGTGCCAACTCACGGCTAACTTGTTCGGTAAATTCCAAGGACTCAGGGCTCCCATAGGGCATTTTCAACATAGTCATTGCGGATCCGAGCCCCAAGAAACCCATCCCGTGTCTTCGTTTACGCAGTATTTCTTGTTTTTGTTGCGCAAGAGCCAGGCCATTTTCTTCGACTACATTGTCGAGCATGCGTGTAAATACGCGGATAAGTCGGCGGTATTGCGGCCAGTCAAAGTGGGCATCTTCTTTGAATGGATTGCGGACTAAGCCGCTTAAATTGATTGAGCCGAGAAGACAACTGCCATAGGGGGGGAGGGGTTGTTCCCCGCAGGGGTTACTGGCCCTGATCGATTCACAAAACCACAAATTATTAAACTCATTCACACGATCAATCAAGATAAAGCCCGGCTCAGCATAATCATAGGTTGAGCGCATAATTTTATGCCATAGCTTTTCCGCCTTTATGTGCCGGTAAATATGACAAGCGATTCGTCCTTGTGGGTCTCTTATATATTCGCTGCCCAAGTGTGGCATAGTACGCCAATGAATTATCTGTGTATCACTAAGAGTAAGCTCTAACTCTTTTTGCGCGCTCTTGCTCAATGGAAACGACAACGGCCACTGTTGTTTATTTTTAACGGCTTGAATAAAGTCATCATTGATGAGTAAAGATAAATTGAACTGTCGGAGT
The DNA here is from genome assembly GCF_947500695.1 of uncultured Pseudoteredinibacter sp. Taxonomy (GTDB): domain Bacteria; phylum Pseudomonadota; class Gammaproteobacteria; order Pseudomonadales; family Cellvibrionaceae; genus Pseudoteredinibacter. The sequence continues at coordinate 33,311 of NZ_CANMSS010000001.1, forward strand.
CGCCCATCCTCACGTTTGGCGGCGATAAAGTCTTCTACATCGGGGTGGTGAATATCAAAGGTAGCCATTTGCGCACCTCGTCTGCCACCGGCGGAAGATACTGTGGCACACATTTTGTCGTAAATATCCATAAAGGACAGTGGACCAGAGGTATAGGCTCCAGCTCCTGATACAAATGCGCCTTTGGGGCGTAAGGTTGAGAATTCGTATCCGATACCACATCCCGCTTTAAGAGTCAGCCCAGCCTCAAGATTTCCCTGTAGTATATCTTCCATAGAATCTTGTAGGGTTTTGGATACTGTACAGTTTATGGTCGAGGTGGCCGGTTTGTATTCTTTGGCACCGAGATTAGACATAATGCGTCCAGCGGGAATGGTGCCATGTTCAAGTGCCCAGAGAAATTCTTGATACCAAAAGTCTCGTCGATCACTTTCAATATTCGCCAAAGCTTTGGCAATGCGCTTGAATGAGTCGCTTATGTTTTTATCAATGCTTTTTCCATTCGCGTCTCGCAAACAATACTTTTTTGACCAAATATCCTGGGAAGTGTCTTGTAGGCTTATTACCTGTGTATTTGCTGTTTCAGATGATGCTGGTATTTGACGAGAATCGCTCATGATTTCCCCCTAAGTTAACTCCCCTATTGTGAAGTGTGAGGGGAGGCAAAGAATTTGATTTGCATCAATTAAGCGAAACTCCAAAGAGGCAATACCTCCTAAAAACTACTTGTTTGAATCGTAGGTATAAAAAAGGCGCTGTAAGCGCCCATATAGTAAAAAAGTGCTGGCTCTTAGTGGACAAGCTTAATTTCGATGTTGGCAGGCAGCGATATCGATTCCTTTTAGCTGTGGAACAAAATTACAGGGACCTTGTCGGCTGTCGAGTTGGCTTGAAATTATTTCCTCCCAGGCGGTGCGACAAGCACCTGTGGAGCCAGGCATGCAAAACAACATGGTTTTATTAGCCATGCCAGCAAGAGCTCTAGATTGAATGGTACTGGTGCCGATTTGTTGGAGCGATACGGCGCGAAACAATTCCCCAAATCCATCAACGATTTTGTCGAGTAGGGGAGTAACCGCTTCGGGTGTGCTGTCTCGACTTGTAAAACCAGTGCCGCCAGTGATGAGTACTGCCTGTAAGTCATCGGCTGCAATCCATTGGCTGATGGCAGAGCGAATCTGATAGATATCATCGATTACAATTTTTTTAGCGGCCAAAATATGTCCACAGCTCACAAGGCTGTCGACTAGATATTGTCCAGAGCTATCGTTGCTCTCATTCCGAGTGTCGGATACCGTTAATACGGCAATGTTTAGGGGAATCTGATGTTCTGTTGTTTGGTGTGACATAATGTGAACCTTAAATTAACCACCTAGCATGGCCAGGTGCTTGGTACTTCCGCTATTGTTTTGCTCTAACTGGTGCCCTTGCCACTTGCCTTTAACCTGTTCGATTAAGCAATGCTCAAGTTGCTCCTGGCTGTCGTTTTGAAGCAGCGGGCGTAGATCAGCATCAGCTTTATTGAATAAACATAGGTGTAGCTTACCGCTAGCAGAAACTCTTAGGCGATTACAATCGGCACAAAAGTTTTTACTATAGGGCATGATCAGCCCAAGGCGCCCAGCGTAATCTTCATGTTCAAATTCCACTGCAGGTCCAGCATCGGCCGCACGCTTAGTTTGCCTCCAGCCACTACTCAACAAACGATCTACGATGGCCTGGCCACTAACATGTTGCTGTTGAAAGAAATCGTGATTGTCATTGGTGCGCATCAGTTCGATCAGGCGTAAGCTTATGGGACGTGTGCGGATATAATCTAAGTAGCTATCCAACTCTTGCAGGCTGCTGTCACGCATGAGGACAGCGTTTAGTTTTATACGGCGCAGGCCAAGCTCCAGCCCGAGCTCAACGCTGTCTAGCACCTTTTGTAAGGAATTGTGTCCGGTAATCAATTTAAAGGTCTCTGGCCGCAGACTGTCGGCGCTTAAATTTAAGCAATCTAAGCCTGAGTGCACCAGCTGTGGGAGAAGCTTGGGTAGCTTATAGCCATTGCTGGTCATGGCCACGGTTTTAATCCCGGATTTTCCCTTGCAACAGCTAATGATATCTGCCAAATCTTTACGCAATAATGGTTCGCCCCCGGTGATACGAATTTTCTCAGTACCTAGTTTAGCGAAGCTGCCACTCAGACGATCGATTTCCTGTAGGCTGAGAAAAGGTGAGTCATTACTAGGGCAATAGCCATCGGGAAGGCAGTAGTTACAGCGGAAATTGCAAGCCTCGGTAATTGATAGGCGTAAATAATTAAAACGCCTCTGATAGCTATCAATAAGCTGATCAGGAATAGTGACAATACTGTTCATAAAAGCCTTTCCAAATACGGGAGGCAACAAGGTTTCCCTAGCTACCCGGCAGCAACATGCTGCGGCCAAGTTTGCATAGGCACAGTGGCCTTTAGCAAAAGTGGCTCGGCAGTTGCAACTATCACATATAGTGTCGGCAAAAGGTATTGGCTAGAAGGAGGGGGTGGGCTACCTCTTTGTGGGTAGTTTTTATATTGGGCTGTTGTCTTTTAGCTAAGAAAACAGACTCGAGCGCAGCCTAGTACAAAGGACCGCGCCCGATGTTAGTTAACCTTTTTATGTTTTCAATGGCTCGCTACCTTTGCTTGGCATAACAGCCATTAGTAGGGCTGGTAGAAAACTTAGGCTCAAAACAGTAGAAGCCAAAATTCCGCATAGAACGATGATACCTACGCCTCGATAGAGCTCCGTGCCTTCTCCTGGAATAAGAACCAAAGGCGCTAAGCCAAACAGTGTGGTCGCTGTAGACATCAGTATTGGCTTTAGGCGCTTTTTTACAGCTTCACGCACAGCTTCTCGAACGGCAATACCTTGCTCCATAAAGCGGCGGGTTTGGTCAACAATCAAAATCGGATTATTGACCACTGTACCGAGTAGAATCAGAAAACCCAACATGGTGATCATATCGAAGGGCTGGTGGAAGCCGGCTAAACCAATTGCGCTGCTGAGGCTGCCGAGTGCATTGGCGCCGATTAAACCTAGTAGACCGCCAGCCATTCCGAGTGGCACGGTGGCTAGGATAAACAAAGGCATTTGCCAATGACTAAAGATCGCTACCAGCAGTAGGTAAATTAATACCAAAGCAATTGCGAAATTACTGGAAAGCGAGGCGCGAGTTGCTTCGAGCTGATCAGCTGCACCGCTGATACTGAGCTTGATACCCTGAGAAATTTTGCCTTCCTTCCAGAGGCTTGGAATCAACTCTTCACGCACCAATGCTTCCGCCGTTTCTAGTGCCACTTCGCGAGGCGGAATGATGTAAACCGTTACGGTGCGATTACCATCGACTCGACGTACCGAGTTGCTGTTCTTGCTCTCTATTAAGTCAGCCAGTGCGCTAAGCGGAAGAACATTCCCGCTTGGGCTTACCATAGGGGTAGCTGCCAGCTGCTCCAGGTTTTGCTCAGTACCGGCACCACTAAACAAGAAGATATCCACCTTGTCATCATTAAGAATAAACTCATCCACATAGGCACCGTCACTTAGTGCAGCGACCGCATAATTAAAGTCTTGGTTGCGAATGCCTAATTCGACCAGACGATTCCAGCGTGGTTTAATTTCAATAAGAGGTTGGTCTAAGCTCAGGGAGCGGGGCTCGGAGTTTAATTGTGGATCATCAAACACCAGCTGCGCTTGTTGGTAAACAGCCTCGGCGGCCTTATATAGTTCCACGGTATTATTGCCAGCAATATCGACTGCAACAGCTCGGGTACCACCGTCATTACTGGAAATAATAGAACCGCGAGACGAGAAGGCCCGCATGCCCTCATAGCTTTTAAATTTGCTAGTGATGCCATCCATCATGGCGCCAATAAATGCAGGGTCTTTGGGTGCACTTAAGAACCAAATGCGTCCGGCAGATACCGTCATACTGTAGTATTCCATAGGTGGCATACTGTCAGACTCTGGTTGATAAGCAGCGGCATCTTGCTTGATATATTGGGCAAAGTGATCGCGCAATTCACTGGCGATATTTTCCATTTGCGTTAGGTTGTAATCTGGTGGTGCAATCATCATGGAAAAGGCTTTAGGCTCTTCACCCTCAGGTAGATACTCGGCTGCAGGCATTAGTGCGTAGGCTAAAATCAATATGCTGCCTGCAATTACAGTGGCCATGGATCGTGCTCTAGTTTTACTTTGCGTAACAAAGTTAACCATGCCTAACCAACGAGGTGATAGCTTGTAATTACGATTTGGTTTGAGATCACTGCGGCTACTTAGCTGTGCCAGCGCAACCGGCACCACAAAAATTGCCACTAACATAGAAGCAATAATCGCGGCGGCGATGGCAATGGCAATATCGGAGTAGAGCTGGCCTGCTTCTTCGACTACATATAAAATTGGTGCAAACACCATAACGGTGGTAGCCGTTGATGCTAGCACCGCTGGCCAAACATCTTGCACGCCTTTTACCACCGCTTCCATTTTATTACGGCCTTTTTGCTTGGCCTGCACAATGGACTCAAGAACCACGATGGTATTGTCCACCGTCATGCCGATGGCAAAGGCTACCCCAGCTAGCGAGATAACGTTAATGGTTCTAGAAAAGGCAAGCAAACCGATAAAGGCCGCAATGGTACATAGTGGAATACCAAATACCCCCACCAAAGTCGCTCGGCCCGATCTCAAGAAGTAGTACATGACCAAGGTGGCCAGTAAAGCACCAAGGCCTAAGTTGAACCAAACGTTTTCCAGTGAGCTTTTAACGTATTTAACGTCGTCACTTAGTAAGCGTAACTGCAAACCATTTTGTGCCAATAGCTGTTCATTGAGCTCGTCGATCAAGGGTAGCATTTGCTCTTTAATGGCAAGCACATTTGAGCCACTTTCACGTCTTACAGAAAGTCTTAAGGTACGTTCGCCATCAGCGAAGGAAAGCGCTCGAGCCTCAAAGTGATCCAGCTCGATATCGGCAATATCCTGCAGCAAAATATTGGCATTGCCTTCACGCTTCACGATGAGTTGTTTCAGTTCCTTAATCTGTTCAAATCGACCAACGACACGAAGCAGATAACGGCTTTTGCCGCTTTCAATATCTCCGGCTGAGGCATCACGATTGCGATCACGTACGGCGCTGCGAACTTCAGCTAGGCTGATACCGCGCTGGGCTAGACGCTGAGCATTTACCTTAATTTGAATCTGTCGGCGGGCACCACCATGCACTCGTACCTCAGATACCCCCGTTACTGATTCCATGCGAGGACGAACAAAATCTTCGGTAAAGTCTCGCAATAGATCGACATCTAATTGCAAAGGGTTGCCTTCAACGGGTTGCAATAAAAAGAACATGAAGGCATTGCTTGAAAAAGAGCTAGAGAATAAGCGGGGTTGATCAACATTCTCTGGGTAAGAGGGCACCTGGCTAAGTGCATTATTGACCCGAATCAAGGCGTCATTAACATTGGTGCCAAAGGGAAATTCAAGTTCGATACTGGCTTCGCCCATTTCGGCATAGGACACCATTCTTTGTAGATTGGGCAAGCTGCGCAAATAGCGTTCTTGCTCGATTAGAATTTCTTTTTCGACATCTTGTGGTGTGGCGCCCGGCCAGCCTGTTTGTACTGTAATGCTCCGCACTTCCAAATCTGGAATCATTTGTACTGGAATTTTAAGCGCAGCGACCACACCTAAGATGGTGCTAATAAGCACGATAACGGCAACCAATAGGCCTCGATTGGCAGCGGCAGCGATCATTGCTGAGGCTCCTTGCTAGTTGCAGAAAGCTTAGAATCCAGGCTGTCGCCATCTTGGAGTAGCTCCACACCGCTTCTAACATAGGCCATGCTAGCAGGAGCTCCATTAACGGCAATGCGGTCACCTTCACGCTCAATGATTTTTACGATGTAACGCTTCGCTCGATTATTTTGTACCGCGAAAACGCTAGCCCCTCCATCTGGGTGCTGCTTGATGGCACTCTTTGGGAACCAGAGGCGCAGGTTTTCTTGTTCAATTAGCGCTATGTTCACTGTGGCTGACATACCTACAGTTAAGCCGGCCGAAGCTGGAATGGTGACAAAGGCTTCAAAGGTGCGGGACTTTTGATTTGAAATCGGCACCACGCGATCGATGCTGGCACTGAATACAGAAACCTTCCCGTGGTCAGAGTGGATTTCCACAGGGGCGCCCAGTGTAACTTGAGTGAAGTACTCCTGTGGAATCGCTAAACGCAGGCGCAATGCATCCTGCTGAACCAAACTCATTACTGTGCTCTGCTGATTTACCCATTCGCCAATATTTGTTTGTCGTTGTGCAATAACACCGTTAAAAGGTGCTCTCAAGCTGTGACGTCGTAGCTCTTCTTGTTTGATGGCTAGGGCGGCTTTTTGTTTGCTCAATTCAGCTTGGCTTTGTGCCAGTTGCGCACGGCGTTCACTAATTTGAGTTGCCGCGACGAACTTTTTACTGGCTAGTGCTTTCAGTTCTTTGTGCAAACGTTCGGCTTCATCCTTGGCCACCTGTGCAGCCTTTAAACTGGCTTGGGCTTGATTGACTTCTAACTTAGCAAGCTGGTCGTCGAGCTTGAGTAAGATGTCGCCAGCTTGGACAGAATCACCCACTTCGACATAAAGCTCGGACAGTAAACCGGCTTGTTGTGTTGCTAGTTTGGAGTGTTGTAGTGCTTCAACCGATGCGCTGATTGGTAATACATCACCAAAATCATCAGCTTGCGGGTATACCAGCTCTACATCATTGGCCATAAGAGTTATTGGTAAGCTCAAACACAATGCAAGTAGGCTTTTAGCAACAGCCTTGCTCTTAAAAGAAAGAAGTGACATAGAGTCCTCATAAATAGTTTAGGCACCATTCGAGCATGTTAAAACATGCAGATTTGTTAGGTGGCGCGCACAAGGCAGTGGTTAGCTGCTTAGTCTTCAAAATACATAAGCGCCTATGATGTGGAATATCCTCATAGGAGATTTGTAAGGTCTTATCGGGCGGTCGCAATTTTATACAACACAGTGTGACATGCTTGTTATTAGCTGTACGACTGTGGCTAGCCAGCGGTAGTTGTTTTATGTGAACTTAGGGCAAGCTAAGATTACTTGGCTAAATAAAACCCGCAATATTGAAGAGTTGCCGTTGATTTTACAAGCTAAATGCGATTAATTGCTATTTGAGGGCGGTGAGGCGTACTTGCTATAGGCTCTGGGTCTTCTTTCATCGACCAAGAGGGTTTCGGTGGTATGGAGCGAAGGGGATTCAAATCTCCTAAAGCCCTAGAGTTGCTGCCTTTAGGTGTATAGGCTTAATTACCCGCATTAGAATCATTCTGCTAGCGGGTTAAATGGCCCGTTTTTTTCTAAGGCCCTTTGGTAGGCCGGGCGTTCACGCATGCGTTTTAAAAAGCCATGAATATGACTGTATTTCTCATCTATTCCCGTTCGTACTTCGGCAACTTGTAAGCAATAGCCCATAACAATATCAGCTGCGGTGAGTTCTTCGCCAGAAAGCCAAGTTGAGCGGCTTAGCTCGGCCTCCATAAAGTCCATATGACGATTGTAGCGTTGCCATAGATAGTTCTCCCGCACCTTGTTAACTACGAGAGAGATGATGGGGCGAATAATAAACGGAGCTTTAGATTCCATACGTTTAAATATCAGCGCCTCTAGCAGCAGGGGCATAAAGCTGGCTTGACTGGCGTGCATCCAATATAAATAACGTGTTCGCTGTGGGCTATCGGTCTCTGGGTGCAGTTTGCAACAAGGGTGCTTATCGAGAATGTAATCCATAATTGCCCCTGTCTCTGGCAATACAACATCTCCATCGCTTATCGTAGGTGAGGTGCCAATGGTGTGGAGTTTACGATATTCGTCCGGGGCTAAAGTCTGCGGTCCCACTCTTTTGTAGTGTTCAAGATGATAGTCTACGCCTAGCTCTTCGAGCAGCCATAAAATTCTAATCGATTGAGAATTTTCAAGATGGTGTACGGTAATCATAATTACTCACTTTCATAGAATTTCAGAAGACTTAAAATTCAGTCGTAGTTCACGGTAACAACATTTATCGATTAATCGCTTTGCTTAATAAAAGTACGATATTGCATCTAATCGGGCAAGCGTTGTATCACGACGTTCTATTGAGATCTTTATATGGATCTTTTTCAACAGGTATTGCTAGCGCTTGGAATCTTTCGGAAATGTAGTGTTGAGAGAGCAGCTAAAACCACTTTCAGTAATTTGATTTTAATCAACTCTATCTCGTTTAAGCCTTTGCTAATGTTCATAAGCTGCTAGAAACAAAGGGGTGCGCAACAAAGCGCGACAATTTGACACATCCCTAATCAGTAACAGGCTTTTTATAATCCTTCTATCAAATTTCACGGGGCTCTATGGGGTAGGCTTCGTTAACAAATTTAAGGAAGGTTTATGTTGTCATCATCAAAAATAAAAGCCAGGTCCCGCTTTATACCATGTAGCTTGGCGATGGCTGTCGCGGCACTTAGTGTTACAGGCCATGCTGCTGGTACGCAAAGTAATCACGATATGGCTATTGAATTGATTGAGGTGACGGCTGAGAAGCTCCAAAAGGTCGACAGCGAAACACTATTGAGCGAGGCGCCAGTTACTCGCCCCACCCATGACGCTGGAGAGCTTTTACGATCGGTCACTGGTATGACAGCCTTGCGCCGAGGCGGTCGAGGTTTTGAGCCTATTATTCGCGGTCAAAGCCAAGCGAACTTAAACATCATTAGTAATGGTGCTTTCAACTACGGCGCATGCCCTGGGCGCATGGATCCACCGAGTACTTATGTGGGGGTGGATAGTTTTGATTCCGTGCAGGTCATTAAAGGGCATCGTTCTGTGATTCATGGCAGTGGTGGCAGCGGTGGCACTTTATTGTTTGAGCATCTGCGCCCTGAATTTCTCGATGGTGCCATTCAAGGTCATGTAAAGGCAGGTTACACCAGCAATTCAGAGCTGCAGCACCAAGGTATCGATCTGGCGGCTGGCGGTGATCAAGGTTATGTTCGTGTTTTTGCAGCCCGTAAGCGCTCAGAAAACTATGAAGATGGCAGCGGTCAAATTGTGGCATCAGCTTTTGATTCCGATAGTTGGGGCTTAGTGGCGGCGTGGGATATTACCGCCAACGATATCATTGAGATTAGTCACGAAGATAGCCGCGAGGGAGATGTTTGGTACGCGGGTAATGGTATGGATGCGGTATTTGCTGATTCTCGCAGCACCACCATTAAATGGACCCACGATGCCGCACTCGGCTTTATTGATAACATGGAAGCCAATATCTATCGCAGTGATGTCGAACACCTGATGGATAACTATACCGTACGCAATCGCAATATGATGCCTAATGGGATGGCGGCACCTTCGGCTTCAGATACATGGGGTGGGCGCTTTTTAAGTACTATCGAATCTGAAAACAGTCAGTGGCGAGTGGGTGTGGACTATCAAGCGAACGATAGGCTCGCGACTCTATACATGGATGCTGGCAAAAACGGTAGCTTGGATATGTTGGTGGCACGTATGTGGCCCGATGTTGAACAGCGCCAGTGGGGTGTATTCAGTGAATTGGATTATCAGCTTAATGATCACTCAAGCCTGCGTTTGGGGTTGCGCGTGGATGATTACGAGAGCAGTGCGCAAACAGCCAATGTAAGTACTGGAATGATGGGCGCAACAACGCCGAGCCGCTTATACGCAAACTACTATCAAGCAAGCCCTGAACGCAAAGACGATACTGCAATCAGCGCCGTATTGGGCTGGGATGTCGACTTGGATGAAGGTCGCCGTTTTAATGCCAATCTAAGTCGCTCAGTACGTCGCCCAGACGTAACCGAGCAATGGATAGCACGTTCAGCAATGGGCCGTTTTTGGGTAGGCAACCCAGATATCGACGCGGAAACTCACCATCAACTCGACCTTAGCTTGCAGCAATCCAGTGGTAAATTGGAATGGAGTGCTACCGCTTTTTATAACGATGTAAGTGATTATATTGAGCAGTTCAAACAGGATAATGCCACCTTGTATCGCAATATCGATGCTGAAATCTATGGCACCGAGCTAGATGCCAAATGGCAGTTTAGCAGTGCCTTCAGCGCGCGAGCTGGCGTTTCCTATACTCGTGGCGAAGGCGATAACGGCGACTTAGCACAAATAGCGCCTCTGGAAGCACGTATCAATGTCGATTATCAAGCAGGTGATTGGGCGTTAGGAGCTGAGTGGTTAGTGGCTTCGAGGCAAACACATTTTGATCCAGATGTTGATGTAAACGAAGAAAGTGCCGGCTTTGGTGTTTTGCATGTTTATGGCCACTGGAATATTACTGAGGCCTTATTGCTAGAGGCTGGTATCGAAAATCTTAGTGATAAAACCTATGCCTACCACGTCAACAGTGCCAACTCTGATCCATTCAACCCGGATGCGGTTAGGGTCAATGAGCCAGGTCGCCAAACTTGGGTGAAAGTGCGTTATCAGTTTTAGCCTCGTCTAACAAAGGGTATGGCATCGTGCTTGAGCTTGGCTTAAGCGCAATGCTATATTCTTTGTGAATTATAGACTTGGAGCCAATATGTTTGATGCCGCAAAAATTATGAATCAACTGCTAGGAGCAGGGGGTTCTCATTCCTCATCGGGCAAGGGCGATTTACTGCAACAGGGCAAGCAAATGCTCGGTAGTAGCGGCGGTGGTTTTGCTGGTGGTGCCGCAGCCGGTGGCCTTGCGGGCTATTTGCTGGGCTCTAAGAAAGGCCGCAAGATGGCCAAAAAAGCAGCGAAATACGGCGGTATGGCTTTAGTAGCCGGCTTGGCCTACAAAGCTTATAACAACTACCAGTCACAAAAACAGGCGCCTGGCCAAGCTACGCAACCTCCTGCCGCCAATCAGCCTAGCAACACGGTAAACCATAGCAATGATGCGCTTGAAGTGGTCAATCAGCATGAAGTACCGGCTGTGCCTCAGAACTCGGCGTTTGCATTGCCGGATAATAGCCAAGGCCAACAAGATTTTTCAGCCATGTTAATCAGTGCCATGATTGCGGCGGCAAAGGCCGATGGGCAAATTGACGGCGCTGAGCATCAGGCGATTTTCGGAAAAATTGAAGAGTTGGGTTTAGACACGCAAGCCAAGGCTTTTGTGCTGGATCAACTTAATAAGCCTTTGGATATTGATAGCTTAGTTGCTTCAGCGGCCAATAAAGAGCAGGCCGTAGAGCTTTACCTGGCTTCATTAATGGCCATTGAGGTTGATACTGCGGCTGAGCAGGCTTATATGAATATGCTGGCCGCACGCCTTGAGCTTGAGCCGGAACTTGTTGCGCAAATTCATCAAACGGTAGCGCAGGCCCAGGCGGAATAAAAGGGTTTTTCCTGGCGAGCATGTTGAGTGCTCGCCAGCCTTTCCCGCTCAGTAAAAAGTAGTTTCGTAGATTTCTGTTCCCTCTCTCTACCCCAGCTCTCACCCTCTATTTTGCTCGTTAAGCAATTATCTCTACGATTAAGGCTACCTTTACTCGCTTAAGGCTATCATGTCCGCTCTTAAGGCTATGTTACACTGGCGCTTTAAAATGGGCGCGAGCTTCAATCTTAGGTCAACAATGTTCAGTCAAATCTTAACTCGTATTAAAAATGCTAGTCTGCGCTTTTTGGGCTTAAAGGCCGCGGAGCCTAAAATTCAATGGCAGAATCAGTGGAGTGATTTTCTCAAGCAGCATGTCGAGTTTTATCGTCAGTTAGATGCAGAGCAAAAAACACTTTTTGACCAGCGTGCGCTGCTGTTTATGGATACCACTGAAGTTTTCCATGGCGAAGAAATAGCCAGTTTTGAAGATCAATTATTGGTGGCAGCTAGTGCCATTATCCCCGTATGGTCCTTTACTAGTTGGCATTATTTTAATTTAAATACCGTGTATCTTTTACCGGCAGCTTTTAATGATGATTTTCAGTGTGGCCAGAAAGATTCGCGCTATACAGGTATGGTTGGCACGGGCCCTATGGCCGGAAAAATGGCTTTGAGCCGCCCAGCCTTGTACCAAGGTTTTAGAAACCCTCATGATAAGCAAAATGTAGGCATCCATGAATTCGTCCATCTTATTGATATGGCTGACGGTGATATGGATGGCTTTCCAGAACGTTTGCAAGAATACCGCTTCGCCTTGCCATGGTTTGAGTTGGCCGAAAAGAAAATGCGTGCCATTGATAAGGGGCGTAGCAATATCGATCCTTATGGTGCCAGTAATAAACTGGAATTCTTCTGTGTTGCCTCGGAGTATTTTTTCGAGCGACCTCTAATGCTACAAAAAAAACACCCTGTGTTATACCAAGTCTTGGAAGACTTCTATCAGCAAGATAGGGCGGAAATTGTGCGGGATATAAAGCAGCGCGAAAAACAGCCTTGTTCATGCGGTAGTCAAAAACGCTACCGTGATTGCTGTTTGCCACAGGATTGAAACAAGATTGTGAATAATAGTTGCAAAGCAAATGAGCCTAGCAATAAAAAGAGCAATAGAAAAAGCAACATACAACGCAATGGAAAGCACAAATGATTTGCCCTTTATGTAGCCGTGATAAAACCATTGAGTTTTATCAGGATAAAAAACGACCCTACTGGCTGTGCCAGCACTGTGAGCTAGTATATGTCGCCGAGGCGGATATACTTAGCCCAGCAGAAGAAAAAGCAGAGTACGATAAGCATCAAAATCAAGCTGAAGATCTAGGCTACAGACAGTTTTTAAATCGCTGCTTAGAGCCTTTAATCAATCGCCTATCGCCAGGGGCAAAAGGCTTAGACTTTGGCTGTGGCCCAGGGCCTACTTTATCGTTGATGGCAATGGAGCAGGGCTTTGATATGGAGAATTACGATCCATTCTATGCCCACAAAGCTGAGCTGCTAAAACAACAATACGATTTTATTACCATGACTGAGGTGATAGAACATGTGCGTCATCCACGCCTGGTTTTGGATCTTCTCAAGGGTTTGTTAAAGCCTGGGGGTACGCTGGCCGTTATGACCAAGCGACGAGCTGAACCAGAACGCTTTGGCGGCTGGCACTACAAGAACGACCCTACACATATTCGCTTTTACAATGAGTTTAGCCTTGGCTACATTGCTCAACATTACGGCTGGACTATAGAGTTGATTGATAAGGACGTGGTGTTTTTTAGCGATGGTCTCTAAAAGGGCTATCTATTGAAGCATGCACTGGATCTGAAGTGCATTGAGTGCTTTATAGCCGGTTTGAAAATCTTCCTGATCGTGAAATGGTCTATACTCAAGCACAACAATTAACAACCACAACTAACAACAAGGATCGTGTGTGAATAGCGAAGATAGCTATTACAGAAGTGCCAATGTGCAGTGGTTTTATTGCCTAATGTTCGCAAGTTTTTGCGCATTGTTAGCTTATGGTTTATTCCGCCCGGAACCCATAGCTGTTCCCTTTAAAGAAGCCGACAAGATCGCGCACTTTGGGGTGTTTTTTATCTTTAGCTTAAGCTTTCGCTTACTTCTTTTAAGGCAATGGCACTGGAGCTTGTGGCTTGTAGTGATGGTGCTAGCGACTATCGCTGAGCCTGCCCAGGCGTATTGGCGCCCATTACGGGTATTTAGCTATGGTGATATGTTGGCGAATATTGGGGGTGCGCTTATGGCATTGCTAATGATGATCCTTTTACAGCTGGCCAACAAGGGACGAACAAATCCTAGCCTTGGGTAGTGCGCCCCTCCAATCTATTTGCTTCCAAATTCCTTAGCTAACGATAAAGAATCCACTCTGGGCTGATTCTTGGCTTCAATATTCTCCTTCTTTTCCTAAAAATCGCACGGCCATCAAAAAGCATATTTTGGAGCGTAAAAGTTGGACTGTCCGCGGACACTTTAATTTTTGTGGCGGACAGTGAACGGACACTGTACGGCGGACAGTTTACTTCGATATTATCGAATATCCTTTTTAAAACAACGACTTACAATATTGGCACGAAGATTGATATATCTAGGATAAATGATGACTAAACGCACTGTATAACAGGCATCAATGTTACACAGGTAAGAACTTGGCAGTCATTTGTCACTGCCTGAAAGAGCGAAGGAAATTTTATGATTCGAGATACTTCTGGTCAAGATCGTTTGGTAGAGCCTAAGTCTAACTGGGGTAAAAAGGCTGGGATTCCGATTGGCCTTGTGGCTTTGGCAGCAGCTACTTGGTTTTGGAGCCCATGGCAGGCAGAGGCTTCATTATCGGCTAACAGTCTACGCTTTGGCGAGGTAAAGCAGGGCCTGTTTGAAAGAGCGGTTAATGCCACTGGCCGTGTGGTAGCCAGCCATTCTCCGGCCTTGTATAGCGCCGCAACCGGCCGCGTTCGCCTATTGAAAAAGCCTGGTGATAAGGTTGCCGAGGGTGAGCTAATTGCCAATATCAGCAGCCCAGTTCTCGATAATCAACTCAAGCAAGAAGAAAACCGCTTGGAAAGCTCCATGTTGGATTTAGAGCGTATGAAGCTTGAAGTCGAGCAGCGCAAATTGGCTTTGAATAAAACACTGGACCTCAGTCGCGTTAATCATCGTGCTGCGGCTCGTGAGCTGCAACGAGCAGAGGCTTCCTTCAATATTAAGGTGGTATCAGAGTTTGATTATGCCAAGGCCAAAGATGATCTTCATAAGGCTGAACTGGATTTAAAAAATGCCGAACGTGAAGCCAATATAAGTTCGGATATGATCGATTTTGAACTCAAGGCGAGCAAGGTTTCTCTGGCGAAACAGCAGCTGGTGGTAGATGAACTCCGCCGTAAGCAGCAAGAGCTTGAATTACGCTCACCTGTTTCAGGAATGATAGGTAATTGGCTAGTTACCCAAGACAGTCAAGTGGCTGAGCATCAATCTCTATTAACGGTAGTAGATCTGAGTGCCTATGAAGCAGAACTAGAGATCCCACAATCCTTTGCTGATGACTTGGCGCCAGGTATGACCGTTAAGCTTAATGTCGCTGGAAAGAAATATGCTGCGGAGTTGCGCTCTGTTTCACCAGAAGTTCAAAACAACCATGTGATCGCGCGAGTTGTTTTTCTTGATAATAAATTACAAGGTCTTCGCCAAAACCAGCACCTTAGTGCCCGTATTAGTTTAGCTCGCAAAGAAAACACTTTATATCTGCCGCGTGGTTCTTACCTCGAGGCCAATAACGCTGTGTTTTTGGTAGAAGATGGCATAGCGACAAAAACCACTGTTCGCTTTGGTGCGCGCAGTATCGATCAGGTAGAAGTTCTTTCTGGCTTAAAGCAAGGCGACAGAATCATTACCTCTTCGGTTGATGAATTTATTGATCATGAAACACTGTTTGTAAACGAATAAAACCATAACCCTATTTTGAATATTGAAGAATAAGAAGGAATTACCATGCTGAGAATGAACAAAATATCAAAAGTATTTAGCACCGACCTTATCGAAACTCATGCTTTGAGAGAGTTTGATCTAGGTGTTGCTGAAGGTGAGTTTGTGACCGTCACTGGGCCATCGGGATCAGGTAAAACGACGTTTTTGAATATTGCGGGTTTACTAGAGACCTTTAATAGCGGCGAGTACTTTTTGGATGGCGAAGATGTAGCAAGTTTAAATGATCGTCAGCGTTCTCAGTTGCGTAATCAGAAAATCGGTTTCATTTTTCAGAGTTTTAATCTTATTCCAGATTTAGACTTGTTTGATAATGTTGATGTGCCACTGCGATATCGTGGTTTTTCTGCAGCGGAACGAAAAAAGCGTATTAATTATGCGCTCGAGCGTGTTGGGCTTGCCGCGCGAGCCAAGCATCTGCCATCACAGCTTTCCGGTGGTCAGCAGCAACGCGTGGCAATTGCTAGAGCTTTAGCAGGAGAACCACGTTTTCTACTGGCGGATGAGCCAACTGGGAACTTGGATTCCTTAATGGCACGTCAAGTGATGGAATTATTGGAAGAGATCAACTCTGAAGGCACTACGATTGTTATGGTGACACACGATCCGAGTTTGGCTCGTCGTGCCCAGCGCAATATCCAAATCATTGATGGCCAAGTAAGCGATCAGCAACAGCTAGCCCAAGCGGTTTAAATAAAGGTATAGGAGCAGCATATGTTTACTTACTACTGCAAACTTGCCTGGCGGCATATTTTACAAACACCTGCACTGAGCCTGTTGATTATTATGGCGATTGCCTTGGGTATTGGTGCGTCCATGACCATGATCAGCTATTACAAGGCAATGGCGCACAACCCGGCTGGCGATCGTTCAGAAAAGCTACACGCAGTACAGTTGGCGGCCTATGGTAATGATATGGAAACCTGGGGCATGTCGGATGGCTTTCCTCGTCAGCTTACTCATCAGGATGTGAAAAACTTGCGAGAGGCTAACTTAAGCTTCCCTAGCACCCCAATTTATCAGTTTATGACCGTAGTGGTTAGCCAGCGTGAAGGCGTCGCTCCTAGCAACGATTTTGCGGGAAGGTTCGTTGATAGAGATTTCTTCTCAATGTTTGATGTGAAATTTCTTCACGGAGGACCTTGGTCTCAATCTGTAGATGAGCAGCCAGAAAACCAAGTGGTTATCTCCAAGGCTTTAAGTGAGTGGATTTTTGGTGAGGTAAACAGCGTCGGTAAAACCTTTGCGATGCTTGATGGCATTATGCAATTCACAGTCGCTGGTGTTTACGAGGACTTCAATCCACAGCCGGCTTACTATGATTTGACAACAGGTTATTTTCCACGAGAGGGAGCTGGCGTCTTTGCTCCATATTCCCTGGTGGAACAACTAGAAACCTTTCCTATGGGAAACATTAGTGGGTGGCAGCCAGAAGAGGTAAATGGCTTTAAAGACATCTTAAAAAGCGAGTATGTCTGGCAGGTTTTTTGGACCCAGCTTGATAACGAAGCCGCTAAAGCTCAATACAAAGAGTTCTTGAAAGGCTATGTGGAGCAACAAAGAGAGTTAGGTCGCTTTGCCAACCAGAATCCTCGTGGCGATATTAAGGATGTTGAAACCTGGCTGAACTATAACGAGGTTATCAGTGAAGATAATCGCGTGATGGTGGGCATGAGTTTGTTGTTTCTCTTAGTTTGCTTGGTAAACGCCGTTGGTCTTCTGTTGGCCAAATTTATGCGCAAGATGAACGAGGCGGGTGTCCGCCGTGCCTTAGGTGCAAGCAAGGGCCAGATCTTTTCCCAGTATTTAGTTGAAGTTGGCATGTTGGGCTTCTTTGGTGGCTTAGTGGGTTTGCTGCTAGCTTCAATAGGCTTATGGGCTGTGCGTGAACTATACGGCACCGATATTGCGCGTTTAGATTTCAGCTTGTTTATCGGCGCATTACTACTGTCTTTGCTAGCGTCATTGCTTACCGGAATACTGCCGGCGCTGCGTGTATGCAATAGCAATCCATCCATCTTCTTAAAGGCCCAATAGGAGTACATCATGGCATTCGGACCTATTTTTCGCAGTACCCTGCGTAACCCTACGGGCGCTTTACTTATTGCTATTCAAATAGCGCTTACCTTAGCCATCGCCAGTAATATGTTTTATATGGTGAACGAACGTGTTGAAAAGATGAGTCGTGATACCGGTGTGGTAAATGAAGAAGTTATTGCTGCAAGAGTGTTTTATTTTGGCAAGGCCGTTGATAAAGCCGCCCAAGCCGATATTGATCGTAAGACATTATTGGAAATCCCTGGTGTTAAGAGTGTAAGTTACTCAAACTCAATGCCCCTTGGTGGCAATAACAATACTAGTACCTTGTGTTTTGAACAGGAGAGCAGTGATGATGGCTGCCCTCACAGCCCTTCATATTATCGTTCAGATGCGAATTTTCATGAAACGCTTGGTTTAGATTTGCTCGAAGGACGTTGGTTGGATGATAGAGATACCATCACTTCCGACGCGATTTCGATTGCCAAAACTCGTACCATGATGTTAAGTGAAGTTCTTGCTAAGCTTTACTTCCCAGAAGAAAGCGCCTTAGGCAAGCAACTCTACCTAGGTGGACGTGAGTTAACGATTGTTGGGGTTTATCGCCAACTGCTGCGACCTGGAGCACGTGCGACTGAAGCCGATCACACCATCTTAACGGCAGAGCGCAGAACCAGTGGCTATCTTGCTATTCGAGTGGATCAAGATCGCATTGAACAGGTGAAAGAGAAACTCGAAGCTACCATGGTGGGTTTGAATGATCAGCGTGTGATCACTGAAATCGAAACCATGGACGAAATGGCGGCCGATGCTTATCGACGCGACAAGGCAATGGTTGTGTTGTTGCTGAGTGTTGTGGCTTTATTGTTACTGGTAACCGCATTAGGTGTCGCGGGCTTGGTAAGCTTTACCGTGGCCAATCGTAAAAAGCAGATTGGAACCCGACGCGCACTGGGCGCCAGCAAGCGAGATATTCTTGCATATTTTATAAGCGAGAACTTCGCGATTACGGCACTTGCCTTGATTGTGGGCTCAGGAATGGCCTACGCCTTAAATCAGTACCTATTGCAAACCTATGAGCTGGCAAGGCTAGAGTTAGTTTATGTCTTTGTGGCGGCCGCAAGCTTGCTTTTTATCAGCCAGTTTGCAACATTGTTACCCGCGCTAAAGGCCAGTAAAGTATCGCCGGCAATTGCGACTCGAACAGTGTAACTTTCCGTATGTAATGTCGTCCAATAGGGGGTATTTGCCCCCTTACTTTTGTTAGCCCGAATACTAGTGAGAATAATAAGGAAAGCTTGTGATTTTGATTGTTGATGACAATCCGGCCATTGGTGAAGCGCTTAGCTTATTGTTAGAGCTAAATGATTATAAAGTTCGCTTTGTCGAATGCCCTGATACCGCTCTAGAGATGCTTTCTCAAGAAAGTATTCAGCTGGTCATTCAGGACATGAATTTCAAAGCGGATACCACCTCTGGCGGTGAAGGGCAACAGCTTTTCTATGATATCCGTGCGCAACAGCCGGATCTTCCGATTATCTTAATGACCGCTTGGGCCAATCTCAGTATGGCCGTAGAGTTGGTGAAAGCCGGTGCGGCTGATTACATCAGCAAGCCTTGGGATGATAGTAAGTTGCTCATCACCATTCGTAATCTGCTCGAAATGTCGGAATTGCGAGAAGAGAATACGCAACTGCACGCTCAACAGGACTCTGAACTTTCGGTAAAAGGCGAGGTTGATGATCAGCTCTCAACAGCTAATCTCTGCGGCGCAATCGTTGAAAGCCCCCTTATGCGACGCCTGATGGATATGGCCATACAAGTGGCCCCTACTGATGTGCCCGTGCTTATCACTGGGCCTAACGGCTCAGGTAAAGAGAAAATAGCTGAGGTTGTACAGGCTAACTCTCGTCGCAGCGATAAACCCTTTGTTAAGGTAAATGTGGGTGCGCTATCGGCTGATCTAATTGAAGCAGAGCTTTTCGGCGCAGAGAAGGGCGCCTATACCGGTGCAGATAAGGTTCGTATTGGACGTTTTGAAACTGCCGATGGTGGTACTTTATTCCTTGATGAAATGGGTAATCTGTCTTTAGAAGGGCAGCAAAAGTTGCTGCGGGTGTTGCAATCAGGTGAATATGAACGAGTGGGCAGCTCGCAAACCCGCAAGGTTGATGTGCGAGTTATTACAGCCACTAATGAAGACCTTCCTGCAGCAATCAAGCGCGGTGACTTTAGAGAAGATTTGTATTATCGCTTAAATGTTATTGAGCTTAAATCACCGCCACTTAGCGAGCGGCCTGAAGATATTATTCCATTATTGAATCATTTCATCTCGCTGGCGGGTGCAGTGGACAGAAGCATCGCGCAAACCGCCAAACAAGCCTTAAAGCAATATGCTTGGCCTGGAAATGTTCGTGAGCTTAGCAATAAAGTTCAAAGAGCTTTGTTATTACAGCAATCGAGCGAGCTTCAGCTAGAAGATTTTGACTTGCAAGCCGATGGAAACCTAAGCGTAAGTGCGGTAGATTTAAGCATTGAAGACATTCAGCGAGCCTTGGATGAGCATGGTGGGGTGGTATCGCGTGCGGCTCGTCATTTAGGGATTTCGAGACAAGCTTTATATCGCCGATTATCCAAATCAGAATCAAGCTGAGATATACCCTGAGTTTAGTCATAGCTCTAGCTAGAATAATAAGCCATTAATTTAACGCGCGCTGGAATCGCATTCATGTCAATTTTGCCAAAGACCTTGAGTCAACGCCTGTGGTACAGCCTTGTTTGTTGTGTGTTATTAAGTTCTCTATTAACGGCAATCTGTGTCGTCTATTTAGTGCATATGCCTTGGTTGATGGCCATCGTGTTGTCAGTATTATTCTTGTTGATGCTTGCTGTGGCATGGCGATGGTCTAGCCGTATTGCCAAGGATATATCAAGCCTGGAGGTGGCGCTGTTAAACTTAAGCGATGCCAATTTTAGCGTTTCCATGCCCAAGGCTGAGCTGCCTGAGATGCAGGCTATTGTTCAGCGCATGAATCGCAGCTTTAGCGATCTTCGTAGCCAGCGTCAAAGTATTTACCAGCGCGAGCTAATGCTTGATACCATGATAGAAACCTCGCCGGTGGCGATGATCTTATGTGGCTCGAGCGGGCATATTTTCTTCGCGAATGCCGCCGCAAGAGCCTTATTATTTCAAGGGCGCCGTTGTGAAGGACTTCATCTGGTTGAAGCTTTAAGTGAAAGCAAAGGTGATGATGGAGAGGAGTTCTCTAGAGTTATTTTACAAGGGCGAGAGACCTTTTTTAGTTTGCTGCTAAATGCTAAACATCAACAAGATCAGTCCTTGGAAAGCGAGCAAGGAGAGAAGTCGGATCAAGCCGATATGATAAGTGGCTTGCGCAGTTTTCATTATCTATGCAGCGAATTTAGCATTGATCGACAAAGTCATCGTTTGCACTTATTAAAAGACATTACCCGTGAAGTTAATCGCCAAGAAGCGGCAAGCTGGAAGAAGACTATTAGAGTAATAAGCCACGAGCTTAACAATTCTCTTGCGCCTATCTCTTCCATGGCGCATTCTTGCCAAACTCTACTGGAGCGTGATGATCACGAGCGCTTGGCAATGGTATTGAAGCGTATAGAATCTGGAGTCGGCTCACTGCATGAGTTTATTCAGCGCTATGCCAGCTTTGCTCGTCTTCCGAAACCTCAATTATCGCCCTTGAGCTGGAACAGTTTTGTGCAACAACTACAAGAACATTTTCAATTTAGCTGCCCAGATGGTATTCCCGATTGGGAGCTAGAAGCTGATAATGCACAGCTGCAACAAGCGCTAGTCAATCTGCTTAAAAACGCTCATGAATCGGGCTCTGAGTCAGATAAAATTTTGATACGTTTTAAAGAGCTACAGCAGGGCACCCGTATCGAGGTTATCGATCAAGGTGGGGGTATGAGTAGCGAAGTTATGGAGCAAGCTCTATTGCCATTTTATTCTACCAAGCCTTTAGGCTCCGGTATTGGCTTGGCTTTGTGTCGAGAAATTGTTGAAGCTCATCAAGGGCAGATGAGCTTAGACAATTATCGTGGTGGCCTTAGAGTTTCGATCAGCTTGCCTAATAAGCTAGATGTTTAGGATTTAGATCAAGCATAGAAAGGGCACCTAGCGCCCTTGAATTAATCAGCATCCGGAACATAATCTGGGATATTATCGCCCCAGTCGGCGCCCCATAAACGGCCACCCTCATAGTACAATACGCGATTCTCAAACAGCGTTGATCGACCTCGCAGTGCTGCCGAAAATTTGTTTGATGATATGCTGCTTACAAATTCACCCTCGTAGGTGATGAGCTCACTTACCTTGTCGAAATCCGAGTAATCATCATTAAATTCAAATTCAACCAGACCGCTGGCTTGCCTTAGAACTCCTCGGGTTAAGACCATAGGTATGGCAAATCGAGCGGGGCGCTGTGCAGATTTCTCTAACATACTAAAAGCGTGATGACTTTTGCTAACCGCATTTGTGCTACCTTTACCCCCAACTTCTAGGAGCTTAAGTAGGGTAGGTTGTTTGGCGTTGCTGATGTCAAATAAGCTGAGTTGATTTCCGGTTTCCTGTCCAAAGGCATCGGCGGCGCGGCCCACCCCTAGAAGTTTGTCATTGGGCAGTGGGTGCAAATACTCTGAAAACCCTGGTACTTCCAATACGCCCTCAATAAACGGAGCCTTATGATCTTCTAAATTGACAACATAGAGTGGGTCGATTCTTTCAAAAGTGACGGCGTACATTTTATTGCCGACAAAGCGAGTGGCTTCTAAGCGTTCGTTTGGTTTGCCTAGTGGTTCAGGTTTTGCGAGACTGGGTAAATAGGCTTTATACGTTAAAAAACCTTCTCTCTTCTCTGAAGGCGTCAAGATCGATAGTTTATATCGGCTAATCCCAAGCTCGGTAAATTGCGTGACGACAGCGAGGTCACCCTTGCTTTCACTTAGCCTAAAGGACGCTAGATCTGAATGCTCATCGAGATAACCATCGACGCTGCCGCTGCCAGCATAGCTAAGCTCCTGATCCAAGTTTACCTTATGAATTTGAGTGCTATAGGAATAAGACGAGAAGCTGTTTGGAGCTCCACTGCGGTAGCTATCAGCACTGGTGACAAGATATGCTGCATTAGTAGACATGTATACGGTTTCTAAATGTCCTGCTAAGGCGACGGTTTTAATGTTCTGGGGGTCACTTAAGCTTATACGAGTCAGCATCATGAAATTACTTGCAGGGTATCGCTTGCCGGCCAGCACGTATGTGTTGTCCTTATTCAGCGCGGCCTGCCATTCGCCTTCTGCTGGTCTGACTTGAGGTACCAATTCTTCCAGGCTTAGTTCAGCTAAAGCAGTTTTCAGTTGTTGCTTTTGCGCTGGGTCCCAGCTTACATTCACATTGGTAACACTGCGCCAAAGTACATAGAGATTATCGTCTATACGGCGGCTACTAATAGCATAACCGGATAATGCGATACGCTGAGGGTCTTTTAAGTTACATTCATCCCGCTCGTAAACGTCTACATAACTGTGACCGCCTTGCCAGACTTCATCTTGTTGCCAGGCATCACCGTAATGTTGCAAATAACTGGAGCTTACCGTCGCGACATGAGAGTCATTTAGATAGAGACCAAAGTCATTGGGGTTTGAAATTGTTTCGCCTTCACTAGAGGCTTGAAAAGGTGTTTTCGTAAACCACTCTTTTGAGGCAATGCTGCCGTCATCATTCAGCGAATAGCTGGCGATACTATTGTTTTTGTCGCTGGGAAAGGTAAAGGCGCAGTGGCTATCGGTTTTGATAAAATCGATTTCATCAACGCCCTGTTCTTGTAAGTTTGTGCTGGAAACTGCAGAGCTCGTATTACTGGCGGGTGGGGCAGGTGAAAAATCTGCATGTATTCTCGGCCTTAAACTGGAGTATCCATCCCTTAGATACTGCGCAAGGCCTTCACTTTCATTGAAACGGCTAAGTTTGAAAAAAGAAGGTCTCTCGCTCTCCGCCTCAGACAGCATATGAATAGGGGAGTTATTCAAAGCCCAAGGGCTTTCTTGTTCCAGTTGGATGCGAACCTGTCCCCGTTTTTGCTGACTAAAACTAAAGTTAGCGCTACCTGCCTTGGTGCCAGTCGGTGCAGTACCGGCGCAGCTAAAGCATCTGCCATCAAACTTAAGCAGTTCAATATCAGGTTTTACCCCTCCATTGCTGCCATAAAGCCAGGTCGGTGCACCGGCCTCATCATAATAATAGTAGAGACCGAACTGCCAGCGTTGCTGCTCTACGTAAGTAAAACCATAGCCGGAATTTTGAGGGTTAAACCATAAGCCCGTTTTTGGTTCTTCTGCACTTATATTACTCTGAGCGAAAGGCTCTAGTTCTAGTGCAGTACTGCCACCTTGTACTTCAATATTGGCGCTTATGGATATAGGGTTGTTTACCTCAAAGCTAATCTTCCCTTCTTTAACAAAGCCTTCGTATTTTTCCGTTTCAGTATTCCAGCTGTGCAACAGTAGGTCTGTCTCATACTTACCATCAACGAGTTCAGCTTGTGCGGTATACCAAATCGGCTTGCGGTCGCGGCTATAGGTATACAAAACGATAAATACAATATCTTCAGCGAATTGAATATCGAGGCCATGACCGTTGTGATGACGTGACCACCACAAACCTGATTGAAACAAAGGAAGTTCTTCATAGACTGTCGCGGCATCCTCCTTGGTGAGAAGGTAGGTAGGGACATTGAGTCCGCCAGATGAAGACACGCTATAGAGTGCCAGCGCGAAAGCGAGAGAAATAATACGAGTTGGCTTGCGAATGGAAAAAGACAGCATGATATTTTCCTTTGGCTGAAAGGCCCGACTGCTGTAATTGCAGTGCATCCCTGGGTGATTTTGTTTAAGTATACCTCTATTTACTATGGGAATATGTTATATAGGGCGTCAAATCCACCTTAATCGTTTAACGGCAAAATTGAACTGATAGTCGCATTGCGACTATCAGTTCAAAGTTAATCCAGGGTTCATTAAGCTTTCACCCAGCTCCTTTGAGGCCACTCTATTGAGCAAGTAGCGCGGCAGTTTTACGGTAATATGGTACCGGCAGGCTCGTTTGAAATTAGCTAACTATACCTGCCTATGCCTTGGAAGTTTCCGTAAAACAGCGACTTATACTGAGCGATAAGTGGAGCATTTAATTGGGGGCTGGAACATAGTCTGGAACTTTATCCCCCCAGACACCGCCCCAAAGACGACCGCCTTCATAATATAGAATGCGATTATCAAAAAGAATAGAGCGCCCCCGTAATACTGTATCTTGTGTTTTCCAGTGAACCTGTTGTTGATCCGTGTAGGGGAATAGTTCGCCAGCTCTTGCAAAGTCTGAATAATCGTCATTGAGTTCAAACTCAACTAGGCCGCTGGCTTGCCAATTTGTTTTAAGGTGGGGCAGGCCTATTGGTGCGTCATAAATCCGCATTGGGATTGCAAAGCGAGCCTCTCGATTTTCTCCCTTGGGAAGATAGCTAAAACCGTGATGGCTAAGTACAGTTGCATTATCACTGTTGGCTTTGCCAATAACGACCCTCTTAATTAAATAAGGTTCTGTAGGGTTGCTAATATCGAAAAGACTAACTTGGTTGCCATTAGTTCGGCCTTCCCTATCCGCTGCATAGCCTACGCCCACTAACTTGTCGTTGGGAAGCGGATGTAGATATTTGGAAAAGCCGGGTACTTCTAGGACACCTTCTATAAAAGGGTCGCTATGATCTTCTAAATTGACCACATATAGCGGGTCGCTCTGTTTAGACGTTACGGCATACATTTTATCGTTAATAAACCGTGTCGCTGCTAGTTTCTTATTGATTTCCCCCAAAGGTTCAGGGCGTCGCTCATTGGGTAAAACTGATTTATAGGTCAATATGCCTTTTCGTATTTCCGAAGGGCCGATAATAGAAAGCTTGTAGCGTAGATCTGAATTGTCACCGTATTGGGTAACAACGGCTAGGTTACCCTTGGATTCGCTGAATCGGAATGACGCTAGCTCTGAGCTATCTTCAATAAATCCGTCAACACTGCCGCTGCCCTCATAGTTCATTTCTTCTTGCAAACTAAACTTATGGATTTGGGTGCTATAAAAGTAGCGACTAAAACCAGAAGGAGAACCGTTGCGATAGGGTTGAGTGCTGGACGCGATATAGACAGCATTTGCTGACATATAAAATGCTTCGCTTTGGCCAGCTATCGCAATGGTTTTTACATTTTCGGGGTTGTTTAGATCGATTCGCGAAAGCAGTAAAAAGTTGCTTGCTGGATTGGCCTGCCCACCTAGTAGGTAGGTATTGTCTTTATTTAGCACGGGTTGCCAATAACCGCCACCCAAGCGAATATGGGGGACTAAGTCTCTAAGGGGGCGATTGGCCACGGCCTGTTGCAATTCTTCTTTAGTCGACGAGGTTAAGCGGACTCCTATATCAGGGACGCTGCGCCATAAAACATACAAAGCGTTATCGATACGCCGACTGTCAACGGTGTACCCACCTAATGAAACTAGTTCTGACGATTCAAGCTGGCACTCATTACGCTGGTGTATATCAATATAGCTTGTACCTCCTTGCCAGCTTTGGTCTTCATTCCAGCCATTTTCATAGTAGCGCAGGTAACGGGTACTTATTGTTGCTAGGTGAGACTCAGTTAGGTATAGCCCCAGATCATTGAGGTCGGTTAAGCGTGTATTATCAGCACTGAAATAGGAACGCTTGCCAAAATATGTTTTGCTATTGATATGCCCTTCTTTATCAATCTCAAAGCTAGCGACTGAGTTCCTACTGTCACTTGGAAAGGTGAAAGCGCAAGCGCCATCACTCTTGAGATAATCTATTTCATCTACACCTTTTTCTTGAATATTAGTATTAGAGATGGCTGGGCTCGACGACTGGGTTCCAGGCCCTGCTGAAAAGTCTAGCGTTCTGCCTACGGTCAAATTACTAAAACCGTCACGCAAATATTGCGTAAAGTTATCGCTATCTTTAAAACGGCTTAGTCTGATAAAAGAAGGTCGATCGCTTTCGGCTTGGCTAAGCATTTGAATCTCAATGTTTTGCAATGCCCATTGGCTTTCTTGCTCTAGGTCGATTTTGATCCGTGCCTGCTTTTGACTACTAAAATCGAAAGTCGCGGTACCAGTTTTAGAGGATAACCTACCTGTGAGTCTGTCTGGGCAGCTGAGGCAGTTTCCTTTATGGCGATCTAGCCTGATGTTCTCATTACTGCGGCCGCTGCCCCAATACCAGATAGGTTCACCTTTTTCGTTATAGAAATAGAACAAACCAAATTTCCAACGTTGCTGTTCAATATAGCTAAAGCCATAGCCTGGGTTTTTGGGGTTAAACCATAATCCTGTTCGAGGTAGTATATCTTCACTAACATTACTCTGAGCAAAAGGTTCTAAGTCCACCTGCACGGGGCCTGTTATCACCTGAATATTGGCGCTAATTGATAGTGGGCTGTTGATCTGAAATTGGATACTGCCTTCTTTAATATAGCCGTCGTGCTGATGGGTTTTTGTGTTCCAGCTGTGTTTAAGTAAATCAGCCGAAAATTGCCCATCAACAAGCGGGCCTTGAGCGGTATACCAGATAGGATCGTTGAATCGGTCGAAGGTATACAAGACAATAAAGACAATATCCTCTGCGAATTGGATATCCAAACCATTACCGCTGTGTTTTGGTGACCACCAAAGACCAGATTGAAACTCAGGTAGCTCTTCATAATGACTGGCTGCATCCTGAGGGCTTTGAGCGTGGAGCTTGTGACCGCATAAACTCGCCAGGACTATGCTTAGGCCTAGAAAAAGAGCATGGGATTGGCTTTTAAACTGGAGGCTAGACAGCATAATATCTTCCTTGGGCTGTATTGGTCGGACAGGAATTCAATGTTACCGTGGACTAATGGCTCGTTATTATACACTGCTTGATAAAACTTGTGAGGCACCTAGGAAGTATAAGGTGCCAGCTTGCGGCTATTCCACATGTAGATGCACGGCTGAATAATGCACAACCGTACTTGGGCTTTATACAGAGAGAAGTTTCTCTCGAAGCTCTTTTTTGGCGACTTTATTGAGCAAAGAGCGTGGTAACTCTTCGACGATATGAAACTCACGGGCCTGTTTAAAATCGGCTAGCTGACTAAGTTGGTGCTGCTGTAGCTTTTTGATCAGCTCTTGATCGCTTAGCTCGGTCCCGAGTAGTGGACTTCTTATGATAAAGGCGGCTGGAACTTCGTCCAACATATCGTGGGGTTTACCTACCACAGCCACCTCGTCTACCAAGCCGCTAGCCATAATAACGGCTTCAACTTCAGAGGCAGCGACATTCTCACCGCCGACTTTAAGCATATCTTTGGCTCTATCGGCAAAGAAATAGTTACCCGCGTCATCTAGAGTGATTCGGTCACCCGTTTCAAACCAACCATCCACAAAACTCTTGGCTGTAGCCTCCGGGTCGCCTAAATATTCTTTAAATAGATTAATACCGGCAATGCCACGAATAAACAAATCGCCAGTTTCACCTGCTTTAACCGGATCCCCATGCTCGTTGCGAACGCTAATCTCATAGCCATGGCAGGGGCGTCCAATACACATTTCAGGCCCTGGGTGGTTTAAATCTCCGGTGATTGCTTGGGTTATGGTTTCGGTCATGCCGTAAAGTCCGAAAGTCTTCACCTTAAAATGTTCTTCAATGCTGGGTAGGGCAACGGCGGGTGTCCAAAAACGGAAGTGATGCTCAGGAACCGCTTCTTCCATTAAGGCTTTAATGCAAAACGGGATCATCGATGCCCAGCTGGCTTTGTACTGCAGAGCGGGTCGCCAGAAGTGTGTTTTAGAAAAGCGTGGTTGTAAAATATAAGTACCACCCACCCATAAACTACCTAGTAAGGAATAGGACTGGTTATTGGTGTGAAAGAGCGGCAAAAAGGCTTGGCAAACATCATCGTGATGCAGGGCAAAGTTTCGAGCGTTGGTTTGAGCGCCCCAGATTGCATTGGCGTGGGTCCAGAGTACAGCTTTCGGGCGAGAAGTGGTGCCGGAGGTAAACTGGATAGACAGATTCTCATGAGTTTGCGGTTGAGCATTCAGCGGCAGCTCTTGATCTGCGATTAGCTCATCAAAGGCTAGCAGCTGATCGTTATCGACATTGTCAGTGCAGGCAATAAATTCTAACGATGGAGCATCTTTTGGAAGGCTATCAATGAGACTGGCTTGGCTAATGATCGCCTTGGCTGAGGTCTTCTCAATAAAATAGTCCATATCCGCTGCGACACTGCGGGTATTGGTCGTGACGGCTACAACACCCAGCAAAGCACAGGCGTACCAGCTAAACAGAAATTCCGGGCAGTTTTCCAAATGAATAACAACGCTATCCCCTGGCTTGATACCTTTATCGGCTAGGCCTTGGGCGAGACGCCCACCTTGTTGGCAGAAATCCTCGTAACTCCATTGTTTATCTTCACCTTCAAAGGCGGCCCAAATCAGAAAGGTTTTATCGGGGCACTGTTGACGCCAGTGCTGAAACAATCGCGGTAGATCTCGGCCAGCGACGGCCTGTTCGAGGGTTTGTGAGCTTTGGCTGTTTGTGTTCATTGTTATCATTATCCATCCAGTGAAGAAACCCTTGAAAGTATATCGGTATAGGGCTTGGCCTTACTTGCCAAATTCTTGGTTGTAAAGTGACAATTGCAGCATTTCTATAGGATGATATTGATCTGTGCTCTAACAAGCCATCGCTTTATTTAGTACAGTAAGTTGCTAATTTATCGGCTAGCACGGGTGGAGAGTGTAAATGACTGAGCATGAAGAGCTACTGCAGGAAGTTCGTGCTTGCCAGCGTTGTGAAGCTGAGTTACCAATGGGCCCCAGACCAGTAATTCAGCATCATCCAGATGCAAAAATCCTAATTGTCGGCCAGGCACCTGGGCGTAGAGTGCATGAAAGCGGTAAGCCATTTGATGACCCCAGTGGTGTGCGTTTGCGTCAGTGGATGAATATTAGCGCTGAGAAATTTTACGACCCAATACAACTGGCTATTTTGCCAATGGGCTTTTGTTATCCGGGAACGGGGCGTTCAGGAGATCTGCCACCGCGTAAAGAATGTCTGCCCTGGCGCGAGCCGTTGATGGGAATGCTACCTAACATCAAGTTAACAATATTGTTAGGTCAATACGCCCAGCGCTATCATTTTCCAGATCATAAAGGCAGCTTGACTGATTTGGTAAAACAAGCCGATGTGAAAAACGATCTGATGATTCCTTTACCGCACCCAAGCCCGAGAAATAACCGATGGTTAAAACAGCAGCCTTGGTTTGAAAGAGATTTTATTCCTTTATTCCAACAACGGTTGTCGAATATATCTCTCTAGTAAGTCTCCGGCACAGATTTTTTAAGGATATAAGCTAGCAATGGCTTCGGCAAAATTCGCGCTAGGCGAATTAAGCTCGCAGTAACAAAAGGGAACAGTACATCGCTCTTTTCTTTTTCAATGCCGCGAATCATATATTGGGCGGCCGCTTGTTCTGAGATTTCAAAAGGAGCAGGAATCCCATCATCAGCTACCCGTTCAGTCGCGACAAAGCCAGGGTAGAGCGAGATAAACTTTAAGCCCGCGTCGGCCAATTCGATACGACAACTGTCCATCAGGATTCGGCAAGCGGCTTTTGCGGCGCTGTAGGGTCCTTGCATGGGAAGCCCTATAAATCCGGCTAATGAGTTGGTGTGGGCAATGGTGCCATAGCCTTGGCTTTTCATGAGCGCAATAAGTGGAATGAGAAAGTTCACCAAGCTTTGATAGTTTAAGGCTAGGTTTTGCTGTACCTCATCAACACTGACATGGTTCATATTAAAAGATGGGCCATCTCCAACATTCAATAGGGCCAGGTCGAGAGCTTTTCCTCGTGAGGCAATTTTATCGATCAGCTCTTGAGCTTGCTGCTGATTTAGAGCGTCTATGATATGAAATTCGGCAGTGGAACCATTGCCTTCAATTTCCTGAACCAGCGATACAAGTAAATCTTCGCGGCGAGCGCAAATAATCAGGTGATTATTTCTCTTGCTTAACTCCACAGCGAATGCTCGCCCAATACCTGAGGAAGCGCCGACGACTAAAATATTTTTATTATTGAGCTGCATAGGAATTCCTTTGTGTTAATGCTAGTTATAACTAACATTGTGGTTTCAGGCAAGCTCGAATTGATGGTTGTGATAATGGATTCAAAGTCTAAGGTGATTTTGGAAGAGGTTTGGAAAGTGATTTAAAAAGCGAATCGGCGCAATCTTTATTGTAAAAGAAACCCAATTGCACATGCGCCCCTTCAAACTGAGATGGAGAAAAGCTTAGCTTTTCGTGGAGCTGATACTCTTCGAGTTTTAGATGAATACTGTAATTATCACCAAAGGCATAGTCCACGCGCTTGTTCAGAAGCATTAGCAAGCCCTGACGAATACTGTCTACCATAACAAGTTTAGCTCCTGCGTCTGTTAGGCTTTGATGGACTGGGCCCAATTCTAAGCTTCGTAAAATGGCAATTCTTTTATTATCGAGAATGCTAATTTTATCCCAAGAAAAATATTCTTCTTGCTTAAGCTGATAGAGACCAAGCTCTACTTTTTCATCAGAAAGTGATTGAAAGATGGCGTGGCTGTTGCTCGTTTTTGGTGGGTAAAAAGAGAGGCACCAATCTGTGCCTGCAATAATTCGCTGTGCTCTTGCTGGAGGAAGAAATACTGGCTTAATAGGCTGTTTGATTTTGAAGTGTTCTTTTGCGTAACGTCTAAAGAGCTGCATTAAATAGCCATTCTCAGGTATATCTTCACTGATTAGGGGCGGATACTCCATGGTCATGATAGTGTTGTTGGGCCCCTGTGCGAAAACTGTATTGTTGCCGGAGATTAGGCCAAAAAACACTAGGGCTGTGCGGGTTATAGATATAGCCATTTTAAAATGCCTAGGACGCAGAAAATTAGAATAACGTTACTCTAGAGTATATATGATCAAAAATGGCTATCTATATTTTTTACCTATAAAAAAAGAGGGCGATAGGCCCTCCTTATTATCGTAATCAAGAGATTGGTTTACTTGCTGGTCCAATCCTTAAAGGTTTTGCCTGATTCGGCTAGCTCTTTCAGTAGCTTGGAAGGTGCCCAGTACTGATCACCATGTTGCTTGGCAAACTCGCTAATGCGTGCATAGATTTTGTCTAAGCCGATATGATCGGCGTAGTGCATTGGGCCACCACGATAAGCTGGGAAGCCATAGCCAAAGCAGTATACGACATCAATATCACTTGGGCGTTGGGCAATGCCTTCTTCTAGGATCTTGGCGCCTTCGTTAATCCAAGCGTAGGTCAAGCGCTCTAGAATTTCTTCGTCGCTGATGGCTCGGCGTTCAATACCGTGAGCTTTGGCTTGCTCTTCAACAACTTTCATTACTTCTGGATCATTAATGCGAGCGCGGGTTTGGGCGTCGTATTTGTAATAACCTGAACCGGACTTCTGACCTAGGCGTCCCATCTCTACTAGAGCGTCGGCAATACAATAAGTCTTTGGCTCACCTTTTTGCTCGTCGCTCAAGGCTTGGCGCGCTTTATAGCCGATATCTAAGCCGGCTAAATCACCTACAGCAAGAGGCCCCATGGCCATGCCCCATGTTTGCATTACACTATCGATCTGCTCAGGGCTTGCGCCTTCAATCAAGCACAATTGAGCTTCGCGGCCATAAGGACGCAACATACGGTTGCCGATAAAGCCGTAACAGTTGCCTGCCAAAACCGGCACCTTGCCAATCTTCTTTGCTAGCTTCATAGAGGTTGCAATCACGTCATCAGCACTGTCACTGCCGCGCACAACTTCGAGCAGTTTCATTACATTGGCAGGGCTAAAGAAGTGCAAACCGATGACATCTTGTGGACGCTTGGTGGCATTGGCGATGGCATCGATATCTTGGTAAGAGGTGTTGGTCGCTAAAATAGCACCTTGCTTACAGACGCTGTCTAGCTTGGTGAAAACTTGTTTTTTGATATCGACGTTTTCGAAAACGGCTTCGATCACTAGGTCAACATCGCCTAGGTCTTCATAGTTCGTGGTGCCGCTGATCACGCTTAAGCATTTGGCCTTTTGGGCTTCGCTCATTTTGCCTTTGCTTACGGTAATACTGTAGTTTTTATCAATAATGGCCATGCCGCGATCTAGGCCTTCTTGGTTGATTTCCAGCATGGTGACTGGAATACCCACATTGGCGAAGTTCATAGCAATACCGCCGCCCATGGTGCCAGCGCCAATAATACCAACGCGCTTAATATCGCGAAGCTCAGTATCTTTAGCTAAACTGATTACCTTGGCCGCTTCACGCTCTGCGAAGAACATATGACGCATGGCGGATGATTGTGGGCCTTGCATCAATTCAACAAAAAGCTCGCGCTCGGTTGCCAAGCCTTTATCCATATCCTGGCCAACCGCGGCTTCAACACAGCGGATAATATTCTGCGGAGCTTGCTGACCGCGAAAACGCTTAGCCGCTTTTTTGCGTGCCGCTTCGAATACTTCTGGGCCTGCTTGGCTGGCTGGAATTTCGATGTCGCGCACGCGCTTAAGCTGTGCTTTATCGGCGGCAAGAGACTTGGCAAAGGCAATCGCGCCTAGTTCTAAATCGCCTTCAACGACGACATCGATGAGGTTCATCTTTTCGGCTTTTTTGGCCGCTACCGGGTTGCCGCTGGTGATCATATCCAGCGCCGCTTCAACACCGGCTAGGCGAGGGGTGCGCTGGGTGCCGCCAGCACCTGGTAACAAGCCCAGTTTAACTTCCGGTAAACCAACTTTGGCGCTGTCTAGTGCAACACGATAGTGGCAGGCTAGGGCAGTCTCAAAACCACCGCCTAGTGCGGTGCCATGAATGGCCGCCACCACAATCTTGTTAGAGCTCTCAATAACATTGAGCATATCTGGCAAAGAAGGCGCTTTTGGTGGCTTGCCAAATTCGGTGATGTCCGCGCCCGCAATAAAGGTGCGACCTTCGCAAATGATCACAATAGCCTTGCTGTCATCTTTTTGAGCTTTCTTGATGGCTTTGCAGATACCATCACGTAAGGCGTGTGATAGGGCGTTTACGGGTGGGTTATTGAGTCGAATAACACCAACACCGTCAATAATTTCATATTGGGTAACGGACATGAAAAACTCCTACTTGGGGGTTCTTGGGTAATGCCTGCCATTTTACTTTATGTGTAACCAAAATGGCATGCCTTTACGAGCAAATTTGTTCTAGAGGCACTAACAGTGGCTATCTTTCTTCTTGTATAGCGGCGCACAGAGGGCAGTTTGTCATTCCTGAGCTGTGTTTAGCAGCAACAAATCGAAGCGCTAAAGCGTGTAATGCTAAGAAGAATACCAGTGACG
This sequence comes from uncultured Pseudoteredinibacter sp., assembly GCF_947500695.1. Taxonomy (GTDB): domain Bacteria; phylum Pseudomonadota; class Gammaproteobacteria; order Pseudomonadales; family Cellvibrionaceae; genus Pseudoteredinibacter. The sequence goes on from NZ_CANMSS010000001.1 coordinate 67,241, forward strand.
ATAAATGCCGAGATCTACCGAAGTGTATAAATTCCAGGGTGATAATTTTATGACAAGCTGGAGATTACTCCAACTTGTCATAATGAGTTTTTCAGCATGAAACAATGATTTTTTCGGCGTCACGCTTGCGCTTAAAAAACCATCAAAACCACCCTGGTTTAAGCTCGCCTTATTTAATTGCGATGGTTAAGGCATAGCCTTGCAGTGCTTCCTCTAGATCTTTAACACGCGAGCTGTCGGCTACCTCTATACTAGTGGTTAATCCTTTCTCGGTATCATGGATACACTCAACGCGAGCTTGAATGCCCAGCTCGGCTAAACGCTCTAATAAAATCGTCTCCGTTGCCATACGGCGAAGCTCTGGCTTAAAGATTTTACCGACGGCGGTAAGTGGGATTTCTTCCAGCACGGTGATGCGTTTGGGGACGGCAGCTCGCTCAGAGATGGTGTCTGCCGCGAAGGCCATCATTTCATCTTCGTCATAGCTGGCACCAGGATGAAGGGTGATATAGACCACTGGCAACTCGCCAGCATAATCGTCGGGTTGGCCAACTGCTACAGCCTGCGCCACACTTGGGTGTTTAAGCAGTGGGTCTTCAATAATAACTGGGTCAATATTATGACCACCGCGGATAATAAGATCTTTTGCACGTCCGGTTAGATACAAAAAGCCATCTTCGTCCTCATAGCCCAAATCGCCAGTGTTAAACCAGCCGTCCACCCAAGCCTTCTCGTTATCACTATCTTCAAGATAACCGGCAAAAATATTCGGCCCGCGACTTAGCACCACGCCGACTTCACCGGCCTCGCAACGGCGGGTCAGCTTATTGCCATCAATATGGCCAATAATACGATCCGCATAAGGAATGCGCAGGCCGGTAGCTCCGATCGGAGGTGGCTTTTTATAGCTGGTTACAGACAGCATCACAGTGGTTTCTGTCATGCCATAGCCATTCAAAATGGTGCAGCCAAAACGCTCTTCAAAGTTTTTCTTGAGTTGTACGGGAAGTGGGGCAGCGCCACTGAGAACTTCGGTCAAGCAGCTGATATCGGCGTCGCCTACAGGGACTTCGTATATCAGAGACAAAATGGTCGGCACACAAGGGAAGGCGCTGAATTGGAAGCGCTCGATATGATGCCAAAAGTTTTCGATGACATTGGGGTTTCTAAATCCGCTCGGGGTCATGATGACAATATTAAGGCCTGCGGCGATGGCGCCAATACCGGAAACCATCAAGCCGTAAATATGGAACATCGGTAGCGCAGCAAAGACATTTTCACGCGGTCGGTCACTGACGCGATCTTTATAGAACTGCGCAATAAAGGCAAAGTTAGCGTGACTGATTTGGGCTACTTTTGGACGACCCGTGGTGCCGCCGGTGTGCATGTAGCAGGCGATATCTTCGCCTTTAAATTCACGCTCGCTGTCTAGGCTTTCAGCGTTTTGCAGCTCCAACTGTTCGTTGTAATCGCTTACCTGAACCGGCAAGTCATCGGGAATAGGATCGGTAATACCTGGTAGTGATATCAACACCAGGTGTTCAATTTGAGGGCTGAGTTCCAGTACCGCCTTGGTGGTTTCCCATAAATGTGGCGCTGATGGCATTGGCGCCATCGCCACGAACACTTTTGAGCCCGTTACTTCGATGATTTCCGCAATATGACGGGGCTCTAGCAGCGGGTTTAATGGGCTTGCGATGCCGGCACATTGAGCGCCCCAAATTGCGTAAACGGTGTGGGGTAGGGTGGGCAGCATGATGGAAACAGCATCGTTACTGCCAACCCCTAGCTTGTTGAATAGATTGGCGGTTTGATGCAAGCGAGCCAAAAACTGTTGGTAGGTGACTGGAATAGCCATGTCATCTTTAACGCCGGTGGGTAAAAACTCCATCACCTTATCTTCGGCGTAGTCGCGACAAGCCTGGGTGATGATGGCGTAGGTGTCGCGCCAAGGGTAGCGCTGCTCTACCGGTGTTTTTTCAAACTCAATGGTATCTGCCAGGGTCAGTACATCGGCTACAGATTGTAGCTTGCTCATAATGTCGCCTCTATTGTTTATTATTTGTACGCTTCAAGGTGCTATTTTCATAATAGGGAAGTTTTATACCACTCCTTGGTTTTTTGTTCCACTGTGCGGAACATTGTTTTATGATTATGCGGTAAAGGCATCATTTAAAAAAACAATATAAAAGACCATCGCAAGGAGTTTTGGGTGAGCAGCTATTCACCAACTTTGTACGAGTTTGATAGAGATACCGAGCTGACTCTGATAGAGCAGCAACTAAATCGCCGTATTTATTCATTGGAGGTCAGTGATCGCTGGTCATTTGGTAATGCGCCCAATGGTGGTTATATGGCCGCCTTATTGGCCAAGGCGGGCCGATTGGCTCTGCCTGATCACCCTGACCCAATCTCTGCCACGACTCAATTTATTCAACCAGCAAAACCTGCCAGGGCTGAAATTGAAGTGCGTTTATTGCGTGTGGGTGGGCGCTTAAGCCAAACCACAATCGAGTTGCAGCAAGATGGACAGATTTGTGCCCAGGCGACCGTAGTGTTTTCCAATCTTGGGAAGCTAAAAGGCGTTAGCCATTTTCAGGGGGACCGGCCAAGCTTGCCTGCGCTCGAAAGTTGCCAAGCTGTTACCGGTGCTAATGCAAGCTTTCGCGATCGGGTAGATGCGCGCTTTTTTCCAGATTGCGCACCATTTTGGCCGGGTGGTGGCAGTGATGCTATGAGCAATGCCGGTTGGATCCAGATGGCTGATGGGCGCCCGAATGATGCCTTAAGCTTGTTGGTGTTTGCGGATGCCTTTCCACGGGCTGTGGCAATGCGCAGTGGAAAAGTGGGGTGGATTCCAACCGTCGATATGACGGTGCAAATACTCCAAGCGCCGGCTGAGGGGCATGTCGCCTGTTTATTTAACACCCGCAAAATTCACGGCGGAATCTTAGAAGAGCAGGGTGAATTATGGGATAGCGAGGGCAATTTAGTGGCTTTGTGTCGACAATCAGCCGTGCCTAGAATTCCGCAGGAAGCGGCGCTTTGGGCAGATGATGCTGCAGACTTGGCGGCATCTTCTGCCAGCAAAACCTATTGATGCCCGGAGCTAGTTACTAATAGCGAATCAGGGTCGCCTCAACATTACGAACCATACGTTTTAGTTGAGGCGCAACTTCTTGCTCTAAAAACTCTTTCGATAATCGATACGCCGGGCCGCCGGCATTAAAGCTATAAATTTGATTGCCAACCAGTAAAGGTACTGAAACACCATTAATGTCTTTGTCCCAAGAACCGAAGCCTGTGCAATAGCCTTTTTGTTCATAACTATCGATAGCGGCTTGGATTCCGTCGCGTAATTCTGGCCAATTTTCAGGGTTTCGTTTTTCGATATAGTGCAAAAAGTACTCACGCTCATTATGTGGCAATAGGGTGAGGTAGGCTTTACCGAGAGCCGAATTAGCAAGTGGCACACGATCACCAACTTCATTGCGAAAAGTCATCACGTTAGCTGGCGCGCAGTATTCAAGGTAAATCATTTTGAGTCGGTCGCGATCTGCTAGGCCAACCGCTGTGCCGGTATTATTGGCCAGCTCCTGCATGAGGGGTTTGGCTAACTGGCGAATAGCTAAGTTAGCGGTAAAGGCATAGCCCAGTGCCAATACGCCGCTGCCCAACTGGTATTTCTCTAGGCGTTCAGAATAAACCAGATAGCCTAACTTGGTTAGAGTATAGGTTAATCGAGAAACGCTGGATTTTGGTAAGCCTGTTCTTTGCGCTATATCTTGGTTGCCTAAAAAACCGTCGCCGGGCTGAAAGGCTCGTAATACATCCAGGCCGCGCGCTAGGGCGTTGATAAATTTTCGATCGGGCTCCTCGTCGTGCAATACATCACTGGGAAGGCTGTAAATATTATCGGCGCTTGGCTTGTCCACTTTTTAATCTTCTTTGTTGTGGCTTGGATATGATCGGAGTAGGGCTTATCGTTTCACTGTGCTAATGGAGTGTTAGCTGCCTAATTCCGAAAGGGGATTATAGGGGACTATAAATAATGATTATAGTCCCGGACTGCAATTGGGCTACAATAGGATTGCATTTACTCTATCCTCTATCCTATTCACCGTCAGTTTGCTCGAAGCACGGATGATCCTTGTTTTCTAAAAGTCCAAGTTTTATGTCTAGCCCCAAACCCTTTGCTCAATTAAATCCGGAAGTCGCATCCGATATACAGCTCATTTTCTTTGATGTAGATGGTACTTTGCTGGATAGCTTTGGGCATTATAGCGCTGAGCTACAACAGTCCTTAGCTATGCTGCGAGCGAGGGGCTTTAAATTAGCTATTGCTTCGGGGCGCCCTCCTTTCGCCTGTCAGTTTTTGATCGATGAATTGGGCCTACACGATACAGGCTTATTTTATACTGGTGGCTTGCTGTATCGAGCGGCAAATAAACAGTCAATTGCTCAGCATAGTCTAGCCCTCAATGACGCCCGAGCCTTGTTTGCTGCAGCCCAAGAGCTGGGGCTTTATTTCGAACTCTACGATGACCGGCAGTTTATCGTCGACCCCAAACACATCACCGCGCCTGAAATACTGGCTGAGCACAGCAAGCAGTTGCGGGTGCAGCCGCATCAAACGGATATTCAGGCTTTATTGGATTCGAGTGCTGAAATGGAAGTGCATTCATCACCCTGGTTAAAAGTCCTACTGGGGGAGGATGCCATGCAGAGCAGTTTGCTAGCGGATCTAGAAAGACGCTTCCCACATTTGCATTTTGCTTATGCCAAGTTGCCAGCTTACCCAAGTTGGCGCTTTGCCAGTGTTATCCCGAAGGCGGCTGATAAGCAATTGGCTTTTGATGCCTTGCTGAAGCACTATGGCCTGACAGCCCAAAATGTTATGGCTTTTGGTGATGCGGGCTCCGATAAAGTCTTTTTGCAGCGTGCGGGCTTGGGGGTGGCTATGGGGAACGCGGCTGTCGATGTGCAGGCCTGTGCTGATGTTGTTTGTCCAAGTTCCGATGAAAACGGTGTCGCCTTGGCGCTAGGCCATTTTTTCGGCGAACCTTGCTAGCCGCCGACGGGCCAGAATTACATTATCCTTAATTCAGTCCAAGCTTAGCCCTTGCCTACCTATAGGTAGGCAAGGGCTGCGATATTTAATGGCTCTTTCAACGCTTACTCATTGGCAGGAAGTGGCCTATAATGCGCAGCTTATTGGCGCTGAAAATGATAGCGCCAGCAGCTTGTTTGCAAGCTGCCCTTAGTAGGTTCTAAAGTGAGACTATGATTAAAGTCGGTTTTAAAAAGCGTTCCCTGTTTGTTTCTTTATTGTTGGGCTCTTTGGCGTTTATCGCCGCTGCGATATTTGGTTGGGACCTTCCAGTAGATAAAGCGCTAAACTTTTTAATAATGACTGTGCTGTTGTTGGCCATTGTTGTAGCAGCAGCCTTTTGTACTATTGTTGTGATTAAGCTGATTCGACGTTTATTTTAAGTAGAGTATTTAAGGAATATTAAGCTTGAGAAGCCCAGATACAACCTGTGTACCAACAGCCTACGCGAGATCATTGTTGCAGGCTGCTGAAGAAAAAGGCTGCGATATCGATCGGTTGCTGAATGATCTAGCGATTGACCGACAAGAGTTGGAAGATGCTTTGTATTTTTCCGCCGTAAAATATGGCCAGCTTTATCAGCAGGTCATGATTGTTATGCAAGATGAGCTGTTTGGTATGATCAGCTCTGGCAAAGTGCGCTTGGGGTCATTTCGCATGCTTTGCTATGCTGTTCTATCTTGTAATACCTTGCGACAGGCAATTAGTCGTGCCGCCGAATTCAGTGAAGTTGCCCGCGGATTTATTGTTCGGGGTGAGCTGCAAGAAGACGGAGACAAGGCCCAAGTCGTTATGCGACGAATCAATGGGCCTGAAGGAGAAGGGGCCGCAGATCTCATTGCCAACTCTAGCCCTGATAAGATTCGTACTACTATGGCAGTGTGGCATCGCTTTAACTGTTGGTTAATCGGCCAAGAAATTCCTCTTAGTGCATTGTGTTTTACTTTTAATTGCCCGGAAGAATTTCAAGTGCTTGCAGAAAGCTATCCGGCAGAATTATATTTTGACCAATCCGAAAACTTGCTGGAATTCCCTGCGGAGTATTTGGATTACCCGCTGGTACAAAATCGTGAGACATTGTTTGATTTTTTACGATCCGGCCCCTACCACTTAGTAATTAATGACAGTGCTCAGCGAAGTTTAAAGGCTAAAGTACGCGCTATTCTTTCGAAAGATGTAAGTGATGCAATGCCGAGTGCGGAAGAGGTAGCCTCACGTTTAAATCTGTCCGTGACAACGTTACGCCGCAAACTTCAAGCTGAAGATACTTCTTATCAAAAACTCAAAGATGAGTGTCGAATGGAAGCGGCTTTCCACTATCTAAGTTGTCCAGATTTAAACAACGCTTGTATTGCCGAACGTTTAGGCTTTGACGAAAGCAGCGCATTTTTCCGTGCCTTCAAAAAGTGGACCGGCGTTACCCCGGGCGATTACCGAAAGCAGCTTGCGAATCACAAACCGGCCAAATAGCAGCCGTTAAAAGCCCCATATTTCCTGGGGCTTGATATTTCTTACAGTTTTTATCAATGAACTTTTTATAGCGGCTAATTATTGAGTCATCTAAGTAAGGCGCTTTGTCCGATTACTTGGGTTAATCACTTTGTCAAAAGCCAGTCCACCTCGTCATTCGAAATGACATCGATATCTCAGCTGAGGGGAAGTGGGTGCCCAGTGCAGCCCTTTTGTAGAGCTTTTGTATCGTACTGGGCAGATGCCAGACTGTCACTTCTGGCCCGATTTGTCAGCCAAACTGGTCAGTCTGGCTATTGTTGGAAATCGGGCTTTCGGCGATTCTCACTTACCATAGAAACCCTATAAATTCTTAACCGAGGTTAACATGGCCGATTATAAAGCCCCGATGCGTGAAATACAGTTTGTAATGAACGAACTGTTGGACTTTCCAGCTCACTATCAGTCTCTACCAGGCTGCGAGGATGCCACTGCCGATGTGGTTACAGCAATCATTGAAGAGTCCGCGAAGTTTTGTGAAAACGTATTGGCGCCGCTAAATAAAGTAGGTGATGAAGAAGGTTGTAAGTGGGAAGACGGTGTTGTGACCACGCCTACAGGCTTTAAAGAAGCTTACCAGCAATTCGTTGAGGCCGGTTGGCCTTCGATGACCGCTGATGTTAACTACGGTGGTCAAGGTTTACCTGGCTCTCTAGGTATTGTCCTTTCAGAAATGCAAGGTTGTGCCAACTGGGCTTGGGGTATGTATCCTGGTCTTTCTCACGGTGCGATTAACACCGTTGAAGAGCATGGTAGTGAAGAGCAGAAGCAAGTTTATTTGACCAAGATGATCGAAGGTCGTTGGACTGGCACCATGTGTCTGACAGAGCCTCATTGTGGTACTGATCTTGGTATGTTGCGTACTAAAGCCGAGCCAAATGCCGATGGCAGCTACGCGGTAAGCGGTACTAAGATTTTCATCTCAGCCGGTGAGCATGATATGGCTGAGAATATTGTACACATTGTTTTGGCACGCCTCCCGGATGCACCAGCAGGTACTAAAGGCATCTCGCTATTTATCGTTCCTAAAATGAATGTTGATGCCAATGGCGAAGTTGCTGATCGCAACGGTGTGCACTGTGGTTCTATTGAGCACAAAATGGGTATTCATGGTAATGCCACCTGTGTGATGAACTTTGACAATGCTAAGGGTTACTTGATTGGCGAGCCAAACAAAGGCTTGATGGCCATGTTCACCTTTATGAATACAGCACGCTTGGGTACTGCGGTACAGGGCTTGGCCCACGCCGAAGTTGGTTATCAGAAGTCTCTAGATTACGCTCGTGAGCGTTTACAGATGCGTTCTCTATCAGGTGTTAAAAACCCTGATGGTCCAGCTGATCCAATTATTGTTCACCCAGATGTTCGTCGTATGTTGTTGACTCAGAAGGCCTTCGCTGAAGGTGGCCGTATGATGATTTACTACGGTGCGCACCTAGTCGACATCATGCATCACTCTGAAGATGAAGAAGCTCGTAAAGCGGCTGATGACATGTTGTCTTTCATCACTCCAATTGCTAAAGCCTTCTTAACCGAAACCGGTTTTGAGTCAGCTAACCTTGGCTTGCAGTGTTTTGGTGGTCATGGCTTTATTTCCGAGTGGGGTATGGAGCAAAACGTTCGCGACTGTCGTATCTCCATGTTGTACGAAGGTACCACAGGTATTCAGGCTCTAGATCTATTGGGTCGTAAGGTTCTGGGTTCTGGTGGTGAGCTGCTGAAGGGCTACACCAAAATGGTTCACAAATTCTGCCAGGCCAATGCTGACGTTGAAGGCATGCAAGAGTTTATCGCACCATTACAGCAAGCCAATAATGAGTTGGGTGAGCTAACCATGCACATTGGTGGCAAAGCAATGGAGAATGCCGATGAGGTTGGCGCTGCTTCGGTCGATTACCTAATGTACTCAGGCTATGCCATGTTGGGTTATTTCTGGGCTTTGGCCGCTAAAAAAGCGCAAGATAATTTGGCTGCGGGCACCACTGATGAAGAGTTCTACAAAGCGAAAATCGCAACGGCGCGTTTCTACTTTGAACGTATTTTGCCACGCACCAGCAGCTTAGCGATTACTGTTAAGTCTGGCTTGAATAACTTGATGGAGTTGGACCAAGAGCACTTCGCCTTTTAAATTTCAATGGGTTTGAAAGAGTTTGAAGTAAATCTGAAGTGAGTTTGGAGTAGACATGAGCCCATTTGATGGCTTACGAGAAGAACTGATCGCAAATTTCAATCGAGAAGCGGCCGCCGATTTAACTGAGGTGGTACAGTTTGAAATTTCTGATGCAGGGAATTACTTTTTGGTCATGGATAAGGGCGAGTGTCACATACAAGGAGGGGAGCATGAATCCCCTTCAGTTTGTATCAGTATGGACTCCGAAACCTTGTTGGCTATATTGTCAGGCAAATTCAGTGGCATGCAGGCCTTTATGTTTGGCAAGGTAAAAGCCGAAGGCGATCAACGTTTGGCTGCAATGATTGATAGCTTGTTTGTGCCCACGCGCGCGGCAAAGCGATCTTCGCAGAGTTAGTTGGCGTTTGAATTTAAAGGATCACTTCGGTGGTCCTTTTTTGCTATGTGGCTAGGCAAATTTTCCATGTGGCTGAGCTAAATACGAATGCTGCAATAATAAAAATTAACAAACAGCACAATAAAAATAGAATAAAGTTAAGGCATTAAAACAACATATTTAAATGCCTTTAGTACGGAATAGAGGACGCGATTGTGAACCAAGATAAACGCACGATTATTGATGTGCTAGACGACGTATTTAAGAAGTACGCCGCAAATAAAGCTTTTAGTTGTATGGGGCAGACACTGACCTATGGCGATCTCGATCGTTTAAGTGCTCAGTTTGCAAGCTACTTACAGAATCATACCAATCTCGAAGAAGGCGATAGAATCGCTATTCAACTGCCGAATGTGCTGCAATATCCCGTAGTTGTTTATGGTGCAATTCGTGCGGGTCTAGTGGTTGTGAACACCAACCCATTGTATACCGCTCGTGAAGTAAAGCATCAGTTTAACGATTCTGGCGCAAAAGCCTTAGTGGTTTTATCCAACATTGCAGATGTAGCGGCCAAGGTGATTGACGAAACTCAGGTTGAGCAGGTTATCGTTACTGATATTGCCGATATGCACCCGCCGCTTAAACGTACCATTATGAATTTTGCGGTGAAGCATCTTAAGAAGATGGTGCCTGAATTCCGTTTCCCTAATCAGCTAAGCATGCGTGATGCTTTGGCCAAAGGTTCTGCCCCTTATAAGCCAGTGGTAAAAGACATTAACGATGTTGCAGTACTGCAATATACTGGTGGTACTACTGGTGTGGCCAAAGGTGCCATGCTAACCCACAACAACCTTGTGGCGAATATGGAGCAGCTGTTGGCCCATGTAGGTGATGATATTCAAGAAGGGGTTGAATGTGCTATCGCACCCTTACCGCTTTATCATATCTATGCCTTCACCTCGAACTGTATGGCTTTAGCCATGACCGGTAACCACAGCGTTTTAATTCCTAATCCGCGTGATATACCTGCCTTTATCAATGAAGTTAAAAAGCATAAATTTACTTCATTGGTGGGTATCAATACCTTGTTTACTGCTCTGGCGCGTAATCCGGAATTTAGAAAAATTGATTTGTCTTCCCTACGCCATACCGCCTCTGGTGGCATGGCCTTGACTGAAGATGCTGCAAATCAATGGCAGGAACTTACTGGTGTAATGCCTGCGGAAGGCTATGGTCTTACGGAAACGAGCCCTGTCGTTTCTTCTAATCCTTCGCACGCTATTCAGCGCGGAACGGTTGGCACGCCTGTTCCCGGTACCGAAGTGAAAGTAGTTGATGCCGATGGTAACAGTCAACCTACAGGTGAGCCTGGAGAGCTTTGTGTTAAAGGGCCGCAGGTAATGAAAGGTTACTGGCAGCGTCCTGAAGCTACTGCGGAAGTGCTCAGTGAAGAAGGCTGGTTACGCACAGGTGATATGGCGGTTATTCAAGAAGATGGCTACATCCGTATTGTAGATCGCAAGAAGGATATGATTATTGTTTCGGGCTTTAATGTATTCCCGAATGAGATTGAAGATGTTATCTGTCAGCATCCGCAGGTCGTTGAAGCCGCCGCTATTGGTGTAGAAGACGAAAAGTCAGGCGAGGTTGTGAAATTGTTCTTGGTTCGTGATGGTGATCTGAGTGAGAAACAAGTGATTGACTATTGTCGCGAAAACCTCACGGGCTATAAAGTACCTAAGCACATTGAGTTTCGTGATGAGTTGCCAAAAACAGCCGTAGGTAAGATTTTGCGCAAAGATTTACGTTAGCAGGTTATTTTAAATCGGTCGCAATCATCTATCGATTGCGACCACAATTTTCTAAAGTTACTACTAATCCAAAAGTGCTCTTATCAAGCTTTAAATTTCAAGTTTATTTCTTAAACTTTACAAAGTAATCCATCAGATCTTTCATGGCCGCTTGTGAGTCTTGATCTACTTTTTGAGAGATCGGATCTTCTCTCATTACCTTGTTCCAGGCCTTAAGAGCCGGGTATTCGTCTAGGGGCTTCCAGTCGTAGATCTTAGCAGCTACCATATTTCCAACTACCAATGCGTAACGCACGAAAATATCAGCGGCAGTCATTTTGTCACCCATTAAAAAGGGTGAACACTGACATAGTGTGTCTAGCGCTTTAAAACCTTTTTCCATGAGCGGGCGTGCTTCTTGGTAAGCGGTTTCACAGCGTGGATTTCCAATCAGTACTTCTGGGTTGTTGCGGCGTGCAGGCAACTCAATATAAAGCTCTGCTACCTTCATTATTTCGCGGCACTTTGCCTTTTCAAAAGCATCTTCCGGAAAAAACTTGGGGCCTTCCAAGCCGTCGACATAATCCATAATAATGTCGGTCTCTGAAATGGCACCTTGCTCTGTACCAAGCGCAGGCACTTTACCAAGAGGGTGGATCTCTAAATAGGCCGGATCTTGGCTAGGAAATTCTTTAACTTCTTCGAACGTTAAACCTTTGGCAAGTAGCAAGTGTTTCACAGCGTTGTAATAATTACTTGCACAAAATCCATACAGTTTCATATCGCGCCTTCTTTTAGTAAAGGGAGTGTGATTTAGCTGATAGTGACAGCTTATGCCGCTTTACTGGCATCATTGGCCAGAAAGCTGAGGTCATAAAAAAGACCTCAGCTTTTATAAAGGATTTGAGGGGGATTTGCTAGCGCTACTGTGCTAGCTCTAACTTAGGACAGTGAAATTCTTGTAGTGGGATGGGGCAAACCGAATCGTTTTGTGGTTCTACCGATATGAGTTTTACAGGGAAACCCCACAGGCGATGAACATGTTTAAGCACTTCATCGGCGCTTTCGTCGAGTGGTTTACGCTCATGGCGAATGTGATGCAAGGTCAGTGATCTATCACCACGAATATTCGCATTATAGACTTGTATATTGGGCTCGCGATTTTGCAGATTGTATTGGTTGCCCATGGCTTCGCGCAGAGATTGATAACCGGACTCGTCGTGTATAGCAGAGATTTCCAGCTCTGAGTCCTTATCATCGTCCACTAAGCTAAAGAGTTTAAAGTCACGCATTAGCTTTGGTGATAAGTACTGCAAAATAAAGCTTTCGTCTTTAAAGTCTCTCATTGCTGCGTGTAGATTCTCAAGCCAATCCTTACCCGCTAGCTCTGGGAACCAATGGCGATCTTCATCAGTGGGGCTCTCACTAATCCTGCGAATATCAGACATCATCGCAAAGCCCAAGGCATATGGGTTGATACCATTGTAATAGGGGGTATCGAAGCCGGGCTGCATAATGACTCCGCTATGGGACTGCAAGAATTCCAGCATAAAGCCGTCGTTGACTAGGCCTCTATCGTATAAGGTGTTCAATAGAGTGTAATGCCAGTAGGTGGCCCAGCCTTCATTCATAACCTGAGTTTGGCGTTGAGGGTAAAAATACTGGGCGGTCTTGCGAACGATGCGCACTATTTCTCGTTGCCAGGGCTCTAATAAAGGTGCGTTCTTTTCAATAAAGTACAACAAATTTTCTTGTGGCTCACTAGGAAAGAGAGGCTCTTCTTGGTAGTTGCTATTTTTCTCTGACTCTGGAATGGTGCGCCACAACTCATTTACCTGTTGCTGTAATAGGGCTTCACGTTCTTTTTGGCGATTAGCTTCTTCAGCAGCCGAAATGGGGTAGGGGCGACGATATCGGTCAACTCCATAATTCATTAAAGCGTGGCAAGAATCCAATAGTTCTTCCACTTGGCTTACGCCATAGCGCTGCTCGCACTCGGCAATGTAGTTTTTGGAGAACAACAAGTAATCAATAATGGAATCCGCATCAGTCCAACTGCGGAACATGTAGTTACCTTTAAAAAAAGAGTTATGCCCATAGCTTGCGTGAGCAATAACCAAAGCCTGCATGGTCATGCTGTTCTCTTCCATAAGATAGGCAATACAAGGATTGGAATTAATTACGATCTCGTAGGCCAAGCCCATTTGGCCACGACGGTAGGATTGTTCGACATTTATAAACTGTTTACCGTAGCTCCAATGATGGTAGCCCAAGGGCATGCCGGCACTGGCATAGGCATCCATCATCTGCTCAGAGCTGATGATCTCGATTTGATTGGGGTAAGTATCCAGTTGAAATTCTTTCGCTATTTTACCGATTTCCTGGTCATAGCGCTCTATGAGCTCAAAAGTCCACTCTGAGCTGGTCGAAATATAGTTGCTGTTTTTCATGATGCGGCCCCCATATTTTCTTGACCTAGCTTACGCTGAAATAACTCACGAAAAACCGGGTAGATATCAGCGGCGGTACGAATGTTTTGCATGGAGAAAACATCGTTGAATTGACCTTGAATTTGCTGATACTCGTGCCATAAAGACTGGTGATCTTGCTCGGTAATCTCGATGTAGGAAAAGTGTTGTACTTTTTCGAGCAGGCCGTTAGCCAATATTCTGGAGCAATTGCTGGAGTCGTCGTTCCAGTTGTCGCCATCTGAAGCTTGGGCACCATAGATATTCCATTGTGCAGGAGGGTAGCGCTTGTCGACGATTTCCTGCATGAGCTTAAGAGCGCTAGATACGATGGTGCCGCCAGTTTCTCTGGAGTAGAAAAACTCTTGTTCATCGACTTCTTTAGCGCTGGTGTGATGGCGTATAAAAACGACGTCAGTGTGCTCGTAATTTCTTTGCAAAAACAGGTATAGCAATATAAAAAAGCGTTTCGCAATATCTTTAATGCCTTGGGTCATCGAGCCCGAAACATCCATTAGGCAAAACATAACGGCCTGGGAGCGTGGCACCGGCTGCTTAACATGCAGGTTGTACTTGATATCAAAGTCATCAAGCCAAGGGATACGCTTTAGGCGGCCTTTGAGATGTTGGATTTCGTCTTCGAGTTGTTGCTGACGTTCGCTGTCGGGAACAGGGGCCAGCATGAGTTGCTGTAACTCGGCTTCTAAAGCTCTTAATCGCCTTCTGTCTTTACCACCTAGCGCCATACGCCTTGCCGAGGCTGAGCGCATACTGCGAACAATATTGATCTGGCCTGGATTACCGACATCGGCAACCCCGGCCCGATGAGTTTTGTATTCTACATCGCCCATTAAATGGCGTTTTACCAGATTAGGCAATTCTAGATCTTCGAACATGAAATCGAGAAATTCGCTTTGGCTGATTTCAAATACAAAGTCATCCATGCCTTCGCCGCTATTACTGGCCTGGCCTGGACCTGAGCCTTGACCAGCACCGCCTTCTGGGCGCTTAAAGCGGTCGCCGCTGATAAACTCCTTGTTACCAGGCAGTACCTGTTCTTGGAAGCCGCCCTTGCCATGACGAAATACGGGCTCATCAGTATCTTTTCTAGGGATGCTGATTTTTTCACCTTTATTAATGTCCGTTATCGAGCGATCGCCCACGGCTTTTTCTACCGATTGTTTGATCTGCTTGCGGTAGCGCTCTAAAAACCGCTGGCGATTTACCAGACTTTTTTGCTTGCCGTTTAAGCGACGATCGATAACATAATTCATAAAAGATCCTTATGACATTGCTAAACCCTATATTTCTTGAGCTGTATCTATCACTGCGACTTTCTAACCCTCAAATACCATTCTGATAGCAAACGAACTTGTTTCTCGGTATAGCCGCGATCAGTCATACGAGCAACAAAGTCTTGGTGCTTCTTCTGATCATTGGCCGAGGCCTTGGTGTTAAATGAAATAACAGGGAGCAAGTCTTCGGTATTTGAGAACATTTTCTTCTCGATTACCCGACGAAGCTTCTCGTAGCTGTTCCACAATGGGTTTTGTCCGTTATTGTTAGCTCTTGCGCGCAGCACAAAGTTAACAATCTCGTTACGGAAATCTTTAGGGTTACTAATTCCGGCCGGCTTCTCGATTTTTTCAAGCTCTTCATTGAGTGAGGCTCGATCAAGTATTTCGCCAGTTTCTGGGTCGCGATATTCTTGATCCTGTATCCAGAAATCGGCATAGGTGACATATCGATCAAAAATATTTTGACCATATTCGGTATAGGATTCCAGGTAAGCGGTTTGAATCTCTTTGCCAATAAATTCTACGTATTTCGGCGCTAAGAACTCCTTAATAAATGAAAGGTATTTTGCCTGGATTTCCTCTGGGAATTGTTCCTGCTCAATTTGTTGCTCCAGTACATAAAGTAGGTGTACAGGGTTGGCCGCGACTTCGGTAGCGTCAAAGTTGAAGACCTTGGAGAGAATTTTAAAGGCAAAGCGGGTAGATAGACCGTCCATGCCTTCATTCACACCGGCAATGTCGCGATATTCCTGAATAGATTTCGCCTTAGGGTCCGTATCTTTCAAGTTTTGGCCATCATAAACCTTCATTTTTGAATACAGGTTGGAGTTTTCTGGCTCTTTTAAACGAGATAGTACGGAGAATTGCGCCAGCATCTTCAGGGTATCTGGTGCGCAAGGGGCTTCCGATAGTGAGCTGTTTTCAATCAACTTATGATAAATTTCAATTTCTTCGGTAAGGCGTAAGCAATAGGGCACCTTAACGATATAGATCCGATCTAAAAATGCTTCATTGTTTTTATTATTGCGGAAGGTCTGCCATTCTGATTCGTTTGAGTGCGCTAGTATTACGCCTTCATAGGGGATTGCCCCTAGACCTTCGGTGCTGTTGTAGTTGCCTTCTTGGGTGGCGGTCAATAGTGGGTGCAAAACCTTAATAGGGGCTTTGAACATTTCCACAAATTCCATAAGCCCTTGATTGGCGCGACATAAGCCACCTGAATAGCTATAAGCATCGGTGTCATTTTGAGGGAAATCTTCAAGCTTTCGAATATCGACTTTGCCCACTAACGATGAAATATCCTGATTATTCTCATCGCCGGGCTCAGTTTTTGAAATGGCTATTTGATTTAAGATCGAAGGTTTGAGCTTTACGACCTTAAATTGGCTGATATCGCCATTATATTCTCGCAGGCGCTTTGCTGCCCATGGTGACATGATGGTACCTAAGTAACGCTTAGGTATACCGTATTCTTCTTGCAGTATGTCGGCATCTTCACTTGGGTCAAACAACCCCAACGGTGATTCAAATACGGGAGAGCCTTTTAAGCAGTATATTGGTTCTTTTTCCATAAGGGCTTTTAGGCGCTCAGCCAGTGAAGACTTACCACCGCCCACAGGACCTAGCAGATAGAGTATTTGTTTCTTTTCTTCTAGGCCTTGGGCGGAGTGTCGAAAGAAGGCGACGATTTGTTCGATGCATTCTTCCATTCCGAAGAATTCTTCAAAAGCACTATAGCGCTTGATGACTTTGTTGGAGAAGATTCGACTTAGCCTTGGATCAAGAGATGTGTCAATCAATTCTGGCTCGCCGACGGCATTGAGCAAACGCTCAGCAGCTGTGGCGTAGACGCTTTTGTCTTGCTTACATAAGTCTAGGTATTCTTGAATGCTTAGCTCTTCTTCTTGGCCTGCATCGTAACGGTCTTGAAAGTGGTTGAAAATGCCCATCTTACTGTCCTCCGCTCTGAGGGGAGTTTTGGCAAATCACCCGAGAGCAAAATTAGTGTAAAGAAACAAAAAACATACTTTTTAAAACACTCTTTCCAATAAAGATTACTACGTGAAAAAACATCCGAAAATGCCGTTCATAAGTTTCAGCATTTACTACTAACAGTCATGATTAAACGCCTTTTTATTTGCAAAGGCAATTACCACTGGTAAAAATATTGTTAAGCGAACTACTAACTAAGACCACTTAATAAGAAAAAAAGTTGCTTAGTAATTAATGTAGTTGAAGTTTTTTGCATCTGTAAAGCTCGCTTAAAGATCCATGCTAAATAATTGACGCTAATTAGTATCATAGTTTGATATGTAGCATAGTTCGTGCCATAGAATGTAAAGTTTTTGTTTTATTATAATCTTTACAGAATTTTGATATTTTTTAGAGGCTATATCGAATTTGCTTGATATAGCCTTTGAATTATCCGCCTGTCGATATCTTTTAATGATGTATAAACTAAATGCGAGTTTGGGGCTTTAAGTTGGAGTATACAATGTCGTTTGTAGTGCCAGAGATTAATGTTCATTGCATCAAATCAATTGCAAAAAGATACCGAAGAAGGCTGTCGGTATACAAATCGATATTTTCAGGTTGATTGAGTGCGGCGATTAGTAATAGCCCTAAGCCTGTAAGGGTTAGTTCACAAAGTCTTTGATAGGGTTTGTTAAACATCGTTTGCCTCCTGAAGATTCGTTGCGTGGTCGTCCTTCGAGTTGTCGTTTTCCGAATTGTCGTTTGCCGAATATTTGTTTGCCAAGAATTCTGAACTAGAAAAACAATTACTGTTTGATTGGCTATGTGCTAGAAAATCTTCAAGTTTAATATCACCGTAGCTCTTGGTTGCCATGTCTGTGGATGAGGCTTCTAAGATGAACTCAGCACTTCCAGTCCAGCGCTCAGGTGCAAGCCTGCATATGAATTTTGCAGCGGCTTGCAAATGCTCTCCTAGCTGAAATATTCTTGTTGGCTTTTTGCAGTGTTTTTGAATAAGCTGGGCTAATTCCTTTTGGGTATAGGTAAGCGGGCCGCCGATATTTAGCTCACGCTCTTTTTCTCTGAGTGCCTCTGCGCAAAACTGGGCTAGGTCCTGGCCGTGAATTGGGTTTAGCGAATTTTGGCCGTTGCCTAGGATAGGTAAGCACTTGCCGTCGCATTGCTGTAGCATGTTGTGGATGTCACTAAAAAAGCCGCTGGGTCGAATAATTCGATAGTCAATATTTGAGCTTTTTAACTGACGAGTAAACTTTGTCTTTGCCTGGCACAGGCGGTTTTGCATTTTCTCGGCGTGCAGTACGCTGATGTACATGAACTGTTTGGCTTGCGAATTTTTGGCAAAATCAAGCAGGCGAGCATTCATAGCATAATCGACATCATCGTAGCTTAAGCCGTCCTGCTGCTTGGTTATTCCTAGGCAAGAAACCACAATGTTGCAGCTTGGGATCTCATGCAGCAGGTGATCGCTATTTCCAAAGTCTGTTTTGACGACATAATGGTTCGGAATTTGTAAGCGCTCTAGTTTTTTCTCGTCTCTAAGAAGCAAACCTAGCTGATGACCATCCCGATAAAACTGCTGGGCTAGGTAGCGCCCTAAGTATCCTGTTGCGCCTGCTAAAACAATATGTGCCATGTTGGCCTCCTTGTTCAAAGTTATGAGGCCTATCTTGCGGTTTTGTTTTAGCTTGAGCGTTCAGTATAGGGATTTTGTACGTACAGAATCATGATTCTGATCTTATATGGCTTTGGGCTGGGCATTTACTCGAGGGCTTCTTTTTGAAATTGACTTGGGGTCTTGCCGGTCATTCGCTTGAATACGGTGTTAAAGCTAGATTTCGAATTAAAACCTGACGCTAAAGCAAGATCGAGCAGGCTCCGATTGTTGTTGTGTCGAATTTCTTCGCAAATTTCATCAATACGAAGGCGATTAATATAGTCCGCAAAACTCTGTCCACCACCTTGATTGATTGCCCAAGAGATATCCTTTTCAGTGAGGCCTGTGTGCTCAGATAAATCAGATAGACTTAGCCTGGGTGTGCGATAGAGTTTTTGCTCAAGCAGTTGCCGGTGAATCTGTTCAAATAGGCTATTTGCTGTCGCATCTAATGGTGGGTCTAGGGCCTCTACGGCCTCTTTTTGGTATTGCTCTAAGCCATCAAAGAGCTCGGGTTGATGTACGCCCTTAAAAATCAAAAAGCAGCAGAGCCCTAAATAGACTAATAGTGTGAAAATATACCAGGGCTCCAGTATCGAAATGGGCAGCTCAGTTTGTAGGTTTTGTCGAATGGCATCCACGGCAATGGCACTGATATAGAGTATGAGAACCAATCTCAGCCAGTGTAGAGTAAGATTTTCCGCATCCGAGCGCCTGTCACGGCTGGCTTGTTCGTAATTGCGTATCAACTTCCAGCAAAGACTTAGATAGACCACCAAACTGATGGTGCCAAGAGCAATGATAAGCTGTGGCATTGCGGCAAAGGGAAATGCCATCAACATAGGCAAAAAGTGTATGGCTTGATCGAAGGCTAGCCCTTTGTTTGAAAACACCAGGCCTCGTGTAAATAAAAATAGCGCTGGCCCAAAGCCCAAGCCAAAGATGGGAGTAATCAGAGTTTCGCCCCATAGTTGCCGGCTTAAGCCGCTTTCCTCAGCGAAATTGCACAGCATTAATGAGGCTTCCATCAATAGCGCAAGACTTAGTGGGCGAAAGCGGGTGCTAGGCCAGACCAGAATGATTCCAAACATGGCCGTAAAGGCAAAGATTAATTGAATGGTATTGGCTGCATCTATCATCGCTTATCTCATCAGAGGTCGACATTTACGGCGTATTCTAGCCCCATATTTATTCTGAACCGTTCACAATCACGATTCTGCACGCAACATTTTGCTTTAGTGGATAAATTTAGGCTTTCAAACTCTTAGAGGGCCAGATGGTGTTGCTTATAACTTTTCAAATTATGCATAGATTGTTAAAGGCTTTACTCATAGTAGTGCCTGTTACTGTGCTGGCGATATTGCTCTTACTGGTTAGTGCTGTGCAATGGCAGCGTATGGTCGACGGGCAAAGGTGGGAGTTGGGTGAGGCTCAAGCCATTGTCATTAATGATGTAGCGATACTCGATTTATCGAATATGCGAGTGATTGCCAGGCAGAATGTTTACCTAGCAGACGGGCAAATAAAGGCTGTAGAGAATGTGAGCCAAGCCCTTAAGCTTGGCTATAAAGTTGTGCCAGCGTCTGGGCGCTACTTAAGCCCGGGTTTAATCGATAGTCATGTGCACGTTTATAGCCCGAGTGAGCTGGCGCTTAATCTTAGTTATGGGGTAACAACGGTCCGAAACCTGCGTGGCTTTCCTGTGCATTTGCGCTGGCGTGATCAACAGAAGGTAGTGGCCTTTGGTGAGGCCAGCTTGCTGACTTCTTCGCCAGTGCTGGATGGCCCAAAATACGCACATCTTATGCAAGAAGTCGTAAGCAGCTCAGAGCAGGCAAGGCAGCGCGTTCGACTGTACAAAGAGCAAGGCTTTGATTCACTAAAGGTCTACAGTTATCTCGACCAGCAAGTTCAGGAAGCGATTTTTGATGAGGCGAGAAAGGTCGGCTTGCCCGTGGCTAAGCACGGTCCCCATGCGGGGCAGTCACCATTGAAAATGTTGGCAGGTGCTGAGTCCTTAGAGCATCTAGAAGATATTGTGCAGGGGCCGCTGGCTTATAAGTTGGATATTGAAAGGGCTCGAGAGTATTTGCAACAGCTTAGTGAATTGGACCCTTATCTTACGCCGACCCTAGCCTCGATAGATCATTTCACCCGGCTGGCTCGAGATAAACAAAATTATGTGGACAGCTTGCCCTTAGCTGCCATAAATCCTTTTTTTCGATTTCTAAATACCGAGTTTTCCGTGAACCGTTGGCTCGCAGTGGGCCTTGAGGATCAGAAGTGGAATGAGCAGTTGCGAGCCTTCTTGTTGTTGGTGCTGCAAGAGGCCGACAGGCAGGGTATCACTTTACTGCTTGGCTCCGATGCGGGCACTTTGTATTTAACTGCGGGTTACTCAGCTCATCAAGAGATGGCGATTTGGGAAGAAGCTGGGCTTGATAAATGGACTATTTTACAGGCTGCTACCGTGAATCCTGCCAGGGCTTTTGGTTTGGCTAATGAAATAGGGCAGCTAAAGGTGGGTTTAAGGGCGGATTTATTGTTGCTAGAGGCTAACCCCTTGGAAGATCTTGGTGTAATGCAGAACCCGGTAGCTGTGATTAAAGCAGGGCGCGTCATTGAAGGGGAAGATCTGCTGGCCTTGCGGCAGCGGGGGATGGAGTCGCTTTCTTGGTTTTATGGTTTGGGTGTTTTTGTTGAAGATTTGTGGTGTCGTTGGTTGGGTGGTTTAAATTGAAGTGTCGGAATGGATAGGTTCCGCCTAAAGCAAAGGCTATTCCATCAACATAGTGCAGGCCCCAGGGGTCAGGACCCTAGGGTTCTGACCCCACTTCGGAGCCGAGTTGGTGGGTTTGTTGTGGGTGCATGATTTGAGGGAGAGATCATTTGTTTCTGCAAATCATTATAAGGGGAGATATCTGGTAACTATGCGGCAGCGGGGGATGGAGTCGTTTTCTTGGTTTTATGGTTTAGGTGTCTTTGCTTGGGCGGTTTAAATAGAAGTTCTGGAATGGACAGGTTCCGCCTAAAGCAAAGGCTATTCCACCAACATAGTGCAGGAACCCGGGGTCAGAACCCTAGGGTTCTGACCCCGCTTCGCAAAACTGCTTCCTGCGATTTTGTCGAACCCGGTACGCGGGGTCTCGCCCATCCGGTCCCCATGCTTTCTTTCAGGCAATAAAAAAGGCTGCAATTGCTTGCAGCCTTTTTGGAATAGTGGCGGACCGGACGGGACTGATCATTTGCTCCTGCAAATGCCCCTTCGGGTTGCTCCTTACGTCGCAATCCAAAATCGCTCCAAGCGATTTTGTCGAACCCGATACGCGGCTCCTCGCCCATCCGGTCCCCATGCTTTCTTTCAGGCAATAAAAAAGGCTGCAATTGCTTGCAGCCTTTTTGGAATAGTGGCGGACCGGACGGGACTCGAACCCGCGACCCCCGGCGTGACAGGCCGGTATTCTAACCAACTGAACTACCGGTCCGCTATATCTGACAGTTACTCACTTTCGTGTCACGCTTGAAAGTGGTGGGTGGTACAGGGATCGAACCTGTGACCCTCGCCTTGTAAGGGCGATGCTCTCCCAGCTGAGCTAACCACCCGCTGTCAGGAGCGGCGTATAATAATGATTAATCTTTTCGCGTCAACCGTTTTTTAATAAAAACTTCACCTTTCTTGCGAAAAGCTGAAATTTGCATAAAAACTCAACAAAAGCAGTGGCTTAGGCTCAGAAATAGCCGCAAGCTATGGGTTACTGCTGCCGGCATTGATATACTGCGGGCAATTCGGAGCTCTCTGTTGATTCTGGGGTATATGCCTAGAGAGCGACTTCCTCAACAGTGTGTGAATAACATGATGTTAATTAACCGCCTATTTATTTCTTTACTGCTCGCTTTAGTGGCGACAACAGCCAGCGCAGTAGTTGATCTTTATGAATTTGATGATCCGCAGTTGCGCGATCGCTACTTAGTCTTAGTAGATGAGTTGCGCTGCCCTAAGTGTCAAAATCAAAACCTGTCGGGTTCCGACTCGCCCATCGCGGCTGATTTGCGCCGTGAGTTGCATCGTTTATTGCAAGAGGGGCAAAACGATACCGAGATTAAAGATTATATGGTTGCCCGCTATGGTGACTATGTCTTGTATCGCCCACGTTTGAGTATGAAGACAATCATGCTTTGGGGTGGCCCTATTGCCTTGCTATTGGTAGGGCTGGTGATTGCTTTGTTGATTTTCCGTCGCCAGCAACCGATAGAGAAAACGGTAGAAATTGATAAAGACCGCCTTGAAGAAATTTTGCGACAAGCCCGTGAAGAAAAGACTAAGGATCAAAACTAAATGTTATCTATCTGGTTGGCGGCCGCCACGCTGTCTCTATTGGCTCTATTGTTTGTTTTTTGGCCGCTGTTGTTTCAGGGGCGGGAGCAGCTAAAAGAGCAGCAGCGCCAGTCACTGAATGTTGATTTGTACGATCAGCGTTGTGCTGAGCTCGCTGAGCAGCGTAGCAATGGTGATTTGGACGAGGCTCAATACGAAGCCCTAAAAACGGAACTGGATCTGGAATTGCTTGGTGCTGATGGGCTGGAAGGCGGTGAGTCAAGCGCAGCTCAACAGGCGCCAGGCTCTGGGCGAATCATCTTTCTAGCTTCAGCCGCAATCTTGGTGGTGTTTGTTTTTGCTTTCTACCAATACAACGGTGCCAGCCAAGACATTATTCTGACCAAAGCCATACAAGAGAAATTTGCCGCCGACACCATGGCGGTACAGTCAGGGCAAAACCCAGACCCGGCACTGGCAAGACGCTTGATGTCACAGCTCGAAGAGCGCTTGGAAAAGGACCCTGAAAATGTTCAGTATCGTTATCTATTGGCTAGAAACGCCACTGATTTGCAGGAATATCCAACGGCTATTAACGCCTATCGCGCCATTCTAGAGATAGATAAATCACCGTTAGTGATGGGGGAGTTAGCGCAGCTGCTGTTCGTCGTGGCGGGTAATCGTGTAACGCCTGATATTGAGATTTTGATCGACCAGACCTTGGCGCAAGACCCTAATAGCCATGTTGCACTTGGCCTGGACGGTATTCGTTACTTTCAGGCGGAAGATTACCAGCAGGCTATCGCCCAGTGGGAGAAAGCCATCAAGCTATTGGGACCTCAAAGTGCAGGTGCTCAGTCTTTAGCGGCGGGCGTTTTGCGGGCGCGAGCCTTAATGAATGAACAGGGTGGGGCTAAACAAGGTGACGCGCAATTGCTCGCCAATTCTGCCTCTGTTGAAGCTGGCTCAGAAGAAAAAGCGCCTGCGGAAGCTAACGGACAGCTAAGTCTTAAACTCAAGGTAGAGCTGGCAGATGGGCTTAGCTTAAACCCTGAGCATGCGGTGTTCATTTATGCCAGAGCATGGCAGGGGGCGCCAATGCCATTGGCTATTGCGCGCATCAAGGTTAAAGACCTGCCGGCGGAGATCGAGCTCAGTGAGGCCATGGCGATGGCACCAGGCATGTCGATTGCTACCTTCCCTCAGTTAGAGTTAGTGGCAAGGGTTTCGGCCAGTGGCCAAGCGATACCTCAAGCAGGCGATTGGCAGTCAACCTTAGGTCCGGTGGCTAATAGCAGCACTGAGCAGCATCGCATAGAGATCAATACGCAAATCTAGTCACTGTTCAGCCAGTGGTAGGTTAAAGGGCGCTAATATAGGCGTCGATTGCCACCGGCTGTGTCTTTCCAGGGTGCCAAAACTCAGCCAAACGTGTAGAATGGCGGGTTTTAGGTTGTGTCTCTGAAAACTGCTTGGTTGTTCAGAAAACTACAATAAAATCAATATATTGCAAGACTATTGAGTGAAAAGGATTTATGCGGCTAAAGTGCATTAAGCTAGCAGGTTTTAAATCGTTCGTAGATCCGACGACGGTTTCCTTTCCATCGAACCTGTGTGCCATTGTTGGTCCCAACGGTTGTGGTAAATCCAATACCATCGACGCTGTGCGCTGGGTAATGGGTGAATCTTCCGCGAAGAACCTTCGTGGTGAATCCATGACTGACGTTATCTTTAACGGCTCTGGCGGTCGTAAGCCTGTTGGTCAGGCATCAATCGAGCTGATCTTTGATAACAGTGACGGCACCCTGGTGGGTGAATATGCCGGTTACAGTGAGATTTCTGTAAAGCGAAAAGTGACCCGCGATGCCACCAATACCTACTATTTGAACGGCAATAAATGTCGCCGCCGTGACATTACCGATATCTTCCTAGGCACCGGCCTTGGCCCTCGCAGCTACGCCATCATTGAGCAGGGTATGATCTCCCGCTTGATTGAGGCGAAACCTGAAGAGCTGCGAGTCTATATCGAAGAAGCCGCTGGTATTTCCAAATATAAAGAGCGTCGACGCGATACCGAAAACCGTATGCGCCGCACCATGGAAAACCTAGAGCGTTTAACCGATATTCGCGATGAGCTTGAGCGCCAGCTTTCACGCTTAGAGCGTCAGTCTGTCGCCGCTGAAAAATATACCGAATTCAAAAAAGAAGAGCGCTTACTCAAAGCGCAACTGCAAGCACTGCGTTTCCAGTTGTTGGATGAGCAGGCTAAGTCTAAGCAGGGGATTATCACTGAGCTGGAACTTAAAGTTGAATCCTTTGTAACTGACCAGGTGGGTAAAGATACTGAAATTGAAGAATACCGCCTGCAGCACACTGAAATGGGCGATAAATTCAATGAAGTGCAAGGCCGTTTTTATGCACTAGGTTCTGAGATCGCTCGTATTGAACAAAATATTCAGCATGCTCAATCTCGTTCGCAAGAGTTGCAACGTGATTTAGAGCAAACTGAGCGCGACTGCAAAGAAGCAGAGCAGCATCTTCTTACCGATACAGAGAAAACCAAGCAGTGGGAAGAAGAACTGCTTGAGATCGAGCCCGAATTGGAAATGATTAAAGCCGCCGAAGAAGACTCTGGCGACTTTTTGCAAACCGCCGAAGATGCCATGCAAGATTGGCAGATTGAGTGGGACAGTTTTAACCAAACAGCGGCCGAACCCCGTCAACGTGCAGAAGTTGAGCAATCCAAAATTCAGCACCTTGAGCAAGTTCAAAGCCGCTTGCTGGATCGTATTAAACGCTTAGATGAAGAGCGCGGCAATTTACAATCCTCAGAAGTGGATGAAGAGATTGCCGAGTTAAGCGAGCGTATGGCTGAGCTCGATATTGATGCCGATGCTAAACGTGCTGCCGTTGAAGAAATGGGCGAGAGCATTAATGAACAGCGTGAGCAAAGTAATAGCGACAATGAAACCTTGGATCAGTTGCGCAATCAGTTATCCAGCATGCGCGGTCGCCACGCGTCTTTAGAAGCTTTACAGCAAGCTGCCATGGGGCAGCAGAATGAAGCAGTTAGTGATTGGTTGAGCGAGCAAGGCCTGGCCGATAAACCTCGCCTAGCCGAGCAGCTGCAAGTAGAAGCTGGCTGGGAAATGGCGGTAGAAACCGCTTTGGGTAATCATTTACAAGCTGTTTGTACCGATGGCATTGAAGATATCGCGGATGTATTTGCCAAACTCGATCAAGGCGAGCTTGTTCTTCTTGATGCGAATAGCAGCAAAGCTACAGTCGATGCAAAAAGCCTAGCTAACTTTGTCAGCGGCAGTGCTGATGTTAGTCACTTCTTGGCGAATGTTTTAGCGGCTGAGACTATCAGCGAAGCCTTGGCTATGCGTAGTAGCTTGTCGGCTGGCCAATCTGTGATGACCAAAGAGGGTATCTGGATTGGTGCCAACTGGATGCGCGTTGCCAAAGATAACGATGCTGCCTCCGGTGTTTTGGCTCGCAAACAAGAGCTAGAAGAATTGACCGCCGCGATAGCGGAGCTGGAAGAACAAGTAGAGCAGCTTAGCGATGCTATGGAGCAGCGCCGCGATAATATTAAAGATTTAGAACAACAGCGCGAAGCGAAACGCCGTGAAGCGGAAGATTTAAATCGCCGCTATGGCGAAATGCGCTCGCAAGTGAGTGCCAAGCAAGTGCAGGTTGAACAAACCAGCATGCGCCGCCAGCGCTTGGATAGTGAAATCACTGAAGCCAAAGAGCAAATGGATGCCGAGGCCGAGGCGCTATCTGAATCGCGTATGATCCTGCAAGAAGCCATCGATGCGATGGAGCAGGATACTGATAAGCGCGAAGAGTTATTGAGTAAGCGTGACGAGCTGCGCGAGAAATTAGATCAGGCCCGCCAGCGCGCGCGTCATGATAAAGATCGCGGCCACGAATTAGCGATACGCTACCAATCATTGCGCACTCAGTTAGACAGCATGCGCTCTGGTATCGAGCGTTTGCGTGATCAAGTGCAGCGCTCCCAAGATCGCCGTGAGCAATTGCAAGCTACCCTTGGTGAAAACCGCGATCCGATTGAAGAATACAAAATGGAGCTCGAAGAGCGCCTAGAGGATCGTCTAAGTGTTGAAGGCGAGCTAGCGGATGCTCGCCGAGCGGTTGATGATGTTGAAGCAAAACTGCGCCAGATTGAACAAGATCGCAGCAAGGCTGAGCACGAAATTCAATCGGTTCGTACTCGTCTAGAACAAGAACGTTTATTTACTCGCGAAGTAGAAGTTCAGCGCAGTACGGTAGAAACGCAGTTGGTCGATGATGGTTTCCACTTGCCAACTCTTTTAGAGCAGCTACCAGAAGACGCCGAAGAAAAAGCCATGGAAGAAGAACTAGAGCGAATTGGTAATCGCATTAGCCGTCTTGGCCCGATTAACTTGGCGGCGATCGACGAATACAAAATAGAGTCTGAGCGTAAAACCTATTTGGATACCCAGAATAAAGATCTGGAAGACGCCTTGGAAACTCTGGAAAACGCCATCAAAAAGATTGATAAGGAGACACGCTCTCGTTTTAAAGAGACCTTTGATCAGGTAAATGAAAGTTTGCAGGAGCTGTTCCCGAAAGTGTTTGGTGGCGGTCATGCTTATCTTGAGTTAACCGGCGATGATTTGTTGGATACCGGTATCGCCATTATGGCGCGCCCTCCAGGTAAACGTAACAGTACCATCCATCTGCTTTCCGGTGGTGAGAAAGCGCTAACGGCGATTGCTTTGGTATTCTCGATCTTCCGTTTGAACCCAGCACCTTTCTGTATTCTGGATGAGGTTGACGCGCCATTGGATGACGCCAACGTGGGTCGTTATGCGCGTATGGTTGAAGAGATGTCCAAGCACGTACAGTTTATTTATATTACCCACAACAAGATCGCTATGGAAATGGCCCATCAGTTGTTGGGTGTAACCATGCACGAGCCGGGTGTTTCCCGCCTAGTAAGCGTGGATGTTGATGAGGCCGCCGAACTGGCCGCCATGTAAGAGATTGAACTTTTGCCCTTGAGTTTTTTCTATTGAACAGAGGGTAAAGTTGATTCCCGCTAGCTGCCAGGGGGGTGGCTGAAAGGGAAGAGATTGAGAGGCAAGAATAAGGATGAATTTCGATTTTGAAATGCAGCACGTACTGACCATTATTATCGTGTTGTTAATTGTTGGTGTGGTGTTAGACGGTATTCGACGCATGCGTCAGAATCGCCGGGATTCCATTCGCATGTCTTTAAACATGCAGCACAACCTCGATAAAGACGAAGAGTATGGCAGTGAGCTTCCCAATGGGGGTGCACGAGTTGTAAATCGTGATCTGTCTGAGGCGGAAGATTTGAATACCGAAGTGCGTAAAGCCTTTGTTGCACCGGGTGAAAAACCCCGCCCAGTGACCGAGCAGGTTAGCTTGAATCTCGACGAGCAGGTTCCCATGTTGATGGATTCTGTGAGTGAGCAGGCAGAAGACTCAGTGCAGGAGCTAGAGGCGGATTACCACTCTGATCGTTTAGAGCCGGTTTTCAATGAGGCTGACTCAGGCGCGCTATTGGATGAAGGTGTAGCCTCTGCAACTCGCACTGTGCGTCGCGAAGCTGAAGCAGCTGCAAGCCCTCGCCATCAAGTCAGTGCTGATCATGAAAGCTCAGCGGCACAAACGGGCCAAGACCCAGAAGAAGTGATCATTATTAATGTTATGGCGCCAGCTGGAGCACGCTTTCAAGGTGAAGATCTTCTGCAGGTTCTGCTTGCCAAAGGTATGCGTTTTGGCACCATGAATATTTTTCATCGCCACAGTGAATCCGATGGCTCGGGTGAGATTCTATTCAGTATGGCCAATATGGTGGTGCCGGGTACTTTTGATCTAGATTCTATGAGCAGCTTTGAAACCCCAGGGGTTAGCTTCTTTCTTACCTTGCCAATTAATGGTGACAGCTTGAACGCCTTTGAGGCGATGGTGGAAACGACTCAGACACTTTGCGATAGCTTGGGTGGCGAACTAAAAGATGAGAATCGCAGTGTAATGACGCAGCAAACCATTGAGCATTGCCGCCAGCGTGTGCGCGAATTTGCACGTCGACAACTATCTCGCCAGTAGTCGATTTACTTTTATTTTGGCGCGCCTTACATTCGCGAAGGCGGGCCTGATTTCTTTTGCGATCCCGCATCGCGAGTCTAAGCCTAAAGGCTTCTTAAATAATCACAGAGAATTATGAGCCAGCAGAATATAGAACCCTGTGCCAGCCGTGAAGAATATTTGGCTTTAGTAGCAACGCTACAGCGCTACAGCCATGAATATTATGTGCAGGATGCGCCAAGCATCCCTGATGCCGAATACGATCGGCTATTTCGTCAGCTGCAAGCCACTGAGCAAAGTCAAAAAGAATGGATCGTTGCTGATTCACCTTCTCAACGCGTGGGTGGTAAGCCTCTGGCGGCCTTTAGCCAGGTGGATCACCGGATTCCAATGCTGTCTTTAGATAATGCGTTTAATGATGAAGATTTAGAAGATTTTAATCGACGTAATCAAGAGCGCTTAGCAACTGGCGCTGATTTAGAATACGGCTGTGAACCAAAGCTTGATGGTATTGCGGTGAGCTTGATGTATCACAATGGAGTGCTGCAGCAGGGCGCTACACGCGGGGATGGTAGCACGGGCGAGGATATTACCCTGAACGTTAAAACCATTGGCTCTATACCATTGCGTTTACAGGGCGATGACTTTCCAGAAATACTGGAAGTGCGCGGCGAGATTTATATGCCCAAAGAGGGTTTTGCGCGTTTAAATCAGAAGGCCCGAGATAAAGGTGAAAAGGAATTTGCCAACCCACGAAATGCTGCAGCCGGTAGCCTAAGGCAGCTGGATTCTAAGATTACAGCTTCTCGTCCGCTTGAAATGTGCGCTTATAGTGTAGGCTTTGTTGAATTAGGTAGTGCTCCTGAGTTACCTCAAAAGCATACTGATATTCTCTACAAGCTCAGGGATTGGGGCTTTTTAATTAATGCCCAAATGAAAGTGGCGGCCAATATTCAAGAGTGCATTGCCTACTATCAGTATATTGCAGAGATCCGTGATGAGCTTGCCTACGATATCGATGGCATTGTGTTTAAGGTTAATAGTAGCGAACAACAGCAGCGTTTGGGTTTTGTATCGCGGGCTCCGCGCTGGGCTATAGCTTATAAATTCCCGGCTCAGGAAGAAATTACGGTTCTGCAAGATGTTGAGTTTCAGGTAGGTCGTACTGGAGCAATTACTCCCGTGGCGCGATTGGAGCCGGTTTTTGTGGGTGGTGTTACTGTGTCTAACGCTACCTTACATAATCGCGATGAAGTAGCTCGTTTAGGGGTTAAAGTCGGCGATACCGTTATTGTGCGAAGAGCAGGCGACGTTATTCCACAAATTGTTTCGGTTGTGGAAGACCGCCGACCTAATGATGCCGCGGATATTGTCTTTCCTGAGCAGTGTCCGGTCTGTGATTCGCCGGTAGTAAGTAAAGAGGGTGAGGTTGTTGCCCGTTGTACTGGTGGTTTGATATGTGCGGCCCAGCGCAAAGAAGCTCTCAAACATTTTGTTTCTCGCAAGGCCATGGATGTTGATGGGCTGGGCGATAAACTTATTGATCAGTTGGTTGAGAATGGCCTTGTTGAATCGATGGCTGATTTGTTTCATCTCGAATTGGATGCTGTCAGCGCTTTGGAGCGTATGGCTGAAAAGTCAGCTCAAAACTTGTTGCAGGCTTTAGAGCAGGCCAAGCAAACAAGCTTGCCTCGCTTCTTATTTGCTTTGGGTATCCGCGAGGTCGGTGAAGCTACGGCTCGGAACTTGGCACAACACTTTGGTAACCTCAATGATTTAATGTGTGCTGATGCAGACAAGCTATTAGAAGTTAGTGATGTTGGGCCGATTATGGCTGAATTTATTTTGGGCTTTTTTGCTGATGCTCGTAATCGACAAGAGATCGAACGACTGCAAAGCGCAGGGGTTCAGTGGCCAGATATCGAGGTAAAAGCGGCTGATGAGATGCCCTTAAATGATTTAACCTATGTGTTAACAGGCACTTTAGAGCAGATGTCTAGGAATGAAGCCAAGGTCGCTTTGCAAGAGTTAGGTGCTAAAGTAGCCGGTAGTGTATCGGCGAAAACCAGTGTGCTGGTAGCTGGCCCTGGTGCTGGCTCAAAGTTGAAAAAAGCCCAGGATTTAGGTGTTGAGATTATTGATGAAGATGCTTTAATAGCTTTATTGCAGCAGTATCAATAGCGAATTTATTTTAAAAGCCAATCATATAACGACTATAGCATGTGCGAATTTGAGTATTCGAAGAAAGTTTTACTACGCTTAAGGCGCGGCTTACGCTTTGCCGCCTTGTCGTTTGTACTATTGTCTCTATTCGCTTGCGCGAGCTCACCTCCTTCAAATACTTCAAATATTTGTGATATCTTCGACGAAAAAGACGATTGGTACGATGATGCCGCAGAATCAAAGAAGCGCTGGGGCAGTCCTATTGAAGTGATGATGGCCATCATGAAACAGGAATCGAGTTTTAAAGATGATGCGGCACCGCCGCGTACTAAAATCCTCTGGGTGATACCGGGTCCAAGAAAAAGTAGTGCTTATGGTTATGCGCAGGCAAAAGACGGCACTTGGGATTGGTATATGAAATCAGCTGGACGCTGGAGTGCCGATCGAGATGATTTTGATGATGCGGTTGATTTCATCGGCTGGTATAACCACCAAAGCTATAAGCGCTTAGGTATCAAGAAAACAGATACGTATCGATTGTATTTGGCCTATCACGAAGGGCATGGTGGCTTTGAGCGCAAAACCTATCGCAAAAAATCTTGGTTGATCAATGTCGCCAAAAAAGTGGATCGACAATCAAAACGTTATGGCCAACAACTAAAAAAATGTGAAAAACGTTTACAGTCTGGCGGTTGGTGGATTTTTTAGTTTAGTTAATAACTGTACTGGTGAGGCGGGGCGTATCTCACTATGTCGTATTCATTGGGTATTTATTATGTCTGCTGATTCAGAATCCATTGTGTATGGCTGCATAAAAGATGCGGTGGGCCTAAGCTCTGACCAAGAGCGCCGCCGCATTAACCGCTCGGCTATGTTGGCTTTGCCCAGCGCTGAACAATGGCCATTTTTAAGTCAGGAAATGTTTGCTATTCCCAGAATCGAAACCAGCATGACAGGTTATCAAACCGAGGTGATGCACTTCGGTGCTTCCTATCAGGCTATCGAATACGAGTGGGAAGAGTGGCTAAAGGCTTTCGAAGAGCTGCTAGCGAAGATGTATTGGGTGGATGCGACTGTGCATCTGGAGACCGAGTTATCAGGTAATCACACATTCAGTTGGAGTTGTGATGGTGATTTTCATATCCCAGGTAGCAAGGTTTCCCGTATACGCTGTCAATGGCAGCATGAAACCGGTCTCTGATCGCCATTGTTCTCGCTTTGGCTTTCGTTGAAACTGTTCTGTCTACAACGGCGAGAGTTTAAGTAATGAATCACTGGGAAGGGAAAAAACAGCCTCCATTTAATGATCACCTCGGTGTAAATGTGGAAGAATGGCGAGACGGTTTTGTAAGAATCTCAGCTGAGGTATTGCCACACTTTCAGAACAGTCAGGGGGCTCCCCATGGCGGTTTTATCATGAGCTTGGCCGATATCGCGGCTTCTTTTCCTGGCGTTTATTGTCCGCATCCAGATCGCCGCCGTTTTGCTTCCACACTTTCCCTAAACACCAGCTTTCTTGGTTTAGCCAAAACATCGGTGATTTACGCTGAGG
The DNA here is from genome assembly GCF_947500695.1 of uncultured Pseudoteredinibacter sp. Lineage (GTDB taxonomy): Bacteria > Pseudomonadota > Gammaproteobacteria > Pseudomonadales > Cellvibrionaceae > Pseudoteredinibacter. The sequence continues at coordinate 99,713 of NZ_CANMSS010000001.1, forward strand.
GACGAGTCAGTAACTCGGGTCGCAAGATTTTTTATTCTGAAGTAAAAATCTTTGATGCGGAGGATAATCCCGTGGCCAGCTGCCAAGGGGTGTTCCGGTATCGTGGTGGATCTGAGAGTATTGATGGTGTCCCGATCGAATAATCGCCAAGTTTGACCGCTGTTTTTCGTCTGTAGTTTTCGTGGCTGACGTTTTCTTAACTGAAGCTTTCTTGCTTGCTGTCGTATTGAAAGTGGATTGGCAATTTCGGTTGGATGCCTTCAGTTGCGAGCTTTCAGTTTGGCGTTTTGCTTTTCTTCTCGGGCTGATTGCCAAACGGTTATAAGTCCGGCGCAAATAACTACCGCAATACCGATAAAGGCAATGGCATCTGGTAGATGATCCCAGATCAACCAGCCTAAAATACCGGCGTTGACTACGGAAAAATATCCGATAGGCGATACCACGCTGGCTTTGGCGTAGCTATAAGCTTTGGTATAAAGCCACATTGCCACAAAGATAGACAGGCTGTTATACAGCAGGTATGGCCAAGCCCAAGCGGGGATTCCTTGCCAAGTGTAAAGCGCCAACGGAAGACTTAATATTAAGGCAATGATGTGATAGTAAAATAGGATTTTAGAGCTGCTTTCGTCATGGGATAGTAAGCGAGTGCCTACCATGGAGATTGCCAAGCTGAGCCCAGAGCCTAGACCGGCAAGGTGCCAAACGTTAACGGTGCTGCTCGGACGTAATATAAGCGCAATACCTAAAAAGCCGATAATCATGGGCAGCCAGCGACTTTTGGGTACTTTTGCACCAACCCATAGATAGGCCACCAAAGCTACGAACAGTGGGGCGCTATGACGTAATAAGCTGCTATCCACCAAGGGAATATGCTGCAGGGCAAGATAGAAAAAACAAAACCCCGCAAAGCCTGCTAAACCACGAATAATATGACGTTGCCAATGCTCGCTGGCTAGTCCGCTCAGCCCTTGGCGATACATCCAGGGTGATAATACTAATAGGCCGACTACAAACTGAATTAGCACAATACTACCCAGTGGAACTTCACTGGAAATATATTTGGTGGCGGCAGATGCACTAGCGCCGACAATGGTGGTGGCAAAGGCGAAAGCCATTCCTAATAGGGGCTTGTCGTTACTGCTGTTTGCCACATTGCTCACCGGCTTGTTTAATGGGAAGGAGCGGAAAAAGTCATAAAAATAATTGCACAATATTGTAACCTAAAACGTCTACTCAATAGAGTGCTGAAATTGTCATTGGCAGGCCACTAGGCTGCATAGTTATCACCTATTTGTTCAGCGTTGTATTGGCACAAGTGCGGCGATTTGATTTGATTCATAACTACAATAGATAAAGGTCCATACATGCAGGAACTGGGATTTACGGTTTTATTACCATCGTTATTGGCCATTGTTTTGGCGGTATGGACCCGCAAGGTGTTTGCTGCGCTTATTGCAGGTATCTGGTTGGGTTGTTATTTATTAGGTGCCAACCCATTGGCCGCTATAGGCCAGAGTATTGATCGAGTGGTAATGGTTTTATCCTCGGCGGGCGATGCTAGGGTGGTTCTGTTTACTCTTTGTGTTGGTGGTTTGATCGCTTTACTTGAAGCCAGTGGGGCGGTAAGAGCATTTGTGGCTTGGCTTGAATCAAAGCGTTGGGGGCAGTCTCGCAAACAAGCACAAACTGTCGCTTGGTTAAGTGGCGTGCTGATTTTTATTGAATCAAACATCACGGTACTGGTTTCCGCGACTACCGCCAAGCCGCTCTTCGATCGTTTTAAAATTTCTAGGGCTAAGTTGGCCTATATAATTGATTCAACGTCTGCGCCTATTTGTATTTTAATTCCCTTTAACGCTTGGGGTGCATTTAATTTAGGTTTGTTGTCAGGTGCTGGGGTTGAAGATCCTCTAAGCGTTTTCTTTCAGGCTGTATTGCTGAACTTCTATGCTATTTTTGCGGTGCTACTGGTAGCGGCTGTCATTGCCTTTGATTTGAATTGGGGGCCAATGAAAGGCTCGGAGGCGCAGGCTAAGGCAAACTCTAATAATTCACAGGCTGCAGAAGATGATACCCCGAGAGCAAAAATAGAAGTAAATGAAAGCGCCAATCCTCTAGCGATGATATTGCCCATACTTACTTTGGTTTTAGTGATGCCCTTAGGCTTATGGATTACTGGTGACGGTGATTTAAGGCAGGGCTCTGGCTCTACAAGTGTACTGTGGGCTGTGTTGTCGGCTTCTGCGGTTGCTGCCAGCTTTATGTGGCGTGAGCAGCAGAGCATAGCTGAGCCGTACTTTACAGGTGCCGGTAAAATGGTCCCAGTGGCGCTGGTATTAATGTTGGCGTTGGCTTTAGGTGCGGTTTCCCGCGAGTTACAAGCAGGCGATTATTTAGCGCAGATACTGCAGGGCGCTATGCCTAAAATGCTATTGCTACCCGTGATTTTTCTCTTAGCTTCAGCTGTGGCCTTTGCAATTGGTTCTAGTTGGGGGACTTTCTCTTTGCTAATTCCTCTGGCGGTGCCCTTGGCAGGTTCCATGGAGCTGCCTTTGGCTGCGCTTGTTGCAGCTGTATTGTCAGGTGGTGTCTTTGGTGATCACGCCTCGCCGATTAGTGATACTACCGTAATATCCAGCATGGCGGCTGAAGTTGATCATATTGAGCACGTAAGAACGCAGTTGCCATACGCTTTGGTAGCGGCGGCGGCAGCGACTGTAGGATTTATGATTATCGGGGCAGTGAGTTAAATATGGTTTTGTTTGGTTGGAGCGCAGAATAGGGCGAGCGTTATGAGCTCGCCTGGGCGGCAGGGATGCCATCTTCACATATCGCTTGTATGGTACGGCGAAACTGAGGTGTTAGTGGCTGCTGAGTCTGATAGTCAATCGCTGAAGCCTGCAAAAGCTTAGCAATGTCAGTATTGCTTTCAGAGCCATCTAATTGCTTGATGGTATCGATAAAAGCGTTAACCTCATTCCAGCTCATCGCCTCTTCACGGCTACGCATAATGCGAGGGTGGCGAGTGCGTTCGCATTCCTCTTTGACCAGCAGCTCTTCGTAAAGTTTTTCGCCTGCGCGCAAGCCGGTGTAGTGAATCTCTACATCGCCGTCAGGGTTATGTTCGTCTTTCAGTTGCAATCCAGACAATAAAATCATTTCTTTGGCTAGATCTGAAATTTTAACCGGCTCGCCCATATCCAAAACAAAGACATCGCCACCCGAGCCCATGGCGCCAGCTTGAATGACTAGCTGCACGGCTTCACTGGTGACCATAAAGTAACGGGTGATATCAGGGTGGGTCACTGTAATAGGGCCGCCCGAGGCGATCTGTTCTTTAAAGTGTGGAACAACAGAGCCAGAGGAGCCTAGAACGTTACCAAAGCGCACCATGCAAAAACGCGTATGTTGCTGCTTGGCATCCATCGCTTGCAAGATTAGCTCTGCAATGCGTTTTGAGGCGCCCATAATATTAGTAGGGCGCACGGCTTTATCTGAAGAAATTAAAACGAAGCTATCAACACGGTATTCTACGGCCGCTTTGGCGGTATACCATGTGGAGAGAACGTTGTTACGCAAGCCTTCAACCTTGTTGTCTTCGAGTAGCGGCACATGCTTGTAGGCCGCAGCATGATAGACCGTATCGATGTCGTAGTTTCTAAAGATACGTGAAACCAGTTGCTCATCGGCTGCCGAGCCAAGCAAAGTTTTTACTCGCAGAGGTGCTTCTTGGTCCTCTTTAAATTCTCGTAATTGTTCGTTAATTCGATAGAGGTTGTATTCATTCTGTTCGAGTAGCAGCAATGTCTTTGGCTTTAACAAAGCAATCTGTTGGCAAAGTTCCGAGCCAATTGAGCCGCCGGCGCCAGTTACCAGCACAACTTTATTGTTGATATTAGCGGCCATTAGCTTGTGATCTGGTAGGCTGGGGTCGCGGCCTAAGAGATCTTCAATTTCGATATCTTTAATATCATTCAAATTTGCCCGCCCCGATAAAATCTCGGCCATATTGGGAACGGTTTGGATCTGCACTGGCATGGTTTCAAGGTTTTTAACCACTTCATGGCGTTTGGCGCGTGGAGTTCTACCCAGAGCTAGCAATATTTTATCGGTCTGATAACGCTCCATGAGTTTTTCTAGCTCAGCCGGAGCGGACACATAAATACCGCGTACAGTGCTGTTATGCAGGCGCTTGTTGTCGTCGATAAAAGCGACCGGCTGATAATCGGGCGAGAGTTGCAATGCAGCTGCTAGTTGACTGCCACTGACACCAGCACCATAAATGATCACCTTTTCACCCTGCATAACATCGCTAATTTGGACTAGATTGCGAATGAGTAAGCGTGGCAGGCCGACAAGAATCAGGGCGGCGAAAACATAGATTACCGGCACTGACCTAGGCATAAAGCTGTCGGTAAAGAAGCTGCTGGCAATTAAGGCGACAGCTGAAATCACAATACCAAGTACGATGGTGTAGATTGCTTGGAAAGTCATATAGCGGAGCACAGCCCGGTAGAGGCCCAAGCGTATAAAAGAAGCAACTGAAATGATCGTTGTTAAGGCATAGGTATTTAGGTCACTGGCAAGAGAAAACTCATAGCTTTCACCCAAACGAATAGCAAAGGCAATATACAAAGCAGTAGCAATCGCTAGTACATCGTATAGCACCGATAGGCCCCTTTTTAGGGCGCGTGGCGTCTTTGCCAGTTGTTTATGTAATAGATCCAATGACTTCTTCGCTGTATTGTTTTGGCTCTTGGGCCTTATTTTTGCCTTTTACTCTATCTTTGCGCTATCCAGGCACTTTAGGCTTTTCTAATAACATACTAGCTAATTAGATTGTCTAGATGCACGTTCTAATCTAGCGACGTGCCTGTTTTCAATCATTCACCGGTCTCTCAATCGCGCTAAAGCAATCGCCTATTCTAACTTTGATCAGCAGTATGCGCCACAGTTTGTCTGGGCTATAGCTGTGATTTATGACCGGCTTTTAAACTGTGACCAATGGTCGCAAGTGGTACGCAAGCAGCAGCAAAAATTATTGCTCCCCAAGCAGGGAAATAGGCCGCTACTATCGCTAAAGGCAGTAACCATAAGATGTTAATTGCAAGCATAGCACAGACTACCTTATTGTGACTTTCCCACCTTCTACTTAGAATTTGGTAGCTGTGGCTGCGATGGGGCTCATTCCAAGCCTGTTTGCTGAGTATTCGGTATAGCAATGTCCAACTAGCGTCGTAGATAAAGGTTGCTAGTAGAATAATGGCTGACCATAGGGAGATTTGATAATACACGCTGCAATAGCAGGCAACAGCGGCTAAAGCTAAACCCAAAAAGCAGCTGCCAATATCCCCCATAAAGATCTTTGCAGGTGCCCAATTGATGAAGAGAAAACCACTAATTATCGCAGCCAGCCCCATAAGAATTTGATCAAAGCCAGCGCCGTTGGCAGTAATGATGACTTGCAGGCCAAGCAGGAGGCTAATGGCCTCAGTGGCCGCTATGCCATCAATGCCATCCATAAAGTTATAGAGGTTTATCAACCAGCTTATGGCAATAAGGCTAAAGGGTAATGCCCAGAAGCTATTTATGGCGATACTGTATGGGCCAAGCTGCAAGTTGCTGGCATTTGGCAGCAGGTATAAAAATAGGGCGGCGCAGGCCATATGGACTAGCATTCTTAGCCGGCGAGACAGTGGCCGGTGATCATCTATAAAACTGAAGAGCCCCAATAGGCTGGCCGGCAAAAAGATGGCCAATAGCCAAGCCATCAATGAAGGCGTTTGCACGGCCAAATAGATAGCATAAAAGGCGGCACAAATAACAATAGCCAAGCCGCCACCGCGGGGCGTTACTTGGCTGTGAGAGCTGCGTTCGCCAGGTATATCTACCACCTGAGCTTTTAATGCATAACATCGCACAGCGTGGCTAAGTCCCCAGCCACTAGCGGCAAGTAGGGCTAATTCAAGTAGCATTGTTAACATCACTGCGCCCCATTGTGCTTGTGTTCGTTTGTTGGGGTGTTTGCAGTTCTTGCAGCTGTTTCGGAAAAGCTGTGCTCCAACAAGCTTTGCTTCGGAGAAAAGGGTGCCTGCCAGTTGAGCTGTTTTTTGCACTCCCGGTTATCCAGAGCGAATTCGCTGCTGAGTTTTTGCCATTGCTGTTTAAATGGAGAAAACGTCATTAGCAGTTTTAATAGCCAATTGGGTAAGCGAAACAAACGTGCTTTTTTGCCTTCCGCTATCGCCAGTAGAGTAATCAATTCACTGGTGCTTAAGGAGGCGCCGTCAGCTGCAACAAATGTATGTCTTGCTGGAGTGGGGCAGCTGATACAGTGGCCAATAAGATGGCATAGATTGACCAGCGAAATCATGTCTCGGCGCTTATTTAGACCTGCAAACGGTAATGGAAGACCACTATTGACAAGGGCTTGTAGCTTGGCAATATTACCTTTTGCGTGTCGGTCATAGATGAGGCCAGGGCGCAGAATAATAAGTTCTAAACCATGGCGAGTGCAGTATTCTTCAAGCCATTGCTCGGTATTCCATTTCGCCCTGCTATAGGGATCTTCAGGCTTGGGTTCGATTGCTTGGGTAAAAGCCTGCGCATGCCCCTCGCTATTTTCAGCAAATACCTTCGCGCTACTAATATAGATAAAGCGTTTGGCGCCTTTTGCTTTGGCCGCTTTAGCCAGCTTTTGGCTGAGCGTTAAATGAGACTGTTCCTGTAATCTTGCTTCTTCACCAGGGCACTTGTGCCCTTGGTGAGCTCGACCGGCAAGGTGGACAATACTGTCGCCCGTATTGATGGTGGCGCTTAAATGCTTGCCGCTCCAATCGTCAATGACTTGGTATTGAACGCCATCAGCTGCTGCCTTTGGAGCTTGGCGGCACAAAGCGACGATATCAGTTTCAAATTTTCCACTTTCAGAACTGTCACTTTCAGGGCAAGCAGCTTGTTTCTGAAGATATTGAATTAGGGCCTGGCCGACAAAACCACTGCTTCCGCTGATGACAATGGCCATTGTATTGATCAGACTCCTAAGAACTTGGGGATAATGGGTAGCAATTCGCAGCTAGAACCTAGCTTAAAAAGCGTCGGTGGCAGCTAAGTATTTGCTGTAAAAGGGTATTTTACGCAATTGCCTTGGGAATGATATGACTTTTTTCACCGTTTAGGCCTTGCCAGCTATTATTCTCACTGGTAGAGTACGCGCCTCGATTGCCAAGGCGTCCGCCGGGTAATCCATTGTACGACCGTAGCTCAGCTGGTTAGAGCACCACCTTGACATGGTGGGGGTCGGTGGTTCGAGTCCACTCGGTCGTACCAATTTCTAGTATTTGCCTTGGTTCTAAGCGTTTCGTTATTTTCTTTCTCCCTCTGAAGATACCCGTTCTGTGGGATAATTGGACGATCAGGAGTGCCTAGCTTTTTTAGGTAATACAACCAGTCACACTTTATACATTTAGCGAAGGACTTGTTGAGCGGGGCTATTGTTTCCCTGTTTTTAGTAATAGGCTGGCTCTCTATAAAGCCAGCCCCATGGTGTACGATCGAACTTTTAACAATCAGCCTTTGTTGCTTTTAGAATTTGATCTTCTGAGGCCAACAAACCCAAGCAATCCAGCTAATAATCCTAGTCCCACTAAAGGGAGGCTTGGTACCGGTTTGGCTGGTGGCTGCGGAAGACTAAATAGAAGAACTGAGCCGCTTACTAAGCTTGTTGCTCCACGAGTTAGAGTGCCATTAATAGTGACTTCGGTTGAGTTCCATGGATTGGTGAAACTGAAGTCCACACCTTGCCCTGCTATTGTTTGCCCAGAGAGTATCGTGCCAATACACATACCGGGGTCAGAAGCACTACCCGAAAAAACCTGCCCACCAAGACTTGCGGCGTTATCAACGGTAAAGGATACGCTCTGCTGTCCATTTGCGTCGGCTGGTGATTGAGAAGCAAAGGTAATATTGCCATTACCGGCGCCTCCAACCGCTAGTTCCAAAGACATTGTAGATGAAGCGAATCTCGCATCGTCTGATAGGGTAAGTGTTATTTCATCATTATCTTGTAATGGCCCGTTGATAGCACCAAGACAGAATACAATTGCATCACCCGAAATATTTTCGGTGAATCCTGGAGTGGTAATATTTGCATTGCTTATAGTTTCTGAGGTGAGGGCTTCGAAGTCGGCGAAACTTGCTGAACTGAAAAGCACAGGAATTAACGCTAGTTTAAGGTACTTCATTTGTTTTCCTTATAAATAACGGTCTTGGTTTAAAGGCTGTACGTGTTGCGTGAGCAAGTATAGGTCAGATTGTGGCATTGGCCATAAAGTGTATTAAGCGCGTACTATCGCTTTTAGGCATATTGGTGAAGTTTTTGTGTCAGGGGCTTTTCAAATCACAGTGTTTATTGAACAATAGTGCGCTTACCCAAATAAATAAATTAAAAGGATTTTCGGATGGACCAGTATTGTTCCGAATGCGGTGGCGCATTGGATGAAAAAAAGTTTCGTTGTACTCAGTGTGGCTTGATTCAAGATAGCTTCAGCTACAAAAGCCGAGTGGCGGCATCGGTGATGGCAATTTCATTTGGCATGTTTGGGGCCCATCGTTTCTACTTAGGGCAGTGGTGGGGAATCATCTATCTGCTATTCTTTTGGACTTATATTCCTGCAATTATTGGCTGGGTTGAAGGAATCGTCTTTCTTTCTACGAATCAAAAGAATTGGAATAAAAAGTACAATCATGGATTATCGGCGGGCTCAGAAAGCGGTCGTGCCTTGCTTGTGTTATTTGTCTTTGTATTTATCGCGATTGTTGGAATTCTAGCGGCCGTGGCACTTCCTGCATATCAGGATTATACCCACCGAACAAAGGTGACATCGGCATTACAGGTGGCAAAATCCACTATGCCGTTGGTAGAGGATTATGCCTATGAAAATCAGCGTTGGCCAAATACAGAAGATTTATCCTTGGACCCCGTAAGCGACCCCTTGGTAGGTAAACTTTCTGTGCAAGAGGGGGCGATAGTTGTCACTATGAGCGAGAAAACCAATATAGAAGGCTACATCGCATATGTGCCAACGAGCGATGAGCGTGGCATCGAATGGTCGTGTAAAGAATCAACTATTGCTAAACGCTTATTGCCTGCGGAGTGTAGGGCTGATTAATCTTAATTATTTCGTTGCCTTAAAGATAATTTAGCAGCCAGCTTTAATGCGGCTGTTGATTATTTAAGTGTATAAATTTAAGGCAGGCCCAATATTATTTAAATTGAATACTCCGCTAAGCTTAAGTGTTAGGATTGCTTGTTTAATTTCAGGGCAAGTCGTGAATTTTAAAAAGGCCGCATATAGCGGCCTTCAATTATTCTTATTATGGCGATTGGGCTTTACTGGGAAAGGCCAGTTATGCCGAGAAGCAAAAACAAAAGCAGTGTTTATATGTGCTCAGCGCACAGTAACAATACACTTTCCAGCTTCTATATCGTGTGTCACCTTAGTGACATAGTAGTGAACGTCTTCCATGACCAAGCTTTCTCCCCTTGATGGTACAGCGGGCATTAATACGTCTTTCAACGCTAGCCCTGAGAGTTCCACCTCAATCGTTATGGGTACCATAATGTTTCCTAAATCAAACGTTGCCACTTTGCCAACCGCTTTGCATCCAGCTCGGCGTGGGCTGGGTTGGCAGGGCGCGCATTCTACAAGAAAAAACTGACTAAAAACCAAACAATTTAGTACAAATGTAGAGTTTGACGACAAAAATGTGTTTTTTGACGTGCAATTCAAAGTGCTGGGCATTCTAAGTGAAAACACTTAGCTTCTACGCTTCACTTTAACTTGAATTCTACTCGTCTCGTCATAAGCCTAATTGGCAGCTGAATAGGCTTGCCGTAGCGTTTGTATTGCCTGTGTAACATTCATGTTGTTCCTGAATAGCTTCATGTGTAAGCAAAAATTTATCGTTAAAATTTACACTTATTTTTTACTCTGCGCGCTAGAATAAAACGTTAAAAGCTCTGGTGGCCGCATGTAATGCCCCTAATTTATAAAAAAGCGATATAGCCTGATGATAACTCTTACTGTAAACCAGCAAACTCAAACCTTTGATGCCGATGGTGACATGCCATTGCTGTGGGCATTGCGCGATATTCTAAAATTAAGCGGTACCAAATATGGTTGTGGGCAGGGGCTATGTGGCGCCTGCACCGTGCACCTAGATGGTGCTCCGATACGATCCTGTTCTATACCTTTATCAGCTGTAGCGGGTAAATCAATCACCACTATTGAAGGTTTATCTGATGATGGATCACACCCTGTGCAGCAGGCGTGGAAAGAAATTAATGTGCCCCAATGCGGCTATTGTCAGCCTGGCCAGATGATGAGTGCGGCGGCATTGCTGGCTTACAATGCAATGCCTAATGACGACGATATCGATAATGCTATGAGTGGCAATATTTGTCGTTGCGGTACTTATCCGCGTATTAAACAAGCCATTAAAAATGCGGCTAAATCTGGGCAGGAGCAGTAATCATGAGTGAACAAAAACGAAACGATGTTAGCCTGCTAAATCGACGCCAGTTTTTACAAGCCAGTGGTGTTGCCGGTAGTGGTTTGTTATTGGGTGCACCTTTGTTGCAAGCAAAACCCTCAGCAGTTCCTATGGATGTGCTCAGCGGCGCAAAAAGTAATAGCGAAGACTTTTTACGTTTGAATTTATTTGTCGAGCTTGCTTTAGATGGCACGGTCAGAATTGTGTGCCACCGATCTGAGATGGGACAGGGTATTCGCACCGGTTTGCCGCAGGTTTTAGCGGATGAAATGGGAGCAGATTGGAACAAGGTTCAAGTGATTCAAGGGCAGGCGAACCGCGAATACGGCTCGCAAAACACGGATGGCTCGCGCAGCGTGCGCGATTTCTATTTGCCTATGCGCAAAATGGGTGCGGCAGCTCGCGAGATGCTGCGCCAAGCCGCCGCTAAGAAATGGGCTGTTGATGCTGGCCAAATCAATGTTGCAAACCATCAGTTAAGCGACGGCAAAAATACGGCAACATTTGCTGAGATGGCAACGCTAGCTGCTCAGCAAAGTTTGCCTAATTTGGATTCGCTTAAACTCAAGGCAAAGAAAGATTTTAACTATATTGGTAAACCTATAGACGGTATAGATATGCCGGCCTTTATTCAGGGCAAAGCTGAATTTGGGGTTGACGTAGAGCTTCCCGATATGGTGCACGCCAGTATAGAGCGCAGCCCGGTTCTCGGTGGTAAATTGCTTTCGCTAGATGACAAAGAAGCCTTGGCGGTGCCAGGTGTTATTCGTGTAGAAAAGATCCAAGGCCGTCCTTTACCTGCGGCCTTTAATGCCATTGAAGGTGTGGCTGTTATTGCCAGTAATACTTGGGCCGCACAGCAGGGGCGTAAAAAGCTCAAATTAAAATGGGATCTGGGTGCAAATCAAACACATGGCTCCGAAGGCTACAACAAAACCTTAGCTGCAAGCCATGATATTGAAGAAGGTAGTTTGAAATTATTTGAGCAGGGTAATGTTCAAAAAGCGTTTAAAACAGCGGAGCATATTGTTGAGGCGAATTATTTTGTGCCGTATTTGGCTCATGCTTCTATGGAGCCGCCAGCGGCCACTGCTATTTTTAAAGATGGCCATTGTGAGGTTTGGGCCTGCAGCCAAACCCCGCAGTCTGCTCAACGTCAGGTAGCGGGCAGCCTTGGTATAAAGCCGGAAAACGTGACAGTGCATGTTACCTATTTAGGTGGCGGTTTTGGTCGTAAGTCGAAGCCGGATTTTGTGGCCGAGGCGGCTTTGCTTGCCAAGCAAATTGGCAAGCCAGTAAAAGTTATCTGGAGCCGTGAAGACGATATCCGACATGATTACTTACATGCGGTTTGTGATACCCAGCTAAAAGCGGCCTTGGATAAAAATGGCAAAATCACCGCCTGGCAGGGCAGTGCTGCTTTACCATCTATTGGCTCGACATTTGGCCCTGCCGATAGCATGGCGGGCTGGGAATTGGATCAGGGGTTTACGGATTTTCCATTCGAGGTTGCCAATGTTGAACTGCATCGCCGTAAAATAAATGCCCATATGCGTATTGGTTGGTTACGTTCTGTAATCAATATTCCTATGGCTTTTGCCAATGGTAGCTTGATGGGCGAGCTTGCGGCCGCGGCTAAAATAGATGCTAAGGCCTTTTGGCTGCAGTCGATCGGTGAAGATCGCTCGATCAAGCCTCGTTTATCCAGTTACAGTAATTACGGCAAAAATATTGCTGAGTACCCGAACGATACAGCTCGAGCCAAAGCCGTGATCGAAAAAGCTTGTGCAAATGCGGGCTGGAATGATCCTCGAGAGGCTGGAGTGGGCTTTGGCCTGTCTTATCACTATAGCTTTTTAGCGCATGTGGCTGTAGTGGCCAAAGTAGTAATGGATGGTAAGTCCCCGAAGATATTATCTTTGCATTGCGTGGCGGATGCGGGGCAGGTGGTGAATCCAGACCGTGTTAAATCTCAACTAGAAGGCGCGATGATCTTTGGTACTAGCATTGCCATGTACAGTGAGATCACCACTAAAGATGGCGTGGTGGAGCAGGGCAATTTTGATGGTTATCGTTTGGCGCGTATGAGCGAGTGTCCTGATATCCATATTGATATTATCGAGGCTGATGATGCTCCGCGTGGTGTTGGAGAGCCGGGAGTACCGCCAGTGGCTCCTGCTATTACTAATGCCATAGCCGATGCTGGTGGGCCGAGAATTCGTCGTTTGCCTGTGGCGAAGACTTTGCCGGTTTGATTTTATGTAGACGGTAAAAGCGTTTAGGTAAGCGGCTTCGATGCGGGGTCAGATCCCTTGGGATCTGACCCCTGGTTTTGGGCCCCTTTATTTGCAGGCTTTACGGTGGTAAAGTTTGCGCCCGAAATTAGCCCGCTATTTGCGGGCTTTTTCGTGTGAATTTTTAATATTCTTCTACACTGGTGGCTAACTTCTATACAAATAGCTTATAGATGAGCTTTAGAAAGCTACCCAAATTAATTCATGTGGCCTTTGGTAGGGGTCACCACTGAAAGGATTTAATAATGCCTGTAATTACACTTCCTGATGGTTCTAAACGCGAATTCGATAAACCTGTAAGCATCTACGATGTTGCTGCTGATATTGGCCCTGGTTTGGCTAAGGCAACATTAGGTGGCCGAGTAAACGGTCTGCGCATGGATGCCTGCGACATCATTGAAGAAGACGCCGATCTAACCATTTTCACCACCCGCGACGATGACGGCCTCGAGATCATCCGCCACTCTTGTGCACACCTATTGGGGCATGCTTTAAAGCAGCTGTACCCAGATGCCAAGATGGCAATCGGCCCAACCATCGAGCATGGCTTTTACTACGATATCGATATGGAGCATGCCCTCACCGATGAGGATGTGCAGGCCATTGAAAAGCGTATGTTGGAGTTGGCCAAGACCAACTACACCGTGGTGAAGAAGAAAGTAAGCTGGCAAGAGGCTCGCGATGTGTTTGAGCAGCGCGGCGAGCCTTACAAAATGGAAATCTTGGATAACGATATCCAAAAAGATGATCGTCCAGGCCTATACCACCACGAAGAATACGTGGATATGTGCCGTGGTCCCCACGTGCCAAATATGAGCTTCTGCCATCACTTTAAATTGATGCGTACCTCTGGTGCCTACTGGCGTGGTGATTCCGACAATAAAATGCTGCAGCGTATTTACGGCATTGCCTTTGCGGATAAGAAAGCCCTTAAAGCCCACTTGCGCTTTTTAGAAGAAGCGGTAAAACGTGATCACCGTAAGCTGGGTAAGAAGTTTGATCTGTTCCATCTGCAAGAAGAAGCCCCTGGTATGGTCTTTTGGCATCCGAAAGGTTGGGCGGTTTACACGGCGGTAGAAGAGTATATGCGCCAAGTGCAGCGTAATAACGGCTACCAGGAAGTGAAAACCCCGCAAGTGGTTGATCGCAGCCTATGGGAAAAGTCAGGTCACTGGGACAAATTCCGCGAAGATATGTTTACCGTGAAATCTGAAGACAAAGATTTCGCCATCAAGCCAATGAATTGCCCATGTCACGTACAGGTATTCAATCAGGGTTTGAAGAGTCACAAAGATCTACCCTTGCGTCTGGCTGAGTTTGGTTCCTGTCACCGTAATGAAGCTTCTGGTTCACTGCAGGGTATTATGCGAGTTCGCGGCTTCGTACAGGATGATGGCCACATCTTCTGTGAAGAAAGCGCTATTCAAGATGAGGTATCCACCTTTACCGATCTGCTTTATGCCGTATACGCCGATTTCGGTTTCTCTGATGTGATTATTCGCCTATCGACCCGCCCAGAGAAGCGCGTAGGTAGTGACGAAGATTGGGATCGTGCCGAGAAGGCTTTGGCCGATGCTCTAAACGCCAAAGGCTTGGAGTTCGAATACCTACCAGGTGAAGGTGCCTTCTATGGCCCTAAGATTGAATTCTCCTTGAAGGATTGCCTGGGCCGTATCTGGCAGTGTGGCACCATGCAGGTGGATTTCTCCATGCCAGGTCGCCTAGATGCGCAATATGTAGCCGAAGATGGCTCTCGCCAGGTGCCCGTTATGCTGCACCGCGCAATCTTGGGTTCTTTCGAGCGTTTTATCGGTATTTTGATCGAGCATTACGAAGGTGCATTCCCAACTTGGTTGGCGCCTGAACAGGTGGTTGTCATGAATATTACCGACAATCAGTCAGAATATTGCCAAAAAGTAGAAGAAACCTTGCGAAACAAGGGCTTTAGAGCGAAATCGGACTTGAGAAATGAGAAGATCGGCTTTAAAATCCGCGAGCACACGATTCAGAAGACCCCTTATCTTGTGGTAATCGGAGATAAAGAGGTGGAATCGCAAGCAGTGGCCGTGCGTACCCGCACAGGTGAAGACCTCGGCAGTATGAGCCTTGAGGCCTTTGTGGAACTGCTTGAAAAAGACGTGGCGCAACGTAGCCGAGCTGCTTCCTAAGGTTACCGCATAGACGGTATAACATGGGAAGTGCCTCGGCATTCGCGCTTGAAGGGCCCTAACTCACCCACCGGGGGAGAGCAGGCCCATATTTAGGAGAAAAGAGCAATTAAAAGAGATAATGCAAAAGGCCGTAGCAAAAAGGCCAACATCAATGATGCCATCGTTGCGGACAAGGTTCGACTGATTGGTGCGGATGGAGAGCAAGCAGGTATTGTGAGCCTGGATGAGGCTTTGCAGGTTGCACGCGCAGCAAGCCTAGATTTGGTACAGATCGCGGGTGATTCCGATCCCGTTGTTTGTAAGGTCATGGACTACGGCAAACATCTCTTTGATATTAAGAAAACCAAAGCCGCTGCTAAAAAGAAGCAAAAGCAGCAGCAGGTTAAAGAAATGAAATTTCGTCCGGGAACGGATATTGGCGATTACAACATTAAGTTGCGTAACGTTAGCCGTTTCCTCGAAGCAGGGGACAAGGTCAAGATATCTTTGCGATATCGTGGCCGAGAAATGGCTCACCAGGAATTGGGTATGGAGATGCTGAAACGTATCGAAGTCGACCTGGAAGAGATTGGTACCGTCGAGCAGCATCCTAAAATGGAAGGACGCCAGCTTCTGATGATTATCGCCCCGAAAAAGAAGAAGTGATCGGGCTTTTAGCTGCCTACTTACTTCATTAAAAACCATCAATGCTACATTTGGAGTTATTCTGATGCCAAAAGCTAAAGTACACAGTGGCGCTGCAAAGCGTTTCAAAAAGACGGCTGCGGGCTATAAGCACAAGCACGCTAACAAAAGCCACATCCTAACCAAGATGACCACTAAGCGTAAGCGTCAACTGCGTGGTACCAATATCCTGCATGAAGATAATGTAGGTTTGGTAGATCGCATGATGCGTGCCAAGTAAGCAACACTGGTTTATCAATTTTTTAAGAGGATAGGATTATGGCACGTGTAAAACGTGGTGTGGTGGCGCGTCGCAGTCACAAGAAAGTTTTAAAGCAAGCTAAAGGTTACTACGGAGCGCGTTCACGCATCTTCCGCGTAGCTAAGCAAGCGGTTATCAAAGCTGGTCAATACGCTTATCGCGACCGTCGCGTTAAGAAGCGTAACTTCCGCGCTTTGTGGATCACTCGTATCAATGCGCAATCACGCAATGAAGGTTTGAGCTACAGCCGTTTGATCGCTGGTTTAAAGAAAGCCAACATCGAGTTGGATCGTCGCGTATTGGCTGACCTAGCCGTTCACGACAAGCCTGCTTTTGCGGCCATCGTTGAAAAAGCCAAAGCTGCTCTCGCTTAAGCACAACGATGAAAACACCCCTTGGGGTGTTGCCTAGAAAGATGCGAAAGAAAGGGAGATGGCCTCGGCCTCTCCTTTTTTTTTACCTACTGTTTCACTCAAAACTCCTGTTTTGAGTGAAACGTCGCGAGCTAAAGGCTGGCGCCGTTTGCGAAACGGCTTGCCTTTAGCTCGCTCGCAGAAATGGATGCGCTTAGGCGCATCCATTTCTGGCGACACTCCTGTGTCGCTGGTAGGTTCAGCTTTTAAGGTTGAATTTGAGTAAATAGCTTATTAAAGCTGTGAGTATATTTAGAGGATGTGGTACTGAATAAAACTGCTGTTGAATTGGATCGCTTTTTTGGCCGCTATGCGGAATCTTTTCTGAAAGCTGATGCTGAGTTTATTGCCAGTGTATATGAATTTCCCATGACGTTTTATACCGAAGCTGGTGAGTCGGTTGCGTTTACGGAAGAGGCATTTAATAACAACAGTAAAAACCTTATCGCTCTTTATAAAGAGCTAGGTGTTGCCGCAGTTAATTTTGAGCGGCTTGATCAGTACGAGTTATCTAACTGCCTCAGTATTGTCACGCTTAAATGGTATTTTTGTGATGATGCAGGTGCTGAAATATACAACGCCACTACGCGGTATTTGATGGGCTTAAAAGAAGACGGCTTAAAGATTAAAGCGGTTTTTGTGATTGATGAGACGAGTAAGGTCTCTGAATTAAAAAAATAGAGGGTAATTGAAAAAGAAGATCGAAGTGAAAGCTAATTACTTAAGAGGTCTGTAAAACCTTAGAAGGCCAGGACGGCCTGGAGAGAGCGTCCCAGGGATGGGTTTAAGCGAGTTTTACAGACCTCTTAAGTAATTTGCTTGATGGCTCTGCAAGTAATTTTCTTATAGGGCGCGGCTAAAAATATATTAATGACATTCAACATTGGAGACACCAATGGAAAATCTTGAAGCGCTAAAGCAACAAGCGCTTGAACTTGTAGCAAAAGCCGAAGACATGGCCGCACTGGATGCCGTGCGCGTCGACTACCTTGGCAAAAAAGGTGAAATCACCGCACTACTCAAAGGCCTAGGCAAACTGAGCGCCGAAGAACGCCCAGCCGCCGGTGCCGAAATTAACAAAGCCAAGCAAGAAGTCCAAGATCAAATTACCGCCAAAAAAACCGCCTTCGAACAAGCAGCAATTAACGCAAAGCTGGCCGAAGAAACCGTCGACGTTACCTTACCAGGCCGTCGCGACGAACAAGGTGGCTTACACCCAGTAACCCGCACCTTACAGCGCATCGAAGAAATCTTCGCCGTAGCCGGTTATAGCGTAGAGCAGGGCCCAGAAGTAGAAGACGACTACCACAACTTTGCCGCGCTCAATATTCCCGATCACCACCCAGCGCGCGCCATGCACGATACCTTTTACGTCGATGCAAGCCATGTACTGCGTACCCACACCTCACCCGTGCAAGTGCGTACCATGGAAACCCAAGAGCCGCCGATACGCATCATCTGCCCGGGCCGCGTATATCGCTGTGATTCTGACTTAACCCACACCCCAATGTTCCACCAGGTAGAGGGTTTAGTGGTTGATAAAAATATCAGCTTCGCCGATTTAAAAGGCACCATGGTGCAATTCCTGCGTGCCTTCTTTGAAAAAGATGTCGACGTACGTTTCCGCCCATCTTACTTTCCATTCACCGAGCCTTCGGCCGAAATGGATATCCAGTGCACCGCTTGTGGCGGCGAAGGCTGTCGTATCTGTAGTAAAACCGGCTGGTTAGAAGTGGGTGGTTGCGGCATGGTACACCCCAATGTATTTGAAATGAGCGGCATCGATACCGAAGTGTATTCCGGTTTTGCTTTTGGTATGGGCGTCGATCGCCTAGCCATGTTGCGCTACGGCATTAACGATTTGCGCATGATGTTTGAAAACGATCTGAAGTTCCTAAAGCAGTTTTAACGCTGCCAAAAACGAAAACGATCGAAGACAACAACACAGAATTGAATTGGAAGAAAGACCATCATGAAAGTATCAGAAAGCTGGTTGCGCGAATGGGTTAGTCCAAACATCAGCACCGAAGAGCTGGTAGAGCAGCTAACAATGGCTGGCCTAGAAGTGGATGCCGTAGAAGCCGCTGCTGGCGAATTTAGTAAAGTCGTCGTGGGTGAAATTGTTTCTATTGAACAACACCCAGATGCCGACAAATTGCGCGTTTGCCAAGTGGCTGGCGGTGAAGACGAGCTAACCCAAGTGGTTTGCGGTGCGCCGAATGCACGCGCCGGAATCAAAATTCCATTTGCCTTGGTAGGCGCCAAGCTACCAGGTGACTTCAAAATCAAAAAAGCCAAACTGCGCGGCGTAGAATCAAAGGGCATGTTATGTGCTCAAACCGAATTGCAGTGTGGCGAAGACGACGATGGCATTTGGGAATTGCCAAGCGATGCTCCTGTGGGTACATGCTTGCGTGAATATTTAAACCTAGATGACAGCATTATCGAAGTTGATCTAACACCAAACCGCAGCGACTGCTTAAGCATGCAGGGTATTGCTCGCGATGTGGGTGTATTAAACCGTGCTCCGGTGACGCCGCCACAAATGCCAGTTGTTGAAGCTGACACCAAAGAAACCTTAAAAGTTTCTTTAGAGGCAGAGGGCGCTTGCCCGCGTTACTTAGGTCGCGTCATTCGCGGTGTTGATCTTTCTAAGCCAAGCCCAACCTGGATGCAGGAAAAACTGCGCCGAGCGGGTTTGCGCTCCATCGATGCCGTAGTGGATGTAACCAACTACGTATTGCTTGAATTGGGTCAGCCACTGCACGCTTTTGATATGCAAAAGCTCAGTGGCAGCATTCATGTTCGCCAGTCAAAAGCTGGTGAAAAGCTAACTTTATTAGATGGCCAAGAAGTTGAGCTAAAAGATAACACCTTGCTAATTTGCGACGGTACAGGCCCAGTGGCCATGGCCGGTATTATGGGTGGGGAATCTACCGCTGTAAGCAGCGAGACCACCGACGTCTTTCTAGAGTGCGCCTATTTTGATCCGATTGCGATTGCTGGTCGTGCGCGCAGCTATGGCTTGCACACAGATGCCTCGCATCGCTATGAGCGCGGTGTTGATTATCAGCTGCAAGAAAAAGCCATCGAGCGTGCTACCGAGCTGTTATTGGAGGCTGTGGGCGGCAAGGTTGGCCCTACTGACGTAACCGAACTGACGGACCAGGTGCCGGCTGAGCGTAAAGTAGAGCTGCGTCGTCACAAGATTGAAACTGGCCTTGGCTTTTCAATGGCCGATGAAGAAGTGGTAGATATTCTGACTCGCCTTGGTTTGCACCTCGTTGAGAACACCGACAACGGCTGGGTGTTCACCGTACCTAGCTACCGTTTCGATATCTCTATTGAAGCCGATTTACTAGAAGAGTTGGCCCGTGTGTATGGCTATAACCGCCTGCCAACCACCAATCTAGAAGCTGAAATTAAGATTCTGCCTCGTAATGAGAGCAAAGTAGGGCTATCAGCGCTACGCCAGCAGCTGGTTGCTCAAGGCTTCCAAGAGGCCATCTGCTACAGCTTTATAGATGCTGAGCTGCAAAAGGTATTTAACCCAGAGCAAGCCCCAATTGAACTGCAAAACCCAATTAGCGCCGATATGGCGGTTATGCGTACCTCATTGTGGCCAGGCTTAGTACAGGCCTTGCAGCATAACTTAAAGCGTCAGCAGAGCCGCGCTAAGTTGTTTGAAACCGGTCTGAGCTTTCATTCTATCGAGAAGCAGGTGCCGATGCTGGCCGGCCTAATGTATGGCAACCGCCAGCCAGAAGGCTGGAGCGCCAAAGGCGAGGCGATGGACTTCTTCGACTTGAAGGGTGTTGTAGAAGGTTTATTGGATATCACTGATCAAGACTTCCGCTTTGTGGCTAAAGCGCACTCAGCGCTGCACCCAGGTCAAAGCGCCGCTATCGAGCTAAATGGCGAAATCGTGGGCTATTTGGGCGCCTTACACCCGCAAATTCAGCAGGAGCTGGGCCTAAACCAGTCCGTTTATCTGTTTGAGATAGAGCAGGCGGCACTGGCAGAAGCTAAGCTACCGGCCTTTAATCCGCTATCTAAGTTCCCAGAGGTTCGTCGCGATCTAGCCTTGCTAGTGGCGCGTGAAACCACGGCTGATGCGCTTTTGGACGGGGTTAAGGCGGCTGCAGGTGAGCAGCTCATCGACTTAAAGGTCTTTGACGTATATACCGGCAAAGGCATTGATGCAGAAAGAAAAAGTGTCGCATTGGGCTTGACGTATCAGCATCCTTCACGCACTCTTACAGAGGAAGAAATTAATTCCTCAGTTGACGCGGTGGTCAAGCGTCTAGAGGACGAACTGGGTGCCAGTCTGCGATAAGCTATAACCGGAAAGGGAGGCTCCCTTCCATATATAGCATGGCCAATTTGGTTTTGGGCCAAACTTAGCAGACATGGCAATAAGTTTCAGGAAGGAGCTTTGTCTCAATCATGTCAGCACTGACCAAAGCCGATTTGGCCGAAAAGCTGTACGAAGAACTTGGCTTCAACAAGCGTGAAGCCAAAGAGCTTGTCGAGCTGTTTTTTGAAGAAATTCGCGCCGCCCTAGAAGCCAACGAGCAGGTAAAACTCTCGGGTTTTGGCAACTTCGAGTTGCGCGATAAAAGCCAGCGTCCTGGCCGTAACCCCAAAACCGGTGAAGAAATACCCATCACGGCGCGCCGTGTAGTAACTTTTCGCCCAGGGCAGAAACTTAAGGCACGTGTAGAAGCTTATGCTGGAACCGACGAACAATGACGAACTGCCGGAGATCCCCGGTAAGCGCTATTTCACCATTGGTGAAGTCAGTGAGCTGTGCGCCGTAAAACCCCATGTACTGCGCTATTGGGAACAGGAGTTCCCACAGCTAAAGCCGGTAAAGCGCCGCGGTAACCGCCGCTATTACCAGCGCCAAGATGTACTGACCATTCGCCAAATTAGAGCACTGCTATACGAGCAGGGCTTCACCATCGGCGGTGCTCGTTTGAAAATGACCAACGAGCCTGAAGAGGGTGAAAACAAAGAAGATTTTAAAGCGCTGGTACGTCAGATGATTACTGAGCTAGAAGAGCTGCTGCAAACCTTAAAGGTTTAACAGCAGCCTTAAAGCTCTCTAGAAAGCCGGGTTCACCCGGTTTTTTTGTGCCTGCTTTTCTTGCTTGGCATTCGGTTTATCTTTCGCGAGAGTTGTGGCGACCAGTATGGCCGCTATCGCGCTTAACAACATGCCGATTTGAAAGCCGAGAATATCTTTGAAGCCGTAGCTGATTAATTGGCGTATCTCTGTGCCAAATAAGAACGCGTCAGCCGCTAAGCACAGGGCGATTAAAAGCGCGCATAGGTACAAGCTTGAGCGCAACAGTGCACGTTTATTTTTAATGACGAAAGCCAGTGCGGTAAATACGCTAAGCATGGCCACAAAACTAAAAATAACAAGAGAGTTGCGGTTTGCCCACTCACCTGGGATAAGCCGCTCTAATAAAAACCCTAAAGCGGTAGCACAAAGTAAACCTACACAGCTGCCGAGAGTAAGGTTACTAACAATTGCCTTAGTGCGGCTGTACTGCGTTGCTTCACGACGACGCTTTTCTACCCACAAAATATTACCGGCAATAATCAGCGCACAAATCAGCAAAGCCAACACAAAGTATAAAATCCGTAAATCAGTACCGGCATAATCGCCAAAGTGCAGTTGGTTTAGAAACATTTGGCCTTTAATAAAATTGTTATTATCAACGCTGTTTACATTCAATTGCTCACCGCTACTTATACGATAGTGAGCCTCATAGCGGGTGCTAATATCGCCTGGTAAATCACCGCGAATATAAAGAATGGCATCATCGTGACCGTAGTTAAAAAAGCGTAACTGCCTTACTTCTCCCAATTCGATTTCGCTTTGCTCTACCAATTCGTAGACGCGGCTCATATCGGCCTTTACTTGGCTTTTGGGCTCCTCAGCAGGGCTGAAGAAGCCAACATCGTTCATGAGTTGTTGAGTGTTTCCTTGGTATAGAAAGACCACCATACTGGCTTGGTACACGATAACAAGATTAAAAATAAGTCCGGTGATCGTATACATAATGGTATAAGGCAGGCTTATGACGCCTACCAGGGTATGCAGATCGAGCAGCATGACTCGTTTTTTCTGGGGGCGATAGTGAAACAACTGTGGCACGATTTTCTTAAGGTGAATAACAATGCCAGAAAGAATCGCAAAAAACATAAACAAAGTAGCAATGCCTATAGCGTAAGTGCCAATGGTGCCAAGGTTTAAGTTGTAATGCAGGGCATAAAGAAAGTGCGCATAATCGAATTGTTCACTATCACCTAAAACCTCGCCGGTATCGGGTTTTAACTTTAGGCCATGAAATTTACCTTCCGTATCTCTGTAATACAGTGTGCTGTATGCGCGATACTTACTGGGTGGCACATAAGTTAAGCGGCCGGAAGTATCGGCGTTAGTTTGTGGCAGTACTTTATCGATCTGCTCTAGTACAGGCAGAGGGGCCTTGTTAGGATCGAAAGGGTGGTGCGGCATTTCAGCCCAGCGCCCAATTTCTATCAGAAACAAACTCAGGCCGCCCGCCCAAAATACAATCAGCAACGGCAGTGAAAAGACGATACCTAGCCAGCCATGGGAGCTGATTAGGTTCTTGATAGAGTTAGCTTTGCTCATAGTAGCCCCCACAATACATACATAACGACATTAACAAGCACTGAGATTAGCAACCATAAGCCGCAGGCACGGGCAGCTTGCTTGGCATCGTTTCGACTTAAGCAAAAAGTGATAACCGCCGCCCAGGTGCAGAAGCCGACAAGCAGCCCAACAAATAATCGCGTGTCAGTAGCCAATGGCATAAGTTTATTTAAGTTGAGCATGATGCTGATTGAAAGTAATAGTCCCCAGAAAAATGCAGCAATACTCTGAGTCCATAGAGATTTCGATATCATGATGATGCTCCAAGCAGGGCGATGCCAATAAAAAGTACCGTCATACTGGCGGTTACCGCTAATACGCGGTTGGGCCAGTGCGCTGCGCAAATACTCAAAACGCAGCAAATACTCATTATGATGGTAAGCACTTGAATGCTGGCGACTACCCAGCTGAAGCTAAAGGATAAGCAGTATGCGGCGGCTATTGATAGAACGAAGAAAGCAAGCCAGCAAAGTTTTTTAATGCGCTCGTTTGAATGCCATTTTAATCCCTTGATCAAATTTTGCTGCTTTGAGCAGAGATAGGGCAGAATACAGGCGGCAACGGTTAATAATACAGCGAGCAAGTTCATAGATTACTCATATTGTGTTTTTAGTAAGCCAAATACTTTTACGTTTGGTTTTATTCTGTTTTCACTGTTTTCTAAAGCCTTACGAATAAGCCACAGGCAATTGATATCTGCCTGTGGCTCAAGTGGCTGAAAGATCAGCAAGGTGTATCTATTCGAAGCTATAACTAACTCTTAAGCCATATTCGCGTGGAGCACCAACAATCGCCATGGGTACAAGATCATCGGTATTTAATGCATTTGTTAGAAAGTAAACTTCATCCAATGCATTATTAACGAAGGCTTCTACTCGCAAATTGTTTAGCTCTACACCGCCATGAATATTCACTCGCACACGGTCATCGACTTTCTTGGTGTTAGATTCATTTGCCCACGCTTCAGATTCATAATTAGCGTTTAAGCCAAAGAAGATGCCGTTATCGTGGTTGTAGATAAGACCTGCAGAAGCCGTTCGTTCGGGTGCAAAAGCAAATTCATTGCCGCTAAAATCACCAGCGGAGGACACAAATTTCTTGAATTCGGTTTTACTGACCGCAGCGCTGATATAAGCTTCCAGCTCCGGGGTGATGGAATATTCAAAGCTGCTTTCAATACCATAGATTTCGGATTCACCCGCATTTACAACCATGGTGAGAATGCTACTACCAGTGCCAGGTTCAGGAACGGAGACTTGTTGATCGGTCCAGTCACCATAGTAGATATTGGTGTTGAAAATACCGCGACCATCGGCGATTACCGCACGATGTGCAAACTCATAGTTCCACAGCTCTTCAGAATCAAATTCATTAACACCATTAAGCAGAGTTTTTTCTGAACCGCCTGAGCGATAGCTCTTTTTCACGAAGAATGATGAGGAAACCTTATCGTTCCAGTGGTAGCTAAGACCAAGTTGCGGCAAGATGTTGTCAAACTCTGTGGAGGTGTACTCAAGTGGCGTGACAGTTGATAGCGCTCCTAGTGTTGAGTTAGCAAGACCAATAGCCATATCGACAGTGACTGGCTGTGGCCCAGGAATCAATACAGTATTACCGGTAATGGTGCCAAAGGTATTCGGAAGCCCAGTTGACCCAAAAAAGCTAGGTAAAACAGTGCTGCTTCCACCTACGTTGGAAGAGCCAAAACTTTGTTCTTCTCGATCGTAGCGTAGGCCTGCCGTTAAGGTCCATTGCTCACTGATTTCATATTCCCACTCGGTAAATGCCGCCCAGTTTTTGGTACTGACATCGGTGTAGCCTTTAGAGGTAAGATCGTAAAGCTCTGGGTAGATGCCGGTAGCATCAATAAATAAACCGGCGAGGCCACCACTTGGATCGAAGTCGTTAAAATTATTACGTAAGCGTAGGTGGAAGAGGGTATCGGTTGTTCGGATTGCATCTACTTGGCTGTAATAAACACCAGAGCTGCCACGCAAAGTATCGCCATTATAGTTTACGCGAAACTCTTGAGATTTAGTTTTATCGCTGTCTTTGCGTTGGATTAAACCGCCGCCGTTTTCTGTAGTGAGAGCACTTCGGTCGCCATCATCAATACGGTCTCTATCGGCGTCTTGATAAGCGGTGATGCTGGTTAAGCTCCATTGATCATTAATCTGATAGTTAATGTTGAGTGAGGCTAAATCGGCTTCCAGAGGATGGTCAGAAGGCGCATCGTGCAAACTTATGCGTTGCGAGGCGTTGTAATCGCCAAGAATGGTACGGGTTTCGCCGCTGTTGTTTTCGATATGCTGCAAAGACAATACCATGCGCAGATCATCATTGGGTTCTAACAACCACTTTAAGCGATAGGTTTCGTGGTTATCAAAGCCGTAGCTATCATCATTACGAGTCACGTTATCGATATAACCATCGGAATCGCTTTTCTCGACCGCTAAACGAATCGCTGAAACACCGTCGACAAGATTAACATTGGCCGTGCCCTTATATTCGCGTCGGCCATAATTGCCAGCGCCCAATAGCAGTTTACCGCTGTTTTCATAAAGCGGATCTTGAGTGCTAATAATAACCGCACCAGCAAGCGAGTTAGGGCCTAGGTTAGTGGATTGAGGCCCACGCAAAACTTCGACTTGGCTAATATCCCAAATCTGGGTGGCGCCATCGTTACGCATCCAGCCAGAATAGTTAATTCCATCGACAACAATGGAGGCCAAAGAAGCACGGTTAGGGGTGCTGATAGGGCCATCGGAAATACCGCGAATTCTAAAAGTACCGTTTATATAGGTGGTGCCCGGTGTCTGCAAAAAGACGTCTTCCAGCGAGACGATATTACGTTCTTCAATCATTTGACTAGAGTAAACGGCGACACTTTCTTTGGTGTCTTGCAAGGATCGTTCGATCTTCTGCCCCGTTACAATAATCTCTTCGTCAATGCTTGGCTCCGCGGCCATTAGCATAGGGCTGCAGACAGAGGTGATTGCCGCCGCCAGCGCCGTTTTTTTAGCCATAGCTAAATCCATTTGTTCTCTCCACCTAAAGGTCTTTTATTAGTAGTTGCTCAAATAACAGGCATACAACTTTACCAGATGGGAAAATAAATAAAAATCATTATCATTAATAATCGTAATTAATGATAAGTTCTGCTTAGGATATTTGTGGCTAGCTACTAAATGCTTAAAATCTGCGTAAAGGAGGGGGCTTTAAGTGACTAGCTTCTGCCGAAAAAGCACTTGCAATCAAAGGCTTATCGGTTATGATAGCGAGCTCCCAAATCGGGGGTATCTCAGAATTTAGCCGGCTTAAGTTGTAAAAATTTAGGCGAAGGCTTATCAAAATCGGGGCGTAGCGCAGTCTGGTAGCGCACTACACTGGGGGTGTAGTGGTCGTAGGTTCAAATCCTGCCGTCCCGACCATTTTTTCCTTTAAAATCAATGACTTATGATTTCGTTGCATCTCTAGTCATGGCTGGACTATAAGTTTAAGTCCATATTAAGTCCAGGGTGATTCTATCTATCGTGTGTAAGTCGCTTTAGGTTTATTGTTTTGAGCGATTTCAACTTTAAGGGGGCTCCTGCCAATTTGATCTAATGCGTGTTCAACACAATATATAAAGTTAGTTTTTTTCAAGACGTGTATGGCCTTCTCTATTGGACGATCAGATTTTTTTAAGAGCTCTAGTTCACTTTCATAGAGCGATTCATAATGCTCGCATTCGAGAGCGCCTTGTCCTAGGTAGTATAAGCTGTGGATTCCAGCAATTTCTTCATTTGTTAAAGTCCTGGAGACATTTATAATTACTTCTTCTCTGTTTATATTAGCCTCTATTGCAGCTGTTATCCCTAGTTGTTGGGAAGAGGCAATTCTGTAGTTTGTAGTTCCGTCTCCATTATTTATCTCTGAGATTTTTTTGCATAATCTAATAAGTGTTCTGTCTTGCAGGCCCAACAGAGGATTTTCAATCCCGAGTTTCGAAGCTAGAAATCGATTTCGTTTAATCTTATCAATGGATTTACCTATTTCGTTTGAGCTTATGCCAAATTTTTTTTGTAAAATTGGTTTTAAATCTTTGTAATTACTCCAGTCTTCTAGCTTGGGAAGGGAGTCCGCCAACTCACATAAATCACGTCGTGCCATATGGCGAGTAAACGTGCTTAGCTGATATTCTGCTATTAGAGTCTCTATATAATCCTCTAGTTCCACCAGCCCTCTGTCTAGTCGTTCGAAGTCTTGCTTTAGGACTTCTAAGTTAATTAAGGAAATACTAGAAAGGTGTCGCCTGTTCGCCTGGTTCATTGGGTATCTAAAAACCTGACCTGTTTGATCGACCTGACTAATATTCGATATAAGATAGTCTATAGGATCTAAATAGGAGCAGAACTCATTTCTAAATGCGCCTGCGTGCTTTTTCAGGAATAGCCAGATATTGGATAGGTTATGTGTAGATTCATATTTGAAACCTAGTGTAGGGTCCTTGGTTAAGATAGCCCATAACTGATATAGCTTCTCAAGGCGCTTTATTGCATGTTTAAGTCTTAACTCAACGGAGTGGCGAATACTAAAACAAATTGGATAGACTAAATGATCAATTGAAAGGTGGGGGTCTCGGGTGGCTTGCTCTATCAGGGCTAGCGCGGCAGTCGAATACCCTTTTGAATACTCGTGATAGCCTGGAAGTCCATTCTCCCCTACACATGCATTCAAGTGTGTGTTGTCTCCTCCACGAAATGTACTATTTGGCCCTTTCTTGAGTAGAGAGTTTTTGTTTCCCACGCTACATTCTCCTTAAGTTAAAAGGTAGTTTCCGCTTTATCGGCTACATTACAAATTCAAATTCTTCATCATATAATTTATCAAGTCCTATATGATTCTTAATAATCTCTCTAAGGCCACTCTGCTCGAACGGTGGCCGGCTTTGAATGATTTTAAGGATATTTTCTTGTGAGTTATTGAAAGTGCCGTGCTTGTCGTAAGTTTGTTCTAGCAACGTGTCTAGTTCATTCGAATTTCCATAGAGGTAGAGGGGGCCAACCCACCATTCATCTAATACAAGGTCCGGTAGATTAATATTTCTATTTTTTGCAATTTCTTCACTGGCCAAGAACTCTTGAATTCTAAGGTGAGAAAAGGAGTAGGTATCTGTTTCTGAATAGTGGATCAATATGTTGCAGGTGGTGGTTAAATCGTTGAATATATTATCAATATGAGTATCGTCGCTGTAGGGCATTCTAACTTTTAAGGTGTTGACGAATTCTTCTTCCGATGCATCTCGCAGTTTTCTGCTGTGTAGATAGTAGCCCAGTATTGTACACGCTCGATACAGATCATTTTGATTGCATCTCGCTCTCGATATTCCTTTGTGTTGATCATATGTGCCACATAGCAATTCAATATGCTTTCGGTATATATCTGCTTCATTTTGCGGCACGGAGATTCCCTGAAGATAAAGTGTGCACAATATGGTTGCTAGTAGTGGATTTTTAATTACATCCTTAATTTCACTAGTTTCGATGCTATTCCATATGTGTTTTGCTTCACTTTCGCATGCAATCCAGTTTTGTATAAATTCTTTGAGTTGCATGTCAGTGAACGGTTCTAGGGTGATTCCCAAGAAGTTGATTTCGTGTATCGCGCTCAAGCTAGTCCTTGCTGACGTTAATACTTGAGTTCGATTAACTCGGTGTGGTATCGAGTTGATAGCATCGACTATCCAGGGAAGAGAAGAAATAGCTTCGTCAAGAGCGTCAATAACAAATACGGTTCTTTCTTTCTTGGATATGTGTTTTAAGAAACTGTTGATTTGTTCAGGTGAGGTTTCAATACCTTTATATAGAAAGTAGCTTCTCATTAGAGAGTTGAATTTATCCTTGCTATTATTTATAGGGGATCTCTCTTCTGGGGTTAGTTTTTGAATTGTGTTGACTATCCTGTTAAGTGGCATAAATATCACGTTTGATTGATCATTGGATATTTTTTTGGCGTACGTGTGGAGAGTTGTGGTTTTTCCTGCTCCGGCATGACCAAATATTGCGATGTCACATCCGGAGTCAAATATTTTGTGTATCGGAATGCTTAGTGTATCAGTGTCTATTTCTTTGGGTAGGTCTTCCAGTCCTACCTTTAATGAAAAGGTTACTGATTTTCTAAAAATTAGATCAAATGCTTTTAGGAAGTTGTTTATTTCTCGGAGAAGGTTTCCAACTTCGCTTGTAGATAATGTCTTGTCGTTAAGGTTTTTAATGCCACTCTTGATTGATTTTGATATTTCGTTAAGTTTAGTCTCAATTCGTTTTGAGTTAAGTCGTGCGTTATATTCCGGTTTTGGAATTATTTTATGGCCTAATTTCAAGGATTGGGATTGAAGTATTGTTATAGAGTTTATGGCGTTCGTTTCCCTTTTAAGCTCGTCGGCCAAGTGTTCTGGGTGGTCTTTGATCTGACCTAGTTTTTTTAGATCATGGTTTATGGGTTTGAGTTTTCTTAGTTTTATTAGGATGTCTGATATTATGGTAGAGGTCGGGTTTTTTTTATCATCCTTATATTTATTTGATATGGATCTTGAGATTTTTGTTATTGTGGAGTTAAGTCGCTCTAGTTGAATGGATGTTTTTTTATCAATTTCCTTTTTAGATGAAATGTTGTCTCTATTTTCTTTGGAGTTATATTGGTCTTCTTTTTTTTTGAATTCGTTTTCAGTCTCTTTTTTGTTTTCTATAATTTCTTGACCTATGTATTTTTCCAGTTCTTGATCTAGTTCTTTTAGGTTTTCCCACTTTTCCTGGTCGCACATAAACGATTTTTTCGAGGATATCCTTATGATGCTTCTTAGTAATTTTCTACTTTCAGCCTTTCCGACGAAAAAGTTCAAGTCGGTGTAGTACCTAGAGTAGGCAGTGTTTTCTGGAATTGCTAAGGCGTTTTTAAGTTCTAGGTTAATAAGCTCGTTTTCCCTTGGGGTGGTTGCATCCCAATAGTCCCCCAATATTTCTTTAAATGCTGTTGGCCAGTGGTGTTTGATAGCATCCGAGAGTTTGCATTTGTCAATTGTGCATATTCTTGGATCTTGAAGTATTTCTATTTGTTCCTCGATGTGTCTTGTGTCAACATCGAATGGCGTTATAAGAAATGCTTTGATGGGTAGTCTTTCTATGCCGTCTGAGCAAGGAACTTTTTTTTGTAGGCATTGTCGTAATTGGTAAGTGATGTCGCTAAACAGCCTTCTGCTTTCAGAGCTTTTGTTGGTTTTTATTTTTTTGGATTGAATGGCTGCTATTTCAAGATCACCAAATTCTCCTTTTTTTATAGCTATTATATCCTTTCCTTTTTCGTAAGCCCCTCCATTGAAGTCACAAAAGTCATATCCCATTCTCTTGAATAAGGGTATTACAATTGATCTGCTAAACTCATCCTCGTGAAAACTCTGTATTTTCTGAAAAAAACTATCTTCAATATTCAAGTGCCGTGTCCTTTACTTTTTCAATATTGGGCATGTGTTCTTTTTAAATCTAGTATTTGGGGGATGTTTTCAGTTATTAAGTGGCCAGTATGTACCAGTAAAAAATATGGTAATGGCAGACCAAGCAAGCATGTGTTCATCAGGCGGGAAATCGGTTTGTCGAATCTATTGCCATTGTCTTCTTGCTCGGTTGGATGCGCGTGTGACCCTCCAAACGAATTTGCAACTCTTTTGATTAGATTTGTCCGACTTATTTGTAAGGAATCAAGCTGGCCTGACGGAGCTGAAAATTGCACTCTACATATTTCTGCATTCATCCACTCTCTAAATAAGAGCCTTTTCGATTTTGGTGAATTGAAACTGTGATTTTCTCCTTCACTTAAAGTAGTTCCCATGACCCTATAGTAACTGTGCATATCAGCCCAACCTTCCTTGTCTGATGTGGCGAATTTACCAGATATGCTAAAATCAACTCCGTCAGGTATTGGCTCGTCACTTAAAACTTCTCCTTTGGCGCAGAATACTTTTACACCGCCTTCCATGTAGCACACCACGTGTTCATGGCGCTTGATTGCCTTGCTGAACTTTCTGGCTGGAGATTGGTGCTTGAACGGCTTTTTAAGTTTAACTGGCTCAAAACTAGATTCTAGGTCTTCAATGATCTCTGTCCATATTCTTAATGAGTGAGAGAGGTCCGATAGGGAAACAAGATCATAGGTTTTTCTGGCATGTTGAAGATGTTTATCCAGCCTAGTGAGGTAAAAAAAGAGTTTACGTTGATCCATATCCTATTAACCTTTATCAATCGTACACTTATTGACAGAACTCCAAGGGCGGCGCATTCGCGCCACCAGTGGCAAAACCAGTGTTATTGAGTGGGCTGTTTGAAAATTCGGGTATGAAGTGGACAGTCCATTGTCTAACTCGGGTCTTGATTAATTTTTGGCCAGTGAAGAGTAAGCCAAATATTCTGTTTGTTATTTCGCCATATTTGTTGGGTGTATCTTTGGCGACTAGGTAGGCCCTTAATGGTTGTTCTGTACGCTTACAGTTTGGGCCGCCGCTCAATTCTACAAAGCTTTGCCAGTCGCCGTCATCTGCTGCTTGGATGATTTGATCAAGTAAGTGCGAGTTTATGGCGCTTAAAGTCTCTTTGGCGCTCTCATTGTTGGCAAATCGTCTGGCTTCACACCAAACCGTAACGCTAGGGCCGCCAATAGCCTGGAATTGGCGAATGCGTCAGGTTGAGGCCGGGGCACGAATAGGGGGTCTCCCGGCCTGGATTTCACTTAAATCAAAACATTGAAGAACGTTTATGACCTGCTATAGGTGCTATTCGATCTCGCCGTTTAGCCTTCTAAGGGCGAAATGTCCCCGCTCAGAAACTGCTTTAGATTTATCATTAGCAAAGTTGTGAGCTAAGCTATAGACCTCTTCGCCAAGGCTTTTCATCTCTTTAATGAAAAATTCAGCAGCTACTCGGCGCACGATGGATGATGAGTCATTTGTGGAGTGATTCAGCAAGGTGTTGAATGGTATCTCATGGTCAATTGGCCGTTCTCCTAAAATAGGTTTGACCTTGCCCTTAAGGTATCGAATGTCTGTCCATTCAAATTTTCTCGCTTCTAGCCAAACCGCTCTTTTTTCAAATAGATAGCGGTATGCTCTCGCTCTAACGGATGGCTGAATAGCCGTTTGTGCTATTTCAAACAGTTGATCGTCCAGCACCGTTGTCCGGCTTACTTGGCTCATTAAAAAAGACATTGGGCCAGAGCTTAAAGAGATCAATTGCTGCGTTAGTGGTTTGCTTATGGCTGGGGTTTGAATGATTTCAAACAATACGTCTTTATCGACTTTCTCGATACGGCCCCAAGAGCTTAGGTTTGGAAGTGTTACGCGTATAGCATCTGTTACATGCTCAGGGCTGCTTTGCTTGGCAATTTGGGGGAGTATATCTCTTGCGGCCGCTCGAACCTGAGGAACCCAATCGTTTAGCCGTCTCAAGGCTAGGATAAAGAAGAGGCTATTGGGTGCAGGGGATGAGAGTCTCTTTAGGGCTTTTTCACGCTGGCGGCCATTCCAGCTTATTAGTTCAAGCCAAAGCTGGCCTTGTGGAGGTTTTCCTCCAAAAAAACTACCAAGATTCAATGTAGGGTTTGCAGTATTGCCGTATGTATAACGAATTACGGATTCCCACTCGTCAAAGCTGGCAAGAGGTATCTTGTCCGTAGCCTCGGCTAGCAATCTCAATCCTTGATCCGAACGTACCGAATATAGCGTATTGGCTATCGCCTTAATGTCCGCAATTACGGCTTTTTCTAGCTCTGTTTGCTCTTGCATTGTTAAATTGTGATCTCATTGGTTTATCCACTTTGCCAGTAAAGCAGGCTTTGCGCTAACGACGGCTAAAAGATATTGCCTATCGAATGTTGGGCGCGCGAGCTGAGCGTATAACGTATTCGCATTTGGCCAAAAATTTTATCTATCAATTAGCGCCCAAACTCAATCCAAAACCGCCGGCAAGCCACTTGAATCATAAAACCCCAGAGCCCCCTGGGCAAAGTAGTGGCTAACTATGCTACGGCGGCTTTGATTGTTGTCGATTCTTACGCTGCCGCCGTGCATTAGGTTTTCGTGCCAAATTAGGATGTCACCTTTTTTAGCTAAGTAAGACATCTCTTCAAATTTGTGTTCAGCAATTAGCCTTTGCCATTCTTTGTCGACAGTTTGGGAAAACTCGTCCCATTGATTATCGATAACCTGGGAGCAGTTGCTGGTTTCGCGGTAAATTCTTGGTAGGCGGTGGCTGCCTTTGAGTACTCTTAGCTCGCCAGAACCGGCTTTAATATCTTCCAGCGCTACCCATACGCCGCACATATAGCCAGCGGGGAAGGGGGTGAGGTGCACGGTGTCTTGATGGTAGGATTGTTGGCTGCCGTAAACGTAGGTGAGGGTTTGGCAGGGGCGTACCGCATCTTCAAATATCTGCTCGAGAATTTGAATGACTTTGGCTTGTTTCCAAAGTTGGTGAATGTGCTTATAGCTATTGTGTAAGCCCATGATTCTTTGGCTGCTGCCTTCTTCATAACCTTGTACTTTCTTCTTTACGGCGTCGTCTATATCCCGGTTAATATTCTCGATGAATTTATCGTCCAGTATATTTTCAAGTACCATAAAGCCATGTGTTAAAAAGCTTTCAAACTCGCTTTTATATTGTTTGGCAATTGGGTGTTCTTCGGCCTTTTGTTCTAATCTTTGATGGGCATTGCTTTTGTCGAACCAGGGCTTTAAGTCTTCGTTTTGAAAATCAAATAATCGACTGTTGCAGTCTTTATAAATAATCGTTGGGCTATTACTTTGCTTCAGGCTATTGCTCACTTTATTCGCAAGCGGGCCTTCATTTTTAATGGAGATCGCAAAGCTATTGTAGAGCTGAGGCTCCTTATCTAGCAGCAATTGCAGGGTGAACTTGTGTTTGCCATTGTTCAGCTTGTGAGTATTTATGGCCAGCCAATTTTCCTGGCTAATATTATTATTAGCTATCGAAAACCTGCCCAGTTCATCATCGCCAGATAAAACCTGCATCTCCAGTTGTTGTTGCTCGTTTATGTGGTCGGTATTGAGTGCCAGCTGAAAATAAACTTTGCATAGGCCGGCGACATTTTGTCTTTCTTGTCGAAGCAAAATCGTTATATTGCCTTTTAATTGGCTGTCTGCCGTATTGCTTTTGCTGTTGAATTTGCTGAGATAGGCCGAGGCTAATCGTTTAGCACTGGTACTCTTATGGGCGAATTGTTTTAAAAAACTCACAGTCTGCCGTTTCCTTACACATGCAGTAGATCGCTTAGACCTTGGGCGAATTGGAATGCTTAGGGCACTATTGTAGCGCTGCGGCTTGGTAATGTACTAATTTTGTAGTCTTCAGCGGTATATCCAATTGAGCGCGAGCCATTTTAGGTCTGTTTATCAGCCTCGATTAGCTTATGGTCAATATTGCCAGATTCGGTTTTTTTAGCTCTATTTGAAGTAAGGGTAAATACGTATAGTGTGTTTCCCAAACCTTGGAACTATTGCTATGCGCTTTTTGATTCTCTTCCTACTCTTTTCTTGTTTTTCTTATGCCGATACGGCTACAGAAGCAAAGCCTACTCAAGGCTCTGTGGCCTCCTATTCTGATGTGACTTTGCAAAATTGGCCATTGCCACCTTATAACCGTTGGGCCCTGCGTAATATGGGTATTATGCATACGCTGATGATCCCGAGGGCTGGCGATGTCTTCGAAATACCACGCGCTAAACAGCAGGATCTATCCTCGCTGCAATTTGAGCACCGTGGTAAGCGCTATTCAGTAGCTGAAAGCCTAGCGGCCGATCAAACTGATGGCATTGTGGTGTTAAAAGGTGGCGAGATCGTTTGGGAGGCTTACTACGATGGCTTTGGCCCCCATGATCATCACTTGTGGGCTTCCAGTACCAAATCTTTAATAGGAATGGCGGCTGGAGTTCTAGTTGAGCGTGGGCAAATCGATCTGGAAAAGAAGGTCAGTGATTATTTGCCGGAGCTAAAGTCTTCTGCTTGGGCTAGGGCGAGTGTTCAAGATACGCTGAATATGTCTACGGCTATTGATTACCAAGAGGCTATGATTGATTCGAAACCTGGCTCGATAGCTTTCGAATACTTCAAGCGCATTGGTCTATTGCCAGCTTTTGATTTGATGATGCTAAAGCAAGATAGCTATGAAACGCCTCGAAGCGTTAGGCCTTTGCTTCAGCGTTTTCAAGCCAATACCGAGTTGCCAGCTGCACATACCTTTCAGTATCAATCACCCAATGTTGATGTGATTGGCTGGCTTATTGAGCGCGTGAGCGGCAAAAGTCTTAAGGCCTTTATCACCGAAGAAATTTGGTCGAAGTTAGGTGCCGAGCATGATGCTTTTATCACGGCTGATTCGGGCTTTGTACCGGTGGCTACCGGTGGTATGAATACCACTTTACGGGATTTTGCACGCTTTGGTATTGCGGTGATGAATGACGGACGGATTGCCGGGAAGCAGGTGTTTCCAGAGTCAGCGATTAAATCAATTACTGAGATCCCTGCTCAAAATAAATTAGCCGTTACTCGCAGTGTATATCGTCAACAGGGTAGCCCAGTGTATGACAGTGAGCTGAGTGCATATAAGAATTTTTGGTGGGTGCATGATGAGAATGGTATTTTCACGGCACGCGGTATATATGGTCAAATCCTATATGTTGATAAGCCCAATGATATTCTTATTGCGACTTTTGCCAGTGCAAAAACGCCTTCCAATGCGGCAAGAGAAACCGCTAAACGTAGAATGCAGGCCTTTAAGGAGATAGCCAAAAAGTTGGCACTCTAATTTGTTTTCTACAAAATTTACGTCTATTGAATTTAACTTATAAAAGGGGAGACGGATTTCTCCTTTTGGATGCGTTATAGCGTTTTATGAATAACTCATCCCTTTTGTTCGTTTACATTTTTGAAAATTAAGCTATCACTTAGATATTGGCCTTAGAAATCAATTTGTAAAGTTGTTTGATCAATTTTCTAATCTGCTTATAAATAACCATCACGGATGAAAAAATGCGAACGATCGCTTATGCAGTAACAATTTTTATCGCTTTATTGTCATCAAGCATTAGCAGTGCTCAGGTAGATTTTTTTGGCGATAACATCGATAACGTCAATGATGATGCCACCCTTGCCATTGATGGTGCTGGCTATGTTGTGTCTGCAGTTGTGGGCGGTCGTACCTATATAGTGGCCGCTGGTTATGCAGAAGATGGCATAAGTGTCTTCGAACTTACGCCTGCGGGCTTGTCGCAAGTGGGTATTACTAATGCCAATATCCTTGATGATGCCACTTTAAACCTTAGTTCACCATATTCATTGGTGGTATCTGAGGTGGCTGGGCGTACTTTTGTAACCGCTCTAGGCGATACCGATGCTGGTTTGAGTATTTTTGAGTTAAGCGCTTCAGGCTTGTCACAATCTGGCATCACAAATGCCAATATCAGTGATGATGCCACCTTAAACTTAAGCGACCCTCAGTTTGCCACAGCGGCGACAATTGCAGGTCGCAGCTTTATCGTGGTGTCTAGTAGCACTGATGGTGGCTTAAGTATGTTTGAGGTTACTACCTCTGGTCTTAGTCAGCTGGGGATTGCGAACGCTAATATCAATGATGTAGATAACGCGGCCTATAATCTTGCTGGTATCACCGCACTTACGACGGCAATGGTTGGTGGGCAAACCTATATTGTTGCTGCAAATGATACTGAGCATGGCCTTAGTGTCTTCGAACTTACAACATCGGGATTAAGCCAGGCGGGAATTACCAATGCCAATATAACCGACGATGCTACTTTGAATTTGAACGGGGCCGCTTCGGTTACCTCCTTCCAGTTAGGAGCACAAACTTTTGTGGTTGTCGGTGGTAGTGTCGATTCTGGTCTTAGCATGTTTGAGTTAACGACCTCAGGCTTGACTCAGGCCGGGTTAACCGGGGCGAATATAAGCGATGATGCGACGGTGTTTCTTGATACGGTGCAGCTAGTTACTAGTTTATCGGGAGATGGGCGAACCTTCATTGTTACAGGAACCAGTGGAGACAATGGGCTTAGCGCATTTGAGGTAAGCACATCGGGATTTACTCAAGTAGGCTTGGCAAATGCTAATATTGCTGATGACGCTACTGTGAACCTCAACACTGTTTTTTCGGTGGCTGAGGCGAGAATTGGATCAGAGGTATACCTAGTCGCCACTAGTGAAGTAGATAGTGGCTTAAGTGTTTTTAGAGTAGGAAATTTCCCGCTTGCTCTAGCAAGCCCCCAGCAAATTCCAGTATTCCCGCCATTCTTAATGTTAATGCTTGCTATGACTTTCTTAGTCTTGTCTCGGCGGCAGATTAATAAATAGCAAACGACAGCTTATGATGGGGCAGGTGCGTATTATTACTCCCGCAGTTTTCTAAACGTAGAAGGTGTCTGTCCTGTAGTACGCCTAAACTGCCTTGTAAAAGCACTTTGATCGGCATAGCCGCAATCCATTGCAATATCGGCAATAGAGCGGTCGCTGTTTAGCAGTAATTGGCTGGCATGATCGATTCGAATCTTTAGTAGCCATTGGCCGGTGGGTAGGTCGTAAAGTTTTTTCATACGTCTATCTAACTGGTAAATAGACATGCCCGCTATTTCGGCCATCTCGGCGAGAGTAGGTGGGTTTGCTACCCGCTCTTGGGCGTATTCGATAACCTCTGAAATTCGCTCAAAATCTTCGCTGGTAACATCGGGTAGTTTTAAATCTCGCGATACTCCGACTAAGCCAACAATATCGCCATTTTTCCCTACCAAGGGGCGCTTGGCCGTTAAGCACCAGCCAACTTCGCGATTTTGATAAACATGTAGTTCCAGCTCATCGACTAGCTGTTGGCCAGATTGCAAAACTTTTTGATCTTGCTCTTCATAACCCTTGCCCAAATGGCTGCCTAATATCTCAGAAGGACTGCAGCCAATTAGCTCGCTTTTGCTTTTGCGGCCACTTCGATCGACAAGAGTTTGATTAACGCTGACATAGCAGCCTGCGCTATTTTTGACAAAAAACACAACGTTAGGGATAAGGTCGAACATCTCTTCAGCAGGGAAGGGCTCGGCTAACTGTGCATATAGGCTTGTGGCTGGATTATTATTAGTCATTGTTAAATTATGCCAAAAATCAAGTTTGCATTATAGTCATGGTAAAGACACAATTGCGAGTAATTTATAGCATATGTCCATCTTCTGGCCATAGTGAACAGTGAAAGAGAGAATTCTATGTCTGCAATGCAATCTGTATTTAGCGGCTGTATTCCAGCCTTAATGACCCCTTGTAACGCCGAGGGCACACCGGATTTCGCGGGCTTGGCCCGCAAAGGTAAAGAGCTAATCGAAGCCGGTATGAGCGCGGTGGTGTACTGCGGCTCCATGGGTGATTGGCCTTTGCTAACTGATGAGCAGCGTATGCAAGGTGTAGAAGCCTTGGTTGAAGCTGGCGTTCCAACCATTGTTGGTACCGGTGCCCAAAGCCCAGCTCGTGCTGTGGCTCTAGCTGCTCATGCCGAAAAGGTAGGCGCTGCTGGTTTAATGGTGATTCCTCGTGTGTTATCACGCGGCATTTCAGCAACCGCTCAGCGTGCTCACTTTGCGGCCATCCTGCAGGCGGCACCATCTATTCCTGCGGTAATTTATAACAGCCCGTATTATGGCTATGAAACCAAAGCCGATTTGTTCTTTGCCTTGCGCCAAGAGCACGCCAACCTAGTGGGATTTAAAGAGTTTGGTGGCGCCGAGTCTATGAGCTATGCCGCCGAGCACATTACCAGTGGCGACCCAGATCTTACCTTGATGGTGGGTGTGGATACGCAAGTTGTTCACGGTTTTGTTCGCTGTGGCGCAGGTGGTGCTATCACAGGTGTCGGTAACGCTTTGCCAAAAGAAGTACTTCGCCTAGTTGAGCTATCTGAGCAGGCTGCTAAAGGTGATGCCACTGCATTTCGTTTGGCAAACGAGCTAAACGATGCCATGGCGGTATTATCAAAGATTGACGAAGGCACTGATTTGGTATTGTTCTATAAGCGCCTAATGGTGTTGGAAGGCAACACAGAGTACGAATATCAATTAAACCCAACGGATCGATTGACCAGCAGCCAACAGGCATGGTTGGATGATCAATGGCAGCAGTTCCGCAACTGGTGGGCGAGCTGGCCGGGTGCGAATTAATTTTTGTGTTAGTTGTTTATTAAAAAAGCCAGGCAATCGCCTGGCTTTTTTGTTTTTAATACATTCAAAACGGTATTGAAATATTGAAGTCACTTGTATGTGTTAATCAGCTGATAAAATAAGGAAGAATAATAAAAAATAGAAAAATGAATTAGATGACACAGGGGTTTTTTAGGGTGACGGGTATATCGCAATGTTAGTTTTTACTAAAACAATTCCTGGTAAATAAGTTGGATTTTTGTGAGCGAAATCAAAAAAGCTAATTTTTTTACTGCATATAAAAAATTGCTGGGATAGTATCGACGCGCAAATTTAATTGGTGCTACCTACGCTTGCTGCGTATTTACGCCACTCGCCCCTGCGCTCAACTAAAAGGAACTTAGTGTGTATTTTTTCCGCTTTAGTCTTTTTCTTACTTTACTACTCTCTTTGTCTGGTTTTAGCCAAGCCTATACATTAAAAGGAAACTACGAAGGAATCAGTGGTACGCCTTCTTTGTTTGGTTGGGCATGTCAGGTAGATAAAGAGCAGGCTATTGCTGTGCATTTTTATGTGGGCGGTCGAGGAAACTACAGTACGTTCTTTGGTGGCGTTGTTGCTTCAAGAGGCGGGGAGCGCGGTATCGCAACAACTTGCAGTACCTCCAATAGTAACTTTCGATTTAACTGGACACCCAGTACGTCAAAGGTCCAGCAGTATTGTGGCAATTATATTACCGGCTATGCTTACAATCCAGCAGGCTCAAAGTATATCGGTTCTCACTACCTGGCCTGCCCACCTAAGCCTTCTGCAGTTTCATACTTCAATGGCCCAAGCTCGGCCTACAGTGGTGAAAACGTATATTTGAACTGGGGAAGTGCGAGTGGAAGTGTCGATCGCTACCAAGTAGATTATAAAACCCCAACCGGCAATTGGTTCACCATTCACTACAGTGGCTCACGCTCAAAAACCTACAATGTAAGCGGCGGCGGAACCCATCAATTTCGGGTGATGGCCTGTTACAAAGGCCAGTGTGGCTCTAAAAAATACCATTCGGTAAGTGTTTCTCCCAAACCATCAGCTGTAGGCAATGTTTCTGGGCCTAGTAGTGTCGAAAAAGGTGGAAGTATCACGCTTAATTGGGGGGCAGCACGCGGAACAGTTGATAAATACCAAGTAGACCTTAAAAAGCCAGGGCAATCCCGTTTTACGATTCACTATCACTCTAGCCGCAGTAAAACCTATCAAATGGATACTGTTGGGGCGAATGAGTTTCGTATTATGGCTTGCTATCAAGGCCAGTGCGGCCCTTATAAATACCATACGGTAAACGTTACTCAGCCCCAGCCTCCGGGAAGTGTCTCGAGTTTTCAAGTGAGTCCAACTACCTTGTACAGCGGTCAATCAGTAAGTATGTCTTGGGGGGCGGCGTCATCAGGCACAGTCGATGATTATCAAGTAGACTATAAATCGCCCTCGGCCTCAAGTTGGACCACAATTCATCACAACCCTAGTCGCAGTAAGCAGTATGTCGTCAATGGCGGCGGCACGCATCAATTCAGAGTGAGAGCTTGTAATGGCACTGTTTGCAGTGCTTCTGTTGCTCGTTCTGTCACTGTTTTAAAACCCGGGAACGTCCCAAATTTCACACTAACACCCGGCGATCTACTTAGCACTGAAACCGTACAGCTAAGCTGGGGGCAAGCCAGTGGCGTTGTTGACAAGTATCAAGTTGATTATAAGGCGGCGGGTGCTAGCAGTTGGACGACGATCTTTTCTCAAAACCAGCGAACATGGCAACATCAGGTGCAGGGTGCTGGTGTGCATTATTTCCGAGTTTGGGCTTGTAATAATGGCGTTTGCAGCTCCTCTACAGAAGCATCTGTAAATGTTTCTATGCCTATGCCTCGAGGCAACTTTGAAGGCTTTGTACATCAAGGTGCCCCAGAAAAAATGCAGGGTTGGGCTTGTATGCAATTACATGAAAGCCCAATTCAAGTTCAGTTTTACCAAGGTGAAAAGAATGATTTATCTTCACCTATATTCAATGTAAGCCCCTCGAGTGCGGGTGAAGTCGGTATTGCGAACAGCTGTCACACCCAAAACTCTAATTTCAGATTCACAAAAGTCTTCAGCGCATCTGAAATGCTGCAGTACTGTGGCAAGCCTATTTCGGGTTATGCTCAGCACAATGGTCAGTCGAAGTGGATAGGTACTCATTCAACAGAATGCCCAGAGGTTGAGCTTCGAGGTAGTTTTGAGGGCTTGGTTAACTCTAACCACAAACAACTTCAAGGCTGGGCCTGTCAGCGTGATAACGAAGATCCGATCAGTGTGGATTTTTATGCTGCGGCGAAGGATGACACCTCACCAAATAAACTAATTCACACCTTGCTGCCTAATATTGTCGGTGAGGCTGGTATTGCCACCAGTTGTAATACTCAAAGCACTAGATTCCGCTTCAAATGGCAAATGCCTGATTCAATGCTTAACCAATACTGCTTGAACAAAACCCGTTCAGGTGAAATAAGCGCTTATGCAAAGGTTGCAGGCAAAACAAAATGGATAGGCACCCATCATTTAATATGTCCTGGGCTTGAAGGTAACTTCGAGGGATATAACCCTAATGATTCTCGCGAATTTGTAGGGTGGGCCTGTGATGTTGATAACGAAGAGAGTATTACCGTTCGTTTCTACACGGGTGAGCCAAATGATTTGGGTGAGCTTGTAGGTGGTGCGTCCGCAGATAAGTTGGGCGAAGAAGGGATTGGTCTTCGCTGTGCAACTGAGAACACAAACTTCAGGTTTGCTTGGAAGTTAAGCGAAGAAAAATTTCAGGAGTTTTGTGGTCAGGACATATTAGGCTATGCAATCTCAAATATCGCTACAGGGCAGCCAGAACGCAATAAATTGATTGGTCGCCGTACTTTAACTTGTGATGCGGGTATTCCAACGGGCTTTAAGGTTAATCCAACTACAGTATCCATCAATCAGCCATTCGAATTGTCATGGAATGCTGGGGGCGATAACGTTAGTAGCTATAAATTATACGAGTTGCTACCTGGAACCAGCGAATGGTTGATTCGTTATGAAGGCCCAAATACCAATTTTTCAGTAGGGCAGAAAAGTACCGCTGGTGAATACAAGTATCGTGTACAACAGTGTACAAGTGCAACTAGCTGTAGTGGATTTGCTGTCTTAACAGTTGATATTGGTCAGTCAGCAGGATATTCAGCGATATCTGAATTACTAAACGGTAATCTCGCAAGAGACGACCAGATTCGCAATACCGATAAGGTAGGCACATTGGGTGGTGCATTCCGTGTCAATGAGTCAGGTGCGGCGACTTATAATGTACCGGTAGCTGCCCCAGCCGGAACGGCGGGTGTTGTTCCACAAGTCAGTTTGTCTTATAGCAGTCAGGCAGGTAATGGCTTGATGGGACTTGGTTGGTCTATTAATGGTTTAAGTAGCATTTCCCGTTGTCGTCAAACTTTACATCAAGATCGCCAAGCCTTGGCTATTGAGTGGAATGCAAATGACCGCTTTTGCTTGGATGGTCAACGCTTAGTTGTGGTAAGTGGCAGCTATGGCGAAGCAAATAGCGAATACAAAACAGAAATCGATAGCTTTACGACGGTTACTGCGGTAGGGGGAACAAGTGGAGATCCCGAATACTTCACCGTAGAGCGAAAGGATGGCTCAATTAGCTTTTATGGTAAAGACAACGATACTAGAAAAAGTAAACAGCTAGGGGTTAACAATAAGACACTGTCTTGGGGAATTAGTGAATTCCAAGATAGTTTAGCTAATCCGATTAAGTTCTTTTATGAAAACAACGGCAATGGTCAGGGACAGCGTATTGACCAAATACGCTACGCTTACGGTTCTGGTCATTATCATTCGGCCTATATCGATTTTGAGTACCAGGATCGTGATGACTATATTCGCTCTAATATTGCAGGCGCAACAATAAAGCAAGACAAACGTTTAGCGCGCGTAGTGTCTTATAATGACCATGATTACAATGGCAGCTTTGATATAGTGCGCTCCTACTCGATT
Source organism: uncultured Pseudoteredinibacter sp. (assembly GCF_947500695.1). Taxonomy (GTDB): domain Bacteria; phylum Pseudomonadota; class Gammaproteobacteria; order Pseudomonadales; family Cellvibrionaceae; genus Pseudoteredinibacter. The sequence goes on from NZ_CANMSS010000001.1 coordinate 143,050, forward strand.
GCTTATCAGTTTGCGTCACAAGTGGGTACGGATTCGTTAAGCCGAGTGGCGAAGATAACAGACTGTGTAGATCCAGAGGTTTCAGATACTTGTCTGGCAGCTACAAGTTTCACCTGGGAGTTACCGGTTTCAGGTTTCTCTTCAGCTTCCTCAAGTATCGATCTCAGCGAATACAAACACCGCTACTTGTTCAATTTCAAGCCTGCCGATATTAATGGTGATGGCTATACCGATTTAGTATGGCTAGATATTCATAATAATGTCGCCAAGATGTTATATGCGGTATCAAACCAGCAAGGCGGCTTTGTACAAGGTGCATTTAAGAAGGGCACTGAGGGGCTAGGCGAAATAACAACGGGAAGTTTGCCAAATGATAAGGAATTTCCATTAGAGGTTCTCGATTACAATGCCGATGGCCGAATGGATGTCGCTACTTATAACGGCAGCGAATGGCAGGTGTATCTCTCTGTGCCAGTAGAAACAGCCGTTGGTGTATCCTCATGGCGTTTAAACTACTATGCACTAGACACCGGTCTTACTGAAAAAGAAGCGCAATTTGTTGATGTGAACTCTGATGGCTTGGCTGATGCTGTGTACCTCTCAAAAGTGGGGTCAAACCGTCAATTAAAAGTTCGTTATTTGCAGCGCAGCAGTAGTCAGAGCTTTAGCTCGAGCCAGTTTTATCAATGGGGTGCAGAGTATCATTTAGCCACCTTCGCTGCGGGTAGCGATACTCAAAAGCTGATGGCAGGAGAAGTAAATGGTGACGGTAGAATCGATTTTCTAGTAACAGACCTCGAAAACAAAAATCCGCAAACGGCTAAGGAATTTGTCTTAGCGAGCACTGCTGACGGAAGTTATAGTGTAGAAACTTATACCAGTCCCGTTGCTCAGGGAGTAGAAAGACAATACCGTTTGCAAGATGTAAACAGTGACGGTTTAGCCGATCTTATTGATAACAACTCTTTGTATCTGGCTGATGGAGAGGGAGGGTTTTCTACAGCGGCAATCGCCTTGCATAGCAATGTGGAAATCGATGGTTTGCAACTGGCCGATTATAATCATGATGGTTATACCGATCTAATTTGGCCAAATTATTCGACGAATAAAGTACAGGTAGCCATTTGGAATAATAAACTTCAAAACTTTGTTGCCCCTGCTGGTATTGCTGATATAACAGGCGGCTCAAGTCAAAGCCACTTATTCTTCGATATGAGCGGCGATGGTAGTTTGGATTATATTCGCCTAGCTGATGAAGATTTGATCACGCGTCAAGGCTTAAAAACGTCACCATTCAACCTTGTCAAAAGCATTACAAATGGCCTGGGTGCGAGAACCACCATTAATTATCAAACCATGTCCCAGAGTGACCATTACATTCGTAAGGACCTGTGGGGCATAATCAATGAGCATTATTCTCCAGAGCGCTATATAGATTGGAGTACTGGGAATCGCATTGCTTACCGTAGTAATGTCTTTAATGATGTGAATACCATTCCCGACTTTTATAGTTACTTAAACAAAAGTAGTTGGAATGTTAATAACGACAGTCACAGCTTAGATAAATCTTCGGTTGTGCTAGAGCTGCGAGCACCGATTTCATTGGTTACAACGGTTGCAAGCTCGGCCCCTATTGCTAATTCAAACAATAACAGCAGTTCAATCAACTACTACTATGCAGGGGCAAAATTACAGGCTGCTGGCCGGGGCTTACTTGGTTTTGATCAGCTAATTACTGAGGATATGCAAACGCGGGTTAAAACCCATACTCATTACAGGCAGGATTGGCCATTTATTGGTTACCCGATGCTGACTGAAACTCGCACACAGAATGGCGCCTTATTAAGTCGTGCTGAAAATATTTGGAAGCTTAAGGGTTTTAATAAATCTAGTTGGCAAAATACTATTGCTTCATCGGGTACTGCTTCATTGGGTGCAGTAAAGCCATACATAGCGAAGTCCATTGAAGAAAGCTACAACCTAATGGAAGACCTTAGCACCACTGGCGCGAGACTCTCCAAGGTTGAAACCAATACAAGTTATGATGATTTTGGTAACCCTACTGAGATAAGCGTTGAAACTACCGGAAGACAAGCCTCTGAAGGTTTATTCAGAACAACGACCATAAATGAATACAATGGAAGCCTGACTCTATTAGGAAGATCACAATCGCACAGCTATCGAGAGCTAGGCCGCTTAACGAAAGCGACGGTTACCAAGCAGCGTTATAAAGTGGCCGGCGACAGCACTCCTCAAAGTGAGTCAACGCGTGTTTCCGCTTTTGAATACAGAGACTTAGGCAAATTGTCTGGCTTGTTAGACAAGGAGATTATAGAGCCTGGGCAGCTGGATTTTGAACTGATAACTGAGCATCGTTATGACGACTTCGGCAATAAAATTGGCGCTAAACAAACCGCTGCAGCTGACAATAACACCCGATGCGCACTTGGTAGAACAACATACGACACATACGGTCGTTATATGGTTTCACAGTCGGACTGCCTAGGGAGAAAGGTCCAAAGCATTGATTCGCGTAACAAGTTTGGTGCACCGCTTCGTACATTTAGCTATACCAACGCAAGTAGCTTAAATAGCATTGAAACTGTCTATGCTTATACGCCAAGAGGCTTGCGCTATGGGCAAGCAAGCGAATCTGGTAGTTGGAGTATTGATCTACTAACAAATTTTGCAGGTGAATGTGGCTCTACCGCAGTGTATAGGTCGATTAGCAAAACATCCGGTGGTGCCAAATCGGAAGTTTGTTTTGATTCTTTAGGTAGGCAGGTAGAAGAAAGAGCGCTTGGGTTCGCTGTTGACCAGTGGATCTCAAAGGAAACCCAATACGACAATTTGGGCCGAGTGAAGCGTGTATCAGAACCTAGTTATGAGGTCGCTAAATATTGGACGAGTAATGAGTATGATTTGCTTGGACGCGTTAAGCGAGTGACAGCGCCCAACGGTAGCATTTCAACTATCGGTTACAAGAACTATACGACGACAACTACGGTAACTAGGACAGGAGTAAACGCGGCAGACCTAGTAAAACGTGAAAGGAAGAACGTACTCGGTGAGTTGACGGAAGTATTTGACTACGCTGAAAATAGTGTGGCTACAGACTCTATAGGCACACGTCTAGCCTACGGTTATGATTCACAAGGCAATCTATCGGTTGTTGATAAGCACACTAATCAGGCCACAGTTACAGTAGAAATTTCTTACGATCTTTTAGGTCGTAAGAAGTCAATGAACGATCCAGACAAGGGGCATTGGAAATACGAGTATAATCCGTTTGGTGAGCTGACGAAGCAAACTGATGCTGAAGGCAATGTTAGCCAACAATTCTATGATGGTTTGGGCCGATTAGAGAGTAGGCAGGATTATGATAGTCAAGGTGATTTAGCGTCACAGAGTGAATGGGTGTACGATACCGCAATCAATGGCTTGGGCCAGCTTGACTATGTAACCCATGATAATGTGAAAGATTCGGCTCTAGACAATGGCTCTAGACAGCAGAAAACTTTTTATTATGACGAATATGGGAGGCAAGAGTCTGTAAAAACAGAGATCACTATTGCGAGTCAACAAACCACCCACTATGAGAAGCAAGCTTACGATCAATATGGGCGACTTAAAACCGTTCACGATGCTTCAAGGGTGGGTGATGATTACTCTCTGAATGGCTTACGCTATCACTATAACCAGAACGGTTATCGCTATAAGCTCAGTGGCGATGTTAATGGTGTAAATCAAGATTTCCAAACCATTACTTCAATGGATGCTAGGGGAAATATCACTAATGAATTGCTGGGTGATGGCAATGTAGTAGAAAGAACTTACGAAGAGGATATGGGGCGCCTTAAAACTCTAGAAGCAGGTGGTGCTACTGCTACTACCATTCAAGATTCGGCGTATGCTTGGGACAATATCGGCAATCTGCTCAATCGTGTTGATATATGGGGCGATAAGAAGTTTAAGGAGGAGTTTACTTACGATGCTCTGAATCGTCTAAAGTCTTATAAAATTGAGTCAGGAACTGGAAGTGATGTCTCTGGAGATTATGTCTATTCCAATACTATAAGGTATGACGCTTTTGGCAATATCCTCTACAAGAGTGATGTATGTAGTAGTACCAGCAACTGTTACTACTACGGCCCTGGGGCTAATGGAAACGGTGGGCCTCATGCCTTGCGCCATGTAAACGGCGGTAACTACCATTACGATAAAAATGGCAACAATACCTATTCAGATGGGCGTACTATTAGCTATACCAGCTTTAATAAGGTTAAAACCATTGTTAAGGGAGCTAACAAAATCGGTTTTGACTATGGTGCGGATAGATCCCGTTACGCCCGAATTGATGGAATAGGAGGGGCTCAGCAGAAAATTACACTGTACCTAGGCTCTGTGGAAAAAACCTATGACTCGGCCGGCGTTGTTAGCCACAAGCGTTACATTGGCGGGCTAGCTATTGTGAATTTAAGTGAGTCCAATGGTGTTGTTGATACTGTGCAAAATCAACTGCGGTACATCTACAAGGATCACCTTGGTAGCACCGATGTTATAACCGACGAGAACGGTCACATTCTGCAAGAGTTCAGTTTTGATGCGTTTGGTGCTCGCCGGACCCCTGGCAGCTGGCAGGATATGTTTGATGTGCTGAATGCACTGCATTCGGTGCAATATTCGGTGAATAACTTAATCACAAACCGAGGCTATACCGGTCATGAAATGCTCGACGATGTGGGCATTATTCACATGAACGGGCGGATTTATGATCCGCGTGTAGCGCGCTTTTTGCAGGCGGATCCGTTTGTGCAGGCTGCTAGTGATACTCAGATGTATAACCGTTATAGCTACGTGCGGAATAATCCGTTGAATGCTACGGATCCTAGTGGGTATTTTGTGTTTACTTTAGCGGCAGGAATCTACCTGGCCGCAGCCGAAGTGACGAAACTATGGGTCGTTGGGCTGGTCATGGGAGCCGCTGGTTTTGCTGATGCTTTAGCGCAAGGTGCTAGTTTCGGTGATGCGTTAAAATCTGGCATTATACAGGGTATATCAGCAGCAGCCTTTGGCGCTGTTAGCGAAGGATTTAGCTGGGCGAAAGCGGGTTTTGGGGAAGGTTTTGCGCAGGTCATGAAGTTAGGAACAATTGGGGGGATTACTAGCGTTTTACAGGGAGGTAAATTTGGTCATGGCTTCGCCAGTGCTGGTTTATCTGCTCCTGCTGGGCACGGTTTAAGCAAATTGCTAGGAGCGGGACCTTCCGCTAGGGTGATTTCCCAGATAGTTGTAGGAGGGACGGTATCTAAGGCTACTGGGGGGAAATTTGCGAATGGGGCAACCACCGCAGCGTTCGCTAGTTTATTTAGTGAGTTGGCACAAGGTGGTAGCCCTGCTAAGGAAGGAACGCCTGGCGATCAGTCCTCTCAAGAGCAAAAAAATCTCACAGAAGCTCAAGCAGAATTTAGAAGATTGTATGAAGCTGGCTTACTGCCGGAAGAATTTAATTTCATAAATGATCTTGAGGGAGGTCTTGATAATCCCGCGCTAAGTTTCAAGTATGTCGATAGGGCCGTGCCTGGTCGTGTGGCAGAAATGGATATTTATGATTACACAGGTGCAACTGTCTACAGGGGGGGTGCAAGTAGTTTGACTGTGGCATTGGATACTGTTGCTCACGAAATTTATCATATGCACCCGACCAACCAGAGACTATGGAAAGGAGGGGGCTTCGGTAAGAATATTGCGCAGAGTCAGGCTGTCAGGATGGGCCGTAGAACCGTGGAGGTTTGGAAGGAGAATCCATGATGAAGGCAGTAGCAATATTTATAGTGTCCAGTTTGCTTTTTGTTACGAACACGGTGGCTTATCAACTGGAAAAAAAGACTTTACGCGAAGCTGTTGATAGCTCGGTTAAAGTGGCAAAAATAAAAGTAGTTAAGTCGGAGCTTGTGCTTAATGATGGTTACAACTGTGGCGCTGATTATAGTGTTGATGTCATAACAGGATTTAAAGGTGGCGACTCAGGCTTTGTATTCCGTTCATCTTCTCCGCTTGTTGTTGGTGGTGAGTACTTGGTTTTTGCCAACAGTAAAAACCTTGATGCTTCTACTAACTATTTAGCTATGGGAAAAAATGATATGGCTGGTTATGAGGCTTGCACTGAAAATGAATTGCTTTATGCCAGTAGCCTTCATGGTGAGGTGTTCGAGTTTGACTCATTATGGAAGATAGCTACAGAAAAAGTGGCTGTGAAATCCATTGTTGAGCTTCCATATTTGTCAGAGCTGGAAGCTGAAAAGATAGAATTTAAAAGTGATAAAGCATCGGATATATATCTTGAGGGATTATCTTATTGGCGAGTTTGCTGGTCTTCTTTTAAAGAGAATCTGGTAGCATTAACAGCTAATTAGCTAAACAATAGACAGGACACCCACCCATAGCCACGAGGAAGCCAGATAGCAGAGGTCACTCCAACCTCCTATCTGGCTTATTTGTCTCTACGCTCTCATTGCCTTAAGCATAAATGGGACACCCACCTCTAATAGATAGGAATAAAGACAATAGACGGGACACCCACTTGGAATAGACAGGACACCCACCCATAGCCGCGAAGAAGCCAGATAGCAGAGGTAACTCCAACCTCCTATCTGGTTTATTTGTCTCTACACTCTCATTGCCCTAGGCCTGACGGTTTTCAGATAGGCCAAATCACTGATAATTGGCCAACCTTTAAAAAAGCGCTAACCAAGTTAAAATAAATGGGACACCCACCCGTAGCCACGAGGAAGCCAGATAGCAGTGGTCACTCCAACCTCCTATCTGGCTTATTTGTCTCTACGCTCTCATTGCCTTAGGTCAAATAGACGCGACACCCACCCATAGAACTGGATAGAAATGGATGGGACACTCACGCATAGCCGCGAGGAAATCAGATAGCTGAGGTAACTCCAACCTCCTATCTGGTTTATTTGTCTCTACAATCTCATTGCCTTAGGCCTGACGGTTTTCAGCTGGGCCAAATCACTGATAATTATCCAATCTTTAAAAAAGCGCTAACCAAGACGGTCGAACTGTTGTAGTTTCGACTTTTAAAACTAGACGGGACACCCACCTTTAGCCTGAATAGTATAGACGGGCCCCCCCCACTAAAAATAGATGGCACAGAATAGACGGGACACCCACCCATAGCCGCGAGTAAATAGACGGGACACCCACCCATAGCCGCGAGTAAATAGACGGGACACCCACCCATAACGGAATTAGACGGGACACCCGCCCATAGCCGCGAGGAAGCCAGATAGCGGAATAGGCGGGACACCCACCTGAAAAATAGACGGAAATAGACGGGGAAAATAGATGGGACACCCACCCATAGCCACGAGGAAGCCAGATAGCAGAGGTCACTCCAACCTCCTATCTGGTTTATTTGTCTCTACGCTCTCATAATAGACAGGACACCCACCCATAGCCGCGAAGAAGCCAGATAGCAGAGGTAACTCCAACCTCCTATCTGGTTTATTTGTCTCTACACTCTCATTGCCCTAGGCCTGACGGTTTTCAGCTGGGCCAAATCACTGATAATTATCCAATCTTTAAAAAAGCGCTAACCAAGACGGTCGAACTGTTGTAGTTTCGACTTATGACAGTAGCAAGAAGCCAGCAGATATCTTTAAGCGATACACCTTATTACCACTGTATTAGCCGTTGTGTTCGACGGGCATTTCTGTGTGGTAAAGATCGTTATAGCGGAAGGGACTATGAACATCGTAGAGGATGGCTCGAAGAGCGTATATTGAGCCTGCAATCGATCTTCTGTATAGATGTTTGCGCCTACGCAATAATGAGTAATCACTTTCATATAGTCTTGCATGTTGACTATGACAAGGCTGAAAAGCTAAGCCAAAGAGAGGTAGTTGAGCGCTGGATGGGTTTGTTTAAAGGCAGCACCTTGATGCAGCGTTTTCAAAACTCGGAATCCCTAAGTAAGGCTGAATTGGATGCAGTTGGCTTAGTTGTAGAGCAATGGCGAAGCCGCCTAAGAGATATTAGTTGGTTTATGCGCAGTTGCAACGAGTGGCTAGCGAGAGAGGCCAACAGGGAGGATGAGTGTAGTGGGCGGTTTTGGGAAGGGCGCTTCAAAAGCCAGGCTTTACTGGATGAAAAAGCACTAGCCGCATGCATGGCCTATGTCGATCTGAACCCAGTTAGAGCCAAAATGGCAAAGTTGCCTGAAGACTCTGCGTTTACCTCGATAAAACAACGAGCAGAGAAGGCTAGACGTGCTAGGGTTATGTCCCATAATCCAGATCATATTAAACAACAGCCGATAAATTTATTCCCCTTTTCAGGAAACCCTCGAAAATGCAGGCCAAAAGGCTTACCGTTCAGACTGCGAGACTATTTAGATCTACTGGATTGGACAAGCCGGAAAATTAAAAAGAATAAGAGAGGCTTTGTTGCAGATGACAAGCCGAAAATACTTCAGCGCCTAGGCGTAGAACCAGCTAATTTTTTGGTGGCAGCTACCCAATTCGAATTCCGTTTTAAGTTCATAGCCGGTGCATTGGCGACTCTAAGACAGAAGTCAGCAAATTTTGGTTTGCGCCGGTTGGCTGTAAGTGGTGTTTTTTAGCATGCTCAAATATGAGCGAATGACTCACTAAAAGAATGCTTCCCTCCTGCTAACCACTTTCAAAAAGTCTAAAAGTACTGGCTAGAATCTTACCTCTAACTAATTTCAGTAAGTTGAACCCTTAATGGTGCATTGTGTCAGCTCTTAGCTAAGAGTAGACTTGCATACTGGAATAAGTGGGTGTCCCATAATAACACTTGTGTTTCTATCGATGATCGGTCGGCAAGGTATGAAGATTTTTATTGGTGTTCTATTTCTAATTTTACTGACTGGCTGTACGTCAATATATATTCGTGAAATTCGGCCTAAGCCCGATATATCAGCTCTAAATAACGGTGTAGACTTGGGGTCGGTGGTGAATTCTCCTCAACAGCTTTACCCTAAAAAAGAGCATTCTAGACAGCAAGGGGGATGGGTTCTTCTAGCTGTCGATGTTAATTCTGAAGGGGTATTAAATAACATAAAGCCCATTGATTATAGCCCGACTAAAAACTTTGTTCCTTATGCTGTCAAGTACGCTAGAGAAGCCAAGTTGAATAAGCCGGAAGAGGGTGAGGTAATCAAGAATTACTACTTTTTGGTGGTTTTTGAAATTTGGAAACATGAATAGACAGGACAATTGGTAGTAAAACATAAGATTGACTGCTCGGAATATGAAGGAGAGGTAAACCCAATATTACATGAGTTGGGTGTCATTGAAGGCTTTCAGTGTCAATAGTATTTATGACTTTGAGTGTTGCGCGTTAGAGTGCTTGAAAACTAATTAAAGCAAGAATTGAGGGGGAGCCAACGTTTGATGAGTGGCCTATTAAGCGAGAAATATGCTTTTACTTTATTGTTTTTGCTGGAGGTAATGGCGCTTACTTTTTGCGTAGACATGAATTTGATAGATAAAGCTAAGATTCTAATTCCTTTTTTGGTATCTAATCATTGGGTGTTATCCTTCCTGTACAATTCGGATATGATCTTTGCATATAAAACAGCAAAGCCAGATGAGGTCGAATTGCGTATTTTAGGGTTTGCATTGGGGGCGGCCATATTTATTATTACGTGGTTGTATGTCTTTAAACTCATTTCGGAATCTTTCCCGATTTAGGAAAAATTTTATAGGAGCAGTTTAAATCCAAGTTGCCCTCTGTCTTGTTTTACTTATGCAGATCTTCCATGCGCATATTCAAGGCTACAGTTACCTAGCTCAATTTCTTTAAACGTAGGCTTAGCATTGCGTTGTCAAGAGTGATAATTTGAGTATTAGGAAAATCTATCACGATCTTTTTAAATGTACGGCTGCTATCGCGCTCTATAGTGGTCCTTTTCCTGACTTGTTAATTCGACTGGATTCGAGTGGCGTGTATCACGTTTCTTATTCCAGTTTGGTAGTATAGCTAACCGTACGTTCTGCTAGGCCAAGTAGGCCAGTGAAAGGCCAGGTATCGAACCTCATGATGTTGTTGGATATTCAATATTGATTGTCGTATTCCCCAATATCTTATTTTCCAGATTTACTTTTTCAATTGCCGCATTGAACAAGGTGGTTTTACGACTGTAGTCCATATCCTAAGGTGATCAGTAGGTTTTAATAAGAAATATCAAATATCTGGCGGTAAAAAGTAAGAGCCCTTACAAAATTGAACAGTAAGTGTGTCATAAAGCTTCGAATTGTATCTATTTGTACGCTACAGGAGGTCAGTAATCCTGGATAAGCTGTCTTAGCCCTCTGTAAATATAATGTCACAATGTGAATGTTAAATATGAACTTTTAGCAGTTGTGGTTTCGGTGGGGCTAAAATGGACAGGGTTATAGACAAGCTTCAGCAATCTTACTCTTTTTCAGGAGTATCTCTGCTAAGCTTGCTGGGAATTATATTTATAGCTTATGTAGGGCAGGCCGCTCTGCCGGCGTTTAATGCCGATGATGTTATTCAAGCTCAATATCCGTCTGATGCATATAACTTTATTGCTCAAGGGCGCTGGGCATATTTTCTAACCTACGCTAAGTTACAGAGCGCCTTACCCTCTCCAATAGTCAGTACCTTGTTGGGTAGTGTGTTTCTCTTGGCCACGGCCTTGCTAGCTTGTTCACTATTCGGTTTTGATCGAAAATATCAGGTCTACAGTTTTGTCTTAATCTCCAGTGTTTCCCTGTACTATGGGATGCTATTCTCTTTCGACAGTACGCGCTTAGCCTACCCCTTAGGAAATTTTGTAGCCATTCTTGGGCTGTTTTACCTAGCTAAGCAAGATTGGCGGCAGAACTTGGTGGGTTTGGCATTTTTGTCGCTCGCTCCGGCTTTCTATCCGGCTTCGACCGAGCTTGCAGCAACTGTATTTTTGAGCTTGTTTCTTTTATCTCTATTGGATAGGTTTGAGCGATATAGTGTTCGCAGAATAATTGTGATGGCGCTTGCTATTGTAGCCTCTTTGCTAGGTTACTTACTGTTAACCAAGATTCTTTATTTCCTCACAGGCTGGCTGATAGGTGCCCGAACAGATATAGATCCCTTAGCGGTTTTCTCAAGATATGGGGAAATAATATGTTTATTTTCAGAGCATTCTCTGCCCGTTTTTAATTTTCAGAGTTGCCAGCGACCAGGGTTTCAGAGCCAGCAAGGTGTTTATATTAATGGTGCTATGGCGATTCTTTTTGTTAGTTTTAATGCGTTTTGTATTCAAAAACTCTGGTGTAAAAGGCAGCTAGCATATATCGCCTTATTTTTGGTGGCGCAAGGCTTGCTTCTGCTGGCGCCATTTGGGTTAATTTTTGCCAGTAAAAACTCGCCTTTTCCACCTAGGTCCCTATATAGCGTTAGTTATATTTATGCTTTTTTCTTAGTCGTGGTTTTGGGGGCCAGCTTGACAAGCAAAGTTAAGATCTTACAGCTATTTTCTAAAGGAATTATGGCTTTGGGAGTACTTTGGGTTGTGGTTTCAATGATTACGTTATCTAACAAGGCATTTAGTGAGTACACACAGAGTCAAAGAAATCTCTATGCAGCTAATCGTATACTTTTGGATATTGAGCGAGTGCTAAGCAGTAGTGATAAGGCCGGCAATCATAGAGTGGATTTAGTGGTCGTTAATGATAAACCAAGAATTGGAGGTGTTCTTCATATTCCTTGGTCCAGAGAACGTGTTTACCATCTGCTAGATCCACGCTATGAGGCGGCTTCGGACACGGAACGCAAGAGAGTAATGGAAGGAGCTCTCGATCGCCCTGTATGGCCAGCAGAAGGTTCCATTTACTTCGATCAAAATACACTGGTAGTGGTATTAAGCCGATGAAAAATGAAAAGCTGATTTCGATTATTGCACCAGCTTACAATGAAGCGGAGGTATTGCCTGAATTTGTAAAGCGATGCGTGACCGTTCTAAAGTCTATGAGTGGGTTTAATTACGAACTTGTTTTGATCAATGACGGAAGCAAAGATAGCACTCTAGCAGTGATGCGAAAGCTAAAAAAGCAATTCCCTGATATCACTATCGTCAACCTGAGCCGAAATTTTGGTAAAGAGATTGCGATGACAGCCGGTTTGTCGGAAGCCTCTGGTGATGCGATGGTAGTGATTGATACCGATTTACAAGATCCGCCTGAGTTAATCCCGAAGCTTGTGGAGAAGTGGCAGGAGGGCTTTGATACTGTTTATGCGAAGCGAAAGTCGCGAGAAGGCGAAACCTGGCTTAAAAAGGTCACTGCAAAGGCGTTTTACAGCTTTATGCAGAATGTAGGTTCAACTCCCATTCCGCCTGATGTCGGAGATTTTAGGTTGATTTCTCGTCGTGTGACTGATGCTTTGTTGCAATTGCCGGAAAAACACCGATTTATGAAAGGCTTGTTTTCTTGGGTTGGCTTTCCTGACGCAGAAGTTGAGTACGAACGCGATGCTAGATTTGCCGGTGAGACAAAGTGGAACTACTGGAAATTGTGGAATTTTGCGATAGAAGGTTTTACATCATTTACTATTGCGCCGCTAAAAATCGCAAGCTATATCGGATTCATTACAGCAATGTCGGCTTTTGTATACGGATTATTTGTTTTGTTTAAAGCGATAATTTGGGGAGATAGTGTTCAAGGATTTCCAACTATCATGGTGTCTATGCTGTTCCTAGGTGGTGTGCAGCTGCTTGTTCTTGGTGTTATTGGGGAATATCTCGGGCGTGCCTTTAATGAGGTAAAGCAACGTCCCCTATACTTACTCGAATCAGTAGATAGGGCGCAATCTGTTGTCAGTGTAAATGCTCAGGAAAAGTCAGATTTTGAAAAAAGAGTTGCTTAAAGTTGGTAAGTTTTCATTGGTTGGTGTAGTTAATACAGTCGTAGATTACATTATCTTTTTATGTGCATTTTATTTGTTATCTCTGTCGATTGCGCTGGCCAACCTTTTGGCTTTTTTGTTCGCGGTATGTTTGAGTTACTACCTGAACTCTAAATTTACTTTTTCTGAGAGTTCGAGTGATCGGTCTTTAACTAAATTACTACGTTTTATTTTGGCTTCCGCCACTGCCTTTGTGCTGGTAACCATTGTGATCTATATTTTGTCAGATTATATGCCAGTCTATTTGGCTAAGATTTTGGCCGCAGGGGTGTCTTTAGTAGTCAACTACAGCTTGGCAAAGCTTCTTGTGTTTCGATAAACTGAGCTTTCCTTGTGCGCAGGCAGCTATGGCAGACATATTGGCGGTCGTTAGTTGTTTGGGCTAACAATTACAGGGGATTGTAGTTTATGGTGTCAGCTAGCGGATTGTTTACTTTAGAGTCGTTGGTGATCCTTCCTTTGCTGGTGTTCACAAATAAAAAAGCCCGGTGAAAGCCAGGCTCTGTTTGTTTTAGATGCTGTGTTAAAGCTTTTTAGCAATGACAGTAGCTTACATCTTCGTTGGCGAGTAGCTCACGTAACATTTGACCGCCATCAAAACTGCCGGTGTCAAAGAGTGTATCAGCTCCAGCTTTGTTACTGCTTGGGGCATTGATGTGGCTACCAGCAGGCTCTGGAAGCACATCTTCATTATCTGCCGTGAGTAAATCAGCTGTATTTACAGCTTCCTCCAGAGGCTTTAATGAAAACCAAACATCATCAATATCATGGCTGTTGCCTTGCTCATCGGTCCAGCCAGAGCGTAAGCCAATATAGTTACCGTTATCTACTTCGTTAATGCTGGTTGCCGCTAGGTCAATCGAGGCTACGCCGGCTTCGTGTAGGCCAATAAGTTCCCCTTCCTCGGATATACCATTTTGGTTTTTATCTTGCCACAGCTGAAGGGCGTCAAAGTATTGGTCTTGCTGGTCAAAAACACCATCATTGTTACTGTCTAAATCAGAGAGTGCTTGAAAACCTTCTTCGGCGGTTTCGCCTGATGTTAGTACGGTGGCTTCACCAAATAGTTCACTGCCGTTATTAATGATACCGTCTTGGTTAATATCAAATACTAAGAGGGCATCTTCTGGGCTTACCCAGCCCACTTGTTCGAGTTGACCGTCATTGTTGATATCAAACTTAATACCTTGATCAATGTTTGTGGTCTCTACGCCATTACCATTCAGGTCCAATACCAAGGGGCTTTGGGCTGGATTGTGGTTTTCTGCAGTATTGGTAATGGTGAGCCTTTCCTCGCCAGTATTTAGGTCACAAATATGTGCACCGCTTGGAAGATCAATATCTGAGATAGAAAAAAGTGAGTTTCCATCGGGCTCAAAGTACTTCACTACATTGCCAAATACTGTATAGAACTTTATTGATGGGGGAGCGTCGGCGAGAGTCACCTCTGTTGAAAAAGTACCATCGGCTTGAACTACCGCAGTGTGGTATTGGGTCTTATTGCGGTCCCAGCTCTCATCGTAGGCTGCCTTTTCATCTCGGAACATTGAGTTAAATTCTTTGATGTGAAGCACGGTGCCAGGAGGTAGGTTTGAGGTGCCCGAAACCGTTACCACTGCTCCAACTGCTGGCCCGCTTTTATAGGAGTTCCAGCCGATACCTAATGCAGGGCCCGCATCATAGGTACCCATTGGGTCGAACTTAACGAACGTTTCTTCGTCGATAACATCGATAGTCATTGTTTCTTGACTGCTACTGCCATCAGGGGAAGTCGCTTTAATTTCAATTGTATGAGATTTATCAGTCTCATAATCTAGGTGTATATCGGTGGTAAAGACTTCACCGGTTTTGCTATCGATACGGAAGCGGCCACCGGCATCATCGAGCAGTTCATACTTAACGTTTCCGGCTGTGTCGGGATCGATGGCTAGTGCTGTAATACCAACATAAGTGTCTTCAAGAGAACATTCTGATACCGCATTATCCATTTTGTCGGTATCTTTAATTGGGCCAATAGGCTTATTTTGCTCTACCTCAATGGTAAAGGTTTCTGCACTCACTGTGCCGTCAGTAGATTCGGCTTTAATTGTGATGTCGTGGCTTGTGGCGACTGAATAATCCAGTTCTTTAGCTAAGGTCACAACACCTGTTTTGCTGTTGATGTTGAATCGACCATCGGCATCATCGAAGAGAGTGTAAGAAACCTTATCACTAGGGTCTGGGTCTTCAGCAAAGCCTGTAACGCCCACTTCACTCCCGGTGCTGGCGGTTTCACTAACGCTATTGGAAGCGCTATCGATATCGCTAACAGGGCCAATAGGGGCGTTGTCATCGAGTACCTGAATGGTGAAGGTCTTAGTGCTAAAGCTACCATCACTGGAATTTGCTCTTACTGTCACCTCATGGGAGCTGTTCAGATCATGATCTAAGCCGCCACTTACTGAAATTACGCCACTGCTTGCATCTATGACAAATCGTCCTTGTGCATCATCTGTCAGCTCATAGCTCACCGTATCGCCGCTGTCTGGATCAATAGCTCGGGCTTGAATACCGACTCCACTGCCTTGGCTAGCATTTTCCTCAATTTCATTGAAGCTTGCGTCAATATCTTTTATTGGGCCGATGGATTTATTGTTTGGTGCATTGGTTTCGCGATAATCTCGCTCGTCAGTACCAAAGGTATCCGCTAAGTCATCGGGTAGATAACCGCCGGTGATATTTTTGTAATCCGTACTGAAGTTATCAAAGGGAACGCCTGATTCGTTGATATCGAGTAATGAATCGTTATCACTATCGAGATCCAGATAGTCGGCTAATCGATCGTTATCAGTATCTTCTGCTGTGATGCCTTTGGAAGCCGCTGCCGTTTGATCACCCACGTTAGCATCATAAAAGTCGTGCAAGCCATCAAAATCCATATCGATAAAGACGATTGGGTCTTTGAAACCATTGGTGGTTTGGGCTTCAATATTATCCGCTATTCCGTCACCGTCGCTGTCTAGATCTAGTGCGTTAATGATACCGTCTTTATCGAGATCACCGCTGCCTTCGACGATATCTAAAATTCCGTCGTTATCATCATCGATATCTATATCATCAGGAACTTCATCACCATCGCTATCTATTCCAGCGAGGCCAATATTCTCTATTTGGTATTTAATTTCTTTATTGGAGTCGTCCTGTAGTGATCCTGTGCTATTACTGACTGTTGCAATTACTTCGTAGTCGCCAGCTGCCCAGGTGCTGGCATCGACGACTAAGCTCCACTTATTGCCTACCACGCTCAAGCCATCTTCGCTGCTATAGCTTTGGCCATTAATTTGTACAGTGAAAGACTCCACGTTTTGAAGGTTGACAGTACCAGTAATAACTAATGTGTGGCCGTCAAATTCACCTGAATCGACAGTCGGCTTTTGAAGATTAGCTGAGCTGTTTGGCTGGCCCATGCTAATGGTCTTGGCTTCGCTGTGTTGCGATATATTCCCGGCAATATCTTGTTGAGTAAGGGTTATCGCATGGTCGCCGTCTGGCATATTGCCATCCATCTCGAAGCGATAAAAACCACGTTTATTGGCTTTTACTTCACCAATTAAATTTCCGTTGTCGTAAATTCGAACGGTAGCAAAGGCCTCCGCTCGACCTTTGATAAGGTAGTTTTCCTTGTCCTCACTGATATCAATATTGTTTAGCTTGTTTGCACTGAGATCCACGAATACTTTATATTTACTGCTCTTGCCAAATACGCTTCCGTCAGCTCTCACAGTTCCAATCACAAAATTATGTTGTCCATGATCGAGCGGCTCAGTTATGAACTTCCATCTGCCATTCTTATTGACAGTAGTGCTGCCAATAAGCTTATTGCCGTCGTAAATATTAATGGTTTTACCTGGGGTACCTTTACCACGCAGGGTTAAGGTTTGGTCGTCACTTCGTCCGTTCTTTCCTACGTTGGATTGCACAGAGCCGAAATTATCAGAAATGCTGGTAATGCTATTGGATTTTTTGCCCGCCATGACAATTGAACCTTGTTTTTATTGGTATTAGGAGTCTATAAATTCAGGTGTAGGTTAGGGGGAGAAAAGTATTGATCAACTGGTGTTCATCATTTTCATAACTACTTACTAGGCAATTAATTAGTAAGTGCTAAATTCAGATGTTTGTCTATAAGGTTATCTTTCGGAGAACTGACACTGGGAATTAGCATGACATAACTACTTTTACTGATGTGTAGAGTGACGTTCAAAGAAGTGGAATGGGCAATTTCTAGCGTTTGCTTGATAACTAGGAGTGTACTTGGGGTTGCCATATAAAATAGGGGTATGGCAATTTATCTTGTCTAGGCAATAATTGCCGCAGGTGCAAGCGCTCAACTGCTTTTCTTGGGTTTTTCCATGGCAAGATCAATAAATCACGTAATTGTTTGTGCTCATACTGTTATTTAAGCTATTTTATTAGCAGATCGTTAATAAACGCTGCCGATTAAATGCCCGCTGCTTGAAAATTGAACAGCTGGCAAGCTTTTGTTCAATATGTATTAAAGTCGCTTAGGCCAACTTTACTTAGAAACACTGTGGAAAGCTTATGTTAAAGCCCGATAGCTGGGTGCTGGAGGATAAAGAGCGCTTAGTTCCTCTAACCAAATGGCAGAAGACTGTCGACGTTATGGCGAGGATCTTTTCTGCGCCCGCTGGTTTTATCGTGCAATACAGCCCAGCAGGCTATCAAGTCGTCATCGCCAGTGATCAAGAAAGCAATATCTATCCTGCCGGTGGGCTGATCCCAAGTGATACAAATATATTTTGCCGAAAAATCGTTGAAACCGGAGAGAGCCTCTACGTTAAAAATGCCGCTCAAGATCCTTCTTGGGATGATAATCCAGAAGTAAGGGATGATGGGTTTTTGTCGTATTGTGGCTTACCCATCAATTGGCCCAACGGTGATCCGTTTGGCACCATATGTGTTATGGATTTTGCAGAAACCGATTATCAAAGTGACTACATAGACTTAATGCATGAGCTTAGAGATTTAGTGGAGGCAGATTTAAATCTCTTAGATCAGTACCACGCAATCGCCAATATGGCGATGAATGACGATCTGACTAAGCTGAATAATCGCCGTGGTTTTTTAATTGCGGCCAAGCATCGTTTGGCTTTGGCCAAACGTCACCATCACAACTTGGGTTTATTGTATCTCGATATGGATGACCTTAAAGTTGTGAACGATAAGTTCGGACATAAATTTGGCGATAACTCCTTAAAGAAGCTAGCGCAATTAATTAAAGAGGCGACTCGAGAAAGTGATGTTTCGGCACGTATTGGTGGTGATGAATTTGTTATCCTGAGTCACTGTAATAGTGATTCTGAATTAAGTGCGCTTCGTGATCGAATTTACGAATGTATCCATGCCTCCGATTTAAGCGTGAGTATTGGTACTGTTTTGATTGATGACCCTGGTATTGCTATTGAATCTTGGATGGATAGAGCGGATAAGGAAATGTATCGCGTTAAGCTTGCCAAGTCCTGAAATCTTTCTCTTTTTCGAGCTTCGCAATTACTAGCTTATTGTTGTTAATTTTTGCGAGTGATACTGATCGATAATGACAAGTCCCGCTTGTCTTTATATGTGAATGGTTAAAAATCCACGTTAAAGCCTCCAAATTAACTTCCAATTAAATTAATTGTCTTATTACTGTCCTTAAACTGTAGTTTTTCACTGTTAGCTTTCCTCTACGTTTTATTACTTACCCAGTAAAGGCTGTTAAAGCCCGTGAAGGAATTCCACATGAAGTCTATAAGCCCGCTAATCTCGTTTCCTGTGTCAGTGCTGTCTTTAGCTGTTTCTTCGGCTTTTGCCCAGGACGCTGTATTGATGGAAGAAATTGTCGTAACCGCTCAAAAGCGTGAGCAGAGTATCCGTGACGTACCGGTAACTGTATCGGCTTTTGATGGTGATTTTCTTAAAGCGCTTGATGTAAGCCGCTATGATGAACTCGCAGATTTGACGCCGGGCCTAACAGTGCAGCAGCAAAGTGTGAATAATAATGGCTATGTGATTCGAGGAATTACTTCTGACGCGGGTGAGGCGACTAGCGCACCAAGAGTATCAGTCTATTTGAATGGCGCTGATGTCTCTCGCTCAAGGGCTTCCTATTTTGAAGTCTACGATATGGAGCGTGTAGAAGTGGTAAAGGGGCCCCAAGCGACTTTGTTTGGCACAGCTTCTTCGGTCGGCGCCATGAGCTTTTTTACAGCTAAACCCGAACAAGACTTCTCGGCAGAGTTAAGCGCTGGGTTTGGTGATTACTCCGCTCGAAAATTCAATGGCTATGTTACGGGTGGCAGTGATATTTTACAGGGGCGTCTTGCTGTATTTTCCAAGCAGCGTGATGGTTATGTTGAGAATAATAGCGCTGAAGATGATCTCAATGGCTATGATAGATTATCTTTTCGTCCGAGTGTTCGCTGGACCCCAAATGATGACCTCACGGTTGATATAGTCTATACCAAGGAGCGCGCTAAGGATCCTGGTACAGCTTTTTTAAATCAGAATCTAGTGTTTAGTGACAATGCCGCTTTATCGGTACCTGATAACAATATTCTAGGTTTGAACGATGTGGGCGTGGATCGCGATACTAAAGATCTCAATGTTCGGGTCAGTTGGGATATAGACGATCAACTGACTTTGAATTATATAGCCTCCAATCGCCGTTATGATTCTCTGGAAGCCTTTGATGCCGACGGTATTCCACAAGAGTTTTTAAATTTCTCTGAAGACGCCCAGGGTGAATTAAACAGCCATGAGTTACGCTTAAATTTTCAAGCTGAGCAATTAAGTGGTTTTGTGGGCTTATCTCAATTTGAAGATGAAGCCGAGCAGCGTGTTGGCTATAGTGGAGATGAATTTCTATTCTTAGCTTGCGCTGGTGTTCTTCCTGGCGGCTGCCAAAGCTCCTCACCTGTAAAGTTAGTGTACGAAGGGGAGTACAAAAACAAAGCAGATAATCGTAGCCGCTCGGTATTCGGTGATATCAGTTATGCGTTTAATGAACGTTTAGAGATCACCGCTGGTTTACGTTGGACGACAGAGGATCGTTGGTCGGCGTATAGTTCGAACCTTCCGGTGTCCGTATTGCTTCAGCAAGCGACAGGCCTACCGTTGGACTTGTTTGCTGGTCGGATTCTTAATACTCAGGGGCAGCAAGTCGAAGGTGAGCTGGATGATAATTCTTTGCTACCAAGATTGGCGATCAACTACGACTTGAGCGATGCTCACAGTGCCTATTTGACCTTATCAAAAGGTCAGCGTTCTAAAGTGCTTCAGATGGATACTGGCTCGGCAGTGACTATTGATCCTGAGGAAGTCCGCAATATCGAAGTTGGTGTAAAAGGCTTTTTAGGAAGCGAGGGCATTAGTTATAGTGCAGCGATCTTCTACCAAGATTATGAAAACTTCCGTGTGCGTGTGCTCAATGATGGCGGTAATTTTATTTCTGCGAGTGCGGGCAATGCTACAAATGTGGGTATTGAGTTAGAAGGGCAGTGGCAGATCAGTGAGGCCTTTCGTCTATTCGGTAATATCGGTTACATCGACGCGAAGGTGGATGATGATAAGGAGAACGGTGAATATGCTGGCAATCGCTTTCGTTTGCAGCCCAAGTTTAGCGGTGCTCTAGGATATTTGGCCCGCTGGCCTATCAGTGATTATCTGTCACTAACTTCATCGGCTACCTTGAGCCATCGCTCATCAGTGTTCTTCGATATTGCTAACACTTATGAAGAAGATGCCATTAGCCTGCTGAAGCTGAAAGTTGGTATCTCTTCAAATGAAGATGACTGGTCCGTTGAGCTTTATGCCGATAATTTATTTGATAAAGAATATCTAATCGATGCGGGTAACACGGGCGCTTCCTTTGGATTGCCAACTTATATTCAAGGCGCTCCAAGGACTTATGGTCTTCAAATGCGAAAGAGCTTTAACTGATTCCCGCAATCGATGATATACAAGGGACGGTATATAAAAGGTGGTAAAGACGGGGCATAAAAAAGCCCACGATACTGGCTGAGTCAGTATCGTGAGTTGTTTTCGGTGTGTAATGTGCTTGGCGACCTTTCAATGCGTATGTTGAAGTTTGTTTCTCTTTTGCTAGTTAGTAGCGTAGGGTTTGCCCTAATCTTACTTTGCTATCTTTTAGACGTAGGAGTAACAAGAGAAGCCGCCGCCGATACCGCGGATAGTCATTTGTTGGCCAAATGGAGCAGGGAGCCTGTCGTAGTTGGTCATCGTGGTGCTGGTAAACATTGCCCAGAGAATACCGCGATATGTTATCAGCAAGCCTTAGATCAAGGGGCACTTGCTTTTGAAGCTGATTTGCAGGTTTTGGGCGATGGCAGCTTGGTGATGTTTCACGATGACAATATCAAGCGGCAGAGCGGTGTTGATCGAGATCTGTCAGCCCTAAACTTAGCTGGCTTTAAACAATACAATATGGCTTGGTATTTTAATCCTGGCGGGCAAGGAGTTTATCCCTACAGAAATCGGCCTGTTTATGGCATGAGCTTCAAAGAGTTTTTATCTCGATTCCCTGATATCCCAATATTATTGGATGTTAAACCAGAAACAGTAGAGATGGCCCAAGCATTATTGGCGTTTATTCCTAAGGAGTTTACATCAGCGGATTATCAAAGGGTTTATATTAAATCGAATAGTCTATGGTTGCCTCGCAAGCTCAGGCAGCTATCACCGCAACCTCGGGTAGCTTTTTCACGCTATGAGCGTGCCTTATTACTCTTGTTTCCATCTCTCCTTAATGAACTGCCTGCTAGCTGGATCGATCTAGAAACACAGTATCAAAGCGCCGAAATAAAGTCTTGGGCAAGTTCAAATCATCATATCTTAAGTGCGAGTACTCTTGATACTGTAGGTGAGCTCGAAGAGTTGAGGAAGAAACTCAACGGACAGTTGCCGGATGCCGTTGTGACCAATCACCCAGCTATTCTGCATGATTATCTCTCCAAGCTAGCCGCAAAGGAATAGGGCTGGTCAGTACATTCAAGTCGCGGTTAGAATAGCTGCTAATAGACTACCTCAAATGCAAATGGCCAGCGATGAACGATGTACTGACTAAATATCTGCAAGATAAGCCCGAGCTAAGCTATGCCTTGCTCGTTAGTGTTGTCGAGCAGAGCTGCTATTTGTTTGATCGTGATGGCAAGCTGCTGCGGTCATACGCCGTATCTACCGCCCAACGGGGAATTAGCTCACAAGAGGGCAGTTTTGGCACACCAACAGGTTTACATTGTATTCGTGAGCGCATTGGTGCTGATATGCCGTTGGGGATGTGCTTTAAGGGGCGTCAGGCCACTGGTGAGATAGCGTGTATTGAGAATCAAGCCCCTCCATGCCGAACAGAGGGGGATTTTATCTTAAGTCGTATCATGTGGTTGGAAGGACTTGAGCCCGGCGTTAATCAAGGGCAAGGTATCGACTCACATGAGCGCTATATTTATATCCATGGCACCAATGAGGAGTACCTTATTGGTCAGGCCGCATCACATGGTTGTATCCGAATGCGCAATCACGATGTGATTGAGCTGTTCGACTTGCTGCTATGCGGCACTCCGGTCTATATCCAGGCCTAGTTCCGTACTTGTGACAGGCCTCGTTGGCCGACGTCTTTTCTCAAACTCTTCAATTAGCTCCAGATTATTGCGGGTTTTTAGTAAATAGCTGCTCCTGCCTACACCAACTAATAAACCCTTGCTAAACGGATTGAAATGAAACAGTCGGCAGGGAAAGGCCTTTCTGCTAAAAATCACTGAAAGCAGATAACGCTCTTCTACAAAATTTATATCACTATAGTTATAGCAACGACTGCGAAAGCTCAAGCATTTAACTCGCCAGTGATCTTCAGCCAATATGATCTTGCGTGGCACCCTAGCAGGAATATTTAAGATCACAATCGTTGCAATACTTATTGTAAAGATTGTCCAAGCGATATTGAGCCAATAGGAATCGACACTTGAGATAACAAAACGCTCAATATATTGAGAGCTGTAGGCGAGCGCTTGCAGCAATAAAAAGGTGACACAGAAAAATAGCAATAGGGCCATTAGGCTAGTCACTGGGCCATACAGAACCTTGCGAATATATAGTTGTTGTCGAAGTTCTAGTGACGTGATTAAAAAGCGGCGCCCAACACTAAAACTGAAAATGATGGCCAGTACAAAAATTGCGATATTGACTAAGGGCCAGGTTGGGTTGGGGCGAATGCTCTGTACTACGCTGTGCTCAGCTTTAATATTAGCTTCCATCCAGTTTGCGAGATCGGCTTGAGTCGCTTGCTTCGCGAATCGGTAGAGATCCGGAAAGCTTTCCCCAATTAGGTTCTTATCGTAAAAAACAGAAGCAACCCAGTTGCTAATGCTCCAAGGGGTTTGATGATCGAGAACAATCGCGTCGAGCACTTTTTTACGTAAGGTTTCAAACTGCTCCTTGGGCATGGTGCCATTTTGCAGTTGCTGGTACACCGAGTTGATATAGGCAAATGCTTCTGCCTCTTGGGCAGGGTCGAAATTACCATTGCTGATCAATCGCCCGTGCCCTTGAATGAGGTTGAAACTAACATTAACTCCGTAGGCCGCTTGACGGTTTTGTCTGAGTTCAGTATTCAGATCGTGATGCAAAATGGTGCGAAGAAACCACAACCACTGCATATCTTGTTTATCGACGTCGCTGATATAGTGACGCCACTCATGTACATGCCCGCGGCGCTCGCTAAAGCTAAAGTGACGACGTTCTCTTGCGACAGGCTTTGCGGCGTGAATGGTTTGAATATACTCCCCGTGGGGCTCGATGTTGGCGAAATGCTCGTCAATATAGGCCTTAACTTCATCCCTAGGAAAGTTGCCAGCAAGCATAATGGTCATATTTTGCGGGCCGTAATAACGGTCGTAGAAAGCTTGAATATCAGTGGCTTGTGTAGCATTTACATCGTTCCAGGTGCCGATCAAGCTCTTATAGGGAATCTCTAAGCCTAAGACCTGAGTCCACTGATCTTCCTCGCGAGCCCAGTCTGGTGAAATAAACCACTTTCTCAATAGGTCAGCGGGTGTTTCTGGCTTAAGGTCCCGTTCTAAAATAACCGCCCGGCGTTCCTCGTCGACATGTTTGCTTTCAAATTGGTGATTAAAGAGCAGTTGCCCAAACCAATCCAGGCCGAAGGCCCACTCGCTCTCTGGTAACTCTAGCCAGTAGTCCGTGCGTTTAACTGTTGTTGAGGCGTTGTTTTGCCCGCCGCGGTCATCGACTAGCTTTTCAAATTCGGCTTTGCTATAGCCTTTAGAGCCGGTAAATAGCATGTGTTCGGTAAAGTGCGCTAGTCCAGTCCGCTTGTCTGGATCCTGCCATCCACCCACTGGAATGCTCATACGAAACGTGACCAGCTCGGCCTTGGGCATCGCCTTGAAATAGACTTGTAGGCCGTTGGGATAGCGCCAGCTCTCAATGTTCGCAAAGGGGCCTTGCTTAGCGTGATGCTGATTGTCTGCGGTGGTCGGTTCGCTAGCTTGCGAAAAGGCTTGTGCGCCGAGTAATTGAGCGCTAAGCAATAGCAGGCATGCGGCGATGATCGTCGCTATAGAAGATTTTAACGGCATTCCTTAGTAAGACCTGTTCGATTCCATTTGGGTGATCATGGTTGCAAATTTAAATGCCAAAAGCTCTAGTACTAAAGTGCCAGAATGACCTGAGGCAAGATTAGCTGCCTAAATAATGATCAACTTCGACTGCGCAAGCTGGCGGGCTTAGATTGCTCTAATTTCTCCAGCTCTTTTTTTAAGCTTGCAACGTATTGCTGGTATGGTTGGGCTTGTGCAGCCCCGTTCGGTAGTTTATTTAAGCAATCCACCATAAGCTCATAGGCCTGCACAATGAGTTTTTTATCTTGGCATTCTTTGTGGAAGTTTTTCAGCAATAGGGCCGCTTGTTTGAAATCCCCGCTGTTATCCATATGTTGTGCTAGTTGAAAACGTAGCCCCATTTTCTGAGGACGATAGTCGGGGATGAGTGCCTTTAACTGTTTAAAGCGACTGCCAATCTTGTAATGTTGTTCGCTTGCAAATAGTTGAGCAAAATAATCTTCAGAGACCTTAGCCAGTGTTTCTTTGTCTTCTAGTTCTATCAGTAAATTGATTAAGCGCTCGGCCGTTTCATTATCCTTGGGAGCGCGCGAGAGCTGATTGCGCATCAATTGAACCGCTGCAGGATAATCTCCATCCTTCAATAGCATACCGAGCTTGGCGTCTAGTTTTTGCTTATCACTGCGTTTACTTTTATTGTCACCTTGTTGCTGGGCCACAATGCCGAGTTTGTCTTGATATTGAAAAACCACGTAACCCATTAAATGGAACATCACTACTGAATAATAGTTGGAGACCAAGGTTGAACTTAATTGTCCTAGGGTTGAGAACTGCTCGCCGATCAACCAATGAAGCAGACCTACAGAACTCATCATAATAAATAGCAGGATGAGCAAGACAAAATAAGATGGGCCTATAGCTCCCATCACTTCAAGTTGACGCTGCGGATTGATCGCTTGGCTGAAATCTTTATTAATCGATAGAATCATAAAGGCAGCGGGGAGGGCCACCGCCATAAAAATCACCCATAGTATGGCTAAAGTTGCCCCGATAAACGCAGAAATTATTATGGTGCTACCTATAGACAACAGCAGCAGTCCAATAATTTGTAATAAAACTTGTAAACCTTCGCTACTCGCTTTTCCCACATCGGGCGCAACCATATTGCCGTGGGCTGTTTGCTCTAAGCAGAAAAAACAATATTTATACAAAAACGCCAAAGCAATTAAACTAACAAAGGGAATATAAATTCCAAGTAGTGTAATAATTGCTGTAATGATAAGTGCTGTTATCGATTCCTTCCCCAGAGCATATTGGAAAGCTTTGCCGATACGGCGCCAAAATGGCTCTGCTGTTAAGCTCGCTCCCAGAGAGGTCAACTCGTGTTTACATAAGAAGCATTGTGCCGATTGCTCATCGAAGCTATCACTGTCATTGCTGCAGTGTTTGCAAGCATGATAGTGACAGTTCTCGCAATAGTAGCTCGCGGCTTCGGCGGGGTGATAGCGACAGTAACTCATAGGCTTTTTTGAAGTTGTAGTTCTAAGGCTTGTTCGAATTGCTGGGCTTTCCCAGGGTTTTCTAGTTGCTTATAAAAAACCGCCAGCTGACCGAGTAATTTAGGTAACATGGCTTCTTTGCTATCGGCTTTAAAAAGCTCAATGGCAATGGCTTCAGCGGCCTCTTGTTTTTCACCGTCCAGTAAGCGCATAGCGAATTGGCAGCGTGTAAGATGATCGATTTTTTCACGTCCTTCAGCAGGAAGCCGTTGCCATAGGGTAAGCTGTCGGGCTAATAGCTCTTGATCACGACTACTGCGTTGTAGGTATTGGATATTGGCTTTAAGCCATTGGCCATCTTTTTTCAAAGCCATAAGGTTAATTGCTATAAAGTCTGATTCTGCACAATGGCCATGTTCTTGCCGATGTTGATTTAGTAGCTGTTGTGCTGATTTGAATTGCACTAGTTCAATTTTCTGCAGAATATTCTGTAAGCTTTCTCGACGCGGGTCGACAGCTTGGTCCTCTTCAATAAACTCTTCGTCGACACTTTCAGGTAGCAGCCACTGCAACAAGGCTAGCAATACCGCGCCTGTTAAAAAGCCGCCAGTATGGGCCATATAGGCAACCTGGCTATCGTCGGAGCTGAAATACAAGACCACTTCTTTGGCGATATACAAGGGCAGAATATAAAGTGCGGCCGCTCGAAAATAACCGACAAATATAAACAACCAGTAAAAAAACTCGATTTTACGGAGTTTGAACAGCATTAAATACATGGCCATAACGCCAGATATCGCGCCCGAAGCCCCTACAAGGGGGACGCCACCGCGGCTAGAGGCTAGCTCGATAGCACTATATAGCAAGCCTGCACCTAAACCGCTGGCTATGTACAGCGCTGAAAATCGCAGTGAACCAAGTGCGGCTTCAACAGCAAAGCCGCAGATAAATAAGAACAGCATATTGCCTAGTAGGTGGAAGATATCACCGTGTAAAAACTGGTGGCTAAACAGAGTGATTAAACTGCCATGTTGTGGAATGAGCCCCAGTTTCACGCTACTTATCGCCGCGATATTGTGTTCGATATTGGGCCTTACTTGCGCCCAGATACCACGCTTTTCTTCGGGTATCCAATTAGTTTGCTGCTTTTCTAAATAAGCGAGAAAGTCACGGTCTAGCAAAATATTTTGACTTATCGCGCTTGGATCAGTTTCGTAACTCGCGACTAAACTTTCATAAAGCTCTGGGTTGCCTTGCAAGATACCATTTTGTTTTCGGTAGTTAAGATAAGCTTCGGCTTCGAAATCTGCAAACTCGTGTTTGTCGTACATTTCAATGGCGCGCTGATACTTGCTGAGATCGCTGTTCTGATAGAAAGAAAAAATGGCAATATTGATCAATATAAGGGTGACCACGGCGATAGGTGGGCGACGCCAATCAATACGTTTCTCGGTTGGTATGATGATCATAGCGCTTTAGCACAGCTTTTTAGGCAAAAGCACTAGCTTAGCAAGTCATTGCTTAAGAAACAAAAGTCAAAGAGAGAAGGGCTTGGCAAACTGCAATATTTAGCAGTGAGTTTATCCGCTTAAACCTGCCATTAAGCCGATGCTCACGATAAACCAACCTATATAGATGTACATGGCCAAAATGGAAACAAAGACCACATTGGCGGGGTGAAGACGGTTTAGCGGTTGATAATGTGAGTCGATCCCCTTTAAGCCGAATTCTGGATAGTAAATTTGCACACCGGGGCGAATGACATGGATGATGGTAAAGATATAAATAAAAAACAGAAGGGTTAAGAAGATAAGGATAAAGGGGATCAATTTATTGATGTCACTTTTAACCTCTGGGCCGCCAAATCGAAAAATAGCACCGATAAATGCGAAATAAGCCAGTGATTGCATAGCGTCCTTGATTAAATCTTTATCTAAAGCGATTTTGTCCATTGTTCTTCCCTAAGATGATAATCCTTGAATGTTTATATTTTTGTTGGGCTACATTAGCACTAAACAATGCAATTAGAGCGGTTATAGGCGTCGTTTTGCAGTCCCACTATTGGTGTATGCGGACTATGAACAGCGCAAAGATACTAGCTGTTAGTCGTTAGCGCTGCAGTCATCAATGAGGGAGAGGGTAGAGTAGGTGTTTGGTCGGTAATCGTGCGAAAATGTAAAGAGGCCTCTTGTAAACAGAGTCGCTTGCTAACCGCCGACAGAAACTACGAGAAGCACTGGCAGATAGAAAAAGGACAGGCGCTAGGCGCCTATCGCAGTAAAATCTTAAAAGTCGTCAAAGCCGGAAAAGCTATCGGGCTCGATCGAGGCAAGCGGATTACCGCCGTCCATGGGGATCATCACTTCATCGCCAACATAGCTGTCTTCCTGGCTCATTTCATAGCCAGCGGATGCATCCTCTGGCGCTTCAGCTGGACCTAAGGTGAGTTGCTGCCAGGAATCCATGTCGTATTCCCCTAAACCGCCATCGGCATATTGAATTTCAATGGTGGCCGCATGCTCATCAATGGCTACCACTTCAAAAATCTGTCCCACAGCTAGATCGTTGTACCAATCACCGATGACTGGGAGTTGATTTGCCATTGTCTATTACCTCCAAACCCGCGAATTAACTTATGGCTTTTGGCGTTGCGGCTACCAACAGTTTTGGTGGTTAAAAGCTGCATTGCTTGATGGGAAAAATAACACGGTGGCAGGGCATGTACAGTGTTTGAGGTCATGACTTTAGGTGCCATTTCTTGATTGTAATCATTGAAAATTTCCTTTGCTTCGCTAATTGATTCATTTTCTTAGAGTTTTAATTCTGGGAAAAAATCGGGCCAATTTTGCTTAAAAATTTATGTTCTATACAGAAATCTGGACATAATAAGATTGTCTAAAAATTGCTCGATAAAACCATCGAAAGTGGTTCCGAGTGGGCTGTTAGTGACGTACTAAGGGCGCTGGAGAGGCAAAATGATGACCTTGACAAGGGCGGTGCAGCTCAGTATTTTCAAGCCCTTATAATGAAACGGTTGGAAAGGCTGAATGGCCCAGAAAGAAACAGTAGAACGCATTCTTGATGCGGCGAGCGTTCTATTTGCTGAGCGAGGTTACGCAGAAACCTCATTGCGCACCATTACTACCGCGGCCGGTGTCAATCTGGCTTCTGTAAACTACCATTTTGGCTCTAAAAAGGCCCTGATTCAGGCGGTATTTGCCAGAACCCTGGACCCTTTTTGCCAGCAGCTCTCAGAAAACCTTAATAAGCTGCAAGGCAGTGATCAGGTGGAGGCCTTGTTTCGCTGCCTGTTTAGCACCTTGATGGAAACGGTTGCTGCGAAGCCTGGCTTGAATCAAGCCGAGCAGGTCATTGAATTACAGCGTTTTATGCGCTTACTAGGCATGGCCTATACCCAATCCCAGGGCCACTTAAGGCGATTTATCGTTAGCCAGTATGGTGATCTGTATCGCCGGTTTTTGAATCTGCTGCGTGATACCTTACCCGGTATAAACCCAGTCGACTTTTACTGGCAGCTGTATTTTCTGCTGGGGGCAACGGTGTTTACCTTATCGAGCATAGATTCTATTCAGGGCATCATTGAAGATAACTTCTCTGAACACAGTGGTGTAGAGCGCGCATTGGAACTATTAATCCCTACCTTAAGTCGTATGATGCAGATACCGGCTGTAGATTCACAAAGCTCTGCGGCCAGTTAAGCCCTATCTATTGAGAGACACAAATTGACGACACAAACTATGGGCCCAGGCCCACTTATGATCGATGTGGATGGGCTTGAGCTCAACCAAGAAGATGAACAGTTGTTACAACAAGCCTGTGTGGGTGGATTGATCCTATTTCAACGCAACTTTTCCAGCCGCTCGCAGCTGTGTGAGCTAGTAAAAAGCATTCGTGCCATTCGCCAAGATATTATTATTGCGGTTGATCAAGAGGGCGGTCGAGTTCAGCGTTTGAAAGAAGATGGTTTTCAGCGATTGCCTGCCATGCAAAAAATTAAGGACTACCAAGAGGCGCAGACTGCTGCGAGTGAAACAGAGATTGAGCAGCTGGGCTTTTTAATGGCCAGCGAAGTGCTAGCCTGTGGGATAGATATCAGCTTTGCACCGGTTTTGGACGTTGATGAAAGCTTTTCAAGTATTATCGGCGATCGCTCTTTTTCTGATGATCCTCGAGAAGTGGTCCGCCTAGGGTCCGCCTTTATGCGTGGGATGTCTAACGCTGGAATGGCGACAACCGGCAAGCATTTCCCTGGTCATGGAGCAGTGCAAGAAGATAGCCACTTAACCCTGCCAGTCGATAAACGCAGCTGGGCTGAAGTAGAGCAACGGGATTTGTTGCCGTTTGCTAAGTTATTGCCCCAGCTCGATGCCTTAATGCCAGCGCACATCATTTTTAGCCAAATCGATGAGCAGCCGGTGGGGTTTTCCGAATACTGGTTGAAAACGGTCTTGCGAGACAAAATGGCGTATAACGGCGTGATCTTCAGTGACGATCTAAGTATGGAAGGCGCTGTACAAGCAGGTAGTTATGCGGAGCGAGCAAAGCTTGCGCTTTCAGCGGGCTGCGATATGGTTTTGGTCTGTAATAATCGCCAGGGTGCCTTAGAGGTTGCCGATGCACTGCAAAACTACCCGCTAGCGCCTGAGAGCCAAGAGCGTTTAATGACGATGTTGGCGCGTCGACAGTGGGCTTGGGAAAATTTAGCCAGTGATTCGAGCTGGCAGGGTGGTAAAGCATTCGCTGAGCGTCTATTGGCCTAATAGCTATTGAATTCGCGATGTTCGTCTAAACTGGCTCGAGTTATATCTATCTCAAGTTATATAGAACAGCTAGATTAATTAGTATTTTTTTCACAGGAAGTTGTTGATGATTCATTCTGCGGTAGCCATGCCAGGCTGGCTGTCTGAAATTACCGGGCGAGAAAATATTTGGATTGCCGAAGTTTTTATTATTGTTGTGGCGACTTTGTTGGTGGCATTTGTCGCCCGCGTAGTGTTCAACAATTTAATGAAGCAGGCCACGAAGAGTAAAAACCTTTGGGACGATGCTTTGATTGAAGCGGCACAAAAGCCGGTACGATGGTTTGTTTGGCTCATAGGTTTGTGTTGGGCATTAGAGATATCAGCGCGCCAGTCTGAAGTTAATCTGCTGGAAGCGGTGCAGCCCATTCGCGAAGTGGGTGTAGTCGCCATTATTGCTTGGTTTTTGGTGCGTTTTATCACTCGCGCTGAAAAAAACCTGGTCGACCCCGAATATGCTCACCAGCCTATGGATCAGACCACCGTTTCCGCAATGGGCAAATTGCTGCGTGTTTCGGTCATCATTACCTCGGTGCTTGTGGTCTTGCAAACCTTAGGTTATAGCGTTTCTGGGGTTTTAGCGTTTGGTGGTATTGGCGGCCTAGCGGTTGGTTTTGCTGCAAAAGATCTATTAGCCAATTTCTTTGGTGGCCTAATGATCTATATGGATCGTCCCTTTAAAGTAGGCGACTGGGTACGTTCACCGGACAAAAATATTGAGGGTACTGTAGAAGATATCGGCTGGCGCCTTACACGTATTCGAACTTTCGATAAGCGCCCATTGTATGTGCCGAACTCGACGTTTACTCAAATATCTTTGGAAAACCCATCTCGTATGCTTAATCGCCGAATTTATGAATCCATCGGTATTCGATACGACGATGCTGCCAAGGTAACGGCTATCGTTAATGACGTAAAAGCCATGCTAGAAGCTCATGATGAAATCGATCATGATCAGACTCTAATGGTCAATTTTAATGCTTTCGCCCCTTCATCTTTAGACTTTTTCGTGTACACCTTTACGAAGACGGTAAATTGGGCGCACTACCATGAAGTGAAGCAAGATGTGCTGCTAAAGATTTTGGCAATTATAGATAGTCATGGTGCTGAGTGCGCTTACCCAACATCTACAGTCCATTTTAATAATTTGAACGCAGAGCTTCCAAGGGCCGAACTTCCCACTGGACAGGTTTGATATGAAGCTGGTTGATAAAAAGCTGCAAGCGGTTTGGGACAGTGCGGAGTGTTTACACTCGGCCGATGCTCTTGAGCAAGGCGTGCAAGACATGGCCAAACAGATTCGTAAACGCTTGCATGATCAAAACCCCTTGATCTTATGTATTATGAATGGCGGTTTGGTGACCTGTGGTCAGTTGCTGCCTTTGTTGGATTTTCAACTGCAGCTTGAATACGTGAATGCTGCATCAGGCCCAACCGGCAAGCAAGAAACACGATGGCCTGCTTTATCCCAAATCTCCATAGCTGGGCGCAGTGTGCTGCTGTTAGATGATATTTTCGATTTAGGTTTGAGTCTGCACTCACTTAAAGAGTATTGTATCGAGCAGGGCGCCACTCAAGTGCAGGCTGGGGTTTTGGTCGAAAAGCAGCACGAGCGCGAGAAAAAAGATATCGCCATTGATTATCGAGCCGTTACGGTAGGTGATCGCTTTATTTTTGGCGCTGGTTTGGATTATCAGGGTTATTTGCGAAATGCGCCTGGTATATACGCGGTTGCTGAAAAACAACCTTAATTTAATGTTTAATAAATAATAGGACGCTTGGTGAGCTTAACTATTTCTGCTGAGCTGCAAGCGTCTTGTTTGCAGCAAACTGTTCAAGGGGCTGCAAGCCTTCCCATTGCGATTATTGGTGGCTCGGGTTTAGATGATTACCCGGGCGCCGAAACTGTCGCTGAAATATCGATTCCAACGCCATTTTCTGAACAGCCAGTATTACTGTTTCAAATTCGGTTGCCGCTTGCCACCGAGACGCTGGTTTATTTTTTACCGCGCCACGGTAGTGAGCACAGCATAGCGCCGCACCTTATTAACTATCGCGCTAATATCTGGGCGCTTAAAGCTTTGCAAATTGAAAAGCTTATTGCCGTTAATGCGGTGGGCGGTATTAGCAATGAACTTCCACCCGGGTCCTTGGCCTTGGTTAACGATGTTATCGATTATAGTCATTCTCGATTATCTACCTTTTTTGATGGCCTAAGTTATCCTCTGGACCATATCGATTGCTCCGAACTTTTTAATGCCCAAATGAATCAAGATATCGCAGATTTGGCAGCTATTCCTACAGGCTTTGTTTATGGCTGCACGCAGGGGCCGCGTTTGGAAACTCCCGCTGAAATTAAACGACTTAAGCAAGATGGCTGCGATCTAGTCGGAATGACTTTGATGCCTGAAGCCGCTCTCGCCGCCGAAGCCAATATTCCCTATGTGGCGCTGGCGATGGTAGTGAATTGGGCGGCAGGAATCAGTTCAACACCCATTACCATGGATGAGATCTACTCTCAGTTAGGCTCTTGTACCACGCAAGTTCGCCAAATTATCGAGTCCTATTGTGTAAAGATGCGCTGAAAAGCCTCAAATCCCAACAATAGGTACTAGACAATCAATATCAAATATCTTAAAAAGTACTAGTCGCCATAATCCTTGTGGTTTTATCTTTAGGATTTAGGCGCCAGACGGAAGCGGTTGTCGCTATCTGAGGGTAGTTTGGCTCCGTCTTGGCTTGATGTACGATCAGTGTAAAGCTGGCAAATGCCAAGGGAAACGGCGGAGATAAAAAACTAGTTATGATTAGTTTATCAGGAAGGGTGGTTAGGAATGTCTGATCGTGCAAATGGCGTAGTCAAGTGGTTTAACAATGCACGCGGCTATGGGTTTATTACAAGGGGTGAGGGTAGTGACGATGTTTTTGTTCACTATCGGAGTATTCGAGGGGAAGGGTATCGATCTTTGGCTGAAGGCCAAAAGGTAGAATTCGACCTGCAAAATGGTGATAAAGGTTTACAAGCCGAAGACGTTGTTTGCGTTCAGTAGGCTAACTAAAGCTCTACCATTGTGCGCAGCTATCAGGCTGCGCACTCCATCTTAAGAAAGTAGCTAACTTCCACTTTTAGCGGTGCTCGCTGGAGCGGTACTTTCTTTTTCTTTAGCGTCAGTTTCTTTTATCTCTGCTTCCATGTTTGTTGGAATTGCGGGCAGAAGTGAATTATCGAATGGCCAAATCGGCGCTTCAATCGGGCTGAGTTTTACCAGCAGTCCAAAGGCTGGGTGGTCGATATAATGCAATTCACCGCTGCGCATTCTGCGTTTTTGTTGTAGTTGCTCGATGCTATTCACCACATAATTACTTGCAGGCGTCTCCTTGGATTCTGAAAGGGACGTATTAGCAAGAGTATATGTCGCGGTAATGGATTCAGTCGTTTCCCGGCTGTCATTTAAAGAAAGACCCATTGTCTCTGCTGGTTGCTCTTCTAGTCTAACTTCTTCGAAAGGACTTGGGCGTTTTGGTAGGTTTAACCAGCGTCCGAAATCTTCGGCTTGGGCCATGGCGAACTGGCTGAGCCAGACGTTGGTTTCGATGTGTAGATAACGAGAGCGACTGAGCTGAATATAACCTTCTAGCTCTTGGTGATCACCAAATCTTTCCCCGCCGTTAATGGCAATATTGTGCTTTTTTTGTTGTGGTGGTAGCTGCAAGTTCCAGCGATGGTGAAATAACACTCGCTGATTGCGGCTTCGGGCGAGGCTGCCAGCCTGAGGATTAAGCTCTTGCTCTGCCTTGGGAGTGGCTACTAGGAAGGCACCAGGTATCAATGATTTGCTAACTAGGGGGGAATCGATGAGCTCATCGCTATTGCTTTGAGTAAACTCAAGATCAGCTGCACTGCTGGCGGCTTCGGTATTCGTGCCTGCCAATGTCTCGGTGCTTCCTGTTGTTTCCGCTTTTAGTTTGGAGTTCATTTCAGCTGCAATCTCAGCGCTGACAAGGCTCATACTATTGCTTGGGTAGCTCAAGCTGAGGCGTTCCAAATTTATGGGGCGTTCGTTTTGGTTGATTTGCAGGCGCTTAAAGGCGATCACTTCCACCGCATACCAATGCTCTGGCTCAGCGCTCGCACCGCCTTCTTGAGCTTGAGCTAGGCTAATTGGGCTAATGCTACTTATGGCGGCGGCAAACAAGCTTGCCAGCGCGATGGAGTGTTGTTTCATTGAATCTAATCCTTAGCGATTAATGAATATTCTTGCCCCTGATTTTACTTCAAAG
Source organism: uncultured Pseudoteredinibacter sp. (assembly GCF_947500695.1). Classification (GTDB taxonomy): domain Bacteria; phylum Pseudomonadota; class Gammaproteobacteria; order Pseudomonadales; family Cellvibrionaceae; genus Pseudoteredinibacter. The sequence continues at coordinate 178,237 of NZ_CANMSS010000001.1, forward strand.
GCCTTGCGGTGAATGTAGCTAGGACCCGTATTTGGACTAGCAGTTTCCCCGCGTTTTATTTTTGTTGCCCACTGAGCGCGTTTATTAGCTGCTCAACAGTGCTGATTCGAGTTTCGTTATTGTCCAAATCTAGACTGAACCTTAACTGATTGGCGCCGTTGAGTTTAAACTTCTGTGGCTGTTGTTGCACCATATTCACGATGGTGATCGGGTCAACTTTAGTCTGGCTAGCAAATTCCACCACACCGCCTTGACTGCCTGCTTCCAGTTTTTCGATGCCAAGGCCCGTAGCTTGTAGCTTGAGCTCAGTAACTCTAAATAGATTTTTGATGGCATCAGGCAATAAGCCAAAGCGATCGATCATTTCTACTTGCAGCTCCCGTAGCTGCGCGCTGTTTTCGGCGCTGGCGATTCGCTTGTATAGAATCAATCGACTGTGAGTATCCGGTAAATAGTCTTCTGGGATTAAGGCTGGTACGCGCAGGTTAACGTCCACCTGAGTATCAAGTGGATCTTCTATATTTGTCGTTTCACCTCGCTGTATGGCCTTAACGGCACGATCGAGCATATCCATATACATGGTGAAGCCAACCGCTTGCATCTGGCCGCTCTGATCATCGCCTAGTAGTTCACCGGCGCCACGGATCTCTAGATCGTGGGTTGCCAAGGTGAAGCCAGCGCCCAGGTCCTGTGCATTCGCGATGGCTTCTAGGCGTTTTTGTGCATCGCGGGTCATGGATTTTTTATTGGGAGTTAGCAGGTATGCGTAAGCTTGGTGGTGGCTGCGCCCAACTCGGCCGCGTAATTGGTGTAACTGCGCCAAACCAAATTTATCCGCACGATCAATAATAATGGTATTGGCGTTTGGTACGTCGATGCCAGTCTCAATAATGGTGGTGCATAACAAGACATTAAAGCGCTTATGGTAAAAGTCGCTCATGACTTGTTCTAGCTCGCGCTCGCGCATTTGGCCATGTCCAATAGAGATACGAGCTTCAGGCACGGCAGCGGCGAGCTCGTCGGCTACCTTTTCAATGGTTTTAACTTCGTTGTGTAGGTAATAGACCTGGCCGCCACGTAAGAGCTCACGCAAAATGGCTTCTTTTACCAGGCCGGCATCGCTTTCGCGAACAAAGGTTTTCACCGATAGGCGCTTGGCAGGGGGTGTCGCGATAATGCTCAGATCGCGGATGCCTGACATGGCCATATTTAAGGTTCGTGGAATCGGCGTGGCAGTCATGGTAAGGATATCAACTTCCGAGCGCAGCGACTTCAGCTGCTCTTTTTGGCGAACACCGAAGCGATGCTCTTCATCGATAATCAATAAGCCAAGTGATTTATAGTTCAAGCCCGATTGCAGAATTTTATGGGTGCCGATGAGAATGTCGACATTACCATCCGCGAGTTTGCTTTCAACAGCTTGGGTTTCTTTGCCAGTACGGAAGCGGGAGATAACGTCGATGTTCACTGGCCAGTCGGCAAAGCGATCCTTAAAATTCTCATAATGCTGCTGTGCCAGCAGGGTGGTAGGAACCAGCATGGCAACTTGTTTACCTGAATGCACGGCTAGGAAGGCGGCGCGCATGGCGACTTCGGTTTTACCAAAACCTACATCACCACACACTAAGCGGTCCATGGCCTTCTCTTGGGTCATATCGCTAAAGACGGCCTCAATCGCGGCAACCTGGTCAGGGGTTTCCTCGAAGGGGAAACCGGCCGCAAAATCATCAAAGGCGTCTTTCGGGTCGCGGAACTTGAAGCCTTTACGCGCTGCTCGACGGGCGTAGATGTCCAAAAGCTCAGCGGCGACATCACGAACTTTCTCGGCGGCTTTGCGTTTGGCTTTTTGCCATTGTTCACTGCCTAGGCGATGCAATGGCGCAAGTGACTCTTCGGCGCCGTTATAGCGGGCAATTAAATGTAGATTTGCGACGGGGACATAGAGCTTGGCTTCGTCGGCGTATTCCAGCATCAAAAACTCATCGCTTTGGCCGTCGGTGTGAATAGTTTGTAGGCCTCGGTAGCGACCAACACCGTGGTCAATATGTACGACAGGGGCGCCGATATTCAGCTCGGCCAAATTCTTAACGACAAAGTCGCTGTGTTCAGATTGCGCTTTGCGTCGACGGCGAGTTTGTTGCACCCGTTGACCAAATAATTGGGATTCACAGATGACGCTGACATTTTCTTGCGCCAGTACTAAGCCGCGATCTAGCGGTGAAACAATAATGGCTAAATCCGCTTCACCGTCGACAAAGTCCTGCCAGCTTTCTACCTCTGTAGGTTGCAGGCGATTTTTACGCAGCAGGTCGAGCAGGGACTCGCGACGACCGGCCGACTCGGCACTGAAGAGCACGCGATTATCATCTTGCAGTAAAAATGCCTCTAAGGCGGTAAGAGGATTCTCAGCCTTAGCGTTAACCGGCAGCTCGGGAGGCTTGCGGCAGTCGTATTGAATGCTGTTAGGAGATTCTTTTTCCGGGTTAAGCTCAATACGTGAATATTGCTTTAGAGCGGCAAACAGCTCGCCAGCACCTAAAAACAGCCGGGCCGGGCTAAGCAAGGGTCGCTCTACATCACCTTTTCGGCTCTCGTAACGCTCGCTGATATCGCGCCAAAAGTTTTCACTGGCCTGGTGACATGGACCGCTCATTACGCATAAGGTGTTGTCCGGAAGATAATCAAACAGACTGGCGCATTCTTCAAAAAATAAGGGCAGGTAATATTCAATCCCTGCTGGAGCAATACCGGCAGCGATATCCTGATAAATACTGCAGGATTTGGGGTCGCTGTTGCTGAACTCTTCGGTCCAGCGTTGGCGAAACTGCCTTAAGGCGGCGGCATCGACTGGGAACTCTTTGGCGGCCAGTAATTCGACTTTTTCTACTCTGTCTTGGCTACGCTGGGATTCAGGGTCGAAACTGCGTAGCGAGTCCACCTCATCATCAAAGAGATCTATACGATAAGGCACGGGCGAGCCCATGGGGAAAATATCCAATAATGAGCCTCTGACAGCAAACTCACCGTGCTCGTATACCGTATCTACACAGATGTAGCCCGCCTCTTGCAATAACTTTCGCTGCTGCTCGATATCAAAGCGTTGCCCAACTTCGATAAATAAACTGGATGCACTAACAAAGCTGGCCGGCGCCAAGCGGTGCATTAAGGTGGACATTGCGCACAAGATAATTCCGGATTTTAGTTGCGGCAAGCGGTATAGGGCGCTTAAACGCTCAGAGATAATATCTTGATGGGGGGAGAAGTTGTCATAGGGCAGAGTTTCCCAATCCCCAAAGTGGATAATGTCTTGATTAGGGCTATAAAAGCCAATTTCTGCCTCGAGTTGAGCCGCTTCGGCGCCATTGTGACAGATCACTAAGATAGGTCCGTCGTGCTGAGTGGCACTTTGGCTTATTGCTAAGGCGCCAGCCGAGCCATGTAGACCTTGCCAGTAGAGACTATGTTGCTTGTTGGTCTCTATGTTGGGCTGTAATGGGCTAACACGCTGGCTCATCTATCACTCTCTAATTAACTCGATCAACTGTTCGGCTGGGCTATATAGCAGGCCCTAAGACCTTTAAGGCGGGCTATTGTAACCAGTTTAGAGCTTGGAGCCAGTGTATCCATTAGATTTATGGTCAGCATTCGCCATTGTCCCTTGCGGAAGGGGCATTGAATCACGATAATAGCGCCCACTCACCAGCTGGGCGGGCATTTAGGCCAAATTTTAGTCTCTGGGGGTGGGCATCCAAAGGATTGGGTGTGACAATTTTGTTCAACCGTCACTGGCGCCGAATGCGCTAGTTCAACAAAAGGTAAGTACCGTGAATCGACCAAAGCCGGACGACTACTTTAAAGATTGGAAAGAGCGCGAAGCGCTAGCAGAAGCCATGATCCCAATGATTGGCCGTTTAAACCGTGAAAAGAACATTGGCATTTATATGTATGGCCGTTCTTTGGTTAATCGCTCTGTAATCGACATTATGAAGTCGCACCGTTTTGTGCGTCAGGTTGAATCCAACGAATTGTCTGAGTTTGAAACCTTCCCGATTTTAGAAGCCGTATGCGCAATGAACCTGGGTCCTGCCCATATCGATCTAGGTAAGATTACCGTTGCTTATATGAAAGAAGGCGGCCCAATGGAGCAGGGCGTTAGCGCTGCCGACTTCGTCGCCCAAGAATTATCTGGCTTGGTAGGCGGCAATGAGAAGCCTTTACCTGAGTCACAAGATATCGTGTTATACGGTTTTGGCCGCATTGGTCGTCTAGTCGCTCGCCTATTGGTTGAGAAGGCTGGTAGTGGCGATGTTATGCGCCTGCGTGCCATTGTTGTGCGTAAAGGCAGTTCACCAAATGATCTTGTTAAACGTGCCAGCTTATTGCGTCGTGATTCTGTTCATGGCTCTTTCAAAGGCACCATCCGCGTAGACGAAGAGAACCAATCTTTGGTGCTTAATGGTAACGAAGTTAAAGTAATTTATGCCAACTCGCCTAGCGAAGTAGATTACACTGACTACGGCATCAAAAACGCTATCGTTGTAGACAACACCGGTGTATGGCGTGATGAAGATGGTCTTGGTCAGCACGTAGCTTGTAACGGTGCCTCAAAAGTCATTCTTACCGCTCCAGGTAAGGGCAACATTAAGAACATCGTATACGGTATTAACAACGGCGAAATTAAGCCAGAAGATAAAATTGTATCGGCGGCTTCTTGTACCACCAACGCTATTGTTCCTGTATTGAAAGCCATGATGGATGGTTTTGGTGTGAAGCACGGTCACGTAGAGACTGTTCACGCTTATACCAATGACCAGAACTTGATCGATAACTATCACAAAGGTGATCGTCGCGGTCGTTCTGCTGCATTGAACATGGTAATCACCGAAACCGGTGCGGCAAAAGCGGTTGCAAAAGCCTTGCCTGAATTAGCCGGCAAGCTAACCGGTAATGCGATCCGTGTTCCAACGCCAAACGTATCGATGGCAATCTTGAATCTGCAGTTGGAAAAAGAAGCAACTGTTGAAGAAGTAAACGCCTATATGCGCGAAGCTGCTTTGCACTCAACACTGCAGCAGCAAATCGATTACACCAACTCGCCAGAGGTGGTTTCCTCTGACTTTGTTGGCTCACGTCATGCTTCCGTATTCGATTCCGAGGCGACCATCGTTGATGGTACCAGCGCGGTATTGTACTGCTGGTACGATAACGAGTTCGGCTACAGCTGTCAGGTAATGCGCTGCTTAGAAGATATGGCGGGCGTTAACTACAATATGTACCCGCAAGCTTAAGGAATACTTAAGTTAAAAAAGCCGGGCTAGCCCCGGCTTTTTTGTGTCTCGTTTTTGTAAATGGCTTATAACTCAAGCAGGTCTGTATTGTTTTTAATTGTGTGGCTTAGCCAACCATGCTTGGGTTGGTTGAATAGTGAGCGCATTGTCGAAAATTCGACAATTCCTAGTTATCCCCTTCTTTTTTACAGAAAAAAAGGCGAAAACTTTGCGCTTATGCTGGCAAGCTAGTCGTGGCATCTTTATAATTGCGCCGTTTTAGTTCTATGCGGCTAAAACTCGCCGTGAAATCAGAAGCTTAAGCCTAGAAATAATGTTTTAGGTGTCAAATTGGCGGATTTTTCGGCGTCTCGTGCGAAATATGAGGTTTCTACTAAACTGGTAAGGATTCATTTTGCAATGCCGTGGGAGTCAGCCTGCAATTAGGATGAAATCCTAAGATGAAACCCTGAGCGGTGTCGGTAGCCTCGAAGATGCCAATATCTTTAAATAAGACGATGTAATGCTTTATTTGGTTCCATGGTCACCATTAAAGAATCACGAGAATAACAAGATAAAGATAGGGCGATAAGAAAAGCAATAGTCGCCCAAATAAGCGAAGGTTATAACCCGCTTATTATTGTACGAATTTAGAGCAGCAGCCGTTTGATGTCATATTAGCCTCTGGCTAGCCGTGTTTACCTTATATAAAGGAAGCAGGGCTTCTGTCTCAATACGCCTGCCGCGGGTTTGCCCAGGAGGCTGACCATATGCTGCAGCACTGTACGGGTGCTCGGCACAGAATACATGGACTGGTTTGCAGTCGCCGCTTACAAGGCGGGGCGTAAGACAATCTGGTCTATCCACTTTTCTTTTAAGTGATTAGGCAGAGACGTATGATAAATATCCGTCGGGGACTCGATCTACCCATAACTGGGGCTCCCGAGCAGACCATCCATGATGGTCCGTCTATTCGCTCTGTCGCCGTTGTTGGACCTGACTACCATGGTATGAAACCTACCATGGCGGTATCCGTAGGCGACAAAGTGAAGCTTGGGCAGCTGTTATTCACCGATAAAAAGACCGAAGGCGTGCGCTACACCGCACCTGCTGCCGGCACCGTAGCCGCGATTAATCGCGGTGCTAAGCGTGTGTTGCAGTCGGTTGTGATCGATGTAGAAGGCGATGAAGCAGAAAGCTTCGCCAGCTACAGCGTTGAGCAATTGTCTTCGTTAACTGAAGAACAGGTGAAAGATAACCTGAACGACAGTGGTCTTTGGGTGGCGTTGCGCACTCGTCCGTACAGTAAAGTACCGGCACTAGACAGCGCACCGAACTCCATCTTTGTTACCGCCATGGATACTTCTCCATTGTCGGCTAACCCAGAGGTGATTATCCGCTCCCAGCGTGACGATTTCGTGAACGGCTTGACCGTGCTATCACGTTTGACGACTGGCAAGGTTTACGTTTGTAAGGCTTCTGGTGCAGATGTGCTAACCGGCAACAGCAGCCGCGTTGAGAGTCACGAGTTCTCAGGTGTTCACCCAGCCGGTAACGCCGGTACTCATATTCATTTCCTAGACCCTGTAAGCGCCACCAAGACTGTGTGGACTGTGGGCTACCAGGATGTGGTTGCGATTGGTAAATTATTCACTTCAGGCCAGATCAGCACTGATCGTGTGATCGCCTTGGCTGGACCTAGTGTTGAGCAGCCTCGCCTGATTCGCACTCGCTTAGGTGCTAACACTGATGAGCTAACGGCTGGTCAGCTAAAAGCCGGCGAGCAGCGTGTGATCTCTGGTGGTGTTTTCGGTGGCCGTAAAGCCAACGGAGCATTTGCTTACCTAGGCCGCTACGCCAATCAGGTAGCAGTATTGGAAGAAGGTGAGAGCGAGCGTGAGTTTCTACACTACTTACGTGCAGGTGTTAATAAACACTCTAGCTTGGCGATTTTCATCTCCAGCCTAATGAAGGGTAAGTTGTTCGACTTTAACACTTCGGCCAATGGTTCTGAGCGAGCTATGGTGCCAGTAGGTGCTTATGAAAACATCATGCCACTGGATATCTTGCCAACTCAGTTATTGCGAGCCTTGATTGTGGCCGATACCGATATGGCGCAAAAACTGGGCGCTTTGGAGCTGGATGAGGAAGACTTGGCCTTGTGTACCTATGTGTGCCCAGGTAAATACGAGTATGGCCCCATCTTGCGTGACAACTTAACGCGTATTGAGAAGGAGGGTTAAGTATGTTGAAAAAGCTATTAGACAGCATGTCCCCCCATGTGCACCCGGGTGGCAAGCACGAAAAATGGTATGCCCTCTGGGAAGCCGTTGATACTGGTTTCTTTAAACCAAAAGACGTAACCAAAACCACGGCTCATGTACGCGATCATATCGATCTAAAGCGTATTATGATCACGGTGTGGATTTGTACTTTCCCAGCAATGTTTTGGGGCATGTACAACGTAGGTTTCCAGGCGAACAGCGTTATGGCCGACATGGGTATTACCCAAGTTGAAGGCTGGCGTGGTGCTTTGATCGCGCTATTTGCCGGTCACGATGCAGCGAGCATATGGGATAACCTAATACATGGTGCGGCTTATTACTTACCAATCTACATGACCGTATTTGCGGTAGGTGGTTTCTGGGAAGTATTGTTTGCGACGGTGCGTAAGCACGAAGTAAACGAAGGTTTCTTCGTAACCTCGGTACTATTCTCTTTAACCTGTCCTCCAGATCTTCCTTTATGGCAAGCGGCGCTAGGTATTAGCTTCGGTGTTGTGATTGCAAAAGAAGTCTTCGGTGGTACGGGTAAGAACTTCTTGAACCCAGCCTTGGCCGGTCGTGCTTTCCTATTCTTTGCCTACCCATCTTATATGTCGGGTGATGCAGTATGGACAGCGGTTGACGGCTACACCGGTGCGACAGCCTTGTCTGTATTGGCCAGCGGTGGTGTTGAGACAGTTGTAAACAATGGTTTGAGCTGGACAGATGCCTTCCTTGGTAAGATGCAGGGCTCTATCGGTGAAACTTCTACCTTAGCCTTGATCATCGGCGGTGGTGCATTGTTGGTTATGCGCATTGCAGCCTGGCGCATTGTGGCAGGTGTCTTAATCGGCTCCTTCTTGATGACCACCTTGTTCAACGCGATTGGTTCTGAAACTAATCAAATGATGAATGTGCCTTGGCACTGGCATGTGGTAGTGGGTGGCTTCGCCTTCGGTTTGTTCTTTATGGCAACCGACCCAGTATCGGCTTCGATGACCAACACCGGTAAGTGGGTGTTTGGTGCCCTGATCGGCATCATGGTGATTTTGATTCGTGTGGCAAACCCGGCTTTCCCAGAAGGCATGATGTTGGCCATCCTGTTCTCCAACTTGTTTGCTCCGCTGATCGACCACTTTGTGGTGCAGGCTAACGTTAAGAGGAGATTGGCTCGTGGCTAATAACGATACTATTAAGAAGACGCTTATTGTTGCACTGTCCCTGTGTATTGTTTGCTCCATCGTTGTATCAACAGCGGCGGTAGTACTGAAGCCAGCACAGGACGCCAATAAGAAATTAGACTTCAACAAAAACATTCTTGCAGCAGCTGGTTTGATGGCTGATGGCGCTGATGTTAATGAGTTGATGAAAAAGGTAACGCCTAAGCTTGTTGATTTGAGCACAGGTAAATTTGTTAGCGCTGAAGACGTTGACGGCATTGTGTCTATCGATGCTTACGACCAAAACAAAGCGGCAAAAAATCCTGCGATTTCTGAAACTCTTACAGCGGCCAATGATCCTGCGAAAATCTTGCGTAAAGAAAAATACGCCAAGGTTTACTTGATTAACAATGACAGTGGTAGTTTAGAAACCATCGTTTTGCCGGTAAAAGGCTATGGCCTTTGGGGTCAGCTATACGGCTTTATGGCATTGGGTTCTGATCTAAACACCGTGGTTGGTACCGGTTTCTACGATCACAAAGAAACTCCAGGGCTAGGTGGTGAAGTTGATAACCCATTGTGGAAAGCCATCTGGGTTGGCAAAGAGATGTACTCCGCCAATGGTGATGTTGCCGTTCGAATCTTAAAGGGTAAAGCACCTAAAGATTCTAAGCACGAAATCGATGGTCTATCAGGTGCAACTCTAACCACTCGCGGTTTGGAAAATCTATACCGCTACTGGTTAGGTGAGAACGGTTACCGTCCGCTGTTAAACAATTTGCAAAAAGGGGAGGCCTAAGCCATGAAAGCAAAAGAGCTTTTAGTTACCCCAATTATCCAGAATAACCCTATTGCTCTACAGATCTTGGGTATCTGTTCGGCGTTGGCGGTTACGGGTAGTTTGAAAGTAACGCTGGTTATGTGTGTGGCTTTAACCACAGTAACGGCGTTTTCTAACTTGTTTGTGTCTTTGGTGCGTAACCACATTCCAAACAACATTCGTATTATCGTGCAGATGACTATTATCGCCTCTTTGGTGATCGTGGTTGACCAGGTGTTGAAAGCGGTGGCTTATGATGTATCTAAGCAGCTTTCGGTATTTGTTGGTTTGATTATTACCAACTGTATCGTGATGGGTCGCGCTGAAGCCTTCGCCATGAAAAATGGCCCAGGTGCAAGCTTGCTAGACGGTATCGGTAATGGCTTGGGCTACTCAGCTCTGTTGATTGCCATTGCGATTCCTCGTGAGCTATTCGGTGCGGGTAAGTTGCTAGGCTATGAAATTTTGCCATTGGCTACCGAAGGTGGCTGGTACGTTTCTAACGGTCTATTGCTATTACCGCCGTCTTCATTCTTCATTATTGGCCTAATCATCTGGGGTATCCGCGCATACGATAAAGCGCAGGTCGAAGAGCCAGATTTCAAGATTTCGCCTAATACGAAGCCAGCGGAGGCCTAATCATGGAACATTTTATTAGTTTGTTTGTTCGCTCGATTTTTATCGAGAACATGGCCCTGGCGGCATTCTTGGGAATGTGTACTTTCTTGGCGATCTCTAAGAAAGTAGAAGCGGCTATTGGTCTTGGCGTTGCGGTTATCGTGGTATTGGCGATCACCGTACCAGTCAACAATGTCTTGTACACCTACTTGCTGTCTGAAGGTGGCTTGTCTTGGTTGGGTGAAGACTACGCCTCTGTTGACCTGAACTTCCTAAGCTTGATTACCTTTATTGGTGTGATCGCGGCGATGGTTCAGATTCTAGAGATGGTCTTGGATAAATTCTTCCCAGCTCTATACAACGCCTTGGGTGTATTCCTGCCGTTGATTACCGTGAACTGTGCCATCATGGGTGCAAACCTGTACATGGTAGAGCGTAGCTACAACTTCAGCGAGTCTGTAGTGTTCGGTGTAGGTTCTGGTGTAGGTTGGGCTTTGGCTATTGCAGCCTTGGCTGGCATCCGCGAGAAGATGAAATACTCCGACGTACCCGATGGCCTGCAGGGCTTAGGTATTACCTTTATCACTGTTGGCTTGATGTCGTTGGGCTTTATGTCCTTCGGCGGTATCAGCCTGTAAGGAGTAGCCAGTATGAATCTAACTATTATACTTGGCGTTGTGATGTTCACCGTGATTGTAATCGCGCTTGTGTTCATCATTCTTGGCGCCCGCGCTAAGCTGGTTAATTCCGGCGATGTAAATATTGAAATCAATGGTGAGAAAACCTTAACCGTACCGGCCGGTGGCAAGTTGCTACAAACCTTGGCAGGTAACGGTTTGTTCTTGCCTTCTGCCTGTGGTGGCGGTGGTACCTGTGCACAGTGTAAGTGTGTAGTGAACTCCGGTGGTGGCTCTATGCTGCCAACTGAGGAATCACACTTCACTAAGCGTGATGCCGCTGAAGGCTGGCGTCTGTCTTGTCAGACCCCGGTAAAGCAGGACATGGTTATTGAAGTACCTGAAGATGTATTCGGTGTGAAACAGTGGGAATGTACTGTTGAATCAAATCCGAATATGGCGACTTTTATTAAAGAGTTGACCTTGAAGCTTCCTGAGGGTGAAAACGTAGACTTCCGTGCTGGTGGTTACGTTCAGCTTGAATGTCCTCCGCACCACGTTAAATTCTCTGACTTCGATATCGAAGATGAGTACCGCGGTGATTGGGAGCACTTTGGTTTCTTTAATCTAGAGTCCAAAGTTGATGAGCCGGTTATCCGTGCTTACTCAATGGCGAACTACCCAGAAGAGAAGGGTGTAGTGAAGTTCAATATCCGTATTGCAACTCCGCCACCGCGCACCGAAGGCTTACCGCCAGGTCAGATGTCTTCTTATGTGTTTAGTTTGAAGCCAGGCGATACCATTACTGTATACGGTCCATTTGGTGAATTCTTCGCTAAAGATACCGATAACGAAATGGTATTCATCGGTGGCGGTGCCGGTATGGCGCCAATGCGTTCACATATTTTCGATCAGCTTAAGCGTTTGCAGTCTAAGCGTAAGATGAGCTTCTGGTACGGTGCTCGTTCACTTCGTGAGATGTTCTACGATGATGAGTACGACATGCTTGCTCGTGAAAACGACAACTTTGAATGGCATGTTGCTTTATCTGATCCTCAGCCAGAAGACAACTGGGATGGCCTAACAGGCTTTATCCATAACGTGCTTTATGAGCAATATTTGAAGGATCACCCAGCGCCAGAAGATTGTGAGTACTACATGTGTGGGCCTCCAATGATGAATGCGGCTGTGATTGCCATGTTGAAAGATTTGGGCGTAGAGGATGAAAACATCCTGCTTGATGACTTCGGTGGTTAATCAATGAAGGCATTATCCAAAGTGGTAACTGCCTATAGGAAGAGGCCAGCATTGCTGGCCTTCTTCTGTTTAGGTACGGCCGTTTTTTTATCAGGCTGTAGTCAAAAAGTTGAGCCTTGGCGCTTTAGTGGCCCTACCATGGGGACGCAATACAACGTTGCGGTAGTGCCCCCAAAAGGGGAGCGTAATGAAAGCTTCAGTTGTGATCAGACCGAACTTGCCAAGCGTATTGAGAATAGCTTGGCGCTGACCAATCAGCAGATGTCACACTATATAGCGGATAGTGAACTCAGTAAGTTGAGTGCAATGGCTGCCGGTGAGAGCGCTCAGCTTTCAGCTGATATGGAAAAGGTCCTACGCTTAAGTGAGCGGCTCTACAAGCTCAGTGACGGTGCTTTCGATATCACTATTGGCCCATTAGTTAACCTTTGGGGTTTTGGACCAAAATCTTCACCAGAAGATGCTGTTCCCAGTCAGGAGCAAATAGCTGATGCTATGGCTTTGAGCGGTGGTGATAGCTTAGAAATAAGTGGTTCAAGTCTTAAAAAAGGTAAAGCGGTTGAACTCAATTTATCCGCTGTAGCCAAAGGTTATGGGGCGGATAAAGTTGCTGAGGCCCTTGAGAGTTGCGGTGCGTTTAATTATCTAGTGGAAGTGGGTGGTGAGCTAATGCTAAAGGGCATGAGTCACCGTGGCACGCCATGGAAAATTGCGGTAGAAAAACCCAGCAGTAGCTTGGCAGGTCAAAGTATGCAGCGTTTAATTGCTGTGAGCGATAAAGGCGTTGCCACCTCGGGTGATTATCGCAATTATTTTGAGAAAGAGGGGGTGCGCTACTCCCATACTATTGATCCGAGAACAGGGCGTCCGATTACTCATGCTTTAGCTTCTGTTACCGTTCTAGCCCCAAGTTCTGCTGAAGCTGATGCTTGGGCCACAGTGATAACCGTCGCAGGGCCAGAGCAAGGTATGGCCTTAGCTGAGCAAGAAAACTTGGCAGTTTTTATGTTGGTAAAAACCAATAGTGGCTTTAAAGAGAAGTATTCCAGCGCTTTTGCGACCTATGTCCAATAGCGTAAAAACCCATCTTATGATGGGATAGACGATTGACCCTAATAGGGGTGAGGTGAACCATGATTTATGTAGTCGCGTTTGGAATCATTACCTTATTGGTTGTGATGATGTCCATAGGTGTCCTAATGGGCCGTAAGCCGATTTCAGGCTCTTGTGGCGGCGTCGGTGATGCACTGAAAGATCCTAATTATGTATGCGACATTTGCGGTGGCGACGAAAGCAAATGTGAAGAAGAAAAAATGGGCAAATCGAATGCTGCAGAAGAAAGCGGTAAAAACGATTTGTTCAACGATGCGATGAAAAAGTAAGTATCGCTGTAATTTTTATTAGACAGTTTTTGTTAAAGAAGCAGTAACGGAATAGAGAGGTAGTAATCGGCAATGAGCGATTACCATTATGATGTATTGGTCATCGGCACAGGGCCTGCTGGTGAAGGTGCTGCAATGGCAGCAGTTAAGCAGGGCATGCGTGTTGGTGCGATTGAAAACCGTGGTGTAGTAGGGGGCAATTGCTCGCATAAGGGGACTATTCCTTCAAAAGCGCTGCGTCATGTTGTGAAACAAATTATTCGCTTTAACCAGAATAATTTATTTCACCATATGGGTGAGTCGACTCGCGTCAGCTACCCTAAGGTTTTGAAATCTGCAAAAACTGTTATCCCTAAGCAAGTTGATCTGCATACCGGTTTTTACAATCGCAACCGTGTCTATCTGCACATTGGCGAGGCTAATTTCTGTGGCGAGAATGAAGTGCGTGTGCGCTTACCAGACGGTGCTGTGGAAACCATTCGCGCTAAACATATAGTTGTTGCTACCGGTTCGCGCCCTTATCGACCAGCCGATGTTAATTTTAATCATCCACGTGTTTACGATAGCGATACTATTTTGGAAATGAATCATACACCTCGCCATATCGTTATTTACGGTGCCGGTGTGATTGGTAGTGAATACGCGTCTATTTTTGCTGGCCTTGGCATTAAGGTCGATTTGATTAACAGTCGTGAGCGTTTGCTGTCATTCTTGGATGATGAAATTTCTGATGCCTTGAGTTATCACTTGCGCGATAGTGGTGTGACTGTTCGCCACTTGGAAGAGTATGAGCGAGTAGAGGCCAATGAGCGCAGCGTAACCTTGCACCTTAAATCGGGTAAGCGCCTGCGCGCCGATGCGCTATTGTGGTGTAACGGCCGAACAGGTAATACCGATAACCTTAATTTGGATGCTATTGGCCTTGAAGCAGACCATCGTGGACAGCTAAAAGTAAACGATCGTTATCAAACCGATATCGACTATGTTTACGCCGCTGGCGATGTCATCGGTTGGCCAAGCTTGGCGAGTGCTTCTTATGATCAAGGTCGTGAGATCGCCATGGCCATCAATGGTGAAGAATGTCGCTTTGTAACTGATGCACCTACTGGTATTTACACGCTTCCAGAGATCAGCTCCTTGGGTAAAACCGAGCGTGAACTAACCGAAGCTCGTGTACCTTACGAAGTAGGGCGTGCCTTCTTTAAAAACACGGCGCGTGCGCAAATATCCGGTGAAGACGTGGGCATGTTGAAGTTACTTTTCCATATTGATACCCATGAAATTTTAGGCATTCACTGCTTCGGTGCAGAGGCTTCTGAAATTATTCATATTGGTCAAGCGATTATGAATCAGGAAGGTGAGGCGAATAATATCAATTATTTTGTTAACACCACCTTTAACTATCCGACCATGGCTGAGGCTTATCGTACCGCGGCGCTCGAAGGTTTGAATCGAGTTAATCGTATCTAAGTCTTTCTGCTGTATTTATGATGTCGCCCGGTATTCACCGGGCGATATCATCCCTCCTAAATACTCCATTATCTTTTTTGTTTTTCATTGGCTTGCCGCCTAATTATTGCGCGCTTAGCGGTGGCCTTTTGTTCTAGCGGCAGTTTAATACTCATGCTAATCTTGAGTTTTGCTGTATTTCTCACCAAGCGTTCCTAAGTATTGATATTGGAAAATTAAATGGGAGTGGCTAGTAAGCATGGACAATAACCTACTAGAGCGTCGTCTAAAGTTCTATTACATTACCGTCGTGCTAAGTGTTTTTTCGGCTTGTATCAGTTTTGCTTACAATGCATGGCGCCTTGAAATAAGTGAGGACAATAGTACAGCTCGAACGGCAGCCTTCCAGGTTTTACTTAAGCTCTCAGAACTAGAGCAGGGTATGTATAGCTTGCATTATGACCAGCAGGAGATCTGGAGCCCAAGGCACGGCTGGGTTGCTGTTGCTTTGGTAAAAGATCTCAGTCTGCTGATTGGCGATGATGCAAAGCACAAGGCGGATACGCTTCATCAGACTTGGACTGCTCAATGGGAGCAAATTGAGCAGAATGAGGCGGCAGTGAGTGCCATTGTGGGCAAAATTGATAAACTTCGAGAGGCGATTACTTTGCGCTTGGCGAGTTTAGAATAAGTGTGACATGTCACACATTACAGTTGATCTAACTTGTATTTCTGTCAATTCAATCTATAGAAATAGCTTCGGGTTTTAAATATCCCGATTAGCTCATGGTTGTGTAACCCCTAGATAGGGTGAGTTACACCTTTGTTCATAAGTAATAGGTAGAATCGCAGCTTAGGGATGTGTGGCTGTTTAAATTCTATGGTTGTTTTTATGTATGAATTTGATTTAGCGAACTGGGATGATACCCATACTTTGGCGGCGTCCAATAGACAAAAGCATAAATTGCTGTTGTTTATCTGTACGATCTTGAGCAGCATTTATATTGCAATGACTTATGTAAATGTAATCAATGAGCGGCTGCTTCTGGCTGTGCTTGATGGCGCCTTTGTCTGCTCTTTAATTGCAGCATCCCTGTGGATGTATTTTAAAAACAGCACCTTACCCGCAGTGATTGTCTTTCTTGTGCTGTTTTTATTGGTCGTATCAGCTACAACACCGATAGCCACTCTCGGGGTAACTGGCACATTTTGGTGTTACCCGATATTGGTCAGTTCAGCTTTTGTGTTACCCGTCTGGGTCGGCTTATCGGTTAATGCAGGTGTTATTGTATTGTGTGGTGTCTTTGGTTTTCAAACTATCGAGCAAGGCCAATGGTTTCGTATTGAGGCATCATTGATCACTGTCGCTACGTTAGCTCATGTGTTCGCTTATAAAATCCGTAAAATGCAAGAGTTGTTACGAGTGCATTCAACGACGGACCCTCTCACTGGCGCTTACAATCGCCGTCAACTTGAAACTATCTTGCAAGACAGTATCGCCTTTGCCAAAGAGTTCGAACGTCCTTGTGTGCTAGCTATCCTTGATTTAGACAATTTTAAGCGTATTAACGACGAGCTGGGTCACAATGCGGGGGATGACGCTATTGTCAATCTTGTGGAGTTGCTCAAAAATAACTGTCGCTCTACAGATTTAGTTTTTCGCCACGGTGGTGATGAAATATTGCTACTCTTGCGTGATGTTAAAATGGTTAATGCAAAGGACTTGTTAGAGAAGATCTGTCGTAATATAGATAGCAGTCAGAAGATACCCACCAGTAGTAGTATTGGTGCTAGCGCTATTATCGGTGAAAGCGCTCGTGACTGGCTTGCCGCTGCTGATAAAGCACTGTATCAAGCAAAGGAAAACGGCAAAAATCAGCTGGTTATGAATGACGATTGTGCAGAAAAATTGAAGTTTTCTTAAGCCCGAAACTCTAGTAGGCAAATCAAATCATATAGGCTACTGAATTCAAAAGGAGCCTTTATGAACCACTTTATCCAGCCATTGCCCCTCAAACTGGCAAAGTCTTCCCTTATTATTTTAGCCTGCAGCGTCTTTGTGGCGGCATGTAGTAGTACTCCTGAAAAAGAAGGCTTTAGTGAAAATTTTGTTACTCAAATAAGCGAGGACGGATCAAAACGCTTTCAATACACTTTGCAGAAGGGAATCCCGGACGGCGGTCGCAAGCGAGGCGGTCGAGTGAAGGGTGGTGGTATGAAAGGGGGCGGAATGATGGGGGCCGGAGGAGCTCGTCGTGGTCAAGGCGATGATAAGAATCGTACCGATATGATTGCCAAAATGCAGGAAAAAGTAAAAGCCCAGGCGCAGGGCTCCTTAGAAGAAAAACTAGCCGAAGTGGAATTTTGTCGTGAAGGTTATATGGTATTGCATGAAGCTTTTACTATGGGCCGTTCTCAATTGCTGGGCGAATGTAGAGATACGGCTAGCGAGGAAGATCGACAGCGGTTTCCTAATTCTTCCAGCGAACCTATCACTAACGGCCCTTACAGCATGCCAAAGAGCTTACCCTAAACTTGCCGTTATATATTCACTCAAACGCTGGGCGGCTTCGCTTTGCTCGCTCGGCTGTTTAACTAAACTAATTCCAATTTTACCCAGCTTGGGTAGTCGGGTAGAGTTATTGATGACTTTTAAACCTTCGGGAACACTACTCTTCGCAAGGACTGTGACACCAAGACCTTCTTCGATGGCCGCTTGAATACCCGATAGGCTTGGGTTGGTGTAACTGATTTTCCAAGGTAAGCCAGCCTCGGCAAGCATGGTGTTGGCACGGTTACGGTAAATACAGCCTTCCGGTGCGACGATTAATGGCAAGACCGAGCGCATATGGCAGTCATGGCTATGACTGCTTACCCATACCAGCTCGTCTTCTTTGATTAACTCTGTACCTGCTTTATCAGGATCGTCGTGGAGTACCAAAACCAGATCATATTGTTTTTGAGCGCTGGCATTCATTAGGTTGCGGCTAAGATCACTAATAACCTCTAAATTGACGTTAGGGTAGGTGTTGGCAAAACGACTGAGAATTCTGGGCAGGAGGGTCGTCGCAAATTCACTCGGTATGCCTAATTTTAATTGGCCGCTAACACTGGTGGCATTAAAGCTCGCCACGGCCTCATCATTAAGCGCTAATATACGCTTGGCATAATAGAACAGCTGCTCACCGGTTTTGGTAAGCTCGATATTTTGCCCGTTTCTTGAGATAAGCTTTTGATTTAAAAGCTCTTCTAACCTCTTGATTTGTAAGCTTATAGCGGGTTGTGAACGGCCAAGTAAATCACCGGCTTGGGTAAAACTACCCAGTTCCACAATCGTTACAAACGCTCTTAATACCTCTATCGGCAGGTTTTTCATCACTCCTCTCCTGCTTGCCCCCGGGAAAGATAACGACCTTCCATTTGGGATCTGTCATTAGTAATTGTTATGAAGACATTATAACTATTAATTTAACAAATCGTTAAGCGCTGATTAGTATCCAATCAAACTCCTGTCCGAACCACGAATTGAGGGAAAGCGATGTTTGATTATAACGATAAAATTGCCAATTTTGATCAAGAACTTTGGGCGGCTTTGGAAGCTGAAGATCGCCGTCAAGAAGAACACATTGAATTGATTGCTTCTGAGAACTATACCAGCACGCGTGTGATGGAAGCTCAAGGTGCTCAATTGACCAACAAATACGCTGAGGGCTATCCGGGTAAGCGTTACTACGGCGGTTGTGAGCATGCTGATGTGGTAGAGCAGTTAGCTATCGACCGAGCCAAAGAGCTGTTCTCAGCTGATTATGCTAATGTCCAGCCGCACTCAGGTTCGCAAGCAAACGCGGCCGTTTACATGGCCTTGCTTCAGCCAGGTGATACTATTCTTGGTTTGTCTTTAGATCACGGTGGTCATTTAACCCACGGTGCAAAGCCTAATTTTTCAGGCAAAATCTACAATGCCGTGCAGTACGGTCTGAATCCAGAAACTGGTGAAGTGGATTACGATCAAGTAGAAGCTTTAGCCCTTGAGCATAAACCTAAAATGATCGTTGCAGGCTTTTCGGCTTATTCATTAGTAATGGATTGGCAGCGCTTTAGAGATATCGCCGACAAGGTAGGGGCGTACCTATTTGTAGATATGGCGCATGTTGCCGGCTTAATTGCGGCGGGTCTTTACCCTAACCCCGTGCCAGTAGCCGATGTGGTCACCACCACTACCCACAAAACCTTGCGTGGCCCACGCGGTGGTCTGATTGTTGCGCGCTCTAACCCTGAGATTGAAAAGAAACTTAACTCAATGATTTTCCCTGGAATTCAGGGAGGACCATTAATGCATATTATTGCAGCGAAAGCGGTAGCCTTTAAAGAAGCCCTTGCTCCCGAGTTTAAGGACTATCAGCAGCAAGTTGTTAACAATGCTAAAGCTATGGCCAAGGCCTTTCAGCAGCGTGGCTATAAAGTTGTCTCGAATGGCACTGAAAACCATTTGTTCTTGTTGGACTTGATTGACAAGGGGATCACCGGTAAAGCTGCTGATGCTGCTTTGGGCGAAGCAAATATTACCGTTAATAAAAACACTGTACCAAACGATCCGCAATCACCGTTTGTTACCAGTGGTGTTCGTCTCGGTACGCCTGCAGTAACCAGTCGCGGCTTCAAAGAAGAGCAAGTTTCTGAGCTGGCCAACTGGATGTGTGATGTTCTCGATGACATTGAAAATCGCGAAGTCATTGAGTTGGTGAAGGAAAAAGTGCTTCAGCTTTGTGTGCAATTCCCAGTTTACGTTAACAAGTAAATCTGGATTAGGTGATTAACATGGCGATCAGTATTTTTGATCTGTTTAAAATCGGAATAGGCCCCTCAAGTTCTCATACCGTTGGGCCTATGAAAGCTGCGCAGCAATTTGTTGAGCAGCTTAAATCTGATGGATGCCTATCTCAGGTGGCGAGAGTTAAGTCAGAGATGTTTGGCTCTTTGGGGGCTACTGGTGTTGGACACGGAACCCCTAAAGCGGTCTTGTTGGGTCTCGAAGGTGAACAGCCAGAAAGCGTCGTAGTGGCAGATATTAGCGCTAGGGTAGCGGGCATTCGTGAACAGGGTCAGATTAATTTGGCGGCTTGTCATAAAGTGGCCTACCAAGACGAGACAGACTTGATTCTGAATCGCCGTAAAGAGCTTCCATTTCACTCTAATGGTATGCAGTTTAGTGCCTATGCCGAAGATGGATCTTTAATAGAAGAGCGCTGTTTCTACTCAGTCGGTGGCGGTTTTGTTGTCGGCGAAGATGAAGCGGGCAATGATGCCATTATCGAAGATGCTCGTGAACTCGCATTACCTTTTTCTACGGGTGCCGAACTACTGGATATATGCCAACAAAAGAACCTTCGGATTTCGGATGTAATGTGGGCTAATGAAGAGGCTTGGCGGCCAGCATCCGAAACGCGCAATTACCTTCACAATATTTGGCGTACCATGCAGGAGTGCATTGATAACGGTATAGCCGCTGAAGGAATTTTGCCTGGTGGCTTGAAGGTCAGCCGAAGAGCAGGTCAATTGTATCATCAGCTTTTACAGCGACCCGAAGCTTCTCTCTCAGATCCACTTACGGTACTGGACTGGGTAAGTCTCTATGCATTAGCAGTGAATGAAGAAAACGCCGCTGGCGGAAGAATTGTAACTGCACCAACTAATGGTGCGGCCGGCATTGTTCCCGCAGTGCTTAACTACTATCGACAGTTTGTGCCAGGTGCCAATGACGATGGTGTAGAGCGCTTTTTATTAACCGCGGCTGCTGTAGGCATTCTATATAAAAAGAATGCTTCGATTAGTGGCGCGGAAGTTGGTTGCCAAGGTGAAGTGGGCTCTGCTTGCTCTATGGCGGCCGCGGGTCTGGCTGAAGTGTTAGGAGCGACTCCAGAGCAGGTAGAAAATGCGGCGGAAATCGCTATGGAGCATAACCTTGGTTTGACTTGTGATCCTATTGGCGGCCTGGTTCAGGTTCCCTGCATTGAGCGTAATGCGATGGCTTCAGTAAAAGCGATTCATGCCGCGAGGATGGCTATCCGCGGTGATGGCTCTCATTTTGTATCACTTGATAAAGTGATCAAAACCATGCGAGATACCGGCCGTGATATGCAAGCCAAATACAAAGAAACAGCACGTGGAGGCTTGGCCATTAACGTAGTTGAAGTCCCCGTTAACATTGTTGAATGTTAATAAAAGCCTGAAGTAATAATAACGAATATTTTACGAGTATCGAGATATGACAGAAGAATTGAAAACTCCACTTTACGACTTGCATGTCGAGCTCGGCGCAAAGATGGTGCCATTTGCAGGTTATAGCATGCCGGTTCAATATCCGCTTGGAATTAAAGGCGAGCATTTACACTGTCGCGATCAGGTAGGGCTATTTGATGTTTCTCATATGGGGCAGCTGATTATTCGCGGAGCGAATGTAGCATCAGCCCTTGAGAAGCTGATCCCCGTTGATTTAGAGGCGTTAAAACCTAATCAGCAAACCTATGCGGTTTTGACCAATGAGTCTGGAGGCATTTTAGACGATCTTATTATTTGTAAATGGGACGAAGAGACATTCTTCTTAGTTGTTAACGCCGCCTGTAAAGAACAAGATATTGCTCATCTTCAATCGCACCTAAAAGATTTCGAATTTGAAATTCTTGAAGATCAGGCCTTATTAGCGATGCAAGGTCTTAAAGCGGCTGCTCTTATGCAAGAGTTAGCACCGCAAGCTTGCGAGCTGACCTTTATGAATGGCTGTCATAGTGAAATTGATGGTATGCCGGTATATATCACTCGTTCTGGGTATACCGGTGAAGATGGTTTTGAGATCTCTGTGGCCAATGCGCAGGCTGAAAAACTAGCTCGCTTATTATTAAGCTACAAGCAAGTTGAAGCTATTGGCTTAGGGGCTAGAGATTCACTTCGCCTAGAAGCTGGTTTGTGTCTCTACGGACATGATATGAACACCGAAACAAGCCCAATCGAAGCTTCTTTGATTTGGAGTATTAGTAAGACTCGCAGAGCCGGTGGAGAGAAGGAAGCTGGATTTTTAGGTTCGGCAAGAGTTTTGAATGATATTGCCGAAGGGGTTTCACGTAAACGTGTTGGATTTTTAGTCGAGGGTCGAGTTCCAGTGCGAGAGGGCGCAGGGATATTTGACGCTGATGGTAACCAGGTTGGTGAAGTTACCAGTGGCGGCTTTGGTCCTAGTATTAATGCACCCGTAGCAATGGGCTATGTCCCAGCATCACTGGCCAAAGCTGATACAAAGTTGATTGCGCGAGTGCGCAATAAAGACATTCCGATAACGGTAGCTAAAACACCTTTCGTGCCACAACGCTATTTCCGTGGTTAATCTCAAGTCGATTGAATTAAACAATAAATAATGGTGAATATGATGAGTGAAATGAAGTTTACAAAAGACCATGAATGGTTATTGATTAATGGTTCCCAAGCGACAGTTGGTATTACTGAATTCGCCCAAGAGCAACTGGGAGATGTGGTATTTGTCGAGCTTCCTGAAGTAGGCAGTGAATACGATCAGGGCGACGAGGTGGCTGTGATTGAATCTGTTAAAGCGGCTGGTGAAATTGTTGCTCCATTAGCTGGAACTGTGGTTGATGTGAATGAAGAGCTTGCTGATAACCCGGAGTTGGTTAACGAGTCACCGCTGCAAGATGGTTGGTTTGTGAAAATCCAACTGAAAGATGGCGTGGATCTTAGCGAACTGATGACTGAAGAACAGTATAAAGAATTTACCGCCGATTAAGTTAATTTGTGAATCAGAAAAACTCTGGCTCTAGGTTTTATCTTAGAGTCAGAAATATAGATTTATATTTGTTTCCTGCTGAATATTGAGCTGGGTGGACATACCGTGCCCAAGCTTAGTACTTGGAGCTGTGTATGTTACAACCTAAAAAGACCATTAAAGAGCTTGAGAATTCAAGCGAATTCATCGCTCGCCATATTGGAGTTAGTCACCAAGATAGAGAAAAAATGCTGGCCTATCTTGGTTACGATTCTATGGCTAGCTTTATCTCTGCCGTAGTCCCTGAAAACATTCGATCCAATGGTTTACCAGGGCTTGCTTCCGCGTTTAGCGAATCAGCAGCCTTGGAAGAATTGAAATCGACTGCTGAAAAAAATCAAAGCTTTCGTTCCTTGATAGGTCAGGGGTATTACGATAGTCGGCTACCTACCGTAATCTTACGTAATCTATTAGAAAATCCAGCTTGGTATACGGCTTATACGCCTTATCAGCCAGAAATTTCTCAGGGTAGATTAGAAGCGCTGTTTAATTTCCAAACCCTGATCACTGAACTGACAGGGATGGAAATCGCCAATGCCTCCATGCTAGATGAAGCGACTGCGGCGGCAGAGGCGATGACTCTATGTCAACGTATGTCAAAATCAAAATCTCGACGTTTCTTGGTGGACCCACAGTGCTTACCTCAGACCATCGATATTCTTGCAACAAGAGCCGAGCCACTTGATATTGAGTTAGTCATTGCTGATCCACTCCAAGCCGAATCCCAAGACGATGTTTTCGGGGTCTTGTTGCAATACCCAGCGGCTGATGGAGAGCTGAGAGATTACTCCACGCTTATTGAAACTATCCATAACAATAAAGGTCTTGTAGTTTTTGCAGCAGACCCTCTAAGTTTATTGTTACTAAAGTCTCCTGGTGAGTTGGGTGCGGACGTGGTTATTGGTTCTGCACAGCGTTTTGGTGTGCCGCTGGGCTTTGGTGGGCCGCACGCGGCGTATATGGCCACTAGAGCATCATTTAAGCGTTCTTTACCGGGTCGACTGGTGGGCAATTCTGTAGACAGTAATGGAGAGCCTGCATATCGTTTGGCGCTGCAAACGCGTGAGCAGCATATCCGCCGTGAAAAGGCGACCTCCAATATTTGTACTGCTCAGGTACTGTTAGCCGTTATTGCTAGCATGTATGCGGTATATCATGGCCCTGCTGGCCTTCGTAAAATCGCAGAACGCGTGCATAGCTTGTGTAGTGTCTTCGCACAGGGACTTCGCCAGCTTGGGTTTGAAGTAAAAAACAAATCTTGGTTTGACACGCTTACCGTTCATAGCGGGGCAGAGACCGAAGCGATTGTTAATCGTGCTCGTGATGCGGGCATTAATTTACGATTAGTTGATGACTCGCAGCTAGGCCTTTCTTTTGACGAGCTGAGCTCGCGATCTGAAGTCAGTAAACTCTGGGAGATATTCAAGCCGGAGGGCGAATTAAGCTTTGACGAAATTGAGGCCCAGACAGCCTATATTATTCCCGGTAATCTTCTGCGCAATGATAAGTTGTTAAGCCAAAACGCTTTCAATCAATATCATAGCGAAACGCAGATGCTACGTTATCTGCGCGAGCTTTCAGATCGTGATATCGCTTTGGATCGAGCGATGATTCCGCTGGGCTCCTGTACCATGAAGCTAAATGCTAGCAGCGAAATGCTGCCTATTAGCTGGCCAGAATTCGCTAACGTTCATCCATTTGTGCCGCTTGATCAGGCCGAGGGCTATTTGCAAATGATCGGTGAGCTTGAGGATATGTTGTGTGAGATTACCGGTTATGACGCCGTCTCTCTGCAGCCTAACTCAGGTGCTCAAGGTGAATATGCTGGTTTGCTAGCGGTGCGCGCCTATCATGAAAGTCGTGGGGAAGGGCAGCGTGACATATGCCTAATTCCAAGTTCTGCACATGGAACCAACCCAGCTTCCGCACAGATGTGTGGCATGAAAGTGGTTGTCGTGAAATGTGATGAGCAGGGTAATATTGACGTCGCCGATTTGCGAGAAAAGGCCGAGCGCCACAGTCAAGATCTTGCTGCCATTATGGTGACGTACCCGTCGACCCACGGTGTTTTTGAAGAGAGTATTGTTGAGGTGGCCCAGATCGTTCATCAACATGGTGGCCAGGTTTACGTAGACGGTGCAAACCTAAATGCCATGGTAGGTTTGTGTCAACCCGGAAAGTTTGGTGGTGATGTATCCCACTTAAACCTTCATAAAACGTTTTGTATTCCACATGGCGGCGGTGGTCCTGGTGTTGGCCCTATTGGGGTCAAGGAGCATCTTGAGCCATTCCTGCCTGGCCATCGTGTCTTGTCTGCTAGCTCAAAAGGCGCGGCAGTATCAGCCGCCCCATGGGGCAGTGCGAGTATTCTACCGATCACATGGATGTACATTCGTATGATGGGCGCAGCGGGCTTGCAGCAAGCGACTGAAGCCGCGATTTTAAATGCGAACTATCTAAGCAAGCGCTTAAGCGAGCACTACCCGATCTTGTACACCGGCCGAAATGGCTTAGTAGCTCACGAATGTATTGTAGATTTAAGGCCAATTAAAGAAAGCTCTGGAATCAGCGTCGATGATGTCGCTAAGCGCTTGATTGACTATGGCTTTCATGCACCAACGATGTCATTCCCGGTTGCAGGAACCTTGATGATTGAGCCGACGGAAAGTGAGTCGCTCTGGGAAATTGATCGTTTTTGTGATGCCATGATTCAGATCCGCGAGGAAATTCATGCGGTTGAAGATGGTGTATACAGCTTGGAAGACAACCCCTTGGTGAATGCGCCCCATACGGCTGCATCTATGCTGCGTCATGATTGGCAACACTGCTATTCTCAGGGGTTAGCGGCTTATCCTGTCGATTCTTTGCTGCGTCAGAAATACTGGCCACCTGTGGGGCGAGTCGATAATGTTTATGGTGATAAGCATTTGGTATGTTCATGCCCTCCAATGAGCGATTACGAATAACACTTGGTTCTGAACTAAAAGCCATGGTGATTTCACCATGGCTTTTTTTTGAGGTTAACGATGATGAAATCTGAATCTGTAATACCGGTTAAGCGAAGTGAAAGACATAAAGCGGGTGAAAAACATCGCGATGCTGCAAAGCTAGAACGAATTCCCGTAAAGGTAATACCTACTACTGAAATTCCGCGAAAGCCAGCGTGGCTGCGAAGCAAATTGCCAGTGTCTGCTGAAGTGTCTCGAATAAAAAAATTGTTGCGAAAAAGTAGCTTATCGAGCGTATGTGAAGAAGCCTCCTGTCCAAATTTAGGTGAGTGTTTTTCAAAAGGGACAGCAACTTTCATGATTATGGGAGAGATATGCACACGCCGATGTCCCTTTTGTGATGTTGGCCATGGTAAGCCTAAAGCTTTGGATGCCGATGAACCTAAACAACTGGCCTCAGCGGTTGCAGAATTAAAGCTCCGCTATGTGGTTATCACTTCAGTAGATCGTGATGATTTGCGAGATGGTGGAGCAGAACACTTTAAGTTATGCATTGAGGAAATCCGAGCGGCTGTGCCAGGGATTCAAGTGGAGATTCTTACACCAGATTTTCGCGGCCGTATGGAAGTTGCCTTAGAGAAGCTATTGTTATCACCACCCGATGTCTTTAATCATAATCTTGAAACTGTACCTCGTTTGTATCGACAGTCTAGGCCGGGCGCAAATTATCAGTGGTCTCTCGATTTATTAAAGCGTTTTAAAACCGCCAAGCCTGATGTCTTGACTAAATCGGGTTTGATGGTTGGTCTGGGTGAAGAAAAGCAAGAAATCTTTAGTGTCATGGAGGATATGCGAGCCCATGAAGTGGATATGTTGACGATTGGCCAATATATGCAGCCAAGCCGTGATCATCTTCCTGTGCAACGCTTTGTACACCCAGATGAGTTTGCGGAGTATCGTGAGTACGGCATGAAGATTGGTTTCAAGCATGTTGCTTCTGGGCCGTTGGTTCGTTCTTCTTATCATGCCGATCTTCAACTAGGGTCTACTTTTGAAAGTAATGATTATTGAGTTAAAGATTTAATATTTTTATCGAGCGACTGCCGGGGCAGCGCTCCTTCGGCTTAGATCTTTTTGTCATTAAGACATAAAGCCAAGTGCGAATCTTGAGTTTTGGAACAATTTAATACGCTTATAAAGCGCAATTTTCTACTCACATACTGCCGATTGGTGCAGTTTTCTTGTTCCTCATTCGCTGTTTATCACGAAAGTCTCACGGCCTAGTCCCTTTGGCTTAACGCATTTAAAAAGTAAATGTGTCCATATTGATTATTAATTTCTACGCCAAAACTTTCTGCGCTAGGATCAAGCTTCCTCCGAATGACTGCGCATTGAGTTTATCAATTGCAGAATAATTAATAACGAAGCGATGATGAGGAATTATCGATGGAAATACTGAATAATATCGTTAGCACGATTAATGGAGTAGTTTGGGGGCCCTATATGTTGGCGCTCCTGCTCGGGACGGGCATCTTTTTAACCTTGGGCTTGAATGTTATGCCCATACGTAAAATCCCCACTGGCTTTAGGTTGTTATGGGGCGGTCGCCGTAGTGATCGTTCGGACGCCGGTGAGCTTTCTCCATTTAATGCGCTTATGACCTCGCTTTCGGCAACAGTAGGTACTGGTAACATTGCTGGTGTTGCTACTGCGGTTGTATTGGGTGGCCCAGGCGCTTTGTTCTGGATGTGGATTACCGCTTTAGTGGGTATGGCGACAAAATACTCCGAGGCGGTGCTAGCGGTTAAATACCGTGAAGTGGATGAAGAGGGTAATCATTCCGGTGGCCCTATGTACTACATCCGTAACGGCTTAGGTGAGAAGTGGACCTGGCTGGCCGGCGCATTCGCTTTCTTTGGTGCCTTTGCTGCCTTCGGCATTGGTAACACGGTACAAAGCAACTCGGTGGCCGATGGCTTGAACAGTGCTTTTGGTATTCCAAACTGGATATCCGGCTTAGTTCTCTTTGTGCTTGTTGGTGCTGTTGTACTCGGCGGCGTTAAGCGTGTCGGTGAAGTGGCAGGTAAGCTTGTACCACTTATGGGTATCGGATACTTCCTTTGTGGTCTTGTCGTACTTTTTGTAAACGCCGCTGAAATTCCTGCCGCCTTTGCCTTGATTGTCGATTCTGCCTTTAACGGTCACGCGGCAACCGGTGGCTTCGCAGGTGCTGCGATGGTCGCTGCAATTCGCTTTGGTGTTGCACGAGGTGTGTTCTCTAACGAAGCGGGCCTTGGTAGTGCAGCAATCGCTCATGCGCACGCTAAAACTAAAGATCCTGTGAAGCAGGGTATGGTAGCGATGCTAGGTACCTTTATCGATACCATCATCGTTTGTACGGTAACCGGTCTAGCAATTGTATCTACTGGTGTATGGCAAACCGGCGTAAAAGGTGCACCATTAACTGCTGCGGCATTTGAGGCTAGCTTGCCAGGTGTCGGTGAATATATGGTTGCTATTAGTCTAGCCATCTTTGCATTTACTACCATCTTGGGCTGGAGTGTTTACGGCGAGCGTTGTGTCGAGTTTTTGTTTGGCAAAGGCGCTATTAAACCATTCCGCTTCGTATGGGTATTGGTTGTACCGGTAGGTACTGTAGTTGGCCTAGACTTTGTTTGGCTGCTTGCAGATACCTTCAATGCCCTAATGGCACTACCTAACTTAATTGCTCTTCTATTACTAAGCCCCGTTGTATTTAAGCTGACACGCGAGTACTTCAATAAGAAAGAAAATAACGACAGTGCAGCTAACGAGGCTTAAGCCTCACCTTTAAAAAACACTACTAAAAAAGACAAGCGGATTGCCAGCTTTCGGGCTGGCAAGGGGCCTCTTCGGCCTTAAAAAAAGCCGCACTACAGGAATATCAGAGGTAAAACATGAAAACTACTCTAAGCAAAACAGTTCTAATGTCATCACTACTGTCAGTTGCTTTCAGCAACTCTGCTTTGGCGGATGATGCAAAGATGGAAGCTCTCGAAGCGCGCATTGCTCAGTTGGAGTCTTTGTTGAAACAACAAGTCCAGGTTCAAAAAGCTCAAAGTGCAAAGTTGCAATCTGTGGTGGTGAATGTTGAAGATGTAGAACAAATCGCCAAGGCTGCTAAAAAAGCAACAGTTGAGTACAAACCCAAAGCATCAAATTATGGTTTAAATATCTATGGTAGCTTGCGACCACGTCTGACCTTACGTGATGAGGGAGATCGTAGCAGTACCGATATTACTGATGCACTGTCACGTATTGGCATCAAGGGCAGTAAGAAGATCTCGTCGGGTTTGACCGCTTTCTACCGCGGTGAATGGGATGTCGACATCGAAGCAAATGGTAACTTTGGTGATGCACGCCTGGCTTTTGTAGGCTTGGAAGGTGACTTTGGGCGCGTAGCGATTGGTAAGCAGTGGAGCCCTCATTACAACCTAGTAGCTGAGCGCTCAGATATCTTTAATCACCGTTCTAGCCCATTTGGTTACGATACCGTAGCCCCATTTAGAACAGCAGAGCTATTAAGCTACAGCTATAGCAACGGTGGTTTCCGCCTAGATAGCGGCGTGCAGATTAATGGTGACCCAGCCATCGCAGGAAATTCCGGTGATAGCTCGCGTGCATCAGGGCCAAGTCATGTGGATTCAGGCTCCTTTGGCATGAGTTACGACTTTGGCAACGCTTATATCGGTGCTTCGTTTTTACAGCAGCAAGGTGATAATGATTACGAACGTGATTTGTTGGGTATTGCCGGTAGCTTGAACGCCAGTGAAAACTTGTACTTGGCCTTTACTTATCAGGATATTTCCGTATCTGAATTAGCAGCTCCGGAGCTGGATCAATACACATTTGATCTCGTCGGGTCTTACTCACTTGGCGACGGTTACAAATTAAAAGCCGGCGTTTTTGTTTTTGATGACGATATCAACGGTGCTGATTCTGACAGTCACGACGGTTACAACATAACCTTTGAGAAACAGTTCAGCGATGTACGATTGTTTGCCGAATGGTTAACTCGTGACTTTGACTACAGAGACGAACGTAACACCCTTAGCTTAGGCTTGCGTTACGACTTTGATTTGGCGCTGTAGATCAATCCCTCATAGAGGCAATTTATAAGTTTTTCAGTGTAGAGCAGCAGTATGGCCAAGTGATCTTCAATAGCTTGGTCCATTCCCCCGTAAGATATGGGCTGGTAGTTTCAGCCCACTTCTCGCACGTGTAGCCCTTCCTGCGAGGGCTACCAACGCTTTCCCGGCTCTTCGTGGCCGGGCTTTTTTCCCGTCTAGCTAAGTCTCCGTTTACTGTTGTGCGTAATATATCATTTCGCCGTGCTGGCATTGTCATGGAGCATTTCAGCTTATTTCTTTAATCTCTTCAGCTATAAAACATAATAACGAGGAGATAAGTGATGAATGCAATAGAAGGCGGTGTATACACTCCAGCTGGGAGCCAATATTCGAAGGCGAGCCCTACAATAAAAACTACGGCAGCTCCATTAAGCGCTGCAATAACGTCAGCTGTGCTGATGACGCTTATGCCGCTGGCAAATGCTCAAGGCAGCTTAGAGGAAGTTATTGTCACTGCTCAAAAGACGGAAGAGAGTCTGCAAGATACTCCAATTGCTGTCTCGGCATTTACCTCAATGGCTATCGAAAACAAAGGTATTGATAATATCGCGCAGGTGGCTAACTTTGCCCCGAATCTGGTTTTTGATACTACATCTCCTGTGAGTGGCCTGTCTTCAGGTGCAGTCGTGTACATTCGTGGCATAGGTAATACTGATTTTAGTTTAACTACAGACCCGGGAGTCGGGACTTATGTTGACGGCGTTTATATGTCGCGCTCGGCCGGTGGCGTGCTTGATGTATTAGATGTAGAGCGAATTGAAGTTTTACGCGGGCCCCAGGGCACGCTATTCGGGCGCAATACCATTGGTGGTGCAATAAATATTACTTCCCGAAAGCCGGCCGATGAGTTTCAGGGCAAAGTAGATCTTACATTAGGCAATGATAGTCGTCAGGATGTAAAAGCGGCCTTTGATATTCCAATGGGGGATTCAATACGTAGCGCTTGGGCCTTCTCCAGTAAAAAACGCGATGGCTATGTTCAGCGAGTGAGTGTTGGTGATGAATTAGGTGATGAAGAAAAGTTGTCTTTTAGAGGCAATATTATCTATGAGCTTAATGATCAATGGGATTTCGCTTTAAACCTAGATTACACCGACATCAATGAATCGAGTGCGGCTTCGGCCTTGCTAGGGTTTACCGCAGGGGCCGGAGTTGTAGGTTATGCATTGGCGAACTTTTCTGATATTCCGTCAGGCATAGCCGATCTATCGCAATACATTCCGCGTCGCGCAGAAGATATTACTTATGCCACTGGAAAATCGGGCACCAAGCTTGAAATTCAGGGCGCTGCTTTTATTGCGAATTATCACGCAGAGAACTTTGATCTAAAATATACCTTTGCTGATCGAGAGACTGAGGGCGAATTTAATCGCGACCCTGATAATTCGCCCCACGCCATTACCGAAACTCGAAATCCTGATTATCAACATGAGCAGACTAGTCATGAGTTTCAAATTAGCGGTAGCTTGCTAGACGACAAGATTAAATATGTCGGTGGGTTGTATTATTTTGAAGAGCAGGGCACAGACAATGTATTTGTTGATGTTTTTTTACCGACTCCTGATTTAAGTGCCGGTTTCCCCGCAACAATCAATAATTATGCTGATGTGGATAATACTTCTGAGGCTGCTTATCTTCAGCTGAGCTGGCAGCTCAATGATGTCTTCAGTATCACAACGGGCCTTCGACATACCCGAGACGAAAAATTCTTTCGTTACACTCAATACATAGGCGCGGATGATCAGGGGAATGGCTATCCATTTTTTCCAGGCGCGGTTAACGAGGATGGAGTTTTTACAGCAGGTTTAGCTCCATTGGTAGGTAATGGCAGCGGGCAGGCCAGAGATACTTTTGAGCAGAACAATTATAAATTGGGTATGGATGCTACGCTGGAAGACGGTACATTGCTTTATTACAGCTTTTCTCAAGGCTTCAAGAGCGGCGGTTTTGTATTGCGTTATGTAGAGGCTGTTGATGAGGTACGAACCTTCGAGCCTGAAACGCTCGATAGCCATGAAATCGGTATTAAATGGCAGGGTTGGGATGATCGCCTCAGGGTAAACGCTGCGGCTTATTGGTCCGACTATGAAGATGTGCAAGTCACTTTTTTCGACAGTCTAGGTGGCCCCGTTACCGCGAATGCCGGTGTTGTGGATATCAAGGGTCTAGAATTTGAAGTAACGGCGATTTTGTATGAAAACCTACAAATGGATATGGCCTATGGCTACACCGATGCCAGTTACGATCAGATTAACCCTATTGAGGGCTTGTCTCTTACTATCGATGAAAATGCTAAGTTGGTTAACACTCCAGAGCACTCTTTCAATCTCGGTTTTGAATACCTTATACCGCTCGAAAGCAATGAGTTAGCGTTTCGAGTTGACTACCGTTACACCGATGAAATTCACAATGATTCTCAGAATTCACGCTTTCTCTTAGAGCAGGCTAATGAGCTTTGGAATGCCTCTGTGCGCTATAGCCTAGGGGATGAAATTGATTTGGTGTTGTTTGCTAAAAATCTAAAGGACGAGCGTTATATAGAAAGTGGCGATTCTAACTTTGGTTTAGGGTTTCATGAGGGGAACTTCAACCGCCCGCGGGAATACGGTTTAACACTGCGCTATAGATTTTAAGAATAGATTCAATAAAGGCTACGAATTGGAGTAGATTATGACAAGCGTATTTAAAGCAGCCGCGGTACAAGCTGCACCTGAGTTTATGAATATTGAGGCTGGGGTAGATAAGGCTATTGCCTTAATCGAACAGGCTGCCAGTCAAGGTGCTGCTATAGTAGCGTTCCCAGAGTGTTGGTTGCCAGGATATCCTTGGTGGCTGTGGTTGTCAGCAACCGCTCATAATATGAAGTATTTTCAGAGCTACCATGAGAACTGCATTGAGCTAGGCGATCGACACTGCCAGCGTTTATGTGATGCGGCTCGTGATAATAAAATAATGGTATCGATGGGCTTTAGTGAGAGAGATCATGGCTCCCTGTATATTGCACAAATGTTGATATCCGATGCTGGTGATATTTTACAAGCGCGCAGAAAGCTAAAGCCAACTCATATGGAGCGAACTGTCTTTGGTGAGGGTGATGGCAGCGATTTTGATGTTATTGATTGTGGTATCGCTAGAGTTGGCCAGCTTTGTTGTTGGGAACATCTTCAGCCTTTAAGTAAGTATGCAATGTATAGCATGCACGAACAGTTGCATATTGCCGCATGGCCAAGCTTTAGTTGCTACCCGGAAGCCTTCGCATTGGGTGCTGAGCTCAATAATGCCTTGTCCCAAGTCTATGCCGCAGAAGGGCAGTGCTATGTGCTAGCGCCCTGCGGTGTGATTTCTTCACAGATGATTGATATGTTGGTTGAAAATGATGAACAGGCTCAGCTTATCTCAACAGGTGGTGGAGCCGCGCAGATATTCGGGCCTGATGGCCGACCGTTATGTACGCCACTTTCTGATCATGAAGAGGGTTTGCTGGTGGCCGATATCGATCTATCCGCCATTACTATCGCAAAGAGCTTTGCTGATCCTGTTGGGCACTATTCCAGACCTGATGTTACAAGGCTGCTGTTAAATCGTCAGGCGATGACTGCTGTTGCTGACGCTGCGAATGAAACGGTTCAAGTCGAAGAGGTCGTAATAGAAGAAGATGGTTGATGACAAATTGCCTAAGGTAGATTACCACTAGCGATAAATTTCAATATAACAATAAGTAAAATGCATCGAGGTCGTAATATGAAAAATAATATGCCGCCTAATTGGCAGCCGCCAGCACCAGCGTGGCAAGCCCAGTGGGCTGACCATCAGGATTTACGTGTGGCTTATTTTGCTATTCAAGCTGATCAGCCGGATTT
This sequence comes from uncultured Pseudoteredinibacter sp., assembly GCF_947500695.1. Lineage (GTDB taxonomy): Bacteria > Pseudomonadota > Gammaproteobacteria > Pseudomonadales > Cellvibrionaceae > Pseudoteredinibacter. Next base: position 211,879 of record NZ_CANMSS010000001.1, read on the forward strand.
GTTGGAATCGTGGTGTAAAGAATACTTTGAGTTAAATGACGATCCTCAGTGCCCTAGGCCCCTGTTGTTGGAACGGGGCCACTTTTTAGATACCGTAGCGCAGAGCAATTTTTTGATTATCAGTTACTGGCGTGAGGATGACTATCAGCGTTGGTGGGCCAATGCTCATGTCTCCTGGTACGAAATGGCGCAGGGCAACAATATCGGCTTTTGGCGCGAGACTTTATGCCTGCCTTTGGATAACTTTGAAACACTATTATCCAGCCCTGATGTTCACGGTATTGCGAGTTGCAGCGATAGCTTAGAAGGGCCGATATTAGAGCACGGTTATCCTGGTGGAATGCGAGATAGAATTAAGTCCTGTACTCTCAAAGACGTGCGCAGCAATACAAAACCCGCAGCGGTGTTGAATTCAGAGCAATCGATTATACGTATTGTTGCGCCTGAGAATTTGTGCATGATCCGCTCAGGGCAAGATTGGGGCCATTGCGATGTAGATCAAGCTAGAGATTACCTTGAAAATGTACACCCTGTGCTTCAGGTAGGTATGAATTATCTACGTGATAAAGGTGATGAATGTGATTGTTACAGTATGCGCTTAGTGGACGTGCTTGATGATTCCTGGGGAAAGACTAAGCAGACATTTGGGCTGGGTTTTGCTAAAGATATTTTTGTTTTTGAAAACTGGGCAAAAAATCATCCTACACACCTCGATATATTTGGAAAGTTTATGACCATGGCTGAACGCTACGGCGAAAACCTTCAACTACAACTTTGGCATGAGGTGGCGCTGTGCTCGGGCAGTGCAGGGGAATTTGAGTATATACAATGCCATGCAAAAACTGGCATATTACCCTTTGCCCATTACGAATAAGCGGTGTTTCATAATAATTGTGGGCTGGTTTGAGAGGTGACTATGAGCTTTCTTCTGCAGCAGGGATACACTCGATCAACTAATGATGTTCCAAGTCAGGAGCGTGAAGCATTCTGGTGTGATGCGGTATGCCAAGAGTACGTTAAGCTCGACTGCAATATTGATACGCAAAGCTCATTTAGCGGATCGGTTCGTGGTGGTGTTGGGCTTTCCAAACTGCGTTTTTCCGAGGTTTTGGCTGACCCCCAAGAGGTGCGTCGCGATAAGTATTTAATCTCTCAATCCACCGAAGAAGATTTTTTGATTAGCTTTCAGCTAAGCCAAGAAGGCTTTGTTCGTCAAAGCGGGCGTGAAGCACATTTAAAACAAGGGAACTTTGCCTTATACGATAGTACCGAGCCATATACCTTATCGTTCAACAAGCCATTTCATCAATTAATTATTCAGATGCCTAAGGATGTTTTGCGACAACATTTGTTGGAGCCAGAGCGTTATACAGCGGTGTGCATTGATGGGCAGCAGGGCATAGGGGCGGTCTTGTCTAACTTTATTCTCTCTTTAGCGCAGGAATTAAATACTGTGCCTGATGTGTGTGATGAATTGTGTGATAATTTATTGAATATGATTGCTATGGCTTATAGCTCTTCTGTTCAGGTTAAGAGTGTAGTGGACAGTCAGCAATTGCAAGACACTCTAAGAAAGAAGATACTGCGATTTATCGATAATAATTTATCCGAGCCAGAGTTAAATAATCAGAAGATTGCCGATGCCCAAGGTATTTCACTTAGGTACTTACAAAAACTATTCGAGGGGCAAGAGCATAGCCTTCATCAAATCGTGTTAGATAAAAGGTTGCAAAAGGCCCAAGCCCTACTTTTGGATAAACATGGCTCGGTATCAAACTTAGAACAATTGGCCTACAGTTGCGGATTTAATAGCTACGCACACTTCTCACGTAGTTTTAAAAAACACTTTGGTCTATCGCCCAGTGAGCTGAAAGCTTAGCTGTTTGTTTTTAACTTTGGCTTTTGAACAGAGTGGATAACGTAATCACCCTCAAGGTAAACAACAAAACTAGCATAGTGCCACTGACTTATCGGTGGTTGTCCTACGGGGCCAGTAACATGATTAGGTTCTCCAAAATCACGTAGTAACTGTTTGCTATTTAAGCCTCGTTTGGGAAGCTCAGAGTCCACGGTTCCTTGACTGCCAATTGGTACTCGGATTTGCTCGGCATGCGCTATGGAAACGAATGAAGCGCTTAAAAGCAAACTGCTTGCAATGACTGAAGTATTAAAGAGGGCACGATTTATTTTTTTGTTTAGCAAGTAACTGCCAATCATAATCTAGTCCTTTTCCCTAAGTGTGTGTCTAAAGTGCTTTGTTATAGGAATATAATAAGGGATATAGAGGGAAGATTGTAGCTGTGTTTTGCTAGCGGCTGTGCAGGGTAGCTAGCTCTCTTTAAGAGCCTTCGCAGTGTTTGACCCAAGGCTAATAGGTCGAGTGACTCTCACTCTAGGCCTTGCTTACGTCGATGGCTCTGCATTTGCTTCTTGAATACGCGGCGAGTGAGCTGCTTTTGTTGCTCATCATCAATATCGCAAAAAGCGATCGCAATTTGATGTCCTTTCGGTACAGCGGCTAAACAACGAACCACTCGGCCATATAGGAACAGCTGCCATGCTTCCTCGCTAATGCCTAGCGAAACAGCCATATAGTCCCCAACGTTAAGTGCGGTATCGTGGTTAAAGGCTAAACCTCCTTCACTCAGATTAAGTTTCACCATGTGTTGAGCACTTTGGCTTTGACACAGATGTTGGCTTATTAGTTGAGTCTTACGGTTAAGCAAGCCCAGATAGATAGCAACACCTCGATGTTCTTTGGCAATATCTCGCAACAAATTCTGACCTTCATCGTCTAATTTGCTGAGTTCAGCTAGGAGTTGCTGCTCACGCTGTTGTGTAAATAACTCACTCGCTGGGTGATAACGCATGGTTTTGCGCTCAACAAGCTTAAAGTCGAAATGCAACTGGTCATCCACTCGGTAGTGGCATCGTCTATCTCGATCCGGTGTATCGGATTTCGTGCTCTTGGGCTCAGGTAATGATGAGTCAGTCATATTGCTTAAATCTTTAGGCTTATGCTGAAAGTCTAGCAGCTAATCAATGCTTTGCTCTGTCTCTTAAATCATCTTTTTCTTATTCTGGACCAGTGGTTTTTATGTGTTTTATGGGCTGATCAAAATATCATCAATGGCCTTGTCGTTATTGCTTGATATCGAAAGCATCTTAGCTGCTGTTATAATAAGCTATTAATTTATAAAGGAATTCGTTTTAATAAAGCTATGTCAAATCTAGCGCGATTTATAGGGCTTCGGTATACCCGGGCTAAAAGCAGTCATCAGTTCCTTTCTTTTGTTAGCGGCTTCTCATTTATCGGAATGATGCTGGGTGTAATGGCCTTGGTTATCGTCTTATCGGTTATGAACGGCTTCGATAAGGAGCTTAAGCAGCGTTTATTGGCGGTGATTCCCCATGGTTTTATTGCCACTGAGCCTTACACCGAGGATTGGCAATCACTCGCAAAGATTGCTAAACAGCAGTCAGATGTGACCGGTGCCGCCCCTTATATTGAAGGCTTTGCTTTACTGTCACATCGCGGTCTAAATATGGACAGTGCCTTAGTGGCAGTTGACCCAGACCTTGAAAGGGAAGTTTCCATTATTGATCAGCATATCATCGCTGGGGACATGGCCGAACTCCAAGCAGGGGAGTACGGCATTGTGATTGGCCGAATACTGGCACAAAGGCTTAGAGCCAATATTGGCGATAAGATCACTCTAACGCTCCCGGAGGTCAGCATCACTCCGGCCGGTGCTTTTCCTCGCAGTAAACGTTTTACCGTGGTAGCGGTCTTCAAAGTAGGGGCGCAAGTTGATCAGTCCCTAGCCATGATTCATTTGCAGGATGGTAAAAAGCTCTTCAAATTGGGTAATAAAGTCCACGGTGTGCGTGTTGCCTTTAATGATATTTACCAAGCCGAAGCAGGTTTAAAGGCTATTCAAGCGGCCAGCCCTCTAAACACAGTCACTAAAAGTTGGGCGCAAACCCAAGGCAGTCTTTTCCAAGCGATGAAGATGGAGAAGATTATGATAGCCATCATGTTGTTTTTAATTGTCGCCGTGGCGGCTTTTAATGTAATCACCTCTTTGGTGTTGATGGTGGCTGATAAGCGCAGCGATATAGCGGTTTTACGAACAATGGGAATGAGTCAGCGCCAGGTGATGGCGGTGTTTGTCACTCAAGGCATGGCTTTGGGTGGTTTGGGAATTCTATTGGGCTTGCTGCTGGGCTTGCCGCTGGCTTATTGGATCGGAGATTTGAGTCAATATATTGAGTCCTTAAGTGGCCAGCAATTGTTTGACCCCGATATCTATTTTATTGCTGAACTTCCCTCAGAGGTTCGCTTCCAAGACGTTTTGATTGTCAGTGTAATTGCCTTTGTAATTACCTTGTTGGCTACCTTGTACCCGGCCTACCGCGCCAGTCGAATTGAGCCCGCCGAAGCCTTGCGCTATGAGTAAAACCTTAAAGACCCTTATTGGATACATGGAAAAGAGATTATGAGCGCTGTTTTGGAATGCGTTAATTTAAGCAAGTCCTATGATGAAGGGCCCGAGCCCGTTCATGTTTTAGAGGGTATTGATTTCAGCTTGCAGAGTGCGGAGAGAGTCGCAATTGTTGGGGCCTCTGGATCAGGCAAATCCACCTTGTTAAATCTTTTGGGGGGCTTGGATCAGCCAAGTTCAGGTTCAGTGACTTTGAGCGATCAAGAGTTTTCTTCATTGAGCCCCAATGAGCGCGGTCAAATGCGCAACCGTCATATGGGTTTTGTTTATCAGTTTCATCATTTATTGCCAGAGTTTAACGCCCTTGAAAATGTCGCCATGCCATTGATGATAGGCGGCCAGAGTTTTGCTGCTGCCAAAGATGCCGCGGCGCAAATGCTGGCTAAGGTAGGTTTAGCCGAGCGCCTAAGTCATCGCCCTAGTGCATTATCTGGCGGTGAGCGTCAGCGCGTAGCTATCGCCCGCGCATTAGTGAATAAACCTGATTGCGTGTTGATGGATGAGCCTACCGGTAATTTGGATGCGGAAACTGCAGCCGAGATTGAATCTTTGATCAGTGATTTAAATCAGCAGTTGGGCATTAGCTTTATACTGGTGACCCATGATCAAGCTTTGGCCATGCGAATGGATCGAGTATTGAAACTGTCAAAAAGAAAACTGCAGCAGGTTGAAAGTCTATGATTCGCCAATACGCACCACTGATAGGCTTGCGCTACAGTGGCAGTCAGCGCAAAGGCGCGGGCTCAGTCTTGGTGAGCTTTATCTCTCGGCTTTCGATGGCCGCGATGATTTTGGGCGTGGCGGTATTAATTGTCGTCTTGTCTTTGATGAATGGTTTCGAGGCTGAGTTGCGCCAACGTATTTTAGGTTTGGTGCCTCAGGTGTCCGTGTATCAACGTGGCGGTATTGAAGATTGGCAAGGCTTGGCAAGGCAGTTAAAAGATAAGCCAGAGGTGACAGCGGTAGCGCCCTTTGTAGAAATGCAAGGCTTGGCGAATCGCAAAGGTAAAACCATGCCTGTCGTGCTCTATGGTGTAGAACCAGAAAGAGAGCTAAAAGTTTCTGTTATTGGCGAGTTCATCGATGAGGCCAAATTAATGGCTTTATCCCAAGAGTCACAGATTCCACAAGTGATTATTGGCTCGGCCTTGGCCAAAAAGCTTGAGCTAAAAGTCCAGCAGAGCTTTCGTTTAGTGATCCCTGCTGAGCGACGTGGAAAAAGCGCAAAAATCGAAGTCTTGAAGGTGCTGGATATCGTCCATACAGGTACCGAGTTGGATCAGCACTTAATACTAGCTGGCTTAGCGCAGGCTGCAAATTTATCACCGCATCGAGATAAGATTACCGGGCTGCGTTTATCCTTAAGTGATTTAGATTTGGCGCCACAGCTGCGTCTATTTTTAAGTCAGGAGCTTGGTTACAGCTACTATGTTTCAGACTGGACCCACAGCAAGGGCAATCTGTATCACGGCGTAAAGATGTCCAAGCGATTGGTGAGCCTTATTCTGCTGTTAATCATCGCCATTGCGGCGTTCAATGTGATTTCAACCTTGGTAATGGTAGTTATCGAAAAGCAGGGCAGTATCGCCATCTTGCGCACTATGGGCGCAAGCACGGCGGGAATTATGACGATATTTGTTATTCAAGGGGCGGTTATTGGTTTTATCGGAGCAGGGGTCGGTGCTGCCTTAGGCGCTTTGTTGGCAACATTGCTGCCTCAAATGGTTGCGGGCTTAGAGAGCTTATTAGGCTTTCAGTTTCTGCAATCGGATGTTTACCCCATCAGTTATGTGCCGTCGGATTTGCGTTTAGAAGATGTTCTGACGATAGCACTAAGTACCTTATTGATGAGCTTATTGGCTTCGCTTTACCCAGCTTGGCGAGCAGCGAATATTGGGCCTGCGCAGGTATTGCGCTACGAATAGCCAATCAGAAAGAGTAGATTAGAAGAAAGAATTGTTAACGAGAAAGAGTAGAGGCCGCTAAGTTTATTTAGTGGCTTTTTTTCTTCTTGCTTCTTTCCGTTTTTCCCAGTTACTAACCACATGCCAGCGCCAAAATCCTTGTATAAACAGATAGCCAAGGCAGCCAAACAAAATTGCACAAAATAAAGAGCCCGTAAGCAGTGGTACCCACAGTTTTGGAAACTCATGTTGCATCCAGGCCCAAGATAACTCGATGCTAAATTCTAGCTCCGGTGTTTGAAGCATCCAGGCGCCCAAACGATAGCAGGCATAAAATATGGGTGGGATTGTAATTGGGTTGCTAATCCAAACTAAGCCTACAGAAATAGGCAGGTTGCTGCGCAAGACAAATGCCATAAGGGCAGCCATCACCATTTGGCCGGGGAGAGGCACAAAGGTGCAGAATAAGCCCACAAAGAATGCGACAGATACCGAGTGGCGATTTAAGTGAAATAAATTAGGGTCGTCCAGCAAGGAGCCGAGTAGGTGCAGACCGGGTTGGCGCTTGATCTTCTCCGGATCGGGGATCCAGCGCTTTAACAACTTCTTTGGCATTCGGTCTAGCGGCCCTGTTAATTGGCTTGATGTGGTTTAACGGTTGTAGAGCCAGAATTATGCCTTGTAATTGTGACAACCACTAGACTGAAATACCGCTATCTGCGTAAAAGTTGATTTCCATTGCTCTTGATTTGCTTTTATGAAGAGCGTTTTTATAGCTTTCTGGCATATTGTCGACAAAAGTAGAGCCTTCCTCGCCTTGACAGGGGCTATTTTGGCCAATAAACTGCTTTTCCATTAAAGATTGTCAACAATCTTGGGGTTGGAGCTCAGTAACAGGCTTAACTGTGTGCGAAATGCTTCAATTGTCTGCAAAGTGATCAAATGGTGCGCCCTTGGAATCTATTCCACTTAGAACCATCGCGGATAAGGTCTTTCAGGATCTCGTGACCGCTATTGTAGAAGGCAGCATTCCCGCCGGCAGTAAAATCTCAGAGCCCGAACTCGCCAAATCCCTAGGTATTTCACGTGGACCTCTGCGTGAAGCTATTGCTCGACTTGAAGCCTGTGGCTTATTAATACGTAAGCCCAATGTAGGCGCTAGGGTCGTCACTCTATCCGCTCAAGACATGATAGAGATCTCTGAAGTTAGAGAGCCACTTGAAGGTATGGCCTGCCGCTTGGCAGCCGAGCATCGCAGTGACGAAGATCTCGCCGAGTTGCGTCGCTTATTGGAGCAGCACATGACCATGGATGCCTTACAAAAGGGGCAGTCCTATTATCAAAAAGAGGGTGATCTGGATTTTCACTACCGTATTGTCCAGTGCTGTAGAAACCAGAAGTTGATTGGTCTTCTCTGTGACGATCTCTATCACTTAGTACGCATGTATCGCTACCAATATGGCATGTCTAGCCCACGCGCCCACCGAGCCTTTCGTGAACATACCCAGATTATCGATGCCATCGAAGATCGCGATGGTGAACTGGCCGAATTCTTAATGCGTCGCCATATCCGAGCGTCGCGTAACAATATTCAAGCTCGCCTTCTACAAGAAGCCGAAGCACAAGTTAGTACCTAAAAGGAGCCAATTATGAGCGAACGACTCTCACCGGGAGCCAAATTCCGCAAAGCCCTTGCCGACAATAAGCCGCTACAGGTTGTTGGTACCATCAATGCCTACACTGCAATGATGGCCAAGCAAAATGGTCACCAAGCTATTTATCTTTCAGGCGGTGGTGTGGCTAACGCTTCATACGGCCTTCCAGATTTAGGTATGACCTCTTTAAATGATGTTGTTGCCGATGTGTCTCGCATTACTTCAGCTTGTGACCTGCCTTTATTGGTGGATATCGATACCGGTTGGGGTGGTGCATTTAATATCGCCAAAACCATTCGCGATATGGAAAAAGCCGGCGCAGCCGCAGTGCACATTGAAGATCAGGTTGCTCAAAAGCGCTGTGGCCACCGCCCGAATAAAGAAATCGTTTCCACCGAGGAAATGGTTGATCGAATCAAGGCCGCTGTTGATGCCCGTACTGATAAAGACTTCTTTATCATGGCAAGAACCGATGCATTTGCCCAAGAAGGTTTGGAGGCAGCCCTAGAGCGTGCCAAGGCTTATGTTGCGGCCGGTGCCGATGGCATTTTTGCGGAAGCGGTTAAAACCGAAGAACACTACCGCGCCTTCTCTGAAGCATTAGATGTACCTATCCTGGCTAATATCACCGAGTTTGGTCAAACCGAATTGTGGAGCCGTGAGGAACTGGGCGAGTGGGGCGCAGGCATTGTGCTGTACCCACTATCAGCTTTCCGCGCTATGAACAAAGCCGCTGAAAATGTATATCGTGCGATCTTAGAAGATGGCCATCAGCGCAATGTTATCGACACCATGCAAACCCGCATGGAGCTTTACGATTATCTTGGTTACCACGATTACGAGCAAAAGCTAGATGCTCTTTTCGCGGAAGGTAAAAATAAGTAAGCGTTAGAAGTTAGACGTTAGATGTGAGACGTAAGGCGTACAAGATACAGAGGTAGAAATTAGAGTGGCGCTTACTGAGCAATTTAGAGCGAGCGCCGAGAGAATAAAAAAGACTCGCGTCTTTTTGCGAGGCTTTTTTGTGAGTGAGGGTAGCCTGGAAGGTCGCCGCTCGCGAAGGAAGCGTTACTCTGATTTCTGCCGGGCTAATGGCACTTATTGTTAGTGTTAAATGTGCCCAAGCGAAATTCGAAAAATACGAAGGATCAAAGAAAGTATTTGATCAAAACCTAAATCAACAGTAAGCGATTTGAAAGATAAAAGTCTGGGAGAAATATAATGGCTAAAGTACTAAGCGGTGCCGGCCTACGTGGTCAAGTAGCAGGTAAAACAGCATTATCAACCGTAGGTAAATCCGGTTCAGGCCTAACTTACCGCGGCTACGACGTAAAAGACCTAGCAGCAAAATGTGAGTTCGAAGAAGTCGCTCACCTAATCCTAAAAGGCCACCTGCCAACACAGGCCGAGCTAGACGCCTACAAAACCAAATTAAAAGGCTTGCGTGGCTTACCAGCAGAGCTAAAAACCGTATTGGAAAATATTCCTAAAGAAGCCCACCCAATGGACGTAATGCGCACCGGCGTTTCCATGTTGGGCAACCTCGAAACTGAAATGAGCTTCGACGAGCAAGGCGATCAAGCTGATCGTATCTTGGCAACGCTAAGCTCAATGATCTGTTACTGGTATCGTTTCAGCCACGATGGTGTACAAATCGAAACTGAAACCGATGACGACACCATTGGTGCACATTTCCTACACATGCTACGTGGCGAAAAGCCAAACGAGTTGCATGAGCGCGTAATGAACGTTTCTTTGATTCTATACGCCGAGCACGAGTTCAATGCTTCAACCTTTACTGCTCGCGTATGTGCTTCTACCTTGTCTGATATGCACAGCTGTGTGACTGGCGCTATTGGTTCACTACGTGGCCCACTACACGGTGGTGCTAACGAAGCTGCCATGGAAATGATTGAAAATTGGAAGTCTGCGGACGAAGCCGAGCGCGAAATGATGGGTATGCTAGAGCGCAAAGAAAAGATCATGGGCTTTGGCCATGCGATTTACTCCGAGTCTGATCCACGTAATGCCATCATTAAAGAGTGGTCTGAGAAATTGGCCGCTGATGTAGGCGACGACGTACTTTACCCAGTATCAGTACGATGTGAAGAAGTCATGTGGCGCGAGAAGAAATTGTTCTGTAATGCTGACTTCTTCCACGCATCAGCTTATCACTTTATGGATATCCCAACCAAACTATTTACCCCAATCTTTGTGGTATCTCGTGTAACCGGTTGGGCGGCACATGTAATGGAACAGCGTGCGGATAACCGTATTATTCGTCCTTCGGCTGAATACACCGGTGAAGAGCTACGTGAAGTTACTCCAATCGCCGAGCGTTAATTTTAAGCGATAAAAGTTTTACCCGGTGGCTGCTGGCTTCTTGCAGTCACTGGGCTTTCTTGTATTTACCGTTTTATCCGTGTGCTTAAGGACCGGTGAAACGTCTAGAAATTTTTAAAAAGGTGTTACATGAACACTGAATTCCGTAAATCTCTACCGGGCCACAATATCGACTTTTTCGATACCCGTGCTGCTGTAGAGGCGATTAAGCCTGGTTCTTACGATAAATTAAATTACACTTCAAAGGTCTTAGCTGAGCAGTTGGTACGCCGCTGTGAGCCAGAGACCTTGAACGATTGCCTAACTCAAATTATAAATTGTCGCCGCGATCTGGATTTCCCTTGGTATCCGGCGCGTGTGGTTTGTCACGATATTTTAGGTCAAACAGCCTTGGTGGACTTGGCTGGCTTGCGTGATGCTATTGCCGAGCAGGGTGGTGACCCTTCAAAGGTTAACCCGGTTGTTCCTACACAATTGATTGTGGATCACTCATTGGCGGTAGAAGCTCCAGGTTTCGATCCTGATGCTTTTGAGAAAAACCGTGCCATTGAAGATCGTCGCAATGAAGATCGCTTTCACTTTATTGAGTGGACAAAAACCGCATTTAAAAATGTTGATGTGATTCCTGCCGGTAACGGCATCATGCACCAAATCAATTTGGAAAAAATGTCACCGGTTATTCAAAACCGTGATGGTGTTGCTTATCCAGATACTTGTGTCGGTACCGATTCTCACACGCCACACGTAGATGCCTTGGGTGTGATCGCCATTGGTGTGGGCGGTTTAGAGGCGGAAACCGTTATGTTAGGTCGTCCATCGATGATGCGAGTACCTGATATTGTAGGCGTAAAGCTGACCGGTAAGCGCAAGCCAGGTATTACCGCCACCGATATTGTATTGGCGATTACCGAATTCCTACGTCAAGAGAGAGTCGTTTCTGCCTATCTAGAATTCTTTGGCGATGGAGCCGCGGATCTTACCATTGGTGACCGTGCGACCATCTCCAATATGACGCCAGAATACGGCGCTTCAGCAGGCATGTTCTATATCGATGAGCAAACCATCGATTACTTAAAGCTAACCGGCCGTGAGCCAGAGCAGGTGGCATTGGTAGAAGCTTACGCTAAAGAAACCGGCCTGTGGGCGGATCAAATGGTGGAAGCTCAATACGAACGCGTATTGGAATTCGATCTGTCTTCGGTAGGCCGCAATATGGCCGGCCCGTCCAACCCACACCGTCGCCTACCAACCTCGGCCTTGGCTGAGCGTGGTATTGCTGTTGACTTGGATAAAGCCAAAGCTGAAGAAGCGGACGGCAAAATGCCAGATGGCGCGGTTATTATTGCGGCGATCACCAGTTGCACTAATACTTCCAACCCGCGCAATGTTGTGGCGGCGGGTTTGTTAGCGCGCAAAGCAAATGAGTTAGGTTTAATTCGTAAGCCTTGGGTGAAATCATCTTTTGCTCCAGGCTCAAAAGTAGCGCGCTTGTATTTGGAAGAGGCAGGTCTATTACCTGAGCTGGAAAAACTAGGCTTTGGTATTGTGGCTTATGCCTGTACAACCTGTAATGGTATGTCAGGTGCACTCGACCCAGTTATTCAGCAAGAAGTGATTGATCGCGACTTGTATTCCACGGCGGTACTTTCTGGTAACCGTAATTTCGATGGTCGTATTCACCCCTATGCGAAGCAAGCTTTCTTGGCCTCACCTCCATTAGTTGTGGCTTACGCGATTGCGGGTACCGTTCGCTTTGATATCGAGCAGGATGTCTTAGGTCAAGATGCTGAGGGTAAGGACATTACCCTGAAAGATATTTGGCCATCCGATGAAGAGATCGATGCGATTGTAAACGAGCATGTTAAGCCTGAACAGTTTAAGCAGGTATATATCCCAATGTTTGACTTGGGCGCGGTGGAAGAAGCTGAGTCACCGTTGTATGACTGGCGTCCACAAAGTACTTATATCCGTCGTCCACCTTATTGGGAAGGTGCATTGGCCGGCGAGCGTACGCTAAAAGGTATGCGTCCTCTTGCGGTACTTGGCGATAACATCACTACCGATCACTTATCACCTTCTAATGCGATTTTAGCCAGCAGTGCGGCCGGTGAATACCTAGCCAAAATGGGCCTGCCTGAGGAAGACTTTAACTCCTACGCCACTCACCGTGGTGATCACCTAACGGCCCAGCGTGCAACCTTCGCTAACCCGAAATTGTTAAACGAAATGTGTCGTGACGATCAGGGTGAAGTGGTTCAAGGTTCTTTGGCCCGTGTAGAGCCAGAAGGTAAGCAGGCCCGTATGTGGGAAGCGATTGAAACCTATATGGATCGTGGTCAGAATCTGATCATTGTAGCCGGTGCGGATTACGGTCAGGGTTCTTCTCGCGATTGGGCCGCCAAGGGTGTTCGCCTAGCGGGTGTTGAAGCGATTGTTGCTGAAGGCTTCGAGCGTATTCACCGTACGAACCTCGTTGGTATGGGCGTATTACCGCTTGAGTTTAAGGCCGGTGATACTCGTGAAACCTACGGTATCGACGGTACTGAAACCTTTGATGTTATCGGTTCTCCAGCTCCACGCGCTGACCTAACTTTGGTCATTAACCGTGCTAATGGTGAGTCAGTCGAAGTGCCAGTAACCTGTCGATTAGATACCGCCGCTGAAGTCCATGTCTACTCAGCCGGTGGCGTTCTACAGCGTTTCGCTAAGGATTTCCTAGAAGGAAATGCCTAAAGGGTAGACGTTAGATGTGAGATGTTAGACGTGAGCCGTCTCACGTCTCTACCTCTTACATCTCACGTCTTACATTCTATCTTTTGGAATTTATTATGGCTTTTGCTCCGCAAATGAAAATACCAGCCACTTATATTCGTGGCGGTACCAGTAAGGGTGTATTTTTTAAACGTGATGAATTGCCGGAGGCTTGTCAGCAGCCGGGCGCTGCGCGTGATGCTATGTTGCTGCGTATTATTGGTAGCCCTGACCCTTATGCCAAGCAAATTGATGGCATGGGTGGGGCCACCTCAAGTACATCTAAAACCGTTATTTTAGATAAAAGCAGCCAGCCAGAGCATGATGTTGATTATCTGTTTGGCCAAGTGTCGATCGATAAACCCTTTGTGGATTGGAGCGGCAACTGCGGTAATTTAACTGCAGCTGTCGGTGCATTTGCGATTTCCAAAGGTATTGTTGGTGCTGAGCGTGTACCTGAAAACGGTATCTGCACGGTTCGCATTTGGCAGGTCAATATTCGAAAAACTATTGTTGCCCATGTGCCTATTTGCAATGGCGAAGTGCAAGAGATTGGTGACTTTGAATTGGATGGCGTGACTTTTCCAGCGGCGGAAGTTGAAATCGAATTTATGGACCCAGCCGATGGCGAAGGTTCTATGTTCCCAACGGGCAATCTCGTTGATGATCTAGTAGTCCCTGGCGTTGGCACGCTGAAAGCCACCATGATTAACGCCGGTATTCCTACCATTTTTGTCAATGCTGATGCGATTGGCTATACCGGTACTGAGTTACAAGAAGCCATTAATGGTGATGCTGTTGCGCTAGACAAGTTTGAAACCATTCGCGCCCATGGCGCCATTGCAATGGGTTTGATTGGTGATGTGAGTGAAGCTGCGGCTCGCCAGCACACTCCTAAAATAGCCTTTGTCGCACCTACTACGAGCTATACCTCATCAAGCGGTAAAGAAGTTAATGCTGCGGATATCGATTTATGTGTTCGCGCCTTATCGATGGGTAAGTTGCACCATGCCATGATGGGCACTGCGGCAGTAGCGATTGGTACAGCAGCAGCTATTCCTGGCACCTTGGTCAATGAAGCGGCCGGTGGTGGTGAGCGCAATGCGGTTCGTTTTGGTCATCCCTCAGGCACTTTGCGTGTCGGCGCTGAAGCAAAACTAGATGGCAATGACTGGACAGCAACCAAAGCTATTATGAGCCGCAGTGCTCGAGTCTTGATGGAAGGTTGGGTGCGTATACCGGCCGATACCTTCTAAGAAAGAGTTATTGCCAAGCAAATCCCGCTCTAAAGCGGGATTTTTAATGTGGGGTTTCCTTATTTGGGCGCCTGTTAATAATTTTTACACTCTCTGTCTATGCTAGAAGCCATTATTACACTTATCACTGCCACAGCTTTACTCTTAGGCTCACCCGGCCCAGCACCTATGGCCTTAGCTGCCGTTGGAGCGGCTTATCCATTACAGCAAGGCTTAAAGTTTCTTGCTGGTATATTGGCGGGTTTAATATGGGTGATGCTATTTGCGGCTTTTATTTTAAATGGGCTAATTAGTATTCATCCGTACTTGCTCAGCACTATGCAAGTTCTTGCAGCTTTGTACATTGTTTGGGTGGCCTATAAAATCGCTACAGCACCGATAAATCCGAGTAATGCAGACACTTTGATGGAGCCTGGGTTCTGGCAAGGCTTTGTTTTCAATCTTATTAACCCAAAGGCATATGCTGCGTTTGTGGCCTTGTTTTCAAGCTTTATGTTGCCAGGTGAGGATAGTTTGCATGCTTTATTAAAAACCGCCGCCTGCTGTTTTATGGTGGCTGCTGCGGTAGATGGTATCTGGTTAATCGCAGGGCGATTATTGCGCTCGGCATTTTCTACTCCCAAGCAAGGCCGTTACCTGCGGATTGCTTTTGCTCTGCTCATGGTGATTGCCGTCGCATTTGCTGCCAGCAAAAGCGCGGTATCTTAGATTTTAAAATCAAGAGTCAATCTATAAGGTTGATGAGTTTGGTTTTTGGTTTTAGTGAATGATTTTTATTAAAGAGTGAAGGAAAGCCAATGCGAACTAAGAAAGCTCACAGGGCTCTATAGTTAAGCCAAAAAAAGGCGGAACAGCTAAGCCATTCCGCCAATTCAAGGGTGACTATTGGATAATCTTAAATAATCGTATCGACAATTTCCGTTTCCACCTTCACAATCACTGATGGGTCGGCGCTATTGGTATAGATATCATAACCAGCATCGCTGCCGGTGCCTGCAACACTTGTCCATGTATCATTTAAACCGTTCTCAAAACTTATGCTATCGCCGTCATCACCTTTGATGATTAGAACATTATTGCCGTCAGTGATGTCGAGCACGTCTTGTAAACTAATAGCGACAAGATTGTGGTCTTGATCATTGGGCATAAGATCGATGACTTCAAAGTTGCTGAGGTTGGCAATATTACTGAAATCAATATCTTCACCTAAGCGCAAAATCAAAGTGTCTTCACCGTCTCCAGCATCCATAGCGTTGCCGTCATAGAGCAGGCTGTCATCGTTCGCGCTAGGGTTAACGGCGCTGATATTGATCGTGGCGCTGCTGCTTACATTTGCCGATGTGTCACTACCATCTTGAGTTGATGCCGTTACGGTTATAGCTCCAGAGTGATTGGCAGATTGAATAAGACCTAAGTCGTTCAATTGATCCTCAGTTAGTCCACTTAAGGTATATCTGTCCGTCGCTTGATCGTAACTACTATTAAGTAGCTGGCCTTGACTGTAAAAGGCCGCATACTCGCCTAACCCTGTTAGCGTTAAGCTAATAGTTTCTGAACCATCGGTATCCAGCAGGCTGGGGTTGAGCTGCAATGGAATCAATTCTCCTTCGTTACCGAAAGAGGTCGCTGGTGCAATACTTAAACCATCGGCCACGGGATCAACAATGAGTTCAAAGTTGGCAGTGCTGAGTGTAGGTGGCAGACCTTGCTCGCGGCTCAATACACCGACCTGTAAATTGTTGAGTGAGCCACTCCAATTTTCTGGTGGTAAAATGGCTATATATGCAGGGAGGTTGTTGCCTATAGCTGGAATTGCCCAGCTGTTGTTATTGCCATTATCACCGGTATTGTTGGCGATCTGCGCTGAGCTGGCATCGGCGCCATACTTCACAATAAAGCCATCGGGTAGGCCGCTTAGAATGACCGCATCGACAATTTCTGAACCGTCATTATCGATTAGTCCGTTGCCACCAAGTTGTAGTTCAATCTCTGTGTCTTCAGCGCCATTGATATTGCTAGCCGTCAAATCAAAGCCATCGTTTATCGGCGCTATTTCAAGTTCGGCAACCTCACTTTGGCTGCTGGCAATATTACTGGCGCCAGTTTGCTGGTTGTTCACAAAAGCTTGAAGGCTCACATCCCCATGACTGTTTGCAGGGGCTTGATAATTTAAATTCAGAGTTTCGTTAGCGCTGCTGACATTATCAATAATGTAGTACTGGCCATCTGGTACGCCAGGTACTCCACTAACTGCTTGCAAACTAAGCGTTGTCCCTTCATGGCTCAGGGTGCCGCTACCTGCAGGGTTTATATTACTCTCATCGACGGCGATATAGAGGCTATTGTCAACTATATTGGCACTGGCGCCATCGGCTGTATTACTTAAGCTAATGGTGAAATTGCTGGCGGCGTCTTCTTGGCCGCTTGAAGTATTTACTTCAACGAGAGTAGGGTCGCTGACTGGTGTTATTTCTTGGTCAACCAGAGTACTGCTGTCGTTGCGTTCACCGCCAGGTGCATAACTGGTTAAGCTGGCATTAAACGTAAGATTGCCAATATTGCTGTTAAAGTTTGCCGGTGGCGTAATACTGATACTTGCTAGCAAGGCCTGCAGCTCGGCATCGCTGCCTACACCATCAGCCGTCCAAACGTTAACACCATCTACACTGGTTAGAGTCATACCACTAACTTGAGTACCTGGTGGAAGGTTGGTTAGGGTGACTGAGAAATCACTACCGGCCACACCTAGATTTGCATCAATTATATCGGCAAGGCTAACACTGCTATCTTCGTTAACTGTTGGCGGTGTATCCGTAAATTGCCACTGATTAACATCGGCGGCTTCATCGTCATCGGCATCACTATCATCGAAGTTCACGTCGGTGCTGATCACCAAGTTTACGGTTTCGCTTATTGCCGTCGAAGGTTCGTCTACAGTAATAGCGGTGATAGAAATGGTTTCATTTAGATTGGCCAATTTATCGGCATTTCCGTCAAGAACAAAGACGATTTCCTGGCTTATGGTGGCAGAGTTAAAACTTGCACTGGTTTCGATAATCCATTGTGCTGTATCAGGGTTGCCATCAGTGTTGCCTACATAAACACCGTTTTCGACACTGACCCCAATAGGTACATTGTCAATGGTTAGGCGCTGCAGCGTTTCGCTGCCATCAATATCCGCATTGTTATTAGCATCGCTATCGGGCAGCTTTTCGATAACCACACTCACTGTAAAGCTAGTATTCGCTGTAGCGGTAACAGTGTTACCAGAAAAGCTAGCCTTGCTTGGGTCTGCGATAGTGACACTGCTAATGGCGGCATCAATATCATCCGTAACCGCTGTAATCCCGAAGCTGTAATTGGCAGGGCTTTGTACAGTAGTGCTCGGCACGCTGCCATCGCCTGAAGGATCAGTTATTTCAAATAGAATCGATAAGCTTTGGTTACCAGAATAGTTGTCACTGCCTTTAACATAAATATTGTTTAGGGCCGGTTGAGTGAGCTTAAAATAACCATCTTCAAGAATGACCCCAGGCTGGCTATCAGCTAGGGGTATATCGATACCGTTACCATTAAATAGCTGCAGTTCGCTGGCTGCAAGAACGGCTGCATCAATCCATACGGATGTTAGCACTTCATCCGTATCATTGTTCTGATGCAGTACGCTAAAGTCCATTAGGGCGAGAGTATCTTCATTTAGGCTCGCTTCGACATTAATTTGAGC
This sequence comes from uncultured Pseudoteredinibacter sp., assembly GCF_947500695.1. Lineage (GTDB taxonomy): Bacteria > Pseudomonadota > Gammaproteobacteria > Pseudomonadales > Cellvibrionaceae > Pseudoteredinibacter. The sequence goes on from NZ_CANMSS010000001.1 coordinate 230,017, forward strand.
TTCGGGCGAAGGTGTGACGATAACAGAAGTTGGTATCAGTAACCCTGTTGTCGTGGCGCCGTCATTATCAGTCGTTGTAGCGCTTAAATTAAAGTTAAGTGTGCCACTGTAGTTCTCAGGTACGACCAGCTTAATATCGTTCAGTTTGTTGGGGTCTATGGCCCAGCTGCGTGAAGTTCCGCTTCCTCCTAGTGGTATTGCACCGATTAGTTCAAATTCCGAATCAAGACCTGTGAGTTTTAATGAAAGTATTTCCGAATCATCAATATCTGTCGTTAAGGCCGTTGTTACCACTTCAGATAAGGCTATTTCTCCAGAGTTATTATCGAGCGTTACCTCTGAAACCTCTGGCGTTGTCACTACAACATTAGCCGGGTCAGCAACGCCTTTAACGGTCACATTAAGGGGCAGGGTGACAATCGGTGAGGTATCACTGATGGGGCCTTCGGTGTCTACTGAAAAGGCTTCAACCTCTAAAATATGATCGGCATTGCTATCTTGAGGAGGTACAAAAAACAAAGGCTTGCTTTGATCGAAATCGACAATGGTAATTGATCCACCCAGGATGATGAGGGGGCTGCCGTCATAAATTATCTGTGCGCCACTCGGGATGTCATTAATATTAATATTAAAGGTTTCAGACTCGTCGCTGCTGCTTGGGCGAATGGTCAAAGCAATTGGCGTATCTTCATTGCCTTGTGCGGGGCGCACCGTTAAGGAAGTGCTATCGGCAACCGGATCAACGCTAAAGTTTAAGTTAGCGTTACCGGAAATATCGGTGGATGTCGCGCTGCTATCGACATCTTGGTCAACCGTCTTACCTTGAATATGTAAGCTAACATTGCCTGCAATATTGTTAGGCGCCTTGTATTCTAAGCTGGCCAATGAAGCCAGCGGAATTTCTATAGGAGAGCCATCATAACTTATGGTCTGGCTTTGACCAGACGCATTAATAAAGCGTAATTCTGAGCCAAGGGCGAGGGCGTTGCTATTGTTAATAGCAATAGTGATCATTGCGAAAACAGCTTCGTCACTGTCTTCATTACTCCAGTCGTCTGCCAAGGCAAAACCATCACTATTTAAGTTGAAGAAGATATCTTCCTGTGCACTGTTTGAATAACCGTGTCCGGGTGTGATGGTAAAATCAGCATTGCTGTTTTGATCAGAATCATCTGTGGTATTTTCAGCAATAGGGGTGACACTGATATCTTGGTTTAGCGTAACCGTTTTGCTGTCATTGACGATAAGTCCATTAACCGTATTGCTATCGGTACTGCTAATATCCAATTCTAAAGAAATATCAGCACTTGAATGGGCGGGAGCTTGTAAGCTGTAGTCTTCGAAATCTCCACTGGCAATATCGGTGTTACTGATACTGAAATTACTACTGCCGTCTCCGGTAAATACAGTATTGCCAGCGGCATCTTTTAAAACCCAGCCGCTAGCCAGTGCTTTGAGGGTGATACCGTCAATCACTTCTGTACCGCTGCCACTATCGGTGACGGTAAGACTGCTTAAAAACTGAATGGGACTATCTTCGATACCGCTGGCATCGTTTATGCTTACGTCACCGGCGACTGGATTCACAAAGAGATTTAGCGTTACGGAATCGTCTTCTTCATTAATAGCACCAGAGCTATCGCTGTCTGTATCTATCGAGCGCAGGCGGATATTGATGCCGCTTAGATCGCCACTAAAGTTAGGAGCTCCGGCTATCGTTATCGCTGGTATGCTGCTTGGGTCACTGCTTAGGCCGGGTGCACTGATGGTAATGCTATTGCCAGCGCTGACTACTGTGCCATTGACGATAATGTCGTCATTACCCGCGGGGTTACTAATAATAATGCTACGATTTTCACTACCATCTAAATCTTGAAAGCTGCTGCTCAGTAGGGCGGCAAGATCTAAGGGAGCATCTTCGTCAATGGTGGCATTGTGGCTAGTATCCGAACCATTGATCTTGATATCTACAGGGTCAGTAACCGCTTGAATGTCGAAATTTTTATTTAAGGTTCTTGTCGCTGAGCTGTCAGGCACCAGAGGCGTGCCGGCATCATCCACTTCCCAGCTGGTAGCTGTTAGACGGGCAGTAAAATCTGTACCGCTATGGGCTGGCGGAAGCAGGGCTAGTTGCTCAAATTGCGCTTCAGTCAAAAACAAAATGTCGCTACCAGATATATCGGAGCGCATATAAGGCTGTAGATCGCCACTGCCATCTACAATCGCAATTTTTATGTCTGTACCAGTACTGGTCAGTAACTCAAAATTTCCATTGCTACCATCAAGTATCTTTGTACCGGCGGGTATTGAGCGAAGTAAAATTTCACCCAAACGTTCTGGATTGTCACCGCTATTAGCAGCGCCGCCGTTTTGATCAACAGTGTCGACTAATTGAGGTAAGCCGAAGCCTAGCGCTACGATACTGTCTTCATCGCTAAAGCTGGTGGCAACATCACGACTCAAATTGGGCCTGTCAGCGCGTGGGTTAACGGTAAAGGTAACGGTGACGGTGTTGCTAATGCCACCTGGCTCTTGGGTGACATAAGTTAAGGTATCTGTGCCGCTATAATGTTGGCTAGGGGTATAGACTAGCTTGCCGTCGGCATTAATGCTGGCCGTGCCAAAGCTAGGATTAATGGTGATGCTGGTATTGGCTTGGGTCGCATCGGCATTGGTGTTATAAACTTGGGTTCCGGAATCTTCATTGATTGTGTGATTAATGGATTCGATCTGAATGTCATCATTGATAATGACTGTTAGCGTGTTGTTGTCACTGTCTCCGTCAGCATCTTCTACGCTTAGAGCAAAGTCGATAGAAATAGGCGTGCTACTGCTATCATGGTCGATGGCTTTACTCAGCGCAAACTCGTAACTGGCACTATTACTGTCGGTGTTATTCAACTGTACTGTGAATACAGTTTCGCCATTTACATTTGCGGTAAGTGTGTGCCCGTTCGCACTGAGAGAATAACTTAAATCTTGCCCGCCCGACTGTAAGTTGAGTGCTTCTAAATTTGCAATGATTTGACTATCAAATTGTGTGTCGACAGCATCTGCAGCTGTTGTCAAATTGAGACTGCCGGAAACCGAAGTGGCTACACCGGCAGGGTTAGTGCCGCTGCTTAAGCCGGCTTCGTTAACAGTGCCAGAAATCGTAGCACCAAAGCTGGGCGCAGTGTCGCTGATAATGATGGTTTTATCGGCGCTACTGCTTGAGATATCGCCATCGCCATCAATAAGTCGGTAAGAAAAGCTTTCGCTTTCTGTCAACCCATCTGAGCTGTGAGTAACCGTGTTGGATGTGTAGTTCCAACGACCATCTGAGAATACCTGTAGGCTACCATACTGGGTTTGCACAGTAGTGGAGCTGCCGGCGGTAACCGTTGCATTTTGATTAACGCCATTTTGATCGAGGTACTCGAAATCGTATATTCTCGCTCCGTCGGCGCCTTCAATATCATTATCTATTAAGTTACTTTGGCCGCTGCTACTGTGGCTAACACTATTGCCACCTTCTTCAACGTTGGCATTGCCATCCCCGCTTACGCTCGCTTGATCGTCAAGTATATTAACGTTCAGTGTACCGTTGCGAATATCCCCATTATCGTCCTGTACCGATATAGTGATAGGGTCGTTTAAGGCGTCGCTGTTTCCGTGGTTTTGCGCAATTAATAAATCGAAGCGATAGCTGACCACTCCCGTTGCTTGATCAAAATTGGTAATTACGATACGCCCATGAGGCGTATTGATGTTGATGTGGCTAGCCGGGCTTGCGTTTGATACGGCATTGAGTGTGGCCGATAAAATATCGGTTCCGCCCACGGTGATTTTGTTTAAGCTATCTGGGGTGACGGTTAAGGTAAATTCACCAGTGGCGCTTTCTGTAGTGAGGCTGGGGTCAGAGCCTTCGGCTAAGGCTGCTTCATCAACGGTTATATGGCCATCATCTGCACCATTTTCATCATCGATAGCGAGACGGGGAAGATTACGCTCAGCGCTGTTAGTGTTACCATAGATATCAGTAGCATTGGCGCTGATTAAATCGCTGTTTTCTCCTAACACTGTCGGAGTTGTATATGTCCAAACTCCATTACCGTCTACTGTTGTATTTCCTAGGACGACTCCGTTCGCACTGATCACAATGTTAGCGCCAGCTTCGCCGTTGCCGCTAATGGTGCTGGGTCCATTTTCATTAATCGTAATCGGATCTATAGATACAGTGGTAACCGTATCTTTTAATATTTGATCAGTGCTATTTGCGCTTGCGCCATTACTATCGCTAGCACTAAGAGAAATCGTTAGATCGCCATCATTTAAACTGCTCGTGTCGACGATCGCTGAGAAAGTACCGTCAGAATTAACAGTAATGCTCGTCAATGGTACATTGATACTGCCACCATTTGAGCTGTTGATGCTTAAACTCGTAATGCTGCCGCCGCTTGGGATTTGGCCGCTGATCATAGTTTGAGTCAAATCATCGATGCTGCTGATCACATCATCATTGCCGCTATCATCTTTGATATCGACAGCGATAACGTTAATAACTACGCTGGCATCATCGCTTAGGTTTCCATCACTGACGGTGTAATCAAAATTCACCTCGCCCATAAAGTTGGCATCAGGCGTAAAGACAAGATTGCCGGATTCCAGTTTGATGCTGCCTTGACCAATAATCGCTACGGATTGGCCTTCACTAATTGCGGTACCATTAATGTGGCTAACAAAGAGGTTGGCACTATCAATATCGGTATCATTTGTGACGACGTTAATCGTAACAGCTTGCCCTTGCCCTGTAATTGCGGAGTCGTCATTGGCGATGGGAGCGTCATTGACTGGCGTAACGGTAATTAATACCGTCGCTTGATCAATACCCCCTTCACTGTCATTGATTTCATAAGTAAAGCTATCGGTACCATTAAAGTCGACGTTTGGTGTATAGCTATAGCTGCCATCATTGTTAAACACTATTGTACCGTTGCTGGTATTGCTTAATAGGCTATAGCTTAGATCGTCACCATCAGGGTCGCTGTCATTGCCGGCTACGTTACCATTTACGGCCGTGTCTTCCTGTGTGCTATTGCTATCATCTATGGCGCTAGGGGCAGGATTGTTCACTTGCCAAATAAAGGTATCGCTAACGGTTTGCCCATCGGGGTCTTGAGCCGTAATCGTTACTGTGTGAGTACCTAAATTCGGGGCTGAGCCAAATTGTGAGGCGCTATTGTCGATCGTCCCCGTAATAACACCGGCCGCTGAAATACTTAAACCCGCCGGTAAACCTGTGGCGGTAAAAGTAAGGTTGTCGCCATCAACATCGGCGAAGTTGCTGCTGATATCTAAATTGATACCGCTATCGGCATCATTATTGTTTTGGTCATCGATCTCGCTATCAACAATAGGAGCATCGTTTACTGGGGCAACGGTAATCACCACAGTGGCTTGGTCTGTGCCGCCTTCGCCATCGTCTACTTGATAGCTAAAGCTATCAGTGCCGTTAAAATCGGCATTAGGTGTATAGCTGTAGCTACCGTCGCTATTCAATACAACTGCGCCGTTGCTCGGGTTGTTAACAAGGCTGTAGCTTAGGTTGTCACTATCGGGGTCGGTATCGTTGGGCGATACATTGCCACTCACCGCCACATCTTCTTGGGTGCTGTTGCTGTCATTATTTGCTTCAGGACCAGGGTTGTTAACTTGCCAGATAAAGGTATCGCTAACGATTTGACCATCGGGGTCTTGAGCTGTAATCGTCACGGTATGAGCACCCAAGTTGGGGGCTGTGCCAAATTGTGAGGCGCTATTGTCGATCGTACCGCTTATAACACCGGCAGAAGAAATGCTTAGGCCAGCCGGTAAACCTGTTGCGGTAAACGTAAGATTGTCACCATCGATATCGGCGAAATTGCCGCTGATGTCTAAATTAATGCCGCCATCAGCATCATTGTTGTTCTGATCATCTATTTCGCTATCAACAACTGGGGCATCGTTTACCGGAGTAACGGTAATGACCACGGTGGCTTGATCTGTGCCGCCTTCGCCATCGTCTACTTGATAAGTGAAGCTGTCGGTACCGTTAAAATTGGTATTGGGTGTATAGCTGTATGTGCCATCATTGTTAAACACTAAAGTGCCGTTGCTGGTATTGCTTAATAAGCTATAGCTTAGGTCGTCACCATCAGGGTCGGTATCGTTGGACGATACATTGCCATTTACTGCGACATCTTCTTGGGTGCTGTTGGTATCATTTGTGGCGCTAGGGGTAGGGTTGTTCACTTGCCAAATAAAGGTATCGCTAACGGTTTGGCCATCGGGATCTTGGGCCGTAATCGTTACGGTGTGAGCACCCAAATTCGAAGCTGAGCCAAATTGTGATGCGCTATTGTCGATTGTGCCACTAATAACACCGGCCGCTGAAATGCTTAAACCCGCCGGTAAGCCTGTTACCGAGAACGTAAGATTATCACCATCAACATCGGCGAAGTTGCTGCTGATATCTAAATTAATACCGCTATCGGCATCATTATTGTTTTGGTCATCGATCTCGCTATCAACAACTGGGGCATCATTTACCGGGGTAACGGTAATCACCACAGTGGCTTGATCTGTGCCGCCCTCGCCATCGTCTACTTGATAGCTAAAACTGTCAGTGCCGTTAAAATCGGCATTAGGTGTATAGCTGTAAGTGCCATCGATGTTTAATACGACTGTGCCGTTGCTTGGATTGTTAACAACGCTGTAGCTTAGGTTGTCTCCATCGGGGTCAGCATCATTGGTCGATACATTGCCATTTACGGCCACATCCTCTTGCGTACTATTTGTATCACCTGTGGCGGTTGGGGCAGGGTTATTGACTTGCCAAATAAAGGTATCGCTGACGGTTTGACCATCGGGGTCTTGAGCCGTAATCGTCACGGTATGAGCACCCAAGTTGGGGGCTGCGCCAAATTGTGAGGCGCTATTGTCGATCGTGCCCGTAATAACGCCGGCCGCTGAAATACTTAAACCGGCGGGTAAACCTATTGCACTAAACGTAAGGTTATCACCATCGATATCGTCAAAGTTTCCGCTGATGTCTAGATTGATTCCGACATCAGCGTCGTTATTGTTTTGGCCATCGATCTCGCTATCAACAACTGGGGCATCGTTTACCGGAGTAACGGTAATCACCACAGTGGCTTGGTCTGTGCCGCCTTCGCCATCGTCAACTTCATAGCTAAAACTGTCAGTACCGTTAAAGTCGGCATTAGGTGTATAGCTGTAAGTGCCGTCGTTATTTAAAACAACTGTGCCGTTGCTTGGATTGTTAACAAGGCTGTAGCTTAGATTGTCTCCATCCGGGTCACTGTCATTGCTGGCAACGTTACCATTTACGGCCACATCTTCTTGGGTGCTATTTGTATCATTTGTGGCGGTTGGAGCAGGGTTATTAACTTGCCAGATAAAAGTATCGCTAACGGTTTGACCATCGGGGTCTTGAGCCGTAATCGTTACGCTGTGAGCACCCAAATTCGGAGCCGTGCCAAATTGTGAAGCGCTATTGTCGATCGTGCCCGTAATAACACCGGCCGATGAAATACTTAAACCAGCCGGTAAGCCTGTTGCGCTGAAAGTGAGATTGTCACCGTCAATATCTGAAAAGTTTCCGCTAATATCTAGGCTGATATTGTTATCTAAGTCGAGGTTATTCTGATTAGAAGTGGAGGCGCTTAGGCTTGGTGTATCATTGCTACCAGTAATCGTAATAGTTAATACAGCTGACGCTGTCTCACCACTTAAGTCACTGATGGTATAAGTGATTGCGGTGGTGGTAGTTTCTCCCGAAGCAAGTTGGTTGAATTCGCCATTGCTATTAAAGCTATAGCTGCCGTCTGAGTTGATAACAAATAAACCACCGTTGCTGCCGGCAATTGCCACACCGGTGCTATTGCTTTGACCGTTTAACGAAATAACAGAGATACTGTCGCCAATATCCGGGTCACTGTCGTTGTTTAGTAGCCCGTCGGCAGCGTTAACCGTTAGCGTACCGTCTTCATCAATACTATTACTGTCATCGACAGCGATGGGAGTATCGTTAACATTTGTGCCTACGGTTACCGTAACTGTCGCTGTACTGCTGGCGCCATTGGGATCTGTAATGGTGTAGGTAAAGCTATCGATTCCGACAAAATTCAGGTTTGGTGTATAGATCGGGTTACCGCTCACAGGGTCTATACTGACACTGCCATTACTACCTTGGGTAATGGCTGTAACGGTTAAAGGATCGTTTTCTGGGTCGCTATCATTATCCCTAACCGAAATTGTAATGGCGGTGTCTTCTGGGGTTGTAATATTGTCATCGATAGCAATAGGTTGGTCGTTAATATTCGGGCCGACGGTTATCGTAACAACAGCGGTATCGGTGGCACCGCTTGGATCTGTAATGGTATAGCTAAAGCTATCGCTTCCAACAAAGTTAAGATTGGGGGTATAAATTAGCTCACCGGTATTAGGGTCCAAGCTAACACTACCATTTTCAGCTTGGGTAAAGCTTTGGATACTTAATGGGTCGTTGTCTGGGTCTGAGTCATTGCTTAAAACACTAATACTGATCGGCGTATCTTCGGCCGTAGAGCGTTGGTCGTCTATAGCAATAGGACTATCATTCTGATTCGGTCCAACAGTGATTCTTACAACGGCCGTTGATAGCAAGCCATCGGGATCAGTAATGGTGTAAGTAAAGCTATCAGGACCAACATAGTTTTCATTGGCCGTGTAAATCGGGTTTCCAGTTTCTGGATCAATCGTAACCGTACCATTTTCCGCTTCACCGACGCTTACTATCTCAATACCGTCGCCGTCCGGATCTACGTCGTTTTGCAATACGGATATTGAAATGCTGCCATCTTCAGGAAGGCCTACCTCGTCATCGACGGCGATAGGGGCATCGTTTACTGCCTGAATATCACTGATAATCAACTGGGCGGTATCAGTAAGGCTGCCGTCACTAATGGTATAGCTGATATTAGGAACAGGGCCGTTATAGTTTTGATTGGGTATAAATTCAAAACTGCCATCACTGTTTAAAGTGATTTGACCTACACCAGGAATTTGGGCGGTCTCACCCGCTTGGTAGGGAGTGCTGTTGCCAGCCACACTAAAATCAAGTAAAGATAATGGGTCGTTATTTACATCGCTATCATTTGCTAAAAGATTTCCGCTTACGATGGTATCTTCGGTGGCTGAAAATATTTCATCTTCGGCAACTGGGGCTTGATTACTAGGGGAGGCTTCGTCGAATAGCGAAACTTGGGGAGCTTCGAGGCTGTTTGTTTCAAAGCCAGCGCTGGGCAAAACTTGCTCGGCGGTGAAGGTAAAGCGAATTCCGACTGTACCTGCTGAAGAATTAGCTGAGGCTGTACCGCCAGCGGCAGCAGCAGGTAGCAGCTCGTTCAAATCCGAGCCTGATTCGATGGCACGCTCAAGTGCTTCAAAGTCCAACTCTTCATCCTGCTCACTTTTAGGAGCGTCGCCAGTTTGATTGAGTCGTGCCAAATTAACATTCTGATTTGAGCCTAAAATTGCACCACCGCCACTTTGGTAGCGGACAGCGACGGCGCTTTCGTCTGAAGTGATTAAGTGCGATTGAATAGCAACCTTGTCGCCGACTTTGAGAGCCTGCTTATGCCCTGTGGCTTGGGTATGAGCTCGGCCTTTTATGGCGCTGATTAGTCCAACAACTTTTTCTTCCTGTTGAAAAGATTGCGGTGTTATAGCAGCATCTTTGTTAGCAATATTTGACACAGAAGAATCCCCCTTCGGATCAAAGCTGTTCAGATCTTTGCGAGATTTTGAGGGCGCTTATTGTTGCCTTGTTGCTACCTAGGCTTAATGAACATAAGCCATTCGCTTAGAACTGATGTATTAGCTAATATTAAAATTTCTGTGAATTCTATCACGAAAAGTATGGGGTAATTTGTGCTGCAGCTTGTCGGGGATTAGTGGTCTAAACCTTAGGAGAATGGTTACAAAGTACTAAAAATTACTTTTACAATTAATTTTACTTGGTTATTAAGTACCTGATATTCAACAAAAAATTAATCAAAGATGAACGGTGTTGATTAAAAGCCTTTCGGCTCAAGGCGAAAGGCAATCTAGAATGGTGAAAATCAGTCTTTAGTTTTAGTGATGTTGTTAGAGAACCGCAGTTTTTTCGTCTAAGCTGGGCTGGAAAATGTGCATTTCTTTAGATGTTCATCGCTGATTAATCTTAAACAACTGCCTATGCCCTAAATCCTTCTGCTTAGACTCTTATGTTTGCCAAGTGGCACCTAGAGAGCCACGGAATTGGAAGTTTCTTTGTGCTTGGCTCCGTATTCGATGAGACAATCGATAGCGCTTTTAGGGCCGGAGGCTTTTATACGGTTACAAAATTCATTTGCTGCTGATTGCAACTGCGAAACTAATTTGTCAAAGGCTTCTATTCGTTGAGACTCTGAGCCCTCAATTGAAGATGGGTCTTTTAAGGGCCAATGTAGAACCTGTGCGGAAGAGAAATAATGTGGGCAACTTTCCTGTGCTGCACTATCACAAACTGTAATGATGAGGTCGCAAGGCCACTGTGAAAAATCTTCCCAAGATTGGCTTTGTAAATATTCACAGGGAATATTATTTCTGCTCAGGGCAAGGAGGGACTCCGGGTGTACTTTACCCGCTGGCTGGCTACCGGCAGATTTTACATTCAATGCGAGGTTCCCAGCGTGAGAGCTGAATATAGCTTCCGCGAGTATACTGCGGCAGCGATTATGGGTGCATACAAATAATATATTCATAGCTGCATGTTGGAGAATTAGTGCCGGGCTGTCTATGCCTGCATAGAATTGTGATAAAAATATGAGAAAGTAGGTGCTTATGGTTGGGTGAAAAATGACCACTGTCAGTGTTTCTGTACTGCTACACTTTATTGCTCCCCATATAGTCAGCAACTAACAATAGAGCTAGAATAGGGCGATTTTATTAGATCTGGATGATTATGCCCCTAGAGCGCCAAAAAGACCGCAAAACTAAGCTGGCCCCTCGTCGTCAGCCCATTCAAGAGCGTGCTAAACAGAAAACTCAGCAAATATTGGATGCGACGGCTAGATTGCTCGATGAAGTCGGTTTTGATGATTTAACGACCATACTGATTGCAAAAGATCTGGGGATTTCTGTGGGTGCTTTGTACCATTATTTTCCCAATAAACATGCAATTTTGTATGCCTTGGGTGAGCGTTGGCTAGATCGTATGACCGAAGCGCTTGAGGCAACAGAGCGCCTTGATATCGAGTCAATGAGCCTTGAGACTTTTACGGCTTGTCAGATTGATCTTATGTTAGACGTCTACAAAGAGCAGAAGGCAATTCTGCCTTTAGCTCAAGCACTCTGGGCCATCCCTGAATTAAGAGAGCTAGACGCTCAGCATGATTTTGTGGTGATCAGTCACTTTATTCGCATGTATCGGCGTTTGGGGTTTGAGCAAGATGAGGAAGAGTTAGGTAGGATTGCCAGGCTACATTTAGAGGCCAGCCACGCATTGTTGTTAACGGTGGTCGATCAAAACTCTGAGCGTGCCGCCAAAAGTCTTTCCGATTTAAAGGCGATCTGCTTGTTTATGCTAACAAAACACCACAAGCCGCGTTGAGCGACCTGTGGCAAAGGGCTTAGGGTGTTAGGGGTGAATGTCGATGTCCGCTTGGATTATTAATAGCTGCTCTAGCTCTTGTGTTATTTGCTCTGAGCTATAGAAATCAATAGAGCTTTTCTCGCCTTCTTCAGTCTCATTCGTTCTGGACGTAGTAAACTGAGCTGCCTCAAGTTCTGGCAGTTCAACTTCAAGCTGTTCAAATAGTTCTTTAGCTGAAGCATCGCCATCAAGTAATGAGCTCCAATCTAATGGTGATGAGAGTGCCCCAGATAGTGAAATCTGTGCCACGAGCATATCGCCAGATGCCGTTGGCTGAGAAAAGTCGGCATCGACTAGACCCTCCAAGCCAAGGTCGCTTTCATTGAGGTCTAGCAAGCTATTGCTGCTATTATCCAAGCTTTGCTGACTGAGAGCACTTTCATTACCGTCAAAGCTGCTATCGACTTTGCCCACTTCAAATGCGTCAGAGAAAGACATACCACTACTGTCAAAACGTTGACCAAAAATCGCGATAGATCCTGTGTTACTGTCGATACTCGTCCAAGTAACCAGGTAGCCACCGTCTTCCAGAGTAACAATGTGCGGCTCAATATTTGAGGTGAGCTGACTCTGGGCGATGATTGTTTTAGCGCTGATTATTTCTCCTTCAGATGAGTATCTGCTGCTATAGACGTTAGCAATTCCGTTATTCACCTCAGACCAAACCACTACAAAGTCGCCGTTATCTAAACCACTTACTTCGGGGCGACCCGTGATACTAGTTTGTTCATCTGCCGGCATAATAATGATGTTTTGCTCGAAAAGCGCTTTTCCGCTGGCACTAAAGCTTTGAATTTGTATTTGATTGGCGCCATCAGCTGCGATGCTTACCCAGCTAGCGATGAATCCACCGTCAGAGCTGCTGCGTATATTACTCAAAAACTGCTCGCCGCTTAAATCGTCATGTAAGATGAAATCGTCTTTAATAATATTGCCTTCTTGGTCGTAAATCTTAGCCCAAATATTGTTGCCACTTTCATCTTGGCTAGCATGCCAGCTGACCGCAAATAGCCCGCCGTTTAGTTCTGTTATTGACGGTAAGGCTTGGTTTCCTTGGCCTTGCTCATTTACTTGAATTTCATTTCCTAGAGGCTCACCATCTGCTGAGAAAACACGCAGATAGACACCGGCCGCATGACCATCCTGTCCGTCACTCATCCAGCTTACAGCGAAACCTCCGTTTTCTAGTGATGTAATTTCAGGGCGACTTTGGTCCGAGCTGTAGAATTGATTGACTTGAAATTCTGAACCGTCCTTCTGGCTGTTGGCATCATAACGTTGAGCAAAGATGCCAAATCCATCTCCGTCTTGGTCGTCGGATTGCCAAGTTACTAGGAAGCCACCATCTTCTAGGCCTGTCACATCCGAGTTGGCTTGTTCACCCAAGCGGAAACTATTAACGACAAAAGCGTCATTTACAGTATTACCGTTAACATCATACCGTTGTGCCCAAATATCAAAACTGCCATCTTTGCTAGCGTTTAATGAAGCAAAAGTTACGATATAACCCCCATCTTTCAATGATGCAATTGGATCGACTAGTGTCGGTGTCATTAAAACGACTAGCTCATTACCTGCTAAATCCTGCAGGGTTGCCTGGAAGGTGTAGAAAACATGATCCCAAGCCGATGTGTCACCGCTAATATTTCTAAACCAATCGGGTTTAATGTCTGTATCGCTGCTGGCACCGCCTTCGGCCCTCGCAAGATAACCGTCGGTGAGGCCATTCATTCTTCCACTATATCTAGCATCAATGTCTTTAATTTTATAGTCTACATATTCAGTGGTCGTTAGGTGCCATGCTATTTCACTGGCCCTAGCATGATAAACGGAATCTCCATTATCAACTTTACCGCCATTTTGAGTTGTGTATTCGGTAAAGTCGTAGGCGTTGTTATAAGTTCGGCCAATGTTGACGACATTCGCGTCCACGATGGTATCGATAGTAACAGTAAGAGGCTCAGAATCTTTTGACTCTTCACCACGACTGCTTACAACTCTGAAGTCATAGTTGCCGTCATTCAAATGTGTGCTAGTAATCGTCCAGCTACCATTGGATTCAGCAATGGTTTCGCCAACCTTGGTTTTACCGTGGAATAAGGTAACAGTAGTTCCTGCGGTTGCTGAACCGGTAAAAGTAGGGGTGGTATCATTAGTTAAATCATCATCGTTAAACTTACCGGAGTCGCTAGAAGCTTTTAAATCAATGGTAGGTTTTTCGATAGGTGGTGCGATCTCAATAATAACTTTGGCAGTATCAAAACCACCACGGCCATCGCTGATTTGATAAATGACGGTGTCGGTTAATACCTGGTTTGCAGGGTTGTCCAACTCGTAGACGATCTCACCAGATTTGTTAATTTTGGCGCTACCGTACTTTCCTTGCTTGGTAATGCTTTCAAGCTTCAGTTTATCGCCGTCCGGATCTTTGTCGTTGGATAGAACATCTACTTTAACGGTGTCAGTGGTTGATACTCTGTCGTTCTTGGCGTTGGGGCCTTGGTTTGATTGAACCTCAACCTCAAAACCCTGGGTTTTAGGGCTGATATTCCCGGCGATATCGATTTGCTTTGCGCGAATATCGACTGAGCCATCATTCATTTCATTGCTAACTTGATAAACCCAATCGCCATTTTCATCGGCCTCTATGCGCCCATCTTCTTTACCGTCAACATAAACAATGATCTCAGCATGAGCTTCAGCTGTACCATGGACCTCAGGGAGAGTGTCGTTGAGGGTTTCTCCAGGCGAGACATTTTTTGAACCGTTTAGATCATCGACAAGGTGGGTGATTACCGGCGCTTCAACTTCTGTATCGATAGTAACGGTTAAGCTTGAAGAAGATTTTTTCTCGCTACCTATAACGCTAGTAACCTTGAATTTGTGGTCACCATCATTGTATTCATTAGTAGTAAAGCTCCATTTTCCGTCGCTATCGGCCGTGGTTTCACCAATTTTTTTGTTGCCCTTGTAAATAATTACGCGGCTACCAATGGTGGCGGTGCCGACCAATTCAGGTGTGCTGTCCTTGGTAATGTTATCGTTGTCATAACGACCAGAATCACTTTTTTCATCAAGGTCAATAGTAGGCTTAACATGCGGAGGAAGAAGAGTAATGTGGATTGTGGCAGTGTCGGTACCACCATTACCATCTTCGATTTTATATTCAATGGTATCTTGTTGTGGTTCGGTTACCTTGCCATTGGGCTTGTAAGTGATTTTACCATTTTTAATTTGTGCGTTGCCAAATTGACCTTGGCTAACTATTTCAGATAATGAAATTTTGTCGCCGTCAGCATCGCTATCATTTTTTAGTACATCAAACTTAGTGGTTTTGCTAATGGTGTAGTGATCATCTTCTGCATCTGGCGCTTGATTGAGAGATATTGTGAAGCTGAAAGAGTCGGACATGTCACTCTCGTTTTCAGCAAGGTCGTATTGCTTAGCGGTAATTGCATGCTGGCCTTCATCTAAAAGCAGTGGCGATTGAAGCTTCCATTCGCCTGTGTTTTTGTCTGCTTGGGTAAAGCCTACAAATGCGCCATCGATATAAATATGAACTAAAGCGCCTTTTTCCGCACTGCCGACGATTAATGGTTCAATATCATCGGTGTTTCCACCGTCATTCACTTCGCCGGTACTTGGCCCTTCATCATCTAAAATATAGAGAATTTCGGGTGGCTCAACCTGACGGTCTACGGTAACTTCAAATTCTTCACTTGCATCACTTCGGTTGCCGGCTTTATCAAATGCAATAGTAAAGAAAGTTTGCTCACCCGTTAAAAAGCTCTTTGTTGGCTGATACTCCCAGCTGCCGTCATCTTTTACGAAGGTGGTGCCTAAGAAGCTCTTACCGTGATATATAGCAATAATATCTCCCTTAGTCCCATGGCCGTGCAAGCTAAAGGCGTCGTCATCGGTGGATTCTTGATGCTCCACTCGGCCTTGGTAAGCACCGACATCGTCGTTGGCATAATCAATGGTGGGGGCGTCAGGGGCAGTCGTATCGATAGTTAATGTAAATCCGTCATATGCTGTGCCAGCATCATTTACTGCTTTGGCGCGGAAAAGGTGTTCGCCTTCATCAAGTGGTTCAGTGATTTGCACTGTCCAGTTCCCTTGGTCATCGGCTTGAATTGGGCCATAATTTTGATCGCCTACAGAAAGATAAACCATAGCTTTAGCGGTTGCAGTTCCGCTCACTAGTGGGGTCTTGTTATTGTTGTAGCCACCGTCTACCACACTGGTACCAGGAGGAAGCGTAACACCGGTTGTATTGGCATTATCGTTCACGGCCATAACTTCAAGTTTAACGGGCTCTGACGATTTGCTAATATTGCCGGCGTCATCTTTAACGGTTGTACTTAATTCGTGGGCTCCTTCGGCGAGGTTGACCCCTAGCGTCCAGTTACCACTGTCGTCGCTGTTTGTTGTTCCTACGTATTCGCCTTTATCAAAGACTTCAATCGTCGAGTTCGGCTCAGCTTTGCCGCTGAAGTGATGTTCTCCGCTGCTAAGCTGGTCTCCGTTCGCATAGGCTTTGGGAACACCATTGATCGCTAGTTCACTGGCGGTCAGAACTTCTTGATCAACTGATATCTGAAACGCTTGGCTAGGCAAGGATTCGATACCGTTGGCGTCGGTTTCGCTAACGGTAAGTTGGTGTAGACCCTGTGATAATTCAGGGCTTTGAAACACCCAAATCCCTTGGGCATCTGCTTGACAATGCCCGATTAGGGTGCCGTTTTGGAAGACATTAATGGTAGCGCCTGGGCTGCCAGTACCGTTTATCGTCAGAAGGCTATCATCCGTTTTCCCTAGGTGCGTTAACTTACCTTGAGTGCTGCCTTGATCATCCATAATGCTCGAAATATTGGCCATAATATAATGTTTCCGATTATTGTTGATTGAGCCGCGAACGCTCTTTGCTTGAAAATATTCAAAGAGATATTATTGAATATGTGAGCTGTTTCTAGCTTTGTTAGTGAAAACCATTCTTTTGTTTCATTAAAGTTCGCTAGTGGTTAATTAGCTAATACAAAGTGATGAGTAGCATTTTTATATTTATAGTTATTTAATCTTGTGTCTGATGAGCCATCAGTCTTTATACAGCCGTCAGAATCTGACTAAGAGCGATAAACTTGTTAGGGGTAATATGTCTTCGGCATTTGGTGAAAAATTAATTATTGCAATCTCATCTAGGGCCTTGTTCGACTTAAGTGATAGTCACCTTGTCTTTGAGCGCGAAGGCCTAGCGGCATTTGCCGAGTATCAGCGTAAGCACGAAGACGATATTCTTGAGCAGGGTGAAGCCTTTCCTTTGGTGAAAAAGCTGCTCGCTCTCAATGAAGATAAAAACCGTGTAGAAGTGATATTACTGTCTCGCAATAGCGCTGATACTGGGCTTAGAGTGTTTAACTCCATTGAGCATTATGGGCTGGGTATTACCCGGGCCGCGTTTTGTGGCGGGGAAAGCCCTTATCGTTATGTCTCGGCCTTTGGTTGTCATCTGTTTCTTTCTACCCATGCCGAGGATGTTCGTCAGGCGCTAGATGCAGGAGTGGCAGCTGCAACGCTTATGTTGGCAGGAAGTCGCTTGGGTGATGATGGAGAATTGCGCTTTGCTTTTGATGGTGATGCTGTTTTGTTCTCTGATGAATCTGAGCGAATCTATAAACAAGAGGGGCTAGAAGCTTTTGCTGAAAATGAAAGGACTAAGGCGAAAACACCGCTGAGCGGTGGCCCTTTTAAAACCTTCCTCAAAGCCTTACAGCATCTACAGGCCGAT
This sequence comes from uncultured Pseudoteredinibacter sp., assembly GCF_947500695.1. Classification (GTDB taxonomy): domain Bacteria; phylum Pseudomonadota; class Gammaproteobacteria; order Pseudomonadales; family Cellvibrionaceae; genus Pseudoteredinibacter. The sequence goes on from NZ_CANMSS010000001.1 coordinate 247,503, forward strand.
TTTCCAAATGGTGATTGTCCTATTAGAACGGCCTTGGTAACAGCCCGCTCTGCGCCAGCCCATGAAAGAGTCATACGAACCCTCAGACAGTGGGGTATTCGTCTTGACGAATCGCTTTTTTTAGGTGGTCTAGATAAGGGTGAGTTTTTACGTTCTTATGGCGCGGATGTGTTTTTTGATGATCAACAGAGTCATTGCCAGTCGGCCAGTCAACATGTCGCGACCGGCCATGTTCCTCATGGCGTAGCAAACGAACCGAGTCAGGGCTAAATGCTCACTCGGCTTGCTCTATGCGGTTTTATAAAAATTGTGCTTATAAAAAGGCGAACTTTACACCCAGTAGCATCAGTAGCGAGGCGAGTGCAGGCTGCAGAATGCTATTAGGTAGCTGAGCCGAAAGCTTGCTGCCAAAGTGAATGGCCGGTAGCGATCCAAGGAGCAAGCATCCAAGTAGCATAAAGTCCACATTGCCCAAAAAGAATAGGTGCCCAAGGCCAGCTATGAGGGTAAGTGGGACAGCGTGGGCAATATCAGTACCTACCACTTCAGTGGCCTTCAGCTTGGGGTACAACACTAAAAGTAGCGCTGCACAGAAGGCTCCAGCGCCAACTGAAGATAGGGTTACCAGCACGCCTAGTATGACGCCACTGATCACGGTGATCAGGCGTCCATGCTGATGCACCTTTGACATCAGGCCATCGCCGCTTTGGCTGGCTTTCTGTAAGCGCTTTTTAAACAGGATAACGGCCGAGGTGATAATCAGCATCAAGCCCAGGCTGTGGGTCAATAAGCCTTGATAGTCATGGGCGCCCTGAAAGAAAGTTTGCAGCAGTAAGGCGGTAACCAGCGATGCGGGAATACTACCAGCCGCCAATGCCACAACCAATGACCAACGAATATTGCCCAGTTTGTGGTGGGTGCGAACCCCTCCAGCTTTAGTGACGGCGGCAAACAAAAGGTCGGTACCAATGGCTACATTGTAAGGAATACCAAAGAGGATCAGCAGGGGGGTCATCAGTGAGCCACCGCCGACTCCGGTTACTCCGACGGCGAATCCGACGCCAGCACCGGCAAATATATACGTTAAGGCATCCATATAAACAATAAGTAGGAAACAGGTGAATTTTTATAGCTAAATTAGCAATTAGTACTGGCAAATATACGGATAAGACTCTATTCTGGAAAAGAATATTTACTTATATTTTTATAAGTAAATACTTGGACAAGAGCTTGGCGTACAAAGCTTCATTTCTGAGCGCGTTTGCGCTCATGGTCTGACCGTGGCCAATACACAGGGGAGAAAGCTATGAAACTGCAGCAGTTGCGTTATATTTGGGAAGTTGCCCACCATGACCTCAACGTCTCGGCGACGGCTCAAAGCCTCTATACTTCGCAACCTGGGATCAGTAAGCAGATTCGTCTATTGGAGGATGAATTAGGCGTCGAGGTCTTTTCCCGCAGTGGCAAGCACTTAACCCGAATTACCCCGGCTGGTGAAGCCATCTTAAATACTGCCGGAGAGATCCTCCGTAAAGTTGAAAGTATCAAACAGGTCGCCCAAGAATTCAGTGATGAGCGTAAAGGCAGTCTGTCTATTGCCACTACCCATACCCAAGCGCGCTATGCCTTACCCAATGTAATTGGCGACTTTATTAAAGAATATCCGGATGTTTCCCTGCATATGCACCAGGGTACACCTATGCAGATCTCTGAAATGGCCGCTGACGGTACCGTTGATTTTGCCATCGCAACAGAAGCGATGGAGTTATTCAGTGATCTGGTGATGATGCCTTGCTACAAATGGAACCGCTCCATAGTGGTACCGAAAGACCACCCTCTATGTCAGGTTTCTAAGCTGAGCTTGGAAGATGTCGCTCATCATCCAATTGTGACCTATGTCTTTGGCTTTACTGGCCGCTCTAAATTGGACGAGGCTTTTGTTGAGCGTGGTTTGGCCCCTAAGGTGGTATTCACCGCCGCTGACGCGGACGTTATCAAATCCTATGTAAGACTAGGTTTAGGTATCGGCATTATTGCCCATATGGCTTATGACGAAACTCTAGACAGTGATTTGGTCGCGTTGGACGCTAGTCACTTGTTCCAATCAAGCACGACTAAGATTGGCATTCGTCGCGGCACCTTCTTACGCGGCTTTATGTACGAATTTATCCAAAAGTTCGCGCCGCATCTCGATCGTGACCTGGTGGCCGATGCCATTGGCCGCAGCAGTAAAGCTGAAGTAGATGAGCTGTTTTCTTCAATAGAGCTGCCGGTGTACTAAATTTTTGGCGGAATGCCTAGGTTTTCGTCAAAATCGCTCAATAAAAAACGCGGCTCGTTAAAACAACTCTCTTGGTATGCGCAGCTTTGCTGGTATAAGCTGCCATGCTCGCTTGGATTACTAGCACCGTTTAAGCCCACTGAAGTAATAAATCCATTTTCTAAACCAAGAAGCTGAGCTTGCTTGGCAAATGGATCTTGTAAATCTACTGCATCTAGGTATGGGCTAAGCTCTGTCAGCTGGCTTAGTTTCTTTTTGTACTCCTTCTCAAAGAGCTTATTTGCCACTGAAATCTTACTGGCTTGAACATGCAGCTGGTGGAAACAATGCGATAGTTGTTGCTGGCTAAATGTGTTGTGCATTGTTTCGTTGCGAAGCTCTAATCCCGCTGAGTTACTGCGTATGAGATCTAGCCAACTAAGAGGCACTTGTTCGCTCTCCTGTTTAGCTACCAGTTTGCTACAGCCAGCAAGAATTTTATGCTTCTGTTTGATAAGTCGACCTGCAAAAAAGCTAAGCTCAGTATTTGTGTGTAGGTAGAAGCGTGGGAAAAGAGCGAATAGCAGGTCAAATAGCTTGCTTGCTAATGCAGTATCGCTGTCATTCTCGTTAAGGAAGGTCAGCTGATTATAGTTATATAGTTTGTATTGTTCCCACCTTGTTGCGAGAGTCTGCTTGCTGGGTTTTTCTAGCTGATTAGCGGTATATATAAATTCTCCGTGCAGTGTGTGTGAGAAGTCCTTGTGTTTGTTTTTCGATATTTTCTTGAGCAGCGTTAAAATGCTTTTTAACTGTTCTATGCTTAATGGCTCTTCGATGATCAATCTACTCATTCGAAATAGCGTTATTTGTTCAATTTTTTGACCAATAGCATAAGAAATTAAAGTGCTGCCGGCCTCAGTTTTAAGTAAGTAGCCGTATTTTAATGAAGCTGAGTAGTATTCGAGAGCAGCATCGATATTGCCATCACGCAGAAATTTTTGAGCTTGTAGTAGCAATAACTTAGAGAGGTCTACCAAGCCAATGAAGTTTGGTGATTCATCTGTATATGTTTGCTCCAAGTCGAATTGATTGGCCTGACTGGCTAGATAAACGGCTTTTAGAGCTTCTTGTTTCTGCGTAAGGGTTTCAGAGACCCATTGTTCATCCCACTTCCCCTCATTGATATGCTGATTAAAGCGATTGTGTGAAGTTAGCTCAAACTTGTTGATTTCCCTATTGTTTATAAACTTAATGTGCCGAAAGCCGTTGTTTTCGGCTATTACAGTGATAGGAAGACTCAAAAAGCCCTTATCATCGTATGAATCTGTATCCTGCGAGCCCCAGTAAATATAGGCTGCCACAGCTGATGAAAGAGCGATTAGTCCGTATATGGCTTTTTTCAGCATGAGATGGTCCTTATCTATCCACTAAGTACTGGCTTTGACGGTGCTTGTGGTGCTGTTGGTTTCAGGGGTGAGTCATTCCGAGTGACTATTCTTGGCGATTAACTAAAGGATACCCTGAATGATGTATTTTAATTGTATTGCCTATCGAAATTTCTACAAGGCTACAATTATCAAGTACCTTCACGGGAATAGCTAGGGTATGACAGAGTGCTTCAAATACACTGCCGTGGGAAACTATTAGCGTATAGGGTTTAAGCTGCTCCGGCGCAAGCTTGGCCCTTGGTGGCTGGAGGCTTTGGAGGTTAATCGAAAGCTCTTGCCATTTATGGTCTACACGTACAGGGCAATTTAACTGTAATTGCGCCAGAGTTTGCCTTGCTCTAAGCATCGGGCTGCAGATGCAATCTTTTATCTCAAGCTCATGTATGAGAGGCGCTAACGATTTGGCTTGTTGAAACCCTGTTTCGTTGAGGCTTACATCATTAAGCCCTTGCAGTCGCCTTTCTAAGTTCCAGTTTGTTTGACCGTGCCTTAAAAAGAACAGCGGTGCTGATAGGTGTTTTACTTTCGTGTGTGCTTCCAAAAACTTAGCCTTGTTTTATATAGGTTTTTATTACCATTTTTAGGCGTTCGAGACCTCCTGTATCACACAAGCCAAATCGCAATAAGTTATGGTTTTCGATAGGGTCGAAAATGCGGCAATAAATGGCCTGACTTAATAAATAATTGTGCAAGGAAGCTATCTTACCCTTATCACCTTTTAGAGTGATAAATAAGCCTCCATCTAACAGTTCTGCTGGCTCTGCACCGCTAGAAACTTGTTGTTTAAGCTGTTTTAAGAGTTGATGCAGAGATTGATTGGCGGCTTTAATTCTTTGTCGTTGTTCGTTATGCCATTTATGATCTTGTAAGCATTGTTTAGCTATATAGCGCGCTGGTCCATTTACTGACCAGGGTTCAGCCATGCCGCGCAGTTGTTCAGTGAGCTTTGAGGGGCCAAAAACAAAGCCAAGTCGAATACCCGCTAAACCGAAGAATTTTCCGAGTGATCGTGTACAAATAATATTGTTCGCCGAATCGACTGGAGGAATGTTAGCTGTCTCAATATCTTTAAAAGCTTCATCAACGATTAGGTAGCCTCCTCTTTTTTCGCATAGTTTTGCGATGTCTTCACAGGTTTTGTGAGAATAGGTTTCGGCGCTTGGGTTATTCGGATTAATCAAAACCACAGTATTCACCTCGGGCTTTTGTTCTAACTTTGCCATAAGGTCTTTCTGGTTTTTGTATAGCAGATATCTATTCCCGCTTAGCAGCCATGCTTTATGATGTTCTTGGTAGCCTCTCTCAGGCAGTGCGACGGTTTTAGTTTCCGGCAAACATACTGGAAGATGCTGAATTAACCACTGAGTTCCTGCTATCGCTAGGCCTGCCGTGTTTTTTTGATAAAAATTTTGGGCTATTTTTTCAAGTTGATCATTATCGTTGGGGAGTTCACGCCATACCGCTTCAGGGATTTGAGGTACGGGCCAGCTCCAGGGACTGATGCCGGTGGAGAGATCTAGCCACTGTGCTATGCCTGTATTGGACGCTGCTGCGATCTCAGCGAGACGACCACCATGGCTAATGCTTGTTGTGATCTTCATTGTTTCGATGTTTTAACTAGATAATACTGTGTGCCTAATTATCGTATAAGCAGAGCGAGGCAGGCTAGTATTATCGTTAAGAATACTATGCGGCGATTAACAAACTGATTTGCTCGAGTAATATCTTCATTGGTTGCTGGCAGGCCGTAACCCATTACGGTCTTTTCCACCTTTTTGCCGTGGTAAATGGCCGGGCCGCCTAATTGTAGTCCAAGTGCGGCGGCACCTGTACACATAACCGGTCCGCCATTGGGGCTGGCACAGTGCTTGGCCTGCTGTTGCCAGGCTAGAATGCTCTGCTTGGCGTTTTTACTAAAGCAAAAGAGCAGGGCGCAGATTCTAGCGGGGATATAATTAAGTAAGTCATCAATTCTCGCTGAGGCTTTTCCGAATTTCAGGTAGCGTTTGTTTTTATAGCCCCACATGGCATCCAGTGTATTGCTCAGTCGATAAAGAACTAAAGCAGCAGGCCCAAATGCGAGAAACCAAAAAATGGGTGCAATTACGCTGTCGTTACAGTTTTCTAAGGTAGATTCAATAGCGGCGTTACAGATACTACGGGTATCCATTTCTGAAGTTTCTCGGCTCACAATCATACCGACTGCGACGCGGCCAGAGTGTAGATCTTTCTTTAAGGCTGTTGCCACTGCCTCGCTATGCTCTAAAAGAGAGCGTCTTGCAATACCTAGATAGACAATAAACGAGCCTACGATAATTTCTGCGAATATAGGCAAAGTGCAGAGGTAAAAGAAAGCACAAACAGCGAAGCACAAAGGTAGGACTGCCAGTACCCAAGCCAGTGAACCTTTAGTAATGAGATGATCGCCGTGATTAAGATAGTTCTCCAGCTTAGAGGCGATGTAGCCAAAGCCTACCAATGGGTGAAAACGTCGACTTTCTCCGAGTAAGGCATCGATTAGTAGGCCAATGATCACGCAAAGGCACAGCTCACTGAAGTTCACTGCAGGTGTTTCCTTATGGAGCTAGGAAGAGAAAATAGAAGTCTACCAGGGCTGCAATATAAAACGGGCGAAACCAATAGATTCCCTATCGTTTTTGCTATTAATAGAGCTCAATGGTGTATTCAGCTATTTGCTGTCCACCATGCGCATTAAACATTCTTGCGCGGCTGCCGCTACAAGGCAGCCGTCCTTGCGATAGATTTTTCCAAAGTTCAAGCCACGGGCACCTGCGGTTTTGGGGCTATCAAGTTCATAGTAGTGCCACTCGCTGGCATCAATTTGATCGTAAAACCATAGCGCATGATCCAAGCTGGCGCTTTGCAGCTTAGGGTTGTAATAGGAGATACCGTGGGGCAGTAGGGAGGTGTCTAACAGATAGCTGTCCGACATATACGATAGCAGCGCTTGGTTCAGAATGGGGTCTTCAACTTTCCCGCTGGCGCGCATCCAAACTCCAACGCGAGGTGGCATTGGTGTAGGGTTTAAATGATCGAAAGGGTTGGTGCTGCGATATTCGATTTCCAAAGTGCGTTTATCTGGATCTAGGCCTTTCGCTTCACAGTATTCGATTTGCCGTTCGTGTTCTGTCTGCAGGCCTTCTACAGGAGCGTCGGCTTGGAACTCGCATTGCTGCTCTAAACCGTCTTCAGGCCTTTGAAAAGACAGGGATGAAATTAGTATCGCCTTACCGTTCTGCAGGGCGGTAACGCGGCGGGTGCAAAAGCCGCGACCGTCGCGCACGATTTCGACTTCAAAATCAATATCAATATGGACCTGCCCAGGGCGAATGAAATAGGCATGCTGGGAATGAACTTTATATTCATCGCTCACCGTTTGGTGAGCGGCATAAAGTGCTTGGGCGAGTACTTGCCCGCCGTAAACGCGCCCCCAAGGTACTTGCATATTGTGCCCGCGAAAAAGTAAGTCCCCCTGTTTTTCTAACCGCAGTACTTCAAGTAGGCTTTGAAAATCTTTGACTTTTTTATCCGCGAAGGCGTCGCTCATTGGGCAGTCCTTATTGTTCTTACTATTCGACAATACTTACAGCGATACGACGAAGTGCAGTATCAATGCTGTTCACCTTAACTTTAAGGGATTGTCCAAGCTGGTGCACAGTGTCACCGCGGACGAGTTTTAGGCGGCGATGGTCTAACTCCCAAGGGGCTTCTTTGTTTTGTAAAAGAGCAAAGCCTTCGATACCCGTATCATCAAAGCGCAGGCCAACGCCTTGGCCGTTGACTAGGGCGATGGTGGCTTGATGTTCGCTGCCAATTTTATCGGCCATATATTGCACATGTAGCCACTGCTCCATTTGGCGAACAGCTTGGCGCCCAGCCATGAGTTGCGTCTGCGTCTTTTCTAGCTGCTCTGCGCTAATGGTCATTGGCATAGCTTGCTCAGAAAGTTTGGCCTTGATAACTAGGTGATTGTAGTAGTCCTGATAGCGGCGAATTGGGGAGCTAATGGTGGCATAGCCAGCCAATCCAAGACCTAAGTGCGGTGCCGCTGAGGTATGCAGTTCACTGGCCTGTAATAGACGCTTGCAAGTTAGCAGTAGCTGAGGGTCGTCTTGATTTAGACTCTGCATCAAATCTCGATAGCCTTCTAAGCTATCAAGCTTTAGATCAGCAAGTTTGGGATGGTCGGCTTTAAGCACCTCTTGTAAGGTTTCCAGCTTGTCTTCTTTTATTCCTGCGTGGTGTGAAAATAGAGCAGGTAGCTGATTTTCTTTAAAGAAGCTGGCCGCGCTGATATTACAAGCCAGCATAGCTTCTTCTACCATTAGGTGGGCTTGGGTTTTATTGCGCTTGTGGATCGAGCCTATTTTGCCTTGTTCATTTAGCTCGATGTCGTAGTCGGCTTTATCTTCCATTACCAGGGCATGTTCTAGACGGAAAGCCTGACGCTGCTGCGCGAGCTCGTGCAGAGCTTTTAAACTCTCGCTTTGTGCTGCATCTAGGCCCAGTTTGTCGTCATCTTCGCAGAGCCAATCTGCCACCTCTTGGTAGCTGAGCTTTCTCTGAGATTTGATGTTGGCTAATTCAAAGCGAAATGCAGAGATTTCGCCTGAATGGCTGATGTCCATATGACAGATTAATGCAGGACGCTGCTCGCCTTCGACTAAGGAGTAGCGATTCTGAGACAGCTCAGTTGGGAACATATGTCGGCTTTGACCGGGCAGATACACGGTCTGAGTCCTATTGAGAGCGGCCTGACCGAGAGAGGAATCAGCGGCAACTTCGATGCTTGGATCAGCGATAGCGACGCTGACCTTGTAATCATCACCATCGCGCTGTACTGCGATTGCATCATCCATATCTAAGGTGCTAGATGAATCGATGGTAACAAAGGGCAAGTCACAGTTGTTGGGGTAACTAGGGATATCGGCTTTTGCTAGCTCATCAGCCTGTTCCTGGGCGCCTTTGCCTAATTTGCCTGGCAAATTATGCTTACTGGCCATGTAGAGGCCTTCAATGCCTGGAGTGCTATCGTTACCTAGGTTTTCTAGCACGCGTACCTGAGCTTTACCCTCTTTGTGAAAAGGGTGTTGGCTAATACGACAGCGGATAAAATCGCCAGCCTTTAGACCTTTACGTTGATTAGGGGGAATAAATAACCAGCGGTTAAACTGAGGCAGATCTGGCTGCACAAAATGGCCCTGACCGCGCACCACATAATGGCCTACAAAGTCTTGCAGGGGGCTTTCTAGTAGTTTTTCCAGCTCGGCTTGAGGCTTGCCACCTTTACCTTCAACTACATTAATACGAACACGATCTCCTGGGAAAAGGCGATTCATATCATTGGGGGTTATAAATGCTTCGCGACCATCATCAAGGCTGGCAAAGCCAAATTTGCCATTGCTGCCTCTAACCGTACCTTTGGCGATGTCTTTTGTAGATCGGATATCTTTCTTCAGTTGGCTCAACTGGCTGAGCGCATCTTTGTTTAGCATGTAAAGCCCTTAATGAGAGGGAGGTGTTAATAGATCTAGGTTCCAGGAGCAATCTTGGCATTGAATCCGGGACCTACATTAGCCCAAAAGGGCGTGATTATATCAGCTATCCCAGGCTTGGCGATCCTGTCTTGAAGACAAATTCTCTGACCATCTATCTGTTCTATATATCGATTCTCTATACAAAAACTATGGCCTCAACAGGGTGGCTATAACTTAAGCGTTAAATTGGTGCGCCTGAGTGCATCATAAGGGCGCGCTGTTGTCTTAAATGATCAAAAATAGAGCGTATTTGTCTTGAGTGAGCAAATTTTACGCAAATCCTTGCTGTTTATGAGGGATTCCGCAAAGCCACGCACCATGGGGGGGCTGCTGGTTTTCTAACTTTTCGTATTAACATATTTTGTAAGAAGTGAAAATAATTACTAAACCTTTAGTGTGAGTTGGTCGATGTATTAACTGTCGCGTAAGCATTCATTCGCGTTCAGATGGCCAGATAACGTATAGACATAATGAGAATTTACATATGAAAGTTAGAACTAGGGTCTCTTTGTTTGCTTTAGCCCTATCATTGATACCGCTTTTAGCTGTAACCGTGGTACTGGGTTGGTTTTCATATTCATCCGCACAAGAAGCTTTAAATAAACAGTTGGAAAGCAAGTTGGTTTCGCGCCGAGAAGCGAAAAAGACCGAACTTGAGTCGTATTTCCAAACTGTTAATGATCAATTATTGAGTCAGGCACAAAGTAATATGTTGGTTTCGGCCGCGATTGACTTCAATGAAGCCTTTGCCCAGCAAAGCTTTGCAGGCACGGATGCCATTGAGAGATTTGGCAGCGATGCTGAACGGTCTTTGGATGACTACTATCAAAACGATTACGCCAATCGTTATAAGGAAAAGAACACTGGCAAATCAGTCGATGTTGACAGCATTGTTAGCTCTCTGGGTGAGCGAGCGAAATGGTTTCAATACTATTACATCAGTGACAATGAAGAAGCCTTAGGCGAAAAAGATAATATGCTGAGCTCTTCATTGGGCGGCAGTTACGACGAGGTGCATGAACTCTATCACCCCGCCATTCAGGCTTTTCTTAAGCGTTTTGGCTTTTACGATATCTTTATCATCGACCCCGAGACGGGCGATGTAGTCTACTCGGTATACAAGGAGCTGGACTATGCGACTAATCTCGACTCTGGGCCGTATCGCAATTCTGGTTTAGCGCAGGCCTATAGGGCGGCAAAAGCATTGGGAGATAGCCGGGAAGTTGCTGTAGTGGATTTCAAACCCTATTTGCCAAGCTATAACGACAATGCCGCTTTCGCGGCGACACCCATTTTGGATATTGATGGCAATCAGCAAGGCATCTTGGTTTACCAGATGGCTCTAGATCGTATTAATCAGCTGATGACTCTGAATCAAGATTGGCAGTCGCAAGGCTATGGTAAAACCGCTGAGCTTTATTTGGTCGGTGATGATCAGCATATGCGTTCAGACAGTCGTGTATTTGTAGAGAGCCCTAATGCCTTTAAGCAATGGGGCTATAACAGCAGCTTTGGCCAATCCGCGACAGATACTGTGTTGGCGAAGGGCACCACGATTGCCGCGGTCCCAGTAAACACTCCAGCAGGTAAAGCAGTCGCAGGTGGCCGTACTGGTGTATCCCATTATGAAAACTATATGGGAGAGAAGGTGATCGGGGCTTATACACCATTAAATATTAATGGCTTGAAGTGGGGTATTGTCGCTGAAATCTATCAAGACGAAGCATTTCAGGCGGTTGAGTCCCTTGGTGACTTGATCGCGCTATATGGTGGAATCACTTTCGTTGCAGTCTTGATCGTAGCTATTGCCGTAGGCTTATGGTTTGCCCATGGTTTATCGCGGCCTATTTCAAGACTTAGCGAGACGGTTGCTGAAATCTCGGCGAATAACGATCTAACATTGTCTATCTCTGAAGCGGGTGATGAAGAGGTCTCTCAAGCAGCCAGCAGTGTGAATGCGTTAATCCGTAGGCTGAGAGAAAACTTTCTACAAATCAGCTCTTCTTCGGGACAGCTGGCGCAGAGTGCGGATGGTATGTCTGAATTGATGAATACCAATTTGCAGGAAATAGATGCGCAAAACCGCGAGTGCATGAAGGTCGCTCAATCGGCTACTCAGTTAGAGCAGGCAGCGCACGAAGTGGCGCGCAATGCCAGTGAAACTGCCGTACAAACTCGAGAGGCCAATACGATATCTGGCCGCTTGGCGGATATGGTTGAAAGATCAGTGGCCTCTACCCAAGCGGTAGCGGGTGAAATCGGCAGTGCGAATGAGGCCATGGAAACTTTGGCTGAGCGTACCAGCGATATTGGCTCGGTCTTGGATGTGATCCAAGAAATCGCTGAACAGACCAACTTGTTGGCTTTAAACGCGGCAATTGAAGCGGCTAGGGCTGGCGAGCAAGGGCGCGGATTTGCGGTGGTTGCTGATGAGGTTCGTAACCTAGCGCGCCGTACTCAAGATGCCACCGGCGAGATTTCATCGATGATTGAAGGCTTGCAATCGGACTCTGGTGTAGCGGTTGGAGCTATGCGTACAGGCCTTGAGAAGGTTAAATCGAATGTGGCCGAAGCCGAATCTTCCAAGGAAGCCTTGGCTGAAACTATGGATATCGTCCGTAAGATTTCTTTGATGAATGAGCAGGTTGCCACTGCGGCTGAAGAGCAGAGCGAAGTAATCAAAGAGATCACCGGCAGCACGCAGGATCTTAGTCATCTGTCAGATCGCAGTACAGAACGTAGCCACGAGCTTGATAGTATTAGCTCGCAGCTCAGCGGGTTGGCCGGTAATCTGAAAACGATGGTGTCCGCCTACAAGGTTGGCTAGCAAGGATTAGCTTAATCTATTGTTTATTCTAAGCCCGAACTTGTTTCGGGCTTTCTTTTTTACAGCACTTTAAAACTTCCCTTGCTAGTTTGTCTTTAGGCATATAGTGGACTTTGTGTCGCTCTGACCGTAATGTTTTATATGCTTAGATAAAATTATCATCAATAGTGATAGCGTATTCTCTATAGCACTCTTATATACTGCCTGTTTACTAGCGGGCCACCCGCGCTATTGATTCCATAAAAACAATAATGGATTAATTATGACCTTTAGTTTGATTCCACCTGACGCACACTTTGCGGTTGCAGCCGCCTTATTTGCCATTGCTTTGTTTGGCTTTTGGGCCGAGAAGCAAGCGTGGGGGCGGGTGCTTACGGGGGCGGTATGGGTTTTACTGCTCGCCATACTGGCATCGAATGTTGGCCTGATACCAAAATCGGCGGATTTCTATAATTTAGTTTTTAGCTATTTTGTGCCGGTCTTAATTCCATTGTTTTTATTACGCGCCGATGTTAGAAAAATTATTGCAGAGTCTGGCCGCGTGGGGGTGGCGTTTTTATTGGCGGCTGTGGGAAGTGCCCTAGGGGCTATTATAGCCGTTAGCTTTATAGATCTCGGAGCAAAGGAAGCCGAGTTAGCAGGAATATTTACGGCAACCTATGTGGGTGGCTCGGTGAACTATGCTGCGTTGATTCAAGCTACCGGCTTTGATGATGCCAGTGTTATTTCGGCAGCTACCGCCGTCGATAGTTTAATGAGTGCGGTATTTTTAGCGGTTATTGCCTTGATGCCGGCTTCAAAATGGTTGCTGGAACGCTTTGCTCAACGTGATCATAGCGCTATCGATACCGCGGGTGATTTGGGAATCAACGATGGTAGAGCTGAGCAGGCTGCGCGAGATAAAAATACTATCAGCGCTTTTTCTCTTTGTGCGGCGATTGTTTTTAGTATCTCGGTGGTGGCGTTGTCTGATGGACTGATTGCGTTTTTACAACACAGTTTTGAAGGCAGTAACTTTAAGCCATTGCGCTATATATTTATAACCTTGTTCTCGGTATTACCGGCAACATTCGCACCCAAAACGATGCAATCCCTACGAGGGGGTGAAGAAATCGGTTTGATTCTAGCCTTTGTATTTTTCGCCGCTATATGTGCTGGCGCTGATGTTTTCGCCCTTATTGGGACAGCGCCTATTTTATTGCTGTTTGTGGTTGTGCTTTTGGTGATACACGGCTTGGTGGTATTTGGGGGGGCTTATCTAATTAATTGGCTATTGCGAATCCTATCGAAGAAATCGGATTCCGCACAACTGTCATTGCCTGAGCTCATTATTGCTTCTAATGCCGCTATACTGGGAGCAACCACCGCTCCAGCGCTGGCGATGGCCAGGGGTTGGCCAGCTTTGGTGACGCCGGGAATTCTAGTAGGTGTGGCCGGTTATATTATCGGCACGCCCCTTGGAATTTTGGTGGTAAGTCTGCTTTCTAAATAAAGCCACCACAGGTTCATTATTTATCGCTGTTGCTTGAAAACTTATCTGCCATATCTATGCCCACAAAAAAGCCCAGTTAAAGACTGGGCTTTTCTTGATCAGTTAAAAACTGAAATCAATATTGTGAAGCGGGTAGGTGTACTACCAAGCCATCCATTTCTTCAGTGACGACTAGCTGGCAGCTAAGGCGGCTATTGTCTTTGGGATCGACAACGGCTTCCAATAGGTCTTGCTCGGCGCTTTCAACAGCTGGCACTTTATCTTGCCATGCTTGGTCGACGTAGCAATGGCAGGTAGCACAGGCGCATGCACCACCGCATTCAGCCAAGATACCATCGATCATATTGTCGACAGCACCCTGCATGACATTACTGCCAACTTCGACTTCGGCTTCAAACTGGTTGCCACTGGCATCGACATAGTTAATTAAAGGCATGGTTTTCCTCTTTTCCTTTGGCTAATCACTTTCTCTTGTTTGCCCCGTTTATACGGAGCTTTTGTATGGAACTTTTGTATAGAGCTTTGTTTGGCTGTAGCCTAAGCCAACAGCGATTTTAAATCAAAATCTGTATCGCATACGTGTCCAGGGCTCGGGTTTATGCCCTTGGCGAGTAATTGCTTAGCTTGCATAAACTCTTTAGCTTGGTTAATGCAGTCAACGGCTAATAATTGTTCACCTTTAAAATACCAAACACTGAAAGCACGGCTATTATTGTCTCCGCGTACCAGCACCTGATCATAGCCCATATTAAAGCCGGCAATTTGCAGTTTAATGTCGTATTGATCTGACCAAAACCAAGGGTGCGTATGATTGTCGATTTGCTTGCCGCAGATGCTGGCTGCGGCGGTTTTGGCCTGCTCAGTAGCGTTAGGTACGCTTTCGAGTCGCACCCGGCTACCAATCAGTTTATGTGGGTAGGAGCTGCAATCACCGGCCGCGACGATATCTGGATCGCTGGTTTGCGTGTAGGCGTCTACGGCAATACCATTGTCGATCGTAAGGCCTGCTGCTTCGGCAAGCTCAATATTGGGTACGATACCTGCGCCAATAATCACCACATCGGCGGCAATGGTTTCGCCATTACTACAAAGCACAGATTCGACTTTAGCTTCACCTTGAATGGCATCGACACCCATTGAGGTAAGAATGTTTACGCCAGCCTCTGTGTGGATGTTCTGATAAAACTCTGAGATAACGGGGGCGGTAACCCGCTGTAAAATTCGCTCCATCATTTCTAAAACAGTAACTTCTACACCAAGCTTATTGAGTGCTGCTGCCGTTTCTAGACCTATATAACCGCCACCAATGATGACGACTTTGGCGGGTTTTTGGTTCTTATCTAAATGTGCGCGAATGCCTTCGATATCGGCGACTGTGCGCAGATAATGCACACCTGCAAGATCGACCCCCGGTAATGGAATCTGGCGCGGTCTTGAGCCGGTGCAAAGTGCGAGCTTCTCGTAGCTAAGGGTTTCGCCATTATTAAGGGTGATGCTTTTGCTTTCGCGATCAATACTATCGACACGTTGCCCCAACATAAATTCGGCGTCTATTTTGTCGTAAGCTGCGAGCGGGCGAATCAATAACTGTTGTAAGGTTTTCTCGCCACTTAGAAATGTTTTTGATAGCGGTGGGCGGTGGTAGGGGGCATATGGCTCGTCGCCGATAATTATAATGCGGCCTTGCCAGCCTTCCTGACGCAAACTTGGCGCTAGCTGAGCGGCAGCGTGTGAAGCGCCGATAATGATACAGTTGCCTTGCATAATGTCTCTCTATTATCCCACTGTTGTTTAGCTTCAATCGCGCGATTGCGAAAAAGCAGTTTATTATAGGCCGTATAGAACAGTGGCTACCATATTAGGGTAGCCACATCGCATTGGCAGTGACAATTTGCTGCAAATCTCTTAACCGTCGGTACCGGAACGTTGCTGATTATGGAAGCGCTGGCGGTAGGCTCGTGGAGTCAAGCCGGTTTTACGCTGGAACAGTCGGCTAAATGAACTCAGATCTGTGTAGCCAACCTGCAGCATGACACTTTCTACCGGTAAGCCGCTGTTCTCTAGCATGCGCTTAGCAGTATCGATACGCAGGTTCTGCAAATAGCGGTTAGGGGTTTCATCTAATACTTGTTTAAAGCGGCGAATCAAGGTGCGTGTGCTAACCGCCAATTCATCAGCTAACTGGTTCAAGGAGAAACGCTCTTTCATATTTCGTTGCAGCCAGGCTTGAGCTTTGCTGACCAATGGGTCGTTATGCTCAAGTTGGTTCTCCAAGGTCAAGAAGGCGGTTTGCTCGACTTCATTGGTGTTCAATAAGGTCGCTTTGGCGCATTGGTTTGCAATACTCTTACCCATAAAGCGCTCAATCAAGCGTAATGTCATTAACTGCTCAGAGTTGGCGGCAGCACCTGTCATCACACGTTGATGTTCGATATACAGCTGGCGGATATTGAGCTCAATATTGGGGTAGCGTTGGCGAAATTTCTTTTCCAGCCACCAACTGGTAGTTGCGATTCCACCGTTAAGTAATCCAGTCTCAGCAATGATGAAGCTACTGGTGCAATGACCCATAATCGTTTTGCCTTTGCCGTGTTGTTGACGAAGCCAATCTACCATCGGAGCCATTTGTTTTAGCTTGCGCCCGAACGGTAATTCACCTTCGTAAAACAAAGAGGGCACCACAATAACTTGGCAGTCATCAGCAAGGCTTAAATCACCGTCAACGTTAAAGCTAAGGCCGCCGACAGAGGCAACGCCTTGACCATCCATGGACAGCACCTTTGTGGCAAATTGCCCTTCGGTATCCCCATGTTGTTTGCGCCAGTAGGCGTTTGCGATGTGCAGGTTGTCCTGCACCTTAGCGAGGCTTGAGGTGTAGCAACCGTCGTAAGCAATCAGAGCAATATTTGGCATGGCTATATCTGCTGTCTATTGGTTATTTTTGCCAGAGTGGTCATTGTAACCAGTCTGATCATGAGTTTGTTGGTCATTATCGGCCAGTAACTTGTCCATCAAGGACACTAAAAAATTCGCATAATCGTCGGTACTGGTTTCGTTCTGTTTGTACTTCCAGGATTTCAAATACCAGTCCTGAATTAAGGCCAGAAGGGCGGAAGCAGTGAGTTCGCTATTGGAACAATGCATCTCTCCGGCGGCGACGCCTTCTTCGATCAGCTCTTTGAGCTTGGCGGTATCGATAAGGTCAAATTGCTTGGCTTGATCTCTTTGCTGGCGTGCCATGGACTTGGATTCCATATACACAAAGCGATACCAAGGGCGAAACAGACTGCCCATATAGATATAGATTCGCAGCCTTGTGGCCAAGCGTTGTCTCGGACTGCCGCTTTCTAAATTTAGGGAGTAGGCCAGCGGTGCTAGGCGTTGGCTTAGAAAATCGTTGACCATCTGGGCCAGCATATCTTTACTGCTGATGTAGTTGTACAAACCGCCCATGCTGATGCCGGTGCTTTGGCTAAGATCGCGCAGACTCATCGCATCAAAGCCGCCTTTGCTGGCCAGTTCAAAAGTGGCATCAAAAATAATCTTCAGGTTTTTTACCGCGGCACTTTCACGCTTGACCTTGATATCTTCACGAAAAGCTTCGAAAAATTGGCTGTAGACCGATTCGCGACAAACGGGTAGGCAGTGCTTAAAACTTGCGAAGCACTGTTCTTGGGGCCAATTGGCCTGTTCGTCGCTCATCATATTGCTTCCCCATCGTCTGGTTTTGGCTGCGGATGCTTAGTGTTCTATCTAGCCCTATGCCGTTTTACGCTGTTCTATATGGCTCTAGGTCGTTCTAGTCGGCACTAAGCCGCAAGGTCTGTGCAAAAGGGACAAATTCCGCGCTCAGTTCGCCGAAACTTGACCAAACTTTTCACAGGCCTTGACGAATGTCTCGCTATCTAGGATAAATAGCGAACGCTCGCTCTTTTTTAAAGAACCATAACGAATTTGTTTCAGTCTCGCAACGATATTTACGCTTTGATGATGACTGCAACGGCGAGATTTTTGTCAAATCAAACTATGAGGCTCCGCTATGACTACGCCAATGAACACCGCGATAACCCTTAAGCAACGCCCCAATGGCGAAGTCCGAGATGAGGATTTTGAAATTACGCAAAGCCCTGTGCGCGAATTACAGGATGGTGAATTTCTTATAGAAAACAAATACTTATCCCTAGACCCCTATATGCGCCCGCGCCTCAATGACATGCAAGGTTATATGGATCCCGTTGAAATTGGTGCTGTGATCGTGGGCGAAGCGGTCGGCGAAGTAATTGCCAGTAAAACGGATGCCTATCAGGTTGGGGATATCGTGACGGCCTATACCGGCTGGCAGACTCATTATATCGCCAAGGGCGATGAGCCAATGATCTACAAGGTAGATGCCAAAGGTTTGCCCTTATCAGTATTTTTGGGTGCGGCAGGTATGCCTGGGCGTACGGGTTATTTCGGTTTGACTGAAGTGGGCAAGCCGCAAACGGGCGAAACGATTGTGGTCTCTGCGGCATCGGGTGCGGTTGGTTCACTGGTAGGGCAGGTTGCCAAGTCGATGGGCTTACGTGTCGTTGGTGTGGCCGGTGGTGATCAGAAGTGTGGCTATGTCACCGAAGAATTGGGTTTTGATGCTTGTGTAGATTATAAGGCTGGAAATTTAGATGCTGATCTAGCGGCGGCCTGTCCAAATGGCATTGATATCTATTTTGAGAATGTTGGCGGTGCAGTCACTCGTGCTGTATCCAAGTTGCTAAATAAAGGCTCTCGCGTACCGGTGTGTGGTTATGTATCGGCTTATAACGCCGAGGATATGGCTGCTGTTGAAACCCCATTCCATGTTTTTGGTGCAATGGAAGAGCCACCTGAGCACCGCTTCTTTTTGGTTACCGAATGGCAAGAGCAGCACGGTGAAGCGACGGCACTTCTAGCCAATAAAATTAAAGACGGTCAAGTGAAATACCGCGAGTCCGTAGCCGAAGGTATCGACAATGCTGTTGAGGCGTTCCGCGGTATGCTTAAAGGCAAAAATTTTGGTAAGCAAGTTGTAAAGCTAGGCTAAATACTGGCTTTATGGATTTTGAATATAAATACCTAGCAAAAGTAAATGGAGTAAATCATGAATATTGACTTTACCCAAGAAGAGCTGGACTTTCAGCAAGAAGTTCGTCAGTTCTTTGCGGAGCATTATCCAAAAGATATTCAAGAAAAAATCAAAAATAATATACACCCAACGAAAGAGGATTTTATTCGTTGGCAGAAAATTTTGAATGATAAAGGTTGGCTAGCGGAAAACTGGCCAGTGGAATATGGCGGCACGGGTTGGACGCCTACCCAGAAGTACATAGTGCAACAAGAAAAAGCGCGTGCACATGTTCTAGGTACGATTCCATTTGGTGTCACCATGGTTGCACCAGTTATTTATACCTATGGTAACGAAGAGCAAAAGAAACGCTTTTTGCCTGATATTTTAGAATCTAATGTGTGGTGGTGTCAGGGATATTCTGAGCCGGGCGCAGGTTCTGATTTGGCTGCTTTAAAAACCAGCGCTGTACGTGATGGTGACGACTATATCATCAACGGTACCAAAACCTGGACAACATTGGGCCACTGGGCTGAGTGGATGTTCTGTCTAGTACGTACAGATCCTGATGCACCAAAGAAACAGCAGGGCATTAGCTTTATCTTAATCGATATGACGAGCCCAGGTATTAGCGTATCGCCCATTTTAACGCTGGACGAAGAGCGTGAAGTGAACGAAGTACACTTTGATAATGTGCGCGTACCCGCCGTCAATCTTATTGGTGAAGAAAACAAAGGTTGGACCTACGCTAAGTTATTGTTGACCCATGAGCGCACCAGTATTGCCAATGTGCAAAACTCTAAAGTGCGTTTGGAAAAAGTTAAGAGCTTGGCTAAAGAAACCCCAGCTCATGACGGCGAAGGCGTACTTTGGAAAGATGAAATGTTCCGTACCAAAGTGGCCAATGTTGAATTGGATTTAACCGCTTTGGAATACACTGAACTACGTACTTTAGCGGCGGTTGCTTCTGGTGGAGCACCTGGTCCTGAATCTTCTATTTTGAAGATTAAAGGTACTGAAGTTATGCAGGCCATTGATGAGTTGTTCGTGGAGCTCGCAGGCTACCACGCCATGCCGTTTACTCAAGCACAGTATCATGACGGCTTTGAAGGCGAGCGAATTGGCGATTGGTTTGAAACCAATACTGGCCCGCATTATTTCAATAACCGTAAGCAATCGATTTTCGGCGGCACCAACGAAATTCAAAAAGGCATTATTTGTAAGGCCGTGTTGGGTCTGTAAGGAGAAGAACATGGACTTTTCATTAAGCGAAGAACAACAGCTGTTAAAAGACAGCATTGAAAAATTTGTCAGCAGTGACTACGACTTCGAAGCACGTCGTGAGTTGGTAAATTCTGATTTGGGTTACAGTGCCGAGCACTGGGCTATGTTCGCTGAATTGGGCTGGTTGGGCATGGGCTTCTCCGAAGCCGACGGCGGTTATGGCGGTAGTGCCAGCGATTTAATGGTAATTATGCAGTCTTTTGGTAAAGGATTGGTAATTGAACCATTCTTGGCCAACTGCGTATTGGCCGGTGGCGCTGTGGCTGAGCTAGCTTCAGGTGCTCAAAAGGAAGCGTTGCTAGCTTCAGTGATCGGTGGCGAGCAACAGTTAGCGCTAGCCTATGCAGAGAAACAAGCTCGCTACAATGTGGCAAATTGCAAAACCCAAGCTCAAAAGTCAGGTGATGGTTACAGCATTAGCGGTGAAAAAATCGCTGTTTTGAATGGCGGTAATGCCGATACGATTTTAGTGTTAGCTCGTACTTCGGGTGTTCAAAGTGATGAAGCTGGCTTGTCTTTGTTTGCAGTACCTGCTGAGGCAGAAGGCCTAGAGCGAGTTGCCTACACTACCGTTGATGGCTTTACTGGTGCAGATATTAAACTTAGTAATGTACAGCTTGCCGCTGATGCCTTGGTAGGTGAAGAGGGCAATGCCTTTACTGCGCTAAACCGCGTGATGGATCGTGCTCGTCTTGCGGTTTGTGCGGAAGCTCTGGGTAATATGGAAACTCTGCTAACCAAAACCGTAGAGTACACAAAGACTCGGAAACAATTTGGCTTTACGCTGTCTTTCTTCCAGGCTCTGCAGCATCGTATGGCGGATATGTTTGTTGAATGTCAGCAGGCGCAGTCAATGTTGCTAATGGCGGCGATGAAATTTGACGCTAATGCTGAAGATGCGGGCACTGCCGTTTCGGCGGCAAAAGCTCGTATTGGCCAGGCCGCAAAGCTGGTCGGTCAAGAAGCTGTGCAATTGCATGGTGGTATGGGCGTTACTGATGAGCTGGATGTAGGTCACTATTTCAAACGCTTGACCATCATTGATACTTTGTTTGGTAACACTGATTACCACTTAAAGCGTTATACGCAGGCGATGTCCTAAAGCATGTATGCGAGGCGGAGTTTAAGTTCCGCCTCGCTTATTTCTTTATAGTTTTAGCATGGCTAAAGCACTATCTACTTTTACACCTTAAAACGACTAATTAACTGGCTAGCCTGACTAGTCATTTGGCTTGCTCGAATACTGTTTTCAGTGGTGAGCTCTGCCCCTTGCGAAGTACTTGAAAGCTGTTGCTGTATACTGTCCACCAGCTCTTTTACGGATAAAATGGTTTTACTTTGAGCCTGGCTCGATTGTGCAATTGCCTGGTTTTTACCATCAATGGCGTTGATCGCGCTGTTGATTTTCTCAAGCGAGGCGCCCGCGCTGCTGGCATTGTCCGCTGAGGCGCTTGCCTGTTCGGCGCTTTGGCTCATCGAATCTACGGCTTTACTCGCTCCTAATTGGAGTTTTTCAATCATATTTTGAATTTCTTGTGTCGAGTCTTGGGTTCGTTTGGCCAGCTGCCTAACTTCATCTGCCACAACCGCAAAACCTTTACCTTGTTCGCCAGCACGTGCTGATTCAATAGCGGCGTTTAGGGCCAGTAGATTGGTTTGCTCAGCGATACCTCGTATAACGTCGATAACTGAACCGATTTCATTGGTATTTGTAGCGAGATCGGTAACAACTTCAGAGGCCGAGCGAATATTGTTGGATAACTGCTGAATGTCATTTATTGAGCCATCCACGATAGTAATTGCCTGCTGAGCTTCGGCACTAGATTCTCTTGCTTCTTCAGCAGCCGATTGAGCATCGCTTGCGATACTCTGCACAGTAGGTACAAGCTCATCAATATCGCCGTGAAGGTTTCTCAACATTTGCTGCTGTTGTTTTATAGATTGATCAGTGTCTTGAGCGGTCGAACTGAGTTGTTCCGATGATTCATTTATGTTGTGAAAAGTGCCATTTAGATCTTGCACCATTTTTTGAATATGATTGGCAAAGCTGTTAAATGCTTGGGACAAGTCGCTGATTTCACTATTGCCTTTATGCTCAAGCCTTTGGGTTAAGTCGCCTTCGCCATTGCTGATATCAGACATGGCAACAGCCGCTTTTTTTAGTGGTCTTAAAATGTAACGCGTGCTAAACAGCAGGGTGGCAATAACGATGGCGAGTATGGCAAAGCTAATGCCACTAGAAATGTTTCTCCATAAGGAGGCCTCATTTTTACTGGCCTCCAAGGTTGCTGCTGTCCTATTATCGAGCGTTGTGAAAAAACGACTAACCGGGGCCATGATTTTACTGACCTCTTGATGATAGTTGTCATCAAAGAGTATGCGGCTGGCAAATGCCTTAACACTTTCTTCCTCAAAGGCTTGATAGGGCCCATCAACGACAAAATCTTTGCTGATTGAATCCATAGCTTGGGTTTCAGTGGCAATTAAGTCGTTTGAGAGTTGTCCAGCTTTGGCAAGAAGGTTTAGCTCTTCATTACTAAAGCCTAGAGATCTCATTAGGTCTATTTGGGCGACTCTCTTTTGAGGGCTAAGATCAGCATGGACGCTTTTAGGCCTCGCTATTTCGCCTGAGCGCCATTTAACGATATCCCAGTAGGCATCTTTAAAGGATTCATCCCCCGTAATTACATAGCTACGACCTAGGCGAGTTAGATCTTGCGAGGTTTGCCGAAACTCATCAGCAAGCTGAAAGGATAGATATCGTAGCTTGGCTTCTTCGGCGAGCTTTAGCTCTTTGGTTTCTGCAAGTTTTAATGCGATGAGGTTGGCTATTAGTAAGGCGATTGCCAATCCAGAAAGGGCTGTCAGTTTGGTCCGTATAGACATAGCAATTCCGTTTGTTGATCAATTAGTTGTTGCTTAAGCTATCGGGTGTATCATCGAAATATTTAGGTAACAAAGCACTTATTCTGGCATTAAAAACCTCTTTCTAAGGAGATTGATAGCCATCGATCCGTTTTGTTAGGTACTAAAGGTTAAATTGCGCCTTAAATCACATTTAAACTATTCTGAATAGCAGCGAGGCTTAAGATTGAAAAGAAGCGTATAGCTGTACGTGTTTGCCAATTTGAAGATAAGATAATTTAGATAAGAATGACTTAATTTAGCAGGTGATAAAGCAGCTTAGTAGAAATTGAGTGATCTAATAAAATGAGAGTGGCCTTAAAAAATGCTCAGCCTTTCGAGGACAAAAAAGGCTGAGCCATTGCACTGCTAGCTCATCGATTGAATCATTTCGTCACGCATAACAAATTTTTGAATCTTGCCTGTTACCGTCATTGGGTATTCTTCTACAAAACGATAGTAGCGGGGCACTTTGTAGTGGGCAATTTTACCCTTGCAGTACTCCTTAATATCGTCTTCGCTGAGTTCGGCGCCAGGCTTAAGTTGGACCCAAGCGCAAACCTCTTCACCAAATCTTTCACTCGGTATACCAAAAACCTGAACCTCGGCGATGGCCTCGTGATGGTATAAGAACTCTTCGACTTCGCGAGGGTAAACGTTTTCGCCACCGCGTATGATCATATCTTTGAGGCGACCGACGATCATGCAGTAGCCATCGCTATCAATGATGCCTAGATCTCCGGTGTGCATCCAGCCTTCGACGTCGATGGCTTCTTGGGTTTTTTCTTCGTCGTTCCAATAGCCATGCATTACCGAATAACCGCGGGTACAGATCTCGCCTTTTTCTCCACGAGCAACGGTTTGATTATTTTCGTCCACGATGCGGACTTCCAAGAGTGGGTGTACTTGTCCGACGGTGGTGGTTTGTTTTTCAAGGCTATCGCCAATTAAGGTTTGGAAACTCACAGGGCTGGTTTCCGTCATGCCATAACAAATGGTGACATCCTTCATATGCATTTCAGCAATGACTCGATTCATTAACACTACAGGACAAGTAGCGCCGGCCATGATTCCGGTCCGTAGGCTGGATAAGTCGTAGCGACTAAAATTCTCATCATCGAGTACCATGTTAAACATGGTAGGTACGCCGTACAGGGCTGTACACTTTTCGTTTTGTACGGCGTTTAAAACGGTTTTTGCCTCAAAGGCTTCGTCGGGCAGTACGATACAGGAGCCGTGAGAGATCGCCGCTAGAACACCCATTACCATGCCAAAGCAGTGGTAGAGGGGAACCGGTATACAGATGCGGTCCTGCTCAGTTAGCTCAATTCCTTCTCCAACAAAGTAGCCATTATTAACAATATTTTTATGGCTTAATGTCGCGCCTTTGGGGTGCCCTGTTGTGCCCGAGGTAAACTGAATATTAATAGGGTCGTCAGCTTGCAAGGTGGTAGCTAGGCTTTCAAGTCTTTGACTTGATTTACCCTGTGCGCTTTGGAGGGCCTCGGAAAATAAATGATAGCCTGACTGTGCTTCTTTGCCGATGAGAATTAGCTCGCGCAAATGAGGTAGGCCTTCACTCTGAAGTTGTTGATCACCACGCTGGCTGATTTCGGGTGCCAGCTCAGCCATCATTTCAACATAGTTAGATGTTTTAAAGCGATGCTCTAAAACCAAGGCTTTGCACTCGACCTTATTTAAAGCGTAAGCTAATTCAGAGCTACGGTAGGCCGGATTGATATTGACCAGCACCATACCTGCCTTAGCGGTGGCAAGTTGAGTAATTACCCATTCAATATTGTTGGGTGACCAGATACCCACTCGATCGCCAGGCTCTAGGCCCATCTCTAGCAGCGCAATAGCAAATTGTTCAGCTTGCTGATTTAGTTCGCGGTAATTCCATCTAACACCTTGCTGGCAGGCGACAATGGCTTCGCGCTCTGGGTACTTTTGCGCGGCCTCGGTGAGTAGGCTACCAATGGTTTGCTCGATTAAGCTGACATCTTGTCGGCCGACTACATGGCTGATGTTAGGGTCGATTGCCTGCGTCATTTATATTTTTCTCCGCGATTTGAAGCTAGGCCCGAAGGCCCAGCTGTGATGCTTACTCTGTTCTAAATTTATATTATTGAAACAACATTTAGAAGCTGTAAGTAAACTGTACCCCATAGGTTCTCGGTGGGGTTAGCCAATTCGATTTCACCGCTAGGCTTGAGGTCGAGAAGTCGGTGCCAAAGGCATAGTAAACCTCATCTTTTAGATTACGACCAAATAGCGATAGACGAATATTACCTGCATTATCATGGAAGGTAACACTGGCATCCCATAGCTCATATTGACTTAAAGGTGCGGTATTTGTGTCATTGGCAAAGGTATCGTTAACAAAGGCATAGCTGAGACGGAAATCCAAACTGCCTAAATCATCAATATCCATACTGTAGGTAGTCGCAATGCTGGAATTAAATTCCGGCGACATTACAAAGTTAAAAGCACTGGCGGGTTTGCCAGTTAGGTTTTCCACGTGCTGGAATTCATCGTAGGCTGCATCGGTCCAGCCGGCGGCCGCTTCTACCACTAGGTTTTCACTTAGCAGCCAAACGGTTTCTAGCTCAACACCTCGCACGGTTGCGGTAGCTGCATTCAGTGTCGCTTGCGTACCAGCGGCATCAAGGACAGTACGCTGTAAGTCGTCATAGGCATTGCGGAATACAGCACCATTGATGCGCAAGCGCTTATCGAACAATGTTGTTTTAAAGCCAGCCTCGAGCGCATCTACCACTTCCTCATTGTATGGCCCTGGACTTGCGAGCGGGTTAAAGCTGGTGAAGCGAACATTGTAACCGCCACTGCGAAAACCGCGAGTAAAGCTGGCGTAGGCAATGGTGTCTTCATTGATATCCCAGTTAAGACCTAACTTAGGCGTAAAGTTACTCCAAGTTTCTTTATCTTGAAAAGGCTGCTGACAGTCCACCATATTGACGCCGGCATCCAGATCGTCAAAGCTGGTGCCTGCTGGCTGTTGTCTTAAATCGATAGTCGCACACCCACCTGTGGCGTTTGGATCACCGATAATGCCGATCGCTGCATCTTTAGTTTCGCGGGTAAAGCGGCCACCTAAAGTGACAACAATATCGTCTGTCATATTGATATCGGCTTGCGCAAATAATCCAGCCGTGTTGTGCTCAATGGTGGATCGACCGCGACGATCAAGAATGTTGAGCAGCAGGCGGCGCTCGCTGTAAGTGTACTCTTGATCAAATAAATGCAGGCCCGCTGTTAAGCTAACAGACTCACCAAATTGCCCAGCCCAGCGTACTTCTAAACTGGATTGATCTTGAACTAAGCCGGTGCCTTGGGCCCAGCGAAATCGATCTGTGGTATAGCCATCCAGGTCGGAACCGAAGGACTGCTCTAGATCACGATAGCCTAGAACGGCGGTTAACGTGCCATCCCAGAGATCCCAGTTGGCTTCGACGATGACGTTATACCAGTCTAAGTCGCTGCTTTCGGTTTTATTTTGCAGGGTAAAGTTGTCCGCATAAGGGTTAAACAGTTGCTCACCATCAGCCCAATAGGTGCGCACGCCTGCGCCATCACCTTCCATAGAACCAAACTCTGTTAACAGTGAAATATCAAACCCTTCGCTGTTGTAACTGATAGCAGGGCGCACAACCGTTGATTCAGCTTCACCATGCTTGCGGTTGAGAGTGAGATTATCCCAGTATCCGCCATGTTCTTTGTAGAGTACGGAAATTTTGCCGTTGATGTTTTCTGTGAGTGGCCCTCGTACGAGTGCCGAAAGCTCACGGGTTTCATAGTTACCAAGACCTGCGCGAATTTTTGCTTCAAACTCGTCGGTAGGGCGTTTTGTCCGCAGATTCAATGCGCCACCGGTAACGTTTCGACCAAACAGAGTACCTTGTGGGCCACGCAAAACCTCAATGGACTCTAAATCAAACAAATCGGTTACCACACCATAGATGGTGCCGTAGGCCATGCCATCGACGACGACACCTACCGCGGGATCTTGCGAGGGGATACTGGCGCCAACAGTACCCATGCCGCGAATTACGAAGTTAGCAACCCCTGGGATTGTACCAATGGGGGCTAAGTTAGCATTTGGTGTTGATACACCGATATCGGTAAGCGTGACCGCATGAGTCGCTTCAATTTTTTCGTCGCTAAATGCAGAGATGGCAATTGGCACATCCTGTACATTCTCGGCCGCGGATTTTTTGCGAGCGGTTATGGTCACTTCTTCCATAATCGCTCCTACGCTGTTAGCCATCAAGGCGGGGGATTGAGCACTGCTAATCAAAGCTGTCGCCAATAGTGTTTTTTTAAAGTGCGAATGAGAGCTCGCCAGGTTTTGCTTTTGCTGTTTCATCATGTCTCCTCACAACCGCCTATTGTTATTATTGGGTTGTGCAAATTACCGTGGATACCAGTGTTATTATTAATAGTGCGGGCGCTCTAGAGCCCGTATCTGGTCTTATAGCCGGTATGTTTACCGACGTTTTTTAGTGTAATCAGGGGAGTCAAGAAGAAATATGCAAATCCGGTCAAGGCTTATGCCAAACACGGCAGATTCAGCCAATTGCGACTTGTGGAATGAAAGTAAGAGCAGGGAATTGCTACTATTTTTTTAGAGTATCGCTGGGTTTACAGCCATATCGCTGTCGGTAGTAGCGTGCGAAGCGCCCTAAATCAGTAATGCCGAAATCCAGTAATATACGAGTCAATTGCCCGGCTTCTTTATCCTTGGCGGCGAGCAGTGCGCTATGAATAGCGGCTAGGCGCTGCTTGCGGATATAGCCTAGGGGAGTGTCATTTAGGCAACGACTAAAGCTTCGTTGAAGTGTACGCACTGAGGTGTTACAAAAGGCGGCCAGCTCGATCATAGAGGGCGGATTACTGATGTTGTCTTGAATAAAGTCCACCGCTTTACGTAGGTGCGTTGGCATCATTATTTCACCAGGTTGCTGTAGTGCTTGTTGGTAATTGTGTTGCTGGGTCTGTAGTAGTTGAGCGATTAACAAATCAGATAAAGCCTTTTTTGCTGCCTCGCTTTCCATTAATTGCGGTGCAATTTGAATTTGTTGCAACACATACTTGATGGTGTTTTGCCAGCTGTCTTGGTTGTCCTTTTGATGAAATTCGAATTCCAAAGCTTGATCGACATTGTCGCCTAATGCCATTGATAATTGATTTTCGAGGGCTTGTTTATTGATCTCTATAGCGATCCGACTGCATTCTTCTTCGAGCTGCATCTGATATTGCAAGCTAGGTGATACAATAACTGTGTCACTGTTCTGTGTGCGTATTTCCTTTCCTTGGTGCTGTACTTTGCCGTTGCCAGACAAAGTATGTTGGATAAAAAAAGACTCCGATTCACTATGAGGGTTTACCCTAACAGCGGCACCGTAATACACGTGAAATAGGGATATATCACCTAGATTTAAGCCGTCAAACTGGACGTCGAGTGACGACTCTTTACCAGCTACTTGTATATTGTGCGGTTTTACGTGCTTGGCAACTAGCTCGTGGGCCTCATCAATATTATGAGACTTAAACAGCGGATGCCGGCTTAGCGGGCGTGTGACATTCAACATAGTCTATGGCTTATCATTATTGTTTTATAGTTTGTGATTCTAAATCAGCCAATAGATTTGGCCAAGTTTTGGACCTAACTGTCTATTAGACAATGGTCGGCGCTTTGACCTCCTATAATTTTCGTAGAGATTTACTTTTAGTGTTTTAAGACACAATTTACGCTAAACAGTTTGTCTAATTTATAAAAATGGCGTTTAAATCTTTGTTAGGGGTGTTAGTTATTGTGATTTCTGAAACACTAAAGGGAAGGTGCATGTATTTCTAATCATCGTTTGTTATTAGGACTGAACATAAAATACGGAAGTAGATAACTATGCTCAAAGGCCTTTTCACTGCGTACAGAAATCTTGAAAAAATAGAGCGCGCTGGTTTATGGGGAGCGGTTTTACCCATGAGTTTATTTTTAGTCTTTATTAGCATCTATGAACGTCCGCCCTATATTTTACTTGATGTTTCCGATATGGAGCGTGGTGATTTTAAAGTGTATATAAGACGTGAGTCTGCCTATTTGATTGTTCGTCTAACTCCAGAGAATGGAGGTTTCTTACGTAAGAATATGACAAGCTTCGATAATCCTCAATATGAGAGCTCAGAGAGAAGTTTACATCCGCAGTTTCGGGTTTTCTCAGTGGAATCGAAGTTTGGCCTAAAGTTGCTAGCCTACAAGCAACACCAATATCCCAGCCGTTCCTGTGAGTATTTAAGTTATATTTCTCAGCAAATTATCATAGATGATGTGCTGCTAAATGGTGGGATTGTCTGTAACGACCCGGTCAGTGAGAAAAAGCGGCAGACATTTATTTATGATTTGAGTGGGCGTAGCGTCAATGAAAATGTCGCCCATTTATTTTCACCGGTATTTAGTTTGGAAGGCGAAGAGCTGAAAATCGGGATTTAGTTGCTTAGCCGCATACGTTGCTATGTGGTGTGTGCTTAAAGCAAAAGCTCTTCTTCAATGGGAAAAAACTCACTTGCGGAATCGATCAAGCTGTCGGCGGTCAGTGCGGGAACACCAAATACATCAGCTTGAACCTTGTGTTTGCGTTTGATTTTCTCCAGCAGCAAATCAAAGTCGCCATCACCGGATAATAAGATAACGCGGTCCACTTGCTCGGCGGCTTCCAGTACATCAATAGTAATACCTACATCCCAGTCGCCCTTGGAAGATCCATCTGCACGACTGATATAAGGTTTGAGTTTCACGGTGAAACCAATATGTTTTAACGCGTTTTGAAACTTCAGTTGTCCATCATCGCCACGATGCGTGGCGTAGGCATTTGCCATAGTGATGTCACCTACGGCGCTGATCTTTTGCCAAAACTTACGGTAATTGAATTGCCGCCCATAAGCTTGCCGGCAGGTGTAATAGATATTCTGTACATCGACAAATAGGGCGGTTTTCATTTTCTTAACTTTTTATTTGTTGTTTATCGTTTTTCGCTAACTCTTGGCTTTGCTTTTGGTCTTGCTATTAGCCCAAGGCCCGCTTTTCTTTTTACTGCTGTCGCCATTACTTTTAGCGGCTGATGCCTTAGCCGCAGGGCGGCGTCTTCGCGCCTGCTCACCTGTATTGGCTTTACCATTAGAAGCTTTATTACCGTTTGGTTTTCGGGACGATGGCTTGGCTTTAGCCGAGGCTTTTTGTTCCGTGTTGCTGTTTGTAGACTGCCTTGGCTTTTTAGGTTTCTTAGGCTTTTTAACTTTATCACTAAGCTTTGATACAGGCAGCGCTGTGCTCGGCTCAAAACCTGGAAACTCCTGCCTAGGAAGGTGTTTCTTTATCAGGTTTTCAATATCCGATAATAATTTGCTTTCGTCTTGGCAAACAAGAGAGATCGCTTGGCCGGTAGCGCCCGCTCGGCCGGTACGGCCAATTCGATGCACATAATCTTCTGCAACGTTGGGCAGATCATAATTCACTACTTGGGGCAGTTGTTCGATGTCTAAACCGCGGGCGGCAATGTCGGTGGCTACTAAAGCGCGGATACGGCCGCTCTTAAAATCTGCCAAGGCTTTAGTCCGGGCGCCCTGACTTTTATTCCCATGAATCGCCGCACTCTCAATGCCTCGAGCTGTTAGCTGCTTACACAGGCGATTGGCACCGTGCTTAGTACGAGAAAAAACCAAGACCTGCTGCCAGTCATTATCGCTGATCAGCTTGCTGAGTAGTTTTGATTTATTGGACTTATCTACTGGGTAGATCCACTGCTCAACAGTATTTGCGGTGCTGTTAGGCGGTGTTACTGATATCTCAACCGGATCGTACACCAAGCCTTTAGCTAGGGCTCGAATCTCATCAGAAAAGGTCGCTGAAAAGAGCAGGTTTTGGCGCCTTTTCGGAAGTAGCTTCAATATACGTTTAATGTCGTGAATAAAGCCCATATCCAGCATACGATCGGCTTCATCGAGAACTAGGATCTCTAACTCATCAAAGGCGATAGCGTTTTGGTTGTATAAATCCAGTAGGCGGCCAGGGGTGGCCACTAAAATATCGGCCCCTTTACGGAGCTTTTGCATTTGAGGGTTGATCTTCACACCACCATAGACAACCGCCGATCGCATAGGCAGTTCGCTGCCGTAATTCGCAACGCTGTCGCCCACTTGGGCTGCGAGCTCGCGAGTAGGGGTAAGTACCAGGGCTCGCGCTTGATTGCTCTTGGCCAGTTGCCCGCCATTTAATAGCTCTAATAAGGGCAGGGTAAAACCCGCTGTCTTACCGGTACCGGTTTGGGCGGCTGCCATCACATCGCGACCGGCCAAAATGGCGGGGATGGATTGGGCTTGGATGGGGGAAGGTTCGCTATAGCCTTGTTTAGCTACAGCACTCAAAATTTGGGTACACAGACCCAACTGCTCAAAACTCATATATTAGGAAAACTCAATCAGTACGCCAAATTTGGCAAGCGCGCAGCTTACCGTAAATGGCTTGCAGCAGCCATGGCTAAATTGCAGCTTGAGCATCGCGGGGATTAATTATTTGAGGATTCGCCCGACTCTTAACGCCAGTAGGTGACTCCAATATCTGTCGCATTTCTCAAAATACCGCCATAAGAAGATACCGGCCGTTCTTGCTTATGTATGTATAGCTTTCCAATATGCCAAGAGGGAAGTGTTGAAAGGCGGCTTTTGCTAATCGCGAGAACGGTAAGGTATTGATAAATATAGGGAAAGAAGTTTGCACCGCAGGTGATTAGAGGTGAATTCTCTGGTGGTTGACAAATAGTCAACCGTCACCTATTGTTGCCAATAAGTCAACAGGTGTGAAACATGCATATCATTTCTAAAAAGCCGTTTAACAATGCGGCTAAGAAGCATCCAAATCAACGTCAGGCTCTGGAGGATGCTTACAGCGTTTTAAAAAAAGGGGGGTATCAGTCCCCGGATGATTTGAGGACGGTATTTCCTTCGCTTGATAATTTCAAATATGAAGACAAGTGGTGGGTTATCGATATTGGTGGCAATCACCTGAGAATGATTGTTTTTATCCAATTTGTTCAAAAGCGTATGTACATAAAGCACATATTCACTCATGCCGAATACGATAAATTTTGTGATCGTTACAGAAGAGGTAAATAATTATGGTAGCAATCAGAGTTAAAGAAGCCTGCCATGAATTTGCGGAAGTAGCTGCGTCATTTTTGTGTATCGATGATGAGCAGGGTTATGAGCAAGCGCTAGAACTTGTTGAAGAGTTGCTTGTTGAAGCTGAAGACAGCTGTGAAGATCCCATCAATGCTATTATTGAGCTTCTAGCCAGAGCCATTGAAACCTACGAAAACCAACAAGAAGAGTTGCTTGATTTTGAGCGTGCAGCAGTCGAAGGTGATCGCGGTCTCGCGATATTAAGAGTCTTAATGGATCAATATCAGTTGGGCGTGTCTGATTTACCTGAGATTGGCTCCAAATCAATGGTGTCCAGGGTGCTGTCTGGCGAGAGGCAATTAAATAGAAATCATATACAAGCTTTGTCGACTCGTTTTAATGTAAGTCCAGCGTTATTTTTTCAATAAGCCTAATCTGGGTTGTGTACTTAGTGAAGGTGAAAGGGTTGAACCCTATACTTTTAAATTAGGCGTGTTGTTGTATCTCTGAGCATTCATATGAATGGTCGGGGTTATGATTATAATCTGGGCCGATTCCTGAGTGTGGATCCGTTTATTGTGGATCCTGGGAATACTCAGGCGATTAATCCTTACTCATATGTTCTGAATAATCCGTTGAGTGGTACGGATCCGACAGGGTATCGGACGAGAGCAATTGATTACGGAAATTCTCCGGGGAATGTCAAAGATTTCGCTAAAGACAATCACTTTAAAGAAATAAAAGGGCAGACCGAGGATGGCAAAATAGTTGTCAAAACAAACGGTGGCAGCGAAGTTGCTGTAGATCGAAAAATTATTGAAAATGGATTTAGTAATGGTGGTACCTCAAACATAGGGAGTAATGCAAATAGGGCTAATACAGAAAATCCAGAGGATAATGATTCGGGTAGTGGGTTAGTTGAATTGGGGGTTGCTGGTGTCCTGATTGTTGGGGGGCATTATTATGGGTTACCTACTGCGACTGCAATGTTAAAAAATTATTTATCGGAAGACCCAGAAGACCCTTATGAGTTTGATAGTGAATGGCTTCGTAATCATCCTGAAGTGATTCAGGCCGAAATTCATAATATCGATCTGATTGATAAACGAGTAGAAAAAACTGGAGAGTCGTTAGGAAAAGGGGAATCTACGCGGTTAAGCGTCTATGCTAATGCGTCAATAACTCCAGCAGATGATGATTTCTATTACGCTTCTGGGACCAGCACTCTTACGTCTACAGCGAACATTAGAGTGGCTAAGGATGCTCAAGGGCGAATAAGTGCTACTGGACAAATTTCTCATACATGGAGAGATAGGTACGATTGGCATGATGACCTTGGGGCTAAGCTTCCTCGTGGAAATCTAATAGTGAGTGATAAAACAATGAACAAACTTAAAAACTCGGGAAGAGGAAAGGAATTTGAAATGAGGTCCTGGTGGGTAGATCAATATGAATATTAATTTAAGATCAAAAATATTAGTAAAAGTCGTTTGTGCCGTGTTTTTGTATATGATGTCTGCGTCCTCATTCTCTAGCGGGAACAACGTTGAATGTATATTTAGAACGGTTAAATTCAATCATGAGAATCAAAACGTTGGCCCATTTTTACTTGGGGATGGAAGACTTGACAGAAAAGAAGTTGATGCATTTAAAGTGATATTTGAGTATATGGATATACCCTTTCGAGCTAAGAAAGATAGAATACTAGTACCTTGCAGTATATACGCTAATTTTTCAACGTTAATGACATTGACAAATTATGCTTATGATGGAGTCACCGTTTCAGAGTTCAAATCTCATTTAAAAGGTAAGGAAACAGGTAGAGATAATTAGCATAGATTTAAAACTTTAAATATCTAACTGTATGGATTTGCATTCACTTCGTGATGCCAATTGAGTAGATTGAGTACAGGGGGCATTCACAAAAAGCAAGTTTGTAAATGTGCAGTTTTGATCGGAGGCCTGCGCAGTCAGTTTAGTTCTAGAGGACATCCACCTTCATTGGCTTAGCTCCGCGAGTAAAGAGCTAGGCCAATCCCCTGATTTTTTATTCCATCCTCAAATATAACTAAGCAATCGTCCAAAGCTGTTGTAATTTAGCAGTATGACGATAGCCCGAAGCCAGCAAGTGTCCTTAACCGATACTCCTTATTATCACTGCGTAAGCCGTTGTGTGCGTAGTGCCTTTTTGTGTGGGAAAGATCATTACAGCGGTAAAAATTACGAGCATCGCAGGGGGTGGGTTGAAGAAAGAATTCTGGCGATGCAATCTGTGTTTTGCATCGATGTTTGTGCTTACGCCGTAATGAGTGATCATTATCATGTGGTACTGCATGTCGACCATCAAAGGGCCAAGGCATTGAGCGCAAAAGACGTGCTTAGTCGTTGGTTGAGCCTTTTTAAAGGCAGTGCTCTTATACAGCGGTTTCAGAAGAGTGATGCTTTAAGTGAGGCTGAGTTAGATGCTGTAGGCCTTGTTGTAGAAGAATGGCGCAGCCGTTTAAGCGATATCAGTTGGTTTATGCGCTGCTGCAATGAGTGGTTGGCTCGGGAATCAAATAAAGAGGATAACTGCACGGGCCGTTTTTGGGAGGGGCGTTTTAAAAGCCAGGCCTTACTCGATGAAAAGGCGCTCGCTGCTTGCATGGCTTATGTAGATTTAAACCCTGTTCGCGCTAAAATGGCTAAGCTTCCTGAAGATTCTGATTTCACCTCCGTGCAAAAACGCGCGGCTAGCGCTAAGGCTTCAAAAAGACAAGGCAAAAACCCAGAGCGGATTAATCAACAAGCTATAAATCTGTATCCTTTTGCAGGTAATCCCCGCAATACACAGCCCAAAGGGCTGCCTTTTCGACTGCTAGACTATTTAGAGTTGCTTGATTGGACGAGCCGTAAGATACGTAACAACAAAAGGGGCTTCGTTGACATAGATGCCCCCGCGATATTACAGCGCCTAAATATAGAGCCGGATGAATTTATAATAGCCGCGACTCAGTTCGAATCACGTTTTAAAACACTGGCCGGCGCTTTAGCCATTCTCAAGAAAAAATCACCCAACTTTGGATTGCTCAGGCTTGCTGTGTGCGGGGTTTTCTAGCTTTTGTGCCAATGTGGTTAATTCCCGCCTTAAGAATCAAGTGAGTTCAGCTCTACAATAATCCCATTAGTAGATAAGAATAACTCCCTTATCAAAATTGGATTGTGTTAGTGTAGGTGGTGGGTATGGGTGGGTGTCCTCGTTGTCCTCCCCGTATGACCAGTCCGTGTATGACAATCGTATTGGAGGTGCGGGTTCTCCTGTGAACCTACAGGATTTCAAAGGTGGCCGCGCAATCGTTGTTGCTCTTAGCCCTGGAAAAATTATGGTACCCTCAGGCATGCAAAGTATTGCGAGCAGAGCGCGCTTGCCTGTTCATGTAAGTGTATTTGGGAGTAAGAGCCATGTCTTTTATCCGAAGTAAATTCGCTAGCGTAGTAAAACCATTCATTATTCTTTTGTTTGGAATTGGTATAGGGATGTTGCTTCAGCTGAGATTAGCAAATGAAGCGAGTATGAGGGTTTCTGTTGAAGAAGCTGCAATGAACTATTTTGTGATATCAGAACTTCTAACAACTTACAACGAGGCTGATGCTGAGGTGTTTGAATCTATTCTTACGTGTAAATACAAAGAATCGTTAAAAAACCTGGAGGGTTTTAACAGATTTAAAATTAATTGGGATAAATAGTCTAAAATAATTTTCGACACTGTTATAAAGGACGGAGCCTTTATGAAGAGCACTTATCCTAGCATTTTAACAAAAGCTTCTGATTGTAGAGTAGTGTATTGAGAATGTTATGAAAACCTCGGGTGTGTAATGACGGCGAATTG
This sequence comes from uncultured Pseudoteredinibacter sp., assembly GCF_947500695.1. GTDB lineage: Bacteria > Pseudomonadota > Gammaproteobacteria > Pseudomonadales > Cellvibrionaceae > Pseudoteredinibacter. The sequence continues at coordinate 283,423 of NZ_CANMSS010000001.1, forward strand.
AGAGTTAGGGGCTGATAGGCAATTATGATCTCAATTTTAGATATACGATACATACGCAATTCTGAGCGGCAGCCTGCGCGGGTGGTTTTCGATTACCTGCACAGTTTGTTCCGTTGAATGATGATGACACGCACAATAATCGAGATTGCTAGTGTGAAGGTCTTAAAGTTGTTCTGTGCAGATAGGTTTGGACACTGTGAGCAGTTTACTCCGGTAGACTGCGCTCGCTGGGAACGCGTTGCGCTACGGTGCGAATATATCAAGGGAAGTATATTCGCAATAAACCAAACAATTAGCACTAGCTGCAGAAAAGCCCTTCGTGTGGATTGGAAATGCACTACAGAAGCGATTGGGGGAATACCCGTTGAGTGACAAAGAAATTAGTTTTGTATTTATACCGACAGTTGGGCTTTGCATGATGCCGCTGCATGTTCTTGTGGCACTTTGTATGAAGTTCGGCGTAGGTGATTTACCAGCGCTACTAGCGATAATATTTGGGGTGGCCATTGGCCTTAAATTAACCGATTTATTGGGTAGAGATGAATTTGACATTTTTACAAAATGCGCATTTGCGATAGGAAGCTCCTTTTCAATGTCATTCTTTGTCTGGGGAGAGATTCAATATTTAACTGAATATAGTGATAGCGAACAATTTGGGATATTCGCACTTATTGGCCTAGGTCTGGTCTTGTTGGTTCGAAAAGCAAAACTAGTCTACGATGCGTAATAAATTAGCATTCGTGAAGCTAGGCAGGACGTCCACTGTTAGCCTGTTGTGATTGCTTCTCATGGCAGGGCGTGCAGTTGGTTTTGGATTGGGTGCGCAGTATACTCTGGTAAGCTGCGCACGTCAGGCCGGTGCATGCAATTTCATTGCCGGTATTAATTGGAGCCAAGTTTGGATCGCTTAAAACGGGCAAGTGAAGCCATTCCTTGTCAGCTAAGTGTAGTTTTACTCTGAGCTTAAAAATTTAAATATCCTGGATAGAGCCATCTGCTGAACTTCCTTTCGATCAACACCGTTTTTGTCCTTACAAAGTGCAATTCCGTGCACTCTAATATCAAGCTCGCAGCTATCCTGGAAAACAAAGTGGCCTTCATTGCCTTCGAAGCGGTACAGTTCAGAGTTTTTAATGTGTTCTTGATAAAAACCGGCATGATATTGCAGTGGTAGAAAATCACCGTTAGCTAAGCCGAAAATTAGAGTTTTGGCGGTAATCTTAGCTAAGCTTTCGGCGCTGGTGATGTGGCCTGCTGCTGGGTCTAAAGCGATGACTTTTTTAATTCGATTGTCCTTTAGTGTTTGATTCGCTCGCTTTGGTAGCTCGAGTAAATCATCTTGGGTATAGCGGCAGCTTAGATCCACCTTGGCGGCGTTCTGGCAATGTGTACGGGCTTGCTCGAATGCATAGCGAGCCCCAGCTAAGCTCAATACGGTAGAGCCGCCCGAAGAAAAGCCGATTGCTGTGGTATTTTCGATATCTAAAGGAGTTTGAAAGGGCGACTGTTTTTTGAACTGATCAAGCGTAAAACTAATATCTAGTGGACGTTCCCATAGCTCTAATGCGGCTTGAGGCCGAATATTTTCGCGGCCATAGACCCAGGATTCCCCATAGTGATTAATGCCCGCCACGACATAGCCTTTTGCGGCGAGAGGGTAGGCTAACCAGTTCATGGAGCGTACTGAGCCCATTGCGCCATGACTGAATACGACCAGTTTGGCTTTGCTCGAGTTTGTTGCTAGGCATCTGCTACTGGAGTTCGCCTCGCAGCTATTGCCTTGAGGGTACCAAAGAGTGACTTTTATAGGGCGCTGGCGGTCTTGGTCAAAGAAGTCGATTTCATAACTTACAAGTTTGCTCTGGGAGCTGGCGTGTAGGACAGCCCCATGCAGTAGGACGAGTATTAGCGCAATTGCAGTAGACAGAGTTTTAGCAAGGGTTTTCATTGGGCACCATTTACATCTCAGTGATTAGTTGCGAGCAGTATAGGAGCCAAGAGCAGACTTGTGACTTGTCGATTGTCAGCAAACTAGGCTGACATTTGTCATGTTATGCATGAACTGAAAGATCTCTTCTAGCGGCATTAGATGTTGGCGAAATTTACCGAATAAAGCGATAAACCTTAGAATTCATAGCTAACTTCGAGTTTAAAGCGCTGCTGCCCTTTATTGTGACCAGAATAATAACTGCTATATTTTAGCTCGAACTCTAGCCCCGAACTGGCCGCTTCATACTCACACTTTATATCCCATTGCTGGCCTTTTTTGTCTTCCCATTGCCAGCCATTTTTATTGAGCTCAGCGTCATTTTCCCAACGGTAACTAGGACCGCCGTATACTTCTAGGCCGTCTATAGGAGTGATCCAATTGAGCCATATTGAGGCACGATAACGTTCATCCTGTGAGGCCGCTTCGTATTCCTGCTCAATCTCTTCTAGCCAAGCCTTTTCATGACGTTTTCGGTACTCTAATTTGGGGGTTAAATATAAATCAGGTCGAAAGGTGGAAAATTCGGCCCCTATTTCAAGTTCCAGCTCATAGGCTCTGCTGTCGCCGCTATAATCTTTTGCTTTATCGCCTATGGGCTGTGCGGAGTAGCTTCGCTTATAGTAATGATCATAATAGCCCTGTATTAGAACACGATCCGCCCAATCTAATTCACGAATATCTTGTCGAAAGCCTAAGCCTATAAAGCGGTCGCTGCGATATTCATCCCTGGTTTTGCTGTTTTTAAATTCGAAATTAGAGTTAAACTCTCGGCGTTCATCACGCTCCTTCCTGTATTCATAGCCTAGGCGCAATATATAGCTTAGACCTTCAAATTCAGTTAGACCTTTTATTAGCAATAAGCTTTCACTTCTAATCTCATCACGCTTACGGTAGTCAAGTTCTTTAATTGTCCCGTTTTTACGAAAGTCGGCTTTTAGAGCGCTGCTGTAATTTTTGCTCTTAATGGCCTGCTTAACTTCTATATCAAAGGCAAAAGCAGTATCGCAATGTGTAAATAAAAAGAAGCTACTGATGCTCAAAAACTTACTGTGCATAGTGGATATTTTCGCTTGCTTGGTTAATTCTAATTTGTTTAATGCTTAAGGGCTTTGAATAATAAAACCCTTGTTGTAGCTTGATACCATAGTCCTTGCACCGCTGGGCCTGCGTGCTGCTTTCAATACCTTCGGCTAAAATGGTAAGCGACAGGGCATCTGTTATTGCACATACGGCCTCAATTATGGCGTCATTATGTTCGCTGTCTAGGTTTTTGACAAAACTCTTATCGAGCTTAACGATGTTTATTGGCAAATTGTGCAAATAGCTTAGGGAAGAATAACCTGTGCCGAAATCGTCGATCCAAATCTCTGCACCTTCCGCTCTCCACTGAGTTAGCTGCTCTCTGCCTATATCGAGGTTGGTCATCATGCCGGTTTCTGTAATTTCGAGACAAAGCCTAATACCAGTTTGCCTAGCTTTGATGAGCCGTTCGCTAATTTGATTGGAGTATTCACGATGCATAATATCTGCAGCGCTCAGATTAATTGAAAATAACAGCTCGTTATTGTGATTATAGCTCTGAATTTCCTTTGCATGCTTTAAGACTTGATCCAGTACCCAGAGGCTTAAATGATGAATTTTTCCAGACTTTTCTAATAAGGGCACAAATACCTCAGGTGAGATATTCCCGTGGATAGGGTGTAACCAACGGCTAAGGCATTCATAGGCAATTGGAGCGGTAGAATCATCCGAAAAAATTGCTTGGTATCGTAAGCTTAGCTGCCCCGAAGTTAAGGCATCCATAAAACCATCAATAATATCCTGCCGGAATCGATACTTGTGGGCGATGTCTTCATTAAAGAGGGTAAATTGATCTCTGCCATTACGTTTTGAGGAATACAGGGAAAGGTCAGCAAACTTTAGTAATTCTGAGTACTCTGATGTATGGATTGGGGCAATTGAGGCGCCTGCGCTCAACGTTATTTGTGGTTGATTTTTTCTTTTAGCGTTGGTCGCGACTACTATTGAAGCCAAAGATGCTTCGCCAAATTGATGCAGGCTTAGATCCTGTAGCCGGTCTTTACTAAGGCTATAAAATAGGGCGAATTCGTCACCACCTATTCTTGCGGAAAGGATATTGTCTAGGCCTATATCGAGCTCACGAATGGATTCGCCAATCAATTGTAAGGCTTTGTCTCCCTCATGGTGCCCCAAACTATCATTGATGATCTTAAATCTATCTACATCAATGATCATAAGAATAGCGAAGTTTTCCTCAAGTGAGGCAGTAGATAGCCGAGATTCGACTTCTTGCTTGAATTTTCGCCTAGTCATCAAGCCGGTTAGTTCATCGGTAAAGGCAATTTCTGAAAGTTGCTCATTCGATTCTTTAAGTTGCTGGGTCATTGCTTGAAGTGAGTGGGACAAATCTCCGATTTCATCAGGTTGATCAAGCGTAAATTTCCCAGATGATTCACCTTTAATCAGGCTATTGGCAACTTTTGACAGATATCGAATAGGGTAGGTGAATCGTTTAGAGAGATTACTTATTAACGGCAGTGTAGTAACGAAAAGCAATAGGCTTAAAAAGGTGAACCAGAGTACCGTTTTTTGTGTCGCCAGCTTAGAATCTGCCTTAATTTTTTGGTTGAACTCTTCAAGCTGAGAGGCTCGCTTGTTGTGCGTTGTCGCGTAGCTGAATCCACCAATAATATGGTTAGATGTTTTAACGGGTGCAGATACATGAATAAGGCTAGACTCCGCTATAAGGCTAAAGTCCCCGGCCGGGCTAAGTATACCGTTTTCCATCTCGCTGATTGATAGTCCGAAGTTATCTATATCCTCGGATCCGTCGTGGATGATGTTGCCTTCTTTATCGTATACATAGATATACTGCAGTGGCGTATTGTCATTGATGTCATCAATGATGTTTTTGATCTTGCTAAAATCGTAATTGTATATCGGATCATTTAACTGTTTGCTTATTGTATTGGCAATAAGTAGCTGGCTATTTAAAATCTCTTTGTCGATAGTAATCTTTAGATGCTGCTCGCCTGCATTGAGTAGATCTTTATTGAGTTTTTCAAGGAGTATTTGACTAGATGACCAAAAGATAAAAATGGTAATAAAGTGCAACCCTAAAAAAATAACAAATAGTCGTTTGCTAATTGAACTTTTCACAATCTATTTCCAGTCTTCTCTCGAATGAGCAATGTTTAGGAGTAGATCATTGTGTTCGGTAGTGATTGGGCCAAATCCAGAGCTGTTCTCATATCGACGCAAAATATCTTCGGGAATTTCACCATGCTTGTTGAATAGCAGGGCTTTCAAAGCTTCTCGTTTACTTTGAGAGAGCATTGGGGATACCAACTCAAAGCTCCTTGGGTAGGGCTTTGAACGGTATATAATTCTCAGTTGTTGCTTTTCATGTTTGCTAATAATGCTTAAGTTATTCCAATCTCCATCATTAATAGCGCCGGCATCGACAATACCTTTTAAAACCATTTTTACATTGTTTTTCTCGTTTCTGCTAAAAAAATAGCCCACCTCGTCGTCATTGGGGCGATTTCTTGGGGAGTGTAATCGTTTTATATGTAGCCCTTTATTTTGTATGGCCTTCAGAGGGATGTAGAAAGAAGAGAAAGAATTTTCAGATTCTACAGCGAGTACTTTACCCGGCAGTTTGTACAGAGAATCTATATCTGTTGTGGTTTTGCTAAAAATTAGAGAGCGATACTGTTTTTGCTGTTTTTTCCACTTAACAGCAATAGGGATTGCGCCGCATTCTTGTTGTAATCTAGCAGCAACATAAGCGGTTTCAGTGATCCAGTCTGTTTTGCCGGTTTTGATGGCGGAGCAAAGCGTTTCAAATTTTTTAAACAGTCTTACCTTAAAAGAATCTATTGTAGGGGATTTAATGTGTTGAGCGGCATAACGCACCATGGGGCGTAATTCGGTAAAGTCTTTTTTGGGGCGGTCGGAGAGTTGGCTGATTCGAAGCTCTTCTGCCTTTATAGGCAAGCCTGAAAAAAATACAATTAAAATGATAATCAGTCGTAGTAGCATGTCAAACCTAGAGCAAATTTTTATTTGCACCGCCTGTAAGGCGTTTCCAGGGAGTTCCATGTGCTATGTCTACAGAAGCGGCAGCGGAGCTGTCGCTGATCCATATTTCTATGCTGTATATTAGCGTACACTATATGTTAGCGCTGTAAAAAACTAGCTGCTTTTTTGATCCTGCGCAGTTGCGGGTTCATTACTGCTAATTTTTAGACCGATGGTCAAATCAAATGAATAGTGATTGTGCGAAACAAGCCTGGGCATTGTCTATGCCCGGGCTTAAGTTGATTGCTCAGCTTGGTTGGCGACAATTTATCGCTATCGAGAGCTTTATAGTGCGGCAGTAATAATTTTCAAGGCTTGGCCGTCTTTTAAATTTTCGGCGCCTCGCACGATGACTTTATCACCAGCGCTTAAGGCGCCAGTAACGCTGATTTGATTGCCTTGCCCTGCACCAGGTTCTACTTCAATCCTTTCTGCTTTGTCCTCACCGTTGACACGAAATACATAAACAGCTTGTTTTCGAAGTACAAGCGCGTCGCGGGGCACACTGAGCTGTTGGCGGCTTGCTGCTTGAGCTAATTCCACTGTAACCGCTTCACCAATTAACCACTCGCTGCCTTGTAACTTGAGGCGTAACTCCATCATACGGGATCGCTCGTCGCCAACTGGCACGGCTCCACGAATTTCGGTGCTGATTTCTTGTTGGTCGCGATATACGGCCACCATGGTTCCTGGTTGATTGAATCGAGCGACCCGTAATGGGGCGTTAACGCTAATTTCTAACTGCTCAGTATCGACTAAGCGTAGCAGCGGGCTGCCGATTTGGGTGAGTTCCCCTAAGTTCATTTCACGATTGGCGATGACACCGCTAAATGGTGCTACCACCTTGCTGCGATCCAATTGATATTGGGCTCGTTCGGAATTGATTTCGGCGATGGCAAGATCTTGCTGCAAAATGCCTATGCGAGACTCGACCTGGTCCAGCTCGTTTTTAGCCACGCTATTATTTTGCAAAAGCTTACTAAGGCGTTCCTGTTGGCGGCGCTGGTAGCTAAGATCCGCCTTAATCCGTTTGATTTGTGCCTGATCATTACGCAGTTGAAGAGTAAGTAGGTGATCATCGATTTTAGCAATCGTATCGCCTTTCTCCACGGTGTCTCCCACTTCCGCCAGCCATTCCAAACGGCCACTAATCTCTGCGGAGAGCAGGGCATCTCGTAGGCTAATTACCGTACCTGGCAGGCGTGCCAAATTATCGTTTTGGCTAAGGCTAACTTGGGCAGTTTCTACTGCGGTCGCCGGAGCTTGGGCCTGGCTTGCAGCGCTAAAAAATACAGCGCTAAACGCTAAGCCTGAATAAAGGTATGTTTTAAGTTGTTTCATCACAAGTCTCTCTTGTGCAGCATAATTTGATATGGTGAGTTTCAATGGTTCACAACTGAGCGCCGGGCTCTGTTGCTATTTCAGTCTCTATGTCTAGCGTATCGTTTTTATCTGGCTGTATAGATTCCTGCATGCGTCCCATTCGTAAGAAGCAAGGCAACAAGACAAGCGTAAATAAGGTGCTGATGCACATGCCGCCAACAATAACGGCAGCAAGGCCACGATAAATAACGCTGCTAGCGCCCGGCATTAATAGTAGCGGCAGCATGCCGAATACACTGGTGGCGGTGCTCATAAATATCGGGCGTAGGCGGGTCATCAAAGCAGAGCGTACCGCCTCGTCTCTGCTCATGCCTTCTCGTTCGGCACTGCGAGTTTGGTGTACCAATAAAATTGCATTATTTACGACCAGTCCTAGCAAGATCACAAAGCCGATCATGGTTAAAAGATCTAGAGGTTGGAAGGTAAACAGATTGAGTATTTGCAGGGCAAAGATACCTCCAGCCATTGCTAAAGGCATGGCTAAAACTACTAAGAAGCTATCTTTAGCTGATTTGAATAGTGCTGCCATTAATAAGAACAGTACCAGTAGTGCAATGGCAAAATTACTGGCCATTGAATTTACGGCACGCTCCAAAGCATTGGCGCTACCACCGTAAAGAATGCTTGCATCTTCTGGTAGTTCTTGGCGCAGTAAAGGCTCCACGTCGGCTTTGATAACTTCCATAATATGTTCGAGAGACATATCTTCTGGTGGGCGAATATTGATGCTTATAGTACGACGTCGATCAATACGGCGTAATTGCTGAGGGCCAACCGTTCTATCGACTGTAACCAGTTCACCGAGTGGCACGATATTGCCAGTTGGAGTTGCCAATGGTGTAGTTGCTAAAGCTTCAGGTGAGGTCCATGGCTGGGCGCGAAGAATAATATCTAAGCGTTTTTCACCATTAAAATGTTCACCCACATAGAGCCCATTGCCCATAGAGCGAACAATCTGCGCGATATCGCTACGACGCCAACCAGTTTCGGCGATTTTTCGATCATTGGGGTGTAGGCGTAATTCCGGCTCGGTTTGCTCTAAGCTTGGGTTAACGCGCACATCTTGTATCTTAAGCACTTCACGCAGTTTGTTTTGGCCAATCGCCGCGGCTTTAGCCAATGCAGCACGATCTTTCGATTGCAGATGAATGGCGACGCTGCGATCACCGCCAAATCCGCCAAATAGATTTCCTTGGGCCGGATAAGCGCGAAGATCAGGAAGGTCTACGAATATCTCTTCGCGCATGATTTTTTCTAGCACTTTGACTTGGGATTGATCTTTGACTCGCGCACCCATGGTGCCACCAAAGCTGCCGAAGGTCAGAATGTAATAGTTCTTCAATGCAGGCTCGCGCGTTCCTTCCATAAAAGGCTTCATGCGCTCATCGAGCACCTGAATATACTCTTTAGCGACGGTATCTTTGTTAATGCCAGGGGGAAGTCGGAAAAAGGCATCTACTGCATCACGCTTAACCGGTGGCAGATAATCCATTTCTGGAAGCAAGATATAACTGGCGGTAACGGGCACACAGATTAAAGTCGCTGCGACAATAACTCTTTTCTTGGTAGAGCTTGTAAGCCTCATGACTGTATTGCTTATTTTCTCCCACAGCCCAAGATTGTGGTCGTTTAAGCTTAAATCTTTCAGCCAGTATTTTGCAGCCAAGGGTAAGATACTGACCGCAATAAATAGAGACATAACAACCGCAATGGCAATGGTGATTGCTAGGTCGGAAAAGAGTTGACCTTCAACTTCCTTCATAAACATCACAGGTAAGAAGATAGCAACTGTAGTGGCGGTCGATGCTAGCAGTGCGCCCCAGACCTGGCCGGCACCTTGTAGAGACGCTTGGTCATCGCTCAAGCCTTTTTCCCGCAGGCGCACTATGTTTTCAAGCACAACAATGGCGGCGTCTAACACCATACCTACAGCGAATGCCAATCCAGCTAAGGAAATAATGTTTAAGCTACGGCCGGTAAGCTTTAGCATGATAAAGGTCGCCAGCAAAGAAGTGGGAATAGCGATAGCGACTATCAAAGTGGCTCGTAAGCGACGTAAAAACCACCACAGAATGCCAACCGCCAACATAATGCCCAATACAATATTGCCGGTCACTAAGGTAATGGCACGGTAAATAAAAACACTTGCATCAAAAGACTGAACCATTACCAGTCCTTTGCTTTGCAATCTCTCTTGGTTTAGCTTTTCAACGGTTTCTTTTACGGTCACAAGTGTTTGTAGAGCATTGGCGCTATTTTCCTTATCGATTCGAATCGAAATAGCGGGGTTACCATTTTGGGTATTGTGCAGCAGTGTTTCTTCACGAGTCACTTTAATGTCGGCAATATCACCGAGCTTAATAGGGCGCCCATCACGCCATTCCAAAACCAGTTCTTTCAGCTCCCAAGGTTCATAGCGCCCGGTAAAGCGTAAGGTATATTGGCGGCGGCCAACATCGACAAAACCACCGCTAACATCATTGGCACGCCCAAGTCTTGCTGCTGCGGTGCTTAATGGAATACCAAGCTCGGCAGCGCGATATGGATCAAAGGAAATCACCAATTCTTCTGGGCTTGCCGATGAATCCTGTGCGGTTACGCGAGCCACACCGGGTACAGCTTCAATTGCAGGGCGGATCACATCTTCAGCGAAAGATTGATAATCGTGAATATTGCCTTTGGTGCCGGGAAGTTGCTGTAAAAAGAAATAGGTTAGCGCGGGTGTGTCGCCACCACGTCCGCGACCTAAGGTTACTACGGGTTGGGAGGCGTCTCTAGGCAGTGGGTCTAAACGGTTCATACGCGCGATTACTTCCATTAAACTGCGCTGCATGTCGGTTTCTAAACCAAACTCCATTTCAATAAAGGCGTTACCTTTGTTGGCGAATGCCTGCATGCTTTTCATGCCGGGTAAACCGCGTAACACCGATTCAATAGGTTCAACGATTTCCGATTCTACTTCTCTAGGCGAAGCTGCGCGCCAACTGGTTTGCACAGTAATGGCTGGGTTTTGAATGTCTGGAAATAATTGCACCGGCAGCTTACTTAGACTGTAAAGACCAAATAATAAAATCATGGCCAAAATGACGAGTACGGCCGCAGGGTTTTTCAATGCACTGGATGTCAGCTTCACGAGCTTCTCCGAATTTTTACTCTTGCGATAGTCTAACTTTAGCAATACGAGTCGCTAGAATTAAGGTGATATAGCCAGTCCGGTTGGGCCTTGCGTTAACTGGAAAAAATCTATTTTTTAAGGTGTTTTAGCTGAGACGAAATGAGTGTGCCAAACGTTAGAATTATTTTCTTAATGAGTGCTGGCGTTACGCGTAATAAGATGTACGTTTTGCTGTAGATGAGACAAAAAATTGGCGCCATAGGCGCCAGAAGTGATTTACATTGTGGGGTATTCTTTTTTACTTAGTTGCCAAACAGCTGTTTGATCTTATCTCGATAGCTGCGGCTAACTTTTAGCTGACTATCATTTACTAGGCTCAGCATATATTCGCCATTATTCAGTGTCTGGGCACTTTTAATACAGCGTGCATTTACAATTGTGGAGCGGTGAATGCGCAGGAAAACATCTGGGTTTAGCAGGGTTTGCAAATCCTTCATGGTTTTGCGCATGATATGGGTATTGCCGCCGGCGTGGACACACATATAGTCGCCGGCAGCGTCGATCCATTCGATATCAGAGGTTTTAACCCTCTGAATCTCACTACCGTCTTTAATATTGATAGTGTCTGGGTAGGTATTACCATTACTTTCGATAAGAGCATCCACATCATTGCTGCCAGTGTATTCCATGAGCAGCTTCATGAGTTTTTCTTTGCTGTCAGCATTTTGCTGTTGCTCAATGTGTTTTTGTGCGCGCTCTATCGCTTCTTTAAGACGCTCATCGTCAATGGGTTTAAGGACATAGTCGACAGCATGCACTTTAAAAGCATCGATGGCATATTGATCAAAAGCAGTTACAAAGATGATCAGCGGTAAATTATCGCCCTGTAAGCGTGAGACTACATCAAAACCACTCATGCCTGGCATTTGAATATCTAGGAACACTACATCGGGTTGTAAGGCCGAGATCGCAGAAATGGCCTCGTCGCCATTGCTGCATTGTGCCTTAACCTCAATGTCAGACAGTTCCTCAAGGCGCAGTTGTAGCCCGCGGCGAGCCAGCTGCTCGTCATCGACAATAATGGCGCTGAGTTTGCTCATATTTTCTTCCTTTTGAATCTGCATGGTGCTTAGGCCTTTGCTTTATCGGCACGTTCCAATGGAATTCTAATATTAATGGTTAATCCGTGCGGATCAGTATGGCTCAATCTGAAAGATTGTTCACTGCCATAAAGCTCTTGTAGGCGTTCACGGCAATTACCTAAGCCGACGCCACTGCTACTGCGGCTCTGGGGGTTGTGTAAGCTGTCTATACCTGGGCCATCGTCAATCACGGCGAGCAATAAGTCATTGCCAAAGGTTTTGGCTTCGATGGCGATGGTGCCGCCATTCACCGCTTGCGCAATGGCATATTTAATCGCGTTTTCCACCAATGGCTGTAGTAGCAAGCTTGGCATCAAAGCTGTTTTGGCATCGCTATCAATATCAAATTTCAGCTTGAGCCGCTCGTCAAAGCGAACTTTTTCAATATCCAGATACAAGCGTAGTGCTTCAACTTCCTCATCAACGGTGACCTTTTGCATGGGGTCATTATCTAAGGAGTAGCGTAAAAATCGGCTCAAGCGGGTAACCATGGTGTTGGCCAGCTGAGTATCTTTATCCAAGATCAAAGTGGAGATGGCATTGAGCGTGTTAAACAGAAAATGCGGGTTAAGCTGGTAGCGCAACATTTTTAGTTGGGCTTCGTGGGCCATAGATAAGGCCTTTAAACCACGCTGGCGCTCCTCTTGCAGCAACATATAGTATTTGATGCCGAAGTAGAGACCACTCCATACCAGAATCACCCAGCTGGCGGTGGTGGCACCGTCAAAGTAAGCCATAAGCTTTTCGATGCCATCATAGTCCTCGTATTTAGGCTTACGACGCTCTGGGAACATGTTGTAGAACACCCAACTACGAGAGGCCATCCAAACGCAGCCGGCAAGATAGGATGCAAACACGACTGCTACCAGGCGGCGGATTGCGCTCATTTCCCACATATAGCGGTAGAGTGCACGCAGTGGCAGTGTGAGTACCATGCCAATAGTACTGACCACGGGTAAGTAGATTAAATAATCGTTGGGCAGCTTGCCCCAGAACAATACGCCCAAATAGAAAGAGACCCCCCATGCTGTCCAGCCAGCAAATTGTAGGGCCCAAAATAAGTAGCGCTTGTCTTGTAAGAGTTTTGTAAGTTTCATGGTCTTATTATAACGGCCTGTAACAAGGGCAGGCTTTTCTTTATCGTGGCTTTTGCTCAATTGGGCGCTAAAATAGGCAGGTGGCTCTAGGCGCCGCAAGGCTTAATTAATTTTACCTGTAAAGTAATGGGTTTTTTCAATGGGGCTTGATAAGCTATCGCTTAGAGTAAATAACAAGTACTACAACAAAGTTAATGAGTGATCTCATATAAGGCATCAAGTGTATGAATTGTGAACAGGATCTGGGCGCAGCAATGAAAGCGGGAATGCGCCGCCTGGCCTCTGGTGTAGCGGTAGTGACCTGTCGTGACCAGGAAAATGGTCGCCAAGCGATGACAGCCTCTTCAGTAACCTCGGTTTCAGATAGCCCGGCCTCACTGTTAGTGTGCGTCAATAAAGCAACCACCATGGCGGCATCTTTAAAGCCCGGGGTGCAATTTGCGGTCAATATTCTAAGTGCCGACCAGCAAGATATTTCCAATGCCTGTGCGGGCGGTGAGCAAGGGGAAGGGCGCTTTGCTGTTGGCCAGTGGCAGGAGAATGCCGATCAGGTTCCGTTGCTGAAAGGCTCCCAAGTGAGCTTTAGCTGTAAGGTGGATCAAGTTCATTCTTATGGCACGCATGATATCGTGATCGGCCAAATCGAATCGGTTTGCCTGGATAATGAGCAATTTTCCCCCTTAATCTACGGTGATGGCGGTTATTTATAAGCCCAGTCTACTATTGTAAGAAATTCTATAAAAATCCTTGACTTAGAAAAGCGATTCGGTAGAATGCGCAGCTCTTCTGAAGGGGGTGGTTAGCTCAGCTGGGAGAGCATCGCCCTTACAAGGCGAGGGTCACAGGTTCGATCCCTGTACCACCCACCAAGTTTAAGCGCGTGAACTTAAGCTTGGCTCTAAAGAAGATATCGCGGACCGGTAGTTCAGTTGGTTAGAATACCGGCCTGTCACGCCGGGGGTCGCGGGTTCGAGTCCCGTCCGGTCCGCCACTATTCCAAAAAGGCTGCAAGCAATTGCAGCCTTTTTTTGTGCCTGAACGAAAGCATGGGGACCGGATGGGCGAGACCCCGCGTATCGGGCTCGACAGAATCGCTTGGAGCGATTTTGGATTGCGACGTAAGGAGCAACCCGAAGGGGCATTTGCAGGAGCAAATGATCAGTCCCGTCCGGTCCGCCACTATTCCAAAAAGGCTGCAAGCAATAGCAGCCTTTTTTTGTGCCTGAAAGAAAGCAAGAAGACCGGATGGGCGACAAATGGGGTCAGAACCCAAGGGTCCTGACCCCTAGAACAGGCACCATCTCGGTAGTATTGTCATGATTTAGCGAAGCCTTTCGCCTATCCATTTTTTAAGTTGTTTGATTCAACAGCTCTTGTCCCTCTAATTTAGAACAAAAAAACTCCTCACTCAGTAACCAAACTGCAATAAAAATTTAACTTGCTTGCCATATCCGCCATCTAATCTGTATGGGTAAAACATTTATTTGGTGACGAAAATGCAAGATTATCTAGAAGAGTTATTGGAGCTTTTGCTCGGTGACGAATATGAGGACGATGAAGTCGATGACTTTTGTGAGTTTTAGTTTGTCCCTCTAATTCTGCCCCATCTGCCCTGGCGACAACAAGCTCGTTAGGGCTAAGCTATCCCTCAGCGCCCAGCCTAATCTCTAATTTCAATCGATCGCTTCATATAGTTCTATTCAATTCAGTGCAATCAAATGTATTTTTGTATCGTTTACTAATGATACGGTTAAATGATTATTGCAGCTTAGCCTGATTTCACAGCTAGTATCTCTGTGCCAAGATAGCATTAGGGTTTGCGGTATTTAAACTTCATTCAAACACAGCCATTCATTTTAGAGACCCTGCAGGATGATAGAGGAGCAAGACCTAAACCGGTTGTATCGTTATGCATTGTCTCTCAGTGCAGATGCTGATCTCGCATACGATTTGGTCCATGGTGCCATTGGTAGATTCTTGGAGCCGCCAAAGCCTGAACTAGAAGATCCTATTCCCTATTTGATGCGCAGTATAAGAAACGCTTTTATTGACATTAAGCGTCGCGACACCCGTTATCAGCACGAGGTTTACGATGATGAAGGACTGCCTCAAGACTACGACATAAGAGCCCTGGAATCCTTATCCATTGACCAAAGCTTTATTGCTCAATTATTAAACCAGCTGAATTCACAAGAGCGTGAAATCTTATATCTCTGGGCAGTGGAGGGCTATAGCACGAGCGAAGTTGCCGACCTATTGAATATGCCAAAAGGCACGTTGCTTTCGAAAATTTATCGCTTACGTAATCGTTTGCTGTCGACAGCCTTTGTAAAAGATGCTCTTCGAAATGGCGGGAGTTACTATGTCTAAGTCTTTGAAATCTGAATTACAAGATCATTACCAGTCGGCCAAACTAAGTGAAAAGCAATTGGAGCGATTGAGTTCGCTTCAGAAACTAAATCATCAAAACGAAATGGTCGAAGTAGAGCCTATAACAGAGCTTTCTCACGCCATGCCATTCTCTAAACGTATGCTTCCGAGCTGGGCTTTAGCCTGCTGTTTTGTATTGGCGATTATATCCCTTTATCTGTTTCAGTGGCGCCCTGAAGAGCCTTGGCCGAAGGCTGATGCTATTGCCGCCGAGGTGGTATACAACCATCTAAAGCAAAGACCTTTGGATTTCGTTGAGAGTGATTTTCGCAAGCTAAATCAGAGTTTCGTGCAGTTAGATTTTAAATTGCAAAATTCGGCGCTACTGGACAATTTTATTTATGGCGGTGGCCGCTATTGTTCTCTGTTAAGTATTCCGGCTGCTCAGATTCGAAGCGCTAAGGGTATTCAAGGAGAATATGAAACCTTATATCAAGTTGACTATCGAGAGTCGATATTTGGTAATTTGCCAAAGCTCTTAGAAGGAGAGACGTCAATAGTTCGTTATCACAAGGGGGTTGCTGTCGAAATATGGGTGGATAAAGGGATACTTTTTGCAAAAACCCATAGTATTTGAGACCTACAGACTAAGAGTAGTTTGATTGTTGGTTTCGCTATCGTTTTGTGGTGGTGACGTTTAAGTTGGCAAAACGACGTAAATATTGCGACTCGTCATTATTTTGCCCTAGAAATTGACTAGCCCTAGGTTTAGACTTGGCTGACAAGTAAAGCAACATGACATGGATGTTGTCTACTTAACATTTTCCATCGAATTTTTGCTCTTGGAGAGCTGTTGCATGGGAGACTGTTGGGGGCCTCAGGAGGGAAGTCGATGGGTGAAATAAGGGCCGACCAGCATCAGCTGGTGGTGTTTTTTGAAGGCGCAGAAGTCAGCCGGCAAATGCTGGTCGAAGAATTTGAATCTGTGCTTGATGGCTTTGTGCCGCTGGTTGATTATAGTGGCCGGCGCTGCCAGTGTGCCTTTTTGCTGGTAAACCCTGATTTAAGCGCAGATGCCGCTGTGTTTTTTCACTTGAATTTTGATGTCTCGGGTCGCCCCGATTTACATTGGAATACCCCGATAAAGCAGCTCGCCTCTCAGGCAAATACTGAGCATTCCCTTGGTTCTAGCGTTCGGATCGCCAGTTATTCTAATTGCAGTATTGCTTGGCATCAGCAAAAACTCTGGGAGCCATTCCCAGAGCAGTTAGAGGCGTTAGAGCGTTGCATCAAAGAAAATCGACTGGGTTTAGGTGAGTTAAATAGGCAGCATAGCTTAACCAGCGAAATTCCTGCTTTACATATCGATGAAGGTGAGGCCCCGTTGGTACTAACGAGTTTAGCCAGTCATGTGCAAAGCGACCTAGATGAGCCAGTGCTCGAAAAACAGCGTAAGGCATTTGAGCAACAGATTAATTTACAGCAGCTCGAACTTGCGAAATTGCGCGATCAAAACAGTGATTTAAAGCTTCAACTTAAGCATCTTGAAAACCGATTTCAAAAGTCGATATACGATACTGTTAGCCAGACCATCGAGCAACGGGAGGTGAAGTGGCAAGCCAAACTGCGACAAGCAAAGCTTTACATCCAGCAGCAGGCTAAGCAAATAAAAGATCTTGAATCTGAGTTGGATCAGGGGCTTGATGACAGTCATTCCGATCAGTCATCACAACTTAAACAATTACAGGCACGTGGTGTAAAGTTGCAGGTGGATCACCCAGGTATCGGTGCTGTTCATATTCCCTACGATGAGCTTGTTGATTATTTGGCCGCGCCTTTGGTTTATGTCGCGAATTTATGCGGGGTTTCAGCCGAAGTTTACGGTGCCTGGTTAAAGCATCGACATAAGCCTCGGTGTCAAGGTTTTGATGAGGCGGGAAGTATTTGTAATATGCCTATTAACGCCGTGAGAGAATTGGCGGAGTTTGTCCCAGGGCGCAGTGATTTTTGCATTCGTCATCAATGCCAGGGCGAATCTAAGGAATCGCTTGCTTAGTTAGTTTGAATTGCTAGAATTTGATTTCCCTTGTTCAGGGGTGAATTTTAGCTGCTTTAGGAACTATATTGAGACTGCATGGCCGTCATACAATTTGGAAATCTCAGTGATTTTTCAGCTTCGAGTCACGAAGCTCTTCTCGAAAATCTATCTCAAGACGCGCTGGCCCAATCTTGCCAAGTTCTAGATGTCAGTTCGAGTGTAAAAAGCGAGCCTGTAGCAATAGAAGTATGGCGCTTGGATAAGGTCTGCCGACGCGCTAGCGGCAATAAGTACTTTAAACAAGCCTTGTATTGGCAGTTGGCCGCACAGCACCCGGATCTTCCCCTTCTTAGTTTTGGGGGGCATTACTCCAATCACCTTTATGCGCTAGCGGCCGAAGCTCAGCGTCGTGATAAGGCATTGATATGTATTTTAAGGGGGCTACATCAAGGGGAGTTAAATCCTTGTTTGAGCGATCTGAAGTCAATGGGTGCTCGTTTGCATTTTGTGAGTCGTAAGGATTACCGCAATAAACACGAACTCACTTACCTCGAAAGTTTACAGCAGCAACTGGGTTCATTTATTTGTGTTCCTGAGGGAGGTGGCCAGCTAATCGGTGCTTGGGGGGCGCAGGCTATCGGTTTGGCGGCAGCGAAAAAAAAGGCAGCAATAACAGTGGTAGCAGCGGGAACTGGCAGTACGGCAGCCGGTATTATCGCAGGCTTAGATTTGGCTGCGGCTCGTTCAAGACAGGCTGGTGATTCGCCCACTGTTCGTCGTGTTGTCATCGTTCCGGTAATTAATTTGCACACTGAAGACGGGCAACGAACTTTGGCAGCGGAGATCACAGGCCTTAGGCGGCAGCTTGCTAAATTGAATGGCCATCATTGCGATACGCTTCTTGAGGAAAATTATGCAAACGCTGTGAATTGGCAGCTGTTAGATGGTTTTCAGTTTGGCGCTTACGGAAAATTCCCGGCTGAATTAAAATTGTTTTTGTCAGAGTTTGAGAGTCGTTTTCAAATCCCCTTAGATCCTATATACACGGCAAAGGCGATGGCCGCAGTATGGTCATCCAAAAACTTAGCTACGCAGGCCAGTTTGCCGCAGGCAGGTCATAGTTTTCTTCATGCTGATGAAAAAATTCTCTTTATTCACAGTGGTGGCTTACAGGGGCGAAGGGGTCACGGCTTGTTTTGAGGCAAGCTCAATCCAGCTATCTGGAACAACAAAGAGCCGCAATTCGGTATAGCCCATGCTGCCAGATTGACTAGTTGTGGGACTTAGAACCAGAGGTAGAGGTCGTGCCAATCTTGTTCGATTGCTGTCTTTGTCCTGTACGCCATTTTGAAAATAATCGTCGATGTAGTTTTTAAAGCGATCTTTGGATAGTAGAGGGTGCTGATAACGATGACTGGGTCGTGGCGCCATAAATTCCAGCTTATTAATCTGAGTAAACCACCATTCTTGCCAGACCTTGCTAATGTCTTCAAAAAGCCTTTCAACTTCACTATGACAAATCCATAAACCCTTTAATTGATCTGATGTTGAGTGCAAGGGTGCGGCCATGGTTTTGTAAGCTGGAAAAAACAGTCTTCCTCGTAATAGGTACTGCGCGTCAACAGGGCTGATTGCTAGCTCCATTAGTCTTTGTTTTGCGGCAGGGTGTTGACTTAAAGTGAGCTGGCGGGTGCCCAGTCTGGATATTTTAATATCAAGGCGGTCGTTGCAATTTGGTCCCAGCCAATGCTGCCAGTTGCTTTCAACACTTTCTTTTTCTGCGTTGGCACTAGTTTGCGGGATTGCCAAACCTAGGTAAAACTTACAGCACATCTCAGTATGCAGGTATCGCTTGTTGTATCTGTCTTGAGTGAGGAAATCAAATTCGCCGACGGTTCTACCTTCATTAAAGTCTGGGTTTTGTATTTGTAGATTTCTCGAAATGAGAATTTGAGAGCTCTCGTGGTGAGAAAAGTAAGCGCTCAATAGGTCCTCGGCATATAGACCTAAGCGTCGTTGTTCGGATACATGTTGAGTCTCAAGCAGATAGTGTTTTTCTGGGCGCCGAAAGCAATCGATACGAAGCCCGTGCTCGTCTTGCGAAAAGTAGCTTTTAAGGTCGAGCAGATCGCTTGAATTCAGCAGCCAATCTAAATCTCTTTGAGTGTTGCTGATTTTGTGATCATTTATACTGTTGTTTTGAGATTGAGCGCCAAAGGCCTTGGCTTCTGCTTGAATTGCTGACATCACCTTATTGGGGTCGAAATCGCTCACCGCCATTGTTTGGCGATCTTTAGCCGGATGATTCTTAGCTTGATTGGGTATTGAGGCTAAACTCATTATTGTTCTGTGTCTCTAGCTGGTTTGTGTCTCTAGTTCAGGCTATTACTATTGTGTTTGCCCTAGAGATTTTGTATTAGCGAGATCGCCGATTTCTGGTATCGGTAAATTCTCTGTTAGAGCGCTTATTAAGCGTGGGCCTTATACCTCGGCTTATCATATAATAAACCCAGTGTGTGAGCTCTGTAGTCCTACACAAGTACGGATTTTAGGTGGTTGGGTGTCAAAACCGACCAAAATGTCAGTTTAGGCAGTACCATTGGTCTGCTTACAATTAGAATTACACTATGGCTGAATTTAAACGTATTGGCTTGATCGGGCGCTTAGGAAGTGAAAGTGTACAGTCTTCGCTCAAGAATCTGATCAGTTTTATTAATACCCGCAACCTTGATGTGGTGCTTGAAAAAGAGACGGCAACCTTACTTCCAGGTCATAATATGGAAGTTTGTAACTACGAAACCCTGGGTAAAACCTGTGATTTGGCTATTGTCGTCGGCGGTGATGGCAGTATTTTGAGTGCTAGCCGAGCATTGGTGAAGTACAAAATCCCTATCTTAGGGGTAAACCGAGGGCGCCTGGGCTTTCTCACCGACATTGCACCAGAAGACATCGATACCTTAGTGGGTGAAGTTCTCGACGGCAAATATGTCATGGAGGAACGCTTCCTACTGCAGATGACGGTGCAAAGAAACGGCCAATGGGTAAGTGGCGGTGATGCCATGAACGATGTTGTCATTCACCCCGGCCAATTTATTCGAATGATCGAATTTGAGCTCTATATTGATGAACACTTTGTCTATCGCCAGCGCTCTGATGGCCTAATTATCTCTACACCGACGGGTTCAACCGCCTATGCCTTAAGTGGTGGTGGCCCGCTTATGCATCCCAAACTGGATGCAATTGTCTTAGTTCCAATGCATGCCCACGCTCTGAATAGCCGCCCAATTGTGGTTGATGGCAGTAGTGATTTGAAAATTGTAATTGGTAAGAATAATACCGCTAAGCCCCATGTTACCTGTGATGGCCAAACTCACGTTATTACTGAGCCTGGTGATGAAATTTTGGTCCATAAGAAATCGCGAAAAGTAAAATTGATGCACCCGCTTAATCAGAATTTTTACGAAACATGTCGCTCTAAGTTGGGATGGAGTAGTTAAGGGCAGATTAATGTGGCTCTGCTAAGTTATCACTGGATTTATAGCCGAAGCCGGTAAAATTCTTGCAGGATTGGCCGCTAGATAAACTATATAGCCAGTTTAGCTGAGTGCTTGATAGTAGCGATAGCGGCTTAGGTTTCAGCAATCTGTTTGATCAGCGTAAAAGAGAAATTAAATTGCCCTCGGTATTTAAATTGTCTACACCAAGAGTAGCCTGCTAGAAGAACACCTGATGATGCACAGCAGTACTTCTACAGCCCAAGGAATTAAGGGCTTCGACATTATTGGCGACATCCATGGTTGCGCCCAGAGTTTAGTGCGCCTATTGGAAAGGCTGGGTTATTCCTGCCAAAAGGGTTTCTATCAGCACCCAAGTCGGCAAGCGGTTTTTCTAGGAGATATCATTGATCGTGGCCCGGCTATACGCCGTTGTGTGCAGCTAATCCGCCCGATGGTGGAGCAGGGAGCTGCGGTAATGGTTTTAGGTAATCATGAGTTGCATGCCATCGCTTATGAGCGTCTGCGAGGTAAGGGCGCTACCACTAATGATCGTTTAATAGAAGAAACGCGCCAGCAATTTGAGAGCTATGAAGCCGAGTGGCAGTCCCATATTTGTTGGTTTGAAAGCCTACCTATTTTCCTTGAATTACCGGGATGTCGAGTGGTACATGCCTGTTGGGATCAAACTATGATCACTCAGTTTAAGCAGGACTTTGCTGGTTTGAGTAGCCGGGACTTTTGGCAATCAGCCATGACCCGAGGTAGTTTTATATCCCGCTTTCTTGATCGTTTAACACGCGGTACTGTCTTACCTTTACCTGATGGGCGCAGTTTAAAAAGCCAAGATGGCTATGTACGTCGATTCTTCCGCACCAAGTTTTGGGCGGAAAAACCGGCAACCTACAGGGATGTCGTTTTTCAGCCAGATCCTTTGCCTGAGGATATTGCCAGTCGAGAACTGGATGCGGATGAGAAGAATAACCTTCTTAATTACGGCAATGAGGAGCCCCCCATCTTTATCGGGCATTATTGGCTGAGTGGAGAACCTCGGGCATTGCGGCCTAATGTAGCCTGCTTGGATTATAGTGCCGTAAAGGATGGAAAGTTGGTTGCTTATCGCTTTGATGGTGAGCAAATCATTCAGGCTGACAAATTTGTATGGGTAGATGTGGCCAAAGAGATCCTCAATGATTCCCAAGAGCACGGTATTCTTTAGTTTTACACTCTCTGCTTAGTTTATAGGCAATATACCGCTCTGTCGGCAGTTACTTCCCCCGTGCTTATCCAGCCTGACACATAGCTCGGCAGCTGGTCTAGCTGCGGTGTATAATGCAAAGCAGCAATTATTTCTTATGGTCCAGTTATGAATTTTGAACAACTTTTAGACAGTATTGATCCGGCCATTTATCAAAACCTTAAAAAGGCTATTGAATTAGGTAAGTGGCCTGATGGTAGGGTGCTAAGTAAAGAGCAAAGGGAATTGTGCTTGCAAGCTGTCATTGCCTATGAACATAAGCATCTTGCTGAGGATGAGCGAACAGCTTATATCCCTCCGAAACCGCATCAGCACTGTGGCGGTAGCGGTGAAGTTGCCGAACCCGATGAAGAGCAGCCATTAAACTGGAAGCACTAGCCAGCACCATTGATTCAGCGAAAATAACTTATACCCATATCCAATAGTGAAGTGAAATCGTGAGCGATAAAACCATATATCTAAAAGACTATAGAGCCCCAGCTTACTGGATTGATCGTACGGATTTGTATGTCGATTTACGCGATGACAAAACCACCGTGATCAACCAAATGAGCATGCGTATAAACCCAGAGGCCAGTGCCGAAGAGCGCTTGATATTGGCCTTGCATGGGCAAGAATTAGAGCTTTTGTCGCTTGAATTAAATGGACAAATTGTTGCGCCCGACGACTATCATTTAGATGGCGAAGGTTTATCCATTTACATGGATCGACTAGAGCTGGATCTCGCTAATAATGCCCTGAGTTTTGAGTTGACTGTTAAAACTCAGATAGAGCCCCAAAACAATACTTCACTAGAAGGATTGTACAAATCAAGTGGTATGTATTGCACACAGTGCGAGGCAGAAGGCTTTCGGAAAATTAGCTATTACCTCGATCGACCTGATGTAATGAGTGAGTTTTTTACCAGTATTGAAGCCGATGGAAGTGTGTATCCGGTGATGCTCAGCAACGGTAATAAGCTTGAGGACACCATTCTAGAAAGTGGACGTCGATTGGTACGCTGGCACGACCCCCACAAAAAACCGGCCTATCTGTTTGCCTTGGTGGCAGGCGATCTTGAGTGTGTGGAAGATTATTTCACCACTAAGAGTGGGCGAAAGGTCTTGCTGCAAATTTTTGTTGAAGCAAAAGATCTTGATAAGTGCCAGCACGCCATGGATTCCCTTAAAAACTCTATGAGCTGGGATGAAGAGGTCTATGGGCGAGAATACGATCTCGATATATTTATGATCGTCGCTGTCGATGACTTTAATATGGGCGCTATGGAAAACAAAGGGCTCAATATCTTCAATACCTCATGTGTATTGGCAAAGGCCGAAACGACTACCGATGCCGGCTTTCAGCGGGTAGAAGCGGTGGTAGCTCATGAATACTTCCATAATTGGTCTGGAAATCGCGTGACTTGTCGCGATTGGTTCCAGTTATCGCTTAAGGAAGGCTTTACTGTATTTCGCGATGCGCAGTTTTCTGCTGATATGGGGTCGGCAACCGTCAAGCGCGTAGAGGATGTCAGCTTACTTCGTAGTGCACAGTTTGCTGAGGATGGTGGCCCTTTAGCGCATGCGGTTAGGCCGGCATCTTTTGTTGAGATTTCAAATTTCTATACTCTAACTATTTATGAAAAGGGCGCTGAAATCGTCCGCATGTTACATACCTTGTTGGGTGAGGAGCTGTTTCGCCAAGGGGCTGATTTGTACTTTGATCGTCATGATGGCCAGGCTGTTACCGTAGAGGATTTTGTTGCCGCAATGGCTGAAGTCTCAGGCCGAGATTTTAAGCAGTTCATGAATTGGTATCAGCAAGCGGGAACCCCAGAGCTTAATATAAGTGAAAACTACGATGAAGTAGCGCGCGAGTACAAAGTGCGTATCGAGCAGTATTGTCGCCCAACACCTGAAAGCAATGAAAAACAGCCTTATCTCGTTCCACTGAATGTCAGCTTATGGGGTGAGGCGGGGGCCTTAGCCATTCGCTTAAAAGATCAAGAAGCAGATTTTGAAAGCTCTGATAACACTCAAGCAATCATTGAGCTAACAGAAGAAGTTACCGAGCTGTGTTTTTGCGATGTGCCGGAACGCCCAGTTATTTCTTTATTACGTGGTTTTTCGGCGCCGGTAAAATTGCATTTTCAGCGTGATCACCAGCAGTTGCTGCGTTTGATGACCATGGAAAGCGACGGTTTTACGCGCTGGGATGCCTGCCAGACTTTGCTATTAAATGCTATTGCAGAATTAGAAACAGTCGCGTCAGATGATACAAAAGAGCAACAGTATTTGTGCCAACCTATAGCCGAGGCATTCAAAGCGCTATTGCAAGATGACAATGTAGACCCTGCGATGGTCGCATTGATGCTGCAATTACCGTCTTTGAGTTACTTGATTGAATTACGTCAAGAAGTGCAGTTGGAGAAGCTAGATGCGGCTCGTGAGATATTGCGTTTAGCCATTGCAAATGCCTGTTTTCAAGAGTTTAAAGCTATCTATCAGGCTTACGATCATGCCGAGGCTTATCAAGCCAAGGCTGGACAGATTGCCAAGCGAAGTCTAAAAAATATGGCGCTTAGCTATTTGATGTTAGCGGCAGATAAGGGCGATCAGGGCACGGTATCTGAACAACTTATTCGGTCTTGTGTTGAGCAGTTTCAGCATGCGAATAATATGAGCGACCAAATTTCTGCACTACAAGTTTTGCTGAATGCAAACTGTGCAGAGCAGCAAGCTAAGCAAGCTCTTGATAGCTTTTATCAACAGTGGAAAAGTGAAACGCTGGTTGTCAATCTATGGCTGCAAAGCCAGGCCTTACGAAGATCAAGTGACGCGCTGGAGCAGGTGGACACGCTAAAACAGCATCCGGCTTATGATGGTCTAAATCCTAATAAAGTGCGCTCCTTAATTGGAGCATTTTGTGGTCAGAACTTAATGGCTTTTCATGCTTCTGATGATGACGGGCAGCCAAGCGATAAAGCCTATCAGTTCCTAGCAAAAGAAGTGCTTGCTCTAGATAAGCATAACCCCCAGATAGCGGCTCGTTTACTAGTGCCGCTAACTCGTTGGCACAAATTTGGAGGGACGAGACAGTCTCTGATGAAGACAGCGTTACAAAGTATTGCCGAGCGCGAGATCTCTAAAGATGTACGAGAGCTGGTAGAGAAAAGCTTATAAAATGAGCTGGTCAATAATAAAAAAGCCAGCGTATTGCTGGCTTTTTTATTATCTAATGAGGGTAGAGGGGCGGCAGTAAAGACTCATCCCGCTGCTCTTGATTAAGCTGCGTTTCAAGAGCTGAGATAGCCTCTCTGAGTACTTCCTTATCTATCGCTTGTGCAGCTTCCGCCCGTGCACTATAGAGTTGGGCTTCTAGCTGTTTGAACAACTTCTCCAACTCACTATTTGCAAAACAGTTTTCAAAATGAGGATATTGGCTCTTCTGCTTGTTGATATAGCTTTGCAAGCTCTGAAATTGTGCCTTTGCATCAGTTTGCGCAATCACTACTTCCAGGTTTCCCGTATTCGGTCTAGCAGCGTCTGGCTGCTTGCCGATCTTAAGCTGCTCCTTCAGTAGTTCATTGTCTCTCCAGAGTTTGACACTCACTAGGGTAAAGGCAATTGCTAAAATAGCGCTGAATAGGGAAAAGATTATCCAGCCGCTAAGCGAATCGCTATTGGCTTGGGTAAGATGATGTTCATTAGCTTGCGCTTCTTCAGGTACGTTGCCGGATAGCTCTTTCTTATCGCTAGCTGTGGCGCTAGCAACTGAAGGTTCTTGGTTCTGAGTTTGGTTTGGATTCGCTGCCGAAGCTTTGACATTAATATCCATAGCGGGAAGCTTGGCCGTTTGCCATTGTTGGCGAGCGGTATTCCACCAGCGTATCTCAATAGCGGGCAGGGTAAGTGGTCCGGCCTTACTGGCAATGATTGCGGTAGAAATGCGACGCGTGCCAGTAATACCGCTGTTATCTTTATCGTCTTCGCTTTGAGGTTGCTCAGGGTAGGTTTTTATACGACCTTTCAGCTCGGGGGCTTGGCCCATGTCAATATTGGGGAGTTGTGCGGCGGTTAGGCCTTTTGCGGTGATTTCAATTTTTCGAGTAATGGGTTCGCCCACTTGCATTTGTTCTGGATCGTTACTCCAGCTTTGGCTAATCGTCAGCTGCTCTGCAGGAAGCCAATCGGTAGATTTTTCAGGGCTTGCTTTAATTTCTAGCTCTATCGCTTCGCTCTGTAAACGATGGATACGCCCACTGTTGTTATTAAATGGATCGAAGATGTTTCTTCGCCCGCCACTAACTCCAATACTCCAGCGAAGCCTTGGTAGTGCAAGCTTGCCGCTGTGCTGCGGGTATATTGCATAGCGGGTTTCTACCACTACATAAGGGCGGCCACCAATACGCGTCTGGTAGTCAAACTGAGCAAGCAGTTCGACCTTTGCCTTGTCTAGTTGAAGCGGCTCTGGATCAAAACTGCTTATGTTGACTGCACTGTACAGTTTTTGTGTGAATATGATTTGTTCTTGAACAAAGGCGGTATCTTTGTCTGTGGTAGTTTCTAAGAAGATATCCCGCTTTGCTCCGTTAGCGTTGCTCTGTTTACTGACAGTAATGGGGATAGCGTCAGAAAACTCACCGTCGTATTCAAAGCTGGGAATAATGAGTTGCCCTTCACGCTTGGGGCCGAGTGTTAAAACCCATTCGGTAATTGAGCTGACTTTTCCGTTCATGCTCTGATAGCGATTGCTCTTATGTTGTCTCAAGATATCGAAGTTTTGTTGCAGCTCGTCGAATGATGGCGCGCTAAAAGCAGCTTGCTCATCGATAGCCACCGTAAGAGTAAGAGTTTCGCTCATTGCTATGCTGTTTCTATCGATCTTGGCAGTAATATTCAACGCAAAGCTCGCTGTGCTGCACGCTAAAAGGCAGAAAAGGGCCAGGGCTTTGCCTAGCAAAGGGAGCTTTGCCTTTTGGTCACTATACTTTGACATTGCGTCACTATTGATTTGTTTGCTCATCATTTTATCTTTCGAATCTCGTCCTAATAACGCTTATGGGCATCGTTCTTGGGGAGCTTTAATTTGCCATTGCGAATCGCCAACTGCTTTTGACGCTCTTCATATAGAAATTTCTCCCGCAATAAGCCGGAGGGGTCGTCTGGAACCTGCTTTAACCATTGCTCCAGAGCCTGTTTCTCTTCATCACTTAGCGACTCTTCAGGGCTAGCCATCGCTTGAGCTTGCTGTTCTTCGGTTTCTTGTTCTTCTGTCTTTGGTTCTTCAGTCTCTGGTTTATCGTTTTGCTTGTTCTGAGCTTCTTGCTCTTTGTTGTTTTTCTCTTCTTCGCTCTCGTTTTCACGATTTTCTTGATCGCTGTTTTCATGCTCGGAAGACTGTTCATTTGAGTTGTCAGGCTGCTGTTGCTCTTCAGAGTTTTCCTTGTTGTCCGAACCTTGCTGATCTTCTTTGGAATCCGATTCCTGCTCACCGGAATCTTGTTGCTCCGATTCTTGATTTTGCTGATTCTGATTATTCTCTTGCTGGTTTTCCTGTTTTAGTTTTTCGATCAGATCTTTATTGAACTGGGCGTCCTCAAAATTTGATTGAAGCTCAAGTGCGCGATCATAGGCTTTGATGGCTTCATCGAGTTGGCCGGCTTTGGCAAGTGCATTGCCGTGATTGTAATGCAGTTCTGGGTCTAGGCTGTCTTTACTAAGATTTGCCAGCGATTCAGCCGCTTTATCGTATTGCCCCCCTTGGTAGTCAGAAAGGGCCTGCCATTGCGGATTCTTAAATAGCTCGCTAGCCTTGTTATAGTCTTGATCTTGGTAGGCCTTAAGGGCACGTTGATCCTTAGAGTACCAAAGCTTGTCAATTAAACTATCTTGTTTTTCATTGTGAGATTCACTTGTGCTACTAACCTGTTCACCATCGGCCATTGCTGGCACGGAAGGAAGGCTCAGTAATGAGCTAAATAAGGCAAGCATTGCAAATGTACTTATTAGACCGCCTTTGCGGAAGGCAAAAGGAAAAAACGCTAACAATACCAGCGCTAGCCAGTGTCCATTATCTTGCCATTGATCAAACTCGCGATCGACTAGATTGTCTTGCTGATCTTGCGTACCCAAAGAAAGATCGCTGCGATTTTGCCAGAATGCCTCGAGAGACTGTAAATCCTGCTCGCCTGGGCTTAGCTGAACAAATCGACCGCCATTGTCGTTAGCTAAATCTTTAAGTTCCTTAATATCGGTTTTAGCAATAACAATATTGCCTTGATTATCTTTGATAAATCCTCTTCCGCTAGGAATTGGACCGCCATCTTGGCTGCCAACGGCCATTACCGATAATCGAAAGGGGCTGCCTTGCAATACATCGTTGATAGCCTCACTGGCTACAGGATCGACGCCGTCGCTCAGTAACAGAATGTCGCCATACTGACGGCCGCTATCTTTTAATAGTTGAATAGCTCTTTCAATAGCCGATTCTGTATTGCTTCCAGGTATTGGCATTAAACTGGGTTTCAGTACCGGCAGTAAGTTGATGATCGTTTCTACATCATCGGTTAGAGGTGTAACAATGTGTGCTTCACCACCATAAACAATCAAGCCGGTTTGCCCTTCTTTGCGCAGCTTCATCAAGTCAATTAGCTTAAAGCGGCTTATGCTCAAGCGCGAAGGCTTTATATCCTGGCTGTTCATCGACGGAGACAGATCGAGTACCACTACCAGGGCATCTTGCTTTTGAATGATAGGTTGCGGAATTTTTTCCCAGCTTGGCCCAGCCAGCCCTAAAATGCCAAAACAAAGGACTATTGCCAGTAGCCACCACGGTGTCTGACGTTGTATGGCCTGCTGATCGACCAAAAGAGAGGCCAATAATTTCTCGTCTACCCACTTATTCCACGCAGATCGTCCTTTAGCTTGTTTTGCTGCTAGATAGAGCAATGTAACTACGACTGGAATAAGCAACAGCGCCCAAGGGCGTAATAAATGAAAATTTTCAATTGCTTCCATCTTTAGCCCTCCGTTTCGCTGCTGCGCATTGTTGCTGCAAATTGAAAAGCGTTTTTAAGGATCAGCAGTAAACTAATCAAGAGTAAAGCGATGCCTAATGGCCAGTGGGTATAAGATTTTTGCGGACGGAAGGTTTCCTCGGCTTGTTCTATAGGTTCTAGCTGATCAAGCAGGTGATAGATTTTTTGCAGTTCTTGCGGATTTCGTGCGCGAAAATATTGGCCGCCTGTCATCTCTGCGATTTTCTGTAAGCTGTCTTCATCAAGATCGGCCGATGGGTTGACTGTGCGGCTGCCAAATGAACTACCAAAAACACCTGGGATGGTCATTTGATCGGCTCCGACACCAATGGTGTAGATTTTAACTTGAGTTTGCTTTGCCAGCTCGGCAGCTTTCAGAGGAGCAACTTCGCCAGCCGTATTGGCACCGTCAGTTAGCAGAATTAATACTCGTGAATCGGCAGGGCGCTCGCGTAAGCGTTTAATGGCTAAGCCAATAGCATCGCCAATAGCGGTTTTCTCGCCGGCAAAGCCTAGCTGTGCTTCGTCCAGCAATTGTTTGACGGTAGCTCTATCAAAGGTCAGAGGGGCTTGCAAATAGGCTCGACTGCCAAACAATACTAGGCCTAAGCGATCATGCTTACGGCGTTCGACAAATTCACCAACTACGGCTTTAACCGCCCAAAGTCTAGGAACCTGTTCACCGTCTAATTCCATATCGGGTGTTTTCATTGAGCCAGAAATATCAACGGCCATTAACAGGTCGCGTCCACTGGACGGCATCTCGATAGGTTCACCAATCCATACCGGTCTAGCACATGCCAATAGTAAGCAAAGCCATATAAGCCACAAAAGCGGCAGTTGCCACTTGGCTTGGGTTTGATGTGTTTGTTGTTGGGCCAGCTGTTGGTAAAAAGGTACTTTTAGTGCCGCGCTACTATCTTGCTTGCTGGCTAATAATTTTCTAAACAGTAAAGGCAGGGGCAGCAGCAGTAATAGCCAAGGCCAGATCAACTCAAGCATGGCGATCTCCTTGGTGGCGTAGCAGCCAAGTTCGACAAGCTAGTTGAAGTGGCGATATGTTGCTGCTGGATAATTTGTCCGCGGGCCAATAGGGCGCTTCTGATAATAACTGAAAAGCCTGTGGGTCAACCTCAGGGCAGTGTTTTGATAAAAAGGCCAGCCATTCCTGTTGGTTCAAACCCGCTGGGTTTTCAGTGGCATAGTGCAACATCGCCACACGCTTTAGCAGCGTATTGGCTTGCTGGATAAATTCCAGTTTGTTTTCTTGCGGAATCGCGTCGAACTCTTTGATGGCCCACTGGTTTTGTCGTTTATGCTGGTAGTTTGCAGACTGTTTGTATTTACGAAACACTATCACAGCTGTAATAACTGCGATAATTGCGACGAGAGTAAGCCAGAATAATCCAGGTGGAATTAAGCCGGGCTCTGCCGGTAGGTGAATGTCACGTAGTTCCGCCAAAGGGTCCGCACTGCCAGGGTTAATACTGTTTGGCGCTGCTTGGGCCGAGACTGTACTTGTTGGCAGTAGACTAATAAAAAGTGCAGGCACAAACAGTTTGGGCGCGTAAGGCACATAGGCAAACATAGAAAAAGAACTCTTATCCATTTTTGCCCCTGCGCTTTATTTTTTGTGAAAAACGCTCTTTCAAAAAGGCAATGGGGTTGTTGTTTGTTTGGCAGTGTAATAATTCAACGGCTGACTTTTTGCAGGCTTGCTCTAAGAGCTGTGCACTATTAATTTGCCGCTGTTCGAAATCACGCAGAGCCTGCTCGTTGCTAAGTTGGCTACGTTGCTTGCCATCAGAGATGCTCAGCCCGTGAAGCTTACTAAGCTGGCTTTCCAGTGGATCACTAATTTTAATACAGCTCACATCAATATGGCGCGCCAAACAATGCAACTGATGGTGTGCAGCTTCATCAAAATCGTGGAAGTCACTCAGAATAAATACGGCACTTCCAGGGCGAGCGACACGGCGACTATCGAGTAAAATATCGGCGATACTAATTGAGTCTTGCTGCAAATCTTGTGCGGGGTCTTCGCAAAGTGTGTGCAGTAATTCCATCACGCGGTGTTTGCTGCGCGCTGGGCGGATATCGTGTTGAGTTTTAGCGTTAAACACCAGGCCACCAACACGATCTTTGTGATGAATAGCGGCCCAAGCTAACTGAGCGGCTAGGTTGGCTAGTTGTACTGATTTGAAGCGTACCTGACTACCGAAATACATATTAGGGCGCAAATCACAGACCAACAGTACTGGGCGCTCACGTTCTTCACGAAACAGTTTGGTATGTGGCACCTGTGTGCGAGCGGTTACCCGCCAATCAATTGTTCGCACATCATCGCCCGCTTGGTATTGACGGACTTCTTCAAACTCCATTCCGCGACCACGCTGTGAGGTTCGCTGTTGTCCAAGCAAAACCGAGCGGCTGTACTGCCGGCTATAGATATTGAGCTCCTGGGCTGGGTGCCGCAGTTGCAATAGGCTGGCTAAATCGCTGTGGTTACCATCGAGTTGCAGATCTTGTTTGCTCGTCATTGGATCAGTTACGCCACCGGCACCAATTGCAGTAAGCGATCGATAACTTGATTTGGAGTTATGCCATTGGCCTCGGCCTCAAAACTCAATAACAAGCGATGGCGAATCACATCGTGTGCAATGGCTTGTACATTTTGAGGGCTGACAAAATCTTGGCCGTTAAGCCATGCATGGGCGCGGGAGCAGCGATCAAGGGCAATGGTTCCTCGCGGGCTTATCCCAAACTCTATCCAGTCGGCCAGCTGGGGATCGTAAGCAGCTGGGTTACGGGTGGCCGCGGTAAGTTGCACGATGTAATCTTCTACCGCATCGGCCATGTGCAATCCTAAGCAGGCCTGGCGCATGGCAAAAATATCCTGTTGAGACACCGGTTCAATTGGGTTTTGTTGGAGCTTGCTATCTTCCTGGCGGGTAAGCTGAAGAATACGCTTTTCTGCTTCAGTATCTGGGTAGCCTACCTCGACATGCATTAAAAAGCGGTCCAATTGCGCCTCAGGTAGGGGGTAGGTACCTTCTTGCTCAATTGGGTTTTGAGTCGCCATAACCAAAAATAGCTCGGGTAGCGGGTAGGTTTTGCCGCCAACACTGATCTGTCCCTCTGCCATGGCTTCTAGTAAGGCTGATTGAACCTTGGCTGGGGCGCGGTTGATCTCATCGGCTAGCACTAGGTTGTGAAAGATTGGGCCCGGCTTAAATTCGAACTCGCCGTTTTGAGGGCGATAGATATCGGTGCCGGTAACATCGGAAGGCAATAGATCCGGGGTAAACTGAATGCGCTGAAAATCTCCTTCAAGGCCATCGGACAGGGTTTTAATGGCCTTTGTTTTAGCCAGCCCTGGGGCGCCTTCGACTAAAAGGTGACCATTGGCCAGAATGGCGATCAATAATCGTTCACTTAGCTCTGGTTGGCCAATAATGTGCTCGTTTAGCCATTGGCTTAAATCGGCCAGTTTAGCGCTGTCTATCATAAAAATGCCTTTATCTTCTGTTTAGTTGGCGGTTTTTGATCAGAGTTTTGATGAAAAAATCACCCTTTAAAAGATCTTCAATGCTTTATGTTCACATGGTGTCTAGACGCCACTTTTTCAAGAGCAATAAACACCAGTGCTTATTGACCCATGGTTTTTGCGTGAAGTTCCAACAACTGAATAGCCATTTTCATAAGCACGGAGGCTAATGGGACATGGCATCCAAAAAAAGCGGAAATTTGGGCATTTTCAACTATGCTTAAGCCTGCTAGGGTAAGAGCGAATAAATAGCTATAAACTCCTCTGATTTCATACGTTTAGAGGATAAATTTCATATTTACACTTAATTAACATTATTTCCCTGCTTAGGGCCTGGATTTCGATAGAAAATTTGGCTTCATTAGGCGTATGCTGCGCCTTTTTAATCGCCACTCGGATATTACTGTAGGCCCAGTGATATCGGCTAGAGAGCTTGGCGTATAAATCATTCTCTTGGCCTTGTTTGAGTCGTTCAACAAGGCAACAAAAACAGCGATGACGGACACCACTGATGAGTGTATTAACAATTCACGATAAAGCGAGTTTTATAGATCAGATGACACAGGCCATTATGGCTCATCATCGAGGCGAGGAAGCGCAAGCGCTGATAGACTTTGTGGCCTTGTTTTACGATCAATACCCAGTGACTGAGCTTAATGGACGCAAGGTTTCTGATGTCTATGGTGCCAACTTCGCAAATTGGCACTTTGTCCAGGAAAAGCCCAGCAAGCGCGCCAAGGTGCGGGTTTACAACCCAACCTTAGAGCAGGACGGTTGGTTGAGCTCCCACACCATAGTCTCGGTCATGCACAATGATATGCCGTTCTTGGTGGATTCGATTCGCATGGAAATGAATCGCCGTAACATCGCTATTCACTCTGTAAAAAGTACCATCGCTTTTGTTCAGCGCGACGCTGCCGGCAATATCGAAACATTCCGCCCGGCTCAAGGTGAACCAGCACAAAATGAGCAGCGCGAAGCTTTGGTTTACCTTGAAGTGAACCGTCTTATCGATGATTCCGCATTGCAAGATTTACAGCATTGTCTGGAAGACATTTTAGGCGATGTCGAAACAGTCGTTAGTGACTATTCGCCGCTGACCGATCAGTTAAACCATGTTACTACAGAGCTGAAAAAAGCCGATAGTGATTATGACCATGAAGGTCTGCGTGAAGCGAGCGAATTTTTAGCGTGGTTAAATAACCACTTTACCTTCCTAGGCTACTCTGAGTACGACCTCGTCGGTGAAGGGGAAGGACGCCGTTTAGAAGAGAACAAAAGTAAGCGTTTAGGTTTGTTTCGCCGCCACGGTAAGTTAAATACCAGCTTAGATTGGCAAGACTTCAATCCAGGCATGCAAGCTTTTTACACTACAGCTCAATTGATTTCATTTTCGAAATCATCCATGCGTTCTCGTGTACATCGCAACGCTTATTCTGATTATGTTGTCGTAAAGCGTTTCGATGAAGATGGTCATGCCTGTGGTGAATCACGTTTTATTGGTTTGTTCACCTCCGAGGTGTACACCCAGAGCCCAACTCAGATACCTTTGATTCGCCAGAAGATTGATGAGATTGTTGACAATTCTGGCCTGCTGCCAGGCAGTCATAGCTTCCGTATGTTTAACCTTGTTATTGAATCGATGCCTCGCGATGAGTTGTTCCAAAGCACCATCGCTGACCTTTCCGAAACAGTGACTGGTGTGGCGCATATCAATGAACGTCGCATGGTGCGTTTGTTTATGCGTCAAGATGCTTATGGCAAGTTTGTCAGCTGTCTCGTTTATGTGCCTAGGGATATGTTCAGTACCCGCGTGCGTCACTCGATTCAGAAGGTAATTTCTGAAGCGATTGGTGCTATAGAATATGAATTTACCACGCACTTTTCTGAGTCAACTTTGGCTCGTGTGCATATGGTGTTTAAAGTAGATCCTGCTACCCCTTTAAGCTATGACAAACGTAGCCTTGAGGAGCGTATTGCTGAGCTGGCTCGCTCTTGGGACGATCACCTATTGTCCTCATTAAGTGATAATTATGGTGAGGGTGTTGGCCATCAGCTTTACGAAGAGTTTGAACAGGCCTTTTCGCCTGCCTATCAATCGGCCTACGATGCACGCACTGCCGTACAAGATATTGATACCCTCAATAAATTGAAGGATGCCAGCGAAATTGCCATGAGCTTTTATCAGCCAATTGGTTCTGGCAAAAATGATGTGCGTTTTAAAGTTTTTCATTTGGACGAGTTGCTAGAGCTTTCCGATGCGATTCCGGTACTGGAGCGAATGGGCTTACGAGTCATTATGGAGCACCCATATCGAATAACTCGCAGCAGTGGCCAAGAAGTTTATCTGCACGATTTTAATTTGCATTATGACCTGCCAGTAGAGGCGGAGTTTAATGTGGTGCGCGATCGATTCCAGGAAGCTTTCTCTGCAATTTGGAGTGGTGAAGCCGAAAGTGATGCCTTTAATCGATTGATTATTGGTGCAAACCTAAGCTGGCGCGAAGTGGCTATCTTAAGGGCTTATGCGCGCTATATGAAGCAAACCCGCTTTGCATCAAGTCAGACCTTTATCGCCAATACATTGTCAAACCACACGTCAATTGCAAAGCAACTGGTGTCATTGTTTGCTGCGTATTTTGAACCAGATAACCGTGCAGACGCTTCGCTTATCGAAGCGGCCATTCTTGAATCTTTAGATGATGTAGCCAATCTCAATGAAGATAGAGTTATTCGTCGCTACTTGGATTTGATGCGAGGTACATTGCGTACCAACTATTATCAAAGCGAAGAGGCGAGTGATCAGCATAAATCCTATATCTCATTCAAATTTAGTCCGCGCGATATTGCTGATATTCCAGAGCCGCGCCCAATGTTTGAGATCTTTGTTTACTCGCCACGTGTAGAAGGTGTGCATTTGCGCGGTGGTAAAGTTGCTCGCGGTGGTCTGCGTTGGTCCGATCGTTTAGAGGACTACCGCACGGAAGTGCTTGGCTTGGTTAAAGCCCAACAGGTGAAAAACTCGGTTATTGTACCAGCTGGGGCTAAAGGTGGTTTTGTGGCTAAACGTCCGCCTACAGAGGGTGGTCGCGAAGCGTTTCTTACCGAAGGCGTTGAGTGTTACAAAATCTTTATTCAAGGTTTGCTGGACGTAACTGATAACTTGGTTGATGGCGACATTGTGCCACCAAATAATGTAGTACGCAGGGATGAGGATGATCCTTACCTTGTTGTTGCTGCTGATAAAGGTACGGCCACCTTCTCTGATATCGCCAACGAAATTTCTATTCGCTATGGCCATTGGCTGGGCGATGCCTTTGCATCTGGCGGCAGCCAAGGCTACGACCATAAAGGTATGGGAATCACCGCTAAAGGCGCGTGGGTGAGTGTGCAGCGTCACTTTAAAGAAAAGGGCGTTGATGTCCAAAAAGAAGACTTCAATGTCATTGCCGTTGGTGATATGGCTGGTGATGTATTTGGTAATGGTATGTTGTTATCGGAGCATATTGCTCTGCAGGCGGCGTTTAACCATTTACATATTTTTATCGACCCCACTCCCGATGTGGCGGCCAGCTTTATTGAGCGTAAGCGATTATTTGAGCTACCGCGCTCTAGCTGGGCAGATTATGAAAAGGATCTGATCTCTGCAGGTGGTGGTGTATTTGATCGCTCCGCAAAGTCCATCAAGATAACGCCGCAGATGCAAAAGGCTTTCGATATTAAAGAAAGCTACATGACGCCAACCGATCTTATTAACGCTTTGTTAAAAGCGCCCGTAGATTTGATTTGGAATGGCGGTATTGGTACCTATGTCAAAGGTAGTACCGAAAGCCATGCTGAAGTGGGTGATAAGGCAAATGACGGCCTGCGAGTGAATGGTGGTGAATTACGTTGTAAGGTCTTTGGTGAAGGTGGCAACCTAGGTTTAACCCAGCTAGGGCGTATGGAGTATGCGCGTAATGGTGGTGCCTGTAACACCGACTTTATTGATAATGCGGCCGGCGTGGACTGCTCTGACCACGAAGTAAATATTAAGATTTTGCTGGATGATTTGGTCTCGAATGGCGACATGACCAGCAAGCAGCGAAACCAATTGTTGGCCGAAATGACCGATGCCGTTTCGGATTTGGTATTGAGTAATAATTATCGCCAAACTCAGGCCATTAGCCTGGCCGAATACCAAACGATTTCTCGCATGGGGGAGTACCGTCGTCTGATTAACCGCTTGGAATCCGAAGGTCGATTGGTACGTGAGCTAGAAAACTTACCGCCAGAAGATGTCTTGCAAGAGCGCCAGGGGCAGGGCGAAGGGCTTACTCGTCCCGAGCTTTCGGTGCTGATTTCTTACGTCAAGGTTGCCTTAAAAGAGTTATTGGCCGACTCTGATATTGCCGAAGACGAATATATGGAAGCGGCGATTGAAAATGCTTTCCCGCAAACTTTGCGTGAAAACTTTAAAGAGCAAATCTATAACCACCGTCTGCGCCGCGAGATCATTGCTACTCAGGTAGCCAATGATATGGTCAATAATATGGGGATCACCTTTACCCATCGCTTAATGGAAGCAACGGGATCTGATGCCGGGCAGGTGGCTAAAGCTTATGTAGCCGCACGTGATATTTATCGTTTACAGGATTACCGCCAGCAGGTAGCGGAGCTCGATTTTGTGGTTCCAGCCAATATGCAGTTTGAGTTGCTGGACAATATGAACCGACGTGTTCGTCGTGCCGCGCGCTGGTTGCTAAGACATCGCCGAAGCCGCTTGAACCCCGGGCAAGAAGTACAAGAATTTGCGGGCAACTTTAGCGATATCATCACGGCCCTGCCTACGGTGATGAGCGGTGATGCTTTAAGTGAATGGCAGGAGCGACGTTCCGAGCTGGAAGCAGCTGGTGTTCCGGAAGTTCTGGCGGGTGATGCAGCGATTCGAGCTAATCTATACTCTGGTTTGGATTTGGTGGATGCATTATCCACCAGTGGTGCAGCGGCCGCACAGATCGCTGATGTCTATTTCCGCCTCGGCGAGCATTTAGGTTTGCATGATGTTGCACGTCGAATCCAAGAGGTAAAGCCGGATAATTACTGGCAGGCCATGGCTCGCGAATCATTTATGGATGATTTGGAGCAGCAAATGCGCAGTTTGGCGGTTTCCTTTATTCGCCTAAGCCCTGAAGATATGCCTTTGGAAGATGTGCTTAGCCTTTGGGATGAAGAGCATCGAGTATTGGTTGATCGCTGGAAAGATATGATCAGTGAGCTTCAAAATACCAGCTCTGCAGATTTTGCGATGTTCTCTGTTGCGCTACGTGAGTTATTGGATCTTGCGCAAGCCAGCGAACACTGTGAAACTTTGTTGAAGTGTGACATCGAAGAAGCTTAATGCGAGTAAAACCACAGGGGCTTAAGTCAGTGTACTAAGTCTCTGTTGTTTGAGCTTTATTGTTTGGCTTTTGGCTGACTCAATTGTTTGAAGTCCTATTTCTTTTGTTATTAACATTTTAGCACCATGGCTGTGAATTTTCTGATTGTGGATCTTTCTATTTCCGCAGAGGAATATCAAAAACTCTATCGCTTTGCGATACGGGATGTGCATGCTCGCAGTCGTGATGGCCGCCGGGTGCGATTCCCTGTTAATGTCTTACGGCCCTATGTTGGGCATAACGGTATCCAGGGTTCTTTCCGCATAAGCTTTGATCAAAATCATCGTTTGGCGAGCTTCGATAGGTTGGTTTGAAGTTGTAGATCGAACCTATCCCTTGTCATGGCTTTTAGAAGGGGCTGCGTGAATCTATGATGGCTGCTAAAATAGCGTCAATATGATTTAGGAGCGCCCACATGTATTCATTATTGCGTAAATGCCTCTTTGCTCTAGACCCTGAGTATTCCCATGAGCTCAGTTTAGATTGTCTAGGAGCAGCGTCTCGATTAAACCTCTTAGATAAGTTTGTTACTGCACCGGCGAATAATCCCGTTGAGCTATTTGGAATGACCTTCCCTAATCCAGTGGGTTTAGCTGCGGGTTTGGATAAAAATGGTGATTATTTCAATGCACTTGGGCAGTTGGGCTTTGGTTTTGTGGAGATTGGAACCATTACCCCACGCCCGCAGGCGGGAAACCCTAAGCCACGTTTATTTCGTCTAGAAGAAGAAAAAGCGATTATCAATCGAATGGGCTTTAACAATAAGGGCGTTGATTACTTAGTTGAGCAGGTTAAAAAGCGTCAATTTGACGGTATTTTAGGTATCAATATTGGCAAAAACAAAGACACCGCTGAAGAGGATGCTCTTTCAGACTACCGTATTTGTTTAGAAAAAGCCTATAGCCTTGCTGATTACATTACGGTGAATATTTCTTCTCCCAATACCCCTGGCTTACGGGACTTGCAGTTTGGCGATAACCTTAAGCATTTATTGGAAGGCTTAAAAGAAAGCCAACAACAGCTAAGTGTGCAGCATGATCGCAAGGTGCCTATCTTGGTGAAAATCGCGCCTGATATGGATGACGAGGCGGTTGTTTCGGTGGCTGAAACCATCAAGGGCGCCGAAATGGAGGGAGTGATTGCAACCAACACTACCATTACCCGCGATGGCGTTGAAAGTAGTGCCTTTAGAGATGAAGCGGGTGGCCTTAGTGGCTCACCACTGACAGATAAAAGCACCGAGATCATCGCCAAACTCTACCAAGAGCTAGGCGACGACACGCCTATTATTGGTGTTGGTGGTATTGACTCAGCGGCGGCAGCTATCGCCAAGTTAGAGGCGGGCGCGAAGTTATTACAGATCTACTCCAGCTTTATTTATCAAGGACCTCAGCTGATTAGGGATGTGGCGGATGCCTATCAGAGTTTTCAGGGGCGTAAATAATCACGACTTTGCTATGGCGTTGTGAATGCCGAAAATGCAGGAGCAATTTGCGGCAGGTCGTCCAGGCCATATCCTGTTCCTGCGCCGTCCAGGCGCCCACAGGATACGAGCTACATGGATGTAGTGAATGCCTCAAATGCAGGAGCAATTTGCGGCAGCTCATCCTGAGCATAAAAAAGCAAACGCCGGAGCGTTTGCTGAAAGGGGATGTGCTAGAGAGAAGAGAGAAAAAACTCAGCCGCTAAGATCATCGAAGCGGCTGTCTTACGTTTACATGTTGCTTATTTTTTGAGCTTGAGCCATTCGGTTGAAGCCGTTCCAGTGGTCTTCGCGACCTTCACGCCATCCGTTAATCCAATGTTGTCGAGCTGGGCTGTTTTCATGCGGGCAGCTGCTTCGTGATTTTTCTTCAATACCGGCCTGATAGCCTTTGTTAAACGCTCGGTTAAATGGATCGCGCTTGCTTCGTTTCATTATATTAATCACCTCATACTTGTTTTAAATACTGCGATGAGTCATCACAGTTGTCGTTCCGAGAGAGAAGGGGGGCTCCTGTTGAATAATGAATTGATGTATTGATTTAGTGGCTGCTACCAGCGAACTCCTCATTGCTCAAAATTTTGAAGGCTCTATATGACGGCGGGTTTCCCGCTGCATATCTCCTGGGAAAGGCCCAAGGCCTGATCCAGCCAGATCTTGTTTGTGGCTGAACAACTAGTAAAGCAAAAAGCAGCTTGGCTGCAAACGGTTAATTTCTTATATAACGATTCTTCAACCTAATTTTTGGCTATAGGGATTTTGGTGCCTAGGGTAATATTTGCTCATTATCGGCGACGTTTGCGATATTTAAGCTGTATTTTGTTAAATTTTAGCAAAGCGCATGCGTGCCTGAATTGTTACCAGGGACTACCCCGTGTCAGAAAGTGACAGTAGTGGCACGCCTTGTCTTCATTTCGCTGCTCACTTACGTGGTATTTGCCTGCTAATCACGGGATAATAGGCGGCTTGGCTTCGAAACGGGGCCTTCGATGTATTAAAGGTATTTAAGTGACAGAAAAACACTCTGGGCGCGATCGCCAAAATAGTTCTGCAAAGCGCAGTCCGAAGCCATCATTAAGCGAGCAATTCGCTTTTTTTGCTACCTGTGCCAAAGGGCTAGA
Source organism: uncultured Pseudoteredinibacter sp. (assembly GCF_947500695.1). GTDB lineage: Bacteria > Pseudomonadota > Gammaproteobacteria > Pseudomonadales > Cellvibrionaceae > Pseudoteredinibacter. The sequence goes on from NZ_CANMSS010000001.1 coordinate 324,003, forward strand.
GGAGCTGTTACAGGCTGAAATCGAAGCGCTTGGTGCTGGCCCGGCCAAACAGACGGTGGCCGGTGTATATTTCGGCGAGTTGGCTGATCGAGACAGTTTAGAGAAAGCTTATAAGGTATGTCTTTGGTCGCGCCTGGCGAACAAAATCTTATTGCCCCTTGCGACCTTAAACGCAAATAGCGCTGAAGCGATGTACCGCGATGCCATTGAAATACCCTGGGAGGAATATTTGGCTCCTAACGGCAGCCTACTTGTCGACTTTGTGGGTACCGATAGGATTATTAATAACAGCCAGTTTGGTGCCCTCAAAATTAAAGATGCGATTGTTGATCGTCTGCGTGAAATATTTGGCTCTCGCCCTTCGGTTAGCAAGCAATTCCCAGACCTACGAATAAATGCCCGATTGCATCGTGGCAAGGTTGCCTTGAGCTTGGATATGTCAGGCGAAAGCTTGCACCGCCGAGGCTATCGCACCCAGCAAGGCCTGGCGCCATTGAAAGAAAATTTGGCGGCGGCTATTTTGATGCGAGCTGGCTGGCCTAAAATGCTCGAAGAGGCTAGAGAGAATAACACTACCGAGAGTTTGGGCTTGCTTGACCCAATGTGTGGTTCCGGCACCATTCTTTTAGAGGCGGCCTTGATGGCGGCTGATATCGCTCCCGGCATCGCCAGATCCGCTTTTGGTTTTGAAACTTGGCGCAATCATCAAAATGATGTTTGGCTGGATATTCGAGAAGATGCCTTAAAAAGGCGTCAGCAGGGTTTAGCTAAAGCTATGCCCAAGATGATTGGCTTTGATCAAGACAGCAAGGTGCTAAGAGCGGCAAAATCAAATGCCCAGCGTGCCAAGCTAGATCGCTATGTTAGCTTTTCTACCCAAAGTGTTGCGCATTTAGAATCGGATCAACTGCAGGGTATAGAAAAAGGGCTGCTTTTGAGTAATCCACCATACGGTGAGCGCTTGGGTGAAGTGGAGCAATTGGGTGAGCTTTATCGTAGCTTGGGTGACAAGCTAAAATCCTGTTGCGAAGGTTGGGCTTGCGGAATCTTTACCGGAAACCCAGAGCTTGGCAAAACTATGGGTATCCGTGCCCACAAACGCTACAAGCTTTTTAATGGCCCATTGGCCAGTGAGTTGCTGCTGATTAATGTAGAGCAAAGTCAGTTCGTTAATGCGCCGCCCAAGGAAATTGCCGCCCAAAAAGTTGAATTGCAAGACGGTGTGTTTTACAAGCCCCAGGCTGAATCAGAGCTCAGCGAAGGCGCTGTGATGGTACTCAATCGCATGCGCAAAAATCTAAAGTCCTTGCGTAAATGGGCAAAGAACAGCGAGATCGATTGCTTTCGGGTTTATGACGCTGATATTCCCGAGTACTCAGCGGCCATTGATGTCTATGGTGAGCACTGGCATGTTCAAGAATACCAAGCGCCACGCTCTATCGATGAGCAAAAAGCCCAGCAACGCTTTCAAGAAATAGTCGATGCGCTAGTTAGCGGCTTCGAGCTTAGGGATGATCAACTCTTTGTAAAACAGCGTCGCCGCCAAAGTGGTAAAAAACAGTATGAGACTCAGCGTGATCGTGCTGCCGAGCAGCGTGCAAAGTTGATTGTAAAAGAGGGTAGTGCCAAGCTAGCCGTTAATCTATGGGATTATCTCGATAGCGGTGTCTTTTTGGATCATCGCTTGGTGCGCAAAAAAGTTGCAGAGCTAGCCTACGGTAAGCGCCTGCTAAATCTATTTTGCTACACTGCAACCGCGACTGTGCAAGCTGCAATGGCTGGCGCCAGCTCGTCTGTAAGTGTGGATATGTCGCGTACCTATATTGATTGGGCGGCTGAAAACTTTGAGTTGAATAATATTTCCACTAAGCGCCACGAGTTGCTGCAAGAAGATTGTTTTGCATATTTGAATCAATGCCGAGAGGCTTTTGATGTCATTATGTTGGACCCGCCTAGCTTTTCTAACTCAAAACGCATGAGTAAGGTTTTGGATATCCAGCAAGATCACGTTGCACTTGTTAAGCGTTGTATGGACTTATTAAAGCCTGGCGGTGTGTTGGTGTTTTCCAATAATCTTCGTAGTTTTAAGTTGGACTACGAAGCTTTGGAGAAATATCAGATCAAAGACTTTTCTGCAGCGTCTATCGATAAAGACTTTCAGCGCAACCCTAAGATTCATCAGTGTTGGTTGATCGAAGCGAAGTAACAGAAGTGAAGTACCAGAAGTGAAATAACTACAGAAGTTTTAAAAGGCTCATGGCAAAAGAATTTCAAATTGAATCCAATTATCAACCTGCTGGTGATCAGCCAGCGGCTATTGCCGGTTTGGTGCAGGGTGTTGAGGATGGTTTATCCCATCAAACTCTGTTGGGGGTAACAGGCTCTGGTAAAACCTTTACTGTGGCCAATGTGATCGCCCAATTGGGTAAGCCAACCATGATTATGGCTCACAACAAAACCTTGGCGGCGCAGCTGTATGGTGAGCTGAAAGAATTCTTTCCCAATAATGCTGTAGAGTATTTCGTTTCCTATTACGATTATTATCAGCCTGAGGCCTATGTGCCGTCTTCAGATACCTTTATCGAAAAAGATGCCTCGGTCAATGAGCATATTGAGCAGATGCGTTTGTCAGCGACAAAGGCATTAATGGAGCGTCGAGATGCGATTATTGTGGCGACGGTATCGGCGATCTACGGCTTAGGTGATCCAGATGCCTACCTAAAGATGGTGCTGCATTTAACCCGTGGTGATGAAATCGATCAACGAGAGGTTCTACGCAAGCTCGCTGAATTGCAGTACACCCGAAACGATGCCGATTTTAGGCGTGCCACCTATCGTGTGCGCGGTGATGTTATTGATATTTATCCGGCAGATTCTGATCGTGAAGCTTTACGGGTCGAGTTGTTTGACTCGGAAGTGGAGCAGCTTTCCCTATTTGACCCTTTAACCGGCGAAATTTTGTCGAAAGTACCGCGTTTCACCGTGTATCCAAAATCACATTATGTCACGCCAAGGCAGCGCATTTTGGATGCTGTCGAGTTGATTAAGGTGGAAGCCAAAGAGCGTCTGGCGCAATTGCGTGACAACAATAAATTGGTGGAAGCACAGCGTTTGGAGCAGCGGGTTAAATACGATGTTGAAATGATGCAAGAGCTTGGCTATTGCACGGGTATCGAAAACTATTCGCGCTATCTATCCGGTCGTCCGCCAGGGGATCCACCACCGACATTGTTTGATTACTTACCGGATGATGCTTTATTAGTTATCGACGAATCCCATGTCACAGTTCCGCAGATAGGTGCTATGTATAAGGGAGATCGTTCTCGCAAAGAAACCTTGGTGGAATACGGTTTTCGTTTGCCATCGGCGTTAGACAATCGCCCAATGCGATTTGAAGAGTGGGAGCATGCTTCACCTCAGGCCATCTTTGTTTCTGCGACACCGGGTAAATATGAAGATGAATATGCCGGACAAGTTGTCGAACAGGTAGTAAGACCGACTGGTCTTTTAGACCCGATTTTGGAAGTGCGTCCAGCGCTTAATCAAGTAGATGATGTGCTGGGCGAAATCAAGCGAGTAACAGAGGGTAATGAGCGGGTCTTAATTACTACGCTCACTAAGCGTATGGCTGAGGATCTCACGGAGTATTTGGAAGAGCATGATGTTCGCGTGCGTTATCTCCATTCAGATATTGATACTGTAGAGCGCGTAGAGATTATCCGTGATTTACGACTTGGTGAGTTTGATGTGCTTGTGGGGATCAACCTTTTGCGTGAAGGCTTAGATATGCCTGAGGTTTCTCTGGTGGCAATTTTGGATGCCGATAAAGAAGGTTTCTTACGCTCCGATCGCTCCTTAATCCAAACGATTGGTCGCGCGGCACGAAACGTAAACGGTAGAGCTATTCTGTATGCGGATCGTATTACGGGCTCCATGCAGCGAGCTATGGACGAGACCGAAAGGCGCCGTGAGAAGCAAATTGCTCATAACAAGAAGCATGGTATTAAGCCACAAGGGATCGTTAAAAATATCTCTGACATAATGGAAGGCGCTCACATTCCTGGGCGCGCTAAAAAGCGGGATAAAGTTGCAGAGAAGGGTGCTAGCTACCAGTTGGAAAAAGGCCAGGATCCGTGGCAGCTCATTAAGACCCTTGAAGATAAAATGATGCAGCATGCCAAGGATCTCGAATTTGAGGATGCCGCCAGGGTTAGAGACGAAATTCAAAAGCTAAAAGCCCAACTGTAAAACTCGGCCTTTCACAATTAGTCGACAAAGCTCGCGCAAAGGTGACTTTGTTCTTAAACTCGACTAAAATGCTCGGGCTTTTTAGCGTCCTAAGGGGTGGCTTGATTATTAGCCTGAGATGACGAACCTTGTTCGGCGAACCCTTTGAACCTGATCCGGATGATGCCGGCGTAGGAATAGGAAGGATCGCCTACTAGCTGTAAGAATCAAATTGTCATAAGCCTGAAAGGCAACACGGCGAATATCGATCCTCACAGTCAGTGCAAAACCATCGTATTACCCCGCAGCAAACCGGGTCTCCCTGTTTAACCGTTTAACGGCATTGGAGACTTGTTATGGGCCTTGCCCCGAAAACCCTACTTAAACCTATTGTTCTGGCGGGCTTACTTGCCAATAGCGGCTTTTTGTTCGCTGATACTGATACTGATACAAAAGAAGTCATGGAAGAGGTGCTAGTTACCGCTGATTTTCGCGACACTAGCTTGAACGAATTGGCGGCCAGCGTGCAAGTGATAGGCGAGACGCAAATTGAACAGCAAGAAGCTCGTCATATCGAAGCTTTGCTAAATTTGATTCCCAATGTAAATTATTCCTCGGGCGCATCTCGCGGTCGTTTTTTCCAGATCAGGGGCATCGGTGAGCGATCCCAGTTTGTAGAGCCTGTTAACCCTTCTGTGGGTTTACTTGTAGACGGTATCGATATGAGTGGGATTGGCGCAGCAGCGACTTTACTTGATACCCAACAGGTCGAGGTATTGCGTGGCCCTCAAGGTACTTTATATGGTGCCAACGCTCTAGCTGGATTGATCAACGTTAAAACTAATGAGCCAAGCGATGAGTTCACAGGTAAGCTAAAAGCTAGTGTGGCCGAATTCGATAGCCACCAACTTTCAGCAGTGCTGTCTGGCCCATTGAGCGAAACGGTTGCTTATCGCGTTGCGGCTCAGACCGAGCAAAGTGATGGCTATATGGAAAACCGTCACTTGGGGCGTGACGACACCGCCAATATCGATGAAAAAACCCTTCGTGCCAAATTACGCATCGAGCCAAATGAAGAGCTGCGTTTGGATTTAACGGCCTTAGTGGTTGATGTTGATAATGGCTACGACCACTTCACTCTTGATAACAGCTTTAATACCCTGTCTGATGAGCCGGGCCACGATAGACAAGAAACCCAGGCGGTGGCCGCGCAGTTAAATTGGCAATTCTCTTCTACAACTGTTTTGGATGCCACTTTAAGTGTTGCGAATTCCGATATGGAATATGGCTATGACGAGGACTGGGCGTTTGATGGTATACACCCCGATGGTTATTCCTCAAAGGATAATTATATTCGTGAGCGTGACAATACAACGGCTGATGTTCGATTGATGTCTTCCGAGCAGGGACGTATTTTTAATGGTTCAAGCGATTGGTTAATAGGTTTATATGTATTCGATCAAGACGAAAGCCTACGCCGAGAATACACCTATCTAGCCAACGATTTTCTCAGTGACTTTTCCACTGAACGCACAGCTATTTATACCCAGCTAGATAGCGATTTAAGTGATGTATTGGTACTGAGTGCCGGTGCCCGATTCGAAAAGCATCGCAATAGCTACAGTGATAGTAATCAAGTTAACGGTAGCTCCGATGAAAATCTATGGGGTGGCAAGCTTTCTTTGAGTTATCAGGCTTCAGATTCCAGTAGTGCTTATGCTTTGCTTTCGCGTGGTTATAAATCGGGCGGTTTTAACACCGATGGTACTTTGCCTGCCGAATTTCGCAGTTTCGATACTGAAGTGCTGTGGAACTACGAGCTGGGCTATAAGTTAAGTGGTGAGAAGCATAACCTTCAGCTGGCCTTCTTCTATCAAGATCGAGAAGATGTTCAAATTAAAAGCTCCAATGCTGTTCCTCGCGCCGATGGTAGTACGGAGTTTGTCGACTTTATCGATAACTCGGCCAACGGTGAAAGCTATGGTTTGGAGCTGAGCAGCCAGTGGCAAATTACGGAAGCCTTAGATGCTTTCGCCAATGTCGGCTTGCTTGAAACTGAGCTGAACGACAGTTCATTGAGCCGTAATGGTGGTGAAGTTGCTCATGCGCCAAGTTATCAGGCGGCACTTGGTTTGAATGTGGATTTAGGCCGAGGCTGGTACACCAGCGCTGATATCCAGGCCAAAGATGAGTTTTATTTCTCTGATAGCCATAATGCCAGTTCAGAAGCCTTCGTTTTATTCAATGCCAAGATCGCTTACCGCAAGGCTGACTGGGAGTTAAGACTATGGGGTAAAAATTTATCCGATGAGGAGGTTCGCAGTCGTGGCTTTGGCGGCTTTGGTAATGACCCGCGTAATGGCTACGCGACATCTGAGTACTTTCAGTTTGCCGCGCCGCGCCAGATCGGTGTAAGCGGCGAGTATCGCTTTTAATATTTGTTTTTCGGTAAACAGCACTTCGCTGTTTACCGCTACATCTATAATGCTGCTAGCCTTTTGTGAGCTAGCCTCAGGAGCTCAACATGAAACTAACTGTCGATATCAGTCTCTACCCGCTGAAAGATCAATATGTCCCGCCAATTAAAGACGTTATTGCGGGCTTTAATTCTCATGCGGGCGTCACTGTCGAAACAGGGCCAACAGCAACGTTACTTACTGGTGATTTCGATAAGGTCATGCATGCCGTTCAAGCCGAGATGAAGCGTTCTTTTGGACAATATGGTCAGCTTGTGTTTGTTGCTCGTTTTATCGGTAGGGATGTAAATGAGCCTTGGGATAGTAGTCAGTTTGGTGCTTAGCAAGCTTAAGATATTTATGAGTGGCTGGGCCATCGACTAGATAATGGGTCATTTACTAAAGGTAGCGAGACATGTCACAAGTGTTGAATAGTTTTTTTTCCCAGCTGCAAGCCATGGCAATTTGGGAGCTAATCGCGGTTGTCTGTGCCTTATTGTATCTCGGCTTAGCCATGATGGAAAAAATTAGCTGTTGGTACTTTGCCTTTGTCAGTACGGCGATCTACACGGTTATTTTCTGGAATGTTAGCCTTGTTATGGAATCCGCATTACAAATTTATTATTTGCTAATGGCGGTATTCGGTTGGTGGCAATGGCGCCAATTATCTAATCAAGAAAAGCCGCTGCGTATTCATTGTTGGTCTTGGCAGCGCCATATATTGGCCATTACTTTGGTGCTGGTGCTTACGGTAATAAGTGGTTCCTTGTTGGAGAGCTATAGTCAGGCGGCAATGCCATTTTTAGATTCATTTACCACCTGGGGCGCTGTGGTAACGACTTATATGGTAGCTCGGAAAGTTTTAGAAAACTGGATCTATTGGTTGGTCATCGACGGTATTTCAATTTATTTGTATTTAGATCGTGGTTTGATTTTCACAGCCGCTTTATTTGTACTTTATGAGGTCATGGTGATTTTTGGCTTCTTTAAATGGCGGCAGCTGATGGCCAGACAAGTTGATGATACAAGCCTCCAGGCTGCGTAAGTAGTGAGCCAAGATTTTCATCAAGGCTCTGCGCGTCGCGACGTCCTTTCAAAATCGCAGAGCATGGCTATCCTATCGAGCTTGCCAGAGCCTTGGCGCTCGATGGATTTCCAAATCTTCCCCTTAGTAAGCGAGAGCAATCACAACTATCTATTACAGCTGCCCGAAGGGTACGAAGCAGTACAGGAGCCACTTGTGTTGAGGGTGCCCAAAAGAGATGAAAAAGTCTTGGGTGCTGACCAAAGCTTAGAGTTTAAGTTGTATCGATGGGCAGCGAAGCAGGGCTTATCACCTGAATTATTGTGGACCAATGAAGGGAATGGGGTGCTGCTCACAAAATATATTCAAGATGAGCAGCCGGGAGAGCAATCAACTGAGCAAAGTCGTGGCTTGGTTGAAGCTATCGCCAGTAGCTTGTCGAAATTGCATGGAACCCAGCCAGAATCGCTTGGCTTTGATGTCAAAACTCGCTGTATCTTGGAACATATCAGTTTTTATCGTCGTCAGTTAGGGAGTTCAGTCAGATCATTCTGCGAAGCTAATGATCTTTCTGATCTTGATAATATTTATGAGGATGTGGCGCTTACTTGGTCCAAACTTGAGTTCGACAAAAGCCTTTGCCACTGTGATTTACACCGAGACAATATTCTTTTGAAGGGTGGCCGCAGCTATTTTGTCGATTGGGAATATGTAGCGCTTTCACCGGCTGTTCTTGATATCGCCAGCTTGCAACAAAGCTATCATTGGAGCCCCGATCTCTTTGATCAGTTTTTAGATATTTATAGCGTTCAGACAAGATCAGCTGTCGCTAAGCGTTATGATAGCTTTAAGCAACAGCTGCCTTTGGCTCGCTTCTTGTTGGCCGTACAGTCGCTGTACTGGGCCTTGCTACACTATAGATCAGGGCATGGTGTAGAACGCGCTGGCCCAGGACGCATCTCTGTCAGTTATGCGCGAGCCCTAAAGGCTGAAATAAATCTGTTAAAGTACTGATGTGGCGCTAAACAAAAAGCCTTTCCCCTTTTGCTTCTGTTTTCGGTCTAATCCTCTTTTTCGGGCTAACTCGAATTTACTCACTAAAACTAGCCACTTGCGCTGCAATAGCAGTGCTTTACTCCTGTTTTGACTGGACAAAATGACAGTTTCAGCCCAAAGTTGTGAGAACTCTGTGATAGTTCATTTGTATCATTATCACCATACTGTAGTGCACCTTGTCTGCTTTAATTTATGGCTCTGTATTGGGCAATTATGGCTAGCGGCATAGTGCTGTAAAAGATCTCTAGGCGATTCAGGGGAAGAAGGGGCGCTTAGAGGGAAACTGGAAGAAAAGGTCGTTTTGATGGAAAACAAGAAAATTCTCATAGTAGAAGATCAGCAAGATATTGCCGATTTGGTACGCTTACACCTAGGGGATTTGGGCGCTGAGGTCACTCATGCTGCTGATGGTCATGAAGGTATGCGTATGGCTTGTGCCATGGAGTGGGATCTGATGATCCTTGATATACAGCTGCCCGGGCCTTCAGGCTTAGAGATTTGTCGAGCGGTTCGACGTAACGAAGCATTTGTACCTATCTTATTGCTGACTTCACGTTCCAGTGAGTTGGATCGAGTTTTGGGCTTGGATATTGGTGCGGATGACTATATCACCAAGCCTTTTAGTGTGATGGAGCTGATTGCTCGAATAAAAGCGGTGTTTCGACGGGTAGAAGCACTAGAGCCTAAAGAGCAGCAGGAGGTCGAGAGTATCGATCTTGGCCGTCTGAGCATAAATGATGAGTTACATCAGGTTCGTTTGGGTGAGGAGTTGGTGGAATTAACTGCCCGCGAATTTGATCTCTTACGTCACTTTGCCGCACAGCCGGGCAGGGTCTTTCGTCGTTCGGAGCTCTTAGACAGTGTTTGGGGCTACGGCCACGATGGTTACGAACACACTGTGAACTCCCATATCAATCGACTACGGGCGAAAATAGAGAAAGACCCGAACAATCCAGAAATTATTGTAACGGTTTGGGGAGTTGGCTATAAATTAGACTCCCAAGCGCTACAGGAAGCCTGAGTCAGATTAGCTTTCTCTTAGACCTCAGATTTTACTGCGGTGGACACCGTTTAGAACAAAGAATATAGATTTATGAGTCAAGAACAACAGTCCGTGAAACTCTTACGCTCCAGCGTCTTTACCACATTGAGTGCAAAGCTATCTTTAGCCTTAGTAGTTATTGTGGCGACTTTGAGCATTGGGGTATTTGTCGCCAGCCAAGCGTGGATGCGGGTTTACTACGATGAGCTTACCCAAAAGCTGAATTTCGATATCGCCAAATACGTCAATGGTGAATACCAGCTGATGCAAGGCGATTCTGATAAGCCTAGCCCAGAGGCCATCAAAAAGGTGGCCCATGTAGCCATGGTGGTAAATCCCGTTGTTGAGGTCTATTTGCTCGATGTACAGGGGAATATTATTGGCCACGATTTGCCAGCTGATTCTGTTTTGCTGGATAAAGTCCCCTTAGGTCCGGTAAAGGCTTTTATTGATGGTTCTGAAGAGTTTCCACTGCGAGGTGTAGATCCACGCAAGCCCGCTGTTGAAAAGGTATTCTCTGCTGCGCCCATTGAAACCAACGGCCACTTGCAGGGCTATCTCTATGTTATTTTGGGGGGGCAGGCCTATGACAATATTGGTGATGGTTTAAAGGACAGTTACAGCCGGACCATGGTCTTTGCCGCTACGGCTTTAATCACCCTAGTGGCGGTGCTTACAGGCTTGCTGGTATTTCGATTGCTGGTCCGTCGCCTGACGGCCTTGAGTCACAAGATGCATAATTTTGCTCGCCACGAATTACCTCAAGTCGCCACAGATCCTATCAAACAAGCGGTGGCGAAAGATGAAATTGAGTTATTGCAGCTGACCTTTGAGTCCATGTCTGGGCAAATCAAGCAGCAGTTTGAAATGCTCAGAGAGGCCGATGCTACGCGCAGAGAATTAATTTCCAATGTCTCCCATGATTTGCGCACGCCTTTGGCCACTATTCAGGGCTATCTAGAAACCCTGCTGATTAAAAATGGCAGTTTGAATGAAGCTGAGCGTATAGAGTATTTGAATACCGCCATGAAGAGCTCGCGCCGTCTAGGTCAGCTGATTGGTGATTTATTCGAGTTGTCTAAGCTGGAATCTAATCACACAAGGCCAAATTTTGAACGCTTCTCTTTAGCAGAGTTAGTTTTCGATACTGCTCAGGAGTTTCGTCTTGAGCTGGAAGCAAAGCAAATTAAGCTGGATATTCATAACGAGCAGAATAACGCCCTAGTGTTTGCCGATATCAGCCTGATGCAGCGAGTCTTCGAGAATCTATTGCGCAATGCTATAGCCTATACGCCAGAGGGTGGGCTTATCAGCTTGAGTATTACGGCAGACTCTAGCAGCAGTAATAAGATCAAAGTAAGCGTGGGCGACACTGGGCGTGGTATCAATGAAGAGGATCTACCTTATATCTTTGATCGCTTCTACGCCAACCCAGATCGGAGCCGCGAAGATGTGAGCTCAACAGGCTTAGGCTTGGCCATTGTTAAGCGTATCATGGATATTCATGATGCCAAGATCCAAGTACAGTCCAAGCTGAATCAGGGTACGCGCTTTGAGTTCGAATTGCCAAAGGATCAAGCGGCTTAATTCCCTTTACAATAGGGCGCTTACGAGAGTGTTTTGCGCCCTATATTTCCCCTGCATATACCCAATATAAAACCTATAAATTCGCCAAATAAAGCCAGCTTCCATAGAATTTGTGTTAATGCTTATAAAAGACTGTGGAGGCAATACCCGTGAGCGAAAGAATCCAGCAAGGTGGCTTGCAAATTGATGCAGAGCTATATCGCTTAATCGAGGAGCAAATCGCTCCAGGTACCGGTGTAAATACCCAAGATTACTGGCAGGCTTTCGAAGCCATTATCAACGATCTTGCCCCTAAGAATCGCGCCTTATTGGCCAAACGCGAGGATTTCCAAGCGCAGATTGATGCTTGGCATCAGGCTAATCCTAAAAGCGATTTTGCCAGCTATAAACAGTTTTTACTGGATATTGGCTACTTGTTGCCAGAAGGCGAAGATTTCGCGGTAACAACCCAGAACGTCGATACTGAAATTGCCGAGCAAGCGGGTCCACAGCTTGTGGTCCCGGTTAAGAATGCACGTTTTGCCCTAAACGCCTCGAATGCTCGTTGGGGAAGCCTATACGATGCGCTTTACGGCACTGATGCGATCAGTGAAAGTGGCGGTGCCGAAAAAGGCCGTGGTTACAACCCCGTGCGTGGCGCAAAGGTTATTGAATTTGCCCGTAAGCACCTAGATCAAGTTGCTCCACTTCAGTCTGGTAGCCATCAAGAGTCTGCTGCCTATAGCGTTGTCGACGGTCAGCTAAAGGTAAAACTGAGCGATGGTAGTGTTACTGGCCTAGCTCAAGCTGAAAAGCTCCAAGGCTTTCAGGGTGATGCGACGAAGCCTGATGCTATTTTGTTAAAAAACAATGGCTTGCATGTAGAAATTCAAATCGACTCTAACCATAACGTTGGTAAGGACGACCCTGCTAATGTAAAAGATCTGTTGGTAGAAGCCGCAGTGACTACCATTATGGACTGCGAAGATTCGGTGGCTGCTGTTGACGCCGAAGATAAGGTTGAGGTTTATAGCAATTGGCTCGGCCTTATGAAAGGCAACCTCGAAGAAAGCTTTGAGAAGGGCGGTCAAGTGATGACTCGTCGCCTAAATGCCGACCGTTTTTACACGGCTACTGATGGTGGTGAGCTGCGTTTACCTGGTCGAAGCCTGTTGTTTGTTCGCAATGTTGGCCATCTGATGACCAATAATGCGATCTTAGATCAAGACGGTAATGAAGTTCCTGAAGGCATCATGGATGCCATGGTGACTTCTTTAGCAGCCATGCACGATTTGCAGCGTGATCAGGCTGATCGTGAAGGTCGTGGCAACAGCCGCACTGGCTCGGTGTACATAGTGAAGCCGAAAATGCACGGTCCTGAAGAAGTCGCTTTTGCTTGTGAGCTATTTAGCCGCGTGGAAGATGCTTTGGGCCTCGAGCGTAACACCTTAAAAGCCGGCATTATGGACGAAGAGCGTCGCACCACGGTTAACCTGAAAGAGTGTATTCGAGCGGCTAAAGAGCGTGTGGTGTTCATTAATACCGGTTTCTTAGACCGTACTGGTGATGAAATTCACACCAGCATGCTGGCTGGCGCGATGATTCCAAAGGCTAAAATGAAGCAACAGCCTTGGATCAATGCCTATGAAGATTGGAACGTTGATAATGGCTTGGCCTGTGGCCTTCAGGGCAAAGCTCAGATTGGTAAGGGTATGTGGGCGATGCCTGATGAAATGGCCGCTATGTTAGAGCAGAAGATTGGCCATCCGAAATCGGGCGCGAATACCGCTTGGGTGCCGTCTCCAAACGGCGCTACTTTGCACAGCACCCATTACCATCAAGTTAATGTTATTTCATTACAGGACGAGCTAAAGCAACGCCAGCGTGCCAGCCTAGATGACATTCTAACTGTGCCGGTAATGGAAGACCCAAGCCAACTAAGCGCAGAAGAAATTCAAGCGGAGCTGGATAACAATGCCCAGGGCATTTTGGGCTATGTAGTTCGTTGGATTGATCAGGGTGTTGGCTGCTCTAAAGTACCGGATATTCACAATATTGGTTTGATGGAAGACCGTGCGACCTTGCGTATTTCGAGTCAGCATATTTGTAACTGGCTAGAGCACGGTGTGTGCAGCAAAGAACAGGTGATGGAAACTTTGCAGCGTATGGCCAAGGTGGTCGATGAGCAAAACGCCAGTGATGCGGGCTATCGCCCAATGGCGGCTGATTTTGATGGCAGTGTGGCCTTTGAGGCGGCTTGCGCCTTGGTATTTGAAGGTAAGGCTCAGCCTAGTGGCTACACTGAGCCGCTATTGCATGCTTATCGCATCAAGGCGAAGGAGAAGTTCGGCGCTTAATTGCTGTCTTTCTTTGTCATGAGTTTGTGGCGGCTTAAATGGCCGCCACAAATGTTTTTGGCTTACCGATAATTAAGCCTTGCTGTAAAAGTTGATCTACCGCTTGGCTATTCAATGCTTTAGCATACAAATACCCTTGGCCAATCTGACAACCCATTGATAGTAAAACCTGATGGGCTTGCTCTGTTTCAATACCTTCCGCTACGGTTTCTTGTTTTAAGTTTGTCGCTAAATCTACAACCGATTGCACAATACTCTCCTGCGTTTTGTCGATAAGTATATTGCTGGTGAATGCCCTATCTATTTTTAGTGTATTGATCGGTAGACGATTTAGATAGGATAGGGAGGAATAGCCAGTACCAAAATCATCAATGGAAACTTTATGGCCCAGTAACTGCAGGGCGGTAATTTTCTGAATGCCAAGCTCATCATCGTGCATGAGGATATTTTCAGTAATTTCGAATTCAATGAGATGTGGTGGTAAGCCGTGGCTCTTGACGACTCGAATGATTTGCTCGACAAAGTCACTTTCTGACAGCTGTTTTGGGGAAAGGTTTACAGCGATGGGTAGCTGGTATGAATAGCGATCCATAATGGCTTTCACCTGTAGACAGGCCATGTGCAAAACCTGCATACCCAATTCCATGATCAAGCCTTGCTCTTCAGCCATACTGACAAATTCAGCGGCTGGAAAATCTCTGCCGTTGCGTTTCCAGCGTACTAAAGCTTCAAAGCCTACGATTTCACGATTTGAAAGTTTAACCTTTGGTTGAAAATACGACTGAATTTCATGATTGCTAATGGCTCTGCGCACCTCTGTTTCTAACTGAAGAGAGTTAAGCAATTTATCATTCATACTCTTGGTGTAAAACGAGTAGGAGCTACCGCCACGAGACTTAGAGTTGTACATGGCCGCATCGGCATTTTTTAGCAAAGACTTACCATCGCTGCCGTCATTAGGGAATGAGGAAATGCCAATGCTTAGATTGCAGAATAAGTCATGACCGTTAATATTTATGGCCTCTTTAAAACGCCTGAGGATATTGTCACAGCAAATGTGCACATCTTCTATTTTTATAAGATTATCGATTACAATGACAAACTCATCTCCTCCGAGCCGGGCAATTAAATCTTCTTCTCGAACCGAAGCCTTAAGTCGCCTCGCCATTTCTATTAATAGCTCATCACCCACGTCATGACCTAATGAGTCATTAATAAATTTGAAACGATCGAGGTCAATAAATAGCAGACAAAATTTGGCATTGCTGCGTCGCCTTGCGCAGGCAATGGTGCGCTTTAGCTCCTCATTGAATAGGTTTCTATTGGGAAGGCCGGTAAGATCGTCAAAGGTAGCCATGCGCTTCAGCTCGGCTTCATGCGCTAGCTTTTGGGTTATGTCTTTGATTACGATAATGTAGTACTTTTTCCCCTCGTGTAACACCATTGATGCCTTGCATTCAATGGGGATATCTTTACCCTCACTGTTACGTAGCCATAGCTCTCCCTGCCAGTAATCTTTCGATAATAGAGTTTCCCAAAACTCGCGATAGCCACCGTCTTTGTTTTTGTCGGATTTAAACTGGGCGATTGTTTTATCTGGCGAACTCTCTGTAATTTCGGTGATTTTTCCGAATGCCTTGTTAAATGAGCTGATTATCCCGTCTTTGCTACAAATGCAAAAGCCATCACCAATTTTCTCGTATCCTTGCGCGTAGACTCTAAGCAGGCTCTGGGCACTTTGCTCACTGCGTATTTTTTCTTTTCGGAAGTAAAAAATGAGTGCAATTAGTCCAATCGTGCTGAGTAAGTAGAAGGCCAGGGCCCACTGGCTTTTCCATACTGGTGCTTCAACTTTGATGGAAATTTCGCTTTGAATGCTCGCTTCATTGGTGTTCGCTAAAAGCAAGCGATAAAGCCCAGGCTTTAGGCCGGAATATCTAAGCAAAGGCTCTTTGGCATCAATCCAGTCCTTGTCCCAGCCCTCCAGCTTATATCTCGCTGAAATCTCTTGAGCTAAAGGTGATCTGTCAGCGTTGCTATAGTGAATGTCGATGGCATAGTCGTCTGGTTTAAGCGTCAATCCTTGCTCAATATTGTATGTTTTTTCTTTGCGGCCCTGTTTTCCGTAGACTTCAATATAAGAAACCGATGGTGGCTGAATAAGAGCTTGTGCATGTTTTTCTGGGTTTGATAAAACGGCTACTTCTGTAGAGTTGGCTATTACCAATCCGTGGCGTGAATTGGCGGTGATCAGTTTGAAATCAGATTTCTGAGGGAATCCGCTGGCTCGGTTTAGTGAACTTAAGGTTTGGCTTTTTTCGTCAAAAAGAAAAATCTGTCGCTTGTCATCGCGGTTTCTCCAGATTTTTTGTTCGTGGTAACTGATGTCGTCACTACCGCTGGTGAGTTGCATTTCTATATTGCGTATACCTAAAATGCTATAGCTACCATTTGCCAATTTTTGAAGCCTTGTTCTGCTTATGCGGTCATTGATAGTGATAATGTCGTCGCCATCAAAAAAGTGCCTACCTTCATTGCTCTGATTTTCCTGTGGCAACTCAATGGGTATAAAGCTGTCTTTCATTGAATCGTAATGAAAGAACGCTTTGTCGCCGACGAGCCAAATACCATGTCGATTGCTATGCATTAGATGAGTGTTGTACAGCATGACTTTATTGCTGATTGAGTAGTTTTTGCTCTCCAGTGTTTGACTGTTAAATGCAATGATTCCGCCTCGAACCTTTAGCCAAACAGTGTTGCTGTTAGGGGGCGAAAGTATCTGATAGGCGTACTGTTCAAGTATTTTTTCAGTCGTACCACTGCTTTGGCTATATTTATAAACCCCTTCAAAGCTGGCCATCCAGATATCGCCATTGGACTTATGGCTAACGTTAAAGGTCGTTGCTGGAGCGGAGATCTTTAAAATGCTTCTATCATTTAGGTTTATTTTAAGTATGAAGCCAAGGTCGGTGATAAGAAGGAAATTACTCTTATCGATGATATGACTGTCATAGATGTTGGGTTTCTTAGAGCTGGTCAAGTTGTAGGGTATACGGGTTATATCATTTTCTATGGGTGACCACTGTTGAATGCTTCCCCGAATAAAAGCGATATCAATCTTTCCGTTATTGGATAGAAGCAGTTTGGTAATGACGGTATTGGGGGATCGTTGCGGATAGCTATTCTCGGGCGTGTTTATCTCCACCAATTGTCTTTCAGCTGTAATGCGGAAGATATTGTTGTTGTCGCTGCTGGTCCATATGCGGTTCTGCTTGTCTTCTACAAGCGTATTAATAGCTATATTGTTGCTATTTGTCTTGCTGATTTTAAAGTTGTATTTAAGTTTATAGTCTGGGTTGAGCTCTATATAGCTGTCATTGCAAATGATGGCCTGGTTCTTATTGCTGCGATTTATACTTGCGTAACTACTACTTTTGCAGCTTTCTATCGCAGATTGTGCTTGCGGATCGTTAATGATTTTATCGAAGTTAAGAAACGTTTCACGCTTAGGGTCAAAACCAATGAGGCCCTGGTGAAAGGTGGCGAGCCAGAGCATGCCCTGGGCATCTTCACTGATATTTTTGATGGCATTCCCAAAATGGATGTTTTTTATGTCTTTGGGTAAGTAGAAGTTTTTAAATTCAGATTTTTGCTGATCAAAATAAGAAAGTCCCGCTTGACTGGCTATCCATATTTGATTTTTTGAATTGGTAAATATCTGGCGGATATGGTTACTGGCTAAACTATTTTCTTGGTTTTCTACATGGCTGAAGCTTTGGTAATCATAGCTTTGTAGATTCATGCGGTAGAGTACTTCGCCGGTATTGAACCAAAGGTTCTGTTCATCAAGGCCCAGGGCGATGGTCATTTTGTTATGGAGGGCTTCGCCTTTTTGAGAGAATAGTTTTATCGCTTGTACACCATCATAACGATAGAGCCCCTCATTACTGGCTATCCAGTAATATCCTTTATTGTCAATGGTTATGTCATGAATGCTGTCAGGTAGGTTTTCATCGCTCCTTGTGTAGGTCGATAGCGTAAACTCTTGATAATTAACGGCCAGCGAAAAACTGCTGTAACTCATGAGTAAGGTTATTATTAAAATGAAAAAAATGTGTCGCATTTAGCTCTAAGAAAGTTCCTTGTTTGGTATAAAGTCTAGCAAAGGCTTATGAGCTGTCTGTGTTTTGTGATGGGAATAGAAGTTTAGGTAGTGAGTTGTGCGTTAAGTCACAATAAGTAATTGATTGGGCTGAAGTTGCCGCCGTGATTTATTGCTGTACTTTATAGCTGTGTAAATTGCTGGCGGCATTAAAATTATTAAATGACTGGGGGAAATATGAATGATCAAATGAGTGCCAATATATTCGCACCGCTATTGGCCATGCTGTGTCTTACTATGGTGGTATGGTGCGTGTTGCTATATAGGCGTTTGGGGGCGGCGCGGGCCAATGGAATAGGGCCGTCTAGGCTTAGAACGCCTAATAGAGTACAAGAGCTGCTCCCTGAGCATGCTATGACTCCGGCCTATAATCTGGCTAATCTATTTGAATTGCCGGTGTTGTTTTATGTTATGTGCTTCTATTTGCATATAAATGCAATGGTAGACGGAGTGTTTGTATTGCTTGCCTGGATATATTTTTTATTGCGCTTAATTCATAGCATTATTCACTGTAGCTACAACGCTGTGATGCATCGTTTCTTGGCGTATTTATTGTCTTCTGTAGTTTTAATCATTCTGTTAATTAGAACGGTGACTCTGAGTTTATAAGTTCCAATAAAAAAGCCGGCATAAGCCGGCTTTAGAGATACTTCAATATACACTTTCCTGTGTAATCTTCCTTGTTAAAAAGCATCCTTGCTTAGCACAACATCCTTTTTAAGTTCTTAGAACTTGTATTCAATACCTACCCATAGCTCCCAGAAAGATGGGCGAGCTACGCGGGTTTCACCAGCAGGTTTGATGAAGCTCTCATAAACATATTGGCCATCATCGTTAATGCTGGCATTAACAATTGGTTGGGAGCGTGGGAAGCTTGGCTCGTAAAGTACGCCCCAATCATCGTTCAGCAAGTTGCCTAGGTTGCGCACGGTCATGTAAACCTTACCTTTGTGGTCTTCAGCAAATCCTGGAATTTCCTGAGTCACTTTAAGGTCAAATTTATTCCACCAGCTGCCATTTTCGCTATTGCGTTCCATGATTTGGCCGCGCGCCAGACCTTCAGAGTCAACTAAGTCGAAGAAGGCATCAGTGTCAAAGCCGTCAGCAAAGATTACATTTGGATCGTCTACACCTGTTGGTACGTAAACCAAGTGGCGAGCGATAAAGCCAGTAGAGTCGCCAAACATGAAGCCTCTTCTGAAGGTGTAGCTGTACGGGCGACCTTCGTTAGCAGTGCCGAATAGGTTGAAGCGAGTTTTTAAGCCTTCAAACAATTCCATCTCGTAACCTAGTTTTAAGGTAAAGCGATGTGGAATGACATAGTTTGAAGTCGCTACATCTGGCGCATTCGGGTTAGAGCTTGCCGCATTCACGTAGTTAGAGAAGGCAACAGAGCTGGTCATTGGGCTAACTTCGGTAGCGTCGGTATAGGCGTAAGAGAAAGAGTAGTCAAAGCCGTTATCGAATTCTTTGCTTAATGCGAAAGAAACTACAGTGCTTTCACCAGAGTCGCCTTTAACGTTGGTTAGCAAGAAGTCCTGGCTACGGCCATTTACGGAGCCGTAAATTGGACGACCGTCTGGAGCGGTACCAACTGTTTCGCGAGTTGCATCAATGATGATCGCTGAATCTTTGTTCTCAGAGTACAAGAAGTCAGCCTGGAACAAGTGGCCATCATCAAACTCGTAGCTACCACCCAAGGCGTACTTGATTGAGTGTGGAATCTCGAAGTTAGGGTCCATGATGTTTAGACCACCATTGAAACCTTCACCATTAGCTACTGCGTCAATTAGGTGCTGAGGTACATCCTTGATTGGCGAGCCACCGTTAGCGTATTCGTAATCAAACAATGAGCCGCGGCTGCGATCCTGGATTTGCAGTACGCGAACACCGTCGTTTGAGTAGTTATTAGAAAGCCATACGTTCGGGTTGCCACCTGAATAGACACCAACGCCACCGTGGATTTCCAACTGACCATTTACATTCCACTCAAAACCAATACGTGGCTGGAATAAATCTTTGCCATCCATATTTTGAGCATTGCTGAAACCATAGTTTTCTTCAACAACAGGGTTTACAGCAGGAAGGTCGTCACTTTCGTACCAATCATAACGGGCACCTACAACCAAGGTTACGTCAGCGCTACTGAAGGAGTATTCGTCTTGCAAGTAAACGGTATTGATATCGTAACCAAACTCGGCTGCGCCATCAGCTGGGATGTTGGTGCCGCCAGCATTGCCGTAGTAGATGCGGGCAGGGGTGCCAGCTTCAAAGTCATCAATGCTATCAAAACGGAATTCACCTTGAGAGTGCTGGATAAACAAGTTGAATACATCAAATTCTTCACGCTCATAACCGAATGTGAAGTTATGGTCGTTGTATGTGTACTCGCCAGCAATCTTATAAGACATTGTCTCATAACTTAACTTGTTGGATTGACGTGAATCATCACCACCTAAGTAAACAGTCGCTTCAGCACCATTATTGAATGTATCTATTTGGACTTCACCGAAGCCGACGGTATCTAGCGAATTCTGGCGGTTGTCTAGATCTAAGTAGCCAATGCGAACTTCAGTACTGAAGTTGTCGCTCCAGTCAGAGTTTAGCTGGCCAACGTATGAATTTAGCTCTGCACCACGTTCATAATAGTGATTGGTAAATTCATATTCATTTGAGTCGCCATCTGACTGAGAAATATTGAAGCCATCATTATAGTTATAAGTTAATGCCGCGCGGTGATCTTCATTGATATTCCAGTCAACTTTAACTAGCAGCTTCTCATCTTCGTTCGGCAAAGAGGCTACTGGGGCGCCCGGGTCGTAGTTGTACTTATCTCTAGCAATTTGAACAATACGATCTGCGTCTGCCTGACTTAGGCCTTCTACCTCTACAGCGGCACCAGAACCCGCAGGGCCACGGTTAAATAGGTTATTGCCTTCTTGTTTCTCGTAAGCGGCAAAGAAGAACAGTTTGTCTTCGATTAGCGGGCCGCCAACGGTAAAGCCGTAACGTTTGGTGTCGAAGCTACCACGATCAATGTTATCGCCTTCCAAGCTGTCGCCAGACATGGAGTCGTTATTGAATTCGTAGAATACGCCACCGTGGAATTCGTTATCACCAGACTTAGTAACGGCGTTGATGTTACAAGCACTGAACTGGCCGTATTGAACATCAAATGGCGCTAATTCAATCGAGGTCTGATTAATAGCGCGGAATGGGAATGGCATACGCTCAGTAGGGTAGCCATTGCTGTTTAGACCGAAGTTGTCGTTTAGACGAACACCGTCAACAGTTAATGAGTTAAAGCGTGGGTTCGCACCGGCACACTGAATAGAGTCAGAGAAAGCTTCGTCGATATAAACACGAGGATCCTGCTTAATCAGATCTTTAATGTCTGAGTTAAAGGTAGGCGCGTTTTCTAGATCAACGATATCGAAAGAGCGGCTAACGCCCATAGCAGTGTTGGCCAGTTGAGTGGCGGTTACTACAACTTCTTCGATGTTAGCAGAAGGGTTTAGCTGAGTGGTGATTGGGTAGCTACCACCTAACTGCAGGAATACGTCATCAACAACAGTGCTGTTACCGTTTTTGCTGATGGTTACTTTGTATGGACCACCTACGGCTAGACCTTTAGCAACGAAACGACCGGAATCGTTAGTTTGCATGGTTGTTGTACGATTGGTCTTTAAGTTAACAATGGTCACTGAAGCAGCGGTAGACGGGTTGCCTTGTGGGCCGAAAACCTGACCGCGGATAGCAGATGTGGTTTCTTGTGCCTGAACGCCTGTGCTTAGGCCAATTGCTAGGCCAACCGCAGCAGCTAATAGTGACTTCTTCTGGTTGATACCAACCATAAATCCCCCTAGTGATTGAGTAAAACTTGGATTTAAATTTTCTAACTCTACGAAACTTTTTGGCCGGACAGGGGTCAGGCCAGACTAATCGCGGCGATTATACGGAGGATATGATGACAATGAAATGACGCATTTATTTCAGTTTTGTTTCACTGTTATATTGGTCATTGATGATGGGCTATTTGGTCATATTTTGGCGGCTAATATGCTCTAATCGCCAGAGCAATAGGGCGGCGGCGATGCTGAGCGAGATCAGCAATGAAATCCAAAAACCCTTGGGGCCAGACGCAGGCATTATCACATCAGTAAGGCCTAATGTATAGCCTAGGGGAAGCCCAATACCCCAATAAGCAAAAAGGGTGATATACATGGTCACTTGGGTATCTTTATAGCCCCGCAGCGCGCCTGCTGCCGCGACTTGTAGGGC
This sequence comes from uncultured Pseudoteredinibacter sp., assembly GCF_947500695.1. GTDB lineage: Bacteria > Pseudomonadota > Gammaproteobacteria > Pseudomonadales > Cellvibrionaceae > Pseudoteredinibacter. The sequence continues at coordinate 346,174 of NZ_CANMSS010000001.1, forward strand.
ATCCGATACTTGGTAGGCCGCTGCAAAGAGTAGAAGCCCGGTGGCAAGTTCACGAATCTCGATGTCTTCACTGTAAACCCCAGTAATAGGCCATGCAAAAAAGTAGATAATTGCGGCATTGCTTATGGCGATGCTGCTTGCTAAAACCAGTGCTTGCCGCCAGGTGCGCTGTGCTGCCTGCTTATTACCAGCACCTAAACGCTGACCTACCTGAACGGTGATGGCGATGCTCACGCTAAGGGGCAGCATAAAGGTTAATGCTGATACATTCATTGAAATCTGGTGCCCAGCGATAACGGTGGCGCCTAGTGATCCAATGAGTAGCGCGATAATGGAAAAAATAATAACTTCGGCGAAAACTGCGGCTGCAATGGGTAATCCAAGAGCCAGTATCTGCCAGCTCCCTTGGCGATCCAGCCAGCGAATACCAGCTTCAAAAAGTTTAAGTTCCCGAAACTCATGGGCTTTAAAAAAATAGGCGGCTAGAGCCAGTGCATTGAGCCACATAACGCTGGCAGTGGCCCAGCCGCAGCCAGCGCCACCCATTGCAGGCAGGCCAAAGTAACCATGGATAAAAATAATGTTTAAGGGAATATTGGCAAAGAAAGCTAACAGGTTGATCTGCATCACCGGCTTGCTGTGGCCGGTTCCCTCACTGCTGGCACGCAGTACTTGGTAGATGGCCGCTGCTGGCAAGCCAAATATCATGGCTTTTAAGTAGTCGATAACAACGGGATGAACAACAGGGTCGATGTTCATAAACTCAAGCAAAAATGTTGCTTGGCTAATCAGTGCAGATGCGCAGAGCCCAAGTATTAAGCCTAACCATAAACTTTGATGGATATGAGATTTTGCTTGGCTGATGTCGCTGGCGCCCCAAGCGTGGGCAACCAAACTAGAAGTCGCGCTAAAAAGCCCAACCATAAACATTAACACTGGTAGCCACAAACTAAATGCTACCGCAACACCAGCTAAATCAATGGCGCTTACCCGCCCGGCCATAATAGTATCCACTACCCCCATGCCTGAAATAGCAAGTTGGGAAACTAGGATTGGCCAAGCGAGTTTGACCAGCTCGGGAAGCTGGTCAAAGCGGGATGATTTAAAAACTGCGTTGCTCATAGTACTTGGAAAACTATTTGAGCTGCCTTGTACTACAAATAGCGTAGGCAGCTAGTCATCGTTTCTGTTACGTTGGGGTTTGCCTTTACGTTTGTCGGCCTGCGCTCCGCGATGCGGTTTTTTCTTGGCGCTGCGACGCTTACGTTCACCGCCCTCTGCAGGCTGATCACCACCTTCGTTGATGCTAAAATTACTGACTTGCTGGCGAATGCGCATTTTTTTCAGATGGTGGAAAATTTCTTTTGGCATACCATCTGGTAGATCTACAGTACTGTAGTCGTCATGTAAATTGATGCGACCAATGTACTCGCTGTCGATGCCAGCTTCATTGGCAATAGCGCCAACAATATCACCGGGGCGAACGCCATGTTCGCGGCCAACATCAAGACGATAGTTAATCCAATTTACATCGCTGATATCCTCGCTTTTGCCGCGAGATTTTTTACGCTCTTTGCGATCTCTAGGCTCTCTGTTGTCACGAGAATCCCGGCTCTCTCGCGGCTCGCGGCGCGGCTTCTCTTCGGGTAGCTGCAACGGGCGGTCTTTTTGTGCCATAAACGCAAGCGCGGCTGCGATTTCGCTACCTGACTTTTCAAATTGGTCGCTGCATTCACTGACTAATTGTTGAAAGAAATCCAAGGTTTCATTTTCCAGTACGGCTTGTATTTGCTCTTTAAACTGGTCGATTCTTTGCTGGGATATTTCCGCAGAACTTGGCAGGCGATGCTTATCAATTTTTTGGCCAATAGCACGCTCAATAGTGCGTAGCATGCGAGTTTCTTTGGCGGTAATAAACAGTACAGCTTTACCACTACGTCCGGCACGGCCAGTACGGCCGATACGGTGTACATAAGCTTCGCTGTCGTAAGGAATGTCATAGTTAATAACGTGACTTACTGTGGCCACATCAATACCGCGTGCTGCAACATCGGTAGCAACAATGATATCCAATTTCTGCTGTTTTAAGCGATTGATCGCACGCTCACGCAATTGTTGGCTCATGTCACCATTGAGAGCGGCGCTGGCATAGCCGCGAGCTTCAAGTTTTTCGGCAACTTCTGCGGTGGCATTTTTGGTGCGCACAAAAATAATTACGCCGGTAAAAGGCTCGACTTCAAGCAAGCGGGTTAAGGTTTCGAGCTTTTCATGACCACGAACTTGCATATAGGATTGCTCAATGCGCTCAACCGTTGCAGTTTCGGCCTTGATTTTTACCGTAATGGGGTTGTTTAAGTATTGCTCGGTTACGCGTTGGATTTCTTTGGGCATGGTGGCCGAGAAGAGTGCAACTTGCTTTTCCTCTGGGCAATTATCCAAAATCCAGTTGACGTCATCGATAAAACCCATGCGGAGCATTTCGTCAGCCTCATCCAATACAAGGGCTTTCAAATTTCCGAGCTTCAAGGTTCCTCGACGCATATGGTCCATAACACGGCCGGGGGTCCCCACTACTACCTGTGCGCCGCGCTTTAATTGACGCAGCTGGCTGCCGTAATCTTGCCCGCCATAAATAGGCAGTACATGGAAGCCTTTCAGGTTTTCAGCATAGCGGCTGCAAGCTTCGGCAACCTGAATCGCCAGCTCACGGGTTGGCGCCAATATCAGTAATTGCGGGTGTTTTGTTTTAACATCGAGCTTGCTCAACAGGGGTAGGGCAAAAGCCGCCGTTTTACCGGTGCCGGTTTGCGCCATGCCTAAAATATCGCGGCCTTCAAGTAAGGGCGGGATACTGGCGGCTTGGATGGGTGAGGCTTGTTCATAGCCAACTTTAGCGACGGCTTTAACAATAGCATCGGGTAGGCCTAATTCAGCAAAGCTGATAGCTTGATCGGTCATTCTGGTTTCCAGGTGTTTGGGTGTAAAAGACTCCGGCAATAGCACGGCACTAGATTGCGATCTAGTGGGATAAATGGCAAGGCAGGAGCACGGGTGGCGTTTCTTAAGGCGCCAATGTACCCAGCTTATGCACACTCATTCAGGAAAACCGTCTCAAGGGGGCGGGAACCAAGTCGGGAAGAGGGGATACACCTAACAATAATTGGATGTAATGGATCTTCGATACTAAGCGGATACAAAAAAGTGGCGAAATTATACGCGCTTTGGCATTAGTCACCAAGCAAAATATCACTTTGAGTCAATATTAACTGAATAGTGGTCGTGTAGAGGCGGCTTTACGCACCATTAGGGCTGATTTATAGGCTCAAATGCGGGCGGCGAGAAGGGGATTGTCTAAAGTCCATCAATCATGGTTTATCGATATAGATTAAATAACGTGAGTGTTCTGATTTCGACTGTGTGCTGAATTTTCGCTCGTTGTTGGCGGGGTTATCTGATTTGAATAATAACTGATCCAAGCTGTACCACTGTTTCAGTTTAATGCTTTTGGATCTCTTGAGTTGTTCCAACCATTGTTGTGAGGTCTCATCCCAATAGTGCTGGGTTACCTTAAGTGTCGGACTTGAGTCCTCCCTAGTAAACAGAGTAAAACCAAAACTCACTGGGCTCTTCAGCTCTGTTTCGATGGCCAGCCACTGCTCGTTTTGCTTCGGAGGTTTTTTACTTAAGGCAGAGCGCTCTTCATTGTAACTTGTTCTGTGCGTAGCTATTTTGCCTTGATATTGCTTCTGAGCGATATGCGTTTTATTTGGCTGCATTGTCTGCTGTGACAGTCCCTTGGGGGGGTGATGCCAGTTGCGTGGGCTTAAAAGGATTTCTTGCCCAGGGGTCAGGATTAAGTTTAGGTCTTTGTATCGACCGTTGCTTTTGACTGTGTTTATAATTTTGTGCCTGGCTTCAGTGTGCTTGCCTTGAGCTGTGGCTTTGAGCTGCTTATTTGGGTGTTTGCCATAGTAGAGTCTCATCGTATAGCTGCTCGATAGAGCTTCATGTTTACGTAACCATTGTTGCAGCTGCTGGCATTGTTGCGGGGGGAGCTGAGCATCAACTTGTCCGTTTAACACCAGGATGAATTGTCCAGAAGATGTAGGCCACTGTTCGAGGGCTTGCTTGGCTGTACTGTCATCCCAATTGCTGAGTGAATAGTGGCAGCTTAAGTTTGTATTTGAGTAGGCGCTGGGGACAAGCATTAATCCGCAGCCTGCCGCTAAAAAAATGATTATGAATGCTCTTATACAGCGCTGCATAAAACAAGCATGAATATTCACAGTGTTTGAGCCTACTTGCCTGAGAGAGGGTATTGCCATCATAACAGAAGTTTTAGAGTTGTTTTTTTGACGCCGGCGACAAATACAATTGCCTAAATGCTTTGCTGTCAATAAAGTGTTTTTAGGCTCATTGTTGAGTAGCCTTTAATCGGCCGCCTAGCGAATTTACGACCTTTCATCCTGAATAAAGGGATTTACATACGAAGTCTTTGCATAATTTTAAGGTCAATAGGCTTGAGGGTTTTGTGATGCCTGGAATCAATGACTTTGGTGGTTTCTCTCCAAGTTTCAGCAGTAATAATCGCGAGCTGAGCGATAGCATTCGCCAGCTCGGCAGTGGAAGCCGCATTAACTCCGCAGCCGATGATGCGGCGGGCCTTGCTCAAGATACCCGTTTTGACTCTCAGATAAGAGAGAATACGGTGCTTAGCCGAAATCTTGGTGATCAAATTGGGCTCAATCAGATATCAGAGGGCTATTTAAAAGGCGCTCTCGAAGGTGTAGCGCGCGCCCGCGAGTTAGTATTGCAGTCCGGAAATGGTACCAGTGATGCAGCTTCTTTACAGCCTGAGGCTGATAATATCGTTGAGACCGTTAATGATCTGGCGGCACAGGGCTTTGGTACCGATGCCGAGGCTGAGGCGTTTCTTTCGGAACTTAATTTATCAGGCTCAGTGGAAGATAATTTATCTGCGCTTGATGATCTGCAGGGCCGCTTGCTGGAGAGAGCTTCGGATCTAGGAGCACAAAGCAATGGTTTGGAAGCGCGAGTTAATAATTACGAGGTCAGTAATATTAATCTGTCAGCCGCTAAAAGCCGCCTTTCCGATACGGATTATGCTCAGGCTGTGAGTGAAAAAAGTAAGCAGCAGACCTTGCAGCAGGTACAAATAACCCTGCAAAAAGAAAAAAACGAACAAGCTGGGGCTATTATCGATCAGCTCATTTAGGCTGATCGACAACAGTCTAAAATAAAGATGTTAAGCCTTATCTTTGATAAACCATATTGCGGTGCGGGATGCCCGCGTCCATGAACTCCGGCCCTTCTGCGACAAAGCCGTAGCGCGCATAAAAACCAATCGCTTGTGTCTGAGCGTGTAGGAAAATATCGGTATATCCTTTTTCTAAGGCGTATTCAACGGCCGCTAATAGTAGCTTTGCGCCTAGACCTGTGCCTCGTTCTGATTGCAGTACTGCCATACGCCCAATTTGTCCGCCTGGCAATAATCGAGAGGTGCCTACTGCTTTCCCTGTTTCATTGGTCGCTAAAAAGTGCACGCACTGCGGATCTTTTGGGTCGAATTCTTCCTGTTCTGGCACGCCTTGTTCGTCGATAAAAACCTCGCGGCGTATTGCCATGAGCTGTGTTTCTGCATCGGCCCAATCAACTTTCGATATTTCTATGCTCATAGACTGTTCCGCTTAGTAGTCGTCTTGATCTTCGTAATAGGCAGCAAGGCTTATTAGTTGTTGTATAAAGCTAAGCCCAGACTCATATTTTTCGAACTGTTCGATCACGTCTTGGCAGATAAGTGTATCTTGTTCGCAGATATCTATAGCAACTTGCACAGGACAATGTAGCTGTTCTCCATTAACAAAAAGCTCGGCGCTACCATCTTGTTTACGGAAAAATAGACAGCGCGTTTCACTGGCTTTAATTAGATACTCTGGCAGCTCGCTCGGAGTTTCAGTTAGGCCAGCTTCATTGCAATATTTGGTTTCGCTTAACATGCGGCCAAACCATTGGGCAATTTCTTCTGGAGAACTTTTTAAACGTTCCAGCAAAATATCTTGTACACGTTTTATATCTTCACCCAGCAATTCGTGACTGTGTGCACGAGTTTTAATACTTGGATCCTGATAGCGCTGAAACTCACTGAAGCTCTCGGCCAGCGATTGAAAATGTTCTTCGATAAGTTGTGCTTGGCTAGGTGCTCGAAAACCCACGGAATAGGTGATGCAATCTCCTTGGGCGATTCCCCAGTGTGCCACTTTAGGCGGCAGATAGAGGATATCTCCGGGTTCTAAAACATGGCTTTCTAGGCATTGAAATTCTTGCAAAATATTCAGTGGGGTTCCGGCGAGTTGTGCGGAATCTTCATTGCAACTTTGGCCGACTTGCCAATGGCGTTTGCCATAGCCCTGCAATAAAAATACGTCGTAATGATCGTAATGTGGTCCAACACTGCCGCCATCAACCGCAAAGCTTGCCATAACATCATCAAGGCGCCAGTCGGGTAAAAACTGAAATCTTTCGCGTAAATCCTTGAGCTCTGGAATGTACAAATCCAAGGCTTGCAGCAGCAGTGTCCAATTGCGATCTGGCAGCTCTTGGTAAAGCGTTTCTTCGAAAGGCCCTTTGAGCAATTGCCAAGACTTGTCCTGATGGCTTTCAAGAACAATCCTTGACTCTATCTCTTCCTCAAGGCTGAGCCCAGCCATTTCATCTGGGCTAATAGGGGTTTCAAAGCCGGGCAAAGCCTGGCGTATCAGTAGGGGCTTTTGTTGCCAGTATTCACTAAGAAACTGTTCTACTGAAATATCACCAAGCTTGCTGAGTTTATGGCTCATTATTTGCCCGTCTAATAGTTTGCTGAGCGATTAAATATTTTCGGCTTGGCTGATGGCATTGCCGATATAGTTACTGGGCGTCAGCTCACGCATGGCCGCTTTTGCTTCTTCTGGTACATCAAGGGTTTCTACAAAAGCCTTGATGGTGTCTTGGTTGATAGCTTGTCCGCGGGTTAAGTCCTTCAGCTTTTCATAGGCACCTTCAACGTTATAGCGACGCATGATGGTTTGAATAGGCTCGGCTAATACTTCCCAGCTATTGTTTAAGTCTTCAGCTAAGCGTGCGGTGTTTAACTCAAGTTTGCCCATGCCTTTTAGGGTGGAAGCATAAGCAATAGCGCTATAGGCGAAGCCAACACCCATATTACGCAGTACGGTAGAGTCGGTTAAATCGCGCTGCCAACGTGAAACGGGCAGTTTAGCCGCTAGATGTTGAAAGATCGCATTGGCTAAGCCCAGATTACCTTCAGAGTTTTCGAAGTCGATCGGGTTTACTTTGTGGGGCATGGTTGAAGAGCCAATTTCACCAGCGATTGTTTTTTGCTTAAAGTAACCCCAAGCAATATAGCCCCAGATGTCACGATCGAAGTCGAGCAAAATGGTGTTGTAGCGAGCGATTGCATCAAATAGCTCAGCAATGTAGTCGTGTGGCTCAATTTGCGTGGTGTACGGGTTCCAGCTAAGCCCTAAACTTTCGACAAAGGTTTGAGCGTTTGCTTGCCAGTCCACATCAGGGTAGGCACTTAAGTGGGCGTTGTAGTTACCCACCGCACCATTAATTTTACCCAGCAACTCTACTGCTTTTACCTGCTGGATTTGACGGCCAAGGCGAGCTGCTACGTTAGCCATCTCCTTGCCAACTGTGGTTGGAGAAGCGGTTTGACCGTGGGTGCGTGATAGCATTGGTACGCTTGCAAAATCCTTTGCCATTTGTCCGATGCCATCATAAATCTCTTGCATTTGCTGTACTAAAACTTCACGGCCTTGTTTGAGCATTAGTGCGTGAGACAGGTTGTTAATATCCTCTGAGGTACAGGCAAAATGCACAAACTCATTGATTGCTAGCAGCTCGTCATTACCGCTGAACTGTTCTTTAATGAAGTATTCAACAGCTTTTACATCATGGTTGGTAGTGCGCTCAATTTCTTTGATACGAGCAGCATGCTCTTTGTTAAAATCGCTTACCAGGCTATTAAGCAGTTCGTTGCTGGCCTCACTGAAAGGTTTCACTTCAGGAATTTGTGGATGCTCTGATAAACGTTGCAGCCAGCGTACTTCAACTTCCACACGGGCGTGGATTAGACCGAATTCGCTGAAAATATTGCGATAATCGCTGGTTTTGCTGCCGTAACGACCATCAATAGGGGATACAGCATTCAGAGAGGTAAGGCTCATAGCAGGGGCTCACAGTTTTCTGGCAAGGTTGGGGTCAAGACATAAGCTAGACACTAGCTTCGGGCCCTTTATGGGCGCGCCTAGACCGATAATTTAAGCTGCGGCATTCTACCTGAAATACCGCCTGAATTTAATGGTTTCGTCGTTCTAGAGGGTAAACGTTGTTGCTTTAATTGATTTCTTGCAGCCAGTTCTCGGCGGCTCGCAATAAACGTTTGCGATGAAATAGGATATCCAGCCGGCTGCCGCCAACTTGCCGCCATAACGTTGCGCTGCGAATGGCTGCAAGCAACAGCGCCCTTACTTGCTCAGCGATTCGTTGTTGCTGCAGGTAACTAGCGTCTCCCATCACCTGAATTCTAAACTTATAGCGGCTGATGCTTTCACTGTAAGCGCTGGCGATATTGGCGATAACGCTATCGTGGGTGACATTGTCAAAATGCTCAGCTTGGCGCTGGCTGTGCGCTAGGCGCTCAGCAATGAAGCTCAATGATTGTGCATCTTTGCTGAGTTTTTTCTGCAGATGGAGCACGCCCATGACGTAGCGCATGGTATTGGGGTGTTCTTTGTCAGGCCTGTTATCTAACAGTTGTGCCATGATTCGAAGCCCCATGTCCAAACCTTGGGGACCTCCATAGACGGCTTCGGTGCTACGGGGGTTCTGCTCAAATAAGCTAGCAATGGCGCATTGGTATGGCTCGCTTGGCAAGTAGCCGCTGCGGGCGATCTGGTCAACTAGGGCGGTGCTTTGAAATACTCCGGCCAGCGCTAGGCTTACATCTTGCCAATTCTTTGCCATAAAAATCTAGAAACTCAGTTAGCCGCTTGTTCAAGCTCGCTATATGTTTGGTCAAAGGCTTGATCGATAACTGCTCCACCTAAGCATATCTCACCTTGGTAAAACACAATAGACTGTCCAGGGGTTACGGCACGCTGGGGCTCTGCAAAATTAACCTGCAGCTCGCCGTCGGTGCTGGCTTTTACCCAGCACTCCTGATCGGCCTGGCGGTAGCGTATTTTGGCTTGCCCATGGAAGGTGGCGCCATTAGCGCAAGGGTTGTCGCCTATCCAGTGGCACTGGCTCGCTTTTAGAGAGTGCTTGTATAGTCGGGGGTGGTCACTTCCTTGCGCGACCAGAAGAACATTTCTTTCCAAGTCTTTGTCGACGACATACCAAGGCGCTTCGGCTTGACCCTTAACGCCGCCAATGCCTAATCCTTGGCGCTGACCGATGGTGTGATACATCAAGCCGCTGTGCTGGCCCAGCTCATTACCATCGAGATCTTCGATTACACCTGGTTGGGCAGGTAGGTACTGGGCGAGGAAGTCCTTAAAGCGGCGCTCGCCAATAAAACAGATACCGGTACTGTCTTTCTTGTTATGGGTAACGAGCCCATGTTCTTCGGCAAGTGCTCTAACCTCGGGCTTTTCTAGCTCGCCAACGGGGAATAAGGACTTGGCAAACTCAGCCTCGCTTACTGCGTGCAAGAAATAGCTTTGGTCTTTGTTGTTGTCTAGGCCTTTCGCTAGATAGGTGCGCTCGTTCTGGTCTACGCGTTTTACATAATGACCAGTGGCAATGTAATCCGCACCAAGCAGCTCAGCATAGTCTAAAAAGACTTTGAACTTAATTTCGCGGTTGCAGAGTATGTCGGGGTTTGGGGTTCGGCCCGCCTTGTATTCCGCTAAAAAGTGCTCAAATACATTGTCCCAGTATTCAGCGGCAAAGTTGGCACTATGTAGCTCTATGCCCAGCTTATTGCAGACCGCTTCCGCGTCAGCCAGATCGTCCTTTGCCGTACAGTATTCACTGCCATCATCTTCGTCCCAATTTTTCATAAACAAGCCTTCAACCTGGTAACCGGCCTGGATCAGCAAAAGGGCTGAGACAGAGGAGTCGACACCACCGGACATGCCGACAATGACTTTGGTTTGGGCGTTAGGTTTGCTGTTTGGGCTCATGGGGGCTGCTGTATGACAAATGACATCTTTCAAAATAGGGGGCGCATTCTACTGTTGCATGGCCAAACTGTCCAACCGCTGGGGTGGCCCTTACATGCCTTTACCCTTGGTCTGTGTGCACTAGAGGTTTCTAAGGGGCGATGTAGGTATGGGCCATTTCAAGGGGGTAGAGCTTGTTTGCCCTAAACTGCAGTATGTCACGATATACCAGTGGGCTAGCTAGTTGGTCTTTTATTCGGTCAATTTCATCGATCGATAGCCAAACGGCTTCGACTATACCTTGGTCAAGGCTGAGTTCGGGGTTAAAGCCCATGGCACGAGCTGCAAAACTATGGCGTACATAGGTGATGCCATTACTCGGTGCGCGATATAGGCTTACACCAAGGTAGGATTTGATTTGAACATTCCAAGCCGTTTCTTCCAATGTTTCCCTCTGTGCGGCTTCAATAAGTGACTCGCCAGCCTCTAGGTGACCGGCAGGCTGGTTGTACAGCAAGCATCCATTGCGCTCTTCGAGTACCAGTAGATAGCGTTGTTGTCTTTCTACCACTGTGGCTACAGTGCAGTGTGGTGCATTTGCGCTCATATCTAAAACTTGTAGTTTTTTGACAAAATGATTCGGCAAGCATTGGCCTTTGATCTTATAATCTAATGAATCGAATCAGGCTTCAACGCTTTTTGCTGCTTTGACGTTTGTTTTTGGCTTGCTGTCTTGTGTTGCTGCGGCTGTTGTTTCTGTAGGCCCCGCGGGGGCTAGTCTGGCGCTTTCCGTTATCGTCGGGCTTGGGTAAATGAACCTGATCGATCTGGTATTGACCAGGTTGTAGATCCGACAGTTTCCAGTGGCCGATGGCAGAGCGAACTAAGCGCAGTGTCGGGTGCCCAATTGCAGCCGTCATGCGTCTGACTTGACGGTTTCGGCCTTCACTAATACTAATCTCAAGCCATTGCGTTGGCTGGTCTTTACGCTCTCGAATCGGTGGTGTTCTGGGCCATAAACACTCTGGCTCAGCAATCACTCTGACTTTTGCAGGCCGTGTGGGCCCGTCATTGAGGGTGATGCCATTGCGGAGCTGCTGAAGCTGCTCTTGGGCTGGTGTGCCCTCTACCTGCACCCAGTAAGTCTTTTCCAGTTTTTGCTTAGGGTGGCTAATGCGGTGTTGGAGTTGGCCATCGTCGGTAAGTAACAGTAAGCCTTCTGAGTCGCGGTCCAGTCGCCCGGCGGGATAGAAGCCTTTAAAGTCGGCTAAATGCTCCATTAGAGTGGGGCGTTGATCCTTATCAGTAAACTGACTTAGGACGTTATAGGGTTTATTAAATAGGATGATTTGTGCCATGGAATCGCTTATTTAGACTATTGTTGTAATTTTACCACCTATACCTGAGGGCTGTCCGGTGTTATTATCGCGCCCGCAAAAATCGCTCACCCATAAAGCAATACTCAATGTCCAGCGGTTGGTGGCCTTGCTCAGCAAGTGCATTTTTACCAAGAATCGACGCCAGCTATATAAGGACGCTAGGGAGATACAATGTCCGAAACACCTAAAATTATCTACACCCTTACTGATGAGGCGCCTGCGTTGGCGACTTATTCCCTTCTACCTATCGTACAGGCTTTCGCAGAAAAGGCTGGCGTAGAAGTAGAAACTCGCGACATTTCACTGGCTGGTCGCATCATTGCTACCATGTCAGATTACCTACCTGCGAAATTGCGCCAAAACGATGCCTTGGCAGAGCTGGGCGATCTAGCTGAAACTTCTGAGGCCAATATTGTTAAGCTGCCTAATATTTCAGCATCTATCCCGCAGTTAACAGCGGCTATTAAAGAGCTTCAGGTAAAGGGTTACCCATTACCGGACTACCCGGAAGAGCCGGCAGATGCTGAGCAGGAAAAGATTAAGTCTTTGTACGACAAGGTAAAAGGTAGTGCCGTAAACCCTGTACTGCGTGAAGGTAACTCTGACCGTCGTGCGGCGGCGTCTGTTAAGGCTTATGCTAAAAAGAACAGTCATCGCATGGGTAAGTGGACCGCCGATTCAAAATCTCACGTAGCCCATATGAGTCACGGTGACTTCTACGGCAGCGAAAAGTCCCATGTGTCTGAATTTAAAGGTAATGTTGTCATCAAATATGTTGGTGATGATGGCATTGTTAAAGTCTTGCGTAAGAAGACTCCAGTTTTGGTGGGTGAGGTTCTAGATTGTGCGGTTATGAATCGCCAGGCTTTGCGTGCTTTCTTGGCTGGTCAGATTGAAGAAGCTAAGCAAGATGAAATTCTGCTGTCTTTGCACCTTAAAGCAACCATGATGAAGGTTTCTGACCCAATCATGTTCGGCCATATGGTTCATGAGTTCTATCAGCCAGTCTTTGATAAATATGAAACATTATTAGAGAACTTGGGTGTAGATCCAAATAACGGTATTGGCGACCTTTATAATAAGATCAAAGACTTGCGTCCACATCAGCAAGAAGCTATTCGTGCTGATATCGAAGCTTTGTACAAGAACCGTCCAGAATTGGCTATGGTCAACTCTGATAAGGGAATCACTAACTTGCATGTACCTAGTGACATCATTGTAGATGCTTCTATGCCTGCCATGATTCGTGATTCAGGTAAGATGTGGGGCCCTGATGGTGAGTTGCACGACACTAAAGCGGTTATCCCAGATCGCTGCTATGCCGGTGTTTATCAGTCAGTAATTGAAGATTGTAAGGCTAATGGTGCTTTTGATCCTTCAACTATGGGTAGTGTGTCAAACGTCGGTTTGATGGCTAAGAAAGCTGAAGAGTATGGCTCTCATAACAAAACCTTCCTTGCGCCAGGTCGTGGCCGTATCATGGTTGTTGATCCTAAGGGCAATATCCTGATGGAACAGGAAGTAGAGCAGGGCGACATCTTCCGTATGTGTAAAGTGAAAGATGCCCCGATTCGTGACTGGGTTAAGTTGGCTGTTAACCGTGCTCGTGCCAGCGGCAGTCCAGCTGTTTTCTGGTTGGATGAAAACAGAGCTCATGACAGTAACTTAATTGCTAAGGTTAACAAGTACCTAGAAGAGCATGACACCGATGGCTTGGCCATTCATATCATGTCTCCAGTTGACGCCACTAAGTTCTCTTTAGAGCGAATTCGTCGTGGCCAAGATACCATTTCTGTAACAGGTAACGTATTGCGTGATTACCTTACGGATCTATACCCAATTCTAGAGCTTGGCACCAGTGCCAAGATGCTTTCTATCGTACCATTGATGAATGGGGGTGGCCTGTTTGAAACAGGTGCCGGTGGTTCAGCGCCTAAGCACGTTCAGCAGTTTGTTGAAGAAGGTCACTTGCGTTGGGATTCATTGGGTGAATTCCTAGCCTTATCTGAGTCTTTTGCACACTTAGCGCATGCCTTTGATATGAAGAAAGCTCAGGTTTTGGCTGATACTTTAGACAAGGCGAACGGTGTGTTTCTGGATGAAAACAAGTCTCCATCTCGTAAGGTTAAAGAGTTGGATAACCGCGGCAGTCATTTCTACTTATGCATGTACTGGGCGCAAGCTTTGGCTGAGCAAACTGAGGATGCCGAGCTGCAGGCTGCATTTGCACCTTTGGCTAAGACATTATCTGATAATGAGGCGGCCATTGTAGCGCAGCTAAATGACATTCAAGGTGATGAAATTGATTTGGGTGGTTACTTCCGCATGGATGATGATAAGGCTTCCGCGGCGATGCGTCCTAGTGAGCTGTTTAATAATGCTTTAGCAGCGCTATAAGATAAGTTGCGAGGCGTGAAAAAGGGGCTTAGGCCCCTTTTTTGTGCCAGAAAAAAGCGTGAGCAACGTTTTTAGGCTGATAAGCTCAATAAGCTGGCGGAGTTTAGATGGCTTGCATTAGTGGATGAATGAGGGGTGTGCGAATGCGCCCAGCTGTGGAGTAGGGACTTGATTGGGCTCAAGTTAGACACGAGCTGGCAACGTCAGCCGCCAGCTGGCCATTGGCTTAAGCTTCCTGCAGATTTTGTTCGGTTTTGCTTTGGCTGGATTTATCGCATTCGGCTAATCGTATATTGATAGCGTGCATTCCCTTATCGCCTTTGGCGGTATCAAAAGTGACCGCTTGTCCAGCTTTCAAGGTTCTATATCCATCCATATCAATGGCTGAATAGTGTGCAAATAAATCACCCGAACCTTCGTCCGGCAAAATAAACCCATAACCCTTGGCGTTATTAAACCATTTCACGGTACCCGTAGACATGGCGTATTTCCCTTAACTGTCGTTTTATTATAAGTAAGTGTTGAACATCCGTTTCAAGAGTAGGGCTCATTATGATGCTATTAATTTAAACTTCTTAATGAGTTTTAAATTAAACTTCAAGTTATTCCATTACAAATACGCTCCCCACTCTTGGCTAGTTATAACAATTGAGTGCGAGAAGTCAAGACAATTGGCATCGGATATAACTGCAGGATGGGTTACAATATAAATATTAGTTGGAATACGTCTAAAGAAAGTAATTAATCATTATGAGTGAACGAATTTTCCCAGATGTTAAGTTGTCGTCTAGAGATTCCGGCGATGATTTACACTGGAGTGGTGGTACGGTATTAGAAAGAGCTAAGCCGAAACTGAAAAAGCCTCCAATGTACAAGGTTATCATGTTGAATGATGACTACACCCCCATGGATTTCGTGGTCGAAGTGCTGTGTAACTTTTTTCGACTTGACCCTGAAAGTGCTACGCGTGTGATGCTAAAGGTTCATACTGAAGGCAGCGCTGTTTGTGGGGTTTATACTAGAGATATCGCTGAAACCAAATCGGCACAGGTCAACCAGTATTCACAGGATAATGAACACCCGCTATGGTGTGAAATAGAGCCTGATGATAGTGATGATGAGGAAGATAACCCTTAAGTATTTCTAAAGTTACTTTTGGCAATGTGACATTGTAGGTGCCAAAATTTTACTTAGGCAAATGTTGAAAGCGTCGACCGTTTGTCTTAAGTTGGAATGCAAATGGTGAAATTGAACTTTTGGTTTATTAAAAAATGATAGTAAAGGCAGTTAAATAACTCTGCCACTTATAAAGAACCAAATTGCTTTGCTTGTTAGGGCGTAAACCTATAGGGCGGGGAGTTTTGCTACTTTTTAATGGTGCAGTGGGCAGAATACTCATAGGAATATAAGGGTATTTAAAAATGTCGATATTATGGCTTTAAACCTAGTCGACACTCAGGCTGTACTTTGATGGAGCATTGTGATGCTTAGTAAAGAATTAGAATCAACCTTAAATACCGCCTTCAAAGGCGCTAGAAACAAACGTCATGAGTTTATGACGGTAGAACACTTGTTGCTTGCGCTTATAGATAATGAGTCTGCGGCGGTGGTTCTTAGAGCTTGTGGTGCTGATTTGGAAGCACTCAAAAAAGATCTTGTCGAGTTTGTAGATTCGACCACTCCTCTAATTCCAGAAAATGACGAAGAGCGAGAAACTCAGCCGACTCTGGGTTTTCAGCGTGTGTTACAGCGGGCTGTTTTTCATGTTCAATCTTCCGGTAATGATGAGGTTACCGGCGCCAATGTTTTGGTTGCTATCTTTAGCGAGCAAGAAAGTCAGGCGGTGTATTACTTAAAGCAGCAAAATATTGCGCGAATCGATGTCGTGAACTATATCACTCATGGCATATCGAAAATGGCTGGTCAATCCATGGAAAGTGAACAAGGACAAAGTTCAGAGGAAAGTGAATCAGAGGGGGCGGCTAGTAGTCCATTGGAATCCTATGCCAGTAATCTTAATGAGCAGGCTAAAGCAGGAAAAATCGACCCCTTGATCGGTAGGGCTGAAGAACTTGAGCGCGTGGCTCAAATTCTTTCTCGTCGTCGTAAAAATAATCCTTTGCTTGTTGGTGAGTCTGGTGTTGGTAAGACGGCAATTGCTGAGGGTTTAGCAAGGCGTATTGTTGATGGCGAAGTGCCTGAAGTGTTAGCCGATAGCGTTGTTTATTCTTTAGATCTTGGAGCTTTGTTGGCTGGCACCAAATATCGTGGTGATTTTGAAAAGCGCTTAAAGGGGCTGCTGGCTGAGCTTAAGCGACGCGAAGGTGCAATTTTATTCATTGATGAAATCCACACTATTATTGGCGCCGGTGCGGCTTCAGGTGGTGTGATGGACGCTTCTAATTTGCTAAAGCCTTTACTTAGTTCTGGTGAGTTGCGTTGCATGGGCTCCACAACATTCACCGAATACCGTGGCATCTTTGAAAAGGATCGAGCCTTATCCAGGCGTTTCCAAAAAGTTGACGTGAATGAGCCATCAATTGATGAGACTTATAGAATTCTCAAGGGGCTAAAGGCAAGCTTTGAAGAGCATCATGGTTTGCGTTACTCCGATAAGGCTTTGCTTACAGCTTCGAAATTAGCTGCGCGATATATCTCAGATAAATTTATGCCAGATAAGGCCATTGATGTAGTTGATGAGGCGGGCGCATTTCAACAGTTGCAGCCTGAAAGTAAGCGCAAGAAATTAATTGGTGTTGGAGATATTGAATCCGTTATCGCTAAAATTGCGCGAGTTCCTCCAAAAACTATTTCAACATCTGATAAAGCACAGCTGCAGGAATTGGAAAAGAATCTTAAACTTACGGTCTTTGGTCAAGATGAAGCTATTATGGATTTGGCCACGGCGATCAAGCTTTCGCGCGCAGGTTTGGGCACGCCAGATAAGCCTATCGGCTCCTTTTTGTTTGCTGGCCCTACGGGTGTCGGTAAGACAGAATTATGCCGTCAGTTATCAAAGGCAATGGGCGTTGAGCTGATTCGTTTTGATATGTCGGAATATATGGAGCGCCATACGGTTTCGCGTTTGATTGGTGCCCCCCCGGGTTATGTTGGGTTTGATCAAGGTGGCTTGTTAACTGAGGCGGTAACCAAGAATCCGCACAGTGTCGTTCTGCTTGATGAAATCGAAAAAGCGCACCCAGAGGTCTTTAACTTGCTGCTACAGGTAATGGATCACGGTACTTTGACAGATAACAATGGCCGCAAGGCTGATTTTAGAAATGTTATTTTAATCATGACCACCAACGCCGGTGCTGAGGATATGGGTAGGGCCTCTATGGGCTTTACAAAGCAGGATCATACCACTGACGGTATGGAAGCCATTAAGAAGCTGTTTACCCCAGAGTTTAGAAACCGTTTGGATTCTATTATCCAGTTTGGTGCCTTGACTCTAGAGGTTATCAAAACCGTGGTTGATAAGTTTTTGGTTGAGCTCCAAGTTCAATTGGATGAGAAACGCGTCCAGTTAGAGGCCAGTGAAGAAGCTCGTCAATGGCTGGCTGAAAACGGCTATGACGAAAAAATGGGCGCTCGCCCAATGGCGAGACTGATTCGTGAAAAAGTTAAAAAGCCTTTAGCTGAAGCAATTTTGTTTGGCGGCTTGTCTCAGGCTGGCGGTACTGCTTATCTTGAGGTGGATGGTGATCAGTTGAAAGTGCGCCTAGAAGAAGAGCGTGTACAAGAGGTAAGTGAGTAGATCTGATAGAGAAATATAAAGCTGGATAGCAGTGTTTTTGCTTCCGGCTTTAATCTTATTTATTGCGCGCTTTAATCGAGTCTGATATCGCTTAAGCTTTAAAAATTACGCCCATAAAAAAACTCCAGCTGAAAGGCTGGAGTTTTTTTATGGGTATTCGATTAGCGAGCTCGGTAGGTAATACGGCCTTTGCTTAAATCGTATGGGGTAAGCTCAACTTTTACCTTATCGCCGGTTAAAATGCGGATGTAGTTTTTACGCATTTTACCTGAAATGTGTGCGGTAACCACGTGCCCGTTTTCTAGCTCAACACGAAAGGTGGTGTTGGGCAGGGTATCAATTACGGTACCTTCTAACTCAATATTGTCTTCTTTTGCCATTCGGCCTTTTCCTCGATCTCTTCAAACGATGGGCTAATAGGCAAGAGCCCCTAAAAAAGAAGGCGGCATTTTGCACTAAAACGCGGGATTATCCAAGAGCTTATTGAGTTTAAGGGGCTATTCGTCAAGATTTAGCGCTTGCCAGCCATCTTCGTCGAGTAATTCTAGGGGCTGGTAATCGGTTTTGTAGTTCATTTTTCTACAATCCTCTACCCAGTAGCCTAGGTATAAGTAGCGCAGGCCCAACTCTTTGCAGCGCTCTATTTGGCTAAGAATGCAGAATCGACCAAGGCTGCGTTGTTCTAGCTCTGGATCGAAAAAAGTGTATACCGCAGAAATATGATCATCCAGCTCGTCACTAACTGCTACCGCGATAACCTTGCCGCTTGAATCGCTGAATTCGTAAAAGCGAGTACTAGGGTGCCCGCTGGCCAGAAAGCTAACAAATTGTGAGCGTGATGGAGGGTACATATCACCACCCCTGTGGCGCTGCTCTATATAACGCTGATAAAGCGGGTAGTGACGCTCAAGGCTTAGACGATTAATCACTTTCATGCTTAAGTCACTATTGCGCTTTAGGCAACGTTTCTGGCCTCGATTAGGGGTAAACTGGTGTACGGGTACGCGCACAGACACACAGGCCTGGCAATCGTCACAGTTGGGGCGGTAGAAGTGATTACCACTACGTCGAAAGCCAAATTCTGATAGGCGTTGATAAGAGTCCACATCTAAGGTTGCATCAGGGTCTACAAAAACAGTAGTCGCGGTTTTATCCTGCAAATAACTGCATTGATGCGGTGGTGTGGCGTATAAGCGAATCTCTGACATAAAGCTTTGTTAACCTCAAACTTGTCCTCATTTAACCACAGTGCTGCGGTCAACCCAACCAAGAAACTGACAGTTCGTCACTCTGTTTGGCAAAAGTGTCAAAATTCAGACAAGTGGAGGCCCTTGGGGAAGTTTGAGTTTGTCGGTCGATTAACTAGCTTTGCCAAGCGGGCTTCAAAGTCGCTACGTTCGAGCTCCACGCTACCTAAGCTTTCCAAGTGTGAGTTGCTGACTTGGCAATCAATTAGCGCGATACCCATGGCCTTTGATATCTGGCATAGACTGGCAAAAGCAAATTTAGAGGCATTGCTTTGCCGGCTAAACATCGATTCACCAAAAAACACTGAGCCAATACGCAATCCATACAGACCGCCAACTAGGCTGCCTTCGTGCCAGGTCTCAACACTGTGTGCGTGGCCCAGCTCATGCAGCTGTAGATAGGCATCCAGCATCTCTTCGGTAATCCAAGTGCCTTCGTCTTCGGCCCTTGGAGCAGCGCAATGCTCCATAACTTCGCTAAAAGCGGTATTAAAACGTATTTCCTGTCCGCTTCGGCGAATATGCTTACGTAAGCTTCGCGAAATATGTTCTTCGCCAGGAATGATGACGGCTCTTGGTGAGGGGGACCACCATAGAATAGGCTGGCTATCGCCGAACCATGGGAAGATACCTTGCCGGTAAGCCGCTAATAGAGTGTCTGGGTCCAGTTCGCCGCCAGCGGCTAATAAGCCGTTGGGGTCTTCAAGTGCTTGGCTGGTAGGGGGGAACTGGCTGCTGCCGGGCAGCAGCCAAGGAAGCTCGATCACTGTTGGATTATTGCTCGTCCAAATAGCGTTCGGCGTCTAGCGCAGCCATACAGCCAGAACCGGCCGAGGTTACTGCTTGACGATAAATGTGGTCTGCCACATCACCGGCAGCGAATACGCCAGGAATAGAGGTTTGGGTGGCATTACCCGTCAAGCCACTTTGCACCTTGATGTAGCCACCTGCCATGTCTAGCTGGCCTTCAAAAATGTTGGTGTTTGGCTTGTGGCCGATGGCAATGAATACGCCAGCGACATCAATATCCTGCTCTTGCTCGTCTGTAGTGCTCTTGAGTCTAAGGCCGGTCACGCCACTATCATCACCCAGTACTTCTTCTAGGGTGTGGTTCCACATTAAGGTAACGTTACCGTTTTTAGCTTTTTCCAATAGGCGGTCTTGCAAGATCTTTTCGCTGCGCAAGCTGTCGCGACGGTGAATCAGGACAACTTCCTTGGCAATATTAGAAAGGTATAGTGCCTCTTCAACAGCGGTATTACCTCCACCTACAACCGCCACTTTCTGATCGCGGTAAAAGAATCCGTCACAGGTTGCGCAAGCGCTCACGCCACGCCCCATAAAGGTTTGCTCGGAATCTAGGCCTAGGTACTGAGCCGATGCGCCAGTTGAAATGATTAATGCGTCACAACTGTAGGTATTGGTGCCTTTCAAAATGAATGGGTGCTGATCGAGCTGGGTCTCATGAATATGGTCAAAGATAATTTCGGTATCAAAACGCTCGGCGTGTTGTTGCATTTGCACCATTAAATCCGGGCCTTGCAACTCAGCAATACCACCTGGCCAGTTTTCCACTTCGGTGGTGGTTGTTAATTGGCCACCTTGCTGCATGCCAGTGATCACAACTGGGTTTAGATTGGCGCGGGCTGCATAAATAGCGGCCGTATAGCCGGCAGGACCCGAACCTAAAATGATCAATTTATGGTGTTGAATATCGCTCATGCTGCATCCTAAATCTGAAACGGGTGATCAGGCCAAATTGGCGCTGAGTAAAAAGCGCTAATCATAGCGGCTTAAGGGAAGGAAGGCCAAATAGAAATCGCAAATCATAAGGATAGTATGGCGCTATCTAATATGGCGTCGTGCGGCGTATCAAGTTCCACTCGCTTAAAGCCGGGTGGCTTCCATAAACTACTGTTCAAATATACAATCCTGCTTTGGATTTAACTATTGGAAGACTGTTTTGACAAAAGCCGCACAGCGTAGTGATCAAAATTCCAGCAATGATGCTATAGATGCTCAGCAGCGTTTATTTAGGCTGTTAAGAGAAGGCGCTTTAATTGGGCTGATACTGCTTTGTGCCTTCTTGTTACTGTCCCTGTTTTCTTATAGTCCAGCCGATCCAGGCTGGTCCCGCACCGGGCTTGGCGATGACATTAGCAATACCGGAGGGCCAACCGGCGCCTGGTTAGCGGATGTGTTTTTTACCTTGTTTGGTTATATTGCTTACGTCTTTCCAATGTTGCTCTTATACCGCATTTGGAAAATTCTTAAGGACAAGCAGCGTAATTTTGATTGGGTATTGTTATCACTGCGTAGTGTGGGCTTAGCTTTGGTAATGGCCGGAGGTACCGGCATCGCTGCTCTAAACTTTGCATCGGAACTTTCAGCTTTGCCATTTTCAAATGGCGGGATATTAGGTGCCTCAGTTTCTGGTTCATCTTTAGCGGCCTTTGGCTTTGTTGGTGCGACTTTGCTAATGGTGGCGATTTTTCTTTTTGGTATGACCATTTATGCCGATATTTCGTGGCTAGGGGTTATGGACGAAACTGGGCGTTTAACCATAAATGCCTACCGTAGGGCTCAAGAAAAATTTCAGCATTGGCAGGAAAATCGAATCCAGCAACAACAAGTTGAAGAGGTTGTCGAAAAAAGGCGTCAAGCGGTGGCTGAAAGCATTAAAGTGGAAGCGGAGAGGGTTCCTCCCATTATTAGTGAGCCCGTTAAAAAAGCTAAGCCTGTCAGCAAGCGTGTAGAACAAGAAAGACAGGTTCCATTGTTCGATGCCCCTGTAAGTGGTGAGCTGCCACCTTTCAATTTACTGGATCCAGCCGACCCACCAAGTGATAAGGGCTATTCAAAAGAAAACTTAGAAGCCTTATCACGCTTGCTTGAGCTTAAACTGAAAGATTTTAATATTGTTGCCGAAGTGGTTTCGGTGTTACCCGGGCCGGTAGTTACTCGCTTTGAGTTACAACCTGCACCGGGTGTAAAAGCCAGCCGTATTACTAATTTGGCCAAAGACTTGGCTCGTTCTTTGGCGGTTATAAGTGTGCGAGTAGTCGAAGTTATTCCAGGTAAATCTGTAGTGGGTATCGAAATACCCAATGAGCACCGAGAAATGGTTCGTTTGCGCGAAGTGCTAGAAGCGCCTGCCTATGAAGATTCCCGTTCACCTTTAACGGTTGCACTTGGTCATGATATTTCAGGCCAAGCCGTGGTGGCCGATATCGCTAAGATGCCTCACCTATTGGTGGCTGGTACAACCGGTTCCGGTAAGTCGGTGGGTGTAAACGTAATGCTTTTGAGCTTGCTTTACAAATCAACTCCCAAAGAAGTTCGCTTAATCTTGGTCGATCCTAAGATGTTAGAGCTTTCAATTTATGAAGGCATTCCGCATTTGTTGACTCCCGTTATTACCGACATGAACGATGCCTCTAATGGTTTGCGTTGGAGTGTTGGTGAAATGGAGCGTCGTTATAAACTAATGGCTGCCGTTGGTGTTAGAAACCTGGCGGGCTTTAATCGCAAAGTTGAAGAGGCAATCAAAGCGGGTGAGCCGATGCCGGATCCGCTGTGGGTACCCGAAGAGAATTTTGAAGCTGGCCACGAACAGGCTCCAGCGCCAACGCTTGAGCCTTTGCCGGCAATTGTGATTGTGATCGATGAATTTGCTGACATGATGATGATCGTGGGTAAAAAAGTTGAGCAATTGATTGCGCGTATTGCACAAAAAGCGCGTGCTGCTGGTATTCATTTGGTGTTGGCGACCCAGCGACCTTCTGTTGATGTTATTACCGGCTTAATTAAAGCTAACGTTCCTTCTCGTATGGCCTTCCAGGTTTCTTCGAAGATTGATTCACGTACCATTCTGGATCAAGGCGGTGCAGAGCAGCTTTTAGGACATGGTGATATGTTGTACTTGCCGCCGGGCACCAGCGTTCCTACCCGTGTGCATGGGGCATTTGTCGATGATCACGAGGTCCATAAAATCGTATCGGATTGGAGACGCCGTGGTGAGCCCGCTTATATCGACGGAGTGGTCGATGAAAGCACGAATGAAATTCCGGTTCCTGGTTTAGCCACAGAAGGCGAAGAGGGCGGGGCAGATGAGGCTGATGCCTTATATGATGAAGCAGTAGCTTTTGTCACTGAGTCGCGCAAAGCTTCTATCTCCTCTGTGCAGCGTAAGTTACGCATTGGCTACAACCGTGCAGCGCGACTGATCGAAACCATGGAGGCCGCGGGTGTTATCAGTGCGGCAGGGCACAATGGTAGTCGCGAGGTATTGGCTCCGCCTCCACCAAAGCACTAAGGACATGAATTTATGATTCATGTCTCGTTAACCAAAGTTACTGACAATAGAGCGACATATCAGCGCGCTTGGAAGATAACAATGAACAAACAATTAGCCGTAACTCTTGCTTTTTTATTCAGCCTTTTCTTTTTGAATGCGGCCGCCGCTGGAGAAAGTTTGTCGAATACTAACCCCGCCGATGAACTCGCTGATCGCTTGCGAGCCATTAGCAGTTTGAAGGGTAAATTTCAGCAAACCTTGATGGCTGATGATGGAGAATTGTTACAGGAAAGCGCCGGGGATTTTGCTCTAAGTAAAAACGGGCAATACCGCTGGGAAACCACAGAGCCCTTCGCCCAGCTGCTTATTGGCGATAAAGACTCCTTGCTACTATATGACCCTGATTTGGAGCAGCTGAATCGCCGTCGTTTGACGGATTCGGAAAAACAAACTCCGCTATTCATACTGAGTAGCCCGGATTTATCCATTGCTGAGGCTTATCAGGTCAGTAAAAGCGAGGATACTTTTCGATTGCTGCCTAAATCTGTATCTAGCAACTTTGTGAGTATGGATATTAAGTTTGTAGCTGAAGTGTCGGTAGAAATAAGCGTGTTAGACAGTCTTGGTCAGAAGACTGAAATTCGACTCTTAGAACTCGATGTTAATCAAGCTATAGACTCCACAGTATTTGAATTCGAGGCGCCACAAGGTACCGATATTATCGATGAAGGATGATCTATTCTCTCGTGATCAAGAGGCTTATGGGCCTTTGGCGGCGCGAATGCGCCCGCTGTGCTTGGATGATTATGTGGGTCAGGGCCATTTGCTGGCGCCTGGAAAACCCATTAGAGAAGCTATAGAGCGCAACAATCTCCACTCCATGGTCTTGTGGGGGCCGCCTGGTGTCGGTAAGACTACTTTGGCCAAAATGCTGGCCGAGCTGAATGATGCACACTTTGAAACCTTGTCGGCGGTTTTAGCGGGCGTCAAAGATATTCGCAACGCCATAGAAAAGGCCAGGCAAGTAGCGGTTAGTTCCGGCCGTAAAACTATTCTTTTTGTTGACGAAGTGCACCGCTTCAACAAGGCTCAGCAAGATGCTTTTTTGCCCTTTGTAGAGGATGGTACTGTCATCTTTATTGGGGCTACCACTGAGAACCCGTCTTTTGAGTTGAACAACGCCTTACTATCGAGAAGTCGGGTATATGTTCTAAAAAGCCTTGCCCCTGAAGAAATCTTCCATGCGCTCAGTCGCGCAATGAATGATGAGGAAAGAGGCTTAGCAAAACTCAACATCTCCATCGCTGAAGAGCAGCTGATGACATTGGCGCAAGCTGCTGATGGCGATGTACGCCGCGCCTTAAACCTTTTAGAGATCGCCAGTGATATTGCTTTGGAATCGGAAGCTGGGTTGATTATTGATCAATCGGTGCTGGAACAGGTGTTGCTCAATGAGACTCGCCGTTTTGATAAGGGGGGTGATCTGTTTTATGAGCAGATCTCTGCTTTACACAAGTCGGTGCGTGGTTCCAGTGTTGACGGTTCACTGTATTGGTTCGCTAGAATGCTTGATGGTGGTTGTGACCCTCTGTATATCGCTCGCCGTGTAGTGCGTATGGCCTCCGAAGATATCGGTAATGCCGATCCAAGGGGTTTGCGATTAGCCTTAGATGCTTGGGAGGTGCAAGAGCGCTTGGGAAGCCCAGAAGGGGAGCTGGCTATCGCTCAAGCCATTGTGTATTTAGCCGCAGCACCAAAAAGTAATGCCGTGTATAATGCCTACAAGCGCGCCCGCGCCGATGTGGCCAGCTCACCCAGTTATGACGTCCCGATGCATTTGCGCAATGCGCCAACCAGCATGATGAAGGATATGGACTACGGTGCCGAATACCGTTATGCCCATAACGAAGAAGATGGCTATGCGGCCGGGGAGCGGTATTTACCTGAGGAAATGGCCGCTAGTCGATACTATGAGCCGGTAAATCGGGGTTTAGAGATTAAAATTGCCCAAAAGCTCCAGCGCCTACGCGAGCGAGATGAAGCTTATTGGGCCGAGCAGCAAGACTAAAACAGCCGTGAAAGCAGCTGTAAGAGAATGCTCGCTAGCTTAAATGATAAATAGAGTGCTTTTAGGAATATGATCAGTCAGTGGGTAGCGGTAGCAGCAGGCGGAAGTTTAGGCGCTTTATGTCGCTATGCTATCGCCAATTATTGGTTGATACCAGTGGCCGGTCGTTTACCCTTGGCGACGATTTTTGTAAATCTTTTAGGCTCAGCATTAATGGGTTTTTTGTATGTGCTGATCGTAGAAGAGCAGTGGTTTAACCCCCAGTGGCGCAATGTGTTGATGGCGGGCTTTTTAGGCGCGTTTACCACTTTTTCTACATTTTCCTTAGAGGCTTTAAGTCTCTGGCAAAATCAAGATCATAGTTTAGCGGTAAGCTATGTTCTATTGAATGTATTGGGAAGCTTGCTGTGTGTCTTTGTGGGTGCACAGCTAGCTATGAAAGTAGTTTAGAAACGTTGTTTAACAATATTTCTGGTATTGTTAAATAATATGGATTTAAAAGTAAGTTTGATCGCAGTAGTGATCGTAAGAAGGTTGATATTATGTTGGACCCGAAAGTCGTTCGTACACAAGCCGAGCAGGTGGCAGAGGCATTAACGAAACGTGGTTACCAGTTGGATGTGGCAACCATCCAAGCCCTAGAAGAAGAGCGTAAAGAGATTCAGGTTAAAACTGAGTCCTTGCAGCAAGAGCGAAATAGCAAATCCAAAAATATTGGTAAGGCTAAAGCACAGGGCCAAGATATAGCGCCTTTATTAAAAGAAGTTGAAGATCTTAAGGGCTCATTGCACGAAGCTGAGCAGCAACTTCATCAAGTTCAGGCTAAGACTGATGAGCTATTAAGCGGTGTGCCTAATATCCCTCATGACAGTGTGCCCGAAGGTAATGACGAAGATGATAATGTCGAAGTTTCTCGCTGGGGTGAGCCACGCGCCTTTGACTTTGAGGTAAAGGATCATGTTGACCTAGGCTCAGAGCTGGGTGGCCTAGATTTTGAAACCGCCAGCAAGCTTACTGGTTCACGTTTCGCTGTGTTACGTGGCGGTGTAGCGCGTTTGCACCGTGCATTGATTCAATTCATGCTGGATGTGCACATTAACGAACATGGCTATGAAGAAATTCAAGTACCGTTTATTGTTAACAAAGAATCTCTATACGGAACCGGTCAGCTGCCTAAGTTTGAAGAAGATCTATTTAAATTACGCGATGAGCGCGAATTTTATCTGATTCCGACTGCTGAAGTACCAGTAACGAATGTTTATCGCGATGAAATTGTATCCGATGCCGCGCAATTGCCGATTCGCCTCACTTGTCACACTCCATGTTTTCGAAGTGAAGCGGGCAGCCATGGGCGCGATACTCGCGGCATGATTCGTCAACACCAGTTTGAAAAGGTAGAGCTAGTACAGTTCACAACACCAGAACAGTCAGAGCAGGCTCTTGAAGAGTTAACGGGCCATGCTGAAGCGATCTTGCAAAAGCTTGGCCTGCCTTATCGTAAGGTGATTCTATGCGGCGGTGACATCGGCTTTTCGGCGGCGAAAACTTATGACTTGGAAGTCTGGGTTCCTAGCCAAGAGAAATACCGTGAGATTTCATCTTGCAGCTTGTTTAACGATTTTCAGGCTCGCCGCATGAAGGCTCGTTTCCGCAATGCTGACGGTAAGCCTCAGTTATTACATACGCTAAACGGTTCAGGCTTGGCGATTGGCCGCACCTTGTTGGCCATTATGGAAAACTATCAAAACGAAGATGGCACCATTACCGTGCCTGAAGCCTTACGCAATTATTGCGGTGGCCTGGAGCGAATTTCAGCCTCTTAAAGGCTGGTGCTAAAATGGATTACTTTCCTCTCTATCACGATATGCGTGGCCGTCGATGTTTATTAATCGGCGGCGGCGCAGTCGCTGCCCGTAAATTACGCCTGCTGTTAAAAACGCCCGTTGTAATTGATTTAGTCTCACCAGATTTACACCGCGAAACTTGTGAGCTAGTCAATGAGCATTCGTCTCAGGTTACTCACCATGAGCGCCTCTTTAACAGTGAGAGTGATCAGCATCTACTGGTCAGTAGCGTATTCGTTATTGCGGCAACAGACAGTCCAGTATTGCATGAAGACATCGCAAAACTGTGTCAGCAGCTGAATGTTCCATTAAATGTGGTCGATCAGCCGGAACTCTGCAGTATAACTACACCTGCTATCGTGGATCGATCGCCAGTCACCATAGCGATATCTACTGCAGCAAAAGCGCCAGTGCTAGGGCGCCAAATCAGGCGCCAGCTTGAACAGTCACTGCCAGCAAATCTGGGCCGATTTGCGGATCTTTTGGGTGGCTACCGCGATAAGATAAAGAGCAAAATAAGCGATGAAACCCAGCGTTTACGATTCTGGCAATGGTTAGTGGAAGGGCCTGCGCAACAAGCGGCGGTAAAGAATGATTTTGATGCGACGCGACGGTTAGTTGATGATGCCTTGGAAAATATCACGGGTGATTATGCTTCCAAGGGTGAAGTCTATCTTGTCGGTGCGGGCCCTGGTGATCCAGAATTATTAACCTTAAAAGCTTTGCGATTAATGCAGCAAGCTGATGTTGTGCTTTATGATCGCCTAGTGTCACCCGCCGTAATGGAGTTGCTGCGCCGTGATGCTGAAAGGATTTATGTCGGTAAACGACGTGATGATCACTCTGTACCCCAAGAAGATATCAATCAGCTGTTGGCAAAACTTGCCTTGGAAGGAAAACGGGTTTTGCGTTTAAAAGGTGGTGATCCTTTTATTTTTGGGCGCGGCGGTGAAGAGCTGGAAACCTTGGCCGAAATGGGCGTGAGTTTTGAGGTGGTACCGGGCATTACGGCGGCATCGGGCTGCGCCAGCTATGCAGGTATTCCTTTAACCCATCGTGACTATGCTCAGTCGGTTCGCTTTATTACCGGGCACCTAAAAAACAATCAAGAAAATATACGCTGGGCAGAACTGGCTGCAGCGGATCAAACCTTGGTGTTCTATATGAGTTTGGTAGGCCTGCCTAGGATTTGTGAGGCTTTAATCGAAGCTGGTCGAGATCCTAAAACGCCTGCGGCTCTGGTTGAGAGGGGAACCTGCGAGGAGCAGCGGGTGATGATTTCGGACCTTACTAAATTACCTGAGGCTTCGAAGCGCGAGCAGTTTAGAGCGCCGACTTTGTTGATTATTGGTGGAGTTGTATCTTTGCATGAGAAGCTCAATTGGTTTTCGGGGAAAGAGTCTTTTATAGAAGTTTGATTTGGAAGTTTTATATTAGGATCTGTAAAAAGGCTGCAGAGAAACCCGTTCACTTCTCTGTCTTTGTTTTAGTCTGTTTTTAACATGACTCGATACTATAATCGCTTAGGTAAGACTCTTGCTTGGAGTAGTGATTTGGAGCGACTAGGCTCCTGGATGGAACGGGTGGCTGCATGGATGCAGCGTTGGAGCGGAAAAGCACTGCTCCAAGTAAGAGTCTGGTCGGAGGGTATCGATGATTAAAAAGCCCGACATTACTTCTAATATCGGACTCTAATCTTGGCATTTCGCTAAACTCTGGATTAAACCTGTCGCTGCTGCAAGGCGTCTTTGATCTTGTCACGCATAGAGCGCAAGCTGGATTCAGTTGTTTCCCAGTCGATACAAGCGTCGGTGATCGAAACACCATACTGCAGATCGTCTAAATTCTCAGGGACTTTTTGATTGCCAGGACCAATATTAGACTCCACCATGATACCAATAATGGACTTGTTACCCTCAAGAATTTGATTGGCGACATTGTCCATAACTAGCGGCTGTAACTCATGATTTTTATTGGAGTTTGCATGGCTGCAATCCACCATAATATTGGGGCTAACACCGTGCTTGGCTAGCTCTTGCTCGCACATAGCAACACTGACCGAATCATAGTTAGGCTTGCCGTTACCACCGCGTAGCACGACATGACCGTATGGATTACCTTTGGTGTGAGTAATCGCGACTTGGCCATCTTCATTAATACCCAAGAAGCGGTGCGGACTTGATACCGACTGTAGAGCGTTAATCGCGACGGTAAGGCCGCCGTCAGTACCATTTTTAAAACCTACCGCTGAAGAAAGACCGGAGGCCATTTCGCGGTGAGTTTGAGATTCGGTAGTTCGAGCACCAATAGCGGACCAGGCGATAAGGTCCTGCATATATTGCGGTGAAATAGGATCTAGTGCTTCCGTTGAGGTCGCTAGGCCCATTTCAGAAACATCAATCAACAATTGACGACCAATTTGTAGGCCTTCTTGAATCTTGAAGGAGTCATCTAGATAGGGGTCATTAATTAGACCTTTCCAGCCAACGGTCGTACGTGGCTTTTCAAAGTAGACACGCATTACGATATAAAGGGTGTCGGAAAGCTCTTCTGCTAAAACCTTCAGGCGACGGGCATAGTCTTTTGCTGCATCAACATCATGAATAGAGCAGGGGCCAATCACTACCATTAGTCGGTGGTCCTTGCGATCCAAAATGTCGCATACTGCTTGACGGCCAGCTTGTACGGCACTCAGGGCTGCACCAGTTACCGGTAATTTTTCCTTAATCTCCTGAGGTGAAATTAATACCTCCTGGGAGTTAATGTTTAAGTTTTCGATTTCTTTGCTATGGGTATTGCTCATGGTTATCTCTAAATCAGACTTGTTATGCTTGCTATTCTACTCAATTCTTAGCTCTAGGGCTGCCCCCAAGATAAGAAATGTTGCTGCTTTATTAGACAATTTCATCTTGGGATTTTATCGAATAAAGATTCTAATCGATTATTAGCAGCTTTTGCATCAGCGGAAAGTAAAGAGCGCTCTTAATTGGCTCATCGCCCAGCTGCTTCAGCAGTCGTTGATATTGCTGTAGTTGGTCTTGATAGGTTGCAGCTTCTTCTTGGTAGAAAACTTCGCTATCTTGGCCGGGGCTAGGTAGGCTGCTCTTGTAATCCACCAGCCAGCGTTCGCCTTGGTAAACAAAACAACGGTCGATAATGTACTCACGCTGCCCCTTGCTATCCCATAAGCGCCATTCAAAATGGCTGTCTTGGTGCTGATTATCAAGCAACCAGCGACCTTGCTTATCGGCAAGACTTAGCTCAAGGGCTTTGTCGATAAGTTGGCATGCTTGCTCACAGGCGCTTGGCCAGAGGCCAAGTTGTTGTAGCTGAACGCTCCAAAATGGTCGCATTGCGGAACGTTTATCGGGCCCCCATTGCTCAATACCAGTTTCTCCAATCTGTTGTAAGCAGCGGTGCAGTACTGTCCCTAGGTGACGATAAAACAGTTGCTCGACATTGTAGCTATCGGGCATGTTTTCTTCTTCGCCGAACTCCTTTCCGCGATAAGCCCTGAGTAAATGGTTTTCAGGAAAGCTTGGGCATACCCAATGAGTTTCTAGCTGTAAGCCAAAATCCTCGCTGGGGTGTCGATCTAGTGCTTCTGCTGATCCAGCATTACTTGCACTTACATGATAAGTTCGAACTTCATCTTTTATCGCGGGCCAGATTTTACCCAGAAGTGAGCTGCTTGAAGGTGGCTTCAATGGGATCTGTTCATATTCCTCAGCGCTGTCCTTTTCAAGCGCTTTTTTATCTACGTTTAAGCAAGCATACAAATGCAATTTCTTGATGGCGCGGGTGCAGGCAACATAGAGTAGGCGGGTCGCTTCGTAATCATTTTTTAGCTTTTCTTCTTCTTTTAAAAGCTCATACAGGCCATTTTGATCGACTGCTTGATCGTCTTGTATCGATTTGAACTCACGGCTCGCTAAGGGCGCCATTAATAAATCGCTTTGACCCTGTGTGTTGATACGCTGCTGCCATAGAAAGAGTGCGCTTTCATCGCTGCGTGGGCGGCGTTCGAGTTCAGGGATAAAGACATGATCAAATTCAAGGCCTTTGGATTTGTGAATCGTCATCACCTGAATTTTAGGGTCACCCGCTGAGGCCGCTTTGGCGTATAAGCGATTTACTTTATGTTCAAAATCTTGCCAGTTACTAATGTTCCAAGCTTCTTTTTCTAGCAGTTCGAAATAGCTCTCGGAGTTTTCTAAGTCACTGGCTTCCAACAAGCTCGCCGGGCCTCCCGCACTTAGCCAGAAGCCTTCTATCCATTGTCGCAGTGGTTTGCGTCCACGGTTTTTTTGTGCAGCGAGATAGTGCTTTAAAAACCATTGCAGCCTGTGTTTACTGTCAGGGCTTAAGGATGATAAAAAAGAAGGATCTTGCAAGGTGCTCAAGATTATTGGGCGTTTAAATCCATCGTGTAGGCCTTGCTCGTTCTTTGCTTCCAGCTCGGCATCCAGTGGATTACTGAGGCACCAAAGTTCTTCTAGGTTAAGCCCAATTAAGGGGCTTCGAAGTACGCTGAGCCAAGCTAATCTATCACTAGGATATAGCATGCAGCGGGTGAAGCTAATTAGATCACTGATAGCCATTCGGATAGATAGAGGATCAATATCAGTCGCTTGCCATTTTAAGGAGCGTTTCTCTAGGGCTTGCAGCACAGCTTTTAAGTGCGGCCTGTTACGTACCAAAATAGCAATGCTATCCTCAGGGCTATCTTGACGAAGCTTAGCTACCGATTCGGCAATTAACTCAGCTTGTTGCTCCCTTGCCTGAGCGACCTCATGTTGCTCCGAATAAACCACGATGTGGGTTTGACAAGCATCACCGTCCAGCTGAGGTTTGAAGGCAACACTGTCGGAATAACGCACCGCGCCTCGGCCGATATCATCTTGACTAGGAAAGGCTTGCTTGAATACGCGATTTACCCATTCGACAACGCCACTTTGGGAGCGAAAGTTAACGGTTAGGTCCAGAGCTTTTAAAGGAGCGGCGCCGATTCCTTGTTGTCGCGCTTGCAGGAATATACCGACATTGGCATCACGAAAGCCATAACAAGATTGCATGCCGTCGCCCACGATAAACAGTGTTCGACCGTCATCGGTTTGCCACTCAGCGGTTAATTTCTCTAATAATTGTAGCTGTGGTTGCGCGGTATCTTGGAATTCATCAACCAAAATATGTCGAACTTGGTAATCCAGTTGCAAAGCGATATCGGTGGGTTGATCATCGTTACCTAGGGCTTGCAATGCGGCTTGGGAGACTTCGATAAAGTCACTGGCGCCCAGTCTACGGAACACCAGCTTAAGCTCTGCAGCGATTAAGACCATCAAATAGCTAAGGCTCATCATTAATGGCTCTAGGCTATCGCAGGAACGCAGTGGCGGCAGAATCTTAAGGAACTGCAGTTTGTCTTGCAGCCCTTCGATTTCGCTCAGTCTCGCAATTAGCGCCTTAAATGCTTGCTTTTTTGCATCGGCTGCTTGTTTGGCGTCTTTATCCTTGGGGCTGATAAAACCGATATTTTTATTAAGCTGTTTTCGCCAGCCTGTTTGGCTGAGTAGCAAGTGACTGATTTGCCGCCAAGCAAGAATCTCTTCAGCGTTTGTTTGGGGTAGGGCAGCAATCCCCCGCAAATAATCTAAATCTGTTTTGCCTTCAAGGGCGAGGTTTGTCGCTGCGTAATCGGCCAGCGTGCAAAGCTCACTGGCTTCATAGGAAAAAGCTGTAGCGATGCCGCTAAGTTGTTCTTCAATCCAATTTCGAAGCGCTATCTGATTAAAGCCTAGTTCTTGTGTTTGCTTTTGCTCGCCCTTAGTAAGATGCATAGACTGGGCGTTGATAAAGAGGGGGTATAGGCTGTGTAACCATTGGTCGCGTTTCGCCAATAGGTTCATCATTAGTTCTTGCAGCTGTGGCAGCTGATTGTCTAGATGTTTTAACGCCTGTCGCCAATGGTAGTGCAGCGCATCATCTTGTTCTATTCGGGAAAACACATTTTGAATGGCCTGTTGATAGGCCAAGCTCGGATTATCTAGGGTTTCAGGTAGAGCGCCCAAACCTGAACCTAAAGGCAGTTGTCGCGCTAGGCTGCGACAAAAACCATCGATTGTTTGTACGCGAATTCTTTTGGGGTTTAATAAAAGTTGCCAAGATTTTTCTCGGTCCTGTTGTAACACCTTTTGAGCGAGTTTCCATGTTAAAGCATCGTGCGGGTTTTCGGGTGAGGTTTTCGCATTGTGGGCGCTTAAAAGAGCTTGGTGAATGCGATGTTGCATTTCGGCCGCTGCTTTTCGGGTAAAGGTGATGCTAAGCACTTCTTCTGGGTGCTCGCAATTTGCCAGTAGGTTTAACACTCTTTGTGTCAAAAGCCCTGTTTTGCCCGAGCCAGCCGGGGCTGCAACAGCAAAACTGCCGGTAGCTTTGATGGCCTGCTCGCGGGCAGCATGATCTTTCACTTGCATGCTTATTTGTTTCCTTACAATGACAAATCGAACTGGGATTGTTGCAGTGGTGCTGGCTTAATTGACCAGAGTCGACGTTTGCTAGCAAATTCCTGCAGGCGCTGAAGACTCAAAAGATCTTCACTATAACGTTGTGCAAGAGTATCTTTAAAATCTAAACCGCTAAGTCCTGAGCTATAGTCGATCGCCAGCTGCATTAAATCTTGTTGCCACTGATTTCGTAGTTGGGGCCAAATTTCATCCCCCGGGCTTATCGAAGTGTCGTTGGCTAATCGTTTGTCGTGGCTGTTAAGCTTTTTACGTAGCGACTGATCTTTAGCTGAGAATATGCCATCAGCTGGTGATGCCGTTTCACTGATGCCAATATACTTTACGCCTTTGGCGTTTAATTGAGCGAAACTTATGGCGCTTATATCAGGATCACTCAGGCTATAGAGCGGAAGTTGCGGTTCATCGGGGCGGGGGCCTAGCCAGCTTTTTAGATCACACTGCCCGGTTTTATAATCGATGACTACATAGGATTCTTTTGTTGGCTTTGTATTAGCAGAATTATCAGCATTAGTGTCAGCAATATGAGTTTTATCGATACGGTCCAAGCGAAGGTTTAACTTTAATGGGCCTAAGGAAAGCTCGCGGCTTGTTTCTATGCCATCTACGCTGAAGTTTGGGCGCTGTTTGTCTAACTCTATATACGCCATGAATATGCTCTTTAGCCTTTCGGACTCTAAGGCCCGATAGCGTGGCCCAAGGTCTCGCCGATAGAGCAAAATTTGGTCTAGAGATTCAGCGATGTGCGTGTCGACGAGAGCCTCTAGTTTCTCATTGCTTAATGAAAGCAAGCGATCTTGATTTTTGATTTCAAGCCAAAATGTCTCAAGCGCTAAGTGCAAAATATTACCTCGCTCAAGTGCCGAAATACCCAGCTGGACTTCAGGCCAAGCTTGAGCGCCTAAGCGGTAATAGGCGAATGCGCTAAATGGACATAAGGCTTGTTGCTTTAGTACACCACTGCCTCCTAGGTTTTTTTCACGTCTACTGAGTTTCGGCCCATAGCGATTGTCGATCCATTTAAACTCACCCGTCTCGCCGCAGGCAAAACGGTAAGACTGTATGCTGCTAGGCAGCTCTGCTTGCTTGCTAAGATCTTGAGCGGCAGTTGTGATCTCAGTAATCTTCTTGAGTGCCAAGGGCTCCAGTAAGGGACTGGCCTGCAGTTCTTCTTCGCCTTCGCGGCTTGGGTAGCTGAAAACCACTTTATTTGCACAAAAGCGATAAGCTTTAATGAGCTGCTCAGCAAAGAATAGCTCCCGCTCAGCGCTGGCATGGGGCATATTTAGGCTTCTTTGAAGATCCATGGGCAAAAGGGGGTTAGCTTGTGGACTAGGAGGCCATTGCTTTTGATCCATACCCATTAACCAGCAAATATCAAAAGACTGCCCGGAAGCTTCCAGGACACCAAGGATTTGAATAGGGCTATCAGGCGTTTTCGCCTGAAAATGGTGATTGTTTGCCAGTTGTTGTAACTCACGGATAATCTCGCTGGCACTGTACAACCGGTCTAGCTGGTCGAGACAGAGTAATTCTGTCAGCAGGCCCTGAAACTGCATGACTTGTTGGTACTCATTACTGTCTAAACGACGTGTGCCTGGCCAGTTAAGCTGTTCCAGTTGCTGATAAAATATTTGACCCCACTGTTTGGCACTATTTCGTTTCGCTCGGTTTTCCTGAGAGTAAAACAGAGTCTGTAAACGCTCCGCTAGACTGATGTTGTCAGTGCCTTTTTCTGGCTCGTAAAGCGCTTCCAGCTTTTTCGCGACCTTGTCGGCGCATTGCCTTAACTGGGCGGCCCGAATGTGCTCTTGTTGAAGATTACGCAGCGCGAATTCGAGCTGTTGTCGCTCTGCTAATGGCAGCTCCATTTCCAGTTCAGCATTGTTATGCCAAAAAGGGCTCTGTAAGAGCTGGCAAAGTTTATCGACTTCGAGCTGCTCCATATTTAGGGCAAGCAAAGCCATAGCCGATTCAATAATCGGGCATTGTCCTAAAGGCGTTCCTGCCGAGAAATTAAAGGGCAATGTGTAACGGTCGGTCTCGCTGTATAAAAACTGGGGTTCTAGAACCTCAGTAAAGATTCTTTCGATTTTATCTCGGCGTTGTCCGAGTTGAGGATCGACAATTGCGATTTTGGGCAGGGCTGCTTTGTTAGTCTGTGCCGACAATAATTCGTTTTGCACAAATTTTGCACATTGATATATTTCATCGTGGCCATCTTCGCAAGGCAGCTGGTATGCCTGATTTTGCTCGAGGTGTTTTAACTGAATGAACTTCACATCATCGGCTATGGCTGTGCTTAAGTCTTGTCGTAATGGCGATAGATCATCAAAGCCGAGCATTAACAGTCGATGGTGGCGCTTCAAAGCATTCGACTTTAATGCTGTAGCCAATATGTGGCATTGTTCAGGGCTATCGATAAGGTTTAGTTCTTTGCAGCGATGATCGAACTTTAGTCCCCATTGATAGAGTATTTCGGATTCTCTATGTCCTTTGTTGAGAAGTTCTTCGGCGCTTATTTGCCATTCACTAAGCAGCTGCCAGGCCGAGGATGCCTGTTTGGCGAGTAAGTCTGGGCAGATTAAATCAGCACTTTCCTCGCTATTATTGATGATTTCCTGCCAGAGTAGCTGACTCTGTATAGGGTTGATCAAAAGTTGCGCTGATTCTGGATAGGCTTGGCCTTGCAGAGTAACCCACGCTTCACTTAACCATTGCTGAAAGCTCAATATGCGGCTGGAGTCTATTCCCTTGAAGCTATCGCTTTTTGAGTCAGCCTGTGTAGAGAATTGTTTTAACAGGTAGCGCCGTTGGCGGCTGTTCGCTGTGAGTACGATGCTTTGTTCATCAATGAGCGCAGCCAAGTCTTCAATTGATAAGGCTTGGTTTTCCATGGGCTTGCCTATGCAGTAAACTTAGTATTGGTTAAGCGCACAGTATACCGCCAATACTATTAAGCGCTAAAGCAAAGCCTTCAAGTTGTCAGCATTACAGGAGTCATCATGAGCACGCAAATTCGGGGTGTTAAAGCGGATTTTGATCAAACAAATGCCGTAGACGCTAAACCTTCAGCCAGTGTGATTTTAATGAGAGATTCCACTAATGGCCCTGAAATCTTTATGTTAAAACGCAATGAAGGCTTATCCTTCTCGCCGGGACTGTGGGTATTTCCAGGCGGTGCTTTAGACCCCGAAGAAATCGCTGAGATTTCTAGCAATGACAAGGAGCGAAGCGAGAATGCCTTCAAACTTGCCGCGCTAAGGGAAACTTTTGAAGAAAGTCGAGTCTTGCTTGCCAATCATGGCGACACTAAGCAAGCCATTTCGTCTTCATCCTACGAAGATTTCTGTCGGCAGCAAGATTGGCCCAAACTCCCGCAGCAATTCAACTTAATAGTTGAGCTTGCGCAATCTAATTGGCAATTAGATTTGGGAGCTTTGACGCACTTATCGACTTGGACGACGCCACTGCAAGCGAAAAAAAGATTTTTAACACGATTCTATGTTGCTCGCATGCCGCAAGGACAATCAGCCAGTTGTGATGGTAGCGAGACAGTTGAGGCACGTTGGCAAAGTCTTACTGCGCTGAAGTCTGAAATTGATCAGGGTGACTTAAAGCTAATGTTTCCGACAGAAATGAATATTTCATGGTTATCTCAGTTCGGCTCTTTGGCTGAGTTAGATGCCGCCTTACTTAATCATGTAGCGCCTTCAGTTATGCCGAGAATGGAGAAACACCCGGAAGGGGTTATGTTGAATATTCCGATTGAAGCGGGTTATGGAATCAGTCAGCGCTTGATGCGTTTGTAATTTTAGTTTGTTATTTGATCTAACTACTAAACCAGTATGAGAAGTTACCATAGTGTGCTGTTACAAATATCAACAGTTTCTATGAAAAGTGGTAACAAATTTCCAGCAATCTGGGCGAATATTGCTCATAGTTGCACAATGAAATTTGGTCAATCGAAGTTCCACGGTTAACGTCTACTAACTTTTTATGCACATAATTTTATGCCTGACTTCGCAGCCAAGAATTTTCTTTAAAAATTCTTTATTTGCGCTATTGACATTTATAAGTGATTGAAAAATAAAGGAAAAATATATTAGGTTAAAAAGTATACAATTTGTAGATCGCCCTTATTTTTACGTAATTGAGCCGGTTTTCTAGTGTCTATCCACTGACTTATCCACAGAATCTGTGGAAAAGTGTAAAGCTACTGTTAAAAGACGATTGAGCCGCCGATTTTCTGACGCGGCAACAATTTTCCGCTCTCAATAACTAATAAGTGGCAGTCACTATGACTGACAATTAGCACAAAAAATGGCTCCTTAGCTAAGCCTTATTGAATTGTTAAAGAAGAGATTATGACCCCTGAAAGACTCGCCAAGATCCGTGCGGTGCTTAACCGCCGTCAACCAGACCTTACTGTCATTAATGATGAAGTGCATAAAGGGCGAAATTTAGCCGCTATTATGCGTACCTGCGATGCGGTTGGAATTGATCATATGCATATCGTTGAGCCCAAAGAGGGTTACCGCTCTTTTAGGGGCACGGCGTCGGGGAGTAACAAATGGGTCGAGGTGTCTACCTATGACTCTGTGAGTGAAGCGGTCAAGGCCGTAAAGCGCAGTGGTATGAAAGTGGTTGCAGCCCACTTAGATGAGCGAGCGGTGGACTACCGATCGATAGACTATTGCCAGGCAACGGCCTTGTTGATGGGTATGGAGAAAGAAGGGGTTAGTGAGGAAGCTTTAGCCTTAGCTGATGAAACGGTCGTGATTCCAATGCAAGGCATGGTGGAGTCATTTAATGTTTCTGTTGCGGCTGCCATTATTCTCGCTGAGGCTCAGCGTCAACGCCAGGCGGCCGGCTTGTACGAGAGCTTACGTTTATCCGATGGCCATTATAAGCGTCGGTTTTTTCAATGGGCGCACCCCCAAGTCTCAAGTTTCTGCGATGAAAAAGGTATCGCCTATCCGCCGGTAGGTGAGGATGGAGAAATAGTAGATGGCGCCAATTGGTATCGTGAGCACGCCCAAGGGCTAGCTTAATAGCATTTCAAGCTATTCACCTCTTCACGGCTGGTGTTGCGCACTAGTCGTCGGTAAGATGATCTAAGGGCATCTCTGTCTTATATTGGACTTGTTTGAGAGAAAAGCTGCTTTTTATGCTGGCAATGCCTTCGTATTGAGTGAGCTTATCGTCGAGGAAGTGTTGGTAAGCGATTAGATCGGGCAGGGCGACACGAATAAGGTAATCGAAATCACCTGCCATTAGGTAGCACTCCATGACCTCAGGCCAGGCCGAGACAGTTTCTTCAAAATGCTGCAGGTGCTTTTTGACCTGGTGACCAAGGGTAACCTGAATAAAGACATGGACGTTGACCCCGATAGCATCTGGGTGGAGTAGAGTCACATTGCCTTTGAAGTAACCCGCTTCTTCAAGCATTTTAACCCGGCGAGAGCAGGGGGACGGCGATAGGGCGATCATATCCGCCAGCTCCAAATTGGACAGCGAGCCGTCTTTTTGCAGGATTTCCAGGATCTTTCGGTCGGTTTTGTCGAGGTTGTGTGCCATGGGTCCAATCACCATAAACTGCTTAGTTTTTGGTGATTCTAACCAGTAATTGATCTAAATGCGACCCATGAGCTAAAGGTAAAGCGCAATGCTGTGTTTAGTAAGCTGCTTCCAAAGCGGCCGCCACGGAGAGCGGCGCTCTACATCTAAGCCGAAAGCGACTTTGAGAACTTATCGATGGCGGACACGACTTCGTTGGCGCCGGTTTGTATTTTAGAGATGACTTCGCCTGTTTGGCTGGCCAGGTCGACACCGCGATTCGCCTGGTCTAAGCATTTTTCCATGCTGCTAGAGGCGCTTCCTGTGTCTTCTTGAATCTTGCTAATCATTGCCGATATTTCAGAGGTAGATTGAGATGTTCTCGCCGCAAGCTGGCGGACCTCATCCGCTACTACCGCAAAGCCTCGGCCTTGTTCGCCAGCTCTGGCGGCTTCAATCGCCGCATTAAGGGCCAGCAAGTTGGTTTGATCAGCAATCTCTTGGATGGTGTTGATAATGGAGTTGATTTCCCCTGACTGCATATTTAATCGTTCAATATGCTGAGAAGAGGCATGTACTGATTCAGCAATCTTATTCATTTCGTCAACGGCTTCATTGATGACTCCGCCGCCGTTTTTGGCAACATCTAAGGTCTCATTGGAAATTCGATAGGCAATTGCTGCACTCTCTCTTTCCAATTCTGCTTGCTCCGTTTGAGCAGTGATATCGGTAGCAAACTTTACGATACGATAAAGCTTGCCATTACTGTCGTAAACTGGGTTATAAGATGCTTCTAGCCATAGGGTTTGCCCTTGGGCGTTGACTCTTTTGAATTGCCCAGAGAAATATTCACCATTATTCAAACGGCGCCAAAAGTCCTGATATTCTGTCGTGGCTGCGTATTCTGGGTCACAGAAGATTCGATGATGTTTACCGATGATGTCTGTTTTTCGATAGCCGACGGCATTGATAAAGTTCTCGTTACAGTCGATGATCGTGCCATCTTTTTCAAACTCAATAATGGCGCTTGAGCGACTTAGAGAATCAAGCTTGCCTCTATCTTCAGCGTCGCTCAAGATTTTGGCGGTGATGTCTGAAGCAAATTTAATGACCTTG
The DNA here is from genome assembly GCF_947500695.1 of uncultured Pseudoteredinibacter sp. Lineage (GTDB taxonomy): Bacteria > Pseudomonadota > Gammaproteobacteria > Pseudomonadales > Cellvibrionaceae > Pseudoteredinibacter. The sequence continues at coordinate 386,552 of NZ_CANMSS010000001.1, forward strand.
ACGAGTCTGCGGTTGGCATCAAAAACTGGATTGTAAGTGGCTTCCAGCCAAAGCGTTTCACCGAGTTTATTTACTCGCTTAAATTGGCCGCTAAAGAACTCACCGCGATTAAGCTGTGCCCAAAAATCGCGATACTCTTCGGTGTCAGCATAATCAGCATCGCAAAATATTCGGTGATGCTTGCCTTGGATCTCAGCGAGACTGTAGCCCACCGTTTTAAGGAAGTTTTCATTCGCCGATAAGATCTCCCCACTGGGCCGAAACTCGATAACCGCCATCGATCTATTAATCGCATTAATAATAGAGGACTGCTCTGCGAACTTTCCTAGCAATTCCTCATACTGCGCTTTGTATTGTTGTCCAAACACCTTACCCTCCAAACCTGAGTGGCTGTTATAGCGTTTAAATAGAGCTAAGACATGTTTGATGCGACAGCCAGCTCCTACAGTTTTGTATACTATTTATCCTGAGTGTAGATGAATATTTCAAAGCTGCGTTAATTATCAAAAGCGGGAGAGTACATCGATAGTAATGTTGCCGAGGCTATTATTGCTGAGGGGGATTAACGGCAATTAGATTTCGGCGAGAATGCGAAAACCAATCTTATTGCTGCGAGTTTCCATGTCTACGCCCTGGCGGCTGTGACTGCTGATTTTTTCAATCGAATCACCATGTGAGCCGCCACGCACGGTTCTTTCTGTGCAAGCGGGAATGAGCCGAGGCTCGGCATTTGCTTTTGCACCTAAATAGTGATCGGTATGGCAGTCGAGAACCCATTCGGATACATTGCCGGCCGTGTCATAGATACCAAACGGGTTCGCAGGGTAATAGCCAAGTGGTGATGTTTGGGTGCCGAATAGTTTAGCAAAGTCACTATTGCAACCACGTCGACAGTTAGCCATACGGCGACTATTTTGTGGCCACCAATAACTGCCTGCATGGTTGGCTCTGGCCACATATTCCCATTCGGCCTCGCTTAACAGACGGTATTTACGGCCGGTTTTCTCGCTAAGCCACTGGGTGTAATCAACCGCCTCTTGCCAACTGATATTGATAATAGGACGATTTCCTTTGCCCCAACCTTGATCATTCGGAGCGCTTTGTGTCACTTTTTTATCGTCCAAATATACTTGGTAGTCGGCAAAACTGATCTCGTAGCGGCTAACGGCAAATGATTTATCAATGATGACTTGGCGAATAGGGAGGCTATTACTGTCAAGCTTGCTACCCATGCTGAAACTTCCACTAGGCACCACAACCATTTCAGGGGCAGAAGAGTATTCATTTAAGGTATCAGTAAAGGTTTCGCCTTGCTGGTATTGCTTGCTTAAGGTAAATCGACGGCTTACGCCTTTATCACTTACCCTTACCCAACGTTTAAGCGTTTTATAATTCGCTTTACTTAACTCGACCAAATAGCTCCCTGCTACGAGCTCTATACCGGCATAGTATTTGGGTTTTATATTAAGAATACGAATTCGATCAGCTGCCGGGGTGCTTCTAATGGTCAAGGGGTAGCTGGCGGCTTGAGCCTCGGTATTCACTTCAGAGCTTTGCTCGCTTAGGGTACTGCTTTGCTTTTGTTCGCTGTTAAGAAGGGCAAAAGTTGCTTTTCCCTCTTGATTTAAATTGGTCGCTGCTCTCTGTTTACTAAGGCTTGGCTCCGCTGTTTCTTGGCGCATCTTGGAATCGTTTTCTAATGCACCATTAAGGATTAGGGTAGGCTCTTGGTCTACATTTAGCGCAGCTAATCTCTCAGACATGTTTTCCTGTTCAGCGCTTGCTAGCTGTGCTTTTGGTTTTTGTTCAATATTTGAACTCTTGTCTGCTAGCGATTCTTTATCATTCGCATCCTGCTCTATTACCAGTTCGGCTGCGTCATTTAAACTAGATGTTTCTGCTGAAACCTCAGTGAATGAATTCTGGTAGGCAAAGAAGCCTAGCAGTATGAAGAGGGAGGCGCTTAGTAATATGGCTAAGTTATGTGACTTGCCAGGAGCGCTATGAGTTAGAGCGTGCTCTTCAAATACACCGCTATCCTGATTTGCGTTTATCGCTGTAGTGTAGCGACTTGCTTGCTGTAGTTTTTCCTGTTGGCTGTTTTCACTGATAAAAAGGGGAGTCAGCTTTTGCCAAGCAACAAACACTAAGGCCTGCAGGCGTTGGAACAATCCAAGCTTAAATTCGCCAGAAGCCGCTAAAGACTTGTAGCTTATCTTTGGTGTTTTCAGGCCCGTTTCCAGAAGCTCTATTCGCTCAATAAGCTCTTCGCCCGATTGAATGCGCTCATCTGGATTTTTTGCCAATAGCTCATCAATCAAGGGCTGAAATAGTGCATGTTGTGGTGGCAGCTTTGGGATGGGGGCCGTTAGGTGTTTAATGGCAATAGCTACTGCTTCCTCCGCTTGATAGGGAAGCTTGCCACAGAGCATTTCAAAAAATACCACCCCAAGGCTATAGAGATCAGATCGGCCGTCACAAGGTTGGCCTTTGGCCTGCTCGGGGCTCATATAATTAGGAGTGCCTAAAACCGTTCCAGCGTGAGTTACACCAAGGTTTTGTTTAATCGCTTTGGCAACACCAAAGTCACTCAATACAGCATTGTCATCGGCGCGAAACAGTATGTTTTCCGGCTTGATATCACGATGGACATAGCCGCAATGGTGTGCATGGGCAAGTGCAGAGGCTAGCTGCTTTAAAATTTTTACGGCCTCAAGCCCGCTTAATCCGTTGCGCATTTTTTGGCTAAGCGAACCCTTGGCCAAATAATCCATAGCAATGTAGTTTAAGCCATGGTGTTTGCCAATATCGTAAATAGAAATGATGTTGGGGTGAGATAGCTGACCCACTATGGTGGCTTCTCTTTGAAAGCGTTCGCTAAAGTGAGCATCTTGAGCCAAAGTCGGGCTCATAACCTTAAGCGCTACCTCGCGGCCAATACTTTGTTGGATGGCGAGGTAAACCGATGACATGCCTCCCTGGCTTATTTTTCGAGTTATTTGAAATCCGGGAATTTGCATGCTGCGCTCAAGGATTTGTTAGTTTTGTCTTAAGTTGTTCTTATGTTAATTTTTGCGTACTAAGGGTGTTCGAATTTTTCCAGTGTGCTTTGCTTGTACTGCATTTGTGCTGATTTACCAGAACCATAAGCTGCCTATTAACATGAGAAAAACGAAGAGCAGAGCCAGTGCCGTAATTGGGCTTATGGTTTTTTCGTTATCACCCTCGAAATCTATGCTGTTTGCTATTTCACTTTGATTGGGGCGGCGATTCCGGTTTTTTGTTACCGAAGCTTCAGTCATAGGGAGATCGCAACTAATAGCAATCATGCTAATATTATCTTTTCCGCCAGCATCCAGCGCTGCCTTCTCTAAGTCTAGCAGTTGCTGTTGCACGCCGTTTCCTTGACTTAATATGGCACTGATTTCCTTGTCGCTTAGCTCGTCATTTAAGCCATCGCTGCACAGCAGAACAATATCACCGGGTAGCCAAATGCTGCTCAGTGACTCTACTTCGATAGCATCGTACTCAATAGCACCAAGACACTGAGTAATAACATTTTTCTCGGGGTGCTCGCGTGCTTGCTCTACTGTAATTTGGCCCGCATCGATTAGAGATTGCACATAAGAGTGATCTCGGCTGAGCTGCTCAAGTTTATTGTCGCGCCAGCGATAGGCTCGGCTATCTCCAACCCAGCTAATCTGAAACTGTTCTTTATTGAGTTGCCGCAAGCAGATGAGCGTTGAACCCATGCCACTTTGCTGGCCCTCGGATTGCTCAAGTATCAAATGATGGGCAAGCTCGAAGGCGGATTTGGGGGTTTTACCTTCGCGCAGCGACTGGCTCACAATCTGGCAGGCTAGCTGTGCTGCGACTTCTCCAGCCTCATGGCCTCCCATTCCATCAGCAAGCAACCACAGGCCTTGTTCCCCCATGCACAATAAATAGTCTTCATTGTTGTGTCTTACGCATCCAGCGTGGCTTCGTGAAGTCCAGCTTAACTGCATGTAATGGCCTTAGCTTTCGCACTGATTCTAAGCTTGCCAATGCCTAAGCCGGCTTTTATTTGTCTTTCTCTCATGGCTCGCTTATTGCTTTTTAGGCACACAGTCGTGCACTTGGGTAAATCTCTCAGCATTAAATTAATGTAAAAGCTGTTCTGTAGTCGAATGTAATCTCTTTCTGATTTACATTATTGCGTTAGTTTGGCAGCTCAATCTACCTGGCTTCGTTTGTCCCAGTGATTGTTGGCTTGCTGGTTAGTTTGTTACTGCCGACATTGTTACTGAAGACATAGTCACTGAAGACATAGTTACTTTTGGTTATGGTTATCGCTGCCGCTCGCTATTAATTTAGCCTTATGCCATTAGGGTATTAATACATTAATATTAAAAATGCAAAGCTCATAGGCTAGAATGCAGGACATGTCTCATTATTTAAAGGCATTTCTCGTAAAATTAGCTAAGTAACTGTTTTACGTCCTATTTGCAATTGGGATTTTAGTCTACATTCTATAGGGGAGGCCCGAAGGTGGCTCTTCTTAGCTGGAAACTAACACAGAGAAGAACGAATGTTAAAATTGCGTCTACGCAACCAATCTCAAAGTTCAGGTTTACACGAAGTATGGCTGGTAGAGCCCCGACTGGTGATCGGTACGGCCAAAGAATGTCAGCTGGTACTGCGTGATGACGGTCTGAAGAAACAGCATGCCGTGGTTGATATCACCGGCGAATCCCTGCGATTGCGTGCTCTAGGGCCGCTTATTGAAATTAATGGTCGGCCTATCAGTGAAGGGGAGGTCTGTGAGCTTAATACCGGTGATAAGCTGTCGATCGCCTCGGTGGTGATGGATGTGGTCGACCCTAAGCTGGAGCGACGTGAACGAAGCCCTGCCGCTGCCGTTGCAGCGCAGCAGAGTGACAAGCAAGAGTGGGCACTAAAGGCGAACCACTCCGCACTGTCTGATCGTGTTTATAAGCTGGGGGAGCAGACTGTCGTAGGGCGCTCCAGTGAGTGTGATATTGTCCTAGCGGCGGCGCACCTTTCCCGTCAACACGCCCGTTTGTTTCTCGATCAGGGTGCGCTATATGTTCGTGATCTTGGCTCTTCCAATGGTACTTTTCTAAATGGCGTTCGGGTTGAGGAAGCTCGCGTGCGACGAGGAGACGAACTGGCCTTTGATAGCTTGAGCTTTGGTGTGCTCGGGCCAGCTGAAACCGTTGATAAGACCTTACTGCGAGCGCCAGTGAACCCTACGATAGCAAGGCCTATGCGTGCCAAGCCCGCTGAGCAGGCTAATGCGGCTACGGTACCTGATTTGCAAAAGGATCGTCCTCAGTTGCATAGCGGCCCCGCGCAAACTGAAGAGAGCGAAGAGAAACAGAGCAGTTCAAGCTTAACCTTCCTGGCGATTGCAGCGGTATTGGTAATCGCAATGCTGGTGCTGGCTAAGTTTACGGAGTTTATCTAATAGGCCTTTCTTTATGCTGGCCTAAGGGCTAAGGGCTAAGGGCTAAGGGCTAAGGGCTAAGAGGGCAATCGTGAGAATCCGCCTTCCGCCCCCTTTGTTGTTGCCGTTTGTCCTCTAATTTATAGTTTTTGACTTTCAGGCCGCCAAAGAGATTAAAGCTCAATCTCTTTGGCGGCCATCATGATTGCTCAATACCTTCACACTCAGTCTTCATTCTCGCAGCAGTCCTATTCCTATTCAGAGGCATCTTCAAATGCCGCTTATGGGAAAGATGCCGCTAAGCAAGCAGCGTTACTGGGTAATTCTGAGTCTGGTGTAAAACAGCTCAGCGCCAGCATCTCTGAGCAAAGCTCCTCTGTCGTCCAATTGAAAGTCCAGAGCTTTAGTGAAGAGCAGAGCTTTGCCTTATTTGAGCGTCGATTAGCGGTAAGCCAAGAGGCTTCTTTTAAATCTTCTCAAGGCCCAAGTAGCGCTGGTCTTGAAAAAGCTGCTAACGCTAATTCGGCAGAAGCGGTGGCTGACAGCATTCTTGGTTTTATTTCCGCTCGCCTCGAAGCAGATAAAGCTAATGGAGCTAGCGAAGAGCAGTTACAGTCTCGTCTTGAGGCTGGGCTGAAGGGCTTCGAGCGAGGCTTTGGCGAAGCCAAGGAAATGCTAAAAGAGCTAGACTTGCTTGGTCCAAAGGTCGACAAGGATATATCGAGTACGCGCGATTTAGTTCATCAAGGGATTGATCAGCTAGCCAGTGAGTATGGCTTAAAGTCGCCGCTCGCTACTGATGAAAAACTGATTCCTGCTAATGAGCCAGAGGTAGACCGTGGACAAGGGGCGGTAGAGGCTCGTGTGCCGCAAGTCGTGGAACAGCCATTGGCGAAACCCAGCAAGGTAAGCAGTCCAAGCGGCAATTACCAGGCTTATCAGCTCGACTATAGCCGCGAACGCAGCTTTCAAATGGAAGTGCAAACCCGAGATGGCGATACCATTTCGATTGATGCGGCGAGCTTGATTCGCTATCAAGAAAGTCAGCAAAAAGGTCAAAGCGAGGGCTCTGAGTTTAGCAGCTTGTCTTTTAGTGCCAGCGAAGAATATGCCGCCGCAATCGAGATAAGTGGTGATATTGATGAGGGTGAATGGCAAGCATTTACCGAGTTGTTTGATCAGGTGTTAGAGTTGGCAGACAACTTTTATAATGGTGATGTGGCCACTGCATTTGAGCAGGCAATAAACTTAGGTTACAACGGCGAAGAAATTGCGCAGTTTAGTTTAAACTTGCAGCAGACCACATCCGTACAACAAGCGGCAGTCTATCAAGCGATAGAGCCTTCACCTTGGCAAAGCAAAGCTAGCCCCATCGCTGGTCTACAAAATTATGCCGAGCAGCTATTAGCCAATACTGAAAAGCTGGCCCAGCAGGGCTTGGATTTAGCGTTATTGCCTGAGTTGCTGCAATCAACCCAGTCCAATGCCAATGATCAGCAAAAAGCCTTTTTGGATAGTCTGCTGACTAGCTAATTGAGAAATACTCTCCGATAGTTTTGCCCGTTGTCATTTTTAATGTTGTTCTGGGTAGGGCTATGCCTTTAAAATGCCGTGCTTTTAGCAGGGCATTCTCCATGAGTCGCACCGTTATACTATACACAACCGCTGGCTGCCATTTGTGTGAGCAGGCCAAGTCTTTGTTTTGGCCTTGTGCTGAGCAGTTCCAACTTCGTTTACAAGAAGTGGATATCGCCGAAAGTGAAAATTTGGTTGAACGTTATGGGGTTAAAATTCCTGTTATAGCAACTCAACAAGGTGCTGAAATAGCTTGGCCCTTTGATCAGCCGCAGCTACTGTCTTTTTTGAAAGGCAATGAATAAAGCGATCAAGCCTAGACTTTATGTAAAATGGTCAAGTCTAGGCTTGAGGCATAAAACTAAGCGCTAACTGTTAATTAATGATCTTCTCATTGTTGTGAATTAAACGCCCCTTATCGCCCATTCGATAGGCATAAATTACAGAGTAGGAAAGTACATTTTGTACATAGCCGCGTGTTTCTCGGTAGGGAATTGTTTCAATCCAGCTGTCGAGCTCTAGATTCGGTGAGGCTTTTTTCAACCAGCGATCAACCCTGTGGGGGCCGGCGTTATATGCCGCAGCAGCGATTGCGCGGTTGCCATTGAAGCGCTGTAACAGTTGATTTAAGTAGCTGCTGCCGAGTCGGATATTAGAACTCGGCTTGTAGAGATCTTTACGGCGATATTTTACGCCAATTTTTCGAGCGGTTTGTTTTGCAGTAGCTGGCATTAGCTGCATTAAGCCCATTGCGCCGGCAGGTGAGCGAGCGTCTGCAGCAAAGGCACTTTCTTGCCGTGCGATGGCGTACAGAAGTGTTTGCTTTATCTTAGTGGTCTCAGCGGCTTTTTTTAATTCATCCTGATAAGCTAATGGGAAGCGTAAATTTAAGTCGTCCCAATACTTTAAGTGAGCCATGCCTTGGATGGTTTTGATGTGCCACTGCCATTCATGGGTTAAGGCGGCGAGCGCTTTTAGTTGTTTTTCTTCCAGGGTTTGGGCTAGATAAAACCACTCACGGTTCGCATTCAGTGTGTCGCCAAGACGAAAATACTCATGTGCTCTTTGCAAGGCCTTAGTGTTCAATAATTCTTGCTTTTGGGTAGCGTCAACGCTCAAAGGTACGTCTTGCAGTTGATACTCTTGTTGCACATGATCCGCCGATAAAAAGCCGTAAAAACTGCGCTCTTTAGCCAATTTGCGATAGATGGCATCAGCACGCAGCCCAGGTGTCGGTTGTGGATTATTTTTCTCTAGGCTTCTTGCTAGCCAGTATTGCCAGCGCTCAGATTGTTTGGCAGGTTCGGGTAACCGGTCCAGCCAGTAGCGCACCATTTGCCAATCTTGGATCGCTAGGGATTCTCTGATCAGCGATTCCATTAATCGCGTATTATCAATAACCTTGTATTGGGCTAGTAATTGCTTGGCTTCATCTTTGTGGCCATTTTGATAGAGTTTTCTGGCCAAAATATATAGTGTTTTTTGGCGCTGTTCTTCCTCAAATAAATTTTTGCTGTCATAGCGCAGCCATATGCCATAAGCGGCTTTGGCATCCTTGTAGGCGTAGCGCCTAAAGCCATGCAGGATTACTTGATTCAGCTTGCTTTGCAGTTTGGCTTCGCGGGTGCTGAATTTGCTCATGTTTTTTAGGCGAGCTGGGTAACGGTGGACTTCTTGATACAAAGCGGCGAGCGTCTTGAGCTCTGGCGACAATTGCTTGCTGATGTATTTGGCAAGCGGTAGCTTTTTCGCTTGCATGGACTTGTGCAGTCTTTGCCAAGCCAGTTCATGGCTGATGCCGCCAGCCTTTTTCCAGGCGTTGAACGCTGGATCGCAGTGTTTACTCTGTGAGTAAGCCACATTCCACAGCTCTTCGATTTCTTGCTTAGGTATCTCTTTACCTAGGCGCGCATGCGCGCTAACCCACTTACAGCGCATACGCTCAGATTTTATTTTACTGCTGTCGAAATCTCTTAGAAAACTGCGCCAATGGCCTTTACGAGCAAGGGTCTTTAGCCACAGGTATTGCATTCTTTGGCCTAAGGGGCTGCCGTCTTGTTGCTGTAAAAAATCTTGTACCTCCTGTCGAGGCAGGCTGTGAATACGACGGGCAATATCACGATACTGAAGATCTGGATAAAGCGGATACAGAACCAACATGGCCTTAAGGCGTTTAAAGCCTTTTATATCGCGCTTATTTAGGGCTTTCAGGGCTTGTTGGTAGACTTTACGTTGAGGCTCCATTTCATCGAGACTAAGCGGCTTGCTAGGCGTCTTGGCCTCACTTACGACGGCCCAGAATATCATCAAGCAGGTGATAGCGGCCTTGAGAGCCAGCCCAGCGCTGCTGTGGCTTGCTGAAAATACCCATGATTGCTGAGGCGATTTGGTCACGATGAGTCCAAGTTTTGCTTAATCGGTGTAGCTGTTCTAATCATGCTAGCTTTGTGCTTCATAAACAAGAGCTTATGGATATTTCTTTAGTGCCATTCAAACTACAGTTCAGGCCGCTATCCAGACTGCTCGAAAAGCCGTATTATTCGCAGCCCTGTAATTAGGCATTATTGCAATTTAAGCCTATGCAAATACTGGTTTTGGCACAGATATACTGCTGTTTCTAGACCTTTGCGCTTAAATTTTATTCAGTCGAACTGTTGTTTCAAATAATGTTTCAACAAATGCCACAAGATGAACTCTTAGCCCTTTTGGAAGCGCAACATTCATGCCGATCGTAAAAATTGAAAATGCTCAACTTAGCTATGGACTTCAGCCAATTTTGGATGAGCAGCAATTAAACCTCTATCGTGGGCAACGGCTTTGCATTATCGGCCGCAATGGCGCCGGTAAGTCCAGTTTGATGAAGGTAATCGCCAAAGAGGTTGAGCTTGATAGTGGGAATGTTTGGCATCGACCTGGTTTAAAGTTGGCGCGACTAGAGCAGGACCTGCCATTGGCTGATGATCTCACAGTGTTTGCTGCCGTGGCGGAAGGCCTTGAAGGTTTAGGCGAACTGCTAACGGACTACCACGAACTGGCCACTAAAACTGACAGTGATAGCCTGAATCGTTTGGGGCAATTGCAAACAGAGATTGAAGCTCGTGATGGCTGGCGCTTGCAGCAACAAGTAGATGCCATTTTAACGCGCTTGGAATTGCCCGCAGATGTGACCATGAAGGAGCTGTCCGGTGGGTGGCGTCGCAGGGTGTCTTTGGCTCGGGCTCTGGTAAGTGAACCCGACATATTGCTGCTTGATGAGCCCACCAACCACCTCGATATTGAAGCCATTCAATGGCTGGAACAGCAGCTTTTAAACTATTCGGGCTGTGTTGTTTTTATCACTCACGATAGGGCGCTGTTACAGAATTTGGCTACCCATATTGCTGAATTAGAGCGCGGACAGCTGAGCATTTGGGAAGGTGATTACCAGAGTTTCCTAGATTTCAGGGAACAACAATTAGCGGCTGAAGAAAAACATAATGCTTTGTTTGATAAGCGCCTGGCTGAAGAAGAAAAATGGATTAGACAGGGCATCAAAGCCAGACGAACGCGCAACGAAGGTCGCGTTCGCGCCTTGAAAGCCATGCGTGATGAGCGAGCTGCAAGGCGAGAGCGCCAAGGTAATGCCAATATCTCGGCTAATGTTGCAGATAAGTCCGGTAAGTTGGTCGCTGAAATTCATAATGTCAGCCACGCATTTGAAGGTCATGAGTTAATTAAGCACTTCAGCGGACGGGTGATGCGAGGCGACCGAATTGGCTTAATAGGCGCCAATGGCATGGGCAAATCGACTTTGCTGAAAATTTTATTGGGTCAGCTTAAGCCCTTGGATGGTCGCGTCGATCTAGGAACAAACCTGGAAGTAGCCTACTTCGATCAATTGCGAGAGCAGTTGGACCTCGAAAAAAATGCTGTAGACAATGTCGCCGGCGGTCGAGAATCTATCGAAATCAACGGTAACAATAAACATATCATTAGTTATCTCAGTGACTTTTTATTTACTGGTGAGCGTGCGCGAACACCACTAAAAGCGCTGTCAGGGGGCGAGCGGAATCGAGTTTTACTCGCCAAGCTGTTCTCAAAACCTGCAAACTTATTAGTGCTCGATGAGCCGACCAACGACCTTGATGTTGAAACTCTTGAACTTCTTGAAGAGATGCTGGCTAATTTTTCTGGCACGCTGCTTTTGGTGAGCCACGATCGTGCTTTCTTAGATAATGTCGTAACCAGCACTCTGGCATTTGAGGGCAGTGGGCAGGTGCGTGAATATGTCGGCGGTTATCAAGACTGGATTGCCCAAGGCGGAAAATGGTGTAGTTTAGCGGAGGACTTACTGCAGCTATCAGATGCTAAGAACGTTAATGCTCAGGCAAGTGAAAGCAGTTCGAGCTCCTCCTCACAAGAAGCTAAAGCAGTTCAAAATAATGAGCCTAAGCCCAAAAAGCTCAGTTATAAATTGCAGCGTGAGCTGGATGCCTTGCCTGCCAAAATTGAAAAACAAGAAGCTCAAGTAGAAGCGCTTCAGGAGCAAACGGCTGCGGGTGATTTTTATCAGAAGGATCATCAAGAGGTCGCTAAAGTTCTAGCACAGCTTGCGGAGCAAGAAGCTGAATTGGAAGTTTTATATCAGCGTTGGGAAGAGCTTGATAATGCTTAACTCAAGGCTAGGCAGCCTAGGTTTATATGCGGACTTTAATTATGGGCAGCGGCAAATGCGAGAGCTGGCGCAAATGCGAGCATTTGCGCCATGTTAAATTGATTTACTCGCTCGGATGAACTCGTACGGCGAGTACATCACAGTTTGCTCCGTGCAGCACGCCATTGGAGGTAGAGCCCAATAACAGGGCAAGCCCAGAGCGCCCGTGGCTGCCGACAATGATTAAGTCGACTTCGGCCTCGTCAGCAATACGATGAATTTCAGAGGCGGGTTGTCCAACAACAACTTGGCAGTCAGCAGTCTTGATACCATGTTGCTCGGCCAGTTTATGGAGTTTTTCCTGGGCCTGGCTCTGTAGTTGCTCTTGAACCTCAGAAAGATCCATTGGAATATCGCCACCATAGGCAAAGGTGAGTGGTTCAATAACATGGAGTAAGGATACATTACAGCCGTTGGATACGGCTAAGCCACGCTCGATAACTTCGCTGGACTCTTGACTTAGATCTACGGCGATTAGTGATTTTTGGTATTTGGCCATGACTTGTCTCCTGTGAGGTTTATGTCATGATCTTAGCGGTAAATTACCGCCGCTGTAAATTTTTACCGTGATGAAATATGACTCAGGTCAATTTCGCTGGGTTAAGTAATAATGATGGGGAACTATTAGCTTGAGTATAGGTGTTATTTTTGTTGTTTTGGCGGTGGCGATGGTGCTAGGGCCGATTATGCTTATGAAGCCTAGTGGTCGTCAGAGACAGCTGGCGAATCTGCGCCAGCGTGCACTAGAGCTGGGCTTGCAAAGCCGCATCGCTACGGTTACAGGGGATCTAAAGAGCTTTACCGTAGCCCCCACAATTGCCATCTACCAAAAACGTTGGACCGATAAACGTTTTTGTCCCGAGCAGAGCCTCTTGCTTCAACGCAGTAGCTTTACTCATGAAGTGCATTTTCATGGCGCGTGGGATTGGAAAGAAGGTGAGGCAGCACAATTTAGCTTAAGTCCAGAGCTTGCTGAGTGTTTAGACAAACTTCCAGAGTCGGTACTAGCGATAGAATTTACCCCTCTGGGCGTTGGTTTGTATTGGCTTGAAAAAGGCGCCCAGGTGGACGACCTTGTCGAGGTATTTCCAGTTTTAATGAACTGGTTGGACGGTCAAGGCGTATTGGAAAATGTAAGAGATAAACGATAAGTTTTCAATTCTTACCAATTTCACTCGACGGTAAGCGCATCTTCCAGAGTTGTCCCTGGGTTGTTCATCGGCTTTCTATCTGGGTCGGGGTTGTACAGCGTTTCAGGCATTAGGTCTTCACTGAGTGCCAGTCTTTCGCGATTAATAATTTCACCCAGTTCATCGATCAGGCGCTGGCGGTTTGGATGCTTTGCTTTCGACTGCATGCTAAGTTTTTGAGCGTGAAAATAGTGCGAATTTGCATCAACAAATTCCCCTTCATTATATAGCTTATGCCCTTGCGCGACCCCTGAAATAACCTCCACAGACAACTGGGTGTATTCCAGCTCTCGCATCAATGGTCCAAGGGTTTTGTCATCAATATGTTTGCCATTAAACATATGAATCAGAGTGTCAATTGCCTCTTGGATCTGTCGTTCGGCTTTGTTAATTGCTTGGTCGTTAGGGCGAATGCGATTTATGGTTTTGGTATTTCCTTTACTTTGATAGCTTTCCAAAAGTTGTTGGGCCCGTTGTATACGAACTTCGACATTATTGGCCTGTGAGTCAAAATCAAAAAGCTTTTGATAACGACGGACTAATTCCTGCGCCAGAGTGCAAAAAAGATCCTTTTCACGGCTAAGGCCTTCTAGGTTGTTAAGCATGTCTTCCAGCACCTCGGCCGCATGGCTGAGTTGCCTGATTTTTAACGCATGCTCAGCTTGTTTACGCTCACGATAATTCACGTAAGCGAGCAGCGCTAAAGAGGACACTGCAAGGGCGAGTGCAGTATATAAAATGAAAGAAGCGGACATAAATCTGGCAGTGAATTCAGTGATGCTTAAGTAAAATCCAATTAAGCTGTACTAGACGTACATTTGTATAAATGTCATCGGCAGCAACTACGTTGGCTTTAGTAAAAACAAATTATTGGTTGAAATCGACAAGGATTATGGTATTCCTAAAAAAGGGCTTGTCCAGTACCGCCTGTGCATTGCCCGAAAATAGTTGGGTGTCTGGTTAATTTATGGTCAGTCATGTCGCTCATACTTGACCCCAAGAGCGCTTGGCTATATATATGCGCCCCTTAGGCTATGAAAGCCTGCTGGCCTTCTATTATTAATGGGCCGTATGAAAAAGCAGGATAAGAGTATTTTTTAAGAAGGATAATATGGGAAAATCCCTGGTAATCGTGGAATCGCCTGCCAAGGCCAAAACAATCAATAAATATCTTGGTAAGGACTTTGTCGTTAAATCCAGTGTCGGTCATATTCGTGATTTGCCGACCTCTGGTGGTAAAAAAGCACCTGTAGATGCCAAAGAAAGAGCTCGTCAGGCTGCTATTACCCGTAAGCTTTCGCCCGAAGATAAAGTAATCCACAAGCAGCGTAAGGCTAAGGCTCAGCTGATTAGCCGTATGGGTATTGACCCCGAAAACGGGTGGGAGGCAAAGTATGAGATCCTACCCGGCAAAGAAAAGGTTGTCGCTGAACTAAAAGCATTGGCGAAAGATGCTGATACTGTCTACCTCGCGACGGACTTGGATAGAGAGGGAGAGGCCATTGCTTGGCATCTTCGTGAGGCTATCGGTGGCGATGATAGCCGCTACCGCCGTGTGGTTTTTAATGAAATCACAAAATCCGCTATCCAAGAGGCATTTAAAAGCCCAGGCCCAATTGATCAAAACCGCGTAAACGCCCAGCAGGCTCGCCGTTTTCTTGATCGTGTAGTGGGCTACATGGTTTCTCCATTACTTTGGGAAAAAATCGCGCGAGGCTTATCTGCTGGCCGCGTCCAGTCGGTAGCCGTTAAACTTATTGTAGAGCGTGAGCGAGAAATTAGAGCTTTTATCCCTGAAGAGTATTGGGATATTTTTGCTGATCTAAATACCCAAGATGCGGAAAGAATTCGCTTTGAGGTTAAGAAAGAAAACGGCAAGGCCTTTAAGCCTGTTAACGAAGAGCAAGCCATGTCGGCTGTTGCTAAGCTGCAGCAGTCCAGCTATCAAGTGGTTTCTCGCGATGATAAACCCACCAAGGCTAAGCCTGGCGCGCCTTACATTACCTCCACTTTGCAGCAGGCGGCCAGCACCCGCTTAGGATTTTCTGTAAAGAAAACCATGATGATGGCTCAGCGTTTGTATGAAGCCGGCTACATCACCTATATGCGTACCGACTCTACCAACTTAAGTCAAGAGGCTGTCGCTAGCTGTCGTGATTTTATCGCTGAAGAATATGGCAAGGCCTATCTACCGGAAAAGCCTGTTTCCTACAGCAGTAAAGAGGGGGCCCAAGAGGCACACGAAGCGATTCGACCTTCTAGTGTTGCGGTGCAGCCGACTCAATTGAAAGGCATGGAGAGAGACGCTGAGCGCCTCTACACCTTAATTTGGCGCCAGTTCGTCGCGTGTCAAATGCCACCAGCAGAATTTACCAGTACATCGATTGCCTTAGCGGCAGGGGATTTCGAATTAAGAACCCGTGGTCGCGTGATTCGTTTTGATGGTTTTATGAAGGTTCAGCCGCCGCAATCCAAAAAAGAAGAGGATGTGGTGCTGCCTGAGCTTAAGGTGGGCGACAACTTAAATCTTCAGAAGCTTGATCCAAAGCAGCACTTTACTAAACCGCCGGCACGTTACACCGAAGCGAGCCTGGTAAAAGAATTAGAAAAGCGCGGCATTGGCCGTCCATCTACTTATGCCTCGATCATCTCGACCATTCAAGATCGAGGCTATGTCCATACTGAATCACGTCGTTTCTTTGCAGAAAAGATGGGTGACATTGTGACCGAAAGGTTAAGCGAAAGCTTTGTCGACCTGATGGACTACAGCTTTACGGCCAATATGGAAGAATCGCTGGATATGGTCGCAGAGGGCGACTTGCAATGGGATAAGTTGCTCGATGATTTCTATGCCGGTTTTAGCCAGAAGCTCAGCCAAGCGCAGGTTGCTGAAGGTGGGATGCGGGCGAATCAGCCTACGGAAACCGATATCGAATGCAGTCAGTGTGGTCGACATATGCAGATTCGTACGGCCAGTACAGGGGTATTCTTAGGTTGCTCGGGTTACGCGCTACCACCTAAGGAACGCTGTAAGCACACCATGAACTTAGTATCTGGTGACGAGGTGTTAAACCTTGATGAGGATGACGAGGCGGAGTCTAAGCAGCTACGTAACAAGCACCGCTGTAAACTGTGTGACACGGCGATGGACAGCTATCTGCTAGACGAGCAGCGTAAGCTGCATATCTGCGGTAATAACCCGGATTGCAGTGGTTTTGAGGTAGAGGCGGGTAGCTTTAAGTTAAAAGGCTACGACGGCCCGACCTTAGAGTGTGACAAATGTGGCAGCGAGATGCAGCTGAAGACGGGCCGTTTTGGTAAGTACTTTGGCTGTATGTCGGAGTCTTGTAAGAACACTCGTAAATTACTGCGAAACGGCGAAGCGGCACCTCCAAAGATGGATCCGGTTCCTATGCCAGAGCTGGCTTGTGAGAAGGTGGAGGACCATTATGTCTTGCGTGACGGAGCTTCAGGTATGTTCCTTGCGGCCAGTCAATTCCCTAAAAATCGTGAAACACGGGCGCCACTGGTTGAAGAACTGTTACCGCACAAGAATGAGATTGATCCGAAGTATAAATTCTTGTTTAGCGCGCCGGTAGAAGACCCAGATGGCAATAAGGCGGTTATTCGCTTTAGTCGCAAAACTAAAGAGCAATATGTTCAGACCGAGATAGATGGTAAGGCGAGCAGCTGGAAAGCTTTTTACGAGGGTGGTAAGTGGGTGGAAACCCAAGCCAAGACTAAGGCCAAGGCCAAGCCCAAGGCCAAAAGCAAGAAAAAATAATGGATCAGTATCGTCCATTTTTTACCCAGCTGCAGTTGGCGAAGTGTCAGTGCAAAGCCGTCGACTCAGCGACACTTCCTCTTGAAAAGCTTAGCTTTTTGAGGGGAGGATTTCTTATCATACAGGCCATGTGCGATGCTTGGCTGCTCCATGAAACGCCAGAGCAGGGCGCTGAGCATTACCCTAACAGTCTCTCTGAATTTAACAGGCAGGGTAAGGAATGTTCAGTCGAGTTTCTTCCTGCGAGCATTATTCAGCTTCAACAAAGTGATTGGTTTGACGATTTTCTAAAGATCATGAGCCTAGTTGAAGATTTAAATGACTCAATGTTTGTAGAGCAGAATAGCCCTGTAAATGTCATCGCGGTATCCGAGCCTGCACCGCAGCCCAGTCTAAGTAGCCTAAAGGCGGCTATATTGAATTTTGAGCAATATTTTGACGCACAAATGAAACTCAGCGAAGAGTATTAATGACAGCCACCTATTAGCTGTTATTCTTAGAAGAACGCTATTCGAATCCTACTGCGAAAGCTGTTAGAATTGCCGGCATATTCAATCTCTGGAGTATTAATGGACACCGTCTTATTTGAAATTGTCGAGTTAGCTAACGGCGATGTAGCCTTGCAAAGGGCTGAGGACAAAGGTGAGCCTTTGTTGACCATTCATTTTTCAGAAGAATCTAATTTTTATCTGCAAGACGCCAAAATTGAAGTTGCTAGGGCAATGGTGCAAGCTGGCTTGGAAGCGGCCAGTGAAATTGCCGAAGCCAAGAAGGCAGAAGATTCTAATGAAGAAATGGAGATGGACTCAGGGCCTGTGCAAATTCACTAAGGCTGCTTGGTGCGGGTTAGTATGTGCAATGTTCGACCTAAACCGCTAATTTAATTCAAAGTTTCCCTGCGATTCTTTTTGTCTTTACCTTTACAGCAACCTTATACAGCCTTTTTTAATATACCCTAATTAACGCATTCTTAGCATTAGTCCTTGGCAGGCTCCTGTTTTGGCAGCTTGCTTTAGTTGCTGATATTCTTGGCGGCTCAGTACACCTGGGCTGCTGATCACCATATGGCTATTGCCAGCCGCTAAGGCTTCCCACGTTGCCCATAGGGTGTCACTTTTATCTCTTAGTCTTATTATTCTCAGGCGGCTAATGTCGATGCCGTAATGAAGAAGCATCTCCTTGCTAATGTTTTCAGCGCCAACCCAGCTTAACCAGCGACCACTATCCTGTTGACTGAAGTGAGCGACCATAGGTAAAAGCCATTGCAGATAATTATCTTGCTCATGGGTCACCACCAGTTCGGTCAAACCGTGCTCAGATACGGCTTCCTGCTGGGTGCTTTGGATGGCTGCTTGGTTCATGGTCTTACTCCCTGGGTTGGCTAGTGTGCTGTATTTACGCTTCGGTACGATTAGCGTCGAATAACTCCAACGCTAAGGCCTTCAATGGCAAACTCTTGCTCGCGTAAATCGACTTCAATCGTAGAAAACTCTTCGTTTTCAGGGTGTAGGTAAATCAAGGGTTGATTAGTAATCTTTTCGTAGCGCTTAACGGTTACTTCGTCGTCAATACGGGCAACTACGATCTGACCATTATGCACTCGCTCGGTCTTGTGAACGGCAATTAGGTCGCCGTCTAAAATGCCAATATTGCGCATACTTTCACCTTGTACCTTGAGTAGGAAGTCAGCGGTAGGGTGAAAAAAGGAACTTGGAATATCGCAGTAATCTTCAATATTCTCTGCAGCCAAGATGGGATTACCTGCAGCAACACGGCCAACTAGAGGAATACCTTGCTGCTCGATAGGTAATCGAATACCTCGTGAGGCGCCTGCAATCATTTCAATAACACCTTTTCGAGCTAGGGCTTTGAGGTGCTCTTCTGCAGCGTTGGCAGAGCGAAAGCCGAGCTCTTTAGCTATCTCGGCGCGTGTTGGCGGGTAACCGGTATCATCAATGTAAGACTTGATGAGATCGAGAACTTGTTGTTGGCGTGCTGTAAGTTTGATCATGGCTTTCGCTCTTGGTCTGTTTATTTATACAGTACATGTGATTTTATACAGTGTTTTTTAAAAAGCAAGCACTAAAACTCATTCACGACAAAATCATGGTTTGGTAACGATAGTTTGGAGTGGGCCTAAATGGCGGTGTTTGGCCGTCGACACGAACCGAGGGTGTCTATGACTCGAAAGTGCCGTGGAAGCTTATCAGGGCTTTGAATGAGAGGGTTCTTGAGCTGTTATGGTAAACACAAAAAAGCCGGCAAATGCCGGCTTTAGTAGCTTGAGTCCAATATGCTGGCGATGAACTAGATTGCTAGTTTTTGAAGCAGTAGACCCATAGAGTTATAGATGCGGTATTCGGTCAGCTTCTGGTTGTAGCTCGCACGAATCAAGTTGCGCTTAGCATCAACAACTTCATTTTCTGTGTTTAGCAGATCAAGTAGGGTACGACGACCGATATTGAACTGGTTAATATAAGCTTGTTTGGTTGCCTGGGCAGCATCAACGTGGGCTTGCAAATACTGCAGCTGGGAAGAAACAGACTCAAACGCTGTCCATGAAAGGCGTAAGCCTTCAACCACTTGGCGGCTGGTGTTATTGCGTACATCTTTAGATTCTTCTAACAGGTAGTGAGTCTGTTTACGGCGTGCCTTGTCTGCGCCACCGCGGTACAGGTTGTATCGCATGCGTAACGCAATAACTTGACGCTCGTCTTCGCCGACTACGCCGCCTGTGTCTTCATTCCAGCTGGCATCAGCTTCTAAGCGTACATCTGGCCAAAATGGGGCTTTAGCGGCTTCAGCTTGGGCTATAGTCGCATCGATGTCGGCGTTGGCGGTTTTTAGGGTGGGGTGGCTTTGCAGGGCAAGCTCCACCGCGTCTTCCAGGTTGGCAGGTAGGTCGATATTGTTGCTAGGCATTGAAAGTGCCTCAACCTCTGGCATAACACCGGTCACGCGGTAGTAGTTGGTCACAGCATCCATCAAGTTTGCTTGGGCGACAACAACGTTGCTTTCGGCAAGTGCTAAACGAGCGGCAATTTGGTCCAAGTCAGCGCGGCTACCTACGCCAGATTGATTGCGTAGAGTCATCTGATCGTAGATACTTTTGTGCTCTTGCAAAGAGGCTTCAGCCAATTTGAGAAGGTCTGCTTGAGTTAATAGGGATAAGTAAACTTCAGCAGTGCGCAAAGCGATATTTTCAGAGGTGCTTTCTACCTCGTGTCTTGCGCTCTGGGTGCGAGCTTCTTGGCGTTTAACTTCTGAGCGGGTCGCAAAGCCATCAAATACCAGTTGGCGAGCCGAGATGGAGGTTTCTGTGCGGTCTAGGCTGACGTCTTGTTGGCCGGTAGTAGGAGACTTAGTGTCTTCTTTACCGAACCCGGCGGCGACATCAACAGTGGGCAGGTAACCAGCCTTGGCACCCTTGATTTCCTGTTCCCTGGCGAGTACTTCGTGCTTAGCGGCACTCACTTCCGGATGAGAGTTAATAGCAGTTCTAATGGCTTCCTGTATTGTCTGTGCTTGAGCGGTAGTGCCCACTGACGTTACAAGCCCCAAGCCAATCACCCCAATAAGATGCTTAACTTTCATGATCCGTTACCCTTTTCCTTTGGTATTGTTAATTATGTCACAAGTATTCTAACACTATATCTGTGAATTATGTCACACCTTTAAATGAAAACAGTCAAATAGTATGAAGATTTCAAGCTAGTGCTAAAAAACGTCAAAAATCTTACAGATCAATCCTTTACCGACGCTTAATACAATGGATTTACTGTATAAATTCTTGGTGAATACTGGCTATAATCCTTTCATGCGCTGTTAAAAAGGATAGGAAAGCGATGAACCACTTGCCAGCAGAGCCGAAACCATTAGACGAAATGCCTTTGGATCAACAGCATTTTAAAATGCTTTGTTTGGCCATCGAAAAAGCACATGCTTTGCATATGGGTAAATCTGGTCGTCTGTTAATGAATTTTGAGTTGCGTGAAGGCAGTGACGTAGGTCATTTACCGCGCATACGTCCGTTGGGCAATCTTACCTTTATTATCGATGAGGCTTATCTGAAGGCCAGTAACTACCACCTCTATTACGACCCGGATAAGTCACAAGACCTGCCTTTACTGGCTGAGCGTGATGAAGAAAGCAATCGCTTTATCGCTACGGCTAAGAATCTGCTGGGCTTACAAGATCAAATGCATGGCTCCATTGCTGTGCCAGTTGCACGCCTATCGGCTTTACGCGGCCTTCACTACGTTAAAGACTGTGTTTGTCTGCAGATGTATGAAATCGACTTTGATAAGTTGTTTGAAGCGGATGCTGAGCTGGCAGGGCGTCTGCGTCAGTCCTTACTCGAGAAGTATCGGCGCTTTTACGACTTTGATGCTATTGCCGAGCGATCTTCACAATATGAAGAAGCGGCTCGGCGTTTTCTAGACGGGCAAGACTAAGAGCTGTCTAGACTGGGCTGGTAAATTAACCGCGTCGAGGGTCGACCAAGAGTGTAAGTGCTTGTCCAGGCTGTAAATAGTCTTTTGGGTTTAAACCATTGCTTCTTACAATCGACTTTATACTGGTGCCAAATTTCTTAGCGATTCTGGCAATTGAGTCACCTTTTCTAACCTTGTAAGAGATTCGCTGCTTACCCTGAGCATAGTTAGCTTGCTTTGGATAAATCAGCAGCTTTTGGCCAAGCTTTAAAGTGCCGTTAACGCTGAGCTTGTTCCAGCGAGCGATATCCTCATAATTGACACCGAATTTACGACTAATACTCCACAGGCTATCGCCGCTACGCACTTTATAACGCTGCACTCGGCCTTTACCTTGGTTGCGAGCGACACGCTCATTCAGGCTAAAGCTATAGTGTTTGCCTGGTTTAGAGGCGGTAGGTATAAACAGTGCTTGCCCTAAGCGAATAGTGTTGCTGCTTAATCGATTGATGCGCTTGAGCTCGCCTAGAGTTAGATTGTTCTGGCGGGCTATCTTGCCTAGCGTATCGCCAGATTTAACTTGATATCGCTTCCAGCCCACGCGCTCAGATTCATCCAAACTTTCCAAGCCGCTGGAGAAGGCATCAGCTTGCGCAATGGGGATTAGGATATGCTGAGGGCCATCAGGCGTTGTGGCCCAGCGGTTATAGGCTGGATTAAGTAGATAAAACTCATCCATGGGAAGCTCGGCCAGTTCGGCGGCTTGAGCCAAGTCCAATTGATAATCAAGATCGAAGCGGCGATAGAAGGGCTCATCGGGTATATTGATCATTTGAATGCCGTACTTTTCAGGTTCGGCAACCAGTTTGGCTAAACCAAGCAATCTAGGGACATAAATTTGAGTTTCTTTAGGTAGACGTAAGGACCAAAAGTCGGTATTTTTACCTTGTCGGCGATTGCGTTTTATCGCTTTGTTAACAGTTCCGCCGCCAGCATTATAGGCCGCCAAGGCCAGCAGCCAATCACCGTCAAAGCGCTTGTGCAGCTTCTCTAGGTAATCCAGTGCGGCTTGGGTCGAAGCTTCAATATCACGTCGACCGTCATACCACCAGTTGTTATGTAAGCCAAAGTCTTTTGCGGTAGGCGGGGTAAACTGCCAAAGGCCGGATGCGCGGCCGTGCGAGTAGGCGAATGGATCATAGGCGCTTTCCACGATAGGGAGAAGTGCCAGCTCCATGGGTAAATCACGGGCTTTAAGCTCATTAACGATAAAGTAGAGGTATGGACGCGCCCGTTTACTGATTCGACTCATGTAATTGGGGTGCTTGCCGTACCAATCTTCCTGTTTGTTGATGCGTTTATGCTCGATAGCGGATAAACGGTAGCCATCGCGAATGTGCTGCCATAGATCGATATCAATGCTGGCTGGATCTGTGTTTGCGGCTATAAAAGCTTTGTCATTGTTGGCTTCAATAGCAGAGTTTTGCTTGGCTAGCTCTGAGCTATCAGCCTTCGGCAATTCAGCTCGCTTGGTATGTTTAGCGGCTTCCAATTGCGCATCGTGGCGAGAAATCTCGGTTTTATCTGACTGTTGGCCAAGTTGGGTACAGCCGCCCAAAGTCAGTATAAGACCGACAGGAATAAGCAATCGAAGCATAATTCGTTAACTACTAATGGTCGTTTTAGGGTGTTTTTATTGTAGAAATAGGCGCCGATTCTAGAGTGGCAGACCGTCTGGGTCAATCAGCCCAAGGTAAAATTATAGCGGCGTAGATGGGTAAACACTGTTAAACAGTACGCTTAAATATACGGTGCCAATTCGCGACTTTAGGATAGTTTAACAAGCCCCTAAGGGTATAGGGGCTGTTGTTCAGCGCTAGTTGCTAATATCGAATAGCTAGCGCCTAAAAATTGTCTTTCCATTTGCGTATTACGGCAAAGGTTTCTGCAGGGTTAGATACAATATTTTTAGCCCTTTGACTGGCTGATTTTTGAACTTCGCTCTCGCGGCAGCGAAGGAATGGATTGGTGGCTCGTTCTAAGCTCATGAGAGAGGGCACGGTTGCTTGCTGGGCTTCACGCAGCGCCTTGGCATCTTCCATACGCTCGGCCAAGGCACTATTTCCAGGTTCAACCGCAAGGGCGAAGTTTAAGTTGCCTAGAGTGTATTCATGGGCGCAATACACCAAGGTTTGGCCAGATAGGGAGGCCAGCTTTTCCAGTGACTGCTGCATTTGCTCGGGGTTACCTTCAAACATGCGGCCGCAGCCACCGGCAAATAAGGTGTCACCACAAAACAGCACTGGTGTGGCCATATCACTGCTGTGAAAGGCGATATGGTCCAAGGTGTGGCCCGGTACCTCTAGAATCTTGAAGTTTAAGCCAGGTAATACTTCAACACTGTCTCCATCGCGGCAAGCAACTTGGCTTAGCTCTTGGCTTTCAGGGCCAAAGACCACGCAATCTTGGTATTTTTCACAAAGCTCACTGATGCCACCGGTATGGTCAAAGTGATGATGGGTATTGATGATGGCGACCAGTTTTAAGCTATCGGTTTCAAGGCGATCTAATACCACCTTGGGGTCGCCTGGGTCGACGACAGCGGCGATCTCACCGTTATCGATTAACCAGATGTAATTGTCATCAAAAGCAGCGATTGGGCTAATAGTATAGTCCATGGATGGCAGGCTCCGTTGTTCTTTTTCAGTGCGGCGGTTGTTATCGAGTACTTCGCCGTTTTAGGTCAAAGTAGGGCCGCCTGCTAAAGCTATTTCTGTTATAGTTTATAAAATTACATAGCCGCACGCTTTAGCATCAGCAGAGCGGGTAGCCATGTCAAATCAGGTTTGTCTAACTGCAAAGGGCTTTATTGTGAGTCTTGTAGAACAATGTCGTCAATGGTTACATCAGCGCGCCAATGTGCCGCAATCGCCAAAAGCCTTTGCTGAAGATATCGGCCGCTGGTCCAATACACCATTGGGCCAGGCCATTTTATCGGAAGAGCACGCTTCTATAGATGAACTCTTGAGATATCGCTTTGGCTACCATTTATGTGCTTTCAGTCATATCCAGGGTTGCGAGCTCATGCAGGAAAGCCGTATCAATCATAAGATTCAGATGGTTCAGCTTGATGGTCTGAAAGAATCTCTTGATTGCCAATCATTGAGTGAAAAGGGGCTTTGTGAAGAGGCTTCGGCTTTGCCTTTTGATGGCAGCCGAATTCCGCTGGCGACCGATTCGGTGGATGTATTATTACTGCATCACTGTTTGGAGTTTTCTTCAAACCCTCATGAATTGCTGCGAGAAGCCCAGCGGGTGTTAATTGATCATGGCCATTTGATCATTACCAGCTTTAACCCTTTGAGTATGTACGGCTTATTTGCTAATCTCGCGCGTTTTTTCAAGCGCAATCAAGTTTGGCGTCGTCGTTTTTTAACGGCCGGCTCAAGTCGAGATTGGTTGCAATTGTTGGGTTTGCAACCTCTTGAGCTTATCCCGCACTTTTACCGACTCCCAATATCTAATAGCGCGCTGTTAGAGCGCAGTCGTGTGCTAGAAGGCCTGGGCAAGAAGCTGGGTGCTTTGAATTGGGGAGCGTCTTACACCTTGGTAGCGCGTAATGATGTCTTCGCCGCAAATGCCCTTAAGCCGCGTTGGCAAAAGCCAGCCAATGCTGAGCAGTTTGGTAGTGCCGCGATTGGCCGGCAGGCTAAGAAAGAAAAGCTCAAACTTGTTATTAACAAGGGCAAGCCTAGCGCACCCACTACCGAATAGTATGCATGCGTTATTGGGTAAAGGCGCAATCCGTTTACATTTGTTTTAGCACTAATAAGAACGAGAAGTATTTTTGAATCAAGAATTAAAAACCGTAGAAATATTTACTGATGGCGCCTGTAAAGGTAACCCCGGCCCAGGAGGGTGGGGAGCATTGCTGCGTTATGGTGATACTGAAAAGCCGCTATGCGGAGGCGAAAAAAACACCACCAATAATCGAATGGAATTAATGGCAGCAATTGAAGGCCTAAGGGCCTTAAAGCAAAGCTGTAAAGTTATCTTAACCACAGATTCCCAATACGTCCGACAAGGCATAACCCAATGGATGTTCAACTGGAAGAAAAATGGTTGGAAAACCTCTGCTAAAAAGCCTGTTAAAAATGCAGATTTATGGCAGGAGTTAGATGCCGAAAGCAAGCGCCATGAAATCGAATGGCGCTGGGTAAAAGGCCATAGCGGCCATAGAGAAAATGAAATTGCCGATGAGCTGGCCAATCAGGGGATTCCCAGGTAAATCTGAAACTTAGCTAAAAGCAAAGCAACTCAAGGCCAGAAATTGCGAAACTATTAGGGACCGTCAATGCGTCAAATTGTTCTCGATACCGAAACCACCGGTATCGACCCAAAGTCCGGACACCGAATTATTGAAATTGGTTGTGTCGAATTATTCAACCGAAAACTCACTGGCAACCATTATCACGAATACGTGAACCCTCAGCGTGTGGTAGAAGATGAAGCGATTGAAGTTCACGGTATTACCAATGAATTTTTGGCCGACAAGCCAGTCTTCTCACAAGTTGCCGACAGCTTTTTAGAATATATTCGTGGTGCAGAATTAATTATTCATAACGCGCCCTTTGATGTGGGCTTTATTGATCATGAATTCAACTTACTAGGGAAAGGGCATGGCAAGGTTTACGATCATTGCTCGGTGATCGATACCTTAGTAATGGCGCGCGATAAACACCCGGGCCAGCGCAACTCCCTAGACGCTTTATGTAAGCGTTACGATGTTGATAACTCTGGCCGCGTTTTGCACGGCGCATTGCTCGATTCCGAGATCCTGGCCGATGTTTATTTAATGATGACAGGTGGCCAAACCATGTTGTCACTCGGTGCAGAATCCGAAGAAAATTCAAGTGGTGCTCAGGCTGGTGCTATTCGCCGATTGGCCGCTGGGCGGGCGCCATTAAAAGTGGTTGCCGCCAATGCAGAAGAAATGCAGTTACATGAAGCTAAGTTGGATGCTTTGGGTGAGGATTGTCTTTGGCGTAGGTAGGATTTGGTTTTTCACGAGGTAAGTTCATTTCTATCTTCGCTAACTCTCTTGTTATGATAAATTTTTGATAGTTTAATAGCCGGTATCAGATCGTCTAACTCTCTATTTTTATAGGGATATTAAAAATTATGTCCACTAAGCACACAGTTTTGGCTGTCTGTTTGCGCACTTTAATGATTTTGCTTGTTCCTCAGGCTGCTTCCCAATCTTTTATTTTTGACCCTCCCAATGTTGTGATTGGTTGTGATGCTGAGCTTGGGTGCCCTAGCGGCAAAGAGATAGAAATTCCTAGCGATAATAATGGTGTTGCTGTAACCGAGGTCGGTGAGCGGGCATTTAGAAACTATCAATTGACATAAGTGAGTATACCCTCATCGATAAAAATTATAGGCAAAGAGTCATTTGTAGGAAACAATTTAACTGAGCTAAGCCTTCCTGAGGGGGTAGAGGTGATCCGATCTTTAGCGTTTAAGGAAGTCTCGCTTGCCTCAGTGAGCTTGCCAAATTCGCTTAGTAAAATCGAATCCTGAGTGTTTTATAAAAATGAATTAACCTCTGTACCTCATCAGGCTCACATCGGTGGCAGGTTTGAGCTGCCAGTGAATAGCAGTGCAACAGTTAAAAATACGCAACTTCGCCGAATGTAGAGCATAGAAAATTTGGCGCAAAGTGTGTTAAAAACCTTAGTAAAAGATCTCTGCAATTTGCATATGAAGTCTATTTGGGGCAATTCTTCAACGCTGGGTTTTCAATATCCACCCACACCAATCGGTGATCTGATGAGGCGTTTCTGTCGGCCACTAGGTAGGCTTCTTTACTATCTGGTTTTGGCCAAAAAACACCGCTGTCTATGAGTTTTAGGCCTTTCGAAGGTAATACATAATCAGCTCGCATTCCCCAAGCAGCTGTATGGCTTTTAGCATAAGGGCTTTCGGCTTTATTGAGGCTTCCGCCATCCGAGGAGGGGGCTGGGTAGTCATTAATAGCCGGGTGCTCTAAAAGCTGATTCATTGTGCCAGGGTAGGCATCGCCTTCGTTTGCACTGGCATTGAGATCGCCCAGAATTACAAAATCCCTAATTTTCGCTATACCACCTTTTTGCTGTGCGTCGTCATAGTGATAGCTGTTTTTATCGCCTGCGATATAGTCTTTCCAGAAGCGTATTTCGTCATGGTTTCGGCGTCCGTTGCGATCTTCTGGGCCGTCGAATACTGGTGGCGTCGGATGGCTGGCCAGGATACTAACTAACGTTCCATTAATATTTAACGGTACGTCCCAATGGGATTTAGAAGATAAGCGCATAATATTTACGTCTTCAGTGCTGTACCAACTCTTACCATTTTTATCTGTAGGTAGCAGATTATCTGGCATATCTTTCCAAAGAAACTTTTGGAAAGTACGAACTTGGCTTTCTTCAATGGGGTATTTTGATAATAAGGCCATACCGAATTGGCCTGGGTATCGGCCAAAGCCAAAGTGGCTAAGCCGACTATCTTTTGCGTTTAAGCCAGTTTCTACTCCAGTATTAACGCTGTTGATATAGATATAAGGGTAGTTAATAGCTTCTTGCCGGTTTTGGCTTTGCTGTAAATACTTTTTAACAAATAAGCCAATCCCATCTTCTTCGTTTTCAATGTAATCGAATTCGTTAAGTAGAATAACGTCGGGGCGTACGCGCTGAATAATTTCAGCAATATTACGTAGCTGTATTTGCTTCCCTTCTTTTAATACTTCAGTGAGCCGTGATGCTTGATAAATACTGTTACCTTCTACCGGGTAATTACTGGCTTCCATACTGACATTGAAGGTAGCTATTCGTAGTTGTTTTTGCATAACACTCTCAATTTGGCATGTCTCGACATCGGGTTTGGCGATTAGGGGGGTGGCTAACAATAAAAAGAGAATGAAAGCTATGCTCAGCGTTGGTGTGGTGTTCATTAAAAACTCTCATTTTAACTATATTCGATTTAAGGGCTTGATAGAGTGTGCTGAGCGCCTGACCGTGTTCAGCGGTGGCTTGCTGAATAATGTTTTTCTAGGTTAACAGCTCTAATACGATATCATACAGCTAATTAAGCTGCGTAGGGCATGGTTAAAGTTTATTGATGCACTTCAGTGCTATTTCTGAGCTTTGACGGAATAGCTGCCCCCACCGCCCAAAAAAACATAGCAATTGGAACTACATTTATGAATTTTTGCGAAGTGCTAGGGATCGACAAGCCTCTTATTCAAGCACCAATGGCAGGCGTGCAAGATTGGCGGTTGGCGGCAGAGGTTTCTAATGCTGGAGGGCTTGGGTCAATACCTTGTGGCATGTTAAGTGCGGAGCAGCTCGTGGAGCAACTGCACAGTTTTAAAAAACACAGTCCTCATAGCTACAATGTCAACTTCTTTTGTCATGATATGCCTAAGCTCGATGCGCTGCGTCTGAAGAGCTGGCAAGACAGTTTATTCGCTTATTACGAAGAGTTTACGGTGGAGGCCCCCAGTGGGGTTTCTGGTCTACGAGTGCCTTTTGATAATAGCTTTACTGATATATTGGAGGAATTTAAGCCTCCTGTTATTAGCTTTCATTTTGGTCTGCCGACGCCAGAATTACTCGATCGCGTTAAGTCTTGGGGTAGCAAGGTGCTGTCTTCAGCGACGACGGTGGAGGAGGGCTGTTGGTTGGCGGAAAATGGCGCAGATTTTGTTATCGCTCAAGGCTTGGAGGCCGGTGGCCACCGGGGGATGTTTTTAAGGACTGATTTAGAGCTGCAGCTGGGGACGGCAGATTTAGTGTCTCAGCTTCGGGAGAATATCTCTTCGCCTATTGTGGCGGCTGGTGGAATAAGCAATCACTCAGATATCGTCTCGATGATGGAGCTGGGTGCTTCAGCGGCTCAGTTGGGTACGGCTTATTTGTTGTGCAATGAGGCGAGTACCACTGCTGTACACCGTGCTGCAATAAAACAAGCTACAGCGAAAACAGCATTGACCAATGTGTTCTCTGGGCGTTTAGCAAGAGGAATCACTAATCGAGCTATGGCAGAGCTTAATTTTATCAGCACTCTAGCGCCGGAGTTTCCCTATGCTTCAATTGCACTGGCGCCATTGAGAGCCGCTGCTGAACAACGTGGGCAAGATGACTTTACCCCACTATGGGCCGGTAGTAATTATGCGGCTTGTACGGAAATCTCAGCAGGGGAGTTAACCCAGCAACTCTGGCCAAAATGATTAGCTATTAAGATACTGCTGAGCTGTAATAAGCCCGCCAAGCTCCTGTTTAGGGAGTTAACTTCGGGCTTATTAGCTTGTTGCGGCTCGCTATATAAACTGCTTATTGTCTTAAGCAGATATCTTCTGCCTTATACAACTTTTTGATGGCTCCGCTAAGAGTTTTTCTATCTTCAGAAAAACGGTACAGCTTGGGCACAGGGAATAATCTAATGCGGGCCCCGCCATGCTCTTCATAGCTCGCTAAGGCATTACCGACAGCTTCAGTATAGGCATCCAGCTCATCGCCATCTAGGGTATCAACGATAGTTTCCCCTAAGCAGCTACAAAACTTTTCGTCGCTACTAAATGAAGCCATACAGGCATCGTTGATTAGATTTTCATCGCTTGAGCTACAAGCGCTAAGCAAGCTAAAGCCTGCGATAAGAAACAGTGTTTTACTTCTGGGCACAGCAAAGCTCCTCTTAAACTGCTTTTTGAGTAAAAGAGTGTAGTACAGGCTGAGCAATAGCTATTTATTTTTTAAACTTATTATTGCAAATAAAATCATGGGATGACTCTGTTGTTCGTTTGAAAAGGTTAGCAGCTTCGCTAAGTGTTAAAGAATGAATCTCCTTCAAAGGCTTGGGCGCCGCTGCTTTATATTGTTATGAATTCAGCTTTTCTAAGAGCGTTTGAATACGCTGTTCTTGTCGAATCTCCATTCGCTTTATTTCGCGCAGAACGGCTTGCCGCCCACTTTCATTGAGCAGCCACAGTTTCAGAGGCGCCAAAACAATCATGGCCGCTAGACTGAGCACTCCCCAAAATATCATGCTTTGGGTCTCTTGGGCCTGAAAAAACTGGTAAGCACAAAAGCACAGAGCCCCGCCAATCAGGAAGGCAAAAAAGAAGCTGTATACAATCCAAAAGCTCATGCTGCTGTGATAGCTATCTTGTATACGGCCAAACAAGCCTTTATCGGCTTGCAATAACTGATCAAGCTGCTCGCTTTCTTGTTTAAGTTGTTCTTTGATTTGTTTATCAATATCCATAGCTGGATCCTTGTATCTATTCTGTTAAAAGGCTTAGTTGTTATTTGGCTTTACGTTTGTGGATGCTTTATTAAGTGCATCGCGCAGATGCTGCCGGCCTCGGCTTAGCTGTGACTTTATCGTGCCCTGACTGACGCCTAGTGTTAGGGCAATTTCTCTGGTACTGAATTCTTCTTGATAAAAGAGGTAGATGCATTGACGCTCTTGTTGGGGGAGATTCCTAATCGCGCTCCACAGGGGCAAGCTAGTTGATTCGGTAAGACTGCCTTCTTGCTCAAGGCTTGGCTCATAGGCTTCCTCGCTACATCTATAAATCTCATTTTCTTGTTCTAGCCTTTCTAATCTGCGCCGAAAGGCGTCTTTGTTTCGCGCCAGGTCTACAATGCGGTGCCTGAGGCTGCTAAATAGCCAAGCTCTAAATGCCGCAGGATCTTTTAGCTGGGTTAGTTTTCGGCAGCAGTTAAGCCAGCACTCTTGGCAAGCATCTCGCGCCAGCTCGGCGTCGCTGCTTTGGAGTAGGGCGTAGCGCTCTAGAGCTTTGGCGAAACAGTAATACAGCTTTTGCAGTGACTCGCTGTCGCCTGTTTGGGCTTGCAGCACCAGAAGCTCTATCTCGGCTGAGCTATATTGTGTATTCGGATTTGTCGTCACTTATTGATCCAGCGTAAGCCTTGATTAGGCGGTTTTTGCGATATTTGCTTTGTAGACGCGTTCTATTGCTTATTGGTTGGCAGTAAATGTGTTTTTTACGAGCTATCACAATAGATCTCTGCATAGGCCTAGCGCTGCGTCACTAGCTTTGGACTTAAGGGCATCGTTATAGATAAGATCGAAGTGCCTCCATACATTTGGTGAATATCAAATATTGGTAGTATCGATTTCAATTATGTAAGTCCCCGCAATAGACTAAGCCCATAGTCGAGATGAGGGTTATACCGTCTTCGGTAGCACACTCATCGGCCCGCTTGGGCGCTATAGCAAATTTATAGCAATCTTACTCTGATATGAGGAACGATCATGTCCGCTTACCAAAATGACATTCAGGCAGCCGGCGCTACCATCGACAAGATGGGCGATTCTTGGAGTGCCATCAACCCAGAATCTGTTGCTCGCATGCGCGCTCAGAACAAATTCAAAACTGGCTTGGACATCGCTAAGTATACCGCTGGTATCATGCGTCGTGACATGGCTGAGTTCGATAAAGACAAGACCAAGTACACTCAGTCTTTGGGCTGCTGGCACGGTTTTGTAGGTCAGCAGAAGCTGATCTCTATCAAGAAGCACTTCGGTTCAACTGAGCGTCGCTACTTGTACCTATCAGGTTGGATGGTTGCGGCTCTACGCTCTGACTTCGGTCCTCTTCCTGACCAGTCTATGCATGAGAAGACTGCTGTAGCTGGCCTTGTAGAAGAGCTATACACCTTCTTGCGTCAAGCTGATGCTCGTGAGCTAGGTGGTTTGTTCCGCGCTTTGGACGCCGCTCGTGAAGCGGGTGATACGGCTAAAGCTGCAGAGATCCAAGATCAAATCGACAACCACGAAACTCACGTTGTGCCAATCGTTGCTGATATCGATGCTGGCTTTGGTAATGCTGAAGCGACTTACTTGATGGCTAAGCAAATGATCGAAGCGGGCGCTTGCTGCTTGCAGATCGAAAACCAGGTTGCTGATGAGAAGCAGTGTGGTCACCAGGACGGTAAAGTAACCGTACCTCACGCTGATTTCCACAATAAGCTACGTGCGCTACGTTACGCATTCATGGAGCTAGGTGTTGATGACGGCCTAATCGTTGCTCGTACTGACTCTGAAGGTGCTGGTCTAACTAAAGAAATCGCTGTGGTTAAAGAGCAAGGCGATCAAGGTGATGTATACAACTCTTACCTAGACGTTGAAGAAATCGACGTAGCTGACATGGCTGAAGGCGATGTTGTATTCAACCGTGGCGGCAAGTTGGTACGTCCTAAGCGTCTACCTTCTGGTTTGTATCAGTTCCGTCAGGGTACTGGCCATGAGCGTTGCGTATTTGACTGTATCGAAGCGATTAATGCCGGTGCTGACCTGTTGTGGATCGAGACTGCGGTTCCAACTGTGCACGAAATTAAGGGCATGATGGACGAAGTACGTAAAGTGCACCCTGATGCGAAGTTGGTTTACAACAACTCTCCTTCGTTCAACTGGACTTTGAACTTCCGTCAGCAAACTTACGATGCATGGGCGGCTGAAGGTAAAGACGTTTCGGCTTACGATCGCGACAACCTAATGTCTGCTGATTACGATGGTTCTGAGTTGTCCGCTGCGGCTGATGCTCGTGTTAAGACTTTCCAGGCGGATACAGCTCGTGAAGCGAACGTATTCCACCACTTGATTACTCTTCCGACTTACCACACTACCGCCTTGTCAGTAGACAACTTGGCGAAAGAGTACTTCGGTGAGCAGGGCATGTTGGGTTATGTTGAAGGCGTTCAGCGTAAAGAGATCCGTCAAGGCATCGCTTGCGTTAAGCACCAGAACATGGCTGGTTCTGACTTGGGCGACGACCACAAAGAGTACTATGCTGGTGAGAACGCTCTGAAAGCTGGTGGTGCGAAAAACACCTCCAACCAGTTCGGCTAAATCGAGCTAGTTGCTAGGGGCTTAGCAATAGGCTCCACAGCGAAAAAGCGGCCCCTGTTATAGGTGCCGCTTTTTTTATGCCTCGAGTCGGGGCCGGACTCAATCGGGTCTGACCCCTGATAAGTAAAATAGGTTAAACTCCCAGCGTTTTAAGCCATAGATGATTAAGTGATTGTGAGCATGACAGATATTCCAGCCCAATTTAAAGATTCTCCCGAGTTATTGAGCGAGGCGGGCTTCGCTAATAGCAACATTTGGTATCACGGTACCTCTTCGGCGCTACTGGGCTCTATTCAGGCCTATGGCCTCAAGCGTTCCGGCGATAAAGCCATGAAACAAGCAGCAAAGCAGACCATGGCGACTATTGGCAATAGCTATACTGAAACCATTGAACCGGTGTTTTTAACCCAGAGTAAAGAGCTGGCCTATTATTGGGCCGCTCAAGCTGTACGTGATCGTGGTGTCAGGGTGGAGGGTGATGAGCAGCCTGCCATTCTTGAGTTGCAGCTACCTGAAGAGCTAAACAAGCTGGTGAAACCCGATGTCGGCGCTATGAGTTTACTACTGATCCAGGAGGGGGAAGCATATCTGGCGCATGTGGCGGGTATTTATCAGGCTAAAGGCTTGCCGGTTCCGGATATAGACCTTCGCAGCGCTGATCGAATGGAGTATCTCAATAAACTCGGCATGGCTTATATTGATAAAGATATCAGCTTAGAGCACATTCAATTTTTAAGCGCTTAGTTCGATTGAAAGCAAGGAAGCTTTAATCACGTCTGCATAGAGCGCGTTTGAAAAACGACCGTTTGGCGCTTAAAGCAAGGTGCATAGCATCGCTTGGAGTATACTGGTGGAGCTGTTGTACAAATGATCGCCACCTTATGTGATCACCACAATAAATAATGTAGCTGTGCAAGGATGCCACAAGCGAACTATGCGATATCTATTGATTTATACTACGAACGCTTTTTATGTGTCTCTTACTCCTCGATGTGAGGGGCTGGCATAGTGCTGTTTCAAGATAATTCCCCACATCGCCGCTCCGTGATGCGTGCCCTTAGCCTTTTTACGGCTTGGGGTGGTTTAATATTTTGTGTCTTAAATATAATGCGAGGGTTGCATGGCTTGGCCGCTATTGAATTTCTAGCGGCTATGGCGGCTGTCTTCTCTTATTATCGAATGGCCACAACACAGCGGTTACTGGCTTGGAGTGTGGGATTTATCCTGTGTTTCTACACCATAATGATGATTGCTTTGCTGGTGCCCAATACCAGTCCGACAATTTTTGTTTGGGTGTTTTTACTGCCTTTAATTTCTTATCTTACCTTGGGTAGTCACCTAGGCCTCAGGTTTACCGCGGTTTACGTCTTTTTCGCAGCTGTGGCATTTTATATTCGTGTAGAGATGGAGATAGGTATCCTAACCTTAAGCAGTGCGTTTAATGTGGTACTGTGCGGCTCACTTATTTGGGTGTTTTCTCATCTTTATGAGGTGAATAGAGAGCGCTCACAGCAGGCGCTTATGAAGATGGCTTCACAGGACTCATTGACGGGCTTGAATAATCGACTACGTCTTACTGAGATATTTCAGCGTGAGGTTCAGGTTGCTAAACGTAATGATATAGCGCTGAGCCTGTTGTTGATCGATGTTGACCACTTTAAAGAGGTCAATGATCGTTACGGGCATATACTCGGAGACCGAGTTTTACAAGGTTTGGCTGATTTAATTCGAAGCCATAGTCGCCAAACGGATTATGGATTTAGAGTTGGCGGGGAAGAGTTTTGCTTAATTCTCTCTGGAGCTGACCTTAATTCTGCATCTAATGTGGCCGAAACACTGCGCCAGTCTATTGACTCAGAGAGCTTTGAGCAGGACGGAGAAAGTGTTTATGTAACCGTTAGCATTGGGGTGGCAGAGTACGGCAATGACGGCAGGGATCTTGATAGTCTTTATCGCGTTGCAGATAAGCGCCTCTATGGAGCAAAAACCTCAGGGCGCAACCGGGTGGTGAAAGAAGGCTTTAATCATGCGGTAGATATCCGCTCCGTATCTGCTTCAATCTAGTCCAGCTCTGTTATCTGTGCTATCTGTATTTAAAATGCAGATGGACAAAGCTATATCTTTGATGAATAATAGCGACCACTGAAATAAAGTGTCGCCTATGAATATCTCCCGTATCGATCTCAATCTTCTTGTCTATCTCGACGTGCTTCTTAGAGAGCGCAATGTTACTAAAGCGGCTAGCCATTTGGGTATTAGTCAGCCAGCCATGAGTAATGGTTTAAAGCGCCTAAGAGAATTGTTTAATGACCCATTACTGGTAAGAACCAGCGAAGGGATGACCCCCACTGAGAGAGCAACAGAATTGGAGCCCCAGGTAAGGGCGGTACTGGCTGATATCGAAAAGGCAGTGCAACCTCGGGAAGACTTCGATGCTAAGGGCAGTGAGCGAGTATTTCGCATCATGGCCAGCGATTATGCAGAATCGACTTTATTCCCGAAGCTATTAAAGCGCTTACGTAATGATGCGCCAGGTGTAACGCTGGATATTATGACGCCCAGTGACGTGAGTTTTCTCGATGTAGAGCAAGGCAAGGTTGATATGGTGATCAACCGTTTTGACTCTATGCCACAGTCCTTTCACCAGTTGACGGTTTGGCGTGATAGCTTTTCTTGCCTAATGAGTAAGAAGAATCCCGCTAGGCACGATTTTGATCTCGAAAAATATCTGCAATCCAAGCATGTTTGGGTCAGTAAAACCGGCATGGGCGTGGGCGTAGGCGTTAACCCGAGTGACGTACAGCGCCTGGGTTGGGTTGATGAAGCTTTGGCAAAAGCCGGCCATAAGCGTGAGATTACCGTTTTTACCCGCCACTATCAGGCCGCAATGCTGCTAGCGGAACAAAAAGATCTGGTGGTGACCATTCCTACCCGGGCGGCTCAGCTGCAAAGCAAAAATAGTCGCGTGGTGATTAAAGATCCGCCATTTGAGATACCTCCGCTCGAGCTGAAAATGGCCTGGAGTCCCTTATTGCAAAATAATCCGGCGCATCAATGGCTTCGTCGCTTAATAGCTGAAGTCGCAAAAACGATTGACTAAGGCCTAAGGCCGTTCAAAGGAAAGAAATGAACAAGATATACGGAGCCTTGTGCGTACTGGCTGCGAGCGTTAACCCTATGGCTGCTTTAGCAGAAGATCGCTGGACGGCCAATTTATACTTTGAAAACGATCTGTTTACCGGCACGGATTTGAATTACACCAATGGTGTGCGAATGTCTTTTATCTCGCCGGATGTCGACAGCTTCTTGACCAGTCGTGAAGAAGCTTACCCTTGGGTGAATACACTCAATGAGTGGCTTAAGTTCATTCACCCAAGTCCTCCTAAAAAGGGTGAGCAGCATGCGCAGCGCAATATGATTTTGAGTGCCGGCCAGCTTATGTTTACCCCTACAGATCGTAACCGTCTAACAGTTGACCCAGATGATCGCCCCTATGCGGGTTGGTTATACGGCGGCATTGGTTATCAAGCTCGAGTTGGTGATCGTCTGCATTCTGTTGAGTTAAATTTAGGGGTGGTAGGGCCTCTGGCCAAGGCGAAAGAAGCTCAAGACTTTATTCATGCGGAGCGTGATATCGATTTATTTTTAGGCTGGGATAATCAGCTTGAAAACGAGCCGGGCTTTCAGTTGGTTTTTGAGCGCAAACGCCGATTCCAAATTACCGATGAGCCTATTCTTGGCTTTATCGATATGGACTTTATTAACCACTGGGGGGGTAGCATTGGCAATGTGAGCTCCTATCTAAATGCGGGCGGTGAATTCCGTATGGGCTATCGTTTACCCAATGATTTCGGTGTGTCCACTTTGCGCCCTGGGGGTGATAACAGTGCGCCTGGCCTGGGTAATCCACTCGATCGCGATTGGCATATTTATGGTTTTGTGGCGACGGATGTTCGACTAGTCGCTAACAATATCTTTTTGGATGGTAACACCTTTCGCGATAGTCACTCGGTTGATAAAGAATACCTAGTGGGTGATGCAGCTATTGGAGCAGCGATAATCTATGAGCGTTGGAAGCTGTCTTACTCCCATGTTTTTCGCAGCAAAGAATTTAAGCAACAGAATGAAGGGCAGGCTTATGGCTCGATCTCATTGAGTTATAGTTTTTAAGATTTTCACTATAAGGTAAAGTCAAAACAACTGGCTTCCCCAGAACAAGGCACAGATAACGCTTAAGCTAATGCCTGCCAGCATTAGCGGCTTGGCGGGGCGTTGTAAGCGATAGCTGTTTGCCAGTGCCGGAAAATGGCTATTGAGCAGGTTGCTATTGGGTTTTGGCTTGACGTCGAATGAGTGCTGAAAGCAAAGCAGTTGTTCTAAATCAGCAGCCTCGCAGGGGCTGCAGAGCTCAATATCAATGGCGTTTTTACTCATTTCTTGCCGCTCCAACTCTGAAAAATTCTTACTGAACTCTTCCAGGCAGCCATAGATTTTGAGCTTGTCGGTCTGAGCTTTTGAAAGGCGACTCCACCAGGCCTGAGCCCAGCTCTGATGCACGCTGTAGGCTTGTCGCTGGAATGCGGATTTTGCCAAGCCTTGTTGATTAATGATCAGGCGAGAACCGAGGCATAAGGCTGTGGCAAAGTCTGCTTCTTGCGGCAAAAGTTGGTAATCAAAATAAACATCTACCAACGCCAGGCCGTCGAGGCTTTGATAGAGTTTGTCGAAGAACTCACGGTCGATGGCTTCAATACTGTGGGTGTTTCTATTCGAATGGCAATGGCTTAAGAGCTCCTCGGTTTTTACGCTGCTAAACTCCTGAAGGGCAAACTCGGCTGCAGCGCGAGCATTTCGTTTAGAGCAGCTGAGGTCGGCGCTCAAGCAAATGCTGTGTTCGCTAGCAATAATAACGTGACAGGGAAGGCTAGAGAACTCACTCGGTAGTAGGGCCTGTAAAGGCTGGCTGCTGTGTCTATTAATGCTGGAGTGGGCCATATTTAGGCAGCCGCTCGAGCTTACCTGACCGTCCTCATAGACCAGCCATTCCACCGAGGGTTTTATGTATATATATAAATGCGCAGCCATGCATTACATCCTATAACTAAATAGCTTTTTAAGCACCTGGTTTTGTTGTTGTATAAACCACCACTGCGCCTGCTTGTGGTGGCTACGTGCCACGGTAATGCGAAGCCAGTAAAACTCATCGCGTAGTTGCAGTTGTAGTTTCACCTGGCTTGGAAGTTCGATGGATTGCAGTTCGCCCATATTCCAAAACTGGTGGTTACTACTTAAAGGTTTTTTGCTAATTCTATCAATAAGTCGAGCGCTTCTCTCACGGTCCAGCTGATTGAGCAGCAGCGCGCGTAGTAATGGTATATCTTCTTTGCTGAAATTATTAGTGTTCCAGCGGCTATCATTATGTGGTCGAAAACAAATAAAGTCGTTTAGGCGCAGCCAATCTTCGTTTTTCCATCCTACGGCTAGTAGCCGCTCGGCTAAGCTATCTTTGCTCGCGATAGGGTCTAGGCTAGAGCTT
Organism: uncultured Pseudoteredinibacter sp.; assembly: GCF_947500695.1. Classification (GTDB taxonomy): domain Bacteria; phylum Pseudomonadota; class Gammaproteobacteria; order Pseudomonadales; family Cellvibrionaceae; genus Pseudoteredinibacter. Next base: position 425,128 of record NZ_CANMSS010000001.1, read on the forward strand.
CTTAAAATTTCACTGGAATATTCATGGATGAGCGCGATGTCATTGTTAGGGTTGGGCGCTTGGATATTTTCCAGTAAGAATTTGAGTTGTAGAAGTGCAGGGCTTGTTTGGAGATGTTGCAAATCAAAGTCGATGATACTGTTTAGGTTAATACAGGGCGTTGCTGGTGAAAGTTTTGCTTTAACGGTGCTTTCATTTATGGCTAAGCTATAGTTTTCAAACCAAGGCTGCCTAGGGTGACTGCTGTTATGGCTGCTAATACTTTGGGCATAGTAGTCAAACGCGTACTGTTCAATTGCCCCAAGATCAGTACTGATAGCTTGCTGTTGTTTCTGCATTGTAAGCCGACGCTGTAGGTGGTAACTATTTTCGGCGCTGTTGACCACCAGTATGCTGATAACAGCGAGCAATAAAAGGACCAGTAGCAAAGCTGCGCCAGACTGTCGCCCTCTATCGCCTTTGCCACTATTTAAGGGCTTGTTAGCGATGGGATTGATGCTTTTAACTTTACTCATATTCGTGCTCACTGGCGGAGTAAAGTCTGTTGATAGGCGGCTTGTTCTGGGTATTGCCAGTCGATAGCAATTGCCTTAATGGTGTTTTCTGTTTGAATGGTATCCGTTGTTTGAGCAGTGCCCTCTGCTTGAATAGTGTTTTCTGATAAGGAATTAACAGCTGTGCCGGGTGAGTCGCTGTGCCAGGACCCAGCTCTAAAAAAAGAGAAGCTGGCCAGCTCTCTATCTTCAGAGAGCTGAAATTCTCCCCAGTTACCTAAAGAGTCGAGTTGATCTCGAAAAAGCCCGTGCTCATTAGCGCGATAGCGCAAGTATCGAACACGATTTTCTTTGCTCTCTGACAGGGTGTGCTTTAGCTCTAGAACAAAACAATTTTCTGGGCTTCTACAATCTTGGCTTGGCCAAACAATATTTTTGCTATTTAGTAGATCACGGCTTATAAGCTGTTCGAGCGAAAAACGTTCCTGCAATAGCCGGCTCTTCTCCGTTATTTTGTCGTTCAGTAGGGATGCGCGCTGCAAAGCTTGGCTCGCAGCTACCGAAATTAGGGAAAAAATCGCTAAGCTAATCAAAGTTTCTATCAGGCTAATGCCTTTTTGAGGGTGCATCAGTTTCATGGCTTGTCGCTACCGTATTTGTGGTGGCGGTAGCCAATTTGTTGATAGGCATTGTCAGCCAGCTGAGTATCAGCGGAAAATTTTTGGTGAACCGTTTGAGTTGCTAAAAGTGTATTGTCTAAATAGATTTCAAGTGTCAGGGAGTTCCAGTTTAGAAGTTGGCCGGTTTTAGGGGAATAGTTGACGGTCCATGTTTTCCCTGCATATTGATACTTGGCCTGCTCAGGCCCTATGGGCCAACGTCTATATTGCAGTTGTAGCTCAGAAGCAAGGTTATTACTCAAATGCCCGGCAAGGTGTTTGTGTTCAATTTTATACTGCCTTTCAAGTTGAAACTGTAAACTACCTAAAGCCAATACTACCGTGCTGGCGAAAATAGCCAGGGCGACCAGGACTTCAATCATCGATAAACCATGCTGCTTGTACCGGTGAGTCTTCATGGCAGTTCTTCTATTTGGCCGTGGCTATGTATCAGAAGGCCGGGGTTGTTGTTCTCTACCTCTGGTATAGAAGCAGCCCTTTCTCTAAGCTGGTAGCTATCTAAGGCTAGCCCGCCAGTAAAAAACATTTGAAACTTTGCGCCGTTACCGTGCGAGCTTGGCTCGCTAGAGCAGGGCTTGCAATCATCTAGGGGGCTAAGATATAGGCAGATGTCCTTATTGATTTTTAGTTGGCTATCAGTGTCTACCCATCGCCCGTTGGTATTCGATCGTTCTGGGGAGGTAGCGACCACAGCATACTGATATTTTTGCACGCGAAGATGCGCACCAGAGCAGCTTATACGCAGTTGGTCTTGTAAATAAAAAGACTGTTGGATGCTGTGCTCAATAAAACGGCTGATACTTTGCCAGTCATTGCCGTGCTGTTTGTTGCCAAAATTTAGAATAACCAGACTGCTGGCTAGCGCTAGAATGGCGAGGGTAATTAATACTTCCAGCAGGCTTAGTCCTTGGTTTCGCATTTCAGCCTACTAGTGTGTTCATTTGCATGAGTGGTAATAAAATAGCTAAAACAATTAGAAATACTATACCGCCGACAATGGTAATTAAGGCTGGCTCTAATACAGCTAGAGCAATTTCGATGCTATTGTTAAGATCCTGTTTTTCTTCCCTGGCCGCTTTCTCTAACATTTGAGCTAATCGTCCGCTCTGCTCGCCATTACTGATTAGTAAAAGACTGTTAGGGCTCAACAGTTGACTACTTTGTAAAAACTCACTTAGACGTTGTCCGGATTTTAGCTGTTGTTCGGCGGCTGATAGCGCTTCTTTGTAATCAGGACTTTTAATAAGTCTCGCAGACGACGTAGCTGCATCTGCAATGGGGATTCCGGCTTTATACAGTACGGCAATCGTAGATAGGTAGCGGCTGGCGTCATTTTGACGAAGCAGCTCCCGAGTTATGGGTAACTGGGCTGCGATTGATAAACGCCATTGTTGCTGTTTTAAGAAAACTCTTTTTAATCCAAACACAGCTATAAAGGCTAATATTAAGGCTGGGCCATAATCTTGACTCAGCTCGCTAAGTTTTATCATTATTTGAGTCAACATTGGCAAATCGGCTTTGCCTTCGAGCTGTTGAACCAGTTTTGGGACTACGGTACTTAACAATAAACCCACGATAGCTACAGCAACAATGCAAAGAATGATGGGGTAAAGGCTAGCCATGCGTATTTTATGGCTTTGTGAGATTTGCTCTTCTAAATGATTGCCTAGGGCCTCTAAAATTTGAGTCATTTTGCCGGACCTTTCTCCAGCTTTTATTTGAGCGATATAAAGCTCACCAAAACCTGCTTTGCTATCGTGCAATGCGGCGCTCAAGCTTTGCCCCTCTGTTAGTGACTGATTAATGCTGTGGCAGCTATCTTCAAGGCTGTTGATGTCATTGTGACTAATGATTCCCTGGATAGCCTGTTTAACAGGTATATTGGCCTCATAGAAGCTGTGCAGTTGGCGAGTAAACAGTAATAGTTCTTTGGGTTTTAATTTACGCTTTATACTAAGCAAGCTAAAGCTGCGCTTTGCCCCTTGCTCTTGCAGGCTTACTAGAGTCAGTGCTCTAGCTCTTAATTCTTGTGTGGCGATATCCTTATTTTCAGCGCTTATCGCTCCGTTGCTGAGTTTTCCTTTGCTGTCTATGGCTCGATAAATGTAATGGCGCATGTTTAGTAATCTTGATTTACATTATAAACACGTAGGATTTCGTCGTAGCTGCTTTCTCCCTCAAGCAGCTTGTCGATACAGTGGCTGTGTAAGGTCCGACCTTGTACCTTTTTAAAGTTAACATCTAATTTTGAATCGTGTTTTTCAGGGCTCAATTTTTGCAGCTGTTGTTGGGCATTCTTATCTATGGCTATCATTTCAAATACGGCAATACGCCCACTGTAGCCACTTTGCTCACATTCAGTACAGCCGCTGGCTTTATAAATAGTTTGGCCGACCAGGCTAGGGTGGCCAAGATGTTGGGCTTGTTGGGGCGATATTTCACTGGCAATGCGGCACTGCATGCAGAGCTTTCGCAGCAGACGCTGAGCTATGATAGCTTTTAGTGCGCTGGCGAGGAGGAAGGACTCTTGTCCTAAATCCAATAGCCGTGTGATCGCTTCGTCGGCATTATTGGTATGTAAGGTGCTTAAAACTAGGTGGCCTGTCAAGCTGGCTTGGGTGGCAATGCTGGCCGTTTCACTATCTCTAATTTCGCCGACCATTAGCACGTCTGGGTCTTGCCTTAAAATGGCACGTAGTGCCTTAGCAAAACCCATGTCAATTGCTGAGTTAACGGGTACTTGTCCGATTCCCGCTAACTCATACTCAATGGGGTCTTCGACAGTCAGAATGTTTTTTTCGCTGCTATGAATATCTTGGAGGGCGGCATATAGACTGCTGGTTTTGCCAGCCCCAGTGGGGCCGCAAACGAGAACTAAGCCATGGTTTTGCCGAATAGCCTTTTTAAACTCTTGTAACAAGGGATCCGGCAATCCAAGTTGATCAATTGCAATTTGCTGTTGGCTCTTGTCCAGTATCCTAAGGACTAAGCGCTCTCCATGATTTGCCGGTATGGTAGAGATTCGAAGATCTATGGGCTTGCCGGCAAGATTAACTGTCATGCGCCCATCTTGAGGTAAGCGTTGTTCAGCAATGTCGAGTTCGGCTAATACTTTGATTCTTGAGCAAAGGCGTGGGGCAATTTCCCCTTGCAAGTTTTGGATTTCTTGTAGAACCCCGTCAATTCTAAAACGAATGGCAAGTTGACCTTTGAATGGCTCGATATGAATGTCGGAAGCTTGTCGGCGAATAGCTTGACTAAGTATACGGTTAAACAGCTTAATAATGGGGGCATCGTCACCTTCGGCCAGTAACTCAATATCCTTGGCTTGCCATAGGGAGTCTTCACTCAAAGGTTCTTCGTCAAAAGTCTCGCTCTGAGATTGATAGAAGTGCTGCAGCTTTTCTTGAAACTCTCCCACCTCAAGTTGCTGAACTTCAATGCCAGCAGGTAAGCGTCTTTGTACCTCAAGTAGGCTGTCTAGACTGGTGTTTTCAGTTACAAAAATAAGGCTTATTTGTGAATCGCTATGACTCACAAATATTGAGTTTTGATTGGCAAATTCAAAATTCAGCTTTTCCATCAAAAATTTGCCTATTCTTCAAATACCGGTAAGACTGGAATGATGTCGTTATCTAAAAGGGGGATTCCAGTTTCCTGTTTAAGCAGCTGTTCAGCACGAATATAACGGTATTTTTTCTGACTAATAGCGTTCAAAAGTTGCTGGTCACGGATAATGGTAGGGCGTAAAAATACCATGAGATTGCGCTTACTCTTTTCGCTATTGTCGCTGCGAAACACCCGTCCCAGCAGTGGGATATCGCCCAGTAGGGGGACCTTTGAATTGACGAGCTGAATGCGCTCATCCATTAAGCCACCAAGTACGATGGTTTCGCCATCTTCGGCGAGTACGGTGGTGTTTAAAGTACGTTTATTAGTGATCAAGTCTGAGGCTTGTAGTCCGGTTAATGAAGAAACTTCTTGTTGTATTTTGAGCTGAATCGCGTTGCCTTCATTGATTTGAGGCTTAACTTCTAATTTGATGCCGACTTCTTTGCGGTCAATGGTTTGGAAGGGGTTGCTGTTATTACTGCCGGTTGTTGAGCCGGTAATAAATGGGACTTCTTGACCGACTAGAATAGAGGCTTCTTCGTTGTCTGTGACTAATAGGCTGGGTGTGGAGAGGATGTTAGAGTCGGTATTTTCTGCGAGAGCATTAATTAGTACAGCAAAGCTCAATCCGTTATCGCGTATCCTGCCCCCAGCTAGATTAAGGCCGTTGGCCCCAGAAAGTGCATTGTTTAAGGCGCTATCATTGTCAGTGAGTAGGGCGCCAGCAAGTGCGGCAGCGTTTAAACTACCCACGGTGCTGCTTAAACCACCACCAATTTGCCCGTCTTTGCCTACTAGCCACTGTACTCCAAGCTCTTTAGCCAAGGTGTCCGAGAGCTCGACGATAATTGCTTCGATGAGTACCTGTGCGCGGCGGATATCCAGCTGTGCGATTAGCGCTTTGGCATCGCTGACGGCTTGCTGTGTACCCGTTAGTATCAAGGCATTGATATCCTCATCGACTTCAACGTTTAGTGCTTTATCAGGGTTAGCTTGTTGTTTTCCAGCGATGCCCTGTTTGGGTTGTTCAATACCTTGTAGGATTTTTTGTAGCTTCAAGGCATTGGCATACTGAAGGTAAACAACTTGATGTCGCTGCTGCTGGTCATCACCTTTGTCCAGCTCTCGTAAAATGCTTCTTAGTTTAAAGCGTTCGCGACTAGGGCCGCGTAACAAGACACTATTGCTGTTTTGATCATAAGCTATGGCAACTTTATTGGTTTTTTCGTCGCCATTGGCTTTAAGTAGGGCACTGAGCAGTTGTGCCATGCTCGCCGCGGAGCTGTTTTTTAAAGGTACAGCTTCAAGATCTTGCTGGCCTTGTTGGTCGACGTTTTGGGCGATTTTTAATAGGCGGCTAATATTGGCCGAGCGGTCTGTAATAATCAGCGTATTGCTGGGCTCATAAGCATTGATAACCCCGATACGGCCGTCGACAAGTGGGCGTAAAGTGTTCAATAAGCTTTTGGCGGCAACGTTTTCTAGATGGATGACTCTTGTGATGATGGCATCACTGGCTTCGGTATCTTCGCCGGTGGAAACCAGGCCGCCCTCAAGCTTAGCTTGTGGGGCAAGTACAACTTTTAAGATATTTTCGCCTTGTAATACGGCCATATAGCCGTGAGCTTGCAGCTGACTTAGAAAGATTTCATAAACTTCGTCAGCGCTTAATGACTTGCGACTATTAATATTGACTCTGCCTTTAACGCGCGGGTCGATAATAATAGTTCGCCCAGTAATTTTTCCAACGGAAGTTATAAATTCACGCATTTCAACATCATTCATGGTGAATTCAAATTTTTCGGCTTCATTGGCTAGAGCTAAGGGTGTAGCTAAAACAAACAATAAGCAGGCTCGAAACGCCAACTTATTCGTTGTTGCAAGTAGCGCTCTATTAACGATTTTTATTAATGAGATCTTACCGTTTTTTATCATTGTTATATCCATAAAGGTAAAGAGTCTTAATCCTAAAATTAATGCCTGTTTAAAAAACCAATGTCAGCTGGCGTTCTGTACCGTCTCGGCTGAGTTGTAATTCAATTTTTCCGCTGCTTAGTAGCCTTGGTACGGAGCTCAAACCAATGTCAGCAATGGGGGTATTATTGATGTGGGTTAGCTGATCACCTGTTTCTAATCCAGCTTGATTGAATAGTGTAGCGGATTTACTTGGTGAAAGAGATAAGCTGCTGAGCTTGCCGTTTTCATAGTTAGCTTGAGCCTGAATGTGATCGGCAAGCGAATTTGGCTGCTGCAGTACAATCGTTTTTAGTTGTGGCAGCTTGATGACAGTTGCTGTTGTTTCTTCACTTATTTCTTTTCCATTAAGCCCTAATCGCTTTTCGCCCCAGGGGCCAGTGAGGGTAATGTTATCTGCGGCGATGGCTTTAATGGTGACGTTTTTTTGCTCTGGTAAATGCTCACCCACTGACATAAGTAATTGTTCGTCGTGCCAACGTATGATGGCGAAAGACTGTTTAGCACTACTGCGAACCAAACCAACGAGTTGCACCTGGTCGAGCTCTTGCCAACTTTGTGCTTGGGTATCAAGAATCGAGCTGGCTCGTTTGGAAGCTTTTGTGGCTGTTTTTTTAGAGACCGGCTTAATGGCGATATCGATCTCTGATTGCGGGTTTGTTGCCCGTTGCTGAGGCGGAGCTAGATAACGCTGCAGGCTAAGTAATACGATAACGCAAACTGCTAGCAAAAATAGCCATTCTAAGATCGCTACGCGGTTTCTGCCGAGAGGTAAGCGGCTGTATATTGGATATAGTGCTGCGCGAAATAAAGACATGCCGCCGTTGCCGAAGTACTGATTTCTAGGTTTTTATTTTGAGTTCTGCTTGCGCGGCTTTGCTCATCGCTTTGAGCCACGCATTCATTGCTACTCTTATCGTAGAGTAAGAGATCTTAGGTTAACACAAAATTACCTAGGATTACTTATCCATAGCATGGCTAGTTTTAGCAATAGAATTTAAAGAGGGTTGGGGCGGTCAGAGCATTTTCAGGAAGGTTAAAAAACAGACAGGCGCCCCGCGGGGCGCTTTGAGTCAGGCGTGCAGAGGCACGCCCATGGCTTGTAAGTCGAAGTGAGTAGGCTAGATAACACCGTAGGCAATCATGGCGTTAGCGACCTTGTTAAAACCTGCAATATTGGCGCCTCGGACATAATCGATGTAATCGTCACCAGGCTGTTGGCCGTATTCCATGCAGTTGTCGTGAATGGTCTGCATAATATTGCGTAGTTGGCGATTTAGATTGGTTTCATCCCAAGAGATACGCGCAGAGTTCTGGCTCATTTCCAAGCCGGATACCGCAACACCACCGGCATTTGCTGCCTTGCTCGGTGCATACATGATGCGAGCTTTTTGAAATACTTCTACGCCGCCAGCAGTGGTGGGCATATTGGCGCCTTCTGATACAGCCATACAGCCATTTTTAACCAGCGCCAAAGCATCTTCCTCGTGCAGCTCATTTTGAGTAGCACAAGGGAAGGCCAAGTCGCAGGGTACCTTCCATGGGCGCTCGCCAGCATGAAAGCTCGCGCCTGGGTACTCTTCAACATACTCTGAAATTCGACCGCGCTTAACATTTTTCAGATGCAGGACGAAGTCCAGCTTATCTTCATCGATACCCTCTGGATCATGAATAAAGCCAGAAGAATCTGATAGTGTTAGTACCTTGGCGCCAAGTTCGATAAGCTTTTTGCTGGCATAGCTTGCAACATTACCCGAGCCAGATACCACGGCTGTCTTGCCAGCTAGGCTTTGATTGCGCACCTTCAGCATGTCTTCCAGCATATATACAGCGCCGAAGCCGGTAGCCTCTGTTCTGACAAGGCTGCCGCCATATTCAAGGCCTTTACCGGTAAGAATGCCGGTGAACTCGTTGGTAAGACGTTTGTGTTGGCCAAACATATAACCAATTTCTCGACCTCCAACACCGATATCGCCGGCGGGCACGTCGGTATCGGCACCGATATGTCTGAACAGCTGAGTCATAAAGGCTTGGCAAAAGCGCATTACTTCACGATCGGATTTGCCCTTAGGGTTAAAGTCAGAACCACCTTTACCGCCACCCATAGGTAAACCCGTTAGGCTGTTTTTAAAGGTTTGCTCAAAAGCTAGAAACTTTAAAGTGGAGAGGGTGACATCGTGGTGAAACCGTAAGCCGCCTTTGTAGGGGCCGATGGCATTATTGCACTGTACTCGATAGCCACGGTTAACGCGGACATTACCCTCGTCATCTTCCCAGCACACTCGAAAGCTGACAATTCTATCGGGTTCTGTCATGCGCTCTAAGACTCGGGCCTCTTTGTAGATCGGCTTGTCTTGAATATAAGGGATGATCGTTTCGGCGACTTCATGTACGGCTTGGTGAAAATCAGATTCGCCTGGGTTACGACGAACTAGGCCTTGCATAAATTCATCTATTTCACTTTGAACGGCACTAGAGTGTTGTGTCATGTGTGGCTCCTTAATGAGTAGCTTGCTTATACTCTTTATTGTTAGCTAATTAGAGCAGTGCATTGGCAATACTGTTTATATAGGTGTATCTGTTAATTAAGTCTAGCAGCCAAAGCATTACTGACATTGCCAGAGTTGGGCGCACAGTTAAAGCTAGTGGTGTGTTTAGGCGCCAGCTTTGGTAAGAGGGCGCTTAAATCTATATGGCCTGTTGCCCCTTGTTGTGGCTTGGCGTTTAAACCCTCAACTGTTTAAACATGGCTGCTATATGCTATGTTTACGGCGGCAGTGTGCCATACTTAAGGTAAGGCAAAGATAAGAAGTTACTTTAAGTTGCAAACGTAAGGACATAATTGTTAAGGTTGACAGTAGATAACTAGTAGAATCGGGTTCATTGGAAGGCAACCCTCTCATAGATAACGAGGCCAGTGATGGAGTTAACGTTAACGGTTCAAAAAGCCCCCCACGGCGCCGAACATATGCTGGGTAAGTCGTTTCGGTTCTGGGCGCTTGGTTGTCGACTAGGGCGTGCGGCCAATAACGATATTGTGCTAGTAGACCCTCAGCGCTATGTGTCTTCCAATCATGCTGTCATTACCTTTGAAGGTGGCCAATTTACCATTATCGACCAGTCGGCTAATGGGCTTTTTATCGATGGCTCTCCAACATCTCTAGGCGTCGGTCGTCGCCATGTAATCTCTCAAGGCGAAATGTTAGGGGCAGGTGAGTATCTGCTAAAGGTCAATCTAAGTGCGCAGCCAAGCCAGTCCCCACAATCAAATGTGGTGAGTATTGCTGCTGAGAATTCATCCATTCCACAAATGGCGTCTCAATCGCCGGCTTCTTCGGCTATTCCCCCTCAGGTAAGGGATTGTAATTCTACTTCAGACCCTGTCCAATTAGCATTGCAACTGGGCTTGCAAGGAATGAGCGAAGAGCAGCTAAACGGTATTTCCTCTGAGATTTGTGATGTGGTTAAACGCTGCGTTGAAGGCGTTATGGTCATATTGGGTAATCGGAGAAATATGAAAAGCCAGCTGCATATGGATATGACCCAAATACAGCCAGCAAACAATAACGCATTAAAGTTCTCTGTTTCGGCTGATGAGGCTTTGGAGACCATGTTCGCCAAGTCGGGCGAAGGCTATATGGCTCCAGCTAACAGTATTAAAGAAGCTTTCCAGGATATCGCGGACCACCAGGTAGCGATGATGGCGGCGATGATGCAAGCATCTCAGCAAATGATGATGCGTTTTCATCCCGACCAGTTGGAAAGTGAATTTGCTCAAATGAGCCAAGCCAAGGGCCTGTTTTCATCGAAGCAGAAACCTTGGGATATGTATAAAGATTATTATAAACAGATGGTTGGCGCACAGCGTAGCTCTGTAAATGATCAGTTTATTGAAGACTTTGCCGCAGCCTATGAACAGCAGTTGCAATTAATCAATATGGATCGCAAACAAGGTAATACTGTGAATTAGCGCTTTTTCCAGGCTAGCCAGCATCATTCAAGTCGCATACGGAGTGCGACTGGTCTAGCCGGGATGAAGTCGTGAGTAAAGATAAGCAACCTATAGCTGGCACAAGTTCTTCTGGTGACACAAAAGGGGACGCTAGCAGAACCGAGCAACCCAGTCAGGATAAAACTGTCATTCAGGGCGTTGAGAGCTCGGTGCCCAACAATCCACTGATATCTGAAGATCTAGATAAGACGCAAATTCAATATTCCCCCCAAGCTGACAGTAGTGACAAAACTGTTTTGCTGGGAAGTGCTGAGTTAGACGATCCCAAAGCCACTGAAAAAACCCAGTTTATTCAAGCGCCAGGAACCGGTGACGATCGTACCATTATGCTTGGCGGCTCTGTCAATGCGACCCAATTCATTCAAGATAGTAAGGCAGCACAAGGCGAAAACGTCACGGTTCCCAGTGCTATGTCTCCTGATCTTATTATCACTGGACAGCTGGACGAGCAGGGCCGAACGGTCATAAAAGATCGTTTTGTATTGGAGTCGCTACTGGGTGCTGGCGGCATGGGCGCCGTCTATAAAGCCAAGGATCTACGTAAGGTCGAAGCGAAAGATCGAGACCCATGGGTAGCAGTAAAAGTCCTCAATGAAAATTTTAAAAATCATCCTTCTGCGTTTATTTCTCTACAGCGTGAAGCGCGCAAATCGCAAACACTAGCTCACCCGAATATTGTTCAGGTATTCGATTTCGATCGAGATCACGATATGGTCTTTATGACCATGGAGCTCTTGTCGGGCGCTTCGTTAGAGGATGTTATTAAAGAAAAGCCTGAGGGCTTGCCGCTTACACAGGTCTTGAATTTAACCCGTCAAATGGGTGATGCGCTTGCCCATGCCCACCGCCATCGCATTACTCATGCCGATTTTAAACCAGGCAATGTATTTCTTTGTGATGGCGATGTGGCCAAGGTTATTGACTTTGGCATTGCCCGTGCAGTTTCGAGCGTAGAAACCGATCAAAAAGACGATAAAACTGTATTCGACCCAAACAGCCTCGGTGCATTGACCCCCGCTTATGCCAGTTTGGAAATGCTGCTAGGGGAAGAGCCGCTACCAAGTTGTGATGTGTATGCCCTCGGATGCATCGTCTACGAGCTGTTAAGCGGTAAGCATCCCTTTGAAAAGCAACCTGCAGATCAAGTCGCTATTCAGCGTTTAAAGCTTAAACGCTTGCCACAGTTGAATCGTCGCCAATGGAAAGCACTGCGCCGAAGCTTGGCCTTAAAACGAGCCAATCGTTTCGCCACCGTTGATGACTTTTTAAATGAATTTGTACCTATTGTTAACCCATGGCGCAGGCCGGTAGCGATGGGCTCGGTGGCTGTCCTGTTACTATTGGGTTTGGTTGGCTATCGAGCTTACCAATCCAATGAGAAAGAAAAACAGCTTGAGATTGAAAAGCAGGCGCTAGCGCAGCAGCAAGCCATACAGCAACAGGAAATGGATTTACAAAGGCAGGTCCAGTCTGTGTCTGACGACCTTTCAAGCCAGTATTCAAAGCTAAATGATAAGTCCGGTGAGTTACAGTCACTGCTGGACCAAAGAAGTTTAAGTTTTGATACTGGCGCGCTTTGGCAGCGTCAGACTGCGGTAATAATGAATGAATTGCTGCAGGTTTATAAAGATGAATCTTGGCGAGAAGATTTGCAAGGTCATACTCTTGCCGATCGAGCTGACTTCAAAAAGGTACTCGAAGAGCATAGTTTAAAAACTCAGCAGGCGAAGCAGACCTTGGCCAATTGGGCGAGTAATTATAACTTCACTTTAAGTGATGCCTATCTTGCTGGTGCTTCAGATGCTTCAGATGATCGGAAATTTGATGAGGCTCGTCGATTGCTTACCCGTGCACAAACCCTAAACTCCTCTTCAGCACAGCTACAAAAAGTTGAACAGCAAATTGATCGGCAATATAAGGCTCATCAGGCAGAGTTGGCCGCTCAAGCTGAAGCACGAGAAAGGGCAAGGCTAGCAGCTGAGAGGCGTCGTTTATTGGCAGCTTTTGAGGCGGATAAAAGCCAGTTGCTAAGCGAAGCTGAGCAGTGTCAGGCTGGTTTATTGCGTGAAGGCCGCGGAGGCAGTTTTAACTTAGATTTACGAGCTTTAGCCGCTGGTTTTGATAGTTTAAGAACTAAGTACCCGGTATACCAAGACGATATTGCAAGTGCTCAGCAGACCAGTGTAGCTCAGCTGATTGACTGTATTCAGGTTTATGGCTACGGCAATACTCAAGATGCAAAGATAAAGGCAGCTCTCGCCACGCAGCTATTTCCATTTGCCGCTGATCGTTTTTCTAGTATGGAAATATATCCTTGGAACAGTTGTAAATCGTCTTTTGCTGGTAGAGGGCAGCGCTATAGTTGCCGTGATCGTTTTTTAAATGAAGACGATCAGCGTGGACCGGAACTGGTGGTAATCCCGAAAGTTGAGGGGCAGAAGCCTTATGCAATTTCAAAATATGAAATTAGCATTGAAGACTTCAACAATTTTTGTGTGCAAAGTGGAAGCTGTGAAGCTAAGCAGGGTTCCGCAAATATGCCGGTGACGGGTTACTCTGTGGAGCTTTATCGAGCTTACGCCCAATGGCTAAGTGAGCGTACAGGTTTCGAATATCAAATTCCCAATTACCAACAGTGGTATCGAGCAGCCTCAGCGCGACAATCTACACTGGATACTGGTCGCAATTGTACTTTGAAATCGAGAGGTATTCAGAAAGGTGACAGCTTATTGCCGATCGATATGGGGGCGGGTAATCGTTGGGGCTTGGTGAATCATATCGGTAATGCACGAGAGGTCGTAAATCACCCGGATGGTGTCAGGGCCGCAGGGGCTGATCATAAAACTGCGATGGAACAGTGCACACTAGACAGCTTGGATATCATTTCAAGTGCTGGTGACCAGTTGTCAGGTTTTCGGGTAGTGAAGTTGTTACCATGAAGTTCATTAAGACATTATGCCGGTTTCTAGTCCTTGTTCTTCCGAGTATTGTTGTTCTGAGCAACGTAGTCCCGAGCATCGCATTGGCACAGCAGGAAAATCTTAGTCTCCAGCTTTTTGATCAGAACTTTGAATTGGAACTGTTGGAAACTGAGCTGAAACCCTCGTCCGAAACGGCAGATCAACAATTCGATACGGCTTTGCTAACACATTTTGATAAAGCATGGTGGTTACAACAATTGCCGGCCTTACAGGTCGAATTACGCAAGCGTGAAAAGCTATTCGCTGACGCAGATCGAATTCAGCCAGAGGCTTTAGATTCACTGGCCCAATACCTTCGCTTACTGATGCCTGAACTTGATATTGGTGCGCCGGTGAGTATTGATAGAGTTCGCTTGTCAGATGTTCAGCAGCAAGCCTTGTTCAATATGGTCTACGATTGGCGGGGTAAGCAAGATCTTCGAAGTGCAGAAGATTATCTGCAACAAGAAGGCATAAATCTTGCCGAAATTGTCGAGAGCACTTTGTTGCGGGTTTTTGATGCCAATTTTAGTTGCTTATTTCAGTTGGCCAACACTGAAAATCGCATAAAAGTCTCTTTGAAGCCTCACTGGTCCGACTGTATTGATGAAAGCAATCCGCAGTTATTGTGGGTGAACGAATTACGCTTAAGCGAGGCCGGCACTTCGCAGGACCTTCCTATTGATCGAGAAGAGGTGCTCAGTTTCTTGAATCAGCAGAAGGAAAAGCAAACCAGACTAAGCCATGATGCTGGCCATGGCTTCAGTCTGTTTGATCTCAATATTCTAGCCTCTAAATTGAATCAAGCCTTTCTCGACTCTTCAGCGGGTCAACGTTATGACAATTATCACGATGCATTAATTACTGCAGAGCTCGAAATTTTACGCCAGCAGCACGCTATGAGCTTTTCGAATTTGCAGAAAATATCAGAGACCTTACAAGATTATATTCGGGCGCAAGGCTTTATCTTAGCCAAGGCCTATATTCCCCAGCAGGACTTTAGGGCCGCCGACGGTATATTGGAATTAGCAGTCGCAAGTGGGTACCTAGGTGATGTTTACTTTCGCAATCTCGATGAAACGAAGTATCGCCGAGAGACTCTATTATCCGCCTTTAACGCCTATTTAGATAAACCTGTTAACAGCGATATTTCAACAGCGTATTTTCGCTTGAATGATATTCCGGGTTTGAGCGTACAAGCAGGCTTCTTTGAGCCAGGTGAGGTGAACGGACAAACCCGCTTAAACCTTGGTTTGGAAGAGGAGAAGTGGCAGCTACAGCTTCGTAGCGACAATTATGGCTCTGAGGCAACTGGCGAATATCGAGTGTTGGCCGGTTTGGATTGGTATAACACCCTTGGCTATGGCGACTCTTTAAATATCGGTGTTTTACAGGCTTCTTCGCCCAGCAATACCAGCTATGGCTTTGCAAGGTACAAGTTCCCCTTTTTAGGGCTAAAAGCAAATATTGCTCTGTCCCATGAGCAGACTCAATACGAAGCTCTGGGGGGTGTTGGCGCCAATAAGGCTCTGTCTCAGGGTGACTTGGCAACCAGCAGTTTAGGTATGGAATATCGCTGGCTACGCTCAAAAGACTTTAACTTTAGCCTAAGCGCTTCGGCAGTGAAAAAGTCATCTGACACCACGGTAACTTTACAGCTTGGCGATAAGTCCGTGGTTGATGGCTTGGAAACGGAAGTTGACGGCTATCAACTTGATTTAAAGGTGGACTACTTGTTGAGTTCACTTAGAGCGCTGACTGATTGGCGCTTTAGTTATTTTTCTGGTCAGCAAGAAGATGTTAAAGATACGGTATTAAGTCGAAGCTATGAAAAGTTCACTTTAAATGGTGACACTTTGTTTCTTTTGCCAGTAGAGATTTCTGGTCAATCTTTACGATTGAATGCAAAAATTCAGGCCGTTTATTCAGATGATTTGTTGCCAACTTTTGAGCGTCAGGCTATTGGTGGCCCCTATGGAGTTAAGACATTCGCTACTGCCGACTTTACCGCTGACAAGACGGTGTATGGCAATCTACAGTTATTGGCTAATGTTAGCTCTTGGCTGGGTGAAGCTCTCTCTGATGATCATGATATTTCTGTAGCCTTTTTTATTGAGGCGGCTGAAGGCCGACTCAATGCATTGCAAGGACAGTCTGACAGTAGGGCCAGCTTCCAGGCGGCGGGATTGTCTTTGTATTATCAGTGGCAAGAAAATTTAAATCTAGAATTGAATTATTCATTTGCCGGCAGCAAAGATGTCAGTGTGGATTTTGCTGAGCTCGTTCCAGAGCCTGAAGATACAGTTTATTTTAGCTTGAGCTATCGGATTTAGTTTGCAAGGTATTGATTATGACAAATTTCAATTTCAGTAGAGCTAAAGCAAGCAGTAAAAATTGCAGAAAGCCCCTAGCCGTGGCTGTAGGATTAGCTCAATTAACTGTGATAGCAGGTTTTGGAATAGAGGCACACGCGGCGCCGGAAGGTGGGCGGGTGGTTCAGGGTATTGGTAATATTGAGCAAAACGCCAATATTACCAACGTTAACCAGGTTAGCGACTTATTAACCGTAGAATGGAGTAGTTTTGATCTCGATAGCCAGGAAGTCGTAAATTTTCTTCAGCCCAATAATCAAGCTTGGGTACTCAATCATATTTTACAAAATGGCCCTAGCCAAATTAATGGCCAGATCAATGCCAACGGTAACGTCTTGCTTATCAACCCACGGGGAATGATATTTGGTGAAAATGCGCTGATTAATGCTGGCAGCTTCACTGCCAGTAGCCTATGGCTAGATAAAGAAGATTTTCTAAACGGTAATTTTTATTTCAAAGATGTCGATGCCAGCCAGGGGCGTATTATCAATCATGGCTTAATTTCCGCGGCGACTGGTGGCTTTGTAAATCTTCTTGGGGAATCTATCTCTAACGAAGGTATATTGAGCGCTAATATGGGTTATGTTTCGCTGGCGGCGGGCAGTGAGCTCTACCTGACTTTCGATGATCAAAATTTTCTTGGCGTTAAAGTTACTCAAGAGGTAGTCAATAACGATGCGGGCCTTAAGGCAGCTATTGATAATAAGGGAAAGATAGAAGGTGAGTCTGCTAGGGTCATCATGCAGGCTGAATCAGCGAAGGATTTATTTGATCTAGCCGTCAACCATGAGGGCATTATTGAGGCGACGGGTTTTGATGGCGGCGAGGTAAGTATTGCTGCCAATGGCGCCATTAAAATGAATGGCAATATAGATAGCTCTGGGGACAATAACTCAGGCAGTGTTGATATTGCCGGTAAGTCTGTTGAGCTCTTAGGAGATATTGTTTCTCGTGGAGACGTCGGCGGCAGAGTATGGGTACAGGCAGAGGATATCCAGCTAGCCGCTTCGGCGACTGTCGATGTAAGCGGTCAGTTTGGTGGTGGGCAGGCCTTAATCGGTGGTGGCTATCTCGGTCGCTTAAAGGGCTTCCAAAACGCTCAAAGTCTATATGTTGCTGACGGTGCAAAAATTTATGCAGATGCAGTGCACGCTGGAAATGGCGGAGAAGTTATTCTTTGGTCTGACAACAGTACTGATTTCCAGGGTTTAATATCGGCCCAGGGCGGTACTCAAGCTGGTGATGGCGGCTTAGTAGAAACCTCATCGCTTAATCAGCTAAGCGTTAGCGGAAAGGTTAGTACGCATGCTCGCACTGGTCAAACAGGCACATGGCTATTAGACCCTGGTGAGTTGGAAATCGTTGCAGGTATGGCAGCTGGCCCTAATCAAATCTCAGTATCAACGATTGATCTAGTCAATAATAATGTTGTGATTACTACATCAGATTATGACGCGGGCATGGCTGGTTCTGGAAATCTGACCTTATCTGCTGATATTAGCTCAGTCAGTGGTAATAGTCTTACCTTGCAGGCCGAGACAGATATTATTCTTAATAACAACATCAATATTACCGGTGACGTTAACTTAGATGCCCAAAATCAGGTTTTTATAAACAGTAATATTACCGCAGCCAATATCAATTTAGATATGTTGAGCTATAACGTCGATCCTACAGCGCTGCTCAGCACCGCGGGTTCTCTATCGTTTAACTATAAGGCGGGTAACTATGCTCTTGATTTAAACAATCTGGGCTTGGAT
Organism: uncultured Pseudoteredinibacter sp.; assembly: GCF_947500695.1. GTDB lineage: Bacteria > Pseudomonadota > Gammaproteobacteria > Pseudomonadales > Cellvibrionaceae > Pseudoteredinibacter. Next base: position 442,992 of record NZ_CANMSS010000001.1, read on the forward strand.
TTTAATAATATCAGCGCTTCGGCTATTAATTTTAATCTAGGGGCTGGCGGAAGTAACTCGCTGAACGCGTCGACAACAGGAAGTGATTTTTTCATTACCGGCGCCAATGCGCTAAATGTTGATGTGTTGGCTCAAGCCATCAATTTTACCGGCGTAAATAGTGTAGCGGGTAACAATAATAACGATTCAGTTGATGCCGCCAATTCGGGAGTGCAGTTAGGTTTAAGTAGTTACACAGTTAATGATATCGAAATTAGCGATATTAACAGTGTCAGCAATACCGATAGCATAACAGGTACAAGTAGTGCTGAATCCTTTACGGCCACTGCTGAAAATCAAATCACGGTATCTGTTGGTGGCAGTAATGTGGTATTTGATGGTGTTACTAGCTTATATGGTGGTAGCGGCACTGGGGATAGTCTTGATGTTTCTAATCAGGGGGCAGTATTAAGCGCTTCTGGTTTTGATAGCCGCAGTATTTCAGTAAGCGATGTTGAGCTCGTCAATAATACGACGACATTAACAGGAACTAGCAATGATGATTCATTGACTGTCACCGCGTCAAAGCAACTTCTCGCTGGAAGTATAACTTTTAATAATGTTGACAGTTACGACGCCGCTGCTGGTGCCAGCGATACGCTTGACCTCGGCGGTTTCGGTGCTGTACTAGATGGTCAAAACTATACGGTTAACGGTATATCCGTTACGCAAAACGAAATCAGCGATAACGTAGCGCTGCTAACAGGTGGTGGAACGACTGATACCTTTGTTGTTCAAGGTAGTAGCGCTAGCGTAACAGCCAATGGCAGCACTAGAACCTATAATGGCGTCACAACGGTAGTGACACAAGCTGATGATATTGTGAATCTAAATGACCAGGGCGCACTTATTAGCGCGACTGGTTTTAGTAGCCAGGGTATTAGCTTTGATCATGCGAGTGCTTTAAATACAGGGGCTTTAACTGGCGGGGTAGCAAGCGATACCTTTGTCGTTCAGGGGGCCGAGAGCGTAACGGTTGACGCTGGTGCGAGAACTTTTAATGGTGTCTCCGCTGTTGTCACGCAAGCCGACGATGTTGTGAACCTAAATGATCAAGATGCACTTATCACGGCAAGTGGCTTTAGCAGTCAGGGCATCAACTTTGATCATGCAGCTGCCCTAAATACGGGTGTGTTAACAGGTACCGCCGCAGATGAGTCATTTAGTGCAAGCGCGGAGAATGAAGTAAGTGTTGTTATTGACGGTAGTAATAGAGTCTTTGGAGGCGTTGATAGCTTAGACGGCGCGGGTGGTACAGCTGACAGTTTAGACTTGTCTGCTCATGGGGCAACACTTACAGCGACAGGCTTCAACAGTCGCGGTATCGGTGTAAGTAATATTGAGAGTGCCACTAACACCGTTAACTTAACGGGGTCTGCCGCTGATGACAGTGTTGCTATAACTGGGACTAAAGAAGTTAGTGGTCCTTCGATAAGTTTTAGTGGTGTCGATAATTATAATGCTGCTGGCGGAAGCGCAGATGTTGTAGATGCAAATAATGCCGGTGTGCAGCTCGATGGTAGTAACTACATTATTAATGGTGTACTGCTGAGTAACAATGAAACTGCAAATAATGTTGCGCAATTGACCGGTGGTAGCAGCCAAGACAACTTTCGGGTCGAAGGCTTGAACAGCATTAGTGTCGCGTCTGGCTCAAGGCTTTTTAATGATGTTGATTCACTAATAAGTCAGGCTGACGATGTGCTTGATTTAAATGGTCAGGACGCAACTTTATCGTCGACAGGTTTTAGCAGTCTGGATATCGACTTTAGTCATGGTAGTGCGAGTAATACAGGAGAATTAACTGGCACTTCTGGTAATGATCAATTTGATGCATCGGCTACTAATCAAGTAACGGTCAATATAAATGGTTCGGACACAGTATTCAGTGGGGTCAATGAGGTTATAGGTGGCGGCGGTGATGATCAGGCCGATTTAAACAATAGTAATGCTGATTTAGTTGCTACGGGTTTTGACAGTCGTTCAATCACCTTTAGTGGCATTGGCGAAGTGATTGAGACGGATGAACTAACAGCAACCGCAGCTCCAGAACATTTTGTGATCGATGGGGCAGGCGGAATCACAGTAAATGGTATTCGCTTTAATGGCGTCACTGTTTTAGATGGTGGTGAAGCCGGCGATGATAGCGATCAAGATCGCATAAGTGGAGCTGTCTCCAGTTTTCTTTTAGCCGGTGATGAGTCCGTCCAAGTCAATCATTTACAAGCAAGTAGCTTTACTGCCAATAATATCGAGCTGCTGAGTGGCAGCAACGCAACACTGCATGGTGCAAGTGGAGACGTAGATACCTTCTTGGTAAGCGGTTTAAATACTGTAGCTGCGCGGGACATGGTGTTTGAGGGAGTGGCGAGTGTCTTCAGTAACACCGAAGATACAGTCGATTTGAATAATTTGAATGCTACTTTAAATGCTACGGGATTTGTTAGTCAAAATATCGCATTTGATCATAGCTCTGCCATAAATACAGGAACCTTGATAGGCACCACGAACTCAGAAACCTTTACAGCGAGCGTAGCTAATCAAATCAGCGTACAAGTAAACGGCAGCAACCGAAGCTTTGACGGTGTTAATGTACTTGCTGGTGGAAGTGCTACAGGCGACAGCCTGGATGTGCAGAGTCAGGGTGTCAATTTAACTGCGGCAGGTTTTACCAGTCGTGGTATATCAGTCAGCGATGTTGCGCTTGTGAATAATAGCAACACTGTCAGTGGTACGAGCGCCGACGATGCAGTCACTATTTCAGCCAATAAGCAATTAAGCTATAACGGTATAAGCTTCAATCAGGTTGATAGCTATGATGCAGGTGCTGGCTCTGGTGATAATCTCGATGCGTCAGCAGCTGGGGTCAGCGTAGCTGGCACAGACTATACCGTTAATGGTGTGGTCGTGAGTAATAATGAGATCACCAATAACGTTGCAGTTTTAACGGGAAATGCTGCCGCTGCGGATAATTTTATTGTGCAAGGTAGTGGCTCGCTAACGGCAAACTCTTCAGAGCGAACTTATAACGGTGTAACTGAAGTCGTATCCCAGGCTGATGATACTGTTGATCTTAATGATCAAAATGCCACCTTAACGGCTACAGGTTTTAGCAGCCAAAATATTGCCTTCGACCATGCTGCAGCAGCCAATACTGGCACGCTCACCGGTACTAACAATTCAGAAACCTTTACCGCGAGCGCCAATAATCAAATTAGTGTGCAAGTAAATGGCAGTAACATTAGCTTTAATGGAGTCGATACGCTAGCTGGTGGAAGTGCTACAGGCGACAGCCTGGATGTGCAGAGCCAGGGTGTCAATTTGACTGCGACAGGTTTTACCAGTCGTGGTATATCAGTCAGCGATGTTGCGCTTGTGAATAATAGCAGCACTGTCAGTGGTACGAGCGCTGATGATGCAGTCACGATTTCGGCCAATAAGCAATTAAGCTATATCGGTATAAGCTTCAATCAGGTTGATAGCTATGATGCAGGTGCTGGCTCTGGTGATAATCTCGATGCGTCAGCAGCCGGGGTCAGCGTAGCTGGCACAGACTATACCGTTAATGGTGTGGTGGTGAGTAATAATGAGATCACCAATAACGTTGCTGTTTTAACAGGAAATGCTGCCGCTGCGGATAATTTTATTGTGCAAGGTAGTGGCTCGCTAACGGCAAACTCTTCAGAGCGAACTTATAATGGTGTAACTGAAGTCGTATCCCAGGCTGATGATACTGTTGATCTTAATGATCAAAATGCCACCTTAACGGCTACAGGTTTTAGCAGCCAAAATATTGCCTTCGACCATGCTGCAGCAGCCAATACAGGTACGCTCACCGGTACTAACAATTCAGAAGCCTTTACCGCGAGCGCCAATAATCAAATTAGTGTGCAAGTAAATGGCAGTAACATTAGCTTTAATGGAGTCGATACGCTAGCTGGTGGAAGTGCTACAGGCGACAGCCTGGATGTGCAGAGTCAGGGTGTCAATTTAACTGCGACAGGTTTTACCAGTCGTGGTATATCAGTCAGCGATGTTGCGCTTGTGAATAATAGCAACACTGTCAGTGGTACGAGCGCTGATGATGCAGTCACGATTTCGGCCAATAAGCAATTAAGCTATAACGGTATAAGCTTCAATCAGGTTGATAGCTATGATGCGGGTGCTGGCTCTGGTGATAATCTCGATGCGTCAGCAGCCGGGGTCAGCGTAGCTGGCACAGACTATACCGTTAATGGTGTGGTGGTGAGTAATAATGAGATCACCAATAACGTTGCTGTTTTAACAGGAAATGCTGCCGCTGCGGATAATTTTATTGTGCAAGGTAGTGGCTCGCTAACGGCAAACTCTTCAGAGCGAACTTATAACGGTGTAACTGAAGTCGTATCCCAGGCTGATGATACTGTTGATCTTAATGATCAAAATGCAACGGTCACCGCTGGCGGTTTCAATAGTCAAGGCATCGATTTTTCTCACGAGCTTGTTTCAAATACCGGTACGCTAGCTGGGACGCCTGGTGACGATTCCTTTAATAGTAATTCTGCTAATGAGATTGAAATCGACATAAATGGTGCCGTCGTTACCTTTAGTGGTGTTGATCAGCTTGATGGGGCTGTTGGTAATGATGAGTTAGATATTAATAATAGCGGTGCTGAACTAACGGCAAGCGGGGTACTTGCCCAATCGATAAATGTAACCAATGTGGCAAACTATCGAAATGTTGGTGCAATGCTAGGATCTTCAGGCGATGACAGCTTTGATTTTATTGCTGCGGGCGCCGCAGATACCAGCTGGAATTCTAATACGGCGCTTTTTTGGGGCGTCACAGGAATAGACGCGGCTGCGGGTACTGACTCCGTAATTGGTACCGATATGGTGGACCAATTTGCTCTAGTTGCCAGTGCCGGAAGCCCAAGTGGTTTCGCGGATAATCAAGTGACTTACCAGGCTCCGACTACGTCCGGAATTTTAATTGAAAACATTGAGGCCGTAGATGGCGGTGGCCAAGATGATATTTTGGCGGTTTTCAACACTGGTTTAGAAATTAACAGTGGCGCCAATATAGTTCAAGGAATAGATTTTCAGAACTTTGAAGTATTTGCTGAAACTGGAGCGCTTACATTACTTGGTAACAATGCCAGTACTTCTTTTCTTATTGAAGCGGATGGGCAGGTTCGAGACCTGAGTACTGGTGTCTTGTTTATTGGCGTGGATGCCTTGATCGGTGACGTTGGACTGCAAAATCAAGTCGATTTGGATGGCGCTGGTGCCACTTTACAGGCCGGTGGGTTTAACTCTCGCAACATTGATATTAGTAGAATTACTCAAGTTTCAAACACTGGGCAAATATTTGGAGCTAATGAAAGCTATCAAGTGCAAGGCAATCAATCGGTTCTTGTTAATAGTATTAACTTCGCGGGCGTTAGTGAAGTAAGCGGCGGTAGCTCGGTCGTGTTGAACAATGCAGCGGCGATTTTGAATGGCGCTCGTTTAGTCAGTAGCGGCATCAGCTTTGTCAATATTAATAGTTTCTCTCAACTCAGTGACTTGAGTGGCGTGCAGTCTTTTACGGTTCTCAATGACAATGAAATTCAAACGGCGGGCTTTCGCTTTAGCGGCCTTTCCAGCCTTGAGGCTACAAGCGGAGATATAGGCTCTAGAGGAGCGCAGCTGACATCGGCTGGTGAGATTCTAGCAGCAGGCATCTCTATTCGAGGGCTAAATTCCGTTAGTAATACAGGTCAGTTGGTCGGCACTGCGCAAGCTGAGCGTTACGAACTTCTCCCAAGTAATCAGCTTACCATTGCCGGAATTCAGTTCAGTGCTGTGACGGGCTTAGATGGTGCTGGTGGCTTGGATACGATTGACCTGAATGGTCTGGGTGCTGATTTACAGAGTGACGGTTTTACCGTAGGTGATTTTCGTATTAGTAATATTGAAGAAATTGCCAATACTGGTACGGTGCGTGGCAGTACACAGGATGAGAGTTTTCAAATTGAGTCCAATGGTTCGATCTCAGTATCGGGCTTTAACTTTTCAGATGTGAACTTAGTTGATGCTGGGGGAGGGCGTGATAGCCTTGATGTCGCTGGTCGCGGATTGAATATGTTGTCCCTAGATAGCTTCAGTGTAGAAGGTATTACTTTTAGCGGCGTTGAATTCTTTTCCAACACGGGTGCACTGGTGTTGAGCGATGCAGATGATATTTTAAGTCGTGACGAGGAAGATAAATTCTCTTTGCTCAACTATGAATTTGCTGCTGTTAGCTCAGTAGATGCTGGAGCTGGTAGTAATAGTCTGCAGTTAGCTGGCTTAGGGCTAAAAATAGAAGGCGGTTCCGTTGCTTCGGCCTCGGTAGATTTAGCCAATATACAGAGTTTTACTCAGGTGGGTGAACTCGAGCTATCTGGTTTCGATGCCAATATTGAGCTTTTAGCTGAGCAATCTTTCCGAGTTAATGATTTTCAGCTTCAGGGTGTACAAATACTGCAAGCGGGGGCGGGTAGTGATCGTCTGGATGCAGCTGGCTTTGACAGCCTATTACTAGAAAACAATAACCTTTTGATAGCGGATACGGAAATTCGCTCAGTTGAGTTAATCGATAACACTAACCAATTGACCGGTAACAATTCAGATAATAGTTTCAGCCTGATCGATATAGGTATTGTTGAAAGTGGTTCTTATCGATTTGCCGGTGTCGAGCGCATTGATGGAGGCGGTGGACAAGACAGTTTGAGTTTTGCCGCTCTAGAGACTGTTGCAATTGATTTTGAAACATCATCAATCGGTTCGATTGACTATGATGGCGTGGAAGCTTTGCAACGCTTTGAGTCTATAGAGCAAATCAACTTACCTAATGTGCAATCTTTGCTCTTAAGCGGCGATGCCCAGTTACAGGTAGGGGATCTTAACTTAGATGGTGATCTCAATCTGGCTGGGCAAGTACAGCTAGATGTGGTTGGTGATGCCGGATTTACTGGTGGCCTCGCTATATCAGATGATAGCCAACTGAATGTGTCAGGTTCTCTACAGACTCTAGGTACTTTCAATAGTTCGGGAGCGGCAAGCGCAAATATTGGCTCCAATGTAATCCTTGGTAATGGCTTGCAAGCCACTGATTCCAGTGTAATTACTGTAGCGGGAGATCTTTCCAGTCAGGGTGATGTCGATATTATTGATGATGCTCGCCTGGTTTTAAATGGAGGTTTGTCTACGGATACAAATCTAAATTTGGATGGTTCCGGACAGTTGCAAGTTGAAGGCTCTGTAGATGTAGGAGGCGATTTAAACGCCTTGGGCCAGAGTAATATTAATTCCAATAGTGATATTAATATTGTGGGGCAGGTTACGACTTCGCAGACGGCAACTATTAATGCAGACTCTATCAATGTGAATGTACCTGAGGAAAAAGTCGTTACTGTACAACCAGAGATCAATATCAGTTTGGCTGTGTTCTCTGAAATTAAGGTATTTATTAATAGTAATTCCTCTGTGCGCAATAGCGCTGAAACATCGGCTTTGTACAGTGATGATGACTTGGTTGATGCTCTAATAGAGAGCGCCCAGGAAGAGGAAATGGATGGTGCTGGTGAGGAATAGGTCATGAAGCGAAAATTAACTGCTTTAAGCGCCAAGCCAAGGCCTGTGAATCACTAAAAGCTGGTATCACGCTGCTTTGCAGTACGTAATAGAATAGCACTTATAAATATAAGTGAATATTGTTGTTAAAAGCACTTTGTTGCCTGCTTGCAATATGATTAACTACTAAAGTGGAATAAAATAGAAGAAAAACAAGCCATGAAAAGCAACAATAAAGCGCAGCGAAACAACTACGACTACGTACTAGAAAGCGCAACAAATAAATAAAAGAATACTAAGTAAAAAAATTTACCGTGATCACTGAAGTACGGTACTACAGTGAAAGAGCACCAAGAACAGCAGAGTTATAAAAGAGTATAAGTACAGATTGGTATTATTGGTCAAAATGTAAATTTGACTGGTACACAGCTGCGCCTGTTTACTCGATTGACTTATGGTGTATTTGGCCGAATGAGAATAATAGCCATTACGTATTAGGCTGATAAGGAAAGGCTTCCATGTCTGATATTTACGAGATAGCCGTCATAGGGTCTGGGCCCGCGGGCCTAAGTGCTGCGGCACGCGCTGCCGAATATGATCAGCAAGCCCGTAAAAATGACCCCAATCATAAACCTACTCATATATTGCTTGAAGGCTTTAAGCATGCCGCAAAAACGATTTATCGTTATCAGAAAGGCAAGCATGTTATGGATGAGCCAGGTTTTCTAGACCTGCGTAGTCCTGTCGAATTTAGTTCAGGTAAACGAGAAGAAATCTTAAGTACCTGGGATGAAGGCATTCAAGAAAAAGAAATTAATATTCGCTATCAATCTGAAGTTAGCAGCATTACCGGTTCTGCTGGTGATTTCACGGTAGGCTTTACGAGTGGCGAAAACATCAAAGCCAAGAATATTATTTTGGCCATCGGCATGCAGGGTAACCCAAGAAAATTGGGGGTTTCAGGCGATGACTCAGACTTTGTTCAATATCAGTTAGATGATCCGGATGAGTATAAAGATGAAACGATCGTTGTGGTCGGGGCCGGTGATGCAGCGATTGAAAATGCCTTGGGCCTAGCTAAACAGAATAAAGTTTTTATTATTAATCGCCGCGAAGAATTCAGCCGAGCTAAAGAGGGTAACTTGAACTCTGTTTTGGCTGCGATTAACGATAAAAATCTTGATTTTGACTGCTATTACCGTTCTTCTGTTGCAGGCCTAGTGCTACCAGAAGCGGTTGGTGAGGCTGGTGTACTTACCTTGGATACACCCGAAGGCGAGGTGGATATTAACTGCCATCGCATCATCGCTCGTTTGGGTGCGATTCCTCCTAGAAAATTCATTGAATCATGCGGAATTGAGTTTCCCAGTGATAAGCCTGATGCGATTCCAGAACTGACGGCGCAGTATGAATCGAATGTGAAAGGCATTTATGTCATTGGTGCCTTGGGTGGTTATCCGCTCATTAAGCAGGCGATGAATCAAGGTTATGATGTTGTCGAGTATATTCGTGGTAATGAAGTTAAACCTGCAGATCACCCAATTCTCGATTTACAGCTAAAAATGCTGCCTTATGTCAGTGATGTCGAAGAAATTCTAAGTCTTTACCAACAGCGTATTCCTATGTTTCGCCGAATGAATACTTTGGCATTTAGGGAGCTCGTCATTGAAAGTGATATTTTGGTATCACAAGCAGATGAGGGCATTCTTTCGCAATTAAAACTACAAGCCGATCAGGTCAAGGACGCCCGCTTTTCAGAATTGAAGGACAAAAAGCAGCAGCGAATAGCCAAGTTAGAGCAGAAGGGCAAAAAAGTCAGTAAGGCCGAAAAGGAAGCGGATCCTACTGCCCCCAAAATTACCAAGCTTATTAAGGCGGGCGACTACATTTACCGTCACGGTGATTACAGTAATACCTTTCTAACCGTAGTGGAAGGTGAGGTGGTTTTAGAATCTGCTGACGGCCAAAATCAACAAACTATCAAACCGGGCCAATTTTTCGGCGAGATGAGCTTGCTTTCTGGGCGGCCAAGGGTGGGTAATGCGATCGCTGGTGAAGATACTATTCTGATCGAAACTCCACGACGCACCATGGTTAAGTTGATGAATTCCAATGAAGAAATTCTTGGTGGTATTGACTGGGTGTTTGTGGTGCGCTTCTTACAGCAATATTTCGCCCCGAAAGCCGATGTTGGTGAGCTTCGCGATATTGCACAGAATACCAAAACCAAAACCTTTAATGCGGGCGAACATCTTTATAAAGAAGGTGATGACGGCGACTGCCTCTACTTGATCCGCAGCGGTACCATCAGTCTAGAGCGTGCTCGCAATGATCAGGCCGTGGTGGTCGGTCAAGCGCAGTCTGGCCAAATGATTGGCCAGATGGCATTAATGGGGGATAAAACTCGTCGTGAGTCAGCAAGGGCAACGGTGCGTGTTGAAGCCCTAATGATTAAGCAAAAAGAGTTCCTTGCTTTATTAAAACAAGACCCTGAGCGCGTTAATGATATCCAAGCGGCGACCAGTGAAAAGTTAAAGGTTTCTAATCAAATGGAATCCCTGCCTGAAGGCGGGTCCCTGATTTCTTTCTTAATGGGCGAGGGCCTAGGTGAATCTACCAGTGCTTTAATCATTGATGAAAAGCTCTGCGTGGGTTGTGATAACTGCGAAAAAGCTTGCGCGGAAACACACGGTGGTATCAGCCGTTTAGATCGTAAATCCGGTCAGCGCTACGGTCACATCAATGTCGCAATATCCTGTCGCCACTGTGAAATGCCGCATTGTATGAAAGATTGTCCTGCAAATGCTATTCACCGTGCGGTGACGGGTGAAGTGTTTATCGATAGTAGTTGTATAGGTTGCGGTAACTGCGAAACCAACTGCCCATATGATGTGATTAAACTGGCTTATGATGCACCGAAAAAGCCAGGTCTATTTCAATGGATGATGTTTGGTAGGGGAAACGGTCCAGGTCAAGATCCGGCATATCAGCCAAGCGACGAAGCGCTCGATAAAGGCAAAAAAGCAGTTAAATGCGATGCATGTGTCGGGCAGAAAGGTGGACCTGCTTGTGTAAGATCCTGCCCTGTGGGCGCGGTAGAGCGCTTGAATCCAGAACAATTTGTTGAGCTGATTGCCCCTTAAACGGCTAAAAAGAAAATTATGTATAACAATATATTAGAGTTTAAAGGCGGGCGCTACTTCTGGGTTTCCCTGGTGTTGTTACTCGTCTCCTTCGCCGTCTATTTCAGTCAAGAGGCTTGGCGTCCACCGAATGGTGGTACTTGGCAAGGTTATGTGCTGGGCACGATAGGGGCTTTGCTAATCGTTTGGCTCGCTTATTTGGGAGTACGTAAAAGACGTTATGCGTCCACTCTAGGAACGGTACAAGGTTGGACTTCTGCTCATGTGTATTTGGGCTCTAGCCTGCTGATTATAGGAACTCTGCACTGTGCTTTCCAGTTTGGCCTCAATGTGCATACGCTCGCCTATGTGCTGATGTGTGTTGTTATCTTTAGTGGATTTTACGGGCTTTATGCTTATATGCGTTACCCAGACAAGCTGTCCCGTAATCGCAGTAATCAGAGTTTAGACCAACGTTTTTCCGAGCTCGATGAGTTGGATCAGCAGGGTAAGGATATTGCCTCACGTTGTAATACCGACATTCAGACATTAATCAACAGTGCGATTGCGCGCACCAGTTTAGGTGGTGGTTTATGGAGCCAATTGAAGGGTCAGGATAATTCAAAAGTAGAGCTTAGCGCTTCGGAAGACAACCAAAGCCGCACCAAGGTTGTTGATAATAGAAACCAGCAGGCGGCCATTGACTATATTGCCATGCGCATTCCAAATGTGAGCAAGAAGCAAGAGGCTCAGGATCTGCAGGATATTCTTTATATATTTGGTCGTCGCCGAGAATTATTAAACCGTATTCGTCGAGAAATTAGCCTGCAAGCACGATTAAAAGTTTGGCTGCTGTTTCATATTCCAACCACTATTGTTTTGATTGTGGCTTTAATCATCCACATTGTGACTGTCTTTTTATACTGGTAAGCCATGCTCTATTTAATACGACAAACAAGAAAAACAGGCACTAAGGTTATTGATCAAAACGATAGCCAATTGGATGCTGCTGCAATAAGTATCGGTTCTGGTGAAGGTCAGCTGGTTCAGCTTGCTGGGGAGGATGTCTCGGCAAATCACCTAGTGGTAACCGCTGTTGATAACCAAAGTGCGAAATTTGAATGCGCTAAAGGCTGTGTAGTCGAGCTGGACGGTCAGCCGCAAAGTAAAGGTGCAATAGGCCTTGGCCAACAATTAACGATTGGCAGACACAAGCTTATATTGCAGGCTCCTCCTGCCGGTTTTTCCTGTGCCTTAGAGTTTGAAATTGATGCGGATGTTAAGCACTCAACTAAGCAGCGATTCAAGACCGATTTGCAGGGTGTGGGCTATAATCGAAGCTTAGCTTATATTGCATCAGCACTGGTCTTATTGTTTGCTTTGGCATTGCCAATATGGTCCATGTTGAATAGTGAGGCTCGTGATACGCTATCAAAAGTTGGGATTCCAACCGATAAGCATTGGTCTAGCGGTCCGCTAATTCCAGCCCATCGAATTCCAGCGATTGGTGATGACTGCACAAGTTGCCACGCAAAACCTTTCGAAGTTGTACAAGATAAAGCTTGTCTTTCATGTCATAGCAATACCGAGCAGCATGTTCATAATAAGCATCCAGCTATTCCTGCCTTTGAAGAGTACCGCTGCGGCAGCTGCCATAGAGAACATAACGAGCCAGCAACTATTATTATTAAAGATCAGTCGCTCTGCGTAGATTGCCATGGTGATATTGCTAAGTTAGGTAATATTACTCAAGAGGAGTCAGTGGCTAATGTTTCTGGTTTTAATGAAAAAACTCACCCAGAGTTCCGCTTAGGCTTGCTTGGTTTCGATGGTTTTAAGTGGCAGCTATCTAGGGTTCCTTACAGTAAAGAGCTGCAAGAAAACTCACAACTAAAATTTCCTCACGATTTACATTTAGATATCGATAAGGTTCAAAGCCAAGACAGTGGTGAGGCTTTGGAGTGTAAATCTTGTCATGTGCTTAGTGCGGATAATGAGCATTTTGAGCCTATAACCATGGAAGGAATGTGCCGTGATTGCCACGGTTTGGGATTTGATGATACTGAACCAAGTCGACAGCTTCCGCACGGATCACCTTTGTTGGTTAAGCAAACTCTGGAAGAATACTATATTCGCATGTTTGCCGATCCAGATTCTGGCGTGGAAGGTATTGATCATGTGCGTCGTGTTCCAGGCAAGAGTCGCGACCTTGATCGCTGTAAAAAAGGTGCTTTGGTTTGCGGTAAAGAACGTGCTGCCTTAGAGCTGGAAAACCAGTTCACCAAGACAGGTTGCATTACTTGCCACGAAGTGGAAAAAACGGAAGCTCGCCAGTTGGCCGGCAAGAAAAAAGCCGATAATTTTTGGACGGTTAAACCGGTCAAACTTAATAATGATTGGTTCTCGCAGGGTCGATTTAACCACTCTACCCATTTGTTATTACGCGATGCACCTGTCGATGAGATTTGCCAAGACTGCCACAAGGCCGGTGAATCATCTGAAAGTCACGATATTTTAATTCCTGGACGCGATAACTGTTTACAGTGCCATGATGACCAGGCCGAGCATGCCGCACCTTTGGATTGCGTAGCTTGCCATAATTACCATATACCCGGAAATCAGGCGATTTGGTTGAAAGAACTGCCTGCTGTTTTGGAGCAAAAAACACCATGAGATTAAGCCGTAAGGGATTCAGCCTTAAACCCTGCCTATTGTTGGCCACTAGCATCAGTTTGTTAAGCTGCGGTGGAGGGGGAGGTGGCTCTGGTACCGCGCCCAATGAAGGCACCCCAACTCCGCCTCCGCCACCACCGCCAGTGGTGTGTGAGGGCAATTGTACTAACGCCGATTCTTTCTTGCGTACAGCTGATGTCGAGAAGGTGGTGCAACAAGCGGTTGCAGAAGCAAAAGCGCTTGGCGTTGCGGCAACCATAGCGGTAGTTGATCGTGTCGGCAATGTACTTGCGGTCTACCGTACAGCAGATATTGATACCAGTAAGTCACTGCTGATCTCTAGTAATAAGCAAGGCTTAAGCGATATTGATGGTGGTTTGGAAAATATTCAACTCCCTTTAGCTGTTGGTGGAGACGCACTCGCTGCTATTTCTAAGGCGATTACGGGGGCTTATTTATCGACCGAGGGCAACGCATTTAGTAGCCGTGTCGCCAGTCAAATTGTGCAGGAACACTTTAACCCTGGTGAGAGAGTGCAACCGGCAGGCCCGCTTTTTGGTGTTCAGTTCAGTCAGTTAGCCTGTTCTGATTTTACCTTGGATAACTCTGTAGCAGGTATCGGTCCGAAACAAGCGCCGCTGGGTTTATCAGCCGATCCAGGCGGCTTTCCTCTATATAAAGATAATGTTCCCGTCGGTGGTGTCGGTGTGATATCAGACGACTTTATCTACACCCTAGATAAAGTTGTTGTCGATTCTGATATGGATCAAGACGAGCTAATCGCGCTTGCGGCCACAGTTGGCTTTGAAGCTCCCGCTGATCGACGAGCTGATCGTATAACAGTTGATGGTAAGGTCTTACGATACACTGATGTTGAATACAGCCAGCTAACGGCTGCTCCGGGTGCAGCGTCAACATTAAATGATAGTGATGGGCAGTATATTCCTGTACCAGACTATATTGATGGCAATGTACGTGCAGGCCAAGCTTTTGGTCAGGCTAGTTCAGGCATCAGAGCTGATACTACGACTTATCCAAATCGCGAAGCCTATGTATTTGTAGATGCGGCGGGTCAAGATCGTTTTCCCCCAACAGATGGTACAGAATTAACCGCCGATGAAGTGCAAGCGATCATTGATGAAGCTCTTGGTGTTGCCAACCAATCACGTGCCCAAATTCGACGACCTTTAAGTACTAAAGCACGAGTAACTATTTCCGTTGTCGATCTGAATGGTGATGTTTTGGGCATGGCTCGTACCTTGGATGCTCCGGTTTTTGGTGCAGATGTGTCCTTGCAAAAGGCGCGTACGGCGGCATTCTTTTCAAATCCGGCGGCGGCAGATTTCTTGCAAAACTTGCCGCTAACGCAATATTTAAACTCTGACTTAAGCCCTAAGCGCAACATTGATATTGCAAATTATGTGCAAGCTCTAAGGGATTTTGTTGAAGACAGCTCGGCCTTAAGTAATGGCATTGCCTTTTCTGATCGAGCTGGCGGAAATTTGTCGCGTCCTTTTTATCCAGATGGTGTTGATAATGCTCCACATGGACCATTAAGTAAGCCAGCAGGAGAGTGGAGTCCATTTTCTACGGGCTTGCAGCTCGACCTCACCATGAATGGCATTGTCAGCCACCTATTACATGTTGCAGGCCTGCAAACGGATGACGTCGGCAACAATTGCGTTGGCGTCCCATTCGGAGGGACAGCAAGCTCTGCTGCCAATAACATCGCCAATGGCATTCAGATTTTCCCAGGTAGTGTACCCATTTATAAGGGCAATACCTTGGTCGGTGGCATTGGTATTTCAGGGGACGGTGTTGATCAGGACGATATGATTGCCTTCTTGGGTGTTCATCGTGCCGCCGAAAAAATGAATGGAAGCTTCAATAATGCGCCGGCTGAAATTCGCGCTGATACCTTAACGCCACAGGGAACACGATTGCGTTATATAAGTTGCCCGCAATCACCCTTTATTGACAGCGACGAACAAAATGTTTGCTCAGGAAAGTAGGGGATTAACATCATGGCACGGATAGATAAGCCTTTTTTCGCTTTGAAACTGAAGCCAATATTGAATCACGGTTTAATAAAGGCCTCTGCTTTAGCTGTTGTAGTATCGACCGCGCAACTACCACTGGCAGCCAATACTCTCGCACAAGCACAAACCCGCCAGGAATGTGAGGCAGCGCAAGCAGCGAATAAAGCTAAGCGCCGCAGACGCCCAGGTGGCCGCGTTGACTGTAGCCAGCTTCCCGATGCTAATGAACAGATTGTTGAAACGGTTATCGATGGTAAGCCCCAGCGACGAACGCCAGGGCCAGTTAATGACGCCCGTTTAAAAGAAGAGCAAACCTTTACGGTATTGCGAGAAGACGTTGAGGAATCCCCAGTACCTCGCCCGAAGGTGAGTGATTTTGAAGACAGTATAGTGTTTCCTGATCGCTGGCGTATCGTTGAGGCTATAGGCTATACCGATAATTGGTGGGATCCGTACAACCGAAATACCTTAAAAGGAGATGTTCCTCTTCATGATGATTGGTTTTTTAACCTCGGCGTGATTTCCGACACCATTTACGAAGGCCGAAAAGTCGTTACGCCAGTCGGGCTTATCACCACATCTGACCCAGGTGATTTGGATCTATATGGTAACACCGAGCAGCATTCGGTGATCCAGCAAGTCGCTATGGAATTTGTCTATTACAAAGGTGATACGGTATTTAGACCGCCGGATTATGAATTCCGCTTTATCCCGGTGTTTAATTACAACCACACCGTTGTTAACGAGCTAGCCGGGATTAATGTAGACCCTCAGCGTGGGGTGCGTCGAGACGATAACTTTGTTGGTATTCAAGGTGCATTTATCGATGTGCACTTGAGGAATGTGTCTGATAATTACGATTTCGATAGTATCCGGGTTGGTATTCAGCCATTTAATAACGATTTTCGTGGCTTTTTGTTTCAGGATAATCAGTTAGGTGTGCGCCTATTTGGTATTCGTAATAACAACAAGATCCAATACAACCTGGCGTGGTTTCGTCGTTTAGAAAAAGATACCAACAGTGGCTTAAATGATATTGGAGAAGCGCCCCGTGAAGACGATGTCTTTATTGCCAATGTCATTTGGCAGGATTTGATCGCGCTTGGACATTTTTCTCAGTTTTCTATCGTTCATAATCGTAACCGAGAAGATGAATTCTTTTACGATGTTAATGATCTGATTCAGCGACCTGCTTCTTTGGGCTTTGAACGTTTTAGAAACTACGATGTAACCTATTTAGGATTCAGTTCGGACGGTCACTTTGGCCGTATCAACGTAACCCACTCACTTTACGCCGCCTTGGGTGAACAGAATAGGGGCCCCTTTGTTAACCAGCGCACTGATATTCGATCCTTCTTCGCTGCTGCAGAGGTAGGCGCTGATTATGACTGGATACGCTTGCGTGGCTCGGCTCTGTGGGCTTCGGGTGATGATAATCCCTTTGATAACGAAGAAAATGGTTTTGATGCGATTTTCGAAAACCCACAGTTTGCCGGCGCTGATACCAGCTATTGGTTAAGGCAGGGGGTACCACTAGCTGCTGGCGGTAAGGTAACGTTATCGACGCGTAATGGCCTATTGAATAATCTACGCGCATCAAAAGAACACGGCCAATCTAATTTCACCAACCCAGGGGTGAGGTTATTAGGTGTCGGTGCAGATTTTGACGTTCTTCCAGAGCTCAGAGCATCCGTTAACGTTAACCAGCTTTGGTTTGATCAAACTGAGGTCTTGGAAGTTGCAAGGCAGCAGGCGGATATTGATGAGTCGATTGGTACGGATGTGTCCTTATCATTGATTTATCGACCGTTTATGAGTCAGAACGTTGTTGTTCGTTTGTCTTACGCGGCCTTGCTGCCGGGCAAGGGCTTTGAACAGCTATTTGGTGATGAGACCCAACATTCGTTGTTATTTAATTTGGTGTTGACCTACTAAATTTGTGATGTTTGCCAGAAAAAGATTTGAAGCTGCTGTAGCAAGCGGCTCGCAAGGAAAAGTAATGAAGCCAATGGGAACGGAAAAAGCCATGTGTGCACAAGAAGAAAGAACGCTAGCCAAGGCCGTTACAAAGCCCATCATAAAAGGGCTGCTGTTACTGAGTGCTTTATTGGCGCCAAGTTTTGTTTTCGCTGTTGGCGGGCCTAAGCCGGTCGAGCGAGATTATGTGACGGCCGCAAATGCTCCCGCTTCTCAAAGCCCGGAACTCGTCTCTAAGAAAAACGAGGGTTGTGTTAGTTGCCACACTGAATCCGATAGTAAAAATATGCACAATAACCCGGCCATCCAACTGGCCTGTGTAGATTGCCATGGTGGTGATTCCAGTATCGTTCGAAGCTCTGAATCACCAGGTGATGAAGGCTACGCTCGTTTACGAGATCAAGCCCACGTATTGCCTCGTTATCCGGAATTGTGGAATTTCCCTAGCTCCGCAAACCCAGAGCGGACATATACCTTACTCAATAAAGAAGCGCCTGAATTTATACGTTTTATTAACCCAGGCGATTTGCGCATTGCTCGTGAGGCCTGTGGTGCTTGCCATTTGAATGTGATTCAGGCTTCTGAAAGAAGTTTGCACGCCACGGGTGCTATGCTGTGGGGTGGGGCTTCTTACAATAACGGCATCTTGCCATTTAAGCAGTATTTACTGGGCGAATCCTATAACCGCGAGGGCGAAGCCACGGCTTTGAAAAACCCCACAGAAGTTACTCCGGAAATGGCGGCCAAAGGTATTGTTGCGGCGCTTTATCCTTTGCCCAATTGGGAAACGGTTAAGCCCGGTGATATCTTCCGCGTATTTGAGCGCGGTGGTCGAAATATCACTAACTTATTTCCAGAAACTGGTATCCCCAACAGTTTGGGATTGATTCAACGTTTAGAAGAACCAGGACGCCCGGATTTTAGGCAGTCTAATCGAGGCCCGGGTACCGGCGCTAGAATTTCTGTTCCACTAATCAATATTCATAAAACGCGTTTGAATGATCCCTTCTTATGGTTCATGGGTACGAATGATCAACCTGGAGATTATCGACACTCAGGCTGTACCTCTTGTCACGTTGTTTACGCCAACGACCGTGACCCGAAACACTCGGGGCCTTACGCGCAGTTTGGCCATACAGGCAAAACACAAACGATAGATCCAACGATTCCAAAAGACGAATCCGGTCACCCGTTAAAACACCAGTTTACTCGAGGTGTACCTAGCAGCCAGTGCATGATCTGTCATATGCACCAACCCAATATGTTTATGAATACTTATTTGGGTTACACCATGTGGGACTATGAATCGGATGCACCGGCGATGTGGCCAGAGGAGCAACAATATCCTTCTGAGGCGCAAAAGCGTAAAGTGTTAGATCGTAACCCTGAAGGTGCTGCGCCTCGTGGTAATTGGGCCGACGTAGAATTCTTAAAAGAAGTTGCCTCCTTAAATCCAAAGCTAAACGACACCCAGTTTGCTGACTATCATGGTCACGGTTGGAACTTCCGGGCTATCTTTAAAAGAGACCGTAAGGGTAATCTACTCGATGCCGAAAACAATATGGTATCGGATGATGATCCCGATAAATTTAAAAAAGCTGTGCATATGTCCTCGATTCATGCGGACGTAGGCATGCATTGTTCCGATTGTCACTTTGCACAAGACAACCATGGTAATGGGCACATCTATGGCGAAGTCGCCGCCGCCGTTGAAATTGCTTGTATCGATTGTCACGGCAGTGCGCAACGTTACCCTAACTTACTAACCTCCGGCCCAGCGAAACTGGGTAAGGGTGCAGATCTTTCTGTACTCCGTAACCCTGACGGCCAGTTACGATTTGAATGGCTTGAAGGTAAGTTGATCCAACGCTCCTTGGTAACACCAGGCTTAGAATGGGAGCTTAGTTTGGTGAAGGACAGTGTGAGCAAAGGGCATCCGCAATACAATGAAAAAGCAGCCCGTGCTAAGTTAATGTCAAAAGACACCGCAGAACAAAATTGGGGTGAAGATGTGCCGGAGGATCAGCTGGCGCATACCTATGAAAATATGGAGTGTTACACCTGTCATACGGCGTGGACAACAAGCTGCGGCGGTTGTCACTTGCCTATTGAGGCCAACGTAAAAACCGAGCGCCATCATTATGAAGGTGGAGAGTCGCGTAACTTTGCGACCTATAATCCGCAAGTGTCGCGTGATCAAATTTTCATGATTGGTAAGCGGGAAGAACATAAAGGTGGTAAGTATGCACCGATTCGCTCTACCTCAGCCTTGGTATTGTCTTCGACTAACTCAAACCGTGAGCGGATCTATATCCAGCAGCCTCCCGTTGCGTCTAGTGGCTTTAGTTCGCAAGCGATTAACCCGCATTTCCCACATACAGTTCGCAAGACTGAAACCAAAACCTGTAGTGATTGCCACTTGGCAAACACTGAAGACAATAATGCGATCTTTACTCAAACCTTAGGTGTAGGAACTAAGTTTATCGACTTTATCGGCCGCTTTGCTTGGCTGGGCGGTGATGGCGAAGTTGTTGGTGTGCAAGTTACCGAATGGGACGAGCCTCAGGCGGTTTATGGCAGCTACTTACATAAGTATGCCTATCCTGATTGGTACAATGATCACCAAAAAGCTGGCCAAGAGTTGCAGGTAGGCTACAGTCATAGTTCTGGGCGCAGCTCTTGTTTGCAGATGCGTGGCGAATATCTCTACACGGCGGCAGGTAAGCAAGGATTACAGGTCTATGATATTGCCTCTATTGATAACAAAGGTGTTTCCCAGCGTATTATCTCGGCACCATTTAGCCCACTTGGCCACAACCCGAATGTACCGAGTAAAAACGCAACCTGTATGTTGATGCCCACAACTCAGCCAGTTGCGCCAGCGCGAAACACTGGTGAGCTGATGCGGGTGACCAATATGGAACAACCAATGCATCCTTTATATCACTATGTCTATGTGACGGATGCAGAAGAAGGGTTAATTCTAGTCAATATCGATACCTTCTCCGACGGTGAACCTCGCAATAACTTTTTGGAACGTGCCGCTACTTGGAATGCCAATGGCATATTAAATGGCGCGCGCCATATAAGTATTGGTGGTCACTATCTTTACATTGTTGCAGATGCTGGTTTGGTCATTGTTGATATTGATAAGCCGCTATCGCCGCAGTTGGTGTCGGTGACACCATTGAATGATGGTCGAGCTTCGGCCGTACAGTTTCGTTACTTGTTTGTGACTGATGCGGATGGACTAAAAGTCATTGATATTACTGACCCCAAGCAACCCTCTCTATTGGCGAATAACACGATCGCTTTGGCTGATGCACAAAAGGTTTTCATTGCTCGAACCTATGCTTATGTCGCGGCTGGCAAAGATGGTTTGGCAATCATTGATATAGAAAAGCCAACCGCCATGAAAGTGCAGCAAATGTTTAACGCTGGAGGCAAGCTCAGTGATTCTCAAGATGTCGTTGTTGCGAGTACCAATGCCTCCTTGTTCGCCTATGTTGCTGATGGGACTGGTGGTTTAAAAATACTTCAGTTGACGTCTCCGGAAATTCAGCCAAAATTTTATGGCTTTAGCCCGCAACCGAATCCGCATCTAATTGCGCATTACCCAACGGAAAAGGCAGCCTTAGGTTTGTCGAGAGCGCTAGAACGTGACCGTGCTGTTGATGAAACTGGTGGCCAAGTAGCGGTATTCGGCCGTCGCGGTTCTCGCCCGCTGAATAAAGAAGAAATAAATAAGCTTTACAAAGATAAATCCGGCAAGGTCTGGACCGTAAAAGATAAAGAAGAGTAGTTATGAAAAAAACGATCTTGAAACTACCGGTGTTTATTTTTAGCTTGGCATGCTTAGCGGCAAGTGGGCATGCCTTAGCCGAGGAAAACCCAATCACGGGAAAAGACAAGCACATGGGTGTTGCTACCTGTGCTTCCAGTGTGTGTCACGGTAAGCCGGCACCGGATGCAAACTCATACGCGCTGTTAAATGAATACCGCACTTGGAGCCGTGAAGACTTACACTCCAAAGCTTATAAAATTCTATTCAATGCTGAGTCTAAGCGGATGGCCAAAAATCTCGGCTTGGCTTCGGCTCATACGGCGGATATTTGCTTAGATTGTCATGCGGATAATGTTCCCCAAAGCCAGCGTGGCCCTAAGTTCGTCATTCGTGACGGCGTTGGCTGCGAAGCCTGCCATGGTGGCAGTGAGAAATGGTTAGATAGCCATTATAAAAAAGGCGTAACTCACGCAGAAAATTTGGCGGTAGGCATGTACCCAACTGAATCGCCAAAGCCTAGAGCGGAAATGTGCCTATCCTGCCATTTGGGTACTAAAGATAAATTCGCCACGCATCGAATAATGGGAGCAGGGCACCCTCGTTTGGCTTTCGAATTAGAAACTTTCACCGCAAATCAGCCCGCTCATTATGTAGTTGATCAAGATTATCTTGAAAGAAAAGGGCAAATCGAATCCGTGACTATGTGGGTTGCCGGGGTTTACTACACCGCTAAGCAAACCTTAGAGCTTTATAACAGTCATTTGCTAACGGCTAATGGAATGATTCCTGAGCTATCTTTCTACGATTGTCACGCCTGCCATCATCCGATGGATAAAAAGACTTGGCGCCAGACAAGTATCGAAATTGGATTAAAACCCGGAGATTTACGCTTAAACGATGCGGCACTACAAATGTTGGTGGGTATTGCCTATATTCGTGATCAGGAAGGCGCCCAGCGATTACTGCAGCTTTCACGTGATTTGCATGTCGCTTCTCGTAAAGATGTTAACAGTCTTAGGTCTTCCGCCAAGGCGGCATTAGCAGAACTAGCAAGCATGGAGGTGGCACTATTGGATCGCAACTACAGTAGCAATGAAATTAATTCTTTGCGACAAAGAATCCTAAGCAAGAGCGCCGCCGGTCAATATCGCGATTACACCAGTGCTGAGCAAGCCTTCTTGGGGGTTGAGACGCTAACATTGGCTTTAAATCAAAGTGAGCGATATAGTGCACAAATGGACAGCTTTTATGCTTCACTCGCCAGTGAGTCTGCGTTTCAGCAGGGGCGTTTCGCCAGTGTCGCAAAAAATCTGCTTTCAACCATGTACCCATAGCGAGGTGAGTCAGTGCTAAAAATAGTAGGATGCACCCACACGGGAAGACGTGAGCTAAATGAAGATTCCTTTCTAGCGGATGATGAACTGGGCTTGGCGGCTGTGGCTGATGGCATGGGAGGCTATTCCTCAGGTGAGGTTGCAAGCGCAATCGTGGTTTCCACCCTTTGGAACGATTTAAAGGAAGGCGAAAAAAACTTAGAAGAGTCGGTCGCCAATGCTCATCTAGAAGTGAAAAAAGGCGTTTTGGACGGACGTGGTGGAGCTGGAATGGGCTCGACCGTGGTCGCAGCGAAATTTGACGGTTCGCGTTTTGATGTCGCCTGGGTTGGCGACAGTCGCGCTTATATATGGGATGGGCACGAACTACGGCAAATCAGTCGTGATCACTCCTACATCGAGTCATTGCTGTCGCGCGGCATTATATCGGCTGAAGATGCCAAAACACGTAATGATCGCAATTTGGTGACTCAGGCCTTAGGGGCAGAAGCGCTTGTTGAGCTGGATATCGGAACCTGCGAAGGAGATTTGTATCAGGGCGAGCTACTGCTCCTCTGTAGTGATGGCCTAAACGATGAGTTAGGCGGTTTTGAGATCGCAAGGCTTCTTCATGATAATGCCGCCGAGGGTCTTGAGAGCTGTTGTGAAAAATTAGTCCAGGCCTCATACGATGCTGGCGGTAAAGATAATATTACCGTGATGCTGGTGAGTAATGATGTTGTTGCGCCAGAATCCGGCCGTGTACCAGCAACAATTGTAGAAACCCATAATCTATCGGGGCACAGTGAGTATTTCCCGCTAGGCGTACAAAATGATGGCGCCCATATCACCAGCAGTGAGAGTGTCACTGAAGAGTTTTCCACTACTCAAGTGTATGCGGTTAAGCCCAAGAGTCAGTTAGATTACGATGCATTGGATGATCATATCGGTGGTGGCACGCCAAGTTGGCTAATTACGATGGTTTGTCTGCTTTTATTGGCAGGGCTGCTTGGGCTGCTCGTTTATTTGGGTATAATCAGCTTCTGATATTGCTTTGATGTAGCAATCAGCTGATTTAGGCGCTGCCTAAGCTTAATACAGCTTTCATAATGGCAGCGTAAGCTAGTTTATTTGTTTTCTGTATCAACGCAGATTTCAAACACATAGTAAAAGATTAAACAGTAGTAAGAATAAGTAAAAGGTCGAAAATGATGGTTGAGTGCACAAGCGACAACTGTAAATTGAAGAATCCGCAAACAGGCGAGCTGTTATCTTTAAGCGCCTCTACCATCCTAGGGCGTAGTGATGATTGTGACATAGTTCTAAAAAGCGATGTGGCCTCTCGTCGACACGCGTCTATCGAAATAAAGGATGGCAAGCTGGTTTTGTTAGATCTGGGCTCAAGTAATGGCTCATTTCTAAATGGTGAAAAAATAAACGATTCTTCTGATCTGTTCGATGGCGACTTAATTGTGATCGATACCGACAGCTTTAGTGTTATTTCGCCCAATAAGCGTGAAGCCGAAGCGGATATTCCATCGGTTTGGTCTGAAGGGGAAGGACTAGAAAGCGCTTCACAGACCCAAATTGTGTTCGATGTAGAACGTTCTGCGGCTGTTTCAGACTACATGGCGGGCCGTATTGATATTCCAGCGCTTGGCGCTGTCCCACGTTTAGTTGGCCTGTCAGACGCTGTCAGAGGTCGAATCTATGAGCTGCAAGGTGATCAAGCGACTAACATCTGGCACCTAGGGCGTTCAGAAGAAGTGGACATCGTAATCGACGATGGCAGTGTTTCTGGTAAGCACGCCCAGTTGGTGAATGATGGTGTACTCTGGAAAATTGTTAATTGGATGTCAACCAACGGTACTTTTGTAAATGATAAAAAAGGCTTGTCTACCTTTTTGAAGTCTGGCGACATCATCCGCTTAGGGTCTGTAGAGTTTGCCTTTGAAGCGAGATTGTCCAATAACAATTCAGCAGCCGCTAGCGTTAAAACGGCTAGCCAAGAATCCGGCTCATCGAAGACTGGCCTAATCATGGGAGCAGTCGTTGTTGTGGTAGCTATTGCAGCTGCAGCCGCATTCTTGCTCTAAAATTTTAGGGCTGTAAATTTAAAAAAAGCCGCTATAGCGGCTTTTTTTATGTCCTTTTTATATTCGCTTTATGAAAGGCATAAAAAGGAGCAGTTGCTAGTCAACAACCACTGGCAAATCAAAGCTCTGTGTTGCTTTTAGCAAAAAATTTAGCAATCAATGTATCGATAGCCAAAATGCCTGAGCCCCATAGTAGATTCAGGCCCAATAACAGACCCCAGATAACATGCCCAGCAAAGGCTGCGGGCGCTATTTCTTCCAAGCTAATTACGGCAACAACATTTACTACGCTCAATCCAAGTGCCGCAAATCGTGTGCTGAACCCAAAGGCCAATAAAACCGGTAAAACAATTTCACCTGCAGTACCTAGAAATGCGGCTACAGCCGGAGACAAAAAGGGTACCTGATACTCATATTCAAAAAGAAAAAGCGTTGTTTCCCAATCATTGAGCTTCGTTAAGCCTGAAGCGAAAAACACCCAGGCGACGTAACAACGCGCAAGTAACAACGCCAGGTGCTGGGGGTATTCTAAATATCGGCTTAGCTGCAAGTAATTCTGGTAGTGGTTTCGTATACTAGAGTTCATAATTTTCTCCGTTGTTACTCGTTTAATTGGCTCTAGCTAATAAAGAGCGCAAGGTAAAAGGTATTATCGGTAGTGCTGTTAAAAGAGTGCTATAAAAATGGTGCTGTTTCATGTTGCTAATTCCAGTTGTCCAAGCTCACTGTGGCGGTTTCTGTAGCGTTCTACGCTCACAGCTCATTGAATGTAAAGTTCACTAATGGCTTGGTGTTGGATCAGTAAACTCAATACGCTGCCCAGGTCTAAGCCTTTATTTTCACCGCTTCGATGCGCTTTGATCTCGATCGTGTCCAAAGCAGCTCCGATACTTAAGCCGTTTATACAGGCTGAAATGAACGCGAATTCATTTTTAGCCACCGCTATTGAGTGAGCTTTATAACGACAGCGATAAATCATCAGTCGTTCTTGATATTCATCTTGCTCAAGTTTTTTCTTAGCTGACTGTAGATACTGATCAGGTTCAGCAGCTTCGCTGAGGTTTGCTCGATAAATATCTTCTATGGGATAAGGGCTTTCCAGTATGCGAAAGCTTTCTTGAAAGCGAATGTATACATTATCGATTTCGCTTTCTTGCAGTTTGAAAACACTTGATTGGTTGAATAACTCATCCTTAGATCGTTCGCTTTCAAATATCAGCGCTTCGTAACGGGCCACATCGCTTAGATAGGGGTATGATTCAAAGGCTTCATTACTGGCAATAATCTTAGCGAGTAAATGCCCAAATTCAGACCAGTCCGCGGCTTGTAATGGCTGCTGCTGCAAATGCATTGCCGCCAGCGCTTTTAGGGCTTCATCGCCAATTAATTGCTGAGTGCAAGGGTAGGCAATGGACAAGCTTCTAAAGGCACTGGCCAGTAGGTTATTCTGATAAACCTGAGTATGTGCTGCTGATGTGTCTTGTTCACCAAAGCGGTATATGTCTTCGAGCACAGAACCTTGCAGTGTCTGGATATCACTCATGACGGTAGCGCCTGTTTTAGGTAATACTCTGACTCCAGCTCACTGACAATAGCCCGTGCTTTGTCCAGCTCAGCCACTAAAGTTTCCCAGCTTGGTAGCGAATTGTCCCATTCAATCAAAGTGGAAACGTTGCCAAGGCGCTGAATAGTATTGCGATACAAAGCCCAGCATTCATCAGATACTGCCTGAGAGTGATCGTCGATATAAAAACTGGCTACCTTATCTTGGCTAAAGCCTGCTAGATGAATTTCTTGTACGGCGTTGAGGTTTATAGATTCGGTCCAGCTAATAGCATCGTGGAGCGGATTACTACTTTGCTTGTTGTGGGCGTTGATCAAGATATTGTTTAGATCAAGTAGCAGTCCACAGTTGGTTTTTTCGACAAGCTGGTTTAAGAAGTCTGTTTCCATCATTTCATCTTCATCGTACTGAAAATACGAAGATAGATTTTCAACAAGGATTTGGCGACCTAACTTGTCTTGGACATAGTTAACATTATCGCTCAGCGCCGAAAGCCATTCTCGGTTAAAAGCTAGGGGTAATAGATCACCGGTAAATATTGGCTTGGCGTTTGTACCGGATTTAGTAGCGGCCCGGTTAAAGCTTGCATGATCTGATAAAAATAGAGGTTTATGTTCCTGATTTAATCTTGCGATAGTTTCCATATAGCTATCGCTGGGTCGATCGATTGAACCTAGCCCCATGGCAGTGCAGTGTAAACTCAGCTCGTAATGCTTAGAGATCTCACGGATAAGCTCAGCACTGGCCCCGCCTGGGGCGAAGAAATTTTCAGTGTGTACTTCCACAAAGTCGATATCAGCGGGACAGGTCAGGGCCTGCTGGTAATGCTCGTGACGCAAGCCAATACCAAATAGCTGTGCATCATTAAGCGCTTTTGTTGGATTGCTCGATGATATAGCAGGCCCTAACATGTTTATCTCCCTGATCGATTAAGCTTTTTTAGAAGCTTTGTACTTCTCTTTGGCTTCTGCTTTCAGCATACCGCCAAGGTCTACGCAAGTGCCTTTGGCTACGAGCTTCCATTCACCTGGATCGTTATCAACCTTTGATTGGCCTGCACATGAATGTGTACCAGCTAGGTTGCCACAATCATTTTGGCCAGCTTTGGCAACGCCGTAGCATTTTTCTTTCGCTGCGGCTTCGCTGACCGGAACCATGGTGGTGGATACTAATGCGGCTAAAGCCGCGCTTGCTAAAATACTCTTGTTCATAGCTATTCTCCGCTAATGTTGGAAAATTACTCTTCAGCCAAAACTTCAGCGTCTACAGTACGGATGCCATTCCAGTTACGGTAGGCTGTTGTTAGATTGCCGTCGATGTCAGAAGACCATTTCTTTTGAACATCTTTGTTAAGGTTCAGGTAAAGCTTGTTGTCAACAATTTTCCAAGCGTATGGGTCAACGTCCAATTTCTTATTCAGTGCAACACCCATCGCGCAGTAACCACCAAATTGTGGTGCATACTTTTCAGGTGAGGCCTTAAATAGATCGCGGTTGCTCGCACTGCGAAAGTGGAAGATGGCACCTTTGTGGGTCGCGGTGTACTTGGTGTTACCTTTGCTAGGCTTGCCTTTCTTAAAGTAAGAAACGGCATCGTAACCACTGATCGCCAGATCGTTTTTGTCAGCATTGACACCAATATCGGCCGCAAAAGTTAGGCTGCTCATGGCAATAGCTGAAGCGGCAGTTAAGGTTTTTAGTACTCGATTGAATTTCATAATTTCCTCGCTAAGTCTTTAGGTTTTGGCCATCGCTTGGCCTATTAAGCTGTGATGACTCTTCAATCACGGTGACCAGTATAGGTAGGAAAAAATATTAAAATTAACCAAACGTACAGAAAAACGAGCCAATCGTTCAGCCTTACAAAGGTTTACTTCGGGCTTATCTTTTGCTTAACAATTGCTTGATTTTACTTTGCGTTGAATATGATGGTGGCTTGTTGCTGTTAGGCTGGAGAGTTATATATTGTAAATGTATAAGCTAATAACAAGCTTATTTGTCTATCTTGGTTTTTGCGAAGTTACTCTTGTTGGGGTAGCTAATGACTTCGACGCATAGCTAGACCCTGGGTCTTCGCTTGTTGAATTTTAGAAAAGAAGATAATAGTTACGCTGACGCAAGCTTATAAATTAATAAAACGATTTAGATAAAGTTAGTTGCAAGCAATATAGCTAAATTGGGGTTTCAGAAGGGTAAGGGGTAAGTTAAAAAGGAAAGGGCGGGCAGCAAAACTCAGTGCTTATCCTATTAAGCGCTGAGCTTCTCTTTAAGCCATTCTTTAGGGCTGATACCATAGCGCTTGCGAAACACCCTGCTGAGCGCTGATGCATGCTCGTAACCCACTTCATGGGCCACCAGGCTCACCGGTTTATTGTTAATTAGAAGTTCTTGGGCCTTAACTAATCGTATTTCGGTAAGATATTCATTAGGCGTCTTGCCTACAGTATCTTTAAATAAGGTGGCAAACTTAGAGCGTGACATGCTTGCCGTCGCTGCCATGCTATCTAGGTTCCAACTATCTGACGGGGCTTTTTGAATGGCTGCTATTAGTTTGGATAACTGTGGGTGCACCAAGGCTGAAAGAATCCCGTGGACTACAAGCCCCTTTTCAGTAACATGTCGGAGAATCTGGATAAAAATAATGTCGCTAAGTTTGTCCAGCATCATTTGTTTTCCGGGCGTCTCTTGGAAAGCTTCTTCAAACAGCCAGTTTGCAGCGCGTTGAAGATGCTGGTGGCTGGCGCCATCAAAATAAATAAAGCGTGGTAGAGAGTTAACGAACTTTTCTTGTCCCTGCCCAAAATGAATTTTGGCGCAGACCAGTTCAGCGTTTTCACTATCGCCTACGGAAAGTCGGTGATTAGATTTGCTAGGGATGAAAATAACAGATGGACGATCTAGAAATATTTTGTGCCCATCCTCAGTAACAATGTTTAAAGTTCCTGATTTCAAGACATGTAAATGCCCGCAGCTGTTGTCGCCGATGGATTGCAAGCCGCAAAGCTGACCACTGAAAAACACCTCTGTATTGAAGTCGATTAAACCCGCCGTTTCACTAAGCTGATCCATACTTAAAGCTTCTTATCATTGATGGTGGGCGTACTGTGCGTCTTTACATTGCTTGAATCAAGGTTGATAAACAAAACTTGATAATCAACAAGTGGGCTTTACTCAGGATTTTGAGGGCTCACAGTTTTCTGTGTTTAAAGCCCTAAAAACCGCGAATTTTTGCTGGCGGTGTTGGCTTATAAGCGTATAGTTTATAGGTAAAAGGGCAATAGCTTGATGCCCGAGAAGTGGATGTTTCTGAACTCTATAGCTGATAGATCGGCTGGACGAAGCTTCACAGCTGCCGATCTACCACTATAAGCGAGCAGCTCTATGAGTTGCTGATATGATGTTATTGATAATGGATTGTACAGATTTCCAAAAGCTGGCCTTTAATAGGCCAGATTAGGTCGTATCCATTTTTCAATGTCTTCCTGCTTAAGATCTCGGCGCTGCGCTATTGATTGCACCTGATCTTCCTGGATTTTGCCAACATTAAAGTACTTACTTTCTGGGTTGGCAAAATACCAGCCGGATACTGAGGCAGCGGGAGTCATGGCGAAATGCGTACTGAGCTCTACGCCAATATTTTCTTGGGCATTTAGTAGTTCGAAGAGAAACTCCTTTTCGCTATGATCCGGACAGGCAGGGTAGCCAGGAGCAGGGCGTATGCCTTGGTACTTCTCCTTGATAATCTCTTCATTGCTAAGCTGCTCATCGGCTTGATAGCCCCAAAACTCTTTACGAACCCGCTGGTGCATATGTTCAGCAAAGGCTTCGGCCATACGATCTGCCAAGGCCTTAACCATAATTGCCGAGTAGTCGTCACCATTACTTTCGTATTCTTTGGCAAGGGCTTCAGCGCCTAGGCCGGTGGTCACACAAAATCCACCTATATAATCTTGCTTGCCGCTATCTTCGGGGGCGATAAAGTCCGCTAGGCTCAATAGTGGTGGCTCCGCCACATCCCTAGTCGCTTTAATAGCCTGTTGGCGAATAGGCTGAATGTTGCCCAAAACCTTGCCGGCTTCGTCGCTAATCTGAATGTCTTCTTGATTGACTTGATTGGCTGGCCAAATACCGATAACGCCCTTCGCTTGTAGCTGTTTTTTCTCGATTAACTCTTTAAGCATCTTTTGCGCGTCGGCAAATAGGCTGGTGGCCGCTTCGCCAACGATTTCATCCTCTAGAATAGCGGGATATTTTCCAGCCAAATCCCATGAGATAAAGAAAGGTGTCCAGTCGATGGCGTCGACAAGCTCTTCTAATGGGTAGTCATCAAATACTTGGGTCCCGACCAGCTTTGGAGTAACCGGTGTAAAGGCATCCCAGTCTATCTGTAAGCCGCGACCTTTACTTTCTTCATAGCTGATTTGTTTGCCCTTGGGTTTGCGGTTAGCGGTACGTTCGCGAACTTTTACGTACTCACTTTTAATATCATCAATATAGCTTTCTTTGTTCTTAGACAATAACTTGCTAGCGACACCTACCGCTCGCGAAGCGTCCGCAACATAAATAGCTTGATCAAGATCGAACTCGGGATCAATTTTGACGGCGGTGTGGGCTTTTGATGTTGTCGCTCCGCCAATCAGCAATGGTTTTTGAATATTCTGTCGCTGCATCTCTTTGGCAACGGTAACCATTTCATCAAGCGATGGAGTAATAAGACCTGATAAACCGATAATGTCGCAGTTTTCTTCGATCGCTGTTTTCAAGATGTCTTCGCAGGGCACCATGACGCCGAGATCAATCACCTCAAAGTTATTACACTGCAATACCACGCCAACAATATTTTTTCCGATATCGTGCACGTCACCCTTAACGGTGGCCATGAGAATACGGCCATTGCTCTTTGCGCCTTCGTCTTTTTCATCTTCAATATAGGGCTGCAAATAGGCTACTGATTGCTTCATGACTCGGGCGGATTTTACCACCTGCGGAAGAAACATCTTACCTTGGCCGAATAAGTCACCGACAACATTCATGCCGTCCATCAGTGGGCCTTCGATAACATCGAGAGGTCGCGTGCTGGCGATGCGAGCTTCTTCGGTATCTTCCTCAATAAAATTGTTTATGCCTTTTACAAGGGCATGCTCCAAACGTTTGCTTACCGGCCAGTCGCGCCATTCTAGGTTCTCTGTTTTTGCGCCACTGCTGCCATCACCACGATACTTATCGGCGATTTCAAGTAAGGCTTCGGTAGCTTCCTCGCTACGGTTGAGGATTACGTCTTCAACTTTATCTTTTAGTTCTTGCGGCAAGTCATCGTAAACGGCGAGCTGGCCAGCATTCACAATGCCCATGTTTAGACCGGCTTTAATGGCGTAATATAAAAATACGGAGTGAATCGCTTCGCGTACTGGGTTATTTCCCCTAAAAGAGAATGAAACATTACTTACGCCACCAGAAACACCGGCGTGAGGAAGGTTTTCACGAATCCACCGTGCCGCCTCAATGAAATCGACGGCGTAGTTATTGTGCTCTTCAATGCCGGTGGCAACAGCAAAAATGTTTGGATCAAAAATAATATCTTCGGGTGGAAAGCCTACTTGATCGACCAGTACTCGGTAACTGCGTTCGCAGATTTCAATTTTCCGAGCAAGGCTGTCGGCCTGTCCCTCTGTATCAAAGGCCATTACAACAACAGCGGCGCCGTAGCGCATGCAAAGTTTTGCCTTGGCAATAAAGTCTTCTTCGCCTTCTTTTAAACTGATCGAGTTAACGACGGCTTTACCCTGTATGCATTTTAAGCCAGCTTCGATAACCTCCCATTTAGACGAGTCCACCATGATAGGTACGCGGGAAATATCAGGTTCACTAGCTATCAGGTTTAAAAATTTCACCATGGCCGCTTCGGCATCCAGCATGCCTTCGTCCATATTGATGTCGATAATTTGCGCGCCGTTTTCTACCTGCTCTTGGGCAACCTCTAGAGCGGTGTCATAATCTTCTTCAATAATCAGGCGTTTAAAGCGCGCAGATCCGGTGACATTACAACGCTCGCCGACATTAACGAACAAAGAGCTTTTCTCGATATTGAATGGCTCCAAACCAGCTAAGCGGCAGGCAACATCAAGTTCTGGAATTTTACGAGCTGGATGTTTGGCAACTGCAACGGCGATAGCCTTAATATGTGCGGGCGTTGTACCGCAGCAACCACCAATGATATTTACAAAGCCGCTGGCTGCAAACTCTTCAACGACTGTCGCCATTTCTTCTGGCGTTTCATCGTATTCACCAAATTCATTAGGTAAGCCGGCATTAGGATGCGCCGAGACGAAACAGTTGGCAACCCGAGAAAGCTCTTTTAGGTAAGGGCGCAGCTCATCGGCACCGAGTGCACAGTTCAATCCTATTGAGATAGGTTTGGCGTGAGCTAAGGAGTTGTAAAAGGCTTCTGTAGTTTGTCCAGAAAGGGTGCGGCCAGATGCATCGGTAATCGTACCCGAGATCATAATAGGTAAGCTTTGGCCGACTTCCTCAAAATATTCCTGTACCGCAAACACCGCAGCTTTGGCGTTTAGGGTATCAAAGATGGTTTCAATCAAGATAAGATCAGCGCCACCGGCGATAAGCCCGGAAACCGCTTCGCGATAGTTCTCAACTAATTGGTCAAAGGTCACATTACGGGCGGACGGGTCATTTACATCGGGTGATATTGAGCAGGTGCGGCTGGTAGGGCCAATCACCCCAGCAACATAGCGTGGACGGTCAGGTGTTTTGGCCGTCATGGCATCGGCGGCTTCGCGTGCTACTTTCGCCGACGCTAGGTTGATCTCATAAGCCAGCTCTTCCATTTGGTAGTCGGCCATCGAAACCTGGGTGGCATTAAAGGTATTGGTCTCAATAATGTCGGCACCGGCTTCCAAGTAGGCCGTGTGGATGTCTCGAATAATATCTGGCTGGGTGATCGAAAGCAGGTCATTGTTACCGGCCACGTCCATATGGTAATCCGCAAAGCGCTCACCGCGATAATCAGCTTCTTGCAGCTTGTAGCCTTGAATCATGGTGCCCATACCGCCATCCAGCATCAGGATACGATCTTGCAGTTGTTCTCGAATATCAGGGCGTGGGCTTTGACTCATGGTTTCATTCCTTCTTGCTTCGGCGCTACAGCTGGTTCAAGTAGTGGTTTAAACCAGTTGGGCCAGGCGCTACATTTGTTATATGCCACAATGACTAGTTAATGCTATGGCTAGTATTGGCTTGTTCTTAACTATAATTCTTAAAGATAGACCTAAAAGAAAATTCATATAGCCTCGCATTATACCTATATCAAAATATTTCGATATAGATTTTGAATTCTAAGCTTATTCATATATTGAGGCTGTTTGATTGCCGCGCCGTACTACATTGCAGGGCATATAAATTTGTCTTAGCGCTAAACCCACTTCACACACAAGGTTTTTATATTAGCGTTCATGATTTAGAATAACCGACCTGTGAATTAAGGTATTTAAAGAGCCTGTTATATGAGTGATACGCCTGTAGTCGATGTGGATTTTACCCCTTCAGCCCAAAGCTATTTAGCTGAATTATTGTCAAAGCAAGACGGTGAGGGCATTGGTATTCGCATGTTTGTATCAAACCCAGGGACGCCACAAGCGGAAACCTGCATAGCTTATTGTCGTCCCGGAGAAGAACAGGAAGGTGATATCCAAGTTCCTTTGGATGGTTTTACCGCGCATTTCGAGGCGCGCTCGATACCTTTCCTAGCCGAAGCTAAGGTTGATTACTCGGCGGATAAGATGGGCGGCCAGCTCACGATTCGAGCGCCTAATTCAAAAATGCCTAATGTTACCGACGACAGTCCATTAGAAGATAAGATTAACTACATCTTATTCAACGATATCAATCCGGGCTTGGCTTCTCATGGTGGTGAAGTGAGCTTGATTGAGATTACCGATGATAACTACGCAGTATTGCGCTTTGGTGGTGGCTGCCAGGGCTGTGCCTCAGTGGATATGACCCTAAAAGATGGTGTTGAAGGCACTTTAAAAGCTAAGCTGCCAGAGCTTGCTGGTGTTCGCGATATCACTGACCACAGTGACCGTTCTCAAGCTTACTATTAAGCAGCATCCTTGCTAAGTTCCTTCCAGCTTAACACTTTAGGATGCTCCCAAAGCCAATGCCAAGCAGAGGCTTTGGGGCCTGCGTCAAAGCTTCTTAGTTACTTCAGCTAACTTAAAGGCACTAAAAATAGCCAAGATTCCCCGCTATCTAAATCGTGCATTACATTATCAACGACAAACTGCTCACCCTCTAAAACCAGTTGTTCACCAATGGTAACTGGGTTTCGAAATAGCTGGTCTTCATAGCTGTAGCTATCTTCTTTGCTGACATGTAGGTGGTAGATGTACACAAATTACTCCTTGAGATCTAAATTCCTGTCAAAATCTTTTGAGTCGGAATAGGGGATACTGTAGCCGTGTGACTCAATAATCTGCTGCGCCTTAGGTGTTTGTAAAAATCGCCAAAAAGCCGTGGCCGACAGCTTGTTGCTGCTGCGCTTAAGTAAAACGGCGTCTTGTAAAATGGCCGGGTGCAACTGCTTGGGGACTTGCCAGGCATTATTACGATCTTCTGTTTGCAAGCTCAACCATTGAGATTTGGCAATAAAACCCGCGTCTACTTGGCCTGCTTGAGTAAAGTGGTAGGCTTGGGCAATGTTTTCACCTTGTATCTGTACTATGTTGCCCGCCTTGTTCGGCTTTGCTTCATTGGCAAGCTTTGCTAAAACACTGCTCGCAGCTTTGCCATAGGGGGCGAGTTTGGGGTTGGCTAGGGCAATTTTTCCTGCTTCCCGCTTAAGAAACTCGACACTCAGCTTCTTATTCCGATGCTCGGCATGGCTAGACCATAGTACTAGGGCGCCCTCAGCATAGCTAAATTGACTATCCGCGAGTGCAAATCCTTCGGCAACTAGCTGTTTTGGGCGAAGCTGATCTGCAGATAGAAATATATCAAAAGGCGCGCCGTGCCGAATTTGGGCGGCGATCTTGCCGCTAGAGCCCAATACAAAGCGAACTTTGTGGCCGCTTTCTTTGCTGAATTCTTGCCCTATCTGTCGCGCGCTATGGGCAAAGTTTGAGGCTACAGCAACGGTTAGTGTCGCTGAGTAAGTTTTTGAAATACTGTTAATAAACAAAAAGATGGAGAATAAAGCTAGAATTAGCTTCACCACAAGAACCCCCGAATATTTAGTCTCCTTAAAGTAACAAATTCAGGCATCTTTTGCAGTAAGTTATAGAATAAAAGCTGTAGTGAGCTGCTGTCGTTGTGGAAGTGGAATCTAAGGATAAAAAAGCCGCCTATAATACAGGCGGCGCAAGGGTCTTAGGGTGTTCTCTATTACTTAATAACTTAGATCATATATCTGGCATATGCAAAAGTGATTGATGAAGCAAACGACTTTTTTCACACTTTCACATCAAATTATGATGTGTGTTTCGCTTATTTCGCCAGCAGAGCATCAATTTGGCGCTCTCCGTCACTTAACACTTCGGCTTGCGAGCCCTTTGAGCCACTTGCATCGATGTGATGTATTTCCTTAACGCCAATAAAACGGCATACCTGCTCGATATAAGTGCTGCAATGATCATAGCTACTGCCTACGGGCGTGCCGCCAGTTGCGGTGATGATATAGGCCTTCTCTATATTACAGAGGCCTTGTGGACCTTGCTCTGTATAGTGAAAGGTCTTGCCCGCAACACAAATGGCATCAATCCAAAGCTTTAAATAGCTCGAAACGCTGAAGTTGTACATGCTGGCGCCAATAATCAGAGTGTCAGCTTGCTTTAATTCGGCAATCAAATTGTTCGATAGCCCCACAAAGCTACTTAGGCTGGTATTTCCGTTATCAGTTCCATCTTTAAAGGCCATCAAGTCCTCGGCGCTTGGCAGGCTAACGGGGTTTGACACGAGGTCACGGTACACCGTTGGCTTATCCAGCTTAGCCGCAAGGTATTGGCCTAGCTTGCGACTGTTGGAACCTGTTAAGTTAGCGCTGCTATCGATGTGTAAAGCTGTCATTTTTAAGCCCTGTATCCAATTAATTGTTCAAATTCGTTTTTGATTTATTAAGCTTGTTTCGCAGGACGTGTCTTGAGGTTGCGCCCTGCAATAAACTGTTAAGAAGTATTTTATGGATTGACAGTTTTTTAATAAGCGGTAAATTCTGCATAAAACCTTCAATTAAATTGAACAGTTACTATGAGATCTCAAATAACTCTAGAAGTCCTTGAAATTCTTGATGCCATTGATCGTCGAGGCAGTTTTGCTAAGGCGGCCGAAGAGTTGAATCGGGTGACCTCGGCATTATCGTATTCCGTGCAAAAACTCGAGGAGCAGTTAGATATTGTGGTGTTTAGGCGGCAGGGGCGCCGATCGGTACTCACGCCTGCTGGAAAGTTACTTCTAGATGAGGGGCGGCAGCTGTTGCAGGCTAGCAACGATATCGTCCTAAAGGCGAAAGAGGTGGCTAATGGTTGGGAGCCAAGGATCCGCATTGCCGTTGAATCTCTGCAGAACTATCCCAGCTTTTTTACTGTGGTATCCGATTTTTTGCAGGAGCACCCCAGTATGGAAATAGATGTTCAAGAGTCAGTTCTAAACGGTGGCTGGGATGCCTTGGCCAGAGCTGAGGTAGAGCTGCTTGTAGGCGCGCCAGGGCCGGTACCTAGCAACCAGGGGATTAGAATGGAGCCTTATGGCTTGGACGCGCTGATTGAGCTTATATCATCTCATCACCCTTTGGCTGAGCAGGCAGCTAATGTCGATTCGGTAGATCAGGTTTACCCAAGCCTCAGGCGGGTAGTGCTGCATGATACCTCGGTGGTTGATGTTGCCCGAAGTGCCGGCCTCGGGCAGCAATCACAGCGTTTTTATGTGCAAACCATGGAGCAAAAATACCAGGCCATCAAAGCTGGAATAGGAATCGGCTTTGTACCTACGCACCGCGCCGAGAGAGCAATAGAAAGCGGTGAGCTTATCAAAGTTGCCAAGCCGATTATGGATAATCAGCAGCAGTACCTGGCCTGGAAAGTGAGTAACAAAGGCAGGGGCTTGCAAGAATTGTGTCGGCGTTTGTTACAAGATGATCGGTGATTAATCCGCAGGCTGCTCTAGGGGTTTCTTTCGTAGATACTTTTCCACTTTTAGGCAAGCTCGACTGCGAGACTGCCTACGGTATCGCCTGGGAAATTACTGGGATTCAAACAAGGCTAATCCTACTCCTTTCAGTTTACCCTTGTGGAAATATTGCCAAAAGAGAGTCGCAGATAAGCCAAGCCACAGAGCTTTATGCTCTGCAACTCAAGCGGCTTTAAACTTAAATGCTCGTCTTTTTCCTATGAAGTCTTGTTCTGAGCGCGCTTTGATCGAAACGCAATCAACCCCAAAAAAGCGCCAAGCAGTAATAGGCCTATGGGTGGCAAAGCTGGCACAGAAGTAGTTGAGCTTGCCCCTACAGCGCTAAAAAAGCGTATATAAATATGGAAACCTGTCACTAATATAGGTGCGCCCCCTGAGTCGCTAACAAGGTCGCGAAGATCGCCCACTAGGGTGTTAGATATTACGTTATAGGCATTGGCACCATCAGATGAATATACAGCAATAAAATATGTTCCTGGCGCCAGCTGAGATGTTGTGAGCGTAAATTGATCCAAATTGGAATCATTTCCGCCTACAGTGACATTCGCATAGGTAGATCGGTTTGCTAAGGTTGCTGGCCCCGATTCAATTAAATTGTATGGCGCTACGTTGCTGCGTATTGCGTATTCATAACTCGTAGCCATTGAGGGTGTGCTATCGCTGAGCTGCTCTATTCTTGTAATAACAGTGGGTGAAGTAATCGTCAGGGGAGTAAAGCCTATTTGCCTCGGTGGGCCTACATGCTGGACTTGTAGGGTGTTTGCTGCACCGTCAAATCCAGTAATACGCTCATCCAATAGAGTTTGCGCTAGTGATTGTTGGCTAAAGAACCCAGTAATCACTAATAAAAAAGAAAATACGGCACACGTACGTGAGTACTTCATTTACTACCCCCACAACGGAATTGATTAGTTATTATAAAACTTGGTGATACTAACCCGCACTTATATTAATTGGTAGTAAAAATGGCGCATAAAGGAACTTTCATAATGCCTTTTCAATCGCTGAAGAGCTTAGTCAAACGTTTCCAGATACAGAGTTTCATACAGAAGGGCGCGTGAGTTTTTATATTTTGTTGTTTTGGTAATGAGCGAATCCCTAAGGGCTAAGAAGAGGGGGCTCTAGAAAATCAAAAGTTAAATAAAAAAAACCCGACGTCTGGGGGAGAGCATCGGGCCAAGACCATTAGGAGTAAACACGTCGTTGAACATAGCTTTGAAGAAAGATAACAGTGCTCTGTTCGATCATAAGATGAAGACTGGCTGCTGTCATTTACCTTACTGGCGTTATTAAGTATTAATCAAATCAGAAAAAATGCCAGTGAAATATCGCCGTTGCTTAAATGTTTTTTTCATGTTGCCAAGGCTTCGAAATACTCAATTCTTATATCCAACCTATTACTGAGCTCCGGGGTAATTAATCGCTATTTGTTATTAATTTCGTGGAATATAAACATGCTTGCTATATAACTTAAGCTGCCATTAGTTGGCACTATAGTCACAAAAGCCGCTTTGGCCTCTTTATTGCAATATTTTTTGTAATGATCACTGCAATTGAGTCAGCCCCCCAAAATAGCCTAGTGTGATTGTAATACGGCTTATTGCCGGCTAGGTACTGGACAAAAATTTCCTGTGGGAAATTTAAAAGGGAAGCTTGTTGCCGCTTATATACGGGAAGAGCGTTATGAAAACGAGTAAGTTCACCGCCGCAAAATTTTTGTCGATCGCTTTATTGCTATCGATGCAAATGGCCTGCACGCCGCAATACAGTTATCAGGTGGCCCAGGAGATTCCGTCCTATCTTCAAATGAGTAATAAAGTAAATATTACTCGGCAGCAGCAGTGGCGGCTTAATGCCCATACGCCTTTGTATATTGCAATGGCTAAAAACGATCTAATTCCCCGTACCGAGCTGACTATCACAGAAAGCCTTTACGATGCTTTGCTGGAGCAATTTCCACTGAGCAAAGCCTCCTCCAATCCTGCTAGTTTAGGCGAGGCGCTGGCCAGCGCTCGCTTGATGCGCATGCCGATCACGGTGTTTCATCAGTTATCCTACATGGAGGACAATATCAGCAGCTGGCAGGAGTTCGATCAGGATATGGACTCCGGCAGATCCATGGGGCGGGACCGTCTGCGCCTTCAGATCCAGTTATACGATAGCTATAGCGGTAAGCTATTGGATTCGGCCATATTGGATTCGGTAAGTCGCCGGCTTGCTTGGTCTGAGGTAAGTCCAATTGAGCTATTGCGTATGGCATCCGCAGATTATGCTCAGCAGTTAACTATGGTCAGCGTCCCCTGATAACCGCTTTGAGACAAAGACGAAGGGTTCTTGCATCATGAGCTGACTATGGGCAGACTGTAGCGCCCTAATGCTGGGAACACAAAAATCCTCCGTTGTATGGCCGTCGATTATCGGCTAGTGAGACTTAAAGAGAGGGTGGTTATGCCAAGCAGGAATTATAATTTAAGACCTATGCTAGACCCAGAACAACTGAGCCAGGCCGTTCAACAAGCCGCTTCGCCAGGATCTAAGCCTCCAGTTCATTTGTGGAACCCTGATTTCAGTGGCGACATCGATATTGTTATTGCTGCAGATGGGCAGTGGTATCACGAAGGCGATCCTATTCGCCGCTTACCTTTACGCGCATTGTTCGCCTCGATTTTAAAGCGCGAAGGCGATGAGTACTTTTTGGTAACCCCGATTGAGAAGTGGCGAATTCAAGTGGAGAGACAAGCATTTTGTCTAACTCAAATGATGGAGTTGGAAGAAGATGGTGTGTTTTTTCTTGAGTTTCGCAACGAAATTGGTGAATCTGTGCGCCTTGATGCCAAGCACCAAATTTGGTTTGAAAGCTATGGTGAGCAAAGTATCCCCTGTATTGCCGTGCGAGATGGCTTAAATGCGAGCTTATCACGATCGGTCTTTTACGAGCTGGTAAATCTTGCCCAGGACTGTGAGGGTGAAATGCAAGTGTTTAGCGGCGGAGTTGGATGTTCCTTAGGGAAAATATATTAACTAGCTTTAAAGCTCTTGTAGCTGCTAACTAAAATAGATGACATTAAAAAAGGGCCTGAAGGCCCTTTTTTAATGTCGCAACAAGCTTTGCGTTACATATTTGGATAGTTAGGGCCGCCAGCACCCTCTGGGCATACCCAGGTAATGTTCTGGCTTGGGTCTTTAATATCACAAGTTTTGCAGTGTACGCAGTTCTGGCCATTAATTTGGAACTTCTTGCTGCCATCTTCTTGCTCGACAACCTCGTAAACACCTGCAGGGCAGTAGCGTTGTGCTGGCTCGTCCCACTTGGCGTAGTTCACCTCCATTGGGATAGCGTCGTCTTTCAAGGTTAGGTGGCAAAGTTGGTCTTCTTCGTGGTTGGTATTCGATAGGAATACCGAAGAAGGTTTATCAAAGCTCAAAACGCCGTCTGGTCGCGGGTATTCAATCTTCTTGGCCTCGGAGGCTAGCTGCATGCCTTCATGG
This sequence comes from uncultured Pseudoteredinibacter sp., assembly GCF_947500695.1. Lineage (GTDB taxonomy): Bacteria > Pseudomonadota > Gammaproteobacteria > Pseudomonadales > Cellvibrionaceae > Pseudoteredinibacter. The sequence continues at coordinate 483,864 of NZ_CANMSS010000001.1, forward strand.
TCTGGCTTAGGGTCAGATAGTGTCCAAGGCAGGCCGCCATTGAAGATATTGATATCGATAAAGGCGTAGGCTGAACCAATAATGTTGCCCCACTTATGCTGTGCTGGGCCGAAGTTGCGCTGGGTGTGAAGTTCTTTCCACGCCCAAGAAGCTTTGTAGGCCTCGGTAAACTCAGTTAGATCTTGACCGTTACGCTCTTCTGCAATCGCTTTAACTACCACTTCAGCGCCTAGCATGCCGGATTTCATGGCGGTGTGGCTGCCTTTAATTTTGGCGAAGTTTAGGGTGCCAGCGTTATCGCCTAGTAATAAGCCGCCAGGGAAGGTCATCTTGGGCTGTGACTGGATACCGCCTTTGGCAATAGCGCGGGCACCGTAAGAAAGACGCTCGCCACCCTCTAGGTACTGCTTGGCTACAGGATGATGTTTGTAGCGCTGGAACTCATCGAACGGGCTTAGGTGCGGGTTGGTATAGGAAAGGTCGGTAATTAGGCCGATCACGACCTGATTGTCTTCGATGTGGTATAAGAAGGTACCGCCAGCAGAGCCTGATTCGTTCAGTGGCCAGCCTGCGGTGTGAACAACCAAACCTTGCTGATGCTGTTCGGCTGGAACCTTCCAAATCTCTTTAATGCCGATACCATAATGCTGTGGCTCTACGTCTTTATCCAGCTCGTATTTGGCGATCAATTGCTTACCAAGCTGGCCGCGACAGCCTTCAGTGAATAGGGTGTATTTACCGTGCAGCTCCATGCCGGGCATATAGCTGTCTTTTTGCTGACCATCCAAACCTATGCCCATATCGCCAGTGGCAATGCCTTTTACGCTGCCATCTTCGTTATAGACAACTTCGGCGGCGGCAAAGCCTGGAAAGATCTCTACACCCATGGCTTCGGCTTGTTCAGCCAGCCAGCGGCACAAGTTGCCAAGGCTGATAATATAGTTGCCTTCGTTATGCATGGTTTTAGGGGTAAAGAAGTTTGGAATCTTGATGCTGTTTTCGGCGTTGCGCAGCATATAGATGTCATCACCAGTGACTTCGGTGTTGAGTGGCGCGCCACGTTCTTTCCAATCAGGGAACAGCTCATTTAGGGCAGTGGGCTCGAATACCGCACCCGAAAGGATGTGGGCTCCAACCTCTGAACCTTTTTCAACTAGGCAGACAGAGATTTCTTCGTTCAGCTGTTTTATACGACAGGCTGCTGATAAACCGGCAGGGCCAGCACCAACGATAACCACATCGTATTCCATATATTCTCTTTCCACAGTCTCACTCCTGGCAAATCTAGCTAAATACGGTTGTGCCGTTTATCTAATAGCGGCACTTCTATAATACAAACCGAGAGGCTTGGCTTTTTATCAACCCAAAACCTCTGGGTTAAGCTTCATTATTGGCTTAGCTTAACCTTTCTAAACCTTTTAACGCCATTCATAGTTTTGATACCCGTTATCGATACTGTCGATTCGAGCTTGAAACGGCTGGCAAAGCGCTCAGATAATTAAAACTAATACCCAATTTCTCTAGTATTGGCGCGGATTATAGCTGTGACGGCCTAGATAGACCAATGGTAAAAAGGCGCAAAGCTATGACCGAATGTTCCACCATTTAAGTAGCGAGATGCGACATTTGCCCAACAACTGCCTAATTAATGAGCCTTAAAAAGGTACTGTCTGTGGAAAAAATGACTAATTTCAGTGACTTTGATCAATCTCGCCATTACCCCTGAGCAGAACAGGTATTGATTTTAAGGGGCTGCTGCTTCAACATACTCGCCGCTCGAAGTCGGCTGTAATATGCTTTTATTAAAGCCAGAGCACTGCGGGAATGTGGTACCACTCTTAAAACAACAAGGGCGTAAAGCCAGAGGGTGCTGCCGCGTTTATCCTTCAACGATAAGCGAATGGGAAACCGATGAAGATTCTTGTTGCTGTAAAACGCGTTGTGGACTACAACGTCAAAGTACGTCCAAAGTCAGACGGTACTGACGTTGATATTGCCAACGCTAAAATGTCTATTAACCCTTTCTGTGAAATCGCTGTTGAAGAAGCGGTTCGCCTAAAAGAGAAGGGCGTTGCGACTGAAGTAGTCGCCGTATCACTGGGTACCAAACAATCCCAAGAACAAATTCGTACTGCGATGGCCTTAGGTGCCGATCGCGGCATCTTGGTAGAAACCGATACTGAGCTGCAGCCATTAGGCGTGGCGAAGTGTTTGAATGCCATCATCGCTAAGGAATCCCCTGATCTTGTGATCATGGGTAAGCAGTCCATTGACGGTGACAACAACCAAACTGGTCAGATGCTAGGTGCATTGAGCAATATGCCTCAGGGTACTTTCGCTTCTGAAGTTGCGGTTGAAGACGGCACTGTTAACGTAACTCGCGAAATCGACGGCGGTCTACAGACTGTTAAGTTGAACTTGCCAGCGATCGTTACTACCGATCTGCGCTTGAATGAGCCTCGCTATGCGTCTTTGCCTAACATCATGAAGGCTAAGAAGAAGCCACTAGATACTACAACTCCTGATGAGTTGGGTGTTGATGTAGCTCCACGTGTACAAACCTTGAAAGTTGAGCCACCTGCCGAGCGCAGTGCGGGCATCAAGGTTGCAGACGTAGCTGAGCTGGTTGAGAAACTAAAAAATGAGGCGAAGGTGATCTAAGATGAGTATTTTAGTAATTGCAGAACACGATAATGCTAGCCTCAAGGCCGCTACTCTAAACACTTTGGCTGCGGCTAAAGCGATTGGTGGTGACGTACATGTACTCGTTGCTGGCTCTGGTTGTGGTGCTGCGGCTGAAGCTGCTGCCCAAGCTGATGGTGTAGCTAAGGTATTAGTTGCTGACAATGCCGCATACGAGTATCAGTTGGCTGAAAACGTTGCAGCTCTTGTTGCTGACTTGGGTAAAGATTACACCCATGTTTTGGCTTCTGCGACCAGTAACGGTAAGAACATCATGCCTCGCGCTGCAGCTTTGCTGGATGTTCAGGCTATTTCTGACATCATTTCTGTTGAGAGCAGCGATACCTTTAAGCGTCCTATCTACGCTGGTAACGTGATCGCAACAGTACAGAGCTCTGATGCGATTAAAGTGATCACTGTTCGTGGTACGGCGTTTGACGCTGTAGCAGCCGAAGGTGGTTCTGCTGCTGTTGAGTCTGTAGATAATGCCCAAGATGCTGGTGTTTCCTCTTTCGTTGGTGAAGAGCTAGCGAAGAGCGATCGTCCTGAGCTAACTGCCGCCAAGATTGTTATCTCTGGTGGTCGTGGTATGCAGAACGGCGAAAACTTCGAAATGCTGTACAAGGTAGCTGACAAGCTAGGTGCTGCGGTAGGTGCTTCACGTGCTGCTGTAGATGCTGGCTTCGTACCTAACGATATGCAGGTTGGTCAAACCGGTAAAATCGTTGCGCCTGAGTTGTACATCGCTGTAGGTATCTCCGGTGCTATTCAGCACTTGGCAGGTATGAAAGATTCTAAGGTTATCGTTGCCATCAACAAAGACGAAGAAGCTCCGATCTTCTCTGTAGCAGACTACGGTCTAGTTGCTGATTTGTTTGAAGCTGTGCCTGAGTTGGAATCTTCCATCTAAGCCGGTCTTGGGTTTATTGATTGGGAGGGCAGCTTGCTGCTCTTCACTGAGCTTTGGGCTCAGATGATTTCCATCAGTAAATTTCAAGCATAAAAAAAGCCGCAATAGCGGCTTTTTTTATGGCTGCGAATTAATCAATTATTCGCTTTTTAGCTTTTCAAGAGCGCCTTCAGCTTTGTCTTTTAGCTCGTTCATTTTTTCTTCGTCTTGAACGGCTTCTTCAACCTTGTTCATTGCGTCGCCAGCAGCTTCTTCAACTTTATCAGCTACAGCACCAACAGCGTCTTTAGCGCCTTCGCCTAGCTCACCAGCCGCTTCTTTTGCGCTATCGCTCATTTCGCTCATGGCATCAGAAGCCTGCTCTTTAAGACCAGATGCGGCATCTTGGGTAGCTTTGGCAGCTTGATCCAATAGGTTGCCAGACTCAGCCTTGGCTTCGCCAGCAGCTTCTTCAACAGCAGCGGCGGCTTTTTTCTCTTCGCTAGCGTCTTGTGAACAGCCAGCTAGTACCAAAACAGAAGCCGCAGTGAAAGCCAGTAGACCGTTACGCAACAATTTAGTGTTAATTTTCATTCTATATCCCCTTTGTCTTCACTTATAATAAACCTAATACAGGTATATTAGGCGCGGCATCAAGACCCTTGTTCCTGGCAGCGCCTTTTAACTTTTATGAGACCGCTCTTATGAGCGACTCAGGCAGTGTATCTGGCTTATCCTGAATAGAAAAGTAACCGATACCACATTTTTGCGAAGAGTTTGGAGTTATTAGTGGATATTGAAGTATTTGAAACCTGGTCTCTGTATCTAGGGGTCGGTGGCCTAATCGCCTTTATGGCATTTATTGTTTGGGATTTAGCCAAACAGTCCAATGCTGGGCGCTTCGGTACCATGATTCTGTTTGCGGCTCTTGGTTTGGGTGTTCTGGGTTTTGTCATTAAAACCGTCATTGTACAGATGATGGAGCAGTAAGCTCCCCGGTGTCCAATTGCTAGTAATAGCTGCACATTGCGCAGTAACCCGTTTTTGCGAGAACAGGCCTTATGTTTAAGCTCTTTATTCCAGAATCTAAAGTTCATCGTGATCGCCGTTTAATGCGCGAAACTGATAGTCGCATGGCCAAATACAGTCGTCGCGGCATCTTGATCAATCTTGCGGTGTTTCTGTTCTGTGTCTGGATGGGGGAGCTTTACCTTCAAGCTCCAACCGCCACTGCAATTTTGACTGTTGGCTTATTAGCATTAACTGCTGTGCGCAGCTTTTTTCTATTTCGTTTTGATGCTTTATATCCGAGAGCTCCTTCTCGCTGGCGTAACCAGTATTTTTTAGCCTCACTGCTCGGTGCTGTTTGGTGGAGTGTGGTCTTAGTCACATTTACGCTTATCAAAGGCCTTGATGACGCTTCTACTATCTTATGGTTTTACACCATCGTTTTCTTTTCTTCGACGGCCAATGCTTTAGCGCCTTACAACCGCTATATGAGTTGGTATCAGTTTCTAGGCTTGATACCAGGTGCCTTGGCCATGGTGTCCTTGGGCACCATTAACGGTTATCTCTACGGCATCATTATTTTGTTGTTTTTCTTGCTCATGATTCATCAGGGTAGAATTGTCGCAGAAAGCTACTGGAAGAGCTTGGAAACTAACCAAGCCTTGACCCGTAAAACCATTGAGCTGGAAGCTGAAAAGCGCGATATGCAGGCCGCAGATCAATTTAGTACTGAGTTTTTACAGAACCTGGGTAGCGAGGTTCGGGTTAACTTAAATGATTTGTTGGGAAGTTTGTCCTTACTTGATCGCGATCAACTGAGCTCACATCAATCTGAATTGGTGGATATGGCGCATCGTACTGCCATGCATCAATTGGAGTTGATCAATAATGTTGGTGAATATCTAACAACTGTGGGTCGTCAGTACGAGCGTGATATCAGCGTATTTAATTTACGTCGCTTGCTAGAAAACGTACTTGAAGATTTGTTTGAAGATGCGGCTCATCAGCACACTGAATTGAATTATTTGCTGAATTCAAGCATTCCCCTTCGTGTGCGCGGCGATGCTGTACGCGTCCAACAGATTTTGCATCAGCTGATTTACCACGTGATGTATTCCACTCAGTCCGAAGAAATTACCATCGTTGGTAACTATAAATTGGATAATCAACGTGACGGTAATCTGACCTTGAAAATTCGTTTAATAGGGGCAGGGGATGACAAGTATTCCGCCTGGGAAACGACAGGTGAAAGCGAGGAAAGCGCGACTACTTTAGTCAATAGTTGGGAAAACAGTACTTCATTTGTCGTCTGTAAAGCATTGGCAGAATCTATATCAGGCTTTGTAGAGGTAAGCCCTTCGCGTCACCAGGTTTTGGTAAGCTTGCCACTTGAAATATCTGGTAGCCTCACGCAAGAAGTTTCAGTCAACGCTCGCCTTAAAAACAAACGAGCGCTATTGGTAGATGTATCCAAAGAAGTTCGCAAGCCAATGATGCGTGAATTTAAGGACTGGGGTCTAAAGGTCACCCACGAAAAAGATCTAGGCTCAGTGGTTCAGCTAATGTGGGATGCACGAAACGATGACGAAGCATTTGATCTAGTGCTGTTTTACACCCGTCATGGTAATCGTGACTGGATGGAAATTTCTCAGCAGATTTTAGATAACGAGCAACTGCGCGATGTCGCACAGTTAATTGTGGGTAATAAGCGCGATATGGAATGTACGGAAGTTACCGACTACGCCATTGATAAGATACAAGTTGCCCGCTTGAATAAACCGCTATCTCCACATGCGGCTCACAATGCCTTGCAATACTTGCTGCTAAAAGGCGATTACGCTAAGCCCGATTGCCTCAATCATGATAAAGATAATATTTTATCTTTTGACGGGTATTCGGTTTTGCTGGTAGATGATCATCGAGCCAATCAACTGGTGACACAGAGATTATTGGAAAAATTGAAACTGCAAGTTACCGTCGCGATTAACGGCAAAGAAGCTTTGGAAAAAATGCAAAACCAGAGTTTTGATATTGTACTAATGGATTGCAATATGCCATTAATGGATGGTTTTGAGGCAACTCAAATAATTCGAGAACGTGAAATCGAGCACGAGTTAAAAAGCGCCGAGTCAGGAGAGCCTGTCTCCGAGCATATCCCAATTATTGGTATGTCATCGCATTTGTTTAACGGTGAAAAGTCTCGCAGTTTTGCCGCGGGGATGGATGAGTACTTAGCCAAGCCTATCGAGTTTTATAAGCTGCAGCGATTGTTGCAGCGCTGGTTGAATAACTAGTTTGCACTTTTAGATCTTATAAACTCGATAAGAAATCTAAATGGCGCTAGCGTTTCTGTGTTTAGGTGGTCAAGTTGTGGAGTGGCAGCTTGATCTAGAGCGGAAGTTTAGTTTTTCCTAGTGGTAGTTGTTTGCTTAAACTCAGTGGTAGTCATCCCGCTCCATTGTTTAAAGCGCCGAAAGAAAGATCTGGGCTCAGCAAAACCTAGTTGGACGCAGATGCTTTCATTGTCCATTCCTTGCCTTAACATAGCCTTTGCTAGTGAAAAACGAATTTCACTCAACTCCTGCTGATAACTGCTGTCGTTTTCCTCCAGTCTTCGCTGTAGTGTTCTTGGGCTAATGTTCATTTTGTTAGCAAGTGCGGCTTTACTAATATCGTTTTCCTTAAGTAGCGCGCCAATATTCTTTCGGATTTCCTCTAGCCCACTGTTTTCCTTCTTGGGGGCCAGCTTTAGTAAAAGTTGGTTGGCGTGGTTGATCAGTGAATCCTGCAGCGCTGGGTTGGCCTGGGGTAAGGGTGCGTCCATGGCTTCTTTAGGTAGCCGTAAAGCTGTGTAGGGCGCGTTAAATACAGGCGCGCAGGAAAACACAGTATTATATTGCTGAAGATCATTGCTGCTTTGCGGGTGTTCAAAGCTTAAGCCAAGTACATCGCCTTCAAGGCCCAGCATGTTTTTTCCGTATAAATACCAAGAAGAGAGCACCGCTTCACTGATATGTCGCCGGGCCGCTGGGTCTTTTAGTTGGCAGTGCCAGCGCTGCTCGAAATATTCTTCCTGCTCAATTAACTCGGTAGTGCCCATATCACCAACTAGTGTCTCATAGGTTGGCACCAGCTCAATACATGCCCGTAAGCTAGCAGCGCTAATGGAGATAAGCCCAAGGCTTGCGTACATGGCTGGGCTGATGTGATTGCTGGCATAAAGACCGAAATAGGGGTGTTTACTGGCTTCGATCAAAGTTAAAAAAACATCTTCAAAATGAGCCAAATCGATTCTGGCTTCGTTGTCTTGAAGTACGTTCTCCGTGAGGCTGTGCTTTACCAATACGGGCGCTATATCAACACCTAGAGCTTCGGCGGCTGTCAGATATTGCTTTAATGCAGGAATTGATGCGCTTAGAGGGGTCAAAATTAGCCCTTATTGTTGTTTTATTGTCGCGTTATCTTAGTAAGATTAATAAAAATCTTACATTTTGGCTCGTTTGGTGATTCTAGCGTCTTCTCTCGTCATCGCAAAGTGTGTGATCTCACAATACTATAAATGCTGATACCTTTATTAAAAGCTACGGCTTAGTAACGATCTAATAAGAAACTGGGGGAGTTTATGGGCACACAGTCTAATGGCCAAAGACGATGGAATGGTTGGGGCAAGCTTAATGGAGAATATGAGCATAGCCCAAGCACGCAGGCCGTAGCGATGGCCAATGAGCGTTTAGGTGCCGCTGCCGCATTGCCACTTGCCGAACTTGAAAGCGTGCTCGCGAAAGTACCCGCCAGTAAGCTTGCTGAACACCCTTTATTGGACTTAAGCCCCGAGACTCGCGTGCGTCACAGTCGCGGCCAAAGTTTGCCCGATTTATTCGCCCTTCGTTCTGGTGAGTTAGGCGCGATACCTGATGCGGTGGCTTTGCCGAACGATGAGGTGGAAGTAGAAGCGTTGCTGCAGCTCGCCGAAGAGCGTAATGCCATGATTATCCCTTACGGTGGCGGCACCTCGGTAGTCGGCCACATTAACCCTGCTAAAACCGAACGACCTGTCATCACCGTTAGTCTGGCTAATTTCAATAAGCTCTGTGAGTTGGATCGCGAGAGTCAAATTGCTACCTTGGGTGCTGGTTTGGCTGGCCCTGAACTTGAGGCGCTATTAAAAGCAGAGGGTTATACCCTGGGGCATTTTCCGCAATCTTGGGAGCTTTCTACGGTTGGTGGTTGGGTGGCAAGCCGCTCTAGTGGTCAACAATCTTTGCGCTATGGTCGCATTGAAAAAATGTTTGCTGGCGGCACCATGGTGACGCCAAAAGGCAGCTTGGACATTCCAACTTTTCCTGGCACATCGGCCGGCACGGATCTGCGTGAAGTCGTACTTGGTTCGGAGGGGCGTATGGGAATCATCACCAAGGTGAAGATGCGGGTTACGCCGCTGCCCGAAGAAGAGCATTTTTACGGCGTTTTCTTTCCTAGCTGGCAACAAGGTAAAGCATTAAGCAAAGCTTTGGCACAACAGATGTTGCCGTTGTCGATGATGCGCCTAAGCAATGCCGAAGAAACGTCCTCTCACTTAAAGCTCGGTGGCGACCCCAAGGCGATTGCTTATCTGGAAAAATATCTCTCTTTTCGCGGTGTGGCTGAAGGCAAGGTAATGTTCACTTTTGGCACCACCGGTGACAGTAAAAGCTGCCGCTTCGCGCTCAAGCAAGTGAAACGTCTAAGTCGCAAATTTGGTGGTGTCTATATCGGAAAGTTAATTGGCAAGGCATGGGAGCACAGTCGTTTTCGTAGCCCATATTTGCGCGATGGCTTTATGGATTTGGGTTATGCGATTGATACCATGGAAACTGCGGTAGATTGGAGCAAAACCGATACCACTATGGCCGCGATCGAAGAGGGTATTCGTAAAGCGGCTGAAGGCTTTGGTGAAAAGGTGCATGTCTTTACCCATCTCTCACATTTTTATCCGCAAGGGAGCAGTGTCTATACCACCTATATGTATCGTGCAGGCAGCGACTACCAAGAGGCCTACGATCGTTGGTTGGCGTTAAAACAAGCTGGCGCTGAAGCCATCGTCTCTGTTGGTGGAACAATTAGTCATCAGCATGGTGTTGGCGAAGACCATAAGGCTTACTTGCCGGCTGAAAAAGGTGAGTTGGGCATTGCAACAATACAAAGCTTGTGTAAACACTTTGATCCAAACAATATTATGAATCCCGGCAAGTTGGTTGATTAATTCCTGTCACTGTAGCAATTTTAGTGGAGACTAAAGTGATGAGTAAACGCGCGCAAAAGCTTGCACAGGCTCAAGGCCAAAGTTGGGACATGATTGTTGTTGGTGGCGGTATCACCGGTGCTGGTGTGGCTCGGGAGGCGTCACGGCGCGGTTTGAGTGTTCTGTTATTGGAACAGCAAGACTTTTCTTGGGGAACCTCTAGCCGCTCTTCAAAAATGGTACACGGTGGTTTGCGTTACCTAGCCATGGGGGATAGGAAACTCACCAAGGAATCCCTGTTGGAGCGCGAGCGTATTCTGCGTGAAGCTCCAGGGCTAGTAGAACGCATGGGCTATTATTTTTTATTGCCTAAAAGCTGGTTGCCATGGCGTATGGTGATGAAAATTCTGCTGTCTAGCTACGACCGTATTGCGGGCATCAAAAATCACAAAATATGTGATACCGACGAATTGCAATCAAACTTTAACAGCATGTCTATCGAAGGCTTAGAGGGCGCCGCTTATTATACCGATGCGGTAACAGATGATAGTCGCTTGGTGTTGCGAGTACTACAAGAAGCCGAAGCAGAGGAGGCCTGTTTGCTAAACTACTGTGAGGTGAAAAGCTGCACCGCTGATGACAATGGCCTGCAACATCTAGAAGTGTTCGATACAATTTCTTCAGTTGGTTTTAGCTGTAGCGCTAAAGTGGTTGTAAATAGTACGGGTGCTTGGGCTGACAAGCTTCGTCAGCAACGTATCGATGAAGCTCGCGTGCGCCCGCTTAAAGGAAGCCATATTGTGCTTAAGCGAGGTGTGTTACCCATGCATAGCGCTTTAAGCTGCCAGCACCCAGCTGATAAGCGCAGTGTATTTGTATTCCCTTGGGAAGGGCACAGTGTGATTGGCACGACTGATTTGGACTATGATAAAGAGCTCAGTAGCGAGGCGGCAATATCTAAAGAAGAGCTCGATTATCTTTTAGCGATTGTTGAAAAACACTTTCCCGGAACAAGCATTAGCCATAAAGACATTGTCTCGACTTGGTCTGGCGTAAGGCCTGTTATTGCCGGGGATAAGCAGTTTAAAAAGTCACAACAGCTTGCGGCTAAAAACGCCAATCAAAAAAGCAGTAAAAAGAAACCTTCCAAAGAAAGGCGCGATCACGCTGTGTGGGATGATAAAGGGCTGATCAGTGCGGCAGGTGGAAAGCTCACTACTTTTCGTGTGATGGCTTTGGATGTCCTGCAAAAAGCTGAACAGTACATACCCGGATTCAATTTTACACGTGATGACGCCCAAGTGTTTCGAACACTAGATGCATCAAAACTCGAAGCGCTAAAACCTATTGTCAAAGACGAGGTGATTTTCGATACTGCAAGCGCATTTTATGGCTTCAAAGCCGCAGGCTTTTTGTCTGAAAGTACGAGCGATGAGCTGCAACCCATCGAGCAGCAAAAATACTGTGTAGCGCATCTACGTTGGGCCCTTAAACATGAATGGGTTGAGCATCTTGACGATTTATTGTTACGCCGCACACGTCTTGGCTTGCTACTTGAAGATGGTGCGAGCTCTCTGTTTTCTGTGTGTAAGCTCTTGTGTATTGAAGAGTTGGGCTGGAGTGAGGAACGCTGGGAAGCTGAGCTTGAGCGTTACAAGAATATTTGGCAGAACCACTACAGTTTACCAACTGAATAAAAATTGGCTCTAATAAAAGAATTGCCCTATGAGTGAAAAACCCTTTGTACTCAGTATTGATAATGGCACACAGAGCATCCGTGCGCTGGTCTATGATCGTGATGGTAATCAAATAGATAAGGCTTATGTACCCATAGAAGCCTACACGAGCCAAGAACCAGGATGGGCTGAGCAATCGGCCGATTATTTTTGGGAAAAACTCTGTGAAGCCTGTCAGAGCCTGTGGCAACAGGGGGTAGTAAAACCGGAGCAAATTGCGGCGCTCAGCGTCACTACCCAGCGTGGCACCGTCGTGAACGTAGATAAAAATGGCGATACTTTGCGCCCAGCCATTATTTGGCTGGATCAGCGGGAGGCTCCGAATCCTGTTTCTTTGGGTTGGCTAGATTGGCCATTAAAACTACTGGGCCTAAAATCTAATATTGATTATTTTACCCGTCAGGCGGAAGCAAATTGGTTGGCGCAAGCGCAGCCAGATTTGTGGCAACAAACCCATAAGTTTTTGCTGCTATCGGGCTATCACCACTTTAAACTTTGTGGTGAATTCAAAGACAGTGTCGCGAGCCAGGTTGCCTACATCCCATTCGATTACAAAGCGCAGCAATGGGCAAAACCGAGCAGCTGGCATTGGAAGGCCTTGCCGATTACTCAATCAATGCTGCCTGAATTAACGCCTGCAGGGGAAGTACTTGGGCATGTAAATGCTATTGCCGCTCAAGAGACGGCTCTGCCTGAAGGTCTTCCCATTGTCGCTTCAGGCTCCGACAAAGCCTGCGAGCTATTAGGAGCGGGCGCTGTAGAGGAACATATCGGCTGCTTAAGCTATGGTACTACAGCAACCTACAATGGTAATTTTGATCGCTATATTGAATCGGCCACGATGATACCGCCATACCCAGCTGCGTCGCCTGGTCGATACAACACCGAAGCGATGGTGTATCGCGGATACTGGATGGTAAGTTGGTTCAAGGAGCAAATGGCCTTGGAAGAACGCTTGCGAGCAAAGGAAGAGGGCGTAGCGGTAGAAAGCTTATTCGACGAGTTATTAGAACAAGTTCCAGCTGGCTCAATGGGCCTGACCCTACAACCTTACTGGAGCCCCGGCATTAAAAACCCAGGTCCAGGTGCAAAGGGCGCAATTATTGGTTTTGGTGATGTCCATACCAAAGCACATATTTATCGAGCCATTATTGAAGGGCTTTGTTACGCATTACGCGAAGGTAAAGAGCGCGTTGAAAAGCGTAGTGGTAAAAAAATAAGCAAGCTGCGCATCTCAGGTGGCGGCTCCCAAAGCGATCAAATTATGCAAATTTCTGCCGATATTTTCGGCATGGAAGTCGAACGTCCTAGCACCTATGAAACCAGTGGCTTAGGGGCGGCGATAAACTCAGCGGTGGCCTTAGGTTGGTATAAAAACCATGCTGAAGCCTGTAGAAGTATGAGCTCTATTGGTACCGTATTTAGACCCAATCAAGAAAACGTAAAGCTCTATAATGACCTGTACAAAGAGGTGTATCTAAAGATGTATCCGTCCCTAAACCGTCTTTATCAAGCAATACGTAAAATTACTGGTTATCCTGCTTGAAGCGGTTTAGCTGGTTCCTTTGGTTCAGTAATTTCACTAGGGAAGTTCATGTGCCACGCCATTTAGAGCCTTGTTCCCACAGTTTCTCCTTATCGTTTGTTAGCTCTAAATCGAGATTGCTGGTGGCTCCGTCACAAAAATCGCCCAAAGCCTAAAAACCCTAATTAATATACGTTTAATAGTCCAATTTGCTCCATTTTTAGGCGCATAAAGCACTAAAGCGTAGATATATATCAAAAAACAATAAGAATAATACTCATTTGCCATTCCATTTTGTTTGTTTTTGCTAGATACTTCCGCCCAATTAAAAAGCAGGGCAGAGACCTTTGCCAATTAGCGGTTATAGAAGCCGTTATCGACAAATATCCAAATAGGTATGGAGTGGAGAACATGAAAAAATTGCCATTAGCTGTTGCGCTAATCGCTGCGAATCAAGCCTTACTTTCTGGGGTGGCTATCGCTGAAGACAGTATTGAAGAAGTGATCGTAGAGGGTTCTTACCTTTCTATGGATAAACTTAACTCTGTTAAAAGCCCAACCCCGATTATCGATGTACCACAGAGTTTATCGATTATCACTGCTGCACAAATCAGCAAGCAGGGTTTCGATAGCGTTGCCGATATCATTAACTACACTCCAGGCGTAAACAACACCCAAGGTGAAGGTCACCGTGATGCGGTTGTATTCCGTGGTGTTCGTTCAACCGCAGACTTCTTTATTGATGGTGCGCGTGACGATGTTCAATACTACCGTCCGCTTTATAACCTAGATCAGGTTGAAATCTTGCGCGGCCCTAACGCACTACTATTCGGTCGTGGTGGTACTGGCGGCGTACTAAACCGTGTTAGTAAAAAAGGCCAACTCGATAAAGATTTCACGAAATTTAGCGTTAGCGCTGATAGCTTCAGTGGCGTTGGTATTCAGATCGATACCAATACCAGCATCAACGAAGATGTAGCGCTACGCATTAATGGCATGTACGAAGCCTTAGAAGGTGATCGCGATCACTTTGATGGCGACCGTTACGCGATTAACCCAACCCTACATGTGAAGTTGGGTGAAGAGACGGCTTTAGATGTTTCTTACGAATACGTAGACTTCGAACGTTTTATTGATCGTGGTATTCCAACCGGTGCCGATGGTCGTCCAGTTGAAGCACTTGACGGTGTTGTGTTTGGCGATCGTAATCTAAACACAACTGGCTTAGAAGCTAATGTGTTTCGCGCTACTTTACAGCATCGTTTTTCTGACAGCTTAAAAGGTAACTTCAACGTTACTTACGGCGATTACGATAAGCTGTATCAAAATCTTTACGCCTCTGGTTACGATCAGGCTAATACCCCAGATCGCGTGACCTTAGATGGTTATCTAGATACTACTCAGCGTGAAAACCTAACTTTGTCTGCAAACTTAGTTGGCGAGTTTGATACTGGTAGTATCGAGCATACTTTAATTGCTGGTGTTGAATACGGCGATACCTCCTCTAACCAAGATCGTTATAACGCATTCTGGGACACCTCTGGTAAGGATAAAGAAACCATTCTTATCGATCAGCTAAGAAACTTGGTTGGTGGTGTAGGCGTTAATGCAGCGGGGCAGGCAACTACTGTTGTCTTTAACAACCCAGATTCTTTGAACGATGATACCCACGTTGAAATTGAAGTAGCTTCTGTTTACATCCAAGATCAGATTGCTCTTTCTGAAAACTTCGACATCGTTTTGGGGGCGCGCTTCGACAGCTTCGACATCGATGTGCTAAACGTAAAAGCTGATAATGAGCGTCGCACACGTAAAGACGAAGAAATTTCTCCACGTGCAGGTTTGGTTTATAAGCCGCAAGAGAATATTTCTATCTACGCCAGCTACAGTGAATCTTTCTTGCCACGCAGTGGTGAGCAGTTTGCGAACATCAATGGTGATGCAAACAACCTAGACCCAGATGTTTTCGAAAACTCTGAAATCGGTTTGAAGTGGGATTTTGAGGGTGGTTTAAGCCTAACGGCTGCTTACTTTGAAAATGAACAGACTCGCGCCGCTCGCGACAACGAAACCGGCGAGAACTTTGAAGTTCGTGGTTTAGAAGTCGAAGGTTATGAGATTCAGTTGCAAGGTAACCTAACCGAACAGATTTCTATCCAAGCGGGTTACAGCAATCTAGATGGCAAAACTGGCTCGGGTGCTCAGCCTCGCGAATTGCCTGAGAACATGGCCTCTGTATGGGCTGGCTATCAAGCGACTGACAAGTTTGGTTTGGGCTTAGGTGTTATCTACCAGGACGAATCATTGATCAAGGACGGCAGCGATTTAACCTTGCCTTGCTATACTCGTGTTGATGCGATGATGTCTTACCAGGTTTCTGATGAGTTGCGACTGCAATTGAATATCGAAAACCTAACAGACGAAGAGTACTTCCCAACGGCGCACAGCACCCACCAGGTAACTGTTGGTCAGCCAATGAATGCTCGTTTGACAGTTAGTGGCAGCTTCTAAGAAGTTACCAATATATTGAGCCTTTCTGTTGTTCAGTTAGGCTTCTCTAAAAAACCGCGGCTTTTGCTGCGGTTTTTTTATTGCCTGAAAGGTACTTCTGGATTGATTGTGTTGGTTGAATTTTGCTCAGCGCAGTGTTGCGCTGTTGTTAAAGGCTAGCTTCCTGAGTTAAAAGCTGAACAGTAGGGCGCTTATTATGTGGCCATTCTGGGGCTATCAAGCTACCGAGTCGGGCCGCCTATACCGATTTAAGCTTACTAATAACGAGTATTTATCTTATTTATGGTGCCCAATCGACCTAGCTAATACTCAATTACACCCTATATACAAAGGGTTTAGCCGTTTTTTAGAATGAATACATTGCTCTGGCTTACCTCAAGGTCGCCAATTTAGAACCCTTGGAGTACTGATCTAAAAGGCGAATTCTGCTAAAATTGGCACAGTTTGCCAAATTTGCCGACTAGATTAAGCCAGATAAAAAGAGGTTATGTAAGTTAATGAACTTGTATGCTGAATATCTCCAAGAGATTGAGCTTCGCGACAAGGAGCTCGGGTTACACCCTAAACCTATTGATAGCGCCGATCTACTGTCAGAGATCATCGAACAGATCAAAGATCAAAATCACGAACACCGCGCTGATTCCCTAAAGTTTTTTATTTACAACACGCTTCCAGGCACCACTCCAGCGGCTGGTGTTAAAGCGGAGTTTCTAAAAGACATCGTACTGGGTAGCGAGAAACTAGATGAAATCAGCCCAGAGTATGCCCTAGAGCAGCTTTCCCATATGAAGGGTGGCCCATCTGTACGCGTACTACTAGATATTGCATTGTCTGAAGACAGCAATAACAATGCTGCCGGTGAAGTTCTAAAAACTCAAGTATTCTTGTACGAAGCAGATACCGCGCGTTTGGAAGAAGCCTATAAGGCTGGCAATTCAATTGCTAAAGGTATCCTAGAAAGCTACGCAAAAGCTGAGTTCTTTACCAAGTTGGACGACATCCCAGAAAAAATTGATGTTGTTACCTATATCGCCGCAGAAGGTGATATTTCTACCGACTTGCTTTCCCCAGGTAACCAAGCGCACTCTCGTTCAGACCGTGAATTGCATGGTCAGTGCATGATTACCCCAGAAGCTCAGCAAGAAATTGCAGCGATGGATAAGCAATACCCGAATGCCAAAGTAATGTTGATTGCTGAAAAGGGCACCATGGGTGTTGGCTCTTCTCGTATGTCGGGCGTGAACAACGTGGCCTTGTGGGCGGGTGAAAAAACCTCTCCATATATTCCATTTGTTAACAACAAGCCTGTAGTTGCCGGTACCAATGGTATCGCACCTATCTTCCTTACCACCGTTGGTGTTACTGGCGGTATTGGCTTGGATTTGAAAAACTGGGTTAAGAAAACCGACGAGAACGGCGAAATTGTTTTCGATGAAAATGGTGATCCAGTATTAGAAGAAGCCTACTCTGTAGAAACTGGCACTGTGTTAACCATCGATACTAAAGCTAAGAAGCTTTACAACGGTGATAAAGAGCTAGTTGATATTTCTTCTTCATTTACTCCACAAAAAGTTGAGTTTATGAAAGCCGGCGGCTCTTATGCAGTAACCTTCGGTAAGAAGCTACAGACATTTGCAGCAGAGACTTTAGGTGTTGAAGCTCCAGCGGTATACGCTGCTTCAAAAGAAATTTCTCACGAAGGTCAAGGCTTAACAGCGGTTGAGAAAATCTTTAACCGTAATGCTGTTGGCGTAGCGTCTGAAACACCACTGCACACCGGTTCTGACGTTCGTGTAAAAGTGAACATTGTAGGTTCACAAGACACCACCGGTTTGATGACCTCACAAGAACTTGAGTCAATGGCCGCTACGGTTATTTCACCAAGTGTTGATGGTGCATACCAGTCTGGTTGTCACACGGCTTCTGTATGGGATAAGAAAGCTCAAGTTAACATCCCTCGCTTGATGAAGTTTATGAATGACTTCGGTGTGATCACTGCGCGCGATCCTAAGCACGTTTACCACTCAATGACTGACGTAATTCACAAGGTATTGAACGATATCACTGTGGACGATCGTGCAATCATTATCGGTGGTGATTCACATACACGTATGTCTAAAGGTGTCGCCTTTGGTGCGGATTCCGGTACGGTAGCAATCGCTTTGGCAACGGGCGAATGTGCAATGCCAATTCCAGAGTCTGTAAAAGTTACCTTTAAAGGCACCATGAAAGAGCATATGGATTTCCGTGACATCGTACACGCTACCCAAGCTCAGATGCTGAAGAAGTTTAACGGCGAAAACGTTTTCCAAGGTCGCGTTATTGAAGTGCAGATCGGTACTTTGTTAGCTGACCAAGCGTTTACCTTCACCGACTGGACTGCAGAAATGAAGGCGAAAGCTTCTATCTGTATCTCAACTGATGAAACGCTTATCGAATCACTTGAGCTGGCGAAATCTCGCATCCAGATCATGATTGACAAGGGCATGGAAAACCGCGACAACATGCTTAACCGTTTGATCAACTTGGCCGATCAGCGTATTGCTGAAGTTAAATCTGGCGAAGCTCCTGCTTTGGCACCAGACGACAACGCCAAGTACTACGCTGAAATGGTTGTAGATCTTGATGTTATCGAAGAGCCAATGATCGCTGACCCAGACGTCAACAACGACGACGTTTCTAAGCGTTACACGCACGATGTAATTCGTCCAACATCTTACTACGATGGTCGCAAAGTAGATCTAGGTTTTGTGGGTTCATGTATGGTCCACAAAGGCGATATGAAAATCATCGCTCAGATGCTACGCAACCTAGAAAAGAAAGGCCCTATCGAGTTCAAAGCACCTTTGGTTGTAGCTCCACCAACATACAACATTGTTGATGAGCTAAAAGCCGAAGGCGACTGGGAATTGCTACAGAAATATGCCGGTTTCGAATTTAGCGATGACAATCCTAAAGAAGAAGCCCGTACTAAGTACAAAAACCAAATGTACTTGGAGCGCCCAGGCTGTAACCTTTGCATGGGTAACCAGGAGAAGGCTGAGCCAGGTGATACGGTATTAGCAACTTCTACTCGTTTGTTCCAGGGCCGTGTTGTGGAAGACACTGACGAGAAGAAAGGTGAATCATTGTTGGGCTCAACTCCAATGGTAGTACTAGCGACTATCCTTGGCCGCTTCCCAACTTTAGAAGAGTACAAAGAAGCTGTAGAGGGTATTAACCTAACTTCTTTCGCTCCACCTTCAGAAGATCTTGCGGTTCCTGCACAGGTTTTGAAGTTAGCTTAGAGCGTTTAACTCGGTCTTTATCGCTTGGCAATGACTAGCCTATAGAGACCTAGAAGACAGCGCAAACGATGCTCGCATTCTTAATGGCAATCTAATTGCCATTAAGAGGCGGGCATTTTTTTTTGCCTAGCATTTGCTATATTTACGCCTAAGGCTCAGACATAAATGTGTCTCATTTACGATAGCATTTAGTATAGCTATTAGTTATAGGCCGCATATCCATAGGGCTTGAGAGATGAGGTATAGAAGCTATACTTAAATGTGTAGGCTGTAGTCTCCATAGCCTGCGGGTGTATGATTGAATTGACTTGACGATCCTTAGTCTTATAAAGCCGCTAGAACAAAAAATTATCAGTATGAAGGGGCTCATGTCTAAGAACGCTAAAAGTTGTATAGGGTGTGTTCTACTCTTAATTCTCAGTCCGCTTAGCTGGCCTGCAGAACCCCTCCGCTTATTGAACTGGGAAGATTACCTTAGCCCAGAGCTTATCGAAGAATGGGAGGAGGCGAATGGTCCCTTACAAGAGGTTTACTTCGATAGCGACCAAGACAGAGATGCCATAATCGTTAATTCTGAGCGGCACCGTGTTGATGTGGTGGTGGTTGACGAAATCGTTGCTAACCGATTTGGTGCGGATGGAAAATTCCTAAAGCTTGACGAAAATATTCTCCCATCACTTAAGCATATAGAACCGTTTTGGCGAAAACGCTGTGGTGATTATGCCATGCCTTATTTGTGGGGCACGCTTGGCATTGCTTATCGTAACGATAAGCTCGCTTCGCCTCCTAGCTCCTGGGCTGATTTACTTTTTCCTGCTGAGAATATTCGCGGGCATGTTGCCATGATTAACGACTATACCGATATGTTGGCGCCAGCACTTTTTCAGCTTGGTTATGATCTCAACACAGAAAATCGAACAGAGCTAAAACAGGCTTTTGAGCTTTTAAAGCAACAGGCTGAGAGTATTTTGACATACGAATACGCATTAACGTATGCAAAACAGCGCGATATGTTTAAGAATCTGTACATGGCCGCAGTGTATGGTGGCGATCAACACACGCTTAATGAACTTGATGACAACAAAGGGCGCTGGAAATATATTGTTCCCGAGGATGGCACTGTTCTGTGGGTAGATTGCTTGGCAATCGTTAAGGGCAGCTCAAAACAAAAGCAATCAATTGCTCTGCTTAACTACCTAAATACCCCAGTAATCGCTGCCAAAAACGCCGCTTATAATCGAATAGCCACTTCGAATCATGCGGCTGTAGCTTATATGAATGCAGAAGATGCTGAAGAGTTAGGTATGCGAAACTTAGAAAGCTTGCAAGTTAAGGCTCAATTATATCGTGAATTAAGTAATCAAAACGTGGCATTAAGACTCAAGATTATCAATGCGATAATGAATATCCATGAATCTAAGAACTCGAACTAGTTTATTACTACTGCCGGTTATAGTGATTAGCTATGCCTTATCGTCTTGGTGGATTTACCAGCAGGAGAGGGGGACCTTGCTCGAACTGGAAGTTGCAAAGCTGGAGCAGAGCTTAAGCAGTTTGCATGCCGACTACATGACCTTTCGTAATTTCCAAGACGCGTATTTGATGTCTTTAGTTGAAGGGGATTTACTGGCGCAATATTTATCAAAACCCAATGATATATATCGTTTAAGAATGTTACAGCGGCATATGGATAATGCGTTAAAAAGGCAGCTGGCCCAGAGCAAGCCCTACCTATCAATACTGATTCTTAACGCCGATAACCAGCAACTTTTATATCTTGAAAACAGTTTAGATCCCTTTGCTGAGGTTTCTGATGAAGAAATTCAATTCGCGCGTGATTTAAGGGTGCAGAATGTTGCTAAGAGAAGCAGTGTTTTTATTGATAACAATGAAAATATGTACATCTACCAGGCTATAACCCTTGATGAAAGCACTTATAAACAGCCATTGCCTTCTCAATTAGCTGAAGCATTAATTGTGGTTGTGGCCATTAAATCTGATGGCTTGCTGCAAGCCCTGGAGCGTTTACGGAGGCACTATGGTGCTGAAATTCGTTATATTAAAAATAACGATCCCTCGCTGGATATAGAAGGATCCTTAAATTTCGACTTTAAGTTGAAACTGAGCGATCTCGATTCAATATCGTTTACTGTTCCTGGTGCCCATTTTGATGCAGCGCTAAAAGATCTTAGAATCAGAATGGTATTACTTACGTTTTTGTTCTCTTTGCTTACCTACCTATTGTTACAGTCCTTAGTTGCACGGTTTATTACCGCCCCCATTGCTGATCTCGATTCGCAACTTGACGAGCTTATCAAAAACGAACGCAAAGAAATTTTCGTTAACCAAGATACTGGGGAGATAGGGCGCTTGGCTCGAAAGTTTCAAGAGCTCTATGTAAGGCTTTCAAACTCATATCGTCAAAGCTATAAGCAAGCTCGAGAAGATTCACTGACCGGTCTTGCTAATCGTGTGGCCTTTAATGAAATGGCCAACCGTCTGTTTTCCAGATCACTCGATATTGCCCCGGTTTACATTTGCTACATTGATATCGATAACTTTAAGTACGTTAACGACAAATACGGGCATGAAGTTGGTGATAAGCTGCTTCGCTCTGTGTCTAAAAGGCTCACTGCCACAATAGAAGAGCACAATAAAGACGGTCGTCACCAGGTGGGTGTCTTTCGTTTATCTGGTGATGAGTTTGTTATCTTAGCTGCGGATTGCAGCAAACAAGAAATGACAGACTGCGCCGAAGCGGTGTTGAATATGTTTAAATCGGGTTTCGCCATCGATGAAGAAACTTACCCGGTAAGCGTGAGTATCGGTTTGGCCGTTTCAAGTCAGGGCTTGTCATTTTCTGAATTAATGTGCAATGTTGATTTGGCTATGTACCAGGCAAAAAAATCAGGTAAAAATTGTATTGCAGCTTATTCCGAAGAGCTAGCCCAACAACACCGCAGAATGCAGGAAATAGAGCTAGAGCTTAAGAGTGATCGCTTCGAGAAAGAGCTTCAGATTCACTACATGCCTATCGTAGATGCGCAAGGAAAACTCTGTGCACTGGAGGCTTTGTTGCGCTGGAACTCTCAGACGCTTGGCGCTGTCCCGCCTGATGAATTTATTCCTCTAGCCGAATCAATTGGCGCATTTGAGAAAATCGATTTGTGGGTGATTGCGCGTGTGTTTAAAGACTTTAGCGTATTGAACAATACCTTACCTACCGTGAGTCGAGTATCAATCAATATTTCATCCGCTGAGTTGAATTCATTAACGTTTGTAGACAAGCTCAAGCGCTTAGCGAAATATTATCGTATCGTGAATCAATACTATGTTTTGGAGGTTACCGAAACGTTTGCTACCGCGCATAATGATCAAGTATTGGACAACTTAAAGAGTATGCGCAAGCTCGGTTTTCGTACGGCTATCGATGATTTTGGTACGGGCTATACCAGCCTAATGCAGATGCTGGATTACCCTGTGGATGTTATAAAATTTGACCGTTCCTTAATAAACCGGATCGGCCAAAAGGGCAGCTCCGAGACGGCTAAATCTTTAGTTAATCTATGCAAGCTTCAGGGTTTGTTTGTTGTGGCTGAAGGCATAGAAACTAAAGATCAGTGCGAACTGTTTAATGAAATAGGGTGCGATTTCCAGCAAGGCTATTACCACGGTAAGCCAGCCGCTTTAGAAGTATTGCAAGTACAATACAATCCTGCCGTGAGCAAAGATCAAACGATTGATATTGCCCACTAGCTCACGTTTAAGTGATTACTGATCATTAAAACCACTTAGGACCAACTTTCCAATAGACGCCCCTGATTCTAATATTCGATGTGCTTCTATTAAATTGCTGGCATTAATGCAGCCTAGATTTTTACCTAGCGTAGATCGTATGGCTTTTTGATCAATGAGCTCTGCAACCTTGCTCAATATTTTCCCTTGTTCTGCCATGTCCTCGGTTTCAAACATAGATCGGCTAAACATAAATTCGTAACACAGCGATAGGCTTTTGGGTTTTAGTAATGTGAAATCCAAGTTGGTTGGATCATCAATTAGCGCGATACGTCCAAAGGGCTTAAGCAGTTCAACAAATTGCTCGAAATATTGCTCGGTGTGACTTAGGCTTGCGATATGAGTAACTTCTAAATTTAGCTGATTAATTTGGGGGCCTAAAGCTTGGCTGTGATCGATAATATGGTCGGCGCCAATTTCCGATAGCCACTGCTTGCTCTCGGGGCGCGATGCCGTTGCGATGACCGTTGCATTACTCAGCTGTTTTAACAATTGGATTAGAATTGAACCAACGCCACCTGCCGCTGCCGTTACCAACACTACTTCATTTTGATTATTAGTATCTGTTTTCATGGCAATGCCCAGTTTTTCAAAGGCTAGTTCCCAAGCTGTAATCGACGTGAGGGGCAGGGCGGCGGCATGCTCGGCTGGAATATGCTTAGGCGCTTTCGCCACAATTCGCTCATCAACAAGATGATATTGGGCATTGCTGCCTTGGCGGTTTAGATCGCCGGCGTAAAAAACGAGTTCACCAATTTCAAATTCTGTACTGTCTTCTGCTTTAGCAACAACGCGGCCAAGGGCATCCCAACCCAGCACCTTGTATTCGCCATCTTCCGGAGCAACCATTTGCCGAATTTTATAGTCCACCGGGTTCACCGCTATGGCGGCTACCTCGACCAATAAATCACGACCCACCGGGGCAGGGGTGGTCAGCTCTGCGTCAATCAGTGCCGAAGGATGGTCGATCGCCAAAGACTGTTGATAGGCCACGGTTTTCATTGTGTGCGGAATGTTTGGGGTGTTTGCTTTGTTCACGTTTAAATCTCTCTTGAATGACAATGCCTGCAGTGTAGAGATTGTATTGAACGCTAAAAACAGTCTAATGTTTGATTCATTATCTAAATGTATTTGATAAAAGGTAAATTTTGAACACAGAAGATCTAAATATCGCCATTATGGTGGCTGAGCTGGGCAGCATAACTGCAGCTGCAAAACGCCTAGATTTACGTAACGCCACGGCGAATGCAGCATTAAAGCGCCTCGAGAAACAGTTGGGTGTAGAGTTGTTTATACGCACAACAAGGAGCTTACGCTTAAGCCAGGCCGGTGAGCAGTTTATTCCACAGTGTAAGCACGCCTTATCTATATTAGAGGGTGCTAAACTACAAGGCTCGAATACGAGCGAGTTAATCAGTGGGGAACTCAAGCTCGCCGTTTCCTCAGATTTCGGCCGCAATCTGTTATTGCCATGGCTTGATCTATTTGTAGAACGCCACCCAAAATTAAGTCTCAACTTAAGTATCGATGATCGCCAGGTCGATTTTTACCGAGACGGCGTAGATATTGCCATCCGATATGGATCGCCCAAAGACAGTAGCGTTTACGGCTTTAAGCTTTGCGACGTGCCTGGCTTATTATGTGCGAGCCCAGATTATCTAAAGCAATATGGCGAGCCAAGAAGCCTAGACGAGCTAAAACAGCACAATGCTTTACTGTATCAGCTGCATGGCCTGAGTCACGATCTATGGGAGTTTACGCATCAAGGCAGCAGCCACAGGCTACGTATGCACAGTAACCATATGTGCAACGATGGCGACATTGTTAGGCGCTGGTGCATCGCGGCTAAAGGTATAGCGGTAAAATCCAGTTTGGATATGGCAAACGATTTAATCGCTGGCCGGTTAAAAGTGATCATGGAAGACTATCGGCCACCGGTAAAAGAGCTTTGGTTAATCTGCCCAAGTCGGCAACTGATCACACCAGCTGTGCGAGCCTTAAGAGATGATCTGCGTAATCACTGTACACAGTTATTATCGCAGCTTAAGGAGAATGGTTTTTTAAAGGCTTATAACGGACTAGAGGCCACGTAAAATAAGGTGTTGAGCGGATATAGTGGTTTGGGGGCTTTATCTGTATTGATGCGCATAATGTATATTATGTTAAATTATATATTATGGGCTAACACACCCTTAAACGTTATTCCAGTGGACGACCCCATAAAGTTGTGTGCTTTTTGCTCGTAAATTTGTGTATTTCCCCACAATGTTGATTATCTGTAATACAGGGTTGTCCGAGCCCTATTTGAGCTTGAACTTTCTTCCCTATATCCGAATGAACCAAAGCGTGTTTAGAGAATAAAACTGTTTCAGAAGCGTTTTCAGATTTCCGGGGGCTGAAACAACGGATCCGAGCAGTTTATGGTCCCGTGGGGCTGAACAACTGAAGTAAAGAGGTGGTGTTTTTTTGCGTACTAATTGTGCAAACTAGGTAGAGTGCTCAATTTGGCTCGCAAAATACCAATAATCCGTTAAAATCCTATTATTACGGATTATATTTCACCCCTACTTTGAGGCATTTCATGTCTAAATCAGGCCAAGCGCGTGTACCTACTCGAGAACAACAAAGCCACCTCTTTCAAGTGATTCGGGAGCACCGTCATCCGGAAAAGAACACGGCCATCATGCAGATAAGCTTCAAGCTAGGACTGCGGGCCCAGGAGATTGCACTCTTACAAGTAAAAGAAGTTGCTAAACTTAATCCTTCGGGAAATGACTTCAAACTCCTAGAGATAATGTGACTATACTAAAATAAATAGAGCTGCTTAGGGCGTAAAGATAACCTCCGGATATTTTTTCGTCAAAAATTATCTTATCGAAATTAAAGGAATAAACCAGAGCAAACATAAAGATAACAAGCGGTACGGAATACAAAAACCTAGTCCACTTACAAAAATAGGCGAATATTTGTTGCAGTATCCATTTGAATAGCCATAATACCAACTTATATTTAAGACAACTTTTTTTTGCTTGGTTTTTAAAGTCCAGCAGGCGCTCTCGTTTAACTAAATACTCCAGCTCCAACTTTTCTTTTACATCACCGTTTTTATTTGCTATATCCCGAAGCGCCTCGTAATTTTCTGAAGTCTGTTTATGCTGGATTTTTCCATCAACAAGAATTTTTAAGCAGTCATAGTCATCTTGAGAAATAGAGCTATAGTCCCATGTCGAGTTCCCCAGATCCGAAGCCTCAAATACAACTCTCCCTTGACTCTTTTTAAAACCGAAAACACTCTTTCCGACAATATGAATATCTGAAAATTTTAAATTTGCCTTTTTAGGCAAAGAAATGGCTGAAGCCCACTATCCCCTTTGAACATAAACATTGCTAAAGAAGTAGCTGTTTAGAACCGTAGTATTTGATATGCTAATTCTTTCAAATGTCGAGTTTTGAATGCTTCCGCTAATTTCAGAGTCTCTAATGCTAACCCTTTCTCCCGTAGCGTTGCTAATTACTAAACCCTGCCAGTAGAAAAACTTTGATTTGTCTACATCTATGAACTTTATGTTCATAAGGATAGATACAACTCCATAAAACTCACAGTTTGAAAGCCTCAATGAAAGGTTTTGTGAGTAATTTGGTTGTTGGCCTAAAAATAATGATTGAAGGAAAACGCAGTTACTAAAATCAAAATACCTATGGCTAAGGTTTCGACCCAAATTAACGGTCCCCATGAAAATTATGTTTTCGGCGTTTGTAAAAAATTCTTCCAGTTGGGGGCCATGATCAACCCTGAATGTTACAATTCCGTATCGATGAAAGGGCTTAATAACTCCCCCTGATTGGGCGTAGGCAGCTTCTATCTGATCAATTCTTGACTTTTGAGAGGATTGCAAAAATTCCGCTAGCTGATTTATGTCTCGCAAGACTTCATAATCAATGATCTGAGATTTTATATCGAAAGAAATTTTATCGCGCTCTCCAATCAAATCCATTTGTTCGGTCTCCGTCAATTCAACAAACTTATTGAATTCAATGTCACATCCCAAGATACCACCTCCGTGTGCGCACAGGTAAAATTGATTAGAGTACTAAAAACGCAAGAATAGTGTCAAAGAGAATAATGCCTATATTCAGAGCTATAGAAATCTTTATTATTTCAGTTTATCTAGAACTCGCATTTTTTTCGCATACTCGCGAGGGGAATAACCACCCCGGCCTTTAAAGAAATTTGACAGCGCCGCCGTGTCGGTAAAGTGCAAACGCTCAGCTATGGCGCTGATGGACAATTCAGATTTAGTCAGATAATGCTTGGCTAACTCTTCACGGGTTTTATCGTAAAGATCCTGATAGCTGGTGTTATGTTTTTTTAATCGATATTGCAGCGTCCTTACGGGAATATTCAATGTTTTCGCAACTTCGCCAGCGGTGACGCCCTCGTCATTAATCAGGGTCCGAATAATGCGCCCGACACGTTGCACAAAACTCATGCCCTGACCCACACTGGATTCCAAATCCCGCGTCGAAATCCTTTTTGCATCAAGGGATATTTTATTAAGTGGATTCCGATAATGGGGCGCTTGAAAATCTTCGTGACTTAAATGGATTGCATTAACGTCCTGATTGAAAAAAAGATGCTCTCCGAATACTTTTCGCAACGGCTGAACATTTGTGGGAGCAGCGTGTCTGAATTGTGCATACCGAGGAACCCAACCCGCTCCCAAAGACTGACGTAAATTCTTACAGGTAACTGCAAGACTTAGCTCAACCATCTGAGTAATGGCCGTATTCCTTGGCGCGGATTGAAAGGTATCTAGCTTGAGTTGAGTGATTTCCATATTCAGGGAAACACCCGCCCGTCCCTCATCCACAATATGCATTGTCATTGCCTGGGTATGTATCGCTAGGTTATCCGTCAGCAATTTAAGATATTCCCCTACAGTGCTTGCATTACGGGCTAACAGCCACAGCGGCCCCAGCGTATCGTGGCCTTTTATTGCTGCGATCTTGAGCCCGAAAAAACGATCACCGCAGGTCTTTGCCGCCTCTTCGAAAAGATCGTTAACTTTAATTTCATTAATTTGAATGTCTGACTGGTATAACGCCGCCGGATTCAGCTCGACCCGCTTGGCAAGTTCCACGGGATCCTGGCCGGCTTTCTCGATTAATGCGGCCACGCCCTCTAATACATAACTGGGTATATTGTCTGACATCACTCCTCTCCCAAACTTTGCAGTCATCCTACAAAGACAAGCTCCCCCAACAGAATATTGCGCAATACTACAATTAAGTTGCGCAATATTACAGATTACCACAACCCATTACCTCTAGCATTGGCATCTGAGCTGGATCTTGGCTCAGAACAATAAAAAATGAGAGAGTAGATGATGAAAATACACACGGTTAACAAGAATCTGTTATCACTCAGCATCGCAGCGTCAATCGCAATAGCGGCTCCTACACTAGCTATTGCAGACGACTTGATGTTGGAAGAAATTGTCGTAACCGCCCAAAAACGTGAGCAAAGCCTTCAAGATGTACCAATCTCCGTCAGTGCTGTAGATGGCGAGAAAATGGCAGAAGCAGGCATCAGTAATCTGGAAGATCTATCCGCCTATGTACCCAACTTCCAACAAGCCAACTCGCCCTTAGGGCAAGTGATATCGATTCGCGGTGTCAGCTCTGGTATTAATCAGGGCTTTGAACAATCGGTTGTGCAATATGTGGATGATATTGCCATAGGTCGTGGCCCTATGGCCCGTATGCCGTTTATGGATCTGGAGCGCGTTGAAATCTTGCGTGGCCCACAAAATGTGCTGTTTGGAAAAAACAGTATTGGCGGCGCCATCTCTATCACCACCGCCAAACCCACTGAGGATTTCGAAGGCAGCGTTCAGGTCGAACACGAAAATAAGTACGGCAGTAATGAAATTCAAGCCATGGTATCCGGCCCACTGTCAGACACCGTAGGCGCTCGTCTGGCCATTCGAGCTCATCAGGAAGACGGCTACTTTGACAACACCACTAACGGTGATGA
Organism: uncultured Pseudoteredinibacter sp.; assembly: GCF_947500695.1. Taxonomy (GTDB): domain Bacteria; phylum Pseudomonadota; class Gammaproteobacteria; order Pseudomonadales; family Cellvibrionaceae; genus Pseudoteredinibacter. The sequence continues at coordinate 512,555 of NZ_CANMSS010000001.1, forward strand.
TGAGCAACAAAAAGACGAACTGACCGCACGTCTGACCCTGGATTGGACGCCTACCGACACCTTTAATGCCAGCCTGAAACTGGAACACAGCAGTTTTGATTTTGAAGGCCGCGGTGAAGAAGTGATTGCCGGTTATGATTCCGTTAGCCCACTATTTACGGGTATGAGCTACGGTGAAATTGGCGAATACCTGACAGCCGTAACCGGCCAGGACATCGGCTATGAGGACGGTACCCAAAACCGTAAACGCCAAACCAATAACGACGAATACAGCGATAACGAAACCAATCAAGTCGTGCTGACCATGAATTGGGATTATTATGAATTTACCATCACCAGTGTTACCGGTTATGTAGATTACGAGCTGGACGAAGATACCGATCTCGATCTGTCAGGCCTCGAATCCATACGCGCCGCCCAACAAGAAAAGTTCGATCAAATTAGCCAGGAAATTCGTTTTACCTCCCCGGGTGGTGAAACCGTTGATTGGATTGCCGGAGCCTATTATCAGTCGTGGGATCTGGAATACGGCCAACAAAATATTGTTGATGATGAAAACCTTACTTCTGCGCTGAGTGATATTGGTCTTGGATTGCTGGCACCCTTTGCGCGCGTTACCGGTTTTAATCCCGCAGCATCTCTGCTGGCCAACTACGGTGTAGGTGCTCCATTCCTGGCTGCGACCGCCGCCGGCCGTCAACTCTTTTCCCTGAAGGAAATCAATAACACCAGTAACAACAGGGATTATAGTGGCACAAGTGATACCTATTCTGCCTTCGGCCAAGCCACCTGGAATGTGAACGAAGAAGTACGCCTGACCTTGGGTGCCCGTTATACTCTGGAAGAAAAAGACGCCGAACGCTCACTGACCATTTATGACACCAGCGGTGGCGGCCTGACTCCGGCCGGTATTGAAACACAACTGGTTATGGGTGGTGTTTTTGGCATTGAAAACCATGCCGTTAAGGATGACCGCCGCGAAGAGTCTGTGACAGGAACCTTGATTGCCGAATGGGATGCCACCGAAGATTTAATGCTTTACGCCTCGGTCAGTAACGGTTTTAAAGCTGGCGGTTTTGATGCCCGTGCAGGTCGTGCCGATGATTTCGAGTACGAAGACGAAACCGTTATCAACTACGAAATCGGTACCAAAGCCGAACTGCTGGGTGGTCGCGCACAATTAAATGCCGCCATCTTCTACACCGATTATACAGATCTTCAGGTCAGTCAGTTTGATGGCACCGTGGGATTTGTAGTGGGTAATGCCGCCTCCGCTCGCTCACAGGGTATCGAACTGGACGGTCGTATTATGTTGACCGAAGAGTTGTTACTGATCGGTTCCATGGCTTATCTTGATTATGAATTTAAAGAGTATGAAGGTGCAGCCTGTCCACCAAAAGTTACTTTGGATACCGGTTCCGTTACCTGTGACCTGAGCGGCGAGCCCAGCACCTTTGCGCCTGAAATGAGTGCCTCGATCACACTCAATTACATAACCCCTATCTCCGATGCGCTTAACTTGCATATGACAATGGACACGTCTTACCGCTCTGCGCAGTATGTAGAAGCAACACTGGAGCCGCTGATGGAACAGGATAGCGAAATCAATGTTAATGCCCGTATCGCACTGGAAGCGGAGAACTGGATGCTGGCATTGGTGGGTAAAAACCTGACCGACAATGACGACATTGGTTATTCCGCGGCAACACCGGTCTCAGGCAGTGCGTTGTTACAGGCACCAACTTACAGCGGTTATCAGGTAAATCCTCGCACGGTAGCAATCCAGGCTAAATACAACTTCTAATTTATAAATCAAAGAATTAAACCATCTCTCTGTTGGGCACTCGGTTCTCTACTGGCCAGTGCCTCTTTTAGAAAAAGCTAACCTATCTCGGTATACCCATGACGCTCCAAGATTATGAACTGGTTGCAGCACAGCACTCCTATTATTCAGCTAAAGTGCGTGCGTGTCTGCAGTACAAACGCCTGCCCTACCAGGAGATTGGCACAAACATCGAAACTATCCTCAATCGTGTTATCACGGCAACTGGTAACCAACAATTTCCTGTGGTGTTTTGTCCCGATGGCACAGTACTGAAAGACGGTTGCGATATTGTTGAGGCGCTGGAAGCTCGCCACCCTGAACGCCCCATCATGCCAGAGAATTCGCAACTTAAATGTGTTGCCAAACTGATTGAAACCCTGGCCGATGAATTTTTCGTCATCCCCATGATTTACTATCGCTGGGTACCCGAAGAGACCAAACAATGGGGCGTCGGTATGTTCCAGATGTTGTTGGGTAAGGGTATCGAAAACCCGGATATGGCTGCCCTGGCTGAACAGATGGGCGAAACCATCAGTTCAGAAATTCGCTCGCGCCTGCCCAAAGTTGGGCTCGACCGCAAACACATTCAGGATAAGGCGCAGGAAATTACCAAAGAAGTCTGCAGCCTACTGGATAAACATTTTGCCAAGACCCCTTACATGCTGGGTGATCACCCCACGCTCGCCGATTTGGGCATCATGAATACCATGTGGGGCCACCTGTATCTGGACCCATGTAAGGCCAGTATGTTTATCCGTAAAGATTACCTGCATCTGAATAACTGGATTACCAATATGCATTCCGGCGCCGGTATTTCAGATCAGGGCGAACTGTATATCGCCGACACCTTGGTTCCGCTACTGCGCTATCTGAGTGATACCTTAGCCAATATGATGACGGACACCCTAGCCGCCGCCGATAAAACCCTACCCGCAGCTGAAGCCGGAACCGAAGCACCCGCGGGTCTCGGCCGTATTGAAACCACGCTACTAGATGCCGAACTTTCCCGCCCGGCAACCAGCTACACAGCCTGGCGCTTACAGAAGGTTATTGAGCAATACCAGGCAATTCCTGCCACCCAAAAGCCAGCCATGGATGACCTGCTAAGCGATATCGGCTTCCTTTCCGTGTGTCAGCATCAGCCAAAATGGCGCCTGCAAAAAGATAATTTCAAACTGTTTGTCGCTTCTTAATAAACGCTTTTTCGCCCCCTGAACCGATTCCAGCTCAGGGAGCGAAAAGAAGCGTTAAGCTGCGTAAATCTACAACCTTTTTGCGTAATTTTACAACTTGATGCAAGCTGCCCTTCTACAATGAAGCTGTGTGTGCCATAAACCTGAGACATTTCATGAAGAAAACGCTGATCACATTACTTGCTCTGAGTGCCGTCGGTTACGCTGCCTACGCGCAACGTATAGACATCATGCTGGCTCTTATCAAATATCAATCGTCCAACGAAGTCTTTGCCGAAACCCGTGAACTGCCGTGGCAGCAGGGCCCTGCAGCATCAGAAGTGCCAGCGAATGAACGCCCACCCAACATCATTTTGATCGTCGCCGATGATCTCGGCTACAACGACATTTCGACCCTTGGCGGAGGGGTAAGCCGTACCGATGGCAGCATCGTACAAACACCGGGGATTGATCAATTAGCCGCCGACGGTGTGGTATTCAATCAATCCTATTCCGGCGCCAGTACCTGTGCACCTTCTCGCGCTATGCTGATGACCGGACGCTACCCAACCCGTACCGGCTTTGAATTTACACCAACACCAGGCGGTATGGGCTCGATGGTTAGTAGCATCAGTAACAATATGGATAACAACTTACCACCTGCGGTCTATGACGCTGCGTTGGATGAAACAAAACCAGACTATGAATTACAGGGTTTACCGTCATCAGAGATTACCCTGGCCGAAGTATTAAAAGACCAAGGATATTACACCGCCCACATAGGCAAATGGCATTTAGGAAATGATGGCGACATGGGCCCACATAAACAGGGCTTTGATGACAGTTTACTGATGACCAATGGGCTCTATTTACCAGAAGATGACCTTAACGTCGTTAACGCCAAGCTGGACTTCGACCCTATTGATCAATTCCTGTGGGCAAAATTAGGCTTCAGTAACTCATTTAATTCCGGCAGCGCCGATCAGTTCAAACCCGCCCGTTATATGACGGACTATTGGACTGACGAATCAGTAAAAGTCATCAAGGCCAATAAAAATCGTCCTTTCTTTTTGTATCTGGCCCACTGGGGACCACACACACCTCTGCAAGCCACACGAGAAGATTATGAAGCCGTGGGCGATATCAAGCCACACCGCAAGCGTGTTTATGCAGCCATGGTGCGTGCCGTAGATCGCAGCGTCGCACGCATTATGGAAACCCTAGAAGCCGAAGGTCTGGCGGACAATACCATTGTGGCATTTACCAGTGATAACGGTGGCGCCGGTTACGTGGGGCTGCCTGAAAGCAATAGTCCTTTCCGAGGCTGGAAGATCACCATGTTTGAAGGTGGCCTGCGTGTACCCATGTTTGTCAAATGGCCGAAGCACATTGCCGCCGGTAGAACCGTAAACACGCCGGTAGCGCATATCGATGTCATGCCTACCCTGGCTGCTGCTGCCGGTGCCGCTACACCTGAAGGCGTTGAGATCGATGGCAAAAACATACTGCCATTACTTGACGACGAAACAAGCTGGCCGCGTAAAACCCTGTTCTGGCAAAACGGTCACTATCAGGTGGTGCGTCATGGCGATTGGAAATTGCAAGTGAATGACCGCCCTACTGACGGCCTGCAAACCTGGCTCTTCAATCTAAACGACGATCCAACCGAACAAAAAAATCTGGTCAGTAATCATCCAGAAAAAGTCAGCGAGCTCTCTAAGCTACTTGCCGAGCATCAGGCAAACGCGCGCCCGCCTCTGTATCCAGCCGTGACCGACATGCCGGTGATGATTGATAAAACACTGAATGACACATTCGAACAAGGCGACGAATACGTCTACACGCCTAACTAGCAGAGAAATCGTAGAGAGAACTAATGAAAACACCCATGATTGATCTATACACTGCACCAACCCCCAATGGTCATAAAGCCTCCTGCACTCTCGAAGCTTTGGGTATGGAATACAACGTTCATACCGTTAACCTGCTGGAGAACGAACAAAAGACACCGGAATTTCTGGCGATCAATCCTAACGGCCGTATCCCGGCGATTGTTGATGGTGCTAACGATGATTTTGCGGTGTTTGAATCCGGTGCCATTATGATTTATCTGGCAGAACAAGCCGGACAATTATTACCCACCGAAACCAAAACACGCTCTAAAGTGATGCAATGGCTCATGTTTCAAATGGGCGGCACTGGTCCAATGATGGGTCAGGCTAACGTATTCTTCCGTTACTTTCCGGAAAAGATTCAGCCCGCCATTGATCGCTATCAAAATGAATGCCGGCGTTTATTTGAAGTAATGAATTACCACCTGAGTGACAACCAATGGTTGGCCGATGACTACTCCATTGCCGATATCGCTAACTGGTGCTGGGCACGAACTTACAAGTGGTCTGGCGTATCTATTGATGGTTTAGATCATCTTAACCGCTGGATGAGCACCATGACAGAACAGCCTGGCATGGCCAAAGGTATTGAAGTGCCGTTTAGTCTTGGCAATCTGCTAGACGATGAAGAAGAACAAAAAAACTTCACCAGTAACGCACAAGAATTACTGCAAAAATAGATATCAAAAAATTGCCTTGCCATGCAGGGCATAGACATGGGACACACAATGAAAACCTTAGTAAAGACTATCACAGGTCTATTTGCCTTTATTATTGTGAGCGTAATGGCTTTACCTACACTCCTGCATAATCTGGGATTGCATCCTGAATATCATGGCGAGAAACATTCAGCTGTAGGTAAACGCGCTCTGGTGATTACCACCAGCCATGCCATCTTAAATGCTGCTGGCGAGACAACCGGTAAAAAAACCGGTGTGATGGCCTCGGAAATGACTCACCCCTACTACACCTTTTTGGATGCCGGCATGCAGGTGGATGTTGCCAGTATTAAAGGCGGTGAAATCCCTGTTGATCCAGATACGCTCAAGTTTATGATCAAAAGTCCGGAAGATGATCGTTTCCTGAAAGACCCGGATCTTCAGGCCAAGGTCAAAAATTCTCTGCGCATTGATGATATTGACTTCACCCTTTACGACACAGTCTTTATGGCTGGTGGCTGGGGTGCTGCCTATGATATGGGCTATTCCGACGTGCTCGGTCAAAAGATCAGTGAGGCGTATTTCGGTAACCCAGACACCATTATTGGTTCGGTTTGCCATGGCGCACTGGGTTTAATCAATGCTACCGATGACCAGGGAAACCCTATTATTCGTGGACGCGCAATTACCGGTGTTACCGATAAACAAGTCAAAGAACTGGGCATTGAAGTAACCCCTATGCACCCGGAAACTGAACTGCGTAAAGTGGGTGTTAACTTTGAAAGCCAAACCGCTTTTCTCGACTTTTTTGCCACCCATGTTAGCGTTGATGCAGAACAGCGCTTTGTCACTGGACAAAATCAAAACTCCGGTTTGGAAGCCGCTCACAAAATTGTAGAAATTCTGGCCAAGCGATAACCAAGAAGGAAAATATAATGTCCAAAGCTATTCGCGCACTGGCCTTGTTGCCGGCACTGGCGTTCTTATTCACTGGATTAAGCTGGTTAACCCAGCCTGAGTCGGCCGCGAGCTCACTGGGGCTGCCCCTGCTTGATGGTGTAGCACGAAGCAGCCAGATTGGCGATTTGGCCGCTTTCTTTTTAAGCAGTAGCCTGATGATTTTAATCGGACTCGTAACAGAAAAGCGTATCTGGTTGCTGGCTCCTGCCATGCTGATCGGCCTCACGGCTATTTGCCGTACCCTCGCCTGGCTATTGCATGATGCCGCATTGCCAATGAACCTGATAGCACCTGAGATTGTTTTTAGCCTGATACTCCTATTGGCTGCTAGCCGGCTCCCTCAAGAGAGCCAACCACAGGAGTGTTAACAGCATGAAAAAAATACTCCAGGCATTAACGCTTTTAGGCAGCACTAGCATCATTTGTTCCGCCATGGCGACAGAACGTCCCAACATTGTACTGATCGTCGCCGATGATTTGGGTTTTACCGATACAGCCCCCTACGGTGGCGAAATCAATACCCCCACCATCAGTCAATTAGCACAACAGGGAATTCAATTTACCAACTACCACACCGCCGCCAGCTGCGCGCCAACACGCGCGATGCTGCTCACCGGTGTTGATAGTCATTTAGCCGGCGTGCCCAATATTCCTGAAGCTATACCGCCCGAGCAAGCCAAGCATGATCACTATCAAGGTTCGCTAAGCCACAATGTGGTTACCGTTGCCAGCTTGTTACAGGCATCCGGTTACCACACCTACATGAGCGGTAAGTGGCATCTGGGTAAGGAAAAACATCAGCTACCTTTTTACCGGGGTTTTGAGCGCACGGTAAGCATGAGCGATACTGGCGCCGATAACTGGGAACAAAAACCTTACCTTCCTATTTACAAAAAAGCCAACTGGACCGCTGACGGTGAAGAGTTTCAATTACCCAATGACTTTTATTCCTCGCGCTTTTTAGTTGATAAAACCATCGAGTTTATCGACAGTAATGCAGGGGATGAGCAACCCTTCTTTGCCTACATCCCCTTCCAGGCGGTTCACATTCCGATACAGGCACCGAAAGAATTTAGCGATCGCTATCTGGAAACCTACAAAGAAGGCTGGGAAGTCTTGCGAAAATCCCGTCAAGCCAATGCCAAAGCGCTGGGCATAGTGCCTGCTGACAGTGACATGGTAACCATGCATACGAACAGCGACTGGGATGCGTTAAGTGAAGACGACAAGCGTTATAACGCCAAACGCATGGCGGTTTACGCCGGTATGATTGAAGCCATGGATTTTCATATAGGACGCTTGGTAGATCACCTAAAAAGCACCGGGCAGTTCGAGAACACCATTTTTATTTTTACCTCCGACAACGGCAGTGAATACAATGGTCAGGATCGAGCACAAGGCATGCTGCAACGTTTTGCAATGTCTCTCCAAGGTTACAGTCTTGACTATGACACCTTAGGTGAAAAAGGCAGCTTTAACACCATAGGTCCAAGCTTCGCCAGTGCATCTGCCGGTCCCTTGGCATATTACAAATTCTATGCCGGTGAAGGCGGTATGCGTGTCCCCCTGATCATTGCCGCTGAAGCAATTTCAAAAAGCGCTCGCATAAGCAATGCGTTTACTTATGTAACCGATATCACCCCAACTATTTTGGACCTAACCGATACCAAAGCACCGGCACAACGCTTTGGCGGCAGACCGGTAGAAACCATCAGTGGTCGCAGCTTAACCCCACTTTTGAATCAGGAAAGCGATCGAATCTACCAATCTACAGATTATGTCGGTTATGAACTAGGGGGGCACGCCGCACTGTTTCAGGGAGACTATAAAATAGTGTTTAACCGTGGCCCGGTAGGCGACAATCAATGGCGCCTGTACAATATTGTTAGAGACCCTGGCGAAACCCGAGATCTTAGCTCTGAATTACCACAGCAGCTGCAAGCAATGCTCGGTAACTTTGAACAATACAAACGCGACAACAAGGTATTACCCGTACCTGTTGGTTACGATGCAGTAAAACAAACCGGACTTAACGGTGCTCGCAAGCTGTTAAAACCCAGTTTAACTATACTATTGCTCGCGGGCTTTATATTAGTGATGTTCAGGTTTGCTTACCACCAACGTCAAAAAAACAAGCAAACTTAACCCCCACATAATCAAGTCACGTACCAACAAAGAGAGGTGTAACTAATGAAAGCAACTTTACTATTGTTTTCAGGCTTAGGGCTTAGCCTGCTACTAGACGGTTGCAGCCCTACAAGCATGGGTAGTTTTATCATGGAAAAAGCCGCTGAAGCTCGCATAGGTAAGAGCATGACTGATGAGCTCGAAGATGGCCTGCATGTAATACTGTGTGGCGCTGGCGGACCTATGCCGGATCCTAAGCGCTCTGGCCCCTGTGTTGCAGTGATTGCTGGCGAGACGTTGGTGACCATTGATGCCGGTAGTGGCGGTAGCCGAAACCTGGCGGCCATGCAATTCCCGCTCGGTGAGATTAGCGCACAACTTCTCACTCACTTTCACTCCGATCATATTGATGGCTTGGGTGAGATGGCGATGATGCGCTGGGTCAATAACGCCAATACTTCACCGCTACCTGTATACGGTCCACAAGGGGTAGAGAATATCGTCAACGGTTTTAATTTGAGCTACGGAGCCGATGCGATATACCGCAACGCTCACCATACCGATGTGGTCGCGCCTCTGTCAGGTAAAGGCATGACAGCCCAACCATTTTCTATACCCGCTGAAGGTGAATTACTGACTGTATTTGAAAAGGACGGTTTAAAAATCAGTACCTTCACCGTAGACCACGAACCTGTGCACCCTGCTGTGGGTTATCGATTTGATTACGAAGGCCGCTCTGTGGTGATCAGTGGTGATACGGCCAAATCTGCCAATCTGGAGCGGTTTTCGCAGGGTGTTGACCTACTGGTACATGAAGCCTTGAACCGCGAAATGGTCGGTATCATGGAAGCTGCGGCCAAGAAAAATAGTGTAAAGACTTTGGAAAAAATCTTTTTCGATATTACCGACTATCATGCCTCGCCGGTTGAAGTGGCAGAAATAGCACAGACAGCCAAAGCTGGGCATCTGATGTATTACCATATTGTCCCTGCACTGGTTGCCCCAGGGATGGAGTCACTGTATTTGAAAGGTGTCAGTGAGATCTATGATGGTCCCGTAACACTGGGCAAAGATGGCTCAATGATTAGCTTGCCTGCCGACAATCAAGATATTTTCAGTGACGAATTGCTATAATAGCCGCAACCCAGTCTTAATATACAAATATGGATGGGCTACCATTGATGTTTCGGTAAAGTGGCGACATCAACAGCTTATGAATCCGCTCGGTGAGCGGATACGCGAGGCAGCTAAATGTGCTAGAGAGCATAATAACGACCGAAACATAACTTACTTCTTTCCTAGTACAACCATATGACCCCTTCGCCTAGTTACGCAATAGAATACGAGAACATGCGTTCATTTTCGAGACCATCTATTCCTAAAGTCCATTTCAATTGCGGCCTTGGTGCCTTTGCTACGAGTTTCCTCCTGAAATACTCGTAAGCAAATGCGTTTCCTAGCCGCATTTTCTAGAGCGGCCACAATATCATTAACCGTTTCCTAACGACATCAATGAATTTCTCTATTCCAGAAACCGCGTCATATTCGCCTTGCCTGTTTAATGATTGCTACCTGGAATTCTGGTTGACTTTTTAAATGGCAGTCAAGTAGAGCGTGACTGGATGAATAGTTATCAACTTTATAGGAGAAGTAAGCGATACACGCTAAATAAGCATTGAGCTGCGAGAATCATCAACTTTATGAGACTCTTGCACCATTTATATAGAAGCAATTCAAGCACTTATAAATTTTGTTGATTATTACTTTATGGGGTCGTCCATCCAGAACAAGTTTTTACCGCCACTTCCCCAAGGTGGTTTTTAGAACCAAATAATCTAAGCCGAAAGTCGGCATGTCGCTTGTTTCCTCTCGCGTCACCTAGGGAATTCCCCCTGGGCATCGTGTATGGAGACACACAATGATCAAAGACACCCAAACCCTATGTTGTTGGTTCAGCATTCAAAGACTGTGCGACCTGCTAGGAGTTGCTGTGGCCACAGCCAAGTGCTATCAGAACGGTAAAGCCAAACCACGGCCCGGTGAAATTACGTTGCTACGGCTGTTATACGACGGCAAGATCATGCCGGAAAGCTGGCCTGGTGGGATGAAATTCCGTGGGGATTTATTAACAACCCCAAATGAGTTGGAATCGCTTACTTGGAAGGAAATTGAAACTTATCGCTGGGTACTGGGCCAATGGCATTGGTCAAACCAGAAGCTAGTCGAACTTGAACGCAAGCTCTCGTTGCCAAATAGCTAGGGTTATTTAGGTGGGGACATATTCCCCACCTCAACGAAAGCAAAGCGGGTGCAGCTTTACTCTTTAGGGCCAAATCTGAACTCGGGGTAGATTCCTTTGTTTAAAGCACTCTCGGTGAGCTTGTCATAGCAATCAAAAAACTCATCTTGATTTCGACAATGTATGCAGATATCACGAAGCCCCAAGTAATCTAATGGAAGACAAGGATTGCCTTTTTCCTCGAATATTTCAAGAACTAGCGGGCTGAATACATCAGATTGGTCGACAAACAGTTCCTTAACTACTATCAGTGATCTAAGCTTACGATTTATCTTTGGTATTGAATACAAATCTTTATTAATTAAAAATTCGAAAATTTCAGGTATACGATCATAATAACCTATTGCACCTTTTGTCTGAGCCACTGCTTTTTTAAGCGCTTTCAAAGCGTTTTTTCGCTTCCTCTGTAAAGTTTGCCCAAGTACTCTTTCAGTATTTGGGCTATCCTTAGCCTGGACTAGCAAAACTGTTTTATCCGTAACCACTAAAATGTCACAAACTTCTTCTTTATCGTATGTCCGCAAAGGGTTTAGATATATTTGATCCTGCGTAAAGATAGTAAATAATGAGCGAACAATATCTTCCTCTTGATACTGCCCAGGCTCTTCCCTTTCTAACATCGTATGACTAAATCCACGAGCACCGACATATGAATGAAGATTTGTGCGAGCATCCTGAATAAAGATATCCTCACCATAGACTGCTTTCTCTAGAGTGATTTTTACGGCAAGTTGATCATCCACCGAATCTCTAGTGCAAAATTTCAAACTCATCTGGTCGATAGAATCCCAAGCCCTAGGATAGCTAAACTCCAGAAAGCGTGCGTTATTTACCCGCTCTACTACGACATCATTAATATCTATAGTTGCATGATACTGAAGCAACTCTCTTGAATGATCATCGAAAAAGTGTATGTCAAGTTTGCGGCCTGTTACCAAGCGCAATAAGTCCATTGATGCCTCATCATTCCAAAGAGGGGTAGAAATCATCAACGGTTCGTCTTCATCGTCAAAAAACGCGGTTACCAAACCAATAGTTTTAGTGTTGTCTAAAATCAGAGGAATAACATAGACTGCTATTTCTCCATTTGCCTTTGCCGTCAGGATAAATTCTTTAGGCGCTTTTACTATCAAGACAAATTCATCGTTATCTATCGGTATTGGAAAAATTCCTATATTAGCTTGTTCAATTTCAGGAACTAAGTTGGGATATAGAATAGATAACATTGAAAACCCTACTGTTGAGTAAAACTTCTTGTAAGCTTGATGTATTGCGGATCATAAAAAAATTCGAATTAAAATATCGCCATATCCCCATATAACAGTTCCCAAAATCATTCCAGTTGTATTCGCTATGACTGTAATGAAGTGAACTACCCCTAATGGCCGTGGAATATCAAAAGGTATTTGATAGCCTCCCGTCTCAAAGTAAACTTGAACACCACTAAGCTTGAACTGTACCCAAACAGTAAAAACTACCAGTACCGATCCGCTTCGTTGAAACCAAGAGAGTTGTGATTCTCCCTCTGGGAATAGTGGTAAAAATGCAGATAAAAGACAAACAAATATGGCAAGAATCAACCAAGACCAGCAGAGAACAATTAACATTGACAGTGATTTTACATCGTGTTCTTTTTCTTTCGTCTTTTCATCTTTTTTCATCTTTTCATCCTTGATTCTTTAGTAAGACTAAAATATTGACTTTATTGCCATAATTAAATAAGTCCCATAGGCCCATATCAAAGTTCCAACGACCATAAGTGTCACTCCAAACTTTTCGTCCCTAAGAACTTCATTAATCTCATCTTTTTGTTTATCATTTAGCTGATTAGTTCCGAATCTAAAAGCACCTTTGTGGGTATTATATTTCCACTCCAATGTTTCATCGCGGTGAAATAGTAGCGTGTGTTTGATGTTCAAGAACAGGCCTGCCACAGTAACTACTGCCCCTGCGCTTGAAAATAAGTTCAAGCTAGCAGGATGAAAAAATGAAAGGGCCATTGAAAGTAAGAGGAAAAAACCCGCGCTTCGAAGCAAAAAAGTACGGTCGAAATATTTTGGTGAACTCATATCATTTCCTTTGACTCATGTTTTGGGTGAGACTAACTCCAAATGCTTCTTTCTTCAATAGACAAATAAAACCTACAAATAGTCAGAGTCGATCATAAACCCACCATCCACCAAGACGAACACCAATCCACCGAATCCAAGCTCGACCTGGGCGGCCGAAATACCCATTCAATCGGCGCATCATGCGATCAGCATACGACCGCCCTGCTTTCAGTCTGTATAAGCGATCATGGACGACACAGGCAGGATGACGCGGCCACGGCCAACGCAACTCGTTAACAAGGTTACAACCGTTGCTAATTTTGTGTTCGCCATTCTGATAAGCGTCAATTAGGAGGGCTTCGAGTTCGGGATCACCCTGGCCGTTTTCCTGGCGGCCAGCGATCCATTGTTTAACGAGTTCGAATTCGTTATCGATCGTCACCTTGCTTTAGCTCCAATTGCTGGATACGCCATAACAGCTAGGTTTGATTCTTGGTAAGTTCGCGAGTATTCCGCAAGCTATGTGCGTTTTATCGACGCTAAACTTGTCCTTGTCCGCTGTGATCAAAGGCAGGTTTTTCCAAAATCCCTGAAGCTTTCAATTTTTAGAACAGCACACCGCAGATGGCAGTTTTGTTTTAAGGCAGATATGTGCTTTGGTGGGCGAGCCCTATTGAACAGCCACATTATTCAAAATGCCTAAACTTACTAAACCCCTTCTCTGGGCAAAAAGTATAAACATTATCATCATTCTTACGTCTCCCCTCTCCTATCGTCCATCTAAAGGTCAGGCAGTTATCTGGGCCGTTTAGCTCTAGTATTTCTACGCGAATACCGGCGCGGGTTTTGTAGTGTCTTACTTCGCCTTGCTTCCAGTAGCCTAGCGGGAATTTACTGCCTACGCCGTCGTAGCGGCGTTCGCCCCAGCGTTTGCGCTTGTCGTATATTCTTACTAAGCCATCTTTAGATTTATTGATGGTGAAATGGGATTCTACTGGGCCGCCGTATGGGGTACTGAAGGTTCGTTTATAGTATTCAATTTCATCGCCTACCCAATCTATTTTACTTTGGTTTTTAGTTGTGAATGGGCCTGTTAAATGGTATTTATCGCAGGGTCGGTCTCGCCCGATGGCTTGGGCGCATGCGGTGTTTTCTGCTGGGGCTAGCCTTAACTCATGTTTGCCATCCCAGGTTGCACCAGTGAAAAGCTCGACGGGAATAAAGCGTTCTTTACTTTGCTCATTGTAGGCGTTGGCCCAGGGGTTCTTGCTTATAGTTTGTTCTTTAGTGTCTGAGCTTTGATTGCTGCAGCCTGTGATCAAGCTGATCACGGCGGTCATGCTCAGTATTTTGAGAGTGTGCATTGCTCTATGTGCATTCATATCCATGGCCTATTGCTTGCAGCGTTGGGTAGCTGCATAAGTTACGCCGCATAAAGCGGCGTTTTATTATTTTGTATCTTTCATTAAGGGGCTATTACTATGACGTTATTATGTCTCTATTTGTTACGTCTGTTTTTCATATTTACTTTTCATATTCCCTTATTCATACCTTAGGGAATAAACAGGCCTTTGTCTGGCAACGCGCCAAGCGTGTATCGCTACAATGCTCCAGGCCATTACAATAGCAATAATCACGGCGATAGCGACAAAGGGTAAGATAGAACGAATGGATTCCGGGTAGAAATCAATGTACATGCCCGCCGCGAGGTAGCTTAAGGGCACTGCAATCAGTACTGACCACAATACTGGCTTGGATATTTGCCAGACGAGTAAGCCAATTACCTGCCCTAAGCTGGCGCCCAATACTTTACGAATACCAATTTCTCGGGTACGGCGCTGGGCCATAAAGGCCGCCAAACCAAATAGTCCAATTAGTGATAGCATCAAAGCAATACCGGCAAAGCCTGAGATTACTGCGTTAATACCTTCAGCAATGCGATAGAACAAGCGGAAATAGTACGTTAAAAACTTGCTTTGTATTGGGTAATTAGGAATTAACGCATCCCAAGTTTGCTCGGTATTCAATACCCCTTGCTGGCGCTTATTGGGCATCAGGTGTAAAGATAAAAATCGATAATCCTCTGGCCTCACCATAAAGCCTGTTGGCGGTATGGGTTGGTGCACACCAAAGAAGTAGCTATCAGCCACCACGCCAATAATATGGTACTCGCGTTCTTTGGGGTACTTCTCTTCAAAGATTTTATGGAAGTTTTGGCCAATCGCGGCCTCAGCAGATGCGATGCCAAGCTTCTGTAACATACGCTCGTTAACTATTACGTTAATAGTACTGCGGCTATCATCAAAAATATCCTGTGAGCGCTGTTTATCAAATGCCCTACCCGCAATTAGCTCTTGGCGATAATTACTCAGATAGTTAAAGTCTACAGAAACAAAGCTAACATCAAAGCGCCCTGCTTCGTCACCTGCACGGGCAGCAGCGATACGGCGATAACCCCCAGATTGGAAAGGCACAGCATTAGAATAACTTGCGGCGGCAATGCCGTCTTTGTTCAGTAGCTGCTGCTTTAGCGCTTCTTGTTTGGGAACAATAGCTTCTACATCCATACGGCCAAGCACTAGGGTATCGCTTTTATTAAAGCTGGCGCTTAGCTCTTGCATTTTGGCGTTCTGAAAATACACCACCATCACCATGGCCAACATAAAGATGGAAAGCGAAAACTGTGCGGCAATAAGTATGTTCCTAAACCACTGGCTGCCACCGGCTTTATTGGCACCACCACGCAAGCTTTCAATCGGTTGATGGCGGGAAATTTGATAAGCGGGATAGGCACCAGCACCTAGGCCCACTAACAAGGTGATGCTAATGGCGTACGGTAATACCTGGCTATAATCCAGTGCTACGGCCTTGCCTGTGCCGGTGTTATATAACGGCACCAGCCATTCAATAGCCGCTAGCGCCAATAACATGGCAAAGCTGGCGATGGTTAAGCTTTCAATTAAAAACTGTTGTAACAACTGCGCCTTGCTGGCACCAAGCGCTTTACGTAAACCAACTTCACGTACGCGCCCAAAGCTTTGTGCGGCCGCTAGATTAGTGTAATTAAGTGCGGCAATAATCAATACCATCAAGCCTAAAACTTGAGCGGCAATCATCACCGGAAAGCCCATAGCATCCCACACCATAGTGTTCGACAAGATTAACGGCCGAACACGCAGTGCTTCAGTGTATTCCCGGCCGTCTTCTGGCGTATGGGCATCAAACATGGCATCCGCTTCACGCTGTAACCAAGCTTGATCACGATGCTCGGGCAGTAATACGTATATAGCCGCGGAGTTATTCCCCATCTCACCTTCTAGGGTGAACTTATCGATTTGGGTCAGTGCATGATAAGGCGCTATTAATCCTAAAGCGTATTTGGGGCGCATATCAGAGTTTAAGTGGCTATCGGCGGCGATATCTTCGATAACAGCACTGACTTGCAGCTCAATGCTCTGTTCTACTTTTACGGTTTTCCCCATAACCTCTGTACTGCCAAAAAGTTGCTGGGCTAAGCTGCGGGTTAGTATCAAACCTTCGGGACGATCCAGGGCCTGTTCATCGCCATGGATATATTCAAAATTAAAAATACGCGTAAAGTCATTATCAACAAAGCGCGTGCCCAAGTAATAGCTTTCATTATCAATGGTCACTTGCTTGATGCGATGTACAGCGCGAGCCACGGCTTCTAGTTCTGGCAAACGGTTGCGTATCAATGGCCCATAAGCTGTTGAGGAATCGGGATAAAGGCCAATGGCTTCGCCTGAGGTCGGTGCAAATTTACTGGCTAGTGTATAAATACGCTCACGCTTATCGAACATATGATCGTGATTCTCTTCATAGGCAGCAAGCAATACCGAGAACATAAAAATCAATAAGCCTAGGGTTAAACCCACAATATTAATCAACGCAAACAATTTATGCTTAATCAGATTTCTAAGGGCAATGGTGATATAGCTTAAAATCATGACCGCCCCCTAGGAAACTGCGCGCAAGTTTTCAGCTAAGACTTGGCCATCAAATAAATTGATGCAACGTCTAGCATAGTCAGCGTGGGCCGATGAGTGTGTCACCATGATAATGCCGGTGCCTTCACGATTTAGGCTTTGCAGCATTTTCATCACTTCCTGGCCGTGGCTACTATCCAAATTACCGGTAGGCTCATCGGCGAGGATTAAACTCGGTTTTGCGACTACAGCGCGGGCTACCGCTACTCGCTGTTGCTGCCCCCCCGAAAGCTGCCCCGGGCGGTGATCGGCGCGATGAGCAATGCCCACCCTATCCATTACTTCAGCAACACGTGCACGGCGTTGCTTGCTAGGGATGTCGTGATACTGCAGGGCCAGCTCGATATTTTCACGTACGCTAAGCTCGTCGATCAGATTAAAATTCTGAAAAATAAAACCAATATTTTCTTTTCTTAGCTGGCCTAACTGCCGCTCGTTATAGCCACTAATATCTTGGCCTTTAAAATAGTACTGGCCTGAAGTCGGCTGATCCAACATGCCTAGGATATTCAGCAAGGTAGATTTGCCACAGCCTGAGGGCCCCATAATGGCCACAAACTCGCCCTCATCCATGCTGATATCAATTTGATTTAGGGCGATGGTTTCAATTTCGTCACCGCGATAGCTCTTGCACAAGTTTTGAAGTTTAATCACTGGTCTCTCCTAGGAGTCTTGAGATAATTTTAAGCGATCTGCGTCCTTAAACGCAGCATAAGGTGAGGTAATTATTTCTTCGCCGGCATTTAGCCCTGAGATTACCTCTATAAAATCGTTATTGCGGCGCCCCAGGCGTACTTCTCGGCGCCTGGCTTCACGGCCATCGTCACTTAGCACATATAGCCAGCGCCCGCCGGTATCCAAGAAATAGGGGCCGTTAGGTATTAACAGTGCTGGGGTATTGGCGCCGAGTTGTAAGCGGCTTTGCACACTTTGGCCCAAACGAAGCTTTTGGGGTGTCTCTTGCTCGAAAGTCATTTCTAATTGAAATTGGCCAGCACGTACATCGGGGTAAATTTTGCTGACGCTTAATTGATAAGCTTGGCCTTGCAGCTCTATTTGTGCGTGTTGGCCGGTGACAATACGGCCTAGGTAATATTCATCTACACCGGCTTTTAATTTAAAAGATTGCGGCTGGCTAATCTGTCCAATACGATCACCACGTTGAATGCTCTGCCCTACCACCAAATCAAAGCCGGACAGGTGCCCATTAAATGGTGCGCGAATATGCAGGGCCTCTAAGCTTGCGCGCGCAAAGGCTAAGTTATCTTCCATCACGGTGGCTTTGGTTTTATAAAACTGCAGCTGTTTGGCCATCATGCGCTCATCCGAGGCTTGGGCCTCTAGGCTGATTTCGTGCAGTCTTTGGTAGTGGCGTAATTCATCCTGGGTTTTATCAACGGTTTCCTGGGATATGTGGCCGGCCGTTAGCAGCGTTTTAAAACGTTTGTCTTGGCGCTGAAGACGCTCAATGTGATAGCTCAGCTCTGAGAGCTCAGTTTTGTGACGCAAGCGATTTTGCTCTAATCGCAGCTCTTGCTCACGCATTATGTTGAGCTGCTCTATCACTCGCGATTCGGTACTCATTACACTTAGCTGTAAATCCGAGTTCGATAGGCGAGCGATGGTTTGCCCTGCGCTCACTACTGCGCCATCCTCAACCAACAGGTGATCTACTCGCCCACCCTGTATAGCATCAAGAAAAACCGTCTTTTTCGGCTCTACTCTGGCGCGCAATGGAATAAAATCATCAAACACTCCTTGCTGCGCCTTGCCGGTCACTAGGCGATCACGTTCCAAATTTAGCGATTTGCCCTTCTCATAAAACAAGGCATACGCTAATACGGCCGCCGCTATGCTTGCTGCTAAAAATAACCAAGTGAGATAAGGCTTTTTACGTTCAATTCGCCTGTCCATTGGGTGGTCACTAAGCAATTTGTCTTTCGCGGGTAATCCTGTGTTGTTCATACGCAACCTATCTATATGCTGGCCCAGTTTTCGCTTAACTATGAGTAATACGCGGCGGGTCATAATGAATGTATGTGATCGCTAGAATTGCAAACCCAGTGCCAACCTGTAAGTCATTGAATTTATTGAATTTAGTTGTTGGCTTATAGAGCTGCTGTTCGAAAGCGTGCACAGGGTACTGTTCGATAACGAACACAGGCTGTACGATAGCGAACATAATTAAGGAGATAGTTTCTTGCCTGAAGACCACAAGATACTGGTGATCGATGATGATCAGGACATATTGCTAGCGGCTAAGCTTTTGCTTAAGCGCCACTATGCGGGTGTTGATATATGCAATCGCCCAGAGCAGTTGCCCAAGCTTATGGCGGCCAATCAGTATGATGCGATTTTGTTGGATATGAATTTTTCACCGGGTGAAAGCAGTGGCGAGGAAGGATTGCATTGGTTGCAGCAGATAATTGCGATAGATCCCGATGCCGTGGTGGTGCTAATTACCGCCCACAGCGCGATTGAACTTGCCGTAGAAGCCATGAAATACGGCGCTACGGATTTTATAGCAAAGCCCTGGCAGAACGAAAAAATATTGGCGACCCTTTCGGCGGCTATTAAGCTAAGGCACAGCCGGCAAGAAGCCAACTTGCTTCGCCAATCTAATGAGGGCCTGATAGAAGCAAGCCAAGCTCATAGTGAGATGATCGGCGAATCCGATCATATGAAGCTGGTAAAAAGTATGATCAAGCGCGCTGCTCCTACGGATGCCAATGTACTGATTCTGGGTGAAAACGGCACGGGTAAAGAGCTGGTCGCGCGGGATTTACATCAGCAAAGTTTACGTCACGATAAGCCCTTTGTAGCCGTAGATTTAGGGGCCGTATCAGAAAATTTATTTGAATCGGAGTTATTTGGCCATGCCAAAGGCGCTTTTACCGGCGCCGACAAATCTCGCGTTGGGCGATTGTTGGCAGCCAATGGCGGCACCCTCTTTCTCGATGAGATCGGTAATATCCCCTTGCATCTACAAGCTAAGCTGCTAACGGTTTTAGAACAGCGCACGGTAACACCACTAGGCAGCAATAAAAGCCAGTCGCTGGATATTCGCTTGGTGGCTGCCACTAATGTGCATCGCGAGCAACTTGCCGATGAACGTTTGTTTCGCCAGGACCTGCTCTATCGTTTAAACACAGTGGAAATTAAACTGCCGGCCCTGCGCGAGCGCGCTTCGGATATCACCTTAATTGCTCAGCATTATCTGCAAAACTACAAGCGTAAATACCAGAAGCCCGAGCTCACCTTTTCCAAAGAAGCACTATCCGCCATAAGCGCTTACGACTGGCCAGGCAATGTTCGAGCTTTGCGTCACGCCGTAGAGCGTGCTGTTATTCTATCCGACGGGCCTTATATTGAAACGGCAGATATGCAAATCACAACTGGAAGCGCGCCGCTTAAGGAGCATGAACGAGCCGATGTAAGTAATGATGCGCAACTGGATACTGAAGCGCTTTCACTCAAAGATTTAGACCTAGAAAAAGCCGAACGCGAATTGGTTACCACGGCCCTGAACCGTCACAGCTTTAATATCAGCCAAGCGGCGAAGGCTTTAGGAATTACCCGTGCCTCTTTATATCGCAGGATGGAAAAATATGATCTTTAAACGTTTTTCCCACGCTTTATATGTTCAGTTGCTGCTGCTGTTTTTGAGTATGTTGGGCCTAGTGTATTTTATCGTGTTGCCGGGTTACTACGCTGTAAGCTTAATATTCGCATTGCTAACATTTGCCTGCATCTGGGCAATGCTAAACTTGCTAAGTAAGCACAATCGACAATACAGCCGTTTATTACAAGCGGCAAATCATCTTGATTTTGATAACCGCCTGCCCGAGCCACCTTTGGATTGCGGTTTTCCAGAGCTTAGCGAGCAACTTTCAAACTTGCTACAGCATTGGCAAGAAAAGCTGCAAGGCCAGGCTCTAGAGCTAAAACACGCCCAGGCCATGATCGAGCATATGCCCATACCGCTGATTTCTATTCAGGGTGATGATGGAGTCTATTTTCATAATCAATCGGCTAGACGTTTTTTTGAGTTGGGTGATTATTGCAAAGCACAAGAGCTATCGCAGTTTGGAGAAGATTTTTTCTATTCACTCAGCCAATTGAAACCCGGCCAGCAAACTCTTTTAGATTTTTATGATGGCAGCCAATATCGAAAGCTTACTGCTCAAGCCAGTTTGTATATCAGCAATAAAGGCCAAGAGAAACTCGTGAGCCTGATCGATATTGAATCGGAGTTGGATCGCAATCAGCTGCAGGCATGGCGAGAAATGGCGGCGGTATTAAGTCATGAGCTACTCAATAGCATTACACCAGTAGCTTCGCTGGCCGATACTAGTCAGCAACTACTCGAGGATTCCATTGCTGTTTTAAAACAATCCAATCAACAGCCAAGTGCCGACCAAACGCAATTAGCTGTCGAATCGATTAATGATGCGCTCGAGGCTAGTCAGGTATTGGCCCGTCGCTCCAAAGGTCTTATTGAATTTGTCAGTAACTATCGCCAGCTGCAAAATAATGCCGAAGTACACAGTGATATTTTTGCCCTAAATGATTTGCTCAATACGCTGCAAACTTTGTTGAGTGCTGACAGCACCTTCAGGGATATCGATCTATCATTTAGCTGTAAACCAGAAGGCCTTCAACTGCATGCCGATCGGGAACTGATTGAGCAGCTAATGATCAATTTACTTAGAAACTCGGCGCAAGCGCTTAAGGAGCATAGTCTTAGAGGACAAAGTTCTCAGGCCAGTATTCATGTGCGTGCTTATTTAGATAAACGCAATCGCTGCCACATTGAAGTGGAAGATAACGGCCCTGGAATTAAAGCGGAACACCAAAAGCGCATTTTCTTGCCATTTTACACCAGTAAAGCCAGCGGCAGTGGTATTGGTTTGGCCATGGCCAGACAGACCATGGTGGCCCACGGTGGTAAGATTAGCGTGCATGATGCAGCCGAAGGCGGCGCCCTATTTCGCCTGAGCTTTTAGAATGCTGGCAAACACTGTTTAAATAATGGAAATCAATTAATGCAATTAACCGTTGGAACTGATTCTACCTGGTCTTTAAGGGCTTGGATTTGCACGCAAATCGCGGGCATTGAAGTGGACATAAGCGTTATCGACTTAGCGAGCACGGGATATAAAGTCAAGATTCAACAGCACTCTAAAGCAGGTCAAGTCCCTTTTCTAATTGACGGTTCTGTAGAGGCAGCAGGTAAACAGGCTTTAATTTATGACTCCCTAGCCATTGCCGAGTATTTAAACGAGCGCTCAGAGGGCGCATTACTGCCTATAGATATAAGCGATCGTGCATTGGCCCGAAGTTTATGTGCCGAGCTGCACTCGGGTTTTATGGCATTACGATCTAACTGCCCGTTCAGCTTACAAGCTGTAGGCCCGCTAAGCGAAATAAATTCCGATATTGAAAAAGAACTTGATCGTCTGGTGCAGATTTTTGAAAACGCCGAGGGGCCATTTATGTTTGGCTCTGCAACTATGGTCGATGCCTTCTATGCCATATTGGCGTTTCGTTTGGCTCACTACGGGCTAAAACTTGAGGGTAAAGCTGGAGTCTATCAGCAAAGCTTATTGCAATGGGATCTGCTAAAGGCCGCTATCGAAAAAGCCGAGCAGTGGAACCAGCAAGCTAAGCAAGCTAGCTAAGGAATAACTGTGAGCCACCGCCGCTTTACCTCTAAAGATGCCGCTTTAACCATTAACTATATTGGTTTTGTGTATCGCAGTTTGGTGGCCGAAGGCTACTCAGCCAGTGCTTTGTTGCTCGGCACCGGCTTATCAGAAAGTGATTTATTAAATCCCGATTTTCGTTGTACCTTTGAGCAGCACAAGGGTTTTGTATTGAATGGCATTGCTCTGACTGGTGATCCTCATCTTGGGCCTCGTATGGCGGCGCGTTTTAATCCACTTAATATCGGCTTACCTGCTTCGGCCGCGCTCAGCAGCGATGTATTTGCTACCGCCTTGGATGTACTACGACAGTTTGTCTCTTTGAATTTTTCGATACTGTCTTTTGATTATGTACAAGAAGGCGAAGAGTTGATCATCCGCTGGCAGCCGGCGGTGGATGTCAGTGATATTGAGTATTTTGTGGTAGGCAGTAGCATTGTAGTTACCGAGAATTTTTGGAAGCTGCTCCTCGCTGAAGATCAAATCACCTTGTTTGCCGAGCTCGCGCTGCCGGAACCAGAAGGCTGGGCGGAGTTCGCCCCAGAGCTAAACTTCCCGATTCGTTTTAATGCGCCTTTTAGTCGCGTTGTGATGCCAGCTCATTACCTGGATAGGCCACTAAGCGGCACAGATCCAGTGTTGCATCAAAACATGTTAAGGCTATGCGAGCGCCAGCGCGCCGAGACCTTTTTTGAAGAAGGCTTAGATGCCAAACTGCGTAAACTGATTGCGCAAAGGCATTATCAAAACTTGCCCATTGAGCAAGCGGCAGCTTATCTAGGGCTATCAGAGAGAAGCCTACGTCGGCAGCTTTCTGATGCCGGCAGTAGCTATAAAAAAGTGCTGGATGAAGAGCGACAATCACGCGCTAAGGAGTTACTGGCGGTTTCTGGTTTACCCATTAGCACCATTGCTTATGATCTGGGCTTCAGTGATCCATCCAATTTTAGCCGTAGCTTTAAGCGCTGGCTCGGGCTCTCACCGGCGGACTATCGGGAGCAGCTGATTAAAGGCGTCAAAACTGACCAGTAACTGGCCGCCAATGACCGCCTGCCACTACTATAAAAAAGCCGCATATTCGTTAAGATACTCCTTAAAAGAACAGCAATAATAAGGAGTCCACAGTGGCCGATGACCTGAAAACAGTCGATGTATTCTTTTCCTTCCGCAGCCCCTATTCCTATCTCGTTACCCCAGATTTGCTCAAGCTACGGGCAGATTACAATGTAGAGGTGAAGCTTCGACCGGTATTACCCATAGCCCTGCGAGCCAAAGGCGCCCTATTCGATGACCCCCAGGCTCAGCTCAAAGTTGGCTATATCCTGACCGATGCTTTTCGTCGTGCAGATTTTCTAGGCATGAAAATGGCCTGGCCATCACCAGATCCAATCGTGCAAGATTTCACCACATTCGAAGTGGCTGAAGATCAGCCTTATATTTACCGCCTGAGTGCATTGGGCATCGCGGCTGAAAAGCTCGGCAAAGGTATCGATTTCGCCCACGCCGCCTCCCACCTTATTTTTGGTGGCACTGAAAATTGGGATCAAGGTGATCATCTTAAAAACGCACTGGCCGATGCAGGCCTAGACTTAAATGCATTAGAAGCAAATCTAAATATCGACGAGTGTATTAAAGAAGTGGAAGCCAATCAGGCCATGTTAGAGAAAGCCGGACACTGGGGTGTGCCCACTATGGCATTTAACGGCGAGCCATTCTTTGGCCAAGATCGTATTGATACTTTGCGCTGGCGACTAGAGCAACAAGGTTTAAAGAAAGCCGACTAAATAAGAACGCCTTAATCCGAAAGGCAAAGATTGCTAAATACAAGAATAAATAAAACGTGGCAGTGCGCTGTCCATAGGGGAATCATAGGAGCAAGCGATGGATCTTCAAATACAAGGTAAAAAAGCCTTAATGGCCGGTGGCAGCGCGGGTATGGGCCGTGCGACCGCCGAGCGATTGGCCGAGGCAGGTGTCGAGCTGTATATCAGTGCCCGGCGTGAAGCACGCTTAAAACAAGCAGCTGAGGAAATCTCTGACAAATTCAATGTATCAGTTACCCCTATTGTGGCGGATTCTTCTACCGATAGCGGCCGTGAAGCACTGTTTGCCGCCTGCCCTGATCCAGATATTCTAGGCATTACCATTAAGCCACCCGCCCCAAATGGTGATTTTCTAAAGGTAACACCAGAGATGTGGCGCGAGTCTATTGAGACCACTTTGCTGGGGCCAATAGAAATTATGCGAAACTATATACCGGTGATGAAAGATAAAGGCTGGGGGCGCATCGTAAACATCGCAACTTTTTCCGCAAAGAACCCAATGATCTGGCGACTAATGTCTGGCCCCGCGCGCTCGGCCCTGATTAATTACACGGCCAGTGTATCGCGAGAAATTGCGCCTTTTGGGGTAAATATAAATAATCTTTTGCCGGGCATGTTTCAAACCGAAGGTATGAGCGAAAGCCTTGAGCCTTATGCCGATGCCTTCGGTTTAGAGCCGAATGAAGATGTGGTGTTCACCCATTTTTTAGAGAACAATAGGATTCCCGCAGGCTTTTTGGCTGAAGCCGATGATCTTGCGCCAATGGCCGCCTTACTGTGTAGCCCGCTATCACGCTTTATTGTTGGGCAGAATATTGTGATTGACGGCGGACAACATCATTCCTTGTTTTAATTTTTGTGCCGTAGCTTGTGTTTTGGCGCCAGTGCTCAAAAGGAAAAACTGCCAGCATGCGGATTTGCTGGCAACTTCATTTACTAAACGAGACGGCAGTCTACAATATCTTATCGATAGTTCTAGGCTTATAGTTTTGCATTAACTTCAACAATGCCTTAGGTTGCGCTTCCACCAGTAACAAATCTTGGTGCTGAGGTTTTACAAAGCCTTCTTCTGCCGTGTGCTGTAAAAATTCGACTAGGTTCTGATAGTAAGCATTGATACCTAGCGCCCCGCAAGGTTTTTGATGAAAGCCAAGCTGCGCCCAAGTGAGCATTTCAAATAGTTCTTCGAGTGTGCCTAACCCTCCTGGCAAAGCGATAAATCCGTCGGCAAGCTCTGCCATCATTGGTTTTCTTTCGTGCATATCCTCAACAATAATTAACTCGCTCAAACCTTTATGGGATATTTCTAATTCCGCTAATGCTTTGGGCATCACCCCAATCACCTCGCCACCCGAAGCCAGTACGGCATCGGCGATGACGAGGCCTTAACCGTTTGCACGCCGTCTAAAGACCATAAATGCCCACGACTGTACTGATTATCAATATAGGGCTCGTCTTTCCCGCGAGACGCATTTACTTGCGCGTAATATTCTGACATCGTGGCTCCTGGGTATGGTAGGTGGAGTACTTCGCTCTAACTAGGCTCGTAGCTTTAAGCATATCATTTAGCCAGTGCATATTAGATCTACAGCGTAGGCATAAGTTTATATAAACGATAGCCTGTAGCGCTTTGAAAACATCAATCGGTTTCCCATTTAAGCCCCTGGGTATTGTCTTCATAGATACGCTGATAGACGACATTGGTAGAGCCTTTGTACTGCCAATCCTGGAATACAAATGTCAGCTCGTTCCTCGAATCCAGACCAATTGGAAAGACGATGTAAATCAAGTTATCAAGTTCTTTTCGCACATTAATAAGCCCTATATCGAAACCACCAAATTTCTCATAGTCCTGCTTGGGGATTACGGTTTCGACACCGTCAAATATAATTGAAATAATACTCGGCCAATAATAAACCCGCTCGGGGTACTCGTTCATTTTATGTCGGCTTGATTCCAAGTATATCTCTAAAGTTTTGCCGTTGACTTCAGTTGAAAAACTAAACTTTGAGAAGGGAGATAGAAACTCCTGACTGGCGTGGCCGCTTATGGAGAAAATGAGTAATACTAATGCGCTGAAGATTTTCATATTGTCACAACTATTTTCATTTAACCATCACATACTCAAGCCAAACAACCATTCAGAAAAGAGAAGCGCCCTGCTCTACATCTCGTAAAGGCTATTCACAAATTATGCCCTCGTCGTAGGGGCTAAAGCTATAAGTACATTTACCTGCATTACAACGCTCTACGGCATATGAGCCCCACCCACAGCCATTGGCCGTATGGCTCACATAATGATGTTACTGGCTATGTTCAACATCATAGAAGTCCAAGTCATGCGGATGACGTAGTTACAGCCCGGAGGCCTGTTTAATGCACGGGCTACATCTACCACTCCGTTTTTAAACGGAACTTTCCATCAGGGCAATTCAAGTCGGAACTCGAGTACATCTATGTATTCTCC
The DNA here is from genome assembly GCF_947500695.1 of uncultured Pseudoteredinibacter sp. GTDB lineage: Bacteria > Pseudomonadota > Gammaproteobacteria > Pseudomonadales > Cellvibrionaceae > Pseudoteredinibacter. The sequence continues at coordinate 539,542 of NZ_CANMSS010000001.1, forward strand.
ATTCAATATCACCCTTTCCCCTTCGTGTGAATATGAAAATCCGCTATTTATTGCAACTTTCTGGCTAGCTACATTCCCTTTAGCGCAAGAAATTTTTAGTTTGGTCATTGCCATATTCTTTGCCAAAACCACAATGCCTCGGCAAGCTCGAGTTGCGACACCAAGATTGATATGCTTTTCGCTCACCCAATAGCTAATGGATGACTCCATATTTCTTACATTATTAATTGAGATAGTTCCAACAATTTCTCCCTCTATACATATGAGGTAAAAAAAAGCTCTTCCTTCTATACGCAATCGGGACACGGAATAAATAAACTCCTTAGTTTGAGCGACGCTCCTTGTCGAATCTACCCAAGGTAGATGTTTTCTAAGGAAGCTTCTATTTTTTTCGATCAAGGAGAACAGCTCATCTGCATGTTGTTCCTTTAGATTGACTAGAGAGAATGCGTTCATTAAACATCCGGAATATACAAAATCAAATTCGTAGTGATGTGTTTCTAAAGTTTGATATATTTACTGGATTAAAATTTTCCCTTGAACATAGAACAATGTGGAATGGTTTATTCTTGGCTACCTCATACTTTTTAGCAGGTTTTCCGCCACCGCCAGTACCGCCGCCGCCAGTGCCACCACCGCCAGGGGAATCATACATACCTTCATTTCGCTCTACATGAACAGCTCTTGACAGGGTCATTCTCTCGATTTGTAGCTTCGCATTTTCGAAGCTAATATTTTCATAAAACACCAACAAGTCTATATCGTCAGCCTTGTCGAAACCTTTTTTTACCACTGAACCAAATAGAAAGACATCACTTCCGTTGACTGCATTTCGTACAGCGTACACATCTTCTATTATTTCTTGCGTAAGCATAACGTCACATCCTCAATTCAAGTATAATGAAAATAAAGAACGAAGCTAATCCGAGAGAAAAACTCATGCTAGCTATATTCTGAAACTTCTCGTGTAACAAAGCCATTTTTGGAGTTGAGTATTTGTGATCAATATCATCCAAATTTTTCTTTACGTCGAGTATCTGACTTTCTATACCCTTCTTTCCTGTAATGTAAGACATCACCATAAATGCTATAGCCATGAAAAAAGATGCTAAAGCTATGACAATTATTGTTGAATACTCTGATGCTTTAAGCTTTTTGATGATAGTAACCGAAAAGCCCAAAATAGCAATGGAAAATGTAATTATTGCTTTGGATAGGTTTTCATTCATCCCCTTTTTCGCACCATTAAGAAAAGCAATATGGTCATACAAAGCCTTTTTTAGGTCATCCGAAGGTGGTGTCACCTTAGTTTTTTCATTATTCATAACAAATTCCAAGCAAAACTGAGTTAAGATAATTAATGAATATAGAGCTAATATTTCACACTGATCTTATCAATAAAATAGCGTGAACTGCCACGCTATAAAATTTAGATCTTAAAGTTATTAAAATTTCAATTGGGCCTAATCTTTAATATTTTGTTTATCATGTATTGTTAGTGGTTAGCTTGAAGGCTAAAGAAGAAAAAACAATATGGCGGTGGCTTTTAATATTATCGAGCCTTATACCCTAGCAAGCACTCCACCTACCCGCACTTGACATCCCCATATTCGCGCTAATCGGTGGCGCTCGCTAATTTCTTTATTTATCTTTTGTCGTTAACCAACCTTGTTAAGACCTAAATCTATTAGTAAATTAGCATTTTTTCAATGGATTGGCTGACCTTAGTAATCTGAGGCTCACCCTCCCAAAGCTTCAGCCACCACTCCATAAAACTGACGGGTCAGGACATAGCAATTAATAGGTATGGAATTCTTTAGCGTTTTCACGCTTCTATAGCACCCTTTATTTAGCTATTTATTCTTGTTTATATCAACAGGCATCAGGAACCAAGTGAAGGAAATATAGAAGATTATACCTGCACTGAATGTTCGATGCGTATGATAAAAATACACAGGGCTATATTCTGCGAGAAATCCATTTTCAAACTGAATTACAAATAATAATTTATTTGTAATTCAAGAGTTTGGAAAAATCAATAACGGACAAAAAGTAACACGCTCTCTGCAATGGGGTGTCAGTTAATCTTCCCTAGCGACTCCCTTGAGTAAAATTAATAAATGAAATCCCTGCTTCACAACTAAATTTTAATCACTAGCAAGTGTTCTAAGTTTTCTTTATGGGCATCCAGGTGCCGCATACATGCTCTAGCAAAATGTCTTCACGTAAGAATAACAGTTAAAGGAAATACTTAATCTTTCACGAGTTTTTTCGCCTTCACGCTTGTTTTCGAATGAAAACATCCGAGCCTCACTGCCTCTACAATCTATCGATTAAGTGTAGCGGCGAGGTAATTAGCCCAGGTTTTGGTTGGATTTTATTCGCAAAGATCCAGTACGCCTCATGTACCCATTAACATTTTCTATGCATAGCCTCTATATTCTGCAGTCGTTTTGGTCAGCTTAAGTGCAATTCCAACAACAAAGAACAATGGAGCTAACAACCTAAGAATCTCTTCCAATGTGTTTTTATTTATTTTTTTTAACGATTCTATATATTGTGACCTTCTATCATTATATTCAGCAATAGAGGTAGCCACTCTTTTTGCTGGGTCATCAATTATGATACTCCCAGTATAAGGTGGATTCAAATACGTTGCCTGATCAAAAAGAGGAGGTTTATTTTTTCTATAAATCGGAACCACTTTTTCCGCCCCTAACAACCAGTTGCACATTAATACTCGCTTGGGCTCTTCCTCAGGAATATATATTTGATAATCAAGGCTTTGGCACTGCATATATTTTATCGGTGACTCGATGTTATAGATCACATGTTTGTACGCAGAGTAGACGCTAGGCTCCTCAGATTGTGAATAGTTCTTATAAATCCACATTCGAACATCAGAACTGACAGTGATTATCCCAATGGCCGCGCAAGCTAACGCAACATACTCAATAAGTAACCAACCGCTTTTTTTCAGTTTTAACAAACTAATGAACACCATATGAAAAATAATTAGTAAAAAGATTAACACCACCAACAGGTGATATATACTTGTAACAATAACAGTTAATCCCACAGACTACGCCCTTTCACGAATTAGTGTTGACTGAGCAGACACCCTAATACTAACGCCTCCGCCATCGAAGTATCAAGCGCTCAATCTACAATAACTCGAGAACACAAATCCATGACTGTTGCCAAATACAATCTGCAATCTTTACCCAGATATACATTTTATCTCAAGTCCACTTTTCGCTTGGCATGTAAGGGCCGAAGTCCTGCCATAACAGGTTGTCCGATACATTACTCATTGTAAGTGCATGACTAACTTATCTAACCGATTTTATGCTTCTAGTCTTTAAGCCCAGCCCCTGAAGAATATCCAATACCGCAAAAGTAGAGCACGGAATCCCGAATGACTTGAGTTTTTTTGTGATTCTCGGCGCTCAGCAGAAAGCTTTATGTGCCAAACAAATATCAGCAACTTGTACTTCCAAAGAATCTATACGCTGGGCTTGCTTACTCTTTGGAAAGTTTAATCGCTTATAAAAACCAGAGTGCCACACTTCCAACACCTTGCTCACTACGCAGCTGGCTTTTAAGAGCCCAGGCTCCTTTTCTACTGCAACTTTCTCACGCCTTAGCCTTCTAATTTTTCGATTTCTTTCTTGGATTAATCCTCGCGATCCATAGAATCAAATTGCTTATCCGATAAGCGATTAAATTGATGTCGCCAATTGTAGATTTACTGATGCGGTGACGTTACTTTGCTTGTACAGTTACTTGTAAAGCGCAATTGCACAATACCCCTCAATTCCTAACTTTATAGCTGCGTATACTAGAGATGTACAGAACGCCATAATTGCAGCTCCAGCCACACCAATTTCAGCTGCGAACGCAGCTGCAACGGCACCAATTAAAATTTTAGAGCCCTCATTCGCAGAGGTGTTCAGCTTTTTTCTTAGCTTTGTGTACTTTCTATCTTTGGTACAGAGTAGCTTGTAAAACTCTCTAGCTACAGATTTCCACAATGTTAAAGCTTCATTGACATCAGACTCCATCTCACTCTTCTCATCGTTAGGTTTGGGCTTCGCCGGCATTGGTGTCATATAAGCAAGCCCAACCCCCCTTGATAAGAATTCTCCTGACGACAATGTTAACAAATCCCCCCACTCTTTTAGTGGAACACCAGAATAGTCGGGGTTATCAAACTCTATCTCCAGCAAAATATTTTTCTTTAACCAGTTATTTTCTTCCATTACATACCTCGATTTCCTGGCCGCTTGACGCCCAAAGCAATCGCGCCACTTTATAGCGTCGCCTTGCAGTTGCTTGTTATGAGAATATTGATTCACGGACTGTATGAGATACAGACGAGAATCCCAATCTCCCTTACACGAGTGACGATTAAGACCACAAAGGTAATAGATGCCAACCATTAAATCCTGCTTGCTAGGCTTGTAATACGAATTTATTGATATTTCCTTAGTCAGAGACCCTAGCTCCACCTCATTTAAAGCTCCATTCTCCTCTCCAGTATAAACGTAAGCTTGCGTTGTAACAGGAACCCAATGGTGATCTATTTTTAGTGGAGCAACAAGGCGAACATAATTTTGTTCACCAATCTTTTGGGTCTCGATCTTGAAACCCAAATCACTGATATTATCAGGTGTAATATTTATCGGATTTGCTGGATGGGATGCATTTCCAGAAAATGATAGAAGAAGTCCAACTAGCACCAGAATTTTACTCATGGTTTTCTCATAACGCCTGGCTTAGGGACGGCCGCTTATTAAGCATTTATCCGCTGGCTGATTTATACAGTATGTCGCCATACCCGCAAACAACAGTTCCCAATACGATTAGCACTACATTGCTAACGTTTGCAATTTTTTCGACCGGCTCAATATAAGTGTCGGATATTTCCTGCTCTGCTTCAAGGCGACACGGTGACTACTTATGGATCAAGCTACATTGCTGCACCCAGTTGTGATGCCTCTTGATTCTATTTAGAAGCCACAACTCCGAAAGAGCCGCAGCTATAACAACAAGTGAGCCCGAACTAGAAAACCAGTTCGTCGTATCAAGTAATGCCTGAGTATTTAGCTGCCAAGATACGACCAGCAGAAAGATGCAGACACACCACATCAGTATGCACTTGCTTCTAATTTCTTTGGGAAAAGCTAACTCCAATGCACATTATTCCTTTGATGCTTAACGCCTTGCTCACCGGTAAATTTGGAGCGCAGCGGAAAATTTATCCGCGTGCAGCAACTTGTTAGCCACTGTACTCTTCAATTTCTTTCTTGCGTTCATCAACAACTTTAGATAATACTTCTGTTTTCCCGAAGTGTGTGGCTACTCCTGCAGCTGTTTTAAGATGTATATCAATATCTTTAGTCCAGTTTTCAAGAAATTCGACGGTTTCTTTATCATGCATCAAGGTCGCACATAGACTGCATTGCCCTTCTTCTACAAATCTCATTCCTGAATATTTTTCAGGTAGCTCCTTGCTAAGTACCTCCATTATCTGTGGAAAACCCCATAATCTAATAAAATTCAGTAATACATTGTGGTTAGACTGTTGGTAAACGTTAACTAATGGTATTTTTGATACATCACCTAAGTTCAGCGGATGACTAATAGGGATTTTATTATCAAGCGTGCTGCAACATGGTATTACGTTCCCGCTTTCAGTAACATGCGGGCCACTAGAAAGGCACGGCAATATAGGAGCGGAATTAGAGTAATTAGCTTTTATATTAAGATCGCTAGCTCGACCAAAAGAAAGTACCTCCTGTGTATGGACTCTATCTTCAAACTCAAATTTGAGTGCATTTAAGAAATTCATATGGGACTCCTCCGCATTCGGCGGGATAGAGGCCCTGATAGATGCAGTCTTTCCGAGTGCTTCCGCTGCTTCAACAGCATGCCTTACACTACTCAATTTAATATACTCTGAGTGGTATTTGTCGTAACTAATTGTTATGTGATCTAAATGAGGAATTTCTTCTAAAGTTTTACGAGCTTTCTCTAAGCTCGTTGCCCAATGTGCGCTCGTAACCGCACCGCAACTAATTGAATGTTTGTATGCGTCATGGCTAATTCTGCACATTACATCTTTACAGAGAAAAGGCTCCCCGCCTGTAAAACTTATTTGTTTTATACTTTCAGATAGCTTTGGAAGGCTATCAAGTATCGATTGAACAGCTGCATCAGGAATATCTAAAGATATGTCATTACTTGGAAGGCAGCTAACGATACAATGCGAGCATCGCAAGGGACATCTCTGGGTTACAGAAATACTTAAATGACGCCCGTAGGCGATATTTGCACGCTCAATTTTTTGATCAAGCGTGCCTTTTTCGCCTCCAGAGGCCATACCCCTTTGACTAAACCTAGTAGTCATTTCTGGATTTCCTTTCAATTAATTGAATACATCTATTTCTCTTAACTTAATTGCAGCGACCTCATCTAGCTTTTGTTTAATTTGCTCATCAGAAAGGCGCATTTCATACTTCATAATGTCAGCGAACTTTCTTTTTGTAGTGGAATCAAAGCCAATCAAAGTTTCCGCATTTTTCTTTTTCTGGATAAACGCGTCTGGATTTTTCAATAATTCCTTGACTTGCTTATCATTTAGATCTTTAAGACTCATGGTTTTCTCCTTTCGGTTTGTGGTAAATCTATCATTACAATGTATGGCTAACGCTTTTGTTTTGGGGCAGCTGGAACGAAGTGTAAGCTATCCCAGCCGCGCTCTTTGCGGCGACAACACAAACTTGTTAGGCATTGTTAAAAACCTCAGACACACTTTAACAACCCAGCTGGCTGCAACAGGGTTGATATTGTCGCCCAGAGGGTTGTCTATTGAGCTGCTGGCAATCAAATCAGCCAACTGATCAATGTCACGAATACCATTTTTAGCTAGGACTGCCTTAACCTGGTTCTTGTCTAATGCTTGAGTCATGTTAAATTCCTTCAATAGTTTTGGCCTTTTTGATGTGCAAAATTTTGGCCAGGAATTCTTGCAGTTTAACTCTCTCTGCTAATCTATTTTTCAGTGTGAATTATATAAACCCACATCATCCATCACGAAATAGAAATAATTTTCGATAAAGAACTTCGATAGGCATCTGTTCTTGTTTGGCAGCTTATATCTGCCTTGCCTCAAAAACATTCTAGATCTAGCCTGAGTCCAATAAAAAATCTTCATCACAAGCCCCTAGCTCTTAATAGCAATGAAGCTTAGGAGCGTAAGTTCAAAGCGTTAGATGCCTTAAAAATCAACGCTTGAGCTAGGTTAGCCAATATTCGTTCAAGTTAAGTATCATAGAGAAATTAATTGGAAAAAAGCAATCTTACTAATAAATAACACTGTTTAATGTTTTCTAGAACCACCTAACCTTGGTGCTAGAGAATAGAGCTGAATACATATTATTCAATCTTTTTACACTGGGTTAGTACGTGATATGGCTGTAGATTGGAAAACGCCAAACCTTTACCTCCATCAACTTCAGTTTGAGCGGTTTGTATATCTCCCTGCCAATCATCGTATCCCCAAGCAGCACTCCTATTTTGGTAGGCATTGTTGCCTGATCGCCCTGGCAATGACATTTTATGACTGTGTGGAGGGATATTGGACACGGTAAGCGTTACTGATTCCTGCCCCCCTTGATCACCTAGCTTTTTCTTTTTAATTCCATCTGCTAGCTCAGTAGAGGAGACTATGACCCTTCCTTCAGCCTGTTTAAACTTTTCCCATCCTTTGGGGCATTTTGAAAGGTCAAAGTATGCAACCATGCCTTGAGGCAAACTGTTCGACCTCAGTGAGGCTACGCCGCTTTCCACTGTGTCGATTTTACTTTTTAGGTTGCTAAATGCTGTAATACCAGCTGATATTAAAGCGGTAAGGGCAACTATAGAGCCTATTGCAGTCCAATTCATGATGTATTCCCTTGCGTAATTTCGTGGTTTAATACTCCAGACCGATAAAGTAAATACACATCAGAGTAGTGATCCGATAGCATTATTCTATTGATCATTAAGCACTATCGTTATTGCAGTAAACGCAGCTGATTCTGATTAGCTATTTTTTCGAAATCCAGACTTTCCTTCTATTTGAGCCAAATCTTATAAGTGAATTTAACACCGCTTTCTCGCTCTATACGATCCTTTATGAATTTCTTGTATTTACTTGTGCTATAAAGATCGATCTTTATTCGCTGGTCTTCCGTGCCATATGAAAAGCCAAAGCTTAAAGTATGCAGAGTGTCTTCATCCTCACTAATTGATTTTTCAGATATTGTCCTAATGTCACTTTCTTCCGCCCCAATCGAAACAAATGGCTTCCATGCCTGCTTGTCCCCTATCGGTACTGACAATTTTATTGCTTCGAAGCCAAATTTTGTCGTTTTCTTCCTCGTACTAATTATTTTCTCATCGGTATATTTTACATATGGTTTTGATTCAATAATTACATTGTAATCAAGTAGTCGGATTCTACGATTTTGGGATTTCCATTCCCAAACCCACCCCAGCTGGACACTCTTAGATTTTGAATCTTTGTCATCAAAACTGCTAAAAGCTGCTTCTATATTAGAAGCTTCTACACTTATCCCTTCTGAATGCGAAAGGGATAGCATAAAGGAGCTGATTAATATAACTAATATCTGCGATCCTACTTTGTTCATTACGCTCCCTGCTATCTGATGTAAACAATCTGCCATTCTTGAACACTTGTTGATTGAAACGACTTTTATTTTGAATTTTGTCCATTATAGTAAAAATTCTAATTTGGTTTTCAAGTGCTACTATTTATTGCCTCTCGATTTATCGATACTTTTGCAGAGCTGGGATGTAAAATCCAGCCCAAAGATACTTAAGGCGACATTTATTTAATTTGGACGTGTTTAATTTAAGCTAGAAAAACTAGGAGTAAATGTGGCTCTTTGTAATATGTTATTTGGTCTTAAATTCTATGCGGTATTGCACTGATCATTTAAACGACAAACTCAAGAAAAATCTTGGCTAGCGGGACTAAAAATCTACGCATATAGCGATCCGTATTTTAAATTTCTAAATTGAAAACAATGGGGTTTAGCCAAATATTTAGGAGTTTAAATTTATTTTCCGGAGTGTGTTCGTTAATTTATAGCTGTTTAACCAAGGCAATATGACCCCATTTGGTAGCGTGGCTAGAATAGGATTAGTTTCGCTAGCCACGACTCCCAACCTGCGCAGGACAAAACGTATTTGATAGCTACACCTTTGGCTTGCATCCATCAACTGGCGCTTTTTATGTAAGTTGGGGACGTAACGACTGGACAGGTGGCAGCAGTAACAAAAGCATGCGTCGATCACCGCAATACAATAGCGCGGTAAAGTTTTATACCCTGCATGCAGGTTTTCGAGATCAAGTACACTGCAGCACTTTGATTGGATTTAGTTCCTGCGACAGCGGCGCTTTGTTTAACAACCGTTCTAATGTTCCAGCACAGTTAAATGTTGGTGCAGGTTCGATCGCTAGCACGATAGATTTAGACTTCGATGATTTTAGCCCATTGAATCTATTGGGTGGTGATGCCGACGGTGTTGGCCACTTCGGGACTAAGATTAATACCGGTGCGATTTTGTATAAAATGCTAAGTAGTAATTGCAGTGGTACTGCATGCGCAAACCAATATAGTGGGCCGGCTCAGTAGATTGGATTGCAATGACTTCGGTAGATTTACTACTCTATTCTACTGAAAGTCATTTTAGCGTTACCCGTTTAATCTTTCTCTATAGAAATTGCCAGCGTACTAATTGCGCTGGCAATGCTAAGAGGTAACCACCTAACTAAGCAGAAAAAATCAATAGCTATAGTATCTTATCGATAACTCTAGGCTTATAGTTTTGCATTAACTGCAAGAGTTCCTTAGGCCGCTCTTCCACCAGTAACAACTCTTGGTGCTGGGGTTTTACAAAGCCCTCTTCTGCCGTGTGCTGTAAAAACTCGACTAGCTTCTGATAATAAGCATTGATATTTAATGCTCCACATGGTTTTTGGTGAAAGCCAAGCTGGGCCCAAGTGAGCATTTCAAAAAGTTCTTCGAGGGTGCCTAAGCCCCCAGGCAATGCGATAAATCCGTCGGCAAGCTCAGCCATCATTGATTTTCTTTCGTGCATAGATTCAACAATAATAAGTTCGCTTAAGCCTTTATGGGATATCTCCTTGTCGGCTAATGCTTTAGGCATTACGCCAATAACTTCGCCACCGGCGGCCAACACAGCATCAGCGATTTCTCCCATTATCCCTATACTGGCACCACCATAAACCAGAGCAATGTCTTGCTCGGCCAATAGCTTTGCTAGCTCTTTAGCGCCCTCGGCATACTCAGGGGCATTACCTGGGCTTGATCCGCAGTAAACACATATTCTTTTCATATCGGTGTTTCTCATTTATGGATGCACTATATCGGCGCTACACATTATCGCGCTTCTAATATCGACAATCTAAATGCCTAAAAGCACGCATTATACTCCTAAAAAAGCTGTCTCTAAGGTTGGCACCAGTCAGAAAAGTCTCATTTCCAAGCCAAAACTGACAGCTCACCTTGTAACTATTGTTATGAGACCTAAAGTTTGCTCAAATGCTTGTTGGGCTGTAACGCGTTCATGAATGATGGATTTATCAAGGACACGGCCCTGCAAATAAAGACACTGAATAACACCGCTAATAAGCAAAAAAGGAGTGATCAATGTCGTATCTAGACACCGTTCAAGCACTTATCGAAGACTGGAAGCGTAAAGATCTCGATGCCGTGGCAAATTACGTTACCGACGATCTCGTCTATTTCTACGCTGCGGGCCAAGCCCCAATAAACGGCAAAAAAGCTTTTCGTGCTTTTCTTGAAACCATCAAAGAACATCAACAGCAGCCGGCTTGGCGTATTAAACGGAGCGCTGAATCGGTGAATACCTTATTTGTCGAAGGAGTTGACGACTATGTAAACCCTGCCGGACATCATATTCAAACCCCCTATGTAGGAATTTACGAATTTAGAGATGGCAAAATTTCTGCATGGCGTGACTACTTTGATTTTGAGCTACTTAAAAAGATGGAAACCGGTGAAGCGCCAAACGAACACTATCAAGCACTAGTTAAGGCTTAAGGTCTGCTCTACTCAATGAATGTAAGGGATGAACCATGACAACCTTGGAGTTAGCAAAGACATTTATTAATGCAGTACAAGCGGGTGACGAAGCAACCATGCGTAGCTGCATGCATAAAGACGCTGGCATTTGGCATGATTATGATAATGTTACTCAAACGGTGGATGAGAATATTGCGTTGATGCATCAGATGATCAAGTTCGCCAAAGACAGGCAGTATACAGTACGCCGCTTGGAAGAATTGTCCGATGGCTACTTGCAGCGCCATACCCTAACAGTAACGGGCCTGAGTGGAAAAGTGTATACCGCCGAGGCGATGTGCATCATTACCGTAAAAGACGGCAAGATCTCGCACATTGAGGAGTTTATTAACCCGGCTACGCTAGCTGGATTGTTTTCGGAGTCCAGCTCATGAATATCAAAGGCTGTGTCGCCATTGTTAGTGGAGGTAACCGAGGAATTGGTGAAGCCTTCGTGTTAGAACTTCTAGAAGCCGGTGCCAAGCATGTTTATGTAGGATCACGCGATCCTCAAAATGCCAAAGCTTTACAAGAAAAAGACCCTCAGCGTATCAGTGTACTCTGCTTGGACGTGGCCGATGAGACACAGATAAAAGCCGCCGCCGAGCAATGTAGTAATGTAGTAATGTTAATCTAGTGGTTAACAATGCCGGGGTATTTAACAAACTATCACTTATGAACGCGCCTGATCTCTCAGCAATGCGCAATGAGATGGAAGTGAATTATCTAGGCCCGGTTGCAATGGCCAGAGCCTTTGCGCCTATTATTGAGAAAAATGGCGGTGGTTGTATTGTCAATGTACTCTCGGCTGGCGGTATAGTTTCAGTTCCAGAAATGGGTGGCTATAGCCCTTCAAAGTTTGCTACCAGAGCGGCTTCTAATTGTCTGCGAGCCGAGCTTGCTCCACGGGGTATTCATGTGTCATCGTTGATTGTCGGCTCGGTAAAAACTCGCATGGCCGAACATGTAAAAGGTGTCGCCCAAGTGGACCCTGTAGTAATTGCCAAAGCGGGAATTTTAGCGGCAAAAGCCGAAATTGATGAGCATGATACCGATCCCCATGCAATCGGTGTTCGTGCGGCTTTAGCGCGTGATCCTGCTGGGTTGGCGAAAGCTCTAGCGGCCGGGGTTGGAGCTGCTTAGTGGAGAGTTTGAGTTGTCGAATTTACAGCGATTTCACTGCAGTAAAATCGCTGTATCTTATTTTCACTTTGGCTAAGAATGGAATAAAGTTAAACAACCCACGCTGGCTATTCGGCATCCTGCTTTAAAATCTTAACAATACGCCCCAAGACGATTTCAGACAAATTCCATTCATAACCCGTAAAATCGGTTGTGTTAATAAACTGCACCACAACCGTATCAATATCTTCGTGATACTCTGCCAAGCTTTGGTAGCCCGGCACTAAGCCGCCGTGCTCATAGACATAAAGCGTGTCATATAGGGCTTTCTCACCAGGTTTAAAAACTGTTCCTTTATTTAAGGCTCTTAGAAACAAGCCGACATCTTCGGCGCTTGCCAACATGCCATTATCGTTTTCTTTAAAGTCGTCCTCTACTCCAGCATAATAACCACTCATTACTCGTTCTAGGTCAACGTCTTTAATTGAGCTAAAAGTGTTTTTTAGGCCAAGGGGATTGAGTATTTCTTCTTGAATATATTGGTGATGACTATAGCCAAGGACTTTTTGAATAATATTGCGCAATAAAAAATAATTAGTGTTTGAGTATTGGTAGCTCTCTCCCGGATTGAATCTAATCGGCATATCAAGCGCAAACTTCATGGGAGTTAAACGATTACTCTGTTCGTCGCCCCAGTAATCGGGGTGGTAGGTGAAATCAGGAATACCACTGCGGTGTTGGACCAGCATTCTTACCGTAATTTTATCAGCCTGTGAAAGCTGATCGGCATATTCTGGAAAGTAGTCGGCAACGCTGTCATCTAAGTTCAGACGATCACTTTTAGCCAGCTTAGTGATTGAAACGGCGACATAAAGCTTACTAATGCTGGCAATCTTAAACAGAGCATGGGGATCAGCTGCTACCTTACTTACCCTATCCTTCCACCCACCGGTATAGAATGCAGGCGGCTTACCCGCTTGATCGACATAAACAATCATACCGTCAAAGCCGTGCCCTATGGCTTCATCCACCTGCTCTTGTATTGTAGCGGGCAACGGTAATAACCAGGCCTTTACTAAAATCCAAGGCACGAAAAACAATGAGATACACGTAGCTGTTAAAAGTGCAATTCTTAGTGTTAGTTTTAACCGCTTGCTGCTCATAGCTGGATTTATTGGCTGCTTATTCGTTTTATGTGCTGATATATTAAGCCAATCGGGTAGCCAAGGCCATAAAGTGGTCGTTATCTGGGCTGATATTAAGCTCCCTTTAGCGAGCTTCCTAGCCCATGGCTTTGTATATTCGTTCATAAGCGGTCGAAATATTTTTAGAGGCAAGCAGCCGTCGTCCCTATTCTGACGGGAAATTTACCTGCCAATAGCCAACATCAACCCACTGATCAAACTTATAGCCGACCTCTTTGAAATGGGCTACCTGTTCCATGCCAAACTTCTCATGTAGGGCAATACTGGAAGGGTTGGGAAGTGCAATGCCAGCAATGATCGAATGGATGGAGCTTTCTTTGAGCATCGCAAAAAGAGCCTCATAGAGCTTGCTGCCCCAACCTTTTGCTTTATTGTGCTTAGAAAGATACACCGTCACTTCAACCGAATAGCGATAAGCGCAGCGTCCTTTCCACTTGCTCGCATAGGCATAACCTATAACCTCGCCTTCTTGCTCCGCGACTAACCAGGGTAAATCAGATTGAATAGATTCCTGTATTCGCCCTTTCATATCATCTTCGGATACTGGGTCTTCTTCAAAGGTAATGGTGGTATTGGCGATATAGTGGTTATATATGTTCACGATGTGTAGCGCATCGCTTGGTTTTACAGATCGGATCATTCAAAGGCCCAGGGTAATATGCTTGTTTACGCTAAATACGAGTTTTAATCTTATTGAAAACTCAGCATTTCAGCTGTGATTATATTACCCTAGGCACATGACTATTCAAAAAGTAGCTGCCATAGCCTTTTTGCAGTTACTGTGCTGTCTTTAGCAACATCGGCGGTATACTGCTTCATATCCTCTAGCTCGGCCTTATCATAATGCTCGCCCTTATAGATTACGGCATCTATTTGCGTGAGTGCTGATAGCTCCTGCAATGGATTGCTATTTAGCAAGATAAGATCCGCCTGTTTTCCAACACTAACGCTTCCGAGCAATGCCTCGGCCTTAACATGCTTGGCTGGGTTGATAGTGGCGGTGCGTATCACTTCGATATTTGACAGCCCTGCTTGTGATAGTAGCGCTAGTTCTTCATAGAGGCTAAAGCCAGGATAGATATACGCATCCGAAGCGTCTGTCCCTGCAAGGAGTAAAATATCATTATCCTGTGCAAGCTTGCTGATTCGAAAGCTGGTTTCCTTGAGCTTTTGGAAGCTCGCCTTATCGTTTTCATCGAAACCTATTTTAGTAAGCCAAGCATAGGTATGCCAAAGCCCCAGTGTAATAGAGTCGATATACTTATCATGCGGCTTAGCTTCATCGCGCGGCATAACAATATTGATATCCTGCACGCTCGATGCAATATGGGTTGGTGTATAGGAAATGTCATGTGACTTTAGGCCTTGCATGAGCGATACACACTTCGCTTCATCAAAACTATTTGTATGAGTTGCCATTACCGATACACGCTCTTCAAAATCGACCGTTGCATTGGCGCAGTAGCTGTAGAATGCCCTATCGTGTTCGATACTGTTAAGGTTGCTGAGGTCTAGCTTATCTAATTTAAGGTTTCCTGGCAGATGTCCTGCGGCAGAAAGGCCGGCATTGTTAGCCTGGTCTAAGATCGATTGGAATTGTTCAGTCGTGGTCTCGTGGGATAATTGCAGCTTCAATAAATCGTCTTTGCTATCATGCAGCGACTTTAACGCCTCTGATATATCCGAACCCTCCAGCTCCTCCATATGATAGCTAACCTGCCCCCACTGCATGGGGCCTAGCAAGGCTTTCTTCTCTACCAGTGCTTGCCAGTGGCTATTGGGTGCCACACACCCTTGAGATGAGCTCCAGCTGCAGGTATTACCCAGATCCCTAACATTTAAAACACCATTAGCAATATAAAGTGGGAAATGCAGTAGATCCGAATTCTTTATGGTGTGAACATGCATATCCCAAAGCGCGGGCATCAAGAACTTATTGCGCCCATCAATACTGACATGCCCTGCTCCTTCAGGGCTTAACTCAACCGCTGATATATCGAGAATTCTTCCATCATCAATTAAGACATGCTGCCCCTGCAGTATTCGCCCGGCAATAACATCCACTATGGTTACGTTATGAATATAGATAGGAAGGTTGTCAGATTTTTGCTTTAGTGGTTTAGGGGTTGATGTAAGCGCACCGAAGCCTAAAAATGCGCTAGACAGTAGTATTATAAGTAAAGCAATGGTTTTTAGTGTATTCACTTATCTTAATACTCTTAAATCGTATTAATGTTTCTGGTTATTGTACTTTGACAAGCTCTGGCTGTATTTACAACAATGGGCCACTCGTTAAACGTCGGAAACACTGTACTTCTTGAACAAAATGTTATGGCGCACGAACTGAATACCTATAACCGAAAAAGAACAACAACCCTGTGAGAAGCCATACAAGGCCAGCAATTATACTAAATGTACTAACCAATTCAGGGAACGCTATGGATAACGGTAGAGTCGCAAGCCCACGAAAAATGAAGCCTATAGATATCACGTACATACTCAATTTAAGAAAGGGTAATGTTCTTAAGAGCGATGCGGCAGATAACGCGTAAGCTGCACAAAGGAGAAAAATAGACGAAACTAGCAAAGTACCCAGCGGAGCGATCCAGGTGCCATCAATGGCAGACTGGACGATTTCAGGTGGTGCCATTTGGGCTTCGAAGCAAGCTGGCCCGAGGTAAATGCATGACATATGGGCGATTGCAGTAAAAACTACAATCAAAGCGCCTAAAATTAGGCAAAATTTGGCGGTAGCCCGACTACTCTTCATAGCTAATCCTTTTAACACACAACGTCTGCCGGCATTTGGTAAACGGATTAATCAGCACCACCACCAAAGCCCCCGCCGCTTGAACCATAATCGATGTTGTGCTCACGGGAATACCCTCTATATTTTTTCATAAGAGCTTGATCCACACCAAATGCCTCGGCGACTTTTTCGTCGCAGAAGATACAGATAGCCACTTCTTCTAACTCAGCTTCATATCCTAATTTTTTAAGCGCCGCCTTAACCTGACCCTCCGTGTAGCCTGAAGGCCTCCCATAGTCGATAGCAAGGGTTTGCGACATCGAAACTATGAACTTTTTCATCTTCCTTTTTACAAAGAATTCACGAAACATTTGATTTCCTTGGGTTGCATTTAACGCCCGCCACAGCTGAATGATCTGCTACCTCTTTCATTGACAACATTACTGACCATGAAAGTGGTTACAGATCAGATGCTTTGGAGCGCAAGCGGAAAAGCAGTCTGACAACAGCGCCTTGTTACCTGTGACGCTACCACAATTTCCACCATCTCTTTGTAGGGGTAGCTAGTTTATAACCGGTAGGTTCCTTTTCTTCGGAGGTTCGTAAATCCGTGTACTGAATTCCTTGAAAGTCACCGTCATGGCCTGTGATTACTATTTTGCTAGTATCAAGCCAGTTTATAACTTTTTGAGCCTCCTCACGAACACTCGGGTAGAATCCCTCAATAAGCTTCTTTTGCTCTGGAGATTCCAGTTCATCCCAGCTATCTGCACTGTAATCCGATGGAGGGACAGCGACCGCCAAACCGTAGCCCAAACCAAGATTGTCTAAGAACCCATAACCATCACAATAAAGGTCGTAACACTGCTCAATATATTTATGAACATCGGCAGGATGCTCTATAACCTTGTGCAGAACCCTACGTAAATACCATTCGTAATACTTGCCAATATCAATATGTGGTCTGAGAGCTTTTTCTGCTTCATATAGAGATGATGGTTGCTTGTAAGATAATGAAATCAAAGCCAAGTACTCATCGGAACTGAGAAGGCTTTCTAGCTCTTTCTCAGAGTATACCCACTGCTCGAATTCATTAATTTCGATCTCTCTAGCAATAAGCTTATAAATGATTAACTCGAACTTATTCAATGCACGCTCTCAAGACAGGTAACGCTTTAAACAGGAGGAACGTTTTTTTGTGTGTCCCGGCCGCGTATTATGCGCCCTTGCTGGCTTTACTTGTTATAGCTTTCACGGTTTCGACAGCTTCTCGATACCACTAAGTGCTAGAGGTATACCGGAAAAGCCACTAAATATTGCTATCAGTAGAAAAGGTACGTATTCGACTGGTTCTTCAAGATAGTATATGTCAAATGACTTAAAAAACTCGGCCAATGCTACAACGCATACAAGGCTTAAAAATATACCCAATGTAGCCGGGAACAGCTTTTTGTAGGTTTTAATCATTGTTAAGTACGTCCTCTACAATAGTGCCACAGACAAAATTCTCTTCAGTTTTGTATGAAGCCCAGACTCCTGTAGCTATAAGCATAAAGTAAAACCCGAATAGTACTCGCTTTCTCATGACTGTAGCTCTAACGCCGCCAACACAGGCAGCCGAAGCGCAGCATAGGCTGTCCAGTGCAATGTGCTTTTTGCATTGCACGATTGTGTTTGGCCTTGTTAAGCATTTGGTTCTCCGAACACGCCCATAATCTGATTGCCTTCTGAGTCAGGCTTGATGGCGGAATACTGAAGAGGAAAAATAGGACTTTGGCCCGTATTGTAAGAAGACCTCACTTTTTCCTCCGATTTAGACCAGAAATCCTTAAGATTTTGACTAAACATTACAATTCCATTGCCACAAAATATTCCAAATACAAATGGATTAGGATTGATAATTATGCCTCTTAACTCGTCGCCATTTGCAGTTATAAACTTACTGAGGATATAGACACGCATTCTATCTGGCAGCGAAACCGACCTCGGAATGGGATAGTACGGATGCCCGCTACCTTCTTTTGCTATGCTAAGAAGTTCATTAATCTGATGTTCTGCAACACCCCAAGACCTAAGCTCCTCTAGCTCATCAAAGTCATAATACTCTGACCAAACTTCGTGTTCGCTAAAGTCTGATGGCTTTAAGTCTCTTGTTATTCGAAATTCTTCCATATCTCTCAACGTAGTGATGCTTAACGCTCCGCACAGGGGGCGACAAAAGAGCGCAGCGTTTTGGCGCTCCCAGCGACCAACGGAAGCGATTGCTGCGGCTTGTTATAGGGCTTTCTCACCAATAGTCCACCGCCTCTCTGAATGTGTATAAACTTCTCCATGTTCGTCTTCATCTTGCCAGCTTACGTTGTAACCAATTTCAATTAACTCAGAGGGTAAATCAATATTAAATTTCTCAGAGATTTTTTCAGTTAATAAGTCATCCGTTGGCTGAAAGCCTTCATAATAACTTTTATCAAAGAATACTGTAACTTCACTAGACCAAAGATTGGGGTAGCACAAAAGAATTGCCACCCAGGATTTACCTTCTTCTGATTTTGGCTTTGCTGCCATTAGGTGCTTTGCTGCCTGTAGAAGTTGAGCAATAGCGTGTCTTTTCCATTCTTTCTTCGATTTAGGCCCCTCTATCAATCTGTCCAAAGTCCATATTTTAAAATTATGATAGTGGCTTTCACCTCTTTCAGGGTAGTAACCTTCGAATCTCGAAGCCCATTTAGCTAGTGACCTTAAATGCCTGTTCGGATTTCGAACCTTCTCTAGAGGCCTATAGATGCTTAGTCTTCGCACTATCTGATTTCCCTATAACGCTTCAATTTGCGGCGAACGACAGTGAGTCCGAGCGCGGTAGCGCTGAACAACATTGACTTGTTAAGAGTTTTCTAATTTTCAAAGACTACTCTACCTGCTTCAAATATTTCGATATTAAGCTTTAAATCGAAGTCTTGAGGAGTGCCATATGACTCTACTTTCAGATAACCACGCTCTCTCAGACTTTTTGTTGCTCCATCCGGCATGTGTATTGAATTCACACTCAAATATTCGTTAGAAATTACCGCACTTTTATACTTTACGAACTCATGTATCACTCGACGTTCTTGCCCTGTCAGGTTTTCTACAACTTTCACCAACTCCTTTTTCTGAGAATCTAATCTCTCTGCCTCCCTTCTCTTTGTGTATTTGGACTCAAAGTGCCTTAATAATATTTTTACTGGAGGGAAAACGATTATTGTTATAAACGCCGCCAGAACAAAATCAGATTGAATTAGGTAGATAGTCAGGCCAATAATACCAGCTATAGATATGGCAATGTTTTTACCAAAATCCTCTTCTTCATAAATTCGACCCGCCCACTTATCTAGATCCATGTGCATATACTCTTAACGCCCCGCACAGGGGACGACAAAAAAGCGCAGCGTTCTGGCGCTCCCAGCGACCAACGGGAGCGATTGCTGCGGCTTGTTAAGTTTTGACAACTCCGAGCTTCTCGACAAAACCGAATTTGTAATAGTACCTGTGATAACCATGAACTCCGCTTTTCTCCCAATATGAACTTTCAGGGCCTTCGAAATATTCGAGGTCTTTGCTAGTAGGCTCACCTAATAGTGATTCTGCAAATGACTGCCAACGCTTGAAAGACTTTACCACTTGCTTACTAGGCACTCGGTGTAATTCAACGGTATGCAGCCCATTTTGGTTGAACATCAAAGTGAGTATCTCTGGTTCAGTGGACAGCCATTGGCAGCGAACTTCATATACCCCATCAGTTTTCTTACTTAGGCAAAAATCACCAAACATCGCTTTACACGACGATTGATCAATTCCCCAGGGTATTTCTATTTGAGGCTTTATGAGCCTGATTCCTTCCGATACTTTCATAGAAACTTAACGAGCCTGTAGAAAAACAGATTTCAAAACCCGCCCCTCCAAAGCCCCATTTCCTTGTTTATCATTGAACATCATTTAAACAAATTCCTTTAACATAATCACGTCTTATGCGTAAAAAACGCGAGCGAGTGTGAGTAAGTCTGTGTATTACTGTAGATTGCCGTAATTCATCACTTTTTCGATGTTATGTACCAAACAGAACAACCTCCATTGGCCTTGCACCTTCTCTTTTCCTCTCAAAGAAAATCGATTTAAGCGTTTATTCGTGCCAATGTTTCCAAACACTGGTTCAACGACCGACATTCTATGGCCGTAAATTTGTTTACCTAAACGACTGTCGACCCTTTTCTTCATCCAATCAGTTGCACTATGACCTACAGAGAAGGTTTTAGAGACTTGGCGTCCATGGCCTTTCCTTGTGTCAGCTGATGATGGGTTGCGCATACACTGTTCTTTCAGATCACAGTTTCGGCAATCTGTGAGCTTGCCTTCAAACGCGAGCTTCCTTCGACCAGACCCCATTGAGTAATCACTATGCAGCCACATTTCGTTTCCTGCAGGACAGGTGCAGGTTTTCTTTTTTAGATTAAACGTAAATTCAGACGTTGGAATAACTTCTTTTACACCGACTAAGGTATCTCGATGACGTTTGCCATGTTTAGTTTTCTGGTGCTTAAATTTTGGATCTCGCGATCTAAACCGATTATCGGGAATATAGGCATTAATGCCTTCTTCTTTTAAATATTGATAATTGCTTTCATTGGCAAAGCCGGTATCGGCTGTAACCACCACATGCTCAGATAAAATATCTTGGTGCATCCCCGTTTTTTGATAGTGCTCGGTGATACCATCAAGCATAGGCTTTAATGTGTGGTGTTCTTGGCTTTCGCCGAAGGTTTGAGCCTCAATGATAATCTGATGTTTTTTATCCACTGCAGCCACACCGTTGTAACCTTGAATCGTGCCTTTGCTCGTGGTCATCTTGCCCGATTCATTATCGGTAATGTTGCTTTTAACTTCTTTCTTCCGTTTACCCTGCCCCATCCTTGGGGCTGCTGTCTTTAGGAATTTATCAATCTTATCGAAGTGCTTGCTTAGAGTGTCAATTGATTGCTCCAACTGATCCTTACGCTCTCGATCTTTAGGGCGCCTTCGATCTAGGCGCTTATGCTCTTTCATGCAGTGCTTGATCTGGCGCTGGATCTTCTCTCTTTTATAAGCGAGCTCGCCCAAGGTCCCGGAATGCTCCTTCGATGCATTGGACGGCATCTTGCAACCATCAATGGCAAATAACTCATTCCCTATCAAGCCCTGCTCATCACAAACCAGTAGTACCTGCTCAAAAACGGATTCAACGGCATCTGGATAACTACTAATAAAGCTAGCGATGCTCGTAAAGTGAGGAACCGAGTCACAAGAGAGCGCCTTGAAAATAATATTGTGCTCACACTCCCACTGAATCTCTCGGCTGGAAGTAATGCCTTTAGAATAAGCAAACAAGATTACTTTCAATAAAATAGCTGGATCATAGGCCGAACGGCCACCTGCATCGTTCTTATATTTGTCGTAGAAAGCAGAAAGGTCTATATGATTATCAATCAGGCGGTGAAGGGTAAACTCGAAAGTTCCCGGCCTAAGTTGCTCTTCAAAGTTAATAACGACCATTGAAGATTGATTGTAATCGTACTTCTTAAAGTTAGGCATAAACCAGCTCCATTGTGATGCCTAATTTTATCAAAAAACCGCTATTTTTAGGAGTTTTTCTACAATTTCAACGCTTTGCTAAGGGGCAACCGAAATGCAATGTAGATTGTCCCGCGGAGGCCGCGCTTTTTGCGGCCGGAGTGAACTTGAGCAACTTGTATGGTTCAATTCCTTCCAAAACCACTCTATCAATCCTTTTTCCTAACGGGTAAATTGAGACCCACCTTGGGCGGCCACCCAAGGCCTTGTTGATTACAGTTCGTTGCGCGACAGGTTTATAAAAACCGCTAACAAGTATGAACGTAATCAACACTCACTAGGCATAACTCGAATAGTCATGTGGGCCTCGAGCCCGAATAGCAAGGCGGAGATAGCTTATCCTATGAACACTCAAGAGATCAATGTCGGTATCGATACTAGCTCCACACAACTCGATATTTATGTGAGGCCTTCAGGCCAGTTTTTTAGCGTTAAAAACGATAAGGAGGGTATTAAAAATGCAGTTAAAGATATTCAGGCTTTGAAACCCAGCCGCGTCTTGATTGAGTCTACCGGAAGGCTTGAATTAGAGTTTGTAATTACCGCTCACAAAGCTGGGCTGCCCATTGTTGTTTGCAACCCAGGCCAGGTACGACAATTTGCTAAAGCCGCTGGGCGTATTGCCAAAACTGACAAGCTCGATGCTATGGATATTGCCCACTACGGTGAAGCAATGAAGCCTAGATTGTCCAGCATAAAACCTGAAAAACTAAGGGCAATCAGCGATTTACTCACTGTTCGAAGCCAATGCCTTGAAATGAGCACCATGCAAAAGAATAGGTTGAAACGCATGCCAAGGACAGTGCACAAACCTATCCAAAATATTCTTAAATCAATTAAGAAAGAACTCGACTCGATAGACAAGCAACTAAACAAACTCGTTGATAGCGTCTCCGAACGGAGGCAAAAGAGAGATTTACTACTAAGCGCTAAAGGCGTCGGCAATGTACTCGCTTACACCCTCATGAGTGAGCTACCCGAATTGGGAACATTGAACCGCAAGCAAATTGCAGCACTAGTCGGCATCGCGCCCATGAACCGTGATAGCGGCAGCTACCAAGGTAAGCGATATATACGTGGCGGCAGGCACAGAGTAAGAACTGTTTTGTTTGTATCAATGATGTCAGCCATCCAATGCCACCCCAAATTGAAACCAATGTATGAACGCATGGTAGCTGCCGGAAAACCAAAGAAAGTTGCACTAATCGCTTGCATGAGAAAGCAACTAACAATCCTAAATGTGATGGTGAAAAATAATACTTATTGGGATGAAACCATGGTGTAAATTTAGGGTTTGACACCATAGTCACTTGTTATGTGTGTGACTTAAAATAGGAGTTATATTCATCTTGAATCACACCGCTATTAACTAATTTAAGCTCCTTTATACCCAGTTGGTTTGCAGCACTTTCAATGCTTTTGGATGTTACCATTTTTACTGGCTCACCATATTCCCCTGATGGAGAATCGAATGTGTATATATCTATGTAATCTTCTGAACCTTGATCAAATGCCTCCCACAAACTCGCAGACACTTTATCGCCTGAAGCCGTAAAAGAAGCCCAACGAATACACTTTTCACCTTCGAAATCGAATCCGCCAAGGAAAATCTCTACTGCCTTGCCACGACGAAGTACTGAACCAGCCTCTTTTGTTGTTAAGTATCTACGAGTCATTGGCGTTCCTAAACATATAACGCTTAATTGAGACGCGTGATTTTTACGTCGTTTTCCAATTCCTTGTTAGGCATTACTTAACAAACTCATATTCTAACCATTTTGGACGAACACCTAATTCTAAAAATTCCCTAACTACTTTTGCAGACATCTCCTTCGTCATGCAGTACTTCCTATCTAATGCCTCTGGCTCTCCAAAAGAGATCTTAGTTCTTGTGTGCACGCTTAAATCTTCAGGCTCAGAAGGTGACAACGCTCGATACTCACTGTCACTATGATCATGAAAAATTAGGGCGCAAGTATTATTCGCCCACTCAATCATAAAATATGATCGTATATATATCTTAGCTCCAAAAACAAACTGTTGCCACTTTGGCCGAAAACCATCATCTGCACATAGATGTATGGATCCGGAACTCCCTGCCAATGCCGATTCAATCTTTGCAATCACATCATCGAAACATTCTATGGAGTGGTCTTCATCTCCAACTTTAAGAAAATACCTTGGATGTTCCCGTATATTCATCTGTATGCCTAACGCCAAGCTAAGCGGCGCACGTAGTGCGTCCGTGCTTGAGCGCCTTGTTATGCCTTACCCCCTATGTGAACTGCCGCTTTTGATTTTGCAATTTCCAACCTCAGAAAAAGGTTTCATACCACCATATATAATGTCATGCCGTGTTATTGCAATTTCCCCTGAGCTTCTGATGGATACCATTGCTGGGCCAAATGATTCAATCCACCCGCCGTATTTACTATTTCTCGTTTCGTCGCCAGTATATTTAGATGTAGCTGGAGACATCCAGAAATGGGCCGTATACTGACCAGCGTTAGAGAAGCCCGGGATCTCGCGAAGTCCTTTTCCATTGCCATTTGGGTATATTAATTTTGCGTGACCTGAATCCCTAAACCAAGTTATTTTCATTTTACTAATTTTTTTTGTCGGATTACCTGCAGGGTGGGGAGGGAACTCCTGAACCTCACACTCAAATTCCCACATGGCGCTCTTATTAAAAGGCTCTGCACGTGCGAAATAACTGAATGTTGTCAACACAACAAGAAGTAATGAAAAGTGTAACTTGCCCTTCATATACATATCTCACTCTTTGGCCTTTGAAAGTAACCTTGCCTTTCAACTGTAGGCATAACGCTTTAAGCACGCGCCCAATGCCGAAGCTTTGGTTTTGTGCGATTATTTTTCCGCACAAAATTTAAGCGGAGTGCATTGTGTCGCTGTGGCTTAACTTGTTATAAGTTTTTTGGCCATCCATCTTCATATATTTCCAACACGCTTACATCAGCGAAAAAACCACCATCCCACAGTTTGCCTTTGCAACCAGGATGGATTGCTGGCTTGAATAGTTCAGGAGCAATAGCAATACAATCAGCTTCGCAGGAGTCTCCCTCATAAAAGGTACCAGGTGATTCTACAAACATTCCAATTGTATTTAGGTCATCTACCCCTTCCATTTCTACTGGCACGCGCCTATGACAATCATCACCGAACATAAACCACCTACGCCGATCATCACCGAGATCGTTGAAATGGAAACTAATCACAATTCGAAATTGGTATTTATGCACCTTACACCCTCAACGACTTATAACAGCTTATTCAACAGACCGGTATAAATAAAACCGAAAAGCGGACGCGTCTTAATAATTCGGGGATTTCAGAAATAATAGGATGGTGTCCGTTTAAATACCTGGCTGCATTCCTTTGTCTAAAGCTCTAATTTATTGTTTTCGCAGTGCTTTTTCAAGCATTAGTAAAATCATACCAAACTCACGAGACCTGGCGTTTAAATCATTAATAATTGGCGATCTTCTTGCTTTTTCTCATGTGTAGCTTTTTTTGAGAAGTAATTTTTTATATCTAAGGTGTTGATATCACTAATTTTTGTGTTTTATGAATTGTTATTTCCCGAATTATTAGGAATCTTTCGAAATAGCGCTTTTAAAATTATAACTGTATATCCGTACAGCGTTCTTGCCGTGGGGTTGTGCTTTTTGCTGGTTTTTTGATCTCTTTGACCGGGGGGGGGTAATGTATGCTCTGCTATAGCTCTATTTTAAACACCTGCTGAAGCTGCTCACTTTTCATACCTTGTAGTGCGGCGGGCCTGTAGTTAGTTTCTTCTATGCGCTCAAGAACCGAGCTATGCAGTATTGAATCTGGGGCGATTTCTCTATAGTCGGGTGCGGTGCGTAGTACCTCCCTTTCTTCTTTCACCGACCAAACGCTTCTTGGGATATTTTGTACCCAGTGCCATGCGCTTTGCAGCGATTTATGTTGCTCTGCAAGTGGGGTGGGCGCTATGTATTTGGCATCACTGCCCTTACCCATTACATAGCGATCATATTCCTTGGCTTCGATTTTTAAGGGGTATTTGTTTACCGTAAGGTTTTGGGTATTGCCTTGGGCTTCATTAATCATCCATTGCAGGGTTACTTTGGCTAGGCCAGATTCGCATTCTGGATAGCCTCCCCCGATATCGGAATGGACGCCGGCAAACCACACTTCTTTTATGTCTTGTTTATCTTGATGTTTCCTGCCCCATAACATCGGTTGAAAGAAGGCTCGTTTTTCATCTATGGCTAAAGCGTGCCTGATTACTTCGACGCTTGGATTGTTGGTGGTAAACGGTAAAAACACCGGGCTGTATATCCAACCGAAGGTGCTAACCGAATCCCATAGGCCTAAAAAGTTAATGTTGATGTTGCGGCCGTAGGTCTTTTTAAACTGCGCCATTAAGGCAAAGTCGGTTTTCTTAGCCCTGTATAAAGTCAGTGCGTAGGGAATTAGGTTATTACAGCCTGAATCTAATAGACCGATACTATGAATAAAGCCAGCAAGCACCCTGGCCGTATAAGCGCCGCGGCTAAAACCGAAGATATACACCCTGTCGCCGTTTTGGTAATTCTCCATCAAGAAGCTATAGGCCTGCACCATGTTTTCTATAAGGCCCAACCCAAATGCTTGGCCTAGGCCTTTATAAAGTGTTTTTGCGATGGAGGATTTATATTTTGGGTCGCCTAAAGTGCCTACGCCTGGGTCGTAATAACATATTTGGGTGGTGTTACGCTTAAGTACGCGAAACAGCTTTACGATATTGGTATTCTCTTCACCAAATTTATTGCCCGTGCCATCAAGGCATATCACGATGTTTTTCGCCATAGCGGTAATCCTTTACGGTTTTGTTACAGTGCTATTACAGTGTGATTAGGGTATTACAGGATTTTAATATTATTACTATGATTGCCTTTGCTTATGAGGTTAATCCTTCCTAGCCACTATGGCAAATTAATTACAGTTTTGCGGCTTAGCTGGGCCAAATTGAGAGGTCACAGGGATATAACTAGAGAGTCGCTGGCCAATAGCTGGCGCTTAGAGTGGCTTGAAGCAGCGAAATGATGCTTAGGGAGTAGCTTTTGCGTATGCCAAGCATGCACCCTATTTTAAGATAAGGTACATGCCCGTTTTTTTTTGGCTAGCCAATCGGATTGGCCTTAGCAAACTTCAGTACAACCTTAGCCAGTGCTTCGCCTTGGTCTTCTTGTAGAAAATGGCCGCCATTAACAATAGTAGTATGGTCCTGTCCTTCGCAACCGGGAATTAACTTCTGCATAATGGCATCGCCACCTTTGGTTACTGGGTCGGAATCACTAAAGGCAGTTAAAAATGGCTTTTTCCATTTGCTTAATGCTGCCCACGCAGCGCGATTGGCATCAGATGCTGGGTCGTCTGGTGTTGCGGGTACTAGCAATGGAAATTGACGTGCGCCCTCTTTGTAGCTTTCGTCCGGGTATGGTGCATCATAAGCGGCAACTACATCTGGGCTGAGTTCAGTTGTGGTTGCACCAGAGATAATCCCACCTACGGGAAACTCGGGTACTTCTTGTGAGAATTTCCGCCAATCCAAAAAGGCTTGCCCCGGCGTTTGATCACCAGTTGGCAGCATGGTGTTAGCCGCAACGGCGCGGGCAAATCGGCTCGGGTTTTCTGCTAATAAGCGTAAGCCAATTAAACCGCCCCAATCCTGGCAAACCAAAGTGATATCGTTTAATTCTAATTGATCCAGTACGGATTGCATCCAATCCACGTGGCGCTGATAAGTATAATCGCTGCGTTTACTGGGTTTATCTGAACGCCCAAAACCAGGCAGATCAGGTGCGATAACGCGGAAACCGGCCTCGACAAAAAGTGGAATCATTTTACGATACAAAAACGACCAGGATGGCTCGCCATGTAACAGTAATACCGTTTCGCCATCGGCTGGGCCTTCAGTCACATAATGGACGCGCAACTCTCCGCCTTCACCGTCGGCAACGTTCAGGTAATTCGGTGCAAAGTCATAGCCGGGTAAGTTTTCAAAACATTCGTCGGGTGTACGTAAATATTCCATAGTGTTGCTCTCTCATTATTCTGTGTTCAGTGGAGTAAATCTTTGACGCTGTGCATGGCATGTTTTAGCCACTGTTTGTCGGGTGATCCGCGCCATTGCACGAGCATGCCATTAAAAAGCAGCAGTAAACTCTGGGCGCGCTGTCGGCAATCTATATCGCTGCCTAGCTGACCTATCGCCTGCGCTTGGCCTAGCGCATGCTGCATTCCCTTTACTACTTTTTTCATGGCGGTTTTGCTTCGAAGCCGAACAGATTCTTCATGTGGACCTAATTCAACGGAGCTATTTACCATCAGACAGCCTAAGCACAGCTCGGCTGGGCCAGGATCAAAAGCGGTTTCAATAAAGGCTTCTATACCCGCCAAAGGATCATTCAAATATTGGGCCTCAGCAGGTAATAGGTATTGTTTTACGCGTGCGCCGATAACGGTTTCGTTATAGTGATCTAGACAGGCTAGAAACAAGCCATCCTTTGAGCCAAAGCTGTTATAGATACTGCCAGGTGTTAAGGCTGTTGCCGCCTCTAGATGCTTCATGCTTGTTGCACTAAAGCCTCGCTGCCAAAAGCACTCTATGGCTTTGCCCAGCACAACATCCTGATTAAATTCTTTCTGTCTTGCCACAGCTCATCTCTTTTAGTGCCAATGTTTCTAGAGTGTCCATTCTAGAATGATCACTCTAAAACAGTATTGGCTAGATAACTACGGCCATAATATTCATAAAACTGGCCATATACGCCAGCACTTGGCAAAGATTGAAGCAGTAGCTTTGAGTTAAGGAGTAAACTTTGAGAACGGCATAGAACAGTGCTTAGCCGCGCAGCCATAAGGCTGCACCACTAAACCAAATATTGAGCTGTGTATCGCTCGCAAGTCGAGGGGGTTAAGCTGGCTTCTTACTAAGTACCCAGCTTATCGTAATTACAAATGCGATATACGCCAATAAAACGAAAAGTGCTAAGCCAACCTGCCCCATCATTAGCAAGCCTGGTATAAACGATACCAGTAATATATCTACCACAGACCCTGGCACATAGGCGATAGCATAATCGTCTAATACAGTAGATTTAGATTTTGGATCAACGATGCGCAATAGCAAAATTCCCATAGCTACTGTTCCGGTCATCCATCCCCAGGAAAACAATCCGGTCTCTACCCATTTTTCCCCAAAGATCTTTGGGGCTACATACAGCACCAAAAATACGCAGAGGATGATTCCGCTGATCATTAGCAAAATAAAGGGCGCAGCAAAGCTGATTAAAACACTCAGTTTGATAGAGGCGATGCCAAAAAATACTAGGTAATCAGTGGCGGAGCTGGCTCCAATATTAAACAGTTTATCGTCGAAGTGATTTAACGCCCCACTGGCTTTTAAGCCATAACGCAGCAAGCAGCCTAGCAAAAACGCACAGGCAAAAACCGGTACGCTAACGAACTGATTGAAAGACGATAAGATTTGGGAGGCGTAATACGCCGCCATTACCACGACGGCAATTAAAGCGATATGCAAGGTAAAAGCGTTCACGGATGAAGATGAGACCGTTTCCATCCCGATACTTTCACGCTGTTCTTCAGGGATTAGCCCTTTGCGAAAATGCTCTTCGAACTCTTCGAATTTTTTAATATGAGTAAGAATACCCAATCTAGACATAATATTGATCAAGGTCAGGCCGCCAAGTATGGCTAAAAATACACCCACCGTTGCAGCGGTAAGCGCTAAACTCATACCGGCATCCCAGCCTAATTTATCTAAGCTATCGCCCACCGCGGCAGCGGTGCCATGACCACCCATAAATCCAGAGGGCATTACTACCGCAAATGCCGCCGGAAGCTCAGGCCAAATACTGCTGAGAACATAAGCGCCCATTACGATGGCTAATAACCACTGGGATACGGTTACGATCTGATTAAATGCCCATAGCCGCCCGGTTCGCTGAATTAATGTGCTGGCTTTTGGGAATTCGGTACTTAAACCTAAAGCGGCGAATATCACTGCAATCAGCACGCCGCCATAAGCATTTTTAGAAAGCGGTAAAACATCAAAGCCGTTGCTCCCCAAAAGCAGGGCCAGCAGCCCCGCCATCATGGCAACGGGTATATACAGGCGTTGAAACAGGCTAAGTTTTACTCGTATATATTTGCACAATAAGATAAGTGCACTGGCTACGCCGACATCGGTAGCTAAATCCCAGGTATTAATACGGCCCCCTATTAAATCGAAAACATCTTGGCTGTTTTATAGTTTTTGTTAAAGCTGTCTATTTCATGGCTCTGTGCTTATAACGTCGTTGTTTACGCTAACCAAGCTTGTGTTAAGCGCTCATCCTAATCTTGATGGCCTCGAATAGCTAATTTCTCGTCAAGCTTTTATTACGTAATACTCACCAGTATTTGGCATTAGTAAACTCATCGTTCCTCGGTATTCACCTCACATATAAGCCGCCATAAACAATATAAAGTCTTCTAGGCTTGCTCGGCCTCACCTTTGTCTTTATGCTCATATAGGTATTACTACCTATTTTTAGGGTGGTGGATTTTTAGATAACGATAACAATAAGTGAGTTGAGGAAGCCTTGTGAGCAGCGAACTACCCAATACCTACAGTCAATACGACAGCAAAAAGTCCCGCCGCTACGCCCTAGCTATGCTGGTGGCGGCTTATACGTTTAACTTTATTGATCGTCAAATTCTGACTATTCTGCAAGAGCCCATTAAAGCCGAGCTTGGCCTTTCTGATACCGCTTTAGGGCTACTAACCGGTTTTGCTTTTGCCATGTTTTATGTGTCCATGGGTATACCTATTGCCCGTATGGCTGATAAGGGCGTGCGCCGTAATATTATTTCTGTATCTGTTGGCGTGTGGAGTTTCTTTACCGCTATCAGTGGTATGGTGCAAAACTTTTGGCAGCTCTTATTGGTGCGCATTGGCGTGGGTGTTGGCGAGGCAGGCTGTAGCCCCCCAGCCTACTCGATGATTTCAGATATATTCCCACCAAAGGAGCGAACCACGGCTCTAAGTATTTACAACTTTGGCGTTAGCGGCGGAATACTCTTTGGCTTTCTAGCAGGTGGCTGGATAAACGAGTTCTTTGGATGGCGAGTGGCGTTTTTGGCCGTTGGCCTACCTGGTATTTTACTGGCGATTGTTTTGCGCTTTGCTTTAAAGGAACCGCAACGTGGTCGCTACGATGCTGCGCAAGGCCAAAACCAAACCGAGTCCCCTTCTTTGTCAGAGGTTCTTAAAACCTTATGGGGCTTTGGAACCTTTCGCCACTTAATGCCCGCAGCGGCATTCTACGGCATGGCCTGTTATGGCTTGCTTAATTGGGTGCCATCCTTTTTTATTCGCACCCATGAAATAGGTACCGGTACATTAGGTACCTGGTTTGCACTTATTTTAGGCATCGGTGGTGCCATTGGCACCTTTGCTACTGGCTATCTTGCCGACAAGCTTGGCCACAACAATGCGCGGTGGTTTTGCTGGATAACGGCTTTAGCGATGGGCAGTAGCATTCCCTTTATATTTTTTATGCTGTTAGGGAACGATGCACAGCTTTCCTTATGGTTGTTTATTGTGCCTGGCGCAATGCTAACGGCCTACGTGGCGCCAATTCTTTCAACGGTTTTGGGCTTAGTTAATACCAATATGCGGGCTACGAGCACAGCGATCACACTATTGATTTTAAATGCGGTTGGCTTGGGCTTAGGGCCATTAATTATTGGTTTTTTAAGCGATTATCTCGCCGCGACTATGGGCAGTGAAAGCTTACGTTATGCCATGTTGTACGTGATACCAGCCGCGATGATTTGGGCCATTGTGCATACGCTGTTTGCTGCGCGTTATATCAATGATGAGCTGAAAACAGAAGCATGATAAGCCAAATTTGGGCGCGCTAATCGTATTAGCGCGCCAGCGCTTCCACTAATGGATGACCGACAAACACCGCGGCATAAATATAAAGCAAGCTCGTGGCGAGTAACGCAAAAGACAGCAACCCACTATTGGCGACCAATGCTGTTTCGATAGATAAGTTTTGCTCAAGGCGGTTTAGGCGTTGCGGGCACCCTGTCTGATCAAGCGATTGCCCTTGTTGTTGATATAACTGCCGCAAGGTTTCAAGGAAACCTTGCTGATTAATGTCTTTGCCGAGTGCCCGGTAAGCTTGCAAATCACAATCGCTAGCACTGTGACGTAAGAAATCTTGCCTTATGGCTAACTTTATCGGCTTGGGCCAAGCCACCGTGGCCCATTTAAGGAGCCAGTATCGCAAATTCTCAAAGCTCGCCGCCTTGGCAAGTTGCCTAGCGATAATAACTTTTTGTTGCTGTACCGCGCTTGCTGCCATTAAACCGGTAGACACAAATACTTTGGGCTTTAATAAGCCCACACAACGCGCCAGTGGCTTGGCATCTTCAACAATGCGATAACCGCCCCGCTCTGCACTAGACAGCATATTCAGTAAGCGTTTTAAGCGCAGATTCTCACGTAGTTGCCAAATCATTCCCAAGCTTAATAAGGTGATGGTGGCAAGTGCGAAGGCGATGCTACCAGAGCCTATAATGGAATCGACACTCACATGTAGGCTGTGTGGACTGCAGGCATCGCCATGACAATGATCGGAAACAATGGGAAATGCCATTTCTGGGTGAGTAAGAATAAGTGTGCTAAACAAGGCACTCAGTGGTGCCATAAAGCCTAATACAAAAGTAAACAAAGCAGATTTAGCCGGTGCAAACCGCTCTAGCGACGACGCAATCAGTGGATAGATAAACGCCGAAAGCCAGCTTAAAAGCACACTCAATAGCAGCCATGCTAGTAGGTAAAAGGCAAACTGTATAAGGAACTCAATCATTTTTCAGTTCCTTTTACTGTACCCATTGCGGGGTTCGCTTTTGAGTCTGATTCTGAATCAGCTTCGCTACCTTGCAACTGCTTTATAAGGGTTTTTGAAGCCAAACTATTGTCTTGGCCTTGCTGATCCAAATACGACACAA
Organism: uncultured Pseudoteredinibacter sp.; assembly: GCF_947500695.1. Taxonomy (GTDB): domain Bacteria; phylum Pseudomonadota; class Gammaproteobacteria; order Pseudomonadales; family Cellvibrionaceae; genus Pseudoteredinibacter. The sequence continues at coordinate 572,514 of NZ_CANMSS010000001.1, forward strand.
AGCCCGAAATCATTGGCTCGATATCACCTTCACTAAATTGATCGGCAATATCGCCCAATAGCTGACCAATAATTGTACTGCGGCTAACGGCGGCACGATAAAGATATTGCCGCCCCTGCTTATTTCTGTGCAAGATCTCTTTGCGGCATAGTCGCTCGAGTGTGCTTTGTACCGTACTAAGACTGAGGGTGGCTTCTTCGCTGTATTCTAAAACTTCTCTAGCACTGAGAGGCTGATGCTCCCAAAGTATCTTCAATAGCTCTAATTCACGCTCACCCAAATTTGGCGCGGGGCTTCTTGCCTGTTTTTTAAGCAGTAGCTGACTAAGACCTAGGCCAATGGATTTCATAAAGTTCGATCTATTATCGGTTTTCGTTTCTTGTTAGAGAATGTAAGGCATGGGAGCTCATAAACTGAGCGTGAGTCTAACAATTGTTTGAAATCGAATAAATGAAAAAACCACTTCTCGGCTTATTTGTCGCGATAAGCCAAATCTCACTAGCTTATGGTGAAGAAATTGAAACCATCACCGTCGAAGGTCGACAATCGAATCTCATCGGCAAGGCAATATCGGCATCAGAAGGTGTTATTGGTGAGCAAGAGATTGCCTTAAGGCCCCTACTTCGAACTGGCGAGGTCTTAGAGCTGGTGCCCGGAATGGTCGTTACCCAGCACAGCGGTAGCGGCAAGGCCAATCAATATTTCTTGCGGGGCTTTAATCTGGACCATGGCACCGACTTTGCTAATTTTGTCGATGGTATGCCAGTGAACATGCGCAGCCACGGACACGGCCAAGGCTATACCGATCTCAATTTTATTATTCCTGAAGCGGTTTCAAGTATCGCCTATAAAAAAGGCGCCTATTACGCCGATGTAGGTGATTTTAGCGGCGCTGGTAGCGCACAAATAAACACATTAAAACGCAGCGATAAAAAACGTCTGGGGCTAACGCTTGGTAAAGATGGCTACCAACGTTTGCTGGCGCTTGGCGGTGTCGAAATGGCCGGCGGTGATACCATTTTAGCAGCGGAGTCCAATCGCTATGACGGTCCTTGGCAAGGTATCGATGAAGATCTAGAAAAGAAAAACCTACTCATTAAGCATACGCGCCCCATCAGCGATGGCGAGCTAAGCCTTAGCTTTATGGCCTACGATAATGAGTGGAACAGTGCCGATCAAATTCCATCGCGTGCCGTTCAACAAGGCCTAATCAGCGATTTAGGTATTATCGATGATACGGTAGGTGGCAAGTCCAGCCGCTATAGCCTGAATGCCCAGTGGCAACAAGACGGCTTTCAGGCTTCGGCGTATCTCATCAATTACGATTTAAATCTTTGGTCTAACTTCACCTACTTTCTCGACGATCCCATTAACGGTGATCAATTTGAGCAAGTGGACGATCGTAATATCTACGGCGCCAATGTAAGCCATTTAATAAACGCGAACCGGGGCAACTTTGCGGTTAGTAATCGTATTGGTGCTGATCTTCGTATCGATGATATTTCTGAGGTAGGTCTATACCAAACACAGCAACGTACTCGACTAGGCGCCAAGCGTAGCGATAGCGTTGATGAAAAAAGCCTTGGTTTGTTTTGGGAAAACAAAATTGCTTGGACTGAAAACCTACGTACAGTCCTGGGTGTACGCTACGACTATTTGGATTTTGATGTTAACGATCGTCTAGGCGTTAATCAAAATGGCGTCAATCTCGCGGCTAATAGTGGCTCTGGTGATGACGATATCGTTTCCCTAAAAGGCAGTGTTGTTTACAACCTTTCTGATAATTACGAGCTTTACGCTTCAGCTGGTCAAGGTTTGCATTCTAATGATGTGCGTGGCGCTACGATTAAACTTGATCCAGCTAATGGCGAAGCGATTGATACAGTAGACCCTTTGGTAAGATCTTTTGGTTATGAAGCCGGTGTGCGAGCATTTATCGATCAGCAACTCAATGCCTCTTTAGCACTCTGGTACCTAGAACTAGATAGCGAGTTATTGTTTGTGGGTGATGCAGGCAATACCGAAGCTAGCGGTCAATCTGAACGTCAGGGAATCGAGTTAACCGTTTATTATCATTTCAGTGACTACCTCAGTTTAGATCTTGAATACGCCTATACCGATGCAGAATTTAGCGAAGCGCCGAGTAACGAAAATGCCATACCGGGTGCCATTGAGGATGTTGTACAAGCTGGTTTAAACCTCGATTTAAATAATGGCTGGTTTGGCAGCTTGCGCTGGCGCTACTTTGGCGATAGGCCGCTAGTAGAAGACGGAAGCGTCGTGTCCGGTGATAGCTCTATCTTTAATATGCGCGCTGGGTATCGAAGCAAGAATTGGACAGCTTATGCAGACATATTAAATCTTAGCGATAGCGATGCCCATGATGTCGATTATTTCTACGAATCAAAACTGGGCTCAGAGCAAGAGGCTGTTGAAGATGTGCATTACCATGTGATTGAGCCTAGAACCGTTCGTGTTTCTTTGGAGTATAACTTCTAAGAAGCAGGTAATATAAAAGCAGCACAAATAAAGCCGCCAATTCTATCTAGAAATGGCGGCGTTATTTTTTCTTTCTTTTTCCTCAGCTATTTCATATATCTACAGTCACTCAGGAATTATAAGTTTACATTGACTACCGTACGACCGTGAGTTTTAACACCCTTAAGCTGCTGAGCGGTGGCACCTGCAAGGTCAGCCAATCCCAATTCTTCGGTCATTGCTTCTAGCTTGCTAACATCCAAATCTTCAGCCAAACGTCGCCACGCTTCCTCTCGGCGAGCTTTTGGTGCCATTACGCTATCAACCCCTGCCAAAGTAACGCCGCGCAAAATAAAAGGCATTACCGTCGCTGGTAAATCACTGCCTTGGGCCAAGCCAGTTGCAGCAACAACCCCGTCGTATTTTAAGCTGGCACAAATATTCGCTAAGGTGTGGCTACCTACTGCATCAACAGCCGCTGCCCAGCGTTCTTTGTTAAGAGGTCGGCCTGGCTCGCTGAGTTCATTGCGATCAATGATTGAGCTTGCCCCCAGGCTTTTTAAATAGGCTTCTTCACTAGCACGACCAGTAGAGGCAACGACGGTATAGCCCAGTTTAGATAATATAGAAATCGCCACACTGCCAACACCACCGGCCGCTCCGGTAACCAATACCTCGCCCTGCTCCGGTTTGACGCCATTTTTTTCCAAAGCCATCACACATAACATGGCGGTATAGCCCGCCGTACCAATTGCCATGGCTTGGCGAGTTGTAAAAGCTTCTGGTAATGCAACTAATTGTGATGCTTGTACGCGCGCTTTTTGAGCATAACCACCCCAGTGGTTTTCGCCAACGCCCCAGCCATTTAAGACGACCTTATCGCCAGCGCTGAATGCTTCACTTGAACTTTCAATCACGGTGCCGGCGAAATCAATACCTGGCACCATAGGATAGTTACGTATCGAAGGTAATCGTCCATTTAAGGCTAAGCTGTCTTTGTAATTGAGCGAGGAATAATCCACATCAACTAAAACTTCTCCATCAGGCAACTGGGATTCATCAATATCGTTTATTTCAATATTAAGCGCGTCTTCGGTTTTTACTAATTGCAGGGCTTTCATGTTTTTTATTAACTCCAGCTTGGCTAGCTTAAAAAGGATGACTGGAGCTAAAAGTGAGGGACTTATTTAGGTCAACATAAATAGCATTGGCTATTGGTCTAGGGAGTCGGGAGTGTCAGCTTTAGTGTCTTAATAGCCAATTGTAAACCGTTGTTACAAAAGTAGTGAGGCCGTCACACGTCAAACAACTCTTGCTGTGCCGACCATTGCCCATCACAAATGCTATTTTTACCAAGCGCTTTTGCTTTATACATAAGGTCGTCGGCTGTATTTATTGCCTGTTCAGTAAGCTGAACACCTGGCATAGCGGTATAAAGTCCAATGCTGGCTGTTAGCCTGCCAATCGATTTATCGTTTCGGTTAACAATCTTAATGCGATTCAAATCGCGCAGGACATGGCGGGCCAGCCTTAGGGAATCAGCATGTCCCATGTTTCCCCAGGCGATGATAAACTCTTCACCACCATAACGTGCGCATAAGTCTGACGCCCTACCCGTGTACTTTCGCAAGACTTTCGCTGTTTGTTGTAAACAGCTATCACCAAATTGATGACCACATCGATCGTTAATCAATTTAAAGTCATCAAGATCGATAGCTAGCAGAGATAGGGGTTTGGAATCACGCTTGCACTGACGCCATTGCATTGAAAGAAAATCATCGAAGGCCCTGCGATTAGAAATCTTTGTTAAGGGATCTTGTTTCGCAAGTGTTCTAGCTTCTTGTTCTAATTTGACGCGCTGAGTAATATTTTTATGTGTGATGACAAAGTACTTGTCTGCGTCCATGCAAAACGATTCAATTTGCATATTAAACCAACGATCTTCAGACGCAGAGTGACAAGGGTAGTCCATATTGAACTGATCGATTTTACCGCTCAAAATATCGTCAAGCCCTTTCAACACAAGCGTCGAAAATTCATCACCGTCTTCAGCGGCGTTTATACAGGCTTTACGATAATTGATGCCCAGCCACTCGAAATCTAGTGCTTGTCCATTCTCAAAGCCGAAATTTCGCCAGGAATCATTGACTAAAACAATATTAAAATGCTCATCGAGCACTGCGATATTATTGCCGAGTGTATTTAACACCTGCATCAAAAATCCATTTGATAAAGACGTCATGATTAAAATTACTCTAAGTGGTAAGGGCTAACACAGTAGAATTCACCCAAGCTCATTATCATCAATGATTAAGCGCTCAAGCAAAAAAACTCTACATTCTAGATTGCTGTTTCCTTGAGCCGTGCAGAAGACATTAAAAAACCCTATTAATAAGACGACAAGTCTTCCACTTCTCGAAGCAGATGTTTAACACGTAATGCTAGCAGCCTAAAAGTGATTGATAAAGATTGTTTAGGCATACATTTCTACAACTTAGAATTTATTGTTATTTAAGCTATCAGTCATTGCTATTACCAGTAGGCTGGCGTTTGCAGGAGCTTTATTTAGGGCAATCTACTCTAAGCTCTTGATTTTCTGGGGTTTCAATACCATTAAAAAGGTCAAGCTGACGCTTTATTTCTCTTTTTCGGGATGAGGGGTTTTGTTCGAGGAGTAACTGATAAGCCCTTCTAGGAGTTAGAAAGATACCACCACTTGTAGGGCCTCTAAGGCATTCACCGCTAAGTAGCCAATACCGCTGCCTTTCAGGGCAGGAACTTGCCACTTGAATCTGGCAAACATCCTTTACGCCATAGACGATCTTGCCTGAGCTTAACTCTTTAAAAACAACGTTAAATTCCATTTAAAACGCTCCTTTTATTTCAGCTTAAAAGCTACCACAAATGACAGTATATCTGGAGTGAGTTTTAGGAATATCAAGACGAAAGGTCTTAAAAACGGTACTGCAGGTAAATAAGCCAACAGGTCTAAATATTGTTGGCTTTTTGTCGAGAATATTTTGAGAGTGTTTTAAATAATCTAGCTTTTTACGGTGCTTTGCTACAAGTAATCCAGTGGGTTTACCAGTGTTCGTTCACTATCTATCTGTAACAAACCCCTAATAATTGCCGTATGACCTGTTCCGCCGATCAAAACTATTCGCTGCCCTGCTTTGGCCTGTTGTTGTAAGTTTGCGTACATTCTAAAGTTTCGATGCCACCAGCTAGCCGTCGAATCGGCGCCAGAATAACTGCCAAATGCCCCTACTTCGTTTAAAAGTAGGTAAAGTGCTTTGTTCTTTCGCTCAGTTTCCACAGTGTTGTTAAAACGTAGAATAGTTTTAAGACTTTCTGTTTGATGAAGCCGATTGCTTTCCAGGCTCATTTCTTCAATTTGCTTATTAACTTTTTGACCGATTGCTGGCGCATGCTTGCTCATTTCTTCAAAGACCGAGCTAGATTGCCAGTGCACTTCTTGCTCGTCATAACAAATGATATTTTTTAAGCCAGATTGCTTGGCTATTCGAAAACCTAGCTGCTGATTTTCGTTAATGCTTAGCTGGTGTTTGTTGGCAAGATAATTTCTGTAAAATTCGTTTAGGCTGGTCTGCTGTTCTTTTCTACATTCCAAAAGAACCTTAGTTGGCTTATAGCCTTTGGAAATTTCTTTGCTTAAACCGATTAGATAGGATTGACTTTCCTCATCTGTAACATCCAATACTTCAGTTTTTACTTTATCTAAGCCAGGGTTGGCAAAGTGGAATACGCTTATCGGCATAACTTGTGCTGGGCTGCTCGCAAAGCTGATACTGCTAAAGACAATTGTCAGCCAAGCTAAAGCGCCAATCTTGTTTTTATCTATATAAACTTTTCTTTTCACCTGCTCTTTACTCCGTTAAAAAATTACTTTTTATTGATTTTCAGCTTTAGACGAAACTTCTCTTTGATTGGATGTTGCGAATACTGCCTGCCTAAATATCTACCTATCTACTTTCTCCTCGGTATTGCTTTAGCCTATGAATTGACCTTATTTACCAGTGTTGAGACGACCGGACTGTGGCTTAATAGCCAATTGAGCCAGATTTAGCTCGAGGCCGTATATGCTTCGACAAAGGATCTAGTTTTTGACGCATAGAGAGTTGGGAAAGTCATGGGTAATAACGACGTCATTATTAGTTACGAGCAAGAGCTAGTGCGGGTGCATCTTAACCGACCTAAACAGCGCAATGCCTTAAACGATAGTATCCGACAGAAAATATCGACTCTGCTTGATGAGCTAATGGAGCGGCCAGACATCCGCGTATTGCTCTTTACTGGTGAGGGTGAATCTTTCTGCTCTGGCGCCGACCTTAAAACGACCTCATACCCTAAGGTAGAGGGCTCTTGGTCGCAGAGGCGAAACCGAACATCTACCTGGCAGCGTGTTCTCGAGCAGCTAGACCGTATCCCACAAGTTACCGTCGCAAGCATGCAAGGCTTTGTGATTGGTGGCGGCGCCCTTCTCGCAACGGCCTGTGACTTTCGCCTGGTGGCAGATAATGCCATTCTATCCATACCCGAGGTTGCCATGGGGATACCCAATGTCTGGAATGGCACCCCTTTATTGGTTCGAGAAGTGGGCTTGCCGGTAGCTAGAGATTGGGTGATGACGGCTAAAAGAGTTAATGCCGAAGAGCTACTCAAGGTCAACTGGGCCCAGCGCCGCTTTCAAACTGAGCAATTGGGCAAAGAAACCCAGGGTTTTATTGAAGAACTACTGGAAATGCCTGCCGCTTCACTGGCTATGACAAGATCTATGTTCTCTGCCTTAGCTCGGAGCCAATCAGGCATGCAATTGGGCTGGGCAGATGCTGATTTGCAGCAATGGTCCTTTACCGAAGAAGAATATCAGCAAAGTACCATGCGCTATTTAGAGAAACTTAAAAAATAATCTAAAGCTAATTTAAGCGATATTAAATAAAACATAAATAGAAAATAAATAAAACACAAGAGAAGCTAGCCATGTCCAACACAACAAACAGTAAGCTAATACTCAGCGGCAAGATCCTGATCGCCCTCTACTTCCTACTACCCGGTCTCATGAAATTTTTGCAGTTTGAGTTGCACCTAGGGCTAATGCAGCGCCATGGTGTTCCCGCAGCAGAGCTAATGCTCATACTGGCCGGTATCGCCAATATCGGCGGTGCAGTTCTGCTGCTCGCCAACCGTCATGTTCGCTTGGTCGCCTTGGGTTTTGCAACCTATGTGCTATTGGTTAATTTTATGCTGCATGATTTTTGGAATTTTGAAGGCATTGAGGCCAAGCACGAGCTACAGAACTTTATCAAGAACCTGGGAATATTGGCCGGTTTGCTAGTGCTGGCAGGGGCAAGCAAAAAGCGCTCGCTTGAGATGTCTAACTTACTTGAATCTGATTCTAAGGCGACATCCGCTAGCTAAGGCTAGCTAAGTTGGCTGGCAACCCAAATTTGGGGCGCCTTCAACGATGTTGAAGGCGCCCATTGGCTTATCACACAGCGGTACAAGAACCAAATGAGACTAGCCACAGCAATAATGCGCCAGAACGCTTTTTAGCCTCTTTGGGCGCCCCTTAAATCTTGTTACTGTATGGTCGTTGTTTACATTTGGTACGATCATGTTGTGCAAGCCCCCTATCCTCAAACTACTGCTAGTCTCTTTTATAAGCGCTCTGCTTAGCTTTAACTCTTATGCTAAGGATACAGAGCAGCTTACTGCTGAGTACAAAAAGCTCGCTAATGGCCCATCAGCCGAGCTAGTAAAAAACAAGCTGCGAGAAGCCTTTGGCGGCAAAGAGGCGCTTCAAGGGCTACGCAGCTTCGAGGCGAAACTTACTATTCGCGCTCCGCAGGAGCCAACAAAGAGTAGCCGAAGCTTTTACTCATTTGCCCGTAAAACCATCGCTAAACAAGATACCGATGGAAGCTTGTCAATGCTCAAAGGCCAGCATGCCATTAAGCTTGTGAATGAAAATGTGATCCGTTTGAGCCGCAAAGAAGTTAAAAGCTTGGCAGGAAATATGAAGCTTAACTTTTTCTACCTTTTAAGAAACAAACATTTAAAACTTATTGGTCCTTTGGAAGTAGCCGAACACCCGAACGAGAGTTGGTGGATATTCAAGCTTAGAAAGACTCAGTCACCGCCGATTGGTGTTGACCTGAAGAGCGGCCAAATACGCAAGGTGCTGTTTGATGATGGAAGCTATGTAGCCGAAAGCAATTATCAAAAGATCAGCTGTGGCTTGAACTGGCCTTTAAATTTTACCGTATTTAAAGGCAATTCTGTTCAGCTGCAGGGTGAGTTTAGTGATATTAGGATCAATCAATCGCCCAGCTTTGAAACGCCGCTATGGTTCTACCCTTAGATACGGCTTTCACTTAGTCCTCGATCTTTTCGACCAGTTCATCGAGTAATTCATACAGTAACTCTAGCTTACCCGGGCCAAAGCGCTGGCTAATAAATTCGTATCGTTCGCTGGACTTTGGTGCAATCTCTACAAATAGCTGATGCCCAACATCGGTTAAGGAAATCAGCGATCGTCTTTGATCGCTAGAAGAGCTAGAGCGAGAAATGATATTTCTTGATTCAAGGTTCTGAATAATTCGACTTAAGCTGGGTTTTAATAGATAACAGGCCTCTGCAAGCTCAGAAATATCCATATCGCCATCGGCCTGCAATGCTCGTATTACTCGCCACTGTTGTGCGGAGAGGTTGTGGGCTTTTAGTGCCGGCATAAACTTTTTCATTACCGCTTCCCTTGCCCGCAATAAAGACATGGGCAAGGAGCGGTCAAAACTGCGTAAACTGTCGTTCATAGATCCTCAGTATCCCGCAGCATTAGTAGTGCGGGCAATTACAGGGGCTCGTCGATCACCCCATTTACCAAGGTGCCCACCCCTTCTACTTCTACCTTAATTTCGTCTCCCGGTACTAAGTACCTTGGAGGATCGAAGCGTGCTCCAGCGCCATTGGGCGTACCTGTAGCTATGACATCACCGGGTTTAAGATGATAAAACTTCGAAAGATAGCTAATGATATATTTAAAGGGGAACATCATACTAGCGGTAGTGTCATCTTGGCGTAATTCACCGTTTACCCAGGTGCGCACGCGCATATCTTCGTACTGCTCGGCGGTAAATTCATCGGCGCTAACCATCCAGGGGCCAATACTGCCGGAATTAATAAAGTTTTTACCTTGGGTAACATTAAATTTTGCGTGACGTACCCAATCTCTCAAGGTGCCCTCGTTCATAATGCTCAGCCCGGCAATATGTTCATAGGCGTCTTCCTCCGCAATACGACGTCCCTCCTTGCCAATAATAATGACAATTTCACCCTCATAATCTAACTGATTGGATTCAGGTGGCCGCCACAAGGGCTGACTGTGCGCGGTAAAGGAGTCGCTCGTGCGCATAAACAAGCTAGGAAACTTAGGCTGTTCAGAGCCATCTTTGTATTCGGCATTGCGATTTGCATAGTTCACACCAATACAGGCGATCTTTTCTGGTGTTAACACCGGCTGCAACAGCTCAACGTCAGATAATGCACAATCGGTGCTGGCATCAGCTGCAAGCGATTTGGCCTCCTCTAAACGCCCCTCCCTAAGGGCCGAAAACAGGCTTCCCCCGAGTTTTTGACCTAAATCTACAATTCCATCCTCTTTGAGCACGCCCCAGCTAACTTCGCCCGCTTTTTTAAAGCTAATAAAACGCATTTTTCCACCTTTGAAAGCAATTTATAATTAACATGTTAATTTAAACCCAAGGGGAATGGCAAGTTCGGCAGCCTATTTAGCGCATTATTAGCTAATAAAAATGGGCTTGCAGCGAATATAATTAACATGTTAACTTAAATAACACGTTAATCAAATCCATGGAGTTACCATGTCTAGCTTTGCTCAGAACAAAGAATCGGCAGCACGCTATCTAGAGCGCTTTAACAGCCAGAGCACGGGCCATTTTATTAATGGCGAATTTGTCTTGCCGAACAATGCTACAACTTATGAAAACCTGAGCCCTAGCGATAATCAGAGCATGGGTAGAGTTGTTGCTGGCACTGCAGAGGATATGGATGCGGCTTGCCAAGCCGCGGCAGACGCCTTTCCCGAATGGCGAGATATGCCCGGCCAGGAGCGCAAAAAACTGCTGAATCATTTTGCCGACTTGATTGAGGCCAGAGCTGAAGAGATAGCCCTAGTAGAATCCTCTGACTGCGGCCAGGCGATTCGCTTTATGAAACAGGCGGCTATCCGAGGAGCTGCTAACTTTCGATTCTTTGCCGATAAAGCCCCAGAGGCCCAAAATGGCTTAGCACTTCACCAAGCTGAACATACCAATTACACCCTTCGCAGCCCAATCGGCCCTGTTGGCATTATCACACCTTGGAACACGCCATTTATGTTGGCGACATGGAAAATTGCACCGGCCCTAGCAGCCGGCTGCACCATCGTTCATAAACCAGCGGAGCTCACCCCGTTAAGTGCTATGTTGCTGGCCGAAATAGCTCAGGAAGCCGGCTTACCAGCAGGTGTTTGGAATACCGTCAACGGGTACGGCGAAACAGTAGGTAAGCGACTCAGTGAACACCCAGCTATACGAGCCGTGGCCCTGGTAGGTGAAAGTGCGACGGGCAGCCACATCATGCGCCAAGGTGCCGATACTTTAAAGCGTGTGCATTTTGAGCTTGGTGGTAAGAACCCAGTCATCGTTTTTGACGATGCGGATTTCGAGCGCGCTTTAGATGCCGTCGTTTTTATGATTTATAGCTTAAATGGTCAGCGCTGCACTTCTTCCAGCCGCTTGCTCATTCAAAGCGGTATTAAGGATAAATTTTTAGCGGCTCTTGAGCAGCGAGTCAAGAACCTAAGCATTGGTCACCCGCTCGACCCAGCGAGCGAAGTGGGCCCACTTGTGCACAAAGGACATTATGAAAAAGTCATGTCTTATATGGATATCGCTAAGCAAGATGGCGCAACGGTAAAAGTGGGTGGTGTAGCTCGTAAAGATCTAGGGGATGGTAATTATGTTAGCCCGACCTTATTCACCGACGCGGATAACACCATGCGAATCGCTCGTGAAGAAATTTTCGGGCCGGTATTAACTACCATCGCTTTTGATACCGAAGACGAGGCCATCGCCTTAGCCAATGATACCGAGTATGGCTTATCAGGTTATATATGGACAGAAAACAGTGGTCGAGCGATGAGAATGGCCAGAGTGGTAGAAGCCGGAATGCTTTGGGTTAACTCAGAAAATAATCGCAATCTGCCCTCACCTTTTGGTGGCATAAAAATGTCCGGCATTGGCCGTGATGGTGGTGACTATAGTTTTGATTTTTATATGGAAACCAAAAACGTATGTATTGCGCATGGTACTCACAAGGTACCGGTCTTGGGTGGCTAGTTACCATTGAAGTGATAGCTAACGATAAGACGTGGTTAGCTTTTAGTATCGAAACCAGAGCATGAGACCATTATGAAACAACCGATTTTAGGCCTAGTCAGCACAGCGATAATTGCAGCGCTCGCACTAGGAATAATTGCTTTATCAGAACCGTCATTTTTTATGGGCTGGCTTTCTTTTGCGGTAATGGCCTGTATCCCAACCCAAATCATCGCTGCCTTTGTGTGGGGGCCATTATTAGAAAATACGCCAACCGTCCGAAAAGGCGGTATTCAAACCGCCATCAGCCTGTTAGGTGGATTAATCTTTGGCTCCGCCTTACACTTTTTAGCTGGGCAAAGTTTTGGCCCAACACCCCAACTGATGATGCTAACAATTGTCACTGTTATCGCTACATTTTGGATTATGGTGGCTTGGAATGCTTGGCCCTTTCCCGCAATAATCCAGTCTCCGATTGCCTTAGGTATTGTTATTCTCTGTTCAGCCTATGTTTTAGCCTACGGCGTTTTTGTCAGTCTGTTTAACTTTCACTTTTTGGCGGGAGCAGATATCTATATTAGCAGCTTAGAAACAGACGGTTTATTTTCAGCCTGGCCAGTTTTAGCCTATCTGGTTACCACCGTCGCCATAATAATGCTGTGCTTGCTACTCGACTTTTACCCAATTAACCAGTTATCCCTTGAGGGATCTAAAGCGGCCTTTGTTAATAGCCTCTGGATATTGGCCTTAGCGGCAATTCCCTTTTATGGTTTTGTCTATCTTGCGGGATTTGATCCTGTTAAGTATATGGTACGTGGCCCGGTCAGCTTTATTTTCGGAGCTTTCATTGTGCTTAATCTCTTGGAGAATAGCCTATTTGGAAATCAGCGAGCGATTATCAAAGCGCTACTCTCAGCGCTCTTGGCACTGGCATTGGCTTTTGCCATGCAGCTGATTTATCAAGCCTTTGCCCAGTGGCTAAATCCAGATATCAATTCTGGGCTACCTGACTATCAGCTAGAACTTTGGTTGGCAAACGCTATGCTGGCGATTACCTTTCCATTGATTGTGATGTTCAGCGATTTCTTTGGTTTTTGGCCATTTCGAAATCTACGTGACCAACAAACACGAAACGAACAAACAACGAATGGTTCGCCAAGTGTTAATGACACACTAAAAACAGAAATTCAAAACTAGGAGTATTAACATGGGGCAAATATCTTTAGCAGCAAAAATTACTCATGTTCCTTCCATGTATCTCTCCGAGATGGATGGGCCCAATAAAGGTTGTCGCGAAGCGGCCATCAACGGTCACAAAGAAATCGCGCAGCGTTGTCGTGATGCAGGCGTCGACACACTGCTGGTATTTGATACCCACTGGCTGGTAAATGCGGGCTACCATATTAACTGCGCCGAGACCTTTTCAGGTGTATACACCAGTAACGAACTGCCCCATTTTATTAAAAATCTTCCCTACGACTACAAGGGCAATAAAGCACTAGGTCATCTTTTAGCGGATGCCGCAACAGAGGCTGGAGTTGTCACCCGAGCCCACAGCGATACCAGTTTGCCTTTAGAGTACGGCACCCTAGTGCCAATGAGGTATATGAACGACGATAATCATTTTAAGGTGGTCTCTGTTTCGGCTATGTGCCAAGTGCACAACTTAGAAGACAGTCGACGACTTGGCGCTGCTTTTCGCGAGGCAATCGAAAAGGACTATGACGGCAATGTGGCGATACTCGCATCGGGCTCCTTATCCCATCGTTTTGCGCAGAACGGCGTATCTGAAGAATATCTTTTTAGAGTTTGGTCTGAGTTTTTAGAAACCACCGATCGAGAAGTTATCGATATGTGGAAAAACGGCGAGTGGGAGCGCTTTACCCAAATGCTGCCTGAATACGCTGAAAAGTGTCACGGCGAAGGCTTTATGCACGATACGGCAATGTTATTAGGCGTATTAGGTTGGGATAAATATCAGGGCCAAGTAGAAGTAGTAACGCCCTACTTTGGAAGTTCAGGTACTGGGCAGATTAATGCCGTCTTTCCAGTTGAATAATGCATCTACCTGAAAATCTACGCTCTAGGATACAAAAAATGGCACACTTTATTCTTGAATATTCAAGTAACCTTAGTACTGGCGAACTGCAGTTTGAACACTTGTTTGCTTCCTTACATGAGGCGGCCCTTGATACTGGGCTTTTTCCAGTAGCGGGCTTGCGCAGTCGTGCTCATTGTTGTGAGCATTTTCGAGTGGCTAATGGCGATCCAGATTTTGCCTTTATCCATTTGGAAGTTCGCCTTGGCGCTGGTCGAAGTGAGGCGGAAAAACAAACGGCGGCCGATGCAATTTTTGCAGCGCTTAGTAATCACTTAAAAGAACTTTACGAACAGAGAGCTTTGGCCATATCCTTCGAAATGAACGAATTGCCAGCGAGCTTAAAGTTTAATCAGAACAACCTCAGAACTTATCTTGCAGAGCCCTAAGCCCTCTTTCAGAAAACAAACACGTGAAAACTTGCACCCTATACAGTGATTATTATGAGCGAACAGCTAACACTATCAACTTCCGAAATTAAGCAAGCCGCCAAGGAACTCTATGAAGCCGAACGTCAAGCTCAGCCTATAGATCCGATTAGTTTACGCTTCCCAGAAATGACTATTAGTGATAGCTATGCCATCCAAGAGAAATGGGTACGGCGTAAAATCGATGATGGCCAGCGGGTAGTCGGTTATAAAATTGGTTACACCTCCAGGGCCATGCAGAAAGCGCTCAATATTAAGGAGCCCGATTATGGTGTGCTACTGGAAGATATGGTTTTCGCTGATGGTAGCGAAATTGAGGTCAGTCAATTTTGTGACCCGCGCATTGAAATGGAGCTCGCATTTATTCTGAAAGAAGAGCTTAGCGGTGAAAATGTCACTGTCTTTGATGTGCTCAATGCCACTGATTATGTGGTGCCAGCATTAGAAATTATCGCTGCTCGAAGTCATCGCGTTCACCCAGAGACACAATATAAGCGCACCGTAAAAGATACTATTGCCGATAATGCAGGCAACGCAGGAATTATTATGGGCGGCCGCCCTATTAAACCCGATGCTAAAGATCTACGCTGGTGCGGCGGCTTGTTGTATCTCAATGGTTTGCTGGAAGAGACCGGCTTGGCTGCTGCCGTTCTCAATCATCCTGCTAATGGGGTTAGCTGGGTAGCAAAACGATTTGCGCCACACGGGGTAAGCTTAAAGCCTGGGCAAATCATTTTATCGGGCTCCTTTACAGCGCCGATAGCCGTAAAAGCGGGTGACACGGTTCATGCTGATTACGGCCCATTGGGCGGAATCTCCTGCCACTTTGTATAGCGCCCTCGGCTACGAGTACAAAATTTCTGGGATAAAACAAGGCGAGCGATAATGCAACTAGAAGAAAATCAATTTAAGCGAAAGCTCAATAGCGGCGACTGCCAGTTCGGTCTTTGGCTTGGACTACCCAATCCTATTTGTGCAGAAATTGCGGCAACAGCAGGCTTCGACTGGCTGTTAATTGATGCAGAACATGCGCCCTTTTCCCTAAAAGATATTCAAGGGCAGCTGCAAGCTTTGGCCCCATATCCCAGCAGTGCGTTGTTGCGCCCACCGGAAGGCAGTACCAGCAATATTAAGCAGTTGCTCGATTTAGGGTGCCAGACACTATTGATTCCCATGGTGGAATCTGTCGAGCAAGCTAAACAACTTATTAATGCCATGTACTACCCACCTAAAGGAGTGAGAGGTCTGGGTACTTCAATGGCAAGAGCCGCGAAATGGAATGGTATTAATAACTACGTTGAGCAAGCCAATGATAATGTTTGCCTTATCCTGCAAATCGAAACCCAGCAAGGACTGGAGCAGCTTGATAAGATTCTAGAGCTGCAAGACTTCGACGGAGTTTTTATCGGCCCTTCAGATCTCTCTGCATCCTTAGGCTATATTGGTCAACCCAACCACCCAGATGTGGTCGACAAAATTGAACAAGCCATTTTAAAAATTAAATCTAAGGGCAAAGCTTGCGGATTATTATCGGTCGATACCGGTATGACCCGACATTACGAGAAGCTAGGCGTCGATTTTATTGGGCTTGGTGTCGATGCTGCCTTACTGGCCCAATCCTTACGCTCACTCTCCGCGGAGTTTTGTGGGCATGCTGGTGATAACGACATGAGTAACAATCGTGCCGGATATTGATTGCTCGATGTATGTATAACTGTAACTGTAAAAACTACCCCTATTGTTTCGAGCCACAACATCGAGATGAGCTGGACTTATTGCTTAGTACCCTAATGCTTATTGGGAACGATCCCGGCGCTGAACTCGCTCATTGCCCAATCTGTGGGCAAAGTTACAAAATAGAACAACTCAGAATGGGCACATTAGTGACTAAGTTACTGAACCCATACTATGCCTGTTTCTAGGGATAACTCTCATTTCTTGCATATTTCTTCTTATCAATACTTCTGGGCTGGTAATTACCTAAATTTATTTCTTGTATTCTCTCTATTGTATAACTACAGTTAGCTCTGTTACTAAGGATAAGTAAGAGGCTAGCATGACTGGGCTCCAACACTGGTCTACAAGCCTCAATGCCTACCCAAGCTTGGATTTAGATCAGCAAAGCACAAAACTGGATGCGTTATTTAAGCAGGCTTTACAATATAAAAGTGTGCTCGAAACCCTTCTAAGCATCACTGATGACTTTGTTTATATCAAAGATGCACAACATAAGTTTATGTTTGCCAGCGACGCCTTTGCACGCCTTACGGGTCATGAGCAATGGCGTGAACTGCAAGGCAAGGACGACTTCGATATCTTCCCTAAAGAGCATGCCGAGCTTTATTTTGAGCACGAGCAAGATGTTATTAACAAAGGCATTAGTCTTGCTCAGCATGAAGAGCCCTACTATTTGCCCAGCGGCGAACTCGGTTGGGTGAGTAGCACAAAAAATCCAGTATTCGATGACAAAGGTAAGGTCATTGGTCTTATTGGCATCAGTAAAGACATTACCCAGATAAAGCGACACCAGGAACTAATAGCTCATCAAGCCACTCATGACTGTTTAACCGATGTCTACAATCGTAAGGCTTTCTATGATTTTGGTGAAACCATGTGGGCCAAATTGCAGCGCGATAAAGCTGAATCTACCCTGCTCTTTTTGGACCTCAATGAGTTTAAACAAGTTAATGATCGCTTAGGGCATCAAGTTGGCGACAAAATACTCTGCAGCTTTGCGAGTTTTCTTAAAGAGGAATGCAGGGATTCTGATCTTTTGGCTCGATTAGGTGGAGATGAATTTGTTATCTATATGGGCGGAGATAAAGACGCTGCGCTTAGTTTAGCCCGAAGATTGATTAGCGCTTCACACAAAGAAGAATTGTTAGGCTGCGCAATTAGTATCGGTATTGCACATAGCAGTAATGCCGAAAATTTAGCTGAGCTGGTAAAACATGCTGACGATGCGATGTATAAAGCTAAAAGAAGCAAATCTCAGCAGTATTGTTTTTATCCATTTTTAAGGGCCTAAAAATCATTCCGGCTCTTTGACGTAGACTTTTAGCTCCTCTTCCATTTGCGCGGCCAAACTCTTAAGTCGCGTAATCATGTCCTGATCTATTTCAACACCCTCGGCAAGCAGAGTGGCACCATTGCTGGCCACCAGATCACGTTGCAAACACATGCCAGCCTGAAGTTGATCCAACTTAATATACTTGTCTGCAGCATCTCGCAGAAACAGTTTCAACTCACTTTGTAATGTACAAAGCTGCTCGACAATAACAGGATCATATTTGCTGCCAGACTGCTCTTTTAGTTTTCCTAGCGCTTCATCGATAGACAAGCAATTCGTTTCAATCAATCCTTGGCAATACAACAACAAGTCTGACACTACGGATAAAATCTTGGCTGCTGTAGAGATGTCTTGTGAATTAAGCCCTTTGGGATAACCTTGGCCATCAAGCTGCTCATGGCGCTGGCTAATAATCTCGGCGGCACCCTTTAAAGGCGGCATACTGGACATCATGTTTTCTGCAATACTGATATGCGTTTGGAAATCGCGCTGCTCTTGCACGTCAAGGTCCAGGTAGGCACGCTTTATAAGTTTGTCTGGAAAACTAACCTTACCTAAATTTCGCAGAATTCCCGCATAGATTAATGCCCGAGTTTCATCTTTTTCAAGTTCAGACAGCTCAGCCATCTTTTTCAGCAATAACATAAGGTTCTGCTTGCTGATCAAAGAGTTACCCATTCTTTGTTCTATTAGGCTAGAAAACAAATTGGTTGTCTGTTGGTAATTGACTTTAAGCTGATCCAAGGAGCTCTGTAACTTACTATTACTAGCTGCTAGGTCTTTGCTTCTCTCGGCGACTTTATTTTCCAAACTCTCATTGAGTTCTTTAAGTTGTTGGTTTTGTAATTTTACCTTGTCTTCAAGCAGTTGCGTACGATGCTTTCCGTGGCTAATCTCTATGCCCTTTTGAACAATTCGGCGCAGCCTATCGTCATCCCAAGGTTTTTCCATATAGAAGTTGATTTTTCCCTTGTTGATAGCCCCAATGGTGGATTCTAGGTCGGCATAACCGGTAAGTAGAATGCGTTCAGTTTCTGGCCAAGCATTAGCAACTTCATTGAGAAATTCAACACCATCCATTCCCGCCATGCGCATATCCGAAATGACAATATCGGCTGCTTGATCTTGTAAAGCCTGGAGGGCCTCGTGGCCGCTTGTTGAGGTGCGAATATTACAGTCCATATCAAAAAGCAGCCTTTGTAGGCTGTTTAAAATCGACTGCTCATCATCAACAATCATAATCTCGATGGCTGGCAAATCACCGCTATCAAATGACAGAATGTCGCTACTATTGGAATCCATGCCGAATTTCTCTTTAGATTTCATGGCTTTAGTATAAACCTAATACAAAACTTAGCCATTACAGTTTGCTATTTGTGATATTCAGCATAAACTGAATACGTCGCAACATGGAGGCTGTGCTATGAAAGGAGTGGTTTTTACAAATTTTGCCGAATTAGTAGAGGACAACTACGGTTTGGCTATGTGGCAAAATATTCTCGATACGGCGAATCCGCCATCCGGAGGTATCTATGTCGCTACCGCACAATATGACGATCAAGAGTTGATTTCTCTTGTCGGGGCGGCCTCTGAGCTACTAGATATGCCTGCTCCAGTGCTTATTCGACGTTTTGGCCAGTTTCTATGGCAGTATTTTGAGGAAAACTACCCTCAGTTTATCACCAGCCACGATAATCTCTTCGATTTCTTAATCTCGGTAGACTCTGTGATTCATATGGAGGTGAATAAACTCTACCCCAATGCCTCTACCCCTGATTTTGAATACGATCGAGAATCACCCAAGCAACTATTGATGCACTATCGCTCTCCACGAAAGCTATGCCACCTATCTGTCGGATTAATAGAAGCATCCGCAAATTACTATCAAACCCCCATACGCATAGAGCACCCAGTGTGTATGCATGAAGGCTCAGACCATTGCGAAATACGAGTTACCATTGCCGATGGATGAGATTGAAGTTTATAAAAAATCACTGGCACGTGAGCGCAAAGCCAGGCAACAAGCTGAGCTTCTTCTGGAATCCAAAGTAAGAGATATATACGAGGCTAATCAGCAGCTCGAGGCTGCAAACGCAAAGCTTAAACAGCAGCAAAAAGAACTTATACAAACCGAGAAACTGGCCTCTTTGGGTACGCTTTCTGCGGGCATTGCCCATGAAATCAATAACCCACTGGCCTTTATCAAAAGTAATATAGGCACCTTAGAGCGCTATTTTTTGTTTTATCAGCAGCACCTCCCTGAAAAAACTGGCGCTCAACACAGCGATATTAACCACGCCCGCCTAGAAAAAATCAAGTTCATTGCTGGGGATTCAGAAGCGATATTCTCTGAGCTGCGAGAAGGCGTGGATCGGGTACAAGCCATTGTTGCCGATTTAAAATCTCTTGCTCGTTCAAAATCTGCGGATGTGCAACTTAACGATAGCAATGACGCCGTCCTTTCGTCGATTCGCATTACCAATAATAAGGTCAAATACCACTGTGAAATTCACACTGACTTGGCCGAATTACCGCCTATCATGTGTAACCTAAATGAATTGAGCCAAGTTTTCATTAATCTTATCGTCAACGCTTGTGACGCTGTCGATGAGAACGGCCTGATCAAAATAAAAGGTTATCAAGAGAGCGGCTATATTCACTACCTAGTAGAAGATAATGGCAAGGGCATATCTGAAGAGGACATGGATAAAATTTTCACCCCCTTCTATACCTCCAAGGAGGTTGGTAAAGGTACTGGTCTAGGACTTTCCGTTTCCTATGGCATTATAGAGAGCCTTGGAGGCACGATTCGCGTCTGCAGTGACATTGGCAAAGGCACCAGTTTCCACATCAGCTTACCGATCAATCGCGAGCCTATCGCAGCCGAATAAACTCCTTCGAATAGCTTTCTATCCTGCGACTTACATAGGATTTTCCTCTTTGCAAAATGCAAAAATTGCAATTTGGCAATACATTCACAAAACCCCATGAAGCAATAAACCCCTTATTATCAATCGCTTACAGGTACAAATTTATCATGGCTTAAGTTTTGCAGTGCTAGTACTAAGAAATCATCTTAATTTAGCTATGTGGAGTTATGCCATGAGAAAACAAGCCAGCTATCCCCTGCTTGGACTTGCAGCCATACTCAATTTAGCGGCCTGTACCCAGCAACATGGCCTAGGCCTGCCTGACAATGGCAATAATAGCGAGCGCCACTTTTTATACGGTAGCCAAGTTGACGTGCCAAACCACGTTTACGGTATCGAGCCCATGTGCAACGCCAGCTCCTTAAACAACCCGCGTAACTCTCCCCAGCAGAACAACAATGCGCCGAAATCCGTGCTAGGCCCTGGAGATCTAATCGAGATCGAAATAAGCCTGGATAAAGCACACTCAGGTCACTTTATCATTTCCGCTGATGGCTATTTGAAGTTAGCCATGATCGAACCCATTAAGGCCTCAGGCTTGAGCAGCGTCGAGCTACAACAGCAGCTAGAACTGGCCCTTATCAAAGGTTCTATCTACCAAGCCCACGCCCTGATGGTTGATGTGCGAGTCCTGCAATGGGCCGCAATCGATATTACGGTGCAAGGTTCTGTATTCGAGCCTGGTCGTGTTCGTATCAATGAAAAAAATAAAGAGCAGCAGGCCGAAAGTAAGTTGCTTGCTAGGGGTGACTTTGCACAAACTCGCTTGCTGTCTGAAGCATTACGTGCAGCCTCCGGCGTAAGACCAGATGCGGATCTTAAAAATGTGCAGATCAGTCGCGGCGATTGGCGCTATCGTGTTGACGTTTCGGGAATCGTAGATGGCGGTGACTACCAAGATGTCGGTTTACAAGCTGGCGATAAAATTCATGTGCCGAGCACCGGCTGCATGCAGGAATACTTAATCCGCCCGAGCATGATCACGCCAAAAGGAATGCGTGTATTCCTCTCTAACCTCAGTGAAACCGCTTCTAACAATGCTAATGCGGCCGTGGGGCGATACAGCAGCAACCTACCCTATGGTTCACGTCTGCTGCATGCCGTCACCTCGGCTAACTGTGTTGGAGGCGCGAGCCTGAGTAACTCCTCTCGTAAAGTGATCCTAGCAAGCCGTAATCCATTTACTGGAAAGACCCGCGTCTTAGAACGATCCGTCGAAGAACTTATTAGGCACCCAGGTAGAGACAGCCTCAACCCTTATCTAATGCCTAATGACGCTGTTGCCTGCTATGACTCTGACATAAGCAATGCTCGTTCATTAGCACGCTCTTTGTTAGACATATTGTCACCGATTAAATTGTTGTAAAAGCCAAACAAATATTGAGAACTGATATGAAATCAAGCAAGAAACAGCTAAAGAAAAAGCAGGCAAGCCGCACTAAGCGTCGCTTGACTGTGCTGCTGTTTCTTGCCTTGAACATAATCCCAATATTGATGGTTGGACTGTATCTAATAAAGACACCGATTTTTCAAAGTAAAATGTCCATTCTTCTGCCGGGCAAAGGCAGCAATAGTAATGTAAAACTAGAAAATGTTGGCCAGGTTAGTTCCAGTTCGAGCTCACCGTTCAGCCAGCAGTTTAATCCTAGAGCGAATTACAAATCGATTCTAGAAAGCCGAGATGTCGCCGAAAAAGTAAAGCGTCAACTTAATCTAGCTGAAGCCCCTGCTAGGCCCAAAGTTAAGCTATTGCAGCAAACTTCAATTATCGAGCTCGACATTCGAAGTGTTAATGCCGATCACAGCCAAGAACTCGCATGGGCTTACTTTTCTGCACTGCAAGAACGCTTATCGGAGCTGCGTGAGGATGAGTTAAAAAGACGCCAACAAAGCACACGCAAGGCCCTGTCTGTACAACTGAGTACGCTCAATGACAGTCGCTTGAAACTACTTAGTTTTCAGCAGCAATCCTTACTGCTAGACAAAAAAATGATGAGTGACCACCTCGCGTTAATTTCAGACACTCGCAGCAAAAAATCATCGCTAAGCGCCGAAATCAAGCGACTTGAGTACGAGGTGGATAGGCTCAGTAAGGATCTTGGCATTTCACCCTATATTGCTGCAAAAGCCCTTAATTTACAGTCTGATATCCGTTTCAACGTATATCTGGAAGAGCTGGCCATCATTAACGTTAAATACAATGAGCATCGCGCTAAATTTGCTAAAAATCACCCAGAGATGCGCAAAGTTCAGCAACGTTACAGTACCGCTCGAGCCAATATTCGCAAACGTAGCGAAGAAATAGCTGGTGGGTTTTCAGCACAAATACTGCAAAACACTAATTTAGGATCAAGCAAACAGTTGGCATCACTATTTTCTAAGTTGCTCATGGATAATGCCGAGCTAGAGGGTCTCAATGCAGAATACGAACAGATCAAACTTAATGAACTTCGCCTACAAGACGAGTTAAAAATTCTGGCCCGTGAAGCTGCTGAGTTAGACCGTCTTGAACGGGAGTTTCAAAGAGCGGAAGCTGTTTATAATTCCGCGGCGGCGCGTCTAGAGCTTAACCAAAGTGATATTTATGCGTCCTACCCTATTGTTCAACTACTCGCTGCACCGAGTATGGCTCTGAATCCAATCAGTCCTAATCCGATGATTGCCTTATTGGCCATTATTGCTGCGCTAGTTTTACTGAATTGCGGAGGGGTTTTGCTATGGCAAAGACAAGCCATTATTCAATTCTTATTGAAGAAAAACTGATCATTTATGCAATTCTAGCAACCTGGCCAGCGTATATTTTTGGATTGCTATATCTATTGGGCTCAGTTATTGCCTGGGTACTATTGCTTATCGTAATGCTTCGCCTGTATATCGAGGGCCCTAAGCACTACCAACACTTATCTGTTTTGGTACTACTCTGGGCCTTAGGCATGTTATTACTGCTTATTTGTCTATTGATCGCGCATGGAGAGTGGCAACTGGGCGCGGCGAAAACAATTAAGTCCAGTTTTGGCTGGGCTAAGGGCTGGGCGCTATTCTCCCTGTTTATTGGTCTTGGCGCATTGCTGCCTTTAAATTTATCGAATATCAGCCGTGCTTGCTGCTGGCTTGCACTAATGGGCGGGCTTTATGCATTTGTATCGGTATTTGCCTTTATACTAAAACTGCCGCAGAGCTTATACATCTCTCCTTTGCAGTTTATGGGTGGTGGTGGTCCAGAGTTCTTTGATGTGCGTTTATACGGTATCAACCCAGAGACGGGCTGGCCACGCTGGTTTTTCTATGCGCCTTGGGCCCCAGCTGGGGGGCTAGTCGCCAGCTTGCTGCTGATCATGTGTAGTCGCACAGAACATCGACCATTGAGATTTGCGGGAATGGCGAGCTGTATACTTATGATGATACTTTGCCAGTCTCGTGTCGCTTGGATCTTACTCGTTATTTGTGGGCCCCTTTATGTTTTTATGCGCTTGAGCGCGCGGCGTCCGATATATCTTTTACTTGCGGTCATTGCGCCGGTATTGCTGTTGTTTAGTGTTGAGGCTATAGAGCTTTTACAGACGACTATGGACGACATTAAGAATGCCCGACCAGACTCCACGAGAGTTCGTGCCGAGTTGGCGCAGATCGCCATCCAAAGCTGGCAGAATGACGCCTATTGGTTTGGCCATGGGATCGTAATCGCTGGACCTAAGAGCGTAGAGTTTATGCCTATTGGCTCGCACCACAGTTGGTATGGTCTGCTTTATGTTAAGGGACTAGTGGGCCTACTGGCATTTGCTTGCCCACTCATCATAACTGCACTCTATCTGCTCTGGCGTGCCCACGAAAATGCTGATATCTGCTGTGGCTTCGTACTCTGTTTTATACTCTGTATTTATAGTTTCACTGAAAATCTAGAAATCCTCGCCTATATAATCTGGCCCGCTTTGCTGTGGATTGGCGCAAGCCTAAAAATACCTTGGGCACCTCTGAATAATGGCTTTGGTGCTCAGGCCTAGTATCTGGGAGCTTTAAACCTCCGCTGAGCACTAACGCCATTATTCAGAGCTGCCCTAGCTATCACTGAATCGATAAAAGTTGCCTTGAGCCAATTTTGCAAAATGCAAAATATTCCTAAACTGCAGTGAAATATGCTCTTGCAGGACCGTAGCTTTCCTTTGCCTCAGCAAAAAGATTTCATTTAATCCATATAAAACAGCAACTTACCAACACTCAATTTACTGGTACAGCGATTGCAATAACAGCTGTACGACTACAGAAATGGAGTGGTGTTATGAATAAAGCATTCTTATTTGGCTACTATGGCATGCACAATGCAGGTGACAATGCCCTTCTGCTAGCCAGCGCCTGGGGCGCAAAGCGTTACTTCCAAGCTGAGCAAGTTACAGTCAATGCATGCCATGAACTCAAATTGCCACTACTCGGCTCTATTCCCTCGTTGATTAATGAGCATCAAGACTTTCCCGGACAGAATAGATTGCTGCAATACCGAGCTGCCTGGCAAAACAAGCACTTAATTTTCGGCGGCGGAAGTGTCTTTCATTGTGCCCGTGATATTCAACATATGCGTCATTTGTGCCGCATTAACCAAGGGCGCAACTCCGCCTTAGGTGTTGGGCTCGGGCCTTTTAAAAATACTGCCGCTGAAAAAGAGTGTAAAAAGTTCTTAGAGCAATGTGATTTTGTTGGCGTTAGAGACCTGCAAAGTTATGAAATCGCTAAATCTCTATCTGTTAACGCGAATGTAGAATTAACTTTCGATCTCGCTGCGATACTAAGTGAAATCCCCAAGGCTGAGTTGCATCGCTGTTCGGAAACTCAAGCGAAACCTGGAGATAATAGCATTGTAGTAAATACCTCAGAGAAAGATAAACGACGTGGGATTGCTGTTGCTCTATGCCCAGTTGAAAGACTCGGTGGCGACTATGCCGCTGAAACCTATCGCTTAAAAACCTTAGCGCGGAGCCTAGCCTTAATACACGCATTAACGGGTGAGCCTATCTATTTATTTGATTTTAATGGTCATCCTTCTCTGGGTGATAGCGCGGTTCACAAGCAGCTCAAAAACCTTATTCCCCAAGGTGTTCCCGTTATCTATTACTACTACCAAAGCAACCCCGCCTTGATAATAGAAAAATTTAAACAAATGCGTGTTGTTTTGGCTATGCGTTTGCATGCCGCTGTTTTTTCCTTTTTGGCTGAAACACCCTGCATCAATCTTTCCTACCACAGTAAATGTGATGGCTGGCATCAGCAAGTTAAGGCTCCAGCTCGATATCGCTTTGATGCATTTAAACTTAATGAAATGAGACTACAAAAAGAGCTGATTGACGGACTTGAGTATGGTTTTGACGGCGCGCAGCTTGCTATCTCGGATGCATTGAGAGCTTCTTTGAAAAACTTTGATCTTCGTTCAATCGCTATGGAGGATCTGCTATGCGTAAATCACTAAGCATTAGTGTGGTAATACCCTTGTACAATAAAGCTGAGGAAGTTATTGCCACTCTTGAATCGGCAATGAAACAAGATCGTGCAGCCGACGAAGTTATTATTGTTGATGATGGATCTACAGATTCTTCCTTTGAAGTTGTCAGCGCCTATATTTCCAGCTTAGCTAGTAACCAAAAAGACGCCATAAATCTTGTTAGGCAACATAATCAAGGCGTTTCGGCTGCTAGAAACCACGGCATTGAACTAGCCAATAGCGAGTACATTGCCTTTTTGGATGCTGATGATGTTTGGCTGCCCCAGTTTTTAAGTCAGATTGAACAACTATATTTTGAAAGCCATTCAAGTGAATTTCTTGCTACAGCCTATCAATATCAGCTTGGTAAGCTTGATTACCAGGCTGCTAAATTTCGCTATGGTCGCAATGCTGATTTAGAAAACTATTTTGATATGGTGGCTGAAGGAGATCTTCCTTTTAATGCTTCAAGTGTTTGTATCGCTAAGGCCTTATTACTCAAGCTAGGTGGCTTTCCGCTTGGCCAGCGTATGGGCGAGGATCAGGAGCTGTGGCAGCGAGCGGCATTGTGTGGCCGTATCGCCTATTCGCCTCTACGCTTAAGCGTATACCGTTTGGAAGCGGATAATCGTGCCTGTGAACAAAAACCTGAAACCCAGGAGTGTCAGTACAGCCAGCAGTTGCTAGATATAGCTAGCCATGATGGCTTGCAAGATAGTCTGCGTGACAGTTTGCTTTCTTGTACAGCCACGCACCTTAGACATTTAGCTAAGCTCAATATTGATGCTGCTTGTTTTGATCAAGCTAAGAGTTTGCTCGTCAGTAGTTTAGAGAGAAAATTTACTTTTAAGAGCTTGTTGTATCTGCTTTTTTGCCATGCTTTTTTGTACAAACAAGGGCTAAAGGCTTGGTTCTGCAAGATAGTTGAATTGAGGAAAACCGAGAAGAATTCGCAGCTGTCGCAGCTACGGTATAAAAAGCGCTGGAGAGGTAGTTTGGATCAGCTTTATTAATCAACAGTACTTATAGGCTTTTTGTACTTCTAGGTAAATATCCAGCCCCCAGCTTGGAGGAGCGATTTTCCGTTCCGACGCTGCATGGACTCGCTACATCCAGTTGCTCACCCTTCGGGCAAGCCCTATTCTGCTCCTCGCAGAATAGTCATGCAGCCACCCGTTCCGTGGATTCGCGCCATCCGGGCGCTCAGCCTTCGGCCAAGCCCAAAACTTCTCCGAGAGATTTTGTCAGGAGCCTAGTCACTCCAAATCGATCCCCCAAGCTGGCGTCTTCTCTATGTGGCCAAATTGAGATTTTTTTACTTGTTATACTAACGATGAACGATTCCGTTATTGCTCATCATAAAACTTTACTCCAACACAACTCTCGCTGCTGAAGCTCAATATATTGGTTTTCATTAATCGATAAATATAATTTGGAACTAGATAATGCTCTAGGGATAGTTGTACAAGCCCGAATTCAACACACTCGAGGCTTGAGTGGAACCCAACTCTACACTAATTGTCGAGATAACAGATTAAACGAGGGCTATTTTAGGTGCCTATCAAGTAGCCAGGCACCTATTTACATTGGGTTCTATGCACCACTTGATTTCATATTAGAAAAGGCTAAAGACTTCACCTTTTCAAAAACAACACCAGGCAGATAAGATGCTATTACACCGGCGAGCGTCATTAGTGTGCGTATCGGCTCTTGGATGATGATCTTGCTATTACAGGCTATTGCTTTAATAAATAGCACGGTTGCTTTAAGGCTTTCTTGATTCATAACCGCACGCCTTGCCAGGTAGCGTAGTTGATAGGCCCTGGCCAAGGGGTAATAGCGATTAAAAAACTTCTTATGCTTTTGCTTAAGTTTGGCAACTGCAGATTCCCAGCTAGCCAGTTGCTTGGAAACATTACCTGATAAACCCTGCTGATTTACACGGTAGAATGTTAAGGCTTGCCTTAGTCCCTGTACCTCCCATTGTGTTTGTAAGGCAAGACGTAGCCAGCAATCTACATCTTCAGACTGTCGTAGATCTTCATCAAAGTATTGTAATTGGCTGGGCTTGGCACTGTTGGGGTTGAAGAATGCAATCTGATTTAATGCGGCTCTTCGTAAAACAGCAGCTGAGCCATTGCCTACTGGATTACGGCAAAATACATCGGCCGCGCTAATATTGCTTAATTTAGGATACTGGCCAATGCCTAGAGCTTGATCAAGCTCATCGACAAACAGAGATGCGCTATAGCTCAGTCCTAACTTAGGGTTCTGTAGGAAGTGTTCATGATGCAGTTTGAGCTTGTCTTGATGCCAAAAATCATCAGAGTCTAGGAATGCTATGTAGATACCACGACTATAGCGGATGCCTGTATTACGCGCGGCAGCCAGTCCGCTATTCGCTTGCTGAACTAATCGAATTCTTCCATCTTGGTATCGATTGAGCTTTGCGAGCGTTTTGTCGGTGCAACCATCGTCAACGCAAATGATTTCAAAGTCTTTATAGCTTTGATTTAGCAGTGAGTCTAAGCAGCACTCAATATAGTCCTCGACGTTATACATAGGCACGACGACTGAAAATACTGGACGTTTACTATTATTCATAATGGCCTCCTGGCATTTTGTTGAAATATAAATAGGCAATTAGTGCAATCATCAAAAGAAAGCTCATAAGCCCTAGCCCGATAACAAAGGCTTGAGCGAAGGAATAGGCGGAATCAAAGTAGTTGAATTGCAACAATGCACATAGGCTTAGCAGGCCAGCGCTTTGTAATAGAGCTTCCCATTTAAAGTAATTTAGGCAGCGAATAATCAATAAGCTGCAATCAAGCAGCAATAGAGCTACGCTGGCATAGCAGAGTAGACTCACTAGTTTTACAGCCCCCTGCCATGCCTCACCAAAAAGTAGCGGCACATATAAGGGCGCTAACAGAGATTGCAACACGAAAAAACTGCTAGTGATTAGACAAAGTCCATAGCTACGCCAAATCGATGAAAAACCTTCATTGCGGGAAAATTCTTTAGCTAAATAAGGATGAATAGCTCTTAGGAAAGCATTGCCCAGTGATTGGGCAATACCAATTGCTGCATTACGAGCGAAGCTATAAAAACCGAAAGCCTCAGGCCCAAGTACTCTTGCTGCAATAAATACATCACAACTTAGGCGAAATTGTTTCGCGAGTTCCGAACCAAAAACGGGGATAGCTTGGCGTAAGAGTTTGTGTGCTAGATTTGCTTTGAACCTAGCTTCAATATTATCTTCGCTATAGCGATAGAATAGAAAACACCACATCGCTGCGGAAGCCAACTTTGCAAATACTATGCACCATGCGGATTGCAGGTAAAAGGCTAAGAATGCACAACTTAGATCTTCTACAACAACAGAACTGGTGCTAAGAACAGCGAAACGTTTTAGCTGTTGACGACGATGCATTAGATTTACACGCACCATAACCAATGGATAAAGCAAGTGGGCAAGCGCACTGTACTTTAGAAGCGTTGCTGCCTCCAATTGATTAAAATAGCTGCCGATAACGTTGGCCAATTGCCACTGGAGAATCATCGTAATAATAGCGATACCCCAGTTTAGGCTGGCAGCCTGCTGGGCTATCCAAAGTAGATCTCGCTGTTTGCATTGGATAATGAGCAGGCCGCCAGATAGCTTGGAAAGGCTTCGGAAACTCTCATGACAAATCGCGACAAACACCATTGTGCCATAGGCCTCGACCCCCAGTGCCCTCGCGATCACGATTATACTGAGCAAGCGACTAATACGATGAACCCCTTCTGCACTCAGCAGTGATAAGAGGTTCTGTAACAAGCGACGATTGCTTTTGTCTAGCCGTTTAAAGGCTGCCGATAGATCCATACCCAATCTCCTTTTGTAGGGTATTTCAATATTCGGGCCAATCTAGATAGTTGCTGTAAGTGCTTGATTATTATAGAGGTGCAGGGGTTTTACAGCTGGGGTACGAATTCGTTTTTTGCAAATTGCATTGCGTTTTGTTGATAGTGGGAACGCCTCTGATGGGTCCCCAAGAGGGTTCTAGTCCTGCCACTGCTGCATTTTACGATATAAAGTAGACGGGCTGACTTCCAGCATGGCGGCCGCTTTTGCTACATTCTGATCACAATACTTGATAGCATCTTCAACCGCTTTACGCTCAACTTGGCTTAGGGGTATAGGGCATGGAACAGCTGAACTATCAATGACAAATCCATGTTGCTGAGTAGCCGCCTGCTCCATCACTGCCTCGCCGGCCTCTCCTTGCACTTGGGAAACTGCTAAGGTTTTAGCGCTTTCAACCGCAGTACTGTATGACTTAGAGCGTATTTTCTTCGGCTTAATAAGTTGGGCAAGTTCATCAGCGCTCAATTTAAGGCTGTTATTGAGTTCAGTGCTATTAATCAACTGCTCCGAACTAAGGATTACCGCACTATAGACCGCGTTCTCTAGCTGGCGAACATTTCCTGGCCAATGATAATTACTAATCAAGGCTTCCGATTTTTCATCAAAACCGATAATCAGCTTGTCTTCCTTTTGAGCAAAAAGCTGAAGAAAGTGGTTTGCCAATAGTAAAGCATCCCACTCACGCTCTCTAAGGGCTGGCATATCGACAGCGATGACGTTCAGTCGATAATACAAATCTTCCCGTAAAATACCGTTTTCAATTGCGGCTAATGGATCCCTATTACAGGCGCTAACGAAACGAATATTGACAATCTCTTCCTGACTTGAACCGACTTTTGAATAGAGACCTGTTTGGATAAAACGCAACAGCTTCGACTGCAAAGACATATCCATTTCGCTGATTTCATCGAGAAAGAATGTTCCTCCGTCCGCTTTACTGGCTAAGCCATCATGCTCTTTGTGTGCCCCCGAAAAAGCACCTTTTACATGGCCAAATATTTCCGATTCCAATAATTCACTGGGTATGGCGGCGCAGTTCAGAGTAACAAATGGTTTATCTTTACGTTTACTATGTTTGTGTAAGGCTGCGGCCACTAGCTCCTTACCCGTTCCGCTTTCGCCTGTTACAAAAACACTGGCTTCACTGGGCGCAGCTTTGCTAATAAGCTGATATACGCACTGCATGGCGAGGCTGTCGCCTATAAAGTCATCGAATTGCTCTTGGTTCAAGCAGCTAAGCTGACTCACGCTACGCTGCAGCATGAGTCGCTCTAGAATTAGACTTCGCAGGTACACAGCTTGCTCTAAGCTGTTTAGCAATTGATCGTTATCCCAAGGCTTTGTTATAAAACCCCAGATACGGCCTTGATTGATGGCATCCAGCACCGTGTCTTTTTCACTCATGCCACTGAGGGCCATGCGAATAATTTCTGGATATTCTTCGGCGACTTGAGCGAGCAATTCAATACCACTCATTTCGGGCATATTAATATCAGATACCAGAATGTCGACCGGGTTTTCCCTTATATAATCCAGCGCTTGTAAAGGAGAACTGAAAAATAGACAGTTGGCTTCGCTTTCGAAGGTAACACGTTCGATAGCTTTTAAGATCGATTGCTCATCATCCACAAAAAGGATGCTGTACTGTCTGCTTCTTGCGACGATATTTGCTTCCATACCCTGGCCACTAATTCAGAAAAAGGCGTTAGCAGTTTAGCTTATAAAGGCCAGTTTTGCATGAAAGCTCATAATGTTTGGAGGCTATTCTGACCAAGAGTAATGGCCATCGAACTTTCCGCTTGGCCACTATTACCTCTATTTGCATATCCATTCGCATTCTGCCTTGCACAGTAAAAATTTTAGCAAAATGAAATAAACACATAGAAACCAGAGAATGCATATCTTCTTTATTTTCAATGACTTAAGTGATTCTTAAGTTTTGGAATAGCCATTGCAATAGCCCTGTTACATAACAAACAGGAGCTTGCTATGACTAAAGATAAACTATCCATCGTACCCCAAGGGAAGTTGACGCGCGCCTGCGACGTGGTTACTGCAAGCCTCGCATTAGGTCTCTATAGCCCATTTATTTTAAGCGCCGCAATACGCTCATATTTCAAATCTGAAAGCCTCTTCAAAAAGGAAATCGCACTAGACGCCTTGCACCGACCTGTCCACCAGCTGTTACTTAGAAACAGTGAGCACGCCAATATTGGCCTGTACTTGAGTGTATTGAGGGGCCAGTTAAGTATTATCGGGCTCGATCGCTTGCCCACTGATAGCCGCCTCGTTCCCAATGATATTAGTCCAGAGAATAGTAAAGCAGCTTATCCGGCAGGAATATTCAGCTTGGCCAGCAATCATCGTTCGATCGGCTTGTTAGGCCCTAGCGAAACCCTCTCTTTGGAGCGGCAGTTCCAATCTCTGCAGGGAATTACCTACTTTAAAACCCTTGCTAAAACTGCCTTATGCAGTTTGCTGTATAAAGGCAAAAAACTCAAAAGCGAAACAAGTTTCTATTTGTTTGGCTTAAAGATAGACAACCATTCCATGAGCGAAGCGATTGATTGGCTTTTCGACAAACCTGAACAAGGTTGTGAGACCGCCGTTTTTGTGAATGTTAATTCTGTCAATCTTAGCCACGAGCAAGCTGAATTACGCCATGCAATCAACTCGGCCAATAAAGTTTTTGCAGATGGCTCAGGTGTGCGAATGGGAGCGCGTAAATTAGGTATTGCGCTAAAAGGTAATGTCAACGGAACCGATATGCTACCAATTCTGTGCCGCCAAGCCAGCTCGGCCTCCAAGCGTTTGTTTTTGTATGGCGCAGCGCCCGGTGTGGCTGCTAAAGCCGCAGATAAACTCCGCAAGAAATACCCTGGCCTACGGATCGTAGGCGTACAACATGGCTTTGCTAATACTGGGAATAATGACAAGCTGGAACAACAAACCATTGACAGCATTAATAACAGTAAAGCGGATATTTTATTGCTAGGTTTGGGCTCGCCTTTGCAGGAGCAGTGGCTAAAGCGTAACCGCCATAAACTCAAAGTCGACAAGGCCTTAGCCGTTGGTGGTTTGTTTGACTATCACTCTGGAAACATTCCCCGCGCACCACTGTTTTTACGAGAGCTTGGTTTTGAATGGCTATGGAGGCTGTTCCAGGAACCAAGTAAAAAATTCTATCGCTATGTTATCGGTAATCCACTCTACCTATTGCGCCTGCTTCGTTTAAAGCGCCAGTTATAAGGAGTGTTTGTAATGAATAATACAAGAATTAATTTTGACGCCATCAAACACAGTGGCCAGTTATACGTGCACGCTAATTGGCTTTATTACCAAAACCCCGATCGAGGCTTACCAATCCTGCTGCAGCGCACAGCGGCGTTATTGGGGATTGTAATCTTATCGCCACTATGGCTCTTGCTTGTAATTGCAATACGAATGGATTCTAAAGGTAGCGCTATTTACCGCCAACTCCGGGTGGGCCGGCATGGGCAATGTTTTGCATTTTACAAGTTCCGAACCATGTATTGCGATGACGATCCAAATTATATAAAGCCTGATCCGAAAGACAGTAGTCGTGATGGTATTTGCCTGAAGTTTAAAAATGACCCACGCATTACCCGCATTGGTGGCTTTCTGCGGCGCTCTTCGATTGATGAGCTGCCACAATTGTGGAACGTGCTAACAGGCGATATGGCCCTTGTCGGCCCTCGCCCTGCACTAGCCCAGGAAGTCGCCCAATACAGCCTTGCACAAATGGATCGCTTAAAAGTGCTCCCCGGTATTACGGGTATTTGGCAGATTTCCGGTCGTGCAGATATCCCATTTGAGCAGCAGTTAGAAATGGATCGCCAATATATCCACTCGCAATCGGCATTAGCCGACATAAAAATTCTACTGTTGACCATTCCAGCGGTTATACAAGCTAAAGGCGCCTATTAATAGGCGCCCGTTAATCTGTAATTCCTGCTTTAGTTTACTTAGCGCATAGACTATTATCCGCAGCCGCAAAAACGGATTCTATTATGCCTATTCGACTCATTTTAATTGCTGTCCTTGCTGTGCTCAGCATGTCCTTAGTGCCGGTGTTGATAAAGTCGACCAGCGCTAACGTGGTGAGCATTGGCATTTTTAGATTAGCCATAGCGCTCATTATTATTAGCCCTCTGGTTTTTTACAAAAAGTTATTGAGTACTTTAAGTCGCCAGCAATTACTGGGATTGCTTTATATCGGCTTTTGCTTTGGGCTACATTGGCTGAGTTATTTTTATAGTATTAAAACCGCCGGGGCTGCCCTAGCCGCTATCGCTGTATCCACTTATGGGGCCCATCTCATACTGCTAAACGCCCTATTTAAGGGATACCGTGTTTCATTGCCGGAATGCTTAGCGATTACTGTGTGCATCGGTGGCTGTGTATTGGTTTCTCCAAAGGTCAATTGGCAAGAGGCCTCATCTATCGGTCTTATCAGTGGCTTAATTAGCGCCATTTTATACGCCGCTATGCCATTACTTCATCAGCGCGTTAGCGAGCTGCCTACTCTAACGCGTACCTGGGGACAATTCGCCTTTGCGCTGCTGGTCTTTCTTTTGTTCTTTAGTGAATTTGAGATGCCCAAAACAACACTGGATTGGCAACAGCTATTGGCACTGGCGATCATTTGCACATTGCTGGCTCATGGCCTTTGGGTAAAAGCCAGTACCGAACTACCCGCCTTGTTTACCGCCATGATTTATTATTTGTATGTGCCACTGGCCATGCTATCGAGCTATTATTTTTTGCAAGAAGAAGTTGGATTTCAAATGATACTCGGCGCCGCATTAATTATTCTGGCGAATATGAGTTTGGCCCTATTACAGTGGCGTCGTCAAAAATCATAAACCCAAATACTTAGTAACTGCACTTATTAAAATTGCGGGCTACGCTAATCCAAGCTAATTAACAATGTCGCTATACCACAGTGGCTACTCTTGACAGTAGCTACCTTTGTTCCCGCTTTCCGCCCTTTTCGCGAGTTACTCACTTTGACAGAATCTTCTGCCAGGCGTTCGAGGCAGCTATCGAGATCTGGTACAGAAAAAGCGATACCCCAAAAGTGGTCATGCTCTGCTTTTTGCTTCCTATCAAGGAACTCCATCGCCTCAAGAATGTTGGCGCCAACCCTGAAAAATAATTGCCGAGCCCCCCATTCAGGTCGACTTTGATCAAGGCGAAGTGATAAGCCAAGTCCTTCGGTCAGATAACTTTTCAACCTATCACCATCACTACTATTGAGCACAATATGGTCGACATCGTCTATCAGGCTTGCTGGATTAATACCCTCCCTAGCCTTTGCGAAAGGTAAGCGCAGCTTGTCTGGGCTTTCAACAACAAATATACCTAAATCCATAAAGTCTGCTGACTCGCTGATTAACATTTGTTCGCCAGCCAGATAGTCTTCAGCTTCGATACGAGTATAGGAAGCCCCCTGCTCATCTAATAGATTGCAGCCAGCTTCCAATTTTTCACTTCGTAGTGCAATTGCCATAATGCCTTCGCCATAGCTCGTAAGGCGATTGGAGAGTAGGCTTGAAAGAGGATTAGCGGAGCCTTCCTCGGGTAACTTAGCGATAAGCTCAAGGGTAGAACTTAACAGTCGAAAACGGGCATATCGAATGCCAAGCTTGTTGTCTTGACCAAGCTCAGACTCATATCGACCTAGTAAGGCCCGATAGCTACTAACGCCATTTTCGAGATCATTTACAGCGATCATAATTCGGTCAATAGCACTAAAAGTAGCCATAGCGGTTCCTTGTCTCGGGTTGTCCGTATCTCAGGTATTCAGCAGTTATCTGTTGGGACAGCAGTTTACGTTATCACGACAATTGGATTTAGGGCGCAGACCGCCAATATTGGCGGATAAAACGCCCATTTTGGGGCTTGTTCCAGTCGAGTTGGTTTTGGAAGAGCATGTACCCACGTGCTTAAACGCTCCTAAAGAGCTTATTTGGACTTAGTTCTTGCTGTATTTTTGAACAATTTAGAGGCATTTAACGCGAAAACCGCTCCGATCGTGGAGGCTCGGGATCAAACGAGCTAGTATTGGGTCTATAAATGCATACTAAAGCAAGTCTGATGCTCGCTGGCATAGCGCTCAGCGCCCGTTCAGATCAATGGATGTAACAATAACGTCCCATGTGGGCTAAATAGCGATATATGATTATGAGAAAAACTGCCTTGTCTCTTTGCCTTCCGCTGTCGACCTTTTTGATTAGTGGTGCACTCGCCCTATTGCCGGGCCAGGCTGCTGCGCTGCAGAAGCTCAGCTACGACAAAGACCAATCTAAAACGGCCCAGGACATTCTGGAAACCCTCAATAGTCAGCATTATCGTCGTCAAAATATCGATGACAATCTGTCACAACGCTTGTTTGAAGAATATTTAGACCGGCTAGATCCTTATAAGGCCTATTTCCTTACACAGGATGTCGCCTTGTTTTCAGAGTATAAAAAGCAATTCGACGATCAGCTAAGAGCGGGCTCCCTAGATGCCGGTTACGATATTTTCAATCTGTTCAGAGAGCGACTCAGTGAGAGAACCCAGTGGGTCCTTGATCAACTGGGCGATGAGCAATATAAAGTCGATTTTAGTAAGGACGAAGTTCTTAATTTAGACCCTGATTTACGCCGCTGGGCCCAATCGAGCAAAGATCTCGACGAATTCTGGCGCAAACGCCTTAAAAGCGATCTGTTAAACCTTAAGCTCGCCGACAAAGACTTAGCGGAAGCCAAAAAAACCCTGAAACGCCGTTACAGCAACTTGCTAAAACGCGTGGAGCAACAAGATACCCATGATGCCTTTGAGGCGTATATGAATGCCCTGGGTGCTTTGTATGACCCTCACACTAATTATCTATCGCCAAGAACGATGGAAAATTTCAACATCAATATGTCTCTATCCTTAGAGGGTATTGGTGCGGTGCTACAAACCGAAGATGAATATACCAAGGTCGTCCGTATCGTGAGTGCGGGCCCTGCTGATAAACAAGGTGACTTAAAGCCTTCAGATCGCATCACCGCTGTTGCCCAAGGTCGTGACGGTGAAATGGTCGATGTAATTGGCTGGCGCCTTGATGAAGTGGTCCAGCTGATTCGAGGCAAAAAAGGCAGTGTTGTACGCTTACAGGTTTTGCCTGCAGGTGAAGACAGCGGCTACAAAATTGTAGAGATACGTCGTAATAAGGTGAAGCTTGAAGAGCAAGCCGCGCAAAAACATATCTTTGAAGTGAGCGATGGAGACAAGCTTTACAAGCTAGGCGTGATTGATCTGCCAGCGTTTTATTTGGATTTTAACGCCGCTCAGCGTGGCGACCCGAATTATAAAAGTACAACTAAAGATGTACGCCGTTTAGTGCAAGAACTTAAAGCTGCAAAAGTCGACGGCATTATTTTGGACCTACGTAATAATGGCGGTGGATCTCTTCAAGAAGCAACACGATTGACAGATTTATTTATTCACCGAGGTACTGTTGTACAAATTCGCCAAGCCAACCAGACGATTAGCCGCGCCCATAGATCACATAATACGCCAGTCTATCAAGGACCATTATTGGTGCTAACCAATCGCCTTAGTGCTTCAGCG
Organism: uncultured Pseudoteredinibacter sp.; assembly: GCF_947500695.1. Classification (GTDB taxonomy): domain Bacteria; phylum Pseudomonadota; class Gammaproteobacteria; order Pseudomonadales; family Cellvibrionaceae; genus Pseudoteredinibacter. Next base: position 609,919 of record NZ_CANMSS010000001.1, read on the forward strand.
TCCGAGATTTTTGCTGGCGCAATTCAGGACTATGGCCGCGGTCTTGTTGTTGGTACCCAGACCTTTGGTAAGGGTTCCGTACAATCTTTAAGTCGCGTACACAAAGGGCGTTTAAAAATTACTGAGTCGAAATTTTACCGAGTTTCCGGTGATAGCACTCAGCATCGTGGCGTTATTCCAGATATTGCCCTACCTTCAATGTTTGATTTGGAAGAAGTGGGTGAAAGTGCTTATGACAATGCACTAGCATGGGACACTATTCATCGCGTTCGCCACGGTTCTTATAGCGATATAGGCGCCATTAAACCAAGCTTACAAGAGCTTCATGATAAGCGTATTGGCAAGGACCCAGATTTTAACCACCTACTCTCTCAGCTTGAAATTATTGAGCAACAAAGAGAGAAAAAATACGTTTCCTTAAACGAAGAAAAACGTCGAACTGAAAAGAAAGAACGCGAAGAGACGGCTTTTGAACTGGAAAACACCCGTCGAACTGGTAAAGGCATGGAGCCTTTTGCTACGATCGATGAGTATAAAAACGACGGCAAAGAAGAAACTGAGGGTGAAGAAGCCGAAGAAACAGCTCAAAACCAAGAGCCGGAGAACCGTATCGACCCAGATAAAGATCCCCTTTTGATGGAAAGCGGATATATAATGGCGGACTTCATTCGTATACAGTCTGATCAGAGCCAATTTGCCAAGCGCTCGCAGTCTGACAAGCTTACGAAACGATAATACTAAACAGTAATCCCCGACGAGAAAGCAAGCGATTGCTTTCTCGTTTTATTTTTAGACCTGGTTTTCAAAAAATATGCGCGCAATCTCATTCAATACCAACAGTATTCGCATGCGCCTGCACCAATTGCAGGCTTTAACAGACACCCACCAACCTGATTTTATCGGCATTCAAGAAACGAAAGTAACCGATGAAGACTTCCCAATCGCTGATATAGAGGCCTTAGGCTACCATGTTATTTTTCATGGTCAGAAAACGCACTATGGTGTGGCCCTATTAAGCAAACACCCCTTTAAAGAAGAATTTAAAGGCTTCAGCGGTGATACCGAGGACAGTCAACGCCGTTTTATCGGCGGTCGTTTCGATGTCGATGGCCGGGAGATCACCGTATTAAATGGCTACTTTCCTCAGGGCGAAAACCGCGAGCATCCTGTCAAGTTTGTCAATAAACGTAACTTTTATTCGGATCTAATGGGCTTCTTAGACGAACACTGCAAGCCCGAAGATGACTTAATTGTTATGGGTGATATGAATATTTCACCTGAAGATATCGATATCGGTATTGGCGACAGCAACCGTAAGCGCTGGTTAAAAGATGGTAAATGCAGTTTTTTACCTGAAGAGAGAGAGTGGCTAAAGACCCTATCCGATTGGGGCCTAAGCGACAGTTATCGTGAAATTCATCCAGAAAAGGATGATAAGTTCAGCTGGTTTGATTATCGCAGCCGCGGCTTTGAGCGCGAACCTAAACGCGGTCTTCGAATCGATTTAATTATGCATACGAAAAGTCTGGCTACAGGCTTAAAGGATGCTGACATCGACTATGATGTGCGTGGCATGGAAAAGCCTTCCGACCACTGCCCCATCTGGGCTCACTACGAGTTGTAGCGCTAACAAATAGCCCGACAATCGAGCGGCAAGTCTGGCAATAGTCGGACTTGCTGGATTGGTTTTAATCAATTAAGGCCGTTACGCAGTCCAAAAGCTTTTCCCCTACCCTTTCTAGCGATTACTGCATCTAAAAGTCTAACCATTTCTAGCACTATAACTTTTGCCATCTTCTGCCGACAATAGAATTCATACGCCAACAGCGACAAGATAAATAACGCCAAGGACTCTATATTCAAGCTCTTAAGTAAAATGTTTAAGACCTCCTTGTTTACAAGGTCAAAATAATATTTTGCTTAGAATATAACGGCTCTATCCAGCCATCGGATGCGCAACATGAACACAGCTGCCCTACTTTTAACCGTTTTTGGAAGCCTATTAGGAATCGGCGGTTTTTATGGTGCTTACTTATCCATTCAGCGAGTCCAAAGCGCAGCGGTACGATACGATTTCAGTCAAAAGCTGAGCCCCTTGGTTATAGCGATCATACTGTTTCTCTTATCTTGGTATTGTTGGGCAGAATTGCGGAGTGATTTGGGAAACAAGCTCATATACACAAAGCAAATCAATCATCAGGTATTAAACCAAAACAAAATCATCAAACTAAATATTCCTCTAAGTAGCCAACACGTTGTTTTATCCAGCGATTCTCCCAATATTTTAGCTAAGAACAGCTCAGCACTGCTGCTCGACATAAAACCCGTGGAAAAAAATAAGGAAGCAAAAGAAGCCCTGAGCTATTCTGTACAAATAAAAAATCAAGATGGCGCTATAATCTTTAGCCAAAGTAGAGAGCATCGTTTGTTTGAAGCTAAGACTAAGAGCAGTGCAAAACCGAGTAAGGAGACGGCCAAACAACACTGGTTAGACTTACCCGCCATACATCTTAATCCTCATGGGCGCTACTTCACCTTGCTGTTAAGTGAAATAGATGTGACAAATACTGATCTAAGTATCACTGTCACTAAACAGTAGTAGAAAGATCAATCCCACCTTCCCTTACGACAATTAAGGCGCCTGTTCGACAGCTGATTAGCCACAACAAGTGCCCAAAGCCTCCATATTTGATCTACGCTTAAAGTATTCGCTTATTCTCATAGGTTCACCCTGTGCAACATTGCGCCTCTATAGCGGTAAATGGCGGCCATAAATCAAGGCAGAACAGCTCAAAGACACCGGGATATTGCCTAATCCACTGTATTGCTAAGATACTGATATTTCTATTTGCCAGCATGACTCAAGCCGGCATCTTCGATTTAGCCTCACCGGAATTTCATAAAACAATCGATAATCGTGATGGCAATGCCCGCATTACTACCTTTGCGCAAGATCAGCAGGGCTTAATCTGGGTGGGCACAGAAACCGGCCTGTATTACTACGATGGTTATAATTATCAGGCGGCTGACTTTATTAATAGCGAACACACTGCTCTGCCAAAAGCCTGGGTAACTGATATAGCGATAGATGGAGCAGGTACTATTTGGGTATCCAGCTATCAAGAGGGATTACTCAAATTAGACCCTCTTCTAAAGCGCTATAAACAATATAAGAATGACCCAGCGAGCTCACATAGTATAAGCGCGAATCGAGTCGCTAAAATACTCCCGGACAACAATCGCGGTTTATGGCTAGCAACAGATAATGGCCTTAACTACCTTGATATAGAAAACGAAGTTTTTAGCCACCATCAACACCCAATACATCAAGCACAATCAAAGCTCGCCAATAGAACCAGAGAAATACTTATCAATAAAAAAGGAGAGCTACTTATAGGCAGCTGGGACGGCATTCATCAATACGACCCTAGCCAAAACAGCTATCGCCGAGTAAGTGGTCAGAATAGTAATCTTTTGGCCAATAAAATTGTTCGTAAGATCGTTGAAGATAGCCAGGGACGACTATGGATAGGAACCTATGATGATGGCCTCTATACATTGAGTTCACGGGGAGAATTACAGCGCCTGGAATCCGATCAAAGAATAAACGATATCCTGCAAGTTAACGGACAGCACATTTGGACGACCTCATTAGAACAAGGAATATCTGTCTATGACATCGATAGTTTAAAGAGAATTCAAATTTATCGACATGATCCCTACAACCCCGCCTCACCCAGCGCCAATTACTCAAGAGGATTATTGCTAGATCAGGCGGGCCAAATCTGGATTGCCATTACAGATTTCGGTGCTAATCGCGTGGACCCAAACAATCAATTCAGTCGTACTCTATTTCCTTCCTCCCAGGACGCTAGCAAACTCAGCTTTAAGGATGTCTATAGTATTGCCCAGCTTCAGGATGGCAGCATTTGGTTTGGCAGTTCTGGCAATGGCATTGATGTTTTCGATCCTAACACTGGGCGCAGCCATAGCTATCGTGCCAATAGTGATATTAAAGGTGCGTTGCAAAGCAATTTTATCACTCGAATTATGGAACATAGTAATGGTGATATTTGGATCGGAAGCGCAGGTAATGGATTGTTCCATTTTGATAAGCGCAGTGGAGTATTCGAACAGTTTTCGCTTGGCGAGAGCAGCGCCGTTAACACTATTTCCTACATTATCGAAGATGGCAATGGAGACTTAATTCTAGGCACTGGATCAAGCTATATTAAGTTTGATGTCAACAATCAAAAATTTATTGATATTGAATTTCCAGAAAATCAATCATCTAAAGTCGGCAATGTTATGGCCTCTGGGCCGGATGGCAGTGTCTGGGTGGCCAGCTTCAATGAGATTGCGGTTCTTAGACAAGGCCGCACACAACTAGAACAAGTGCCTTTGAGTATACCCACAGATGTCGATAATAATTTTAGGATTCAAGGCCTGAATATTTACCCGGATGGCGAGCTGGTATTGGTTAGCAGCAATGCGATACTAAAAGCCGAAAGTGTACAAACAAATCAAGATGGAGCTTTAGAGCTTGATCTATTAGCCCGCCACCAATCCCCGATAGAGACATTATTTCGAATGAATAATGGTGACTACTGGGGAGCAACCGCCTTTTACGATGCCAGCCAAAAGAAAGTCATTGCGCTCAGTCAAGCAGACGGTGTTTACAACCGTAGCCAGTTCCTAAGCAGCGCCATTCAAAGTTCAGATGGAACACTACTTTTTGGCGGTGGTTTCGGTGTTACTGTTGTACGGCCGGACTATTATCGACCTTGGAACTTCAAGCCCAGCATCATCACTACCGAGATAAAGCTTGACGGTAACATTTTACATGGAGATGCTAGAAACTTAACTATTCCAGCAGGATATTCAAGCTTCAGTATAGGCTATGCAGCCTTAGACTATACCTCCCCAGCTGAATTAAAGTACATGCAGAAGCTGGAAGGATACGACGATGACTGGGTAGAAGTCAGCAGTAAGGATCGCAAGGCTACCTACACAAACCTTGCAGCAGGTGACTACAGCTTACAACTTCGCGCCAGTAATCGCAGTGGCGCCTGGAGCGACAAGCAGCTCACTATCAACATCAGCATCTTGCCAGCTTGGTATGAAACATTAGTTTTTAAATTGCTTGTATCTCTCACGATTATTGCTCTTATTTGGCTAGCTTTTCAGCTGCGCCTCAAGCAAATCAATGCCAAGCGCCAGCAGCTAAGCCTACTAGTAAAGCAACGTACTCAGGAATTGGAAACTTCGCTACAGGAACTTCGCGAAACTCAGGATCAATTAGTGGCTAGCCAAAAAAATGCAGCACTTGGGCGTTTAGTCAGCGGTATGGCGCATGAATTAAACACGCCTATGGGCGTCGTTAAAACAGGCTTCTCACTGGTAAAAGAGCAAGCCAAATTCGCCATCGAAGAACGCGCTTCAATGCCTATCAGTCATGATGTAATTAGTCGAAAACTCAAACACTTAGAAAAATCATGCGAGCTGGTGGAAAGTAATGTAGAGAAAATGATCAATTTAATCTCTAATTTTAAACTGGTCAACGCAGATCAAGACAATCCTCGCCCGCAGCGTTTTATGGTTATGCCGATGTTAGAGGAACTACTGAATCCTCTTAAAGACAAGCTCAAGCAAGCAAAGGTAGAAGCTTTTATTACAGGGGAGCAACATGTATTCCTTAATTCTCTGCAAGGAAGTCTTCGGCACTGCCTAAATGAGCTCATTGAAAATGCGCTGCGCCATGGCTTTGATAAAACGGCATCAGTGAGCGGCCCACGCTTTATTGAGATTCGAGTCAGTCAGTTGCCCTGCGCCCATGAGAACAGTCGAATTTCTCATTGGGTAAAGCTTCGTATTCGGGACAATGGCAAGGGTATAGACGATCAACTCATTGGCAATATATTTGACCCCTTTGTAGCCAAACAAGCCCAGGATACTGGCTTAGGTCTGCACATCGTCTATAACACCATCACCTTACAAATGCGCGGTGAAATCTCCATAGCGAACGAAGACGGCGCCTGCATCGAGATAAAGCTACCCAGCTATCACTTCAATACCGAATCACTGCCTGAATTGGATAGCTATGAGCCTAGCAATGACTGAACTTAAATCAACAGCGCAAGCTAGTAGCCTCTAACTGCGCTGGGAAACATTGATTTTTAGAAAGCTCTCAGCCGTCATTGACGCACTGATAAAACAGCTACTTTCTGCCTTATGCAAACATTTTTCAGCCTTCTCGCGGTCGTTTATATCGTCGACTACCAAATGCACCGTGTTATGAATCTCAGTAAATTCAACGTTTTTACCGGCTTTAGCTAATACCAGCTCTACCTCGGAATTTATGGAGTTCCAAGACAAATTAGCGGCTCGAGCAATTGCTCGAAACGACAAGCAAAAACAGCTGCTGATTGCTGCACTTTGCAAATCTTCTGGTGACCAGATGTCCCCTGGACCACCAAAATTAATCGGAGCAGCAATATCCTGCTCCGACAATCCCGTAACCGAGACCTTTACTGTGCCCTCAGACTGGGTCTGGCTTTTACTAATATAACTATGTGGTAACGCGGCCATATAAACTCCCTAAGTGAATGATGTCTTAGGGGCTATCCTAGCAGTAGCATAGATAAAAACCTTGATTTACATTAGGATTAGCTTAATTAATGGTTTTCACCTAGCTTTAACTAAGCTCCCTTACTAAGGCTTAAGTCTTGATAGTCAATTTGATCCATTTCCTGGCACCACTGCTTCCAGGTAAATGGCCAAAGTATAGGATCACCATCGGCATCTTGGTACCAACTCTGGCAACCACCCACCCAAGTGGTTTTTTTCATACCCGCTTTCATGCGCTGATTAAATGTATCAACGGCAGAGTCTTTTACATCAAACTCATCATATTTTTCTTTTTGCCAGTCTTTAATCAACTTGAGAATATAGTTTGTTTGCACTTCGCTCATTGCGATAACTGAAAAATTTCCAATCGGCGTGTATGGACCAAGCATAAGAAACATATTGGGAAACTTTGGCACTAATAAAGATCGATAGCAGTTAATTTTGTCCTTCCAAGCGCTATCAATATGCAGGCCATCTTGGCCTAGCAGCTCCATAGGACGCATAAAGTTAAATGGCTTAAAGCCGGTCGATAAGACAATGACATCAAAGTCATGCTGTTGACCATCTTTGGTTTTTATACCACCTTCATTGATGCTATCTATACCTTCACAAATCAAGCTGGCGTTTGGTTTCTGAATGGCATCGTAAAAGGTGTTATTAATGATTACGCGCTTACAGCCCACCTTATAGTCGGGGGTCAATTTTTCGCGTAACACAGGGTCTTTAATGCTCTTACGCAAATAACGCTTACAAGCCCAGCTTAATAAGGCGCCTTGAAGCTTCTGCCCGGTTACCGCCTTGGTAAATATATGCTCTAATCCAAGTTCTGCTTGTTTACGTATACGTTGGATGGTTTTTGGATTGCGGCGCATTTTGGCTTTATCAGCTTCGCTGTATTGCTTTGAGCCTAAACTTAGCAGCCACTGTGGGGTTCTCTGAAAGATCGAAACTTCCGCCCCCGCATTGACTAACTCAGGGATAAACTGCGCCGCCGTAGAACCCGTACCGATAACGCCAACGCGCTTGCCCTTGAAATCAATACCTTGATCCCAGCGAGCCGTATGAAACATTTCCCCTTTAAAGCTATCGATACCGGCTATATTCGGCAAGGAGATGTGATGGAGGATTCCTGTTGCGTGGATGAGGAAGTCAGCTTCATAACGCTCCCCGCTTTTGCAAGTGACCTGCCAGCGACCGTTTTGGCGCTCAGCCTGGCTAACCTCCTGCTTAAACTTAATATGCTCATGAACCTTATATTTGTCAGCTACATGCTCAAAATACTGCTGTATCTCGGCCCCTTTGGCGAAAAAATCACTCCACTCAGGGTTATGCTCGAAAGAATAGGTATACATATGGGCTGGCACATCGCAGGCGACACCTGGATAGCGATTTTCACGCCAGGTCCCACCTACTTTTTCCGCCTTCTCTAAGACCGTAATCTTGTTGATGCCCGCTTCTCGCAGCTTGATCGTCAGCAGGATGCCTGTCATGCCAGCACCGACAATAATAATTTCAGGGGAACGCATTGTCTTATTCTCTATTATTTTGATTTATGGGCTCTTGGGGTAGTTTAACCAGCTTATGGCAGTACTGGCATGTGACAGCAGGTCATAAAATTGTGAATTTCGGCCATTGCGAAGATTTATTAGATTGCATAGCATCAGCATTTCGAGATTTTCATGAAATAAGCTGTTAACAGGCCCTAATAAGACAAACAGCAGTAAATAGAACCCTAAATGGTGAATATACAGAACATGCACCTAGAGCAAGCTAGTAAACACCATTTAAAAGGCCTGCAGCCTGTTTTACGCCTAATGCACGCCAAAGGTATCTCTGCGGAACGCTGTTTAATGGATACAGGCTTGGATCTGGCAGATATCCTTTCGGATCAGTCTGAACTCAGCTTGGCCCAGGAATTCAATATCTACCGTAATATACTATCCGCCAGTGAAGAAGAATGCTTGGGGCTATCTTTGGGGCAGGCCTTTGAGCTGCAAAGCTATGGTGTATTGGGCTATGCCATTTTAAGCGCAGCAACGGTCGCCGAAGCCCTGTCGCTGGTAGCCGACTTTAGCGAACTCACCTACTCCCATTTTAAAATATCACTTGAACAGGTTGGTAGGCTCGCCGGCCTCGTTTTTAGCCCGCGAATTCCTCTACCTAAAGATCTCCTGCCGCTATACGCAGACCGAGATATTTCTGCGGCTGTCACGGCCTTTAATAGCTTCTCGCTTCAGAATCATCAGGCCCAAAAAATCTTGATGATGCATAGTGAAAAAAAACACGAGAGCACTTATAGAGAATTTTATAACTGCGATATCGAATTTAATGCAGAATATAATGCCCTGCTGTTTGAGCCAGAGTTGCTAGAACAGTTGTTACCACAGCGCGACCCACAAGCGGCCAGCTATTTACGTAAACAATGTGAACAACTGCATCGTAGTTTTAGTCAAAACAGTGAACTTGCTAATAAAATCAGAGAGCTAATGCTGTCTGAGCCAGGTATATTCCCAGACATAAAAACCTTGTCTGAAGAGCTTCATATATCGGAAAGAAGTTTACGAAGAAAACTAAAAGAAGAAGGTTTTAGCTTTCAACAACTGTTGAATGATGTACGTCGGGAGTTGGCCAAACAATATTTGGAAGCCGGCTTGAGTGTTGAGCAAATCGCAGAACTATTGGGTTACAGTGAAACTGCAAACTTTTCCCATGCTTTTAAACGCTGGACCGGCATGTCGCCGGTCCAGTATCGAAAGACAAAAATACTTAGCTAACCGGCTCTCGCATCGTCACAAACTCTTCTGCCGCTGTTGGGTGAATACCAATAGTGCTATCAAAAATAGCCTTAGTGGCACCGGCACGAATGGCGACTGCCAAGCCCTGAATGATCTCGCCCGCCTCACTGCCTACCATATGACAGCCTAAAACTTTATCAGTATCGCGATCAACGATAATTTTCATCAAGGTGCGCTCAGGCAAGCCACTCAAGGTGTGTTTCATATGCTTAAATTCAGACTTATACACATCTACGTTGGCATACTTTTCATTGGCTTGGGCTTCGGTTAAACCAACCGTAGCAATATTAGGCTGGCTAAATACCGCCGTTGGAATATTGTCGTAATCTACCTTACGACCGCCTTCGCCAAATAAATTATGCGCTAAGGCCATGCCTTCGGCTAGCGCTACCGGCGTTAACTCAATGCCACCAATCACGTCTCCCAGTGCATAAATGCTCGGCTCAGCGGTTTGATAATTTTCGTTAACGACAATTGAGCCATTCGCACGCATTTCTACATTGGTGTTTTCTAAACCTAAGCCTTGAGTTTTCGCTCTACGGCCAGTGGCATACATAACACAGTCGACTTCGATCTGTTCACCGTTATTAAAGCTAACCTTAAGACTACCATCAGCATTTTTAACAATTTCAGTCACATCGCTATTAAAATGAAGATTCACGCCCTTCTGTTGCATTTCGTTTGCTACAAACTCACGTAGATCATCATCAAATCCTCGCAGGAACATAGGTCCGCGATAAGCTTGGTGGGTTTGAGCGCCTAGTCCTGCAAAAATACCCGCAAACTCAACAGCAATGTAACCACCACCGACAACCAAAGCACGCTTTGGAAACTCTTCTAGATAAAAAACTTCGTTAGAGCTAATAACATGCTCACTGCCTGGAAATTCTGGTACAAAAGGCCAGCCACCTACAGCGACAAGAATGTATTTGGCCGTGTACTGCTGCTGGCCAACCATAACGCTATTTGGGCCACTGATAACGCCGCGTCCATTGATAAGCTCTACACCGGCACCGCCTAAGATATTTCCGTAGATACCGTTTAGGCGCTCAATCTCGCTGGTTTTACGATCACGCAAAGTTGGCCAATGAAACTCAGTATTTCCTACGCTCCAACCAAAACCTTCGGCCGCTTCAAACTCTTCGCTGAAATGGGAGCCGTAAACAAATAGCTTTTTAGGTACACAGCCAACGTTTACGCAGGTTCCACCTAAGGCACTGTCTTCAATCACCGCTACCTTTGCACCCAAGCCAGAAGCCATTCGGCTAGCGCGTACGCCACCAGACCCAGCGCCAATCACCAAAAAATCGTAGTCAAATTGGGTTTCACTGCTCACAAGATTGTCCTTTATTTATCAAATTCTGAATGACCTTACTTTAGGTCAAGTGGGGAAATTGTGGAATTATTTTAATCCAATGCGAATGATAGATTTTAGCTATTTTGCTGAACTTTACTTCACTTATCTATCACAAACACTTAATGGCTAAGCGTTAATATCTATATGCGGGTGCTCGTCATCGTCCTTGCGGCGTTTTTCCTGGCGCGTGTCCAAAACTTTCTCTTTGTCTTCTTTACGGCGTTCGCCTTGACGACGATCAATGTTGCCATATTCACCCACAGAGTCAGTGGCCTGAGTATGGGTAACATTACTCTGCCCTGGAAGTTTGCGCTTTAGCGCCTTGCGGCTAATGTTAGGGCGAAAGATATTCGGAATATTGATCATGTGGCACCCATTTTCTTCTAAAGTTTGCTGCCTTGCAGCCTTCTGAACAAATAACGGCCTACCTATTTGTAACAGTTTAGCGCACTTTCACGCATGTTTAATGGTTTGATAACTACTATAGCGACCAAAATGTCTATTTATTAAACAATACACTAAAGCATAAAAAAACCCGAGTTAAGCTGAGCTTAGCTCGGGTAAAGGGTTCGGCAGGGATGTATGAAGAAAAAGGATTAACTATCGAAACTCGCCGCTAGGTCGGTATATCCACCGATATACTCACGACCATTGAAGATCTGTGGCACAGTTTTAACCGGCTTGCCAATGGTCTTCTCTAAATCGGCTTGGCTAATGCCTTCAGCGTGAATATCGACATATCGAAACGGCAGCTCTTTTTGCTCTAACAAACGCTTGGCTTGCTCACAAAAGCCACAGCCTGGACGGCCAAAAACGGTATAACTCATTACTAAATCTCCTAGAAACATTTCGTGTTGCAGTTGCTATGTTTGTTATTATCCACACGGAGATCTATATAGATATTTAATTTAGCAAATGCGCCTGATAGGTTTTATTAATCATCAAGGTTTTGCCTTCTAAACACCGAATAAAGTTAATTCACATTAAATAGAAATATGAACAATAACAATGAGATAGACTACATACCTCAACATAAACTTAGATTAAGTTATATGCCATGGTTGTATTTTCGGTTAAAAGCTAAACAGATTGCCTGGGCTAAACCTTGGCAAGAAGCCCTACAAGAGCAGCTTGAGCATCTCGAAACGGTTGAGTTTGCAGGCAATTGTTTTGTGGCTCCAGAGGCCCGCCTGTTTGCTGAGCCGGGGCGTTTAATCCAAGTAGACGAAGGCAGTTTTATTGCCGCTGACAGCGTCCTGCACGGCCCAATCCAACTGGGTAAACGCGTCAGTATCAACCACCATTGCTCCTTAGATGGCGGCAAAAATGGTATTAAGATCGGCGATAATGCTCGTCTAGCGCCCTATTGCAGCTTGTACGCCTTTAACCACAATATCGCTTTGGATCGCCCTATCAACCAACAAGGGGTCAGCTCTAAAGGCATCACCATCGGCAACGATGCATGGCTAGGCACGAAAGCAGCTATTGTGGACGGGATTAGCATTGGGGATCACGCCGTTGTTGGTATGGCTGCAGTTGTGACCAAAGACGTGCCCGCCTATGCAATCGTGGCAGGGAACCCAGCGAAGTTAATTGGTGATCGAAGAAAGTTAAGCCCTGAAGAATTAGCCAACTTGGCTATTGAAATTGGGCTATGAGTGAAGTGAGTGCAGGGAATGCTGCAAATATTGGCGAAGATATATTACCGGACTAGGCAGTGCCGCAAGGGCACTGCCAGTAGGGTTAACGACCAAACAAGCCTTTTAGCTTATCTACCGTATCACCACCAATCTTGTCTTTTAACTTTTCTTGTAGCTTCTCTTTAAGTTTTTCTTCCGCTTTATCTTTGGCCAGTTCGGTAATTTCAGCCGTTACAGCAGTTTTGACTTGCTGCAAAAGTGGAGCCACAACGGCCTGCCCCAATTCTTCTGGGGTCAATCCTTTTGTCTTGTCGCCAATATTATCTAAGGCAATTGTTGGTAAGCTTATTTCACGCTCGCCAAATTGAGCGCTCTTGAGCTGTATTTTACCGTTGGTAAAACGAAATTTCTCGACCATCAGGCGTACATCGGGGCCTGCTTTAGCCTCAGCGGGCTCACTACTGCCAGCGCCCTGTTGGATGTTATCCAATAGCGCCTGCAAGTTAGTGTCTTTTAAATTCTTTTGCTCGGCCAATAACTTGGCGCCATCAACACTGATCTCTTTGATAACTTTCACATCACCAAGCAGTGATTGAGGGTCGATTTGCAATGTTACGGCGCCCATCTCAACCGCGTTGGCCGCACTAAAGCCGGGAGGGTTTGCCACGGTAAGATTTTGCAGACTGCCCTTGCCTTCGCTTAGCTCGATATTGGCTGCGCCAAGCTTCACATCAGTCTTAAGCAACTGTGAGCCTTGGCTCTGTACAGTATCTACCGTTAACTGGTTAATATTATTAAGAAACAGCATGGTAATAACCACGGCGGCGATAATCACCACGACTACCAAGCCTAGAATGATTTTTAGGGCTTTCATAAATTATCCTTAATTAAGTCTCTGTTGCGCTACTATCATTTTTGGAGCCTTGATCAGCGGGCGGCGTTGCAGGCTCAGACTGCTTGCGGCGTTGCTGCTCTAGGTTTTTACGTGCTTGATCGATTTCCTTACCTACTATACCGATAAGGGATTCCCATCCCTCTAAAAATGCATCATTGGCCTGATCGGCAACACCCTTCAGGCTATGTTTTTCAAACTCTAGCAGCTTTTCTCGCATAAAGCTCATTTCATCTTGATTGGCTTTAAGTTCGGCCAATAACTCTTCATTATGGCTCTGAATGGATTGCATTTGTGTGGCAAGCTGCTGCGACTGCTGCCATAGCTGATAGCAGGTAACGGCCAATAGAATACTGACGATTAACGAAAGCAAGGAAAGGTATTTCATAAGCAACACTCCACGGCTGTATGACTACGGACAATTATTCTAAAAGCCAGGTTAACCCAAACTTAATCAGGCTTGCTTAGGTGATCCATTAAACGCATTTTTAAGGCGCTAGGGATGGCTTTGATGGTTAAACTATCCGCCGATGGATCATAGACAATACTATCGCCCAAACATTCCGCATTAAAGCTCATACTAAGCTGTTCGCTGCGCCCACTGATCCTAAGAAATTGGCGCAATTTTGAACGATCGGGAATCAGCTCTTCGGTTTTAGCGATATCGCGCTGAGATTGGTAGTCCGCGACAAAGTCCGAGAAACTACTATCGTCTTCAATCGCTTTTGATTCGGCTAATGCGCTAGACAGTTCTTCAAAAATCACGGTCTCGCCAAGTTTGTCTTGGGCGATGCAATAATCAACCACCTCGTTTCGACATAGAGCAGCCTTATCCTCGTCCATATCCCGAGTAAACTCCTCGACAGCATCAAGGAAACTAGCGGTATCGGCCTTTGTATCGAGCGGGTCACCCATCCCCATAACTTCACAAAAGAAGTCACTGAGCTCTTTATCCCCCCTTGGGCGTAGCATGGCGATAGGGCTATCACTTTGTATCTCTTCGTCATTTATCAGTGCATCGGTGATGTTAATTTTGCAGCCCGCAATAATCTTGCTGACATCAAGATATAGACTGTCACCCAGCTGGATGTCGCTGTCCAGATACAAGCCTTCCTTGTGATCTAACAAGTAGAGGTGGAGGAAATCACACTCAGCGAGGCTTTCGATAAACACTAGAATATGCGCATCTAAATCCACGCTACTACCGGCCAAGCTGGTTTCGAAATGCTGCCAGAGTTTATCCGACAGACTTTTGAAGCTCATCTTTTCTTCTTGCAGTTCCTGCAACCAAGGCTTTAGCGGGGCCTCAGATAAGTCGCGGCTAAAGTTACCGTGAATTTTGCCCGCTTTACCGACAAAGGCTTGTTTCAATTCACGTAATAAATACTCTGGCCTACCGCCGGTGCCGAGCTCTTGTGCGGGTTGTTGACAGCGAAACTGATTAGCCTGTGCAGTGTGCTGCATATAACAAGCCGTAAAAAAACTAAGCGCCATAAATAGTAAACACCCTTGTGATGGTAGCGGTTCAAATACAAAGCACGATTATACCTCGCCCACGGTGCTAATCACATCCTATCTATCAGCAATGTGCTTGGTTATACTGCGCTTAATAGCGTGATCCGCCGACTTTATTCAAGGAGTTAATATGGTGAATAAAATACGCCACAGCAAAGCGGGCCTGCTTGTAGGTCTGGCCTTATTTACTCAACTGTTTAGCACATCGACCTTGGCCCAAGATGATGAGCTAAGCGTAAAAGACTTTCGCTGGATCGACCGTAGCCATATCCAAAAGCAGATCGACAGTGTAGAAGAAATAACCCGCCGCCATTTTGGTAGTGGCCTGCATGGCAGCAAACAAGACCTAAAGCTGATCCAGCGTGTGATTGATCGAAGCTTAATAAAGCGCGATGACCGCCTGATGCTACAAGCCCTAGGTGCTGTTCTAGGTCGAGTGCTAGTCAATGAAGAAAATCTCGTTTGGCAAAACTACGAAGATCAACTGGGTAAAAGTCGTGCCGTTTGCGTGCCTAAAACACAGCACTGCCTATTCCCAGTCACTATGCTTTCAAGGCGTATGGAAGTTGGTTTATTGCCGAGAGTCGATGATGTCTACAAAAAGGCCATGGAGCAAATCGCCGACTATCAACCTAAAAACCCTTATGACGTTGACGCCAATTAGCTCGTAATCGTGCTTGCGGCATTTTTTTATATGCCGCAAGCCTCTATTCAGTTTAATGCCGTGCTAGCTTTCCCCTTGATCACTGCCACCCATACTTGGCGCGTGAGAGATGATTCGATCCGCCAAACGAGAGAAAGGTAAGCTTTGTAGCCAAACCGTACCCGTGCCACTTAACTCTGCTAGAAATAGCCCTTCGCCACCAAAAAACATACTTTTCAGTCCGCTGGCAAGCTTGATGTCGTAATCAATTCCCGATGTAAAACCAACAATACAGCCAGTATCTACTTTTAGAGATTCGCCGTTTAGCTCTTTTCGAACCACTGAGCCGCCAGCGTGAACGAACGCCATTCCGTCGCCATTTAGGCGTTGTAAAATAAAACCTTCACCGCCAAAAAAGCCCGCCCCTAAACGTTTTTGCAAGGCGATACCAATACTGGTGCCCTTCGCGGCACATAAAAAGCTGTCTTTCTGGCAAATCAATTCGCCACCGATGCTCGCCATATCAAGGGCGACAATACTGCCTGGGAACGGGGCCGCAAAAGCTACTTTAGATTTACCTTCACCACGATGGGTGAAATGTGTCATAAATACTGATTCGCCTGTCAATGCGCGTTTGCCGGCACCCCAGAGCTTGCCAAGGATGCCCTGTTCAGCATCAGAGCCATCTCCCATTTTAGTTTCAAACTCAATCCCTTCCTCGAAATAGTTCATCGCTCCGGCTTCGGCAATCACCGCCTCACCTGGATCCAGCTCAACTTCCACTAACTGCATGCTTTCGCCGATGATCTGATAATCTACTTCGTGACACTTTGTGCTCATGGAGGCTTTCCTTTAATCCAATGTAAAGAACAATAATAAGCCGCAGTGTAAACAAAATTGGCGCTTTAAGACAAGAAAAGCCCGGCTCATGGCCGGGCAAAAGATAACTAACTGCAGGGGTGTTAAATGACTGAAAACGGTAAGGTCTATAATCAATAGTTGCCTAGATCATTACTCAAACGCTGCCTAGCGGCGCTCAGCTGATTCCGGTAGGTAACCGCTAAAAAGCTCGGATCATTTACACCTTGATCCTTTAAGCGACGTCTTTCCTGGTGTAAGTAGCGCGCAAAGTTGTGATACTTAGCCTTATCAATACCGTACAAGACCTTCACCCAGCGATTGATGCACTCGATATAATCTCGGCCGTGTAGACAAAAGTAAGGAGTAAACTGATTGTGAATACCCTGTAAAGTCTTTTCACCTGGGGCATTGAAGCCGCGCGGTGGTAGGAAGGTTCCTAGGTATCTGAAGGGAAACAGCATCCATAACCAGCACTGCTTCAAAAGCTGCCACAGGATGTTAAACGGCAAAAAAAGTAAGTACAAAAATAGCTGCACTGTAAGACGCCAAGGGGTTTTGGACCAGCTTAGCGAGCTCATGCTAATCGCACGAAAAAAACCTGCACCGTCGAAGGACCTTTTACACAAAGCCTTACGCTGTAGTTGACGCCCTATTTCGAAGCACTCGACTTCTGCCTCTGTAAGGAGCGTGTCAGAAAATACCAGACTTTTCATGCTAGTCCCTGCGTCAGCTACGGTTTGCACTATGACCTCCATTTGCGCAGCTCTGTTGAATCTCTACAAGTGCGCTGCGCTTTTTACTTAATATGAAGGTATTCTGGCAAAGTGGAGCTTAACAGGGTCTGAATTTGATGGGCTAAGCATTAAAGGTGCTGATATGACTCGACACCCCTCTCTAGAAGCTGGCGGGCCAAGGTTTCATCCAATTGAGCCAAATCGGACAGGCTCAAACTAATATAGGAGATTCCGTGTCGATCATAGTATTCCTGTCTTTGAAATTGAGCGCTAATTTCCTGGGGAGCTAGGTTTAAGCCCCATACCTCGATATAAAGACGGCTATCTGGCAGATAGAACTGACTTTTTAGCTCACGAGCCTGAGGCAGGGGTCGGCCACAACTATGCCCTAAGCCCGCCAGATAGAGCCAGTCACCAACTAACTTTAGCGCTCGACAAGGGTGGCTTTGCCCATCTAAAGCAATGCACTGGCAAGCTTCAGCTAAGGTCTCTTCACTCAGTTGATTGCCGGCTGCGAGATCCTGCAGCTCCGCAGCCATGGGCTTTAAGCGGTCTAGCAAGTCTTGCCCCCACAAGGCGAAAGTTCGACCAGAGGGCTCATGAATATGGATACTGCCGCCACTTTGCCTACCAAAATCACTTAGCCGCCACCCTCTGATGTCCCGCTCTATAAGGCCCTGCTCTGCCAACAGGGCGTTGACCTGGCGAGCCTTAATGCCGAATTTTTGTGCAATCGCCGAGGCATTGAGTTGGCTGGGTGCTCGATCAGCGAAGATTGCGTGATCGCGGACTTTTGCGGGCCAGACAATATATTCACCATAACGCTTGCTATGACGAATCTCTCCGCCCTCGAACTCTCCTTTAGCAGTCAACTTCCAAGCCTCGTCCACATACTGAATCCAGCCAGCATCTAATAACGTTTTGGTCAGTAACTTAAGCGGCATATCGAGCTTTTCTGCTAGCGCTGTGCGCGAATAGAAGCCTGCCATTGTTTCATTTCGTTCTTGAGTCACTGTTTTACCATTAGCCTTAAAGGATCGCTCATTATAACGCATAAAAGATCGTCAGGCTCTAACACCTCATTTCGCAAAACTCGACAAGCTTCTATGCCTCAGGTAAGGTGGCGCGAAATCAGCCAAGCAATCGGATTAACATCAATGGACCCACAAAAACTACTCGCTAAGCACAATATCCATTCCGCGGAATTGGAGCTTATATGCCAGCAATTTGAGTCAAGAGTGGCCGAGAAAGGGCTACCAAGGCAGGCAAAGATTTTGTTGGAAACAGCCGCAGTAGATCTCGCTTTAGGGGCTATCGAAATGAGTCAAGAAACCGAATCAGCCATGGGTGAATCTCTCAGCGCGGTACAGCTACTTGAAATTTTGTGCGGGTTAGAATTAGCCTCCTAAGAGGCTTTAAAAATACCCACCAGCCCCTAGATTTTGAAAAACTTTCTTTGCGTCTCAAATCAAACCAACCAAAAAACAATACAAGCGCCAGCAAAGGCGCTTGATCAGAAATCTTTAGTCTATCTAACTAGCTAGCGTTTAAGCTTAGTTTTGGCGATCGCAGGAAGTTCTTTAAAATGCTCAAGAGCCTTGCTAAAGCCAAACAAAGAGTGAATAGAATTAACCACTCGGCCATCCAAGGCCGCAAAGGCCAGCTTTAATTTACGCCCCGCCTGCATTGGTTTAATCAATTCGTCACCGAGTGTGTAGGTCAACATGCATCCTATCTGGGTGCAATAGGAATAACCGTAATTTTTCTTATATATCTCTTTACCATCGTATCGAATAATACTGAGATCGACACCATGATCGATACGCGTCATTAATGGCACGGTAAAGGTGATTAGAATTGAATCGGCTTTTTGATGTAATGATACAGAGCTGATAACGCGTTTTTTTTCGTCGAGGATGTATTGGTGAACAATGCAGTCTCCGTCGCCACAATTTAGCACCCAATCTTTAAATACTGTTCGATCAGTTTCTCTTTGGGCGCTAGGGTTTGTTGCTGGGCTACTAGCCGCTTCATCAGGTAAATTGTTAGGTTTGCTCAAGGTGGTGGTCTTAGCGACATTGCCATTCAGTTCAGCTTGCGCGCTACTGTGCAAGCTAGCACTCGCCGCAAATAACAATGTTATTAGTGCAAAACCCCTACGAAGATTAAAGTCCTTAGACTGACTGCGTCGTTTATCCATATCACACCCTCTTCCTTTAGTGATTTCTATTTATATTATATACATCCGGGTCGAGTAGCAGAAAAGCAATACCTTTCTGCTCACTAGGACCTGACAACACTCATTCAGCCATCACTGCAAAATTAGTGTTAACAGACCCTAGCTAAGTATGCCCTGCTTTAATGTTGATGGCCACCGGGTCCATGGGCATGGCCATGGTCGATCTCGGAGTTGCTAGCTTCGCGGATGCTCAAGATTTCAATATCAAACTGAACTTCTTTACCTGCCAGAGGATGATTCGCATCAACATCGACATTTTTAAGGCCAACTTTAAGAACGGTTGCTTGCTTTTGGCCCTGGTCGGTATTGATATGAACGATGTCACCTTTCTTGGGCTTTTTGTTACCGAGTAAATGCTTGATTGGCACGCGCTGCTGCCAATTGTCACGACGCAAGCCATATGCTTTTTCTGGGCTCAAGGCAACACTAAAGACATCACCCTCTTCGTGATCTAGCATCGCCTCTTCTAGCGTCGGTAAAATATTGCCGTAGCCATGCAAGTACAGGCTAGCTTGTTCGCCATGGGAGGATTCCAACTCGACTGAAGGCTCTTCTGCACAATTCCAAAGTCGGTAATGGAAAGAAACAACTTTGTCTTTACTGATTTTCATAACTCACTCTCGTTTAGTTTTTCTTCTCTCGTGCTAGAGAAGCTTTTGTCTTAGCAGTGGCGATTGCCTCCATCGGATTATCCGGCCATGGGTGTTTAGGATAACGGCCACGCATTTCTTTTTTAACATCTTGGTAAGCATTTTCCCAAAAACTCTCCAAATCATTAGTAAGTGCCAATGCACGTCCAGCCGGCGATAGTAACTGAAGCTTAATGGCCAAGCGGCCATTTAATAAAGTGGGCGCTTGTTTGGCACCAAACATTTCTTGTAGCTTTACCGATAATTCGGGCTCACCAGTTAAGTAATTAATATCTTTAAAGCTGCCACTGGCGACTTTAATTTTGCTAGGCAAATGCCGATCTAAGTACTGCTGTTGCTCCCAATCAATAATGGCCTTTAGCGCTACAGCGATATCCAGCGCTTCGAGCTGGCTAAGTTTGTCAATTCTAGTCAACTGAGGCTCTAAAACCGGCGCTATCCTATCCAAAATGCTCGGCCAACTCACCGCAAAGGGCATTTTATCAGGCGCATTTTTGTGCATGATATTAATCCGCGCGCTTAGTTGCCGGGCCTCTTCGTTAAGCGATAGACAATCACCGTGATGCTGTTTTATATAGCGTAACAACGCTTGAACTTTGATTTCGGGATCTAGCTTTTCAATCGGCTTATTATCGAGTAATAGCTTTCCGAAATAGTGGCGCTCCTGTGCTATAAAGCGCCCTAGCCTTTTATCCCAATCGACAAAGTGGTCTACTCTGAGCTCATCCGAGCAATGGCTTAATACACTATTGTGATCAGCTGCAGCAGCAAGATAAATTCGGTCATATTGCTGCCCTTTGCGGCCACCCAATTGCGCTACGACTAAAAAATGCTCCTTTGCAATCGGGTCTGCGGCATCCAAAATCGCTTGACGGCCGTTACTTAGATGATAAATAACCTCGGCATTGTCGGTTTCACGAATACGTTTGGCCAGGCGATCAGGATAGGCAAGCAGCAGTAGTTCGGTAACGTCGAGTGTGGCTTTATCCTCAAACCTTACAACATTGGGTTTTTCAAGCTGCTGTTTTCTTAGCTGTTGTACACTGGCGTTGATACGCTTTCTGATGGAAGCTCTTTGCTGACTGTTATCATTTAGCCATTGCAGGCGTAAGCCAATATCACAGCTATGGGCTTGCGAGGACAAAGGGTCCTTTTCCAGTAATAAAGCCGCCAGCTTTTCAGCTAGCTTTTCTTCGGCTACATTGTGCTCCCTACTCAAGGAAATCATATGTGCTAAACGCGGATGCAATGGTAATTTAGCTAGGCCCTCTCCATGAGCCGTGATTGCCAAGCCAGGCTGCTGATTACTGTCAGCAGTGATGCTCGAGTGCTCTATAGCTTGCAAAGAGTGCAATAAATCATGCGCTTGCCAAGCATTTGCAACGGGTGGCTTATCTAACCAATGAAGCTCATCGAGACTTTCGGCCCCCCAAGCTGCCGACTGCAAGCAGAGATTACTTAAATCAGCCCTGAGTATTTCAGCTTGACCGTGTTCAGCTAGGCCTTGCTGTTCACTTTCACTCCAAAGGCGCAGGCAAAAGCCCGCTTTTGTTCGCCCTGCTCGGCCAGCTCTTTGCTTGCTGTTTGCCTTAGAGCTGCGCTCAGTAAGTAAGCGATTCATGCCGGTGTTAAGATCAAAAGCAGAACTTCTTTTTAAGCCACCATCAATAACAATGCTGACATCTTTGATGGTTAAACTGGATTCTGCAATATCAGTGGCCAGCACAATTTTACGCTCACCATTCTTAGCAGGAGCAATCGCCTGAAACTGCTTTTCTAATGCCAATTCACCATATAAGGGCACAAACTTTAAGATCGATTGATCGCTAATCGTTCCGGCTTGATACTGCTCCTCTAAATACTGAAGGCAGCTTTGAATTTCGCCTTGCCCTGGAAGAAACAGCAGAATCGAACCTTCGTGTTTCCCTAAGGCAATCTTAATAGCTCGAGAAATAGCTTCGCATAGTTCCCGGCGAGATTTGCCATAAATAGAAAGCTCAGGAAAATAATCCACACTTACCGAGTACTGGCGACCTTCGCTGGCGATAAGAGGTGCATCGGGAAAGCTCTCTTGCAGTTGCTCACTTTGCAAAGTCGCCGACATCAACAGCATCTTAAGGGGCTGTTCATCTCTAAATATTTCTCTGGATTGCAGCGCAAGTGCCAGCGCCAAATCCCCATCTAAATGACGCTCATGCAATTCATCAAAAATGATCAGAGCAACATCCTTGAGCTCAGGGTCCTGTTGCAGGCGACGAATAAATAAACCCTCAGTCATGACCTCCAAACGAGTCTCTTGGCTGACACGGCTCTCCATTCTTACGCGGTAGCCCACGGTTTTCCCTACGGGCTCAGCTAAGAGGCTGGCCATTCTTTCAGCTGCCGCTTTTGCGGCTAATCGTCTAGGTTCCAGTAGGATAATTTTCTGTTGTGCAAGGGATGGCATCGCTAAGGCCAATAGAGGTAGCACAGTGGTTTTACCGGCTCCCGGCGCAGCCTGTAAGATCAGGGTGTCTTGCTGACCATCCAAAGCCTCGGCTAATTCGTCAAGCAATTCAATTATCGGAAGCTCTGGTAGCGTAATATTCGCTAATAGATTTGATGCAGCAGACATAGCAATCGGTTTTAAAAATCTTTTAATTTGGCCGCTAGATCATCGCCATTAACCCAAGACAAAAATTCTTCGCCTAGCTGGGTGCTAGCGTGCATCGCTTGTCGCCAGCGCTGTTGTCGAATTTCGTTGCGCCCTTTGTAAATAGAGAAATCTTTTCGATCAGGTAAGCGGCCATCCGGCAAAGCAGCCACAAACTCAGCGCTTGGCGATAGCATTATGACATTGTCCAATTGCTTGGCGCTGGCTTTACGCGAAGCGTAGAATTTATCGAACCAGTTCGGTACCAAGTAATTGTAAAAATGCGGATATAAAACCAAACCACTTGCTTGCCAAAAACGACTGGGTATCGGGTGATAATCCAGCAAGCCGCCATCGCGATACAAACCTTCGCTTGCCCCTTCTATTCCGGATATTGGATCCATAATATAGGGAATGGCCGCTGAAGCGCGCAAAGCCTCACGTAAGTTTTGCTGGCTTAATGGTATATGTTGGGTTTGAACACCGGCTTCGTCTTTTAACTCTGGTAAATCTCTTGCGTCGCTAAAGACTGCCCTATCAAACATTGCGCCATAATTTTTGTTGCTGACTGAACGAACAAAGCCTTCACTCATTCCCAGTGCCAAACTAAAGGATTTTTCTCTAGATAAAAAGCTGTGACACTTTACGGCACCGCAGCTGTACCTAAGGTAAGGATGCTGCAATAACTCATCGAGCTTATTTTCAGGCATCAATGTATCAAGAATTCGTTCGGTTTGATAAACCACCTCCGCTGGCTTCGCTTTTCGGCCATAGCTTTGGTTGATATAAGCGTTCGCTAAACGCTCTAAGCTTGGCCCTGGATCAGCTTGGCAGGCCGCTGCCAACTTCCAAGCTCCTACGGAGGTGCCATAGAGCTTGATTGGCGAGATAGCCTTATCAATTACCGCATCATTTTTCTCACCATCGAAATATTGCGGCAGCCACTGTTCAAATACTGCACGATCCAAACCGTATATTGCTAACCACTTGGCAGCACCGGAAGCGCCAAAAATGGCTTGGATATCTTGTGGTTTTAAACCGTGTTCTTGTATATGTCGCTTAGCCTTTGCGCCCGCGGATATTTCTAATAGAGCCATAGTGACCGAAAAACAGTAATCTAATGGTATTTAAGGTAAGCCATCAGGATCTAAATGATACGCCGATAGCAATCGAGGCGGTAATGATAAGCTAAACGGCGTAAAGTATCAGCACAGCGAAAAGCCTTATTTTAATACTCTAACTTAAGGCTTTTAGCAGTGACTTAAGAACTTAAGTGTCCGAACCTAATAAATGGCCGCCAAAAACAAGATTTTCTAGCCATAGCGGCAATGACTATCAAAAACTCAGTAACACCTTTCCACCGCGAGAGGGCTGCTGACTTAACTCAAGTGCCTTTAGATAATCTTCCAGCGCAAACACTTCAGCGACCTCAGCCTTAAAAATACCTTTTGCCGAGAGCTTTGCCATCTGCCGAATCGTCGAAATCAGTTTTAAGGTAGATTGCTGAGCAAGCCAGTTCCCAGCAAAAAAACCTTCTATTCGACAACCGGGCATCATTAGATCACGGCTGTTCACTGAGAAACCATTCGCAGCTAAAGTGCCATAAAGCAGCATGGTGGTGTTTACCGATAGGCAGCGCGACATATCGCTAGTGAGCTGCCCACCAACACAATCCATCGCATAGCGCACACCACGGGAGCCCGTAATCGAAGAAACCTTCTCGAGCAGATCTTCCTCCGGGTAGACGATCACCTCATCGGCTCCCAAACTTTTCAGCTCGTCTTTTTGAGAACTGTCGCGCACAATATTGATGGTACGAAATCCAAACTCCTTACTCAAGGCGATTACCATTCTTGCCAAGGCAGAGTTTCCAGCACTCTGTAACAGGTACTCTCCAGCTTCTACTTTTAGCACTTTGCGCACCATGGCAAAGCTAGACAATGGGTTAATCGTGTACATTGCAGCCTGCTCATGGCTGAGCTGTTCTGGAACCGGTATCGCTTTTTTGGCATCGACAAGGGTATATTCCTGCCAGCTACCTTCAGGCGGACCGGCGCTAATAGCCACCCTCTTACCTTTTAGCCGTCGCGCCAAAAGACTACTGCCACAGGCCTCGACGATCCCCACACCTTCTCCACCCAATACATAAGGGTGCTCGGGATAAGGCATTGTTCGGGCCGGATCGAAGCAACACTGCTCTTGTTGATAATTCCATATAAGACGTTGCAAGGCGTCTTTGTAATCGCCACGAATAAAATTGAAATCCGAAGGGTTAATGACCGCGCGAAGCATCTTAACTCTAACTTGATTAGGGGACGGCTCTGGCAGCTCACGCTGCTGCAGCTGCATATTGGTTAAATCTTCAGCAAAGCCTGTTGCAACAAGCGCTTTCATCAAACTGCACCTCTGTCATTGTTTTGTTTAATCGCTTCGGTAATTTTTTCTATGAACTCTGCAGGCATTGGACAGGTATGCTTGTTCTTTAAATCGAAGTACACCAATGTTGAACTTGCCTTAAGCAGTTGGCGATCTTGCTGAAAGATGTCCGTACGAATCTGCAATGAGCTATTACCCACTTTATCGATCCAGCTGTGATTGCTTACCTGGTGTCCGAAATAACCTTCAGCCATAAAATCCATATTGACGTTTGCCAAGACGAAATTGAAGCCGGCCGGCAGCTCTACGGCACGATCCCCCATCAGCAAACTGGTTCGGCTCTGCTCAACCCAGGCACTGTAGCTGACATTATTAATATGCCCCAGGGCATCAGTCTCGCAGAAGCGAGGCATAAAGTGTTCTACCAGCATTGCTTATCCTTATTATTGCTTAGCGTGAGTAGACGTCTTAGCGGCAAGTTTGGTTTTTACCTTTATCGCTCTTTGTTATACTAGAGCCTTTGTAGACGGCTAGTTATAGGCGATTTTAGCATGAATATTTTGGCGAAATTTGACAGAAAAAGGCTATTGGCAGCGGGCGCTTCAAGCCTATTCTGCCTATTGCTAAGTGCCTGCGGTCCGGCACCTGACAGCCCTCCAGAGCGTATTGTCAAAGGGCTTCCTTGGCAGATAGAGCAATTTGAAGATGGCAGCAGTGAAGTCTTTGGACTTAGACTCGGTCAAACTACCCTTGCTCAAGCCCTAGAAATCATTGGCAAGGACAGTGAGAGCGCTATCGTTATCGACCAGCAAAACAATGCCAGCCTTGAAAGTTACATCAGCCATTACAAGGCGGGGCCACTGCAAGGCAAATTGATCTTATTGGTCGATATACCAGCAAGCCAGCTACAACAGATGATTCAAAACCTTGAGCATGGCGATTATATGGCCAGTGGCGCACGCAAGCTGTTACCGACAGAAAGCGATTGGCAACTTGCACAGCAAGCCAGCATCGCAGGCATTAGCTTTATCCCGGCGATTAATCTTGATGACGGCATCATCAACAATCGCTTTGGCACTCCCGAAACCCAGCTGCATTCAGAGGAACTGACTCATTACCTCTACCCCCAAAAGGGCCTAGATATTGCGTTAAGTGAAAATGGCAAAGAGGTTTTGCAGTATATTGCGCCCCGCCAATTTCATAAATTAAGCCAACCACTGCTAAATGACCCAAGCTTTAAAGTGGCCAGCCAGCAATAAGTACAACTTCATAGGATTTTAAAGATGGCCATTCAGTGGTACCCAGGGCATATGCACAAGGCCCAAAAGCAAGTTCGTGAAGCGGCCTCGCAAATTGATTTGTATATTGAGGTTTTGGATGCGCGCCTGCCCTATTCCAGCCAAAACCCAATGATTGCCGAGCTTCGTCGCAATAAACCTAATATCAAAGTACTTACCAAAACCGATCTGGCTGACCCCAAAATGACGGAGTTGTGGCAACAGCACTTCGAACAAGAGGCTGGCGTTAAAACACTGCTAGTAAGTAATGATCATAATTCGAAAGCTAAAATCTTGCCCGATCTATGCCGCAAACTACTACCGGATAGCAATCAGTTTAAAACCATCAATGCGATGATCTTAGGCATACCGAATGTCGGCAAGTCTACTTTGATAAACACCCTAGCCGGGCGTTCCATCGCCAAGGTGGGTAATGAGCCTGCTGTCACCAAGGGACAACAAAAAATTAATCTACGCAATGGCATCATGTTATGGGATACCCCAGGAATGCTCTGGCCTAAAGTTGAAAATGAGCACAGTGCTTATCGACTTGGCGTATCTGGCGCCATTAAAGATACGGCTATGGAATATGAAGACATCGCTTTTTATGCGATTGGCTTTCTTCAGCGCCACTACTCTGAACAACTACAAGAGCGCTATCAATTAGAAGAGGTATTTGAAAGCGAGATCGAAAACCTAGAAGCGATAGCGAAGCGTCGAGCTTGTGTTAGAGCGGGCGGGAGAGCAGACCTTCATAAGGTTTCTGAACTGCTCATCAAAGATCTTCGTGGCGGAGTCATCGGAGAGATAACTCTGGAGACACCAGAAATGATCGCCAAAGAACTGATCGAGGTTGAACGTAAAAAAGCAGAGAAAGAAGCTCAAAAAGAAGCTCGCCGAAAAGCAAGAGCTCCACAACGTGGCAACCACAAGACCTAACTACTTGCCCGACCTTGAGTATTGGTTTAGTGCTTGGCGGCTGGTACTTGATGTTTGATTCTTGATGGCTGAATATTGAGATTAGTAACTAGCGGCTAGCAGATTTAACCGCCCTGCTGGCCACCGCCACTCCCCACCGTCGCGCTTCCGTTTTAGCCTCCAGAGATTGAATACCTAAAACCTGCCATTCGCCGTTTCGGCGTCGCAAAATTGGCCCGCCAGAGTCGCCCTGAATAATCTCGCAACTATGATCAAAGGCAGAGCCATCTTTATTCCAAGCCAGCAGCTTACAGTTAAGCTGGGCCGTTAATACCTCAGGGCGATCGCGACGATAGCCAGCGAGACTAATCACATCACCCGCAGTAACAGTGTGCTCCCGAGATAGATCTAAAAAACCTACCTCAAGCCCTATATCTTGCCGCAGATGAAGTATGGCCCAATCGGTATGAACAGAGTCCAAATCTATTTCACCTTTTTCATTGAACTTGCCGGCCGCTTGGAATGATTCAATCCGGCTATACGCTAAATAGTCGCCGCGCGCATAAGCCGCCACAAAATGAATTTCCGATGGGCCATACCAATCCTTGTTATAAGCATCCCAAAGACAGTGGGCCACAGTAAGAACCTTATCTTTGGCTATTAACACGCCACTGCAATAGTGAGAGGCCGCAACATTGACCTGGCCAATTGCACGCCACGGCCACAACTTAGAGTTCACTTGTTGGCGCTGTTTCGGGTAATTTAGGTGTAAGCCCCGTTCATCTAAGGTGATTACTTTAGAGTTGTTGGCCTGATCGTCTAACAGCAAATGGTGGGGAATACTGGTAGTACGAGAGGATTCCTCAGCAACAAGTTGCCCACAAACAACTAGCAAGACTATGGTCAGACATACCGACATCTGCAGTTTATGATGCATGGCGAGGCTCCTTGCTTGCGCTAAAAAACTGAACAAAATGGTTCAAGCTCTAGCAAGTGTAGCCAAGAATGTGAGGCTAGAATGTATACAATCGATTACAGCGATTGCCACAGCAAAGAATTGCGCTGCATGCGCCGCAGAATAAGCACTTTAGGCGACTTACAACGTTAAGATTGTTTCTTCATTAAGCCGTGGCCACTTAAGCATATTGCTAATGTGGCCGGTTAATTGCTCGACAACCGTCGTGACTTTATTTAGTTTGTTTTAGGTGCGCCAACTGTTCTTGAATGTCTTTTAACTGATCTTGCAAATCAAACATTGTTGGCTCACCACTAGCTTCGGCGGCCTCCTGGCGCTCTCGGTTGTGCTCTTCTTCCAGGACATTCACGACGATGCCAATGATCATGTTTAAGAAAGCAAAGGCCGTAAAGAAAATAAAGGTTAGATAGAAGATCCAGCTCAGTTTGTAAACCGCCATGGTTTCATACATGACATCGGTCCAATCTTCAAAGGTCATTACCCGGAACAAGGTCAATAGCGCGATACTGATATCGCCCCAGAGTTCCGGGTTAATCTCGTGGAATAAGGTACTGCCTATAGCGGCATAGATGTAAAAAATAATAAACATCAAAAGCATGACATAACCCAGCTGCGGCAAAGCCTTAGCTAGGGAATTCAGCAGCATCCGCAACTCTGGAATGATAGAAACCATCCTCAGCACCCTAAAAATACGGATCAATCGCCCAAGTAATGCCATCTCACCATTTTCGATGGGAATCAAACTCACCACAACAATCAAGGTGTCGAATATATTCCAGGCTTTATGAAAAAACCTTTTCTTATTGGGCTCAGCAATAAAGCGAATGCTAATTTCGATCAAAAAGATAAAAGTAATCACCCAATCCAAAACCGCCAACACTTTGAGAGCAGCTGGAGGGACAGCATAGGTTTTTGCACCGACAACTAGGGCGGACAATATAATGACCGAGACAACAAACATCTCAAAAGCCTTATTGGCCATCAAGCGAGTAAAAACATTGTCTTCAACAGTTGCTTTTTTCACCATATCATTTCTACTTTATCTAGCTATCGATTGATCTTACAAACACTCTTCGGCAAAGCGCTGAAAATCACCTTCTTGCCACTGTTTGTTGGGTTTGTTTTCCATATCAGCACACCATTGCGATGCACTTGTATTCTGCGGTGCTTGAACCGTGTCTTCGCTGCCTAAAAAGAGCGCAAGCTCTTCTGGTCCAACGAGCGCAGCAAACAACAATAACAGCACGCTAAGCCCAAGCAGAAAAAAGGTGAATTTTTTCAACATATAAGGTTCGTACCGTTACTCTTCTTTTAGCCAGTTAATGATGTCTTCGGCATAGTAGGTCAAAATCAAATCGCAACCGGCACGCTTAAAAGCAATCATGCTTTCTAGAACAATAGACTTCTCATCGATAACGCCAGCGGCGGCGGCCGCTTTGATCATCGCGTACTCACCGCTCACATGGTATACCGCCAAGGGTTGATTACTGCCGTCACGTATCTCACGGATAACGTCGAGGTAGGCCATGCCGGGCTTAACCATCAAAATATCGGCACCCTCGCCTTCATCCTGCAAGGATTCAGCTAAGGCCTCACGGCCATTGGCGGGGTCCATCTGGTAGGTATTGCGAGTGCCTTTAAAGTTACTGTCAACCGCATCTCTAAACGGACCATAAAACGCCGAGGCGAATTTTGTCGAGTAGCTCATAATCGGTATATGGGTATAGCCCTCACTGTCGAGCGCCTCTCTAATGGCGGCGATCATGCCATCCATCATGCCCGACGGAGCAATCATATCGACACCGGCACGTGCAGCGGTTATCACTTGTGCCTGTAGGTTCTCTAGCGTGGAGTCATTATCAACATCATTATCATGCACCACACCACAGTGACCATGATCGGTATACTCGCAAAAACAGTTATCACTGATGATTAGCATATCTGGCGTAGCGGCTTTGGCCGTTCTAATGCAACGAGCCATTAAACCCTTGTCGTTCCAAGTATCGCTGCCGCAGTCATCTTTATGTTGACTGACACCAAAAAGAATGACGGCCTTAACACCAAGCTGCCATAAACGACGTAGTTCGCCCCCTAACTGAGTTTCAGGGAATCGCTTAACGCCTGGCATGCTGGCGATTTCAACCGGCTCCTGAATGCCCTCTTCAACAAAAATTGGCAGAATAAAGTCTTCAGGGCGTAAATGATTTTCTCGTACCAACTGTCGTAGAACTTTGGTACGGCGTAGCCTTCTAAAACGAAAATCAGGAGTCGTCGTCATTACTGTCTCTTAAATTAGTTTAGTTTTAAACAACACAATTATTTGTTTAACACATAGTACCAGCTAACAAACTACTAGCCCTAAACAAGCCGAAATATCAGTGGCTTTTTTCTGCACGAGGTTTATAAGGGCTAAAGAAGTACCAAGCCAGCATCAGCAGCAACAAAGCGCTGCTTACTGTAAAAAGCTTATTCCACAAACGCTTTGCTTCACGTACCACTTCAAATTGCTCAACATAAATGGTTTCACAGGCACCATTCCCGGTATCATCCCGGCGAATACTGGTGCCTCGAATTGCACCTTGATCATTACCATATTCAGATAACCAGCCTTTAATAACAATTTGATCGCCGATATTGATATCGGTAATTTTCTTTCGAATGTATGGATCTGCGCTAATTAAATGGTTATTTGAAAGCTGATTCATATTAAAGCTTTGCCAAGCTTCATTACTCGAGGTTCGCACATTGCAAGTGAACTGGCCATTCCAAAAATCAATTTGGTTTAGAAAAGGCGACTGCGCAGTATCGCTCCATACCACACAGACATCTGCAATATTCAAATGATCGCCCCAGCTTTTATGAAGCATTTGGTCGCCATCGTGCTCCCGAAACGAAACCACCATGCCGTAGAGTTCATAGCGAAACTTTCGATCAACAAAGTACTGGCGATCCTCAAACGGCAATTGCTTGCGTTGGTGCTCATCGGCGTATTGCAGAGGCTCATTCAGTAAGCGTGAATCTAGCGAGACATTGCTTTCAAATTGATTGCGTAGAAAAAAGCTCAACACACATAGCAATACCAGTGACCACGCTAATAACTTCATTCAACGCCCCTGCAATCTACGCAATACTAGCCTAGCTTTCTCGGCGCCATTTGGTGGCGATACCGCCGCCTTCAGCACGATAGTCATCAAGCAGAACGCCTTGTTTTTTTAGCTGATCACGAATCTCATCAGCGCGCGCAAAGTTTTTATCCGCACGTGCCTGTAGCCGCTCTTCGATCAACGCCTCGATCACTTCAGCCGCTAAATCGTCAGCTCCACCCTGGGTGAACCATTGCTCAGGATCTTGCTCAAGCAGCCCTAAAACCTTAGCGATGGCCATAAGCTCGCCTTTAAGAGCCGGTTTGTCTTTGGCCTCTGCTAACTTCAAACGCTTGGCTACCGCCAACAACTGAGTAATTGCCTCACGTGTATTCAAATCATCCAGCAATGCCGCAAATACAGGCAAGCTTTGAAGCTCACATTCGGCACTTGAGGTATCAGCCTCGTCTCTTAAAACACCGTAGATATAATCTAGGTTATCTTTTGATTCCGACAGCAGCTTCTGAGAAAAATCCATATCCGAGCGGTAATGTGCCGAAAGAATGGCATAACGCAACACCTCGCCCGGGTAAGCTTTCAACAGATCGCGGACTAAGCGGAAGTTGCCTAAGGATTTAGACATCTTCTCGCCATCAATATTGATATAACCGTTGTGCATCCAGTAGCGTACATACTCTTCAGCGTCATTGGCGCAGCAGCTTTGAGCAATCTCATTTTCATGGTGAGGAAAGATAAGATCTTTACCGCCGCCATGAATATCAATGCTTTCACCCAAGTGCTTTTTAATCATAGCCGAACACTCTAGGTGCCAACCTGGGCGACCGAAGCCCCAAGGACTTTCCCAGCCCGGCTCATCACCAACTGAAGGCTTCCAAAGTACAAAGTCGCCGGCATACTTTTTGTAGTCAGCCACTTCAACACGGGCACCATCAAGCATATCTTCCAACTTTCGATTTGAAAGCTCGCCATAATTTTCCATGGATCGAACATCAAATAGGACATGCTTTTCGGATTCATAGGCATGCCCTTTTGCGATGAGCTTTTCGATCATCTCGATCATCTCAGGCAAATGCTCTGTCGCCTTTGGAATAATATCGGGCACTAGGCAGTTAATCGCGGCCATATCTTCGGCATAGGCAAGGGTATATCGCTCGGAAACGTCCTGGATGGTTTCGCCATTATCTTTTGCGGCCTGCATAATTTTGTCGTCAATATCAGTAATATTGCGAGCATAGCTAACCCTTGGGTAGGCAGACTTTAAAACACGATAAAGTGTGTCAAAAACAACGGCCGGACGCGCATTACCAATATGCACATAGTTATAAACAGTCGGCCCGCAGACATACATACGAATATGTTCAGGGTCGATTGGTTTAAACTCTTCTTTTTCTCGTTTCTTGGTGTTGTACAGTTGCATAAACTTAACTCTATTTTTGATCTCCTGCGCAAAAGTTACATCTAGCGTCTGGCAACTAGTAAGTAACGCGCAGAATATCGAATCTCTATACTTTGTTAGCCCAGTTGTCTTTTAGGCCTATGGTGCGATTGAAAACCGGCTTATCGGCTTCACTGTGTTTGGCGTCCAAACAGAAATAACCTTCGCGCTCAAACTGATAAGCCTGTTCTGGCTCAGCATCCGCTAGAGACAGCTCAGCCTTTGCACCTGAAATAATGCTCAGGCTATCTGGGTTAATAAAATCTAAAAAGTTTTTATCTCCCGCATCAGGCGCTTCGTCATTGAACAAGCGATCGTAAAGTCGAACCTCACAATCCACATTGTGAGTCGCCGAGACCCAATGAATCACACCGCGTGGCCGAATGCCTTCAGGGGGATTATTACCTACTGTTCCAGGCACCAAAGAGACCTTTAGTTCGGTAATTTCACCCGCATCGTCTTTAATGATGTCTTCCGCCTTAATGACGTAGCTGCCGCGCAAACGTACATATTCACCGGCCACAAGTCGTTTAAACTTTTTACGAGACAGGCTGCTATCTTCATTAAAATCAGCGCGATCAATATATAGAGTTTGTGTGAATGGCAAACGGCGCTCACCGCGACTTTCATCGTTGGGGTGTACCGGTTGTAACATTTGCGCCACACCATCAACAAGCTCATGACCATCATTCGCTACTTCATCAAAATTAGTTACCGTGATCAGCAATGGATCAAGTACACACATCGCTCTAGGGGCAACATTGTTTAGATCATCACGAATAGCATGCTCTAAGGTTGCCACATCGATAGTACTGGACGACTTGGTTACTCCAATCAGATCGCAAAAATGACGAACCGCTGTAGGGCTAACACCGCGACGGCGTAAACCTGATATGGTCGGCATACGAGGATCATCCCAGCCATCGACAAATCCTTCGTCCACAAGCTGCTTCAGCTTGCGCTTCGAGGTAACGGTGTAGTTCAACTCAAGGCGTGCAAACTCATATTGTTTAGGCTGGCTAGGTACCGGCAAGTTTTCAATAAACCACTCATACAAAGGGCGATGATCAGCAAACTCCAAAGTACAAATTGAATGGCTAATGCCTTCAATCGCATCTTCTTGGCCATGGGCAAAGTCGTAAGTTGGGTATATACACCACTTATCTCCAGTCTGGTGATGACTTTGCTTACGAATACGATACAACATCGGGTCACGCATATTCATATTTGGGCTTGCCATATCTATCTTGGCCCGCAAGACACAAGCACCCTCTTCATACTCACCCGCGCGCATTTTCTCGAACTCAGCCAAGTTCTCTTCAACGCTGCGATCACGATAGGGGCTGTCTTTACCCGGCTTGGTTGCCCAACCACGATATTCTTTGGTTTGCTCGGCATCCAAATGGCAAACATAGGCCTTGCCTTCTTGAATTAGCTGTAAGGCCCACTGATAGAACTGCTCGAAGTAACTAGAGGCATAACGGATTTCACCATCCCATTTAAAGCCCAGCCATTCTACGTCGCGAACAATTGACTCAACGTATTCTTGATCTTCTTTTGCCGGGTTGGTGTCATCAAAGCGTAGATTACAGCGACCACCAAAACGCTCAGCCAGGCCAAAGTTCAAACAGATCGACTTGGCATGACCAATGTGCAGATAACCATTCGGCTCTGGCGGGAATCTTGTCGTCACAGTTTGATGTTTACCGGCCTCAAGATCTTGGCTAATAATCTGCTCTAAAAAGTTCAGCGGTTTGCTCGTTTCGCTCATGGCGTTTGCTTTGTCCTTACTTCATTGGCTTATAGAGATCTCTGGCGGAAGAGCCGCTGGTATCTAGATATCACAGTTCCACTATGGCAGCTGTGCACAGGGCTATTCCTTTTACTGGCTTATGAAACTGCTTTTCGAGCTTCATAGTTTGAGATCCCAGTCAAACCGCGTATTATAGCCGCCCCAAGGCCCTCTCGGCACCCTTTTCCTTTGGTTTTTGACCCTCCGGCAGCCAATGGCTTAATAAACGACCGGTGACAGCAGTTATAGGACATAAAATGATTACTTTACATACCAATTTCGGCGATATCAGCCTTGAACTAGACCACGAGAATGCCCCGAATACCGCGGCTAACTTTAAGCAATACGCCGAAGACGGCTTCTACGAGGGCACCATCTTTCACCGTGTTATCGACGGCTTTATGGTACAAGGCGGTGGCATGACAGCGGATATGGAAGACAAAATGGAAGGTCGTCGCGCCGCCATTGAAAACGAAGCCGATAACGGCCTTAGTAATGACCTAGGCACTGTCGCCATGGCACGCACCATGGACCCACATAGTGCTACCTGCCAGTTCTTTATCAATGTGTCTGATAACAACTTCTTAAACCACACTGCAAAAAACAGCCAAGGCTGGGGATATTGCGTATTTGGCAAAGTCGTTGAAGGTATGGATGTCGTCAATAGCATCAAGGCTGTTTCTACCGGTAACATGATGGGCCATCAAGACGTACCAAAAGAAAGCATCGTCATCGAGAAAGTAACCGTTAGCGATTAATAGCGACCAAGCCCATGAACCTACTGTTTATCTCCGATTTACACCTTGATGAAAGTCGCCCAGAGGTGACCGAAAGCTTTTTGACCTTTCTTAAAGACAGGGCAAGCAATGCCGACGCACTTTACATCCTGGGAGATTTCTTTGAAGTTTGGATCGGAGATGACGACGACGCCCCCCTGGCTTCCTGTATTCAGCAGCAATTGCTAAAGCTCAGCCAGGGCGGCACCGCTGTGTTTATCATGCATGGCAACCGCGATTTCCTCTATGGTGAACGCTTTTGCCATGCCAGTGGCGCAAGCTTATTGTCGGAGCCGACCCTCTTAGAAGTTGCCGGTAAATCTTGCTTACTTATGCATGGTGATAGCCTCTGCACAGACGATGCGGAATATATGGCCTTTCGCCAGCAAGCGCGTAACCCTGCTTGGCAAGAGCAATTACTCTCCCAGCCTTTGGAAGTCAGGCGCCAACTCGCCCAGCAGTTACGCCAACAAAGCAAGTCTATGAGCGCCATGAAGGCTGAAGACATCATGGATGTAAACAGCGATGCCGTGTCACAAGTTTTGGCCGAGCATAACGCTGACATCTTAATTCACGGCCATACTCATCGCCCAGCCATACATTCCTTAGACAATGGCAAAGAACGGATAGTTTTGGGTGATTGGCACGATAAAGCTTGGTGTATCAGTGCAAATCAACATGAGATCAAGCTGGAATCTTGGCCTATCTAGGCATAAGCAACGCAGCAGCTTGCAAGTAGCGCATTATTTGGCAAGCGTCGTAGTTTAATTTTAAACCCTTTGTCTATTTTCACCCTGTGACATACGCTAAGCTTTAGTTTTAATAAAGCCTATTCCACTCCCAGAAATAATTGACTGCGATCGCATTTCTTTGGAGCCAGCTCAATATGAGCACGAAAGGATAAAGGAATAAATCAGCAATAATAAATCAGGTGCCAATGTGGACAATTTTGTTTTTAATACAACCAAGTCATTGATCAATCAGCCCGGAGCCATAGCCCTACTCGCTCAGGTTTGTCGTCAACAAGGTATTAAACGCCCAATCATTATTACTGACCAAGGCATAGTCGCCTGCGGATTATTGGCGAAACTAGAAGCTGTTTTGCACCGCGAAGATGTGCCTTTTTTCAGCTTTTGCGATATCGTCGCTGACCCACCAGAAAACATCATCTTGCAAGCATTGGAAAGCGCCAAGGCGCATCAGGCCGACGGTGTCATCGGCTTTGGTGGTGGCAGCTCTTTAGATAGCGCCAAACTAATTGCGCTGATGCTGGCTTCTGGTGAGCAACTCGCCGATATTTATGGTGTGGAGCAAGCACAAGGACCAAGATTGCCCTTGCTCCTAATTCCAACTACAGCTGGCACTGGCTCAGAGGCCACCGCTGTCGCCATTGTAACAACCGGAGAAACCACCAAAATGGGTGTTGTTTCACCTCTGTTACTGCCAGACGTTGCCATCTTAGACGCGGAGCTAACAATAGGATTGCCGCCAGCAATAACCGCCGCTACCGGCATCGATGCAATGGTTCATGCTATCGAAGCTTACACCAGCGCCCATAAAAAAAATCGCTACTCTGATTTACTCGCCAAAGAAGCCCTAGCCTTATTGAGCACAAACATTAGCGAAGCCTGCCAAAATGGTAGCAATTTAGAAGCTAGGCAAGCCATGTTGCTCGGTGCGTTTATGGCGGGCCAAGCCTTTGCTAATTCCCCTGTGGCCGCGGTGCATGCTTTAGCCTATCCACTTGGCGGGCATTTCCATATTCCCCACGGCTTAAGTAATTCTTTGGTTCTTCCCCATGTCATGCGCTTTAACAATAGCCACTGCCATGAACTGTATGCTGAGCTGGCCCCGATAATTATGGGTGCAGAGTATATAGCCCATGACAACAGCAAAGCCGTCAGCATTGAATTGATAAAGTATATCGAGCGTTTGATTGGAAAATTAAAACTCTGCACACATCTGCGCGATTTGGAAATTGGCGAAGAACACCTACCCACTTTAGCAAAGGACGCCATGCAGCAGACACGATTACTGCAAAACAATCCAAGACCTCTAGACGAGGCAGATGCTTTAGAAATTTATCAGCAAGCCTGGTAGTCGCAGGCTCACCAATGTGCTGACTACCATTAAACCTTGAAAAAGGTTTCTATTTTATCTTTTTCCCACATGGCATCTTGATAGCCCAGATCCATCAGCTCCTGGCAATACTCTGGGCAAAACAACAAGTAACTGGCCGCTGCAGAACCGCCACCGCTCGCGGTTGCACCCGTAGAGCGGAAAAACCATTTTAATGAAGAAGGCAGGTAGCGAACATTGCGGCCTGCGATTTTATCTAAAGGCTTGGAAGGCGAAATAACTAAGCTTTCAATAGGACGTAAACGTTTTTCAGCTTCCCTTTCCTCTTGACTCATTTTTCTTAGTAAGTCATTCACACGCTCTAAGTGTTCAATATCGCCTTCAAGACTATCAATAAAAGCACTATTAAACATATGACCGATAATCTGAGCAATCGATGGCGAGTGCCTAATTGGCTGAGGCTTTTTGTTCCACTGTTTCACATTGCGGTTGCCACTGACACCGATAATAAAAACACGGTCGGCACCTAGGTGCAAAGCCGGACTAATCGGTGCCAACTGACGCATGGCACCATCACCAAAGTACTGCTCACCAAGCTTTATCGTAGGGAAAATAGTGGGAATGGCTGAGGATGCCAGCAAATGCTCCACTTGGATTTCACTGCGACGCCCTACTCTTCTATGGCGACGCCACTCATTAAGCTTAGGGTTCGACTCTGAAGCTTGAAAAAAACTAACAGATTCACCGGTGGAATACCCCATGGCGGTGATCGACAGCGCCTCTAAAGCGCCCTTTTCCAGCATGGTAGATATTTGCTGAAACTGAATAGCTTTGGATAAAAATGTTCTTAGAGGGGAGTTATCCAAAAGGGAAACAGGTTTACTTACTCCAACACCTCGGTTAAACAATGAACCAAATAAACTCAAGCCGCCCTTGCTAACATCCAGCCAGCCGGATTTAAATACATGATCGGCCGTCAAATTTCCCCAAAAATTCTCCAAATTATCGACAGCAAAAGAAAAGTCATCGCAGCGAGAAGCCAAACTCACCGCATTAATAGCACCCGCAGAGGTTCCACAAATGATAGGAAATGGATTTTGATGAGTTGGGACGATTTCCTTGAGTGCCTTTAGCACTCCGATCTGGTAGGCAGCGCGCGCACCACCTCCAGAGAGAATCAAAGCGTTCTTCATAAGTTACGACTGCGCTTCCACCTGTAAGCTCATACCATTGACGGCCAGTACTTTCACTTTAGTGCCGGCCGGATAGTTTTCAGTAGCGTTTACTTCCCACAAGGTATCAGCTATTTGCACCTTACCTTTCAACGCACTCATATCCGCAATAAGCACCGCTTCCTTACCAAGCAGCCGAGCTTCGGCGCTATTAAGTAAAGGTTGGTCAGTTGCTTCGTTGATATGGCGAAAACGCATCCAATACAAACAGGTGGCTGCGATCGATAACACAGCAAAGCACAATAGCTGAGCCTGCCAGCTCATATCACTAAGCACTGCGGCAATAACAGCCGTTAATATCGCACCAACACCAATGCCCAATAAAAAGCCCGCAGCGCCTAACATTTCGAGTATTAGAAGGATGATGCCTAGAATCAGCCAATGCCAGGCTGATAAACCGCTCAAAAATTCCATCAAAACACCTTAGCTTTGCTTTGCCGACTTAACCAGCTCGTGAATACCCTCAATTGAACCGATCACGCTTGAAGCCTCCAATGGCATTAATACCACCTTACTATTATCGGCAGAAGCAATCTGCCCTAGAGCATCGACGTACTTTTGGGCAACAAAGTAGTTGATCGCCTGAGAGTTACCCTTAGCAATCGCCTCGCTCACCATAAAGGTTGCCTTGGCCTCGGCCTGGGCTTCACGCTCACGAGCCTCCGCCTCAAGGAAGGCAGATTCCCGCTCACCCTCGGCTCGCAGGATTTGTGAGCGCTTCTCACCTTCAGCCACTTTAATCGCAGACTCTCGCTCACCTTCAGCCAATAAAATTTGTGCGCGTTTTTCTCGCTCCGCTTTCATTTGGTTGGCCATGGCGTCAACTAAGTCCCGCGGAGGAGTAATATCCTTAATTTCAATACGAGTGACTTTAATTCCCCATGGATTGGTCGCTTCATCAACTTTGACCAACAGTGCACTATTAATCTGATCGCGATTCGACAACATTGAATCGAGCTCCATGGATCCTAAAACCGCACGTATATTGGTCATGACCAAATTCTGCATGGCACGCTCTAGATTATTAACCTCATAAGAAGCTTTTACTGCATCGATTACCTGGTAAAAGCAAACCGCATCTGTTGTTACCATCGCATTATCGGCGCTGATTACTTCTTGGGGCTGAATATCCAATACCTGCTCCATGACAATCTGTCGATGGCCAATGCTATCAATAAAGGGCACGATG
Source organism: uncultured Pseudoteredinibacter sp. (assembly GCF_947500695.1). GTDB lineage: Bacteria > Pseudomonadota > Gammaproteobacteria > Pseudomonadales > Cellvibrionaceae > Pseudoteredinibacter. The sequence goes on from NZ_CANMSS010000001.1 coordinate 649,658, forward strand.
ACCTGTAGGCCAGGAGGCAATAAACGGGTGTATTTGCCAAAGCGCTCTACCGTCCACTCTTCACCCTGCGGAACACTTTTAACTGACCTTAAGATCACCACTAACGCTAATACCACAGCGACAATCACAGCGACGTTCATATCGAACATAAAACCCCCAAATTAGAGAAGCCAAAATTTATAAGGCAACGCTAACAGATAGTTGTACAGACTGAAAGATATGAATATAGATCTAGCACCCAAATAAAAGGCAAAGGTAGACAAAGCTAAGGCGCTAAGGGCCGTTAAAGCAGAAAAAATGGATAGAGAATGGAGAGAAAATGAAGGGAGAGAAAGAAAAAACGGCCTACAAGACGCAGGCCGCCGAAATATAGATCTTAATAAGCTACAGTCGCTGCATCAGGGCGACGAGTATCGGAAGCGCCATACATATAGCCCTTTAGGGTAGCAATGGACTGGGTGCTACCCATGGTTCTGGAGTACTTCACATCGTGACCCTTTTGCTTTAGCAACTCTACGGTATCCTTGCTGACACCGGGCTCTACAAAGACTTTATCTGGGAACCACTGATGGTGCATTCTCGGAACGGAGGTCGCCTCAGCAATGTTCATTTCAAAATCGATCGTATTTAATACGATCTGCAGCACGATGGTAATAATCGTACTGCCACCTGGGCTACCTGTTGCCAATACTGGCTGACCGTCTTTAATGACCAATGTTGGAGTCATAGAGCTTAATGGACGCTTACGGGGCTCAATGGCATTCGCCTCACTACCCAACAAGCCATAAGCATTTGGCTCACCTGGTTTAGCGGAGAAGTCATCCATCTCATTGTTTAACAAAATGCCAGTTCCATCGACAACAATACCAGAACCATAGCTGTAATTAATGGTATAGGTATTAGACACAATATTGCCCCAGCGATCGGCGACCGAGTAATGGGTGGTATCGTTACTTTCTTTACCAAATAGCTTAGTAGGCGCAACCTCTTCCGATGGCGTGGCTTTGTTAGGGTCAATCTGCTGACGTAATGTCTTGGCGTATTGCTTGTCCAATAACTGTGCCATCGGCACACGGTAGAAATCCGGATCACCCAAGTGCTGGCTACGATCGGCATAAGCTCGACGCATCGTCTCCGTCAAGGTATGAAGATACTCAGCGCTATTGTGTCCCATCAGTTTAAGGTCATAAGCCTCAAGAACATTAAGCATTTGAATTAGGTGCACACCACCTGAACTTGGTGGTGGCATAGAAACCACATCGTAACCACGATAGTTGCCCTTTACGGCCTCGCGCTCCACAACCTTATAGCCTTTAAAGTCATCTAAGGTAAACAAGCCATTGTACTTATCAGATGCCGAGACGAATTTCTTAGCGATAGAGCCGCCATAAAAGGCTGACTTGCCATGCTTGCTAATTTCAGACAAGGACCAAGCCAAATCTTTTTGGATTAGACGCTCACCTGCCTGCAGGTTACGGCCATCGCTGTGGTAAAAAATTTCTTGAGTGGCTGGGTATCGCGTTAAGCGCTTACGCTTTACGACTAGGTCATTTGCTAGCCCGGGAGTAACAATAAAGCCCTCTTTCGCCAGTTTGATCGCTGGGGCAATAACTTGCTCTAGCTTCATCGTGCCGTAGTTTTCAAGAGCATGAATCATGCCCGCTACTGTACCTGGCACACCACCGGCTCTATAGGTATAGCCGGCCATATCACGATCGAAGTTTCCGTCTTTATCTAAGAACATATCGGCATAGGCTTTGATAGGCGCCATTTCGCGGTAATCTAAAGCAACTACTTTGTCGCGCTCTTTTAGATAGATCATCATAAAGCCGCCACCACCAATATTTCCGGCCTTAGGCAAGGTTACCGCCATCGCAAAGCCTGTTGCCACTGCCGCATCCACAGCATTGCCACCTTGCTTCAGTATTTCTAAACCAACTTCCGAGGCTAAAGCCTCCTGACTAGCAACCATTCCGTGCTGGCCAATCACCGGGTGAAAACGGCTGTCATAACTAATAATGGCTGAATCCTGCGCGCTCGCGACAGAGCCAAACACTAATGGCAAGGCCATTAATAGGCCCTGACTAATGCTCAAGACGGAAGATTTGAAACGGGAAAAAAACATAGCGTGTCCTATAGTTAATTGCGGGACAGATGATGACACAATAACAGGCAGGGGCCTAGAGCCCTGCCCGGTTTTGCATTTCTAGCTTTGTACTTCTAGCTTTGTACTTCTAGCTTTGTACTTCTAGCTTTGTACTTCTAGCTTTGTACTTCTAAATTTGAACCGAGCGCTTTAATCAAAACAACTCTTGCGGCAATACAAACCAACGTACAGCTTCGGCCTCTGCCTGTAGACTCATGCTGTATCGCTGCCAGCCAAGGTCGGGCGACAGTAAATGCGCTTTAGCAACGGCCAGTGCTTGTTTATAGCTTTCCTCTCGGCTTAATTCCGCCTCCAAAGTGTCATTTAAATCCTGTCCGGCCAACCAATTATCCAACGCGGACCTTAGGCTTGCGCTATCACCATGGCGTTGCCCCTGGAAGCACCAGACTCCTGGGCTCTCCTGATACTGATAAAAAGGTAGCAACTTGGCACCATGATTGGCCACCATTTCAATAGCCGACAAGATATAGTCAACTGTTTGGTGATCAAGAAAATAGTTTAAGTTGAAACGTATCCAGCCTGGACGTAATAGCATAGCCCCGCAGTACATTTGCTCCTCAATCCTACGACTTTGCTCATCACCGAGGTCTAACAAATAATGCCCATAGGGCCCAGCACAAGAACAGCCCCCGCGCGCTTGAATACCAAACAAATCGTTCAGCAGGGCTACCACAAAGCTGTAGTGTAGATGTTTATCATTATGGCGAATTCTAAACGAAATAATGGACAAGCGATCGGCGTCTGGATCACCTAGAATCTCGATATTACTATGCTGACTTAAACGCTCGATAGCTTCCTGGGTATGAGCCCTTTCAAGTCGCTCAATATTTTCTGTACCGACAGCTTGCTGTAAGGAAAACACTAAGCCAGCACGGATAGACTCGACAATACCCGGAGTACCTCCCTCTTCTCTTCGCTCAACATCACTTAAATAGGTGTGCTCATTCGGGGTTACAAATGAGACAGTGCCTCCACCCGGTACTGCCGGTATATCATTGGCCAGCATATCTTGATTAACGAGCAATATGCCTGGCGTGCCGGGCCCGCCAATAAACTTATGAGTAGAAATAAATACCGCGTCCAGCTGCAGGCTTTGCACGTCAATACTCACATAAGGACCCGCAGCAGCATAATCCCAGCAGGACCAAAAACCATAGCGCTTCAGCAATTTTGAAACCTGCTCAACCGGCGTACGCAGGCCAGTTACATTGGAAGCTGCTGAAAAGCTACCAATTTTAAGTGGGCGCTGTTGATACTCCTCAAGCTTTTGCTCAAGCACGACTAGATTCAAATGCCCTTTTTCATCTAGGGGGATCGAAACGACTTCTGCTTTAGACTCACGCCATGGCAACTCATTAGAGTGATGTTCATAAGGCCCGACAAACACGACCGGGCGTTCTGCTTCTGGAAGCTCATCTTTTGTCGCGCCACAGCGCTTGAGCTCTAACATAGTGATCAATTTATCAATTGCCGCAGTAGCGCCACTGCCACTAAAAATGAGCCTATGTTGTTCACCAGCATTTAAAGCCTTGCGAATAGTTTGGCGGGCTTGCTCCCTCAACTCAGTGGTATGTCGACCAGTATAGGAGGTCTCGGTATGTGTATTGGCGTAATAAGGCAATACCTGAGTCTGGATAAATTGCTCTATGAAGCGAAGACTTCGACCTGAGGCTGTGTAATCCGCATATACCAAGGGCTTTTTACCGAAGGCCGTCTCAACAACACCATCGTCACCGATAATTTCCTGTCGAATTTGGCATAACTGTGGGGGGTGGGACATCACTGGCTCCTGTAAGCACGTTAGTTGAGACTGCTCTTAATGGCATACTGTGATGTGTATATTAATACCTCGCACTAGGAACATTGTTGCTATAATCAGCTTATAACACATCATTTCGTAACTTTGTTACAATACTTACAACCTTTCCGCAACTTTGTTCTTTTGGCTGTAATAATGGATAAAATTGATAAATTACTACTCGACGCCCTACAAAATGATGCGTCACGCTCCATTGGGGCTATAGCTGAGGAAATAGCCATATCCAAAACAGCGGCATGGCGGCGTATCAAAAAGCTCAGTGAAGAAGGCGTGATCAAAAGCCAAGTCGCACTATTAGATGCTGAGAGCTTAGGCCTGCCCTTAACGGCCTATATCGCTCTACGCACCAGTCAACACAATGCCCAGTGGTTTAATCGATTCAAGGAAGTGCTCAACACCATCCCCGAAGTTCTGGAGGCTTACAGAATGAGTGGCGAACTCGACTACCTAGTAAAAGCTCAAGTTTCTGACATGGCCGGCTATGATCGTCTTTATAAGCAGTTGATAAAGGCTGAACTTAATGACGTAAGCTGCAGCTTTGTGATGGAAACACTCAAACACACCACAAAACTCCCTATCAATTGACGCTTTACACTCCCAGTCTAATACTTTCAAACTAGATAAATTACTCCCAATATTTTATGGGTCTCAGATAGCTGAGATCCATAAAATTACCTATCCTATTGTTTTTACTTGCTTTTTTAAATTGGCACAGTGCTTGCCATTAATTACAGCAAGTAGCAAATTTATTAGTTTGCACCGCTAGATTTCACAAATTATTGAGACTAAGCCGCGTTGGAGTTGAAGGGCTGACGCGAGTATTCAGGGAGAAAGCCATGAGATCTTTTGTAAAACGCGTAGTAGAACAAGTCTTATGCCAATGGCAGGACTATCGCAATGAACTTAGCCTGCTGGCGTTAAGCGCATTGATGCTAATGAGTAATTATTGGCGTGACTCAAACAATTATCGAGTTGAAGATTTGTGGAGAGAGATTTACCTAACACATATTTTACTGCCCGGAGTTTTTTAATCCCTTATGACAAATTACACTGGGTAAGCGTCAGCTTTTCTTAAGCTATGGAAAACTAGAGCTTAAGAGAAGCGCTGTTACTCACTGAATTAATCAAGCTCAAAGGCAAGTTTTTGCTAAGCTACTGACTGGCTATTGTTTGTTCAGATTAGAAGGCGTTTTAATTATCGTGGCAGGCCCATTACCCATACCACATTAAGATAACAAGAAGCTTTGATTGCTTAAGTGCTCACATCTCTATGCTTTTTGGCTTCAAAGCTAAAGTATGTATTTGCCTAGAATTTTAAAAAAGTGGCCTAACAATTATCGTTAGGCCACTTCATGTTTTAACGCGGCCTTTCGATGGAAAAGTTATTCATACGATAGCTCAAGGTCGATGGCTTAATTCCCAGCAGCGCGGCCGCTCCTTTCGCTCCAGACACCTTCCAATCACACTTTTCTAAAGCCTTGATGATGTTGGCACGTTCTAAAGCTCTAAATGCTTCTTCATCTAAAACTTCTGCCTCAGGCGCACTAACTTCATGAAAGACCTCTTCTACATTCTGAACCAGGTCCGGCATGGCTAAATCCAATCTCAAGCGAGAGCCCCGACTTAAAATAATCGCTCTTTCAATAACATTCTTAAGTTCTCTAATATTACCCGGCCAGTTCAGCGCACTTAGAGCTTGAGCCTGAGCCTTACTAATTTGCATTGCCTCACGACCCAACTGTTGACACTGCTCTTCCAGGAAATGCTGAGCTAACAAAGGAATATCTTGGGGTCGTTCTCGCAATGGCGGTACTGAAATCGGGAAAACGCTCAATCGATAATACAAATCTTCTCTGAAACGACCTGCAGCAACCTCTTTTTCAAGGTCGCGATTCGTCGCCGCCACAATGCGAACATCAACGGCATGAGTCGCATCATCTCCGACACGTTCAAATTCCTGCTCCTGCAGTGCACGAAGCAATTTACCCTGTAAATCCAGAGGTATTTCGCCCACTTCATCTAAAAATAGCGTGCCGCCATTAGCAAGCTGCATTCGCCCAACACGATCTTTATGGGCGCCGGTAAAGGCACCCCTAACGTGACCAAAAAACTCGCTTTCAAAAAGATCCTTGGGTATTGAGGCGCAATTTACTTTTACCAAAGGCTCATCTTTTCGCGGGCTTTGGGTATGTATAGCCCGCGCAATCATTTCCTTACCGACACCCGACTCACCTAGAATAAGTACGCTACTTGGCGTCGCCGCCACGGCCTCTATTTGAGCCAGGGTTCTATTCAAGGCAGGGCTTTGCCCCACAATATTGCCAAAGCTCGCTCCGGCGTGTATTTCGTCACGCAAATAGTCTCGTTCTAACTCCAACTCTTCCTTTAGTTTTTTGATCTCTTGAAGTTGCAGATCTTTTTCGGATTCTAGTTTTTTGCGCTCCGATATATCTTTGAAAATAACCACAGCACCTTTAATTTCACCGTTGTGAACGATGGGGGTGCTCACGTATTCTACAGGTATTGAGCTACCATCAGCTCGCCAAAAAACTTCATCATCAACACGGTGCACATCACCGTCTTTAAATGCCGCATATATCGGGCAACATTCACGAGGATATGGACTACCATCCGGATAAGAATGATGATGAATATCATGCAAGGGCGTTCCAAGAATATCATCCGGGTGCCAACCTAAAATATCAACAGCCGCCTGATTTGCAAAGGTCGTACAGCCATTAAGATCTAAGCCATATATCCCCTCACCGGCTGCTGACAAAATCAATTCGTAACGTTGGCGCAGAAGATCTAACTCATCATTTAAACAGCTTGCATCTTTGTCCATTAAGACAACATTTAAAGTAATATCATTCTCACCCCAGGGCTCCTGCCACAACATAAGCACCCTGACATCTTCGGCATTTTCCGTCGAGCGTACCTCCACACTAACAACAGCAGAGTTTTGCAACACATCATCTACTAAGCTCTTCGCGGAACCCTCGCTAAGGAGAACGATGGTGTTTAAGAAGCCGGCCAGATTCGGCTGAATGATTGATTCGCGCCAAAGCCGGCTCTGCTTTAACCAATTACCCTCTGCATCACAAACCGCACTGCAAAAAGGGCTTTCCAACAACACAAGGCCATCAAAATCTTGTTGAGTTCTACTTTCCATATAGCTTTCCATATAGCTATCCACTTAGTTTTTCTCAGTTAATTCCCGTAAATAAGCTCCCAACATCCTTAAGTTTAACAACGTAAAACTAACAAATAACTGTGTCTCACAGTTTTCTGAGACACAGAGAATCATACTAAGCTGTTGTTTTTAAAGGTTTTATTAAATTGGCACGCTTATCGCAATAAACCACTTAGCGGGATTAGCGAGGAGAATTTGGTATTGCTTGTGTGAGAACAGCAACACTAAAAGCCTTGCCCCTCTGTTGTCAAGGATACCGAGTAACGAAAACTTGTTAGTGAAATGAAAAACGAAAAACGATTAATACCGCCCCCATTAGACAAAACCAGCGCTGAATTCAACCGGCAGCTTATTTGCGACCTCCTTAACGAAGGTGCATTACAGGCGCTACTGGATTTGGGCACAGACGATGCCAGCTGGCAGCACCAGGGGGAAATTTGCAAAAACAAAGATGAGATTGCCGAGCTACTTAACAAGCGCAATCAAAGACTGTTGCACTACCGCTGGCACAGCACCATTTGGAATTACTCTGAAGAGCGCTTGAGCTTACAAATTGTCTCTGAATGGCAACATTGCAGCAGCGGTCAATGGTATCGAAGCAATGGTCAATTGCTATTGAGTTTTAACGAATCTGCACTGATTACCGGCGCCGTAAGCACGTCGCAAGATCATAAAATTAGCGCCGATAGCAGGGAATTATTTAAGCCGCAATAAGTTGGATTTTTTAAGGAGAACAATATGACGCAGCAGCGACCACCATTACCGCCGTTTTCATTAGAAACAGCAAAAGCAAAAGTCCAAGCCGCTGAAGACGCCTGGAATAGCAAAGATCCAATCGCCGTTTCCATGGCCTATAGCGAAGACAGCCAATGGCGAAATCGAGATGCCTTTTTTAGTGGTCGTGAAGCCATACAACAATTTTTAAGCCAAAAATGGCAAAAAGAACAAGACTACAAACTCAAAAAAGAGCTTTGGAGTTTCACCGAAAATCGAATTGCCGTTACCTTTCAATATGAATGGCACGATGAAGATCAACAGTGGTACCGCTCTTACGGGAATGAGCTGTGGGAATTCAATGATGACGGTTTAATGAGTCGCCGCATCGCAAGTATTAATGATGTTCCCATTCAGGCCTTTGAGCGTCAACTAACCCCTTAAGCAAAGAGGACTTTAGCATGTCTACCATTAAATTATATCGTCATCCTTTATCTGGGCATTCACATCGAGTGGAGTTGTTTTTATCACTGCTCAATTTAGATGCCGAAATTATCGATGTAGATCTTTTAAAAGGTGAGCACAAATCGCCTGAATTTCTAGCGAAGAACCCGGCCGGACAGGTGCCTGTTTTGGAAGACGGTGATGTTATATTGCATGATTCAAATGCTATCTTGGTTTATTTAGCGGCAACTTATGACAAAAACCACAGTTACTATCCCCATGACCCCGTAGCAGCCGCTGAAATACAGCGTTATTTAAGCGCCGCTGCAGGGCCAATCGCCAGCGGACCAGCAACTGCACGATTAATCACGGTTTTTTCGGCAGCACTGGATGCCGACAAAGCCATTGCTACCGCGCACGCTATCCTTGCTCGATTTGAGGCAGACCTAAACGGCAAAAACTGGCTAGTAGGCGAAGAGATTAGTCTTGCCGATATCGCGAATTACGCCTATATCGCTCATGCGCCCGAGGGCAATGTCAACCTTGCCGATTACCCCAATGTGCAAGCCTGGCTAAAGCGTATCGAAGCATTGGATAATTTTGTCGCCATGACATCAACCCCCATTGGCTTAGCCGCTTAGCGATTAGAATCCATGAGCCCTTTGCGGACAATGCCCGTGACAGCAGCTGGGCGGCGTCCGCTTTTTTTGGAGAGCAAGGAATGTCAGAGGCAATTTTTCATAGTGGTGAATTAAGCATACAAGAACGCCTTGGTGTGAAAGATCAGATGGCGGCGTTTGCGCAACGTGTGGTCAGACCCTTCATGCCAGATCAGCATCGAGAATTCTACCAACAACTGCCCTACTTATTCTGCGCTCATCAAGATAAAGATGGGCAAATGTGGGCTTCAATTTTGTGGCAAGAAACTGGCTTTATCGAAAGCCCATCGGAAACCCGCTTGCATATTCGTGGTGGGCAGGTTTATTCCGACTTTTTCTTTAACGATTTAGAGCCTGGACAGGCGCTAGGTATACTAGGTATCGATCTATCCAATCGCCGTAGAAATAGGTTGAGTGCTAGCGTAGCTTATAGTGATGGCAAACTGCTTGAACTTGAAGTCAGGCAGAGCTTTGGTAATTGCCCGCAATATATCCAAACACGGGATTTTTCGCAGCTGCAAAACGGCCCTGGCAGAACTAAGATTGAAACCGAAAAACTCAGTCCAGAAATGCTGTCTATCATTAATCGCTCCGATACCTTTTTTGTTGCAAGCAACAGCGGAACAGAAAACGGCCAAGCCAGTGATGGCGCTGATATTTCGCATCGTGGTGGAAAACCAGGTTTTGTTTATGTTGAAAATAGCCAAAGCCTACTAATACCGGATTTTCCAGGCAATTTTCATTTCAATACCTTGGGTAACTTTTTAAATAGCCCAAGTGCAGGTCTCTTATTTCTTGATTTCGAATATGGTCATCTATTGCAGCTAACAGGAGAAGCCGAAATAGTATGGCATCATGAGTTACTAGCGCATTTTGATAATGCCGAGCGCTTTTGGAGATTTAAGCTCAGCAAAGCGCGATTGCTACCGAAACGTTTAGCTGGTTTAAGGCATATTGCTGATTATTCTCCAAACAGTTTATTAAGCGGAGACTGGGAAACCGCCAAGCAGCGCTTAGCAAACTCAAAAAGAGCGAACAAATGGTTCCCAATGCTCATCAAAACGACTGAAATGGAATCGGACATTGCCAAATCACTTTATCTGGATGGCCAAGTAGATAGCTTTATTCCTGGGCAACATATCAATGTGTCACTGCAAAAACCTGACAGTAAAAATAAAAGCGTTCGAAGTTATAGCGTGTCTGGCTCAAGCGCCGATGGCGATTTGCGGATTACTGTAAAACGCGATGGTGAGCTGTCCACCCAAATACACCAAGCGTTGAAAGCTGGAGACACTATATGGGTACAGCAGGCTAGAGGTAATTTCACTTTTGACAGCCAGTCAAAAAAGCCTGCCCTACTCATCGCCGCCGGAATTGGAATAACCCCAATAGTGGCTATGGCCGAACGCCTTATTAAAGACGCCATACGTCACCGTTACGCCCGCCCCTGCCATATTGTTGCGATCGCCAAGAGTCGTGAAGAAGCTAGCTTTTTTGATTTACTCAATGATATGGCGCATTACAGCCAAGGTCGATTAAACATCAGCTGGCATTTTACTCAAGCTACTGCCACCTCCAGTGCTAAGAATATTCTAACTGGCCGGCCAAATAGGAGTTTTTACAGCAACTTAATATCAAGTTGGATCGGGGATATCACTCCGGGCAGCGAATTAGATCTAGAGGCCTATTTATGCGGCCCGAATGCATTTATGCAAGAGACCTATGAGTATCTAATGGATTTAGGTTTTAGTGATGAACATATACATGGGGAAACCTTTGGCCCTTCCCAGTTAATACGGCAAAACCAAATAAACCTTCTTCAACTGCCCGAGAACCAGATCGTCGAAATTGAGCTAGCAGACCACCTGCGCCATGAGCTCAACTGGTTTCCCAAAGACGGTAGCTTGCTAGATAGCTTTTTGCAACACGGACTAGAAATTGATTTTTCTTGTCGTAGCGGGCGCTGCGGTAGTTGTCGCTGTCGATTAAAAGGTGGTGAGGTTCAATATCAGAACGCCCCTGAGTACCCTCTAGCTGACAATGAAATATTGCCCTGTATTGCCTACCCGGTCGACGGGCAGCCATTACAACTTGTAAAAGACTAAGTAGATATTCAAATTAAAGCAGGCGCAGCTCCATTACTGTGCCATTTATGAAAGGACGCCCCATGAACCAAGCCGTTAAAAGTAAATACTGGTCGAAAGACGTTTTACACAGTAAAGACAGTACTGAGCTGAACGCCAATCAAAACTTAAGCAGGCCAGTGAATCTAAACACCAACGCCAAACGACAGGCTTATGTTAGTACTAACAATGTGGCTTGGCAAAACAGCCCCGCCTTGGGCGTAGTTCGCAAGCCTTTAGCAAGACGATTTTCAGAACACGGGCACGCCACCAGCATTGTCTGCTATGAGGCGGGCAGTAGTTTCAGCTCACACTCACACCCTGGCGGCGAAGAAATATTGGTGCTCGAAGGTATTTTCAGCGATGAGCATGGCCACTACCCTGCTGGTAGCTATATTCGCAATCCTGCCGGTTCTATCCATCAACCATACAGCGATAGTGGCTGCACCCTTTTTGTAAAACTTCATCAATTTCAAGAAAGCGATCAACTTAGCACCCGCATCGATAGCGGCAATAATAAGCTCTACCATCAGCACAGCCCAGCGCACAGTAGTTTGTGCTTGCACGAGCATAAACGTGAGGCCGTCTATATCCAGCGCTACTTAGCAGGCAGTAGCCACCAAGCTATTTACAGTCATGGGGTGGAAATTTTACTGTTGAAAGGCTCGCTACAACATGGCGAACGCACACTCCTTAACGGCGACTGGCTTCGCCTCCCAGCCGGAAGCCCAGTACAGTGGACGTTTTTAGAAGATTGTGAATTTTGGATCAAAGAAGGCCATCTAGGGCTCTAAACTCGGGAATGTTTACACCAAGGAGCGTAGCCATGCAGGCTGAATTAAGTTGCATCGATCATGTACATATATTCACCAGCGATAGGAATCAAGCCTGCGATTGGTATTGTCATCATCTAGGTTTTGAGATCGACACACGCTATCAAAGTTGGGCTGAAGACCCTGCAGGCCCCCTAACACTGGTAAATGGTGAAATCCACATAGCACTGTTCAAACGCGATAGCGCTATTCAATCCCGCCATATCGCCTTTGGCTGTGACGCTAAAAATTTTCTTTTGTGGCGCGAATATCTTAGCTCAATAGCAGCGCTTAAAAGTTGTAGTGATCACCATTTATCCTGGTCACTTTATTTTGAAGACCCTTGGTCCAACCAGCATGAAATCACTTGCTATGAGCATCACGCGATTCGATCAATAATTTCTGAATCTTAAGGCAATTACACAGCAATCGATTGCCACTTTTTAGCGACTTCTACCGTCTAAGGCTCATGTTATACTTGAGCCTTTATCAACAGAGATCGCAAATTCACCATGCTGCTATTAAGTCGCCTACGTCGAATCATCCTAAAGCACTTTATGGATTTGGGTTGGCGCAGCATGTTACTCATCATCGCTTGCTATATTGGCAGTGTTTGGATATTGCTCTACACGGCAGGCGAAACCCACCTCTTAGCGGCAGATAGCTTTTTCTATTGGCTATTGGTTACTGCTTCAACAGTGGGCTATGGCGATCTGTCGCCCACAAGCGCAAACGGCAAATTGATTACGGCCCTCTATGTAATCCCTCTGGGCCTAGGCTTATTTGGTCTAGCGATTGGTCGAGTTGCTGCATTTATGTCCTACCAATGGAGAAAGTCTGTGCAAGGTTTAAAGCCTATAGATTGTAGTGGCCATATTTTAGTCGTCGGTTGGAATGAAAACCGAACACTGGAATTAATAAAACTGCTACTACGGGAAATGGAACATCAGGCTGATAAACGTCGAGTGGTACTCTGTGTTAAAGCTGATATTGAGAACCCAATGCCCGAGCATATAGGTTTTGTAAAGGTCAACAGCCACAGCAAAGATGAGGAAATGGACCGCGCCTCTGTTGCTCAAGCGGCCAGTATCATTATTGACAATAGCGACGATGACGCCACCATGACGGCGGCTTTATACTGCACAGGCCGAAACCCTGATGCCCATACGATCGCCTACTTCAATCAAGAAAAACTCGGGCAGCTGCTCAAAAAACACTGCCCCAATGTTGAGTGCATGCCCTCGGTTGCCATTGAAATGATTGCTAAATCGACCATGGACCCGGGCTCCAGCGCACTTCATCACGAACTTTTAGATGTCGACCAGGGCATGACCCAATATTCGATTATCTATAATCACAGCAACAGCAGCTCAGTAGCCGTCATCTTCCCTTATCTAAAAGCTGAATATGAAGCGACACTTATCGGCATTAAGCACGGCGATGATCAGAGGCTAAATATTAACCCCTGCTTGAGCGAAGAAATCGATCGCGGTGATCGATTGTTTTACATCGCTGACGAACGAATCGAAAATATTGATTGGCAAGCGGCGCAAAAAAGTCAGTAAGGCTTCGAATCTCTAAATACCAAACTAAACACGATTTATAGGTGGAAAGATAAATGGATGCAATTATTGAATCACTAAATGGTTTTAGCAGCTTTTTAGTGTATTTTGGCTTCTCTATTGGCCTTTTTTTAGTCTTTAAGATTCTGTACACCTTAATTACCCCTCACGATGAGTGGCAGTTGCTCAAAGAACAACGCAATACCAGTGCCGCTTTAGGATTGGGCGGTGCACTCATTGGCTTTGCCATAGCCTTAGCCGGCGCCGCTAGCAACTCTGTGTCTATTCTGGACTATGCCATCTGGGCAATTATCGCGCTAGTCGCCCAGCTCATCGCCTTTGCGCTTGTCCGTTTTGTTTTGATGCCTAAATTAGTCGAGCGAATTGAAAACGACGAAATCTCCGCCGGTATTATTCTGGCCTCAATGTCAATCGCTGTTGGCTTAATCAATGCCGCTTGTATGAGCTATTAACTAGCCCTTGGAGATAACGATGAAACGAAGCAAAAATGTCGATTTATCCCGTATGCGCAAAGCTTGGCATTACCGAACAAAACTAGCGCCCTCTCTTGCAATCATCGCAGCAGGCGGCAGCTTAAGTGGTTGTGGAGAAGATGTAGAGGTATTTTCAACACTAGGTGATTGCGAAAACCGTTACCCCTTACGAAGTGAGGAATGTCGCTACAGTTACCAGCAAGCTCTACATGACGCCGATCGATACGGGCCGCGCTACACAAAAGAAAGCGATTGCGAATTCGATTTCGGCCAAGACGCTTGTCGTGAACGTGAGCTCGATAGCCATGTATGGTTTATGCCTTATATGGCAGGCTTCGCAATGCACGACGATGACTACCGACGCAGTGCGCCCTTATTTAGCTCTAAGAAACGCAGCTCCCCCCTATATAAAAAGTGGGTCAATTCTCAAGGTTCTATTTTGGGGCGACAGCAATTCGGCCCGCAGAATTTTTCCAGTAGCGCGTTTAATAAAAGTAGCAGCTCCCAACGCGTGTTTGGTCGCGGCGGCTTCGGCAAACTCGCAGCAAGCAAAGCTCGCTCTGGTGGCAGCTTTTCCAGAGGTGGCTAATGCGTAGAATTTCAATTCCAGAAAGGCAAGATTGGAAAGCGCTGGCTGACGATTACGGCTTTCACTTCCATACTATGTATGGCGAGCCTTACTGGGACGAATCCGCTTATTATGAATTTACCCTAGAACAAATCGAAAACGATCTTGAGGATCCTAGCGAGCAGCTGCAAACTCTTTGCCTAGAGGCCGTCGATGAAGTATTGCAACGTGAATCTTGGTTGCAGCAATTTCAAATACCCGAGCAATACTGGGACTGGATTAAGTTATCTTGGGATCGTAAAAATCCCAGCCTCTATTCTCGCTTTGACCTTTGCTACGACGGAAAGAGTAAGGCCAAGCTGCTGGAAAACAATGCCGATACACCAACCAGTCTTTATGAAAGCGGCTTTTGGCAATGGCTATGGTTAGAGCAGCTCATCGAAAATGGCTCCCTAGCTAGCAACAGCGACCAATTTAACTCCCTACAAGACAAGCTTATTGAGCGCTTTCGCTTTTTCAAACAGCATTACAACATTAATGAGATGGCTTTTAGCAGCTGCCTGGACACAGAAGAAGACCGAGCAACCGTACAATATCTACAAGACTGCGCGAAAGAAGCTGGCATTAAAGATCGCTTTTGCTATATCGAAGATATCGCGACAAATGAGCAACATCAATTTTGTGATCCAGAAGGACTTGGCTTCAATGCCATGTTTAAACTCTACCCTTGGGAGTTTATGCTACGCGAGGAGCTAGGCCCGAAATTATTGCTGGATCAATGCCAATGGTTTGAGCCACCCTGGAAAGCGATTCTGTCTAACAAGGCTATTCTTCCAATATTGTGGCAAATGTTCCCTGGACACCCACATTTACTGCCCGCTTATTTTTCAGAAAAAGAAGCCTCTGAAAAGCTCACAAACTACGTTAAAAAGCCTATCTTTTCTCGCGAAGGTGCCAATATCAGCATAATCAAAGACGGGGAAGAGATAGCAGCTTCCTATGGTCCTTATGGCGAAGAAGGGTTTATTTACCAAGAGTATCAAGCGCTACCTAAATTTGGCGATAGCTACACCCTTATTGGCTCTTGGGTAGTAGGCAATCAAGCGGCAGGAATTTCTATCAGAGAAGACAGCGAGCTTATCACTCAAGACTTATCTCGCTACCTGCCGCATGTTATCAATAACCACTAAAGCTTCCTAACAATACGATAAACAAGCTTCTGAAATAAACCTGCGCGCATATTAAGCAAAAGCGAAAAACGTAACACCCAGCGTTGATAGAGACTCAGAGTTTTTCCATGCTGCCCCATAAAAGCTCTCGACTGATCGCAAACATAATTGAGATCATGGCTTGAAAACAACCAGAGATATAGTTTTTTATGGATGCCAAGATCAGAACTTAAGCCTGTTTTTTGCTTAGCTCCCAATGTATTTGCACCATGTTGACGATACTGTATTGTAGGCTGCCTAATAAAAACAATTTTACCGAAGGCTTGCGCTATCAAAGCTAACCACCAATCATGCATTACTGCTTCTTCTGGAATCGGTAGAGATCTGTCTAGCAGTTGCCTATTAAAGAGCATCGTACAACCGGTCACAGAGCTATTGATCAACGCCCTCCCAAATAAGTTATGACCTGGCAACAAGCCCTGATATTCACTTAGACTTTTAGAAATAAGCCCCAAACTTTCATCGACCACCTTAAGCTCGGAATGGACTAGAATTGGAACATCCCCCAATTCCGGAGCCACAGCTGTTATCGCTTCAATAGATAAAGAGATCTTGTTAGGCAGCCACACATCATCCTGATCACAAAACATAAAGTAATCTGCTGTTCGATCAGAGTTCAAAAAGTCTTGCATTAATGATGCAAAACTCCCGCAAGGCTTTAAGTTTCGATCTTCGCCTTGTAACCACGAAAATTGCGTAGGATATTTAGATATATACTCTTGAATAATATCCTGAGTACCGTCGCTAGAGCCATCATCACGACAATACACACAGAAATTCTGATGATCTTGTGCCAACAAAGAATCTAATTGGGCGTTTAGAAACTCAGCGCCGTTATAGCAACTCAGAAATATGGCGACGGCACTACTTGCAGTATCGTTATTCACCTGATACCGGCCCACTATGAAAACGAAACTCAGAATCACCGCTCTCTACTAGCTTTTTATCAAGCGTAAGAAAAATATCTACTCGTTCGTCAATAGCCTCGCCAGCAGCGGCTTTTTTCGCCAAGCCCAAGTAATCTTGATAGTGACGCGCCTCTGACTTTAAAAGGGAAAAATAGAATTTTTTAAGTTCCTCATCAAGGAATGGTGCTAGCTTATTAAACCGCTCACAGGAACGTGCTTCGATGATGGCTCCCACAATTAATGTGTCAATTAAACGTCCTGGCTCATGAGTACGAATGGGCTTGCGAAGTTCAGCCGCATAACGCGACGCTTGAATCTGCGGGTAGGCTATGCCGCGAGATTCCATAATCGCTATCACCTGCTCAAAATGACGCAGCTCCTCGCGCGCTAAGCGAGACATTTTATTTAGCAATTCAAAGTCATCAACATAACGGTACATTAAATTCATCGCTGTGCCGGCGGCTTTTTTCTCACAGTTTGCATGGTCAATCAGCATGAGATCTTGATATTGCAAGGCCTGCTCTATCCAGGCGTCTGGTGTCTCACACCATAAAAAGCTGTGAATTTCACTGAGGTCAATCATGGAGTTTTAGAAGTTCCTTTAGGGCGAATACCGTCGAGTTAGCGCGGCATAAAATATTTGATTCAGTTAGTTGATACTGTTCCTACTACTTTATTAGCCAATATTACTCGTCATCAACTTTACCCGGAGCGATATAGCGATCGTAGTAAGCGCAGGATAAAGCATAATAGTCTTGATCAATGGCATCTTTGATTTCGACCAATGACTTGCCCTTCCAAGCGACCTGCAATTGCAGACCAAACTCTTCAGGTTCTACCTGTGAGGCGCCAGCTTTTAACAGATTAAATACCCAACAGTGTGGGTCTTGCTGATCGTCTATACGAATATTTTGATGCTTTATCTGTAGCTGTAACTTCTCAGGGTCTATGACCGAAACTTTATTGGCAACTACCTGCTGCAGAAAGCTTTCTAAGCGCTGAGCAATGGTACGTCGTTGCTCTTCGCTATAGGCGTTCCAGTCGATAACTTCATGGCTAAAGCGCTTGCAGCCCCGGCACACGTCATCCCCTAGGCTCGCTGAGCAAACACCAATACAGGGGGTACGAACACGCTTTAGCATTAACTGTTTTCTCCGCAAACAAAAAGCGCGCACCTTATCTGAGCGCAGCCTAAAAATAAAGCCCCCTACAACGGCGGCTCTATCGAATTGGCCTATTTTAAAGCACATTTGGCCATCTTGTGGGCGTCACAATGATGAGGCAAAATTTGCTCAAAATCATGGTGATACACAAGCGACATACCCTATCATAGCTTGACAATTCCCTTGGGTACTAATTGATCAAATTACGGAGCCAGCATGAGCGGTGAATACAAAACGGCACAAACTTTAATCGAAAATGCCTTAGCAGAAGCAGACAACAGCGCCAACTCTTCGGCCGACGCCTTAAGCCAAGCCCTATTAGGTGTTCTTCTGCAGTCTATGGCAAAGCAACGCGGAATCGCTGATTTAAAGAGTTTTATAGATTTCCAGCTGGAAAACCTCGATACGGACGAGATTGTGGTCACCCGAGGCTGTTAAGATCTTTCTTGAGAACTTTCCTCGCCCTAGTAATGTAACGATTAAAGCCATTACTGGCTTCAGCTAAGTACAGCCATGTACATCAATCGCATTACGGGCCGCGAACAAGTGCCCGCTATACAAGACTAGCGGGATCGACCAATCGCTAATTGCTCATCCTTGCCGTTTTTAGCACACTTCTTATACGCTAACAGATTTCTTTTATCCCGAGTTTTCAGCAACTTAGCGTCACGAGAAATCCATTAGCCGCATACCAATGGTTAAATATTAGGCAGCTTTCATTAGCCGCACAAGCGTGCTAGCTTAAGATTAGCCGCCCGATTAGGACGATTGCCCTTTTACTTGTACCTGCTGTCAAATAAGGTGGCAGTCTTACTGTAAAGAAAGTCGGCCAAAATCAAGCAAAGACTTGATCAATCAAAGCAAGCTACCCATAGGTCGCAATAGCGACCACCCACCCGGAATTGAGGATGACAACCGTGCTTGAAGCTTATCGTAAACATGTAGTAGAACGTGCCGCCCAAGGAGTTCCCCCCAAGCCTTTAAACCCGGAACAAACAGCGGGTTTGGTGGAATTGTTGAAAAACCCGCCTGCTGGCGAAGAAAGTACCTTAGTAGACCTGATAACTAACCGTGTTCCGCCGGGTGTAGATGAAGCAGCCTACGTCAAAGCTGGATTCTTATCTGCTGTGGCCAAAGGCGAAGCCTCAAGCCCACTGATCAGTGCCGCTAAAGCGGTCGAGCTCTTGGGGATGATGCTGGGTGGCTACAACATCTCTACCTTAGTGGAGCTGTTAGATGACGCCAATCTTGCCGCATTGGCCGGCGAGCAATTAAAAAGCACCCTACTAATGTTTGATGCCTTCCACGATGTGGAAGAGAAAGCTAAAGCGGGTAATGACGTTGCCAAATCAGTAATGAAGTCATGGGCCGATGGCGAGTGGTTCACCGAGCAGGATAAAATGCCCGAAAGCATCAAGATGACCGTATTTAAGGTTACCGGTGAAACCAATACCGATGATCTATCACCGGCACCCGATGCCTGGAGCCGACCCGATATACCACTGCATGCACGTTCCGCTTACAAAATGACTCGCGATGGTCTAAGCCCGGAAGAGCACGGAGTTACCGGACCCATGCAGCAAATAGAAGATATTAAAGCTAAGGGCTTACCAGTAGCCTTCGTGGGTGATGTGGTCGGTACAGGCTCCTCTCGTAAATCAGCCACGAACTCCGTTTTGTGGTTCTTTGGTGATGATATGCCTGGGGTCCCCAATAAACGAGGGGGTGGTGTCTGCATTGGCGGCAAAGTCGCACCTATTTTCTTCAATACTATGGAAGATGCTGGCGCATTGGTATTTGAAGCCCCTGTAGACAATTTAAAGATGGGCGATGTGATTGAAATACGCCCTTATGATGGCCAGATTCTATCCGAGTCTGGTGAGGTGCTATCAGAGTTCGAATTTAAATCGGACGTCATCCTTGATGAAGTCCAAGCTGGCGGGCGCATTCCCTTGATTATTGGTCGCGGCCTGACCAGCAAAGCCCGTGAATCTCTCGGCCTACCGGTTTCCGATATCTTCCGTCAGCCAGAAACCCCAGAAGACAGCAATGCTGGCTTCTCTCTGGGGCAAAAGATGGTTGGGCGCGCATGTGGACTGCCCGAAGGCCAAGGCGTTCGCCCGGGCACTTATTGCGAACCCAAGATGACAACCGTTGGCTCGCAGGATACCACTGGCCCCATGACACGAGATGAGCTGAAGGACTTGGCGTGCTTGGGCTTTTCAGCCGATTTGACCATGCAATCCTTCTGCCATACAGCAGCTTATCCTAAGCCCGTTGATATCAGCACTCAGCACACGCTGCCAGATTTTATTATGACTCGCGGTGGTGTTTCATTGCGCCCAGGCGACGGAGTCATTCACTCTTGGCTAAACCGCATGTTACTGCCCGATACCGTCGGTACCGGTGGCGATTCTCATACTCGCTTTCCAATGGGCATCTCATTTCCAGCGGGCTCAGGTCTAGTGGCCTTCGCTGCGGCAACCGGTGTAATGCCGCTCGATATGCCAGAGTCCGTATTAGTACGCTTTAAAGGTGAAATGCAGCCCGGCATTACGCTGCGCGACCTAGTACACGCGATCCCCTATTACGCCATCAAAGAAGGCCTATTAACGGTAGAAAAGAAGGGGAAGAAAAACATCTTTTCAGGCCGCATTCTAGAAATCGAAGGACTAACTGGGTTGACCGTGGAGCAGGCTTTTGAGCTATCTGATGCATCCGCCGAACGCTCGGCGGCTGGCTGTACTATCGAGCTGGAAGAAGATTCTGTCAAAGAGTACCTGAACTCCAACATCACCCTACTTCGATCCATGATTGCCGACGGCTATGGCGACCCTCGCACTTTAGAGCGCCGAGCAAGAAAAATGGAAGGCTGGCTGGAAAGCCCAAGCTTGATGAAAGCGGATGATGATGCGGAATACGCCGCTGTCATCGAGATTGATCTGGCGGAAGTTACAGAACCGATCGTTTGCTGCCCGAACGACCCAGATGATGCCAAGTTACTGTCTGAAGTTGCTGGTGATGAGGTAAACGAGGTCTTTATTGGCTCATGTATGACCAATATTGGGCACTTCCGTGCAGCGGGTAAGCTGCTAGAGCAACATAAAGGTGGTATCTCAACACGCCTATGGTTGGCGCCACCCACCAAAATGGATGAGCACCAACTTATGGAAGAAGGCTACTACAACATATTTGGTCGCGCTGGTGCCCGTATGGAAATGCCTGGCTGCTCGCTTTGCATGGGCAATCAGGCTCGTGTCGCCGCAAACAGCACCGTTCTATCAACCTCTACCCGTAACTTCCCCAATCGCCTAGGCGATGGCGCGAATGTCTATCTAACCTCTGCCGAGCTAGCCTCTGTAGGCGCTATTATGGGTAAGCTGCCAACGCCAGCGGAATATATGGAATACGCGAAAAATATCGACGCCATGGCCGATGACATTTATCGCTACCTAAACTTTGATCAAATTGCTGAATTCCAAGCTAAGCATGATGAAGGTAAAAAGATAGCTGCCGTTGAGATAACAGAAATCTCTCTGTAGATAGGCCTTTAAAGAGAGAAAGCCCCTTCTGCAGGGGATTCTCTCTTGCTTTAGGCCAAATCAGCCTCCCCAGCTCTACAAACAGTGTAGGCTGACAGGTTTATGCTACCCCAGCCTACATAAACTGTTACTTTTCATCGCAATTTAATTTTGGCGCCATAAAAACCAAGGTTTTTTTGTGTATTAATTGTCTATACACCTATAATTAGTTTTGCCTAATGCTTTTGTAGTAGATCGGCTAGCAGGTTTTAGTCTTGGTAAAGCGGTATGAAGAACTGGACGACTCAAAAAAATAACATCCAAATCATTGTAGCAACGGCCTTTATACTCCTAATCGCTGGCGGTGTCTGGGGCATGATCGACCATCAGCAAGGCTTTATGCGCCAGCTAATACAAGATCGCCTACGTGACTACAATCTCGCCTTCTGGGAGTCTGTATCACAAGATGCTGATAATTTGTTTCAGATCACCCAGGAACAAAAAGCTGACTTTATCAACAAAGATACGAAGCTAATCAGAAATCAGTTAGCCGAAACCTTTCCATTGCTCAACAGCACAAGAAAGGTCCACCACCTAGCCTTTTATGGTAAAGATACCAAGCTACGAGGCTTGCAAAACCAGCAGGGCTTACAGCTTGATCGCCACAGTTTACAACTATTAAACCTACCTGGAGCGCCTTCGCAATGGCATATAGAGCTTTCAACAAGAGGCGAAATGCTGCTGTGTGTATTGGATGAGGTAAAGGTTGATGGCACTGTACATGGCTACCTCGAAGTCGCCAAGCCTGCCTCCGAGAAGATGCTGGGCCTCGCCAAGCAGTACAATATATTTTCTTTAATTGCCGCTTCTAAAACCCGCCCTATCATTGGAGACACTGAGGCCAGTATTGATTTTAGCGATCTCAACAAGGGCGACTTTGCACTCATCCATAACGATTTTAAAGAGCTATCCCTGATTGAACTGCAAGAAGAGCAAGGGTGGCTAGAGAATATTAAACAGATCCGATTCCGCTACCAAGGCCGTGAATACCAAGGTAGTCTAAGAAAAGTTTTTGATAGCAAGCAACGATTGGCCATGATTCATATGGCGGCGATCGATATCACCGAAATGATGGCCGCCCATAAAAGAAAGCTGGCTATTTTTCTAGGGCTCGCGCTATTTTCCTTTACACTACTAAGTTATGTTGTTATTCGCTACCTACGCGCCGTAGAAAGGGATTTAAACTCGACTTACGCATCGTTAGCAAACGAAGTGGAAGAGCATAAGAAAACCGAATCACAACTTATAGAAGCCAAACAAGGTTTGGAGCATCGCATTGCTGAACGAACCACAGAGTTAAGACGGCTAAATGAAAAGCTTCAAGATGACCTTAAAACACGGCATAGCATGCAACAAGCCTTGATGGTCAGCGAAAGGCAATATCGAACGCTCTTCGATCATTCTTCCGACGCCATGATTTTGCTCGAGGATGGAAACCCTAGCCTCTGCAATACCGCTGCCGTTGAACTCATAAAATTAGAAAGCCACAATCAAATCAAAGAAGTTGATCTATATGATTTACTGGCTGAAGACACAGATAAAAACAATGGTTTTCGCAGCCAATTTATCCGAACCTTAGGCTCGAGCATCTATGGACAACCCTTAAAGCACGAGTGGCGCTGTAAAGATTTTGAAGGTCGCGAGTTCTTCGCCGATATCACGCTTAGTAAGATACCCTCGGAAGATCATCGCCGCCTAGCGCATTTAACAATTCGAGATATTACTGAGAAAAAAGAAGCTGAACTAAAAATTTCAAGCCAAGCCTACTACGACTCCCTTACCAGTTTACCCAACCGTAATTTATTTATGGACCGACTCCACCAAGCAGTGGCTTTTGCCGATCGCAATCAATGCTACGGTGCCGTTCTGTTTATGGATCTGGATAACTTTAAGTATATCAATGACTCGCTTGGCCACGCCGTAGGTGATGCCGTACTTATTGAGGTCGCCAAACGCTTAAATGCCAGCGCCCGCAGCCAAGACACGATTGCAAGATTTGGTGGCGATGAATTTGTCATGTTGATTCCTGCCAATTTCGCCAATAAACGAATGGCAACTATCAACACCCAGAAGATTGCCGAAAAGATACGACGTACTTTTTCACCGCCAATTAACTATCAATCCCATGAGTTTCACCTCACTCCGAGCATAGGGGTAACGCTGTTTAATTCTAATGAGACCGCTGTAGCAGATATCTTGAAGCACGCCGATACGGCCATGTATCAAGCCAAGAGCTTGGGTAAAAACTCTATTTGCTTCTTTGAATTAGAAATGCAGCGCAGCATCGATCAACGATTGCACTTAGAAAGCAAAATGCGTGAAGCCATTAAGCGAAACGCCTTTGAATTGCGATTTCAACCTAAAATCGATCAACAAGGAAATATCATTGGCGCTGAATCTTTGTGCCGCTGGCAATTGCCAGAAGGTGACTGGGTCTCCCCCGCCGAATTTATTCCTATCGCTGAGGAAACCGGCTTAATCACCGAGCTTGGCAACTGGGTTTTCGAAATGGCCATTGCGACACTAGCTGAAATTCAACAACAGCACCTCAGTAACTTCACAATGTCTATCAATGTGAGTCCTTTGCAGATCAACCATAGCAATATTGTTCGGCAGCTCTTGCATACCTGCACACATCACCAGGTAAAACCCAGCGATGTCACCCTTGAAATAACCGAAAGTGTACTAATGCAAGATGCCAAATCGACTGAAGAGAAATTGCGCCGCCTGAAATCGCACGGCTTTCAAATTTCTATCGATGATTTTGGCACAGGTTACTCTTCACTCGCCTACCTAAAGCATCTCAGTATTAATGAGCTAAAAATCGATCGTTCATTTGTTTCGGATATCGGCCAAGATCCCGATGACGACGCCATCGTAGAAACCATTCTTGCCATGTCTCGTCATTTAAAACTCAGCGTTGTCGCCGAAGGTGTAGAAAGCCAGGAGCAACTTCAGTTTTTACAGCGCCATAGCTGCGAGCAATACCAAGGTTTTTACTTCAGTAAGCCTCTCAAAGAAAGTGAACTGATGGATTTTATTTGCAAGAAACAACAATCTTCAGTCAGCGAAATTAGCGTTTAGGGCTACGATTCGAATGCTTAGCTATCGTATAGTCAGCATAAGAACAAATCTTCAACCTTAAAAACAGTAGAAAAGAAAAAAGGCGGTAAGCCAATTCAGCCATACCGCCTTTTCTCAACGATCAAATATTATTAAGGTCTTAATCTACTTCTTACTATCGACTTCACGCTGGTAGTTTAAACGCTTAGCGGCATCCAAAGTCAGCATCTGCATAAAGGCGCGAGTCTCAGAATCACTGCCTGTTGGTGCAGATCCAGATCCAGATCCAGATCCGAACACATTGGTAGGAACCTTACGGCGTGCAAAGGCATCCGCCCAAAGTTTCTGAATTTCTATTTCCGCTTGTAGTTTTTGCGCCAGAGCATTATCCGCCTGCAAAATCACCTTCTTTTGGTAAGCTTCTGCATCAGCCAAGGTTTTCTGAGTCTCAGCCTCTACTCGAGCCTTTTCCAAGTTAATTTTGGCAGTTTCTGCCGCAATGGTGGCTTCTTCTCTTAGTTTGGTGGCCTGGGTTATTGCCAACTGCTTCTCGGTTTCAGCTTCAGTGGTTTTTTGAATCTGCTCCACCTTGGCACTGGCCTGACGCTCAGCAACTTCACGCTCACCTTTAGCAATCGCTAGTAATCGCTGCTCTTCTTCCTGAATTCGTTGCTCGCGCGCAATAGCACGATCGGCAGAAGCCTTTTGCTTTAAGCGCATACGCTCAACAAACTTGTTGTTCGGCTTGATATCAGTCACTCGAGCATCAACGACAGAAATTCCAAACTCCGTAAAACGCTGTTTTTTACGGCGGGCTTGGCCATCTTCACCTAGCACTTTTTTCACCACAAAAATCGTTTTGGATTCATCGCCATACTCTTGCTGCTGAGTGCCCAGCGCAGCATTGGCCGAGCCTGATACCTTACGCTGAGACTCAACCGCTACTTCTTCCCTGCGCACCAAGTAAATACCTTGAGCCATTTGTTGCTCAAATTCAGAATTAAACTCAGTACGACCACCGGAGTAGTATTCTTCGGCACTCATTAAAGAAGCATTGGCCTGCAAGGTTTCCTTAAAAGCCGGAATTAGGGCTGTGCGCAATAAGTTTTCTGGTGAACGGTACTCATGAGCCAGATTCAAAAAAGCCTCTTCATCTGAAGGGATGGAATATCGCACCGTAGCCTGCGCATGGGCGTCGACCTGATCTAAAAACATGATGCTTAGCGGCGGTAAGCTTGCACTGGTTTCGCTGCTTTCTCGCTCAGCGTTCACCTGATCACCCATGGTTGCGGCAGTCGCCTGCACTGTCATAGCACGCTTCCAGGCATTCCAACGCCCTAGGATAAATAAGTGATAGCCCACATCAGTTACAACCTGCTCATCACCAGTTACCGTACGTACGTGGTAGATATAACCTGGTTCGGCATAAAAAACAGATTTTCGAAGCAATAACAGCAATGCCAGAACGACAATTGCGATAACAACATACTTTGGGGATAAGCGATCTTTGATCATCGGCTGTTCCTTTTATTCACCGAAATTAAATGATGCAAAAAAGAAACGCTAAGTTACACGGTAAATCAAAGACTTACCAGCGTAGCAGATCACTATTTAAGGTCATTGAAAGAACAGCCAAAGGACGGCTAAAGAAATGGACAATTAAAACCATAGAGTGAACGGAATAAAGCCCACCGACTATACTACTCAGCCTAGCCGGTGGTATTGCCCGAAGGCAAACCTGTCAAATCAGAGCGATTTACTTGCCGCTCTTCTTAATATCATCTTTTACGTGGTTGTACATAAAACGGCCTATGTACAAGGTGATTACAGTTGTAGCAACAACAATAACAACTCCGGCAATTACAGCATCATCAAAATACATGGCTAGTTCCTCTCACAGTTGATAGGTATTTCTGTTTTGATCTTGTATAAGCACATACTAAAACAAGATACAAAGAGGATATTGACACGGATCAATTACGGCCTTTGCCGCATATGAGGACGAGCGTCAGCGTGAACTTTACTTGAGCTGGATCAATATATGACCAGCAAGGCATGTCTAATCAGCCGTTTAAACCTTAAAGAAAATGGTGGCGGCCGCGCTACAAATAGCCTCTTGGGCCTTTTTATCGACATAAATACCATCGATTAGCAGACGACTGATCCCGTGTAAGCTACTCCAACTGACCTGCGCAAACCTTAGCGCACTCAATTGCTGGCTAATATGGCCACTTTCCTGCCAGCGCTGAACTCTATCAACGTAGCGCCTGAAATAGCCCCTAGACTCCTGGGCAAATTGCTCTGGTGGGGTGCTGCCCTGCCACACCTCACTGCCAAACATTAAGTCATAATATTCCGAGTGCTCGACCGCCCAATTGACGTAGGCATGAACAAATTGCATAACCTGGGCTTCAAAGGCTGGTTCACCTTGCGCTTCAGCAGAATCGATCGCCTCGGCCTGTAACACAAAACCCTTATGGGCAATGGCACTTAGCAAAGCCTGCTTGTCTTCAAAGTGATGATAAGGTGCGCTACGTGAGACTCCGACCTTATCAGCCAGCTTGCGCATCGAAAGTCCATTAACCCCTTCCACACGTATTATTTCAACAGCAGCATCTTCTAGAGTGCCTTTGAGGTCACCATGATGGTAGCTTTTCTTCGCGGTCGTCATCTCTGCCCTGTTTAACGTCTATACAAACCAATAACTGCCTTTACGAGCTGAGACAATGTATCAGCACATCTTGACACTGTCAAAATTGCACCGTAACCTGAGCACATCCATCTTGACAGTGCTCAGTTAACCGGAGTCAGAATAATGAATTACAGCACTTTTAGCGTCACCATCAATGAACATATTGCTCATATCGAATTAAACCGCCCAGATGAACTGAATACCATGGTTCCGGCATTTTGGCGCGAGCTACCTGAAGCGGTCAGAAAAATCGACCGAGAAGCCGCCGCCCGAGTGATTGTAATCTCTTCAACCGGCAAGCACTTCAGCGCAGGTATGGATCTAGCCGTCTTTACTAGCGGCGGATTAGAGGAAGAAGCTGAACTTGGCCGCAAGCATGAACGTCTTCGCCATATGGTGCTGGAGCTGCAGGATAGCTTTAGTGCCCTTGAAAACTGCCGAATCCCTGTTCTTGCCGCGATTCAAGGTGGCTGTATAGGTGGTGCTGTCGACATGACCACCGCATGCGATTGCCGTTACATCACTGAAGAAGGTTTCTTCACTGTTTATGAGACCAAGATTGGCATGACTGCCGACGTAGGAACCCTTCAGCGCCTACCAAAGTTGATTCCTGAAGGCTTAGCCCGCGAACTGGCCTACACTGGACGTCGCATGTATGCCGATGAAGCAAAGGCATGCGGTCTAGTTAACCAAGTATTTACTGATCAGCAAACCATGCTCGCTGAAGTAATGAAAATCGCCAAAGAGATGGCGGCCAACTCTCCACTGGCGGTTAGTGGTTGCAAAGAGATGATTAACTACACCCGAGATCACAGCACTGCCGATAGCCTGCGCTATATGAGTATTTGGCAAACCGGTATGTTCCAACCACAAACCGATATGATGGAATGCTTCACCGCCAAAATGGAAAAACGTGAACCCGTGTTCGCCGAACTTTGCAAAATCGGCCCAGCCATCAAAGAATAAGGAGATTACCAT
Organism: uncultured Pseudoteredinibacter sp.; assembly: GCF_947500695.1. Classification (GTDB taxonomy): domain Bacteria; phylum Pseudomonadota; class Gammaproteobacteria; order Pseudomonadales; family Cellvibrionaceae; genus Pseudoteredinibacter. The sequence goes on from NZ_CANMSS010000001.1 coordinate 677,827, forward strand.
GAGCGATCAAAGACTGGCAAAGTGGCACGAGGTTGTCGCCCAAGGCAATACCGAATTATTGACTGAACTACTGCATCCTGAAATGGAATTTCACTCACCTACTTTTTGGGGCGCAAAAGAAGGCGGCCATGTTGCGCACTTTATTCTTTGCCAAGTACTGGATATTTTCGAAGATTTTGAATACCACCGCGAATGGATAGATGGTAATAACTTTGCACTGGAGTTTAGCTGCAAAGTCGAGGACAAAAACATCAAAGGCATCGATTTGATCCGCTGGAACGACGAAGGCCAAATTATTCACTTTGAGGTTATGGTAAGGCCATTAAATGGTTTAGCCCGCCTCGCCGATTTAATGACTCAACGTTTTGTTGAAGCTGGTTTTATTAAAAGTTACACCTAAAAACGATTATTTATAAGCTGCGATAGACAGCAAAAAAGATTAGCTAAAGGTAAGAATGATGACTCAACATTTCCCCAAATTAATGGAGCCCCTCGATCTTGGTTTCACTACTTTAAGAAACCGCTCGCTAATGGGCTCTATGCATACAGGCTTAGAAGAAGCACCGGATGGTCATGCTCGCATGGCAGCCTTCTTTGCCGAGCGTGCCCGCGGTGGCGTAGGCCTTATCGTTACCGGTGGTTTTGGTCCCAACGATCGCGCTGCAACTCATGAACACACCAAAAGCCTCAAAACTGAAGATGATGTAAAAGATCACCTACAGATTACCGAAGCTGTACACGCTGAGGGCGGTAAAATTTGTATGCAGATTTTGCATACCGGTCGCTATGCCTTTAACGAAAACCCCATCGCGCCCTCTGCAATTCAAGCGCCCATCAACCCATTTAAGCCTTCCGCCGCCACTGAAGATGAAATTGAACAGCAAATTGTCGATTTCATTAGCACCTCTGTATTAGCACAAAAAGCTGGCTACGATGGCGTTGAAATCATGGGCTCTGAAGGCTACTTCCTAAACCAGTTTTTGGCAGCACGCACCAATCAGCGTGACGACGATTGGGGCGGCAGCTACGAAAATCGCATGCGCTTACCGGTCGAAGTGGTAAGACGTGTTCGCGAAGCTGTTGGTGAAAACTTTATTATTATCTACCGCCTATCGATGTTAGATCTAGTTGAAGGTGGCAGTGATTATGAAGAAATCGTAACACTAGGCAAAGCCATTGCCGAAGCCGGCGCTACGATTATTAATACAGGTATCGGCTGGCATGAAGCACGTATTCCGACTATCGCCACCAAAGTTCCACGCGCTGCATTTACTTGGGTAACGGCCAAATTCAGAGATGAGCTGCCAATTCCAGTAGTCACCTCCAACCGTATCAATACACCAGAAGTCGCTGAAGAAGTACTAGAGCGCGGCGACGCCGATATGATTTCCATGGCACGACCCTTCTTAGCCGATGCCGACTTTATTGCTAAATCAGCCGCAGGCAAAAGCGATGAAATCAATACCTGCATCGGTTGTAACCAAGCCTGTTTGGACCATATCTTTAGCGGCAAGATGACCAGCTGCCTAGTTAACCCAAGAGCATGCCATGAAACCGAGCTAAATCTGCTACCTACCAGCAATGTTAAAAAGCTCGCCGTTATTGGTGCCGGACCTGCTGGCTTGGCATTCGCAACATCTGCAGCTAGCCGTGGCCATGACGTGACTTTGTTTGATGCGGCCGATGAGATTGGCGGACAATTCAATATCGCTAAGCAAGTCCCCGGCAAAGAAGAGTTTTATGAAACCCTGCGCTACTTTGATAAGCAAATTGAGCTTACCGGTGTTAGCGTAGTATTGGGCAAAAAAGTAAGCGCTGAAGATCTAAACGAAGGCGATTATGATGAAGTTATCATTGCTACGGGCATCAGCCCTCGCACGCCAGATATTCCAGGCATCGACAGCCCGAAAGTACTGAGCTATTTGGATGTGTTAAAGCACAAAAAACCCGTAGGTAAAAAAGTGGCGGTTATTGGTGCAGGCGGTATCGGTTTTGATGTATCCGAATACCTTGCACATTCAGGCGAAGCGACCAGTCAAAATATTGAAGCCTTTATGAAAGAATGGGGTGTCGATATGAGTCTGCAAGCACGTGGCGGTATCGAAGGCGTACAAGCTGACGTTACCCCACCAGCACGTGAAATTTACCTATTACAGCGCAAAAACTCTAAAGTTGGCGGCGGCCTAGGTAAAACCACCGGTTGGATTCACCGCACCGGCCTTATTAACAAAGGGGTGAATATGATCCCTGGCTGCCAGTACGATAAAATTGACGAACAGGGTTTGCATATCAGCCACGGGGATAGCAGCCAGGTATTGGATGTCGATAACATTATTGTCTGTGCCGGGCAGGAGCCCCTACGCGAGCTGGTTGAGGGTTTAAACAAGCCACACCACTTAATCGGTGGTGCTGATGTAGCAGCTGAACTGGATGCTAAACGTGCTATCGATCAAGGTACGCGCTTGGCTGCAGAAATCTAAGCAAATTGATTGCTACTATTGGGCTTAGCGCGTTCTGCGCTAAGCCCAAACTATCACACTAGCCTTGCCACATTAGCCTTCCCAAACAAGCTCAGCAAAGTGCTTACGACACATAGATTCGTAGCTATCGTTGCCACCCACTTGAACTTGCTCACCTTCCCTAACAACACGACCGCTCTCGTCTCTACGAACCACAAAATTCGCCTTTCGGCCGCAATGGCAAATCGTCTTTAACTCGACCAGTTTATCGGCCCAGGCTAGAAGGTAATGACTTCCTGCAAAGGTCTCGGCTAAAAAATCCGTACGTAAGCCATAGGCTAGTACCGGAATATTTAACTCATCAACAACTTTGCACAATTGCTTAACTTGCGATTTCGACAAAAACTGCGCCTCATCGATAAAAACGCAATTCATTGCATTGGCGGTATGCAAGGCGCTGATGGCAGAAAACAAATCGGTTTCATTTTGAAACAGATGCGCATCAGCGTGCAAACCAATTCTCGAACTGACCTTACCGCGACCATAGCGATCATCTAAAGCCGCCGTAAAGATTTCCACATTCATGCCGCGTTCTTTATAGTTATATGCAGATTGCAGCAAAGCTGTAGATTTACCCGCATTCATTGCCGAGTAATAAAAATAAAGTTGAGCCATACTTCTATCAGTTAATTAAATGTTCACCCAAAAACTTATCGATCTCTGTAAACGTCGCCAACTCTTGGGCATTGCTTGAACGCCAATGTTCGCCGCCTTTTAACTCGATAAACTTCACCACGCCTCCATTCTTTTTCACCGCCTTTTCCATCCGGCGGCTGTGTTCAGCATCGGCTACTGCATCAGTTTCAGCATGAACCAAGAGCAGCGGCGCCTTAATATTTTCAGCTAGATGCACCGGAGATACCTGCTCAGCTTCATCTCTATCATTTAGAGTTTCACGCTGCAAACCTTTAAATAAGGCAGTATCTCGAATATCTCTCCTTAACAAGGGGAAATCCAAGACTCCATTGATACTGATACCGCACTTAAACAGTTCGCTATCTCTCGCCAAGCCCATCGCGGCGGCATAACCACCATAGGAATAGCCCATAATACAAATACTACCTTTTTCAGCTACACCCTTTTCTAGCAGCCAAGACACGCCATCTGCAACATCATCTTGCATGAGCTTGCCCCACTGTTTCATGCCAGCCTCACGGTGCTTACTACCAAAACCTGTAGAGCCCCTAAACTGCGGCTGAAAAACGGCGATACCGCGAGAAGTTAGCATCTGAACCAGAGTTTGATAACCAGAAAAATCTCGCGCATGTGGCCCACCATGAACCAGCACAACCGTTGGCGCCGCTTCATTGGTACTTTGCGGCACACTTAAATAGGCCGGCACCTTGTAGCCATCGCGAGCCGCATAAACGACTTTCTGTTTTTTGCTGCCATTGAGCATATCAAGCTCTGGGTATTGTGAAGCTAAATATTGTAACTGTCCCGTCTTTGGGTAATACAAGTGGTATTTCATGGGCTTATTACCACGCTCAGACTTCAATACCAACACGCCTTTATCCCGACTACGGCTGACGACCTGAAAATTCTCACCATCTAAAAGAAAGGCTACATCCTCTTTAATTCTCTGCAAGTCTGGATCTACATATTCAGGGCCGTATTCGCGAGTTATAAGATTAAACTCTCTCAATACAGGCGTACTGTCGATTTTATCAAGTCCGGATGATTTCTCACTCGCCACGAGTAAAGTATCTTTACTATCTGGCTTCATGCTGACAGGAGTCATTCGATCGGTATCAAAAAAATTCTTCTTTTCAAACACATCCCAAGCCGAGCCCGCTTCATTTCGAAATAGCACCTCGGCATGCTTACCATCTTTCCCCTTTTCTAAACGCCCACCAACACGAAGCTCTCCCCAATCATCGGCAAGCCAATAAGAAACCTGATTCGGGTTATCTTGCACTCGAGTTCGAACGCCCGTTTCCAGATTAACCTTGTGAACTATGGGAGATGCCCAATTGTTTGGAGAATCATCTAAGCTAAGCAAAACATGATCGGGGTCGTCCTTCATTAAGCTAATCAGGCTTGGGTTACGCTTATAAAAGCCTCTACGATTAGGCTTCGCCTTATAGAATATAGGGCCTGTTCCGTCACGCTTAACACTGCCTATTGTTGAAAGAATGACGACATAATCACGTATTTCGCGGGTTTTTCGAACGCTCAATAACAATCGCTCATCATTAGCCCACTTAAACCAGTTAATATAGTATTCACCGTCCGACAAACGCGTCAGCTTGGCCTCAGGATCTGCGAGATCCCGCATTACGATAAAGCTATTTGTTCCATCGGACATTTTGGCCGCCAAGTATCGACCATTGGGTGAGATCTCGGGATTGGAAAATCTAGGCAGCTTCGCAAACTCAGACACATCAACAACAGCGCCCATTGATGTAGCGCTATTTAATAAAACGATCAGTAACAACGATATCCAGATAGTGTATTTCATAAGCATCCCTTCATATTAAACTTCACACATCAGATCAAAGAAAAAAGGGAGCGACCAGCGCTCCCTTTGAAACTGGCTTACAATCCAGTTACTCCCATTCGATTGTTGCTGGCGGCTTACTTGAAACGTCGTAGGCCACACGAGATACACCGGATATCTCGTTAATAATTCGATTGGAGCAACGTTCTAATAAATCATAAGGCAAATGCGCCCAGCGTGCTGTCATAAAATCAACTGTTTCTACAGCTCGCAAAGAGACAACCCACTCATAGCGGCGGCCATCTCCAACCACACCAACAGATTTTACCGGCAAGAATACCGCAAAAGCCTGACTGGTTTTATGATACCAATCCGCTGCATGCAACTCTTCTAAGAAGATGGCATCCGCTTCACGTAAAATGTCAGCGTATTCCTTTTTAACTTCACCCAGGATACGCACACCCAAACCCGGCCCCGGGAACGGATGACGATAAACCATATCGTAAGGTAAACCTAACTCTAAACCAATTTTGCGTACTTCATCTTTAAACAGTTCACGTAATGGCTCAACCAGCTCAAACTCCATATCGTCAGGCAGGCCACCAACATTATGGTGCGACTTAATGACATGAGCTTTACCGGTTTTTGCAGCCGCCGATTCGATTACATCTGGGTAAATGGTGCCTTGCGCCAACCATTTAACGTTCTGCAACTTGGCAGCCTCTTGATCGAAAACCTCAATAAAGGTATTACCAATAATTTTGCGCTTGTCTTCAGGGTCAGCAACACCTTGCAGTTTGCCAAGGAATAAATCTTCCGCATCGGCACGAATGACTTTTACACCCATGTTCTTAGCAAACATATCCATTACTTGATCGCCTTCATCCTTACGAAGTAGGCCATTGTCAACGAATACACAGGTTAATTGATCACCGATTGCCTTGTGCAGCAAAGCGGCTACTACCGATGAATCTACACCACCTGAAAGGCCAAGCAGTACCTTATCAGTACCCACCTGCTCTCTTACTTTCTGGATGGCGTCTTCAACGATATTGGCGGGATTCCATAGCGCTTCACAGCCTGCAAGCTTCAGTACAAAATGCTCAAAAATGCGCTTACCTTGCAAAGTATGAGTTACCTCTGGGTGAAACTGCACGCCATATAGGTCACGCTCTTCGCAGTACATACCCGCAATTGGGCAAGAATCTGTAGAGGCCATTAGCTCAAAGCCTGCAGGCATTTCACTAACTTTATCGCCGTGACTCATCCAAACATCCAGCAATGAGCCGCCATCGTGGTCCACATGGTCACGAATATCATTCAGCAGCGCTCCACGGCCATGCACTTTAATCTGGGCGTAGCCGAATTCGCGCATATCAGAAGTGCTAACCTTACCGCCCAGCTGTTCAGCCATGGTCTGCATGCCATAGCAAATGCCCAGAACTGGCACGCCCATGTTAAACACACATTCTGGGGCACGTGGTGACTCCCCGGCGGTGACCGATTCGGGGCCGCCCGCTAAAATAATGCCTCGAGGATCGAAATCTCGGATTTCCTCCTCAGTCATATCAAAAGCACGAATCTCAGAATAGACACCAATCTCGCGCACTCGGCGTGCAATCAACTGTGTATATTGAGAACCGAAATCCAAAATCAAAATGCGTTGAGCATGAATATCGTGAGTCATAGAACTGTCTTGTCGCCTAATAAACAAAAAAGGCCAGCCCGAGAGCTGACCTATAGATCAATAATCAATTAGCCTTAGCGGCCACCCACCGGATAATTGGGTGCCTCTTTGGTTATTTGCACATCGTGCACGTGGGATTCTCCCATACCGGCTGCGGTAACTCTTACAAACTCTGGCTGAGTACGCATAATATCGATAGTACGAGAACCGGTGTAGCCCATTGAAGAGCGCAAGCCACCCATCATCTGGTGAACAATGGCTGACATTGGGCCCTTATAAGGTACTCGACCTTCGATGCCTTCAGGTACAAGCTTTTCAGCACCCTGGCTAGCATCTTGGAAGTAGCGATCTGATGAGCCTTGGGTTTTAGCCATAGCACCCAATGAGCCCATACCACGATAGGCCTTATAGGTACGGCCCTGGTACAACTCCACTTCCCCTGGAGCTTCTTCAGTACCCGCAAACATTGAGCCCATCATCACACAGTGGGCACCGGCTACAATTGCTTTGGCAATATCACCAGAAAAACGTACACCACCATCAGCAATAACCGGCACATTGGTATCTTTAAGGGCATCCACAACGTTAGCAATTGCCGAAATCTGTGGCACACCGACACCAGATACAATTCGTGTGGTACAGATGGAGCCTGGGCCAATGCCCACTTTAACACCATCGGCTCCCGCCTCTACGAGCGCCTTGGCAGCCGCCGCAGTAGCGATATTGCCGCCAATCACCTGTACTTCAGGGTAATCCGTCTTAATTTTACGTACGCGATCGAGTACGTTTTTAGAGTGGCCGTGGGCAGTATCAACAACCAGCAGATCGACACCAGCTGTAACTAAAGCGGCGACACGATCATCGGTGTCAGGGCTTGTGCCCACAGAAGCACCAACGCGCAAACGACCTTCAGGGTCTTTACAGGCATTTGGATACTGCTCAGCTTTGGTAATATCTTTAACAGTGATTAGGCCGGTTAGTTCAAAGTTATCATTAACCACCATCACTTTTTCGATGCGATGACGATGCAGTAGAATCTGCACCTCATCCAGTGGCGCGCCCTCGGAGACAGTAACCAACTTGTCTTTAGGAGTCATGATATCCGCTACAGTAGCGTCTAAATTGGGCTCAAAACGCACATCTCGTGCCGTTACAATACCTACCAGGTCGCCATTATCCAGTACCGGGAAGCCAGAGAACTTGTTCTCTACAGTTAAAGCAACCAGCTCTCGGATAGTCGCTGACGACTCAATGGTAATTGGATCTCGGACCACGCCCGCCTCAAACTTCTTAACGGCACGCACTTCGGCAGCCTGACCTTCAATGGTCATGCTCTTGTGAATAATACCGATACCGCCCTCTTGAGCGATGGCGATAGCTAGGCGAGCTTCTGTTACCGTATCCATCGCGGCTGACACCAGCGGGATATTTAGCTCAATATCGCGACTAATACGTGACTTTAAGCAAACATCTTTTGCCGTGATCTCTGAATAGCCTGGAACTAGCAATACATCATCAAACGTTAAAGCTTCTTGTGCGATACGCAACATTGTTTCGAAGAACCTATATAAAACGGTTTATAAATACTGGGCCATCCCCCCTTGATATAACTATTACTAACTAAGCCAATAGCTATAGAGCTTCGGCAAAGTGCGATAGGACTACAAGGTGAAGGAGTGGCTTAGATAAACCGGCAATTATATAGATTTTCTAGCCAAGGGTAAACAAGAGACACGAGCCTTAGCCCAGCCGCAGCATGGCTAGCGACAATTTAGCCGAGCTATTGATCAAATAAGCAACAAGCCATGACCTCAACTAAAATCACTACGCTTATGGCTGTGCTCAAGGCAACTGATCCCATACAATAAGCGCCATGAATCAATCTCAAAACAAACAAGTCCTTAGCGTTAGTCAGCTAAACCGTAAAGCCAAACAGCTCTTGGAAACCCACCTCCCCCTAATTTGGCTGGAAGGTGAAATATCTAACTTGGCCAAACCGTCCTCTGGACACTGGTATTTAACCCTTAAGGATCAAGGCGCCCAAGTCCGCGGTGCAATGTTTCGAAACCGCAATCAAATGCTGCGCTTTAACCCGCAAAATGGCGACAAAGTCCTAGTGCGGGCCCGGGTAAGCTTGTACGAAGGGCGTGGTGATTATCAGCTGATTATCGAACATATGCAGCCTGCGGGTACCGGGGACCTTCAAGCACAATTTGAAGCCTTAAAAGAAAAGCTCTTCCAACAAGGCCTGATGGCGGAAGAACGCAAACGTCTACTACCCGACCATATCGGCAAATTAGCCGTTGTCACCTCACCCAGCGGCGCAGCGGTTAGAGATGTTTTAAGCGTTCTGAAACGCCGAAGCCCCAGCACTGAAGTGACCATACTGCCCTGCCAAGTCCAAGGTGATATTGCTGCAAGCCAGATTATTAATGCCATTGAGCTGGCTAACAAGCATGCGGGAGCGGACGCGATACTGCTTACCCGTGGTGGTGGCTCACTAGAAGACCTATGGGCATTTAACAATGAAGCACTGGCTTATGCCATCGTGAATAGTGACATCCCAGTTATTTCAGCAGTTGGCCACGAAGTCGACTTCACCATCGCAGACTTTGTCGCCGACTTGCGGGCAGCAACCCCTTCAGCAGCCGCTGAGCTACTCAGCCAGGATCAAGAAAACCAACAACAGCTGCTATTAGGCAACGCGGTATTACTTGGTCAAGCCTGCCAACGCAAGGTGGCCACTGAAAAACTTAAGCTCAAACAGCTATCGCGTCGCTTACGTCATCCTGGGCAAACTTTAGAACAACAGAGCCAACGACTAGATAATCTGGAGATTCGCTTACAGCGAGCATGGGCCAATCGCCTGACACTCCAACAACACAAGTTCAAAGGCCTGCAGTTTCGCTTTGCGCAGCAACACCCTAAGCAGCGACTTGTAGAGCTACAACAAACAGTGAGCCAGCAAAGCAAAAATCTATCGCTATTGATGGGCAACAAAATACAAAAGTTAGAAATGTCGCTCAGCACACCGGTCGGCAAGCTACAGGCTTTAAGTCCTCTGGCGGTTTTGCAACGTGGATTCAGCATTAGTCGCGATAGCGAGGGTAAAATCATCCACAAGGCCACCCAGATCAGCACAGGAGATCTTATTTCAGTCCAGCTGGAGGAAGGGAAATTAGATTGCCAGGTGGCAGCGATACAAACAAGCAAGTAGACTTGCAATATATAAGGCTATGTCATCAAATTGTTGCATAAGCCTGATTTAATATGGCGTTTATTTTTTGCGTTGCTCATGGCGAGCGACACAGCTGTGCAAACAGCGCTGAATGAGACTGGATTGCCAATTCGCAATATCAGCACAGATGACACGGATTATCATGTTGAATACTTATAGATCAAAACCTTTAAAGGCAATCGCGGTAACGGCTGGACTTGTAATGCTAGGCGGCTGTGATCTTTTAAACAGCCCCACAACCGGTTCTGGCCAAGCGAATGCTGGCTGCCTGCTGGAACACAATGCCAGCGGCGGCGAGTATCGCATCATGATGGTTCAGCAACATAACGGCGAGTGGAATTTTCCAGGTGGCGGTTTTCGCTGGCGAGAAACACCCGCGCAAACTGCTGAACGGGAAACCCTTGAAGAAACCGGCGTCGCTGTAAGCGCCGATAAAACAATCAAAACCTTTGATAATGGCTTCCAGTTGTTTAGTTGCACCAATAAAGAAAAGATGCGACCAAACCCCGAAGACAATATTGAAATCTTAAGCGCACGCTGGGTTAATCCCTCGCTTATTCCTGCAGTGCAGTGGCGCTTCCCCTATCAAAGAGCTTGGCTTATGGACTATTTAAACCAATCCAATGCCAGCCAAAACAACAGTGAAAATTAATCAGGCTCAATCATGATTTTTAAGAAAAAAATTCTTTGCTTATCGTTAGGGCTCGGCTTATTAGCTGGCTGTAGTGACGACAGCATCACCCAACAAAAAACCAATCCCTGGTTTGAACAAGGGCAGGCTCAGCTTAAAGCCGCCTTAAAGCGCGAAAACAATGAAAACAAAGCGAAAAACGTCATCGTATTTGTGGGTGATGGCAACGGTATTGCCTCAGTAACGGCAACTCGCATATTCAAGGGCCAAATCGACGGTGGTGATGGCGAGGAATTTCAGCTTTCCTATGAACACTTTCCGCATATGGCATTATCGAAAACCTATAACACGAATGCTCAGACCCCAGATTCGGCTGGCACTGCGACAGCCATCATGACGGGCATTAAAACCAAGATGGGGCTTATTTCGGTTAACGACAGTATCGACCGCGGCGATTGCCAAGCCGCACTGAAAAATCATGCCGCTACCCTGATGGAGCTGGCTGAACTTGATGGACGCTCAACCGGCGTGGTTACAACTACGCGCATTACCCATGCCACCCCCGCTTCTACTTACGCACACTCTGCAGACAGAAACTTTGAGGACGACAGTAAGCTTAGCGCCCACGACAAAGAAGCCGGTTGCAAAGACATAGCACAACAACTCATCGAGTTTTCGTATGGCGACGGCATTGAGGTAGCTATGGGCGGCGGGCGTCGACACTTTCTACCAAGCAATGTCAGTGGACCAGAAGGCAAATTTGGTAAACGTCGAGATCAGCGCAATCTAATTGAAGAATGGCAAGAAAAACACCCCGACGGCCGATATGTTTGGAATCAAAAAGGTTTCGATAAGGTAGACCCAAAAGAAACCGATAAATTGTTCGGCCTATTTAACAGCTCTCATATGGAATACGAACTTGATCGCGAAAAAGATCAAGGTGGCGAGCCCTCTTTAGCCGAAATGACTGACAAAGCGATTGATATTCTGAGCAAAAATGACGATGGCTTTTTTCTCTTGGTTGAAGGCGGCCGAATTGATCACGCCCACCACGCTGGCAATGCAAAGCGTGCCCTAACCGACGGTATTGCAATGGCCGATGCCGTTGAAATGGCTATGCGCAAAACCGATAAAGAAGACACTCTAATTATTGTTACTGCCGACCATTCACACACATTTGTTATTCAGGGCTACTCTTATCGCGGTAACCCAATTCTTGGTTTAGCCCAAGGTATCGATAAAAAAGGTCGGCCAGCCAACACACCAAACCTAGCTTTAGATGGCAAGCCTTACACCACACTTTCTTATGCTAATGGTCCAGGTGCACATAGTCACGGCCCCCGCCCTCATGCCACAGAAGAGCAAGCTCAAAGCCACGACTACAAGCAGCAAGCTTTAATCCCGCTTGAGTCAGAAACTCATGCTGGCGAAGACGTAGCCATTTATGCCCGTGGTCCTTGGGCTCACTTGTTTAATGGTGTCGTTGAACAAAACTATATTTTTCACGCTATTAATCATGCTGCAGAGCTAGACGCTGAACGATAGGACGGTAATAAAACGCTAACAGCGGAAAATAAAAAAGGGAGCAAAAGCTCCCTTTTTTATTTTTGAACCCAGTAATTCCAGCAAGCTATTTCTTCTTTTTCTTTTTAGCGTTTTTATAGTGCTCCATCAAACGCCTCTTTTTAGCCGCTTGACGAGAGCTCAGTTCATTTTTCTTACCGTTGTAAGGGTTATCAGTAGACTTAAACTCCATTTTGATTGGAGTGCCGTGCAAATCTAAAACACGACGAAATGTTTTCTCTAAGTACTTTTTATAGTGTGCAGGAACAGATTCCGTCTGATTACCATGAATTACAATAATCGGAGGATTTTTACCACCGGCGTGCGCATAGCGCAACTTGATTCGATGCCCACCGACCATAGGTGGTTGATGAGTAGAGACAGCATCCTGCAAAATTCTCGTCAAATGATTGGTGGTTAACTTATCGGTTGCGGCACTATAGGCCTGCTCGATAGACTCATACAAATGACCAACACCGGTACCATGCAAAGCCGAAATAAAATGAATATCGGCAAAGTCGACAAAACGCAGGCGACGCTCTAGCTCATTTTTAACAAACTCTTTATGCTCGCTATCCAAACCATCCCATTTATTTAAAGCAACTACCAATGCTCTACCCTGGTCAATTACATGCCCCATTAAATGAAGATCTTGATCAACCAAACCCTCAGTCGCATCCACTAATAAAACCACAACGTTGGCATCATTAATCGCTTGCAAAGTTTTAACGATAGAGAATTTTTCTACGGACTCTTTTACGTTTTTGCGGCGTCGAATACCCGCCGTATCGATGATCGTATATGGTTTTTCGTTGCGCTCATAGTTAATATAAACACTATCGCGGGTGGTGCCCGGCATATCAAAAACAACCACACGATCTTCACCCAACAAACGGTTTACCAAAGTAGATTTACCCACATTAGGGCGACCAACAATGGCCATTTTAATACCCTTGGCTTCCTCCTCCTCTTCATCCTCAAAGACGTTTTCAGGGAATTCCTCAAGCACTAATTCCATCAGTGTTTTCACACCACGACCTTGGGTAGCCGTCGTACCATACACCTCACCAAGACCCATCTCATAGAATGGCGCCATAGCGACATCGTGGTTCTGACCATCAATTTTATTGGCCACCACATAGGTACGCTTATTATTAACGCGTAAATGTTCTGCGATCATTTCATCGGCCGCCGTTAGGCCATCACGGCTATCGACCAAAAACAACACGACATCAGCCTCTTCAACAGCTAATAGCGACTGCTCAGCCATAGCCGAATCGATACCCTCTTCGTCACCTGTAATACCGCCAGTATCAATCACCATAAACTGACGCTTATTAATCTCACCGTCACCGTATTTACGATCCCGTGTTAGGCCGGCGTAGTTTGCCACTAGGGCGTCACGACTGCGGGTCAGACGATTAAACATGGTAGATTTGCCCACATTAGGGCGACCAACCAAGGCGATTACAGGTATCATTTGGTATTCCAGTAGAGGTTTAGGGTTATCTAAGAGACTTCTAACCCATTTTGATGTATCTCGTGGGCCGCGAGTATAGGGATTTTCTCGTCAGTAGCAAGTTTTAGTGGCCATGTGGCAAATCTGGCCTGGATATAAAGAAGCCAATAACGAAAAAAGGGCCAAAAGGCCCTTTTTGCTTGACTAAGGGATCACACTTACTGGATACGATAAGCGACTAGATCCCCGCTATTACCGTATACGTATAGCAAGCCATCACCACTGATCATGCTAGCGCGAACACCGTCGCCATCAACCTTTTCGCGAGCTACGAAACGACCATCTTCGCGATCCAATATGTGGATATAACCTTCAAAGTCGGTGACAGCTACATAACCACCAATGGCATGGGGAGCGCCCAGCTCTCGGCGTAGCATATTATCGTTTTCCCAAACCTGCTCACCATTACCACTGTTAAGTGCACGCACTCGATCATCAGCGGAGGAAACGTAAATATTGCCGTGCAATGTGCTGATATCTTTGTGGCTAGAAGAGTCCGCCGCCCACATTGGACGACCATTACTGCGATTAATCGCCATAATACGACCCTGGTAGGCCGATGCGTAGATAATATTACCTTGCAATAGTGGCGTAGCATCTATATCAACAACACGTTCTAGCTCAGTTTTACCCTGGGGCACGGCAACACGCTGCTCCCAAACCTGCACACCATCAGCCAACTTCAATGCAACGGCTTTACCTGACGCAAAGCCCGCATAAACCTTATCAGCAAAGATAACAGGGTTCGCGGTACCGCGTAACGTTAACACAGGTACTGGGTTGTCATAGCGCCAAATTTGCTCGCCATTCTGAGCGTTTAAGCCGTACAAACGACCATCTAAAGTCTGTACAACGACCACCTCACCATTACTCTGTGGCGCTGAAAGAATCTCACTGCTTAGCTTGGTTTGCCACTGCTCCGAACCATCGTTACGAGACAGCGCATATACTGAACCAGTGTAACCACCCAAGTACAGATTGTTTGGGCCAACACCGACTCCGCCCGCCAGCTCTCGATCCAGATCTTTAGACCAAAGCTCTTTACCTGTTTGGGCATTTAAACTGACAACTTCACCCTCAGAGCCCGCTGCGTACAAAGTATCGCCGTCCAGCGCAGGAGTTAAGCGACTAAAACGTGTGTCTTGACCCGCACCGATATCTTTGGACCATACTTCTTTTAGCTCAACTGCAGCTTCAAAGTCCACCAATTCCATTGGCTCGATATTCACTTCATCAGTAGAGGAACAAGCAGAGATAATTGCTGACATAAGCAGCAATGCTATTGGTTTTTTCATATTATTGAGCATTCCCATCCTGAGTTGCTGCTGCCGGTACGCTAGCGAGTTTTTCCTGTAAAGGTTGACGTCGAGCAATATCCTCAGCGGCCAATGAATCTATCGCCAGCTGATAGGAAGCACGGGCACGGTCGGCGTCGTTCTGAGCCATATAGATATCACCGCGAGTCTCAGCGAAAGAACCGATTACTGCTTGAGTTTGACCTTTATCCAATGTTGCCAAGGCGGCTGCATTATCACCTTTAGCCGATTGAACTTTAGCGAGTCGCTGGTAAACAATAGGACGTAGCGCTTCGCTAGGGCCTTGCGCTATCGCTGAGTTTAAATGCGTAGCGGCTAGATCTAATTCATTCGCCTGCACAGCAATCTTAGCCAAAAACAAGTCACCACTAATGCCATAAAAGCTGCCACTGTGCTCATCCACTAGCTGTTGAGCCAAAAATTTAGCAGTATTCTCTTGTTCGGCCGTAGGGTTTTGAGGGCTAGCGGCTTGCAGCAGCTCCTCATAAACGACCGAGCCAGCTTCGGCCTGAGCCTGTTGCTTTGTTTGCCAAAATTGAAAACCCGAATAACCCGCAACAATCAACAATGCGGTGGTCAGCAATGCTTTGCCGTTTTCGTCCCACCAGCGTTTAATGGCTTCTAATTGTTCTTCTTCAGTGAGATGTTCTGCCACTGTAACTCCTACTTACCTGCATTCTGTTTGTTTTTTGCACAAGGCCAAAAGCCAACGCCATAAAGCCCGCTAGACTATCATAAGCCGCTTATAAGCCCTAGGGCTTATTATGGCTTTGACTTAGCTCTCTAGCGCATTAGATAAAGCGGAAACCAAGTCAACTTGGTCTAACAACTGCTGCTCGCCCTGCCCACGTAAAGGCTTCATAAGTACCTTAGCTTGCTCTAACTCTTGATCGCCAAGAATCAGTGCGAAGGCAGCGCCGCTTCGGTCCGCTTTTTTGAGCTGACTTTTAAAACTACCTCCACCGCAATGATTGACCACTCGACAGCCCGGGAGTTCAGCACGAACTCGCTCTGCCATATTGGCCGCCGCACACTGAGCCGCATTTGCATCGTTGCTAGCCGCCACAATATAGATATCTGCAGCATTTGGCAGGCTGCCTGGAAACTTATCCAAAGCCTCCAGCAACAGTATTAAGCGCTCAACACCCATAGCAAAGCCAACCGCTGTATTCGGTTTGCCGCCCAACTGCTCTATAAGTCCATCATAGCGGCCGCCGGCACAAACGGTTCCTTGGGCACCCAGCTTATCGGTCACCCATTCAAAAACCGTCTTTGAGTAATAATCTAAGCCTCGAACCAATCGGGGATTTACTTTGAATGGCACGCCCGCTTCAGTCAAAAGACGCTGCACTTGTTCAAAATGCGAACGCGACTCGTCATCCAAATAATCGGACAAGCTAGGGGCTGCATCTAAAAGCTTTTGAGTGTCAGGATTTTTGCTATCTAGAATTCGAAGCGGATTACTATCAAGACGACGCTGGCTATCCTCGTCTAATTGATCTTTTCGCTCACTTAAATAGTCTACTAATGCCGCCTTATAAGATTCACGAGCAGCATTTGAACCCAAGCTATTAATTTCTAAGGTCAGCGCATCGAGAATCCCCAACTGGCGCCACAAACTTGCGGTGAGCAATAATAATTCTGCATCAATATCGGGCCCCGGCATTCCGTAAGCTTCGACACCTATTTGATGAAACTGACGCAAACGCCCCTTTTGAGGTCGCTCATAGCGAAACATCGGACCGGTATACCATAGGCGCTGGGTTTGGTTGTACAACAAGCCGTGCTGTTCACAAGCACGCACACATGAAGCCGTGCCTTCCGGACGCAAAGTTATACTGTCACCATTGCGATCATCGAAGGTGTACATTTCCTTCTCTACAATATCGGTGACTTCGCCAATCGAGCGCTTAAACAAATCAGTTGACTCAACGATCGGAAACCGAATCTCTTGGTAGCCATAACTCGCCACACAGTCTGCTACGGTTTTTTCTAGATACTGCCAACGCACAGACTGCTCTGGCAACAAATCGTTCACGCCTCGAATGGCTTGGATCTTTTTCAAACTGCTACCTATCTCTCTAAAATGAAACTCACAGGTTTACTGTAATGTTTTTTTGTAATGGTGTTTTACGCTGTTGTTGCACGATAGCTCTTCACGATTGAGCTTTACGATTGCACATTACCCAGGGCCGCTTTGGCTTTCTACACCGATTTAGCAATCAAATCTTTTTCGGCTTCTGCTTTTTCTTCTGCCTTGGCTCGAATAATACGCTCTAGATTATCTACCAAGTTATCCTTACCCAATTTGTGGTCAGCCTGACCGTCGATATAAATTGAGTGGCTTGGCGTTCCGCCGGCCAAGCCCACGTCAGATTCTTTAGCCTCGCCCGGACCGTTTACCACACAACCAATTACTGACACATCCATAGGGGTGCGAATATCATCCAAGCGCTCTTCTAACTGATTCATGGTAGCAACCACATCGAAATTCTGGCGAGAACAGCTTGGACAAGCAATAAAGTTAATGCCTTTCGCGCGTAGCTTTAGGCTTTTTAGAATATCCCAACCTACTTTAACCTCTTCGATCGGGTCGGCAGCCAGGGAAACCCTCAAGGTATCACCGATGCCATCCATCAATAACATGCCCAGACCAACAGCTGACTTTACGGTTCCAGAGCGTAGACCACCGGCCTCTGTTATGCCCAAGTGAAGCGGCTGCTCAATCTGTGTAGCCAGCTTTCGATAGGCTGCAACGGCCATAAAAACATCAGACGCTTTTACACTGACTTTAAAATCCTGGAAATTCATCTTATCCAGAATATCAACATGACGTAAGGCCGACTCTACGATGGCTTCTGGTGTGGGCTCGCCATATTTTTTCTGTAGATCTTTTTCCAAAGAGCCGGCATTAACCCCAATTCGAATCGGTATATTTAGGTCTCTTGCTTTTTCTACAACCGCAGCAATACGTTTCTCCCTACCGATATTACCAGGGTTAATTCGTAAACAGTCCACACCTAAATCGGCAACACGAAGCGCAATACGATAATCAAAGTGAATGTCTGCAACCAAAGGTAAAGTTACAGCTTTTCGAATTTCACCAAAAGCCTCAGCCGCATCTAAAGTTGGTACAGACACCCGGACTATATCAGCGCCAGCATCCTGCAAGCCTTGTATCTGAGCTACGGTAGCATTTACATCACAGGTATCGGTATTTGTCATACTCTGCACCGAAATGGGTGCATCACCACCTACGGCCACATCGCCAACCATAATCTGTCTAGATTTGCGGCGTTTAATCGGGGATTCAAAGTGCATATTGTTTACTTAATTATGGAATAGTTACCGCTAGGGTTTTACGGCCAGCTCTGGCTTGCAAAGACACAGCCTCACCATCGATCGTCAACGATACCGCCCTAACGTTACCAAAGTTCATTCTAAACGGTGGCTGCCCTTGCAGGCGCAGCTCTTGCCCAGCCTGTTTAGTATTGCTGTATAAGCGTTTTCCTGTCGCATCCCGAACTTGCAGCCAACAACTATCAGAAAAGGTAAACACTAAGGATTTCTCAGCGGAACTCGTTGATGACTCAGCTGCATCCTCAAGCGAGGCTTCTAAAGTGCTTGCCCGCGAAGCCGCTTCAGCGGGATTGTTAACATTCTCTGGAGCTTGGATGCTTGTTTCAGCCGTTTTAACGAGAGGCTTCTCATTAGCTAGCTCTGTAGAATTATTTACGAGCTCTTTTGCTGGGACTTCATCAAGGCCTGATAATTTTTCAGACTCAGCGCCTTTAGGTTCTTGAGCGACGACGCCCTTAACTTGACCACTATTTGTTGAGCTTTCGACCGGTTCAACGCTATCGAGCGGCTTAGGCTCAACTAGCGGCACTTTAGTAGTCTGCTCTTTAGCACCTTTGACCTGCTCAGACTCCCCGCTCACTTGCTGGTACAGATACCAAGAGCCGCAAAGAAGCAGCAATACCGCAGGGATAATCAACATTAATTTAGATTTTGGCTTAGCTTCTGCTCTCAACGTTTCAGCAGGCGCTTGATTGTCTTTATGGGGGTTTTCGACCTCACAAAAAGCTTCATATTCAGCCAATAAGATATCGATATCGAGTTGTAAAACACGCCCCGCATTGCGCAAATAACCACGCACAAACGTTTCGGTGCCAGCCTGCTCAAATTGATTAGACTCGATAAAATGAAGCTTATGTTTGGTAATCTTTAGCTCGGCCGCCAAATCTTCTGAGCTGATGCCAAGTTGCTCGCGAGCGTAAAGAATAATTGCTCCAGGACCAGGAGCCTCAGTTTCTCTAGGGGATTCAAGCTCGCTCATTAGCGCTTACCCGTCAAAGAATTCCCCTGCAACGGCTTGCCATTAGGGAACATATTTTTCAGTTTTAAGCGAGCGCTAGATTCACGGTTTTTATCACCTAAAACCTTAGCTAACTCCAGCTCCATTTGCACAGAACGTGGTGAAATTGGTGACACCCGATGATATTGATCAAGCAATCTTAGCGCCGCTCTATACTCGGTCTTTTCATAGGCAATTCCCGCCAACTCAAGATAAGGTCGCGGCATGTTTGGACTTAAGGTTACAGATCGCACAAAAGCTTTTTCAGCAGCGTCAATTTTTCCTAAGGAAAGTTGAGTCAATCCAACATTGTTAAATGCCAATGGGCGGCGATCATAATTAAGATCTTGCGCAGCACTTTGAAAGTGAACCAGGGCTTCACTAAAGCGCTGCTTACCATACAAAAAAGAACCATAGTTATTGCGAGCTTGAGAAAGGCTACCATCTAAACGAATAGCTTTTTTATAGAAGCGCTCAGCATTCTCATCGTCGCCTTCACGCAGCATAAGAGCTGCCAAGCCACTATAGGCACCGGCAGAATCCGGATCAATTTTCAGAGCTTTGTTAAGATGAAAGCGTGAAGAATCCAAGTTGTTTTGACGCAGGTATTGTAGGCCCAGGCGAATGTGAGTCTCTTTAGCCTTTTCCATATTGGGCTTTTTGGGCTCTCGGTCATAAGTAGTGACGCAAGCTGTCAAGCTCAACAACAGCCAACTTGTTATGGTGGTTTTTACTAGGCTGCGAATCATTTTGTATTCCGGTTCTATGCGTTATTAATAATTCGAACGGCTTGCTCTTGGTATCTCTGCGAACGGCGAGTCCGGTCATTTACATTGCCAGCCAATTGGCCACAAGCGGCATCAATATCATCTCCACGAGTCGTCCGCACGGTGGTGATGTAGCCCTCTTCCGTTAGGATATCCTGAAAGCGTCGCAAACTGTTGTTACTGACACGCTTGTAATCAGACATTGGAAACGGATTAAAAGGGATCAGATTGATTTTGACCGGAATATCTCGCAATAGTTGCGCCAACTCACGCGCATGCTCTGGTCGGTCATTTACATGATCGATAAGTGTATATTCGATGGTAATTTTACGTCGATTATCGGGCAAGTTATCAATATAGCGCTTAGCGCTGTCCAATAACATGGCGATGGGATACTTTTTATTGATAGGCACCAACTCATTGCGAAGCTCATCATTCGGCGCGTGCAAAGAGATCGCCAAGCAAGCATCGGTTAGACCATCGAGCTTATCGAGTGCCGGTACCACGCCTGAGGTACTTAAAGTGACTCGGCGTTTTGAAATTCCGTAACAATTATCGTGCATCATCAGATTCATCGAATCGACGACATTGTCAAAGTTGAGTAATGGCTCGCCCATCCCCATCATCACGACATTGGTGATTTTTCTTGGACGGTCTTCACCAAATTGACCGAAAGATTTTGCTGCAATCCATACCTGGCCAATGATCTCGGCCGCCGTCAAATCGCGATTAAAACCCTGTTTACCAGTTGAGCAAAAGCTGCAATCCAAGGAACAGCCTACTTGCGATGAAACACACAAGGTGCCACGCTCGCCATCTGGTATAAACACTGTCTCGATGGCACTGCCACCGCTAACCTTAATCAGAAATTTGCGAGTTCCATCAGCAGAATCTAACTGCTGCATCACCTCAGGGGCTTTAATTTCAGCCTTAGCGGCCAGCTTGGAACGCAGTGCTTTGCTGATATTGGTCATCTCATCAAATGAATCCACACCCATTTGGTGGATCCACTTGAGAACCTGCGCCGCACGAAAGCGCTTTTCACCCATTTCTTCAAAAAAGGCTTCCAGCTTTTGCTGAGACAAACCCAGCAAATTAACTTTTTCGACAGTGTTTTCGGACGGCGTCAGGGACATCAATCTACTACCTAAACTTAGCGGCCGCAGATTTCGTCAGCAGCGAAGAAGTAAGCTACTTCGCGCTCAGCAGAAGCTGCAGAGTCAGAGCCGTGTACAGCGTTGGCGTCGATGCTTTGAGCGAAATCAGCGCGGATGGTACCTGCGTCAGCTTCTTGAGGATTGGTAGCACCCATCAACTCACGGTTTTTAGCAATAGCGCCTTCGCCTTCCAATACCTGTACAACAACAGGACCAGAGGTCATGAAAGAAACTAAGTCACCAAAGAAAGGACGCTCTTTGTGCTCGGCGTAGAAACCGCCAGCCTTTTCGTCGTCCAACTGAACCATTTTCATAGCGACAATCTTTAGGTCTGCAGCTTCAAAACGAGCGTTAATCTGACCAATTACATTTTTTGCTACAGCATCTGGCTTGATGATGGAAAGAGTGCGTTCTACCGCCATGAGTTAATCTCCAAAAATAAATGAATAAAATTCTTAAAACCGCAGAATCCACTGTCGACCCAATTTGGTCGTTTTACGGGAATCCATACGGAAAACCCGCGACTTGCCAGCTAGGCATTAGCCACGGGTTTAGATCTGTTGGGAGCTGACTCGCCCTGCATGGCAGCCTGCTCAGCGGCGGACTCTATGTTACTGATCTATATGATCATTTTTCAGCTTGATGAAAAATGCCAGAAACCCAGAGCCCTGTGTCTACAGAGGCGCCGATTATACACCTCTGAGGACAGCGGTTAAATAGCTTAAGATCGCGTAAAAGCACCTATTTTCACACTAAATGGCTTCAAAGAGCGCCTTATGGTGAGCAAAATCACCGTGTGTAAGGTAGTTTTTGAATCTTGCGCGAATTGGGTCAGCTTAAGCCCCAGGCAAATCCCATATCAGACGCTAGTCGCTGGCTTCTTCTATCCAGGCTGCCTGGATCGCTTCAAGTATCTTTTCCCCACAGCGCTCAGGCTGATCATTAAAGCCTTCCAACGCCATAACCCAGTTGCGCAAATCAACAAAATTCACGTATTGCGGGTCCACATCCGGGTGCGCATCATAAAGCTCAATGGCGATATCGCTCACATCCGTCCAGCGTAAGTCCAACATATCGCCCCCTTAGTGATGCTCAGAAACCTGATTAATGGTGTATTTTGGAATCTCGACAACCAAGTCCTCTTCCGCAACCAAGGCCTGACAGCCTAGGCGTGAGTCCGGCTCAAGCCCCCAGGCCTTATCAAGGTAATCATCCTCCAGCTCATCAGCCTCTTCTAAAGAGTCGTAGCCCTCACGAACCACCACATGACAGGTAGTACATGCACAACTCTTCTCACAAGCATGCTCAATTTCGATACCGTTGCGAAGTGCAGCATCAACAATGCTTTCGCCTTTTTCAGCGTCAACCTCTGCACCCTCTGGGCAAATCTCTTCATGGGGTAAAAATACTATCTTAGGCATAATTCACACTCGTTAAACTCTTCAGCAGCTGCTAATTAGCAACTACTCTGAATCAATATCATCTAGGCTCTGGCCTGCCAAGGCCGCCTTAATACTCTTATCCATTCGGCGAGCTGCAAAGTCATCGGTGCATTGAGCCACAGCCTCGATGGCCGCCTCAATATCTCGCGGGCTTTCAGCGCTCTGGCGAACTTGAAGCAGCCTCTCCATGCTTGCAACAATGGTTTCTTGCTCTTCATCGTTGAGCAAATCGCCATCCGCCTCCAGTGCCGGCACCAAAGCCTCCAAAACACGCTCTGCCTCCACCTGCTGCTCACGCAAAGCTCTTGCCTTCATATCATCTTCAGCATGACTGAATGACTCTGAGAGCATGCGACTAATTTCATCGTCCGCCAAGCCATAAGACGGCTTGATATCAATACTGGTTTTTACACCGCTATTGAGTTCTTCGGCTGACACCATCAGCAGGCCATCTGCATCAACCTGGAATACCACTCGAATTTTAGCCGCACCGGCCACCATCGGAGGAATACCGCGCAACTCGAAACGTGCCAACGAACGGCAAGCCGACACCAAATCGCGCTCACCCTGCAAGACATGCACAGCCATGGCAGTTTGACCATCTTTGAAAGTGGTAAATTCTTGCGCCTTGGCTACAGGAATGGGCGTATTACGGCTAATAATCTGCTCGACCAGGCCGCCCATTGTTTCAATACCTAGAGACAAAGGGATAACGTCCAATAACAACATATCACTATCAGGCTTGTTACCCACTAGTATATCGGCCTGAATAGCCGCACCTAGAGCCACCACTCTATCGGGATCGATATCGGATAAAGGCTCACGTCCAAACAAATCAGCTACCGCTTCTCGTACAGCAAGAGTTCGGGTAGAGCCACCTACCAAGACCACATTATCAATTTCATCAGAACTTACATCAGCATCACGCAAAGCACGACGGCATGACTTGATACTGCGAGCAATTAGCGGCTGCAAAATCTCAGACATTTGCTGACGGTTTAGACTGCCCTGCCATGTGCCAAACTCAATATCTACAGACTCATTTCCTGCAAGGGCTTCTTTGGCAGCTCTAGCCTTAAGCAATAGCGCTCGCTGCTCTTGTGCTGATAACGCATGCTCATTGTTGCTTTGTTGCAAAATCCATTGAGCTAACAATTGATCAAAATCGTCACCACCTAAAGCAGAGTCTCCGCCTGTAGATAGCACCTCAAAAACGCCTTTACTCAAACGCAGGATGGAAACATCAAAAGTACCGCCACCCAAATCATAAACCGCAATCAAACCTTCAGCTTGCTGATCAAGGCCATAGGCAACGGCAGCCGCCGTAGGCTCGTTTAATAAACGAAGAACTTTTAAGCCGGCCAAAGTTGCCGCATCTTTGGTTGCCTGTCTTTGAGCTTCATCAAAGTACGCCGGAACGGTAATAACCGCTCCATCCAAATGCTGAGATGCACCGCTGGCCAAACTACGCTCACCCAATGCCGAAAGGTGCTTAAGTATTTCAGAGGAAATTTCTACCGCACTAAAATCTCCTGCCGCCGTAGACAAATAAGGCAATGCACTGCCATCTTTTTCTACAAACCGATAAGGAAGTTTTTCACCTAAGCTGCCGATATCTTCAGCACCGCGCCCCATAAGGCGTTTTATAGAGCTAACTGTATTAGCTGGGTCGCTTAATAATTTTTTCTCGGCACCATGACCAACGAGAACTGGACCAGAAGCTTGATAGTGGACAACAGACGGGCAAATTGACTGCCCTTCCTCATCGGCCAGCACCACCGGCTCACCACTGCGTACAGATGCAACAACGGAGTTACTTGTACCTAAGTCGATACCTACCGCGAGCTTTTTCTCGTGGGGCTTAGCGCTTTGTCCAGGTTCTGAAATTTGAAGTAACACAAAATACCTATTTCTTATCGGCAAATCTGGTCGCCAGTGATCACGGTTATACTGTCGGCCAAGATAGTAATCAGTTAATCTAAATCGAGCAGTTCATCTTCTGCGGCTCGCAACTCTTTAGCGAACTTAGTGGTAAAGTGCATTTTAGCCAAAGGCGCAACACAAGCAGAAAAATCCCCAGACTCATAACATTTAACGAATTCAGCTTGAATTTTTTGCTCGAGTGATCGCTGCTCAGCATACAAAGCTTGCAGCTTTTCTTCTGCCGCTGCTTCATCACTAGCAACCAATTGACGCAACTCAGAAAGCTCTTCTCGCCATTCCATTTGTTGCATCAAAAAAACTGGATCTTGATGGGTTTTGTTTTCAAGGTTGGCCTCAAAGCCAGCGAGCTCCAACAAATATTCAGCCCGCTTAACACTCACACTTAGCGTCTCAAAGGCCTGATTTACATAAGCCATAGCTTGCACGGCCAAACGCTGCTGCTGCGCACCTTCGGCGCTAAATTTATCAGGGTGGCACTGTGTCTGTAGCTTGCGATGCGCTACTTTTAGCGCAGCCAAATCAATATCAAAGCTCGGCTCTAACTGATAGAGGGCAAAATAGTTTTCACTTAGATCCATAAATATGCTTACTTGTCTTCGCCGAGTAACGACTTACAAAATTCATACAAAAAAGCCGGGGAAACGCCCCGGCTTTAATCTTTTCAACTGCGACGCCTACAAGCTTATGACACGAATTAAACGTGAAAGCTCTCACCACATCCGCAGGCGTTTTTAGCATTGGGGTTATTGAATTGAAAACCTTCGTTCAAACCTTCTTTCACGAAGTCCAGTTCTGTGCCATCTAAATAGGCCAAACTCTTTGGGTCGACCACTAAGCTAAAGCCGCCTTGGTCGAAAGCCTCGTCCTCTGGATTAAGCTCATCAACAAATTCCAGAACATAGGATAAACCGGAACAGCCTGTGGTTTGAACGCCCACTCGAATACCAACGCCTTTACCGCGTGTACTCAAGTGACGCTGAACATGCTCTACCGCTGAGTCTGTCATGGTTAACGCCATGATATTACCGCTGCCTTTTAGCTAAAATTATAACGAAAGCGATGAAGCCTTAGTCTTCACCGCGTTTTTCACGTAAATCACGCACTGCCGCTTTAATAGCATCTTCAGCCAAAACCGAGCAATGAATTTTTACTGGAGGCAAAGCCAACTCTTCAGCAATCTCAGTGTTTTTGATCGATTCAGCCTCACCCAAGGTTTTACCCTTCACCCACTCTGTTAGTAGCGAGCTTGATGCAATTGCAGAACCGCAGCCATAGGTTTTGAACTTGGCGTCTTCGATAACACCTTCGTTATTTACCTGAATTTGAAGGCGCATTACATCGCCACAGGCTGGGGCGCCAACCATACCAGTACCAACGCTGTCAGAAGCCTCATCCAACTTACCAACATTACGAGGGTTTTCATAATGATCGATTACTTTATCACTATAAGCCATTTTATTTACTCCACCTTAGCTATGCTAAAGGCTATTGCTTAATGGAATACGCTTAGTGCGCAGCCCACTCAATTTTACTTAAATCAACACCATCTTTATACATATCCCAAAGTGGCGATAACTCGCGCAATTTGGCTACGGCGTGGCGTACTTTTTCGATCACAAAGTCAATTTCTTCTGGTTTAGTAAAGCGGCCCACACCGAAACGGATTGAACTATGAGCCATCTCATCATCAACGCCCAAAGCGCGCAGTACATAGGAAGGCTCCAAACTGGCCGAGGTACAAGCTGAGCCTGAAGATACTGCCAAATCACGCAAAGACATCAATAAAGACTCACCTTCCACATAGGCAAAGCTAATATTGATATTGGTTGACACACGCTGGTCAAAAGAGCCGTTTACAACAACTTGCTCCATATCCTTCAAACCATCCCATAGACGCTGTTTTAAGGCGTTGCAATGATCAAAGTCTTGCTGCATTTCAGCTTTTGCCAAGCGGAATGCCTCACCCATACCAACAATCTGATGGGTCGCTAAAGTGCCCGAACGGAAGCCACGCTCATGTCCACCGCCATGGATTTGAGCTTCCAAGCGAACACGTGGTTTACGGCGAACATAAAGGGCGCCAATGCCTTTAGGGCCATATATCTTATGGGCAGAGAAAGACATCAAATCGACCTTCATCGCTTCAACATCGATCTCAATTTTGCCAGCGCTTTGGGCCGCGTCGACGTGGAAGAAAACCTTACGCTCTCTACACAACTCGCCGATGGCTGCAATATCGGTAATGGTGCCGATTTCATTATTCACATGCATCAAAGAAACCACTGTGGTGTCTTCACGCATCGCATCAGCCACTTGCTGTACGGTAATTAAACCTTCGGAATCTGGATCTAGGTAGGTAACCTCAAAACCTTCACGCTCTAGCTGACGACAGGTATCTAAAACGGCCTTATGCTCGATTTTCGAGGTAATAATATGCTTGCCTTTGCGCACATTGAAATGAGCCACACCTTTGATAGCTAGGTTGTCGGACTCGGTTGCACCGGAAGTCCAAACGATTTCGCGTGGATCTGCATTGATAAGATCAGCGACTTGCGCCCTGGCGTTTTCAACGGCCTCTTCAGCTTTCCAGCCGTACACATGTGAGCGGGAAGCCGGATTACCAAAATTGCCATCCATAGTTAGGCAATCCATCATTAGCTCAGCCACGCGCGGGTCCACTGGCGTTGACGCAGAGTAATCCAAATAAATCGGTAACTTCATGATTTAGCCTTCAATATCCCGGGCTCTACCCCGGGTTCACGGTTATCAACCCAAGCTAGCGGCAGTAATGCGCTGCATTGAGTTGGCCTCTGCTTGCTGCAGAGCTTCTTCTTTGTCCAATCGCTCAGATACTTCTTGAATATCTTTGCGGGCCACTAAACTGGCCAAGCTGATTCCACTTAAGAAATCATGAATCTGTTCGCTTAAATCGCACCATAGGTGGTGAGTTAAGCAGGTAGCTCCATTTCTGCAGCTGCCACTGCCACCGCAGTTTGTCGCATCAATGGACTCATTGACAGCGTCGACAATCTGAGCGACATAAATGTCTTCGCTCGGACGGCTCAAGCGATAACCACCACCAGGACCGCGCACGCTACTTACCAAGTCGTTTTGACGCAATTTTGAAAACAGCTGCTCCAAGTAACTTAGAGAGATCTCTTGTCGTTTAGAGATTCCTGCCAGGCTAATCGGGCCCTTATCGGCATGGAGCGCTAAATCCAGCATTGCTGTGACCGCATAGCGGCCTTTTGTTGTTAGTCTCATTATCAGGCTTCCAGCATTGAGGCGCGGCGCGCATTATTAAAAAACCTAGGATTAGAGTCAAGAATAATACCTAGTAATTAACTCAGGTATATACCCTAGCATTCTACTCAGGTTTAAGCAATATACGCCCTTATGCTAAGAAGCTATTAATCAGAATCTTTCGACTTAAGCTTATTCTCCGTGTGATAAACGTAATTCTGCATAGCGGTTAAAACACCGCGGAGAATGTTTAACTCCATCTCATCCATACGCACGCGACTATATAAGCGGCGCAGACGAGTCATGGTTTGACGCGGGTTATCAGGCTCTAAGAAACCAATCTTCTCCAAAGTCTGCTGCAAATGCTCATAATAGTGCTCCATCGCCTCACTCTTGGCAGGCGGCATATCCCAATCGTCGAAGCTAAGAGCCTTGCCTTCACGCTCATATTCGATACACGCCAGCCTCATTTCATAGGCCAGCACTTGTACAGCGGCACCTAGATTGAGAGAGCTATAGTCGGGGTTGCTAGGAATGTGAACATGGTAGTTACATTTCTGTAGCTCTTCGTTAGTTAGGCCACGGTCTTCACGACCAAAAACCAAGGCTACATCATGCTCTTCAGCTTCTGCCCAAGCACGCTCACCACACTCTCTCGGGGTTAACATTGGCCAAGGGATTCGACGGTCTCGAGCGCTGGTTCCCACTACCAAGGCGCAGCCGGCAATAGCTTCATCTAAGGTATCAACCACTACTGCCCCATCAAGTACATCAACCGCATTCGAAGCTCGCCAGACCGCTTTATCTGCTGGGTATTCTTTCGGAGCAACCAGATATAAGCTAGCCATCCCCATGTTCTTCATGGCTCGAGCTACACCACCGATATTGCCTGGGTGGGATGTATTGACCAAAACGATACGAATTTTCTGCAAACGTTGGCTATTTTCTGGAGCTAAACTGTCGGCCATGTTGATTCCTACTAACTTACTGGACTGGCCTAGGGCCAAAACGGCGGCAAGTCTACCCGAGAATAGCGCCGCTCGCCAGAGCAGCTGCTGCAAAGGCCATATAGATAGACCCGGCTCTCTCGCCCCACCGGCATTTTGAGACCAAATTATCGCCCTCAAACCGCAATATTATTGGCTAGCGCAGCAACTCGCTTTACTCTATAATCGCCGCCAACCGCTGCGCTGGCCGCAGCCGTATGTTCTTTGACAATTGAAATTGGTGATCCATGGAACCCATGCTGACTATTGCCCTGCGTGCTGCACGCAAGGCCGGCGAGCTTATTGAGCGCGCTCTGGAACGTGTCGATGTTGTAGCTTTTGAAGAAAAAGGCCGCAATGATTTCGTAACTGAAATCGACCAAGCTTCCGAAAAAGAGATTATTTACCATCTACGCAAAGCCTACCCAGACCACACCATTCGCGGTGAGGAAACAGGTCTAAGCGTCGGTGAGAACAGTGATTATGAATGGATTATTGACCCACTTGATGGCACCACCAATTTCATTCACGGCATTCCCCACTTTGCCGTTTCTATTGCCTGTAAATATAAAGGCCAGATCGAACACGCTGTTGTGCTAAACCCTATCACCCGAGAAGAATTCACCGCTAGTCGCGGTCGCGGCGCTGCCTTGAACGGCCGACGTATCCGTGTTTCTTCACGTAAAGGCATGGACGGCGCATTGATTGGCACCGGCATTCCTTTTAACGGTTACGCCTTTGAGCACATGACTCCTTATTTAGCAGCAATGCACGAGATTGCTGGCCAGACCGCTGGCATCCGCCGCCCTGGCGCTGCATCCTTAGACTTGGCTTATGTCGCCGCTGGACGCTTTGATGGCTTCTGGGAAATGAACCTACAAGAGTGGGATATCGCAGCAGGTGTTTTGCTGGTTAAAGAAGCTGGCGGCCTAGTATCCGATTTTAAAGGCGGCAACAGCTTTATGGACAGTGGCAATATCCTTTGCGGCACACCTAAAGTCTTTAAGCCATTGCTACAAATTGTTGGCAAGCAGATGGGTAATATCTAAAACCCTAAGGGCCGGGCGCCCTCAGAGCTTAAGACCCTACAAACAAAAAAGGGGGAGAACGAAAGTTCTCCCCCTTTTTTATGATCAACAGATCCAGTTAACCAAAGAAACTTAAACCAAAATATTTGGTGGCTACAGTATTTACAAATATCAGCAACAACACCAACGGAATAAAGGTAGACAGTGAAAAGTTAACGTACTTCTCAGCAAAAGAACCACGATAGCTCTCATCGCCCTGCTCTAGCTCTTCATTAAAGTTATGCTTCTTCCAGCGATAAATTACAAACAAACAAGCCAGCAAGCCATTTAGCGGCAAAATGGTGTCGTAGAAAATATCGTATACCACGTCAAATAAAGACTTATTCGCCCCAGCGTACTCCATAAACTGAGTAAGGAAGTCGACACGACCAAAGCTCAAGATACAAGCCACGGTAAACAAGCCCATGGTTACACCTAAAATGCTCAACGCTTTTTTACGGCTGTAGCCCTTCTCATCCACTAAGCTTGCCGTTGGCACCTCAGTAATGGATACCAATGAAGTCAGAGCGGCGAAGAAGACCAAGGTAAAGAACAAAATTGCAACAATGCTGGCACCAACATAACCAATGCTTACCTGCATCGCTAAGAAAATCTTCGGCAAAAAGCTGAAGATCAAGCTGACTGATGAATCACTCAAAGCATCAGTATCGGTAGCTGGGTCGAAAGAGAAAATCGCCGGTAAAATCATTAGACCCGCAGAAAAGGCCACCATGGTATCAGTCAAGGCTACAAACTTAGCCGAGCTAACAACATTTTCTCGACGCTCCATATAAGAGCCATAGGTAATTAAAATACCCATACCCAATGAGAGAGAGAAGAAAGCCTGAGACAAAGCACCATTGATAACCGATGCATTGATCTTGCTGAAATCAGGAACAATATAATACTTAACCCCTTCCATCGCGCCATCTAAGGTTAAGACAAATATCACCAAACCAATCAGCATGACGAATAGGCCTGGCATCAGGATCTTAGCACCCTTTTCGATACCGTCTTTAACGCCACTCACAAGAATAAAGTAGACCAGGCCAACAACCACCAACAAATGAATAAAAACCTCATTGCTGTTGATAAATTGACCAAAGTAGGACGGCTGCGCCAGCTGATCAAGATTTCCCATCAGCGCAGCAACTAGGTAGCCGAAGATCCACACTGTAATAACGCTATAGAACACAGCGATCATATAAGGCGTGATTACCGCAAGCCAACCAGCTATAGACCACAAACCGCCTCCGGCAGAGCTGCTATATGCCCCTAAAGGATCTTTTTGAAAACGGCGACCGATTGCTAGCTCGGCCATCATGACCGGAAGACAAATCAAGGCCACAAAAATGGCGTAAATGAAAAGAAAGGCGCCCCCACCATTCTTGGCGGCACCTACAGGAAAGCCCACCAAGTTACCGATACCCACCGCACTGCCTGCGGCGGCCAGAATAAATCCTATACGGGACCCAAAATGCTCTCTGGCTGCAGTCATAAATTGTCTCTTCTAAGTATTATCATCTTTTAGCTGCCCAGCTCTTTGGCCAAGCTTTTTGTCATCATCGCCCATTTGCCGCTTTTATGCCAGTCAATCACTATTCATAACTGAACAACATGCAAGAAGGCTAGCTGCCAATTGCAGTCAAGCGATAATAGTAGGCTTGCTATCTAGACGAGCTAAGGGCGTGATGCCGCAAACAGGCTACAAGTAGGATCGATAGCAGCAACAAGCAAAGGGAAGGCAATTAGAAGGGAATTAGGCAAGGAGCACACCCCTTGCCAAAAGAGTTCGCGCTTAGGCTTTTAACCACACATAGCGAGCTTCAGAAATAGCAACAACCTCACCATTATCATCGGTTAGCTCCTGCTGGTGCTTCATCTCTGCTTTACCATTCGCCAAAGTTTCCTCTTTCATGCGATCCAGATCCGCAATATCCATCTGCATATCCACATGAATATCGGTCATGGCCGGGCGACGATAGCGAATGTTCATTTCAGCGACGATGGGGTATATTTTTTCGCCCGCTAAGTAATCAAGGAACAAGACGCCACCTGGAAACTCTGCCAAGGTGAATAAGGAGCCCGCATACATGGTACCTACGTGGTTCGCATTCGGCGCCAAAGGCATTTTAGCTTTAACTCTGCCAGGGCTTACTTCGATTACATCTGCGCCCATATGGCCAAGAATGGGTATGCTAATTCCAACGTCTTTTGCATCGCTCATTATTTTTCTCCATAGAATATGTCTTATTAGATGCCGCACCGGGCATAGCTATCATCATACTCATGTGGAGGTGCGATGGCTTTACCAGAAGTGACAAAGCATTTACCGATTTGCTCAGTAAACAAAGCAATTGGCGAAAAGGCTTTACAAAAACTAACCCGCCAATCACTCACAAACCTTGTTATTTATAGCACTCGAAGCCATTGTAAGCTGATAACCCAGAAAATATTTTGATAGCAGTGCCGATTTATGAGCTCATCGATAAACTCCGTAGAAAGTGAAGCCCCAAATGAGGGCGCGAGTAACAGTAACGAGATAGGGAAAACCTCCCAAGAACAAGATAAAGCCAAAGGCAACCGCCTAAGTGTTTTGCTTGAGCTTAGCCCCTTTGTACGCCCCTACAAGAAGACCTTAATAGCCGCCCTATTCGCCCTTCTTTTAACGGCGAGTGCAAGCTTAGCTATTGGGCATGCTGTACGCCTATTAATCGACCAAGGCTTTGTAGGAGGTTCTGTCGAACAACTCAATCAAGCCATCTACTTTTTAATCGGTATTATTTCGGTCATTGCATTCGGTACATTTATTCGCTTTTATTTAGTGTCTTGGCTTGGCGAAAGAGTCTGTGCAGATATTCGCACAAAGGTTTTTGATCATCTTTTGACGTTAGAGCCCAATTTTTTCGAAACCAATCGCAGCGGCGAAATAATGTCTCGCCTAACTACCGATACCAGCCTGCTAGAAAATATAATTGGCTCTTCTTTATCTATGGCTTTGCGTAACAGTCTCACTTTTATTGGCGGACTGTTAATGCTGTTGCTGACCAACTTTAAATTAAGCCTGATCGTGCTCAGCGCGGTGCCACTGATTTTAGGTCCATTACTTATTTTTGGTCGCCGAGTCCGCAAACTTTCACGCTCCAGCCAGGATCGAATTGCCGACATGGGCACTTACGCCGGCGAAGCCATTGAGCACATTAAAACAGTTCAGAGCTTTGGCCAAGAAAACTATGAGCGCCAAGCATTTGCTACAGAAGTTGAAAATGCCTTCAAGGTAGCCCGCAAAAGAATTAAGCATCGCGCCCTACTTATCGCGGCCGTAATTCTATTTGTATTTGGCGCCATCAGCGGCATGCTCTGGGTTGGTGGTTACGATGTACTGCAAGGCAAAATGAGCGGCGGCGATCTTGGGGCTTTCGTATTTTATGCTGTCATGGTAGCCAGCGCTGTCGCGACGCTTTCAGAAGTTTTTGGCGAACTACAAAGAGCCGCTGGTGCAGCCGAGCGACTTGTCGAGCTAATTAATGTCGAGCCAAAAATCAGCACTAACAGCGAGCCAAACAGCTCGCTAGATGAGCATGCTCGACAGCTAGAGTTTAAATCTTTGAACTTCAGTTACCCCAGCCGCCCTGATCAAAAGGCACTGGATAACTTCAGCTTAAATATACCCACAGGACAAGCTGTTGCATTAGTTGGCCCGAGCGGCGCAGGCAAGTCGACTGTATTTGAATTGGTGCAACGTTTTTACGACCCGGAATCGGGCGAGCTCATGCTATCCGGCATTAATTTGCGTGAGTTGGGCCCGCAGCAACTGCGAGAGCACATGGCCCTAGTGCCTCAACAGCCCGCTCTCTTTACAGCTAGCGTCGCTCATAATATTGCCTACGGTAATCTTGAGGCTAGTGAAGCTGAAATCATTGCTGCCGCTAAAGCCGCTCATGCGCACGACTTTATTATGGCGCTGCCTCAGGGCTACCAGACCGAACTTGGCGAAAAAGGCGCCCAGCTATCCGGCGGACAAAGACAGCGGGTAGCTATTGCCCGCGCCATTCTAAAAGATCCCGATATCTTGTTATTGGATGAAGCAACCAGCGCATTGGATGCTGAAAGTGAATATCATGTGCAAGCTGCATTAAATGAGCTCATGAAGAACCGCACCACCCTGATCATCGCCCACCGCTTGGCAACCATTACCCATGCCGACAACATCGTGGTAATGGATCAAGGCAAGATTGTCGCCCAAGGTAAACATGAAGAGCTTTTAGATAGCTCCCCTCTTTACAAACGACTGGCTGAGTTGCAGTTTAACAAATGAGAACTCAGCCACGGCACAAGACGGTGACACCGCAGGCCTAAAGACCTGAACAGCGGCATAGGCCTAGAGGGGCTTCGATGATATAATCGCGCCCCTTTTCTGCCCTGTAAACCTGAGGTCACACCTTTGAACGCAAGTAACACCCCATTAAACGAGCTTATCCAGGATAGCCAATTGCATCGCGCCCTGGAAGCTCAAGAGCTAAGCACTGCGACCCCAGTACAGGAGATTGCCATTCCAGCGGCTCTAGACGGCCAAGACCTGATGGTTTCCGCTGCAACGGGCAGTGGTAAGACTCTTGCTTTTTTACTACCGGTTTACCAAAAACTGTTGGCACAAGACGCCCCCAAAACCGGTACTCGCGCCTTAATACTCTGCCCTACCCGTGAATTGGCCCGCCAAATCCTCAAGCAAGCGACGCTACTGAATAAATTTTGCAAAATTGAAGCGGCGGTTATTGCTGGCGGAGCGGAGTTTAAATATCAAAAGGCAGTACTTCGCAAGAACCCCGAGGTCATCATCGCCACACCTGGGCGCTTGGTTGAACATATCGACAAAGGTAATACCGACTTAGCAGACCTTGAAGTGCTCGTCCTAGATGAAGCCGACCGCATGTTGGATATGGGCTTTAGCGAAGATCTTGAGCGTATTGCCGGCGAATGCGGCGAGAAGCATCAAAGCTTGCTGTTTTCAGCGACCTTGGCACATAGCAAAGCCGAACATTTGGCCAGCAATATCTTAAAAGATCCTAAGTCCATTGCGCTAGAAAATCAGGAAGAGAGTCAGCCCGATATTCACCAGCAACGCATTTTGGCCGACAGCCCACAGCACAAAAAGCAGCTTTTAAGCTGGCTACTTGCTAATGAACGCTTCAACAAAGCACTGGTATTTACCAATACCAAATCACTTGCTAGCGAATTACGTGGCTTTCTTGCCTATACAAAGCAAAGAGTCGGCGCCCTACATGGTGACATGGAGCAGGAAGAACGTAATCGCACCATGGATCGATTCCGCCGCAATCATATTAATGTTTTAGTAGCGACCGATATCGCCGCCCGAGGACTCGACGTAAAAGATGTCGATCTCGTCATTAATGTCGATATGGCACGTAATATCGATGACTACACCCACCGCATTGGGCGTACCGGCCGCGCTGGCGAGCAAGGTGTAGCAATCAACCTAATCAATGCCAACGAGTGGAATTTGATGGCGAAAATTGAGCGCATTCTAGAGATAGAAATGGAAGCTCGAGTCATCGATGAACACCCAAGCAACTTTAAAGGCCCCAAGAAGATTAAAAGCACGGGCAAAAAAGCGGCGGTTAAAAAGCGTAGCGACAAGGACGATAAAAGCAGTAAAAAAGCGAAACCCAAAAAGCGCTTACGCGATCAGAAAAACATCGGCAAACGACGTAAAGCGAGCACCAATCACGCTGAAGCGCTTGGCGATGGCACCAACAGCTTCAGCCCTGTTAAGCGTAAATCTTTTAAGGATGACAGCGAGTAGCCTAAAGCGCCGTAGCACTTACATCTAGCCATCCAACTACTTACTTCCAATTGGAGCAGGCCTAGATACAAAAAAGCCCCGCCAGTACTGCAAGCGGGGCTTTTTAATTTCAGGGTTAAACTAGAATTGCGTTTTAGTGAGTGCAACACCGCCCTGCTGATTTCCCTCTCGACTCAACCAAAGCAAACCACTTTTCTTTTCATCCCACACCAAGGCCTCCCATTGACCATCGGGCTCGATGTCGTAACGCTGAGCACTACTCCAATCCAAAGATTTACCATCTACCGAACGTTTAGCACGCCACAGGAAGCTGGACATTCCATTCCAACCCAACTGATAACCCAATAAAGCAAATTCATTACGCTTCGCATCAAAATCAGCTGCTGTAACCAGCATATCTACAGGATAACTCGCCGCAGGCGTCACGCGTTGCGTGCTTTTGCTTTTGTCTAATCGGTACAAACTGGTCTGGCCATCTTGACGATTCTTACTAAACAACCACAAATCATCACCGACACTGCTTAGGCCTTCAAAATCAAAATTATGTACATTTTTATCCGCAACGGTTTTCGGTTTACCTGAAACGGTAATCGTCATTTTGTGAGCGGAGACACTACCATTGTCACCGGCCTTGGCTAAATCTTTCCAGCTTATACGGTATAAATACAGCTCATCCCTCTGAGCAAAATTATCGCCAATATCAGCCACATAAAGATGCTTATCATCATGAGCCATCTCTTCCCAGTCAAAGTGATGGCCATCTTTGATGTTAACAGTTTTTAAAATCTTACCCACTTCATCAATGGCATAAATACGGGGCTTATCGCCACTATCATTATGGGTCCACATTAGACCATCATGCTGAGCCAAACCTGAGGTTTCTTCTAGTGTTTTTTCAAGGCTAAACATTTGTGACTTCGGGAAACTCAGGCCCAACTCACTATGCTGATGCATCCCAGTAACAGCGCAAGCCACCATAAAGGAGCTCATTGCTACAACAGCAATCTTCGCTGCAGATTTACAAAAAGTCGTTTTAATTTTCATCATAATGTTTAACAAAGTTCAATGGTCTTTTAATTAAAGCCAATACTTAGCGCCTTTTCTCTTATAAACATCCCTACTCGAGCGCTTTTGAATTAGCCATTCGCTCCCTTCAGCTTATTCCGCTTCTTCGGGCCTTTCCAATAGCTGGTGGTAATTTTCACCATAGTCATCGAGATTATCATCCAGAAAATCCCGAAAGCGCGAAGCTAGATGTTTAAAATACTCTGAGCGATCTTCAACAAAATCAGCTTGAGACTCGCTATTAGCGGCCATTATAAAAGTGGCAAAGCGCGCCGCAGCATACATCAGGGCTTCGCTTGCGACACCTGGGTCAGCAGCCTGAGCTTTATCATTAGCTAGGTTCAATGCCTGCTCAACCGTTTCCCAGAAGTATTTTTCTAAATCTTGATCACTCATAAATCTACCATTCAAATTTAAGCGACGACTAACCACTTTGACTCAAGCAGCCTCATTAAGCCATTCGTTTTTAACAGAGCTATGACAAGGCAATTAAGCGGCTATAAAAAACCCGGCGAACTAAGCCGGGTTTTCACTAAGCTCAATAGCTGACCAACTAAACGATAGCCAACAACTCAACTTCAAATACCAATGCAGCATATGGACCAATAGCGCCACCAGCCCCACGCTCACCATAGGCCAGCTGATATGGAATGAATAACTTCCACTTAGAGCCAACTGGCATCATCTGTAAGGCCTCAACCCAACCGGCAATAACACCAGTAACCGGGAATTCAGCTGGCTGACCACGATCAACAGAGCTGTCAAATACAGTGCCGTCAATTAGAGTGCCGTGATAGTGAACACGAACCTGATCGCTGGCTTTTGGCGTTTCGCCATCACCTGCATTCAGAACTTCATATTGCAAGCCACTTTCAGTGATAGAAACCTCACCACGCTTAGCATTATTAGCTAAGAACTCTTCACCCTCCACTGCCAACTCTTTAGCGCGCTCTGCTTCTTCGGCCTGTAACTTAGCCTGAATAGCTTGGAAAGCCGCATTGATATCAGCCGCTGAAACCTGGCTCTCCTCGCCTTGCAAGGCATCGGTAAAGCCAGCTAAAGCGGCTTCGCGATCAAAACCAGGAAACGGACCCTGGGCCAATTGATCAGCCATTTGACGGCCAATACCGTAACTCGCGTGCTGTTCTTGTGTATCGAATGACATAATTCTCTCTTATCCTGTCAAAAAGCCAATAAGCAATTGGCGCTAATAATTATTCAGTCAACGTTATTCGCTGCTGTTTCTCGCGGCGACA
This sequence comes from uncultured Pseudoteredinibacter sp., assembly GCF_947500695.1. GTDB lineage: Bacteria > Pseudomonadota > Gammaproteobacteria > Pseudomonadales > Cellvibrionaceae > Pseudoteredinibacter. The sequence goes on from NZ_CANMSS010000001.1 coordinate 715,848, forward strand.
AAATCCCTTACCGCCAGGCCGGTTCCAAAATTCCAGCCCTGTAGCTCGTTCACAGGAACGAGCTTGGTGGCATCCAATTCGTGGTTTAACTTTATCTCACCCGCCGCTTTTACATGGTAGGCAATGATTACTTGGTTCATTTGAGCAAACGGATAAACGCCCACAAGCTCTGGCTCAAAGGCATTTAAGCCCAGCTCTTCGTGAACTTCTCGCACCACCCCTTCAACGGGATCTTCGCCCTGTTCCAAGAATCCAGTGATGACAGAGAATACCCCTTCAGGCCACTGTACGTTGTGAGCGAGTACAATATTTTCACCATACTCAACAATTGCAGCGACAACTGGTATTGGATTATTCCAATGCACAAAGCCGCATTCCACATCCATACAAGCTAACCGTTCTTCATTGTCAATCAAAGCATTGACCATATCAGAGCGACACTCGGGGCAATATCTCACCGTTTATCCTTATTCTTTTTGTATTTACGATAATTTCTTGTAACAACAACTAATGTAACAACAACCAATGTAACAACGACAATTAATCAACAAAAACGCGTGCATTGCGGAACAAGCGAGTCCAAGCACCATCTTCTTCCCAAGCATCAGGCGCCCAAGAGTTTGTCACAGCACGATACACACGCTCTGGGTGCGGCATCATTATAGTGCAGCGACCATCTTCACTGCTCAAGGCTGTAATACCCAAAGGAGAACCATTCGGATTCATCGGATAGGTTTCGCTCATCTGCAGGTGATTATCCACATAGCGCAGCGCTACCAAACCTGAATCATGGCAGGCCTGCAAAGCTTCTTCGCTAGCAAACTCAGCGCGACCTTCACCATGAGAAACCGCAACCGGCATGCTAGAGCCAGCCATGCCAGCCAACAATACCGAAGGCGACTCTTGAACTTGTACCATTGAGTGGCGTGCTTCAAATTGCTCAGAGCGGTTGCGCACAAAGCGAGGCCAATGAGCGGCACCAGGCACCAAATCTTTTAGATTCGACATCATCTGGCAGCCATTACACACGCCTAAACTAAAGCTGTCATCGCGATGGAAAAAGCTCTGGAACTGATCACGCACCTGCTCATTAAACAGAATGGTTTTTGCCCAGCCTTCACCGGCGCCCAATACATCACCGTATGAGAAACCACCGCAGGCCGCTAAACCTTTAACATCGGCCAAGTTAATGCGGCCCGCCAAAATATCACTCATGTGAACATCAACGGCTTCAAAACCCGCGCGGGTAAACGCCGCAGCCATTTCAACGTGGGAGTTAACGCCTTGTTCACGCAGCACAGCCACTTTAGGTTTTACACCCGTGGCAATCATTGGTGCAGCCACATCTTCACTTGGGTCGTAACTCAAATTAGCGCTTAAGCCAGGATCGACTTTGGTGATTTGCTCAAACTCAGAGCGTGCGCAATCGGCGTTATCGCGCAGTGCCGCCATACGATAGCTAGTTTCGCTCCAAGCCGCTTGCAGTACCGCACGCTCTTGTTCGTAGATCACCTCGCCATTGGCTTCAATACGCAAGCAATCTTTATCGTTTAACCAACCTAGCTTACTGGCATGAATACCGACTTTTTCAAATTCAGCAATAAAATCGTTAGCATCTTCACGGCGCATCTGCACCACCGCACCCAACTCTTCAGAGAATAAGGCGGCCAGAATATCTTCACCAAGCAAGTCGATATTGATATCGACACCCACGTGGCCAGCGAAGGACATCTCTGCGATCGTCGCCAACAAACCGCCATCGCCTTTATCGTGATAGGCGATCAATTTGCCTGCCTGATTAGCGGCCTGAACAATACCAAAGAAGGCTTTTAGCTGCTCAGCGCTATCTACATCAGCCGGTGCATCGCCCATCTGGTTATACACCTGAGCTAAGATACTGCCGCCCATGCGGTTCTTTAAGTTACCAAGATCGATATAAACAAGATCGGTACTGCCCTTATCGCTACGCAACTCTGGCGTCAGGGTCTTGCGCACATCCGTAACCGGCGCAAAAGCGGTAATCACCAAAGACAAAGGTGCAGTTACCGACTTATCTTCACCGTCTTGCTGCCAAGCGGTGCGCATGGACATGGAGTCTTTACCTACCGGAATGGTGATACCCAAGGCAGGACACAAATCCATACCGACGGTTTCAACGGTGCGATAGAGCTTTTCATCTTCACCTGGGTGGCCGGCCGCACACATCCAGTTGGCGCTCAACTTGATATCTTTAATGTCGGCAATGCTGGAAGCGGCGATATTGGTGATCGACTCAGCAATGGCTAAACGACCAGAGGCTGGAGCATCTAACAGCGCAACCGGTGTACGCTCACCCATCGACATGGCCTCACCTGCGTAATTGCCGGTATAGGTGTCGTAGGCTGCGGTAGTTACCGCGCAATCGGCAACCGGCACCTGCCAAGGACCAACGAACTGATCACGTACAACTTGGCCGGTCACAGTGCGATCGCCAATGGTGATCAAAAAGCTCTTACTGGCTACCGTAGGATGCTGCAATACACGGCGAATGGCTTCGCCGAGTTCAATATTGGCACCATCAAAGGACTGGGTTTCATAGTCACGCTTATCGCCTTCACGATGCATCTTAGGCGGTTTACCAAAAAGTACCGACATAGGTAGATCGACGGGCTTGGCATCAAAGTGGGTATCGTTAACGATCAATACATCATCATCTGTCGCGGTACCCACCACCGAATAAGGCGCACGCTCACGCTGACAAATAGCCTCAAATCGCGGCAGGTCTTCAGGTTTAACTGCTAATACATATCGCTCTTGAGATTCGTTACACCAAATCTCTAATGGACTCATGCCTGGCTCATCATTAGGTACGTTGCGCAGCTCGAAGTGGGCACCACAGCCACCGTCTTTGGCCAGTTCAGGGAAGGCGTTAGAAAGACCACCAGCACCTACATCGTGAATAAAGGCAATGGGGCTATTTTCGCCTTGCTGCCAACAAGCATCGATCACTTCCTGACAGCGGCGCTCAATCTCAGGGTTTTGGCGCTGAACGGAAGCAAAATCCAAGTCTTCACTGGAAGAGCCTGAAGTCATAGAGGAAGCGGCACCACCGCCTAGGCCAATCAACATAGCTGGCCCACCTAGCACAACTAGCTTAGTGCCCGCATCAAATTCATGCTGATCTACATGTTCTTCTTTGATATTTCCGTAACCACCAGCCAACATAATCGGCTTGTGGTAACCACGGCGCTCGCCATCAAAATTTTCTTCAAAACTACGGAAATAACCGCAGATATTCGGGCGACCGAACTCATTGTTAAAAGCCGCGCCACCAATTGGACCTTCGATCATGATGTCCAGCGCGGAAACTATGCGACCAGGCTTGCCGTAATCCTGCTCCCAAGGCTGAATAAATTCAGGAATCTGCAAGTTAGATACGGTAAAACCGGTTAAACCAACCTTCGGCTTAGAGCCCTTACCCACCGCGCCTTCATCGCGAATCTCACCACCGGAGCCCGTACCCGCACCTGGAAATGGCGCAATTGCGGTTGGGTGGTTATGGGTTTCAACCTTCATCAAGATATGAATATCTTCTTGTTTAAAGGCGTAGCTGCGAGTTTCAGGGTTTGGGTAAAAACGACCAGCCTTGGATCCACGGATCACCGAGGCATTATCAGCATAAGCCGAGAGTACGTTCTCGCCACCCTGCTCGTATGTGTTTTTGATCATCTTAAACAGTGATAGATCTTGATCTTCACCATCGATGGTCCAGCTGGCATTAAAAATCTTGTGCCGGCAGTGCTCTGAGTTAGCTTGTGCAAACATCATCAGCTCGACATCGACCGGATTGCGGTTTAGCTCTTTAAAGCTGTCTACCAAATAATCGATTTCATCATCAGCCAGCGCTAAACCAAGCTCGACATTGGCTTTCTCCAGCGCCGGGCGGCCACCACCTAGAATATCTACATCACTGGAAGGTTTTGGGCTCTCATGGCGGAATAAGGCGCTAGCCTGCTCGGCTTCAGTAAATACCGTTTCAACCATACGATCGTGCAAAATAGCCGCAATTGCATCACTGCGCTCGGCGCCAACAACATAGTAAGCGATACCACGCTCAACGCGTTCCACATTGGCGAGTCCCGCATTATGAGCGATGTCTGTCGCTTTTGAGGACCAAGGGGAAATCGTTCCTGGGCGAGGCACTACCACATAAGCAACCCCAGCAGGCTCTTCCATAGCCTCACTGGGCCCGTAATGCATTAGCTTGGCCAGAACCTCTTGCTCAGCCGAACTCAAAGATTCAGAAAGCTCTGCAAAATGCATATATTCAGCATAAACCGCGCTCACTGATGAGTTCGCAGCCTGTAATTGCTGTAAAAGTTTCTGTTTACGAAAAGAAGAAAGTGCCGGAGCGCCGCGAAGGGTCAGCATAGTGTTAAATCGCCTCTTAAAACAGGGAGTTAGCCAGGGTCTTGGACCTAAAAGGACCTAGAAATATAGGCGCGGTATTGTACTAGGCTGCACAGCCCGGGTCTAGCAATGGCGAGAATTGTAATGGCTCCACAGCGGGCCAATTAATAACTCCAGCGCAGGCAGCGAGTCGGCGGCGGCCTACTTACTTAAAACACAGCAAGAAAACGTTCAATAATCGATCAGTAACAGCGCCATCAATCCGTCAAAAACACCACTCGGCCCTAAATGCTTAAGGTGGTCACTATCTGCGCAAAGCCTATTGTAAAGAGCCTGAATAGGACCGGCGCTTAATCTGAATTAACACAATTGTACGAAATTTTGCACACGGCTGAGCGTTCTTGCACTGGTGAGCTAAGCTTTGCTTAGATACACTATAACTTTGGAAAGAGCTGATACCTGAAAGTAGGATCTAGGTTAGCAAGCTGAAGTTGGGTGCACCTCAACTTGAACCTCTTTACCTCACTTCTAGGGTATTCACTTACGCAATAGCCAATTCGTTCATGCAAGCTTTAGACAGGAGGCGCGACGATGATTTCAATGCGAACAGCCCTCCGCCACGTTAGCCGAGGCTTGATACTGCTATTTTTCGCCAGCTGCTTATACTCCAGCCATTTTCCTTCTCAGCTCGATCGCATTAAACAGCGAGGCTATTTGATCGCCGCAGCAAAAGGCGCACAAGATGATGGCCATGTGGCACCGCATTTAGAGTTTGAAGCCGCACTGTTAAAACAGTTTGCAGACTACCTTTCCGTTGACCTCAAACTAAAAAGTCCGCAAACCTTAAGTCAGTTGCAATATGGTGTCGCCAAAGAGAAATATGATATAGGCGCCGCTAACACCCGCCGACATCTTTTCCCAGTTCGCCAAGGGGTGCCTTATCTATTCGTAAAAGAATATTTAATTTACAAAAAAGGCACAGAAAAGCCTAAAACCATTAATGATGTCATCGGCAAATCTCTGCGTGTTGAATTTGGCAGCCACCATAGCCACAGCCTAAAGAAATTACAGCAGTTACATTCTGATTTACGCTGGGAGGAGCATGCCGAAACCGACAATATTAATTTAATTGCCGAGGTACAGAGCGGTCAACTTGATTACGCCGTTGTTGACTCAAATATTTTTGATATTAGTCGTCATCTTTACCCAGAAGTGCGCATCGCATTTTCGCTTTCTGAATCCAGCGAAATCGCGTGGAATTTTTCTAACACCGCCGACCACAGCCTATACAATGCAGCGGCAGCGTTTATGCAAGATATTTATGAAAACGGCAAGCTAGAGCAACTCACTGCACAGCACTACAGTCACATTAAAAAAATGGACTATACCGATGCTGTAGCCTTTTATCGAAGAGTGCAAACTCGTCTGCCACAATGGCGTGAGATGCTGGTAAGCACATCGAAAGAACACAATTTAGATTGGAATTTGTTAGCGGCCATTAGCTATCAAGAATCGCACTGGAATAAAAACGCCAAGTCTTACACCGGCGTGCGCGGCTTAATGATGCTCACTAAAGCAACCGCAAGAGAAATGGGCATCAAAGACAGAACTGACCCAGCTCAAAGTATTGAAGGTGGCGCGCGATATTTTAAAAGTATTTTCAAACGACTGCCCAAGGGCATTCAAGGGGATGACCGAACATGGTTTGCTCTTGCCGCTTACAATGTTGGTTTTGCCCACCTAGAAGACGCACGTGTGCTAACCCAGCGCCTAGGCGGCAACCCTAATCAATGGGAAGATGTAAAAAAACGCCTACCACTACTGGCCCAAAAGAAGTACTACAGTACCTTAAGGTACGGCTATGCCAGAGGCCGTGAGCCGGTGAAGTATGTGCAAAATATTAGACAGTATTACGGCATCTTGTCCTGGCAGGATGATATCGCACAAAGCCGCCCAAATAGCACGATCAAGAAAGATATCGAAACAGTCAAGATTCAGCAAGACGAACGCGACTTGAATATGTCATTGCTGTAATAGCAAGCAAACTGACGGCAGCCCTCCTAATAAAAGCTATACTTTAGACACGCCCACAGTGATAGTCATCAGTTGAGGTATAGCTAAAATGAGATTTTCACACAAGCAAGACAAAAGACTACCCACCACAGCCTTAGTGCTTATCTCAAGCCTTTTTGTTTCTGCAATGATTGTTAGCTCAAGCGTTTCTTATAGCCAACAAAGCCATGCCGCCAAAACACAAGCTTGCATTGATCTCAATAGCGGGCGCTTTGAACTGGATACGCAAACTGGAGGGGTGGAATTTGTGATTGAAGGCTGCGACGGCCAATTGCACCGCTGGGGTACGGCACAGCAAGAAGATACGCGACTGTAGCGTCAACTCGCTATTTCAGCCGCGCATAGTGGTTTGTTTTACTTAATAACAAACTTACCCTTCATGATGGCCCAGTGACCTGGAAAAGAGCAGAAGAAGCTGTAATCGCCGCCCTTTTCTAGTTTGCTCAAATCAAACTTAACCTCAGTCTCCTCGCCACCACCAATTACCTTGGTAGCCGCCAAAACACGGGCATCACCGGCAGGTAGATAACTGTTCGCTGCGCCAGCACTCATACCAGCAGTTGCAAGCGGAGCAACGTCTGTTGTTTTAGCAAGCACCCAGTTATGGCCCATGCTAGCAGCAGGCAATTTACCAACATGCTTCAATTTAACAGTAACCTCTTTACAAGATGCATCTACAGCCATCTCAGGCAGGTTAAAACGCATAGCATCATTGGCCTCCACCTCTAAGTTACAAGCTGCAAATGAGCTTGAAGCCAACAACATCAACGGCAAGGCAAAAATAGACTTCATAAGGTTTTCCTTAAATTAAATTGAGAATCAATATTATTGAACACCAAGCTATATTAGCTTTTCAAGGAAAAGCTGCGACAATATGTCACACCGTTGATTTGGCACAAGAATTTGACTTTATACGTTTAAGAAATGAGCAATCAGCTACTTAGACCGATTAATATTTGAGCACAAAGTTCAGTCGATAGTGCTTGCTTTATCGCCATTCATGTAATAATTTTTAGTTATGGGCGGGATAGCCCATCATTGTACCCTACTCGGCCGCCTTAAGTGCGGTCGCTTTTTAAGAGCCTCCTTTCAAAAAGCCCACCGAGGCTAGCTAGAAGTAATTCCAGCACGAAACACCCTACTTATTTACTAGCTAAATTATCCTAAGCCGCTGAATCTATTAGATTTTCAATTCAAAAAACAACACTAGCCGCTGAATCAAAAGTGCCAGCAGCTAGGTTAATCTTTGGCTAAACAAAGAACCTTGAAAGGAAACTCTCATGGATGGGCATACCGTCTCGGAAAAGTTAGTACGTCATTTACCTTCCAAGCAGCTAAATGCCTTGGTACTGCCCTTATTCGACCTCAATTTGAACGGTGCCCCACAGGCACATGAAATCATCAAAATGTATAAAAGCGGCCGCCTAATTCAGGTTGTATGCCGCTTAAAAGACTTTGAAGGCTTAGTAAGCTTCACCATAGACCTTCTTAGGAAGGAAGCTATCAACATTCACGCCTTTGCACTCAAAGACCAACAGCTAGAACTCAAGCCACTCAAGATCGACATTGTTTACAAAAGACTGCTGGTGAAGGGCGATAAATCCCAAATGCATAGCAACAAGGGTAAAATAGCTATATCGGCAAGCAAGCATCATTTTAGCAGTTTCAGCGCTCAAGATATTACCGAGTAAGACTGGCAGCTTCTGGCAGACATTTTCTAAAAGAATTTCAATTAAAAGGGCAGCGGCTAAAAGAACTGCGGCACAATATCAAGCAATTGCTTTTGACAAGCAGGTACCACTTCATTTATATCTACTACCAACTTTATTCGCCCAGCGATCTCATAATGCATCAGTTCGCCACACAAGAAAGACAAAAGCAGCAGGCTCTTAGCAAGCGAACTAAAATTGAGTTTTTAGCAGTTATCGTTTTTTTAGTGCTTCTTGGTATTGGTAGTCTAATCTACAACAGCTCTAATTCGACACCCTACTTTTACATTCCTATTGCAGAGCTTAAAAAATCTGATATGAATGTATTTTATAAGGGGCAAAATACCTACCTTGTGTTTGCACTAGATGACAGTTTTCGAGAAGAAAACGCCCCTACAACAGCCTGGCGTGTTTTCGCGGTAGATTCTCGCTATGGTCATGTACTTTTGGCCTATAAAAAGCATCGCTACCCTAGTGTAAATTGTCCCAACTTAAGAATTGAAAAATCAGGTTTTCACTACAATGGCCGCTACCTAGAGAGTGGAATTCGCTGCATCGATACCATCGAACGCTGGAAGCAAGATACCTTTGTTTATGACCTACAAGGCAAAAGCCATAACAAGTTTATCTCGGATTTATACCGGCCAAAAACCATACGTTTAGAGAAACACCTTCGAATAAATTTGTAACATACAGATCATCTACATTAAGCAAGCCTTATTCACCAACACACAAGCCAAGGCAGGCGAAACTAACCGAACACCTAAGGAAAGCTAAAACATGAAACTTTTATTGCTTTGATTTTATTTTCAACTTTTGCGCAAGGGCAAAATGTTTACAAGTGCACAGACAAACGTGGTAATGCAATTTACAGCGACAAGCCTTGCAAAGGTGTAAAGGGTGTCGAAGAGGAACTCTCGGTAAAAGCCCCGGCCTTAAGTGGCACTCAAATAGCAGATGGTGAAAAAGTTGATGCTTTGCGAGCCAAGTGGAATCGAGACAAACTCACTTCTGGTATTCGCCAAGCAGAACGCGACATTGTTAAATATCAACGCGCAATGAGTAAAAAACTTGCACGGCTCGAAGAAGAACAAAAGTACGCCACTAACAACCTGGCCGGAGCCCATTACCACAGCGGTTTGTCCACCAAAATGCAGGCCGTAACGCAAAAGTACAACACCCTCATAGAAAGTAAGCGTGAGTTGATAAAACGCAACCAAGCCAAGCTTGATAAACTCGAAGAAGATAAAGAATAAAATAGACCGACACAAAAATTTGTTGATCTATCAGGAAACTAATGGTTAGAATGGCGCCATCACGCGTCTTGTCGGGGTGCCTAAGTGTTAACGATCAATATCGTTACACCATGGCTGAGATGGTAAATCCAAACCCGTTGCACCTGAACAGGTTAGTACCTGCGTAGGAAACAAGTCTTTGACCAAAGGGACCCATAGGGGTATTTCACCCTCTCTCCGTCAGGCCGCATGTATTTTCTCTTTTTGGAGCAAAACATGTCGAAGCCGAATAGCCAAACAACTTTTTTAAGTGAATCTGCCAGCGTTGACCAGCTATCAACAACGCCCTTACCTAATTCTGAGAAAATTTATATCCGCGGAAGCCGTGAGGATATTCGCGTCGCCATGCGCGAAGTTTCGCAATCACCAACACATCAACAAGACGGCCGCTTAGAAGATAATCCAGCTGTACGCGTTTACGACACTTCTGGGCCCTACACAGATCCCAATATTGAAATTGATGTTCGTAAGGGCTTGGCGCCTTTACGTCACGACTGGATAAACGAGCGAGAAGACTGCGAAGAATTAGCCGGATTTAGCTCTGATTATACCCAGCACAGGGCTCAACATATTGGTTTAGAAGCCCTACGTTTCCACACCACCCGAAAACCTTTGCGAGCCAAAGCTGGTAAAAATGTTAGCCAGCTGCACTACGCCAAGCAAGGCATTATCACGCCTGAAATGGAATATATCGCCATTCGGGAAAATCTAGCCCTAGAAGAGGCTGCCATCGAAGAGGCCTCAAAGAGCCAACACCCCGGCGAAAACTTTGGCGCCAATACACCTAAATTTATTACCCCGGAATTTGTTCGTTCAGAAGTTGCCGCCGGCCGCGCTGTTATTCCAGCTAATATTAACCACCCGGAATCCGAGCCAATGATTATCGGACGGAATTTTTTGGTTAAGATAAATGCCAATATTGGTAACAGCGCAGTAACCTCTTCCATCGAAGAAGAAGTTGAAAAATTAGTATGGTCCACACGTTGGGGCGGCGACACCGTGATGGATCTATCTACCGGTAAAAACATTCACGAAACCCGCGAATGGATTGTACGTAATTCACCTGTTCCCATAGGCACCGTGCCTATTTATCAAGCCCTAGAAAAAGTTGATGGTATTGCCGAGAATCTTAGCTGGGAAGTCTTTCGCGATACCTTGATTGAACAAGCCGAACAAGGCGTAGATTATTTTACTATTCATGCAGGTGTCCTACTTCGCTACGTTCCAATGACTGCAAAGCGAGTTACCGGTATTGTTTCTCGTGGTGGTTCTATCATGGCCAAATGGTGCCTAGCGCACCACAAAGAGAATTTTCTCTATGCGCACTTTGAAGAAATCTGCGAGATTATGAAGGCTTACGATGTAACCTTCTCCCTAGGTGACGGCCTACGCCCAGGCTCTATCGCAGACGCCAATGATGAAGCCCAATTTGCTGAGCTGCGCACCTTAGGCGAGCTAACCAAAATTGCCTGGAAGCACGATGTGCAAGTATTTATCGAAGGCCCGGGCCATGTTCCCATGCACATGGTGAAAGAGAATATGGATGAGCAGCTAAAACACTGCCATGAAGCCCCCTTCTACACACTTGGCCCCTTGGTGACAGATATTTCACCTGGATACGATCATTTTTCTTCGGGCATTGGGGCCGCAATGATCGGCTGGTATGGCTGTGCCATGCTCTGCTATGTAACACCGAAAGAGCACTTGGGGCTCCCCAACCGTGACGACGTAAAAGAAGGCATTATCACCTATAAGATAGCGGCACACGCTGCAGACCTTGCGAAAGGCCACCCTGCCTCCCAGATAAGAGATAACGCCCTTTCCAAAGCTCGCTTTGAATTTCGCTGGGAAGATCAATTTAACCTAAGCCTTGACCCTGATCGCGCCCGTGAGTTTCATGACGAAACCCTGCCCAAAGAATCCGCCAAGGTTGCGCACTTCTGCTCTATGTGCGGGCCCAAGTTCTGCTCGATGAAAATCACCCAAGAGGTACGCGATTACGCCGCACAAAACCCAGAGTCACTGACATCCCCGGAAACCCATTTTGCAAACGCCGGTATGGAAGAGATGGCCGAGAAGTTTAAAGCCAGTGGCAGCGAGATTTATCAAGAGGTGTAAGTAGGCGTGGCTAATCTCGATACAAGCATTGAGCCCAAAAACTTAGCGATCGTAGGTGCCGGCATTATGGGGCGCTGCCTAGCTTGGCGCCTATCCGGCTACGGACATCGTATTACGCTGTTTGATAAAGATAGCAAAAACCATGGCTCGGCAGCAGCCTATACCGCCGCCGGAATGCTGGCGCCTTTTAGTGAACTGGAAGCGGCAGAAGATAATATCTTTTTGTTAGGCCAGCACAGCATCGCACTATGGCGAGACTGGCTAAAGACTTGGAATGCTGAAGATCTAATGGCGGAATCAGGTACCTTAGTCCTAGCTCATCGCCAAGATATTGGTAGCTTACAAAACTTCAATCAACAGCTAGAAGCAAAATTAAACGCCCTAGCCAATCAACAGAAAGAAGCCGCATTACTAAGCAAGCAACAACTCAGCGAAATAGAGCCAGAACTGGCACAACACTTCGATCAAGCTAACTTTCTAAAAAGCGAGGCCTATTTGGATAACCACGCTGTAATGGATTGCATGGCCAAGCAGTTAGAGGCTGCCGGTATCAGATGGCGTGAAAACGGTGAGATTAGCTCTGTTAGCGACAACCAACTGGTGAGTGACAATGGCGAAGAAGCATTCGACCATATATTTGATTGCCGTGGGCTTGGCGCTAAAAACGATATTCAAAGTTTAAGAGCCGTAAGAGGTGAAGTACTAAGGGTATACAGCAAAGAGGTGCGCCTAAGGCATATGGTTAGACTAATGCATCCGCGCTATCGGCTTTACCTGGTACCAAAGCCAAACCATGAGTATGTGCTTGGTGCTACCCAGATAGAATCTGAAGACTACAGCCCCCTTAGTGTTCGCTCAGCTTTAGAGTTACTTTCCGCGCTCTATACCATTCACCCAGGCTTTGCCGAAGCAAGAATTGTTGAAACCCAAAGCAATTGCCGCCCTGCTCTGCCTGACAATCAACCTTTGATTAAACACGGCAAGGGCTTAAGCCAGATTAACGGCTTATTTAGACATGGTTTTCTACTCGCTCCGGCCCTCGCCGATATTACGGCACGCTTATTTCATGGTGAAAGCCAGGAAAACGAAGAGCTTACCATCTTGAGTCAAGCAATCATTGATTCACTGGGGTGAAGCATTAACAGAAATGACAAATTTGAAACTATTTATTCGGCCTAATTAATATCACTATGAACATCACCTTAAACGGCAAAAATATTGAAATAGCGCAGTACAACACGCTAAACGATTTCTTTTCTAGCCTCAAAGAAGAAGGCTCGGCCCTGCAGGTTCCCAAGCAGTTTGCAGTCGCTTTAAATGGCAATTTTGTTCCCCGTGAGCAATACGATAAATCCTCGTTACAAGAAGGGGATGAGCTCGAATTACTTGTACCCATGCAGGGTGGATAAATTATGTGGAAAATCGCCGACAGAGAAGTTAATAGCCGTTTATTGATTGGTAGCGCGCTTTACCCCTCACCCGACATTATGTGCAAGGCCATTCGCGCCAGCCAAAGTGATATCGTTACCGTCTCTTTGCGCCGCCAAACTTTTGATGGCACCGCGGGCGAACAGTTCTGGAATTTATTAAAAGAACTGAATATCAATATCCTACCCAATACCGCAGGCTGCCATAGCGCCAAAGAGGCCATCACCACCGCACAAATGGCTCGAGAGCTGTTCAATACCAACTGGATTAAACTCGAAGTTATTGGTGATGACTACAGTTTGCAACCCGATCCTTTTGCCCTGCTTGAAGCTACCCAGGAGTTATGCGCACAAGGCTTCGAAGTCTTTCCCTACTGCACTGATGATTTTGTGCTGTGTGAAAAATTGCTCGCCGCGGGCTGTCGGATACTCATGCCTTGGGGCGCACCAATTGGCACAGGTAAAGGCCTAATGAACCCTTACGCCTTAAAGCAACTTCGCCAGCGCTTGCCAGAAGCCACCCTGATTGTAGATGCCGGGATCGGAGCCCCCTCCCACGCCAGCCAGGCCATGGAGCTAGGTTACGACGCCGTTTTGCTAAATACCGCAGTCGCCTCGTCAAACAAGCCGATTGCAATGGGAGAAGCCATGGGGCTTGCTGTACAAGCTGGGCGCCTCGCCTATGAAGCGGGAATTATTCAAGAGCAAGAAACCGCACGACCCAGCACCCCTACATTAGGCACCCCGTTTTGGCACCAAGATTCAACGCCCTAACGCCTCTAACTCCACATACTAAAAGCACTAGCTAACGCAATAAGACAGCCATAAATCATGATGGATAAAAAGTTACACCGTCCTTTAAACAGCCGAGCACAAAGTCACGCTGCACCACATAGCGGCCCCAGCCGCCCAGCCGTATTGTGCATAGGTGGCAGCGACAGTTCAGGTTTAGCTGGACTGCAAGCCGATGCTCGTTTTTGCGAAGCCCTCAATGTGCATTGCTGCCAGGTAATAACCGCGGTAACGGCGCAAAACAATAACGGTGTTTATGCATCTTCGATAAGCTCAATCGCCGATTGCCAAGCTCAACTGGATGCCGCCCTTTCCCTAAAGCCCCAAGCCATTAAAGTTGGTCTTATCGCGAGCATTGAACAGCTCAACTGGCTATGTGAAGCCCTACCAAAGATAAACTCCCTACCCGTCATCTTTGACCCGGTTACCATTGCCAGTAGCGGCCAACCTTTGGCCGACAGTAACGTTAATAAACACATTGCAAAGCTATTACCCCATTGTGAGCTAATTAGCCCTAATTTACTGGAAGCCGCCGAGCTCAGCCAGCTAGCCATTACAACAGAAAAAGATATCCAAAAAACGGCCGATGTTTTTCATGAACTTGGCGCACCCTGGGTTTATATAAAAGGTGGTCATGGCGATGAACAATCCTCGCTAATCACCGATATCATCAGCCATGAGAAGCACAGTTTTGCTCTAGAGCAACCCCGCCAAAGCAATACCAACAACCGAGGCACGGGGTGCGCCCTAGCAAGCAGCATTGCGGCTTGCTTAGCACTTGGTTACGACATGGTAGATGCACTGGTCATCGCCAATATGGTTTTGGCCGAATCCATACAAAATGCCGAAGCGGTAAACGAACAAAAAGGGCCAGTAAAAGCTTGTGGTTTTCCCAAGAGTCATTGGCCGCACTACCGAGAGTTCCATAAAAACGAGACCACCGCTTTTGATTTTCCTGATTGCATTGGTGATAACTGCGGAAAAGATCTTGATACGCAGAACAAACAAAACTTGGGCCTTTACCCCGTTATCGATAGCTATGAGTGGCTAGAGCGCTTGATACCCCTTGGCATAAGCACCATACAATTGCGTATCAAGAACCTTGAAGATAGCGCATTAAAAGAAGAAATTAAAAAATCCATCGAGCTCGCTGCACAATACCAATGCCGTTTATTTATTAACGATCACTGGCAGCTTGCAATTGAGCTGGGTGCTTACGGCATTCACCTAGGCCAAGAAGACGCTGAGACGGCTGATTTTCAGGCAATTGCAAGCTCGGGCTTGCGCTTAGGTATAAGTAACCACACCCATTTTGAATTGGCCCGCTGTTTAGCCATAAACCCCTCTTATATTGCCTGCGGCCCAGTTTTTGCCACCGACAGTAAGGAGATGCCCTGGATACCCCATGGTATCGCCGGCTTACAGTATTGGTGCGCAACTCTAGCGCAGCAAGCACGTCCACTTGTTGCCATTGGCGGTATCAATGAATCAAATATCGCTGATGTGGCCCAATGCGGCACTAGCGGTATCGCACTTATATCCGCCATCAGCAAAGCCAAGAATCCAGAAGCCGCCTGCAAGCAGCTACAAAAGCTAATCGATAGTATTCAGTCCCAAGCAAGCGACAGCCGACTGACACTCGATCAGCAGCTCACTCAATAAACCCACAAACTAGCAGCCCCTAAGCCATGCCTTCAAAAGAAAACTTGCAACTAAGCCAACAAGAACAGCAGCGCTACCTTCGTCAAACTCAATTGCTTAGCTTTGGTGAATCTGGGCAGCTCAAGCTTAAACAAAGCAAAGTACTTATTATCGGCGTAGGCGGTCTGGGCTGCCCCGCCGCCCAGTATCTAACAGCCGCTGGCATTGGTGAGATTACCCTAGTCGATGAAGATCAAGTGAGCCTAAGTAATTTGCAAAGGCAAATCCTATTTAGCGAGTCTGACATCGGTAAAAATAAAGCCCAGGCCGCAAAGGAAAAACTGCAAACGAATAATAGCGACATCAAAATTATCGCCTTCCCCCACAAACTAAACCCACATAATGCGCATCAGCTTATTAAACGTAGTGATCTCGTTTTAGACTGCACCGATAACTTTCATAGCCGCTATTTAATCAACGATATCTGCGCTCACTACAACAAACCCTGGGTCTATGCCAGCGTATTGGGTTTTGAAGGCCAAGTCGCATTGATCAAACCAGAGCATTCCTGTTTTCGCTGTTTATACCCTGAACTTGCCGAAACACCGAACTGCAATCAAGCCGGTGTGCTAGGCGTTGTGCCGGGTATTGTAGGTAATATGCAAGCACTATTAGCCATTGATTATCTAGCCCGCATCAATAGCAATGGTGAAGCTAGCAAAAGCAATAAACTACAACTTATCCAAGGCCTCAACAGCCGATCCATTAATCTTTTCAAGTCTGATGATTGCCAGCTATGCAGGGGCGAAAAGACTTATTTAGATTACACCAGTGATTATCAAGCCTACGAGCAGCTTATTGAAAATATTCCTGAAGAACAAAAAATTAGCTGGGCGGATTTTGAGAAGTTTCCAGCAGAGAATACGGTTTTGATTGATGTACGGAGTGAAGAGGAGCATTTGGCGTTTAATCGGGGCGGGATCAATATACCACTGGAGGAATTGGGTGGTAATTTAAGGATTGAGGTGGGTAAACGCCATGTATTTTATTGTCAGAGCGGCAGAAGGAGTCAGTTAGCCCATATCAAAACACTGAGCCTGGAAAGCGACTCTATAAGCTCAGATAAGAGAGTGTATAGTATTACTGAACCACTGCTTTCACCGGTAGAAAAACTAACTTCACCTTAACGAAGACTCTACAGACACGACAAATAAAACAACTCTGAAAACCAAGAGATATAAAGTCGTACACCCTGATTACTGGCAGGTATCAACTGAATCCACAGGCCAATAGAAATCAAGGTCTGTTTCAGATACACCATCATATGCCCATACACACATCCCACCATCGCTTGAGATCAAAACATAGTCAGGATTGGAGCCAATCTTATCAGCCCAACGCTGGCAAGCCTGTGAAGGGCTCACCCCATAAGCATTCTCGCCAAACCCTTCTACATAGTAGCGTAATGTAGACGCTGGCGTGAAGTCCACTGCAGTGTATCGCCTGAAGGATTCGCCGAGCTCACCATATCCTGAAACAACAGTGGTTATAGTGCTATCTGGATATCCTTGTACCCATTCCTTCTCGCCCGATGGACCTTCGCGATAACCTCGAATACCATCAACAACAGATCCCCACGCCAATGTTTTAGAGTAAACATGTCCTTTCTTACTGTCGTCAATACTCGCCATATGCGTAACTGTACTGCATTCATCCGAAGTACTGGATAAACTGATGTTAGGAAGCTCCCAAAGGCGACGGTCGAATAGTTCAAAATCACGACTAATATCCAAAACTTCACTAAATGGGATATTTATCGCAGCAATAAGACTCATATCCCCTTTTGTACCGGTAGTAAACTTCCCTATTTGAATTTTGGTATCACCATAGTATTCTTTAAGAACCTCATATTTTGGTACAGCTTCAACGCTAGCTTCTAAGCTAGATGCAAATTTAGGCTCTGCGCTAAGGGTTAGCGCATCCCAACCTACAATAGTAATTGTACCTACTGCAATTAGACCTGCCTCGACATTACCAGTCCCGCTAAGAGTTTGTGAACTCTGAGCTTCTCCTAACCCTGAATGAGATGTGTGTTTTATACCTATAAGCTCGCCGGCTACCACCCTTTCGTGGACCATTGGATTGGCAGTCAATTCAAGTGAAAAGCCCACTCCTGGGTCAACTGTAGCTTTCATTTCCCACCCAAATTCCCCTTTCAGGTGAACCAAGACAGGTAGCCGCCCACCAATCAGTATAAGCACGGGTTTAGACTCGAAACTACGTTTTGGAGCAATCTCTTTCTCAATGATTAGTTTTTCGATTGAAACCTTATAATCTAACTTCGCACTAACGTCCATTGGGATATGAACGTCTGAGGAAAGCCACCTTCAAAAATCTTCATATTTATATTAGCCCTACCAGATAACTTTCCTTCCACATTTACGCCTTCCACTTTCCCTTTGAATGAGGACGAAAAGTCATCCTTAAAGGGCACAGTTATGACGCTCAGAGGCATATCTGCCCTGGACTCGCTAGACTGGGATTCAATGTACTGAAGACCTCCGACATTTACCTCCCCTTCTGTTAATAGCTCAAGCGGTTCTGCTGGTTCAATATCAAGTAGAACCTCGTCACCCAGATCGCTTACAAACAATACGCGCGAGTAACTTATTCTACGGGCATGGTATTCAACTACTATGTCACCAGGCATAAACTCAATATTCAAACCCGTCTTTCGAACTTTTATGTCTAAGTCAGTCTTTGAGTACGTTAGGTTGAGTTTGATTAAGTCACGAATAACCAGATCAGGCAAAATATCAACCCCTATATTCTGCTCCATAGTGTTTATTTCCAAAGGTCCAGCAGGCGCTGAAGTATTCCCTGCTTCATCCCGGGCTACTAAGTAAATATAGTACCTGCTTCTTTCGGAAAGCCCCTCTATCCTCCCACGCTCTTCACCCTTGTATACCTCATGAGGAAGGTCTGAAAAATCGCTCTCATTAGGGTCATTTGAGCGATAAAGTAGATAGTCGATATTCTCATGAGTCGACTTATTGTCTGTAGTTGTGTCCCAGGATACTGAGGCCGATACACCTGAAACCAAGAATGAAGTTATTAAGGGTGTTTCAGGGGCTACGGTGTCTGAGTTCACCTCAATAAATATTGTTTTCTCAGTTTTTCCATGCTTGTTACTCACAGTAAACGTAAATTCCCCAGATCGAACTGGCTGCAAGATAATTTGTCCTCGCCGTGTTTTTCGTGGTCTTTTTTTACCTGTGTACCTCTTTTTATGTTCCGGACCAGTGACAACGATAAAGTTGGACGCATTCTTTGATCTCCAATTGACCTGCACCTTACCCCCAAGCTCAATTGAAGTGTTAGAAACCTTTAGTTTCAATTTGGGAGTATCACCAGTCGCATGTATCGACGCAGCCGAAAGTACTGCTATAACTATAATAAAAAATTTACCACTCAATCTCATTTCTACTTCCCTCCAAAAACAATACGACGCCGTGCTTACATAAACTACGACTGAGGGTTTTAAATGAAATAAGCCAAGCTAACTATTCGTCACGCAATATATAGAGCAATTGTAGGGTTCTTGAAAATTTAATAGCGAGTACCAAGGTCGTTCACAACAAGATGGAAATGATGTCGAGACGAGCTTAAGGTATCAGAAATTTTGAGGATTATCGGCTAAGAGTCATAGTCCATTGTGGCTGGGATGGAAGTATTAACCGACCAATATGAGTGCCACTCCTCGTTAATAGGGTAAAGCCAGAGAATGTAATGAAATACGCAGGTTAAATGGGGTGGCTGACGGGGATCGAACTCGTTTCAGTATGTTTTAGGTGTTACCAAGTGCACTCTAACCCTCTGATTTTATTGGAATCGCCTCTTAATGACCACTCGATTTCACTACGTTTTCGAAAAAAGTGGCGGCAAAGTGGCGGAAAAATTACAACACTGAGTGTCCTATTTAAACCCTGAATCTATTCCTCAACCCTAGGCCAGTCAGAAACAACAAAATAGATGATCCAAAACCTTGACCAACCCTTACAAGCGTATAGATGAAACTGCCTTTCAGACCAGGGTTTAATAATCCCAAGCTTTCCTTAGCCTGCCCTTTACTCAAGTATGGGAAGGCATTAGCTAACGAAAGATCCGCGGCCGGCTTTATCTTTTCTAAGGACCACCCAGAGTAATATAAGCCGCAGAGTAAAGTTAAAAAGCCGAGTGTTATTAACGGCCTTGCGACACTCCTGCCGTAATCACAAACTCCTGAATAAATCATATCCAATATAGAGTCTATTGCCCCTTGATGATGCCATCGTAGCGCCTTAAGCTCTGAAGCATGAAACTGAAGCGATAACTCTTTGTTGCGCGCCTGATCCGCCAAGTCCTTTAACCTTCTAAATCTACCTGCTGACTGGTCACAAATCGCTACCCTTCTGTAAAAAGGCCCCCTTCTCTGCAGCTCCACATTAAAATTGTCCAACGAGAAATGACCTTTTATATCGGTATTGCGAAAATCTATTGGACAACGGTAACTACCTTCTGCGACAAGTCCCTTCTCAAATTTCGCTGAGTTAAAGCTGATGGATCCTAGCAAAGGTGTCGGCTTTCTATGATGTCTATAAACAGATTCATCTACAGAGCTTGACACCTTAACTTCGGCACCAAATTCTGCTGACTCAAGGTATATGTTCCCACTGAAGCCGCTGATACCACTCAGAAACA
Source organism: uncultured Pseudoteredinibacter sp. (assembly GCF_947500695.1). Lineage (GTDB taxonomy): Bacteria > Pseudomonadota > Gammaproteobacteria > Pseudomonadales > Cellvibrionaceae > Pseudoteredinibacter. The sequence goes on from NZ_CANMSS010000001.1 coordinate 736,032, forward strand.
TTCGTCCAGCACACCTAACATATGAAAGATCTATTATTCCGTCCTGGAAGTACTTAGGCGCCAGTACAAGATCTCCTTCGCCAAAGGTGGCATTTTTAAATGAAAAGATTGGGGTATTAAGTTTGGCGCCGCTAAAATCAACACCGCCATCACCGAACTTAGCGTTGGAAAAGTCGATTCCTCCACCTTCAAACGTGGAGTCCACAAAATATACTCCTCCTTTTCCAAATAAGACATCACAAAAGAGAGTGTTGTTACGGCCAAATGAGCAATTCCTAAATTCAATTACACCATCGCCAAAGGCAGCCTCATAAAAATGAACCCCCGCTAAGCCAAAACAACTTCTAGAAAAATAGACCTCTCCATCCGCAAACGTTGTGTGACTAAAATCAACTAAGCCCTGACCATACTTGTTCCGGGAAAATGACTTATAATCTGCGTTAAATACGGCGCAGCTAAAACTGACCCCACTTTCAAAAGTCAATTCACTAAAGACGAAATCTTCAACATCAAAGACAGCATTTTCAAAACTCACCCTCCCACTGCTAAATGTGGTATCGCTAAAAACAACCTCTCTACCAATGAACTTTGAGCCAGAGAAGTCAACATCACCTTCACCAAAGGTTGCCTCACAAAATGAAACGTAATGACCTTCGAATTCCGCTCCCTTGAAGCTAACGTCACAAGGTGGAAAAGTAACGTAGTTAAAACTTATACCTCTCCCGTCAGGGCTAAACAACCCCTTATTTTCACCAAATCTATAATCCTCAAAATCAATTAGGTCATACCCTCCCTCTGCGAGCCACTGATTAAATTCATCGATGGTATAGACATTGCTCTCGGAAACAGCAAGCACGTATTTTTTAGAAAAAACTTCAGCAGTTAAAATATTTTTATATTTTCCTTTATTCATGACAGGGCATTCCTTGGCGAATATTAGAAGAGGAGCTAGCTATAATACATTACCCATCAGAAATATCCGAGATTGCTATAACAGCTCGAAACAACTGGCAGTTAATTTAAGTACATACCACTGGCCGCCAGCGATGAGCAAGCACATAAACACCCCAGCCCACTAACGCACCCTGGTTGTACTGGCCTTCTTTGAGGTATTGCCAGCGCTTCATTGGATCGTTACGTCAGTCATTAAAGATCAGGTTAACCAGCTCTGATTCTAGCGGGGTTCGGTTTTTATCGATAACGCCAGCTGGGTCGAAATGGGTATCAAAGCTCTCTACCCAATAGCATCACGGCTATGGGCATCGGCTTCGATATTCTTGAAATTGAACTTAAATAGTATCTGCATACTGTATATATAAACAGTCTCTAGTCATTTAGCTAGGGCAGCCTAATTGAAGAAATAGCGACCACTCATGCGAAAGTGGTAGACTAGGCAGCTAATTTGACTGAATAACGAAAATAACTAAGCGGGCCATAGATTAAATGTTCAATAAACCTGTTCATTCCATCGCATTACTTCTAACTTTGTTCTTGAGCCAGGTCTCTATGGCTCAGGAAACTACTCTGACCGATAGAATTACTGGTCATGTAGCAACCGCAACAAATTCCTTAAACAACCAGACAGCAGGTCTAGGTGCCGGCAGGCAGATACTACACACACAAGTTTCGATTACTGCGCCAACAATAATCACCAGGGTTCAACAACTAAGTAGTATCTTGGCCACAACTGCAACCACTTTCGAGTATGCTATTCGTAACGTTGATGCGCCATACAGCTTAGTTGAAACCGGGTCGGCTACACTTACTAGTCGCTCTGTGTACACGGACGTTACAATTGCTGGCAACAACACAAACCTCGATGAATTTACACTCACAACATCACAGCTACCCCCTGGCACATATTACATGTCAGTGCATGCTTCAGATGGGAATAGTTACCAGTCTATTGCCAATTCGGGCGGCGCTGTTGGGCCTTTACTTGCTGAAAATGGTGGCGTACCGTTCCTAGCTGGTGCCAACTTTCATATGTATGTCTCCTTCTTCGGGACTGTAACCCCTACCTCAGCAACTGGCGTCCCATCACTTCCCCCATTGGGAATCTTGTTCCTAGGTGTCGCACTTGCCATAGTCGCTAGATTCGGTCTGAAAGTGCGTAGAGCTGCTATCTAATCCTGAGTATGTAAACCAGCACCTGTGCGTTTACCAAAACTCAGGAATACAGCTTATTAAAATGCGCCCGAACAATATTCATACAGGGTTAAGACAAAAGCACTAGAATAAGCGCTAATTTAAGGTCACTGCTTGCCGAGGTAGAACCACCCTTCTTTGTGCCCCCCTTTTCGCACAAAGTTGTTTATAGCCGCTGCCGCTCAGCGGCTCTTTTTATCACTAACCTTGCAAATGCTGTAGCGTGATCTAATCTAATTTATGTGCCTCGTTGGTTAGACAACGAAAAACTTGAGCGTTCGCCGCCTATTTAGGCGGCTTTTTTATGCTTCTCAGTTGGACACCCCAGCCCTTAGCGGCCGACACTATCCCTCCCAAAAGGTGGCCCTATCTATTGCAAGCAATAACCAAGCACTCAAATCAGTTCTTTTGGCTAGACCAAGCTTGTATTTAATTGGTAGTTGCTGCTTATGGAATATTCCCATAAAGAATTTAAGACATAACTGCGATATATGGCAAAGTAACGATGCTCAAGGAAGAGTTTTATTACCCGCCGAATTCTGCGCACCCTGCACAGTCCATTTAGAAGCCACTAAAACTAGTATTTGTTAGACCAAGTCTTTGATTAAGCAGGAATTTCTGCTATTACTTAAAGTAATGCCAGCGAACGCTGGCACTAGGTTTACCCTACTCTGGTGTTGGAAAAGAACCCTAAGACCCTTTAGCCACCTTTACTTGGCGGCCTTTTTCATCCCTGTCACCCTACCCTTTTTGTCAGGTCAATAATCTCAATATAGATATAAACTGCAGGTATTTCAATCATTACACGGATCAGCCATTTTAATAGGTGGCGACCCGAAGGCCGCCACATACGCTAAAGCAATATAGATTGAAGATGAGCTATACGATACCTGGCGAAATCAGATAGCCGCTCGTAAATCCAGTGGGTTGGATCCAGTTCGGCCAACTCAAAAAACAGGCCGTTAGTAAGCATAACTATCTTGTCTTCAATAAATGATATGCACAGTATATCAAGTGTCCGTGACACAGCGCTGCTGTCACATTCATTGTCATTTTCAATATTTAACGCTATATTCCCCATGCTAATTATTCCCTAACTGTTAGGTCAACACTGGGCTTGGGGAAGTTGCCGCTTTCCTAAGCCCTACTACTTGTGCTTGAGTGGTTTAATAGATCATACAAGGTTTACAAGTTTCTGTTTTACTCACCTCGACACGATGATGGAATGCTGTTCAGAAACCAATCTAACCCCCTTTTCTATCCAAGACTGTATTTTTAACAGAAGCTCAGGAAACTTGCTGAAGTACCACAAGGGTTGATTTTTATTTCTTGGTTGCGTGCTCTGCTCATTCTTTCCCAACTGCAGCCAGCCATCAGTGATCGACTTGAATTTCTTAGTGCCGCCCTTGCTCGCCGAGCGCTCCAGTTTCAATCCAAAACCATAAGCAAACAATTTCCTTACTCCGAAGAAATATTTGTTCAGCGCTTGTCAAGGCGGAGCATAGCCTTAAGCGGGCACCTCTTAGAAAGTTCCAGTTAGTACGTCACTGCCCTTCCCAAAGGGTAGTGACGTACTGGGCAGCCCCTGAAATCCATGAGCTTAAGATAATTTCTCAGAGTTATGGAAGAGTTTTTAAGAATTTTCATCGTCCGTTACTTATACTTTGTCTTAGTTTCTTTTCAATGTGTGGCTATTGCACTCTCAATAGCAAAACCGCTCATTAGAGCAATCGAGCAAATCTCGCAACAGCGTAGGCAAGCTCATCACCAATAACATAGGAGAAACATCGAAACAGAGAACCCAATGAGTTAGGCAGACAAAAACTGCTCAACTGAAATACAAAAGGGGGTGGTGTCCCTTGCCTATATCCTTATCTACATTCGACAAGGAACCTTACTGCTCATATCAGTAAGGCTGGCATCAACACTAACCAATGAATACAGCACCAGTTTTTAACCGTAATATCCGTGGGCAAACATTCGCCTGAATTACGATGAGGCCAGTCTATGTGCGAACACTACGTTCAGACTGACCTATGAAACAATCTCAAACATTCAAGGCTCATGGGAAAACGTTTCGAAACGGTCGTACCAATGGCAAAACCTTTCTCAAAACCCACCCCGCTATACAGGCACATGGATACAGGAAGAACACCACACAATCGAACGCCATAAGATACCGTGAAAGCTCACATTATCCTTGACTCCACCGTATTAACCCAAAATGGATGCGTCAGTCTACCGTCAAAGAGTCGGTCTTTCGCTGCCACCGCTAGATATCATTTATCAACGTTACGCTCACGCTCAAAAGCGCTAAACGAGACAAGGAAATCCAGCCCCTGAGTAATAATCAGCTTACGCCCTAGAGCATGCATGCCTACAGATATCAAAAAGCAATGCAAAACCTTCATGTAAGGCGGAAAAGTTTTTCATCGATTATTAAACCAGTTTCGATAGCTTTAAAAACCCGCCAAAGACTCGCAGGTTTACTAATTAAAGGAGCTTTGGCAGGACGAGTAATCTGGAGGTCAATCATCACAAACCTAATGAGGTTATCCCATGAAGATTAATAAAACTCTACTTTCCACCCTATTACTATCAGGGCTTCTTGCAGGGCCCGTTGTTTCAGCCAATCAGGAAGATGTACTAAGCCTGGAAATGAACAAAAACCAAAAAAAAGAACAAACAGCAGACGAGCTTTTTCAATTGAAATCGGTATCGATGCAATCTACAGAAGTGGATGTGCCGATTGGCTACCGCTGCGTATCCAACACCGACAGCAAGCGTCTGTGCCCCCCTGGTACTCATGCAGAGTTTGTATACCAAACATTTGAGGTAGAAGCCTGCTTCGGTGTTGGGGTTTTGTCTGTTTGCACTCGATAAAATACCGTGGTGAGAGGGTGCTTAGCACCCTTTACTATGAAAAATATTGAATCACTTCTATTTCACCTCCTACTATCCATCTTAGTTCCGATAGCGATGGTCAGTGCAAGCTATCTGTATATAGAGAGCACATACGACACGAGCTATCCAGATTATCAACGAATTTACCGCATTGAGGTTGACCGAGGCAGCCACACCATCGCTGGGCTTGGGAACCACCTGTTTCCAATAACTCCCCAAAAAGAAATTGAGAACATCCAGCAATCATTTACCCCTACAGAGGTAACCGCTACCTACATTTCCCAGGACATTTGGGTCAATCACAGAGGAACCGGTCCCCAGACATACATAGCGCTGATCATTGATAACAACTTTCTGCCCATTTTTTTCCCTGACAAAAGCGAGTTACTTTCAAAGGCCCAGGCGGGAAGCAACTACATCAGCACCGACCAAGAGAACGTCAGCCAAATTATTTTCAAAAACCAAAGGCCAATAAACCTAGATACGCAAGTACTCGCCTTCCCTTTTAATTCCCATTTGAAGCCGAGCTTCATTCGATATTTGGATCACACCTCAAAAGAGGCTGCCAGCACAGAAATCTCAGGCAGCACATACGTCAAACTCAACAATATAGATTCAGAAGGTTTTCTGTCTCGAATGCGATCGCAACACCCTCATTGGAGAGACTATCGTCTGACACGAATTGACCAGATCCACTTCCAGTCAATTAGCCAATTTGGCGGCATAGAAGGAGACCTAGCGACCTTCTATGCGATCAGCCTAATCCTAGTAACCTGCCTACTTTGCTACAGCCTTGGCCTAGCCTTGCTTTCACGCTACGACTTAACATCCTATGCCAACCAGATCTATGTTGAAAAGTGCTTGGGAGTTACCCCGACAAACTTAGTGAAGCGCAGATTCACTGCCCTACTAAGCTATTTCGCAATACAGTACACCACATCTACCTTGTTGATGCTGATGATCACATTCAATATGGATATATACCCTGAGCAATTCCATGTCTTGCCCTCACCCAGCGCATACATTCCAGCTCTTGGCGTGATCGTCGCGATGCTTTTCCTGCTTGTTTTCTGTCTTACCGAATTACCACTCCTATTACTTTCACCCACAGATTTTCACGAGAAACTAAAGTCGGAGATCGGATTCCAGCTTGACACTCTGCCCAGCATGCAATCCTTTGGCAAAACAACCCTTGTGATATTCATTATGATTCATATCTTCGATCTATTTGGTAATGAACAACCATTTAGCTCGTTAACCTCTCTGAATACACCATTAGTCAAAGCTATGGAGAACACTGAGGCCTTCGATACGCTTCCGCATCTTACTAAAACCAGCGATAGGATAAATCGCTATAAGGAACTCGCCGCCGAACATAACATTGAGTTCACGATGTCTTCCTTACAAATTCCCAGTAAAGGCTTTAACGCATTTCCCGTAAAAACGCTTAAGGATGATCGAAGTAGCATGGCGGTATACATGGATGTCGATCGCAAGTTCTTTAACTTCTTCGAACTTGATGTAATCCTAGGGCGTCAATTCGATGAAAATGATAAGGCACCGCCATTAAACTCAGGTCAATATCTATCAACTCGGCACGCACTGGTCCTATCCAATACCGCCTGTGTTCGCTTATACCAAACTTGTAATGAGTCGGTCATAGGAAAAGAAATTGTCCTGCAATTTGGAGCCACCGCTCACATTATTGGCGTGGTTGAAGACGCACACACATATTTATATAAAAACACGGCAGGTACAATTTACAGATACGATCCAGACTCGGCCAAAAACCTCTACTTAAGAAGTAGCCTTTCAGTGGCTGAAGCGATTAATAATGATGGCTTTGGGAACACCATCATCATTACAGACATTCAAAGAGAGGTTTACAACTTGAGTGAACCAAGGCGTCAGAGAATATTATTCACCTTTTTTGCTTGTCTTTGGCTACTTGGATTGACTGGCGCCTTAACCCTATTAACCTCCCGACTTGCTATGAGGAAGACCCGCAGAGAAGCCAGCATCAGACACCAGTTGGGGCAAGGTTTTTTGAAGTCTCTTTTAGTATCATCGATGTACCGAACAAAGCCCCTCCTATTCACCGCCTTTGCCATAATATTGGGCGCCATCGCTTACACCGTTTTTGCAGGTATCCAGATCCAATTAGCTTGGCTGGCGCCGCTATCTCTAGCGTCAGTCATTACTTTTTTCTTCATCTTTTTAGTCACTCTATTATTCAACTACATAAACCTTCGAGGCGTAAAATGAATAACAAACTTCTACTGGCTGGACTCATTACCTTGATTCTTTCTGCTTGCGACACAGGCCAGCCGGAACAAACAGAAAGTGTCCCGGAGGAAGCTGTTGTACGGGTGGTACAAAGTGACAATCTTGAAGGCTTTGACCCAGCCATCGTGTCAAGAGAGGATTTAATAGGCGTATGGCAAGGAGAACTACACTTACCAGGGGAAGCTACCCCCCTTACCATTAAGATCTTGAATAAAAACATCACTCTAAGTGAAGCAAGCGGTATACTGTCTCTACCCGCTGAAATAACTTACAAAGGCCAATCAAAAAAAACACTGCTCCGTTACGACAATGAGTTTGTGACGTTCATACTTCCCAGTGGTATTTACAACTTTAATACCCACAGAGAGAAAGACTATTCGGCGAAGATTCTGATTAAGCCAGGTGCCATGCAAGGTCACTTCTCACTGACCACTGATGCGCTAATAGGTAATGAAGCATTATCTGCTTTCTACCCCGTGAACCTTAAAAAATCGATATGAAGCGACCACATCGCCTTGGGGCTATCATTTTGTCGATATACCTCGCCGGCTGTGAGCCGTCAGACATGGTAGAAAGTAATAACGAACAGGAAATTACCCAAGGACGCCACCATCTGTCAGCTATACGAGAAGCTGAACGTACCTTATATTGCAACAATTCCCCAAAACAATTGGTCATTCGGTCGGCGAACATGAATGAAACGATTTTTAATCGATCCCCTCAAGACGCCATGGTTCTTCCTTGGGCATTTATGCACGCAAAGTCTGGGGGGCTTCTCAACTCGGAATTCAATGACGCTATCCGTCATGAATTTGGGCACCTATTGCTCCGGGAGCATTACAAAGAACGTAACGCAAAAGCTTCGGAGTACGGCACAAACCTGCCCGACTGGATAGATGAAATCTCTGCGATCGCCTTTGATACAAAACAGACTAGAAATCGGCGGACTACACAATTCTTACGCGCTTATAAAGGGGAGCTACCTTCAACGCTACCGTGCATTCTTGCGCATGACAGAGCTGAAACGACTCGTGCAAAACAGAAGACTAACTGCAAGGGTAATCAATCAGTTCACGCCAAACACCTTTATGCGCAGTACACAGCAGTATTCCTCGCTATAGAGAACATTGAAGGAAAGCCGTGTTTACTCGCCAAGATCCTAAAACGCGATACACACAGCTTGCGTTTTGACAAGCAATACAACCTTAGCCTCTCATCAATTAATAGAATAGAGAACGAGATTGAGAGAATGGTTCAAGCCTATTCTGCCAAGAGCGGTAGCCATGAATAGAAAGCTAGAACTGTTTTTGGAAAGCAGTGAAACAGCATCGGGGTCCAATGACAAGCTTATCGTTCGGAGCATTCCACGTTGGTTGATCTCGGCATCCTGTTTTGTCCTACTGGCGCTGGGTGTATCAGTGTATTTCAATATGAAGCCTGACCTGGTGGACCGGAAAAACATCACAATCTCCACAGTCTTCACAGACTCTTTTTCCAGCAACAAAGAGTTTGATGCTCGGCTAGCACATAATGTCCTAGAGGTAGTCACCGTCAGAGCTGGCGGTTACACACAGGAGGTACTGGCCCATGATGGCGATATTGTTGAGGCGGGAAGCATTCTGGCCAAAATTTCCAACGACGATATACGAGCCAGCAACATCAATTCCGAGCTGGAGCTCTTAGAGGCAACTCGATCGCTGGAAGGCGCGAAGGAAAGCCTGAAGAAGAGAGAAATACAATTTCAAATAGACCTGACGGAACATCAACACAGTCTCAACGAACTCTCGCTGGATATCGAAAGAAAAGAGAAGCTGTTAAGCCAGGGCTACTTCTCTACCGTCGAATTCGACAAACTTAAAAGAGAAAAACATCGCCAGATGGCCAATCACGAAATAAAACATAAAACCTACAAAGCGGATCTCCGAAGCCTGCATCAAGACATCGCATCGTACCGCCGTAAATTGGAAATACTAAAACGGCAATCCAACTTGAAAAACGAGCAACTGCAAAATCTCATCATCCGCCCAAAGCGTAAGGGGCTGCTTACGGACTTTGATCTGAAGATTGGACAAAAGCTGAATGCCGGAGACCCCATTGGCTCTATCATCAAACACCCTAGCCTCATGCTGGAAGCCGACATCGATGAGTACTTCCTCAATCAGATGCACATCAATCAATCTGCTTATATACAAGCTCATGGAAAACATATTGCTTTGCATACCGCGCACATTTCTACCCTGATCAAAGATGGCAAGTTTTCCGTTCGTTGGGCGTTTAACACTCCAGAAGACGCCACCAGCCTGCCTCCAGGGAAAGCCTTCCGTATCCACCAAAGTCTAGGTACGGAGAAAAATGTACTTCAGCTAAAAACTGGAGATTTTCTTAAAACCAAAGGTGGCAACTTTGTTTTTGTTGTTGATCAGCATGGTATAGCGACCAAGAAGCCTGTCCAGATAGGCCGTACAGGAAATGGTAGCGTAGAAATAATCGCTGGACTGCATGAGGGCGATCAAGTGATCACCTCAGACTATTCCTTATTGAACTCATACGAGAGGTTTTCTATCCGTGACTGAACAGGTTTTGGAGCTAACAGGCATAAGCAAATCGTACTCTACTCAAAAGATATGGGTTCCCGCCGTAAGTGAGGTAAACCTCACCATTCAAAAGGCCACATTCAATGCCATTATGGGGCCTTCCGGTTGTGGGAAATCAACACTATTGAGAATGATGGGATTACTTGAGCCGCCCAACTCAGGGAAACTAGCCATTATGGGAAATCAAACCCACACACTGAATCAATCTGAGCTGGCCGACCTAAGAAGAAAGCATATTGGCTTTATTTTCCAACACAACAATTTAATCGATCGCTTAGATATCATTTCTAATGTAGCCTTGCCACTTATCATTAATGGGGTAGCCAAACAGCTGGCCAGAAAAGTGGCCATGGATGCGCTGGATGTTGTTAATCTGGTCCACCGGGCTTCCCACTTCCCCATAGAGCTGTCAGGTGGGCAACAACAAAGAACCGCGATTGCCCGGTCGATAGTAAAACGCCCAGAGTTAATATTTGCTGACGAGCCTACAGGGAATCTCGACACCAACAACAGTACCCAAGTCCTAGAGCTCCTTTCCCAACTCAAGGCGCTAGGGTCAACTATTGTTATGGTTACCCACTCTCTCGAAGATGCGCACTATGCTGACCACCTAATACACATGCGGGACGGCACGATTGAAAGCGACGAACAAATTCGCTGTGACTAGCCAGCAATCAAGTATAATGAGCCAAAACTACCATCATACTCAATGCCCCATCCCCAATACTGCAGCGAATCAATTTAATTTTCTAAAAGGTCTGGAAACGTTTTTGGTGACTTCTATACCCCCTCATTTATTCTAAATCCTAGATTTGATCTCCAGACCAATCGATATGCAACAAGCTAAAATCCGATTGGCCTTCAAAGCAATGACGGCCATTCAGCTATAGCACTCGGCAACATTCTACTCAGCGAGGAATGTACTCCAACGCGTGACACACATGAGAAATCTTAACTACGGACTCAAGCAACTGTGTAAGCACAATCGAGATGGCAGCTACGCCACCCAATCTGACCGTCACAAAATACTGCAAAAGGTCGCGAACGATCTGCACCATTTAGGTTATCGTGGCATGTCTCCGACCTCGCTAAAACAAAAGCATGTTCAAGCACTGGTTAGCTACTACAAAGAACAGGAACTTTCCGTAGGCACCATTAAAAATCGATTATCAACCCTACGCTGGTGGTCAGAGAAGATTAATAAGCCCCAAGTGGTCGCCAAGGAGAACACCTTTTACAAGCTCGGCAAGCGAGAACTCATTACAAAAACCTCGAAAGCTAGACTGTTGGATCAAGATAAACTCTCACTAATCACCGACAAATACACAAGGATGAGCCTTGAGTTACAGGCAGCCTTTGGACTACGTAGAGAAGAGAGCATTAAATTCGAACCAACCTACGCCGACAGAGGAGACCACATTCAACTAAAGAGCAGCTGGTGCAAAGGTGGACGAGCCAGAATAATACCGATCCGCAATTACCATCAAAGGGAAATCTTGAATCAGGCGCACGAATTAGCCGGAAAAGGCTCCTTGATTCCTGCCAGCTGGAAATACGTGCAACAACTACGATGTTACGAAAGACAAACCGAAAAAGCTGGCCTTTCTAAAATGCATGGATTGAGACATGCCTATGCACAAGCACGGTATGAAGAGCTAACTGGCTGGCTGGCCCCGGCTTGCGGAGGCCCCACCAACCAACAGCTTACAGCAGAACAGAGAAAAACCGACCTCAAAGCTCGTCTAGAAATATCACTAGAACTTGGGCATGGACGAGAGCAAATTACTGCTGCTTACTTAGGCAGGTGATCGAACTCATCAAAACCTATTCAAATAGATGCCTATTATTCACTCAAAAACTACCCACACCAGACACTATTCACTGCCATGCTGCCGTTGACGACACTATCGAGCTGCATGTTTAAAAAGTTTCTGTCTGAAAAAAGAGTAGATGGTAGACTCACTAACCGCCCAAGCATTGTAGATTTTGTTATCGTGACCGCCAGTCTTGGATTCCCAGTAATAGACGTCAGCACCCACCTCTTCCAATACCTGGACCATCAAACGCGAATGGCCTACGTCTACAACATCGTCATCTTCGGCCGCCACCAGGAGTACCGAAGGGTATTCAACACCCTTATAAACATTATGTACAGGTGAATAGCTTTTCAGATAGTCCAAATGCGAAGGGTCCTGCGGGTCGCCGTACTCACTTATCCACGCGCCACCACCCATTTCAACAAATCGTTCCATGTCTAACAAGCCAGATTGAATAACCATCGCACCAAAAAGTTCAGGCTTCCTAGTCATTACGGCCCCGACTAACAATCCTCCATTGCTTTCTCCTCTGGCTCCCAGCATCTCTGGCTTTGTTAGCTTTTGGGAAATAAGATCTCGTGCTATGGCCTCAAAGTCGTCAAAGCTTCGCTTTTTATGCAATTTCGTCGCCGACAGATGCCAGCGATTCCCACGCTCGCCACCGCCACGGACACCTGCCAAAACAAAAATTCCCCCTTCGTCTAACCAGTGCTTAATAAGCTCCTCACTGTATACAGGTTCTGCTATGAGCTTAAAGCCTCCATACGCCTGCATAATAGCTGGACTAGGTTTCTTAAGGTCTAAGTCAGCACGATGAACCAAGTAGTATGGAATTTTCTCTCCATCGTCCGATATTGATTGATTATAGCTGATAGAGTACTCAGATGAGTTAGGTAACGTATGCTTACCTTGTATTGTGGAAATTCTGTAGCCAGAAGCATCAAGGCTTACCCAATTTTTAGGGGTTAGAAAGCCCTCTTCCTCTACGATCGCATGCCCTGTGTGCCATGCAAGGCTTTTTATACTCAGCCTGTTGTTTGAACTTCTTACTTGGCTTGTATTATAAGAGCTGTCATCCTCAGTTCTACTCAAGCGTATGATTTCATACACACCGCTGCTATACAGCGTAAGTAAAGCTCCAGATTGGCTGACGTTAACATTCAATATTGAAGCATCATTGGGAGAGCAATAAAGATATCTATACTGCCCTTGACCTCCAGAGGCTATTAACTCTTTGCTAACTGCGGCCAGACATGACGAATTATCTGCCGCGCCATTACCGCCATCCACAATGAAGAAAAAGTTTTTATCATCTCCAGAATAAAACCGGAAGTTGCTAAGTATTTTTAGGCTAGTCAACACTCCATTAATGTATGAATAGTATTTACGCTCAAAAAAACCCAAGTATTCTGAGATAAATATGTAGTTAGAATTTTTCCCTTTGATTGAAAGGCCTGTCATGCGTATGGCCGAACTCTTATGTAGTACTTCGGCTTCTTCAAATTCCTGTCCCCGCAACCAACGCTTTACACTACTGCCTCCGGTAGAAGAATCTAACACTGATACAATTAACGAATCCTTGTTTTCCCAGTCTATAAAATAATCTTCATCAACTAGGTAAAACCCATTTCGTACACGCTTCCTTTCGAATCCACTATATTCAACCCAGAGTACAGTATTATCATTGGGGCTCGATATCGGTAACATGCATCGAGTCAAATATTCGCTTGAACAGGATATTTCATTACCAGCCATGTTGAAGTGAGCGTACTGAGGGTCATGCGGCAGATAAAACTCCCACTTCCAGTGGGGACTGCCCTTCTCATAAGAACGAGAGTCACTGTAAATTAGCCCCTGCTCAGCCAAATCACTGCCAAGAGTCACATAGTACCGTTGCCCCCATGCAACCGCCTCGCCGAACGATTGATCTGATGCCCTTACAGAATCAATCGTTTTAAATACAGCGTCGTAATATGAGTCGGATTGGAACGCTTTCTGAACTCGTTCAGTTCTTAGATCCACCCAATCTTCCCAGCTATCTGGGCTTCCAGAAAAATCTTTAAGCACATCTCCCGGACTTGCATTACTCCCCGATTGTAAAACCTTAAGGGCGACACTAAGAATCAATACAAAGGTCCCAGCTACCGCCACAGCCAGTGTCAACTTACCAATAATCGAGAAACCATTCCATATAGCCATGTGAAATCCTATGCACTACTGAAATCAATGATCAACTCATTACTTACCTCCCCAAAAATAATCTTTTCTGTTTGATTTTAGCTGTATTCGTGAAAATGTTTTAACGACAGCGAAAGTAAGGTGGAGGCAGGCTTTCCTCGCCCCCTCCTTGAGCAGTTACCTATCACTAGATATTTATGGCTTAAGGAACAACAAAACACCTCCCAATGCCAAATAAAGTAGAACCTCAAATATATTTCTAGCAGCTTAAATTGAATGCTATAACAATCGTCAAAGGCCATTGCTTACCAAGCTTCTAGTTCGCACATTGGAAACAATTACCATATGCAAAGCCACAACTCGTCATAGCTGGGTTATTAGCAGGCACTCTGTTTCGAAAAGACTCCAGACCAGTGCGCAGGTCCTTTTCAATTGAACGCAAATGGCAGCCAAACGACTTTGAGCTTTCAGGAACTAAAATGGCAATTGTTAGCCCACTTATTATCTCGATCAACAATTTACTGGATCCCCGATTACTTAGAAATTCGATTTTACTCAACCTTAATCTTCAGGCAGCAACTAGAAACTTAGAATTAATCGAGCAAAAAAAGCGAACCAATCCAGAATAAATTATTCGACAAGTATGCAAAGCCGTTCAAATATAATTATCGCATATGATAAACACCAGTTTTAGGTGAGGCCAAAAGCATGAACACTGACAAAACTTCAACCTGGTTAAAGGAGCCAGCTTTTTGCACACTCTTTGATTACACATCTAATGAAATACGCTCAAAAATCCAAAGGAAAGTTTGGGTCCAGGGCGTGCACTGGGCCAAGATTGATGGGCGCAGACGATTTAACCCGGAGGCGATACAAGCATGGACTACCCAACAGGCATCCGCCCAAGCAAGTGCGGTCGAAAGCTCGAAATTAGATACCAAGTCGCGGGTGTTAGACGCTCACAAATCGTCGATAAAAAGCCCAATAAAACCAACATCAGGTATGCGGCTAGTCTGAGAAATCAATTAATTGAGGGTCAGTTTGAACAAACCAAGGGAGGCGGATCACCAAACTTCGGCACCATTGCCCAAGAGTATTTGAACACAGCCAAACTCACCCTGAGCAGCCGAAACAGTTACAGAGATCTACTTAATAAATATTGGGAGTCGCTATATCCCTACCCCATAGACTTAATCGAATACAATTTGATTTGGCAAATGGACAACAACACAGAGTGGCCAAGTCCTAAAACTAGAAATAATGCTGTCACCGCATTAAGGCAAGTTTTTAAACTAGGCAAGAAGCGCGGCCTTTGCCCAACCAACCCGGCAGCCGAGCTGGATTACGAGAAACACCAGAAGGCAGAAATTAAGCCCTACACTACGTTAGAAAAGGAACAGATTCTCAGCTCTCTAGAAGGTCAAGCTTTAGCTTATTTCACACTGGCATTTGAGACTGGAGCTCGCACTGGCGAACTATTAGCATTAACTTGGGATGATATTTCCGGAAACAAAATGACCGTAAATAAATCTACTGTTAGACGGGTGGCCAAGGACAGTACCAAAACAGCCAAAGGTCGAACTGTACTGCTAACTAAACGGGCTCAAGAAGCGATCAAGCAACTACCGACTATATTTAGTGGCGGGCATTTATTTGTAGTTGAGCAATTTGCTGGCGGACTAAATACTCAAACTGTAGGGCAACCACACAAATGCGCCCGCTGGCTTAATAAACAATTTAAGGTGGCAGCTAAACAACATGGTATTAACTACCGTAGGGCCTATAACTGTCGACACACCTACGCAAGCCTAGGCTTAACCGCTGGAGCGAAGCCTGGCTTTTTAGCCGACCAGTTGGGGCATAGCTTGGAAATGTTTTTCAATCGATATGCCAAATATATGGCCACTGAAGATGACTTAGCAGAGCTGGAAAAGTTAGAGAATTTCACCAGTTCTCGCGGAGCAAAATAAGGCAAGTGGGGGCAAAAATGGCGGCAAAACTCGACTGGAAAGGAAAAAGTTCAATAAAATCAGCAGGTTAAATGGGGTGGCTGACGGGGATCGAACCCGCGACCACCGGAATCACAATCCGGGGCTCTACCAACTGAGCTACAGCCACCACTGCAAAGGATGAATATCCTTGAGGGTGTCGCTGGATGGGCTTATAGGAAAATGGCGCGCCCGGCAGGACTCGAACCTGCGGCCATCCGCTTAGAAGGCGGATGCTCTATCCAGCTGAGCTACGGGCGCCTATAAGGTCAAACGTCGCTCTTAAAAAGATGGTCGGAGTGGAGGGATTCGAACCCCCGACCCTCTGGTCCCAAACCAGATGCGCTACCAAGCTGCGCTACACTCCGACTGCAAACTCGGTAACGACCGCGTTTGAAGAGGTGCGAATAATACAGAGGCCCCCTATGGTCGTCAACGTCTTTTTTTAAAAAAGTTAAATTTCTTTTAATTCAGCAACTTATGCCGTTATTTTGGCCGCTTTGGCGTTTTATCAGTCATGCTTATTTTCACCCCGCTAGCCACTAGGCTAAATCTAATTTAGCGGCTCTTAATTCAGCCCAAATGTTGGCCTACTGGCCCAGCTATGGGAGAATACGCCGTTTTTAATTGCCCGAGGTTCAACCTATGCCTGCCCTACTGTTAGATGGCAAAGCCCTTGCCCAAAAAACAGAAGAAGAACTGTCTAGCCGCGTTGAGGCCCTAAAAGCCCGCAGTGGCGGCCAAACGCCTATTTTGGCCACTATTCTAGTGGGTGGCGATCCTGCCTCTGCTACTTATGTAAAAATGAAAGGCAATGCCTGCCAGCGTATTGGTATGGACTCTTTAAAGGTAGAGCTACCTGAGGAGACGACTACTGAGCAGCTATTAGCTGAGATCGACTCTTTAAACAACAACCCCAATGTCCACGGTATACTGTTGCAACACCCGGTACCGGCTCAAATTGATGAGCGCGCTTGCTTTGATGCTATTGCGCTTGAGAAGGACGTTGACGGTGTAACTTGCCTTGGCTTTGGCCGTATGAGCATGGGTGAAGCAGCCTATGGCTGTGCGACCCCTAAAGGTATTATGCGCCTTTTAGAGGCTTATGATATCGATCTTGAAGGTAAACATGCTGTTGTCGTTGGCCGCAGCCCTATTTTGGGTAAGCCGATGGCGATGATGATGCTGGGCGCCAATGCAACAGTGACGATTTGCCATTCTCGCACGCAAAATCTGGCTGATCATATTAAGCAAGCCGATGTTATTGTGGGTGCAGTGGGTAAGCCTGAGTTTATTAAGGCTGAGTGGATTAAAGATGGCGCGGTTGTGGTTGATGCTGGCTATCATCCAGGTGGTGTTGGTGATATTGAGCTTGGTCCTTTGGTGGATCGTGTGGCTGCGTATACGCCGGTTCCTGGTGGCGTTGGCCCGATGACCATTAATACTTTGATTTATCAGTCGGTTGACTCTGGTGAGAAGAAGATTGGCTAGTAAATAAAAACTGCTTAATCTTTTTTAATCCGCTTAAAGGGCGGGTGCTGACTTCAAAGGGGCGCATAAACCCGTCCGTGGGGCTCTGCTTTTGCTTCCTGCAAAAGAAGCCCTTTGAAGTCAGCACCCGCCCTTTAAGCTATCTACCTACAAAGCTGAAACCATTATTTCTTTTTTGCTCGATTACACATGACAGAAACACTGACCATTCTCTATCAAGATGAATATCTAATTGCGGTAAATAAACCCAGTGGCCTGCTGGTGCATCGTAGTATGATAGATCGACATGAGACACGCTTTGCGATGCAAATTTTACGTGATCAGATCGGTCAGCATGTGTTTCCTATTCATCGCCTGGATAAACCAACCTCTGGGGTTTTGGTTTTTGCGCTTTCTAGCGAAGTGGCGGCCTTGATGAATAAACAACAAGAAGCTGAAGAAAGTAAGTGGCATAAGGGTTATTTAGCGGTGGTTCGTGGCTGGGCACCGGAAGATGTGTTTGTTGACCACGCTTTAAAAGAAAAGCTCGATAAAATTGCTGATAAAAAAGCCCAGCAAGATAAGCCAGCTCAAAGCGCGCAAACCCAGGTTAAACGTTTAGCCACAACAGAGCTGAACGTCAAAATAGAAGGCTTTGATAAGAGCCGCTACTCTTTAGTTTGGGCTGAACCCAAGCAAGGGCGTAAGCACCAGATTCGCCGGCACTGCAAACATATTAGTCACCCAATCATTGGGGATGCCAAGCATGGCCGGGGGCGACACAATCGTTATTTTAAAGAGCAGCTCAACTGCCCTCGCCTAATGCTGCATGCCGCTTATTTGCAGCTGCAACACCCAGCAACAGCAGAAACAATCGTTTTGTGGGCCGAGTTGGACGACTGCTGGAAACATTTATTGCAAGGTTTCGGTTGGCAGAGTGCCCTTCCTGAAAACCTGCAGTTTGATAGTATTTGAAGGTATTTATGATTCGTTTAGATAAATTTATCGCCAGCGCCACCGAACTGTCGCGCAAGCAAGTACAACGCTTAGCTAAGCAAGGCTTCATTACTGTAAACGGTGATAGTCAAAAAGATACCAGCATTAAAATCAATGAAAGTGATGAAGTCATTGTCGATGGCGACTTTATTAACGCCGCGCGGCCGCGCTACTTTGCTCTAAACAAACCGCAAGGTTATGTATGCACCAATCAAGATGATGAACACCCTACCGTTCTAGAATTACTTGATGAGCCTCGTAAATCCACATTGCAAATCTGCGGGCGCCTGGATATCGACACCACCGGCTTAGTATTGATCAGCGATGATGGGCAATGGAATCATAAAGTTACCTCACCCAATAAAAACCAGGGTAAATGCTATTATGTCTGCCTGGCAGGCGATATCAGCGATGAAGACATTGAGGTTTTAAGAAACGGTGTGCGACTGCAAGGCGAACCAAAACCTTGCAAACCTGCCGAGATTAAAAAGCTATTCAGCAATGAGCTTGAGATTACCATTAGCGAAGGCCGCTACCACCAAGTTAAGCGTATGTTTGGCGCAGTGAATAATCGCGTTGTGGAATTACACCGTAAAAGTGTCGGTAAGATTGTGCTTGGCGACCTGCAAGAAGGTGAATATCGTGAGCTTAGCGCCGAAGAAGCCTCCTTATTTTAAACAGGCAAAAATACAAAGAGCTTAAAGACCTATGGATTCCGCCATTCAACTTTGCCTACCCTACTTACGCAACTGTGACAGCAGCGTACTGTGCCTTGATGAAAACACCTTGGGTAGCATTGCCACGCTACCAAATAGCTGCACTATTGTAAGCAACCGTTTTGATGTGGCCGCCCAAAGCGACAAGGCTATTTTTTGCGACTGGGATATTAAGCAAGGCCGTGAAACTGGAAACATAGATTGCCTAGCGTTTCGCTTAAGCAAAGAAAAAGCCGTAAACCACCACATCATTAATCAAGCCTTGTCAGTCTTAAAAGATAGCGGCGAGCTGGTTTTTGCTGGGCAGAAAAACCAAGGCGTTAAAGGCTACGCAAAAGCTCTTAAGAACTTATTGGGTAACTGCGAGATAGAAAAACACGGCTTAGATTACCTATGCCACGCAACGGTAACTAAGCAACAGAACATTACCCCGCTGGACGATCAAGACTACCAAGAATTGCGCCCCTGCCTTGAACATCAAGGCTTTGATATCCAAAGCAAACCCGGGCAGTTTGGCTGGAACAAGTTGGACCAGGGTAGCTTATTGCTCTTAGAAGCACTATCTACTGAACTTAAGGTAAAGCCAGCAAAAAAGATATTGGATCTTGGCTGTGGCTATGGCTTATTAAGTGTAGGGGTGGCTTTAAACAATGATTTAGAGCTTTTGATAGCCACTGATAATAACGCTGCGGCTGTGGCTAGTTGTTCGGCCAATCTAAGTAAGGTGCAGGAATACCGGGGTCAGATCCCTGTGGGGCCTGCCCCCTACTTAGTGATTGCCGATGATTGTGCAGCAAATATTAGCGAGAAGGTTGATACCGTGATTTGCAACCCACCGTTTCATCAGGGCTTCGATGTTGAAAATCAATTGTGCGATAAGTTTTTGAAAAGTGCGCGGGATCATTTATTGCCATCTGGCCGTGCCTACTTTGTGGTGAATAGTTTTATTGGGATTGAAAAGAAGGCCCAGCGATTTTTTCAGCAGGTGGATTGCTTGGTGAATAATAAGCAGTTTAAGGTTTTGAAGTTGAGTTGAGGCACTTTGTAATCTTGCTAAATGGGGCTTCGATTGGGGGTCAGAACCCTTGGGTTCTGACCCCGGTATTTCTGGTATTTATTTAGAGATTGTCGCTAGAGCCAACTCGATCATTTGATCGAATGTAGTCTGACGCTCATCAGTACTTAGCGCCGCACCTGTGCGAATATGATCGCTAACGGTGGCGATAGCCAATGCTTCCACATTAAACTCTGCCGCTACGGAATATACCGCTGCAGCTTCCATTTCGATAGCCAAGATATTGTACTTAGCCAAACGGTCGTAGATATCCCCTTCCGGCCAGTAAAATAAATCGCTGGTGAAAATAGAACCGATACGATGCTGAGTACCAATTTCGCGGGCCGAGGTTACCGCTTTTTCCAACAGGTCATAAGTCGCTGTTGCTGCAAAATCAAAGGCCCCAAATCGCTGCTTCATTGCGGCAGAATCTGTTGAAGCACTTTGCGCAATAATAATATCGCGCAGCTGTACATCTGGATGAACCGCGCCGCAGCTACCCACACGCAACATACGCTTTACACCATAATGCTGTACTAACTCGGTACAATAAATCAGTGCCGATGGCGTACCCATACCATGAGCCATCACAGACAAAGGCTCACTTTTATAGCTGCCAGTAAAGCCCAACATATTGCGTACATCGGTAACTTGTTTGGCATCATCCAAAAAGGTTTCCGCAATATACTTGGCACGTAATGGGTCACCCGGCATGATGACAGTTTCAGCAAATGCACCATCGGGCGCATTCATATGTAAAGAAGGCATGCTTTGCTTTCCTATATTTTCTATTTTGTATTACGCCCGTTCATTTTAATACGAGCATTAAATAAAGCTCTCGCCATACTCCAAGGGCGGCAATCCTAAATGGCTGGCAATGCTCTGCCCTATATCGGCAAAGCTTTCTCTCTTACCTAGGTTTTTAGGGCTTAAATCTTTTTTATAGACCAATACCGGCACATGCTCACGAGTATGATCGCTACCAGGCCAAGTTGGATCACAACCATGATCGGCGCTAATAATTAGCAAGTCATCTTCGTTCAACGCATTCAATAAAGCGGGCAGCATTGCATCAAATTCTTCTAAGGCCTTAGCGTAGCCGTTAACGTCACGGCGATGACCAAAGCTGGAATCGAAATCGACAAAGTTGGTGAATATCAGAGCAGCTTCGCTTCCATTTTCAGCACCCTCATGATTTTCTGCCGCGACATCACTTAGTGCCGCCATGGTCTGCTGAAACAAGGCATCAATGCCATTGGCTTTATAGCGGTGGCTAATGCCCTGCTGGGCAAATATATCCGCGATTTTTCCTACGGAATACACCTCACCTCCGGCTGCCAGTAATTTATCCAACAAAGTGGCTGAAGGCGGTGGCACAGAATAATCTCGACGATTACCTGTGCGTATAAAATCTTCGGCGCAAGTGCCCACAAAAGGCCTAGCAATTACTCGCCCCACGTTAAGGTTTTCATCGGCATCCAATATCTTGCGAGTTGCCTCACACAATTCAAGCAATCGCTCTAAGCCAAAGCTTTCTTCATGGGCTGCAATCTGCACCACACTGTCTGCAGAGGTGTAAACAATAGGCTTGCCACTTGCCATATGTTCTTCACCCAAACGAGCAATAATGTCTGTACCCGAGGCGTGACAGTTAGCGAGAATTCCCGGAAGATCTCCCGCCTTACAAATCGCATCCACCAAAGCCTCTGGAAAGCTATCGTTTTTGGCTTCAAAGTAGCTCCAATCAAAAAAAACTGGAACGCCTGCCATCTCCCAGTGGCCACTGGAAGTATCTTTACCGGTACTTAGCTCTTTGGCATAAGCATAACTGCCAATGATGGAAGTTTCTGCTTCGGCTAACTGATTTAGAGCAGCAATAGCGTTATCGCTTTCTTGCCCGGCCTTAAACAAACCGAGCTTTGCCAAATTAGGTAACGTTAATGCCCCGCTGCGGCCTTCTTCACATTGCCCAATGGCGCACTGCTCAGCAATATGCCCTAAGGTGTTGGCACCTACGTCACCAAAATTTTGGGCATCAGCGCTGGCACCAATACCAAAAGAATCAAGCACCAGCAATACTGCGCGCCCTTTTGCCTTGGCTCCCGATGAAGTAGCAGTCGAATGGTTAGAAGTCTCTAGCATCGCAATGCAGCCTAAGCTTCCTTAGGTGCCCACTCATTCACTTTGCCCAACAACCCCGCTAGCTCTGGCTTACTGTTGGTAATCTCTTCGTGGCTCAAACCTAAGATTTCGTGGGGGAATACCAACCACTCTTCCGATTCATGCACGTAAAAATCTGGTTGGCTATCAGTTTTGTTGTTCTTTGGCTTGTAATACAAAGTCGCCACACGCACATCTTCTGGCGTGTTCTTACGACAGCGAGCTTTAAGCTCACGCAATACAGCCTGCACACTCAAACCACTGTCGTAAATATCATCTACGATCAGTAATCGATCATCCGAATTAATCTTATCAACGATATAGCCCAAGCCGTGTACACGTACATTATCGCTACGCTTACCAATGCCATCATAAGATGACGTACGAATGGCGATGTGATCGGATTCTACGCCACAGAACTCAAGCAATTCCTGTACAACAATGCCCACCGGCGTACCACCACGCCATACACCAACTATGTAATTTGGACGAAAATCGCTTTCAAAAATCTGAGCCGCTAATTTGAAGGAATCCTCATAGAGGGACTGCGGCGAAATATACGTTTTTTCAATCACAGAAAAACTACCCATAAACTAAATATTAAAAGCGCCGCTTCGAGAGGCGCCTTGTACAAAGCAGCGTTTTGACCAGTTTTCACACAGCAGTAAGCGTCAAGGGTGCCAAATGCCTACCTAAAGATGGCATTATATAAGGCGAGGCATTACTTGGGGCTGTGATCAAGCTAGGTCGATCGCGAGCAAATGGCCATGAGCTTGATGCCCAACATACCATCTCTAGAGACTGCCAATCCCTTCAGTAAGCGGCTTTGGCTTGCTGAGGATTCCACAAGTCGAAGGTAAAACGATAAAACGTGCCGTAAAGGCGCGATAATACCAGTGTTAGGGGTTTGATTAAAGATCTACCAATCCTTAGATATACCGACTTGATGTGTCTATCAAGGCTTTTGACGCCCACTGAAATACGCCAAATATTGGTCCTTATGCTCCCCATTTGGGCGATCATTCATGATTTTAGCGAATTTTCCTGATTCAACTAATAACTGGTAAGCCGATGTCAACCTATGAACCAGATCACGATCACTTTGCTTACTTAAAGCGAAATAAAGACCAGTACTCAACTCCGGCAATTTAGCAACAGCAACAAATTGACTGCAATCTAGTGTATATTTCTTGCAGATGTTATACAGCCCTCCAGAGCTTGAGGCAAACATCGAAATCCGACCTCGATTCAGCTTTTCAATATTTTGGCGGCCAGTGTTCACTGTAGCCAATTCAGTAAACCCTTTAAGTTTTAAATAGTGATGAAGTAAATTCCCGCTTACCACGCCCACAGCCTGTTTATTGAGCATTGAAAGTCTATCAATACCCTTCTCGTCGGGATCCAATTCTGATATTTCTCCGCCAAGCAGATCTTTTGAACTAAATAGGTAATAGTGTACTGGTGTTATTTCACCGACCCAATAAAAGCTATTTTCACGTGATGGAGTCCTTGCCATTGGAAACAAGAGAACATTGCTTTCTCTCAAAACCAGTCGATAGCCTCGCTTCCAAGGCGTGTAATCAAAACTAAACGGTATATCAGCTGATGCCAGAAGCTCACGTATCACTGCAGTAGCCTGCCCGCCCCGCTTTGTTTCAGGACTAAAGTGAGTAATGGGGGACTTTTCGGCAAGCACTCTAAGCGACGTACCAGGTTTATGACTATTTAACCGCTCAGTAGCTCTTTCTTCATATTGGTGGCACTCAACGGTTGCGGTCACCGCTAGCAACAATAAAGCCGCTATAATTCGGTAGTACAAAACCCTCTCTCGTAACAACATAAACGACATCAGAATTCCATTTAAAACGCCATACAAATCACTGAGTACCTCAATCAACCACCAGCAAACCGGGCTAAATGCTTAGTTAGAGCATTTTAAAGATCTTCTAGAGCGAACTTGACTATTATTCATTATAGTCAAAATATGATTTATGCGAGCAGACCGCATTAGCTGATTAGATAGAGCTGAATAGCCCAGTGCAACCCTACCAATATAGGCAAACTGCTAAGGCCAGACAAAATAGCTCGCAGAGATCCTAATTCGATATGCCCCTTAGATAAAAACCAGATTAAACCTACAACTCCAAGCGTAAAAGAAGTTAGTAAAATCTCGATGTTTCGCCGGTGACCCAAAACTAAAACCCCAAAGGCCTCCCAGAAATAGTAAACTCCAAACAATCCACCAATATAGCTTGGGATTATCCACTCGGGCCTAGCAAATGCACCGAATGGAAGGAGAAGCGTGCATACACTCATCAGGAGGGTAAGTGGCATTACAATGACAACAAGCTCTATCCACATCAGGATTTTCATAGGTATACAATCCTTTGTATATCAGCTGCTAACGAGCTTCTTAAAATGACAACATTTAAAATGTATCTCTAACCAACTAGCACTGTGAACTAACTTGGAAGCTGAGATGAATCCATGTACTTACAAATATTCCAAGCTAAAATCAAAAACCAAGTATAGATCAACAATTCCGTACTACGCTGAATCAAGCCCACAAAAGGTATATCCGGGTTCAAGTTTAGCATCAAAACCAGCGCGACAATCGACACCAGCAAACCCGATAGAAACGGTACATTTGATTCACACCAAGTTTTAGAATCGATCGCCAAAATAGCAATACCAGCAATCCCCGCAAGGTAGGCCATTGCGCTAAAAAGCATATGCATGTCATGGGAAAAGCTAGGGTCCACAGGTCTACACTGGAAGTCACAGGGATAAATCGCCGCCACTATTAGTGATAAGGCATAAACGAAAACACACGCTACACCTAGCACCATTAGCTTTGTTTTGTGCATTACTTTCAGCAAAGCAAAGAGGAACAATAGAATAAAAAGCTCAGTGGGTATAAAGCCAAAATAATTTACTAGATCACCATTAGGGCTTCCGCTAGCGCCAAGTTCACTCATAAACTGTGACACATGGCTATAGTCTGGATAGGTGCTACCCGCAAGGATTACGGTAAAAGCTAGCCACAACAAACTCAGCGAGGGGAAAATCAAGATTATTTTTTTCATTACGACGTCACACCTTTTCTCAATTTTTATTCTATCTGGCTGCCTATAACTTTGGCCACTCTAGCTTATCAGGCTCACCATAAGATTCGACAGCAGTACGATTATCATCGCCGTTCACTGATGAAGCATTACTACCAAGCAATTTATCTATATCAAAGCTGGGTAATATTTGGTGGCAATAGGACTTACCGCCCAACTCAAAACCAATCTGAAAAGCATGTAAACAGAACTCACACTGCTCTCCTAGCTGCTCATTACAGCCATAAAGTTTATCTCCCAATATTGGGCTGCCTAAACTTTTCATGGCGACCCGAAGCTGATGAGTCTTGCCGGTTTTGGGGCGCCACAGAAATAGGCGATAACCATCGCCTAGGCCTGCACTAAAAAACTGGCTAATGGCATAGTTATCTTTGCCTTTTCCGAGCTTCCAGGCGCCTCGCCGCGCCTTTTCCATGCTGCCTTTAACGGCACCTTGTTTCTTTTTAGGCTTATACTTGCTTAGTGCCAAGTAATACTTCTGCACTCGGCCTTCCTCGAAGGCCGCCCCAAGCTCTTGAGCAACCTCTTTAGTCCGTGCAAATATCAGCAACCCGGAAGTGCCTTTGTCTAAGCGATGTACTGGATATAGCTTGCTGTTGATCAGATCATTTTCCAGTAGTGCGTTTTGAACTCGACTAAAAACTCCCTGTTGTCGCAGCTCTTGCCCATTCTTAATTTCAAGCTCGTCGTGAAAACCAATGCCACTGGCTTTATTGATCAATACAAATTGTGAATTTAACTCCATCAACTGGAAGCCAAGCCGTTCAAATTGGCGGCCCTGATCTGAATTAATGCCCATCAACTCACGCCCGAAACGGGTGCCAATCTAGCAGCCCTTACACAACGAATTTCATTGTAGTTATAGCATTCATCCAGCGCCTCGAAAACGGGTTTTAGGCGAAATGGCTCGCCCTTTGATTGGCTTTCGACCTCTACTTCATCTAGCGCGTCTTCA
Source organism: uncultured Pseudoteredinibacter sp. (assembly GCF_947500695.1). Taxonomy (GTDB): domain Bacteria; phylum Pseudomonadota; class Gammaproteobacteria; order Pseudomonadales; family Cellvibrionaceae; genus Pseudoteredinibacter. The sequence goes on from NZ_CANMSS010000001.1 coordinate 762,423, forward strand.
ATGGCTTGAATATCTTCAGCTTGCAGTCCTAATACCTCCGCAACACTCAAGGCACCATCACTGATTAACTGCTCTAGATGTTGATAGATAGTGCCTTCGCTCAAACCTCTCTGGGCCGCGATTGCGGAAATTTCCATCCCGGCTTTAAACAGTGTGTAGCTCTGATAAACAGTGTGCTCTCTCTCAGCGTCAGCATCACCTTCGTCGGCATGCTCTAGCAAACATTCCAAAAAGGTATCGCCATACAATTCAAGTTTGCTATCACCCACCCCGCTTACATTGGAAAGATCACCCAAGGTCTTGGGGTTCATCCTGATCATTTCCATCAAAGTGGCATCATGGAAAATCATATAAGGCGGAACATCTTGCTCCTGAGCCAACTCTTTACGCAAGCCTCGCAAAGCCTCCCAAATTGCTTGCTCGCTGTCCTTAAGAAAGCTCTTGCCAGATCTTGCAGCCTTGCCTTTAGTCGCTTTCGCTTTTAAGGCTTCTTTACGCAGATAGAGTGCTTGTTTGCCCTGCAAAACCGCTCGGCAAGATTCCGCTAAACGCAAGCCACCGAAGGCCGAAACATCAACATTCAGTAAACCTTGGGCAACAAGCTGACGAAAGATGTTGCGCCATTGGGTCGCATTAAACTCTTTACCAATACCGTAAGTGCTTAAGTTTTGATGGGAGAACTGAAAAACTTTCTCTGTCTCTTTACCTAGTAAAACATCGATAAGGTGATTAACGCCAAAGCGCTGGCCACTACGATATACCGTACTCAGCGCTTTTTGAGCAGCCTCACTGGCATCCCAGGTCTCTGGTGGCGTAATACAGTTGTCGCAGTTACCGCAAGGCTCGGGCAGGTCTTCACCAAAGTAGGCCAATAAAGTTTGGCGCCGGCAAGTCGTCAGCTCACAAAGGCCCAGCATGGCATCAAGGCGGTGGCGCTCTTGCATTTTAAACTGCTCAGAGCCATTTGAGCCCTCTGCCATTTGTCGCAGCTTTATGACATCTTGCAAACCATAGATCATCCAGGCTGTAGCCTCTTGACCATCACGGCCAGCACGCCCCGTCTCCTGATAGTAAGCCTCAACACTTTTAGGTAAATCCAAATGCGCCACAAAACGCACATCGGGTTTATCAATACCCATGCCAAATGCAATGGTGGCAACAATAATAATGTTTTCTTCGCGCAGAAAACGATCTTGGTTTTCTTGTCGCAAGACTTGGCTTAAGCCGGCGTGATAAGGCAGCGCATTAAAACCCTGCTGTTGCAAAAATTCGGCTATATCTTCGACCTTTTTACGTGACAGGCAATAAATCACTCCTGCCGATTCTGGATACTCTTTTTGCAGAAATTGTAATAGCTGACGTTTGCCGTCCTGCTTTTGTTCTATACGATACTGAATATTGCTACGATCGAAGCCACAAACAAAATTGCGCTGCTGTCGCAGTTGAAGCCGACTGATAATTTCCGCACGAGTGTTTTCATCGGCTGTTGCAGTAAGAGCAATCCTCGGCACATCGGCGAAGTTCCCCATCAGCTCAGCGAGATGCAGGTAGTCCGCCCTAAAGTCATGCCCCCACTGGGATACACAATGCGCCTCATCGACTGCAAACAAGCCAATATGCAATTGCTCAAGCAATGCAGCAAAAGAAGCGGTATTAAAACGCTCTGGGGCGACATACAGCAGATCTATTTCACCAGCCAGCAGGCCCTGCTCTACCGCCATAGCCTCTTGATGGCTAATAGATGAATTGAGAAAGGCAGCGGAGATGCCCAATTGTGCCAAGGCATCCACTTGGTTTTGCATCAGAGCAATCAAGGGCGATATAACAATTGTTACTCCTGTTCTTGCTAAAGCAGGAATTTGATAACAGAGGGACTTACCGCCCCCTGTTGGCATGATCACAAGCGCATCTTGCCCCTCAATAACAGTATTGATGATATCTTCTTGAGGGTCGCGAAAAGCGTCGTAGCCAAAGCGGTGCTGTAGTATTTCGAGTGCAGAATTCATGAGGCGCAGTATACCTTGCTTGCTCTGGCAGTGCTTGGGGCAAAGCCATGAGATTGAAAATGAGCCCCGCCTCAGGGCGATCATTTTTTGTACTCAGCCTCTTTCAAGCTTCGTCTCATTTTAGGGGCTAGATCAATACTTAAGCGCTTTTTTTGGGTATGATTTATCTATAAAACATATGGCCGAGAATTGGCCACTTAATTATAAAACCACTAAGGGCTCTAACCATGCAATACGATGTTTTTAAAGAGGTACTTCCGGTCTTCCCCATGGGCCGCTATCTAGTTAACAGCTTCCAGCTGCGTAACCTAATTCAACACGAGGGCTGCACCGGTGTCGCTACACGTATTTTGCATGTAGGCACCATTGGATTAGATAAAGACGATTTATGCGCTCGTCTGGCCAGCGATCAGCACCCTAGGCTGGATGACATTAAAATTACCTGTTTGGATGGTGAGATTATCATCGACAACCCAGATCTGGGCTGCCAGTAAACAGTCCCTTGCGCATTAAGCGTAAATTGACAAGCCAACAAAAAAGCAGCCATTGGCTGCTTTTTTGTTTATGGCTTATATGCTCCTAGGCCCAATATAAGGCCATTGTAGGAGCTATTGTTAGCAGTGTTATTTGGCCGCTTGTGCTTCAACCCACTCTTTTATTAAATCTTCCAATACCGACAGCGGCACAGCGCCATTGGTTAGAATTTTGGTGTGAAACTCACGCAAATCGAACTTTTCACCAAGCGCCTTTTCTGCATAAGCTCGCAACTCACGGATTTTTAGCTCACCCATTTTGTAAGACAAGGCCTGCCCCGGCCAAGTAATATAACGGTCAACTTCGGTGGTGATATTATGCAAAGACAGAGCGCTGTTATTAGCCATAAAATCAATCGCCTGTTGGCGCGTCCAGCCTTTAGCGTGCATCCCAGTATCTACCACTAAACGTAATGCTCGCCACATTTCATAGGTTAAACGACCAAAACGCTCGTAAGGGGTTTTATACATACCCATCTCTTCACCTAAATACTCGGCATATAGAGCCCAGCCTTCACCATAAGGGTGAAAGTAATAAAAACGGCGAAATTCTGGCAGCTCACCCATTTCATTTTGAATAGAGATTTGTAAGTGGTGTCCAGGCACTGCTTCGTGCAATGTTAGGGCTGGCAGCTCATACAATGCTCGGCTTTTCAAATCGTAAGTATTCAAGAAATATTTACCCGAACGTGTGCCGTCAGCAGCGCCGCGCTGGTAATAAGCGGGCGTGACCTTTGGAGCGATTTGATCAGGCACCTTCTCAATACCATAGGGCAAACGTGGCAAGTAAGAGAAATACTCGGGTAACTTACCGTCCATTTCCTTGGAGATTGCCGCAGCTGCAGCCATATACTCTTTGGCTGTCTTAGGATAAAACTGCGGATCCGTTCTTAAGAACTCTAAGAAAGCTTTAAAGTCACCTTTAAACTCAACTTCCTCCATCACCTTTTTCATATCATCACGAATACGCTTCACTTCACTTAAGCCAAGCTTATGAACCGCTTCTGCATCCGTATTGACAGTCGTGTAATATTTAACGAAGTGGTCGTAAAGTTCTGCTCCACCTTTTACCGATGAGATACCCACAACTTTACGACAGGCGGGTGCGTATTCATTTAAGTAAAAATCCAAATACTCCTGATATTTTGGCATTACAGATGCGCTAATGGTCGCTTTCGCCTTAGCCTGCAGCTGCTCCTGGAGTTTGCTATCCATTGTTTTAGGCAGAGTTTTAAAAGGTTTATAAAAGTCACTTTCCTCAGCCGGCTTTATGTAACCTCGAATGCCCTCTTCGTAACCCACCAAAGTTTCGCAAGGCTGTGTATTTCCAGTTTTAATGCCCTCTCGCATTAATGCCATGTTTTGATCAGCGTAGGTTTCAAAAGCTTTTAAACGATTAATATAACTCTTGAAATCACCAGCATTCTTTAAGCGAACTCGCGGCGCTGAACGAGCAAAGCCATCATGCCAACCTGCATAGGTGGTGAAGGTATACATATACCAATTGGATTCTAAAGTATGACGCTCATGGCGTAACATCCAATCCATTAATTGATAGTTAACTTTTTGCTGAGCACTGAGTTTTTCAACATCAATGCTCTCGAGCTCAGCAATCGATTTATCAAACAAGCGCTCAAGAGACGTACGTCCCTTTTCATCCACTTGAGATAACTTGTCGCTGTGGCGCATATCCCCATTCATATTGGCGGCAAGCGGATACTGATCCAAATAGGCATCCCAATAATTCGCCATAACTTTATCAAGCTTGTCATTGGCATTAGTAATAGCCAAGGCATTACCCGAACTCAGCAGCGCTACACAACAAGCACTTACAGCCGATTTAATGAAGGTTTTAGATTGCACAATTGTTCTCCAGTATGGGATGTCGCAAAAGCCTATTCTATCTTATTCGCTACACATAGGTAGTAGATCGACGCTATAGACACAGGCAAAACACATTGCGATATGAACTTTTGTAAAGGCTATAGCTGAATAGAATTTAAGCAGCTAACATAGGCCTCGAACACAAACTCAATGTCGCCTTTGCTATGAATTTACAATAAAAGACGGTTAATTATGGAAAAGCCCCAAGATAAACAGGACCAACAAGAAATAGATGCCACTCAAAAGCCCGGCTTTCTTGCTTTAATTGTGAGTACATTTGCCGCAGCATTTGGCGTACAGACAGATAAAAATCGCGAGCGCGATTTCCAACATGGCAATATTTATAGCTTTATCGCCGCCGGTATTCTTTTTACGGTCTTTTTTGTATTGGGGACGGTATTTTTAGTGAAGTTTATCTTGGCTGGAGATTAGAAAATCATCTAAACGCATAAGGCGTTAAAGAAATCACTGCCATAAAAAAACTCAGCAATCGCTGAGTTTTTTATGGTCTTAGCTCGACAATAATTAATGAGGCTCTACGCCCAATTGCTTCAGCAAAACACGCACCTGACCATTTAAGGCCACCACATTATCTTGCCCCAAAGACATATTTAAACGTCTTTGATGCTCATCAGCCTGCTGATTCAAGGTAAAGATAATACGACTACCTCTTGGCGTTAGGCACAGCTGTACGCAACGACGATCTACGCCATCTTGCTTACGCTCTAACAAACCTTTTTTAGCGAGGCGATCGGCCAAACGGGTTACCGCTGAGCGATCAATACCCAAATAATCAGCCACCTGGGCCGGAGTTTGAGCAATCTGATGGTATAAAACATTCATTACCATCCATTGCGGCCAAGTTACATCCGTATCGGCTAAGTTTCTATTAAAGGATTCCTGAAGCTCGTGACTTGCTCGGCCTAACCAAAACAAAAAACTATCATCCAGACGAAATCCATGACTGCTACTTAATGTTTCCATAACACACCCTTTTTGTGATTACGGAGTAGCAGGCTCTAATCCCTGTAAAGCACTCACTCTTTGGTGATTTATTGGACGTTTATTGCCCGCTAATCCAAAATATGCAAGTAGCCACGAATATTGTTATTAAGGCTACTGCTGCGATTGCATCTGCAGTACTGTCCGCTTGATCTTGTAAGCTTACTTCTTCATTCATTTTTATTGCTCCGCCTGTTATAGATTATTCAATGTACGAAGTACTTATATTTGATTGTATCTCTAATGCTTAAGGCTGCAAGGTGATTTTGGCCATATTCTCAATTGTTCTTAACATATGAATAGGCAATAGTTTTATATTCTATCGCGAACTGGTATTGTGCCGCTCTACGCGTGAATCTAGGGGTATATTACCGGCAAAATGCGGCGAAAAGATCGCATCTCCAGCCATTATCCCCAAAGCAATGGAATATTCCCCAAGGAAGTATTCTGAATTTTTATACCATTTGCTTATATGGCCTGAGAAAATGTACATCTACGACCAGCACGACCATAGCATTCTTCAACAGCGTGTTGAGCAGTTTCGCCAACAAACTGAACGCTATTTAGCCGGCGATCTCGCCGAAGAAGCCTTTTTGCCGCTACGTCTGCAAAATGGCCTATATGTCCAGCGACTCGCACCTATGCTGCGAGTGAATGTGCCCTACGGCATGATTAACAGTACTCAGTTGCGCCGTGTGGCCCGTGTCGCTCGAGATTACGACAAGGGCTATGTCCATATTAGCACTCGCCAGAACATTCAATTTAACTGGCCAGATCTCGCCGATGTCCCTGCGATCTTGGCAGAACTTGCCGAAGTTGAGATGCACGCGACTCAATCCAGCGGTAACTGTATCCGTAATACCACGGCTGACCAATTCGCCGGTATTGCGGAAGATGAACTATTAGACCCACGCCCCTATTGCGAAATTATTCGCCAGTGGTCTACTCTGCACCCTGAATTTGCCTTCTTGCCCCGTAAGTTCAAGATAGCCGTCAACGCCGCTAAAGAAGACCGTGCGGCAAGCCAGGTGCATGATATTGGCTTAGACCTGTATCAAAATGAAGCTGGTGAAACCGGTTTTAGAGTACGCGTAGGTGGCGGCCTTGGCCGTACACCACTGGTCGGAAGTGTGGTTCGCGAATTCTTACCTGAACAAGAGCTATTAAGCTATCTCGATGCGGTCTTACGGGTATACAACCAAAAGGGCCGTCGCGATAACAAATACAAAGCCCGAATTAAGATTCTGGTTAAAGCCATGGGACCAGGGGCATTTGCCGAATTAGTTGAGGCCGAATGGGAGCGCATACGTGAAGGCTATACTCGCCTCACCCAAGATGAAATCGATCGCGCCAAGAGTTTCTTTACGGAACCGGCTTATAGCAGCTTTGATACCGTCGCAGTTGATAACAGCATATCTGAACTAAGAGCTGAACATACCGCTTTTGACAAATGGCTAACCCGCAATGTTCGCCAACATAAAAAAGCGGACTATGCCTCTGTCACCCTATCGCTGAAGCCCACGGGCGTTGCACCTGGTGATGTTACCGAGAAGCAATTGGAAATCATTGCCGATCTTGCCGATGAATACAGCTTTGGCGAAGCGCGCACGACTCATGAGCAAAATATTGTTTTAGGCGATGTGGCCAAAGATAAGCTGTTTGAGCTCTGGCAAAAAGCCAAAGCTGCCGGTTTTGCTACCCCCAACATTGGTACCTTAACGGATATTATCTGCTGCCCAGGTGGTGATTACTGCTCACTCGCTAATGCCAAGTCAATTCCAATCGCCGAAGCCATCCAGCGTCGTTTTGCCGATATGGACTATTTATACGACCTTGGCGATTTAGATTTAAACATTTCTGGTTGTATGAACGCCTGCGCCCACCACCACGTCGGCCACATCGGCATTCTTGGCGTTGATAAAAAAGGCGAAGAGTTTTATCAGGTTCAGTTAGGCGGCAATGCCGGTAACGATACTAAGCTCGGCAAAGTACTCGGCCCGGCTTTTGATGCTGATGATATACCAAGCGTATTGGAAAAAATCTTGAATATCTTTGTAGATAATCGCCATGAAGGTGAAGAATTTCTACAAACCTATGAGCGCATCGGTATGGCGCCATTTAAGGAGCGTGTCTATGCCAAAGATCATTAAAGACGGCCAGGTTGTTGACGACAGCTGGCAACTGTTCGAATTAAGCGAAGATTCTGAACTGGCTAATGCTGCAGTGCCAACTGGTCAGTGGATCGTGCCCCTGCAACTGTGGTTAGCCCAGCGAGACAAATTAAAAGCTCGCTCAGATATCGGTATTCAGATAGGCATTGACGACGATATCGAATTGTTAGCTGATGACTACGACAGCGTGCCTCTTTTAGCTTTCGATTTTCCTGTGTTTATGGATGGCCGTGGTTTTTCAGCCGCTTTTTTGATTCGTGATCGCTTTGCCTTTAAAGGTGAGTTACGTGCAAGTGGTGCCTTTATTCGCGATCAACTCTGTTACTTGCAGCGCTGTGGCTTTAACGCCTTTGCACTGAGCGCAGAAGATTTAGAAGCCGCCAAGGATTCCTTAAGCGATTTGCAAGAAGCCTATCAGGCGTCGGCCGACAAAGCGCCTTTGTTCCGTCGCCGCGGATAAGCTCTCACCGATATGAGTTAGCAGCAAAGTCCTCATTGGGGCTTTGCTGAATCCCCCTCTAGCCCGCTCTCTCAGACTCCTTATCCCTAAGCCAGTCACAGCAAAGAACTACACATTCAAACCTTTGGCCAGTTTAAGCATCGCAGTAATCGCGTCAGCATATCTACATCTTAGGGCGGTACGAGAATAAATGATGCCAATGAAATTTCCAGAGCGACTTTCCAAATCGAGAATCTTTATATCAGGTATATGCTTTGGAATCTCAATAGGCATATCAATCGGTATGCTAATTTCCTATTTTTTTGGCGCTTAAAAACTGTTCGCAACAGCGCCAATTTAACTCACATCAATGGTTAAACTGTCACCCCAAAGAACAGCTTTAGGCACATATCTCATCAAAAACATGGCTCGATTTTATTGTTTTTCTAATTTGATAAAAAAGTACTAAAGAAACCGAGCGCTGCTCCGATAGCACATTTAGATGACTTGTAAATTATTGGTGTTGGAGCCATAGCCATGTCAAGCAGGCAAAGCCGGGGACAGGAAGTTCAGTTTAATGAAGATGAAAGGATCATCTCGACCACCGACTTAAACGGTGACATTACCTATGTAAACGACGTATTTATCCGCATTAGTGGCTTTACCCGCGACGAGCTCATCGGGCAACATCACAATATCATTCGCCACCCCGATATGCCCAAAGAGGCCTTCGCAAATCTCTGGGAGCACATTAAAAATGGCCAGGCCTGGGTGGGCGCCGTTAAGAATCGCTGCAAGAATGGTGATTATTATTGGGTGGACGCCTATGTCAGCCCAATCTATCAAAACGGAGAACATATCGGCTATCAATCGGTTCGCTCTGTACTCTCAGAGCGTTTAAAACACCAGGCCGAAGCCTTGTATCAATCGATAAATCAAGGCAAATCTCTAAACTTAGATCCCCAAGGAGCAATATCCACCCAGTTGATCTGGGGTGGCATCGCTACTTTGTTGATCACCATGCTATCGATTTTCTTTTTTGACAGCGGCGGCGCCAAAGCCGCTCTTATAGCCGCCGGTTTCAGTGCTTATATTTTATTTATCCAGCACCGTTTAAAGCTTCTCGGCTTTTTACGCAAAGACAGCCAAAAGCTGGTCAATAACCCATTGGCACAATATATCTACAGCAAAAACATGGGTGATCTCGGCGCCATTTATTTTGCAATGCATAAAACCAAGCTACAAATCAGAACCGTACTCTATCGACTTAGAGAGATTGCGGATAACACTTCTGATGTTATGCATACCAATAAGGATATATCAGCAAGCAATGTCAGAAACATCGCCGAGCAAACCGAAAGAATTGACTCAGCCAACAACGATATCGCGGACGTCAGCCAAAGCATCGACAAATTTTCAACGCGAATTACTGAAACCTCGCTAGCTAGTGGCAAGGCGAAAGCGGAGGCCATAAAAGGCCAGCAGCTAGTTGAACATCTGAGCTCCGACATCGAACATATGGCCAGCAATATCGACAAAGCGAGCCAAGCCACGGAAGGGCTTAAAAACCAAGTTGGTGAGATTGACTCGATAGTCAGCTTGATTACTGAAATCGCTGAACAAACCAACTTGCTTGCTTTAAACGCCGCTATTGAAGCGGCACGCGCTGGACCGAATGGAAGAGGCTTTGCTGTGGTTGCTGAAGAGGTTCGAACTTTGTCCAATCGCACTCAACAATCTACCAGCCAAATCAAACAGACCATGGAGCAGATCCAAAAGCAAGCCCAAGAAACAGCAGGCATAATGGACAAAGGCAAAGAAACTGCACTAGCCGGCCTAGAATACGCCGGCAAAGCCAACGAAGCCTTAAACAATATTACCGTACAAGTAGCCAATATTGCTGATGCTAACGCACAGCTATCAGAAGCTGCTCAACAGCAAGCTGGCTTAGTCAAAGATATAAACAATAGTATTGAAGATATACAGCAATTAGCCCACCAAACGAATGGCAGTTCAAAGCAGGCGGTAAATTCTAGCCTCGAGTTAGAGAACTTAGTAAATCAAATGGATTCCGCGGTGAAAGGTTCTAGCTTTTAAGCAATAACCGTCATTCTAAACGCTATTAAAAAGACCTTCAAAAAGTGCTTTTAAAAAGACGAAAGACATAAAAACAAAACCCATTTGGCAAACTGAATCACCAAATGGGTTCTCATTCAAGCTACAAAGACCGCGATGCAGCTACAGCATTAACTCAATACTTACCAAAAGCGGCGCTGATTTGCTCGCGCCCACCATTTACTGGCCAAGCGATCAATACTCGCCTCGATGGACAAACCGAGTTTTTCCGCCACAGATTTTTTATGGGTAAAGCTAAGTTGATAGATATCTCGCTCTTTGGCCTGTATTTGCAAATAAGCGTCACTGGTTTGTATTTCATCAATCAGCTTATTTTCAATTGCTTTAATACCGTACCAAACCTCTCCGGTTGCTACCGCCGCAATATCTAACTCTGGGCGACGCTCGCTGACATAGTGCTTAAAGAGCTCATGGGTTTCCTCTAGCTCTTCGACAAACTTGCTGCGGCCCTTTTCCGTGTTCTCGCCAAACATAGTCAAGGTGCGCTTGTACTCACCTGCCGTCAATATTTCCATATCGACGTCATGTTTTTTCAATAGGCGATTAAAGTTAGGGAGCTGCGCAAGCACACCAATTGAACCAAGTAAGGCAAACGGTGCCGCTAAAATTTTATCGCCGACGCAGGCCATCATATAACCGCCACTGGCCGCCACTTTATCAACACAAATAGTCAGACCGAGTTCCGCTTGACGAATCCGATCCAACTGGCTGGCGGCAAGACCATAGCTATGTACCATACCACCGCCACTTTCCAATCGCAGCACAACCTCATCACCCTTTTCAGCAATGGTGAGTAATGCGCTAATTTCTTCACGCATGGATTCGACTGGGCTTGCTTTAACATCGCCATCGAAATCCAACACAAACGTACGTTGACGCTTTGAATCAGCCTCTTCGTTTGTCTCTGTATCTTTTGCAGGCTCTTGTTTGGATTTCTTTTTAGCCAACTTCTTGGCGTCTTTTTGTTCCTGTTTTTTCTGCTTGGCCTCTTCTTTCTGTAGCTCTTTGTAAGCTTCAGGCTCTAGCGTGGCCGATCGCAATTGATCGCGGTACTGATCGAACTGATCGTTTAACTTCTTAACTTCGATACTGCCCTGCTCTTCCGAACCGCCACGCTTGGCAGAAGCCAAAATCGCTGCGATAAAACCAAAGGCAATAACGACAGTAATGGCTTTGGCCAAAAACAGGCCATAGTCACTCAAAAACTCCAAAATACTCTCCTATCGATTGGCGGCTTAGCGCCACTGATTTAATGCGTCACGCGCTTTATCATTTAAAGGCTTAGAGCTTAAGCCATTTGCGCTGAGACTAATTTCATACAAACCATCGTCAACCATTGGCATAAAGGTCGCGCTGCCAAAGGTGGTTCGCTGCAAAGATAATCGCTGATAATGGTTTTGCAGTAATTGCCACACATCAACACTGATACTGCTATTGAGGGGGTGTACGCTGCGCTCACTATCGCGCTCCTGTCCTAATGCATAATAGCGACCGCTAATACGATCTAAACGAAAACCGGGTTTTAGGTGCATCATGCCGCCAATATTTGGCCAACGGATGATACGCGCATCGACTTGCCACTGATCACCCTTTATTTCAAAGCGCTTTTCCTGACCATTGCCAAACAGCACATTAACTTCGTATTCCTGCGCCCCAATGGCTCTGGTACTAATCGTTGCTATGGCTTTTGGTTCATTAAGCTGCTGGTAGCTGTAGATGTCATAGGCGGCCAAAGCCACCAAAGCAGCCATTGCCAATACCGCCGCCGCGCAGCAACCGCGGATAAAACCTAAAATCCAGCCTGTACGCAAGATAATGCGCAAGCCCACATAAAGCAGCAGGACACTCAGCATTCCTATGCCAATTGCCAAGCCCATATAAACCATGCCGTACTCCTAGATCCTTAGCGAAAGCTGTCGACAAAATTTTGAACCAGCTGCCCTGAAATACTTACCGTTGGGGGCACCTGGGGCAGCTCACTGTAATGATACCAGTCAGCCTCAGCGATTTCCTCTTCATCCACATTTATATCGCCACTGTGATACTCAGCCGTAAAGCCCAACATCAACTGCCCTGGAAAAGGCCAAGACTGGCTTCCTTGGTAAAGCAAATTCTGAACCTGAACACCAACCTCTTCAAACACTTCACGATGCAAGCATTGCTCGGCACTCTCGCCCGCCTCCATAAAGCCAGCAAGACAGCTAAACATCGGGGTTTTGTATCGCTGATGACGCGCCAGTAAGCAATATTCACCACGCGTAACCAAAACAATGATGCAGGGTGAGATACGAGGGTAAGTATGTAAACCACAGCTGCCACAGACCCTGGCTCGATCTTTGGCATGGTAATGAGTAGTGGTACCACAGTGCCCACAGAAGCGATGGTTGCGATCCCATTGACACACCTGGCTTGCACGCCCGATTAGCTCAAACTCATCTTCACCTAAATGTGGCAGTAATTGGCGCAAGCCCAGCCATTGGCCATCAACTAAGGCATCTGCTGCTTCTAGGTAAATGGCAAAGAAATCTTGGTCATTATATTCGGCAATATAATGCAGCTCCTCGCGCTTTAAGCCAATCGACTCAGCATTGTCCTGCCACCACTGGAAGTCGACAGTTTGCCAGTGCTGCTCACTGGCCCAGACGCCCTCTTCAGCGATCAATAAGATCTTACAGCCCAGCTTAAAACGCTCGGAGGCTAAACCGAGGTCTTGGGGATGAACTATTGCACTCATTCTTCGTCAGCCGGAATAGACACAGGGAAGCCCAATGACATCAAACTCTCTTCACCCAGAATTAAAATGGACTCATCAGCTTGGTGCAGCGCGCCATAGCTAGCTAGATAGTATTCTAAACTGATTATAGAATCGGCCAAAGTTTCCAGTAAGGTATCCAGAGCCGGCGGCTGAGCACCAGAGAGCAATATTTGATCAACAAACTGCTGGATAGATTCAACCATAGCGCCAGCACGGCGCAAGGAAATCATATTTAAACCACCGCGCACACTGGTAATGGTGTTACTGATATTGCCAATATGATTAAGGTCGTAGCCGGATTCAGAATAAGAAGACAACGCCCGCTTAATCATCATTAACCCAGATTGGCTTTCGCTAATAACAATAGCTTCCGCCTCTGCCAATTGATTCCCAGCCACGGCTTCGCGTGTCGCCAAATGATTCAACTGATCTAAGTTGTCATCCGACAAAGAAAGATTTTCTAATCCCGCCACGGTGCTCTCTACATAGACAAGCGCATCAGCAACCGCAACTAGGCCATCACTTTGGTATTCCACCTCACCATCGTGCCAGTCTTGGATTTTACGCACCTGCTCACGCATAATTTGGTGGGCTCGACTTAAGCCCAAAACTGAAAGCGCATCGGTAATACGTTCGAGCGTAGCGATAAGTTCTTCAAAGTCGACGATCAAGCTATCGCCAGCCTGGGAAGCCATCTCCAGAATTGATTGGCTAACTTTAAACTCTTCGGCCAGTGCCTGTACCACAGAGTGCACTGTATTAAGACTAGGCCCATGCAACTCATGCTGAAACTTTTTAAGTTCGGCCTCGCTGTACCAAGCCGCGCCACCCAAGCTTTCTTGCAGTTGCTCTGTCAGGGCCTCATCAGGTAAACCTTGGCTAGCGAGATAAAGCAATTCTCTTAGCAACTCTAACTTTGGCGGCTGATCTAATACGGCTTCGCCTTCTTGTTGCAGGCGACGAATCTCTCGGTCAATGTTGCGTAATAGGATCTTACGACTCGCGGTCAATGTGACGCCTTGCTGCAAAGCATTCACCGCAGCACTGGCTACCCACCAAAACGTGGCGAATCGATAGCCCCCACAAACGGCCTGTAAACGCTGCAAAGAACGCTCCATTAGACCAAGTGCATTCATATTGGGAGAGCGAATAGTCTGCAACAAACCTAATTGGTACATATGCCGCAAGCGGCGACATAAGCCACCAAACTCTTCTCGTATGCTGCTACTGCTTTTATCCGGCGACTTGAGCAGGTGCAAATTCGCTGGAAAAAAATAACTTTCCGGTAACGGCGATTGCTGTGTACAAGCGCGCAGTTCATTAATCTGCGGAAGCAATAAATCGGGTAAGTTTAGTTTGCGCTGTGCGGTTAGCTCTAAGTATCTGGGGAGGATAAACAAACTCGCGCTAATAGCTGCAAAGTCATCCGTGCCGACACTACGGCCCTGCAAAATGGATTCAAGCAAACGCATTAACTCACTGCTCAGCAATTCTACTCCGCTGAGCTGCACCATTCTAACGGCACCATGTATTTGTGATACCAATGCAATGGCATCACCCAGCAAATCCATATTGTCTGTTTCGCGGCTAAACTGCTCTAGTTTAACTACCGCCATTTCAACATTGGCATTAAGCTCCGGCGAAACGAGGCTTAGGGAGACCAACTGTTTATATAAATCTGTCACCGCAATGTTACCTTCCAGGTGATCCTATTACGCTGTTCAATAATTGAGCGCCCCATATTTCATTGGCGTCTTAAGTACTTTTGAACACTAAGGGTTTAGACGAGCTTTTGTCGGCTATCAGCAGTTTATCCTGTTTACCGCATCGTTTTCGCAGCCCAGTCTACATATCTGACACAGAATGAAAAAACCAAAGGCGGACAGTAACATAGACAAGTAAAAGCTGGCTAGCAATCAGCTACTAGCAAACAATTTGGCGCCTGGAATGCCCTTTAATGATGAAATTTCGTGCGCCCTTTGGTCAGAATTTAGCCCATTCGATGCGAAAGGGACTAATAATCCTTCAAATAAAGCCGCTGTAGGATAAAGCGGTGGATTTCTAGCGGTGAATGTCTAAAATCAACCCAACCAAACGATGATGCTAGCAACAGCTAAGGATTCTTATAATGACAAAAACCATGGGCCAAGCGCTTACCAGTAACTTTCTAGGGCATGCCCCAGATTGGTACAAAAAAGCCATCATTGCCTTTTTAGTCATCAACCCTATCTTGATGGTAACTGTCGGTAAATACGTTACTGGCTGGGTTATTATCCTCGAATTTATCTTTACCCTAGCGATGGCACTAAAGTGTTATCCACTGCAGCCGGGCGGCTTATTAGCAATTGAAGCAATCGCGATGGGTATGGCCACACCAGAAGCGGTTAAAGAAGAGCTCTTTGTTAACTTTCCGGTAATCTTGCTACTGATGTTTATGGTTGCCGGTATCTTCTTTATGAAGGACCTGCTGCTTTACGTGTTCACCAAGATTCTCTTAGGCATACGCTCTAAGATGATTCTGTCATTCTTGTTCTGTTTAACCTCAGCGGTATTATCAGCGTTTCTTGACGCTCTCACCGTTACAGCGGTACTGATTACCGTTGCTGTGGGTTTTTACTCGGTTTATCACAAAATTGCCTCGGGCAAGAAATTTCATCATGAGCACGATCACGGCCAAGATGAAGAAGTTTATGAGTACCACCGTGAAGACCTAGATCGCTTCCGCTCCTTCTTACGCAGCCTAATTATGCACGGTGCCGTGGGTACCGCTCTAGGTGGCGTATGTACCGTGGTCGGCGAACCGCAAAACTTATTAATTGCCAATGTGGCCGGCTGGGATTTTATTACCTTTGTTAAGATCATGGCGCCGGTAACCATGCCTGTATTAGTAGCCGGTTTAATGACCTGTTTGCTGCTAGAAAAAACAGGCTGGTTTGGCTACGGCGCGACTCTACCTGAATCTGTGCGCGGCGTTCTAGAAGACTTCTCTGAAGAGGAAGATGCCAAGCGCACAATTAAAGATAAAGCCGCGCTAATAGTTCAAGCCTTGATCGGTTTAGTTCTGGTGGTATCTTTAGCCTTGCACGTAGCTGAGGTGGGTCTAATTGGCTTGATGATTATCGTCCTACTTACCGCCTTTAACGGCATTATCGACGAGCACCAGATTGGGCATGCCTTCGAAGAAGCATTGCCATTTACCGCCCTACTGGCTGTATTCTTTGCCATTGTTGCCGTAATTCACGCCCAGCACTTATTTCAGCCGATTACCGCACTCGTTCTTTCTTTGGAACCAGAACAACAAACACCGATGCTATTTCTTGCCAACGGTGTCTTGTCGATGATTTCGGATAATGTATTTGTGGCAACGGTTTACATCAATGAGATTAAAGCCGCTTTGGATGCTGGCACAATCACTAAAGAACACTTTGATAAGTTGGCCATTGCCATCAACACCGGTACCAACTTACCGTCTGTTGCAACGCCTAATGGTCAGGCTGCATTCTTGTTCTTGCTGACTTCAGCACTGGCGCCACTTATTCGTCTATCGTATGGCCGCATGGTCATTATGGCTCTACCTTACACCTTCGTTTTAGGTGGCGTTGGTATTGCCTGCGTTATCGCATTCGTATAAGCGCCTTCACGTAAGGATAACCGGGGCAGCAAACGCTGCCCCAAGCTTAGCCCCTCTTCCAATCGCCTGCTAACACTTAAACCACTTACCTTGCGCAATGACGACGCTTTATACCATTGGTTATGCGACAAAACCCTTTGATGAATTTTGCCAGCAACTCAAGCAATACAATGTTACTGCGCTAGTTGATGTTCGATCTGTGCCCTTTAGCCGCCGCTTTAAAGAGTACGACCAGCCCAACCTGCAACGCAATTTACCCGCACAGTCCATCTACTATATCTATATGGGGGATAAACTTGGACCACGCTCAAAGGACGGTCGACACTACAATAGCGACGGGCAAATTGACTTTGGAAAGCTGCAGGCAAGTAACTTGTTTTTAGCCGGAATTGATCGCCTAAAGAACGGCATCAGTAAAGGCTACGGCATTGCCCTTATGTGTGCTGAGAAGGACCCCGCGAGCTGCCACAGGAGCCTATTAATCGCGAATTTTCTGGAAGCTAACAGTAAATGGGAAATTCAACATATTCTTCATGATGGCGCGCTGGAAACCCAAGCTGAACTCATGAAGCGCTTAGTAGACGAGCATAAGCTAGAACAGGATATGTTTAGCTCTGCCGAAGATGTGAGGCTGCAGGCTTACCAAGCGCAGTGCTGCGCAGTGAACTATCGCCGCCCCAAAGCAGGCGGCGAGCTAGAAGCCGTCGACACCCCAAAAAAGAGTGTCACAAGCAATAAAGAGTGTCACAAGCAATAAAGAGTGATTATTCGGCCGGCATGCTCAGTGGTTCGGCACTCACAATTACACCATTACTATCGGCATAGACATATTCACCAGGAATAAAATCAACACCGGCGAAATTAACCGGCACGTTTAGATCACCCAAACCACGTTTCTCGGTTTTCAATGGAATGGTGCCCAAGGCCTGAACACCCAAGTCCAAAGTAGCCATAACGGCTGCATCACGGATACAACCGTAAATGATAATACCCTCCCAGCCGTTTTTAACCGCATTCTCGGCAATCATGTCGCCTAGCAGTGCTTTGCGCAATGAACCACCACCATCGACCACCATAACCTTACCGCGACCGTCGGTACCTGCTTGCTCCTTAACCAAGGAATTATCCTCATGGCACTTGATGGTCACTATTTGTCCACCAAAGTTTTCACGGCCACCAAAGTTACGGGTAATTGTTGGGATGGTTACTCGCACGAGCTCAGGATAAGCATCGCATAGATCCGGTGTTGCTATAGTCATATGACTTCCCTCAAGGAACGTTTGTGGCATGAAATGGATATGGCAAGCGTTGAGTATGGCAGCATCTTAACAGGCAAGCGCCAAAACCAAAGCTATAGCTATTATTCAGGAGATTTATTTAGACTGGAGTTTTACAGGCTAGGCGTTGATTTAGTTAAGTAAGACGGTTAAAGCTCAACCCCTAAAGTGTCGCCATCATAGGCAACGGGGTAATGACTTAACTTGAATTTAGGCTGTTCGATACACTGCATAGTGCTAAGGCTGAAACCCAGCCCATGAACAGGGCAACGTAGAACCTTACCATCACAGCTGCCATTCGCCAAAGAGCGCCCGGCATGGGGGCAACGACTGTCGATTAGATAACTTCGACCATTTTCATGAATTAGCAATATCTCTCGCCCTGCTACACGAAAACAGCCTCTATAGCCCTCAACAAGCCGGTGCAATTTGATCAGTGGGTAAAAGGCCAAATGCCAACTCCAGTTGCCCAAACCAGTGCTCTAAAGGAGCCCAAATAGAGGAGACTTCATCAGCTGACATCAACTGCTGTAACAGTTCTGTTGCCTCAAGGCCCCCAGCCAATGAATTGAGCTTGCCCTGTTCAATCAATTTGAGCAAGCCTGCATCGCCTTTGCTGGCGGCATTAGGGCGCTGAATGGCCATAGGCAGCTGGAGGCGCTCCAAGGCCGACCATAGATCGACATCTAAACTACGGCCTCTGCGGCCAAAAACGCCCTGTTCCCGCCAAAGCTGATGTCGCAAAGCCTTTGATTCCAACTCAGGCCCAAGCGTCTCGTTTCGCACGTCACCAAAACTGACCATATCGGCCAAATGGTTAGCCAAGGGCAAGCGGCGCAAGCTGCCTAGCGGAAACGGCTCACCTAGACCTAAAGCTGCACATAGTGACGTTTCACTCAATGCACCACAAGCTAAAGACATCAGCAATGCACCAAAGCCCTCATTATGCCCTAGCCACATGGGTGGCGTTTCGCAGACCTCCGCAACAAAAGCCACTGCAGCTGGAATATCGTAACGCGCATAGTCAGCTAAGGTATTATTTTCGAAACCGTCATTGACGATGGAAAGGCCATGTCCGCGCGCATCAAGCAACCACACATCAAGCCCCTTGCGGGCAAGCATCGGCGCCAAGCCGTCGTAAGATTCACCTAACCACATTTGGTGATTCTGATAACAACCATGAAATAAAATGAGCGGCGCTTGATTGCTGTGCTCAACATCCCGAGCACCTAACCGTGTGATAGCAAGCTCAACACTTTTATCAGGGCTATTATTGGGTTTGATTAAATACACGTCCTCTAGTAAATCACCTCTAGATTCGGCGCTTTCTAAACGAACAGGAAATAATCGACTACTACTTTTCACTCGGAATCCTTTAAATCACCCAGAGAGTTTTATTGTAAAGTTCTGGATTGCTAGCACGAAGCAAACATTCTAATTCGCAGCAATAATTTACAATCGACAGTACTTTTGTTTGGATATTTTTTGTACTCATAGACCTAAAACTTATCTATAGCTAATTATAGGTCAAATATGAATGGCGCCAGAAATATATTCTACATAAATCAGAATATTTCTTTATAAGCTGACTCGATATTCAATACAAAAATTTTTATCTTTGTAATTTAATCACTTGCGATCTGATGCTACGCTGAATAGTGAAGAATTCACGCCAAGTCCTTGTAGCAAGGTCGCGCTTTAGAACAACAATTGACGCTATAGTAATAGAGGCCAAATTGAAAAGCCCATTACATGAAATAACAGCTTTGAAGCTAGACTACATAAGGTTTTAGCGGTACACAGCCGACATTACTTTGCCCTATATATAGCTAAACGTTAGAATGGTGCGTTTATAGCCTGTACTGACACCACCGTTTTTTATGCTTTGCTTTGACCTACCCTACTTCTCGGACAGCGCCGATCTTTTTAAGCGCATCGCCAATTTACCAGGTGCCATTTGGCTAGACAGCTGCGCGCACGGCCCGCGTAGCGGCCGCTACGATATTATGTCCGCCCAACCCATCCGCACCATCAGTGTAGAAGACGGAAAATGCCTCATAAAAGAAAATGGTCAACAGCAAGAATATCGCGGCGACTTTTTTGAGTTGCTTGAAGAGCAAATTCAATCATTGCCAAGCGAATGCTCTAACACCCATATATTTTGTGGCGGATTACTGGGCTACATATCCTATGATCTTGGTATGCAGCTGCCATTTAACCGCGTAACAAGGCCCCCCAACAATAACTATATCGCTGATGCCCAAATGGGCTTATATGGCTGGGCAATTGTGCAAGATCACCACAGCCAACGCGCCTGGTGTCTAGGACCTGCTCTCGGCTCACAACAGCAACAGCAAATGGCCAAAGTGGTCGAGGCCTGTCAGAGTAAGGCTAGTCCAAAAGACATCGGCAGCTACCGATGCGGTAACTTCAAAGCCCAAATCAGCAAAACTCAATACCAAGAAAATATCGACAAGGTTCAAGCTTACATTCAAGCTGGCGATTGCTACCAAGTTAACTTTGCGCAACGATTTAGCGCTGATTTTTCAGGCGACTCCCTAAGTGCTTATTTGACCCTAAGACAAGCGCTCCCCTCGCCCTTTAGTGGCTATTTGAAGCTTGAGAAAGGCAGCATATTAAGCCACTCACCCGAGCGCTTTATTCGCGTTCAAGGTGACCAGGTGGAAACCAAGCCCATAAAAGGAACCATTGCTCGAGGAAATAGCGCAGAGCAAGATCAAGAACTGGCCCAAAGCCTCCAAAACAGTGAGAAGGATCGGGCTGAAAATCTCATGATTGTGGACCTATTAAGAAATGACCTCAGCCGTAACTGCAAACTCGGCAGCGTTCGGGTCCCTGAGCTGTTTGCCTTAGAAAGCTACCCCAATGTACACCACCTAGTCAGCACAATTACCGGCACCCTAAAAGAAGACAGTAGCGCCATCGAATTGATAAAGGACAGCTTTCCTGGCGGATCCATCACTGGCGCCCCGAAAAAGCGAGCTATGGAAATCATTGCCGAGCTCGAGCAGGAGCAACGCTCTATTTATTGCGGCAGCATGGTGTATATCAGTGCAAATGGAAATATGGACAGCTCAATTACTATTCGCACCCTCTTGGATGATGGCGAAGGCCAGATTCACTGCTGGGGCGGTGGTGGTATCACCGCAGACTCCTCCAGCGAGAGCGAATACCAAGAAAGCCTCACCAAAGTCATGAAACTAATGACTAGCCTACAGAACCATTCAAACGACACTAATTAAAGACACTCCTCCCACATGAGAGGGGTTCACGCCAAATTAGCCGTTAACTTCTCGCCTAATAGCGCGCAACGAAATCAAAAGAAGATAAAAAAACCGCGCAGGAGCGCGGCCACAACAAAGAGCGCCTAAGCGCTCTTTGTTGTGCGAGATCGTTTTAAGCAAGTAGTTTCACACAGCTGCGCCGATTAAAGCGATCGACGTTGCTATAAAAATAGGAATTTTTATAGCAACAGAAGGAAAAAGCAGCGCGGCCATAACTAAGAGCGCCTAAACGCTTTTAGTTATGCGAAATCGTTTTAAGCAAGCAGTTTCACACAGCTGCGCCGCTTAAAACGATCGACGCTGCTATAAAAATAGGAATTTTTATAGCAGCAGTAGGCAAATCAGAAGCGATAACCCAGATCCACACCTACCATACGAGGCAAGCGGCGAGCTACAGTATGAGAACCTACAGCACTACCAGGGCCGGTGTAATCCAACAGATCTTCTTCGTCGGTTAGATTATTTGCCCACAAAGCAACACTCCAAGTGTCATCAGAGCTGATTAAAGTAGCACGAGCATTCACAGTGAAATAATCTTCAATTTCTTCACCACGTAGCTGGCCGATACGGTCATCAACCCAGTTGTAATCCGCGCGTAATACCAAATCACCTACATCAGTTACCGGGATGGTGTATTCACCCATGATGTAGAACTTGTGCTCAGGAGTGTTAGCCAATGGCTCACCAGTCTGATCACGCTCACCAAAGATTACATCGTAACGAGTAATTTCAGTATCTAAGAAGCTGTAGTTTGCCGATAAGAAGAATGCATCAGTAACAGACCAGTACAATTCCATATCAACGCCCTTACCTTCAGCATCAGCGGTAGTAATGTTGTAGCTTGGAATCGCATTAGCAGGACCGATCAATTGCAGATCTTGTTTATTGTCATACTCATAGAAATAAGCAGCAACGTTATAACGCAGTTCGCCATCTAGGAAATCACCCTTAAAGCCGATTTCATAGTTGGTTACTTCTTCCTGATCGAAAGTTGGCTCGATACCTGGACCAAAGCTTAGACTGTTAAAACCACCAGACTTAAAGCCCGTTGCTACACTACCGTAAACCATGGCGTTTTGGCTGAAGAAATAATCAACTACTAAACGACCAGATAGAGCGTCCCAATCTTCATCGTATTGCTGAACAACATTAGCGCCATCAATACCGGAGTTAAAGAAGAAAACACCTAGCGGTAATGGCTGACCAAGAATATTAGTTACCAAATTATTGGCTGGGTTATAACCCGTTTGAACCGTAAAGCTCTTCTCGTCATAGGTATAACGCAAGCCCGCACTAATGTTCATATCGTCATTAACGGCATAGGTGAAATCGGTATACAAAGCACTACTCTCGTAGGTACCGGTATTACGTACAGATTCCTGCCAAGTTGGGTTATTGTTAATGCGCGCTTGAATTTGCGGCAACATACAACCACCAATGGCCGCAAAGGCACCGGCAGACGCTGCAACATCACCCGCATTCGTCGGACCACAGCTTACAATATGCAAAGCGCCAAATGGGCTAGCTGGATTAAATGGGTTTGGCGTAGCGGCATATGCAGAGAACAAGAAACTTGAAAGCGCCAAGCCCTCTAAGCCAGCGCCGGCCAAAGTACTACGAACGCCATTAACCACTTCGGCAACTTCTTGCTCGCTGGAATTAGCATCGATACCTAGTTGTGCACCAGTAATCTGCAAAGGAGTTGCCGCCAGTGCATTCGGGTCAGCTAACAAGGCATTATAGATTGCGAAGTTTTCCAACATGCTGGTGGTAGCGGTTGCTTCAGTGATGTGGTCGACATGCTCTTTGCTGTATGCCAAACCTACTGTCCACTTAAGATCATTCCAATCGCCGACTAGGCGAAACTCTTGTGAAAACTGATCTTGATCATCGATGTTTTCAGAAGCAAAATAATGGGAAGGATCAGAAGAACCATCTTCGTCGTTGATGAAGTTAACATTCATCGAACGGAAAGCCGTGATCGAGGTAAAGGTCGCGCTTTCGAATTCGTGATTCACTTCTAGTGAAGTACCAAACAAATCACGTTCTTCCAGCGATGTTTCATCTAGAGACACATCACCGTAAAGATCGTAAGCACCTTCAACATTGCCCGCGGCATAAACGCTTTCGGTAGTGGTATAGACGGTACCAGAGTTTTGCGAAAGCTCGCTGTACTCACCACGCCAAATAACTTCAGTGTTATCACTTGCATCCCAACGAATAGCCGCACGTACAGACTGGCTGTCAACATCGTTTAAATCTGGGCCATTATTGTTGTTCAAATAGCCATTGCGGTTATTCACCGTACCACTTACACGTGCTGCAACCGTATCACTAATTGGCTGATTTACGGAAAAACTAAATTTCTTTTTACCGTAGTTACCCAAGCTTAGATTTACTGAGCGCTCGGCCTCATCACCAGGTTTTTTGGTAATGTAATGTATCGCACCACCGGTGGCATTACGACCAAACAAAGTACCCTGCGGGCCTTTCAAAATTTCAATGCGCTCAACATCTTCTAGTGGAATCTCTGCACCAGCACCACGAGCGGCGTAAACACCATCAACATAGAGCGCAACTGCAGGATCAGAACCTACGGTGAAGTCATCGGTTTGAATACCACGCACATTATAATTTGGCTGCGTAACACTCTCATTGTTCATTTCAACACCAGCCGTGGCACGACCGATATCACTGATGCTTTCAGCACCCATCTCTTTTAGCGCGTCGCCACTAAAAGCAGAAATAGAAATAGGCACATCTTGCAAATTTTGCTCACGCTTCTGGGCGGTTACAACAACTTCTTCTAACAAAGAAGACGCTTGCACCCAAACAGGCGCAGCAGTTACAGCGCTTAAAGCAACCGCAACGGACAGACTTTTTACGGGAAACGGAATTCGATTGTGTTTCATACTCTTCTCAAAAATATTTTGTTCTAAAAATAAGCAATCGCTAAAACAACAAAAAGCGCAGCATTATAGAACAATAGAAATCGCAATCGCTTGCCGAGACGACCATATGAACTGTCATTTTTAACCAACTTTCTTTACACACAAGGCAAATTGATCACTTAGTCGGCAACCAGTGTACGATACGCACTATTTTAGGTGCACAACGTTTCCCATTCGAAAAAAGTAAATGATATTTTTTGACGAAAATATGACATTAGAAGCCGAAGAAATATAAGCAAATAACTCATCGAGTATTTTTTAAACAACAGGGGTTTGGGATTTCGATCTGTCCAGCCAGATAAAATTGCGCACAGCCAAACAACCAATAAACACTCAAACTCGTTTCAGCAAAACATAAAAAAACCGGCACTAGGCCGGTTTTTTTATGTCGCTAATTTTCAGTTAATTAAAAATCAGCGCTTACACGCATGTACCAAAAGGCGCCGTTAAAGCCAAATGGAGAAGTTACTGCATACTGCTGACCCAAGAAGCCCAATACGCCATTACCTTCTCTGTCTGGATATTCGTCGAAGATGTTTTCACCACCAATAGCAACGGTGTATTTATCATCAAAGACAACACGTGCTTCCAAGTCTACCAGTACCGCACTGCCGTAATCGAAGACATCGCTGCCATCACCTGGGCCAAATAGACCACCGGTAGATTTCCAGTCGCCGTAGCGATTTACGCGTAGTAGGCCTTCAAAGATGTCCTGGCTGTAGTTGAAGCTAAGAACAGAGTTGTGCTCAGGTACTTGATTCTCCAAATCGAAAACTCGACCTTGGTTAATCGTACCTGATTTAACATCAGATACTTCCTGCTGGTTGTAGTTGTGGCGGAAATCCACATCTAACATACCCTGACCAACTTCAAATGAAGAGTGGATATTCAAGTCAATACCAGAAACATTAGACTCAAAGCCATTCACAAAGAAGTTACCATTACTGCCCGCTAGCAAGTCCGCATTAGGAATATTAGCCGCTTTTAGCTTCGCCAGCTCATCATCACCAATGGTGAAGTTTTGCAGAGCGATACGATCTTCGATAGTAATATCGTAGAAGTCCATGGTAATGGTTGTGTTATCACCTGGGGTGTAAACAAAACCAATGGTGAAACTGGTGGATTCCTCAGGAACTAATTCTTGAGCACCTAGCGCTATAGCTATTGGGTGATTAACTGGATATGTACCGCTAGGAATCAAGTTGCCAGCTGAATCAGCAGTGGTCGTCACATTCAAAGTATTAACCTGACCAGGTGTCGGAGCACGGAAACCGGTGTTAGCGGTAGCACGTACAGCAAACTGCTCGGTAAATTCGTAGCGACCAGAGATTTTCCAATCTAGGGTAGAGCCAAACTCTTCGAAATCTTCATAACGCAGAGCTACCGCTGCAGAAAGTTGCTCGGTAATATCGGTTTCAGCATCCACATAGAAAGCATAACTCTCACTGTCGAAAGTACCAGCAGACTCGACAGGGAAACCCTGGAAACCGTCTGAACCTAAGCCAAAGATTGTGGTGGTCGGACCTGCTTGAATAGAGGCTGCATCACCCGCACCGATGGTGTAAGACTCTTCACGCCATTCAAAACCAAAACCTAAGTTAAGCGGTGAATCGTCCCAAGTTTTAACAAAATCAGCATTCAAGCTAGATTCTTCTTGAGTCAAAGTACCTGGCTTAAAGCTAGTTGGCGATAAGCGACCTAAACTTGGGTTAATACTTTGCTGAAGTACGTACTCGACTTCGTTTTCCGCAGAACGTAGACGTACGTCCCAGGTCAAGTTTGGATTGAACTCGCCCTTAGCACCTAGCACTACGCTGTAATCGCTAATGTTTGCACCAAACAGTGGGCTATAACCGCCAGGGAATAACTCATGGATTGGGTTACGCAATACAAAGCCGCTCGGGCTATTGCTGTCAGCTGTTAGATAGTCTGCTGGGTTTAAACCTTGGTTAACAATGCTATTTACAATATCTGCAGAAGCATTATCTGGCAGACCATCGCCATCAGCATCAATCTGCAAAGTAGTACGAGCACCAATATTCTGCTGATCAGCAGCATTTGGTAGTACTGGAGTACGATAGAAGAAACCCGATAAGGTTTCATTGTCTAGGTAAGAAACGTTACCGTAGACTTCTGTGGTTTCATTCAACTCGATACCGGCATTTACAAAGAACTTCAACGCTTCAATATCTGGATCACCCCAGCGTTGACCAAAGCCGTTATAAGGCACTAGGTTATCACCAACAATATCGCCAACTGAGGCGGCATCAGGACGTGGTGTACCACGACTGGTAATATCAGAAGCGCTGTACTCTACAGTGGTGTTAATGAAACCGTTTTCAGTTAATGGCAAACCAAAGTTCGCACTAACCATTGAACGCTCGCCGTCACCTTCGCTGTACTCACCATATTGAGCCGCCAAGCTAAAACCTTCGTCGGAATCATTTAAAACAAGGTTTACAACACCAGCAATGGCATCGGAACCGTACTGCGCCGATGCACCATCACGAAGAACTTCTACACGCTTGATCGCAGCAGATGGGAAAGCCGAGAAATCAACGCCCTGCGAACCTTGGTTAGTGGTCCCTAGAGGAGCCAACTGCAAGTTCACCAAAGCTGAGCGATGACGACGGGTACCATTTACGGTAACTAAGGTGTGGTCTGGGGATAAATTACGCAAAGTCACCGGACGGACGAATGCAGTACCGTCCGCAATTGGGAAGCGCTGAGTATTCAGCGAAGGGGCAACCTTGGTTAATGAATCGGTTAAGTTAAAAGAAGCTTGCTGGCCTAGCTCATTACCACCCATTACATCAATGGGCGATAACGTTTCTTCAGGGGACAAACCTTCTTTACGAGTACCAATGGTAACAACTTCTTCAATTAGCTGATCATCACCGTTGGTTTGCGCTACCGTGGTATTTGCACTGGCAGCAATGGCAATCGCTAGAGCCGATTTTAAAAACAGGCGCTGCGAACTGTCGCGGTTGAACATGGATGCTCTCCTATCACATTGACCCAATCGGGCCGATTATTATTCTTAGAGAGGCACGGCAGAAGGTTAAAAACCATTATTATCACTGCCGGCCCGCTATGGTGCCGCGCTGATTCTTTATATTGCGCATCTGCTTAGACGGCAGAAAACACAGAAAATGATTAAGTCTTATTGCTCAATCACCGACCAACACTGACATTGCAGCAATTATTACAGTTTTAAATTGAAATATATATCTAAAATATTGCATAAATGTGCGCATTTATTTCGATAAAAACATTAGAAAAGCCTAATTTTATTCGATTTAGCTATTTTTGCAGCACTTTGTAAAAAAAATCCCGCTTAATTAAGCGGGATTTTTTGCGGGAAAAGCTACTTTTGTAAGCAGACTTTATGGATTATTTTGTATTTAATTGCTCAATAATCGGCAGGAAATCGCGCGCCCAGACTTTATCGTCCACCACGCCAACGTGTTTATGGCGGATAAATCCTTGTTGATCCACCAAATAGGATTCAGGAGCACCAAACACACCAAGGTCTAAGCCCAAGCGTCCATCACGATCCATCACGCTAAATGCATAAGGGTCTTTTAGATCTTTTAACCACTGGCGTGCCGCATCGGGTTGATCTTTATAATTAACACCAACAATGCGTACGCCCTGCTCGGCCAATTCTAATAAGTACGGGTGTTCGACTCGGCAGACGACACACCAAGTCGCCCACACATTCACCAGTGTTACTTGTCCCTTTAGATCACTTTGATTTTTCAGCTGCTGCTCATCTTTCAGTATCGGCAAACTAAATTGAGGGAAAGCTTTATCTTTCAAAGCCGAAGGCATCGCCGTCGGGTCTAGCGACAGGCCTTTCCATAACAATGCCGCCAAGGCGACAAATATCGCTAATGGAACAAAGAGCTTTAATCGAGCCATTGGGTCTCCAGATGGTATAAATATTTAAGCGGTAGTTGATGTCGCCGGCATTTCGGATTGCACGGCGCTTAAGCGGCGATAGCGCTTATCCGCTACCGCAACGAAGCCACCAAAGCCCATTAATAGGCAGCCGATCCAAATCCACATAATGAATGGTTTTACATAAACCCTTACCGCCCAGGCGCCCTCACCTAAATGCTCGCCCATCGCCATGTATAAATCACGACCAAAGGAAGAATCTACCGCAGCTTCCGTCATCATATTCCCACCAGAAAAATAGCGGCGTTTTTCAGGGCCAAGTTCAGCAATCTGTTTGCCATCTTTTAATACGGTGACATTGGCTCTATCGGCAATGTAGTTAGGGCCACGAACGCCCTCAGTACCAGAAAAGTTAAACTCATAGGCTCCGACACTAACCTTATCGCCAGGTACGAGTCGCACATCGCTTTGCACACTGTAAATCGAACTCAATCCACCACCCACGACGGTCATACCTAATCCGATATGGGCTAGCATCATGGCATAAAAGCTCGCGTTCATATTAAACAGCTGCGAGAAAGTTGAACCTCGTTTCTTACTCGCTTTACTCCACCAGTCTCTTAGACTTACCGCAATCACCCAGAAGCCAATCGCTGCACAGAGCCACCCTTGCCAATGAAAGCCATCGCCATACATTAGCGCTACCGCCAACCCCATTAGAACAGCAGCCGCAGCTGGAACCCAAAGGAAGCTCGCCAACTTTTGGCCTTTGGTCTTTTTCCACTGCGACACAGAGCCAAAACCCAAGAGAACACTGAGCACTAAAACCAGCGGAACGAAAAAGGCATTGAAGAACGGCGGGCCTACAGAGATACGACCCAAGCCCATTGCATCCGCAATTAAAGGATACAAGGTGCCTAGCAAGACGGTTAACATAATCACGATTAACAACATATTGTTAAGCAGCAAAAACATTTCCCTAGACATCCAACCAAAGGTTGCAACCGCTCTCATAGTGGGTGCTTTAAGTGCGTAGATCGTTAAAGAACCACCTACCACCAGGGCCAAAAATCCTAAAATAAATACACCGCGCTCAGGGTCGGTAGCAAAGGCATGTACTGAAGTGATTACCCCTGAACGAACCAAGAAGGTGCCCAACAAACTTAGAGAGAAGGCGAAAATTGCCAACAAAATAGTCCAGCTCTTAAATACGCCGCGTTTTTCAGTTACCGCAAGAGAATGCACCAGCGCGGTAGACACTAACCAAGGCATAAAAGAAGCGTTTTCAACCGGGTCCCAAAACCACCAGCCGCCCCAGCCAAGTTCGTAATAAGCCCACCAGCTTCCCAAGGCAATACCTAATGTTAGAAAGGCCCAAGCCGCCGTTGCCCAAGGGCGAGACCAACGCGCCCAAGCACTATCCAAACGACCGGAAAGAAGCGCTGCGATCGCAAAGGCAAAGTTAACGCTTAAGCCTACATAGCCCATATAAAGAATAGGCGGGTGGAAGACAAAAGCTGGATCTTGTAATAAGGGATTTAGATCGCGCCCTTCGCTCGGGGTATCCGGTAGCAGACGATCAAAAGGATTGGAAGTGAGCAGCATAAACAGCAAAAAGCCGATGGTTAAGAAGCCCAATACCGACAGCACTCTGGCAACCATTGCCATTGGTAAAGAGCGACTCAAACAGGCGACCGTGAATGTCCATCCAGTAAGCATCAACACCCACAATAAGAAAGATCCTTCGTGACCACCCCAAACCGCTGACGCTTTGTAGTACCAAGGCAACATAGAGTTTGATGTCGCTGCGACATAAGCAACGGAGAAATCACTCTCCATAAAGGATATTGTTAAGCAGGCATAAGCCAAAGCAATAAAAACAAACACCCCTGTTGCTAAGCTGCGAGAGCTACGCATCCACAAAAGGTTATTGCTGTAGCTACCAATCATTGGAATAGCGGCCAGCAAAAATGAAAGTCCCAAGGCTACAATGAGCGCAATATGTCCAAGTTCGGCTATCATCAGAAATCCAATTATTAGTAGTTTTTATTACCAGACATATCCATGCCATCACAGCTGGCCTGGTGTGATGTTCCGGTTTTTGCGCTGGCATCCGCCATCGCTTCTGCAACCTCTACCGGAGTATAGTTCTCATCATGCTTAGCTAACACCTGCTCGGCCATAAAAATGCCGCCTTGCATTTGGCCATTTACCACAGCGGCCTCACCTTCGCTAAAAAGATCTGGCAGTATGCCTGTATATTTGACCGTAACATCACCCTTGCCATCAGTTATCGCAAAGCTCACCGCAAGATCGGTCTTACTGCGTAAAATAGAGCCTGGTACCACACAGCCACCAGCTCGAATATTAACGCCCTCTGGAGCCTCGCCATCAATAAGCTTGGATGGTGGATAAAATAGATTAATGTTTTGTCGTAGCGCGAAGGCCATTAAGCCAACCGCCACTGAGGCGAAGACGACAATAAATAAAACAATCATTAAGCGCTGCTTTCGCACCGGGTGCATTGGCATAGTACTTCTCTTTCTAATCAGACTTTAGAGGTTAAGCGTTACTGTTATTATTTTGCATAGCTAATTGTTGCTCGGCGATTTTCTCCTGCCTTAGCAACTGAGTTTGTATCGACTTTCTTCGGCTAATCGGAGCCAAAATGATATAGCCCAGAGCCAACACGGCTGCAAAATAGCAAGCCCAAACATAAGGACCGTGACCAGCCATAGATAAAAATTCAGCGAAGCTATCGAATCGAAATTGCATACTAATCCTTAGGCTTTTTGCAGAAGCGCCTGCTTAACCCATTTTGTTTTAATCTCTCGCTGTAAAATTTCGCTGCGAGTCGCCGACAATAGGGCCCAGGTAAAAAATAGATAAAAACCGATAATCATTGCCAACAATGGGTACAGCATCTCTGAAGCAATACTGCTTGAGGTCATTTTGATTGACGCTGGCTGATGAAGGGTAAACCACCAATCGACAGACTTGTAGATAATGGGAATGTTCACCGTACCTACTAAGCTCAAAATGGCACTGGCTTTGTCGGCCATTTCTTGATCGCTAAACGCTTCTTGCAGGGCGATCACCCCCAAGTACAAGAATAATAAGATGAGCACTGAAGTGATACGAGCGTCCCAAACCCAATAGGTACCCCAAGTAGGTTTTCCCCATACCGCACCGGTAAACAATGCCAAAGCCGTTAATACGGCACCTATAGGTGCGGCGACCTTCATCACCATATTGGACAATTTCATTTTCCAAATGATGCCAATACCACCGGCTATTGCCATAACATAGTAAGCGGCCATTGCGACGATAGAGGTAGGCACATGTAGATACATGATTCGATAGCTATTGCCCTGCTTAGCGTCCATTGGGGCAAAGCCTAAAGCCCAAATAGAAACAGAGATAATGATCAACAGGCTGATACTTAATAGCCAAGGCATCCAAGCTGTCGTTTTTTCATAAAACCACTTTGGCGAACCTAATCTGTGAAACCACTGCCAAGCCAATGTTTGCCTCTCTCAGCCGCTGGGGGCGTTAATTATTCACACTCATTTTCAGCGCACCGGCAATCGCCAGTGGTGCTGCGATAATAGCTAGGGCTAAAAAAGACCCCAATACCGCCAACTGGGTATTATACGCAAATCCCTCAATGGCTGCTCGTACTCCGCTGGCGCCAAAGATTAACACTGGCACGTACAGGGGCATTACGATTAGGGACAACAATAAGCCCCCTTTTCTTAGGGAAACCGTCAGTGCCGCCCCTATTGCCCCTATCAAACTTAAACTGCCCGTACCCAGTAACAGACTCAATAAAAGTGGAATATATCCCGCTTCGGGCAAGGACATCATTACGCCCAGTAACGGTGCCACAAGTGTTAATGGCACGCCGGTTGTTAGCCAGTGCACAAACACCTTCGCCATCACATTGATATAACTGGATTGGGGACTGAGCAGTAACTGCTCCAAGGTTCCGTCGTCAAAATCCGATCGAAACAAGGCATCTAAAGACAGTAAAGTCGCCAGCAATGCCACCACCCACAACATCCCAGGTGCTAACATGGCCAAGGTTTTAGGACTAGGACTCACCCCCAGCGGCACCATGGTAATCACTAACAAAAAGAAGATCAGCGGATTAGCCAGTTCACCACGGTGTCGAATAGCGATTTTTAAGTCGCGCTTTAGGGTCGCCCAAAAGGCCTTACCTACTGTTGGGTTTGAACTATGCAGACTTGAACTCACTTACAAGCCCCCCATTAACATATCGGGAGTCGGCAAGTAGTCTTGTAAGTCCACCTGCTTCAGTGTGTCCAGCTTTAAATCTTGATGAGTACTAAGAATTACGATTCCGCCACTGGCACTGTGTTCGGCGAATCGGCGCTCAAGCTTTGCAATACCCGCCTTATCAATTGCGGTTAGCGGCTCATCCAATACCCAAATACGAGCCTTGCTCAGATACAAGCGTGCTAAAGCAACTCGACGCTGCTGACCGGCCGATAGATTGAAACAGCTTTGATCCTCATAGCCATATAATCCGACTTCTTTCAAAGCCGTTTCGATTCTCTCTTCCAAATTGACATCATCGCCTTCCAAACCGGCATACCAGCGCAAGTTTTCTGCGGGGCTTAAGGTTGATTTGATACCAGCAAGATGGCCCAGATATAGCAACTGGCTGCGATAGGCATAGAGATTTTGATGCAAAGCTTGCCCATTAAAGCGGATCTCACCCACTGCAGGCTGGGACAGGCTTACCAAACACCTAAGCAAGGTCGTCTTCCCAGCTCCATTAGGCCCAAGTAACTGCAATACATCCCCCGCATTGATCTCGATACTCAGTCCGGAGAACAATTGGCGCTCATCGCGCTGGCAGGCGATATTATCCAGGCTAATAGCAAGGGCTTGTTGGTCTTTACTGTTAGCCATTATCTAGGGCTTCCACTCGGGCTGATTCAAACGAGCGGCATTATAGAGCTTTTTTCGGCAGGAACCTATTGCACAGGATCAAACTCTAGGCATTTCAGAGACTTATCTCTTATCTATCATAGCAGCAATCCTTACTAGGAAGCCCTCTCCACACTCTAGAAAGCTTGCCGATTGCCGATACAGGCATATAGGCAACATTTTGAAGCGAATTCTTGGGGCAATCTTATGGTGATAGCAAACACGGCAAACCCTAGTTCAGGGCAAAACGTAGCTAAAGCAGCCAAAGAAGAGCCGACTGCGCTTAAAGAACAAAGCCAAAAATCAGATTCAGCAGCTCCTAAACAGAGCTCCACGGAAAAGCCATCGCTAAACACCAGCTTAAGCAGCGTATTAACTAGCCGCCTGAACAGCCTGCAGTCGAATAACCCCAGTAGCTCAACAGTTCAGCTCACTACAGATAAGCAACTTTTTAAGCTGCTACCTGCTCGCTTACAGGGCTTGTTTGCCCTTGGGCTTATCAGCACACATAGTGACGCCAAAGCAAAAGTCGTGGCCAGTGCCGCCGCCGAGGCTAGACAGGTACAGTTATTACTCCCCCTATTAAAGCAAGACAAAAGCTTTAGCAGTGCAGAGCTCATAAAACAGCCACCTACCCTACTTAAACTTGATCTGGCCGGCCATCAAATTGTAACCGTTTCCAAAGAGCCAATCGCCAAAGGGGAATGGGTAAATCTTAGACTCAACCAACAAGGCCAACTAATACTCAGCAAGCCAACGAATGCTATTGGGCAGCCCAACAAAGGCAATGTGAGTACATTGGCTAAAAGTCCTCAACTTACAATTCAGCAGGCCTTACGTGAAGCCCTACCAAGCCAGCAAAACTTGGACAAGGCTATTGGCCAAATTCAGCGACTCCATCAAAGCTTAAGCCTGCTCCCTCCTAAACATAATCTGATCAATGCCAATAGCCGCATGATGATTCAGCAGCTGGCCGAAAAGCTCCCCAGCCTGCAACAACTTGGAAGCAGTAATGCTGTAAAACTAAGCCTGCAAAACAATGGCATACAACATGAACAACAACTCGCCAAACTTGCTGAAGCCCTGGGTCAACTTCCCAACAAAGAGGCAGCAACATCTACACAACCAAATATTATTAAAGGGCTATCAGGTTCTGCGCCACTGAATGATCTAAAGACTCAATTACTGCGCTTAGCACAGAGTCTCAAAAATGATGTGCAGCTGAGCCGATTACAGCAATCCATAAGCCAGAGCGCGCCGAGCAGCAAAGGTATACCGAGCGCAGAGCCAAGCGGCTCAAACCAGAGTCAGACGAGCAGCCTGCCCAGCAACTTGAACCCTAAGCTCGCCAATATGTTGGATCTTTTGTTAAATCCCAAACATCTTGAAGCTAAGAACCAAGCTTTTCTTTTAGATCAATTTAAACAGCTGCAAGGTCCACAGCTGCGCGTCTTACGGGAACAACTCAAACAAAAGCTCCTTAGTATTAGCCAAGCGGGGGTCGCAAAAATTCAAACCCAGCAATTAAGCTCCCTTAGCGAGGCGGCAAACGGTGTTGTACAACGCTGGTTATTGGAGCTTCCCTTCACTCACCAAGGGCAGGTGCACAGTATCGAATTGGAGATACAGCAGCGCGAAGCGAAGAAGCAAAGCAAAGAACAAAAAGCCGTAAAACAATGGCAGCTGCGCCTCAATATCGACCTAATGGAGTTAGGTGCACTACAAGCTGATATCAAGCTGCACGAGCAACAAAGCAATATTCAACTCTGGTTTAATCACGCCAGTACGCAAAAGCTCGCGCTTAGTTATATTCACGAACTAAAAGAAGCTCTACAAGCCAAGGGGCTGGATGTGGAAGAGCTTCGCTGTCACCAAGGCATACCGCCTAAGCTAGAGAACAAACTGCAGTTTCAACTTATCAATACCAGGGCCTAAGCCATGATCAATCACAATGAACCGTTTAGTGATGCCGAATTAAGCCAAGCCGTTGCCCTGTTTTATGATGGCGAAACCGCCCCGCAGGTCACCGCCAAAGGTGCAGGCGCTACCGCTGAGGAGATTATGGACATTGCTCGTGAGCACAAAGTCCCCATGTGCGAAAACCCTGAACTTATCAAACTACTAAGTGAAGTCGAACTAGGCGAGCAGATTCCCGAAGCGCTTTACGCCTGTATTGCTCAAATTTTGTCCTTTGCCTATCAACTACAAGGCAAATCCCCCAACAATGCTCATTGAGATGTGCTAACTGAGCATTAATATTCCCAACAATCTGTCGTCCAGACACTTGAGACAGCTGCAAGCAACAGGTAAGGTTAAGACTCCTAGTCATAACTAACGATAACAAACCTTTATTTGAGCCTTTATGGAAAAGCAGCACCCTCTTGCGCCTTGTGTTTCAACGGATGACCTAAAGCAAGCCATCGATGCACGCGATAATAAAACCTTAATTTTTGACTGCCGCTTCGCCTTAGGTGATCCCAACTACGGCTTGCTCTCTTATGAGCAGGGTCATATCCCGGGTGCTTATTTTTTAGACATCGAGGCGGATTTATCCGCGCCGGTAGAAGGTCATGGCGGTCGCCACCCTCTTCCACGCATTGGCGAGCTGCAAGAGCGCCTACGTAGCTGCGGCCTTACCCGCTTTCACACAGTAATAGTTTATGACGATCAGTTTAGCGCCTATGCGGCCAGAGCTTGGTGGCTATTGAGATTTATGGGTTTAGAAAACGTCTATATCCTGGATGGCGGCTATAAAGCTTGGCTAGATTCTGGCGGCAGTGTGGACAAGCGCGAGCCGGCCCCCAAGCCAGGCAATTTTCTGTGTCGACCACGCGCCGGCTGGATCAGCGATTATGAAGGCATCAGTAGCATTAGCCAGCAATTGCAAAATAACAGTAATAGCGAACATCTGCTTATTGACGCTCGCGAAGAAAAACGCTTTCAAGGCATTGAAGAGCCTATCGACCCGGTTGCCGGACATATCCCAGGCGCTAACAATATGCCTTGGCAAGACCTTGTTGATGAACAGGGTTTTTTCAAACCCCTAAGCTACCACCAAAATCGCTGGGCTTTTGTAGAACCACAACAAGTGCCCATCAATTACTGTGGCTCAGGCGTAACGGCCTGCATGAATTTGGTCTCCCAGTATATTGCTGATAGACAAAACGCGATGCTCTATCCCGGCAGCTGGAGCGATTGGTGTAGCTACCTTTAGCGCTTATTAAATACACTGCTAATAAAGGCTGACTTAAAAGCCACGCCATTGCGCCCTTTTTCAGGCCGAC
This sequence comes from uncultured Pseudoteredinibacter sp., assembly GCF_947500695.1. Lineage (GTDB taxonomy): Bacteria > Pseudomonadota > Gammaproteobacteria > Pseudomonadales > Cellvibrionaceae > Pseudoteredinibacter. The sequence continues at coordinate 798,656 of NZ_CANMSS010000001.1, forward strand.
ACTAACTTATGATTTACCTATTGCTCTTTGTTGCCGGCGCGATAGCTTGGATGATTAGCACCGTAGCTGCCGGCGGCGCAGCCATGCTATTGATACCCATATTGGGACTAAGCATGTCCGCCCAATCAGTTGCGCCGGTGATCACTGTTGCCAGCCTAATGGCGAATCCCTCTCGCACCTTTGTGTTTTGGCAATATATCCACTGGCCGGTTATAGCTCGCTTGCTTCCAGGGAGTGTTTTAGGAGCCCTTATCGGTGCTTATGCCTTTACCCAAGTCCCCGCTTTTTACTTACAGTTTATCCTGGGCATTTTTTTATTATCTACCCTATGGCAATACCGCTTTGGCAAACGTAAACGCTCTTTTCCCATGCCCAGCTGGGCATTCTTTCCGCTTGGAATTAGCGTGGCTTTTGTATCCGGCATAGTGGGTGGAGCCGGCCCGGTGATGAATCCATTCTTTTTAAATCACGGTTTAGAAAAAGAGCAACTGGTCGCCACCAAAGCATTTAACTCCTTAGCTTTACAAAGTACAAAACTGCTTAGCTATTTAGGGCTTGGAGCGATGAGCTGGGAGATGGGCCTTAGCGGCCTGCTTATTGGGGCTGGTGGCATTGTGGGCGTTTTCTGGGCACGTAATCATCTAGAAACAATCGATAACGAACGCTTTCGCCAATACGCACTTTATTTAATGCCAATTGGCGGCGTGCTGTTAATTGCCAAGGCCTTTGCTAGCCTATAACGCTAGTATTAAAAAGCACTGCGTATAAAAACCATACATAAAAACCAGGCATAAAAAAAGCGCAAGAATACTATTCCTGCGCTTTTGCTGGTCGCCGAACTATAACGACTTAGACATTCAAACCGATCGGACAAGTCACCCCAGTACCGCCAATACCACAATAGCCCTGCGGGTTTTTATCCAAGTACTGCTGATGATAGTCTTCAGCATAGAAAAACTCAGGGGCCATTTGAATTTCTGTGCTGATCTGGGCTAAGCCAGCTTTATCCAGCTGCGCCTGATAAGCATCGCGACTGGCTTTAGCTAGCTCAAGCTGTTCTGCACTTAGGCAATAAATAACCGAACGATACTGAGTACCTAAATCGTTACCCTGGCGCATTCCCTGGGTCGGGTCATGGTTTTCCCAGAACACTTTTAATAGATCTTGATAGCTGATTTTAGTCGCATCAAATAAAACCCTGACTACTTCGGTATGCCCGGTCATACCAGAACAGACTTCTTCGTATGTGGGGTTCTTGGTGTAGCCGCCAGCATAACCAACCGCAGAGCTGCGCACGCCCTCTTGTTGCCAAAACTTTCGCTCGGCGCCCCAAAAACACCCCAAGCCAAAAACCGCTTCGCTTAAACTTTCAGCAAATGGCGGCACGATAGATTCACCCGTAACCGTATGAGCAGTACTCACTTGTATAGCTTCATCACGGCCAGCTAAGGCTTGATCTGGGCTAACCATTTGAGATTTGTCATGTTGCAACATATTAAAAACTCTCTGTTTAAACGCTGTAATAAACGCCAAAGATTTCATTACTGCTGTGCAGCAGCTTCAGCGAGCAATTCGCGTGCAATAATGATTTTTTGTACCTCGGACGTTCCTTCATAGATAGAAGTAATTCGAACATCACGAGCATATCGCTCCAGTGGGTGATCTTTTAAATAGCCAGCCCCACCAAGTAACTGTAAGGCTGTATAACAAACCTGATTGGCCTTTTCAGTGGCAAAAAGCTTAGCCATCGAAGCCTGCTTACCAAATGGCAAGCCCTTGTCTTTCAAATAGGCCGCGTTCATTAATAATAGGCGAGCAGCCTCTAGATCGGTATAGGCTTCACTCATCATCCACTGAATACCCTGAAAATTGGCAATTGCCTGACCAAATTGCTCACGCTCCAATACATAAGCGCGACCATAATCCATCGCAGCAGTCGCTACACCTAAAGCAAGAGAGCCAATACCGATTCGGCCACCGGCCAATTCGCTGACGGCTATTTTAAAGCCTTGGTTCAGCTCGCCCATCATGGCACTGGCAGGCACTCGGCAATTATCAAAAATAACTTCATTGGTAGCCGAGCCATGCTGCCCCATTTTATGTTCAGCGGGCGCAATAATCATCCCAGGAGTATCCGCTTCTACCAAAAAGCAGCTAATGCCCTTGCCTTTTTTCGCATCTTTGTCTGTTACGGCCCAAACTACAAACACACCAGCGTATTCTGCACTGGTGATATAAAGTTTGCTGCCGTTTAGGATAAAGTCGTTACCCTCTCGAACGGCGCTTGCGCGCATTCCCGCTGGGTCCGAGCCCGCCGAGGCCTCTGTTAAACAAAAACCACCTGCAGCGTATTCTCCACTGCAGATTTTCGGAATGTACTTCTGTTTTTGCTCGTCATTGGCCACCGCTTGAATCACCTCAGCAACCATATTAGTAACTGACATGGTTACTGCGGTAGAAGCACAGGCTTTGGCAATTTCACTGATAGCCAAACTAAAGGAAATCACACCGGCTTCGCTACCGCCATATTCTGAAGAAACATTTAGCCCCATAAACCCAAGCTCGGCCAACTTACGTAAATTGGCCAGCATTGCTGCTCTACCTGACCCGCTATCAACTTCCGCGGCAACCGGAGAAAGTTCAGATTCTGCAAAGCTACGGGCAGTATCTTGAATCATTTGCTGTTCTTCGTTTAGGGCTAAATCCATGGAATATCTCTCTTCTTATCTTTTAATCAGTAACTATTGCTAGATATACACTACATCATTTAGGTCGTTTGACATATTACCTGCAGCAACATCAGTTTACCCTAGCCACCTAAGGTTTTAGACATTCAGGCCAAAATAACAATAGTTGTTGCCATTAACGCTCAAACTTGGTGGAAAGCACCACAGATGTCTGGGTACGAATAACCCCATCCAGCTCTGAGATATGATCTACCGCTCGGTCCAGATCTTCAGTCGAAGCCGACTTGATATTAGCAACCAGATCAAATTCACCGCTAATACTGTATAGCGCCCCAACATCATCCATAGCCTGCAGCTTTCTGCAGATCTGACTAACCTTGCGCTGCTCGGTAGCAATTGAGACATGAGCTTCAATCATTGTGCCTCGATAGGCATTCGAGAGGCGTACGGTAAACCCTTGAATTATGCCCTGCAGCTGAAGTTGCTGGATATGACTTTGCACGGTAGCTCGGGTTACCCCAAGTTCACGCGCTAACTCAGCAACTGAGGCTCGTGCATTATTGCTTAGCAACTGAATTAAATGGCGATCCAAGTCAGATACGGTTTTCATATTCAACTCTCAGTAAATGAGACCAATTTAGTGGCGCAACTTAGCGGGCACTTTAGCTTAACCGGGGTATTTGACCCGAAATATTACATTTTGACAAGTTCACTATACGTTTTGATCATCAAAAAATTACATTTTGCAAAGTCTGATTATTAATATTGGCAAGTAAGCTGTCTATACTGCCAACTATCTGAGGGGCACTGGCTCCCGTCGTAATACCCGCTGTAACCCTGTACACAGCAAGCTTAGCCGAGGTCAAAATGAATCAATATCACCCGTTTCCACACTCTGATAACAGTGCTAAAAGCCAGTCTACAGCCAACCCACTGCAAAGCAGCTATAGCGGGCCAAAGATTATCATTGATAGCGCGATGATTCGCCGACAAGCCAAGCGCTTTGCTAAAGCTATGCCGCGTGTGCAAGCCCACTATGCCGTTAAAGCCAATCCCCACCCAGAGGTGCTGCGCACGCTACAAAACTGCGGTGTAAACTTCGAAATCGCATCACGTAAAGAACTGGAAATGCTACTGGCACTCGGTGTGGACCCAAAGAGTGTGTTTTACAGCAACCCATTTAAAGGCCCTCAGCACCTGAGTTACGCCGTAGAGAACGGTGTCCAGTGGTACGTTATAGATTGCATCGAGGAAATGGAAAAAGTGCTCAGCGTCAAACCTGATGCGTCTTTGTACCTTCGCTTGTACACCACCAATAAGGGCTCACTATGGCCACTATCCAGCAAGTTTGGTGCTGCGACAGACGAAGTCATGCCTATCCTAGAGCGTGCGGTCGAGTTAAACGCTGACTTAGCTGGCGTGACCTTCCATGTTGGCTCACAGTGTACCAATACCGAAAACTGGCAAACCGGTATTCGCGAGGCCAAGTCCTGCTTTGAAACTATGCGCAATATGGGCTTAAAACCTCGCCTATTGAACCTAGGCGGTGGCTACCCTATGCAGCCTAGTGAAATTATCGAAAACCCAACTAAGCAGCAGCTTGCCCCTAGCATTGAAGCGATTGCCGATGTGATCAATGCGGAAATTGCCGAGCTGCCAGAAGACATTCAGATTATTGCTGAGCCAGGCCGCTATATGGTGGCTGAGGCAGGTCGCATTATTTGCCAAGTTATCGGCACCACCAAGCGTGGCGGCGATCGCTGGGCTTATGTTGATGCAGGCTTTTATCACGGTCTAATGGAGCTAACTGACGCCTTTGATACGGCGGTTACCTCCAATCACTCAGATGAAGATGAGCAGTCACTTTGGACTTTTGGTGGCCCAACTTGTGACTCAGTGGACGTATTTGGCAAAGGTGTAGACGGCAAAGGCACACCGCTGAGCACCAAATTGCAGACCGGCGATTTTATTACCCTGCACAATACCGGCGCCTATGTACACGCATGTGGTACCGAGTTCAATGGCTTTGAACCTTTAGAGGTGGTTGTTATTTAAGGGTAAAAATACTACCTAGTGTTTGCGTGAACCTGCAGCTGAGAATATTGACCCGCGCAAATAATGACCAAACATTGATAAAACACCGTTAAACCCGGCTAAAAAAGACAGCAAATTGCACAAAGCGGACAAACGGTAAAAAAGTTGGAAAAAAACTACAAATTTTATTGAGGGAGCGCTGCTCCCAGACGTTAAAGAATTGCTATTGCTATGGTGCTTAAGCGGTGAAATTACCGCGGAAATGGATTTTGCAAAAGAGCATGGATGCTCAATTTTCTTTCTTTGCACCCTTTTCTTTTTATTTCTCCCCAGCTAAAGCTCCTGCACTGCCTCTTAAGAAGCAGCTGAAGCTAATCAATCGCGTGAAATTCATCGACACATTACCAAGAAGTGTCTCCGACCTTAAAAAGAAACCAAAACAGGCAACTTAAAATAAGTCGCTCGCTATCGCTCGCTGTTCAGCCAATATTTGCTGTAAATGTTCCAGCTGAGTATAGGGGTTTGCTAAAACAACGCGGAACACATGAATTGGATCACGGCCGTAATGAGGTAAGTGCAACTGAGTGCGAGAAACAAAGCCCTGATTGGCAGCAGCCTGGGCTATTTGAATGGCAACGGTCTGATCACTTAACCTTTTATTAAGCGCCTCCAAGCGAAGCACATCCGCATCAGCGAGAGCCGCATCTAACACGGCCTTGTCCGCAGGCGGACAGTAACGGTAGGCCAGGATATTCAGCTCTGGCTGCAGGATTAACTCAAAATCTTCACTCGCCTCAATAAGCTCAGCAAACGCCTTAGCCATAGCCACCGAGTGATCAACCAAGGCGCCGTAACCTGCCGAACCAATCAGATGAAGCCCTGCGTGTAGCAGCAGCGATACGGCAGGTCTTGAGCCCTCTAGAGTGTATGCACCCAGATCTTTAGAATCCGAGCGAATAATATAGGAAGCGTGCTGTTTGATAGCATTCACATGCTCGGGGTCCTTAAAGAGCACCATCCCCGCTCCCATGGGAACATAGAGCTGCTTATGGGCATCCAAAGTGATGGAGTCGGCTCGCTCTATCCCAGCCAACTTATCGCGATGCTGGGCAGAAAAGATAGCTGCCCCACCCCATGCACCATCAACATGTAAATGGCAGCCCAAATCTTCGGCTAGGTCCGCCATGTCATTGAGCGGATCTATGGAACCAGTTTCTGTAGCACCAGCGACGGCAACCAAGGCAAGAATTTTGATACGACGATTTTGCAGCTCTACAACTTGCTCACGCAGCGCCGGCATATCCATACGATGCTTATCATCGACCGCAACTGCTACTAGATTCTCTCGCCCCAAACCCAGCACATCAGCAGCTTTGCTGAGCGAATAATGGCCACGCTCACTCACCAAAACGGCAAGCCCCTGGTAACCATCTGCGGCCATTGCCGACATGGCTCCTAGCAAACCTTTCTCAGCCAACTGATACTTACTGAGCAGACGATTTCTCGCCACCCATAAAGCCATAATGTTCGCCAAGGTACCGCCGGAACAAAACACACCAAAAGCTTGCTTGGGCTGGTGCATATTAGCTTGGTAAAAATGATCCAATTGCTCTGAGCTGCGATCAGCCGAAAAGAAGCAACGATGTAACATTGCTAAAACTTGACGCTCTAGATCCGTGAAATAACCAGAGGTTTCCAACTTGACGTTGTTTTGATTTAAGGCCGCCATCAGCTTTTGTACCACCGGCATAAAAGCTGGCAGGGCTGAGGTCATATGGCCGATGAAATCAGGTCTCGTGGTGTTTACCGTGCCGCGCACCGCTTGGTTTAGCAGGCGACTATAATCCGCATAACTCTGGGCCTGCTCGGGCAGCTCGCTAGAATAGAAGCATTGTTCAATTTTACTGTTATTGGATAATCCAGGTCGCTCATTGGCCTGCAAATGCTGCTCAACTTGAAAGCTAAGCTGACGTTCAAATTCGGCTAACTCTGCAGCATCGAATTCGAAAGTCTTGAGGGCCCCAAACCAAGCTTGGGACAAAGACAGATCGTCCTTCATGGGCGATTTAATTACTCTTCGGCTCATAAAAGAAGGGCCGGCTAAGGTATCGGATAGCACCTCTAAGAGCAAGCTAATAATGTTAAAAAGAACCGGCAATTGCTGCCAGTATTTCTACTACGTTATACAATGTAGCTGCTCAAACTGAGGGTACCTTAGAGTGTCCCCCAGTGAATAACCATAATCCCACTTAACACAGCACAAACATTGCCACTAAGACCCTATGAGTAAAACCAGTAGCTGGCAATTACGCCCTTATCAACAAGAAGCCGTTGATGCCACCATTAGACATTTTCGAAAGAGCAACGACGCCGCGCTTATCGTGCTACCTACCGGCGCAGGCAAAAGCCTAGTCATCGCTGAATTGGCCCGACTCGCCAAACGAAAGATCTTGGTGCTAGCCCACGTTAAAGAACTGGTAGAGCAGAACGCGGCCAAGTTTCGCGCTACCGGTGCTCAGGCCTCTATCTTCTCGGCAGGTTTACAAGAAAAGCAAACTGATGCACAAATTGTGTTTGGCAGCGTGCAATCGGTTGCGCGTAATCTCGATCAGTTTAAACAAGAATATTCCCTGCTGATCATCGATGAATGCCACCGCCTCGCACAAGACGACAATTCTCAGTACCGGCAGGTAATCGACACCTTAAAAAGCAGCAACCCTGCTTTGAAGGTGTTGGGATTAACAGCAACCCCTTATCGCCTAGATAGCGGCTGGATATACCAGCAACATCTTAGCGAAAATATCTGGCGCAGTGATGCCGACACACCCTTTCAAGCCTGCATTTATGAATTACCACTGCGTTATATGATCGACAATAATTACCTTACTTCTGTTGAGCTGCTAGATGCCCCTGTCGCACTCTATGACTTTGAACAGTTGCGCCCCAAACAAAGCGGCCTTTTCAGCCCAAGCGATCTCAATTCGGTACTCGATAAAAGTAAACGTGCAACTGCGCGAATTATTGAGCAGGTTTTAAGCTTGAGCGAGCGGCGTGAAGCTGTGATGATTTTTGCGGCAACCGTAGAACACGCCAAAGAAATCATGGGCTATTTGCCCGATGATTGCTCGGCCATTGTGCTGGGCGATATGAAGCAAAAAGCTCGTGATTCGGTGATTCGAGCCTTTAAAAATAAACAGATTAAATATCTGGTTAATGTGGCCGTACTCACCACAGGTTTTGATGCCCCACATGTTGACACTATTGTGCTGCTTCGCCCAACCGAATCAGTCAGCCTCTATCAGCAAATTATTGGCCGAGGCTTACGCCTAAGCCCCGGCAAAAAACAATGTTTAGTGCTCGATTATGCCAGCAATGGTCATCGCTTATTTTCCCCTGAAGTGGGCGAAGTAAAACCGAGCGGTGACAGTGAAGTGATAGAAATCCCCTGCCCAGCCTGCGGCTTTAACAATCATTTTTGGGGCAAGCTTGATGAACAAGGTAACCTACTTGAACACTATGGCCGCCGTTGCCAGGGCTTAATAGAGCAAGCCGAACACAGCGAGAAGCCAAATAGCAAAAAACGCCGCTGCGAGTTTCGCTTTCGTTTTAAAGAGTGCCCTAGCTGCGGGCAAGAGAATGATATTGCCGCACGCAAATGCCTAAGCTGCGAGCAACTTTTGGTCGATCCTGATGATAAGCTAAAACAGGCCCTAGCCTTACGTGACCATATCGTTTTACGTTGCGCAGGCCAAAGCCTAGATGCAGGCCATAAAGATGGCAAAGAGCGTTTAGAGGTCTGTTATCACGATGAAGACGGCAGCGAGCTTCAGGAGTATTTTTATCTCAGCACAAGCAAACAGCGCTATGCCTGCTGGCTGCATTTTCTAAAACCCCATAAATTACTGCCCGAACACTTCCCCAAGCGCTGTATTGAAAAACTCAGTGTCAATTATATTTTACAGAGACAGGACCAGCTCAGGTCGCCAGATTTTGTCATTGCTCGCCAGGAAAAACGCTATAGCCAAGTGATTGAAAAGCTGTTTGACTATGAGGGGCGTTATCGCAAAGCGAACGAAATACACTAGTGCTGAACAAATAGAGATAAAAGTGTTTTAGCGATAAACGACTTCAAAGGATTCACAGATTATCGGCATATCCAATGTCGGCCTCTGTCCATAAATAGCCAGCTCACGATGATAATAGGCCCAGTGCACCTGTCGCCAATAGGCTAAGCTTTTATCGCCCTCACCTTCAAGCTGGGCGAAACCAGCATCAATCTCAAAATAGGGCCTTACTTCCACTTGGGTCGTTTGAATAATGCATTGGGCAATACCCGCCCAATTGGTGACAATATTTAAATCACCTACCTCAGGCATAGGCTCACCACTATGTTCCAGCCACCACAACGAACTTGCGGTAGCTCTTTTGTCGCCAGACAATACCCAGTCAGCACATTCATCGGCATCTTTTGGGTTATCGCAGAAATACCATGCCGGCAATTCCGTTGGCGTTTGATTTATAGACTCAAAATAAGCTCGGCTAATGGTTTGAATCGAGGGATGGCTATTATTCATTAGATCAGCGCTGCTTTTGTTATCGTTGTTGAAATGTTTTTTATCCATGAATACCGCTAAGCGGATTTTGCCTTCTCTTCCATCAATGCCAATAGATTACCTTCAGGATCTCTCAAAAACGCCAACCACAGATCGTGATCAGGCATAGCCGCGGCAAACTCTGGCGCTCTTTCACAATGAACACCGCTATCCTCTAGCGATTGAAACTTGGACTCTATATCGCAAACCTGATAGTACAAAATGGAATTTTGTCCAGCTTCCCCTGCCCCTTGGGGTTCAGTCAGCATTAAACGACTTGCCCCACATTGCAAAAAGGCCAGCTGATCACTGGGGGCAAACAGAAACTCTAAACCAAGCTGATCGCGATAAAAGGTTAAAGCTTCTTTAACATTGGAGACCGTAATTGCGATTTGTCCTATATGGCTGATATCACTCATATCTCTTTCCCATCACTTTCCAATCACTTTTACTAAAGTAAAACAACAGAATTCAAAAATTCAAATCAAACCCTGCTTTTGCATCTGCCTTATTCTCGCTTTCACGGATGGCGCTTCGTCTCGAAGCGCCATTTCGATATAGTCATTCACCTCAGGCCCGTATCTTGGAAAATGATCTGCGAATAAAGCCCAAGCATAATAACTCCAAGCTCGGACAAATTTATTCTCACAACTTAGAGCGCTTTTTAGTATCCGCTCCCAGCTATCTCTGTATTCTTCGACCAATTCAAAACTCTTAAAGCTCTGCAAAATATGTAACAAAGTTTGCCAGTGCGGCTCGTTTTCCAATACAGATAAAATAGAGTGACTTTGCTTTGCCAGTACAATATAGCCATTGTCGCAATGCTGTTTTAGTAGATGGCTCAATGCATTCTGTAGCTTTATACTCGTGCTAACACTATCAGCCCAATCTTCAAGAACTTTGGCAAAATCGTCATTCGCACTGTAATTGCGATAAAGCCCCTCAAGAGCTTCAACAGACTTTCCATCCCAGCGATCGAGGCTAGACAGTATTTCCTCTCTGTATTTGAGCCACTGAGGTTTCACGGTTAATACCTATACCTGCCAACGTAGGCTTACTGTTCCCGAGGAAACATGGATCTCAAGCCACTTAGCGCCGCCGGGTGATAAACACTTAAGTGTGTTTCATTGGGCAGTTCTTTAAACACAACTTCAATGCGATCATCTTTTGAGAAGACTTCAGACAATGCTCGACTTGGTTCAACGATACCTTTTTGGCTACTGGCAGCGATATAGACTCGCTTCTGACCGGCTTTAGCTTGAGCTTGAGCTTGTTGATTTTTATCCGGCAAGTTTTTATTTAGTCTATCCGCCGAGGTAGAAACCAAGCGTTCTTTATCCCACCATAGACTAGGATCAACCGCCAGATAACTATCGAATAAACTCGGTTCCTCAAGGAGGGTTTCAATAACGAATAGGCCTGCCAATGACTCCCCGATGATGGCCGTTTCACCAGATGTACGATATCGCTTATTGATCTCTGGCATCAGCTCATCGCGAATAAAGGCTCTGAATTTATCAGAGCCACCAATATTTGGCGCTATTTCTTTGTCTCTTGGATCACTTGTTGGGCCGGTGAGATCGCGCTTTCTTTCGGTGTTTTCTATACCGACCAAGATAAAGGGGCGCATAGTCCAATTTAGAGCGCCTATTTGTACCAGGCCAGCAATATGAAGAAAGTCCTCTTCTAGACCACCATCAGGCATATATAGCACAGGGTATTTACCCTTTTTATTGCGATGATATTCAGACGGGAAATAGATATTTATCCGACGCTGCTCAGCGAGAATATTTGATTTTAGTGTTAAGGCGTCACCAATGCTCAGCGGGCTTAACTCTGCGGCCAAGCTGAGCTTGCTGAATATGGCCATTAAAACAACCAACAATGTACGTATATATAAATGCCTTCCTAGCTGTCGCATAGTCGTTTCCTAGCTTGATTATTATTTATGTATCTTTGTGCTGATTCATTATCTTATCAACGAATAAGGCACTATACAGCTCAAAAACTGCACGGCAGTTTGAGGGATATGCAGCCTAGAGCCATGTCATGGTGAGGGTGAAGCGTACGGAGCAGTTGAGAGGAGTTGGAGAAATGCCGTGACTGACAAGACAGTCACGGCATAGGCTTAACGAAGGCTTTCGTTAATGGCCTGTAAGGCTTTTTCGCCAGGGCATAGCTCAGATTCACCTAAGGTACGCAGAGCCTTTTTACTGGTACCAATGGTTTCATGGCAATCTTGCGAATCGGCATCCATATACAGCAAGCCCGTTAAGATCTTATCTTGCGCTTTATAGTCTTTAATTAGCTTTAAAGCACTACGACGATCATTCACATTCAAATCCGCATCAGCCTTTTGCAAATGCACCACGCTGCCATCATGCAAAGTAACTTCTTGCGCGGTACCAGCACCATAATCTGCGGTGATCTCTTCACGCATTGGCACAAAATCTACAGTACCAGTAGCGGCTAGGTGATCGCGAACGTGCTCGTAGTTTTTAGTTGAGCCCGGATTATTGTTAAAAGTTACACAAGGTGAAATCACATCAATCAATGCAAAACCGCGATGCGAAATAGCGGCCTTAATTAAGGGGATCAACTGATTTTTGTCGCCCGAGAAGCTGCGCGCAACAAAAGTCGCCCCTAGCTGCAAAGCAACACTGGCAAGATCAATTGCCTCAAAAGGGTTTGGCTCACCTTTTTTACTGATAGAGCCCACATCGGCCGTGGCCGAATCCTGCCCTTTGGTCAAACCATAGCAGCCATTATTCTCGACCACGTACATCATGTTCAAATTACGACGTACCGCATGGGTAAACTGCCCCATACCAATGGAAGCGGTATCACCATCACCCGAGACACCCACATAGATCATCTCGCGATTGGCCATATTGGCGCCCGTCGCAACCGAAGGCATGCGACCATGTACTGAGTTAAAACCGTGTGAATTTCCTAGAAAGTAGGTCGGCGTTTTTGAGGAACAACCAATACCTGACATTTTGGCAATATTATGCGGTGGAATCGATAACTCAAAGATCGACTGCACAATGGCGGCGCTAATAGAATCGTGGCCACAACCTGCACATAGCGTCGAGATCGAACCCTCGTAATTCTTTTTGGTAAAGCCCAACTCATTAGTGGGCAATTCTGGGTGGCGAAACGCCGGCTTAAAGAAACTCATCTTATCTTCCCCTTACTGTGCCCGTTTAATAGGTGTAACATTATCGTGCTGCACTACATCTTTCACTCGCTGAGCAATGGTATCGGCCGTTATCGGCATTCCATCGTAGTGCAAGATCTTGACCAGGGATTTAGGGTTTATTTCACATTCATTGACCAGTAGCTGACGCATTTGGGCATCACGATTTTGCTCAATAACAAAAACGGTATCGTGCTCGGCAATAAAATCTTCAACTTCATGATTAAACGGGAAGGCTTTAATGCGGCAGCTATCGGCAGTGATGCCCTGCTCGGCCAATTTATCAACCGCTTCAAGTGTCGCATCTTTGCTGGTACCGAAATGAATCAAGCCTACTTTTTTGCCACCTTCTACGCTGATAATTTCAGGTGCCGGGACATAGCTTTTAGCGGTTTCCCATTTATGCAGTAAGCGCTCCATGTTTTTCACATACTCGCTGCCATCTTCGGTATACACCGCGTATTCGTCACGCGAGGTGCCACGAGTAAAGAAAGAACCTTTAGTGGGGTGCGTACCTGGATAAGTACGGTATGGAATACCATCACCATCGACATCTAAGTAGCGACCAAAACGCTCACTCATCGCTTCAAGCTCTTCGGCATTAAATACCTTACCGCGATCGTATTCACGCGCATCATCCCAGCTTAATGGCTCAGACAGATTATCGTTCATACCCAGATCAAGATCGGTCAGCATGATGACAGGAGTTTGCAAGCGCTCGGCCAGATCAAAAGCCTGCGCTGTCATATCAAAGCAATCTTTCGGCGTCGATGGGAACAGCAAGACGTGTTTAGTATCACCGTGGGAAGCATAAGCGGCGGCCACAATATCGGATTGCTGTGTACGTGTCGGCATACCGGTAGACGGCCCTGCCCTTTGTACATCTATCAAAACCGTTGGGATTTCCGCGAAATAAGCCAAGCCCAAGAATTCGCTCATTAAGGAGACGCCAGGCCCAGAAGTTGCGGTAAACGCACGAGCACCATTCCAGCTAGCGCCAATTACCATACCGATTGCGGCTAGTTCATCTTCAGCCTGTACGATGGCGTAATTTTTCTGGCCACTGGCCGGATCGATACGCATGCGCTTACAGTATTTTTCAAAACCTTCGATTACCGAAGTAGACGGCGTAATGGGATACCAGCCTGCTACGGTAGCACCGGCATATACAGCACCTAAGCCACAGGCTGTATTACCGTCCAATAAAATACGATCACCAACATTGTCGCAACGCTTCACGGTAATGCTACAGGGGCATTCAAAATTGGCCTTGGCGTATTGAAAACCAAGCTCTAAAGCATGCACATTTGGCGCGATTAATTTTTCTTTGCCTTTAAACTGATCGGCGATCAGGCCCGTTAACACATCGAACTCAATGTCTAGCAGCGCAGCTAAAGCGCCCACATAAATCATGTTTTTAAATAGCTGGCGCTGACGAGCATCTTTGTATTCATCCATGCAGATCTGCATTAAGGGAATACCGATAAAATTAATATCGTCACGATGTAAACGTAGATCTAATGGTTTGGTATTGTCATATAAGAAGTAGCCACCAGGGCTCACCTCTTTAACGTCTTTGGCCATGCTTTGCGGGTTTACTGACACCATAAAATCGGTGCCACCGCGACGCCCTAGATAGCCCTTTTCGCTTACCCGCACTTCATACCAGGTCGGCAAGCCTTGAATATTAGAAGGAAAAATATTCTTAGGGCTCATTGGGATGCCCATTCTAAAAATGGACTTTGCAAATAAATTATTAGCACTGGCCGAGCCCGTGCCATTTACATTAGCGAACTTAATGACGAAATCATTGACCGCTTCAATGCTTTTTACACCTTTGGCAACTGAACTCATGATTCCGCTCCTGCTTTGGCCATTTCATAGCTAAATTTCTGCATGTCCCAAGCGGCGGTTGGGCAACGCTCAGCGCACAAACCACAATGCAAGCAAACGTTTTCGTCTTTTACCATCACGCGTCCGGTTTGCAATTGACCTTCTGATACCAACAGATCCTGAGTCAAATTATTAGCAGGCACAATGAGCTTCGCTCTTAAAGCGGATTCATCGTCGTCATTGTCAACAAAATTAATGCAATTGGTTGGACAGATATCGGTACAGGCATCGCACTCGATACATTTACTCTCGGTAAACACGGTTTGAGCATCACAATTCAAACAACGCTGAGCTTCTGCAAATGCGAGTTGCTCATCGTAGCCAAGCTCTACTTCTAAAAGACGATCTTTAACTGAAGTAGCCACATCAGCATGGGGAACCGCATAGCGAACATCTTCTACTACGCCATTATCGTAGCTCCACTCATGAATACCCATCTTCTGGCTTACAAGATTAGTCAAAGCCGAGGGGCGTTCATTCAATACCGACTTGCCATTCAAGAACAGATCGATAGAAACCGCGGCATGGTGGCCCTGCGCAACTGCCGTAATAACGTTGGCTGGACCAAAGGCAGCATCACCACCAAAAAATACTTTTGGTAGAGTAGACTGGAAGCTCTCTTCATTGACCACAGGCATATCCCACTGGCCAAACTCGATACCCAGATCGCGCTCAACCCATGGGAAGGCATTATCTTGGCCAATGGCGATGCAGACATCGTCACATTCAACAAACACTGGCTCTTCGCCTAAAGACACTAAACTGCGTTTGCCATTTTCATCGTACTTCGCTTCAACGCGATCAAAACGCATACCCACAAGCTTGCCGTCTTCAACAACAAACTCTAGCGGCACATGGTTTTCCATCATTGGAATGCCTTCACGCTCGGCATCCTCAATCTCCCACGGCGAAGCTTTCATTTCGCTCTTAGGGCTGCGCACAATGACTTTGACTTCGTCTGCACCGATACGCAGTGCAGTACGGCAGCAATCCATGGCGGTATTACCGCCACCTAACACAATTACTTTTTTGCCCACTTTATCTGTGTGTTCAAAAGCAACATTAGCCAGCCACTCGATACCTAAGTGAATATTGGCATCACCTTCTTCGCGGCCAGGGATGTTTAGATCACGACCACGTGGCGCACCCGTACCCACGAACACCGCATCGTACTCTTTGTCGAGAACGGCTTTAAGGCTATCAACATAAGTGTTGAACTGGGTGATAACGCCCATATCAAGAATGTAATTCACTTCTTGATTTAGCACTTGTTCCGGCAGACGGAAGGAAGGAATCTGGCTGCGCATAAAACCGCCACCAAGCGGCTGATCATCATAAAGATGAACATCATAGCCAAGGGGCATCAAATCACGGGCAACCGTCAGTGAAGCTGGGCCACCGCCAATAAGGGCAACTTTTTTACCGTTCTTTTGCTTGGGGATCTCTGGCATTCGAGCAGCCACATCTTCATCAAGCTTATTATCTGAAGCTACACGCTTCAGGCGGCAAATAGCCACTGGCTCTTCTTCCACCCGCCCTCGTCGACAAGCGGGCTCACAGGGTCGATCACAAGTTCGCCCAAGCACACCGGGAAACACATTGGATTCCCAGTTGATCATATAGGCGTCGGTGTAACGGCCGGCGGCAATTAAACGGATATATTCGGGCACAGGGGTATGCGCCGGACAGGCGTACTGACAGTCCACCACTTTGTGAAAGTGATGACCGTCTTCGGTCTTTGTAGGCTTCACAACACGGTTCCAATTGCTACTGCTTGCGCAGATTCATCATTATTACCCGCTTTTGGCGGGTATGGCTTATGGGGCATTTATTCAGTGGTTTACCACTCAATTGCCTCTCATTCTTTCTTTTTTATTCTGTTGAATTAGCGTTTGCTTATTCGTTCTTGTAGATGCTAACGCATATTTACTTTACAAGTAAAGAATATCTACTTGCAGATAAACAAGACAACAGAGCTTTTTCCTGTAATTCGCCGTATTCTAGTAGAAAATGAAGGATATTTGACAGGCCAAATACGCCAATTAGTAGGTATCCACTACCAACCGTAGCAAATTGTCCAATTAATCTACAGCCAAATAAGCTTCAGTGATAAACGCCTATAAATAGTGGGCTTTTATCGAGTTTATGGACGAATTGCCGCTAAACTCTATAAAGAGAGACTACATTGCTTAAGACGAGCTAGGGCTGCCACATGGAAATGAGCGACTACCTTCAATTTATGGTTGAACATGGCGCATCGGATTTGTTTTTTAGCACCAATGCACCGGTGATGATTAAGATCGAAGGTCAGATACACCCGGTGCAATCTCAGCATACGATGGCAGTAGGCGAAGTGAAGACCCTAGCCTATAGCTTAATGCAAGATCACCACATACAGCGCTTTGAACAGGACTGGGAGCTTAACTTTGCGGCCTCCATTAAAGGCCTAGCTCGCTTTCGAATTAACCTGCTGAGACAGCGTGGTGAAGTCGCCATGGTGGTGCGGCATGTAAAAACCGAGATCCCGAGCTTTACAGAGCTGCACCTTCCCTCTTCCCTTAAAGAGCTGGTGATGCACCGCCGCGGACTCGTATTAGTAGCCGGCGCAACCGGCTCGGGCAAATCCACCACCATGGCCGCCATGTTGGATTATCGAAATGCCCACCATCATAGCCACATACTCACCATCGAAGACCCGATTGAGTATCTGCATCACTATAAAAGATCCATCGTTAATCAACGAGAAATTGGCAGCGACACTCAAAGCTATGCCAGCGCTTTAAAAAACGCCATGCGCGAAGCACCCGATGTAATTTTGATTGGCGAGATTCGCGACAGTGAGACCATGCATAGCGCCATCACCTATGCCGAAACTGGTCATCTATGCTTGGGGACCATTCACGCCGCCAATGCCATTGAAACCTTAGACCGCGTGTTGAACTTCTTTCCTGAAAAACAACATCGACAACTACGCACCGATTTATCGCGCAACCTAAGAGCCATTGTTTGCCAGCGCCTGCTCATCGGCCTAGATAAAAAACGCTGGCCAGCCTTTGAAATACTGCCGGAATCACCCTACATCAGCGAATTAATACAAAACGACAAAATAGAAGAAATCGCCGAAGCACTAGAGCGCGGCATGGACATCGGCGCCAGAAATTTTGATGACGACATCTTTGCACTATTCCAAGAAGGAAAGATCAGCGAAGAGGAGGCACTAAGCCATGCCGACTCTCGCCACAATCTAAAAGTAAAAATGCGCCTAAGCCAAAAACAAGAGGCTGGGCAATCAGAAATAAGCAAAGACCTAGACTGGGACCACAGTCCTTAAATACCTCTAAAAAAACAAAATCAGAGCCAAAAACAGAGACTGAATAGAACAAAAAACACCCAATAAAATAACAACAACAAAGAAACAAAGCCAAAGCCTATACAAAACAAAAAAGCACTTGACCCAAACCCCACAACCCCCTATTATTCGCGCCCTCAACGCACTCGTAGCTCAGCTGGATAGAGTACTCGGCTACGAACCGAGCGGTCGAAGGTTCGAATCCTTCCGAGTGCGCCATACAAATAAAAACGCCCCCTTAGGCTAGGCCTAAGGGGGCGTTTTTATTTGTATGGCGTTCTTGGCTGGTAAGAAGCTTCGTGGTTCGACCGATTGCGACCAAGCAATCGGGACTGCGCTCAGGAGAGCGCACCCCCAGGGTCAAAATACGCCCAAGCGTATTTTGAGTCCATCCTTCTTTCTAATTCATTTGCGCGGTCGATCAAACTAAGAAATAGAGCAAATACAGATCACGTGGTCATATACCGTTGCACCAAACACGCCAAAGATTTTTTATTCGGCGGTTAAGAAGTTTGATTCATAATTATCGTTCTTCCGGCAACAGGGTAATTTTACTGGGGGCCACAAAGATAGTATTGCCTTGAAAATCTGAAATCACCCCATTAACCATAAGCTTTTCACCAACACTAAATCTCTTAATACTAGGCTGTGATTTAATATCGGTTTTTACCCAAAACACCCCAAAACTATCATTCTTAGAAACACTCAGAATTATGTTTGCACTGTTATCTTCATTAAACAGGATATCGACAACCCAACCAGTCCATTCTACCTCCATCCCCATATATGCTTCTTCTATCGTATTTCACACGTAGGGTCTGGATTGCTTCACTTCTACAAGTATTTTTTCTGCTGGGTGAACAGGAATCGGTGTCTTTTTTGGGGTTTCGGCTTGATTCTCAATATCGGATAGTCCATTTATAGAAGGTGCCGCTTCGCTTAGTTTACCAGATGGATTTTCGTCCATTAACTTTAGCAGAGGCTCCTGCGTGATACTAGGAGGCACTGGCTTCGTGTACTCGAACAAACCATAGAGAACGCTAACCCTAGTGCCTCGCTCAGAGTTTTTGTCCACCACCCACCATAACAGCAGAGATACAGCAGAGACGACAAGAAAACCTGTCACGCTGAGCTTATCTAAAAGTGCTTTCATTTTTTATCTCCAAGCGTCCATGACTAAATTGCGCTGATCGTTATCCACCAACTCATCTCCCTTCATACGCCGCACAAGCGTAAAGATAAAATATCAAAGCCGTAAGCACCGGAGTCAACCATATAAAGATGCCAATACTAAATCCCCCGCCATTACCTGCACTATAAAAAAAGTACTTGGTAGCAGCGAAAAACAACAAAGCTACAAAACCCATTAAAAAACCACGAAAAGCAATGTGCTCAATACTCACTTGATCCTGCACCCATCTACGAGGCAAGATCGCACAGCAAATGATGTAAATTATAATAATTAGAACAGCCATTGTTTCTTCATATTCTTTTAGGTGTTAAGGAAAAAATGGACAGCGTAAAAACTTGTTTCAAAGAATTTTACAAATCATCAATGTTAAAACGTCTCGAAAATACCCCCCCTACTTCCGCAACCTAGAATCATACCTAAAAGGCAAAACCTCTCCATACTTAAGCTTGGTAAAATCCGGATGAGCTGGGTTAAGTAAATAATTATATTCACCCATTACCGCCACACTAGGCACTTGAAGAACGACAGAGCTTTGCGCATCTACCCAAGCATCACCTGTGGCTTGAACACTGGGCGCCATGGCGGGCTCAGCCCAATCGTTGGGGAGATCACTAATATCTATGTGTTCTACAAGGGATTCGTCAAAAGAAACTGAGACCTGACGGTAAACATTGAGGATATCCGCACGACCCAAATGTACCAGAAGCTCCATGGCCGATTGAGCGAGACTACTACCTAAGTACACCACCCTAATGCCTTTAGAATTCCAGCGGCCGCCATATAGAAAAGCGCCCTCTCCCGATATCATTTCTGCAACGCTGTTCGAAAATTCTGGGGCCGCAATACGGTAGCCGCTAAGCACTAGCTAAAGACCCCATGACGAAGACGCCCAATTAAATCCTCTACATCTCTAGCGCCAAATTCTGTGCTCGCTCTCTCTAGTGGAGTTTCTCCCTCCAGCAAATCAAGAGGCATTCTAAGCCAGGCTATCGCCGCTTCATCGTCACCCTGCATTAAAGCCAGCGCTTGATCCTTCAATTGCGCGAAGCGAATGGCCCGATCGGATTCATCCACCTCAAGCCGGCCGCTCTTTTTGCGGCGGGTCATGGTGCTGGGCGGGATCCCCAATATTTGCGCAACCTCTTTTTGAGAAGCATTAAGGCCAATTTCGAGCTGTTCGATAGCCTTGAACGACAAACCCTCTTTTAGGCTTTTGCGCACGCCTGCTCGACTAAACTCTTTGATACCAGAGACTTCCTTGGTCAGAGCCCTTACCGGGCGAAGACGAGCAGTGCTAGCTGGCCTTAGCGTGACTGCAGAAGCCGCCTTGGACTTATTCTTCGCAGGGCCTTTTTTGGGGGATGCTATAGCTGTAGCCATTTGGGCACTCCATGATATTCATATGGTTTTATTATCGGTTTGAATTTGGGTGCTGTCAAACTTGGCTTGGGGGGATTGGGATTAGCGGATTTATGGCCTATTGGCTTAGATATTTTCGGCTTTGGTTTTGGTTTTAAGAGAAGGATGGACTCAAAACACGCTTGGGCGTGTTTTGACCCTGCGGGTGCGCACTCCTGTGCGCAGTCCCGATTTCTTGGTCGCAATCAGTTATGGTTTATTCCTATAAACCACCCTTCGGGCCGCTAAAGCGGCGCAAAATCACTCCAGGTGATTTTGTCGAACCACGAAGGCTCTTACCGGCCAAGAACGCCATACATACAAAAAAGCCCCCAAGGCAGGGCCTTGGGGGCTTTTTTGTATGTATGGCGCACTCGGAAGGATTCGAACCTTCGACCGCTCGGTTCGTAGCCGAGTACTCTATCCAGCTGAGCTACGAGTGCGTTGAGGCGCGTATAATAGGGATGCACACCTATTGAGTCAAGCCGTTTTTTAAAAAAATGAAACAATTAAGCTAGGGGCCCATTTCGTCAGCCTGTATTTTGATCAGAAGCAGCCTAAGGCAATTAAACTTCTTTAAAAACAATCACTTCCAAACAAGCGTCTTTCTAATCGTAGCATCTGTTTTAAAAGCGTTGACAGCTCTTAATACGAGCAATACACTAATGATAATGATTATCATTTATTGAGTCGAAGCTGAATATGAATGCTATTTGCCCATCACATCAACAAGCGCTGATCCAAAACCCAAAACAGGCGCTGTCCGCCTGCCGTAAGCTTATTGATGAAGGAACCAAGTGTCATCATGCGGCTGAGTATGGTGAATCTTGCCATCGCTTTCAGGCTGGAGTAGAAATCTGCCAAATGATCTTGTCTCACTCCCCTAACCCAGCAATGGTGGCATTACGAGTGATCGCTGGGCACAATCTTTCAGCTTCTTATGTCGCGCTTGGCGATAATCTCTACGCCGAAAAAGCTCTGTATATTGTGCACAATGAGATTTGCGCTCTATGCCAAGATTCTAGCCAGCAGCGCTGCATTCGGCTTGAGGCACTAAGCCAATTACAAACCACCCTGTTTTCTTTAACATCACAGCTTGGCCATATGGGTAAAAGTGAAGAACTGCACGAGACCATTACTGAGGCAGAAGCGATTGCCGAGCACACGGCCCAGCAACTTTTTCACTAGCAAAAAAGCGAGCCCATAGAGCTCGCTTTTCAGTGGGTCCAGCTTTCAGATTAGGAAGCTTGCTTTTCATCCATCATTTCATCAATACGCTTGAGAATCATATCGCTCTCACTTTCCGCGATCTTCATATTGTCGATAATCCTTTGCCTAATTTCAGGCATAAAGCGCCAGTTTGCATCACGCAAGTCAACAGCTTCTTGCACCGCACGATGCACCGCAGCATGCGGTGCCTCCAATGCCTTATACGCTTGAGTATGGCTAAAACTTTTTGAACCATCCCCCTCGTAATACCAGCGCCCCATTCGACAGCCGGTGTGGTCGATGGATATTGCCGCTATTTCATCTTCGCGCCCGCTGGAATCATCTAACGCTAAATAACCATTCTGTTTAAAAATAATATGGTCAAGTTTTGCCAAGGTACCAAAAGTTCTATCTTTAGCATTGGTGACGTAACGACGTGTCGTTTCAGCAGATTCAGAAAAGTCGTTAAAGCGATGCTTAAACTCTTCCACTTGCTGACTGATTTGATTAGCGGAGCTACTGGAAGTTTCTGCCTTACTCACCATATCTTGTACACGAGAACTAAAGCCACCCATGGTAGAAGAAACTTCAATGGCAGCCTCTTTGGTACGATTCGAAAGCGCTTTTACTTCTTCAGCTACCACCGCAAAACCGCGCCCCTGCTCACCTGCACGAGCGGCTTCAATAGCAGCGTTTAAGGCTAACAAGCTGGTTTGATCGGCAATTTCAGTAATAATCGATAAAGACGCCGAAACTTTTTCGCTGTCTTCACCTAAGGCTTTCACCACCTCAGCCACTTCTTGAATACTGCAATTAATCTCGGTTAACTGGCTCGCCATCTTATCAACTTCTTGCTGGCTTTCTCTTGCTGCTTCACCGCTACTATTCGCGATGGTTTCTACTTCGAAAACTTCACGGGAAATTCTATCCAAATCAGCCTGGTTAGTTTTTAGGTTTCTGATCAAATTTACCGTATTAAGATTATGCAATTCAGAATGCAGCTCATTAGCCGCCAGCAAATCCATGCCCTCTTGCATGCGATCAATCGATAAATTAATAGAGCACAGTGAGTTTCTTAACTGACCAGGCAAGCCTTTATATAAAGCCTTACGATCATAAGAGCCTTTGGCCACGTAGTTAAAGCAACTATTTACTTCTTTAAAGTAAGATTCAATACGATCCAATAAATCGTTCAACTCCCAAGCCACAAGGCCCAGTTCGCCCATGCCTTTGGTTCTTACAATTCGCTTGTAAAACGAACCCTGATTGGCGGATTTGATGGTACCGTGCACAGCTTCTATTAAGTTGAATATTTGCTTAGAAGACTGATGAATCCACAAAGAAAAGACCAAACTAAGCACCGGCGCCAGCAATAACCACCAAGCAGGATCCAATAAAACAAAGGCCATACCATTACTGAGCCACACTAGGGCCAGCACTGTCCAAACCGCCATTTGGATGCGGGTTCTAAAAAATGGAATCTGGCTACTGATATTCTTTCTATTTGCAGCTTTAGATTTAAACTCTGGCTTTTGATTAATACTCGTGCCATTTTTCATCATTTTATCTCCTAGGCTGCGTCCAAGCTCTGCATATACTGAATATAACTTTGATTCTGCTCAGCGATATGATCTTCTAAGATTTTTATAGAACGATCAGGAGCTGTCTTACGATCACCCTGCGCTTCAGCTTCACGCATTTTTTCGTATACGACCTCAATAGCGTTGATTGCTCCAGGTGCCGGCTTGCGGCGTACAGAATAATAGCCTCTTAGATTGCCACGTTCGTCGAAATCGGGAGTGACGTTGGCAAACACCCAATAATATGCACCGGATTTGCAAAGATTTTTTACATAACCAAAAAATTCTCGAGTTGCCTTTAACTCCTGCCATAACAACT
Source organism: uncultured Pseudoteredinibacter sp. (assembly GCF_947500695.1). Lineage (GTDB taxonomy): Bacteria > Pseudomonadota > Gammaproteobacteria > Pseudomonadales > Cellvibrionaceae > Pseudoteredinibacter. The sequence goes on from NZ_CANMSS010000001.1 coordinate 822,108, forward strand.
TGAATACACCTCTGGGCATATCTGGGTGTCGGATAATATTGTGTTGCTGGCCCAAGAGTTCATCTTCTACAAAGCCCGAAACCTCCATAAAGGTGCGGTTGATATAAGTTAAACGCCCAGTAGTGTCTGTTTTACTGACAATAAAACCGTCTTCGGCAAGATGCACTTCCTTATCTATGGGCTTTATCAGCCCTTTCCTTGATGACTTCTTATCCAAGATATACCGCCCTTAAAACACAAAAGTTTCCACATCCTGCGATCATTCCAATGAGCAAACTTGCAATTAAGCACCACCTGTCATTATTTACAAAAAATCGCCACTTACCCCTGTAACGGCCAAGGTTAATGGTGCTTGAGACTACTTAAGTATGGATTAGTCCACTTTTGTCGAGTAATTCATCAATTAGGCCAATATATTGATGCAGATCAATTATTAAGGCTAAAAGCGGAACTTTTCTACACATTAGCCGCCTGCAACAGTACATATATTTCAGTCAATTATATTGACCCAACAATATTGTGTGAGCCAGTTGGCAGAGGCTAGAAAGGAATTAATACCGATAAAGTATTAAATAACTGAATCTCTTCAAGGTAAGCTAAAGCTCTAACTCACAGAGGCCTGCAGCCGTTTTCAGACCTTACTTACCGCAACCCCGGCAAGCTTTTCCACGCCACAACTGACGGGAGAAGAACTATGCTGCTTCGCAAGCAACTTGAATCCATTAGCCAGGCCTACCCACGCCACCAGCAATGGGCCTACCTTGAAAGGCTTGCGCAATACAATAAACACGGTATTCGCCCTGTTGCCGACCCTTGGCCAGAGAGTAATTACACCTGCTTGGTATACGCATTAGGGCTTTGTAATTCTAGGGTTTACCAACAAATTGTTGCCCGCAATGAAGAAGTTTTTGCAGGACCAGGATTTGCTCAATACCTAATAAGCCAATCGGCCATCAAGCGTAGCAAACAAGCTCAAGCTGGAGATTTAGTGTTGTACTGCAGTGGAAGCGACGAGGATAAAACTGTCTGCCATGCTGGCATTTTAGATGAAGACGGGCTGGTGGTTTCCAAGTGGGGCCTGGGCGGCCTTTGGCTGCACGGCCTACTTGAGGTGCCTGCGAGTTACGGTAAAAACATTAATTACTTCGAGGCAATTGATTCGGAGCGAATGCTCAATTGGTTTTTAAAGTTTGCCCGCAGCCGTGGTGCGGACAATGCCCGCCCACGGTTCAATATCCAAAGCCTAAAGGAAGCTTAAGGCGCCATTGCCATATGAAAATCTTTGGTGGCCTCTTCACTGCCTGAAGGGGTCATTTCGAAACGTCCGATGTAATAGCCATCATTAGGGTTTACGAAGAGCTCGCCGGTATAACTTCCACTACTTCCAGCGCAATTAAAGCTACCCTCTGTTTCAACTCTATTGTAATAAAATTCAATACTGCCCGTGTAATCGCAGCCTCCTAAACTTGTACCTTCACGCCTCATAAAAAAGTTTTCTTCACTGATCTCGAAGGTAAACTCAGTTTCATCAAGCGAGCCATGCCCTCTATCAGGGCGAGCTGGGTCATAGCCTCTGGCATGCCCAAAAAACGTACGGTTAAAATCGGAAACCATTCGGCTAGGGTTAACCAAATTCCGAAAAGAGCGAATAACGGTAAAGGACTGCTTGGACGCCTGCCACTGAAGCTCCAGCGCATCGCCAGCCTTAGGGAAGTCAATGGCATACTCAGTATGTTCTTGCTGGGGTACAAACTCACTGTCCGCGCTTGGGCGAACTGTAGAGAACTGACGCTCCTGCCAAACCTCACCATCAACTTTCACTACGATGGTGTGCTCACCATCGCTGAGCGAGCCGTAGTTAACTAATAATGAAAAGCCTGTTTCTATATGACCGCAGCGGGCCTGTGTATCACTGCGCTGGGTTCCTATGCCTGCTTTACCCAGCGAATTACCATCAATTTCAATTTCTATTTCACCAGCATTACAGTGCCAACCACTAATGGCGCTGATTCCTGATTCAACGGCATTGGCTGCTGGGTTTTCTAAATTTCCCTGAGCTACTGCTAAAGAGCTTCCTAGAAGTAATACAGCGCCATAGAAAAGACATTGAATAGATTGAAAACAATTCATGATTTAACTCCCTAAATAATAAAACTGATATTCCCTTATTCGCCCTAGCCTTCCAACTTTGTTGCCTTCTTTTCCTTCCTGCGACGCTTAAAGAAAGCAGACAACTGTTCGCTGGCTTCTTGTGCTAAAACACCACCCAGGCAATTCACGCGATGATTAAGGTAATCGTTGTTCAGAAAATTAGCCTTAGATTCAATCGCTCCCGCCTTGGGTTCGCTTGCGCCATATACTAACCTCTCAACGCGGGCATGTACTAGTGCGCCAGCGCACATACTGCAAGGTTCCAAACTAACGTATAGACAAGTATTAGAAAGACGGTAGTTTTCAAGCTGTTGGCCACCCTCTCTCAGCACTAAAATTTCAGCATGTGCACAAGGATCATTTCGGCCAATAGGCTGATTAAAAGCCTCTGCAAGCAGGCGATTGTCCTGCACCAACACCGCACCCACCGGCACCTCACCAAGCTCCGCACCGCGTGCAGCTAAACAAAAGCAGTATCGCATCCAGTATTCGTCTTGCTCCTGCTGGCTTAAAACGTCCAGTTCCTCAGGACTCAGTAAATCAATCACCACTGCACTCACAGGCTAGAACTGTCGCTTTGGACTAAGGCAAAACGTGGCACTTTTTGACCTTTGTATTCAACCGTCTCAGTAAACATAGATAATGGGCGCACCCATAAACTGTAATCACCATATAGGCAACGGTATACCACTAGCGACTCTTCGGTTTCACTGTGCTTGGCAACAGACTCCACCCAATAATCCTGACCTTTATAATGACGATATACACCGCGAGCAATTGACATATGACCTCCTCGAAAAGAAGGCCATTATACGTTGATCGCTTTCGTCGAGAGAAGTGGCTTTTTAGTTATCAGCTTGCCATGGAAAGAAGTCTGGCATATCAGTAGAAACCTTGGACGGAAACTTGGCTGGACGTTTTTCCCAAAAGGCATTTATCCCCTCTTTGCCGTCAGCTAAGCTCTGGTAAAAGATCGCTAAAGAATCAACCTTATGGGCCTCCGCTGGGTGATCCGCAGCCGATAAGCGATACATCATTTGACGAGCCAGTGCGATGGCAACAGGGGAAGTATTATCCGCAATTCTTCTGGCGATTTTATAAGCGGCGGCCAATAGATCATCCGGCTCGTGTATGGATTTCACAAATCCACCGCTTTTGGCTTCTTCGGCATCAAAAATCTCGGCCGTGTAAACCCATTCTAACGCTTGGGAGATACCAACAATTTTAGGCAAAAACCAAGCTGAGCATGCTTCTGGGGTAATACCCAGCTTTGTAAACACAAAGCCCACTTTTGCCTTTGTCGATGCCAGGCGAATATCCATCGCACAAGTCATAGTGGCCCCAATCCCAATCGCTGGGCCATTAATCGCCGCAATGACTGGCTTAGTGCAGTTATAGATTGCCAGAGTAACTGTACCACCCGAATCTCTAATGCCCGGCTCAACTTCATCGAGATTTTGAATATCATCCAAGCTGGGCTCTAGCTCCTCATCGAGGCCAAAAGCATTGCCATCACTATTGAGCTTCATACCGGCACAAAAACCACGGCCAGCGCCAGTTACTATTACCGCCCTAACCTCATCGTCTTTACTGGCTCTATCAAAAGCGTCGATCAGTTCTTCGGCCATTTCGATGGTAAAGGCATTGAGCTCACCTGGGCGATTGAGTGTAATAGTCAGAATATTATCTTTGACGTCGTAAATAATGGCTTGATAATTCATTGCGACTCCCATGGTGGCAAATTTAAGTGCTAATTGGCCTAGCATAAAAGACATTAGCCTAAGCGATAAGCTTGAAATGCTAAATTGGCGGGAATCAACAAGAATTGGCCAGTATTGGCCAATTCTTTCTGACAATTAGCGTATGTAAGCCTTGTGACTAGCGCTCTAAAAGCAAGGTAGGAAAACGTTAGGAGCTCTTAAGATCGAAATCCTGGTATCGATACTCTTGGTAGCGAGCACTATCGAGCCAGCTTGCTCTTTCTTTAATATCAGCATATTGCTTACGCCAAATCTGCACCCGCCCTCGGCAGTCTTTCGGGTCTAATTTTTGCGCTGCCAGAAAGTCAGTTATCGATTTAGCGTCTACTCGCACGACTCCCTTACGCAGCTGATTCTTCGAGAAGGAATAACTAAAATCATGAAGATGCTCAAAAGCTCCGTTTTCTGACATTCTACAGGCCAGCTGGACTTGCCCAGTATCCGCATCAGGAATTGATTGCCACCTAGCTTCAAGGTAATAGCTTTTATCCTCTAGGGGCATTAAAGCAAGATCAAAACTGGGCAAAACCTTTACAATGGCCTCATGCAAAAATTCGCCTGATCGATACAAGCCAATCGTTAAACTACCTTGCCTGGAAACCTTAGCGAGATAGGTTTTTCCGGTGATGAAATTAGCGAGTTTATTTTTCTCTGCTGTAAGTTTGATCAAGCCCTCTTGAGCTCTCACATAAAAATAGTCACTTTCTTGCAAAGCAACACGGTTCGGCAGCACCGTCTTTTCGCTCATACTCGCGGCAACTCGTAAAGATCCGTTAGCGCTTGGACTTACACTGTAACGCAGTAAATAATGATTCGGCACTCCTTTAACTTCAATACAAGATTGCAGAAAAAAACATAGTCCAAAGACCACTATTAAGCCTGCTGCGCGAAAGCGATAAAAATCATTCACCATCCACAGCTTCCTGAAGACTGCTTTGATTGTCATACCTATCTTGTCGCTGCTTCTCTAATTTATTCCTGTAAGTATTTTTTCGCCGCTCTGCGGACGAAAAAACTAACTTAAACAACCAAACAAAAAAGCCTATCACAATAAATGAACTAGCAGCGACAAACAGCCAGACCGCCGCCCCTGAGCCTGAAGAGTCGGAATCCTGCACTTCATATGATTCTTGCAAACTTGGAACATCACCCTCAGCAATAAGCTCTTTAGAAAATAGGCCAGCACCCAACAAGGTAAAGCTAAAAGTGGTCAATAATAAAATAGCGAATTTTTTCATTTTTAAAGATCACGTCCTTACGATTTAGCTATTTTCAAATATAAGATTCAGCATCCTGCGATAATTCAACCAAGCTAGAAGAAACAAGATGGAACTGCTTAGTAATGAAATTAAAATTGAGCCAAATACAAACGCCAGCCTGTAGCGATTTGCTGCGTATAGGCGACTTTCTTGGGCATTAGATGAGTCAAAATAAACCGTTATGGAACTCCCTACTGGAGGCGGATAATCAAGATTAGCTAAAGACTGATATTCAATGCCTCTAAAAACGTACTTATAAGCAACACGCCATTTGGAGAATTCAACGCCTGTTCCTGATTGCTTGTAACTTTCCCCTTCTAGGCCTATGACCTCCCCCAGCACCGTTTCATTCAAAGACAGGCTGCGCCACTCTGATTCAATACCTCTAGAGCCACCAAAACCAAAATATAGAAACACCGTTAGCAATGAGAGCCCCGCCGCCACTCCTAGCTGCCAAGTATAGCGATTTTTTAGCTGATTTCTCTGTTTCCTTTGCTTGGTGTTAAGAGCCATTTAATTTCCCTTTTGAATGGCTGAAGTGGGATTAACAAATAGATATAAGAGCTTTGCAGTTAAGTCGCTAGGTGTATATCGCTAGAAATGGTTTATGGCTGGTTTGCTTGTTACATAGAAAGGAGGATTGTTCGGGCCCAACTAATAGCAGAGGTGACTGAAAAAAGGAATTAAAGGTGCCAGCCTTAGGGCCCGTTATAAAACCAGGGTCAGAACCCATGGATTCTGACCCTATTCGAAGCCCCATAGCTTTCGTGAACTTAATGAAAAAAGGAGTAACTGGTACAAGGGGTTAACGGAACTGGCCTAAGGGCCCACTGCGAAACCAGGGGTCAGAACCCTCGGGTTCTGACCCCACTCGAAGCCAAGCATATACAAAAAAGCCCCAGCGCTTTCGTAGGTCCAATGAATAAAGAAATTACTGACACATGGGATTAACGGAACTGGCCTTAGGGCCATTTCCGCCCTACGGGCTTCGTCGCTTACGCTCCTTGTTCAAAATGCTTAAGCGCATTTTGTCGAACCACGAGCGCTCTCTCACAGCCCTCCCTCTGCGCCATATACAAAAAAGCCCCAGCGCTTTCGCGCTAGGGCTTTTTTGTATATGGCGGAGAGGGAGAACGTCGAAAACTAGACAGGCATGGATTGAATGACACTTAAAAGACTAGCTAAGCTGTTATTTTTAAAGAACTTAACTGTATCATACTGTATAATTGATCCTATAACAGCCACTACTTTTGACGGTCTTTATGACGGTTCCAACTGTCAATTCCGCCACATCCTCGCAGGATCTACCCATGCCTTTAAACAATACTGGCGTTAAAAATGCCAAGCCCAAAGACAAGCCATACAAGCTGACAGATCAAGGTGGCTTATACCTGATGGTGCGCCCAACTGGTACAAAAACGTGGAAATACGACTTCCGCATAAACAACACCAGAGGCAGCTACACGATTGGCAGCTACCCAGAAACCTCTTTGCAGGAAGCTCGAGCCAAACACCTAGAGGCGAGAAAGCTGGTTCAAGAAGGACAAAACCCAACAGGAGAAAAGCAAGCCAAACGCCTTAAAGCCCAGTTAAACCAGAAGCGATTCTCACACTATGCTGACCAGTGGATAAAGAAACAAAACCTTGCTAAAAGCACCGAAAAAGACCTAAAACAGAGAATATCGACTAACTTGACCCCCTATTTGGATAAAAAGCCCATCGAGAGCTTTAACACCCGAGAGTTATTAGACGTACTAACCCCTATTTCTGACAGGGGCGCAAGGGAAACGGCCATTCGGCTTGCAGGCGTTCTACGTCGTATATTTAATGAGCTATTGATTCTAGGGCTGATCAACAACAACCCAGCACAGGGCCTAGCAGAGCTTCTTCCAAAACCAGATCATAGGAGCAAAAAGAACTTCGGGCACATCACTGATATAGAAGACCTGAAAAATTTAATGCAACAAATCTACACCCCTCGCCCAAGGCAAAGCCCTATTGTCGGATATGCGCTAAAGTTAATGCCCCTGTTGTTTCTCAGACCAAAAAACATACGCTTTTTAAGGTGGGAGCAAATTGATTTCGAGGACGCGATGCTCACCATCCCTGGTGATGAAATGAAAGCCGGTAAAGAGCTTAAAGTACCATTAGCCACACAAGCTGTTGCACTCCTCAAAAAAGCACAGGAGTTAACCGGTGGAAAAGAATATGTATTTCTAACCAGCCATGGACATGGCAAACCAATGAGTGAAAATACAACCACTGCAGCCCTGAAGCGCCTAACCAACCCCAAAACTGGCAAAGCCTACGGCACCGGCTTCATGACAAGCCATGGTTTCAGGCATACAGCCAGCACCTTTCTAAATGAAATGGGCTTCTCAGCTGATGCCATTGAATTACAGCTGGCTCATGTGAGTGAGGACCGTGTGCGCTCTACCTATAACAAGGCTCAACTAATGGATGAGAGAGTGAAAATGATGCAGAATTGGGCCGACTTTGTAGACCAACTAATCCGCTAATGCTAACTATGCAAACTATATCTGTACAAGCCTCATTAGAGCAATTAAAGCTCAGTAATACTCCTAAGCACCAAGCACTCGCCACCCTGATTGATGAGATTAATAACAACAACATAACCCTTTACTACAACGGGCAACATAGGGCCGTACAGGACAATACCCCTCCCGAAGAACATTTTCTAAGTGACGGAGAACTAAAAGGGCTATTTTTAGCAAACGGCAACCCAGAATACCCAAGCGGGGCATATAAACTTAAACCCACCGCCTCGCGCCTAGACCAACACAATCAATATGCCTTTTCCTTCTACGAGTTTATATTCGATGGAAAAACATATTACTGCTGTGACGAAGACGGAATGTATGTGGAGTTTGCTACAGCCAATATTGAAGATGCTTATTTTATTCAGAGTGATGTAGACAACCTTAAAAAATCGCTTTCCCAAAGAAGCAATCACGTACAAGCCCCAAGAGCAGCTCAATTGCAAGGGGTAGAAAAGGCACTTGCTTTGCTAGCTAGAGAGTACGCAGAGGTTAAACAAGGAAAATTCAGAACCGGCAATAAGGTGAATGCCAGATCCTTTAAAGATCATATTATCAGCCTTGCTAAAAAACACTCAATCTCAGATGCCCACTTAAAGTCACTTGACGACAAATTGAACAAAACCTTAAACGATTTAGATCTAAAAGAGCTATAACAATCGTAGCCATTGAAAGCCAACGACTCTCTGTTCATAAAATTCCCCACCACGAAAAAATCCCAACTGGGAAATCCCTCCGCTTAAGACCTTGTACATTACGCTGCATTGGGTACGCAAGGCCCAATGCAACTAATCTATTAAGGAAACTAAATGATTCTAACAAAACCCGCCCACCCTGCTGTAGGTGGCACCCCAAGACTACTGCGCATTAGCGATGTACGTAGCATGACCGGCCTGTCTCGCTCGTACATTTATTCACTAACCAAGAACGGCCATTTCCCCAAAAGCGTACCCCTAGTGCCTGGCGGCATTGCTAAAGGATGGGTGGAATCTGAAGTTCAAGACTTTATTAACCAACGTATTGCAGAACGTGATCTGGAGGCATCTAATGCGTAGCGTAAACCTTCCCAATATGAAACCAAACGTAGAACTACCAGAACAACAAGCTTACACACTAGAAATAATTATGAGTGGCGGTGAATCTAGCGTTAGTAGCCTAGCGCTAATTGAAGGAGGAATACTGAATCCGCCCAATGTAATAAGCAAACTCAGAAAACACGGTGCAATCATCAAAACCAAGAGAATGTCAGCCATCGATGCCCAAGGCCGAAGGCGAAGCGGTATTGCCCACTACACGTACTTGGGGTGGAGACCACTCAGTGAAGAAGAAAGGAATTTTGCATGAATAAACAAGAAAACCAGATAACAGAAGCCCCTGCAATCGCCGGCAAGCTGATACCAGAGGGCCCTGTACCTGAATCTAACACCATAAGTGTACCAACAAATACAGTTTTGCACACAGACATTTCACCGCTTCTGCCACCAGGTATGGCGTCATCGGAAGCTTTAACTCCTTATAACGAAGGACCTGTAGACATTGAAGACACGCTAAACGAGATGCGGGCTTTATTTGATAGGCACTGCATAATGACCGAATCCGAAGCCGACGCCATCGTGCTTTGGATTCTGAGTAGTTATTTGATCAACAGCTTTAGGATATTCCCCATGTTAACGCTTGTAAGCCCTGAAAAACGATGCGGCAAATCTACTGCACTTGAGCTGATATATAGCTTATCCAAAGACAGCTTCAATCTTACAAACGCAACTCAAGCCATAATGTATAGGATTGCCACGTCTCAGCAACCAACACTATTACTGGATGAAGCAGACACTTTCATCAAAACCGCTAGCGGTGAAATAGTAGGGTTATTGAACGGCAGTTTTAATAGAAGTAGCGCCAACGTCTCTAGATGCGAAGGAGAAAGCTTCGACGCCAAGGTACATTCAACTTGGTACCCCAAGGTGCTGGCATCTATTGGCAATCTACAAAGCACCATTATGGACCGCTCTATTGTCATCAATCTTCGCCGTAAGAAAAGTAATGAGTTTATTCAAAAGCTACCGGCAGACCCCAAAGGCCAGCACAAGCTAATCAGGCAAAAGCTTGCTAGGTGGTGCATTGATAATCTTGAGAATATTAAAAGCAACACCATCGAACCAAAAAATATTGGCAATGATAGGGCCGTGGATGTATGGCTCCCCCTATTTACCGTTGCCCATCAGGTAAGCACCAGTTGGAAAGCCAAGTGCGAAAGCGCCTATGAAACTTTAACTGCAGTTGATGAACCTGAAATACCTACTCAGCTTCTTATAGATGTTAGAGAGATACTTGCAACACATACAGAGGAGAAAATAAGCACGCAAGATCTCCTCGACAAGTTATGCGAAGACATTAACAAGCCATGGCAAACGATCAATAGAGGAAGAAAGCTTACTGGAAGCGCCATGGCTAATTTTCTGAAACCTTACGGAATTAAGCCAAGTGCTTACAGGCCCAGTGGAGGCAAGACTATCAGAGGCTACAGAAAACAAGCGTTTGTAGATACGTTTGAGCGCTACCTCCCTCCCCTACATTAAAACGTAACACTGAAACAGCCCTCGTCAAACGGGGGCTACCAACATATCAAGCTTAAACACAAGCTACTACAAAAACCCGATACATGTAACGAGATTTACAGGCGGGAGTTACATTGTTTTATGCATGTTGCAGCCATTACGCTGTTGTCGCACTTGTTGTTTCACTTTATTGTTGCCAACCCCAGGCACATAGGGACTTGTATCAGTGTTACACCTTACGTGGAATTACAAAGGCCAGCTGCTAACAAATACATACGGACAAAAGCAAACCAATTGGCAAATACTGCCTAGCTGGCTCTACATCTTAATTCGGCAGCCTTATCGGGCGTCCCGCTTACGCTACCGCCCTCTAAGCTGCCGAGTCATATCTTTAAATTGCATGAACTCTTTGGCATCCTTCACGGTACAGGCCTTGCTTCGCCAAAAACGCCCCCAAAGCGATAGCTATATTGATATGGGCCACCGCAATCGGCTGAGTGATTGGCGCAACCACCTTCACAAATAGTGAGTCGATCGACTAACTGGGATATGCGCTCTGCTCGATTCATGCGGAGAATTAAAAAGGATGGAACTTCGTTTTTCTAATTTAACTTCCTTTGGCTCCAGGCTGTATTGTAAAAGAGGCTTAGCGCCTGCTTTCTACGTACAACAATATCAATATTGCCGCGCCCAGCCTTTACTGTGCTCCACCAAGCATCAAATTCATCTGTTTGATTGGGTATACACTGTTTAATATGCTTGGCTTCTGTTATGTTAACTAGGTTACTGTTGAATGCAATGTAATTTAAGCAATTGTCTAAACCTAGCTTATTACAATCTTTAGACTTCCTGTGCTTAAGAGCAGCGTTACTCAATACTATGGCATGAATATTTTTTGACTTGGTCAGGTTATTCTCATCCACTACTTTCAGTAAATAATCATCCATCCAACTAAGTTCTAGCATTGAAAACAGCACAATATTAAAGTCATCACCCCCGGCAGATACGCAAAATTTTTGCTCGCAGTCTGTAATTAAATCTCTAAAATTCAGAATCTTATTCGGCTTTAATTGCATATCCCCCATTATACGCCCTATTTCACCGGCCACCTCCATTGATTTCGGATGATCTGGCATGGTGTACGGCATTTCAAGCGTGAAAGTGCTATTCCGTTCATAGCTTAGATCTGGACATTTTACTTCGATATTAAACCGAATGTTCGAGTCTTCAAATGAAACATCTATATCTTTATCTTTTTTACTACCCCTAGGAACCAATATATTGTCTTGATAATCTTGAGCAAAATAGCTAGACACCACTAACTCCGAAACACCCCTAGAGAATTCCTTTTCGCAAGCAGAATTTAACCTCGAATTAAGGCCTTGTAATTCCTCTTTACTACAGTGTGGTGAAATACAATCAAGAGATTCTTCAAGCCAATCATCGATTCTCATTCTAGGTCCTACTTTTTAATTGAAGCAGTAAATATAGCCAATCCCTGAATGCGAGTATTAGAATCGCCCCGACTCACACTCGTAGTATTGCCGGTAACGTAAGATCCGTTGCCACCACTCGCCGAGCCATAGCTCGTCGTAACAACAGGTTTATCCCGTTCTCGAACTCCTGACAAAAGCACACCATTTGCCCCAAGTTTGGCGGCCTCCTCCTTAAGACGCTGAATTGCAGAATTCACCAAGCTACTATTCTTTTTGAAATCATGCCCTGCACTAGCACTGATCATAGCTATTTCTTCATATGACTCAGGGGGGGTGCGATAAATACGTACAGCAGAGGGGTCTATTGGACTACGCGCCTCACCTATAACAATGGAATTACCGTCTGTTATTGTGCAGGCAGTCAAAATAGTAAAAACGCTTAGAACTAAGCTCAGAGTGATATTCTTCATAGCAAATTCTACGTCCATATAAAATTCGGAGTACATATCATCGGACAAAATAGAACTATATACAAGCTTTTATGCCCACCGTTCCGGCCTTCGCAAATAGACTGTGAGCTGAGCGGACCGGCGACAGCCGCATGCCGCGACTGGCTCGTAAAGTCTATGCAGCGATGGTCGCTAGTAATACTCACGTAATGATTGTTTTTACGATCTTCTACTACCGATACTTCAACCTTGGCTTTACTAGGGAAATATTGAATGATGCTGGTGACCTTGGTTTAATCTTAATGCAGCACTATGTTGCTATCGCACATCAAACCAATCCAAATATGGAAGATAAAGTCATCGCCTCTATGTTGGACAAGTCTGTTAAAACCGTAGAAGCAGCTCGCTTGAAACTTACTAAAGCTGGATGGTTTAAAAGAACGACTTACACCAAGAATGGTGAAAAGACGATCACCTATGATGTTGGTAAAGAAGCTGTAAGCTCACAGAACAAAGCTTACATAATTCCTAAAGCTCCGGTAGAGTCTAGTGATGGCATTCAAGATGTGAATTTAAACAACCTTACGAGAGGTCTTTGATGTACGAGGAAACAGGTCTTACCTTTTGGGAATATATCGGTATTGCTAAAAATATATCTTGGCTACTTTGGTTACTTTTAATTGGTACCTACCTATTTATTGGTTATATTTTGTACTCCAAAACCCGAATTAGGTATGGAGCTTATAGAAACGAGCTAGGCGTTTTTTGGACAAACCTAAAGTTTAAATACAAAGCAATAATCTTAACTATTTACTTTTTAAGTTTATTCAGCTTACCCTTTGCAGCATATGAACAGGGAAAAAGTTCGTATATCGAGGAACTAGAAGAAAAATCTATGTTTTGTGACTCTTATAATCCAACTAAGGATTGTGAGAGTATTTATACAAAGCTTAGAAAGTTAGGTGTAGATCCAAGTCAACCAACAGGGTTTGAATTCTAACTACCTATCGCTTGCCGACCGAGCAAACCAAGCCCCACTTCAGTGGGGTTTTTTCTATCTGCTGCATACAAACCTTTAAGGTAAATTTATATCGCATAATTTTTGAGCAGCTTAAAGGGATTTTTGCTCATCTGCTTACAGGATCTATTGATCCAACTTGACTTAATGCAGATACTTAACACCCTATCAAATACTTAGGAATGGAAAGATGGACCTATCCAATGAAACACTGGTAGTAATTGCAGCAGGGGCCAGTGCTTTTGCTGCAACAGCGAGTGCTGTGGCTGCTGGGCTTAGTCTTCGACACTCTAAACATGCACTCAAGCTGGATCACTCCCCTTACCTAAATGTGTATACAACTCACGACATCGAATACACTTACCGACATAAAACTGTATTCGAGGTTGTTAACACGGGCACTGGCCTAGCAAGGCTCACAAACATTACCTGGTATGTTAGAGGTACCAAAATCCTAGGGGAAAACCTTACAACGGAATTGTGGAAAATGGTAAAACAGGAATACGGGCTTACTGAAGAGCAAATTGGGATTTCATCTGCCGCTACAAATGAGGCTGCAATAGCTCCAGGGAAAAATATTGTTTTTGTAGCTTTAACTTGTAGCAAGCCTGAAATAATTGAAAGTATTTTACGCCGAGGCACATATATCCATTTGACATATACATCTCCTGTAGGGGAAGAAACCCATTTATACGAACGAATGACACCTTCCCCTAAGATCCCTAGTAACCACTAAGTATGTAAAAAATAATTTTTACAGCGAACCTTTAGCGAAAATACCTCATCTGCTTAAGAGCACAATCGGTCCAGCTGACTAGTAAAGGAGCGCACATTGTTACCCGCGCGCTATCATTCAACCGAATTTTTACTAAGCTAATAGGTATGATCAAAATAGTTTTCGGACTACGCTAAAACACGGACATTAAACTACAAGGAAAATATTTTGGATAACAAGAAGCCTGCTCAGAGCTCCCAAAATGTATTTAGAATACTGAAATGGTTTTGGGAATTTAGCGGCCTAAGATTCGTCTATCGAAAAATTAGACCACATACCCATCAAGAGGAGAACGCTTCTGGATTTAGAAAGCCCAGCACATTCTTTTTATGGTTTATTGGATTATGGGTAGCCTCTTATGGAATAGCATCCCAGAAGTATGAAAACCGCCTGGATAGGGCCGAAAGCAAGCTAGCTCTGTTAGCCTCGCAACTATATGGTGGGCAGAGAACTCAAGCTTTAGAGCGCCTCGGCACCGTTCAAAATACGCCATGTCCTAGAAACCCAACCCTACTAAACCTCAAGAGTATTACACACGCAATATTCAGTGAAAACTCAAAGTGCCGGAGCGTCGTCGAAGGTGCTCAAGACATATTAGTAGCAAACAAAGATCATCTGAATGACCTAACTCTAAACAACCTAAATCTCTCAGGCACACAACTCAACCTAGCAAACTTCACCAAATCTGAACTATTTAACACGGACTTATCTAGCGCGAAGTTATATCAAGCACAGTTTGTTGGCAGTATATTTGTCAATGTGGACTTCACAGACGCAAACCTTAGAAATTCAAACTTCAAAGGCGCAAAAGGAACCCTGTTAGACTTCACGAATGCAAATTTAGTTGAAGCAGATTTTACAAACTTTACTGTTGGGTATCGAATGAACGGAAACTTAGATGAAGACGAATTAATCAAGCTGCTTGAAAAGGCCTCATCGCTATATATGGCCAAAGGAATACCTGAAAATGTTATAGCGCAGCTAAAGAAGAGAAAAGCTGAATTGTTTGAGCACCCACACGCAGTTAATCGGCTCATTGGACACTAACTTCATTTGGCCAAGAACACCCGTACAGAGTGCTATATGCACATATTGTACTGTTTCGCTCTAGTGTAAAAATGATCAACCCTACTTACAATATCGACAAAAAAAGGACTGTGACAGCATGTTGGAATCCGTACAGCGAGAGCTACTATTCATCGACTGGAGCGCCGTAACAGCCCTATTTAGTGTTTTTATTGCTAAAAGGGCAAATGACATAAACCATAAACCCCTTCTTAATCAGAGGCAGAGTCGAGTCCCCCCGAATGACTCTTCGAGAGGTTACCTAAAATTAGAGCTAAAAAACTATGGTACCGGCGTTGCTGAGATAATATCGATTGAATACAACATACTCGGAAAGATCTACCAAGGCCATGAACTAAATCAGGGATTAAATACCGCCTTTAATGCGGAGAATAACCGGTACGGCCGCCCTGCTGGCTCAGTAGCAACGATACAACCAAAAACGCTGATAGGAGGGAAAGAGTCTGAGCTTATTTTCGAACTAAAACATAATAATAATGAAGTGTTCGACTGGCTTCTTAATACAGCTGTGATAATAGAGGTTAAATATAAATGCATACAAGGACGGGACTATAAATTTATAGGGCGTATTTGATACTTCATAAATTTTGTATTTAGAGAACCCAGAAAGGAAAGTTCCTCACTTGCTTACAGGGGCAGTACGAGCTGCCCCACGCTTGAGATTCCAAACTCCCCCCCCCGGGAGCTGTTTAACCTCAATTAGAATATTACCGCCCCCACTTATTTACACCACTACACCGTACTGCCTCATCTTTATATTTGTAGCGCTTGCTTTGTGATAAAGCTGTCGATGGGAATTCAGCATAAAGATACAGCATTTAAGATCTCACTATTTCAACCGTCAGCAAGCCCTCTTAGACATTGCGCGGGTGCACCACCAACAAGCTATCACTACCGATAAATTAAGCAATATTCCGGGAAACCGATAGCTTGACGGCAACATAACCCTTAACAAACATGTCTACTACAAAGCATACAAACCTCACTAGTCTTGTGCTGCATTTTTAAATGCATACTAACTGTGCAAATTAACAACAAAGCGCGGTAAATACCCCTTATACAAAAACTCGTAGACAAGAGTGCCGAAGCACATACAAATCAACTTATCAGCCCCACATGTCAGGTAATCATTGAGCTTGTTTCACATCGATACAGATTTATAATAACTTGATTCCACACAAACCAACTTTCAACCATTAAAGAGATACAGCATGGAAGCCAATGTCGTAGAAGTAGTATCAGCAGTGAATCAAACAGCGTTTTATTCAGATCCGGTGTTTTGGATGTCTGCATTAGCAGCGAGTATCGCTCTCCTAAATTGGCTAGAAACAAAGAAATCTAACCGAGCCAAACACAAGCCACTTGTCGGCCTAGAAATGAACATGCTCAAAAACTGCTTTGAAGTTGATATTAGAAACGTTGGGCTTGGACCTGCTGAATTTACACGCGTTCAATGGACAATCGACGGAAAAAAAATACCACGGGGCAAATTTATAGAGGCAGTAGAAGCACTCTTCATGGAATATGGAATTAAACTTGGTGATGAAAGCCATGCTTTTGAGTTCAGTGAAGGAGCTGCATTATCAACAGGCGAAAAGCGAGATGTCTTAAAAGTGTTTTTTTCACCAGATAAACGTCAGGATATTACAGCCGCTATCGCACGAGTAGATTACGACATAGAGTACCATTCAGTGCTAAAGCAAAAAGCTACAGTCGGAAAAGGTCTACATAATGCAGGTCATTAGCAAAAGCTCCTGTAAAAGCCCCAACATTCTATAGACCTAAACAAATGCCGGTCTCATTGACGGTCTAATTTCTTCAGGCGTAAAAAAACCCAAGTTATATCAATAACTTGGGGTTCATTTATGGCGGAGAGGGAGGGATTCGAACCCTCGGTACGTTGCCGTACACACACTTTCCAGGCGTGCTCCTTCGACCACTCGGACACCTCTCCGGAGGAAACAGATGGGCTCTGTTTCAAGAGGGCGCAACTGTACACAAAAGCTCTTTGGGATGCAATCTTAGTTGGGCCAATTTTGAAAAAAATCAGGGACTTGCAGCTCTGGTACGCTGCGGTTTGGTATTTGCGGGGTGCCCATATAGACGAAGCCCACAATTTCTTCAGTAGCTTGCATTCCTAGGCCATCTTTAACCACTTGATGGAAGGCCATATCGCCGCTGCGCCAATAAGCTCCTACTCCTAATGCAAAGGCTGCTGTGATCATATTTTGGACAGAGGCCGCCACCGCCATCAGCTGTTCTTCCCTTGGCACTTTGGGGTGCTCAACAATATTCGCAATAGCAACATATAAGCACGGTGCTCTTAAGGGCATTTTTAGCAAACGCTCTTTTTGCTGCTCATCCAACTCTGTTTTATCCGCTAGAGCAGCCTTTAAATAGAGCTCCCCCAAAGCCTGCAAACCTTCCCCGCTGATGTATAAATAACGCCAAGGCCTTAAATTACCGTGATCCGCCGCTCGCAGTGCAGCGGCCTCTATTTCTGCCCGCTGTTCCGAGCTCGGCCCCGGGGCTATTAATTTACCGTGTGAGATTCGATTTTTTAGAGCATCTAATGCTTGCATATTGTATATATTTCAGTCGGATAGAGAATATTTTTAATAAAATACACAAATGCTCGCCATAATACGAAGCAAAAGCATATTCTTCTAATCAATTGTACTACGAACAGGGAAAATATATGCCACAAAGACTAAACAGACGTAAAATTGTGAAATATACTTCTATATTACGTAGCGTTTGAGCTTATTAATGAGCTTTATGCATTAAGCCCTTCCATTCCAGCATTAAAAAGACGATGATAGCTGGGTTTTGTGATCTACTACACATTATCCGAGACCCAACTACAATTAACACAAGATGCCAAAGTAGTTTTCGCGCTTGATGAATAAAACAACGGACTTTTCTAATAGCAGCAGTAACCAGGCTCAGGAATTGCCTGAATATCCTTTATATTTTAGGATTTTACTGTGCTTCTCAATGATCGGAACCTTGGCAACTGGGCTACAGTGGCCTGAGGTCGATTATTTGCGCTCGGGTGCCATTATTGGCCTACTCGCCTATCTCTATGCCACCTACAGTTTACAAAAGCGTCTAAGGGACGACACCAACCCTCCCCTATCTGTCATTCTTGGAACGGTAGACAGCTTATTTATGGGGGCCTGCATAGGCATTATCGAACTGAGCCTTTTACCCGCCATCCTCTTTTGGATTCTAATTCAATTTAATGCCATTACCAGTGGCGGGCAACAAAAGTGGCTTAGGGATAACATCGCTTATTTTGTAGGCTTAGGCTTGGTATTACTTATAAGAGAGCCAGATTGGTCCATTAGCGGCCGCCTTGAAATGGGTGTTGCCGGGCTTATCGGTATCGCGGCCTACTTCTGTGCCTATGGGGTGTACACCAAGAAGCGCCTGGAATCCCTAGATTTCGAACATCAAAAACTTCTAAAAGACCAGACTACCCACAAACTACGCTCATACCAGCTTTCTCGCTATTTGCCACCACCGGTTTGGAAGGCCATCAATAGAGAAAACAGCAAGCCGCCCCCAACCCAGCGTAAAAAGCTAACCTGCTTTTTTTCAGATATCAAAGATTTTTCTGTTCTGGCGGAAGAGCTTGAAGCTGAAACGCTAACTGATTTGCTCAACAACTATCTCACTGAGATGTCGAAGATTGTTGAAGAACACGGCGGCACTATCGATAAATTTATGGGTGATGCCATCATGGTACTGTTTGGGGATAACGATAGCAAAGGCGCCAAAGCCGATTGCCGTCGCTGCCTTGCCATGTCCATCGCCATGCGTAAACGCATGAAGGTGTTGCAACAGCAGTGGCGTAATCAAGGTATTACCCGCCCCTTAAGCATTCGCATGGGCATAAATACCGGTTACTGCACTGTGGGTACATTTGGTACTCGTCATCACTTGGATTACACAGCTCTTGGTGCCCATGTCAATTTGGCCAGCCGCTTGGAGTCTGCCGCCTCTCCTGGTGAGATTCTAATCACCCATGAATCTTGGTCACTTATTAAAGACGTGGTTTTGTGTCAGGATAAAGGTGAAATTACCGTTAAAGGCTTCAGTCACCCAATCAAGGTATATCAGGTTATCGACTTACGTAAAAACCTTGGCAAACAGCAAAACTATATCGAAGAAAACACTGAAGGTTTCGCCATGCACTTAGACATGGATAAGCTAAGAAATTACGATCGCGAAAGAATCATTAAAACCCTAGAAAGTGCGGCCACTACACTTAAAGGGCAAGACATGATTAGTATCAAGAAAGATCTATAGCGCTAGCAACGCTAAGCAGCCCACTAGCGCAATTTGCCTTCCCAAAACCCTATATGGCCTACTGCCTTACCAAACGCGAGGCGATTTCTAAGGCATTATGGGAATCATTTAAACTGTGGCGCAATGGATTGATGTCCAAACCACCTCGGCGAGTATATCGCGCATAAACCATTAAAGCGCTAGGCTGACAACGCTCCATAATGTCGCAATAGATACGCTCAACGCAGTTTTCATGGAAATCTTGATGATCTCGAAAAGATACAACATAGCGCAACAAAGCTTCGGCACAGATTTGCTTACCTGAATAGCTGACAATCAATGTTGCCCAGTCTGGCTGAGCGGTTACCGGGCAATTGGATTTAAGCAAATCGCTATAAAGCGTTTCATTGCGCTCTTCGTCTAAAACCCTCAATAACTCAGCATTGGGCTGGTAATCTGTGATTTTTACATCCTGCTGATCAATACAGCTGCCACGAGGTCTTTGCACACCTGTTGCGGCAAACTGGTCCAGCCCTTCTAGATCTACCAATACAGGAGCACCTGCGGCCACCTTAAGATCAGACTCTAGGGTAGCAAGAACTTCAGAGCGATTATTAAAGCGAGTCTGATTGAACGAGTTTAGATACAATTTAAAGGACTTAGACTCAATGATATTAGGAGAATCTGCTGGTATCGCGAACACCGCAATAGCCTGCTGAGGCAGGCCATTATGGTTTAACCAAGATACCTCGTAGGCCGTCCATATATCGACACCCGCAAAGGGCAGCTGCTGCTGATCAATCGCCAAGCTCTCACGCGCGAGACTTCTAGGAATAGGGTCCAAAAGTGAAGGCGTGTAAACGGAAATGTATTCAGTGTGCTTGCCCAGTTGTAAGTGATCCACAATATACTCTTCAAATAGTTCTTAAATAGATTTTCATCAATAAGCCAGCGGCAAAAAGTGAGCTCACCGCGAAATGTCGCCTTAAATCAAACGGCTAGCGTCAATGGCTTTAGGAGCGCAAACGCTTGCCTGACTCTAGTAAATACATAGAAATTGTTGCCAGTACAACGATGAATGCCATTACCCCCATAAACGCATAATGCACCTGAATATCTGTTACACCTAAGATGCCATATCGAAATACGTTTACCATATACAAGATAGGGTTCAACAGAGAAACACCCTGCCAGAACTCTGGCAACAAGCTTATCGAATAAAACACACCGCCCAAATAGGTAAGAGGTGTGAGGATAAACGTAGGCACAATAGAGATATCATCAAAAGAGTTGGCGAACACAGCATTTATAAACCCCATCAAAGAAAACAAAACCGAGGTTAAAAACACTATAGCTATCGTTATTGCCAAGTTTTGAACCTGCAACTTGGTAAACAGCAGTGACATTAAGGTTACCAAGAAACCAACGGCCAAACCACGAGCGACACCACCCAGCACATAACCAATCAGGATGATGTAATTAGGCGTTGGGGAAACCAGTATTTCTTCTATGCTGTGTTGAAACTTTGCGCTATAAAACGACGACACAACATTAGAATAAGAGTTGGTAATGACCGACATCATAATCAGGCCGGGCACAACAAATTCCATATAACTAAAGCCGCCCATTTCACCGATACGACTGCCGATTAAGGTACCAAAAATCACAAAATACAGCGACATGGTAATAACTGGGGGCAATAAAGTTTGCACCCAGATTCGAGAAAAGCGATGTATTTCTTTATTAAGAATGGTTTGTAAGGCCACCCATTGTTGCTGCAAAGTCATTAGCCTTCCCCTCCATTTTTACTCACCATAGAGACGAATAATTCTTCTAATCGGTTCGCTTTGTTTCTCATACTAAGCACCTCAACCCCCTGCTCTTGCAAGGCCAGAAATACAGGATTGAGAGATTGCCCTTTTTCAACTTCAATCTCGATACTGTGATCTTCAATTAACTGGCAGTGATAGCCATTTAATTCAGGCGGCTGAGTTAAAGCTTCTTTGGTATCCAATACAAAGTGCTCTTTGTTGAGCGTTTTTAGCAGGGCTTTAACGCTGGTATTTTCAACAATTTCACCATGATTAATAATGGCAATATTACGACAAAGGCTCTCAGCCTCTTCTAAGTAGTGCGTTGTTAAAATAATGGTGGTACCGGCTTCATTTATTTCTTTAAGAAACTCCCACATTGAGCGGCGCAGCTCGATATCAACCCCTGCGGTGGGCTCATCCAAAATCAACAGGCGCGGCTTATGAATTAAAGCACGGACAATCATTAATCGGCGCTTCATACCGCCAGAGAGCATTCTGGCTTGATCGTTCCGTTTTTCCCACAAACCTAATTTGCGCAAATACTCTTCGGCACGCTCTTTTGCTAACTCTCGGGGCATACCATAATAGCCCGCTTGATTTAGCACGATACGCCACGGTGTTTCAAACTGGCTGAAGTTAAATTCCTGGGGAACAATGCCCAGCTCCTGCTTGGCCAATGAAAAATCCTGATCGATATCATGGCCAAAAACACTTACCCTACCGGCTGTTTTTTTAACCAAAGAGCAGATCACCCCAATGGTGGTGGACTTACCCGCACCATTGGGGCCCAGCAAAGCAAAGAAATCGCCCTCTTCAACTGATAGGTCAATCCCCTTCAATGCCTGAAAGTCATTGCCATAAACTTTTTGCAAACCTTTAATATCTAGGGCCTTGCCCATATAAAGCTCCTTAATACAGACCACTTATAGGTCTCTCGGTAAGAAGGGGTATAATGACTACCCACTAGGAGTTCACCATGAATCAAAAACAATATTGTACACAACAACTGCAGAATCTGGCGCGTGAAGTTAGCCAACAAGCACCTTTTGCCGAGGCAAATGAAGAATTACCCCTAACTGAAAGTGATCAGCGATTTATCGATACACTCAAGCGCCTTGCTGATTCAAACACTCCTCATGACGAAAGCTATTTTGAACAGGGCCAATGGCTAATCGGCCAAAGCGTCGCCAATCAAGCCCACATCACCGCCTTAATCCCAAGAGATTTATTTTGGTACTTCGGCGGCGACTGCCTGCACTACATGCCAGACGAGGAAATCAGCAAGTTTCAACAGCTCGAAGAAGCCTGCTACGACAAAGAAAGCAACGACTACCAAGAGGAACGCGCACGTATCTTTGGGCTCCACTGAGATAGCCTATATTGAGGCTATTGTGTTTTTTTCTAGTGCAGCAGCTAAATTTATTTCCCCACTAAGCACACAAGAACACCTAAGCCCGCAGGTAACCCGGGGCCAGAACCCAAGGGTTCTGACCCCAATTCAAAGTCGGAATAAACTCGCCCAAAGCGACTTTAGACAAGCCCATCACCCAATAAAGGATAAGCGCATCTTCGGGACAAGTTGACGTATAGGCGTACGCCAATATCACGAAAACTAAAACAGAAGAATTTTAAAGGAAATCAAATAGACTAATCGAAGACACTGTAGCGGGACAAAATCGCCCGGAGCGATTTTAGACAGCCCTACTGCCTCGAAGGGGTGAGTGCCCGGATGGCGTGAATCGACGCATACGGACATGCTAATGTCGCGATTGCAGGAGCAAAAGAGCGACAAACGAGATGTAATCTCGATTCCCGTGTGTAGCAAATGCACCGGGTGAAAGAGTCATCGAAACGAAAAGATCTGCAGATTCCGAAAGAAACTGGAGCGGGAAACGAGATTCGAACTCGCGACCCCAACCTTGGCAAGGTTGTGCTCTACCAACTGAGCTATTCCCGCAATGGCGTCCCCTAGGGGAGTCGAACCCCTGTTACCGCCGTGAAAGGGCGGTGTCCTAGGCCTCTAGACGAAGGGGACTTAGGACTTTCCAAACACTGTCTGTGCCGGAAGAGCTGCGCATTCTAGAGATCTACCCTACCCCTGTCAACAACTAGTTACAGTTTTTTTAATATTTTTTAAAAACAAAGGCTTATAGAGTTTTTAAGACCATCAGATCGAAGAATCAATACAGCCATGCCTTCCCCCCCAAGGAATCAAGCCAATTACAAGGTAGTGCATAAAAGGCAGATAGCGATAGCCGAAACAAATACCCCAAAGCCACCCTAGAGAGCATAAGAAGGGCTCCCAGTCACAACCCCACCATGAAGCACCGACAAGCCCCCTCACCTCACTAATAATTCTTAAACAGACGCCTAGTGGAGAAATGAAGAAATATTCCCGAAGCTACGTAAGCGAGACAAATTACCCTAAGCAACGAAAGGAAGCTCCACCACCCAAAAGGGAAGAATCCGGATGACGGAATCGAAAAACACGAACACGTCACTAACGTAACAACTAAAAAACAGGATTTTAAGAAGAATCAAACAAAGCAATAGCAGCCACGGTAGCGGGACAAAATCGCCTGGAGCGATTTTAGACAGCTCTACTGCCCCGCAGGGGTGAGCGCTCCGGATGGCGCGAATCGACGCATACGGACATGCTAATGTCGCGATTGCAGGAGCAAGAGAGCGACAAACGAGATGTAATCTTGATTCCCGTCTGGAGCAAGGGCAACCAAGCTAGGGAGTTAACAAAACGAAAAGATCTGTAGACTCTAAAAGAAACTGGAGCGGGAAACGAGATTCGAACTCGCGACCCCAACCTTGGCAAGGTTGTGCTCTACCAACTGAGCTATTCCCGCTAATGGCGTCCCCTAGGGGAGTCGAACCCCTGTTACCGCCGTGAAAGGGCGGTGTCCTAGGCCTCTAGACGAAGGGGACGTAGGACCTTCAAAACGCTGTCTGCGTCAGAAGTGGGGCGCATTCTATGGAGATGAGCCCCAGCTGTCAACACTTGTTTTTGATTTTTATTGTTTTTGAAACAACAACTTAGCGAACTGCGCAATTTAACAACAGAACGTCTACTTCACAGTCATTGGCGCCCTACTCTTCTATAAATTTTGTACGTTTTGCCCTCATAAATTGAGATGATTGCATCGTCAAAAGCTTGATTATCTATATGTGTCCTATGTTTGCCCATCAAATTGGATTAAAGCTCTATTATTTCCCAAAGCTGCCGATACACTGTCTATACTTTAGCTATAGCCGTGGCACCTTGTTCAACATCACGACTATTAAATACAATCTACCAGAGCGGCAATTCTTTAAGACATCAAAAGAGTCGCCTATTCTAAATAGAAGAAAGACCCAGCGAGACGCAGGAATATATGGGAGCCAATGTACCAATTGTGGTAACCGCGGGAATTGTCATTGTTTTGTCAATTCTGGCTTGCTATGCCCTTTTCACGCACAGCGTTAACTCAAAGCGGGAAAAGCGCCGCCTGCTGATTAACTCCTTAAAAACACGCGCCCGTAAAATTGAAGAAACTATGTCTTGCTTTCCGCCTAATTACCTGGGCTCTTCATTAAGCATAATTATTCAGCAAGCCTTGGTCGTTACTTTCGAAGAGCTGACAAACCTACAGCCGGACGAAGGCAGCCACAAAACCATGCTGCAGCAAGCCAATGAGCGCTACTTAGCGCTGAGCAAACAAAAAGGCAGTAACCAATTAAAGTCTCTTAGCAATGCCAGGCAAATTACCGGCACCCGTAAAAATTTAAAGCTGTTATTAAAATTTTTCCAACAACTTGGGCAAAAAGGCGCGCTTAACTCCACCAAAGCGGCAGAGGCTCGAAACATCATTAAAAACAAAATGGCCCTATTAGCGGCCGATGAACATGATATTCAAGCACGTGGTGCACTTGCCAATGGCAAACATCAATTGGCAGCCCACTACTTTACCCAAGCCAATACCATTCTTACCAAATACAATAGCGACCATGTTTTTAATGAAAATATTCGCAACCATCAAGAATGGATTAACAGCGCCAGCGATATGGCTAAAGCGGAACAAGACCGAATTAAAGCAGAAAAAGAAGCGCTCGAGGCAGAAACCAAAAAGTGGGACGACGGCGATTGGAAAAAGAAGAATTTCTACGATTGATCGCACTGAATTGTGTCGAGGCCTAACTAACAAGGAGGCCTCGACACATAGCTATCGACTAGGATTGCATAGCTTTTAAGAAAGTCCGAATACGCTTAGCATTGGCTCCTAAATCACTAACCCCCACCCTTGAGGCCGATCTAACATCTATCACGCTGCCGCTGGCATTGGCTTCAATTCGAATAATGACATCATCTTTAAAGCCAAATACCGCACTTTCAACCAACGCTTCAACATGTCCAGTTTTTGCATCTTCCCATTGCAACTGCCAACCGAAATCAGCAACAACCGCCTTTGCTTTCTCAAAGGCCGCTTGCGGGCTCATCGCTAATCGCAAAGGCTTAAGGTCAGGATAAGCTTCCGCTTGCAACTTCGGTAACTTCTCAAAATTATACTCAATAGGGTTATCGCTATCTTTACGCTCTACCAATGCCGAAACAAATAATGGCGGGCGACTGGTATCGGTGGTGATATCGTGAATAGCAGGCACTGAGAATGCCCCTAAACCAACCGTAAACACGACAGCCAAAACCGGCAGCGCGCCTATTAAGGTTGCCACTAAACTGCTCGAACGAAGAGCTTCCTTACCAGCGACCAAGGCATACAGGAGCACCAAAAGTGCCAATACACCCAAAGCGACAACTGTTAACATACTGAATGCCGACCCCAGAAAGCCCATTTTTAAATCTAAGCTTCCACTGCGATAAGCCAATATCAGCACCGGCAAAACGGCCAACAATAAAATTTGTGCCCTAATTAACCAAATGGTCCAAGGCTTCTTAACAGCAGGGTTGTTCATAATGATCCTTTGTTTATCAATTCTGAGTTACTAGATTTAAAACTTACTACAACAATTACCAAAGCTACTTTTTAATGTGATTTCAAACAGCTCTAAAAGCATGACGTCTAGAGCATGTCTTAAAATTAAGGGTATGCATAATCGACATTAGCGGTAAACGATACGATTCGACTTATATGAGACATCGCCAAACCACTTTCTTCGTGCCATTTATTAAAGGCTGACTGGGCAGATCTAATATCCCTTTGAGAAGTTGGCTTTTTATCAACAATCTCTTGAGAAATAAGGCTGGCCACCACATCATCAGTCAATATAAAAGTGTCTTTGCCCACCATACGCAAAAACCTTGGCGTTGATAGACCACCCAATTGCGCACCTTTTTTCTTCAGCATAAACCAAAGCTCACATATATTATCCACTGGCCAGTCCGCTAGGAAACGGCCAAAACTGCCAAACTCCTGACTGATCTCTCTAAGCATTTGAGCATTACTGCGAATCGAGCGAATTTTACCAAAATGCCGAATGATTTCTCGGTTCTGCATTTGAGCCTCTAGGTCTTCATCGCTCATCATCAATACGTCATAAGGGTCAAAGCCGTGAAAGGCTCTTTCGAAGGCCGGCCACTTATTATCGACTAGCTCATGTTTTAAACCGGCTCTAAATACTCTTCGACTCATCATCGACAAATAATAAGCATCACTATTTGCCAACAATTGTTTATCACTCGCCACTTCAGGCAACATAGCGGCTACAGACTTGGCGCCCCCTTTGTGCAGTTCTGCGGTAGCCTGAATATCGGCAAAAGACAGCATTAATCGTCCTCTTTAAAACGAATAGAAAGGGAGTTTATACAGTAGCGAAGGCCTTTAGGTGCCGGCCCATCGGTAAAAACATGGCCCAAATGACAGGCACATTTTCGACAATGCACCTCGGTACGTACCATGCCATGACTGCGATCCATCTGCTCTTCCACAGCTTGTCGCTCGGCAGGCTGAGTGAAACTTGGCCAGCCACAACCCGAGTCAAATTTTGACTCGGATTCAAACAGCGGCTCACCACAGCAACGGCATAGGTATTGCCCTTGCTCTTTATGATTCCAATATTCGCCTGTAAACGCTCGCTCCGTCCCCTGCTCTCGGCATACATGAAATTCCTCAGGGCTGAGCTTATCACGCCAATATTCTTTGTTTTTTATGTCCTCAGACATCTTTTGCACCTGCAATTCGATTTTTGTTAAAGGTTACAGCCCGATTAGCCACTAATTGATCAAACTTTAAGTCGACAGATCCCACCCACAGCCCCTAGAATAATGGCAGCTGCACGACAGCAATAATATAAGCACCATACAAAAAGCACTACATCATGTATACCATAGAAAAATCAGACAAACTTCACGGGGTTTGCTACGACATACGAGGGCCTGTTTTAGAACACGCTCAACGCATGGAAGAAGATGGCAGCCGTATTTTAAAGCTCAATATTGGTAACCCAGCGCCATTTGATTTCGCTGCACCCGATGAAATCATTAAGGATGTCATTCTCAATCTGAGTGCCGCCGAAGGTTATACCCACTCTAAAGGCCTTTTTGCCGCGCGCAAAGCCATTATGCAGGAGTGTCAAAAACTCGAAATTACCGGTGTTGAAATTGAAGATATCTATATTGGTAATGGCGTCAGTGAGCTGATCACGATGGCGACTCAAGCCCTACTGAATGATGGCGATGAGATTTTAGTCCCCTCCCCTGATTATCCGCTTTGGACAGCGGCCGTAGGACTGGGCGGTGGCAAGCCGGTTCACTACCTTTGTGACGAGCAATCCGATTGGCAGCCCGCATTGGACGATATTCGCTCTAAAATTAGCGATCGCACGCGAGCCATTGTTATTATCAACCCTAATAACCCGACGGGCGCTGTCTATTCAGAAGCCATGCTACAAGAGCTGGTTCAGATTGCCCGCGAACACCAGCTGGTGCTATTCGCTGATGAGATCTACAGCAAGATTTTATACGACGACGCCGAATTTACGCCTTTGGGTCGTTTAGCTAAAGATATTGTATGTCTAAGCTTTAACGGTTTATCCAAGTCTTATCGATTGGCCGGCTTTCGCTGCGGTTGGATGATTATCTCTGGAGCAAAGCACTTAGCCAAAGGCTATCGTGAAGGCCTAGATATGCTTGCCTCAATGCGCCTTTGTGCCAATGTTCCAGCAATGTATGCGGTACAAACGGCATTAGGCGGCTACCAAAGTATTAACGAACTTATTTTGCCCGGTGGGCGCTTGCTCGAGCAGCGCAACATCGCCCACGAGGCCATCAGCCAAATTCCCGGCGTATCTTGTGTAAAGCCCAAAGGGGCGCTGTATCTATTTCCAAAAATCGATTTGGATATCCATAAGATTCATGACGATGAGCAAATGGTGTTAGATTTTTTGCGACAGAAAAAAGTGCTCCTAGTACAAGGAACCGCTTTTAACTGGCCGAACCCAGACCACTTTAGGATTGTGTTTTTGCCCCGCAAAGAAGAGCTCAAAGACGCGATTGAGCAGTTTGCGAATTTTATCGAACACTACCGCCAGTAATTTTATCTAACAAGGCCGAGCAGACTATGAGTGACTTGCACATCGATGACTTTTATCGTGACAGCGCCCGTATTCTGCTTCAGCTTTATCGACACTTCCCTCGCCGCGATTTAATTTATACCGAAGATATCATCGGGCCAGATACGCCAGATGATTTTGGTTTGCCAAGCGACCGCCACCAAGCCTGCTTCGCCACTATGCTGTGGCTCGCAGAACATCAGTATTTAAGTTATGGCAGTACAGTAGGTCAAGAAGCCTTAGACCAGGCTACATTGAGTCAACGAGGATTTAATTTGCTTGCTTTACTCGAGCAAGATACTGAGTTTTTTCCACAAGACTCTGAGACCAGAGCTAAGCACGAAGAAGGTTTGAGCCGAGCCCAGCTGCTGCGTCATAAGTTGAAAAGCGAAAGCTCTATTCGCTTAAACCACTATATGCGCTACTTGTATACCCTTTGAAACCCTTTGAGCAACACTCTCAACACCCCGATCCGCCGTGATATATAAGGCTTCATCCACATAGCTATTAAGCGCGCATATCCTGCTGCCATTGACCTTCATAACGACAATGAAACAGTTTTAACTGCTGGTCACTATTGGTATCCGGAAAATCCTCACTCGGCTTCAAACGCGCGACTTTAATACATTCTGGACACTCTTGTGCGATTAACTCGTCGATAAAGTCTTCACCCAACTCAGGGGCATTTAAACACAATAAAATATCGGCACCGTGCTCGGCCAACTGGGGAATACGGCGGATTAGCTTGGCATAATCCTGCTTTGCTACAAAGCTGCCCTTTTGAAAGGATGGAGGATCAAGGATTAATACACCATAGGGGCCAGGCCTACGGATACGCCCCCAAGATTTCAAAATGTTTTCCGCTAAAAAACGAGTTTTACAGTTTGCAACCTCAGCAAGCTGATGATTAAACTGATGATTTTTTTGCCCCGTCTTAAGTGCACCACGTGCCATATCGACATTCACGACTTCTGAAGCACCAGCGGCGGCGGCAACCACACTAAAAGCACAAGTATAAGAAAATAGGTTTAGAACTTTTTTGTCTTTAGCATGTGCCTCTAGCCACTTCCGGCCGGGCTCCATATCCAAAAAGAAGCCTGAATTTTGACGACCACCAAGCTGAATCTGAAAGCGCAACTCTCCACGTCGAGCAAATAAGGTCTCTTCAGCATCAAACCCATCGGCACAGTATAGCCACTCACTGGGCGCGCCATGTACATAACGATAGGAAACACCCAAGGCCAAAATATCATTGGCGACCATTAGGGGTTTAAGCTGCTCGCAGAGCAGGTCTAAAAAAGATTTTTCTACTTCAGCAAAACATACGATCCACAATACTGGGCTGTAATAATCAATAACAATGTGCTCCAAGCCTGGATAGCACTGGCCGCGACCATGAAATATCCGCCTTGAGTCCTTAGATTGAAAAACTCCCAGCTGTTTTTTTTCTTCGATATGCTCCAACAACTGAGCAAACTGTTTTTCCGTATCGTTCGATAACACTACTACAACCTCTAAAATCTACAGCCGAGCTGATAAAACAACATCATCAACAACAAACACTTATACACCACAGCTAATTGGATAATAAATGGTATCGCGATAACCACAGAGCACTGGGATATGACCACTTAGCCCACGATCGAGTTCTGGGTCATTACTATCGATCAATAGAGGCCTGTTCTGCAATTCGGTAATTTTTGTTTTTGTGGCCAACACCCAAATATTGTCACGCCCTAAAGCCCTTAAAACCGCTGGGCTTAGTTGCTGATTGCCTCGCCCAAGCAAGTGCCCCTGACCACCAATAGCTGTTATCAAGGCTTTACACTTAGCAGGGTTCTCCTGTAGCAATGTTTCTAAGTAGCCAGCATCAACATCCTTGGCGATTAACTCTCCAGCGTGTAGAACATCAAAGCCTAGCAAGGTGCCCTCTAAGTGCAGCTCATCCAGTACGGCCTTGGGCGTACTTCCAGGACCAATTAAATAAAACTCATCGTCTTCAAGGCGCTCAACGATATCAGCAGCAATATCCGCTAACACCAGCTCCTCTACCTCGCGACCAGAATTCTTGGTTTGCTGAACAAAGTGGCCAACTTCAGGCACCCATAATTCGCCATAGTACTTTGACCGTACCTGCCCCTGACGAAATAGAGTCTCATCAATATCGCGCACTTCTTGCTGGCGCAAGTCAACCAAACCGTTTTTAAGAAGCAATAACAACACTTCAGCTGCCGATTCAGGATTAATGGCAAATACTGCAGAGTGCATTTTTACACCAGCTGGAATTCCCAAACACACCTGAGCAGAAAGTTCCGAGGAAAAAGCATTGACCATATTTCTTGCAGTACCATCGCCACCAACGAAAAGCAGCAAGTCGATACCCTCACACGCTAACTCTTGAGCGATTCGCTCACTGTCTTCTGCTGTACTAAAACCTTGATCACTCAAGGTGCCAACAACTCGATGGGGTAGCCCAAGCTCCTTAAATAGCTGCTCACCCATTTCAGTAGGCGCGGTGAGAATTTCTAAATCAGCTTGTCGCTCTAATAATGGTGTGAGTGCCCGTTTAGCACGCTCAGCAGAGCGGCCAGCTTGTTGGCGCAACTCATCACTGATCTCATCACTGCCCTTTAAGCCTTCAGGACCGCCTAGACCGGCATAGGGGTTTAATAAAAAGCCAAGACGAAAAGGCTTCGCCTTGCTATCTAATTCAGAATTCATGTTTTGAACCGCTAGTGGAAACTCAGTTGTGACGATCTAAATAGGAATCGTCGTCATAAGACCTTACAAGGTGGGGGTAAAATATCGTTAACACCGATGTCATAGCACCATTAATAAAACCCTCAGGAAAGAGCATCAATGCAAACAGGTGCGCGTATTGAGCCAACATTCCCCAGTGGGCATCGGCCGCAATTATATAAAATAACAAGGCCGAAAAACACAACACAGCCAGCAGGGATAACATAGCCCCAACAAAGCCACCACCCAGCATAAAAATAAAGACGTTGCGAACCCGCATTCTTTCTAATAAAGCAATAAATGCCATGCTAACGCTCGCCGGCACAATGACATTAAGAAAAAGCTCTATAGGTAGCTGAATTCCAAAGCGGCTGCACAGCACGCTATTCAACACTACAGCGAGTGAGCCCCCAAGTACCGCTAGGTGCCAACCAAAAACCAAACTGAGCGTAGTGATGGCTAAGGGGTGAAAGGCTATGACATCTAGCACATTGACCTGCAGCAACCAAAAAAAGGCCAAAGCGACAATAGCGGCAAACCAGGCATGCTGGCGCTGCGAGTGGGCTATCAATTGCCGCCAAGGTGCTTTTATCGCGGCAAACATCAGCAGCAACACCGTTAGCATCGCAAGTGCGTAGTAGGAAAAATTGAGCTCTGGGGGAATCAGTAAAAACATAGGGCTATTGTCTCCTTTTTGCCAACGCCCCTGCAAATAAGAAAACACAAAGACTGTTTCGGGAACCTCTGATTAAGTCCCGCCCGCCTCTGGCGCTCAGAGCAGTGCAGCAGCTAGGCAATGAATACAGGCGAGCTGGTTGCCCGGCGAAATTCATTAACGCCGCTGCTGTATTGCTCTGAACGACCCGAAGGACGGGCACTAAAGCGGCCATCTACTTTGTCAACCAGCTTGCAAAGTACCCGGCCATCCACTGCGCTGTCTATCTCGTAGCTGGCCGCTTTTATGCCCGCAGAGAACTGGCGGGACTTAATCATAGGTTCCTTGGATCTAACTTTTAACAAGCGGCAAAATTTCGCCACCCTAGCTTTCAGCAGCTTTGAATCAGCGCCAATAAATCGCCATGAATAGCGCGACAAACGGTATACGTAATGTAAGCTATTGTTTTTAAAGGCTATTAATTACACAAAAATACTGGCACGGTTTTCGCTTTTACATAGGCAATCGCACCAAAGAGCGGGATTGAATGGCCACTATGGCAAGTTTTATCCCTTGCCGCTTTTTGGGAAAGCTAAGAGATAACACTAGGATTGCTATATGGTCACTTCAGTACAAATCAGTTCTCGCCCCAGTAAGGCCAAAGAAGTGATTGCGCCCAGCCGTATTGCCGTACCACAGCAGGATCTAAGCGATGAACTTTTTCGCTTAACCCAACGCCTTCAAACCAGCTTAGAGCTTGAGCAGGTGTTAGAGATATTCTTCCAACAATTGCAGCAGCATGTGAATATCGGCGGAATGGTTTACACCAGCCCTTGCAAACAACACATTAAGCTTGGGCGGCCCAATATACATCACGTAGACTATCAACTGAGTCGCCAGACTGCAGAGGGTGATGATGGCCTAGGCGCTGTGGTATTTAGCCGTGCCAAACGCTTCGCGGAAAACGAACTGATCTTAATTGAGTCCTTCCTCGGTCCATTGATCTACCCATTACGAAATGCCCTGCTCTACCGCCAGGCCTTGGCGGCAGCAATGTGTGACCCTTTAACCCAGACCGGTAACCGGGCTGCAATGAGTAATGCATTGCAACGCGAAATTCAGTTGGCTAATCGTTATCAGCAAGCTCTTTCGATGATGGTCATCGATATTGACCACTTCAAATCCGTCAATGATAACTACGGCCATGCCGCCGGTGATGATGTTATTTGTAATGTCGCCAAAGCGATTACGACGGTTTGCCGTGAGACCGACCTAACTTTCCGTTTTGGTGGTGAAGAGTTTGTAGTCTTGCTTAATAAAACCGATGCCGCTGGCGCCAGAGTGATTGCCGAACGAGTGCGTCGCCATATAGCTTCACTGAACACCCAGTCCGATCAGCACGCCATTTCTGTAACGGCCAGTATCGGCACAGCAGAGCTTAATCAGGATGATAATGGTGAGAGCTTGTTTGAACGAGCTGACAGCGCACTTTACAAAGCCAAACAGCAAGGTCGTAACAAAGTTGTGAGTTATGACTTGATGGACAATGTTCAGCACTCACTGCTAGAAATGTAAAACGGAAGCCTAAGCTTCCGTTTTATTTCAACCTTAGGAATTGTTTAACAATCCTATATAGCAATCCTACTTACGCTTTCCAGGATTACTAAAGTGGTGAGGTCGCTGCCCCTTACCTGCTCGCAAGCGCTTTTGATGGCGACGTTGATACTCTTTTTCGGACTTAGTTTGCATTAGTCTTTCAGTAGCCTCTAAGCCCGCAGTCATAGCCAACTCGGCGACTTCTTTATCATTAAGCTCAATCCACTGACCTACTCGCACATGGGAAGGGATAAAAATATTTCCATATCTTACCCGCTTAAGACGCGAAACATTAACGCCTTGAGACTCCCATAAACGGCGCACCTCACGGTTACGACCTTCCATCACCACACAGTAAAACCAGCGGTTTTTACCTTCTCCAGGCCCTTCTACAATGTCCGTAAAGCGCGCCATGCCATCATCAAGCATCACACCTTCACGCAAGCGCTTTAGCATATCCTCATCAACATCACCTTGAATCCTAATAAGGTATTCGCGGTCAATATTTGAAGATGGATGCATAAGCTTATTAGCCAAGTCACCATCATTGGTAAATAACAACAAACCACTGGTATTAAAATCCAAACGCCCAATCGAAATCCAGCGGCCAGACTTTAACTTTGGCAAGCGCTCGTAAACAGTTCGACGACCTTCAGGGTCTTTACGGGAACAAATCTCCCCTTCGGGCTTGTTGTACAACAAGACCCTAGGACGCTCACGAACCGCGCTATCAATACTGACTCGACGGCCATCAAAATCAATGCGGTCACTTTCAGTAACACGATCACCGAGCTTCGCCAGTTCACCGTTAACCTGTACACGACCATCTGAGATGGCACGCTCCATTTCACGACGAGAACCAAGTCCTGCTCGCGCTAAAACTTTCTGTAATTTTTCATCAGGTTGTGCCTGATCACTTTCATTGCGCATGCTGACCTACTGGTTTTCTTGCTCGGCCTGTTCGGCCATCATTTCACGTTCTAGTTCTTCGGCGGCGGCTAATTCCGCCTCCTCTTGAGCGATTACTGCTGCTAATTCAGCAGCTTCGGCTTCGGCTTCGGCTTCGGCTTCGGCTTCGGCTTCGGCTTCGGCTTCGGCTTCTAGTGTGTTCTCTGACTCTGAATCTTCAAGCGCTGAGCCTTCAAGATCAGCATCTACTTGCTGTTCATTTTCAGCGGCTTCACCTTCAGCACTTTCAGGCTCTTCGCTCTCAAGTTCTGAATCCTCAAGCTCATTGCTCTGTACCTCTCCACCTTCAGCCTCTGTACCTTCAGCGGCCAGGCGCTCGGCCTCGGCTTTTTCGGCTTCCCCTTCTGGGTCGATCGGGAGGTCCTTAGTGGGTGGAATCTCCATACCCTCATCTAATTGCAGCTCTGGATTCATTTTTTCCAGATCGGCAATTTCACTCAAGCTTGGCAACTGCTCCAAACTATTGAGATTAAAGTAATCCAAAAACTGTTTGGTTGTCGCATATAGCGATGGTCGCCCTGGCACATCGCGGTGCCCAACTACCTTCACCCATTCACGCTCGGTAAGCGTTTTAATGATATGGGAGCTCACCGCGACACCGCGAATCTCTTCGATATCACCGCGAGTAATCGGCTGGCGGTAAGCAATTAAAGCTAAGGTTTCCAATAACGCACGGGAATATTTTTGCGGTTTTTCTTCCCATAAGCGGTTTACCCACTTGGCCGTATCAGCAACAACTTGAAAACGCCAACCGGAACCGACTTCGACCAACTCATAACCTCGATCTTTACAATCGGCCTGAATATCTTCTAAAGCTGCTTGAATTTCATCTTTCGCTGGCGGCTCTTGATCTTCCTCGTCATCTTTGACTAAAAATAGTTCATGCAAGCGTTTAACGGTTAGTGGCTGTGCAGCCGCCAACAATGCCCCTTCAATAATTTTGCGCAGCAGAATTTTATCGTTCATTAATAAATATTATCCTTAACTGTTTACGCGTTTATTGCGCACGAGCCTTAACATGAATAGCGCCAAATGCATCACTTTGGACAATCTCAACCAAAGACTCTTTAATTAGCTCCATCACCGCCAAAAATGTCACCACAACGCCGAGCCTGCCCTCTTCCACCGTGAACAAACTCACGAAGGGAACAAATTGTTTGTGGCTTAAGCTATCCAACACTTGCCCCATGCGCTCTCGAGTCGACAATCGCTCTTTTTCTACATGGTGGCTTTCAAACATATCCGCACGGCGCAACACTTCTGACAATGCCAGTAAGACCTCTTTTAGATCCACCTCCGGCTCAGGCCGAGTCAAGTTGCGATCTGGCGGCTGGGCAGAGCCCTGATGAATATCACGACCAACACGAGGCAGCTCATCAATATCTTCAGCCGCTTTCTTAAAGCGTTCATATTCCTGCAAGCGGCGGATCAAGTTGGCGCGAGGATCATCCTCATCTTCTTCCACCTCGTTGCTTCTAGGTAGCAACATACGAGATTTGATCTCGGCAAGCATTGCCGCCATCAACAGATACTCAGCGGCCAATTCAAACTGCATCGCATCCATCAGCTCGACATACTGCATATACTGAGCGGTAATCTCCGCCACATTAATATCCAAGATATCGATGTTTTGACGTCGAATCAGATAAAGCAGTAAATCCAAAGGCCCTTCAAAAGCCTCTAGAATCACCTCTAGAGCATCTGGTGGAATATACAAATCCTTCGGCAAGGTGGTCATCTCTTTACCATCGACAATGGCAAAGGG
Source organism: uncultured Pseudoteredinibacter sp. (assembly GCF_947500695.1). Classification (GTDB taxonomy): domain Bacteria; phylum Pseudomonadota; class Gammaproteobacteria; order Pseudomonadales; family Cellvibrionaceae; genus Pseudoteredinibacter. Next base: position 858,540 of record NZ_CANMSS010000001.1, read on the forward strand.
CATTTCTCCTTGGCTAGGGGGGCTTTTACTTAACGCCTCGGCCTGTTCTGCTGTGGCTTCCTCAGAGGAAGCTTGCACTGGCTCTTCGGCTTGGTCGGCAGGTGTTTCAGGCTCAGACACTGATTCAGCAGTGTCAGTCGCCATCTCGGCGCCTGCTAATTCTTCTAGTTCGTCCGTCACCCGGATACCTGTTTTGATGGATGAAAACGGGACATTATAACGGCAATAAGAGTCTGGCAACAGAGCTAAGAAAGCACTCAAGCTTTTCGATAATTCCAATAGAGAAGCCCCTTGCAGGGAGAAGAGGCTTCAGAAAGCTTTAGCTTAGGACATAAAGTCGTCAAAGCTTCCACAGCCCTGACGAATGAGCTCTGGCGTTTCACCTGTTAGGTCAATCACAGTGGTCGCCTCCATGCCGCAATAACCGCCATCTACCACCAAATCGAGCTGATGCTCTAAGGTTTCGCGGATGTCATAAGGATCCGTCAGAGGGTACTCATCACCCGGCATAATCAGCGTTGAGGTCATTAGCGGCTCGCCAAGCGCGGCGATCAACTCCAATGCGATATTGTTGTCGGGCACACGAAGACCGATGGTTTTACGCTTGGGGTGCATAACTCGACGAGGCACTTCATTGGTGGCCTCCAGCACAAAGGTATAAGCGCCAGGGGTATGGGCCTTTAGCATTCTAAATACGCTATTGCTGACTTTGGCATAGGTCGCCAACTCGGACAAGTCGCGGCACATAAGGGTAAAATTATGATGCTTATCCAATTGCCTAATTTGACGGATACGATCTACTGCCTTTTTATCACCTAAATGACAACCAATGGCATAGGCCGAATCTGTCGGAAAGGCCACCAAGCCCCCGCCCCGCAAGATATCAGCCGCTTGATTAACTAATCGGCCCTGAGGGTTATCCGGGTGAATTTGGAAAAACTGAGCCACACGGCACTCCTACAATAAATCTGGTTTTCACTTGCGCCCAAAGCGAGCGTCAAACGCTTAAAATTCTATAATTTCGTGGCTTACAGCGTACGCTCAGCCCCAGCTTTGCCAAACAGGCTTAACGCCCTCCGGCAGAACTCCGCAGCAAGCAAGCTCTTGCCATGGCTGTTGCGGCTGATGAAAGTCACTGCCCAGTGAGCCAAGCAAGTCAAATTCCTTGGCTAAGCCCAAAATATTCTGAGTCACATTAGCCTGCTGCTTACCGCTGACAATCTCAATGGCAGCTCCACCAGCCTCTTTAAAATCAGCACACAGCTCGCGCAATTTGGTGCGGGTCAACTTGTACTTATCTGGATGAGCCAAAACCGCATGGCCACCTGCAGCTCGAATCCAGCCGCAAGCATCTTCTATATCAGGCCACAAATTTTTAACATCGCCTGGCTTACCTGCACCCAAGTACTTTTTAAAGGCAAGATTAATCGTTCTTACATGCCCTTTTTCGACCAAAAACTGAGCAAAATGCGGGCGCCCAATAGTGCCTTTCCCGGCCTTTTGCTGCACCCAATGCAAACTGCCTTCAATACCAGCCTTGTGCAGCCTTTTCGCAATCGTCTCTGTTCGCAATTCGCGGCGCTGGCGCTGCTCTGCAACAGCGTCTAGCAACTGCTTATTGCTGGTGTCGACATTCAAGCCAACGATATGAATTCCACGCCCATTCCACTGGCAGGAGAACTCTATACCAGGGATGAGGTCTAAGCCGCAGCTACTCGCAGCGGCCTGAGCTTCCGCAATACCCGCTAAAGTATCGTGGTCAGTAAGTGCGAGCACGTTAACAGATTGCTCATATGCCCTCGACACCAGCTCAGAAGGGCTTAAAATACCGTCCGAGTAGTCACTGTGGCTGTGCAGGTCATATATTTTGCTCATGTCGCTCCTAGGCTATAAGAGATAACGGCTATTGGCCGTTAAAACAGCAACATTGTACTGCGTTAACCTTGTACTGCGTTAACCTTGTATTGCGTTAACATTGTACCGCGTTAGCTAGGATAAAACACGAATCCCCACAGGCGCTCATTTTTTGAACGCCGACGTTTTCGTTTAACTAAGAATTAAGATGCCATTGTGAACATCAAAGAATCGAACCCAGCCGACAGCGGCGAAGCAAAAACCAGCGAGCCGTTAGCTACGCCGGTCGAGATCCCTGCCAATAAACCAAAAAAAGAAAGCTTATTGGCCAATTTATTACTGAACATTGTCATCCCGACCTTAGTTCTTACCAAATTAAGCGGCGACGATTATCTAGGCACTAAGCTAGCTATCATTGTCGCATTAGCATTTCCGATTTTATATGGTGCTAACGATTTAATTCGCAACGGCAAGATTAACTTTTTCTCAGCCTTAGGGATCATCAGCGTAGCACTTACCGGCGGCATGAGCTTAATGGAACTGCCACCAGAATATATTGCTATCAAAGAGGCCGCCATTCCCGGCTTAATCGGCCTTGCTGTTTTGATTTCCATAAAAACCAAATACCCATTAGTGCGAACGTTTTTATACAACGATAAATTTTTGCAAACGGATAAAGTTGAAGCGGCATTGCAAGAGCGCGGCAAAATGGATGACTTTAATAAAGCTATGCGTAACGCATCGATCATGTTGGCTAGCTCATTCTTTTTATCGTCCGCACTTAATTATATTTTGGCCAAGATGCTACTCGTTAGTGAACCGGGCACCGAAGCCTTCAATGCTGAGTTAGGAAAAATGACCGCATTGAGCTTTCCGGTAATTGCTGTGCCGGCCACCATCATCATGATGGGAACACTTTTTTACGTATTTCGATCTATCACGCGCTTATCAGGCTTAAGCCTAGATGACATCGTGGTAGATCAATAGACGATCGACAAGGATAAACATGTATTACGCCATTATCAGCGAAGACATAGATAACAGCTTAGAGAAACGCTTAGCTGCAAGACCAGATCACCTAGCAAGACTTGAAGAATTAAAAGCGCAAGGCCGCTTATTAATTGCTGGCCCCCACCCTGCAATTGATAGTGACAACCCTGGCGAAGCCGGTTTCAGCGGCAGCTTAGTCGTTGCCGAGTTTGACAGCCTGGATGCAGCACAAGAATGGGCCGACCAAGACCCCTATGTGAGTGCCGGCGTCTACGCCAACGTCAAGGTAAAACCATTTAAGAAAGTATTGCCCTAACCGCCCCATTAAAATATCAAAAGAATTAAGAGCATGACCCGAAACCAACTTGTAAAAATTGCCATAAGCAGTAGCGCCATTGCCAGCTGTTTGTTTGCCGTACCCAGCTTTGCACAAGAATCCCGCTGGATATCCGACGTTCTTTATGTACCAATGCGCAAAGGGCCAAGTAATCAACACACCATTTTGCATCGCGGCCTAAAATCCGGCACTCGCTTAAGCCTGATTCAGAGCGAAGAAAACTGGAGCCAGGTAAAACTTGAAAACGGTGATATTGGCTGGGTACCAAATCAGTATCTTGCGGAAGAGCCCATTGCCGCACTAAAACTGGACAGTGCAGCCCAAAAGGCCCAGCGCAGCGATGAGCGCTATCAGCAAGCTGCCGCACAACTTAAGGTACTCAAGGACGAAAACGAAAGTTTAAAGAAACAGCTAAGCAATGCCGAGCAAGGCTCATCAGCATTGAGCAGCGAGCTAAACCAGATTAAACAGATCTCTGCGAACGCCATCGATCTAAATGACAACTACCAGCAACTGGCTAAAGATCACCAACTTTTACAAACCGAGCTTGATGTAGCCCAAGCTGAAAATGAACGCTTAAAAAAAGAAGATAGCCAAACGTGGTTTATGTATGGCGCCGCAGCGGTAGCACTCGGCGTGCTCATCACCTTGATCGTTCCGGCAATTCGCCCTCGTCGTCGCCACTCAGAGTGGGGTTAAGTCAACATGAAATCTTTCAAAAATTTGAAGCAATCTTTTTTCCTGATCGGCCTATGTATCAGCTTACTGTTCAGCGCTCAGGCCTGGAGCGAAAAGAGGCCACAGGTCAAACTGCAAACCACCATGGGTGATATCTATTTAGAACTTTACCCAGACAAATCCCCCATCGCTGTCGAAAATTTCTTGAAATATGTCGACCGACACTTCTATGACGGGCTAATCTTTCATCGCGTTATGCCGCGCTTTATGATTCAGACCGGTGGCTTTGGTTTTGATTTCAGCAAAAAAGAAACCGACGATCCCATTAAAAATGAATCCGCAAATGGGCTAAGCAATAGCTGCGGCAGTGTTGCCATGGCGCGCCTTGGTGACGACCCTGATTCTGGCTCATCGCAGTTTTATATCAATGTTAATAACAATAAACACTTGGATATTGGCGATAACGAAGGCTATACCGTATTTGGTCGCGTTATCAAAGGCATTCGCGTTGCCGAAGCCATTTCAGAATTACGCCGCGGCAAGCACTCCGGCCAGTTTAGTGATGCTCCGAATCAAACGGTTCAAATTATTAAAGCTACACGCGCCAAAGGCCAAAAAGTTTATAATACCAAGTGCGCAGCTATGCGCTAAGCCCCGCAAACAAAAAGCGAGCCTTAAGCTCGCTTTTTGTTTAAGACTACAACCTTAAGACGACAATCTTAGGACAACATTGCTAAGCACGAATAAACTGCGCCAACTGTCGTGATACCGCCACAAGATTATCATCCTCATCCCAAAGCTCACCATCTTCCTGCAGCAAACTCTTACCTAAATACTTGCTATGAAAGCGAGCTTTAAGCCACTGGGATTTTGGAATGTCTTTAATATGGACACTCATTTCAATAGTCGGCACCCAGCCCAAGGCACCGTGACTGACAAAAATAGACGGCGGACAGGTATCGCAGGCCATCATTAGAGAAGTAGCACTCCACTGCTCCACCGATGGAATTCGCATCCAACCATAGATTTCAGAGAATTCTGCTGTATCACCCTTAGTCCATCCTGCAGTAGCTGGGTCTAAGCGCATTTCAACTTGATCAAACACCGTTAAACCCGGCATACCCGCTCGGGTTTTGCATTCTTCTTTCGGGGCTAGATTCAAAAGCTTTTCTTCACCGTTATGCTCTTTCTCATAATCGGCCATAAAGGTACCAAAGGCTTGCAAAACCACCCTATCACCCTGCCTTGCTGTCGCCTGCAAGCGATCAAACTGGCGACTCAGGGCGAATCGTTCCACCTGAATATCTAAGGGTGCCAACTCTTGAGTTTTAGCGCTGTAGTTCACAGTAATCTGTACCGGCGCTGCCAATTTGGCATAGCGACTCATAGCTTCCCCGAGTAAAGCCATCAGATAACCGCCATTGGGCGCCGACATAATTGACCAGTTACTTGATACCTGGGCCCGATAGCAACCCTCTGAAATTTCTTCCAATTGGGTATCTGCTGCAAACTTATTCATAATCACTCCATCCATCTCATTCAGAAAAAATAACACGTTCCAGAACAGAACCCAGTGACAAAATCGCTAAAAGCACCAAGCAATTTAAAGCTATTTGGTTAAAATTCCAAAATTAGATGGTGAAAACAGACAGCACAAAAATACCGCTCAAGCAGCGTGAGCAAACAAAATATTTTCAATAGACACAAAAAAGCCGGCAATTTAGCCGGCTTTTTTGCAACACTTAAAAAGGGCTTAGTTAAGCTTCTCTTTAATACGAGCTGCCTTACCAGTCAAGTTGCGCAAGTAGTACAACTTAGCCTGACGAACATCACCACGACGCTTAACAGCAATGCTATCAACCAGTGGAGAATGCAGCTGGAAGGTACGCTCTACACCAACACCGTGAGAAATCTTACGTACGGTGAAAGCAGAGTTCAAACCACGGTTACGCTTACCAATTACAACACCTTCAAAGGCCTGTAGACGCTCGCGGTTACCTTCTTTTACTTTAACTTGAACAACGATAGTGTCACCTGGAGCGAACTCAGGTACATCTTTTTTCAATTGTTCGTTATTCAATTCCTGAATAATTTTGCTGCTCATGATTGACTCCTCAAAAGTCAGTCTATTCTTGTCGCTTCACAGCGAGTCTATATCAATGTCAATTCGACATCAGTTCATAGTGTATCGAGATCGGCTTTAAATTCAGCCAGCAGCTTTAGCTGCTCCTCGTCTAACGATAACTTTTCCAATAGATCTGGCCGTCGCTGCCAGGTTCTACCCAATGATTGCTTGAGCCGCCATTGGCGAATTTTTTCATGGTTACCTGACAGCAAAACTGCAGGAACCGATTGCTCTTGAAAAACCTCTGGTCTGGTATAGTGCGGACAATCCAGCAAACCATCACTGAAAGAGTCCTGCTCGGCCGATAACTGATGCCCTAAAGCACCCGGCAAAAGCCGAGTAATGGCATCAAGCATCACCATTGCCGCTAACTCACCGCCACTGAGAACATAATCTCCAATCGACCATTCAGCATCTACTTGAGCCTGAATAAGTCGTTCATCGACACCCTCGTAACGACCAGCCAACAACACTAGGTTGCCACTATCCGCTGCCGCAAATTGCTGCGCTGCGTCCTGATCAAAAACCCTGCCCTGAGGTGACATATACACCACCTGAGCAGATTGACCATCAGCTTGTGCCCAAGCCTTTGCTTCGCTAATTGCGTCACTGAGAGGCTGAATCATCATCAGCATCCCAGGGCCACCGCCGTAGGGGCGATCATCAACAGTTTGATGCCGGTCTTGGGTGTGCGCCCTTGGATTAAAACACCGTAAATCCAAAACGCCCTGCTCACAAGCTCGCCCGGATACACCGTAACGGCTTACTGCATCGAACATCTCAGGAAACAAAGTGACTACGGCAATGCGCATACCTGCCTCCTAAACTTAAACCACAAAACCGCTGTTAAAACTCAGGGTCCCAATCGACCCGAATTTCTTCAGCTTGCAAATCCACTGAGATCACAAACTGCCCTGGCACATAAGGTAACAAACGCTCTTTGTTATCAATACTGCCAAGTTCAGCCTTATCCCCTTTAACAACCAGCACATCATTTGCACCCGTTGCCATTAGCTTTTGCACTTTACCGAGCAACTGCGGCGAACCACCGTGCTCAGTAATAACCTTGAGCCCTACTAGCTGATGCCAGTAATACTCACCATCTTCCAAGTCCGGTATTTGATTGCGCTCAACAGCAATATCAACCTTAGTAAAACCTTCTGCCAAGGTACGGTCATCAACACCCTTAATGTGGGCGATCAAACCATTGCCGTGAGCCTTAAACTCATCAATCTCTACCGGCTTCACCCCATGGCGTGTTTTTAACCACCATGGAGAGTACTCAAATATGTTTTCCCGAGGCTCAGTATCAGAATGGATTTTCACCCAACCTTTAATACCAAATACCCCGTTAATACGCCCAACAGTAAGCAAATTTGACGACGAACTAGCCATTGGACCAAACAGCCTTAAGCTGCCGCTACTTCTTTTAACAGCTTACGAACGCGATCAGAGATCTGGGCGCCTTGGCCTACCCAGTAATCAACACGCTCAGCATCTACACGTAGACGCTCTTCTTGACCACGAGCTACAGGGTTAAAGAAACCAACACGCTCTAGGTAACGACCGTCACGCGGATTGCGAGAGTCAGTTACAGTCAAGTGATAAAAAGGACGCTTTTTAGAGCCACCACGGCTTAATCGAATGCTTACCATGTAAGTCTTCCTACTATATTTACAATGTGCTGCCTCACGGCATGAACAATAGTCAGTACCTTCTTGAGCCAGCGAAACCGCTTATAGCCCGAAGAAGGCGCGGCATTATACTGGAACTGGAGCAGCAAAGAAAGCCCACATAGCAAAGCTTTCAATAACGAAAAAGGCACCCTTAGGTGCCTTTCAGTATTCACTAGCCAGATGGTTTAACGGCCAAAGCCTGGAGGCAAGCCGCCACCTGGAGGCATACCGCCGGGTGGCATTCCACCGCCACCACCCATCATGCCGCCCAGGCCTCGCATCATCTTGGCCATACCACCGCCTTTCATCTTCTTCATCATCTTAGCCATCTGCTTGTGCTGCTTTAATAGACGGTTAAGATCCTGCATCTGGGTGCCTGAGCCAGCGATGATACGACGCTTACGGGAGCCATTCAGCAAATCTGGATTACGACGCTCTGCTGGCGTCATCGAATTGATGATCGCCTCCATCTGGCCAAACTGCTTACCCATGGCGTTCTCATCAACCATCTGGGACACATTGCCCATACCTGGCAATTTGTCCAGCATTGAGCCCATACCACCCATATTCTTCATCTGCTGGAACTGCTCTTTGAGATCTTCAAGATCGAACTTCTGACCCTTCTGAACCTTTTTAACCAGTTTTTCGGCCTTGGCCTTATCGATCTTCTGCTCAGCCTGCTCAATAAGTGACATAACGTCACCCATACCGAGGATTCGACTGGCGATTCGATCAGGATGGAATGGCTCTAAGGCATCAACCTTCTCACCCACACCGATAAACTTAATTGGCTTACCGGTCACCTGGCGCACAGATAAAGCCGCACCACCACGCGCATCACCATCAGCCTTGGTTAAGATCACACCAGTTAATGGCAAGGCCTCATTGAAAGCCTTGGCGGTATTTACCGCATCCTGACCAATCATGGCATCGATAACAAACAGCGTTTCTACCGGATTAATTGCTGCATGCAGGCCCTGAATCTCTTCCATCAAGGTATCGTCGATATGCAAGCGACCCGCAGTATCCACGATCACCACATCGATAAACTGCTTTTTCGCATGATCAATTGCAGCGGTGGCGATATCCACTGGCTTTTGCTCAGTAGTAGAAGGGAAAAACTCCACTTCGACTTCGCCAGCCAAGGTTTCCAGCTGCTGAATTGCCGCCGGACGATAAATATCCGCACTGACCACCAAAACTTTTTTCTTCTCTCGCTCACGCAAGAAACGAGCTAGTTTCGCGACAGAGGTGGTTTTACCCGCACCCTGTAAGCCCGCCATCAACACCACAGCCGGTGGCTGTGCAGCTAGATTAAGAGACTCATTCGCAGCCCCCATCACATCGACAAGCTCTGTCTCTACGATCTTAAGAAACTGCTGACCAGGGTTTAAAGACTTAGCAACCTGAGAGCCAATAGCCTTGGAACGCACGCGATCCACAAAGGTCTTTACGACGGGCAGTGCAACATCGGCCTCCAGCAAGGCCTTGCGAACCTCGCGCAAGGTACTTTTAATATTGTCATCGGTGAGACGAGCCTTACCGGTAATACTCTTTAGCGAGTGGGAAAGACGATCACTTAAATTGTCGAACATGGTGCTGTTACAACTCCGGCATAAAGGCGCTGCAGGCCTTTGGATTAATCTTTGATCAGCCGCCACAATGGCAGGCGCAAAAGAACGGCAGTATAACAGAGGGCAATGCCTCGGTCAGCATAGAAACAGTGATAAAACTTCTCATTAAGCGCGCCTTATGACACACTTAGCGGCTGACCTTATGCGCTATAACGAAGGAAACTGCGACTGATGTCCACCACGGTAAGTTTAGTTCTCGCCATTGCCTGCTATTTAGGCATCTTTGCATTTATTATTGCCGAGATCAGACATCAGCATGCTGCTAAGCCCAAACACCTCCGCAGTCTACTTATCCCTGCACTACTGTTCCACGGCGCTGGCCTAGCCTTTCAGTTTATTGATGGTGGCGAGATTTCTCTCAGCTTTTTTAAAGTTCCCTCGCTGTTAGTTTGGCTGATCAACATCATCATTCTGATCAGTAGCCTCCGTAAGCCAACCTTAAATGTTTTATTGTTAGTTAGCCCAATGAGCGTGATTGCCATTGCCTGCACCTTACTGTTTGGCGGTGACGAACAGAGTCTGCAACTTAATACAGCTACCAGCATCCATATCCTGCTGTCACTGCTGGCTTACAGTCTGCTCACCATTGCCACCATGCAAGCGCTTTTACTGGCCTATCAGAATCACCAGCTGCGCAGCAAACAGATTAGCGGAATGGTACGTTTGCTACCCCCACTGCAAACTATGGAAGCTCTATTGTTCGAATTGCTTTGGGTGGGTTTTGCACTATTAAGCATCTCGATTCTTACCGGCACATTCTTTGTGCATGTCGACCCAGAGCAGGCTTTGGCTCACAAAGTCTTTTTCTCGGTCGCCTCTTGGCTAATTTATGCCACTCTACTATTCGGCCGACACTTTAAAGGCTGGCGCGGCAATACCGCCATACGGTTTACCCTAGGCGGCTTTATTGCCCTAATGCTGGCTTATTTTGGCAGCAAGCTGGTGGTAGAGCTGATTTTGTAGCACTGTAAGATCAGCCCCACTGAAGCCAACTTCAGGCTTGATTCTGCCAAAAGACTGCTTCACTATTGCACTTAATAATAGTGACTTAGGTTTTACCCTTCTTGAACGAGATCCCCATAGGCCTGCTGTTTGCAGCACTGGCTGTTTTAGTCCTACTTTCCGCATTCTTTTCTAGCTCTGAGACCGGCATGATGGCTATCAATCGATACCGCCTGCGGCACCTAGCAAACAAAGGAAATAACAGCGCGAAAAGAGTATCAAAATTACTACAGCGCCCCGACCGCCTGATAGGCGTAATCCTAATTGGCAACAATCTTGTCAACAATGCCGCCGCCGCTATTGCCACGGTCATTGCAACTACTTTGTACGGCCAAGCTGGTATTGTTTGGAGCACGGTACTTCTCACCCTAGTAGTACTCATATTCTCTGAAGTAACCCCCAAGACCATTGCCGCCCTGCACCCGGAAAAAATTGCTTTTCCAGCAAGTTGGATTTTACGCCCCTTATTAATTCTGCTAATTCCAGCAGTTTGGCTTGTAAATGGCATATCCAACCGCTTGGCGCGCCTATTTGGAGTAAACCCTCTTACTGACAATGCCAATGAACTCCTGCGCCCCGAAGAGCTGCGCACAGCGGTAGACGAAGCCGGTGATCTCATCCCAGACCAACACCAAGGCATGCTACTCAATATTCTCGACCTGGAAAAAGCCACCGTCGAAGACATTATGGTGCCCCGTAACGAGGTAGTCGGCTTAGATATCGAAGAGGATGTTCCCACCCTGATGGAGCAAATTCGCAGCAGCGCATACACCCGCCTGCCTGTCTATGAAGGGGACATTAATAACATTATCGGCGTTATGCACCTGCGCAACGCGGCTAAGTTCATCTATGGCGGCGATGAAACCATTACTCACGAGGCCATCAAACGCTTCGCAAGAGAGCCCTACTTTGTACCCGAATCAACACCGCTACACGTGCAACTGCTCAACTTCCAAAAGGAAAAACGCCGCATCGCCATTGCCGTCGATGAATACGGCGATGTACAAGGTATTGTCACCTTGGAAGACCTGCTCGAAGAGATCGTTGGCGATTTCACTACCAACCTAGCCGAAGAAGAGCAACAAGAAATCAGCGCCCTGGAAAATGATTGGTACGCCATTGAAGGCAGCACCTCTATTCGGGATATCAATAAGCAACTTGCCTGGGATTTACCAGTAGATGGACCAAAGACACTTAATGGTCTAATTTTAGAACATATCGAATCAATTCCAGCTGGCCATATGGGCTTTAGTTTAGGGAAGTTCCAGCTTGAAACGACCCGTATTAGCAATAATATGATTGAAGTTGCTAAAGTTCGCCGCCAATAATTGATGAGAAGTATGCTATTTTCCCCTAATAAGGAAACAGCATTACACAGACTAGGTGGCTCACAAGGATAGGAAGCTCGCATTAACAAGGTAATCTGTCAGCAGATAGCATTTACCTTAATTGTATTAAGCTATGGTAGTTAGAAGCCCTATCCTAATAATGCTGATAAGCATCAGCCTGCTTGCCTGTAATTATGTGCAGGCGAGCAAAGATGCTGATATTTTCGATTTAGGCTCTCCCTATTTTGAAACCGTGCTGGAGGGGAATTACGAGCTCCCCACTATCACCGATCTGGCCCAGGGCAAAAACGGCCTTATCTGGATTGCCACCTATGAAGGCCTGTATCAATACGATGGCTATCAAGTTATTCCCGCCCCTTACTACAATCATAGTGATGAAAAGCTACCCAGCCACTGGGTGCGTAAAGTAGCGATCGCTCAGGACGGTAAAATTTGGATGGGGACAGCCGCCTCAGGCCTCTATGTGCTAAACCCCAACAATAGAAGCTACCAACACTTTTCATTTAAAAGCGATACGCAAAGCAGCAACCCCTCTATCAATGAAATAATTCCTCTCGACACCGAGCAAGCTTGGATCGGCTCCAGTAATGGTGTCTGCAAGTTTCACCTAAAAAAAGGAAAGCTGCTTAGCTTTAATAGCACAGTCAAGGAAGGACAATCGGCAAGCGGCAAGCAGCAGCTACTGAGCGCCACCGTGGTTAGCGCTTTGCTCTTAGACGGAGACACGCTATGGGTCGGAAGTACAGCAGGCATTGATAAGCTAAATCTGAAAGAATCAAGCATCGTAGCGGCACATCATAACTCGCCTAGCGACAAACTTAGCCAACAAACCCTAACCAAAATATTCAAAAGTAAAAACGGTAGTTATTGGTTTGGTACTTTTGGCAAAGGCGCCTATCGTAAAACAGCGACAGGCGACTTTGAAAAGCTGAACAGCAATGACTGGATCAAAGACATTATTCAGCTGCCCAATGGCAACATCTGGATGAGCAGTGCTCGTAGTGGCATTTTAATCTTCGATGAACACAGCGGTGAACAGATAGGCAGCCATCGCCACAGCCAAAGCAGCGACGCAAGCTTTGATAGTAATAATGCCGGCGCTTTCTTACTCGACCAATCCGGATTACTTTGGATATCGACGCTCGGAAAAGGCCTGAGCAGAATCAATATAGGCAATAATTTCTCTCGCAGCCTAGCTCATAATCCGGAAGACCCTCATAGTTTAAGCCATAATGATATCTATGCGATTTACGAAGACAGCCAGAATCAATTATGGTTTTCTACCTACGGCAAAGGCGTGGACGTCTTTAACCCTAGCAAAGGCAAAATCGCCAGAATAATGCCCGCTATCGGGCAAGCAGGCGCACTGCAAGAAGGCACCATTAAAGCGATTACCGAAGACCGTAGCGGCAATATCTGGCTAGGCGGACTCAACCGCGGCCTATACCGTATAAAGAACAGTGAAAAACCCAATGGCCAGCTAGAGCAATTCACCACCACTGACGGCCTGTACTCAAATAAAATATTTCGTTTGTTTCCGGAGGCCAACGGCGACCTTTTAGTGTTAACCCGTCGCGGCTTGAATCGATTCATTAAAAACGACCAGCGCCTCGAAAAGATCAGCGACAGTGAGTTTTCAAAAACCGCTGCACTTTACTATAAAGCCTATATGGATAACGGCGACCTTTGGCTTGGCGGCCCCTCCACCTTATTTTACCTAGCAAGTGGGGCTAAAGAATTACAAAAAGTTGAACTTAAAGGTGAACTAGCACAGCATCTAACAGATCAGCGCATTCTCGCTCTTCACAGACAAAGCGACAGCGAAGTCATTTTGATTAGCCAGTCGGCTTGGTATCGCTTAAGCATTGAAGCTGGAAGCATTGAACTCAACGCCGAAAGAATATTCGGTGACCACTTCAGCAATGTAGAATCCTTCCCTGGCCCAGATGGCCGTTACTGGGGTGCCAATTTTGTATTTGACTTCCAGCAAGGAAAGACCCAGCTGCTAAATCGAGCCGACGGCGTATTCCATAGAATTCGGCGCCCTATGGCCTCAGTCAAAACTCGCTCTGGAAACTTTATTTTTGGTGGCGCGAATGGCATCAGTATTTTAAAGCCTGCGCAGTACCACTATTCAAAATACCAGCCGCCGCTGATCATTAACCGAATTGATATCGATGGTCGTGAACTGTTAAAGCCAGGATCCGAAATCGATTTGGCGGCTAATGACCACGGCTTTTCGGTTAGTTTTGCCGCCTTAGATTATGCTGACCCGCTGCGCACCCAGTATGCCTACCGGTTAGAAGGTTACGACGAACAGTGGATTCCCAGCGATGCTAATCGTCGCTTAGCGACCTACACCAACTTAAGCCCAGGCCAATACGAGCTACAAATCAGAGCCAGCAATCGCGCTGGCGAGTGGAGTTCGCATTCCTTAGCAATCCCGATCAATATAAGCGCCGCCTGGTATGAAACGCTGTGGTTTAAAGTACTGGCGCTAGCGGTGATTGCCTTAGTAATTTATATACTCTTCCACTTTAGAGTGCGCCATTTGCAGAACCGCAAGCGTATTCTAGAAAATGAAGTTAGCTTAAGAACCGAGGAGCTTAGAGATTCGCTGGATAACTTGCGAAGCACACAGGAGCAACTGGTTGCCAGTGAAAAACATGCCTCACTGGGTCGTTTGGTCAGGGGAATGGCTCACGAACTCAACACACCTTTGGGCGTTGTCAGCATGGCTCACTCTGTGATTAGCGATTGCAGTAAGCAAAGTATTGCCGCTCTTCCTACAGAAGCTAACGACAGCAAAAACGCCTTATCACGTAAGCTTAATGGCGCTGAAAGCTTGATGCACAATAATTTGCAGCGCCTCAACCAACTGATTAGCAACTTTAAACTGCTCGCTGGCGACGAGCAGGAAGAGCAAGACAAAGCGATTAGGCTGTACCCCTTAATCGAAAAGGTAGTTGCTCAAATGCAGGCGCAATTTATTGCCGCAAAAGTGCGCTTGTTTATCGAAGGGCCCGAGGATCTGCAAATTCGTTGCAAGGAAAGCGCCCTATTCCATGTCCTTAAAGAACTGCTGCAAAACGCACTGGAACACGCTTTTGATAAGCAACAAAGCAACGCCGAAATTCACATTGAGTATCAACTCACAGAAAAGCTTTTAGAAGTGAGCGTAAAGGATAATGGCATAGGCCTGAGTGAAGAGCTTCTCAGTACCGCCTTTGACCCATTCGTGGCAGCAAAGGCTCATCATGTGGGCTTAGGGCTACACGCCGCTTTTAATAACAGCAGCCAACAGCTCGGCGGGCACTTGCATTGCCAAAACCAAGAAAGCGGTTGCTGTTTTACTCTTCAAATTCCAGTTCAATAGGAAGCAGATTATTAACCAACGGCGCAGCGAATACAGTAAACCGTGTGCGGCACAATATTCAGTCGTTCAATAGCGATATCTTCGCCACAGCGCTCACAGCTACCATAACTGCCTTCGTCTAGACGACGCAGGGATTGCTTGATTTGAGCCAGCTCATTGCTGACTTCGCAACCTATTGCCTCAAGCACCTCATCATTCTCGCGCTCCACAGCCTGCTCAGCGAAATCTGCAGACAAGGGCTCATTACGATGGTTCACATGCTCCTCCACACGAGATAGCCGTGCTTCTAACTCTGCTTGTCTAGCCAACAACTGATCGCGTATTTGCTCCAATGACATAATCTCAACCCTCGGCTTATTGTAATTGACGAGATTTAGCTTAAATCAGTGTAGGCAGAAAGATTTTGATATAAATCAGAAAGGCTAGCGCCTTTATGAAAGACGCTAGCTAGAACGGAAAGGTATTCGGCGACAGAGCCTTATTTGGTTAAAAATTTGATCCCTTCGTCCAAACCTTCAAGAGTCAGTGGGTACATATGGCCATCTACCAGATCTTTGATCATGTCGATGGTTTGGGTGTAGCGCCAGTACTTCTTAGCCGTAGGATTTAGCCAGATAACTTTGTCGAAAGTCTCGGTCAAGCGATTCATCCAAACATAGCCCGGCTCTTCGTTCATATATTCAACACTACCGTATTGGCTACTCACCTCATAAGGCGCCATCGAGGCGTCACCAATAAAGATCACCTTGTAATCACTGCTATAGGTATGCAACACATCAAACAAAGGCGTCGTATCGGTATTGCGACGCATATTGTCTTTCCAAACACCGTCGTAGATGAAGTTATGGAAGTAAAAATACTCCATATGCTTAAATTCGGTTTTACAGGCCGAAAATAGCTCTTCACATAAGCGGACATAAGGATCCATGGAGCCGCCGACATCAAAAAACAGCAGAACCTTCACGGCATTGTGACGCTCTGGAACCATTTTAATATCAAGCAGGCCAGCGTTTCGCGCGGTAGAGCGAATAGTGTCATCTAGATCCAGCTCATCCTCAGCCCCTTGGCGAGCAAACTTACGCAGCTTACGCAAAGCCATCTTGATATTACGAGTACCAAGCTCTACCTCATCATCAAGGTTTTTAAACTCGCGCTTCTCCCAAACCTTGGTAGCCTTTTTGTTGCGACTTTCACCACCCACCCGAATGCCTTCGGGATTATAACCACTGTGACCAAATGGCGAGGTACCACCGGTACCAATCCACTTGTTGCCGCCTTCATGACGCTTCTTTTGCTCTTCCAGGCGCTTTTTAAACTCTTCAATGAGTTTTTCTAAACCACCCAAAGATTCTATCTGCGCCTTCTCTTCTTCCGTCAAATTTTTAAGGAATTCTGTGCGCAGCCAATCCTCTGGAATCAAAGCTTCAATAATGTCATCGAGCCCATCGAGATCTTTAAAATAGGCCCCAAAGGCACGATCGAATTTATCAAAGTGTTTTTCATCTTTGATCAGACAAGTTCGCGACAAAAGGTAAAAGTCATCAATACTGCCGAAGGCTAGATGTTTCTCTAGCGCCTCCAGCAATACCAATAGCTCTTTAATTGATACCGGCACATTGGCATTGCGCAGGCCATAAAAAAAATTAACCAGCATGCTAGCAACCTTTTTGCATTAAATTGTGCAAGTTTTTCGGGCAAGCAAATTGCATTAAGAGCGACTTTCGCGACGCACCATAAAGGCCAGGCGCTCTAACATATGCACGTCTTGCTCGTTCTTAAGCAAGGCGCCATAAAGCGGCGGAATTGCCTTACTCGCATCGCGGTTCTTCAACACTTCATCTGGGATATCGTCAGCTAATAGGAGTTTTAGCCAATCAATTAATTCAGAGGTAGAAGGCTTTTTCTTAAGACCAGGTACTTTACGTACATCGAAAAACACATCCAGAGCCTCATTCACCAAATCGGCCTTGATCGTCGGATAGTGCACATCGATGATCTTCATCATAGTGTCGCGATCTGGGAAGTTGATGTAATGGAAGAAACAACGACGCAAGAATGCATCAGGAAGCTCTTTTTCGTTATTACTGGTGATGATAACAATTGGGCGCTTTTTCGCCTTAATGGTTTCACCAGTCTCGTAAACGAAGAATTCCATTTTATCGATTTCAACTAGAAGATCGTTGGGGAATTCAATATCAGCTTTATCGATCTCATCAATCAACAAAACAACCTGCTCGTCAGCCTCAAAGGCTTCCCACAGCTTACCTTTTTTGATGTAGTTCTTGATATCGTGAACTTTATCATCACCCAACTGAGAATCTCTTAAGCGCGACACGGCATCGTACTCATATAAACCTTGCTGGGCCTTAGTGGTCGACTTGATGTGCCACTGAATCAGGCGCATACCTAAAGATTCTGCCACCTCTTCAGCCAGCATAGTCTTGCCGGTACCCGGCTCACCTTTAATCAAGAGCGGACGCTCTAAAGTTACTGCCGCATCTACTGCCATGCGTAAATCATCGGTGGCAACGTATTTATCGGTACCTGTAAAACTCATATATCACTCCCAAGGGGCATTGCTTATCTGTAGTCATTGCTGGCAGATACTAACACAGGCTTGAAATCACCCGCAGTGGCAAAAAACATCATGGCTTTGGTGAAAAGCGCCATGGGCTTAGCGACTTAGGGGCCAATCTAAGCCATCGAGCAATGCAAAATCGTCGAGTTTTTAAGCAGGCAACGGCGTTTAAAGCCACAAAGAACGACTTTAACCTGTAGACTTAGCTGTAAATTGCTAAAAATTTATCTGGACGTGAGAATGCTTGGCCCGCTGGACCTGTGAAGTGAACAAGGGTTAGATATGCCTTGCCCTTGAGGGTTTGAGTCTTAAGGGCAGAATATGTCTTTTAGCACGCCTATCACCTTAAGGGCTTTTTCACCCTCTAGGCGATAGTAAATGGTTTGCGCTTCTCGACGAGTCGCAACCAATTTGGCCTCCCTCAACCACGCAAGGTGCTGAGAAAGCGCAGACTGGCTGATATCGATATGAGCATTAAGCTCACTTACCGATAACTCTTTATCTGCCAAAGTACATAAAATTAACAAACGCTTTTCGTTTGCCAAACTCTTTAAAAAGGACGATGCCTCACGGGCATTGTCCTGCATAGCTGAGAGATCCATCATATTTGTTCTATTCTTTTGTAAGTGATGCTCTTACCGCTTTTTCAAAACCGGATTTCATCCCCATGGCACGACCTTGCTCAATGGCAAGTTCAACGTCAACACCTTGGTTAATTTGATACAACGACCAAACCATACCGACACGATTTCCGGAGCGGCAGTGCAATAATACCTTCTCACCCTTAGCGGCTGCAAAAGCCTGAGCGAACTTTTCTTGGGCTTCGGCCGGAGCCAACTCTCTTCCAAGCGGTATATTGACGTAGTTTACACCCAATTTGGCCAACTCGGCTTGTTCTTGCTCTAAACCTTCTTGGGGTCTACGAAAATCAATAACGGTTTTAACCCCCTTGTCCGCAAAACTATTTAGCTCTTCAAGGCTTGGTAAACCCCCAGCATAAATAGGGCCTAACTGAGCAAAGCCCTCCACTTCAGAACTTTGCACGGCTTCTAACAAAGCATTACTCTTAACATTGCTTTGTTGTTGCTCAACCGAGCCACAGGCCACCATAAAAGATGCCAAAACAGCTAGCGCCACGATTCGAAGACCTTTGAAAGCTAACATATTGGTCAGTAAGACAGATTTTTCAGCAAAACTATTCGCAAACATGGGTTTACCCTCCATTAATTGATAGGCATACATTAGCACAAGCTAATAATACATAGTAGGCCCCATCACCTGAATACTATTGATTAGAAGCAAGTAAGCTTAGGGTTTCTGACAAAATGCGTCTGTTCTTAGATCGCAGTTTAGGAAGCTGGCTCACAAGACATGATTAAGACGTCACGACCTTGATCCAATAAACGCTGGTAAGCAAGCGACATCTCGGCTGTTGCCTCCTCAGGATTGAGCCTAGTAAAACCGATGGTACCGTAGAAATTCTCTAAGTGAGCAAACGGGTAGCAGTATACGGCTTGATCAAAATAAGGCTGTAATAGCTGCAGCATAATCTTACCGATTCCCCGCCCTTGCATTTGGGGCAGAACACACATCGCCCTTAAAAACAGCCAAGACTCAGCCGCAAAGGTCTTTGGCACAAGCTTAAGCGCCGCAACAATTTGTCCATCTAAGCGCAAGCAGTAAACCCTTTCTCCCCTGCCCGCCTTTGCTGGGTAGCGACAAGCTTTGTAGAACTTAGTGACCAAGGGCAAACTTGCCACAGGCACCAACTGCAACTCGAATTGTTCAAGGGAATAGCATGGCATAATGTCACCCACCGAGTTTGAGCTCAACCTTTTACAAAGTGGTTATTTCGGCTGGCCTCTACATGCCGGCCGAATAGATTAAAAGCTTCCAATAGCTGCTTCGCTTGCGTTTTTTCTGCCATATGCCAAAGCAATAGCGCGATGGCCTGCGCTGAGCAGAATCCATCCGCCTGCTGATTCCTGCGCAGGCTAAATGTCTCCATAGGAAAATCAGCAGAGCTAGGAATTTCAAAGCACGGTAGATGCTGCAATATTTTTGATTGACGATACATTTTTCGAACTTGCTGCCAACTGCCATCCAACAGTAATAATCTTCGCCCCGCTAGCTGTTCGATTGATAACATTGGATGAAGTGCTGATTCCTGCCCCTGATAACGATTAGCAAAACGCGCTGGAAATAGTAGAACAGGAAGCTGCTCTGGAGCGATCAAGCCATCAGCATTATCATCAGACATATTCTTCGCCATTAGCGTCCTTTGCCAAAAAAACATTTGGCAATTAGACAGTGTCTTCCATATCAGTAAGGCGGTATTGCTTTCCTTGTTTAACTCTTTCTCATGGACAAGAATGTCTAGCTTTAAGTCAGAGTCAATACAAGGCCACTGCCCGCAAAAACAGGCCACTTGGCGAAGGCGGCATTTTGTACAACGATCGACTTCCAATTCAAAGCTGATGGAAGATTGTATAGCCGCCCCGCATCGCACTTAACTGTCTTCCCAGTATTTCTGCATTTCATAAAACAGAAAGGAGGCACTCCAGGTCACCAAGACTAAGCCAGTTAGTGACTCGATCCCGGTGAGATAGCGTATCGCGCCATGGGGTTCGATATCACCAAAACCCAGTGTGGTATAACTGGTAAAAGAGAAGTAGACACAATCCATAAACGTATTATTGAAAGCGCCGGCAAAACTTCCCCAAGCGGGCTCCTGAATCATCCAGTAATACACAATAGCAAAAATCCAAATCTCAATGGTATGAGCAATCAGCGCGCCGATAACACCAACCGCGATACGGTAACGATGGATAATATGCAACAACGGTAAAAAGCGAGAGAGTGCTCGCAGAATTTCGTAATGAATCATGACCACCAAGGCCACGGTAATGCAGTTTACTAAAATAAAAGAAAGCACCAGTTAACACTCTCAATTGAACAACGGAAGCTTATGTTCACAATGATTTGGGAATTGCGCAGCCAGACATCTTCATAAAGCGGTCTGAACAGGCCCTAGTGTAGCAGATTGTTATGGTGATGTTTGTTGTGGTAGTGATCGTCGCAGAGAATATTAGCCCGGCTTGCGCAAAATAAGATGGCGATAGCGTGAGCTGCTGACTAAGTCTTTATCTAAGCTCATGGTCATTTCCATATCGAATACCGCTTCGGGGGAGGATAAGCCACCTCTTTTTTCCAAAGTGTAATCTGAAAACACCCTAATGCCAGATTGGCTTATCAAGGTAAAACCAGCCGCCAGCAACCACTGGTCAATCTGCTCAATGCTACTAGGATTGCTAGGCGTTAAGCCGCCACGCATTTTGCTGACATCTATAGTCTCACCCGACAGCTCACGCTCTACCGACTTAAAATTACCAAACACCAAGTTGCGCAGGCGCTTTCCTGCTGGGTTATAGTGACAAAGCGATAAGCAAGCACCAGGTTTCATCCAATCATATAACCTAGTCAGAAGTTGCTCGGGCTCTTCTAGCCACTCTATCAGGGCGTGGCAAAGTATGAGGTCCTGGCTGTTAGGTGCTATATCGGTTTGTAACTCTTGATAGGGCTTGGCAAACCAAGACAAGGGTTCGAAAATTGCGGTGGGTAGAACTTCAGTCGCTCGCTGTCGCGCCGCGGCCATCATATTCTGAGAAATATCGTTGTAAGTGAGTCGGCAACCGCGTTCGGCCAACTCAATCACCCACTGCCCCAAACCTGCACCAATATCCAGAACCTGCATTTGAGCGCAGCTGTCAGGCAGCCTCAACTGAGAAATTTCAGCCAGTAAATCTCGCCGAATTACAGCATGGCGCAGGCGCCCTTTTTCAATATTGCCCTGCTGACCTTTATCGCCATAAATTTTGCCAGCAAAATGCTCGACCAAATCATCAAAATTACGATCGCCCTCAGACCTAGACATTGGCCACCCTAATTCTCACCCTCCAACTCACACGCTATCTACTAAAGCTCTAACGTCTCTCATCTACCGTCTAGCGTCTAGCGTCTAACGTCCAACATTACGACAACGCAATATCGACCTCTTCAGTCAATAATTGATCTACGAAAAACTCTGGTACCTCTAGAAGCCCAGCAATATCTTTAAGTTTTGCCACTTCGCTTGCACGAGCATGCCCTTCGGCTCTGGCCATCACACATAGGTCTCTAACCAGCTGCATACGCTTGGGTATTGAGTTTTGCTCCACGACAGCGGCGGCACGCTTTGGTAAATCTTCCGCCAAACGTTGCATATTGAAATTTTCTTTGTACTTGTATTTACCAAAGAAATCTTCAAAGATTTTGATTTCCTCAGCGGAAATTTCACCGTTAGCATTGGCGATTAGCAAGGTTCCCGCAAACAACATATGTCGCATGGCGATAGCGGCATCTGCTTTGGACTCCAAATAGCTTGGCTCCATTAATGCCATCAATCCTTCTACGCCGAGCTCTAACTGATCTTCACTAATACCGCCCTCTTTCATTAAGCTGGAATTGTGAAACATCTGCAAAGCCTTCACTCGCAACGGACTAAATGGGTGAGTCATAAACCAATCTTGGACAGGAGCGCCAGCACCAGGAAGTTGATCTTCGGTTTGCATTTCGTCAACTTGGCTTAAGAAATCAGCAAGATTAAATTTGACGACGGAGCTAGTAACACCCGAGGCTAGTTTGAAGAGCGAGCGCGCTACGGCATCTAAACTCTGGGTGCAGTAGGCACCGGCACGATCTGCTGATATCTCTGCGTAACGAGACCAGCTGGTTAGGCTTAAGGCAAGGTCTGGCGAAGCAGGCTTTTGTCCTTTAAGAACATAGCCGATAGGAATATCGTGATGGCCATAGACATGGTGCCCAAGCTCATGCCCCATCACAAAGCGCAATTCATCTTCAGCAAAACCATCCAATAGCGCTGAAGAAAACATAATGAATAAGCGTCCCTCTTCCGGCTTTACACAGGCAGCATTAAATTGTGGGCTTGAGTATGCATATAGCTCGACTGGAATACTAACCCCTAAGCGCTCAATGCACTCTTCGGCCATCTTGTGTAGCTCCGGAGCCATTGCCTTGCTTAGACGTACTGAGGTGGCCAGTAATCGGCGACGAGTACCTTGCGGCCCTTGACCTTCGCGACGAGCGATCTGTTCATTAACAGCACTCACTGTAGGGTCCTTAAGAAGCAGTTCACTAAGGCGAACATCCTGTTTAGAGCGAAGTAAATGAGCGTTCATAGCATTTCTCTTGTGTATGACTGTTAGTTTCTTGGGGCTAACTATTTATCTTTGGCGTTTTGCGCCATTCGGCATTCAGGCCGATCGACAAATAAAGCTCAGTATCTTTAGAAAAGCAGCAATTAGCTGCTCTAGGAGTACATCACAAAGCTACTTTACGCTGGATTAGGGAGGCATACAAGCCCTTGAAAACAAGGGCTTTTTTATAAGAATTGAGGCGGGGTTATTCAGTTATTGTTCAGCCCTGTTCGGCATCTTTCTTATTGCTTAATTCGGTTAAATCCGCATCCGCAACAGCATCATCGGCCAAGTCTAAACTCTCACTCAGGTCTGTCGCGACCTCTTCTGCTGCAGCATTATCAGCAGTACCGTCGGCAACACCATCTAGTTCATTTTGCAGGGCAGCGGCCCAGTCTTCATCGTCTTCCTCTACCTGACTGCCCTGCTCCAATAAAGCATCAATTTCATCTTCAATATTGGGCTCTTCGACTGGAGCATCAGCGGTAGCTTGCCCTGTTTCTTCAGCAGCACTGGCCGGAGCTTCGTCTTGCTGTGTCTCTTCTGTTGCAGGCTGTGGCTCTTCTGCGGTTTCGACTGCCTGATCTAATACAGGGGGTTCAGGATTTTCACCTTCAGCATTATTAGCTTCGGTTACAGGCACCGCAGCTTCAAGCGGAGCACTCTCCGTTTCAGCCCCATCATCACTAGTAGCCCCGCTTCCGCCATCATCGCTATCGAGATCGTCCATAGCAAGAATATCATCACCAATGCTAGCTGCTTCTGGATCACCCATATCATTTTCCATGCTCAACGCTGCTGGCTCAGCGGCATTTTCAGTAGGACTTTGCTCTTGCAGCTGCTCGGCATCTTGCGCTGTTTCGTCCTGATTTTGCTCGGTAGCAGCTTCCGCAGATTCTGGAGTCTGCTGAGCTTGCTCTTGTTGCGCCGCGATAGTTTCTTTTACTTCAGCAATTGCCTCTTCAACCGGCAACTCTGAATCATCGACTACCGCATTAACATCGACAAAGTCTTCATCCTCTTCCTCTTCTTCCTCTGCTTCAGGCTTCTCCATTATGAAAAAGCGGTAGCCCATGTAGAGCAACACAAAGACCAGTAGATTCCCTAGAGCTAACAAACCATAAAGCAACCAATTGTGATCGGCTTGCTCTTCAAGCGGTTCATCTTCCAGTGCTTCGCCTTCGTCGTCGCTAACTTCAACAGCGGCTGCTTCCGGCGCCAGAGGCGCATCGCTTATCGACATGGAATCACCATCTAAGACCAAGCTTAAAGGCGGTAGGTTATAACGAAGGTGCTCACCACTTTGGTATTTACCGCTGACTACCATTTCAAATTGGTATAGCCCGTCCGCCATAGCAGGTATAAAGAGCTGCCAGTTGTTACGGCTTCCCAATTCCATCACAAAGGGACGCTGATTGCCGTCTTGCTCCACGAGGGTCACATCGACCGTCGTAGCATCTAAGTCCAAACTTTTATTAGCGCCGCTCACCGTCAACAAATAGCCAGGCTTACCCTCTTCATTCTCTGACTCCACTAGCTTAGCTTGAAAAGCGGCTTGGCTATTAAAACGATGACTGAAAGAACGTTGAAAGCTTTTGCCATCTACATTTAGCTTCAAAAGATATTGACCTCGCTGGGCAAAGTCTTCTAGCTGTCTTTGAAAAATACCCTGCTCGGGCGTCTCTGCGCCAGAGCTATAAATTTTATAGTTCCACTGCTTACGCGTTTCAGCTTGCAAGCTAAGCTGGGCATCAATATCTAATAGCGATAAAAACTCCGGGTCAGTGATAACCTTTCCTTCTTGGCGCAAACTGAAAATCAAATCGATAATTTCGCCCGGGTTAATATTATTGGGCAGCGCCCTTACCTTAAGGCTTAGACCACTAACAACGGTAATTCTACTGTTTTCGGCAACATCGGCCTTTACCTGCCACTCACCTTCAAAGGGGTGTTGCACGGTAACCAAATCATAACCTTCCCCGGCATACCAATTCACCGAATCATCACGACGAGCCGCACTGTATCGGCTACTGTCTGGAGCAATTAGCGTTGTCTTTTGTGAAGTGTCAGCATTAAAAATAAGGGCGGTAAACTCTTCAACAGATGAATCCACCAAGAAGCTCTCGCCATCAAACGGTAACTGCTCTGCGGGCGCGGCCTTATCAAAGGCTTGCAGGAAAGCTTGCATTAACTCATCGGCACTTTGGGCAACCGCACTGTGGCCATCAGTTGCTCTTGAAAGTTGCTGCAGTAAATCACTATCGGCATTCTCAGATAAAGCAATGGTATGAATGCTGAACCCTGCCGCCTGAAGCTTGGGAAGCAAGTCATTGGCGATACGCTGCCACTCCACTTGGTTAGCATCGGGATCTTTCGCGATATCCACCATGCCATCCGTTAATAAGATCAGGTGGCGATCAAATTTTTCGCCATTTTGCTCTATGTCATAGCTGGCTTTTTCTAGCGCCAAGCCAATATTGGTAAATAAGCCACTAGAGTTAATACCGTCAGCCTTGCTGGCCGCATTGCTTTTCCAATCCTCACTCACGGCCTGGTGCGGTACCAACATATTGACGTACTTGCCGAAGCTCCAAACGCCAGCTTTACTGCCCTCTGGCAATAGCTTAACGAGAAGATCAATAGCAGGTTGGCGTAAATTAGCGGGATCATTGAGCTTCATACTGCCCGACACATCAATCAGCAAGCGCACATCGGCTAGGCGCTCCTCCTGATCAAGAACGACTTCAGCTTTAGCTGGCATGCTTTGAGTGTTTTCAGACACTTGGCCGTGCAGCGGCGTAACTAAACCCAAAAGTAACGTTAAGCCAATCAATGACGCAAGATTAAAATCCAATAAACGGCGATACTGCGGCATTCCGCCCTCCTATTCAGTGTATCTACTCGCTGCCAAGCCATGCCTACCATAAAAAGCAGTAACAAAGAGCCCATTCGGACTAGTTATCGGCCAGATTGAAAAGATATTTACCGCAGCTTAGAAAGGTATAGCAGTATTCCTACGGTTTAGTAGGCATAGTTAGCGATATAGAACGGCATTTACTGAATTAAGAGGTGGCTCAGGCGGGGAATTCTCTGGAATTGTGGATTAGTCTAGGGCATTGTGCAGATGCATAGTAGAAAAGGCAAAGTGCTAAAAGATAAAGTGGGAAAAGAGAATAAAAAGGCACCGTAAACAAGGCGCCCAGACTATAGAGCATGGCGAGAGCTGTCGCCTAGATCACCCACTGCTTAAACCTTGTGGCTCTCTTCCAGCAGCTCAGCACGATCTGCCTCAAGAGCTGCTTCAGCGGCTTTTTGGCGGCGGCGCTTTAAAAAAAGTAAGTCGATCAATAGGTAAATCAACAAACAAACACCTAGGGTACTTAACAGCGGTATACCTGCGCGTAGAAAGTCACCGTCTTCGGTGAACAAAGGGTCTAACACCGCAACAAAAAGAGCCGGTGACATGAGCATTTCTCCGCTTTGGGTTGCATGGGGAGTTAAGAGCAAAACAGCGGCAATAACTCTAAGGCTATTACGCAGGTAACGATTTGCGATACCCTTAGTGACAAACCACCACCCCAGTAAAATGATCGCACTGCCCAGTAAATAGGCCAGCCAAGCGAACTTATAATCTTCAGGGCTCATCCCCAAACTCCTTTTGTATCAAATTGAGCTAAAAAACTGAGCAGCACTGCTTATTCAACCCAATAAATAATATGTTCTTCAAAATCTTCTTCGGCCACCTGGCTCTCAGGCAGCACTCGCCCGATCACTGACTGGCCAGCGTCTATCACTGACTGAGGCGTACCACTAATTAGTGGGTGCCACTCAGGTAAAGGTTCACCATCAGCCAATAGACGGTAGGCGCACTGACTGGGTAGCCAATGAAAATGCTCTACATCGGCCACACTGAGCTTTAAACACTCGGGCACTCTCTTTTTGCGGTGCTTATAATCACTGCAGCGGGCGCAATCGATATCGAGAAGCTCACAGGCAACCTCGGTATAGTAATAAGCCCCTGTATCTTCGTCTTCCAACTTATGCAGGCAGCACTGGCCACAGCCATCACAGAGCGCCTCCCACTCTTGGGGGGTCATTTGCTCAAGTGACTTCTCTTGCCAAAACGCCATTAAAACAATTTGCTGTTGTGGTGATTAATTTCTTGCATATAGGCTTCTTTTGGAGGCGGCAACTGCAGATAATAGCCATGCTCCTCGATAGCCGCTAAAACCTTCTTGCTATCGGCCTTCGCTAGCTTGCGCTCTTCATCCAATAACATGGTCATGGCTGACTTAGGGATGCCAAATTTTTCCAATAAAGCCTCAGGCACGTCTTTTAAGCCCTTTGCCTTCTCAACATACAAATACAGCCCCTCTTCTTTGGGACTGCGGAACACTTCACAAATCAGCTTTTTCATCTCTCAAAGCACTCTATAAATCAGACTTGGCAATAATTAATTGCCACTAAGCCTCAATGGACTGTTTAAAATAATCACGTAAAGCAGGCAAAAATTGCTCTGCGCGCCACCCCTGAAACCTTGCCGATTGCAAAGGTGTCGCAAATAAAAAGTGGCGTAGTAATTCTTCCCACTCTTTTTTATTGAACAGCAGTTCGGTCGCTAGATTTTGCTCGGCGGCCATCTCATGGCCATGATCGCGTAGTGCTTTTAGCTGCTGCCCCTGCTCAACACTTAAAGGTTTTTCTAATACATCCGGCCAAGCTTCTTGCTCATCCACAGCTCGGTGGCTTGCATTCAATAAATATTGACCGTCTTCGCGTAGCGTACGCGCAGGAATACCTTCGACACGAGCAAGCTCTTTCATATTTTTAGGTGGGCGCTTGGCAAGCGCGAATAACTGAGCATCTTTTAACAAGCGACTACGAGGTACGTCACGCAAACGTGCCTGCTCTTCTCGCCATATGCAAAGCGATTGCAAAACCGCAAGACTTCTGGGGGATAATCGCCAGGCCGATTTCACCTTTAAATAGGCAAGGCTCGCATCTAACTCAGTATTGGAGTTAGCTACTAAGCGTGCACAATCTTCCTGTACATACTCCAAACGTGTCAGCTTATTCAATGTTTCTATTAGATGTGAATAAACTTGCAACAAGTACTCCACATCCAAAGCAGCATAATGGCACTGCGATTCACTTAACGGCCGCTTTAACCAATCGCTGCGAGTTTCACCTTTTTCCAGCTCTAAGCCCAAAAAGTGCAGAACTAATTTGGCATAGCTCATTGAAAAGCCAACACCTGCATAACTTGCCGCAATTTGGGTATCGAAAAGTGGCGTAGGACTCACCCCCAGCCAATGTTGAAACACCTCTAGATCTTCCGAGCAGGCATGAACGATTTTTACCACCGACGTACTTTGCCAAAGCTCTCTAAGCGGCTCTAAATCGTCGCTAGCTAGCTTTAGAGGGTCGATTAAATAATTGGCGCTGCCATTATTAATCTGCAGCAAGCCGATCTTGGGAAAAAAAGTACTGCTGCGCATAAATTCGGTATCAACCGCTATGGCCTCGCAGCCAAGACATTGCTGACACAGCTCACGCAGAGCCTCCGCACTGTCTATCCACTGTAACTTTTGTCCTTCGCTCACTTAGACACCCTGGCGTGAATTAAAAGCATGGGCAAGTGTACCCCCGTCGATATATTCGAGCTCGCCACCCAGCGGAACGCCGTGGGCTATTCGAGATACCTTAACCTCTAAACGCTTGGCCTGCTCCGCCAAATAATGAGCCGTTGCCTCACCCTCAATGGTAGGATTTGTAGCAAGAATTAACTCTTGGATATCTTCATTTTGCAAACGCTGCAATAACACATCAACGCCAATATCTTCTGGGCCGATACCATCAATGGGAGACAAGTGCCCTAACAAAACAAAGTAACGACCGCTGTAATTTCCAGCCTGCTCAATGGCTAATACATCGGCTGGCGTTTCAACCACGCAAAGCAGATGAGGGTCTCTTTGGGTGCTGGAACAGGTAGCGCAGATCTCTTGCTCTGTTAATGTTCGACACAAAGCACAACGTCCAACCTTATCTACGGCACTTTGTAGGCTAGCGGCCAACTTGGCAGCCCCAAGCTTGTCCCGCTCAAGAAGGTGCAAAGCCATACGTTGCGCCGACTTTGGGCCTACTCCTGGCAATATTCGCAAGGCATTAATTAATTCATCGATTAAAGGGCTGAACATTGTCTATAAACTTATCAAAAACTTGTACATTAAAATGGCATTTTAAAATCGGGAGGAATCCCCATGCCCGCTGTCATGCTGCCCATTTTTTCACGGTTCGCATCTTCAACACGACGTACAGCATCATTCACAGCAGCCGCTAATAAATCTTCTAAGATTTCCTTATCTTCTTCCATTAAACTGGAATCAACCGACACTGATTTCACATCATGTCGCCCAGTCATAATAACTTTTACCAAGCCAGCGCCGGCCTCTCCTTGAACTTCAGCATTGGCAAGCTCCTCTTGCATATTCTGCATTTTGGCTTGCATTTCCTGGGCTTGCTTCATCAAATCCCCAAGACCTTTCATGTCTAATTCCTCGTGGTTTTACCTTTAGTTACTGAACTATGCGCTTAAGCCTTTAATGGGTCTGGCCCCAAAGGCTTTACGCTGTCAGTTATGAGTTTGGCTTCAAACTCTTCAATTAATTGGATGATGGTCGGGTCCGTCTCTATGGCCGCAAGAGCCTCGGCCTGACGCTGCGCTTTTAAGCGCGCAATAATGGCCGCTGGGGTGCCATCACCTGCCTTGCCCTGTACAATTTGTACTTGCAGCTGGCGATCATAGTAGGCCGAAATAATATCCGCCATACGCTGCTGATGGGCTTGATCGTAGAGATGATTATTGCTTTCATCGAGCACGAAGGCCAAACCATTATCATCACGCTGCACTAAGGCGCAGTTGGATGCCGTGGCCTGCAAGACACCACTGAAATCTAATTGGCGATAAAGCTCAAACCAGGTTTCCGGGTCAAGCTCTTCGAAACTAATGGGGCGAATTGGGGCAATAGCCACTGGCTCCGCGGTTTCAGCCTGCGTTGCCGCTGGAGAGTGCGTAGTTTGTTCAGCACTTAAAACGGGCACTTCACTGTCGGGCTTTAAAGTCTCTACAACTTCCTGAGCTAAACCACGAATATCGACTAATTGGCCGTCGGCGGGCAAGCTTTCCTGTGGGCCTTGTGCTTGTGCAGGCTTTGCAACTGGAGTCGGCGCAGGGGTTGTTTGCTGCTCAATGACTTGATTGCTGCCCTGCCCGGCATATTCGTTTACCGCCTCCGCCATTTCCATTTCAGGAGCTGGATTCGGGGAATGTGCAGCTGCCTCGTGAGCAACATGATTTGCTTCAATTGGTGCAGGTGCAGGTGCAGGTGCAGGTGCAGGTGCAGGTGCAGGTGCAGGTGCAGGTGCAGGTGCAGGTGCAGGTGC
>NZ_CANMSS010000002.1 GCF_947500695.1 uncultured Pseudoteredinibacter sp.
ATAACAAGCACATCAAAAATCGCTCCACTTCGTTGCGCTGGACGTCGCTGACGCTCCGCCTTTTATGTGGGCGTTATAACTCCGAGTTACCCAAAAATAGTAGACACCCTGTATAGTTAGAAAACCTATATGGAGGTGCTCAAATGGCACGTAAAAAGAGAGCTCAGGCTTATACCGAGGAATTTAGAAGGGAAGCCGTTAAGAGAACAGAAAAGGAAGGTAGTACCACAGCATCCGT
Organism: uncultured Pseudoteredinibacter sp.; assembly: GCF_947500695.1. Lineage (GTDB taxonomy): Bacteria > Pseudomonadota > Gammaproteobacteria > Pseudomonadales > Cellvibrionaceae > Pseudoteredinibacter. The sequence continues at coordinate 239 of NZ_CANMSS010000002.1, forward strand.
CGCTAAAGAGCTGGGGGTTAGTCCTCAGCAAATCTACAATTGGCGGCGTCAATTTAATCGCTTATCGGATAAGCAATTTAACTCTATGGATGGCGTGGATTACTCCAAGAAAGAAAGCGAAGAGATTAGAAAGCTAAGGCGTGAGAAAGCTGCTTTAGAAAAGGAGCTTGAGTTCGTAAAAAAGGCAGCTGCGTACTTCGCGAACCACCAAGAGTGAAGTACGCCTTGATGATGGAGTATCGAGGGCAGTATACCTTATGCCTGATGAGCAAGGTGTTGGGAGTGTCGCGCTCTGGTTTTTATAAGTGGATCAACCGACCAAAGAGTAAGCGAGCCCAGCGCAGAGAGTATATGGAAGCACAAGTTGCCGATGTCTATTCGACATATAAAGCTCGCTACGGAGCACCGAGAATCGCCGAAGAGCTGAAGTCGCTTGGGACACCATGTTCCACTAATACAGTGGCCGATATTCTTCAGGAGCAGGGTTTAAAAGCTAGAAACGGAAAATCGTTTAGATATGGCAGTCACGCGCTTACGATGAATAACGTATCGGACAACCTGTTATGGCGAGACTTTAGCTCTGATAGGCCAAACGAAAAGTGGACTTCAGATATAACGTACATCTGGGTAAAAGATCGTTGGTTGTACTTGGCGACGGTCATGGATCTATTTTCGAGGGCTATTGTAGGCTGGGCGCTTGATACATCGATGACGGAATAGCTAGTAACTGAGGCATTACTGATGGCTTTTAAGAGGCGAGATGTAAAGCCTGGCCTGGTCATTCATTCAGATAGAGGTGTGCAGTATCGCTCTAGAAAATATATAGACCTTATGAAGTCTTGGGGATGCAAACCTAGTATGAGCCGAAAGGGAAACTGCTGGGATAATGCACCAATGGAATCATTCTTTAGTAGGTTAAAGGTAGAATTAATTTACGCCGAGCAATATGCATCGATTAGCGAAGCTAAATCAGGTATCTTTGAGTATATTGAAGTGTTTTATAATCGTTTAAGAAGACATTCTTCAATTGGATATATGAGTCCAGTTGAGTATGAAGAGAAAGCAGCGCTGGCTGCATAGTTAGAGTGTCTACTTTTATTGGGTAGGACCAAACTACGGAAGAATATGAATAAAAGTGACATAGAAACATTCATGAAAGCCAAAAAGGAAGATCGCTTGTATAGGTTGTTTCAAGCTCTTAGCGTGATCTCGATATTGGTTTTGCTAATATTGAACGCGTATGATCCCGAGCACAGCTTAACCACCGCTCTTCTCACTGCTTCGGTATTATTTTCATCCTTTGCATTCGGTGCCAATCGTTGGGTTTCAGTATCGAGGCGAGACTTACTAGATATAATCCAGAGACAAATTAACCATGATTCAGAAGCAATTGGTGAAATATCAAAGTCAACGTCATAACAAGAAAATGTTGTTCAGCGCTAGAGCGCTCGGACTCACTGGCGTTCGCCGCAAATTTGAGCGTTATGTGAAAAAGGAGTCGTAGTGAGTTACAACATCGCAGTAGTAGATTTCAAGTTGTCGGATAGTTTTGATGAGGCTGTCGCGCTTGTAAACCCTATGACTGAAATTGACACACATGTGGTTACAGAGACTTTCCAAAAGTTTCACGACGAAGCTACAAAGATCTTTCCATGTATTTGTAGCCTTAGCGATGAAAAAGTTGACGATGGCGTTTGGTGTGATGGCCCCCTTATAAATAATTTTAAGGTACAAGCGCCCGTTATTGGGTTTTCATATTCCAAAGTTGAGGAAGCCCTTCCTGTCGTAGGTAATTTAGCCCTTGATATGGGGTTTTCTGTTTTAGACTGGCATGCTGGTAAGGTGTACAACCCATGAACCACATAACAAGCACAGGCAGGCGTTCAGCGTAAGGAAATGTAATGATCTATCGGCTATTAGACGAACCATTAGACATAGATATTCTTGGGTGCTGGGAAAAGCACATGTGGCACTACACCAAAGTAATAGGATATTCCGCTACAGGAACAATATTCCTAATGTCTCCTGAAACTGATGAGTTTATGGTTTTCTACCCAAGCATGCCGGGAAACAATTGCAAGGGATATGGTGAATTTGGAAATATCAAAGATTTCGAGGAAGTTATCTTAAAAGATGAAGTGTTCCACGAATATTGCCTATATCCAATTAGTCCTGAAGACATTCCTATTCTCATTCAAAATTTGGGAGAATTAGAGGATGAGCAAATTTTTTACCCAAAGCTAGACCCAGCTTTAGGTGGATCATTGGAGTTAGATGAATTCGACAAGGGTAATGTTTGGGTTCGCACAGAAATACTTGGTCAAAATCGTGGAATTGAGTGACACGCTGAACAAGGGCCAGCAACGAACCGCCAAAAGTGGCGCTGTGGCCGGCGTTATGCTTCCTCTAGATCGAAGCGATAATCAGAGCTGAGAATAAAATTGACAAAATTGAACGAAGAACAAAATAGACTCCTGGAAGAGCTTGCACAGTTCGAGAGTCAACTTGAGCAGCTACCCTCTGATTTTGGCCTCATAAACGGAATGAGTAGTCGCTTTGATTATCAGCGTGGTAAATTACGATTCGACTCTTGGCTGTTACGGCATACAGACTGGATACTCAATAACATTCCTGGCTCTGAGCAAGATGTTGAGTCTTTAAGACATCAATACCATGATAACAATTGTAATCCATCGGGCTCTGGTTATGGCACAAGGTCCCAGATGGTTAATACAGTTTTTATCAGGCCCTTTATCAATAGAATTGATTCGTTACGCCAAGACATAACGGCAGGCCATTTTGAGTCGGTTTACAAACCAACTGAGGACAAAGCCGCAGAAACCGCATTCGGCTTTGAAGGCTTATTACATCCACTCATAGTTCAAAGTTCTTTGGCTCTGTATAGAGATGGTCATCTACGGGAAGCTGTTCTCAATTCGGTTACTGCAATATTTGACCTAATTCGTGATAGATCAGGCGTAGCAGAAGACGGCGATCGTCTAATTGGTCAAGTATTCTCTATCAACGAACCTATCTTGATATTATCCGAGATCGAATCAGAATCGGGGAAAAATGATCAAAAGGGTTTTATGCAAATCTTCAAGGGAGCCTATCAAGGCATTCGGAACCCGAAGGCTCATACATTGAACCACGACCTTAATGAAATGAAAGTGGCCCAGTACCTAGTTTTTGCTAGCATGCTAGCGCGCAGAGTTGAGGAAGCCAATGATGCATAACAAGGCACGCCAGCCGCGACACAAAAAGCTTTGCTTTTTGTGTCGCGGCGTTAAGCGATATGGAAAATAAGATGGATCGTAACCCAGCATCAATACCTTCAGAGAGAATGAAGGCACTCTATCAGCATTTCTCAAATAAATGGGGAGAACCTGAGCATTTAATCTGGTTTGATCCAGCTCTAGCAGACTCAGGTGCTGCTCTAGAAAAAATTCATATCGGAGTATGGCCTGCCGATGATGAATGTGATGTTAATACATTCATTACATTCGGCATGTCAGAAAAGGAAATGAGTTCAGGAGAACGAACAGAAGTACAGTTCGCTGTTAGAGGTCACCTTACAGATAAAGAGATTCATCAGGGAGCAAAATTTCTAGCCAACATCTCTGAGTATCCTTTCTCAAACAATCTTTCACTGGACTGGTGGCATCGATTGAAAGATGCCGGGAGAGTTCCATTTTTCAATGGTTGTACAAAAATACTGTTTAGGCCACCATTTAGCGAGTCTCAATGCAAGGACGCCGAGTGGAAAGGCGACATAATAAAGTTTTTATTTTTAGTCCCATTAACTGAAACCGAAAATGAAGCTTTATCAAATGGTGGGCCTGATTCGTACCATGACTATATGCATGAGAATGATTTTGATCTACTTGGGCACAAATAAATTGGCAGCGCTTAATAAGCAGCAACGGACTGTCAAACCTGGCGCTCCAATAGCTGCGCAATTACGCGCCAGCTTTGCCTGCCGTTGTACTGGGCGCTAAGAATACCATACAAAGTGAAGTTCTATGAAAGAAGGCGACTACTACCAGCTGCTTAAAAACCCGGGTTGGTATATTTGGCTAAAGCACAAAATTATTTACCAAGATGGTTCGCCAATGAATCTAGGTGAAGGAGCTTGGATAATCGGCCTTTATAATTCACAAGATAGAAATAAATCAGAAGAGTTGATTGAGTTCGTTTCTAAGATTAGAAAAGATGATGAAATAAAGATGGTCGCAAGAAGCAGTGTATCACATGGTGATATAGTATGGCCGAAATTCAACATGGTTGTAAATGGCGAAGGGGGCGTTGATCGAACTTATCTTTGCTGCGGATACGAAGTCGTTGAAGAGGTTCGAAAAATAAAAAGGGATGTTCGATTTTCTTTTGGTATGAGTTTAAGCACTATTTCTAGAGTAATTGAGGCTGATGTGCTTTGGAAATACCATCGAGACAGTACGTTGTGATGTTAACAAGCAGGTAGATGGACTAATTTATCGCTTTGCTTCAAATTAGGACTCTGCTTCGAGCGTTAGAAGGCTTTAGATGAAGGTAGCAATATTCACATTATTACTCCTCTTATCCTTTTCCTTACAGGCAATGGAAACATGCGCCTATTTCGCAAAAGTTACTCCAGAAAATCAACACCCCGAATGGCAACCATATGAGGATTGCGCAACTTATAGAGGTGGCCATCTAAAAATTAAGCCAAATCATCTAAGCAGCATTTCTTTTGGCTCTTTTGGCTTTGCTCCATTTTGGACTTCAGAACAATACTTCTACATTAAAAACAATGGCGATTTTCTCCCCGTGATAGCTTATGACAACGGTGCGGACACCTATCGTGAGGGTTTTGTACGATCTATAGTTAACTCAAAAATCGCCTACTATGACCAGAGCTTTAAATTGGTTGCTCCACCTAAGTATGATTGGGGCTGGCCATTCTATAATGGTCGTGCATTAGTTTGCTCTGGCTGCAAAATCGCAGAGGCAGATCGCGACGGACATAAACCTGTAGTAAGCGGTTTGTGGGGCTACATTGACAAAGCGGGCAATGAGGTTGTGCCTGTTAATTATAAACAACATGAGGTTCCAGAGTGAGCCTTCTAACAGGTCAAAACACAAAATGACTCTCCACTGAGTGCACAATTTTTGCATGGCTACGCCATTCTATGAAAAAATAATGTGCTACGTTACCAGCTTGCGTTTGAGGCCTTAACACCTGGAAAGAAAAGTGTGGAATGATTGCAAAAAAATACAAGGATTTTGGGGTAAGTTGTTTTCTCGTTCAGCCGTTCTACACGATGAGGAGCATTCTTCTGGAGCAAGAATAACTCTCGAGCAGAAACGTTGGGGCATTCCGTTCGAAATTACGTGCGGGATATATGGCGCATTTTTCCATACTGCATTCGCCTCTAGCAAGATCGAGGCTGAAGAGAAGTACAGTAAAATGAAGTCTGAAATATCTGAATCATTTGAATCTAAGTGGTCAGACGAAGAGCTTTATAAGTGGGCCGAACAATTTGCTATTAAGTACTAGAGAGTTACAAGCGCAACCACCCGGAACAATTTTCCACATCGCTAAAAATTGTCCTGTTTTGAAGGTTCTAGATCCTTAGGAGTAAAGATGAAATTGCTAGTTACTGCGATATTTTTGATGTTTTTCTCGGCGGCAGCTTTAGCTTCCGCACCAGGGATATTGAATGTGAAGATTGGTGCAGTGTTTCCAATTAAAGCTAAAAATCACGAAACTCATAAAAATGGCAGGCCTACAATTCAGTTTCGAGTGCCTAACTCTGGCGTCACAAAAGAGGTATTCCCTGAATATGAAGTGACGATCCTCAGAGACGGCTATGAGGTCGCAATTGTTACGGCGAGAAAGTCTTTTTTTGACATCAAATCCTGTGACGATTCTCAAACCAAGGCATTGGCTTGGTTAAAAAAAGTTATTCCTAACCCAAAGTTAGATTCTGATGGACATACCTATATAGACTCAAATGTTAACACCTTTGCAACTCTTAGTTGTTCTTATAAGGGTGCAAGTCCTTTTCCAGAGCTACAACTTCAGTTTCGAGGTGTGGCGCAAGATGGAAAACTTGAAAAGGCTTGGGCACAAGCATTCAAATAGAGCACTAACAAGACCAAGCAAGCGCGGCTAGGACAGACATGAAACGAGATTATTCTAAGTTCCCAAACGATGCCTGTGGAGACTCTCTTTGGCGCATGGTCGTTGAAGATGATGATCTAACCAAAGAAAGGGATTTGGAATTCATAGTGATATTTGAAACTGAAGATGAAGCGATGAAGTTTGGAGAGCACCTTCTCTTCAATCGTCAAAAGGTGTTGCTTTGCGATAATGATTCCGAAGACTACCCATATTTCATAGCCTCCACAGTATCGATGATACCAAGATATGAGATCATTTTAGAGTACGAGAGGTTATTGGAAAAATATGCCTCACCGTTGAATGGTAAGAATGATGGCTGGAGTTGTTATGTCTGCAAGTAAGCTTCAAAAAAGTGGCTGTTATATGTCCACACCAAAAAACGCACTAGTTGCAGTGATTAAATATGCCAACACCAAACATCTACCGAAAAATTCAGAAGAATCTTGAAAGGTATCGACCGGCATCACTTGTCGGCAGCGTGGTAAGTTATTCAATATTCGCTTGGTTTCTTATTTCGACCAAAGAAACCATAGAAAACATGCCCGCATCGAGCCTCTACCTAGCTCTAGTAATATGTAGCATAGGCATGACCCTATCGTTATTTAATTTAATGGCAGGATATCAGCAGAAATCATGGATAGACAACTACCCTATCACTGCTAAGCTAGGCAAACTATTACCCCCAAAGCCCAAACCGTGGAGCGAGGCTATCGCTATAAACTGTTTTGCTCTAGGACTGATAGTACTTATTACAGTATTATTCCTTAACGCATCAGTTTTTTAGGGCGTTTAGCCAATAATTAAAAATCATATGTTACTGTTTGCGACAAAATAAAACGCCAAGAGGCTATCACATCATCCACACACAACCCTTGTAACATGTGGAAAATACAATGAACACAATCAAGTACCTAAAATTCGAAGACAGCAACCCGGAAGATTTGATAAGCATTTTGAACGAAGAGTCTTTGCGAAAACATCTTGTAGAGCATCCGCACTTCGATTCTTCAAATATCAATGAATGGATAAGTGGCAAGATCGAGATAAATGCAGCTAAAGGCTGCCGTGTTCGTGTCATATCCATCGAAGGCAAAATAGCAGGATGGTGTGGAATACAGGAAGACGACGAAGGCTTTGAGATTGCCATTGTCATTTCTCAAAAATTCTGGGGTTATGGCATCCGTATTTTTAAAGCCATAATGAGCTGGGCTAAGGAACTAGGCCACAAAGAGGTCTTATTTCACCTTCTAGAAACAAGGCGCAATTATAAATCTCTAGTCAGAATGGCTAGAAAGGTCAGTCACCGCCAATTACTCGGTCGAAATTTCAGCACCTACTACCTTTTAGTGCCTTAAAACTGTTATCGTTGAACAAACTCATTTTAAGCCTCTGCTCGATTTCATTTTAGGTATCACCGTGCGTATCGCCTCCTTACTTATATTTCTAACCTTAAGCCTAACACTCAACCCAGCCCTAGCCACCGAGAGCTTCGAGCTTTACCCAAAACACTCTGAACCCGTACACAATCCTAGCCAAGAGGTATCTGACAAGTACTTTGAGATAGCCGATAAATTAATCGCTGAGTTTAACCAAAAGCCCAACGGCTTATATTCGAAGGTGGAAGATATTACGATATGGCAATCTTATAGCGGCCAATACAATCGGATGTGGATGGAAACTGCGCTTACGAATGAGGATGTAGAAAAGCAGCTGAAACAAGGCATTTGGAAAGCTGTGCCTATACCGAAGGTGGCTTATAAAACCATGCATCTTCCACGCAATATTTCCGCTGAGCTAATGTCTTGCTTTTTGGGCCAGCTGGATGGTAAGCCAACGTATTTGTTCTGGAGCAAAGCCCGCGAGCGTGCGGCACTTGTGGTTAAGCTCGACTGAAGCACGCAAACCTTTAAAAACATGCTTTATCTAAAGAAGGTATACGGTACTAAACTTTGTGTAATTAAATTTGGGTAGTTTGAAAAATAAAAAAGGCGAGCCTAAAAGACTCGCCTTTTTACATTACACTCTCTGAGCAGCAATGTATTACTCAATCACCTCAACAGAATCCACCTTTTGGAAACCTCTTGGCAATTTATTACCACGGCGGCCGCGCTCGCCTTTGTAATGCTCTAGATCAGCGACCTTCATACCTAAGTGGCGCTTGCCTGAGTAGATTTTTAGTTGCTGACCCTTGCTGATCACCTGCACTGAAATTACAAACTCTTCGCGGGCTTGTACACGCGCCGAAGGGATGTTCATAATTTTATTGCCTTTACCACGGGCTAGCTCTGGCAGCTCGCTTAGCGGGAAGACCAGCATGCGACCTTCGTTACTGATGGCGACGATTAACTGCTCGTCATCGCTGGCTTGAATAGGCGTAGCCGATAATACACGACCACCTTTTGGCAACGTAAGTGCGGCTTTACCGGCTTTGTTTTTGGTAAACAAATCGCCCATATTGCCTACAAAGCCATAGCCCGCATCGGATGCCAACAAAACTTTTTGCTTTGGATCACCGGTCATGGTGGAAACAAAAGTAGCACCGCTTGGCGGGTTTAGGCGGCCAGAGATAGGCTCGCCCTGCCCTCGCGCCGATGGCAAGGTGTGGGCCTGCAGTGCATAGCTTCGCCCCGTACTATCGAGCAAGATAACGTTTTGATTGGTTTTACCTTTGCAGGCCACTTTAAATTTGTCACCAGCTTTGTAGTTCAAGGCAGCTGGATCGATATCATGGCCTTTGGCGGCGCGTATCCAGCCTTTTTCTGAAATCACGATAGTTACCGGATCGCTGCCTAGTAGATCGGTTTCGCTAAAGGCAGCTGCCTCATCGCGAACCACGATAGGCGAGCGACGATCATCACCGAATTCTTTGGCAGCCGCTTGCAGCTCTTTTTTCACCAAAGTTTTTAGGCGGCGGGCACTGTCTAGAGTTTTATTAAGGTCGTCACGCTCTTTCTCTAGCGCTTCTTGCTCTTCCTTAATTTTCATTTCTTCCAAGCGGGCCAACTGGCGTAACTTGGTATCTAGAATGTATTCGGCTTGGGCTTCTACTAAATTGAAGCGCTCCATTAAGATGGGCTTGGGCTCATCTTCGGTGCGAATAATGTGGATAACTTCATCCACATTTAAAAAAACAATCATTAAAGCGGCCAAGCGTAGCAAACGCTCTTCCACTTTAGATAAGCGATACTGTAGGCGGCGGCGAATGGTTACGGTACGAAAGCTCAACCACTCCGACAAAATCGTCTCGAGAGATTTAACACCTGGGCGACCATCGATACCAATCATGTTCATGTTTACACGATAGGTGCGCTCTAAATCGGTAGAGGCAAAAAGGTGGCTCATCATGGCATCGATATCAACGCGGTTTGAGCGCGGCACAATCACTAAGCGGGTTGGATTTTCGTGATCGGATTCATCACGTAAATCTGCCACCATGGGTAGCTTTTTGGCCTGCATTTGTGCGGCGATTTGCTCCAGCACTTTGGCGCCACTCACTTGGTGCGGCAGTGCGGTCACTACGATATCACCATCTTGCTGCACCCATACGGCACGCATGCGCAAGCTGCCACGGCCGGTTTCGTACATTTTTTGCAGATCGGCCTTTGGGGTAATAATTTCCGCTTCGGTAGGCATATCTGGGCCTTGCACAAATTCGCAAAGCTCAGCGGTGGTAGCGTTGGGGTTTTCCAGCTTGTGGATAGTGGCCTCTACTACCTCGCGCAGATTGTGCGGCGGAATATCGGTTGCCATACCTACGGCGATACCGGTGGTGCCGTTTAGTAGCACATTAGGTACCTGAGCTGGCATAACCGCCGGCTCGTCCATACTGCCGTCGAAGTTAGGCACCCAATCAACCGTGCCTTGGCCTAGCTCACTAAGCAGCACTTCTGAATATTTGGTTAGCTTCGATTCGGTGTATCGCATGGCAGCGAAGGATTTAGGGTCATCTTGTGAGCCCCAGTTACCCTGGCCATCAACCAATGGATAGCGATAGCTAAATGGCTGGGCCATTAACACCATGGCTTCATAAGCGGCCGAATCACCATGCGGGTGAAACTTACCAATAACATCACCCACGGTACGGGCTGATTTTTTGTACTTGGCGCTGGCTTTTAGGCCCAGCTCGCTCATGGCGTAAACAATTCGGCGCTGCACCGGCTTTAAGCCGTCACCCACATTGGGGAGGGCGCGATCGAGAATTACGTACATGGAGTAATCCAGGTAGGCCTTCTCGGTATATTCCTTTAGGGAGATGCGTTCATCCGCATCTTGAACTCCAACTAAATCTGACATGCCATTTCCTACAGTCTTCTTGGCGTAAAACGGGCTTTGTATCAAATGCCGAGGGCGGCGGCAAATAAGCCTATAAAATCGTGTTAATTTTGATCAATTTATACCCGCTGCTGGGGTAAAAAGCTGGTATCCATAAAATAGACATCAGGCTTTTGCTTGTTTACCAATACAGTGATCAGCTGCTTGGGGCTTATGAACTCTGTTGGATCGAAACCCAGGGCGTCACTGCGATAAACATGTAACTGATTACTTTCACGCTCATGCCAACGAGCGATGATAAAGAACTCTCTTTTGCCATTATCATCAATCTCGGCGGATTCTACGCGCTGGTATTCGGCCATTACCGGCATTCCTTGACGCATTAAGTGCTCGACATTATTGCGGCGGCGCCAGACTAGAAACAGCGGGATCACCCCCACCAGAAAAAATATCGAGCCCATAACCGAGATTAAGGTCGGGCCAAACCATAAACCCATAAAGCTATCGATGCGGGCATCTAAAGGGTTAGCCGGATCGAACAATACCTGCACCTTTTCACCAACGCTATAAGCCGGTGGATTGGAACTGGTGCTGCTAATGACATTGTACCGCTGGCCACCAGCCATAAAGCTGTACTTGGGCGCATAGGTGGTGGAATCAGAGCCACGATTGGCCACCATCTCTACCACTTCACCTTCAACCGCTTGGGCACGCTCTTTAAAGCTAAAGGTTTTTTGCGCCCAAAGGCCCGCCCCCATCAGCATTAAAAAGCCGATCATTGAAAAAACAACGCCGATTATGCCTAGCCCTTTCGAGTTAGTTTTATTAGACATACTTCTATAACCCTGGAGCCTGCCACTTACCATCGTTATCTGCATCTACATAAATTGGGTTAGTAAATGCAAATGGCGGCATAACCGGAACAATATCAGCGAATAAGCCTTTTCGATCACCTTCCACTTCTACTGTAACAAAGCTATCTTTATCAAAACTTAATGGCAGCATATTTTCCTGCCCTTTAACGATGGGCATTTGCTGATAGAGCTCACCATTGATATACACCCGCAAGGTGTGCACATCGATCCACTGAGCGGCATTTACGGTTAGGTTTAATACTGCCTCTTTTGCAGCCAAGGTTTGCCCCATTAAGGCCTGCTTATCGCCCTGCTTTAAGGCGATATCAATCAATGGGCCCGTGGTGCCGTAAATATTGCCGCCTTTAATGCCCGCCACAAAATCGTCTTGATCAAAGGCTTTAACATCATCGTTCTGCATATAGATAAGCGTGCGCGGCTCTAACACCACCTCACCAAAAGCTTGGCCATGGGAATCACTGGTGGCCGTACCTACCAACTTTACACCTTGCTTTAGGAAGGCAAACCAATCTTTGCGTAGCTGCTCGTAAGAATGCAGCCCAGCGCCGGTGCCATTAATAAGCTCGATGGCATCAAAGTCGATATCGCGCACACCCGTCTCAGGATCTTTTTCAATCAAACTACTATTTTGCTCGGCCGTTAATGGCTGGCTTGGATCATGACCACGACCATCTAAAAGGTGCAATAAATAACTTTCGTTATAGCGTTGGCTACCTGGCTCGGCTTTTTCTTCAGGGTTGTAGATTACCCTTGGGTGATTAAGCTGCATGACGGCTTTAGGATCACTCTTTCTTACCGCTGCGATTACATCACGCCAGCGCTTATTTTCATGAGCCGGTGCGCCAGTGCGATACTGGCCTAGCTGAGGCTTTAATGGAAAGGCATTGGCATGGCCAAGGGTATGAGGTGCGGTTTCGCTTTGTACTAAGCCGGTAATTTCTGTACCGGTCACTGTCGCTAAACGCTCAGTTAAACCTAGCTCGGCAATATCACGGCTATAGTCGTAAATGGTTTCATGCTCGGTAGCTACCAATACCTCACCACCTTGGGCGACATAGCTGCGAATACGCTGCTCTTGCGGGTAGCTATTATCGAAGCTTGGTGCAGCATGCGTATGCAAATCTGCATGCACATAATTAGGCGTGCTCACCTCTAGGCTAGGTGTTTGAATTGTTAGCTTATTGTCCTTGCCAGCTTCAACATTCAGTTTAGCAGTATGGGCTGAGTATTCCGGCCCACGACTGGCAATCACTCGATAACGGCCAGGCTCTAAGCTCACCGTTTTAGGATCGGATTCCGTGCCCGCCAACATAATATCGATAACTTTTTCTTCATGCTTGCCGCTGGCGACAAAACCAAAAGCCTGACGCGAAAAGTCTATCGCCTGACCATCTTCGGCAAAAAAGCTTAGGCGCATGGTTTGGCCCTGGGGCAATTGTAGATCTGCACGGGCGGCCAATTCTGGTTTAATAGTTTTTTGATCACTAGGTAAGCTTATAGCGCTTTCGGCCAACACTCGATTACGCTCCTGTACGCGCAATAAATACTGGCCTTTAGGAGCATGCACCTCAGCAATGCCATTGCTATCACTCATGGCGTGATTGATTACAGCACCATCTTCAGCGCGCTGTAAAAACACCGATAAGCCGGGCCCTGGCAACTGCACTTTTATGGCGGGCTCGCTCGTCCAATATTGATTAAGGATGGCAGCGGCATCACGGCCCGAGGCCAAACTGATTTCGTTTTCTACCACTAAGGTTTCGCCCACATCCAAATCGGCAATTTGGGTTTCTAATAATTTAAGCGGATCTAAAAAAGCGCCTTCATTATCGAAGAAAAAGGTATCGGTAAAAGTCAACGCCGCTGAGTAAGAATCGGTTACACCCACAAAGCTCGGCATGGGGGTTTTCTGATTATCTTCAGATAACAAATAGGCGTTCTTAATATACTGGCCATACACCATGGGGTTCTTGCCGGCATCTGGCAAGCTTAGAATCATATCAACACCCAATAGGCCGTCTAAATCATCCAACAGGCCGCTAGGTAGTGATTTATGCTGATAACCCGGTGATGGCCCGGTGCCGTTTAAAGAAGTACTAAAGACTTTATTGCCGCGATTTAAATTCACCAAACCAAAGGCCGCAGCATCAGAGCCATCGACTTCTTGCTTGTGGGTGAGCTCGGTAGTGAGTTGTAGTTTATCGCCATTGGCCTCGTTAAACTCATAACTGACTTTAAGCTCAAAGCCGCCATGTTTTGCCCAGCCCAGTACGCGAGCATAGCCGTCGCCCTGCTCGGCTTTCATGGTGTGAAAGACCGGTGAGCTGGTGCCACTTAGATTAATCGCAAAATACAGCTGGCCAAAGCCTTCGCCCGCTTTGTCGCAAAAGCCGAAATCGGTAAGGTAGCCACCTGTTGCGGCCAGCTCGCCCTCGTGATCGACATTGGAAACTACCGCACAGACCTGGCCATTACTTAACTGCCAATCGCCCAAGCCGCCCCAGGCCATATCGCCCGAAACACGTATTTGCTTGGCATCGCTGATCTGCTGCGCCTGATACTCCCCCCAACACATAGGTGTTATTAACAGTAATGGCAGTAATTTGCCCAGTCGTGATCTCATGTTTTGTCTCTTGTTCTTGTAGTGTGCTTGTTGTGCTTCTTATTAGTATTTCGCGATCTTTGGCTAGGGCCTGTTAACACTCCCTAAGTTCGCTGATCTTGGTCCAATCCCCTATTGTGACAGCTAGATCGCAGCAACTCTATAGCCAAGGCTGCCTTATAGGGCACGACCTTATAAGTAGTTTCAGGCGCCAATATTACGGGCAGATGAGGGTCAGCGCTATAACAGTCATAAATTTTGGCAAATGTGCAGAACAGCTCACATAGTCTATGCTTGAACAGTAAACAAATCGTCTTAAGCTGAGCCCTGGTAGCAAGATAACTTACTTTTAAGAAACCAGCTCTACCCGCTCAATCCAATAGGAGAATCGCGCCATGAAAGCATCAGATCTGATGGTCCAATGCCTGGAAGAAGAAGGAATCGAGTATATCTTTGGTGTTCCCGGTGAGGAGAATGCCGATTTTATGATGTCTTTGGAGAAATCCGAGAAGATCAAATTTATCCTAACCCGGCACGAACAGGGCGCGGCCTTTATGGCAGAGATCTACGGGCGACTAACCGGTAACCCAGCTGGCTGCTTGGGCACCCTAGGCCCAGGCGCGACCAACCTAATTACGGGCGTGGCGGATTCCAACATGGACCGCGCACCGATGCTAGTACTCACCGGCCAGGGCGCCTCAACCCGCCTACACAAAGAATCCCATCAGGTGATGGATGTAGTGGGCATGTTTGAGCCGGTAACCAAGTGGGCCACCACCGTATGGCACCCAGAGAATATTCCTGAGATTGTGCGCAAGGCGGTACGTCTAGCCCGCACCGAAAAGCCCGGCGCCGTGCATATCGAGCTACCTGAAGATATCGCCAAACTGCCCGTCGATAAAGCACCGTTAACCGTGCGCAAAGCTCGCCGCCCAGTGCCTGCCGATAAGATTATGGATCAGGCCTTTGAGCAAATTAAAAACGCCAAGCGCCCCATCATTATTGCGGGTAATGGCTGCATTCGTACCCGCGCCTCCAAGCAGCTGCGCCTGTTGTGTGAGAAGACCGGCATTGGTGTAGTAAGCACCTTTATGGCCAAGGGCTGTGTGGATATGGATGCCGATTACTGCCTATATACCATTGGCCTTGGCGCCAAAGATATTCCAGCCTGCGCTGTTGATGCGGCCGATCTGGTGATCACCTTGGGTTACGATATGGTGGAATACCACCCAAAACTTTGGAATGGCGATCAGAGCAAAAACATTTTGCATATCGACTTCCTGCCGGCAGAAATCGACGAGCACTATCATCCAGAAACCGAAGTAGTGGGTGACTTGGCCCATGCCCTATGGATGTTGAACGAGCGCATTGAAGCCCACGGCGGCGATAAGCTCGATTTCGATTTAAGCCAACAAGCTGCAGTGCGCCGCGATATGAGCGAAGAGCTTGCTAAGCATAAGGACGATGACACCGAAGGTTCGATTCGCCCACAAAAAGCGCTTTGGGATGCACGCGCGGTAATGGGCCCTAATGATATTGCACTTAGTGATGTGGGCGCCCATAAAATGTGGATAGCTCGTCATTTTCAGTGTAACGAGCCCAACACCTGCTTAATTCCCAATGGCTTCTGCTCCATGGGTTTTGCTTTACCAGGCGCCATTGCTGCCAGCATCGTGCACCCAGATCGCAATATCTTAGCCATCTCGGGCGATGCCGGCTTTATGATGAATATGCAGGAAATGGAAACCGCTCGCCGATTGAATCTCAACCTTACCGTAATGGTATGGGACGATGGCGGCTACGGCTTAATTAAGTGGAAGCAAGAAAACGAATTTGGTAAACACACCGATTTGGATTTCGGCAACCCACACTGGGTACCACTGGCAGAATCTTTTGGCTGGCATGCTCAGCGCGTGGATAACTCTCGCGATTTGCAAGGCGCCATTAAAAACGCCTTTGAAACCGATGGCCCAAGCTTAATCGTAATCCCAATTGATTACAGCGAAAACAAAAAGCTTACCGAGCGTTTGGGTGAGTTGACCTGTTCAATTTAAGCTTATTAGTTTAATCACTGCCTAAGGGCTGATAAAAACAAGAAGGCCTGCTCATTTTAATGGGCAGGCTTTTTAGTATTCACAGCCTAACTTTCTTTATCGCTTAGCTTTCTTTATGGGCTAGCTTTCTTTATTAGCCAATACTACGGGCAAGCATATAGTCACTAACATGCCGCCTTCCACGGGTTGCTGAACAGCAATCTCATCACAAAGAAAAGCTTCTTGATCTATTGCAAACTCGTTAAGCGATAGATAACGATAAATCGCTTCCCAAACCATTAGGTAACAAGCTTCTGATTCAACCACGACCATTGCCTGCAAGTAATTTCGTTCAGGTACACAGTAGTTCGCCAAATCTTTATCGGCTTCATAGCCCCAATAGTAATGTACCGAGCTAGGATCTATGCAGGCATCCCAGGGCGAAAATACAAAAACTTTATCGCAACTCATCGGCAGATACTCTTTACAGGCCGTGTAAATTTGAGATACCGATTGAATACTCGCTTCATGCAAATAGAAGTGGCGCTCAGGCCTTTGCTCGACAGTGATCTTGATGCTATCCAACAAGGAATTGTCTAGGCTTTCAGGGAAATCTGGATGAGGCTGCCCAAGCTTTGGCAACAAGGAATGCCAAACATTCGCGCTCTGCTCGCTACACAACTGCCTAACATCGGAAGCACTTAAGCCCAATACTCGGCGTAGAGCTTTTGCCAAAGCTTGCGAAGAGGAAAAGCCGGACTCTAAAGCCACTTCGGTTACGCTCTTAGCGCTGAGCTGCAATTGACTGAGAGCGTATTGCAATCGAATTCTTCGCTGAAAGCTGCCAGGCCCCTCATTAAAAGCATTTTTAAACACATAATGAAAATGACTTGGTGATACCGCGCATTGCTGGGCTAGCCAGTTCCAGTCGATAGACTCGTTAAAGTTTTCACGAATCAAACGAGTTGCGGTGGCCATACGGCTTTGCCACTGGGGCTTTAAGCCACCCAATAGGTGGTTCTCAGCCCCAAGCTGCAGCGGTTTAACGCTTAATGTATTCATGAATTATTTAAGAGGTCTAGACGCGGCCAATCTTCACCGTTCGCGCTATCCGCTGCAAAGTTTTTCAAATTAGGAAACAACTTAGGAACGTCACTTTCCTGCACACCAAACCACATGGATAGCTGGGCGAACAGTACATCGGTTGGCAAAGTCGGTATTAGCACACCGCCACCTACATCGAGCGGGTTTTTGTCACCCAGGGATAGCGCGGGGTAATCTCCCAGCACCTGCCCGCCTTTAACGGCATCACCCATTACCATACAGTGACCACCCCAGCCGTGATCGCTACCATTGCCGTTTGACGTCAATGTACGGCCAAAGTCAGAACCGGTAAAACATAAAACGTTCTCTGACAAGCCAAGCAAGTCTATAGCCTGCTGGAATTCACCCATAGCTTTACTCAACACTCGCAACATACGAGCCAGGCTGTTTAACAAATCATCGTGATGATCCCAGCCAATATAGCGCAAGAAGTAAGTCTGCTGAGGCAAGCCCAGCTCTTCAGCCGCCGCTATACTTTGCGCGACTTTCGCTAACTGCTTAGAAAGATCGTTATCGCTAAATTCAATAGGTAGGCTAATCTTTTCTACGGCATCGCGATATTTGCGATGCTGAAGCTGCGCCTCACGAGTAATCGAAAGGTAGCTTTGCTTAAAAGGATCGCCAGCATAAGAAGTATTCAATACCGTTTCAAAACTGCGCAAGATGGCGCGGTTTAGATCACTTTCTTCTTCATTAACAACCAAACCAACACTGCCAGACCCCGTAATGGAATAGTGAGTGCTACGCTGGCCGTTTTGCATAATATTGGAACCCGCCAATGAGATATTCATTGGAATTTGATCGGCCTTTTTATCGAGCTGTAAGGCATCTGCAAAATAACCAAACCAACCTTGCTGCACGCGCAGATCGGGCCTTGAAGTCTGCCAGTGTTTAAATTGATCAGCGTGGGACAGCAAACCTAGCGGCACACGTGCGCTGCGATCTAAAAAAGCTTGTTTGTTCACCGGCTCAATGAGAGGTGCGATATTGGCCACGAACGATAATTTTTCTTGCCCAAACAACTCTGCCACTTCAGGCATAGATGGATGCAAAGCAAACTCTCGTCCTTCTTTATCGGCAAAGCCTTGCAAGGGCAGCAAGCTATCTTTTGCTAATGCAAGATTTGCGCGGGTTTTGGCATATTCACTGTAGTGTTTGGCTGAGTGTGGCACCAGCATATTAAAACTGTCGTTACCGCCATCCAGCATGATGCACACGAGAGCACGCTTTTGCTTATCAATATTTAACGGCGGAACATTTTGAGTATTTACCTTAGGCAGCGAGAAACTTGGCGCACTGGCCGCGGCCAAACTGGCAGCCATACTGCCCTGAACAAACTTGCGACGCGTTAGATTCTTTAACATCTTACACCTCCAACACGGTGAATTCTGGTGAAATGGTCAGCATAAAGACAATCGTTTGCACTACCCACTTCGGATTGTCACGATAGGCTTGGAAAGCTCTTTTAATGGCTGGTTTTATTTCAGGGTTTGTCTTACCTAAAAGCAACTGGCTCATATCATCGATGAGCTGATCGTGATTACGAGGGTTTCTCGCGAGTCGAATTTGCTCGCTAAAATCTAGTCTTAGCTTATTAAAGGCGTCAGCATTCAGCACATCGGTATTAAACTCCGGTGCATTCTGGATGCCATCGCTCTCATTGATGCGTGTGCTCACCGCTGGCATGTATTCGCCAAAGAACCAGTAATACATCAAGTTCACATAGGCAATAGAAGTGGCCGAAGTATGAATTTCGAATTCAGGTGCAACTTCGCCAATCTCTTTTAGCATGCCCTGAGGAACAAAGTCGGGCTTGTAGAAATTAAAAACCGTAGGTGCCGATACTGGGTGTTGCTGCACGGCTTCTTGAATATCATCACCAATCAACCACATATAACCACTGCGGTTATGGGCATTAAAAGCACGCAGAATTTGAGTGATGCGCATTAGCGGTGACTTTAATTTTTGCGACTGTAACTTACGCCCGCCTTCTTCGCGCTGTGCGGGATACTCGGTATCATTTACAGCGTTATATAGCGGGTATCGCAACACTTCATGCACCGTGGCTGCCAAATCACCGCGTGGGCCAAACTTCTCAGCAACAGCAGCAATATATTCCGGCGACGGATTAGAAGTGACCATTTGCTGAATCAGATGCTTAGCCACAAACGGAGCCGTATTTGGATGGGCAACTAATCGATCCACAACTTGGCGAACTTCTTCCTCGACGGTTTGCCCACCAGGCAGATTAATAAAGCCATCTAGTAGCTCTTTGGGCTTTCTATCGTGATGACTCTCATGGCCAATCATGGGCTCACGCATATTTACAAATGGCACAGTTTTGTAGGTGGTTTCTACACCATCATTAAAACCTACAGGATAGCCATTGTAGTCTTTCGACCAATAGCTTGTGGTCCACTCATGCTGATAAGTACTGGCCGTCAAGCCAGTAAAAACCCTGGCTAGCTCTCGAATATCACGATTGTGATAGCTAGGAATACTTTCGCCATTTTCATTCAGCTGCAGGCTACCGTCTTGGTTCAACATAAATAAGCCGATAGAAAACAATTGCATGATTTCACGAGCATAGTTTTCATCGGGGTGAATATTTTTCGCCGGAATCGCCTTCTGGTTGTTCATATGGGAGAGATACACGCCCATACAAGGGTGCATCGATACCTGATACAAAAGATCGGCATAGCTACCAAAGGCATTGTCGTAAATCAGATCGTAGAAGCTCGCCATACCAATAGAATCGAGCTCAAGTGAAGAGTTATCGGAAATAACCAAGACTTCACTTAGAGCTTGGGCAACACGCTGACGCAAAAGGTGTTTATTCTCGCTGAGCGCGTCTTGCCACCATGCCATATGGAAATACCATTTGTAGGGCAACGCCGGATTATTACCTTCGCCATTGATGGCTGCCTTACCGTGGGTATTAAGCAGCTCGCGGCGGAAGAAGCGCCAGATTTTTTTGGTGCTGCGCTGAAACTTGCCTTTCTTAGGGGCCTTAATGCCCAACTGCCATTCCAACCAGGCCTCTGGCCCCATGCTGGCGAGCTGTTCAATCGAGGACTTATTACCCCCCAAGCTGGCCTGCATCATAAATCGGCTGGCTTGATTTACTGTGCCCATAAAGCTTACCTCACTGGCTAAATTGTGTTCTTTCTAATAGCTCTTACAAGACAAGCTTGCTAAGGCTAGAAGTTGTAGAAACACTGTAAACAGCAACGACAAGCTACACGTGTCTGGAATTACGGAAGATCATTCGGCTTCAGTTTGGGACGGATAGATTGCAACATTGATCAAAAAGCAGTCAACACTAAGGAATGTCTTAAATTCACAAGGGATTGGCTGAATTTCATAAGCAACTATAGAACCACCGGACAGCTAAATAGCTAAACTCTCAGCATCTAGAGTTTATATAGAGGTAAACATGAATTATCGATATCTATTAATTGTCCTACTGGGATCTTGTAAGCTGTTAAGCAGCTCTTCGGCAGTTGCTAGCGAGGAATACTATGGCCTCAGCCTACAATGGAAAATGGATTCGGATATAAGTCTTTTGCCAGACACCCTAAAACTAGAGGCCGCTAAATACGAATATCGAGATATAGAATCTACCCAGCAATTTGCTGAAACGCGCCAAATCAATGGCGAACTGACGAGCAATACGGACGCAATAATCATTAGTGAAACCGATATATCTGAGCTCGGCTTAGGCGGCGGTCTTATTCCTGGAGACGAAGTCCTTTTCTCTTTCTACGCAGCAGGTGCCAGCGAAGAGTCCACCAAAACAACTACTAGCCACTTTAGTAGCGACCGCTTTAACTCATACGGCTTAGCCTTTTATATCCCCCTTAACAAGCACTGGAAGCAGCCCACTTTTGCAATATTTGGCGGATACGGTGAGGTGGATCTCTATGGCAAATTAGGACTGTCATATGACTTTCATCAACAAAGCTTTGGCGTGCCTGTTAGCCTGGTGGCAAAAGAGCATATTGAAGTGGAAATTCAGGACCTTAAGAATTGGCAAGATAGGCTATTTATTGGGTTCGGCCATAACAACAAATTAAAGGCTCTAGATACTACAACTGTCGAGACCAGTAAAAGTATGCGAGCATTATGTGATGACTCAACTCATAATTTCTATATGCTGCAAGGTGTTAACAATAACAGCAAAAGCTTTAGCTTTTGTTATCCCCAACAGTAGTAGTGAGTTAAGGCGCGGCGTGGCCACACTGCCAGCACAGCTCAAAGCTGGCATCGTTTTCCTCGCCGCATTCATGGCAGATCCAGGTCTGCCCATCATCGGCCGACTGCTGGGCGAGAATAGAATCCACTATAGCTTTGGCTTTTGGGTAGTCATCTGGGTTTTTAACCCAAAGTTCTGGCCAAGTCTCAAAATGCGGCACTTCACCACTACCGGCGCCAAGGTGCTCATTTTTCATGACGGTTTCGATACCCTCAGCCTCGACAAGGTTGCGGATATTATTGAGTACAAAGCCGTTTTCTTGGGTGTGAAGTAGTTTCATTATAAGGCCCCACCATTGAAGCAGCCTAAGGCTGCGGTCGAATCATAGACACACATTAACAGGCTATACCTGCACTGCCAATCCAACCATAGCCTTAAGCGGCACCATTAAGAGCCTTAAGCGCTACTATTAAGAACCTCAATCACTGACTAGCGTGCTCATCAGGTCGATCATAAATTCAACTTCTTCCTGATCAGGAATACGCCACCCCTTGCTATCGAGATCGTCAAGCACTCTTGGGCCATTCTCTTTTTCAGCCATGTTCTCAAGCAACTCTTGCAGGGTATCCTTGTGAGCGATTGCGCGAGGGCTCAGCAAAAAACTATGGGAAATCAATTGAATGTGGCTGCGTACCAATGGGCGCAATTGACTTTGAATCAACTTACTCAGCCTGTCATAAGCATCAGCTAAGAAGAAGCCCGCCTGGGAATCTTTCTTCATCAAAGACTTAGCGACTAAAGGATAAGAACCATAGCTCTGCAACTGGCTATTCGCCGAATCGATATTGGCAGGCTCCAACATAATCATGCCGATGGTTCTAACATCAGGATCAGCCGTGGTGGCGATATTAATGCCTGGGGTCAGATCTTCAATTTTTTCAGCGCTATTTTCTATCGAAGTGGCAATCACTACCTCATCAGCTTGCTGCGCCGGCCGTGCTAGCGGAATAAACCCTTTATCGCGCACTAGATTGGCGCTGTCATAAGCATTGGCATAGATCAGGTCGACAGTTTCTGCATCGATAGCACTGTGCAACTCTTCATAGCTTTCATAGACATCGAAGTGGCTAGCTAGCCCTGTCTGACGTTGCAGCCAAGTGTTAAAGATATGCCAGCCAGCTAATTTCTCTGGCGGGAAATCTGGGCTTACGGTGAGTTTTAGCTTCATGAATTCACCTCAGCTTTTTTCATTTCCACATACAAGGCTTGCGCTTCGTTTACTCTATCGCGTGAAGGCTTACGACGCACAGAAGTAAATCCTTTTATCACTCCGGCACGCTTATTAGGCACTACGGTGGCATAGACCCAATAGTAGCGACCATCTTTGCGCAAGTTTTTAATATAGCCCGCCCACTTCTCACCACCTTGTACGGTGTTCCACATATCCGCAAAAGCGGCCTTGGGAATATCCGGGTGGCGTAAAATGCTATGAGGCTGACCAATTAATTCGGCTTCGCTATAGCCCGACATATCCACAAAGGAATCGTTGCAATGCGTAATAACACCTTCGGTGTCCGTACTTGAAACAATTAACTTTCCATCTGGGTAAGGCACTTCTTCATCACAAAGAAAAATTCGACGTTCACTGCCATCATATAAACGGATGCGCTGCTCTGTGCAATTGGGCGCGACATCATTTGGCTGCATATCATTCATAGCAAAGACCTCTGAT
Source organism: uncultured Pseudoteredinibacter sp. (assembly GCF_947500695.1). Lineage (GTDB taxonomy): Bacteria > Pseudomonadota > Gammaproteobacteria > Pseudomonadales > Cellvibrionaceae > Pseudoteredinibacter. The sequence continues at coordinate 23,215 of NZ_CANMSS010000002.1, forward strand.
TAAAGAAGTTGTGCAATGCTGTCGGCAGCACGCTTCACATCCAGGAAGATTAAGCCTAACTTTGCATGTGGCTTGGCAATAACTGTTACCACCGCCTCACTGCCAGCCGCAATCATTAGAACATAGCCGTTATTACCCTTAACCAAAACCTGCTCTAAATCACCGCGGCCCAGTTCTTTGGCGGTACGATCACCTAGCGAAAGCATGGCAGCACTCATTGCCCCTACTCGATCTTCGTCCATGTCGGCAGTTAGTTTAGAGGCCATCATCAAACCATCGGTAGAAACAATACCGGATGCTTCAATATCGGCCGAAGTACCATTAAGGTCGCTTAAAATGGAATCAATCATGTCAGAACGCATAAGACATCACCTTTAAAAATTAAAAAAATTAGGAGTAGCGAATGCTGAGCAAAGTCAGCAGTCGAACAAAATCAGGATGGTTTAAACGCGGGTGCTCACTAATACACAGCGCGAATCGCTCACTGCCAATATACAGCGGCCAAAAACCTAGGCGACTACTGCCTAAGCTGTCCATTAGCCCCCAGCTGCTTAGATCTAAATTAAGGTTGCCGCTAATTAGGCCATGGTGACGTTCATGCAAATTGGCGATATCCGCACTTAAGGCCGCTAGCTCGGCGGCTGTTTCATGGGCGTAGCCAGCACTGGCGATATACAAACCTTCGCTATTCGATAAAATAACTTTGCCTTCGCTACTGAGATTCGGAAGGATTTCATTTAAGGCCTGTTCTAGATTTTGAAACTCAATATCACCGGCTTCTTCACTGCCCTCTAACCAGCCTAATTGCTGGGACTGGTAGAGCAGATCAAAACACTGTTCCGGATTATCCTGCTGACACCACTGCAACAACTTTGCCTCATCGATAGTTTCTCGCGCCGAATTCTTTAGTAATGCACGCAGTAAAATTCTCGAAGGGTTTTCGTCCGGGCTCGATACTGCATAGTATGCGCCACTATTGGTCACTCTAGGATAAAGGCCTTCGTGAAGCTCAAATTCAGACATGTTGTTTACTCAATTCTGTGTCCAGGCTAAATAGCAGCGCCTCTAGCAACATAGCGACATCCTCTTTTAGGCGCGCATCGGTTTCGAATATAGGCACCACAGGACTCAAACCATGCTTCTTGGCCAATTCAGCGTAGCGCTCATGGTATTGATCCAAGTTCGGTTCAGCGTTTTGGTCTAATTTGCTCACACCAATGACCAAACCTGTCTTGGCGATAAAGTCTCTGAACTTCGCGATAAAGAAATCTAAATCAGCCAGGGGCTGCTTTGCAGAATTGTTGATCAACAACACCAAGCCAATACCTCCGCGAGCCAGAATATCCCACATAAAGTCGAAGCGCTCTTGGCCCGGCGTGCCATATAGATGAATTTTCTGTCCACCCTCAAGCTTAATCACACCGTAATCCATCGCTACCGTGGTGCTGCTCTTAGTGCTATTGGTCATATCACTGGCACTTTCATCAGTGCTGACATGCATCACATCGCTAATGGCTTTAATCGCCGTGGTCTTACCAGCCGCTACCGGCCCAGTAATAATAATTTTATGATCGATCATATCCGTTTAAATCTGCTCACTTTTGTATGACTGAGGTCGTAGGCGATCGAGCAGCTTTAGAAATATTCCACGCTCTTCTTTAGCTGTCTCAACATTTGATCTTGGCCCATCGTAGCGGGTGATATAGCCCAGACTTGCAGCCGCACTATAAAAACTAAACACATAGTAGGCTGGAAGCTTATAGTCCTGAATCAGCTCCAATAGGTTAATTGGCCTGGATGCCAAGACTGCGGCAATTTTGCTAGCGTGCGGAAACAATAAAACGCGCGTCAGGTTAGGCCAGCGAGTCAGGCGTAGATTTTGATTTAAGCTTACATCATCGAGCAGACGTCCGCGCGATGCCCAGGCCGAGCTTCGCCACAGAAAATCGTCTAAGGATTCTTCGATAAGATAATCAACGCCGGCGACATTGGCTTGACCTAAAGCGCTTAGCTCTGTATTGGTTTCTAAAATCGGACTGGATGATATAGAACGCAGAGTATTGTATTTAATCTTATGCCAGATCTTTCTTTTCACCGCACAAATCGTAAAAGATTCTTTGGCGATAGTAACTTTAACCGGCTGCCCTTCATCTCTGGAGCGGTCAATGGCGGTGTTAATAATGCCTTGAAGGTAGTTTTCGCTTTGATAACGGGCCTGCTCTAACTCACCTAAATCATCATTAACCTGACGAGGCAAGCTCTGGCTCTTTCTAAGTCTTAGCGCCGCTCCCGCGGTGTTTTTTGCCTCACCCACTTTTTGAAATTTTGACTGAGATTTTTCAGCAGATACTGCGGCTGGAACAGAGCTTTTATAAACTTCTGTTTTTTTAGAAACTACACTTTCTTGCAAATCTGCATGAAAACGTGACGTATTCTCTTCAGTATCTTTTTTCTCAGGCTCGGAGGCCTGACTGCTTTGACTAGCGACTTTTTGCACATCGACAGGGCCTCTAGCCTTTGCAAGCTGGACCTTACTCAAGGCCCGCAACAAAGCATCTTTTTGAACAGGTTTTTTTATACAAAGAGCCTGCCCTGGGGCTGACTTTTCAAAGCTTATACACAGTACTTTTAATTCTGGCTGCGTCTCTAACAGTTCTTCAGCGTAATCGATACCTTCTCTACTATCGATGTCGACAATATGAATATCGGCTTTATGAAGATCAGAATCAGCGTTTGATGTCAGTTCATATTGCCCAATCGTGCGCGACTGAAAAAAGTAGCGCAGGGGTTTGGCCTGCCTATCAGAGCAGTGATGAATGGCTATTGCTAAGGGCTTGTCTATTTTCTTATCACTCATAATTTAATCCACCCTTGAGGCGGTGGCTTGTAGATTTAATTGCTGACGCCATAGATAGGCGATAGCATCGTGCTCTGGCTGTAGAGCAATAATATTATTGGCTAGGGACTCTATTTCTGCCTCTGCGGACAGTGCTTGTAATAATTCGATCAATTCTTTGTGCAGCTCGATATCTTTTGTGCCATTCAAGCAAGCTCGCTGTAAAACTTGCTGCGCGTCTTCTAGCTCACCACATTCCATATGACCACGATAAATCAACATCGGATCGGCCTCGCTGTTTTGCTCACGACGTTGAATTAAAACTCTGTGGCCATAACTGGCTTTGGCGAACAAGGAGAATTCGCTAAATGGCAACTTATCTATAGCTGCCACATCGTCTAGGCAGGCCGATAAAGCTAAATAATCGATGCTATCGAGTAATGGCTTGGCACGCTGTAACATGCGCTGGCGAAGCTCTAAACCATGACGATTTAATATGATAAAAAGATCTTGCAGAGCACCATAGCATGCCGACTCATCACGATTTGCTATGCATAGATTGATACGCTGCACATGGCTACGTAAGTTTTGCGGAGCCCGGCGCTGCTGCCTTAGGCATCGGCTTAGAAAAACAGGTGTGGTATAAGAAGGCGCCCCACGATTTACGCTTAGATTTCTAAGCTCATGTAGGCCACTATCATTTTGCTCAGCGAGCAAAGGCAAGTTTTCTCGCTCCGCTTGCGGATCACGCTTGCTGATTAATAGAGATGTGGAGTAACGCAAATTCATAGGGTTCTCTGCCACTTAAGCTAAGCAGCTTGTCACGAGAATAATCAGCTAAAGCTCACCAAAGCTTCTAAGCTCCTATAACCAGCAATAAACCGGCCCACATCCTGTTGTTTGATTTTCAATCCATTTGAGCAAGTTCAGCGCAGATACAGCCTCTGATCAAAATGGCCGTAGATTCTAGTTAGATTACGCATCACTCTTTTTGATCAGGATCATGTTTTTAATCCTTATTGATAGGTTTTATCATCTTCACTCAGCACTTAATAAGCAAAAATGACAAATTGTGGCTTTGTGTGCCGAGGCGCTAGAAAAGTCTTGAAGGAGGCGAAAGCAATCAAACTGAGGCAGGAGGGCTAATTAATAGCTAGAGGTAGTCAGACCGGCTTTTACCGGGCCGCAAAAACAAAAAAGCCAAGCTCCTAAGAGCTTGGCTTTTTAAACAACAAGATTTAAAGCGGGTTTAGCTAGCTTTTGGGCCAGCCGCTTCAATCTCTGCGCTTACTTCAAACTTCTGAATGTTCTCAGCGAACAAACCAGCAAGCTTGCTAGCCGAAGTATCGTAAGCGTCTTTATCAGCCCAAGCTTCGCGAGGGTTCAAGTAAGACTTATCAACACCAGGAACTTCTACTGGAATTTCCATGTTCATGATGTCCATGTGCTCGGTGGCAACGCCTTCCAAAGAACCGTTCTGGATAGCGGCAACAACCGCACGAGTCACAGGGATTGGGAAGCGAGAGCCAGTGCCATTAGCACCACCTGCACCACCAGTCCAACCAGTGTTAACCAAGTACACTTTAGAATCGAAATCTTCGATGCGCTTCATTAATAGCTCAGCGTATTCGCGAGCTGGGCGAGGCATAAAAGGAGCACCAAAACAGGTAGAGAATGCTGGGTGAATACCGGCTTCTGCACCTAGCTCAGTAGAACCTACGCGAGCAGTGTAACCAGATAGGAAGTGGTAGGCCGCCGCTTCTTTGCTCAAGATAGAAACTGGAGGAATCACACCAGAAACATCACAAGTTAGGAAGATAACATTCTTTGGCTCACCAGCACGGTTTTCTTCAACACGCATTTCAACGTGCTCAAGTGGGTATGAGCAACGACCATTTTCGGTCAAGCTGGTGTCGCAGTAGTCAGCAACGCGCTTGTCATCATGAACAACGTTTTCAACGATGGCACCGAAACGGATAGCATCCCAAATAACTGGCTCGTTTTTCTGGCTTAGATCGATGGTCTTAGCGTAGCAACCACCTTCCATATTAAATACTGCACCTTTCGCCCAGCCGTGCTCGTCATCACCAATCAAGTAACGCTCAGGGTCAGCAGAAAGGGTAGTTTTACCAGTACCAGAAAGGCCGAAGAACAAACAAGTATCGCCATCTTTACCAACGTTAGCCGAGCAGTGCATTGGCATTACGTCTTTTTCTGGCAACAAGAAGTTTTGTACAGCGAACATGGACTTCTTCATTTCACCAGCGTACTTGGCGCCAGCTAAAAGAACTTTGCGCTGAGCGAAGTTTACGATTACCGCAACTTCAGAGTTGGTGCCATCGCGCTCTGGGTCACATGCGAAGTTGGCCGCGTGCAGGATACGCCACTCTTCTTTACCCTTAGGGTTATAGTTGTCGGTGCGGATGAACATATTGCGACCGAACAAATTGTGCCATGCCGTCTCAGTAGTCACCTTAACCGCTAGGTAGTGATCTGGATCTTCTGCCACGTGCAGGTGAGATACAAATGAATCAACACTGGCTACATGCTCTTCAACGCGATCCCATAGGGCGTCGAACTTGTCAGAGTCGAAAGGACGGTTTACCGCGCCCCAATCGATGCTCTCAGCAGTAGAAGGCTCTTCTACGGTATAGCGATCAGCTGGCGAACGGCCAGTGCGCTCACCGGTTTCGGCAGTAAATGCGCCATTGGCAGCCAGCTTACCTTCACCGCGGGCCAAAGCCTGCTCAATCAGCTCTACTGAGCTTAGATCTGTGTAGACGGTTGGAGAATCGTCAATTTGTGTCATGGATGTGTCCTGTCAGCTATGGGCCTGCACCGCCGCACCTCAGCAAACACCGCCGAAGCACCAGAGGTATAGACATTTTTAATTAAAAATCTGTCTGCCCTGAAATACTAAATTTCAGGGTTCGGTAAATTTGGGGGCGCCATTATGCCAGAAAACCTATTGAGATTCGATCTTATCCTGGTACTTTTTTAGGTAGTATTTTTACAAGCTTTTTTTGACAACATTCTGCGCCAAAAGCCCGCAGGGCCTGCCCTTGCAGCAAGCCCAGCAATACATAGAAACCCCTAATATACCGCCCGGAATCGAGCGCTAACTAGTGAGCCTGATTACCCAGTTCAGCAAAGATTTTGTCTACTTGCTGGGGGCCAAATTGATACTTCTTGCCACAGAAATGGCAATCCATGGTGATTAAGTCCTGCTCACTGAGAATCTCAGCAGCTTCGGCTTGCCCGATAGAGATAATGGTGCTTACACAACGCTCTTCAGAGCAGCTACACTGAAAACGCACTTCTTGGGGGTCAAATAAGCGCACTTCTTCTTCATTAAATAGGCGGTAAAGGATGGTGTGCTGATCTAAGCTAAGCATCTCCTCATCCTTGATTGTTTCTGCCAAAGCCGTAATCGTTTGCCAGTGTTCGGCATTGCTTTGGGCATCGGCCAATTGCTGAGGAAGCTCCTGAACCATCAAACCGGTCGCGCGCTGCTCATCGGCCGCCAGCCAAAAACGCGTACCTAGCTGCTCCGATTGAGCAAAGTAATCTTCTAAACAGGCCGCAAGGTTACTCTTTGATAGGGGCACAATGCCTTGGTAGCGCTCACCTTTATCGGGCTGAATCAAGATGGCCAGTAAGCCATTATTGCCCAATAGCTGGGCCAGGCTGATTTCTTCCAGCGCCTCAATTGCAGCAGCATCATTTACTTGAACCGCTGCACGTAATCCCTTTTGATAGCTGGCTTCAGCCATAATCATCGGCATCGTGCCTTCGCCACGAGCCTGCAGGGTTAGTAAACCTTCAAACTTTAAGGTGCCCGAAAGCAGCGCTACAGCCGCCATGAACTCGCCCAGCAAACGCAAAACGGCCTCTGGAACCGCCTCTTCAGCCGCGGCATTATTAGCGCGCACCTGCTGGTAGGCCTCTTCCAAGGTAATAATCTCACCGCGGATGTCGGTATTTTCAAAGATAAAGTGCTGAATAATGTCGCTGTTAGCCATGACGCTGTAATCTCAAAATCTAGAATGCCCTATTATGGGGTCTAAATTTCCAGCATCAAGGGCTACTAATCAGGCTATTTGCACAGGCGATCTACCCGCGCTTGGGCCTGCGCTTGCATCTTCTTACGATCGGCCTCGGAGGTTTTTTGTCCGCCATCACCATAGCGAAAGTAAGAACGCCCACGTACACGGGAAAGGTTACGGCGAGCTTGGGAGCAAGCCCGCTGACGCTGCTTTGCTTGGCTCTGCAATTGTTGCTGCTTTTTTTGCTGATCTTGTAGGCGTTGTTGGCGAATGACATCAAGCGCCTGCAATTTTTTATGACTGCTATCGATATTGGTGCTGGGCAGTTTTGCACTGATATCTTCTGCAGCCTGCCCTTTGGGTTTGCTATCGCTGTAATGAACATTGCCCTCGGCATCGACCCACTTATAGAGCTGTGCATGGCCATCAAGGGCAAGCAACAACAAACACAAAGCGATAACAAATCGAAGCATCGTCAGCTCCTAGACACTCAACCAGCAGAGCAACTATTGCTCTGCTGTAGCCGTTTTGGGTTCAAGGTCCATTGAAAAAGCCATCGGCACTCGGTAACGAGCCAAGATATCATCCAAGCCAGCTTCAGAATCCTGCTTATTCAAAACAATTTGATAACCATCGCTATCCGCCAAGGTTAAATATTCTTGCTGATTGCCACGCACCCGCTCCACAAAGCTAGCAAAGTCCTTAATGGGCTGGCCATTTACTGACTCGATAATCCAGTTTTTCCAATCATGAAAACCAAGATTAACATCGGCCGGCAAAACCTTAAGAGCCACAACCAGTTCGGTTTTTTCTGGTGAACGCCACTGACCCCGGGCACTTAAGAAATCGATAGGTGCCTTGCTGTGCCAGCTGCTTCCCCAACGCTTAATCAAATTCATATTCAGCGGTACAAATACCACGCCACCATAAATAAAGTAAGAAGGCTGCGCGCCAAAGCGCTCCGCCAACACTAAGCTATAGTTTCTTCTCGAAGGTGCCGCTCTAAGTTTGATAGTTTGAGTTTTGCCATCACGACTAATTTTAAGCTTAATGGTATCGCCAACATGATGCTGGTCTAAAGCGTACTTGAAGTTAGTGCGCTGATTTTTACGAAACTCGATGGAGCGATCTTCCGCCACGTCATAACCATCAATGGCCAAAATTACATCACCTGGAAATAACTTCCCTTCGGAAACACTGCCTTCAAACACTTTAACAATCAACGCACCATTTTGATCTTCTTTTAGTTTGTGGGCACCACGCAGAGCTGGGCTTTCTAGACTTTGGGTGCGCAAACCCAGATTTACAAAACCATTATGCTCCGAATCATCAGCATCTTTTAAAATATGACGAATCACCGACGGCGGCACGAAATAGCCTAGATTTTCAGCACGGGCGCCGGTATTAGCCTGCATTACCACCCCTACAATTTTATCGCCAGCGATAACCGGGCCACCGGAGTTACCAGGGTTAATCGCCGCATCGATTTGGCCAGCTAATAGATAGCCGCCAGCGTGAGCATAAAACTGGTGTTCAACACGAGAAAGAACACCTTGGGTAATACTGAGAGTATTACCGCCGAAGGGGTAACCAAAAACCGAGACTGTTTCCAAAGGTTCAGGTAATTTGCCAACTTTTAATGGCGTAATGCCATCAAAAAAGCTTTCATCTTCTACCTTAAGTATTGCCAAATCAGCCGCGTGAGATACAAAATCGACGCGAGCCAAATACTTCTTTGGCTGGCCATTTTTTTGCACCTGCAGATAACTGGCATCAGCAATCACGTGAGCATTAGTTAAAATTCGCTTACCCGCAATAACCGCACCGGAGCCACTACTTTGCTGCGAGTTGAGTAGACGCCAAGGCGTAAAATAATCAGGGGGTGTTAAAGTGCTATAAATTTTTATAACCGCGTTTTTTACCTTTTGAGAATCTTTGCTGACAACAGCCTGTGCATTGGCGGCAAGGCCCAGCACACAAAAAGAAACGATCACCATTAATACACGGCGAGAAAACATAAGTATCATCCAATTTACCTATTTTAATAATTCGCTTGCTACCCTAAGAATAATCTTGTTCGCGAAAGCGATGAATTTGACGGCGCTGCTTTTTCGTTGGCCGGTTTTCTGGGCTAAGATCTATACCTCGTAAGGCTTTACGCTTAGCGGCTTCTGCTTCACGCTTTGCAATACTTTCGGCGGTCTCTTGATATAACTGTTGAGCCACGGGCGCTGGCCCCCTTTTATCTGATAGGGCCAAAATCTCTACATCTTTTTCATCCCAGCCCTGACGAATCGTTAAAATTTGCCCAACTAGAATTTCTTTGCTGGCTTTAACCCGCTGCCCATCCGCATGAATCTTGCCACCTTCGATCGCAGTTTTAGCTAAGCTTCGGGTTTTAAAAAATCGCGCTGCCCAAAGCCATTTATCTATTCGTACTTTTTCCAAAATATCCTCTACAGCTTGGGCATAATTTCATCGAAGTGATCGATGGCCGGGTAAGCATCGATACGACGCTCTTGCTGGCTATCGGGTTGATGAATACACAGCAAGTGTTTTATGCCATAGGTCGCCGCCGACTCTAGGATACTCACAGTATCGTCAATAAATAGAGTACGTTCAGGGTCAAATTGTTCCTGCTCTTGCAAACAATGCCAAAAGGCCTGTTGTTCTTTTGGTTGGCGATACTCATGGGATGAGATCACCACATCCAGCCATTGATCAATAGCAGTAATATCCAGCTTGAGCGATAAGCTCTGTGGGTGGGCATTGGTAATCAACACAAGCTTTTTATTTAAAGCACGTAAACGCTGCAGAAACTCAATGGCATAAGGACGCATAGCAATACGCTCTTGCACCTCTTCTTTTAAAGCTCGAATATCAAGATCTAGCGCATCAGACCAATGCTCTAAGCAATACCATTCCAGCTTGCCACGGTAGGTTTCAAACATACCATGTAGTTTTTCTTGAGCGGCCTCCATAGTTACACCATGGGTATCCACATAGCGTCGAGGCAAATGCTGCAGCCAGAAATAATTATCGAAATGCAGATCTAACAAGGTACCATCCATATCCAATAGCACGGTATCGATCTGCTCCCAGTCCACTTGGGCTTGGGGTGAATTAGACGTCATAATTTGTTTTACTCAATATCACAGCGGCAAGGCGCCAGCAGGACTGGTATTCCCAGCGGCGCAAGGCGGCTAAGATTAACACAAAATAAGGAAGGCCATGAGTTCCCTCCCCCCCAGTTTGCAGCGAGCAGACCTAAATCAGCGATTAGTCGATATCGGCCTCGAAGCCGGACAAGCAATTTTGGAAATTTACTACCAACAGGGCGAAATAGAGATAAATCACAAGGGCGACAATTCCCCAGTTACTCAGGCCGATCTAGCGGCTCACGAAGTAATTTGCACAGCTTTGGCGGGTTTTAGCCCCGAAATACCGGTTTTATCGGAAGAATCTTCCATGCCGAGCTTTACCGAACGACAATCTTGGGAATATTACTGGCTGATTGACCCTTTGGACGGCACCAAGGAATTTATCAACAGAAATGACGAGTTCACCGTTAATATCGCCCTAATTCACGAAAATAAGCCTATTTTCGGCCTAGTTCACAGCCCAGTTTTAAAACTAAGCTATATCGGCAACCTGCTAGAAGGTCGCAGCGAGGCCATTAAATACAGCAACGATGGCAGCACAATTACCGAACAAGAAGCGATAAGCACCCAAGCACAGGCCTTGCAGCAGGACTTAATTGTTGTGGGCAGCCGCCGACACGGAGCGGCTGAAATTGATGCATTGATAGACCAATTGGAAAACAGCTTTAGCCAGTGCCATTTAGAATCTATGGGTAGCTCTTTAAAACTGTGCTTGATCGCCGAAGGCAAGGCCCAGCTATACCCACGCCTAGCACCGACCTGCGAATGGGATACGGCGGCGGCCCACGCTGTAGTTTCAGCGGCTGGCGGTAAGGTGCTCAATCCAGAATTTAGCAATCTGCGCTACAACCATAAAGAATCCCTGTTGAACCCCAACTTTTATGTGGTTGGGGACCCAAGCTTGGACTGGGCCGAGTTATTAGATCCAAGTTGCTAGATCCAAGTAGCTTAAGGCACCTCTGAATAATATCGCCGTAATTGAGCCTCATCGAGGCTCGTCCGTTAATTTACTACAAAACACACAAACCACAGCGAGTAGAAGCATGAAACGCACCCCTATCGCCCTAGCCCTAACAGCCGCTATTGCCCTTAGCGCCTGTGGCAATAAAGAAGAAACCAAAGCCCCAGCAGCTGCTCCAGCTGCCGCAACAGTAGAACAAGCGGCTGCTGAAGTCGCAGCCCCCAAGGACCTAGGCACCCAGCTGAACGAAGCCACTACGGCATTGTTTAAAGCTCGCCCACAATTTGCGACGCAAGTCGGTCTAGATGAAAAGACGGCTGGCGGTGCTTACTTAAGCCGCATGGAAGACTACTCTTTGGAATCTGAAAATGCGCTTCGCTCTACCATGGCCGCTGCCGCCAAAGCCATTAGCGCATTGGATGTCGCCAATGAAGGTCTAAACCTAGACAACCAGCGTGTTGGTGCAAACCTTTTAAACTACTTCGCTGGTGTTGAAGGTTTCGAGCAAGGTTATATTGATACCTGGATGGGCCACACTCCATTTATCGTTAACCAAATCAATGGCCCCTTGATTGATGGCCCCGCCACATTGCAAAACGCACAACAAATTAAAAGCAAAGAAGATGCTGAACTTTATTTGCAACGCCTAGTAGCCTTTGAAGCCTACATCGACAATATCAATCAAAAGCTAATCAGCGATTCTGAAACTGATTGGGTAATGCCAAAAGCTTTGGTTAAAAGTACGCTAAATTTTGTTGATGGCTATAGCGCAATTCCTGCGGCTGAGCACACCTTGGTGACCAGTCTTAAGAGCAAGCTAGATAAAATTGAAGGCTTTGCCGAAGAAGACAAGCAAGCCCTACTTGCACAAGCCGCCGCCAATGTAGAAAAGCACGTTTACCCAGGCTATCGCAAAGTTGCGGAAACTCTGCGCAAATATGAAAGCAAAGCGCGTGATGCCTCTGGTATCTGGGCACAACCAAATGGCGATAAGTTTTATCTAGCGATGGTGCAGCGTTTAGGCGATACCAGCATGAGCCCAGCCGAAGTACATGAGGTTGGCTTAGCGGAAGTTGCTCGCATCACCGCCGAGATGGATGAGATTTTAAAGGCTCAAGGTTATAGCGAAGGTTCTGTTGGTGAGCGTATGAACGGCCTAACCGATGAAGCGCGCTTCCTTTATGAAGACTCTGATGCAGGTCGCCAAGAGTTATTAAACGATCTTAACGGCATGATCGAGCACATTAACAAACGCATGCCAGAGCAGTTTGCTACTGAGCCTCCTTATGATGTAGAAGTTCGCCGCATTCCAGAAGCTGTTGAAGATGGCGAAGCGGGTGGCCGCTATACTGCACCCACATTAGATGGCAGCGTTCCAGGGATTTACTGGATCAACTTACGTGATATGAAAGCGGTGCCAAAGTTTGATCTGCGTACCCTAACCTATCATGAAGCCAACCCAGGCCATCACTGGCAAATTGCTTTGAACCTAGCACAAGACAGCTTGCCGCTATTGCGCCGTGTTGCCGCCTACAATGCCTACTCTGAAGGTTGGGCCTTGTACTCCGAACGTGTAGTTTGGGAAATGGGAGAATATAAAGATGATCCATTTGGTGACCTAGGCCGCTTAAAAGCTGAAATTTTCCGCGCCGTTCGCTTGGTAGTTGATACCGGCATGCACTTTAAAAAGTGGAGCCGCGAAGAAGCTATCGAATATATGATGGCCAATACCGGCATGGGCGAAACCGAGACCACCGCAGAAATTGAGCGCTACATGGCATGGCCAGGTCAGGCTCTTGGTTACAAGCTTGGTATGTTGAAGTTCCTAGAGTTACGTGAGATGGCTCAGGCTGAGCTAGGCGAGAAATTCGACATTAAAGAATTTCACGATGTAGCTTTGCTAAGTGGCGCAATGCCAATGCAGGTTGTTGAGATGAAAGTTAAAGATTGGGTAGCTTCTAAAAAGTAAGCGGCTAAAGGTTAGAAAGGGGTCAGAACCCATGGGTTCTGACCCCAGGTGCCTGCACGATTTTTAATTAATTTGGTTTACTCTAACGAAACCACCTTGCCTTTCCCTTAAGCCAGTCGATTTTATTTATTATCTTGGCTCCGATATAGGGGTCAGAACCCATGGGTTCTGACCCCGGTTAGTATTCGGCTTATTTTGGCCAAACTTCGAGCGCTAGGGATTCAAATTCATTCATCATCTGAATTTCTTGCAGCAGCCCTGTTAACAACTTCTGCTGATCCAAAGGCTCATTGAGAGCGGGAGCCGACAGAAAGTTTTGCGGGCGGTGGAGTAGAAGCAAAGCATACTGGCCGTAAAAACCAAATTCCGGCGCAGCCACATCGAGCTTATCTATAAAATCAGCCAACTTTTCTTGGAACGCCGTACTGATTGTACTTTCAAGGTAAGCCTTATCTTCACAATAAAAATCATACTTCTTTGCCAACCTAGGCTCATCTAACTTATAGCTGAAAGATTTATCCATAGGTTTTTTCTGAAGTAATGACAGAAGCTTTCCCCAGTTTGCTTGCATAACAATTCGATGAGGAATGCTATTTGGCATAGATAAACGGCTAATGACACCTTTAAATACCGAGTTTTCTTTTACGCCATTCTTGTCCCGACGATATTCTTTAAACTCACATTCTACCAGTTCGCAATACACATCATCATGCCAACGATGTAAGTAATCCTCTTGACGAGTTAAGCTATCGACATGATCTGGAATAATTCCGCTCGGCTTCAGCTCAGTAACAGGAATATAGCCATTACGCATATATTCATAGTTTGGAAGGCGATCTAAAAGCGCAGGTAAAAACTGCTGATCAAAATACTGCCTAAAGGGTAAGCTTGCAGAAACCATCCAACAGCCACCCAACACAAATGCGATAAACATCAAGCTTATTGCACCCAAACCAATAAAGGGAAGACTAAGGAAAAGCAAAGGTATCACAATAAGCAATACACGCTTGCGAAACACATACTGCTTACGGCAGGTCTCGCGCTGAGTTTCGAGTTCCTGCATTTCTTGTTGCGAGGCCTCTAGCAGAGACTGAAGATCTGACTGTGAGATATCAAAATGCAAGCTGGGCCTTTTTTTACGGAAAACCCCGTAAACAATGACATCAGCAAGAACATCGATAAAACTATTTAATCGCCAAGCGTGCTCGGCCTTAGATTTATTATCCTGATAGGGAGACTGCACCACTTCCACCAATTCTTAAAAGGCTGCAGACTTTATCAAGTTAGCTATCTAAATCAAGAGTTAGAAAGTGGAGACTTACTAGGGGTCAGATCCCCATATTAAACCAGGAGGGCAAGCCCTCCTGGTTTAATATGGGGATCTGACCCCGAGCTAACTGCGTTTAAGAGAAGAACTTAACCAAATCGTCATTGCCACCAATATGCTTGCCACCGATAAACACTTGCGGCACGGTGTCACGACCGGTGATAGCACGCACGGCAACGGTACTGGCATCTTTACCTAGCACGATTTCTTCATAACTGTAACCACGCTCATTTAATAAAGCCTTAGCCGCTACGCAATGCGGGCATCCTGGCTTGGTGAAGACAGTGCTGGATTCTGGCAATTGATAATCTGGGGACAAATACTGCAACATAGTATCAGCGTCAGAAACCTTGAACGGGTCGCCTGGCTCTTGTGGCTCGATAAATTGTTTTTCTACCACGCCATCTTTAACCAGCATGCTGTAACGCCAAGAGCGATCACCAAAGCCTAACTCTTGCTTGCCAACCAACATACCCATACCTCGAGTAAAGTCGCCGTTGCCATCTGGAATCACAGTAATATTTTCGGCCTCTTGATCAGCCTTCCAGGCGTTCATTACAAAAGTATCATTGACCGACATGCAGATAATGTCGTCCACACCCAACTTATTAAATACCGCCGCCAACTCGTTGTAGCGGGGTAAATGAGTAGATGAACATGTCGGGGTAAAGGCACCCGGCAGGCTAAACACAATTACTGTTTTACCGGCAAATAGCTCATCGCTGTTGATCTGTTTCCAAGCATCACCTTCTCGCACAGGAAAGGTAACCGATGGAACACGCTGGCCTTCGTGGCTGTTCAATTGCACTTCACTCATAGCTTTATCCTCAAGTTTAAAACGGTTAGCACCCTGTTGATGCCTCTCAGAACGTGAAACTAGTATAGGACAACAGACATTGATAGATAAAATTAACAATAAAAATCACATTGATAGCTAATCGCTATCAAACGAATATTTAAGCGACAGAGAGCGCAATCAAAAGTCTCAGCCGTTATTCGTGCCATGCAAGTTATTCCTAAAACATCTATAAAACAGAGACTTATCTCTAAAATAAGCTAAACTACAGTCAGGCCAGATCAACTATTGTCATTTAAGCGAGACCTAAATGCTGGATCCAATCATCATCATCATTGCGCTCTTCGCAGGCCTGAGCTTCAAGCGAATCGGCTTCCCGCCAATGCTGGGCTACCTGCTAGCTGGCTTTATGATTCATGGTTTTGGCTTGGATACCGAATCTGGCACAGTTATCGATACTATGGCCAACGCTGGCGTAACACTTTTGCTGTTCACCATTGGCCTTAAGCTCAATATTAAAGATCTAGCCGCACCCCAAATATGGGCCGTAGCCTCCAGCCATATGCTGATCACTACGGTGAGTTTTGGTGCGCTGTTTATGATGCTCGCTCCCTGGATCAGCAAGCTAAGCGGCCTCGATAGTACCGCCATTTGGACGGTCGCCTTTGCCTTATCTTTTTCCAGTACAGTATTTGCCGTAAAAGTGTTTGAACAACACGGTGAGACCTCATCGATTCACGCTACTGTAGCTATCGGTATTTTAATTATTCAAGATTTGGCCGCGGTATTTTTTCTAGCCTTAAGCACTGGAAAATCTCCCGATTGGACGGCACTGTTTTTATTCCTCTTAATTCCTGCTCGCCCATTCTTACATCGTCTATTGTCCGGCAGTGGCCACGGTGAGTTATTGGTTTTATTTGGTATTGGTATCGCCTTCGGCGGCGCAAAACTGTTCGAGCTTTGCAATGTTAAAGGCGATTTGGGCGCTTTGATATTTGGTGTCTTACTCGCTGGCGGCATTAAATCCAACGAACTATCCAAAGCACTAATGAGCTTTAAAGATATTTTCTTGGTGGGCTTCTTCTTGAGCATTGGCTTAAATGGATTGCCGAATATCGAAATGCTGATCTTTGCCGCTGGCCTAGCCATAGTTAGCGTGTTTAAACCACTGCTTTATTACTGGCTCATGACCATCACCCACTTGCGAGCTCGTACCTCATTCCTATCGTCCATGGCTTTATTTAATTACAGCGAATTCGGCTTGATCGTCGCCGCTCTGGCCGCAAGCAATGGTGTTTTGCCTCAGGAATGGGTAGTAACTCTAGCGATCGCGGTTGCGCTGTCCTTTTTTATCGCAGCACCTATTAACGACAGAGCCCATGCCATATACAACCGTCATCGCCATCTTTTTGCGCGCTATGAACTGAAAAAGCGCCTACCCCAAGAGCGTGATCACGACTTAGACCACACCGAGGTTTTGGTACTCGGCATGGGGCGTGTGGGCGTTGGCGCCTATCGATATTTACGCCAAGCCTACCCTGGCAAAGTAGTCGGTGTTGAAGAAGCCGATAAAAAATCCCAACGCCAGTTAAGAGAAGGCTATCGAGTAGTACGTGCCGACGCCAGTGACCAAGACTTTTGGCAGCAAGTAGATTTAAAGAAGATACGCATCATTCTCGTTAGCCTCGCCAACCACGGCGAGAATGTCGAAGTTGTACAACTTATTAAGCGACTAGGCTATAACGGCCAAATTGCCGTCATCGCCCGCTTCCCTGATGAAATCGGCCAACTGAAGCGCATGGGCTGCGTTACCTACAACCTCTACTATGAAGGCGGCCATGGCTTTGCCGAGCACGTCGTTGAAACCCTAGAAATGATTGAAGACGGGCAAGCAAGATAGCCCCTCTAGTAGCCTCGCCGCAAGGAAATCACTTGCAGCAAGAGTTGCAGCCTACACAAGCGGATTAAGAGTTCGGCTATTGGTCATACAACCTCCTTAAATCGGAAGTTGAGTGTAGATGAGGCGTTTTAAAAAAATTCAAAAACAAGCCAGTCACAATACGCACCACATCGTGCAAATTAGTCACCACCTCCACCGCCAAGAACAGGCGACTTTCAAAGCCCTGAAATATAGAATCTGACACTCAGAAATAAGCCAAGTCATCAATCTAGACGACCTAGTTGACCTTCAAACTCGCAACTCAAGCCCCTAATGCGAACCTTCAGCTCGATAATCACGAGCAACAGCTAAGAATACTGAGCCCCCATAACCATTGCTAAATCAGACCCACACAAATACAATATTAATACTAATCATTATCATTTAGATGCTCACTTATATTAAGGAAACGTAATGAAACATTTTGCACGCCATGCACTGGCTGCTGCCGTAGCTGTCGCTGCTACTGCACCTAGCTGGGCACAAACAGAGTCAAACAATGAATCTCCAATTGAGGAGGTCTATGTGTATGGCGAGCCAGGCAAGACTGACGCGGCCACCAAGCTGAACCTGACCGTTATGGAAACGCCCCAAACAGTCACCTCAATATCGGCGGCTCAAATCAAAGATTTTGGTTTGGATAGTCTAAGAGATGTACTTAATTACGCCCCAGGTATCACAGTTGAAGAAGTCGAAACAGACCGCACCTACTTCACCGCCCGCGGCTTTGATGTCGTTAACTTCCAGTACGACGGTGTTGGTATCCCTTTTATTTCGGGTAATGCCAGCGGCCTGCAAGACACGGCACTTTATGAAAAAGTGGAATTGATTAAGGGCGCAGCTGGTTTAGTAACTGGTTTGGCCAACCCTTCGGCCACGGTAAATTATGTGCGTAAACGCCCAACAGATGAATTCCAGGGCTCTACCTCATTAAGCGTAAGTCGCTGGAGCGGTCGCCGTGCTGAAGTCGACGTATCCTCTCCAATCAACGATCGAGTAAGCGGCCGTGTTGTAGCTGCCTACGACCAAGGCGAATCACATTTAGATCGTCACGAAGCTAAGAACACTTTGGGCTACGGTATATTACGTTTTGATGTTACCGACAGCAGCCAGTTGCATGTAGGTTACAGCTATAACAACTCAGATTCGGATTCTGTACTTTGGGGCGCCCTACCTTTAGTTAACGCTCTTGGTCAGCAAGTGCACTATGACCGCTCTACCAGTACTGCTCCGGATTGGACTTTTTCCGAAAACACTCAAAAGCAGTTTTTTGTTGAGTACAGCCAAGAGCTTAACGAAAACTGGAGCTTCGACGCTCAATTTGTACAAAACACTAGCGAAACAGAGTCAGAGCTGTTTTATGTTTTTGGTCAGCCAGACCCAACAACTGGCCTAGGCCTTGCAGGCAGCCCTAGTCGATATCTTCGCGATGAAGATCAAAAAAATGGAGAGCTATTCTTCACAGGTAATATCGACGCTTTTGGTCAAGAGCATCAAATCGTTATTGGTTATAGTCACTCTGATACGAACATTAAGCAAAAATCTATCAGCTCCGATGGCGGCATCGTTGTGCTGGGCAGTGATTGGGCAGCAGGTAACACTCCCCGTCCGAATTTCACTGTGCATAACCCTGCTACCCAAGTGGGCGATGTTGACTTAAAACAGAAAGCTTTCTATGCAGCCGCACGTATCAACGTTATGGATAACCTTTCGCTGCTATTGGGCGCCAGAAACACCGACTTGGAACAGTCTGGTTTAAGTTATGGCGGCCAATCGAATGCCAACGCCAAAGAAACTGTGCCCTATTACGGTTTGACGTGGAACATTTTGGATGAGTTGGTGTTCTACGCCAGTTATACCGAAGTGTTTAAGCAGCAAACTTGGCTAAACACAGATCTTCTACCACTTGGTCCTACACTGGGTGAGTCTACAGAGTTTGGTTTCAAAAAATCCTTCAACGATGAAAGAGCAACCTTAACCATCGCTCGCTTTAGTTCTGAGCAAAGTAACTTCGGTGTATTCATTGGTCGCAATGCACAAAATGTAGCAACATATCGGGGCGCCACACTCGAGAGTGAAGGTTATGAGATAGAATTCTCTGGTGAGATTGTTGATGGCTTGAATATCGGTGCCGGCTATACGGTAGTAGATATTGAAGAAGAAGGACAAGATGCTCGTCCATTTATTCCTGAAAAGTTATTAAAAGTATCAGCCAGTTATGACATTCCCGCCGTAGAAGGTTTGCGCATTGGCGCCGTCATCAAACATCAAGATGACACAACAACTCCACTAGGCTTCGTCAAACAAGATGCGTACAGCACTATTGATCTTGCTGCCCACTACAAACTTAATCAGGACATTAGCTTTTCGCTTAACGTGACTAACGCTACAGATAAAACATACCTAAGCAGCTTGTACTGGGATCAAGCTTATTACGGCTCGCCTCGTAATATCTCGGCCTCTGTAAACTACAAGTTTTAAAAACACTACAATAATAATGCGCCCTGATTTATCAGGGCGCTTTCGTGAGAAGCCAAGATGCGTAAAAAACTTTTAAAGTATCACAGCTATTTGGCACTGGCCGCATTGCTCCCCATTATCATCATCTCAATTACCGGCAGTATTCTTGTTTTCAAAGCTGAGATCGATCAATGGCTAATGCCACAAGTGGCCAGCCTAAATTATAGCCCACAACAAAGCTCTATTTTGGAGCGAATCGACCATAATAGGCTCCAGGCACATGTAGAGAATTCCTTTCCAGGTTTCATCATTGGTTCTTGGGAAATCTTTAACGATGGCATAGAAGCCGACCGCGTTTTCCTAGTAAAAAAGGGTAGCCATGATTGGTACAAAGTCCATTTAGATCCATTTTCAGGGAAAATTCTAGATAATCCTGCAGTAATGGAAAGTCAACTTACAGACTGGCTGGTCAGCTTACACTACACTTTTTTGTTAAACGGCATAGGCCATGAAGATTCTCAATGGGGAACTTTCATCGGCTTAGTCGTCGCACTAATTTTCACTTTTCTAGGCATCAGCGGGTTAATTATTCACCGTAAATTTTGGCAACAGCTTTTCTTATTACGTCGCGGTCGATCTATTCGTGTTTTCAGTGGAGATCTTCACCGCCTCGCCGGGACCTGGTCATCGCCGGTGCTATTGATTCTTGGAGTTACCGGAATTTACTTCAACACCATCGCTTATTACCATGAGGTCTTCGAGCACGGAGATGAGCCCCACTTCGAGCCACAAGAAAAGCTTTATGGTGACAGCGTTGATTTCCAACAAATCTTGTTAGACAGCCAACTGCAACTAGATCAGTTCACCCCCACCTATTTGTTATACCCATTTGAGCCCGAAGTGGACATTACGGTATTCGGTTTTCAAGCAAGCAATAATCCATTCGCCAGCAACTATTCATCTACGGTTAATTATAAAGCGGAAAACGGAGATTTGGTTTTGGCATTTGATGGCCGAAAAGCGAGTGTAACGGCTCAGGTTTTTGACAGTTTTAGAGAATTACACTTCGGCTCATTTGCCGGATTAGCTAGTAAAATTGCGTGGAGTTTTTTTGGACTTGCACCCTTTCTTTTGGCGCTGTCTGGTTTTATCGTTTGGTTAAAGCGCCGCAGAAAGCCCGCTCGAATTAAACGATAAGCCCGCTTAATCTTTAAGGTAAAAAACCACACTGCTAAAAACAGCGTGGTTTTAACTTAAAAACTAAGTTTGATAACCAACATCCTTTGGATCTGGCACTGAAGAACAGCTTCCACATATCACATCTACGGCCAGTTCATGGCCGCAGGGCTTGTGGATCAACTGGAAAGGCGCATCTTCCATACCGCCCAGCCAATCGATCGACCACTGTCGCATCATCATGGTAAATGGGTACAAGGCTTTACCTTTTTCCGTTAATTGATACTCACTGCGCGGTGGCTTGGTTTGATATTCAATACGATCAAACACGCCCGCTTCACTTAAGCGCTTTAGGCGGTCCGCCAAGATATTGGTAGCAATACCCAATTGGCGACGAAAATCATCATAGCGCTGCAAGCCCATAAAGGCCGCAGCCAAAATCAGACTGGCCCAGCGATCGCCTATAATGTCAGTGATATGGCCCAAGCTCGCATCTTCTTCAGCGCCGCGTCCACCGCGTGAGCGACGTTGATTACCAATGGTTTTTAAGGCCTGCAAATCGTTTTCTTCGGCATTTTCCAAAACCCGACGCTCAACATCCGTAATATGGAGCGCCTGTTTACAGTGACGGCATACCACCAGAGGCTGCAACTCATGTGCATCAGGCTGGCGATGAATCAGCTTCGGTGGCAATTCATGCTGATCGTTGCACCATTGGGACTCCCACTGCCAAATTAATAATGCCCAGGGGTACAAGGCCAAGCCTTTTTTCGTTAGGCGATATTCATGGCGCAACGGGGTAGTTTGATAAGGTTTTTTATACAGCACATCTTGGGCAACAAGGTTTTCCAAACGCTTGGACAAGGTGCTACGCGATGCGCCGGTGTGACTGCGAAATTCTTCAAAGCGGTGACGCCCCAAAAAAGCATCGCGCAAAATCAAGATGGTCCAGCGATCCCCCAGCAGCTCTAAGCTTTTTACTACGGGGTTTATCACAATTAAATTGGCGACGCTCATGCAGGTTTCCTTAAAAATTAAGCCGGTCGTAGACGCTTTTCGCTCAGCGGCTTTATGTTTCGCTTTTTACGTCCTGTCCAAAGCGAATTACAAACGCTGAAATTTTAACACTAGTGTAAAGAATTTCATCAATTGCCTTGAAACTGGCGACGATATTCACTGGGTGATAGGCCAAATTGGCCACGAAAGTGGTGACGCAAGCTCGTTCCGTTAGCAAAACCCGCCTGCTGAGCCAATGGCTCAATCCCCAAGCCCCCACTTTCCAAAAGGCTCTTTGCCCGCTCTAACCGCTGGGCCAGCAGCCAAGCCTTGGGGCTCTGGCCCATAGCCTGGCTAAACTTGCGATCATAACTGCGCCGCGACATTTTACTTTGCTGCGCCAAATCCGATACGCTAATCGGCTCGGCCAGATGCTCTAACGCCCAATCTAAGCTGCTGGCTAATAAATCAGGGTGACGACTCACCGGACGATGCACAAACTGAGATTGCCCACCCTGCCTTATCGGGCTACTCACCAAACGTCGAGCCACCGAATTAGCCACTTCATGGCCATAGTCTTGGCGAATAATCTCCAAACCAAGATCAAGGGCAGCCGCACTGCCCGCCGAGCAGGCAATTTGCCCGTCGTAGCAATACAGGCAATCTTCGCGATAATTTAAGCTCGGAAAGTCAGCCATTAACTGCTGCTGATAACGCCAATGGGTTGTGACTTCCCGCCCTTCCAGAAGGCCAGTTTGCGCCAAAAGAAACGCTCCAGAGCAAAAGCTCCACAGCCGGCCACCACGCTTATAAAGTGAACGTAACTCTGCAATCAAGGGCTCAGCTGCCTGCTGCTCAATACCCCAATAAGGGATTAGTACATCATCAAACCGGCTTAGGCTTTCAAATACCGGCGCCTGCAACTGCAAAGCACCGAGAGACGGCATAGCCTCTGCCTGCAGGGCCAGCAACTCTGTTTGATACCAGCTATCCAGCTCTGGGCGCGGCAATAAAAACAGCTCAACCGCGCAGCCCAGCTCAAACAAAGAAACTGGAGTCGGCAGCAAAATGGCGAGACGACGGGAAATAGGCTTTTTATCCAACATTGGCTGATTATTAACGAATAATGACTTTTAGGCCAGCAGTCGTTAAGCAGCAGGCACTCTAAAATAAACCCCAGATTCAAGCTCTAGCCTAAACACAAAAAGGAGAACGATATGTCTTCAGCCGTCACCCGAACCCCTGCCGCTGCAAGTAGCGATGCACTTGCGCACTTTGAAGCACTACTGGCTTTTGAAACCGACTGCTGGGATGTTCACCATGCAATAAGCAATAATCGTAAGGACTTTATCCTGCTTGATGTGCGAGGCGAAGAAGCCTTTCAAGCGGGCCATTTGCCCGAATCACAAAACCTTCCCCATCCCAGAATTAACGCTGAATCACTAAAGAACTTCCCTGAAGAGCAACTTATTGTGGTGTATTGCGCCGGCCCGCACTGCAACGCCACCGAAAAAGCCGCCATTCGCCTGGCTAAGCTGGGGCGCCCGGTTAAAAAGATGATCGGTGGCGTATGTGGCTGGCTGGACGAAGGCTTTAGCCTTGTAGAGGGCGTTTCATAGAAATATAAGAATGGTGCTGGAAACACCATTTAGCCTTTTCCAGCGCCATAGTTTTACTCCGCACTTTACTCAACGACCATGTAACTTGTATTATTGGACTGACAAAACAAGCTCTAGTAAAAGAGCATGATGATCTCTGAGCAACTAGCCGAGGAAGAAGCCATGTCAGTCTGGTTCGAGAAACACCAAGCCACCCTGGAAAAAGCGATGGACGCCTGCGCCAAGCGCTACGCCTGGACCGGCTATCAAGAAAGCCCAAGCAGCAAGATCCACGGCAGCGAGCGCCCCGCAGCAGGTAAGGCCAATTTCGAAGCCATGCTGGGCAAACCCTACCCACTCGAGCAGCCTGCCACCGTAGGGCAGACCGGCGCTGAAGTGAGCCCCTATACCAAAGAGGCTTTAGGTATTACTTACCCAAAGGCCGATGTTGCCGAGTTATATCAACATATCGATCAAGCGAAAGCCCAATGGCGTAATACCAGCACTGAAGAACGTGTGGGCCTTTGCTTGGAAATGCTGCACCGCTGTAGCGAGCAATTGTTTGAGAACGCTCACTCCACCATGCATACCTCTGGGCAAAGCTACATCATGGCCTTTGCGGGTTCCGGCGCTAATGCACTAGATCGCGGCCTGGAAGCCTTGGCCTATGCCTATAAAGCCATGAAAGATGTTCCAGAAACTGCCGACTGGGAGCGCAAGTTTGGTGCCGACGGTGCTGCCAAACTCGACAAGCGTTATCGCCTAATGCCGCGCGGTGTTGGCGTGGTTATTTGCTGCGCGACCTTCCCATTATGGAATGGCTACCCGGCATTATGCGCCAGCTTAGCCACTGGCAACCCAGTTGTTATGAAGCCACACCCAGCTGCCATTTTACCTGTCGCATTGATGGTAAGCCGTTGCCGCGAAATCCTTGTCGAAGCAGGCTATGATCCAAACCTCGTTACCATGGTGGCCGATACTCGCGAAGAGCCAGCAACCATGGAGCTATTGGAGCATCCAGATACCGCCATTATCGATTTCACTGGCAGCCCGAAATTTGGTAGCTGGATCGAGCAAAACTGTAACGGCAAATTGGTCTACACCGAAACCGCTGGTTGTAATTCCGTAGTAGTTGAATCTACCGATGATCTTGCTGCGATGGCCAAGGCGATTGCACACTCCTTATGCCAAGCCTCAGCACAAATGTGTACCAGCGTACAAAATGTTCATATTCCTGCAGACGGTATTTTGGTAAACGGCGAGCGAGTTAGCTATGACGACGTTTCCCAGGCGATTGTCGATGCCGTTGAGGCGCATTTGGAAAACCCTAAAAATGCAGCCTTCTTATGTGGCACCTTGGTGGACGATAATATTTACACCACCATTGATCGCCTAAGCGAACTTGGTGAGCAGCGCGGTAAAATTTTGCGTCAATCCGGCCCATACGAAAACCCAGGCTTCCCAAATGCTCGCACCGCAACGCCATTAATCATTGATGTTAGCAATGAAGATAGCGATATGTATCGTGAGGAGCTGTTCGGTCCCATTTCCTTTATGATCAAAGGTAAAAATGCCGACGATTGTTTAGCGGCTGCTACCCGCGATGCCAAAGAGCGCGGCGCCATCACCTCCCATGTTTACAGTATCGATGAAGACTTTTTAGAAAAAGCTCAAGATGCCTACAATGTAGCGGGTGCTTCGGTAGCCTGTAATTTAATGGGCATGCCTATTAACTTTGCTGCGGCCTATAGTGACTTTCATGTAACTGGCCTTAACCCAGCGGGTAATGCCTGCTTAGCTGATCTTGCATTTGTAACGAGCCGCTTCCGTATCGTACAAAGCAAAGTCATGCGCCGATAAACTTCCCAGCTAATAACAGGAGCCACCAGCAGTCTGCTAGGCTCCTGCTTTCAAAAAAGACACTACTATGAAAGATATTGTAATTGCGGGCATCGGCATGACCGGGCTTGGCAAAATGCCCGGGCGCAGCGTAAAAGACTTGAGTGCAGAAGCCGTTAAACTTGCGCTTAGCGACGCTTGTGCCACCGTTGATGATATCGAAGCCGCCTGGTTTTCCAACACTCGCCAACAAATGTTAGAAGGGCAAAATACCATTCGTGGGCAAATTGCTTTGCGACCGCTGGGCTTTGAATCTATTCCCATTTGCAATGTGGAAAATGCCTGCGCCTCTGGCTCTTCTGCACTTTATCAAGCGGTCACCCATATTCGCGCTGGAATGGCCGAAATAGTTTTAGTGCTTGGCGCTGAGAAAATGTTTTTTCCTGAAAAACGTGACGCCATGTTTCAAGCTTTTATGGGTGGCACGGATATATACCGCCTAGAAGAGTTCACCAAAAACATTGAACAAACAGCGATAGACATGATTCCCGCTGAGCTACGGAACGTCGATACCGGCCAACGTAGCTTTTTTATGGATAGCTATGCAGCCCAAGCCAGGCTGCATATGCAAACCTTCGGTACGACACAAGCTCAACTGGCCATGGCGGCTGCTAAAAATCATTGGCACTCTACCATGAACCCTTTGGCGCAGTATCAAAATGATATGAGTACCGAGGAAGTTTTGAATGGTCGCCTGATTAGCTGGCCATTTACCTTACCAATGTGTGCTCCAATATCCGATGGCGCAGCCTGTGCGGTAGTGTGCTCAAGCAGCGCATTAAAAAAACTTCAGAAAAAAGGCTACGACCCCAAGCGCGCAATCAAGATACGCGGCATCCATTTAGCCAGCGGTAAAAATCGCGCTGCCGATGACTTCGCCAACCATATTGGCCGCATTGCCGCTCTGGGCGCTTACGAACAAGCTGGTATTGATGGGCAAGATGTCGACGTCGCTGAAGTACACGATGCAACCGCCTACGCAGAAATTCAACAGATTGAAAACCTCGGCCTGTGTGAAATCGGTGCGGGCGGCACTTTCACCCAAAACGGTGACAGCAAGCTAGGTGGTAAAACACCCGTGAACCCATCGGGCGGCTTAGTTTCAAAAGGCCACCCGGTAGGAGCTACTGGCATTATGCAACTGCATGAACTATGCACTCAGTTACGCGGGGAAGCGGATAAACGCCAAGTAGAAAGTGCAAAAATTGCTGTGGCCGAAAACGGTGGTGGCTTTTATGAGAATGAAGAAGCCGCTACCGTTGTCACGGTATTGGAGCGCCAGTCATGAGCGCAGCACAATCACAGCCCCTACCATTGCCGATAGAGTACGTTTATCGCGGCTTTAAATTAAACCCAGATGCCATTGCCGCCAGCGATGATAGAGAGACGATCAATTATCGCGAACTGCAACTACGCTCAGAAGCTTTGGCGGCTGCTTTAGCTGAGCTTGCCACGGAACCTAGCCGGGTTGCGCTATGTGCTCAAAACCATATTGATCATCTTGTAGGTTTCTTGGCAATTCTATTGGCCGGGCACTGTTGGGTACCTATCAACCCCAAAAACGGTGCGCAGCTAAACCGTCAGCTACTGCAAAAAAGCCAACCTCGCCTAGTCTTGGTTGATGCTCAAAGCGAAGCTACCTTAGCCGACTACCCTGCACAGCGATTATATTTGCGCCAATCGGGTGCCGGCAGTAGCCAAGAACTCAGCGCGCCTTATCGCGGTAAAGCATTCAGCCCTGCCCTCGCAAAGCAAGATGATATCTTTGGTATTAAATTCACTGGCGGTACCACGGGCGAGCCCAAAGGCGTTATGCAAAGTCATCGCAATGTGGCGGCGGTGGTTGAAAATATGCAAGCGCTGTTTGAATTTAACAATGGCGATGGCAATCTTGCTGTAGCGCCTTTAACTCACGGCGGCTCTCACTATATTTTGCCTTTGCTAGCGGTTGGCGGTGGGCAAGTGTTATTACCACAGCCAGATACAGATTTGATTCGCCAGGCATTTCGTGAACGCGGCGCCACAGTCAGTTTTATGCCGCCGACATTGATTTACAAAATTATGGACTGTGGCGAAGAGGCTAAAAGCGATTTCGCAAACTTACGCCATTTAACCTATAGTGCCGCGCCCATGCCGCCAGAAAGAATCGGCCAGGCAATCGATTTTTTTGGACCCAAGCTTTCTACCGTTTACGGCCAGACCGAGGCACCAATGACCATCACGGCGATGACGGCCAGCGATATGAACCAAGCACAACTGCAAAGCTCAGTTGGTAAAGCCTGTTTATACAGCGAAATCGCCACGGTCGATCAGGATGGAAAGCATTTAACGTCAGGGGAAACGGGCGAGATTATCAGCCGCGGCGATATTGTTATGGCCGGGTATTTTGAAGAAGCCGAAAAAACCGCAGAGACTATCAAAGATAGCTGGCTTTACACTGGCGATCTTGGTTACATCGACGACAAAGGCTATCTGTTTCTACAGGGCCGCGCCAAAGAACTTATTATCAGTGGCGGCTTTAATGTTTATCCGGCGGAAGTAGAAAATATACTGAGTGAAATCCCAGGCATTAATGAAGCCGCCGTTATTTCTGTTGCTGATGACTACTGGGGCGAACGCGTAGAGGCCGCCATCTGTGTAGACGACAATTTCGCCCTAAGTGACGACGACCTGAGCCAGCAGCTCAAAGCGGAACTTGGAGCCGTTAAAACGCCAAAAAGCTTCCACCGCCTAGCGCAGCTACCTCGCAACCCGGTTGGTAAAGTTGTGAAGCGTGAAGTAAAAGCACTGATCTATCCAGATACTTGTTCAGATACTTAAGCAGGTTCCAAATATGAGCGATTTAATTAATTTTAATCAGCTAGAAAACTTAAGCGGTAAAGAAAAGATCGAGAAGTTTGAAGCCATGGCCAGCCGCGGTGGCATGGCGGAAAACCTAGGCTATACCGTCAAAGAATACGGCGAAGGCTACGTCATTTACGAGTACACCTTGAAAGATCGCCATGTAAATCTGATTGGCACCTTACACGGCGGCATTATGGCCACTTTATTGGATACAGCGATGGGAGCCGCAGTGATGACTTTGTTGGATGTTGGCGAGCGTCACACTATGACAGATATCACCACCAAATTTATTCGCCCGGTAACGAGCGCTGAAGATGTACTCACCGTTAGAGCCGAAGTTGAAAATGCCGGCCGCCGCACCTTGGCGACCGCCGGTACCATCCACAACCAAGCCGGAAAACTGGTCGCGCGAGCTATTGGCTCAGCCATGAAAATTTAAGACCAATTAACGAAAGCTACGCTTTAAGAGAAACACTATGAATCGTGAAGAGCTACTAAACAAACTAAAACTTCCCGCCATGTGTGCGCCGATGTTTTTAATCAGTGGGCCAGAAATGGTTATTGCCGCTTCTAAAGCTGGCCTATTGGGCTGCTTCCCCACCCCCAATGCCAGAAGTACAGAGATACTTGATGAGTGGATGACACAAATTAAAACTGAACTCGGTGATACCCCCTGGGCAGTCAATATTGTTGTTCACCCGTCTTACCCTCGTCGCGATGCTGACTTGGAAATGATTAAGAAGCATCAACCACCTATCGTGGTAACTGCCTTAGGTAGCCCGGCACATGTCATTGAAGAAGTGCATGCTTACGGCGGCATTGTGGTTGCCGATGTTATATCGCCAAGCTTTGCTAAAAAAGCCGTCGCCGCAGGTGTTGATGGCCTAGTACTAGTTGCAGCAGGAGCTGGCGGCCACACCGGATATCTTTCTCCCTTTGTGTTTGTGCGTGAAGTACGAGAGTTTTGGGACGGCTTATTGATTCTCGGTGGCGGCCTTTCTAGTGGCGCCGACATTCATGCTGTGGAAATCATGGGCGCCGATATGGCTAACCTAGGAACGCGTTTTATTCCAACGGATGAAAGCATGGCGCAAGATGGCTACAAACAAATGGTGGTCGATTGCGGTGCGGATGACATTATGATTTCTGATGCGATTACCGGCGTAAAAGCCAATTGGATGATTCCTTCATTGATTCAAGCCGGCTACGACCCACGCAATATGCCAAGCGCTGCCGGTATTAATTTTGCTGAAGCCGGCGCTGATGCGAAAAAGTGGAAAGATATTTGGGCAGCTGGCCAAGGGGTTGGTGCCAGCCAATCAGTACAGAGTATCGCCGAACTCAGCGCCAAACTCATCAGCGAATACCAACAAGCTCGAGGAAAATAAAATGAACGCCTTAGATAATGTATATATTTATGAAACCTTGCGCAGCCCAAGAACGAAAGCCAAAGCAGGTACAGGTTTATCGGGACTTTCTTCGATTGAAATTATGCTGCCCCTGCTAAACGAGCTTAGCAATCGTGCACCCGGTGCCAAGAAAGCTTCTGGCGATATGATTTTAGGTAGCGCCACCCAAACAGGTGAACAAGGTGCCAATGTGGCAAAGCTCGCTGCTAACACTGCAGGCTGGATTCATTTGCCCGCCATGACTATAAACCGCTACTGCACCTCGGCACTTGATGCCATGGCGATTGCGGCGGGTAAAATTAGTATGGGTGTCGACCAAGCGGTATTGGCTGGCGGCGTGGAAATGATGTCACGCACGCCCATGATGAGCGATAAAGCCCCCGGCTTTATGGACCCGCAAATCGCCACAGCCGCTCATAATCTCCCCCTAGGCATTGGCGCTGATTTAATTGCTAGCCTGCAAGGAATTAGTCGTGAAGAAGCGGACAGCTTTGCATTGCGAAGCCAAGAGCGCGCCTGCACAGCTATTGCTGAAGGCCGCTTTAAGCGCTCTATTGTTGCCATTGAAACCGAACACGGCACCATCGATAGCGATAATGCCCCGCGGGCTGGCGGCACACTAGAAAAACTAGCCGAGTTGCAGCCTTCATTTGCAAAAATGGGTGCTATGGGAATTGATAAGGCCTTACTTGCACAGTACAAAGAACTTGATGAGATCAACCATATTCACCACGCAGGTAACTCACCTGGCATGGTTGATGGTGCTTCCTTGAACTTACTCGGCAATAAAGAAAGTGCCGATGCATTAGGCTTGGAACCACGCGGTAGGGTTTTAGGCTTCGCCAATGCCAGTGGCGATCCTCGCTTAGTGTTAACTGGCGGCATCGACGCCGCTGAAAAGCTCCTAGCCAGTCACAATATGACCGCAAAAGATATTGATCTAATGGAGTTTAATGAATCATTTGCCGCAACCAGCATTCATTGTCAGCGTCACTTTGATTTACAAGATGATCAATACAATGTGAATGGGGGTGCCTTATCTCTTGGTCATCCTATGGGTGCAACCGGCGCCATGTTAGTTGGCATGGCTTTAGACGAGCTAGAACGCCAGGATAAAACGCTGGCCTTGGTTGCCGTAAGTGGTGCAATCGGCATTGGCACGGCAATGCTAGTTGAGCGCGTCTAGAAACCTAAACAGTAAGATTAACGTTTAAAATTAAAACGCTACGACCATAAATTTATTTTACAAAATCAACTAAATTGTTTTGGCGTAGCGTTCACTTATTTTCGTCTCAATCATTTGATTTTTGTGACACAAAAGCAAAATTTTAAAATAGACAAATCTGTCTGAAATTTGTTCGGCTTGGGTTCAGTCTTTATCATTATTATTTCCGGATGAACTTCAGCCCCTCCACTAGCTTGCGATTTTTCCGTGGTGGCGCAATAATCATTTATCACCCGTAAATGGCCAAAGCGATGCGGATTAGAACCCTAGCTGTTTGTATTCTCACTCTCAGTGCAGCTGCAACAACAAGTGCAAAAGAGCACTATCGCATTGGCACCCAAGATTTTGATTATTCTCCGCAGTACAATTTTACAGGTAGAAAAGACAAGGGCTATGCCTGGGCTGTTTTCGAAACCTTCGCTGAGCAAAACAATATAAGCCTTGAATATGTCCCCCTGCCATTAAAACGTCTACAGTCAGAGCTGCGTAAAGGTAATGTCGACTTTGTTTATCCCGACAACGCCCGCTGGCACAAAAACGAAGAGCGCCATCTGCATGGAATGAATTTTAGTCGGGCGCTGACTATGGCGGTCTATGGCACCATGGTGCACCGCCAACGACAAGAAGTTGGCTTAGATAATTTTCGCTCGGTTGCTTTTCCTCAAGGTTTTGTTCCCACTAAATGGCAAAAGCTGCATCAACAGAAAAAGTTACAACTGATAGAAACAAGCACAGCCGAAATTGCCATTAAAATGGTATTGCGTGGCAGAGCAGACGGCGCTGATATTGAATACAGCGTAACACAGCATATTTTGGATAAAATTGGCCATCCCGGAGAATTACAAATGGACGAAGCCCTGCCACTGACGGTGGTTGGCTTTCGCTTGTCCAGCATTCAGCACAAGGGCTTATTGGAAAGGTTCAATATCTTTCTTAAGGAAAATAAAGCATTGATTGATGATTTGAAGGCGGCCTATGGATTACAAGAAAGTGTTCTTGCAGACCGCCATCATCAAGGTAGTTAACAAAGTCGTTCGAATGGCTTACTTCTTACCTAAATTAAACTGATGCAGTAATTGGTTTAAGTTATAAGCCAACTCTAGCAAGCTTTCGCTGATTTGTTTTCCGCGCACGGCATCTTCGCTAGATTGCTCTGCCACTTCGGCAATATTTACTACATTGCTATTAATTTCATCAGCGGCTTGGTTTTGCTGCTCCGCCGCTGTAGCAATTTGAACATTCAATCCATCTAGCACTTTGATTTGCTCGGTAATGCTACTTAGCAAATTGGCAACGGCCTCTACATCATCGGCTTTTTCGTTGGCTTGCTGCCTTACATCATGCATGGACTCTACGGCTAATTTTGCTTCGCCCTGCAAAGCTTCGATGGTGCCTTGAATTTGATCGATAGACTCACGAGTACGAGTTGCAAGTTGACGAACCTCATCAGCTACCACGGCAAAGCCACGACCTTGGTGGCCAGCACGGGCAGCCTCAATTGCGGCGTTTAAAGCTAGCAGGTTTGTTTGCTCAGCAATGCCGGTAATCACATCCAACACGCCACCAACTTCTTGGGTTTTAGTGCCCAGCTCTTCAATTTTGGAGGCATTGCTTTCAACCTCATCACGTAGCTGGAAAATTCCTTGGCGGGTTTTTTCAGCCAGCTGCAAACCTTCACTAGCACTGCTATTGGCCACTTCGGATTTTTCGGCTGCATCTCGCGTATTACTGCGTACAGCGTGTGCCGAAGCATCCAACTCATTGATGGCAGAGGCCACAGAATCAGTCCCGCGTTTTTGACTGAGCACTGCCTCTTTGGTTAAAGAAGAGATTTTATCTAGACTAGTGGCTGAATCAACGAGACGATCGCTGGCCTCGGAAACTTCCAAAAAGCTGCCTTTAAACTTGGCCATCATTGAATTCAAAGCTTTACTGACCGCACCTAGCTCATCATTATGATGCACGGTAATCTCTTGGCTTAAATCCATCTCGCTTTCTACCTTGCGAATGGTGCCCTGCAATCGATTAAGGCGGCGTAATACCAAGCGGTGGAGGGTTAAACTCAATAGGGCGAAACAAACAATAATCAGAAACAACTGAGCACCCGCACCAATCATCACCGATTTACGAATCTCACCATCAACACGATTTAGGTCGTAGCTGATTTTTACCGCACCCAAAATATCGCCTTCTTTTGCCTGGTGACAACCCAAGCAGTTGGTACCCCGATAATTTTCCTCGGCCTTCACCGGCATAATGTATTCGAGCACATGCTTATCTTCGCTTTCGATCATACGAAAACCCGCAATGCCTCTAAGGGCGGCACGCTCATAGTCATCCACAGCCTGCTGATCAGAGAAGCCATCACCATAAAGCTGGCGGGTTTTATCACTACGGATCACCCTGGCCTCTACGATGTCTTGTTGCTGCAGTAGCTTATCCTGGATGATTTTGCGGTTGGCGATTGTCCCCGTCAGCATCATGGCATTGACCGAGTCAAAATAGTTACTGGCCAGGGATTCCATATTGTCTTTAACAAGGCCCTCAGCAAGGGCACGCTCGTCATAATAGAAAACCACAATATTGGCAGTGAGCAGTACCGCCGCAATCAGGCCCAAGGCCCAGTAGATCTTGTTGGCGATAGATAGGGATTTGGTTGACATAATGCACTCAACGTCGATTCGAATACGTATAGTGCTATCGGCTTTTGATACTAAATAATTAGCTTAATGTTATAAGAAAACCCACTCTAAATTGTGGTTTTAGAATGGGTGTCTAGTCATTAGGATAGAGCCTGCTCTAAGTCAGCAATAATGTCTTCTGGATTCTCCAAACCTACCGAAATACGGATTAGGTTTTCGCCAATGCCAATTTCCGCGCGACGCTCTGGGGGCACACAAGAATGGGTCATTGATGCCGGGTGCTGGATCAACGTTTCGGTACCGCCCAAACTCACCGCTAGCATGGCAATTTGCATTTTATCCAGTACCGTAAAGGCCTCTTTTTCTCCACCTTTGATGGCAAAGGCAAAGGTGGAGCCACAGCCTTCACACTGGCGCTGGAAGATCTCATGTTGCGGATCACCTTCTTTTAAGAAGCCTGGGTATAAAACACTCTCTACCTGCTCATGTTGCTGCAGATATTCAGCCACTTGGCGAGCCGAAGCTGAAGAGGCCTGCATACGTACTTTGAGGGTCTCCAAGGAACGCATAATCAGCCAGGCCGTATTTGGGTCCATGGTTGTACCCATAATATTGCGAAAGCCGCGAATACGAGAAATCACCTCGCTATTACCCGCACAAGCACCACCAACCACATCGGAATGGCCGCCAATATACTTAGTAAGTGAGTAAAGACTTACATCGGCGCCATGCTGCAAGGGCTGCTGAAAGATCGGCCCGTACATTGTGTTATCGACAATCAAAATAGGCTTCTCAGCTTGGCCATAGGCTGCGATCAAATCAGCGCAAGCGCGAATATCGATAATCTGATTCGTCGGGTTATCTGGAGTCTCTACAAACACTACCGAAACCGGGCCAATTGCACGGGCCTCTTCCATGGCTTTAGCTAGGCCGGCAGCTCCTTCACTGGAGCAAAAGCCAATACCACGCACCTGATATTGTGACAAAATGCTGCCCAACAAAGCATCGGTGCCGCCGTAAACTGGCTCTGAATAAATCACCACATCACCCGGCTTAGATAAGGCCAGCAAGCTGGTAGAGATCGCCGCCATACCACTGGCCGTTACTAAGCAATCTTCAGCTTCATCCCAAAGTGCAATCCGCCCTTCGAGAATCTCCAATACCGGGTTGTTAAAGCGCGTGTAAATCAAACCAGGCTCTTCACCCGGTGGCAATGGCTCACGACCTGAGGCGTAGTTAAAGAAATCTTTGCCGTGTTGGGCCGAATCAAATACGAAGGTAGAGGTTTGAAACTGCGGGCATTTTACCGCGCCTTCCGAGAGGCTGGGCTGGTAGCCGTAGTGCATCATTTGGGTTTCAGGAGCTAGCTTCTTCGTCCCTAGGTGGCGAGCTTTGCAATCGTTCATGGGCTATCTCTTTTTATAGTGGCTGTCGTATTAGCACTGAATTCATCATCACGCCCAGTATGGCAAAGCCCGCCCGCAATTAACTTGTGATTTTTGCCACATAGGACGATCATAATGGCAGAATATTGCGCACAAGAAACACTTAGAGACAGATAACAATGGATGCCATAGATCGACAGATATTACGCGAACTGCAGCGAAATGCCCGAATTAGCAATGAAGAGCTCTCAGAAAAGGTGAATTTATCGCCTTCACCTTGCCTACGCCGAGTAAGGAAATTAGAAACCAATGGCTTTATTGAAGGCTATAGCGCCAAGGTCAACCAAGAGGCCTGCGGCCTAGCGATGAATGTATTTGTCAGTGTGCGTCTGGAAAAGCCCGAAGAGCACATCATCAAGCATTTTGAAGACGCCGTAGCCAATCTGGATGAAATTGTGGAGTGCTATCTCATCGCGGGTAATCGGGATTATTTGCTGCGTGTTGTGGCAGCCGATCTGAAAGACTATGAGCGTTTTATTCGCGAGCGCTTTTCTAAAGTACCCGGCATCGACTCGATTGAATCTAGCTTTGCTTTCGGTCATGTTAAGCAGCAAGCTGGATTACCGCTTTAGCAAACGGTTATTAAAAATAAGGTATAAAACCACTAGACAGGCACTAGCGTGATCGGATTATAATGTAAGTCTTATAAAGCAACCAACTATAAACGCTATACTTAAAACGTAGCGAAAACGAGCCTTGCCGCCATAACAATAAACCGCGCGCAGGCCCAGGAGCCCAGTGATGATTACTACCCCACAGCCCTTGCGTCAGCAGTATCGCGAGCAAGGTTTTTTTGGTGAGCGCAAACTGCACGATCTGCTTTACGCCACCGCCAGCAAAAAGCCCGACACCATCGCCTTGGTTGATCCGCTAAATCGAGATGATCTTACCGGCCAAGCTGCTCGCTCTCTGAGCTATCAAGAACTGCAAGAGCTAATCGAGCACACCAGCTATGGCCTAATGCATGCAGGCCTTAAAAAAGACGATATCGTTTTTGTGCAGCTGCCCAATATTGTCGAGCTGGTCATCTTATATATGGCCTGTTCACGCTTAGGTGCGATTGTGAGCCCAGTACCCATGCAGTATCAAAAGCATGAACTGGCCGACATCTTGCCGATCTTACAGCCCAAAATCGTCATCAGCTTAAATACTTTTAAAGGCAAAGATCAAAGCACGCCGATGTGGCAAGCGGTAGAACACTGCCACTTACAACTGGATGAAAAGCCACTGCACTTAACCGTAGGGGAAGGCAGCGCTGAACACGGCCAAAGTTTCGATACTCTTTATGCAGAAGCACTTGATGAGGCGATGTGGCAGGGTTACCTAGAAAACAACCCAGTAAGTGCCGATGATATCGTCACCATTTGCTGGACCTCTGGCACAGAAGGAAAACCCAAGGGAATTCCGCGCTCGCACAATCAATGGCTCACTATTGGCCTAGCTACCTACGAAGGCAATAAACTGCAAGATGGTGAGGCACTGTTAAACCCCTTCCCGTTTATTAATATGGCCTCTATCGGCGGCTTGATGATGAGCTGGTTGTACAGCGCAGGCAAAATGGTATTGCACCACCCGATGGACTTGCCGGTCTTTGTGCGCCAATTGATCGAGGAAGATATTACTTACACCCTAGCGCCACCACCGTTGCTTAATAATATTATTAAGCACCCTGAGATGTTGCCGCCCAATACCTTAGCTAAGGTACACACGATTGGCTCTGGTTCAGCGCCTTTAGATGCCTGGATGGTGGAAGGCTTTAAAGAACAACACAATATCGAGATCGTAAATCATTTTGGCTCCAATGAAGGCGTCAGCATGGTCTGCGGGCCAGACGAAACCAATCAAGCCGAACAACGCGCGCGGCTCTTTCCCATTGCCAATAAATTGATCGATACTCGCCTGGCCAACCCAGAAACCGGTGAAATTATCAGCGAGCCCGGCATCAGCGGCGAGCTGCAAATTAAAGGCCCTAGCGTATTCGATGGCTACTATAAAGAGCCCCACAAAACCCAACAGGCCTTTAGTGAAGACGGTTACTACAAAACTGGCGACTTGTTTGAAATTGCCGATGCCGAGTTTTACCGCTTTGTGGGCCGCTGCAAAGATTTGATTATTCGCGGCGGCGTAAATATCGCTCCAGCTGAATTAGATAACTTATTGGGCGCCCACCCTGCGGTAGAAGAGGCAGCCGCTGCTGGCTACCCTTGTGATACCATGGGTGAGCGAGTAGCTGCCTTTGTGGTGTTGAAAGAAGGTGAAGAGCTAAGCCTAGAGTCGCTCTGCGAATACCTAAAAGAGCGCCAAATCGCCATGTATAAGCTACCTGAAAAGCTTATCCAGATAGACGCCATTCCACGCAACCCATTGGGTAAAGCACTACGCTTTAAGCTATCAGAAATGGTATCCTAGCGGCCATGATTCATCAGGCCCAGGGCTGCAAGCCTGGGCCTAATTAACAAAGCTAAGGATTACCATGAAAATTCTAGTACGCACACTTTCTGTACTGATCGTATTAACTTGCGCCCTTATCTGGGTAAAAACCCTAATCTCCCCCGTAGAGATGGCCCAACAACTCGGCCTACAAGGCGAAGGCAATCTAGGCCTAGCCTCTATTCGCGCCGATATGGGCGGTGTATTTTTTATCACCATGGTGCTTACCAGCCTAGGCCTAATTAACAAAGGCAATCACTGGTTCGCCGCTGCGGCCACTGTCATGTTAGGTGCAGCTATTGGTCGTGTTACGGGCTTGGTTGTGGAAGGTTATAGCGAAGCGGCAATTATCCCGCTGGGTGCAGAAGTTGTTTTGATTGCGATTTTGTTTGCGGCTTATAAGAAGGCGTAACTTTCTCAGCCTCGATGTGGGGGCAGAACCTGTTGGTTCTGACCCCAGTATAACTTTCACCTTGTGACGCCTGCCATTTGCTCCACTTACATAGACCAAATAAGGTCTAAGTTTTTCTCCGAATTTTTTACACTCCACAATAAGAAGTGACTAGCGGCTTATCTAGGCTCGCCATCAAAAATTGCTCATTAGCGTTTCCCTAACAATCGATAAATGACAAAGCGCGAATGAAAGCCAAGCTCTAAGCTAGTGCTTCTCACGTTTCGGACAAGCGCAAGGAATTTACTTTCTCTAAACTACTGACACAGCCACCAAATATGATATGGCTGAGCCAATTCCCCCAACACATATTTCCGGCAATAGTTTCCTTTTCAGACATATATACCGAAGCGATTCGAGCGTCTTGTTATGCCGTTTCATTATCGATACGCTTCTGC
Source organism: uncultured Pseudoteredinibacter sp. (assembly GCF_947500695.1). Taxonomy (GTDB): domain Bacteria; phylum Pseudomonadota; class Gammaproteobacteria; order Pseudomonadales; family Cellvibrionaceae; genus Pseudoteredinibacter. The sequence goes on from NZ_CANMSS010000002.1 coordinate 61,223, forward strand.
ACGATAGTTTTAACTCGCTATTAGGGATAGGAAATAATATCTACGCATATATTGATATTTCAAAATGTTCTTTACATATTCAAAATCAATAAACGCGTCAGTTACTGCAATTCCTGAATCACTCTTCTAGTTTTAATTTACTAATAATTCAGGAGGATATATGCAGGACGTTACCTATAAAAAAATAGAAGATGTACTTCTCGAGGATCACGCAGACAAATTTGAAGACAAACGATTTCTCTTTGGCTTATTTGGCTCTATCGTGAAGAAAACCACTCAAGAAAAGGTGATTTACAGCTATCGTTACTTCCAGTGCGATGCAGCTGAATTAATAAGCCACGTGCAAGACTTAAATTTCGAAGGCATTGCTAGCCTACCGTATGCTTATGACGAAAATAACGAAGTTGGAACGAGCTCCGTTTGCCTAGATTTACGCTACTTGAAATCTGGAGAGATGGTTGCCGTACAAGTACAGCAGTATATTGATTCTTGTCCAACCATGACAACCGAGGCGAAAATTCTGTTCGAAAACGACTCAAAATCTGTCATCGATATCATTAAGAACAACATCGACTTCACATCTGAAGAATAAAAGAAGCCTAGAAAAACACAAAACTATACTATCACAGCTTTGCAAAGAAATATTTTTCAAAGACAGGTAGGTGCAAAAGCAGATGTTATTATCGAGAGTAGACCTTCATTGATTTTACTTTGAGTCTCTCCAAACCATCACTGGCAAGTTGCAACTACTAGCGGTGACTTAGACTGACATCTCGACCTCGAATTGGGGTCAGAACCTATTGGTTCTGACCCCGGCTTGGCGGAATTACTTATTAGTGTTCTTTTCTTATGCTCGATATTTTTTCGAATGCTCTATTTACCAAGTATCCCACCGTGGTAAACGTTACTAGAAATATCGTCAGGCTTTTTATTTCTGGATCTCCACCGAAGTTCAAGTATGGGCAGATTAGGTAGCATGTTGCGGCTAGTACAGCGGTGATCGTTGCGCTTGTTAGCGAGTGCACTCTTGATTGCATGGCGATTGCCTTTTGATCGTTGGCATTGTGACTAAGAATGATTCTGTATTTTCTAGAAGATTAACTTAGCTTCTACTGCGATCGATAACCTTTGATCGTTTTTGGTTTTAGATTGGGAGTTTTTGTTGGGTTTGGTTTGGGGGATTTGGGGCAAAAGGGTTAGGTTTTAGATTGTGCTTGGGCAAGGGTTTGTTTTTGGGTTTGTCGAGGTATTTTAGTAAGTGGCTTCGAGTGGGGTCAGAACCCTTGGGTTCTGACCCCGGTGTATGCGGGATTTGCTTTTAGTTAAGCTTATCTAGGGGACGGCTCATTTCGGCCCAATCTATGTCGCCGTCGTCGATCATATTTTCATATTCCAGCACACCCAGCGCTTCAAACTTCGGGCGTACGGAATCGGTAAGTAGACCTATACGGCGAAGATTGGGTATTACGCGCTGGAAGAGATGGTTGCGGAAGTTGGTATTGCCTTCGCCCGCTAAAAATACTTGGCGAGCTTCTTCCACATCCCAACCATAGTACTCGAAGACATCGGTAGGGATTAAACGCTCACGCGATACCACACAGGCTTCATAGGCAAATTGCGCGCGCTCTTCTCTTTCTTCTTCACTAAGCGATTTTACGAACTCTTCGAGATAGTGAATACCAAAAGCAACATGACGTGCTTCATCGCGAATAACGTAATTTAAAATATCTTTTAGCAAGCCACCCTGTGGCAGGCGATCGTGCATTGAGGTAAATGCCGCTAAAGCTAGCCCCTCGATAACAACCTGCATACCAATAAATTTTAAATCCCAACGAGCGTCGGTCAAAATTTTATCTAAGATACCTTTTAGGGCGTAGTTGATGGGGTACATTACCCCAAGCTTCTCTTGGATAAATTTGTTGAACACTTCAACGTGGCGAGCTTCATCAAAGGTTTGTGAGCCAGCGTATAATTTGGCATTAAAGGTCGGTGCACAGCTCACCAATTGGGAGGCAACCAGCAAAGCACCCTGCTCACCGTGAAGAAACTGAGCCAAACGCCAGGCATCACAGTGATCGAGAAATTCTTTTTTCTTTTCTGCGCTTAAATCATCAAAAGGCTTAAAACCATCAAAGCCGCCCACTTTGGCACGTACTTCATCCGGCAATAACGTAACCGGCTTGCTCCAATCTAAATCGGTTTCAACATTCCAATTTAGTTTTTTGCCCAGCTCATAAAGCTGCTTAATGCGGCCTTCTTGGAGCTTGTAATCCCAATTGTAGCTGCCAGTTAATGGCGTCTGGAATATCTCCGCCACATCATCAACATCTTGCTCAGTTAGGGGAATATCATCATCCACAGTGATAGCAGCAGCACGACTGTAAAAAGCTACGCTTCTGGGAGTTTCATCAACAAATTTAGCGGGCATCGCGGTCTCCTTATTCATTATTATTACAGGGAGTTCTGATACTCAGTTTAGCCCTAAGCTGTCGATAAAGCCGGACATTTTTAGCGGTAATAATGACAGGAGGAGAAAATTGAGACTTTCGGTCTATTAGCGTGAAATAAATGGTGGTTGGGGCCAGAACCCATTGGGTTCTGACTCCGCTTTTTGGCAGGCACTAGAAAACGCGTTCGTCACCGTAACTGTCGATGGCGCGCTGAATGAGGTAGTGATGAATATCTTGCACCTCTTGCACTGTTAGGTGATCGTTAAAGGCAGCCATGCCTTTATCTTTCAACATACCGCCATAAACAATGCCCATAAAGGATTGGTGGCTAGCGTCGGTCATGTGACGTAAGTCTGGAATTACACCGCCACTTACTGCGTGCAAACCATGACAAAATTGGCAGAACTCATCATATAAAGCACCGCCATTGGCAATCTGTTCAGGCGTACCAGTTTGTGCCGGTGGTTTCGGCGCTTGCTTCACGAGCTTAGGTTGCTCTGGCAATGTTGCAGTGCCGCCAATTTTATAAACCAAAACACGATTCGGCCCCGGGCCTTCATCTTTACCAAAGACAGTGCCGCCAGTAAGGCTGAACATCCCCCCCCAACCGGCCATTACCGCAACATACTGCTCGCCATCTACTTCATAAGTAATCGGCGGCGCTACCACACCGGTTTGGGTATATGCTTCCCAAAGCTGTTTACCTTCACTTGCACTGTAAGCCATTAGCTTGCCTTGAGGCACACCATGGAAAACCAAATCGCCCGCTGTAGTTAACATGCCACCAACACCCGGGGTTGGGTAAACCACTTCCCAAGCCGGTTTTTGCTTGGCGGGATCCCAAGCAATTAATTTACCGCTGGTAAGCTTTTTGTTCATTAAGATGGTTTCATTATCTTCCGCTGGCGGCTTAACCCAGTTCATGCCCAGGTTCCAAATGCGCTCTTTATCCAGCTTCTCGCGGCCATTGTAAAAGTGCGGCATTTCAATTGCTGGGATGTAAACCAAACCGGTATTGGGGTTAAAGGCCATCGGGTGCCAATTGTGACCACCGTAAGGGGCTGGCCACACCATTTGTGTGCGCTCAGTAAACTCAGTGACACTTTTATCTTCAACAGGACGACCGGTCTCCTGATCGACATGGCTAGCCCAAGTTACTTGCACATAAGGCTTGGCCGATAAAAATTCACCACTGGTTCTATCTAACATATAGAAGAAGCCGTTTTTAGGTGCCTGCATAATCACTTTACGTGTGACACCATCCATTTGAATATCGGCCAAAATCATATGCTGAGTTGCGGTGTAATCGAAATTGTCAGCTGGAGTAGTTTGGTAGTGCCAAACATATTCACCGGTTTCTGGGCGTACCGCTACGATGGAAGATAGAAATAGATTATCGCCGCCTTCAGGGCTGCGGATATTTCGGTTCCATGGCGAACCGTTACCAACGCCTACATAAAGTAGGTTTAGCTCTGGATCATAAGCCATAGAATCCCAGGCGGTACCACCACCACCAAGCTTCCACCATTCACCTGTCCAGGTTTTTGCAGCCATTTCCATAGCTTCACTTTCAAAGCCTTTTTCTGGATTGCCTGGCACAGTATAGAAGCGCCACTGCTGCTCACCGGTCTCGGTATCGTAGGCGGTGATGTAGCCACGCACGCCCATTTCGGCGCCACCGTTACCGATAATAACTTTGTCTTTTACGATTCGCGGGGCACCGGTAATTGAATAGGGTGCGCCATCGACGGTTTTCACATTCCAGGCCACTTTACCTGTAGCCGCATCAAGTGCGGTTAAATGGCCATCGATGGTGCCGATATAAACCTTGCCCTTCCAAACGGCTACACCTCTGTTCGCCGGCGAGCAACATAGATAGCGATTATATTCTTTTGGCACCTTAGGGTCGTAGTGCCACAATTGCTTACCGGTTTTAGCATCAAGCGCATAGACCGCACTCCACGCTGTACTGGTGTACATCACACCATCAACCACAATGGGGCTGGCCTCTAAACCTTGCTGATGCTCAACATCAAAGGACCAAGCCAAGCCTAGATCCTTCACATTATCCTTGCTGACTTGATTTAGCGGGCTATAGCGCTGCTCACCATAGGTACGACCATGGGACATCCAGTTGCCTGGCTCTGAGTCAGCAGCAATTATACGCTCGGCCGTGATATTGGCGGTGCTGGGCTCAGCGGCCTCTACTGTTACCTTTGCAGGGGAATCATCTTTGGCGGTTTGATTGCTTTCTTGAGCATTCTTATCACCGCTACAGGCAACTAATGCAAAAGACAGGACGGCTGCCGATAACGGCCGCAAGGATATATGGGCTAATTTCACCACGCGCTCCAAACATATTATTGTTAGTTTGTATTGAGTATCAAACAGCGCGAGATGGAAAGGTAGGCTAGTTTTTGACAATCCGCGACAAAAACTGAGAATGAGCTAGAGTCATTACTCTAGCCCCATATCTGATATTACTTCTTAAGAATAAGCTTGTTGTAAGCAAATAGCAGAATAAACGCACCGATAGTGGCGGTGATGATAGTCGCGATGTTAAAGCCCGATACTGAGCCTAAGCCTACCAATGAACCGATAAAGCCACCTACGAAAGCGCCACCGATACCCAACACAATGGTAAGAATCCAACCCATTTTATCTTCGCCAGGCATCAACCAACGCGCCAATGCACCAGCCACCAAGCCTAAAACAATCCAAGCAATCCAACCCATAGTCGTTCCCCTTTAAAACCGAATATTGTTTTTAAAACTGAGGCTGCGCCCAAAACCTCTCGCTGCCTGAGCCTTCAATATGAGCTTCAGAGGCTGAACCCATACTTAATAGGGAGAGACAATGATTGAGATGACAAAACATGGGGATTAAAGGCAACAAATCTGCAATAAAAACACCATACAATGATTAGGGTTATTGCAAAAGAAAATTTATTTGCTAAGTAATTGATCTAGAACGGTAAAAGCGTCTTTTTGCCTTTACGGGTATACCCCCCACTTCTATGATCATTTTACCTATAAATTATTAGCCCATAGCATTTAAAGGAACATTCGTGCTAAGAACTCTTCAACAACTTGGCCGCTCCATGGTTGGCAGTTTGCGAGACTTGATGCCCATTGTGGCAGTCATTCTGTTCTTCCAGTTTTTTGTACTCCAGCAACCCCTGCCCAATGTCGGCCAACTGATGATGGGGGTCGTTTTTGTGGTGCTGGGTTTAACCTTTTTTATTCACGGCTTAGAGCAGGGCCTCTTCCCTATTGGGGAATCCATGGCGCACGCCTTCGCTCGCAAAGGCAGCTTGTTTTGGTTAATAGTGTTCGCCTTTTCTTTGGGCTTTGGCACTACCGTAGCCGAGCCTGCACTCATTGCCGTTGCGGCTGAAGCTGCTGAAGTTGCCGCTACCGGTCAAATGATCGAAAACAGCTTGGCAGCCAAAAGCGAATACGCCAATGGCTTGCGTTATACCGTCGCCTTTTCAGTTGGCTTAGCGATTGTGATTGGTGTGGTGCGTATTTTAAAAGGCTGGCCAATTCAGTGGATTATCATTGGCGGCTATATCATCGTGGTTATTATGACCATGTTTGCCCCCCGTGAAATCATCGGCATTGCTTACGATTCTGGCGGCGTTACCACCTCCACCATTACCGTGCCTTTAGTTACTGCACTCGGCGTTGGTCTAGCATCCTCTATTAAAGGGCGTAACCCAATGATCGATGGCTTTGGTTTAATTGCCTTCGCCTCTTTAACACCTATGATTTTTGTTATGGCCTACGGGATGCTTATCTAATGGAAATTTTACAGCAGATTTGGGATGTCACCCTGGGCACCGTTACCGATGTATTGCCCATTGCCGCAATTATCTTTGGTTTTCAGTTTGCAGTTATTCGTAAAAAGCCTGCCAATCTCGGTCAAATACTTTTTGGCTTTGTATGGGTTCTTGTTGGCTTATCACTCTTCCTCTTAGGTTTAGAGTGGTGCTTATTCCCGCTGGGCCGCTTAATGGCCGAACAGCTTACCGACCCGAATTTTATACATGCCGGTAAAGCTGTAGTAGATGCCGCCAGCCAAATAGATTGGACCGATTACTACTGGGTGTACCTCTTCGCCTTTTTGATTGGCTTTAGTACCACCATTGCCGAACCCTCACTCATTGCCGTTGCTATTAAAGCGAATGAAGTTTCTGGTGGCGCTATCGGTATTTGGGGTTTACGCCTTGCCGTTGCCCTGGGCGTGGCGATTGGTATTTCACTCGGCTGTTATCGTATTGTGGTGGGCGACCCCATTCACTGGTATATCATCAGTGGCTATATTGTGGTGGTCATTCAAACCAGCTTTGCCCCCAAAATGATTGTACCTCTAGCTTATGATTCCGGAGGTGTTACCACCTCTACCGTTACCGTTCCTTTAGTGGCAGCATTAGGCCTTGGTTTATCCGAAACGGTGCCGGGTCGTAACCCATTAATTGATGGTTTTGGTTTAATTGCTTTTGCCAGCCTGTTTCCCATGATTTCGGTCATGGCATACGCGCAAATCAGCGAGTATCGTGCTCGCGCAAAATCGACCGATGAAGAGTCGGCCGAGTCGTCGACCTAGGAGCTCACTATGCACTTTAAAATGATTGTAGTCTTCGTAGAAGACGATAAAACCGATGATGTAATGGATGCCGCACGCCAAGCGGGCGCCACCGGAGCTACGGTTATTAACAATGCCCGCGGGGAAGGCTTAAAGCAAAGCAAAACCTTTTTGGGCTTATCAATCAATAGCCAGCGCGATGTTATTTTGTTCTTAGTCGAAGAGCATTTAAGCCGACATATTTTGGAAGAAATTAACCGTATAGGTGAATTCGATTCAGCCCCTGGAACTGGAATTGCCTTTCAAATTGATGTGGAAGATGCCGTTGGCGTTGCCCACCAAGTGGAAAAACTGACCTCAGAAGTGGAGGAGCTGTTGTAATGGAAAAGAAAGTAATTAACGCTCGTCAGGTAATGCACAGTAATCACCTGGAGATCGATGGCAAGGCGACAGTTAAAGAGGCCATCGCCTTAATGCGCGCCAACCAAAGTGATGTTTTGATTGTACAGAAACGTGATGAGCATGATGCCCTAGGTATTGTTCTATTATCAGATGTCGTAAAGAAAGTTCTTGCCAAGGACAAAGCACCTGAGCGTGTAAATGTTTACGAAATTATGTCTAAACCAGTAATACCTGTAGAAGCCGATCTTGATGTTCGCTATGTTGCCAGAATGTTTGATCGATTTGGCATCTCTAATGCGCCCGTCGTTGATAAGGGCGAAGTCGTTGGTGTCGTTAGCTACAATGAGCTCATTTTTAACGGCTTATGTGAATTACTGGATTAGCAATCAATTGCCTGCCGTAATCATCAGGGCTGAGTATCGGGCTTATGACAAGCCCCGCATTGACGTACCGGCCCTGATTCTTTTCCCATATGTTTCAAATCTCGATGGCAATCACGGCATAAACCGTGAAATTGTTCTTCTACTAACAGATTAACGGTTTCGTCTTCCTTGTGGCATTGATAGCAACCGTATTGCCTACCTGTACCATCTACATAATTATGATGGCAATTGGCACAACCAACTTTATTGTGATCTTTGTGGGCAAAGTAAACCTCCAACAGAGGCGCCTCACGCAAAGACTCTTTTCTGGCCGATAAAAAAGCACTCGCCAGAGCTGCAAAAATTAACAACAAGCCAGCTGCCCAACTAATTTGCCGCCACATACAAGCCCCCGCTAAACAACACACAAAGCAGTACTAAACCGATAAATAAAGTAGGTTTTACCGATGTGCCCACTTGGCTATGAGCTTTAGAATCACTATCAAATAGGATCTTGCTGAAAGATAACTTAGGCCCTAGTCGATTTAAGGCGTAGTAGGAAACAACCAATACAAACAGCAAGGAAAAGAGGGCCCAGGCAGCGTAGCGATCAAAATAAAAGCCTGCGGCCACTACATGATATAAGCAGGCGACTAAAGCCAAGATCGACAATAAGGCATGACTAAAACGAAACGATAAGAAACCACCATGTAAACGCTGCTTTAGCGGGCGTATAGATGCCAAACACAGATATACAAAGAACAACCAAGCTAACCATGCACAAAGCATATACCAGGGCGAGCGCAAGCTTAGATATTCCCAAGTCACAGGCTCCAATATTAAAAAGCCAAAGCCATGGATACTGCTGAGTAGCAGCAACGCGAAGGCCAACAAGCGATGCCACCAATAAAACAAATCGCCTTTTAGTTTTGGCCAACTTCTTGGCCTGGCCCTTTCAATAAACAGATAAATACAAAGCCCAAAGGCGACAAATCCAACTCCATTGAGTAGATCCCAATAGCTACCCGCAAGCATTGGCCTGAAAAACAATAGAGACAAGTACGGCATAAACAAATAGACGCACAAGCCGCCCAAGAAAAACAGCAATAGAGGCAGCGTTTTATGTTTTACCGATTCAGGCTTTTTATTTTTATATGTCATTCGACCTATTTTTATTGTAAATAAAACCCCCTGTCAAGCAGAGGGTCTTTTCTAACTCACTATGAAGTCAGTGCTGACTTAAGTAGCACGCGGCAGTGGCGACTCTTCGCTTCTAAAGCGCGCTTTGGCCCTTTCAGCTAACATAAACAAGCTTGGCACCAATATCAACGTTACCGTTGTGGCCAGCAATACACCAAAGGCCAAAGAAATCACCATCGGTACTAAGAACTGTGCCTGGGTGCTGGTTTCAAACAGAATCGGCACTAAACCAACAAAGGTCGTCACAGAGGTGAGAATAATCGCTCGGAAGCGATCTCGCCCAGCCTGTACCACCGAATCATAAACGCTTTCACCTTGAGCTCTTAACTGATTAATTCTATCCAGCAGTACCAAGTTATCATTGACCACAACACCCGAGCAGGCAAAGAAACCGAGGAAGGACATCATGCTGATTTCACGCCCTAAAATCATATGCCCAACGATGGCCCCCATAAAACCAAAAGGTACGGCGGTGAAAATTAAGAACGGCTGCCAGTAAGATTTAAAAGCGACCGCCATAATGGCCAATACAATCAGCGAAGCAATAAAGAAATTAAGCAATATTGAAACCATAAATTCTTGCTCTTCCTTCATACCCTCAGAAAGATCGAGTCGCAAGCCAGGATATTGCTGGCGCCACTCTGGATAATGCTCCTTCATAATCGCCTGTACGATCTCGCTAGGAACACCCACACCTTTTTTCACATAGGCACGAACCTTAACCGAGCGTTTACGATCTTCACGTTTAATATGAGAATAGCCCGGCACATAGTCCACAAAGGCTACCGCCTCGAGTGGAATCTCGCGTTGATCGCTAGTACGAATGCGGACATCGCTTAAATGGTCGACATTATTACGCTCTTCTTTGGGGTAACGCACCATAACTCGAACATCTTCGTTACCTTTAGGGATACGCTGGGCTTCAGCGCCATAGAAGCCTTGTCGTACTTGGCGAGCAACATCACTTAAGCTAAGACCGAGAGTTTCGGCATAGGGTTTTAAACTTAGCTGAATATCGCTGCGGGCCGATTCAATGCTATTACGCACATCGTACACACCGGAATAAGACAGCAATGCCTCTTCCAATTTTGCGGTAACATCATTAAGAACTTCTTCATCATCACTAGGCGCTGTTAGCAATAAGCTAATATCGGCGCCGACGTCATTAATAGTCGCATCTAAGGTGATTTCTTCAAGCTCGGGTAACGGCCCGACCAATTCACGCCAGCGCTTTACAACCGCATCGGCTGAAACATTACCACCGTGATCTGCGAGGGAAAGCGAGACAACGATATTATTTCGCCATCCCCAGGTTTGCATGTCTTTGATAACCGCATCGCCACCAGCTTCACCAAACAACTCGGTATCTTTTTTAAGCTCTGGAACCGCGCCCTCGACACGCTCAATAATGGAATCCATCGTGCGAAACGGTGCACCCTCTGGAATCTTCATCCGCAAGCGAACAAAATCCGAGGCCACTACCGGCATAAAGGATTTGCCTACCCAACCACCGACAAATACCGATACCGATAAAAAGAAAGCAACGATAAAGACTGCAACAGTGGCTCCGTTATGCTGCAACATTTTTTGCAGGCTCGTTTTATAGTAGCGATCGGCTACATGCTCCAATCCTTTGGCAACTCCCTGACGCCAAACTTGAAAGCGGCGCATAAAGCCAATCCGACTTTCTTTCTCTGGCTTCATATGGGCCAAATGCGATGGCAAAATCAGCAGTGATTCAACCAATGAAAACAATAAGCACAGGGTAACAACAGCAGGAATACCAAAAGAAATTTCGCCCATTGCACCGGGAATAAACAACATCGGTGCAAAGAAAATAATCGTAGATACCACTGCCAAAATTACCGGCTTACTCACCATTTTGGCGCCGCTAGCCGCCGAGGCATTTCCGATCATGCCGGCCTGCTGCCTAGAATAGACGCTCTCCCCCACAATAATGGCATCATCCACCACGATACCCAGCACTAATAGGAAAGCAAATAAGGACAGCATATTCAGGCTCACGCCCGTCATTGGCAAGAACCAAAGCGCACCTAAAAACGCTACGGCAATTCCTAAAGTAACCCAAGCCGCTAAAGCAGGGCGCAGGAATAGCATCAGCACAACAAATACCAAAACTAAACCCGACAAGGAGTTGTTCATTAGCAGATTGAGCCGGCCTTCAAAAAGAGTCGACCAGTCACGCCAAACAACCGCGTGCACACCAGGCGGAAGTTGCGACTGAACATTTTCTACAAACTCACGCACTTCTTCAGCTGTTTCAACAACATTTGGATTATCGGTTGCATAAACTTCAAGGTAAACAGCTTTGCGGCCATTCAAGCGGGCAATTAAATTCCACTCTTCTAAAGTTTCTTTAACATCGGCCACTTCACCAATCGTTAACTCAGAGCCATCTTCTTTACTGCGAATCACAATGCTTTCAAAATCATCCACTGTGTAAGCTTGTGCTCGAGTCTGAACCTGTAGGTCACCATTTTTTGAACGAATTGAACCTGCACCTAAGTTTAATGAAGAGCGCCTTACCGCATTCACCACATCTTCAAAACGCAGACCATAACGACGTAGTTTCTGCTCAGAGATTTCAATCGCCATCTGTTCTGGGCGCACAGCCTCAAGGTCAACCAAGGTCACCGCTGGCAGTAAAGAAATTTCATCTCGCAACCATTCGCCTGTCGCTTTTAAGGCCGTATCGTCAACTTCGCCATAAATACCGATACTTAAAACTTCAATCTTTCTTTTATTCTCGCGAACTTCTGGGCGCTCGACATCGGCAGGAAAGGTAGTAATAGAATCAACACGGGTTTTAACATCATTTAATAAAACCTGAGTATCGTATTCATTTTGCACTTCGATGGTGACCGAGCCGCGACCATTGCGCGCACTGGATTCAATTTTTTTGATGCCTTCCAAGTCGAAGATTGCCTGCTCGATACGCTTAACAATCTGCTCTTCAACTTCCTTAGGGCCCGCGCCAGGGTACGGCACAGAGACACTGAGAGATTCTGGTGAGGCATTAGGAAAGACTTCACGATCAAGGCGGTTATAGTTATAGATACCACCAATAATAATCGCCACCATCAACAGGTTGGCAGCGATGGGGTTTTCAACAAACCACTGGACGAGTCGATTCATTAGCTATCGGCCTCCGCGTTATTCTCTGCGGGCTTTTCTTTAGCCACCTCACTGCTATCGGCGTTCTTAATTTCTACTTTTTTGCCTGGCACCAAGTACTGCTGATTCGCAGCAATAATGTTATCGCCAACATCTACCTCACCAGTAACCCAAGCTTTATCATTTCTAACCTTGAGCACCTTAATGGTTTTACTAACAACTTCACCTTTATCATTAACGGTGTAGATCAGGTTACGTTTGTATAAGGCCTTGCGAGGAATTTCGATAACGTTTTGCAGTAACTTGCCGGCAATTTGAGCTTCCACAAACAAACCAACCATTAATGGCGCTTCTTGCTCGGCCGAATAAGGCGCTTCTACTTCGGCTACTGCATAATATAAACGCGTACGAGTATCTAAACTGGCATCGGTACGAGCGATACGAGCCTGCCAAGTACGAGGAATACCCGCAACCGTGCCGAACAATTCTACTTTGGCGCCCTCACTAAGCTCACCTCTGGCCACGCCAAGTGGCAATTCAACCAAGCCTGCTTCCGCATCCGTTAATGGCAAACGAACCTCAACTACCGAAGTATCAAAAGCTTTACCAAGTTGTGTACCCGGGCCAACATACTGGCCAAGGTCCACACTGGTGCTGCGCACCAAGCCCGAAAAAGGCACACTAATTTTGGTACGACGCAGATTCAGCTCAGCCTTCTCAAGATTGGCTTTGGCGGCATCAAGGCTAGCCTTGGCGGCGGCAATTTGTGGTTTACGTAAAAATAGATCGTTTGCTTCATCGTTGCCGAGGTTACGCCACTCACGCTTCTTTTGACGTGCTTGACCGCGCTCTGTAGCCAAGCGCTGTTCGGCCTCTGCAACTTGAGACTTAGCTTGTACAACCGCAAATCGATAATCGCGAGGATCAATTTCTACTAAGGTTTCACCAGCAGAAATTTGACCACCCGCCACAAAGGCAGGATTCACTTTCACGATACGCCCTGAAACCTCAGCGACCAAGCTAATCTCACGGCGTGGAGCCACTGTACCTTGGCTATGGACACTTAGGCGGTGCTCACCAGGCTGAGCGGCAACAACGCTTACTTCAGTAGGTTTGGGCTCTTCTTTTGGCTGGGGCTTTGATTTGGGCTTCATGGTTGCCACGGCGAACACCACAGCGCCTCCGATCAGCAAAATAAGTAGGGGCAGGAATTTGCTCATGCGCGAGCGAACAGCTGTATCGGCCACTAGAAGTCGTCCTCATCTCTTTATATTGTCGTTATATCGTCATTCTCACTCGGAAACCACACCGAGTATAGGGCTAACGTTAAAGTGTAACCCCACCCCAACGTTAGCGGCGGGATTTTACCCTTCTTCACATAGCTACCATAACGCTTCACAGTAAATGCCAAGCTAAATGCGATAAACAGCCATATTCCCGCGTTAAAAACAAGGCTGTTGCCCACCCCCAGAATGCCGCATAATGCGCCGTCCCCAAGGGGCTGCGACCAGCAAGCAAACGCTGTCGCAAAGCGAAGGAAGACATAAGAGAGACCATAGATTCGATGATCAATATTAATGCCCGTATTGCCGAGGAATTATCGGTAAACGCTCGCCAGGTAGAGGCTGCTGTAGATTTATTAGATGAGGGCGCCACTGTTCCCTTTATCTCCCGGTACCGTAAGGAAGTCACAGGTGGCCTAGATGATGGTCAGTTGCGTACCTTAGAAGAGCGCTTGCGCTACCTAAGAGAGCTGGAAGACCGGCGCTCGGCGATTCTAAAAAGCATTAATGAGCAAGAAAAGCTCACTCCAGAGCTGGAAGCCGAGATCAACGCCGCCGACACTAAGAATCGCCTGGAAGATTTGTACTTACCCTATAAGCCTAAGCGCCGCACCAAAGGCCAAATCGCCAAAGAAGCCGGTCTTGAGCCATTAGCTGATAGCCTACTGGAAAACCCCAACCTCGCCCCCGAAGAAGAAGCGCAAAAATACCTTAATGGTGACAGCGAGGAAGGGCAAAAGATTACTGATATCAAAGCTGCTTTGGATGGCGCCAAGTACATCCTGATGGAGCGCTTTAGTGAAAACGCCGAGCTACTAGGCAAGCTGCGCCAATTCTTAAAAGATGAAGCCAACCTTAGTGCCCGCATCATGGATGGCAAAGAGTCTGAAGGTGCCAAGTTTGCCGACTACTTTGAGCATGATGAGCCATTAGGCAGTGTACCTTCACACCGTGCACTAGCTATGCTTCGTGGTCGCAACGAAGGCATCTTAAGCCTAGCAATTACCGTAGGCGACCCGGATGATCGTTTAGCGGCGCACCCTTGTGAGGCCATGATTGCCGATCACTGGGAAGTAAAACCCCAAGACCGCGCGGCCGATAAATGGCTATCAGAAGTTGTACGCTGGACTTGGCGCGTTAAGTTACTTACTCACCTAGAAACCGATCTGCTAGGTGAAATACGCGAAGCCGCCGAAGAAGAGGCCATCAAAGTATTCGCCAGCAACCTTAAAGATCTACTGCTGGCTGCCCCTGCTGGCCAAAAAGCAACTATTGGTTTGGACCCTGGCCTGCGTACCGGAGTAAAAGTAGCGGTAGTCGATGCCACCGGTAAGGTTGTTGACCATGGCGCTATCTTCCCAACCCCACCACAGAACAAAATCCGTGAAGCAGAAGCGGTAATTGTAGCGCTTTGTAAAAAGCACGATGTTGGCTTGATTGCGATCGGTAACGGCACGGCTTCGCGTGAGACCGATAAGTTTGTTGGTGATGTACTGAAAGCCCACAAAGATATCAAAGCACAAAAAGTCATGGTTAACGAAGCTGGCGCCTCGGTATATTCCGCATCGGAAGTAGCCGCCAAAGAATTCCCAGATTTGGATGTAACCATTCGTGGCGCGATCTCTATTGCTCGTCGCCTGCAAGACCCCTTGGCCGAGCTGGTTAAGATCGAACCCAAATCCATTGGTGTTGGCCAGTACCAGCATGATGTTTCCCAAGCGCAATTGGCTCGCTCACTAGATGCAGCTGTGGAAGACTGTGTAAACGCCGTCGGCGTTGAAGTGAACACTGCATCTGCCAAGCTTTTAGCCGCAGTTTCTGGCCTTAACAGTAGCATTGCTACCAATATCGTCGATTTTCGCGACCAGAACGGTGCCTTTCAGAGCCGTGAAGACCTGAAAAAAGTTAGTCGCTTTGGCGCCAAAACCTTTGAGCAAGCTGCAGGCTTCTTGCGGGTCGCTGGTGGTGATAACCCACTGGACGCTTCCGCTGTACACCCTGAATCCTACTCAGTGGTCGAAGCGATTGCCGAGAAGAACAACCGCCCTATTCATAATCTAATGGGCGACTCAGGCTTCCTAAGAGCCCTAAAAGCCGCCGACTACACCTCCGAAGCATTTGGTTTGCCCACAGTAACCGACATTATTAGCGAATTGGATAAACCCGGCCGCGACCCCCGCCCTGAGTTTAAAACAGCTCAGTTCCAAGATGGCGTAGAAGCGATCAAAGACTTGGTTCCCGGCATGATTCTGGAAGGCACAGTCACCAACGTCACCAACTTTGGCGCCTTCGTAGATGTTGGCGTCCACCAGGATGGTTTGGTGCATATCTCCGCCCTATCCAACACCTTTGTTAAAGACCCTCGCGAGGTGGTTAAAGCCGGAGACATCGTAAAAGTGAAGGTGATGGAGGTAGATGTACCTCGCAAGCGTATTGGCCTATCAATGCGTCTTGATGACACCCCAGGAGAGAAAGAGTCTGGCCCAACTGGACAGCCGCGTCGAGGCAAGGGTGGCGGCCGCCCAGACCGCAGCCAGCAGCAACGCTCTTTTGGGGGCGGCAAAGGTGGAGGCCAGCAGAAGCAAGGCGGCGGCATGGGCTCCATGGGCGCATTGCTACAGCAGGCGATGAAGAGCAAAAAGTAGGCCTTAAACCAAGCCTTTACAAAACTTAAGTTCAGCGCCCCTTCATGCTCGCCAGCCCAGTATTAACAAGGGCTGGCGACTAGCCGTAAGCCACAAAACAAGGTATAAATTCACCGCACTGGAAGCCGTATATAACAATAAGCGAGGAACGCTTGCTACTTTCCTCGTCTAAACCAGCAAGAAGCCAAAAAGGTAAGCTAAACAGGGGCAACCGATAGCGAATCCAGAACGGCTAAATGCAATACTATTGAGACTTGGAGCAAACCATGACCGAAGAGAAAGAAGTTCAGGGTGAGGTTATTGAAACCACCGAGAGCACCGCAAGCAGCGAAAGTGCTGAGAACACTAAGGCTGAATCAAGCACTAATGAGCAAAGCAGCCAAAACCAGAGCCAAAGCGAACAACAGCAAGAAGCGCCAAAACAAAGCTATGAGCCTGCTGCTCCAAGCCAAGAAGAACGTAACTGGGCAATGTTCTGCCACCTGGCAACGATGAGTGGTTTTATCATTCCATTTTTCAGCGTTATCGGCCCTTTGATTGTTTGGCTGATCAAACGTGACGAATCTGAGTACGTAAACTACCACGGCAAAGAAGTGCTGAACTTTCAAATCACAATTGCCATCGCAATGTTTGTCAGCATTATTTTGATGGTGATATTTATCGGTATTGTCACCGCCTTTATTGTGGGTATCTTTTGGTTTGTAATGTCCATAGTCGGCGGCGTTAAAGCCAGCAGCGGCGAATACTTTGAGTATCCGTTTACACTGCGCTTAATCAGCTAAGAATCCCTTAGCTGCACCCCAAAAAAAGGCGAGCCATATAAGCTCGCCTTTTTTGTGCCCGTTATTCATGAGCACCCAGGACAATAACATCAAGAACCTCGGGAGATTCTAAATCTAGATTTAAGCGCCAGCTTTTAAAAGTTGTTAACCTTAGAAGCATTTACTATTTGACAGGATTATGATCATTGCATAGGCTAAACATAACTTAAGGAATTGGAATGGACTCTAATACAAACAGTTTTCAAACCCCAAAGCAAACAAGGAGCAGTTTATGCAAACTAAGCTAAAAGTCGCAATTATCACCAGCATTCTTTCATTTTCCAGCGCAAGCGCCCTTGCAGCCTTATCCGGCAGCGAATCCGAGAAAGCTATTTCCGATGCCAAAAACAGCTTACAACTTCCAACCAACAACAGCGCAGAAAAATACTGCCGTAAAGTACGCAACTCTCTATATGGCAAGTTTCGAAAGAAGTGCCGCACAGTTGCCGAATGGGACGCCTGGATAGCCGTCGTCGCCCCTAAAGTTGAAAAGCAATGGCAGGTAGCTGGTGCAACAAGCCCCCGAAAAGGTGGCAGGCAGCATTCCCAATCAGCTTGGCATGTGACAGATAACGTACGCTAATCCAATTTCACCATCTATGTATTTATTAGGGGCTGTTTATGAATAATTACATTAAAGTTGTAGCTTCTACCGTCATTCTTTCAATTGGCAGCGCAAGTGCCCTTGCAGCCTTGTCTGATAATGAAACCGACAAAGCTATTTCGAACGCAAAAAACAGCCTACAACTTCCTGAAAGCAACTCTAGTCAAAAATACTGCCGCAAGGTACGCAACTCCCTATATGGCAAATTTCGTAAGAAGTGCCGCACAGTTGCCGAATGGAATGCCTGGATTGCCGTCGTAGCCCCTAAGATAGAAAGGCAGTGGCAGCTTGCCGGCGCAACTAACCCACGAAAAGGTGGTACTGATCTTGACCGAGCAACTCCGATTATTCCCGAGCCGTTCAATCGATAAATATCAAAGCTGAAAAAGGAATTCCCTATGAAACATTTTTTAACAGCAGTATTTTTAATGGCAATTGGTGGCTCAAGCTTTGCCATGATTCCCAATGAAGCAAAGCCGTCTGCAAGCGAATCTCAGGAAGAGAAAATCTGCCTAGTTGTACGTAAATCTATCTACGGAAAATACCGCAAGAAATGCAAAAATACTCAAGAATGGTTGAGCTTTATTGCTCAGTACGGCCCTAAAATTGAGAAGCAGCTTGCCAACACCGGAGCGACTCGCGGCCTCAATGGAAATGCCACTTTCGGCAAAGTTTACCTAGGTGCCAGCAAAGAAAAGTAAAACCGAAATAAAGTCCCAGCTATGTCGAGCTGGGTCTCTGCTAATCTTTTTTGCTAAAGATGCTTAGGCCATCACGGTTTAATTCTTCGCATTAAGCAAAATAAATAATTGTAGGAATTGATTGCGGATATAAGCATTTCCATTTTTGAGATGTCAAAAGCGATAAATAGAAAGGATCTACTATGAAAAATACGACTTTAGTGACGACTGCCATTTTAGCCCTAGGCCTGAGTGCCACAAGCTTTGCTGGTGAAGTAAAAGGAAGTGAAGAAACCATCTGCAAAAAGGCAAGTAGCTCTATTCATCAGAAGCCTTCTCGCAAATGCATGACGGAATCTGAGTGGAAGGTTTGGACAGCAAAAGCGGAAAAACAAAAGAAACGCCAACTACAGTTAGCCGAAGCAGGTGGCAACAAATACTACCCGAAAAAGGCCAATAACCTTCAAGAACAAAAGCGTCAGCTTGCAAAGGTCCAGTAAGATCGAAGCCCTCTTTTAATTAAAGAGGGCCTGCCGAGCAAAACATAGGCCGCTTATGCCAAACCTTGGCTAGAGCGGCTTAGCTTCCAATTATGTATCCACACCCCCGTTAAACAACAGGCGATCGCCAAAATATAAGCTGCACCATATATCGGCCCAGACACCTTATAAATCGGCCCGTAAATTACATATTCCAAGCCCATATACAAAGCGATACCAAGTAGCGCACCCCATATATAGGGCATTGGGAAGCGCGCAAAATAATAGCCTGCAAATAGACTAGGCACTCCCATTAGTAGTACCACACCCTTATAGTCCAAGGGCAAAATAGAGGCCCAGAAACCCGCACCAAACAGCAATATTGCGCCAGCCAGGTAAGCCACCCATTGATTCTTCATACATCACCCGCTCATTTTTAAGCTTCACTTGGATATTATGTGGCCAGCTGCAATTGAGGGCTATTAGACTAAACGCTAATTGCTCTGCTGGGATTCCCCCGCCGGCGGCCATGGAGTGCGCAACAATCGATCGCCAGCAAAACTACCAATGTACATAAAGTCTCCCATCACCTGAGCAACCGTACCTGCCCCCATTGGCGAACCTGCTTGCTGTAATAAAACTTGTGTCTGCATCGTTTCAGGATCAAGGGCAAGGATTTCAAAGGGGCCGGGGCAGGAACCCACACGAGTTTCCATGCACTGCTGAGCACCTGCCAAATCAAAGGTTTGTGAAGCTACCAATAATCGGCCATCTCCCGACCACTGGATATTATCTGGATGTGAGGCATCGACACTGGCCAATACTTCACCACTGCGCCAATCCACTTTATGTACTTGATTATCTGCCCAACCACTAACAAACAGATAGTTGAATGCAGGATCTACTTGAATGCCATTTAAATAGGCACCACGAAAATTACCCACCTTGGTAAAACTTCCACCATTATCAGGCTTCCAATGCCACACCCAACCTGTTTTAAAACCCAATAGGCCCTGCAACTGCGGCCAATTAATCACCCCCAAAGAGAAACCTTCGCGGGCAAACATATGGGTACTAAAAAAGCTACCGTCGGGGCCCGCGACAACATCATTAATATAGCTGTTATCCGGCATCTCCACACAACCCTGCCAACTAATCTGATAATTTTCATTGGCACGGCGAATTAAAAAAGATTCAACAGCTTCTCGACCACCATGATTGACCACTAATAATCGCTGAGTGTTTTCGTCTACTTGACTTAGGTGGATACCATGAGGTGATAATAACTCTCCCGGTGGTTTACAGTCTGGCTGCCCCCAATGCTCCGAATCAGCCTCGGTGAAATCAGGAAAGATTTTTAAATGTTTCGCTTTAACATCAAAAAATGCCAAAGAGCCCGGCGTATGCTCCCCCACCGCTCCCATCTGACTAACTACTAAGGTTCGACCATCCCCCAAGGCTTCCAAATCTTCTGGGTTTTGAAAACCACAGAACACCTTGCGATCCCCAACGGAGTTACAATCTGTTATATAGGGCTGAGTTTCAGAACATGCCGCCAAAGCTAATACTGTTAGTAAAAGAGAAAGACGAAAGATAGAAGCTTGCTGTATTACCATTATTATTCTCGTTATTGCCTAATCCTTAGGCTTTGCAGTGTATGACACTTCTATTGGTATAACAAAGTATCCGTAACTAAATAACCTCACTCTTCAGCTTAGATGTCTCTACTCGTGAAAACCACAAAGGCAAGAATCTAGCTTGGGGCAGTGATTTGGAGCGACTAGGCTCCTGACAAAACCTTTTGGAAAGGTTTTGGGCTTGGCCGAAGGCTGAGCGCCTGGACGGCGCGAATCCATGGAACGGGTGGCTGCATGGATGCAGCATTGGAGAGGAAAAGCACTGCCCCAAGCTAGATTCTGGTCAGTAGTCACCCCAAGCAACAGTAGGTAAAAAACGCACAGGAGTGCGTCCACAAGTGATGACGCCTAAGCGTCAACACTTGTGCGAGCCCGCTTTAGGCAAGCAGTTTCACACAACTGCGCCAGCCTAGAGCGGGCGACGTTGCTAACAAAATAGGAATTTGTTAACAACAGTAAGTAAAAAAGCGCACAGGAGTGCGCCACAAGTGATGGCGCCTAGCGTCAACACTTGTGCGAGCCCGCTTTAGGCAAGCAGTTTCACACAACTGCGCCAGCCTAGAGCGGACGACGTTTCTAACAAAAATAGGAATTTTGTTAGCAACAGTAGGTAAAAAAAGCCCCACAGATCGAAACCTGCAGGGCTTTAGCGTGAAACTGTTTTCGAAAAATTCGCAGTAGTATTTACAAAACTCTGACTGGGAGCTTATTGCTCCACAAATGCCCGCTCAATAACATAATGCGCTTTCTGGCCATGACGAGACTCCTTAAAACCATGGCCATCTAAAATTTCGCAGGTTTCCTTTAACATACTAGGACTGCCACAAATCATAAAACGATCATCTTCTAAATTAGGCTTAGGCAAACCTAAATCATGAAATAATTTACCCATACGCATCAAATCTGTAAGGCGACCATTATTGCGGAAGGATTCGCGAGTTACGGTTGGATAATAGAGTAATTTTTCACGCACTTCCTCGCCGAAAAATTCATTATTAGGCAACTCGTTTTCTATCACATCTTGATACGCTAGCTCGGATACATGGCGCACACCATGAGTCAGAATAATTTTATCAAAGCGCTGATAAACATCCGGATCTTTAATGATGCTCATAAAAGGCGCTAAGCCCGTACCGGTACTGATTAAGTATAGGTGCTTGCCTTCTAACAAATGATCAGCAACCAGAGTGCCGGTTGGCTTAGTAGAAAGCAGAATCTCATCACCGACCTCAATATTCTGCAAACGAGAAGTCAGAGGGCCATCTGGCACTTTAATGCTGAAAAACTCTAATTCTTCATCGTAGTTTGCACTGGCAATACTATAGGCACGCATCAAAGGCTTACCCTCAACTTCCATACCCATCATCACAAAATGGCCATTTTCGAAGCGCAAGCTTTGGCTGCGGCTGGTATTGAAGCTAAACAAGCTATCATTCCAGTGGTGCACTCGGGTGACTCGTTCACGAATCAAACTGGCCATAATGGATTCTCCAAGACATTAATTTCATGGACTACAGTCTAGAGACCTATCCATTAACCGTAAAATGGGTTATTTTTCTATTGCTTATCGATTTTTTAAATATAGGGCCGTCTGGCCACATCTAACCAACAACAGAGATACACCAAATGCGCTTCAGTTTGCGACAGGTAGAGGTTTTCTTGTGCACCGCTCAGCTGCAAAACATCAGCCTGGCCGCAAAACAGCTGAACCTTTCTCAGTCTGCTGCCAGCTCCGCTCTGCGCGAACTAGAGCAACAATTTGGCCTTCAGCTGTTTGATCGTGTCGGCAAGAGATTACGGCTCAACGAGAACGGCATCGCCTTGCGGCCACAAGCTCAGGAACTGATCAGCAGTGCCGAGCGGCTTGAAAGTAGTTTTAAAGGCCAAGCGGGTCTCGGAGATCTGCGAATTGGGGCAACCTTGACCATCGGTAACTACTTAGCCGTACCCCTGGTGGCTCAATATATGAATGATGCAAAGCAGCGAGGCCAGGAAGCGAAAATAGACCTACATGTTGCCAACACGGACAACATTGCCAAACAGGTGCTTAATTATGAGATGGATATTGGCTTGATCGAGGGAGAGTTTAATCATCCATTGCTACGCAGCCAATTTTGGCGAGAAGATGAGTTACTCATTGTAGCCAATCCTAAACACCCTTTCGCGAAGGAACAGGCATTAGATGATGAACAGCTTTTATCACTTCGCTGGATAAGTAGAGAACATGGCTCAGGCACCCGCCAAGCTTTTGAACATGCTCTTCATGGCTTGCTTCCACAGCTTGATATCACCATGGAGCTTGAACATACCGAAGCCATTAAGCGCGCTATCGAGGCGGACTTGGGCGTCGCCTGCCTCTCCCGCTTAGCCGTGCATGAAGCGCTAAACCGCGGTAGCCTTATACAACTACACGCCCCTCATCGTGATTGGCGCCGGCGATTTTATTTTGTGTTTCATCGCGATAAAGCCATTAGTCACTCACTGGAACACTGGCTAAATCTATGCCAAGCTGAGACTTCTAACTAAATAGAATTTTGCACCCTATGAGTTTTCGCACGATTACTTTCTTTAGCTTTGGATTAATACTGAGCACTCTAGTGTCAGCTCATGGTGTTTATAAATATAAAGATAAGCATGGAAATTGGGTTTTTACCGATAAAAAGCCTAAACATAGTGCAGAGCTGATAACTCTAAAAAAATCACCTCGACAGTCACGCCACCACCCCTGGCTAGAAGAAGTTAGAAAAGATGGTAAACGCCAGCTTTTTCTACATAACCCTGTCCATGCACCATTGCAGTTTTTCTATAGAAGTTCAGAACTAGGTGAAAAAACAATTCAATTCAGCGCCGAAGGAGCCGGGCAGTATTTATTAAGAGAAGGGCAGCGTTCTTTTGGAGACCTTAAAACAGGCTGGGCTATTGGAAAAGGCAACATACGGCACAGTCAGGATATCTATCAACTGCCTTTTGACAGCAAAAAGCGCCTATTGATATCCCAAGGTTTTAATGGCCGCTTTTCCCATACCGGCCGAGGAAATAGATTCGCCTTAGACATCGCAATGGAGGTTGGCACCAATATTGTTGCCGCTCGC
The DNA here is from genome assembly GCF_947500695.1 of uncultured Pseudoteredinibacter sp. Lineage (GTDB taxonomy): Bacteria > Pseudomonadota > Gammaproteobacteria > Pseudomonadales > Cellvibrionaceae > Pseudoteredinibacter. The sequence goes on from NZ_CANMSS010000002.1 coordinate 84,600, forward strand.
TCCGGCATCGTCGCTATTGCCAAGGATGATTATCATATGGGGGGCGCTAAACGGTATTTTCTAGATAAAGCCAATCACATTACCATCTATCACAAAGATGGCAGCTCAGCAGTTTATGCTCACATCTTACAAAGTAGCGCCAAGGTTAAACCCGGCGATAAAGTAACAGCCGGACAAATTATCGCACGCTCAGGCTCATCCGGTTATTCTACTGGGCCACATTTGCATTTTGTAATTCGTGGACTGGAAAACAATCGAGTCCGATCTTTTCCCTTTCGCTTAAAGAATAGAGATGGAAAAGTACTCCACCCTAGAGCTGGTCAAAAAATCTAACACAGAACAAGCCCGAGCCTCGCTGCAAGCAAAAAAAACCGGAGCTTTTAGCTCCGGCTTTTTACGTCCTAGGCTTTGCGTAGCAAAACCTAGTCCAATTAGATCTCACCGTTTTCATAGCGCTGAAACATATCATCCAAGCTGATTGGCTTAATCTTGCTAGCATTACCAGCTGTTTCGAAAGCTTCGTAACGTGCGATACAAATGTCTTTCATCGCATCTACAGTTTTCGCCAAGAATTTACGTGGATCAAATTCGCTGGTATTTTGCGCCAAGAAGCGTCGTACCGCACCGGTTGATGCCAAACGTAAATCAGTGTCGATATTTACTTTACGAACACCGTGCTTAATACCTTCGCAGATTTGCTCAACAGGCACACCATAAGTTTCTGGAATTTCACCACCAAACTCATTGATTACTTTCAGCCACTCCTGAGGAACAGAAGAAGAACCGTGCATTACCAAATGAGTATTTGGAATGCTTTGGTGAATCGCCTTAATGCGGTCGATCGCCAAAATATCACCTGTTGGTGGACGAGTGAACTTATAAGCACCATGAGAAGTACCGCATGCAATCGCCAGAGCATCTACCTTAGTTTTAGCAACAAAATCAGCAGCTTCTTCTGGGTCGGTTAGCATTTGATCGTGGCTTAATTTACCTACCGCACCAATGCCATCTTCTTCACCGGCTTCACCGGTTTCTAAAGAACCTAAACAGCCCAGCTCGCCCTCTACTGAGACACCACAAGCGTGAGCCATATCAACAGTGCGACGAGTTACATCAACATTGTATTCATAATCGGTTGGGGTCTTGCCGTCCTCGCCCAAGGAGCCATCCATCATTACTGAGCTAAAGCCCAATTGGATAGAACGCTGACATACCGCAGGAGAAGTACCGTGATCCTGGTGCATACACACAGGAATATGTGGAAACTCTTCGATAGCGGCCAAAATTAAGTGGCGCAAGAAAGGCGCACCGGCGTATTTACGTGCACCGGCTGAGGCCTGCACAATCACCGGCGAATCAGTTTGATCAGCCGCTTCCATGATGGCACGCATTTGTTCCAGGTTGTTCACGTTAAAAGCGGGAACGCCATAACCATACTCGGCGGCGTGATCCAACATTTGGCGCATGCTTATTAAAGCCATAATCTTCTTCCTATAATATTTGGGCCCACGCTATCCCTAGGGGCCTTGTAATGTTAAAACCTTTAAACTCAAAAACTTAAAACTTACTGCGCAGCACGCTGCTCTAAAATAGCAACGGCCGGTAAGGTTTTGCCCTCTACATATTCTAAGAAAGCGCCACCGCCTGTGGAAATGTAAGATACCTGCTCGGCAATCTCATACTTATCAACCGCCGCCAAAGTATCGCCACCACCGGCAATCGAGAAGGCATCGCTTTGCGCGATCGCTTTTGATAACGCTTTGGTGCCTTCTCCAAACTGATCAAATTCAAACACACCAACCGGGCCATTCCAAATAATGGTTTTGGCGTCAGCAAGGATCTTCGCCAATTGGGCCGAAGAGTCCGGACCGATATCGAAAATCATATCACTATCGGTCACATCACCGGAGGCTTTTAGCTCTGCCGCGGCTGTTTCAGAAAACTCCTGGCCTACCACAACGTCTGTTGGCACTGGAATATCGCATTTCTCCATCAACGCCTTAGCATTAGGAATTAAATCGTCTTCACACAAAGACTTACCCACATTGTTGCCACTTGCGGCCAAGAAGGTATTGGCGATACCGCCACCAACAATCAACTGATCTACTTTATCAGATAGCGATTCCAATACCGTAAGTTTGGTGCTCACTTTAGAACCACCCACAATCGCCACCATAGGGCGCGCTGGCTTATCCAAGGCTTTACCTAGAGCATCTAACTCGCCGGCTAATAATGGGCCAGCACAGGCTTCTGGGGCGAATTTAGCCACACCATGAGTAGACGCTTGGGCGCGGTGTGCGGTGCCGAAGGCATCCATGACGAACACATCGCATAAAGAGGCGTAGGCCTTAGCCAGCTCATCTTCGTCTTTTTTCTCGCCTTTGTTAAAGCGCACATTTTCCAAAAGAACCAACTCGCCCCCGGCCACTTCAACGCCCTGCTGCCAATCCTTAACAACATTGACTTGGCGGCCCAACAGACCACCCAAATGATCAGCAACAGGGGCCATAGAAAACTCTTCGGCGAATTCACCCTCAGTTGGGCGGCCCAAGTGGCTCATGACAATGACTTTAGCGCCAGCATTAAGTGCCTGCTCAATCGTCGGCAATGCAGCACGAATACGCGCATCGGAAGTTACCTTGCCATCTTTTACTGGCACATTTAGGTCTTCACGAATAAGTACGCGCTTACCTGCGAGATCCATCTCGGTCATCAGTTTAACGGCCATGGTGTGTTGTCCTCATTGTAGATTTTGAAATTCTGCTGTGGGGCCAATGACTTAGCTTGCCCCCTGTAATTTATCTAAAACTTTTTAGCCCAAAAATCCGCAGTATCTATCATGCGGTTGGCATAGCCCCATTCATTATCAAACCAAGTTAAGACCTTTACCATACGCTCACCGGCCACTCGCGTTTGAGTCGCATCGACGATACTGGAGCGTGGGTCATGGTTAAAATCACAGGAGGCTAATAACTCTTCGGTGTAACCCAATACGCCGAGATAATCACTTTGTGCGGCTGCAGCCAACGCTTGGTTCACCATTTCGGTACTGACATCGCTTTTCATCACCACCGATAAATCCATCGCCGAGACATTGACTGTAGGTACGCGCATGGCCTGGGCCTCAAAGCGCCCAGCCAGCGCAGGTAAAAGGCGATCGATGCCTTTAGCTAAGCCAGTATCAACCGGAATCATAGATTGAATAGCACTGCGAGTCTTGCGAAGGTCGGTATGGTGATAGGCATCAATCACCGGCTGATCGTTCATCGCAGAGTGAATAGTGGTAATCACACCACTATCGATACCAAAGGCCTTATCCAAGGTGTGGATCACCGGCACAATACAGTTGGTGGTACAGGAAGCGTTAGAAACAATGGTCTCTCGGCCCGTTAACTGCTGATGATTCACCCCGTAAACAATGGTGGCGTCGACTTCAGCGGTTGCCGGCTGAGAAAACAGCACATGGCCAGCGCCCGCGGCAATATGCTGCTCGGCGGTAGCTCGATCATTAAAGGCACCGGTGCACTCTAAGACTAGATCTATACCTAGATCGCTCCATGGCAATTGGCGAATATCAGGCTGATGTAAAACGCGAATACTCTGCTCATTAATCTGTAGCAGGTCTTCACTAACGGACACAGCCGCTGGGAAGCGGCCGTGAGTCGAGTCATACTGAGTGAGATGCGCGATAGTGTTGCAATCAGCTAATTCATTGATCGCCAACACACGTAAATTACTAAATCGACCCTGCTGCTGGGCCTCATGCAAAGCCCGTAGCACACAGCGACCGATTCGGCCGTAGCCATTTATAGCAATATTGGTCACGCTCACACTCTTCGTCCAAGCTTGGTTTAATAGGCCTAGTTTTTAAGGCCCAGTTTGCAAGGTTTAGTCTTCTAGCAACTCTTCAACATTGGCCACCACATTATCAACGGTGAAACCAAAATGCTCTAGTAAGACATTACCCGGGGCAGATTCACCAAAGGTATTCATACCAATAACGCGGCCTTCAAGGCCTACAAACTTGTACCAGTAATCTTCATGCGCCGCTTCTACCGCAACGCGCGCCGCCACTTCGATTGGCAATACTGATTGCTTATAGGCAGCATCTTGCTTACTGAAGATTTCCGCACAAGGCATGGAAACCACACGTACTTTACGGCCAGCAGCAGTTAACTTATCCGCCGCTTGAACGGCCAACTCAACTTCAGAGCCGGTAGCAATCAAAATCGCTTCTGGCTCACCACCGCTGTCTTTTAAGACATAAGCACCGCGGCTAACGTCAGCCAACTGCTGCTCAGTGCGCGGCTGAGGTGCCAAGCCCTGACGAGAGAAGATCAATGCACTTGGGCCATCGCGACGCTCGATGGCGCTCTTCCAAGATACAGCTGACTCTACAGAGTCGGCTGGACGCCAAGTGTGTAGATTCGGGGTTAAACGCAAGCTAGCTATCTGCTCAACCGGCTGGTGAGTAGGGCCATCTTCACCCAAACCAATAGAATCGTGGGTATATACAAAGATGCTCTGCTGGCCCATCAAGGCCGACATACGCACAGCATTGCGAGCGTACTCCATAAACATCAAGAAGGTAGCACCGTAATTTACGAAGCCACCGTGCAGAGCAATACCGTTCATAATGGCGCTCATACCGAACTCGCGCACACCGTAAAACAGGTAGTTGCCGCTGGCATCATCGGCGCTAATGCCTTTAGAGCCGCCCCATAGGGTCAAGTTAGAGCCAGCCAAATCGGCGGAGCCGCCTAGCAATTCTGGCAACAATGGGCCAAAGGCGTTCAAGCTATTTTGTGAAGCCTTACGTGAAGCAATTTTTTCACCGGCTTCTTGGCACTCTTTAATATAAGCATCAGCTTTTTCGCTGAAGTCTTCTGGAAGATCACCACGGATTACGCGACGCTCAAATTCGGCGGCCAACTCAGGGTGCGCGTCTTTATAGGCAGCCATCTGGGCTTCCCAAGCACCTTGTGCTTCGGCGCCAGCTTTGTTCGCATCCCACTGGGCATAGATATCCGCTGGAATTTCAAAGGCATCGTGCTCCCAACCTAGGGTTTCACGAACCAAGGCAATCTCTTCTGCACCTAGCGGGGCACCGTGACAATCTTCTTTGCCCTGCTTATTAGGAGAGCCAAATCCGATCACAGTTTTACAGCAGATCAAGGTAGGTTTGCCGTCTTCAGCACGGGCCTGCTCGATCGCTTCTTTAATAGCGGCGCTGTCATGGCCATCTACAGCTGGAATAACCTGCCAGCCATAAGACTCAAAGCGCTGTGGGGTATCGTCGGTAAACCAACCTTCAACCTCACCATCAATCGAAATACCATTGTCATCATAGAAGGCAATCAGCTTACCTAGGCCCAAGGTGCCCGCTAAAGAACAAGCCTCATGGGAGATGCCTTCCATTAAACAGCCATCACCCAAGAAACAATAGGTGTAGTGATCGACGATATTGTGGCTATCACGGTTGAATTGCGCGGCCAAGATCTTCTCAGCAACCGCCATACCTACAGCATTGGTAATGCCCTGGCCCAGTGGCCCGGTAGTGGTTTCAATGCCTGGGGCATAGCCATATTCTGGGTGGCCTGGAGTTTTAGAATGCAATTGGCGGAAGTTCTTTATCTCCTCGATGGGCAGTTCATAGCCAGAAAGGTGCAATAAAGAGTAGATCAGCATGGAGCCATGACCATTAGACAGCACAAAGCGGTCGCGGTTGGCCCACTCAGGATCGGCTGGGTTATGCACTAAATAGTCGTTCCACAGAACTTCGGCGATATCCGCCATGCCCATAGGGGCACCTGGGTGGCCGGAATTGGCTTGTTGAACGGCATCCATACTCAAAGCACGAATCGCATTGGCTAGCTGGTTGCGGGAAGGCATAAAGAGCTCCTGAGGGGGCTAATAGATCAAAAAGTAATCAGCCATAGGCTGGAAAATGGGCGCTATTTTCCCTTTTCTTGGGGGGTAGGTAAAGGCCATTAGGTAAGATTTATTTCAGCTTGTTCAAGGGCGGCCAAGGCTCCACAAGCCGCGACTAGGGCCTTTTTAGAGACCGGCCAATGCCGGACTCTTCTACTGTCTTTTATTAAGCACTCAAAGAACTATTGCAAAGCGCCCTAAAAACCCGAATTTGTCGGCGCCACCCGAAAGTATCAGTGTGAAGGTAATCGAGGCGCCACTATTTGTGAAGTGGTTCAAAAAACGTCGCGAACTCTAAAATAAATAAAGGCTGAATAACCAGGGAGACTTAAGCCTAATTTACCACTTGCTAAAAATTGTTTTCGTTTATCGAAGCGATGAAAACATAAACCAATACCGAAGAAACACAGCCCCAAAAGCACCACTTCATAGTAGCAAGCAAGAGCTTTGTTACTAATTTTGGTGACAAACTACTGCAAAAATAACTGTCAAGAACATTAGATAACAAGCGCCATAACTTCGCCATGGCTTCCAAAAAGTAGTTCTAAAATCCCAATGCTGAAAAAATAATTTAAACATTTTCATGGTGTGCAGCGCACCAATATCGATTACCTTTTTCGCTAAGGGAACACTTCAACTACGAGAAGAAAAACGTAGACAGCTAGAGCAAAGGACAATGCCAATATCACCTCAGCAATAGCCAAAGCCGTAATGTCGGCACAGGCGTCTCCTCCGGGATATATGGCTTCGTCAAAATCAGAGTGTCGAGCGCAGGAAAGCCGATGAAGATTTTTCGATTTTTAGTTTTATTGTTTGCTGCAGCATCACTTTCCTTGGCAAGCAATCTTGTTAGTGCAGAGAAAGCTGATCAAAACGATTCCTTCCTAATTGAGGAAGAAATCGGCGGGACATTAATAAATCAAACAAAAACCAATATTGGTCAAAAGTTTTTCAGAGCATTAAGTGAAGAACATTTGTCAAACCCACAAATTAAACACCTGAACTTTGTGGTGCACGAAAGAAGCTCAGCTCGCTGGGGCAGCCTAATCTGGATAAACAATGGACAAAAAGAAGTCTACCGACAACTTCTATCACCAGCACAACGTGACTTCAAAGCAGTCGCTGAACATGCCTATCTAACCATGGGCCAATACACCGAGCAGTTTGAGCTCCAACAACTGTTAGGCGACCACTTTGATATTGACAAGGATGAAATATAACTATGAATAAGTGTGTCTTAAAAACTATCCTGTTTGCGACTGCGATATCTATCAGCAAGCTTAGCTTAGCTACTGAGCTAATTTATGTCCCCAAAAACCCTTCTTTTGGTGGCAACCCACTAAATGGCAGCATCTTATTGAACAATGCCCAAGCGCAAAACAAGAAAACCGATCCGGAAATCGAAATCGAAACCCGCAGTGAGCTAGATCGCTTTACCGATTCATTGCGCTCTCGCCTATTAAGCCAACTACTATCGGATATCGGAGCAGGAAAAACCGGCACCCTAGATACTGATGATTTCTCGATCTTGATTGTGGATAACGGCGAAGGTGAAATCAGCGTAAAAATAACGGATAAGAATACCAATCAAACAACTGAAATTGTTGTGGACGGACTGGAGATAGACTCGTGATCACATCAAAAAAAATTAAACATTATTCAGCAGCATTGCTAGCAAGCGGCTTGCTAGCAGCTTGCACCCCAAGCTCGACCATTGATAAGTTGCACGGCGAAGGTATTATGCCGCCCCAACTGACCCCTAGATCAGCTAGCTACGACGACCTTACCAACCTACCACAGCCAAAAGGCAAAATTGTTGCCGCTGTCTACAACGTAAAAGATCAGACAGGCCAATATCGAGCTGCGCCAGCGAGTACTTTCTCAACCGCCGTCAGCCAGGGCGCCACCTCTATGCTCACGCAAATCCTTAATGAGAGCGGCTGGTTCCTTACTTTAGAGAGAGAGGGCTTACAGAACCTACTGACCGAACGAAAAATTATTCGCGCTGCATTGAAGAAAAATCAAGCCCACAGCAATAACGACCAGGATTTACCGTCCCTATTGTCTGCAAATATTTTGATCGAGGGTGCCATTACTGCGTATGAAACTAATCTAAAAACTGGAGGCTCAGGGGCAAGATATTTTGGCATCGGTGCTTCGGAACTATATCGCAGCGATCAGGTTACCGTTCATTTAAGGGCCGTGGACATAAGAACAGGCCAAATACTAAATACGGTATCCACCAGCAAAACCATTTTCTCCAAGCAAGTGTCAGCCGATGTTTTTCGCTTTGTAGAGTTCAAACGTCTATTGGAAATGGAAGCTGGTTATAGCCGCAACGAGCCAGCTCAGTTATGCCTGATGTCTGCGATGGAATCGGCCGTTATCCACCTGATTACCCAAGGCATTGAAGATAACCATTGGCAACTCGCCACCCATGAAGGACGCGATCACCCAGTGCTAAGTCGCTACTTACAGGAAACCCCTGAAGAAAGCCTAAACCCATTTGTGATCGCCAGCCAGGAATGAGTCAGCCATGAAAACACTCAACGCGATATGCAAGGCCTTATTAGTGCTAGCCATCTGTATTCCGATAAACACGCTAGCTGAAAATAGTTTCGATCTAGACCAAGAATCGGAATTCTCTCAGGTTACCGGAAGCCAGCTTGGGCAAAACCTAAGAGCCAACATTTTACAAAAAGGATCGCAAGGCAACATCAGGCTGAGTCAACGAGGCGACTCCAACCAAAGTGATATTAGCCAAGACGGCTTGGAAAACGAGATTTTGCTGGTACAGATTGGCTTCAGTAACGAAGCGTCCGTTATCCAGAACGGTGACAACAACTCTATCAACCTGCTGCAGCAAGGTGCTCGAAACAAGTTGAGTATGGTCCAGAACGGAAGTTCAAATAAAGCGGAATTGAAGCAATATGGATATTACAAGAACTTAAAGATCAATCAAATTGGTCATTACATGTCAGTCACAGTTACACAACGGTAAGGAATACCGCTTAAAAATAGGGTCACTCAAATGAAAAGACAAAGTTTAGCTCTCGCCATTGGTATTGCTGTAGGACTAAGCAGCACATCGAACGCTCAGCAGAATAACGCCAAAGTTTTTCAAGAAGGCCTCAATAATTCGGCTGCGGTAGATCAGATCGTAAATTCACGACTAAATAGAGCTGGCATTAGTCAAAAAGGAGAATTAGCCGATTCAAATAACGCGCTAGTAAGGCAGAACAACACTCGTGATAGCAGTACTGGAGTTACTCAGCTCAACAGTCAAAATTCTAGTGCCGACAGCCAACAACTTCTCGACTCTATTCAGGCTAGTAGCACGATCATGCAAGAGAGCTCTAGCCAATCGAGAGCTACTGCCAAGCAGTCTAGGGTTAGCAATCATTTCAATATAATCAAACAAGATGGCTCACGCCTGAGCACTTCTAATATTTTGCAAAGCGATAATATTGGCGGCGGCGCGACAATCACCCAAAACAATAGCAACAACAGCAGCATGAGTATTGAACAGAGCTTCAGTTCCGAAAGTGAGGTAAACCTGAACTCTGACAATCTGGAAAGCGGCTTATTTTCGGTTGTTCAGCTGGGGTCCCAAAACGCCCTAGTAGAGGGGTTTCAAACTGGCCAAAATCACAACGCAAGTGTGAATCAAAACAATAGCCGGGAAGGCAAGGTCAACATCCTTCAAAGGGGCGACTCACATTTTTCTAGAAGCGTACAAACTGACAGCTCGTTAACATCCATAGCTGTAAATCAAAGTGGATTTGCACAAAGAAACAGTGCAGAGCTTGTCAGTGGAACTTCAGTGAAGTTGAATCTCACACAAAGCGGACAAGAAAACTACTCTGAGTATGACTCCTTAGCCAGCAACCTAAGTCAAAATACAGTTATACAAAATGGTAGCAACAATCGATCAGATATTAACGAAATCAATAATAACAACTTAGATAATAGAGTTAATCAGCAAGGCAACTCAAATGACAGCCTTACCAACTTCACAGAGAATGGCCAGGTTAGCTCATCACTAACTCAGAATGGAAATCGAAATCGAGATTTCATCAGTGTTCTCGAGTCTGATAATGGCTCAATTGAAGGGAATACCCAGGGCAGACGTAACGGCTCGGTATTCATTGTTAGCGACAGTCAAAATTTTTCAGCCTCCAGTCAAATCATAGGCAACGGCAATAGCCATAGCAGCACTCAAAGAGCTGTCTTTAATAACGCCACCACAGCGAGTCGCATTGAAGGCCGACGAAATGATGTGTTTATCAACCAGAACAACTCGGGTCGTAACACTGAAGTTAGTAGCATAATTAGTGGTGATGATAACTTTTTCACTAACCTTCAAAGTGATAACCGCAGAAACATAAGCATCTCAAATGTAAGCACCGGAAATTTTAACCGAGCGACTTCATTACAGCGGGATAATCGCAGAAACGTAAGCAGTAGTACAAGCACCAACGGTATGGGCAACGTCGCATACACCAAGCAAACCAGCAACAGAGATAACATTACTGCCAGCATCAGCCTAACTGGAAACTTAAATAATGCCAGAGTCATCCAAGAAAACGTCAACAACTCTGTTTCTTCTTCCGTAGACATTTCTGGCAGCAGTAATGTTTTGGGTACTATGCAAAACGATAGCTCTGAAGTATCAGCGCTTCTTTCTGTAAACGGTGATCGGAATAATGCCCAGATAAACCAAAGTAACAGCTTCAGCTCAAATATGGCTTTTGACGTAATTGGTGACGACAATCAAATTGATGCCACTCAAAACGGCCGGCAGTTGAACTCTACACTAACTGTTAACGGCGCTCTCAACGAATTGAATGTTGACCAAGCGGGGCTTAGCAATTCTATCAACGGGTCGATCAATGGTGATGAGAATGACATCTTGCACCAACAAAGTGGCTCCGAAAACAATATCGAACTTGCTTCTTCAGAACTCCTATCTGCCGACTATGAGTTTATCCAATCCGGCCGAGGAAATGAACTAAGTTTATCAGTAGCCGGAGACAATCATTTTATTCGCGCCACACAATCCGGATTGGATGGCACAGCGACAATCACACAATCTGGCAGCGCCAACCAAATAAATCTTAACCAGTCCGGCGCAGCCAACGCTGCCAATATTCACCAGTCTGGTATTGGTAACTCAGCGACAATAACACAGGGACTATAGAACAAATATAGCAATAAACAGAATCTAAAGGCTGCACACTGTATTACTTCAGCCATTTGAATTTCGATTATTAATCGAAAGAAGGCACCTGCCAGCTACACACTAGGTGTCGAGTTTAAAGTGAGTTAAAGAAATGACTTAAGTATTGGCCGATAAAGTTAACAAAACTGGGCATAAGCGATCTAAGTTACGTAATTTCAGATCACCAATGCCTTTTCAATCGTAAGGAAACACATCATGAAAAAGCGTCACTTAGCTCTCGCAATAGGTCTTGCTCTCGGCATCGGCCAAACTGTTCATGCTCAAAGCAACACTGCCAATGTCACTCAAGAAGGTATCGGGGACACGGCCGTTATTGTTCAGACTGCTAGCTCAACAGATAACAACGCAACAATACAACAACTGGGCGTAGGCTCCGTTTTAAACGCTGCACAAGTACGCCAAGATGGCTCATCTTCAGGGGAAGCAACAGTCACTCAGGAAAACAGTGTGCTATCTGCCGCCGGAGCCCTTCAAACTGCATTAACAAATAACGCGATAAGTGAGATCACTCAGAACTCTTCTTTCTCCTCTAGAGCCATAAGTGTGCAATTAGGGGGAAGCGACCAGACTAGCCGGATGACTCAAAATAGTAGTAACGGAACTGATGTTTTCGTTACTCAAGATAGCAATACCGATAGTAGCGTTACTTCCACACAAAGCAATACCAATTCTAGCAACATCACTGTTAATCAAATACTCAACCAGAACAGCAGAGTTAACGTGGGCTCGGACAACCTAAGCAATGGTGATATGCAAGTTACCCAAACTGGCGGCTTTGAGAATGATGTCAATGCAAACCAAACCGGACGCAACCACTTTGCCTCAGTAAATCAGTCTGGCGGGGAGTTTAGCGAGGTGAATGTTTCACAGCGAGGCAACTCTCAGTTTGCCGATACCCGTCAGTCTAACGGCGACCGTTCCAACATGAATGTGGCCCAGCGCGGTTTCTCCAACACCAGTGATGCGCAAATGGACAATGCCGCCGACTCTTCCGTCAACATTGCTCAACGCGGCCGAAGGAATGAATCAAATTATTCAAGCACTGACGCTGTGTTTACGCAATCGAGCATTAACCAACGCGGTCGCCGAAATACAGCCAACGTTACGGAAACCCAAAATATTGATTTGGTAAACAATGTACGTCAGCGCGGGCGGGATAATAGTGCGACCGTAACCTTGGATAACAACATATCCCTTACCTCCAATGTAAGTCAACGCGGACGCAGAAATAGCGCAACATTAAATGCGAACATTGCAGATAACGGTACCATCTCTGACAACGTTACAGGAAACGACAACACCACCGATATTGCTGTAACTAACGCCGATGGCTTCTCAGTGAGTAACAATATGGTTGGCGATGGCAACAGTTTTACCGGTCGTCAAAACTTAGTCGGTAATGGAGCTGGCCTAGCGAATAGCGTTACTGGCAACACTAACACTGTGAACTTAAGTCAAGAGAACGCCGGTAGCGATGCAAATATTGTCAATGGAATTACTGGCGACGGGAATACCGTTACCGCGCGACAAGAAAATGCAGGCGTGAATATGAGCATCGCCAATAGCACTACGGGTGATGGCAATGTAATTACAGCTTCACAGAACTCCAGTATTGTTGACGCCTCGATTACCGTAAATACAACAGGGAATGACAATACAGTTGGCGCTAGCCAGACACTTGCACTATTTGGAGCGGACGCAAACGTAGGCATCGTCGGCAACAGCAATCAGGCTTTAGTAACACAAACTTTTGTTGGTTTAGGCGCTGCAGCTTCAGTTGACATCAATGGTGATAGCAATACAGCCAACAGCCTGCAGAACAGCACATTTGCAACCACCTCAAGCATAGCTATCAATGGGAATGGGAACTTTGCCTTAACTGAACAAGACAGCACCAGCAATAGCAATTCATCCACCAGCACAACTGGCGATGCAAATACCATGGTTTCATTCCAAGCTGGCAGCGGCTTGCAAGCCACTATGGCCATTAACGGTGACAGCAACGGGTTTGGCTCAGGCCAACGAGGAATTGACCATAGCTTAAACGGTTCTGTGAATGGTAACGGTAACACTGTTCTAGCCATCCAGTTTGATACCGGCAATAGCATTGAACTCGCCTCTTCAGAACTAAACTTCGGTGATTATGAGCTTCAGCAATCGGGCGAGAACAATGATTTAGAGCTAGATGTAAGCGGTGATAACCACTTTGTGAGAACCACCCAAACTGGTGTCGATGGGATTGCTACATTAACACAAACAGGTAGCAGTCATACTGCCACCCTAAGCCAAGCCAATGCGGCTAATACGGCTAACATTAGCCAGGCAGGTTTTGCAAATACTGCCACGGTAACACAGGGTTTATAACCATTGTCCCACCGCCAAGACGGATCTTGGCGGTATTTTTGATTTGCTTAGTGATAAAAATCCTTAATCTCCACCTCAGTTAGCTCTCCATAAGCCTTGGCTTTTTCACGAATCTCATCAGCCTTACCGATAAAAACAAACTGCAAATTCGACTCTGGAAATTTCGATTTAGCCAATCTATTGGCTGACTTAACATCTAAAGCAGCAACCTTCGCTTCAAAGTCATTAATCACCTCATCACCCAAATCGAATGCCCACATGCGAGCCAGTAAGCCAGCCAACTGCGAAGACGTTTCAAAGCGCGGTGGAAACAAGCCCTTAACATAAGCTTTCGCAGACGCCAAAGTTTTGCTATCAATGCCTTTATCCCATAAACGCTGGTAGGTTTTTAAAGCCAAATCCACCGCCTCAAAGGTCGTCTCTGTTTTGGTGAAAGTACTAATCTTAAAGGTTCCAGTTTCTGACTCTTTATCAAAGCGACTTCTTGCACCATAGGTTAGGCCCGAGTTAACACGCAATTCATCATTTAGCCAAGATGTAAAACGCGCCCCTAGAATCGTATTAATAACAGAGACTGGTACCTCGTCGCTATCACCCAAAGCAATACCAGGCCCACCAATGGCGAAGGTTGTTTCTTTTGCATCTGCTTTGTTAACCAGCAAAACTCGAGCTTTTGTTGGAACTTTGGCTTTCGCTAATTCAGCCTGAGACTTAGCAGTGCCACGCCAGTTTGTAAATAGCTTTTCTAGCTTAGCCTTCATCGCCTTTGAATCGATATCACCTACTACAATTAAAGCGGCGTTATCAGGTTGAAAATAACTATCGTAAAAGCTTTTTATGGTCTTACGATCGATTGTTGCAATCGTTCTTTCATTTCCTGACGCAGGGTTCGCATAGGGGTGATCGCCATAATAAAGATGATTAAAGATATCACCTATCATTGCCCTAGGGCTTTCTCGGTTTTGCTTTAGAAGTGCTGACAAGCGCTTCTGGTATTTTGCAATTTCTTGCTGATTAAAATCAGGGCGCAAGATCATATCTGCCATCAGTGGCAATATAATATCACCATCTTTTTTAGCATAAGACATGCCTAACATTGTGACTTCCTTGCCAGCACTGCCACCGAAGTCGGCGCCGTAGAAAGATAGCTCGTCTTCTAGCTCAATTTTGCTTTTACCAGCGGCACCAAACTTAAGAGCTTCGGTAGTAAATTCAGCCAAACCGTATTGCTCGCCATCTGAAACCGAGCCCACTTTTACAGCAAGCACCACATCCACTAAAGGCACTTCGTCCTGTGGCATCAGGTAGACATCTAAGCCATTGTCCATCGTGTACTTTTCATAAGCCGGTAAGGTAAAAGCGGCTAATGAAAGTTGGGAACATAGCAAGAAACAGCTCAATAAAGAGAATTGAATAATAGCCTTCATTATTTGTCTCCTTCTGTGCTGTCAGCATGCTTATCTAGCACCACTACGCTTCGGTTAGCTTTTCGAAAATAGTTATTCATTACCTTTTTCACATCCTCAGCCGTCACTTTTGCCATATCTTTTGAGGCATCGAACATCTTTTTATAGTCACCGAAATAAATCTGATAGGTACCTAGCGTATCGGCCTTACCGTTAATAGTGGCTAAAGTATGATACAAACCAACTTGTGCTTGGTTTTTTACCTTTTGCAGCTCTCTATCACTAACCAATTCATTACGAAGCTTATTGATCTCTTCAATAATTCCCTGCTCCAGCTTTTCTACCGTCACACCCTCTGCTGCGGTTGCAAAGATGTAAAATATATTGGGGTCGATGCTCTGCGGGTAGTAGGCCCATACATTGGTCGCCAATTGTTTCTGATCGACCAGAGCTCGTGTTAAGCGTGCACTATCATCACCACTGAGCAGACTCTCGACCATATCCAGAGCGTAGTAGTCCGTATGGCGAGTGTTGGGAACATGAAAGCCCATCATGATGTTGGGGCTTGAAACAGATTCCTTTTGAACATAGGCTCGGCGCTCGCCTTTTTGCTCAGGTTCAACCGTGTGAATTTTACGAGGCTCTGGCTGCGCTGGGATATCTCCGAGATACTTTTTAGCTAGGCGCTCTACCTCTTTCGCGTTAACATCGCCTGCGACCACTACCAAGCCATTATTGGGAGCATAGTAGCGTCGATGATAGTCTCGCAGATCTTCGATACTCCAGTTATCAATGTCGGATTGATGACCAATAACCGGCCAGCTATAGGGGTGAGCTCTAAAGGCAATACCCTTTAGCTCCATCATCATCAAACGAACATTGGAGTTCTCTAGGCCGGTGCTACGCTCTGAAGTTACCACACCGCGCTCACTTTCAACCATTTTCTCATCAATTTTTAAGTGAGCAATTCGGTCAGACTCTAGATCGAAAATAGTTTCCAAAGCGCTAGCTGGAAACCAATCGGTGTAAACCGTTACATCTTCGGTGGTATAAGCATTATTTGCTCCGCCGCTTGCTTCCATAACCCGATCAAACTGCTTTGGGCCGTATTTTTTAGCGCCGTTAAACATCATATGCTCAAAAAAGTGCGACAAGCCGGTGATGCCTGGCACTTCGTTTCTCGACCCTACCTTCCAAAATAGATACATATTGGCATTGGGAATGGAATCGTCTTCCACTACCATAAATTCCATGCCGTTTTTTAGGGTAAAGGTTTTGACATCCTCAGCCGTCGTCTGGGCCGACAAATTCATCGACAGCCCCATGCCAATACCGACACTCAATAGTCCGATTCGCAGCTTGCGAGACCATGATTGTTGTTTTTGCATTTTACTTCCTCGGTAGTGTTCAAATTCGGGTAAACACAGATTTATTATCAGTATGCTCAGGCACTAGCTTATTGCTGAATTAGTGCTGGGCAACTACAGCGATATTCCAGACAAATACAGTGGATAAACACTGTATTGACTCCATATGAGCTGCTTTGACACTATTGTGCAGTAAAACGGCGATCTAAACATTATGATTTAACCGTCTAAGCCAACACTTAACTTTGACGAATGACGGTCTAAATCCCTCTTTATTAAGGGCATTCGGTATGAGATTCAGACAGCAGTTAAAAGTTGGCCTAACACTATGCCTTTGGAGTCTATTCCTGATGAGCGCTAATAGCCAAGCCGAACTACAGGCTTTACTCGATGCCGAAATCAACAAAACGCTCGAAAATGAGAAGTTGATTGGAATGGGGGGCGTGCTCATTCAAAACGGGGATATCGTCGCTATTAGCGCTCAAGGTTTACGCAAAAAAGGCGACGATAGCGAACTAACGGTACAGGACAAGTGGCATTTAGGTTCGGTTACCAAATCGATGACAGCCACCACAATCGCCAGGCTAGTCGAAAAAGGCAGTTTAAGCTGGGAGCAAAAACTGGACATCATTCCTATCGCCGATTCCGGCCGACACCAAGACTGGACCGCTGCCAGCTTAGAGCAGCTTCTACACCATAGCTCCGGCGCTACCGCCAACTTTCCACTGTCGTTGATGTTCAGTGATGACCCGAAAGGCAGTGATAAGCTCAAAAAAGCCCGCTTAAGTGCGGTGCAGGAAGTATTAAGTAAAGCCTCAGAACATCCTGCAGGCAGTCAATTTCAGTATTCGAATGTTGGCTACACCATCGCTGCAGTGATGGCTGAGCAAGCCACAGGAAAGAGCTGGGAAACGTTGATCCAAGAAGAACTGTTCACGCCACTGGCACTAGACTCAGCCGGCTTTGGGCCTCCTAAGGACGCCGCAGAGGAAATCGAACAACCCCGTGGCCACAAGTCTATATTTGGGTTTAAATTCTCTGTGGGCACCGACGCCGACAACCCCAAGGTTATGGGGCCTTCGGGCAATGTTCATATGAGCCTCGAAGATTTAGCCGCTTATGCCAATTTACACCTACAAGGAGCGCGCGGAGACTCAAGTTACCTTAGCAAAGATAGCTTTGAAGCCTTACACACTAGCCAATTAAACAATTATGCCAAGGGCTGGGTTATAAAAGAACATGATCCACTAGCCGAGGGCAAGGTTATCTGGCACAACGGCAGCAACACCATGTGGTATTGCCTACTAACTTTACTCCCTGAGTTAAATATCGCTATTGCTATTACCGTCAATGAAGGCAATATAAAGAAAGCCGAAGGCAGTGCCGTAGACATCACCCGCAAGATGTTAAAGGCCATGCAGAACAGCAAGCAACCCTAATTTCACAAACACAAGGATGGAAGCCATGAATATTATCAGCAAGCTAAAACAGGCCTCTTTATTGAGCTGCCTGCTTATCGCCGCTGTACCCTCTTCAGCCAACGCTAACCCCTTTGTGAAAGACCCCTTAACCCACGAGCTAGAAAGACAACTGCATATTAAAATGAGAGCGAATGCCGCCATTTTAAATGATGATCAGTTTATCAAGGACAAAGCCAAGTATATGCGCAAACTCTTCTTGGCTTTGAAAGCGGAAGGGTTTTCAGATAAACAGGCATTAGAGCTGGTCAAAGCTAGCCTCCATGAGAGCAGCTTCTAAGCTAAAGTTTCAGCGATATAAAGGTAAAGCTAATGTCAAATGAGACAGATAAATCCGTTTCTCTAGACGAGAAGTTTGCGCTCTTCGATGATCATTGGTCTCCCAAAGTGATCGCTCAGTGTAATGGCCAGCTCGTCAAGCTGGCCAAAGGCAAAGGTGAACTAATTTGGCACAAACACGATAATGAAGACGAATTATTCTTTGTGCACAAAGGCCGGCTTACCTTAAAATTTCGTGACCGCGAAATCGTTTTAAACCCAGGCGAGCTATTTGTTGTCCCTCGAGGAGTGGAGCACTGCCCACTCGCCGAGGAGGAAACTGAAATCCTACTGTTCGAGCCCGCGGGAACTGCTCACACCGGGGAGCACAACACAGAACAAACCGTAGCATCAGAAGATCAACCCTGGATCTAAGCCAACCTCCAAAAAACGAGACTATGAAACGTAGAGAATTTCTAAAAGCCAGCAGCGTAGCCAGCGCCAGCGGCGCTCTTGCCGCCTGTGGTGGCCGCACGATTAAACCCCAAAGTGCCGTGCAACGAGGGGCCTCACTTATCGTTGAAAAATCTAAGCTCAAGAATGGCCAGCTTTATATAGCACACCCCTCAGAACGCTTTCCAATATCAATCATGCAACTCGACCAAGATCGCTATTGGGCTAATCTAATGCAATGCAGCCATCAAAAGTGCGAGACACAAGCCAGTGACGAAGGCTATATATGCCCTTGCCACGGCGCCCGTTATGACAAACAAGGAAAGGTAAACAAAGGCCCAGCAACTGTAGACCTACCTAGTTATCAAGTACTGGATAAAGGCGAGCACCTCTGGGTGGAACTAAATGAGCCAGTGAGCAACTAAGCAGCCAATACTGTACAAAGTTCGCTAGAAGCCTTTAGAATATTGTCATGTTTAAATCGCTCACACATATCATTATTGCATTTGCAGCTCTGCTGGCTATCGCCGGGCAGACCTTCGCCTATGTCAAAATGGCTTGTGAGATGCCAGTGGACCAAGAACTAAGCAGCCATCATGCAATGATGGGGCACAGCATAGACAGTACTGCTGATAAGCTCTCCCACGAAGAAATGCCATGCTGTGAAGAAGGCTCAATGGAATGCCCATGTCCTGTAAGCGCTTGTTCGAATATGGCTCAAATTTCTGCGGAGGCAAATCAGCTACTGCCTGCCTCTAAGCAAAAGCTAGCCTTCGCTACGAATTCTGATCAACCCCATAACAGCTATTCCCCCTTAGTTCGCCCACCTATTTTTGCCTAATACAGGGTTAGTGCGCCCGAAGTTTACGCCGCACTCTTAACTTTTGTATTCATCGCTCTTCTATATGCATAGCAATATAGCGAAAGAGCTCTTGCCCAGTTTGATCTGGGGGCACTTATGACTAAGACTTTATTTAGATCACTGTTTATTTTATTTATGGGCGCTGGCTTAGGTTTTGCTGTAAAGCACTTTCAAGGCGGCACTGCTTTGAGCAATGGCAAGCAGGAAACTCAGGACGAAAAACCGTTGTACTGGGTTGCACCTATGGATGATAACTATCGCCGGGATCAGCCCGGCAAATCACCAATGGGCATGGACCTCATTCCGGTTTATAAGGAGGCCAGTGCTACAGACCTACATGGACCGGGAACAATAAAGATAGCCCCCCAGGTGATCAATAATCTAGGGGTTAGAGTGACCCAAGCGCTTAGCGAAACACTAAGCTCAGAAATATCGACTGTGGGCTATGTGCAATATGATGAAGATCGCTTGATTCATATTCATCCACGCATAGATGGCTGGGTAGAAAAGCTCTATATTAAAGCCGCAGGTAACCCTGTAAGAAAAGGCCAGCCACTTTACACCCTATACTCTCCAGAACTGGTGAACTCCCAAGAGGAACTGCTACTCGCACTTAAGCGTAACAATAATTCTCTTATTCGAGCCGCACGTAATCGCATGAAGGCCTTGCACTTATCAAGAGAGTTTATTGAGCAGTTAGAAAAAGATCGGCAAGTAAAACAAACCATTACCTTCTATGCACCCCAAAACGGGGTGGTTTCGGAACTTAAAATCCGCGAAGGCTTTTACGTCAACCCTGGGAACACCTTATTAAGCATTGCTCAACTAGACCAAGTTTGGGTTGAAGCTGAAGTCTTTGAACGAGATGCTGCGATAATCAAGGCCGGCTTAAAAGTATCGATGTATCTGGATTATCTACCTGACAAGCAGTGGCAGGGCATTGTCGATTACGTTTACCCAAGTTTAAACAGCGAAACCCGTACATTGAGAGTTAGATTAAAGTTTGACAATCAAGACCTAAGCTTAAAGCCCAATATGTTTGCCCAAATTAGCATTTACACGGAGCAAGCGAACAGCTCCATTATTGTACCCAAGGAATCGGTAATACGAAGCGGCAAACAAGATCGAGTTGTGCTCGCTTTAGGGGGTGGTCAATTTAAATCCGTGGAAGTTAAATTGGGTCGTGTGCTTCAAAATAAAATTGAAGTCCTCTCCGGCATAAACGCTGGCGACAGCATTGTCAGCTCGGCGCATTTCCTATTGGACTCTGAATCCAGCAAGACCTCGGACTTTCTCCGAATGCGGCCCATGCCTGAGGCAGAATACCAACAAGCAACCGTAAAAGGACTGATTCATCATATTGATAGTAAAAATCGAAGTTTAGATATTAGTCGTGAAGCCATCGAAAAATGGGGGCGAGATGCAGCACGCATGAACTTTTTGGCCGCAGAGGACATCGACTTATCGGAATTCTCTGCGAATCAAACCGTGACCTTTACCTTTGAAGTTCGAGACGATCTGGTTATTACTGAACTTAAGCACAATCTAGAATCGAATCAAGAAACCCTCCAAGAAACAAATCAAGTAGCCAGTCAAAATACAGCGAAGGAGAATATGTAATGATAGAAGCTATCATTCGCTGGTCGATACACAATCGCTTATTTGTGGTTTTAGCAAGCCTGATGCTTAGCGCTGCGGGTGTTTATTCGCTGAAAAATACCGCTGTGGATGCCATCCCCGACCTATCGGACGTACAGGTAATTATAAAAACCAGCTACCCCGGCCAAGCACCCCAAGTCGTACAAGATCAAGTGACTTTTCCCTTAACTACTGCAATGCTCTCTGTACCAGGAGCGCAAACGGTGAGAGGCTACTCATTTTATGGCGACTCCTATGTGTACATTATTTTCGACGATGACACTGACCTATACTGGGCCCGCAGTCGGGTACTGGAATATCTCAGCCAAGTTTCCGCCAGCTTGCCCGATACCGCAGTACCCGAACTTGGTCCTGATGCTAGTGGTGTCGGGTGGGTATACATCTATGCGTTAAAAGATACTACCGGCAAACACGATTTAAGCCAGTTACGCAGTTTGCAAGACTGGTTCTTAAAGTACGAATTACAAACCGTGAGCGGTGTTTCTGAAGTCGCGGCTGTTGGCGGCATGGTTAAGCAATATCAGGTGCAAGTCGATCCGGATAAATTGCGCGCCTACAATATTCCGCTCAACCATATTCACACCGCCTTAAGAAGAGGCAATCAAGAAACCGGGGCCTCGGTAGTAGAGATGGCCGAAGCTGAGTACATGGTTGCGGCAACCGGCTATATACAATCAATTGCCGATATCGAAGCAATACCTTTAGGAATAAATGATCAAGGCACACCTCTCACTGTGGGTGATATCGCCCAAGTTAATATCGGTCCGCAAATGCGACGCGGTATTGCAGAGCTGAATGGCGAAGGTGAAGTAGCGGGTGGCATTATCATTATGCGCTACGGCGAAAATGCACAAAGAACCATTGATGCGGTCAAAGAAAAGTTAAACAGCCTTGCAGGCTCTCTTCCTAAGGGAGTAGAAATTGTACCTGTGTACGACCGCTCAAAACTGATTCAAAGCGCCGTTGATAATCTGTGGAGCAAACTGGGTGAAGAACTCATCATTGTCGCTCTAGTGTGTGCAGCATTTCTATTTCATCTGCGCTCCTCTATCGTCGCAATTATCAGTTTACCACTTGGTATTTTGATTTCCTTTATCGTCATGCACTATCAAGGTATCAATGCCAACATTATGTCTCTTGGAGGGATCGCGATCGCCATAGGCGCCATGACCGATGGTGCGATTGTTATGATTGAAAATATGCACAAGCATATGGAACGACAAGAGCTAAACGATGGAAACCGTTGGCATGTGGTCGCTCAGGCGGCAACCGAGGTAGGCCCTGCCCTATTTTTCAGCTTGCTGATTATTACGGTGTCTTTTATGCCGGTTTTTATTTTGGAAGCACAAGAAGGGCGTATGTTCGCGCCGCTTGCCTACACCAAAACCTACGCCATGGCGGCAGCCGCCGGCTTGGCGATTACTTTGATACCGGTATTAATGGGTTACTTTATTCGAGGGAAAGTTGTTTCTGAGCGTAAGAACCCATTGAACCGATTGCTCACCGCCATCTATCTGCCTGTATTGAAAGTAGTTATGGGTGCTCCGAAGTTGACGCTTCTGATAGCGTTGATCATCACGGTTTTAGGTTTTTATCCCGCCACCAAAATCGGCAGTGAGTTTATTCCTCCTTTAGATGAGGGCGATTTGATGTATATGCCAACGACCTACCCTGGTATATCGATCGGCAAGGCTCGTGAGCTACTTCAACAAACCGATAAACTGATTCGTACTGTACCGGAGGTTGAAAGTGTCTTTGGTAAAGTTGGGCGAGCGGAATCGGCAACGGACCCAGCCCCGCTCACTATGATTGAAACGTTTATTCAGTTGAAACCAAAGGAACAGTGGCGTCCAGGCGTCAGTACGGAGTCTCTCAGGGCCGAGCTTGATCAGTTGGTGAAGTTTCCAGGGCTGAGTAATGCCTGGGTAATGCCCATTAAAACTCGCATTGATATGTTAGCCACTGGTATTAAAACGCCTGTCGGCATCAAAGTCGCGGGGCCAAACTTATCGGTCATTCAAAAAATTGGGCAAGATCTAGAAAAAATACTCACACCGTTGAAGGGAACTGCTTCGGTCTACTCTGAGAGGGTTGCTGGCGGCCGATATATTAAGGTGGACATATCTCGGGAGAAGGCTAGCCGTTTCGGTTTAAATATTGCTGATATTCAGCAAGTAGTTGCCACTGCTATTGGAGGAATGAATGTTACTCAAACTGTAGAGGGGCAAGAGCGTTACCCGGTAAATCTTCGTTATCCCCAAGACTATCGCAATTCGCCGGAGCAGTTGTCGCGTTTGCCGGTACTGACGCCTTCGGGCCAACGGATTGCTCTGGGCGATGTTGCAAGTGTGTTTATTGAAGATGGCCCGCCCGGAATTAAAAGTGAAAATGCTCGGCTCAATGGCTGGACTTTTATCGATATCGATGGTGTTGATATTGGTAGCTATGTCGATAACGCTCAAGCTGTATTGGCGCAGCAACTTGAGTTGCCTCCAGGCTACTCTATTAATTGGGCGGGCCAATATGAGTATATGGAGCGCGCAAAGGAAAAACTGAGTTATGTTTTACCACTAACGCTGGCAATCATTATGCTGTTGCTCTATTTGAGTTTTCGTCGATTTAGTGAGGTTGCAGTAATTGTCCTAAGTTTGCCGATGGCAATGATTGGTGGCCTGTGGTTGATGTATTTCGAGGGCTTTAACTTTTCTGTGGCTGTGGGTGTTGGTTTTATCGCTTTGGCCGGTGTCGCCGTTGAGATTGGGGTGATTATGTTGGTTTATCTTAAGCAGGCTTTGTCTGAGCTTATGAGTAAGGCTTTCGAAAACCAAAAGGCTATTACTATGGATGAGTACCAGCAGGCGCTTATTCAGGGCGCGGGTTTAAGGGTTCGTCCGGTTATGATGACGGTGGCTACGATTATTATCGGTTTGTTACCTATTCTCTATGGTAGTGGTACTGGCTCGGAGATTATGAGTCGTATTGCGGCGCCGATGGTTGGTGGGATGAGTAGTGCGGTGATTCTGACTTTGATTGTTTTACCTGTGCTTTTTGGGCTGCTGAATAGAAAGGAAGTACTGCGTGTTAATGAGCAGCTTGCTGTTCGGGGCTAGCTTGATATAGGCAGTTATTTTTTAGGGCTGATTATCTGGCCGATTTCAGTCTATGCGCATGCTTATCTTGAACATGCTTAAACCATCCAAGGGCGCTCGACTACGCAGCGTGGATTCGCGCCGTCCAGGCGCTCAGCCTTCGGCCAAGCCCAAATCTCTTCCAGAGAGATTTGTCATGCTGCTCTACGGTTCCAGATAAGCATGCGCATAAACTAAAATCTACAATGTGCCTAACTGAATGAGCCTCTCATTATTCCAAGTCAACATTCGTGTAGCATGTAAAGCCTTCAAAGTAGTTAATCTTTAAGAAATCGCTCGTAAGCAAGCACTGTAACAAACGACATCAGTAGCCATACGAGATATTTAAAACCATTTTGCACAAGTACAACCTGCAGCGGATTCCCGATGATAAAGTCCATTAAAGGCTGACGTAGAAGAGCACCATGCAAGGCGGTTAGCAAAGCAAATAGGATTAGTATGGCAATGCATTTGCCCTTAATTATTATTTTCTCTCTGAGTAGATGGTATAGAAACAGGCAGGCTATGCCATATTCGATGGATGTTATCATGGCGGTATAGCGCACATTCCAAGAAGGGCTTACCTGTTTGTCTGCCATTTGCGAGCCAATCCAATTTGGTAGCCACTCTACGGTGATAACATGAACCACGAAGGCGCTTGCAGAAGCAAGTGCCGCAATCACGAAGCATATGATCAGTTTTTTTGCCATGCCTAAATCCTTGGCCCTAGTTTATTATCACCTCAGCAAATCAAAGGCATCCTCAATATGCTCTGGTAATAGAGGCTCTTTGACTCTTAGTTTTTTATACCGCTCTTGAGCTTTGAGCTTATCTTTTCCATAAAGTTCTTCTAAGGACTCCAGCTCACTCTGATACTTCTCAACTAACTGTCTATCTGACTCGGAAACTCTTGATGCCGTTACGACAATTTCCTGCAGAGTCTGTTGTTTGCTTTCTTTCTCAAAATGATCAGCGGCCACCTGCTGTGGTTCTTGGGGCTTGGCCATAAGCTTGGGTGTTCGCTTGGCTCGCATGGTGCTTTCTGTTGGTTTTCTCAATGCTGACGACGGCTCGTCCATGGCGGCGTAAGCCCCAGCACTCACCTCATCTGCTATCACTTCTTCTACTACCACCTCTTCTATGAAAGGTTCTTGAACAAGCGTTTCTTGAATAAGCGGCTCTTGAACAACAACTTCTTCCAATTCAGAGGCGACCATATCGGCCTCAAAGGCTCTTCTGGTGACTGGCAAGCTCGCTGTTTCTTCAGCTACGCCAAGCTCGATAGCCGAGGAATCCATGCCGTGCTCTTCTAGGTTTGGCAGAAGTAATACGGCAATAAGCATTACTGCTAGGCTGCCCGCTCCAACAAACCAAGGTTTGGCAAAAGCGAGTTTGTTTTTATTGGCTGCAAGTTTATGCTCTTCAGCTTTTTGCTTGGCATAGGCCAGAACTTTATCATCTAGTGATTTTGGCGATTGCACTTTCTGTTCGTTCTGCTCTTTATTGAGCACATGCTTAGGCTGAGTATGTTTTTTGTCACTCATAACTCACCCTCTATTAACTGTTTAATTTTTTGTTTGCTATAGCGTATGCGACTTTTAACTGTCTCCGCCGGGCTGCCGGTGATTTTGGCAATTTCGGCAAGGCTAAAACCTTCAATCTGTAGGGCATAGCTCTGCTGCTGAAGTGGCGGCAGCTCTGCCAGTTTTCGTTCAATTTCTATGATTAGATATTGTTGCTCTAACGGTGCTTCACTAGCTGATTGTTCATCTTCTAACTTCGGCTCTTCATCATATACTTGAAAATTCTTTTGCTTGCGCCAAGAATCGATCAGCTTATTGTGTGCTATTCGATAGAGCCATTGCTTAAAGGGCTGCTGCACTTTCTCATCTGGACGAAAAGTACCAGCCTTATCAATAACTGATAACCATGCTTCGTGGCTGATATCTTCGGCACAAGCAGCATCCTGCACACTTTTTAGCACATAACGGTAGACGGCATTTTTATAACGGCCGTAAAGTATCTCAAAACAAGGATGTGAGCCCTTGCTGAACTTCTTCAGCAGGGCCTCATCCGATTTGAAGCGATTTAGCAGCGTCTTATCTCCTTAAAAGAAGGCCTCGTTTTTCTAGCCCTCAAACAAACGCCTTACCATTCACAAGAATACAGCAATCTATTGAAGCGCAATTTGCTGATCAATACTAGCTGCGATTTCGGCTATATTAATCAACTCACCACGATAGGAGAATTTGTCTGAACCTTTGCTATTTCGCAGCTGCATTATCAGCTCCTGCATATTGCCTTCACTAAGGTTTTTTCCACCTCTTAAACGTTGGCCTAATTCGGCAACAGATACGGCAAATCGATGCTCGTCACTGGCCTGCTTGAAGGGGATGGCAAGCTGATCTGTGTTTACGATTTTTTCGATTAAGCGGCTAGCGTCGCCTTGCTTCGCTTTATAGCGAAGCTTGATATAAGCAAGCTCGTCGCTTCTCACAGCTTTAGGGCGCTTTTTACTTAAGTCTCTTCGTGATGCGTCTTTATAACCATCCTGGCCGTAACGTAATTCAGGTAGGCTACCCTCTCCTTTAAGGCTTAGCTCGTAGATAGCTGTCACCTGGTGCCCCATACCAATATCACCGGCATCCACCTTGTCATTATTGAAATCTTCGCGATTCAATATGCGGTTCTCATAACCTACCAACCGATATTCACTTACCTGATCGGGATTAAATTCCACCTGAATTTTGACATCGCTCGCGATAGTGTGAAGCGTCGCATTCATCTGATGAATGAGAACCTTATAAGCTTCTTTTAAGCTATCAATATATGCCGCATTACCATTTCCAACATCGGCCAACTCTTCCATTAAGGCATCGTTATAGTTACCGGTACCAAAACCCAGTGTCGTTAAAGCAATACCAGATTTCCGTTTCCGTTCAATTAGAGTTTTCAGCTGATCAATATTGGTAACACCAACATTCATATCGCCATCGCTGGCAATTAAAACCCGATTAATACCACCTTCAATAAAGGCTTGCTGGGCTTGCTCGTAGGCCAATTTGATACCTGCACTGCCATGGGTACTGCCACCGGCTTCCAGCCCGTTAATTGCCGATCGAATCTTTGCTTTTTCGCTCGCCGCTGTCGCCGGCAATACCAGGCCAGCCGCTCCCGCATATACCACCAAAGATACTTTATCTTGGGCTGCTAAGTTGTCTAACAGCATCAGCAGGGACTTTTTCAGCAATGGAAGTTTATTCTTCGATTGCATACTGCCAGATACATCCACTAAAAAAACCAAGTTGGCCGAAGGTCTTTGCTGCATATCTGGCTCATAGGCCTGCAACCCGATACGCATTAGGTATTTATCGTTGTTCCAAGGAGAAGTGCTCAGCTCCGTATCAATATTAAAGGGCTGATCTTCTGAGCTTGGTTTTGGGTAGTCATAGTGAAAATAATTGATCATTTCCTCTACCCGCACAGCCTCCAGCGGGGGCAAGTTGCCATCTTGTAGAATCATGCGGCGGATATTGGCGTATGAGGCCGTATCCACATCAACTGAAAATGTAGATAAGGGCTGCTCTGATACCAAGCGAATGGGATTGTCAGCAGGCCCTCGATAATTTTCACTGTTCTGCTCAAAAATCGACGGCGGTATTTCTGGCATGGGCTTAGCGAGCATTATTGAATCGTACATCACCCTTTTCCGCTCAGCTCCCGCATAAGCCGGCATAACCCGCGCTGCGGATACAGTAACTTCTTCTAGCTCCTGAGGGCTACTTAGCACCACAGGTACTGGATCTGTATATTGCGTGGCGTCCTTTTGTGACTTCTGCTCTGTTGAGTTTTGGCAAGCCACAAGGCCAGCCAAGAGAATTGCGACAGGCAATGCTTTTCGAATAGTTGGGCTCATATCTAAGCTCCTTGACGTTGTGTTATAGCTATAACGCAGCAATGAGAAAAAAGGGGTTAAAGGGGGGTAAAAAAAGAGTGCTTATGGTGAAATACCATCCCTGGCACGATTTCCCTGAAAAAGGCAGACATTCCCCGGGGAATGTCTTTGGCAACTATTTCTCAATACTAAAGCGAATGCGCTCGGTCACATTTGGCGTAGCGACGGGTTCACCGTCTTGTATCGCGGGCTGATATTTATACTTGGCAACCGCTGCGGTAGCTGCCTTCTCGAAAACACCTTGGGGCTGGGCTTGGAGCACCCGAATATTCTCAGTATTGCCAATAGCGGTTACATCAAAGCGCACATCAACAAAGCCCTCTATACCTCGGGTAATGGCTCTATTTGGATACCGAGGTGCAGCAGCAACTCTTTTCACCAACATACCGCTTTGGCCGATCTCAATCGGGCCATCGTTTCCTGGGTCAACATTGAACTTCCCAGGCAGCAGGCCAGTAAAATCGTTTTCATTCGGTAGCTTTATTTCTGGGTTATCTACCGGCGGAGTCTCCTGAATTTCTTGCTTTTCAGGTTTGTCGTATTCCTTTTGGGTTTCGATAATCTGCTTTTCAGCCCAAATATTAGCCGGCATGGTCTGTGGCGGCGTTTCAGGCTCTATGTACTCCTTATAAATTAAGCTGTGCATTAATAAAATCAGCGCTGCGGTCACCGCCACCGAAAACAACACGGACACGGCAAAAGCCAATAACTTTGTGGCAGCACTTCTAGAAGACTGCCCTATATGAGTATTTGCAGCGCCTTGCTTAATTATTGCATTCATATCAAACCTTCCTCGAGCATTTGCTCATTGCTGTAAACTTAAAAAACGAGGGTGCCTATTTAGCTAGCGCTCGCTAATCATCTTTACTATCAATAGAAACTTTAAATTCTTGACTGACTCCGGTTATATAGGCTGGAGTTCCTGACTGCTGATAAGCAGAAAACTGACTACCACGAATTGATTTCTCAATCTCACGTTTGAGCTTGTTACTTAAATCTACGGGGCTAACAACCACACCGTAAGCATTACCAAACTCATCAATATTAAATTCCGCTTTAATATTCATTGATAAATCAACCCCCTCGAAA
This sequence comes from uncultured Pseudoteredinibacter sp., assembly GCF_947500695.1. Lineage (GTDB taxonomy): Bacteria > Pseudomonadota > Gammaproteobacteria > Pseudomonadales > Cellvibrionaceae > Pseudoteredinibacter. Next base: position 113,792 of record NZ_CANMSS010000002.1, read on the forward strand.
GCTTCAACAGCAGGTATTCGAATATCGCCATCGACAAATCCACTAACCTGGATTTGCGATGCTGGCTTTGCACTTGTCGCCATAGCAACCACTTTTAAAGATTCATCAAATCTAGCTCTTTCATTTTCTAATTTGGAAACAGTTCGAACATCTACCAAGCTAACTGGTATTTTTAAAAACCCCTTGTCATGAATTTCCAGATCAACCGCTGCCATTGATAAACCCATCAAAAGCAAAAACCAAAACAAGGGTCTACTAGCATTGCTTTTTTGAGGCGCACGATCGACATAGCGATCAAGTACCGTCATCACCCGCTGGTAGTATTCGCCATTACCGTTTACTGCTACCGCCATTGCGCTGGCCTGCTTATGCAATCGTCCGGCTTCCATAAGCACTTCGGCATAGTCGGCGTCGTTTGCACCTGCATTGAGCACCGTGTCATCAGCGAGTTGCTCAGATAGACTTTTCAGTTCAGCAAGCAACCACCACAGAGGCGGTAGAAACCAATAGATTGCCAATAAAAGACGTGCTGAATTAATCCTTAAAAAGTCGCGGTGTTTGATATGCGCCAGCTCGTGAAGCAAAACCAAATCAAGCTGCGCTTTCGGCCAAGACTCTGCATTGGCAGGCAGTAATACAATCGGACGAAGAAAGCCAAAGGTACACGGACTAATTGATTCGCTATGATGTATGCGTAAAGCTGGAGTTTTCTTAATACTGAGCTTTGCAGCAAGCATCTCTAAACGACTATTTAGATCTTTGTTAGCTTGCTTGGCTTGCTTTTCGATCTGAGCAAGGCGCAACAAACCCATAATGGAATACAACAGCAACCAGCTTGCGACAAAGCAATACGCCATTAGAAGATACTGCACCCAAGCTTGCTGGATAAAATGCATTGGGTTCTGCAATAGAAAGTGACTAGGCCGAACAGCGACAGTAATTGAAAAGCTATTCAAGACATAATCAAAAAAGGGAAACAAAAACAGTAAGGCGGCCGCCATACTTAACCACTGATAACGCAGGCGCGCCGAATGCTTATCTAAGCCCAAATAGCAGCCCAATAACAATAAGCAGATTAACCCTGCTTTAAGCGCCAGCATTAGGGCGGCCGCTATCATTACTTAGGCTCCTGCTGCTTTCTTTCGCGAGCTTGGCGAATCATCTTTTCCAAGGATTCCAACTCCTGCTCATTTAGCTCTTCTTTGGCGTTACCAATTAATGCGCTGGCGGCCTTGAGAGCTGAGCCTCCAAAAAAGGTGCGCACTAGACGTCCCATCGCCGACTGGCTTGCATCGTCTTTGGCGGTAACTGCGCTATACAAATACTTCGCGCCGTCTTGCTGATGGCTGACTAAACCCTTTTCGACCATCCTCGCCAATAAAGCACGGACTGATGAATAACTAGGGGCATCGCTAATACCGGCCTGTACCTCTTTCGCCGAGGCGGGCTGTCGCTCATATAAAACATCTAGAATTTGTCGCTCGCGACGACTGAGCTTTTGGCTTGTTTTGCTCATGACAAGAAATATCCAATCACTGTTATTACGACTCGAAAGCCCTTAGCTATTCAGGCTTTCATCAAGGTGCTAATTTTTTAGCATCATGCTAAAAAATTAGCACCTACACCCGGCAAGGTCAAACAAAATTTATACAAATCTATATCGAAATATTTTGATATAGATAAAATGCACTGCTACACTCCCCATTATGTCTAGTGATGAGAACCCTCAAGAACGCCCCGCTGAGCAGTTAGCCGCCCTATTAAAGGCTGCGGCGGACCCTTTGCGTCTCGAGGTTTTACGCGTGCTAGCCAGAGATTCCTATGGGGTGTTAGAGCTGGTTTCAATTTTCGAATTGAAGCAGTCCAGTATGAGCCACCATTTAAAGGTGCTTGCCTCAGCGGGCTTGGTCGCAACTCGGCGCGAAGGCAATTCAATCTTCTATCGCCGTGCGCTCACCAGTGTTGACCCACTATTAGGCGAAGCCCAAAGGCGCTTATTTATCAGTGTCGATAGCTTGCCACTAGAGCCAGAGTTACAAGCCCGCTTAGATGAAATTCAAAGCGAGCGCGAAACCGCTTCTCGCAAGTTTTTCACCGAAAATGCCGGCAAGTTTCGTGAACAAGCCGACTTAATTGCAAGCTTCCCGGTCTACCAGGAGCAGGTTGCGGAAGCCTTATTGGCCGCACCTTTTGATAAGACAGGCGAAAATCGACTAGCCCTTGAGCTCGGCCCCGGTGAAGGAGAGTTTTTGCCCTTTTTGGCAGAGCGATTTGATACCGTTTTTGCACTAGATAACAGCCCAGCCATGCTGGAGACCTCACGTCAACTGGTACATTCAAAAGGGCTGAATAACGTTGAGTTAGTGTTAGGTGACACAAGACGCTTGCACGAACTAGACATTGCCGCGCAATGCATAGTCGTCAATATGGTTTTGCACCACACCCCATCACCAGCTCAAATTTTTAGTGATTTAGCCAGTAGTTTGGCCAGCGGTGGGGTTCTGCTGGTTACTGATCTATGCCGTCACGATCAGGCTTGGGCTCAAGAAGCCTGTGGTGATTTATGGCTAGGTTTTGAACCCCAGGATTTAAGTCAGTGGAGCGCAGAAGCCGGCCTTGAAGAAGGCCAAAGCATTTACTTTGCGTTGCGCAATGGCTTTCAAATTCAAATACGTGAATTTATAAAACCCGCACAGGCTTGATACTAATAATTGTATCTCCAGCCCTGCGAATCGTTTTGGCCTAAGGCCATGAGTTTAGGAAATGAGTTATGTCTGAGTACAGCATTTTTACTTCGGAATCAGTATCCGAAGGTCACCCGGATAAAATGGCCGATCAGATTTCCGATGCCATTTTGGACGCCATTATCGCGCGTGATAAAGACGCGCGCGTAGCCGTCGAAACTTTGGTGAAAACCGGTATGGCCATCGTCGCAGGTGAGCTAACCACGAGCTGCTATGTCGATCTGGAAGACATTATTCGTGATGTGATTAAAGACATCGGCTATAACAGCTCTGATGTGGGCTACGACGGTGATAGCTGCGCGGTGATCAACGCCATTGGTAAACAATCTGTGGATATTAACCAAGGTGTCGACCGTGCCAAACCAGAAGACCAAGGTGCCGGCGACCAGGGCCTCATGTTTGGTTATGCCACCAATGAAACACCAACGCTGATGCCAGCGCCGGTTTACTACTCGCACCGCTTAGTAGAGCGCCAAGCTCAACTTCGTAAAGACGGTGTCTTACCTTGGTTGCGTCCAGACGCAAAGTCACAAGTTACCTTGCGCTATGAAGATGGCAAACCAGTAGCCGTTGATGCAGTCGTTTTATCGACCCAGCACAACCCCGAGATTAGCCAAGAAGATATCCGTGAAGCTGTTCTAGAGAACATTATTAAACATGTTCTTCCAGCAGAGTTATTGCATGAAGACACTCAGTATCACATCAACCCAACAGGCAATTTCGTCATTGGTGGCCCAGTAGGTGATGCTGGTCTAACTGGGCGTAAAATTATTGTAGATACCTATGGCGGCATGGCTCGCCACGGTGGTGGTGCTTTCTCTGGTAAAGACCCATCCAAAGTAGATCGCTCAGCAGCTTATGCAGGCCGCTATGTTGCTAAAAACGTTGTTGCTGCTGGCTTAGCTGATCGCTGCGAAATTCAGGTGTCCTACGCTATCGGTGTTGCCGAACCAACTTCTATTTCGGTGAATACTTTTGGTACTGGTAAAGTGAGTGACGAGCAATTGATTACCGCAATTCGCGAGGTCTTCGATCTTCGTCCATACGCTATCACCAAGGTATTAGACCTACAGCACCCAATGTATCAGCTCACCGCAGCCTACGGTCATTTTGGCCGCGAACCGTTTGAGCACAGTTACGAGTGGATAGAAAACGGCGAAAGTAAAAAAGATACTTTCACCGCCTTCACCTGGGAAAAAACAGACAAAGTGGATGCTTTAAAAGCAGCCCTTAGCCAATAATATTTGAGAGAAAAGACATGAGCGAATTTACTGATTATAAAGTTGCTGACATCAGCTTGGCCGAGTGGGGCCGCAAAGAGATTGAAATTGCTGAAGGCGAAATGCCGGCATTGATGGCTTTGCGTCGCAAGTACAAAGATTCACAACCTTTGGCGGGCGCCAAGATTATGGGTTGTATTCATATGACCATCCAAACTGCCGTACTTATCGAAACCCTAGTTGAGCTAGGCGCTGATGTACGCTGGTCATCTTGTAATATTTTCTCTACCCAAGATCACGCTGCCGCTGCTATCGCCGCAGCTGGCATTCCTGTTTTTGCCTGGAAAGGTGAAACCGAGGAAGAGTTCTGGTGGTGTATCGAGCAAACTATTCTAGCCGAAAAAGACAGTGACAAGCTTTGGGATTCCAACATCATCCTAGATGATGGCGGCGACCTAACCCAAATGTGCCACGAAAAGTATCCGCAAGTATTGGACAGCATCCACGGTATTTCTGAAGAAACCACCACCGGTGTACACCGCTTGGTTGAGATGTTAGAAAAAGGCGAGCTAAAAGTTCCAGCTATCAATGTTAACGACTCTGTTACCAAATCGAAAAACGATAACAAGTACGGTTGTCGTCACTCTTTGAATGATGCCATCAAACGCGGCGTAGACCACCTATTAAGCGGCAAAAAAGCGCTTGTAGTAGGTTACGGCGATGTAGGTAAAGGCTCTGCAGCTTCTTTGCGCCAAGAAGGCATGATCGTTAAAGTTACTGAAATTGACCCTATCTGCGCAATGCAAGCCTGCATGGATGGCTTTGAGATTGTTTCGCCTTATATCGACGGTGTGAATACCGGCGAACTTAGCTGCATCAATAAAGAATTACTAGGCACTACCGACCTGATTGTTACCACCACAGGAAACACCAATGTTTGTGATGCCAATATGCTTCAGAGCCTAAAGAACGGTGCTGTAGTGTGTAACATTGGCCACTTCGATAATGAAATCGACACTGCTTATATGCGTGAAAACTGGGAGTGGGAAGAAGTTAAACCACAGGTTCACAAAATTTACCGCAATAAAGCTGAAAAGGATCATTTGCTGCTGCTTTCTGAAGGTCGTTTGGTGAACTTGGGTAATGCTACTGGCCACCCATCACGCATTATGGATGGTTCTTTCGCTAACCAAGTGCTAGCACAAATTTATTTGTGGGAGCGCAAATTCGCCGATTTAATGGAAGGCGAAAAGAAAGATGCACTTTACGTTAAAGTGTTGCCGAAGAAACTGGACGAGGAAGTAGCGGCCGATATGGTTGCGGGTTTTGGTGGCGTGATTACCAAACTAACCCAAACCCAGGCTGATTATATTAGCGTTGAAGTTGACGGTCCATTCAAGCCAGAATCTTATAAGTACTAAAATAAGTACCGAGCTAGGTACTAATACAATTACTGAGCTTAGCAATAACAGCTTCGCTGCTTCTGTGTAAAAACAGAAGCAGCGATTATCGAGCACTGTTCAAAATAAACAGGCCAAATACCATGAGCAATGAGCATATTCCTGTTAGCTTTGAGTTTTTCCCACCAAAAACTCAAAAAGGAAAAGAGAAATTAAAGGCTGTACAAGAAGAGCTGGCCTTATTCCAACCAGAGTTCTATTCAGTCACCTATGGTGCCGGGGGATCTACCCGCGATAGCACCAAGGGCATTGTGTTGGATTCTATCAACACTGGCTTCGATACAGCGCCGCATCTATCCTTTGGTGGCGATGACGAAGACACCATTAAGCAGCTGCTGCAAGAATACAAAGAAGGCGGTGTAAAACGCATCGTGGCCCTGCGCGGTGACATGCCTTCCGGCATGGGCGGTGCCTCTCAGCTGGTTTATGCCAACCAGCTAGTGAGCTTTATTCGTGAGCATTTTGGCGATCACTTCCATATTGAAGTGGCGGCTTACCCAGAGATCCACCCAGAAGCACGCAGTTATAAAAAAGATATTGAGTATCTAAAAGGCAAGTTTGATGCCGGCGCCAGCAGCGCTATAACCCAGTATTTTTATAATCCTGATTCTTACTTTTATTTTGTGGATCAGTGTCAGGCAGCAGGCATCGATCAGCCAATTATCCCGGGTATTATGCCGATAATTAATTATCAAAATCTCGCCCGCTTTAGTGCCAATTGTGGCGCAGAGATTCCTCGTTGGATGGCTAGACGCTTAGAAGACTTTGGTGATGATCAAGAGAGTATTATTTCTTTTGGTATTGATCTGGTATCTGACCTTTGTGAAATGCTGCTTGATAACGGCGCTCCAGGCTTGCACTTTTACAGTATGAACCAAACCCAGCCCACATCTCAAATTTTAGTGAATCTACTGGGTAGCGAGTAATAAAAAAGGCCGTTTTTAAACGGCCTTTTTCTTTTGGGTTACTACTTATTTACCACAAGCAGTTTTATTTTATGCTTGGATTGCAAGATCTCATCTTTACTGGCCGGAATCTTCTTATATTTAAATTGAGAAAACATTTCCAACTGATCTCGATAGTGGGGATCTTCCTCACCTGCGGTATTCACAAAACCACTCTGGCCCGGCGGAATAGAATCATAGGCCTCGAAGCGATCGCCGCGAGCTATAAATAAGTTATTCTCACTGCCCCGATTCGCATACTCCGGAATCTCTACTACAGGACGCTTAGCAGCTTGCGGCACCCCTCTAAAGTTGACTCCCAGCCATTCCATTGTCGGCGAAGGAATCTTCCATGCGCTTACCGTCAAGCCCTGCTGTTGCATCAAGCGCTTCACAGCTTCGCGAAAGCTACGCTGTAATACTTGCTCGGATTGCCCAGAAAAGAAATCGTAAATAGGCTCTTGATTGGAGGCAAGCGCATCTAGATTTTTTATTAAGGCTCGCGTGCCACTGCCCACCAACATGGATGGCCCCAATTTTACGGTCGGGTAGCCGGTGGCGCTATAGAGATAAAAGAAATCATCACCCACATCATCGTGAATCGCATTTTTTACTAGCGTACTTACGAAGTTTTCCGCTATCGCAGCGGCCGCGGGATAGTTACCCTGCTCATCAGCTATCCAGTTCTGATCCCAAGATTCCAGGGTTTTCAACGCTGCCCTTTCGATATCATTTAGCTTGCTTTTTGATAAAGCTTTTTGCAGGTATGGTAACAAATAAGGCAGGCTAGAATCGCGATAACTAACTTTCTTATTAATAGCCCAAACTTCCTCCGGGGTGAATGTCGCCTGGCTTTCCAACTGCTGGTTAATGTGTTGTACGCGATGTGCCCGGCCCCAGGTTAAAGGCCAAAGATCAGAGACTACCCAGTCAGCAGATGGGCGGTTATTCCAGTTACTGATGTAAGCCTGTGCCGGGTTTTCAACGCTTGGGTTTTCGCTATAAGGGCGCATACCTAACCAATCGTAAGAGCCATCGCCCGGCACGGGTAAACGAGGATCATGTCCAGCAACGCGCTGGGGATAATTACCGCCATGGGTGTAGGCGATATTGCCTTTGATATCCATGTAGTAAAAATTAATGTTGGTAGCCACACCCTCTACCGCTTTTTTAGCATCGTGAATAGAATCTTTCTTAGAAAGTTCAATCCAGCTCAAAAGCGTTGCTAGCTCTTTACCTTCCCAAGCTCGCGCCCTACTTACTGCCACACCTTCTTCAGGTAGGTGAATCATTACCATACCTTGTGCCGACTTCCTTGCCTTTAACTTGTGATTAGCACCACCTTTCACATGGATGGTTTCTTCCCAGCTTTGGAAGTTCTTGTATTCACCTTTGTGCCAGTATTGCTCTGGGTTTTCTGGGTTAAGTTTAAGGATGTATTCATCAACCTGATCACTTAAGCCGGCCGTACTTCCCCAGGCAATTTTATTGTTATGGGCAAACAACAATGCGGGCAAGCCCAGCAAGGTGTTTCCGGCCACTTCAAAGTCACCACCATGCAGGCCAATTCCATTCACATAGGAAGGCAAGCTCCAACCAAATTGTGGGCCATTGAGCAAAACGCCATTAGCGCCCTCAGTTTTAGCGGAGGAAACAGACCAAAAGTTACTGGCCGGAGAGAATTCCGCGCTAACCGTAAATCCATTCTTAGCAATTAAAGTTTCAAAACTTTCAGCTATGGCAGGATCATTTGTTATACCCTGAAACTCGCCATTCTGGTTTACCGCGACGCGTGAGGTTTTGCCAACTGCTGCTAACTTATTAAGGTATTTAGGTAGCTTGTTACCCTGTAATTCGACGTCACCATCTCGAGGCACCGTAGTGGGCGAATCGTGATCCAGGAGCCATTTAGAGGCATTGAATATATCCCAGGCTTTTTCTTCGCCATGCTGATTGCGCAAGCTCTGCCATAAGGCTAGATTATCCCGCTCCGAGCTAAAATCAGAATAACGATGTGCGATTGCACCTGCAAAAATCATGGCAACATCATATGCTTGCCATTGCTTGGGTAAGAAGTCATTTTCTTTAAACTCTAGAGGTAATAGCTCATTTTTATTGGCTAACACCTCCTCTACTCTGGCATTAAAGCCCTGGGCATAGGCTTCCAATAATGAGCGCTCCTCCGAAGCTACCTCAGCCAATTGACGCTGAACATCAGCTAGATTGTAGCTGCGACGAATGTGTTCATCTAAACTGAGATACTTATCACCTAGCACTTCTGAGACTTGCCCCAACACGGTCCTTCTTAGCATTTCCATTTGATACAAGCGATCTTCAGCAATGGCATAGCCATAGCCATAATAAACCCCATAATTATCTTCACCATAAATATGCGGTGTACCGTATTCATCTCGAATAATTTCGACAGCTGATTGGCTAGCTTCCTTGGCAAGCTGAGGACTACTTAATTCGGGTGATCCACAAGATGAAACAAGCCCCATAGAGATTAGAGCTAGACTTAATGCACTTTTCATTTTTAATTCCCAACTTATTTTTATATGGCTTATCGCTCAGCTAAATTATTTATGAAGTATCTAATGATGCAATACAAACAAAGTAGGTTTTTATAGCTAAAAAAAAGCCCAATCAAATTGACTGGGCTAAATACACAACGAAATCGACTTTTTCAAAAGCTTCGACTGGCACCAAGAGGGAGAGCATTACGCCAGCCGAAGTTCTATTACATAGAGTAGTTAACGGTTAGACCGTAGGTGCGTGGCGCACCCCATACACCGATACCACCAGGGCCAATAACATACTGGTGAGAAATGTAATCCTCATCCATTAAGTTCTTACCCCATAAGGCCACTTCCCATTGCTCATCAGCTGACGTCCATGCGGCGCGCGCATCCCACAACTCATAAGCATCCAAAGTGATACGGTCATCGATGTAGTCACCGCGCTGCTCATCCGAGTAGCTGTATTCTAAACGAAAATCCATCGCGCCATTTTCCATGGGCACATTGTAGTTAAAGGATAAGTTAGAGCTATTTGGTGGCGCAGAGCGCAGACCTTTACCAGAGGCATCAACAATACCACTAGTGGTTTCAATAATTAGATCGCTAACTTCACTATCCATATAGGCGTAGAAGCCTTTGATGTAGAAGTTTTCGGTCGGATACCAAGTAACTTCCAGCTCAGCACCCGTAATTTCAGCTTCACCGATATTGGTAGTCAAGAAAGTACCAAAACTTGAACCCGGTACAGGGCCAAAACGAACGACCTGTAGATCTTCATAATCGGTGTAGAAGGCCGTTACGTTCATGCGCAAACTGTTATCCATAAAGTCGCCTTTAAAGCCAACTTCATAGTTTAATGCGGTTTCAGGATCTACCGGGGTAGAGGCCGAAGACTCAACACCTTGCGAACCAGCAAAGCCACCAGACTTATAACCTTTCGATGCCGACGCAAAGAACATCATATTGTCATTCGGGAAGTACTGCATGGCGATCTTAGGAGAAAAATCGTTCCAGTCATCACTTGGATTAACTTCGAAGGCTTCAGCAATAATGTTCAAACTGCCACCAACACCGCCACAAGGCGCGAAGTTTTCAAACTGTGTGCCAATAATCGATGGATCATTATCACGCACTAAATCACAGTTAACAGATACGGCTTTGTAATCTTTTTCATCAACGGTGTAACGCGCACCCAAGGTTAGGTGCAGCTGCTCACTGAACTCCCAAGTACCCTGCCAGTAGGCCGCATAACTGGTAGTTTCGTTACCGGTAAATGCGTATTCGTTACCAATAATTTCCTGACTGCCTACATCGGTAGCTCTAAAGCCATCGAAGCTGCCGGCTTTGGTAATACGGAAGATTTCAGTTCGATCGGTTTCTTCGGTGAAGAAATACAAACCTGCGGTGTAGTTAAAATTACCATCAAGGTTTGATGTCCAACGTAATTCTTGAGAGAAGGTATCGATATCTTCTTTGATATCGTCCATCACTTCATCGAAAGGCAAACCTAGCGCACCAAGTGGAGCGCCCACAGAGGCCATTGACCAATCAGTTTCAGCCGTACGGAATGCAGTAATGGTGGTTAGTGTACCGGTATCGAATTCGATATCACCCTGCAAGCTAATACCGCTAGCTTCACGCTCTGAATAACCATCACGTGATGCCGCATTTTGACGCGGACCAGTTACGCCATTTGCTGCCATAATGGCACTTAGTGGTGCGTTATCATTAACACCAGTGCGGCCCATATCAGCGCGGCTGTCTTCCATGGTATCTACGGAAAGCAACCAGTCTGAACTTTCAGCTTCAACACGCAATTGCGCGCGAATAGAAGTTTGATCTTCGTCTTGTAACTCAGTACCCAGTAGAACGTTATCAACATAGCCATCATGCTCACGATGGTTAACACTGATTTTACCGAACACATTGTCACTTAAAGCGCCGCTCACCAAACCTTGATAACGCAAAATACCTTCGTTACCTACCGTCATGCCGGCTTTTAGTTTGGTTTCATCTGTCGGCTTAGCGGATACTACGTTGATAGCACCACCAATAGCGTTACGACCAAATAGTGTACCCTGCGGACCACGCAATACTTCTACACGCTCTAAGTCGAACATGTCGAAGTTAATACTGGCACCACGGCCGATGTACACGCCATCTAAAAATAGGGCTACAGAGTTGTCCAGACCGGCACCGTCATCAACCGAGGAAATACCTCGCAAAGATGGAATCGCCTGACCCGGAGAAAACTCACTGAACGATAAACCCGGAGTATGTTGAGCAATACTGCCGGCATCAAAAATATCGGATTTTTTAATTTCATCAGCGCCAAGTGCAGTTACCGCAATTGGAATATCCTGCACGTTTTCAGCGCGGTGCTGAGCCGTGACCACAACTTCTTCAATTTGTGCCAATGCACTTAGGGAAACAGCGCTCATGGCTGTTACCGCCGCCGCGCGGCGAATTGCTACGGCTAAAGGGTGTTTCATTATGTTGTCCTCATCATCTCGAATTATCATTATTGTTGACAGCTCTTTGCTGAATCGTCGGCCGTCCTAGTGTCAATAACACCGCTTGGCAAAACCCCCTCCAAAATAATTTGAATAAAACACTCTGCCTGCTATTTGATGCTAGCAGCTGAGGGGGGATGCGCCATTTCTCTATGCCAAACTAGCGGTTTAGGGGTTTTAGGATTTTCTCGACGCGGGCCGCAATCGCTAATAATTTGCGGTCACTACCAATGGGGCCATCAAGCTCAACAGCCATGGGCAAGCCTAGAGCCGAAACTCCTGCGGGAATGGAAATGCCGGGGCTACCTACATTACTGGCCGGGTCCGTGTTTTGAATGTAGCTAGGGAAAGTTGCTAACAAAGCGCCGCTACCATCTTCCTTTGCCGTGACGGTTTCTTCACTGCCTTTTATAGGGCGAGCCGTCAAAGCAGTGGTTGGGAAGATTAAAGCGTCAATTTTATTGTCATCAAAAAGCTGTTGATAATAAGCCTGTAAGGCTGGTCGATGCAGCTCGATCGCCTGTTGATACTGTTCCGCACTGACAGCACCTGCAAGTGCCTGCCCTACCACTTGCTTCACATCCGGGCTTTTAATTGATTCAACAAGCTCCTCAACCGAGCTAGAAATTTCATGATCACGAAGGTACTTCGGCAACAATTGTGCGGTTTCGTGCAGCACCACAGGAAAGCTAACCTGATGATTTAACTCGGCTAATTGATTCGCTGATATTTCTACCAAGCTAATATTCGCTTGCTCTAACAAGGCCAGCGCCTTGTCGATGCCTGCCTCTACTTCGGGCTCTAAGTTTTGATAGAAGTAGTCACGCGCCACCCCCAGCCTAATAGGCTGTGAGCTGAGATCTACTAATTGCGCAGAGCCTTTCGCCGCCAAGACGGCATCTAATAGCGCCACTGTCGCAACATCAATGGCCATGGGACCGACTGTATCACGGGTATTGGAAATCATGGTCAAACCATCAGCAGGGTAGCGCCCTAGTGACGGACGAAAGCCAACAATGCCTGTCAAGGCTGCTGGAATGCGTGTTGAGCCACCGGTATCAGTGCCAAGGCCTGCCCTAACGATTCCACCGGCAATAGCCGCCGCCGTACCGCCACTACTGCCACCGGCAAAATAGTCGGGCTTAGCAGGGTTCTGCACCGCTCCGGTAAAATAGTTATTGCTGGTTATGCCATAAGCCAACTCATGCAGATTACTCTTGCCGACAATCAAGGCCCCAGCATCGCGCAGGCGCTTAACCACCCCTGCGTCTTTGCTCGGCACAAAATCCTTCAAAGCTTCAGTGCCTGCCGTATTGGGCATCCCAGCAACATGGATATTGTCTTTAACCACCAAGGTCATACCAGACAAGGGCAAAGCATCACGCTCTTCTTTACTTAGCGAATCTTGCTGCCTAGCAGCTTTCCTTAGCTGTTTGGTATCCACATAGAGCATTGAGTTTAGTGCTTGAAGTTGCTGTGCAGCCGCTATAGCGCGCTCGGTCTCGGCGCTTGAAGATTGCCCCGACATTGAGTCACAGCCACCGATGGCAGCCGTAGCCAAGGCAATTGCGATTGTCTTTTTCATGATTTCCCCTTTTTATTCTTGTCTAGATAGTCATAGCCTAGAAGAAACCTTACTCTGTGGCGTCATCACTAATGATGATTTTGTCGCCTGGATGACAGCTTTTTTGATACCTAAGGTAGATACTGGTATTTATTAGGCCAACCGTATTGAAACAACCATAGATCGTAGGCGCTAAGCGCTAAGAACATAACAAGAGATAAAAGCACTATGAATGATCAAGTTAACGACATCGTGATGAACAATGATGGCATGGGTATCCCTGGTTCTGATGCCCTACCGGTTGAAGAAGAGCGCCTTCAGCGTAAGCAAAAATTAGCAGCAGCTTTTCGTCTATTCGGCCGCTTTGGCTTTGACGAAGGCGTAGCTGGCCATATTACCGTACGCGACCCAGAGCGCTTAGATCACTTTTGGGTAAACCCTATGGGTGTATCTTTTAAGCAAATGAAAGTTTCCGATCTCTTGTTGGTAGATCACGAAGGTAATGTAGTCGAGGGTCAGGGCCTGCTAAACGGTGCCGCTTTCACTATTCATTCAAGAGTACATGCCGCACGCCCAGATGTAATAGCCGCTGCTCACGCTCACTCTGTTTACGGTAAAAGCTGGTCTAGCCTTGGTCGACTTTTAGATCCCATCACCCAGGATTCTTGCGCGTTTTACGAAGATCATGCATTGCTTGGAGAGTTTACCGGGGTAGTTTTAGATCTTGATGAAGGCGAGCGAATTGGCCAGGCCTTAGGCGACAAAAAAGCGATTATCTTGCAGAACCATGGTTTACTAACCGTAGGGCAATCAGTTGAGTCTGCCGCCTGGTGGTATATCACCATGGAGCGCAGCTGTCAGGCACAATTGATGGCGGAAGCGGCCGGCACACCAAAATTGATTAGCCCCGAGCATGCCAAACAAACCCATGGCACCGTAGGTAGCGAACTAGCCGGTTGGTTTAGTTTCAAGCCGTTGTACGATGTCATCAGCAAAGAACAGCCTGATCTATTTGATTAAAGCAAGCTCGCTATCTAGCTGAGCTTGCAATCAGCACTTATAATAGGTGGCCAAGGGCCACCTATTTTTGTATGCGAGGATCGCTTTGAAATCACTCCCCCAAACCTTGTTAGCGCTACATTGTTTAGTTGGCAGCATTGGTATATTGCTGTTTTTGGGGCAAGGCATGTATATGATGCAGGCTCACAATGCCTTGCAGGATATGCCTGATGGCCCGCGCATGCTCTTTCGATCAGCGCATATTTATACGCTTTTGCTGGCTTGTTTCCATTTAGCGTTTGCTTCTATTACAGCCGTTTGGAAACCAATATTCCCGCTAATAATTATCGCTTCAGGCTTGAGCTTTTTGAGTTTTATTTCTATAAGCTATGGCTTTTTCAATGAATCCTTTGAAGCAGATTTAAATCGCCCGATCAGCAAACTTGGATTATTTTCCATGTTTGCTGTTGCGTTGGCTTTATCGCTAAATGCTATTTTTGTAAGGCTTGGTTTCGGCCAAGCCCTTGATCAATAATCGCAAAGCAATCAGCGCTCAATCTCACCATTTTTAATGGCTTTTAAATAACTGCCTAATTCAGCTTTAACCTCAGGCAACATAATTAACAGGCCAATAATATTCGGCACGGCAATTAAGAATACCAAAGCATCTGAAAACTTCAGCACGGCTTCCAGTTGCATCACGCAACCTAAAGCGACAAAGCCACAGAAAACCAAATTGAAAAGTTGAACGAGTACGGGCTTATCACCCACCAAATATTGCCAAGCTTGGCGACCGTAGTAGGCCCAAGAAATCATCGTAGAGAATGCAAATAACAAAGCGGCAATCGCTAGAGGATAAGGTGACCACGATACAGTAGATTCGAAAGCTGCCGAAGTGAGCGCTACACCTTCTAAACCCGATTCCATTAGCGGCGAGCCATAGACTGTAGTAATGATCACCAGAGAAGATAGCGTACAAATAACAACAGTATCAATGAAGGGCTCAAGTAGAGACACCAAACCCTCTGAAGCTGGGTGATTGGTTTTTACTGCAGCATGGGCGATTGAGGCCGACCCCAAACCCGCTTCGTTCGAAAACAAAGCACGCTGAAAACCGATAATCATTACACCCAACATACCACCCGAAATACCTTCCGGACTAAAGGCACCTTCAAAAATTAATACAAATGCTGGCAAAACTCTATCGGCATGGTAGGCGAGAATTAATACACAGGAAACCGTGTATAGCACTGCCATAAAGGGCACCAATTTACCGGTTACCCTTGAAATAGACTGAATACCACCAATAATGACCGCCGCGACAATAGCGGCAAGCAGCAGACCAAACAACCAGGCCCGATCAGCAAACCAACTAGTATCACCACCACTGACATTAACAAACTGCACATAGGCCTGATTGGACTGGAACATATTACCAATGCCCATACAACCGATAACAATGGCGACAGCATAGAAGGCACCCAAGGAACGTCCTAACTTATGCCAACCGCGCTTAGCCAACCCTCTGTTAAGGTAGTACATCGGGCCACCCGCAACCGTACCGTCCTCGTGGTAGGAGCGATATTTCACGGCCAATGTACATTCGACCAGCTTGGTCGACATACCTAAAAGCCCAGCCAATATTAGCCAGAAAGTCGCTCCTGGCCCACCCGCCATAATGGCAACAGCCACACCACCGATATTGCCGACCCCAACCGTGCCCGATACCGCCGTGGCAACCGCCTTAAAGGGCGAGATATCACCAGGGCTTTTTGGATCGGCATATTGCCCAAAGGCCAATCGCCAAGCTAAGGTAAAGCCCCGCGCATTGATAAAGCCAAGATACAAAGTAAAAAGCAGCGCAGCCATTACCAGCCATACCACAATTAGCGGTAGCTCCACCCCGGCTATCGGCACAGCGTAGAACACAATGGCCGCTAGACCATCCGCCATGGGTGCCAAGACAGTGTTAATTTGCTCATCAACGCTGGCGGAAACACGGGCATGAAAGAGCAAACTGACAATAAACAGGGCAAAACAGATAAAGAGGGGGGAAACAGGTGAAAATGCGGCTTTTCGAGCGCTGCGAGAGTACATATAAGGGGTCTTTTATTATTACTTAAATCTACCTAAACATATTCAGCAAAAGATTGAAAGCACCGCCCACTGCGCATTCGCAAGCGACAGAACACAAATATGCACGATGAAATCCATGCTCGGCACTAGAGCCAGTACTTGATAATCGCTACACTGCCCTTATCTATAAGGCTGAATATATGGCAAATGAGAAACAGCAATGAGCCAAGTTTTTATCCTGCAAAACCAGGACGGTTATTTTTTAAGCAAACAAAAAGAATGGCTTGATGGTCGCGACGCCAGCGTGCTCTATCGCAGCCCGCATCGAGACGAAGCTTTGAATCAAATGGTTGAGGTCAATTCCAAGGACTATACTCAGCGAATCAGCATCGTCGACTGCCAACTGAGCGAAAAACGCCACCCGATATTGGACCCCGATAGTTTGCCCGAGCCTAAGATTGAGCTGCCAGAAGAACAAACTGAAGCACAGAGCAACGTCCCCGAAGAAAAAGGGGAAGCAAGCAACGCCGAAGTTAACGCTAATGAGATGGCCAGCAACGATTAATAGTATCCGCTGCGCACGCAAGAAATTTACCTTGAGGTTGTACCGTGAGTTTAGATAGCACCCTACTTGAAGCCTTAAACGATAAGGCCAATCGCCCACTGATTACCGGCATCCTCAGGGGTATCGAAAAAGAGAGCTTACGCATTCAGCCGGACGGCAATTTGTCCCAGCAAGAGCACCCTGAAACCTTAGGGTCTGCACTAACTCATCCGCAAATCACAACCGACTTCAGTGAAGCTCTGCTAGAGTTTATTACCGCACCCTCTCACCGCTTGGACGAAGTTCTCAAGCAACTTGAACAGCAACACCGTTTTACGGCCCAGCAAATTCAAGATGAATTACTTTGGGCGACCAGTATGCCATGTATGCTTGGTAGCAATGAAGAAGTGCCTGTAGCACGCTATGGCAATTCCAATGTCGGCCGCATGAAAACCTATTACCGCTACGGCTTAGGCCATCGCTATGGCCGCAAGATGCAAACCATTGCCGGCATTCATTATAATTTTTCTTTGCCAAGTGCCTTCTGGGCGATGTTGCACACTCAAGAAAATAGCAGTTTGGATTTACAGCAATACAAAACCGAACGCTATTTTGATTTGATTCGAAACTTCCGTCGATATTTTTGGCTACTACTGTATTTGTTTGGTGCATCGCCAGCGGTGTGTCGCAGCTT
The DNA here is from genome assembly GCF_947500695.1 of uncultured Pseudoteredinibacter sp. Lineage (GTDB taxonomy): Bacteria > Pseudomonadota > Gammaproteobacteria > Pseudomonadales > Cellvibrionaceae > Pseudoteredinibacter. Next base: position 131,069 of record NZ_CANMSS010000002.1, read on the forward strand.
TGTCAAAGATCAGCCTCATAACCTGCAGGCCTTTGGTAAAGACGATCACAGTTTACACGCGCCATTCGCGACATCATTACGCATGGGTGACCTTGGCTACCAAAGCAATGCACAAAAATCCTTATTGGTGTGCTACAACGAGCTGGACAATTACCTACACACGCTGACCGAGGCGATCAACACGCCTTATGAGCCATATGACAAAATCGGTACGGTTGATGTCAATGGTGACTACCAGCAGTTAAATTCTAGCTTGCTGCAAATTGAAAATGAGTTTTACAGCACTATTCGCCCTAAGCGCACCGCAAGATCAGGTGAAACAGCCCTGAGTGCCTTGCATCAACGTGGCGTGGAATATATCGAGGTTCGCTGTTTAGACGTAAATCCATATTCGCCGATTGGCATTACCCAAGAGCAAATTCATTTTCTCGATACTTTCTTACTGTTCTGCTTGCTAAAAGACAGCCCGAAAACTGACTGCGCTGAATATCAACGCATGCAGGAAAACCAAAAACTTACGGTTTATCGCGGCCGTGATCCAGAAATGAAGCTACAGACCGCAGAAGGCGAAAAGAGCATTAGCGAATGGGGCAGCGAGCTTATTGAACAAATGCAACCTATTGCTGAACTGCTTGATAGTGCTTATAAAATGGAAGGCCATAGCCAAGCTCTAAAGGAGCAGTTAACAGTCGTAAAAGACCCTGCTCTCACGCCGTCTGGCAAATTATTGCAAACCATGAAGGATGAGGACAAAACCTTTTTCCGCGTTGCGATGGATCTTGCCGAACAGCACCAACAGAGTTTCTTAAACAACCCTCTAAGCGGCAATGACCTTGATCGCTATGAAACTTTGGCTGTTAATTCTTTAGCGGATCAAAAGAAAATTGAAGCGGAAGAAGATATCGATTTTGAAAGCTATCTGGCTAATTTCTACGCCCAGTATAAACCTTTCGAATAAACCAAAGATCAAAGTCGACTGTGAACTATCTTGCCCATGCTTTTCTTTCTGGTGACAACACCGAAGTTCAGCTGGGCGGATTACTAGGCGACTTTGTCAAGGGCCCTATCTATAGCCAAGAAGATAGCGCTACAAAAAACCGTATCCACAAGCCCACCCTATTGCAATTCGACAATATCCGATTTGGCATTCAACACCATCGCGCTATCGATGCCTATAGCGATTCCCTTGAGAGCTTTCGCAGCTGCGCCAGCCTGTTTGATAAAAAGTATCGACGCATTTCTGGGATCATTGTGGATATCTGCTTCGATCATTACCTAGCTAAACACTGGTTGCAACATTGCAAAACCAGCTTAACTGAATTTTCCGCTGCGCTTTATCCTAAGATGAGTGACTGCCAATTGGCCCCCGATAATTTTAAGCGCTTTAGCCAACGTTGTATTGAAGCGAAGCTGTTTGAGATTTACCAAGACAAAGAAACCATTAAGGTCGCACTAGATCGAGTCGCACAACGGTTAAGCCGCCCGAAGCTAATGGCTGGTGCTTACGATGAATGGATGTCTATATACTCAGAAATTGAGCAGCTTTTTGAGCAGTGCTTTAGAGAGATTAAACACTGGGCTGGGACTAGGCTAGCTAGCCATGGTTACCACTATCAACAGTGGCAACCGCTATAAGGCGAATTCTTTTTACTTGTCAGATCGGCTTATCGCTTCTAAGTTCTTTATTTCTGAACTCTTTATTTCTGAGTTCTCTATTTTTGAACTACAAAATTAGTAAAGAACAAATCTTCTACGCCTTTTTTGGTTTTATCTTCTTTTAATAAGATACGGCGAACCTCTTCCAGCGCCTTTTTCCGCATTGTCTCGCGACCATCCAAGCTATTGATGGCCTCTTCGGTTTGGCGGCTAAATAACATCACTATATTGTTGCGAATATAGGGCAGATGATGGCGTACAGAGTTGGCTACATGAATGGAATCAACCCTCACAGAGATTTCAGCACGCAAATACTTTAGGCGTCCTTGGCCACCATAGTTGAGCACAAAAGCCGGCTGTAGTGGCACATAGAAAGGCCCAGCCGGGCCGATAGCTTCTTCATCCTGGGCTACTGCCGTTGATACGGCTAGCAACATTGCCATAGTGATCGCCAGAAACGCGGATGCTGCTTTTTTGGCCAGGCCAGCAAATAAGATGTTCATATAATCCTCAAATTACGCTGGGGAACTGCTCTGCGGCACTTAGGTCCAAACAGCTGCCCTATATATGGTAAACTGGCGGCCCTTTGGATATGGGCCCTTGCCTGTAATTTTAGTCAAACTTCGGGATTTCGCAGACATGCCACTACCCAATCCTCGCATGACCAACCTAATAATCTTTATCGGCTGTGTTGCGCTGATCTTAATTGCTTTAGGCTTTCAAGAAATAATGGGCCTAGCGCCGTGCCCTCTTTGCATCACTCAACGCATCTTTGTTGTGGCTGTTGGCTTGTTTGCCCTTGCCGCGTTTATCCATAATCCCGCCGGGACAGGCCGCAAGCTGTATGCTGCTGGCGGTTTCCTCATGGCTCTTGCCGGTAGCGGCTTCTCTGGCCGTCATTTATACCTACAAGGTTTACCGCCCGATCAGCTACCGTCTTGTGGACCAGGCCTTAGCTATATGTTTGAAACCTTCCCCTTTATGGAAGCCTTAGAGATCCTACTGATGGGTGACGGCAACTGCGGTGAGGTTATGTGGAGCCTATTCGGCCTGAGTATGCCTGGCTGGGTTTTAGTCGCCTTTATTGGCCTAGCCCTGTTCAACGTTTGGCAATTCTTGCGCCGTTAAGGCGCGCTTGAGCCAACAATGGTTAGAGGTTTACTGGTATTATTTTTCTTTCAGTGGCTAGGTGAATGGATCAGCTTAGCCACTCAGGCTCCGATACCTGGGCCTGTAATCGGCATGCTACTGCTATTACTTGCACTACTCATCCGCCAAAAAGTCTCTAGTGACTTGCAACAAAGCAGCCACATGCTGGTACAACACCTAAGCCTGCTTTTTCTTCCCGCCGGTGTCGGTATCTTTTTTTTAAGCGAGCAAGTATTAGCGCAATGGCCAGCGATTGCTGCCGCCATGGTGGTAGGTACTTTCATTAGCCTTTTGCTCAGCAGCTGGATAGTAAAGAGCCAGGTGAAGTCCAATGATTGAGGAGCTGCAACAGGCCTTTGTAGGTTTTACTGAAAACAGTCAACTGAGCCAATTGAGCGCCATAATACTGACTTTAGGCGCCTACCAATTTGGCCAGTTTTGCTATCAACGCAGCGGCCGACTTATGCTGCTTCACCCTGTCGTCATCGCCGGCTGTATAATTGCAGCCGCGCTCAACCACTTCGATATCAGTTATCAGCAATACCGAGATGGCAGCCAGCTATTTTATTTTTTATTGGGCCCGGCAACCGTTGCATTGGCTATTCCCTTGTACCAAGAGTTTCGCCATATCCGCCTCTTGGCGCGCCCAGTGCTGATAACCGTAGCCCTTGGCGCTACAATTGCTGCAGCTAGCGCTGTGTTGCTAGCAGGCCTGATAGGGGCCGAAGGTGAAGTTTTACGCTCTATCGCCAGCAAGTCGGTCACCACACCCATCGCCCTAGGTATCAGCGATAAAATCCACGGTATTAGCACGCTTACCACCGGTGTGGTAGTGGCCACTGGAATCATCGGTGCCTTGCTGGCCCCGATAGCGTTTTACTTTTGCGGCCTTCGCGACCCTCGCCTACAAGGCATAGTACTGGGCCTCAATGCCCACGGTATTGGCACCGCGGTCGCCTTTGAGAAAAGCCCTTCTTGTGGCGCGTTTGCCAGCTTAGCCATGGGCTTAACTGGCGCATTCACCGCGTTGACCCTGCCTTACGCTATTAGCTACTTTGGCATCTGATTGTTCAAATAACTGACACACAGGGCAATTATTAACCATAATTTTAAGAAATTTTGGACGTCACTCATTTTTATCCCAGACTGATCTAAGAACTAGCTCACACTTTCTTGCGAGCCGACCGTTCGTCTTCTACTTTTAAATAACAAGATCGAAAAAGTCGACGCTACAGCCGCTTGAACATCCTAAATTCGCAAGCGAGCAGTTATCGGCAAATATGAAGAAGCAGAGGTGACATATGCTCGAGCATTGCAGAACACATCAGGAATTATGGGGCGGCGTTAACCGTACATTGGACGGTTGGTTTGAAGCACGAAAACAACTACTGGTGGAATACTCCGCACTGTGCCAGCGCTTAGATGACATGGAGAGCCCTGCTCTGAAAGCACGTCTACGCCGCTTCTGCCAAAGCTTGATGGATTATGTCTCCACTGGTCATTTCGAGGTCTACGAACAACTTGAGACCGAATCCAAGCGCTATCAAGATAAGGAAGCTCTGCTTCTCGGCAGCCGACTCTATAAACAACTGCAAAATTGCACTGAGGTCGTTTTAGATTTCGATCAGCGTTACACCCAGCTGGATAATCTCGATAGCTTAGCTCGTGATTTGTCCAAATTGGGGCTGTGCCTAGAAAAACGCTTCTTCGTTGAAGATAGCATGGTAAGTGTTATGCACGATGCCCATCGTGAGCAGGCAGCCTAACCGCTGCCGCTTGACCAGTACCGTAAGACCGGTACCGCAAAAACTGTACTTTTCAGACATGCGGCCGCTACAGTAGGCATAGGTTTAACAACTAGGAAACCGCCATGCTGCGTGCCGCAATTCGCACATCTCTTGTTATCGCTACGCTTCTAACCCTCAGCGCTTGCGAGCCTCTTCCTGAGCCTAAAGTCAGCTTTGAAGTTGCCGTACAGGGTAGTCACATGGGCAGGCTTTCAAACAATGGCAGCCGCGCTATTATCGGCTCAATTAATCACGGCGGCAGCTTGTGGCGGGTGTTAAAAAAAGAGCGCCTGTACGACTGGAACCACAGCAAAGAGAAAACTACTTTAGTGGCCGCCGCCTTCTCACCTGAGGGCAACTGGGCCATGACCAGCGATTCCCATAGCTTGGTCTTGTGGCAAGTTGAAAGCGGTGAAGCCTTCCGTTTTTGGACAGCCCCAGGCGAAGTGCTTTCCATTGCCTTGGCACCCAATGGTGAATACGCTCTGCTCGGCATGGCCGATCATAGCGCAGTGATCTTTGATAGCAAACGTGGCGGTGTTAAGCGACGCTTTAATCACTCAGGCCGAGTACGCAGTGTCGACTTAAGCGCTGATGGAAAACTGGCCCTTACCGGATCTGAAGATCGTAGCTCGACTTTGTGGAGTGTCGCTTCAGGCAAAGCCTTGCAGACTATGCAGCATGAAGAAGACGTGCAGCTAGTCAGATTAAGCCCTAAAGGCGACCGCGCTCTTTCCGCTGCAAAATATGATAAAGCCGTGGTATGGAATACCAGCAATGGCAAAGCCATTGGTGAGATTCCACTGTCAGCCGAAAAGATTAAACGAGGCTTGCGCTTTAGCGCCGCACGATTTTCTTCAAGTGGACGCTATTTATTAGTTGGCCGCCCCGATCAACGAGTACAACTTTGGGATACCAAGTCCATGAAGACTTTGGCTGAATGGGGCGTACTGAAACGAGACGCCTGGAAGCCAACAAGTGCCGCCATCCAGGATGTTGCCTTTGCCAGCGCCAAGCGGACCTACTATGCCATTGCTTCTAATGGTTTTATTCATCAATTAGAGCGCTGATGAGCAAACCGTGGAGCTTGTTAAGGCTCCACGGTTTAGGATTAAAAAGTTTGAGTTCACATCCTAAGGCTCAACAATGGCAAAAGGCTCTTCGTTTTTATCTAGCAGGGCGAAGAAACGCATTAGATCAATACGGCTTCCTTCAAGACTCAACTGATCCGATGTCAGTAGTCCAGCAAGCTTTACGGTTCCCAAAATCACATCTAAAAACAAACCATGGGATATATTTAAAGTAGCATCCGCTTCTTCACCTTGCTTCGTAATACGATAATGAAGCACCGAATTTTCTATCCATAAAAAGTAGCTCTGCTGAAGATCAGTGAAGTTAACTTTGAGACTAAGCTCGACTCCTTCTGCTTCCGGGCCATTTAATTGAGCTGCCATCGCTGAGAAAAACTCTTCCACGGGCGCATGCTTCATTAAGTCCTTCGCTGAAGCCAAACTAATCATGGTTGAGCTTTTACCCTGCCCCAACTCCAAAGCTGCAGACAGGTACGCATCACGCCATGGACCAGATTCAGCCTGATAAGCCAATTGGGCATAGGCCTCAGCTAAAAGTTGCTTTGCCTCTTCACTGCGATTAGCGAACACCAAATGATTCAGTAATTCTGCAGCCCAGCGATACTCACCTTCCGAAACCGCTTGCCGAGCCTGCTCTAAAACAGCCGCCTCGCCGCCCATTGCACGAACATACTTTTCTGCAGCCGCTTCGGGCGGGAGGGGATTTAAATTAGCAGGGTTAGCATCGTACCAACCAAAATACGCTTGATAAACGGCTTTAGAATTGTGGCTCGTCGTTCCGTAGTAGCCGCGATTAGAAAAATTAGCCGACAAGCTTTTGGGCAACTCTATTTGCTCTGCAATTTCTTTCGGCGTTAAGCCTTTGTAAGCCAAACGCAAAGTTTGGTCGTGAATATATTTGTAAGTATCGCGCTGACCTTTTAAGAAACTATCGATTTCTTCACTGCCCCATATTGGCCAATGGTGGCTGGCAAAGTAAATCTGTGACTCTGAAAACAAGTTACGCGCTTCTTCAATATAATCGCTCCAAGCTAAGGCATCGCGTACCTTAGCACCACGTAAAGTGTAGAGGTTGTGCATATTTCTCGATAGGAGTTCGGCGCCACAGAAAGCTTTTTGTTTAGGCAGGTAGAATGTCAGCTCTGCAGGCGCCTCTGAATTAGGGGTGTATTGAAATTCAATGTCCACACCATCGACGGTATGACTTTGGCCAGTTTTTGATACAAGCACACTTGGCTGTACGATGCCGACAGTACCAAAGGCAGGTGCTTTACCTAAGCCCGTATCGACATGACCATAAATATTTTTAGGTAAATCTCGGCCATACATATAAACTGCTCGACGCCCCATGGTCGGGCCAGCCAGAATATTTTCGCTGGTAGCTTCTTCCATAAAATTTTCAGGCGCTATGATTGGAATGCTTGCGGCCTGCTCAGGATCAACAACTGCCAGGGCACCACCAAAATGGTCAACATGGCTATGGGTCATAATTAAACCCGTAACCGCCTTATCACCTAGATGCTTGCGAGCAAAAGCCAAAGCCGCTGCCGCCGTTTCTTTTGTAGTGAGCGGGTCCACCACAATCCATCCAGTCTGACCTTCAATCAAGGTCATATTGGAAAGGTCATAGCCGCGCAGCTGATAAATCCCCTCAGCAACTTGATAAAGGCCGTGCAGATTATTCAGGCTGGCCTGACGCCAAAGGCTAGGGTTTACCGTATCTGGAGCTGCTCCTTGAATGAAGTCATAGTCATTCATTCGCCAAATCACTTCGCCATCAGCGTTTTTAATTTCTAAATTGTCGTCTCTTGCGATAAGACCGCGCTTGGCCTGCTCAAAATCGCGTTTATCATCTAAGGCAAGCTGCTCCGCCACGGCTTTGTTTTTAGCTATTGTGAACTGGCTAGCCTTAGCATCGTGCACAGCCACACCGTCATTGTTCTCTGCTCCGCAGGCCAGCAATAAACCACTAATGCCCAGCAGCATTGCTTTTGTCTTGATATTTTTTAGGGTCATACCACTCTCCTTCATTTGATGATTGTTATAGCACGCAGAGCAAGGTATAAATGTAAACTAATTTACAATTGTCATTAATGGACAAATATTAGGCGGCAATATGCCACAGGAATCTCTCGGCTCACTTTCAAGCAGCTGCATGGCTTTGCTAGAGCCGCTATTTAAAGTGAAAAGCTACCAAGACGGTGAAATCATTCATGCTCGGGGCGAAAGGAAAGCTGGGCTTTGCGTTGTTTTAGAGGGATCTGTAAAAGTAGGCAACTATGGTAGCGATGGCCGCTATTTCCTTAGCAAGCTGTTAAAGCGCCACGAGAGCTTTGGCGAATTTACGGTATTCTCACAGCTGCCGCGGACACACACTTCAGAGGCCAAGGGGGAAACTAAGATTGGATATATCAGCCCAACAAAACTCAAGCGGGCCTTAAATACTGAACCGGCTATTGCTTTAGGTTTGCTGCAGTCGCTATCAACCCGACTTCATCTAAGTCTGGAGGCCTTAGATGATGCTAAGCGCTTACCTGTTCTTGTTCGGGTAGCAAAGATGATCTATGCCATAAACCTCGAGGAAGGAAAGATCGAAAACCGACACCTTAGCCAGGATGATATCGCCACCCAACTAGGCGTCAGCCGCATGGTCGTTTCAACATCTCTTAAACAGCTCACCGAGCTGGGCTTAATCAAAAAAGGCTATCGTCACATCCAAATACTCGACCTTGAGAAGTTTAGCGCCTGGATAAGCGAACAACAGCAAACAATGGAGCTGCTGGGTTAACCGCAATCGTAATTTAGGGCCATAACTTACGGCTATAATCAATGATTTTGAGATTTATATGTGACCATAAGCAATAGCTCATCCTTTAAAGAATTGGAATAGATTAATTACGTTTCTGTACCCCGCATGCTTTTAATTCGGAACCGTTATTGGATATCTGTAGTGCGAATCTAGTCAGCATTTAGACAATCAATAGCAGCTTCTACCAATAAGTTAATCTAGGTAAGACATGCATTTTAATTGGTAGGCCTTGCTTTAATTAGCCGGCTTATTATTAAAGTAGCTGCGTCGTTTTAGCTAAAATAGATAAGTAAAGTCGCTTAAGCACGCTGAGCAGGATGCATATAAAAGCTATTCGTCAGCTGCTCTTGCTTGGTGAAGAACTTGGTGTCTTTATAGGGGAGCTTCATAAAACCAGAAACCCCTAAACCATCGATTAAATGAATATTTTCTAATATCTTATCTAGACAAGCCTGAAACTCATCGACTTTACTGGCATCCAGTAGATTTAAATAATTATGTATCTTTAAATCCAACTCGACACTTTCAAAGATAATACAACCAGTATGATGAAGAGTATTCATATGGGCCAATACCTCCATGATCTCTTCTGGCAGTTGCAGCATTTCATCTGGATCGTCACCATCTTCAAAGTAGGAATGAAGGCGACTCTCTTCTTCTAGCACCACCTCATCACTGACATCAAAGTTAATACGCATATCACCGCTGGCTACAAAGGGGCTATCTGCACTCAACCTTTCAATGTGCAGTGTTTGCTTGGCATCAAAAATACAGCTTTTAAACACACCTTTTTTATTGATAGCTCGCCCTAGGTGCACAATATTATTAACCGCGGAGTTTAGTGCCGGTGCCATACTGCGATCATAGAGCCGCAGGCTGGAATCAATATGAATACCCTCTTCGTCCCAATGCATTGCCAATCCACCAACGATCGGATAATGACTGAGATGCGATACCGCAGTTACAAACGCTTTTTCGGTATCCGCCATGCCTGAAAGGTAATTCTTATAATACTTTTCAAGCTCGGCATTATTAATATCTTCTAGTTTTTCGATATCAACTTCTTGTCGTAAAAACGATTTACGCGAGCTATACACTACTGTTTCAATAGCTTGATCTTCCGACGCGACCCAAATCGGTAACAGGGCATATTGCTCATTGCGATTATGATCATGAATGGCCAGCTTGTTCATGTGTTGGATATTTTTGAAGAGGTAGTCACCCGCTTTGCGCCGAAGTTGCGCATCTTCAGACATCATATTGTTTAAGGTTTTTGCAAACTCTTCAGGCAGACCTAGTGCCAGCGGAGAAATGACCTTGCTACCAAAGCGACTACCTTGCCCCGATGCTAAGGCGTATAAGGTTCCTGCCAAACCCTGCTCGTCAAAACGCGGCGAGCTAAGCTGACCTTCTAACTGCTCTTCACCAATAAAATAGATATCTCCGAGCTTGGCATTGGTTTGATGCAAATCCGAGCTGAGTGCCGTAAGACCACCGTTTCCACTATGATGACCTTGATGATCTAGCTGGCCATAAACCGCCGCTCCCCAGTCGATGAGGCTGATTTGCCCGGTGTTTGGGTCTAGGACAATATTTGAAGGTTTGATATCACCGTGCACCAATGGGGCCCTGTCTCGTTTTTTGGCGCTATCTCTTAGGTGTTGCAATACATCAACCATTTGTTCGGTAATGCTTAGCAATAATTTGATATCTAGGCGGCCATGCTGTCTTGCGTAATCCTCTAAGTTTACTCCCTGCGCTCGGCTCATCATTAAGATCGATTGGCTGCGTACACGGGTAAATTCGATAAAGCTTGGGACATTGGGATGCTGCACTTGGGACAGCATATAGCCTTCTTCTTCAAGTCTTTCTTGCACGGCGACGGGTAAGGTTATACGTGCAAATTTAAAGACGTATTCTTCGCCATTGGCGGCTGTGCCGCTAAAGGCAAAGCCATAGGCGCCTTTGCCAAGCAGTTCAATATTAAGGTAGCCGAGGCGTTCGAGTTGTTGTTGGCAGAGGCTTAGCCAGTCTTTGAGTTTTTGTGCATCACGATGGGAGAGCAAGTAGAAGGATTGCTCTTCGTTGATGTAGAAATGCTGGAGTTGATCGCTTTCGATTAAGCTCATGGGTTTATTCTAAAGTCTGATTTTTTTCATCATAGCACAGGGAGCTTTTGAGGACTTAATCGAAGCTATTAACTTTAAGCAGCTTAAGCAGGTTAGCAATTGCAAATCTGACCGCCTGCCATGAAGTGGGGCGGCCTCCCAGGGTCGCAAAAAACAGCATCCATGCTAGCTCGGCTCCTCCTCCGAGTCGGAGACGCCCCTGGGAGGCCGCCCCACTTCATGACATTCTGCTAGGAGGTTTTTACAACTTACAAATCCAGGCCATAGAATCTTGCATCGGGATTGAAGGCAATCGCCTCAACTTTTAAACACCCTATTTGGAACATCGTGATAGGGGAACTATGCTAGCCGCCCTATCACAACATTCTACCTAGGTGGCCCCAGCTTAAACCATAGACGCTAACATAGTCGCAGGTTGTTCCAAGTATTGTTTCCACAAATTATTGAAACGAGAAATGGTGCCGCCATCAATCACGCGATGATCACCCGACCAGCTTACCGTCATAATTTGACGGGCTTCAACTTCGCCATTGGCATTAAAACGCGGCAGCTCTTGTACCCGACCCAAGGCCACAATAGCGACTTCGGGCTTGTTAATGATTGGGGTTGCCACGGTGCCGCCAATCGCACCGACATTTGAAATAGTGATGGAACCGCCACTTAAATCGGCTGGGCTGATTTTTCCACTGCGCGCTTCGGCCGTTAGACGAGTTACCTCAGCAGCAACATCTAGCAAGCTTAAGCTTTGAACATTTTTAATGTTCGGCACTAGCAATCCGGTTTTACCATCTACAGCCATACCAATGTTATGTTCAGCCAAATAGGTCAGCTCGGTGAAGACATCATTTACGCGGCTATTCATAATTGGGAATTCTTTGATTGCCAAAGAAAGCGCTTTAATAAACAGCGGCATCATTGTGATTCTCAGTTCATCACTGCCATACATAGCCTTGAGCTTTAAGCGCAACTTAATTAGCTCTGTGACATCAAACTCTTCCGCATAAGTGAAGTGAGGAATGGTAGATACAGATTCGGCCATTCTTGCGCCCATTACCGCGCGCACACCTTTAATGGACTCAACGCGATCAACCATATCGGCAGTCAAGGAAACGTTAGCATTGGCAGCTGGTACTGCAGCCGTCGATCCGCCATCTAAATAGTTAAGAACATCTTCTTTCAGTACACGGCCATTTTTACCGGTGCCTGATACAAGCGCCAAATCCAAGTCGTTTTCACGGGCAATTTTTCGTACTGCCGGGGTGCTAAGCACTTTGCCCGAGTTTTCGACGGCAGCTGGCTTTTCAGCACTTTCCGTCACCGCGGTATTTTGTTGTACCGCTTGAGTTTCGGTGCTGCTCGTTGTTTCCGCTGGAGCTTCACTAGCCTCTCCATCTAGTTCGATAGCAAACAGTGGGCTATGCACCTTTGCAATATCACCCTGCTGGTAATGCAGCTTAACCACTTTACCGGTGTACATTGAGGGGATTTCTACGATGGCTTTATCTGTACTTACATCAGCAACGATCTGATCTTCTTCGATCATATCGCCTTCGGCTACCTTCCACTCGATAACCTCACACTCAACGATACCTTCACCGATATCTGGCAGAATAAAATCTTTAATCATTTGTCAGCACCTCAGTAGTTCAAGCTGGCCACTAGGGCTTCATATACTTTTAGATAATCTGGCAAGTATTCTTTTTCATGAGCCAGAGGGAAAGGTGTGTCTAAGCCTGTCACACGCGCAATTGGCGACTCAAGTGAAAGGAAGCATTCTTGCTGAATCGTTGCTGCAATTTCGCCGCCGAAACCACCAGTGTGAGTGGCCTCATGGGCTATAACTAATCGGCCAGTTTTGCTTACCGAGTTAGCTACGGTTTCTACATCCCAGGGCAGCAGGGAACGTAAATCAATCACTTCACAAGAGATACCTTCTTCTGCAGCTTTATCGGCTGCCTTATGCATCTCGGTCATTTGTGCACCCCAGCCCAGCAAAGTTATGTCACTACCGCTACGTACTACTTCCGCTTTACCAATTGGAATCTCGTAATCTTCTTCAGGCACATCACCTTCAGAAGCACGGTACAAGCGCTTAGGCTCAAAGAACAAGACAGGGTTTGGATCGCGAATAGCGGAAAGCAGCAAACCTTTGGCTTGATACGGATTAGATGGCATCAGCACTTTAAGACCGGGGGTGTGACAGAAATAAGCCTCCGGAGACTGCGAGTGGTACAAGCCACCAGCGATACCGCCACCATAAGGGGTGCGGAATACCAAACTGCCAACATTAAATTCATTACCCGAACGATAACGAAATTTTGCAGCCTCATTTACGATCTGATCGAAAGCTGGAAAAATATAATCAGCGAATTGAATCTCGGCAACGGCAGTCGAACCTTGAGCAGCCATACCAATCGCAAAACCGGCAATACCCTGCTCGGTCAACGGCGTGTTAAAACAACGGGCCTTACCATATTTTTCTTGCAGATGGCTGGTCGCACGGAATACACCACCGAACTTGCCCACATCTTCGCCCAGACAGATCATACTGTCATCAGCAGCCATCGCGGTATCTAGGGCATTATTAATGGCCTGTAGTAAATTCATCTTAGCCATGTTTTGCACCTCCTGCGACAGGATAATTCTCTGGGTATTTAGCGATATGCTCTTTTAATTCTGCGTATTGTTTTTGCAAGTGCGCCGGCGGGGTGTCGTAGACATCCGTGATCAACTCATCAATACCAGGCATCGGCTTTTTCTCTACGCGCTTCAACGCGTCCAGTACTTCCTTACGGTAGCCTTCTAGAATGGCTTTTTCTTCTTCACCATTCCACCAGCCTTTGGACTCCAGCCAATTTTGCATACGCTCGATAGGATCTTTTTCTCGCCACTTGTCTTCTTCGTCTTTACTACGATAACCACTTGGATCATCGGAAGTAGAGTGGGCACCTAAACGGTAACTCATGGTTTCAACAAGCACTGGCTCGTTATTTTCCAGAGCGATGCGACGCGCTTCAATCGACGCGGTATAAACCGCTAAGATGTCATTGCCATCTACGCGAATGGTCTTAATACCATAACCTACACCACGAGGAGCAATACCATCACCTTTAAACTGCTCTTCAGCTGGAGTGGAGATGGCGTAGCCGTTATTGCGACAGACAAAAACGACCGGGCAATTTAATACCGCCGCCATATTTAATCCGGCGTGGAAATCACCTTCCGATGCCGCGCCTTCACCAAAGTAGCAGAGTGTGCACGCTTGATTTCCCTGCAACTTTTGCGCATAGGCATAACCGGCAGCTTGCGGAATCTGTGTTCCGAGAGGCGAGCTGATTGTCATAAAATTCAGCTCATTGGAGCCGTAATGCACAGGCATCTGACGACCTTTACCCAGATCATCTTCATTACTCAGCAGCTGGTTCATAAACTGCTCTGTAGTAAAGCCACGCCAGCGAATTGCCGCTTGCTCACGATACTGCCCCATGATCATATCCTTCATGGAGAACGCCGCTGCGGTACCAGTAACCGCAGCCTCTTCGCCCGCACAGGTCAGATAGAAACTCAAACGCCCTTGGCGTTGAGCACTGATCATGCGCTCATCCAAAACACGGATGTAAACCATATTGCGGTAAAGTTTAATGGCGGTTTCTTGATCCATTTCTGGCGCTTCGGCACCAGCCTGGATACTGCCATCAGCATTGAGAATGCTTAAGGTAGGAATGGGTAAGTCATGACCTTCGATAAACTGTGCTTTATGCATCAGATTAGGCTTCACATCGCTTGCGCTACTCATTTTTGCCTCCGTAAACTCACTGGCGCACACTTACTCAAGTGATTCCTTGAGCGCTTCATGTGCGCAAAGAGTGCTGCAAATTATTGTATTTAGAGCTTAGCACCGAGCCAGCTAGGGAGTCCTGCTAATCTAAGAGCGAAAGAAAGCGTATTTGGTAGGGTTGGCTAAAAACCTGAGCCAGACAAGAATAAATCCCCAAAATTCGGGCAATATATCTTTTTTGAACTAAAACCTAGACATTTTGTAGTGATTAATTCTAAGAAACCAGAACTTAATAAGCACAGCTGAAACACTGCGTCTTAGGGTACGCAGCGTTTCAGTATTAAGATTTTTAGTCTTTAGTTCGTGCTGGAGACAGCTCCATTAGCTTGCCAGTATCAGTAAGTAAATAGATATAGCCCTGAGGGCCTTCGGTCACATAGCGAATGCGCTCATTACTATCATCTAGCAAGCGCTCTTGCTCCTCTAGGCTGCCATTAGCCGACAAGCTTAACCGGTTGATATGAGTCTGCGCGAGGGCTCCAGCGAAGAAGTTATCTTTCCACTCTGGGAAAGCCTTTCCGGAATAAATCATCAAACTGCTGGGGGCAATACTAGGCACATACACCTTAGCGGCATCGACCATGCCCTCTTTACTGGTCGCCTCACCTACCATTTTGTCTTCACGATATTCCTTACCGAAAGATACTGTAGGCCAACCGTAATTCTCGCCCGCCATCACTTTGTTAATCTCGTCCCCACCACGCGGACCGTGCTCGATTTCCCATAGCTGACCCTGGCTGTCAAAAGCCAAGCCCTGCGGGTTGCGGTGACCAAAGCTGTAGATCTCGGCTTTGCTATTGGCATGATTATAAAACGGGTTATCCGCTAAGGCTTTACCATCCAAACCAACTCTTAGCACAGTCCCAATGTGGTTACTGTTATCTTGTGCCGGCTGACGCTTAGCGCGATCGCCGACTGAAAAAAACAAAGCTCCATTGCCATCAAATACAATGCGACTGCCATAGTGACGGCCGGTATTGCTGTCGGACTCAGTCACTAACAAATCTTCCCAAGCCAGCAGTTTATTGCCCGACAATTTCGCGCGAGCCAGCGCTGTACGGCCATGCATACCCGACTCGTCACTGCGCTTGCTGTAGGTGAAATAACTATAGCCATTGCCATGATTTTGCACATCGAGCAAACCACCCTGTCCATAGACATAAATGTCATTTGGCAAACCCGTTACCACTTGCGACTTCCCGGAGCGCAGATCTACGCGCTTGGCGGTGCCTCCTTTCTCCGTCACCAACACTTCATCATCATTAATAAAGCTCATGCCCCACGGGCGATCTAAACCTGTCGCCAGCTCTTTAACTTGAAAATCGGCAGCCTGACTTAACGCTGCACTAAAAGCCAAAACAGTACTCAAAATGGTTTTTTGCATGAGCCTAAAATTCCTATTTGCCTCTGGGGCGATATGTTATTGGTATTTATCTTCACCCACACGAAGCCAGCCACCAGGCTGCACTCCTCTCGGGTCGTGGTGAGTCCAATGGATAACACCACCTTTTTTATTCCACTCGTAACGTCCCTTTATAAACAAAGTTTGCCCTGCCCGTAAAGGGGCCCTGGGAGCCAAATCGATATTGTGAGCCACTAATAAGCTCGGCAAACCCTCCCGCCTTACCAGGAAGCGCTGATGCTGACTGCCTTTAGTATCATCGGGCAATAACTTGTATACCGTAAATCGTGTTTCGTTAAACCATACCTTGCTGCGCTTAGCTTGTACGGCTTGCTGAAGGCTAGCAAGATCATCACCATCAACACTGAGCGCATTTTGCTTAAGGGAAAACTGATATAGACCGTAGACCAACAGTATCAATACTACGCTAAAGGCTTGCTTCCAAAATCGGTTCTGATTCACATTTTATCCTTATCTAAAATTAGCGTTTTTAACAGTCAGCTTATTTTATCGTTGTCTGACTGTCGCCAGGCTTAATCACGCCATGCATTAATCAGTAAATTTCTGGGGCTAAGGTGTTTGGGGCAAAACTGCAGCAACTCTACAGAAAAGCCATTCTCCTGCAAATACAACAACTGATCCAAAACCACAGCAAGCTCTAAAGGGCGCCGAAATACCAATCGAGCTAGGTCCAAGCGACGTGCATCATTAAAGCGCTTAAGCCCAAGCGTTTGATAACGCTTCCAATCCACCTCAGCAGGCAGCTGTAATTGGCGCTTGTCAGCCAATAAACGACAAAAGCCTTCGAAACCCAACTGCAAACTGGATTGCGGTAAGGAAGGTGTACTGAGATAGGCATCTATCCCTCGGAGATCACGTTGCAAGACATCAAAGCCCAAGCGCCACTGCTGCAATTGAACTCGCTTTTTTTGCACCGCCTTCGGGGCTGTAACAGTCTCTTGGACTATCGTATGTAAATCTCGGCGCCGTAAAGTTAGCTCTGCCTTTTCGGCGGCAGCTGACAAAAAACTGTGTTGATCGGCTGATATTTTTTGATAGCAACATGGCACCAAGGAGACAGCTTCAAGCTGTTGCTGCTCGGCTAGCTGCAGCATTCGGCGATGTAGATCGCCACAGGCATGCAGTGCAAAAACATGATCACCAGCAGCAAGCCATCCCCCTGCTGCTGCCTCCAACACATCGCAAGGCACTATTGAAAGCTCACCTGCCGACAAACTATTGGCCAATTCATTGCCGGCATCTACTAGGCTCTGATCCCATTCTAAGCCAAGCACAGGGCACGATTCAGTAAGCGCGAGAAAGCGCCCTAAGTGCCCTTTTCCGCAACACCAATCTACCAAGCGCTCGGCTTTTGCCGGAGCCGCTTGATGAAAATACCTGATTTGCTGCCATTTTCGACCTGGAATATGACTGGGAAAAAAACGCATTTCTTTCCCTAAATCCGGAAGTTCCGCGGGACAAATTTCAATGCCACCTGCAATATCTATCAACTCATCCAAACCAGAAATGTATGGACTTAGGAATTTCCCCAAACTAGCCACATCGTTTTCCAGCTGAGCTAAACCAAACTCATCAAGGCTCAATAAGGCAGAGCTCAGAGCTTGGTTTTCAGCTTGCCATGACAAGCTTGGCTTTCGAAATGCCTGTGCCTGCCAAAACTCCTTCTGCTCATAGAGCCCTTGACATAATCGAGAGAAGTACAGTTGATAATCGTGGCTCATATATCTGTGCCTAAGTGCTGATGGCAAAGCGATAGCCCTAGGGGAATCTGGGGCGCTAAATGTGTATAATGGGCTGTTTTGAACAACAGTATAAAATTATATGCAAATCCAGCAATACTTCACCCCCCACGCGGAGAATTCTGAGCAATTCAGCTTTAGCCGCGAGCAAGCCAGTAACTTTGCAAAATTCATCGCCAATGATTTCAACCCCATACACGATGTCGACGCAAAACGTTTCTGCGTTCCTGGCGATCTACTCTTTGCCATCAGCCTTGCCAAGGTGGGCCTAAGTAAGAGCATGGCGGTAGATTTTACCGATATGGTAAGTGATGGAATTCTGCTTAGCCTACAAAGCAATGAAGATGGCAGCAATGAGCTTATCGCTGACAATGGCAAATGCTATCTCAAACTTTTTGAAGAAGGCGAGCATTCCAACGACGAGGATTTAATCAGCAGCATTAGCGAGTCTTATGTCGCCTATTCTGGATTGACCTTTCCGCATATCCTGGTACCGCTGATGCGCGAAAAGAATGTCATGATTAACCCGGCAAGACCGCTGGTAATCTACGAAGGCGCCAGACTAGAGCTCGATCGCCTAGATGTTAAGGAAGCCAAATTGGTTGGGGCGGAGTCGAAACTCGAAGTTAACGGCAAACGCGGCACCGTAACACTTGGCTTTGATGTTATGTCCGGCGAAGATCGAATTGGCCATGGTGAAAAACGTATGGTGCTTTCCGGCCTAAGAGAATTTGACGAGCAAGCTATGACTGATGTTGTTGCTTACTATAAAGAGCGCCAGCAACAATTGTCCTAACAGAGCCTAGTCCTAGCCCCCTAAATAAAGGGGGCTAGAAATTGAACCTTAGCTAAAGCGGCGCAGTGTAAAGCCAAACAAAACGAAAGCCAGAAGAAATTTCATCATCCAAGGCATTAGGGGAACTGCAACGCTTGGCCCAGCAGGCGCCATGGCAGCCGCAAAACCAAAATCGAAACTGTGATCATTTTGTCCTGATCGACCTGTCGTCAAAGCGCCTGTACTGTTAGAAGTATCCACATTGACCTCTAACCATTGGCCATTTAGCACCCCGTTTGAATCTCGCATTCGCGCATTGGCTTCACTGGCATTCGCATTAGCCAACGTTGGATTATTGGTGCCACATACCGATTCAATGGCATTTATATTTGGCGCTGATTGCATATCGATTGCAATAGTACAGTTACTGTAACGTGGAATAATGCTGGAACTGGTATTGGCTGAGCTTGACCACACTGCGTCGGTAAATAAATACTGCCCATTAATATCGGTTTGCATTTCAGCGAACTCGGCGCCACAACTTAAGCGTAAAGTAACCGCTGAAATCTCAGCCTCACCTGGATCTTGAATACCATTACCGTCATTTCCAGAATAGCCCGAACTTTGATCACACCAAACTCGATTACCTAGCTGCAAAGGTGCCGCCTCACAGATTAGCTCTGAATCACCTAGACTAGTACTTTTACCGGAAAAACCATTACCAGCGCCACGATACAATTCCGTGACTCGACTTTTACTACCATCTGCAGTACTCAGCCAATATAAGCCTCCACTATCCAAACGCTCCGGATCAAGTGCTGTCATTACTAATTCATCAACGCCGTTCAAAACCGCTACACCGCCAAAAGCAGTCTCGCGATGATCTTCACCCGGAGTTAGAAACTCATCACCCGAAAAAAATTCATCACTGGCAATATTGATCACTTCAATCTGATACTCCTTATTAGCCAGTGCTGTTGCTCTCAACAACTCTCCGCCACTAACCGTATAGAAAAGTGTTGTGGTATCGGCAGTATTAGTTCCTAAATTTCTACCTCCCATCTGCAAAGAGGTGCGATCAGAAAAATTAAGTAACATATTGCCATGATCATCAAACTCGATATCCGAAAGAATCGGCGAAGGCTTGGAAAAGAAATTTTCACCCGAAGTAATCGGATTACGAAAATCTGTAATTTCATCTCCCCACGGCTGCCAAGCGCCATTTTGACCGGGGTAAGGGGCCTGGCGGGGATAATCTAAGGCAAAGGCAGGGACAGCCGTATGCCAATTACCGCCGTCAAAACGATAAACAGCAGCACTCAGGTCAGTGCTAGCCCCGTCATTCTCTGCACTGCACACCACTCCTAGATAAACGTCACCTTGGTATGCTTTTACAGCCCAAGGCCTCGCTACGCCATTAACGCAGCTGCCCGAGTCATGATTTGGGAAGCTAGGCAAAGCTATCGGCGCTTGTGAGGCATCTCTACTATCGAAGCGATAAACTGCTCTATCGTGCAAGTTAACTGTATAGAGATGGATTTGATCATCCGCCATGCTGACACCACCAAGATCAACCTTGCCGACAAGATCGATCGCTAATGCATCATGATTGCCATCACTCGGATCAATTCCGTCAAGACCTCTAGCACTATTACTGGGTACCACACCTACGCTGATACCATGATCGGAAAATCGGCTAAAGACGCTTGGGGCCGCAGGGCTATTGAGGGCATTTTCTTGAACATATATAACACCTTCTCCGGCGGGCCCTAGCGCTGAATGACGCTTCAGCATTGAACTCATAAATAAGCGATCGCCGTCACGTTGATAAGCCAAGCCCCAAACGGCACCGGTTTGCTGTTTTGCAGCCAACATAGATTTATTTGCTGCAAGATAAGATACAGCGACAACGGTATCACTAGGGTTTACAGAGCTAGCAGAATCGCCATTAACAAAACAGCTCACCGCAATGTCAGGATCGCTATGGCAGAACAAACTAGGATTATGCAAAGGAAGGTCAATATTATCGCCGTCCTCGGCAAAAATAACTTGGCTTAGTTCACCCGCGCCGGCAAATAGAAACTTTTTCTGAGCCTCAGTCAAAGTAAATTCTAGGCGAACTGGGCCGGTGATTCCCGTTAAATTAAACTCACCTACAGAATCTGTAAACTGCGGCGAGTTGCCTACCGCTGCACCATCAACACCATAGGCACTAACCATCACATCAGCAATAGGAGGCTCATTAGCGCCATCATCCACACCATTGGCATTGTAGTCATTAAATATACTGCCAGTAATATCGGCAAATGAAACATCGGCAACACCCATACATAAAGTGATTATTGCCAATTTGAGAGAACTGCTTTTCATGTAGTGCTCAATCCTTATTAATTCACGGATAGAAGCCCAAGACCACCTGTTCTATCTACTCGATACGGCAAATAGAATTTTATTATTTTCCTTATTCTAGATTTATATCTTCCCTGATTTTTAAGTTAGCGCGAATTTATAGGAGCTAAAAGTAGCGGTCAAGATAAGGGGTGGATAGGAAAGCAATGACTGGCTTGGTGGAACTCTTCGGTCAGAATTACTTAGGATAAATTAAAAAAATGACGAGATCGCAAAGATAAAAAATCACTGACAGTTAATGAAAACGACTGGTATTTATAAAGCAACATTTATTAATAAAAGACCTACCCAACAGGGTCATTCAAAAGCATTAGAAAGGACTGATCTATACAGGACAAGCCAGGACTTTATACTGATTTTGGTACAGAAAAATTTAAAAATCAGAATCATTGATTGAAATTAGAGCTAAAAACTAGGAACCTAGGCAGTACTAGGCTCCTAAATTTTTAGTCGCGCTACTGATTGGCACCAAATACAGCTTTAACTTCTAAAAACTCCTCTAGACCAAACTCGCCCCACTCGCGACCATTACCTGATTGCTTATAACCACCAAAAGGCCCTTTGGTATCTGCGCCTGCACCATTTAGATGAACATTACCTGTTCGCAATTGATTAGCAACATCGGCCGCCTCCTCTAAAGTCTCACCGTAAACATAGCCCGATAGACCATAAGGAGTATCATTGGCAACCTCCACAGCCTCTTCGACAGAGCCGTATGGAATCATGGTGAGCACTGGCCCGAAAATTTCTTCGCGAGCAATCGTCATTTGATTATTGGCGTTAGCAAAAACCGTTGGCTTCACATAGTAGCCTTGCTCTAGACCTTCAGGCTTTCCAATTCCGCCCACAACAAGCTCTGCACCCTCATCGATGCCCTGCTGAATTAATGCCTGAATTTTTTGATATTGAACATCGGAAGAAACCGGGCCAAGGTAAACACCTTCAGCATAAGGATCGTTCACCGAAAGCGCTTCCGCTGTTTGCTTAGCGATGGCTACAGCCTCAGCATGTTTTTCAGCAGGTACTAGCATTCTGGACGGCGCATTACAGGACTGCCCCGAATTCATCATCATACTTTGCACACCTTTAGAAACTGCTTTTTCTAAATTGGCCTCCGGCAAAATAATATTCGCAGATTTGCCGCCTAGCTCTAGTGATACTCGCTTGATGTCATCGGCAGCAGCTTTTGAAATTAAACGACCTGCACGAGTAGAACCGGTAAAAGAAACCATATCTACATCGGGGTGGCTTGAAAGTGGCGCCCCTACACCTGGCCCATCACCATTAACCATATTAAACACGCCAGCCGGCACACCAGCTTCATGCAACACTTCAGTAAAAATCGCAGCATCGAAAGGCGCGATTTCGGAAGGCTTAAGTACCATTGTACAGCCAGCGGCTATAGCCGGAGCTACTTTACAGGCAATCTGATTCAGCGGCCAATTCCATGGTGTAATTAACGCGCAAACTCCAATAGGCTCTTTGCGCAAACGAGTGCTGCCACGATTACTTTCAAATTCATAATCTTTCAACAGCTGCAAGGTTTCATTAAAATGCGCAGCACCCATGGCTGATTGGGCCATCTTAGACAGCCAAGCCGGCGCCCCCATTTCAGCGGTGATGGCTTGTGCTAGATCTTCTTGGCGTGCAGCAAGCCCGGCAAGAATTTTCTCTAGCAAAGCAATACGCTCTTCGCGGCTAGTCTGGGAGAAAGCAGGGAAAGCCGCCTTGGCCGCCGCTACTGCAGCATTTACATCTTGCTCATTACCCAGAGCTATACGACCACAACTTTCTTCATTAGCAGGGTTGATAACCTCTAAGGTTTTCAGCTCATTTGGCTCTACCCATCCACCATTTATATAAAAATTAAGGGTTTCCATCACTTGCTCCTGTATTTAACTGTATGTGCAAAATGGCCAGACTGCTTTGAGATGTCAGTATCCACCATTTTTCATGTGACCTAGACTGCCCTTTTTTAACCTATCTGCCAAGGCTGAAAGCACATCTTTACAAGCGAAAAATGACAGCACACCACTAGCGTCTAACAAAGCAACGGATATCGCGTAAATGTTAAGACGAAACCAGCTCATGCTGACTATAATGGCATAGTTTGAATACTCTAGGCGGTTTCCATTTTTACGGAGTTCACATGGCAGAAATATTTCTGGTTAGGCACGGCCAAGCCTCATTTGGTACCGATAATTACGATCAACTATCGGAACTCGGATACCAACAAGGCAAACTATTAGGTGAGCACTTCTTACAACAAGAACAGCAGTTTCAAGGCCTTTACAGTGGTACTCTTGCACGCCAACAACAAACTGCCCAAGCTTTAATCGATGTTTATCGCGCAGCAGCTGTTGAACTGCCCAGCCTTACCATCGATGCCAATTGGAATGAATTTGACAATCATGCTCAGGTAGATGAGCTGCTGCCCGCCATGCTTAGGCATCATCCAGAATTAGCAATGGATGCCAAGAACATGATGAATGATAAAAAGAGTTTCCAAAAAATCTTGAGAACCGTGTTTCAGTACTGGATCCTAGAGGAACCCCAGAGCTCCACTTTAGAATCTTGGCCGCAAGCAAGGTGCCGCTTTGAGGCAGGCTTAGACGCCGTAATGCAGCAAAACGGCAGCGGCCAAAGCGCGGCGGTATTTACCTCCGGTGGCGTAATAGCAGCAGTAAGCGCAATCGTTATGGGCCTTGGTGCAGATAAAGTTTATGGGCTTTTTGAGCCGGTGATCAATGCCTCTGTTACTCGCTTGGTCCACAATCAACATGACATTAGCTTATCAAGTTTTAATGAGCATCAGTTTCTGAATGCCATCAGCGGCTCAACAGATTTTATTAGCTATCGATAGCGCCAGGCTACTCGCTGGCTTTAAAGACGATAAAAGCTAGCAAGGGGTCGTAGGCGGGCTTTATAATAGGGCTTTTTTCTAGGTACTACCATGTCCTTTGCTCCGCTACACCTTAAATCCAACGCCGACCGACGCCTTAAACAGGGTCATCTGTGGATCTATTCAAACGAAGTGAATAGCCAACTGAGTCCCTTAAACGGATTCAGTTCAGGCCAGCAAGTGGAAGTACTTAGCAATGGCGGCAAGTCACTGGGGCTAGCCACTATGAATCCGCAAGGACTTATTTGCGCGCGCATGGTCAGCCGTCAAAAGAAGTACCCCTTAGATAAATCCTTATTGGTCCATCGTATTAAACAAGCTTTATCACTCAGAGAGCTAGCCTACCCCAAGCCATACTACCGTCTTGTTTATGGAGACAGCGATCTGCTGCCTGGTTTGGTCGTCGACCGTTTCGGCGATTATTTGGTTGTACAAATATCTACCTCCGGCATGGATCTGCTACAGCAAGAAATCGTGCAAGCCTTGCAAAAGGTTTTAAAACCAGAAGCCATTTTATTGCGTAATGATCATAGTGCCAGAAAGCTGGAAAACCTGCCTGAGTCAGTCGACACAGTCGGGGATATTCCAGAAGCCGTTGAGATGGAGGAAAACGGTTGCCACTTTCTGGCGCCAATAGCCTATGGCCAAAAGACTGGCTGGTTTTATGATCATCGAGAAAATCGCGCTCTTCTACAGCGACTGTCGCCAGGCAAACGTGTACTCGATGTATTCAGCTATGTTGGCGGATGGGGCGTTCAGGCCGCCTTTGCCGGAGCAAGTGAAGTAGTGTGTGTTGACGCCTCAGAATCGGCCCTAGACTGGGTAGCCGAAAACGCGGCTATCAATGGCTTAGAAGATAAGGTGTCAACTATCCACGGTAAAGCGATTGAAGTACTAAAACAATTAATTCAGTCTCAGGAACGATTTGATATTGTAGTACTTGATCCACCAGCTTTTATTAAAAAGCGCAAAGATCAAAAGTCAGGTGAAGCCGCTTATCGACATATAAATGAGCTAGGAATGAGACTGCTCGGTAAAGATGGCATTTTGGTTTCAGGCTCTTGCTCTATGCATTTGGCTAAAGATCGCTTGAACGATATTGTTCGAGCTTCAGCTCGCCATCTGGAACGCCACTGCCAAATCCTCCATCAAGGCGGTCAAGGCGCTGACCATCCAGTTCATCCATCTATTGCTGAAACTGATTACTTAAAAGCGGTCTTTGCCAGGGTTTACCTACCCTAGGCCGTTTTGAATTGAGGCTCGACAACAACATCACGGGTCGAGCCTAATTCTTAGCTTCATTAACTAACCGCTCTAAGCTCTCAATAAGCCTGGCATTCTGATTTTTTGAAAATACATCATCTTGTAGAGCTGTAGATGCTTCATTATTTTCGATAGCTTCGACCGAGATATCTAGTGGTAGCGTGTTCGCAGCTTTTAGCAATTCAATATTGTCATTTAGCTGCCTTACTTGTACAGACAAAACTTTCGACCATATTTCACCTGGTCGCCAATCATCTTTAGCCTCGTCCTGTAATACAGCAAGAATACTGTACTCAGCGAATGCAGCGCTTGATCTTTTTATAAGTTCAATTTGCGCCAACACTGGAAGGCGATAAAAGAGCACATCAATTTGACCAGTGTCTGATAACCATTGCTCTAGAACCTTTACGTCATTTGCCAAAGCCGTACTCACCACCTCTAGTAGCTGCCGCCTTCTTTGAATGTTTTGGTTGCCATTAATTTTGTAATCATCTACACGCTCTGCATTGGAGATATTATCGCCCCAGAGTAAGAAGGCTAATGGCAAATACCCCAGTATAGCTTCACTTGGATCTGTAATTGCATGCTGAGAACGAACCGATGTCTCATTAATCTCTACAAGCAAATCATTAACAATCCCCACTCCTTTATAGGGGCCAAAATCATCTATATAGCCAACAGCAATTGGATAAGGGTCAATCGCCAACCAGATATTACGCTGATCAGCATATACATTAGGCATTGACAGATGAAACTGAGCAACTGTGGCCAAAGCTTGATATGAGAGATAGCTCTCTATCCACTGCTCTTTTACAGCCGTGAGCGACTCGTCACTGGGATTACTTAGGAAGTCATCAACCATCTCATTTAATACGCTTAGTTTTTGCCTATTATCTGAAGCTGAGACTCTCACCTTTTTCCAGTATTCTGCCACCAGCTTCTTTAGCTTTAATTCGTCATCCTGGCTCAGCAGCAAGCTTTCCGTTTTTGTCTCGGTTATTGTTTCACCCTGCAGCTGCTCTGGAGCTTCATTACATCCTAGTAAGCAAAACTGCAAAACAAAAAGTACAATCAAAAAAGGTGTTGATGGCAATGAAAGTACCGAATTCCTTTTTTTCATCGTAGACTGATCACCGGAATATTATTTTTTTCGCAATACTTTTCAAGCTTTTCATCCGGATCTACAGCGACAGGGTTATCGACCACCTTTAGCAGGGGCAAGTCGTTGTGGGAGTCGGAATAGAAATATGCACCTGATATTGATTCATTATTTTGGGCAAGCCAAGTTTCAAGTCTCTCTACTTTTCCTTGCTGAAATGTTGGCGTTGAAACAACCCCACCAGTAAAATAGTCGCCCTTTTGCTCCAACTCTGGGGCCAGTAACAGCTCAATACCCAAGGCATTAACAATGGGCTGGGTGATATAGCTACTAGTCGCGGTAATTACCATAATGGTGTGCCCTTGCTTCCTGTGCTCATCCAAGAGAGCCGCGGCTTTGGGTAACATTACCTTTTTTATTTTTTCTTCCATAAACTTGGATCTTATAGATTCACGTTTGGAAGCCTCAATGGAGTTAATACCTCTAGCAACGAACTGTAAATAGGCATAGATATCCAATTCGCCGCGCTTATAGTCTTGATAGAATTTTTCATTTTTTTCGCCATATTCCGCAGCATCCACTAAACCTTCCCCTACGAGAAACTCGCCCCATAAATTATCACTGTCGTCACAAATCAGGGTGTTATCAAGATCAAATAGCGCAAGGGTCATGGTACTGCTCTCTAAATAGTGTAGAAAGACTCTATTGTAGGGTAAAAGCATTCTACTAGGCACAGTAAATTTACCTCAACTTATGGCCCTAATGTCAAACTTATGAAACAATGTTGGTAATTAAATCTTTGAGGCTGCTACGCAGATCAGCAAAATGTACCTTCGTGCCCTGCTCTTGATCGCGTTTGTAGCTACCCCTGGAGCAATCCTTGATAGACGCAGATGGTTTTCGTCCCAATGTTGGGATCATAATTTGTAATGACAAAGGTCAAGCCCTTTGGGCGCGCCGAATTGGCGGCCAAGACGCTTGGCAATTCCCCCAAGGCGGGATAGACGACAACGAATCCCCAGAACAAGCACTTTTTCGTGAGTTATACGAAGAAGTTGGATTAGAGAAGTCAGATGTCGAAGTACTCGCAGTCACCCGTGGTTGGTTACGCTATCGACTTCCTAAGCGCCTAATCCGTAGACACTCAAACCCCTTATGCATCGGCCAAAAGCAGAAGTGGTATTTGCTTCGTATGCTCTGTGATGAAAGTAAAGTTTGCTTAAATAAAATCGGCAGTGCGGAATTTGATCACTGGAAGTGGGTCAATTACTGGTATCCAATTGGTAAAGTCGTTTCCTTTAAACAAGAAGTCTATCGTCGCGCTTTAAAAGAGCTTGCACCTAGACATACTGCGCTGGAAGAGAATGGTCGTTAAGCTTTATTGATCCGGTGCCGAATTGTTTCTGACATTCAACGATGTAACAGCCACAAAAAAAGCCGCATATAGCGGCTTTTTTTGTGGCTTTAACTAACAGCTTAAGAAGCCGCTAGCTTACGCTCACGCTCAAGCTCATTTTGACAGTACTTAATCCAACCGTTCGCAAATTTCTTGCTACGCTTGTCTTTAGCCGCCTCTTTAAAGTGCTTGATAGCTGCGCCATAGCGTTTTTGATTAGCATTGGCCATGCCCAAAGTAATATAAAGCTGATCTTTACGCTTCACACCACCTTTCTTCAAAGCCTTCTCACCAACCTCAACGGCCTTCTTGTTATTGTCGCTGTCTAGGTAAATACCAGCCAGACGAGCATACAAATCACCACCGTCAGATTTTGACGCCGCCTGTTCCATTACTGGAATAGACTTCTTAATCTCCTGAGACATGCGCAATGCCGTCGCATAAACCTCTAGGTTTTTAGAAGTTGGCTCAATAATCTTATTCGCCAAGCCTTTTTTCATGATTTTAGCAGCCATATAGGGAACATCTTCACCCATATATAGATAAGCTAAGTTCATCAGCTCTTTTTCTTTGGTCAAGCCACCCATTTGATACACAGCATCATAGGCGAACAACTGATCCTTTTCGCGGTTATCCAAGCCGTACATACCAGCCAAACGGCGCCAGTAAGTCTTCTTCGGATACAAGCGAACCATACGCTCTAGGATTTCAATAACTTTCTTAGTGTTATTGTCATCGTAGTGCAGGGCACTTAGGATCTGGAACCAGTTCTCTTTAGGCGTCCTACCCTTTTTGTCGTACATCTCTACCGCAGTATTGATGGACCCGATGGCCTTCTTGGTCTTTTTATTGGTGTAGTAAACCTGACCCAGCATCGCGTGGGCGTCGGCACCAATAATCGGAGCAATTGCCATCCATTTTTCAAGGGTTTTCTCTGCTTCAATAGTATCTTCCAATACAAATTGAAGCTGACCAACGATATAAAGAGTTTGCACTTCAAGGCCTAGAGGGATATCCGGGCTCATTGAGAGTAGCAATTTGTACTCTTTAATCGCATTACGATAGTCTTCCATGCTGTAGTAAGCATAGCCTTTCAGGTTATATACCTGAGCCTTCTCGTAACGGTTAAACTTGGTGATATTGATATCATTTAAAAGCTTGATAGCACCACGGTAGTCAGGTTCACCCTTTTCAGGGTTAATCAACTGGTTAGGAGCTTCTAGCTTCTTAAACACCTTCTGACTAAGAGCCGGTGTTTTGCGCGTTTTTTGGGCAGGCTTTTTCTTCGCTTCTTGAGCGTAAGCCGCACCGAAAGTCGCGTCTTGATTAAAAGCTTTCATCACCACACTTGATACTGCTGGGGCAAGCATAAGCGGTGCCGCCAGCAGAGTGTGTTTGACGAGCTTTGTTGCCGCAGCCGTCATTTTCATGTTGTTACCCATTCTATTGTGCAATGGCGAAGGATATCTTGTTGCGTACACCTGGAACCTCGATTGGCTCACCGTCAACAACCCGTGGCTTGTACTTAAACTTCAAGGCCGCCTTCATTGCTGCTTTAGCAAAGATGGTGGAGCCTTCAGGTACATGCTCTACAACTACCGGATTAGCAACCGCACCACTCTTGGTCACGGTAAACTCAACAATTACATAACCTTCAATACCACGGCTTAGCGCTCGGCGAGGATACTGGGGCTGAACCTTCACGATAGGCAAGTATTCACCATCGGAAGAGAAGCCACCAACACCAGCCACATTTAGATTTGCTTGTACCTTCGGCGCACCCATGTTGATAGCGTCTGGGCTAACATCAGGGGTATCGAATTCAGGTTGAGGCATCTCTGGTGGTGGCTCGTCCGGCTCTTCGGGTTTCTCAGGTTTTTCGGTTTCGAAGCGGGTCTCGATCTTAGTTTCCGGCATATGAATATCGGCAATTTTAGTCGCCTCACCTTCTTCAGGTTCTGTCATATTCGCCGCGATCAAAGTATGCATCAAAACGAACAAGCCAAAAGTCACTGCCAATGCAATGGCTCCGGCTATTATGAGTCGTATTGGATTCATAGCTTGCCCTAGTTCTTCTCTGTCGCCACAGCAACGTCAGTGACACCCAGATCACGGGCAGCATCCACTACCAACGTTAGGGTTTCAATGCTTGCTTTGTCATCCGCCTGAACCACAATTCCCCCTTTCGGGTTCTCCGCACGTAATTGCTCGATGCGGTTACGCACCTGGCGCTCATCAATGCGGCTCTTGTCGATCCAGATTTCATTGTTGTCGCTAATCGCAATCAAGATATTCGACTTGTACTTCTGCTCTGCAGTCGTCGCATCAGGTCGATTAATCTCGATACCGGTTTCCTTAATAAAAGAAGCCGTTACGATAAAGAAGATCAACATGATGAACACCACGTCTAGCATGGGTGTTAAATCGATGCCGCCTTCCTCTTCAACTTTTCTTTTTTTGGCCATGGTTACTCTCTTAACATAACCGATTAATACTTAGCGTCTGCCTTGTGGGCACTAAGCAGGCTGGCTGCTTAGTGGTCCATCGTCAGGTGATCGGCAAGTAACTGATTTTCGCGTTCGGCAATACGAGTCACTAGAGTGTTACCAAATACGCCCGAAAGCGCCGCAACCATACCCGCCATTGTCGGGATTGTTGCTTTGGATACACCACTAGCCATGGACTTCGCATCACCACCACCAGTAATGGCCAATACGTTAAACACTTCGATCATCCCCCAAACCGTACCCAATAGACCAAATAATGGTGCTAGGGATACTAGGGTTTCGATCATGCTCATATTAATGCGTACATTCTCACTAACACGAGAGATCAGTGCATAACGAATTTGGTGGGCATTCCAAGACTGGCGCTCTGGACGAGCTTCCCAAGTATCTAAAGCACCTTGCACGTCGCGCTTTAGATTACCCTTGAAATACCACAAACGTTCGAAAATCAGTGTCCACATGACAAAAGTCAGGATGGCGATCAAGATAAGAACCTCACCACCCGACTCCACAAAGGCCTTAATGGCTTCTAATTGATCCATTAATGCCGTCATGAGCAATCTCCTACTTAGCTTCTACGTTTTCAGCTACTAGACCAGCGCTTTGCTCATCTAAGATGTGCAGTACACGCTGCGCACGACCGTTAACCAAGGTGTGCATCAATACAGTAGGAATAGCTACAACCAGACCTAGTACTGTGGTTACTAGAGCACCAGAGATACCGCCGGCCATTGCCTTAGGATCACCAGCACCGAAGATAGTAATCGCCTGGAAGGTCACGATCATACCGGTTACGGTACCCAATAGACCCAATAGCGGCGCCACAGCAGAGATAATCTTCAATAGCTGCAAGCCAGATTCGATAGCAGGCTTTTCTTTTAGAACCGCCTCTTCTAGCTTCAGTTCCAAAGTTTCGCCATCTAGACCAGGATTGTCTTCTGCAACTTTCAACACACGACCCAGAGGGTTGTTAGTGTTGGCCTTGTCAGACTTCAACTGAGCACTAACCTTGGCAGACATGCCAGTTAGAACGATCAAGCGGAAGATAGCCAATAGCATTGCGAATACACCAACACCGGTAATGATGTAACCAACTAGGTCACCCTGATGCCAGCGTTCAACGATAGATGGGCTGTTAATTAATGCACCCAGGTAAGTACCGCCGGAAGGACCAGTAGGGTCAACACCAACCTTGGTAAAGGTACCAGGGGCAGCAGACTCTAGATCTTTAGCAGCAGCTTGGAAAGCAGTAGGCTGACGCAGCAGCTCTTCTAGCTTGCCTTCTTTGAAAGTTAGGTAGTTACCATCAGATAGCAGGTTGTAAGTACCAATACGAATAACGTCTTGGTCGGCCTTATCACCATTTGGCTTGATTACGGTACCAGTGAACTTAGCCACTTTACCGCCTTCAATGGTTTCACGCTGGATTTCGTACCATAGCTGCTCAATCTCTTCGATAGTAGGCAGCTGGTCAGCGCTGTTCATTTTCTCGATCAGATTATCAAGAAATTCAGCACGCTCACCGTACTGAGCACTTACTAGAGAGTTATCAACGTTTGCACGTAAATCACCCGCTGCAGAAGTCAGATGACCGAATAGCTCTTTCAAAGAACCTAGACGCTCTTGCAACTGCTGGCGTTTCTGGTCAACAGCCGCTTCGTTTTCTTCGTAGTTTTTCTCTAAACGAACAGAACGAGCTTCTTCGTTGGCTTTAGTCTGCCTAGCTTGATTTAACAAAGCCTGCTGGTTAGCCTTTTGGCGACGGAAATCGGCTTCACGCTTACGCTGATCAGCAGTTTCTGCCACTTTGGCATCTTTAACCATTTTCAGCAGTTCATCCAAAGATGCCGCTTTGTCCTGGGCCATAGCAGTGCCTGCAGACAGCATGCCCGCTGCGGCAATAGCAATAACGCGCTTGGCGAAGGTCATTTTCATTGTGCAGCCTCCGGAGCCAAAATTGGTAGATCCATAATGTCGATTGTTGCTTGTTTCTTAGCGATCTTGATGCCTTTTAGGATGGCAGCACGATATTCACCAGAATCAATCGCTTCCCACTGACGGCTGCTAGCGTTATAAGCGCCAGACTTTTGGGTGTCAGTAGTTTGGTACATTAGGGCGATACGACCAACGCGTAGAATATTAACTTCACGCTCTTGACCGTCGATTTCTAGAGTATCTTTGTAAGTATCGATTTTACGACCGTACTCAGACTCGATTTTGTAGGCTTCTAGAACCTGACGGAACTTCTCAGATACAGGGATATCAGCACGTTCCTGGTTATTGCGTAGCATCTCTAGACGCTCTTCACGCTCAGCGGTGTGGAAAGGCATATCCAAAGCAACGAACTGCTCTAGACCTTCCAGCATACGCAGGATAAGTGGCTGGATCTGACGTTCCATTACTGTTACTTGATCGATGGAGTTAGTCAGATTGTCGATAACCTTCAACTGGCTAGCAATTTGCTTTTCCAACTGCTTGTTATAAACACGCAAACCTTCGATTTGCTTGTTTACGGTTTTGAAATCTTGTAACAAACTGCCAGTTTGCTCGGCAATTTTATCGATTTTCTGTTGAGACTGTGCCCCTGATTGGGCCTTAGTCTGACCAACCTTAAGGATGGCATCAATAGTTTGATCTGCTTGGGCTACACTCCCCATGAGCGCGCCGGCAGAAAGCACTGTGGTTAAAGCCACGGCTTTCAATCGCTGCTTCTTCATATTTCCCCCAACTCGGGTGCTTCTGTCTACTAAGTTTGCGACGTTCTCTAACTGGCAAATGGTTTATAAAAATTATCCATTTGCCGAGGTCAAGAGTGCGCCATTGTAATAACAGGCTGGAGCAAGATTCAACGGTTAATCCGGCTCCCCTGAAAATTGTGTAATTAAGTATCAGCCTGGTAACACATTACCCAACTGCAATCGGGCACTAAGGTAACATATAAATTAAACCTGTCACAGGGCGGTTAAAATCAACACAATTGAACACTTTTCAAGCAATCTCGAATGAATACTCAGAAAATGTTACTAGGTATTTTTGTCTCCAGAAGTAACACGCTCCAATACGCAGAAGGCATATGGATACGGATTACGCTCACAGGCCGCATGTTTTTCGCAAGAAATTTCACGCCATTGAGCGGCATTTAACGCCGGAAAAAAAGCATCTCCCTCAAGCTCTGTGTAAACCCTAGTGAGGAAAATTTTATCCGCGCGCTCCAGTGACTGACGATATATCTCAGCACCACCAATAATCATGACATCGCTGTGCGGAGAAAGTTGCTCAGCTAGCTCAATCGCAGCGCCAATATTATTTACTACACGCACCCCGTCATGCTGCCATTCTTGCTGGCGAGTGATAACGATATTTTCTCGACCAGGTAGCGGACGACCGATTGAGTCAAAGGTTTTACGCCCCATAATAATCGGTTTCGACATGGTCACTTGTTTAAAATACTGCAAGTCCTTTGGCAGATGCCAAGGCATTTTATTATCAATGCCGATAACATTGTTTTCAGCAGCTGCGACCACCAAACAAATACTCACGAAAATTACCCTTAATAAATCTCAGTGTTTAATACACATTTTTTAATTAGCAACTGGCGCCTTTTTAAATAGCAACTGGCGCTGGAATATGAGGATCAGGATCATAGTTTTGCAACTCAAAGTCTTCAAACTTAAACGCAAAAATATCCTTTACCTGTGAATTAATTTTAATCGTAGGTAGCGCTTTAGGATTGCGCTGTAATTGCAGCTCAACTTGCTCAGCATGGTTCGAATAGAGATGCGCATCACCAAAGGTATGGATAAAATCACCAGGCTTTAAATCACAAACCTGAGCTATCATCATGGTTAACAAAGCATAAGATGCAATGTTAAAAGGCACACCTAAAAAGATGTCGGCACTGCGTTGATATAACTGGCAGGAAAGCTTCCCTTCAGCCACATAAAATTGAAACATAGTATGACAGGGGGCCAAGGCCATTCTCCCCTCAGCAACATTGGCCTGCGGAGACATTGTTTCGTCCGGCAAATCCGCCGGATTCCAAGCGGAGATGATTAGACGGCGAGAATCTGGCTTGCTTTTAATCATGTCAATTAGCTGGCTTATTTGATCAATACTCTTGCTGTTAGGGGCAGGCCAGTTACGCCATTGGTAGCCATATACAGGCCCTAAATCGCCTTCTGGGCTTGCCCACTCATCCCAGATGCTCACCCCATTTTCTTTTAGGTAGGCTGTATTAGTATCGCCATTTAGAAACCACAGCAGCTCATGCACGATGGATTTAAGATGGCATTTTTTGGTGGTAACTAAGGGAAAACCTTGGCTTAAATCAAAGCGCATTTGGTAACCAAATACACTCTTCGTACCCGTCCCTGTACGATCACTCTTTTCTGTACCGTGATCACGCACGTGGCGCATTAAATCAAGATATTGTTTCATTAAAGTTTGTTCTCTATATACGAAGTACTGTTGCCCACTTCTGCGAGCAAAACACAAATCTAAGCTTCCCGCGCTCTAGCTTAACCTTCTACTTGCGCTGTTTGTTGTTGGTCTTTTTTCTTGGCCCAGCTGTAAGCCCAAATCATAAGCAAAATTCCAGCTGCTATCATTGGCAACGACAACAGCTGGCCACGTGTTACCCATCCTAGCCACAGTTGATCCTGCAAATGAGAATCAGGTTCACGAACAAATTCAACCAAAAAGCGGAAGCTGCCGTACAACACTAAAAATAAGCCGCTGACAGCACCTCTTGGGCGCGGGTTTTTAGAAAACCAAAACAGCAGCAAAAATAAAACCAAGCCCTCAAGGAAAGCTTGGTACAACTGGGAAGGGTGGCGCGCATTCATTGGGTCATTTGGAAAATACATCGCCCATGGCGCATCGGGATCAGTAACCCTTCCCCATAATTCCTGACCGATAAAATTACCAATCCTGCCAAAGCCCAAACCTAAGGGCACCAATGGCGCGACAAAATCGCCCAACTGCAACAGGGTTGTGTTGGTTTTGCGCGAGTAAAAGAAAATCGCCACACAAACCCCAAGCAAGCCACCATGGAAAGACATGCCGCCTTCCCAAACTCGAAACAGCCACAAAGGGTCAACCAAAAACTTATCAAAATGATAAAACAAAACGTAACCAAAACGGCCGCCCAAAATGACCCCGAAGGCGCCAAACATAATCAAGTCTTCCACTTGATTTGGTGCAATCGGGGAAAAAGGTTTACGGGCACGGCGCATACCTAGATACCAAGCCATCGCAAAGGCTAACAGGTACATAATGCCGTACCAGTGCACCTTGAGGCCAAATAGGTTAATCGCTACCGGGTCTATATCGGGATATTGCATAAAATTCATTCACTCGTTTCAGAGGGATGCCATAATACCACTAAGCATAAAGTTGAGCCCTACCAGACAAAGAAAGCCAGCAAAGCAGCGTTGCAGCAACTGCGGGGATAATTTATGGGCTAACTGGGCACCAAAGCGAGCCGACAAAGTGCTAAATACAGCAATTCCTATCCACGCCGGCCAATACACCAGGCCAAAGCTTTGATCAGGCAAGCCTTCAATGGCCAAACCGCTGTATATAAAGCTTAAGGTTCCCACCAAGGCGATGGGAAAGCCCAAGGCAGCTCCGCAAGCCACAGCCTTTTGAGCCTGCACACCCCGAGAGCTTAAAAAAGGTACGGTTAAAGAGCCGCCACCAATGCCAAAAATTGCTGAAGCCCAGCCTACTCCAGTTGAAACAGGTACCAGCAAAGGCCATCGAAGTGACTTTTCGACCTGCTCCTGTTTTGATTTGTTCCACATTTTCCAGGCCGTATAGAGAGCAAAAACGCCGATTATTATTTGCAAGTGCTCACCTTTGATACCCACAGCGGTCATACCGCCTAGCCAACTGCCAACGGCAATACCAGGAACCATCAAGGACACCAAGGCCCAATCAACTGCACCTTTTTTGTGATGGGCGTAAATTGAGCTAACCGAGGTGGTAACAATACATGCTAATGAGGTGGCAATTGCCATATGGACCATATGCTCAGCAGGGAAACCCAACAGGCCAAAGCTATAAATAAGTACCGGTACAATAATGATGCCGCCGCCGACACCAAATAAGCCCGCTATGATGCCCGCGAAAACACCTAGAACCGCATAAATCAAAAACAGCATGCCACCCCCAAGACTGAAAATGCTCCCTAGGAGCAGATGCAGGGCATTATGGTGCCTAGTTCTGCTAGACTCCACCAGCAATTTCTAATTTACGACTTTTAATATGTGCCTGATCCTATTTCGTTTTGACCCAAGTGCCGATCAAACTCTGATACTAGCGGCCAATCGCGATGAAGCCTATCAAAGAGCTACTGCGCGCGCCGATTTCTGGGAAGATCATACCGACATTCTGGCGGGCCGAGATTTAGAGGCGGGGGGCAGCTGGCTGGGGCTGAGCCGCCAAGGCCGTTTCGCCGCACTAACTAATTACCGGGAATCCGTGGCAAGCCCGCATGAGGGGCCCTCACGCGGCCAATTGGTAAGTCGTTTTCTTAGCGGCCAACAAAGCCCAGCAGAATTTATCTCTGAACTAGAAGGCGAAGCACAAGACTACGCCGGCTTTAATCTGCTGATTGGCAAAAAAACTGAGTTATGGCACATCAGTAATCGTGGCCAAAGCGCCGGTCAGTTGAGTGCCGGGTACTACGGATTAAGCAATGGCCCCTTTAATGCTCCCTGGCCTAAATCGACCAACGGCCTAGCAAAATTGAAAAGCTGCATAGAGCAGGGCAGCGAGGAGGAATCTTTGCGCCAACTTCTACTCGACGATCAGGCGCATCATGAGAACTTACCGGACACTGGTGTCGGAGAGGAGCTCGAAGTCTTATTAAGTCCACTGTTTATTCGTAGCGAACACTATGGCACTCGCAGTTCCAGTGTGGTGCTAATGAGCCAGAATCAGTTTAATTTCTATGAGTACAACTACCCTTACGGGGCAATGGACCAAGTTGAACGACGCCATTTCCGGCAAAAACTCTAAATAAACAAGCCCGCAATGAAAGTCCAGCATGCACCAAACGTCAAAAATAAAGTGAATTCACTTTACTTTTGAGCAATATTCCATCATCTTAAGATGCACTAGATCAATGGTATTGACGGAAATAGCATGAGCAGCGACGCAAAAACCAAAACATTTGGGCAAAAAGCCAAACAGACACGGCAACGGATTTTAGTGGCTGCCGCCCAAGAACTCGCTTCGCGCGGTGGCGATTTGGAGATAGCAAATGTCGCCCATACTGCACAAGTGTCCAGCGGCTTGATTTACCGTTACTTCGACTCCCGCACAGATCTAATTGCCGCCACCGTTGAGGACTTCTACGATCAATACGATCAATGGGTAATAGATATCAACCCACTGCCGGGCGCCGATTGGATTAGTCGCGAAAGAGCGAGGGTGGAACGCAGCATCAGCTTTATTCGTAAACATCCGCTCGCCAAAGTGGTGTTCCTAAATCGCCAAAAAGAACCTCTCGTTGCCGCCGTAGAAAGCCGGCGCTTAGCCGCTCACCTTCAGCTTGCCATTGAGAACGTCCTACTCGCCCAAGAGCGTGGCGAAATCGACAGCAACATCAATGCCTATGTTGCCTGCCCGATGATCATGGGCGGAATTCGTGAGCTCCTTGTGCAGTTGCTATCTGACAGCCCACAACTCAACAAGGACCCCAACAAGATGCTCGATCAAACTATGGCCTTTATGGCAAGAGCTATGGGGCTTTAAAAAATAGTGATCTAACAAATACAATAAGAGAGACGCCTGATAATGCAAAGACACGCTGAAATAG
This sequence comes from uncultured Pseudoteredinibacter sp., assembly GCF_947500695.1. GTDB lineage: Bacteria > Pseudomonadota > Gammaproteobacteria > Pseudomonadales > Cellvibrionaceae > Pseudoteredinibacter. The sequence continues at coordinate 168,866 of NZ_CANMSS010000002.1, forward strand.
ACTTAATAAAAAAAATACTGGCTTACGAAGAAAATAAAAGTACTGATATGCAGAGCGAGTGCTCCAGTATCAATGTTGACTGCTACACTCGAAAAGATCAATTTGCCAAAGAAGAACAACTCTTCAAAGAGATGCCCATCATCGTAGGGCATAGCAGCCAACTGCCGGAAGCTGGTGATTACTTTACCCGCGAAATCTGCAAAGTTCCCCTCATTGTTTTACGCCAAAAAGATGGCAGCCTGAAAGCATTTATTAATGTCTGCAAACATCGCGGCGGACGCCTCGCCCGCGAAGCTAGTGGCAAAGGCTTACGCTCCCTAGTATGTCAATATCACGCCTGGACTTATGAAACCAATGGCAATCTACGCGGCATTCCCCATCGCGATGGTTTCAGCAATATGCCCGAAGGCTGCAAGAGTCTCACAGAGCTCCCCTTAACCGAGCGCTTTGGTTTTATTTGGTTGCGACTAAGCCCCATTAAGGTGGGCGATAAAGATGGCGGCTTTGAAACCGAGCTCGACAAGCTACTGGGTGACAGCATTATTCAAGACTTAGAAGGTTATCAATTAGACAGCCATGTCGTTTTTGATCCAAAAGATTTCCATCGCCCGATAAATTGGAAGCTGGCGGTTGATACTTTTATGGAAAATTACCATGTCAAAAAAACCCATAAAGAAACCATCGACTTTATGTTTTTAGACACGGTTGGTAGTTACAAAAAGTTTGGCCTGCAGCAGCGTAATCTCTACCCTAAAAAAACCATTACCAGCCTACGTGAAAAAGATGAATCCGAGTGGCATGTTCGTGAGCACGGCAACTTTCTCTACCTACTCTTCCCAAATACATTGCTGTTAATAGAGCCCGATCATATAAACGTTTCTATTGTTTATCCCGATGGTATCGGACACACACAACTGATTAACTTTACCCTGCTAGCCAAAGCGCCTAATGAAAAAGGGATTGCCTATTTTTGCAAAAACAATGAAATTCTGTATCGAGCTTTAGAAGAAGATTTCAGTATGGCCAGCGACGTCCAGCAAGGCCTGTATTCAGGCGCCTGCCAGGAGTTTCTTCATGGACGATTTGAACAGGGGTTGCGCTACTTCCATGACAATATTGAAGAGGCTTTGAAAACCTAGTCATTTTCAAAATTGATATTTTGGAATGGGGCGGTGTAACTACATTGCAAAACAGCTACCCATAAAAAACGCCGCAATCTGCGGCGTTTTTTATTGTGAGGCAAATAGCTAACTCATTAAGGGTTAACTTTTAGCAACTCAACTTCAAAAACCAAAGTGGCGTTCGGCCCAATAATACCACCGGTACCACCAGGGCCATAGGCTAGGTTAGATGGGATATAAACCTTCCACTTTGAGCCCTCTGGCATTAACTGTAGAACTTCGGTCCAGCCTGGGATTACCTGAGTCACTTTAAAGGTCGCCGGCTCGCCACGTGCAACCGAGCTATCAAACTCAGTGCCGTCAATCAAAGTACCTACATAATGTACCTGTACGGCATCATCGGTGGTCGGCTTAGGGCCACTGCCTTCGGTGATCACTTCATATTGCAAACCACTTTCAGTGCTTTGTATACCTTCTTTCTTAGCATTTTCGGCTAGGAAAGCTTGGCCGGCAGCTAGGTTTTCTTCGCCCGCTTTTTCACTCTCAACACGAGCTTTCTCAATGGCTTCTTGCTGTTTAGCCATTTGCTTTTCCTGGTACTGAGTCATTACTGACTGCATCTCTTCAGGAGTCAAACGAGACTCTTTGCCTTCAGCGATGTCTTTAACCGCCGCAGAAATAGCGGCGGCATCTAGGTTCATCTCATCCTGCTTAAAGCGACCGGCAACATCGTAGCCCAGAATATAACTGATCTTCTTTTCCATGGTGTCTAGCACCAGCTCTTGTTCTGGTGCTTTTTTAGCCTGCTCATTACAACCTGCAACAAGCATTACAGCGGCAGCAACACCGGCAATCGCGAACTTTTTCATTATTGCTTCCTAATTGGTCCGTGAGGGGCTTGGCCCCATTAAACTATATCGTTAACTTTATTGACTTCGTTTATTTGTCTGAGCGTCTATCTCTTGATAGCGCTTATCCACCAGCTCTTGAATTTGCTGAGCATCTTGCATCAACTTCTGAGCCTGTCCTGGACTTACAGTCATCGGCAAGGGTACAGCCTTTGCATCAGCTTGAGTAGTATTTTCAGCTTCTTCTGTGGGCTCCGGCACGGGAACCGACTGCATCAAGTTAGCATTTGGGTCTACCCAAAGCTCTTGCGCTGTTCCAGCAGGGTTGGGCGTATCCGATAAATGCCAGTTACCGGCACTGTCTTGCCAGCGATAAGCCTTGGTTTTCCCAGACTGCTTGTCGCCTAAAATATCTCGACGCAAGCCATGCCACCAGCGATACAGCTCCAACTTAGCCTTTTCATAGCTTCCATTGACCTCAATATCGGGGGACAGTTCCGAGGCATCCATCCAAGGCAAACCATCCGGCCTTTTCAGTACAAATGGCGCCGCCAAAGCAAGCACAATGATCAGAGCCATAAGGGTAAGAAACAAACGCATAGGACCTCCAAGGTCTAGCTATAAATACTTTAGTAGTTGTTCTAGCTGTGAATTCAGGCCTGAACTATAGCTCTGACCCGGCTCTTCTTGGTGCATTAGATGCTCACCATACATTAATAGGTTTTGCTGCGCAGCATCCGGGCCACGACCCGATGATATCTTCAGCTCAAACAATGTCTGCTGCTCCCAGCGCTCTAGCTCCAACTCGAGAGACTTTGCCTGCTTATAAACCGTATCAAATGGATGATTTTTGAGCGCCCTTCGCAATTCACGCGTGGGTAAAAGATAGTTATTTTGGTGCTTATCAATTAAAGCCAAAGCACGCTCTAAATCTTCTGCTGAGATAAGGCACCCATCAACGCCCTGCCAAAGGCACCAAAGCAGAATATTGACCTGGGCCCCATATTCGTCCTGAAGCAGCAACAAGCATTTCGCAGCTTTGGGTTGCTGATAGTAAGCAAGACTAAACTGCCACAACAAATTTTCAGTATGGTCTGTCATTTAATACCCGCAGCAGTACAATAGCCGCCATGATTGAGATACAAGATTTAAGTTTACAGCGTGGCCATAAGCTTCTGCTAGACCATTGTGCTTTGCGCGTTCATCCAGGGCAAAAAATTGGCCTAATCGGAGCAAATGGCAGCGGCAAATCCAGCCTATTCAAATTACTACTAGGCCAGCTGCAAGCCGATACCGGCAGCTGCTCCATACCCAGCAATTGGCGCTTAGCCCATATGGCTCAGGAAGTCGCCCATAGCGAACGAAAAGCCATCGACTACGTGATCGATGGCGATCAAGCCCTGCGTAAGCTCGAAGTTAAACTGGAGCAAGAAAACGCCAAGGGAGAAGCCGCCTGCGGTGAAACTCTTGCTAAACTGTACGGCGAAATTGAGCAACACCAGGGCTATAGTGCCGAATCTAGAGCGCAAGCTTTATTAAACGGGCTTGGCTTCACCCAGGCTGACAGCCAAAAGCAAGTACATGAGTTTTCTGGTGGCTGGCGCATTCGTTTGAATCTGGCTCAAGCTTTAATGTGTCCATCCGACTTCTTATTGCTTGATGAGCCGACAAACCACCTTGATCTAGATGCTACCGTTTGGCTAGAACAATGGCTGCAGATGTACCCCGGTACACTGCTAATAATCTCGCACGATAGAGATTTTTTAGACAACGTCATCCAATACACTGTTAATTTGCACAATCAAAAGCTGGAACTATACAACGGTAATTATAGTAGCTATGAAAAACAAAAAGCTGAGCGATTAGCACAACAACAAGCGGCATTCGAGAAACAACAGACTCGCATCGCGGAAATTGAAAATTTTGTTCGCCGTTTTCGCGCCAAAGCCACTAAGGCCAAACAAGCCCAAAGCCGCCTGAAAGAGCTAGAGCGCATGGAAGCTATTGCGCCAGCTCACATTGATTCTCCCTTTAACTTTCAAATTCCGGTAGCGGACAAACTCCCACAGACTTTAGTTAATCTGCAGAAAGTACAATTGGGCTATGGCGAAACAAGTATTGTAGAGAATATCAATCTCACCATTTTGCCTAGCAGTCGCATTGGCTTACTGGGTCACAATGGCGCAGGTAAATCCACTTTAATGAAGGCCCTGGCCGGGAACCTCGCTGTGCAGGCAGGTGAAATCAGCGAATCTGAACATCTGGCCATCGGTTATTTTGCGCAGCACCAATTAGAAGCTTTGGACATGCAAGCTTCTGCGGCATTGCATATTCAACGCCTAAGCCCAAATGCCAGCGAGCAGGAAGTTAGGAACTTTTTAGGCAGCTTCGGCTTTCAAGGGGACCGAGCTTTTGAAACTATCGAGCATTTTTCAGGCGGCGAGAAAGCACGCTTGGCGCTAGCCATTATTGCTTGGCAAAAACCCAATGTGTTACTGCTTGATGAGCCTACTAACCACCTTGATTTAGAAATGCGACACGCATTAACTATAGCTCTACAAGCCTATGAAGGCGCTATCGTATTGGTATCCCACGATCGTCACCTCCTGAAGAATACAGTTGAACAATTCATCTTAGTGGATAGCAAACGTGCGGAAGAATTCAATGGCACCTTGGAGGATTATCAAGCTTGGCTATCTCAACAAAGCAGCAAGGCCGAAGATGCCAGCAATAGCCCCGTCAATCCAACGAAAAACGATAAAAAAGAGCAACGTCAATCTGCTGCTGCGCTAAGGCAAAAACTACAGCCTATTCGTAATCAAATTAAAAAACTCGATCGCTCAATGGAGTCTTCTCAAGAGCGCCTTGAGAAAGTTGAGAACAGGCTGGCAGATAGCGCTCTTTATGAGGGTGATAGCAAAGAGCTCAATCAGCTCTTGCAGGAACAAGCAGAGCTGCGCAAAAACCTTGATGATATGGAAGAGCAGTGGTTCGAGCTCAATGAGGAGCTGGAATCACTCGGTGAGTAGCTGTTCAACTCATCACTGCGTTCGCTGGTCCTTTTTTAAAAAGGGCCGTACTAATGCAACGTACTTTCTACGTGAGTATTTTCGCAAGCCATACTGAGCAGCCATTAAAACAGCAATCATCAGCAGGAATAACTCTACGCCTAAACCAAGCCGCAGAAGAACTATAAAGATCAGTGCAGCAAACACTAGCATCGACGACACTAGCAACAGCTGGGTCTTAAGCCAGCGGCTATTCATGCCCGGAGTCAAAAAGCAGGCATAGCGAGCTTCTTCAAAAGATCTAAACTGATCGAATTCGTTTAGCCCCCTCAATTCTTCTAAAGCGGCTAGTTCTTCCCTGGAGATATTCATACGATTCTTTCCGTTCCTTAACTGGTCTCTTGTTCTCTTTTTACCTCAGTTCTAGGTTTTTAGGCATTTATACAGATACCTAGAAAACCTGACTAATATACCCTCAAAACAACCACTTATCAGCTAGCCATAAGAGTTAATTATATAGTCTATAATTGTCTACACACGGACCTAGAGTAACTTTCATGGCGGGACAAACTAAGGCCAGCGGCTTTACCCTAATAGAGCTAATCGCAGTTATTGTGATTTTGGGCGTCTTAGCCGCAGTTGCAGCACCAAAGTTTGTTGATCTTTCCTCAGCTGCCAAAGTCGCCGCCCTAGAAGGCGTTGCCGGAACCATGCGCTCTACGGCTCAAATGACCAAAGCCGCGGCTTTGGCTCAAGGCATTGAGCCTGCCAGTAGCAACCCACCTAGCGGTCAATCACAGTTTTTAGTCAATGTTGCAGGAGGCAGTTCAGAGCTGGATTGGCGAAACCTCTGTCCAGAAAGCCGTGCTGAATTGGGTAGTCGTTTTACTATGGTGGACTTTATTAATTTAAGTGGTGGCATGGATAGCCGCGTCACCAATCAATATACCTTTGTTGGTTTTGATATACCCAGCTCTGCGCCAAGCGGCAGCGGCTGTTACGTGATCTATGATTCTTTCGGCTCACCCAATTGCACCGTTACTGTGGTAGATAACGATTGCTAATAAGGCGGAGTTGCTCAGCGTGTGCTGCTAGCGTCCAAATCGATTTGGCCACTGTCTTCTATTTTTATCGACGATAGAAAATTACCGGTATCTAGCTTAAGTGTCATTTTGTAATTCAGTGGCTTGGCCTGACTCTTCATCAATTTATTCAATAGCCTTACCCCTTGTACCATACTCGCCTGAGCTTTTACATCCAGCTCCTGGCTATCATAGGCCGCAATAGTTGGGATATCTTTTGCTACGCCGTGTATTAACTCAAAGCCTTCTATTTCGACACTGTAAGAGGCCCCCACAAGATCTAGGTCGAAACGGTTAGGGTTATCTACTTTGAGTTTTATCTTGAAAGAAGGCGCCAGATTGTCCCCGGGTAGCATTTGAATATTTAATACATTGAGACGGGGCTGCTCGAAGGCATTAGGTAGGTGGCTACAAGCCCCCAGCCAAACAAGACTTAATAGAATGAAGCCCCGTGTAAAAAGTTGTCTTACTCTCACCTTGTTCATTAAATCCTCACTTTTCGCGGCGGGGCCAATTATTAAAATTTAGGTAGCTCTAACTTAATTCGATAACTTTCTCTACCAATGCATTAATACCCAACGCAGCTTCACTGATAGAAGATGCCAGCATATACGCTGGTGTAGTCACCAATTTATTGGGTTCATCGATCACAATATTATCAACGGAGCAGTTTTCATGATTAGCGCCGCTCTGCTCGACGGCAGCAGCAGTTTCTGCATCATTGCCTATAGTACAGACAACATTCGCACCAAATAGTTTGGCAGACATCGCAGGAGCAATACACATCAAACCAATAATTTTTCCTGCGGCTCTTGCTGCTTTAATAAAAGCCTCAAAATCTGCATTCACTGTCATTGCTGGGCCATCAACAGCAAAAGTACATAGATTTTTTGCAGCTCCAAAGCCACCAGGTACAATGACTGCATCAAAATCTTCAGCATTAACGGCGGCTATATCTTTGATATCTCCACGAGCGATGCGCGCTGCTTCGACCAAAACGTTACGAGTTTCCCCTTCTGCTGGTTCACCAATGAAATGATTGACCACATGCATTTGATCAATATTCGGGGCAAGGCAAGTCACCTGTGCGCCCAGCTGATCCAAGCGTAATAAAGTTAACACTGACTCGTGAATCTCAGCCCCATCGAATACACCACAGCCCGCCAAAACTACCGCTACTTTTTTAGCCATTGCTAACTCCTCTAGGTTTACTAAATCAAATTGGCTATATGGCTACTATGTTACCAGCTAGCGTATAAAAATCATGATTTAAAAATTCTTTCGCGACTCTCGAATTTCAGGCATAAAAAAACCCGGACTAAGCCGGGTTCTTATGCTAACTGTTAGATTTTACTCTACAGTTTCTGTGCTAATTTCAGCAACTACACGACGGTTCGCAGCGCGACCTTCAGCGGTATTGTTATCAGCAACAGGGCGAGACTCGCCGTAACCCGTAGCGGTTACACGGCCAGCTTCCACGTCGAAAGTTTCAACCAACACTTTAGCTACCGCATTGGCACGACGGTTAGAAAGGGCTTGGTTGTATGCTTCAGAAGCGGTTGAGTCAGTGTGGCCCGCTAGCTCAACATTGGTTTTGTTGTACTGCTTCATGAATTCAGCAACATCTTTGATTTCAGAGATGTACTGTGGTTTAACAGTGGCACTGTCAGTATCAAAATTTACTTCCAGCTCAATAGAAACTGTCTTAGCAATCTTTTCAGGACAACCATCTTTATCAACCTTGGTACCCATTGGAGTATTCGGACAAAGATCGCCGTAATCGAAAACACCATCACGGTCACTATCTAGCGCACAACCCTTACCGTCAACCGCTACACCAGCTGGAGTATTTGGACATTGATCCAGGCTATCTTCAACAGTATCACCGTCACTATCTAGCTTTTGAGGAGCAGCGGTAGCACCCATTAAGTAAGCCACACCTAAGCCCAAAGCGTAGTCAGTAGCCTCTTCATCCAATGAGTGGATAGCACGCAAGTCACCACGCAGAGCCCACTGATCGTTTAAGAAATATTTTGCACCACCACCAAAGTTAAGAGCGGTCTCTCGGTGATTGTCACCGCCATCAACATCAAAACCTTGATCGCCAGCACCACCTACCAAGAATGGCTGCCACGCACCATTACGAGCCATATTGTAAACAGCGTCTAGACGATAGTGACGGCCATCTACATCGATTCCGCCAATTTCAGTGTCAGCAGCAAAACCATTGAAAACACCTTCTAGGGTCCAGTTCTCATTCAGAACATAACCCAAGCCAACAACGACACCAGTGTCATTGTCGATACCGCGCTTGCCATCGATAAATTGGCGAGCGGCACCTAAGTATGCCTCGTACTTATGGTTGCTGGCACTATGGCCATCAGCCAGGCTGCTCACAGAGCTAACACTAGCAGCCACACCCAGAGCTACCACTAATGCGTGTTTGTGGAAGTTTTTCATTAACATGAACTCCTATTATTGATTTAAGCGTATTACTTTAAATTTTTTATGAATTTGTCTGACTCCGCGATGGACTCTTCCATACGCGCAATCAAAGTATTTATATCTCGGCGCAAACCGCCGAATTCAGCCTTAAGCGAACCTATCGCTCGAGCATTCAAGTTGTGCTTTAAATACAAAACCTGATCATTAAACGTCTTCAACACTGGTGCCATTTTAGATTCAGCGCTGCGCATTGTTACCAGCATATTTTTGTACTGTTTGCGCGTATCTCTTAATTGGGATTGGCTTTCTCTGCGCAAACTCGCGCTTGAGTATTGCTCTAGTTCGTCTTCCCATTCTGCGAATAATGCTTCCGCTACGTCTTCAACTTCATCAATTCGACGACTAACATTGTCAGCTTCTTGCTGACTATCTTCGTAAGCATCGCGTAGATTTTCATAAACACTTTGCAGCTCGCCACCGTTGTAACCAAGCTCTTGGCTAAAACGATCTAAAGCATCTCTAAACTGCTCTTTAGCGTCGACTTGAGCGTCACGAACACCTTCGATCCGACTCGTTAAGATATCGCGTTTATGCATACCTACGGATTCCATAGCGGAATAGTAGGCCGATTGGCAGGCCATCAGGCCAAGGGATAATAGGGCAATAAGCGTCAGCTTATGCAAGGTATGTGGCAGTCGAATCATAAAGCTTCCCGGTCTTAAGATACGCTGAAGAATGCCCCAAACAGCATCCCGCTGCTAATTGGGCGGCATTCTAGCGTATTTTTAACGACATTCCCACAAACGTGAAAAGGATCACGTTTTAGGCGTCAAGTGCGGGTAGCAAGAGGCAAGTGTACTGAAGCGACAGTCACTAGCGCTTTTTGAACAGTAAATCCCAAACGCCATGACCAAGACGATCGCCACGACGTTCAAATTTAGTTATTGGGCGAAATTCCGGTCTTTTAGCAAACAGGTATTCACCTTGGGTGTTTTCAAACTGCTCAGCTGCGCTCATGGTTTCCATCATGTGCTCGGCATATGGCTCCCAATCGGTTGCCATATGGCAGATACCAGCAGTATTAAGTTTGCCAGCTATCTTCTGAATAAAGCCTGAATTCACAATTCGGCGCTTATTATGCTTTTTTTTGTGCCAAGGATCGGGAAAGTACAACTGAAAGCGATCAAGACTATCGTCAGCGACACAATCTTCTAGAACATCATTGGCATCAGCCATATAGACACGTAGGTTTTCGACACCTTCATTGCCGGCGTTATTAATTAGACGCCCAACCCCTGGCGGGTGCACTTCGATTCCGATGAAATCTTTTTCAGGTTCGGCTTTCGCCATCTCGAGCAGGGAATCCCCCATCCCAAAACCCACTTCAAGCACCTTTGGAGCCTGGCGACCAAATACTTCATCGAAGTTTTGGCTACCAGAATAGAGGCTTAAGCCATATTTAGGCCACCACTGCTCAAAAGCTTTGCGCTGGCCATCGGTCATACGGCCGGCCCGAATCACAAAGCTACGAATCGATTTATCTTTGTATTCGGGTTTAAAAATAGAGTCTTGCATAACTAATTCTTTACATCTTTATTACTGAAAGCCTGCTGTATTAACAGACCCCAAGCCATCATCAGGGTAAGGCCACCCAAAGGAGTTATTGGCCCCACCCAGCTTGGCGCACCAAGGGCTAATGCATAGATGCTGCCGCTAAACAGCAGTATTCCTAACTGCCAACCCCAAGCTATCCACATTAACTTAGGCCAAGCCTTCACGGCGGCGAATGCAGCCAAAGCCAATAAAGCCAAGCTGTGGTAAAAATGGTATTGATTGGCGGTGCTATAAGCGGACCAAAGCTTCGCACTCAACTCGGGTTTAAGCCCATGGGCCCCATAAGCACCTAAGACTACCGCGATCAAACCATTAATTGCCGCGATGGCGAGAATTGTTCGGTACATTCGCACCCCAGTACAAACTCAGTTAATGCTACGATTAGCACAGCAACTTTCATCAAGCTTTTTGCGGGTCATCTGTTTAGCAATTCAAATAACACGACCAGCCTAAGCATAAAAAAAGCCGCACTAGGCGGCTTTTTTACCAATATTGTTGGCATTAAGCTTCAATATTGGCCTTTATCTTTTTCATCGCATTCTTTTCTAGTTGGCGAATGCGCTCAGCTGAGACACCGTATTGATCAGCCAACTCATGCAAAGTGGCCTTTTCTTCGCCCAACCAGCGCTGCTGCAAAATGTCGCGACTGCGATCATCCAGTTGCTCAAGTGCGGCACTTAAGCTCGCCAAGCTTTGCTGTGTTGAGTCCAAATGCTCCAAAGCTAAAGCCGGATCTGCAGCGCGATCTTCTAAGAAGTTTGCCGGTGCTTGAAATGCACTTTCATCATCATCGTCTGCGCCGGCATCGAAGCCCATATCGCTGGCCGCCAGACGGCCTTCCATTTCACGCACATGATTGACATCGACATTCAGATCTTTAGCAACCGCTTCAGCTTCTTCGTTGTTTAACCAAGCAAGGCGCTTTTTAGCACTGCGAAGATTAAAGAACAGTTTACGCTGAGCCTTGGTGGTAGCGACCTTAACGATACGCCAGTTGCGCAAGATAAACTCATGCATTTCGGCCTTAATCCAGTGTACCGCAAAGGATACAAGGCGCACGCCTCGCTCTGGATTGAAACGCTTTACAGCCTTCATCAGGCCAACATTACCTTCCTGGATCAGATCAGCCTGGGATAAACCATAACCCGAATAAGACTTGGCGATATGCACGACAAAGCGCAGATGAGCCATTACCAACTGGCGGGCAGCATCTAGGTTTTCGTGGTAATACAGATCTTCCGCCAGGCTCTTCTCTTCTTCGGCTGACAGTACACTGATACCATTAACCGCCTGCATATACGCGCCCAGATTGGCCCCTGGGGATAGCATACCTACTGGCTGAATGGCTGTACTCATATATATTCTCCGTTACTCGACCCTTAATACTAGCAGCTATCGGGTTTGACTGCTAATACTAGCGCGGGTTCGCCCAAAAGACCTTTAAGTCTTGTAAAGTAGAGAAACTGATCGGGTTTTAATCAGCTATTTAGGCTCGATTGCGGCCAAGTGACGGCCAACGGCTAAGGCCGCACCCAGCCAGCCCAATACCGAACTGGCCAAAAGCAAAAAGCCTGCATCGAACCAACTTATACCCATCAACAGGAAATCGCTGCCATAGGAGCCAGCCAGCTTGGCCACGGGACCTGCTAGAGCAAACAGGCACAGCTCCGTGAGTAACAACGCTAAGGCGCCCCCCAGCAAGCCATACCACAAACCTGTATATAAGAAGGGGCGACGCACAAAGGCGTTGGTACCACCCAGAGTTTTGGTGACTAGAATTTCGTCCTTGCGAGCCGCAATGGCCAAGCGAATGGTATTGCCAACGATAAGCAGTACACCTAAGGCCAATAAACCTGATAACAACCAGATTAAGGTGCGGCCAAGGGCCAGTATTTGCTGCAATCTTTGCAACCATTGCAAATCCACATCGACTTGCTCAACTTCAGGTCTAGCTTGCAGATTGGCCTGTAGGGACTGCACCTGCTCCAAACTGAGTTGCTCAACTAAACTAAGCTGCAACAAGGGGGGCAAAGGGTTACGCTCAAGCTGACCAAGGACATCAGCAAAACCAGAGTGCGCCTCAAATTCTTGCAAGGCTTCACTCGGGCTTATATATATTCCTTCTGCAACCGACTCTTGCTGCTCTAACTCTATTAGCAATTTCTCCGCAACCGGCTGCTTAACATTGTGATGAAGGTAAACCGATAGGCTAGGGCGCCCCTGCCAACTCTGCCCAAGCTGATCGATATTACTAACCGCCACTGAAAGCACCTGGGGCAAAGCCAAGGCAATGGCCACCACCAAACAGGTCATTAGGCTTGATAAGGGCTGTCGCAACAAGCGATTTAAACTATCGCGTGCGCTACTGACATGATGACGACAATATGAGCGCCACAAATTCAGTAAGCTTAGCTGTTTTAAGCTGGCACCTCGGCTAAGCGCGTCGGGCAAAGCTTTTTGAGATTCCTGGCTCACGCAGCTTCTCCTCCTAAACCAGGAACATCTGCCACTAACTGTCCGCCTTCCAGGGTTAGTTTGCGCTTACCCATTCGTTCAATTAACGTTAAATCGTGGCTGGCAATCAGTACCGTAACACCCACATCATTAAACTGCTGCAGCAGCTTCATAATCTCTGCGGACAACTCAGGGTCTAGGTTTCCTGTTGGCTCATCCGCCAGTAGCAAAGGGGGCTTATTGACCACGGCGCGAGCAATACCCACACGCTGCTGCTCACCACCAGAAAGCGCAACTGGGTTGAGCTTTTCTTTGCTCAAAAGACCCACTTTATCTAGCGCAGCCCTTACGCGGCGACCAATGTCTCGCGGCTCAAAACCCGCAATCATCAGCGGCAATGCCACGTTATCGAATACCGTGCGATCAAATAAAAGCTGATGATTTTGGAACACCACACCAATCTGGCGGCGCAAAAATGGAATTTGGCGGCGCGGCATCTTATTGAGATTCTGGCCACCTACAACCATCTGGCCGCGTGTAGCCCGCTCCATTAACATAATCAATTTCAATAATGTCGATTTACCCGCACCAGAGTGGCCGGTTAGAAAAACCATCTCGCCGGCATCGATGTTTAAGCTTAGATTACTAAGCGCATCGAAACCACCTGGGTAGCGTTTGCTCACATTGAGAAATTGAATCATGGCTTAGAATAGACGTCCTATTTATTCGGCCTGGCCTTGGTCAAACAAAGCACGCACAAAGCTTTTGGCCTCGAACGGCTGCAAGTCATCAATGCCTTCACCCACACCAATAAACCGTACCGGCAAGCCAAGCTGCTTAGCCAGTGCAAAGATAACGCCACCTTTGGCGGTACCATCCAACTTGGTTAGCGCGAGCCCAGTAACACCCGCTGACTGGCTGAACTGCTCTGCTTGATTGATGGCATTTTGGCCAGTACCTGCGTCTAGCACTAACAGTACTTCATGTGGCGCGGAATCATCCAACTTGGCCATCACCCGCTTAACCTTAGCAAGCTCATCCATTAAATTGTCTTTATTGTGCAAGCGGCCTGCGGTATCAGCAATCAGAATATCTACATCACGAGATTTGGCGGATTGAAGAGCATCAAAAACCACCGAAGCACTGTCGGCACCGGTATGCTGGGCCACAACCGGGACATTATTTCGCTCACCCCAAACCTGCAACTGCTCTACTGCAGCAGCACGGAAGGTATCACCGGCAGCCAGCATCACCTGCTTGCCTTGATTCTGAAAGCCCTTAGCCAGCTTGCCAATGGTGGTAGTTTTACCAACGCCATTCACACCAACGACCAGAATCACGAAGGGTTTCTTTTGAGTATCTAACAGCAAAGGTTTTTGTACTGGGATTAAAAGCTCTGCCAAAGCGGCTTGCAAAGCCTTATATAAGGCCTCGGTATCGGCAAGCTCTTTACGGGCAACCTGCTCAGACAGCTTTTCCATGATCTCTTCGGTTGCTTCAATTCCAACATCCGCCATCAGCAACTGGGTTTCGAGCTCTTCTAAGAGATCTTCATCGATCTCTTTCAGGCCCATAAAGATATTGCCTAGGCCTTCAGTAAAGTTACCGCCGGTTTTGGCCAAGCCAGCACGCATACGGGCGAATAAGCCGCGCTTTTTCTCTTCGGCGGGTTCACCATAGCCGGCCGGCGCCATAAACACTTCTTGCGTTGCCTCTGCTGTCGACTCTTGCGAAGGGGCCTCTTGTGTAGAAGGCTCAGTCTTTACGGGGGGTTCATCTGGCTGCTGCTCAACAGTGCTTACGTCACCAACTGCGGCCTCAGGCGCCACTTCCGTATCAATCGCTTGCGGGCTAGTCTCTTCAGATTCAAGATCTTCTTGCTCTGGAGATTGCTCGATCGCTGAGGGCTGCTCTTCGGTATTAGCCTTGTCAGCCTCACCTTTTGGGGATTTCTTAAAAAAGCCAAAAACCATGGTGTCTAAATTCTATTACTGATCGGATAAAGGGGGCTCAAGGTGAACCCGAGAAAGTGCCGCATTCTAGCACTCTATAGGCCTGCTGTCGCAGCCTTAACACAGCCCCTTGAGATGGCTACAATGGCCGGCTAATTGGACGAGGCCATGCATGTCAAAAGTAAACTCTACTCAGCAATTACGGATCATCGGTGGTCAGTGGCGCGGCCGGAAGTTTAATTTCCCCAGCGCGGATGGGCTGCGCCCAACCGGAGATAGAATACGCGAAACGCTTTTCAACTGGTTAAGTTCAGACATTCATGGGGCGCGCTGCCTGGATTTATTTGCCGGCTCTGGAGCCTTGGCTTTAGAAGCTCTATCCCGTGGAGCGGCGCATGTTGAACTGTGGGAAGCGAATAGAGCAGCCTGCCAGCAACTGCAAAACCATATCAAAACATTGCAGTCACAATTAGGTGAACAAGAAGCCCAACTCAGCCATGGTGACAGCTTAATAAAGCTTGCTCAGCACAATGAGGGTGCCCCCTTTGATATCATTTTTATGGACCCGCCATTCGCTGCTAATTTATGGGAAACTGCCGCTGAGCTATTAGAGCAAAACAATTGGCTGCACCCTGACAGCCTAATCTATATAGAGAGCCCCAAAAACCAGCTGCCAAAGCTGCCTGAAAATTGGCGTAATTGGCGCTGCAAAAACACCGGACAGGTTTGCTACCAACTCTATATTGCACGCTAAAAACCAAATAATTTGCTTTTTTACCTGCATTTTGCCGATTAAGTTTTGTACTGAGGCGCCAAATTGTTTACCATCTGCGCCCGATCGAGAAACCTGACGTGGAAACTAATATGAAGCGCGTGGTATACCCTGGAACATTTGACCCAATTACTAATGGTCATATTGACTTGGTAGAGCGAGCCTGCAATCTGTTTGACAGTGTCGTATTGGCCATCGCTGCTAGCACCAAAAAGAACCCTCTATTCACTTTAGAAGAAAGGGTTGCACAAGCTGAACAAGTTTTAGCCCACATACCGAATGTAGAAATTTGTGGCTTCAATGTATTACTAGCGGACTTAGTAAAACAGAAAAAAGCCCAAGCAGTAGTGCGCGGCTTGCGAGCGGTATCTGACTTTGAATATGAGTTTCAGTTGGCCAACATGAACCGAGCTTTATCTCCAGAAATGGAGAGTTTGTTCTTGACTCCAGCCGAACACCTATCGTACATCTCTTCATCATTGGTACGCGAAATTGCTTCGCTCGGCGGTGATGTAAGCAAGTTTGTTCACCCCATCATCGAACAAGACCTGAAGAAAAAGTTCGGCAGCTAATATTTAGCTGCCACAAATCTCTTTTCTTATTTTTGGCAGACGGGGCAGTAAACGCTGGCCCTCTGTACATGGCGCTGGCTTTTAAGTACAGTGCCACAGCTCAAGCATGGCTCCCCATCACGGCCGTAAACATTTAGCTCCTGTTTGAAATAGCCAGGCTTGCCATCGCCACCGACAAAATCTTTTAAAGTTGTCCCACCTTGCGCGATAGCTTTTTTTAGAACCTTTTTAATATTTAGCAGTAAAAGCTCTATCTCCGCACGGGTTACTCGCCCAGCAGCACGGCCGGGGCGAATTCCACTCATAAACAAAGATTCGTTGGCATAAATATTTCCTACGCCCACCACCACCTTGCTATCCATAATTAGAACTTTAATGGCTTGTTTTCGCTTACGTGTTTGCTGATAAAGATAATCCGCTGAGAATTCCTCAGATAAAGGTTCAGGCCCCAAGTGTTGAATTAGCTTATGTTCTTCGGTGGGTTGATCAGTCCAAACGATGGCACCAAATCGGCGAGGATCAGTAAATCTCAGCACGGTATCCAAGCCAAAAACAAAATCGACATGATCATGCTTTTCGGGCTCAGTTGCAGCTTCTACAACTCTTACACTACCAGACATCCCCAAGTGCATTAACAAGTGGCCATGCTTAAAACGAAACAGCATGTACTTTCCACGGCGACTCAATTCAAGCAGCTTCCTAGCTTCTAAGATTTCTGCCAGGCGCTCATCAATTGGCCAGCGTAGCTGATTATTTCTAACAATAACTTGCTTTAGGGTTCGACCAACAATATGCGGCGCAATACCCCGGCAACTTGTTTCTACTTCAGGTAATTCTGGCAATGCTGAGCTCTCACTGAAAAGTTTTAGGCACCATAGCAGCGAGATTTAAACTTAGCAAACCTATTAGACAAACTCTGCATCTGAGCTTACATGGAGGTCGACCGAGCCTAGGTATTGCCCTTGCTGCAGATAAACAGAACATTCTGCCCAGTGATCACTAAGGGCTTGATCATTCACTCCAGTCGCAATACAACTTACCTGCAAGTCCTCGCAAAGTTTGATGATAAATTTCAATATCGAAGATTTTGCCTGCATGCCTGAAGAGAACTCAGGGGCGAGCTTGATATACTGTAGTGGTAAGCTTGGCAAATTCATCAATGGCGAGCAGCCAGATCCAAAACCAGCTAGCGCAAACTGAAAACCTTGCGTACTCGCATCGATAAGAAAATTTTCTTGCTGATCAAGAACACGCTTCAAAGCGCGCTCAGTCAACTCAAATACCACATCGGTTTTATTTAATTGATTGAGCGAGAAGCATCTCGCCATGCGCTTAAAAAAACCTACATCCAATAGGTGGCCAGAGGGAAGTCCTATTGAAATCCTTAAACTATTATCGACGTACTGCGCACGCAACTGCTTAAGATCAGCCGCAATCATTCGAGCTAGTTCTTGCTCAACAATCTCTTGGTGATTTGCCTTTCTAAGGGCTTCACTAATTTCAAAAGAGCAGAGCCTCCCGAGCAGCTGACCAGACCAATGGATATGCGCTTCAAAAATGAAGGGCTTTCTGGTCAAGGAGGAAACAACGGCCTGATAATCAAACAAGGACTTCTCCGCACAAATCTGCTCATCGACTTGCTGAAGAATTCTTTGTCCTCTCCTCAGCTGATCTTTTACTGTATCAGAGTAATGCACATGACGATTTCGCCCCCGTTGCTTTGCCAGATACATCGCAGCATCAGCCTTCTGCAATAAAGTATCAATATTTTCAGCATGCCCAGGCATCGTTGCACTTCCAACACTAGCGGTTACTTGCAAGCTACGCTGCTTACTCCCAATAAAGGGTTTGGTAAGCTGCTGAATTATCAACTCAGCTATAGCAGAAGGATCGATACCGCTTTGTGCCCCTGGTACCGCCAAAATAAATTCATCCCCGCCCAGCCTGGCACATATCGCAGACTGATGAATTTCATAACGCAAAACCTTAGCCACTTGGCAAAGAACTTCATCGCCTACCGCATGCCCGTAAGTATCATTGATGGGCTTAAAATCATCCAGGTCGATAAAAAATATTATACAGCCCTTATCAACTCTAGAGGCCAACTTACGAATAATCCCACGTCGATTATATAAGCCAGTCAAAGCATCTGTTTCTGCAGCAGCAGCGTTTTTTAACTCTACGAGTTTCCTGTCATGAATATCCAATAGGGTTAAACTGTAACTCGCTTGACTATTATGATCGAGCTCTGCATCACTATGTTTTCGTAATTCAACGCTGTGCCAACGCGGCCCAGTTTGAGTCCCGAGCAGAAATTCTTGATTAGCTCCGCATTCAATGTTTAATAAAGTGGACAGCTCAAATTCGTCATTAACAATTGAATGAAGATTTGGAACAGAGATACCAAACTGCTGCTCAAAGGGCGGGTTAGCACTTTTTATCGCACCACTTTCATCAAACAGGCAAATCATCACGGCCCCATAATCGCTGTGATTACCTTGTAGTAACTCCGAGTGAAGACCTTCCACTAGCATCGACATATGGCCTGGCGCCGTAAAGACACCGGAAAAACGGCAATGAACACGTTTATCAATATTATTAGGGGAAATCTGCCACCAACGATCAATTACGCGGCCACGCTTAAATTCATCTAAATAGGAACACAAGGTCTGTTGCACAGCGGCAGAAGAACCAGGCCTGAAATCCCTTGAGGTTAATTCAGCTAGATCCTTAGACTCCCATAAACGAAGAGCAGCAGCGTTCGCCCAATGAATTCGGTAATTGTGAACATCGTAGACCCAGACCGCACTTTTAAGGGCGTCCAAGTCTAATTGATCAAAGCTGGCAGGCTGAATAGTTGGCACATCAATCATCACAAGGCATCATTATTCCCTTTAAAGGTAATACATAAGTGCCAAGCTGTAAAAATTTATTTGATAAAGCCTCCTTACCCGTTCCGCAAATCAACATCAGCTATCCAATACAAAAAAACCGCCCGTAGGCGGCTTAGCTTTGCTCACCAGAAAAAACTAAAAACTATAGCGCACCCGCGCATAGTAATAGCCACCATTGAATCCTGTTGGAGAGAACTGACTATAACGTCGCCCAGACTGCTGAGCGCCACTTGGGTTCTCATCAGGATATTCATCCAATAGATTCTGTGCTCCCAGCGTCACCGAGTAGCTATCATTGATATTGTATTCAGCCTCTGCATCGAAAATATACTCGTCGCCATAGGAGCGATCATCTTCCGAGTCATAGAACTCGTTGAAATAACTCATTCGCAGTAGGAATCGCCAATCTTCTAGGTTATGGGTCATCGCAAGATTCCATCGTGACTCAGGCAAACCCTCTTGCAGTTCCCTGATACGAGTCGCGTCGATAACATCTGGCGAAAAGCTATCCACTTCTGTTTCGGTGTAGTTATAAGCCAGCGAGAACTCCGTACTGCCACCTAACATATCCAAACCATAAGTTGCCACTAAATCAAAACCAGAGGTTGTGGTATCAAAGTCATTGGTGAAGAAACGGAAATTCTGCAAGTTTTGGGCGCTGGTTACACCAGAGGCCACCAAATCATCAATTTCCTGCTGGGTGAGACTAAAGTTTTGCGAGACACTAATGCGGTCCGTTAGCTCAATATTAAAGTAATCAATAGTTACGCTAACCTCCCCTAATTGCAAAATCGCACCCAAGGTATAGCTCTCTGATTCCTCAGGGTCCAAGGGCTTACCACCACGAAGAACAGCCACAGGATTAGTCGAAGGAATGGTACCGTTATTTACTAGGTCGCCAGTTGCTGCATCAAATTCAGTAGAAACATTAAAGGCATTCGACTGACCGGGTGTAGGCGCCCTAAAGCCAGTACTCGCACTACCGCGCAATGAAAAGTTTTCGGTAATTTCAAAATTAGCGGAAATTTTACCATTGGTTGTGGTACCAAAATCGCTGAAGTCTTCCCAACGAATCGCCATACCGACTAACAAACGATCAGTAACATCCGCTTCTAAATCTACGTAGGCAGCAATATTTTTGCGAGCGAAGCTGCCACCGGCCAGTGGACTGAAACCTGGAAAACCATTTGAAGCGGCTGAGAAACCTTGCGAAGCATAAGGCCCAATTTCAAACGATGCTTGATCCCCTACAGTAATTTCAAAGGTTTCTTCTCGCCATTCGACACCCGCCGCAATATTTAAATCCGATTCAAAAGCATCAACCGGCACGGCATATGAAACATCAGCGTTAAAGTTAATATCCTGCTGAGTATAATCACCCGGATCAAATGCCGTAGGGGTCAAAGGCCCCAGCGAAGCATTGACTGTGTTCTTAATAAAGAAGTCGACATCATTTCGGCCATAGCTGGCGCTTAACTCCCAATTCAAATCACTTGCCGTTGTGCCTCGCACACCCGCAGTCAGAGCGGCATCGTGAACTTTGCCGCCGAATCTTGGGGTAAAGCCTCCAGGAAACATTTCATTGAAGACAAAACAGTTGGGGTCATCCACAACTTGTTGCAAGGCCGCCGCATCGCCAACATTGACTGTTGGGCAGGCCACGCCATCATCAGGAGTAAGATCTGCCACTAGTCTCGTGACGCCGCCATCGTTACTGAATACTCCGCCGCGGGTATCTGGGTTACGGAAGAAGAAACCGCCTTCGACTTCCTTAGTCGCGTAGTTTGCGAACGCAAAGAACTCTTTACCACCGCCCAATTCCAAGCCCAAGTTAGCCATGAGCTTTAGATCATCTTTAATTTCAGGTGTGCCCCAAATCTGAGCTGGGTTAGCAACAGCGGTGTTACCCGCATCAATTAGCGCTTGCGCGTCAGCTCTTTGCTGACTTCGGTCAGTAGGATCTGTGTTACCGTATTCGAAGCTGACATTAACAAAGCCATTATCGGTAAAGGGCATACCAACGTTTCCGGCAACCGTTACATTTTCACCATCACCTTCTTTGAACTCTCCATATTTGACTTCGATACTGCCGCCTTCAGGATCGTCTTTTAAAATAAAGTTCATGACACCAGCGATTGCATCAGAGCCGTACTGAGCTGCAGCCCCATCGCGTAGCACTTCCACTTGTTTTAGGGCAATAGCTGGAATTGGAGAAATATCAGCGCCTTGTGCGCCATCTGCGACTCCATTACCCAACCAATAAATGACCGCAGCGCGATGTCGGCGCTTACCATTTACTAATACCAACGTGTGATCTGGCGCCAAGCCTCGCATATTTGCAGGTCGAACTATCGTCGCGGCATCACTAATGGGTTGCGAATTAACATTGTAAGAAGGCACAACATTTCTCAGTAAGGTACTAAGATCTGAATCGCCTTGGTTCGCAAAGTCATCTCCGCCAACGACGTCGATTGGCACCGCTGAATCGAATACTGATCTCGGCGCTCGCCGCGACCCGGTAACAACCACCTCTTCCAGCTCATCCTCAGCCGACTGGGATTGGGCTTGAGTATATTGAGCTGTTCCAGCTGCTGACAAAGCAACAGCCAAAGACAAGGCACTGGATGGAAACAGTTTCATAGAGCTCTCCTCGCAATTATTTTTATAGTCTTTCTTATACCCGCTTATGAGCGGTTTAGCTTTTTGGCAGACACAAAAGTACTGGCTATTGCCTAACCTTTATGTTCTTGAAACTGATGACTACAGACGGCAAGCTCACGACTCTATCAGCAAAATCGTACCCGTGAATTAACTTTTATTTTTATTGTTTTTTTGTACTGCAAATATCAAAACTGATTATTAACACCAGCTCTACCAACAATACACAGCATAAACGTAGCACGAGATATGAAAAAAACCAAAGAATGCTTTGGTTTTCACGCCTAAATAATCAAAAGCAATTAGAATGAAAAAATATATTTCATTATCTTATTGTTTGATTTTGCGAGCGCCATAAATGAAAAAGGCGACAGAATTAACTACCGCCCCAAAAGAGAAACTCTATTAGAAGGTCGAGGATGCCATGCGACTACATATCGCATTATAAGATGAAATAGTCTCGTTAATAATATCTTCAGCGCTTTTCACCTCGTTGATCAAACCGGCTGTTTGGCCTGCCAAAGCGACGCTTGCCTCCATATCTCCACCAAAGTACAAATCCTTGATAGTCATAAAGGCTTCCATTGGCATTTTGCCATTATTAAAGTACTCAGCTGAACGCTCCGTCTTCAACGCGCGCACACAAGGGCTCGAAGTTTTGTTTAACATATAAGTGCCGTCTGTCGCTGCATCAACAATCGCTTGCTTATAATTATTGTGCGCAGGATTTTCGGAACAAGCCACAAAACGAGTTCCCATTTGTACCGCTTCGGCGCCCAAGGCAAAAGCCGCCGCCATTCCCCGGCCATCACAGATACCACCCGCTGCTACCAAGGGCAGATCAACCTGCTCTGCAATAGCTTGCAACAGCACTAAGGTTGAAACTTCTTCAGGGTTTTTAAAGCCGCCGCCCTCACCACCTTCAACCACCAGACCATCTACTCCAGCTTCCGCGCACTTGAGCGCAGCCTCAACAGTTGGTACAGCGTGATACACAACAATGCCGGCTTCTTTTAATGGTGCCAAAAACTTTTTAGGACTACCTGCTGAGGTAGTTACAAAACGCACTCCCGATTCACAAATAAACTTTAGCATTGAATCATCATGCAAAAACATAATAGGTAGATTCACACCAAAGGGCTTATCTGTTAGTTCAGCCATCTTTTGAATTTCGGCTTTACAATTATCGGTTTCACCAGAGGAAGTTTCGATAATACCTAAGCCACCCGCATTGGAAACTGCTGACGCCAATTGCGATCTAGCCATCCAACCCATAGGGGCTTGAATAATCGGGTACTTTGCTCCGCTATGTTCTAAAAATCGATTCACGTTACTGCTCCGCTTTCTTCTCTTGTTTACTATTAGAGTTTGTAAATAAGTCCTTGGACCGGCTTCACTTTGCCTTCAACCATATCCTCATAAGATGCTTTGATTTCATCCTGGCCGATTACATATTCAACATTTAGCCAAGTCTCACTGTGCTTGATAAAGCTCTGCCATACCACGGCCAATTTCTCGGCAAAGCCTTTTGGACCCCATTCCTGCATTCGCTTTTGTGCTTGGGTAGGTGCAAAAAATAATTCCGGCTCCGGGCCAGCAAGTTTTCCGGCTTCTACTGCGGTTTGGTCCCAATGGGAAGCACCTACAATACAACTGTACTTCAGCTGATCGTCTAGGTGGTTATGGATACTTGCTTTCATAGGCGCATTGCCTGCGAAATCAATAAATATTGAAGGTGTTCTTTTTATTTCCGCAAGATCGTCGTAACTATAAACTTCATCATATAGATTTAATCCCCGCACAAATTCCACATTGGCTTTTGAACTAAGACCAATAATTTTTGGACCAGAACCGTTTAGTTCTCTTTGTTGCCAAAACGCAAACGCTGTGCCGATCGACGTTTTGCTAGATGCGCTACTCATAACGACTTGTTCAGCTGAACAGTAATCACGCTCAGCAAAGAAGTCTTGCAATAGAAATGAGGTGGTAAACAAAGGGCGCAGCAACATTTGTAGAGCTTCAGTTTCTTCGCTATACAAGGGGTCTTGCGCACAGCGGATATACTGATTGTAAATTACCGGTAAAGCTTGGCGGTGCGGAATATCGTCGATAAAGCTGCCTTCACTAATGTGGCCTGGTTGTACAATCAAAGATTCCGCCATCGGTAGGTAACCGTACAACTTCTCCCCCTCTTTAATGGCAGAGTTGCGCGAGCGACTCACCTCGGCAAAACCCCAAACCGGAACCATCCCGTAGTTTTCAGCAGCCGGAAAAAATGACCAGTACTGCAACATATCACCCATTACCGCATAGGTAACATTATTCGCTGTGAAGGCGTACTCTTTAATCGCAAGCTCAACTTCACCTTCCGCCAATTCTCGACTGGCCTGTTGCCGCCACTGAGTATCTAAAATCTGAGATCGATTAACCCAAAATTGATTACCGATTATTGTGCTCATCTGCGCACTCCTTTATTTTTGTTTAAGATCCGGGGCCTGTTAACACGAGCTTGTCGCACCGAGCTGCTGCGCAATCATTGCAGAAACTTTGTCTGGCGCCGGGAGAACTTGAGCAAGACCGCTCTGGACTAACAGCCCTTGAATGAAAATAGCTAATTGCTCCGCTAACAACTTAGCGTTCTGACCGGGGCGGATCTCAGCCATTTCCTCAGCCTTCACAATCGCTTTATAAAGAGCCTCGCAAACCAGCTCACCCCCACGTCGCATCGCTGAATGACTCGCGGCAGGAAGCGCCGAGATCTGCGCCTGACTATTGACTAGCAAACAGCCCCAATGACTATTAGGGTCCTCTAGAGCACTAGCAGCATATTGTTGGATTCCGAGCAAGCCCTTATCTGCGCCAAGATATTTATCACAGCGACCTCTCACGATTTTATCGACATACATTTCAAGTGTGGCTTCGAATAAGCCTGCCTTGCTCCCAAAACGGCTGTAAATGCTGCTTGCCGGCAGACCAGTCGCCTGCTGAAGATCCTGCATGCCACTGCCTTGATAACCAAACTGCCAAAACTGCGTCATCGCAGCCTTCAATAGCTGTTCATTACTGACGGACTGGGGTCTGGACATAGTGGAAAAACCTTATCACTCGCTAGTTTTGTAATGATCACTACAAAACCAAAAAATAACCAAGGTTAAAAGAGACAATTTTAAGGTGGCTTTGAAAGAAGTAACTAAAAGAGGGCATATGGCGATCATACTCTTGCCAGCCCAACCGAGCAGGCGACGTTGCACCCCAAGCAAGCGTTTTAAGAGCAACAGCAGGAAGAAAGCCCGCAAGGGCAAGCCGTTTCGCAAACGGCGCCAGCCCGAAGCGGACGACGTTGCTCTCAAAATAGGAGTTTTGAGAGCAACAGTAGGTAAAAAGCACACATAGCCCGTGCAGGAGCACGGCGCAACTGAGAGCGCCTAAGCGTTCGCTGTTGCGCGAGCCCGAGAGGGCAAGCCGTTTCGCAAACGGCGCCAGCCCGAAGCGGGCGACGTTTTACTCAAAACAGGAGTTTTGAGTAAAACAGTAGGTAAAGAGCACAAAAAACCCGGCCTAGGCCGGGTTTTTAGAAATCAAAGAGACAAGCAAGAATTACTTGATTTTGCCTTCTTTGTACATCACGTGCTTACGAACAACGGGATCGTACTTTTTGATTTCCATTTTTTCAGGCATGGTACGCTTGTTCTTGTCAGTGGTGTAGAAGTGACCAGTACCAGCACTTGAATTCAAACGAATCTTATCGCGCATGAGATTTCTCCTGTTCTTTGCTTAAGCGATTAAACTTTAACGCCATTGGCACGAACTTCGGCTAGAACCGTCTCGATGCCTTTCTTATCAATGATACGCATACCCTTGGCAGAAACGCGTAGCTTAACGAAACGCTTTTCTGACTCAACCCAGAAACGGTGGGTGTGCAAGTTAGGCAAAAAACGACGCTTAGTGTGGTTTTTTGCGTGAGAAACATTATTACCAGTTACTGGGCGCTTGCCGGTAACCTGACATACCTTAGACATCTTGTGGCCTCTACCTTGTATCATCACTGCCATAACCGCTTATTGCCTAACTGGCAGATAGCTGGAAATACAGCGAATCGCTACTTAAAAAATTCGAC
Source organism: uncultured Pseudoteredinibacter sp. (assembly GCF_947500695.1). Taxonomy (GTDB): domain Bacteria; phylum Pseudomonadota; class Gammaproteobacteria; order Pseudomonadales; family Cellvibrionaceae; genus Pseudoteredinibacter. The sequence goes on from NZ_CANMSS010000002.1 coordinate 194,403, forward strand.
TCATTTTGGGCCTGCGGGAGCCCGACATAGGTCTTATTGACCTCAATTCACATCAGGCGGGGCAGACCCCGGCCGCAGAGAGCGGCGTTTTATACCAGAACAGCCCCCCACATTCAACTTTTGCGGCCATTTTTTATTCAAAAAGGCACTTATCATGGACATTTAGCGCCAAAGGGCATCCATAAGCCCTAGGGTAGCAATTGGCGCAGCTCTATTAATTACTCTTTAACAAGCCCCGCTCAGCCAAAGAAACCTCTTCTCCACTACCTACAATCAGGTGATCAAGCAGACGTACACCAACCAAAGCCAAAGCTTGCTGGATACGCTCAGTGATTAGGCAGTCGGCCTGACTAGGCTCATTGATACCAGAGGGGTGATTGTGGGCCACTATGATTGCCGCTGCATTGTGTTGTAACACCAACTTGACCAGCTCTCGAGGAAATACGCTGGCGCTATCCACAGTGCCCAAAAACAGCTCATCGTAGTGGATTAGGCGATGCTGGCTGTCCATCAGCAAAGCCACGAAGACCTCTCTATCACGATGCCTTAGATTAGACCTTAGAAAACAGCGCACTGATTCTGGGTTGGAGAAGACCTGCTCTCGCTCAAGCGTCTCTCGTAGATGTCGGCGGTTAATCTCCTGCCCAGCCTGCAACAAGCTAAACGAAGCCTGCCCTAAACCCGGTAAAGCACAGAATTCTTCTTCCCGGCTCTCTAAGACTGCACGCCAACCACCAAAATGCTGCAACACCTCTCGGGCCAAATCAACAGCCGTGGCCCCAGCTATTCCGGTACGTAAGAAGAGAGCTAACAACTCAGCATCTGAAAGCGCCCCAGGGCCACGCTGTCGCATCTTTTCTCTTGGTCGTTCAGACTCTGGCCAATCTCTAATGCTCATTCTATTGCATAACCTTTATAACAGCTGCAAAAAGTGCCGCAGTCATTGCCGCCGGCTCACAAGAAAGGTTATCTTAGCGCTTTTGTTTATGGCCCTAAGTCGGCCAAAGATCCCAAATTTGCCGTCTAGGCATAAGGCTGTATGAATGAGCTCCTTACAAAACAAACAGATTCTGGTGGGTATTACCGGTGGAATTGCCGCCTACAAGAGCGCAGAGTTAGTGCGCCGCCTGCAAGATCAAGGAGCAGAAGTTCGTGTAGTGATGACCAAAGCCGCTATGGAGTTCATTACTCCGCTGACACTGCAAGCGCTATCGGGCAACCCTGTCCACACTGAGTTACTAGACCCTGAAGCTGAAGCCGGCATGGGCCATATTGAATTGGCCCGTTGGGGGGATCTACTGATTGTCGCACCAGCAAGCGCCGACTTCATTGCGCGCTTGGCACAAGGCCAGGGTAACGACCTCTTGAGCACACTGTGTCTTGCCCGTCGCAGCAAACTGGCCATTGCCCCTGCTATGAACCAAGCCATGTATGCCAACAGCAGTACGCAAGACAACCTTAGCCTGCTCGAGCAGCGAGATATTGCTATATGGGGCCCTGCTGTGGGCTCGCAGGCCTGTGGTGATGTTGGACCAGGGCGCATGCTGGAAGTTGATGAACTGGTCGATAAGGCTGCAGCTCAATTTCAATCTGGTCTATTGGCTGGTAAGCGAGTTGTTATTACTGCAGGGCCAACTAGGGAAGCCATTGACCCTGTGCGCTATATCAGCAACCACTCCTCTGGAAAAATGGGTTATGCCCTAGCACAAGCCTGTGTTGAAGCAGGGGCCATTTGCGAACTTATCAGTGGCCCCACACAGCTTGCTACTCCACCACACTGCCAGCGACAGGACGTGGAAAGCGCACTCGAGATGCATGCAGCCGCCATGAGTCGCTCAAATGACTGCGATATATTCATAGCTACCGCCGCTGTGGCCGATTTTCGCCCCGTGCACTCAGCTGATCAAAAAATTAAAAAGCAGGCCGATAGCGATACTATGATAATAGAAATGGTGAAGAATCCCGATATTCTCGCCGACGTCGCAAGTTCAGAACATGCACCGTTTTGTGTTGGCTTTGCCGCCGAAACTCAGGACGTGGAACACTATGCTCGCAGCAAACTGGAAAAGAAGAACCTAGCGATGGTTATTGCCAATGACGTCTCACAACAGGGTATTGGCTTTAATAGCGATGACAACCAAGTTCTTGTTGTCGACCATGAGAGTAGCAGCGCCATCGAGAAGCTAAGCAAAACAGCCCTCGCTCGCCGTCTAGTTGAAGAAATCAGTAAGCGCTATAACAAATCTGCACCGTAGCGACACAACTCCTCAAGAAAGGGGTTTTCATTGAATAGGGAATTTACGCTTGGGCTTACCCTAAGCTATTGTTAAAATTGGAAAACTCAATATTAAGTCCGACTTTATATGCGAATAGCCAATATTAAAAACTGGGGTAAGGCAGAAAAGCAAACCGCGGGGATTCTCTGTGGATTGTTAATCATCTGTCTAGCAGCGGGAGCTTGGTACTATCAACGCTACGTAGTAAGCCAATCCGAGCAAGCGCTAAGCCAAGCTATTGACAGCATGGCAAGCACCCAAGTTGATGCAATCGGTCACCATATAGGCTCACTCAATCAAGATTTACAGCGCTTCACCAGCCGGGATGCCTTAAGTAAAGCTATCCAGCAGCAAGAGCCGGTAACTGTTCGCAGCTTTATGTCGAGCTTAGAAAAGGCCTTCCCCAAGGCTGTCGCGATACGCATTATTCCTCGAGGTACAGCCGAGATCGACCGCGAGCATAATGCCCCTATTCGTTTTGCTGAGCTCGACATGATTACTCGTGCAGAAAACCATCAGCCGATTACTGTCGAAGCCGCAAAAATTAAAAATCGCTGGCAATTTAATTTGGTATCCCCGATTCCTCAGGATACCAACCAAACCCCCGTAGCAACATTGATGGTAACTCTCAATCAAAATGCAATTGCCGAGCTGTTACGTGATGCCAGCCCAGACAGCGGTAAATTTGAATTACTACAACAATTTGGCCGCCACCCAGCACAACTCATCTTGTCTAAAGGTGACGCCAGCAGCCAGGAAAGCCTGACCAAGGAGATTCCCAATACTTTGTGGAAGCTGCGTTTTTCACCGTCACAAAGCACGGTGGATGCTGCCAATACCAGCCTACTACCTTTTTTGAGCATTTGGTTTTTAACAACAGCGCTTGTCTTAAGTGGCGCATTTCAGCTCTGTCGACGCCAACTCTCTGCTAGCAATAGTGGCACTAGGACCGTGCGTGAATTCGATCAAAAAGTGCGAGAGCATCAACTCAGCAATGGCCGACGCGTGGAGGACATCCTCGATATTGAAGTGAGTGCCGATGATGAAGATTTGCTCGGTGGCGGATACCAACAAACTGAGCCTGTGGACACACTATCAGAACTTGATCAACTTGAAGACGACAATGACGAGCCAGCAGCAACGCTAAGCAATGAACTTATCCCCGCCGAAGTATTTCGTGCCTACGACATACGAGGCTTAGCGGATCCTTATTTAAGCCCTGAGTTTGTTGATAGGCTTGGAAAAGCGCTGGGCAGCGAAGCCATTGATCAAGGGGAAGACACACTAATTGTCGCTCGTGACTGTCGCACACACAGCCCTGCAATATGCGAACAATTGATTGCGGGTATTACCAGCACCGGCTGCCATGTGCTAGATCTGGGCATCGTGCCAACTCCAATGTTGTACTTTGCCTGTCACATGATTTCTAACAGTAACAGCGGGGTTGTGGTTACCGCTAGCCATAACGGGCCAAAGCACAACGGTTTCAAAATGGTGTTCAATCGCAACACCATTAGTGATCAAGGCATTCAGTACATTAAGCAAAGAATGCAACAGGAAGCCTTTGCTAGCTCTGACAAAGCAGGTTCTGTTAGCCAGCAAGATATCAGCGCGGAATATATCGAACAGATCTTCTCTGATATTGCATTGGCTGGCGATATTACTGTGGTTATCGATGCTGGTAACGGAGCAACCTCTGAAGTTGCTCCGCGCTTATTCGAAGAACTGGGCTGTAAAGTGATCCCATTACACTGCGAATTTGATGGCCGCTTCCCGAACCACGCAGCTGATCCTAGTCGCGAACGTAATATGCGCGACTTGATTAAAGCCGTTAAAAAACACCGCGCCGATTTAGGCATCGCTTTTGATGGCGATGGCGACCGCTTGGGCGTAGTTACACCACAAGGCAAGATTATCTGGCCCGACCGCCAGTTAATGTTATTTGCCAAAGATATTGTTTCGCGTAATCCCGGCACCGACGTTCTCTTCGATGTGAAGTGTACTCGCCAGCTAAACAGTTTGGTCAGCAGTTACGGCGGACGCCCGATCATGTGGAAAACAGGGCACTCGCTAATGAAAGCCAAAATGGCTGAAACTGGCGCGCTTTTAGGTGGCGAATTATCCGGCCATATATTCTTCAAAGAACGCTGGTTTGGCTTTGATGACGGCATGTATTCTGCGGCTCGCCTGATGGAAATTATGAGCTTGCGCGATCAAGATTTGGACACCATTTTCTCTAGCTTCCCAGAGCTACCAGCAACACCAGAGATTAAAGTCGCGGTCGAGGAAAGCGTAAAATTCCAAATCATCGAAGATTTGATTTCCCATGGGCACTTTGAAGATGGCCGCCTAACCACTATCGATGGCTTAAGGGTAGATTTTGCCCATGGCTGGGGACTGGTCCGCGCCTCCAACACCTCACCCGCATTAACATTACGCTTTGAAGCCAATAGCGAAGAGCAATTGGAAGATATTCAGGAGCATTTTAGGGCGGAAATCGCTAAAATAGCGCCTTCCATAAGCTTTTAAATAGCATTGTAGGCACTTCACACCATAGCATCGGGGCCTACATGCACAGGTGTCCCTATGTCTTTATCACAAAAGAAGGCGATGAAAATCGCCGAAGTGCTTACTGAAGCACTTCCCTATATCCAGCGTTTTACCAATAAAACCGTCGTCGTAAAGTTTGGCGGCAACGCCATGGTAGACGAAGAATTACAAAACAGTTTTGCCCGCGATATCGTGCTAATGAAACTAGTCGGTATGAACCCCATCGTGGTTCATGGCGGCGGCCCGCAAATTGGCAAACTGTTAGAAAAGCTCAGCATCCACAGCGAGTTTGTTGACGGCATGCGAGTTACCGACAGCGCCACGATGGACGTAGTCGAGATGGTTTTAGGGGGCACCGTCAATAAGCAAATTGTCAGCTTAATTAATCGCAATGGCGGTCAAGCTATTGGTATTACCGGTAAAGACGGCCACTTGATCAACTCTAAAAAGCTTTCTGTCAGCCGCTACAACCCAGCCATGAAAGCTTCCGAAATTATTGATATCGGCCATGTTGGTGAAGTTAAAAGCATTAATACAGACGTTATCGATATGCTAATCGACAGCGACTTTATTCCGGTAATTGCTCCAATCGGCGTTGGCGAAGACGGCCAGAGTCATAACATCAACGCAGATTTGGTCGCCGGAAAGCTGGCGGAAGTTATGAAAGCCGAAAAGCTTATGCTGCTGACCAATGTGTCGGGCTTACAAGACAAAGAAGGCGAAGTTTTGACCGGCCTTAGCACCGAGCAGGTGGACGCGCTGATTGAAGATGGCACCATTTATGGCGGCATGTTACCGAAAATTAACTGCGCGCTAGATGCCGTTAAAGCCGGTGTGACCAGCGCACACATTATTGATGGTCGAGTAGCCCATGCGGTATTGCTAGAGATTTTCACCGATACCGGTGTTGGCACACTGATTACCAACCAGAAAAGCTAAACAAACTCTATAAAGTTCGACAGGAGTGCCATTAAACCGCCATAATTGCCCCATAGAATGGCAAGGGCTTGGCAGTTTAATGGCCTCGTGATGTACATCAATGTACGCCGCATTAGCTGTCTATTTTGCGAGCAAACTGACAATTTTTACGCCACAGCAATTGCAGCTTGCTGCGCTTGCCGTTAGGATGACAGTCGCCTTCGGCCGCGTTAACTGATGTACTTTCTCCACCGACTTTGGAACTTAGCGCAAATATTGGATTTGCCTCAATTGCATCTATGACTAAAAGCAACAATAAAACATCTCGTCGCCAACAAATCTTGCAAGCTTTAGCTCATATGCTGGAAGCTAGTCCTGGAGCCCGAATCACCACAGCCGCTTTGGCTCGCGAGGTCGGCGTTTCTGAAGCAGCCTTGTACAGGCACTTCCCCAGCAAATCCAAGATGTTTGAAGGCTTAATTGAGTTTATCGAAGAAACCTTGTTTAGCCGGATCAATTTGATTCTTAGTGAGCAACCTAATGCTTTAGCTGCCTGTGACAAGATTCTTTATCTATTGCTAACCTTTACCGAGCGTAATCCAGGCATTACTCGCATTCTTACTGGCGACGCCTTAGCAGGGGAGACAGACCGTCTGAGGGCGCGCGTAGCACAGCTCTATGACCGCTTAGAGACCCAACTAAAACAAGTTTTGCGTGAAGCTGAGGTTCGCGAGGGGCTGCGCCCAAGCATTACCGTTGGAGCTGCAGCCAATTTACTAATGGCCACAGCAGAAGGGCGTATCGCACAATTTGTACGTAGTGAGTTTAAGCGATCACCTACCGAGAATTGGCAGGATCAATGGATGGTGCTAACCCAAGGCTTTTTCAGATAAGCCTTTGATTAGCTGGTTTTTCCGGTAATTTCACTAAAGCGCGCAATATCCTCATCGAATTTCTCGATCAGCGCTTTACGCTCTGCTTGACGCTTTTCTATGCGCGCCTCGGTTACCTCACGCTTGAGCTTTAGCTCATCAAGCTGCTCCAATAGAGCATCACCGACAGTGCGGCCTGCACGCTCTAGGTTTGCAGCCTCCATACGTTTTTGGTGAATTCGAGTATCGATTCCGCCAATATTCCCTTTTAATATTTGAATGTTGCCGTCAATACTTTCCAATTTACGCTTCTTGGCACGCTCTATTTCTTTCACCGAGCTGTAGCGACGGCGCAATTCAGCGTCCCACTTAGCCAGCTCAGCTTTAGATTTCATATTCGCTTTCTCAGCATCGGAGGGGGCGGGTTTAACGACCCTAATCACCCTTCCGCTAGGGCTAACTACCTCATAACCATTTTGCGCATATTCAGGGGGCACGGTGGAATTGATGACCGGCACGCCGTTTTTATCGACATAGCGATAAAACACAGTCTCCCCGAGGGCAACAGGAGACGCCATAACCAGGGCTAAACTGGCGATGGATACTCGAGACAATCTTGCAATTAGGGCTGTTATCAACACCGTTTTTTCCTTTTCTTAGGCGGCTTCGATAAATAGTAAAAGAGGCGCTCTATTAGACCCCATACTGTTTACGGTATTCTTCTATTTTAGCTACTGTTTCGGGCATACCGCCAGTTTCTTCAAGATAAGTGACAATATCTTCGAGATTAACGATGCTAATCACGGGAATATTGAACTGCTGCTCTACCTCACCAATGGCGGACAATTCACCTTTACCGCGTTCTTGGCGATTCAAGCCAATGATAACCGCAGCTGGCGCCGCTTGCTGTTGCTCAATAATATCCATAACTTCGCGCACCGCGGTACCCGCAGTAATGACATCATCAACGATAGCAATCTTGCCATTTAATGGCGCCCCAACCAAGGTGCCGCCCTCACCATGAGCTTTTGCTTCTTTGCGGTTGAAGCAGTAGGGCACATCCCTTTGATGTTCGTCAGCCAAGGCTACCGCTGTTGTAGCGGCCAAAGGAATGCCTTTATAGGCTGGGCCAAATAACACATCAAACTGCAGGCCCGCATCAACAATCGCGGCGGCATAGAAGCGCCCAAGAGCGGCTAATGCTGCCCCAGTCTGGAAACGACCGGCATTAAAAAAGTAGGGACTGACGCGCCCTGACTTCAAGGTAAACTCACCGAAACAAAGTACTTCATGTTGTATCGCAAGCTTGATGAATTCACGCTGAAAGTCTTTCATAGTTTTCTCCACTTCATTTTTAGCCCCACTCTACCTCGAAGAGAAGCAGCACCTTAGTACCGTTACGCTCAAAGTTTGGCCAGATCAGCCGCTACAGCGTCCATTGGGGCCAAATAAACTACCAATATTTGCAAAGCTCGGTATCATACACAGTCCAGTATCAAGGGGCTATTAATGCGCATTATCAGTTTAAGTGTCGACGGCATCCACCAGGCAGCTCAGCGTGGATTGTATGATTGGCTAGCCGAGCAAGACGCCGATATCGTCTGCTTACAAGACCTGCGCGCGCAAGAATACGAGCTGGATCACGACACCTTTCACCCAGAAGGCTATTTTGCTTATTTTTTCGATTCTGGTATTGCCCATACCAATGGCGTTGCAATCTACACTCGACATATGCCCAAAGCACTTATTTACGGCTTTGGGTTTGCCAGCGGTTTGGATATGCAAGGCCGCTATCTGCAGTTGGATTTTGAAAAACTCAGCATTGGATCGTTTTTAGCGCCTCAAGCCGAAGCTGGCAATGAGCAGCAACTAGAAGAGAAAGTCGGCTTCTTTGACGACCTACAAGCCCATTTGCACAAGATCTCTAACAAGCGTCGTGACTTTATCTTTTGTGGTAACTGGGCCATGGCCCGCGATCGTGCTGATGTACAAAATTGGCAGAATCACGAAGATGACGATGGCTTCCGCCCCCATGAGCAGCAATGGATGCGCCAATTAGTCGATGAGCTGGATTACGTCGACGCTTTTCGCAGGGTGAACGCCGATGCTGATGAATACAGCTGGTGGCCATCAGGCACTGTAGGTGAAAGAGACGGCTGGCGAACTGATTTACAGATCATTTCCGATGACCTTAAGCACCGTATTGAATACGGCGCCATTAACAAGCACAAACTCTTTTCCAGCCACCTGCCATTGATTATGGATTACGACATCGAGCTGTAAGGCTAAAACCCTATTGAGCGTGGCATATAGCCGCGCCCGATCATCTGTTACAATCCCCCTCCTGACACCCACAAGGTGGCATGCTGCCCAACATAAAGCTCGCCCATCGCCCGCGAGCAAACTCGATCTCAAAGAAGATCCCACAAGCGCAGCAGGGCTTCGAGCCCATTCGCAAACCAAGCAATAGTACAACCGAGGATGTTATGCCCGAGTATCGCTCCAAAACCTCTACCGCTGGCCGCAATATGGCTGGTGCCCGCGCGCTTTGGCGCGCAACTGGCATGAAAGATGAAGACTTTCACAAGCCGATTATCGCCGTCGCCAACTCATTCACTCAATTTGTACCTGGCCATGTTCACCTAAAAGATATGGGTCAACTGGTCGCTCGTGAAATTGAAAAAGCCGGCGGCGTCGCCAAAGAGTTTAATACCATTGCTGTAGATGATGGCATCGCCATGGGCCACGATGGCATGCTGTACAGCCTGCCCAGCCGCGACATCATTGCTGACAGTGTTGAATATATGGTCAATGCTCACTGTGCAGATGCACTAGTGTGTATTTCCAACTGCGACAAAATTACTCCTGGAATGTTAATGGCCGCAATGCGTCTGAACATTCCCGTTATCTTTGTTTCTGGCGGCCCAATGGAAGCCGGTAAAACCAAGCTAAGCGAGCATAAATTAGACTTGGTTGATGCCATGGTGATTGCCGCCGATGACACAGTAAGCGATGAGCATGTCGCCGAAATTGAACGCAGCGCATGTCCAACCTGCGGCTCTTGCTCTGGTATGTTTACTGCCAACTCCATGAACTGCTTAACCGAAGCCTTAGGCCTAAGTTTGCCTGGCAATGGCACTGTAGTGGCCACCCACGCCGATCGCGAAGAGTTGTTTTTAGAAGCCGGCCGCAAAATTGTGGAAATCACCAAGCGTCATTATGAAAATGATGACTACAATGTGTTACCCCGCAGTATCGGCAACTTTAAAGCCTTCGAAAACTGTATCACTCTAGATATCGCGATGGGCGGCTCCACTAATACCATTTTGCATTTGTTAGCGATCGCCCAAGAAGCCGAAGTCAATTTCACCATGGAAGACATTAACCGTCTTTCCAAAACCGTTCCGCAACTGTGTAAGGTAGCACCGAACACCCCCGAATATCACATCGAAGATGTTCACCGCGCGGGTGGCATAATGGCCATCTTAGGCGAGCTAGATCGTGCCGGTGTACTGCATAGCGATTTACCAACTGTGCACAGTAGCAGTATGAAAGAAGCTTTAGATAAGTGGGACATCATGCGCAGCCCCAGCAGCGAGGTGATGGAGTTTTATAAAGCCGGCCCTGCTGGTATTCCAACCCAGCAAGCCTTTAGCCAAAGCACACGCTGGCCAACACTTGATGCCGACCGCGCTAACGGTTGCATTCGCTCACTGGAAAACGCTTTTAGTTTAGAAGGCGGTCTAGCCGTTCTGACAGGCAATATTGCAGAAGATGGCTGCGTTGTAAAAACCGCCGGTGTTGATGATTCCATTCTGGTTTTTGAAGGCAATGCTTACGTCACTGAATCACAAGATCAAGCGGTAGCCGATATCTTGGCTGATAAGGTAAAAGCAGGCGATGTGGTTATCGTGCGCTACGAAGGGCCACGCGGCGGCCCTGGCATGCAGGAAATGCTGTATCCAACCTCTTACATTAAATCCAAAGGTTTGGGTAAAGACTGCGCACTACTAACCGATGGCCGTTTCTCTGGCGGCACCTCAGGTTTAAGTATCGGTCACGTTTCTCCAGAAGCTGCTGCCGGCGGTGCCATTGGCCTCGTTCAAAATGGCGATCGAATTAAAATCGATATTCCCAATCGCTCAATCGATGTATTGTTAAGTGATGAAGAATTGGCTGAGCGTCGTAAAGTACAAGACGAAAAAGGCTGGAAGCCTGTCGAAGCTCGCCCACGAAAAGTGAGCGCTGCATTGAAAGCCTATGCCATGTTGGCAACTAGTGCCGATAAAGGTGCGGTTAGGGATTTGTCTCAGCTGGATTAATGATCAAGCCATGCAAATCTGATTAAGAGCCCCGCATTAGCGGGGCTTTTAATTTTGGCTGTTCTCAGTGAATCACTTGATCAACTATCACAAAGTTTTGCCCAGCTGGGTCAAAGCGTAGAGTTACATCGCTGCCTTGATAGGGAAAATCTTCTACTAAAATGTCTCTATCGTAGGACCTTACGTAGAATTGCTCGCCGTTTTCGTTTAGCGGAGTGAAAGATAAAAAATCAATTTCTTGAATTACATATCTCGAACTCGGATAGAGGTCATAATCATACGCACCTATATCAATAGTATGCCAGCCGTTCTTTAACAACCCCGAATACCATAGAGTAGTCCAGCCGTAGTTACCATTTAAACCAAAGGACTCATTTACGTCTCTCCGCTCATGAAAACTAAGTGTCCTTACCTGATCAAAATCAGCTAAATCAATCGCGATAGACTTCCATCCATAATCAATATAACGATCCAATTCGGAATCGTACTCTCCATCCCCTACAAACCAACCTCGTAGACTTTGGACACCCGATAGAACCGTGTTACTCGACGGATTTTCTATATTTGCCACCCTGCGCTCCCCTGCGAGTGAAGACTTCTTTCTTCGGGAAGAACTTGAATATCGCTGTTCCCCAGTTATCGAATGCCGCTCTTCACTACGAAGTGAATTTTCATCTGCATCAAACTGATTAGTCACAGAAAATTTTTGCTCTGCGGTATTAAACGCCAACTCCGATGCGTGCCCATGAATTGGAAAATCTTCAACCCTAATTGTTCTTTCCACATTATGGATATACTGTACGCTGCCATTAGCCTCAGGGTTAAAAACTCTGAATGTCCGGCTTGCGACATGCAAACCAATAGCATTAAAAACATCCAGTGTGTGGATACCATTATTTAAATTGCCACTATAAACTGGAACACTCCACCCCAGATATGGTTTCCCGATTTCCCATTTTTCACCCATTGCATCACGAACGTCCGATCGCGAATCCATATGCTTATAATACTGCCTCTCCCCACCATCAAGACTAATAGAAAAAGTAGAGCTTACGCCATAGTAACCATATAGACTGAATTTATTCTCCCAGTCAGGCGCATTTATCCAGCCCCTTAGCTGCGACACTCCTGAAAGAGGAAGTCGACTAGATGGTGATTCGATACTGGCATTGCTTACAGTATTGGTGACTCCAAGATCGACCACGCACTCTACGCCTATACATTGAGAAAAACTAATTTGCGCAACACAGCTATCTTGGTTGTCATCAATGAAAAATACACTATTTACAAGCTCGCCCGCGCAACCTTTTACTTTATTGGCTTTATACCCAGGGTCAGGAACTATAAAAATTCTTCCACGTTCACCGGCTATCTTTGGGGCTAGAGCAGCGCTACCATTTTCTGCTAGCTCTATATCAATATTGATTTGGTAATCTTCTTGGCCTTTTGATAGAGTTTGCCATGAGCCATCCAACAAATAGTCGTTCTCATTAGTTTGAACACTAATAACTTCTGCCGGCGGATTTACAAAATGATTCGAACCCAAAAAGACAAAAGTTCGACCAGCGACTTGAGAATCACGATACAGCACAAATTCCGGTATCTCCCCCCAAAAACCCGAGTTATCAATTGAAACATGATGGCTAGGGCCATTGTTAAGAACTTCAAAAGGAAACTCCCCCCAAAGAAACTGGTTTCTGTCGAGAGCAAGCCTAGACAATTTTTTCAGATCCACAATAGACGGACCCACTTCCCCATAGAATAGATTTGAATGCAACCTCAACTCCCTTAAGCTTGGAAGTTCGCCCCATATATCAGGAAAATAACTTCTAATTTTAAGATTACCTAAATCTAATATTTTCAGTTTATTAAGATTTTTAACGGACTCAGGAAAAGTGTTGATTACATCTGATTTTCTAGCCGTCAACCTTAGAGTTTCAAGATTTCCGAGTTTTCCCCAAAAATCAGGAAGCGGACCAGTATAATGCGTATACCTGAGATCTAAATATTCTAGTTCGGACAGATTTGAAAAACTGTTTTCGAAGAACCCTTTCAGAAATACATTTTGATATTCTCCAGGCAACATAATCGAGGTAACGCGACCTTGCTCGATTTTGACACCATCCCAAGTCGATACATCATAAGCCCCCCAAGTATCAAAGACGTCATAATCCACAACTGAAAAAGAGTGATAAAAATCAACAAGAGCTAAGCAGTCTTCTTTCAGAATATTTAGCCGTTTGCTTTCACAGACAGTGTTAATTTGAGGGTTAGAAAGCACGAGCTGAGAAAGGAAAGTGGCCACTAGACCGATAATTAATCGCATTACAACACCTATGGAATTTACTAGCTTTTAAGCTCAACAACTTAATCAGCAATATTGGAAAACAGCCGCCGTATATCAAGGAAGGGTTATAAAATAGTGGGGATAAACCTTAACCAAATCCTTGGTAATCGCTGGTCCTTTAAATTAGGGGATAACTTACAGCAAGTATAATCTAATCAAAATCGATAAATGCAATTTTCCACCTATGAGATAGATAGACTCCATAAAATAGCTTTACAGCCTTGCTATTCCGGATCATCTAAAACCTTTAGAAAATATGACATTAAGCATTTTTGGCTAGCAAAAATTTACGTAGCCCCCTAAACGTTTTAATGGATTATCTGATCAACTATCACAAAATTTTGCCCCGCCGGATCAAAACGCAAAGTTACATCGCTGCCTTGATAGGGAAAATCTTCTACTAAAACATCTCTATCGTAGGACCTTACGTAGAATTGCTCGCCGTTTTCATTTAGCGGGGTAAAAGATAAAAAATCAACTTCTTGGATCACGTACCGCGTACGCGTATAGGCATATTCATACGCGCCAATATCAATGGTATGCCAGCCGTTTTTCAACAGGCCCGAATACCACAGAATACTCCAGCCATTGGAGCCTTTCGCAGAAAATGCGTCGTTAACATCTTTACGTTCATGGAAATGAAGCGGTAATATCTGTGAATCACCGCCCAAATCCACCTCAATAGATTTTCCACTATAGTAAAAGTAACGATTATCTTGAACGATATTTTCCACAGTACCGACAAACCAACCTCGTAGGCTTTGCACTCCAGATAGAATCATGCCTTTCGAAGGATTTTCTATATTAGCAACTTGTCGATCACCCGCACGTGAAGACTTCTGGCGCAAGTATGAATTCGAATATCGTTCCTCTTCACTTCTCGAATGCCTCTCCTCACTACGAAGTGAATTTCCACTTCCATCAAACTGATTAATCACTGAGAACTTTTGTTCCGCGATATTAAAGGCTATCTCCGAGGTATGCCCAAGAACAGGAAAATTCTCAATGCTAAGGGCCCTTTCTACATTGTGAATGTACTCCACTTTACCATTAGTCTTTGGATTAAAAACTTGGAATACCCTACTCGCCACATGTAATCCAATGGCATTAAATATATCTATGGTGTGAAGACCATTATCTAAATTTCCACTATAGACAGGAACACTCCACCCCAGATCTTGCTTCCCAACCTCCCACTGCTCGCCCATTGCGTCACGCACATCAGACCTTGAATCTAGATGGCTATAATACTGTCGCTCTCCACCGTCAATGCTAATCGAAAAAGTAGCTCTTTCTCCGAAGTATCCAAACTGATTAAATTTATTATCCCAATCAGGGGTGTTCATCCAACCCCTGAGCTGAGCAACCCCAGATAATGGGAATTTACTTGATGGAGATTCGACACTAATGTTGCTTATATTATTGGTAGCCCCTAGATCAACAACACAATCTTCGCCTTGACATCGTGAAAAGCTAATTTCAGCTACGCAGTTAGTTTGATTAGGGTCGATCGAAAATACTCCATTTAATAGCTCTCCCTTGCACCCCATAATCGCATTGGCTTTATATCCCTCATCCGGAACTATAAAGATCTTGCTCCGCTCGCCAACAATTTTTGGGGCCAAGGCTACACTTCCATTTTCACCGAGTTCTATCTCAATATTTACTGCGTGATCTTCCTGATTCTCGGATAAGGACTGCCAGAAAACATCAAGAAAATAACGGCCTTCCTCAGATTGAATGCTAATATTTTCTTCTGGCGCATTTGAAAAGTGATTATTATTGATCGCCACATAAGAGCGTGAAGAAACTCTAGACTCTCCATCTAAAACAAATTCTGGTATTTCCCCCCAAAATCCTGACTCAAAAACAAAGACACCTTCGATAAGATCATTTTTTAGAATTTCAAATGGAAACTCACCCCAGAGAAACTTGTTTCGACTGAGAACAAGCCTATTCAACTTCTTTAACTCTACGATAGACGAATCCACCTCTCCATAAAAAAGATTAGAGTGCAATCTCAACTGCTCTAAGTTTGGTAGACCGCCCCATATAGTGGGAAAACGACTTCTAATCTTAAGATTGCCTAATTCTAATATTTTCAGTCTTTTAAGGCTTTGAATAGACTCAGGAAAGGTGTTGACTACATCAGATTTTCTAGCCGTCAGCATTAGGGTTTCAAGGTTTTCTAGATAGCTCCAAAAATCGGGTAATGCCGCTCTATAAATTGCGCCTCTAATGTTAAGTTCACGCAGTTCAGATAAGTTTTTAAAACTCTCTAAAAACTCACCTGACAACGACTCGCTTTCGGAAGTAGGTAAATTAATTGCGTGTACTCTATTTGCCTCTATTTTGATTCCTTTCCACCTCGAAACATCAGCACTGCCCCATGAATCTTCAAGATCAGTCGCAGAAACATTAAATGAGTAGTAGAAATCTACTAGGGCACGACAGTCCCCCCGATCGATATTAAGGTCGGAATGCTCACACACACTATCAATTGCAGAGTTAGCAGATACAAGCTGGGCAAAAAGTATGGCCAGCAGGCCAAAAACAAATCGCATTACAACACCCTTAAAATCCATCAGTCTTACTAGCTAAAAGCTTGATATCAATGCGGAAAAACGGCTTGCTCAGGTAGGGGCAGAAATGACAGAGGTAGTCCTTTAACCGAATCCTTGGCAATCGCTGGTCCTTTCAGCTATGGAGATAGCAGCTAATAATTATACCTTAAGTATAAATGATAAGTGTAAGTTTATGCCTATAAAATGGACTGATTTCACACTTTGGTAATTGCTGGCAATGATTACAATAAACTTACTTATACATGAGGTCACATAATGCCAATTCGCCAGCAATATCAATATCAGCACCAAGACGGAACCGCAGTAGAAGGGGTTAAAGTCGGCCGCTTAAATGGTGGCATCACCTCAAACTTTATTGTCTATCGCATTGGCAGCGTGCTGATTGACTGTGGGCCAAGCAACCAGTGGCGGCATGTCAAAGCGTTTTTAGAATCTGGGCCAGAGATCAAACAACTTTGGCTAACTCATCACCATGAGGATCACAGCGGCAATGCATCACGGGTGGCTCGCAAATATAAACTCACACCAAATGCTCCCGTTCAAGCCCAAGAAAAACTTGCCAAGGGCTTTCGGATTCCCGCCATACAACAAATGACTTGGGGTAAGCCCCAGCGTGTTATCACTATGCCGCTTGCTAAAACCATGCTTCTGGAAAACGGCGATAAGGCAAGCAGCATCCACACCCCAGGCCACGCCAAAGATCTCACCTGTTTTTATTTACCCAAACAGAAATGGTTCTTCAGCGGTGATCTTTACCTAGCTCGTGCCTTAAAATATATGCGCGCTGATGAAAATCTCATGGAGCTGATGCAGAGTTTAAAAGCAGTCTTAGAGCTTGATATTGATGTCGTGTTCTGCCCACACCGAGGTATCGATGAGAATGGTAAGACAGGCATGCAGGACAAACTCAATTATCTGATTGAGCTATGTGAAAAAGCCAAAGCCAATGAACAACAAGGCTTATCTGTCGAGGAAAGCACTATCGCCTTGTTAGGCAAACCGGAAATGATGGATAAAATTAGCCGCGGTAACTTTAGTAAGGCCAATCTTGTACGACAGGCCCTGTCAGTAGACTTAGGTTTCTTCCGCTAATTACACTATTAGTAAGCCAATCTTCTCGTTACCATGTCCCTTAGACTTATGTTTAGAGATAGCTAAGGGGCAAACATGGATACGCATCATCAAATAAACTATATCGAAATGCCCAGCCGCGATTTAGAGCAAAGCAAGGCTTTCTTTCAAGATGCCTTTGGCTGGAGCCTTACCGATTACGGCCCGGACTATTGTGACTTTCAACAAGAAGGCATAGCTGGCGGCTTCTACCGAGTTGATTCCGCCATGAACCAAAGCCAAGGCAGCGCTTTGGTGGTGCTATACAGCAACGACCTGCTGGCCAGCGAAGCCGCTGTTTTGGCGGCGGGTGGCGAGATTAGCAAGGCGACCTTTGACTTCCCCGGTGGACGTCGTTTCCATTTTCGCGAACCCGCGGGCAACGAGTTTGCGATTTGGACCAAAACCTAGGTCAAAGCATCTAGGGGCCCCACAGCACATAAACGTAATCCGAGACTGACAAAGCTTCGCTGTGCTGCCCCTAAAATGACTCACCGCATAACTCTAGCTCCTCCAGCAACAACTCTTGTATACTGTATACAATTTTACCTGTACGAGAGTTACCCATGGATTTTATCGACCAGCAGACCATCGATCGCGCCCTTCCTTTTGCCGGTTTAGTCGACGCCCTGCAACAGGCCTTTGCCAGCGACATCGAAACCCCTCTGCGTAACCATTACGATATCCCAAACCCCCAAAGCAGCCGCGAAACCACTTTGCTAATGATGCCCTCCTGGCAGGCTGGCAGCGATATCGGTATTAAGTTGGTCACCGTAACCCCAGAGAGCTACAAGTACGATTTGCCCTCGATTCAAGGTACCTATGTACTTTTTGATGCTGTACGCGGCTGTGTGAAAGCCACTATGGATGCACCTGCCCTAACCGCCAAACGCACCGCGGCCGCCTCGGCGTTAGCTAGCCGGTTTATGTCTCGCCCAGATAGTCGTAAATTATTAATGGTGGGCACTGGAACCCTATCCAGCCAATTGATCAGAGCTCATGCCAGTGTGCGTCCTATTGAAGAGGTGATTATTTGGGGACGTAGTCCAGACAAAGCCCAAGCGATAGCCGAGCTGGAAAGCTTGGCGGAATTTAATATTAGCGTGACTGAAGATCTTGCCGAAGCGGTAGCTGAAGTCGATATTATTTCTGTGGCCACGATGAGCAAAGAGCCATTGATTATGGGCGACTGGCTAAAAGCTGGCCAGCACCTAGATCTTGTGGGTGCCTATCGCCCTGATATGCGTGAAGCTGATGACGAATGCATCCGTCGCAGCCGTATAGTTGTTGATAACTACGCTGGCGCCTGCAAAGAAACGGGCGATATTGCGACTCCGATTGCTGATGGTATTTTGAAAAAAGAAGATTTATGTGCAGATCTCTTTGAGCTTTGCCGCAAAGAAAAACACTTTCTTCGCTCGGCAGATGACATCACTCTATTTAAATCCGTTGGGCATGCGCTGGAAGACCTAGCAGCAGCACAACTGGTTGTTAAAAGTTTAGCTTAATAGGTCAAATAAAAAGATACATTAAAAAGGTAAGTAAAGAATGAATTACCAACAACGTCGCGAACTCCTACTTCAAGAACTAGAACAAGATTCTGCTGTAATTTTGGTGGGTAATACTGAAAAAGTTCGCAATAAAAATATTACTTACAATTTTCGCCAAGATAACGACTTTTACTATCTTACCGGCTTTTCTGAGCCTGATGCTGTTGCGCTTTTACGACCAAATTCAGAGCAGCCATTTGTACTGTTTAATTTACCCAAAGATGAAGCAGCCGAAGTCAGCTTTGGCCACCGCTGTGGTCAAAAAATGGCAGGCGAACTTGTAGCTTGCGATGCAGCCTACGATATTGCAGAGCTAGAAGAGCGTTTGCCTGAACTATTAGAGCAACGCCAACATATTTACCTATCCGACGAACTCGGTCGCTTTTCCCATCGTATTTTCGATTGGCTACATCAGCAGCGCCGCAGTGCCAAATTCGATGAAGCAAAAATATTTCGCAGCTTACATTCAGTTTTGCCTTTTATTCATGAGCGACGAATCGTTAAAGACGAGAGTGAGCTTGAGCGCATTCGTAAAGCCGTCAACGCATCGGTAGCAGGCCATAAAACCGTAATGAAAGTTGCCGCCTCTGGAATTAATGAGCAACAGCTAACGGGGGCTTTTTTTGGCAAGGTATCAGAGTTTGGCTGCCAAGATGTAGGTTACCCAACCATTATGGCCAGCGGCAACAATGCCATTTGCCTGCACTACACCGAGAACAATGACGAACTGCAAGACGGACAAATTCTACTGATAGATGCTGGTGGCGATTACCAATACTACACGGCCGACATAACCCGCAGCTTCCCTGTAAATGGTACGTTTAACGACACTCAAAAAGCCGTTTATGAAGTAGTGCTCGCTGCTTTAGATAATGCTATAGCGCTGGTAAAACCTGGCACTCCCTGGAACAAGCTATATGAAACTGCCATGAGTACTTTGGCGCGGGGCCTAATTGATCTGGGAATCCTACAGTGCAGTCATCAAGAAGCCATGGAAAAAGAGCTTTATAAACGCTACAGCGTTCATAAAACAGGCCATTGGCTCGGCCTAGATGTTCACGATGTGGGTCGCTATAAGAATGGCCAAGAGTGGAAAACACTTGAGCCAAATATGGTGTTCACTATCGAGCCTGGTTTATATTTTGAGGCCAATGATGAAAGTGTAGCGCCAGAGTTTCGTGGCATGGGGATTCGAATTGAAGATGACATCCTAGTCACCCAAAATGGTTACGAAAATTTATCGGCGGGCGCACCGCGAACTGTCGAAGATATTGAAGCTTGGATGGCTTCTTAAAAGAGGTTTAGCGGACTATTGAGTGGATCCGGCTAAAAACGCAAAGACTGCTAAAGACAAAATACCAGTCTTTAGCGGTTAGCTGAGTTAGAGTTAACATTCGGCTCATAGTCAGATTCAACTCGCCCCAACCAGGTCAACAGTTCCACCACAAGCCCAATCATCAGCAATAAAAGCAGTCCCTGGCGAAAGCCCAACATTAGGCTCACAACAGCCAAAGCCGACAAAGTCAGTAAAAGCAGCAGTCTTAGCTTGTAGTTCATCTTCCATTTCCTATTCGACGCCGCTGTTAATCGGCCTTCTGGGCTCCATATTGCCCCATCAAGCGTAACGGCCACTCAACGTAAAAACTGAGCTCAACTCTATTAAATGTCACAAACAGACCGATATATGGCAGCAATTCTGCTTGTGAGCTTAATTTTAATGAGCGATACTCATTATATATCTATTAATGCGCCCATTATGGCGCCAACATACTGAATACCGGCCAAACAATATGAGTTCAGCTCAGTCAGAAAAACGCAGCCAGTCCCAACGCCGGGAAGCCACACGAACGGCCATCTTGCAGGCCTGCAAAGAGATTATGGCGGAAGAAGACTTCGTCAATAGCAAAACCGGCACCATAGCCAAGCGAGCAGGCGTGGCTGAAGGCACGGTCTTTCTCCACTTTGAAAACAAACAGGGGCTACTGCGGGCCCTAGTGGACGACTTCTTTGTCACCATGCATGGCAATATCGCCGAGATCCATCAGGCCCACTCATGCCCTAAACAACGCTTAAAGGCCATGGCGCAAGACTATATTGAGCAGCTGGAAGCACAGTGGCCATTGGCAAGGCTGGTAGTTAGCACTCATGCTCGCTATGGCGACGAACTCACTCAACAATCCCTACGTCGCCACAACCGACGCTATACCCAATTTTTTATTGATGCCCTAGACGAAATAAAACAGCAAGAAGTCGACTGTGATATTCCAAGCCAGGTATTCAGAGACGCCTTGTTCGGAGGCATAGAGCATTTTGCCATTGCCAATTTTAATACCGGTAAAAACCACGACAGCCAACAATTCTTAGATCAACTATGGCAATTGCTATTCCGCGGAATTCTTAGCCGAGAATCCAAAGCCGCTGAACAAAATAATATTGAACAAAAACTAGATCAAATAATTAAAAAGCTCGATGCCTGATAAGGGAGCCCACGATGACAGACCCTAGAGAAGAGATTTTTGCTGAATTAATCGTAAAAACCAAGGAAGGCGATCTTGGTATTATTGATGAATACGGAGAGATTGAGACCAAAATCTACCACTGCGAAGATGTTTTGAAAGAAGAACAGGAAAGTATTTTCAAAGATAGTGCATTTATCGTCGGGCATGAGACCATGTTGAAACAATCTGGCGACCATATGGCCTTTGACCATCTGGGGCAGCCCATTATTTTAACTCGTGCAAAAGATGGCAAAATTCGTGCTTTTTTGAATGCCTGTCGACATCGAGGCGTACGCCTAGTGGATGGCCATGAGGTGAAGCGTCGTCCCAGCATGGTTTGTCCATATCACAACTGGGCTTATGGTATGGATGGCAAGTTGATCGCCGTACCACTCGAAGAGTCCTTTCCAAATTTAGATAAAAGCTGTCGCAGCCTAAAGTCACTTCCTTGCGAAGTACGCCACGGCTTTATTTGGGTAAACCCTAACCCTGGAGGCGAACTGGATCTTGCTTCCTATCTTGGGGAAATCAACCAAGACCTTGAAGCCTTTGGAATTGAAAACGAAGTATTTTTTAAGCAATCTTTAAAGCGAAAAAAAACCAACTGGAAGCTTATCATCGATGCGTTTCTAGATGGCTACCACGTTAAGCGATTGCATAAAAATACCGTTGGGCCGTTCTTTATCGATTGCGCCGCAGTCACCAAGGGTTGCGGCGTTCATATACGCTCAGTAGTCGGCCGAAATGAATTACACGAGGCCTTTGAGCTTGAACGTGAAAAGTGGGACTATCGTCACCACTGCACCTTTGCCTATCTTATCTTCCCTAACACTATATTAATCTTTCACCCCGATTACAGCAGCATACTTTCTGTTTATCCAGTAGCGCCCGATGAAACACTCGTCAGCCATATCTGCCTAACACCGAATGAGCCCAAAGATGAAGCGGAGCTAGCCCACTATGAGCGGGCATTCAATATTATTGAAAATGGGGTATTTGAAGCTGAAGACTTCTTTGTCTGTGAGCAAGCTCAAAAAGGCATGCTGACTGGTGCCAACGATACCTTTCTAGTAGGTGGTCACGAGGCTGGCTTACAGGTGTTTCATGACATTTTGAAACAACAGCTCAAAACCAAACAGGCTTGAGCGGTAAAAACTTAAAGCTGCCAAAGGCAGCTTTAGTCTGATAGGTAGTACTCAACCGTGGAGACCACGCGGACATTTTTAATATGCGGATTATTTCGGTCACGATCTTGTATTGAGAACTGGCCTTGACTTGCACGCTTGATTTTCCCTAAACGGCTATTGGAATCCGCGGCAAACTTTTCTGCAACTTGGCGAGCATTTTTGGTGGATTCCTCCACCATTGCCGGCTTAATTTCATTAAGCTGATTAAAAATGTACTCTGGGCGACCATCATAGTTATCACCCTTTAATACCACACCTTGCTTACCTAGCTCGCCGACATTCCCCATAATAGAACGAACTCTTTTTACTCGCTCACTGTAAACGGTAACTGTTTGCCAGCCCACAAATCTAAACGGTGAACTTTGATTACCATATTGCTGCGCCGATTTATCAGTGACGGCAGGAGCGGAAATACTCATCTCTTCGGCGGCTACGCCTTTTTCAATGAGAAACTTCTGTACTACTTCAGCATTGGCTTCTAGTTTGCGGTATAAATCTTCTAAGCTATTGCTCGCCGAAGAATACTGAATTGGCCAGATAACAACATTCGCTGGCAATTCTCTTTCAGCTAAGCCCTTAACTCTCACCACCCTTTCGTATTCTTTAACCTTGACCGCTGACTGACCCAGTAAGAAGCCTAGCGCTACAAAGCCCAAGCATAATAGGGCACCCAGTATTAGCGCACTACTGCGACGATTTGCCATAGTGAAATCCTCTATTGCAGATTGAATAGTTCATCTAAACGATAGACCACATCAGGGTTGCTTTGATTCAATGCTAAATGAATTAAAGCCTGAGCGACCTCTCTTCCTTCAATAGGCCTATAGTGCTTTAGCAAGCCAACCCCATTGAGTGCTGACAGAAATACATCGCCAACACTCTCACCCATACGCTTATCTTTTCGAGTTCCGCGCAACAGCGAGGGCTGTAATATCGCTAAGCGATTAAACTCGAGCTGTCTCACTTCGATTTCCAATTCACCTTTCATTTTAAGGTAAGCACTGCCACTAGCAGCATTGGCACCCGAAGAAGACACTAACAACATATGCTCAACGCTCGCGGATTTAGCCATTTTTGCAGCTTGCAGTTGATAATCAAAATCTACCCTGCGTTGAGCCGCAATCGAACCCGCTTGTTTACGTGTCGTTCCCAAGCAACTAAAAAAACAATCGGCTTTAAAGAGCTCTGGATAATCTTCTAGTCGCTCAAAATCTATAACCGCGTTTACCACGCCCTCAGGGCAATCATTAAGAGATCTTCGGGTAATTGCAGTTACCTTGGAAAAGCTCTCACTTTGGTTCAGCATGGTTAACAATGCTGAACCAACCAGCCCTGATGCTCCAATAATCACTGCAGAGAGCCCTGTCTCAGCCATATCTTATCCGTACTTTTTAGTCATGGCCTCATAGGAGGCAGAAATAAGCTCTACAAGTATTGCTTCGTCAACGGCCTTTAGCGAGCTGATATATAAACAAGATTTTCCCAACTTATGCTTTCCAAGTTTTTCCAATAACTTAGAGTATTCGGAGAAACCATTCATGATATAAATAGAGAAGTTTTGTTTGCGCGGCGAGAATCCCGTTTTAAACCAACGGCCACCAGCGCCGGTATTTTGGTATTCATAGGCACCAAAACCGACAATTGCTGAACCCCAAACAACAGGTTTAAGACCAGTAATATCCTGCATCAAAGCAATAAGTCGCTTGCTATCGTCCAATTTTTTCTCAGGGACCTGAGCCATAAATTCGGCCAAGCTTATTTGATTGGCCTTGGTTTTCAATTCACCCATATCTCACCTCTAGCACTCTCCGCTCACGTCTCACGTCTCACGTCTCAAAGAAGACTACGTTTTAAGCGCAGCATATCTTGGCAAACAATACCATTCTCAATAATTTTAGGGCTATAAGCCGAAAAGAAATCTGGGACAATCTCAACAATACGGAAGCCCATTTTTTGATACAAAGCCAGCTGCGACAAACTAGAATTTCCCGTACCAATCCATATCTCCTGGCAGGCAAGGCCCTTCGCAATATCTATGCAGTGCTGAATCAAACGCTTGGCTAATCCTTGACCTTGAAAATCTTCCGCCACAGCGATATTAATTAATTCACATTTTTCTGGAGACGCTGAATCTTCAGCGACATCTTTCTCTGCAACATATTGAAGCAGGGCAATAGCGATGACTTGAGCTTGCCGCTCAATGCAGAAGATACGACAGGATGGTAAGTAATCCAGTATTTTTTCGCGCTCTGGATCAGCGCTCAGCAACAAGGACCAGTGATCGGCACTTAAGTCACCAGCCTGAATTTCAACAACCTGCTCTTCATTGCTAGAGAGTTTAGTCACCAGTCTTTCCATTAAGCTTATGCCATTGCCAAAAGGCAAAGATACCACGCGCGCAAACAAAAGCACCCAGGCCATTGAGCAAGGCGCCACCATAACGCCAGTAATCAGAAGGCCATAAACTTGGATCTTTGGTATAGGCTGGCAATACCGCCGAGCTGGCGATTAACAGCAATAGTACGCTTGCCAATAAATACAAATAGGGCAATCGCCAAGCACCAATAAACAGCGCCACCCCAAATCCCGCCAAAATAGCAATGGTACTTGTCGATGCCGTTGGCCCTAAAGCCTGCTCACCGTTAGCTAATAAGATTAAGCCAGCTACATTCCAGGCAATACAAAGCATCAGATAATTAAACTGATAGGCTAATGGGGTTTTAAGGTGACTAAGTAAGGGGACTGCTGTGCTCATATTTGGGCTCTCTTTTTTTCTCCAGCTTATAGCGTCCGCTATACACTTACAACGGCTGAGAGCCCAAGTTTTAAAGCTTTTAATTGAATCGAGAGATGGAATAGGGCGCCAAATCTAAGTCGGTTGTTTCTCCGGCTATATGCTGAGCAATTAAGCGCCCTGCGATTGCCCCCCAGGTTAAACCCAGGTGCTGGTGCCCAAAGTTAAAGAATACTCGCTGGTGCTTTGGAGCGACTCCCATCACGGGTAAAGAATCTGGCAATGATGGTCTAAACCCCATCCAGCGGACAGTGTCTGCTCCAATTTCAAAATTCTGCACATCATCAGCGTTTAACAGAGCCTTTGCGTGGGGTAACAACATTTCCGCTCGCTGGTAATTTGGCTCGGCCTTTAAGCCGGCAAACTCTACAGTGCCAGCCAATCGCAAACCCGCTGACATCGGTGTCATGATAAATTTACGCTCTGCCGAAGCCACCGGGCGGCTCAATAGCTTTTGCGCTGGCAGCATCAGATGATAGCCACGCTCGGTATCAAGAGGCACTTTATAGCCGAGTTGATTAGCAAAGGGCTTTGACCAGGCACCGCTACTAATAAGCACATTATCAAACAGTAACTGAGATTCAGCCCTGCTCTCGTCCTCTCGCTGCACCGACAAACTAACTGCGTTATCTTGCTCCGCAACATTTAATACCCGCAGAGCTTTAAATTCACCGCCTTGGGCCAAAAAATAATCAGCAAGTTTATTGCACAAGCGAGCGGGATCTGTGCTGTGACCCACCTCAGTAAAATACAGGCAGGCGCTCACGCTATCGGCCAGAGCAGGCTCAAGCTCTAAGGCCTCTTCACGATTTAGATATTCAACGGCCACACCTTGCTCTAAATAAGCCGCTTGCTGCTTCTTGATTTCAGCCTCGTTGGTACTCTCAAAAGCTAACAAACTACCCGACAACTGCAATTCAGATTCTAATTCGCAACTCGACAGTAGCTCTTGATAAGCTGCAATAGCCGCGTCATTTAATTGTCGAATTAGCTTGCCATTATGCCGTGCTCGCGAGGGCAACATATTATGTAAGAAACGGAAAAACCAAGGCAGCGCCTTAAAAAAGTAACTCGGCTTTACTCGAAAAGGCCCCTTGGGATCTAGCAGAATTTTCGGCAAGGCAGGAAGTAGAGAAGGGTCCGCCAAAGGAAAGACCTGCTCCGTCGCGAAATGCCCCGCATTGCCCGAAGAAGCCTGTGTAGCAAGCCCATTGGGGTCTAGCAGGCAAACCTCAAAGCCTCTACGCTGCAATTCAATCGCCGAGCAAATCCCAATGATCCCAGCGCCAACAACCGCTACTCTTTTTACAGCCATTACAACACCACTAACGAATCAGAAAGCCATGCTTGAGCGGGTCATTGCTATCAACCAGGAACTGATTTACTCCGGTAATAAAGGCGGTACCGAATACACGCGGAATAACTGCCTGCTTGCCGGCGAAGTCCAACTTACTAGCGATTTCAACCTGCATTGAGCTGCCAATAATACTTTCAATCTTGATTCGCTCTTGATCAGCCACCTCTCCACGGTGATGTAACAAAGCAATGCGCGCACTAACGCCCGTACCTGTAGGAGACCGATCCACTTCACCATCAGCAAAGATACAAACATGACGTGAATGACTGTTCTCATCGTCGGTTTTTTTCGAAGTGAAGATCGTGCCATACAAAAAGCCTAGATCTTCTTCGGTAGGATGTACTAAGGGGTAGTCGGCCATTACAGCGTGTTTAATATCACGGCCCAGCTGGATAAGTTGCTCAGAATTGTTGGGGCTGCATTCAACGCCAATTGCATCGGCATCCACATAAGCATAATAAGCACCACCATAGGCGATATCATATTGCACCTCACCAAAACCAGGAACCTGCACCTTACGGTCGCAAACCTCTACAAAGGATTCAACATTATCGAAACTAACGGCCAGCTCGCCGGATTCGCTGCGCTCAGCGTAGGCGGTAATTTTTCCAGCAGGAGCATCGATACCAACAATGCGACGCTGACCCGTCTGCACTTCAAGGTTGGCGTATTCAGCGGCCATGGTTACAGCGGCGATAATGCCGTGGCCACACATGCTCGAGTAGCCCTCATTGTGCATAAACAGGATTCCAAAATCCGAGTCTTCCGTGGTGGGCTCAGTAAGCAGGGCGCCATACATATCGGCATGGCCTCTTGGCTCATACATCAATACCTGGCGTAGGTGATCCAACTCAGACTGCAAATAGCGGCGCTTAGCTAGGATATTGTCGCCTGGCACTTCTGGATAACCATCTAAGATGATTCGCAGTGGCTCGCCCTCAGTATGGGCATCAATTGTTGTAAGAGTTTGAAATTGTTTTATTTTCTCGTCGTTAAGAGACAACTTAAAGCTCATAAGAAGAACGCCAGAAATGAAAAGTGATTGTTATTGTATACAATATACACTATATTTCAATTCATTCATTGTCTCTGGTGGGGGCTTCTCCTGCCCGGCATTTTTACTGCCTCAAATCCAGCAGAGCTAAAACTTATATCGGCCTTTAATTACGTTAGTTATGTAGCAAGGGCCAGCATTTACTCGCTTTAGAGAGAAGGCCCCTTTTCATGCGCAAAGGTACGTTTTTTTGCATAGATGCCCACACCTGCGGCAACCCGGTTCGACTGGTCACTTCGGGCCACCCTGATCTGCAGGGTAACACCATGAGTGAAAAGCGTCAGGATTTCCTGAACAATCACTATTGGATTCTTGAGTCATTAATGTTTGAGCCACGCGGTCATGACATGATGTCTGGCTCGTTTCTTTATCCACCTTGTAGCGACAACGCTGATGCCTCAATACTTTTTATTGAAACTTCAGGCTGCTTACCTATGTGCGGGCACGGCACCATCGGCACCGTAACCGCAGCGCTTGAATCCGGATTGCTGCAAGCCAAAACACCGGGCCAATTAATACTGGATGTTCCCGCAGGCCAAATTCGCGTCGAATACGAACAGCGTGACGGCAAAGTGTTATGGGTAAAAATTTATAATATCGCCTCTTATTTAGCGCACCAAGATATTCAAATTAATGTTCCAGGCATAGGTGACCTTAAAGTTGATATTTCCTATGGTGGTAACTACTACATTATTGTAGAGCCACAGGAAAATTATCCTGGCCTAGAGAATTGGTCGGCCGCGCAAGTTTTACAATTCAGCCCAATTATCCGAGATATCATCAACGACACCGTTGAATGTGTACACCCTGAAGACCCAAGCGTTTGTGGCGCCTCACATTTGTTGTGGACCGGTGAACCGCAGCAAGAAGGATCAAACGGTGCCAACGCAGTTTTCTATGGTGACAAAGCTATCGATCGCTCTCCTTGCGGCACTGGTACTAGCGCTAGAATGGCACAGCTATTTAGCCGCGGTGAGTTATCTGTCGGTGAAGAATTTACCCACGAAAGCATTATTGGTAGCCAGTTCGTTGGCAAAGTGGAGGCGGCAACCGAAATTGCTGGCAAGCCTGCGATGATGCCGAGCATTAAAGGCTGGGCAAAAGTCTTCGGCAAAAACTGTATTACGGTAGATGACGACGACCCATATGCCTTCGGTTTTCAGGTGAAATAATTTAAACCTTTTTTAAAACTTTACAGCTGTATAAGCACAGTTACACACAGGAAAATTTTATGAGCATTACTGGTAAGAGCTTGGTTGCAGGCGTATGGCTTGGCAATGAAGCAGAAGGACAATTTCAGGCCTATAACCCTTTAGCCGGTGAAAATATTTCACAAAGCTATTTTAACGCTAGCAGCGCTGATATCGATCAAGCTGCCCTGCAAGCCGCCGCAGCCTTTCCAAGCTACAGCAGGCTAAGCAATGAAAAACGAGCGGATTTTATCGAAACTATCGCCGAGGAAATTCTAGAGCTAGGCGATGTGCTGCTCGACACTACCGCCGCAGAAACCGGTTTACCCATGATGCGCCTACAAGGTGAGCGTATGCGTACCGTTAACCAATTACGTTTATTCGCGCAATTTATTCGCGAGCGCAGCGGTAACGAAATCGTTGATGAAGCCGATCCAAATCGTGAACCTTTACCGAAACCGGAAACTCGCCTACGTCACATTGCATTGGGCCCAGTAGCCGTATTCGGCGCTTCAAATTTCCCTTATGCGTTCTCTACTGCCGGCGGCGATACTGCCTCTGCACTTGCGGCCGGCTGCCCAGTGGTCGTAAAAGGCCACCCTGCACACCCAGGTACTTCAGAGCTAGTTGCGCAAGCTATCGAAAAAGCGATCAATAAATGTCAGCTACACAGTGGCGTATTCTCACTAGTACAAAGCAGTAAGCCAGAGGCGAGTGTGCAACTGGTACAGCATCCCGCGATTCAAGCTGTTGGATTTACCGGCTCCATTAAGGTTGGCCAGTTACTACAAAAAGCCTGCTGGGAGCGCCAACAAAATATTCCATTCTACGGCGAGCTTGGCGCAGTAAACCCTCAAGTTGTTATGCCCGCAATGGCCAGCGACAACGCTCAAGGTATAGCGCAGGGCCTCGTCGATTCATTAGTTATGGGTAACGGCCAATTTTGTACTAATCCTGGTTTATGGTTGGTTCCCGAGTCGGCTGATGAATTTCGCAGCGTCGCCAGCGAGGCAATCAGCAAAGCCAGCACAACAGCCTTGTTAACTCAGGGTATCAGTGCAGCTTATAGCGCAAGCACCATTAAATTGGCACAAACCGAAAACGTTGAGTTGCTCGCTAGTAGCGCACCTGAGCAGCCACACTTTTCAGCGGCAAAACTGTTCAGCACCAGTGGCAGCGCCTTCCTAGCAAATCAAGAGCTACACGAAGAGGTCTTTGGACCTGCGGCATTAATGGTGAGCTACCGTGATGAAGATGAGCTTAAGGCTATTATTTCATCTTTAGAAGGTCAGCTAACGGCCAGCATTCATGGCTTAGAGCAGGACCTGGCTTCCGCCCAAGCTCTAAGCCAGCAATTGGCCCATAAAGTGGGCCGCTTAATCTTCAATCAAATGCCAACCGGCGTAGAAGTTTGCTACTCAATGAACCATGGTGGACCTTTCCCTTCGTCCACTGACGTTCGCAGTACATCAGTGGGCACTGAGGCCTACCATCGTTTTGTGCGCCCGATTTGCTACCAAAACGCCCCAGCTCATCTATTGAGCTAGGGTAACAACCATCTTATTCCTGTAGTGTTTGGCCAGCTTGTCTGGCCTTTTTTTCGCCTATTCGCCAGCTAAATAAGTTCAGCGACATCCGCGATCAGCGCGGGCTGTTTTTTGCCGAAGCGTTAAGCGGTATACTATAAAGAAGTCATAGCGACACATAACAACTGAGAAGCCTAATGGCCATAGTGCATAAAACCCGTAGCCAGCTGGTGGTAGAGTCCATCCGCGAAAAAATCCTTAACGGTGAAATTAAGTCTGGGGAACCGCTGCGTCAAGCTGCCCTCGCTGAAGAGCTAAATGTCAGCCGAATTCCCGTTCGAGAGGCTCTTTTACAACTCGAAGGAGAAGGCTTGGTGCACTTTGAGCCCCACAAAGGCGCGACAGCTACCGAGGTATCAGCGGAGCAAGTTGACGAGCTTTTCGAGCTTCGGGCAATGTTAGAAGCCGAGCTTTTAAAGCACGCTTTTGAAAATCTTAGTGAAGACGACTTTCTGAAGGCAGAGCATATTCTTGACAGGCTGGCCAAGCAAGATGACGAAGATACCCAGAGCCACAGTGGTGAATTGAACTTAGATTTCCACCAACATCTATATCAAAAGGCCAAACGTCCCCAAACTCAGGAGATGGTGAGAACCTTAAACAAAAGTGCTGATCGCTACGTTCGTATGCATTTGATGTTGGCAGGCGGCTTTACCACCGCGGCACAGGAACACCGCAAAATACTAGAACTATGTCGAGCCGGAGAACGCGAGCAGGCCTGCGAATTCTTACAGCAGCACATTTTAAACGCTAAAGACGACATCAAGGCCCTGCTCTTGAAAATGGAAAACTAATTTCGAAGCACGCTTAAGGATAAGCAGTTAATAGGGCCATGGATATTTTAAAAACCCTCAACACTCTAAACATTCACAGAGTACAGCAAGCAAAACCCCATCAGCCAGAAGGGCAAGCACATGCTCTCTTGTAAACACTACGACATCTTAGAGCTTTGCTGCATCTACAAGCTTGCTATAAAAGTCCAACTCGGTAATGGTCAACTTATTCAGGGCATCGCCATTAACCTCGTTAACAATACCAATAATGAGGAATGTATTCGACTTCAGTTGAGCGCCGGCTTAAATAGAGTCACGCAAGATATAGAGCTTGCAAGAATTCACAGTATTGAAGCGTTGGTAAAAAACCCGTACTTTGACCGAGTAATCTTTAGCGACAGCTAACTCCTTCACGGCCCGAATGGGAACTTTCGCTTCTCGTTAACACTCTTAACCCTACTATAAACAAGGGGTTAACGATGAAACTGCTTAAAAATTTATCTTTTATATTACTTAGTTTTAGTATTTTGCTCGTTGGGGTTTGGCATCTATACTTGGAGGACTATCAAAAGCAGCGTATTCAGGTTCAAATTGAACGCTTAACAGCTTCTCAGTCCACGACTAGCTAAAAATGTATTATGACTTTGCTCAATGAACAACTGATTCTTCAGGCTTGGAACCATAACGCCTCACCATGGCTTGAAGCCATAGAAGCTCGCGAGATCAGTAGCCGCGAGCTGGTTACCAATCAAGCTATCTTAGAGACACTGCAAGATATACCCAGCCATACCGTGCTAGATCTTGGCTGCGGTGAAGGCTGGCTCAGCCGAGCTCTAGCCGCGGAAGGCAGGGAAGTTACCGGTGTCGACGCCGTGCCCATGTTTCTAGAAACAGCGAAAGCCAAAGGTGGCGGCGATTTCAAACTCTGCCGATATGAGCACATTTGTCGGCGCACAGTGGGAAGCACTATCGATTTGGCGGTGGCCAACTTTTCATTGCTCGGGCGACAATCAGTTGAGCTGGCATTTAGGCGTCTGCGACCACTGTTGAATTATGGTGGCCATTTTGTAGTGCAAACCTTACACCCCCATACCAGCTGCGGCGAACAGCCATACCAAGACGGCTGGCGTGAAGGTAGCTGGACGGGTATCAGCGAGCGCTTCAAGGAGGCCGCGCCTTGGTATTTTAGAACCCTAGAATCCTGGCATAAATTATTTGCCGACACAGGCTTTAAGTTAATCCAAATAAAAGAACCGGTTAACCCACAAACACACAAGCCTGTATCGATAATCTTTGTGGCACAAAAAGTCGACATTTAGAATTTAAACTAGGAAGGGCTTATGAAGGAAGCACAGTTTTACTGGGGCCCCTTTGCTCGAGGCTGCTATACAGCAGCTTGGTGGTTTTGCCCGTTTTTTGTATGGACCAACCCTAAAGTTCTCGTATTTTACTTTCCCGCACTTATTTTAATAGGGCTTGGCCTGCGCCCATTGCTTGAGCGAACTGGCCTTTATAATTTGTTTCAAGCTCTACTTATAAAGAAAGAAGATGCCTCTTGGTCAAAAATTAATAAGCAGAAGCGAAGAGAGGTAGAACAACAGGAGCGTAGCAAGACTTTGAAACAGCAACGAATTCAAGATCCGCGCCTACCTAAGAACTGGTAGGCGCAGAGCTTTATTAAGCTGCCACTCGAACATAGCGACGATTAAACCACCACAATCCGGCGGAAGTCAGCAGGCCAATGGCTGCAAAAATACTCCACATCAACTCTGGCTGCCCCCACTCTTTGGCAACGGTACCGTAGCCCCAGCCCGATAAAAGCCCAGCAAACAAAAAGCCCAGAGCCATCGATACAAAGTAATAACCCATATAAAGCGCTGCTTGATTTTTAGGGGCAATATTGGCGACATACTCCTGACTCTTTGGCACGGTTACCATTTCGCCAAAGGACATCATCACAACCGCAATAACAATCGCACTGCCTCCCAGTGCAACGCTACCGGACAGCAATGCAACCAATAGACCTAGAATAAATATGACAACTCCAGCGATGATGACGTTAATCGCTTTGAATTTTTGACAAACATAGCTCACCGCAATCTGCCCAAAGATAATCATCGCAAAACCAATATTGACGATATACTCAGGATTTATCTGGCGATAAGATTGCTTCCACTGCTCAGCGATCGATTGCGCGGACCCCCCTTGTCGAATAGATTCTAGAGCCGTTGCTATTTCAGCTTCTGGCACCATGACCTTCAAATGAACCAGTTCTAAACGCAGGGCCGCCAAACTATCTTGTACATCAGCGACCGCTAGGCTTTGTAGTTTTTCTGCCAATGCTTCTACGTTAACGATGGCAAAGAAATCGACCGCCTGCTGGCCAAAGAGGCTGATAAAAACCAGCACATCACGAGTATCAATATAATCTCGTAGATACAATGGCAGGGTGTAAAACAATTGATTGTAAACTGCCCAGAAGCCCGAAAGAATACCGAGGTAGATCGCGAAAGGCACGTTGCTAACATGGATTTTCTGTTGCCACCAAGATGACTCGGCACCTCCATTTACTGCGCGGTTCCAGACAACATTCAGCAATAACCAAGCTACAATACCGATAAAGGAAACTGGATAGCTCAGCCAATCGGCACCCGCACACATCAAGAAAATAATGCAGGGAAAAATCATCATGGCAAAGCGCGCATTTCCTAAAACCTGCTGCGCTTCTTGCAAAACTTCTTTTAGGCTTTTATCCGCTTGCTGTTGAGTATGCTCTTCATCTCTTGGGTCGCGATATAAAAAAGCGGCCGGAAAGAAATTGATACAAATCCAAAGGGCCGACATCAAAAACACAGCATCCCAACTGATTGCCCTAACGTATCCGGCTACAAAGGGACCTAGGAATCCTCCCACATTAACCATGGTATAAAAGATACCGAAACCCAAACCACGATTACTTTCATTAGTGGTCAGCGAAATTGTGCCTTGCACCACCGGTTTAAAGCAGGCAGCGCCAAGAGCCACAGCAAAGAAAGCCAAGAAGAAGCCACCAAAGCTACTGGCCTGCCCAAGCAAATAGTAGCTGGGCGCCATAATGGCGAAGGACAATAAGAACATCTTCTTAAAGCCATATCGATCTGCCAGGGCCCCTGTGATCACCGGTAAAATATAGAGAAAAAATGGAATAATTCCCTGTAAGGCACCGCGTTGAGATTCACTAAAGCCCACACCACCTTGATCTACTGGCGTGGTCATATAAAGAGAAGATACGGTGAAAAAGCCATACCAGGCTAACCGCTCGAAAATCTCCATGCCATTTGCGACATAGAAAGAGCGCGGAAAACCTGCTTTAGCCACTGAAGCTACTGTTGTTGACATGTATTGCCGCCATCATCTGTTGTTATTGTTAATTTCGCCCGAAGACCATAGCTTTCAGACTGAACAAGCTCAAGCTGTGCATTCCTTCTACGCTAGCTCCTACTAATACAGCACTCACTAACACAGCACTTACGAACATAGCATTGACCAACATAGCATTGACCAACATAGCGCCTAGGCCACAATTCCAAGCTTCAGCTCTTGTTCTACAAACAGGCATATTGTATAAAATATACAATCCAGTCAACAAGCAAGGTTTCGCTATGGCGACTCAGAACAATAAGATCAGCTCCAATCCTAAATCGCTAGACAATGACGACCGTATTTCAAAAACTGATGTGCAGCCCAAGTCGCAGTTGACTCCTCGGCTTATAGACCTGCAGCCCAGTCATTATTTTAAGAGGCTTAGCCTAACTGCAGCCTGCCTGCTGACAGCGTTTGGCCTAAGCTCCTGCAGCCCCCAGCAATCAAGTACCAAAGAGCATAGCCAAAGCCCAGAGGTTGCCCAATCTTCAGTAAGTGCCATCATACCTAGGCCGGATCAAATGAACGCCAAGGTGAAGGTAGAGGGGCGTCTATCGACCCTGCTGGAGATGGATATTCGCAAGGTCGGCCGCAAGATCCCCTATACCTATAGCGCCGGCAAGATAGCCAATAGCCCAGGCTATGAATGGTGGGTAAGTAAGCACTTTGCCATCAAAAGTGATTTACCCGAGGAAAAGGTTAAGCTCTATCTCGAGCTATTGGAGATGTCCTACCCCCATTATGTAGAGTTGTTTGGCGCTGAACCGGCGAATATCGAAAACCAGCGTATTGCTGTTGTCTACGGCAAAAGCCGTGTTAGCACCCGCAACACCATGCTGGATGATGGCTTTAGACGCGGCGTGCATAAAAACGCAGGTGGCGAAACCATGTTTTATAACCGCGCCGGATATAGCTTCCCGTCTAGCCGAGAGCAACACCAACGCTATATCGTCATCCATGAAACCATGCATGCCTTCCATATGGCCTTAAGTGGCCACTCGACCTGGGCGCCGAACTGGATCACTGAAGGCTTAGCCGATTCTATCGCCAGCCATGTCTATTATCCTAAGCGCCAGCAGCTCGCCGTGATGGTGCGTGACCGCGCCCCAATGAGCTATTTGATTAGCGGTTTAAAACAATATTATGCAGGCGGCGAACCCAGCATTGCAGAAATTAATGACAACCCAGCGCTGAAGCGAGGATTGAATTTCTTCATCATTCATTTCTTGCTAAGCGACCCAGAGCGCGCCCAGTATTTTGCCTGGTTCCGCGATAAATTGATGGCAGCCAACCCCCACTCAGAAGCGACCCTGCCCACTGCGAACCACTTACTGAAAGAAGTATTTCCAGATTGGCCGGCACTAGAAAAAGCGTTTGCTAGTTACGTCAAAAGCCAACATAGCAGTTTTCATATTGCCTCGGGCCCTTGGGAGCAAGACGGCAGCGCTTATTGGATTCGCGTGCAAGAAGAAAAACAGCAACCGCGTCTAGATATTGGCATCAACCCCCAGGGTAAGCTACTGAGTAAAATGAGCAATGCCGTGGACTTTCCGAGCCCGCAGGCGAGCCCCTTAATTGACTCTCCGAGTGGTTCTCAATTTGGTCTTCTTGTTGATTACCAAGAAGGCCAACTGCATCGTGGCCAAGTTGGCTTAGCTCTTGGCTTAGAGTTGAGTGACGTGAACCTTGCCTATCGCAAAAACTATCAAGCCAGCAAAAAAGACGACAAAGTTAAACGCCCTGACTACAGCAAAGATAGCTATCAGCCACTCTGGATTAAAGAGGGGCGCTATTTAATTTTTGAAGGCGCAAACCATCAAGCTTTTGCCTTTAGCCCAGAGTTATTATCGGCTTTGCAAAAACAAGATGAACAAGGATCGCAGCTTGGGCTCAATGTAACCCTTAACAATAAGTCCATCGATATTGAGCTTCGAAGTTTAGATGCCGGCAGTGTCATTAGCCAAAAAGAACAAATTCAACTTAGCGAACAGGAATATAAATCCATTAAACAGCAAGGAATTAGCTTGTTGGCAAATGATGTTAGCCACCGCTTAACTCCTTATTTACAGTTCCCGAAGTATGATGTTCAAGCTAACCCTAAGGCCGAATTGCAGCTCAGCAACCCCTGGCAGTTTTCGGATATCACACTCTTGCAAAGAGTATTTAGAGCTTGCTTAGCGGAACAAGAATCAGGCGCCGAAACAAACTGCGACAAAGACTTGATGTCGGCTTATCCTTTGGTCGCAGACAATACTCAACACGGCAATGCTTCTGAGCAACTCTTGGCAATCGAGAATAACTTATTAAATAGCACTAACGACAATACGCTCCAACAGCTTTCCGGCATTCAAAACCATTTGCGTTACAACCATGGCAAACCACAATTGCTTAGTAAAATCTCTGGCAAGGCTAAAGTGCAGAGCCAGTTAAGTTGGGTACAGCAAGGAAAAAATTTAGATCAGCAGCTAGCTATAGATCTAAACAAGCAATCGGTATCAGAGTTACATAGCGTAAAAGCCGAGAAACTGCTACTACAACAAAACATTGGTTGGCGTGGTAAAACATTTTCTCTATCACAGGAATTTGAAAAGCCAGGCTTTGACGGAGTTTGCTTGGTCGATAGAAATAACTTACGTGATGGACAGCTGCAAAGCTTAATCAAACTTACTGGCCCTTACTCTGGAAAAACCAATGGTAAATTGCGTATTGAAATTATGCCAAGCCACGCTGTTTTGGGTAGCGTCAAGTCACAAGAAGTAAGTATCGCCCCTTACGAAACCAAAAGTTTCAGGCAAGCTTTTGAGCTAAATCCAGATTTCCAAGGTGAGATCACTGTTCACAGCTCCGCGAATTTGGAAGTCGATGGTGAGGCCATTTATCTCAGCAAAGAACAGAGAATAAAAAGAACAGAGAATTAATAAACCTTAAAGCTTTACTGGGGGCTTATGCCCCCACTCTATCAATGCGTAGTTTGCCACTCATATCTATGCTTTAATGCCTTCCAAATCATTCAACCTTGAGCAGAGCAATGAAGCTACAGCTTAGCCTCATCATTCTGATGAGTACTCTTTTTAGTCACCATATTAGTGCCGAGCCGGCAAGTAGCTGGCAGCTATTCACCTTTAAAGTGGGCATTCGAGCTGGCTGTATGGAGTCCGAATATCGTGATAGCCAGTCGCTCCTGCAAGCATGGCAGCATTGCCAATGTGTGATGGACACATTCCATGAGCAACTGTCTGCTGGCGAATGGCATATAGTAAGCCGTGAAATTATGCAAAATGGCAAAGCCCTAGAGGAATTGCGTATATTGCGCCCAGTATTAGAAAAACTTCCCCTTTGCTCAAAAGACTCGTCTAATGAAGAACCAACTTCATCAGACAGTGAGTAATGCTATGAGTAATAAAAGCGATCGCGACATTGAAAAAGCCTATTCAACCGCCGAATTCGTATCCAAACTACGTCGTCTAGCCGATGCCTTAGAAAGCGGAGACAAGTTTGAGATTCAAATCGCTGGCGAGCGTATCTATGTGCCCGTTCGCGCCATCTACAATATAGAGCACGAACGCGAAGGCAATGAGGAAGAAATCGAGTTTCAGATTAAGTGGCAAAACGACTAAGCCTCTTCATAGTTAGCCTACACATACCATCCCAAGCTTTAATAGTCCGTTAAAGTCCAAGCCTTGGCTTTAGCGGCTTGCTTGCTCAAGCAAATTCACAGGCTTGAGCTATATTTGTATTAACCCCCCTGAATTGTCCCAATATTTGAATCGGACCCATTTATGAACAATGCGAGTGAGATGCAATTTCAAGACAAAATCGCCCTAGTAACAGGTGGCAGCCAAGGCATTGGTTTGGCGACGGTTACCCAGTTGGCAAAGCAAGGCGCAACCGTCATTTGCTGTAGCCGTAGCCAGAAAAACTGGGATAAGGCGGTAGTCGACAACCCAGAGCTCAAGGAAAAGGTCGAGTTTATCGCCACAGATCTCAATAACGAACACGCAACCGATATTCTATTTAAGCGAATCGAACAGAATTACGGCCGCCTGGACTTAGCAGTGAACAATGCCTCGCCAACCGTTGCTTCTCATGGTTTGTTTGGCAATGTACCAACTGCCAAGCTTAAGGAGACTCTTGATGCCGATTTATGGTCGCAAATGTTTTGCCTGCAAAAGGAGATTGGCTTAATGGCTAGCGGCGGAAAGATCGTCAATGTTTCTTCCGTAAATGGACTCTCAGCGACCCCTGGCGCAGCGGCGTTTAGCGCGGCCAAATTTGGTCTAGAGGGCGTTACAAAATCGCTGGCATTGGAATACATCCAGCAAGGTATTCGCATCAATTCTGTCGCACCTGGCGCAACCTTAACGCCAAGGGTACAGCAACAGATCGACGGCGCTCCTAGTCCTGAGAATCGCTTAAAAGAAATTGAATCCCGCATTCCCTTGAAGCGCATGGCGCGCAGCAATGAGGTTGCCAATGCGATCTGTTGGTTGTGCTCAGATCAATCCAGTTATGTGGTTGGCCACACCCTAGTGGTTGACGGTGGCCGCTCGCAAAGCTAATCGCGGCGGCTCATTGCCTACATCAGCTCGATCTATAAGGCTCCCTCCGGAGCCTTTTCTTCACCACGAATCCACAGCTTGGCACTTTCAAGTAATAGAATATTCACCGGCACCAAAACTAATGTCACCAGGGTGGCAAACAAAATCCCAAAGCCCAGAGAAACCGCCATTGGTATTAGGAACTGAGCTTGCACCGCTTTCTCAAATAATAACGGCATTAATCCTAAGAAAGTGGTCAGAGAGGTTAGCATTACTGGGCGAAAGCGTGCCGAACCCGCTTGCAATACCGATTCCATAAGTGCTTCGGCAGAAGACATAGTTGCCGCTAGTTCCTGCCTGCGGCGATTGCAGAACTCCACCAAAACCAAGCTATCGTTTACCACAACACCGATGAGTGCTAGTAAGCCTAATAGGCTCATAATGGTTAAATCCATGCCCATGATCCAGTGGCCAACAATCGCACCAATCGCACCAAAGGGAATAATCGACATTACAATAAATGGCTGCGAGTAGGAGCCAAAAGGAATCGCCAACAAGGCATAGATAGCAAATAAAACCAAGGCCAAGCCCATAGCAAGAGACGAAAAAGAATCTCTTTGCTCTTGGGCCTCACCCACTAAGCTATAACTGGCCCCAGGGTATTGCGCACTTAGCTCGTCCAAAAACTCGCCAAGATCTCTGTATAACACCGTGGCATTGGTATTATTTTTATCGAAATCCGCGATAACACTAGCCGTGCGACGCTGGTTAATACGATAGATCGCCGATGCACCTCGATCTGGCACAAGACGGGCAAGCTCATCCAGAGGTACTAAACCGGCTGGGGTTTGAATATCGATATTGCGCAAATCACTAATTGCGCGTCGCTCATTAGCAGGCAGGCGAACCATAACACGAACCTCGTCGCGCCCACGTTGAATACGCTGCACTTCGATTCCGAAAAAACCTTGCCTTACTTGACGGATAATTTGACTGCGGCTGATACCGAGCGTTTTCGCCTGCTGAGTTAGCTCTAGGCGCAACTCTTCCTTACCATCTGATAAGTTATCCGAAATATCAAAAACAGTGGAGTATGTTGCTAGGCGTTGCTTTAGCTGCTCAGCCATTTGCTCTAGGTCGGCGACGTTACTAGAACTCAAGCGTACATCAACCGGATCACTGCTGCGGCCAATTTCCGCGCGGAACGTTAGTGATTCAGCTCCTGGAATTTCTCCAATCAAAGCTCGCCACTCTCTTACTAAACGCGCCGTA
Organism: uncultured Pseudoteredinibacter sp.; assembly: GCF_947500695.1. Classification (GTDB taxonomy): domain Bacteria; phylum Pseudomonadota; class Gammaproteobacteria; order Pseudomonadales; family Cellvibrionaceae; genus Pseudoteredinibacter. The sequence continues at coordinate 234,584 of NZ_CANMSS010000002.1, forward strand.
CTCAAATCAGGATCCCGCTCCTGCGATGGCACCAGCTCAAAACGCACATTACCATTTTCAGCGCTGCCTCTGTGACCAGTACTGGAGTAAATATTCTTTACCACACTTTCACCAGTAGCTTCATCACGATAGCGGTCTTGAATAGTAATCGCAGCGTTCACCATTTTCAGAACAACCTGATCGGTAACTTCGAATGCTGTACCAGCAGGCATTGCTACTGACGCTCTGGCGGTATCACTTTGAATTCTCGGGAAGAATACAAAGCGCGTCCAACCTGTCATGATCAGGGCCAGAATTAAGCCAAACACCCCACAGAACAGCAGCAAAGTATTCAAGCGATTACGCAGAGCAACAGCCAACATTGGTTTATAAGAGGTCAAGATAAAGCGTTCAAAGCCCTTGGCAAAATTTTGCTGCCAACGGGAGATTCGACCCGGATCTTTTCGAAAACGCACATTTTTCAAGTGGGCTGGCAGTACAAATTTTGATTCGATTAATGAGAAGATAAGAACAGGAACAACAATAAACGGAATCTGCGCAAAGAAAGCACCTCGACGGCCTTCCATAAAGGCAATCGGCATAAATGCGGCAACCGTGGTTAGAATACCAAAGGTCACCGGCACTGCCACCTCGCGAGTACCTTGAATAGCAGCCTCTAAGCCGCTGTCGCTTCGCTCAAGATGGCTATACACATTCTCCCCTGTTACGATTGCATCGTCGACAACAATACCCAGCACCAAGATAAAACCGAATAAAGACATTACATTTAAGGTGACACCAAAGAACGGCATCAATATAAATGCGCCCATAAAGCTCACAGGAATTCCAAGAAAAACCCAAAACGCAATTGAAGGGCGTAAGAATAAACTCAGCAATGCTAGTACCAGTATGCCGCCTTGCATAGCATTACTTAGCAAGGTACTTAAGCGACCTTTTACAATTTCCGAATCGTCATCCCAGTAACTTAGCGCCAAACCATTTGGCAGTTGATCTTGTTGAGCCGCAATGTACTCACGTACTTTTTCGGCTACTTCGATGGCACTTTGATCACCGACACGATAGATCTCGATCATAACCGCCAGCTCGCCGTTAAAACGGCTGCGTAAAGGCGTCTCTTCGAAGCCATCACGAACAGTAGCCACACTGCTCAATTGAATAACACTGCCATCACTGTTCGTTTTTACCGGAATCCCTTCAAATTCATCACGAACATAAGCTTGCCCCTTTGAACGCACTAAAATCTCGCCAGCATCTGTTTTTACGTTGCCCGCCGATAGATCTAATGAATCATCACCAACCTTTCCGGCAATATCATTCAAGGTAAGATCAAACTCTCTTAGTGTATTTTTGCTAACCTCTAAGGTCATTTCATAATTACGAACACCCACCAGCTCTAGCTGAGTAATACCAGAAATCTGTAGCAGGTCCTCGCGCACCTTTTCAGCATAACGGCGCAGCTCTTGCTCACTTAACTTACCTGAAACGGCAACCGTGATAACTTCTCGCTTACGAATCGCCAATGCAACAATCGGCTGCTCTGCTTCTACAGGAAAGGTATTGATTTCATCAACTCGCGCTTTCACATCCGCCAGCAATTCACGCGGATCATAATCGTCCTCAACTTCAATGCTAACGGTGCTACCACCTTCTACCGACCGACTGCTCAGTTCTTTAATGCCCTCTAAATCGGCTACAGCGTTTTCAATTCGCATTGCTAAGCCTTGTTCGGCATCCTCTGGGCTGGAACCTCGCAAGCTGACCGACACATTGATCATATTGGGTTCAACACTGGGAAAAATTTCCAAGGGTACTTGAGTCTTTAAGGAGACCACGCCAGCAATGACAATAATGACCATTAGAAGGTTGGCAGCAACGTGGTTTTTGGTAAACCAAGCAATCATGACTCACCTCGGCTCTTGGCTTTGCGCTCTGCCTTGCCAGCGCCATTGGTCGCTCGACGTGTTGCATTTTGCTTATTCAGCCCAGCTTTATCCTTCACCGATCTTACCGCTGTTCCAGAAGGCAGTTGCCCTAAGCTGGTCATGATAAGTTTGTCGCCAGACTGTAAGCCTTCACTAATAAGCGCTTCAGTTTCATTTTGCCAGGAGATTTGAATGTCGCGGCGTTGAAGCTTGCCATCAAGTTCCACATAAACATAACTGCCTTGATAAATGACTCGATTAGGAATCACTATCGCATCAGTAAGTGTTCTCCCGCTTATCTTTGCCTGCACATACTGGCCAATCTTTAAAGGTGCTTTTGTTCGTTCACCATCGCTTAGGGCAGCTGCCCCATAGGGGTCCTTAATTTCGGCAATGACATACAGTTGACGGCTCCCGGAATCAATTGCACCTTCAGTCTCAATGATTTGTCCGAACCAATGCTCAGGACGAATTAATGTTGAGATAAATTCTACCGCGGGTTTTTGTTGAAAAACTTGATTAAAACGATAGCGCTCTGGCAAATCGATAAACGCTAAATCGCGGCTTTTTATTGGCAATCTCACCTCAATAGTATCGACACCGTATATCGTCGCGAGGGTCGTTCCGCTATTCACAAACTGACCTAAATCTACCGACTTGGATAATACTCGCCCGGCGAATGGTGCTCTAATATGGGTGCGCTTAACATTAAGCTTGGCTTGATCCAAACTGGCCTGTGCAGACTTAACATTGGCTTCAGCGGCCATCAGCTGGGGCTTGCGAATGACGATATCAGGAGCCGCGCCTTTTTTACCGGAGCGGCGCCAATCTGCTTTAGCTTGCTTTACTCTGGCCTGCTCTTCATTTAGCAATTGCTGCGCTGAAGCTAAATTTGCTTCAGCCTGTATCAAGGCAAACTGATAATCTCTATCGTCCAATCGCAATAACTCTTCACCTTGTTCAAAAAAACCTCCGGCACGGAATTGCGGGCTAACCCAGCTTACCCGAGCCGAAACCTGCGGCAATAATTGGCTCTGAGTTCGCGGGCGAATCAATCCATAGCTGTCTAATTTAATGGAATATGGCCCAGCTTGAATCAACTGAGTATCGACCGCTATATCAGCAGGGGGTTTTCCACTACGGCGTTTTGCCGAAGGCGGATTAATGCTGACAAGAATAATTGCTACGGCAAAAACCGCCACAATGGCGATAGAAAGAACTCTTTTGCGCATCTAAGCTGCTCACTGTTGTGTTGACTATTGGAATAGGCAGCGAGTTTAGAGGAATCGCTCGACACAAAAAAGTAAACCCACATCGACCGATATTGCTAACTTTACAAAACTTCGAAAAGAATGAATTTTTCAACGCCATTTTGCTGCAGCTTAGCCCGTTAAACAGGGCATTTAACGCTAATTCCATAAGTCACAGGGAAGTTTCGGGTTCTCAGCTAACTTTTTAAGCGTCGAAAATTCACAAAGAATTCACATTTAGAAAGGTGGTTTATCAGGAGTGTCGCAGGATAGCGAAAAGATAAGCTGCGTTAAAAAAGGCCCGCACCTAAAATAGGGCGGGCTCTAGCAGGCACATCGGAATTAATTAGAATGCGTAGCGCGCACCAATGGTTACACCACGGCCCGGCTCTGGTGCAAGCTCTCTTAGGAATGAGCTTGCGTTACGAATTTCTTCGTCAAGCAAGTTGTCACCACGGAGGAAAACTGTCCAAGCACCAGAACCACTCGCTATACGATAGTTCAAACTTGCATCTAAGCGTTTATAGCTAGGAGTAGACTCCTCGTTAACCCCTGGCTTATCTTGCTCAGACACGTGGGTGTAACGAACTTTAGCGTCGAAGTCATTACCGGCTATATCGCCATGGTAATCAAACTGGATACCTAAACGACGTGGAGTGATACGCGGTACATTTGCACCAGAATCCAACTCGGCACGAACGCTATCAGCAAACAGTTGCACATCCCAAGTTTGTCCATCTTTCTCATACACGGGTATGGTCAGCTTGGTTTCAACACCGATGAACTCTGCTCCCTGCTGGCGATAGGCCAAGACAGCGTTTTCTTCACGAATTTCACCGGTATTTTCTCGGTAAATAAAGTCGCTGATGTCGTTATAGAAAACCGAAATATCAAACTCCAGGAATCGACCTCCGGTCGTCATATGGTACTGATAGCCAAGCTCGATGTTGTTGCTGGTTTCCTCATCTAGATTAGCATCACCTACCTCATAACTTTGGGTAGCAACGTGCACACCATCAGAAAATAGTTCTTCTACAGAAGGTGCTCGTTGAGCACGGCTATATACGAGGTTGAATCTTTGCTCATCATCTACACGATATTGACCAGCTAAGCTCAAGCTGTGGGTATTGAAATCTACACTGCTGTGGCCTTCAGCATCGATCTCAGTACTTTCCAAGCGAGCTCCAGCTTCCAATAACCAACTGTCAAAATCCCACTCTTCAACCAAGAAAACACCCACGTTTTGGGTGGTACTTCCTGGAATAAACGCTTCAGCACCAACCGCTGAAAAGTCTTTGTCTAGAAACTGCAAACCAAAAGCGCCACGCGCCTTGCCATTCATATAGCTGTTGTGAACAAACTCTACGCGCCCTTCGAAAGCTTCGCTATCAAAGGTAGTGCCAATCTCTTCGCCTTCCAGTTCGGCATGCTCGTAATCAACATAGCCTAAACGCATAGTCATTTTTTCAACGCCCGCGAATGGACTCAGCAACTGACCCTTAACATCGTAACGGGTCTGCTCCATGTCTATACGGATATTTTCTTCACCGTGACCATGCTCGCCCTCGTGGTCCTCATCGTGATCTTCGTCATGATCATCGTCGTGATCTTCATCATGGTCATCGTCGTGGTCTTCATCATGTTCATCTTCATGAACATGCGCACCTGCTGGAATACCGTATTCATTTTCCAGGCGACTTACGCTGAAACCTAAAAAGCTGCCATCATCGGATACCCAGCTCATGCCAGCGGTAAGGCTTTTACTTTCGCTGTCACTGTTTTCTATAAAACCGTTTGTGGTGTCCTCTGGATGCTCATCACCATGAATATCGGCGTAGCCTGGGATCTCGACATCGTCACTGTTACGATATAAGCCATCGATGTGCCAAGCTAGATTTCCTGAGCCGCCATCTAATTTAAAAACGGTCGCTGTCTCTTCATTTACGCTGTTATAGCGAGTTTCGATGGCGCCACTCAATTCATCTGGCACGGTTGAAGGGATACGGTTATCGATTATGTTAATTACGCCGCCGATCGCACCACTGCCATATCGCAAGGTTTGCGGGCCGCGTAGTATTTCGATTCGCTCAGCCTGTAAAGCTTCAACGGCGTTGGCATGATCCGCTGAGGCATTTGCTGCATCAGAAGTAGCAAGATTATCCTGCATTACCTTGATCCGGTTTCCCTGTTGGCCACGAATCACCGGAGTACCTACACCTGGACCAAATGACGCACTAGCAACACCTAGCTGACCTTTAAGACTTTCACCTAAGGTGGCTGCTGCAGCTTGGCGTAACTGATCACCTGATAAAACAGCTGCTGGGCGAGTGCTATCAAAGTGATTTTTATCGAGAGGAGAGGCACTTACGATAATTTCTTCAATGCTGTCTTTGTGCTCATGATGAGAACCGCCATCTGCCTGTAAGTTTGCACTTACAAACGCCATAACTCCTGCCACAGCAACAGCTGATGATAAAGGGTGCTTTTTCATTGGTATTCCAAAATCTTATAGGCGCCAAGCGCCACGGTGAATAAATGACCACAAACTTGAGGTTTGGCCACGTTTTATAAAACTGGTTGGCAGCTAATGCCTTATAGAGAAGGGGGCGCGCGAATTTTAAGCTTTCGAGCAACTAACGCCTGAGGCTTCGGTAATTCTATAGATTCAGGTGCTGCCGATGAAAAACTACACTCAATTGAAATTGATTTGCTGACAGCACCATCGAAAGATTTGAGCTGTTGGCAGCTCATACACTCGTGGGGAGCGTGATGATCTAGGTGAATATGCTGAGCATTAACAATCTGGCCCCACAGCAATACGCTGGCAAGCAGTAGCAGCCAAATCGATTGGGGAATTGTTTTACGCACAGGGACATTCATTCTGTTATGTTATAACAACTCAATTAGTTTGGTAAACCACCAATAAACCCGTATTTTGACCATTTCACAGCATAAGCTCGGAGATATCCTCCTTGGTACACGGGGGCTGAAAGGCTATAATCCGCCCTCTTTTCGCGGGCTCGGGCGGGTTTGAGTCGGTGAAAGCCATAGCAAAACGAAATAGCAGCACAGAACAATTTAGATAAAGAGGATCGCGAGATGTCCGATCGTTGTGCCAGCGTTAAGCGCGACACCTTAGAAACCAAGATTAGTGTAAGCCTCAACCTCGACGGGACTGGCAAGGGTCAGTTCGATACTGGGGTTCCTTTCTTAGAACATATGATGGATCAGATTGCCCGCCATGGTCTGATCGATCTTGATATCACTTGTGATGGTGATACCCATATTGATGATCACCATACGGTTGAAGATATCGGTATTACTTTGGGCCAGGCCATTGCTCAGGCTGTGGGCGATAAAAAAGGCATTCGCCGCTATGGCCATGCTTATGTGCCTTTGGATGAAGCTTTGAGCCGTGTAGTTATCGATTTCTCTGGTCGCCCAGGTTTGGTGATGAATGTGCCATTTACGCAAAAGCGTGTAGGGGCTTTTGATACTGAGCTGTTTAGTGAGTTCTTCCATGGTTTTGTGAATCATGCTCAGGTGACTTTGCATATTGATTGTTTGCGCGGTGCAAATGCGCATCATCAGATCGAGACGGTGTATAAGGCTTTTGGTCGTGCATTGCGTATGGCTTTGGAGACGGATCCGCGTATGGCGGGGATGATGCCTTCAACTAAGGGTAGTTTGTAGAGCTTAACCCCTGAATAGATAAGATGTAGCCTATAGAACGTGCAGGGGTAAGAGCAGGGCACAGCAACCAGGGGACGCCGTGAATACATCCCTGTAGGCTTGGCCTTTCGCTTCCCTGCGAAAGACACCCCTGGCTGCTGTGCCCTACTCTTACCTTAGACATCGCTGTAAGCCAGTAAAGAGAATTAAATTAGGAGTCGGAGCGATAAGCTCAGACTCCGAAACCCCGGCACTGAGCCGAACAAAAAGTATTGAAAATTAAACCATGAGCAAAGCAACAATCGCCGTTATTGATTACGGCATGGGTAATCTACACTCCGTCGCTAGCGCCTTAGAACATGTTGCCCCTAATCACGATATTGTGGTCAGTAGTGAGGTCGAGGTGATCGCTAATGCTGAGCGAATTATTTTTCCTGGCGTTGGCGCGATGCGCGATTGCATGGCAGAAATTAAACGCTTGAACTTTCACCGTTTAGTACCTGAGTTAATTGCCAGTGGCAAGCCGGTGCTGGGCATTTGTGTGGGCATGCAAGCCTTGATGACGCACAGCGAAGAGAATGGTGGGGTAGAAGCCATTAATCAGCTGCCTGGTGAAGTGAAATTTTTCGGCGAGCATTTAACTGAAAACGGTGAGCGCTTGAAGGTGCCTCATATGGGCTGGAATACCGTCAGCCAGACAGCCGATCATCCTATTTGGCATGGCATTGAAGATAACGCCCATTTTTATTTTGTGCACAGCTACTACGCCAAAAGCGAAAAAAAAGACCTTGTGATTGGTAGCTGTCAATATGGCTTGGAATTTGATGTGGTGCTGGCCAAGGACAATTTAGCCGCCGTGCAATTCCACCCTGAAAAAAGCCACAGTAATGGCTTGCAGTTATTAAAGAATTTTAGCCAGTGGAATACTGGCGCATAACAAATATACGAGAACCATAGCATGTTAATTATTCCAGCAATTGATTTAAAAGATGGCGCCTGTGTGCGCTTACGCCAGGGTTTGATGGAAGACTCTACTGTTTTTTCTGACGATCCAGCGGCCATGGCCACCCAATGGGTAGAGCAGGGCTGTCGTCGTTTGCACTTGGTCGATTTAAACGGTGCCTTTGAAGGCAAGCCAATTAATGGGGATGTGGTGACAGCGATTGCCAAAACGCACCCAGAGCTACCGATTCAAATTGGTGGTGGTATTCGTAGCGCCGAGACCATTGAGTATTATTTAAATGCCGGTGTGAATTACGTCATCATCGGAACCAAGGCAGTAAAAGAGCCTGAGTTCGTTACCGAAATGTGCAAACAATTTGCTGGCCACATTATTGTTGGCCTAGACGCAAAAGATGGTTTAGTCGCCACCGATGGCTGGGCCGAAGTTTCAGAAGTTAAAGCCACTGAGCTGGCTAAGCGTTTTGAGCAAGATGGCGTAAGCTCAATCGTTTATACCGACATCGCTCGTGACGGTATGATGCAGGGCGTTAATGTTGAAGCGACGGTAGCCATGGCGCAAGCATCTAGCATTCCTGTCATTGCCTCTGGCGGCGTAACCAATATGGATGATATCCACGCATTAAAAGAAGTTGCCGATAAAGGTATCTGCGGTGCAATTACCGGCCGTGCCATTTATGAAGGCACTTTGGATATGGCTGAAGCACAAAGCTACTGCGATCAATAAGCTGGTATTTATTTAGAAGGTTTCCCATGGCTTTAGCAAAACGCATTATTCCCTGCTTAGATGTAGAAAACGGTCGCGTGGTAAAAGGCGTGCAGTTTGTGGACATTCGTGATGCGGGTGATCCGGTAGAAGTTTCCAAGCGCTATAACGAGCAGGGCGCTGATGAGATCACTTTTCTAGATATCACCGCCACCCATGAGGGCCGCGACACTACCGTACATACGGTAGAGAAGATTGCCAGCGAAGTATTTATTCCACTTACGGTAGGTGGTGGTATCCGCACTGTCGACGATATTCGAACCATGCTTAATGCCGGTGCCGATAAGGTCAGCATTAATTCAGCAGCTATTTTTAATCCCGACTTTGTAAAAGAAGCCGCCGACCGCTTTGGCTCTCAATGCATTGTTGTAGCTATTGATGCGAAATGTGTCAGCGCTGAAGGCGAGCCTAAGCGCTGGGAAATTTTCACTCATGGCGGCCGCAAGCCTACCGGCATTGATGCCGTTGAATGGGCCAAGAAAATGACCGCCTTTGGGGCTGGTGAAATCCTATTGACCAGCATGGATCAAGACGGAATGAAAAACGGCTTCGATCTTAATGTCACTTCTGCCATTAGCGAGGCGGTTCATGTGCCAGTAATCGCATCGGGCGGTGTAGGTAATTTGCAACATTTAGTAGACGGCGTAAAACTCGGTAAAGCCGATGCCGTACTCGCCGCCAGTATTTTCCACTTCGGTGAATACAGCGTGCCTGAAGCAAAACAATATATGCGAGACCAAGGCGTTGAAGTGCGGCTTTAACAGCCCGCTTCAATGACATAGGCAGCACAACGCGACTGACAAGGGGTCAGACCCCGCCTCAAATAAGTAAACCAATTCATTGAGTTGAGAAATTCTTTTTTAAGATGGGGTCTGACCCCGTACCACTCTGAAACTAAAGCCCCCACTTTTGGCTTATATTACATCCTAATTTTTTCGTTATGATCTTCCCAAATTATTTTCACTTAAGGGAAGAAATGAATAAACCATTAGCTCACTTAGCCTTTTTCTTGCTCGTATCCGCTAGCATAAATAATAGCCATGCAGACAGCTTAGCTCTAGATAAGGAAGTTAAAAAATCCATTCTTGGGTATTGCCTTGCTTTTGAAGAAATTGCCGATGACATCAAGCTCGAGGTCATTTACCCAAATAACAATGTTAAAACTATAAATTTCAACAGCAACTGCTCAGCCTACCTAAAGATGCAGCCCACTGAAGCCCAAGATAAACTCAAACAAGAGATCGACCTAGCCGATATGCGTGCTGCTTATTGCCATCTATACAATGCACTGGGTGATCTAGGCGCAGATAATGGTTTTTACTCGACACTGAGCTCGCATGAAACTGAAGATGGCAGTGCTACAGAGATAACATTTCGTTTTGATAAAAACCCTTGCTGATGACGCAGGGGCAAACCACGGGGTCAGACCCCATTCTTAGCAAGAAAGCCGATATAATCACACTGACTTTCTTATTTAGATAGGGGTCTGACCCCTAGCGATTCAACAAAAAATTCGGTCTATTCTGCTGATGCTATCTTGCCCCACAAAACGCAGGCATAAAAAAACGGCTACCCGAGGGTAGCCGACAACCGTGATTAGCCTGATAAGGAGAAGTGACTCGAAAAGCCGCTTCAAGCTGCCGCCTTAGCGACAACGGTTACAATAATAACGATTCTCATTTGTATTGCAAGTATTAATGATAATTATTTTTATTTGATTTGAATTACCGCAGCCGCCTGTACAAATAACAGCCATAAAAATCAATCATCCACCGAATATAGCGCCTAAATACCGGGTATCGATGAATTTTATTAACAAAGGGTAGGGGCTTGGGATATACTCTCGCTCGCAGCCACGCTAGAACGTGGCGCATATAAGAACCGACAAGCGTGTCAGCCTAAAATTTGCGCTTTAAATTTTAAAGCAGCAGATAATTGCCGAAGAGCAAAAAAACGGCCACCCGAAGGTGACCGACAACCGTGATTAGCCTGATAAGGAGAAGTGGCATAAGCCGCTTCCAGCTGATAGTCACCTATCAGCTGCTTTTAATAATAATGATTATCATTAACATTGCAAGCCATTTCTTGCCTGCATTCTAAATTTGTCACATAAATCATCGATAAAGCTACGCTCTGACGTGGTATAGCTCATCGTTATCATTTCTGATAGTAGTAGTCTATTGGGCTGGGCTTATCGATTAAGTAGCCTTGAATGTAATCAGCGCCCCAGCGCCTCACCATTTCACGCTGCCCCTGAGTCTCAATACCTTCACATATAACCGTCATACCTAATTGATGTGCCATATTGATCATGCCGCCTGCTATGACCGCATACCCTTCATCAGTGCCACTTTGGTCGATAAAGCTTTTATCAATTTTCAGATACTTAAAAGAAAAGTTTAATAGGTAGCTTAAGGATGAATGGCCAGTACCGAAATCATCCACCGATAACTGAAAGCCCGCTCGATTTAGCTCATCAAACCTTTGCCGAGTTAGGGATGGATCTAACATTGCGGCGGTCTCGGTAATTTCGAAGCTGATTCTTTCAGCCGACACTTCGTACTTTTGCAGAATCTCGAGCATTCTATCGGCCAGTTTGGATTCTCGAAGTTGTACTGGTGATAGATTAATAGAAACCTGGATATCGTTGGGCACTTCTGGTTTTACCAGATGCTGACAAACTCGCTCTACCACCCAATATCCAAGATGGATAATGTCACCACTGGCCTCAGCAATTTCTATAAACAAAGCTGGAGATATCATGCCTTCGACCGGATGAATCCATCGCACCAAAGATTCGAAGTGGCATACTTTTGAACCTTCTTCTGCACCCACAATCGGCTGAAAGAAAACCTCAAATTCATCTCGATCTATGGCCTGCCTTATGGAACGACCAAGCTCGACATGTAAGCGCAAAGCATTTTCCATGCCTTTACGATAGGCAACTAAACGCTCGCTACTTTTTTGTGTTGCACGATAAAGAGCGACATTAGCCATTTTCAGTAGCGTTTCAGCAGACTGCTCACAATCAGGGAATGAACACAAACCAGCACTTATTTCAAAACGAACTTGAACATCATCAACCTGCACATCTTCTGAAAAAGCATTAGTGATTTCATGTATAGACTGCACCACAGAGGATTCGTCAGTATCCAAAACGATAAAGGCCAGCTCACTATGACCAATATGGGATAGGCTACTATTTTGGCCAAGTACTGATTGTATTCTCGCGACGGTCTTGGCTAGCAGTTTTTGCTTAGTCTCACTATCAAATAAATTGCAAAAATAAGCGAACTTATCGATAGAAAGAACAACCAGGTAAAATTTTTCGCAAGCACTATCAATAAGATGATGCATTAACCGAATCAAACCTGCCTGATTAGGCAGGCCAGAGCTTTCTTCCAAATAGGCGGTTGGAATCGAAGCTGAAACATCTTCCTCATTAGCCGCCTTAACTTGATCTGCGGTATTTTGTAAGTGCTGATAGACATCCGCTAAAAAGCGGCCAGAGGAATCTTTTTCTACACAAAAGGAAATAATAGAGGCGATATTACTGAGGTAGCTTTTATCAAATTCAGTATATAAGGTCTCATCACTAGGCGTGAACAGTACGCCTCCTCGATCATAGCGAAAACTTTCAAAATGCATATTGGAAGAACCAAAGAGTTCCTGTAAAAGAGGCTCCCGCTCGCCATCATTTGCAGCGGCATGCTCGGCTATGCGTAATCTCATGCCGACAAGTACTTCCACTCGATTATTCAGGCTAGCGGGTACCCTTTTCCAGCCTTCTTCTCGGCAAAAACGATGCTGCTTTAGAACACATTTATACTCCCAATACATACCTCGCGTTTGACGCAGGAGATACAGATTATGAATATCAATAGAAAAGCGGACGTTCTTGTGAATAAACTTCAAATCTCGATTGAAATTACTATCCACACTGATCATATCGCTCAGATCTAGCAGGCTAGAATTGCGAAGCGCTGCCTCTACTGCCTCGTTACCCCTAGCTTGGTTTTCGTCGCTTAAGGTAGCTACCGCTTCTAAAATAGATTCCGAGCCGTTTTTATCCGGCGAGGTTTCGATAGTCACAGAATTTCCTTCCGATCTTGCTGCTAGGCCGCATTTTCGGTGTAGTCAGTAAAGCGCTTGTCAATATCTACAGATAAGCTATCAGCTAGGTTTACCATATAAAGGGAGCAGGACACCATTCCGATCAACTCTATAATTTCTTCTTTCTCTAGCCCTATGTCTTCTAGATCTTCGTACATCTCGACACTGGCATTAAAATCATGTGCCATACATACATCGGCAAATTGCAAAACACTTTTTAGCACCGGATTCCTCACCGATTCGATGTCATTCACAATTTCAATAATATCCTGATCATCATGCCCAAACTTTAAAGCCATTGCATGATGGGCCACATGGCAATACTGGCAATTTCGTTTAAACGCTATGTAAGAAAACAAAATCTCCTTACTTACTCGCGAAAGTTCACCACCGCATAGGTTATTTTTCACCATCCCCCAAGAAGCCAATGCAAGCTCTGGACTAACATTGGTTAGACAACGAAAGATATTGGGCACAAAACCCATACCTAAAACTTCGCAGACTTCTCGATGTATTTCTGGATAAGTTTGCTCAAAGTCTTCTTCAAGCATTATTGGAAAGTATTCCATTGCAGTGTCCACTTTTTCTAGATAAACAATCGCCCGAGTTTTTACTTTACTCTGCACCCTATTTCTAAAGGTGTAGTACAAAACCCCATAACTTCAACGCTTATTAGACAGGCGTTACAAGAATGAAATTGCCCAGGCAATGCATGAATTATTTATGACAAATTGGCTTAAACTGCGTAGAATTTGCTTATGCAATAAAAGGGGGATATATGACAGATTGGGTTCGACCAGGAATATACGGTGCTCTTTTGAGCTCGTTTTTATTATTCTTATTACCTTCGACTAGCTCACTATTATTGAATCTATATCACAACCTAAGCTTTGAGCCATTATATTATCTATACGCTGCAATCAAGGCAGCTTCGGCTTATTATCCAAGGTGGGATTATTTTGAGCTCAGCGCAATCGCAGCTGGCCTTTTTCTGACATTTTCATTGTGGCTGAAGAAGCATAATAAAACGGGCTAAGAATAAACTTAGCCCTAAAGCTTTTATTGATCCAGAAGCCAGATTGACGCTTGCTCTAACAGGGTTTTATATTCTTCATCTTCATAAGCTTCCGCAAGGTGGCCAAGCGCACTGAAAAATACCGTACCCTCACCAACCTTGTGGTGCCAAACCAGAGGATGATCCGAACCCATCTTTAAAGAATCTGGCACATCATACTCTGCTTCATCAACACTAATTAGTACTGTCACTTCGTCTCTTGGACTTTTATCAAAGCTATACCATTCTTCATGCCAAGCTTTGCTTGCTGGCAAATGCTTAGTCGCCAAATGGCTTCTATCTTCGATTGTTAAAGTCCCATCCCTAAATTGCGGAAACATCGGATGCCCAATAAATTGAGTTTTTATCAGGTGTTTTGGAAACCAAGACCAATCATAATCTTCATTGCCGCCGGTACCATGCAGCGCAAGGAAGCTGCCGCCAGCATTCATATGATTTTTCAAAGCTTCACGCTGTACCTCGGTCAACACATCACCGGTGACATTATTCCAAACAATTAAATCGAATTTATCCAATAAATCAGCCTGGTGTATTGCTCCGTTTTCTGTAATAAAAAGACCCCAATCATGTTTATCAGCGAAGTTTTTAAATAGAGACTCTACCGCTGGGATCGCCTCTATATGGCGAAAACTATTGGTTTTTGAGAACAGCAATACTTTGCTTCCACCCGACATTACTGGCAGGATAGGTGGAACTTCCTCATAAACAGGCGTCTTGAATAGCTCATAGCGCCACATCTGATAGGCCACATAAACTGCAATCGCAATAAGTGCAATTGCGGTAAAATGCAGCGTTGTGCGTAAAATCTTAGCCATTTTCCTTTCCTAATAAAATCTAAATTTTACCTTGCTGCCATTGCGATACAGCGTAGTCGCAGGCTCGCGCGGTAAACGCCATATAAGTTAATGATGGGTTTACGCAAGAACTGGACGCCATGCAGGCTCCATCCGTTACGAACAGATTAGGCACATCATGGCTCTGATTCCAAGCATTCAGCACCGATGTTTTTGGATCCTTGCCCATTCTTGCTGTTCCCATCTCGTGAATCGCACTGCCAGGTACGCTGAGTGTATCGGTTGTCTCTATGTAAACAGCACCGGCCGCTTTAAAAATTTTCTCACTGCTCTTTATAATATCTTTAGACATCCGATGTTCGTTTGCACCAAAGCTCATTGACACCTTGATTTGGGGAATGCCAAATTCATCGTGTTTACTTTCATCAAGCTCAACGCGATTGTTTGCGTTAGGTAGACATTCTCCGAAAGCACCCAAAACCCAAACCCAGTAGGGCGCTGGCTTACGCAAGTTATCTTTGAGGCTTTTGCCAAAGCCTTTTTGATTGAAGTGGAAGCGCCAATCAGGCCGAACTGGATCAGCCTGCAAACCAAAGCCACGCAAGTAATCCGTTTGCTCTTTTCCAGGTAGGTTTTTAAAGCGTGGTATATAGGTTCCGGTAGGGCGAAAACCCTTGTAATAGTGATCGAGATTATCAGCAAATACCGCCACATGCTGCATCTTAAAATGATCCATCAAATAGCGACCTAAAGTGCCGCTACTATTGGCCAAGCCATTAGGAAACTGCTGCGACTTTGAATTCAATAGAATCTGCGTACTGGCCAGCGTGGAAGCACATAAGAAAATAAGATCGGCCGAAAAGCTTAGGCGCTCTTTGCTATTAGCATCGATGATTTGCACTGCTGTAACTCGATTACTGTTTGAATCATATATGAGTTTTTCGACAACGCTGTTTGAGCGAAGCTCTAAGTTCCCAGTGGCCCGTGCAGCCGGTAAGGTTGAGCTTTGGCTACTAAAATAACTTCCTGTTGAACAGCCTCTTGGGCAAGGCCCGCAGTAATGGCAAGCTGCTCGACCATTTAGATTCTCGGTAAGTATAGCCGTGCGCCCCATTGTCATAGTCACTTCGGGCATATACTTATCGAGTCGACCCTTGATGGTTTTTTCAAGGGTGTACATATCCATAGCTGGGAGAAACTCACTATCGGGTAACTCAGGCAGGCCTTCTTTAGCACCCGAGATACCGACAAATTTCTCTACATAGCTGTACCAATCTTTTAAATCATCATAACCAATCGGCCACTCACAGCCATGGCCATCTTCGACATTTGCCTTAAAATCGAATTCACTCCAACGATAAGTTTGCCGCCCCCAAATTAGCGATCGGCCACCAACACCGTTTGCCCTAATCCAGTGATAAGGTTTATTTTCATCCTGCTGGTAGGGCGCTTCGCTATCCTTAGTAAAAAACGCTTTGGTCGCCGCATCAAAGGCATAACATTGGCTTTGAATTGGGTAATCGTCTACATTACGTTTACGATCTGCCTTGTTGGCAAAGGGGATTTTCCAAGGCGGGGCATGTTCACCCAGATAGTCCACCCCATGTTGAATATCACGACCACGTTCTAGCACAAGAACTTTTAGGCCTTTTTCACATAGCTCTTTGGCCGCCCAGCCTCCTGAAATTCCAGAACCAATGACGATGGCATCGTATTTTTTATTATTCTCTTGCACCGTTATTCCTGTATTGAGCTTTTCTATTTTGTTATTTTTCGTCCTAGCTTGTGTCAGCTATTTTCGCATTCCAGTAATTACCTAGTCCTAATCACATAGTCCTAATCACATAGTCCTAATCATCGACCAACTACTATCTTCCTCGCCCAGAGCATACTCGCCATCGAACTGCATTGGCATAGGATCGTGCCGCAGAACTTGCTTTGCACCGACCTCTGAAGAGTAAAAGCCAAAGATGGTCAGCTCCTTTAGCTGGCAAATAAACGGCGCATCCTCAATGTATTGGCGTTGAACATTGGCAAAGTCATACCAAGGTGAATCACTGGCCTTGTCTTCCAAGTCTTCCAAAATATCCAATTGTTGATTCGGGTGCAGTGCAGAAAAACTTTTTGAAAAATCAGCTAAACAATATTTTTGAATCGCGCGAAAGCCTTCCAGAAAGATTTGTTGCTCCGCTTCACTGAGCCAATTCTGCACCATATATTCTATGAACTTGGGCACCCCAGCATCAATCGCACCAGGGCTTTCAGTTCTAGGGATAATCACCTCAGCCATAGCTGATAAATCTTTGCGCTCTTGTTCAGAGAACAAATCAGAGGGAAGCTCGTCAATGGATGGGCCTATTGCCAGAGGCTTGGCAGCTGCCTGAGAGCTACCCGCGAGCCCAGCTATAGCTGCTGTAGCATAGCTCCCTCCCAGCATCGTGAGGGCTTGTAAGAAGAATCGTCTGTCCATTGCTAGTCCTTTTGATTCGCCCTATTGATTCGCCATAAGACTGAGCTATGGATTAGTCCTATGGCAATCACAGCCGCAGAGGCTTAGGTAAACTATGCTGATTATTATGATAACGATTTTTAAAATATGCTTCTGAATTTTAAAATGCCACAGCCTTTTCTATTATGGGGTCTGTTTGGGTTATTGGAATAGCCAATTAGCTCAAAGGCATTTCCCAAAACAGTGCTTTACCATTGGTTTCATCGAGCTCATAACCACTAAAGCCGTAGTTACGATAAGCCGCCTGGGCCAGGGTATTTCCTTCTAGCACCTCTAAGGTAAGCTTACAGCAACCTCGCTCACGAGCTATCTCTTCTACCTTTGCCATCATCAGGCGGCTTAATCCCAAACCGCGAAACTCTGACATTACCGCAACATCATGAATATTCACGATGGGCTTACACTTAAAGGTAGAGAACGCCATAAAGCAATTGATCAACCCTGCCGGCTTATTATCAACCCAGGCGAGAACTGAAAATGCACCATCAATCTCTGCCAATTTTGAGGCTAGACTCTTTTGCACCTCTGGGCTGAGCGGCTCCCCGCCACCCATTGGATCAGTAGCATAGGCGTTCAGTAGCATACTAAGCGCATCGGCGTCCTTAGCGTTTAAATAATCAGCAAGTCTTATTTCTGTGGTCATTATGACAGATTAATCTCGATAAATTGTTTCAATCAAATGAAAGCCGAATTTGGTTTTAACTGGGCCATGCACGGTAAGAATAGGCTTTTTGAAAACCACATCATCAAAGGCTTTTACCATCTGGCCTTTTTGAAACTCACCCAAGTTGCCACCTTTTTTACTGGATGGGCAACTAGAGTGCTTTTTGGCAAGTTGAGCAAAGTCTTTACCTTGCGCCAGTAGTTTTTTGACCTTTTGAGCTTCAGCTTCTGTTTTTAGCAGTATATGGCGTGCGCATGCAGTTGGCATAGTCAGTCTCCACTCTTAAATCGGTTTCATTCTAAGCATTATTCGAAAAGCTTAGACGTTGGGGCGGCTAATTTTCCGAACTTTAATCTTTCGGCCCTTAATCTTACCTTCCTGTAATTGCTTTAAGGCTTTATTGGCCACCGCGCGGGCGACGGCAACATAGGCGTGAAATTGAAGGACATTAATCTTCCCAACATATTTGCCCTCGATGCCAGCCTCGCCGGTTAAAGCACCCAAAATATCTCCAGGGCGAAGCTTGTTCTTTTTACCGGCATCCAAACCAATGGTTACCATTTTAGGGCGCTGGTCGATGGAGTTAATATCGTCTATGCGCGGAGGCTCAGACCATTCGATTTCTTTATTTAAGTAGGCCTCGATATCCGCAAAGGCGCGACGTTGCTTATCGTTCACCAAGCTTGCAGCTGCACCGCTACGTCCAGCACGGCCAGTGCGACCAATGCGATGCACATAAACTTCAGCATCACGGGGTAGATCGTAGTTAATCACTAACTCGACGGTATCTACATCCAAGCCCCTAGCCGCTACATCAGTTGCCACCAATACCGTGGCACTGCCATTGGCAAAGCGCAGTAAGCTCAAATCTCGCTCGCGCTGCTCCATATCGCCATGTAAGGCCAAGCTAAACCAGCCTTGCTCATTTAAGCTTTGAGCGATTTCGACCGTTTGCTTTTTAGTGGCACAAAAGATCACACAAGAGCTTGGCTGATGCTGGGCAAGCAGTTGATTACAAAGCTCCTGCTTTTCTAGCTCGCCACCTTCAACGGCATAAGCTTGCTGGCTAATATTGGATTCACTATGGGTGCGACTCACCGTAACGCGTTTAGGTGAGCGCTGATACTGACGGCTAATCGCTTCTATACCTTCAGGGTAAGTAGCGGAATAAAGCTGTGTTTGTCGCTCTTTCGGACATTCCGACAAAATCGCTGCAATGGCATCGGCAAACCCCATATCCAGCATACGATCCGCCTCATCCAAGACCAAGCTGTGAATATTGCTAAGATCCATAGTGCCTTTGCGAAGGTGATCTTGAATGCGCCCCGGCGTGCCCACCACGATGTGAGCTCCATGTTCCAAGGAGCCTATTTGTGGGCCAATTGGCATGCCACCACACAAAGTTAGCACCTTAATATTGTGAATTCTGCGAGCTAAGCGGCGAATCTCTTTGGCCACTTGATCGGCCAGCTCGCGGGTGGGGCACAGTACCAAGCTCTGGATGCGAAAGCGTTTTACATTTAAGCGCTGCAACAGGGCCAAAGCAAAAGCCGCTGTTTTACCGCTGCCGGTTTTCGCCTGAGCGATAAGATCTTCGCCTGCTAGCGCCAAAGGCAAGCATTCCGCCTGGATATCCGTCATCTGCTGATAGCCCAGACTATCGAGGTTTTCCAGCAGTTCTGGGTGAAGGTCAAGTTGCTTAAATTCTTGGCTCATGTTCTATCTCAGGCTTGGGGCTTATAGGCAAAGTATCAGATTTGCCCATTTTAAGGGGCGCGCACAGTATCAGAAAGAGGGCCCAAAAGCGATGTTATTTTAACCAACTCTTAGCTCAAGCCCGCGTATTTAGATTGAGCTTAGCGATAACATGATCAGCAATCGGCAAGGCCGAGGTTGCTGCGGGAGAGGGCGCATTACAAACAATCAAACAGTTCTCACTCTGGGCAAAGAGAAAATCATCAATCATATTGCCTTGTTTATCGACAGCCTGGGCCCGGATGCCTGCTTTATATGGCAACAAATCCGAGACTTCTAAGCTTGGGCAGTAACTTTGTACTCGCTTAAGATAAGATTGCTTGAATAAGCTATCACGCAGCTCCCCTAGTCCCGCCTTCCAAAATCGCCCCAATAGACGATAACTGCCAGGCTCAGAAACCATCTGCTGTATATCGGCCATAGAGAACTGGGTTTTCTTATAGGCCTCTCTTCCCATGGCCAGCACCGCATTTGGGCCAACTGTAACTGAGCCGTCGATCATCCTAGTAAGGTGCACCCCCAAAAATGGCATAGTCGGATCGGGTACAGGGTAGATTAAGTGATTGATAATGCTGTTGTGCTTGCTGGGCAACTGAAAATATTCGCCACGAAAAGGCATCATCTGAAAATCAACGCTCAAGCCTAAGGATTTAACAAGGCGATCGCTTTGGATACCTGCACAAGCTATTAGCTGCTTGCAATAAAAAGTGTGCGGCTGATTATCTGTATGGGCAATAGGTAGGCTTGATATACATTGCAGCTGTACCTCACCGTCTCTTTCACGCAGCTGCTTAAGCTCGTGGCCATAATAAATTTCGCCACCAGCTTCGCCAAACTGCTTCAATAGCTCACGACAAATCTCTGAGTAATCCACAATGCCACTGGCCGGCACCCATAGGGCACCTAAACCTGCGATATTGGGCTCTCGCTGTTTTAGTTGTTGCGCGCTTTGTGGCTCCACCTCTAAACCATTTTGGCGAGCCCGCAGCTTCAGTTGATCTAAGCGTTTTAATTCTTGTTCATTGCAGGCCACCAGTAACTTGCCGCATTCCTCAAAGGCTATACGATGCTCTTTGCAAAATGCTTTTGTGCGCTGATTACCTTCAACACACAGCTTGGCTTTAAGACTGCCAGGAGCATAGTAGACGCCAGCGTGTATAACACCGGAGTTACGCCCGGTTTGATGTTGTGCGTAGCTTTGTTCTTTTTCAATAATGGCGATACGCCAATCCGGGCGCAATTGCTGTAGGCGCCAAGCCGTTGCTGCTCCGATAATACCCGCACCAACAATCAGCGCATCATAATCTGCGCGAGCTTGAAGGTTAGCTTGTGGCACGGAATCAGACATAAATAGCGAGCGCTCTACTTTATTACAGCCTAGTTTATTGAGTATTAATCCTGTGCGGGCAGGTTTGCCAATAAAAAGTGCTTCATATTCTCACCCATTACCGCGCGAATTTCGTCTTCAGTAAAGTCCGCTTTTAACATCTCGTCGGTTAGCACAGCCAATTCAGAGGTATCAAACTGCACTTCGGTAGAGCCATCATAATCCGAGCCTAAAGCAATATGTTCGACACCCAGCAACTCAATACCGTAGCGCATGGCTTTCACGATATTGCTCGGCGTGATTTCGCAAACCGCACCATCCCAATAACCTATCGCGATCAACCCACCTTGTTGGGCAATCTCTTGCATAAGCTCATCGGAAATATTACGTGGGCCAGGGCAATGGCCGTGTAGCCCGGTATGGCTTACCACAACTGGACGCGAAGCCAATGCCAGTACATCTCGTACTACCGCTTCAGACGAGTGCGCTAAATCCACAATAATACTCAATCTCTCCATTTCCTGTACGGCTTGGCGGCCAAACTCGCTCAAGCCCGCAGCGCTAGTGCCGTGTAATGAGCCACCCAGTTTATTATCGAAAAAATGGTGCAGGCCCATCATTCGAAAGCCTGCTTTATATAAACGCTCTACATTTTCTATCTTGCCATCCAAAGCATGGGAACCTTCAGTACCCAATAAGGCCGCAACTTGCTGCTGACCATTTGCCCTTTGCTGTAAGACTTCTTGTAAATCCAGCTGACTGCGAACCAAGCGAATTGCCTCGGGGTTTTCTTCTGCCACCGCTTGCAAACGCTCGGCTTGGTAAAGCGCTCGCTCGGCCAAGCTATTCCAAGTTCGTATTGGCCAGCCCTGTATTATGGCAAGCAAGGTAATGGTATCGCTGGCCTCAGTTTCATTGCGATCGTAGTTCTGACCTGATGGGCTCTTGGTCACACTGGTAAACATCTGCATGGCCACATTACCGGCCTGCAAACGTGGTACATCCATATGTCCACGATCTGCCCACTGATTGAGGTCCCGCGCCCATAGGGTAGAGTCGCTGTGCCAATCACCAATCAATATATCCTGATGAAGCCGCTTAGCTTCGGCAGATATAGGCCATGGCTCATGGGGGCTCACCTTATTGAGTTCGCGCTCAATCGCCGCTGGTGCAAATAAACGCATCAACAGTGCTGCAACCAAAAGCAGTAGCAACAATCCGATTAAGCTGTTCTTTATTATTTTCATAGTAGTGATCGCCAGTTTAATAAACATACCTCATTGTATGTTTCTGGGTGGTAATGAAAAGTGCAAATTGAATCATTTTGCCCCCCAATCGTTGTGTAAACAAATCGATTAGAACAAAATCGTGCACAATGCCCCACACAGGGCTGAACGTTAAACAACGATAATAGGGTTTGCGATGACTTCCATTTTTCAACGCCTTTGGCAGGGCTCCTTGGTCTTACAAATTGCCATAGGTATTCTTCTAGGTATCGCCGTGGGTAGCCTAATCCCCGACATGGGGCAAAAACTATCTTTATTGGGCTCACTCTTTGTTGGTGCCTTAAAGGCTGTAGCACCTCTACTGGTCTTTGTTTTGGTGATGTCATCACTGGCCAACCACCAAAAAGGCCAGCAAACCCATATGAAGCCGATTCTTGTGTTATATGGCATTGGTACCGTATCAGCCGCTTTTGTTGCGGTCATGTTGAGCTTTAGCTTTCCAGTAACACTGACGCTCGTGACCAATGAATCCTCTTTAACGCCCCCAGAAGGTATTGCGCAAGTTCTACAGGGTGTACTCATGAAGATGGTAGACAACCCTATCAATGCTGTTAGCAGTGGCAACTTTATTGGTATTTTGGTTTGGGCGATTGGTCTTGGCTTAGCACTGCGACAAGCCAGTGACTCGACAAGGCAGTTCCTAGCCGATAGTGCCGATGCCGTTACCGCCGTTGTTAAGGTGGTGATCCGCTTAGCGCCTATCGGTATCTTTGGCTTGGTAGCTGGGGTAATTGCCAGCACCGGCTTCAGTGCTCTTGCAGAATACGCTCAACTATTAATGGTGCTGATCAGCGCCATGTTAATAATCGCCTTGATCGTAAACCCGATCATTGTTTTTGTACGCACACGTCGTAACCCATACCCATTGGTATTTAACTGTTTACGCGAAAGCGGGGTAACCGCCTTTTTTACCCGCAGCTCAGCGGCCAACATTCCAGTGAATATGAACCTCTGTAAAAAGCTGGATTTGCATGAAGATACCTACTCCGTTTCTATTCCTTTAGGCGCCACAATCAATATGGCCGGTGCCGCCATCACGGTTACCGTGTTGACTCTCGCGGCTGTAAATACCTTAGGCATTGAAGTTGATATTGCCTCGGCGCTATTACTCAGTGTTGTTGCTGCGGTCTGTGCCTGCGGTGCATCTGGCGTTGCCGGTGGCTCTTTGCTATTGATCCCATTGGCATGCGGCCTATTTGGTATCGAAAATGACGTTGCCATGCAGGTAGTAGCTGTCGGCTTTATTATTGGTGTAGTACAAGATTCCGCAGAGACTGCTTTAAATAGTTCGACAGATGTGGTGTTTACTGCAGCGGCGGAAGGTCGCTGGGGTGAAGCGCAGAAAAAGTAAGTACTTTGGGCCTCTAGTGTTGCATAGAGGCCCTTTATCCTAATTCTAAAACCACATATCACTTCACAGCAGCAGCTCAAACTTACGGCTTATACTATACATTCCTCATACGGTTAGTTAACAAGGGAATGTTTCGATGAGTTCTAGTTCTCGATTTATATCACTACTTACTGCTTGTACCTGCTCCGCCCTTATTAGTCATGCCACTCTGGCGGATACTCGAATATACACCAGCCCAGAATCACTTGAAGAGGGCTCTGTATTTATACTCAACACAGTGTTGCAACACGAGTCAGCTTGCGGATCGAGATACCAGCAACAGCTCACTATACAGGAACAGGAAATCTCGATTCGATTTGAGGAGCCTGCTGATCTCGCCTGTACTGAACAACATATTCCTGGGCTATCTACTACCTTTCAACAGCAAGTTGGCCCTCTCCCTGTAGGTAATTATCAGGTATCTGTTTATAGGGTAAACGGACAGCTTGATCAAAAATTTACCCTTGTAATCGACAGAGTAAGCAGAACATTTGAGTTTGTTAATCATGAATCTCCTACAACGGGTCAGACTGTCAGTGGAGTGGGTCTAATTCGTGGTTGGGCATGCGACTGGTACAGTCAGGATCATCTTCTTCAATATCAAATAGACGGGGGCGAGAAGCATATAATTCCATACGGGTCTGAACGAGTTGATAGTGAAGATCGATGCTCCGGTGCAGGTAGAACGCAGAAATATAATGGCTGGGGGGCAGTCGTTAACTGGAATAACTATAGTCCTGGCACACACCTCTTATCCATCTGGTATAACGGCCGGAAGGTAAAAGAGAATGAAATTATTATCGCCAAACATAGTGGCGCTTTTCTAAAAGGCTTAAGTAGAAACACCTCGGTAACTGACTTTCCAAGTCTAGGCGAACAAACAAGCTTAAGCTGGTCTGAAGCTAATCAAAATTTCATCATTGTAGAAAGCAAATAGCTGAGGATTAATAGAATGAAGCTAAAAAACGTATTCGTCATACTTATCCTTTCTATAAGCCAGCAGAGCTTCGCTCAAGAAGCTTTTGAGACTTTATTTTGGACAAGCCCTAATCTCGTGTTTGACGATCAGAGCTTCACCATGAATTTTCATTTTCAAACAGACTCCCACGCCGATTCAGTTTATACAGTGGCAGTGGCCCCAAATTCTACCGTCATAAGCAGCGGCAGTACTCGGCTGCTTGTATCTCGACAGATTCCAGCGGCGCAAAGCACTCACGGATCCTCCATGGGCAGAGCAAAAATCACTTTTCCTGCATTATCAGCAGGTAGCTATGAAGTCATAATTGATTACGAAAACATAGATACTAGTGAAACTTTCTCATTCAATGTCTTAGACAAACAACATAGGGGATTCAGGAAGATAAATCATGAATCCCCTGCTATTGGAGAGCTTGTCAGTGGGGTAGGTCTAATTCGCGGCTGGGCTTGCCAAGAACAAGGCGATATTGGTGAGATTTTGTTTCAAATCGATGACCAAGACATTCTTTCCGGAAGTAAACAGCTTAAAATCCCCTATGGGTCCGAGCGTGCGGATACCGCTGAGGCCTGCTCTCAAACAAGCGAAAGTCCGAGTAAAACCCTTAATGGCTATGGCGCAATTATTAATTGGAATGCACTCAGCGCTGGGGAACATAGATTTAGGCTATGGGTGGATGGTCATTTAGCTACAGACCATTTGTTTAGCGTAGCTCAGACCAAAGCAGAATTTCAAGAAGGCCTCAGCAGAGAAGTGAGCGTGTCGGATTTCCCAAACAATGGCGACAGTAGTCTTTTGCAATGGTCTGAAGCTGATCAGAACTTCATACTTATAGAGACCCAAAAAGCTGAATAGCTCTTTTAAAACTCTACTTTTACATTCATCAGGCAATCTACTACTATTCTTGAGTTTTCATTAGTTTTAGCAACTTAGAATAGCTAGTAGAATTGCCTAAATGATCCATTACCGCATCGCTGCCGAAGACCTACTGGAGCTAATGGCCAAAACCATTGAGGCTGGCGCCAGTGTTGCGGATATCTTAAAGCAGCTGAAGCTTCCCAGTGATCTGTTAGATCATTCCAATAGACTCATCGATATGGGTGATGCCTGGCGAATTATGCTGGCCAGTCAAAATGCTGTGCATGAAGAATCTCATCTGATCTCTAGCCGTCCGCTTAGACGCGGTAGTACACGCCTAGTATTCTCCAGCTTGCAGCAGTGTGAAACTCTAGAGCAGGGGCTACAGAGCTTGGCCGACAATTACAATATTATTCATGGCGGCAACTTTAATATTGTCCGTAAACAGGGACGCAGCTTGAGTTATTGCGTTGATGATAGTGAGTTCCACTATCAAACCCAGGCCATCCCCCTAGCCATAGAGTTTGCTTTAATTAGCATTCATTGCACACTGTCTTACCTATGCAAAAAGCCACTTAAGCTCAAGCGAGTTTGCAGTAAACGCATATTGCTGCCTGAGCACGATCATCATTTAAATATTTTTCAGGCGCCGCTTAAGCTACAACAGAAGCAATACGAGTTAGCCTACGATGTAGAACAGGCAGCACTACCTTTGCAACATGACTTCAAAGAAGATATTGCAGCCAATCTTTATAGCCACTATCTTTACTTTCTGGGGTTGGCTGAGAGCAAAGCGGAACTTAATTTTTTACAACTTTGCCAAGAGAAAATTCAACAAGCCAGCGCTAAACAAGTACTTGTGAACCAAGAGTGGATTGCCAGTGAGCTGAGCATGAGTGTGGCCACTTTGCGACGACGCCTGAGCGAATATGGCTCTAGCTTTCGCCAGCTATTAGATAACTGTAATAGCGATCTAGCCTGTCAGTATTTGGAATCTGGCTTAGCTATTAGTGATACCGCTACTCGTCTTGGCTATAGTGACGAGCGTAGTTTTAAACGTGCATTCAAGCGCTGGCACAATCTATCACCGGCTACCTATATAAAACAATTCCCACAGCTCAAGCAGAAAGACGTATAACGATCTACGTAGCACTTAAAAAGCGCGCTTGATAAAAACCTGATGAGCGAAATTGTACCCTACATATCGATCTAATCCGTCATTTTTTCCTTGCTCGTAAATACCTATAGTGACAACCATCAAATAATAATAGTAGCGAGAGGAAAGTAAGATGCGTAAGCCCCTAGCGCATGCCGTAGGCCTTAGCATAGCCCTGGCCAGCACCCCACTATATGCCCAAATAGAAGAAGTTATCGTTACCGCAGAGCGCCGCGAGGCCAACCTGCAAGAAGTTCCAGTAGCGGTAAGCTCATTTACCTCAGAGAACTTAGAATCTGCCCAGGTTTCTACCATCGGCGATTTACAAAGCATGGTGCCCAACTTGAGCGTACACTCCGGTGATGCCAACAACGCAGTGGTTTATATACGCGGTATCGGGCAGATTGATTCGGTCGCCTTTTTTGAGCCAGGCGTGGGTATTTACCTCGATGATATTTACTTAGGGCGAGCTCAAGGTGCCTTCCTTGATGTCGTTGATGTTGAGCGAATTGAAGTCTTACGAGGCCCACAAGGGAGCTTATACGGTCGTAACTCGGTTGGTGGTGCCATCAAATATGTATCTGCGGCCCCCACCGAAGAGTTCAGCGGTAATATCAGTGCTCACCTTGGAAATTATGATCGCCGAGATATCAAAGCCAGTATTAGCGGCCCACTCTCTGACACCGTAAAGGGACGTTTAACCTTAGCCAGTATGGAGCATGAGGGTTATAGCGTGAACCGTTTTGATGGCCAACGCGACGGCGATCGCGATACACAATTCGCGCGCGCCGTTTTACAGTTTGATCCGAGTGATAACTTTAGTCTGCAGTTAGCAATGGACTACTCAGATAGCGACCCTAAGCGCTCTCGCACACCGGCAAAAGAAACCCCTATCAGTATTATTTTGGGTCCTACCTTCGCTGCGGATGAAGATCCCTTCGTGGTCAATGCCGACTTCAATACGGTCGAGCAAACCGAAACCAAGGGCATTAGCCTAAACGCCAGCTGGGATCCAAACGAGCAATGGAGCTTAAAATCGATAAGCTCCTACCGCGAATTAGACTATGGCACAGAGTTAGATCTAGATGGCACTCCGATAAATGCCTTTGGCATCTATTATTTTAATGAGCAAGAGCAAAGCAGCCAGGAGTTTCAGCTCCAATACCAAAACGATAATGTCTCTCTGGTCAGCGGCTTATACTATTTCAATGAACAAGGGCAAACCTTTGATGGTGGTGTCTTCGCAAATATTTTCAGCGCCAGTTCGGGCGATGGTTTTTTTGAAACTGATAGTTATGCCGTGTTTGGCCAGCTTGACTATGATATCAATGAGCAACTCACCGCCATCGCAGGTTTTCGTTATACCAAAGAAACAAAATCCTATCGTCGCATAGCCGAAAGTTTTAATCTGCTGGCACTGGCTACTGGAAACCCCGCTTTAGCAAACCCCGATAGCGATCTACTAAGAACTGTTCGTGGACAGGGCACGGTGGTATCGGGAAATCCAGATGATGCCGACTTCAGTAATTTTTCACCCAAGCTGGGTTTGAAGTATCAACTTAATGAAGACACTAATTTGTACGCCAGCTACTCTACAGCGTTTAAAGCAGGCGGCTTTAATGGCCGGGTAACTTCCGACGCTTTAACGCCCTTTGATGAAGAAACACTGATCAGCCTGGAAGCCGGGTTAAAAACTCAACTCTGGGATGATCGTCTGCGAATTAATGCAGCGATATTCCGCAATCAATACGACGACCTGCAGCTGAGTAGTTTTGAAGCCAGTGCTGATGGCGGCTCAATTTTGCCGGTGTTTACTAATGCGGGTGAAGCCATTATGAAAGGCGCCGAGCTTGAATTGACCGCTTTGGCGACAGAGTCGCTCACCGTTAACTTAAACATTGGTTATTTGGATGCCGAGTATCGCGAATACATCACTGGCGACCCCTTGAGCAACCAACTAATCGATATCTCGGATCAGCGCGAACTTGTTAATGCACCCGAGTGGGATACGCAATTTGGATTGCGTTACGATTTTGCCGCTTGGGATTGGGGCCAGCTCAGCTTTTTAACTGACATTAGCTACCGCAGCAAAACTTATCTAGAAGTAAATAGCCAAGAAACTCTCGCACAAAGTGGTTATAGCCTTGTGAATGCCGCCTTTATTTTGGCCGCCGAAGATAATAGCTGGAACGTGATGCTAGGAGGCAAAAACTTGTCGGACAAACGCTATCGCAGTCATGCCTTCGACATTTCCGCCTTCCCAGGAGTTATGCTGGGCTACTATAGCGCACCAAGAACCTACGCTCTGTCAGCCAGCTATAATTTCTAGGCGTAAATGAATGATGCAATCGTCTCACCTGGCCGGCATTGATTCGATCACTGTATCAACCCCACGACTCAAGCAACATGTTTTGAGTCGTGGCAGCAGTGACGGGGAGCCGGTATTTTTTATTCATGGTAATTTTTCAGCGGCCGACTACTTCGAAGACCTAATGTTGGATATGCCAAGTAAGTATTTGTGCTTGGCGCCAGATCTTCGTGGCTATGGGGATACTGAAGACAAAGTCATAAATGCTGAGCGCGGCGCCCGAGATTGGAGCGACGATTTATTCGAGCTAATGCAAGCTTTAAACATTGAATCCGCTCATTTTCTAGGGTGGTCCGCTGGGGCGGCCGCCATCATACAGCTCGCCATTGATCACCCAGAGTGCATTCGATCATTAAGCTTGGTTGCTCCGGTTAGTCCATTCGGCTTTGGTGGCAGTAAAAATACTGCTGGCGAGCCGAATTATAGTGATTTTGCAGGCTGTGGCGGCGGGGTAGTTGCCAAAGAGTTTATCGCCCAGATAAAGCTGCAAGATACCAGCAGCGATAGTGACTTTTCTCCACGAAATGTTATTCGCAATAGCTACTTTGCTAAGCCATGGATAATGCCGAGGGAGGAGCAATTATTACGAGCCTCGCTGAAACAAAAAATAGCGGTAGATCGCTACCCAGGAGATTTTACTGAGAGCGAAAATTGGCCATACGTTGCACCCGGAAAGTTTGGTCCAATCAATGCTATCAGTGCTAAGTATTTTAACGCTAAGGAGCTAGTTAATCTCGAGAAGAAAGCACCAATTCTCTGGTTACATGGCTCAGAAGACAAGGTTATTAGCGATCAGTCTTTTTCCGACCTAGCGTTTTTGGGCTCACAGGGTTTAGTGCCAGCCTGGCCAGGGAACGAAATCTGCCCGGCTCAGCCGATGGTTTCTCAAACGCGAGCCTTTTTGCAAAGCTATGGTAAGCACCAAGAAGTATGTTTAGAGGGTGTTGGGCATAGCCCTTTTATCGAAGTGCCAGAGATATTTCTAGATCACTTCTTAAATTTTTTACGAACCAGCTGATGCCACAGCCATATAGAATCTGATAGCCTTGAGCTAGCATTCAAACTTAAAGCATTTGAAATGGAGCCTAGCAATGCCAATCGATAATAATAAGTACCAGCAAGTCATAGAGCATATGGAAGCTGTTTCCGCAGCTACCCGGCAATCTGGCGGTGAAACTGTCGCCAAGCGCGCGCTGCTTGATATGTACTGTGCCGCCGACCCCAGCATCAGCGCCATTAAATCACGTATTTACCCAGTGATTGCTAACGACGGCGAGTTAAGTGTCACTAGCGAATGGGTAATTGCTCCAAATAGCCAGCCCGGTAAACGCTTACTTTACATTCACGGCGGCTCTTGGATGGCGGGCTCTCCTGCTACCCACCGTTCAGTAACCTCCCGCTTGGCAGAATTGACAGGCTGCGAGGTACTGGCAATTGCATATCGACTCGCACCTGAGTTTCCGTTTCCAAATGGATTGAATGATTGTATAGCGAGTTATAAATGGCTGCTTGAAAATGGCCGTGATGATAAAGGCACTGCCGAAAAAATTTATGTCTCTGGAGATTCTGCTGGGGGTAATCTGAGCCTAAGCCTTGTGCTTGCATTGCAAGAGCAGGGCCTGCGTAAGCCCGATGCCGTAGCCGCAATATCACCCGCCACCAGCTTAGATTTTGCCAGCCCAACCATAAGCAGCAACAAAACAGTAGATCCGATTATTAATGCTGATTTGCTACCTTTAGTGGTTGAAAACTACACCCAAGGCGCCGATGTTAACAATCCTTTGGTCTCACCAGCCAAGGGGGATCTCAGCTCACTGCCGCCAACCCTTCTTCAAACCGGTGAGCGCGAAGTGTTATTAGGTGACAGTATCATTTTTGCTGACGCTGCAAAGGAGCAGGGCTCGGAAGTGGAAGTTGATCTGTGGCCGGATATGCCCCATGTGTTTCAAGGCTTTGCACCTTTTTTACCGGAAGCAGATTTGGCATTAGAGAAAATCAGTGAGTTTTTACTGGCGAACTAATGACCTCGCGGGTCTACTATCTCGACGCACTAAATTGATATTAAGACATACGTCATTAGAGCGCCGAGAGCAATTCCGCAACACAGGCCAGATATAAAAGCTGGTCTGTGCTTTAAGCCTAATTGATATTGCCATGCATTCATCTGCTTTAACCTCACGCTACTCAGTAAAGATGACTTTTCTGTAAAAAGTCATCCAGCGACTATTGTTTTTTAACAATAGCAGCCTGAGCCTAAGATGAATGCCGAGCTATAAGCCATTAGTGAGCTTTTGATTATTTTCCTCCAAACGGCAGCAATTGCTTAGCAAATGCTTTCCTTCGAAGCACCCCCAGTATGATTAACGGTAAAGCCACAAGTACCCATAAAGGTGTCGTCGGTACAGCATGTTGTCCGCCTGGGCCAGAATTCGTCAAGGCCGATTGCAAACCAATTAAACGACGTGTAGCAGAACCAACAAAGCCTTGATTTGCAAACCAAGCTTGCAGGCCCGCGGTATGCATCAAGGCATCGCCACTTCCATCAGCCGTTAAACGGTTATGCTGTGCCCTGAAATCATCGGGTGTAGCTATATCATTGCCAAACTCAGCAGGTATCAAACCGCTAAACTGATTATCGTGAATGATCACCGCACGCGGAATATTGGCAAAAAACACGGGAATCTCACCGCCGATACCCGTATCGATAATGGAGATTTCCTCTAATGCCGTTAAGCCAGACCACAAAGCAGGGATGGTGCCGGTAAATTGTCCGCCGCCGATTCTAAGTATCTCTAGAGTATTTAATTGCCCCAACTCTGGAGGTAGGTTGCCACCGAGGTCATCGTTTTGGCTGATTACCAAAATATCTAGGCTGCTCAAGGTAGAAAAGGCCGCCGGAATAGAGCCGCTAAAATTGGTATTGGTGATGGTTAATTGCTCTAGCCCTGTTAGCCCACCTAGAGAACCTGGAATTGTTCCTGTGAATGGAGCGTTTAAGCTCAGTAGCGTTAGATTTTGCAGGCCACTAATCGAAGGGGAAAGCGGTCCAGTTTGCCCCCGATCTAACTGCAGGGCTGTGACTTCACCTGCGGTCACTTGAACTCTAGCCCAAGTACTAATATCCGTGGTGCCCCAATTGCTAGCATCAGTCCAGTTAGCGCCATCACTGGCAAAATAAATATCCCGTAGTGATTCACACTCAACCACACTGGCGTTGCTAACGGCTGTGCAATCAAGGGTCTGCATTCTTGTGAAATGGTCTTGCGCGTTTGCTATTGAGGAGCCCAATACCAGAGCGACCCCCAAAGCAAACACGATTAATTGCCCCCACATTCTTATGGAAGTAAGCATTCTTATGCCTCTGTTTTTCTTTGAAATGGATCAGCTTTCTTTGGCTGCTGATTTTTGGAATCGATGAAAAAGAAAGAAAGCCATGGATATCATCATTAAGCTCCAAAGCGGCGTAGCAGGAACTGCCGCTACTGAGCTTGCGCCTCCACCAGGGCCAGCAGGAACTGTTTGGCCTGACAGGGTTCTTTGGACACCGCCGGCAGCCCAGGTTGCCAAGGCGCCAGGAGTAAGTGCAACACCAGCGCCATCAGCATCTAACTGATTATTACTGAAATCCACATTGGCGGGCGTAGCTGGATCAGCGGCTAAACTCACAGGTATTTGCCCCGTTAATGCATTCCCCGATAGGTCAATTAAATTAAGGTTTGTCCGATCACCTAGGTTACTGGGGATGGCGCCTGTTAAGGCCGCATTCTGCAGAAAGATCCGCTCAATACTATTGTTCGCTCCTAAGGAATTAGGAATGCTGCCACCCAGATCTGGGTTGTTGGCGATGGAGACCAATAGCACGTTATTCCAATTGGTGAAAATATCGGGAATGCCCCCCGTCAATTGATTGCCAAATAAGAACAGGCGACGCATGTTCACCAGAGCGCTGAAGCTGCTCGGTATCGCCCCCGACAGATTATTGTTACTGAAGTTGGCCTCACGGAGTAAGGTTAAACTCCCCAAACTGCTGTTTAAGCTACCGCTAAGATTATTACTGTCCATGGCTAAGGAATTAACATTTTGATTAGGCGCCACCCCAATCAAAAATACCCCTGCCCAGTCCCCAGGGTTGCCTGTACCCCAGTTGCTATTATCTGTCCAAGATTCACCCGCCGTGGATGCAAAAAGCCCTTTTAGGGCGTTACATTCTGCCGCTGGAATTTGAGTTTGAGCGCTACAATCGTAGGCCGCTACCGAAGCTTGGGTTTGGGCATAGCTATTGGCCGACAAGCAGGCCAAAGCCGAGGCCAGCACGGACGCCAACCCTTTTATGGTGTTTTTCATGATGCTTACCTTCTGCATTTCCTCGATTGCCAAGCAACCTAATACGAGCAATTGTTGAAGTCGCTTAAACGGCCAGGGACTCTCTACTTAAGATTCCAGCTGTGCTGCTGTCAGGCTGGATAAGCAGGGCCGTTTAAGCGACGGGTGCAGAGTAGCGATCAGGTGGAAAGCTTGATTGAATATAAGGTGAAGATTTTTGAAAAGTTTTGAACCCCTGCTAAGCAAGGCCAAAGGCAAGTGTTAGCGCTCACTTACCATGGAGCTAATGCCTTTGCATAAAACCCCGGCACCATCCATTTCCCAGGTCCAGCTTGATTTGCCAGCAAGTTTGCGCGGCCCATCAAAGACCAGTTTCAGCTGGGTATGGGTAGTTCCGGTGCCATCGCGATAACTAAAGTTGGCATTCAGGGGTTTGCCAAATTCGATATTCAGCCCAAGGTTTATTTCCAGTAATGGCGAGCTCAGTATATAGGCCCCATTACGCTGGGTCATGGTGGCGTTTAGGTATTCCACCGCGTCTTCACAAAAGGGATAGTTATCAGAGTTTATTTCGGTATGTAGCACGACATTGTTATCAATCAATTGCCAGCGCCCCAATACACTTTCTGGCTCCTTCTCTCTCGGCAAGAAGTAGGCGCCAGCACCAAAAGAGCCCATCACTAACAAACCAATCAACATTAGCAAGCCGTAGCTCCGACCTTCATCACTCCGCCTCACTGGAACATCATTAGTGCTGCCATTAGCGGAAGCACTGCTGGCTTCGATAATCTGCTCTTGCTTAAGCTGGTGCAATTCATTACGGGGGGGTTGCTGAACATTGTGGGGCTCAAGCGCTAAGCGATAGCCTCTACCATGCACTGTTTTAATGATATCCCGCTCTTCATGGGCAGAAAGTGTCCGACGAGCTTCTGAGACAAGCTTAGCTAGTGACGCCTCTGAGACCACCACCTCGCCCCAAAGCTGATCGAGCAAATCCTGCTTTGTTAGCGCATTTGGGTAGCTTTCTGCCAAGAGCTTCAGCAAGCGAATCAGCTTGTCGTCTTCGCTAAGCAGCTCGCCATTGTGGCTAAGCTGAATAAGCTGAAGATCGAGCTCGAAGCTAGCAATTTGGACTGAATGATTGGGCATCAAAAAACTACACCTAAAACGGCAAAACGAAGTGCTTTAAGCGACAATATTACGGCCCCCATTAGCAAGGCTCAATGGCTATAACAAGTGAGTGACAGAGTGATTTTCTATCGCATGCTACTGCTTGCCTTGGTTATAATGCCGCCTTTCAAAGTGAATGACAGGATAGGACTGTTAGCATGGCAAAATCCCTGCAGGAACAATTGATGGGCGCAGGCCTGGTCGACCAGAAAAAGGCCAAGGCCATTAGCAAAGAAAAGCGTAAGAAGGCCAAGCAAACCCCCAAAGGCCATCAACAAGAAGATGAGATCAAATCCGCAGCCAAACAGAAACTGGCGGATAAGGCTGAACGCGATCGAGCGATGAATCAAGAGCGCCAAAAAGAGATTGAAGCTAAAGAGATTCAAGCCCAGATTAAAGATCTCATTAAGAAAAACGCTATCCCTCGCAAAAAAGGTGAGATCGCTTATTCATTCACCCACAATAAGAAGATCAAAAAGCTCTATGTCGATGAAACCCTGCAAGCTCAATTGGCTCGCGGCCAGATCGCTATTGTTGCTGAAGGCGAAAGCTATGAGCTGGTGCCTAAAGCTGTAGCCGATAAAGTCGCACAGCGCGATGCCGCCCGCGTGGTAGTACAAAACGAGCGCAGCAACGAAGTGACCGATGAGGAAGATCCATATGCCGACTTCCAAATTCCAGACGATTTGATGTGGTAAATATGGCGCTGAGTGAAGATTTTGAAGCTGTCCTAGAAGAACTACAGGACATCGCCGAGCAGGTACCCGTTCCGTTGGATCTGCCTGATCATGATGACTTGGTGGATATTGAAGAAGCTATTTTGCTGCCTATCCCACCTCTTTATCGTGACTTCTTATTGTATGCCAGCGACTTAGTTATTGGCGGCTTGGAGCCTGCGACAGCTGCCGACAGCAGCTCTCATACATACTTAGCCGATATGGCCGCTGAAGCCTGGCAGCTGGGCCTACCGAGAGAGCTGCTGCCAATTTGCCAACGCGCTAATGGCTTCTATGCCGTCAACCAAGATGATGAAATTGTGTTTTGGTCGCCTGAATCTGACTCGGAAGAGGCAGCAGAATCGATTTGGCATTGGGCCCGGGATATTTGGGCGAATAGCTAATGTTAAGAGGAGAGCTTCAGCTCTCCCTTAAAGTTTTACTGTGCTAAGTATTCTTCTTTGCTCATGCCATAAATCGAAACTGGCTGCCCGAAGACCTCATCATCGCGCAAATAACGCTCACCCAGTTTCTCCGCTAGCCCTATAGAAGCTGTGTTACCGGGATTGATTACACTGATCACCTCTTTGCGGCCCATATCTTCAAAGGCATAGGCCAATGCCCTGCGGGCGCTCTCCTCGGCGAAGCCTTGGCGCCAAAAGTTGGGGTGAATCGCCCAGCCAATCTCAAAACCTGGCCAGTCTTCTGGATTAAAGAAGCCAGCGCGCCCAACAAACTTACCACTTTCTTTGTGCTCAATGGCCCAATGACCAAAGCCCCTTAGCTGCCAATGACCGATAATATAAGCAGCGTGACGCCAGGCTTCTTGGCGAGTCATGGGTTTACCGCTCAAGTGGCGCATAACTTCTTCATCGGCGCACATTTCAATATAGGGCTCAATATCACTTTCCTGCCAAGCCCTCAAAATTAGGCGATCTGTCTTAAGTGTCGGTACGCTCATCATTGCTAACTATTCTCCTGGCAATAGTCTTGGCCATGTTCCTGGCCGCTAAATGTCATTTTTCACTCTTGCCCCATTAGACGATTAGCCCTTAAATGTATTCATCACATAATAAAAAATCGTGAGCCTGTTTTATGTCTGTCAATGAAGTCAAAAGCCATTATCGAGCCTGCAATCTCTGTGAAGCCATTTGCGGTATTGAAATCAAAACCCAGGGCGATCAGATCCTGTCAATTAAAGGGGATAAAAATGACCCCTTAGGGCGAGGTCATATATGCCCCAAAGCCGTCGCCTTGCAAGACCTGCATAATGATCCAGAGCGTTTACGTAAGCCCGTAAAGAAGGTCGATGGTGCATGGCAGGAAATTAGCTGGGAAGAAGCCATTGAACTGGCCGCGCAAGGGATTATCGACTTGCAACAGGCCCATGGCCAAAATGCTCTGGCAATTTACGCTGGCAACCCCAATGTCCATAATTACGGAAGCCTGACACATGGCAGCATGTTGTCGAAACTGTTACGCAGCAAAAACCGATTCTCGGCAACCTCGCTAGATCAACTTCCCTGCCAATTAGTGTGTTACTGGATGTATGGCCATCAGCTCGGTGTGCCAATTGCGGATATCGATAACTGCGACTACTTTGTCATCATGGGCGGCAACCCCATGGCCAGTAACGGCAGCATGATGACGGTTCCCGATATTGCTAAACGCCTTAAGGCGATAAAGCAGCGTGACGGTGAAGTCTTGGTAATTGACCCTCGCCGCAGCGAAACCGCTGAAGTCGCCAGTGAACATTGGTCGATTAGACCAGGCAGCGACGCCTTCTTGTTAATGGCGATTATTCACACATTATTCGAAGAAGGCCTAGTTAAACTTGGCCACTTAGAGCCGCTGCTAAAAGATATTGCTGATATCGAAGCACTGGCCAAACCCTTTAAGCCAGAATTGATCGAAGCTCATACCGGTATTAGCGCAGAGCAGTGCCGGGAGCTTGCTCGCAAACTATCCAATACCGAGCGAGCCGCTTTTTATGGTCGCATGGGAATTTCCACTCAGCAATACGGAACACTGTGCAACTGGGCCATTCAAATTATTAATATTTTGGCCGGCAACCTTGATAAACAAGGCGGGACTTTATTAACTCACCCAGCTGTAGGAATGGTTAAACCCGGTGAAGCCGGCGCCGGAAATTTTGGCCGCTGGAAAAGCCGAGTAAGCGGCTTATCAGAATTTAATGGTGAGATTCCCGCCGCCGTAATGGCCGAAGAAATGCTGACAGAAGGTGAAGGGCAGGCCAAAGGCTTGTTCATCATGGCCGGCAACCCCGTGTCTTCTGCGCCAAACGGTCGCCAGCTAGATCAGGCGTTAGAAAAACTCGAGTTTATGGTGGCCGTTGATATTTATATTAATGAAACCACCCGACATGCTGATGTGATTTTGCCACCGACGACGACTCTCGAGCATGATCATTACGACCTGGCATTTTTACGCCTAGCGGTTCGCAACACCGCACGTTTTAATGAGCCAGTATTTGAGCCTAGCGAAGGCGCCAAGCACGATTGGGAAATTTTTAATGCGCTAGCGGCGGCATTAGCCAGCAAGCAAGGTATTGATTTTCAAGCCTTACCAGAACCGCGAAAAATAATTGATTTCGCGATTCAGATGGGGCCTTATGGTGAAGCCGCCGATAACGACTGGTCGCTAAATGTTGATGAGCTGAGTAAACATCAACACGGTATCGATTTAGGACCACTGGAACCTTCGATCACCGAAGGACGTCTATGCACAGAAGATGGCTTAATACATTGCCTGCCAGAATTAATCCCTGAAGATATCAATCGACTTGAGCAGCAACTCAATCGTAAAGCCGGTGATGGTTTACTATTAATTGGTCGCCGCCATGTGCGCGACTGCAACTCCTGGATGCACAACAGCCACCGCTTAACTAAAGGCAAAGATCGTTGGCAGCTATATATGCATCCTGAGGATTTAGCCGCTAGAAATATCAATGACGGTGATACCGTCAGTATTGCCTCACGGGTTGGCGAGCTAAAAGTTGCGGTTAAAGCAACCGATGAAATGATGCCTGGCGTAGTCAGCATACCCCATGGCTGGGGGCACAATTCTCGCGCAGGCGTTCAAATGACTATCGCCAATGAACAAGCGGGCGTTAATTGTAACGATTTAACCGATGAACAATTTTACGATCAGGTTTCTGGAAATGCAGCACTCAATGGCGTGCCGGTAGAGGTTAAAGCGCTGTAGTCATTCTTAAACAAAAGGGGTCAGATCCCCGATACAAAAAAGAGCTTATCAAGCTCTTTTTTGTATCGGGGATCTGACCCCAGCCTTATAAGCTAGCGACTAATTTAAGAAACAATAGTAAAAGCACACAACTTATTACCATCTAAATCACGAAAGTAAGCACCATAAAAGCCATCACCACGTAAGCCCGGCGCGCCTTCATCGCTGGCACCTAAATCCATCGCTTTTTGATGAAAAGCATCTACCTTATCTTGTGTATCCATAGCAACAGCGGTCATGCTGCCATTACCTACGGTTGCCTCATTTCCATCAAAAGGTTTGGAAATACAGATCATAGGCTTACCAGGATCTACTGCCCAAGCCACAAAGGTATCCATATCCATAAAACGATTGGCGCCAATCGAGCCTAATAAGGCATCGTAAAAATCTGCCGCTTTTGCAAAATCATTTGTTCCCAAAGTTACGTAACCGATCATTCTGGCGTTCCTTATTAGTTGAATAAAACGTCTATAGAAATAGCTGAAACCTAACTATGTCATGTTAGAAACAAAAAAGGCAGCGATTTCTTCGCTGCCTTTTTTGCCTACTGACAGCAGCTGTCAGTAGGCCCTGATTTACTAATATATCAATTGACTTTTACGCCATTCACCCACTGCTTTGAAACCACAAAACTTTGTGAGGCTTGGTCAAAGCTTAACTCGACATCACTACCGGAAAAGGGAAAGTCGCTATAACGCAGCGACTTTTCTACACCTGTAATATATTGCTGATCACCATTCTCATTTAAGGGAGAGAATGATTCAAATATCACTTCTGCGAGCAAACGCAAGGACCCGGAGTTTCTCTGGTATCTAAGTCGATGAAAGCCATTTTTTAAAAGTCCCGAGTAAATCAAAGAACTTCTTCCAGAGTTCGAATAGTAAATATCTAAAGCTGACTTAATATCAGGCCGATCATCGGCTTTAGGAAAAAGTTGAACGTTATTATCAATGCGGAATTCATAACCAAAATTAGTTCTTCCGGTCTCTCCTGATGCTTCGACATCCCAACCTCTGATAGAAGCCACCCCTGTTAATGGGGCTGAAGAACTAGGGTATTCGATGTGTATCCCCGGTAAGCCCTTATATTTCCTTACTGTTTCATGCACCAAACCATCATCAGTAAAGAAGTTTTGGTCGCCTCTTGTACTGGCTCCGTTAATCTCCTGGTCGACTATTGAAAATCGTTGCTCGGATATATTAAAGCTCAGTTTTACGCTTGAGCCATCAAAGGGAAAATCCTCAACCCAAGCGTCTGGAAAATTCTGATTGATAAACCCGGCATTCCCACTCTCTAATTCCGGATTAAATACCGTAAACTCCACTTCATCTAAAACAGCCCCGGTGACAGATACTAAGCTTGCCACATGCTTACCATTACTAAGCAAGGCACTATTAAGCAAGACATCCCACCCCAGATGACCAATAAAATCACTTGTTTTATTAACACCCAAGCCACTTATAACATCACCCCTATACTGATAAGCAGCCACATCAAGAGAGATATCTCCGTCAATAACTAACTTCATTCTTTGTTCTTTATTAAGGTTGTAATCGATTGCTAGATAGTCAACGTACTCTCGATCGTAATTCCAGCCACGCAACTGAGAAACACCTGATAGCACCTTCTCTTTAACTGGGCTTTCAATCGCAAAAAGCCTGACTCCCTCAGATGTTTCTACAGGAACCCTACAGGACCCATCTCCAAGTTCACAATCTACGAACTCCAATGATACTTCACAGGCAGATGCGCCAACTGGAAGCACATAAGCCCCGCCTTTCTTTATCCCTTCACAGCCTGATACTTTTTCTAACCTCCTACCATTCATTGAAACAGGGAAAACGACTCCACCATGACCGTCCGCTGACGGCAAGGCAATATAGGCAGCCTCATCGTTACTATTTACTGTGTACTGCACAGCATCAAAACCAAGCATTTTACTTGGAGGCCTAGTTTGGTATTGAAACAATGGCCCCTGAGCTGGCTTAGTGGTATCAAAATCATTGGAGAAAAAATTATTTCGAATATCCACATCAGAGATCTTATCTTCCCCTAAAATTTCCATTGGAAAATGACCTGAAAGTCTATTGTCTCTTAAGGACAAACTTAGTAAGTTTCCATCAGGAATCGACTCTAACAACAGTTCTCCACTTAGAAAATTTTCACTCAAAGTTAAATACGACAACGAACTCAGATTCTTCCAGCTAACAGGCAAGCTACCCGTTAGCCTATTGCTATGTAAGCTTAAAAACTCTAAGAAGGAAAGATCACCATAACTTTCAGGTAACGGGCCCTGAAAATTATTCTTCGACAAATCCAAGCGTTCTAATACCCGAGCTTTCGATAACTCAGAAGGCAATATTCCTGACAAGCTGTTTTCACTTAGATTTAAGTATTCTAGGTTTCGTATCAAGCCAATTTCATTCGGTATAATTCCCGACAGTCTATTTCTACCAGCCTCAAACACCTTTAAAGAGACGGCCTGACCAATTTGTCGAGGTATCTCACCACTAAAATAGTTATTTGATAAGTATAAGTCCTCTAGATCTCTACTCAAAAACAGGGACATAGGTAATTTACCAGATAGTTTATTATCCCTTAATGACAAAGATCGAATGGATGAAGAGATCTTTGTCACTGCCCCTAAGCTTCCAGAAAAATCGTTATCAGACAACCATATTGCCTCTGCATTTGGAAGCTCAAATACCTCTTTAGGTATAGATCCCGAAAATTCATTCGAACCTAGAGTCAAGTAAAGTAAATTTCTTAACCTAGAAATATTGCGACTAAGGCTTCCTTTTAGCTTGTTTCCAGACAAATTAACATGCTGAATTTTAGTCGCACTATAAAACGATGCCGGTAATTCCCCGCTAAGTTTATTATCATGTAAAATCAGACGATCTAATTCAGGCCAGGCCGATAGAACATCGGGCATTTCCCCATCTAGGTTATTACCCCCCAAGCTAATACTCGCAACATGGTGCACCGAACCATATTGATAAAGCTCCAGACCAAACCAAGAGCTAATATTCGAGCTTCCCCAACCACTGTTATTCTTCCAATTATCGCCGCCAGTAGCGTTGTAGAAATCAACTAGCGCTCGGCATTCTGATTTTGATATTGCCGGGCTATAACTACGACATACTGTATCGCGATCAAGATCTGCGAAACTAAATGAGCTTACTGAGAGGATTAAAATAGAGGATAAAGCAACTTTAAACACTGTAGTTTTCCTTAACAATATAGTCCTGGAGGTATGGAATAGATTAAGCTGCGGAAAATACAAGCTTTTCCGCAGCTTACAATTAAACTTCTATGGCGTCATTCTGTAACTTATGTAATGTTTTGATGCCTTGTTTAGCCAAATTCAACATCGCCATAAATTCAGTTTCACTGAATGGTTCACCTTCAGCCGTGCCCTGAATTTCAATAATACCGCCGTCGTTAGCCATCACGATATTCATATCGGTTTCGGCATTAGAATCTTCTGGGTAATCCAAATCTAAAACCGGTTCACCTTTATAAATGCCTACAGATACAGAAGCGATCATGCGAGCTAGAGGCTCGGCGCCGTCTTTTAGCTTGCCATTAGCCTTCATCCAATTTATGGCATCAGCTAGGGCCACACAGGCACCAGTGATAGACGCTGTGCGAGTACCGCCATCTGCTTGAATAACATCACAATCAATAGTAATGGTATTTTCACCTAGGGCTTCCATATCAATCGCGGCGCGCAGTGAGCGGCCAATTAAACGCTGGATCTCAACCGTGCGGCCACCTTGCTTGCCACGTGCTGCTTCACGATTCATTCGATCACCAGTAGAGCGAGGCAACATACCGTATTCAGCGGTAACCCAGCCACGTCCTTCACCACGCATAAAACGAGGTACACCGTCAGAAACACTGGCCGTACAGATCACCTTAGTATTGCCAAATTCCACCAACACCGAACCTTCGGCGTGACAGGTAAAATTGCGGGTGAGACGGACTTGACGTAGATCCTGGGGTTGACGGCCGCTAGGGCGTTCGATGCTGCTCATAGATAAACCTTCGTGTTGAATTAGCCGCCCAGTATACCCTTTATGGTAAGATTCTGCCCCAGCTAGGTTGCTGATAAGACCGTGAGCCATATCAGTAAAATGTGATTTAACAAAAGGTACGCACTATGCCACGCAGTATGACTGGGTTTGCCCGCTCCGAACAACAATACCCTTGGGGCAGCATTAGCTGGGAGTTACGCAGCGTTAATCATCGCTACCTAGAGCCTAACTTCCGATTGCCGGAAGCACATCGCGGCCTAGAGCCTAATCTTCGCGAGCAAATTCGTAATAAACTTAGCCGCGGCAAGCTCGACATCAGTTTAAATATTCAGCTAGGCAGTAGCGAAAACAATCAAATTGGCCTTAATCAAGAGCTCATCGAACAATTAATAAGCGCCAATCAGCAATTGCAAGGGCTGGGCGATTTCAGCCCACTGGACCCATTAGAATTACTAAAGTGGCCAGGAGTGATTATCGAAGATCGTGTCGACGGCGAGCAGCTCAAGCAAGACGCCTTAAGTCAATTTGGCCAAACCATCGACCAGCTGATTGATAGCCGTAATCGCGAAGGCGAAGAGCTTGCCAATATGATCGAGCAAAGACTACAAGGCATTAGCGAACAGGTTACCCTTGTAAGAGGCCTAATGCCCCAGATACTAAAAGCTCAAAGAGACAAACTGCTAGAGCGCCTATCAGATCTTAAAGCAGACCTAGACGCCGATCGTGTAGAGCAAGAAATTGTTATTTTGGCGCAAAAGGCCGATGTCGATGAAGAGCTGGACCGCCTAGATACCCACGTCACAGAAGTACGCCGAACCCTCAAGCAAAAGGGTGCCATCGGACGTCGTTTAGACTTCCTTATGCAGGAGCTAAACCGCGAAGCCAATACCTTGTCGTCAAAATCCATCGTTACTGATACTACTGCTGCTGCGGTTGAGTTAAAGGTATTGATTGAACAAATGCGTGAGCAGATCCAGAATATTGAATAAGACGAACCCAGCCCACATTACCCTCCCCGCTAAGCGAGTTAAGGAGGCAAGCGGCCTCCTTAACTAGAGCAATCTGCTCTATATTGCCCTATCAATAATTGCCAAACGCCATTTCTATACTACATTTGTAGTATAACCTAACTAAATATCTGGTTATTTAGTATTAAATGCTAGCTGGGTACCCACGTTATGAGGCTTTGGATATTTTTACCTCTACTCGCAATATGCGTTGAGTCCGCAGCAGAGGCTCTCTTCAGCAAAGATGAGATTCGCGAGCTAAGGAAGCAATGGCTATTACCGGCACCAACCCTACACCCGCGCCACAAACAACTCAGCAAGCTTGGAAAGAAACTATTCTTCGATACGGATCTAAGTATCGACAAAAGCACTTCTTGTGCCAGCTGCCATATTCCAGAGCTCGGCTGGAGTGATGGCAAGTCCACAGCACAAGGCCTAGACGGTGCCCCCCTTAAAAGAGCAACCCCCTCAATCATTAACACAGCTTATTCAAAGGTGCTCATGTGGGATGGAAGAGCAGACAGCCTTGAACAGCAGGCATTAATGCCATTTTTCGACCCCTTGGAAATGGGCTTAAACGAAAAACTACTCGTTGCAAAAGTAGCGTCAAACCAAGAGTATTCGGCATTGTTTGCACAAGCTTTCGGTGACAGCGCCATTGATTCTGCTCGCATCAGCTCCGCCTTAGCCGAATTTCAACGTAGCATTACAGCATCTAACACACGCTTTGACCGTTGGCTAAAAGGTGATGAGTCCGCTCTTAATAACGAAGAGCTTCTAGGCTTCAAATTATTTATAGATCCACAAAAAGCCGCATGCGCTGTGTGTCACCACCCGCCGAATTTTACCGATGACGGGTTCCACAACATTGGCCTAAGTAACCAACATCTCGAAGACCCTGGGCGTTATCGTTTCACGCCCATTTCCCTAATGAAAAGTGCCTTCAAGACGCCGAGCTTGCGGCTCGCTACTCGAACCGCCCCGTATTTTCACGATGGCAGTGCCAAAACACTTCTGGAGGTAGTCGAGCATTACCAAAAAGTGGGCGCAAAAGAACATAACTTCTCGCCGAGCTTGCTGCCAGTAAATTTAAACAAGGAAGAAAAAGAGAAGCTACTGGCTTTTCTTAATTCATTAGAGTGAGGACCTAGATGAAATTTTTTATAACAGCAATATTAGCACTGCTTTCAATGTCTACATCCGTAATGGCTGCCGAGCATGTGATTGGACAGAAAAACAAAGCATTTACAAAAAAATCGATCACCATAAAAAAGGGCGATTCTATCAAATTCCCTAATCAGGACCCTTTTTTTCATAACGTCTATAGCATG
Source organism: uncultured Pseudoteredinibacter sp. (assembly GCF_947500695.1). Classification (GTDB taxonomy): domain Bacteria; phylum Pseudomonadota; class Gammaproteobacteria; order Pseudomonadales; family Cellvibrionaceae; genus Pseudoteredinibacter. The sequence continues at coordinate 279,276 of NZ_CANMSS010000002.1, forward strand.
TCTGAATCAAAGTCATTTGACCTCGGGTCTTATGCAAAAGGAGTTTCAAAGTCGGTTAAATTTGATAAACAAGGAGAGGTCATAGTCCAATGCGCTATTCACCCCTTTATGAAGCTCAAAGTAAAAGTAGAATGATCGAATCTTATGCGTTAAGACTCACCTTCTTTTTGCTTATCAGCATATGTAGTCATGCCTATTCTTCTGATGACTCGATTTCAATATCAGGAGCAGGTATCTATATGAAACGCTGCGCACTATGCCATGGCAACTCCGGACATGGAGACGGTTACATCCCTCTATCCATTGAAGAATACCCTAGTGCCAGCTTGTTTAATATCAAATATGGGGCAGGCCTAGAAGATATAATTAACATTGTCAGTGACGGCGGAAGCAAAGGCCAAATGAGCCCCTACTCGCCACCCTGGAGAGATGAACTCAGTGATCAGCAAATAAGCTCTGTTTCCAACTTTGTGATTAAAATGAGAAATAACTATGACAGTGCGATTGAAGAAATAAAGTCTTTCTCAGAAAAGCTACAAGGTAACAAATTCTTAGGAAGAACAATTTACTTAAGTCGTTGCAAGATATGTCACGGTGAAAACGGCGAGGGAAATGGCGTTTTATCAAAGAAGGTAATTACAGACCCTCCACCCTATAATTTACGCAAAAGCACCAGAAACACAAGCTACCTGGAGAAAATCATCAGCCTAGGAGGAAGTCCGCTAGGAAGATCAAAACAGATGCCAGCTTGGGGACAAGAACTTCTTGATCATGAGATTGATTCTCTTATCCGCTATATCGAGTCAATTAAGCAATGAAGGTGATAGAAACCAGAAAAGACGCCTTAGTATTTTCAATAATATTTATTATTGGATGTATTATTTCGGTTTTAATTCAAAACTCCGAGATTAATGAGCAAATAAAGCAAAAAAAGTTTGATTTTGAATCAAAGATATCAAGCCTCACCCTAATAATCGGGGACACATTCAAAAGCAAAGAGAATTATTCAAAAATCTTAGTTGGATCAATCTCCGAAATCATCAAGGGAGGTGATTTTGACAAAAGCCAAATAGAAAGCTTAGTCAAAGGGCTAGCCATTCACGAATCGTTTTACATTTATGATGGAAGGTCAGAGCAAGCACAGAATCTATATGCCTTGAGAGAAAACGGCCAGCTCGACTTAAAACCCTACATTACAAGGCACCTATCAGGAAGCAAGAACTATCCAGATCAGTTTTCTATGTTAATAAAGCCTAAGGTTCAATCTGCAAACGTCATGTGCATTGCCACCAAAATACCGGAATCTAGCAGCATGCATCTAATTGCATGCTGTAGTATGAACAGCATGCTATCCAATGTGATCGAAAGATCAAGTGAAGACTGGCAAAAAACGCATATTTTTACCGGTGATAGATTATCTGGCTTTAACAGCTTATACACCTTCCCGGTAGACTTCGCGCAATCAGCAAGCTTAGAAGAGCTTCGAACAGCAAATAAAAACATCATTTTCCTACCCTATGCAATTAAATATGCCAACAAAGACTTATCGATAGCATTTGATCCTGGAAACGATTTTTATCAACTTGATAGCTGGTCCGATTTTCTACCTTTTATCTTCAGCCTAACTTTGACACTCATCCTCTTGTATTACGTACGATATCAAAGTATCGAGACTCAGCTCGTCAACCACAAGGTCGATCTCAAAACAAAAGAGCTGAATGAAGCCAAGTTAGAGCTTGAAAGCGAAGTAGAAAAATCTCAAGGACTCTACGAAAAGCTTCAGGAATCGAACAGCGAACTATCTTCTCTAACAAATTCAATTGACGGTATACTCTGGGAAGGTGATCCTGTAACAATGCGCTATAACTACATTAGCGAACAAGTGGAACGTATTCTCGGATACCCACCCGAGTGCTTTACAAGCGGCGACTTTATCATTGGTAGTTTAATGGAAGGCGCTGGACAGCAAAACATCATGCAAAGAATTATAGAAGGCGAAGAATACAACAGTAGCTTTCAAATCGAATTCCAAAGCAAGCGCATTGATAATAAAAACATTTGGTTAAAGGGCATTATTAGTCGAATTTTTAAAAACGGCAGGCTTCATAAGCTTCGAGGTGTATATCTTGATATATCCAAGCAAAAAGAACAGGAATTAAAGAATCAAGAAATTGAGGCTCAACTAAGACAATCCCAAAAACTCGAATCTATAGGTCAGCTAGCTGCAGGGATTGCCCATGAGGTAAATACGCCCGCGCAATTTGTAGGTGACAACCTGAATTTTATTGGTACATCCTGCCAGGAGCTGATTGAATTTATCAAGCAACATGAAAATGAGTTGTCAGAAATCAATGAAAGCTACTTAGAAGATTTAGACTTCGAGTTCCTTCAGGAAGAACTTCCCGATGCAATCACACAATCTAAGGACGGCCTGAAACGCATCAACAAAATAGTTAGCGCAATGAAGAACTTCTCACATCCTGACGGTGAAGAAAAACAAAAGATTGATCTTAACAAGGCAATCGAAAGCACCGCAATCATCTCAAAGAACGAATGGAAATACATAGCCGATCTAAAGCTTAACCTTGAAGAAGGCCTACCTCTAGTTAGTTGCTTCCCTGGGGAGCTTAATCAGGTATTCCTCAACATGATCGTAAATTCTTCACATGCTATCGATGAGAAATACAAAGGCAGTAAAACAGGCCTGATTGAGATCATTACCAGAGTAGAAGATAAATCTGCCTTAATCGAAATCAGAGATGATGGCTGTGGAATACCACAAGAAATAATCAACAAAGTCTTCGATCCATTTTTCACCACCAAAGGTGTCGGCAAGGGAACCGGGCAAGGCTTATCTATTTCGTACTCTGTAATAAAGGACAAACACAAAGGAACGATTAATATTAACAGCGAGGTAGGAAAGGGCACTATCTTTACCATCAGCCTCCCTATAGATGAAAAATCTGATTAACGATGAAGAAGAATATACTGTTTGTAGATGATGAAGATAATGTCCTCAGCGGACTTAGACGAGCTCTTCACTCTACTAGGAATGAATGGTCCATGAGCTTTTCGAGCTCAGGGGCAGCTGCACTCGAAGAGATGTCGAACAACTCCTATGATGTCATTGTAAGCGATATGCGCATGCCAAATATGAATGGAGTTGAACTGCTTACACAGGTGAAAAAGCTATACCCTGAAACCCTTAGAATAGTTTTGTCCGGTTATAGTGAAACAGAGTTAATTTTGAATTGCATAAATATCGCGCACCAGTATTTAGCCAAGCCAGCCAAGCCTGAAACGCTAAAATCTGTCATCAACAAATCCCTTAGAATGAAGGATCTCTTATCATGCCCGGTATTAAACAAGGCAATATCTAAGATCGACAATTTGCCATGCCTTCCTACTATTTATAGCGAGATCAACAAAGAGCTTAGTAAAGAGGATTCAAGCCTTGATACCATCTCAGAGCTGATTAGCCAAGATATCGCCATGACAGCTAAACTTCTCCAAATTTGTAACTCTGCATATTTTGGAATTGGAAGGACAATTGAATCACCCTGTGAAGCGGTCAACTTTCTGGGTATTGATACGATTAAGAGCTTGATACTGACAATTAAGGTATTTGATCAATTGCCTCGCTCTGAAAGTGAACATTTTAACTTGGAAAAAATTTGGCAGCAGAGCCAGAACACCGCAATCCTAGCGAAAAGGATCGCCTCCCACGAAAAATTGGAGCCAGGCGCCATTAACCAGTCATTCACAGCAGGCTTACTTCATAGAATCGGCGAAATTGTATTACAGCAAGAGTTTTCTCAGGATTATCTCAAAGCCGTATCCATTAGCGAGACAAGCGATGTTGAAATTTATAAATCTGAACACGAGGTCTTTGGTTTTGACAGCAGTTTAGTAGGGGCATATTTACTGGATCTTTGGGGGCTTCCAGGTGACATCAGCAGCTGTTTAGCATTAATACATCAGCCACAACATTTGAATTTCAATCATATGGCTCCACCCGAAATCATTCACATTGCATATCAACTGCTAAACAATACAGCATTATTGAACACAGAACGCTGCCCATTAGGCGACCACTTTAGCAATGATAAAATCGAATCTTGGCTAGATATTTCCAGTAATATTTAAGTATCAATGAGGACAACATGAAACCTTCCGTGTTATTTGTTGACGACGAGCCCAATGTACTAAAGGCTTTCAGAAGAACGCTACGAGGTGAATTCGATATTCATCTGGCAGACAGCGGAGAGGCCGCTCTTAAGCAGCTGAGTGCTGGCCCTACATTTTCGGTAATCGTTTCTGATATGCAAATGCCAGAGATGAACGGCATAGAGTTTCTAGAGAAGTCAAAAGAAATTCAACCCAATGCTATTAGAGTTATGCTAACCGGAAATGCCGACCAAGAGACTGCCATAAATGCTATTAATCAAGGTAATATTTTTAAGTTTATAAACAAGCCATCCTCACCGCAGATCGTTGCTGAGGTTCTGCATTCAGCAATCCAACAATATACTCTTCACAACTTGGAAGAGGATCTTCTTGAAAATACACTACGCGCTAGTATCGAGGCCCTAAGTGACACTCTTGCCTTAGCAAGCCCAGATATTTTTGGCCGAACGTCTAGGCTTAAAGATCATGTAACGAGATGCGTCTCTATTCTTGGCGTAAAGGAAGTATGGAGATACGAGGCTCTATCCATGTTGTGTCTCGTAGGCCTAGTTAGCTTACCTGAAGAGGCTATTAGCGCCATAAACCAAGGGGAAAAGCTTGATGCAAACTTTGAACAAATGTATCACTACCATCCAGAGTTAGCGTTTCAACTAATTAGCCGAATACCCCGCATGGAGGATATCGCAAATTCCATTCGCTACCAGAATAAAAACTTCAATGGTAGCGGGTACCCAGAAGACGAAATCGCTGGAAGTGATATCCCAGTAGCTTCAAGACTACTCAAGGTTATTGTAGACTTCGATCACTATGAAGCACTACACGGCAGTAGTGAATATGCAATCAACAAAATGAGAGGAAAAGCTGGGATTTATTACGATCCAAAAATCTTAGATTTATTCGTTAAGTCCCTAGAGTATATTGTTCAAAAGGACGAACAGCATGTGCCCATCTCGGAGCTCGATGATGACATGGTATTGTCTCGGGATGTGAAAACCAAAAACGGTGCCTTATTACTTTCTAAAGGAATTAAAATTAACGATGCAACCCGGTCTAGATTAAGGAGCTTTCAAAGAAGCCGATCTATACCAGACTCCATATTCATTACTGCACAATAAGAATACGGCACAGCCGTGGTGCGGAACAGTTCCGCACCACATTCGATTAAAGCTTACTGCCTAAACCATAATCTTTGCCGTAATTCTCCACTACAAAATCGATATCCTTATCACCACGACCAGACAAGTTTACCAATACACGTCCACCACCTTGTGCAATCTTGCAGGCTTGTGCAATCGCATGTGAGGATTCAATTGCGGGAATGATGCCTTCCATGCGGGACAATTCAAAAAAGGCGTCGATTGCCTGTTTATCATCAATGGCGTGGTAATTAACCCGCCCTAGGTCTTTTAAGTAGGCGTGCTGCGGACCAACAGAAGGGTAATCTAAACCACTAGCAACTGAGTAAACCTCCTGTGGTTCACCTTGCTCATCTTGCAACATATAAGACTTAAAGCCATGCATGGTACCAGGCTGGCCTTTGCTTAAGGTAGCGGCGTGTTCACCGGCAACTGCCATGGTATGTCCAGCTGGCTCAACGCCGTGCAAGGCCACCTCTTTATCATCTAAAAAAGCGCTGAAGATTCCCATCGCATTGGATCCACCGCCAACACAGGCAACCACATGATCTGGTAGGCCACCGTATTGCTGCTGCATTTGCTGGCGCGCTTCATTTCCAATAATGGACTGGAAGTCGCGAACCATCATAGGGAAGGGATGCGGGCCCACTACAGAGCCAATCGCATACAGCTGGCTATGCGGATCTTTTAAGTAGGCTTCGAATGCGGCGTCTACCGCCTCTTTTAAGGTTTTGCGACCATGAGTCGCGGGGATCACATTGGCACCCAAGATATGCATGCGCACAACATTGGGGTGTTCTTTTTTAATATCTACTTCACCCATATAGATATCACACTCCAAGCCCAGCAAGGCCGCTGCCGTTGCCAAGGCAACCCCGTGTTGCCCAGCGCCGGTTTCAGCAATGATCTTTTTCTTACCCATTTTCTTGGCTAATAAAGCTTCACCAAGACAGTGGTTTATTTTGTGAGCACCAGTGTGATTCAAGTCTTCTCGTTTCAGGTAAATCTGGGCACCGTACTTTTTTGATAAATTTTCAGCCAAGAAGATTGGACTTGGACGGCCCACATAATGCTGATAAAGACTAGCTAGCTGGATTAAAAACTCAGGCTCCTGGCGAATCTCACGATAAGCCGCATCAATATCGTTCATTATTTGCTGCAGCTCTGGGGGAATAAAGCTTCCGCCATATTCACCAAAGTAACCGTGTTCATTGGGTAAGGGATGATCAAATGTATTTTGCATATTGCTATTCTCGCGTTACGGCGGCCCTGTTGAGGCTCTAGTTGCTATTTAGGTACTATTAAAAGCGCTATATCGTGTATTTTTTATATTAGAAGCCTCTATTATACCCCGGCCAGACAAGCCTGAATAATGCCCATTAGTCCCGATTCGAAAGCTCATATTTACCGCTCCTCAGCAAAGGCGTAAAATCCTCGCTTTTGGCCCCGCTATGGCAGGGAATGCCGAGGGTTATCGATGTTTTTTAGCGCTGAACGTTTACACTTTTTTAAAGCCTTAACTGGCAAATACAGAGCACAGGTAGCCGGCTGCCTAACCTTGCTCTACCAACGTCAGTACAGCGCTACGGCAGACTACGGACATGCCCCTGATCGAGACTTGATCATCGACATCTTCACTGAGGCACTCGCCCGTAACGCCAAGCTGGTCTTGGAAAGTGATAGTGAAGACGGTGCAGATCAAGAATTACGCTTTAAAACCCCGCGTGAGCAGGCCAGCTGGTTACTTAAGCTACTTATCGACTGCGGCTGGATAGAACGTCAAGTAGACCCTGCCACCTTGGCTACCAGTTTCCCTTTCAGCCGTATGGGCCGGGTTTTTGCCCAAGCTTTGCTAGAGGCCGACAGCAGCCAGATTCGTACTCGCCACCGCAATACGCGCAACACGCTAAACTCTTTGGAAGCATTTCACAGCCGCGCTGAAGTTTATGATTTATTAGATGCTTTCGATCACTCAGAACGAATTATTACCGATTTTACGGACATCATTGCCGAGCTAGAAGAACGTAAACGTGAGCTGGTTCGTGAAGTCGAAGCAGAGCAGTTGGTACAACAAGCCAGCGAGCAGTTTTTTGAGTTTATGGAAAAACGCTTTCAGCCCGATATCCAGGTTCGCCTTTCAGCCGACAGCGTTGAGAAGTACCGCGATGACATTAAGAAGATCATTCGTAAAATTCGGAGCAAGCCCAAATCCTTTAAACAACAGGCAGAGCTTGAGCTGCGCCGCGTTGTGCCTGATCTTTGTTCTGAAGATCAATCTTATTTGTACTTTTTGCTAGAACAAATAGAACAACGCATGCGCAGTGCTGCCGATATCATGCTGCCCGCACTTCGTAGCGCCTTACATGGCTTTACCAAACGGGCCGACATTATTATTCGCCAACTAAGTTATTTGCATAGCCAAGCTGATAATAACTTAGTTGAAACTTGTCGTGAGCTCGCGGACCTTGATGAAGAAAGCTTCCAGCAACGTCTTAGCGCTGCCGCAGAAGAGTGCGCCAGCATGCGTCTTGCCTTTATAGATCCAGCTCAAATCAAATGGCAAGAGCGTAAAAGTGCCGTCGCGCTAAGCACCGCGGTACAAGAAGCCCCTGAATTGGACAGCGAAGCGCAACGCGAATTAATGATTCAGCAACTGCTCGATCAAGCCTTTGTTAACAATAAAGAAAACTTACGCAATTACATTGTCGACTCGTTACGTGGAGGGCGTCAAATCGCCACCAGCGAGTTACAAATCGAAGATGCTCACAGTTTAATGAGCATGGCTTCCGCCATTGAGATTGGCGCCGTCAATAACCAAAGCTCAGATTTACAATTCGACGTACAGTACTTAAGCACTGATCCACAGAGTAATGAGTACTTCGAGAACTTTGACGAATTCACCATCGAACTACGCGGCACAGCGCCAGCAACAGACAAGTAACAAATTTTATGTTCAATCAAATGCTACAACAGGCTCTACATGAAAAAGCCATTCGAGTGGAAGACTTTTCAGAGCTAATGATTCGCCTTTTGGACTATGGCATTATCAACCGTGATGAAAGCCAAATTGAAGCTGCGCTTTACGACCGCTACTTACAGTGCCAAGAACTGGTTGATGATTACCTATCAATTATTGGTGTTCGTATCGAACATGATGAACAGTTTTGTTTTGTCCGAATATACCCACCTGGCGCCAAGGCCCCGAGCCTTCAAGATGACGAGCATAGCCCATTCAATCAAGGCTTTCGTCATCGCCCCAATCAGATGGAAATGGCCTTGATACTGGTATTGCGTGTGGAGTATGAAAAGTCTCTGCGTGAAGGCTTAGTTGACGACAAAGGTTGTGTTTTGATCTCTATGGAAGAAATTGCCATCAGTTTAAACAATCTCCTCAAACGCAAACTGCCAGAAGCTCAGCAAGAGCGTCGCCAACTTTTTCGCAATTTACGACAGCTGCGTATTATTCGTTTCAACGGCGAAACCGGCAATGACGATGCAGAGAGTTGGATCAGCATTCAGCCCGGCATTAGCAGCTTAGTCAGCCATGAGGTGCTCGCACAACTAGATCCGGAAAGTCAAACTGGTCTCAACCAAAGCGCGGGAGATGACTAATGTTCTGTAAGAAGGCTATCCTCGTTAACTGGGGCAATATACCCCCGATCGAATTTGATTTCGGCCCCGTCAATCTATTTTCTGGCGGCAATGGATCTGGCAAAACCACAGCGGCGGATGCGCTGCAAACATTAATGACCGCTGCACATGAAAACTTATTTAATTACAACCCGGGGCAAGACGAAACCAGTCAGCGCGGCCGTGGCGGAAAGCAGGTTCGAACTCTAGCATCCTATATATTAGGCTGTGACGACGGGAGTTATGCCCGCCCTGCAAAATGCCAAGGTTATATAGCCGCTTTATTTCACCCTACTCAAGGCGAAAGCGGGCAGGCGTTCTGGGCAATAATGGCGGTACAAGCTAGCCTGGAAACTGCCGGAAAACAGCGCCAGGCCCGCCAAGATGAATTGCTTTTTTTAATTGCCCCTAGCGAGCATATCCCTGTTGGCGCTATCAACCTTGCCACCTTTGTAAAAGAAGATAAGGGCGGAAAATATATCCTGCCTATGGGCAACCTTGCCAAAAACTTGCGCATTGAGTTCGGCCAGCAAGCGGTAGAGAGCTACGATAAAAAAAGCAGCTATTTGCGCCGCCTATATGGCGCTCTTCGCGGACAGAGCGGTGCGGTTTCAGATCGCGAAGCGAAACACGCTGCCAAGACATTTTCCAACTTTATGGCCTATAAGCCAGTTAAAAGTATCAATGAATTTGTAGCCAGAGAAGTTCTCGAACCTAAGGATCTAAGCGAAGATATCCGCCAGGTTTCAGAACTCATGAAAACAATTCATGGCATGGAGCAAGAAACCCGCGCCCTCAATGAATCCATTGATCGCTTGGAATACGCTAATGGCAACGCCTTTGAGTTTTTGGATATTTGGCAACAAATTCGAGTCTTGGAATATGCCGAGCTCTACCGCAGACAACGCAGCCTGCAAAAAAGTTACCTCGCTAAGAAAGATCAGCAGCAACAAAATCAGCTGTCTGCCAAAGATGGCTTGCACAGAATCGAGCTGGCTGAGCGCAAAAAAAGCATCTTGTTCGATCAAATCACCGAGCTTACCGCTAAACGAAAGGGCATCTCTGCGCTAAAAGACAAAGATGAGCTACAAGCTTTGGCGGAAAGATCGCAGCAACAACTCAGCAGCCAAGCACCACTACTGCTGCAACAACTGCACAACTTTAGCGAAAACTATAAACAGGCCCAGAAACTTCTTAAAACCATCCAGCAAAGCTCGCTGGAGTTAGAGTGCCCAAGCATAGGCCACAGCCCATGCCAAAAAGCGCTAAAGCAAGTGATATCCCTTGGAGATGAAACCGGCATCGATGCTCAAAAACTGATGACCATCGATTTCCTTGGCAGCGGTGACCTAGAAAAGAAGTTAGAGGAACTCGTCAAGCGAGATAATAGCCATCAACATCTTTACTCAGTGGTGCACCATAGTGAAGAAGCCCAGGACAGCCTGCGAGATCAGTTGTTTGCTTTGGCTCAGAGACGCCGAGAAAAACAAGATAGAAATCGCCAACAAATCGATGCTCGTGAGCTTGAAGTTCAACGCCTTGGTCAAAGCAAAATCTCTTACCCTGGATATATACAGCAGGCCTTAAACGCCATTGAGCAAGAGTGCCCAGAGGCCAAACCGGCCGTACTTTGTGATTTTATTGAAATCAGCAATCCACAGTGGCAGATGGCCATCGAAGGATATATCGGCGGCGCCAGATTTGGCATTATCGTAGAGGCCAATTATGAGGCCGAGGCAATCGCCATTGTTCGAAACATTGGCGGTAGGCGAGGCGCTCAGAATAGAGCTCGAGTGATTCAAGGCCACAAAGCAGCTCGAGATGCGAGTCGACTCAACACACCCAAGGGCTCTATTGTAGAGTTAATGGAGTTCAGCCATAAAACCGCCGAATATTATATTCGTGCTTCTTACGGCAGCGTGGTGCGTGCGGAAGATGAAAAAGAACTTCGAGGCCTCCATCGCGGCTTATGCGCCAACGGCATTGGCGCAGGCAACTATGCCATGTTCCGCTGCGATATTGATGCAGGCGATCTGCTGTTTGGCCAGGGCGCTCGTGATCGCGCGGTAGTTGCCAAACGTGAACAAATTGACGAGCTTTTAGCGCAGAGCAAGCATTTAGAAATATCTTATCGAGAAGCAGCTAATTGCTTAGACGCCTGCGACAAGATTACTGCGCCTAAGTCGGTAGATATCGTTCATGAGTTACTAGATTGTTATCGCGAATTGGAGCAAGCCGAGCAAGACATTAGCAACCTTGATCTCAGCGAGTTTGATGACCTCGAGGCGCAGTTACAACAGTTAAAAGGTGAACATCTATCTTTAGAAAAGCAAATCAATGAACAGCATCAGGCCCAAGGCGAGTATAAAAACAAATCTCAGCAACTTGAAATTGCCATTGATAAATTAGCCGACGAGCAAGACAGCTTACAGCTGCAGCTCGAACAAGGTGAGGCTGCCGTCGATGATATTGCCAAACATAGCAGCAACTTCGATAGCCAAGAAGCGCTGAGTAAAGCGGAACATATCGCCAGCAATGCCAGCGACAGTTTGCTGCCTCAGTGCAATGATTTAAAAGGGCAGCTCGAACAAATTGAGCGTCGCCTTGATCAACAACTGAGCCAACACAACCAATTATGTAATAGTCACTGTGTTATTCCTTATTTCTCCAGCAGTGATAGCCGCGACAGTGTTGAGATGTACAAGCAGGTTCAACAGGCCCAGCAAAACATTGATGGCGTTTATCATTCGCTAAAAAACAACGTTCTTGTTGGAAAACATGAAAATTTGCTAACCCTCAAAGACAGTTTTAATACGGCCTTTGTGAGCAATTTATGTCATTCGATATATCAAGCAATTGGTGATGGTAAGGAGCAACTCGAAGTTTTAAACCTTGAACTTCAACATCACCGTTTTGGTGACGATCGAGAACGCTTTTTCTTTGGCTACGATTGGATTCCAGAATTTAAGGAATACTATAAATTCTTTAAGGAAGTTATTGATACCCCAGACCTCGGTGATGGCAACTCTCTATTTGATGCCGAGCTGAGTAAAAAATCACAACAGGTTCGCGATAGATTACTCGCCATGTTGTTAGATAAGGATGAACAGACTGCCTTACGTGAGCTCAATCGCATCAGTGACTATCGTAATTATCGCAATTACGAGATTTATAAAGAGCCACTCAACAAAGAGGCAATTGCCCTTAGCACCTACGGCACCGGCTCCGGTGGACAACTGGAGACTCCTGCCTACATTATTCGCGCGGCGGCGGTAACCTCAGCATTTCGCTTTAATGAAGGTAATACCCATTGTCGCATGGTGCTTGTGGATGAAGCCTTCTCCAAGATGGACGAAACGCGCTCTCGCCAGGTGATCCATTATCTTACCGAATCACTTGGCTTGCAGTTGTTGTTTATTATGCCGACCAGTAAATCTGGGCCATTTATGGATCTGATCAGCCATCAAACTATTTTCAGCAAGTGCCCTGCCACACAGGCCGTGGGGGAACTGAAAACCCGAGTGTTAGTGGATCGTAAGGTTTGCAACACTGACAAAATCAAAGAGTTATGGGCCAAGCATCGTAAGACGGTTAGACACCAAGCGATGTTAGATTTTATGGAAGGGATCTGAGCCTAGCTAAGCGATACTCGGATTCTCCGCCTAGTACCTGCGCTAGGCGGCCTCTTTGCTACGGCTAGTTTAACAATCTCAGCAAAAACTTAAGCCAACTCTTGCTGCTCATCTTGACGGCTGATGTACAGCGCCGTTTCAAGCAGCAGGCCCATATCTTGGTGGTCTCGCGGATCAACAACTAGCAAGGGGATATTCTGATCTAAACATTCGAAGACCTGAAACTTATGTAATTCGCGGCTAAAAACCGTCGCACCAGGATCGGGTTTAACATCCATATGACTGATACCCACCACAATGTGAGTGCTTTTCGCCAAATCTCCTATTTGTAATAGCTGCTCCCTTAACATCGCTAAAGGGTTGTGCACCGCATTGCTGATCAGTATCACCACCGCCGCCACTCCTCGTCGGAGCAAAACTTGGATAGTTTCACTGTTTTGGCTACCTTGGGTGCCCAACAAATGCATAGATTGCCCATCACGCATATTGATCAATTCATAGTCGATCGAGTCCCCAAACAGCACATTATGCTGGGGATTTGCTAGGCCTAAACCGTGATCATCAAATGCTGATCGAGCCTCGCTGATGGTTTTGATAGCCGTGCTTTTCCCTGCACCAGAGGGGCCTACGAAAACAATTTTATGCTCACTCATTACTCTTCCCTGTGGGTAATACCTGGACCCCAAACCGAAGTTAATTAGTTAGTTTGATGGTTTTATTTGCCTACTGGCACTAAAGAGCCAAACATTATGCTTTTCCAAGTTGAACCTCAAATGAATAACTACAAGTATTTTGAGGAAATAAATCACACAAACTGGATGCTTAGCGAACAAGCCCTCTAAAAATTTGCGCAGGAATCACCAAGTCATCGATATCAGGCAGAAAGCTGGAAATTCTCTGCTACATTTATTAGTAGTTTCAAAAATAAGAGCAAACCATGTCCACTCCTGTATTAATCTGTGACGATTCCAATATGGCGCGTAAACAATGCGCCCGCTCTCTGCCTGATGGCTGGCCTGTTGATGTTAGCTTTGCGACAAATGGCCAAGAAGGCGTTGACGCGATCAAAGAAGGCAAGGCTGAATTGCTACTACTAGACCTCAATATGCCCGTTATGGACGGCTATGAAGTCCTAGAGGCGATCCGCGCACAAGATCTCGAGACGATGGTCGTTGTCATTTCTGGTGACATTCAACCAGAAGCCCGCAGCCGGGTAAGACAGCTTGGGGCTATCGATTTCATTAAGAAGCCTGTCGATAAAGACAAGCTAACCAGTATGTTGCTTGAGTACGGCATAATTGATGCTGAGCTGCTCGCAAATAATGAGCAGCAGGTCGTTGAGCCTCAAGTAGTCAAAGAGAAGCCTAGTAAACCTTTGGAGCTTAACAAGAGCGAAAGCGACAATAGCATTAAGGAGCTAGACCCCCAGCTTCGCGATTGCTTACAAGAAATTTCAAATGTTGCCATGGGGCAAGCGGGCGACATGCTAGCTCGCTTGCTTAAAGTCTTTGTAGAGCTCCCAATTCCCAACGTCAATCTTATTGAAGTCAGTGAACTATGCATGGCTTTTGCCTCAGTTGAGGATTTTGACGAAACCTCCGGGGTTTGCCAGGGGTTCATCGGCTCTGGCATCAGTGGTGAGGCATTACTGATTTTAAACGACTCTAGTTTTGGCGATATGGCAGCCCTCTTAAACTATAAAGGGCAGCTTGACGACAGTGCTGAACTCGAAGTACTCATGGATATTTCAAATATTCTTGTAGGCGCCTATCTAAAAGGTTTGGCCGAACAGCTAGACCTTCATTTCAGCCGCGGTGCTCCAGTAGTTTTAGGGCAGCATTGCGACGTAAGCCAACTTTTGGAAACCAATAACCAGGCTTGGCAACGAACATTAGCTATCGAACTAAGCTATGCCATAGAAGACTATCCAATCAAATGCGATCTCTTGCTGTTCTTTACCGAAGATAGCATCCCTCATTTGGCGCACCATGCATCTTACTTATTGGACGACTAAACACCATGATCGAACAAGATGATCAATTAAAAGAATTCTATTGGTACATCGATATTTTACAAAATGTCGATGTCGGCCTTGCGGTATTGGATAAAGACTACAATATTCAGTTGTGGAACGGCTTTATGGAAAACCATAGCGGTCAGCACCCCAATTCCACTAAGGACAAAAACCTCTTTGAACTATTTCCAGAAATTGATGAGGCCCGATTTCGTAGCAAAGCCGAGTCGGTATTTCTTCTGCAAAGTAGTGCGTTTAGTAGTTGGGAGCAAAGGCCCTATCTGTTTAAATTCAAAACCTATCGCCCCATTACCTGTACAGCGCCTCATATGTATCAGAACACTACCATCATCCCATTGGTGTCAACGACTGGAGAGGTTAATCATATCTGTGTCATAGTTTATGATGTGACTGAAGAAGCGATGTACAAACTCGGTCAAGAAAACACCGCTGCGCTCAGCGCCTAAAAACCGTTCAGGCGGAACTAGATGCTCTAGCCGCCTGTCAGTTCAACTGTTTACTCAATTAACTTTCCTTTAAAAGTGGCTTTTTAAAGCGCTGATTTATTCATAGTTTCTACCACTTGCACACCACTTAGATCACCAACACTAAAATTCTAAGCGCCTGATTTGTTTGGGATATTTACAAGCCACAAAATTTCTAAAAAATAAATTTCCACAAAGTCTTGCCAAAGAGACCTAAAGGTGAAAATATTGTGGGTTCACGCCGCGCATCTACTCTAGATTAAAGCGCCAAAATTTAAAAAAATCGTAACGATTAAGCCCTAGTTTTAATCATCCAATACTGTTATAAAAATCAAAGGTGGCTTTGCTAAGCAAGCTAAACTGCCGAACTAGCTCAGTCATTCCCATTCCACCAAAAAAGGGATTACATATGGGTGAATCGCTGTTAACCATTAGGAATACACAAAAAACAAAAAGCACTCGCTATGTATTAGATACAAATGTTTTAATTCATGATCCGACTGCTTTACTGAACTTTGAAGAACATAAAATATCCATCCCCATGACCGTACTTGAAGAACTTGATTCTTTGAAAAGTGGTCGCAATGCTGTCGCTGCTGATTGCCGGCAGGCTATTCGAGAGCTGGACAAAATTTTAGGCCGTGCAGACTTGGATGAAATTGAAGCTGGCGTGCCCATCAAGCGTGGTGAAAAAAGCCCAGAGCTTGGTAGCTTATCCATAATCATGCAGAAAACACCAGAAGGTGTCAGCACATTACCCACCCATCTCAACGACAATAAAATACTCAACGACATCTATTTTTTACAGCGCCAGAACCCAGAAGAACATATAGTGCTTATCAGTAAAGACATCAATATGCGCTTAAAAGCTAAAGGTTGCGGTATCGAAGCTGAGGACTACCATAACGATCAACTTGTTACCGATATTGAAAAGCTGAATAAAGGTTTCTTGGAATTCTCGGGCAGCTTCTGGGATCAAATTCAGCAAGTCGACACTCTGCAAGAATTAGGACGAACCACCCATCACCTAAAACGCTGCCAAATTTTGCAAGAATGCACACCCAATCAGTTTGTTTTAGACGAGCAGGGATTTGTTGGCAGGGTGCTCGAGGTAAGCGAAGAAGAAGTACAACTATTACATCTAGATCAACATCAATTAATGGAAACCGAGGCTTGGGGCTTAAAGCCTAGGGATATCTATCAGGCCTGCGCCTTAAATTTATTACTCGACCCTGATGTGCATATTGTTAACCTAACGGGCTCGGCGGGCTCAGGAAAAACCATTTTGGCTTTGGCAGCGGCAATCGAAATGACCGTTGCAAATAAATACTATCGCAGGATTATCGCCACTCGTTCCACTCAAGGCTTGGACGAAGACATCGGCTTTTTGCCTGGAACCGAAGCTGAAAAGATGGAGCCCTGGCTGGGTGCCATTACCGACAACTTAGAAGCCTTGCACTGTGATGACGAAGATTGCTCGGGAAGCGTTGATTATGTGCTTAACAAGGTACCTTTGCATTTTAAGTCTCTGAACTATATTCGCGGCCGTAGCTTTCAACATAGCTTGATTTTGATTGATGAGTGCCAAAACCTAACGCCCCATCAAATTAAAACCATTATTACTCGTGCAGGCTCAGGCTCGAAAGTAATTTGCTTGGGTAATCTTGCTCAAATCGATACCCCCTATCTCAATGCGACCAGTTCGGGTTTAACGTATCTGAGTGAGCGTTTTAAGGGCTTTCAACAGGGCGGGAATATTCAACTGCAGGGCGTACCTCGATCGATCTTAGCCGAGTACGCGGAATCGCACCTTTAAATAACACTACAAGCGGGTCAGAACCTCTTCGGTTCTGACCCAAGAAAATGACTACAACTTCGCCGCTTTAAAAGTATCGCAACTCTGCAAGTTACCTTGCTGCAAGCCGTTTTTAAACCAGCGAATTCTTTGCTCGGATGAGCCATGGGTAAAAGCATCGGGTACTACATAACCCTGAGCTTGTTTTTGCAAGGTATCATCACCTATTGCACTGGCCGCTTGCAGAGCCTCTTCCACATCACCGGCTTCCAATATCTGCTGCTGCTTTTGAGCATGGTGAGCCCATACACCAGCATAGCAATCAGCTTGCAGCTCTACACGAACTTGCAGGGCATTGCCCTCTGTTTTGCTGAGGCGGCGTTTAGCTTGATGAGTTTTATCAAGAATACCAAACACATTTTGCAAGTGATGGCCTACTTCATGAGCGATAACATAAGCTTGGGCAAAGTCACCAGGGGCGCCATGGCGACGAGCCAATTCATCAAAGAAACCCAAATCTAAATACACTTTATCATCGGCTGGGCAGTAAAAGGGCCCCATTGCCGAGGAGGCTTGGCCGCAGGCACTGCGTACTCCATTACGAAATAATACTAAGCGCGGTTGCGGGTAGGCTTTGCCGAAGCTCTGTTGGAATATTGCGCCCCAAACATCTTCGGTCTGCCCGAGTACTGCGGTCACAAAGTCAGCCCGCAAATTATCTTCCTGGCTGTTTTGTACCTTAGCCTGACTAAGGCCTTGTTGACCCGGCTGCAATAAACTCAAAGGATTAAAGCCTAGAAAATAAGCAATCGCGCCAACAGCCAACACGATTCTGCCCACCTTAGTGCCGATCAGCATACGAATAATGGGCAAGAAGTTCGCTATCGAGCCACCACCGCCAAACTGGGATGGTGAATTATTGCGCTGATCATCAACATTATCGCTGCGACGACTGTCTCGCCATTTCATGAGCTACCCTCAATATCTCTAATTGGCTGCTAAGCCCTCAACAAAGCGAGCAAGGCTCTAAGGCTTAGGTTAAAATGGCAATATACCTTATAAAACCTTACCCACGCTTAATAGTACGAGATTTTACATGAGCAAGAGCGGCACTCTATACACCGTTTCCGCCCCTTCAGGTGCTGGCAAGACTAGCCTAGTAAAGGCCTTAATCGATTCCTTGGCCGATGTTCAGGTATCCATTTCCCACACCACGCGGGCAATGCGCCCTGGCGAGGAAAATGGCGTCAACTACCACTTTGTTAGCCAAGATGATTTTCAATCGATGTTAGGCGAAAGTGCCTTTTTGGAGCACGCCGAAGTATTCGGTAACTACTACGGTACCTCACAAGCCTGGGTGGAAGAAACCTTAGCCAAAGGCGGTGATGTAATCTTAGAAATCGACTGGCAGGGCGCTCAACAAGTAAAGCGCCTAATGCCGGACACGCTGGGCATTTTTATCTTGCCGCCAAGCCAGGAAGCACTGCGCCAACGCTTAACCGGCCGCGGACAAGACGACGACAGCATCATTGATGGCCGTATGGCCGAGGCTGTTAGCGAAATGAGCCACTATGTAGAGTCGGATTTCGTGGTAATTAATGACGACTTTGATGAAGCTTTGATCGAATTTAAGGCTATTTTGCGCGGTCAAAGACTACGCCAAGCGAAACAACAGCATCGCCACAAAGAGCTACTGCAAGAATTGCTAAAATAAGTGCAAATACAGGCCAGCCCTTGCCTGGCCTGGTCAAAATGCGTACACTAGCGCCCCTTTTTATATCTATGGCTCTAACTTAGCTAGGTATTTTGCAAAAATACCTCATTCAGGCTATAACTCAGCGGTAGATGATTTTTGCTAAAGGCCCAAATGTTGGGCAAATTTGAGAATAGGAAAGACTAATGGCCCGTATCACCGTTGAAGATTGCCTCAACCACGTTGATAACCGTTTTGAACTGGTAATTGTTGGCAGCAAGCGCGCGCGTCAAATCGCCGTGCAGGGTAAAGAGCCTATGGTTCCAGAGGAAAACGACAAGCCTACCGTTATCGCACTGCGCGAAATCGAAGAAGGTTTGATTGATCCTGCCATGTTCGATGTTGAAGAAGATGAGCAAGATGAAATGCCAATCATGCCTATGCAAGAGCCAGGCATCGAGCTGTAAAACAAAAGCGTAATTTGGCACTGACCTCCGGCTGTTAATAGCCACAGAATGTGTTACTTTTAAAGCTAGGCACGTTAGCAAGAGCTAACGCCCTAGCTTTTTTGTTTTCTGGCCGCCGTGTGATGTGATCTATCTACGGGGTTCTTGAGTTACTGGAGCCTAATTTGCAAACCATTGAGTCCCTCAGCAATCGACTCTCATCATATCTTGATCCAGAGCAGATCAACCTTGTCCGACGCGCGTACTACTATGCCGAGCAGGCCCACGACGGGCAAACCCGTCGTAGTGGTGAGCCTTATGTAACTCATCCACTGGCTGTCGCAGCAATTTTAAGCTCAATGCATATGGACCATCAAAGCCTGATGGCCGCCATGCTGCACGACGTTATCGAAGATACCGGCATCCCCAAAAAGGCACTTGCCAACCAATTTGGCGATACCGTTGCCGAGCTGGTCGATGGGGTGAGTAAGCTAACCCAAATCGAGTTTGGCTCCCGCGAAGAAAAGCAGGCCGAGAACTTCCAAAAAATGGCCCTGGCCATGGCCAACGATATCCGCGTGATATTGGTGAAGCTGGCCGACCGCTTACATAATATGCGTACCTTGGGAGCGCTGGCTTCAGAAAAGATGCGGCGCATCGCCACCGAAACCCTAGATATTTACGCCCCTATCGCTCACCGCCTGGGCATGAACGATATGCGTATCGAGTTCGAGAATCGCGGCTTCTCGGCGATGTATCCGCTACGTGCTCGACGCTTGCAGGCAGCACTGCAAGAAGCCCGAGGCAATCGCAAAGAGCTGGTCGAGAATATCCAAAGCGCGATTGAAACACGACTTGAAAAAGAAGACATCGCCTCATTAGTACTCGGGCGAGAAAAGCACCTCTACAGCATCTATCAAAAGATGCGCGCCAAAAAGAAATCTTTCCGCGAAATTATGGATGTCTATGCCTTCCGCATTATTGTTGAAGATGTAGACACCTGTTACCGCGTACTAGGGGTAATGCACAATCTTTATAAACCGGTAATTAGCGAATTCAAAGACTATATCGCTATCCCCAAGGCCAATGGATATCAATCGCTACATACGGTATTGGTCGGCATGCACGGTGTGCCCATTGAAGTGCAAATTCGCACCAAGGAAATGGACGAGCTAGCCAATACAGGTATTGCTGCGCACTGGCTCTATAAAGCCGACGAAGATAGCCCTGTTAGTAACCAGGCTAGGGCAAGGCAATGGGTGCAAGGTCTACTCGAAATTCAACAACAGGCCGGTAACTCATTAGAGTTTATTGAAAACGTTAAGATCGACCTCTTCCCAGATGAGGTTTATGTATTTACCCCCAAAGGCAAAATTATCAGCTTACCCTCTGGGGCAACAGCGGTAGATTTCGCCTACTCAGTTCACACAGGGGTAGGGCATCGCTGTGTCGCTTGCCGAATTAATGATCGCCTTGCGCCTTTATCACAGCCATTAAAGAGCGGTGAAAAAGTTAAAATCATCACCGCCGCAGGCGCACAACCCAACCCTGCGTGGCTGAACTTCACAACTTCGGGTAAGGCACGTAGCTCTATTCGTCACTTCTTGAAGAATCAGCGCCACCACGAATCTATCGAGCTGGGTGAGCGTTTATTAGGCCGAGCTCTGGCAAATATTAATACCCGCCTAGACGAGCTTTCTGAAAATCAGATTCAACTACTTCTAGACGAAACCCATATGAACAATATGGAAGCCTTACTAGAAGATATAGGCCTTGGTAACCGCTTGGCGAATGCTGTCGCCAATATCCTGCAGCAAGACGCCGAGGACAATAAAGCCACTAATATTCACTCACCACTAATGATCGACAGC
Source organism: uncultured Pseudoteredinibacter sp. (assembly GCF_947500695.1). Lineage (GTDB taxonomy): Bacteria > Pseudomonadota > Gammaproteobacteria > Pseudomonadales > Cellvibrionaceae > Pseudoteredinibacter. The sequence goes on from NZ_CANMSS010000002.1 coordinate 300,166, forward strand.
GATGAAGGCATGCTGATTAGCTTCGCCCGCTGCTGCCGCCCAATTCCGGGCGACCCAATTATTGGCCACCTAAGTGCCGGTAAAGGATTAGTGGTGCACGTAGAAGACTGCAACAATATTGCAGAACTGCGTCACTCTCCAGAAAAAATCAGTTTGGTAAACTGGGCTCCTAATGTCAGTGGCGAATTCTTAGTTGATATTAAGGTGGAAGTAGAATCCCAGCGCGGAATCATTGCCAGCCTTGCCAATCGCATGGCTGAAGCCGGCGCCCATATCGAACGCATCAATGTGGATGAACGCGATGCCCACAACAGCGTGATTGAGCTCTGTATCGGTGTGCAAAATCGTGTTCACCTCGCCAACGTTATTCGCCGGGTGCGCAATATGCACTCGGTAATTAAGCTGACTCGCAGCAAAAATTAGTAAGTTAAAAACCATTTGAGAAAGACCATGCCAAATCGTTCTATTGTAGAAACCAGTAACGCGCCTTCAGCAATCGGCACATACTCGCAAGCCGTAAAGGTTAACAACACCGTTTACCTATCAGGCCAAATCCCGTTGATCCCCGAAACCATGACTTTGGTAGAGGGTGATTTTGAAGCCCAAGCGCATCAGGTTTTTAAAAACCTATCCGCAGTATGCGAAGCTTCTGGCGGCAGCATTCAGCAAATTGTTAAGCTAAATATCTACCTTACAGACTTGGGCAACTTCCCAATCGTAAACGAAGTGATGGCACAGTATTTTGAACAGCCCTACCCAGCGCGTGCAGCTATCGGCATTAGCCAGCTACCAAAAGATTCTTTGATCGAAGCTGATGGCATTTTAGTCGTATAAGTATTTCTCTGGACAGGGAAGTCTAGTGCTCCAAGCAAGCTTTCCTGCTGTTTTACACAATAAGGATGTTTTATGTCTGCACAGAAGTTATGTCTTGTTCTAACAAGTATATTGCTCACCTACTCAAATAATTCCACCAGCTCAGAAATCGTACCGAATCTTGGCAGCAATGAAGCGTATTTATTGCTCGCCGTACATGTACACGATGTCGTGCCCCACAAAATAATGCTCAAAGGTGACGGCCTATTATCAAGCGAAAGCATGACCGATATTATCCCCGGGGATCAATACAAATTAATCAGTGTAGCTCCAGGAAAATATACATTTAGCAAGATCTATCAAAATAAACTGCTAAAAGATGCTTATTGGAATATAGAAGATCAAGAGCACACTATTACAGTGAAGCCTGGAGTGATTAATTATGGCGGGCACTTGATCACTGAGCTGGGCTTTGGTGATATTGCCCACTTTAGAATGAAAAACCGCTCTAGCCTAGCCTTAGAGTACTTATCAAATTGCTGCTCCGAGCTACTCAATTCATACAAACTGGATTACACCGGCTTGGTCTCAGACCCTTACCTAAAATTCGCACAAGAAAAAGGGAGCAACTAAGCATGAAAAATATATTTGCCGTTTTCCTTTTGTGCTTGTGCCTTGTAGCGCATGCTAGCGAACAAAAAGAGCTTTCTGTATCCCATAAGCATGCACAGGTGTTTTTCCAAAATCCTCAGTATTCGTCACCCAAAATCGATCCAAGCGGAAGGCGAGTTAGCTTTTTTGAACATGACAAAAACGGAGATAAGAAACTTAGCCTACTCGATTTAGACAGCAACAATATGCAAATCGTGTATGTTGATAAGCTCGACAGAGTAATAAGCTACGACTGGATTGACCAAGACACTATGGTGTTGACTGTCCGTTATCAGGAGCACAGTCAATCACTCTACAAATTTGACTTTATATACAGCGACGGGCTCCTAAAAGAAGTTGAGCAAAAGTTAATTCTCGATAACGCTTACCTACTTGATCCACTGAGCAATTTACAAGATAAAATAGCTATAGCCTACTTTAGTGTCGGTGAGCGCTACCCCAATATTTACAAAATAGATTTATCTGCGAAAAACACCAGTAGTCAGCTAGGCGGAAAAAAGAAATTGAATCGACTGGCCCCAGATGCAGATAGCTGGCTGTTCAATTCAAACGGTCAGCTTCAGGTAATGCAGGCAATAAAAGAAGGTAAAAACATAGTATGGTACAAGGAGCCTAAGAAGGGTCGCTGGGTCGAAATTTGGAACAAGACAAAAGAAGCCCGATTCAAGCCTGTATTATTTCTTGAAGATAAAAATCAATTACTAGTTCTTAACAATCACGAAAAGAACTTTATAGAGCTCACCAAGTTCAATTTGGCAGACAAAACTTTCGGCGAAACAGTGTTTAAAGTCGAAGGTAGAGATATCGACAATGTCGTTCGTAATCAGCAAAGAGACAACATCCTTTACGCCTCCTACACTGAAAACGGAATAGTTAGGCAAAAATACTTTACCGATCTTGGTAGTTTCATAAAGAAACACTTAAATAAAAACTTAAATGCTCGAGATTTTTGGGTGGTCGATAAGAGTATTGACAACTCAACCGTCTTAGCCTTGAAAACTAACAGCCGCCAAGCTGGTGTTTATTACTTGTTTGAGTCCGACAGGGTTCAACTCAGCATTTTAACTGAGACCAAGCCTTGGATGTCAAAGTTTCAATTGGGCAAGAGTGAAAGAATAACATCCACTTCCAGTGACGGATTGGAAATCGAAAGCTTCTTAACTCTTCCTGCAAATAGCAAAGAAAGCAAGCCACCATTGATCGTTGTTCCACATGGAGGGCCCGTTAATGTCCGCTCAAACAGAGAGTTCAGTATGCAAACTCAATACCTAGCCAGTCTAGGTTACGCTGTCTTGCACCCTAATTACCGCGGGTCTGCTGGTTATGGTAAAGAGTTTAAAGAAGCCGCAAAACAACAGTGGGGCAAACTAATTGAAGATGATATTGACTCTGCTACCCAAGCCGTAATCGATAGCGGCTTAATCGACACTAACAAAATTTGCATCTATGGCGCCAGTTATGGAGGCTATTCAGCACTGATAAGCGCGATTCGCCGACCAGATATTTACAAATGCGCCGCATCGTATGTCGGCGTAACTGATATCAACCTAATGCTTGAAAACGATTTTCGCTCCTTAGGGGAAGGAAACCTACAATGGATTAAAAAGTATTATGGGGACCATAGAAAACAGCAGGCCGACTTATTGCAACGCTCGCCAGTATATTTAGCAAAGCAGCTAAAGCAGCCGGTATTTCTAGCACATAGCTTGCGAGACGATGTTGTTGATATTGAGCACTACTATAGAATGAAGTCAGAGCTTGTTAAGGCTGGAAACTCAGCCACAACACTCTTCTTGGAAAAAGAAGGACATGGCTTTAAGTACTTAGAAAGCTATGAGCAGCTATACAGCTCTCTGGATACATTTTTCCGGAAAAGTCTAAATCTGCCTGAGCCTGTCGTGCTTCAAAAGTAGCCCTTCCAACGGCCCCATACGGGGCCTACAGCCGCCTCAACAGGTAAATTGCCCCTGTAAAGATATCGCGGTAAACTCAAGGCTTCTGTCACTGCTTAACCGGCCCTAATGATATCTTTATGCAAGACCATATTTAGCCTAGCCCTTTTGGGAGCAGCACTAAGCTCAGACCTCGAAGCACAACGGCTTACCCCCGAAGCTACCCTCAAAAACGGGCATGGCTACTTGTTACTAGCGGTAGAGTCACTCGGAACACCTCCGAAGAAAATTCTGTTAAAGGGCCCAAAGGTATTTTCGAGCCTCAGCATTGACAAACTTAAAATTGGCGATAATTACCGAATACTTGAAGTACCCATTGGGCGTTATTACTACAGTCAAGTTTATAGCGACGAAGAAAAAAGCTCTGCTTACTGGGAAATTCTTAGTTTCGACTACTACATTGATGTTCAAGAAAATCAAACATCTTATGCGGGGCATTTAATCAGCGAAATGTATAGTGATCAGCACACTGATTTTAACTTTCGCAATCGAAGCAGCCGAGCTTACAAGTACCTAAAGGAATGCTGCGAACTTATAAGCAAAAAATACCCTTTAACTTTTACAGGGTCCTATCCTGATCCTTTTTTAGATTTACTAATTAGAGAATAGGCGGCTCACCGGAAATGAATAAATGTACTGCTTTCGGCATTTTAATTTTCTTTGTGCTTTCTTGTAAATTTCACTCCGCACAGGCAAATCATGCCAACAGCACTGTCTATCAACACGCCAAAGATATATTTCAAAGCTCACTTTACTATTCTATAGACAGCAATCCAGAAGGGTCTTTAATTACCTATATAGAACGGCTAGATGAAGGCCAACGTTTGATGTTATTGAACCTTCAAGAAGACAGCTTACAAATCCTATTGAACGATAGCACAGGTGAAATAAATCACTACAACTGGATAGATAACGACACCATTGTTATCAATAAAACCAATGAAAGCTATCAGCAGTCACTGTCACAGCTTTCCCTTAACTTTATTGACAATCGACTTAATGACATTTATCAGCGCCCATTAATTACTGATGCCATAGTCGTAGACACACTTCCGTACAAAGAAGACAGGGTATTGGTAAAGCAGTTTCTTGAAAAAAAATCTTATCTGTACAACTTAAATTTATCAGCTCGAAACATTAGCGGACAACTTCGCAACCGTTACAAGCTGAATCGACTCGCACCAAATGCAGAACACTGGCTAAGCGATACCTCCGGAAAGCTTCGTGTTGGATTTTCCTCACCCCGGCACCGGGCCACAATGGTCTGGTTCCGCCCCGATGAAAGTAAACGTTGGAAACTAATCTGGAAAGGGAAAAAGCATAGCACGTTCAGACCGATCCTGTTTGATGACAAAAATGACCAACTTATGGTGTTAAGTAATCATGATAGAGATTTTGTAGAACTTTTGAAATTTGATATAGCCAGTCAGAGTTTTACGGACGTTTTACTGAGGATTCCGGGCTATGATATCGAATCAGTCGAGCTCAATAAAAAGCGCGATGGAATTCTGTTTGCAAGTTATACCCAAGATGGCAATCATCGGCGACACTATATGAATGAGCTGGGGGACTTTCTCAGTGAGAGTTTAAAGCGAGATCTCAACACCCCCAACATCTGGGTTGTAGATAGCAGCTTAAATGACAAGATAGTTATTGCTTTAAAAAGAGATGGCAAAAACCCCGGGATATTTTATCTATTTGACACCAGGAAATGGGAGCTAACTGAGTTTGCTGACACACAGCCATGGCTCAGCCAGTTTCAGCTCGGCGACACTTTAGCTATCAGTTCCAAGTCCAGTGACGGGCTAGAGATAGAAAGCTACCTAACCCTGCCAGCAAATTATAAAAAAGTTAAGGCTCCTTTAATTGTGATGCCTCATGGAGGGCCGATTTCCGTTCGATCGTCGGCCGATTACGACCCTCACGTGCAGTTCCTTGCCAGCTTAGGATACGCTGTTTTACGCCCCAATTTTAGAGGCTCATCTGGTTACGGCCAAAAGTTTATCGAAGCTGGGAAGCAACAATGGGGAAAGTTAATCGAAGATGATATCGAATCGGCAGTTCGTGAAGTGATTCATCAAGGGCTAGTCAATGGTGACAAAGTTTGTATATATGGTAGCAGTTATGGCGGCTACTCTGCGTTAATGAGTGCAATTCGCTCACCAGAACTCTTTAAGTGTGCTGCTTCTTATGTAGGCGTCACGGATATCAGTTTGATGTATAACAATGATGCTAATAACTCTGAAAGTATCTTAAAGTGGCGAAAAGACTTTGTTGGAGACCCACAGCAGCAGCAAGAAGAGCTAGCTAAACATTCACCCGTCTATCTCGCCGAAAAACTGCAAGTTCCCATCTTTCTCGCTCAGGGAGAATTAGACAGAGTCGTAGATAAAGAACATTTTTATCGCATGCGCCATGTACTTGAAGAGCACGATAAGGAGGCCCAATACCTTCTTCTCCCTGAAGAAGTTCATGGGTTTAGCCGACTACAGAGTTACTACGAACTATATTCTCATCTCGATGATTTCTTTAGAAAACACTTAAACTTACCGGCCGCTAAACCTTTAGCGGCAAAGCCTGTACTCGAAAAATTACCCACTGCGGAGGACTATGAAAGCCTAAATTAAGTAACCGCTGCATCTCGAAACCGCTTTGGACTGACCCCAAACCACGATTTAAACGCCCGCTGAAAAGCGCTGACTTCTGAGTATCCCAACTCTTGAGCAATCATTGATATTTCTTGCCGTTCTGTGACTAAAAGCTTAAGAGCTGTTTCTTTCAATAGGCCCTCTTTTAATTGTCTAAAGCTACTCCCCTGTTCCGCTAATGAGCGTTGCAGTACTCGCTTATGTACCCCAAGCCTTTCAGCCACCTGTTCAAGGTTAACTTCTGCAGGCGCTTTCTGCTCAATCAACTGCTTTACTTGCTCCCTGATAGACTGGCTCTCTAATTTTGCCCGCACCATCCCTTCAGCGTAAGCCAAGTTGATTTCATAGAGGTGTTCATCACGCCCCTCGATCGCTACTTGCATTTTCTCCATGCTTAGTTTGATGGAAGGATACTCTCCAGCAGGCTGCACACTGAGCTGCAACAACTCTGCTATATCATCCAGAGCGAGATCGTTTTGAACTTCAATGGCCAAAACTGGATCTTCAGGACTGATCGCTCGTAGTAACATTACCGTCCCGGTGAGAATGGAAAGCAGCTGCTGCCTATTTGAAGGGACGCTATGTGCGCTGGGGATGTAATCGCAGGATATCAGCCCCTCTTGCGCTTCTGTTCTAATTCTATAGATACCATTATCACTGATTAAACCCTGGAACTTGGCGATATGTTCAAATGCTTTTAAGGGGGTTGGGCTATGAAGGCAAATAGGCATCAGCACCCCACTGGCCCTAACACTTTGCAGCATTCCAATATGCACCCCCAGGCTTTGCATATTTGTGAGTTTTTCAGCTCGGTGCCACAAAGTGCGCGCTGCCCCTAATTCCAAAGCGCCCAGCTGATCTTCGGGCAGGAGGTTCTTCGAGTATAGGCCATCAAGCAGTTTAGCCATAGGAAGCCCAAGCTGCTCAAAGCTCGCCAGGATACCCTTGATCCACAAGCTGTTGATATGGGAATGTCGCACTGATTTACCTCTAGGCCGTAAATTACTTATTACGCCTGTATTTTAGTCGCAAAATGTCAATTATGTACATTAGCTGTCAATGGATTTTCGAAAGTTTTTGGCAACAATAGAAGCCACTTAATAACAATAAACAGGAACAAGCATGAAGATCACTAAATCCAATGGCGCTTGTGGAGCAAGCGTAGAAGGGTTGGACCTCAGCCAGGAATTAAGCCAAGAACAAGTCGAACAATTACGGGCAGCTTGGCTAGAACATCATGTTCTTGTATTTCCAAAGCAAGAGCTAAGCGACGACGATTTAGAGCGTTTTAGCCAATACTTTGGCAGCTTTGCGGGCGACCCCTATTTCCCTCCCATTGAAGGCCGCAAATACGTTGCGGAGTTACGCAGAGCAGCCGACGAAACCACACCTATTTTTGCAGATGCCTGGCACAGTGATTGGAGCTTTCGAGCTGAACCTCCAGCGGGCACTATATTATACGGTTTGAAAATTCCTCCGGTGGGCGGCAATACAGACTTCATTAACCTACACAAAGTACTAGAGGATATGCCGGCTGATTTGCGCGAACGCCTTGAAGGTAAGATTGCTCAGCATTCCGCCAAATTGGCCTATGCTCCAGATGGTTTATATGGCGAACGTGAAAAAGATGCCAAGCGGGGTATGAAGATCCTCTATTCCGAAGATGCCTATGATGTGGAGACTCACCCCATAATTCGTAAGCATCCAGAAAGCGGTAAAGAAGGGGTATTCGGTACTATCTTTGGCTACATTGTGGGAATCGAAGACACTAATCCAGAGGAAGAACAGAAACTCATGGAAGATTTATATAACTGGCAAACTCGAGCAGAATTTCAGTACAGCCATGAGTGGGAAGCTGGCATGCTTGTTATATGGGACAACCGATCTGTGCTACACAAAGCCAACGGTGGCTACGAAGGACACGAGAGAATTTTGCACCGTGTGGTAGTTAACTAGCTAGCCTTTTCTGTTTTCAATCTTATCAAATATTCAAGTTTGGCTGGTACAATGAACCAGCCAAACTTGAAACATCATCTATCGACGTATAGCTGGGATAGATAAATAACTTAAACATCGCCAAATATATTCCACCGGGCCCTGACGGAAGTAACGTAACCATAGCGGCGCCAAGTAAAGTTGTAGCGACCAGATAGCAAGCATCAGCAATACCAACTGCCAACGAGCAAGTTCACCCCACATGCCGAAACCATAGCCGTACATTATCGTGGTTCCTATTAAAGACTGCAGCAAGTAATTGCTTAAAGCGGTTTGACCCAGCGCCTGAACCCTCTTCTGAAAAGGCATAGCCCACTGATATCGACACAGCAAGATAATTGCGGAAACATAAGCCATCACCAAAGCTACTGAAGCCAAAATATTGAGCGGCATAATGCCCCAATAGGCAAAGTAACTTTCCACACTCCATGACGTTGATTGCCCCAAGTACCAAGCCATTAAGGCCAAAGGCAAACCAACAGCCAGCCCGGCTATAGATACTTTTTTATAGGTAGCAAGCGCCAATTTGCCTTGCAAATACTGCCATTTATAAAGCGCCATCCCAAGGCACATCATGCCGAGTGCACGATAAAAGCTAGAAAGCACAATGATCAAATCAATTTCTATAGTGCCTGCAACATCTTCTTCATCTAAGCCTAAGCGATAATCTGAAACTTCCTGAAAGCTTCCCGAGTAATTCTGTTTTAGCTCGGCAATAACCTCAGCAGTAGGGCGAAGGTAGGCTTTGATATTAGCCAGCGCTTCAGCATCCATATGCACCATTGTTTCATTTATTCCCCCTGCGCTATAGGTCGCCGCAGCCAGTAGAACAAAAGCAATAGTGGCCAACACCCAGGGGGAGCTTTTGTGCAAGGGGTATAGCAATAGAGCACAAAAACCATAAATCATGAGCACATCGCCTTCCCACAAAAATGCGGCATGTAGTAGGCCAATCAACAGCAACACAAAGTTACGGCGATAATGTAAGCCCAGTGTTTTTTCACCCTTCGCCTGTAACCTTTCAATCAGCAGCAAAATGCTCGCCCCAAATAATAGCGAAAACATTCCCATAAATTTTTGGTCAGCAAAAATAAAAAACACCGAAAAGATAACATCATTGAGCGGCTCGTCCGCCCGAAAAGCCAGAGGGCTTAAATACGCAGCCATCGGCATCGACATGCCCACTAGGTTCATTGTCAAAAGGCCTAGTAAGGCAAAACCTCGAATAGTATCGATACTGCTTATTCTTTCACTCAGGCGAATGCTGTTACTCACTAAAACTTCCTTTTTAGGTGTGGGCTTATTTTTAAGGTGCTAAGTACTCTTCAAGCTGAGCTTGATAACCCTCGCGATAACTTGGGTATTTAAACTCATATGACGAGGCTAATAAGCGTTTTGGAAAGAGTTTTTTACCTGTGGCCGAATTGCAGCTGTATGTCGCCGGCAACTCTGAGGGTAATAAGGACGTTAAATAGCTCTTAATATTTCCACGCAAAGATGGCTCGGTATCGCTGGCTAAATACATGGCCTCACGCTGCGCATTCGGCATCTTTAATACATGCTCTAGCACTGCCACACAATCTTCAATATGAATACGGTTGCCCCAGTGGGCATCATTATCTGTGTAATTTTTCTGTTCACGTACTTCTTGCACGAGTTTTGAGAATAAGCGCTTGCGTTCCAGGCCATAAATACCCGAAAAGCGCACACAACAGTGAGGCAAACCACTGCTCGCCAATAAATTCTCTGCCTCCAGCATTCGTATACCGTTATACCTTGTAGGCACAGCCACTGAATCATCATCCAGTGTTGTTGTTTCATCTTGCCCGTAAACGGCAGTACTCGAAACAAACAACAGTAGCGGGCATCGATCAAGAGCTGATGCATATTCCACCAATTGGCGTATAGGCTCTACATAAGCCAAGCGATAAGCTTCATCTCCTCGATCTGCTGGGGTAAGCGTAATTAGCAGCACATCAAGCGCTGCAAGGTGCCGGCCATAGCTATGCACATCTCCAGCATCAGCCTGATGCCATTCAAAGCCATCAGGTAAATTCTTTGGGCTGCGGCTGAAAGCATAACCACGGGCTTGGCCTTGCAGCTTATTGATGAGACGTAGACCAATATCGCCACAGCCAAGCACGGCGAGGCGAATAGGCTCAGGAGTTTCTTTCATTTTAGTTCCAAGAATGCAGAATCAATTGCGGTGCTTTAAACAAAGCTATTGACTTTAAACCATTAATAGTTAAATTCTAAATCATCTATTTGTTTGCTGCGAGATTTAATCATGACTTTAACCGAACTTCGCTACATTGTGACCTTAGCGCAAGAAGAACACTTCGGGCGCGCTGCCGAACGCTGCTTTGTATCACAACCCACCTTGAGTATCGCAGTAAAGAAACTTGAAGAAGAGTTAGATGTTGCCTTATTTGAGCGCAGCAAGACCCGAGTCCACCCAACACCTTTGGGTGAGAAAATCGTCGCCCAGGCACAAATAGCCCTTGAGCAAACCGCGGCCATTAAAGATCTTGCTACAGCCGGTAAAGATCAGTTGGCCAGCCCGCTAAAGATTGGCGCAATTTTTACCATCGGGCCCTATCTGTTCCCGCACTTTATTCCCGAGCTGCAGCGCAGTGCAAAGCAGATGCCGCTGTATATCGAAGAAGGGTACACCGCCACCTTGCGCCATCGCTTACGTAATGGCGAGTTGGATGTCATCATCGTAGCGCTACCTTTTACCGAGGCCGATGTAGTCACCCAAGCGCTCTATGACGAGCCATTCGAAGTTCTGCTGCCTACCGACCACCCACTCACGGAAAAGACTCATATCGAGCCCAGTGACCTAGACGAATATAATGTTTTATTGCTTGGCGAGGGCCACTGTTTCCGCGATCAAATATTGGAAGCTTGCCCCAACTTGCAAGCCAAATTCGATAACAGCAGTAATACTCTACAAGCGGCCACCGAAGGTAGCTCGCTGGAAACCTTACGCCATATGGTTGCCTCTGGGTTAGGCATTACGGTACTACCGCAATCAGCGGCTGGGACCAGCTATTATGCACCCGGCGTATTAACCACAAGACCATTCGCCGACCCAGCACCCACTAGGACCGTTGGGCTTGCATGGCGTGCGAGCTTTCCGCGCCATCAAGCTATTGATGCCTTGCGCAGTGCCATCTGTGATGGTCATGGCATTTGCACAATTCTGGAGCGCTAAAGGCGATGAGTGAGAAGGCTTTACCTAGCCTCGCCCAAATCGATATCACGGCACTAAAAGGTGTAGGCAAGCAACTGGCCGAAAAACTGGCCCGGCTGCATATCTACACCCTGCAAGATCTGCTGTTCCATTTGCCCAGCCGCTATTTGGATCGCACTAAAATCACCCCTATCGGAGCCCTTCAACCTGGCCAGAACGCTGTAATTCAAGGCATTATCAAAGCCAGCGACGTAGTTTATGGACGGCGACGAAGCCTAATGTGCCGCCTGCAAGACGGCACCGGCACATTAACCCTGCGCTTCTATCATTTCTCTGGTAGCCAAAAGGCTAAGCTCACCCCCGGTAGCCATGTGCGCTGCTATGGTGAAGCGCGCCGAGGCTCCTCGGGTTTGGAGATGTATCACCCTGAGTACGAGTTCTACGATGAGCAGTCTCAACTCGTATTACCGGACAGCCTAACCCCGGTTTACCCGGTTGGCGAAGGTATTACCCAATCTCGATTAAGAGGCCTAATCAGCCAGCTATTACCGCAAGTAAACAAACAAAATGTGCCGGAGCTATTGCCAAGCAGCAATGCCGATATCAGCTTAGCCGAAGCGCTTCAATATCTGCACCAGCCGCCGGTAGACGCCGCCGTAGATTTACTCATGGACGGCCTGCACCCGTACCAGCAACGTCTTGCCTTTGAAGAGCTACTCGCCCATAACCTAAGCCTGCTGCGCGTACGAGACAAGATTCAATCTAGCCAAGCCCCAAGACTCCCTGACAACGAATTAAGCCATGAACGCTTCCTAAGCAGCCTAAGCTTTAAGCCAACCGGGGCACAAGAGCGTGTAATTCAAGAGATCAGCCACGACATTAATAAACCCGTGCCAATGCTCCGCTTAGTGCAAGGTGATGTTGGCTCGGGTAAAACCTTGGTTGCAGCGGCAGCGGCTCTGCAAGCAATTGCCAATGGCTACCAAGTTGCTCTTATGGCACCGACAGAAATCTTAGCCGAGCAGCATCGGCAAAACTTTAGCCACTGGTTCGAACCTTTAGGGGTAACAGTAGGGCACCTGAACGGAAAGCAGAAAGCCAGCACCCGCAAAGAACAGCTAGCCGCCACAGTAAGCGGTGAAAACCAACTCATTGTCGGCACCCATGCACTATTCCAGAACGAGGTCGAATTTGCGGATTTAGGCCTGGTGATTATTGACGAGCAACACCGCTTTGGCGTGCATCAGCGCATGGCCTTAAGAGCCAAAGGGCAACACGGTATAGGCCGCCCCCACCAGCTAGTGATGACCGCAACTCCGATACCACGAACCTTGGCCATGAGTGCATACGCCGATCTCGATATCTCGGTGATTGATGAGCTGCCGCCCGGGCGTAGCCCAGTCAGCACAGCCCTAGTAGCCAATGAGCGGCGTCAGCAAGTGATCGACCGAGTCAAATCCGCATGTTCAGAAGGGCGGCAAGCCTATTGGGTGTGCACCTTAATTGAAGAGTCAGAAGCCCTGGAAGCACAGGCCGCGGAAGTTACCGCCAACGATCTTCAGCAGCAACTCAGTGGTTTAGCCGTCGGGCTAATTCATGGGCGCCTAAAGCCTAGCGAAAAAGAAACGGTAATGGCTCAGTTCAAAGCTGGGGAGATTAAGGTGCTGGTGGCCACCACCGTAATTGAGGTGGGTGTTGATGTTCCTAATGCCAGCCTAATGATCATTGAAAACCCAGAGCGCCTCGGCTTGGCCCAATTACACCAGCTGCGCGGCCGAGTTGGCCGTGGTAGCACGGCCAGCCACTGTGTACTGTTGTATGGGCAACCACTTTCAGAATATGGCCGCGCACGACTCAGCGCTATGCGCGAAACCAATGATGGCTTTAAGATTGCAGAACGTGATTTGGAGTTAAGGGGCCCGGGCGAAGTTCTCGGCACAAAACAGACCGGTGAAATGCAGTTTAAACTGGCAGATTTACAACGAGATGCTAACTTAATTAAGAGAATTCGCGACACAGCCAGGGCAATTAGCGCCGAGCACCCCGAGCTGATAGATCCCATTATTCAACGATGGTTAGGCCAAGTTGAAGAATATGCTCAGGTTTAAGGGACTTAGGCCGAAATCTAAAGACAGGCTATGCATTACTAAGCCAGCTTTGCACAACGACGTAAGGAGGTCAGATTGTCTAGCGTACCTACCAGTGTTATGGAACAACTGGACACTCAAAATATCGGCTATCAAATTGCTAGCGCCAAATTCCCCCCAGGTAGCGGTCGCCGAGTGCGCGCCACTATCTTGCAGGATAATCTTGGCCAGCTGCAAGCACTCCTGCCAGCCGATCGATTGTTAGACCTTCGCCTCGTCAATGAGATATTAGGTCGAGATCTACGCGCTACCAAGCAAAAGGAGCTGCAGTTACTGTTCGATAAATACAAGCTGCAGAATATTCCAGCACTACCAAAGCTCGCTGGAATGCCCACTATCGTTGATGCCAGCTTGCTGCAAACCGATCAGCTATTGCTAGCTTCTGGCAGCCTAGGTGAAGTTTTGGCCGTCAGCACCTCCGATTTCAAATTGGCCATGAACGATGCCGAAATTGGTGATATAAGCTTGCCGATAAGCGCAGATGCTCTAGTCGATGATGCAGCGGCAATAACTCAATCCGTGCAGTCTTTTACCAAGCGACGCATCGAGCAGCGTTTAGAAGAAACACTTGAACTGCCTTCGCTGCCTGAAACAGCTCAGCGCATTATCAATTTACGGGTAGACCCTAATGCCGACATCTCCGATCTAGCCAGTATCGTCGAGATGGACCCAAGCTTAGCGGCACAGGTAGTCAGCTGGGCCAGCTCACCCTACTACTCAGCACCCGGAAAAATTAAATCGATTCACGATGCCATAGTCAGAGTTTTAGGCTTTGATATGGTGTTAAACCTAGCACTTGGCCTTGCGCTTGGAAAAACCTTAAACATGCCCCAAGAAGGGCCTGCTGGTTCTACTCATTATTGGCATCAGTCTGTATTTACCGCGGCCATGGTCGAGGCCTTAGTCACCAAGATCCCGAGAGAGCATCGACCTGGCTTTGGCATGTCTTATTTGTCAGGATTGCTCAGCAACTTTGGCACACTGGTAATGGCTGAAGTATTTTCACCTCACTACAGCGACATTTGCCGCCTACAAGAAGCCAACCCACACATTCCTTATCAAGCCGTTGACCGCCACGTATTGAAAATCAGCCGTGATCAGCTGAGCTCTTGGCTGATGGATTTATGGAATATGCCACCTGAAGTGGTCGCCGCTTTACGCTTACAAGGCATGCCACAAGCCGAAGATGAGCAAATTGTTTACGCTCAATTGGTGTATGTCGCTAGAGCCATGCTGTGTAAACAGAATCTTATCCACGGCCCTAACTTGCCGGTTGAGGACAGCTTATTAAAAGAGCTGCACTTATCGCGAGAACAAATCGAAGAAGCCGTTGAAAGCATCGCCGAATCAAAAGACGAGCTGCTCTCAATAGTGAAAGAGCTTTGTTAAAAACTATAACTATTCCTCAAATTATTACAGCCCACTGTAAGGGGCTGTAATAACTCGTAATGGCCGCAGGGAAGCCGTCTAAGTAGGCTCCCTGCTGCTCCCAAAATTTTTACAACAGCAAAAAGGAGACTGCTATGTCTGTATCAGACAGCCTAACCATTGATGTACCTCAAGGCCAAGGTAGCATTCAATATTTCGTTTTAGAACCTAATCTCCCCCAAAATGGCAAGCCAGGTACTTGGCATTTTAAAACAATCGATGGCGATGGAAACACGCAGGAGATTGAAAACCTAGATATTGTTTTTAGTAAAAACTCAAACTGGCTACAACGCCAATCTGAAACCTGTGTTTTGGTTGTCACTATGAACAAGCCCGGTTGGCGTTTTGCTTTGGGTGGAACTAAGAGTTGCAAGAATGACTCAAACACAGCGGATGTGTTACATGATGTTACTTCGGAAATTAGCGGTAATGGAAAGGTGTTGACTTCATTCGTTAAGAGTCTCGGCAACCTAGATGAGACCATTGGCTTCTCTTTTGTGGCAGCGCATGTTTCAGACGACGGAACAACAACTATCTTTCAGTCACCAGACCCTGGTACTACCATCCGACGTTAATACGTAAATAATTCAGATCTCTTGAGGGATCTGAATTATCTACCACATTGATTTTCAGTAAGCTCGGTAAATTTAGGCCGGTATTCTTCTTCCTGACAAATTGGATCGAATAAAGATAATAAGTACCAAACTTTCCCAACCCCAGATTCAATCGACTTCTCAATGGCAATTAATGCTGAAGGGAAATCCCTCAGTTTGATATAAATGATGGCTTCTGCATAGAGCACGTCTGAGTTGTTCGGGGAAATGCGTTTTGCGCCATGAAGCGCTTCAAGAGCTTTTTTTGTTTGACCAGTGTGAACATAAGCCTGTGCCAAATAAGGCAAGCTATCAATATCTCTTTTAGAATCTAATGTGTTTATCAGTGACAAATAGTTCTTCTTAGCCTCTTCTAAGTCACCCTGTAATAGGTAGTTGTCAGCTAAGTTCAACCTCCAAATTCCTTCTTTAAGAGTTCTTTCACCAGCCAGTAAAAAGTATTTTTCTGCTTTTTCATAGTCCCTTTTAAGCATATAGACAAGGCCGATGTTAGCTGCTGTCGAACTAACCTGAGAATTAGCCTCTAAGCTAAGAAAAATTTGCTCCGCCTTATCAAGATCTCCACTGGTCATATAAAAAGTTGCCAGGGACAAGCCCGCCCTCATGTCTCTAGGATTAATTTCTAAAGCTCTATTTAAAGATTCAATAGCCTTCTCTACATCGCCTAGATACCAATAATTAATCGCCACATCTCTTAAAGCGCGTACACTCGGACGAAGTTCATTTGCTGCCTTGAAATGTGTAATTGCCTCTTTGTAATTCTCCCTCTTTTCTTCGTAAAGCCCCTTTAAAACATGAATTTGCCTTGCATTACCAAATCCTTTTTCTAGTTTTTTTAACTCTACTAAAGCCTTATCCAGTTGCCCTAACTCTGCATATACTTCTATTTGCAATAGTCGTAACTTATCGCGATCGATCTTTGATTCTTCCGCAACGTCCAAAGAGCTAAATATAACATCGACCAGATTGTAGTCATTTGTCTCTGAGTATCTGTCAAGTCCAATTTTTATAAGCAACTCATAAAGTGGCTCGAAGTTCGGGGCTTTAGATATGAGGACCTGAAGATCGTCAAAAATTTCGGCATAGTCGCTTTCGCTCTCATGTGCAACAGAGTTTAGGGCCACATAGGTTTTGTAGTCTACCTCATTTATCACCTCGCTCAGTGCCAATAATCCATCGCGCCCTGGAAACAAATCAGCCAGATTCAGCTGAGTTAATCGATGAACTTCCAGCAGCTTCGGATCAACAATATGATCCTCCTTTTCAATCTCTTCTCCAGAGGAATCTTTTAGAGCAAGTTTCAAATCGCATCGAAAGCTACGACAATCCAACTCGCTACTTAAAACACTATCTGCACCCAAAGCTGAAAATAGCTGATCTTCCTCCCCAAGATAGTCTTCCACCTCTTGCGTAGGAATTAAAAAGCTGCCCTCTAAATCGATAACACCTTCTTGAAGCGCGTAGTTAACGGTTTTTTTAACATCATCATAATTGAGATCATCTGAAGCCGTTAATTTTGTCGGTAAAACAGCCACATAAACTGCTTTAGGTTTGGGTTTTGCCCATCGGTAAACTTCGGTACACACCAAGACAAATAACAGCAAAGCACCTAAAAGACCAGCCAGCTTAAACCAGAGCCCATAATCAGAACTTGATCTAAAACGGTTACCATAAACCGTTAGGGTAGGGTCCTCTATTTCGTCACTCAATTGTGCTGCAAACGACTTCAAGTTTCGAATGAGCTCTGGTATATCACTTGGGCGCTTGTTGGGGTCTCTCTCTAGGCACCGATCTAAGTATTCACTAAAACCTACAGGCAACGAATGGTCAGCCAATGAGGGGGCGGCTGAATTAAGAATTTTCTCGACCTTTAAAAGGTCACTGTCAGCTTCAAAAGGATGGCAGTCCCTTAATATTTGCCATGCCAGAATACCAAAAGAAAATACATCACTGGCCGGCGTTAATTTGTCACCACGAATTTGCTCGGGAGACATCGCCGCCAAGCTACCGGAAATATTATTGTGTTTGGTCAGCTCAACCGTATCTCCACTTTGACGCTTAGCAATACCAAAATCACCAATTTTTGCGCGCCCGTGCGCATCAATTAAGATGTTATCCAGCTTTAAGTCACGATGAATAATACCCTCGCTATGTGCTGCGGCTAATCCATCGAGAATCTGCACCAGCAATGCCAATTGTTGCCGCTGGCTAAGGTGATTCTCTTTTAAATAGTGGCGAAGAGATCTTCCCCCCACATATTCCATCACCAAGGCAAAACCGTCTTCCTGATCGACCACATCGTAAATCTTTACAACATTAGGATGGTTCAACTTAGCGAGGACCTTTGCTTCCCTCTTCAAACGCTCCAGTAGAGCATCTGATTGCTGCTTGTATAGACATTTGATGGCCACTTGGCGTTTCAAACGACCATCTTCGGCCAGATACACGATCCCCATACCACCGCGGCCAAGGGTTTTCAGAATTTTGTAGTGGGAAATATATTCAGGCTGCTCAGCGTGCTTCATAGTTTCTTCTTATTGTGAGTTATTTCACACAAATGTACTTTAAATACTCAGGCACTGTAGCACCACAGACGCCAGAAGAGTTGATCTTACTATAAACCCTGATCACAAACACCGACATATATAGCCTAAATTGGGAGCCGAACATTTGCTTCAGTTAACGTATTGCTATCTAGCCACGCCAAGCCCTTTTCATAAATCTTGCTAATGTAGGGTTCTATACCTGTTGCACTCTTTATATAACGCAACTAGTCAAATGAATATAGAGCGGTAGTAGCGATTCAAATATGCAGGTTCGACGTATGACATTACCCCTGAAATTAGCAACAACAGGAAAGTAATAACATCATTTATCAAAATTTCTTGATAACCCAGATGAAAAAGTTGGTTGTTCTTTTGTGGCCGCACATGTTACCGAAGACGGTACCACCACAGCCTACCAATTACCGGATCCCGGCAGGGATATAGACGTTAACTCTCGCACCCAAAGAGCTTCAGGCCTTACGTCAAAGGCCTGAATTATGCTGAACATGTGTTCGCTGTAAGCTCAATAAACTGGGCTCTATAGTTACTATCATTACAAATTGGATCAAACCAAGACAGCAAAAACCATACCTTACCTAATCCCATCTCAATTGATTTTTCTACAGCGATTAATGCCGAAGGATAATCTGAGAGCTTAGTATAGATGATCGCCTCAGCGTAAAGGATATCTGAATTATTCGGAGATATTTTTTTAGCACCTCTAAGAGCCTCTAAAGCCTGCTTTTTCAGACCAGTATGAATATAAGCCTGGGCCAATAAGGCGAGACTCTTTGAATCTCGTTTTTCTCGCAAGTCCTCTATAGCAAATTCGTAATTCTTTTTAGCGTTTTCCATATCACCTTGCAAAAGGTAATTGTCCGCAAGATTAAGATACCAAGACCGATTGTCTTTTTTCTTTTCGGCTGACAATAAAAAGTACTTTTCTGCCTTCTTATAGTCTCTTTTTAACATGTAAATCAAGCCAAGGTTACTGAGAGTCGTGCCAATTTGCGATCTCGATTCATAGCGAAGATACAATTCTTCAGCCTTATCAATTTGTCCTTTGGTCATATAAAAAGTTGCCAAAGATAAGCCTGCATGTATATCTCTAGGGTTGATTTTCAAAGCCTTTTTTAGTGTCGCTATAGCTTCGTCTACATTCCCAAGAAACCAGTAGTTAATAGCGGTATCTCTATAAGAACGCACACTTGGACGAAGCTCATTGGCCGCTTGGAAGTGAGCAATTGCTGCCCTATAATTTTCGCGTTTCTCCTCTACAATTCCTTTTAAAACATAAATTTCTCTCGCATCCCCAAAACCTTCCTCTAGCAAACTGATTTCATTCCAGGCTCTATCCGCTTGACCAAGCTCTGCGAGGGCTTCCACACGTAATAATCGCAATTTATTGCGGTTAATTTTAGAGTCTTCCGCAATCTCCAAAGACTTGAAAATGGCCTCCATCAGTTTCTCATCCTTAGTTTCTGAATACTGATCGAGTCCAATCTTTATCAACAATTCATACAGAGGCTCAAAATTCGGCGCCCTGGCAATTAGGGCCTGTAGCTCAAAAACCACCTCCGCATAATTGCTCTCACTTTCTTGCACGAATGCATTCAGTCTTACATATTCACTGTAATCAGATTCTCTAATTACATCACTCAATGCAAGCAAACCTTCACGCCCTGGAAACAGCTCCGCCAAATTTAGCTGTGTTAATCGGTAAATCTCCAAAAGCTTGTGGTCTACTATATGATCATTTATTTTCAGTTTATCCCCGGAAGAGTTTTTTAAGAAAAGATGTAGATCACAGCGAAAGTTTCGACAAGACAACTCGCTACTCAAAACGCCATCTGCACCCAAAGCAGAAAATAGCTGATCCTCTTCCCCAAGATAATCTTCCACCTCTTGCGTGGGAATTAAAAAGATACCCTCTAAATCTATAACACCTTCTTGAAGCGCGTAGTTAACGGTTTTTTTAACATCATCATAATTGAGATCATCTGAAGCCGTTAATTTTGTCGGTAACACAGCCACATAAACTGCTTTAGGTTTGGGTTGAGCCCATCGGTAAACTTCGGTACACACAAAGACAAATAACAGCAAAGCTCCCAAAAAGCCCGCCAGTTTAAACCAGGGCCCATAATCAGAGCTTGATCTAAAACGGTTACCATAAACCGTTAGGGTAGGGTCATCTATTTCGTCACTCAATTGTGCTACAAACGACTTCAAGTTTCGAATAAGCCCTGGTATATCACTTGGGCGCTTATTGGGGTCTCTCTCTAGGCATCGATCTAAGCATTCGCTAAAACCTGCCGGCAACGAATGGTCAGCCAATGAGGGGGCGGCTGAATTAAGAATTTTCTCGACCTTTAAAAGGTCACTGTCAGCTTCAAAAGGATGGCAGTCCCTTAATATTTGCCATGCCAGAATACCAAAAGAAAATACATCACTGGCCGGCGACAATTTGTCACCACGAATTTGCTCGGGAGACATCGCCGCCAAGCTACCGGAAATATTATTGTGTTTGGTCAGCTCAACCGTATCTCCACTTTGATGCTTAGCAATACCAAAATCACCAATTTTTGCGCGCCCGTGCGCATCAATTAAAATGTTATCCAGCTTTAAGTCACGATGAATAATACCCTCGCTATGTGCTGCGGCTATTCCATCGAGAATCTGCACCAGCAATGCCAATTGTTGCCGCTGGCTAAGGTGATTCTCTTTTAAATAGTGGCGAAGAGATCTTCCCCCCACATATTCCATCACCAAGGCAAAACCGTCTTCCTGATCGACCACATCGTAAATCTTTACAACATTAGGATGGTTCAACTTAGCGAGGACTTTTGCTTCTCTCCTCAAACGCTCCAGTAGGGCATCTGACTGCTGCTTGTATAAACATTTGATGGCCACTTTACGCTTTAGGCGGCTGTCCTCGGCCAAATAGACAATACCCATACTACCGCGGCCTAGCGTGTCTAAGATTTTATAGTGGGAAATACTATCAGGGCGCTCTATATGGTTCATATCAAACTTCTGGCTCTCTAGGCCTTACTAATGGAACGAATTATGGGGCAGCCTTTGAAGAGTTCTGAAGAGGGCAACTTAGATTAGTGATTTTTTCAAATTCGACACTTGATTTTTCTGCTTCACAGAAAACATCAAACCACGGAAGAGCGAACCAGTTTTTTTGCACGCCAATGTCTATCGCTGACTCAATCCATAACAGGCCAGAATCTAAGTTACCAACTTTGCTATAGATAAGCGCCGATGCAAAAGCTACGCTTTTATTGGAAGCATCCACCGCCTGTGCTTTTTGAAGAATTCTCAAGGAAGCCATAGTCTCACCCATTTGAATCAAAGACCTAGCCTGATAACTCAATTCGCTAGCATTCCTCTCTGCAACATCGAAAGATGCTACATTTTCAAATTCTGCTTGCGCAGCTTGCAGATTGCCAGACAAGAGATAACTGTCGCCAAGGTACAATGAATATAAACGCTCCTTTGGCTTTAGTCGTTTTGCCTTTAAAAAGTAATCTATTGCCGAGCTATAGTCTCTTTCTAACAGAGCCAATAGACCAAGACTTTCGTAAACGCTAACAACCGGATGTTTTGCTAATATTTCTAGATACATTTCTTTAGCAGCAGAGAAATCACCACTGGCCATAAAAATGCTCGCCAACAAGCTGTGGCTCTGCATGTCTTCAGGGCTGTATTTTAAGCTTTCTTGAACATTGGCTACCGCTTCTTCTTTGTCACCCGCCTTCCAGTATGCCTCGGCCAAGTCTCTGTACGCTTGGCTACTGCTTCGCAGCTGCAATCGCTTACTAAATTTTTCTATTGCCGCCGTGGTATCACCTCGGGCCATTTCAACTTGGGCCAACATTCGCTCACTATCCCATGGGTCTAAGGATAGTTTTGACATTAATTCAATGCTACCTACAGCTTTGGTGTAGTCTTTACGCAGCAAATAGATATCAAACCAGATCTCATGAAGATCAACACTTTGTGAAAATAGCGGCCCTGCCTTTTTCAGTATTTCTTGCAATTTGCTCAAGATCACTTCGCTGCTCTGAGCGCGGTACTGTTGCAAGCTCACATCGGCATAAAGTTGGTAAAGCTGCCAAAACCGTGGCGCCCGGCGCTGCATCGCTTCTAATTTATCAAGTAATTCAAGTGCAGATTTAGAGTCGTCTATTTGCAGCTGCTTTAATTCTAGAAACTGTTGATAATCCGCTTCGGAAACCACTTCCACAAGCGGCATTGCCGTGCCACTCGCATTCATCAGCTTCCTAACCGCCTCTTGGCCGCGACCATGTACTTCCAATAACTTCTTGTTCAGCAATGCCTGACGATTCTGCTGTTGAACGGCCCAGCGATCACCTGATAATTCCGATAGCGTTAATTGACATCTTTGCTGTTCACAACTTAACTGGCTGCTTAAAACTATATCGGCACCTACAGCAGTACCTAGCTTGCCACCACTTCGGCGTGCAGAATTAACTTCACTTGGTGAAATCAAATGGCTATTTGGCAGACTTCTAACGCCATCTTGGAGTGCCAAAAACACAGATGCTTTCAAATCTTCAAATTGTGCAGGGTCGCGGGCTTCTAGCTCTGGCTCCACCACGGCAATATGCATTACTGGGTGCTTAAAGAGAAACTCTAACGGATTGAATCGAATTCCAATATAAGCAACTACAGCCAACACAAGGCTAAACCCGACTATTTTGGAAAATCGCCCCCAGTAGCTAACTTTGGGGGAGGGAATATTGAAATCCGAGCGCAGTATGTTGTGCGCCGTCATTTCTCCACTTAGCTCATCGGAAACCTGTGGCAATAACACTTGCAGCTGCCTTGCCAACCAAGTCGCACTGGAAGGTCTTTGCTTAGGATCTTTTATAAGCAAACTATCGATTAGCTGGCATAGCTCGGCGGGGAGATCTGCCTCAGTCTCGGACATGCGCTGGGGCGTGTTATTGAGTATTTTCTCAATCATTAATAGCTGGCCCGCTTCATCACCAAAGGGGTGCCTGCCCAGTAATATGCGCCAAGCTAAAATGCCAAAAGCAAACAAATCACTGCCAGGGCCAACCTTCTCGCCACGAATTTGCTCGGGTGACATGGCGCTGTAGCTTCCAGATACAGCATCATGCTGAGTAAGATTTGTTACATCAGGATCTTGGGATTTAGCAATACCAAAATCGGTAAGCTTTAATAAGCCTTGGCGGTTTATTAAAATGTTATCCAGCTTAAGATCTCGATGGACAATTCCTGCGTTGTGCGCGGCCGCTAAACCATCAGCTATTTGCGCTAGAAATAACAGCTTCTGTTTTTGATCACATAGATTTTCACGCAGATATTGCCTTAAAGTACGCCCCTCAACATACTCCATCACCAAGGCTAAGTTATCTTGGTTATCAATAAAGTCGTAAACTTGAACAATATTGGGATGGTTCAGCTGAGCCAGCAATTGCGCTTCATGTCTTAAACGCTCCGTCAAGACTTCATCAGCTATGTGTTCATTGATGCACTTAATGGCCACTTGTCTTTGCAAGCGATCATCTTCCGCAAGATACACCACCCCCATGCCACCCTGTCCAATGACATTATGAACACGGTAGTTTTCTATTGTTTTAGGGTGTTCACTGCTGTTCATAAATCACAAGTCGACAGTAGCGTCCAAACGGTGGGTAACTTCTACCCCTTTGCAAACACTGTAGCGACTGCCACCAAAGCGCAGGCGGCCTCGCATTCGTTGAATTAATTTATTTAAACCTGTCACTGCAGGTAAAGCCTCTGCGAGTTGCTTGCGAGCTCTAAAAATTAGAATGTTTAAATGTCCAGCATCTAAACCAAGCTCTTTTGCTAAGATTTCAGTATCTACCCAACCCTGGCTATTAATATCTAAGCCGCTCTGGGCGTCTTCCGCCCTATGCCGTGCTAGATGCAACAATACATAATGATGTGAACGTTCACCTAGATCTATATCCCCTGAGCCCGTACATAAACTCAGGCGGCTATTTTCCTCATCTAAACTTGTTTCAAAACGAAAATCGAAATCCGAAAAATGGCTTGGCTTAATGCTAACTTGTTCAGTAGCGGCGATTTGCTCAACCAGAAACAACTGCCAAAGCTGAGACTGACAGTGGAATTTATCATCATGGCGCAGTACTCGAGTTTCGCCTGTAGCAATATCCTCAAGGTGCCACTGACCATCCTCTGCGCTCAAACTTAGTGCTAGCTCTGGTTTATCATCATCAGGTAATAAGTGATAGTTCTGTAAGCTATAGCTGTTATTATCTTGCAAGGAAAACAAAATATCTTGTGGAGCCTCGAGGCTTTCTACGACCCAAGGCATTTGATCGGGTGAACCAAAGTGAACTTTCTGCCCCAACTTAAGCGCACAGGGCTGCCCGGTAGATAGTTTTTCACCATCTAACCATGTGCCGTTTCGGCTTAAGTCACGCAGCAACCAAGAGACACCATTCCATTCGATGGCGGCATGAATTCTTGATACCGCGGCCAAATCAACACAGCTGTCTACTTGATCTTGCAAGCGACCAAATGTGTGATGAGCACGCAAAGGCTGAACGCGGCCAGATCCAAGATCCCGCATTTGCGCCATGTAATAACTCCCGAAGTCCTTGGTAGTGTTTTGGTTCGCTACTTATGATGTAGCTAAACCTTATTGCTTGAAATACCAGCAATGTTACAGTCAGCTTCCATTCAGCCTGGGCCCATTAATATAAGGCACTACTGATTCAATGCGGACTGATTAAAGCAGCTTACATTTTCATCCTCAGTCGGTTATCTGCAACGAGTAAGATGGCTGCTATGTAAGTCATTAAGAAGCTTTATTACACCACAATACACGCCCAGTTGTAATATGCTGTAATACAGAAAAAACGCCAGTTGTTCTATATTCAATCCTCACAATCTGCTGTGATCACCTAGCCAAAAGGAAGCGGCTCTTCTTCGGAAGCGATCAAAACATTCAGTAGAGCGCAGCTACAAGGAAGACGCACGATACAGGAAGTTTGCAGTGCATTGCTCGGCAGGCACATAGCTTTTGCGCTTTATCTGAAATGGAAATCCACAGATTGTGAATTAGTTTTCGTCCTAAAGGAAAAGGTCTGTCACAAGGACCGTGACGAAAACTTTTCAAGGAAGGGTGCAGGGAGCAACTTTTAGGGCACGTTAGTTCGTAATGAAGCCCAAAGGACCAAAAAGGAGAGCATTAGCTCTCCTTTTTTCTTTCTATATCTCACTAATTTTAGTGATCCTGCATTGGCTTAACCGGACCATCAAAGCACTCTTTGTCTAAAGCGCCTTCACTTTTGGCAACAATAGCCGTAACTGCGGAGTCACCTGTTACATTCACCACAGTACGAGCCATATCCAATAGACGGTCGACACCGATAATCAAGGCGATACCCTCTACTGGCAGACCAGCCTGCTCCAGAACCAGAGCCAGGGTAATTAAGCCAACGCCTGGCACACCCGCGGTACCAATCGAAGCCATAGTCGCTGTCAGAATCACCATCAAATAGCCTGTTAGGCCGATATCAATGCCGTATGCTTGAGCAATAAAGACGGTAGCAACACCCTGCATTACCGCAGTGCCATCCATATTGATTGTTGCCCCCAAAGGAACAGTGAATGAGGCAATACGGTTATCAACACCTAAACGCTCCTCAGCGGTTCGCAGAGTCACTGGAATCGAGGCATTCGACGATGATGTGCTAAAGGCAAACATCATTAAAGGGCGCAGTTTGGACAGGAAAATAACCGGATTTAGACCGCCAAATACGCGTAATAAGGTCGGATAAACCACAATACCATGCAGTACCAGCACGCCAAATACCGTAAAGAAATAGGCCGCAAGTTTACTGATGCCGTCAAACCCCAAACCGGAAAACAGCTTGGCCAACAAACAAAATACGCCGTAAGGAGCAAAGTTCATCAACATCATGACCATTTTCATGATCACTTCATTCACATCTTCAAACCATGACAGCAAGCGCTTGCCGGCCTCGCCAGCGCGAGACATTGAGATACCAAACAACAGCGCAAATACGATGATTTGCAACATATTACCAGCGCTCATCGAAGCGACGGGGTTACTTGGGAAAATATCGATCAATACCTGTTTAAACGGCGGCGCTTCCTTAGCGACATAATCAGAAGTCGTCGGCAGGTCCATACCCGTTCCAGGGCTTATCATCATTGCGGCAAACAGCGCAAAAGTGATTGCGATACAGGTAGTTAAGAGATATAAGCCAACCGTTTTGCCCGCCATTGGGCCTACGCGACCTTGCTCACCTAAGGCACCTGAACCACATATAAGGGAGACCAATACTAGAGGAACCACCAGCAGCTTAAGGGATTTGACGAATATTTGACCTACAACATCGAAAAGCCCTTCAACCATATAGGCCTGCAACCACAGGCCAAAGTCACCACCGCCGTCAATGATCATCTTAAAGCTGATACCAACCAGCAAACCCAGCCCCATGGCTAAGAGGATTCGTGTTGTTAACGTCATAAAAAACCTATGAGACTAAATACTAGCTTAGAGCGCTGTTAGCTCCAAGCTAGTAATAAATAATTACAGAGTAAATACTACTTTGCCCGCGAGGGCACGAAGGGGATTGTAAATTAACTGTTAACCGCATCTTTTAGCGCTTTACCGGGCTTGAAGCCAACGGTATTACTGGCCGCAATTTCGATACTGGCTCCAGTTTTTGGGCTGCGGCCAGTGCGGGCAGCGCGATGACGCTGACTGAATGAACCAAAGCCCACTAGGCTCACGGTATCATCGCGACTCATTGCATTGGTGATTTCATCCAATATGGCATTTACCACATCAGCCGCTTTTTCTTTGGGTAGATCCGCCTGATCGGCCACTGCAGCCACTAAATCAGTTTTGTGCATAGTTATTATCCTATTGTTATTGCTGTTGGATTGGCCCCACATTAAACCAAGGCCCGGCCTATAAACCAAGCTTTGAAAGAATATCTTGCCGATAAACAAATGCGGTGTTGGCACCATAGGTCAATGAGCACTAAAATAGCGCCTTTGTAATATAACGATGCGGCGACTATTGCCCGCAAGATTTCGGAATCCCCCGTTTGAGAACACATGCCCCGCGCTGGCACAAGCAAGCCAGCCCTGATCTTAGTCAGCAACAAAAGCAATGGCTGTTAGGCACAGGCTCCCTGACCCAAAAATTGATAGAAGCCAGCCAAGGGGACTTTTCTTTACGGATATTGCGACAAGGCCTCGCCACTCCCAGAGTCGACGAAGCCAAAGCTTTAAAGCTACCAGCACGCCAACAGGCGCTTATTCGCGAGATTGTGATGTCCGGAGCAGGGCAAGATTGGGTTTTTGCCCGCTCAGTGCTGCCACTAAGCACACTGACAGGTCGCCTAAGGCAGCTCAAAACCTTGGATAACCGGCCCTTGGGAGCATTGTTGTTCAAAGATCCAACAATGCAGCGCAGCGCCATTGAAATTAGCCGTTTAGAGCCGCACAATTTTAATTACCCCAGCACTACAGCCTGCTGGTCTAGGCGATCGGTATTTCGCTTGGATCAAAAGCCATTATTAGTTGCTGAGGTGTTTTTACCTAGCTTCGAGCACTTTTATCAAGGGCAACCTTTCATTAAGGATCATTTATGAGCAGCAATGCCAGCCCAGAACCAAGCCTGAAAGATAAGCTTTATGCCTATGCTCAATTAATGCGAATTGACCGCCCCATTGGCACGCTTCTACTGTTATGGCCTACGCTGTGGGCACTTTGGCTGGCCAATGAAGGGATGCCGCCTTGGCATTTGCTAGTGATATTCACCGCTGGTGTCTTCATTATGCGAGCCGCAGGCTGCGTCATTAACGATTATGCCGATCGAAACTTTGACGGCCACGTAGAACGTACCCAACACCGCCCCTTAGCGGCGGGCAAAATAGCGCCCCGTAACGCCCTTATTTTGTTCGCGGGCTTAGGAATACTGGCCTTTGTATTGGTCTGCCTCACGAACACTTTTACCATCGCACTCTCATTTGGCGGTATTGCGCTGGCCGCCTGCTACCCCTTTATGAAGCGCCATACCCATCTTCCACAGCTGGTATTGGGTGCCGCTTTCTCTTGGGGCATTCCCATGGCCTTTAGCGCCAGCCTGAACGAGCTGCCGCCTACAGCCTGGTTAGTTTTTACCGCTAATCTGTTGTGGACAGTGGTGTACGACACCCAATATGCCATGGTCGATAGGGATGACGACCTCAAGATTGGCATTAAGTCGACAGCAATCTTATTTGGCGAGCAAGACAAGATGATTATCGGCTGCTTACAAGGCCTTACGATCATGTCCTTGATTGTCTTAGCCAATCGCTTTGATCTTGGCTTTGCTTTTTATATAAGCCTAGCTGTGGCCACAGGCCTGTTTGTTTACCAACAGGTTTTGATTCGCGGGCGCGAGCGCCAAGCCTGCTTTAAGGCCTTCTTGAGCAATAATTATGTGGGCGCAGCAATATTTGCGGGTGTTGCACTTAGCTATATTAATTAGCACTTTAAGGCCTATTTGGAGTTTATTTGACCAGAGGGCTATAAGCAGACAAGAAATTGTCATAAAGTTGCAACAAAACCTTTATTTAATAATGCCTTCTTAACAGACCCTAGGGCATTACCTTTGTGTAAGGCCCCGCCGTTGATAGAGGGGCTACCATGCCTAATAAAACCATCTTGATCGTCGATGACGAGAAAGCCATTCGCGATATGCTCCGTATCGCCCTAGAGATGGCCGACTACCAGTGCCTGGAAGCCGCAGATGCCCAAGAGGCACACAGCTTAATCATCGACGAGAAACCCGATTTAGTACTGTTAGATTGGATGATGCCCGGCACCAGTGGCATTGAGCTTGCTCGCCGCCTCAAACGCGATGAGGTAACAGCCCGCACCCCAATCATTATGTTGACCGCCAAAGGCGAGGAAGATAATAAAATACAAGGCCTCGAAATCGGTGCTGACGACTATATCACTAAGCCTTTTTCACCCCGCGAGCTGGTTGCACGATTAAAAGCTGTTTTGCGTCGCACCGACAATCACCAAGATGCTGAGCCAATTGTGGTTGGCGACTTGTGCCTAGATCCAATTAGCCACCGAGTCACTATCGGCGATTCTCCTGTACAAATGGGCCCGACAGAATATCGCTTGTTAGAGTTCTTTTTGACCCACCAAGAGCGCGTGTACACCCGTAGCCAATTACTGGACCATGTTTGGGGCGGTAACGTTTATGTGGAAGAGCGAACTGTCGACGTGCATATCCGCCGTCTGCGCAAAGCGCTAACACTGGACGATCACGACCGCTTCATCCAAACTGTGCGAGGAACCGGTTACCGATTCTCTACCAAGGTGACGGCGGTCAATTAAGACCCCGTCTTCTTGTCGTAACATCGAGCCTGTTACACTTTAGGCTACTAACTCCCATCACCTAGGGCGGATACTTTATTGCACCAGGGCTTAGGCGCTGAACTCAAGCGCATTGCATTCTTTACTCTGATTTGCCTCTTTTTTGGCTGGCTGAACGGCTATATCAGCTGGACGCTGATTATTGGCGGCGGCCTATATATGGGCTGGGTGCTATTACAAATCCGTCAGCTCTATTTATGGGTAACCTCTAAGCGCCGCGAGCCACCCCCTGATACCGTCGGTATATGGGGCGAAATTTTCGATAATATTTATCGCATGCAAAAGCGCCATGAAAAAGAACGCCGCCGCCTGCAAGGTATGATTCGACGTGGGCAACAAACTACTGCTGCTCTGCGTGATGCTGTGGTGCTACTGGACGCCAATGGCTGCCTAAATTGGTGGAACCAAGCTGCCGAAACTTTGCTGGGTTTACAACCTATCGACCAAGGGCACCCACTGGTTAATTTTATTCGCCACCCAGACTTTATTGCATACTTTGATGCCTGCGAGTATGAAGACCCGCTAGATTTGCCATCTCCGCGCAATGAATCAAAACAACTACAGTACCAAATCAATCGTTTTGGTAAAGGCGAGCGTTTAGTGGTTGTCCGTGATGTAACTCGCGTGCACCGATTGGAACAGGTTCGTAAGGATTTTGTGGCCAATGTCTCTCATGAGTTGCGCACACCGCTAACGGTATTGCGCGGCTATATCGAAACCTTAAGCATGGCGCCCGACTTAAACCCAGTAATGGAACGCGCCTTTGGGCAAATGCAACAGCAGAGCGATCGCATGAATCTGCTGATCAACGATTTGCTGACGCTCTCTAACTTAGAAACCGAAGACAATGAGCGTAATCAAAAGCCAGTGGCATTGAAACCGCTACTGGATATGATAGCCGCCGACGCTACTGCACTAAGTGACGGCCAACATCATATTACTGTGAAATGTAAGAGTGATATTGCCTTGCTCGCCAATGAAAAGGAAGTGCACAGCGCTTTTTCAAACCTTGCTTTTAATGCCGTTAAATACTCCAGCCCCGACACCGAAATCAAGCTCAGCATCAGTGTTGACGAATCAGCCATTACTTTTTCTGTGAAAGATCAAGGCGATGGTATCGACCCCATTCATATACCGCGCCTAACCGAAAGATTTTATCGTGTAGATAATGGCAGCCGCAACTCAGATGCAGGCGGAACTGGCCTAGGGCTCGCCATCGTTAAACATATTTTGTTACGCCACGATGCGCATTTAAGTATCGTAAGCAAACCGGGTAAGGGAAGTACATTTAGCTGTATATTCCCAAGAGATCGTCTACAAATATTAGACAAGGACAAGCAAGAAGAACCTGCTGAGCAACTGACATAAGCAAGCGGTCTGGCCCAATAGTAATTGGGCTTGCCAAGCACTCCTGAGCCGTTATGATGTGAGGCCAATTAGAAAAAGTGCCTTATAATGCTTGTCGAATTTATTCCCTCTATTGACGCTATCGATCGAGATAGCTGGCAAAGCATTTGGGCAAGTGATTACCCCTTTATTCAGTATGAGTTTTTGCAATCGCTAGAGCAAAGCCAGTGTGTAAGCAAAGACAGCGGCTGGATTCCCCATCATTTCTTATTGTGGTCTGAAGACCGGGAAGACGATAAAGGCGAGTTATTAGCCGCCATGCCCCTCTATATAAAAAACCACTCTTATGGGGAGTACGTTTTCGATTGGGCTTGGGCTGATGCTTATCATCGGTATGGCGTTGAATACTATCCCAAGCTGCTAAATGCCATCCCTTTTACTCCAGCTACCGGGCCACGCTATGCTTTGGCTGAAGGCCTAGATGAAGCTCTTTTTTGTCAAATCATGCTGCAACAGTTACAGCAAGAGTGCCAAAGGCTTGAAGCTTCTAGCTTTCACAGCCTATTCCCAAGCTCTCATCAGCTAAACTGCCTAACAACTGATCACCAACTACTGCAACGCGATGCCGTACAGTTTCATTGGATAAATGAAGACTATAAGAACTTTGATGATTTTCTTGCCAGCTTTAAATCACGCAAGAGAAAGAGTTTAAAGAGTGAGCGACGAAAAGTGGATCAACAAGGTGTAAAAATTCAGTGCGTAGAAGGTGCAGATATAAGCGCCGATCAATGGCAGCAATTTTACCACTGCTACCATTTAACCTATTTAAAACGCAGTGGTAGACAGGGTTACTTAAATCACGACTTTTTTAAACGCTTAGCAACAAACTGCGCAAACTCCATCATGATGGCGCAAGCTCATTACGATGGACAGATGGTCGCCGCCGCATTATATTTTAAAGATTCAGAAACCTTGTATGGGCGTTATTGGGGTTGCTTAGATGATTTCGATGCATTGCACTTTGAGGCCTGCTACTACCAAGGTATCGAGTATGCTATTGAAAACA
Source organism: uncultured Pseudoteredinibacter sp. (assembly GCF_947500695.1). Taxonomy (GTDB): domain Bacteria; phylum Pseudomonadota; class Gammaproteobacteria; order Pseudomonadales; family Cellvibrionaceae; genus Pseudoteredinibacter. The sequence goes on from NZ_CANMSS010000002.1 coordinate 332,053, forward strand.
GACTAAAACGTTTTGATCCAGGTGCTCAAGGTGAACATAAAATTCAACGCGGCTTTAAACCCAGCTATGTTCATTCAGCTCACTGGATTGCATCTGAGGAGTTTCGCCCTGCAATTGAGGATTTTCTTAAGCAAGAAAGTGAGCATATAGAACTCTACAAAGAAGACGCCGAAAGCTATCTACCATTTAAATCAGAAGATTAAGCTTTAGATTTTTTCTACACGATGTAGCAACAGCTTCAGTAGTGACCTCTGCTGCTCAGCAGCTAGAAATTCAACTTCTTGCTCTATCAGCTTTTCACCGTTTTTATTATGAACGTTTAGCATTTTTGATCGATCTTTAAAGGCAGTTTCCTCACGCCTACTGATATCGCACTGGCCGATATCAGACAATTCAATGCGCCAGTGAATTGCTCCATCTTGCCTCATGCTCAAGGTCTTTTGATTAACGCGAATTGATTTTTTGGGGCTCAGTTTTGGTGCAAAATAGTAAGCTAATCCAGAGATGAAAGCTAAAATAGCTATTAGCGACAGTGCTTTGACAAAGCCCCCTTCTTGAAAGGTTTCTACAATCTGGGGAAGGGCCCAAACACTGACCGAACCCAGAGAAAGAATCACCATCATATAGGCTGTAGATTGGCGAGCCCCAATAAACTCCTGGACATCCTTATTCATAGTTTTAATGTTATTCCATTTCAGCATTCAACATCAGCTGAAAATTATTATTTAGAACCGCCTCAATGGCAAGTATGAAATTTTTAGAGGCGCGCAACTAACTAGGCCAAGAAGCTAATCCCCAAAAGCCAAAAGAACTATGCAAAGTAAGAGAGGGTGAAGCAATTTGCGTATCATGAAAGGTGGACACCCTAATTGGGCGTCCAGTCTCTGGAAGAATTCAAACAGAGCTTTTGATGAGAGTGGGCTAGGCAGGACGTAAAATTAAACGCCCAATCATCGCCTCACACTCTGCTTGATTCATATATTCTGGTACTGGATAGGTACCGTGGGATTCCTCCAATGCCGCTGTCGCTAACTCAGGAATATCGGCGGCTTGAATTTGTTCAAAGCCCACAGGAATCCCTATTTCTTCATTCATTGCTTTAATATGATCAATAAACTTCTGGCTGAGCGCTGCATCACCTTCATAGTGCTCACCTAAGCCGGTGTGAATAGCTAACTCTGCTAAGCGGTGGGAAGCAGCATCTTTGGAGAAGTTAAGCACTTCAGGAAGCACAACGGCATTTGCAAGACCATGAGGTATACCGTATTTCCCACCCAGCTGGTGAGCAATACCATGGACATAACCCACCATTGCCTTGGTGAAAGCCAAACCAGCGTAGTAAGAAGCAAGCGCCATAGCTTCACGTGCTTTAACATCGCTTCCTTCAGCAACAGCCTTTGGCAAGTTGTCGAAAATCAATTTGATCGCGCTTTTGGCCAATGCATCGGTTTCTTCATTAGCCCACTCGCCAATATAAGATTCAATAGCGTGGGTTAGGGCGTCCATACCGGTGGCCGCCGTAACGGCTGGCGGCAAGCCCAACATCAGTGAAGGATCCAAGGCGGCGACTTTCGGAATAACTCGGGTATCGCCGATGAGATCCTTTTTGTGAGTCTCAGGATCTGAAATAACCGCAGCGATAGTCACCTCCGAGCCAGTACCGGCTGTGGTCGGAACAGCAAATAAAGGCAAACCATCTTGTTTGGCCTTTTTAAAGCCTGCCAACTCGCGTGGAGGAATACTGGTATTCGTGGCCGCCAAAGCAATCACTTTCGCAGCATCGATTGATGAACCACCACCGACACCGATCACGCCATCGCACTGCTCACCATTGAGTAGGGTGAGGCCTTCTTCGACGACCGTCCACACGGGATCTGGGGTCACACCTTGGTACACAACACTTTCCACACCTGCATCGCTCAAGGCTCTTTGTAATGGATCTATCAAACCCAACTCACACAACATAGCATCAGTTACGATAAGAACTTTGCGCACGTCAAATTGATCAACGGCTTCACAAAGCTTTAAGGAAGATCCTTCACCAACATAGGTAATAGGCTTGGGTTGAGCGATAAGAGAAACAGCGAGTTTACGAACAGCAAGTTTTAACTTTGCAGCAAAAGGCATGGCAGTCTCCGGTAGCTGTCAGCCACGAGTGTGTGGCGATAGGCTTATTTTCTATTGTTATTATGGCAATCCATATGGCCTCAGTTTATGACAAGCAGAGAGGAATTCCGAGATGAAGATCAGAAAAATGGCCACATTTGTCTTATTGGCAAAATTGCACCGTTTTTAGTCAAAAAAGCCGACCTAGGCGCTCACATTGATGCCAGCCCACTTCGAGCAAGCCGTTTCACACAACGGCGCCAGCTCGGAGAGGGCGACGTAGTAATCAAAATAGGAATTTTGATTACTACAGTAGGTAAAAAGAAAAAAAGGACCTAGAAGGCCCAAGTAACGGTGATGCCTACCGCTCTACAGAACTTCTACTTCAATGTATTTAAGCTGGCCGTTAAAAGGAATTTTGGCCTTAGGATGATCGGATACCGATACCGCCCACTCCTTCAAGATACTGGCACCTTCATGGGACAGGCGCCCACTAATAGTATTGGGAATCCGGCCCTCGGCGAGCACCTTGCCTGCTTGGACAATTTTGACTATTGCTTGGTCTTTATCTTGCTGACGAAACTGCAACTCAAACTTTGACACGCTCTTATCAAGAGAACTGGATGAAACAAATCGGCTTTGCTTGCCAAAACTGGCAATATTGTCAAAGTAGTTGTATTCGAAAACAAGCTTCCCTTTATCCATGTATAAAATGAAACCAGAGTCTCGATTGCCGTAGGTAAACAACAAACCATCTGCTGCATTTGCCCCGGACTCAATATCTATTCGAATATCAAACGATTTTCCAACAATTTGTGGGGCCGACTTTTCAACCACATAGCTTGTTTCAGGGTAAAAACGATACGTCTTGCTTTTGTTATTGGGGGCGAACAATTGTTTAGCAGTGCGCAGCACTTTAAGTGCCTTGGGATTGAGCATGCCATCGGCATTGACTTTTTCTGCCTCTGTCTCCCAAATACCCTTCAGTTTATTCAGCTTATCGGGAAACTGTTTCGATAAATCTTTAGCTTGCGCAATATCCTCTTTTAGATTGAACAGCTGCCATTGGCTTTTCTCAGTTCCTTCACCTTGTTGATGACGAAAAACAGCTGACCAACCATCGGCATAAATACCTCGATGAAAACCCATGCGATAAAACTGTGTCTCACGTTGGTCCTCTGCCGAAGGCTTTTCTAGGCTGTAACGCATTGATATACCATCAAATGGAAGCTGTCTGCGACCATCAAATTGATCTGGAATTTTAATATCCAAGTAATCCATTACGGTCGGAAATATATCGCTAATAAAATGGTATTGATGACGGACACTGTTGGCTTCAAGCTTCCGCGCTTGTGATTTTACTGGTTTAACAATTAACGGAACATTCACACCACCACTATAAGTATCCTGTTTGAAATATCGAAACGGCGTATTACTGCTAGCCGCCCAACCCAATGGATAGTTACTCGCAGTACGCGGGCCACCTATTTCTTCAATACGCGAAGAGATATCGCTGACTGTTTCTATATTGCCGCTGTAGTGGCTGCTATGATTGATATTTCCATTAACATCTCCTTCTTGGCTGGCTCCATTATCTGATAACAAAACCACTAAGGTGTTATCGTATTGCTGCAGTCGCTTCAGCTGCTCAAAGAAGCGACCAAGCTCAACATCCGTTTCTTCGAGAAATGCAGCATAGACTTCCTGTAGCCGCGCATAAACTTTTTTCTGTTCAGCAGTCAAAGTAGACCAGTTCTTAACGCGCTTATCTTTTTCTGGTAGCGTGATGGACTTAGGCAATAAGCCCATATCTTGTTGCCGCTGTAAACGTTGCAGAATTTCTTCATCCCAACCGTGATCGAATGCCCCACGGTACTTTTCCAAATACGGCTTAGAGGCTTGGTGAGGCGCATGCATGCCCGGAGTAGCGATATACATAAAGAAAGGTCGCTCCGGCGAATAGCTCACATGGTTGTGCAACATTTTAATCGCCTTATCCATAAGATCTCGAGTAAGAATATAATCCTCGTCAAACTCTCTTTCTACAAAATGGTTGTCCTCAAATAACTCTGGTTTAAATTGATCAGTTGAACCCGCAAGAAAACCGTAAAACCGTTGAAACCCCTTACCCGATGGCCAATGTGTAAATGGACCAGATGGCTTCATATCAGAGGGGGGTAGTAAATGCCACTTACCAACTCCGTATGTGCCATAGTTATTTTCAGCAAGCAACTCAGCCATGGTTACGGCATTTTCACTGATACGACCACGAAACGCGGGATAACGCTCACCGAAATCAAAGCGCGAAACTAAGCCCATGCCTACTCGATGAGGATCCCTGCCTGTCAACAACGCAGCCCGGCTTGGTGAGCAGGTTGGAGTAGCATGGAAGTTGCTATAGCGCACACCATCGTTGGCTAAAGCATCTATGCTGTCTGTTTTAATATCAGATCCAAAACTTGCCAGATCCGAATAACCCAAATCATCCAAAATAACTACAACAACATTTTTCGGCTTTTCTTTTTCAAATAGAGCCATACTGTGTTGACTTCCAAGAAGCGCTATCAAACTTAGCACAGTGCAAATAATAGATTTCAATCTCATCAGTCTTGTGCCTCACCTTTAATCTGCTGGCTTATGGAATTTAGTTTTTCACTAAGCATTTGCTTGAGCTTTTGCTTTTTTAGCTCTCCCAAACTGTTCTCTATTTGCTCCCAACGAAAAAATGGGATATTAACCTCATAGCGACTTGGCTTCTCACCACCAGCCTCGACGATTCCATATTTATCGATAGAGTAGGCAAAGGGCATCAGAGTTTTAAATATGGGGTACATAACCCAAAGGCGATTGACACCGATATTGTTGGCTTCTTTGGGGTCGACCACTGTGTTGTATATTTCTGGCGCCCATAATTGATCTATTTTTTGCTCACCTGGCGCGGTTCCTTCGCCTTGAAAGTACACTTTGAACTGACGCCATTTCACGGCTCTAAGATCTTCGCCGGAAAATAGAATTACACTATCTCGACCTGATGATTCACGCTTGCCGAGGAAGAACTCACTCATTTCTATTCCATCGATTACACGATCACCTGGCACATGTTTTGAAGCACCCGCTAATTTTGCAAGACTCGGAAACAAATCAACCATAGAAACCATTTCATTGCTGCTGAGACCCGCTTCGATTTTTCCGGGCCAACGCATGATCAATGGCGTTCTCACCGAACCTTCATGAACTGTACCTAGATAGCCGCGAAAGGGGCCGGTATCACCTATCCAAGGATATTCAGCACGATCAGGGCCATTGTCACTGGCATAGATAACAATCGTGTCTTCACGTAAACCCGCCGATTCAATCGCCGCTAAAACCTGACCAACGCGATGATCATGCTCAGCTAGAACATCTGCGTACCGTCCATGACCGGTTTTGCCCTGGAAATCAGGGTGCGGTATTGAAGGATGGTGTGGTATAGACCAAGGTAGATAGAGGAAAAACGGTTTGTCTTTTTTAGCTTGATGAATAAATTCTACGGCCCTTTGAGCAATTTTTTCATCAATCAGTGGCCTCATGTCGCGGTCATAAACTTCGCCAGCATGAGCGCCATCGCGGTCGTTTCCCTGCCAGAGTCTAGCGGGCTTCAAACCGCTATGCTCATAACCCACATGATTGGGAAAATCAGAGATACCAGTGCTAAATGGAAAACCCCACCACTGCTGGAACCCCTGCGCTGTCGGTAAACGCTCTTGGTCGTAACCCAAGTGCCACTTACCAAACATTGCCGTTTGATAGTCCGATTCGCGCAACACCTCGGCAATAGTGACCTCCCAAGGCGACAAGCCTTGAGGCAAACCCGGTACAGGAACGGCACGCGTGGTGCCAGAGCGTATTGGCATACGCCCCGTCATTAAAGCCGAACGTGATGGCGTGCACTCAGCCTCCACCATAAAATTGGTGAAGCGAAAGCCATCTTGCGCCAATTGATCTAGCTGTGGTGTGGCTGCGCCGCGTTGGGCGCCACCACCGTAACTGCCCAAATCTCCAAAGCCGAGATTGTCACTCAACATTAAAACAATATTGGGCTGCTTGTCTGCCTGAGCACAGACCGACAAGACACACGCTAAAACTAAAACGAAATTTCGTAAGTACATCTCTAGCGCCCTTTAGAAGTGATATTTGAAACTAAGTCCTAAAGTGCGGCCGTCGATGGCATCAACCCGTTGATAACCTGTCGCTAAACCAGCACGCGCTCTAAATTGAGGTTGAATATTATTGATTGCATTTTTATCAAATAGATTTTTAGCAAAAACAGCGACATCCCAGCCATTGTCGTTGCTGCGAAGGCCAATATGCCAATCAGCTGTTGAATAGGAAGCTAATTCTCCTCCCACAGCGTCCACTTCTGTTCGGCTGCCAACAAAGCGTAATAACCACTGCTGATACAACTCAAAGGAGCCAAAATCTTGCTGATTAAACAAAGCAAGATTCGCACTGAGTTTTGGCTGAATACCTAGCTCTAAACCAGAGACATCACAATAGTTTGCAATTTGCCCATTCGGTATTGCCGAACCATTGTTACAAGGTAGATTTACTCCATCTTTAAATTCAGCTTCGGTAAAACTCAGTCCACCATTAAGCTGCCAGTTGTCGGCCAATAGGGCCTGCCACTCTATTTCTATACCCTTTACTAAAGCATCACCCGTCGTTGTTATACCACTGGATCTTGGTCGAGTGGCAAGCCCTCTATCATTTACAGCAATTCTGGAGAGGCGAGTAATATAATTATCGAAATCTTGATAGAACACTGCGGTATTGAGGTTCAACCGACCATCCAACAATTTAAACTTCATGCCTAGCTCATAGGCAATGCTATCCTCACTTTCATAAGTGGCCAGATCAGCTAAGCTCACCGACGTTACCGTTACACCACCGGGGCGAAAGCTCTTAGAAATACTAAAATAACTTACCGTATCAGGCTCATCCATTCGATAGCTAAGACTCCAATTACCTGTAACGGCCTCTTCGCTGCGATTGCGTACCTCTTGAGCTAGCAGCGGCCTTAGCAGCATGCCATTAGCAAGATAAATATCCGAGGCATTAAATCGCTCTGCACGCTGCCAGCGGATACCGGCTTCGGTGTTCCAATTATCACCAAACTGATAACTATGATGAGTGAATATACCGATATCTTCTGCGCCTAAGGGAGATAGTATTGAGCCTTGATTTGGCCCTTGAGGCCCTAAGTATTGATAACGATCGAATTGTCCATTTTCCTCACCATAGTAAATACCCAATATGTATTGCCAATCATCGCTATCACTAGAGCTGATTCGAAACTCATGTGAATTTGCAAAACCTGCGTCCACAAAGCGGGTGGGCGAAGCAAATCCCGCTATTACATTTGGATTGCTATTACCCTGGCTGTTATCAAAATTTTCACTGGAATGAAGCTCTGAATATCCTGATACCCAATCAAGTTGATGATTACCAAAGTCCCAATTTACTCGCAGCGTAGCCACCTCAAATCGGCCTTGATAAATATCTGGCGCAACCTGAATACCTAAATTATCCTGGCTTTCAATAACTGGAAGCGCAATGGCTTGCTGCGGTAAGCTGCTGCTACCTTGAACCCTTGTCACACGATCCAGGTTACTTTCTTGGTATTGGTAACTTAGATCAACACGTATATCTTCACTGGCCTGCCACGCCATAGAGAGACGCCCAGCCCGACTTTGGCTGTCGCTAACATTGCCATCTAGCAGATTTCTCGTTTCCTGCAGCTCATTGTCATCGTAGACCGCTGCTAGTCTTAGCGCTAACTTACCCTCGATTAGCGGGGTATTAATCGCTAGCTGAGTATTACTGGCCGCGTTTTCAGCAAAGCTATTGCGCACATAGCCTTCAAAGTTATCCAGCTGAGCTTTCGCGGTATTCAGCTTTAAAGCTCCTGCTGGAGATGAACGACCCTGCAATGTACCTTGGGCACCACGTACAATTTCAATACTGCTTAAATCAAACAGTTGCTGAAAAATGGCACCACTGCTGTTGCTGCCTAGCGTGGTGTCATTCCAATAAACGTCCACTGCCTGAGCGGCAGCAGAGTTCGGGTTGTATTCGACACCACGCAGAGCAATAGACCCAGAACGCCCATCTACACTGCGAGTATCTAGACCTGGGGCAAGCTGCTCCAAAGATTCAAAGCTTAAGATATTGAAATCTTCTAATGCCTCACTGCTAATGGCATTCACAGTTGCTGGAATATCTTGGATAGCTTGATCGCGCTTTTGCGCTGTCACTATGACTTCTTCCAGAACGGCTTGACTACTTTGCGAATCGGATTGCCCATATACATTAACCGCCAAAGGCAAGCTAACGGCTAATAATCGAAGAGGAAAGGGTAGCTGCTGCAACATGGATGTGGCCCTATGCTTGTTATTATTAATTAATGGCCAAAATCTTAGTTTTACTCATAATAAAGAGCGTCCGAACCTATTGGTTCGGATAAATTTACGATCAAAATAGTTTTATAAAGACATTTATCAAGCCAATTCAGCCAGAAAACTGCTTACGATACTGGCTAGGCGTCATATCCATCGACCGCTTAAATGCATCATAAAATGAGGATTTCGATTTAAATCCGACTTCCATTGCAATATCGACGATGGCTAAGTGGCTTAGAGATGAATCCTGTAAGCAGCTTTTCGCTTTCTCTACGCGATAGCTGTTTACAAAGGTGAAAAAGTTCTGGCCCAGCTGACCATTGAGCACCTGCGATACCTGATGAGCACTAAGGTCAGCCTCCTTTGCAAGTTCTGCCAGTGTCAGCTCACTATCCAAGTAAAGCTCCTTTTCTTCCATAACATGCATTAGTCGATGTTTAAATTGCTCAGCATCTTGTTGGCTAATCTTGGAACGTTGATATTTGGGTTCGGTATTGGCTGAAGTGCTGTCTTCTGCAGCCAATACTTGTGCTGGAGTAGGCAATAGCGCCTGCCTGCTGGCCCTTGCAGCAAGAACCCGCTGTACCAAACTGGGCTGGTACATCGCAGAGATCGCCATTGCATAAATCAGCAAAACCAAGAACAAAAAAGGATAGCCCTGTGTCGCAATATCACTTTCAAATATCAACCTTGGCAAGCGATTAAAACTTAGCATTACGATAAGGTATACCATCCCGACTAGGCTCAAGGTACGCAACCACTTAAGGTTCATACTCTCCAGAGATGAAAAGTGGCCTTGCATCAGCTGCTCATGTTGCCTTGTTTGTTGGAATACCAGATAACAATAAAAGCCAAAATGAAAAATGAACAAATGGGCATTGAGTCGATATTTAAACCAGAGCTGCCAGAATGGTGATAAGAACTCACTGACTCGCCCCTCCATTTCTAACTCACCTCTAAAGTACCAAAGGTAGTCAACTAACAGCTGTTGCTGTTGGGGCTCATAGAAATAGTACTCAACGCTTGCCACACACAAGAGTAGATAAGGTAAAAAGTGTAAGCCATGCGATTTGGAGAGATTATTGCCTGTTAAGGCAGCTGAATATAAAAACAGTAAAGGCCCCCAACAAAAAGGGAGATTGGCTATTAACAGTGTCCACCAGTGCAAGTCGTTTAGATAATCGGCCGAAACTTGCAGCTGCTGCAATAAACGCAGCCCCATCGCAAAAAGCAGCGCCGCCATAAAACGATTAGCCAGTTTAGCGCCACTTGGCGATACCAGTAGCAAAACAGCCATAATGCCGCCTTGCAAAGCCCCGAAGCCTAAAAACAAATGATAGATGTTCAACTCAAACTCCACTGACTACATTGGCAAAGTCAATTTCAAAGCGCTAGCCGCCAGTACTTATTTTGCCCCTAAAAAGCCGCTTTAGCGTGCGCCCCAATTGGCTCGGACCCCTCTACTTGCGTTCTATCTTATGCTTAGTGAAAAAATTACATATCCAACACTAGCAATAAGCTTGCGAGTATCAACATAAGGTAGGCCTATGCCAAGACGTAAAACATTGCTGTTCAGTACGGCGGCCATTTTAGTGGTATTTATCCTATTTCATAAGCCCATGCGCCTAGTAGCCTATTCACTATTCACTGGCAACGCAAAGTTTACCATCTACGCTGAGCCGAAGCTCAGCAGCTGGCGACCTATGGCACCTCGCCTCTATTCAAAAAATCCACACCCATTAGCGAGACCTTTTCGTTTTGGCAGGGCCTTGCATAGTGACTTACATGGTTCGGATGAAGTTATGGGAGTTACCGCGCCCAGCTTCGAGCTTGCTTGGCATGCTGAAGAAAATCTCTTTGTTAGCGAAGGGCCTGTCTTCGATAAGCAAGGTAATATCTATTTTTCACCTATCTTCCCAGTGGATAACAGCTTAATTGTTTCTCTAGAGCCTGAGCATGGACATAGACGCTGGGCGATCACCCACCCAAGCGCTGCAGCTGGTGCCGGTACACCACTAGTACTGGAGGACCCAGAAACAGGGGAAGATATTATTTATCTAGGTAGCTACGATACGGCTATGGCCATCGATACAAACGGTAGCATCATTTGGCAAAGTGCTAGCGGCTTACCCGCCATCCAAAATGGCAACTACCTTAGCAAACACCACAGCTTTGGTATCAACTACCATATTCACAGTGACAGCCTGATCACCAGCATTGGAGACGGGCACCTCTATATCGTCGATCGCAAAACCGGTAGTCCACTCTTAAAGAAACCATTTATGCTGCCAGGGGCACCAACCGGCCTAAGCAATTTCACTGTACCAAAGCGTGTTTTAGATAGAGCAAATGCGGATATTGCCCACATGGTGCCAAGTTCAGGCATAAATGGTAACAATGATGCTATTAGCGCAGTGCTTCATGGTGCCGCCGGAGAATTGCAAAAAGTCAGCAACTTTTTTTCTATTGATAGCAATAGCGGAAGAATCTGGTTGGCGGCCACGATAGCTGATGAAGAAGATGGCGAAGTTGATGGCTTCTCAGATTATGCAGCCCTCTATGGCATTGACTTGGTTCGCAATGGAGCTGTCGCTGAGCTTCGTATAGCAAGCATCACTAAAGTTCCTGGTGGAACCGCATCTACTCCTGCTATCAGCGCTGATGGCCAACGAATTTATATTGCCGATGCATACGACACAGTCTATGCAATACATGCCCAAAGTGGCGATATCATTTGGCAATACAAAGTTGGTGATAAAGTCACAGGCTCAATTGATGTAGCCGTCGACAACGGTGAAATTTACGCCAATACTCGCACCGACATATTTCAGTTAATAGACCAAGGCGACCGTGCCACATTAGGTTGGAAAGCAAAACTTGATATGTATCAGGGCGGATTTTTACAGGATAACTTCAAAGGCTTGGGGGCAGAAATAACCGCAAACGGAGTTGCCTTTACTGGCGCTGTCGGTGTGATTCATGGCAAGCAAAAGTTTCCTATGCGCTTAGGTGCCGGATTGCTCGATAGACAAACTGGAAAAATTCGATACTTCGCCGATGGTGCAGAGGATTCTGTTTCATCTACAGTTACGGCTCCGGATGGTAGCATTTACGTTGGCAACTCGCCCCTTCGCAGAGTATTGGGGCGGGCAATATTGGGCGATCAACACAGCCCGGCGAAGCCTAGAGGTGGTATCAGCCGCTTTAAGCCCAATAGTTATTTATCAGTAATAAAAGAGGCACTATGGGCCATTCAGCTACGACTAGAAAATGCTGCACAATGGCAGGCGAAAGCTCCAGGCTCAATTCGAGATGAACGGCATCAGGTAGAAGCATTATTTGAACAATGTCGACATGTCGCTCCAAAAGCTATAGCCGCCGGAGAAATATCGCCGGAGGCCTGGCAGCTTATAGAGCAGACTTTTCAAACCCACATTGCCTCAACTGACGATAATTTAACTAAACAAGCAGAGTTCGCAAAGCGGCTGTTGAGTCGTATTACTGAAGGAAAGGAATAATGTTTCGCACACTATTTATCGCCTGTTCACTTGTGATCGTTCTATTAGCAATATCGGCAGTCCAGCTTTCTAAGCCTCTTAATTATGGTATGGAAGCTGAAATATTTAAAAGCCAAGACAATAAAGAAATTTCAGCTACTTCAATTAAAAACACAGACGAACAAGCGCGCCCCAACATTGTTGTAATTCTGGCCGATGATCTAGGTTATGGCGATATAGGTTTACACGGCAGCAAGGCTATTAAAACGCCCAACATTGATCAACTCGCGGTAGAAGGCGCTAACTTCAGTCAAGCCTATTCAAGCGCGGCCATTTGCTCACCTTCGAGAGCAGGATTACTCAGCGGCCGCTATCCTTTGCGCAGCGGTATTATTCACCCCATTCAAGCTGCCGGCGACAGCTTTGCCCGCAAAGCCTCTTATAAAGCAGCGGTTGCCTTTAGTAACCTTGCCGCCATCGATATGATTGGTGGCGGCAATGCAGTAAAAGGGCTCCCAGCCGACGAGATCACTATTGCAGAGCTACTGAAAAGCGCTGGATATCGAACCGCGGTTTTTGGTAAATGGCACTTAGGTGACTTTACTGCTTGGCCAGAGTATCACCCGCATAAACATGGCTTTGATCATTTTGTGGGTTTTAATATGTCCAACGATGACTGGCCAGTTGCTTTTTACCGCAATAAAGAAAAAATGATCGGCGATATTGGTTTAGATCAAGCTCACTACACCAAGCTTTTTACTGAGGAGGCCATCAAGTTTATTCAGCAAGAAAGCCAAGAGCCTTTTTTTATTTTCCTCTCCCAGAAGGATCCGCATCAACCGTTTTTCCCTTCTGAAAACTTTGCAGGCAAGTCATTGGGCGGGCCCTATGGAGACGCTGTTGAGGAGTTTGACTGGAGTGTAGGCGCTGTACTTGAGGCCTTAAAAAAGCAAGGTATCGACAAAAATACTCTGATATTAGTCACCTCAGATAATGGACCATGGTATGAAGGCTCCGCTGGTTCCTTAAGAGGGCGAAAAGGGCAAAGCTATGAAGGCGGGTTCAAAGTTCCACTACTGGCCCGCTGGCCAAATCAGATACCTGCTGGTACAAAAATTGATGTTTCCGTGATGAATATCGACTTCTTGCCTAGCTTTGCTGCAGCAGCCGGAGTTTCTTTACCTCAAGATCGGATCATCGATGGAAAGAGCTTTTTACCCTTGTTTAAAGAGCCGAGCAAAAGCCATGAGGAATTTTCTCAGAGACCTCTGTATTTTTTTCATGATTATGATGTAGAAGCGATTCGCCTAGGTGACTGGAAGCTTATTGCAAATAACAGCCATTATGTCTGGCCCAATCCACTGGATAAGAATGACAGCCTAATAGGTGGCCTAGCTGGTTCTAGAGATTATAAGCCGGCCAATAGTTCTACAAGTGTTGCCACTTTGGGCACATGGCCACTCCTTTATAATCTCCAGACAGACCCCGGCGAAGCCTACAACTTAGCAAAAAGCCTACCGGAGAAGAAAGAGTTTTTGCATTCAAAGCTCGATCAATGGAAAACCGAGTTTTATAGAAATCCAAGAGGCTGGATACAAAATAGTGAAGATAAAAACTAAGCCAACAAAGCTGTTTCGTTCACAGCTCTAAATCTTAATGTTTTCCGCTCAGAGCCTAGAGTAGCTCTGAGCGGCTACTAATTATCGCTTTTGCCAAATCAACAGCTGATTGTTAGCTGGCATTTTATGATCTTTCAAAAGATCGAATCCTGACTTATTGGCCAACTCAGCTACCGCTTCAAAATCTCGAATGCCTCGATGTGCTTCTTGGGCCTTTAGCCAGTGGTCAAAGCGCTCGTTACTTTCACTGGTGTAATCGCCGCCATATTTAAAGGGGCCATAAATTGCTAGCCGTGATCCTTCTTGCATTGACTCCATACCAGCCAAGAAACTCTGTACCGTTTCCCAGGGCATAATATGGCAGGTATTCGCACTGTATAAGCCATCAAAGTTACTAACAAGGTCTGGGTTGGGCCAATGCTTTGCGATATCCAATTCGAGAGGGCGGAGTACGTTAGCGGCTTGTTCGTCATTAATCCAACGATTGATGCCCTTAGCATTTTCAGATAAGTCGCTAGTTTGCCATTGCAAGTGCGCCATACGGGGAGCCATGTAAACAGCATGCTGCCCCGTACCACTGCCGATCTCTAAGATGCTGGTTTTATCTGAAAACACATCTTTTAATATGTTAAAAATAGGCTCTTGATTGTTCTCGCAAGCTTGGGAAAAAGGTTTGTCATTATTAAGTTCAGCCATGGCTAGAGTACCTTTGGGTAATTCTACTAAGCAGTCAAAATTAGTTTAATTGGCCAAGCGGGAAAAGGAAATAAAGCTAAAGTGTTTAATACAATAATTTACACTTACAGAGTAGGTAAGGAGGGTAGGTGCAAGGCCATTCAGAACCCTTGCACCCAAACAAAGAATATCTTACTCGGCGTGATCCCGAGTAAAAACCCATTGTTTATCAGTCGATAGCTCTTTATTAAAACTATAACCTTCACTATCAAACTTCTTAATGTCATTAATATCGGTAATACGATTCTTAATCACATAGGCTGCCATTAGCCCTCGTGCCTTTTTGGCATAAAAACTAATCATTTTATACTGGCCGTTTTTAAGGTCCTTAAAAGCCGGCGTCATGATAGTGGCATTTAACAACTTAGGTTTCACTGACTTAAAGTATTCATTGGATGCCAAATTCAACACCACATCACTTTTTACTTTTTTCAGTTGAGCATTCAATGCGTCGGTAATGATTTCCCCCCAAAATTCATAGAGGTTTTTACCACGCTGATTTTCGAATTTGGTTCCCATTTCTAAACGATAAGGCTGCATTAAATCCAGCGGACGTAATAAACCATATAGGCCAGACAAAATTCGTAAGTGTTTTTGAGCGAATTTGAAATCATCAGCCTTAAAGCTCGGCGCATCTAAACCTGTATACACATCACCGTTAAAGGCCAGAACCGCCTGTTTGGCATTATCCGTAGTAAAAGGTTGGCCCCATTGTTGATTGCGATCGTAGTTTAAGGTGCCCAATTTATCGCTAATGCTCATTAGCTCAGAAAGCTGGTGAGGTGCCAATTCACGTAGATCTTCCATCAGGATCTCTGCCTGATCTAGAAAATCAGACTCGGTAAACTGCTTGGTCTTAGCCGGCGTTTCATAATCCAGATTTTTAGCCGGTGATACTACCATTAACATACACAGTCCTCGTTTGATCTAATTAGCGGTCATTATCCAGTTTAGGCGACCACATGAACAATTAAATAAGCTAATGATGTCGATTGCTAAAGCTTAGCTTTGCAATGACATCCCAGCTCTTAGTTTTCATCCAAAATTGGCTGCCACCAATTTAGTGGTGTCTCACCATCTTGCGGATCGTAAACATTGCCATATAGCCATACACTGTTTTGGCCATCGACGTATTTATTGATTAAAGCTTCAATGGCTTTAAAACCACAACTCACATGGATGCTAAACACCAGCATACGCTCGGTTTCTGTATCAAGCTCACCACCTAGCTTTTCCAATTCAGGTGCCAAGGCTTCTGCAATGGGTGATATGTCAGCTCGACTTAAAACGCGAATACAGAGGTTTCCACTGCGCTCTAGCAATTCGAAATCCTGACTACCAGGACGTAGTTTAATCTTGTCGCCACTGGCTATTCCCTTTACAAAAGCAGGGGATTTTACCAACTGGCAGCTATCGTCTTCTTCACTTACCTTAACCGGCATGCGTTCGATAACCGCTTGGCCATTTGCATCTAAACCGGCAAAAAGCTCTATTACTTGCAGGGCTTGCATGATCTTCTTTCTCTCAAACTTGTGGAGCTGGCTGTAGAGTAGGCTATATGGCCCCTTTATCTGACCTTCCAATTAAGTAAGGGTTAAGGCTCTACCGCTTAATGTCAGCCTATCAGGCTGCTAGAATGAGCGGCATTATACCTGAATCAAGCTCTTGGAGGTGTCACGGTGAATAAAGGATTTGCGAAGCTACTGGGCGTATTAGCCCTAGCGACTGCGGTAGTCGGCTGCAGCACTAACCCGGTAACAGGAAAAAGCCAACTCAATTTAATGTCGACCTCCCAAGAGATTTCCTTGGGTCAAAAACAATATGGGCCATCGCAACAAAGCCAAGGCGGAGCCTATGAAGTCGATCCAGAGCTAAGCCGTTATGTAAACTCAGTGGGGCAGAAGCTCGCCAAACTAAGCGATCGCCCCAATCTGCCCTATGAATTTGTCGTGCTCAATAATGATGTGCCCAATGCCTGGGCCTTACCAGGTGGCAAAATAGCCTTTAACCGTGGGCTACTTATCCATTTAGAAGACGAGGCCCAACTAGCCGCCGTATTGGGACATGAAATCGTTCACGCTGCGGCCAGCCACAGTGCCCAGCAAATGAGCCAACGGCAGTTGATGGGTATTGGAGCCCAGTTCGCAGCGGCAGCTGCCAGCCAGAGCCGCTATCGCGGTTTAATACACCAGGGTATTGGGCTGGGTTCACAGGCTTTTCAAGCAAGTTATGGCCGCGGCCAAGAACTTGAAGCCGATGCCTATGGCATGGAGTATATGGTAACAGCTGGTTATGACCCGCAAGGTGCTGTTGAACTACAAGAAACCTTTGTCAAACTTTCCAAGGGCCGCCAGAGCAACTGGTTAAATAATTTGTTCGCCAGCCACCCACCTTCCGAGGAGCGTGTTGCAGCTAATCGGGAGCGAGCACGGCAAATGCCACCAGGAACCCGTAATAAAGCCGCTTTTGATAGAGCTATGCGACAATTACGTAAGGACGCAGCTGCCTATAAACTGCATCAAGATGCTTTGGCGGCTGCCAATCAAAAGCAGCTCGACAAAGCACTGAGCCTTACCGAACAAGCGATTCGCAAACAGCCGAAGGAAGCCTTGTTCTGGGATACCAAAGGCAAGCTATTACTCAATCAAAAACGCAGCAAGTCAGCGCTAAATGCCTTTAGCCGAGCAATCGATATAAACCCGAACTACTTCGGGCCTTATGTGGGGCGCGGAATTGTAAATAAAAACCTAGGCAATGAAGCCCAAGCAAAAATCGATTTTGAAACCAGCCTAAGCATGCTGCCAACACAGTACGCGACTTTTCATCTGGGTGAGTTGGAGCTGAAGCAGGGCAATAGCCGAAAGGCCTATGAATATTATCAGTTTGCAGCCGCATCCGGTGGAGAGTTGGGGCAGAAAGCGCAGCAAAGAATGCAGCAGATATATCCTCAATCTAATCAAGCCCCAAGAAGATAGGACTAGAAGTAACTGAGAATGCGGAGTCTCGCAAATCGCGATACTCCGCAGTACCTCTCTTAGTTGGATGCTATTCCGCGCTGGCTAATCAAATAGGTCGCAAAACTTCCCAACCAATGACTCCCCATATAATGTAGGTCGCCCATCACAACAGGAAGGCTGGCAGCTTTATGAGCCTCTGCAGCAGCAACTACAGCGGCACGCCTTGCATCGGATTGTGGCAGTGCACTAGCAATCCCCTCTAACATCCAAGCACGACTTAAATTAAGGCCGTCCAAGTGGGCCAATTTCCCGTCACTGCGATCCGTTACTCGAGCGACCGGCATCCAGTCTGCACTGTTATCTTTTGGTAATGAAGGGAAAAATTCAGCTAGCCACTTAGTATATTCGGCTTGACTCATAACCCTACGCATTAAATCAGCTTCCGCCAAACAAGGCGAAAGGAAATCTTGTCCAGAGGGCTCGTAAGCCAGCGGGCAGTTTACATCCTTTAGGTAATAGTCTTTGATTCTTGAACTCAGTAAGTTTTCGAAATCTTTATCTTTCGCTTCGCGAGCCCAGTCCAGCATTAGGCCAAAGGCAAAAGCGGTTTGACTGTGCTCACCCACACGGATTGGGTAAGCCAACTTTGGCAACCAAGCAGAAACGTTCTCAACGATCTTTCTCTCTAAAGGCAATAAACGCTGCAACCACTCTTTCGCCTGAGGGTCATTCCATTGGCGAAGCTCTGTCGTTAATTGTAAAAACCAAGCCAAGCCATAAGGGCGCTCAAAACTCGTGCCGGAATTGGGGCGATTAAAATAGGCGAGTTCACCCACTAGATTGCTTGGTTTAAAACTCTGCTCTAATTGCTCCCGAATCGCTTTAGCATCTAGTTGATCGCCAGCTTTATGCAACATGCGCACTAGCAACCAATGGCCATGAACAGAAGAATGCCAATCTAAGCAACCAAAGAAAGTCGGATATAATTCTTTGGGGCTGCGCACATCCTGCGGGCCAAGAAAATAGTGTTTAACCACATTAGGGAATTCTTTGTGAATACAGCTGGAGGCAAGGCTGGCCATGGCTTCTGCCTGCTTATCATTAAAAAGCTGCTCGGCTTGAGCCGCAAAGCTAGTCATTGAAGTAATCGCCAAGATCAAAGATTGCTTTTTACACCAGGATATAACTGCCATTTTCATCGCCTCATTCGGATACAGCCAGAATTATATGACTGCATCGCAGCCTTTAACACTAAATAAACGAATGATAAGCGATAAAACTCAACGATTTACGTCAACCGAGACGATGCGGTTTTGATCAGCCAGAAAACTAGCAAGTTGTTCGAAGTTAAGGGGTTTGCTGAACATATAACCCTGATATTGTTTACAACCTAAGCGTTTAAGCGAATCATATTGTTGCTGACACTCGACTCCTTCAGCAACAACCTGCTTATTGAGAGCATTCGCCATGGCCATAATGGCATCGACAATAGCCGATTGTTGGTCACTTTTTCCCAGCTCATCGATAAAGCTTTTATCAATTTTAATAGTATCAATCGGGAATTTGTTTAAATAACCCAAGGAGCAATAGCCGGTACCAAAATCATCAATGGATATTGAAAAACCGGCATCAGCTAGTTGATAAAGCACGTCAAAGTGACCATCACTATCTTTAGCCAAAATGTTTTCAGTAACCTCTATATTGAACTGCTCGACCCTCAAACCATAAGACTCGATAATTTTTCGCCAGCGCTGTACAGGGTTGCCTCGTTTGGCCAGCTCGATAGGTGAACGATTGGTGCATAACATAAAGTTATCAATACCAAGCTGTTGCAACTGAAAGCCAGCAAAACAAGCCTTTTCCAATATAACATCATCTAAATCTGAGATAAGATTAAATTCTTCCGCTACAGGAATGAATACATCAGGTGAAATGTGTTCACTTTCGTGCTTCCAGCGCGCTAAAACTTCCAACTTTATTTGTTCGGGACAGTTTTCATTTTTTATCCATTGGAAACAAACATCAACATCTCGATTTATAATAGCTTCTTGTAGTGCATTTTTAATAGCAAGCTTCTCTTCTACAGCCCTATGCATATCAGAAGTAAAGAATTGATATTGATCACGACCTAGATTTTTAGCACTGTACATAGCCTGATCTGCATGAGCGATCAATTGCTCACGATCTAACCCATCATCAGGATATAAAGCCACACCAAGACTACTTGTCACAAAAACACGATTAGATTGCAGGGTAAAAGGCTCGTGCATTGTTTTTACTATTTGATCTAGTACAACAATCGCATCGGCAACTTTTTCTATCGGATCAATAATAAAAGTAAACTCGTCGCCGCCAAATCTCGCGATGGTATCGCTTGCCCGCAGTGCGCGCTTTAAGCGAAAGGAAACTTCCGCCAACAGCACATCGCCCCAAGAGTGCCCAAGACTATCATTGATAGACTTAAACATATCGATATCCATAAAGACTACAGCGAATTTTTTGTTTTTTCTTTTAGATAGACGAATCGCTTGGTCTAATCTATCGTTAAACAATTGCCGATTCGGCAAACCGGTTAAGCTGTCATAGTTGGCTTGCAAATGAATAGTTTTTTCAGCGTGCTTTTTGCTGGTGATGTCACTGAGAACCGCAATATAGTTCTCGATATAACCGCGGCTATTTTTACTGGTCGTGATTTGCACTTGCACCGTATAGTAAACACCATCCTTTCTACGACCGTTGATTTCACCCACCCAACTACCAACAGTCTCCATTGACTCGGTAATGGTGTATAGCAGTTGCTTATTACGCCCCAAAAATTCGGTGGAATGAATGTCCTTGTTAATTAACTCGTCATGATCAAAGCCACTGATTCTTTCATAAGCACGATTTACCAAACGAATTTTCATGTCAGGATCAAAGATTACAATCGCTTCATCTAAGCTACTAAAGACCTGATTGGCTACGCTTAGCTGACGCATATTTTCTACAACCACAAGTTCTCTTGAGACTAAACCTGAAAAAAGGTTAAACATGAGCTCGGATTGCTTTAAATCGGGAATGCCACCAGAGAATAGAGCGACTAAAATGCCAATTACTTCATTATCAGCATTTTTTAAAGGTGTCCCTAAATAGCTGTTTATACCCATATCCACCAACATTTCATCGTCGGGGAAATGCCTCTGCACATCACCATTATAGGTACAAACTAAGTTTCCAGAGCTTGCCACTTGGCAACAGGGAGTATTCTCTAGATCATACTCAAAGTTATCTACGTCACTACTTGGGCTATATACACTTAAGGTTTCGGACTTATTTTCTTCATTATCAATACGCGCAATAAATACCATATCCGCATTTAATGCATGCGCTAGCGCTTTAACTATAGAAGGGAAGAATTCCTGATCGCCAGGGGATACGGACTGCAATATATCTTTAACCGTATGTTGTGACATGGGAAAACTCTATAACTCAGGCAATCGCTATTGTAGATACCATGACTCAAGCTAGTGTTTAATTCAGGTCGCTTGATAAATTCAATTAAGCCACGGTAGATTGTCAGAAAGTATAGGCTATGTCGCCCAAATCACCCACACTTTTTAATGATATTGGTCAATAAGGACAAAAAACCCCGCTGCTTCATGCGCCAAAATCTGATGAAGTGCAGCAGGGCTTAAGTGTAGAAAGATTTAAGCGTCTTTTACCTGGCGTTCCATTTCCTTAACCGAGGTATGGCGAACATCTAAGCCTTTTACCAAATACACAATATGCTCAGCAATATTTCGAGCGTGATCACCGATACGCTCTAAAGAGCGTAAAGCCCAAATGATATTCATTACGCGACCAATTGAGCGAGGATCTTCCATCATATAAGTCACTAATTCTCGCATAGCTGACTTATACTCACGATCAACGGCTTTATCGTCACGAGCAACTTTTACCGCTGCATCAACATCAAAACGCGCAAAAGCATCTAAAGTTGAATTCACCATCTTTTCAACAATGTCACCAATATGGCGAAGCTCTACATAACCGTGAGGGGCCTGACCTTCCTCATTCAGCGCAATCGCCATTTTGGCGATTTTCTGGGCTTCGTCACCCATGCGCTCAAGGTCACGGGTCGCTTTGGAAACCGCCAAGACCATACGTAGATCTGAAGCTGCTGGTTGGCGTCGAGCTAAAACTGTTGTGCAGTTTTCGTCTAGACGCACTTCTCGCATATCAACATCGTCTTCAATGACCATAACCTTTTCAGCTAACTCACTGTCGGCTTGTTCGATAGCCGTTACAGCATCGATAATTTGCTGCTGTACAACACCACCCATTTCCAACAGCTGAGTCTTCAACTCTTCTAGGTCAGCGTTAAATTGACCAGAAATATGCTGGTCTAAGTTTAGATTATCCATCGTTTAAGCTCCTATATCTTAGCTCAACCAGCAATTAACCAAATCGACCAGTGATGTAAGCTTCGGTCAGTTCATGTTCTGGGTTAGTAAACACCTTTTCAGTGTCGTTTACTTCGATCAACTTACCTAAGTGAAAGTAAGCAGTGCGATTAGATACTCGTGCAGCCTGCTGCATAGAGTGAGTAACGATGGCAATAGTAAAGTTTTCACTCAACTCAGCAATCAACTCTTCAATCTTAGCCGTTGCAATTGGATCAAGCGCGGAGCAAGGCTCATCCATCAAGATCACTTCTGGGCTAACGGCGATTGTACGTGCAATACATAAACGTTGCTGCTGACCACCAGAAAGGCCGGTACCCGGTGCCTGCAAGCGATCCTTAACCTCATCCCACAAGCTGGCTTTGCGTAAACTCGTTTCAACGATTTCATCCAACTCGGCTTTGCGGCTAGTTAAGCCATGAATGCGAGGGCCGTAAGCTACGTTATCGTAAATAGACTTAGGAAATGGATTTGGTTTCTGAAAGACCATACCCACACGAGCGCGCAGTGGTACAACATCCAACTTAGGATCGTAGATATCTTGGCCTTCAAGCGTTAAGGAGCCTTCAACCTTACAGATATCAATGGTGTCATTCATGCGGTTCAAGCAGCGTAAAAAAGTAGACTTACCACAGCCGGATGGGCCAATCATGGCGACGACTTCATTTTTACCAATATCCAAGCCAACGTTAAAGATGGCCTGCTTCTCGGCATAATAAACATTCACATCGCGCATGGACATCTTAGCGTTTTCAACAAATGGGGTACCTACCGTACCTTGGACATCATCTACGCTAGGCTGCGCTATAACTTCTTCTTTCATAGTCTTTAACTTGCTTTCTTCCGCTTGCGCGGCGTTATCTACACTTGCAGTGGCTTCCATAGTATCACCTGTATTCATTCTTTGCTGTAAGGCCGGGATTACCAGCGGCGCTCCAGACGTTTACGCAACCAGACTGCCAGGGCATTCATAATGATTAGGAAGCCAAGCAGCACCATAATAGCAGCCGAGGTACGCTCAACAAACGCGCGCTCAGGGCTGTCAGACCACAAGAAAATCTGTACCGGCAATACAGTTGCCGGATCGGCTACCCCGCCAGGGATATCCACAATAAAGGCCACCATACCAATCATCAGTAGCGGTGCCGTTTCACCTAAAGCCTGGGCCAGACCAATAATGGCGCCAGTCAACATACCCGGCATTGCCAATGGCAATACATGGTGTAGGATCATTTGCATTTTAGAAGCGCCAATACCCAAAGCCGCTTCACGAATTGAAGGGGGTACAGCTTTGATCGCGGCGCGACTTGAGATGATGATAGTCGGTAAGGTCATCAAAGTAAGCACCATGCCACCCACCAAAGGCAGTGAGCGCTGCATGCCAAACATACCAATAAAGATCGCCACACCTAGCAAACCAAAGATGATTGAAGGAACGGCTGCAAGGTTGTTGATGTTAACTTCAATTAAGTCTGTCCACTTATTCTTTGGTGCGTACTCTTCCAAATAAACCGCCGCAGCTACACCAATTGGGAAGGACAAAATTAGCGTTACGAACATGGTGAACAAAGAACCCATGATGGCACCACGAATACCTGCCTGTTCAGGCTCGCGGGAATCACCATTGGTGAAGAAGACAGTGTTAAAACGAGTTTCAACTTCATCATTATCGATTAAGCTTTTCACCCAGCCTTGAGCCTGCTCGTCTACACGGCCAGTGAACACTTTGCCATCTTTTGAGGCTGATTTAATGTAGGTATCGATATCATCGTCAGCTATCAGCCAAATGGTTTGCTTTGTGTTTAAAATTGAAGGATCGGCTTCCAACATTTTGCGTAAATCAAAGCCACTACCATTACTCACCAATCTATACAGCTTACGCTTATCACGACGACCACTTACATCAGGAAAGCGCTCTCGCAGTGCTTTTTTAACCACACCCATATAGTTCGCGCCAGCTATTTGGTTCGGGTCACTTGGGTCGCTGATATCTAGGGTGTCAGCATCCAAGTTCACTTCTAACTGGATATAGCTCTGCACGAAAGCGGTGTAACCTTTACCAATAATATCGGTAAACAAAAACACCAAACAAAGCAAACCGAAGCCAATTGAAGCAATACCGTAAGCCTTAAAACGCTTCTCAGCTCGATAGCGCTTGGCTAGGTTCTTGTTCACCAAATCGATGGTGTTCATTTTTTCTGTTGAGTTCATTGTGTTATTCACTCTTTAGCAAGTCAGTAGGACAATCGAGCCGACGCTTAGTCGTACTGCTCGCGATATTTTTTCACTACGTGAAGGGCAAGGAAGTTCAAGCCCAAAGTCACGATAAAGAGCATTAAGCCCAGGGCAAATGCCGCCAGTGTTTTCGGACTATCAAATTCCTGATCACCAACCAACAAGGTAACAATTTGCACTGTCACAGTAGTTACCGGCTCAAGCGGATTCGCAGTTAAATTAGCCGCCAAGCTCGCCGCCATCACTACAATCATGGTTTCACCGATCGCGCGCGAAACCGCCAGCAAAATACCACCGACAATACCCGGCAAGGCTGCTGGGATTACTACCTGGCGAATAGTTTCTGATTGTGTAGATCCAAGACCGAGAGAACCATCACGCAAAGATTGCGGTACTGCATTGATCACATCGTCCGATAAAGACGATACAAAAGGAATAATCATGATGCCCATGACTAAACCTGCAGCAAGAGCACTTTCTGAAGAAACGCTAAGCCCCAAAACACCACCGGTATCGCGAATCATTGGGGCAACGGTTAATGCTGCGAAGAAACCGTAAACAACCGTTGGAATACCAGCCAAGATCTCTAAGGCCGGTTTTACCCATGAACGAACCCTAGAACTGGCATATTCTGAAAGATAAATTGCCGCCATCAAACCCGCCGGCACCGCTACGATCATAGCGATTAAGGAAATCAGCATGGTACCAACAAATAGCGGAATTGCACCGAAGGCACCCGAGCCACCCACTTGGTCGGCGCGAATCGCCATCTGTGGGCTCCACTCGGAACCAAAGACAAAGTCGGTAATAGGAATCATGCTGAAGAATCGAATCGATTCAAATAGAACCGAAAGCACAATACCGACTGTTGTTAAAATCGCTAAGCAGGAGCAGCCCAAAAGAATAATTTTAAAAGCATTTTCTACTTGGTTGCGTGCTTTAAGCTGAGGCTGAATGCGAGTCCAACCCCACAAACCTGTCATAACTGCGACAAGTAGTGCCACACCAGTTAAGGCGTAACCACTGGTTTTTTGCAAACGCTCTAAAGTTGCAATCGCGTTTTGAATATAAGGCTCTGCATTCGCTCCCATACCGGAAGCTGCCATATTCTCGATAGTATTAATGCGCAAACTTAGTTCAGTTGACTCTAAGTTACGAATTTCTTCTGGTAGAGATTGGATAAGTAGCTGATGGATAATTAAATCATCAAAAATAATCCAAGCCCCCAAAACCGCCAAACTTGGAATACCACACCACAACAGGGTAAGCATGCCATAGTAAGAAGGCAGGGAGTTTAAGGCGCGCACACCGCCAGCGTTAGAAGCTTGAGCAAGCGAGCGACCGCGCCCTAGCATAAATGCGCCAGCCATTAGCAGTGCTAAAAAGGCAAATAATGTTGAGGTGTCCATATCACCGAGTCTCTGCAATCGTTGGTTCGGGTACTTTCAGATTTAGACTCTTGGACTACAGTGCATCCTTGCACACCAAAAGCCTAAATCGAAAAGCACCCATTTCTTTTTATTTACCCAAAAGTTATTCACTATATAACTTCAAGGTTTAGGGTAGAAACGAATAGCCCAGCACTAGGCTGGGCTATCGATTCGCTGCTTTCCGAACCGAATTACATGCTTAGGTTCTTCAAGTTTTTAACATCAGCAGCAACCTGAGAGCGCTTAGAATCACCTAGTGGGATCATGCCTTTCTCAGTTAGGTAACCTTCTTCACCGAAAGCTTTTTCGCTGGTGAATTCAGCCAAGTACTCTTTCATACCTGGGATTACACCGATGTGAGCTTTCTTAACGTAGAAGTAAAGCGGACGAGATACTGGGTAAGAACCGTCAGCAATAGATTCGAAAGTAGGCTGCTTGCCGTCAACCAAAGAACCTTGGATCATGTCAGAGTTCTGGTCTAGGAAAGAGAAACCGAAGATACCCAAAGCGTTTTTGTTAGCGTTTAGCTTTTGAACGATTAGGTTATCGTTTTCACCGGCTTCGATGTAAGGACCGTCTTCACGAACGCTGTGACAGATAGCCTTGTACTTCTTCTTCATGGCTTTAGCTTCAGCTTTCTGGCCAGCTTTCTTCAATTTTTTGGACTGAGACTTAATGTCTTTGATCCAGCCAAACTTCTTACAACCACCTTCCATTGCCAATTCGGCGAAAGCGTCACGAGTACCAGAAGTTGGTGGAGGACCTAGAACTTCAATTGCGCGAGCTGGAAGCGCTGGGTTTACGTCTTTCCAAGTTTTGTATGGGTTATCAACCAAGTTCTCAGAACCGTCTGGGTTTGGAACTTGCTTAGCCAAAGCCAAGAATAGATCACGACGAGTTAGCTTCATGGTTTCAGCTGCTTTAGCGTTACCAATTACGATGCCGTCATAACCGATTAGAACTTCAACGATGTCTTTAACGCCGTTAGAAGCACATAGATCAACTTCAGAAGACTTGATGCGACGAGAAGCGTTAGTTACGTCTGGGTGCTGAGTACCAACGCCCTGACAGAACAACTTCAAACCACCGCCAGAACCAGTAGATTCGATTTTAGGAGTTTTGAACTGGGTAGACTTACCGAAACGCTCAGCAACAACAGTTGCGAACGGGTATACAGTTGAAGAACCTACTACAGTGATGTAATCACGGGCAGCAGAAGCTACTTGAGTACCAGCCAGTGCTGCAGCAGCCAGTGTTGCGGTCATGAGAGTCTTTTTCACGTTATCCTCCTGAGGATCGTGTTTTTCTAGTCGAAGCGCTGTTTGCTGTATGCGCGCTATGTTAATGAACTGGCTACTGAGCCGAATGTTCAATCAAGGGCGATACTAGATTTAACGGGTGACAATTCTATGAATGAAATATGACAGAAGTGTTACAAAGCTGGCGTTTAAATATACAAGTACACAAATTGTATGTTGTTGCTTTTTGAGACCCTATATATAGTTGCTGAGGCCATATTGCAGTAGTATTACATTAGTTACCCATAATGTAGGACGAATGAACATTCGCTAAGGAGAGCTAACTTGTCGACCCTCAAAAGGATCATATTCACCAGCCTTTGTCTAATTTTCAGCCAATTCGCGTTGGCGCTAAGCCCAGTGCCACCTGCCGTGGTAGTGCAATCGGATATTGTGTATGGCCGAGCTGAAACTGAAAATGGTTCTAAACAATTGCTTTTGGATCTATATACCCCTGGTGTTGACGACCCCAGCTTGCCAATTGAAAAGCGCCCCGCAGTCATTCTGATACATGGAGGGTCATTTCAGACCGGCAGCAAGGAAGATCCGACCTTAGTCAACATGGCCCGCGACTTGGTGTTAAAAGGATATGTAGCAGCCGTTATCAATTATCGCCTGCAGGGGGATAAGCCTATCCCCTCAGACCGCGTCTCTCACCTTCCCACCCAAAGCGGAGTGGCCATTCCCTTAGAACAACAGATTGCGGCACAAGCAGCGCTAGACGACAGCATCACGGCTTTTGAGTGGCTAATTAGCCAAGAAGACTTTTACAAAATTTCTGATATTGGAATCATCGGAAGCTCCGCTGGCGCGATTACAGCCATTAATCTCGCTTACATCAGCGACGACTTTAGTATCAAGCTGCCAGATAGAAATCGAATCAGCTTTGTTGTCGATTACTGGGGCGGCGCCCTGTTGCCTTTGAACAATTCAACGCAAGCTGTCCAAAGCGTAGATAAAGGCGAAGCTCCATTATTTATAGTGCACGGCAGCAACGACATTATTGTTTCCTTCAATTACTCGGTGCTACTAGACCAACGAGCGGAGGAAGTGGGGCTTGATTATCAATATCATGTTATCGATGGTGGGGGGCACGGTTTTGTTGCCATCGATCCTTTTACAGTAACGCTTGAGAGTGGTTCAACAATTGCCGAAACGATGTACGACTGGATCGATAACGTTTCCCAACACAGCTTTTCTCCCAAAAGCATGGGCAGCTGGTATGAGCCGGCCAGCAGTGGGCAGGGGATGCTAATAGACCTAGATGATGTGAGCAAACAGCTGTTTGTTGCTTGGTTTACCTATAACGACCAAGCTGGCAGTGATAATGGTCAAATTCCGGGAGCGGAACAACGCTGGTTTACAGCCCAAGGAAAATACTCGGGCCGCAAAGCAGTTTTGGACTTATACCAGTCTCGCAACGGCCGCTTTGATGCCACTAATACTGTAGACACCAATAAGGTCGGTACATTAGAGCTCAATCTAGAAAGCTGTAAGAAAGGCACCGCCCTATACGATATGCCGAGCTTAGGCTTGAGCGGAGAGATTGAGCTACAGCGCTTGCTAACGAATAGCAGTTGCCAATAGCTGAATAAATCAGAGTCGAATGGGTCGGGTACGGCCCTTATCATCTATGGCTACGTAAACAAATTCACCCTCGGTAACTTTGCTGCACTCACCACTCTCAACATCAGTCAACCAAACATCCACCAAGGTGCGAATCGAAGAACGGCCAACCTCTAAGGCTTCCGAGTAGCAACTCACCGTGGCACCAACTGGCACAGGACGTAGGAAGGCCATGCTGCCCACAGCTACCGTAGTGCAACGTCCTTTGGCGATTTGCTGAGCCAAAATCGCCCCAGCCAAATCCATTTGAGACATTAGCCAACCGGCAAAAACATCTCCATTTGGGTTGGTGGCCGCAGGCATCGTTAGAGTTTGCAGGGTTAATTTGCCCGTTGGGGTTGGTTCTTCGTCCAAGGAACTCATCGCTATGTAAACCTTATCTAATTCTTTTAAATATTATCAAATGTGCTTGCTCGTTCGCGCTCTGGCATTAATCAGTCTTTGGCGTTTAAGGCCTCAGGCAAATAAGTCGCCAGCTCTGGCCACAGGGCCAAGGCGCAAAGCAGCGCCAATTGCAGCATAATAAATGGAATAACGCCACGATAAATTTCCGCCGTACGCACTTCCTCTGGCGCCACCCCTCGCAAGTAAAACAAGGCAAAGCCAAAGGGCGGCGTTAAGAACGATGTTTGCAGATTGATCGCAATCATCACCCCCAGCCATACCGGGTCCACCCCCATGGCCAATAAAACCGGGCCGATAATAGGCACCACTACAAAAGTGATTTCGATAAAGTCGAGGATAAAGCCCAGCAAGAAGATCAACACCATCACAATCAATACAGCTAGTGCGACATTACCACCCAACCCAGAGAACCACTGTTCAATCAGCTCCTCGCCACCAAAGCCTCTAAACACCAAAGAGAAAATCGAAGCACCGATCAAAATGGTGAATACCATGGCGGTAACTAAAGTGGTCGAGTGGCACACCTCCGCCAAGCGACTCCAGTTCAGTTGCCCTTTAAAATACGCTAAGCAAGTAGCACCTAGGGCACCAACGGCCGCAGCTTCGGTAGGTGTTGCTATGCCCGAAATAATTGAGCCCAGCACCAAAACAATCAATAACACCGGTGGCGCTAAACTTAAAAGAACCTCGCGACGATCTACGTCTTCAGTCTCTTCTGGAACGGGCGCTATTTCCGGATTTAGTTTGGCGCTGACAAACACGTATAAAAGATACATCACCACCAAGATCAGCCCAGGTATCAGCGCACCGACAAACAAGTCTCCCACAGAAACCGGCTTAGGGTTAAATACTCCAGCGCTCAACTGAGCTTTCTGATAAGCCGTTGACAGCGTATCACCCAATAAAACCAAAGCGATTGACGGCGGAATAATTTGGCCAAGGGTGCCTGTCGCACAAATTGTACCGGTGGAAAAACTAGGGCTATAACCACGCTTAAGCATGGTGGGTAAGCTCATTAAGCCCATGGTTACCACCGTTGCACCTACAATACCGGTGCTGGCCGCTAGCAACATCCCCACAATCACTACGGCAATGCCCAAGCCCCCGGGCAAACTACCACTAAGCTTGGCCATATTTTCCAATAGCTCTTCAGCGAGGCGAGATTTTTCCAGCATCACTCCCATCAAAACAAATAAGGGCACAGCAATCAGAGTGATATTACTCATGGTGCCAAACAGGCGATCCGGCATTGTGAGTAGAAGATTGGCATCAAAATGGCCAGCAAGGATCCCAGCTGAGGCGAATATCAGTGCAACGCCCGCAAGCGTAAAGGCAACTGGGTAACCCGCCATCAAAGCAAGGCAAACCGCGGCGAACATGAATAGGGGAATTAGCTCAAGCATGGTCCACCTCGCCATCCTGCTCAGAGTGTGGATTCATCAAAGTCGCTAAGGCGTGGCAACACTCCGCTATCGCCTGCATTGCCAATAGGGCTGCAGCTAAAGGCAGTAGGGTTTTCAACAGATAAACAAAAGGTAACCCGCTGGGATCTCTAGAAGTTTCTTTTACTGCCCATGATTGCTCTACGTAATCCAAGCTGGTGAAGAAAATCAAACCGCACATTGGCAACAAAAAGACAATACTGCCAATAGCGTCAACCCAAGCTTTTTGGCGACGATTAAAGTTGCGATAAAAAACATCCACTCTAACCTGGCCCGAATGATTTAATGCGTAGGCGGCCCCCAAAAGAAAAACCGTAGCATGCATATAAGTAACGCTATCTTGCAATGCTGTAGCGCCCACCTCAAAGACATATCGCAGCACCACGACAATACAGCTGATCACTACCATGATGATAGTCAGCCAAGAAACGCTGCGACCGATAAAATCAGAAACGCTATCCAACAAATCTGCCAGATAGGCACAAACCCGAATGGCCAAGGGCATAAGCTACCTTTGTTTTTTATTGCTATTGTTGTTTAAGAGCACTCGAGCTTAAAACTCGGATTACCTTGCTACATAGCATTATAACCAGTAATAGCCTTGAAGATAGAGACAATGGGAAAGCCTTAGGAGCAGATTAACGAGGAAACGGATGACAAGGGGCTGCAATAGCTTGTGACGAACTATCACAGCCCAGCTTCCAATGCGTTAAAGCGCCAATACTTCGAATATTGTGACGATATTCTAAGTCCAGTCCTTGGATACTTAAGTACTAGCTAACACTAAGTCAGTGCTGTGTGCCGGCAAAACACGGATTTAGTATAGAGCCTCATAACTTAAGGTAGTACTACAGATAACTGTAGTTGAGCCGAAGTAGTTGAGCCGAAATAGCTTGATGCAGAGCAAATTGAGCCCTGCGAATTAAATGATTCGCAGGGCGCTAGCCTTATAAATAGCCTGAGGAAGATTCTCTGCTTTCAGCTTTTTTCGAATGTTACGGGAAAAAATATTGATATTATCAATCCCGGTATTTCGAATATCGGCGATCTGCTTTAGCTCCAGCCCTTTGGAAATAAGGCTAAGAACCTCAAGTTCACTGTCGGTTAGTTGTGGAAACTGTAAACGACCTGGGCCTGAGAGCTCTTGATAAATATTGTGGTATTCGGTGATTCGCGCAAAAACCCGGCACAACAACTCTATTTGTTTTTGTTTTGGCAATACTCGCTTTTCAAACTCATCCGGGTCCATCCCTGTTGCACTCAGCCCAATAGCCGCAAAAACAGCTGGGTGAGTATTCGGAAGGGGAATCGTTAAGCCATGCTTCACACCATATTTCACTTGGAACTTGGCCATTTTTTGCGCACCCGGCGAATCGAACTCCTTAGCTTTTTCTTCACCCCAAATTAGAGTTTCAGTTTTATGGGCTCCCCACTGAACTTCTTCATCGTGCTCAAAAACATCGGCTTGAGAGTAAAACTCTAAAAACTCAGGGGGGTGATTAGATAGGGTTCCAAAGGTGGTTTCTATTCGATCACAGCGGCCAACCCCCATACCGTAAAAGATATGACGAATACCAAACTCTTGCAGTTTGGTGGCCAACAACTCAAAACACTCTTTAAAACTTTTGGCAGCCCAAAGGACTCCCATAAACTCAATATTCTCCGCAGAGAAAATTTCCTGGCTTTCCATGCAATCTCAATCTAACTATCTAGCTCAGCAATAAAACCGCCTTATTGCTACTAATAAGCATTCTAGTTTGGAGAGGTTTTAAGCGCCAGCAGAAAAATTAGAAAGTGAGTACTACGCCACTGTCTTAGACAACAGCAGCAGCCAGCCCATTGAATAGACGCGACCAACGGTAGCAAAGCGAGGGCAGCTTAATCTCATCTGCCCGCAAGAGTTTTAATTTGCTTGGTAATAAGCCTGTTCGGAAATATCGTGATATTGCGCCGCCTGATCGGCAAATTCGCGATAGTTTTTATACACCTTGGCGAAAAAAGGATCTTTTTCTGCAAACTCACCGTACATTTCATCGGCGTGTTTACGAAGTTCAGCAAGCACTTCTTTGGGCAATTGTTTCAACTGTACGCCATGCTCGTTGATTAAGGTTTTCAAAGCGGCATTGTTGCGAGCCGTGTATTCATCCAACATATCTTGGTTAATGGCTCTAGCGGTAGTTTCTACAATCGATTGTAAGTCAGCCGGTAGAGATTCAAATGCTTCTTTATTAACCAAAAGCTCTAAAGTCGGGCCTGGCTCATGCCAACCTGGGTAGTAATAGTATTTAGCTACTTGGTGAAAACCCAAGGCCAAATCATTGTATGGGCCCACCCATTCGGTGGCATCAATAACGCCAGTTTGCAGTGCGGTGTACAGCTCCCCCCCCGGAATGTTTACTGCAACACCTCCTGCGCGGTTCCAAACCTCCCCAGCTAAACCAGGAATACGCATTTTTGTGCCTTTAATATCGGAGATATTATTAATTTCCTTGTTGAACCAGCCCGCCATTTGCACACCCGTGTTGCCAGCGGGGAAAGGCATAAGATTAAATGGAGCATACGCTTCACGATATAGCTCCAAACCTCCACCATAAAATAACCAACCGTTCATTTCCTGGGCGTTCATACCAAAAGGCACAGAGGTAAAAAATGGTGACGCCGGAATCTTACCCTTCCAGTAATAGCCCGCACCGTGCCCCATTTCTACACTGCCTGAGGAAACAGCATCGAAAACCCCAAGTGCCGGCACCAGGTCACCAGCTCCATATACTTTAACCTTCAAACGGCCAGCGCTGGACTGTTCGACAATGCGAGCAAAATTCTCTGCAGCTAAGCCCAAGCCCGGTAAGCCTTTAGGCCAGGTCGTCACCATTCTCCACTCATAGTGCTTTTGATGGCTAGCAGTGGTAGCTTGCTGCTGAGGTGTTTGATCAGATTTTTTTATAACAAGCTGCGAGATAGCCGCAACTAAAGCTAGCAGCAGAAGAATGATGATCAGCGGGGACCAATACACATTTTTAGTCATTTGAAAGGCGCTATGTCGTTATCGTTTGCAATTAGGGTAATAGATATCAACAAACAAGGCTATAGAAAGGCGCTAAGGAAGACTTAGATACAAGAGAAACGGGGGTGACAGACACCCCCAAGAACAACTTAATAGTGAATGGCGCGAGGAAGATCTTTAGCCTGAGCCACCCAATCCGCAACCTGTGACGCTGAAGGCACTTGGCGAACTAGATTCTTTTCTTCATTAACTTCAGCCATTTTTACCGCAAGGTTTTCGGCATTACGCTGGGCCAATTCAGGCACAGTGTCTACACCGGCAAACTCTAACAAATCGGCATATTGAGTGCTGACGCCTTTAACTCGCGCCAAATCCGCACGGTTAGCCCAGTTCAGAATTTGCTTTTCGCTCAAGCCTGAAGCTTCAGCGACATCCTTACGACCAGATTTCTGGGCGCACTTTTCCAATAGATTTTCCAAAGAAGTGACGCCAGCCGCTTCTAATTTGGACGCATATACTTCACCAATACCTTCAATATCTGACAACTTAGCCATGTTCTACTCCATTAAATTGATTAAAAGGCGATCAAGTTTTGCCACTCTAACGCCCGCTTAGATGAAACGCCCGCACCCAAAAAGCTTCACTGCATACTCGCCAACACAAGCTTTCTAAGAGGCAACTGCCAGTGTACTTCGCACAGCTACAGATAGCGAACTCTCTGGCCTCTAGCTTGTTAGCTGCTATCTGAATTTTTGCTGAATTGGCTGAAATTATTTCCTTTGATCCCGCTGGCCGTTTGCTTTAAGTTATGGCCTTTATAACGCGATAAGGAATCGGCAAAAATGAAAGAAGCAGGGATATTGGTTGGCGGTAGCGACAACGGTCAAGTCAGTATCGATCCCCGTTACGCCAACCGACACGGCCTCATAGCAGGGGCAACAGGTAGTGGTAAAACGGTAACCTTGCAGATTCTTGCCGAGGGCTTTAGCAAGCTGGGCGTACCAGTGTTTATGGCCGACGTGAAGGGTGACCTAGCAGGTCTCGGCCAAGCAGGCAGCGCCCACCCTAAAATTCAAGAGCGCATTGATAAAATAGGCATTGAAGACTTTGAGCATTTACCTTTCCCTGTAAATCTATGGGATGTCTTTGCCAAACAGGGTACAGCGGTCAGGTCGACCATTTCAGAAATGGGACCACAGTTACTTTCTGAGCTTCTGGATCTTAACGAAACCCAGCAAAGTGTCATGACCCTAGCCTTTGAATTCGCTGACGATGAAGGTTTACTGCTGGTAGATCTAAACGATTTACGTGCTGTGCTGGAATACCTTGGCGATAACAGCCGCGACTTAGGCGTTGGCTTAAAGGTTTCCAAGGCCTCAGTAAATGCGATTTTAAGACGCCTGATCATGATCGAGAGAGAAGGCGGCGATTTATTCTTTGGCGAACCCGCTTTAGAGCTGGATGACTTTATTAGCCACAACCGTCGCGGTGAAGGCATCATTAACATCTTGGCCGCCGATAAACTCATTCAAAGCCCACGCCTCTACGCCACTTTTCTCTTATGGCTGCTATCTGAGCTGTTTGAAAGCCTTCCTGAGATCGGCGACCCAGACAAACCTAAACTGGTGTTTTTCTTTGATGAGGCGCACTTGCTGTTCAAAAATGCCTCTCGTGCTTTAGAGGAAAAAATCGAGCAAGTCGCCCGCCTAATTCGCTCTAAGGGCGTAGGCATCTACTTCGTTAGCCAAAGCCCCGCTGATATTCCAGAGGATATTCTTGGGCAACTAGGAAATCGTATTCAGCACACATTGAGGGCTTACACACCTAAAGACCAAAAAGCTGTGCGAGCTGCGGCCCAGAGCTTTCGGGCTAACCCAAACTTTGATACCGCTGAGGTGATTACCGAGCTAGGTATCGGCGAAGCCATTGTTTCTGTGCTGCAAGAAGGTGGTGTACCCAGCCAGGTTGAACGGGTGTTGGTGCGCCCACCGGAATCAAGAATGGGCCCGGTAAGCGAGCAAGAAAGACAGCAGCTTATCAATGGCAACCCATTCCACCGTAAGTATCAGGATTCGGTCGATCCCGATTCCGCCAGAGAGATGCTACAGCGACGTACGGAACAAAATGCTCGTGAAGAGGCGGCCGCAGAACAAGAAGAGCAAAGCTCGCGACCTAGCCGCCGTAAAAGCAGCAACCGCCAAAGCGTCGGTGAAGCCTTTATGAAAAGCATCGCCCGCAGCATCGGCTCAAGTATTGGCCGTAAGCTGATTCGTGGCGTACTCGGTTCACTTTTAAAGTAAGTTAATTTTAAATTTGCGCTTAAAAGGCGCTGTTTTAGGGGGAACCCCCATCATCACAACAAAGGTAAATAGAAATGGGATTATTTGATTTTGCCAGCGACCTGGGTAAAAAACTGTTCGGCAGCGAGGAAGAAGCTGGTGATAAGCTCAAAGAACATGTTGAAAGTGACAACCCTGGTGTAAAAGACCTTAAAGTCCAAGTAGAAGGTGGCGTAGCCAAAGTAAGTGGTGAGGCTGAATCACCCAGCGCCTTCGAAAAGGCCATCTTAATGGTGGGCAATGCTCTAGGCATTAGCTCAGTACAAGCGGAAGAAATGACCGTACAAGGTGAACCCGCTGCGGAGCCAGCTGTCGAAGACGTTCAATACTATGTAATCCAATCCGGTGACTCTCTTTGGAAAATAGCCTCTGAGTTCTATGGTAATGGTGCTAAGTATCAGGCCATCTTCGAAGCCAACCGCGAAGTGATTAAAGACCCTGACCTGATCTATCCAGGTCAAAAAATTCGTATCCCAAAGCAAGACTAGCTGCGGGCTGTTAACCTAAGCTTCATAAAAGGTGTTTACCATGGACATCAATAGTATTTTACAAATCGGCGCACAGCTATTTCAGAGTAAATTGTCAGAGCAAGGCCAAAACTTAGACCTAGGCGCTATTTTACCGGCTTTGACTGGATTACTATCCGACGGTAATGGCAAAGTCGATATTGGCTCTTTAGTTTCTAATATGGACGCTGGTGATATGTTGAATATTGCTCAATCTTGGCTGGGTAATGGTTCTAATGAAGGAATTTCAGCAAATCAGTTGACCCAGATTTTAGGACAAAATAAAATCACCGACTTCGCATCCCAACTATCACTGAATGAAGATCAGGCGATTAGCGGTTTGCAGGAGGCAATACCAAATATTGTGGATAAATCCTCAAATGATGGTAGCCTATTGGATATGGTTGGGGGCGTTTCTGGCGCACTCAATTTGGCAGGTAAGTTATTTGGCCGCTAGGCCTATCCACCTGCCATATCTGTAAAGAACACAACTGCTTAAGCACGGGCCTCTGGCCCGTTTTTTTTGCCTTCAGTTTGTGTAGCTGGTACAGCCAAGCTATGCCAAAGCGCTAGTTCGATACCTCGCCTTTCACAGCTTCGTTTTTAATTCCCCAATATTGTTCGATCTCCTGCTCTATATATTTCACACTCTGTTTTTCAGGCACATTTTTAAGTAAGCAGTAATCCTTGCCGCCATGACTCAGCAAACGCAGCTCGTAAGTAATAATGGTGCCGTTTTCGCCTCGGCGGTGATGTCGATTGACATAGAGCTGTTTGATATCGGCTCGCTTAAAGGTTTTACCTAGCAGCAAAGGTAAAGGACGGTGTGTTATTTTTAGGCGATCAGAGAAGGTACGAACTGAGCTGTAATTAAATATTTGAGCCAATCCGTAATAGGCAATGATACCGCCTACCGATAGTAGCAATACCTGAAGATGCTCTGCATAAGGGATGTCTTGTAAGGCCATTGGCCCTTCTCGATACAGAAAGCCAAACCATAAAATGCCAAAAGCTAGGTAACTCACTGACCTCCAGCTGCGCCAGTAACGCTTTAGCTCTATTCCACCGGCATGTTTAATGATCTTCACACTTTCTGGTAAACCATAATCTTGCTTAGCACTCATGGAGCCCCCTTGAGTAAATTAGAAAATGGCGATACAACTCGATTCGCAGTTTATTATTCTGTTGCTTAGACGAATTGAATTGACCCAATAGGAGCGGGTAATAGGTATAGAGTTAGTATTCAATGGAAAATGCGGCAAAGCTCGTTTATTACCCAATAAGCCCTGCCACAAAGCTGTAGCAGGACTATAAAGTATGTAATTTAATGAGCGGGGCTAGATTGGATCTAGCTTGGCGCCAGCGATTAGCCACTTGGTACCAGCATCGTCAAAATTAATCTGAATTTTATTGCCTTCAAAATGCAGAATAATGCCTTCACCAAAGCTTGGGTGCAAAACTCGTTGCCCTAAACTTAAGCCGGAATCACCACCGTCATCAGAAAGTCGCCCAGCTAGTTTGCGCTGCCCAGTTCGCGATCGACTCTGGGCAGCATCTCCATAATTGCTTCCAAAGCTTACAGGGCGGCTAATTGCCGTTTTAAGGCGAACCTCTTCAATTAGACCATCAGGGATCTCTTTAACAAAACGCGATACCTGATTAAAGGTCTCGGAGCCATACATACGACGGCTTTCAGCATAGCTAATATAGAGCTTTTGCATTGCCCGGGTGATGCCCACATAGCAAAGACGTCGCTCTTCCTCTAAGCGCCCCGGCTCTTCGGCTGACATGCGATGGGGAAACAAACCCTCTTCGACACCCGCCATAAAGACTAAAGGAAACTCTAGGCCTTTCGCGGTGTGCAATGTCATTAACTGAACGGCATCTTCAAACTCATCGGCTTGTGCCTCACCGGCATCCAATGCAGCGCCATCTAGGAATTCTTCTAGTGGGCTTAACTCATCATTTTCCGGATTAAACGCACGACAGGCATTGATCAGTTCCTGCAGGTTTTCTACACGAGCCTGGCCTTTTTCACCTTTTTCTTTTTCGTGAAACTCAATCAAGCCTGAGCTATTAATCACAGCTGATGCGATTTTCTCTAAACTAAGCTCTTGGGTTTGATTGTCCAATTCATTGAGTAACGCACAAAAGGCACCAACAGAATTGGCAGCTCGCGCTGTAAGGCCCTTATTGTTGACCATCTGCTCAGCAGCATCCCACATGGAGCAACCTTGCTCGCGAGCAAACAAACGAACGCCATCAACGGTCTTACTGCCAATACCACGAGTAGGCGTATTAATTACCCGTTCAAAGGCCGCATCGTCGTTACGATTAATAATAAGGCGCATATAAGCCAAAGCATTTTTAATCTCTAAACGCTCATAGAAACGCTGGCCACCGTATATGCGATAGGGGACCGCTTCGCGGAGCAAAGCTTCTTCCAAGATGCGGGACTGGGCATTGGAACGATAAAGAATGGCACAGTTCGTTAAGTTATTACCTTTGCGCTGCCAATCTTCGATACGCTCAACAATAAAGCGAGCCTCATCTTGCTCATTAAAACCAGCATAAAGCGAAATCTTTTCACCGTCGTCACCATCAGTACGCAGTGTTTTACCCAAGCGACCCGCATTGTTTTCAATAACAGCATTGGCTGCATCTAGAATGGTGCGAGTGGAGCGATAGTTTTGTTCAAGGCGGACTGTTTCTACGCCTTGAAAATCCTGGCTGTAACGCTGAATATTTTCGATCTTAGCGCCGCGCCAACCGTAAATAGACTGATCATCATCACCCACGGCCGTCACTGCACAGCGATCACCGGCCAACACTCTAAGCCAGGCATACTGAATAGTATTGGTATCTTGAAATTCATCCACTAAAACAAATGGGAAACGATCTTGGTAGTGTTGTAATAAACGAGGATTGTTTAGCCAAAGCTCGTGGGCTCGCAGCAACAGTTCACCAAAATCAACCATACCGCCACGCTGACAAGCTTCTTCATAGCTGCGATAGATTCGTACCAAAGTTTCTTGGTGGGGGTCGCCGTGGGTTTGAATATAATCTGGGCGCAAGCCTTCGTCTTTATTGTGATTAATAAACCACTGGCTTTGCTTCGCAGGCCAGCGTTCTTCATCAAGCTGCAAGCCTTGGCTGACACGTTTTATTAAACGCAGCTGATCATCACTATCAAGAATCTGAAAATTCTGCGGTAGCTTCGCCTCCTGCCAATGTGCTTTCAATAAGCGATGAGCAATACCATGAAAGGTACCAACCCACATACCACGCGGATTAAGGCCCAAGAGCTCTTCAATACGGCCTCGCATTTCTCGCGCTGCCTTATTGGTAAAGGTCACCGCCATAATAGAAAATGGTGACACCCGCTCAACTTGAATAAGCCAGGCAATACGATGTACCAGCACTCGGGTCTTACCCGAGCCTGCACCAGCCAAAATGAGTTGATTGCCCGCCGGCGCTGAAACCGCCTGACGCTGAGCATCGTTTAATTGATCTAAAATAGGGGATACGTCCATGGCCCTAGTCTAACAGACTCGAGCTGTAGATTGCAGGATGTAAAACCTCACATAACTAAGCGCACCGCATGATATTCAGCGCCAACTGGGATTACCGCATAATGTTTATCGACCACCCCCGAGTAACGCGTCTTGTTTCGCGGCCTGTTGATAGACTGCTTAGAAATCCATCAATAGGCATCTAACAAGATTGCCAGATGATAAAAATGATGAGGGGAAACCAAGCGATGCGAATCAGCAATCTTTTACTAGCCGCTTTACCACTGGCCATAAGCGGTCAGCTACAGGCTCAACAAACCCTTGAAGAAGTGGTTGTAACGGCTCAGAAGCGTGCGCAGTCTGTACAAGATATAGGCGTAACTGTCAGTGCCTTTAATGGTGAACAGGTGAAAGATATGAACCTGAACTCACCAAAAGACCTTGCTTCTTTCACACCTGGCCTCAGTACGGCCAATGCAACTTCAGGCGGCACGCCTATTTTTGCGATCCGCGGTATCGGTTTGGATGATTTTAATATCAACAATAATAGCGGTGTTGGGGTATATACCGATGAGGTTTTTGCCAGCTCTCCCGCATTGCTTAGCGGGCAGCTTTTCGATATTGAACGAGTAGAAGTTCTAAAAGGGCCACAGGGCACCTTGTATGGTAAGAACACCACAGGCGGTGCCATCAATTTTATTTCCAATAAACCCACTGAAGAATTTGAAGCCTCTATTCGCCTGGGTTATGGCAATTGGCGCACCTCAAGCGCAGGCGGTTTCGTTAGCGGATCTTTGAGTGATGATGTCCGAGCTCGTGTAGCCTTTGACTATGAAAAGTCCGACCAAGGTTGGCAACAAGATATCGATACCGGACGGGAATTTGGCTTGGTCGATCGATTTGCAATGCGTAGCTTGTTTGCATTCGACATGAGTGAACGCCTATCAGGCCTGCTTAATATTCATTACTCAAAAGACGACTCCACACCTGAGTCACCACAAAGCACAGGCGGGCCGTTTGCCCCGTCCGGTTTTGATATTGCTACAGGCAGCGAAGCTGCTGATAAAGTTCGAGTCGGTGATTTAAATGTAATGCGCGATGAGCAAGGTGTTGGCACATCGTTGAACCTGCAGTACGAGTTCGACAGTATGACTCTGACTTCAATAACCGCCTGGGACGACTATGAGCGCAAGGTCGTTGATAATCTCGATGGCGACCCCTTTCCCACTTTTGATTTCTTTCAAGACAGTGAAGTCAGTCAGTATTCACAGGAGTTTCGTTTAAGCTCAGATGCGCATGATAACTTCAGCTG
The DNA here is from genome assembly GCF_947500695.1 of uncultured Pseudoteredinibacter sp. Lineage (GTDB taxonomy): Bacteria > Pseudomonadota > Gammaproteobacteria > Pseudomonadales > Cellvibrionaceae > Pseudoteredinibacter. Next base: position 372,955 of record NZ_CANMSS010000002.1, read on the forward strand.
GGTTGCCGGCATCAGTTTTTCCAATGATGAAATCTCCGTGAGGGATATAAGTGACTCGGCAGTACCCTTTGGAGTATTTCCTGCGCGCTCTCAGGCTGCTGCGGATTATGTTCAAGAAACAGATTCTCTTGGTGCTTTTATTCACACTGAGACCGATTTGAGCGATCAACTCCATCTTTCTGTAGGCTTACGATACTCCCGCGACGAGCGTAGCTTTAACGGCAATACCATCGATGTAGATGGTAATGTTATTTTCACCGAAGTTGGCGCTGAGATCGCATCGCTCAACGACAGTCGTACCGAAACCGACGTTTCTTATCGAGTTGGCTTGGACTATGACTTAAATGACAACACTTTGCTTTATATCAATGTCGCTACTGGTTATAAAACGGGCGTATTCTACGGAAGCCCTGCTCTAGCCGCCGAAGTTTGGGGTTACACTGAGCCAGAAGAAGTATTTTCTTACGAACTTGGCTTTAAGGCCGATTTACTGGATCAAACCCTACGTTTAAATGGTGCTTACTTTCATTACGACTATGATAATCGCCAATCTTTGTTGCTTGGTGCCACAGCAGACAATATCTTCATTGTTACCCTAGATAATATTCCAGAGTCCGAGATTGATGGAGCGGAGATCGAATTAGAGTGGTTACCACTTGAAGGCCTAGATATTCGCGCAGGGATATCCTATTTAGATGCTGAGGTGACCGTAGCGCCAACTAGCCTACGTGGTTTAACTTTGTTTACTCCGGTTACCCCGGGTACAACTTTGGCACAGGCGCCTCAGTGGAGTTACAACCTTGCCATGGCTTATCGCTGGCAGCTAAGTGATGATCTCTATGCTCGAGCCTTTACCAGCTTCAGCCGAGTGGAAGAGCAGGCCGCAGCCTTAGCCGATCCAAGTGGCATATATGGACCTATAAATAATAGCTCAGCTCGTCTCAGCATTGGCGACAGTGCGGAAAATTGGGAAGTATCGCTATGGGGTAAAAATCTTGCTGATAGTCGCGATGTAATCTATTCCGCGGCTAACTTTTATGCAGGTGCTCAATTTTATCGCCAACAACCACGCAGCTATGGGATCGAAGTGAGCTTTAACTTCCACTAAGGCTGACCTATGCAGCCTTAGGTAGGCGTTGTAAAAATCTGCAAACCCTCTTGAAGCCGCACTACCTGCGGCTTTTTTTGTAAGGCAATAAATATTCAATAGGATAAAACCGTGTCAGAGACTTCAACAAAACTCAAGCAAGGGTCAAAAATCAGATTGTGTTATATCGATCCGGTAAGCAGCACAGAATTTCTGCCAGTACTCTGCGAAGAGTTTAAGTGCATGAAGGACTCGGCTTGTGAGATTGATGTCATATCGCTGCGCCAGGGCCTACCATGGGATAATTTGGAATATCATAGCTATGAAGCCTTAGTAGCAGCTGATCTGATCAAGGCTGTCTATTGGGCCGAACAAGAGGCTTACGATGCTGCGATTATCGGTTGCTTTTACGATCCATTTTTGCATGCCGCTCGGGAAGTTTGTCAATCAATGGTGCTTACCGCTCCTTGTCAAAGTTCATTGCTGTGCGCAAGCCAGATTTCCAACAAGTGCAGTATTATTATTGGTCGAGATAAATGGCGCCATTGCATTTCAGATAATATTCAACGTTACGGTTACAACCATTTTGTCGCCTCCTTGAAAAGCAGCAACAATAGAGTCAGCGATTACTTGACAGATCAGCCGGGCAGCTTAGAAAACTTTATCTCACTGGCCCAACAAACCATAGAACAAGACTGCGCCGAATCCATCATCCTTGGCTGTTCTGCAAATTTAGGTATGTATAGAGAGCTGCAAAAACACATAGCGGTCCCAGTTATTGATCCAGCACTGGCTGCGCTTAGCCAAGCTAAATTAGCCGCTAACAATAAGCAGCTATTTGGCTGGCATACCAGTAATAAACATAGTTTGGAAGCACCCTGGGTAGACCCAAAAGCTATGAATTATTTTGCTGATGCTGAACAGTCGGTGGGTGGCATTCTCGCGGTATAGGCTTAATTAAATTTTTATTCGCTCTATAGACTCTATTAGAACAGGAGATTTTAGATATTCACCTTCTTCGGCCCGATCGTACAAGGCATCCAGCACATCATAGCCTGTTAATAACTGGCCAAACACAGCGAAGCCCTGGCCATCTGGCTGACGTGCGCCTCCAAAATCTAAGGCCGGTTCGTCGCGAAAACAAATAAAGAAGCTACCATTTGCACTGCCTACCTCGTAGCGTGCCATGGACAAGCTACCACGAAAGTGAGACAAGCCACTTTTTTCGCTTGATTCATGCGGGATGCTATCCATTAGATCTGGATGATCGATATTTAAACCACCTTGAATCGTTTCGATTTTAACGGGATCTTCAGTTTGAGGGTGGCTTTCGATAACTATACGAAAAAAATTACTGCCATCAAAAAGCCCGGCGTCAACATAATTTAAAAAATTAGCAACCGATATAGCTGCCTTATCTGCAAATAACTCGAATACCATTTGGCCTTTCGAAGATTGTATTGAAACCTTGGGATTCATAGATCAGCTCTTTTTTCAGAGCTGGAAGAAGTTAAGTTTCCTACAGTTTGGGATAGATTTTTAACCAAAGGATAAATACATAACATACTAAACAGCAGCGCGGCGACTGCGATATAGATGACACTACTATTGCCATGCTCCAAAACCCACTGGGAGGCTAGCAGAGGTCCGAGAGCAAAACCAATGTTGATTAAGGGCTGACAAGCGGTAATAAATCGCCCTGATGAATCGCCTTCTGCAACATCCGAGTAGAGCTTGGAAGCAATAATACTCCAGACAATGCTGTAAACTATCAATGCGACCAAATAGAGGTTATCGCTGAAATTAAGTAACAGCGCTAATAAGCTGCCAACCATGAAAGCGGCAGAAATTACATAAATACGATAGTTTTTAGCCGATGGCCCCAAGTACACCAGCAAAAGTGCACCGGCAAGCCCTCCAATCATAGAGAGGCTTAAGGCTTCGGAAACCCATTCAAAACTAAAACCTGCGGAGGTTCCTATGGTTGCGGCATAGGTCCAGAAAGTACCAATACTAATATAGAAAAATAACACGGCTAACAAAGATAAAAATAAGGGCTTTTTATAGATGTCGAGTACAGTTGAACAACTATTATCTGTATCGCTTTCAGCTTGCGTACTTAGCTCCTTTAAGAATCTTGATAAGGGCCTTAAACATAGCAGCGGCGCAATCAATAACAACATAAAGCTATAGATCACCGCGACAAAGCCCCAATGTTCGATAAGCCGAGGAAGTAGAAACAAACCTATAGCCTGAAGAATCACAGCTGCAGCCGTATAAATAGCGAACCATCGATTAGTATCATGTGTTTTTGCCAAGCAGTACATGCCCAACACTACTAATAAGCCCTCCCCAAGGCCGGCTATTAGGCGGGACCAAAGCAGATCTACTATTTCCTTCGAGAATAGGCTTAGAATATTGCCAAGAACGGCCGCACATAAACCTAATAAAAGAAGGCGAGACAAATTAAATTTGTGCAGAGCAAAAGCCATGATACTTGTGGATATGGCTAAGCCTGCAGTATCTGCCGCTCCTAGCCAACCGAGCTGCTGCTCATTAAGTTTGTATTCCTGCGCTGCAGATTCTACAAATGAGGGCAACAAGAAAATAACGGAATACCCGACTAGCGCACAAATAGTTCCATTTAAACCAGGCTTTAAGTTCTCGACTCGAATTGCAGAAAAACTCATAGAATATTCTCAACGCTAAGCTATTGTATGGTTGTAAGCCTGTTCAGCATGCTCTTGGCTGATGTAACCATTTTTTATATCGCCCAATAGCGAATCCCTACAACGGTTTTTCGGATCGCCCCAGCCGCCACCTGTGCCAGTGATTAATCTTATAAGATCACCTTCGGACAACTCGAAACGACTGGTTCTTGCGAAGCAGCCTTTTAGGTTTCCACTTGAATCGTAGACTTCAATTCGATTACAAGAACCATCTCTACCACCATCAATACCCCATGGGGCCGTTTCGGCACGACCAAAGAAGCTAGAAATATCAGCCGGTGCTGCTAGAACTCGATATTCGTGCACAACACCTAAGCCACCTCGATATTCTCCTGCTCCTGCCGCCGAATCCGTATCAAAGCTATAACGTTCAACACGGATGCCATAACGGGCTTCGAGAATTTCTACCGGTATATTACTAGTCTCGCCATTGCCAACACAAAACTGACCGGACTCTCCATGTTTGTCCACGCCAGCACCCCAACCGCCAACCAAAGGCTCAACCAATAGATAGTTTTCATCGCTACTAGGCAGGCGGCCAGATAGATTAATTGTGCATACCGAACCAAATTGTCCAGCGGTAACTACCCCCGGCAAAACTGATGCAAGCGCTCTGCGCGCAACATCTGCTGCGCAAACCATAGCTTCAAAATAAGAAGAAACTGGAGCAGGGCGCTTCGCCGTAAGCAATGTTCCTTCTGGGCAAATAACTTTTAAACGACGAAAGCAGCCTTCTGTGGCGGGAACATCGGGCTGTACCACCCCCATAAATACTTCTCTAGCCGCTGAGATCAAAACACCCATAGAGCAATTAATTGGCCCCGGTGCTTGCGCATCAGTTCCGCTGTAATCCAGTATAAATTCATTATCACTGATGGTAACTTTTACTTTGACTTTAAAAGGGCCATTGCCAACACCATCTTCATCGATAACATCTTTTGCACACCAACTACCTTTGGGTAGCGCTTTAAAGCGCTCGCACACCATTCGGTCGCCATGATCCAATAAGCTATCGATGGCTTGCAAGGTAATATCTTGACCATACTTCTCAACAACCGAAAGAAATCGCTGTTCACCTACCTGCAATGAAGCTGCACAGGCATGCAAATCACCAAGAGTCATATCGGGCAAGCGGACATTCGCTTCTATTAAATCCAGTAGCGCTTGATTAGCAACCCCCCGATCAAAAACTTTAATACCCGGAAACTGCAGACCTTCTTGATAAACCTCACTGGCATCGGCGCTATAACTGCCTGGGTCCTTGCCGCCAATTTCAGTCCAGTGGGCTTTGTTGGCCGTCCAAGCTAGTAGCCGCTGCTTGTAAAACACTGGTCGAATCATACAGACATCCGATAAATGTGTTCCACCACCGGCATAAGGGTCATTTAAAATAAATACATCGCCAGGATAAATTTCATCATTGGAAAACTTTGCCAACAGTGTTTGTACACCCCCATCCAAAGTCCCAATAAAACCTGGAATACCATTACCTTGGGCAATCAAACGGCCCCTAGCATCAGTAATGCCAATACCATAATCTAGTGATTCGTAGATAATTGGGCTTTTACTGCTTCGTTTTAGCGCGAGGAACATTTCCTCACCGATGGCGACAAGAGCATTTTTAATCACCTCTATTGTAAATATATCCATCGCTTGATTCACGCTCTGCCCTCCAAGTAAATATGCAATCCGCCAAAACCGTCGACCTCAACTCGAGCTCCAGGCTCAACAACTGTCGTTGTAGTACTCTCTTCAATAATGGCAGGCCCCTCAAAGCTCATACCATGACAAAGCTTTTCACGTTGATAAACGAATGCTTGATGAACCCCTAGATCGTCATAGTCAACTGCGCGATCTTCAATCAATGCTGCGCTCGCATCAGCGCCCACCTTGTTTTGCCCTTTTAAATTGGCTTTGTCTAAAACGGCATAGCTGACCAAATGGAAATTAACAATTTCGATATCTGAGTCAGGTAATTGAAAGCTATATTCCTGCTCATGAGCTTTATGGAATTGTGCAGATATACTAGCGATCGATTCTTTTGGCTCTTGATTCAAACTGTCCACTTTGACTTTTACGGTGTGTTCCTGGCCTTGGTAACGGGCATCGATAAATAATTCGTGGAATAACTTATCAGTGCTGAAGCCATCATTCTGATAATCTGACTCAGCTTTGTTTATCTGTTGTGCAAAGGCTTGTTGAATATCATCGAGCGCATCTACCTTCAGTTCTAATCGCTGAGTGCGAATATAATCACGACGCAAGTCGATCATTAACATCCCAAATGCCGAAAAGACCCCCGCCATAGGGGGAATAATCAACTTTCGAGCGTTGAGCTCACGAGCCAACGCACAAGCATGCATCGCACCACCACCACCGAAAGCCATCAAGGCGAAGTCTCTAGGATCATAGCCGCGATTAACTGAAATCAGTTTTAGAGCATTTACCATATTGGCATTGGCGATACGAATAACACCATGCGCAACATCGATAGCTTTTACGCCTAAGGGCTCGGCTAATGCTTGAAATGCGGCTTCGACCCCTTGCATATCAGGTTTAATCTCGCCGCCAGCAAAATTTTCAGGATTAATCTTGCCAGTGAAAAGATTGGCATCCGTGGTGGTCGCCTGCTTACCACCACGACCATAGGCGACAGGTCCAGGGGTAGAGCCTGCACTCTCAGGGCCAACCCGCAGTGAGCCCGCGGCATCAAGATGAGCAATGCTGCCACCACCGTTACCAATTTCTACAATATCAATTACCGGTGTTTTAATGGGGTAACCCGCGGTACTAGCTGTTTTTTCGATAATATATTCTGTAGTAATACGGGTTCGGCCATTGTGAACTAAGGAGCACTTAGCTGTCGTGCCGCCGATATCCAAGGCCATAATATTGGCTTCATTGATTAACTGGCCGTAGGCAACTGCGCCTAACATTCCTCCAACCGGCCCCGATTCTACGAGGCTAATCGGATTATTTTTAGCCGCCTGTAGTGTCGCAATGCCGCCGTTTGATTGCATGATAAATGGATCACTCGCTAGTCCTTTTGCCGACAGTTGGGTTTTTAGAGTATCCAGATAGTTTTGCGCAGGAGGTAAAACATAAGCCGATAACACCGTAGTGCTACTGCGCTCATACTCTCGCCACTCTGAACATATTTCGTGGGAGCAAATCACTTTGACGGTAGGCCATTTATCGCGCAGATAATTGGCTGCTAATTGCTCATGCTGTGGGTTTAAATATGCGTGGAGGAAGCACAGAGCTATCGCCTCAACCCCTTCTTGCTGAAAATCTCCGACAATATCATCCAGCTGCTCTAAACGCGGCGGCTGCAATACTTGCCCTTGATAATCTACTCGCTCAGATAGCTCACGACGCAAATAACGCGGCACAAAAGGTTCCGGTTTGCGATAGTAGTTATTGAATATATCCGGCGTATTACCACGGGCAATTTCTAAAACATCACGAAAACCTGAAGTAGTAATAAGAGCAGTTTTCACGCCCTTCCGTTCTGTTAGGGCGTTAATAACAACAGTAGTGCCATGAGCAAAGAAGCTCACATCGGCCAAATTGAGTTTGGCCTTGGCCGCAGCATTAATAACCCCTTGATCAAAGTTGGGGTATACCGTATCGCTCTTTACCGCATGGATTTCACCTTCACTGATATACACCAAATCGGTGAATGTGCCCCCAACATCTGTTGCTACACGTAGCTTCATCGCTTACCTTCTCATCATACCTAAGCTAACTAATCGATAGTCATACGGTATCAAGATAGCGCTGCATATGATTTTGTTAGCACAGCACTAAGCGGCAGGATATTTTTTATCAATCCTCGCTACCAAAGCCTATTCTGCATATCGCCAAGAGTTGACCCCTAAGGGAAAAGCCCGCTAGTCTAAGCCTGTAGCAATGAGGGCAAAGCCATGAAACGCAGTATCAAACTCGATCGTTTAAATCGACGAATCCTGACCTTTCTTCAGAATAATGCGCGCATCAGCAATATCGATTTAGCTAATGATGTCGGGCTTTCGCCGAGTGCCTGCCTACAAAGAACCAAAGCCTTAGAAGAAGCCGGTTATATCCATAGCTATCTCACTGTAGTGAACCTTAATAAGATCTGTGAAAACGTGACAGCCTATCTGGACATCACCATGAGCCATCACGAGCAGCCCACTTTAAGGCGCTTCGAGAAGGCCATGAAAGAGCACAACAATATTATTGATTGTATGCGAATGTCAGGTGGCTCTGACTACATGGCTTTCACTGTCTGCTCTACAGTCGCCGAGCTCAATGAGCTGTGTGAAGAGCTACTTGCTCAAGATGTAGGCATTCAGCGTATCGATACGAGAATCGTAATGGATACCCCTAAATGGATGGGGGGCTACCCATTAGATGATTTGCGTTGGCGCGAAGGTGCCGAAGACGAGGATTAGAGCCAGCGGCGTACCTTCGCTTGGTATTGTGCAAAAGCCTCGGGGAATTTCTTCTGTAGCTGCCTTTCCTCCGGGCTAATTTGATAGCGATTCATATACCAAATGAACAATGGAACGGCCGCAATCGCGGGCAGGCTTCCTGTCAGCAGAACCGCCGCAGCGATAAACACAGTAAAGCCCAGATACATTGGGTTGCGGCTTAAGCGGAATGCCCCGCTGCAGATAAGATCGCTCGTTGCTCTTGGGTTTCGAGGATCAACGGTGGTGTTTGCGAAGTGACACTGCAATACCGCGACTGCACAAATACCAGCCGCCATAAAGCATAATAAAGCCGCTAGGCCCGCCTGGGCTGAAAAACCAATCGATAGCATTGGCAAAAACAAATGCAGTAGAAATACCAAGCCTATAAAAATAAACATCAACAATAGTGGCGGTATTTTTAACTCTAGTCGCATGCAAGCTTCCTATTGATAAGGCCTTAGAATTTAAGTACTGCGTAAGTGACCTATTACTGCGTTAGACGAGGAATCTAACGGTTTTCGTTTTGCTTAGGCTCTTCAATAATCACTAAAGTTCCTGCCAACTTATCGTGGAAGCCCTGTTTACGTGGATCAAATGCGACCCAGATAAAGCCCAAGAACAAAGGAATGATGCAGACCATATAGGCAAAATAGCGGCCAATCGTCTGACCAATGCCAAGGCGGCCAAGAGTTTGGGCATCAACAATTTTAATACGAAAAATCATTTTGCCCGGAGTAGCTGACTTGTAGTACCAAAATAGCCAGACGGCTAACATCGGCAGCACAAATCTTACGATAGAGGTGCCACTGCCCTGTTCGCTGTAGCGGCTTAAATCAAAATCTACCAGCCACAATGCCAGAGGAACAATAATCAAAGAGAATACAAAACCATCAACAATATGGGCTACAAGGCGTATCCAAAAGCCTGCGTATTTTGGAGATTCCATAAGCTTCCTAAATAAACTATTAAGGTTGCTCAGCAGTGTAGCCCACTGTTGCCGTTTTTACATTACACCCAGTTCTCTTAGGCGCTCTTGCAAGTACTCTTTAGCGGTATAACGCTCAGATAATTTTACTTCAGGGCGTGGGTGTAAAAACAATGGCAGGGAGATTCGCGCGCGGCGGCTATCACTGCCTTCAGGGTTGATGACTCGATGGGTGGTCGATGGGAAATAATAGCCCGACGCTTCTTGCAGCATATCGCCAATATTAATAATCAAGTTACCAAACTCACAAGGAATATCTAGCCATTCACCTTCTTTGGTCAACACTTGCAAACCTGGCTCATTTGCGGCCGGAAGAATTGTCAGCAAATTGATGTCTTCATGGGCCGCTGCGCGAATAGCACCGGGCTCTTCATCGCCTTGAAACTCAGGGTAGTGTAGAACACGCAATAAGGTCTTTTGGCTGCCATCGATCATATCGGTCAGCGGCTCACTGTAGTGGCTAGCTACATCCACAGGACTATTGCCCTCTACCCAGGTAAGCAACTCACGAGCTAAGCTATTGGCTTGTTCATAGTAGCTGTGAATTTCGTCTTTTAATTCCGCAGGGCACTGGCCCCAAGTGTAATAGTGAAAGTACTCTTTAATGTCTTTCACTTCATGACCCTTGGCCACCTCGGAAACCGATTTAGGAAAAAAGCCGTCTTGGGTATCCACATTAAATTGAAATTGCTCTTTCTCGGAACCATCAAAAAATTGCTTCCAATTACTATAAATAGAGCTCACCAGATCTTTTGAGATAGGGTGGTTTTTGAGTACACCAAAACCGGTGTCTTTTAGGGATTGCACAAAGCGGGCTTGAGCATCTGGGGCCTGGTAATCAACGGCCTCGATACGGGTAGTCATAACATTCTCCAATAAAGCGATGGGGCTAGCCCCATAGTCGGCGGCATTATCGCATTATTGCTCGGGAAATACCCAATCTAGATCAATTGCTTTTCTCGCCCTCTGTGCGGCGAGAAAAGCAACGGCTCAGAGCCCGGTAGAACTACCAAGCAGCATCAAGTTACTTTCGAAAATCAATCAAACTGTTGGCGGTTAACCATGCAAAAGCGGTGTACACAGCGGAAGCTTGACGCATGGTCTCTGGCGGGACATTCGCCATGGTGTCATTTTCAGTGTGGTGGTAGTCAAAGTAGTCGGTTAAATCCGAATCAAAATTGATAGCTGGCATGCCCGCTTTACCCAATACGGAAATATCCGACTGACCTTTTGCGGAGTTTGAAGGATGCAGTGCCACCCCATACGGCTTTAATAGCTCCGCCATTTGCTTAATAGCCGCTAAAGACTGCTCACCCACACCTGGGCGCAGCTGATGAATCATGCGGGTGCCGGAATCCCACTCAGCACCAATGATGTGATTGCCCAAGATTCCTTTGTTTTTCTCGTAGTACTGTTTCACACCTATCAGGCCGATTTCTTCGGCGCCAAACAAAATCACCCGAATAGAGCGTTTCGGCTTCTTGCCACTATCGATAATATGCTTGGCAGCGGCCATGGTAATGGCTACACCCATACCATCATCAATAGCGCCAGTACCTACATCCCAGCTGTCTAAATGAGAGCCCAAAACGACAAAGTCTTCTGGACGCTCAGTGCCGGTAACTTCGCCGATCACGTTGGCAGTTTGCACGTCTGGGGTCGTTTTTGAACTGATCTTCACTTTTAGCGTAACCTGCTCACTGCGCTTTAGCATGCTCTCCAACAAGTCTGCGTCGGGAATCGAAAGGGCCGCTGCCGGGATAGTAGACTTGCTGCCTTGGGCACCAGTATGGCCGATACGGTCATTATCCGTACCCACTGAGCGAATAAGTACAGCCGAAGCACCTTTGCTGGCTGCTACTTCTGAGCCCAAGTAACGTTGCTTACCCGCTACGCCATAATCGGCGCCATCAATGGAAGGCTTCATCTGATAGCCTATATAGGCAATCTTACCTTTAAGGCTCTCATCCTCTACTTGCTTTAGTGCTTCGAGGCTTTCAAACGCGAGCACTTCGGCCTCAATACCTTCAGCGGGAGTTGGCACGCTTCCACCCAATGCAATGGCTACCAAACGCTGAGGAAAAGGCGATACCGCCTCAACACTGATCTCACCGCGCTCCCAGCCCGGTGTGGTAACTGTCTCAGTCCAAACCCGATCAAAACCCAGAGCTTTCATCTTGGCTACCGCCCAGTCGATTCCGGCCTTGTCACCTGGCGTTCCCACGCGGCGAGGGCCCACTTCTGTACTGAGGCTTTCATCAAGCTCATAGGCCAACTCAGACTTTCCTGCCTTCTCAGCTAGGGCCTTGGCCTGCTGAAGATTTTCCGGGCTAAATTGCGCAGCCATTAGCGCCACAGGGGCTATTAAGGACGCCACGCCCACTAGGGCTTTTTGCATAAAAGTTCGCTTCACGAGATCACCAATAAGGTCTAATTGTTTGTATTTCAGGCAGTTATGGGGGCTTTTAGCTGCTATACATCAGCTTATGTAGAAAAATTACATATTTTTGCTGTATTTACTACATATCTTGGCTACTATTTTCCAGAGCTTAAAAACCCGTTACTAAATAGAACGATAAAAAGCCCAATAACAGCAATATTGAACGTAGGATGGAGCTGAAATCACCGTGAAGCCAGCTGAATTAACACAACGAATCTCCGAAGCCTTAGATGACATGCGCAAATCCGAGCGCAAAGTGGCCGAGTATGTGCTTAGCCACCCGGGCGACATAATTCATATGCGAATCGTCGATCTGGCGGCCAAATCTGAGGTTAGCGAACCTACCGTAGTACGCTTTTGCCGCGCGGTTGATTGTGATGGCTTTCAGGAATTTAAGCTGCAGCTGGCCCAGCAACTGGCATCTAGCCCGAGTTTTGGTCAAATTGCCGTTACTGAAACTGATGCGGTGGAGGAGTTTACCCAAAAGGTTTTCGATTCCACAGTAGATACCCTGCTACAGGTTCGCGATCGTTTAAACCCGGAAATTCTCGACCAAGCGGTTAGCGCCTTATGTGCTGCCAATCGAGTGGAGTTTTATGGCTTTGGCGCTTCAGGTGCGGTAGCTGCAGATGCCCAGCATAAATTCTTCCGCTTGCAATTGGCTACAGCGGCGCACTCGGACCATCATATTCAGAATATGTCAGCGATGAGTATGCAGCCTGGTGATGTGGTAGTAGCGATCTCTCAAAGCGGGCGAACAAAAGCGCTATTGCACTCGATGGAAATGGTTAAAGCTATGGGTGGAATTGTGATTGGTCTAGCACCAAGCGGCACACCTGTAATAAAAAATGCCAGCATACCTATCGAAGTCGATGTCGAAGAAGATATCGAGATCTATACACCGCTATCTTCTCGAATTGCTCACTTGGTCATCATCGACGTTTTAGCTATCGGTGTAGCGCAACGCAAAGGCCCTGAACTTCACGACCACTTATTCAAACTAAAGCAGGGCCTCCGATCACTTCGAATTCAGCCTGAAGACAGAGCCAAATAATCCCTCCTTAGAATGTTTGGCTGGTTTTGCTTGGACGGCTTTGTTTAAGCAAAACCGCTGTGAGAGTATTCCTTGACTAACCATTAAAAATGGAGTCATGGAGCGATCTCACATGTTTTCCTCATACAGCAAAATGATTGGCTGTTTTACGGTAGGGACACTTTGTACTTTTTCTAGTTTTTCCCTATACGCACAACAAGTTCTGCCTACGTCGGGCAGCCTCAATAAACAAAACGAATCTTTGCCTGAAATAAAATCTAAGGCAAAAGAAAGTGTATTCGAACAATTTAATGATGAAGCGGAAGAACCAGCGAGCCAAGGGCCTTTGGTTAAGGTTCGAAAAATTCGCATCGAAGGCGCAAGGCAAATTAGCCAAGACGACATTCTTGAAAATCTAAAAGACGAGATTGGAAAGCAGCATGACTTCGCGAGCCTAAAGCAAATTGCTCTACGTGTAACTCGGCAATATCGCGACAAAGGCTATTTTACAGCCTGGGCCTATCTTCCCGCACAGAGTATAGCCAATGGCGAATTGGTGATTATTGTTTTAGAAGGAAAGATTGAAGAAATTATCGTTGAGAACGAAGGCCGACTAAAGCCCAAAGTCACACGTCGATTTATCGATCGAATTCAGCAAGACGCTAGCCTTAAAACGGATGAACTTGAAAAGCAGCTACGCCTTTTAAATGACTTGCCTGGCGTAAAAGCCAAAGCTCGACTTATTCCTGGTGAAAAATTAGGTGGTAGCGTATTAAAACTTGCCACTACCGATAAGCCAATTTTTAACGGCAATATATCACTCGATAACCTCGGCAACCGATTCACCAATGCTACTCGCCTTGGCACTTTACTCCAAAGCAACAATGCCTTTGGCTATGGCGAATATCTTCAAATGCGGCTTGCTAGCAGCGAAGAGGGTTATCAATTTGCACAGCTTAGAGCTGGCTTACCTGTCGGTACTTACGGCGGCCGAATCAATCTTGGCGTTCAGCGCAGTGACTATGAATTGCAAAAGCAATTTAAAGCACTTGGAGCAGAAGGCGACAACACTCAGTTCGACATCAATTATCAACACCCTTGGGTACACAGCCTGAGCTATAACTTAAATAGTGCGATTAGTTTTAGGCGCGCCACCTATCAAGATAGCAACAATAATCTTGGCCAGTTTAGTGACCGAGAAATAGATTCCGTCGAACTTAGTATCAGTGGAGACTATATCGATGAAGAATCGAATTTCAGCCAGTTCTCCGCAAGCCTTGCGCTAGGCGATGTTAGCGATGACATGCTTGCAGACAGCTCTGACCTTTACAATATAAAAGATAACTTTTCCCATTTATTACTCACCGGACAGCACAGTCGCTGGTTGAACGATAGCTGGCGCCTACAAGTAAAAGGCATCGCACAGTTCTCAGAAGATAATCTAAACAGTAGCGAAAAATTGCTATTAGGCGGGCCACAAGGTATTCGCGCCTACCCCCAAGGCGAATCGCTAGTCGATCAAGGCGCTCTCATTTCAACAGAGATTTTTTATCACTATAGCCCTCAATGGCTATTATCTGCTTTTTTTGAAGCCGCTATGGGCGAAAGATATATCGATCCTCTGCCAGGTGATATCAACAACGATCGCGAGCTCTCTGGTGCGGGCTTGGCTCTGCAGTGGCGACCGAACGAAGATTGGTTCTTAAGCTTGAGTAGTGCATGGAGAACCGATAGCGCACCACTTAGCGACGAAGATAAAACCCCAAGGCTTTGGGCCCAAATCATTTGGCAATTCTAGATACTAACTAATCCTCGGCCTATCAAAAGCGGCTCGGAAGGCTGCTTTCGCCAAGGCAAGACAATAGAAGAGGGAATCATCATGAACCGTACTTTTCAGCACATCTGGAACTTTTCTTTGGGCCAATGGCAAGTCGCCGGGGAACAAGCAAAGCAGAAGCGTAATAGTAGCGGTAGCACAAAACGCACCCTCGCCAAATCGATTAGTACAATTATTCTTCTTGCAAACGGCCAACTGGTTTTGGCGCTACCAACCGGGGGGACAATCGTACAAGGCAGCGCACAAATATCAGAAAGCGGCAGCGTCATGACCGTTGACCAAGAAAGTCAACGTACGGTTATTAATTGGAATAGCTTCGATATTGATAGCAATGAGACTGTCAACTTCAATCAACCCAATCAAAGCTCAGTAGCCTTAAATAGAATTTTTGGCTCCAATACCAGCCAGATATTCGGCCAACTCAATGCCAACGGTCAAATTTTTCTAGTTAATACAAATGGCGTTACTTTCGCACCAGGGTCTCAAGTCAATGCTGCCGCCATTGTCGCTTCTACACTGGATATCACTGATAATGATTTTATGGATGGTACCTTGCTGTTCACCAACAGCGATGATAACCGGTCTAAAATTATCAATCAGGGAAGTATTCATGCTAGCACCATTGCCCTTCTAGGCAATCAAGTTTCAAATCAAGGCTATCTAGTTGCAAACACATCCGATTCTGGGCGAGCAAACGTCGCTATGGCGGCGGGTGATCGTATTGTTTTGAGTTTCGGCGCTGGGGGCTTATTGGATTTAGAGGTCGATCGCGGCACCTATGATGCGTTAGTAGAAAACAAGTCGATAATAGAAGCGAACGGTGGACAAATACTAATGTTAGCCCAAGCGGCTAATGAACTAAGCGCTGCAACAGTAAACAACGAAGGCATTGTACAAGCTCAAGGCTTAGCAGAAAAAGACGGAAAGATTGTTTTACTGGCTGATATGAGGAGCGGCACATTAGAGAATAGCGGAACACTAGACGTTTCAAGCAGCGATGGCAGCGGCGGCTTTATAGAAACCTCAGCAGCTAAAGTGAATATTTCGCAAGACACAAAAGTATATCTGAGCGGGCAAGACGAAAATGGCAACTGGCTAATTGATCCCAACGATATTGTCATCTCCAACGCCGCAGACGCAGACGTTAATGCCAATACCCTTAGCAGTACTTTAAATTCAGGTGGAAACGTGCGCATTCAAACCACCAATGAAGGCAGCCCTGGTGGAAATGGCGACATTTCCGTCAATGCTGAGATCAGCTGGAGTTCGGATAACTCCGTATTGACCCTACAGGCTGAGAACGAAATAAATATAAATGCCAATATTAGCAGCAGTGGTGATAACTCCGGCATTGAACTGTATAGCGGCTTAAGTTTTGATTCAGTAACTAATGACTGGAGTCAATCTCTCGGAAGCGGTTTTGATTTTGATACATTTGCTCGTAACAACAAAATTCAACTTGCGGACGATGTCACCATTACCTTATCCGGTGCAGATGCTGTTTATCTAGAAGATGGTGTACAGTTCCAAGTCATTAATGGTAATAATTCCAGTGTTGGCTCTGCTACAGCTGAATCAGCGATAGACGAGCTTGAAGCCATTGGAAATGGTCACTATGTGCTTGGTGACGATATTGATGGGACAGGCAAAAACTTTGATCCAATCGCTAACTTTGCAGGTGGAATCAATGGTCTTGGACACAAGATTGATAACTTAACCATAGATCGTAATTCTGAGAGTAATATCGGGCTAATTGGCCAGGGAGCTGCATCCGGTAGCTATTTCAAAAACTTCAGCATCGAAAATGCTGATATCGTTGGCCGCACTAATGTCGGCACACTAATAGGCGCGACGAATAACTCATTTGTCAGTAATGTGCATAGCCAGGGCAACATACGCTCGGCGGGTAAGAATCGCTCACAAGTTGGAGGACTGGCAGGACGAGCGACATCATCGACAATAAGCGATAGCAGTTTCGCAGGTGATATTTCAGCACACGCAAACAGTTTGGGAGGGCTGGTCGGTAATGCCGATGGCAGCACCATCGATTCATCTAGCTACAGCGGCAATATCACCGTAAGGGAAGCCGACAATCTACGTGAGAATATTGGTGGCTTAACGGGTTCTGCGACTGGAAGCAGTATCAGTAACTCTCAAGTAGATGCAAATATCACTGCGCTTAATTCGGCAAAATACGTAGGTGGTATAGTCGGATTCTCTGATCAGCTTAATTTGCAATCCGTTCAATTTAGCGGCGATATCTCTGGTGGCAAAAGCAGCGGTGGCATTTTAGGTCAAGGCAAAAACCTACAGTTCGACGACATTACTGCAAATGGCTCAGTCACAGGGCGAGATGGTCGGCAAGCTATCGGAGGCCTAGTTGGCTACCTAACTTCAAACAACGGCACTCCCAGTTCCACATTTAGCAATATTTCTTTAAACAATAGCGTGACTGGTGATTACCGCGTGGGCGGCTGGTTTGGCATCGCTACGGATGTAGTTCTAAATAACGTCCGTAGTTCTCAAGTTATCGATGGTGAACAAGCAACCGGCGGTATTATTGGTTACAGCATAAGAGTCACGGTTAATGGCGCTGAATATACAGGGAATATCGAAGGCGAGCGTAGGCGACACGGAGGTATCATCGGGCGAGCCAAAGATACCACTGTAAATAATGCCTTATTCAATGGCCAGATTAAAAATACGGGTGAGACCGGTGGCATAATTGGTTTTGGTCAAAACAGCCACATTAATAATTCCGAGTCCTACGGTAGCATTAGTAATACCGAATCCCGCGCCGGCGGGCTAATCGGCAATTCAGAAGATGGCAGCATTCAAAACAGCTTCTCCTTGATGAATGTTAGCTCTGGCAATAGTGTTGGTGGGCTAGCAGGGCTATTCACTAACAGCTCCATCAGTAGCAGCTACAGCATCGGAAGCATCAGCGGTGACGATAATATTGGCGGCCTTATCGGCAATGCTAATAACAGTCAAATAAGCGATAGCTATGCAGTAGGTGATATTGAAGCCTCTAGTTCAAGTGCAGGAGGACTAATTGGCACACTAACGAATAATTCTTCAATAAACACTAGCTACGCCAGAGGCGAAGTCAACGCTGCCGGCAGCTTCGGGCTAGTTGGTGATTCCAGTGCCGATAGTTCGATCAGTAATAGCTTTTGGAATGCCTTGGATAACAGCGGAGGAATAGGCGGCTCGGCTAACATCAGTAATAGTATCGGTTTAAGTACGGAGGCATTGCTCAATTCGCAAAGCAGTTATCAAGGCTTCGATTTTTCTGCCTGCGGCGGTGCTGGCATCTGGTGTATATCAGAAGGCAATACCACTCCTGGAATCAATTCTCTATATCGAAATGTGGGCATTACCATCTTAAGCAATGGAGGCACATCATTCACCTACAATGGGGAAACTAGATCGACAAGCTTAAGTTTCATTTACAGTGTTTTAGCAAGTGATCTTTTGGTTGAAGGCAATACTGTAAGTACTAATTCGGAAAATGTAGGAAGCTATAGCGGATTAGACTTAAATTACAATATTCATTCATCTCAGTACAACATTAACGTAGCGGGAGCCCCAATAACCTTAACCATTGATCCAAAGCAGCTAACGATTGCTGCTGTTGTAGACAATAAAATTTATGACGGCAACACTAGCGCTGTTATTAATTCTCTAAATATCAATGGCCTGGTTTCGGGAGATGATGTAACTGCTAATGGCGGTACCGCTGAGTTCTTAAATAAAAATGTGGGCGATAACAAAACCGTAAATATATCCAGCATAAACCTTACCGGAGATGATTCAGGAAATTACACCGTTTCGATAGGCAACGCTCAAGCGGATATTACCCCAAAGGAAATTAGTGCTTCTGCAAGCGCCAATGACAAAGTTTACGATGGCAATGATAGTGCTACCGTGGACTTCTCGCTTACAGGTGTTATAAGCGGGGATGCAGTAAGTGCGACAACAAACAATAATACCTTTGACAATAAAAATGTCGCCGAAAATAAGACCGTAACTTCAAGCGGCGTCACATTGTCCGGTAGCGATAGCACTAACTATGTGCTTGCCAATACAACAGTTACTGATACTGCCGACATCACCGCCAAACAAATCACCGTTACCGGTACAGCGGCCGACAAAATTTACGACAGCACCGTTAATGCTGATGTCACCGCAGGCACTACCGACTTTATCGCCGGCGATAACATTAGCCTCACCGGCGCCAGCGGCAGCTTCGTCGATAAAAATGTCGCCGATGACAAAGATGTCACCATTGGCGGTTATAGCCTAAGCGGCACTGATGCAGGCAACTATGAAATTGCCAACAGCACGGCTGTGGTTCAAGCCGATATCACCCCGTTTGAGATCACCGCTAGCAGTACTGCTGATGACAAAACCTATGACGGTAACGATACTGCCAATGTGAATCTTGCTATAAGCGGCGTCTTCACCGGCGATACCGTCACCGTAAGTTCTGGCAGCGACACCTTTAACAATAAGAACGCTGGTAACGGTAAAACCGTTACCTCATCCGGCGTGACCTTGGGTGGAGCAGACGGCAGCAACTATGTCTTAGCCGAAACTACACTCACCGATACGGCGGACATCTTTAAAAAAGACGTCACCGTAACCGCCTCCGTCGAAGACAAAATCTATGACGGCACCACCACTGCTGATTTTAATATCGATAGCAGCGGCACCATCATTAGTGACGACGATGTCACCATCGCCGGCAGCAATGCGAACTTTGTTGATAAGAATGTTGGAGACGGAAAAACCGTTACCTTTGGCGATCTCACCATCAGTGGGGATGACCAAGACAACTACAACATCACCATCGCCAATACCGATGTCACAGCGGATATTACCGCTAAACAAATCACCGCCACCGGCACGGCAGCGGATAAAATCTACGATGGCAACACATCGGCAAACGTTGAATTAGAGCTTTCTGGAGTCATCAGCGGAGATACTGTAAACGTAAGTTCATCATCCGATAGCTTTGGTGATAAAAACGTGGGAGTCGACAAAACTGTTACCTCAACGGGAATCACCTTATCGGGTGACGATGGCGGGAATTATGTCCTAGCTGATACCACCATCACAGACACAGCCGATATCAATGTAAAAGATGTCAGTGTCAATGTGAGTGTAGCCGATAAAGAATATGACGGCACAGCTATCGCCAGCTTTAATATTGATAGTAACGGCGAAATTATCGTCGGAGATGATGTCAGTATCAGTAGCGGTACTGCAAACTTTGATGACAAAGATGTTGGTCAAAACAAGGCCGTGAGCTTCGGTGATCTGAACATATCAGGCAATGATGCAAGCAACTACAATATTACCATTGCCAATACTGACGCAAGTGCAGATATCAACGCTAAAACAATTACCGTTAACAGCACAGCAAGTGACAAAATCTATGATGGTAGTACCCAGGCTGACGTGAGCTTAGAGCTGGACGGTATTATTGCGGGTGATACGGTGCTGGTAGGTGCCAGCGGTAGTGCATTTGACGATAAAAATGCGGGCTCTAACAAGACAGTGACCACGGAAGGCTTGGTGCTGTCGGGCTTGGATAGTGGAAACTATGTTTTAGTAAGCGATAGTAGTACTGACAGCGCCGATATATTTGCAAAGGAAATTTCGGTAAGCACAACAGCAAGCGATAAAATATACGACGGTACAACTGTTGCAACTGTAGATTTTAATCTCACGGGCTTAGAAGAGGGCGATACCGTTAGCGCGTCCTCGACTAGCAATAACTTTGACGATGCCAATGCAGCTACCGGTATTAATGTTAGTAGTACTGACATTGAGCTTTCTGGCACAGACGCCGGCAACTATGTATTAAGCAATACGGATAGCAATAGTACAGCAGACGTTACACCGACAGACCTTACCATTCTTGCAAACGATGACAGCAAAGAGTCGGGGCCGACGTACTCTGGTGGCAATGGATTTACCGCTACTGGCTTTGTGAATGGAGAATCGATAGCCAACTTAAACGGAGAAGCTAGCTACGGAGGCAGCTCCCAAGGAGCTGCAAGCCCTGGGAACTATAGCATCAGTATTTCCGGCTTTGACTCGCAAAACTATGATATCAATTATGTAGACGGTAACTTAGAGATTAGCGCTGCTTCAAATAACGGCGAAGGCGCAAATAACCCTGTCGCCCCTGGAGGAGCAATTCCTCCGCAGATTTCTGGGCCTAGTGGCCTAGGCCTTCCACTTGGCCCAACAGCCTCGGGAGGTGAAGGTGACGAAGGAAGCGTAGATAGTCTATTAGAAGGTGACCTCTTAGTCTTTGGTGGTGGTAGTAAGCGCCCAGACGAAACAGCCCAATTACACAGCCTTGAAAATTTATGTGATCAAGACCTCAAAGAAGTAGAGCTGGTACAATGTCCGGATGACAGCACACCCGGGAAGTAGCTTCAAAACAAAGAAGAGCCACTTAGATAATACCGCTAAGTGGCTCTACAGAATCACCGACATAAGGGCGAATAATGTCTTCGCTTTCGTAGTAAAGCTTATTGCTATCATAAAGTGTTTTATTCTTTAAAAGCTTGATCACTTGTTCAGCAGAAATTGGCTTTTCCAAGAAAAATCCTTGCGCTTTATCGCAAGCTAAAGCATGTAGGAAAGCTAGTTGTTCTTCTGTCTCTACACCTTCAGCAATCACACATAAACCCAAACTTTTGGCCAGTGAAATCATTGATTTAACAATAGCGGCATTACAACGATCTGTGTTTAACTCGCTAATAAAAGAGCGATCTATTTTAATAGACTCGATAGGGAAGTGCTTAATATACGCCAACGAAGAATACTCAACGCCAAAATCATCAAGCGTAATTTGAATGCCTGCCTCAGATAGTGTTTCCATTAAACAAACCGCTGCATACTTGTTTGAAATAAGAACTGTTTCCGTAATCTCAAACTCGATATTGTTTTTTGGAATTTTTACCTCATCCAGCAAGGTTATTAGATTAGTAGCGAGTTTCTGGTCATGAAACTCGCTTGCCGACAGGTTCACTGCAATCTTATCGACACTTAGGCCCAACGATTGCCAGTGATGGAAATCTTCTGCCGCCTTTCGAATTACCCACTCAGTTATAGATCCTATTAATCCAATTCTTTCCGATAATCCAATGAATTCGGCAGGGGATACAATCCCCAAATCAGGGTGTTTCCAGCGTATTAAAGCTTCTAAGCCGTATACCTGCCCCGAACCTACAATAACTTTAGGTTGGTAGTGCAAGAAGAACTGCTCCTGTTCTATAGCTTTATATAGATCAGACTCCAAAGTAAACTGGCGCCTACAGTTAGCATCAATTTCCTGGCAGAAGAATAAAAACCGTTGTTTCAATTTGCTTCGTTTAGCCTCTAACATCGCTTGACTGGCAAATCGAATGAGATCCTCAGGGTTGTCACCATCTACACCTGCAATTGAAATACCCGCGTAACAGTCAAGAAATACATCGTGAGAATTAACATGTTCCGGGCGCTTGAGGTCCACAAAAATCCGATGCATGATATTGCTAATATCTGTTTCAGCGGCCACTCCAGGAAGAAGTACAACAACATCATTAGTACTAATTTGTGAAACACTAAAGTTGCCACGTTCATCGTCACTAATCGCAACTGTATCAGTTTCCCTAAGCATTTTGCTTATTCTACTAAGTAGTTTATCGCTTAAGTTTTCGGCGTGGCTGATCCCCATGGTTTCATACACATATTGAATTTCATCACAGTTAAAAACTACGATGGCATTAGTATCTTCTCCACGCTTCGAGGACTTTAAAGCTTGACTGATTCTATCCAAGAAAACTGTAGTCTCTACAGTTCGTCCTAAGGAACTTCCAACAAGTGATTTCTTTGCTACTTCAGTCGTTCCGGAGCTAGCGACTTTATATTCAAGTCTAGGCTTTGACTTGATGGCCTCTTTTTTAATGTTTGAACTTTCCGACCTTGAGCTATGCTCTAAATCTTTAGACCAGCAGATAGCCTTATTACGCCCCGTTTGTTTGGCCTTATAAAGAGCCATATCCGCTCGGTCAATAAACTCCGCGGCGTCGATTCTTACATCTTCAGAACCAGTAAAACAGCAGCTGATACCAAAACTAGCCGTAACTGGAATATGATTATCGCGCTGACTATGGTGGCTAGTTTCAATCGCTGCACGGATGCGTTCAGCAGTAGCAAAACCGGCTTCTTCGTTAGAGCCAGGAAGGATAAGTAAGAACTCTTCGCCTCCATAACGACCAACGAGATCATTAGGCCTGCTGTGCTTTACTAGGGTATTGGCCAAAAGCTTAATGACATTATCACCTTCCAAGTGCCCGTAGTTGTCATTCACTCGCTTAAAGTGATCAATATCAATCATTAAACAACATATAGGCTCATGGGAATCATAGGCAGAGATCATGCTTGCGTCGAGATTCTGCATAAGTGATCTACGATTTAGCACCCCCGTCAGGGAATCCCTCGTCGCTAAATATTTTAGCTCTTTATTTTGCCTATTAATTTCACGCTGACTTTTATCGAGTTCAGATATTAATCTGGTTAACTCTTGATTTGTTTTTTCGACTTTTGATATATCATCGATTGTGACCAGTGCTCCCATGAGCTCTCCATTGACCCCAAGGATGGCAGAAGCATTAGTAGAAAGGGGGGTTTTTAGTCCAGATTTCCCAACAAATGACAGCATTACTGAACGTACACTCTCGCCATTAGCTAGAGTCTTTAACCAAGGCAGGCCTACTTCTCTATTGGCTTCATCGACTTCCCATGCCAACTGTTGACTTTGTTTGGCGAGAAGCTTTTCCATTGGTAAGTGCACTGTTTTGCAAAAGCTCTCATTAGCGAACACGATTTTATTGTCTGTGTCGACAATCATTAAGCCTTCAGACAACGTATCTAGTGCGATTTTAACTCTCTCAGGGATCACACTTTCAGGGTTTATGCCTTCCATTACACGACGCAAAAAAAGAATATATATAAAAAACCCGCTTAAAACTATAAAGCCTATAAACATTAAGGCCTGGTCAAATCGACTGCTTTCAGAGGCCTGCTCAAAACCGATTTTGAGCTCACCATCTCCGATCCAACTGGCAAGTACCAACGGCACATTGTAAGTTGCGCTATCAGTTGTATTTTTGTAATCCCCATAGACTTCTAAAACGTCGCCAGAAGGATCTAATAGTATGGCATAAGATACGGCTACACTTTCTTCAGTCTTAGCAATTGCATTTGCTAAATTTGAATCACCCGATATGATAGTTTGAGCTATTTCATGTACAGCAAGCCTTTCAAAAGATCTTTGAGCTTTATTTAAATCCACAGAAGTGTGGGGCTTGATCCCCAAACTATCAGCTACAAAAAAAAGCACCAAACTTAACAGAGCCAAGCCAAAGCTAATCCTATAAATAGGCTCTTTTATTATCTTCTCTACGCTCTTTTTAATCATCTTTGCTCTCTTCATCCTTGCTCTCTTCATCCTTGAGCACCTCAGCGCGTTCCTTTGAAGCTGATTTATTTTTGCTCAAGATTGGTAACGGATCAATTTCATTCCAAAGAGGGCGAATTGATATCATTGCCGCTAGTAGAGAACCTGCCCTCGAAAGCCACCAAAGTAAACCCAAGCCAGCTCCAGCGCCAAATACCTGTCCAATTTTCGCTGCAGAAGGCACCTCTTGGGTATTCTCGGTGTTAGTACTATTTCTATCCAGGTCACCATCGCTTTTAAACTGATAGGCGGCTTTGTTATAATCGGCAACATCCTGTGCCATAGCCTTGCTCAAAGCCAACCTGCTCGTTAGTTGATCATATTGTTCTTGTTGATTATCTCTATCAAACTCTTGATCATCAAAAGATGAGGGGGTGGCAATAACTGCTTCCACTCCATCTATATCAAAACCAGTAGCGACAAGCTTAAGCTCTGGGTCTAAGTCAGTGCTTACATGCTCTTGTGGATCAACTTTTTCTTCTTGAGCGTTCTCACTATCAGGCTTTTCAATTTGATCTAGTGGTGGAATAGCATTTTTATGCTCTACGGGAATCTCTTGAGATAGATCTTCATTAAAATTTGGCGTTAATTCAACAACCGGTGCCAAAAAAGGTTCTATTGATATGTTTGTCTCAGCCAAAGAAACCCAATCACTCTGGCCCTTACCGGTATTACCCATATCATTGATTTCCACAACAATCTGTATATTTTGTTCGATATTATCTGTAGACCTAGCCTTTAGAGATGTCTGATCATCAAGGAAAGTATTTATCGCTTCTAATGTTCCACTCAGTACAATAGTTTGTGGTGACTCTTCTATCAAGGTAAGATTCAGGCCTGTCTCCGCCTCAAGCTCACCACTTCCTACGAGTGCAATCCTTAGCTGTAACTCTGTATCGTACGCATCTATATCGTAGGCTGTTATTTTTTCCAAACTGACATCAAACCAACTAAGGGCTTGTTCTTCTCTGTCTGCTAGTGAAGCTCCGGTATTGCTTGGCTGATCATTCACTGCTTCAACATCAATTTGAATAGTGTAAGTCTCTGACCATTCATTGGAACTGTCAGCCACACGGAATTTAACGTTATCTAAAGCGATTCCGTTTTGATCCTTAGCTGGCTGGTAAATTAAGTTTCCGTCGATAATTTCTTGAGGATCAATAGTTTGCTTAGCTAATATCTTTTCACCGTTTAAGAAGAGCTGTCCGGATATAGCTTCACTATCAATTTCAATCACGCTTAATGAATCATTATATTTATCTATATATGTAAACTGATTCAGAGATAGGGTATAGCGTTGATCCTCATCGATTACAATAAGGCTATTTTCGCTCAATGGTGCTACATTCGTAGGGTTTAGGTCCAGGTTAATGATTAAACTATCACTTTTTGCTTGGCCACCAGTCGACCCCAAATCGTTTATCGAGATTTCAAGACTGTCACCTTCTAGATGCTCGAAGCTATTTTCGTAAATCAAACTTTGAAGGGTCGCATTCAGATCAGTAATTGTACCTTGCAGGACAATGGCTTTTTCTGTTGAGGCGGGCTGTATCGAAGCTTGCCCCTGTGGACTAATATTCAAACTCCCGCTGCTAATAGATATGCTAAGCTCTAAATTTGACAGGCCGGCATCAGTGTCACTTACTGTGATTCCTGTAATATGTTGAGATTCCGTATTAATTTCTATCGTACTTGGGCCACTGATTTGTGGCGCGTCATTACTAGAGAGAATCAAAACATTAATTGATTCATTTATTGTATTAACCGAGAACCCGGAATTTATTTCTGTGACACTTATTGTTACTTGATCTTGTAAGGTATTGGCTGATATTGATGGGCTAATATAGCTCAAATTACTTAGCGCTGCCTGTATATCAGCTAGGTTGCCACTAAGACTGATTTGTTTACTATTGTTTTCGCCGCCAGTAATCAGAGTCGAGTTTAAGTTTTTTATGTAGATTTCGCCTTGTTGGCTGCTTATCTGAACATTGAAATTTTCACCATCGACATCAGCTAGACTTAGGGCTATATCTCTACTGCTACTTTCAAATAAACTTATCGAGGTATCGGCAGTGATAGTGGCTACATCGTTTACCGCCGTAATATCAACAACTACCGAACCCAAACTAATCTCTGTAGTGAAATTCGGACCTTCAGCTATGAATAAACTGATGCTGTCCGCGGCTGAGCCATAGCTATTCTCTATGCTGTGCATATAGCTCAGGCCGCTACTATTGTTTAGCCAGTTATTGATATCTACAAGGGCACCACTTAGCTGAACAGTCCCCACATTAGTGAATACTACAGTTAAATTTGTGGCATCACTTACGTTTAAATCACCATTGGATGTTTGAATAGTAAGCTGATAAGTACTAGCGCTATTGTCAGCATCTTGAATTTCAACTGCGCTCAAGTCCAAAGGACTCAGCACATCCTCTACAACAGTAAATCGATTAGGTAAACTGCCAACGTTATTAGGGTCAGCCCCAATAGCTGCAGCATTAATCGTTACGGATACCGTTGCTGCAGCTTCTTGAGCAACACCGCCACTGTTACCCAAATCATTGGCAATAATAGTGAGGGTTTCTGTGACAGCAGTGCTTAAGCCACTTGGCGTAGCCAAACTTAGACTCGCCAGTGCATTATTGATATCATCTATGCTACCCGTCAGCTCGATACCTGTTACCGTATTGCCACTTCCATCTGTGAAGCTTACAGGGTTTGCAGTAACTCCTGTAGACTGCCCAAGTTGTAGTGTTCCTTGGGCAATACCCACACTGACATTGACTTGAGCACTGCCCGCATCAGCATCGCTGATACTAATACCATTTAAGACTATCGAATCACCGCTGGTAACCGAGACAGAGGTTGGTGCAGTAATGACTGGGGCATCATTGTCGGTGCTGATATTGACATCGATATTCTGGCTGAGCACATTATCAATCGTGCCGCCGTTTTCTTCACTGAGCTTCACAGTGATCTGATCGGCTTGGTTACCATTTAAGTTTTCAGGGCCACTATAATTTAAGTTGTTAAGTGCCTGCTGTAAGTCAGATTGATTGCCACTTAATCGAATAAAGTCACTGCCGTTACTACCACCGCTAAGCAGCCCCACATCTAGACCAACGATGTTTAAACTGCCCTGCTGAACACTAAGTTCTATATGAAAGCTATCGCTATCCACATCATTTATAACAATACCTGTAACCGCCTGACTGCCGTCTTCAGGCAGATTAATTGAACTAGGCGTGGATAGCGTCGCTAAATCATTAATGGCGCTTATGTTGATAGCACTCGAGCCCAAATCAAAGCTCGTGCTGAAACCAGGCCCTTCACTGATACTTAAACTCAAACTATCAGCCGCATCACCAAAACTGTGTTCTGTATTATGCTGATACAGCAATCCGCTACTATTTGATAACCACGTATTCAAATCGCTTATACTGCCACTTAGCTGCACTGTACCAGGGCTTATAAGATTAACCGTCAAACCAGTCGCGCCACTAACTTGGAGCTGACCATTATTAGTGCTCAGTGTTAGCTGATAGTTACTGGCACTACCATCAGGGTCTGCCAACACTACACTGCTTAGACCCAGTGGGCTTAAGGTGTCTTCAACAACCATTAAGTTTGCGGGTAGGGTGCCACTGTTACTTGGGTTGCTGGCTTGAGGGGATACATCAATATCTATTACGCGACTTGCCTCTAATGCTGCACCACCGGTATTACCGCCGTCATTAATAACGATACTTAATGAGTCGGCGCCTGCACCCACTACATTACTCGCAGCCGTGTAACTCAAACTATTTAGCGCTTGGTTAATATCCGCAATACTACCGCCTAGTTCAGTGCCATTTACTGTCTCTCCATTGGCATTTGTAAACACCACCGATACAACTGTTAATCCTGTTGTTTGAGCCAGGAATAAACTACCCGTTTCGACAGCAACCCTAATCGAAACAGTTTCAGAGCCTGCATCTACATCTGCAATGCTAATGCCAACCAATGGTTGATTTTGATCGGCTGTTGCAGAAATTTGAGAAGGAACTGTTATTGAAGGGGCGTCATTTTGAGCCGCTATGTTGATATCGATATTCGCTATCTGCTGAGCAGCCAAATTGTCCGAGCTTACTTGCTCTAGACTTATCGACAAACTATCTGCGGCTAAACCATTGGTGTTTTCTACACCGTGCAAGTAGGTAATCGCCGTTGTTTCGTTCAATAGTTGATTGAGCTCAGCCAAGCTGCCTGAGACTGTTACTGAGTTGGACCCGCTATTTTGAATGTTAACAGGCAGTGCACTATTTACATTTAAGTTTCCTCCTGCAGAAGTACTTAAGGTCAAGGTATACTGCGAAGTAGCGACGTCCCAATCTGGATCTGCAAACTCAAGCGAACTTAAATCCAGGGTGCTTAATTGGTCTTCAGTTACAACAAGTGTACTGGGTACAGCTCCGGTATTTGTAGCTGGGTCTGGAGTGGGTATTATATTTAGCGTCGCAACCTTAGAAGCTGTCCCAGCGGGGCCGCCGGTATTTCCCTGGTCATCGACTTTAACTTTTATAGAATCAGCGCCATTACCATAAAAGTCCTGATCGGGCGTATATTGCAGGCTACCAATAACATTATTAATAGCATCGACAGAGCCCACTACAATGAGCCTATATATCGTACTGCCATCTTGCAGAGTCACTAGGCTTCCGTTACTACTAACACCTGTAACTTGAGAAAGCGACAAACTGCCATAATGTGCTTCAATGGTGACACTCACATCCGCGTTACCGGCATCTGAATCGGCGATTTGTATATCTGTAATATTTAAAGTGGAGTCTTCATCCAGCGTGTAATTATCCGAAAGAGAAATCGTCGGCGCATTGTTTACCGCTTGTATACTTACATCGATGGCTTGTAAAACTACTGTTATGCCCGAATTTCCAGCCGATATATCTTGATCGGTAATTTGTATAGAGATTCGGTCAACATTGCTACCACTCAGATTTAGATCTGGGTGGCTATACTGAATGCTATCTACCAAGGACAAGAAGGAATTTAAGGTATCTTTATCTGCTATTATCGAGTAGACATTGGTCGCTGTATTATGATTTATCGATACATTAGCAGTATTATTAAAGCTCAGCTGACCACCACTTATTGGCCTCAAAGTCAGCGTTAAATCTCCGCCTTCAAGATCATCGACAGTAAACCCTGTGAAATCAATATTAGTACTTTGTCCCTCTGTAACCAATAGGGTGTCTGAGTAATTGCCACTACCCGTGGGCGCGTCATTTTGAGCATTAATATCAACTACAATCTGACCGGTAGTGGTCAGAGCTGGCCCACCACTACTGCCCAAATCGTTTACACTGATAGCGATACTATCAACCGAGGCTCCAAAAACATTATTAGCAGGGCTGTAGTTAAGTGTCTGCAAGCTTGTATTTACATCCGGCAAGCTGCCCATCACTGTAATCGTTGTAGAGTCATTACTTCCAGCGACTACGGTGAGGCCATTAAGATCCAGATTTAGTGATCCACCTGTTGTAGTTAGCTCCACCTCGATATTGCCATTGCTAGCATCGTCCGTGATGGATAAGCCAGTAACCGAATTTGAAGCGCTATCTTCATCTACCGAGATAGTTGTTGGTGCTATAACAACTGGGGCGGTATTCTCAAGAACGTCTACATTAAAGCTGTCTACGTCTGAGACTGTGACAGTACCAACAATAAAACTCACATTGATCTGATCATTGCCGGCAGTATCACTGTTATACGTTACGTTTCCCACCGTATTTAGGTAGGCATTAACATCGTTAATATTACCGTTGACAATAAACCCATTGGCGAAGGTCTGGACGCTTACTCCGGTTCCAGCGAGGCCACTAAATTCTCCGTTTGTTGAACTTAAAACAACTCTAACAAGTTCACCTGCGTAGTCGGCATCACTAACCTCTAAACCACTTAGGTCCAAAGCTAAGTCCTGATTAAGAAAGGCGGTAACATCATCTAATGGGGTGCCCGAGTTAACAGGACGGTCATCAACAGCCGTGATATTTACTGTACTTTGCTCGACCACCGTGGCCGCACCTCCGCTACCCTGCGCACCACTATTGCCATCGCTAAAGGTCCACGAGAGTTGAATATTCGCAGGTGGAGCATCAGAATTGTTCGCATAGGTGATTTGGCTGAATATGGCATCGACATCTTGCGATGTAGGAGTTTCGCCATTGGCATCGGTAAAGCTAATAGAGATTCTACCCGCTATAGAGTTATCAACTGTCGCTATTACTTGGCCACTCTTAATCAGGCTGGCCCCAGCAATCGCCAGTAGATCTTCTGCGTTAGCGCCTCCAACACGCTCTACTGTTAGACTAGCACCAGCATAATTACCTTGGCCGGAGTTAAGGGAGTCAAGCTCCGTATCGACAATATCGATACTTGAATCTAATACTATCGGTACCGCACCTTCTACATAGGTCGGCTTATCATTGATGGTACTACTCGGTGCAAAGCTTTGATCTAAGACACCATTTGCATCAAGTTTAAATACCAATGTTTTGGATTCAGAGTTTTCCGAGAAGTGTCCTATCGCAATAATGCTACCGTCTGGCAAAACTTCGACAGCTTCAGCGACAGAGTAACCTCCAATCGGAGATTTATAGACGCCGCCGTTCGCAAAGCTAGTGTCTAAGGCACCCGCCGAATTGTATTTAACAACTGAGAAATCATTACCAATCCAACCGGCGGTAATGTAGCTACCATCGGGAAGTATCTCTACATCTTTAGCATAATCGCTACTTAAGAGCACAGGTTCATTGGCTACACCATTATTTCCAAATGAGGAATCAAAACTGCCATCCAGGTTCGTTCGTACCAATGTCGAGTTGTAGTGACCATTGAGCGTCGAAGCACCAGCAACGACTATTTTTCCATCGTTTTGCTGAGTAACAGCATAGAAAGCATCAATACTATTGGAACCCAAATCCTGCCGTACAATATGAAAGTTAGGACCCGCACTACCGTCTTGTGACAGATTTATCATCAGAAAGTCATAGCTAGTATCGATAGAGTGTCCGACTATCACCAGGCTACCATCGTCCAGTTGAGTAACCGCCTTCGCTAAATCAGTATTGCCACTAACATCGATAGTAAGCTTACCGTTCGTGCCAAAACCAGTATCAAGCTGACCATTGCTGTTCAACTTGAGTACACCGACATCCCTCCCTACTTCACCGACTACTACTATCGAGCCATCCGATTGAATTATGACATCTCTAGGATAGTCGCCTTCGTCAGCAAAATTTACCTGAATATACCCAGAGTTACCAAAGCCATTATCTAAACTCCCATCAGTATTCAATCGAGCTACGACAAAGTCATCAGAAACGTCACTTCCACTACTATCAAGTCCATCTTTACTACCGACAAGAACTAACTTTCCGTCTGCTTGTTGAGCAAGCGCGAATCCCTGCTCCCGTCCTGAGCCAAGATCCAATCGTACGGCACCATCGGTTCCAAATGTCTCATCCAACGTGCCATCACTGTTATAACGAGATAATAGGTAATCCCAGTTTCCATCATTGGCATGGCCCATTACCACGATTTTGCCATCAGCCTGGACCAGACCATCATTAATAATGTCTATACCCCCGCTAGTATTTACCAGCAATTGACCATCTGGGACATCAAAAGTAGGGCTCGTATTAGGCGCCAGAACAGAGGCGTAAACCTGAGCGAAATTTTCATCAAAAAGATTCTTGTAAGCAGGCTGGTCTTTCCCATATTCTAGAACCCAATCGCCGCCAAGTTCTGAAAACCCGGTAGTATCCTCGCTAGCAAATACTGGACGCCCTATAATTCCTGCCAAGCTATCGACGAAATAGCTATTTTCTGATGCAATATCGCAGCCGTATAAGTGAATGGCCGCGTTTTCAGATAGGGACGCTTGCCAGTTTGATATTTCTTCTGCACTTGAAGTAATGAATTCTTGACTGATGGTGTCTGAGCCCAGCTGAAAACTACCAGGCTCTCCGTGGCCGATAAGATGGATAGCATCAATATTGTTCATTGACGCTATATACTGACCCACAAAGCTTGAGCCTTGTTGTGCAACATCGATCACTAGATATTCAAGATTTCTCGGGCTGCTTTCTAGTTGATCAATAATAATTTCTATGTCTGCTACATCGCTGTTGATAAGCACCAGTTCTTTTTTACTATCATCAGCAGTTATCAAGTCTAGCATTTCCTCGGTAACAAGCTGATGATCCCTATCCTCACTCGGCGACATTAGCAAGTCAGAAAAAGCCGTATCAGCAGAGTACAGGAGCCTTTTTCCTAACGGCTCAATAATTGCCTTCTTGTGTGTGCAGCTTTTCGTTATTTTCATATCGATGCCTACAATGGACATTTACTAACTGGAACATCTGAATTCTTTACGATTGTGGACAACCAACTTTTCTGAATTTTGTTTAGGGCAGTAGCTTCCAAAAAATCCCTTGTTTTATATCGCTCTACAATCTCAGAACTTACTTCCCCTGCCGTTAATTCCTCTAACCTAGACTTTGCCGCAGATGCCTGGCTGTACAAACCAAAAGAGATTCTTCCCGAGTGATCACCTTTACCGATCAAAAACATATCGCTCAACCCCCTAGACTTAAGCTCTCTTACATCTGGGAGGCGATATCTGTTACCTGTGCTTAGAACCATAAATTGAATATCTGAAGCTTGGGCTTTCAACTTAGCCTCAAGGCCATAATCTTCTAAAGCTTGTTTTGCTTCTTTCAGCTCATCAGTAGTTTTAAATGGACCAAATCGATGACAAATTTCGGCGGAGTCAATTTGCTCTGGTCTCGAATCTGTTTTGACAAGCTGTATTTCAGCCACTGTGTTAGTGGTTTCGCCTGTTATAAGCTTTGACGACTTTTCAGCAGCCAGATTATCAATTGATTTTTCACCCTTTTCAGCTGTCAAAGAATTTAATACGGCACGGTTTTGTGCAACAGACACTTTTTCTTTTGGCCCCTGTCTATTTGTTTCTGCTATATGCGTCTCTGGTTTGATAACTGTAGAAAACCTTACTCTACATCTAACACCAGCTGGAATAGTAAGTTCATCATTTTGTAAGCTCAGTCGAACGCTGAATGTCGAACTGGGCGCATCCGCGACACGATCTAGTAAACTAATCTTTGCTTCATAGTTAGGTTGATAGTCATCCACACTTAAGCCTACTGAAGCGAGCTGACCAATAGCCAGACTCCCCATGAGCTCTACCGGCAATATTGCCTGCACGTGCAATGGATTGAGCTGAGCTACCCTTAAAATAGGGTTTTCATCGACAAACTCACCAACTGACTTATATCGTTCCATAACAACGCCATCGATAGGGCTCAATACCGTTTTTCTATCAACAATAGCTTTCGCTTGATCGTACTCGAGTTGTGCAAGATGGTAGTTTTCTTTTTCTTGTTTTAGACGAAGCTCCGCTATTTTAGAGTCAGTTCTGATTTGATCTAAATCTTGCTCAGATATTGCCGAAGTACTCGCAAGTACACTGTTACGTTGATCTGTTCGATTACCAAACTCTGACATCAATCGATGTAGGCTCATGGAAGTTTTTGAGTTCGCTTGAAACCTCTTAAGCTGCATAGCTTTTTGTTCAACACTGGATTCTAGCTTTGCAATAACCTGTCCTCGACTAACAGTCTGGCCTCTATCTACCGTTACTTTATCTAGCACTCCGGGGACTGAGCTTCCTATATCACTTATAAGACTTGGCTCTAACATACAATCAAACTCTTCGTCCAGCAGCTTAAACTGCGCCACAGCTTCCACGCACGGGATCGACATAATGATTGCTATAAATTTCTTCATCTTCATATTATTAGTAATTTCTCTGAAAATACTTGTTTAAACTTCCTAGTAAACAACTCGTATAGAGAGCTTGCTTCAAAGTTCAACTTTATATATGCACGATCTCCAATTTGCTTTTGCGGAACCGACGGTAGCGCCACCTCCAAAACAATGATCTCTCTATTGCTTGTGTAGCTATCCTTAGTCTCATCAAATTTGGATATTACTTGCCCCCCGTTTTGATAAGATAATGCGCCATGGGGTAGGTTTAAAGTTGCCTTCGGGAGTATTTTTTTCAGTTCGCCTCGATGTTCTTCAAAGGGTCGGCTCGCTAATCTAACTGTTATTGACTCAAGCCTGGTCTTAATTAACTCTAAATAATCTTGATTAATTACTGCCCTTATCAAAATATCCCTATCTTCGAGTACATAAGCGATTAACTCACCTTTTTCCAGCCAACGTCCTTGCAAAAGATAGTCATCGGCGAATACTATCGTCCCATTATTGTGGCTTTTTACGTCCAGCTTTTTCAGCAAACTTTTCAAGGCTTCTAGCTTCTCTTTTTGAGCTTTAATTTCTTCAGAAAAATCTAGGTCCTGTTTTCTTTCTTTAAATGATGCAAAATAGTTTGTTTCCAGAATTTTCAACTTTGACCTTTCCAGGGTAATTTTACGTTTTAGATCTTCTGACTCTAGCTGGAACAACAAATCACCAGTGGACACTTCTGATCCATCGCTCACATAGACTGAGTTCAGGCGCGAATACTGCGGTGCAATTATTTTTGAACTGTGATCAACCCAACTTACCCCCTGAATGGTTTTGCTGTTGTTTATCGGTAGGTAAAAAACGATAAGTAAAGCGCTTATCACAAGAAATCCGATTCTAAACAGGGCTATATTTGACCCTGTTCCCCCCAAAGCTTCATTAACAAGAAAGTTAAAGAAGTCAATTAGAGGTTTAACGAGCTGTTGATAGACTAGAAAACTAGCTAATATTACGCCAATCAAGAAAAACGCATCGATAAGATATAGGGCAATTACATATGACAATAAAAGTCTAAATATTATCGAACTATGGCCATATATCAGCAATATCTTTGTTATATCTTCAGGTTCGTTGGATACTACTGGCTTTGCAAACAACAACCTTTTGTAAAAGGATTTGCAGTATTTTCTAGACCTATCAAAGAGATCAGGTATTTCGATAGAATCTTCAAGTACAAAATAGCCATCGAATTTAAGAAGTGGGTTTGCATTGAATAAAATGCTGGAAGAGAAACCCACCAAAGCCACACCAAGGCAAGCATGCTGGATAAGTTCATTCGAGCTAAGTAAATAGATACTCAAAGCCATACAAGAAAGTAAGAGTTCAGTGTAAATACCAGCTAAACTGATGATTATTCGCTGCCATTTACTACTTAAACTCCATGCAGAACTTGCATCGACGTAGGGAATCGGCATAAACACCATCACGGTCAATCCGCATTCTACGGAGGGCTTGCCATACCATTTCAAGCACACGCCGTGTGCCAATTCGTGAATAAATTTTAGAAAAATATAACTCAATATAAGCAGTAAAGCATTGTTTCCCAAATAGTTTTCTGCGTCGTAAATATCACTTTTTATATCGGTGTAGTTGGCTGCTGAAAGCAGACAAACAAGCACCATAAAAACAAAACCTCCCCATAGGAGTGGCTTTGACATTAAAAATGGCATTTTTTCTGTGAACCACTCAAATAAGCGATTCGGGTTAAACAGAGGTACTTTTATAGCCAGAGGGTTAAATATACTTGCGACCTTGTCGCTTTGACTCTCACGTTTCTTTTGCTGAAGAAAGTCAGAAGTATTGAGGTTTACCCCTGGAGCTAAAATTTTAAGCTCCAGTAATTGAGATATAGTTTCAATCATATCCGATTGACTGTAGCTTTCTTCTTGTTTGTAGCTACTCAGATAACTATAAATATCTTTTACACTTCTCGCACCATCAAACTGGCTAAGAATACTAAAAGTTTTTTTGTTTACTCGTATAGATTGCTTTCTCGCGGAATCAGATAGGACGTACCAAGGCTCGCCACGAAATTCATGAAAACTGACCTCTATGTGGGCATAGAGTTTTGGTTTATAACTCGCAATTCTGTTCCATTGTGAGATTTCACTTGCCAGATCTTCGAAAAACGGGGTGGTTTCCATCTACCATCCAGCTCCTTGCCAAAACCACAAGCGCATACGAGTTATTGTATTTCTCGTCCATACCCATAACAGGGAGTGTTCACCAGTAGTGATTTGAGCGTACCCGCGTAAGCCAGGTTTTAGTTCATTACTATCATCATCCAGTTTTGCTTCTATTCTAAAAACATTTTTTTGATCTCGAATTTCAGAGACAGGGTGCAACGACAGCAAGCTGAAGCCCCAAACCTTATTAGGAAAGGCGGTGAATCTTATCTTACCTTTTCTAGCGGTTGTCAGTTCGGCTATGTCGTACTCACTGACGTACAAGGCAATTTTATAGTCATCTATTGCCGCAAGTTCGTACAAAACCTCTGCAGCTTTAACCGGGGCTCCAATACGTTGGCTCATATCCCCCTGTAATACTACACCGTCAAAGGCTGCGCTGAGCTTTTGTTGGCTTAATTGATAGTCAATAATGTCTAACTCTGCCTGAGCTCTATCCATTTGAGCTCTGATACGAGCCAGTTTTACCCTATCCCTTTCAGATAAGGCCGCTTGATATTGGCTTTTCAGCGATGCCATATTCGCTAGTTGCTGCTTCTTGTTTAGGTCTAGGTTTAGGTCATCTAGCTGAGCCAAAATATCACCGGCTTTCACTGTATCTCCGCTACGATAAAAAGCTTCTTTAATATAGCCGTCATGAGGTGCTACGATCAGTTGCTTTTTCCTTCCCTCTACTTCAGCCGCAGCTTTGATTTCTAGTGTTGAATCAATATTTCCGGCTATCATCAGTGTTATAAAAAGCATACACGCTATTGCTATAGCTCTTAAGTTAGCTATTTTTGAAAATATTGTTTTGGCAGACTTTTTTTCATTGTGGCCTTTTATTCGATTTTCCAAAGCGTGGTTTAAAATGTTTGGTAACAACGAAATACTTGCAATTTCCGCTGATGTAAACACTTCTTTTTTTTGCAAAAGTAAAACTGCCATACGATTTCCATTCTCAATAAATGGAACAGAGCAGAGCGCACTCTGGTTACTTTGACCAAACCTTTGATGTTCGCGCTTGAAATTTGGAGTATCGTTAATAGATGGGAAACTTATCAGAGTCTGTTGAGCAAAAGATTCATCTCGTATTTTTTTGAGCTGAAGATCTAAATCACTATTGGGCAGTACATCTGTGGGTGGATAACTTAAGGCACTAGTGACTGTGGTACGGCCAGTATTCAGCAAGTAGACAGACTCACAGTCAAACTGCTGGCTAATGTTCTTACAGAGTTCTAACAGGCAGTGTTCAAGATTATCCGAGCTAACTAAAGACTCTACATACATAAGTCTAGCATTAGACTTGTGCTGTTGACCTTTTAGAATAGCGAGACAATTACCGCCCCACTGCAACAAATGAATCATAGCTTGTCGCTGACTTGCCGGTCGATGTTCGGAAAGAACCCATAGCATGTATTCCTGCTTAGAAATTTTGATGGAGCAGGCAATCAGGTCTTGTGACACTCCCGCTATCTCACAGCAATTGGCTTTATTGAACAACCCAGGCTCCGCACCAAGCTGATTTTGCAGTTCAACAAGCGTTGGTTCAGGAGCGGACTGAGGCCAACTAGCTACACACTCTAGTTGGCCATTATTTTTTACAGGGTATTTCAGAAGCGACGCGGAGGTGCACGATGCCAACATTTGGCATTGCCAAGCTAACCACTGCTGGTCTACCTCAGCAAAGACCTCACCAGTGCTATTTTGATTATTAACAACAAATCCATTTGATGCGTGGGTGTTAGCTTCAGGGCGCGTCATGCTTTGCCTATGTTAGAGCGTCAACAGCTGGCACTAAAGTGCCAGAATGTATAAAGAATGTACCTAAATTTGGGTACTTATAAAATAGTTGGCGCGGCAAATTTTGCGTTATTTTTTGCGACGGGCGGATGATTTAGAGGACATTAGTTATAGCGAATATTCTACTTATATATATTTCTTATTTTTAATTTCTTTATCTCAGGTTTTAGTTATTTTTTAGGATGTAAATCTATAAGGGACTGTCAAATTAGACAATTAATCATCGAGTAAACCCGCGTTACTTCGTTCGAACTCTCATAGTGTTTTACTCAATAATGTCCGCATCATGGACCTTCAGCGACAGCTGTTTTCCATCGGCTGTAAGTTCCAGCAATCACCCAACCACCAAAAACCCATGAAAATTCATATATTTAGAGCGGGCCAAAAATGCAAATAGCTAAAAATTAGTTGTTTACATATAAAACACTTATGTTTAAATTAATATTGTAACGCTTAAATTAACCTGTAATTTATATTCAAATTGCTTTGAATCCAGGCAGCGTTAATGCCAGAACATAATAAAAACCAGAGCATCCAAAATAGGACAGCACGATGACTTTCAAAAAGAACGCCCTTAGTTCCACCATCGCTTTACTCAGTACCGCCGTCATTAGTTACTCTAGCCAAGCCTCTGTTCTTGAAGAGGTGACCGTAACCGCTCAGAAACGTGAGCAAAGCCTACAAGATGTAGGCATTGCTGTAACCGCCTTCAGTGGTGACCAGATGTCAGCCCTTGGGGTAACTCAAAGCCACGATATCGCTACATTTAGCCCAGGGGTACATATCTCCGGCAACATGGCCGGCCAGAATACCCAGTTCACCATTCGTGGTGTAACCCAAAATGATTTTAACGATATCGTTGAAGCGCCAAATGCGGTCTATCTCGATGAGGGTTATCTAGCGATCGCACAGGCACAGACTTTCGCTGTATTTGATGTTGATCGAGTGGAAATTTTGAAAGGCCCACAGGGCACTTTATTTGGCCGCAACGCTACCGGTGGATTGGTGCATTACATTTCGCGCAAAGCCAATATGGAGGAAGTTGAAGGTTATATTGATTTGACTTTTGGTCAGTACGATACACCAGCTAACGCCAATAAGTGGACCTTAGAAGGTGCTGTAGGCGGCCCTTTGACTGAAAAGCTTGGCGCTCGCGTTGCCTTCAAAACTAATCAGCAAGACGGCTACCTAAAAAATCTCTACCCACAGGGTGCCAATTCAGATTTGCCTGGTGGCGGATCTCCAGGTAACGGCGCTGGTGCAGATCTAGGTGGCGACGATACCAAAGCCGCACGTCTTAACCTTACTTACGAAGCCAGTGACGACACCACGATAAACTTTTCAGCTAACTACGCTAGCTCAAAAAGCAGTACCGGCCCATACCAATCAAAATCCACCATTGCAGTGCTTGATGCCAATGGTGAGCTAATTAATGTGATTGATACGCCGGCTGGCGAAACTCGCTTAACGATTCAAGGTGATGGCGATGGTGGAGCGGATGTTATCGATGGTGACCAGTTTATTCCCGGTGGCGCTATTGGTTTAGCGGGTCGCCCTGTACCCGGCGGTGATTTCTTTGGCTACGTCGATCAAGACGGCGCTGATTTCACTTTCTCAGGAGACTTTGCTTTTGAAGACCAAGGCTCTACTGATACTTGGGGCCTAAATTTTAATATCGCTAAAGAAATAAACGAAAACGTCACTATGACGGCGATAACCGACTACAAAGATTATGAAAAATTATTATTTATTGATGTCGACGCCGCGCCAATAAACCAGCTTGCCAACTACGCCGGCGTTGATGCCAGTAGTTTCTCACAAGAGATTCGCTTTAATGGTGAAAGTGAAAGCAGTCGCTGGGTTGCCGGTTTGTTCTATCTGAATATCGACAACCATTCCGACAATGGCTTGAAGGCCCCTGTAAACAGTATCGTTGATGCTTTGTTTCCGCCTGTAGATATCGGTGTGCAAGCAAACCTGGAGACTAACTCTTACAGCGTATTTGGTCAGGTAGAATACGATATCGGCGATCAACTTATGCTGACCGCAGGTTTACGTGTGATGGAAGAAAAGAAAGATTACGATGTTGAAATCGGTGTTTATCTTTCTGAAGGCAATCATACAGTTAACCAGGGCTCCCCAATTCCAAACGCCTTTGGCGCTGGTTCTCCGTTTAACCATGACTTAGAAAGCTCTGACACGCTATGGACCGGTAAAGTGCAATTAGATTACCGCCCAACAGATGATCTACTGATTTATGCTGGTATTAATCGTGGAGTGAAAGCGGGTAGCTTTAATGCGCCATTACTTGGTGCCTACTTAGGCTCAGGCGGCGAAGCTGCACTACCTTACGACGAAGAGATTTTAATGGCCTACGAGGCCGGTTTTAAGGCGACTCTGGGTGATGGCAATACCCGCCTAAACGGATCGGCTTATTATTATGATTACAGCGACTATCAAGCATTTTTGTTTGTGGGTGTAGGCGGTGTCGTTATCAATGCCGATGCCGTCAACAAAGGTATCGAGCTTGAGCTAATTACTAGCCCTGCAGAAGGTTGGGATATTTTATTAAGCGCTTCATACTTGGATGCCACTGTAGAAGACGTATTACTGCGCTCTGGCTCTCCATTACCACCACGCGATGTCCGTCCAACTTATGCGCCGGAAGTTCAGGCTACCGCTTTAGTACGATATGAGTGGGAAGCAATGGGTGGCATGATGCATGTAGCGGCTGATGTCAGCTATTCGGACGAGTTCTATTACAATTTGCGTAATTTTGACGCTGATAAATTCGATAGCTACGTCATGACCAATGCGCGTCTTGGTTGGGCAAGCGCAGACGATAAGTGGGAAGCGTCTCTTATCCTGCGTAACGTCACCGACGAGCGTGCAGGTGTGCAGGGCTTCGACCTAGCAACGCTGTGTGGTTGTAACGAAGTTTCTTACCGTGACCCACGCTGGACTGGCGTTAATGTAAAATATCGTTTTTAATAAAGCTTAAATGGGGCTTAGCTACAAGCAAGCCCCATTACCTCAAACAATAATAACGTATAGCATTCTTACACTCACTGGCATTATCTTTTTTCAGATTAGCCTATCTAGGATGTGAGCATGAACCATGATTAAACGCCGAAAATTTCTCCAAGCCAGTGCGCTGGTATTTGGTTTCAATGTCGCTGGCAGCCTCGTCAATTTAAGCTGTTCACAAGCTGCTGAGTTAAAAATTCCCTATCAAGTTTTCAGTGAACCCGATGCACAGGACTTGGCTAGGCTAGGAGAAGGGCTAGCTACTGGTGCAGAAAAAGCTGGGGTCGCGCATTTTATCGATCAACAGTTACAAAGAGACGGGCAAGCAGATTGCTTATTGATGATCCGTTATCTTGGTGTAGCACCACCTTTTAGTAATTTTTATCAAGCAGGTCTGAACGCTGCTCAAGCAGCTTCACTTAAAAATTTTAGCAAACCCATCGTGCAGCTGAGTGATAGTGAGATAGAAAGTTTTATTTCTAATATGGCAAGCGATGCTCTCGAAGGCTGGCAGGGACCGCCAGCCTCTTTTTTCTATTTTGTTTTGCGTGCTGATGCGGTAGATGTTGTATACGGCACCGAGCCAGGTTTTGCAAAACTCGGCGTTCCTTATATGGCCCATATAAAACCAACAACAGCCTGGTAATACTGTGAGTACAATAATTCAAAGTGATGAAGTAGATGTTTTAGTGGTTGGCTCCGGTGCCGCGGGGAGCCTATTTGCAGCGACGGCCGCTAAAGCCGGCAAGCAAGTGTTAATTTTAGAAGCCGGCCCAGAAAAAAAATTGAGTGACTTGCAAAGCTCTCAGATTTGGGCGCGAAAGCTTAAATGGGCCGGCAGTCCTGTTGAAGAAAGTGGCAATCATAAAATAGGACAGAATTTTAATTCCGGCTTCGGTAGCGGCGGCAGTGCAGTACACCATTATGGAGTGTGGCCACGATTGCACGAGAACGACTTCAACACTCAAAGCCAATATGGTATTGGTCTTGATTGGCCGATCCAGTACGACGAGTTACGTCCATTTTACGACCGCATTCAAAAACATATCGGCTTAAGCGGTGATGCTAAGGCAGAGCGCTGGCGCCCAGCCGCTGATGATTATCCAATGCCCGCGTTGCCGACTTTGAATCAAGGAAACGTCATCGCCAAAGGCTTTAAAGCTAAAGGCCTGCACACCGCGCCAATACCCTACGCGGTAAATTCAATTCCACAAGGCAATCGCCAATCCTGTATTTTTGATGGTTGGTGTGATGCTGGCTGCCCAACAGGTGCATTGGCTAACCCACTTGTTACCACGCTGGCTGAAGCAAAGCTTGCTAGCGCAAAAGTGCTTAACAATTGCTTGGTTCGTCGAGTCTTACTCAATGAAGCGGGGGATAAAGCTACTGGCGTTGAATA
This sequence comes from uncultured Pseudoteredinibacter sp., assembly GCF_947500695.1. Lineage (GTDB taxonomy): Bacteria > Pseudomonadota > Gammaproteobacteria > Pseudomonadales > Cellvibrionaceae > Pseudoteredinibacter. The sequence continues at coordinate 415,337 of NZ_CANMSS010000002.1, forward strand.
TCAAAACTCCAATGGCGAGATCTTTATCCAAAAAGCACAAGTTGTTGTGCTCGCAGCGTTTACTGTGCAGAACGCTCGTCTACTCTGGCTTTCTCAGCACAGCAAACACCCCCAAGGTTTAGGCAATAATCACGACTTACTGGGCCGATATTTAATGACGCACCCAGCTCATACTATTTGGGGCGTATTTAAAGAAGAAACCCAGCCCCATATGGGCTTGAGTGGCGGCCAATTAATTTGCCAAGATGGCTACGCTAACAAACAAGCAATACCTGAAAGTTACGGCAGTTATCAGTGGCTCATCGCCAATGCCTGTAAACCTAATGATCTACTGGGTATTGCAACTTCACGGGCGGATTTATTTGGTAAAAAGCTAGATCGCTTTATGCAGCAGGCGAGTAAACACTTCGGCACCATGGTGGGTATTTGTGACGATATTCCATCAGCCGAAAACCGGATAACCTTGAGCGGCAAAAAAGACAGCAGTGGCTTAGCGCTTGCGAAAGCTCATCACGATATCGATCCGCGTGTTGCCAAGCTTACCGAGCATATGGTGAAAGAAGGTTTAGAAGTCTTTAAAGCGGCCGGCGCCAGCGAAAGCTGGACCGGACCACGAGCCGGCATGCATATTATGGGCGGTACCATTATGGGGAAAACTGCCAAAGACTCCGTATGTAATAAATATGGGCAGCTACATGATGTAGCCAATGTATTCGTGGCCGGGCCCGGCTTGTTCCCCAGTAGCGGAGCTGTGAACCCTACCTACACAGTTACAGCCTTGAGCTTAATGGGTGCAGAGCATATGCTAAACAGCTGGAGTCAACTCAGCTAAGCGATGCGCATTCAACAAGTTTTAAAGGGGGTAGGGTGAAAGAGAGTTACCGTGGTCAAGTCGAAGAGGCTTGGATAGATCTTAATCAACATATGAACATGGGCTACTATTTAGTGGTCTTTGATCTTGCCACCGAGAATTACTATCGCGATCTGAATATTGGCGGCGTCAGTGATTTAGATGATGGTCATACCATCTTTTCTATTGAGTCTCGCTTGTGTTATCGAAAAGAGCTACGTTTAGGCGAGCGCTTTATTATCGAAACCCAGCTATTAGGTTTTGATCACAATAAGGTACACTACCTCCACAAAATGATGACCGAAAAAACTCGGGAGCTAGTGTCTCTCAATGAATGTATGGTAATCAATGTCGATCAAACAAGCCGCCGTTCAACAGCCTTTACTCAAAGCAACTTACAAGCTTTACAAGCAGAGCAAGCTCAGGATCAAGACCTGAATGTTGACCCTTGGGTAGGACAAGGCATTCGCCAAATAGGCTGGCCGGATAAATAAACACAATTTATCGACATAAACACCCTGGAAGCTCATGGTAATAGCTGAAACAATAGAGCTATACAATTCAGGGGAATCACCATGTCAAAGCCCATCCAACTTATTGGTAATGTTGGCTCGCCATACACCCGCAAGATGCTGTCCTTATTGCGTTATCGTCGTATTGAACACGCGATTACCTGGGGTGACCCAAGTGCTGAATTAGACAAACTTGGGATTCCAAAGCCCAAGCTCGCCTTTATGCCTACTTTTATTTTGGATAATGAAAACGGTGAAGCAGAGGCCGTTTGTGATTCCACACCTATTCTTCGACGGCTAGAAAAGCTATCTAGGGAACGCTCTGTATTACCTGACGACCCGGCACTGAACTTTATTAATTATTTACTGGAAGACTATGCTGACGAATGGTGCACTAAATTTATGTTCCACTATCGTTGGCACTTTAGCGAAGATGCCGATAACGCCGGAACTCAGCTACCACTATCAATGGGCGTCACCCTAGCGGAAGATAGCTTGCTGCAATTCAAGGCGTTTTTTAGCGAACGCCAAATTGGGCGACTAGGATACGTCGGTTCCAATGAAATTACCGCTCCGGTAATTGATGCGAGTTTTCGCCGCCTACTGCAGCTTTTAGAAGCTCACTTTGCCCAGCTACCGTACCTTCTCGGTAATAAACCTAGCTCAGCTGATTTCGCTTTGTTCGGTCAACTCAGCCAACTTATTGGTTTCGACCCAACTCCCCGCGCTATTGCTTATGATTTATCCCCAAGAACGGTGGCCTGGGTGAGCATAATGGAAGACCAAAGTGGCTTAGAGGCTGACAAGCTTCAGTGGAGTAAGCTTGATGAGCTTCCTGAAACCTTAAAGGATATTTTAAGGGAGCTGGCAAAAACCTATGTACCCGCCTTACTGGCCAACGCTGAAGCGATCAAACATCACCATTTAGAATGGCAGACTCAGATTGATGGCAAGCTTTGGAAGCAAGCGAGTTTCCCCTATCAAAGCAAATGCTTAAACTGGATTCGTCAGGAATATCAAAGACTTGACGATAGCGAACAAACTCAAGTTGACACCTTCTTGGTGAACACAGGTTGTAAAGACCTATTAGTTTAACCCTTGCAAAATCACCTTTAGATTAAGAGGCTTTATTTTTTAGCTATTGACACACTGGCACACATGGGAAACAATGTTTCCCATAAATATAAAAGTGAATACTAGCCGGTGGATCAGATGACAGATTTTCTATTTTACTTTGCCCTTTTTATTGCCATTGTTCTCACTATTGGTGAAACCTTAGTCCTTGTTAAAACCGATAAATACTGGCCACTGTCCGTGGATGACTATGCAGTGTGTGGCTTATTAGCCTTCAGCGCATTTAATCTGGATAGTGGTTTTGGGCTCGCCTTGATGTTACTGGCTTGGTCATTTATGGCCGGCAACTTATACGCCATGCTGTTTACCCGCATGGATCCAAATGGCGGGACTCGCGAGCGCTTAGGGGCCTTGGCGGTATTAATGGTTTGCGCACTTATCGGTGCCGGCCTGACGGCCAATGAAATAACAGCCTTGATCAGCGCTTAGGAGATAGCCATGAGCACTTTAAACCCCACTCAAGTCGCACAGTACAAAGAACAGGGTTATATCTGCCCGGTGACTATTCTAAACCCAGAAGAGGCCGCCCTAAGCCGCGCCAAATTGGAAGCCATGGAAGAGCTGCAGGGCAAACCTATGGATCGCATCCAATGTAATAAAACCTATCTGTTGTACGACTGGGCCGACGAGTTGGTACACCACCCCAAAGTACTGGATGCCGTAGAGGCCTTAATTGGCCCGGATATTCTCTGCTATATGAGCAATTTATTCACCAAGGAAGCGGGCACCGGCAGCTATGTGTCTATGCACCAAGATGCCGCTTACTGGGGTGTCGATGCCGATGATGTGGTTACTGCCTGGATAGCATTAAGTCCCGCTACCGCTGAATCGGGTGTAATGAAGGTAGAGCCGGGTAGCCATACTAGTGAGCGCTCCCAAGTGAATACCTATGCCAAAGACAATCTACTGACCCGCGGCCAAGCAATCCCAGAGAACGAGCTGGAGCCTGAAAAGCAGGTATACATGGAGCTAGAGCCAGGGCAAATGTCCTTACACCACTTTATGTTGGTGCATGGCTCCGATCCGAATCAAAGCGATGATCGACGAATCGGCCTAGCGATACGCTATGTTGCAGCCAGTGCTAAAAAGATTGGTAAGCCCGAATCTGCACTGTTAGTACGTGGGCAAAATAAGGGTAATTTCCTGCTGGAAAAGCGCACTAAAGACTTTAGCAAAGGCGCCCGCACCGTTGAGCATATTCGCGCCTTACGACGTCAGCTACACAATATTTTTGAAGCCAGCCCAGATGCCGACTGGAAAGAGCGCTTGCGACTAGGGGTCACTAAAAATGCCGCTATCGCACTAAGCTATTTCAAAGAGCTATCGGCCAAGGTTTCTGCCTGAGCCGCACTCCTGCATTTGGCTAACTCACAAGAGCTTCTGGCTTAGCGGCCTGCTCGTTTTCAGTACGGATAGCCGGGCGCCCAGTCAGCTCAGTTTTCTTGCCATCGAAACGCTCATAAAAAGCCCGATGCGCGGCAAGAGAGCATGCATCATCCCGGTGGCCATAATCATGTATCCACTGGGTGAGCATCTCTAGATTTTTATCTTGGGATGCTTTGCTGGAGTATTTGTGGGGCTCCCAGGGGCGAGCTTGAGCATTGGCCACACAATCTTCAATAGGTAAATTTAGGAAGATCAGCTCATTGGCGTCTTCTTCTAAGAGCTCCAACAAATCTGCATAACAACCTTCAATTACCCAGCCCTCATGCTGCTCTACAAATTCAGTAATCAAGCCCATGGATTCATCCAATGGCATGCGTTTGGGGGGCAACTCGGGCAACCAAGCGACAGTATCTAGGTCCAGATAGCCCAGCCCCTCGCTAGTCGCCAAATAATTAGCTAATGTTGATTTTCCAGAACCTGAGTTTCCGGTAATGAGCACTTTTCGCAAAACAATTTCCTAAGACAAATCCAGCAAGCGGCGCGAGTATATACGAGCTTATATGACGCTTTTGTGTCGCTGAGCAAGCTTTACTTCATAAGTCGCGTAGCTCAACCAATATCGCGGAGCATTCTAATACTTCAATATAAATCAGACCTGAATTTTAGGTCTGGATTAAGGTATAGAGCGACAATTCAAACCTGTCAATTTGCCCAGACAAGACAGACTCCTGCCCAGCTTATTGATATGACAGCGAGGAACCCCTGAGCCACACAATTAGTACATCCTTCAGCCGTAAACACAGCTTCAAGCTATCTAATCAACCAATTCGATATCAAAATGGTCCAGCAACCGTATGGCCTCGAAGCGGCTGAACTTTGCGCCCGATGTCGTGTTCTCACTCAAGTTAATATCGTAGTTGCTTGATTCTGTCATATCGCAGCTGCTTAGATTCGTGTGTTGAAACAAGCTCCCAGTAAAATCGCAATAACAAAGCTTGGCGTCTGTAAAATCACCATCTCTAAAATCGACATTATGCAATTTGCTGTCTTCGATGATCAATCCAGGTAAAGACACTCCATAGAATGAGCTATCGTTTAGCACTACCTGATTAAATCTAATAGGCGATTCAAACATAATTCGAGGCCAATGCACCTTGCTCCAATTCACCCCAATGATCTTACATAAGTTGAATGACACATCGGAAAACTTGCAAGCATCGACCCGAATCAAGCTGAGGTTGCAGCTATTAAACTCACACTCTATAAAACTGGCCCTCGAAAAGTCCGCTTCACTAAAGTTACAGTTTTTAAAAGTGCAATCATCAAACTCCTTCCCTTCTAAACTGATTCCAGAAAAATCTTGATCTGAAAAGGTTTTAGATAAGAAGGTGCTTTCCTTTGAAAATTCCTCTACCGTCATTACAACTTACTCTTTTTAAAGTAGGCACAGCCCTTATTGTACCGCTTATAGCCATACATTAACTACGCCCCTCAACCAGCAAGCTAAAGCTCTCTTCGAGGGAAGGTTCTTCAAAGAAGGAGTGCATTTTCCAGAACATATCTTCTGTATCTGTTTCAACTCGCTCAGGCTGAGCTTTACGGCGAGTAGCCAACTGATCTAGACAGTGCTGATCGGAGCGAGCCAGATAGAAGAGTTGATGCGGCGCAGCGATCTCTGCAAAGATACTCCGAAACCAATTGCGTTGATTTACAGTATTTGCCGGAAAATCCAGTACAACATCGCTTCCTGTAGTCAATATAGATTGCACTAGCTCTTTCACTATAGGCTTCAGGCGTGTTGAATACTCAATGTAGCTCGATAAACAACGCACCTGAGCAGGGTATAATTTTTCCAGCCATAGATCTTCCGATATAAGCACCGCTTGGCATTGCTCTGCGATTTGTTTAGCTCGTGTAGATTTCCCTGCCGCCATCTTTCCACAGAAAAAACTCAGAGTACCTATTTGTTTAGCCATATTGCCTCCGTATATAAACCCAGGAGGCAGAAACAAAAAACCCGCCTCTTGGGCGGGTTTAAGAATTAGTTATGCACTAGCCAACCCACCATTGATTGATAATGATGGTAATAATGACGGCTTGAGTGCTAAGTATTTTGTTCATAGGTGGATATTGGTTGAGTATTGAGCAGTTGTCAAGCATCTGTATGCGCCAGCCTTAATCGCTAATTCTGCACGAGAATATCAATTACTCATTCCAGCATAGGCTTCACACCCAGTTGTTAAAAGCAATCGCCAAAGACAAAGGTAGGTGCCTTCCTGGTTTTACCAAGTAAGCTGTATACACTGGTTCCCGTTTACACCAGCTGCACCTACTATTGGGAAAACTAACATCACCATAATAATAATTGAACCAAGGAAAATGTATCGAATAAAGTTACCAGGGTGACGGTAAGCATTTTTATTGAAAGCATGCACAACCCAAGGAAATACCCAGTTGTTATACTCTTCTTTTAACAGAAATTGCAACCAGATAAAGCTAATGGTAAAGGTTATAAAAGCGGTACAAAATGAGTACACAATTACCAATTCATAAACTCCACACTGAGAAATATTAGCGCTAAAACCCATTTTCCTTTCCTGTACATCAGTAACCTGAAGAAGAGCTACTAACTTCTATCCATTATTATTAATAGACCCGAGCCACAGTTTACGCCATCACTATAAGGTATACACATCCCTAATGGATCAGTATTAGCGTATCGCGTTATGGCTCTACCTACGAGAATCAACTCTTAACAACCCCCAAATGAACCCTGCGACTACCCGTTAGAAAATTATTCGAAAATCATTTCCTGTTTCAGGAGAAGCCCGCTTTGCCGAAAAGTAGCCGCAGTCTCGGATATTACCTCTTAAGCTTAGCCAAATACTTATCCAACTGATTGGCAAAAGCCTGCTTTTCTTTTGGCCCCAAAGGTGGCGGGCCACCACTTTGGATACCACTGGCTCGCATGGTGTCCATAAAGTCGCGCATATTTAGTCGAGCACCAATATTGGCTTTGCTGTACGGCTCACCACGCGGGCTTAACGCCTTTGCGCCTTTTTCGATAACTTCGGCGGCTAGAGGGATATCAGAGGTAATTACAAGATCGCCTTCAACACAGCGTTGTACGATTTCATTATCGGCAACATCAAAACCGTGAGATACCTGAACACTGCTAAGAAACTTAGATTTAGGTACAGGGATATATTGATTGGCGATTAAGCAGCAATCAGTTTCTGAGCGATTCGCAGCCCTGAATAAAATCTCTTTAATGGCTACCGGACAAGCGTCGGCGTCTACCCATATTGTCATAGTCTTTCCTAATCTGTTGGTAATTCGCCCGATTGCTTTATTTCAAAGCGATTACCCTCTGGGTCAAGATAGTAGATCCAGCGATGCCCACCATATTGACCTAATTCTGAATCGGCTTTATAGCCCATCGATTGCATACGCTCAATGGCGATATGTATATCATCGACTTCAAAGGCTAAAACCATTGATTGCTGTTCAGTTGTTTTACGTTGCCCGCTAGCCTTGCCACCATCAAATATCTCAAAGCAGTCGCCATTCTCAGTCTGCATTATGGCGCAATCATCGCGGTAACTTCTCAAGGACAAGCCCAGAGCCTGCTGATAAAAATCGCTAAGCTTTTTTACATCTTCTGCAAACAAACCGACCCAAGATATCGCCAGTGATTTCATGTTTTATATCTCTTTTTCTCTTTATTGTTCTATTTTTTCTTAACTAATAACTTAGCCTCTAAGGCTTCAACCGCTTCATGTGCCGGGCTATTACTGAGCAGTTCGCTCAGTGAAAGGTAAGGGTAGGGCAGTGCCTCGGTCCACGTTAAGAAGGGCTCTTTTGTTCCTTCATCTAAAACACTCATCACATCAATGATAATTTCCAAACGATCAGCCAATAGGTGCGGCCCTGAGCTTGAAAACTCCCAGTGATAATCGCCATAGCCAAAGCGTACTTTGCCGGTGGCCTTTTCCGTCATAATAACCAGCCAACCGCAGCTCAGGCTCTGGTCTGCCTCTCGCAGGGTATCAGTGATGCAGTAGGTATAGATATTCTCATATTGCTTATTAAAATCGCTCACCAATAGCTGGGTGATAGCCGCTAAGCCCCGAGTGTTTGACGGGAAGCTTATGTTCTCGCTCTTCACCCGCATACTCAACGTCGCATGCGGCGCGAAGGCCTGCTTTAATAAATTGGGCTTGTTGTGATCCTTGCCCTGTATATATCGGCTAATGGCCTTTTTCATAGAAGCATTCATTGAATTAGTCATTGTGCTCTTAGCCTTGACAACTTTACATAGTCCTCATGCACTTCTCACTCTGTATTGAGCCTGCTCTATTTGAGATACTGCCTAGCTCTCATCACTGCAGCGCCTTTGATATAGATCGGTGTAAAAGGCGATTGTAAAGCTAAGGATTAGAAAATGAAAAAACTATTGACGCTTCTGGCGGTAATAATACTGGGCGTACTCTCCCTGACCATAGTACGTACTTGGCTTCACCAAGCCGATTCGCAAGACCAGCTTCCTGAGCAGTCAGCAGCGGCCACAGCAGAACTAGATAGTGCGCAGCTCGATATAGAGGCTATTTCCCAACGTCTTTCCGAAGCTATCCAGATAAAGACGATTTCTTATTCTAGGGAACATAAGCCCGGCCCTGAGTTCAATGAGTTTATTAGCTGGCTCAAGCTTAACTACGCCGAGGTTTTTGCACAGCTAGAGCTAACGGTCCTTAACGACTACACCCTATTACTGCGCTGGGAAGGCCAGAGCACCAACTCGCCCGTGCTCTTATCAGCGCATTATGATGTGGTTCCAGTGATTCCCGGTACCGCTAAACTCTGGCAGCAACCGCCTTTTAGTGGGCATGTCGATAGCACCCACATCTGGGGTCGTGGCGCATTGGACGACAAAAGCGCCGTAATCGCTTTATTGGAAGCAACCAGCTTGATGTTAAAACAAGGTATCTCGCCCAAGCGTACTGTGTACCTAGCTTTTACCCACGATGAAGAGATAGGCAGTGAAAAAGGCTCAAAAGCCATCGCTGAATATTTACAGACAAATAATATCAAACTGGCCTGGAGCTTAGATGAAGGCTCCTTCGTATTGAGCGATATGATCGATGGCATGCCCATGCCAGTGGCCAGCATTAACGTTGCCGAAAAAGGTTATTTAAATATTGAGCTTTCTGTACAAGGGGAGGGTGGCCACAGCTCAGTTCCACCTAAACAAACCGCGATTGGCGTTCTATCTCAGGCCGTAAGCCGTGTACAAAATGCTCCAATGGAAGGTGGCCTAGAAGGTGTAAGCGCCGAAATGTTTGATGTGCTGTCACGCTATATGCCCTTTAGACAGCGATTCTTTTTTGCCAACCGCTGGTTATTTAATAGCGCTCTAGAAAAGCAGATGAGCGAAATCTCTTTTGCCAATGCCATGCTGCGCACAACCACCGCACCGACTATGATCAGCGGCGGAGTAAAAGAAAACGTCTTGCCTATTTACACATCGGCGAATATTAATTTTCGACTGCACCCCCGTGATAGCGTAGAAAATGTAGTTGATCATGTAGAAAAGGTCATCGATGACCCAAGGGTCAAGATACAGAGCAAAGAAGCTCAGGAAGCATCACCCGTAGCCAGCACCCAAAGCGAAGGTTTTAAACTGCTTGCGAATGCCAGTAGAGAAAACTTCGGCGACGTTATTGTTACCCCTAGCATTACCGTAGGCGGCACCGACAGCAAATACTACCAACTAGTTGCAAAAGACAGCTTTCGCTTTAATCCTATGGTTATCGGTAAAGAAGATATCAGCGGCTTCCATGGAAATAACGAACGAATTAGCATCGAGAATATGAGATTGGCGGTATTATTTTACGCTCGATTAATTCAATCACTCGAACCGTAAAAAGTAACCACAAATAATATCCCTACGTTTAAATCGATAGTCGCCGCTGTGAATGCTTAGCGGCGACTACTGATAGAACTCCAAAACCCTAGCGCTGCATAAACCGCTAGCAGAGCACTTAAAAGAGAGATCGGCGGAAAATAGGCCGGCCACTTTTCAGGGCTCGCCCAAGAGCTGCACATGGGCAGAAAATGCCCCAATAAGGCCAAAGAAGCCAACATCTTAATCAGGTTGTTTAAGCGCTCTGACTGTAAGCGATAGAACGCATAGCTACCCAATGCACCCGCAAGCAACATGATGTTACCTAGTAAATTGAGTTTTGCGCCATCATAGAACTTCGAAAAATACGCAGGGTTCAGTAATCCAATAGAAAGCAAGACATGCAAAATCAAAGCATGCCACGCCCAACGGCCCCAGATAGCTGATTGCTTCGCTTCATATTTAGAATAAAGCTCATCGCTAGAAATAGTATTTAACAAGCTGATTCTTTTAAGGCGCCAAGAATAATAAGCTGAGGCCGCCATGCCGGCAGCCACAAAAAAGCTAACACTTTTATTAACAATAAAAACAGGCCACTGCTCTATAGCGACGTCACCAAACACAATATAGCGCAAGGTGGCGTAGCTTAAGCATATCAATAGAACAACAACAGGCTTCATAGTCAGTGCTTATTTTTCCAGCTCAAAAGCCAACAGCACATTGCCTGGTAGCTGGCCAAACATACTGTAACCGGAATTAATAAAGAGCTTATCCTTACCTAACACCGCACCATCTACATCGATAGCACCGCCATGGGCAGATAGACCATTAACGGTTTTAAAAGGTACAGCCGTTTTGCTTTGCCAAAGGATTTCACCATCTTTCATGCGATAAGCAGAAAGCTTACCATCTAAACCTGCGGCAAAAACCAAACCAGGAACAGCACTTGGTGCCGCTGAAAGGCCGTAGTACCAAGAGCAGGCATAGCGATCTTCTAGCTTACGCTTTTTACCACTGCGTACCTGCTCCAAGCCAATCTTAGGTGCATACTCCATATCGAAATCACAACCACGGCTCACGGGTTTAGCCCATTCAACTTTACCGTTATCGATATTCAAACGATACAAACCAGGCTTGGGTGTATAACCTGGAATATCACGCTCAGGGTCGGCCAACGGAACATAAACCGAATTCTTGTAAACCGTCATGCCCCAGTGAATACCACCGTTGGTCGTACCCATACTTAAACGATTACGCCAATACAACTTACCGGTATCTGGGTTTAGAGCAAACACCTCAGAAGACTTTTGCCCAGCTAACAATACCGGACGACCATCGCTCATCTTATGAAGAATCATCGGCGCACCAAAATCAAAATCTGGCCCCATATCCTCCGGGCAAGCTTCGCCACCGTTTAAACATGCCGCATTCCAAATATCATTGGCCAAAGCTTGAAACTTCCAACGCATCTTGCCCGTAGCCATTTCCAAAGCGACAACCGAATCACTGGTATCCGTAGCAGGCTTGGACGTATTCTCGCCGGTACCAATAAAAATCAAACCACGCTCAGCATCGATAGTCGGCGTCGTCCACACCACTGCACCAGACGGCCCAAACATCGGCACACCACTTTTGGTTTTACCCAAAGGCTTCGCTTGCTCAGTTGCATGCCACTGCCACTGGGTTTTACCGGTATTAGCATCAAGCGCAATTACCATACCGTGAGAACGACAGCAGGGATAACCCGGCATGCCCGCAGCGGCCACTTCAAAAGAGGAGATAGGCACTATTAACTGGGAAACTTCTTCTTTTTGGCCCTTAACCTTACCTTTATAAAAAGAGGGCGTACCGGTAATTAAAGAGGTAGGAAACACACCTAAGTTTTCCTTCCAAATCCGACTACCATCTTTCGCTCGCACTGCATAAACATTGGCTAACTCATCGGCAAAAAACAACACACGCTCACCAGCGATTTCACCCAGCACCAAACTAGAGCGAACACCCGCCGCGGTTTGCTGTTGCCACTTAATACAACCGGTTTCCGGATCTAGCGCCATCACATGGGCGCTTTTACTGCCCACATAAAGCGCATCCTCGGTATACACCGGCTGATTGCGCATATCATTGACCTTCTGAAAACCAAAGGCCCACTTTAACTTCAGCTTATGCACATTCTCCGGCGTAATCTCACTCTCGGTCTGCAAGCGATTATTAAACTCACCAAAGCCCCAGTCCGCACTAATCACCTTACTACCTGTTTCTGTCACTACAGGATACTTATCGCAGCGATTTGCTTCTAACCAAGTATTATCAACCTCACCGCCACCCGATAAATACTCCGAAACCCAACTACGCTCATCCTTAGACATAGCCGCCGCTTGTGGCTGCATACGACCAATCGAAATCGTCATCATAATTTGGCTTTGACTGAGTCGTTTTAAATCTTCCACCTTAGGCGCTTTATCCACACCTTGCTCATGACAGGCTGCACAGTGTTTTTTATATAACTGCTCGCCCTTTTGAGCATTACTTAAATCAGCAGCTAAAACACCACTACTCAGGCTCACACCTAGCGCCGCACTGATCGTATAGGCTAATCGGCTTATGATTTTCATTGTTCTTCTCTTTTTATTAGCTGTTTTATTTATAGTGTTAGTTAAAACTCGGGGCTTCGAAAAATTCACGTTAGTAAGGTTTGAAGTGGGGTGGTGAGTTACAAAACCCTCAAAAACAGGGACGTTTTTGGGGAGCCCCCATGACCAATTCCCCCGGAGGGAATTTGGGCTTGGCCGCAGGCCGAAAACCCGGACGGTTTGAGTCCATGGGTTCACGGCGAGTTTTGTGAATCTCATCCCTACTTCAAACCGGTTTATCCAATGAAGACACTCTAGGTAACGCGTTAGATTTAATCCGGCAATGCATACGCCAAAATGTAATCACCCGTCCCACGATTAAACATCTTATGCCCACCAGCAGCCAAAACCACATACTGCTTACCATCCAACTCATAAGTCATCGGCACCGCCGTCGCATCCACCGGCAACTTCGTCGTCCACAGCGTACGGCCCGTTAAACTATCGTAAGCCCGAAAACGCTTATCCATCGTCGCCGCAATAAACGTCAAACCACCAGCCGTCGTCATCGAACCACCAAGATTCGGCGTACCCCAATTAATATCAAAAGGAACAGGAAAGGGCGCCATATCATGAATTGAACCCAAAGCAGATTCCCAACGAACCTCACCCGAGCCCATATCAATAGCTACCATCTTGCCCCAAGGCGGCTCCGTACAGGGCGCCCCCAAAGGCGAGGTCACCGTATCCGTAATGACCATATAGGGAGAACCCTTCATCGTGACCTTCATCTCACTGCCATGAGCCACAATATGATCGCCAGGATTATTCGGGTTAATAGGACGCAACTCACCCTCAAAAGGCGCCGTATTTAAATTCACAAACAAAAGATTACGCTTAGGCCAAAAACTCGCACCACCCCAGTTAGCACCGCCCAAACTACCCGGCAACATCAAAGTACGCTGCAAAGACAGCGGAGTAAAAAGCCCCTCACTGTGCAAAGACGCCAAACGCTTCTCACAGGCATTTTTGTCGAACCACAACATACCAAAAGCATCTTTCTTCGGATCGATATTGGCATCAATAAGCGGACGCGGCTTCAGCGGGAAAGGCTGAGTTGGCGAACTGTACTCACCTGCAATTTTCGATTGCGGAACAGGGCGCTCTTCCTGGCCAAACACAGGCTCACCAGTTTCACGATCAAAAGTAAACACCAAACCCTGCTTGGTCACCTGAACAACAACAGCGCGCTTTTTACCACCTTGATTAATATCTACCAATACCGGTGCCGCAGGCGCATCGTAATCCCAAAGATCATGGTGCACCAACTGCTGATGCCAAATGACCTCACCGGTAGCACCACGTAATGCCACAACCGAATTAGCATAGCGGTTGTCACCCGGGCGCATACCGCCGTAGAAATCTGGCGACGGGCTACTGGTAGGAATAAAAACCAGATCACGTTCATTATCGACAGAAAGCGGAGCCCAAGCATTAGCACCACCGGCGAAATCCTGTGGGTTTTTACCATCAACACGAGGCCAATCTTTCGCCATAGGGTGATCATTGCTTTTCGGAATTGGATCAAAGCTCCAACGAAAATCACCACTCAATGCATCGAAGGCAACAACAGTACCCTGGGGCGCATGAGATTCAGCGAAATCAATAATCGCCGAGCCCACAACAATATTATTTCCAACCACAACTGCCGAAGAAGAATTATTTACATAATCTGGCTGGTAGCCAGATTTCTCATTGTATAAAAGCAGTTCACCGTTTTTGGCAAAGCTCTTACACAAAGAACCTTCTTTGGCATCGATGGCAACTAAACGACGATCATGGGTGGCGACATATAAACGCCGGCCGCAGTATTTCTCGCGCTCTTGTGTATTGGCATGTTGCCAATAGGTAACCGCTCGACAGCGCATAGGACGCGTACCCGCCATATTTACCTTAGGATCGAAGGACCAACGCTGCTGCCCAGTTTTTGGATCAAGAGCAATGATCCTATTGAAAGGCGTACAAAATGCTAAATGGCCACCAGCTTCCTTAGGCAAAAGAATTGGAGTAACTTGGGTGGAGGTGCGGCCCATATGTTCAGCCATCTTCTCGCTGTCGCCGGTTCTGAATTGCCAGACTAGCTCCAGCTCGTCCACATTACTGCTGTTGATTTTCTTCAGACTGGAAAACGCCGAGGCGCCTTCATTTGCCCGATAGTGCAGCCACTGTTCCTCAGCATTTTTTTCCGCTTGAGCTGCACCAGCCCAAACAAGCAACAATGTCGCCTTAAGTGTCGCTTTAAAGGCCGCTTTAATAATTAAACAACGATACATACAAAACTCGTTCTAGTATTCAGCAGTGCTTTATTGGATTTGCTTTACAATTTTTAAGCTGCCAAGGCCTTTAAAGGCCTTAGTAAACTCTAAAACCCAGCCCAATTGTTTTTCACTGCCCATATAACTGGCGGTGCGATTTGGGCCGCCATTATCCGATTGCATCTGAAGGGCGATATCATTTTCCTGCAAGTATTGCAGTAGTTGATCATGCTCTAGCAAACGTCCCAAGCTGAAATGGTGTGCGCCATCGCCATAGCGGCGCAAGTAGTCTCTGTGGGGAGTAGGGCCAGCTACCGGCTGCAGTAGCTCGATTTGAAGATCGAACCACTGACCATAGCCCACATGCACCTCGCTATATCCAGAGCCCGCAGCGCCTAAGTACTGGCCACTAGTGGTCATTGGTGGTTTAAAGTCTACGAAGACCCACGGTGATAAACCTAGAAGCTTTTTCCATTGCAAAGCAGTTTTTTCAGCAGATTCGATGACAATACCAATTTGAGCAATGCTCGCGGTATTGAGCGGAGCGTCTTTTTTAAGTGAATCTAAATCAGCAACACCCCAGTAATGTTGCTTTGTTGGAGGCGCAGGCGCAAAACTTAGATTCACACCCAAAGCATCGTAACTATCCAACCATTGTTGTTGGTAGGGCTTAGCATTAGGTATATGACTAATATCGGACGATGCTTTCTCTAAAGCAGTAAGTTTGTAGGCGGCTTTATCTTCTAGGTAGTTCTGATCAACCAAGAGATGAAAAATACCTTCGCCACGCTGTTGAATAAACTCCGCAAGTTTGGTTTTACCGTATAGAGGCTGCATTAAATCAACGCTCTTACCTTTGAACTCACCTCTAGCCAGGCGAATAGCACCGCCCTCGGTATTAAGATCGATATATTGCCACTGCTTAATTCCCAGAATAGTTTGGTAATGGGAGAGTTTTTCTGGGATATCATTAACCGCGACACCAATACCTAAAAATGGAGATTCCGCCGCCCAGATAATTTGGCTGAAGCACAGGCTTATTAACAATAAAACTTTTTTCATTATTCGTTATCCTATTTAAAGACTAGCCAATCACTTCACAGCAACTTCAGTTTTATTTGCAGCTACCCTTTTTCCATCCGTTGGCATTACACGAATCAAGGTTGGCTGACCATCTTCAATCTGCCAGCTAGGGAAGTGTGAGTTGGAGGTATAAATAGATCCGTCTTCACCGACTTCGATATCACGGGTAAAGCTACGCTTGCGTGGTAGCGGATAAACTAACCATTCTTCACTATCGATATCAAAACTAAATATTGTGTCGGACTGGTTGCCATTCACCCAAACCATTTTTCTTTCACGGTCGATGTTGAGCGAGTAAGGCAGCTCATTCACTACCGGCAAATCATACATAGTGAATTTTTTCGCTTTCGGATCGTATTTAGCCAATTGCGAATCCTGGAAGGCGACAATCCACAGGTTATTATCAGCATCTACCCTTAAGCGGCGCGGCCCTTTAAAAGGCGTTTGAATCATAGAAACCTCATCGGTTTCTGGGTCGATAAAGCCAATATCATCACCATACAGGCGAGCAAACCAAATTTTTCCATCAGGTGCTACGTCAATGCCATAAGGCATAGGTACACCTGTCGATTTACGATCTACTTTCGGCAGTGGTCGATCTTCAACATCCATGCTCAAAATAAAGGGGATAGATTTAATAATCATCCACTCCTTAAATGAACGCGCCGGTAAATCGTAAACTTTAAATTCCTTCTTGTTTCTATCCCAACTAGCCACTTGTGAAGACACAGCCAAAGTAAACCAGATTCGGCCTTTGCCATCAGCACGGATGGTATGCGGGTAGTAGCCGTCATCCATCTTGTGAGTGGTGAATTCTTTGGTATGAGGATTAAATTCGATCAAGGCTTGCTGCATAGATGGTGTAATAAAAATATGGCCATCTTTAGGGGAAACAGCAAAAGAGTGCACACCCATATAGTTGTACAACTTAGGGAACATGGCGCCGAAGCGGTTTCCTAGAATGCCACCAAGCTTGGCATCTTTTTCGTGGGGTACTACATAAACCTTGTAGTCACCTGTCTCTGGGTTCACCTCGTAGATGCGATCTTGCAGATTGTCTCCCACGTAGACAAAACCATTAGGGTGTACCAGGAAATCATGCATCTGGGAGAACGCATCCCCAATGGGGTATTCAATAATCTCAACACCTGCTAACTTATCGGACCAAGGGCGAGGCTCAGCTAGCTTGTCTGTATTGGCATTAAGCTTTTTATACTGTCGACTTAAAACACCAGCTAAACGCTCTTTGTCTTCATCAGCCACCCGTGCGCCATATTTTTGCATGCGCTCAATAATCTCCAGCCACTGCTCGGGGCTGCGCTCAGCGCGCATAAATGAAGAACCCTGCTGATGACAGAAAGCACAATTTAACTGAAAATGTTTCTTCAGATCTTTGTCACCCTCAAAGTCCATATTATTAATCCAAACGTTACTGGGCTTGGATTCGGCCAGCTCTTTGGGATCAACAATCGCTTCTAAAGCGACGGTTAATTCAGCATCGGCATTTTGTTGAGTTAGCAGCTGATCTTTAAAACCTGGTTTACGTACCCGATAACTCACTGTGCCTATATCATCAGCCAGGCTATCGAAGAGCACTTTACCGCCACTATTACTAAAGCGGTTATGTTCCAAGGCTATTTTGTTAGATACGCCATGGGGACTATAGCCGTTATCACTTAAATCCTGAGCTGGCTTATTTTCCAAAATACGGCTAACCATAGCGGTTGCTAATGGCTTGCCCGCTTTATCGGTAATGGTAATTTCGGGTTTTGCTATTAACTGGGTAGGCGAAAGAGCGATACCGCTGATAGCTAGGGCGATAAGGGCTTTAGCTGTAAGGCGCATGCTGGGTTCCTTTCATTATTGTTATCAATAAGGCTTTGGCGTAATCACTGCGACTGCAATCGACAATTTGATAGCTTTGAATCTTAAGCAAGCTAAGGCTGTAACGTTTGACATTTAAACACCACCACTTGACAATTAAGACCATGACAACCCAAATCATCAGCCCCCTACAGGTTAGAGCGAGTAATCTATTTGGATTCGACCAAGCTGTACGCAGCTTAGGTGGTGATCACCGCCCCTTATTCGAAGAGGTAGGTTTAGATCCGACACTGCTAGAAAGACCAAACGATCTATTTGCCTTTATCGACTTTAATCGCCTACTCAACCTAGGTGCAGAGCGCTATAACTGCCCTTATTTCGGGGTTTTATGCGCTAAAATGCACGAAAATGCACCCTTCGATACTTTTTTGCAGATAATAAAGCGAAGTCCAAATCTGGCTGCGGCCCAAGAGCTTTCAGACCGCTATAGGGGGTTAGAGTCAGAGGTCACTACCTTTAAGCTCATCGTAGAAGAGGGTCTGGCCATTGTGCATCGCCTGTACAACGCTCCTTTTCAGTTTGATACTAGGCAACACCGCTTTTTTACCCTGACACGAGCCTTTGTTTTAGGGCAGTTATTATTAAAAGATTCTTGGCGCCCTCAATCTGTTAGCTTTTCGTTTAGCCAACCCGGGCCAGGGCCCTATGAACGTCTATTTGGCACACCGGTTTACTTTAATCGCGAGGCCGATAGCTATTGTTTTCCAGAGCCAGATCTTTATAAACCGCTGCAAAGTTCAGACGAAGAACTACTGGATATTCTACAAAGCCATGCCGAGCAACTTAAGAAAACATTTGAGTTAGGTGCTGATCTTCAACCTGTTGTCCGCAAACTAATTCAACAGGGACTCAGCAGCGGCAATGCCGATTTGGATAAAATTTCTGCACTACTCAAAATGCATCCGCGTGCACTACAAAGAGGCTTATTAAAAGAGGGGCTGAGCTTTAAAAAGCTCGTGCTTAAAACACGGATGGATATTGCCCAAGAACTACTACTTAACTCTGATATCTCTCTCACTGAAATTTCGGAATTAATTGGCTACAGTGAGCTTAGTGCTTTTTCTCGTGCCTTTAAAAGATATACTGCAAAATCCCCAGAACAATGGCGACTACCGATCTCTTAAACGATGCAAAACCTGATGATGTTAGCTTAACAATCAACGAAGCCAGCAATTTCAATTCCGTCGTACTTGAGCTAAGTAGCACAGCCAAGATTCTTGATCTCACTGAGCCAGGTGTAACGATATTACATACTTAAAAGGTACAAACATCACCCCCACAAAAAAGCCCGCTAAATTATCGCAGGCTTTTTGTGGCTTGCTACCAAGCTTACTAAATAGCTAGCTTTATCGAGTATGTAAACCGCATTCTCGATTCGCCAATGCCTTAGTCGGGTCGTAATATTTTTCTTCATTGGGAAGATCATTATCTTGTAGGTATTTCTCTAGCTCTGTATCGTCATAGTGAAAGAATGGGGAAACCTTAATAACGCCATCACTGCTCATAGACACAATATCTAAAGTCTGTCGCAATGCCGTCTGATGCTTGCGTAAATTGGTGAACCAAACCTCAGGCTGATGTTCAGACATTGCGCGATTAAACGGCTCTAACTTAAACTGCTCCGTAAACTCAGCATGCTCTGGTTCATCCACCATCGGTATTCCACCCATGACGGCATCGCGGCGAGCCGCACTAACCTTTGGGGTATAAACATCTAAATTTAAATCAAAGCGTTTGATTACTTTATCCGCAAACTGATAAGTCGCTTTTAAGGCATAACCCGAATCAATCCAAACCACAGGTACTTTGGCATCCTGCTCACAAACAGCATGAATGATAGAAGCCTCACCAGGGCCAAAGTTAGTTGTTAATATCGATTTTTTACCTAAGCCAAGTGCCCACTTAACAATCTCAGCAGGGCTTGCCGAGGCTAATTCTTGGTTGATCGCCTGAAGATCCATGATTCTCATACCTTAGTAAAACAAGGTGGAGGATGGTAAACCAAGAAAACAAGGAAACAAAATGACCTTTAACCATAAGTTAAAGGCTTTTAGCTATATAGCGCATCAAAATGAGAAACACGGCACTCATATCACTAACCGTTTATATAGTGACTCTGGTAGACTTTAGCCTAATTGCCACCCAGAAGAGCTGTAGATGGGAGCCGCCTGTGTTAACTAAGAAAAATGCAATAACAATATGGCTAGCCTGATCAATGTACAAAGCAAACAGCTTTGTCACCTATTACCACATCACACCTTTGGTCGTCGTGAAGATAAGGTAGATACCTTTTTGGATTCCCCTCAAATCTCGAAGATTCACGCTTCGATTGAATGGGATGGCAGCCAATGGTTATTAAAAGACATCAGTCGCAACGGTGTTTGGGTTGATGGTAAAAAGATCGAAAGCCAGCAAAACTACCCAATCCAAGCTGGACAGCTGATTCAGTTTGTTAGCAAAGAGCTGCGTTTCTTAGTTGAAGACACCTCAGCACCTGACAGTTTTATCGTGCCTCAACATAGCCAAGTAGGTGCCATCCCCCTACGTGAGCTAATGCTGCTACCCGATGATGAAAACCCGAAGTTAGCGTTGCACCTGTCCCCTGATAATCACCAGTGGCTACTGGAAACGTTAGATGAAAGCTCACAGGTAAAAGAGCTTAAACACGGCGATGAAATCAGCCTAGGGGATTTACGTTGGGTTCTGCACCTCACTGATAAGTCCAATTCACCTACCGTCGTTATCGATGCCGATTGGGCTGTGGATAACTTCCTATTCCGCTTTAATACCACCCAAGATGAAGAAAACACCAGTCTTGCACTAAGTAATGGCGGTAACCTGTGTGACCTCGGTGAACGCAGTCACCATTATGTTCTTCTCCATCTAGCCCGCTGCCGGGCCCTAGACGAAGCCAAAGGCCTGAATGATTATGACCAAGGCTGGATTGATAATGATCTTCTATGCCGCGAAATGGGCATGGATTTAGCCCATATCAATATTCAGCTGTATCGCCTTAGAAAGCAGCTGGGAGACACCATGCCAGACCTTATCGGCATCAATAAGCTGGTCGAACGTAAACGCGGCAAATTGCGCTTCGGTAAAGCTCCCTTCCAGATCTTCAAAAGTGGTGAATTACTAACCGAATTAAAACGAGCCGGTTAGCCCAAGTGTAAACTTATGTGATCTTGACTCTAAATGCCGCGATTCGCCGTCTAAAATGGGGAATCAGACATTTAAGGAGTCGACCATGTTAAAGACCACTACCACCAATATTGAAGGCCGCAACATCGATACGTATTTAGATATCGTAGTCGGCGAGGCCATCCTAGGTGCCAATATTTTCAAAGATATCTTTGGCATGGTGCGCGATGTAGTAGGTGGCCGATCTAATGCCTATGAACAGGAAATGGGTAAAGCACGTGAAATCGCCTTTCAAGAAATGGAAGCCAAAGCACAAAGCCTAGGGGCAGATGCGATTGTTGGTGTCGATATTGATTATGAGGTCGTTGGCCAGGGTGGCAGCATGATGATGGTCAGCGTCAGCGGAACTGCAGTTCGCCTCAGATAACCCCACAACAAAGCAAACGCAAAGGGGTCAGATCCCTTGGGATCTGACCCCACCTCTCACAATCTCCTTAGCCTAAGCCGTTTGCGTCATACTCAAATAGCGATTTAACACTATATCGACAATTTCCGGGCGCGCTTGCTCTGGCGTGCCAGAGTTAAAGGGCGCTTGCGGATTGTATTCCAAGGCCAGCTGCACAGCTTCGGCAACATCACGGCCAGCTACGGTATCTAGCATAGCCAAGCCAAAATCAATGCCAGCGGTAACACCGCCGCCACTGGCGACCCCATCATCAATTACATAGCGCTCTTTAATAACCTCCACACCCATAGTGGCAAGAGCATCAAGGGCTGCCCAATGAGTTGTCGCTCGCTTACCGGCAAGTAAGCCCGCGGCTGCCAGCACTAAGGAACCGGTGCAAACACTGCAAACCCAGCTCGCTTTTTGTGCTTTTTGCTGTAAAAACTTCAGCACCGCTTGGTTCTCCATCAGCTCTAGTGTCGGCAAGCCGCCGCCGGGTACAAAGACGATATCGGGCTCGGCAAAACAGTCTTCGAAACTATGGCTGGGCATAATGCCCGCTACCGTATCGGTAGAAACCACTTCCTTGCGCTGCCACACCACCTGAATATCTGCCTCCGGCCATTGCGACCACACTTGCAAAGGCCCTAAAAAATCCAGTGGTGTCATTCCTGGGTATATCAACATCAGTATCTTCATGCGGCCTTCCTTTACGTTCTTGATTTAAAAGACACCATAGCAATATGAAAAACTGGCCGTTATGATAAACAGATGTCAAATTCTGCCAAAATAATCTATATAGCCTGTTACCCAGGTTTTCAGCTACTTGATGTCGCCGGCCCGGCTGACGTGTTTGCCCAAGCTAATGAAGAGCTTGGCTATCAGGCTTATGTGATTCGATATATTGCCGAGCAAAGCAGGCTAAGTAGCTCCTCCGGCCTACCGATTCATTGTGAGCCCCTAACTGCATGCCAAGCACCAATTGATTATTTGCTGATCCCAGGGGCCAACGCCGAGCCACTTCTCGCTGCGAGCGAAAACTCTAATTTCATGCACTGGATCAGCGAAAACGCACCAAAAGCAACACGACTATGCTCAGTGTGCAGCGGTAGTCTTTTATTAGCCAAGGCAGGCTTGCTGGAAGGAAAACGGATTACCAGCCATTGGGCGGCCCTGTCTCACTTACAAAATCTTTGCCCTGATAGCACCGTGTTGGAGAACAGCCTTTATGTTAACGATGGTCATTTATGGACATCGGCGGGAGTATTAGCAGGCGTCGACATGAGCCTCGCTTTGCTCACCCTAGATCACGATCGATCTCTAGCCTTAAAGGTGGCCAAAAATTTATTAGCCTTTATGTTTCGAGAAGGGCACCAACCACAGCTTTCCATGCCAATTAGCTTGCAAGAAAAAGCTGCCAGTAGCAGCTTACTGAACCTTATAAAATGGTTACAGGAAAATTTAGCCACAAGCATCAGCGTAGAGCAAATGGCCGATTTTATGGCCACCTCTGTTCGCAGCCTACACCGCCTTTGCCAACAGAGCTTCCAGCTATCGCCAGCACGTTTATTTAATGAGCTTCGCTTAGAACAAGCCAAGTCATTATTGGCCGACAAGACCATCCCCATTAAACAAATTGCCAGCGAATGTGGCTTTGCCGATAGCTCAGCACTCTCAAAAGCGTTTAGCCAGCGGCATAAGGTTTCGCCTTCTCAATATCGCCATCAGCTCTACAAACCTTGATCAAAAAAACACATGCTCAAAGTTTCACTTTAAACATGTGCTGTAAGGGTTTACAGATTAGACCAAGACACTGTTAAACCATAAGTTCTTGGCAAACCAGGAAGAGGGAAGGCACCAAACGGAGCGATTTGATAATTGTGGATAAAGTATTCTTCATCCAAGGCATTATTCACCCAAGCTGCAACTTCCCATTGCTCATCGTCACTCATATACGCTAGGCGCATATTAGTTAGCTCGTAGCTCGGTATCGCGGAGTATTCAAAGTTTTCGATATCTTGATAGGCTTTATCTTTCGAGATGTATTCAATACGGCCATTAATAGCGCCGCCTATGGCAAGATCTTTTTCGTATACTGCCGCTAAGCTAAAGGCATTCTTTGGTGCATTTCGAAGCTTATTGCCTTCGTACTGCTCAAGATTACCATCTAACTTTTTGTACTCAGTATCTAAGTAGGCATAGGTCGCTGAAAGCTGTAAGTTATCTGTAGCGGCTAGGGTTAATTCTAGCTCTAAACCGCGAGATTCGGCTTCACCGGCATTCTTGGTAACCAGTGGCGGTACTGAGCAGCCACCACAATCGAAGGTCTGTAGAACTTGTAGGTTTTCATAATCAACGTTGAACAAGGCCGCGTTCAAGCGTACGCGATCATCCAGCAACATGGATTTCAAACCGATCTCTAGGTTTAGTGCTTCTTCTTCATCGAACGGTGTTTTCGCGGCAATCTCGGTTGCCACTACGCCATCAAAACCACCACTTTTAAAGCCGGTAGCTGCACTAAAATACAGCATGCTGCTATCATTTAAGTGATAGTTAACAATAAGCTTAGGTGTAACTGCCGACCAGGTTTCTGTTTCGGCAACATTATAAGGCTCGCTAACATAAGCTGTACCTGGGGTGCCGATATTACTGAAGTCTTTTTCCTCACGGGTATAACGAAGGCCTAAGGTTAAATCTAAATCTTCAGTTATGCTGTAAGTACCTTGGGTGAAAAGCGCCACACTTGAGGTTTCATTTCTTTGATCTGCCGAGGCGGTAACTAGCGCAGCTGCAGGCAATACCGTACTAAAGAATTCACCGCCTTCTAAGCGATGGGTTTTTTCATTGTTTAAATAAACACCCGCCTGCCACTTAAGATTATCGCTATCACCGGCAATGCGTAACTCTTGGCTGAGCATTTCGGTGTTTTCATCCATAAAGTTATTCAGCGTTAGATAGCCAAAGGTTTGCGGGCCGACACCCAGTAAATAGTTATCAAAGCCGGCATTACCTTCACGATAAGCCGTGATAGATGTTAAGGTGCCGATTTCTAAATCCCAATCTACTTTCAAGGAAATACCCTTGGTATCGGAATCTTGAAAACCTGGATCTTCCAGGTGGTTTTGATGGAAACCTACTTCGGGCATCTCAGCCAAGGTTTGGCCTATTAAGCCGTATTCACGTGATGGCCTGGTACCTACACCGGTTCTTTTATCCGTCGCATAATCCAATGTCAGCATCGCTTCAAAATTGGATTCCGGTGCATAGTGTAGCTGAGCTCTTACACTATCGCTGTTAACGTCCATAGTTTTAACGCTAGGATCAACGACGCTTTCCATGTATGGATCGCGGTCTTTTTTGCTGAAAGTTACTTTTGCGCTAAGGTCTTCGCTTAAAGGGCCACTGATAAGTCCGCGATAACTGCGTTGGGATAAATTGCCTGCGCCTAATTCAAGATTAACAGTAAACTCGTCCGCAGGTTTTTTAGAGCTTAAGTTAATTGCACCACCGATAGCGTTTTTGCCCCACAGTGTTCCCTGTGGACCACGCAATACTTCAATGCTCGCCAAATCAAATATTTCTGTAGCGGCGCCAGCACTGCGATTGATGTAGACACCATCTAGGAAAACCGCTACAGAAGATTCACCGTTGGCTGCCCCATCACCGTTACTACCAATGCCTCGGATAAACAGCTGCGGTTGGCTCGCGGTAAAGTTACCCATGCTAAAGCCTGGTGTACGAAGAGCAATCCCCTTCATATCATCGATACCGGTTTGTTTAATAAATTCTTCCGATAAGGCCGTAACCGCCACAGGTACATCTTGCAAATCTTGGCTACGCTTTTGTGCGGTAACGATGACTTCTTCCAGAGCTTGGGCTTGTACAAAGGTTGTGTTGGCTAAGGCTATTGCTGTGCTAAGGCATAGGCAGCTTGATACAGTGATGGCTTTCATTCGCGGTGCTCCACTTTATTTCTATTGTTTTAGTGGGTGGCATTATCCAGCCAATTGGCTAACGCGCTTGCGAATTTACGACAAAAAGCATCGCTGGCCCTAGCATGTTGTTGGGCGGTCTTTATACTAGGCAATATGGGCAGGAGTGTAAGCTAAGTCAGTTAAGGCTGCCTTAAGCCACCTAAGTTACGAATTAAGAACGACAAATAAAGACAATGAATAAACACTGGACGGTACAAGTCAGTTATTTCAAAACACTGTTAAATACAGCTAATAAACTAGGGCTTGATAGCGAAGCTCTAGTAGCCCAGTGTGGCTTGAAAGAACAGGACATAGCCGATGCCGATAAACATGTGCCACTCAGTGCTTTACTCTCCTTATTCCAGCGAATTGATCAGCAAGCAAACAACCCTAATATTGGTTTAACTTTCGGCATGAGCACCAGTCCGAGTTCATTTGGTTTACTTGGGGTACTAGTAGGTTGCTGTGAAAGTTTTGCTCAAGCCTTCGAGACAATGATCCCAATTCGGCGTGTGCTGATGCATACCGGCAACTCTAAGGTTCATTATCAAGAAGGATCGACGAGCTTTGAATGGCAGCCTCTTTCGTCAGAACTATTACAGGATCGTTATCTTACTGATGCTATTTTATCCGGTTGGGTGAATCTAGGGCGTAAAAGCTACCAGGATAATTTTACCCCCATTAAAGCAGAACTCCATTACCCAGAGCCTGACGACTTAGAGGCACTGCATGAGGTTTTTGGTGAGAACATCGTTTTTAATCAGCCCAAGATAAAGCTGACCTTCCGTAACGATGATGCCTTACACACAGGTAAACCAAGTAACCCTCGTTTAGTTGATCAAATATCCCAACTGGCCGAAAGCCGCCTGCGTTACAAAAAAGATTCCATGTGGAATAGCCTGCAGGTTCGTCGCTTTATCATTCAAGAGCTACCCAATGGCAACGCCAATATAAAATCAGTCGCAAAGCTGATGCATATGAATGAACGCACACTGCAACGCCATCTACAGGCAGAAGGCAGTAGTTTTCAAAAACTACTTAATGAAGTAAGACTGGATATTTCTCAGAAGCTACTTAAGAACCAGGAATTCCCAATAACCAATATCGCCTTATTACTGGGCTATCGGGAAAACAGTGGCTTTACCAACGCTTTTCGAAAATGGACCGATATTTCTCCTAGCGAATATCGAAGTAGGCAGCTCGCTTAAAATTTACTAACCTCTGGGCCATGTTTTCGAGACCTTAATACACAGGGGAAGCCTAACTCTCTGAGTCATATTCCCTAAGTACCGTCGCTACTCTAATTCGATAGAAATTAAATAGCTCTTCTTTTCCTTTTTTCTGGGCGGACTGGTGCTTAAGGTTTGTCTTCCATTCTTTGATTGCTGATTCATTCTCCCAGTAAGATAATGAAAGATATTTCTCTGGTTCAACCAGGCTTTGGAAACGCTCTACAGAGATAAAGCCTTCTATTTTCCCCAATGATTGCTTTAGTGCTTCTGAAAGATCAAGATAGCTGACCATAGCACCAGCTTTTGGTTTAACTTCAAATAATACAGCGATCATAAGGCCTAGACCTTTTTCTGAATTTGATAGGTGGCGGGAATTACCTTTAGAAAGGTTCGCTTTTCACTAAGTATAAACTGCTCTTTACTGGCAAAATCAAAATTGCTTTTGCCTGTTTCGGATTCTTTCAGTACAGATCTATATCGCTCATAGTCCGCTAGGGAATCGAAAGATATCAAACCATAAGCAATATTATTTGTCCCTTCATGAGGGGTAAAATAGCCAACTAGCTCGCCACCGCATTGTGGAATAATCTCTGCCCAATTATTGGCGTAATCTTCAAAAAGTCCGATTTTGTTTGGATCGATCTGGTATTCAATAAAACAGGTAATTTTCAAAACAGTTGCCTCTTTGTTAATCTTTAGGCACTTTACTTACTAAACTTAGCCAATACTTCGATAGCCATCGAACTAATAGCTGTACGATTAATTGTTATAGAACAGATAACCATAAAACATAGAGACCTTAACGTGGAACCCAATATTGCAACTATAGGAAGTCTTGTCGGTGATCAGGCCAGATCCAAAATGCTGATTGCATTAATGGGGGGCAAAGCTCTAACAGCAACCGAGCTTTCACTAGAGGCCGATATAAGTGCTCAAACTGCCAGCAGCCACCTGGCAAAGCTTGTTGAAAGTGGTTTGCTTGTTGTTCGAAAACAGGGACGTCATCGATACTTTCAATTGAAAGGGGAGGAAGTGGCCGGGCTAATTGAGAATATGCTTAATATCAGCAGCTCGCTCTCTGAAGAGTCGGTCTTTACTGGCCCCAAAGATAAAAACCTGAGAGCCTCACGTATCTGCTACGACCACATGGCAGGGGAGCTCTCCACACAGCTCTATGAATCTTTAGTCGATAAACAATTCATAAAAGATAACATATCAGAATCAACATTGAGCGAGGAAGGAAGGCAGTTCTTTTTCGATCTCGGCGCCGACCTAAGCGAATTGGCCGGCCTCAAAAGACCGCTTTGTAAACCTTGCTTAGATTGGAGCGAACGTAAAAGTCATCTGGCCGGTAGTATTGGCAAATGGGTACTTAGCGATGTTATACAACGAAAGTGGGCCAAACGAGATTTAAACTCAAGAGCGCTGCGCTTTAGCGATGATGGCCTCAAAGCGTTCAAGAAAAGATATGGGCTGTAAAAAGCAGCTTACGCTTTAAGCTCGTCGCTTTTTAAACGCATAAACCCCGAGGTTTTTAAAAACCTTCCAGGCAGCATACCACTCATTCAAATTCGCCTTTGGCGATTGGCCTTTTGCAATTCTATCAAACTGGGCTTCGTACCAACTCATATTCAATAAAATCATCTCGTCTAGCTTTTTAATTCCTGTGGAGAGAGGGCGAAGATGAATCTTGTAATTATTATCGGCCATAGCTCTGTTGGGAAGATCGGGCTCTACCGCAAGAGGGCGTGCAATACCAATTAAATCGCAAGCTTCTTCGGCTAGAGCTTCATTCATTGCTGATGCCGAGCGAAAACCACCCGTTAATACAACGGGGCTATCAACAGATTGACGTAGCTCTTTTGCATAGTCTAAAAAGTACGCCTCGCGTTTTTTGCTGCTTTCTTTTTGTATTCCATCAGCCATAGCAGGTACTTCATAGGAGCCACCTGAAACCTCTATAAGATCGATACCCTCTTTGGCTAATGCTTGAGCTACAGTAATAGAGTCACCTTCACTGAAGCCACCATTCATAAAATCAGCGGAGTTAAGCTTTACAGCTACCGGGAAGCTATCGCCCACTTCCTTTCGAATGGCGCGATAGATTTCTAGCAGAAAGCGCATTCTGTTTTCTAAAGGCCCACCCCATTGATCATCCCGCATATTATGGCGGGGCGATAAGAACTGGCTGATTAGATAACCATGGGCCGCGTGAATTTGCACACCTTGAAAGCCCACCTGCTTCGATAAAGCCGCACTATTAGCAAACTGCGCAATCACTTGCCATATTTCATCTTCCTTAAGGGCTCGTGGCTTGTTGAAATTCAGTTGCAATGAGCCTTCAAGAGCAACAGCCGATGGGGCTACTGGAAGTTTTTGTAAAAATTTGGGTGACTGTTTGCCTGGGTGATTTAGCTGTGCCCAAAACCGAGTATCATTTGCAGAGGCTGCTTGCACCCAAGCGCGGTACTTTTCGAGATCACTATGGGCATCTAAAACTGTATTACGAGGTTCACCTAGGTGCTCGCGATCTACCATGATGTTGCCACTAAGAACTACAGCCGCACCGCCTTGTGCCCAAAGGCTATATAAGGCATTGAGGCCTTCACTAGGGTTATGCTCATGATCGGCTAACTGCTCGCTCATAGCCGATTTAAAAAATCGGTTTTTTATCTTTTGTCCGCAGGGAAGTTCGAAGCTTGAGGATAGCTCTATCTCATTCATTCGTTTTCACTCGACCCAATTGAAATTTGAGCCATAAACTCTAAGTACGCCTCTGCAACATCTTGTGGGGCCTCTACTTGCGGGTAATGACCAATGGCCGCTAACTCTTTTAAATAGTCCAAGCGACAAGCCAGCTCCTTATAGCGCTCGACCATATGCTTGCCTGAAACGGGATCGACTGAGCCATTAATTAAGGCCAATGGGATAGCTGAATCTTGCAGTGGTTTTAACCAGCGTTCGCGATGCTGCTTGCGATCATTAATATAGGTAATCAAATTGTGGAAAAGGTGCTTGCCGTCATTCTCGTTGATTAACTGCCAAAACACTTGTAACTCAAATTCACTGGGTTTGCTTTGTGGACCAAAAACACTGCTGAAGTTTTTCTTAAAGCTAGCGTAACCATTAAAGCGATTTACAAAAGCCCCGATAGGGGAGAGCAATAGTTTTTGGGTAAGCAGTGCTCGATGGGTTTCTGGAAACAAGCCACCATTTAGAAAACAACAAGACAAGCATTGCCCGCTACTCTTAGCTTCATATTGGCGTGCCAGCAGCTCTTGGGCCACGGTATCACCATAGTCGTGGGCCAGTATGTGATATTCCTTCAGCCCAAGCTCATCGATCAGAGCTTCAAACAAATCGGCTTGACCATGAATGGTATAGCGGCGGTGATTGGGTTTTTCAGAGAAGCCAAAACCCAACATATCCAGGCTTACTAGGCGGTAGTGCTTATTGAGTGCCTGCCAAATAGGCAACCAGTCCCAGCTGGAAGTAGGGAAGCCATGAATGAGAACAACAGTGGCTTTTTCAGCCTCAATTGATGGGCTATCTATAGTAAATATCTGCCTATTACAGAGCTGACGCAGCTGGCCTTTTTGGCGCCAACTTTTGATGGTATTCGTTATTTTCTCGTCATTTAGCTTCAAGTAATTGGTTTTTATCGTCATTTTCTCGGCTTTTATGGTGTTTTAATAGTTGAGAATGTCCTTTCTAGTTGCTCTAGTCTAAAACATAATCGAACTTGACTTCCAGTTCATGTTTTATTTAGATTAAATCTTAATACTTGCTAGAAGCTATGTAATGAAAACACTCCCCACCCAAAAACGGGCGCTCGCAAAGCGTGCCGCGCTGATTCAAGCAGGCCGAGAAAGCTTTGCTCGTCGTGGTTACGAGCAGAGTACTGCCAAGGTAATCGCAGAAGATGCCGCCGTAGCGACAGGAACCTTCTATCAAAACTTTGAGAACAAAGATGAGTTGTTAAGGGTAATCGCCCAGCTTAAACGCGATGAAATCTTCCATGCCGTACCCGGTTTAGAAACAAAGCAAAGCCGCTTAAACCCTTTGGAGCATTCCACCGAAGTGCTGTTTCGCAAGGTTTTGGAAATTGTTTATCACTACCATGAAAGCGAGGCAGAATTGCACCAGGTGCTGGAACAACGCCGATTTATCGACCCCTTGCTTGACGAGATACTATTAAAATCTGAAGCCGTGTTGGAAGAAAAGGTGCTGGCCTATGTAAAGGCCCACAACAAAGAAAACCCGGAAGCCGTGGCCTATAACCTATTTGCGATGGCAGAGGGTTTAGTCCACCGCCATGTATTCGGCCAACCCTTAAGCAGCAAAGAAGACACCCTAGACTTAGGGGCCAAGATGCTGGCCTGTTATTTCGAATGCGAGCACCGTTAAGCAATATCGAAATTGAATACTCTAAGCCCATTTAGCAACAACATAAAAACACTATAAAAAGAGAAATATAATGAGTGAACAAACCTCAGCCTATGACACCCTAATACAGGGCGCGAAAGTCTTTAACGAAGGTAAAGCCCCCATCATCGAAGATGTCGCCATTAAGGATGGGCAGATCATAGAACGCGGAGCTGAACTTGATAGTACTAAAGCAGCCAACGTAATAAATGCCGAAGGGCAATGGTTGATGCCTGGTTTATTCGATATACACACTCATTATGATTTGGAGCTAGAGGTTGCACCTGGGCTACCGGAATCTATCCGTCACGGTACAACATCAGTGGTTATCGCCAACTGTAGCCTAGGCTTAGCCTTTGGTAACCAAAGAGACGGACGCAACGATCCTATTGTTGATTGCTTCGCACGAGTAGAAAACCTGCCCAAATCTATATTGAAAAGCTGCGCCGATAAAGTCGACTGGGAAACACCAGAGGAATATTTAAACCATCTAGATACTTTAAAACTCGGGCCTAATGTTGCAACCCTGTTACCACATTCTATGCTGCGTATTGATGCAATGGGTTTTGAAGACAGTATTAGTCGTGATCCAAGCGCTAGTGAACTTAGCGCCATGAAAAATACCTTAGCGGAGGCTGTCGATCTGGGTTATGTGGGTATGTCTACCGATGCCTTACCATTCCACTATCTAGCCAGTGCGGCACACTGTGATAAAACTATTCCTACGCAGTTTGCCAAGTATGACGAGATTAAAGAACTCACCTCGGTGTTACGAGAAAAAGATGCGCTCTGGCAAGCCACACCGCCAAAAGATAGTGCCATAGGCACACTTAAAACCTTTATGTTGTCCAGTGCCTTTTTCCATGGCAAACCTTTAAAAACCACTGTGGTAGCCGCACTGGATGTATTTAACAATTTTAAAATTCTAAAGCTAGGCCGTTTATTATCGCGAGGTTTAAATTCTAAGCTGCTTAAAGGTGATTTCCATCTACAAGCCTTAGGTGCGCCTTTTAAAACCTGGTCCGACGGCGCCGTGACACCACTGGCTGAAGAGATTCCAGAGCTACGTCGCTTAAACGAAACCGATTTGGAAGACAAAGAAAGCCGTTTAAAAATTCTTAATGATCCAGAGTACATAAAAACCTTTAAAGAGATGTGGCTTAGAGGGAAATCTGGCTTTAATGTCGCCAGGCTAAAGCGAATCATCAACATGGAAGATTACGCCTTTAACCGCAGTATGGAAGATATGTTCGTAGAGCGCTGCCCCATCGAATACTGGCAGGGTAAAGACTTCCAACAGCTATTCGAGAGAGTACTCGATATAAAAAGAGGCGTTGAAGTCGCAAGCTTAAGCGATGAAGAAGCCATCATTGTCGCCAGGGATTTTTTCTGGGTAAGTGACGAGGCCGACTTTGTATTGCAAACCTTAAGAACCTTTGATCTTGAATTAAGCTGGTGCACCACCACTGCAAACCGTGATCCTAAAACCACTCGCGATTTGATTATGGATCCATTACTGATGCCCGGTTTTAACGACAGCGGCGCACACCTAAATAATATGGCCTTCTATGATGTAAACCTACGTTGTTTACAACTGGCCTCACAAGGCGGCGATATGGATGTTAGCTATATGGTGAAAAGACTGAGTAAAGATGCAGCGGATTTATTTGGCGTAGAAGGCGGCAGTATTAATATCGGCGATAAAGCCGATTTGATTCTAATTGACCCTAAAGCGCTAAGCAGTTATGACGGTGAAGGCAATATTCAACGTGTCCTACGTGATGAGTATCAACACCATCAACTCGTAAATCGCTCAGATGATGTGGTACCACTGGTAATGGTGGGTGGTCATATTGCCTGGCAAGATAATAAGCATAGTGAAGAGCTTGGACAGATTCCAATGGGGCGTCTGTTGAGAGCTAATAAGAGCTAAGCCTCATAATTTCCAATCTTGGCGTATGAGCTAAGCCTTCTCTTAGCTCTTAAGATCTCCTTCACTAATATAGGCTATGGTGAAACTTACAGCAGTCATTAACAATATAGATAGTGGCCTTAGCTATACTGGGCTCTAATTTGACATTACACTCAAAAGGATTGAGAGATGCGAATTTGTCTATTAGTTTTTATTGCTTTAATTGCCCACAGTGGCAATCTAGTCGCAAACACTGAAGATCACCCCTTGCTAGAGCGCTATCCAGGTTTCTCGCTGATGAAGAAACAATCCGAAGAGCACTCTCAATTTATTTTTCCTTTGGCTCCCCCCCTGAATAACGAATCCTTTTCCAAGCAATATACAAAAGAGGGGGCTCTCGAGCGACTGGCCTATGAACAAGCCGCTGGTGCCGGCGCAATTCAGGTCATGAGAAATTATGAAAAAGCTCTACAGGATGCCGGGGCTAAAATTGAGTTTAGATGTATAAACCAAGAATGTATTGGCCAAGATGACTATCACCCACTACATGTATTCGGCCATCATAGAGCCAATATTGTTTCCCATGAAAATCAAAAATTTGGCTTGCTAACCGCGTCTTTAAATCAGAAAGGTAATCAATATTGGGTAGCCGTTATAGCGGGCCAGTTTAAAGACTATACGCGCTACGAGCTCGTTATTCTTGAAGAAGCCACTATGGCACTTGGAAAACTAAACCTTAAAGACATCAGCCAAGGTATCGAAAATCAGGGTAGAATAGTCTTAAAAGGTATTCACTTCGATACCGCAAAGGCCATTGTTAAAGATTCATCTAAGGAATCCCTCTCCGCGATCGCGGCTTATTTAAATTCTAATGCCAATATAAACGCTTATGTGGTTGGTCATACTGACTATACTGGCAGTCTTAGCCTCAATATAAACCTCTCTGAACAACGAGCTCTAGCCGTTGTAAAAGCGCTTGTAGAGATGGGTATAAGCCAAAAAAGGTTGATTGCAAAAGGGGTAGGCCCACTTTCTCCAATAGCTGTTAATAAGGTTGAGAAAGGGCGGGCTCAGAATAGGCGAGTGGAGTTGGTTTTGAGTCAGCCACATAAGTAACTTGATTTTCGTAGAGGCGACTCATTAGTAGGACAGGCGACACTGTGCTGCTTTTTCGAGACTTGCCTCGACTTCCTGATCATCAGCAATTTTTGCTATTGAGGTATTTACGAACGGTGCTGAGAGATGAGCCCGTTCTTCAGGCTATCTTTTAAATAGCGCGACCTTCACGGAAATGCCCACGTCTAATTACACTGAATAGTGCAGCCGGTATTGCAAACACCTTTATAATTCTTCACTCCGATTGAACCCCAATAGTTCAAGCTGGCCCTGTTTTACCGGCTTTTCAATTTTATCCAATACTTCAAATAACCGCTGGCTTTGGTTTAAAGGGACGCTGTAAATCCAGATAAGGTCGTCTCCGCCCTGGATTACAATTCTGGCATAGTCGCTATCGCCGGCGAGTTCCGCCCTGAAGGTGTCGGCATATACCCATACACTGGTCTTTAGAAAGTAGCTCTCCCAACTGGGATCGGCATCCCACATTTCATCGATATGGACAAAGTCTCTTGGCGTTTTACGCATAGTCACTGCTCTTCGGCTTGTTTTACCACGTATGTGTGGTCTGTTTGATTATGCTATCTCATGAGTTACTTTGCTTATAGGTACAGATCTCGTGAAAAAGAAGGGTACAGCCCAGTAGCGGTGGATGCTGTTGCTTTAATATCAGAATGGAATTGCTGTTTTGACATTCCTATAAGGGTGAAAAGATAGACTAACTATTGCTTGTTAATAACTTCATTGTTTTATTAACAACTTTATTGTTCACCCACAGCCTCACCCTAAGCTCCCTTTGCAGTTACTCCACAGTGACCGACTTTGCCAAGTTACGAGGTTGGTCCACATCCGTACCTTTCAATACAGCGACATGATAGGAAAGCTGTTGTAGCGGTAAGGTATAAATTATTGGCTCTAGGCTAGCTGGTACATGGGGTAGGTTAATCACCTTAGTGCTGCCATTGTTTTGGAAGCCGGCATCTTTATCGGCAAATACGTATAGCATTCCGCCGCGTGCTTGAACTTCTTCTAGATTAGATTTTAGCTTTTCAAGCAAATCATTATTTGGGGCAACTGCTACGATTGGCATATCGGAATCAACCAGTGCTAGCGGACCGTGTTTTAGCTCGCCTGCAGGATATGATTCGGCGTGAATATAGGAGATTTCTTTTAGTTTAAGGGCGCCTTCCATTGCCACTGGATATTGTGGTCCACGGCCCAAGAAAAGCGAATGATGCTTTTCTGAGAAGTGCTCTGACATTTCCAGTACTTCAGGGTCCAATGCCAGTACTTCTTCGCATAATGAAGGTAAGCTGTGCAGGGCTTTTACCAGCTCTGATTCTTTTTCGCTGCTTAGCTGATGGCGACGACCGAGCACGATGGTAAGTAGCTGCAATGAAACTAATTGGGTGGTAAAAGCTTTAGTTGAAGCTACTCCAATTTCCGGTCCCGCTTGGGTCATTAGTACCAGGTCAGATTCACGCGCTAATGAGCTATTGGGTACATTACAGATAGTCAGTGATGCTAAATAATTTAACTCTTTGGCTAAACGTAATGCCGCTAAAGTATCGGCTGTCTCACCTGATTGAGAGATAGTTACAAATAGGGTACCTGAGCTAACTACTACTTTGCGGTAGCGATATTCAGAAGCTACTTCGATATCACAGGGAATGCCTGCCCAATCTTCTAACCAATATTTGCAAACTAGGCCAGAATGGTAACTGGTACCACAGGCAATAATTTGCACACGTTGCACTTGATCAAAAATATCAGCGGCCGAGGTACCAAAGACTTGCTCCAGTACTTTGTTTTGCCCAATACGACCTTGCAGGGTATTTCGAATAACACGAGCTTGTTCGAAGATTTCTTTTTGCATGAAGTGTCGGTAGTGGCCTTTGTCCACAACCTCATCGGCTTCGGCAATTTTGGTAATTGGACGCTCTACGATTTCACCGGATGTATCAACAATGCTGAAGGTCTCTCGACGCACGTCGACCATATCGCCTTCTTCAAGATATACAAAGCGATCGGTAACTTGGCGAAGTGCCATTTGATCAGAGGCAAGGAAGTTCTCTTCGATACCGATACCGATAACTAATGGACTGCCGCTGCGAGCGGCAACAATACGATCTGGCTCTTTGCTGGAAACAACCGCTAGTCCGTAGGCACCTTCAAGCTGTGAAACGGTTTTTTGTAAGGCCGTGAATAAATTCTGCTCTTGCTCGTAAACTTTATGCAATAAATGAGCAATTACCTCGGTATCGGTTTCGGTAATAAACTCATAGCCATCAGCGCTTAATTGCTCGCGCAAAGGTTCATGGTTTTCGATAATACCATTGTGGACGATCGCGATATGATCAGAGTAATGTGGATGGGCATTGGCTTGGCTAGGTTTTCCGTGTGTTGCCCAGCGTGTGTGTGCAATACCTAGATTGCCGCGGGTAGGGTTGTCAGCTAGCTCTTTTTCCAGCTCGCTGACCTTGCCGAGTGCTTTACGAACACTCAAGTCGCCATTGGGTTCAACCAAAGCGACACCTGCTGAATCATAGCCACGATACTCTAGTCTTTTTAAACCTTCGACTAAAATACCCAACACATTCCGTTGTGTTACCCCACCGACAATTCCACACATAGTCTTTCCTACTTTCTAGTTTTGTTTTAGCTTTTTTAATGCACGCCGAGCGCTTATTTTTTAACTGGCTTCTGCCAGTTAGCTATATTTCTTTGTTTAGCTCTTGCGACAGCAAGTTCACCTTCTGCAACATCTTTCGCAACGGTTGAGCCAGCCCCCACAGTAGCTTCGCTAGCGACGGTTACAGGTGCTACCAAAGATGTATTGGAGCCAATAAAAGCTCCATCACCAATAGTTGTTTTTGATTTATTCACACCATCATAGTTACAGGTAATCGTACCCGCACCTACATTAACGTCAGTCCCGAGTTCTGCATCTCCAACATAGCTTAAGTGATTGATTTTTGAGCCCTCACCGACTTTAGCTTTTTTGGTCTCTACAAAATTACCAATTTTAGCGCCTTTGCCTAGCTCTGTTCCGGGGCGTAAACGAGCAAAAGGACCGATGTCGGAGTCGCCGGCAATCACAGTATCTTCTAAAACACTGTTCGCTTTAATAGTTGTGTTGTCGCCAATTTTACTGTCAGTGATAACGCAGTTAGGGCCGATATAAACGTTATTACCAATTTCTACCTTGCCTTCAAAGACACAGTTAACATCAATCGTAACATCGCTTCCCGCAGTTAGCTCACCGCGACAATCAAAGCGATCTGGGTCTAGTAGGCTTACGCCTTCTTCCAATAGAATCATCGCCTGTACAGACTGATAGTAGCGCTCTAATTCCGCTTGTTGCACTCGGTTATTAACACCTAGTACATCCATCTCGTCGTCGGCTTGTACGATATTGATATCGATATGATTACTGCTCGCCATTTCAACCACATCGGTTAGATAATATTCACCTTGGGCGTTTTCATTGGAAAGGTTTGGCAGCCATTCTTTAAGCAGTGCCGTTGGTACCGCCATAATGCCGGTATTCACTTCGCAAATCGCTAGCTGATCTTTACTGGCGTCTTTCTGCTCTACGATGGCACTGGCATTACCTTGTGCATTGCGAATAATGCGGCCATAACCTGCAGGGTCATCTAGCTCGACAGTCAGCAAGGACATCGCGTCTTCTCGAACTTGCTCTAGCAGCTCCCTTAAAGTCGCTGTGGGTGTTAATGGGACATCGCCATAAAGAATTAAGGCTGTCGCATTGTCACGTAGATAGGGCAGGGCTTGTTGTACGGCGTGGCCAGTACCTAGCTGTTCGGTTTGCTCGATAAAATTAACCGACTCTTCGCTGAATTCACTTCTAACGATTTCCGCACCGTGACCAATAATAATATTGATATTGTCGGACTCAAGCGCCTTCGCTGCACCCAGTACATGAGATAGTAGGCTGTGACCGCCAACCTTGTGCAACACCTTCGGCAGGCTGGACTTCATCCGTGTCCCTTTACCGGCCGCGAGAATTACGATGTCTAATAACATAGGGGTTCCTTGTTGTTTTGCCTTAGCGCCAATTCATTTGCCACTAAGTTTTTAAGCAGTTACCGCAACAGTTTACAGTACACGGAGAGTTTGACAGTTTAATGCCAATAAATACTCAACTTACAGAGGAAAAAAAAGCAGCCGAAGCTGCTTTTTTAACTCTGGGCAAATAGAGCTTATTTGCCCAGTTTTTTGCGAATGGCCTGCAAGGTACGTAGCTGTGCAGAGGCTTCCGCCAACTGTACGGCTGCCGCCGAGTAGTCAAACTCACCAGACTGATTGGTCAGTGCTTGCTGAGCTTCTTTTTGCGCCGCCAATGCTTTGGACTCATCCATATCATCAGCACGCAATGCCGTATCGGCCAATACAGATACTTGGCTGGCTTGCACTTCCAAATAGCCACCGGAGATGTAGTAGATCTCTTCCTCACCACCTTGTTTGATGATGCGGATTGGGCCTGGCTGTAGGGACGTCAGTAATGGGGCGTGGCCGTAAGCGACACCGATATCACCTTCTGTACCTGCAGCAATTACCATTTCTACTAAACCGGAGTAGAGCTGCTCTTCTGCACTTGCAATTTCGCAGTGGACAGTCATTGCCATTGTTCTAGCCTCTTTCGGGTGTATGGTAGGGAGCTAGAGCATTCTCTAACCCCCAAGCCCATTACATGTTTTTGGCTTTCTCGATAGCTTCGTCGATAGAACCAACCATGTAGAACGCCTGCTCAGGCAGATCGTCGTACTCACCACCTAGAAGACCAGTGAAGCCACGAATGGTTTCTTTCAATGGTACGTACTTACCAGGTGCACCGGTAAATACTTCAGCTACGTGGAAAGGCTGAGACAAGAAACGCTCAATCTTACGAGCACGAGATACAGTCAACTTATCTTCTTCAGATAGTTCGTCCATACCCAAGATCGCAATGATGTCTTTCAGCTCTTTATAGCGCTGCAATACAGTCTGTACGCCACGAGCTACGTCGTAGTGCTCTTGACCAATGATCAGCGGGTCCAACTGGCGTGAAGTAGAGTCTAGTGGATCGATCGCAGGGTAAATACCCTTAGAAGCAATATCACGGCTCAATACAACAGTTGAATCCAAGTGCGCAAAGGTGGTAGCTGGAGACGGGTCAGTCAAGTCATCCGCAGGTACGTATACAGCCTGTACCGAGGTAATAGAACCAGTCTTAGTTGAAGTAATACGCTCCTGTAGAGCACCCATTTCTTCAGCTAGAGTTGGCTGGTAACCTACCGCAGAAGGCATACGACCTAATAGTGCAGATACCTCAGTACCCGCAAGGGTGTAACGGTAAATGTTGTCAACGAACAACAGTACGTCTTTACCTTCGTCACGGAATTTCTCAGCCATGGTCAAACCAGTCAAGGCAACACGCAAGCGGTTTCCTGGTGGCTCATTCATCTGGCCGTAAACCATCGCTACTTTAGATTTGCTTTGGTCTTCAACGTTTACAACGCCAGACTCCTGCATCTCGTAGTAGAAATCGTTACCTTCACGAGTACGCTCACCAACACCTGCGAACACAGACAAACCACTGTGCTCCAAAGCGATGTTGTTGATCAACTCCATCATGTTTACGGTTTTACCTACACCCGCACCACCGAATAGACCAACTTTACCACCCTTGGCGAATGGGCATACTAAGTCGATTACTTTAATACCAGTTTCTAGCAAATCGCTAGAGGCTGACAGCTCATCGTAAGCTGGAGCTTTACGGTGGATAGCACTACGCTCTTTCTCACCGATTGGGCCACACTCATCGATAGGGTTGCCCAATACATCCATAATACGACCCAAAGTCTCAGTACCTACAGGTACAGAGATAGGGGCACTGGTGTTATCAACGCTTAAACCACGGCTCAAACCTTCTGATGAGCCCATGGCGATTGCACGTACCACGCCGTCACCTAGCTGCTGCTGAACTTCAAGGGTCAAACCCTTTTCAGCAACGGTCAGTGCGTCGTAAACCTTAGGTACGGAATCACGGGGAAATTCCACGTCAATAACGGCGCCAATAATTTGTACGATACGTCCGCTACTCATTTCCGGATCCTCTTTAAAAAATAATTCCTTGGATGCTTCGGCTTATACAGCCGCGGCACCGCTCACAATTTCAGACAACTCTTGGGTAATGGCGGCTTGACGAGCCTTGTTGTAAACCAGCTCAAGATCGTCAATAAGGTCACCGGCATTATCGGTGGCGCTCTTCATTGCGATCATACGAGAAGCTTGCTCACAAGCACCATTTTCTACTACCGCCTGATAGACCTGAGACTCTACATAGCGGGTCAATAGACCGTCTAGTAGCTCACGTGCATCTGGCTCGTAGATGTAATCCCAAGCATGTTTTTTCTCGGTGTCTTCTTGCGCTTGTAAAGGCAACAACTGCTGAACCGTTGGGTTTTGAGTCATGGTATTCACGAACTCATTACCCACTAAGTAAAGCTTGTCGATCTTGCCATCGGCGAAGGCATCAAGCATTGTCTTTACGCTACCGATCAAATCGGCGATGGCTGGGTCTTCACCTAA
Organism: uncultured Pseudoteredinibacter sp.; assembly: GCF_947500695.1. Lineage (GTDB taxonomy): Bacteria > Pseudomonadota > Gammaproteobacteria > Pseudomonadales > Cellvibrionaceae > Pseudoteredinibacter. Next base: position 455,812 of record NZ_CANMSS010000002.1, read on the forward strand.
GTCGCGCACTGCTGCAACGACATTGCCACCATAGCTGTTAAAGAATGCTTGGGCTTTTGCACCGATCAAACACAGGTCGATACCCACATCCAAGTCGGCCCACTCTTTCATGGACTTAATAGAGGCTTTAAACAAATTAATGTTTAAGCCACCACAAAGGCCACGGTCGGTAGACACTAAAATATATCCAACCCGCTTAACTTCACGCTCTTCCATATAGGTGTGCTTATATTCAGGCGTTGAGTTGGCGATATGGCCAACAACGTCACGAATACGCTGAGCGTAAGGTTTGCCTAACTGCATGCGGTCTTGGGCTTTACGCATCTTACTCGCCGCAACCATTTCCATGGCGCTAGTGATTTTCTGCGTAGATTTAATACTCGATATTTGAGTACGTATTTCTTTTCCGCCTGCCATAACCGGCCCTCGAACAAAGCCTTCAGTTAGCCTAGGCCACTGAAGGCATGATTAATTTACCAGGTTTGAGTTTCTTTGAACTTATCCAAGGCTGCTTTAAAGCCGCCTTCGATTTCGCCATTGAAATCACCGGTATCGTTGATCTTGTTCATCAGGTCAGCGTGCTCTGCGCCCATGTAGGACAGCAAAGAGGCTTCGAAGTCGCCGATTTTGTTCACAGCAACATCGTTCAAGTAGCCTTCGTTAGCAGCGTAAAGTACAACACCCATCTCTGCGATAGACAGAGGAGAGTACTGCTTCTGCTTCATTAGCTCGGTTACGCGCTCACCGTGATCTAGCTGGGCTTTAGTAGCGTCGTCTAGGTCAGAAGCGAACTGAGAGAACGCCGCCAATTCACGATACTGAGCCAGAGCGGTACGAATACCACCAGATAGCTTCTTGATCACTTTAGTCTGTGCAGAACCACCAACACGAGATACAGATACACCAGCGTTCATCGCAGGACGGATACCGGCGTTAAACAAGTCAGTTTCCAAGAAGATCTGACCATCAGTAATCGAAATTACGTTGGTAGGTACGAATGCCGATACGTCACCAGCTTGGGTTTCAATGATAGGCAGTGCGGTTAAAGAACCGGTTTGGCCTTTCACTTCACCATTGGTGAATTTTTCTACGTAGTCAGCGTTAACGCGAGATGCGCGCTCTAGCAAACGTGAGTGCAAGTAGAAAACGTCACCAGGGTAAGCTTCACGACCTGGTGGACGACGTAGCAACAAAGAGATCTGACGGTAGGCCCAAGCCTGCTTGGTCAAATCATCATATACGATTAGGGCATCTTCACCGCGGTCGCGGAAGTATTCACCCATTGAACAACCACCGAAAGGTGCCAAGAACTGCATCGCAGCTGGGTCAGAAGCGGTAGCGGCAACAACAATGGTGTGCTCCATTGCGCCGTGCTCTTCTAACTTACGTACTACAGAAGCTACCGAAGAAGCTTTCTGGCCAACGGCTACGTAAACACACTTAATACCTTTGCCTTTCTGGTTGATGATGGCATCAACGGCAATGGCGGTTTTACCAGTCTGACGGTCACCAATGATCAACTCACGCTGACCACGACCCACGGGTACCATGGAGTCAACCGCTTTCAAACCAAACTGTACAGGCTCATCTACTGATTGACGCTCAATTACGCCAGGTGCGATTTTTTCAACCGGCTCAGTGATGCTGTTACCTAATGGACCTTTACCGTCGATTGGGTTACCTAGGGCGTCAACTACGCGACCTAGCAACTCTTTACCAACAGGTACTTCCAAGATACGGCCAGTACACTTACATTTTTGCCCTTCGGCAACGCCTTCATAGGCGCCCAAGATTACGGCACCAACGGAGTCTTGCTCCAGGTTCAATGCCATACCGTAGATGCCGCCTTCGAACTCGATCATCTCACCGTACATCACATCGGCTAGGCCGTGGATGCGGATGATACCGTCGGTTACGGAAACTACAGTACCTTCGTTCTGTGCTTCAGTTGCAACGTCGAGATTGTCGATTCGCTGCTTAATAATTTCACTGATTTCAGAAGGATTCAGTTGCTGCATGCTCTGTTCCTCTATTCCTAAAACGTGTTAGGAGTTCATTGCTTCGGCCAGCTTAGCCAAACGGCCTCGCACCGAACCATCGATTACTGTATCGCCGGCGCGTACCACAACACCGCCCAAAAGACCCTGATCAACAGAGCTTTGTACAGTGACTTCGCGGTCCAGTTTGGCACTCAATGCTTTCGCCAATTTTGCTTCCAAGTCGCCAGACAGTTCGAAAGCGGTTTCGACGTGAACGTCGACTGCTTTTTCCCTTTGAGATTTGAACTGTTCAAACAGAACAGCAATCTGCGGCAAAAGCTCCAAACGCTTATTGTCTGATAAAACACGCAAAAGATTTGCCGCTTTTTCAGAAATAGCATCGCCACATACATTCACAAAAACTTCTGCTTTTTGTGCTGCAGTTAGGCTTGGGTTTGCCAGGGTTTTTTGCATGGCACCTTCTTGGGCCACCGCTGCGGATACGGCTAAAGTGTTTGACCAAGTGGCCAAGTCACCTGCCGCATCGGCAAATTCGAATACAGCTTTGGCGTATGGTCTGGCTAACGTTATTAGTTCAGCCATGATAATCCTCGCTTAAAGCTCTGCCGCCAACTTGTCTACCAAGTCGTTGTGTGCGTTCGCATCGATAGTATTGCCCAGTACTTTTTCAGCACCGGCCAAGGCCAAGGTAGCAACCTTCGCACGCAATTCTTCTTTCGCGCGATTAGCTTCCTGTTCGATCTCAGCTTGAGCAGCCACTTTCAAACGATCGCCTTCAGCGCGCGCTTGATCTTTGGCTTCATCAACAATTTGGTTAGCACGCTTGTTAGCTTGCTCAATAATTTCCGCGGCTTGTTGCTTCGCTTCGGTCAAAGTTTCACCGGCTTTTTTCTGAGCCAGCTCTAAATCTTTGTCCGCGCGATCAGCAGCTTCTAGGCCGTCGGCGATTTTCTTTTCGCGCTCTTCCATTACGGAAATCAACGCAGGCCATACGAACTTCATGCAGAACCAAATGAACGCAATGAAAGTTACCGATTGACCAATCAGAGTTAGGTTGATATTCACACTAACACCTCTTGCTTAGTTAAAGTTAAATTCAGCAAAAAGCGGTGAATTAAGCAGCCAAACCTGGAGCAACAACGAAGATCAGGTACATGCCGATACCAACACCGATCATTGGAACCGCATCCAATAGACCAGCCATTAGGAACATTTTACCTTGTAGAGCAGGACCTTGCTCAGGCTGACGCGCAGAACCTTCAAGCAACTTGCCACCCAAAGTACCGAAACCGATAGCGGTACCCAAAGCGCCCAAGCCGATCAACAGAGCTGCTGCAACATATACTAAACCAAGTGCTTCCATTGTTTTCTCCTTAAGAGAGTAGTTAAGTTTAAAATTAAAAGTTTAGGTTTAAATTATTAGCGCATCGCCAAGGCGCTGCGCTGAATTCTTTTTAGTGCTTAGTGTTCTTCTACATCGTGAGCCATGGCCATGTATACGATGGTCAAAACCATGAATACAAAAGCCTGTAGGGTAATTACCAAGATGTGGAAAATTGCCCAACCCATTTGTAAGAAGAAGCCCATACCTGCCATTAGCGCGCCAGCACCAAACATCAATGCGATCAAGATAAAGATCATCTCACCAGCATACATGTTTCCGAATAGACGCAAGCCAAGAGAGATAGGCTTAGCAATCAAAGAAACGGTTTCTAGAATAAAGTTGATGGCAATCATCAACGGCGCTAACACAATCGCCGCACCTTTTGTTGGTGGTGCAAAAGGGTGCATAGTTAATTCTTTAATAAAGCCGATAAAGCCTTTTTGGGTAATGCTGTAGAACACCATCAAAGCAAACACCGTTAGGGCCATACCCATAGTGGCATTTGGATCGGTGGTCGGTACGACTTTGAAGTAGAAGTGCGGGTCGCCAGCGGCTGCGGCAGCCACTTGTGGCAACCAGTCAACTGGGATCAAATCCATCAAGTTCATCATGAATACCCAGGTAAAGATGGTTAATGCCATCGGGGCAATCACGCGATTTTTATGATGGAAAATGTCGGTAACGGTGCCGTTAACAAAATCGACGATAAGCTCGACGAAACTTTGAACACCTTTTGGAGTACCGGTATTCGCACCCGCAATTGCCTTACGGAATACAAAACCTAGAATCAGAGCTAGAGCAATTGACCAACCTAAAGTATCTAGGTGGATCGCCCAAAAACCCATATCTGCTGCCTCTTGGGCAGAATGCGCAATAGTCCAAGTATCCTGGGTAACCACAGAGCCATCAGCGCGGGTGTAACCGGCCTCTAGCTTGCCATAAGCAAGGTTTTGCAGGTGGTGTTGGATATACTCCGTTGAAGTTTGACCTTCGCTTGCCATGTCTCAAGCACCTTAAATTTAAAAGCTAAAAGATAGAAGTTGTAAAAACACTCTTGAGCCTAAAAGCGCTTTTAGAACTTCTAACCGAGGCTTTTGCCTCGTCTTACCAACGCACCTGGTTAATCACCCGGGTTTGTAAAATATTGCCCAGTACCAAACAAAGCCCATAGGCTAGGAATACTGTGGCGATTGACCAGCTTACCGGGCTGTTAAACAGACAGGCAAAACCAACCAAGGTTAATACATACTTGCCTACTTCGCCCCGATAAAACGATTGAGCAATCAAACGACTGGCTCGGGCGCCACGGAAGCGAAAGGCATATAGGGCAAAATAGCTCTGCGGGATGATATAGAGACAAGCACCTGCCATGATGGACTGCCCCAAAATAGGGCAAACCCCATACACCAGTAGGGAAACCACCCCACTAAGCAGGAAAAGCTGTAGCATCACACGCAAAATTGCGGGTTTATCGATGGTATTGCTATGCATGATGGCAACGCCGTTTTCCAATAAGCCCCACATTAAGCACCGAATATGCCTCTATCTGCGCTTATTTTGGGCGCAGTTAGGCGTCGCGCATTATAGTGTTAAGAGACTTTGCATTCAAGGCGATTAAATCCCCTAAAATTGGCAATTTGCAGATATGTAAATACTTACTAATCAGCAAGACCTTAGGGCTGGAAACCACGTTCAAAAAACACTCAGCAATTCAGCTCAGTGTATTCAGAATATTCATATAAATTATGATGCTTGTAGCGTTATTATCTAAAGCAAATATCGTCTAGCTCCCTTTTCTAAGCCATTGTTTTGTAAATATTGCTGCGTGAATACCTTCGCTGGCACAGCTTTACCATAGAGAAAACCTTGGCCAATATGGCAACCAGCTCGTTTTAAGGCATCACACTGAGCCAAAGTCTCAACCCCTTCGGCAACCACTTCAATACCAAGTTGCTGGGCCAACTGCACAATCGTCTCCACTATGTGCATATGACGTCGATCGGAGGGTATCTGTCGAATAAAGGAGCGGTCAATTTTCACACAATCTACAGGTAGATCCGCGAGATAGGAAAGCGAAGAGTACCCGGTCCCAAAATCATCAATGTAAATTTTATGCCCAAGTGCACGTAGCTCCGACAAGCTTTCGATAGCGGCCTTTGGATTTCTTAACAACAAGCTTTCGGTGACTTCAAACTCCAGTAGTTGACGATCAAAATCATAGAAATTTAAAGTGCTATTGAGTTGCTCGATAAAGTCCGTATTTTGTAGTTGAAAAGGGGAGACATTGAGTGCGACAGCAAACTGATCAGCTCCCTCGTTGGCCCAGCGATCTAATTGCGCACAGACTTGTTCTAGAACAATACGACCAATTTTTGAAATTAGCCCCGTCCTTTCCGCCAGGGGAATAAACTCTTCTGGCGAAAGAGCAACAGTATTCCTGGGGCTCCAGCGAATCAACGCTTCACTCCCGACTGGTTGACTGCTTCTTAAATCGACTTTTGCTTGGTAGTGTACCGTGAACTCTAGTTTTTCAATACCTCGCTTAAGTTTAGCTTGCTGAAAAACTGGGTGATGTTCTAAGTTTATTGGATTTGGATAAAACGTTGCATAACAAGCAGGGCCTATATTTTTTGCTTCATGAAGTGCTTGCCTGGATTGGTAAACTAATTCCTCATCTATACTGTCACTGCGCCCGCTAATACCTATGTTAGCGCTAAAATATAAAAGCTTGCCTTCGATATCAACAGCCGCCTCTAAAGCATCTTGCACTTTCTTTGCAAAGGACTTCATATTGATTATCTCGGCTTTATGCCAAATCAAAATGAAAATTTCATCGCTCTCCAAGCAGCAGACAATGGATTCTTGTGGCAGTTTAGCGGTAATCCTTATGATCAGAGTCTGCAATATCAGTTTGCAATGTGCATCATCTAGCTCACTCCTAAAATAGGAAAACTGATCAATTTCAATCATCATGACCGAATAACTATACGGCCTTGTCTTTTCACTATTCCAGGATTTTAGCTGTTTTTTTAGTCCAGACTTGTCCAATTGCTGAAAGTTTTTGCAGTGCCTTGAACCTTCACTTATTTTAATCGTATTATTTTCCAGTTTGTCGAGTTGAACCAATAGATAACTTTTCTGCTTTTTTATTGGTGTAATAGTGCATAAGCAGTTTGCTTGTTCAAGTCTTCTATCTTCACCTGTCTTTACAACCCCCAACCATGACAACCTGGATTGTATCGCCTGCTCTGCAGAGTACCGACTTCTCGCTACGCTATTTTTATCAAAAAAAGAAAATATATTTTCCAAATTTCTTGAAGCTAATTCTCTAAAATCCTTATTGGCATAAAGGATCTCTCCGTCGCTGTAAACAACGGCCAAGGGGCTAGAGGAGTTATCTATGCATAGCTGGATTTCCTCAAGGACTTTACTGCGCTTTCTATTTTCAAATAGTATTGATTTTTGAAAATAGAAAATGAAGCCTGCTGCTATAACCAGTGATATGCAAAAATACCACAAGAACATCTGAGCATCAGATAATAGATACCAAGTGGCAAAGTAGTTTAAGCCAATGGATGGGTTACTTTTTCCGCGTTTTCTAAAAAGACGGAAGATATGAAAGAGCTTCGACATAATCGCTTACCGCCAGTGTACTGCATTAATTAATCACTGGAGCTAGCAAGTCTAGTAGAGTAAGTTAAATATTGCTCAGACAGCCATCTCTTTTTGGTTAAATTCTAACTTTTGTATTAGTAAAATGTCGTGGTAATTAACTTGAATATCAAGCGTCATAGGATGGCTCTATATGGTCCCCGAAAGACGATATAAATAAATCAGTGGCTATCAAGTCTTTCGAGGCCAATGGGTGGCAGTAATAAAAGCCTTGGGCATACTGGCAACCGAGTGCCTTTAAGTATTGATGCACATCTTTCTGTTCTACCCCCTCAGCTACCACTTTCAGATTTAGGTTGTTAGCAAGTTCGACTATCGTATGAACGATGCTTTTTTTACGTTCATCAAGCAAGAGATCTTTAATAAACACCTGATCTATCTTCAAGTAGTCAATTGGAAAATCCGCAAGGTAAGATAATGAGGAATAACCAGTACCAAAATCATCTATATAAATGGAGTGTCCTTTGTCACGTAAGGTTTTTAGTACAGCAATTGATTTCTCTCGATCATTCATCAATAAGTGTTCGGTTATCTCAAACTCCAATAGATTCCGATCAAAATCATATTGCATGATAATTTCATCAATCATTTCAAGAAAGTTATCTTGAATAAGTTGCTGTGCTGATAGATTTACCGCAATAGGTATTTTAATCCCTGCCTTCCACCATCTTTGAAGCTGTAAGCAAACATCCTTTATAACTAATCGACCAATTTTGCTTATCACTCCAGATTTTTCAGCGGCTTCTATAAAGCTATCTGGAGACTGAATTTTTTCTTTATCTCTATGCCAGCGAACTAGAGCCTCAGCTCCGATTACCTTTCCGCTTTTCATGCAAATCTTTGGTTGAAAGAAGGAGATAAACTCGGAGTTTTTAACTGCCTTGCGCATATCATTTTCGAGTCGAATATGATTTTGTAACCTAGAATTCACACTTTCAGTAAAAAATTGGAATTTTCCTCCGCCAGATTCTTTAGCAACTTGTGAAGCGGCGTTCGCTTGACTTAGTAGCGTCTCGGGACTTAATGAATCTGTTTTATAAATACTAACTCCGATACTAACATTGATGCTTGCCCCTTCTTCTATGGAGTCAATCGGTGCCTCAACAGCCTCAATGATTTTCTTCGCGAGTTGAGCCAAGCGCGTAACATCTTCTACATTTTCTAGAATCACGCAAAATTCATCTCCGCCTAATCGTGACAAGGAATCTTGCTCACGGATACAGGAATTGATTCTCTGACTGATAACTTTTAGAAGTTCATCTCCATATTCATGTCCAAAAGAATCATTGATTGATTTAAATCGATCTATGTCTATAAAAAATAGTGCAAATTTGCTAAAGGTAAGATGATCAGCATTTCTAATTGCTTGCTTTAAGTTTTCATTAAACAATTTTCGATTAGCCAAACCCGTTAAGCGATCATAATTAGCGAGTCTTCGTAGCTCTTCTTCCTGCCTTAGTTTTACCGTGATATCGCTTATCAATATCACATAGCGATTTTCATAGTTATGATCTTGCTCTACCTTACTAGCCACACATTCCACAGCTACTTCTTCGTCGTATCGTCCGCGAATATGGGTTTGACCAAACCAGTAGCCGGTTTCTAAAAGCTGTCGCCAAAGCTTACTAAAGTATTCTGATTCGTAGCTCCTAGGTCTTAGCTCCGATAGATTTTCTATACCTGGTCTTGTGATGCTATCGAAAGCCAAGTTTTTGGCTTTTATCTCACCGCGTTTATCAACAACGCAAAATCCTTCAGCAGCATGTTCAAAGCCCTGCGCATATATTTTTATTTTGTTAAATGACTCTTTTCTAATTTTATTTTTCTGTAACAAAAGGTAGTAATATAAAGACAATATAAGACCAACTAACAAGAAATACAGACAATAAGCCCAAACCGTTCTCCACCAAGGAGGGAGAACTTCAATATCCAATTGGTACTCTTTCTGACGTAGAAACTTTGATCTAAGTTTAAATATATAATTACCAGGGCTAAGCGAAGAGTAGCTGGCATAATTTCCCGAAGCGTTATGCCAGGCCTCATCTCTTCCCTCAAGTTTTAGTTGAACCCCCAGCGCCCCTAGGTTCTCAACGCTGTTATCAGAAAAGTTTATGGTAATAAACTTATCCTCTGGGCTTAGTGTAAGTTTTTCATTTACATTATAGATTTGTCTTTCTTTCTGGTCGTTGTTTTGAATAACAATGCTGCTTGCTTTTAGGGGAAGGTTCTCTGTAGAGAGTTTTTCAGTACTTTCATTGATTCGGTAAATTGATTTATCTTGCGTCAAATATAAATAGTTTCCAAAATAGGCGATGCTATTGGTGGGCTTTCCACCTAGAAGGCCAGACCTCGCCCCTATGGATTTATAGTTTCCGCTTGCTATGTCTAGTTTGAATAAGCTCTTTCCGTCCAAACTAGAAAACCAAATGCTTTTACGCGATCGTACTGCAGAACCAATTATATTATTTTTAAGTACTGGAAATTTTTCAGATCCTATAACCTCATACCCCCCTGATTTTTCAGACAGTATGATCTTTTCAAAACCATTATTACCAAAAACCCAAAGAGTACCGTCAAGAAAAATAGTCGGCGCCCCTGAATAGCTATACTCGCTTTTGTATGGAATAGCTTTTAGTTGTTTGTCTTTATCAATGAAAAATATATTGTTACTGGCCACAAACCAGATACCAGTATTTGCGTCCGCGTAGGGTTCTGAGATTGAACTATCATCGTTTGGAAGCTCAATCGACTGAGTCTCAAGTGTTTCTCTATCGATCATAAATAGCGACCGAACCATAATACCGAATATACCAATATCTGGATGGTAGTCTATATAGTTCACATTATTCGGTACGTTATTTGTTTTTCCGTTTTCTACATTTATTTTTAAGATCTCTCGACCTACAATAGCCCAAATCTCTTTGTCGTTTATAAAGATCGCATCATCTATTTGATGATTACCACGATAGATATAACTAATCTCTCCACTAGGATAATCATACTTGTAAATGGAATTGTTTCCGTAGGCATAGATATAACTATTCTCCACCTCGATAATTTTGTCTACAGCTTCGTTCAGACCTTTTTTCTTAAAATCTATTTTTTCAAACTCTTCATTGACTAAATTATAAAACCTTGGGTAGTCATCAATATAAATAGCAACTAGGTTACCCAACCTATCTTTGCTAAAGTTGTAAATTTTTTTATTGGGCAATCCATTCTGTTCAACATCTTCCACTAAGTACTCGGTTCTATCACCGTCAATTTTGGCCAAGCCCCGGCTTTTAAAAGTAACCCAAATATTTCCAGCGGCGTCGTCTTGAATAATATTAGGCGTAAGTTTTTCACCTTTGTAACTAAAGTCTCGAACTCCGATTATTTTATTTCCAAGGATACTGACCAATTTATCCTGAACGTTTATCAACAGAACCCCTTCTCCATTTACATACAAGTCGCTAATTTTAGCGTTTTTTGTAAATTCAAACTTTACTCCATTGCGGTCAGTGTAACTCGATAAGTAGCGCTCGAAATTTCCCGATTTAGGGTCTAATAGAAATAGACCATCATAGGCACTACCTACCCATATTTTTCCTGTGTTGTTATCGGCTATATTGGTAGTGATTATTTTTTTATTTGGATCTATATCGCCATGTTTAATTGGAAATGGAGTGAATTGCTTTAGATGTTTTTGATACAGAGTAACGCCGTTGTACGAGGTCATCCATAATCGACCACTATTATCTTTTTTCATGTTTAAGATAACGTTGTCGCTGATAGTGTGTTTTTTATCTTCTTTTTCTACAAGAGCATATTCATAAGTATCTAGGTCAACTTTAGCAACGCCCATAGTCGTGCTAATCCATAGAGTGTTGTCTACAATCGTTAACTCATGAGTTTGGCGTGACTTTAAGTCTTCGGCACCGCTTGGTACGAAATCTATTAGATTCTGACCATCATAACGTTTAATGCCATAGGCCGTTGAAACCCAAAGATATCCATTTTTATCCTCTTCCACGTCATAGGCATGTCCACGTAATTCATTTAGTGGTTTTTGATAGAAGTGTATGTCAAGAGCATTATCCGCTAGGCTCTTCCCACAGCATAACAATAGCCCCAGTAGCATCGGTAAAAACCACTGTTTCATAGATCCCTCACAAAGCAGCATTATTGTTGTCTTAGTTTTTCTGTTAGGAGACTGTCTTGATAATGAAAAACTAAGCTTCTCTGGTAGGCCTCACATACTAAAAACAGCCAATCTAAAATGGCACAAATTGATCTAAAAGACTTATTATTTTTTTTAGGTGTAAAGACAATAGTTGCGCAAGATTGATAAACAATCAAGTGTCAAAAGGAAATCTAATGCGTAGGAAACTCGAGCCTTGGGGGTTAAGGCTCGGAAAAACGATGAAAACCAGAAATTAGAACTAGATTTCTAGTCCTTACACCTCATAATTAAGATGGTTTAAAATTCCATCTAGCTCATCGAGACTTGAATAGCTCAACACCAACTTACCTTTCCCTTTGGCACCATGCTGAACCATAACTGGCACGCCAATTTTTTCAGACAAACCATCCTGTAACTTTTTGATATCAGGGTCTATGGCTTTATCTGTGGTAAATTTATCTTCACTTTGCTCAAGCTGTTGAATGCGTCTAACCAAAGCTTCTGTTTGACGGACTGATAAACCTTTTGAGCTTACCTGTCTTGCCACATCTTTTTGTTCATGACTAGGCAGCGGAAGTAAAGCTCGGGCATGTCCCATCTCTAGATCACCATGCTCCAACATTTTTTTCACTTCTTCAGACAAACTGATTAAGCGCAGTAGATTGGTTACGGTAGTACGAGATTTACCAACGGCCGCAGCTACCTCTTGCTGGGTTAGCTCAAATTCATCTTGCAGCCGCTTTAAAGCGATAGCTTCTTCGATTGGATTTAAATCTTCACGCTGGATGTTTTCAATCAATGCCATTGCGATAGCTGCTTCATCAGCAACTTCTCGAATGACAGCGGGTATTTTATCCAAGCCGGCTAATTGTGTTGCTCGCCAACGGCGCTCACCAGCAATAATTTCGTATTTAACCGTGTCGTTGCCAGAATCTATCGGGCGAACAACAATAGGCTGCATTACTCCTTGCGCCTTAATGGACTCACTAAGCTCTTCGAGGGCTTCGGGGTGCATATCACGGCGAGGTTGGTATTTGCCGCGTTGGATAAACTCAACGGGGATTTCGCTTAAGGTTCCGTCTTTGCCTGGCTCAGGGGAGGAAACAGCAGCAATTGCTTGTGTAGCATTTTCAACTTGGCTTGCACCACCACTACCCAATAGGGCATCCAAGCCTTTACCTAAACCTTTGCGTTTCCCCGCCATTGTGATTCCTACTTCTCAAATATCTATGTTTTTATTTAATTATTTTTGCTTTACAACTTTAGTCTTAGGCTTCAGCCGATTCTCTTTGGCTGATTTCATTGCGGCGAATCAGCTCACCAGCCAAAGCCAAATAGGCGATGGCCCCCTTTGACTGACGATCATAAACCAATACAGGCTGGCCAAAACTTGGAGCTTCTGCCAATCGAACATTACGTGGTACGCAAGTGCGGTAGAGCTTATCCCCAAAAAAGTCTGCCAATTGTGCCGACACATCATTGGTCAAACTGTTACGCGGGTCGTACATGGTGCGCAATATCCCTTCAATCTGAAGCTCGGGGTTAAGTGCACTTTGAATCTGATTGATGGTACTGATCAGTGCCGATAATCCTTCCAGTGCATAATATTCACACTGCATAGGGATAATTACACCTTCGCAAGCTACCAAAGCATTTAAAGTCAGCATATTCAAAGACGGTGGACAGTCGACCAAGATATAGTCAAATTCATCTTTCAAGCTTTCCAAAGCTGACTGCAGACGGCGCTCTTTTTGATCCAAGCTCAGCATTTCTACTTCGGCAGCGGTTAGATCGCCATTTGCGGGTAAAACCGAGTAGCCACCTTCTTCAGAGTCCACCAACGCCTCCTTGGCAGTGGCTTCACCCACTAAAACATCATATACCGATAGCTCTAGTTCATTTTTGTTGATACCCGAGCCCATGGTGGCGTTGCCCTGCGGGTCTAGATCCACCAGTAAGACCTGCTTCTTGGTAGCTACCAATGAAGCCGCTAGATTCACTGTGGTTGTCGTTTTACCTACGCCACCTTTCTGATTAGCAATAGCGTATAGGTGGCAGGGGCCTTGGGTGCTCAATGTCGTTATCCTTATGACTTGTCACGGCAAATAAGTGGCCGCTAACAAGTGTATTGTCGCTATTCGGGTCAATAGGGAGAGACTCTACTTGAGAGGGTGTATCTCTAGTAAGTGGCGCTCGCCTTCTTCACCCGGAATCATTAATGCATGGGAGTTAGCGACGATATAGTGTTTTTGCAGTGGCTTCAATTCATCTGTGGGATAAATTCCCTTCATCGCCCAAAAGCGGCCATTTTCCTTCAGCAGGTGCCGACAACCTTGAGTCATATCCTCTAAGCTAGCAAAAGCTCTACTCATAACGCCATCAAACAGTATTTCTGGCAGGTAGCTCTCGACGCGACAGTTGTGAACCTGCACATTATCCAGCTTCAGTTCGGTCTTTACTTGAAACAAAAAGCGCGTTTTCTTGCCATTGCTGTCCAGCAAGTGAATTTCACGCTCAGGGTGGCAGATCGCCATGGGTATTCCTGGTAAGCCGCCGCCAGTACCTACATCGATCAATCTCTGGCCTTCAACAAATGGCAGGATTGCTAGGCTATCGAGCAAATGGCGAGAGACCATATCCTCGATATTTCGGATAGCGGACAAGTTATAGGCCTTGTTCCACTTATCAAACAATTGGATATAGGCTAATAAACCATCAATGCGGTCACTATCTAGCTCTAAACCTAGTTTTGTGACTCCAGTTTCCAAGCGATTTCGTAGCTGCGTGGACATTTTTATCCATTTTCCTCGATTTTAGCGGCGAGATCAGGCACTTTGCTTACGCAATAGGCCATGTTTCTTCAAATAAACCAATAGCAGAGAAACTGCAGCCGGGGTAACCCCAGGTATTCTGGAAGCTTGGGCCAAGGTTCCAGGTAATGATTCCTTCAGTTTTTGCTTAACTTCATTGGATAAGCCTTCTACCGAATCATACGGAAAGTCTGCAGGAATCAGGGTATTTTCGTTTTGGCGCAGTTTTTCGATATCTACCAACTGACGCTCAATGTACCCAGCGTATTTCGCACTGATCTGCACCTGCTCGGATACTTCGACGGCAATATTGGGTTTCGCATATGGCAGCTCGGCAATATCGCCATATTCCAATTCAGGTCGGCGCAATAAATCCATCAAACTATACTCGCGCCCCAGTGGTGACTTCAGCTTGGGCTCCAGCTGTTTGGCCTCATCACTACCGGCCTGCACCCATGTGCTTTTTAGGCGTTGCTCTTCTTGGGCGATAGCTTCTTGCTTATCGCAAAAGTGCTGCCAGCGATTGTCATCTACTAAACCAAGTTTGCGCCCCTGTTCGGTCAAGCGAGCATCGGCATTATCTTCTCGCAGCAGCAAACGGTATTCGGCACGGCTGGTAAACATCCGATACGGCTCTTGAGTACCAAGGGTAATCAGGTCATCAATCAAAACGCCAAGATAAGCTTCATCTCGACGCGGATGCCACGCCGCTTTGCCTTGAGCTAATAGCGCCGCATTGCTGCCAGCCAATAGGCCTTGAGCCCCAGCTTCTTCATAACCTGTGGTGCCGTTAATTTGACCCGCAAAAAACAAACCTTTGATGTGTTTTGTTTCCAAGCTGTACTGTAAATCCTGCGGGTTAAAGAAATCGTATTCGATTGCGTAACCCGGGCGCGTGATATGAGCCTGTTCAAAGCCTTTAATGGAATGCACTAGATCCAGCTGAACATCAAAGGGCAAGCTTGTGGAGATGCCGTTTGGGTATAACTCATGGGTGGTAAGGCCTTCGGGCTCGATAAACACCTGGTGGGAGTCTTTATCAGAAAAGCGCTTAACTTTATCTTCTACAGAAGGACAATATCGTGGGCCAACGCCGTCGATGACGCCGGTATATAGCGGCGATCTGTCTAAACCGGACAAGATGATGTCATGGGTTTTGCTGTTGGTATGGGTAATCCAACAACAAGTTTGCTCAGGTTTATCTTCGGCTTTGCCCATATAGGACATGATCGGTGCTGGATTATCACCCCATTGCTCAGCTAAGCCTTCAAAGTTCACACTACGAGCATCGATTCTCGGTGGGGTTCCAGTTTTAAGTCTTTCAACGCGTAGAGGTAATTCTCTTAATCTATCTGCTAGGGCAATAGATGGTGGGTCACCAGCTCGCCCCCCCGAATGATTTTCTAAGCCAATATGGATTTTGCCACCTAAGAAGGTCCCAGCAGTTAGCACTACCGCAGGGGCATAAAATTTTAAGCCCATTTGGGTAACAACCCCTCGGACTTCTTCGCCTTGCAATATTAGGTCATCAACTGATTGTTGAAATATTTGCAGGTTTTTCTGGTTTTCTAAGGTTTCACGAATCGCCGCTTTATAGAGGATTCTATCGGCTTGTGCACGAGTAGCTCTAACAGCGGGGCCTTTGCGGCTATTTAGAACACGGTACTGGATACCAGCTCTGTCGGTAGCTAATGCCATTGCTCCACCTAGCGCATCGATTTCTTTTACTAGGTGTGATTTACCAATCCCGCCAATAGCTGGGTTACAAGACATTTGTCCCAAGGTATCAATATTGTGGGTTAACAATAGGGTAGAGCTACCCATGCGAGCGGCTGCTAATGCAGCTTCGGTGCCGGCATGTCCACCACCAATAATAATGACATCAAAGGTCTTCTTGTAATCCACGGTATCGCCTTTGCCCAAAGGGCAGGGGTTAGAAAAAGGGCAGGCATTATAGGGATGTTTCTAGCAGAGTTCAAAACTTGTTTATTATTTAAACAGTTGATTTTTCTAAAATTTAAAACTCATTATTAATATATAAGTAGATAAATAAATATTTATATATATGTATAGATATATAAGATTATGTTTATTGTTATATATAGTGCGGCGTTTTTCTGTGGATAAGCCACTTTACTCCTTTTAAATCAGCATCTTACAGATATGATAACGGTGTATAGAACCCTTTATTTGGCATAGGTAAAAGCTCTGTTTTAAGGTCGAATGATTTCTGGATAACTTTGGGTCTTGTGGTCAAACTGCTGTTATCCACATTTTTGCGCCGAGCTAGAGCACGCTTTCTGCTATGAGTTATTCACATTTGACAAAATTGCTCTAATGATCGAACAAAAAACCTTCAAAATTAGGCACTTATGTGGCAAAGCTGTGAGTAATTGTGGATAAGCTATTCTAAGTGTCGGTAGTTATTCAAAAAATCTGTGGGTAAGTTGGGATAACTTTTTTTGGCCAGATATGACTAGGTGATTTTTTAGTGTTATTTAGTAATAGATTTTGCTGGTCTGAACGACCGCCATTCCATGTGGTTGTTGGTCTTGGGGCGCAAAAGGCTGCGTCCATGCTAGCTTGCTTCCTTATGGGGTCATATGGATAGGCGCCGAGCCTAGAAAGCTTATGACGTTAAAGTATGTTTCTACTTAGGGGGGATAAAAATTCCGTCTAAAAAGCCATAGTGGAGCGCTAGGCAGCTTATGTCTCAGACGGGATTAGCCGAATGAGTATAATTCTTGGAGAGTTCTGGGGTTTGGTCAAACGAAGGTTGACTGGGTGGTAACTGCCCAAGGGGGAAGAGGGCCTGAATACCTTGTGAGGCATCAGTACGATGCAAGCCCTGCACAGGTTTGAACAGACAGGGCACTAGTAGGCTTTATTATTATTTCCCAATACAAAAACTGGAGAAGATTCGTCCCAGTAGCTCATCCGGTGTAAATGTTCCGGTAATCTCCCCTAGGGATTCCTGCGCGGCGCGCAAATCTTCGGCTAGGAGTTCGCCTGCGCCCATATCGTGCAGTTGCAGTGCGCCATTATCCAAGGCTTCTTGTGCCCTTTCGATGGCATCTAGATGGCGTCTACGAGCGGTAAAGCCTCCTTCGCTGGCGCCTTGATAGCCCATGACGGATTTCAAATGCTGTTTAAGTTCTTCTAGGCCCGCTCCGGTTTTGGCGCTAATTCCTAGGCATTGTTTATTATCCCCTTCTTCTTGTAGCACCCCTACGCCATGCTCACTCAAGTCGGCTTTATTAAGGATCACAGTAAGCTGATTTGGGTTGGGTAGTTTTTCTGTAAATTCTGGCCATATAGAAGAAGGGGTAAAAGCTGTATCAACGGCCTGGCCGTCAACCATGAGCAATACCCGATCCGCCTTTTCGATAGCTTGCCAGGCTCGCTCGATGCCAATACGTTCAACTTCATCGGGGCTTTCACGTAAACCAGCGGTATCAATAATATGCAGTGGCATACCATCGATATGAATCTGTTCCTGAAGAATATCCCTTGTGGTGCCAGCGATATCAGTAACAATGGCTTTTTCAGTTCCAGCAAGGGCATTCAATAAGCTTGATTTACCGGCGTTGGGTTTGCCTGCAATGACTACATTCATACCTTCGCGTACTAAAACGCCTTGTTTTGCTTCGGCCAGTAATTTTGCCAATTGTTCTTGCAGCTGCTGTAAATCGCCAGCAACTTTGCCATC
This sequence comes from uncultured Pseudoteredinibacter sp., assembly GCF_947500695.1. Taxonomy (GTDB): domain Bacteria; phylum Pseudomonadota; class Gammaproteobacteria; order Pseudomonadales; family Cellvibrionaceae; genus Pseudoteredinibacter. Next base: position 473,552 of record NZ_CANMSS010000002.1, read on the forward strand.
GCTTAGAAAATCAATTTCTTCTTCTGGAAAATCGATGGCCGCTTCTACATAAATGCGTAAGCGTATCAGCGCTTCAACTAAGTCGTGAACTTGTGTTGAAAATACACCTTGTAAAGAGTGCAGAGCATTACGAGCGGCTTGTGCAGAGCTTGCTTCAATTAAATCGGCAATCGCTTCGGCTTGGGCTAAATCCATTTTGTCGTTGATAAAAGCGCGTTCTGAAAACTCACCTGGTTTAGCCATTCTAGCGCCGAGTTTGCAAATCTCTGCGAGCAGTAAATCGAGAATAACGGGGCCACCGTGACCTTGCAGTTCTAATACATCTTCGCCGGTAAATGAGTCGGGGTTTGGAAAAAAAAGTGCAATACCAGAATCTAAAACTTCACCTTCACTCGATAAAAAATCACAGTAGTGTGCATGTCTTGGACTTAGCTCTTTTGCACAAATTTGTTTCGCTATTTGTGCCGCATGTTTACCTGAGACTCGAATAATTCCAACGCCTCCTCGTCCGGGGGCCGTTGCTATTGCTGCAATGGTATCGCTAAATTGATAAGGCTCTTGCATTGTTTTTTCCAAAAAAACTCTATAAAAAAAGGGGCTCTAAGCCCCTTTCCGTAAAGCGAAAAGCTTAGGCTTCTGCTTCAATTTGTTTGGTGATGATGTACTGCTGAATCATCGAAATGGTGTTGTTAACCACCCAGTACAATACCAAGCCCGCAGGGAACCACATAAACAAGAAGGTAAAGACAATCGGCATATAGCTCATTATCTTAGCTTGCATTGGATCCGGCGGAGTAGGGTTCATCTTCATCATAAACCACTGGGTAGCACCCATAATCAGCGGCAAGATAAAGTAAGGATCCTTCACTGATAAATCTTCGATCCATAAAATAAAGGGGGCGTGGCGTAATTCTACAGATTCTGAAAGCACCCAATATAAAGCAATAAATACAGGCATTTGAATTAGAATCGGTAAACAACCACCTAAGGGGTTAACCTTTTCTTTCTGGTAGAGCTTCATGGTTTCTTGGGACATCTTTTGACGATCGTCGCCATAGAGCTCTTTTAATTGTTGCATCTTAGGTTGCAGCTTGCGCATATTCGCCATGCTGCGATAACTGGTAGCGGTTAGCTTAAAGAACAAAGCTTTAATTAAGATAGTAAGAACAACAATCGACCAACCCCAGTTAATCACCACACCTTGTATCAAAGTCAGTAAATAAAAGAGTGGTTTTGCCACCCACCAGAGCCAACCATAATCAACGGTTAAATCTAGGTGTGGAGCAATTTCCTCTAAGCGGTAAACGTCTTTAGGCCCTACATAAAACTGAGAGTTGATTACGCCTAATGTACCTGGCTCTACTAGTGTTTGAGGAGCTGTATAGCCAAAGGTGTACATCTGGCTGTTACGAATTCGGCGCAAGGTATAAGTATTGTTCTGTTCTTTGTCTGCAACCCAGGCACTAATAAAGTAGTGCTGAACCATGGCAACCCAGCCACCTTCAATTTCTACTTTTAGTGACTCTTCATCTAGGTCATCAAAATCAACTTTTTTGTAGTTTTCATCTGGAGTAGTTAATGCCGCGCCTAAATAAGGTTGTAAGCCGATGGCGCTGCTGCCAGTAGCCACTGGAGATCGATCTCGCTTGATTTGAGCGTAGAAGTTACCTTTCCAGTTGCTGCTGCTTTTATTATCAATCAAATACTCAATATTGATTAGGTTTTCACCGCGGGTGAAATTAAAGCGTTTGGTGATGGTTACTTCACCCTGCTGCAAGACAAGATCTACTGCGAGATTGTCTTTGCCTGGGGATAACTCATATTCGCTCTGGTCAGCTTGGAATACCGGGCGACCTTTAGCGGTGTCGGTAGCGTTTGGTCCGATTAGGCCACTTTGAGCAATGTAGGTTTTATCCGCAGTACGGTTGAGGATAACAAATGGCAGTTCTGGACGGTTAAGTTCAGCGTAGTGTTGTGGAAGTGCTGCTTTAACAATGTCACCACCATGGGTATCGATAATAAGATCGAGGGCATCGGTCTTAACACGAATAAGTTGGGAACTGCTTGGAGTTTCTACAGTAGCTTGTTCTGCAACTGTGCTGGGCAGGTCACTCGCTAAAGTTTGTTTGCTAGGCGCAGCAGTTGGTATTTCGCTGGCCGCAACAGGCGAGGCCAAAGTCTCTTGGCTGGCTGCTACGGGTTTGTTGGCTGCTTGTTTGCGGTCTTGGAAGTCATTCCATTCCAGAACCAAAAGATAAGAGACCACAGCCATTGCGATGATCAATAAATACTTTTGCCAATCCATAATATCTATTCTTGGTCTTGAGAAGTTGAGGGTTTACCGGGCACATAGTCAAAGCCGCCAGGATGCCATGGGTGGCATTTAGCTAAGCGGCGAACGGTAAGATAACTACCTTTTATACTGCCGTGGGTTTCTATTGCCTCTTTCGCATAATGAGAGCAGGTCGGATAAAAGCGGCACTGGTTGCCAACCCAAGGGCTAGCAAGGTATTGATAGATTTTTATCAAACCTAAAAGCAGTGCTTTCATTATTCACTCGTCGCTTTGCGAATCAGCTTTTGCCATTGCTTATTCAGCTGGCGTGTTAACGCCGCATTATCCAATGTGTCCATGCCACGGCGAGCGAGCACTATAGCATCGAATGGCGGTAATTGGTGTTGCTGTAGCCGAAAAGATTCTCTAATTAGACGTTTTAATCGATTGCGATCAACTGCATTGCGTACGTTCTTTTTGGCGATTACTAGGCCAAGTCGAGGGCGGTCTAATTGGTTTTTACGGACGAGAATGAGAAAGTGCTGATGAGAAGCGCGAAAAGAGGGCGAGTCAAAGACAGGCTTAAAGTCACTGGAGTTCAGCAGCCGCAAGGATTTATCAAAATCTAAATGCTGCGACAAGCGGAAACTCCAGTTTACAGGGCAGTATCTGAGCTGATTATGCAGCTAGTACTTTACGGCCCTTGCTACGACGGCGAGCAAGCAATTTACGACCGTTTTTGGTCGCCATGCGAGAGCGGAAACCGTGAGTGCGCTTGCGCTTCAATACGCTTGGCTGAAATGTTCTTTTCATGATAATACCCGTGTTCAATCATGTCGGCTTTAGAGCTTAACTGAAACCCATTGAACAGCCGAGCTCGTGGAAAAATGAGGCGCGATATTAATGGATACTCCTAGAAATTGCAATGCTTAATTAGAAAATGATCAATTTTTCCTCTTGTACAAGTTTTTAAACGACGTTTATACAGGCTTTATTCAATTTTTCAACAGTTTTATCCACAGATAATGATGGGTTCTTCTTTCTTAGCTCTTATTCTTATACCTAGCGGAGTTGTTGATATTGCGAGGGTTTTCTTGTTAAGCCTTAAAATAGATTTCTTTTATGTGGATAACTTTCCCCTGATAATGTAATCTACGCACATTGCTGTGGTTAACTCTAGTTATTTAAACAAACACAGCGCGTTTGGGAATACTTATACACATCTGCTTCCAGGCTAGATTGAAAGCAAAGCGTATCGTATGCAAGCTATATGATCGCAATTATTTCGTGGATTTAAAGTCTTCCTTCTATATATACATATTTTGAAATCTACTAGTGCTGCTCAAACTGCCAAAGCACTAGTGGCTTAATTCTCTTTCGGTTTCGCTACTGTTAGAAAGAGTTAGACCTAAAGGTTTATTGGGGGATTCATTGTCGGGCCTTATTTGGGACAAATGTCTAAGCAGCTTAAGTCAGGAGTTGCCATCGCAACAATTTAATACTTGGATAAAACCGTTGCAGGTTCAAAATGATGAGGCTGGCGGCCTTTGCTTGCTGGCGCCTAATCGATTTGTGCATGACTGGGTGAATGATAAGTACTTGTCTCGCATTATTGAATTGGCCAATGACTATTCAGAAGGGATGCGAATCAGCGTAAGCGTGGTCGTTGCCAATCGACAAGCCAGCCGTTTTCAGAGACGTAGCCAAAGGTCAACCCCTGAACCAATACCTACTGCTAATGCAACACCGACCATGAACCCTGTTCCGGTTAGCCCAAGTATTCCTGCGTATCAACAGGAGCCAGAGCCCGTCGAACAGCTTGAGTTAGCAAGCTCCGATAACCATAACCATGTTTCTGGGCAGTTATCAGCTCATAACTCTACATCAAGTTCTCAGCTTGTTTCGCCTAACGCTGGTCTATCCGGCGCGTCTTCAGCTGCTCAAGATAGCAACCAAGTAATAAGACCGGCAGAAGCTGCCCCTGAAATCATTAAACCTAGCAGTGATATTGAAGTAGAAGGTGGTCTTAAACACCGAACTTATCTTAATGCGGGCTTTACTTTTAAAAGCTTTGTAGAAGGTAAATCGAACCAGCTTGGTCTCGCGGCGGCAAGGCAGGTGGCAGAAAACCCTGGTGGTTCTTATAACCCATTATTTATTTATGGTGGTGTGGGTTTAGGTAAAACTCACTTGATGCACGCTGTAGGGCATCACCTGGTTGAACAAAACCCGCACGCTAAAGTGGTATACCTTCATTCGGAGCGGTTTGTTGCAGATATGGTAAAAGCACTGCAGCTTAATGCTATTAATGACTTTAAGCGTTTTTACCGCTCTGTCGATGCATTACTTATTGATGACATTCAATTCTTCGCGGGTAAAGAGCGGTCACAAGAAGAGTTTTTCCACACCTTTAATGCCTTGCTTGAAGGCGGTCAACAGATCATTCTCACTTGTGACCGATATCCGAAAGAGATTCAAGGTCTAGAAGAACGTTTGAAGAGTCGTTTCGGCTGGGGCTTAACGGTATCTGTAGAACCCCCTGAGCTTGAAACGCGGGTAGCGATTTTGATGAAAAAGGCTGCGCAGTCAAATATGTTGCTGCCTAACGATGCTGCTTTCTTTATCGCACAGCGAATCAGATCGAATGTTCGTGAATTAGAAGGTGCTTTAAAGCGCGTCATTGCTAATGCTCAGTTTACTGGTCGTGATATCGATGTACCTTTAGTAAGGGAAGCATTAAAAGATCTTTTAGCCCTGCAAGATAAGCAGGTTGGTATTGATAATATCCAGCGCGTAGTGGCGGAATACTATAAAATCAAAGTTGCTGACTTATTATCTAAGAGGCGCAGCCGTTCAGTCGCAAGGCCTCGGCAAGTTGCTATGGCTTTAGCTAAAGAGCTAACCAATCATAGCTTGCCAGAAATCGGTGACTCATTTGGCGGGAGGGATCACACCACGGTGTTGCATGCCTGCCGTAAAATTAAAGAGTTAAGAGAAGAGGACGCGGACATTCGCGAAGATGTTAAAAATCTACTGCGTTCTTTAACGACTTAATACAAAGTTATTTATATAAGATAAAACTAATATAAAACTAATATAAAACCATTAGGATTTGGGATAAATTGATGAAATTTTCTATCTCTCGAGATGCTCTTTTAAAACCCCTTCAGTTAGTGGCTGGTGTCGTAGAGCGCAGGCAGACTTTGCCTGTATTGGCTAATGTATTGGTTGTTTTAGAAGGGGATCAGTTATCCCTAACCGGAACTGATTTAGAAGTTGAGATTGTTGGTCGCGTACAACTTGAGCAGGCGGGGGGATCTGGTCAAATTACCGTTCCAGCTCGTAAGTTGTTTGATATTTGTCGCTCATTGCCAGACGGAGCGTTAATAGACTTCATTGAAGACGGCCAAAAAGTTATTGTAAAAAGCGGACGTAGCCGCTTTAGTCTGGCGACTTTGCCAGCTAATGATTTTCCTAATGTTGAAGGCTCCGCTCAGGATCTTCAGTTTTCCTGTGCTCAGTCAATTATTAAGACTTTGATTGACAGTACTGGCTTCGCGATGGCTCAACAAGACGTACGCTATTATTTAAACGGTATGCTTTGGGAAGTTAGTGAAGGTAAGCTTCGTTTTGTGGCCACCGACGGCCACCGCTTAGCGATGAGCACAGAAGATATAGCTATCAGTTGCCCTGAAACCAAGCATGCTATTTTACCTCGTAAAGGTGTTGTCGAACTTTCTCGTTTACTCGATGACAGCAGCGATGAAGTAACTGTTAGCTTGGGTAGTAACCATGTACGAGCTATTACCGAATTCTATACCTTCACTTCTAAACTTGTAGACGGTAAGTTTCCGGATTATGAGCGAGTGCTGCCTAAGAATGGTAACAAGACGGTAATCGGTGAGCGTGCAGAGTTAAAACAAGCTTTCGCCCGTACCGCTATCTTATCTAACGAGAAGTATAGAGGCGTACGACTACTTCTAAGCGATGGACAGCTAACTATTACCGCTAATAACCCTGAGCAGGAAGAAGCAGAGGAACAGGTAACGGTAGATTACGCCGGTGATAGTTTAGAAATCGGCTTCAACGTAAGCTATTTGCAGGACGTGGTTAATGTATTGCAATCAGACAATGTGAAATTTACTTTATCCGATTCAAATAGTTCTGCCCTGGTGGAAGCCCAAGAAGGCAGTAATGCTGTTTATGTCGTAATGCCTATGCGCCTATAGTAGGTACCCTGTCGATTTTCGATGCCTCTTCAACGAATTTCTATTAGTCATCTTCGAAACTTGGGTTCAGTGAAGCTGGATCCAAGTTCTCGTCTAAACTTTATTTATGGCGCTAACGGTAGCGGTAAGACCAGTGTTCTTGAAGCTATCTACCTATTGGGTAGCGGCAGGTCCTTTCGAAGTCATAAAATTAGACCCCTTATTAATCACGGTAGTGAGTCGCTTACGCTTTTCGCAGAGCTTTGCTCCCACGAAACAATACATAAAATCGGTCTTGAAAGAACCGCTTCTAGTAGTCAATCGCGAACGAAAGTCGATGGTAGATCAGTCAATTCGGCTTCCTCCTTAGCTTCTTTATTACCTACTTTAATGATTGATGCACACAGTTTTTCTTTAATCGAAGGTAGTCCTAAGGAACGTCGTTCTTTTTTAGATTGGTTGGTGTTTCACGTGAAACATGGGTTTCACGATGCTTGGAAGGGCTATTCAAAAGCGCTTAAACAACGGAATAGTTTGCTACGACGTGGTAGAATAGAAGGCTTTGAAATTCGCCCCTGGGAGCTTGAGATGTGCGATAAGGCACATCGATTAGAGGCGATGAGGGTGGAATGTTTCGAGCTTTTAAAAGACAACTTAAAGACAGTTATAAGTGACTTTGTCCCATTAGAGGGAGTTACTTTTGAGCTATACAAGGGTTGGGATAAAGACAAAACGCTTGAACAACAGCTTGAGATGGGTAGAGAGCGCGACTATAAGCTTGGTTACACTTGGTATGGGGCTCAAAAAGCAGACTTAAAGATCAAGGTTTCGGGGCATGCCGCTGATCAAGCGCTGTCGAGAGGCCAGCAAAAGCTGTTGGTTTGTGCTCTGAAGATCGCCATTGGTAAGACCTACAGCGAACTTAGCGGTAAACAGTGCATTTATTTAGTTGATGACTTGCCAGCTGAACTAGACTCTGAGAACCAGCGTCGTTTGGCAAGCTGGTTAAATGTCATAGGCGCTCAGGTTTTCGTCACGGCGATAGAGTTAGAAAGCCTATTGCAGGCATGGAAAGAAGCAGAACAAGATAAGATCACCATGTTTCACGTGAAACATGGTGATGTGGAACAAGTAAAACAAGAGTCTAAGAGGCTCGATATATAGGTAAACCCTTTGCCTATACAACAACGGAGTATGCTATGTCAGAAGAATCATCTTATGATTCGTCCAGTATCAAGGTACTAAAGGGCCTGGATGCTGTACGTAAGCGCCCAGGTATGTACATTGGTGACACGGATGATGGAACCGGCTTGCACCATATGGTGTTTGAAATCGTTGATAACTCGATTGATGAGGCCCTAGCCGGTCATTGCTCCGAGATTAAAATCGTAATTCACCCTGATGAATCTATATCTGTCTCAGATAATGGCCGTGGTATTCCAACTGAAATGCACGAAGAGGGTGTATCGGCAGCTGAAGTTATCATGACTGTACTGCACGCTGGCGGTAAGTTTGATGATAATACTTACAAAGTATCCGGTGGACTACACGGTGTAGGTGTTTCGGTAGTAAACGCACTATCTGCAGAGCTTAAGCTTACTATCCGCCGCGAAGGAAAGATTCACGAGCAAGTTTACCATCATGGCGTGCCTCAAGCGCCCTTAACGATCGTGGGTGACACTGAAGTTAGCGGTACAGAAGTACACTTTGTGCCTTCAGCTGAGACGTTCAGCAATATACAGTACAACTATGACCAGCTGGCAAAGCGTCTGAGAGAGCTTTCATTCCTAAACTCAGGTGTTCGAATTGTTCTTAAAGATGAGCGTACAGCGAAAGAAGATGTCTTTGAGTATGAAGGTGGTCTAAAAGCTTTTGTTGAGTATCTAAACCAGAACAAAAACACAGTAAACCAAGTCATGCACTTTGATATCCAGCGTGATGACGGGATCGGTGTTGAAGTGGCTTTACAGTGGAACGACTCATTCCAGGAAGGTATTTTCTGTTATACCAACAATATTCCACAGAGAGATGGCGGTACGCACCTAGCTGGTTTCCGTTCAGCGCTTACCCGTGGACTAAACAACTATATCGAAAAAGAGGGAATGGGTAAGAAAGAAAAGGTTTCGACAACGGGTGATGATGCTCGTGAAGGTTTAACAGCCATTATATCCGTTAAGGTACCTGATCCTAAGTTCTCCTCCCAGACCAAAGATAAACTGGTTTCATCAGAAGTAAAAGGCGCCGTTGAGCAAGAAATGGGAGCAGCCTTTAGCGATTACTTGCTAGAAAACCCACAAGAAGCGAAAGCAGTTGTCGGCAAGATGATCGAGGCGGCGAAAGCACGTGAAGCTGCTCGTAAAGCGCGTGAAATGACCCGTCGAAAAGGCGCCCTGGATATTGCAGGACTACCTGGAAAACTGGCGGATTGCCAAGAAAAAGATCCAGCTTTATCAGAAGTTTACCTAGTGGAGGGTGACTCAGCTGGTGGTTCTGCTAAGCAGGGCCGCGATCGTCGAACTCAAGCTATCCTACCTTTGAAAGGTAAAATCCTAAACGTTGAAAAAGCACGTTTTGACAAAATGCTTTCCAGTGCGGAGGTGGGAACACTTATCACTGCTTTGGGTTGTGGTATTGGCGCTGAAGAATTTAACCCTGATAAGCTTCGCTACCATCGCATTATCATCATGACGGATGCGGACGTCGATGGTTCGCATATTCGTACGCTACTATTGACCTTCTTCTTCCGTCAAACAAGAGAGCTCATTGAGCGTGGTCATGTTTATATTGCTCAGCCTCCGCTGTATAAAATTAGTAAGGGTAAGCAAGAGCAGTACTTGAAAGACGAGGCTGCTCTAGAAGAATTCTTAACTAATGTGGCTCTGGAGACAGGTGCCTTGCACGTGAATCAAGATGCACCGGGTATTACCGGTGGCTCACTGCAAGAGTTAGTTGTTGCCTATCGAACTGTGATGTCCACAATAGCTCGCCTGTCTAGGCTTTACCCAGCTGAAGTTTTAGAGCAGATGATTTATCAAGATGCCATTAGCTCGGAACAACTGACTAATGAGGTAGATGTACTAGCCTGGAGTGAGTCCTTACTGACCAAGCTGCAAGATGAAAACCGAGCTGGTAGTCACCGATACTCCGTTACTGTAACTGAAGATAGCGAGCGTCATGTTTATCTTCCTACTTTTACGATTACCGCACATGGTGTCGATACCGATTACCTGTTTGGGCATGACTTTTTCCAGTCTGGTGAATACCAATCAATGGTGGAACTTGGTAAGCGTTTAAATGGCTTGATGGAAGAGGGGGCATATTTCTCCAAAGGCGAGCGCAAGCTTGAGACTAGAGAATTTAAAGTTGGCCTCGAATGGTTAATGAAAGAGTCTAAGCGTGGATACAATGTACAGCGTTATAAAGGCTTGGGAGAAATGAACCCGGAACAGTTGTGGGATACCACAATGGACCCTGAGACTCGTCGTATGTTGCAAGTAACCATTGAAGATGCAATCAGCGCTGACCAGATGTTCAATACCTTGATGGGTGATCAAGTAGAGCCTCGTAGAGACTTTATTGAGACAAATGCCCTGTCTGTAGCCAATTTGGATGTCTAAACAACACTGTTAGCTACAAACAAAAAAGGTGCCCTTGGGCACCTTTTTTTTCGAAGAGAAAAACTTAATTTCCAGTTTGCCGTATTACTGCACTCGAGTAATTTCTACCTTGGCTACGCGGTCTGCCCACTGATAAGCCGCTCTGCTTAGATCGCCCTCACCATGGATGCCAGGGCTAGGATAGATGTAACCTTCACCTTGGTCATCTTCTGAGAACGGCTCGCCGCCGCAACGAGGGCCTGGGATATCAGCACAAAGTTCGCTGTTCACTTCGCTGCCGCCATCGTAGGCGCGCATAAAGTGAGTGAGTGTGAAACCTGGGTAGTGAGGTAAGCGAGCATTCAAAAGGCTTACCAAGGTATCGTTTGTTGGTAACGCCATGCTGATCAAGCTAAGACGTGGGAAAGCATTAGTCGAACTCAAAGTAATCTCCACAGACTCACCTGGGTTTAATAGGCCTTCGCTGTGAGCGGTAGCGCTAACACCATCGTCTGCGTTTAGTTGATCTTGAAGTGGAGCGATATCGCCACCTTCAGCAATACGAATTACTTCGGGTGAAGCCTCTTCGCCAACATTAAATAAACGTACGTTGTGATTGTGTGCTACAGAAAGTACCGGTGTGAAAGAAATGCCCTTGGTAATATTTGTAACTTTTACGGTGTACTCAAAAGTTCGTTGTGCTTGTGCTGAAATACTCAGTGCGATACCTGCTGTAACAACAGCTGCCTTACCTAGGCTCTTTAGATTTATTGAAAACATGATCTTTCCTCTGCTGACTGATTGGTGACTATCGAGTCGATAAACTAACCAGCAGTGAAAACATGGCGGTCACCTCTTTATAAAGAAAAGGTCACAAGTTCATTGGAAATAATAACAGATACAAAAAAGGTAGCACTTTAGCAGGGCTACCCTAATTTAAGATGATTTTAGCGTCAGTTTAAAAGTCACACTGATGGCTGAGGTCATCCAGGCAATCCATTACTTGGTGGCTGGCTCGCTCCATTTCCTCAAAAAAGGTAATGGCTTTATCTTTATCGTCATCTTCTAAGGCCTTCAATGCAGCTAAACCACTGTCATGAACCTTTTGATGGGGAGGGTCTATGTTTTTAAATGCTGTTATATTGCTGTACTTTTTGGCGCCTTCTTTCTGGTACCACTGGCCAAGTCGGCAGCTAAGGTGATTGGCAAAATCATTTATAGATTTATCACTTTTACCGGCAGCAACTTCATAGACTTCACTTTTCCAAACAATATGGTCAAGCTTAACAGTCTGTATAAAGGTCCTTAACGAAGCATTATTAATCGTTGACTTCATTGTGTTGCAGCAACCGATGATGGAGCCGTAATCTTCGTTTAAACGAGCAACTCCGTTTGATAAATCATTATTGCTGTTCTGAATAGTATTTACCGATAGAACCGTTTCTGAAGTTGATTGAATGATTTGGCCCACTAACTCAGAGACTTCATTCGCTGAAGTGTTAGTATTATTTGCAAGTGAGCGAACTTCATCCGCTACAACACTAAAACCACGACCCGCTTCACCAGCGCGTGCAGCCTCAATGGCAGCGTTAAGCGCAAGTAGGTTTGTCTGATCTGAAATCTTAGATATCGTCTCAACGAAAGAGTTAATGTTGTCGGCCATCTCAGAAAGACCTGAAATATTCTCAGTCATTCCACCCATATTGCTGGTGAGCCCTTTCATTTCGCTGACTATCTGATTTAAGGACTCGTTGGAAATATCGAGTAAATCATTAATCTTGTCAGTGGATTGACTTTCAGCTTCGATAGATTGATGGGAGGACAATACGGCCTCGCGAATGCGCTCTATCTGACCCAAACACTCTAAGGTACAAGCTAGTAACATAGACTCAAAGGCACTGGTTTGTGCGCTATTGTCTTCTTCTACTTGTTCTGAAGCTTGAGGCTGAAGCTGTTGGTACTCTTGCTCAAGTTGACGTAACTGCTTTCGCAGTGTTTCATTCTCTAGCTCTAATTCATAATACGTGGATTTTAATACAAACATTGACCCTTGCTCTTACATTCAATGTACTGTTGCCAAGCAAATACTATTTCCCTGTGCTTAGCTAAAGGTCTTGCTCAGTACTAGTTATTAGTTATTTTCTTCCCTGATCCATCAAAGTATGGTTTTTTATCGGCATTTATCAAAAAAGATTAATATAAAAGAGAATAGATCAGAATTTTGGATACGTGAGAAAAGATTTGGATTTAACTAGGAGAGGGGGCTTATAGGGTTGAGAAGTCCTGATGTGAACAAGGAACGGTCAAAAAAAGAGCCGCCATTAGGCGGCTCTGTAATAGAAAGGCTGCCCTAATCGCTACTCGGTCTTGTTGAAATCTGCACCTGTTAGAATGGCAAACTTGTCGATTTCGAGATAGCGCTTCATTACCTTATGGATATCATCCGCTGTTAAGGCGTTGATTTTTTCTTCAAAAGCCTCGGACCACTGCATGTCTCGCTTAAGGTAGGCATTGCTGCCTAATATTGGTGCAAGCTCATTATCTTTGGATCGAGAAATCTTACGTTGTTGTAGATAACCAGATTTTGCACTGGCGATTTCTTCAGCTGTGAACCCTGAGTCCACAACTTTTTGGAGTACTTCTTTAACGCCAGCTTCTACTTTAGAAAGATTCTGTGGTGCACATATCGCGTAGATGCCTAAAGCGCTGCGCTCGTCGATAGAACCCTGGTTAAAAAATGAACCGGCGCTATAGCTCAGCCCGTCTTCCTGTCGTAGCTTAGTGGCTAATCGACTGTTCAAAAAGCCACCACCTAACATATAGTTACCCAGAACTAGAGCAGGGCTATCGGCATGCTTATCTGATACCGGCAAAGATATGGTGGCTGCAAAAACAGCATTCTCTTTGTCAGGGGTGTTGAATTGCTGTGGGCTACTATCAACGGCCTTAAAGTCACGAGCAATACGGGTATAGCCAGTTTTCGGTTCCCAGTTTGCAAAATGCTTCTTTAACGCCTTGCGGATAGTTTGCTCATCAAAATCACCCACTATCGCCAGTTCACCGTTGGCGCTACCGTAAAACTCATTATGGAAAGCTTTAATATCGTTTAGCTTTAAATTGTCTAAACGCTTGATACTTTCATCGAAGGTAGGAACATAATAGGGGTGATCTTCAGGCACCTGACGGTGGCGACGGCTATACTCACGGAAGACAAGGGCTTGAGGGTTTTGTAAGCGCTGCTCTAAGTCGACTTTGGCGGTGGACTTATACTGCTCAAACTCTTTCTCATCAAAATTAGCTTCTTTGAGAACGTGTGCTACCAAGTCGATTGCTTTAGCTAAGTTTTGGCGCTTGGTTTTAACCCGGGCACTGACTGAGCTGGCACTACCACTGATTGAAACACCCGCTTTTAGCTTATCGAACTCGTCTTGTAATTGCTCACGGGTATATTTGCTGGTACCTCGCATCAGTAGGGTTCCGGCAGCACTACCAATCTGTGCCTTATTTACTAACGACTTTTCATCGCCTAGGTTAAGGCTTAAATAAAACTCTACGGATTCACCGCGTGTTTTCTTAGGGAGCAAAGATACTTTTAGATTGTTGGCAAGAGTGTAACTGTTGGTGCGCTTATCAATATTATCAGGGGAAGCATCAAACAGCTCACCGGCACTAACGGCTTTACGACCTTTATAGTCTTTTAGCATATCTGCAACGCTTGCAACTGCGGGAATCTCAATTCGCTCAGGGTTTTCGGCGGGCAAAAAGCGTCCTGCAGTACGGTTATTACGAGTTAAATATTTTTCAGCAACACGCTGAACATCTTCTACGGTAACCTTTTCAATTCGATCGCGGTTTAAAAACAATAGGCGCCAATCGCCCATACCTAGCCATTCGCTTAACTCTAAGGCAACGCTTTCAGAGGAGTTAAAGCCGAGCTCAAAGTTTTTAATAAGCTTACGTTTGGTGCGTTCTACTTCTTCTTTGCTCACTGGGTTTTTGGCAATGTTTTCCAAAACCTTATGGCTAGCTTCGATAGTCTTTTGTAAGTCGGCGGATTGATCGACCTCCATACCAAACATCATTAAGCCAGGTTCGGCCCACTGAAAATTAAAGCCAAAGCTTCTGCTGGCAAGTTTTTGCTCTACGATTTCTTGATGTAAACGTCCGCGCGGAGTTTCACCTAAAATGCCAGAAAGCACTTCTAAAGCTGCAAAATCTTCATGGGATCCTGCAGGTACATGATAGGCTGTGGCATAAAGCTGAACATCGCCAACACGACGGATCGTTACAAGCTTTTCACCATCTTGAGCTGGTTCTTTAGTGTAAAGTGGTTGTAAGCTTCGATTTGGTTTTGGGATCGGGCCGAAGGCATCTTCTACCTTATTCAGCATATATTTCAGCTTAAACTTACCTGCAACAATCAGAGTGGCATTGTCAGGCTGATAGTATTTTTTATAAAAAGCCTTTAAACGATCAATCGATACATTTTCGATATCAGAACGGGCACCGATGGTAGATTTACCATAGTTATGCCAGCTGTAAGATGCCGCGAGTAGACGTTTAAGTAATACTCCGAATGGGCTGTTTTCGCCACGCTCAAACTCATTGCGAACAACGGTCATTTCGCTGTCGAGATCTTTCTGCGCGATAAAAGAGTTCACCATACGATCGGCTTCCATGCTTAAAGCCCAATCGATATTCTTTTCAGTAGCGTTAAAGGTTTCAAAGTAGTTGGTGCGATCGGTCCAGGTGGTTCCGTTTGGACGAGCACCGTGCTCGCTCAGCTCTTTAGGAATGTCTTTATGTTTCGGGCTGCCTTTAAATACTAGGTGCTCTAGTAAATGAGCCATACCCGTTTCACCATAATTTTCATGCTTAGAGCCTACTTGGTAGGTAACATTTACGGTGACGGTCTCTTGAGTGACATCAGGGAATAATAAAACCCGTAAACCATTATCGAGGCGATATTCGCTGATACCTTCTACTTCAGTGACTTTTACAGGTTTTGCAAAGATACCTTGAGACAAAGTACCGGCGGCAATGATGGCTGACGCAATCAGAGTTTTACGAAAAGACAAGCCCATAGCTGGCTCCTTATGATTGGGCAGCACCCCTTCGTTGGGGCGCTGGAATTACAAATGGATCAAAGCTAGGCTGCGAACAGCCATAATATTATTAGACGCTGTGTTGCTCGATCCAGTTTCGTACTTCTAGGGTAAGTTCTTTGCTATTGCGATCTTCAGTGCTGATCATATCACTAATTGTGATTGTGACGATGCCAGCTTTTTTGGCGAGTTGATGTGGGGCCCAAGCCACGCCGGCATTATGGGAGACGGCCACAATAGGTACATTAGCCGCAATGGCAATATCGGCGCCACTACGGGCGAAGTTACCAAGCTCACCAGGTTTTTTGCGAGTGCCTTCAGGGAAGACTAAAACCGAAATACCGTCCTCAAGACGAGACACGCCTTCGCGACGGACTTTTTTAAGGGCTTCCCTCGGATTGCCTCTATTGATAGGAATTGAGCGAAGGGCCCTTAAGCCCCAGCCGAAAAAAGGAATGTTCAAAAGCTCTTGCTTTAGAATAGTAGCAACGGGGTTAAAATGGGCCTGTAAAAAAAGTGTTTCCCAGCTGCTTTGGTGGTTGGCCAAAATCACACAAGGGCGCTCTAGTGTGCCTTTATTGCCTCTTATCTCAATACTCACACCGCAACAGATCTTTAGCCAAAATAAACAAAAGCGATTCCAACTCACTATAAAGTTAGAACGTAATGAATAGGGAAGTAACATTAACGGTAGCGCCAGGGCACCATATAAGATACCAGTGATAACATAACCGATATAAAAAATTATTGCGCGTAGCTTTGCAATCAAAGTTACTATCCTTAACCGAAATTATCTGCAATATAAGCAGCTGCTGCTGCAAGGTCTTCAAATACAGGCGTATTTTCTAATCCGGGGTAGGGCTGCTCGGCGAGTTTGGCGAGTGTTCTTTCCCCTTTGCCAGTCCTAACCAAAATAGGGCGACAGTTTTTAGCCAGTGCGGTTTCTAGATCTCGCAGGCTATCACCCACGAAAGGTACATCATCTGCACAAATATCAAATTCAACTTCAATTGCATCAACTAGGCCTGTTTTGGGCTTGCGACAACTGCAATTATCATCAGGTCCGTGCGGACAGTAGAAAATCGCGGCAATACTTCCGCCACGAGTTTCCACCATATCGCTTAGTTTGCTGTGCATGGCTTCTAAATCGTCAAGATCGAATAAACCTCGAGCTAAGCCCGATTGATTTGTCGCGACGACCACCGTGAAGCCAAGGCGAGATAACTTTGCGATGGCTTCAAGGCTACCTTCAATGGGCTGCCACTCCTCTACAGACTTAATATAGTCATCAGAGTCGTGGTTGATTACACCATCTCTGTCGAGAATGACCAGCTTCACCCAAGGCTCCTTATTTGGCCGGAACCAAGTGAGAAATATCAGCAACTTGCAAGAACAGCTGGCGTAACTTATTCAATAGGGCTAGGCGGTTATTGCGTAGCTCTAAATCATCAGCCATTACCATCACATCGTCAAAGAAGCTATCGACAACTGGGCGCAAATCCGCCAAAGCACTAAGGGCCTCAGTATAATTAGCTGCGGCAAATAGAGGTGCTACTTGTTCGGCTTTTTCAGCGACAGCTTGTGCTAGATTTTTCTCTGCCGTTTCTTGCAATAGTGCTTCATTAACCTTATCGGACACAGCTGAATCCAATTTGGCTAAAATATTAGATACACGCTTGTTGGCAGCTGCCAGTGCAGCAGCATCTGACAATTGACTGAAAGCATGTACGGCATGAACGCGACGATTAATATCTAAAGGTACTGTTAAGTTCTTCGCACTCACCGACATAAAGACTTCTACAGCGATTTGCTCTTCCTCGTACCAAGAGCGGAAGCGCTCCAGCATATACTCAAGAGCGGTTGCAACTGAAGCGTCACTGTCCTTAATGCTGTCACCGTGATTAATAGTGGCAAGCTTTAATAACTGGGCCAAATCTAAAGGCAGTTCTTTTTCTACCAACAGACGTAAAACCGCTACGCTAGCACGACGCAGTGCGAAAGGATCTTTAGAGCCAGTAGGCTTCTGGCCGATTCCGAAAATGCCACTTAATGTGTCTAGGCGATCTGCCAGTGCAATGATGGTACCGGTTTTACTGCTAGGCAATTTATCGCCAGCAAACTTCGGCAGGTACTGCTCTTGTAGTGCTAGGGCTATTTCTTCATCTTCGCCAGCATGCTTAGCGTAGTAGTAACCGGCAACACCTTGCATCTTGTCAAACTCACCCACCATGTCAGAGACTAGGTCACTCTTACATAGTTCAGCGGCACGCTGTACTTTCGCCAGGTCACCGTCGACTTGTTGAGCGATCATTTGGGCTAGGTTGCGAACACGCTCGGTCTTATCGTAAATAGAACCGAGTTGGGCTTGGAAGACGATGGGCTTTAAGCGCTCGCGCATATCGCTTAAGCTGATCTTCTTATCGGTTTCATAGAAGAAAGCCGCATCCGCTAGGCGAGGGCGAATAACTTTTTCGTTACCCGAAATAACCTGCGCCGGGTCCTTACTCTCAATATTACTGATAGTAATGAAGTAAGGCATCAATTCACCTGCGGCGTTTTGCACAGGGAAATATTTTTGATGTTCTTTCATTGAGTAAACTAGAGCTTCGGAAGGTACCTCCAAAAAGCTCTCTTCAAATTTACCCATTAAGGCTACTGGCCATTCAACGAGTGCGGTTACTTCGTCTAATAGCTCTTCATCAAGCATCGCTTGGCCGTTTACTTTATCGGCTTCGGCTAAAACTTGCTGTCTAATGGTTTCTCTTCGCGATTCAAAGTCTGCATTGACATAGGCAATACTGTTTAACTTATCAGCATACTCGCTCGCAGATTCGATGATTAAAGTTTGATCATAGTGAAAGCGATGGCCGCGAGTCTCACGATTCGCTTTTACGCCATAAACTTCGGCTTCTACCAATTCATTTCCGAACAGAATGAGTAGCCACTGCACTGGGCGCACAAATTCATCACGACGGGCACCCCAACGCATACGTTTTGC
The DNA here is from genome assembly GCF_947500695.1 of uncultured Pseudoteredinibacter sp. Taxonomy (GTDB): domain Bacteria; phylum Pseudomonadota; class Gammaproteobacteria; order Pseudomonadales; family Cellvibrionaceae; genus Pseudoteredinibacter. The sequence continues at coordinate 491,733 of NZ_CANMSS010000002.1, forward strand.
AATAGGAAGCTTAGCTAGAGAGTTTTGGATAATGCCTTCTAGCTTGCCGGTGGTTAATTCACCGCCGGCGGATTTACGGTAAACCAGTTTATCTTGCTTACCATCGTTTTCGGTTTTTAGCTCAGCAACATCAATACCGTTTTTATTCGCAAAGGCTTCTGCAGCTTTACTTGGGTTGCCATCGGCGTCGAATGCAATCTTGGCCGGTGGTCCCCAAACGGTAACTTCTTTTACAGCGGTTTGCTCATCTAGCCCGTTTACTACCACAGCTAGACGTCTTGGCGCGGCATAGGATTTTACAGAGTCGAAATTAAGCTCTAAATCTTTCAGTCCGTCTTCGATACCTTGGGTAAAAGCCTTTGATAAGGTTTTAAGCGCTTTTGGTGGTAACTCTTCGGTGCCCAGTTCAACTAAAAAATCTTTTTTCATTAGGCGTCCTCCTCCCGGGCTAAAAACTCATTGCGTAAACCCTCTTCAGCTAACGGGAAGCCGAGTTCTTTACGGGTATCGTAATACGCTTGGCAAACCGCCCGGGCGAGAGTTCTTACACGGAGGATATAACGTTGACGCTCTGTTACCGAGATAGCGTGGCGAGCGTCCAACAAGTTAAAGGTGTGAGAAGCCTTCATTACCATTTCATACGCGGGTAGTGGTAGGCCTGCTTCGACCAGGCGAGCGGATTCGCCCTCGTACTTATCAAAACACTGGAACAAGAAGTCGACATCGGCTTCTTCAAAATTGTAGCGCGACATTTCTACTTCATTTTGGTGGAAAACATCGCCATAAGTCACAGGGCCTTGGGGGCCAACGGTCCAAACTAGGTCATAGATGCTATCGACACCTTGAAGATACATGGCAATACGCTCTAGACCATAGGTGATCTCACCCATCACCGGCATACACTCTAGGCCACCTACCTGTTGGAAGTAGGTAAATTGGGTGACCTCCATGCCGTTTAGCCAAACTTCCCAGCCTAGGCCCCATGCACCAAGCGTTGGAGATTCCCAGTTATCTTCAACAAATCGCACATCGTGAACAGTGGTGTCGATGCCAAGGGCATCCAAAGAACCCAGATAAAGCTCTTGGAAGTTTTCAGGGTTTGGCTTCATGACCACCTGAAATTGGTAGTAATGTTGTAGGCGGTTAGGGTTTTCACCGTAGCGGCCATCAGTTGGGCGGCGGCAAGGCTGCACATAGGCGGCATTCCAGTTTTCTGGTCCTACTGCGCGTAATGTAGTGGCAGGGTGAAAGGTACCGGCACCGACTTCCATATCCAGAGGCTGTAAAACCACACAGCCCTGTTGGGCCCAATATTGTTGCAAGGCTAGAATTAGCCCTTGAAAAGTACTTGTATCAGCTTTGGGGTCGGACACCGCGAAATTGCCTCCGGCAGAATGAATCAAAAGGGCGGATTATATCGCTGCAAGCACAATAACTCTATGGCAGAAGAGGGCTCTAAGCCCCTAAAAGCCCTATTTCGCTTGGGAGTTATAGCGCTTTACGTTAAGCTGCGCCCTTGATACACCTGAAGTACAGCGAAACTATGACAGACGCCAGCAACTCGCCCGCTCCCAAGCGAGGACCCATTTACTTTCTTATGGCCGCCATATCCCGATTGCCCCTAGGCATGAGCCGAGGTATTGGTTGGGCAATGGGGAGTTTATTGTGGGTTATCAATGGTCGTGAAGCGAAGGTCACCAAGCGCAACCTGGAGATCTGCTTTCCCGAAATGCCCGAGCAAGAGCGCTTGAAGCTTGCAAAGCGTAGCTTGCAAGAAACTGGTGTAATGCTGATGGAAACGCCCGCTGTTTGGATGCGGGATATGGCTTGGCTACGTAGCAAGGTCATTGAAACCGAAGGCTGCGAGTTAGTTGATGAGGCCTTGGCCAAGGGCAAAGGCATGGTGCTCATCGCTCCGCACTTAGGTAATTGGGAAGTGGTTGGCCTGTACGCTGCCACACTTGGACCAATTACCAGTTTGTTTGAGCCACCGAAAAACGCCGAAGTAGGCGCTATTATTCAAGAATCGCGGGAAAAATCGGGCGCCACACTGGTGCCAACAGATCGCCGCGGTGTCATGAAGCTATTAAAGGCGATTAAAGCGGGAGGTATTTCCGGCATATTGCCAGACCAGGTACCTGGCGATGGTGCAGGTGAGCTGGTTGAGTTCTTCGGTCGCCCAGCATACACCATGACATTATTATGTAATTTGGTCAGCAAAACGGGTTGTGAAGCTTTGGTGAGTTATGCCGAACGAGTACCTGGTGGTTTCAAGCTTGTCTTTAAAAAGTCTTGTCCTGATCTTTATAGCGAAGATTGCGATAAATCTCTGCGTGCTTTAAATCGCAGTGTAGAAGATGCCATTACAGCGCTTCCTGAGCAGTATCAATGGGAATACAAGCGCTATAAATGCTTCGAAGACGGCTATCAGGACCCTTATACCAACATGAGCTAAGCTTTTTGCTCAGCGTTGAATACCCGGTCTATATAAGAAATAAGGCTGCCGAACTATAAAGTTAGTGCAGCCGGTACTATGAAAGTTCTGAAACTCTGTTTACAGCCCTAGTTCAGCCAAGCGCTTATTTAACTCTACTGTCGCTTCGGCTTCCCAGCTTGGTTTTTCTTTGGCAATCAGCTGCTCAAGAGCTGACTTGATGGGCAGCTTTAAGCCTTGGCAGTTTAACTCTGTTTCTGGAATAGGAATTTCCATCTCTAATTCACTGCTCAAGCTTTCTGCAAACAAGGGCTTAAAAATCATCTCGCTAGGAGTTTCAAACTCAGTGTCGCAGGCGATATCGATTTCTTGACCAAATAGCTTTTGCTTAACCTTTCCACTGAGTCTTATCTTTAAGGGCAGCTGTGCGGTAATGGTTTCGCTAGCACTACTAATATCAGCTTCGCCTGCTTTAGCAATATGTAGATTGTAATGCCCGTATTCCCAGGGAACATCTTTGGCGGCAAACAATACTTGAGGGAGTTGTTTACTTAGTGCTCGCTCCAGGAGTTTGTTGAGCGCGTTATCAGCATAAGCTGCAGTGCTAGCCAGTGAGGAAGCTGCTAAAACAATAGCGGCTGTGTATAAGTTTTTTTTCATAGTCATATCTTTTTAAACGGCTAGCGGCGCCAGAAGCTCGGTGAGAATAATACCAATAAAGTAAAAATCTCTAAGCGACCCAATAACATGGCAAAACACAGTATCCACTTAGCGGGGTTATTAATATCGGTGTAGTTTAACGCAACATCGCCCATTCCTGGGCCTAGGTTTGATATACAGGCACCAACAGCCGATACCGAAGTAAGAAAATCTAAACCCGTCGCCATCAACAAGATAAACATGATCATATAGCTGATCACAAATACAGCGAAGAAGCCCCAAACGGCTTCCACTACGCGATCGGATACCGAAGTCTGACCAAGCTTAATGGGGATAACCGCATTAGGGTTGATCAACCTTTTAATTTCGCGAATACCCTGCTTACAGATCAGTAGCACGCGGATCACTTTCATGCCGCCACCGGTAGAGCCAGCGCAGCCACCCATAAAGGCAAATAGGAAAATAAAGAAAGGCAGAAAGCCTGGCCAGATAGTGAAATCAGCTGTGCCGAAACCGGTAGTGGTTAAAATTGAAATAAACTCAAAACTACCGTGAATGGCACTGGTTTCCAAATCGTAGGTATCGGTGTGGGCTAGATAGGCAACGGTGATAGGGATGCCTATAGCTAAACAGCTGATATAAAATTTAAATTCTGGATCCTGCCAGTAATGAGCAATGGAGCGGTTGCGACTGGTATAAAAATGCAACGCAAAATTCACACCCGACAAGATCATAAACAACATGCATACGATTAAAATAATTGGGCTATCAAAGTAACCCATACTCGCGTCATGGGTGGAAAAGCCACCGATTGCCACGGTCGAAAAGGCGTGACCAATTGCATCGAATAAGGTCATGCCTGCAGCCCAATAGGACAATGCGCAAGTAATGGTTAGGGTGCAGTAAATTAAAAATAAGGCCTTGGCTGTTTCTGTAATTCGTGGAGTAAGTTTCGAGTCCTTTACGGGGCCAGGAGTTTCCGCCCGATACAGCTGCATGCCCCCAATGCCTAACATGGGTAGAATAGCTACGGCGATTACAATAATACCAATGCCGCCTAGCCACTGCAGTTGTTGGCGATAATATAAGATCGACTTTGGAAGATCGTCTAGGCCTGTAATTACCGTAGCACCGGTAGTGGTTAAACCCGAAAGCGACTCAAACATCGCATCGGTAAAGCTCAAGCCCGGCTGCTCGGAGAAAATAAAAGGTAAGCAACCGGCTATTCCCAGCACCGCCCAGAATAAAACGGTAATTAAAAAACCGTCACGAGTTCTTAAATCGTGTTTGGTTTTATTGCTAGGTAGCCAGACCATAAATCCGCTGGCAAAAATTAATGCCATTGCTGAAATAAATGCGATTAGGGATTCGTCGCTGTAATAAATAGATACAAAAATAGGCGGCAGCATGGTCATGCTAAATAGCATGAGCAAAATACCGAGTACACGAAAGATAACCGAAAAGTGCATAGCTGTTTGTGTATTGCCTATTTATTATGCCGCTAAAAGAAGCTAATACCTGTTTGGAACAGATGTTCGATATCGCGGGTATACTTTTTATTTACTAAGAACAGAATGACGTGGTCACCATCTTCTACGATGACGTGATCATGGGCGATTAGTACTTCGCTGCCGCGGCTACTCTCCCGCACGATAGCGCCAATAGTTGCTCCGTCGGGCAGGTCAATATCTTCAATAGCCTTACCAACAACCTTTGAGTTCTCTTTATCACCATGGGCAATAATTTCGATAGCTTCGGCCGCTCCACGTCGCAAAGAGTGAACATTAACGGTATCGCCTTCACGCACATGGGTAAGCAAACTGCCCAGTGTTGTCTGTTGGGGTGAGATAGCTATATCAATGTCACCGCCTTGCACCAAATCGACATAGGCAGGATTGCTAATTAAAGCCATAACTTTTCGAGCGCCCAAGCGCTTGGCGAGCATGGACGACATAATATTAGCTTCATCGTCATTGGTTACCGCTAAAAACACATCGGTGTTTTCAATATTTTCTTCCAGCAGCATTTCCTGGTCAGAAGCCGAGCCATGTAAAACAATGGTGCGCTCTAGCTGTTCAGAAAGAAACTTACAGCGCTGAGCATAAAACTCGATAACCTTTACGGCATAACGGCTTTCTAATTTCTTAGCTAAGCGATAACCAATGTTGCCGCCACCGGCGACAATAATGCGTTTGTAGTGAGTCTCTAATCGTCGTAGCTCACTCATCACTGCTCGAATATTAACCTTGGCGGCAATAAAGAAGACTTCATCGTCCACTTCAATAACCGTGGAGCCTTCAGGCGTGATGGCGCGACCGCGACGATAGATGGCTGCTACGCGAGTGTCTACCGATGGCATGTGTTGACGCAAAAAGCGCAGCTCCTGACCTACCAATGGGCCGCCATGGTAGGCCCGCACGGCCACCAGCTGTACTTTTCCGTCGGCAAAATCTACGACCTGCAGTGCGCCGGGGTGCTCAATTAATCGGAAGATGTAATTGGATACCAGCTGCTCCGGGCTGATCAAAACATCAATGGGGATATTTTCATCAGCAAATAAGCCGGGTTTATTCAAATAGGACTGGGCGCGAATTCGGGCGATTTTAGTTGGGGTCTTAAATAAGCTGTAGGCGATCTGACAGGCGATCATATTGATTTCGTCGTTATTGGTAACGGCAACCAACATATCGGCCTCATCAAGGCCTGCGCGTAGTAAAACATCGGGGTGGCAAGCATGTCCAGTAACCACGCCAATATCGATGTGGTCGCGTAGCTCGCGAAGGCGGTTCTCGTCGGTATCGACAATAGTAATATCGTTAGCTTCGTTGGCGAGGTTTTCGGCGAGTGTTCCACCGACCTGGCCTGCCCCGAGTATAATAATTTTCATAGGTTGAACAGCTTAGCTAATCCATTGCGGCTTATAAGGCCATTGCCGGCTAATTCTACGCCTTTTATCCGGTTTTTTGCAGACGTGCGTAGTAAAAACCATCATGGCCACCTGGCTGAGGAAATAATTGGCGGCCATGGCTCACTTTGCAGCCCCAGTGTGCATCGATTTTTAGCTCTTGTGCATCACTGTGTTTCTCTAAAAAGGCTGAAATCTGCTCTTCATTTTCTTGCGGTAAAATTGAGCAAGTGGCATAAACGAGTATTCCACCCGGCTTGAGTGTAGCCCATAGCTTTTCTAGCAGCGCTTGTTGTATTTCACACAGCTCGATAATGTTGTTTGGCTTGCGAAGTAGCTTGATGTCAGGGTGACGACGAATGACACCTGTAGCTGAACAGGGAGCATCAAGCAAAATACGATCAAATGCTTGACCATCAAACCAAGCATCAATATTGCCTGCATCATCGCAGACTAACTTCGCGCTCAAACTCAATCGTTGTAAGTTTTCTTCAACACGCTTTAATCGCTTTGCTTCTGTATCTATCGCTGTAAGGGAAATACCTTTTGCACACTCAAGGATATGGCCTGTTTTACCGCCAGGAGCACAACAAGCATCTAATATTCGCTGATTGTCTTCGATTTGCAGTAAACCGGCGCTGAATTGTGCGGCTTCATCTTGCACGCTTAGCCAGCCACCCATAAAGTTGGGTAGTTGCTCAACAGGGCAGGGTTTGGCTAGGGTAATACCATCTGGGCTGAATTGGCAGGCGCTAGCATCGATACCTTGCTGGTCTAAAAGCTTAAGGTAATCGTCACGGCTTACTCGTTGGCGATTCACTCGCAAACTAAAAGGCGGGTGCTGATTATTTTGTTCAAGAATAGCATTGGCTTTATCTGGCCAAGCCTGTTGGATTTGTTTGTAGAGCCATTTGGGGTGGCTCTGCTCTAGCCAAGGCTGAGAGCTAATATCGCGATCTTCCAGGCGTTGATAGCTGCGCAATACACCATTCACTAATTTACAGGCCCAGTTCTTTTTTAGTGCTCGACATGCCTCGACACAACTGGCAACAGCTGCGTGCGGGGGAATACGACTATAGTCCAGCTGATAGCAGCCAATAATTAGTAGCGCCTGTATATCTTGATCTTTGGGCTTAAGCGGCTGTTTTAACAAGCTCTGCAAATGCTGATTGATCAGATGGAAGTATCGTAAGCTACCGTAGCAGAGCTCCTGTAGCAGCCCCTTGTCTTGGGGCTTAACTTGCTTCAGCAAAGGCGGCAGGGCGCTGGCGAGAGAGCCCTGTTGTTTGAATACTTGAGCAATAGCTTTTGCTGCGGCTGCACGGGTGTCCAGTGCCATGCTTAGCTCAAGGCCTCGCCGACATTGAAGAGATCGGCACGACCATTTAACAAGTCCTTAAGGCTCATCGGCTTTTTGCCTGGCAGTTGGATTTGGCTGATGTGTAGCTGTTTATTGTCACCACAAGCCACCCAGATACCGTTTTGGTCCACCTTTACAATTGTCCCTGCTGGATCTGTGATATTTTCCTCTAAAGCATTGGCCTGCCAGATTCTTAGTCGCTGAGCCTTGCCTTTATCTTCGAATCCGCAGTGGGCGACAGGGAAGGGGTTATAAGCGCGTACAGTCTGCTCAATTTGCTGAGCAGACTTCTGCCAATTAATCGCGGCATCGGCTTTGCTGAACTTGTGGGCATAGCTTACGCCTTCACTTGGCTGAACTTGGGCAGAGGCACTGCCGTCAGCAATCGCTGCCAGCGCTTGTAAGAGTGCCGGGCCACCGATTTCCAGCAATTTATCGTGTAGGCTGCCACCAGTTTCATCGCTCTCTATTTCGCAGCGGCGTGTGACTAATACCGGGCCAGTATCTAAACCAGCATCCATTTGCATGATGCACACACCCGATTCGCTATCACCTGCTTCAATCGCACGCTGGATAGGCGCCGCGCCGCGCCAACGAGGCAATAGGGAGGCGTGCACATTGATACAGCCATATTTTGGAGTATCCAAGACAGTTTGAGGCAGCAAGAGCCCATAGGCCACAACCACCATAATGTCGGCGCCGATAGCGTCGAGGGCAGCTCGATCTTCTGCCTCTTTGAAGTTCAGTGGTTGGTAAACATCAATATCGTGTTGCAGGGCCAGCTGTTTAACGGGGCTAGCATGCAGGCTCTTGCCACGGTTTGCAGGTCTATCGGGCTGCGTGTAGACGGCGACAACGTCATGCTCGCTATCAAGCAAGGTTTGCAGATGAGCAGCGGCGAAATCCGGCGTACCGGCAAATACAATTTTTAATGGCATGTTAAATCCGCGAACTTAGGCTTGGCTGCGATGCTGTTTTTCCAGCTTCTTACGAATACGTTGGCGCTTCATATTGGAGATGTAATCAACAAACAGCTTACCGTTTAAATGATCAAGCTCGTGCTGTATGCAAACCGCCAAAAGGCCATCTGGCTCTAAGCTAAAGCTTTTACCATCTCGGTCTAGGGCGGTTACTCGAATTTGATCTGGACGGCTAACCGTCTCATAGAAGCCTGGTACAGAAAGACAGCCTTCGTCGTAGTCGTGCAAGCTGTCTTGGTCGAGTACTTCGACACTGGGGTTAATAAATACCAGCGGCTCGTTTTGTTCTTCGCTAACATCAATAACAACAACACGTTTGTGCACATTGATTTGGGTGGCAGCTAAACCAACCCCTGGCGCGTCGTACATGGTTTCGAACATGTCGTCCACCAAGGTGCGTATTTCGTCGTTTACTTCATCCACTTCCTCGGCGGTAGTGCGTAACCTTGGGTCTGGAAATTCTAATATCTCTAATATGGCCATGTGAGCGTGTTAACTGCCTGTGACAAACTTCTAGTAAAAATGTAAGGAGCGCTGCTAACATTATGATCAAGCAGCAAATATTGGACGATTTATCGTCCCCTTTACCTGCCGTCTTGCCGCCGAAGCTGCTATATTAGTGACTTAACATCGACTTAAATCGGCAAAAAGCAGGCATTGAGCGGTTTATTATACCGAGAATCTGTAAAGGGGCCGACTACAAAGGGCATTTTCTATGAAAAAAACACTGCTGGCATCTTTGTTCAGCCTGTCTGCCTTGGCCGCACCGTTGCTCGGTTGGGCTGACGAGCCCCGCCTGAGGAATAGCCACCCGGACACCTACTCAGTGGTTAAGGGCGATACGCTATGGGATATTTCGGCGCGTTTTCTAGAAAATCCTTGGATGTGGCCTGAAATCTGGCATGCCAATGACCAAATTGCCAATCCTCACTTAATCTTCCCTGGTGATCGTATTCGTCTGGTGTATTTGGATGGCAAGCCGCGTTTAACTTTAGATAGAGGCGAGGCTGGGCGTACCTATAAAGCTAAATTGGGGCCTGAAATACACGTTGTTCCCAAAGAAAAGGCCATTACAACAATCCCCTTAGATCGCATTAACTCCTTTTTATCCCGTAGTCGCGCAGTAGATGTGGGTGTATTGGATGCTGCGCCCTATGTTTTGGCTGGGGGTGATGAGCATATTGTTACAGGTGCTGGGGACAGCTTATATGCGCGCGGTAAGTTTGACAGCGAAACCAAAGCTTATGGTGTATACCGTCAGGGCGAGGTATACATAGATCCGCAAACCAAAGAGCCGCTTGGTGTTCAGGCAATCGATATTGCATCGATCAAACAAAGAGCTCTAAATGGTGATATTGGCACTTTTGATATTATGCGGACCACCCAAGAGGTTAGATTGGGTGACCGCCTGTTGAAAACAGTAGAACGATCAATTGATTCGACATTCTTCCCTAGACCACCTAGCCAAGATACCAAAGCTGAAATAATTGGTGTTGAAGGTGGTGTTAATCAGGTTGGCAAGCTAGATGTAGTAGCTCTGAATAGAGGTACGAGAGAAGAGTTACAGGTTGGTGATGTTTTACTTATTTATAAAAAAGGTGACACCATCCGCGATCGAGTTACTAACGAGTTAGTCCAGCTGCCAGCGGAAAAGTCGGGTTTGCTTATGGTGTTTAGTGTATTCGAGAAAATGTCATACGGTATTGTATTAGAAGCCGAGAGACCTCTTCGTACTGGTGATGAGTTAAGATCACCTTAATCAAAGATCGTATGGCCCCCTTAAAAAACCCAGCCACAATTAGCTGGGTTTTTTATTTGTACCTAAAACAAAACTATTTCAATGATATAGACCGTTCAAATAAACAAACTCTTTGCCCGCTCAAGTAGCCTGGCTACCCATATCGGCGTCTTTTTCTCTTAGCTGTCATATTTCTTTATCGAATTGTCTTTTCTGACTACAGAATCAGCGCTTATGTGCTAGCGTTAAATAAATAAGCCTGAATATATTTTTGGCAGGCTAAATTAGTACGTGCGAAATCTGGTATAGCTTTGGATGGGCAATAGCCGATTTATGGAGAAAGTAGAAGATACAGTTATCGCCAACGAACCCAGTTTGGGCTTGCTGGACTTAACTCGTCTAATCCCAAAAGGTGGGCTGGATGAAGAAGCTTTTTATCCCCTTGCAATTGATATGGCAACAAGCTTGTCTAAATTGCATGATGAGAGTGTGTATCATAGCTGCCTACGGCCAGAAAAATTCTTATGCGATAGAAACTTTCAAAACCTGAGTTTAATTAACATTCGACCGAAAGAAAGTGATCTCAAGCAATACGCCAACAAAGAAGATGTGCACAGGTTTTGCCAAGATAGCTATTTGGCACCGGAACAAAAAGCACTTATAGCTGAGTTGCAAGGCCCGCTATCAGATATTTTTAGTTTAGGCTTATGTTGGTATTTCGTATTATGCGGGCAGGAGCTTATACCAAGGGGATTAACCAGTAAGGATTGTTCTGAATACCTTGAACACTTAGATAATAAAATAAAAGCGATCAATAACTTTAGCTCTTCAAGGGTATCAAAGCCGCTAATTTATCTGTTGCGGAGTATGCTCTGTATCCATCCGCTGGCGCGCCCCCAGACAGTTTTGGATATTATCTCAAGCCTAAAACAACTCACCAGAAATCATGCTCAAAGCGAGCCCTATAATGAGCCAACTTTGCTATCTAAGCTGCATTGCAAGGTAGATCGCTCGAGCGAAATTGAACAGATTATGCAACAGGCTAGCAAAGCGGGTGAAGGTGTTCGTATTGTTAGTATTGAGTCCAGCGCTGGAAATGGTAAATCAACTCTTTGTCAAAGTGCGGCAATTAATATTGCTAGCAAGTTTACCGCAGTAATTCATATTACTTGCAAAGCCTCTCAAAAGAATAGGCCATATTACGGGCTCAAGCAGCTTCTGGGTCAGTTACGAGAATTTCTTATATCCAATGTAGAATTTAAGGATTGGGGGGATGAGCTTGTTGAAGCCTTGCCTTTGGGGGGGGCGTATATATGTCAGGTTCTACCGGAGTTTAAAGCTTTGTTGCCGGCCGAAGACATTGATACAAAGTCTGCCTTCTTACATAGTCGATTTATACAGCAGAGCGTCTTTAGCCTCTTTAATACACTGAGTCAAAACGGTTTTACAAGTGCTGTAATTATTGATGACGCAGAAAACTTAGACCCTGACAGCCTGCAAGTGTTGCAGTCCCTCTGGGAATTACCGCCGATAAAAATGTTGGCGGTTCTTGCTTTTAATCCTGGGCGTATTGAACGAATTGAAATTATTGGACCTAATGCAGTAAACAGTAAAACCATAGAGCTATTTGCACTAGAGGAAACTGAAGCAATTGAACTGTGTGAAAACAGTTTTCCAAGTCTAAGCAATGCCACTGAGGTAAAAAGACTAGCAGATATGTTGCTAATGTTTAGCCGAGGTAACTTAAAACTTTTTAAGCACTATTGCCTGTTGATTCTGGAAAAAAACATTATAGACCGATATGTCTCTGTGGATAAGGTAGACCTGAAAAAAATAGAGACATTGCAAGATGTAAATATTTACGAATTCTATACCTATCGATTAAGCACGCTGCCGCAACAAGCGATAACAACAATGCAGTATGCCGAGCTTGTTTATCGCACTATGGCAACATCAAATATATCTATATTAAAAGCCCTCAGTAAAGATCAGGGCCAGGCCTTTAGTGAGGTCTTATCAAAAAATTTAATGTACAGCTCTGATCAAGAGTTTTTCTTTAAAGATAACGTTATATCGAGAATAACCAGCGAATACTGGGGTGATGAAAACCTGCTCGAAGCTCATTTATCTCTATGGGAATTGCTTAGAAGTTTAGAAACTTCAAGTTTAGAAGATTGGATATGCTGTTTAAACCCGGTGCAGCATTTAATAAAAGATAATAATCTTAAGCTACAACTTCTAGAGCACAACTACCAGTTCGCTGAATATTGCAGAGAGATTGGTGCTCCCTTAGCTGCAGAGAACTATATTCGCCAAGCAATGCATCTGCTGGAGATTTATCAATTGCAGGACGAACATCAGTTATGTGATGCCCTGTATCAAAGTTATGGAGAGATCTTGGCGATAAACGGCAAGCTTTGTGAAAGTGATGAGCTTTTTCATAAAGTTCATGATAACTGTAAAGATGCGAAAGATCAGGATTCTATAAGTCTAAAGCAATATGAGCTTATGGTTGGCATCAACCAGGCGCTACAAAATCAAGTTGGCCAAAAAAAGAGCCAGCTCGCTGATCAACAAAGAACTATCAATGAGCTTAAGCAAGAACTCTGGGAGGCACAAAACTGTCTACTCGAATCAGAAAAAATGGCAGCTTTAGGAAGTTTGGTTGCAGGTATTACCCATGAAATAAATACTCCAGTTGGTATCAGTATCACTGGTATGAGCCATTTTATCGATAGAACAAAACAGATAAAGAAAAACTACTACAATCAATCGATGACTCAAAAAGAGCTGGAATTCTATTTTGATTCTTCAGAGCAAGCGGCTGAAATTACTTTTAAAAACTTATTGAGAGCAGCTGACTTGATTCGAAGCTTTAAACGAATATCAGCAGATCAATCAAATGAACATGCGAGCCGATTCAATCTTATCGATTATATCAATGAGATTTTATTGAGCCTCAGCAGCCAGTATAGTAAGCGCGGTATTACAGTAGAGTTAAAGCAAGCGAAAGATATCATTGTGAAATCACATCCAGGTTGGTTTTCCCAGATATTTACCAACCTGGTTATGAACTCGCTAATTCATGCTTTTGAAGAGGGGCAGCAAGGAGCGATAACTATTGAAGTTGAAGTTTCGAATGAGAGACTCAATATAGTGTATCGCGATACTGGCAAAGGTATCAGCGAAGAGCAAAAACGACAAATCTTTGATCCTTTCTACACAACCAACCGGGACGGTGGTGGAACGGGGTTGGGGATGAGTGTTATATGGGATATTGTTACTGAAAGTTTAAGTGGCGAAATTCACTGTGAAAGTACGCTAGGAAAAGGTGTAGTGTTCACCATGGTAATTCCTTGTGAGCATCTCGGAATGAATTAAGCTTTATGGCATTGCTTTGTTGTATTGGAAACGGCAAATAGAGGTGGCGAAAAGCAGTATAAAAAAACAGGACTTAAAGCCCTGTTTTTGTTTATAGGTTTTAATAGTAGCTATTTTATTTATAGTTTTTGTAAATCTCTAAGATATCATCTAGATTCTCCAGCAAAGAATCTACGACCTTAGGATCAAACTGTTTACCTTTTTCAGATTTAATGAGCTCTAAAGCGTCTTCTATAGTCCAAGCATCTTTATAACAGCGCTTGCTAACTAGCGCATCGAAAACATCCGCTACGGCGGTAATTCGCGCTTCTAGTGGAATGTCCTCACCAGATAAATTACGTGGATAGCCACCACCTTCCCAGCGTTCATGGTGTCCACCAGCTAGATTGGCGGCTGTTTTGATAATCTCCAGGTCAGATCCTGACAGCATCTCCTCACCGATAAGGGCATGCTGCTTCATGGTTTCCCATTCATCGGCGTCCAGCTTGCCTTCTTTATGCAAAATCGCATCTGGGCAGGCAATCTTGCCAATATCATGCAAAGGTGAGGCAATCTTAATAATTTGCGCCTTGGCTGCTGAGAGGCCACAGCCTAAAGCGAGTAGTTCTGAAGTCATTGCAACACGCTTTACGTGATTACCCGATTCGTTGGAGCGGTTTTCGATGGCCTCGCCTAATCGATAGGCAATCTCTTTTTGAGTGCGCTCTGTTTGGGCTTGCAATGAAAGGTTTTCATAAGCGATATTCACATTGCTGATAAATAGGTTCAGCAAGGAATACTGGTTTTTCTCATCGCTGCTATAGGTCATATTGTTTAGCAGCAAGACTGTTGCGTCGGAGAACGGGCAACGCAAAATAATAGCCAGCTTATTGTTGGGAAGATTAACAATGCGCTCATCGGTAGCAAGTAGCTTTTCAACAGTGGTTCCAAACTCAGCGCGTACGTCGATATCGCTGATACCGCGGTAGCAGCCTGTCGCGGCTACCACTTCATAGTCACCATGATTACGCTGAATAGCAATTGAGTTATCCTCAATGACTAGGTTCATACTGCGCTCTAGCTTGCTTAAAGAAAAGATCTGCTCTAATACACCTTCAACGAATAAGCCTAAGGAGCGCTTGCCGAAAATATCACCGGTAGATTCTATGACCTTTTTCATGCCGGCTTCATGGGCCATTAGGGAATGGATGTCTTGGTAGGAACGCAGGGAGCTACAAGTCACTGTGTAGAGCTTATTGGCGGTTAACTCGGACTTTTCCTTGTAACCATTGATATCGTAGTCACGAACCACCTGTCGCTCTGGAGCGTCACCAGGTTGGCCAGTACGCAAAACAATACGGACTTGGTTGTTTTTTAATTCTTCACGAATCCAGATAACCAGCAGTAATCCGGCATCTCTTGATTCCATGACAACATCGAGCAATATCAGACCGATATCGTCCTCCTGCTGCAATATTTCTTTAGCTTCGGCCGCAGAATTTGCGTGCAATAGTTCAATACCACGGTTTTGATACTCAAAATCACTTAGTGCTAGCTCAGTAATAGTGTGGATATCTGGCTCATCATCAACAACGAGAACCTTCCATGGGTCACCTTGAACCTGCGTTGGCTCGAAGCTAGATTTTTCGTTACTTAGAAAACTGTACTCAGGCATTGGAGCTTCCTTTAAGGCGTCTACTTTCATACTAGACGACATTATTTAGCAGTGCACATCGGAATGAGCTTTTTACACTAAATTCTTTTTTTGACCCTTCAACAGTGGGCCTGGCAGCGAATCTAGATCTTATTTTTAGTCTATTTCAAGGTTTTAAGACTAATAAGAAATTTGGCCTGTTTCAATTTATGTGAGGCAGTTTATGTTTTCACTCTAAGGGAGGAGTTTGCTTGGGTGTTTTTTTCACCAGCTCGGCCTGCTTTTGCCCAAATTAAACCCTGCTTTATTAGGTCGTCATTATGGAGCACAGCTCAGAAAGTAAGAGTCGTATTTTGTTGCTAATGTGTCAGCATTGGCAGGGTCGGTATCTACGTCGTGCGATCCACGGCCTAAAATCTGCAAATGAATTTTTTGGTTTGAGTACTAAAGAGCAAATACAGCGGATTGGGGAAGAGGCCCATTCTCTTCTACAAAGCCATAAACAAGGTCAGAAAGGCGGAATCTTAGAAGCGAAACTAAGACAGCTAATAAGCTATTGTGATGATCAATCGGTACGCTTGCTACTCTCAATTGATGCTGATTACCCGAAACTGCTGCAGGAGACAGCGGACCCTCCAGAACTGTTATTTGTGAAGGGAAGCTTGGAGGTGCTACATTGGCCACAGCTAGCTATTGTAGGCAGTCGCAAGGCAAGTCCTTCGGGAATTAAGCAAGCAGAGCAGATCTCAAGGGAGCTTAGTGATGCAGGGATTGCGATAACAAGTGGTCTGGCTCTCGGGATAGATTCTGCAGCGCACCGTGGCTGTCTAGCCGCGGGCGGCAGGACAATTGCGGTATTAGGTAGTGGCCTCGATCAACTCTATCCACGTCGCAATATAGACTTGAGTCAGCAGATTATTAACTCAGGAGGCACCGTGCTAAGCGAGTACCCCTTTGGTACGCCTCCCATTGCGGCGAACTTCCCTAAGCGAAACCGCATAGTGACGGGCCTAGCCTTGGGCACACTAGTCGTGGAAGCCGCTGAGCGAAGCGGTTCTTTGATCAGCGCTTCATTGGCCCTTGAGGAAAATCGCGAGGTGTTTGCAATACCTGGCTCCATCAATAACCCGTTGAGCCGAGGTTGCCACAAGCTGTTAAAGCAGGGCGCGGTGTTGGTGGAAGGTGCTGAAGATATCGCCCAACATTTAAGTGGGGCCATCCAAGGTCAGTTGGATTTTAAAACGGCTACAGCTGAAGCAGAGAAAGAGCCCGAGCCTATTCTTAGTCGTGATGGCCTATTGGAATTTATCGGCTACGACCCGCTTAGTGTTGATGAAATTCAGCTTAGTAGCGGGCTGCGAGTCGAGGAAATCTCGATACAGCTGATGGAGTTAGAGCTAAATGGTCATATTTGCCAGCAGGCCGGGCTATATCAGCGTGTTAAATAGGGGCTTTGGGAAGAATGCTAAGTTTTTCAAAAATGCTTGAGCACGGCATAAAGTTCGGGTAAATTTGCCGCTTTTTCGCACAAGAGACTAAGCCGATGAGCAAACCATTTGTTGCTATTTTGATGGGTTCTGATTCAGACCTACCTATTATGGAAGCCGCTTTCGATACCCTAGACAAGCTAGGCGTACCTTTCGAAGCTAAAGTTAGCTCCGCTCACCGTACCCCAGAAGCTACCCACACTTATGTTAAAGATGCTGATGCCCGTGGTGCTGGCGCCTTTATCTGTGCCGCTGGGATGGCTGCTCACTTGGCTGGTGCTGTTTCTGCAAACACCTTAAAGCCAGTAATTGGCGTGCCAATTAACTCTTCTTTGGACGGTCTAGATGCATTGTTGTCTACTGTTCAAATGCCTGGTGGTATCCCAGTAGCTACCGTTGCTATCGGTAAAGCAGGTGCTAAGAACGCAGCTTATTTAGCGGCTCAGATCCTAGGTACCTCAGACGCTGAGTTGCACCAGAAGTTGATCGACGAGCGTAAAGCTAATGCTGATGCCGTTATCGCTAAAGATGCTTCTTTGCAGGAAAAATTAGCTCAGCGCTAATTAGACTGTGAACTGGGCCCTAAATCCTCGTATTCGCCGTCTTGCAGAGCAAATGCATGATGGAGGCGTTATCGCCTATCCGACCGAAGCGGTTTGGGGTCTAGGTTGCGATCCTTTTCAGCAGGAGGCCGTTGAGCATATCCTGTTCTTAAAAGGTCGTGCCCAAGCCAAGGGGCTTATCTTGGTTGCGGCCGATATTGAGCAGTTCGAGCCTTTTCTTGCGGGTATCTGCCGTGATCAATACGCTAAATTAGAAGAGACTTGGCCTGGGCCTAATACTTGGCTGGTGCCTGTTAATGGCTATTGTCCAAACTGGATTAGCGGTCGTTTTGACTCTGTTGCTTTGCGCGTCAGTGCTCACCCGGTTGTCGCTGGCCTTTGCCGAGCTTTTGGCGGCCCGATTGTTTCTACCTCAGCAAACCCCCAGGGTTTACCACCGGCCATTAGTGCTATGCATGCTGAGCGCTACTTTCACGGCTGTCTTGCCGGCTTGGCTCCAGGGCTTGTGAATACCAAGGCCAAACCTTCCACCATTCGTGATTTACGCACGGGCGACATTATTCGCGCCTAAGCCTTGCCTTAGCTGGGCTCTGCTCTAATAGCTAAAAGATATTTCCAACTGCAGTGATCATGGGCTTTTGTTACTATGCCAAGCCCAATAATGACACGAAGAAACATCTATGAGCTCGGTTGATAAAGAGGCGGTAAAAGCCTATCTAATGGCGCTGCAAGATAAAATCTGCGCCGATCTAAGCCAAGCCGATGGCGGCACCGAATTTAAGCAAGATCAATGGGTGCGCGAAGAGGGCGGTGGCGGCCGCTCGCGAGTCATTGAAAACGGCAATATTTTTGAAAAAGGTGGGGTGAACTTCTCGCATGTGAGCGGGGCCGCGATGCCGGCTTCAGCAACGGCTCATCGCCCAGAGCTTGCCGGCCGGTCTTTTGAAGCCATGGGGGTGTCCTTAGTGATTCACCCTCGCAATCCTTATGTACCCACTAGCCATGCCAATGTCCGTTTCTTTATTGCTGAGAAAGAAGGCGCCGAGCCGGTTTGGTGGTTTGGGGGTGGTTATGATCTAACCCCTTATTATGGTGATGAAGAAGATTGTCGCCAATGGCATCAAACGGCCAAAGACGCCTGTGATCCTTTTGGTGATGATGTCTATCCGCGCTACAAAAAATGGTGTGATGATTACTTCTATCTTAAACATCGCGATGAAGCTCGCGGAGTAGGTGGCTTGTTCTTCGATGATCTGAATGAATGGGGTTTTGAAAAGAGCTTCGCCTTTATGCAGGCAGTGGGTGAAAGCTACAGTAAGGCCTATGTTCCTATTGTAGAGCGCCGCAAAGATCAGCCCTACGGTGAACGTGAACGAGAGTTTCAGTTGTATCGCCGAGGTCGATATGTGGAATTTAACCTAGTCTGGGATCGTGGCACCTTGTTTGGTTTGCAAACCGGTGGCCGTACCGAGTCGATATTAATGTCTATGCCGCCATTGGTGCGCTGGGAGTATGACTATCAGCCTGAGCCGGGCACTGCTGAAGCGCAATTGACAGAGAAGTTTTTACCCCATAGAGATTGGCTGGCCAGCTGAGCGAGGTTACCGTGACTAATTCGACGATAGATCGTTATGCGGTGCTAGGTAACCCCATAGCCCATTCCAAATCGCCACTGATACACCAATCATTTGCTGAGCAATGTGCTGAAACCATTAGCTACGAAGCCATTTGCGCGCAAAATTTTGCAGAGGAGGCAGGTAAATTCTTTGCACAAGGGGGCAAGGGAATGAATGTCACCGTACCCTTTAAGCTGGATGCGCTGGAGTTTGCTGATGAGCTTAGCCCTAGAGCCTATCGAGCTGGCGCCAGTAATACCCTGATTTTGCAGGAAGATGGCCGTATTTGCGCCGAAAATACCGATGGTGTAGGTATGGTGCGCGATATTGAGCAAAACCTATCTTGGCCCTTAGCTGGCAAAAGGGTTTTACTTTTAGGTGCAGGCGGGGCTGTGCGTGGCGTCATTCAGCCTTTATTGGCCTTGAGCCCTGCGGCGCTGCATATAGCAAATCGTACGGCTTCTAAGGCTCAACTGCTAGCCGATGAATTTGCCGATATTGGCAAGATTACAACTTCTGGTTTTTCAGATATTGAGCCGGGCCAGTTTGATATCATCATTAATGGCAGTGCGGCTAGCCTGCAAGGCGATAGCTTGCCACTGGCCAATAGGGTCGCTGAGGGCTGCTATTGCTACGATATGATGTACGCCGCAGAGCCCACGATGTTTATGAGCTGGGCCAAGAATAATGGTGCTCGAGCTGAAGCTGATGGTCTTGGTATGTTGGTCGAACAGGCCGCTGAATCCTTTTATTTGTGGCGTGGCAAGCGCCCCGACACCGCTCTAATCTTAGCTCAATTGCGTCAGCAGTTGCTGTCTAGCTAAATTAATCTCAAAGTTTTTCTGGCGCCTGCATCCATTCGGCTGTTTGCGCCGTCTTAAGCAATACCAAGCGATATTCGCTTAGCAATAGCAGGGCAGAAGATCACTGCCCAATGAAACACTACGAGGAATATGAATATGAATCATTTAAACCTAAAGCAGCTGTTCGCCGCGCTGCTGATGATGTGCACCATAGTGGGTGCAGCGGCGGTAACGGCCGAAAGCGAAGCTGATAGTCACCGTAAAGTGATTGTGGTGAAAGATGGTGATGTTGAAAAAACCATCGATCTCAATGTTGAATCTGGTGAAATTGTGGTCCGCACCGGTGATGGCAGCGACGAGCAGAAGAAAGTCACCATCAACTTGGGCTCTTTTATCGGCGAGAACGTCCTTAAAGAGATTGCCCATGAGCTAGAAAAAGAAGGTGTTGAGATAGACGGCAAAATCGTCCTTGAAAGAGAGGCCGAGCACCAAGATGAAATGGAAAGCGAGCGCCAAAGCGAAAGCAAATCCCGGGTGGTGTATAAAAAGGGTGGAAATGCATTTACCGACTCAATCGGCGATTTTCTCGAAGCTTTAGTGGCAGTTGTCGCCATTGTTTTGATCTTTGGCATGCCGGTATTGATCGTAGGTGTGGTTATGTATGGTCGTCATAAGCGCCGCGAGCTGATCAATCAGAGTATTGATAAGATGCTTGAGAAAGGCCAAGAGATTCCGCCTGAAATGTTCCAAGAGGCAACCGGTAAGTCTGAGAAGAGCACTCAGAGTAAAGGCGTCATGCTGATCGCTGTAGGTGTTGGCTTGATGGGCTTCTTAGGTGCAGTTGCCGGTGAGGTTGGTGCGGTAGGCTTAATCCCAGCGCTGATTGGTGTAGCTCACCTTTACATCTGGAAGACTGAGCAAGCTCAGCAAGAAAAAGAAAACAACAGCCAATCCGTATAACAAAAACAGTAACTTAGGCCACCTTTGTGATAGAGCTTAGCGACCAACAACTGATTGACCTCGTAGTAAAGGCGGGTAACCAACGCGCCTTTGCTATCTTGGTTAATCGCCATCAATCTGGCTTGCGCGCATCATTGCGCCAATGGTGCCAGAACGATGCCTTGGCTGATGATCTAGCCCAGGAAACCTTTTTAAAGGCTTTCCGTAAGTTAGACAGTTTTCAGTCAAACGCTAAGCTGAGTACCTGGTTATACCGGATCGCTTATAATACCTTCCTCGATTATAAGAAGATCAAGAAGAACAACTTCCAGGATACTTTTGAGGACATTGATAATGTTCACTCGGCAGCGGGCTCTGATTTAGAGCATGTGGGTAATAGCAGGGACCTTGATCAAGCCCTAGCCCAGCTGCCGGATATTCAAAGGCAAACCATTGACCTGTGTTATACTCAAGGGATGAGCCACAGTGAAGCTGCTGAAATCTTGCAGTGTCCTGTGGGTTCGGTAAAATCCCATGTTCAGCGGGCTAAACAGAAGCTCAAGGCTATCTTGGCTGCACCCGCAACCGCTCAAGTAGCGGGGGAATGAAGACTATGAATGATCAAGAATTTGAACTATTTCTTCAGCGAGAGCTGAAGGCCCAAAATGACTACATTGCGGATGATGGCTTTACTGATGCTTTGATGGCTCAGTTGCCAGCCAAGCCCGACCGAGAAAAAGCCAAGCCAAACCGCTTGGTGGTATGGGCCGCGATTTTGTCGACGGTACTCGTTGCTGCGATCCTGCCTTTGCAGGCTATGTTGCAGGGCTTTGCCTCAATTTTCACCCAGCCAAGCGCAAACTGGGCGACTTTGCTGGGCTTAGGTCTTAGCATGCTAGCTGTAGCGGCTCTAGTTGTGTGGAATGACCGAACTCGCATTTTTGAAGTATAGACCCCCCCAAAGTTCTTAATTCCTATTTTATCAGCGGCCAATGATTTTCATTGGCCGTTGTTCGTCTAACTACCGTAAAACAACAATATCTGTGTATGGCGGCTGATATTACTCAACCAGACTACACATTCGTCATGAGGAAATACCATGAAGTTGATGACTAAAGCGACGCGCTTAGCGGTAGCGCTCGTAGCTGCAAGCAGCGCAACATGGGCGCTTGCTGAAAAAACCGAGTCTGAAAAGGCTACTGAGTTTTTCGAAAGCTCATTTAAAGAATCTTTGGCTAATAAGCCGATGTACCTTACTTACTTAGGTATGAAGGAAAAGTACGGCGAGTGGGGTGATATCTCCGCAGCGGAAGATGATCGAGATATAGCACTTGTTAAGAAGCAATTGGCCGAACTTAAGAAAATTGATTTCGACAAATTGGGCGAGCAAGAAAAGCTAAGTTATCGCTTATTTGAAGAACAGGCCAAAGATCAGATCTTTGCGGATCGTTATCGTGATTATGGCTACCAAGTTAATCAAATGTTTGGCCTTCAGTCCCAGCTTCCATCGTTTCTGATCAACATGCATCGCGTTGATAATGTTAGCGATGCTGAGGCTTATATCTCCCGCCTGAAAAAAGCCAAGCCACTTTTTGATCAACTTATTGTGCGCATGCAAAGCAGCGAAAAACTAGGTGTAGTGCCGCCAAAGTTTGTTTTCCCGATGGTGATCAGCGACAGTAAAAATATCATTGCCGGTAAGCCTTTTGAAAAAGACGCCAAAGAAGACAACCCAGTTTGGGCAGACATCCAAGGCAAAATTGAAAAGCTAGAAGCTACTGACGAAGAAAAAGCAAAATTGCGAAAAGAAGCGAAAGCGGCTTTATTGGGTGAATTTAAAAATGCCTATGCTGCTTTGATTGGCTTCTTAGAAAGTCAGGAAAAGCGCGCTGATACGCGTGATGGTGTTTGGAAGTTTCCTAAAGGCGAAGAGTATTACAAGTATCGCCTAAAAGACATGACCACCACAGATATGACTGCGGATGAAATCCATAAGCTAGGCCTTTCTGAGGTTGCTCGTATTCACGATGAAATGCGTGCGATTAAAGAAAAGGTCGGTTTTAAAGGTGATTTGCAGGCATTCTTCAAATTTATGCGCAATGATGCCCAGTTTAAATTACCCAACACCGATGAAGGTCGTCAGAAGTACTTAGATGATGCCGTTAAAACCATCGATGTCATGAAGTCCCGCTTAGATGAGCTATTCCTTACTAAGCCAAAAGCTGATTTGGTAGTTACCCGTGTTGAGCCTTTCCGTGAGGACTCGGCTGGCCGTGCATTTTATCAGCGTCCATCTTTAGATGGCTCTCGCCCTGGACGTTACTACGTAAACTTAGCTGATATGAATGAGATGGCAGTGTATGAGCTAGAAGCTTTGGCTTATCACGAAGGTATTCCTGGCCACCATATGCAACTGGCGATCGCTCAAGAGTTAGAAGGTATTCCAACATTCCGTAAGGTAGGTGGTTACACAGCCTATACCGAAGGTTGGGGTTTGTACTCTGAAACGCTACCAAAGGAGATTGGTTTTTATCAGGACCCTTATTCTGACTTTGGTCGCTTATCAATGGAGCTATGGCGTGCTTGTCGTTTAGTGGTTGATACTGGTATTCACGCTAAGAAGTGGACACGTGAGCAGGCTATTAAATATTTACGTGATAGCACACCTAGTCCTGAACTAGACGTTGTAAAAGCCATCGAGCGTTACATTGTTATGCCTGGACAGGCGACTGCCTATAAGATTGGTCAAATCAAAATTATGCAATTGCGTGCTAAGGCCAAGAAGGCGCTAGCAGAAAAATTTGATATTCGTGAATTCCACGATGTTATTTTGCGCAATGGCATGTTGCCATTAGGTATCTTGGAAGAGCAAGTCGACCAGTATATCGCCAGCAAGGGCTAATCTTGTTGAAGCCGGTTCATAGAGCCGGCTTCATTCTCAAACTATTATTTGTATTCGAACGTTTATCCTTTTCAAATAACGGCATTCCCTGCTAGCGAATACGTTAGCTATTCTGATCTTCGGCCTCGGCTAAATACTCATCCTTCAGCTTCACATAATTCCCGGCAGTGTAAGGGAAGAAGTTACGCTCTTTTTCTTTTAGTGGGCGAGCTTTCTTTACTGGGGAGCCAACGTACAAATGACCGGATTCTAGGCGTTTACCAGGTGGTACAAGGCTACCAGCTCCAATGATGACTTCATCTTCAACGATTGCACCATCCATAATGGTAGAGCCAACACCGACTAGGATTCGGCTGCCTAGTGTACAGCCATGGAGATTGACGGAGTGTCCTACGGTAACATCGTCGCCTAAGGTCAGGGGCCAGCCGCCCGGGTTGAAGTCACTAGCATGAGTAATATGTAAAACTGAGCCGTCTTGGATACTGCAGCGATCGCCAATTCGGATAGAGTGCATATCGCCGCGAATCACTGCACAGGGCCATACCGAGCAGTCATCACCTAGAACCACATCACCTATGATTACGGCAGAGGGGTCGATCATAACTCGTTGCCCCAGGCTTGGGCTGATGCCTTTGTGGCTGCGAATGGCGGTACTATAGATTTTGTTTGGCTCGGAACTCATAGGGCTATCTCTAGGCTGTATATCTAATATTATCCGCCGCAGTTTATAGGATAATCTTTGGTTTACAAAAAACACTGGAGATTTACATTGGCGCCAGACTTGTCTGGGTTATAATTTGAACAGTTCTAAAAATGCAGACCAATAAATCATGAACCCTTCCAATAAAGCCAATTCCAAAGCCATCACTTTACTTATTGTGGAAGATGAATTGGCGAGCATGGAGCTGTTATACAGCTATTTCAATCAAGCACCCTATGAGGTGTATAAGGCTCACAACTGTAGTCAAGCAAGAGAACTGCTAGCGCAAAAGACAATAGATATTGTGTTGCTGGATATTACTCTGCCAGACGGCGATGGCTTAGCTCTAACTAGGGAGATACGGGGCCGCTCGAATATGGGGATTATTTTAGTCACCCAGCGCTCCGATGATATTGACCGTATTGTGGGTCTTGAGCTGGGTGCTGATGATTATGTCACTAAGCCCTATAATATTCGGGAATTGATGGTACGGGTTAAAAACCTTGCATCACGACTGCATCAAGAAACACTCAATAACAGCCAAGATTTAGCCGAGCAAATAAACTTTGATTGTTGGTCTTTTTTGCCTGGCCGTCGATTATTAATGCATGTAAATGGGGAAGAGGTAAGTCTTACCGAGGGTGAGTACAAACTATTGGCAGCCCTGCTAGCAAATCCAGGAATGGTACTGAGTAGGGATCAGCTGATGAATAAAATGCAACGCCGTGATTGGTATCCTACAGATCGTACTATCGATGTGATGGTAGCAAGGCTGAGAAAAAAGCTACAAGACGATAAAGGATCCCCAAAGTATATTAGTACCGTTCATGGCGCAGGCTACCTGTTTATTGCGGAAATAAACTCGAATGAGTCATAACTGTGCCATTCAGTAAGGGCCAACCTCCACTGCGCCAACGTTTGGCGTATAAGCAAACCAGAAATATTGTTTTGGTGGCTTTTTTAATTGGCCTATTGCTGACCGGTGGCCAGTTGATGGCCGATTACTTTCAACAAAAGAACAATCACGATAACGATGTTGAGCGTATTCTTAGTACCGCAATCAAATCGGCACAATTCGCGGCCTATAATCTAGATGATGCCACCGCGGGCGAAATCGTTGCGGGGCTTTTGAACAATAGGTTTATTGTTAAGGCGAGTATCAAAGACAATTATAAAAACACATTAGCGCATGCTAGCAAGGCAGCTGAAAAAGTCTCGGGAGTAGGTCGTTGGCTGTTTGGTGACTTAGAAGATATACAGGTTTCCTTGCTGCATGCTGCTACAGAGGAAGTCGGTGTTCTATATATCCAAGTAGATCCCGCAAATGAATCTCAAGCTTTTATACAGCGTTCATTGCTGACCTTTCTATTCGGCATTATTCGCAACATCATCCTCGCCGCTTGCATAATGCTGGTTTTCTATTTTGGTGTTACGAAATCAGTGCTACTAGCTAGCCAACAAGCAAGCAAACCTGAAAAGCTGAAAAATATCGATATCCCCAGTGCACATCGCGATGATGAAATTGGTATGTTGCTCAATGCTTTTAATCAGCAATTAAAAACCATTGAAACTCAGCATGAGCAAATTCTAGCCGCAAACAAAAACCTTGAAGCGCAAGTACTTGAGCGCACCCACGAACTTAAAAAAGAGCAGCAATCAGCCCTTGAGGCCAGTAAAGCAAAATCAGACTTTTTAGCTGTTATGAGTCATGAGATTCGAACACCAATGAATGGCATTTTGGGATTGCTAAGGCTTCTTTCAGATAGTGGTTTACCCAGTGCTCAAGCCCAGTACGTTGATTCAATCAATGACGCTTGTGAGTCGCTTTTAGGCTTAATGAACAATGCTCTGGAATACACCCGTAATGAGCAAGGTGAGTTAGAGCTAGTGGATAAAGTGTTTGATCTTGAAAGGCTGATTAGCTCAATTATCTTCTTAATGGGCTCTTCTGCTAAGAAGAACCAGAACCAGATTAGCTATCAAATTGCGAATAATGTCGATCGTTACTATGAATTAGATTCAGAGAGGTTGCGCCAAGTAATTTTAAACTTAATCAATAACGCTATTAAGTTTACCCGCGACGGTGAAATACATTTGGAGGTTAGTTGTTTAGAAAAGAAAGATGGTCGTAGCTTACTAAGGTTTTTGGTGAGTGATACAGGGGTGGGCATAGCAGAACAAGCCAAAGAAAAAATATTCTCCCCCTACCAGCAAGCCGATAAAAGCATTCATGCTCTCTATGGTGGTGCGGGTATGGGACTGGCGATATGCAAAGCTATTGTAGACAAAATGGATGGGCAGCTAGACTTTAACAGTCAAGAGGGTGAAGGCGCAGAATTTTGGTTTAAAGTTAGTGCCAAGATAGCCCAGAAAATGCCAGCCCTGAGTCAGGAGGACAGCACTGCAAGTATGAGCCCACTGCGAGTTTTGGTGGCTGACGATGTAGAAATGAATTTAAAGTTAGCCAAGATATATTTTGAACAAAATAAGCATAAGGTCTATGTGGCCGAAAATGGCCTAGAAGCGATATCCCTTTGCGAAGCCGAGCAGCCCCAGTTAGTGCTTATGGATGTCAATATGCCAGAGCTCGATGGTATTAGTGCAACTGAAAAGTTAAGACAGGCTGATTATAGCGGCACAATTTATGGCGTGACTGCACATATCGACCCCGAGACAAAAACAAAGTGTTATGCCGCTGGCATGGATGACGTAATTGAAAAGCCCGTGGACTACGGCGAGCTTTTGAACAGTATTAATCAAGATTTCGCTAAACAAAGTATTGCTTTGAACAAATCTGTCATTCATGAACATTTCAATAATTTAGGTATTGAGCCGGCGGCACAACTGTATGAAAAAGCCTTGCAGGAGCTTCGTAAAAATATCTCGGCAGAGGAGGGGGTACTAGTAGGAAAACCCTTGAGTAATGAGCAATTACATAAACTAAGGGGCCTAGCCGGAAACTTTGGTCTGCAGGCTATGCTGGATTTATTTGACGAGTTTGATGACGATGATGGTATATTGAGCCCCGCTACATATGCCCTGTGGATAAAAACCATGAGAATAACCCAAGGGGCTATAAATCAATATCAGCCGAATAAGATGTAATTATGGAGCTTAGAACACTGAGTTTATCTGTATTTCTAGTGGCCTTATGGGGCGGTTTCAATGCAGCAAACAGCCAAGCTCAAGTGACTCTAGATGTAGTAACTGAAAGAACTCCAATTACTTTCCGTAGCAATGATAACTTAGCCGATGGGCAAGCGACGGAATTGGTTCATGAGCTCATAGCGCAATCGGACTTTGAGTATCAGCTATATTTCTCACCATGGAAAAGAGCCTACCGCAGAGCTGAAACGGAATCTAATGTCATCATTTACCCACTGGCTCGAACCGCAGAAAGGGAAAATAAGTTTCATTGGATAGGACAAATAACCCCAGTTCATTACTATTTATTTCGATTACTGGAACGTAGTGATATCTCCGTGGATAGCTTAGCTGATGTAAATCGTTACAAAGTCGGCGTAGTTAATTTCCATGCGCACCATGTCTATTTGAAATCTCAAGGTATAGCTAACCTAGAGCCCGTGAATTCTAATCGGCAGAACTTCCATAAGTTGCTACGCAAACGGGTCGAGCTGTTTGCGTCTAGCTCGGCGGGCCTGCTAACGCTTTGCGAGCAAGAAAAGACTGATTGCGAAAAATTTGTGCCGGCACTAAAGCTAGAAGGTATCTCAAAAGGGCTTTATATTGCGGCCAGCTTAGATACCCCAGATGAAATTGTCGCTAGGCTAAAAGCTGCCTACGGCCTTATTGAAGAGAGTGGCTTGCTAGGAAAAATAATGGGAGAGCGGATGAATGAGCAGGATAAGGATCGCTTTCTAGAACAATTCTGAAATACAGTTCTATAGAAACCTAAAAGCCCACATAAAGATGTGGGCTCTGGCCATCAATCAGTGACGGTTTACAAAGTCTGGCTTATTCCGCAATCGTTGCCGCGCCAGGTCTTCTTGGATCAGATGCCCCGTAAACAATACCACTTTTTATTACTATCGATTGTGTACTACCTATGCCTTTGCTTGGTTTTGTTGTATAGCCCATATTGCTCAGTATAGAGATGGTATCGGCACTGATTCCAGATTCGAGGTTCAGGATATCAGGTAGCCATTGATGATGAATACGTGGTACCGAGGAAGCTTGCGCAATATTCATATCATAATCGATAACATTGCTTATAGTTTGTAAAACTGCATTGGCAATTTTGCTGCCCCCAGGGCTACCCGTAATCATAAACGGCTTATCATTTTTGAAGATAATCGTCGGTGCCATCGAACTCAAGGGACGTTTGCCTGCTTTAATTGCATTGGCTTCACGGCCAATCAAGCCAAAGGCGTTTGGTACACCGGGCTTGGCAGAAAAGTCATCCATCTCATTGTTCAGAATAAAACCGGCACCTTCAACGACAATACCCGAACCGTAACTGAAATTAAGTGTGTAGGTATTGGACACTGCATTCCCGTACTTGTCGATAACCGAGTAATGGGTGGTATCGGGGCTTTCCTTCCATTGATTAAGGTTCAGAGGCTTAACTTCGGCGGCCGACTTTGCGCGCATTGGAACAATGCTATCGGCTAACTTTTTAGCGTACTGTTTGCTGGTAATAGTTTGAATAGGGACATCATAAAAGTCAGGGTCACCTAAATGCTCACTACGATCGGCAAAGGCAAACTGCATGGCGCTGCTGAGTAAATGTAAATGTGCTGCACTGTTGTGGGGAATGTCATGGAGCTGACTATTTTCCAATATATTGAGCATTTGAATAATGTGAATGCCGCTAGCGCTTGGTGGGGGCATAGTAACTACATCGTAGCCTCGGTATTTACCCTTGGCAGTTTTTCTTAGTGCCGGCTGGTAGTTTTTCAGGTCATCTAAACGAATCAGGCCACCCTGTTTTTTTGAATCTTGCACAATCAGTTTGGCGGTTTCGCCTTGGTAAAAGGACTGTCCATTAGTTTCAGCGATTTTTTTTAAGGTATTGGCCAGATCTTTTTGAATTAGTCTTTCCCCTGCTTTATAGAAGCGACCATTGGGTTTATAAAAAATCTTCTGTCCGGCCTTAGAGCGGCTGAGCTGCGAATGGCGTTGCTGTAGCTCAAGTGCGAGCTCTTCTGATACTACAAAGCCTTCTTGGGCGAGTTTAATCGCAGGAGCAATGACTTGCTTGGGGCTCATGGTACCGTGTTGCTCTAAAGCCAAAAGTAGGCCCGCAACGGTACCCGGAACACCAGCGCTTTGAAAACTATTGCGAGCTCTTTGTTTATTAACACTGCCATCACTGTTTAAGAATACATCGCGGTGAGCGGCTGCTGGAGCCGTTTCTCGGTAATCGATTGCATGGGTTTCGGTCGATTTTGAATCGTGCACTAGCATAAAGCCACCGCCACCGATATTGCCTGCTTTTGGCAAGGTAACCGCTAATGCAAAGCCGACGGCAACTGCTGCATCGACGGCGTTGCCGCCCTGTCTGAGGATATCCACACCCACTTGGCTGGCTAAGGCTTCTTGGCTAGAAACCATACCCTTACGTCCAATAACGGGATGAAATTGTCCTGCTAAGTCGATAATGGCTTCTGAGCCGTGTGCACTTTGAGCTTGGGCGCTAGGCAACTGACTATGGAACAGTGCAATGCTGCTGCAGGCTAGTAAACAAACTTTTTTAATCGATATTTTCATAATCAATCAGTAGAAAAAGGAAAAAAAGCCCGTAGCAGAGACGGGCAAAAACTCGTATAAACTGCACTGACAGTTGAGATCAAGCATGCGGGTAGCCGCCTCATTTGCTATACGAGAGTGAGGGGTGGGGCCATCGGGCCCCTAAAATTTCTTGCTTACATCAAGATAAACGTAACGACCTCTGGCTGAATGAAGCGCCGGACTATAACCGCGAGAAGAATCAAACAATGGCGGTTCTTCATCAAATAGGTTGTTGGCACCCAAACGGATGTTGGTGTTATCTAATACGCCTTCTTCAAACTTGTAATTCACATAAGTATTTACAGTAGTCCAAGAAGGAATCTTTAGAATAATACTAGGGTCGTCATCTTGCTTAACGTCTGGGTCGTAAACTTTACCCACATAGCGAGCACTCAGACCCGCGCGCCAGTTGTCTTTTCTCCAGGTGACACTGGCTTTTGCACGCCAGCGTGGTGTCGCTTCATCTTGAATGCGTGAACCGCTACTGAAAGATGATACAGAGCCTGTAAGTAATGGATTGGAATTCACAGCAGCTTGAATCTCTTCAACCTGTGGGGAGGCCTCTTGATCCCATTTTGCGATATAGGCACCATCAAACTTCAGTGTAAAACTGCCGATACTGAACTCATCGGTGTCATAGGCAACACTAAAATCGGCACCTTCAATTGTGCGAGGTTGTAGATTTAAGAAGGTATCATTGACATGCAAAAGCTGGCCAACGGCTTCTAAACTGGTGCCATTTGCCGCATTGTAAGCATCGATTTCATCTTGATCTTGAGCAGTAGCGGCTGCACGTATTACGTTAGGGTTACTGCTGTCGTTTAGGCGCATGATTTGATCAAGAATAAGGTGGTTATCGCGGCCGAATAAACCAACCACACCTTCTTGCTCAATACGCCACCAATCAGCAGTAAAAACCAAGCCTTCAAGAGGTTCTACAACAAAGCCAAAGGTTAAGTTTTCAGACTCTTCACTTTGTAGATCTTTGTTACCTAGGCGGCGAGTATTAATCGATTGCTGACAGGCATCAACATCTGTCTCTGGCGTACCGGCGGCTTGACCGGCAGCGCAACGCAAAAAGTCGCTCTGGTTATTATTGAAACGTTCCTGCACGGTTAGGTTCAGCGTTTCTAGATTAGGAGCGCGGAAGCCTTTAGAAAAAGCACTGCGAACTTGCAACCAATCAGCAGGGCGCCAAGCTAGAGCAAACTTTGGTTTAACAATATCTTCGTCGACATCCGAGTAGCTTTCGGCGCGCACTGCGATTTGTGCATCTAAGCTTTTAACTAAAGGTATGTCCATGCCCTCATTAACCATAGGCACTAGGAATTCAGCATAAGCGGAATAGACTTCACGAGCACCATAGGTGTCTGGGGTAGCACTAACACCCATAACATCACTGCTAAAGAACTCCCCGCTAAGAGGGTGAGTAAAGGTTACTGTGCCATCAAGTAGTGGGTCACGATCATCACGGTAGGTTTCGCGGCGCTGTTCTACACCAAAAGCGGCGCCAATATCACCGCCAGCCCAGCTCACTAAGTTAGGGGTGGAGGCCTTAAAATCTATACCACTGATTTCGGTTTTGTTTTTGCGCTCAACATTAACGGTAAACTCAGAAGCGTCGCCACCACTGCTTGGGTCGCCATTGGCTGGGTCGGCAAAGTTACCACCGGTAAATGGGTTATAAGCATCGGGTGTTGAGCGTGAAACCGCTTCGTAGAATTTACTGCGACTAACACTTAGCTGGCTATCTTCGGCTTTGGCAGCTGAAGTATAAGCGGCTGATTCCCAATCCCAGTCATCCCAAGTACCACGGAAGCCTACAAGGAAGCGGTGTGAATCACTTTCAGTGGCGATTTTACGTGGACCTGTATCGTACAAACGTAAGCGATCAATTTTTACATCTAGTCCTTCTTCAGGCACATCATCTGTACTTAAACCTGCCAAGCGGTTCGGGTTACCAACAGCTCCAAATGGGTTGTAATAGGCCGTTTTTGGAATGTACATCTTATTAACATCAGAAATAACGTTAGGCCCGAAAAAGGTATCGTACTCAGATTCGTAGTACGAAGCTTCTGAAAATAGTTCTATCCCACTATCAAACTCATGGGTAAAAGTCGTAAAGAACTGGCGACGTTCTAGATTAGGAATGATCATACGGAGATCATTAATGTTGTAACGCAGATCGCTATTCAGCGTGCCGTCGTCGATCGCTAAGCCGTCTTTGTACTCCACCCCACCAGAGGCTGTATCTGGCTGAAGGTGAAAGCGTCCATCACTGCTGCGAGCAACACCAGAAACCCCAACAGGTGAAAAGCTACCATCACTGTTAACGGTACCTAGATTAAACTGACCCCATGGAGTAAAAGTAGACAGGTTTCTCAACGAGGTATCACCAACGAACAAGGCCGGAGTGCGGTCGGTATCGCGGTAATCACTGTTTTGAGTGTAATCAATTTCTTGGGCGGTTACCCCAGAGCGATTAAAGTCGCTGGCGAAGAAGGTTAGGTTGGAAGCGCCTTCATTGAATTCGAAGCCACCGCGGAACTGGATAGAAGTCTCGCCTAAGCTATCGGAATGTCCAGAACCATAACGAGTTTTGATTTCAAAACCTTCATAGTCTGTATCGAGTACATAGTTAACAACACCGGCTACTGCATCGGTTCCATAAATAGCGGCGGCACCATCGCGTAACACTTCAACGCGATCCAATCCAGATGCTGGGATCATGGCGCTGTTAACGAATTGAATCGGTACGCCGTCACGAGTAGAAGAAGATGGGTTGAGCACCATGCGGCGACCATTTACGAGCACTAGGGTGCTGTCTGCCCCTAGGCCGCGAAGGTTGATGGAGGCTACATCGCCGCGAACATTGTTAGAGGAGGTGCCTTCGCTGGAGCTGTTAAATTCAACCTGTCCGGCTTGGGGTAGTTCACCAATAAGCTCTTCGGTACTTAAAGCGCCAGCTAAATCCAGGTCTTCTTTACTAAGCTGGCTAACAGGCAGGGCGCCGGCTATATCAACGCCTTTAATATGGGTTCCCGTAACAATAACTTCTTCTAGGGCTGCATTTTCTTGCGCTATTGCAGTCCCTGCACTTAAGCTTGCGATAATCGCAATACTTAAAGGATGCGGTTTAAACATATGGACTCTCCGGTATAGTTAGCTCCACTTATCGCGGGCTTTATTA
The DNA here is from genome assembly GCF_947500695.1 of uncultured Pseudoteredinibacter sp. GTDB lineage: Bacteria > Pseudomonadota > Gammaproteobacteria > Pseudomonadales > Cellvibrionaceae > Pseudoteredinibacter. The sequence goes on from NZ_CANMSS010000002.1 coordinate 524,775, forward strand.
TTGTTCAGCATTATTGGATGACACTCTCACGCTGTTGCCATAGGCACTATTCAGCACCCTCATAGTAGCGCCTAGGAGTAAACCAACTGCTGCAGCTATGTGCTAAGTTGTAACAGGATGTAAATGAATTGTTACAGCCCGATCGCCTTGGCCCCTGGACGACGGCTATCAGCGGCACCAAGCAATTGATTCCCTGTGATGGCAATCGATTGGGTGCTACCCATGGTGGCGCCAGCTTTTAGTTTATGCCCTTTGGCTTTCAACAAGGCCAAGGTATCTGGACTAAAGCCAGGTTCATATTCCAGCTTATAGTCACGTTTTCCCCAGCCCTGATGAATACGAGGGTAGGCCGTCGCCTCGGCAATGTTCATTTGATGATCCACCACATTGGAAATCAGCTGGGCAACAGTCGTGATAATGCGTCGTCCACCAGGTGTACCAGTGGCAAGCACGGCTTTACCGTCTTTAAAGAGCAAGGTGGGTGATTGGGTGCTCTTGGTGCGCTTACCACCAGCTATGGCATTCGGCTCACGCTGCTGGTTTTTGTAAACATGGCTGGGGCGGATAACAAAATTGTTAATCTGATTGTTCATCAGAATACCGGTGCCTTTAATGGTGACACCGGAGCCAAAGGAAGCGCTGAGGGTGTAAGTATTAGAAACCACGTTGCCTTCACTGTCGGCGATGGAGTAGTGAGTGGTATCTGGGCCGGGAGCAGGCCCTTGTAACACACTAGCTTTTACTTTGCGTGCGTCGCTAGCTTTGTTCAGGTTTATGCTCTCGCTATGTAGCTTGGCTAGAGATTTGTCCAGTAGCTGCTCAACCGGAATATCGCTGAAGCGCGGATCACCTAAATACTTAAATCGATCAGCATAAGAGCGCTTCATAGCCTCCGATAAAATGTGGAGGTTTTCTGCAGAGCCGGCACCCATTTTACGGATATCAAAATTTTCGAGAATATTTAAAATCTGCAGTAAAGGCAGGCCACCTGCCGGTGGAGGCATAGTAAGTACTTGATGATCGCGATAAGAAGTCTGCAATGGTTTGACTAAGCGAGCCTTATAACTTTCTAGATCTTGCGCTTGAAAATAACCTCCGTTGGCTTGCATATCTTTAACAAGACTGTCAGCAATGTCTCCTTGGTAGAAGGCATCGGCGCCGTGCTTGGCAATTTTTTCTAAAGATTTTGCTAGGTCTTCCTGTACAAACCTTTCACCTGCTTCCATATAGCCGCTACAGTTTTTGAAAAAAATTCGGCAGCTTTCAGCGTTTTTAGTGAGCACTGAGGATTTTGCCTTGAGGGCCCAAGCGAGATCATGGCTTACCGTAATACCTTCGCGAGCCAGCTTAACAGCAGGCTTAAGTAGATCTGCCCAAGGTAATTTACCCTGAGCTTGGTGGGCAGCGAACAAGCCTGCAACGGTGCCTGGCACCGTAGAGGCAGTATGACCGAGTTTGGTTTTACTGCGGTTCACTTTGCTATCTTCGATAAAGTCGTCAGATGTGACTGAGGAGGGGGCTTCTCCGCGATAGTCGATAGCCTGGGTGTCTCCGCTTTTTGCGGAGTGCATTAGCATAAAACCACCACCGCCTAGGTTGCCGGCTCTTGGTAGCGTCACGGCAAGCGCAAAGCCTACGGCAACAGCAGCATCAACAGCATTACCACCTTTAGCCAAAATATCGCGCCCGACTTCACTGGCGGTAATATTTTGGCTAACAACCATACCTCGCTTGCCAATAACAGGGTGGTGGACACTATCGTAGCGTAAAATATAGCTAGAGCTTTTCTCTTGGCTTGGTTGCCAGCTCAGCGTTGGTTCGGCTGTTGCGCTTTGCTGGAATGGAATCACGCTGCAACTAAGAGCGGTTAAAAGACTGTTAAGGATGGTTTTGTTCATAATAGTTCCCTAAGGCGATTAGCTTACGCTACAAGTTTTCAGCAAAGGGAACAAGCGAGGAAAGAGGCCATTTTGTTAACCTCAAGTTAACAAAATGGCGGAGGGGGCACTAAGTGTGGAGCTGCTGTGCTATTGCAGGTTTAGGGCTTCACGAATTGCAGACCAAGAGAGCAGCTTGAAGTTTTGTGGCTCGCTCGGTAGTACATTATGCCCATCCTGTACGACGAGTAGGCCTTCGCTGAACCTACCCCCTAAGTTGGCGCTCGTGACATGGAGGCCATCAGTTTCTGATGCTCCATCTACCCCAGCTAATGGATCCATGGAAATTTTAAATGATCCGCGATACTCGTAAGGTGCAAGCGTATCGTAAACGGCATAGCTATTATTACCCTGGCTAGAAACCACTAAGTAGTCTTTATCTTTGCCTTGATAGATAGCCATTCCTTCAACGTCATCTTTCAGTGGGCCACCCACTTTGTGGATGAGCTCAGCTTGGCTTTGGCTGTCTGGATTGCTATCTATTACCCAAATGCCTGCGTCTTCTTCACCCATAAAGAGGCGCTGATGTTTCTCATCGACCGCACAACCTTCCGGCTGGCCTGGTAGGCTAAATTCACGGCTCAGCTTCCCAGTCATATTGCGGCTTGAGCCGCCTACTAAATATTGTTGGTAGAGGCCGCTTTTATCATTGGCCAAAACATAAGCTTTACCATCTGTTTGGAACATGCAAAGTCCATAAATTTCATGCATGGATGTGGCAATCTGGCCGGCCTCACGCACAACTCCATCTGAGGAGATCTGAAACATGGCGATGCTATTATTGTCACGCAGGCTCGCAGCAGCGATATCAGAATTACCGTCATCCAATGCTATCTGATAGACGATATCGACATTATTCAAGCGGCCCGTTCGTAAAAACTGTTGTTCTTTTCCGTCTAAGCTATAGCTATGCAAGCCGGCAGTTTTATTGGTACCCAAGATTAGCGGGTCAGTGGGTGAATTTTGGTTTACCCAAATGGCTGGGTCATCAGCGACATCTCCATAACGAGGCATGGCTTGAGTTTCGCCGTCTGCTTTAAGCTGTGGCATGCTCTCAGCACTGTGGCTTTTCAGTTCGATATTGTCTTGCCATAAATAGACTTGACCTTGCTCATCCACGCTTGCAAGCTTAAGCTGTTCTCCGTCTTGAGCGAGAGCTAGCTGTTCAGCCTCGGTGGCGCCAGCTAGCTGATAGCGAGCTTTAAATTCACCACCAGAAACTAAAGTAACGCTGCCCTCAGTTGTAGATAGAGCTGCAAAGCCACCATCGATTGCACTGATAGCGCTAATATCTTTTCCAAGAATGCCACCCCAAACACTACTTAAAGCGATGAGCTCACGCCCACTTTCAGCTTCGGGTTCAGCTTCATAGGCCCACACGCCGGTAGATTCCTCACTTACATAAAGAGCTTGTTCGCTATCATCGACCGCACAATAGCTTCCTGGTGCTGTCGTAAACTGGCGGACCTGTTGAGATGGGCCCCGATCGTTAATTAGCCACTGCTGAGCCCGGCCTTCACCATCCAAATAAAACGCAAAAAGCTGCTGCTCAAACTCGTTTAAGCACAAACCATCAATATTAAAGCCAGGGCTAGCAAAGCGGTTGAGCTCACGGATTTCTTCATCGACTTGGGTATACAAAATTGGAGTATTTTTATTTTTGTCGACTATCAGCAAGCGAAGAAATCCGCCTGGCTTGCGAAAGTCAGCCAATTCAAACTTCCCTTGTATTTCATGAAGTGTGCTTCCAGACCTATCTAATAAGCGCAAACCAAAAGATTCGCTAATAGCGATCGTATAATTATCAAGAGGAATAATTTGTTGGGCGGAATCTACCGTATAGCTGGCAGCTACCTCAGTGTTTTTCTGGTTAATGCTGGATTTTTTTGGCTCAGATTGATCGGCACAAGCGATCAAACTTAATAAAGCTATGGTGGAGGCGAGAGTTTTGTTAAAGCTGTTTTTGTACATCATCAATTTATGCATAGTATTCTACTTAAAGTTAGCAGTGCCACCCAGCTATAGGGGGGCTGGGCAACACCACTAAAAACTGGACAATTAAAAATTAGTAATCGTAGCGCCTAGTTTGAAGGTCGGACCATAATCTTCGTATTGTGCATTCCAACGAGGCTGACTTACGTAAGCGTAAAACGGTTCGTCATTGATATTAATGGCTTCAAAAAACACTTGGATATTGTCTTTGATGAAGTAGCGTGCACTAAAATCAAGCTGAAAGTGGTCGTCGACAATGATATCGTTAACGGGGCTTTCGGCATTAATTTCATCAAGGTAATCAGATTTATAGTTTGCAGCTAGGCGTAAACTTAATTTGTCACTATCGTAACCGACGGTAAAGTTTCCTGTAGTATCTGACTGCTGTGGCAGTCGAATAGTGCGAGAGCCTTCGATGGTATCGATCTCGGCATCAGATTCTGCCAATGTTAAGTTGGCAGAAAGTAGTAGACCATTAAAAGGTTCTGGCAACTCACTGAGTTGTTTAGACCAGGCGAATTCAACACCATAGAGCTTTGCGTCCTGACCATTCAGCGCGATTTCAGCTTCTTCGATATTTTCAAATCCACTCAGTTGATCTGTAATGGTGTCATAAATAAAAGTATCGATATCTTTATAAAATGCGAATGCTGAAACAACACCGGCAAAACCCATATAGTGCTCAATACCTACATCTAAGTTGCTGCTCTCCCAGGGTTTAAGTTGGGGGTTTCCGAACTCACCTTTTTCGCCATCGTCTTCCAAAATATAACCTGGACGAGCTTGTTCGAAAGTAGGGCGAACCACTGAGTTGGTCCATGCGGCACGAAGTTGAGTATTGTCATTAACGATATAGCGTAAATGCAGCGCGGGTAGAAAATGAGAGTCGCTGCGGCTAGCTTGACGCGCTGTGATTTGCTGATCGTCCTCAGCGTCGTCATCATAGGCAAAGCCATTCGCTTTGAAGTCAACCTCTTGATAACGTGCACCAAAGACTAAGCGTAGATCCTCAATATCCATAGTGGCCATGGCATAGACAGCTTGCAGATCTTCTTCAACTACCCAATCACCTGCGTTAGACTCTTCAATATTGAGTTCGCGATCCTGATTTTGTGCAGCGGCCAGTACTGCCGAAGAGTTAATGCCTGGGCCAAAGCGCTGCAGTTTGTAATTGATATCACTATTAGCAAAATCACTTAAAGGGTTGAGCATTTCCTCGATTTCGCTGACCGTTTCGTCGACCTGTTTTTCTCTTTGGCTAAATTTGGCGCCAAATTTAATTTCTGTTGGGTAGGCGCCGAGCTTAATATCTTTAGATATATCAAGCTTAAAGCTGCTAGCTTCGTCTTCAGCTTGGGCTTTGGCGAGCTCAACAGATTCTAAAAAATATAAGTTCGGGTTGTAGAAGGTATCGGGTGCAATTAGCTTTGGTTGCTGAGAGTCTTCAAAGCCAACGTCTCCTTCAACATTAGCCACAAATTTAGCTTCGGAGATATGTTCTGGTTCTACTTCTTCTGATTTGCTGTAGCCTAAATTGTACTCTAAGGTCCAATCATTGGCCTTGTATTCTCCGCCGAATACCGTCGAAAATATCTTCTGGGTTTCTAGGCGCTGTTTCAACTCACGCACCGCGATAGGACGGTCTTCGAATTCATTGCCTTCGCCATCTATGTAGTCATCTTCTTTTAAGCTGCCCAGCTCTCCTGACGCGAGAGGGTCTTCGAACTCAATAATATTCGCTAGACGCTGCTCTGTATCGGTATATTCACTAAATAAACTTCGCAGAAATATTTGATGGTTTTCACTAACTTTGTAATCGATATTAAACGCTGCTCCTAAGCGCTCGCGTTCAATAGCGTAATTGCGTTGTTCAAACTCTTCTAGTTTGGCTTCGCCCTCTTCGATTTCCCACTTGCCACCAGTTTCACTGTTATTAGAGCCAAACTCACGGTCAAACCAACTGACCGCTCCCGCAATGGCAAGATTTTCGCTACCTTTACCGACACTAAAAATATTGCTAACACTGGCGGCAAGCTTAGGGCTGCTTTCACCGCTAAGATCATCGTAGCTGCCTTCGCTGCTTAAAGAGTAGAACAGGCCATCGCGATCGAAACCGGAAACACTTTTGACTTCAACCGAGCCACCGATGGCATCAGCGTCCATATCTGGGGTTATGGACTTTGTGACTTCTAAGGTTTCGACGAGGTCGGCGGGAATAACATCCAAGGCCACTGCACGACGATCTGACTCCGGTGAAGGCGTGCTCATGCCATTAATACTGACAGAGTTTAAGTCAGCAGAAAGACCCCGCACACTGACGAAGCGGCCTTCACCTTGGTCACGCTCAATGGAAACACCAGGCACACGCTGCAAAGCTTCAGAAACATTAGTGTCGGGTAGTTTCCCAATAGAGTCGGCACTGACAATACTTTTAATGTTGTCGGCCATGCGCTGCTTCTCGAGTGCGCGATTCAAACTTGCGGCATTACCGAAAACGATAATTTCTTCTAACTTTTCGCTGTCTTGAGCAAAGCTTAGATTGCTTGCACCGATTGTTGCTGTAATCGCCAGAGCAAGCTGACTATGTTTAAAGACTTTGCGTACTACTGTGGCCATGGTGGCTCCCCTTAAATAAAGTCCCGAAGGAATTGGGGCGAACGTTAGAAAGTCTATGTGACAGATTAGTGACGTCAAGTCGTCGAAAGGCTGTACTCTCAATATTATGGGCATCGAAACGCTTATTTTGTAAGCAGCTTGAGCTTTTAGGACTACGGCAACAACTCAAAACACGATCTTTCCTAACGCCAGAGCAGTATAAATAGCCTTTTTCGTAAAAGAAAATCCAAAAAGTCTCAATTTCTATGAGCTAATGAGCAGAGCTTAAGATAGAGCGGTTACTTGTTGTCATAAAGCTGTCACCTGAAACTGTTTTATTGTCATCAGTGAAAAAGGTAATGACATGCTGCAACAGCTAAAAAAACACACAAGCAAGCTTTTGTTAATTCTACTGCTATTGAGCGCACAGATATTAATTACTCTTGCGCTAGGTGAAAGTAAACAATGGCAAGAAGTTGATTGGCTTGATATTGCTGGTGAAGGTGGGGCGGTATGGCTTTGCATGGTGTGGTTGATTGTACTGTTGGCAAGCCGGCCTCATGGTCCTGTCACGAGCTTGCTGTTCTGGGGCTTTAGCTGCTTCTTAATTGCCAGTGGACAAGATTTATTGGATGAATTTATTCGCCTTCCTGATGCAACTATTTGGAGTCACGCCGTAGAGTCAATTCCTATGCCGATTGGCATGTTGCTAATGAGCATCGGCTTATTACATTGGTACCGTGAACAACAAGCACTTAATGAGCAGTTGCTCAAGCGCGAGAGAGGTCGCCGAGATCATCGACGCTTGGATAAGATTACCGGTCTGGCTGATGCTCATTACCTACGCACTCAATTGTCGATTGAACTTCAAAAAGCTCGTGCAGAAGGCTTGCCGACATCTATTTTGATGTTGGATATCGATGAGTTTAGAAACATTAATCGCAGGCTTGGAATCACGGAAGGGGACAGATTATTAAGTGAATTGACCGAGTTGATCTTGTTAAATTTACGCCGAAGAGACCTTCTTTGTCGCTATGCTGGTGATCGCTTTGCTATTGTAATGCCGGCAACCTGCCAAGAAATGGCAGTGCTTGTTGCTCAGCAGTTAGAGGATGTGTGCCGCCACTTTGCATTTAGAGCTCGTAATAGTGACAGTGCACAATTTCACACTGTTAGCACCGCGGTGGCAACCGACGGTCTAGATGCTTCAATAGAAGAATCTGACGTTGTAGATAAGCTTTTGGAGCGTGCAAACTATCGCTTAGCAAAGGCTAAAGAAAGGCGCTTGCTAAAGGTTGCCTGATGCACAAGTTATATCATGCATTGGCAGAAAGGCGTTTTCTCGCACAAGAAAACTTGCTGGGCTTGTTAGAGCTCGCTCAGAGTCGCGGAGTACACCCGGATAAACTATTAAAGGGTAGTAGCATATTCTCTGAGGATATCGAAGATGCCAGTACAATGCTATCAGCACAACAGCTATTGGCCATTTTTAAAAATGCCAAGCGCAGCTTTGGTGCAGATGATGGTAGCTTTCTGCTAGGTCAGTATCTACTGCCGGGAAATCACCCGCAATTCGCTAGCGCAATTCTTGCCTCACCAACGCTTCTTGATTTAATAGAATTCTTACAGAAGTTTGGGTTTTTATCCCAGCCCCTGATAGAGTTTAAAAGCGTTTATGATGATCAAAACCTCTATTTGCAATTACTGCCAGTTGATATTGATGATTACGCTAATGATTTCTTGATCGAATCGATAAGCAGTGCTTTTTTTTCCTTCTCTCGCTGGTTGGGTGTCGATACCTCTTCTTGGTTCTGCTTGCATGCCTTTAAAGAGCCTAAGTATCAAGAGCAGTTTTTAGTTCACTATGGCCTGAGGCCAAAGTTTGCCAGCCATATCAATGCCATTATTATCCCGAGAGCAAGCTTGTCTGAACAGTTACCCAGAGGGTCAAGGGCTCGCTTTGATTTGGCATGCAAGCTTTGCAAACAAAAAAACCTACCTGAGAAGTCGAGTAGAAGTTTATCGTTGTGGGTTTATCAGAGCTTGCAAGACGAGCTATCCCAAGCTCCTGGCCTAGAGGAGCTAGCGGAGCGCTTAGAGCTAAGCCCTGCGTCTTTTAAGCGCCACTTGAAGGTAGAAGGGGGCAGCTACCAAACTATCTTGGATAGTGTTCGACGTCATATGGCGATCTACTACTTGCATGCCGGTCAGCTGAGTACCGAAGAAATTGCCCAAAAGCTAAATTATCATGACAAACACAACTTTAAACGTTCGTTTCGTCGCTGGACGGGGATTAACCCGTCGCTATACCTGGCTAGCAGTTAGAATGATCAGCAAATGCCTAAGGGTTAACAAGCCTCTTATGAATTGAGTTAAAATAGAGGGATTGTCATGATTTAAGATATGAGTCCTCTATGAGCGCCAATCCACTATTAGCTGATCACCGTTTACCGCCGTTTTCCAAGATTGAAAATCAACATATCGAGCCTGCCATTCGTTCATTGATTGAACAGTCTAATACCGAGCTGAAAGCTCAGCTGGCGGGTTTGGGGTCGGATATCAGCTGGCAGTCCCTGATTGAGCCTCTAGAATCTCGAGGAGATCGTTTGGCCAAAGCTTGGTCTCCTGTGAGCCACATGCACTCAGTAGTTAACAATGATGAATTGCGCGAAGCTTATCAGGCATGTATTGGGCAGTTGACCGAATACAGCACAGCCCTGGGGCAGAACGCGGAGCTCTATAAAGCCTATCAACAGCTTGCTGATAGCCCTGCGTATAAAGATATGACAGCCGCTCAACAAGCTACGCTCGAGCATGCCTTAAGGGATTTTAAGTTGGCGGGGGTGAGCTTGCCGGATGCGGCAAAGTCCCGTTTTGGAGAAATTAAGTCGCGCTTATCTGAGCTAAGTACCCAGTTTTCTAATAATGTAATGGATGCCAATCAAGCTTGGTATTACCACACAGAAGATGAATCCGAGTTGCTTGGTTTGCCAAAGATGCAGTTGGAGATCGCTAAGCAAACCGCGACAGCGAAAGGGCTTAGTGGTTATGTGGTCACTCTCGATATCCCTTCATACCTTGCTGTTATGCAGTACGCTGAGAACCGAAAGCTACGTGAAACCATGTATCGTGCTTATGTTAGTCGTGCTAGCGAAAACACGGTTCGACTTGATGCGCAGGTTGGTCCTTGGGATAACAGCCCCTTAATTGCAGAGACTTTGGCTTTACGCCATGAGCTCGCCGAGCTTTTGGGTTTTGCAAATTATGCAGAGCTTTCCATCGCTAAAAAAATGGCCAAAGAAACTCAAGAGGTTGTAGACTTCCTACGTGAGCTGGCGATCAAGAGCCGTGCTGTTGCTGAATCAGATCTGCAGGAATTGAAGGGCTTTGCCGCAGAGCAAGGCTTAGAGCAAGAATTGCAAGCATGGGATTTAAACTTCTACAGTGAAAAGCTCAAACAAGAAAAATACGATATTTCTGATGAACTCCTGAGACCTTACTTCCCAGCACCCCATGTTATTCAAGGCATGTTCGATATTGTCAGTAAGCTATTCGCCATTGAGGTGAAAGAAGAGTCGAACGATGAATTATGGCATCAAGACGTAAAGTTCTACCGAATTGAAAAAGGCGGGGAAGTATTAGCGTATTTCTATTTGGACTTATATGCACGAGAGAAAAAGCGTGGCGGGGCATGGATGGACGAATGTCGTGTGCGCCGTATAGATAATAATGACATACAACTTCCCGTTGCCTATTTAGTGTGTAATTTCACAGCGCCCCTAGCCGATAAGCCTGCCTTATTAAGTCATGATGAAGTAACAACGCTATTTCATGAATTTGGTCACGGATTACATCATATGTTAACTAGCATTGATGTAGCCGCGGTGAGCGGAATTAATGGTGTACCTTGGGATGCGGTTGAGTTGCCCAGCCAGTTTTTAGAAAACTGGTGCTGGCAGGCTGAGTCTATTGCGATGATTTCCTCGCATCATGAATCTGGCGAGATCTTGCCGAAAGATCTTTTAGATAAATTACTATCTGCGAAGAACTTTCAAGCTGGCTTGCAAATGCTGAGGCAAATAGAGTTCGCCTTATTTGATTTTCTTTTGCACAAAGACTACCTAGCAGAATCGCCAATGGATCCGCAGCAAGTGCTGGATGCTGTTCGTAAAGAAGTCGCACTTATTATTCCGCCTTCGTTCAATAAATTTCAAAATGGCTTTTCGCATATTTTTGCCGGTGGCTATGCGGCCGGTTATTACAGCTATAAATGGGCTGAAGTACTTTCAGCTGATGCCTTCTCATACTTTGAAGAGCAGGGCATTTTCAGTGAGCAGGCTGGACAATGGTTTCTAGAAACGATTTTAAGTCGTGGTGGTAGTGAAGACATTGCTGATTTGTACAAACGCTTTCGTGGTAGAGGGCCAAGCAGTGAAGCCTTGTTACGTCACAATGGCATGGCTTAGGAGTTAATATGAAAAAGCGATTTATAGCCGGAGCCGTTTGCCCAAAGTGTTCGCAAATGGATAAGGTTGTTATGTACAAAGAAGATGATAGTGATTGGCGAGAGTGTGTGGCTTGCGGCTTCAAGGATAAAATGCATTTTCAGACTAAAGCTAGAGAGCTAGAAACTCGGGTAAACGTTACTGAGGTAGAAAAAGCCCAAGAGGTTCAGGTAATTGAATTACAGCCTTTAGGGAAAAAGCACTAATAGCGGTTCAGAGCTAGGCGAATAGCACTCTCTTCTTTATAGACAGATTGCTGTTTTCTTTGGTTCTGTTTTTGGGCTTCAACGTAGAGCATTAAGGATTGCTTGCTGAACAGGGCATTTTGGCTAATCAGCATCTCTACGGAATAATGAACGGCAAGATCCAATTCGTTCGCCAGGCTCTCACCAATTAGAAAATGCATCACTACATTATCTTCGGTGTTATCGATGGGTGATATCGAAACACCGGCATTTCCTATAAAACGATCATTCACTTCTTCAATTAGCCTATGGGCTAAATAGGCAGCGTCCATGATTTTCAGTAAGCCGCGGTGGCTTGCCGTTATTTCTAGAGGTTGCAAAAAGTAATCTATCGCAATATGTAAAAAAGCTTCTAGTTCGTCTTCGACACCCGCTGCCAATGATATCTTGTGGAAGTGTGCTAAAACATCGGGTACCTGTTTGATATAGCGGTGAACAAACTCTTGCAGCAGCTCGACCTGGTCGCCATCACCAAAGCCAATGCCGCGATGCATGGTTTTCGCGCGACTAGCGAGGAAGCGATGAAGGCTAACATCATTGCTGCTCTCGCTAAAGGCAGCGTCTATAGCTAACCTTAATTCGGATAGTGAAACCAGTTCGTCATTCATTATCAGTTCTTTTCGTAATTCTTAGTACTGACGACATCAGTCAGATAAACATAGACACAATTTCAAACAAATCAAATGGTGGAGGTGATATTCAGAGTAAAGTCATGGACTGCTCATATCGTATATCGTGCTTTGGTAATTATAGACAATTACTTTCCTACTTATTTCCCATTATTTGCTCATGCCCCAATTATTACGCTGTCGATAGCAAAACATCAATGCCAAAAAAAAGCCTCTAGCGCCATTAAAGGCGCAAAATGATAACCAAAGGCCATGATTTGCGTAGCCTTGGCTGAGCCACCAGAGGGGCAGGAAGACCGCAAAAGAGGACAGAATCATAGTTATTTCCATATCAAAGGTGTGTGCTGTTCCAATAAACACCCCATCTAAGAAATAACATGTCGCTGACACTATGGGTAAGAGCAATACCCAAGAGTAATAGATCTCTACCTGTTGCCTAAGCAAAGGGTCATCACTAAATAGCGCGATAAGCGGTGACTGTGCAAGATAGAAGAGTGCTGATATAAACAGTGCTACTAGGACCGACCAACAACCGGTACTTAAGCAAGCTTGCTTAAACAGCTCGGGGCTCTTTTGCCCTACAGCCTTGCCGACTAAAGCTTCTGTGGCGTGGGCAAATCCATCTAAGGCATAGGAGGCTAGGTGAACCAGCTGCAGCAGTATCGCATTGGCGGCCAAGATAAGAGGGCCTTGTGCGGCCCCTTGAGCGGTAAAAAAACTAAGGCTGCCCAAAAGAATTAGGGTTCTAACAAACAAATGCTTATTAACTTGTAATAGTTCTTTGTACGGTCCAGCTTGGGCCAGTGCCGCTAAGGTAAAGCCTCCAGCAGGGAAATGTTGTTGCAGCTGTCTAAAGCAAAAATACAGGCCAATACTAAGGTTAGTTAGATCCCCAAATAAACTGGCTATGGCAGCACCACGGCTGCCCATATCTAGCCATAGCACTAAAATAACATCCCCTACGATATTGACGGCATTCGCCGAGATCGCCATGTATAAAGGCACGCGAGTATTCTGTAAGCCAATAAACCAGCCAATAATTCCGTAGGAAAGCAAGACGGCAGGGGCGGCCAATAAACGTATGTGGATATATTCTTTGCTTAGCCCCCCCAGAGCTTGATCATTTTGCATCAAATTAACCGCTAGAGGGACCAGCAAAGGTGACAGCAAAACTATAAGTAGGCCAATACCTAGAGCCAAAACCAACGACTGCCCTAATAAGAGTTTTAGTTTATCCAGCTCATTAGCTCCAAAAGCGCGGGCGGCCAAACTGGTAGTGCCCATACGCAAAAAGCCAAACGCCCACAATAAAAAGCTAACGACGGATGCTCCAACAGCCACTGCGGCGAGGTAATCAGGGGTGTCTAAATGACCCAAAATAGCGGTATCCACCAAGCCAAATAGCGGAACACTGATGCTGGAAAGCAGCATGGGGATCGCAAGATTAAAAACCTTACGGTGAGCAAGTGTATTTAACAATAAATTCTCCGAACCACTTTAAACGTGCAAAATTTAGTCATTATAATCGTTAAAAATACAATAATTAGACAAGTTGAATGTAATTTGATCGCTATAGCAAAACGAGATCAAAGGCCCTTTCTAAAGGAATTAATTAAATATCAAACATTGACATTGCGTTTAGGCTGTGGCCTTCTAGGCCATGCTGTAGTTGCGGCGATTTGTCGCATAGCATTGGTTCTGCCTTCTGGAAAGCAACGGTTTGGGGTTTGCCGGGAGTTAAGTATTCCGCTTCATTTTTTAGATAGAAGCGAGTTAACAGCCACGCAGCAACATAAAATAATAAACCAAAAAGCAACTAAAGTTGTTAACAGTGTTTAGCCGACACTGAATGAATACCTTTGTTCTCCAGTTGGTCGTAGTTGCCACAACAACTGCTCCGGACCAATGGGGGTGCCGTTAGCGAGTGATAAGTCGCTAGTTCTAGTCGCATGGGCATCTCCAGAAGTAGTAATAAAAACGTATAAGACTACACGGAGATTAAAAGCAATGTTATATCGAGCGCGCAGCTTGTTAAGCCGGCTGCTGGCTGTCTGTCTGATGGCAGCTGTTCCTATGCAGTCAATGGCTGAAAAAGAAGTCGAGCGATGGGGGCTCAATATGACTGAAGGTGTAACCACCGTCAGTCGTGATATCTTTGGCCTGCATATGAATATCCTATGGTGGTGCGTTGGCATCGGCGTAGTGGTATTTGGCGTGATGTTTTACACCATGCTTGCCCATCGAAAGTCAAAAGGTGCTAAGGCTGAAAATTTCCATGAAAGCACAACACTGGAAATTATTTGGACGGTTATCCCTTTTGTTATTCTCATTATCATGGCGATACCCGCCACCACTACCCTAAAACAAATCTATGACACTGAAGAAGCAGACATGGATGTTGTGATCACTGGGTATCAGTGGAAATGGAAATACGAGTATCTCGGGCAGGATGTCAGTTTCTTCTCCTTGTTAAGTACGCCTATTGAAGAAATTCAAAACCTGAAAGAGAAAAACCCAAATTACTTACTTGAGGTTGATGAGCCTTTAGTAATACCTATCAATAAAAAAGTTCGCTTTCTTATTACGGCTAACGACGTTATTCACTCTTGGTGGGTACCGGATTTGGCAGTAAAGAAAGATGCCATTCCAGGCTTTATGAATGCTGCTTGGACTCGTGTTGACGAGCCAGGAATTTATCGCGGTCAGTGTGCTGAACTCTGCGGTAAGGATCATGGCTTTATGCCGATTGTGGTGAAAGCAGTTCCTCAAGAGGAATACGATCAGTGGATTTCTGAGCGTAGAGAAATGGCGGCCAAACTCAAAGCGATGGCCAATCAAACGTTCAGCTTTGACGAGTTGTACAGCAAAGGTGAGCAGGTTTATAACACTGTGTGTGCCGCCTGCCATCAGGCTAATGGTGAAGGTATTCCACCGACATTTCCAGCAATCAAAGGTAGCCCTGTTGCCACAGGGCCACTCGCTGGGCATATGGATATGGTTATCAATGGTAGCCGCACAAATCCCGCCATGGCAGCTTTTGGAGATCAGCTTTCTGAAGTTGACCTTGCGGCTGTAGTTACTTTCCAACGCAATGCCTTTGGCAACAATATGGGCGATACCATTCAGCCCATAGATGTGCTTAAAGCAAAACAACAATAAGGAGGCGCGTCATGGCACACGGCCCTGCAAAAGGTTTTACTCGTTGGTTGTACACTACCAACCACAAAGATATCGGCAGCATGTACCTATGGTTCAGCTTCGCGATGTTTCTTCTCGGTGGCGTTTTTGCTTTAGTCATTCGCGCCGAGTTGTTTGAACCTGGCCTACAAATTGTAGAGCCTGAACTGTTTAACCAAATGACCACTATGCACGGTTTGGTGATGGTCTTCGGTGCAGTAATGCCAGCCTTTGTGGGTTTGGCTAACTGGATGATTCCAATGATGCTTGGCGCACCCGATATGGCACTGCCAAGAATGAACAATTGGAGTTTCTGGATACTTCCGTTCGCTTTCGCAATGATGACCTCCACACTATTTATGGAGGGTGGAGCGCCTAACTTTGGCTGGACATTCTACGCACCGCTATCAACAACTTATGCGCCGCCGAGCGTAACCTTCTTTATCTTTGCTGTGCATATCATGGGTGCATCTTCCATCATGGGGGCAATTAATATTATTGCGACCATTATGAACATGCGCGCACCTGGCATGACCTATATGAAAATGCCTTTGTTTGTGTGGACTTGGTTTATCACGGCTTATCTTTTGATTGCCGTAATGCCGGTGCTAGCAGGCGTGGTTACTATGATGTTGTTTGATATTCATTTTGGAACCAGCTTCTTTGATGCTGCAGGTGGCGGTGATCCCGTTTTGTTCCAGCATGTGTTTTGGTTCTTCGGGCACCCTGAAGTGTACATCATGATTCTTCCGGCCTTTGGTATTGTGAGTGCAATTATTCCTACTTTTGCGCGCAAGCCTCTATTCGGTTACTCCTCGATGGTTTACGCCACAGCATCAATCGCATTTTTAAGCTTTGTTGTGTGGGCACACCATATGTTTACGGTGGGTATGCCGCTGGCCGGCGAGTTAGCCTTTATGTACATGACCATGCTAATCGCCGTGCCAACAGGGGTGAAGGTGTTTAACTGGGTAACCACCATGTTTAAAGGTTCGATGACATTCGAAACACCTATGCTGTTTTCGATAGCCTTCGTAATCTTGTTTTCCATTGGTGGTTTCTCTGGGCTGATGTTGGCAATTGCACCAGCGGATTTCCAGTATCACGATACTTACTTTGTGGTGGCTCATTTCCACTATGTGTTAGTGCCTGGTGCAATTTTCTCGATCACAGCGGGAGTCTATTACTGGCTGCCTAAATGGTGTGGAAATATGTACAACGAAACGATGGGTAAAACACATTTCTGGACAGCATTTATTGGTTTGAACCTGACGTTCTTCCCAATGCACTTTGCTGGCTTGTCTGGTATGCCAAGACGAATACCTGATTACAATATGATGTTTGCGGATTGGAATATGATTTCGTCCGTCGGTGCGTTCTTATTTGGTGCAGCCCAGATCTTGTTCTTATTTAATGTGATAGCAACAATTCGTGGCGGTAAGAAAGCCACTGATGAAGTGTGGGAGAACCCGGAAGGATTGGAGTGGACTGTTGCGTCGCCAGCACCTTACCACACCTTTAGCAAACCCCCTCAGGTAAGCTAAGGAGAAGGTTGTGGCGGCAAGAGAAAACATGCGAGTAACCTGGCGACTACTGTTTACAGTAGTCGCGATGTTTATATTTGCTGTGTTTATTATGCCGCCTATATATGACGTGTTTTGCGAAATCACTGGTCTGAATGGAAAGACCGGTAACCAATACCAGGCGATTTCGGCTGAAGTGGATACCAGTCGAAAGGTCAAGGTGCAGTTTTTAGCGACCAACAATGAATCTATGCCTTGGCAGTTTAAGCCGATGCAAAGTGAAATTTATGTGCACCCTGGTGAAGAAGTTGAGGTTAAGTATTTCGCTAGCAATCCTACGCAGCAAGATATGGTGGCACAAGCAGTTCCGAGTGTGATTCCATTCAAAGCGGCAGAGTATTTCCATAAAACGGAATGCTTCTGTTTTAACAATCAGCCTTTAGAGGCTGGTGGGAGTACGGAAATGGCATTGCGTTTCATAGTGGATATTGGTGTCGCGAAATCGGTTAATACCATTACACTGTCATATACCATTTTTGATATTACTGGGGCAGCAACCGAACAAACGCTAGCCCAAAACTAATGGCCAAAATAAGGCCACCCCAATAAATAACTGAAAAGGCGGGGAAATTATGTCGAGTAATCAAGATAACGCTGTAGAGCATGAAGAGTATTATGTTCCAGAACAGAGTAAGCTGCCGATCTTTGCATCGATAGGCTTGTTCCTAACGGTTTGGGGCGCGGCAAATTGGTTGAATGGTAATGCCAACGGGCCAATGTATTTTTTTGGCGGCTCACTCATGTTTGCTTTTGTGCTTTGGAATTGGTTTTCCATTGTTATCAGCGAAAACATTCAAGGTTTAAATAGCCCTCAGCTTAAAAAATCCTATGTCATTGGTATGGCTTGGTTCATTTTTTCCGAGGTCATGTTTTTTGCCGCCTTCTTTGGTGCCTTATTCTATGTTCGCAGTTTAGCGGGGCCATGGTTGGCTGGTGAAGGCGAACAAGGGCTTGGAAACGATATACTCTGGCCTGGTTATGAGCATGAGTGGCCGGTGATGACCACTCCGGACATGGCGGCAAATGGTGATTCAGCCACCATGCGCGGCCCTGAGCAAAACATGAGTAACCCAGGTCTAGCCAATTGGTTGGGTTGGTTACCATTTTGGAATACCGCGATACTGTTAACTTCCAGTGTCACTTGCCATATTGCTCACGGTGCATTGAAAAAAGATAATCGTCGCCAATTCAACCTTTGGTTGGGATTGACTGTACTTTTGGGCATTGGATTTATTATTCTTCAAATTGAAGAATATGTGCATGCCTACAATGAGATGGGTTTAACTCTTGAGTCGGGCATCTACGGTGCGACCTTCTTTTTACTAACTGGTTTTCACGGTGCGCACGTAACCTTGGGAACATTTATGTTGTTAGTTATGTTGCTAAGATCAGTGCTGAAAGGTCATTTTAAATCTAGCGACCACTTTGGCTTCGAATCAGCAAGCTGGTACTGGCACTTCGTTGATGTGGTCTGGGTTGGTCTATTCCTTTATGTTTATGTTTTTGGTTGATCGCTAATTGTGACCTGCACCAGCGTTGTTTTGCTGATGCAGGCGCTTATCCCAAGGGGCTTGATTACTCAGCTGACCACTTGATATTCCATAATAAACAGAACCAAGCAAGGCGGCAGCCAATACAACACGAACGCCCAAGGCTACTCTAAGACGCTGAGACTCTGTACTGCCGAAGTCCTTGAGTAAAAAGTAAAGCCCACTTGAAAGAGAAAGTAGTACGCCAATAAACAGTACCACTATAATAATTTTGATCGCCATTGGTCTGCACTCCGTTGGTAAACACTAGTGACAAGTTTAACATTTAAATTAAATATACCGCTAAGCTTTATCTTTTTGCTCTTATTTCCAATTTTAATAAGTCTTGGTTTCTGGCAGCTAAATAGAGCAGAGGAAAAGACGGAAATATTGAAGGAGCTGACAGAAATAAAACAACTGCCAGCGACTAGTTGGGAAACTAAAGGCTTACAAAGCGGTCGCCTTGTTAAGGCGATAGGTAAATTTAATTCAAAGCAGTATTGGTTATTAGACAATAAAATCTATCGCGGTAAAGTAGGCTTTGAAGTGATCATGCCTTTTCATACCGAAGGCAAAGTGGCTCTTGTAAATCGAGGCTGGGTACAAGGCGATCTAGCCAGGCGAAAATTGCCCAAGCTTAAAACGCCGCTACAGGAAGTGACGATTACTGGTCGAGTACATAAAAATAGTAACAATGTCTTGATCGATTATCAAAGTAGTTCGACTTGGCCAAAAGTAATTAGTCGAGTAAGTACCGAAGAAATGATGAAAGATCTTGCTGAGGCAGATCTGGATCATATCATTCGCTTACAGAGTGATAGCCCAGCAGTGTTACCTAGTGATTGGCCCGCGGTAAATGTCCTACCGCAAAAGCATACTGCCTATGCAGTTCAGTGGTTCGCAATGGCATTGGCGCTGTTGCTGATGTATTTGATCTACAGCACGAATATTTTAAGAGTGATTGGCTTCAGCAAAGCCAGTGACTCAGATATATAACAATAAAGACAAAGAGCTGAGTAGTATCTTATGGTTGCACAAGTACAAAGTACCGATTCTCAAAACACTGAGGCCAGTCGAGTAGGAAATTGGCAGGCTGTTCTATTATTTGCTGTTATTGCACTGCCGATGATATCAGCATTGTTAATTTATAAGACCGGTTTGGGCATGCCAAGCGGTACGATTAATGAAGGGGTAATGCTGAGCCCTGCAAAACAGATAAGTGTTTTGGCGAAAGCCGATAACGATGGCCATAGCTTGCTAGCGACTGGCAAAAAGTGGCGGCTGGTGATCCCCTATAGCCAAAATTGTGATAAAGCATGTGAATCCAATCTCTATATTACTAGGCAGGTACATATTAGGCTTGGAGAGAAAGCCCGACGAGTTGAGCGAGTGTTATTGTCTCTTGGGGCTGACAACACAGCAGTGGAAAGTCTATTGCGTGAACACCCTCGTATGAGGGTAATGAATGTTGAAGCCAGCGATTTCAGTCGATGGTTAAGTGAGTCTTCGCTGTCGAGCGCTACCGACTCTATGAAGCACTATCTACTCGTCGATGAAGATGGCTTTGCAATGATGGCTTACAACACGGAGCATGAAGGCAATCAGCTGCTGAAAGATTTAAAGCGTGTACTGAAATTCACAAATGAAGAGTAGGTGACCCCATGCAAACAAATAATCATGGTTTACTTTGGCAATATAGGCTGGTGTTAGCATCGGTCGCCTTGGCTTTTGTTGTGGTTGGCTTAGGTGCGTTTACCCGTTTAGTTGATGCGGGCTTGGGTTGCCCAGATTGGCCCGGCTGCTATGGGCATTTGATGTGGCCGGAAACCTCTGCGGAAAAACAAGCAGCGGCTCAATTGTTTCCCGATTCACCGGTGGATACTGAAAAAACTTGGCCAGAAATGGTGCATCGCTATTTTGCAGGCAGTCTTGGTTTGTTAATTGTCGCGATAACGATTTTTGCTTATAGGGCGAAAAAAAGCGGCCTTGATGTACCCATGAAATTACCTGTCGCATTAATCGCGCTGGTGACTTTACAAGCCGCCTTTGGGATGTGGACTGTAACCCTTAAATTATTACCGCAGGTAGTGACCGCCCATTTATTGGGAGGGTTTTGTACCCTATCTCTGCTTTGGCTGTTAAGCCTGCGTATTCGATATCGATTTACTGATATAAAAGCGTATCAGAACAGAGGGCCTATAAAGCTGGCCTTTGTGTTGCTGTGTGTGGTGGTGGTGCAAATTGCTTTGGGCGGTTGGGTCAGTTCCAATTATGCGGCCTTAGCTTGTTCTGATTTGCCTACATGCCAAGGGCAGTGGTGGCCGTCAGTAGACTTTGCTAAAGGTTTCTCTCTAAATAATGAGATTGGCCCAAATTATGAGGGTGGTATCTTAGGGATAGAGGCAAGAACCGCGATCCATATTGCCCACCGTTTGGGAGCGGTTATCGTCACGATAGTATCTTTAGCGTTTATCTTTAGGCTCTTGCAAAATCATTTCTTGGGCTCAGCGCTAGCGCTGCTGGCTGTGTTGGGTTTCCAAGTTGGCCTGGGGCTCAGCAACGTTTTCTTTGCTCTGCCTTTGACGATCGCTGTCGCCCATAACATTGGTGGTGCTGTGCTACTGCTGGTATTGATCAGCATCATTTATAAGCTCTATAAAAATAATCAACTGAACGAATCGAGGGTAGTCTAATGAGTGCAGGTGCAATTGCGAAAACCCAAAACGCCTCTTGGAGGGACTACCTCGAGCTGTGCAAACCTGGTGTGGTATTGCTGATGATACTAACCAGTGTGATCGGGATGCTGCTGGCCGTTCCTGGTGCAGTGCCGCTCGATATATTTTTGATCGGCAATCTCGGCATTGCTCTTTGTGCTGGTTCGGCTGCGACTGTGAATCACCTTGTGGATCGACAGATCGACCAAAAAATGGCTCGCACATTGAATAGGCCAGTTGCTAAAGGGCGGGTAGAGCCGCTTAACGCAGCTCTGTTTGCGTTTGTATTGGGCGCTACTGGCATGGCTTTACTGTTATTGTATGTCAACGCCATAACCGCTTATTTAACGCTGGCATCTTTGCTAGGTTACGCTGTGGTATATACCTTATTTCTTAAGCGCGCTACCCCCCAGAATATTGTGATTGGTGGAATAGCTGGAGCTGCGCCACCGTTATTGGGTTGGACTGCGGTAACCGGTGAGGTTGGCGGTCATGGATTATTGTTGATGTTGATTATATTCGCTTGGACGCCACCACACTTCTGGGCTTTAGCGGTACATCGTAAAGATGAGTATGCGAAAGCGGATATTCCAATGTTGCCAGTTACTCATGGTGAGCACTACACCAAGATTCATATTCTGCTGTACACCATTATTTTATTAGCTGTCAGCTTACTTCCCTTTGCGACAGGCATGCTGAATTGGTTTTATTTATTGGGTGCCGTAGCTTTAGGTTTGGGCTTTATCTACTGGGCTTTGGTGATGCTATTCACTGAGCGAAAAAATGCCGGTATGCAAACCTTCAAGTACTCGATAATTTATCTAATGTGTTTATTTGTCGTTATGCTTGTTGATCACTATGCTCTGCCAGTAAGAATGGTAATAGCACCCTAGTAAAACTTATAATTATTTAGTATTTACAAGGCCAAATACTGAAAAAATCTGAGCCACATTGAGGAGCACTTGGTGAGCGAAGTTAGCACTGATAATAATGAAAGTTTACATACGGAAGAGCAAAGGTCTGGGATCATCAAAACGGTTGTTGCGATAGTCGTCGCGATAGCGGTTATGCTAATGATGTTTATCCACAAGATTAACTCTCCGAGAGTGCTAAGCACGGAAGAGTTGAGGATTAATGGCTTGTTTGTATTGGACCAGCCGAGAATACTCAGTGATTTCGAGCTACAGAATCACCGCAGTGAAGCATTTAATCGTGATAGCTTAAAAGGCAAGTGGAGTTTAGTGTTTTTTGGTTTCACTCACTGCCCTGATATTTGCCCAACTACTATGGCACTACTTAATCAGCTGGTGACAGAGCTCAATGGTGATATATTAGACCAAACTCAGGTTGTTATGGTGACAGCTGACCCTGCAAGGGACTCGATTGAGAAATTAGCTGAGTATGTGCCGTTTTTTAATCCTGATTTTATTGGAGTAACCGGAGAGTTTATTACGCTCAAGAAACTGGGTAATCAATTGAATGTTCCATTTGTGAAAGTCCCGCAAGGTGATAGCTATACAGTGGATCATGGTGGTCAAGTCGTCATCATAAACCCA
This sequence comes from uncultured Pseudoteredinibacter sp., assembly GCF_947500695.1. Lineage (GTDB taxonomy): Bacteria > Pseudomonadota > Gammaproteobacteria > Pseudomonadales > Cellvibrionaceae > Pseudoteredinibacter. Next base: position 547,237 of record NZ_CANMSS010000002.1, read on the forward strand.
CGTGGTGATTATCACGGTTTTTTAAGCACACCATTAGATTTAGCTAGAATGAAACTTACCTACCAATCGATGGTGACAGCTTCGACATGTTGTGGGCAGTAGCGATCACTAATATTTAGCTCATCATCTAAGTATTTATCATTTATACGTAATAGCTCGCCGCTTACTCTAAGCTCTTCAAGTGCCTCGGCTAATTTGGAGGCTAGGTTCATAGCATTTACGCTTTTCAGTGACAGCGCTAAATAGGTTGGCTTAGGCATAGTAAATCTTTTGGGCTCAATTTTAAGATTCTGCTCTATGCCCATTTGGGTGGCAACATGCCCAAGAGTTGTGATGTTACTGATGTAATAATCGATTCTATCTCTTTGTAGAGCTTTTAGCCCTAGCTCTAAACTGTTGAACTCTTTAAGTGAAAAGCGCTTTTCTTTTTCGGCTTGCTCAAATTTATCATTGACATAAAAACCCGCATGTAAGCCTAGTCTTTTATTGAACAAGTCTCCCAAGCTATTAATGTTAGGCAGCTTGTTTGTATGACTAGCTAGTACATAGGACTCATAATGCAGCGGAGTCATAATGAAATTCGCCCAAGATTTTCTCTCATCTGTGATATAGAGCGGGAAGACACCGTCCAGATTACCAATGGCCACTTCATGTAAACTTCTACGCCAAGGTGTGCAATGTATGATTAGCTCTATATTGAGCTTTTTAGTTGCTGCAGACAATATTCGCACATCGAGGCCATCAACAGCGATATTATCTTTATTGCAGACTACAAAAGGAGGGTAATGTACAGTGCTAAATCGAAGTAAAGCTGGCTGGTCTTTTGCCTGTGCAAAAGAACAAAAAGAGTAAGCCCATATAAGAAATAGGCATAGCACAGAAACGCTTTTCATAAAGAAAGCCTAAAGTCGTTAATATTTGACGTTTAGAACTCCGTTTCTATGCGACACCCTGACGCATAGAAAATAGTCTAATAGAGCTTGTCTTAAGCAGCAAGTACTAATGCAGTCTGCTGATTAATAGCGCTGGTAATTTAATGTCACTTACTAAAAAGTGTCGAAGTTTTACTAAGTGCGAATAGCAAACAAGCCCCTGCTACGATGGCGGGCCCCGTTGGTATATCCCACTGATAGGAAGCAAAAATCCCTAGCATCAATGCCACAAGTGCGCTTGCCATTGCGATAAGCGCCATTCCAGCCGGGCTATTGGCAAATGTTCTTGCGCTGGCTGCAGGAATAATTAGTAAGGCGGTTATTAGTAGGGCGCCAACCAGTTTCATCGACATTGCGGTAATAAAGGCTATAGCAATCATCAGCAGAAGTTTATGGCGATTAACGGCAATGCCTTCGACCAGCGCTAAATCTTCGTTGAGGCAAATACAAACCAAGGAATCCCAGCAGCGCCATAAGTAAATCCCTAAAACTAAAGCGCAGGCAGCTATCAATGCAGCATCGTTTAGATCGGCAGATAGTAAATCACCAAATAAATAACCATATAGGTCCACGCGCCCAGCTCCAGCTAGGCTGATGGCGATGATGCTAAAGGCGAGGCTGCCGTGAGATAAGACGCCCAACCACGTATCGCTGCTTAATTCACCGTGCTGCTTTATCTGTGCAAGGCTAATGGCCAATATTGCACAGCTGCCGACGATAGCGAGTTGGGTGGACACTTGTAGCACTAAACCAAGGGCCACTCCAAGTAATGCTGAATGTGCCAGCGCGTCACCAAAGTAAGCTAGGCGACGCCAGATAATAAAGCAGCCTAAAGGGCCAGCTAAAAGTGCGATGATAACACCGCTTAAAATTGGCGCGAGTAAGAGTTCCAGCATATTAGTGTTTGTGATTACAGGTTTCGATAAGCTCACCATGAACACCGTGCTGATGATCATGGTGGTGTGTGTAGAGCGCTACATTGGCTGCTTGGTTTTGGCCAAATAATTTCAAGTACTCAGGGTGCGCACTGACTTTTTCTGGGTGGCCATGGCAGCAAATATGTTGATTCAGGCAAATCACTTCGTCGGTGGCCGCCATGACAAAATGCAAATCATGGGAAACCATTAATACGCCACAATTGATTTCGTCGCGAAGTTGAGTGATCAGTTGATAAAGCTCGGCCTGGCCGTTTACATCAAGGCCTTGCGCCGGCTCATCGAGTATCAGTAACTGCGGCTTTTTTAACAGCGCACGACAAAGCAGAACTCGCTGCAACTCACCGCCAGACAAAGATTGCATGGGGCGCTCAAAAATACATTCGACATCGCAGCTTGCTGCGCAGTGTAGGAAGTGATCGCTAGCACTAGACTGATTTAGGGAAAGAAAGCCCTTAACTGAAATGGGTAGGCTTGCGTCTAGGTTTAATTTTTGTGGCATATAGCCGATTTGTAAACCTTGGCTGCTTTCTATTTGGCCCTTGTCTATTTTAAGCAAGCCCATTAGCGCTCGAATAAGCGTGGTCTTGCCGGCGCCGTTCGGCCCAATTAAGCTGACAACTTTGCCTGCCTCTAGGCGAAGACTGGCATTGTCGACTAAGGTTCTTCCTTGTCTATAGATGGAAAGGCCGTTGGCTTCTAACAAGAGTGCATTGCTCACTCAGACTGCTCCTGACAGTGTGGGCATAAGCCATTAAATTCCATGTTCTGTTGGCGTATTTCAAAGCCACTTTCTTGCTTAAGTTGACCAACGGCAGATTGGAAAGGGCCCGGGTCAGTTTCCACGGCTAGATTGCATGAGGTACAAATTAGAAAGTAACAGTGATGCTCATGGCTAGGATCTTGGCAGCCAATATAAGCATTTAATGAGTTAATGCGGTGAATTAAGCCAAGCTCAAGCAAAAAATCTAAAGCCCTATACACTGTAGGTGGTGCAACGCGCTTCTGTTCCCCTTCTGCCAGCGCATCCATTAAGGAGTAGGCGCCAATAGGGCGATGGCTGCCCCATATTAGCTGCAAAACCTTCTCACGAGTCTTGGTGAGCTTTTGCTGCTTCTCACGACATAGTTCTCGAGCGGCCGTTAAGGCTGAGTCGATACAGGCTTGGTGGTCGTGATCTGGGTGAGGGGCGATGCTTTGGGCATCCAAGTTGCTGGGCATAGGCAAAACGTCCAATTTTATCGTGTTACAATATAACACATCGATGAATTTTGAGGTATGCGGTTACAATGTGGAGTAGTTTACAGCGGCTTTGGCTGCTGTTTTGTTTAGGATTGCCGGCAAGCTGGGCGGAAGCTGAAAAGCCAGTAGTGCTTGCTAGTATTGAACCGCTGGCGAAGATTGCAAGGGAATTACTTGGTGACCGAGCTAAGGTAGAGGTGCTGCTGCCTGCGGGAGCCAACCCGCATCAATATGCCTTGAAAATATCAGATTTAGGGCGAATTAAGTCGGCTTCTTTGTTGATTTGGAATGGTCCTGCATTAGAGCCCTATTTACAGCGCGCTATTGCGAAGATAGGTGTGGCTGATGTTCACTTCGAGGATCCACTTCTAGCCCATACAGATCTTCACCGAGATCCCCACTATTGGCTAAGCCCCTTCCAGGCCATGCTGATGGCGGAAGGGATTGTTGAGCAGTTGGCATTGCCAGCTAGTTCATTGCAAGCTTATCAAGAGAAACAACAGGAATTGCTCGCGCGCTGGCGTGAGCCTTTGGCCGCTAAGTCGATCGCGGTTTACCATGATGGTTACTCTCACCTTGCCGAAGCCTTTGATATTAATATCGTAGCGGCGGCGACTGCCGGAGAAGGTAAGGGGATTAGCTTGGCGAAGCGACTAGAGCTTCGTTCGAAGCTGCGAGGTGCGCCTTGTTTATTGGCTGAGCCTTATAGTGAGGCTAATCGCGCCAAGCGGCTAGCTGAGCAGGAAGGTTTGCCGTTAGTATGGCTTGACCCATTAGCCAATAGTAGCGCTGAGCAGCTCTATCACCCCTGGATGGAGGCTATGCTAACTCAGCTTTCTGGCTGCTTTAAGCCATAGGGGCTGTTTTTGCTACTGTATACCCTTTCTAAAATAAGCATAAAAAAAGGCCAGCATTTGCTGGCCTTTTTGTAACAGTAAATCTTACTGCTTAGGTGGCATTTGGAACTGACGCTCCTCTTGTAATGCCAATTTGCTTTCCAACTTTTCATGTAGCTTGCTGGTTAGCTCTTCGTGCTGTGCTTCAAGCTCTAGCAGTTTTAACTCAGCAGGGTTGGCGTTCATTTTTTCAACCGCCCAACTGTAGTTAGCGCCTGCTTCGGCAATGGCAACGGCGATATTCGATACCGCAACTTCCTTGGCCATAACACTGGGTACAAACAGTGCTAGGGCAACATACAAACCAAATTTTTTCATACTGTAGCCCTCCTTTTTAAAAGGCAAAAATAAAAGTGAGCAGCTTGGTCTACTGCTCACTTGGAATTCAAAATCTACTGGCGAAAAAGCATGTGTTACTAACTGCTGATTCGTTTTGTTACTTTGTGTTACATATTGTAGCGGCTGTTCAATAATTGCGCTAGTAAAGACAATGGTAAAGTTTAGTTAGGTTTATATTGCAGGGCTGTAACGTAAGTAAGTACAAACAATATTTTATAGCTTCAAAGCTATATTTGGCGTAACAAAGGGTAACAAAAGCAAAAAGACAGCATTCGAAATGCTGTGGCTCCATGTTTTTCGAATCTAGTGTATGCTTCGCTCTTTGTCCGAAGATGAGACACCGTATGTCTGAAACGCAGCAGGCCCCACTGGTTTTGGTGGATGGCTCTTCCTATTTATATCGCGCATTCCATGCTTTACCACCGTTGACTAACTCTAAAGGTCAAGATACGGGTGCGGTGAAAGGCGTAATCAATATGTTACGTCGCCTGCAAAAGGATTATGAAGGCAGTGAAGTTGCTGTCATTTTTGATGCGAAGGGCAAAACCTTTCGTGATGATATTTACCCAGAGTACAAGGCGAATCGCCCGCCAATGCCGAATGAGTTGCGGACGCAGATTGAGCCTATCCACCAGATTATTCGAGCCATGGGCTTGCCGCTGATCGCCATTAGCGGAGTAGAAGCTGATGATGTTATCGGAACCCTAGCGCAGCAGGCCACCGAAGCGGGTATCGATGTGGTGGTATCCACCGGCGATAAGGATATGGCCCAGCTGGTTAATAAGCATGTTACCTTGGTAAACACCATGACCGAGACGGTGATGGATATCGCTGGCGTAGAGACCAAGTTCGGCTTGCCCCCCGAGCTGATTATCGATTATTTGGCTCTTATGGGTGATAAGGTCGATAACATTCCAGGCGTGCCAGGTGTTGGTGAAAAAACCGCATTGGCCCTTTTACAGGGTTTAGGTAGCCTCGAAGATATTTACGGTCGCCTAGATGATATTGCAGAGCTAAGTTTTCGTGGCTCTAAAACCATGAAGCAAAAGCTGATCGACAATAAAGAGCAGGCGTTTCTATCTTACGAGCTGGCCACCATTAAACTAGATGTAGAGATGGATTTTGGCCCAGCGGATCTAAAGCAATCAACCCCACAAAGCGAAGAGTTGCTTAGTTTGTTCCAAGAGATGGAGTTTAAAGGCTGGGTTGCCGAAATAGATGAGGCTGGAGAAGGTGCTGAGTCAGCAACAGCAGCTGCGCCGCAAATATCTGAAGTGGATTATCAAACAGTTTTAAGCGAAGAAGAGCTGGCGCCCTGGCTGGAAGCTTTGCAAGCGGCAGAGCTATTTGCATTCGATACCGAGACCGATAGCCTTGATTATATGCAGGCTCAATTGGTGGGTGTTTCCTTTTCGGTTGAGCCGGGCAAAGCTGCTTATGTCCCCTGTGCGCATGATTATTTAGATGCTCCAGGTCAGATTGATAGGGAGCGCTTACTCACTTTGCTGAAGCCTATTTTAGAGGACCCAAGCAAAGCTAAAGTTGGGCAAAACCTTAAGTACGATAAAAGCGTGCTGGCCAACTACGATGTAGATTTGCAGGGTATTGCCTTCGATACCATGTTGGAATCTTATTGTTTAAACAGTACGGCCAACCGCCATGATATGGACACCTTGGCTAAAACTCACTTAGATGTTGATACTGTTCATTTTGAAGACATCGCCGGCAAAGGCGCCAAGCAGCTAACTTTCAATCAAATTGAACTCGATAAAGCTGGCCATTATGCGGCGGAAGATGCGGATATTACCTTGCGTCTTCACCAGGCGATTTGGCCGCAGTTAGAGCAAGATGAAGGCCCTCGTTCGGTATTTGAAAAGATAGAGCTGCCATTAGTGCCACTGCTTTCAAAGATCGAGCGCCAAGGTGCCTACCTAGACTGCAACCGTTTAGGCAAGCAGAGTCTAGAGCTGGCTGAGCGTATGGAGGCTTTAGAGAAGGAGGCCTTTGAGTTGGCCGGCGAAGAGTTTAATTTAGGCTCACCCAAGCAGTTGGGTGCCATTCTCTTTGAAAAGCTCGAGCTGCCTATTATCAAAAAGACCCCAAAGGGCGCTCCGTCAACAGCAGAAGAGGTGCTGCAAGAGCTAGCCCTGGACTACCCATTACCAAAGCTATTAATGGAATATCGTGGTCTTTCCAAGCTGAAATCGACCTATACGGATAAGCTGCCTCAAATGGTGCAGCCGAAGACGGGCCGTGTACATACCTCCTATCATCAGGCGGTTACAGCAACCGGGCGTTTATCCTCATCGGATCCCAATTTACAAAACATCCCAATTCGTACTGAAGAAGGGCGTCGAGTTCGCCAGGCTTTTGTTGCGCCAGAGGGCTATAAAATTGTTGCGGCGGATTACTCTCAGATTGAGCTGCGTATCATGGCGCATTTATCCCAAGATAAGGGCTTATTGAACGCCTTTGCTCAGGGCTTGGATGTTCACCGAGCAACGGCAGCTGAGGTATTTGGCTGTGACATTGAGCAGGTGAGTACTGAACAGCGTCGCAGCGCCAAGGCGATTAACTTCGGTTTGATCTACGGTATGTCGGCCTTCGGTTTAGCAAAGCAGCTTCATATTGGTCGCAATGATGCCCAGCAATATATGGATCTGTATTTTGAACGCTACCCCGGTGTGCAGGACTATATGAACGACACTCGGGCCTTAGCCGCAGAAAAGGGTTATGTAGAAACGCTATTTGGCCGACGCTTATATTTGCCTGAGATTAATTCGCGCAATGGCATGCGCCGTCAAGCTGCTGAGCGCACGGCAATTAACGCACCCATGCAGGGTACAGCCGCCGATATCATAAAGTTGGCAATGATCGCGGTAGATGAATGGCTAGAAGAAAGTGGCCTAGATGCCCGCATGATCATGCAAGTTCACGACGAATTGGTACTAGAAGTGGCTGAGTCAGACCTTGATAAGGTCTCGGAGGGCTTGGTAGAGGCTATGTCCACAGCGGTGAATCTTGATGTTCCGCTATTGGTAGAAGCTGGTGTCGGAGATAACTGGGATGAGGCTCATTAATTTCTAAAAGTAGGATGGCAGAAAGATTAAAAATATTTCATCTTTTTTGGAACTTTGCCTGATGAGGCCAGTCATAGTTAACAGTTAATGTGACTCTCCTCTCTATTGATTAACTGAATTTCAGTATTAGCTAGAATTTTAAGCAACCCCGGCCGATTGGTACGGGGTTTTTTATTACCTGAGATAAATGGAGTGGGCGTGTAGAACCGCATGGATGCGGTGAATGCCGATATTGCAGGAGCAAATCTCGACCGCTCATCCAGACCATATCCTGCTCCTGCTTGCTGATATTCGCCGTCCGGGCGAATAGCCTACGGCCAAGCCCAAATTCCTTCCAAAGGAATTAGTCATGGCGCCCGCAGGATACGAGCCACATGGATGTGGTGAATGTCGATATTGCAGGAGCAAATCTCGACCGGTCATCCAGACCATAAAAAACCCGGCGCGGTGGCCGGGTTTTGGGTCCTTCGAGCCTAAGGCTTAGAAGTTGTATTTAGCCGTCATACCGTAGGTACGAGGAGGCTGCTGAATAAACGAGCTCAAGCTGTTAGTTTGGAAGGTAGAAGTGAAAGACGCATAAACTTCATCATCAGTCAGGTTCTTGCCCCAAATCTCAAGTGCCCAGCCGCCGTCTTGCTCGCCAATACCGATGGTGGCATTAACAATGCTAACGTTCTGCTCACTTAGCGGTTCGTTAGAAGACTGACGGAAGAAGTCAGAGCGATAGTTGCCGCTTAGGCTAGCCGTGAATTCTAGACTTTCAGAGATTGGCTGATTGTAAGCAATCAATAAAGAAGCGCTGAAGTCAGAAGACTGAACTACGCGTTGACCTGACAGGTCATTGGTATTCGCAGCTTGGCCTGCCAAAGTTTGAGCAATGGTAATTGGGCCGTCTGGGAACTCGTCATAGTTCACGTCTTGCCATACCGCACCACCACTAATAAACCAGTTGTCGCTAGGCTTGAAGGCGAAGTCTACTTCTAGACCGGTACCTTCGGTTTTGGCTGCGTTTCGAACAACAAAGCCGGTGCTGGTAAAGCTCTGGAACTGATAATCTTCAAGCTCTTGCACAAATACAGCAGCATTCAAGCTCAAACGGTTGTCCATTAAGCGAGACTTGAAGCCCACTTCAAAGGTATCAACTAGTTCAGGCTGGAAAACCACAACATTCGGGTCGCTTACTACTTGGCTGTCAGGTGTAGTACTTGGGCCAGCACGATCTAAGTTTAAGCCACCGGATTTGTAGCCGCGCGCGAAGCGAGCATAGCCACTCATGTCTTCATTAAACTGGTAGTTCACACTTAATGTGCCTGAGATGTTGTCATCATCATAATTTGCTGTGAATGGCTCATATGGTACAACCAGCTGAACGCCTCGGGCGCCTGCAGCTAGTTGTTGTGCACCACCAACAAGCGCTTGTGAACCAGGGTCGCCAGCAGAGGCACCCGCTTGAATTCCAGCCAAGGTAGCATTTACGATGGCAGGATCAGTGCCGATTGGGAATACACCATTTTGAACAGCCAGTGCTGCTAGGTAGGTGTTAAACATTTCCTGTGAATCGATACGAGACCAAGGGTTGTTGAAGTCTGGAATATAGTCGGCTTGCTTCTCTTCATCGGAGTAGCGAAGACCCAAGGTGAAGCTTAGATCGTCGTTTACATTCCAAGTGGCCTGACCAAAGAATGCGAAACTCTCTGCAGAATAGTCATTACCACTGCCACCTTTACCATCGGCGCCGAAGTATAGCGAGCCAATTTGGGCTGGCGAGATATTGCCTAGGGCGGCCTGACCTACTTCAGCCAAGGTAAATAGGTTGGCGGCATTGGATGGGTCAGCATCCAGAGAAGTTAGAGCGTTCACATAAGGACGCAAATCGGTACCGAAAGGTAGTGGCGAGTTGTATTGGATCTCCTGATCAAATACGTAAGCACCTACCGTCCAATCGATGGTGTTTGAGCCAGTAGAAGCCCAGCGAATCTCTAAACTCTTCTCATCGTTATCAAAGGTTTGAATACGAGTCAGGATGTCAGCTGAGTTGTGATCAGCATCTAGCGCCTGGAAGTTTTCGAAGTTACGGCTAGAAGCAATAACAGTAAGCGCTGTTTCGCCTAAATCCCAGTTTAGTTCGGCGGAAATACCCTGGTCGTCAATCTTATCGACATATGGCTGATTGGAAGCAAACTGGTGATCGAATACGTCACGAACTTGCGCACCAGGTAAGCCGTTATAGTCAATAGGGTTGGCTGGCAAGCGAGAGAACTGTGAGCCATCGACAAAATCAATAGCGTTCTGAGCCGGACCATATAAAAGAGGAGTGGCTGCACAGCAGTTTTCATCAGAGTGAGATTTATCAACAATTACACGTAAGGTTGCATCGTCGCTGACATCCCAAAGTAACTGACCGCGTAAGCTGTAGCGATCACGGTTCTGTGCTTCTTCACCGGTAAATGGGTTATCCATGTAACCGTCGCGCTCATGCCAAGAGCCAGACAAACGGCCGGCCAGCTTGTCTTCAATTAAAGAGCCAGTCGCGGAAGCGCGAACTTGCTTATAGCCATAGTTACCTAGGCTAACTTCCATGGTGCCGCCTGCTTCATGTGAAGGTGCCGCAGTACGCACACTTACAACACCAGCTGAAGTGTTACGACCGAACAAGGTTCCCTGTGGACCTTTTAGAACTTCAATGCCTTCAATGTCGACATAATCTGACATGGCAGAGCCGGGACGACCTCGGTATACACCATCGATAAAGATACCTACCGATTGCTCGAAACCAGCGTTGTTACCGGAGGTGCCCATACCACGGATGTAGATAGAGGTATCGGATGCGCCGGTCGAGTTATCGATGCTGATCGAAGGGGCAACCTGGGTTAAATCATTAATATCGCGAACTTTGGCCTGATCTAGTGAGTCGGCACTATAGCTGGATACTGAAACGGGGACTTCTAATATGGATTGCTCACGTTTTTGAGCATATACAACGACTTCTTCAAGCTCGGTGCTGTTCTGTGCAAAGGTAGAGCTTGCGCCTACTGCCATAGCAATGGCCGTAGCCAACAGGGTTGGTCGGTGGTGTAGTGTCATGGTGACATCCTCTGTTGCAACTTCATTTTTATGTTTATTAGCGAATTTGACTGGTTTTTAACTACCAGTTTCGAGAATCTTTATGTTTTTTGCGTCCTTATTATGAAATTATTTAGACGCTTGTTTGAGATTACCGGATTTGTTAAGAAATGCAAATAAACAGTGGCTATGATGAGTACTTTTTAGGATGAATACTGTGCCGAAATTTTGTACAGCGGAACTTTTATTCTTCAGGTGATTCGCTACTGCTTTCAATCGGGTCGATTTTTAACCAATTATTCAGCGTGCTTTCCAGCTCCTTGATGCCGGTCTTCTTTAGAGAGGAGAATAGCTGAGCGCTCACCAAGTCGTCTACTTGGGCTTCTTTAAGATGTTTACGAACTCTTAATAGGGTGTTTTGAGCTGGGCCTTTTTTGAGTTTATCAGCTTTGGTAAGAAGTATATGTACGGGCATTTCACCCTCAACCGCCCAATTCAACATCATGGTGTCAAACTCTTGCATTGGGTGACGAACATCCATCAATAAAACTAAGCCCTTAAGGCATTGTCGCTCTGCTAAGTATTCAGATAAATGCTTCTCCCATTCTTTTTTCATGGCAAGAGGCACTTTTGCAAAGCCATAGCCAGGGAGGTCAACCAAACGTTGTTCTTCGGTAAGTGCAAAGAAATTGATTAGCTGTGTGCGGCCGGGGGTTTTACTCGTGCGAGCAAGCTTGTGATTCTGGCACAAGGTATTAATGGCGCTGGATTTGCCCGCATTTGAGCGGCCGGCGAATGCAACCTCGGCACCGCTGTCGCTAGGACATTGGCGAATACTTGGTGCACTTTGTGTAAAAATAGCGTCGCTGTACTTGATCTGGCCCATATACGGCTGCAAAACCCTTTATAAATAGTGTGTTATCAATGAGTTGTGTATATAATGTCGCGGCTTTGGCCTCGGTGAGGGTGCGCATTGTAGCTTGTCAGCTGCAGGATACCAAGTTGCCACTTTATCGCCATATGACAATGGCAAAGCACCATAGCTAGCTGTTCTTATAGCAACAGCGGTGATAGCTTAGACAAATTACGCACTGTGCGAGCTTGCCGTCTACAATAGGGTCAAGCCATGCCATTGCAGCAGGTTTATAAGTGATAGTCTCGCCTAAGAGGCGATTCATAACCGGATTACGGATTAGCCAATGAAGAATCTATATAAATACGCCTTAGTATCCATCGCAGCCTTATCTACTGCCAATGTCACCGTCGCGGCAGGTGATGCCGCAGCGGGCGAAGCCAAGACTGTTATCTGTGCAGCTTGCCACGGTAAAGATGGCAATAGCGCTGCTCCGAATTTCCCTAAATTGGCTAATTTGGGTGAAAAATACCTAGTTAAGCAGATGCAAGACATCAAATCTGGCGCTCGACCTGTTTTAGAAATGACAGGCATGTTGGATGCTATGAGTGATCAGGATTTGGCTGATATCGCGGCTTATTTTAGCAGCAAGAATATGCAGCTAAGTGGCTCTAAAGAGATCGAGGTGCAATTGCAGTCAGGTTTACGTTCTGAAGACCCAATTGCTTTGGGTGCCAAGGTTTACCGTGCGGGTAATACGGAGTCCGGCACTCCGGCATGTACTGGATGTCATTCTCCACGCGGCCAAGGTAATGCTCCAGCTGGCTATCCTCGCCTAAGTGGTCAGCACGCTGACTATATCGAAAAGCAGTTAAAGGCTTTCCGCAACGGTGATCGTGTAAACGATGGCGATACTAAAATTATGCGCGGTGTTGCTCAGTATATGACTGATGCTGAGATCAAAGCTGTGGCAAACTATATCGCTGGCTTAAACTAAGATACCCAGCGTTCTTGAGAAGGCGGCTATAGGCCGCCTTTTTGCTGCCTGTAAGATTTATGGTCTTCAGTTTTTGTTAAGGCCTTGGAACTAGAATCAAATTAGCGGTCTAATGCTATCTATACAGTTATGGAGAAGAAATATGCGTGCCATTCTGGCTTTTGCTGCGATGCTGTTTTCCCTGTCGGCTTTTGCTCAATATGAGGCGGGTAAAGACTATATTGAACTGGCGGTCCCTCTAAAAACCGGTAGTGATAAAATTCAGGTGGATGAGTACTTTTCGTACAGTTGCGGCCACTGTTTTAAATTTGAGCCTGTAATCACCCAATGGAAAAAGGGTTTGGCTGATGATGTGGAGCTGGTACAAACTCCAGTTGCTTGGCAATTAGTGAATAAAGGCCAGCGTGGCTACGCACAGGTTGCTTTGGCTAAAGCTTTTTATACGGCTAAAGCTCTGAAGGTGTTAGATAAGGTTCATATGCCAATCTTTGATGGCATCTTTGTTAATCAGAAAAATATGTCTGATGAAGATGAACTGAAAGCTATATTCGAGCAGCATGGTGTAGACCCTAAGAAATTTGAAAAAATATTCAACTCCTTTGGAGTAAATACTCAGGTTCGCGTCGCCCATTCTCGCTCTCGTGGCGCGAAAATTTCTGGTACTCCAGAGATTGTGGTTGACGGTCGTTACGTTGTAAGTGCTCGTAAGGCGGGTGGTCAGGCCAATATGCTTAAGATCACAGACTTCCTGGTCAATAAAATTCGCCAAGAAAAAGCCGCTAAGTAAAGCCGCTTTTTAACAGTTGCTGTCGGTCGCTTTTGGGCTGGCAGCAATGATTCTTTCTAATTTCTATATCTACTCTGTTTCTGGGGCTTTAATTCACAGGGGCAAGTTAGTCTTCATCAACACCCATCAGCTATTTTCCTCAGCTTCCCTTGCTCAATCTTTCCTGCGATCAGCCGCTATCTATGCCTATAAGGGCGTCTATACTTTTTAAATGGATCAATAGGCCACGGCAAGCAGATGACAAGCAGCGATCAAGACTGGAAAGAGAAGTATCTAAATCTAATCGACTCCAATGAGCGTCAAAAAAAGCGTTTTGACGAGCAGCAAGACAGCTTGAAAAAAGCTTTGGGCCGTTTGAGTGTTGCTGCAACAGGGTTAGATGAAGAGCTTGATAAGCGCTTGGATGATTTACGCCGCCAGCTGAGAAGCTCTCAACCTAAGCCGCTTGGCCCATTACTCAGCCGCTTGGATTCCAGTGTAGTGGCATATGATGCACGGCGTGATCAGCGGGCGGGTGTTAGCCTTGAGGCTTTAAAGGGCATTAGTGAGCAGCTGCAATCGATCTCGAGGGATAAGTCAGCTGATAAAGGCTTGAAACGATTTCGCCGTGAGCTGAAATCGCGGGTAGAGCAACAGCATCAATATTCCGCCATGCTGACGGAGCTTGCCGACCTGCAAAGCTTGGTGATTGAAAGTGTGGCGCTAGGCCCCGGTAGCTTTTGGGATAAGCTTAAAAACAAACGACAAATCGCTCCGGTTGAAGAGGGTGTTCAAGAAGAGTCTGAGGGTTTGGATCAGCAGCGGCCTGTAGAGTTGTCGAATGCCGATGAAGATGCGCTTGATGAGCAGCCCTTAGTTGCAGAGCTTCAACAAGAAGAGCTAGAAGGGCAATTTTTAAGCCGTGTAGAAATCGAGGCTGAGTTAGAGGCAAGTTTAGAGAGGCCCAGGCATGAGCCTGCGTTTAGCCGAATCTCCAATCATATCACCCGAGTGCTAACAGAGTTGTTGGATGGCTTGCAGCCGGAGCCTTGTGTGGCGGCCAAAGCTCTACGCGCTCAGAATCGAATCGCCAGGGGCTTAAACTGGTATGAGTTAGTGCCCACCTTAGAGGACATTCGTGACTTAATTATGCAGGCGTTTTTGGCTGCAGAGTTAAATTTCGAAAATTACCTGTCGCAACTCAATGGCGAGCTGGCTTTACTCGGTGAGTCCTTAGGGGTGGCGCTTGAGACTCAACAGCAGCAAGGTGATGCGCAAAATAGTTTGCAAGAAACACTTAATAATGAAATCGATACCATCGAAAAAACGGTACAAAGCGCCGAAAGTGTTGATGAATTAAAAGGAATGCTTAACGCCAATATTGCTACGCTGCGCGGCGCACTTAGCCAGCACAGTGAAAGTGAGCAAGGTGAAGGTTTGTTGGGGCAGATGCGCAAGCTCTTAGGACAGGTTAAAGACCTAGAAGATGAGGCCCAGCAACATGAGCAGGCCCTGCGCGAAGAGCGTGAGAAAGCTCATAGTGATTCTTTAACGGGTTTACCAAACCGCGAAGCTTATTTGCAGCGAGCGGCCGAAGAGATAGAACGCTGTAAGCGCTATGGCCATGGCCTGGTGTTGGCGGTGTGTGATATCGATCACTTTAAATCCTTCAACGATAATTATGGCCATCAGGTCGGAGATCGGGTTTTAAAGTTGGTCGCAAGATCCATTAATCAGCGCTTGCGACAAGTTGATTTTATGGCCCGCTATGGGGGTGAGGAATTTGTTATCTTGTTGCCAGAAACTGATGAGCCCGGGGCGCTTAATCTGCTGAATGAAATCCGAGAGATGATCGCTGCCGCGCCACTACGATTTCGTGATGAGCCAGTACGGCTAACGGTGTCCTTCGGGCTTTCTGCATTTACTACGGAAGATGATCTCGACAGCGTTTTCTCGCGTGCTGATAAAGCCCTCTATCAAGCTAAAAATGACGGTCGCAATAAATGTTGCGTGATAAGTCAAAGCTAGGCTAAACAGCCCCCTGGGTTTTCGGTATGGTGTGCCTATTAACAATAATAAGTACAGCTTGGAAACCCATATGATCAGTTTTAAATCTCGAATTGCTGTTATCACAGGTGCTGCATCTGGAATCGGGCGCGCCCTGAGTTTAGCGCTGGCTAAAGAAGGCGCTAGATTGGCTTTGGCCGATATTAATCAAGATGATCTCGCTGCTGTTGCCGAGGAGGCACGCAATGCGGGTGCCGAGGCTGTCGAGCATTGGTCGCTGGATGTATCGGATGAACAAGCTTGGCAAGGCTTTGCTCAAGAGGTAGAGCAACAGCTGGGAATGGCAGATTTGCAGTTTAATAATGCTGGTATTGCCCGTATGGGCCGGTTTGAACATACTGACTCTGAAGCTTTTCAAAAAGTTGTTGATGTTAACTTTTGGGGTGTTGTATATGGAACTCGAGCTTTTCTACCCCAGATAAAACTGCGCCAAGGGGTGTTCGTAAATATCTCTAGCCTGTTCGGGCTTATTGGAATGCCGGGCAATACTCATTATTGCGCGAGTAAGTTTGCGGTGCGTGGTTTTAATGAATCTATCCGACAAGAGTTTTCCGACTTTGGTGTGCATGTAACCAGCGTTCACCCGGGTGGTGTACATACAAATATTGCCAACAGTGCAGAGTTTGATGAGGGCGCAGAGGATCGTGAGGCTCTTTTAAAGCGAAGCAATGAAAAACACTTAGTTATGCCACCTGCTAAGGCCGCAGAAATCATCCTTAGCGGGGTGCGTAAGCGCAAGCATAGAGTGTTGGTAGGTAACGATGCGAAGCTATTATCCTTCTTCCAGCGTTTAATGCCTGCTTCCTACCCTAAAATTATTGCTCGTTTCTTAAAAGATGACGAATCTCCAAAACTAGATCCGGGCCCTATTCAAGCTCGCTTACAGTCGCCTTCATGGCGATCGCGATTCTTTAGTTGGACGATTCGTAAAAATTTTAAAGCAAAATTCGCAGATACGAGTAAGCCATGGGAGCCTGAGCGCATTCGCGCGGCGGTCGAAAAAACCAGCCGCTCTAAGGCTATGCCTAATGTGCTTTGTGAAGATGTTGAGTTGCCTGCTAATGAAGCAGGGGGCCGGGTAAAAGGGCAGTGGCAGAAACCTAAGTCCGCTAGCTGCTCCCATACTGTGCTCTACTTGCATGGCGGAGGCTATGTTTTTTGTTCGATTAAGACCCATGCCAATATGACTAGGGCTTGGGCAGAACAGGCTGGAGCGCAGGTCTTTAGTGTGGACTATCGCTTGGCTCCAGAGCACCCATACCCCGCGGCTTTAGATGATGCGCTTGCCGCGTATCAGTATTTATTGGATGAAGGTATCAAGCCAGAATCAATTGTTATCTCAGGAGATTCTGCTGGGGGTGGTTTAAGTGCTGCGCTGCTATTAAAGATAAAAGAGTTAGGCTTAGCCATGCCTGCGGCCGCATTGTTGTTATCACCATGGACCGATTTGGCCGGTACAGGAGCTAGCATGCAAGCGAATAGCGATGCCTGTGCTTTTTTCACTGGCGATATGATTCGAAACGGTGCGGATCATTATGTTGGTGACGAAGATAAGCAAAACCCGATGATCTCTCCTTTGTACGGCGATTTAAATGGCCTACCGCCAATTCGTATTTATGTTGGTAGTACAGAGGTATTGGAAGATGACTCCTTACGCTTTTTTGCAAAAGCCCAAGATGCTGGTGTTGATGCCGAGCTACGTGTTTGGAATGATCAACCCCATGTTTGGCCGGTTTTCTATCCATTTTTTCCAGAGGCAAAAATTACCGTTGCTGAAATGGCTGAATTTAGTCAGCAACAAACAAGCAGCTAGATATTAGCTACACAGGCAGGAGCTAAAAGGCATGGCAAAGATATATATCACTGGCGCATCTTCAGGTCTGGGCTGGTATATGGCCCTAGAATTCGCCAAAAGAGGTCATCAGTTGGCTCTTTCCGCTCGCCGTCTGGATAAGCTGAATGAGCTGGCTGAGCTGATAAAGACGCAGTCTGATGTCTCTGTACACTGCTACGCACTGGATGTTTGTGATGAAGCGGCTCAACAGGCCATTTTACAGCAGGCGAAAAATGATCTCGCTGGGCTAGATATTATTATTGCTAATGCGGGTATCGGTGAAAGTGCTCCAATTGGTAAAGGTAGCTTCGATAGCGTGCGTGCCACTATAGAAGTGAATGTTATTGGGGCTTTTGCAACGCTCCATCACGGTGTGGCGCTGTTGAGAGAAGACGGGGGCGGTCAATTAGTGGCCATTAGCTCAGTTGCTGGCGAGCGTGGCTTGCCTGGCGCGGCTGACTATTGTGCTTCTAAAGCAGCCTTAACGAGTTACACAGAAAGCCTGCGTTTAGAGTGTTGGAACGAAAACATAGATGTGACTTTGTTAAAACCAGGCTATATCGATACCCCAATTAACCAAGGGGCAGCAAGTCGCCCCTTTTTAGTAGGCCCCGAAGACGGCGCGAAGGCTCTAGTCGATGCTATCGAGAGCAAGTGTAAGCGTCGCTTTATTCCGAGTTGGCCATGGTTTATCGTCGCTCGCTTCTTGCGCTGGCTTCCGGGTAGGCTGCTTGCTAAGTAGGCTGCACAATAACTGTACTATTGAAGCCGTTTAACCCCTGATTTTACCCGCTTGGAAGGCTTTGTTGCTCACAGTGAACTTTCCATCAATTCAATACCTAATAGCTATGGCGTAGAAGCCCTCAAAAGCCGAGTTGGGGAGTCACGCCGCGGATGCATTTAGGGTATACTCTCGCCCTTTGACTAATCGCCCTAAAAATGGCCTATCTAGGCCTCTAAATACACCGCTGTGGGTTAAAGTGGCCCCTAGTGTAGTAAGAAGCGACAATTACCTATGAAAAAACATGTTTCATTGCTAGCGGCGTCTATTATTGCCCTGAGTGGCTGCGCCCATAATGATGATAAGCAAAGCCCGTTCTCGTTTGATCGAATTTTGCAGTCAGATGAGCCCTACGTGGCTGAAGAGGCCCCGAAAGTAGAGGTTCAGGATGAGGAAAAGAAAGAATCTCAGGCAACAATTTATAAGGGGAATGATCGACAGCTGAAGTTTCCCTCAGCACGCTCAGCTATTCGATTAGATGGTCAAGCTGTGCAGATGAATTTCGAGGGTGCTCCTTTGGTTGATGTTGTGCACGCTATTTTGGGTGACACATTAAAGCTAGATTACGTGATAGAGCACCCCATCAAGGGCAAGATTACTCTTCGGACTCGTAGTCCAATACCCAGAGACCAACTGTTAGAAGTTCTAGAATCGCTATTGCAAGCCAATGGTGTCTTGATGGTGCGTGATCCAAATGATCGTTACTTCGTTTCTGCCTCTAAAGCACTGCAAACTATGGTTCCGCAGTTTGAAAGCCATAACAGCAAAGGTGCTGGTTACTCCACTACAGTAATTCCGTTACAAAATATTGGCGCCGCTGAAATGGCAGATATTCTTAAGCCAGTAGCGGGTGATAAGGCCTTTGTTCGAATCGACTCAGCTCGCAACATACTCATTATGGCAGGCACCCGTGTTCAAATGTCCGGCTGGTTAGATATTATCAGTTCTTTCGATATTGATACGCTTAAAGGCATGTCGGTTGGTGTTTTCCCGATTGAGTATGCCGACCCTGCTGAGATTGAAGCGGCCTTGGGTCAGATTATTGCAAGTACAGGGGAAACTGCGAAGAGTCCTTCCGAGCTAATAAAGTTAATACCGCTAGAGCGCCTAGGTAGTTTATTGGTTATTACCCCTAGGGCTAAGTTGCTGGAAAAGGTAGAAACTTGGATTAAGCGTTTAGACAAATTACCTGATAGTGGGGCGGAGCCTCAGCTGTATGTTTACCCTGTGCAAAATGGAACCGCCAGCCATATAGCAGAGCTATTGGGGCAATTGTTTGGGGGTGGCTCGAGCCCATCTAGTCGCTCTGGTGTGGCACCAGGTTCTAATCGTCAATCGGTAAGTGATTCTGCGAACAAAAGCGGTAGTAATCAAAATCAGCAAAACAAGACAGCCAATAAAAGTAGAAATGGAAGCTCTAGTGTATCCATCGCAGGCGATGTCAAAGTGGTGGCCGATGAAGATAATAATGCACTACTTATTTATGCGACTAGCAATGAGTATCGAAAAATCGAAAAGGCTTTATTAAAGCTCGATGTATCTCCTGCGCAGATAATGGTTGAGGCCAGTATTATCGAAGTAACTCTAAATGACTCATTGGAGTATGGCTTAGAGTGGTCATTTAGTGGTGGTTTAGGTGGTGGAGATACGGGCTTAGGTAGTTTGGCAAATTCCAAAAATGCGCCAGCTGTTTCCCGTCCGGGGTTTTCATACTCGCTGGTGAATGCAACCGGGGACATTAAGGCTGTTCTAAATGCCTTGGCTTCCGATTCTTTGCTAAATGTAATCTCGACACCTTCGATCATGGTGCTTGATAACAATGAAGCTTCTATCAAAGTGGGTAGTCAAACCCCGGTTCAAACAGGAAGCTCAACGACTTCAAACGGAATTGTTACAAGCAATATTGAATTTAAAGATACTGGTGTCGACCTGACTGTTACACCATCAGTAAATGCTGGTGGCATGGTGACTATGGATGTTACTCAAAAAGTAACAGATGTTGGCGCCCAGGATGAAGTTTCCGGTCAGAGAAGTTTTCAAACCCGTGAGTTTCAAACTCGAATAGCCATTCGCTCGGGAGAGTCCGTTGTGTTGGGCGGCTTGATCAGAGAAAACAAAACTAACGGCTCAAGTGGTGTTCCAGGTCTACATAGCATCCCCGTTGTGGGTGCTTTATTTGGTAAAAAATCAACTACATCGGTGAAAACAGAATTGCTGGTTATTCTGACTCCGCGTGTTTTATTTAACGAACAGGATATGCGCGACATCAGCCGCGAGATGCGTGCGCGTATTAGTGATTTAACATTATTGGAAGGTAACCCTTCAAAATAAGGACAAATGAAAGTGAATTTAATTAATAAAAAAAATCTGGTTTTCATGACCTTGTTTTTGGGTGCGTGTGCAGGCAGTGTCAAAGAAAGTTTGACGCCTGAAGATGTGGTCCGTGATAAAGCGCAAGCTCGTTTTGAGGCCTTTTTAGATAAGAAGCGAGAAGGGCTGGCTAAGGCTCTTTCTTTTACTACGCCAAGTTTTCGAAGTGTTAATACTGAGAAAGAATATGCTGCTCGTTATGGAGGGCGTGGGCAATGGGAATCAGCAGACATAGAAAAAGTTAGTTGTGAAGAGTCAGTTTGCGAAGTATCAATTAAGTTAGTATTTAAGTCACATAGAATACCGATGCCCGTGACAACATTTTTGCAAGAAAAGTGGATCGAAATTGATGGAGAATGGTGGGTGTATCACAAGTGATGGTTACTAGTATGAAAATAAGAGTTTTAGCGCTGTCAGTATTTATTTTTTTTATTTCACAGTTTTCCAATGCCGAGGATGCTGTTATGTTTGAGGGTGAGGGAATAAGGATTACTGAATCTGAAGTGGGAAATTACATAGATAACCTGCTTGTCAATTATAAGGAAAAATATGAAACTCTGGATGAAGCTACTGTCGGCCAAATTGCCGAGTTGCTTTATGTGACAAAATTGCTAGCAGAGACTGCTGAAGATAATCCATATATTGAAAATGAAAAGGTCAAATGGCTGGGTGAATTTCAAGTTAATTCAACATTGAAGGAAGCGCTTTTGAATGTTGAAGCGCAGGCCTTAATCAGAAATGTGAATTTTGAAGATATGGCTCAGAAAGTATACGAAAAGAATAAGGGACAATTTGAAACTGAAAAACAAGTTAGAGCGTCCCATATTCTACTAAGAACTCAAAACAAAGATGAGGAATCGGTTTTAAAGCAGATATTAGAGCTTAAGGGAAAGGCAGAGAAAGGGCATGACTTTGCTCTAATGGCTAGGGCTCACTCACAAGATCCATCAGCTAGGCGAAATGGAGGTGACTTAGGTTTTTTTGCAAAGGGTAAAATGGTTCCTGCGTTTGAAGAAAAGGCCTTTAGTATGCAGGAGGGCGAAATAAGTGGGCCGGTTAAAACGGAGTTTGGATTTCATATCATCAAAGTTAGCGATATTCGTGGTGGTGGGATAAAGCCTTTCGCTGAAGTTAAAAGCTCAATAATTGAGAGCCTAAAAAACGATATGGCTCAAAAATATAAAGTTGATCGAATAAGCAAATTGGCTGAGAATGCCTCTACCAAGCCTTCTTTAAAGATTATTTCGAGGGTTTTAGCAAAGCATAAGCATATACAAGGAAAGACAGACTAATATGCCAAAGGATGCTGCTTTGCATGAGCTGCGAGTTTTACAGGTTGACAATGTATCCAAAGAGTATGTTAGTTACTGCAAACCGATTTACCGTCTTTGGAGCTTTTTCTTTACCCCGAGGATAGGATGGTTAACGAAATTTGTAGCTCTGAAAGACGTTAGTTTTAGTTTGAACAAGGGTGAGACAGTTGGGATTGTGGGGCGAAATGGCTCTGGAAAATCAACATTGTTGCAAACAATTGTGGGAACCCTTAGTCCAAGTGAAGGCACGATTCAATGTCGTGGCCGCATTGCTGCTCTATTAGAGCTGGGCGCTGGCTTTAATCCAGAGTTTACTGGTAAGGAAAATGTTTTTTTAAACGCTTCGATTTATGGATTGACTCATGAGCAAATTGAAGAACGTTATGAAAAAATCTGTGAGTTTGCTGGTATAGGTGAGTTTATTGATCAGCCAGTGAAAACCTATTCATCGGGCATGTATGTCCGATTGGCTTTTGCAGTAATCGTACATGTTGACGCCGACATTCTGATTATCGATGAAGCTCTCGCTGTTGGTGACGCCTTGTTTTCTCAAAAGTGTATGCGTTTCCTTGAAGATTTTAAAGAGCGGGGTTCTATTCTTTTTGTCAGTCATGATGCGGGCGCTGTAACTCGCCTTTGCGACAGAGCTATATGGCTTGACAAAGGAACGCTTGTTAAAGAAGGAAGCGCAAAGGAAGTTACCGAAAGCTACTTGGAGCATTTATACGCACAGCAACAGGATGTGAGTGGGGCTATTTCACAGCGTGAAGAAGAGAGCTCGGTAATGCTGCCCGATTTTGAGGATGGAAAGGACTTTCGGGATAGGTTTTTAAATGGTTCAAACCTCCGCAACGACATAAAGCTTCAGCCATTCAATATAAAGAGCAATTCTTTCGGTACGGGCTTAATCAAAATAAGTGATGTGTGTATACGTGATCAGCAAGGAAGCAAGCTGAGTTATGCTGTCGGTGGTCACAAGGTTGTTGTCGATGTCTGTTTCAGGACTTCAGAATCAATTTCTAAGGTTATTGTTGGGTTTCTTTTAAAGAACCGGCAAGGCCAAATCTTATTCGGTGACAATAGCTATCTTGCATTGCTGGACCAGAATACTGATATTGAAGGTGGGGGCAGCTATAGTGCAAAGTTTGGGCTTAGCTTGCCTTATTTGCCGACAGATGAATATGTTTTATCGGTTGGAGTGGCATCCGGAACTCAAGATGAGCATGTGCAACATTGTTGGTTGCATGACGCGTTAGTTATTAATGTTCTGAATGATCACCTGGTTCACGGGATATTTGGTATCCCTATGGGCTTTTGTAAGCTTGAGAGGCTAAAGGGGTAAAATTTGTCCTCGATTAAACCGAATACGATAACGTTGGGCTGGCTTGATATTTGGCCTCATCGTTCCTTAATCATTAACTTAGCAAAAAGGGAAGTGCTATCTCGCTATCGCGGTTCTTGGTTGGGTGTTTTGTGGAGCATAATTAACCCAGTGCTGTTGTTGCTTGTGTATATGTTCGTTTTTGGCGTCATATTTCAAGCTCGTTGGCCTCAATCAACAGGGGTGGATGAAAACTTTGCTGCACTTCTTTTCAGTGGTTTAGTTGTGTATGTTTATTTTTCAGAGCAGCTTACGTCAGCTCCGAGCCTCGTCTTACGCCATGAGAATTTTGTTAAGAAAGTGGTCTTTCCGATTGATACCTTAGCTTGGGTGTCTGTCTTATCCTCACTTTTTCACTTTGTATTGTCCCTACTGGTATTATTCTTGTTTGTCGCTATTTGGGGGAGTGGGCTCAGTTTAAGCGTTTTTGCTTTGATCCCGTTATACCTGATTTTTACCGTACAACTTGTTGCCATGGTTTGGTTTGTCTCTGCGCTTGGAGTGTTTATCAGAGATGTAGTTTATATTGCATCTTTCCTTTCCACGGCTTTGTTCTTTTTAAGCCCTATTTTTTACCCAATCGAGGCTGTGCCTGAGTCATTTGCAAAAGTTATGCAAATTAACCCTTTAAGTTTCTATATCGAATCTACAAGAGAGATAGTTGTTCTTGGAAATTGGCCAAGCAGCAATGGAATGTTGATCGCAGGGTTCGTGGCAATATTAAGTTATATTGCTGCTGGTGCGTTTTTTGACCGTGTGAAAAGCGGTTTTGCTGATGTAATGTAGGAGTGGGAATGCTTGATTGTAATGATAGTATCTTAATGGTATCGCAATCAAAAAGGTTCTCTGAAGGTGTAGCAAGAGGTGGCACGCTACACTATATGGATTATCAATTTACTGATGAAGAGTCTCCAAATGGCTTAAGTGCTTGGGAGTGTGACGAGCATATTAAGGTCAAGGCATCATGCGAACCTGTTGCGGGTGTCTACAGGCAGCAAGCATTAAACCGGCTATTTGCGAAGAGAGTCCTGCAGACTAAACCATCTCAGGTTTTTATCGTAGGTGTGAATGGTGCTTCCATTGACCTTATACGTGTTGCCGACCTAATGGGCGTCAGAGCTATCGTTCTTATGGATACGCCACCAGCTGTACTGAGTGACGCCGGCGATAGGTCATGGTTAGAGGCCTGTATAAACAAAGCGGCCAGACGATATACACTGAATGCAGAGTTGAAAGAAGCTTGGAAAGGCTTTGAATGCTCAGTTTGGGAGGAAAAAATACCCATTTTGAGTCACAAAGGTAGCAGGCTCACCTTCGAATATGGCATCTACGAATTCTGTTTGCGAGATCACCCCTTACTTATGGCAATGCAGGAGAATGATGTTGAGCATTTTCTATCTTGCGAGCGAGTACTTGATTTGGGTTGCGGCGCTGGGTTGTTTTTACAGTTGTTGAAAGAGCGAGGAGTTGATGCTTATGGTGTGGAGCGAAACGAGTCGGTTGCTTACTATGGATGTGACACTGGGCTTGAGATCGTATGCCAAGATGCTTTAGAGCATCTTCGTACGACCAAAGATGAAGTTGATGGCATATATTGCTCACACTTTGTAGAACATTTGCCTATAGAGGCGGTAGAGAAGTTAATTGAATTGGTAGCTGATCGATTGAAACGTGGGGGCATCGCGGTTCTCACTTTTCCCGACCCTGAGTCGATTCGATCTCAACTTCTAGGGTTCTGGCGGGATCCTGAACATGTTCGCTTCTATCATCCAGAGCTTATTACTACGATGGCTTCAGTGTATGGCCTTGATTGTGAGTGGAGTAGCTATCACGACCAGGCGCATAATATATATCCATTCCCAGAGGAACCTGAGGCCTTGCCAGGCGATAGCTTATCAAGCAAACCTAAAATGGCTAAGCGAAGCTTATGGCAGAAAATACTATTCAAGTTAGGTGTGGTGAATAGCTATGACTTGGAAAACATCAAAGCATTGGAAGATAAGCTCTCATACCAGCAAAGTGTAATTGACAACCTTTCTAAGAGAACTGAGCAGCTTTGGAATATCAATCAAACCTGGTCGTGGAATGACAATGTCACTTTACGGTTCAAAAAGCGGTAATCAGCATGCATAGCAGATTGCAATGCCCTGTCGATATAATTATTCCGGTTTATCGTGGTTTAGAAGAAACGATAAGGTGCATAGAGGCTGCAAAACTATCGCTAAGCTTTGATGGGGTTAGACTAATTATAGTTGATGATGCTTCGCCGGAAGAAAAGATAAGTGCTTATTGCCGAAAGCAGTCTACAATCAAAAATATTGAATTAATTAGCAATACTCAAAACCTCGGCTTTGTTGCGAGTGTTAATAAGGCGATGCGATCTACCGATCGTGATGTGGTTTTGCTAAATAGCGATACTATAGTTTGTAATGATTGGTTGTGTAGAATTCAAGCATCTTCATATAGAAGTAATGAGATAGCTACAGCTACACCACTCTCAAACAACGCTAGCATTTGCTCGGTCCCCCTTATTGAAAACCTATATGTTCATGGAGAATTTCCACTAGAGAGAATTGATAATGTTGCTGCCAAAGTAAACAAGTCGGTGCTTGTGGATGTCCCTACGGGCGTGGGCTTTTGCATGTATATCAAGCGGGAGGCCTTAGAGCTAGTAGGTTATTTTGATGAAGATAGCTTTGGTAAGGGTTATGGTGAGGAAAATGACTTTTGTATGCGCTGTCTTGACCATGGCCTAAGAAATATCATGGCCCAAGATGTATTTGTTCATCACGAAGGAGAGGTTAGTTTCTCAATCGAGTCGACCAAAAGAAAAGAAGCGGCCGAGCGAAAGTTGCTGACCCTACATCCGCATTACGTGGATGAAGTAGAAAAATACTTACAAGATGATAAGTCTCTACAATATAAACTTAGATTGTTATCGGCTTGCCAATTGAGCAGTTTATTAAATAATCTTAAAGTTGAAAGAACTGTCCTGCATATACTTGGCTTAGATGGTGGGGGGAGCTTTCGGTATGTGGATTCCTTAGTAAAGGAGCTTCCTAAGAATATTAAACACTTTGCATTGCTGATATCTGAGGCGGGCTGTTACCTTCAGGATATAGAGACAAGTGTTAGCCTAGATTTAAGCCAGTGTTTTCCACAACAACAGATCCAAGAGCTATTGCTTGAGGACCTTGGGTTTAAAAATATTCACCTTCATCGGTTAAACGAAGAATCGATTGATCTGCTTAATCGCATCCCTCTTGAAAGAGTAAACTTGTATATAACTTATCATGATTTAAGCTTTGTAAGTGAAGGTGTTTTTGATGATGTCGCAAAGAAGGACTTTAGTTGCATATCAGACCTCAGAGATGATCGGTGGTTGGACAAATTTGCTGAAATTAGAAAGGCCGCCAAGGCAATATACTTTCCAAGTGAGTATCTAAAGTCTGTATATGAGGGCTTGCTTGGAAAAAGTAGTGTCGAAGATATTTTATGCCCAGACCCTCCTTTGCAGTTGAAAAAGCTTAGTTCTCAAGAAGAGGAGGAGATAGCACAAAATGTTGAGTTAGCATTTTCAACAGATAACAAAACGATTGCTATTGTGGGGGCGCTTGGAAATCATAAGGGCTTTGAGTACTTTGAGCAATTGAAGGATCTATCCATTAAGTCGGGTGGGAAAACAAACTGGCTGCATGTGGGGTACTCGGAAAAGGTAACTGGAAAAAATGTTGAGCGGAACTACATTGTCACTGGTGCCTATGAGCCTGATTGTTTAGCGGCGATATTGTCGAGTTATAAGGTTGATTTGATCTATTTTCCTCCTGGAGTCCCAGAGTCCTATTGTTATGCCCTTTCAGATGTAATGTGTATAGATGCCCCAGTAATCGCACATAATCGAGGGGCACTGGCAGAGCGTGTTAGCATGTACTATTGCGCAGCTAACCTTTTGGCTAGCGATGAAGCTGTCGCAAGTACATTGGCTTTTCTTGAAAGAGAGGGGCACTCTAAAAGAGGGCAAACAGAAAGTACTCTGGAACGAGAAAAAATTGAAAGTTATATTGAGGGCTTGCGAATGAATATCTCAAGCAAGGTGGATGACGAGAACTTTTTTGCTTTGCAGGAGCAAATGAAGTATTTCAGTGTTGATCAGCTACCATATCGTCAAGAGCTTAAAAAGCTCGCTGACACGAAAGAGTTTTTACAATCTCAGTTGAAGAACTCTAATGAGGAAATAGCTGCTCTCGCCGAACAGGTGGGGGAGCATAGAGCTTGGCAAGAAAAGCTGATGGTAGATATTGAAGCTCAAAACGAAGCAATTGCCAAGCTGCATGCCGAATATAACGAGTTGCTAGCTAGGGAAGAAGAGCTAAAACAGGAATTAGCAGGAAAAGCGGTTGAGATAGAAAAGCTGAAATATGAATTTCATATGGCAAGCTATTCTATTAAAAGAATCTGCCATAACTTATATGGTTACTTTGTTAGATATTTTAAAGAGAGATTGAAATTGTGAGTATAGGAGCGCTGGATATATTTCTGGTTGTTTTTCATCCGAAATTAAGCGATTTAGATGAGATTTTTAGTGCGCTTCTATCTCAAGAACAGCATAGTTTCGATGGTATCAATATACATATTTGGGATAACTCATTAAAACAAGATCACAAGCTAGGTTTAGCTCAGCTTAAAGAAGGGTTTGAGGGGCGATTCAATAGCTTTAACTTGATTGTTAGCGAGGAAAACTTGGGTTTTGGCCGGGCAAACAATCGCTTGTCCGAAAGGTCGTCGTCTCCATGGATCTTCTTGCTAAACCAAGATGCTATTCCTGAGCCTGATATGTTGGCTGAACTGTCTCGGCAAATTGAAAATTCAGACGAAACAGTAGTGGCTTGGGAGTGTCGACAAATCCCTTATGAGCATCCGAAGGTTTACAACCCATCAAGCTTGGAAACCGAGTGGAATTCGGGTGCTGCTGTTGTGTATCGCCGTAAGGCATATCAAGAAGTTGGTGGCTTTGATGAAAACTTTTTTATGTATGCGGAAGATGTAGATCTTTCATGGCGTTTGCGTGCTTGTGGATACAGATTAAAATATATTCCAAGGGCGGCTGTCTATCACGATACATATTCTGAAGCAGGGGAGGTTAAGCCGATTCAGGCCATCGAAGGTACCCTAAATAATCTCCTAATGCGAGTGAAGTATGGGAGTTGGGCAGATATTCGTGCTGGGGTATTGGGTGTTTTGAATGAGGCCCGGCGGCCACAGTCTTTTCCTGGGCGAAGATTACAGATGGCATTGTTAGTGCCGAGAATGCTAAAACGAATGCCTAAGCTGCGGCGTGCAAATAAAGCTTTTCGTGAAAACTTTAAACCTAGCTTTGTTCATTGGGATTATTCCTTACATAGGGAGGGAGCTTTCTTTGAGTTTCGACGTCGCAATGCTAGTGAGTTTGAAGCTCTTGTCAGTATTGTTGTGCGAACGCACAAGAGGCCGGAGTTTTTGAGAGAAGCCTTGTTAAGTCTGGTCAATCAAACTTATAACAATTTAGAGATCATAGTAATTGAAGATGGAGAGGATACTGCGAGAGAGCTTGTTGAAAAAGAATTCTCTGAGGCAAATATTAGCTACCATGCTACTGGTAAGAATGTAGGAAGGTCGGAGGCTGGTAATATTGGGCTTGCAATGGCTAATGGTGAATGGCTTGGCTTTTTAGATGATGATGATCAGTTTTTTTGTGATCATGTAGAGGTTATGGTGCAGTCTGCCCAAGAAAATCAGACAAAAGGCATTTATGGCACGGCTTGGGAGGTGGCAACTGATGTAGAGTCAGTCACGCCTCTTGCTTATACAGAATTTGATTCTAGAACAGTATACAAGCAAGAGTTTTGTCGCCCTCTTATGTGGCATAGAAATTACTTGCCAATACAGTGCGTATTGTTTCACCGAGAGATCTATAAGCGTTGGGGTGGCTTTGAAACTGACATGGATCAGCTTGAAGATTGGAATCTTTGGACGAGGTACACTTTTGAACATGATTTCAAGTTGGTGGATAAGACAACATCAAAGTATCGAGTACCTTACTGTGAAAAGGTGTCTGCTGATCGGCAGGAGAAGCTAGATGCAGCTTACCAACAGGCACTTGAGAAGCAAAAACAATTAGAGTTAAAGATTGGAATAGCGGATTTTTTTGAGCTATATCATTCCATGCCAAAGGAGCAGGTCGCGGAGAGACTTCCATTTTCTATTAAGTTGAAGCACGCATTAAAACAAAACGTTAAGCGTTTTATTTAAAAAGAGAGTGCCCCTTGGATGTGAACGTAAATAAAGAGCTGCTTTCGATTGTGGTGAGTTATCAGCCAGATCTGGATCAGCTTAAAAACTTACTTGATTCTCTTGCGAAACAAAGTCATGTTTGTTTAGTCGATAACGGTTCTAGACAAGCTGAAGAGATCGCACAGCTAGCCGAAGATCGCGTACAGTTTTTTTTCCCTCAAGCTTTAAATATTGGTTTGGCTGAAGCCCTAAATTTGGGAATTCGATGCGCTGAGGAAGAGTCTTATCAGGCAGTATTGCTATTTGATCAAGATAGTACCCCCGTGGGTGATTACGCAGCTAATATACTTGGTGTTTATGATAGCTTGCAGAGTGAAAGTCGTCACCGCTGTGCTGTAATAGGACCCCGCTTACTTGACCCTGAAACAGGTAGGGGGACAGACTTTAAGCTTTTTTCTGGCTTGGCAGCGAAGTCGGATAAGCAGCTAGACGAGTTGCTTGGTGTTTACGAAAGTAGTTTTGTCATCACTTCTGGTAGTTATATCCCCTTAGAGGTCATGAGGCGAGTTGGCCCAATGAAAAGCTCATACTTTATAGATAATATTGATCTAGAGTGGTGTTTTCGTGCAACTTCTTTGGGGTTTCTAGTGCTGGGGTGCGACGATGCGAGTCTGATTCACTCAATCGGCGAAAAGCAGGAAAATTCACTTTTTAAACGGCTAGGGTTTAAACATCACAACCCGAAAAGGTTTTACTACACAACAAGAAATAGAATCGACTTGTATCGACAGAATTACTCTCCCGTGGGTTGGAAGGTGAGAGATATAGCCCGCTTTGCTTTAAAAACTTCGTTGCTTCTGTTGCTAAGTAAAGACCGAAAGCAAATTTGGCACTATACCAAACTTGCTTTTTGGGGCAGGCCAATTGAATGTTGACGGCCTGATTATAGCTGCATGCCCATCAGCTTACGTAGCTTTTTAATTGTAAAGGTTTCCTTCAATTGAAGCGCTTCTACATTATTTAGACCGGCTTTATTGCCACCCCCTATACAAAATTTATCAGTGGTTTTTTGGGGGGCAGTCGAAAAGTTGCTACATTGGTCGACCCATAAAAAGTGGGACTCGCTATCCAACTCTTCAATATGATCTTGAAAGGACTTGTGCCCAGCAGATCTATGAAATTGGAATCTTGCAACTGTTCTTAAATTCGGTTTAACCTCTAATAAAACAGGTAGCTTCATATGGTGTTGTGCAAAAGAAATTTGCCTCTGCTTCAAATCGATAGTAGTGTTTCCGATTAATTGAGGAAAGCTCCAGAATTCGAGTAGGTCATTTCTCCACTTGGGCAATTTTTGAAAGATATTTCTCGCTTCTTGTTGGGGTTCCGAAAGAAGGCTCTGTCCGAGCCCTATAGATCCTTTTAAGTTCATGTGTTCAATTAATGTTGGGGCGATATCAAGAGCAGAACCGAGCTTTTCAACTTGGGCGCTATCTTTGCTTGAGTCGAAAATCATTAATAGGTTGTTTCTTGGTTTCTTTTTAAGAGTATCCCATGCCAAATTTTTCATAGCTAGGTGATCTGATGCCAGGACTACTATAGTATTATTAGCTGCGTCAGAATCGAGAATAGACTGAATGAACTCCGATAGTAACTTGTCGCTACAATGAACAGAGTCGAGCATTGGATTTAGCCCATCCCGATAGCGTAAATTAGAACAGCTTTTAGAAATGTGACCTTTGGGGTGATGGGTGTCTAAGGTAAGTGTAAAAATACCAAAAGGCTGCTTCTTGCTCGCGAGTTTCTTAAATCGTTTTTTCACCAGCTCTAGAAGTTGGTCGTCATAAAGGCCCCAGGCAGACAGCTTTTCGCCAGCTTCTCCCCTTGCTTTGAACTCGCTAAGACCATCAACTGCTTTGAAACCATGGCTTTTGAAGAATTTACCTTTTCCAGCAAACTCTAGCTTTGCTCCACCTAGAAACTCTAGTTGATAGCCATGGTCGGCTAACAAATCCCCGAGGCAAACAGCCCCAGGTAGAAACTCTTGCATTCCCGACATGGAGTTTCCATGA
Organism: uncultured Pseudoteredinibacter sp.; assembly: GCF_947500695.1. Taxonomy (GTDB): domain Bacteria; phylum Pseudomonadota; class Gammaproteobacteria; order Pseudomonadales; family Cellvibrionaceae; genus Pseudoteredinibacter. The sequence continues at coordinate 578,425 of NZ_CANMSS010000002.1, forward strand.
GATGGTGTAACTAAAGGTATCCCACACTGGCTTGCAGTAATCCCAGCGATCGTCCAGCCAGTGCCATACACCTGTTTGATATTCGTAAACACGGATGCCTTTTTCTGTAGTTTGTTTAACCCTGGGGTCAAACCAGGAAAAAGGGACTCGTCAAAGTAATTCTGCTCTAAACTTTCCGCGTAGATGTATACAATGTTTTTTGCTTGTTTTGGTGTGGTACTTAATGTCGGCTTTACATAGTAGTTGTTAAAGTCCGATTGCTTTACTGGATTGCTTAGGCCTGAAAGTCTGTAAATATCGCTCAGGCTTGGATTGCTCAAGATGGCTGCAATTATGAGAGTAGCTGTCACCACACTTGCATATCTAGATGATCTAATAGGGGATGCTATAAAAAAAGTATAAACAATCAATATCGCTATTAAGATAAGAGCAAAACTTCCCCAGATGATTATATCTAAATACTCAGCAAACCCGGCACCACCTAAGCCATACTTCAGGTGGTAGATTGTAGCTTCGTCAATTCCGTTTCCGGTAAAAGAATCTGCCACTAAATAGGTGGTTATTAATACTACCCAGCAGCACGCGCCAGTAAAATATAATGCATTTAGGGCTTTTTTCGATTTGAAGTTAAGGCCAAGCAGTATTGCAGCACTAAATAAGAAGATGGAGCCAAAAAGGGAAAAATTGTACATCAAAGAAGATCCATTTCGCATGGTAGTATGTTATTTTCGAGTTTGTCATTGTAATGCAATCTTAATATGTTACCAAAGCCTCATTTTCATTTTGCCAAGGCTATTCAATGTCTTATAATTAAGTATCTTAACTTAAGGACGTTTCAATGCGCTGGAATGACATAGGCAATGAGACCTGCTCAGTATCCCGAGCCCTTTCTGTAGTTGGGGATCGTTGGAGCCTATTGATTATTCGCAGTGCTTTCCTGAAAGCTCGCCGCTTCTCTGATTTTCAGTCTGATATCGGACTAACTAAACACCGCCTCTCTGACCGTCTAAACAAGCTAGTTGAGGAGGGGGTTTTTGAGAAGGTCTTATACCAAGAAAAGCCTCTGCGCTACGAATATTTGCTGACTGAAAAGGGGTTGGATCTCTATCCTATTATGCTTTCGCTCGTACAGTGGGGGGATCGCTGGATGGCAGGTGATGCTGGTGCGCCCATTGAGTATGAGCATAAAAGCTGTGGTCAGCGTATCAAGCCGGCTTATTTCTGCCCGGACTGCAAAGAGCCAATACGCCCCCAAGATATGCGCCCTGTAGCAGGGCCTGCCCTCAAAGATTTAGATCTTGATGAGCTCCGCCCTGGAGTTCGTGCTTTGGCGAAATCTAAAAAGTAAGCCCTTATAACTCGACAGGCGATTTCGTTTTCAGCTTGATCTAAGTAAAGGGTTGCAAAATGGAACCTTGTGTTTAATGATATCTTTCATTCAGCGAATTGCATAGGTGAGATGATGACTGAGAAACAAGAAGTCGCTTTAGTGGTTGGGGCAGGCGATGCAATTGGAAGTGCCATAGCTAGGCGCTTTGCCGAAGAGGGTTATACGGTTGTCGCGGTGCGACGCAATGGCGACAAATTGCAATCGCTGGTATCCGAAATCGAAGCTGCTGGCGGTAATGCTCACGGCTGGTCGGTGGATGCCCGTGATGAAGAGGCCATCATTGCTCTATTTGCTCGTATCGAATCTGAGGTCGGGCCATTGGCAGTTACCGTGTTTAATGTGGGCGCCAATGTACCCATGAAGATCTTAGAAACCAGTAGCCGTAAGTTTTCTAAAATATGGGAAATGGCTTGTTTTGGCGGCTTCCTAACAGGTCGTGAAGCGGCCAAAACCATGTTGCCTCGTGGCAAGGGCACAATAATCTTTACTGGTGCTACGGCCAGTGTGCGCGGCGCAGCAGGCTTTGCCGCTTTTGCCAGTGCTAAACATGGTTTGCGAGCTCTGGCCCAAAGCATGGCTAGGGAACTGGCGCCCGAAAATATTCATGTGGCCCATGTCGTTATCGATGCAGCAGTAGATACCCAGTGGATTCGTGAAAACCTCTTAGCTCATAAACAAGAGCGCCCAGCTGATGACATCGTGCAACCAAGTTCGATTGCTGAGGCCTATGTACAGTTACACCGTCAGCCTAGAGATGCTTGGACTTTTGAAATGGATCTGCGGCCTTGGGTCGAAACTTGGTAGCGTTTATAGTCTTGGTGAATACTGACAATTTATTGCTGTTTGATTGCTTGTTCTTTTCTATGAGGCTCAGTAAAGTGAGCCTTCTCGTTTCTTCTGCCTTGCCCGATTTAAAAAGCACTAAGACTTTAGCAAGTTGAAGCCTTGATCACACGGCTTTGAAGACGTGCCCCATAGTAATATAAACAGTGAATGTAGCCGATGTACAAATTGAATCAATTGCTAGACACTTTAGAAGTCGAGCAACTGGATAAGTACCTTTTTCGTGGTACTTCCTTACCGCTAGCCTTGCCCCGTGTGTACGGCGGCCAAGTATTGGCGCAAGCAATCAATGCTGCTGCGCGCACTATTGAAAGTGATCGCCAGCCACACTCAATGCACGCCTATTTTTTACGCCCAGGTGACGCCAAGCGTCCCATTATTTTTGATGTCGATCCTATTCGAGATGGCGGCAGCTTTAATACCCGCAGAGTCGTGGCTAAGCAAAATGGCGCCGCTATTTTTAATTGCTCCATTTCTTTCCAGAAAGTAGAGCAGGGTTTAGAGCATCAAATGGATCTCCCTGCTGGCACACCTATGCCGGATGAGTTGGAAAGTGATCAGCTTCGCACTGAGCGTATTTATGCGGGGCACGCCGATAAAAGTGCCCCCTTTATTTTTCCGCTAAGCATGGTTGATATCCGCTCCACCCAACCCCAGCACCCAATCGATCCCGAACCAGCTGAACCAGAACATGGATTTTGGTTTCGCTTTAACGGAAAGTTAGCGGATAACGATAATATTCATCGCACCCTATTAACTTATATTTCTGATTATAAGTTGATGACTACGGGGCTAAGGCCACATCGTGTGCCGGGATTGATGGAGAAGATACAGGGCGCGAGCCTGGATCATTCCATGTGGTTTCACAATGCCGTGCGAGTTGATGAGTGGATCTACTATCATTTGGATAGCCCCAAAAGTGGCGGTAGCCGCGCCTTCAATCGCGGTAGCTTTTACAGCCACGATGGCCAGTTGCTAGCCTCTACAGCCCAAGAAGGCTTGATTCGAGTGCGAGATTAAGGCAACGATTGGTAGTTTTCGTCTCTCGCTTGAAAAACTTTGCCATGGTGGGCTTTGCTTTGCTGCCTTTATTATGGGGGCTTAGGCCCTAATAAAATGCTAAATAAGGAGCGCCACCATGAGAGTTTTTACCGAAGAGCAGGCCATGTTTCGCGAGGCCTATCGCAAGTTTTTAGAACAAGAAATTAGTCCTCACATGGAGCGCTGGCGCGAGCAGGAAATTGTTGATCGCGAGGCATTCCTAAAAGCTGGTGAGCAAGGCTTCTTGATGATTTGGCCAGATGAAGAATATGGCGGTATGGGCGATCGCGATTTTCGTTATGAGCAAATCATTATCGAAGAAAATGCACGTGCCGGTACCGGTGAGTGGTTCGCGACGCTGCATAGCCGTTTAGTTGGCCCCTATTTAGATCACTTTGGGAATGAAGAGCAGAAAAAGCGCTTTTTACCGCCTTGTGTTCGAGGTGAAAAAATTCTTGCTATCGCAATGACCGAGCCTGACGCGGGTAGCGATCTAGCCGGCATGCGCAGTACCTTAAAGCCCGATGGTGACGACTTTATTCTTAATGGTTCAAAGACCTATATCTCCAACGGTATTAATGCGGACCTCATTATCGTTGCGGCAAAGAACGACCCTGAAAACAATCCACATGCCATGACTCTAGTCGTTGTGGAACGAGATATGGAAGGTTTCGAGCGTGGCCGTAATCTCGATAAAATGGGTATGAAGGCCCAGGATACCGCCGAGCTATTTTTTAATAATGTGCGCATTCCCAAAGACAATGTTTTGGGTGAACCAGGTCATGGCTTCTTCTATTTAATGCAAGGTTTAGCAGAAGAGCGTTTGATTGCAGCCGTTGGGTCAACGGCGAATGCTCGTCGGGCATTTGATTTGACGCGTCAGTTTGTGATGGAGCGAAAGGTTTTCGGTAAGCCACTTTCCCATATGCAAAACACTCAATTTACCATGGCGGAAATGGATGCAGAGATCGATATCATGCAGGCCTATGTAGATACTTGTGTAACCCTGCATAATAAAGGTGAGCTAAGTGTCAATATGGCGGCTAAGGCAAAATTACAGGCCAGCGAAATTGAAGGCCGCATGTTGGATTTGGGCGTACAGCTTCACGGCGGAGCCGGCTATATGAAAGAGTACCCAATTTGTAACATGTTCACCGATGCCCGCATCAATCGCATATTGGCAGGTAGTTCAGAGATCATGAAGTTGATCATTGGCAGAGATGTGTTCTCTGAGAATTATCAAAGCATTCTAGATTAAGTCTAAATTTCTTAATTACTGCTCAGTTTTGTCTAGGCTAAATTCTTAAAAGTTAGACAAAACCGAGACTTTGTCTCAATTCCCTTGAGTTAAGACGGGCTGTGTACAACTATTTCAGTGTAATCACTGAATTGGAGCACAGCCCCGTGGCTTTTTTAGCTGAAACCTCGAATCCACATCAAAAAGCCTCGGCTGCCCCGGTTACGGTTTTGCTATGCAATCTTGGCACTCCTGAGACAGCAACAAGCTCAGCCCTGCGACCTTACTTGAAACAGTTTCTAAGTGATCCAAGGGTTGTTGAGGTGCCACGAATAATTTGGTGGTTTATTTTGAGATTGTTCATTTTGCCGTTTCGTCCTAAGGCTTCTGCGAAACTGTATCAGCAGGTCTGGACCAATGAGGGCTCACCTCTGCTTGTCACCTCTAAGGCGCAGCAGAAGCTTTTACAAAATAGCCTAGACTCGGTATATGGCAGCGGGCAGTATCATGTGGAACTGGCGATGAATTATGGTGCGCCATCCTTCGAGCAGGCGATTGCTAAACAGCGCCAGAGCTTTAGTAATAAGCTAATCGTTTTGCCTTTATACCCGCAGTACAGCGGGGCCACTACAGCATCAGCTTTTGATGCTTTAAGTGCCGAGCTGCAACATTCGCGTTGGGTTCCTAGCTTGAAGTTCATTAATAGTTACCATGATCACCCGCTTTACATTCAGGCGTTAAAGCAATCGGTAATCCGCCATTTCGAGAAACATGGTCGCCCAGATAAGCTTATTCTTTCCTATCACGGAACCCCCAAAGCCTACCTAGACAAGGGTGACCCTTATCATTGTTTCTGTATGAAAACCTCCCGCTTATTGGCCGAGACCCTAGAGCTTAAAGAGTCTGAATATGAAACCACATTCCAGTCCCGATTTGGCAAGCAGGAATGGTTGCAACCTTATACGGATATTCGTTTACAGCAGTTGCCTGCTGAGGGCGCGAAGAAGTTAGCCATTATATGCCCAGGGTTTTCTGCCGACTGTTTGGAAACCCTAGAAGAAATTCTGGTGGAAAACAAAGAAGTGTTTTTGTCTTCCGGTGGTGAAAGCTATGAATACATACCCTGCTTAAACGAGCAGGGCAGTCATATCGAATTAATGCGTTGTTTAGTTGAGGAAAATGCATTTGTAGATCATCAAAGCACATTGCCAAAGATAGTAGATCGTGTTGCTTGAAGCGGTGAAAACTCGCTAAGGTTTCTTGAGCATAACTTCCGGAGCTTAGCAATTGGTTTTTAGTTACGGTAAAGAAGGGGAATATCATGAGTTATAAAATTCGAGTTGGTATTAGCGCCTGTTTGCTGGGTCAAGAGGTTCGTTACAATGGCGGTCACTGCCAATCAATTTTGTGCTTGAAGACTTTGAGTGAATTTTTCGAGTATAGAACTTTTTGTCCAGAAGTTGCTGCTGGATTTTCGATACCACGTCCCACTATGCGTTTAACCGGAGATCCTGCAAAACCAAAGCTAAGCTATAGCGATGATCATAGTGTTGATGTCAGTGATAAATTGATTGCGGCAAGCCAAGAAGTTATGCCTGCCATGAAAGACCTGTATGGTTATATTTTGATGAAGAACTCTCCAAGCTGTGGTATGGAAAGGATCAAGGTTTACCAAGATAATGGTCATCCACATATGAAAAAGCGTGACGGCCTATTCACCGAACAGCTGCGCAAATCCTACCCCAATATGCCAATCGAGGAAGAGGGGCGCTTAAATGACAAGCCTCTTTATGAGAATTTTGTATTGCGGGTGTTTTGTTATCATGAGTGGCGAGAGCAGGTCTATAAGAATGTCAGTAAAGCTGCCATTATTAAGTTCCATAGTCGTCACAAATTTATTCTTCAGGCCCATAATTATGATAAAACCGTAGCGCTCGGTCGAATGCTGGCGAGTATCCATAAGATGGACTTAGTGGAGGTTGCTCAGGATTATGAGCAGCGTTTTATGGAAATTCTGGCTAAGCCAGCGAGTAAGGCTGGCCACTGCAATGTTATGATGCATATTCTAGGCTTTCTGAAAAAGACAGTTGATAGCCAGTCGCGTCAGGATCTTATTACGGTTATCAAGCGTTATAGAAAGGGTGAAATTCCTTTAATTACACCCATTACATTGCTAAAGCACTATACGCCTAGATTCGGCGGTGACTATATTAATTCGCAAAGCTATTTTGACCCTTACCCAGGGTCTTTGGGTTTGAGAAATACTCTTTAGGTTTGAGATATGCAGTTGGTTTGGCTTCGTAATGATTTGCGCTTGGATGATAATCCAGCGCTCTACTTTGCTTGCCAACAAGCTATCGACAATAAAGACTCTGTTTTAGTAGTGTATATTGCAAGCCCGAAACAGTGGCGAGCTCATAATGAGTCGCCCCGCAAGCTAGGGCTAATTCAAGAAACACTGAGGTGTTTACAGTCAACGCTTGCAGGTCTGGGCATACCTCTTGAGCTTCTAGAAACCGATAGCTTTATTGATATTCCTCGTGTATTAAGTACTTACTGCTTAAAGCACGAGATAAGCAAACTGCATTTTAATCGAGAGATTCCGCTAAATGAACAACGCCGAGATAAAGCGGTACAAGCTGAAATTTCGGCGATCGATGTCGCTGTAAAGTGTTACGCGGATGATAGAATCGTTCATAGAAATTTGCTCAGCAAACAAGGTGCGGTTTATAGAGTATTTACTCCCTGGTACAAAAGCTGGGTGCAGGAGTTGTTTAATGCTTTGCCAAAAGTCTTGCCGTCACCAGAAGCTGTGTCTTCGCCCGTAACTACAACAAAAGAGATATCCCTAAGTGGTGCGGAAGTATTTCGGGAAGATATATGGCTAAGTAATGAAGTCGACGTCTTAGCCTTGTTGGAACGCTTTTGCAAGCGCAAAGCGGCCGGCTACGAAGCATCGCGGGATTATCCGGCAATAGCTGGCACTAGTGTAATCTCACCCTATCTAGCGATTGGCTCTCTGAGTGCTAGGCGCTGCTTTCATCAGTTGGTTTTTTCGTGCGCCGAGCAGGGCGTGCATATCGGAGAAGCTATCGGTCATATCTGGACTCGAGAATTAGCCTGGCGAGATTTCTATCGATATTTGATGCTTAACTATGAGCATATAAGTCGAGGCGAGAACTTCAAAACGGAGCCTCTTGCCAGGGCTTGGCGAGTCGATACTGAAGCACAAGATGCTTGGAAAAAGGGTCAAACAGGCTTCCCTATTATTGATGCTGCTATGCGCCAGTTGTTGCAGACAGGTTGGATGCATAATCGTCTTAGAATGCTGGTGGCTAGTTTTTTTTGTAAGCTTCTGTGTTTAGATTGGCGCGAAGGTGAGAGGTTTTTTATGGAGCAGCTGTTGGACGGCGACTTTGCTTCCAATAATGGTGGCTGGCAATGGAGTTCTTCCACAGGCTGTGATGCATCACCTTGGTTTAGGATTTTTAATCCCACTACGCAATCAGAAAAATTTGATAAAGATGGTGAGTTTATTAAGCGCTTTGTCCCTGAGCTGGCTGCACTGGATGCCAAATCAATCCATTGTCCAAGCCCGGAGCAACGACTGGCACTTGATTACCCTGACCCAATTGTCGATTATAAAGAAGCACGCCAACAAGCCTTAGATTTTTTTAAAGTTTAGAGAATTTCCTGACATCACCTTCTTAACTAGAATGCTAATAGGGGCAACATTGGCGAGGGAAAGTATCTAAGAGTGATTTTTTATAATGCGGTCAAGTCTGTGATAAAAGTCCTCTAGCTCCTTGCGACTAGCACCACCACTATTGATGGTGTTATGAAATCCCAAGGTCACATTCACCTCTCGAAAGCTAAGGGTCACTTGATAACCGTCTGGGCCTTTGTCTAATTCAACTTGATCAAGACTAAAGCGATTTTCTACTTTTAGCCCGTGGTTCTCAATAAGACCTGCCGCAAGCAGTAAGCGCCTTCGATCAGCTGGCTGAGTCATAGCTTTATATTCTCGGCTTCAATCACCTGTTGGAGCATTTTCTCCATCGTATGCCTAGCGTGAGCAGTTTGCAGATAGATTCTATGATGCAAAATGGCGTCTTCGGTATCTCTGTTTTCGCATTGCTGGCTATAGCTTTCAAAAGCACAAAGTGACTGGATAAGCTCAGCAATATGTTTCGGGCATTCGCAATCAATAGCCGTGCTTACATTACTAAGTTTATTTAGTTGCGAGGGGTTAAATATATGGATAGGCGCCATTCCTGAGCTATCGATTTCTTCGTCTTGTTCAGCCTCTGGGGTAGCCAATTGGCTAATGGCTTGGTAAAGCTCGGCGCTGTTTAGCGGTGCTCTCCAAAGCTTGAAATCAAAGTTTCGAAGTTCTTCAACGAGTTCTCGAAGACCATAATGAAATACAACAAAGACCGACTCTACTCTTTGGCTTTGATAAAGCTCCCTGAGGCTATGTAAGGCGCTGGCGTTTATGGTTTCTATCTGTAATACCGCAATATCGAAATGCTCGCTTTCTGTGGCTTCTGATATTTGCGAGAAACTCCGTAAGCGAGCGGCCAGGTTCAGCTGCATATTATCATTGAGCTTAGTAATTAAGGTTGAAGGGATAGCTTCACCGCATAGCAGAATCTTGAGTTTACTGCTGTCTATTGATGGGCGGCTTTCAGATAAAGGCGTGTGCAATTCCTCTTGGCTACCCAAAGCTGAAAGTTCATCTTGGCTAAGAGTGGCAAGCTCACTAATTTTGTAGCCATCGTCGATTAAGTGTTTGATGGATCTTAGGCGAAATATATCGGCCTCGGAATACCTCCGGCGGCCGGTATCGCTGCGGCCCACTAAAAGGCTGGGGTGGCGACGTTCCCAGGCTCTTAAGCGGTGAGCGCTGATGCCAGTTTGTCGAGATACCGTCGCTATTCCGAATTCCGCTAGATTATTCATCGGCATTTCCTATACGTGTCTAGAATATATATCTAGATATATCAAAATATGTAGAGAAAATCCGTTTTAAATCTATACAAATCTATATTTGGCGAGATAATGTATAGTTATTGTGGTTGTTTTACAGGTTTTGTCTAAAAGCCGATAAAAGGCTGTAAAAGTTTAGGTACTAGGGATTTGAACTCCAGAGGGGCATCCATGGCGACTAGGCAAATACAGGCTTCATTGCCAATGGTGATAGGCTGATGCTCAACCTCATGGTCTAAATCAGCAACGTCACCAGGACGAAAACAACCCAGCTCATCTTGAAAGGCGCCCTGCAGGACCATAGTCAGTTCGGAGCCTTGATGGCTATGCATGGGTAGGTTACGCCCAGGGGCGATACGCAACAGTTTTAAGCTGCTTTCTGAAGAGTGAAGATCACTGGAGTTAAGGGTGATGCTGTGCATACCCGGTACAATAAACCGCCAAGGTAACTCTTGATCCCTACCCGATAAAACCGCTACTACCTCGATCGGTAGTTGAGGCTCATTACCCACTGTGTGGGCAAGTTGCTGCGGAGTAGGCTCTGCATCTAGGGCCGCAAAGAACTTATCTCTTAAAGCGTCGGAGTCGTTTGCTTCTATTGGCGGGGAGTGCTCGATGAATTCACCGGCAATCGCCTCTGCCTTGAATATCTTTTCGTGGCACTGCGGGCATTGCTCAAGGTGGCAGTCAATTAATACTGCGAAAGACCGCGGAAGTGCACCAGCTGCATAGCTTAGCAAGGTTGCTTCGTCAGGATGATGGTTTATATGATTCATAATGGATCTAATTCTATACACAGTTTCTGAAAAGCCAAACGTATACTTGATTTAATAGTACCTAGGGGAAGCCCTGTTGCTTTGGCGATCTCACTATGGCTCCGGCCAAGATAGTAGCTTTGATAAATCATCTGGGATTGCTGGTGTGGCAAGTTAGCAATGGCTTTCTTAACGAGGCCGTTGTCTAGGCCAAAGTCGACGTCTTGAATATCTCCGCCTGCCAACTTTTCAGCGTGCTTTTGTTCTACCTTTTGGCGACGCTTGTGATCCACAAATAAGTTTCTCGCGATTGTGAACAGCCAGGTGGAGGCCTTGGCTTTCTTCGGGTCGAAAGTTTTGGCCCGGCGCCATGCTTGTAAGAAAGCTTCCTGGCTAAGTTCTTCCGCCAAATCCCTGTCACTCGTTAGCTTGATTAACCAAGACCGCAGGCGTGGGGTGAAATAATCATAGAAAGCCATAAACAGCTTTCTATCGCCAGTCTCGGCAACAGCAACAAGACAGCTGTCCCAGTCCTGTTGCTCGGAGTTCTCTAGCTTTAATTCGCCCATCAGCTTTTCCGTCTTCATAGTTTATCTACGTTTGAAGTGCTGTATTAGATCTACATCGCTTAATAAATAGAATTTGATCCAGTTGGGCAAGAGCAACGTATCAATAAGTATGTTCATGTTTAATTAATGTCTAACTTTATGTCTAAAAAAATTGCAGTTATTGGCTCAGGTATCGCTGGCTTGTCATGCGCTTGGTTGCTGTCGAAGCGGCATCAAGTTTGCCTGTATGAAAAGGATGATCGACTGGGTGGTCACAGTAATACGGTTGAAGCTGTTAGTCGGTTAGGACATATTCCTGTCGATACTGGATTTATTGTATATAACGAGCGCAACTATCCCAATTTAACAGCTTTGTTCGACCATCTCGGTGTTTCTACCCAGACATGCACCATGTCATTCTCGGTTAGTAATGAGTGTTTCGAATACGCCGGCGGTGAAGGTCTGCAAGGATTATTTTCACAGGCGGCTAATGTTCTAAAGCCGAAGTTTTGGCAGATGTTGAGCGATACTATTTCTTTTTATAGAAAGATGAATGTTGAAAATCTCGAGATTGATAAAGACATAAGCTTGGGTGAGCTTCTAAGTGAAATGAAAATGAGTGATGCTTTTTGCCGTCACCACCTTCTACCTATGGGGGCCGCTATCTGGTCTACGCCGATGGACAAAATGCTCGATTATCCAGCGGCAAGTTTTATCGAGTTCTGTCAGAACCACGGCTTGCTGCAGCTCTATAACAGACCTCAGTGGCACTCGGTCTGTGGCGGAAGTCGCGAGTACGTCAAAAAGCTGGTAGCTGACTTTCAAGGTGAGGCACTTTGCAATCGGGCCGTGAAGTCAGTCCGTAGAATAGCGAGCAAGGTCTTAATTGAAGATTGGCAGGGTAAGAAAGAGCACTACGATGAAGTGGTTTTCGCCTGTCATCCGGATCAAAGCTTAAAGCTACTTGATGATATTCGCACCGACGAGAAAGAGCTTCTCGATTGTTTTGAGTATCAAAGAAATCGGGCCATTCTTCATAGCGATGAAAATTTAATGCCAAAAAATAAATCAGCCTGGGCTGCCTGGAACTATTTGTCGGATGGAAACTCGGATGTGTCTGTCAGTTACTGGATGAACAAGTTACAGCATCTAAAATGTGAAGAGCCAATGATTGTCAGCTTAAACCCGCTGAGAATGCCTCAGGAAAGCAAAATTCACGCGAGCTTCCTTTACGACCACCCTCTATTTAATCAGCGAACCAAGCAAGCCCAAAAGAGCCTATGGAATATACAGGGCAGCCACAATACATGGTTTTGTGGTGCATGGTGTGGCCATGGTTTTCATGAGGATGGTTTGCAGTCTGGACTTCTCGTCGCAGAGGCGATCTCTCATGTTAAACGCCCTTGGTTAACGGATGATGATAAGTGGAACAGTCGCATCCCTCTATCGCGAAGTTTTGATCGATGGATAAAACGCAATGAGGCTGCGTAATGAATAGTCAGCTTATCTATGGCGAAATTATTCATCAGCGTCATATCCCGAAGCCCTATCGCCTAAAACAAAAATACAACAGTATGATGTTGGACCTTGATGAATTATGTCAATTGACGGATCTGTCCAAGTTGTTTAGGCGAAACCGATGGTCCTTAATGTCATTCTATGATGCCGACTATGGTTTTGCTGGGACGCAATCGGTAGAGCAGTTTATTTATGATCTTCTAGATCAATACTCCATCAAAAAGCCTAGCCGTATTAGACTTTTGTGTGGAGCTCGAAGCCTATTTTTTGTATTCAATCCTCTTTGTGTTTGGCTATGTGAGAATGAAAAGGGCGAAACAGAAACCTTGGTCTATGAAGTTAAAAATACTAAAGGTGAAAAACACCATTACATTGTAGATCTGAAAAACAATGGCAATGAAAGCAGGACAAAAAATGTCCATCGAGTGGACAAAAAGATGTACGTATCCCCATTTTCCATGATTGATGGCCAATATGAATTTTCTATCAAGGAAAGTGATAACTATTTTAGCCTGCTGATAAAACACTATATTAATGGTGAGAAGCACTTTTCGGCCCTTTGGAGAGGTTCAAAGACAGAGGTTTCAAAGGTTAATCTACGGGTTTATGTTATTAGATCCTTAATGGATTCTTACAAAGTTGTCTTAGGTATCCATTGGCACGCTTTGCGTCTATTCATTGCTTCGTTTCCGTGGTACCCATTTAAAGTTCAATCCAATAGCCCAGTCAGTATTACTTCAATGCATAAAGATAGCCGTTTAGAGGAAAAACCATGAGCCGTTCCTATACTAGTCAGGGTGCCAGAGCCGAAGTTTATCCTGCACTAAAATATTGGCAAAAATTTTTGCTTCGTAAGCTAGATTCCTTGGGCTTGAGCCGGTTTCAAATAGATTTTTGCGGTGATTCAAATAAAAAAATCACCCTGGGTGTAATCAAGCCGGGTGTACCTGTAGCTCATATTCAAATAATTAGATTTAAGGCTATTCTTTCGGCACTAAGTTCGGGAGTGCTGGGTTGGTCGGAAGCCTATTTAAAAGGGCATTGGAGAAGTGATGACTTAATGTCTACTTGCAACTGGGCAATGTTTAACTTGGATAAGCTAGAAAAAGGGTTTTCTAGTAAGCGATTAAGTACGCTCTACAATCGCTTCATACACATACGAAACAACAATAGCCGCAAAGGCAGTAAACGTAACATCGAATATCATTATGATTTAGGTAATGACTTTTATCGCTTATGGCTAGATGAAAGCATGAGTTACTCCTCAGCACTGTATCTCGATCAGGAGCAAGGCCTAAAAGAAGCCCAGCTTAATAAGTACAGAAAAGTAATAGAGATGGCGAGTGTTAAAGAGGGCGATAAGTTGCTCGAAATTGGTTGCGGTTGGGGTGGTTTCGCTGAAGAGCTCATGGCTGTGGAAGATACCGAATTGCACGCACTTACGCTTTCGAAAGAGCAGCTTGACTGGGCACAGGAGAGGTTGACGGCCTTTGGTTATAGCGATCGGCTTAACTTCGAACTGAAGGACTACCGTGACCTCGAAAATAGCTATGATGCTGTTGTTAGTATAGAAATGTTTGAAGCTGTAGGTGAGGATAACTGGGAAAACTACTTCCAAGTTTTGAATCGAACCTTAAAGCCTGGAGCTAAGGCGGTTTTACAAGTAATTTGTATTGAAAATAATCGTTTTGAAAGCTATCGAAAAAATACTGACTTTATACAGAAGTATATTTTCCCTGGTGGTATGTTGCCTAGCCCTGAGAAAGTAAGAGAGTTAGGAAAGCAGGCCGGGCTTAAACTAAACTCAGAATTAGAGTTTGGCGCAGACTACGCAAAAACCTTAGCTATATGGCGCAAGTCGTTTTATCGTACCTGGCCTTCGCTCAAACAGCAGGGCTTTGACCATAAGTTCAAGCGCATGTGGGAATACTATTTGTGCTATTGCGAGGCTGGTTTTAACTATCAATCTGTTGATGTACGCCTATTTGAATTTCAAAAACCAAAGAATAGTAATGGGGTGGCATGATGGAATCGATTTGGTTAACTGGGGCTAGCCAAGGCTTGGGTAGGGCTCTGGCTTTAGAGCTCGCTCGACAGGGATTTATAGTTTACGCCTCGGCTAGAAATCAACTTGCCCTTCAAGAATTAAAACAGCAAGCTTTGGGTCAGAAGCTGTCGGGCATGATTGTACCCAAACCTTTGGATATTGAAGACGCTGCTGATGTTAAAACCGTATTGGATTCCATTCTTAGCGAAGGTCCAATTGCTAAGGTTATTCTTAATGCCGGGACCTATCAGCCTGTTGATGCCAGTGACTTTGATTGTCAGAGTTTAAGAGATTTATTCCAACTTAATGTATTTGGCACAGTAAATTGTCTGGAGCCCGCTGTTGCCGCTTTGCGCAAGCAGGGTAATGGACAGATAGCGATTGTTGCATCTTTAGCTGCTTATCGAGGTTTACCAAGGTCGGCGGCTTATGGAGCGAGTAAGGCCGCACTCATCCATATGGCAGAATCGCTTTATACCGAACTACACAGAGAGAATGTTGATATCAAGGTTATAAATCCGGGATTTGTGAAAACACCATTAACGGATAAAAATGATTTTGCAATGCCGCAACGGGTAGAGGCTGAGTGGGCTGCCAAACATATTGCCTCCAAACTGTCGAAGCCTGGCTTTGAAATTCGATTCCCTACACCATTTGCTCAATTTATGGGATTTTTGAAATGGCTGCCCTATGGGATTTATTTTCCACTTATTCGAAAAATAAGCAATCAATAACTATAAATGACCAGCAACTATGAAAAAGATTAGCCTATCGCAGATTTGCGCTTATAAGGGCGAGGTAAAACTGAAAGTGGTTTCATTGGAATCTTGTCTTTACCAAGCCTTTGTGATGTTTGAGGATCAGCTTGATATGGTGCTTTGTGATAACAAAGGCGATAACCTGAAAGCAGCAAGTATTGGACTCTTAGTGCAAAAGCTACAGGGTCTAGAACCATACTCCGCTGTGTTGATTCAAAGCAGTCCATACGATGAAATGATCGGCCATGAAGCCCAAGAAAAAGTCGCTCCGCTGGAGGTGAAGTTGGACTGGGAGGAGTTAAGCAAAAATACTCGGCATTAATTCACTGAGCTGTTCTTGGGGCATAACTCAGTGCTTTCAGTTAAAAGAACAGTATTCTCAATTAATAAAACAGTATCCTCAATCGATACGGCAATTGCCATTATCACAGCGGCTTTTCCCCGTTAGCAAAAGTGAGATGTAGTTTCTATACTTTGCAAAAAATCGATAGATAAGGTTGGCTAGGGGTTTCACAATAGGCAAGCGGCTGAAAGCAAATATATATGTGACGAATTGCTTCTCTGCCACAGTGCGCCAGGCCTCGTAGCCTACATCTAAACCATAAAGGTACTGCCCATCGCCGAGCAAACCATGCAGTATTGTTCGAGCCTCTTTTTTATCGATATTCGGATAAGCTTGAGCAAAGCCCTCGGCTTCAATATCGATAAAGGCTAATTTACCTTCCGCATTCAGCTTTCGTAAGCTGTCCATTTCCTTAACACACAAAGGGCATTGGCCGTCGTAGAAAATACTCAGGTGCGGTACTTTTTCCATTGGCTTATCCTATTCTGGCTTTCTCATTCTGATAGCTCTGGCATAATTAGGCCATCTAACGTGAATAAGGCATATTATGAGTTTAGCGATTTCTTACACTGATATCGAAGCGGCTGCCAAGCGCCTGCAGAACGTCAGTGAGTTAACACCATTATTACACAGTCGTGCACTTGATGAAGCCTGCGATGGACAAGTATTCGTCAAGGCAGAGAGCTTACAACACATTGGTGCTTTTAAATTTCGCGGGGCTTATAACCGCATCGTGCAATTAAGTCAGGAAGAGCGGGCCGGAGGTGTGGTTGCTTGGTCTTCTGGTAACCATGCGCAAGGTGTTGCAGCTGCGGCCCAACTGCTAGGTGTTAAGGCGACCATTGTGATGCCGGCGGATGCGCCCAGTATCAAGGTGGAAAAAACTCGTTACTATGGCGCTGATATCGAGTTTTATGATCGTTATAGCGAAGATCGAGAGCAGGTTGCAAGGGCATTGTGTGAGCAGCTTTCTGCAACTCTCGTTCCGTCCTACGACGATCCACATATTATTGCAGGGCAGGGAACGGTTGGGCTAGAGATCACCCAACAGCTAGCAGAGCCTGCCGATGTTTTTATTAGCCCTTGCGGAGGAGGTGGCCTATGCTCAGGTAGTGCTATGGCCGCCAAACAACATTGGCCCGAGGCAGAAGTAATCGGTGTTGAACCAGAGCTATATAACGATACCTACCTTTCTTTAGAAAATGGAAAGAGAGAATCTGTATCGCAATCGAATATGTCGATATGCGATTCGCTGATGGCGGCGGCCCCTGGTGAGCTGACCTTTCCAATCAATCAACAATATCTCAATAAGGTAGCTACCGTGACAGATGAAGAGGTAGAGGCCGCGGTGTATTTTGCTTGGAAGAATTTAAAGCTGGTGGTAGAGCCCGGTGGAGCTGTCGCGCTGGCTGCTTTACTGGCTAAGAAGGTAGATATCAGTGGCAAGCGTTGCGCAATAATATTGAGTGGTGGCAATGTCGATCCAGCTTGGTTCGCCAAGCTACTCACAAAGTATGGCGCATAGTTAGATTTTCTTACTTTGGATACTGTGATGTGCTCCGACGAAATAGCTGCAATGGCGGGCTTTATAAAGCAGCACCCGCGCTTAGTTGTATTAACTGGCGCAGGTTTAAGCGCCGCTTCTGGGATACCAACCTATCGTGATACCAGTGGTAAATGGCTAAGGCGAGAGCCAATCCAACATCGGCAATTTATTGAACTCAATAGCGAACGGCAACGTTACTGGGCGCGCAGTTTACTTGGCTGGAAGCTGGTATCTGAAGCGAGGTCTAATAAGGCTCATAAAACTTTGGCAGAATGGGAGCGGCAAGGACGCATTGAATTACTTATTAGTCAAAACGTTGATGGCCTGCATCGTATGGCTGGTTCAAACAATGTGCTAGAGCTCCATGGACGGCTTGATCGGGTGCAATGCCTCAATTGTTATCGTTTCAGTCATCGCTCGGATATACAGCTACAACTGATCGAATTGAATCCAGGGCTATGGCAGGCAGTTCAAAGCAGCAGTATTGATGCTGGGCCAGATGGTGATGCGAATGTCGACGATTGGGATATGAGCAAAGTGAATTGTCCGACTTGCCCATATTGCAGGCAGCAAAGTCTAAAGCCAGATGTTGTGTTCTTTGGTGGCACAGTACCTAAGGGCCGGGTAGATCACTGTAAATCCGCCATTGATCGAGCAGACGCTCTATTGGTTATTGGCAGTTCATTGCAGGTATTCTCGGGCTATCGCTTTTGTAAGCTGGCCCATGAACAAGGCAAAGCGATTGCGGCCATCAATATCGGTGAGACCAGAGCGGACCCACTACTCACTGCAAAACTGTCCCTAGCCGCCAGCCCGGCGCTAGAGGCTATTACAGCAGCACTGTAGTAGCCCTTTCTTAAGGGCCTAAAGGCGTTTCCATGTCATATAAAACCTTCTTTGTCAGTAAAGATCACCCAAAAACTGTCGATAGCTTAATTAAACAGAGGTTGATTAGGCATGCTGAGACAGGAGCTGCTGGCATTTGCGGCAATAGGCATATTGGGTTCCCTGGCCTTGTTTGCATTGTGGTTTTTCGAGTGGCGCTGGTTGGGACGCTTTGATGAATCATTGGTGCAGTTTGATGGCGAGCGATTACCTGCAATAGCGGCGGGAAGAGTCACTGTGCAGCAGTTCTTGGACCCTAGCTGCCCATGTAATCGCTATGTTCAGCAACATAGCGAAGAGCTGAGTACAAATTATGGTGCTCAGGGGGTCGCATTCCAAACCGTAGAGCCTTCTCGAAATTTAGAGACCGCTATCCCTTCAAGCCCAGCTGTGGCGATTTGGACGGCGGATGGTGATCTTGCCTATTTCGGCCCCTATAGCAATGGTGTTATTTGCAACGCCAAAACAAGTTTGATTGAGCCTGTATTGCAAAGCTTGCAGTCAGGCGATAACCCGATGATAAGCAATACCGCAGGCGTAGGATGTTTTTGCCCGTGGCCTGATAATGAAGTTAGTGCATAGTCGCTAAAGGAAGTCTTGTTAAATGAATATCCAATCCCATTACCTTAAAGCCGATAAGCTGATGCTGGGCATTTGTTGTGGCCTATTTATCTATGGCCTCGCGCTAGCAGGTCTGCATGATACCTGGGGTATCGCCATTGTGACTGGTGGCAGCTGTCTTGCGCTTATTGCCTTGCTCAATAAGCTTGTGCCTGGCAGTCGTTTATTGCGTTGCAGCGTTGCGGCTGTATTTATGATTTTTAGCGCGATGCATATCCAGCAGGGCCATGGCTTAATTGAGTTTCACTTTGGCATCTTTGTATTGCTGGCCTTGCTGCTTTACTACCGCGATTGGGCACCTCCGATCGTAGCTGCGGGCGTTGCTGCCGTGCATCATGTGTCCTTTTATTATTTACAAAGCCAAGGTAAGCCAGTGTATATGCTAAGCCCAGATAACCAATCTTGGGGCTTAGTGTTTTTGCATGCGGGCTATGTGGTATTTGAAACCGCTGTTGTGGTTTGGATGGCATTGGATGCCAAGAGAGAGTACGCTCAAACTGAGGCTGTAAATAACTGCATAAACAAAGTAATGCAGAATAAGGGTGAAATAGATTTGCGAGCCAGAGCAGGTCTAGACAGCGGTGTTGTGGCTGTACTTAATGAATTTTTGGATTCTACAGAGCAGTTAGCCGCCCAGGTAAAATCCACGGCATGCGAATTTGCTGATCAAGGTGCAGAGCTAAATCGCAGTAACAAAGAGATCGCAAATGAGCTGATATCCCAAGGTAAGCAAACCGATGAAATTGCGAATTCAATGCAACGATTGAATGGTGGTGCCGAGCAGGTTTCTGAATCTGTGAAGCTAGCTACTGCTCAATTGGATGAGGCGAATCAAGATTCTGTGAGAGGCTCTCAGGCCGGAGATGCTTCTTTGCAGGACATTCAACGTTTAAACCATTTGATCGGAGATGCTTCGACCAAAGTGGGAGAGATGGATAGCCACTGTGAAGAAATATTCTCCTTGTTAGGTACGATTCAGAGCATTTCTGAGCAGACTAATTTGCTAGCGCTTAATGCGGCCATTGAGGCAGCTAGAGCGGGAGATCAAGGGCGAGGTTTCGCAGTTGTAGCCGACGAGGTTAGAGTGTTGGCGCAAAGAACTCAGGCCACCACCAATGAAGTTCAGGAAACTCTAGATGCCCTGCAGCAAAGCTCAAAGCAGTCCATGACAGCTATGGAGAATAGTCAGCAAAACGCAGAGCGTTGTGTAAGTAAAACGCAGGATACTGTTGAGGTGCTACAACGAGTACAGGGGAATTTGTCAGCTCTTTCAGAAATTGTTTCATCTGTAGAAAGCTCTTCAATTGAGCAACAGAATCTAGTAGCAGGAATGGTGGACAATGTTGAAAAGATTCAAACCCTTTCCCAAACAAATAAATCACATGCCACTCATAGTGATCGGCTAAGTGGTGAGATGCTTGCGAATAGTCAGGGCTTAGTCAAAAAAGTTGATCAGTTTAAAACTAGTTAGTGCTAACTAAAACAGTAATAAAAGTGAGGGCGCCTATTGGCGTCCTTTTTTGTTTCAGAGGCTGTATATAGTTTATACCTATTCTTAAGCAGGGTCTAAAGTAATCAATAATACATTAAACGACAAAATAACGTTTATTAGACCAAAGTAGACTAATTATTATTTCTTTCTTGCCGAATCCTTAATTGTAAGAGGAATTACTTTTAGCAATACCATGGCTGGTAGATGCATGTAGCAGTACTTGAACGTTAAGCAGTGCCTAGGTTAGAAGTAATTGAGGTTAAAGCAGTGTTCGTACTATTAGAACTTAACCTTCGGATATGCAGGTGCCACAATGAAAGCTATCTCAATTAAACAAAAAATTCTATTACTGACGGCCGTACCCATAATATTGGTGGTGCTGGCTGTGATGGCCTATGTCAATCTTCGCCTTAATGATCTGGGTGAATTAGAAGTTAAAGACATACGTCAGTCTATGACGCAATTAAAGCGTGAAAACCTAAAAAATTATGTCGCTCTGGCGCAGACAGCGGTGGAGCCGATTCTAAAAAACGAATCTCTTTTTTCTGATTACCAGTTGAAAGAAAAAGTGGCCGAATCCTTGAGATCCATGCGTTTTGGTGAAAAGAAAGACGGCTATATCTTTGTTTACGATTATGAAGGTGTAAATATTGCTACCGCACCTAATCGAAGTCTTGAAGGGCAGAATCTAATCAATCTAAAAGACAAAAACGGCGTAAAATTGATTTACGAGCTGATTTCAAAAGCTAAAAGTGGTGGCGGCTATGTGGATTATCTATGGCTAAAGCCATCAATTGAAACAGAAGCTCCGAAGATGAGCTACGCAGAATCAATCCCAAGCTTGCAGTGGATGATAGGGACGGGCTTCTATGTAGATGATATTGATAGTGCCGTCGAAGCCACACGTGCAAATACCCAAGCAGAAATAAAACATACTATGTTACTGATTGCGGCTATTGGCGCTGTACTGGTAGTAATCTCGATCGGGTGTGCCTTCTTGTTAACTTCGAGAGTTGTTAAACCATTGGAAGCAACGGCCCAAGCGCTTGAAGATATTAGTCGAGGAGAAGGTGATTTAACCTTGCGTTTGCCCGTTAAAAGCAAAGATGAAGTAGGAAAGATTTCACAAGGCTTCAATGGTTTTGCAGATAAGATGCAGACATTAATCACTGAGTTGAAGTTAAGTATCGACGATTTAGGCGAGTCTATTGCAAAAACTAACCAGGTTGTAGAAGTGACACAAAATAGTTCTCTGCAACAAAAAGAAGAGACTACCTTGGCTGCAACGGCTGTGCAGCAGCTAGCTTTTGCAGCGCAAGAGGTTGCTCGCAATGCGGCTGAGGCGGCGGGCTCAGCAAAAAATGCCGATCAAGAATCAGAAACTGGTAAGCAAACTGTAGTCAATACCGTAGCAGCAATTAATGACCTTTCTAATGAAATCAACAAAGCTTCGGAGGTAACTACTTCTTTGCAGAGCAATGCCGAGAAGATCAGCGATATTGTGGATGTTATTAACGAAATCGCTGATCAAACTAATTTATTGGCTTTGAATGCGGCAATCGAAGCGGCCAGAGCTGGTGAGCAGGGTAGAGGTTTTTCGGTGGTTGCTGATGAAGTTCGCGTGCTCGCAAACAGAACTCAACAAAGCACCAATGAAATTCATGAAATGATCGAAGGTTTGCAGAATGGTACCAAAGAAGCTGTGCAGGTTATGGCGAATAGCTTATCAAAGCGTGAGCATACGGTTCAGCAGATCGAACATGTGAATGAATCTTTGCTCACCATTTCAGATTCTGTGGGTGAAATAAGCAGTATGAATAATCAAATTGCGACTGCTGCCGAAGAGCAAACCTCTGTGACGGCTGAGATATCGCATAATGTGGAAAAAGTGACGGCGATAGCCGAAGGCTCTGCGCAAGGAGCCGAGCAGCTTTTAGAAGCTTCTCAAGACTTACAAAACATCGAACATAAACTAGCTGGAATAATCGCCCAGTTCAAAGTTTAAGTTGCAGGCAGGCAGTTAGATAGTTATCGATTGTCTAACTGCTTTGTTTGCCGGGTTTTAAGGCTGCAAGAAAGGCGCTAATAATAATTCCTGCAGCTGTACCCGCAAGCAATGCTAAGCCCATTTCAAACCAAAAGATGCCAGCAAAAAGCCCGACGAGAGAACCGATTACAATACCCCAAGGAAGATATTTCGACATGATGGCTCCTAAATTAATGGCTTATCCCACACAGCAAGGAAATAGCCCACATCCAAATGACTTTGCTCTAGCAGGCTAGCATATTTGCGGTTCCACTGCCCACTGCTAAGATCTTCAGCTAATTTTTTTAAGCCCTTATCGACATTCTCTATCTTGCTAAACGACGACATATTTTGTCTTATCTTGTCATCAAGATAGGCTTCTGGCCTAGCCCAGTAAGCGGCCGTAAAACCGTCTTGGCAGTTTGCTGGAATGGCCAAGGGGTATATCTGAATATTGGGGAAATGGGTCTCTAGCTCATCGATCTTTGGAAAGATACTTCGATCAATGGCGTAGAGCTCTGGAAAGTAGTCTTGCAGTAGCCAATAGGGTGTTGCATCGGGGTTCCAGCTCAATGCAATAAAGCGCCGCTCGGTAACGCGTTTTATCTCCTCAAGGGCTAGAGTACGGTTTTGCCAATGGTGTATTGAAAGAACCGTAAGACACTGCTTGAAAGAATTATCCCCAAAGGGCAGGGCTTCAGCATAAGCTTGAATAGCAGGGTGGGCGCTTGGGGCACGTTGTTGAATCATTTTCCAGGATGGCTCTAGAGCAATAAGCTCCTCAAAGCTAGATTCATAGGATCCAGTTCCCGCCCCAATATTTAAGGTGCGGCTATTTATGTCCGCATGGCCTTGAATAAAGCCATCAATGGCTGGGTCACTCATGCGCCCTTGTCGATATTGCACGCCAATTTGATCGTAGATTTCAGTCATGCTTCCCTCGCATCTAATGTCTTGAGCGCTTGACAGTCCCTGCTAGAGCCCCATATGATTTGTGGGTTCCAAAAAGATACCAACAGCTTACAGTCAGCCAATTGAATGTGAGCTTAGAGATGAATAATAACAAAAAGAACTTCGCGGCTATGTAGATAGCTCTATGTGCACACCTCTATATGTGCACCTCTGGAGGGAGGGCAGCAGCGGGTTCAGCCTAAAGGTAAGAGAAGATGAGCAAGCCAGAGCAAGTTAAAGAGGAATGGCATAGCACTGCCTGTAACCTATGTTTTGTAAATTGCGGCGTAGAATTCAAGCTCGGGGGTGAAGACGGGCGACAAATATTGAAAGTTCGTGGCGATAAAGAGCACCCAACGTCACAGGGTTATATTTGTAATAAAGCTTCTCGGATCGACTATTACCAAAACAGCACAGCAAGGATTAACAGTCCCATGCGGCGTAAAGCCGATGGCAGTTACGAGCCCGTCGATTGGGATACTGCCATTAGCGAAATTGCGGCAAAATTAGGTGCCGTTCGAGATGAACATGGTGGCGATAAAATACTGTACTACGGTGGTGGCGGCCAAGGTAATCACTTAGGTGGTGCTTACGCTACCAGTCTTCGCAAGGCCCTGGGTATTCGATATAAGAGCAGCGCTATCTCACAAGAAAAGACCGGCCTGTCATGGGTATTTAGTCGCATGATTGGTGGCCTGGTACATCCCGAAGTGCACCATGCAGAAGTGGCGATGTTTGTCGGCAAAAATCCGTTTATGAGTAATGGCTTAGATCGTGCTCGTCTGTTTTTAAAGGAAATAAAGAAAGACCCTAATCGTACGTTGATCGTAGTTGATCCCCGACGCAGTGAGACAGCAGATCATGCTGATATTCATCTGGCGGTGAGACCAGGCCGTGATGCTTGGTGCTTATCGGCCATTCTGGCGTATATCGTACAAAGTGATCTTCTGCCCATGGATTGGTTGGCAAAGCACGCCCATGGCTATGAAAAAGTTATCGCACGTTTTAAAAACATCGATGTCGATAGCTATGCTGAGTTTTCTGGTATTAGTCCTGATCAAATTAAGTCGACGGCCGAAGTTATCGCCAAGGCGCAGTCATTTTCTCTGGAAGAAGATATTGGCGTGCAAATGGCACCCCATTCGACTCTGGTAACCTATCTCAACTTTCTATTAATGTTGATGAATGGTAATTATGGCCGCCCAGGCACCATCGGCATGTTTACTCAGTTGGCTGAAATGATCGCAGTCGACTATGGTCCAGTGGATGAAAATGGCTATGAGACAGAGCGCCGCACCCTTCCGGTTACTGGGGCTCCGATTGTCAGTGGGTTGTTTCCAGCTAACTATCTCACCGAAGAAATACTGAATGATGATCCTAAGCGCCCGCGAGCACTGATAGTAGAAAGTTCAAATCCAGTACACTCCCTATCGGATGCCGGCCGAATGAGAAAGTCCTTGCGTCACTTGGATTTTAGTCTGGCTATCGATGTGGTAATGAGCGAAACAGCACTGGAGTGTGATTATGTATTGCCAGCATCGAGCCAATATGAAAAGTGGGAAGCGACATTTTTTCCAAGAAACTTCCCGGCCAATATTTTCCATCTACGTCAGCCGTTAATTGAGCCGATGCCCAATACTTTGGCTGAACCTGAAATGCACGCTCGCTTAATTGAGGCGCTAGAAGTATTCGAAACTGATGAACTCAATAGCTTAAAGCTTGCTGCACAAGACGGTTTCGCCGCCTACCAAGCTGAGCTGTTTAATCAAATGGGCAGCAATCGGAAGATAGCCTCTTACTTGCCATATGTTTTATATCGCAGTTTGGGGCCTTCACTGCCCGATGGGCAGGCTTCGACAGCCGCAATCTGGGGGCTGTGCCAGATGTACGTCTTAAAACACAGTGCCGAGGCGGCTAGAGCGGGCTTTAGCGGCCCAAGTGCGGGTACGGATTTGTATCAAGCTTTGGTTGATAGCCCAACGGCTGTAGAAATCGGTATCTCTACCTATGAAGAAAGCTGGTCTAGGATTCCCCATCCCGATAACAAGCTGCAAATGTTAATTGCAGAGCTTTTGGATGAAGTGGACGAGCTAGATAAACTGCAGCCATTACATAAGACTTCCAAAGAGTTTCCCTTTGCCTTAGTGGCCGGTGTTCGCAGAGCTTATACAGCAAACTGCAATATTCGAGATCCAAAGTGGGCGAAAGGTAAAGCTGTCATGGCACTTACTATGCATCCAGATGATGCTGCAGAGCATGGCTTTGACGAAGGCATTCGGGTAAAGCTAGAAACAGAAACCGGACAGGCGGAAGTAGAGCTTGCCTTCGATGAGCGTATGCACCTAGGGACTATCTCGGTTCCCAATGGCCAGGGGATGCGCTTTGTAAATGAAAACAATGAGTTGGAAGATACTGGTGTCTATGTCAATGAGCTAACCAGTGTGCTCCACCGCGACAAATTTATTGGCACTCCGTTACATAAATTTGTACCGGCAAAAGTAAGTATTTGTTAATTTAAAAGCCGACGTAAAATATTTTAAACCGTTTCGATTTATCTCTCGTCTAAGTTTTCATAAACCAGATGAGGGATAAATCGTGAAGAAAATTCTAGCCATAGCAATAGCGTTCAGCTCTGTCAGTTTGGCCGCCTGTGCCAACAAATCTATTGAGTCATCTTCATCATCTCTAAGTGGAATAGATTTTAATTATTCCAATGTGATTCGTATGTCATACGGCCAAGACTTAGAGAATAAACAGTGGAGCTCAGGCAAAGAGGATTGTAGTGCTCGCCTGATAAAAGAGTCTATTTTGTCCAATTACGAAGTTCATCAATACGACGAGCGTAGCTTTATCATTCGCCAGAACAAATGTAGCCATGTTGAAGCGCCAATCATGTATTTGATGCTGGGTAAAAATAAAAATCTATTATTGGATACGGGTGCCGATGAGCCGACACAAGGTCAAGAGTTAGCAGGGCTGGTACAAGAGCTGTTGTCAAAATATGGAAATAGCTCAGAGCTGCTGGTTATCCACTCTCATCATCATAGTGATCACACCGCGGGTGATTCGGCCTTTATCAAGCTTGCTAATGTCGAGCTTGTGGCAGCAAATAAAGATTCCTTTGAGGACTTTTATAGCAAGCAAGAAGTTAAAATCGATTTGGGCGATCGTGAATTGAGCCTCCTAAAAACTCCAGGGCACCAAGAAGAAGCGATTACGGTTTATGATAGCCATACCAATTGGCTGTTAACTGGCGACAGTTTCTACCCAGGAATGTTGTATGTAAAAAACTGGGCTGATTATAAACAAAGTATCGCTAATATTTATGAGTTCGCCAAAACTAAACCAGTTTCTTATGTGCTGGGATCGCACATTGAAATGAGTCAAGAGGCCGGCCAGATGTATAAGATTGGCAGCCTTTATCAGCCAGATGAAGCCTCGATGGCCATGAGTCTTGAAGATTTACAAGGCTTACATCAACAACTGCAAGCCAATGAGGAAGGTCAGTTGACGGCTGAAAACTACATTGTTCAGCCGCTAAACGGTGTGCAAAAGTCTTTGAGTAATCTCGTGCGCTGGGCAAAGAACTAGCGCTTGAAAATTCGCTGCCAGCAGGCCTTAACACTAACTTACTTGTACCTAGGCAAGTCAGATCTTACAGTGCGTTTTTAAAAGTATGCACTGTAAGATCATTAAAATGTTAAGAAAGCTCCTGCAGCCATTTAAATACCTCTTTGTTTTTAGCATTATTGCCATTGCGACCATTTTTATCGCAGCTTGTAGCTCTTTTGGAAAGTTACCCGATCTTGACGATGAGGCCGTAGCGGGCCCCATCAAAGCCTCCCCTCAGTGGGATGGTGCACATTTCAAAAATAAACTGGCGCAACAGCCGGTTGACGGCTGGAAGGCCATGAAATCGATGTTCTTGGATCAAAATCCAGACGTAGAGCCTAATCCACGCTTGGAAATAGCGGCCACCGATACCGATATATTCTCTAAAGAGCCCGAATCTGGATTACGGGTAACTTGGCTTGGCCATTCAATTTTGCTGCTAGAGGTGGATGGTCAAAATGTTCTCATCGATCCCGTGTGGTCGGAGCGAGCCTCACCCTTTAGCTTTTTGGGGTCTAAACGTTTCTACCCTTCGCCCTTAGCTTTAGAGGATTTACCAGATATTGATGCCGTTTTGATATCGCATGATCACTACGATCACCTAGATATGGCAACGGTAAAACAGCTAAAAGAAAAAGGTCTGCAGTGGTATGTACCATTGGGAGTAGGTTCTCATCTTCGCTATTGGGGGGTTGCACCAGACGATATCCATGAGATGGATTGGTGGGATGATCAGCAAGTTGGTGCTCTAAAAATTACCTCCATTCCCAGTCGCCATAGCTCTGGGCGCACGGCATCGCGCAGCGATCATAAGTCAACTCTATGGTCTGGTTGGGCGATTGCTGGGCCGAAAAGCTCGGTAGTCTATAGTGGTGATACGGCTATGCATGAAGACTTCCTTGAGGTGGGTAAGCGCCTCGGGCCCTTCGATTTATCGATTGTTGAAATCGGCGCTTACAATCCTTTGTGGCGAGACAATCATTTGGGGCCAGAGCAGGGCTTGATTGCGCATCAAATGCTAAATGCTAAAACCATGCTGCCGGTACACTGGGCAGGCTTTAATTTATCAAGGCATAGCTGGGTAGAGCCGATTGAGCGCCTGCTGCAAGCGGCTGAGAAGAAAGGCTTGTCTCAAGAGATCATTATCCCAATACCTGGGCAACCGTTTGAACCCGCCACACCTGTTCAAGAACGCTGGTGGCCCAAGGTGCCCTGGAAGGGGGCCGATAGCTATACCGTTTGGTCGACCAAGGTTGATGAGTTGCTGAAACCCTATCGCTAGGAATAAGTGGCTTATCTAGCGAGGCCAATTGCTATGTCGTGTTTTCCTTGTTAAATTGCTTGCTGATTTGGCCGCGCGTTTCTTAGGCCGATCACCGAATCAAAGCAAGGATGAATGCAGGCATGAGCGAGTCGTATAACGTAGTATTTCGCGGCCAGGTTATAGAAGGTTTTACATCTCAGCAGGTACAGCGTCGATTGCAGCAATCAATGAAGCTCAATGACGCTCAGCTTCGAAAGCTATTTTCTGGAAATCCAGTGCCGCTAAAAAAAGGGGTAAATCTAGAGCAAGCACAAGATTTACAGCTTAAACTGGCGAAGATCGGTGCCCAAAGCCGGGTTGTCCCCATTGATAGCAAAGCAAAGCCCAAGCCCCCCCAAGTCTCAGCTGAACCGCAGGCCCAAAAGGCTGCAGCTCCTGCACTCAGCATGGCATTGGTAGAAAAAGAAGAGCCGGAGCCTTCGCTGCGGGCTAGTTCGGTAGCGGAAGAAGAGCCCCAATATAAAGCCGCAACTCAAGCTCAAGAAAAAGAACTGCATAGCTTTCAAAAGCGAGTTAGCTTTAGTGCTATGAAGCGCAGTTTAAGCGGTATTAGTTATTCGCTAATTGGCGCAAGCTTCCTGTTCGTCTTCCCTCCCTTTGATGAATCCCTTTTGCGACGCGGAACCGCCATAGGCTTGGTGGTTTTTGTATTGGGTGTTTACCGATTAATGACATGGAACCGTGAGTGATGGCAGCTTCAATGAAAACCCTATTCTTAATAGCGCTGCTTTCATTACTAAGTGCCGGCGCCACCGCTCAGATATACAAGTGGAAAGATAAAAATGGCGTAGTGCATTACGGTGATAAGTCGAAAATGGCACAAGCTGACCAGCAGTCGGAAGTTATCAATATTAAAGATAAATATGCCGTGCCTGTGGCTGAGCAATTAACCCCCATTTCATATTCGGGGAAAGCCACAACACGCGGTGTTGTGTTGAGCGATTTCACCCTGGATCTTCCAAAGTCAGAAAGTGAAGATGTGCTTATTGGGCGAGTTGTTTGCGGGGCTCCCGTTGATTTGTATTGGGTAAAAGGCTATGTCCGCTTAGATAAGGACTATGTCGGCCCGAAAATCAACAAGGTCTTTGAATCTCATGGCTACCTTGCCCGTACTGGAGTTCCAGTACGAGAGGCAGGAGATTTGGATCTAACAGCTAGAATCAAGAAAGTCTTCATTAATACTTGTGTCAAAAGTAAAGCAAGAAAATCATCTAAAGACAGCACTTATATTAAGATTGAGTGGACCTTGCGAGATCCATTGCTTGATGAAACGGTTTTGGTTTTTGAAACCAAAGGCTCGCATCATGGTATATCTGAGCTTGCTCGTTCAGAAGGTCGATCTAAAAGCTTTAATACGGCCTTAGAAATGGCTACTAACAACATGCTAGCCAATGAAAAATTTATTGAAGCGATCAGTGAGGCGGTAGATGAGAGCAGAGTTGCTAAGCTAGATACTGAATCGATTGATGTAAAGGTTAATTACAAGAACGAGTTTAAATCTTTTGAAGACGCTGCAAAATCACTGAAGTATCGTACTGCGATCATAAAAATGTCCTCGGGGCATGGTAGTGGTGTCTACATTGGTGAAGATGGCTATGTGCTAACGAATGCTCATGTCGTAGGTGATGAAAAAGAGTGTAGGGTCATTTCGGGTAAGGATGATTTCAAAGCGAAGGTAATCCAAAAGAATGCCATTCGTGATGTTGCCTTGCTAAAAGTTGATTCACCTTATGTGCCAAATCCAGTGCCTATTAGTAAAAAAGGTGTTGATATCGGTGCTTCTTTGTTTGTGATTGGAACGCCGCTGGATATGAAGTTTAGTCACACTATTACACGCGGTATTGTGTCGGCTAAACGTGAAATGCGTGGCATGTCTTATATCCAAACAGATGCAGCAATTAACTTTGGTAATTCGGGTGGTCCGGTATTTAATAAAAATGGTGAGCTTGTAGCCATTAGTGTTTCTGGGCTTATGACCCGTGAAGGTACATCGCTAAATATCAACTACTTGATACCGATTGAAGATGCGCTTGATAAGCTGAATATTAAAGCGAGCCAGATGGATTTTGCCAGCCGTGCTAAGCAACAGGTTAGTGACTTGCAGGCAAAAATAATTGCTGGTGCAGGTCTTGATCCAGCAGAGGCCGATAGCGCCGGATCTGGCCTATTGTATTATATTTACAATTGGTTGAATCAACCTTTAATAGACTAACTAAGAAAGCCCCTTTTAAAGGGGCTTTTTTATTAGTGCTCTACATTTGAGTGTAGATCAAAAACATGCGAGCTATGGTTTTTAAGCTCTATGGCTTTGCAAGATCCATCGCTTCAAATAAAACCTCTTCTTCACCAATATGATTTGAGAGTAAGAGAATCAATTTGGCATTCATCATTTGAACTTCTTCTTCGCTTAAGTCTCTCTGCATATCAATAAGGCGGTTGTAGAAGCTGTCGGGTTTTGCGATATTGGTTTGAAGTTGTAAACTCATATTCCCTCCCATTAATGCTGGCAGCAAGCTTTTGCGATTGCTGCTTTAATCTTGGCTTCATCAAACTTACGCCATCTGGCGGCAACGTGTTGATCTGGGCGTATTAGATACACCGCACCTTGTTCGCCATCGTAGCGTTGACTGACTAATCTTTCAGTGTCGTCGAAGTCGGTACCTAGCTTTAGAACATCTGCTTTAACTCCGCCTTGTTCTACACTGTGAGCAGCATCTTCATTGATGATCAGTAGTTTAAATTGGCCGCCTAAATGATTCAGTAGCCAGCTGCTATGTCCTGATACAGTAATGGGAGCGTCAGCGCAATTAGTTCCAGGTGCCATGCAGCTTGAAAACGCATCTTCGTCTTCGCTGTTTAAACTAGATTGCAAATAGGGGGTCGGGGTTGAGAGTCTACCACTGTTAACTAAGGGGCGGGCGAACTCATGTTTTTCTGCCAGTTGTAAAACTGCATCGCGAAAAACGCGGCTGCTTTTACTTTTGGGGGTAATAAAATCTGTCGATCGAGTCGAGTTCATTAAGTTGTCATCGGCAGCGAAAACACGTTCTTCACTATAGCTATCCAACAATTCAATGGGCGCTTTGCCGTCGAGGTTGAGTTTTAGCTTCCAGCCAAGATTATCAATATCTTGTACACCTGTATTGGCACCACGGGCACCAAATGGCGAAACTTGGTGGGCAGAATCACCGGCAAACAATACTCTTCCATAGCGGAATTTATCCATTCGGCGGCAAGCGAATTGATAGACCGAAACCCATTCAAGTTCAAACTCGCAGTCATCGCCCAGCATCTGCTTTAGCAAAGGGATAACATTTTCCGGCTTTTTAGCCCCCTCAGGATCTGCATCCCAGCCTAACTGAAAGTCGATCCGCCAAACATCATCGGATTGTTTGTGCAAAAGTGCTGATTGGTTTTTATGAAAGACGGGATCAAACCAAAACCAGCGTTCGGTTGGGAAGTCGTTTTTCATGACCACATCTGCGATTAGAAAGCGATCTTGAAAGAACTGACCAGAGAAGTCTCCGCCTAACATTTTTCGGGTATCGCTGTTGGCACCATCACAGGCAATTACCCACTGAGCTTCCATATTAAAGACACCGTCTGGCGTCTCGATGACTAAGGTGGCGATATCGTGATTTTGGGAGATGCTTAAGAGCTTATGCTTCCAGCGTAAATCAATAAGCTCTTGGCGTTCACACTCATTGACCATGTACTCTTCAAGATAATACTGCTGTAGGTTTATCATGGCGGGCATTTTGTGGCCTTGCTCTGGTAGCAAGTCAAATTGATACGCCAGCTTCTCTTTGAAAAAAACCTTGCCAACTTGCCAGCTAATGCCCTTTTCAACCATTGGGCTTGCAACACCTAGGCGATCCCAAATTTCGAGCGGGCGCTTGGCGTAGCAAACGGCGCGTGATCCAATGCTGACGGTATTGTTATCATCAAGTACCACCACAGGAATTCCCTGGTTTGCGCACTCCAAAGCCGCGGTAAGTCCGATTGGGCCAGCTCCAATAATGACCACAGGATGCCTTTTCAACTCTCCGGATTGCTGCTCTGCTGATTGCTGGTAGTCGAACTCAGGATAATCATAAGTATTTAGCATGTGCTCACCCTTTTAGTCTTCTGAGAATTCATCGCTGTGCAGCCAGGCAGCTTGCTTTACCGTGGTTTTCTTTTGGCTCCACTCTTCAAGCATCTCTGGGGCGATACGATTTAATTCTTCAATTTGTCCGGCTTTGTCTGTTCGTACGGTTAACTCTAGGCGGTGCCCATTGGGGTCGAAGAAGTAAATTGATTTAATGATTTCATGGTTTGTCGGGCCGACAACTTCAAGACCTTTGCCTTCTAGCTCGGCTTTGGCTGCAAGTAGTTCTTCTTCGCTTTCGAGCTCAAAGGCAATGTGTTGTACCCAATCAGGGGTGTTAGGGTCGCGGCCCATTGGAGGGGAGTTTGGAATCTCAAAGAAAGCCAAGATATTGCCATTGCCGGCATCCATAAACAGATGCATATAGGGATCGGGCTCTTTGGTAGAGGGCACTCTGTCCTCCGAGATTGCTAGGATAAAGTCCATATTGAGAACATCACGGTAAAACTCCACGGTCTCTTTGGCATCTTTACAGCGATAAGCGACATGGTGGATTTGCTTAATATTGATCATGGTTTTTCCTGTCAATCGTCTTATTTGAAACTAATGGTATTCTCAAATGAAACTAATGTGAAGAGGTTTTTGAATAATTCTGAGTGTTTATTGTACTGCTTGGCGGTTTTTAGGGGCTTTTGGAGGTCTTCTATAGGGTTTCTACGCTGGTTTTTGTACGTTTATTCATTTCAAATGAGAATTTATTTTGTCGGATGTTATTTCAGCGGGTGATTTAAGTCCTTATCGGTCTTAAAGGGGCTTAGATCGGCTTGGATAGCCAACGCTAAGTAAACTAATATTTTGAGTACCAGATTCGTAAAAGTAGGAAGAGGAAACAATTAGATAGATGTAAAAACTTCAGTGGAGAGCTGCTATGGGTATACGAGTTGCGATAAACGGTTTTGGACGTATAGGCCGAAATATATTTAGAGCTATTTTCACCTCTCAGGATCACGGCGATATAGAATTGGTGGCCATAAATGACTTGGCGCCTCCAGAGACCAATCTGCACCTTGCTCGATTTGATTCAATCCACGGGCGCTTCCCCGCAAGCATCGATATTCAAGGTAAAAACTTGCTAGTTGAAAAACAGCAGGTTCAACTTTGCTCAGAGGCTGATCCTGAAAAGCTCCCCTGGGCTGATTTATCCATTGATATAGTCTTAGAATGCACCGGCTTATTTACCAGTCGGGAAAAATCCGAAGCACATATTCAGGCTGGGGCCAAAAAAGTGATCATCTCAGCGCCGGCCAAAAATGTCGATGCGACGGTAGTATATGGGGTGAATCACCACTGCCTTGATGCCGCTTGCGAGATTATTTCAAACGCCTCTTGCACCACAAATTGTCTGGCCCCGCTGGCGATGGTATTGAATCAATCGATAGGTATAGAGCGCGGTATCATGACAACCATTCATGCCTATACCAGTGATCAGCAACTGCAAGATGTGTATCACAAAGACATCTATCGCTCACGAGCCGCGGCACTATCGATGATACCCTCTGAAACGGGAGCGGCGCAGGCCGTTGCTTTAGTATTGCCTGAGTTGGCAGGAAGGTTGGATGGCATGGCGGTTAGGGTGCCCACAGCCAATGTTTCCTTAGTTGATTTCAGCTTTATTGCTTCAAGGGCGACGACTGTCGATGAGGTTAATGAAATTATTCGCAAGGCTTCGGAAAATTTACCCCAGGTATTGGCCTATAATGACTTGCCCTTAGTTTCGGCGGATTTCAATCATCAGTTGGCCTCATCGAATTTTGATGCAACGCAAACTAAGGCAAGCGAAAATCTCGTTAAAGTTATGGCTTGGTACGATAATGAATGGGCCTTTGCCAATCGCATGTTGGATAACTGTTCTGCGCTTATGGCTGTGGCTTAGCTGGCTTTTATATCGTGAGTTCGTGAATTGAAAACAGCTAATGCAAACGCCAATATAGAAAGGCCACTAATAATAATGGCGATGTTCAAAATGGATGAGTGTAGCCAATAGCTACTGAGTTGCCCGATCAGAGAGCTAAGTAATAACTGGATAGCTGCAAATACGGCATTGCTACTGGCGATATTATGCTGGCAGGATTTTACGGCAGTGGCCTGAGCGTTGGGTTGGCTTAAACCACGCCCTATTGTAAATACCGCCATAGGAATAAAAAACTGCCAATAGCTTGTTTGTTGCATAAAAAGATACAGCAAGAAAAGCATAGTGAAGGCCGCAAATACTGAGAGGCTGTAGCCAAAAACTAATAGCCGCCTTGCGCCTAGCTGGATAGCACTTCTGCCGGCTATAAAGCTGCCTAACCAAAACCCACCTGCAACCCAAAGAAACCAATTACCAAAATCTGTAGCACTGCCATTCAACTCTTGCTCCACAACAAATGGCATATTATTTATAAAAACAATATAGCTTGAGGTAATGAGAGCGTTACTCAGTGCAAAAGTTAAAAATACTCGGTTCCTAAGTACAGCCCAGTAGTTTTTAGAGGCACTACTTAAGAGCTTACTATTTTGTTGTTGCTGTGAGGATTTTTGTTCTTTGGATAAGAAGCGAATTGCAAACAGTAAGATGACAAGTGCTATTACAAAAGACAGCAATATTGCACTGCGCCAGCCAAACCATTCGGCTAGATAAGCACCGAGTGTTGGCGCCAAAGCTTGAGAGCTGGCGATGCCGAGCGTGATATAAGCCAGCAGGGCTCCACTCTTATCCAAACTGTTGTTTTGTAACACCAGGCTTCTGGCCAGTAGCATGCCAGTACAGCCGCCTGCTGCCTGCAAGCAGCGGCCTATGAGTAAAACAGCGATATCCTGGCTGCTTATTACTAATAGGCAGCCCGCTATGTGAATAAGAAAGCCGTAAATCAAAACTGGCCTTGCCCCCCACCTATCCGCAAGAGGGCCTGCAATCAATTGTCCAACAGCCAAGGATAGGAGATACAAGGTAAAGCCAAACTGGACGCTTTCATTTGAAACGTCAAATTGATCTGCCAGCATGGGCATAAGTGGTGCGTATATATTCAGCGCGATAGGGCTCGCAATGGCCATTAATGCCAATAGGAATGGGGGCGGTGAATCAAATGCTTTATCGGTAGACATTTATTGGCTAGATCAAACAATAAAAGGTAATTGAGGCTGTATTAAAATACAGTGGCCAACAGCAATTATACCGATTTACTCGTTAAAGAAGAAAAACTAAAGGCCTGCAATAATGCGATTTAAAAACTACCAGCATATCAATGTTGAAATAGGCGGTGAGATAGCGATTGTTCAGCTTAATACTGGGCATAAAGGAAATGCCTTCTGCTTAGAGACAATCTCAGAGCTGATAAATGTAGCTGATGAACTCAGTGAGGATATGTCTGTTCACGCTGTCATTTTAAGCGGGCAAGAGCATCTGTTCAGTGTCGGTATGAACTTGAATGATCCATTGGTATTAAACCCCGACCAATTTGATTTACAGACCTTACGCCGCGCATCAGCGCTAGGTGCAAAAATGTGCCGAGCTTGGGAAAACATCGAGGCGTTGACAGTTTCTGCTATTGAAGGCCCCTGCCTAGGTGGCGGAGTCGCCCTATCTTTGGCTTGTGATTTAAGAGTCTGTTCAGGTAAAGGCTTGCTCTATGTTCCTGAAATAGAGCGTGGAATGAATATGAGTTGGCAAAGTGTTCCGCGTAGTGTCAATTTAATTGGGCCAGCAAAAACCAAGCGTATGTTTATGCTGGCCGAGCAGGTATCCGCGCAGCAAGCCTTTGATTGGGGTTGGGCCGACTATATCACCAGGCCTAGTGAGACTGTTAAGCAGGCAAGGGAGTTAGCTAAAAAAGCCGCATCTATGCCGCCTATGTCTAGTCGTATGTGTAAGCAGGCGATTAATGTTGCCGCAAATGCCTTAAACCATGCGGTCAGCTATATGGATGCAGATCAATTAGTATTAACTCAGTACAGTGAAGATTTTAAAGAAGGCATTGATTCGTTTTTGCAAAAGCGGCCGCCAAAATATAAAGGGAAATAACTCTGAGCGGCAGCCTAGTTGATTTTTCTGTTGCCAAGTAATTTGTCCTTTTCATGCCAGCGTTGGTTCAACCACTGTTGCATGTTGTCAATCTCATCGAGATTGAAATGGTGAATGTGAATAATAATATTATTGGGTACGCCATATAAGCATGTCCAAAGGCTGGCGTTTTTAGATCTGTAATCAATAGTTATATCGATTAAGGGCGTGCCGGGCTCGGCATGTTCTTGAATAATTTTTAAGCCACCACTTCTTGGTTTTAGGAGCTGTTGGTACGGCGATTGTTGATCTGCTCTTTTTGCTTCTGTAAAACGCGTACCTTCAGGGAAGATCAATAGGGCGCCGGAGTGGCTGTTTCGTTCAATGCCATGTTGCTGGGTGGCGGCTTTTACCGTGGCATAGTCTTTCTCACGGTCTTGGCTTTTTTTGTTTCTGTTTAATCTAGGGAAATCAAGCAGAAAGCAAACCCAGCCAAAAATAGGAAGCCAGATAATTTCCTTCTTGATCAAAAACTTCAGAAGTGGTCCACGCCCTGAAATGATCTCCTGCAATATCGCCACATCAAAGCCACAGTGATGATTGGAAATAACTACGGGTGCAGAGTGCTGGATGGGGGCCCCCTTAATTTCAAACTTGATACCCAGAATATTTTCAATCCAAAAGCTATCTACCCGTACGGCAAGTTGATATAGGGCTTCAATTAAATAATCACAGTTTTTTTGAATCGCCTTGATAGGGAGTAGCATTTTCACTATGGCGATTGCGAGCAATAGAGAAAGCGCGATAATTAAATTACCGCAGACCCAAAGCAAAGAGGCGGTGGCGAGTAAATGCCGACCAACCAGCCGAATAGGGCCTACATTGCTGTGAATAGACGCTGACCGAGACATTATTGTGGTACCTGCCTGAGTTTACTCATGTCGTAGCCAAGCTTTTCTGAAAAGGCTGTTAGCTCCTTCATTTTCTGCGAGCTAATGCAGGGTTTTCTGGACATTACCCAAAGGTAATCACGCTTATTTCGGGCCACTATGGTGTGTTGGTAATCCGAATCTATATAAACTACACGATAGTCAGCTTTTATTGGCCAAAAAAACTGCATGCCCCAAATACTGTAATTGCTGCTGGCATCTGGGAAGCCTGTGGCCGTCATGGTTTTTTGCTTTGTATCGCCGACTTCTGTGAATGTAAACACCGTATCAACGCTGCCGTCGTCATTCAAATGGTAACTTTCAATGGCCTTACTAGCGTTGCGTTCTGGCCATGTTGGAATATGGGCTATGACATACCAGTCACCCATAAAGCGTTGTAGGTCCAAGTTTTCTACGGTCTTAAGAGGCGGGTGGCTTTGGCAGGCGCTAAGTATTGTTATGCTTAATATTGTGGCTATATATCGCTGGGTCATTGGGCTAACTTCCCTCAAGTTTCGTGCTGCGATAATTTAAGGTGCGTCCGTTTTCTAACTTAGCTATCAGCGCTTTCCACTGTTCCAGACCTGTTGTTTGATTTGTTTTATAGTGCAGCTCAATATCCATATCTTTGCCAGAAAGTTTGATAATTCGTAACTCGCCGTTTAACTCTTCAGACTGCTTAAGTTCTTGAAGCTCTCCGGTCTGGCTATTTAAGAGTTGCTTACTAAAAAGCAGGTCTGGCTCCCAATATACAAAGCTGCGGGTGCACTCTTTTGCTGTAAATGTCTCGTCTTGCGTTGTGATTTTCAGGTTTTCATTAACTAAGGCGGAACTGACAGAATACTTATCCCCATTCGAATTGGTGTTGCTTTGAATAGACTTAAGGCAGTTATTCTGCCAATGTTCTTTGCTTTGATGCTGATAGTTGAAGAAGGTAATGCCCAAGATTTTAACTTTATAGCTGGCTTCTGAATTAAGCTCGTAGCCATTGTCTATGGCTGAGAAAATAAAGTTGTGTTTTCCAATTTTCTTATCATCAAGAAAAACATCGAAATACAGGTTTTGCGGTAGTTCACCAGCTTTTGTATCGGTATTCGCCTCGATGTTATTGGCAATAGTTCCTGCGCTAAATATTAATAGGAACATAGCTAGGCAGCATATCTTTGGAGTTGGCATCATGATGACAAGACAAATCTTAAGTTTTTAATTAGAGGGTATACCTTATACGATGCGGGCGCTTATTTAGATTACAGAGGCTATCAGGGCCTGGCCTGCCTACGCTAAGTATTCATTGAGATTTTCAATATTAGCTGCCTTGAATGTAACGGCCTCGAAAATCCCATTCAGTATCCGACCTGGAGCGATCCAATGCCCTTAGAGTCAGCGACTGTTTACTGGGGAAGTCTCTACATGCAGAACAAGAATCTCTTCGTGGGTGGCAAACTTCCAAGTAATGGCTATTATGGAGGTGCACTTTACAAGCTAATTACGTCAAGGTGCCTAGCGGTAAACGCCGTACGATAGCTTATCAACCAAGCGTTTTAGAATTAAGAGAATCAAGTTTATGGCCATTCCCATTCCTCGCCGCCCCAGTGGCTTTCTACTCGGTAAGGCTGATGCCTTGGTTACTATCGATGTCTTCCTAGATATCCAATGCCCGCATTCCCGCGCCGCCTGGCCAAGCTTGATGGTGCTAATGGAGTCTTATAAAGATAAATCGCTTAGCTTGCGGGTACACCTGCTAACTTTAAGTAACCATCGCCAAGCTTGGGATGTAAGCTTAGGTATTTTTGCGTTGGCAGAGGGTGATGCTGAAAGGTGCAGAGATTTTGTTAGCTTCTTATTTGAGCGGCAAGAGCAATTCAATAATGCCGCCTTCTCCAATAAATCCCATGTGGATTTGCAGCAATTGGTGGCTGATCTAGCCCAAGAGCATGGGGCGGCCGATCGTAATGCCTTTTTGGAGCGAATGCAGAGCCATGAGATCTACGTTGATGCACGTACGCCGATCCGCTATGCGGCTACTAAGTCAGTTTGGGCCACGCCTACCTTCTTTGTAAATAATGGGGATAATGTGCCGGTTGATCATAAATCAGATTTGAGTGCCTGGCAGCAACTGCTCGATCCGCTATTTGTTTAGAAGATGCGCCTGCAGAGAATTATATCTCAGATCTATTGCGGGCTAATTCTGTATAGACACTCCTTATGTCTCAGCCTTCAGCTTTGGGTAGCACCACTCAAAAATAAAAAGGAGATATTTGCTCGACTTTTATATCTCTCAAGGAATATCAACTATACTTAAATTAGAGCTAGGCGCTTTCAATTGTGTTTAGATGGATATTTACACGATCCTAGGGATTATTTAAATCGTGCAACACTGATTCTGCGATAAGCAGAGCTTTCTACCTCTTGTTGACCACTTTATTTATGGGTTTTGGTCCGCAAGTAACTGCGCGCCTAGCTTCAATTGATATTCATCTTTAGGCCCTAGGTTTGCGACTTTGTTAATAAACCCCTCGCGTTTGACATCGCTGTTGCTTTTGCTCATATGCTTCTCGCATTTAGCTATTGGGCAGGGCCGCCAGTATCTAAAGCGTTTGTCGGTTAGCGATGGCCTGAATCAAAGCACTGTTAATACTGTAATCAAAGACAGTAAAGGTTACCTTTGGATTGGTACCGGTAGCGGTATTAACATCTATGACGGCAATAGAGTTTGGAGTCTGCCAGGGATTGATGGCGAGCTTGAGAGGCATGAGATATATCAGATCAGAGAGGACGCTCAAGGCAAGATCTGGTTTACGGCTTCAGGGCAAGGACTCTATTCCTATCATCCACAAAGTGATTCCTATCAGCATATTTTAAGAAATGATCCCGCTGATGAAGAGCTACCTATTTATCTTTCTTTTGCGCAAGAAAGCGGAGAGAAGATATGGCTGCTTAGTAATAAAACCATAGGATCCTTTACGCCCGAAACTGGAAAGTATGAAAGAGTAGTCGATCTTAGGCCTCAGCTACAGGGCTATGATTATATTTATACGATGAAGCAGTACGGTAATTTACTGTTGATTGGCACACGGGTGGGCCTTTTCTCCTATCAAATCGATTCCAAAACCTTAAAGCAGATCCCTTTGCCCAAGCAAGGGAGCTTTAATGCGAGCGAGGCTCATAAGGTTTTTGATCTTGAGGTTCTAAATGAATCGCTCTATTTAGGCTCAAATGATGGACTTTTCTCAATTGGCTGGAATGAGCTATACAGCTTTGTCGTGGGCGAGCGTGATAATGTCAATGTCACATTGGAAAAGAAAAGCCTCGCGGTTTGGGACTTGATTGCAGACGATGATTTGCTAATTTCTACAGAGCAGGGCTTACTACGCTATAACTCAGATAGCAAAACCCTAAATGTTGAAATTGAATACTCAAAAGTATTCGACGATATCGGAAACAATACGGTAACCACTCTATTTATCGACAATGACGGTATCTATTGGATGGGTTCTCAGGCCAGCGGTCTTTTTTACGCAAACTCTCTAGGTCGCCTTGTTAGGAGCTTCGGTCAGGGAAATGGAAATCAAAGTCTAACAGACAATGTGATCACTGGGCTTGTCGCAGATGAAAATACACTTTGGGCATCTACCACCAATGGGCTTAATGCCCTAGATCTAGAGACGAACAAGATCAACCATTACTTGTCGAAAGGTGAATCTTGGGAAAGTACTAAGATCAGTGAAATTATAGAAATGGCCCAATATAAAAACCTCTTATTTCTATCGACTTATTCTGGCTTGAAACTGTTCGATAAACTAACTCGAAAATTGACTGGCTTTCCCTTCTCAAAAAAGGTCAATGATATCTTGTCTGAAGACGAGCTTTACTATATTACAATCACCGGTAAAAACCTCTGGCTGGTCAGTGAAAAAGAAGCCTTTGTCTTGGATTTGGAAAAGGGGAGTATTGAAACCATTCATGGATTGAAGGACGTACTTAGCCTTAATAGTATTTGGAAAATACTGCCTGACTTTGATGGCGATGAAAATAAATTGCTGTTGAGTACAAATGATGAACTCTGGTCGTATGATCGGCGAGAGAAGGAATTAGAAGTAGTCAAAAAGTTCAAGGATGTGCCAGATAATGAAGAAATATATATTGATAGCTATGTTTTAGCTCAAGATGGCCAGCTCTGGATAGCATATACCGGGGTGGGAGTTGTATCGATGAGCATGGACTCTCTGGAAGGGCAGAGGTTGTTCAATCGTGAGAACTCCGGAATCAACAATAGCGTATACGGAATCACTACCGACAAATTTGCTAATGTTTGGTTTTCTAGTAACGATGGCTTGTACCGAATTGATGCCAAGAGCAAAGATATTAAAAAATTCTCCATGGTTGATGGTTTGGTGGGAGGAGAGTTCAATAGTGGCGCCTTTACCAAGCTTAATGATGGTAGGTTGGCCTATGGTGGAATGAGAGGCCTGAGTATATTTGACCCTTTAGAAATTGATCTCCAAAGCAATGTTGATACTTTTAATGTAAGGATCACCAGTGTCTCATCAATGTCTAGCGAGATAGACTTTTCACCATTGAATGTGGGTAGTGCCACAATCAACCTAGACTATAGCGACGTTGGCATTAAGGTAGACTTTTCGGCGTTCGCATTTTTACATGCAGACTCAGTAAAATATCGCTATGAGCTAAAAGGTGAAAACGGCGTTAACTCGGAGTTTTCTTATGATAATAGTATTACTTTTTCTAGGCTTGCCCCTGGCGATTATCAGCTGACAGTATTTGCTATCTCCCCCTTCAATGGAAATGTTGTATCTTCAGAGCCATTAAGAATCTATGTAAAACATGCACCTTGGGCATCGCCAGTCGCTATAGCATTGTATTGGCTTGTGGGAGGTGTCCTCATAGTTGGGGTTCTATTAAATAGATACCAAAGAAGAGCTGAGCTGCTGAAGGCCCATGAGCATGTAAAAGCAAGCGAAAGTACTCTAAAACTAGCGTTGGCGGGCAGTAATAGCGAGGTTTGGGATTGGACATCAAGAGATAATCGGGTATTCCAAAAGCGAGTTTCCGAAGATCTCAAAGTAGTTGCAGAAAACACATCTATCTCGATGGATGAACATATCAGCCTTATTCATCAAGACGATAGAGAAAAGTATGTGTCGGCCTGGTCGTCATTTGTTAATTCGTCAGATGATAAGGGATTTAGCTGTACCTATCGTATGCATCAAAAGGAAGGTGCCTGGCTTTGGTATCGAGATTTAGGGAAAATCGTAGAGCGCGATGAAGCTGGCCATGCCATTAGGGTTACAGGTTCTTACACCAATATTACTCAAAGCATAGTGGATGAGGAGAGGGCCAAACACTATGGGGATGCTTTTAAGCAAACCAAAGATTGGGTCTTTATGCTGGATAGCAAATTCAAAAAGGTAACCGTAAACCCTTCCCTTAAAGAGCTATTTTGTTTTGATAAAGAGGAATTTGATTTCGATACTAAAATCCTTGGGGTGCCAAGAGAGCGATATGGTTTTTACCTAGATGTATTGAACTCACTTAAGCATGACGAAAAGCACTGGAGCGGAGAAGAATTAATTACTACGCCTAAAGGCGATAAGTACCATGTATTAATAAGTATTAGTAAGAGCAGCTCGCAAACAGGGTCTATGCATTATATTTTTGTAATGACGGATGTGAGCTCTTTGAAGGATGCGGAAAATAAGCTTCGCACAATGGCAAACTATGACGATTTAACGGCCCTGCCCAATAGAAGCTTGTTACTGGATCGTATTAAGCATGGAATTCAAAAGGCTTCTCGAAAAAAAGAAAGCATTGCCCTAATGTTTGTGGATCTCGATCGCTTTAAAAGCGTGAATGACTCACTGGGACACTACTATGGCGATCTTCTATTAAAAGAGGTGGCAAAAAGACTGTCCTCAACGCTTAGAGAAGACGATACGGTGGCTCGCATTGGTGGTGATGAGTTCGTAGTTCTAGTCGAGCAGTTTAAATCCAATGGAAACTTGTCACACATAGCGCAAAAGATCATTAATGCCTTGGAGTTGCCGTTTAACATTCAAGATCACGTGGTAAGCATTGGTGCCAGTATAGGTATATCGGTATATCCAAATGATTCATCTGATCAAGAAACACTGCTTAGGAACGCCGATGTGGCAATGTATAACGCCAAGCAAAATGGGCGTAATGGATACCGTTTCTTTGAGCAACAAATGAATGAAGAAGCACAGTATCGCTTGTTCATAGAGCAAGGTTTGAAGTTTGCTCTTAAAAATGATGAGTTTTATTGCCTATATCAGCCTTTGATTAGTGCCGAAACCTCAAATATTGTGGGTGTAGAAATGCTAATGCGTTGGAACAAGTCAGGCCAGGTCGTCTCGCCTTGTGAATTTATTCCGATCGCCGAAGAGCTGGGTTTAATTAAAGCCATGACCGATAAGGTGTTGGATAAGGCCCTGAAAAATTTAGTAGCCTGGAGATCGATTAAAAACAACTTTGCACTCGCGATTAATATATCAGCCCCACACTTTGCTGATTCATCTCTCGTGGATTATGTTTCAAGAAAGCTGAAGCAATACAATATTCCCCCCAGTGCAATCAAACTGGAGGTAACGGAGGGCGCCTTTATAGGTGACCCCGAGCGCGCAGTGAAAACAATGCAGGAGCTGTCAGAGTTAGGCGTGAAGCTG
Source organism: uncultured Pseudoteredinibacter sp. (assembly GCF_947500695.1). Classification (GTDB taxonomy): domain Bacteria; phylum Pseudomonadota; class Gammaproteobacteria; order Pseudomonadales; family Cellvibrionaceae; genus Pseudoteredinibacter. Next base: position 622,113 of record NZ_CANMSS010000002.1, read on the forward strand.
GCACTAGACGATTTCGGGACAGGGTATTCCTCATTGGCCTACCTTAAAAAACTACCCTTAGATATTTTAAAAATAGACAGAAGCTTTATCTCCGGAATTGGTACCGAAAAAGCTGATGAAGCCATCATAGATGCAACCCTAGTACTGGCCGAAAGCCTTAATGTTGTCTGTGTGGCAGAAGGGGTGGAAACTCGAGATCAGCTGGATTATCTCTTGGCTAAGAACTGTACTTTGATTCAGGGCTATTACTACTACCCGCCAATTGAGGCGGAAAAAATATCTCAACTCTTAAAGCTTAAATGTGTCGCGGAAGCGTGATAGTGATTGCTTAGAGTGTACTTTGGATAAAGGTATATTTTGGCTTGATTTATTCTTATCTTGATGAGTGACAAAAGACATGTGTGTTTTTGAAATATGCTCTTAAGAGTTTATTCTTAAGCTTTTTAGTTAAGTTGATGAGAGTACTAAGTTAACTGGCTGGGAGTAATAAGAAATGTTATTCAGGCACTGTAAAATCATTTCGGCTCTTAACAACTAATTCTCTAAAATAACAGCCTTCAGCGTGATCGTTTACTAAGCCCATTGCCTGCATAAATGCATATGCAGTAGTTGGCCCTACAAACTTCCACCCTCGCCTCTTTAGCTCTTTAGAAAGTGCAATCGACTCAGGGGATGTAGACCTCTTATCTAGGGGTTGCTTACTCGGTTCGTAACGCCAGAAAAAAGAAGCGAGCGACCCTTCTTGTTTAACCATTTCTTGAGCTTTCTGGGCATTGTTGATTGTTGCCTCAATCTTACCTCTATGGCGGATTATGCGGCTATCTTGCAGTAAGCTATCTACGTTGGCTTCTGTGAAATTCGAAATTAGATTGAAGTCAAAACCCTTAAAAACCTCTCTAAAATGAATACGCTTTTCTAGAATAGTTCGCCAGCTTAATCCTGCTTGAAACCCCTCAAGCGAAACTTTCTCAAATAGCTTGAAATCGTCCTTTACGGGAAATCCCCATTCTTGATCATGGTAAGCAATATATTCTTGAGAAGATCTGCACCAAGTACAGCGATTAATGCCATCCTCCCCTTTAAATAAATTGGTCATAGCTTGCGAGCCAACCTCTCAGTTTAAAAGAAAATTTAAGCCTTCACTGCTTAAAGAGGGGGTAAATTCGATAACCTCGGAGCTAACTATATCGTTTTCAATAAATGGATCTTTCTGAATGAACTCGTCTAGGGATGGTCTGTCACTCGATCTTGCAATAATGCATCCACCATTACCTGACTCCAGTCCTCCAACGATAAGGACTTTTCCCTCACTAATTCCTTTAGTAATCCAGTCATTGTGCGACGACATATATTTAATCGCTAAATCCCTATTCTCTGCGAAACGCAGTACTACCACAAAAATTTTCATTTCAATATTACTCCAGTGATTAGTATTTTCTATTTGATCTCATTTAACCAGCGGACATGTGATTCGACCTCTTCATAGAGAAATTCTTCGTCACCAAAGGCGCTAGCGATAGTAGCGGAGCCTTGGCTTCTTGCTAGTAATTGCATCGCCAATGCTTCTGATTCGGACTTGCATTTTCCAAGTTCTTCAAACTGAGATGCCAACCAATCTTTAAAGAGGGTGAAAATCTTATTTGCGTCCACCAATAAAGGGTGAGACAGCTTCCCAAGTTCAGTGGTTAAGGTTCCTACTGGACAGCCATATAACTTTATTTTAGCGCGATTTGTTATGAGAATTTTAATGAAGCATTGGATTCTCTTATCTGGTTCTGCTTCAGATGTATGCCAAGCATTTAGCAGCTCTCGCGTCCTAAATAGTCGAAAGTCAATAACAGCATTGAGAATTTCATCCTTCGTCTTAAAGTGATGATAAAAATTACCCTTGGATATACCGACGCTATTTGCGATGTCACTGAAGGATGTATGCTCAAACCCCTTTTGATAAAACAAGGCATCTGCAACATTAATAATCCTATCTCTCGTACTATCACTCACCAATTTGGACCTTGAATTGAACTTTTTAAAGATGTTAGGATGACCGTCCTATTTTGTCAACAATGATTTTAAGTCTTTGCATGTCTCCATTGGGGTGAATGATCTATGAAGTATCTGTCTAGCTGTCATTGCGGAAGAGTGAATTTAAGTTTAGAGACACCAGGCCCAATCGATGATTACTTACCCCGACAGTGTGACTGTGAGTTTTGCCGAAAATACGATATGTACTATCTTTCAGCTCCTGGTGGAATATTAGTAGTCCATGCGAAACATCGATTGGCGAGCCTTAAGCATGGCTCTGAACAGGCGGATTTTTGGCAATGTTCAAATTGCAAAAGCATTGTTGCTGTAAGTTCTCCCTTTGGGGAAAATACTAAGGGAGCAGTAAATGGAAATTTTTTTTCCCAATATATGAAATTGTCTTGCACAAAGTCTGTCTCCCCTAGACTACTATCGCCAGGTGAAAAACGTAAACGTTGGTTGGCTTTATGGATGAACGTCGAATTTATCTAGGAGAAGTGTGTGACGGTGCATGTCGAAAATATTCAATAAATTGAATGGTCGAATAGTTACAGTTAGGTTTTATGTCACTCGGAATCTACAGTATGTCTATGCGTCTTAACTACTTTGATATTTCACCTAAAGCTATACAAATCCTAATGAATCTAGAGGAGTATTTAAAAAATCAATTTATACGATCAAACACAGTTCCAATAATCACTTGGGAATTAGTGAAACTTAGAATTTCCCAGATTAATCAATGTGCGTTCTGTACGGATATGCATGGGAAAGAACTCGTAAAGCTGAATGTAGACATGCAGCGGATTATTGGCCTGTCTGCATGGGGTGAAATGCCTTATTACTCTGAGACTGAAAGGGCCGCATTGCTCTTGGCAGAGAAGTTGACCTGTGAAGGCGATATTGACAGCGATAACTTTTCCCGTATAGCGGGGTGTTTAGGTGAAAGGGAGATGGTCGATTTGGCGGTAGCTATAAATGCAGTTAATAGCTGGAATCGAATCGCAAAGACGTTTCAACTAGAGGTAGGTAGCTATGAACCAGGATGATTCATTTAGGCTTTTGATTTCAAGTCCTAAATCGTCTATATCTTCACTAGTTCAAGGAATTTGGTCGGCATCTGTATTGGGTGGAGTTGGGATCGAGAAAACTCTTTATGCTGATGCATGTAGTGGAATCATTTTTAACTTGGCTGGAAATATCGCTATTGGTGAAAATCTTTTTCCAGAGGGAATAGTGGCATTACCTGTTAAAAGTAGAGCCGATAACATGGTTTTATTTGAAGGGGCTAGGGTAGCAGGTATTCGATTTCACCCTGGGGGTGGGTTTGCATTTGCTGGAAAGCACTTCGATAGGCCGACACTATTAAGTCATGGGGATAGTGAAGAATATTGTGTTCATCAGCTTTATAGTAAGCTGAAGAGTATAGATAATTTAGAGAATTCTATTCAATATATAAGTGATTGGGCGGTCGGGAGGTTGGCGAATGTTACTCCTCTGCCTAAAAGTCTGGATAGGGCGTTGAAGTCAATAAGCTTGTTTGGGGATTTGTCGGAATTGAACGCTTGTGTTGATATAAGCCATCGACAGGTGGAGCGCTTATTTAAGGCTTGGGTGGCGGTGACGCCAAAACAATATCAGAGGATACTGAGGGTCAAAAGAACAATACATTTTCTGCGTTTAAATGAAAATGTGAAGCTGTCAGATGTTGCACAAAATTTTGGCTATAGTGACCAGGCTCATATGAATAGGGAGTTCAGGGAAATAGCCAGTACTACTCCTCGACATCTTTGACTAGTAAGGTTGCCTATGATTTTTTATAGTTGATTGTGTCACTATTTTGAAACCGGCACTTTGAGCAATGAAGGCGCAATACAGGCTGTCTATAATTATATGTCGTTGGATACTAAAAATTTAGCTTTCCAGTCTTTCAGATAAGAAATCTACGAATGTGCGCACTTTTGGTGCAAGCCTAGCTTTGCTAGGAAACACAGCTTGTACAGGTGTGCTGGAAGGAATTAGTTGATAGTTATCCAAGACGATTACCAACTCTTTATTTTTTAGCTCCGTTTGTACCATCCATTTAGGGAGCATAACAACACCTTGGCTCGCCAATGCCAGCTTTTTCAGAAAGCTAAGGCTATTTGCCTTTATGGGACTTTCTATTGAAACCTTATAAATTTCAAGATCTTTTTTAAACATCCAAGCAATCCTACCTTGTCTTACTTGAAAGGATAGGCAGCGATGAGACGTTAGTCCTTCAGGGTTTTTGGGCGCTCCATTCTTTGATAGGTATAAGGGGCTTGCACATAGGATCGATTGGCTTGTGGTGAGCTTTTTAGATATCAAGCTCGAATCGTCAAGGTGGCCAATCCGAATGGCCATGTCCATTCCGCTTTCCACAATATCAGTAATATTTGAATTCAAAACTATTCGGAGGTTTATCTCAGGGTGGAGTTCACAAAACTCGGGCAATAAAGGTGCAACGAATTCCTGTGAAAAATCAGATTCCATTGCGATATAGAGTGTTCCTTTTGGAGAGTTTCCAAGTTGGCCTATAACTTCTCTGGCCTCCTCCATATCCCTAGAAAGTCTTAGCGCATAGTCATAGAAAACTGCACCAGCTTCAGTAAGAGATTGCTTTCGGGTAGTTCGTTGAAATAGCTTGGCGTCCAGTTCCTGCTCTAGGGAGCTGATCTGCCTTGATACTGAGGAGGGCATCAAATCAACTTCCCTAGCAGCAGCGGAAATGCTTCCCAACTGAACTACACGAACAAACAAATCTATAGGTAAAGTACTTTTCATTTGTGCAGAGCCTGCATAAATCCTTTGCGTGATCGCCGGTTTTTAACACATTTCTATCAGGTAATCTACGGGTCACAACTTTGTTTTCATCCCAACCATTTATTTGTAAGGAAAATTCTATGTCAAAGACAATTTTAATAACCGGGGCATCAACGGGCTTTGGTCATCTAAGTGCGGTAAGACTTGCAGAGCAAGGTCACAGAGTATTTGCTTCAATGCGTTCACCAACTACGAAAAACAGCTCTCACGCGAAAGCGCTAGAGAGCTATGGAGTCAATGTAATAGAGCTGGATGTCACATGTAATCAATCGATACAAGCTGCTGTCGAACTAGTGCTGCAAAAATCGGGTAGGTTAGATGTTCTGGTTAACAATGCAGGGATTGCCGCAGCGGGAGTATCGGAGGCCTTCTCCGACGATCAGCTCAAGGAACTTTTTGATATCAATGTTTTCGGCGTTCAGCGAATGATGCGCTCGGCACTGCCGGCAATGCGGAAACAAAAATCAGGGCTTATTATTAATGTAGGCTCCATCTTGGGGCGCGTAACCTTTCCGTTTTTTGGACTGTATGGTGCGAGTAAGTTTGCACTAGAGGCCTTAACGGAAAGCTACAGATACGAGTTGTCACAGTTGGGGGTAGAGTGTGTACTAATTCAACCGAGCGCATTTCCGACATCAATGTACAGCAGTGCCAAACAGCCTAATGATATGAATCGTGTAGCGCAATATGGTGAAATAGGGTCTATTCCTGAGGCTATGTTTGCACAATTTATGGCTGCATTTGAGTCTTCGGGTGCACCTGATCCTATAGATGTTGCAGTGGGTATTCGAGAGCTAGTAGCAATGCCTCAAGGGACGCGCCCAGATAGAGTTACTATAGGCGCAGACTACGGCTCCAAGTCTATTAATGAGTTTACCGCGACAGTTCAGCGAGGAGTAGTAGAGCAACTTGGTCTTGAGCTCTTATGTAAATAGCTATTGCTGTGGCAATTGCAGAAATTTAATGTTGTTTGGTCATGTGACGTTTTTTAATGGCGTCACTTGTAACCCGCGCATTGTTATTGTGTTACATGGGTAACGGGGACAAGTGCCAATAATTTAAATTAATCGATTTATCAGGGATAAGGAGTGTTGAGGGTAGTTATTTCGGATAAGCCTTTATTGCATAAAGTAGTGGAGTGGCTCAGATGTAATTTAACGCCGAGGGTTCTACTTGGTGGCTGAGTTGGATGACAAAGTAAAACTGGTTAGTGAGAAAAGGGAGCATTTGATAGCTATATTGATGGGGGTAATGCCTCAAAGTGCTTGCTTGTTTGAGATACGCTAGAGGAAAATGGCCCACCCTAGAGGATTCGAACCTCTGGCCTTCGCCTCCGGAGGGCGACGCTCTATCCAGCTGAGCTAAGGGTGGTTTATGGTGTTTGCATTGTCAGGCAGGAGGCGCATTTTATAGTTTGCCTTGCTAATAGGCAAGGTAGTGACGGTAACGGCTGATGCTTATTGTTTGTTAGAATCCTATCTTAGATTGTTGCTAGTTCGACATTGCCATATAGACTTAATCATGGGATTAATTTAAATTTGTCCCATGATTAAACAAGAGAAGTTTGAGATGTCTGAAATAGAATCCATTATGCGGCGCTCGCCGGTCATTCCTGTCATTGTGATTAACGATCCGAAAGATGCGGTTCCTCTCGCCAAGGCTTTGGTTGCGGGCGGCCTATCAGTGTTAGAGGTGACATTGCGTACCGAGCATGCGCTACAGGCAATCGCGGATATCAAGCGAGAGGTAGCCGGTGCGGTTGTTGGTGCGGGCACGGTAATCAGCGCCGATGATGTTGCAAGATCCATTGCTGCTGGGGCCGAGTTTTTGGTGAGCCCGGGTTCGGCGCCAAGAATGCTGGATGCCGCTCTGCAGTGCTCAGTGCCCTTATTACCAGGGGTTAGCAGTGCGTCTGAAGTTATGGCTCTGATGGAAAAGGGCTTGCGCTATATGAAATTCTTCCCGGCTGAGCAGAGCGGTGGGGCCAAGTATCTGGCTGCGCTTAATGGCCCCTTGGCGGATGTGCAGTTTTGCCCTACAGGCGGGATCAATCCAGCAAATGCCAATGATTACCTCTTGCTGCCGAATGTTCTTTGTGTGGGCGGATCCTGGATGATGGATAAGGCGGCAATTGCCAATAAAGACTGGCAGCTCATCGAGTCCCTTGCTCGCGAAGCTGCTAATTTGTCACTGTAAATTTCCACTCACTATGATCATGGGGTGCCTGCTCAATGGCACCTTTTGACGCCTTATCCTAAAAAGTTCTCTTTTTGTCTTTATTAATGGGACTATTGAAAAATAGTGTCCGAATAAGGATGTTTTCCAAATAAATCTTTGTTTTTCAGTTGCTTATGGTAAAAAAGTGCTCATTTTTAGGCTGTTCGGCCGTCTCAATTACGCCAATTAATGGGATTTAATTGGATTAAAAAGGGTTGCAATTATATTAAGATGGGATTAAATTTTGGTTTCAACTGCTTTAGAGCCTATTTTGTAGCCAAGCTGCAGCAATAGAGTAATAATCATGGGATTAATCTGAGCAGCTGCCGTTTGCAAGATAAAGCCAATAATTAGAATAGAGAGTGAAGAGATGAACAGACGTAGTCTTAGCATGAAGCCTTTGGCGGCAAGCATTGCATTGATGACCGTGGCTGGTGCTACGCTGGCACAGGAAGATGCCTCTGCTGGAGAAGAACTTACCCTTGAAGAGATTGTGGTTACGGCCCAGCGTCGTGAGCAGTCTTTGCAAGAGGTACCTATCAGTGTTACTGCTTTCTCTGCTGAAAGCCTTCAGAAAAACAATATTACTGAAGCGCGTGATTATTTAAGTGTTGCCCCAAATGTTGGCTTTAGTGATGACGGTGGTTCAGGTAGTCGCAGTATCAACATTAGTATTCGTGGTGTAAGTAATGTTGGTTTGGGTGAGGTAAGTACTGCCAACTCTATCGGTTTTTATATTGATGAATTGAATGTGGGAAGTGTTTCTAATGGCACCATTAACCCGCAGCTGCAAGATATGGAACGTATCGAAGTGTTGCGTGGCCCGCAAGGAACCTATTTTGGGCGTAATGCGCTTGGTGGCGCCCTAAACATAAGTACAAAATTACCTGACGAGAATTTTTACGCGGAAGTCTCAGCAAATGCCGGTAACTTTTCTACCTACGGCGGTGAGGCCATCGTTAATGCTCCGCTGTCTGATCAGCTGATGTTACGAGCGGTATATTCTTATCAAGAGTCCGATGGCTTTGTTGATAATGTTAACTCTGTGGGTAATGACAACGGTTATGAGCATAACTCTGCGCGTGTAGCACTTCGCTATTTGCCGAGTGATAGAATGACAGTTGATTTGTCCTATACATACACCGATGAGAAAGAGGGTGGTGATATTAGTGTGCCTTCAGGTGTATTGGATCAAGATACCCAGAGTATTTTTGGTTCAAGCTTTGTGGCGATCAATGAGTTGGGCTTTTATCCTCAAAACGACGATAAGGTAACGCGTGATCTTAAAGAGCGTAATGAAAACGCTTTCTCAATTAGCAATCTTCGCGTGGCCTATGATTTTGACAACTTTACATTTAAGTCCATTACTGGCCTGGTAAAAAGCGACTCTGAAAGAGATTTTGATCAAGATGGAACTAGTCTTGATGTGTTGCGTCGATTTAATGAATATTCTGGCGATTCTTTTTCACAGGAGTTTCGATTGCAGTCTACCACGGGGGAAGCTCTCGATTGGACGGTAGGCGTTTTTTACGCGGATGATGAGATTGAGCAGTTTAACTCTATTCAGGCAGGTGCTGATGGAAGTTATACAAATCCAGTGACAGGTGAAGTTATTGGTCTATTGCCGCCAATTCCTGCTGGTTTCCGTATTAATGAAAACAACCGCGTTTTTAAAACCAAAAGCAAAGCTGTGTTTGGTGAGGCGGTGTGGCACTTGAGTGATCAGTGGGATATCACGCTTGGCGGTCGTTATACAGAAGATACCATTAATAACCGCGCCTTTGATGTTGTTGCCTTCGAAGGTGCTGTGCCGGATTCTGGCGGAAAGGCGAAGTTTGAAAACTTTTCTCCAAAATTTGTTGCTAAGTATACCCACAGCGATGAATTCAATGTGTATGCATCGATTTCACAGGGTTATAAGGCAGGTGGTGTAGATTTTACTCGCAGTGGCGATATTACAAATTTTGACCCTGAAGAGCTAACCAGTTATGAGCTTGGCTTTAAATCTGAGTTGGCCGATGGTCGCGTACGTCTCTCCGCGGCTGTTTTCCAACTGGATTGGAAGGATCTTCAGGTTCAATCTAACTTCCTTGCTGTGCCTGGCGATATTAGCTCGGCCGTCGAGAAAACGCTAAATGCAGCTGAAGCTTCGGCAAGTGGTGCGGAGTTTGAGTTAACGGCCTTATTGAGTGAAGGATTGGTAGCCAGCTTCGCGGCAGGTTACCTGGATACCGAGTTTGATAAATTTGATAATGCGTTGATTAAGGGTAACTCTACCCAAATCGATCTCACGGGGCAGTCACTGCCCATGACGCCGGAATTAACGGCCAGTGCGGCATTAGACTATGGATTCTCCCTTGGTGACTTGGAAGCATTTGTACGTGGCGAGTGGAGCTATCGCAGTGAGGCTGCAAGCAATTTGGAGGCTGTTGCTTCTGAAGCTGGCTTGCTGAGTCTGCCGTCCTTCCCTTATCAGGTAGATGCTTATGATGTCGTCAATTTACGCGCAGGCGTAGAAGCTGAGGACTGGAAGCTTAATGCTTTTATTGAGAATGTTCTTGGCGAAGATTACTACACCGGTACCGGTGATGGCTTTGGTTTGTCGGGTATTCGATTGAAGCCACACCCACGCGTTGTTGGTATGAAATTCACCTATATGTTTAAGTAAATTTGGGTTTGTAAACATAGCTCGGTGGATGTGTCCTGCTTGAGGCAGCTTTTAGCTGCCTTTTTTTGTGCCTACTGAAAACAAAAAGGATTGGAGATGAAGGCTGAGGCAAAGTTACTTGTAGTTACCGGTTGCGGCGGCGGTCTTGGTGCTAAGCTGCTGGCGAATTTCCTGGATCAAGGTTTTCATGTGCTGGCGGTGATTAGGGATGCATCTCAGTTGAATGAAGAGGCTCAGGCTCACCTTGGTAATCGCTTGAATGTTTTGGAGCTTGATTTGGCTTCTGTGGGGGCGGGACGACAAATAGCCTTGAAGGTGTCGAGCTTACTGAATGCTGGCCTGTCTTTGGATGCTGTGCTTTTCAATGCGGCAGTTCATTATGGTTCGGCTGTGGAGTCTATGGATCTTGATCGAGCCCGTGACATCATGGATGTAAATTTTTATTCGGTGTTGAGTGCGGCTCAATGTTTGATTCCCATACTCAAAAAGCAAGGTTTTGGGAAGCTACTGGCAATCAGTTCTTTGTCGGCACATATTGGTTTGGAAAATGATGCTATTTACAGCGCAAGTAAGGCGGCCTTGGAGAGGTTGTTTGAATGCCTGGATGTGGAACTGGCGCCGCTTGGTATATCTGTGGGAATAGTGATACCGGGGGCATTTTATTCGGGTTTGATTAAAGGCTCGATGGATTATTCACAAGAGAAGGTGGCCGCTCTAAATGAGGTGGTAGTGGCGGTGAGTAATTTCATTGCCGACGATCTTGATGGTTTCGCTCGGCCAGGAAACCAGCAGGCCAAGGTTGTGCTGGGTGTCCTATCCGGGAAAACAGCAAAGGAACGCCAACAGTTGGCGCGTAGCTGGTCTTGCTTATAGGGTTGTTTGGCGAAAGCTCTAACCTTCGCCTTCAAAGTGACTACGGTTCTGATCAAGCATGGCAACTGTCAGGCTGTGGGCTGTCTTAGCTTTACCAGAAGCAATTGCCCAAGCGATCTGGTGATGGCGCTCCAAATCCTCGCGGTTGGTTTCCTCGCTCTGTACTTCACCTTGGCGCATGTGAGCGCGTAAGTAAGTGGAGATAGCGTGTTTAAAGTGGCTCAGTACGTTGTTATGCGAAGCCTTTAATATAGCAGTGTGAAAATCAATATTGGCCTCTAGGCGTTTTTCTTGATCAATCCCAGCGTTGGCCATGGCTTCGTACGCAGAGAGTATTTCAGCAACATCTTTCTTGTCGCCGCGCCGTGCTGCGAGTTCGGCAGCTTTGGGTTCAATGATTCTGCGCAGCTCAATAAGGTCGAGCATAAACTCCTTGGTGGCGGTTTCTGGATCCGCATGCCAGGCCAGTACATCTGGATCGAGCATATTCCAGTCGCTGCGTGGGCGAACTTTTGTTCCGCTACGCGGTGCAGTGGAGATTAAGCCTTTGCCGGAAAGCACCTTAACGGCTTCACGCAACGCATTACGTCCCACACTCAAATTGGCGGCTAATTCTTGCTCGATCGCCAATGTACTTCCCTCTGGATAGGTGCCATTGGCGATGCGGGAGCCGAGCGTGTTAACGGCAGCATTCACTTGGCCGCGCGCATTTTTCCGTGGAGCTTCTTGGGTAGACATTTTCGTCCTTATATCTGCAGAGGCGAGGGGTGATTCTACCTAAAGAAGCATTGTTTTCCTAATCAAAAAGCATTTAATGGGATTATAGTGTGGATTTTTCTTTAGGTGTTCGTTTGTTTATCTCTTTGGCTGTTAGTGTTGTTTATTCACTATAAATGCATATAAAACAAGAGTTTATGGCTGTCATTCGGAGAATATTTCTGTTCCTAGCACATAAATATAATTTAATTTAATCATGGGATTATTGACTTATAATGGGATTATTATTAAATTTGTTTCATTGTAAATACGAATACTGCCCTTGCTTGTTTGTTGTGGGGGTAGCTTAAAGAGAGTTGGTGGAGGTCTTATGTCAGACTACGATGTGATAATTGCTGGGGGTGGCCATAATGGGCTGATATGTGCCTCGCTATTGGTTAAGAACGGATTAAAAGTTCTTGTTGCGGAGCGCAATGATTGGGTTGGCGGTGGGGCGCTTACTCGTGAGCTAACCTTACCTGGTTTCAAACATGACCCCTTCGGCTCTTCTCATGTATGGATCCACCTCAATCCAGATTTTCAAGAGCTTAAGCCAGAGCTCGAAAAGCACGGTTTAAAATACATCTGGTCTGATGATCAAATTACCGGCCACCCAAATAAATACGAAGGCGATGGCATCATCGTTTATAAAGATGTCGACAAAACCTGTGCCACCATTGCTGAATATTCCAAAAAAGATGCTCAACGCTATAAGGAAATCTACGAAGAGTTTGGCGAGATTCAAGACGGGGTGGTCAAGGGTATGTTCTCACCACCTGCGCCGCCGAGTTATATGTACCAGGGCTTGGAAAATAACCCACTTGGCTTAAAACGATTGCGTGACTATCAGTTGAGTTCGCGCCAATTTACTCTAGAGAATTTCGAAAATGATCATGTTCGGGCCTTTATTCTAGGCTGGGCTATGGCTCCTCAAACCTTGCCGGATCAACTTGGTACGGCCGCTGGTTTCTATGTGATGATTCCAAGTATTCACTACTTTGGGCAATCAATTCCTGAAGGTGGCAGTGGGATGTTGTCGGAATCCATGCGCCGATATATTGAGGCCAGTGGTAGCACTGTAATGACAGGTGTGACGGTTGAGAAATTTATTACCGAAAACGGTGAGTGCAAAGGTATTCGTTTGGATGATGGTCGAGATATTTTTGCTAAGCAAGGTGTGGTCAGTGCTCTAGATCCATTTCAAACCTATCTTAAGGGTTTCGACGATGATGAGTTGCCAAGCGGCTTTAAAGATATGGTGCGCAATTTCAGCTTTGGTGATATTACCATTGCGCGTGTTCACTACGCTATGAACGAGGCCCCAAATTTTAAGGGTGGCTCTGATATGAATGCAACGGCTTTCCAGCGTATGTTTGGTACCGTTGCTGATATCGACAAGCAATATCGCGAAATTGCCGCAGGCCAGGCACCGAGTGATCCATTTCTTTGGACGGCGGCATGGACTCAAATGGATCCAAGCCGTGCCCCAGAGGGTAAGCACACTCTGATTATGGATACCTTTGTACCGGTAGACCTCGCCAGTGGCGAAAACTGGGAAAAGATTGGTGCGGATTACTGTCGTAATAATCTTTTATCTCAGCTGCGCAACTACACCACTAACATGAGTGATGACAACATCCTGGCTGAATACGTTGAAACGGGTCCCTCCTTGGCACGTGCCAACTTATGCTTCAATCGTGGGGTAACCACGGGTGGAGAAAGAACTCTCGCCCAGATGGGTGCCTTCCGTCCTTTCCCGAACTACGCTGATTATCGCGGACCAGTGAAAAAATTCTACATGACAGGTCCTTCATGTCACCCCGGCGGCGGAATTTGTGGCATGGGAACAATTGCAGCGAATGAAATTCTTGCAGACCTAGGTTTGAAATCAGAAGACGACGACTTCGATTTTTAAGTATTGATTTTAGCCTAGCCATTACAAGTACATCGACTAAAAGACAGAATTTAATATGAAAGCAAAAAAAGTTGATCAATATACCGCGCTGATTATACAGCCTGAGGTAACCGTAGTTAACGATCGAGAAGGGATTCAAATGAATCTCGATCGGGTGAAAAACCTAATTCACTTTGGAGTGGGTTATCACTGGGAGATTCCGGTTCGCTTAGTGGTGCTGCCTGAGTACTTCATGCAGGGTGTTGGTACGCCAGGAAAAGGCGAAAGTAAAATTTCTGATCAGATGAAAAAGGCCGTAACTATTCCAGGTCCAGAGGTGGATCAATTGGGCGAGATCGCCAAGGAGTATGGTTTATACATTTGTGGTGGCGGCGTCGTTGAGCAGGTGCCAGAATTTCCTGATCGCTGGTTCAATACCAATTTTATTGTAGGGCCTTGCGGTAATGTCGTACTGAAATATCACAAATGGCATATCAATGCCTCCTTGGGTCTTGGCACCAGTCCGCACGATGTTTTCGATGAGTACTGCAAGCATTTCGGTGGAGGTATCAAAGATTTATTCCCGGTTATTGATACTGAAATTGGCAAGCTAGGTACCATGACCTGCCATGACGGTTGTACGCCAGAGGTTTCACGTGCACTAGGTTATAACGGGGCAGAAGTAATTTGCCACCCTGGAGCGATTCAAGAATTTGAAGGTGTTTCAGAGCCTTGGGATTTTTGGAAATTTACTCGTCGTGCTCGCGCACATGACAATATGTGTTATGTCCTAGGTTCTAACTGGGGCAGTGTAAATTACGACTACTATCCAAAAGCTTTTTGTCCAGGCCATTCTTTTGGTATCGACTATCGCGGCAACATGATGGTAGAAGCGCCTTATCCTAATGAGCAGGTGTTGGCGACAACTATCGACATCGAAGCGCTGCGTCAGTATCGAACCAAAACTAATCACAACAACTGGATTGATGTGCGAACCGAAGGGTTTCGTGAAATGTACACCAACTCAATCTATCCGCCTAATCGTTTTCCACCAGGTAAGCCTCCTAAGGCTCTGGTCGAGAAAATCAGTATTTGTAAGGAAGTTTATGACGACCTTTATGCGCGCGGACAGTTTACTCCGCCTGCAGGTATGGAGCCGGGAGATGTATCTAAGCAGTTGCAGGACCGAATTGATTATGCTCAGGCGACTGGGCGTTTAGCGAAAGGTTAGAGCTTACTATGAAAGTCAAAAGTAAATTGGCAGATATTGATTTTGAGTTTGGTCATTTCGAATATAAAAAAGATCATCTAATCATCCATAGCCATCCTGACCAATCAATGCAGAGCAAAGTGTATGTGAGCCCTGATGATGTGGTCTCCGCGTTGGGTAAGGCCATAAAGCTGCCAATGTTTTGGGCGTACATGATTGGCTTTCCGTTTTTCTTAATCCGCTATCGACGTCGTAAAGCGGCAAAGGCAAAAGCTAAATCATAGGTTTTTGCTTGATATTGTAAAAAATTTTGAGGTTTAAAAATGACTAAAATGACTGGCGGTGAAGCCATCGTTAAATCCCTACGGGAAAATGGTGTAGACACGGTATTTGCATTACCTGGTGGGCAGCTGGATTTCTTGTTTGATGCTATGTACAAAGAAGGCAGTGATCTGCGACTAATTCATACTCGTCATGAGCAAGCGACTGCATACATGGCTTATGGTTATGCAAAATCGACGGGCAAGGTAGGTACCTGTGCCGTGGTTCCTGGCCCGGGTTTGTTAAATGCAGCTGGCGCCTTATGTACGGCCTGGTCAAACTATGCGCCTGTTATGTGTATTTCAGGTCAAATCCCGTCGACCGCGATTGGTAAAGGTTACGGCGATCTGCATGAAATCGATGATCAGCTTGGGATGATTAGCCATATTACCAAGTGGGCATCTTCCATCGACCACCCAACTCAGGCACCTGAAAAAATTGCCGAAGCTTTTAAGCAGCTACAAAGCGGGTATCCGCGTCCGGTAGAAGTCGAAATGCCAATGGACATAATGGCATTGGAAGCTGAAGTGGAAATTCTCCCTGCGGTCAGTGAATACCATAAAACAGCCATTGATGCTGAACTAGTTTCGCAAGCTTGTGAAATACTAAAGCAAGCGAAAAAACCAATGATTGTGGTTGGTTCTGGTGCTTTGGAGGCCAGTGCCGAAGTTCTAGCTTTGGCGGAACAATTGCAGGCACCTGTAATGGCCTGTCGCAGCGGTAAAGGTATTGTAGATTCACGTAACTATTTAAGTGCTAATTTCCCAATGGGTCATCGTCTATGGGGTGAGGCCGATGCGGTAGTAGCTATTGGAACGCGTCTGAATTGGCCGCTAACCATGTGGGGCAAAGACGATAAACTTAAAATTATTCGTGTTGATGTTGATCCAACTCAGCTTGCACGAATTTGTGAGCCGGAAGTCGGAATTGTTGGTGATGCTGCAATGGCGGCTTCTGCCATTAGCGATCAGTTGGGTGATCATTCGGCGAGTAGCCGAGAAGCGGAGTTGAGCGAGCTAAAAGCTAAGGTCGACGCTGAGATACGAGAAAAAGTAGGCCCGCAAATGGCTTATCTCGATGTGATTCGTGAAGAGTTGCCAGAAGATGGCATCTTCGTTGATGAGGTAACACAGTGTGGTTTTGTGTCTTGGTATGGTTTTCCTGTCTACAAGCCGCGTCAGCATATCAGTGCTGGTTACCAGGGCACTCTAGGTTACGGTTATGCCACGGCGCTTGGTGTCATGGCGGGCAACATGGATAAGCGTGTTATTCAAATTAGCGGTGATGGTGGATTCATGTTCACCATGCAAGAACTGTCGACCGCTGTGCAATATCAACTGCCATTGGTGACGATCATTTTCAATGATAATCGCTTCACCAATGTTCAGCGTCAGCAAAAAGAATGGTTCGACGGTCGAGTGATCTGCTCGGATTTACATAACCCAGATTTTGTGAAAATGGCGGAAAGCTTCGGTGCTGCAGGCTTTAGGGCGCAAGATCCAGAAACCTTACGATCGGCTATTAAAAAGGCATATGAAGAAAAAGGCCCATCTATTATTGAGGTAGAGGTTAATGAGTTCTTCCCAGCGCCTTGGCCGTTTTTGATGATGCCGCAAAATCGTGAGTCTGTTTGTAAATAGTTATACGCGCTTGCGTGAGTGTAACAAGCTAAAGACAGTTGGGGCTGATCTAAGCAGAGCTGCCCCGATGTGATAATACTAAGAGTTAAATTATGACTAAGCTTAAGGCTGTACCTGGTGTAGAAAAATTAAGTCCATATGTACAGGGGCGGAGCAGTATCGAAGGTGTGGAAAAGCCTATCAAGCTGTCTTCTAATGAGTCGTCACACGGACCAGCGCCGTCGGCCATCAAGGCCTATCAAGAATGCCTGCCAGACTTAAACCGTTATCCTGATGGTAGCCAGTACCAGTTACGTAAAGCAATTGCTGATGTACACGATCTCGACCCAGATCGAATTATCTGCGGTAACGGTTCTGATGAACTTATTCAGTTAATGGTGCGTGCTTACGTAAATCCGGGTGATCAAGCGTTATTAAGTGAGAATGGTTTTATCATGACCAATATCCACTGTGTAGCGCAAGGGGCGGAATTGGTGATTGCTCCTGAGAAAAACTACCAAGTAGATGTTGATGCTCTACTAGAGCGTGTGACGGAAAAAACTAAGTTTTGCTCGATTGCTAACCCTAATAATCCCACTGGAACCTTTATTAGTAAGTCTGAGCTTCGCCGCCTACACGCTGGCCTGCCGGCGGATTGCTTGCTACTCATTGATGATGCCTACGCTGAATATGTATGGGATGAAGATTACGAAGATGGTTCGGCATTGGTTGATGAGTTTGAGAATGTTGTAATGACTCGAACCTTCTCAAAAATATATGGTTTACCCTCGGTAAGAATCGGCTGGGCCTATTGTCCAAGTTCAGTAGTGAGTGTTGTTGGTCGTATTCGTACGCCGTTTAATACCAATGGACCGGCATTGGCAGCGGCTGCGGCAGCTGTTAGAGATGTAGACTATACGGCACAGATTAAGGCACATAACAAAAAGTCTTTGAAGCATATATCCGAGCAGGTAAGTGCGATGGGCATTGATATTGTTCCAAGCCAAACAAACTTTTACTTACTGAAGTTTCCGGAATCAGCGGGCAAGAGCGGCAGTGCTGCTGCTGACTACCTGCAGTCTAAGGGCATTATTCCAAGGCCTGCGGGTGGCTCTGATCAGTATCTTCGCATCAGCGTGGGACTCGACGAAGAGAATGCTGCAGTGATAACTGCATTGCGTGAATATATGGGAGCCTAGAGTGAGTAAAGCCTACCAACAGTCAGAAGCTATCAAGCAGCGTCTGGAGCAAGTGCAAGGGCACTTTATCGCAGGCCATTGGCTGCGTGAAAACCAGCAAGCTACCAGCGATGTACACAACCCCTCTACTGGCGCTGTTATTAGCCAGGCTATTTGCGCAACGGTCGTCGAAGTCGATCAGGCTGTCGCTGCAGCACGTAGTAGTTTTGATGATGAGCGTTGGTCGGGCCTCACCCCAGCAGCGAGAGCAAAAGTGCTATGGCGAATAGCCGATTTGATGGAAGCCGAGCAGGCTGAATTGGCTGAACTAGAAATGCTCGACGCTGGTAAGTTTTATGCGTCCGCAGAACAAGGTGAGGTTGCCTTTGCTGCGGAGTGTTTTCGATATTTTGCGGGTTGGTGCACCAAAATCGACGGTGCAACTAAGCAAATTTCATCTGGCCCTAGTAACGAGTTTCATGTCTACAGCCGTAGAGAGCCCATTGGCGTAGCCGCACTTATTGTTCCTTGGAATGGACCATTAGTGCAGGCCGCTTGGAAAATCGCGCCGGCGCTTGCTGCTGGGTGCAGCTGTGTTT
Source organism: uncultured Pseudoteredinibacter sp. (assembly GCF_947500695.1). Taxonomy (GTDB): domain Bacteria; phylum Pseudomonadota; class Gammaproteobacteria; order Pseudomonadales; family Cellvibrionaceae; genus Pseudoteredinibacter. Next base: position 640,311 of record NZ_CANMSS010000002.1, read on the forward strand.
TGAAGCCAGCTCAGGAAACGCCTTTATCCACTTTGAAGCTAGCAGAAATCATCCAGCAGGCAGGGTTACCAGATGGTGTGCTGAACGTAGTTTTGGGGGATGGCCCCCAAATTGGAGGGCATCTCGCAGCACATTATGATGTCGATAAAGTTTCCTTTACCGGCTCTACTGTTGTTGGCAAAAAAATCATCGATGCCGCGAAAGGTAATTTGAAAAAAGTGTCTTTAGAGTTAGGTGGAAAATCACCAATGGTGGTATTTCCCGATGCCAATTTGCAAGATGCTGCCGAGGGTGCGATCTCGGCAATATTTTCAAACGCGGGTCAAGTATGTGTCGCAGGCTCAAGGCTCTATGTGCATAAATCTGTTTATTCAAAGTTACTGCCACTTATTCAAGAGAAGGCGGAAGCTATCAAAGTTGGCTCCGCATTGGATCCAGATATGGACATGGGACCCATGATTTCCATGCGCCAGTTGGATTCCGTGCTTGAAAAAATCACTCGAGCTGAAACCCAAGGGGCTCGCCTTTTATGTGGCGGCAAACGGGTAAGGGTGAGTGAGAATGGCGGCGGATATTTTGTAGAGCCAACGATATTCGTTGATGTCGATGCGGGTATGGATATCGCTACCGAAGAAGTTTTCGGCCCAGTTTTATCGGTGTTCGCTTTTGATGATGACGACGATATTGTGGCTTTAGCCAATGACAGTGAGTATGGCTTGGCGGCGAGTATTTGGACCAAAGATATTGCTTTGGCTCATAAAACCGCGGCCAAAATCAAAGCGGGTTTGTTGTGGGTAAACTGCCACGGCATTCCCGATATGGCCGTGCCATTTGGTGGCTACAAACAATCAGGTTGGGGGCGTGAAAACGGCTACGAAGCCCTATTGCAATACACTGAACAAAAATCAGTGATTGTGCGACTTTAGAGGATGTGAGGTAGAAAAATGTTGGAATCTTGGCGCTGGTTTGGTCCCAATGATAACGTAAGCCTAGAGAATATTATTCAGGCGGGAGCCAAGGCGGTAGTAACTTCCTTGCATCATGTTGCTATAGGTGATGTGTGGTCTCTAGACGAGATTAACAAACGCAAAAGCTTGATTGAAGCTAAAGGTCTGCAATGGGCTGTAGTGGAAAGTGTGCCCTTACACAATGATATCAAGCTACGAAAGGGAAATTATCAGCAGTACATAAAAGCCTACTGCCAAACCATTCGAAATCTAGCAGCCGCTGGGGTGAATACCATTTGCTACAACTTTATGCCTGTGGTGGATTGGACTCGTACAAGTCTAATGTACAAGCTTGCTAATGAAAGTTACGCCCTTCGATTCTGCATGGATGATTTTGTGGCCTACGATGTCTTCGTGCTGCAGCGTGAAAATAGTCGCTCGGATTATAGCGAGGCGCAAGTGGAAAGCGCAGAGCGTCGCTATAAGGCGATGACAGAAGAAGAGATAACCACTCTAGAGCACAACATTATTGCTGGCTTGCCTGGAGGTGCTGAAGCATATGATCGCTCAGGTATCGCTAGTGCTATCAATGAATACCAAGGAGTTAGCAACGAAGATTTCGCGCAAAATTTATTTTATTTCTTGCAACAGGTTATACCAACGGCAGAGGAATGCGGCGTGAGGATGTGTATTCATCCCGATGATCCTCCGTTTTCTTTGTTTGGTTTACCACGAGTGGTTTCGACAATTGATGACGCTAAAGCGATTGTTGCCGCCGTGGACAGCGCTGCGAATGGCATCACTATGTGTGCGGGGTCTTATGGTGCGCGTGCGGATAACGATTTAGTCGCCATTGTAAAAGAGCTGGGAAAACACATTCATTTTGTTCACTTGCGAAATATCGAGCGTCAGCCGGATGGTTCTTTTTATGAATCAGAACATCTGCAAGGTGATAACGATATGTATGGGCTCATTAAGGCCCTGCTTGAAGAAGAAGCGCAACGTAAATCCCAAGGCCGCGAAGATCTTTCGATTCCAATGCGCCCAGATCACGGCCATCTGCTGGCGGATGATATAGGCAAGAAGGTAAATCCTGGTTATTCGATGCTGGGTAGAATGAAAGGCTTAGCCGAATTAAGGGGTGCCATTTATGCCCTAGAGAGAATGCAGTCTGAATCGGCTTAGTAGGTGAATTGATTGAGTAAAAAGTTTTGAGCAGCAAAGACCTGGCCAAGGCCAGCACTATAGCAGTTATCGGTGAGTGCATGCTGGAGTTGAGTTTGCCGGTAGCTTTAGCCAACACAGCGAGTAAGCAATCAAGCGCTCTCGGTGATCTCAATTGCAGTTTAGCCTTTGGCGGTGACACCCTAAATACGGCGGTCTATCTCGCAAGAATGGGCGTGGATACGCATTATGTGAGTGCGCTAGGGCAGGATGCTTATAGTGATTGGATGATTTCTCAATGGCAGTCAGAGCATGTTCGTTGTGAGTTGGTCGATCGGGTAGAGAATGCTCTGCCGGGTTTGTATGCCATCGAAACGGATCGCAGTGGTGAGCGCAGCTTCAGCTATTGGAGGGATCAGGCTCCTGTACGACGCATGCTGAGCAATAAAGAAAAGCGAGAAAAATTGTTCTCAAAGCTTCAGGATATGGACTTAATTTACTTTTCTGGGATTAGTTTATCGCTCTTTCCAGAGCCGGACCGGGAGGCGCTATTTGAATTTCTAGAGGCGTTCTCTAAGGTTGGTGGTTTAATTGCTTTTGACAGTAACTACCGGCCGCGGCAGTGGCCTGATATAGATAAGGCTAGGCGATGTTTTGCTAGAGCTTATAGCTTAAGTGATATCGCTCTTTCTACTTTAGATGATGAACAGTTGCTTTATCCAGCCGTGTGCGAGGCGGAGGTTATTGATCGCTTAATTGCCCTAGGTATTAAAGAAATTGTACTGAAGAAAGGCCCGCAAGGTAGTGTATTGGTCTCAGCAGAAGAGCGGATGGCCTGCCCTGCGAACTTTGTTGAACAAGCGCGAGATACCACGGCTGCAGGAGATTCATTTAATGCGGCATATCTAGCCTCGCGAATACGCGGGCAATCACAACTTACAGCCGCAAAAAACGGCCACAGATTAGCGGCCAGTGTTGTTCAGCAGCACGGGGCTATTATCGACAAAAATAGTATGCCAAATGTATGGGAGGCTGATGAGTGATAACTTATAGAAAGGTAGCGCAACTCAGTCGCGAAGCCCGTGGGAAATTGACTAAAGGCGATGATCGACAAGTTCAATTGGCAGCCGTTAAATTGGAGCCTCATGCAGAGGCGCGTGTCTTAGCGCTTGCAGAAGCATTACATCTTCCGCCGGAAGAGTTGGTGCAGCAAATCATGGCTACTGCATTGGGCGATGCTCATGACGGGTATTTGTCCGCTTACCCGGAACGTAAAGATCGTTTGAAAGCGGATGTACTCTTGAAAACGAGAGTCAAAGAGTTGCTGGAGAGTACAGAGTTATAACTGAGTTGCCTTGCGTGGTATCTGCAACGTTATCGAATTTGGCAAAGGTGTTTTCAAGTAACTAAGCTAATAAATAGCTAAGACAATAATAAGACCAACAATACATAGGTAGAAACGATGATTTCAGCAGAAAATACAATGGCCGTATGTGCGGTTATTTTTGCTTTGGCGTGGTTTGGCTTCTGGGTCGATACACTGGCCATCGGCCGCAAGATCTCAGGCGTGGTTTGTGTCTTGGTTGGTGCAATGTTGCTTTCTAATTTCGGTTTAATTCCTTTCAAGTCGGCCGCTTACGATTTTGTAGGGGCTAATCTTGTTCCGCTAGCGATTCCTTTATTGCTGTTCAAAAGCGATCTAAGAAAGATATTTCGAGAAAGCGGCCGGGTTATGCTGGTATTTTTTATTGCAGGTTCCGCGACAGCTATCGGTGCAACCATTGGGTTTTATCTTTTCGAATTGGGTGAAATAGGACCAAAAGTAGCTGGTGTCTACACGGGTGGCTTTGTTGGTGGCGCAGTAAATTTTCTTGCTGTTTCTCAGGTTGTACAAATGAGCGAAACAGAATTTAGCACAGCGATTAGTGCAAGCAGCATTGTTAGTATTCTCGCTTTAACCTTACTGCTGGCTATTCCGTCTCTAAGCTTTGTGCAGCGCTTCTTCAGGGAAAAGGGGGAAGCTAATAGTGGTCAAATAGATAGTACCGAACATCCCACTGCCAAGTTGAAATTAAGCCATCTAAGCGGCGCGATTGCTTTGAGTTTCACCATTTGCGCATTGGCAAAGTACATTGCTTTATTGTCGGGTTATGAACAGTACACCTTTCTAGTTATCACCGTAATTACAATATTCATTGCCAATGTGTTCCCAAAGCAGATGGCTGCAGTAGAAGGGGAATATGAGTGTGGCTTATTATTGATGTATTTGTTTTTTGCAGTAGTTGGTGCTGGCACAGATATGTCGGTGTTCTTAGGTATTGCTATTACTCTGTTTTTCTACGGCATGTTTATTATTATTTTTCACCTTTGTTCGACGTTGTTCATAGCGCGTAAATTGGGTTTTCGCCTAGATGAAACCATAGTGGCATCAGGGGCTGCCCTAGTTGGCCCTGCTGTTACCGCAGCGATTGCTACGTCTAAAAACTGGCGACACCTAGTGACGCCAGGAATCATGTGTGGAATATTTGGTTATGCAATTGCCACATTTATTGGTGTGGCGATTAGTCAGTTACTAGCTTAATGCCTTTATTTTGCTGGCTGTTCATTTTCTTCGGTCGCATACGACCGTGAGTGTAGAAGTTGGAGGTTACAATGAGTATTCGGATCGCGATTAATGGGTTTGGTCGTATTGGTCGCGGAGTTTTTCGGGCGTTGTTTGAATCAGGCCTGGATAAAGAAATAGAATTGGTCGCAATTAACGATTTAGCGGATATCAATCTGAATACTCATTTAGCAAAGTTCGATTCAGTACATGGAATATTTCCATTTGACATGAGTTTGCAAGATGATTGTTTAGTTGTTAACAATCAAAGCATTATGATGCTTCGCGAACCCAGCTTGGAGGCTTTACCTTGGGAAGCCTTGAATGTGGATGTAGTGCTTGAGTGTACGGGACTCTTTACTAAGCCAGAACTTGCTAATAAGCACATTAGCAGTGGCGCCAAGAAGGTCATTGTTTCAGCCCCAGTTTCAGGAGCTGATGCTACGATTGTATGCGGTGTAAATGACGAGACCTTAAAGCCAGAGCACAACATTATTTCCTGTGGTTCATGTACCACTAATTGCCTCTCCCCTGTGGTAAAAGTACTCAACGACAATCTAGGTGTTGAGCAAGGCATGATGACAACTGTTCATGCCTTTACTAATGATCAAAAACTGCATGACAGTTATCATAGCGACCCGTATCGGGCTCGCGCAGCAACAAGCTCTATGATCCCCACAAAAACGGGAGCCGCTCAAGCTATTGGCCTAGTACTACCTGAGCTAAACGGTAAGCTAGATGGTATGGCGGTAAGAGTACCTACCGCGAATGTCTCGCTCGTTGATCTAACTGTTTTTACCGAGCGTGAAACCACAGTAGGGGAGGTTAATCAGCTAATGAAGGAAGCCTCAATAAAACAGCCGGCTATCTTAGACTACAATGAGTTGCCTTTAGTGTCGGTCGATTTTAACCACAACAGTGCATCAGCCAGTTTTGATGCTGGCCAAACCAAGGTGGATGGTAAAATGGTTAAGGTGATGGCTTGGTATGACAATGAATGGGGTTTTTCAAATCGCATGTTGGATTTAACCAAGTTAGCCCATACTTCAGCAGCTTAAGGCTTATTATGTTCAAGCGTATTTTTTTGTTAGGGTTATCACTGTTTTTTAGTCATTGGGTTTGTTCAGCGGACAAACCTAATGTGTTGTTGGTGTTGCTCGATGATATGGGCTACGGAGATATAGGTGCTAATGGTGCACAATCTATCTCAACACCAAATATCGATGCTTTAGCAGCCAGTGGGGCTAATTTTTCAAATTTCTATGCCAGTGCCAATGTTTGCACGCCTTCTAGGGCGGGCTTGCTAACAGGCTTGTACCCGATTAGAACAGGCTTAGCTCATGGAGTAGTAGAGGCAAAAGGTGACGATAGAGGTCTGCCGAAAGATATAGAGAATATTGCTAAACTTTTAAAACGAGAAGATTACGTAACTAAGATGGTCGGTAAGTGGCACCTTGGCAACTTTCCCAAATACCATCCATTGGATTATGGTTTTGATGAGTTTTATGGAGTGCCGTTTAGCAATGATATGGCAGGCTTTACGATCTACGATGGTCGGCAAGCGATTTCCGGAGATGTAGATCAGGCATTACTTAGCAAAAGCTTCACCGATCAGGCAATCGACTTTATTGAGCAAAAACGAGACAAGCCCTTTTTCTTGTTTTTATCCCATAGCATGCCCCACATTCCATTGTTCGCATCAGAGAAGTTCAAGGGCCGCTCGCAGGCTGGCCTTTATGGAGATGTTATTGAAGAACTTGATTGGAATATGGGGCGACTGATTAAGGCTTTAAAACAACAAGGTCTCTATGAAAATACCCTGATCATTTTTACGAGTGATAATGGTCCCTTTTTTGAAGGAAGTGTCGCTGGCCTAAAAGGCGGTAAAGGTTCGAGTTACGATGGTGGTTTCCGTGTTCCCTTAATTGTCAGCTGGCCGAATAAACTTAGCTCCGCAAAACGTATCGATTCAGTCAGCATGAATATCGATATTTTGCCAACGGTAGCTGACGCTGTAGGTCTCGATAAAGCAGCTGATTTTGACGGGCTAAGCTTGCTACCTATACTGAATGGCCAAGATCCTCAGCGTGAATACCTCTACTTTTTTAACAATGAAGATGTTATCGCTGTACGAAGCCAACGCTGGAAATATCTTATCCAAACTTATTATCGAACCTCTATTGGCGATTTCTCTAAATTTGGTCAGTTGCCAGGCTTTAAATCACCCTACGATTTGCTGTTCGATATGCAAGCCCCCACTGGAGAAAGGTATAGTTTGGCAGATAGATTTCCTCAGGTGCTCGAGCGCCACCGTGCCGAATTAACCGCTGCTGGACAAAAGTTTGATAGCTTGAGAACTAGGCCCAAAGCCAAAACATTCCCACAATAGCGCTGATATAAATCAGTATTATTGTGGCTATAGGGGGGATAAGCTTATCCCCTCTAGGATAAGGCCCTCGCTTGTCATACACTATAAGCCTCTGATTTCTAAGCATAAGAGGCTTGGTTTGGCGCTTAAACCTAAACATCTGATTTTAAATTTATTATTGGAAGCTGAGCGGGCAATTAGCTCTCAGGTGTTTATCCGTATCTGCCAATTATTCGATATAACCGAAAACAGTGCTCGTGTGACTTTGGCGCGATTGAGCTCCGAAGGGATGGTGGAGGCACCCGAGCGAGGTTTGTATCAGCTTGGGCCCCGGTCTAGAAACCTAGCCGCCGATCTAGCCAGCTGGCGGGAGCTGGAAAGTAAGCTTTGTGACTGGGATGGTAGCTGGATTGGTGTTTATCAGGCCATGTTGGGGCGAAGTGATCGCACGGCGTTGCGCCGCCGTGAGCGTTTGCTGCAGCTGGCGGGCTTTAGTGCGCTTGAGCAGGGCTTGGCGGTAAGGCCGAATAACTTAGTGGGTGGCGTGCAGGCTTTGCGTAAACGTCTGCAGTCTATTGGCCTTGAGGAAGAGGCCATCATCTTTCGTATCGATGAGCTCGACGGGGATTCCCACAAACGGGCCATGTCGCTTTGGGATAGAAAGGACTTGGAGCAGCACTACCGTGATGCCCAGAAGATTATGGCGGATTGGATGGCAAGAGCTGAGCAGCTAGATCCTGAAACCGCCGCCAAGGAATCATTTTTGATTGGCGATGAGTACATTCGCTGTATTGCTTACGATCCTATGTTGCCGGAAGAAATGGTTGATACTCAGTTGCGTCGAGAATATCTGCAAACACTGATCGCTTTTGACCAGATGGGCAAATCCATTTGGCAGCAGCTCTACCAAGAATTTGCCCAAGTAGGTTAATTACTCCTCTTCCATGTATCGAGCAAAGGCTTCGCTATAGTCTGGGTGCCAGCGTGACAGAGCTGGACGGTTTAAGCTGATATCTGTGGCGCCCCATAAAACACGCTTATTATCCATCTCTCGAGTAGTCTCGTTATCTGGACAGATAATATAGAAATCACCAGCTTCCAGGCGCTGCATCATATAGTCGATAGTTTGTTCTGGGCTCCATGCAAAGGCCGGCTTTTCGGGAATAAATCGTTTTATCATGCCGGTATACACAAAACCCGGTACCAATAAATGTGCGCTCACTTCATTGGGCGCGATATTGCCTTCGACATTGCGTAGTTCATGCTGTAAGGATTCGCTTAAGGCTTTTACTGCCGCTTTGCTGACGTTATAGGCAGGGCTACCAGGAGGGCAGGTGATCCCTTGCTTGGAGCCCGTGTTTATGACGACTGCGGGCTCGTTTTGCGTAAGCATGGCCTGGCAAAACGCTTGCTGGCCGTTGATAACTCCCCACAAATTGATGTTCACAATCTCCTGCCAATTATCGTAGTTATCCCAGCTGCTGCTACGCCTAGCGATTCCGGCATTGTTCATCAGTACATTGACGCGGCCAAATTGTGCAAAGGCCTGCTCTTGTAGTTTTTCTAGTGAGGCTAATTGGCTGACATCTGCCGTGCTAGTTATCAAATCAGCATTGGGGTATTGCTCATGCAGATCATTGGCGGCAGCTTGCAAGGCACATTCGTCTATATCACTGAGCAGTACCTTCATGCCGAGTGACAAAAATTTATTCGCTGCGGCAAGGCCAAGCCCGCTGGCGCCGCCAGTAATAACAGCCACTTTATTTGCCTGTAGGGCGGGGTGTTGTACGTTCATGGCAACTCCTTAACATATTGGACAGTTGTCAAATATGTTACACTGGCTCTGGCAAATATGTAAACAATGCATAAAAATAAGCCTCTGTAAAAATTAGAGCCCTTGAGCCGAAAATATGAACGACAGTAGAAAGAGCCAAGCTGAGCGCAAGGCTGAATCCGAGCAAAAGCTATTTGATGCTCTTGTTGATATCGTAAATAGCGAAGGGGTAACGGCTGCGACCTGCGACAGAATTGGTAAGCAAGCAGGCTATAGCCGTGGTCTAACCACTACCCGTCTTGGTAAGCGCGATACCATGTATGCCCGTCTGATGGACCGCCTATATCAAGAGCAAGTAAATCGTCTAAAAGAATGTAATGTGGATGAGCTAAGTGGCTTAGATGCATTGAAAACATACACCGATATTCACTTTGACGACATTCAGAACAAGGCCAGCTATCAGGCTTATTTTGTGTTGGTTGCAGCCAGTTTAACAGAGTTGCCCAGTATTCGAGATCGCGTGTTGATGCAGCACCAAATGGTGCAAACTTTATTGGCTTCTTTTTTTGAGCGGGCAGTAAACGAAGGGCGTTTGGATAAAAAAACGGATTGTGATCAACGTGCCACGATATTAGGCAGTTATTTGTTTGGCGTGGCTATGCAGAATCGCTTGAGTGGGAAGTCAGGGGTTGAAGCTTTAAAGGCCGGGGCTTATGAGTTAATTGCCGCTGTTTAATGGTTTAGATAAGTGGCTTCGATATTGGGGTCAGAACCCAAGGGTTCCGACCCCTGGTTTTGATGATGGTGGGGTCAGAACTCATGGGTTCTGACCCCGAGTTTGGGCACGATGTTTATTGGCTGATTTTATTGCCGGCTTTTGCGTATCTCGCTTTGGTCTCTTCACTCCACTGGTCTACTTCACCTTCCGGTGCACCATAAGCTAGGCCACGTTCGAAAGCTGGGCGTGAGCGTAAGCGTTTTAACCAAGCTAAGATATTCGGTTTATCGCTCATATCAACCTTGCTCCACTTCCAGCCTCGTACCCAAGGGTAGATAACAATATCGGCGATACTTAGCGATTCGCCGCAGATAAAATTCTGTTGGCTAAGCTGTTCTTCAATAATTCCCGCCAGGCGTTGGGCTTCTTTATTAAAACGATTGAGTGGATGTACTTTTTGTTCTTGTGGTACATCACTCATATAGCGGGTGTAGCTAAGTTTATTGCCAAAGGCCGGGCCGACATTGGCAGCTTGCCAGTATACCCAGGGTAGAATTTGCCATTTTTTCTCCTCGGGTAATAAATCGCTAGGGTATTTTTCAGCGAGATACTGAACAATGGCGCAGCTTTCCATGAGGTTAAGGTCGCCATCAATAAACAGAGGGATTTTTTGATTGGGGTTTCGGCGACTGAACTTTTCTTCGAACTGCTCGCCGGCCATTAGGTCGATTGTGCGAACTCTCAAGCCTTCTAATGCATGGCCAGTTTCTCGCAGCTCTTCGATCATTAGGCTGACTTTCCAGCCGTTGGGGGTGGCGGCGGTCCACAGTTGTAAATCACTCATGCTTTAACTCACTTCTTATTGTTTGACTCTTGTTGTTCGGTGCTTATTGTTTGATTTTTGTTTTTTGAAGTTGGTTGTTCAATGCTAGCTTCTTTGCTTCATTTCCTTACGCATAGAAGATGCTTGCCATTCGCTACTCAACCAATCTTGCCCTTGTTCATTCTTGCTTGGGTCTTTGTTGGCAAGATAAAGTTCGATATAGCGATAATCATCCTGGCCAAAAAACAATTCCTCATCAATCACGATGGTAGGCACACCAAAAACACCCTGCTTGATGGCTTCTTCGGTATTGCTTTTAAGCCTATCACTGGCACTTTTGCTTAGGCCCTGTTTGATTAGCGCTGATGAATCTAGGCCAGCTTGATCAAGCGCATCAATGACATCTTGCTCTTCACTGATATGCTTTTGCTGTTGCCATACCGCGCTCATGAGGGCATCGATAATTTTCTCTCGCACCGATAAATCCTGTTCTTCGGCTGCGATTCTTAAGCCTAGTAAAGGATTAAAAGGGTGAAACTGAGGTGCTTTAATGGCAATGCCCATTTCTTCACATTTGCGCGCAATGTTCTTTTGCATCCATTTTTGCTTGGCTGGATGCTCAGCTGGGCCAATTTGACCGTAGGCTCTTAATAAACCAGCGAATAAGAGGGGGACGGGTTCGATTTCTAAACCGGTGTTTTGGCGAAGTTGATTGAGTTTTTGCCAACCGATAAACGCATAAGGAGAAATATAATCGAAATAAAATCGTGCCTTCATTGCATGCCCTGAAATATCTATTACGGTGAACAAATTATCAAAAGGGCGGAATCAATCACTCTGCCCTTTAATGTTAAGCCGAGCTTATAACTTGAATACGCGCTCGGCGTTACCAGACAAGAATAGCGCACGGCTCTCTTCATCCATGCCTAAGCTGTCGAGGTCGCGTAAACATTTTTCAGGGGTAATCATCGGGTAGTTGGTGCCAAACATAACTTTCTTGCGGCCATTGCTCTTCATAAATTCAACCAGCTCTGGCGGGAAGCGATTGGCTGAGTAGGCCGAGGTATCAATAAAGACGTTCTCATGCTTGGTGGCAACGGCGATCATTTCGGTTGTCCATGGGTAGCCCACATGGCCCCCGACAATTTGTAGCTCAGGGAAGTCTAAAGCAATCTGGTCGATATAAGGAATAGGGCGGCCAGTCTCTGAAGGGCGAAGCGGCCCGGTGTGACCCACTTGCAAGCAAATTGGAACGCCTAGGTTTACACACTCGGCATACAGTGGGTAGTACAAAGGATCGGTGGGTGGCAGGTTCCAAACCCACTGCACGATGCGCAAGGCTTTAAAACCGTATTCACTTACCCACTTGCGAAGCTCGCGTACGGCTTCCATTGGCTTGGCTAGATTCGCGCCTGCTACGCCAACAAAACGATCAGGTGCTTTTTGCACGATGTCCGCTACTTCTTCGTTGGAGATCAAATAGCCATTAGGGCTAGACCAGGCGCAGGCCAGAGATTTATCAATACCCGCTTGATCCATGGCTGCTAAGGTCCAGTCTAGAGGGATAGCTTCGGTTAAAATATCGGTTTTATTCCAGCGGCGTAATGACGCAAACATCTCATGATTAGAGAACTCCAAATTTGGATGCTGCATCCAAACATCAATAATTCTTTCGCTCATAGTAATACCTGTTTTTCGCTTTTAGCGATACCTAGTTGAAAGCGGTTTCTAAATTTTTTGCGGCTACTTTAAGCAGCCTGTAAATCTTTCGAGGACACGAGTTTGAGTACATACCAATAGCCCGGTGGTTTAGGCACCGCGTTTTTCTCGCGTAATAATTTGTGCAGTTTAGGTAGCTGCCAATAGGGAATAGACGCCAAAGCATGATGCTCGATGTGATAGTTCACACGGAATGGCGCAAATAAGGCGCGCGCAATTGGACCGGCGTTGGTGCTGCGGGTATTCTTCAGCATATCGGGGCACTGCTCTGTCATGGCGTGCTCGGCTAGGGCTCGAATGCGGGTGAATAAAAGATAAGGGCTAAGATAGGCCACAAACCAGGCCAGATAGAGCTCTGGGTGGCCAATAGCCCACAGCAGAGTAAATAGAATCACATTGGCGACTAAGCTGGGCCAAGCTTCTTTTAAAAAGTTAATAAAATAGTCGAGATGGCTGCGGCCATTGCGTGGCAGCTTTTCGATATCACTTGCTACTGTCCACTTCACATAGCCGGCGTTCATCAAATACACGCCGATAAGATTTTTAAAGCCGGTAATACCAAAAAAATCTCGTGATAGCTTGCGAACTAGTGAGGCCTGGCTTGTGGGAAAACCACGTATCAATGAATAATCAATATCGTCACTGGTGCCGGTTTTGGCATGGTGTACAAAGTGATGCTTACGGTATTTTTCGACATCTAAGAAGATGATATGTCCGCACAACCAATTTGAGAGTTTGTCGTTGAGCCAAACATTTTCAAATAGTGCGCGATGGGAAGCTTCGTGCATCAATATGGCCAAGCCTAATTGGCGGCCACCCAAGATCGCTAAGGCAATAATAATTGTTGGTAAAGCAAGCCACAGCACTTGTGTTTGCGCCCAGACAATCATGCCAAAGGCAATCGCAATGGCGCCCCAGCAAGAGGCAATAGACCACAACCCCATCCAATTAGAGCGACGGTGCAAATCTTTAATGGTTTGCTCGCCTAGCAGCTCGGTGAGCTTCCGCCTTGCGCTTTGTCGCTGCAGGCCCTCAGCGAAAAGATCCTGTTCAGACATAATCAACCCGTATTGTTTTAATGTACCAATTTAATATAGTAATAGAATATTACTTAAAATGGCCATTTACAATAACAAATGTAATGATGCTTAAAAAATCATCATTTTGTTGATTTTGGGCTGCTAGCTTTCTCTCAGCCCTTTGCTTAAGTGGCCTTAGGCAAAGAGCCAAAACTTGAGCATCACAAATAGCACCATGCTTAACACGGTGCTCAGTAAGGTGTTTTTGGTTAACAGCATGATCAAAACAGCGGCGATGGCGCCCAGTAAATAAGGGTTTTGCCAATCAGTGACGAGCTCCCCTTGGTGGCTTAATACCATCGGTGCAATTACGGCTGAAAGAACGGCAGGCGTGGCATATCCCATAAGGCGACGTAGCTTTGGGCCGAGTTCAATAGGCAATCTAGGTTCTAAAAACAGATAGCGACTGGCAAATACCAATAGCGCCATGGCCGCTAGCGTTAAGGCAATCACTGTAGATACTCCTGCGCCTGCTCAAATATAAAGCCTGCAAACATGCCGCTTAAAATGGCCAGCAGAAGCCCCGCCTGCCAGTCCATTACCGCGCCCAAAACAGCCACCGTGCTGGCAGTGGCGCAGCAGCAAGCAATGGCAAGGGAGCGGATCATAGGCACCAGCATGGCCGTGAAAGTTGCTACGACGGCGAACTCTAGGCCCAGCTCGGTAAGGTTTGGAATGGCACTGCCCGCTAAAATACCCAGTAAAGTTGCTAGGTTCCAGGCGATATAAAAGCTTAAACCAGCACCTAGCGCATACCATTTATTGAGTGGCTTACCGTCATTGCTGGGGGTGTGGACAAACAATTCATCGGTTAATAAAAAACCCAAGCCATAGCGCCAGCGGGCAGGCAGGGGGCTGATTTTATCGCGCAGGGCCATGCTATAAAGTAGGTGGCGGCTAGTAATCAGGGCGGTGGTTAACATAATCGCCACGAAGCCGGCCTGAGCTTGCAGTAAGCCCAGTGCCACCAGTTGTGAAGTGCCTGCAAAGACAAACAGCGATAGCGATTGGGCTTCAAGCGGGCTTAAGCCAACCTCCAAAGCATAGGCACCCACTAAAAACCCCCAAGGAGCTACCGCAATACTGAGTGGGGTCATGGCGATGGTGCCTAGCCAAAGCTCTTTGCTTGGCGGCTTGCTGTTGGGGTCGACTGTGTGGGACATAAAACTACTCGCTGAGAGGCGGGGCTTAAAATGTTAGGCCTGATCAATAATTCAAAACAGCTTAATGAGAGCGCATTGTGCTGTTTTGTATATGGTTGCGTATTTGTTTGGCAAAGCGACCTGGTGTCACTCCCATGGCGGCTTTAAAGTGCCGATGAAAGTGGCTCTGATCATGAAAGCCTGCACTATGAGCCGCATTAGATAGACTGTGGCCGTGGTGGATCAATTGCTTGGCTTTACGCAGGCGTGCTTGAATCTGGTAAGCGTGTGGCGAGAGCTCAAAGTGCTTTTGAAACTGGCGGATAAAGTGATATTGGCTAATCCCGGCCAGCTTGGCCAACTCCTCTAAACTGATATCCGACTCGGGTATGTCATCAAGTAGCTGCTTGGCCCTTAATAATTGCGGTTTGGCATCGCAACTGATAAGCGCTGTGCCCCTCGCCATGCTGTGGCGTTGCACCAACTGTTGCAGGCAGCTGAGTAGCAGGCTTTCGCGCAGTAGACGATTATCGGAGTGCTCTAGAACACTGAAGCAGTGCCTTAACATGTCGGCCATCTGTGGGTCTTCCACTACGGCATTGGGGAAATAGGGCGCGCCGTCAGGGCAGATGCCTGTATCGCAATCTCCATTCTCATCGCCATTAAAAAACTGCTCGGGCGTTGGGTAGATAGCTCGATAAGACCAGCCGCCTTGGCTAGCAGCACAGCCAGTGTGAACCTGGTCGGCATTCACCAAAATAATGCTGTATTGGGGGGCAATATGATTATCGCCAGTGCGATAAAATTGCTGGGCGCCGGCTTCAATGACCCCGACTGTATAGCCTTCGTGGGTGTGCTTACTAAAGTTTTGCTGTTGATAGCTGGCTTTCAATAGCGCTAGCCCGCCTAGCTCCTGGGCGTGGTGATAGGTGGCCTGTTCAAGGGCTTTGTCTTTAGTTGCACGGCTCATTTGGCCAGTCTAACACAGCGGATTCGACGGATTTTGTACATTATTGCGCTATCCTTATGATTCCTAAGGCCTTCTTAGTTTCAACTTAGGGGCCAAGGCGCTATAATGCCGACGCTTTGTAGGCTGTCAGTGGATAGCCATATAGATTTGGCCGAGAAGGTCGAACAGCTGCAATAGCCGTAGCCAATGGATTGTGCCCGCCTGATAGCAAATGTGCACAATCAAGCTGCCCGGTAAACCCGGAGCAACCAAAGAGGACAAAACCGTGAGTCACGCGAAAAAAGTAATTAGCCTGTTTTCCATGGCGGCCGCTGCCGCTGTAGTTTCTGCTGCGGTCTTCGCTGCAGATGATTCTGTTAAAGCGCGTATTGCGCCAATCGGCGATGTTTGTATGTCCGGTGAAGCATGTGCCGCCGCTCCTGCTGCCCCGGTAGCTGCAGGTCCTCGTTCTGGCGCTGATGTATACAACGCAAGCTGCATGGCCTGTCATACCACTGGCGCATCAGGTGCTCCTAAGTTGGGTGATGCTGCAGCTTGGGCGCCGCGTATTTCTAAAGGTATGGATGTGCTATACGGTAGCGCAATCAACGGCCTAAACGGCATCATGCCGCCAAAGGGTATGTGTATGGATTGCTCTGACGACGAGCTAAAAGCTGCCGTTGACCATATGCTAGAAAATAGTAAGTAACTACTATTTTCTCCCCTTGTTTGACTAAAGGGGGTAAGGGAGTTTTAAAAAGTTCCCTTATATAAAAGCCAAAAAAGCCGCTCCAGTGCGGCTTTTTTTATGTTTAACAAGTGCTTAGCTTCAAAAGCTATTTTTCACTTTAAGTGTAAAGATTAGGCGCCATGTAAACTGATTCTTTCTTATTCTTAATACTAAAGTTCTTAGGCCAAAACGGTTGTTAAATCGCCGCCATTTGTCGCGGAAAATCATGCAAAGCCATTAAGAAATGCGTATGCTTATTCTCAGACCTTGGGCTCCACAGAGGTGACAAAGAGAAGAACAAAACCAAACAGCGCACGGTGACTCAAGGCCGAGCAGGGTATGTCCCAAGCCAACAGTTGCGCTATCGTTTAGATTCTAGGTTGTTTGCTTTTGTAACTCTTACACCGTGGGGCTCAGGGCCACCAAATTCCATTGGCTTTACTGCCAAAATAAAAAAGGCCTTAATTAATAAGGCCTTTTTTATTGCGGGTCTATTTTTTATCAAATTTACTGGGCAGCTTTTACCGTTAGTACATCACCTGTGGCTGAAATACTAACAATAATACTGTTATTGTTTGCTGGGTTATTGACTTTGACTTGATGCTTGCCGGAATCACTTGGTAAAACAGTGATGTTCTCGCTGCTAATTTTACGCCAGCTCGCATCGAGCTTCCCGACACTGTAACCCAAATCTTTTAAGCTCAACTTTTTGGTCATGCTTAGTGCAATGGCTTGCGCTTGGCCGGCATTGATAAAACCGTGATCGGCATGTGCCGCTAACCATTGGCTGTTAAAACTTAAGATAGTTAATAACATGGCTGTCATTATTTTTTTCATTGTCGTTCCTTTTGTAGGTTTAGTGTGTTGGGCTTAAGGTTTGTTAGCGAGGCTGTATTGGCCTTTAAGTTGTAATAAAATTTCTATGTCATCAGGGCTGCTGTTTTTAAAATACCAGCCATGTGTTCCTGTAAATGGTGCGGTAAAGCTACC
Source organism: uncultured Pseudoteredinibacter sp. (assembly GCF_947500695.1). Lineage (GTDB taxonomy): Bacteria > Pseudomonadota > Gammaproteobacteria > Pseudomonadales > Cellvibrionaceae > Pseudoteredinibacter. Next base: position 657,316 of record NZ_CANMSS010000002.1, read on the forward strand.
TTTCATCTCAGCTAAAGTGGCGATGGCATAGCTTTCAAAATATCCCGTGGTATCTCCTTCTGGTTCACCGTGCAAATCGAAGTAAAGCGCATCGCCTACACTCAGCCATTCGTACTCGACTTTTTGGAATTGATTCATAAATAGTTTGTATTCAATACCTTTACCTGCGGGCACTACGATTTCAATGGTGTCTTCGCGAAGCTCACCATTACTTATGCTGTATTGCACTTCGTTTTCTTCTTCGGCTTCGGCGATAGCGGTTAGGCCAAGAGTCTTTCCTATGCCAGTTGGATCTGAGTTAAATTCAGCTGGCATGACGGTAGTAACGAAGACGATAGCGGCCAGAACCAATGCAATAAGAGTTGCTTTGATGAGTGCTGGCCCGGATAAATTTTGTTCCATGGTAAATTCCTACTTTAAGATTGAAAGTACAAGCTGAGTTGCAAGGCCATTAGTAAAAAGCCGGAACTCATCAATAGGGTATTACTTACGGTTGCGAAGCGCATAAAGCTGCTATGGCGACGCCAAGCACTAATCGCAATTAGAATCATCGCTAATGCGGCAAACTGACCTAGCTCTACACCCACATTAAAAGCGATTAAATTGCTGAGTAGCCCATCTTGGGGTAATTGAAACTCCTGCAACTTGGTGGCCAGGCCAAAGCCATGAAATAAGCCAAAGATAAATACTACCAGTTTGCTATTGGGGCTTTTGCCTAAAAGTTTTCGAAAGCCGCCGAGGTTATCAAAGCCTTTATAGACGATGGATAAGGCGATGACAGCATCGATAAGATAGGCATTGAGCTGCACTTCCATTAGCACACCTAACAGTAGCGTCGTGCTATGCCCTAAGGTAAATAAGCTGACGTAGATTAAAATATCTCGGGTGCGGAATAAAAAGAAAATGACTCCACATAAAAACAGCAAATGATCATAACCAGTGATCATATGCTTGGCGCCTATATACATAAAGGGTATGAAGTTAGCACCAGTGTTGCTTTGTAGAAACAAACGGGTTTGCTCGTCCACTCCGTGAGCGATGGCGAAGCTGCTGAACAATATTGTCAAAGCTAAAAGTAATACTCTGCCAAAAAGCCGATCGTTAATCGGTTTTTTTCTTATTGTGAGTTGTTGTTTGTCTGTCACATTTTTACCTGTTTGGCTTGGGTGAATTTATAAAACGAAAAGCAGGGCGCTTTCGCTTAGATGATGCACGCTATCGATAGAGAATATCATCATGATAGTGATAGCCAGCATTGGCAATAATAGAGCACCAAGCCAGCGAGATGTTTTTCTTTCCGAGCTTAGGGCTTCTACTCTTGCTTTGATAAAACTATCACTAAAAGCACAAGTTGCCATTGCTTGAGCCTTAGCTTGATTTTGTAATTGCTGTAAACGAGCGACTTTGATTAAAGTGCTGGCAATATCGAAGCGATTACAGCCGGCAGATTGGCTGGCTAAATCAGCTCGCTCTTCCATGGCGAGTAAATAAAGCTTGAGTAGATTTTGGCGAAAGGGGTAGAAGCAAAGTTCAATAAGCGCCTTAAAAACAAACAGCTTTGCTGGATCTCGAAACTGACAGTGTGCTTGCTCGTGGCTTGTTACAATGTGAAGCTCTTCCTTTGAAAGCAATTGCTCTAGCTTGGGGCTTATATAATAACTGTCTTTAGCCAATCCAAAACTAAAAGCGAGAGGCTGGGGCGAGGCCGTATGAGTCGTTCCCAATTGAGCGCTATGCTCATTCCTCTTACTGTATTCATCCTTCTTACACAACAATGCAAATAGTTTTTGAGCTTTTTGCCAGCGTCGTAATCTGATAACAATAAAAGCAATCAATAAAACCCCAAATAGGAAACCGCTAATACTGTGCCCGCTAAGTTGCTCTGGGACATGATGCCAGTGAAGATAGCGGTTGGATAGCTGGGGATTATTGGTCAAGCCCCAAACCGCAGCAGTGCTAAGAGCGGCAATGAGTAATGGTGTGCTAGCAAGCAGTCCTAGGAATCTTAAGCGCAATTGAGCCTGGCATTGATTAAAGGCTCTTTTCAGAAGCTCTAAGGAAAGAAGGCTGGCGAGAACATTAAATATGATAAGACTTGCTAGCAAGGCTAGCAAAAACACACCGCTAAAGTGAGACAAGCTTAATAGTGTGTTCAACATATTATCTTAACGCCTTTCCAAAGCTTGGCGGCGTTCTTGAATCATGGTTTCAAGTTCATCCAGCTGTTTTGCATCTAATTCTTCAGACATGGAGGCAAAGGCCGCAATAAGACCGCTTTGCTGATGCTCGGCAAATTCCTCGGTGGCCTGATTGATAATTTTAGCGATCAACTGACGACGTTCGACACGCGGCGAGTAATACCAAGCGTGCCCTTCTTTAGCACGGCTTAGCAGCTCTTTTTTGTACAATCGATCCAAGGTGCTCTGAATGGTATTGAGTGAACCGCCCCGGCTTTTGCTCAGAATGGCATAAACCTCTTTGGCTGAGGCGGGCGCCTGTTGCCAAAGTGTATGTAAAACTTGTTTTTCTAAATCGCCTAGCTGCATCTTCAATTGCTATAACTTGAATGGTGAGGCGATTCTGGCAGATTGAAAACCGATAGGCAATCGGTTTTTAATTTCACTAAGATAAAGTGACTGGATTAGGTGATGAAATTATAGGTCGGCAAGCAGGCTATCGAGGGTCATGCGGCCTTTTTGTTCGTTGCGAACCGGGCAATGATCGCCAAAGCCTTCGGTTTCAATCTCTTCTTCAGGAAGCTCTTCAAGAAAGCGTGAGTTACTGGTATCGATGATTTCGCCATACTGCTTGCGCTTGGCAGCCATGGTAATGCTGAGGGTTTTTTGGGCGCGGGTAATGCCCACATAGCAAAGCCGGCGCTCTTCCTCGACATTGTCTTCTTCAATACTGGTGCGGTGGGGCAGGATGTCCTCTTCAAAGCCCAGCATAAAGACATGGGGGAACTCTAGGCCCTTAGAGGCGTGCAGGGTCATCATCTGCACCTGGTCCATTTCTTCCTCTTCCTCGTTGCGCTCTAGCATATCGCGCAAAATCAATTTATTGAGCGCGGCCTCTAGGCCGATGTCCTGCTCATTGAGATCGTCTTCGGTTTGCTGGCGTTCCAGCAAATTACGTATGGAATCGATTAGATACCAAACATTCTCCATGCGCTTTTCGGCAACCTTGGGGCTGCTGGCGTTTTGAACGAGCCAGCCTTCATAGTCGATATCATTGACCATTTCCCTGAGAGCGTTAATAGGGTTAGCGTTCTCACACTGCTCAGAGATATGCAAAACCCATTCGCGAAAGCGTAGCAATCTCGCTAAGGTTTGCTTAGGGATTTCACGGGCTAGGCCCATTTCATCAACCGCGGCAAACAAGCTAATATGTCGATCGCCAGCATAACGACCCAAAGCCTCTAGGGTGCTCGTGCCTATTTGTCGGCGAGGGGTGTTAACAATACGTAAGAAGGCATTGTCGTCATCCGGGTTCACGATCAATTTTAAGTAGGCCATGATGTCTTTAATCTCGGTGCGCGAGAAAAAAGAGGTGCCGCCTGACATGGCATAGGGTATTTGGTGTTGCTGCAGCTTGATTTCCATTAGGCGAGCCTGATGGTTGCCGCGATAAAGAATGGCAAAATCTTTGTATTGAATCTGTCGCTGCAGGCGCTGGGTAATAATTTCATTGGCCACCCGCTCGCACTCAAGGTCTTCATTACCACAGCGGATAATTCGAATGGGCTCGCCGTAGGATTTATCGCTCCACAAGGCCTTATCAAAATCATGGGGGTTGTGAGCAATCAAATAGTTCGCCGTTTTTAGGATGCGCTGAGTAGAGCGATAGTTTTGCTCCAGCTTGATCAAGTGCAAATTAGGATAATCTTTTTGTAGCATGCTCATGTTTTCTGGGCGTGCGCCACGCCAAGCGTAGATCGACTGATCGTCATCACCTACTACCGTGAGCTTGCCGCGATCGCCGACCAACTGCTTTACCAGTAGGTACTGACTGGAGTTGGTATCCTGATACTCATCCACCAATAAGTAGCGTATTTTCTTTTGCCAGCGTTGCAGTATGTCGGGCTCATTATGAAACAGCTGCACTGGAATCAGAATGAGATCATCAAAATCCAGTGCGTTATAGGCTTTCAATGCTTGAGTGTAGCGTTCATAAACATAGGCGATAAATTCTTCGCCTTTGCTTTGGGCCTTGCTTTTGGCGTGGGCCGGGATAACTAAGTCATTCTTCCAGTTGGAAATCTGGTTTTGCACCATATCCAAATGGTCACTATCGATATCGCCTTCTTTGAGCATTAAGTCCTTTAGCAGGGTGCGGGAATCTTCAGCATCAAAAATAGAAAAGCCCGGCTTATAACCCAGGGTTTTGCACTCTTGGCGAATAATATTCAGGCCTAGGTTATGGAATGTCGATACGGTTAAGCCTCGCCCTGCTCCTTTGGGCAGCAAGCTACTCACCCGCTCTTTCATCTCTCGGGCCGCCTTATTGGTAAAGGTCAGGGCCGCGATATTGCGGGCCGCTAGGCCACATTCCTCAACCAAATAGGCAATCTTGCGGGTAATTACACTGGTTTTACCACTGCCGGCGCCAGCCAGTACCAAAGTGGGGCCGTCGATATAGAGCACCGCCTCTTTCTGGCGTGGGTTGAGGTGTTGGATAAGATGGGACACGAGTGAATCAAGCTGTTGTGTATGGCCGCCTATTGTAGCGATGAGACGAGCAATTGTCAGAGGAATTTACTGACTGTCTCGATCTAGTCCGCGGTAGCTCAAGGCTTCACTGATATGATTCGCTTCCAATGTTTGAGCACCCCCCAGATCGGCAATGCTCAAGGCCAGTTTTAAAATGCGGTGATACGCCCTGGCCGAGAACTTCAGTTGGCTCATGGCTTTTGCGAGTAGTTCAAGGCTTGCGGCGCTGGCGACTAGCTTGTTGGCCAATATTTCATCCAGCTCGGTATTGCTTAGGTTAGCGTTGAGTTTCTGTTGTCTGAGTAATTGCCTCTTTTGTGCTGCTATTACCCGCTCGCGTATTAACTGGCTACTGTCGCCAATGGGTGCGTTTTGCAGTTCATCACTATTAATGGTCTGCATGGGGATATGCAGATCGATGCGATCTAATAGTGGGCCTGAAAGCCGCATGCGATAGCGTTGAACTTGCTCTGGGCTGCAGCGGCAAGCGCGTTGGCGACTGCCGAAGTAACCGCAAGGGCATGGGTTCATCGCTGAGATCAATTGAAACCGTGCGGGATAGGTTGCTTGGGCCCTGGCCCTCGAGATACATATCTCACCATTTTCCAGGGGCTCTCTTAAAACCTCCAGTACTGAGCGAGGAAACTCGGGCAGTTCATCTAAAAAAAGTACGCCCCCATGGGCTAGGCTTATCTCGCCCGGTTTCGGGTTCGCACCTCCACCCACCAAAGCCGTGCTCGAGGCCGAGTGGTGAGGGTTGCGAAAGGGGCGCTGACGCCATTTGGCAATATCAAATGGCTTATGGATAGAATGAATCGCTGCGACTTGAATGGCGTCTTGCTCAGATAGCTCGGGCAGAATATCGCCGAGCCTTTGGGCCAGCATGGTTTTGCCTGTGCCGGGCTCTCCAAAAAATAAGATGTTATGGCCGCCGGCGGCCGCGATTTCTAAAGCTCTTTTGGCCTGGGCTTGGCCCCTAACATCTTGCATGTCTAAACCGCTGAGCTGCTGTCGCTCTGTCGTCACTGCTGCCGGCTCGGGATCAAGTGGCTGATTGCCATTGAGATGGGCGCAAACCTGTAGCAGGTTATCAGCCGCTAGCACCTTGGTATTGGCACTAAGTGCGGCTTCGGCTGCATTGGCCCTTGGCACAATGAGCTTACGTTGCTGTCCGCTGGCCGCCAGTGAAGCACTAAGGCTTGCGGGTATAGGCCTAAGCTCGCCCGATAGGGCAAGCTCGCCCAGTAGCTCGCAATGTTGTAACTCGCCCTGGGGGATCTGTTTGGAGGCCGCCAATATGCCCAGAGCAATAGCCAAGTCAAAGCGGCCGCCATCTTTGGGGAGGTCTGCAGGAGCTAAATTTACGGTTATTCGACGGGCGGGGAATTCAAAATGACTATTAAGAATGGCGCTACGCACGCGATCTTTGCTTTCTTTGACCGCCGTTTCGGCTAATCCAACAATGGCGAGCTTGGGCAAACCACCGGAAATATGGGTTTCTACCGTAACCAGTGGCGCATCAATACCCAGTCTGGCACGGCTATATACAACAGCTAATGACATGTTCAGCTAATCCCTTTGAAGCCCTTTTAAGTGCTAGGCCCTAGCAAGCCGGTGGCGGCTAAGTGCACATATTCTGTGGGGTAATGGGATTAGGCTAACAGCCGTTATAACTATTCAGTATCGGGCAAAAGCCGGAATAGGCCTTGTTGCGAATGATGGTTATGAGTTGGTAGAGGGCTTTTGAAGTTCTTCTAACTCTTTCAGCTGTTGTTGCATCTGAGTCAATTGCTGCTCTAGGGCATCAATTTTTTCACGGCTGCGCTGCAGCACGATGCCCTGGGCATCGAATTCGTCACGTCCAACCAGGTTTAAGCGTTTTACCGCAGAGCTAATGATCTGCTGAAGCTGACTATGAGGCGCAGGGCCGTTTTCCATGGCCTGGTGAATGTCATTGGCGAGTTTTTGTGCGAAGTCTTGCAGCATGGAAGAGCATTCCCGATAAAAAGTAGGGCGCTAGTTTAAACCATGTTGCAGGAAGATACATAAAAGCCTGTTTTGCACCAAGAGAGGGCCAAAAATAATGCACCAAGAATGAGCGTTGCTCGATGCGAAAAAAGAACTGCACCAGGGCTGTGCGAAAAAAGCCCATTAATTCCCCGAAACGATTTTAATCCCCCGAAAAATCAATACATAGGAGAAAAATTAAAAGTTGGCCCGCGATGTGCAATAAGCAATTTAGTTGATTCAATCACGAGTGTCGCTAGGTAGAAGTTTTAGAGTGCCGGCGGCGGAATAAACACCATGTGCTATAGCTTAAAGAATGGCCTAGGCCGTTCCTAAGCGCTAAGAGCGGTGCCAATACTTATAAACAAACTTACAAGCACTTAAATCTTGGAGAATAATTATGAAGAGAGTCATTAACTGTGTATCAGCTGCTGCTTTAAGTCTGGCGGCATTTTCAAGCCAGGCTGCAGAAATCAGTGCAAACGTTGCGCTAACCAGCGATTACAAATTTCGAGGCATTTCACAGACTGACACCAGTCCAGCTATTCAAGGTGGCTTCGATGTGAATTTTGAAAATGGCGTTTACGTTGGTACCTGGGGTTCCAATGTTGATTTTGCCAACAGCTTAGAGCTGGATTATTACATCGGTTACAGCACTGATTTAAATGAAGATGTATCCATCGATGTTGGTTACCTTTATTACGATTACCCAGGTACTCCTGATGTAGATGATTACGCTGAAGTTTACGGTAGTGTGTCTTTCAAAGATTTTACTTTGGGGGTGAACTACTCCGATGACTACTACTTAGAAACTGGCAAACTGATTTACATCTATGGTGGCTATGAGTTTTCTTTGCCGGAAGATTTCAGCCTTGCTATTCACTATGGCTTTAGTGATTTAGATCGCAGTACTCAAAATGCCGCTCCAGGTGAAAATGCCTTTTTGACCGGTGGCGCAGATTCATACGCAGACTACAACATCACCCTAAACAAAAGTTATGGCGGTGTTGATTTCAGTTTGGGCTATTACGATACCGACTTGAATAAAGCCGAGTGCTTTGACAATGACAGTCTCTGCGATGGCTCATTCATTTTTACTATTGCTAAATCGCTATAAACAACGCAGCGCATTTCGGGGCTGGCTAAAGCTGGCCCCAGTTCGGGGGAATTATGAAATTAGTAACTGCAATTGTTAAACCATTCAAGCTCGACTCCGTGCGAGAAGCCTTATCCGAAGCCGGTGTGCATGGCATTACGGTAACGGAAGTTAAAGGTTATGGCCGACAAAAAGGCCACACTGAGCTGTATCGCGGCGCCGAATATGTTGTCGACTTTTTGCCAAAAACCAAAGTTGAAGCTGCAGTAGCAGATTCAGATGTTGAAGTTGTTGTTGAAGCTATTTCAAAAGCAGCACACAGCGGAAAAATTGGCGACGGAAAAATATTTGTCAGCGCCCTAGAGCAGGTTATTAGAATTCGAACTGGTGAGACCGGTGAAGATGCTATCTAGTATAGCGATCTAATTTAACCTCGTAATAAACTCAAAAACCTTATTTTTTGCGGCTTTTTTAGCTGCGACAGGATTCTTTTGTCTGGAGAAAACTGATGGAAACCCAAGTTAACGAGTTGGCTTATGCCCTCGACACCTTTTATTTCTTAGTCTGTGGCGCCTTAGTAATGTGGATGGCCGCTGGTTTTGCCATGTTGGAAGCCGGTTTAGTTCGCGCTAAAAATACCACAGAAATTTTGACCAAAAACGTCGCTCTGTTCGCAATCGCATGCACCATGTACATGATTTGTGGTTACACGATTATGTACGGGTCAGCCGATTGGCTGTTGTCCGGCATAACGGGGGACGGAATTGCCGGAGCCGCCGAGCCAGCGAGCTATGCTCCCTCGGCGGACTTTTTCTTCCAGGTTGTGTTTGTAGCAACCGCCATGTCGATTGTTTCAGGTGCTGTCGCTGAGCGCATGAAACTGTGGGCATTCTTAGCCTTCGCGGTGGTGATGACAGGTTTCATCTATCCACTTGAAGGTTCTTGGACTTGGGGCAGCAAAGATGTCTTCGGTTTGTATAACCTAGGTGATCTTGGCTTCTCTGATTTTGCTGGCTCGGGCATTGTACATATGGCAGGTGCTGCAGCAGCATTGGCTGGTGTATTGATTCTTGGTCCGCGTAAAGGCAAATACGGTCCAGGTAATGTCATCACTCCGATTCCAGGTTGTAACTTGCCATTGGCTACCTTGGGTACTTTTATCCTTTGGTTGGGTTGGTTCGGCTTCAACGGCGGCTCGGTATTAGCAACGGCCAGTGTTGAAAGTGCAAACAGTGTAGCGGTTGTCTTTATGAACACCAATGCTGCCGCAGCGGGTGGCTTAATCGGTGCACTAGCCATTGCCCGCTTTAAGTTTGGTAAGGCGGATCTCACTATGGCATTGAACGGTGCTTTAGCCGGCTTGGTAGCCATTACGGCAGAGCCATCAACGCCAACGCCATTACAGGCTACTTTGTTCGGTATGCTAGGTGGTGTCATCGTAGTATTTAGCATTCTGACTTTGGATAAGCTAAAAATCGATGATCCAGTAGGTGCTATTTCTGTCCATGGTGTTGTGGGTCTACTTGGTTTGTTACTGGTTCCTGTTACTAACCCACTGACAGCTGATGGAGGCTCTAGTTTTACCGGTCAGTTAATTGGTGCTGCCACTATCTTTGGTTGGGTATTCCTATCAAGCCTCTTGGTGTGGTTGATCATCGATAAGATCTTCGGTGTACGTGTAAGCGAAGAGGAAGAGTACGACGGTGTTGATCTGGCCGAGTGCGGTATGGACGCCTACCCAGAGTTCACGACTAAGTAACAGGGCACAGCGTTTGTGTTACATCATAAAAGCCCCGGTTTTCGGGGCTTTTATGGCTGAGAAAGGCTTGTTTGGGTGATTTTTAGGGCTTTTCCGTGTATGGTGCCCCCTCTAAAAAAACCATGAAAAGCCTTAGCAATTCAAGTTCAAACAGGAATCCGGTATGAAGTTAATCACAGCGGTTATCAAACCATTTAAATTGGACGATGTACGTGCAGCCTTATCAGAAGTAGGCGTGCAAGGTATGACAGTTACTGAAGTCAAAGGTTTTGGTCGTCAGAAAGGTCACACAGAGCTTTATCGAGGCGCTGAGTATGTCGTGGATTTCTTACCTAAGGTGAAGCTAGAGCTGGCTTTAGATGATGCCATGGTTGAACAGGCGGTAGAAGCGATTAGCAAGTCGGCCCAAACTGGCAAGATTGGTGATGGTAAAATATTTATTTCGCCACTGGATGAGATTATCCGAATTCGCACTGGCGAAACAGGCCCAGAGGCTGTATAAAAACCTTGCAGCCACTAAGGTTTTTGGTGGCTGCTAGTCCTCTCTTATTTGTTCTTTTTAGTTTTCTTTCTTTTGCGTTTTTTTCTCTATTGCCTTTCCAGATTCGATTTCTTTCCCGTCATTTTTAGTGTCTAAACACTTATTAAATTCCACAGCGAATAAAGCTTGGCTACTTTAGCTGTTAATTAATTTATCGCAAATAATCCCTGATTGAAGGTGTGCCTTTGTTAAGTCATAAAGATCTAGCTGCTGAAAAAATATTTGCTTAAGCAAAGACACTTTTATTGCACCGTTTGTGGGCAAAACTAGATTTTCAATTTGTTGCTCTATCAATGGCTCTGGGTGGCTTTTACGGTGCTACTGGTCTCGCAAAAACCACAGACAAAATAAGACTAAAGCGTAACTTTTTAATTAAAACTAAAGAACTAACTGTCTAAGCTGTCATTTCAAAAAAAGTGGAATTTTTTTCGTAATAATGATGACAAAAAGTGATAAGAAAGTTCCGACAATTGGTTGCCTACTCTGATCAATAGGCTATACCTAAATACGAAGGGTGTATTCTTAGGGTACTTAATAAAATGACAATACTAAAACAGCATAAAAAAGAAAAAGCTGTTAAGCAGCTTAATGTGAATGACAATCCGGTAGGATTGGATTCGCTCGCAAAGTTAGACAAAGAGCAATCCTTTACGCCGGGCTGTCGAGCCGATCTTAGATCCGAGTTGGATCGTCAGGTGCAGGAGTTTCTAAGCCACGGTGGAGAAATTCAAGATATTGCACCTAACGTGATGGCCGATCCGCCGAAAAAGCCTCAGAACAATTACGGTTCTAGGCCTATCTAAAGAATTTTACGATTTCATCTGCAAGTTGGCCTGCAGTCGTTCTACGGCTGCAGGTATTTTATTTAATTGGTCGACTTCCAGGCTCGCCGTATATTCAGATTCTTCCCACGGTTTATTATTAGGGTTGTACCATATTGTATACAATCCAGCTTGCTGCGCTCCCCAAACATCGTCACTTGGGTTGTCCCCGATATGTAATGCTTCTTCTGCCCTAACATTGAAATGTTTCAAGGTTTGCTCAAAGGGTTCTGGCTCAGGCTTGCCGATGCCGAGATCTTCCGCACTGATATGCAATGTAAAGTATTTATCGAGTCCTAAGCGTTTGCTGCACGCATTGCCATTGGTGATGGCCGCGAGTTGATACTGTTCGCTTAACTGCGCTAGCGTTTCTCCGGTGTGTTCAAAATAAACCGGCTTGTGTCGCCAGTGCATAAAGCACTGAAAAATATCATCGCTGAGTTGCTCTGCTTCAGCTTGATTAAAATTATGATCTTGTAAAACTAAACTGAGTGATTGACGGCGTAACTGGCTTACCTGGTACTTCAATTGTGGTTGATCGGCAGTCAGCTGTTTCCATTTTTTAACTCTTGCTTGAAACAAGCTCATCATGTCGTAGTATTCAGCGATTACTGCGGCTCTTTGAGTAAGTAGGGCAAAGGCTTGTTTTTCAGCCTCCATCATTACTTGCTTGGTTGACCAAAGCGTATCATCGAGATCGAAGCAAATCAGTTTAATATCTGGCATAGAGCAGTTTCTTAATCGTCTTTTTTCTGCGCCCTAGGGTGGGCATTATCATAGACTTTCGCGAGATGCTGAAAATCTAAATGAGTATAGACCTGGGTGGTCGAAATATTGGCATGCCCTAAAAGCTCTTGCACAGCTCTTAAGTCGCCGCTGGATTCCAGCATATGACTGGCAAAAGAATGGCGCAGCATATGTGGATTAACGGGGTGCCCTTTAGCCAGGCTTTGGCGATTAAAACGTGCCTGAATGCTTCGCGGTTTTAAGCGTTGGCCTTTTTTACTGATAAATACGGCAGGTTCATCTTGTTCCGCGAATAGTTTGCGCTGGCTTAGCCATTGTTTGATGGCGTTCAAGGCGATCTTACCTAGTGGCAGCAATCTTTGTTTATTACCTTTGCCTCGTGCCAATACGGTGCCGGCTGAAAAATCAATATTTCCCAAATCAAGATCGGTCAGTTCGGCCAGGCGAAGCCCAGAAGAGTACATGGTTTCTAAAATGGCTCCATCGCGTGTTTCATAGAAGCAGTCTTCGTGATCAACCGACATAAAGTCTGCCGTTTGATCTACGTCCATGGTTTTGGGGAGTGGTTTGGGCGATTTGGGCGCGCTGATGCCAGCGCTGGGATCTTGTTTTATCCATTGCTCTTTTATGGCAAAGCGAAACCAGGAACGTAAGGCTGAGAGTAAGCGTTGTATGCTTCGTCCGCTTAAACCTTGGCGATGAAGTTGTGCAATGCACTGGCGAATATGGTGCGCGTTTACGGCGCTAATATTCTCGAGGCTTTGGGAGTCGCAATAATGAATAAATTTATCTAAATCGCGGCGATAGTTTGAGAGGGTATGGGGAGAAACTTGCCGCACCTGCTGCAGGTAATCGCAGAAGCTCTGACTCTGTAGCAGCAAGTTGTTCATGCCTAGCCTGGTAAATGTTTGGGTACAATGCGGTTTAGCATGTCGGCAATATAGGACAGAAATAGCGTGCCCATGCTAGAGCGATAATAATCTGGATCGCGATTGCCAATGGCTAGCAAGCCAAAGCAGTTGCCGTGAATAAGGGGCGCAATAGCAGCTGAGCCTACCTTTGCGGCATTATCTTCAAAGAGGTAGTGAATGGTATTGCCGTCGAAATGTCCGCAGCAGGCTTTGCCAGATTTAATGTGCATGCCAAGCGGTTCACGGGCTTCATTCAAAGTAACAATGCGGGCTGGGCCGGCATCTATATTATCGTCTTTGCTGAATAGCAGTAGGGTAGTATAGTGAATTTTAAATTCACTATTAAAGCTGTAGAACAGAGCATCAATAATATCGCCGAGATCCTGAGCCTCCATCAATGCCAGAACTAAACGTTTGGTTTTATCGAACAACTTATCATTATCACGAGCATTTTCCAGCAGACTACTTAGGCGGTGGCGCATTTCCATATTGCGATCACGTAAAACACTAACTTGACGTTCAATCAATGAAATCGCATTACCACTGGCGTGAGGCAATTGAATATCGCTGATTAAATTAGGATGGCGTAGAAAAAATTCTTGATCGTTTCTTAAAAACTCAACGATATCCTGTTCGTCTATAGCACTTTCTGTGTTGCTCATATTTTTATTTGTCCGTGATAAACCGTCGTTGCGGGTCCTGTCATGATAACGGGCTGGTCGCGCCCTGGCCATTCAATCTGCAAGCTACCACCTGGCAGATTCACTTTTACCTTCTCATCCAATAAGCCCTGTAGGCGGCCGCTAACCACAGCGGCACAGGCGCCAGTGCCACAGGCTAATGTTTCACCTACACCGCGTTCGAAAACGCGCAAATTAACTTCCTGTCGAGATAGCAGCTCCATAAAGCCGGCGTTTACCTTCTGCGGAAAGCGGGCATGAGCTTCTATCTGCGGGCCCCATTCTTCAATTGGGCCTTTCTCACAGCTATCGATTACAGTAACAGCATGGGGGTTGCCCATCGATACGGCGCCGATCTCTATCTCGCCATGATCTAGTGCAATGCGATACTTACTTTGCTCTTCAACGTTATCAAAGGGAATTTGTGCTGGGCTAAGTTCGGGCTTGCCCATATCCACACTGACATCACCATTGTCTTGCACTTTTAATAGCAAAACACCGGCTTTTGTTTCTACTTTGATCTCTTTCTTGCCGGTTAATTTGCGCTCGCGCACAAACTTCGCAAAGCAACGTGCGCCGTTTCCGCAATTTTCTACCTCACTGCCATCACAGTTAAAAATACGATATTTAAAATCAACATCGGGACGGCTGGGAATTTCAACGATCAACAATTGATCACAGCCGACACCAAAGCGTCGATCGGCAATCTTTCGAACCTTCTCGGCACTGAGTCGGATGCGCTGGCTGACGGCGTCAATCATGACGAAGTCATTACCTAAACCGTGCATCTTGGTGAATCTCAGTCTCACTCTATCTTCCTTCTATCTAACTTTCTGGCGCTTACAATAGCTGCTCGTGGGCAAATAGCTCTGTTATAGATTCACGTCTGCGAATCAGCTGTGCCTTATCGCCGTCTACCAGAATTTCAGCAGCTCTGGGGCGGCTATTGTAGTTAGAGCTCATGGTGAAGCCATAAGCTCCGGTCGACATAACAGCTAATATATCACCTTCTGCCAAGGCGAGCTGGCGCTGTTTGGCCATAAAATCACCAGTTTCACAAACCGGGCCGACCAAGTCCCATTCCAAGCTTTCTTCGGAGCGCTCTTGGACAGGTAAAACCTGTTGCCAAGCTTGGTACAGCGAAGGACGAATATTGTCGTTCATGGCGGCATCAATGATGGCAAAGTTCTTATGTTCGGTAGGCTTTAGGTAATCTACTCGGGTGAGTAGGGCGCCGGCATTAGCGACAATAGAGCGCCCAGGCTCAAAGATGAGCTCTAATTGACGATCGCCCAGTTTGGCTCGTACGGCCTCAACCAACTCGCTGATGGCCGGTGGCTTTTCGCCTTGATAGTCGACACCCAGACCGCCGCCTAGATCCATATGCTTTAGAGTAATACCTAAGCCAGCTAGGGTGTCTATAAGCTGCAAAATACGATCTAAGGCATCAATAAAAGGCGCGAGCTCAGTCAGCTGCGAGCCGATATGGCAATCAACACCGACAACCTCAAGAGCCTCTAGGCTTGCGGCGCGCTGGTATACCTCGGGTGCGCGCTTGATATCGATACCAAACTTGTTTTCTTTCAAGCCGGTGGAGATATAAGGGTGTGTCTTCGCATCGACATCGGGGTTTACGCGCAGCGATACAGCGGCGGCCTTGCCCATGTCTTTGGCAACTGAGGCGAGTAGCTCGAGCTCGGCTTCAGATTCCACATTAAAACAGTGAATCCCAACCTCTAGTGCTCGGCGCATCTCGCCGGGCTTTTTGCCGACACCGGAAAAGACGATTTTTGTGGGTTCTCCGCCGGCGGCGAGCACTCGCTCAAGCTCGCCTTCAGAGACAATATCAAAGCCAGCGCCTAGCTTGGCTAGCTGCTGCAAAATCGCGATATTGGAGTTGGCTTTCACCGCATAGCAGGCCATGCCACTATCGCCGAGGGCGTTGGCATAGGCGAGGTATTGGCGTTGTATATGGGCCAGGCTGTAGACGTAACAAGGGGTGCCGTATTGTTCGGCGATATCTTGCAGTTGGCATTGCTCGGCCATGAGCTGTTGTTCGTTATAGTAAAAATCTTGCATGGTGCTATTGCTGTATTTAACTCAATGACTGTAGTTGTTTGGGGTGGATTATTATTCCACCTCGTCTTTGGTTGGCTCTTCGTTAACCGTTGAGGGCTCTTCATTACCCGCTGATGGTTCTTTAGTTACCGCTGACGGCTCTTTAGTTACCGCTGACGGCTCTTTAGTTACCGCTGACGGCTCTTGCACAACAGGCTCAGCAGCAGGCAAGACTAATGGGCCTTTTTGGCCGCACGCGCCTAGAGCGGCCACAAGGGTAAGGCCAAATAGGATTGCGAATGCTTTTTTCATAATGCGTCTCTATAAAGGCTATAAGCAGGCCGCAGTATACGGTAAAGGCGGCGGTGGATATAGCTTTGGCAGCATTGACCCTGTGTCAGATCGTTGATGTGGGGCATGCTACAATCTCTGGTCTGAATTGTTTGATAGATGATACTGAATCTAAGAGAGAGTCGACCATGAATGAAGCTGAATTTATAGCCCAAGCTGAAGACACCCTGATGGCCCTAGAAGACGCCATCGATGAGTGTGATGCCGCTTTAGACTTTGAATCCAGCAGCGGAGTATTGACCATCGACTGTGAAGATAGCAATACCCAGGTGATCGTATCTCGCCAGCTGGCGATGAAGCAAATCTGGGTGGCGGCCAAGTCTGGTGGTTTTCATTGTGATTGGGAAGGTAGCCAGTGGACTTGTACCACAACGGGCGAAAGCTTGGATGAGTTGCTTAACCGTGTGTTGAGTGAGCAATCCAGTCAGCCGGTAGCGCTATAGCCCTTGTAACAGCTCTTGTGGCTGCTCCCGTGAGGAGCCCTAGAAATGAAAAAGAGCTTAGAAAACATAGAGAGCTTAGAGAACTTATATGAGTGATTTGATCGAATATAGCGAATCTGAACATGCGGTAACCATTCGCCTCAACAATGGTAAAGTAAATGCCCTGTCCCCAGCGGTGTTGGCGGCCATCAACGAAGGTTTAGATCGCGCAGAGGCTGTGGCCAAGCCGGTGATTATTACTGGCCGCGAAGGTATGTTTAGCGGTGGTTACGATTTGACCGTGATGCAAGAGGGAATCGAGGCTGCCAGAGCTATGGTAGATGCTGGCTCGCGTTTAACACGTCGCATGCTGGCACACCCACAGCCCATCATTGCGGCATGTAATGGCCATGCCATCGCTAAAGGCGCTTTTTTACTACTGGCTTCAGATTACCGAATCGGGGTTGAGGGTAATTTTAAGATAAGCCTCAACGAAGTTGCGATCGGCATGACCATGCATCATGTAGGTATCGAGTTATGTCGAGGGCGTCTCGCGCCAGTCTATTTCAATCGTGCTATTATCAATGCAGAAATGTTTGATCCGCAGGCAGCGCTTACCGCTGGTTTTTTAGACAGCGTCGTTGCCGATGAAAATGAACTGCAGCAAGCAGCTGCAGCGCTAGCGCAGCAAATGGCAAGCCTCAACTGTGATGCTTTCAAAGCAACAAAAGTAAAAGCCCGCAAACAGCAATTGGATGCTTTAGACTGGGCCATTGAGGAAGATAATAAAATGTAAAGCCATTGCTTTGCGCTGTTGTAATTACAGGAGACAAGGCATGTTTATATTACATTTTCAAAAAACATTCTTACGAGGGCTGACCGTGATTATGGTTGGCTTTTTATTATCTTGTGGCGCTCCCCAGCATAGCTCCACTGATCAAGCTGCAAGCTTTGAGCAGCTAAAGGCCTTTTTAGACACCTATCCCGCACTTGATGTTCAAGCCGAATTAGAAAAATTTCTATTCATGAGCGATGATATGAAAGCTTTTTCTAGTTTCTACGTTAGGCCTAAGGGGACAGCCAGTCGGCGTATTCAAGATATACATAACGCCATTAATGATCCTTCAAGAACAATAGACTACAAAGCGGATGCACATTACACGGCGGATGAAGCCTTTGATAAAGCTCAGGCAAACTGTCTTTCTTATTCAGCAATGTTTATAGCCATGGGGCGGCATGTCAATTTAAATCTATCTTTTCAAGAGGTGGATTTACCACCTAGCTGGAGTTTAGGGGAAAAAGATTTACTACTTAGGTTCCGCCACGTGAATGTTATTGGCAAAACGGGTGCTGGACGTAATAAAATAATCGACTTCCGTATGGATCGCTTTAGCCACTTTTATCCCAGTAGAACGATTACTGATTTGGAAGCTCTATCACTGCAATTTAATAACCTTGCTGTAGATGCGATGTTTGAGGATGACTGGCCAACAGTATTTAAGTATTTGCATTCAGCCATTAAGGCCGACCCTGATAAGGTGGTGGCTTGGGGTAATTTGGGCCTGGCTCTTCGGCGAATTAATCGTCTAGCGCTCGCAGAAAGGGCTTATCTAAAAGCTCTGTCGGTTGAGCGAAGAGATTACAGTGTCATGACGAACCTCGCTAACCTGTATAGGATTACTGGTCGTTTAGAGGAGGCTAAGGCTCTCGCGAAACAATCTTCTTCTCATCGAAAAAGAAACCCCTATTATCATTTCGCAAATGCCCAGAGAGATTTTCGCAAAAAAAACTATACGGGTGCTCTCGAGCATTTGACGTTGGCGAAGAAAATTAGCGACCGAGAAGGCAACTTTGCCCAATTGGAGGCTATCATTTATTGGGAGCAGGGCCTGCGAGAGGAGGCCATTGCTACGATGGAATTGGCCTATGATTGGGAAGTGGGTGCTAGAACCAGCGAGCTCATCGATAAGCGCCTAAAAGACTGGCGTCGAGCCTTAGCAACAGGCGAGCCTGCAAAAGATTTGAAAGACCTATAGTTTATGATCAGTACAGAAGCCGAGTATTACCCTAATGGCAATTGGCTAACAGAGAAGCAGCTAGAAAAACTCCGCAAGGGTTTACCCGCTTTCTCGTTAAACGAAGTTGGCGAGCTAGAAGAAACTCTAGCCATACTAAAACAGCAGTATCTTAGTTTTTACAATATCGATTTTTCTGCCGAGTTTCCGGAATTAGAGTTGAAACATTCTATGGGGAAAATGGAAAGTGGAGATTTTGAGTTGCTGTGCCAGACCTGGCAGCCATCTAATCCTAAAGCTTGGGTGCTGTTAGTACATGGCTATTACGACCATATGGGAATCTACCAGCACATCATTCGCCACCTTCTTAGTGCAGGTTATGCTGTTTTGGGTTTTGATTTACCCGGACATGGCCTAAGTACAGGTGAGCGTGCTTCGATTGAAAATTTTGACCACTACGCCGAAGCCTTAAAGAACGTTAGGACTTTACTGGACCACAGTGAGCTGCCAATTCATGTTATTGGCCAAAGCACCGGCTGCGCCGCGATTATGAATTATTTGATCAATAATGACGAGCTCGCTTTTGATAAGGTACTGCTGCTGGCTCCACTGGTAAAACCCTTTGCCTGGGATAGTGGTCAGTGGTTGTTTAAATTGTTAAATAAGCGCATCAGTAGTATGCCGCGACGCTTTGCAATTAACTCCCATAATATTCCTTTTATGAAGTTTCTCGCGGAGCAGGATGTCTTGCAGCCAAAGCAGTTATCTGTGCCATGGGTGGCTGCCATGAAAGATTGGCTAGAGCGAGTGGCAGCCATCGAAGAACCCTGCACTAATCCTATTGTCGTTATCCAAGGCACCGATGATAAGACAGTGGATTGGGAATATAACTTGCCACAAATAGAAAAAGCCTTTGCCAGTGTGAAGGTTGAGCTTATCGAGGATGGCCGCCATCAACTGGTAAACGAGGCGAAACGCTATCGTGATCAAGTCTTTGCTCTTATCGATCATCATCTAGAGGCCCGCTAGCGTGGCCTAATAAATGCCCTTAAGTGGTTAATCCTGCCAGTTAAGCGACAGTAATCCCCCTGTTGCCAGGCTTTTACTCCGGCTGATAATAGAGCGCAGCGCGGTACGGCTATAAATTTGAATTAAGAAACAACGCTTAAAATAACAATAACTCGGAGGCCCTATGATTCAGTGGAGCGAAACGCACCAGAGTGTGCGCGATATGGTGCGGGATTTTGTCGAAAAGGAAATCGTCCCTCATTTAGATGAATTAGAATATGGTGGCTTACCGCCTTACGATATTCTGCGCAAATTTGTAAAAACCTTTGGCCTGGATGAAATGGCCAAGGCTTCTTTTGAGCGACGTATCGCCGCTGAATCAAACCCTGAGAAAAAGCCAGATGGAGATTCTACGAGAGATGCCGCTTTAAGCTTGATACCTACCATTGAGATCAGTCGGCATGCCCAGGGCTTGGTGACAGCTATGGGGGTGTCCATGGGCTTAACCGGCGGTGCAATTATGTCCAAGGGCACATTGGAGCAGAAGCAACGTTGGGCTTTGCCTTTGCTTACACTAGAAAAAGTTGGCGCCTGGGCGATAACTGAACCTAACTCTGGCAGTGATGCTTTTGGGCAGATGAAGTCTAGCGCCAAAAAAGTCGATGGTGGCTTTTTACTTAATGGCAATAAAACCTTCATTACTAATGGTCCTTATGCCGACACTATTGTCTTTATTTGTAAACTTGAAGAGGACGGTGTACCCGCCGAGCAACGTAAAATTGTTTCTTTTGTTCTAGATTCCGGCATGGATGGTTTAGAGCAATCGAAGCCCTTCCATAAAATGGGTATTGGTTCTTCTCCAACTGGCGAGCTTTTTTTACAAGATGTTTTTGTTGAGGAAGATCGTCTTTTGGGCGGTAGTGTTAACAGCTATGGTCGTGGTGGTGCGAAGGCGACATTCGCGCAAGAGCGTGCTGGCATTGCGGCAATGGCCCTCGGTATTATTGAGCGTGCGCTTGAGCTTTGTGTGGAATACGCTAAAGAGCGCCAGCAGTTTGGTCAGGCCATTGGGCAGTTTCAGTTAATTCAGTTGAAGCTTGCCAATATGGAGGTGGCTAGGGTCAATGTTCAAAATATGGTGTTTCGTTATATTGAGATGAGCCAGCAAAGTATTCCGATGAGTATGGCTGAGGCTTCTTCGATGAAGCTCTATGCGGCGCAAGCGGCCATGGAGGTTACGACTCAGGCGGTGCAGATTTTTGGTGGCAATGGTTATATGCGCGAATACCGGGTAGAGCAGCTTATGCGTGATGCGAAGATTCTACAGATTTATGGTGGTACGGATGAGATGCAGGTGCTGGCGATAGCTAAGGATTTATTGAGAGATTAATGGTTCTTCGATTCTTTGTCGCCCTTAGAGGGTGAAAACGCTCGCCCGCAACGCGCTCAAGCCGTCCAGGGCGCTCGGGTCGTGTCATCCGTGACACTTTACGGTTGCTGGCAAGCGTCTTCACCCTCTAAGGGCTACAGCGTATATGACGTAAGCAGTATTTAACTAAGCACAATGTAGATTTTATGTCCTGCAGTAGCTGATCAGGAACCGTAGAGCGACATGGATGTCGTGAAGTCGAGCGCCCGTGACCAAATCCCTTGGAGGGATTTTGGGCTTGGCCGAAGGCTGAGCACCTGGACGGTGCGAACCCATGGTTTAAGCGTGTTCCAGATCAGCTACTGCAGGACATAAAATCGGTCAGACTTCAGGGACTGTTTCTAGAACATTTAGTAAGCTCGGTACGCATGGCTTTCTTTGCTATATAATCCACTGCAAATTAAACAAAACCATAGCAAAGAGAAAACCATGTCTACATTCGAAAACGTAAGCGTTGTTAAAGCGGCTAACATCTACTTTGATGGTAAGGTGGTAAGCCGTACCGTTCTATTTCCAGATGGCAGTAAGAAAACCCTTGGTTTAATGCTACCTGGGGATTACACCTTCGATACCGAAGCGGCCGAATTGATGGAAGTGCTGGCGGGTAAGGCCGAGATATTATTGCCGGGCGATAGTGAGTGGAAGAATTATGCTGCGGGTGATGACTTTAATGTGCCGGCGAACAGTTCTTTCTCGTTGAAAGTATCAGAGCCTCTAGATTACTGCTGTTCTTACCTGTAAATAAAAAGCACAGCTGGGGAAAACCTAGCCTGTGCTTTTTTACCCTGATTTTCTCTCAAATCTGTAGTTCTGCTTGTGCCTTATTTTGTCTCTCAATGCTTTGCGTTTCTAGTTCGGCAATAAACAGCTTTAATAGCTCATGACTTACCTTCGCAAAATCTGAAAACACCTCTGTTCTAATGTTGGCATTGATCGCCATCGAAAGTTTATAGCGTGGCACTACTAGTAAAAAACTTTGTGCGCCAGCGGCGACCCCGCCGTGATGCATATACATCAGTGGCTCGAAATCTTCGCCGAGTTTTAGCTCGTGAACTCGCCACCCAAGGCCATAATGCTGCGGATTAAATTCACCGTTATTGAGCTTTTGTGGGGTCCAAAACTGCTCTCGGATATTTACTGGTAAAAAGTCTTCATTCATAAAACCCTGACCTAAGCGCGCAAGATCCATCGAGGTGGATAGCCAGCCGCCACCTGCCAGGCGATGGCTAAGGTTGAGTGAGTACCATGGCTTTAAGCGGCTAGTTTGTTTTGGGTCTTGCCAGTAGAACTGGGCGGTAGGCGTCTTGTTTTTCTTGCCCTGTTGCGAGAGCTTGCTGCGGGTTGAGCTCATATTGAGTGGTGTTAAAACGGCCTCCCCCATAAAGTTTTGGTAGGGTTGCTCGGCTTTTATCTGAATTAGGGCGCTAAGTAATACAGTGCCCCAGCTGGAATAGCTAAACTCGTCGCCGGGCTCAAAGAGTAAATCGCTGGCATCAAACAGCTTTACGGCATCTTGTACATTATCGTATTCACCCTGGGCGCTTAAGCTGGCCAGCATGCCATAACGATCTGCATTGCGACGGTAATGGGGTAAGCCCGACATATGGGATGCTAAATGCCTTGCGCTTATCTTGGCCCAGCTTGGGTGGGGCAGCTCTTTGAAGTAACTGTTGAGTGGGGCATCCAAATCCAGTTTGCCTTGAGATACAAGGCGGGCAAGTGCGGTGGCTGTTAGTGCTTTTGAAGTGCTGCCAATACGCATGCTGGTCGCTGTGCTCATAGCAACTTTATCTTCGATATCGGCCCAGCCTACACTTGCTGACCACGCCATCTTGCCATCGATCGCAACGGC
The DNA here is from genome assembly GCF_947500695.1 of uncultured Pseudoteredinibacter sp. GTDB lineage: Bacteria > Pseudomonadota > Gammaproteobacteria > Pseudomonadales > Cellvibrionaceae > Pseudoteredinibacter. Next base: position 679,722 of record NZ_CANMSS010000002.1, read on the forward strand.
CGCGGTGTAACCTGGAGCCGAGACGACTTTTTGTTGCGCCTTTAGCGCTTTTAGAGCGGCGGTATCAAGCGTGGTAAAGCGAGGCTGGTGGACATTGCTGGTAGCAGGTTGATCTTTTGGCCAATCAATATAGTTGAAGGCCAACATTGGCGCCTTACCGCGATAGGATAAACCTTGGTATACCGGTAGGGCGGCATAGATAAAAGCTGCGATTAAAATGGCAACAAGACTGAGAATCAGTTTTTTCACGTAATGCTCCAGCGAAGAAAAGCGCTTATTTCACCGGATTTAGCTTATTTCTGCTTTGCAGAATTGAAAATATCCGAAAATTTTTAAAATTGATCACGATATTGTTTGGGGGTGAGCCCCATTTGAGCCTTAAAGGCTCGATTGAATGGTGCAATAGAGCCATAGCCAGCTTCTAAGGCGATGCTTAAAACAGGCGAGCTATTGCTGGGGTCGCGCAGCTGTTGGCAAACCCAGGGTATGCGATAGCTGTTTAGGTATTGCGAGAAGTTGTTATAGCCCAGCTCTTGATTGATTAAGCGGCGCAGTTGATGGGCGGGTAAGTGCATTTGTTCAGCCAGCTTGCCAATGCTGAGTTCGGTTTGCAAAAAAGCGTCCTGCTCCATGAGCTGTTTTAGCTTATCCAGTTGTTGCTTGTTGGCCTGTTCTGACTTGTGCTTGGCATCGCGCTTTTGCTGAGCAGCGTCGCTGCTTTCTTTAGAGTTGTTTTCTTTGAGGCTGTTTGTCCTAGAGGCAAATATAACGTAAGCACAAATGCCTTGAATGATGATAAAGATAAACAGCGCGTTCGATAGGCTAAATTGCCAAGAATTACGAATATCGCGATCCATAAATTCGAAGCTTACCAAGCCCGCCATATACAGCGAGCAAAACGCCACCAGCAATATACGTGTGCGACGACGGTGGTTGTCGAGATCATCCAGAAAATCTCGCAGGCAGAGATAAACCAAAGCCAGTAGCAAGGTGATCCCTAAGCCGTGATTAATATCATGTAAGACGTGCTTGCCGTCAAAACCTAAAAACAAAACGCCTAGGGCAATAAACCAAGCGGCAGTTGCAATTAAAACGCTTTTGGGTAGTTGCTGTAGTGTAAAGCCTGCATCTAGTTGCCTTAATGTATACCACAGGGCCATAAACGGAACGATATCGGTTAGCAGCAATAAAACATTGCGACTAAAGCCATAATGGTGATTCTCGATGGGGGCGGTAAGGGCGATATAAGCGATTATTGAAAGGCACAAACCAAGCTTTTCTGGCGCCTTAAAGCCATATTGCTTAATAAGATAGAGCAACAATAAACACAGTGGCCCGATAGCGGCAAAGCGTAGGGCGAGATCTAGTAGTTGGACAGTGGATACTGAAATGGTCATTGCATTTACTTTGCTTAGTGAGCCCAGATTGTCTCATATGTTTAAGGTGAGAACATGCCATTTGGAAGCTTATAGGAAAGCAGGGTGACACCCTCCTCGAAGTTTCAGTGCTTTACCCGCCGCTAGGTTGCAAGATTAGTCTATGCTGAAAATACAGCTGCTTTTTCGAGTAGCTTTGCGTGTAGCTAACGCTGTGCTTATAGGGTTGGTCTTAGTTGTGGTATTGAGTGTAGTTAAATGTTGAAGCTTGTAAGTGTATTAAGCCTGCTTTGTGTGTCGTTGCTTACCTTCGCCGAAAAGGTGAGTTTGGTGCAATTTAATATTGAATATCCGCCTCTTCAGCAAAATATTAATGGCAAATTGGATGGCCCTGATCTGCAGCTGAGCATTGAAGCCTTTCGGCGAATGCCTAGTTTTGAATTGGAGGTGGTGCAGATATCCATTGCTAGGGCAATGAGGGATTATCGCCTAGGAAAATTGGATTTATTTTTCAATTACAGTAATAAAGAATTTCAAGAGTTCTCCTTGTATCCAGACTACCCCTTGCGCTGGGCTGAGTATCGTTTGTTGGTTTTGGCGGGAAAGGGTTTTAAATATGAATCGCCGCAAGACCTGCGAGGCAAACGAATAGGTTTAATCAATGTGGTTCCACTGGGAGAGGAGCTACAAGCAGCAAAAGATAAAAACTATATCGAAGTCAGTAGAATTGCCAGTCATCGGCAAGTGTTGGAGATGTTAAAGCGCGGGCGAGTAGACGCTATATTTATGTATACTGATGTGGCACTGCACTATGCCGATGAGGTGGGCTTGGAGGTTGAGGTGATGCACCCAGGGCCATACTCTCGACGAGGCTTTTATCCGTCAATTAGCTTGCGCGCTCCGATAAAGAATCATGCTTTACTGCAAAAAGAACTGTCGGAGGCTTTGGGGTCTATGTATCGAGATGGCACGCATAAAGCTATTCTGCAGCGTTATGGTGTTGCCAGTGTTGTTAAAGTTGATGGGAAAGAAGATTAGCCGTGTCACATTAGTATGACACGGCTAAGGTTTTAAGCTGGGTTTTAAGTAAAAGCGATTTCTTAAAACAACACGCGACAGCGCATAGTGCCTTCGATGCTCTTAAGCTGTTGCAGGGCAACGTCGCTGTATTCGGCATCGATATCGACAACCACATAACCTACCGATTCGTTGGTCTGCAGGTACTGGCCTAGAATGTTGATATTGTTTTCAGAAAACACCGAGTTAATAGCTGACATCACACCAGGTACGTTTTTGTGGACGTGCAATAGGCGGTGTACATCGGAATGTGCTGGCAGTGCAACTTCCGGGAAGTTTACGGCGGTGATGGTGGTGCCGTTATCCGAGTACTTCACTAACTTCTCGGCAACTTCTAGGCCGATGTTTTCTTGGGCTTCTTGGGTAGAGCCGCCGATATGTGGCGTAAGTAAGGCATTATCAATGCCACGCAATGGGCTTTGGAATTCGTCATCGTTGCCACGTGGCTCTACTGGGAACACATCAATCGCTGTGCCGCCAACTTTGCCAGCCTTAAGGGCTTCGGCAAGGGCTTCGATATCTACCACGGTGCCGCGCGAGGCGTTTAGCAAAATGGCTTTATCTTTCATCTGGGCAATTTCTTCAGCGCCCATCATCATTTTGGTAGCGGCGGTTTCAGGCACATGCAAACTAACAATATCAGAGCGATTAAGCAGCTCATTTAGATTGCGAACCTGGCTGGCATTACCTAATGGCAGCTTGGTAACCACATCAAAGAAGATAACCTTCATGCCTAGGGATTCGGCCAATACACTCACCTGAGTACCGATAGAACCGTAACCGATAATGCCTAGGGTTTTGCCGCGGATTTCATAGGAATCCACCGCTGATTTCATCCAGCCACCACGGTGACAAACCGCGTTTTTCTCTGGAATGCCGCGCAATAGCAAAATGGCTTCGGCGATCACCAGCTCGGCAACCGAGCGAGTGTTGGAGTAAGGTGCGTTAAACACCACCACACCTAGCTCTTCAGCGGCTTTTAAATCGACCTGATTGGTGCCAATGCAGAAGCAGCCTACAGCAATCAGCTTGGGTGCCGCTTCCAGCACCTTGCGGGTTAGCTGGGTGCGCGAGCGAATGCCAACAAAATGGGCATCGGCTAACTTTTCAATCAGCTCGGCTTCCGGCAGGGAAGTCTTGAGATATTCAATATTGGTGTAGCCCGCCGCCGTTAGGGTATCAATGGCGGATTGGTGAACACCTTCTAGGAGCAGGAATTTAATCTTGCTTTTTTCCAGGGAAATACTGGCCATGGGAAACTCGTTACTTGCTATGGGTCGTCTTTTGGGCTCTTTACGCATGCGTCGGCCCTGTTTTAAGGCGCGCTATGATAGCATATGCAGCCCGTGGTGCTATTGATTTGGAGTTCTAAGCTTATGGCCGCTGAAATTACGCTGGATGGTCAGCCTTTCGCCCCTTGTGTTGACCGAGGTGTCGGTAAAATAGTCTGTGTTGGACGTAATTACGCGGCGCATGCGGCCGAGCTTAATAATCCTGTGCCCGATGAGCCTATCTTGTTTATGAAGCCGCCCACGGCGGTGAGCCGCATCAGCCCGTATTTCAGCATTCCAGTGAATCGCGGTAGCTGTCATATCGAAACCGAAATCGCCATTTTGATCGGTGCCGAGATTGCCCGCGCTACCGACTTTCAGGCCAATATTGCCATCGCTGGTGTAGGTATCGGTTTAGATTTAACGCTTAGAGATGTGCAAAGTGAGCTAAAAGAGAAGGGCCTGCCTTGGGAGAAGTCCAAAGCCTTTGATGGCAGCTGCCCGGTTTCAGGCTTTATCAGCCCTGATGCAGATGAGGATTGGTCCGCCATTGAGCTGCGCATGACACGCAATCACCTGCTACAACAAGAAGGCCGTAGCAGTGACATGCTTACCGGTATCTTGCCGTTGATTGGTCATATCACCGAACACTTCACCCTAATGCCGGGCGATATCGTACTAACCGGCACCCCCGCAGGCGTTGGCCCCATTGAGCCAGGCGATCAGCTGCAGTTTGAGCTGAAGACCCAGAGCAACAATATCGATTTAGCCGCAGAAGTGGTAGCTAGGACTTATTAAGCGCGGGCTTCGTAGTGGCCTCCGGCTATGGTGCCTCCACCCCGGGGTCAGACCCCGTCTAGGTTAAGCCACTAAAAGCCATCAGCCTCCGCTTTTTTAAAAGAAGTGGGGTCTGACCCCTAAATGGGTTGGCCATGTTTCAGGGGGAGTGCCCTCGAACCGGGGTCAGATCCCGTCTAGGTTAAGCCACTAAAAGCTATCAGCCTCCGCTTTCTTAAAAGAAGTGGGGTCTGACCCCTAAATAGGTTGGCTAAGTTTCAGCGAAAGTGTCTTCGATCCGGGGTCAGATCCCGTCTAGGTTAAGCCGCTAAAAGCCATCAGCCTCCGCTTTCTTAAAAGAAGTGGGATCTGACCCCCTAAATGGGTTGGCTATGTTTCAGGCAGTGTGTCTTCGAGTCGGGGTCAGATCCCGTCTAGGTTAAGCCGCTAAAAGCCATCAGCCTCCGCTTTCTTAAAAGAAGTGGGATCTGACCC
>NZ_CANMSS010000003.1 GCF_947500695.1 uncultured Pseudoteredinibacter sp.
AAAAGGTTACCTATATGAAGCTTCGCTGCGCTTAGGTGTGTACTTAAAAATTGTGCAGGCACCAGGGGTCAGAACCCGCGGGTTCTGACCCCGCTCTTCGGAGCCGAGATGTATCTGCAGCGGCGAGCTTAAAAGGTTACCTATATGAAGCTTCGCTGCGCTTAGGTGTGTACTTAAAAATTGTGCAGGCACCAGGGGTCAGAACCCAAGGGTTCTGACCCCCCCTCCGTTTGGGGGCTTAATCCATCAGCGGTTTGGCTCTTTCATCAACGATATGACTATCGATTTTGGTATCGAAAAGGCGCTCAGCTAGATAGTGGTGGAAGTCCACAACCACCTGCTCCAGCTCAACCAGTTTTCCTGGCTCACCATGGCGGGATTTCATGGCTTTTTGATTGCGCTCACAGATCCACTTGTCTTCAGCGAAAAAGGCCTCAACGAACTCTTGCTCTCCCGCCCCAGGGTTAATTTTGCTAGAAGAAATAGTGCCTGCTCGAATAATAGAGTTGTTAGCGTCAACAGGAATTACCGATAAATAACCGAGAGTATCACCAAGCAAAATACCAACAAAATTCGGCGGTAAGCTAAATAGCACATAATGTTCCCATAGACGTTGCTGTGATTTGGGCATTAAGGCCATCATGGCATTTTCTGTAAAGCTGCGACTTTCGCCGACCAAATTCCCGCCTGTCAAAGTCCAGTCCGGTTTGCCTTCTATGTAAAATGCTTCACGAGTCGGGGTGTTAACTTCAAGGGTTTCTTGGTGAACTTTAAATAGATGGTAGCTTTCTATGCCATTCTCTACGGCTAGCTTCCAATTGGTCTCCCAGTATTCATTTTCGCCGCCAACACCTTTATCAAAAGAGCCGATATTGTAACGTTGCAAATACTTCTCTATGCCAGAATAGCGCTCACTCAAAGCTTCCGCATTGCCATTAATATTCACAAATATCAAGCCATGCCAGCTTTCCAATTTGAAATGAGGTAGGCAGTGTTTTTCTTTGTCTACAGCAATAATTCCAGGGTGAGGTACGCCAATCAGCTTTCCTTGATCGGTATAGGTCCATGCATGATAAGGACAAACCATGCGGCCTTTATTACCAAAACCTTCATCGTTTAGTGGCGTCCCGCGATGGCGGCATACGTTGGACATAGCTCGTAGCTCGCCATCTCTACCTCGAATAATAATGATGGGTTCATCGGCAATGGTTAATGCGTAGTAATCGCCAGGGTTAGCAACTTCTCCCTCATTACAGACGAACACCCAATCATTGCGATAAATCTTTTCCATTTCTAATTGGTAAACTTCTTCGTCTGAGTAGGCGGCAAATGGTAAGCCGGTGGCCTCCTCAATTTTGGCACTGGCGACTTTTTTTATCGAATCCAGAACTGTCATTTTCATCTCCTTCAGAGTCGTATTGGCTAATCAATCTTTATTGTAATGTGTTACAAACAACTATTTAAAAAAATACCTTTTGCCTCAGCTGCTAGATGAGGCAAAAGGTTGTGTTGTCATTAAGGGCTTGCTTTAGCTTCGGCTGCCGCCGCTTCTCGTTTGCGTTTTTGCTCTTGTTCCCAAGCCCAGATCGGCGGGCGAATCAGCAGCTGAAAACGATAAGACCAACTCGGTGCTTCCCATAATTGCTTGCCCAGCTTGGTAAAGCCATGGAAGAACACAGTAAATGGATTTACGCTGTTAATACGAGGGTAAACACCAAACTTCACTTTCTCGTCTTCTTCGGCAAAGGTGCCAAACATGCGATCCCAGATGATAAAAATACCTGCGTAGTTTTTATCAATGTATTTGCTGTTGGTGGCATGGTGAACACGATGATGCGAAGGCGTGTTCATGATGTACTCGATTGGGCGTGGTAATTTCTTAACCATTTGCGTATGTAGCGCTGTCTGGTATAGCTGCACCAGTGCTTCTGCTAAGAACACCATGAACGGATGGAAACCTAGCATGATCAGCGGTAAGTGGAAAAAGAACGGGAAGAAGCCATCCAGTGGACCGAAACGATAGGCCACAGAAATATTAAAATGTGGCGAGCTGTGGTGAACCGTGTGGGTTGCCCAGCCCAAACCGCAAACATGCATAAAGCGATGTTCCCAGTAGTAGATGACATCCGCTAATAAAATACAGCCCAGCAAACTCATCCAAGTTAGCGGTAGTTGAGTAATGCTGAAGTTTTCGTATACCCAAAAAAAGGCCGTTAGATAAAACAGGATATAAATAAGCCCGCCAATAAAGCGGTAGGCAAATAAAGTGATGAAGTTGGTGATGGAGTCACCAATGAGGTTCCAAGTCACGGCTTTCTTAAAGGCCATAACGATCAGCTCGAAGGCAAACAGGGCCATCATCGCTAGGAAGAACCAGTAGTTTATATACTCATCCCAGCCAAAAAGCTCGAGATCGGTAAGGCGTTGCTGTAAAAATTCCATCATGGCAAAGCTCTCTATTGATAAATCACGAATAAAGACGTCAGCTCGCTGTTTTGGGTGTAGTCGCGACGTTCCACTACCGCTTTAACAGCTTTGCTATAGTCGATATCCTGCCACGCATTAAGCAGCGCATTGTTTCCATAATTACTGGGTTTAAGAAGGGTCTCAATTTTGCCTTTTGGAATCAGTTGCTGCTCGCCTTTCATGCTCGGTTTGTCATAACCGATACTGATGGTGGCGCGGCTGTAATCACTATTGAAATCGCTGTATATGGCGAACACACTCACCGTATAGCTATCTAGCTGGTCGCTAAGGGCGCTATTGCTGGCAAATTCCTGCCACACTTTCTCGACATTAATTAATTCGGTGCTGCGCTGTATGCCAATCACGGATTTGGGCCAGTCTTTTAGTGATGGTTTTGCTTTAGGCTTGGCTGGATGCTCAACTTGAGCCAGTTGCATCGTCGGTGCTTCCGCCTTGCTTGCTTGGGCTTCGCTGGCTGCTACTTGAGGGGAGTCGCTGGCGCTAAGCGCTTTGGCATGATCATTTTGCGCTAGTTGTACATATTCCTGATAATCCTTTAGCTCGAAATAATCTGCAGTAGATTCACGGCCAAAGGCGGCCATGGCGTAGCCAACTTCGCTCATGGTGGCGAAGTCCATGTTAGCACTGCTGTACTTTTCAAATTCAGTGGGCGGTTCGGCTTTTTGCAAGCTGAGGGCAAAGCCTACCACTAAGCCGAGTAAGATGGTGCTTAAGGCTGAGACAAAAAAGTTCATAGTTTTACCTGCTAATCACACTATTACACTTGAGAATAATTTTCATCATTAAGGGCTTCTGCGCCGTATTGCTCTTCGAGTTCACGATAAAACACCGGCAAACGCTTAAAGACATAGGCGTAACAGCCTAAACAAATAGCCATAAAAAACGTTGCCAGAATCATTTTTCCGTCTTCGCTGAGCAAGCCGTTAAACTGGGTGCCAAAGGTCATACCAACAACGGTGGCGGGTAGGAAGATGGCGGCAAAGCGCCCGTCAATGCTGAACTCGCTGTATAGACCAAGTTGAAATGGCGTAAAGATTGCCCATGAAATCGAGTAGATAAGTACCGCAACGGTATAAATCCACTTATCTTGAGGGCCAGTCGATAGGTAGAACATAAAATACACCATTAGGTGAATGCCGCCGGCGATCAGCATGGGGTAAGTGCGCTCAAAACGGCTCGCTAAGTAGATGGCGATACCATTCCCCGTTAGGCTTGCCAAGTAACCTGCGGCAAAAATACTACTAATAAAAGTAGCAGATAAACCCATTTCCATCCCACGATTTGCCGAGTCAGCCCAAAACAGTCCGAGTGCCGCGTACCAAATGATGGTGGTGCCAATAACAATGGCTTTTAAGCGCTTCAGTAAGGGGCTTGCCTTGAAATCTTCGACTTCCTCTTCCTGTTGATCGCCTTTAGGTGTCCATAAGGCCATTGGGATAATGGCGATCAAGCCACAGATCAATAAGAAGGAGAAGGAAAGTAAGGGCATGCTTTCGCTCAAGGTAGGCATCGCAAAGGATGCCACGGCAGACCAAAGTACCTGTGCAAACAGCACCAGGGCAAAAAGAGCCTCTGGGTTTTTCTGGCTGCCAATAATAGAAAAAGCATGGGAAGTAACAATGCCCGCACCCAGGCCGCACATCAGTCTGGCAAATAATGTCAGGTTGAAGTCACCATCGGCCGCCATGGTAATGGCATTACCGGCAATAAAAAGTAATAAGCCTAGCAAACAGCTCAGCTTTAGGCTCAAGCGCTTGCGCCAAAGGTTGAAGCTAAGGCCGCTGACGCAAATACCGAATAGCTCGGCAGTGGTGAGGGTTGCAGTCGATTCGATATCGAAAACCAAGCTAAATGAAGAAAAGATAAAAGGCAGAATATTGGCAGCAGAGCCACCAATCACGGCTAAAACCAGCAGAGCGCTGATCTGTCGTTTATTAAAACTAGATTGAATCATTATTCGCTTCTCGGCTAAAAATCGGCTTCCCGATTAAATTCTCATTGACAAAGGCTTATTGAAATTTGTAGTCTCGCCCATAATACGATCGAACGTTCGGTCATGCAATGGCTTGAGTGATTCGATTGTGGTGTATGCGGAGTGAATGCAAAGAATTTCTAAAACAATAAAGATCGAGAGGCTAGGAGAATGTCAGTGACTAGAAATTTCCCGGTAAAACCATTAGTAGCAGCGGTTGTAGTGGGTTCAACGTTGGCGGCTGATTGGGCGGCAGCGCAAATTGAAGAGGTGTTGGTAACGGCCCAGCGCCGCACGGAATCGGCTCAAGATGTACCTGTATCCCTAACGGCTTACAGTGCAGAAGACCTGAAAATCGTGAATATTACCCGTAGCAGTGAGCTGGCTGCGCAAACCCCCAATATGGTGGCGGTTGATGGTAACTTCGGCCTGTCGGCGCCGATTATCAGTATGCGTGGGGTAAGTAATGTCGATTTTAGTGCGATATCCAATACCCCGATTGCTGTGTACAGCGATGGAGTGATCTTAAACAATATTCAAACCCATGGCTTCGCCATGTTCGATCTTGATCAGGTTGAAATCTTGCGTGGTCCTCAGGGTACGCTATTTGGAAGAAACTCCACAACGGGAGCGATGCAGGTTTTTTCTGCCAGACCGACGGAGGAGTTCAGTGCTGGTATTGAGGCTACCTTTGGGCGCTTTGATCGTTCTCGTCAGGAGGCTTTCGTTTCTGGTGCTTTGACCGAAGATGTTCGCGGGCGTTTGGCCTATGTTAGCAACCGCTCTTCCGGTTATGTAAAAGATCAGTTAGGCCGCGATGCTCAAAACGAAGACGTGCAAGCCGCACGTTTGAGTGTTGACTGGGATGTAAATAAAGACATCGTCGTTGAGTGGCGCTTAGCTCACCAGCAAATCGACAACAAACCAGTGGTTTTTCATAACCAGCTGCCAGCGAATGCTTTTGATCCAAGCTCGCCAGGTGGTGGCGCCTCGGATTATCGTAGAGTTACCCTCAGCCCCGATTATGAGCGAAAAGAAAAGGGCGAGACTATCATGAGCTCCTTAACTTTTGATTGGGATCTGGGTGATGTTAACTTGGTTTCGGTAACGGGTTTTGTTGATCATGATTTCCTTTATCAAAACGATGAGGATGCCAGCACGCAGCCAATCGGACATAGCCAAGCTTTTACTGGGCAGCGTCAGTTTACCCAAGAATTTCGCCTGCAAGGTGAAACCGAAAAGCTCGATTGGGTGGCCGGTGCATTCTTTATGGATGAAGATGTGGAGTCGCAAGCCAGTTATGACATCAACGGTGTGTTGGCGGCAATTCCCCACGGCTTTGTGCCAGGTAGCGATGGCTCAGTGGGTGGCTTTGATGCAGCTCTAGGTCTGAATGGTGCTTGGATTGCATCGGCAGCCGCCGCTGGTTTTGCGCCGACGGACTTTTTGAATGTCGCGCAGGCCTATAATGTTCTGCAGGCAATTGGCCGAATCCCGGCGGGCAATGTTTCTACTCGTGCCAATAAGCACAAGCAAAACTTGGAGAGTATGGCTCTATTCTCCCATTTGAAATATCGCATCAATGATTATTGGGGGGCTACCGTAGGCTTGCGTTGGAGTCGTGATGAAAAAGATCTTTCTGGTCAGTACTTAGGTTGTTATGTGGGGCAAAACCCAAATGCCGGACAAGGACGCTTTGATCAGTTGCAGGGTATTGGTGTTGATCCTAATGCGCCCTTTGGCTTTGATATCGCCGGCTTAGTAATGGATCCGGAAATTTGCGGTGTTAACAATGGCGCGCCAGAGAGTTTTGCTCGCGATGCAAGTTGGGACTCACTAAGCGGTAAGGTTTCATTCGAGTATACGCCCGACGAGGAATCTCTATACTACTTCGGTATTTCTCGTGGCTTTAAGGGTGGCAGCTTTAACGGTACTTATTACAATCGTCTAGTTGAAGTTGATCCTGAAAAGCTGACCTCAATTGAACTGGGGACTAAGCACTATCTGCTGGATCGCCGCATGACTTTAAATGCTGCATTGTTCCAGTATGACTACACGGATTTCCAAGCTGTTATCGCCGTGACTCTACCTTCGCAACTGCAAGGCACTACCGTGGTTAATGAATTGGTCAATGTGCCAGATTCAACTATTCGCGGTGCAGAAGTTGAGATGGCTTACAATCCGGTCACCAACCTGGTATTAACTTTGGGTGCTTCTTGGTTGGATTCGGAAGTGGATAAGCAGCCAACAGTTGCCGCTGGTGCGATCCCAGATATTCGTGGCAATGCTTTTCGCTATGCGCCAGAGTTTACCTTTAATGGCGTGTTGAGCTATACCTTTGAGTTAGGCGAGATGGGCTTTATTACTCCGCAATTGGATTGGTCCTACACCGATGAGTACTTCACGGATATTGCCAATAACCCATTGGGCAAGACGGAAGATAATTGGATGACTAATGCTCGTATCAGCTGGACCAGCACCGATGAAAGCCTCAATGCTACTTTCTTTGTTGAGAACTTAACGGATGAGGTTTACAACAGCTCGAACACTCGTGAATTTACAGAGTCGTTTGGCTCCACCTTTTCAACCTACAGTAAACCTCGCACGGTTGGTTTGACGGTAGCCTATCGCTTATAGCTGTTTAGCGACGGTTAGGTGAGATCCTCACCACATTGCTTGGGGCCACATTGTGGCCCTTTTTTTATGGCTTGCTGCGGCTTCGAATTTGCTAGACTTCTTTTAATTCGTAAAACCTTTCACAGTTTTGGCTGGCTTTGGCCCACTCTGAAGCCCTGCTTCTTTGTTGGTGAAAATCAAAAGCCCTTTGGTCAATGAATTCTTCGTAGACCCAGAAAATTTCTTTTCTTTCGCTGTCCTGATTCACCCTAAAGCAAACGCAGCCGGGTTCTTGTTGGGTAGCAGCTATATGCTGCTGTAGGGCGTTCTTAAACAGCGAGAGTTCATGCATCGGTACTTGAATATAACCTTCTAATATAATCATAAGGGGGATTTGAAACGGCCTTAAGCTGCTTGAGTGCGTGATCATGGCTTAAGTCTGCTAGTGCAGAAATAGTAGTTATAAAGCTTACGCTGTGTAGAGCTCTATTATTTTCACAAGCAGTTGCTAAAATACTTCCCCAATCAGCAGGGGTAAATATGGCAAGACCAAGTGTAAAAGAGGAAAGGGCAGCGGCTATTTTGGCAGCCTTTGAGCGCTGTGTGGCGCGCTACGGGGTCGAAGGGGCGACTTTGGAGCGTATATCACAAGAGTCCGGCCTACATCGCAGTTTGCTGCGTCACCATGTGGGGAACCGTGAGGCTTTGCTTGAGCGTCTGCTTGAGCGTTGTGTGGGCACCGAACAGGATGATATTCAGCGCTTGTTTGATGATCTCCATTCTGGCGATTCCTCTGTTGAGCAAAATGAAGAGCTTATTATTGCCTATCTATTTGGCGAAATGCCGGAGCAAGAGCAATTGCGAATTCGGGTGGCGCTGGCATTGTTGGCGGCGGTAGAAAATTATCCGAGTATCAAAAGACGCCTTAGCCAGTGGAATAATGATTTTATTGCTAACCTTCAAAGCTTGTTGCAGCAGGTTTACCCAAAGTCCCAGGCTGAGCAATGTGCTGCGGTTGCCTGGGGATTAGCGAGTATTTCGCTTAGCCATCTTTCTATGGCGCCTCTAGGTTCCGCAAAACTCTATCAGCGTAGCGGTCTGAAAGCGGCAAAAACCCTGCTGCAAAGTTTGCGGGTTTGATTGTCCGTGAGCCACAAACCCGTGGTAGCACACCGGGGTCAGATCCCGTTTTTAAAAAGTGCGCGGTTTAACAGGCTAAGGCCAACTTAAAAAGTATGGGATCTGACCCCTATTAAAAGTATTTTTGGGCAAAAGGCTCTGCGGCTCAGCGCGCCGGGGTCAGACCCCGTTTCTAAAAAGTACGCGGTTTAGCAGGCTAAGGTTAGCTTAATAAGTGTGGGGTCTGACCCCTACAAGTTCTCCCGCTCTTAAATCGGAAATGCCCTTTGCTCTGGCCGAATATTTTCATACTGCTTAGCTAGCTGCAGCACACCAAAATCATCAAACCTTGGTCCAACAATTTGTAAGCCTATGGGCAAGCCTTCACTACTGTAACCGCAGTTAATGGAAGCCGCAGGCTGCTCGCTGATATTGAATAAAAAATTATTACACCATGGGTCAAATAGTTTGTCGGCATCATCGGCAGGAAGCTCAGCAGGAAATGCAGGGCGGGGAGTCGATGGTAATAACAAATAATCTACTTGCGAACACATCTCCAAGGTTTGTACGCCAAGCTTGCGCATTTGCATGGTGGCCTCAAATAAATCCGGCGCAGAAACGTCTTCACAGTGTTCCGTAAATTTCCAGATGTACGGACTTTGGCGGCGCTTTTCTTCGTTGTATTGCTTAAACTCATTGTGGCAGCGCTGTTGATAATAGAGTTCAGCGCAATCTTCATCGCCGCTTTTAAAAGGCGACTGGATCGGAACAATTCTATGTCCAAGATCTTCAAGTTGCTCGGCGGCTTGGCTGACGGCGGCTAGGGTTTCTGGGTCGGGGCTTGTTCCAAAGCCAATATCTAATAGCAGGCCCAGACGTAAAGAAGGGCGGGCAGATAGCAGTCCTTGGGTAAAATCAAAATCTTGCCAGGCAAGAGAGCGAGCATCGCGCCGATCTGGGCGGCTCAAGATATTTAAATAGGCGGCCGAGTCCATAACGCTGCGTGACATTGGCCCTGCTACTAAGGTGTCAGCATTGCTTGGGAAGTAAGGAACCCTACCTTGACTGGGCTTGAGCCCAAATAATCCGGTATAGGAAGCTGGTAGTCGTATGGAGCCAACAATATCGGTGCCGGCTGCAACGGTATTGAAGCCGGCTGTTATTGCAGCAGCCGTGCCTGAGCTGCTGCCGCCGGTAGTCACGCTGCTATCCCATGGGTTGCGAGTAATTCCATGGTATGAACTGTAGCCGGAAGCCAATATGCCAAAATCTGGCATGGTGGTTTTACCTAATGAAATCATTCCAGCTTCTTTTTGGCGTGCAACGAGAGGGCAGTCTTCGTTCCAGTCGATATCGTCAGCATTATTGGCGGTTGATCCGCGGTAACTTTTTTGATCGCGACTTAATAGTGCATCTTTTACACTTGTAGGGGTGCCGTCTAAAACACTATTGGGTTCACCATTAAACCAACGCTGTTCGGATTTTTGGGCCTCGCGACGGGCGCCTTCATGGTCAATTTCGTAAAAGGCGTTGTATTTGGAGTTTAGCGCTTCGAGGCGCTGCAATTGAGTGTCGATAACTTCCTTTGGACTTAGCGCTTTGTTTTGATAAAGACGGCTGAGTTCCAGTGCGCTTAAGTTAGAAATGTCACTCATGAAGCGTTCCCTAGTAGGCTGGCTTGATTGTTAATGGTTTCATGGATCAGTGGGTACTTTTCTTCGCCACTCTGGCTACTTTTGTGATCGATAAAGAACTGGTGTAAGGCAGCGGCGATACTTGGGTAAGCGAGCTGTGACCAAGGGATCTCGTTTTGCTTAAAAAGCTGAGCTTCTAAGGTTTCTAGGCCTGCTTCTACCTTTGGACTCAGCAGCTTGGCTCGGTAGTACATATAGGTTTGATTGATATGGGGTAGGTTATACACCGCGTACAAAGATTGAATCTCAAGCTCCGCACAGGTTTCTTCTTTAGCTTCGCGCATGGCGCCTTCATCGCTGGACTCGCCGTTTTCCATAAAGCCGGCCGGCAGACACCAGAGACCTTTTTGTGGCTCAATACCTCGTCGGCAAAGCAATACCTGGTCTTGCCAATGAGCAATGACGCCAACGACTAGGTTGGGGTTTTGGTAGTGAATACGACCGCAGTGACTGCAAATAAAGCGCTCGCGCAAATCGCCCGCAGGTATTGCGAGTATTAAACTGTGCCCGCAGTCGCTACAAAATTTCATGCTAAAAGCCCGGCAAATTTGCCTCGGTAAAACGCCAGTGCTTCACCGTCATTGTGTTGTAGTTTCTCTACTTTGCCGATCAGCAAGCGATGGTCGCCGCCGTCGTGATTAGCGTTTAAAGAGCATTCAAATCGAACTAGGCAATCTTCCATGGCTGGGGCGCTCTGTTCGCCTTGAGCAAGTTTAACGCCGGCAAATCGGTCGCCGTCTTTACTGGCAAATTGGTAGGCTAAGTCGCCCTGGCTGTGCTTAAGGATATGGATGTTGAAGTGGCTGCAACTATTAAAGGCCTCAAAGTTGCTACTGCCTTTGCCGATGCTCCATAGCACTAGTGCTGGCTCTAGCGATAATGAGTTGAAGCTGCTGGCTGTCATGCCAACTGGCTTACCGTGTTGATCAAAGCAAGTGATCACTGTAACCCCGGTGGCAAATTGGCCTAGGGCATCTCTGAGCTCTCTGGGGTCTATCGGCTTGTTGGTGTGCTTTTCTTCCACGGTACCACTCTCACAAATTCAATTTCTGTCTGATATGTGTCCATTGTCTTCAAATCTGCTCAATAAGCAACGAACGAACGTTCGATAATATTATGTTCGAGAGCTATTTAAGTCAAATTTTAGTCGATCAAATGGGTTTAATTTGATCTTGACATGATCGTTCGTTCGGTTAAAAGTATATTAAGTAATTATTAGACTTAGAAAATACTATTTGATTGGCATTTTCAGCGCAGTTTGGCCAAAAGTGCCATTTGTGTTCCTGGCGTCTCGTAAGGCTCGCCAGTCTGTCGCAGATACAAAAACGATGAGGTAATTAAAAGCCGATGGTGGAGCAATCACTTAGTGGTCATGGCCCTTGGGCCGAGTATCAAGCGCGTTTGAATGCGGGGCAGCTTTGCATTCAGCAAGGGGGCGATGGTCAGTTTTTCTTTTATCCGCGCGTTATTGCGCCCGGCAGTGGCAGCAATGATTGGCAGTGGGTGGCTGCCAGTGGTGCAGCCAGTATTTATTCACTTAGTCGAATTCCGCAGCGGCCAGAGCGCGGCGGTGACTATTACGTAGCGATTGTAGAGCTTAAAGAAGGGCCGAGAATGATGACTCAATTGCGCCTGCAATCGGATGAGCTACCAAAAATCGGCGATGCAGTTGAGGCTTTTATCGAGCAGCAAGAAGGCGCTGATGCGCTATTGCTTTTTAAGCACGGTTTGCAGGAAGGGGCGCGCTAATGTCAGCTGAAAGTTTACGTGGAAAGGCTGCGGTTGTTGGCGTAGCGCAAGCAGGTATTGGAAATTACGAAGGCTGGCAACCATTAGAGTTAATGGGAGTCGCCGTGCAGCGTGCTCTGGAAGATGCCGGCATAGGGCTGCACGAAATTGATGGGCTTTGTGCGACTACAGGCTCCCATTATTTTGCCAACCTTAGTGCTGCTGAATATCTAGGTATTCAGCCAAGTTTTACTAGTTGCGATATGAATGGCGGCTCGTCGTTTATGTCTCAGCTTTTGCAGGGCGTAATGGCGATTGAATCTGGCTTGTGCAAAACCGTGCTCATTGCCTACGGCAGTAATGCGCGCAGCAATGGCGGTAATCATGCGGGGTTAATTGAAACCCCAGAATGGGAGCAGCTCTATCGCCCACGCATTCCCGTCACCGGTTACGCCCTGGCTGCAGCAAGACATATGCATGAATACGGAACAACTAGAGAGCAGTTGGCTGAGGTGGTGGTGGCGGCTCGTGCTTGGGGCGCGATGAACCCAGAAGCTTTTGTTCAAGAAAAAGTTGATTTAGAAACGGTACTTGCCGCGAAGATGGTTTCTGATCCGCTATCGGTAATGGATTGTTGTTTGGTAACTGATGGCGCCGCAGCGATGGTTTTAGTTGCTAAAGATCGCGCCAAAGAATATGGCAAACAAGCCGCTTATGTCCTAGGGGCATCTTCGGCAACAACTCATCGACAAATAGATCAGATGCCTGATTTGACAACAACGGCCGCAGTACAAAGCGGCAGTCGTGCCTATCAAATGGCTGGCGTCCAAGCCAGTGATATCGATGTTATCCAGCTGTATGACGCATTTTCCATTAACGTCATTTTATTCTTAGAAGATCTTGGTTTTTGCGCTAAAGGTGAAGGCGGTGCTTTCGTTTCTGCTGGGCGAATTGCGCCTGGTGGTGAGCGTCCAGTCAATACCAATGGGGGTGGTATCTCCTGTGTGCATCCCGGCATGTACGGTTTGTTTTGCATGATCGAAGCAGTCCGTCAGTTACGCGGTGAATGTGGCGATCGACAAATACCATCGGCCGAGCTTGCTTTGGCACATGGTAATGGCGGCACGCTGTCTAGTCAGGCAACGACGATCTTTGGCACAGAAGCTTGTTTATAGGAGTTAAAAATGCTCGGAAAAATGATGGATTTTCAGCTCACCATTCCTGTGGTTATGCGTCATGCCGCAAGAATCCATGGTGATACTGAAATTGTTTCTAAATTGGCGGATGGCAGTTTGCATCGCTACCGCTATGCAGATGCATTTAAACGCGCTGCAAAGTTGGCGGGCGCTTTAGAAAAGCTTGGCGTTAAACAAGGCGATGTAATTGGAACCCTGGCGTGGAATAGTTATCGTCACTTTGAATTGTATTATGGGATCCCAGGAGTAGGAGCAGTATGCCATACCATCAACCCGCGTCTATCCGATGAACAGTTTGATTTTGTATTAAACGATGCTGAAGATCAGTGGGTATTTGTTGATGCAGACTTTTTACCTTTGATGAGCCGTCTGGCCGATAAATTTAAAACGGTTAAAGGCTATGTGGTTCTTTGTGATGAGGAGGCAATGCCGGCTCACGAACTACCTAACGTTTACTGCTATGAGACACTTTTAGCCGAGCAAAGTGGTGAATTTGATTGGCCAGAGCTCGAAGAAAACCAGGCCTGTGGTATTTGCTATACCTCGGGTACTACCGGTAATCCAAAGGGTGTTGTTTACAGTCATCGTTCAACTGTATTGATCAGTTTGACTGCAAATACTAGTTCTTCCGTTGGCATGCTGCCAGAAGATTCCTTGTTGGCGGTTGTGCCTATGTTTCACGTAAACGCTTGGAATATTCCATACGCTGGCGCAATGGCTGGTGCCAAAATGGTTTTTCCTGGGCGCTTTATGGGTGACGGCCAAGCACTAGCCGAGTTAATGAACGCTGAGCGCGTTCGCTTTGCTTCGGGTGTGCCCACGGTTTGGCTGGCCTTGTTGCAGTATTTGCGCGAAAGCAATACCAAGTTGGAAACTGTTGAGCGTTTGATGGTAGGTGGCGCTGCAACACCTCTTGCGTTGATGCAGGCCTTCGAAGAAGAGCAGGGTATATTCATGCAGCAGGGTTGGGGAATGACGGAAACTAGCCCTTTAGGCACGATGAATATGCCAACGCCAAGCATGATGGCAATGGAAAAAGATGAGCAATTTGCATTGCGCAAAACTGTAGGTCGCCCAACTTTTGGTATCGAGGTGCGCATTGTTGACGATGCTCTAAATGAAATGCCTTGGGATGGTAAAAGCCCTGGCTCTTTCCAAGTGCGCGGCCCATGGGTGTGCTCTCAGTATTTAGGCATAGAAAAAGCCGATGCCCACACTGAAGATGGATGGTTTGATACTGGCGATATCGCCGTTATTGATTCTAAGGGCTATGTCTCCATTACCGATCGCAGCAAAGATGTTATCAAATCCGGTGGTGAATGGATCAGTTCTGCTGATCTCGAAAACGCTGTGATGGCTCATGACAAAGTTTTGGAGGCCGCCGCAATTGGTGTTTACCATCCCAAATGGTCTGAACGCCCCCTCTTAATTGTTGTTAGCAAACCCGGTGAAGAAGTGAGTGAGCAGGAATTAAAAGACTTCCTGGAAACTCAGGTAACGCGCTGGTGGATACCGGAATCCATTTTGTTTACGACTGAGCTACCGCACACCGCAACGGGGAAAATCAGCAAAAAAGACTTGCGTGAGCAATACCGTGATTTTTCCTACGAGGGATAAAGTTTGATGTCTGAATTTAATCAGTATGTAAATTATTCTGTTCAGGGCGATTTGGCGACACTGAGCATGTGCCATGCGCCAGTGAATACCTTGAGCTATGAGCTTCGTTGCGCGATCGATCATTACCTGGATGCGGCTGAACAGGACGAGCAGGTCAAGGCTGTACTAATTTGTTCAAGCCTAAAAGCATTTTCGGCAGGTGCAGATATTACTGAGTTTGGCAGCGAAAAATCTTTTGCTGAACCAAGTCTGCCGTCTTTATGCAATCGTATAGACAGTTTTCCGAAGTGGGTGATTGCGCAGGTTTCAGCTTATGCCTTAGGTGGTGGCTTGGAGCTGGCTCTTGCAGCGGATCAGCGTATTGCTGAAGCGGGCAGCCGCTTGGGATTGCCGGAAGTCAATTTAGGTATTCTGCCAGGGGCCGGTGGTACCCAAAGATTACCAAGAATAATACCTATGGCGACTGCAGCAAAAATGATGTGCGACGGTAAGCCGATTTCTGCGGAGCAGGCTTTAGAATTGGGCTTGATTGAAGCCGTTTTTGAAAGCCAAGAGCAAGCTAATGAGGCTGTCTTGGCCTTAGCAGAATCCTCTAAAAACGTTGAGCCTATCAATATGTTTGAGCAGAGCTTCACGGTAAGTGAGGATGATGAGCAAGCCTTGCGAGCTTATCAAGCGCAGCAGTCTCGCCGCTGGTATGGTCAAAAATCCCCTGCTGCTATTGTTGAGGCGGTGCGCGAGGGGATGAGGCTAAGCTTGCAGGCGGGCCTTGCCTTGGAGCGAAAACTCTTTGATGAATGCGCTAATAGCTTCCAGGCTCGAGCTTTGCAGCATGCTTTTTTTGCTGAGAAAGAAGCATTGAAAGTACCTGGTATTAATTCAGCTGATGCCTCTTTGGAAATCAACGAGGTAGCCATTATTGGCTCCGGATTAATGGGTTGTGGCATTGCTATTAACTTCTTATTGGCTGGCATTAGAACTCGTTTGTTAGATGTAAATGCAGAGGCATTAAAGAAAGCCCGCGCTTACATTACTAAAACTATTGAATCTAATCGCGATAAGGGTCGCATCAGTGCTGCTAAATGCGAAGCATCTTTAGCGGCTCTTGCCACAGTAAGTGACTATCAAGAATTAGCAAATACCGATCTGGTTATAGAGGCGGTATTTGAAGATATGTCAGTGAAAAAGTCGGTATTTGCTGAGCTGGATCGCCACTGTAAGCCCAGCGCGATTCTCGCTAGTAATACGTCCACCCTCGATCTGAATGAAATTGCCGAGGTTTGCTCTCGCCCAGAGAATGTTATCGGTCTGCACTTTTTTAGCCCGGCCAATATTATGAAGCTGCTTGAAGTGGTGCGTACCGAGCGTACCTCGGCTTCGGTTTTGGCAAGTTGTTTGCAGTTAGCAAAAACTATAAAGAAAACTGCGGTGACCGTGGGTGTGTGCTACGGCTTTGTGGGAAATCGCATGGTAGCCCCCTATTCACGTGAAGCGTTTCGTATGGTGCTTGAAGGTGCGACGCCAAGTGAGGTTGATTCTGCGTTGCGGGAATTTGGCATGGCAATGGGCCCAATTGAAATGGCTGATATGGCGGGCATTGATGTCGGCTGTATGGCAGCTCTGGCTAATCAAAATGAGTGGCAGGGTGAAGAAAGTTATCAGGCCTTACAGTTTGCCCTGCGTGAGCAAGGCCGCTTAGGACAAAAAACGGGAGCCGGGGCTTATCAATATCCGGAAGGTAAAAAACAAGAAGATCCACAAGTATTGGCTCTGGCCACTGAGATTGCTGAAAATCTCAGCATTAAACAGCGAGAGATCTCAAAAGAAGAAATTGTTCAACGTTGCATCCTCAGTATGGCCAATGAAGGTATGCGTATTCTTGAAGAAGGCATTTCTTTGCGCTCTGGTGATATCGATGTGATTTATCTCAATGGCTATGGCTTCCCTCGCTGGCGTGGCGGCCCAATGCAATATATCGATGAGCTGGGCTTGGATAATATTCAGGAAAGCTTAGTTCAATTGAAAAAGAGCCTTGGGGAATATGGTGAGCGTTGGTTTAAGCCAGCCGCCCTGCTAAGTGAGCTATCTGAAAATCAGAGCAGTCTTAAATCATATAGAAAATCATAAAGGCTAAGTGTCTAGCCTAAAGCGAATACAAATTTTTTGGAGTTATCTTATGAGTCAACGTCAAGCCCTTATTGTATCAACCGCACGTACGCCAATTGCTAAAGCCTTTCGCGGTGCTTTCAATATTACTAAATCACCCACCTTGTCTTCTTACTCTATTAAAGCGGCGGTAGAGCGAAGCGGTTTGGCCGCTGATCACTTTGATGATTTAGTAATGGGGACTTCATTGCAGGCCGGTACGGCAGGCATGAACTTAGGTCGTATGGCGGCTTTGGCTTCAGGCTTGCCTTTAACGGTTTCTGGTCAGTCGATCGATCGTCAATGCTCTTCTGGCCTAATGTCGGTGGCGACAGCGGCAAAGCAAATTATGGTTGATCGTATGGATGCCGTCGTGGCGGCGGGGCATGAGCATATCTCCATGGTGCAAACACCGGCCTTCGATTGGATTATGAAGGAAAAAGACGAAACGGTTTTGGCTAATGCTGATACGGCTTATATGCCAATGCTGCAAACTGCTGAATATATTTGTAAGAAGTACGGTATCTCTCGCGAATCGCAGGATGAATATGCCTTGCTGTCTCAGCAACGCACTGCGGCAGCGCAGGAGTCGGGTGCTTTCGACCAGGAGATTGTTCCTGTTACAACGACTAAAGCTGTTTTTAACAGGGAAAGCAAAGAAACTTCGTTTA
The DNA here is from genome assembly GCF_947500695.1 of uncultured Pseudoteredinibacter sp. GTDB lineage: Bacteria > Pseudomonadota > Gammaproteobacteria > Pseudomonadales > Cellvibrionaceae > Pseudoteredinibacter. The sequence continues at coordinate 17,246 of NZ_CANMSS010000003.1, forward strand.
AAGAAGTGACGCTAGGTATTGATGAAGGTAATCGTCCACAGACTACACTGGAAAGTTTGCAGGCGCTGAGCTCGGTTATCGAAGGGGGTTATATTACGGCGGGTAATGCCTCTCAGCTTTCAGATGGTTCGGCGGCCTGCGTCTTGGTTTCTGATGAATTGGCCATGCGTGAAAACTTACAGCCGCTAGGTGCCTATAAAGGCATGATGGTAGCGGGACTAGAGCCCGAGGAAATGGGTATTGGTCCTATCTATGCTGTACCAAAGTTGCTCAAAGCTCATGGCTTAACTGTTGATGATATTGGCCTTTGGGAATTAAACGAAGCCTTTGCTTGCCAGGTTATCTACAGCGCTGAAAAGCTAGGTATTCCAATGGATAAACTGAATGTAAATGGCGGTGGTATTTCGATTGGCCACCCCTATGGCATGACAGGCACTCGCTTAGTGGGGCATGCCCTAATCGAAGGTAAACGCCGTGGTGCGCGTTATGTTGTCGTCACTATGTGTGTGGGCGGCGGTATGGGTGCTGCAGGTTTGTTTGAGGTTCTGTAAAGCTGCAAGAAATATCTACTAGCTGATTTAACACCGTATTAATTCGAGAGAAAGTATTTTGACCCAGTATCACGTTCCCTACGAGAGCATTCGTTTTGCTTTTGAGCAAGTAATGGAGGTCCCTGCGGCCTATACAAAAAATAATCCCGATATGGATATGGAATTTGTATCGGCGATTTGGGCAGAAGCCGGCCGCTTTGCCCAGGAGCAGTTGGCTCCTTTAAATCAAAGCGGCGATGAGGGCTGTCAGTGGCAAGATGGCGAGGTGACTACGCCCACAGGTTTTAAATCGGCCTATCAGCAATTTGTAGAAAATGGCTGGCCCGCTCTTGCTCAGCCAGAAGAGCTGGGAGGCCAAGGCCTGCCGATGAGCTTACAGTTTTCAATTTATGAGATGCTGGTGAGCGCAAATTTGGCTTGGACGTTATACCCAACCATTACTTGGGGTGCGGTTACTACCCTAAAAAACCACGGCACTGAAGAGCAAAAGGCCGATTATTTACCCGGCCTAGTGAGTGGGCAATCACAGGGGACTATGTGTTTAACCGAAGCACATTGTGGCTCTGATTTAGGTTTGTTAAAAACCAAAGCAACGCCGAATGAAGATGGCAGCTATGCGATTAGTGGTGGCAAAATTTTCATTTCTTCGGGTGAGCACGATATGGTCGACAATGTGGTACATATCACTCTGGCCCGTATTGAAGGTGCACCTGAAGGGGTGCGTGGAATTTCATTGTTTTTGGTGCCTAAGTTTCTCCCCAATGAGCAAGGTGAGTTTAATCAGCGTAACACTGTGGCCTGCGGTTCTATCGAACACAAGATGGGGATTCACGGAAACGCGACCTGTGTTATCAACTTTGATGGTGCGAAAGGCTTTTTAATTGGTGAGCCCAATCGTGGTTTAGCCAATATGTTTACCTTTATCAATGAATCACGTGTCGATGTTTGCTTGCAGGCCCAGGGCCAAATAGAGAAGTCATTTCAAAATGCCTTAGCTTACGCTAAAGAGCGTTTACAAATGAAGGCGAGTCCGCGTTTTTCAACTGATAGAGCGGCTGATCCAATTATTGCCCACCCAGAAATACGTCGCTTACTGCTTACGCAGCAGGCCTTTTCCGAAGCTTCACGAATGATGTCCTATGAGCTAGCAGAAAAGGTTGATCGTCTGCACGATGGCGGCGAAGTGGCAGCTGAGGCTCAAGCCGTGCTGGCCTTCTTAACGCCAATTGCTAAGGGCTTTATTACTGAAGCTGCTATGGAAGCCACCAGTCACGGTGTGCAGATTTTAGGTGGCCATGGTTTTATTTCCGAATACGGGATGGAGCAGTTATATCGCGATGTACGTATCACGGCGATATATGAAGGCACCACGGCAATTCAGGGCATCGATCTTATTAGCCGTAAGATAATTGCAGATGACCAGCGACAGCTAAATGCCTTTATTGATCAAGTCAGTGCAGCTTGCGAAGAAGCTAAAGCCAGCGATTTGCCCGATCTTAATCAGTGCGCCAGTGCTCTGTCGGATGTCGTGGCTGACTGGCAAAATTTGAATGCAAGCTGCTTGGCGAAATTTGCAGAAAACTCTGCGGAGGTTAATGCGGCCGCCAGCGATTATCTGATGTTCTGTGGTTACATTGTGGCGGCGTATTATCTGTTGCGTGCTGCAAATAAAGCCAATGCCTATCAGGGCGGTGACTATAGTTCTGAGTTTCTTGAGCAAAAGCAAGCTTTGTTAAGTTTCTATGTTGCACGTATTTTGCCGCGTACCCAAGCACTGGCGGCGGCTATTAGTGCGGGTAATGACTCCATTGCTGATTATTGGTTAAAAGAGCCGTTCTAGGTTTCTTGCTGGCTAGGTTGATTGTATGAGTAAAAGAAAATTATCACATACTCGCAATATCCAGGTGCAAGCCTTTGAGCGCGAAGATGGTTTATGGGATATCGAGGCACATTTAACCGATAAGAAGCATTTTAGCTTGGGCACCCCAGATCGAGAGTTGATCACAAGTGACGATTATCTTCACGATATGTGCTTTCGTATCGCTTTAGATTTGGATATGACTATTCAAGAAGTGGAAGCCACGATGAGTGATACCCCTTATCTGCGTTGCCCTGATGTTTTACCAAACTATCAGCGTTTATTAGGCGTGGTAATAGGCCCAGGTTGGCAGCGTGAGATTAAACAGCGGCTTGGGGCAACGGAAGGCTGCACTCATTTGAGAGAGCTACTTGGCCCTATGGCCACTGTAGCTTACCAAGCCATTACAGATGCGGTTTATCGCCCAATAGACTACACCGAAAACCCACAAATATTTAAACCTCTGGTTGATAGTTGCTACGGCTTAGATGCTGCTGGTGATGTTATCCCAAGACTTTGGCCAGAGTTTGTTGAAGTAAAAACGAATTAGAGTAAAGAGGATACTATGAGTGAATCTCTACAGGCGACTCGCCTACAGTTGTTAAAAGATTTTGCCCAAGCTTGGAATGATCACGATATTGAGGCCCTCATGGCTTGTATGTCAGAGGATTGCCGCTTCGATAGCTCGGCAGGTGCGGATATTTTTGGTAATCGTGCGGAAGGTTTGGTAGCTGTTAGGGAAAGCTATCTAGCTATCTTTAAGGTCTTCCCTGATGCAAAGTGGAACGAAGACACTCACTTTGTTGCGGGTGACCGTGGTGTGTCCGAGTGGCGTTTTACGGGCGCCAAGGCTGATGGCAGTAGTGTCAATTTAATGGGCTGCGACCTATTCGAATTTGCTGGTGATAAAATCAAAGTTAAAGATTCTTATCGCAAAACCCCGGCTTAACTATCTACTTGAAAACCGATGGAGTCATTTATGAGCGCTATTGATAAAGAAGCTATTGAGGCGGTTTATAAAACCTTGGTCAAATCTTTGTTGAAAAAAGACTACGCTACTGCAAGAGCTTTGTATGTTGAGCAGGGTGCTTATGTCAAAGCAGACGGTGAGTTAACTCAAAATGAGACAGAGCTTAATGCCGAGCTTGAGCGCTTCACGGATATTATCGCCAATATGGCTTTGGTAAAGCGTAGTATTCATATTGTTGAAAATACGGCTTTGGTAGTTGTTGCTTGGCATTGGGCGGATGCTAAATCTGATTCGCCTGAGCTTCACAAGGCTATTGATGTTTTACAGAAAAATACTGATGGTGAGTGGCAATTTATAATTGATAATCCGATGGGCTTGTAAGTCAGTATCGATAAGGTAGAAGTCTGACCGCATGCTTTGCTTGATGGAGGCTATTTAGGGGGCGCAAAAAGCTGGATCCATCCAAGCTCACCTCCTCTTGGATTCGCACCATCCGGGTGCTCAGCCTTCGGCCAAGCCCAAAATCTCTCCTAGAGATTTGGTCAAGTCGGAGATGCCCCTAAATAGCCTCCTTCAAGCAAAACATTCTACATTTGTGCCTTAATAAAGTTTGCTTGTAGTTAATTTGATTTGGTGTAGATATCTTGAAGGCAACAATGGTTGAGGTCATTTTGTCGTAGAATGTCATGAACCTAGATCGCTTTGAAGGGCCGTCTCCGACTTGGAGGAGGAGACGAGCTAGCATGGATGCTGCTTTTTGCGTGCCCATCAAAGCGGTCTAGGTTCATGGCAGGCGGTCAGGTCGGCACTTACTAATTCTTAGCTTTCATTCTAGAGATGCGAAACCTCCAATACAGCAATATTGCCACAATCAAGGTAAAACCCTCTGCCAAGGTAATGCTCAGCACCGGCGAATACTCGGGTAGAAAGTTAATGAACAAGGTAATAAACAACAAAGGTAAAATTAAACTTCGGCATAGGGCGATTAGAGATGAAGCGGCGGCTTTATGTAGAGCTGTTAAATAGGCTGAAAGGGTAATGTTCAAGCCATTTAAAATAAACACCGGCCACAAAATACTGGCAAACAACATGGCTTGCTCAAGTAACTCAGGATTTTGACCTTTAATAAATACCGCCATAATCGAATCAGCCGAGCTGAGTAGTAAAGCACTAAAAGCGATACCGACGGAGATGCTGCTCGCTAATGCAATGAGCAAGAAACGGCGGAGCTGGTCCCATTGCTTGGCGCCATAACACTGGCTGCTTAGTGCCTGCAGGCAATCGGCAATACTGAAGCTGACTAGAAGACCAATAAACATCGTGTAATTGACCAGGCTGAACGCCGCTAAGCCTTGAGTGCCTAATTGTTTGATAATGAGTAAGTTAATAATAAATGCGACAGTGCCAGCCGACATCTCATTAATAAACTCAGAAAGCCCATTAAAAGCGCTTGCAGCAAGGCTGCTCCAGTTCTTTTGACGAGTGCTGAAATGCAGAATTTTATCTCTCTGAAAAAAGTATAACAGTAAGACCAGTAAAGCCGATAACTGAGAAAGCCCAGTAGCAAGGGCCGCACCGTATAACCCTAGATCGAGTTTTGCGATAAATAGATAATCCAGGGCAATATTTAAAACGGCGGCGGCTATCAAAGCAGCTGATGCGAGAGCAGGTTTGCCTGCAATGCGCACAAAGAAGTATAGGCCTACGCTTAAAGCTTGAATGGGTAAAAATGGCAGTAAGGTTTTGAAATAATCATTAAGCAGCTCTTTCAGTGAGTCTTGCGCGCCTAGTAGGCCATAAAGGGCATCAGCCAGCAGAAAGCTACTGCCGGCAAAGAGTATTGATATCAGTGCTAGTGCGATTAGGGTTTTGCTGAAAATCGCTGAGCTATCGTCAAGATTTTGTTCGCCAATCCACTTGCCGGCTGATACCGAGCCGCCGACGGCGAGCATATAAAAAAGCCCGGCATACATCGAGAAAATAGGGATCAGCAGGTTGATGGCTGCCAGAGCGGTTTCACCTTCATAGCGGCCGATAAAAATGCCGTCCACGATAGATGCCGAGGAGATGGCTAGTAGGCCGATAAGTGAGGGCAGCAAGTATTTTAAAAAGGTGCGACCCGCCGGAGCATGGCTGACAGAGGTACGGTTATGCATAGGGTTAATTGTAAGTGGTGATAAACAATAATTGTATAATAATGCATTCTTTATTCAATGGATTTGATACAATTGGGCAAAATTTGGGGGACCCAATGGCCGAAGACAAACAAACTGCAAATAAAAGTCTTGAGCAAAAGCTTAACAAAATAGAAAGCAGCTACAGTATTCGTAAACGCACGAGTGAAAAAGGCGTTTGCATTGAGTCGGATCTAACCAAGGAAGATGTCGGTAATCATGCTTGGGTACTGGATGATGCCTGTGCCCGCATGGCTTGGGTTGCTGCACATGAATTATTACGCAGCCAAGAAAAGCATCGCCTTTTACGTATTGAAAACACCCACCTAAATGCCTTCGCTCAAGGTGAGGGGGCTTGTTTACAAGCCGTCGCCGAAGTGATTTTCAAAAATGGCGAACGCTGTGCCATACGTGTACAGCTGTTTCGCGGTGCTGCGGAACATAAGGCGAGCCCCGAAACGCTAATCGCCGAATATAATCTGCAAGGTATTTGGTACGATATTGGTGAAGCCGCGGCAAAAGCCGAAGAAATTGTCGCTGCCCGCAATGAGCAGCAGCCAGTTGCTAGTAAGAGTGCCCCCCTGAGTGCCAAAGAGCAGGCCATCGAAGATAAGAAGCGTCGTATCTTTGAAGGTGCCTGTGAAGTCATAGGTCGAGAAGGCTATGCGGCCACTACCATCCGTAAAGTGGCTAAGGCAGCTGGTTTGCCAATTTCTACCATGTACCAGTACATCGAGAGTAAAGAAGATCTGCTCTTTATGATCACCAGTGGCTGCATGGAAGAGATCTTCGATTATATGTATGAAGAGATGAGTACCGATCATCCTCCAGTACAAAAGCTGGAAGAAGCGGTCTCGGCTTATATGAAGTACATTTCAAAAAACCGTCGTTATATTAATCTGGTTTATCGTGAAACTCGTGCACTGAGCCGCCATAATCGCGAGAAGGTTTTTGATATCGAGCGCAAGTTCACCCAGCTTTGGGAAGCCATCATTATTGAAGGCAACAAAGAAGGCGTTTTCGATGCCCCGAAATCACGCCTAGCGGCTAATATGGTGTATTTCTTCTGTAATGTTTGGTCACTGCGCTACTGGAGTGTGCAGGATTACACCGAGGATGAAGTTAAAGAATACCTAATGCGTTTTATTCGCCAGGGTTTGAATTAAAGCAATTAAGGTATTTACCAAATCCAGTGAATAATTGAATAGTAGTGCAAATAATAAAGGAAGGTGTAAAAGTGAAGTTTTTTAATGCGGTTTTGCTAGTATCGCTTCTGAGCTTAAGTGTATTGAACAGCGCCATGGCAGGCCCCGATGCTTTTACACCTGGCCCGCAGATTAAGAATTTTGGCGAAAATGCCAAAGTTAATCAGAGCAAGACGGTCAATTCAGATGCTAAATTTAAAGTGGCTTTTGATGTCGGGAAGCCTGCCGAAGAAGGCAAGCTAAATCGCAGCTTTAATTCGTTGGCTCGTTTTATCAATATGCATGTGGCCGCTGGAGTGAAACCCGAAAATATTGAGCTTGCCCTTGTTGTCCATGGTAAGGCAGCAAATGATTTATTGCATAATAAGGCTCGTACGGAAAAAGAGTTGGCAGAGAACCCAAATCTACCCCTGTTACAAGCACTGCTAGATAACAATACCCAAGTCTTCCTGTGTGGCCAAACGGCGGCCTATTACGGTATTAAAAACGAAGATCTCTACCAAGGTGTGCAAATGTCACTTTCTGCAATGACAGCCCATGCCCTATTGCAGCAGAATGGCTATACGCTTAATCCATTTTGACCTGAAGTTTTCAGCTAACGTGAGTTAACAGTTTATGGCGGTGTGCTTGCGCCAGAATTTCACATATGTTTATATGTGCGAAATGTCGCACATATAGATGGAGTGAGGATGAAGCGTGTATTAATGGTGTTGATGTTGACCTGCGGATTGGCCAGATTAGTTATGGCTGGCGCAGCTACGCAAATCAAGAAGCCTGATAACCCTTTGGCCATGTTCGTTGGAAAGTGGGTTGTAGTTGAAAGCATGATGGGGCGCGAGTCTGTTGGGAGTGGAGTGGCGACCGCCACATGGGGACCCGCCAAAAACTCTGTCATTATTGAATATACAAGTATAGATGGCCCAATGAAGGGCTTTAATCTGACAGAAATTATTTCTCGCGAAAAGCCTATAGGAAAATATTCCCTGGTTTGGGTTGATAGTTTTAACAAAGGCTTGGGGCTGAAGGTTGGTACGCTCAGTAAAGGTGGAGTGTTTCAGTTTCAAAACTCAGGGCTTGAGGGTGAAGTCAGAAGCCTCAGTTACACATTGATTTCAGGTGGTGAAGAGGGTTTTACAATAAGTACTTATAAAGAAAAGCCCAATGAAGTTAGTGTGCCGACAATGAAGTTAGTTTTCCACAGGCAGAGCGAGGACTAAGAATGAGCTTTAATTTTATGGCGTTGGGCTTGGCAACGGCGGTTTCATTCTTTGGGGGGTTCTTTTGGTATAGCGTGTTGTTTTCCAAGCCATGGATGAAAGCCCTAGGTATCAAAAGGGAGGATGTTGATGGTTCAGGGTTGTCCATTTTGCGAGCTGTTTCTGCAAGTGTGGTAGCTTCAGCAGCAACAGCTATCGGTATAATGGTACTGTTTAGTTACATTCAACCTAGCTCATGGGGCTTGGCCGCTCTATTTGGTGCTGGAATATGGTTCTGCTTCTCCATCAACGCCATGTTTAAGATGATTTTTTGGGAAGATAGGCCTGCGATACTATTTTTTATTGATAGTGGCTTTGAGCTATTTTCTGTTGTCATGGCCTCATTGATAATTTATGGGCTTAGCTGAGACCGAGGTTACTATTAGCCAAGAATACGACAACTCATCGCTCAATAAGATCTTCTCAGCTTTCGCTGATCGAGTCACTAGAGAACTGCTTGACATCATTCTAGAAGAGCCTGGAATAACGACAGGGGTTTTGTGTGAACGTTTTCCTGTTTCCAGGTTTTCTATTATGCGCCGCCTTAATAATTTAGAAGAAGCTGGTTTGCTTGAGCGGTTTTCTGAAGGGAAAACCCAAAGGCTTTATATCAAAAATGGGGCGTTGAAGCCCTTAATAAACGGTTGGCTACACAGAGTGTTGAGCAAGAATGAGAGCAGTCAGCAATAAACTTCTTATCGTTGTCCCTAAAGCTTCTCCCTCTCGAGTAGCCTAGCCACTGTTCTTTGGCGGATATAAATGTGCTTTTGGGGGATGCTTAGAATTTTCTTAAAAGTGATGGTGATGTCTGCTGTTCATTGTTGTTGTCGGTGATCATGATTTTTCGTTTATCTCCTGTTTAAGGTTTGAAATCAAAGCTCCTTAGTTATATATGCAAACTACATAGACTCTATGGTCTAATCCTTGAGGGCTGTCTTGAATAGCTAAGTCTAACTAGTCAATGTGGGCCATAGAAAGTGACGTTTTTGGCAGCTTGCTTTGGCCTCTTTTAAGTCTTATAGTGATAGTAACGTTAGTCGGTGATCCTAAATCTTTAGCAATACGTAGAAAATAATTAAAAGCGAGGGCCTTATGGCGAAGTATATGCGGGCGTTGAAATTCTTATTGGTGATCGCATTGGTTGCGGCGGGTTTGGGCTATGCGGGAAGTAGCCATAGTTTGATGGCTTTTGATTGGCCGATATTCGCTATTTGCATGGGGCTAGCTTTCGCCGTGCAATGGCTGATGTTTATTCCGGCTTATATTTGGCAAACCGAGCGTTACTTTGATCTAACGGGCAGTCTCACCTATATCAGTGTCACCTTGCTGGCCTTTTTCTTGGCGGCCAAAGAAGATACCCGGAGCATTGTTTTGCTGGCGATGGTTTTGGTTTGGGCGCTGCGTTTGGGTAGCTTTCTGTTTACCCGTATTTTGCAAGATGGCTCGGATCATCGCTTCGATGAGATAAAGCCTAACTTTGCTCGTTTCTTTGTGGTCTGGACGCTGCAAGGCCTATGGGTTTCTTTTACCGCCGCAGCGGCACTTGCGGCTATCAGTAGCGAGGCCACCTTGGAGCTGCAGTTGTGGGATGGTTTCGCGATTGCTTTATGGTTATTGGGCTTTGCCTTTGAAGCTATTTCAGATCGCCAAAAGCGTATTTTCCGTGCCGATTCTGCCAATAAAGGCCGCTATATTGATAGTGGCTTATGGGCCTATTCTCGCCACCCAAATTATTTCGGTGAAATCTGCTTATGGATTGGCGTAGCGATTCTAGCGCTGCCAGTTCTTCAAGGTTGGCAGTATGCGGCATTGTTAAGCCCAGTATTTGTTATCGTATTATTAACCCGTATTTCTGGTATTCCTGGGCTTGAGGCTGGTGCGGACAAGCGTTGGGGAGAGGAGGAGGAGTATCAAGCGTACAAGCAAAATACGCCGGTTTTGATTCCGAAGTTGAAGCGCTAATTTGAAAATAAATGAATAGAGTAAGCAATGAATGCTCGCTCTATTCTTCTGTTGCCTTTAACTATAAACAATTCTATCGCTTCGCGTGCCTTATTTCTGTTGTTCTCTTGATTTATCGCTGCGGCGCACCAAAGCGGTTTTAGTAACGCCGTGATCTGGCACCCACTGCTTAAATTTAACAAAGCCATGCTTCTGATAGAGTTGGATAGCGGGTTTATTCGCGGTAGCTGTTTCTACAACGGCCTCGTCATAGCTAAACTGCGTAAGTGCATGCTCTATGAGTTTTCCGGCAATACCTTTTCTAAAGTGCTCTGGTGAAACGACTAAGCTATTAATATCTAGCTGATCGTTTAGTTGAGCGAGCTCAATCACCCCAGCGATTTCGCCATCTGCATAGTAACCATAAAACATACTGCTTGAGTGGGCGATATCTTGAACACTTCTCGATAATGGTGGGAAGTTGTCTGCCCCTATTAGCTCAGCTTCGATCTTATAGGAGGCCTGAAAAACCTCGTGAATTGCTAGGGCGATCCCCATAGATTGCTGCTTAAGGTGGGTAATCATTTGCTTATTTATCGTCTCTGTTGCTCTATTTAGCCCAGTACTGTTTGTGTTGGACGCTCTTCCCGTTAATATCCAGATCTAACAGTCCGGTACTCTATCGGGAAAACCATTGATTCAAAAGAGCTATCTTGATGTTGAAAATACTGAAACGGCAAATCTTACTTGTAATCACTGTATTCTGGGCCACCCATTTAAGTGCCGGGCAACAGAAATTGCAGGCCTATGACGGTAAACCTGGTGATTCTTTCGCATTTAGCGTAGCGATTGATAGCGATACAGCTTTGATTGGCGCTTTCAATGCTGACTTAGAGTCTCAGTTGGGCCCTGTGCCAGACGCCGGTGCAGCCTATGTTTATAAGCTGACTTCAGAAGGGTGGACTCTTGATAGTAAGCTGATTGCCCGTGAACCAAAGGCTGGTGATACCTTGGGTGGCAATGTGGCTCTTAAAGGTAGTACGGCAGTACTTGGTGTGTCGAGACGGGATGATGTTGCTGAAGATGCGGGAGCTGTTCTGGTGTTCGAAAAGCAGAGCAACAAATGGGAGGAGAAAACTTGGCTTGTAGCCGATGATGGAATGGCTGGAGACGCATTTGGGCAGAGTATTGCACTTACAGAAAATATCATGGTAATTGGCGCTCCCCGGAGCGATGCATTGGCGAAAGACTCCGGCTCGGCCTATGTTTACCAGCGTCAAAAAGGAATGTGGAAATTTCAAAAAAAATTAACCGCAAGTGATGGAGCTGAAGGCGACCTCTTTGGTATCAGTGTGACTATTGATGGCAATACGGTTTTAGTGGGAGCGGATTTAAATGATGAAAAAGCCGAAAAAGCGGGTGCGGTTTATGCGTTTGTATTTGAAAATGGTAAATGGCAGCAGCAGGCTAAGCTAATGGCGGCTGATGGTGGGCACACGGATATCTTTGGGGTGCGAGTTTCCTTATCAGGCGATACGGCATTGATTTCAGCCAGAAGGGATGATGTTGAGGGTATTGGTATTGATGCTGGTTCAGCTTATATTTTTGAGCGAACACAGGGTAGGTGGGCTCAGCAAGTTAAGTTAATTTCACCTGATGGCAAGGCCGATGATCGGTTCGGTCGTGGCGTCTCATTGTTAAATGATACCGCTATTATCAGCGCGATGAATCACGATGTGAATGGCGATGATGCTGGGGCTGTGTATGTGTACAAAAGATCAAACAAGAATTGGATCTTGGCGTCTAAAATTTTAGCGAAGGACGGTAAATTGGGTGATAGGTTTGGCTGGAATATAGCGCAGTCTTTAAGTATCAAGGATACCGAAGAGCAATCTCATATTATTATTGCTTCACCTAACCGTGCGGATAAAGGTGTAAACAGTGGTGTTGCCTATATCCAAACTACAAAGCAGTAGGTTTCTTTGTTCTAATTTTATATGAGGAGAGTCCTTCTTATACTTTTAGCCGCAAAGCTTGAAGCCCTATGCCTATTAGCAAGATAAGAGAGGTGATGTAGGACCAATATGGCATTATGGGAATGCTTGCTGTTGTGCTTGGCTTATAGCGTGTTCCTATATTCCAGAAGCCAACGAGCTCGGAAGTAACCCCTTTCCACTCAATATTCTCGATGTATACTCCTTGCGATATTGCGGTAGAATCCAGCGTAAATCCAAAGAACTGTGCTGGTGCGCCGCCAATATTGGCAGATCCTGATACAGGAAGATTGGTGCCGTCACTGAGGTTAACTACGAGTTCAGAGCGAACCCCTCCGTCATTCCAATCGACAAAATCAAAGTGGAATCCGAACACCCTGTTTGTTTCTAGAGGGGTGAACACAATTGAGGCAGCGTTCAGGGCGTCAAAAGATCCTGATATTCCAGGTAAGTCTGGTGAAGATGGGTTGTAGTTTAAGCAGCGGGTAGGGGTAGAGTCTACTGGGTCGCTCAGCAAAGGGCAGTACCCTGAGTCACCAAATCCCCCTGTTCCAACTCTTCGTGCAAAAAAGCCTCGCCACAAATCCCCCTTATCAAGATTACTCATTGTGTAGTTGGTACTTACCGTAGAGAAGTCTTCTAATGTTGAACTGTGCGGGATTGAGTTTAAAGCTGATTCGAAATCAGCAAGGTTTGTGTGGGTGTTTACAGTTGCAGCAATAGTTGGGTTAGTAAGGGCTAAGATGGCGAGTAGTAGATGTCTATACAATGTTGTCTTCCAGGGGGAGGGCTTAGAGAATTCTGAAATGTAAATGTGTGATGCTCTACCCGATTTAAACGTCGGTAGGGAGAGAATTAATTTAATCACTGGCCAAAATTTTCGGCAACGGTGTAACCTGAAATGCCAACTAAGGTGTTGATAGTTTTTGTTTGATTGGAGTGCTTTGCAGGAGGTAAGTGCTAGGGTTTTGTGGAGGTTGTTGTATTAAAGTGGGGTGTGTGGGCGACAAAGGGCCGCCTCTGCTTTACCTGATAAGTTGAGCTTGAAGAAAGCCCCTAGTTCGAAAAAACGATTTTATTATTATCTAAATCCCTAACATAGGCTGAGAAGCGAGGGCCCCGCTGATTGGGTTCGCCTTCGCAGCGGCCGCCTAGCTTCAGCGCTTTTTTGTATAGCTTTGAAACCTCCTCGCTAGAGCCTAGGCTAAATCCCACCATGGTGCCATTGCCATTTGTTGCGGGCCCTTCATTGAAAGGGATGGCTACAGCAAATGCCGAATCACTGTCTTCGCCCTGCCAATAAGTCATTCTATCGGTCGCAAAAGTCTGCTTATAGTCGGTCAGCTCGAAGAGCGCGTCATAGAATTGAATGGCAGCGGTCATATTATTGGTGCCTAGAACAAAGTAATTCATCTTCATGGTAAACCCTTTTAGTGATCATAAAGATATCTTACCTTTTTTCAATGTCACACACTGTCAGTAGTGCTGAGTGGGCTGCTTGCTTATGTAACTTTTTATTACTCGTCTCTCGTTTCTCTCTCAAACAGCTTTCCATCGGCCACATAATAACGATTTAGGTGGTGTATATACTTTGAGGGTCCTTGTTTGATGCCACTTTCAAAGTTGGGGTTGCTCGTCCAGACTTCAACTTTTGATAAAGGGTCTTGAAAAGAATCCTCTGTTGGCAGTATGAAGTCATAAATTGCTACAACAGATCTATCATCGAGCTCAGATATTTTGGGTTCAGGTGTAATCTTATCTGGAGTAGAGTAATAGGCCTTTATTTTAGAGCGTGAAAGAATCGCCGCATCGTTTATAGAAATCGACTTGTCTCTCCAATTCTCGATGCCGTAAAAGAACTGTGGAGGTAGTGATTCCTTGTCAGACTGCAGCGGATCTTGGGGGGAGATGTGAAGTAATCTGTATAACTTGGATCTTAGATCTTACTTTATGATTTCATATGCCTCCTTGATCTGTTCTGATTTTATCGAGGAGCCTAATTTGAGCGTATTTAGTAGGACTCTCGAGGCTCTTATCCAGACTACTCTAGAGTTATTTAGATCTTTGAGTAGGTTGTAGACTTCTTCAAAACCCTCTTTTGCTATCCGTAATTGAAATTCATCGTGCTTCACTTGCCTTTCATCTTTGAATTTTTCTTTATCCTTTAGGTACGATAGAGAGGCTACAAGCACGCCGGAGCTTATGGCTATGCCTGGCAATACCTTCATTTGATACTCGCTAATGATGGGGCAACCGAATAAATATATTGCTGATAGTATTATTACTGTGAAAGCTAACGCTATTAAGAACTTGATAAGAATGTCCATATTCTAAGGTCCATGAGATATTAGTTATAGTTCTATGGTGATATGCAAGGATGGCTTGATGGGGCGAATTTCTCACCAGCTTGAGTTCTTAGCATAAGAGGATATCGTCTATGAGACAAGTTCGCTAGCGGTGGCTGGGTTGTTACAATGCCCGCAAACCAGCTGCTGCTGTAAACTTGCCCCACAAGTCTTGTGGATCAATTGGCTGCTAATGGCTTTGCCCTGTTCATCGCCGGCCAATACCCATTGGCGTAATTCACTGATAAAGCGCCCGGCCATTAAGCCTTTCTTGCTGAGCTGGTAATTAAAGCGCGGTGGGTTATCTTGGTATTGTTGTTTTACCATTAAACCCTGTTCTTGAAATAGCTTAAGGCGTGCATTTAAGGTACTGGGCGCGATATTGAGCAGTTTTAGGAAATCATCAAAGCGCTCTACCTTGAGAAGGTTGGCGATAATAATGAGTAGACACCAACGGTCGCCAATAATATTGGCGACTATGCTCTGTTTATTGTCGCCTGCGCTGTTTTTAAATACCGCGCTTTCCCTGGGGCGCTTGCCTTGGCCTTTTATGCTCAAGGCTTGCAGTTGGTTTAGCTCTTGTAACTCGTCGCGGCCATGAGCCAGCTGCTGCCAGGTAATATCTTTATCGTGTAGCGCTTCTTTACAATGCTGGCAAATAAGCTTGGCATGAAACGCATGGCCGCAGCTAGTGTGTTTCAAAGGTCTGGGTGCCTGGCCGCTCCAAGCCGCTTCTAACTCGCGGGCGAGTAAGGAGGCATTTAATAGCCCAAGGCCGCGTTCACTAAAAACATATAAAAAGCGACGCGGATGATCACTGGGGGTTTTGATGAGTATCTTATGGTGTGTTAGTTCTTCTAAGCGTCGACTTAAGGTCGCCCGGCTAATGCCTGTTTGGCTTAGAAAGTCGTCAAAGCGACAGCAACCCTGAAAAGCCGCTTGCAGAATACTGAGTGTCCAGCGATTAGCAATCAAGTCCAATCCGTCGGCGATAGTTTGCAATATATGGCTGGGCGCTTTCATTAATTCTCTGTACTTTTTTGTGTTGCTTTCTTCTTAAGGTTTTACGGTTCGCTGTCGTTAGTGCTTTTGCTCAGCAGCTTTATCTTCTGTGGCCGTTTGGGGCTTTGGTTGTGAAAATAAATGGCCAATGGCTTGGCTCAAAGTTTCGGAGCGATCAGGAGAGCGAATGAAGCGCAGTAAAGTTTCGCGTAACGGCGCTTGGAATAAAAGCTCTTGTACTACGGCGGCGAAAACATCATTGCCGGCTGCTGCTAGATGCTCTAAAAATACTAGGGCGTATTTATCGCTTACCAGTTGCTCGCTACAGCGGCTGCTAAGGCTAACCAGCATTTCGACATCCATGATTACTGGGCTGGATAATACAAGGTTTAACGCCTTTTCGACTCGTGTAGCATCTTGGCAAAAACTGACGCCGCGCATAAGGGCAATTTGCTCGGCTTTTGCATCGCTATCTTCAATAGTATTTTCTAAGCGTAAAACTAGGGCGTCGGCGATTCGGCCGTTAATTGCATGGTGTTCTAAGCAGTGACAAAAGCTGCATAGGACCGGGCTTGGTAAATTTGCAATAGCCGCACAAATTTCGTTTTGATAGTCCTGCCAGCGACAGGCTAAATCGGCCAAGCCTTGAATGCCTAATTGTTGCCAGTCATCACCTTCTGGTTTAGCGAAATACTCCAGCGCGGTACTCATAAAAGCGCTATGGGGCTGCTTTAATTGTTGGCTAACAATCGCATGCAGGTTGGCCTGCTTTTCTTCGCTGGGTTTGAAAACGTAAGGATTGCCCTCAAGCACCGCCGTGAGTTGTTCGTCTTTTTTGGCGGCTTCCAAATTACTGCTTAGGGCAATTAATAAGTGTTTTAAAAACTGGTCGCGGCTGGCTAGGTCTAATTTGCCCTGCTCGTCCAAAGGAAAGCGCAAGCACCACAGTTGTACTTGCTGCTTGCGCTGATCATCTTCCGGCCAAAAAGCTAGGCCAAGGTAAGCTTGTTTTAGATAGGGGTGAGGGTAGCCGATTTGTCCGCCTTCAAATTGCTGCCATTGGCTTTGGCTTAGCTTGCTAATGCGGTGGCCGGCATCAAACCAACGACAGTTCACCTGCATATTTTCTAATAATTGGTAGAGGGTGCTGATTGCAGCGCTCATGATAAAAGTCCTATACAGATCAGGCGCAGCAGCGCTTAAATTTTAAGCCGCTACCGCAGGGACAGGGATCGTTACGCCCAGTTTTTTTCGGCGCCTTTTGTGGGGTGCTGCCTTCAACATAGAGCCAGCGACCGTCAATTTTACTAAAGCTGGATAGCTCGTGATGGGCCAAACGCTCGCGGCTGCCTTTGGGGCGATAGTAAGCGATAAACTCTACTGTGCCTTCGTTTTGTTGGCTACCACCTTTGCGACATTGCAATACTTGCAGGCCCAGCCAATCGTGGGCTTCTACCCAGGCTCGGGTGTCTTCTGCTTGGCCAGCACTATGCTGCCAAGTGGCCATCAGGTAATCGATATCCCCCAAGGCATGAGCTGTATAGCGCGAGCGCATTAGGGCTTCGGCAGTGGCAGCTGCTTTGCCCGCCAGAATCGCTTGGCAGCAATCTTCAAAGCTGGCTTGGCTTTGGCAATAGCAATTGCTGGCGGAGAGCTTAGCGGACATAGCGGCCCATGATAGTTATCCCTATTAAAAACTCGCGATCTTAACACGAGAGACTAGTCCAACCCTAGTTGGAGCCCCCGCTCTTATAGGCATGTTATAAGCATTATAAGTCTTGAACTTATAGCTTTTGGGGCCTGTTTTCGGTATGTTGGCAGGTTTTGGTCAGGCCATAATAACAATAGCTCGACCGCTTATTTTGCTGCAGGAAGACTATGAGCAAGTTTGACGATATCCGTCCCTATAATGATGCCGAAGTTCGGCCCACACTGGACAAGATTCTAGAAGATCCAGAGTTACTACAAGCAGTAGCGGCCTTTCGCTTTCCACGCTTAAATGGCCTTATGGGCGGCCTGTTACGCCCTATCATTAAGTTTGCGCTAAAGCGCCGCTTAGCAAGCGTGAAAAATGTGGAAGACTTCCAGGTGGTGGTAAAGTCCTATATGGATAAAATGATCGCCAGTACATCTAGAGGGTTGAGCATCTCTGGTATTGAAAAGCTTGATCGCAATAAATCTTACCTGTTTATTAGTAATCATCGCGATATTGCTATGGATCCGGCCTTTGTAGGTATGGCCCTTCACAAAAATGACTTTGATACAGTACGTATTGCTATAGGTGATAACTTACTGACTAAGCCCTATGTGTCCGACTTGATGCGTCTGAATAAGAGCTTTATCGTTAATCGCTCGGCGACCGCTCCACGTGAAAAGCTAAAGGCCGCCAAACACCTTTCCAGCTATATTCACCACTCCATTAATGAAGAGAATGCCAATATTTGGATTGCTCATCGAGAAGGGCGTGCTAAAGATGGCTTGGATGTTACCAATCCAGCGGTGATCAGTATGATTGCCTTGAGTAAGGGCAAGCAGCGCAGTCTTAGCGAGTATATTAATGAGCTGCATATCGTGCCGGTTGCTATTTCTTATGAGCTAGACCCATGCGACAGCATAAAAACCAACGAGTTATACAGGCAGGCTAAAGACGGCGCTTACGAGAAAGACGAGCACGAAGATATTGCCAGTATTGCCCAGGGCATCACGGGTGACAAAGGTCGAGTGCATGTGGCCTTTGGTGAGGTGCTACGCGGTGAGTTTGAGAATACTGATGATGTGGCCGCCGAAATTGATCGCCAGATTCGTCTAGAATACCGCCTCTTCCCCAGCAACTGCTTCGCCTATGAAAAGCTCAACGGCAAGTGGCCTATGGTTAAAGTGGGTGCTAGTGCGGAGGACTTTAAAGAGGAAGCTTACACCAAAGAGCAGGCCGAGTTTGAATCCCGATTGGCTGAAGTGCCCGAAGCGCAGCGCGACATCTATTTGGCGATGTATGCTAATACGGTGGGTAATAAGCTGTCTAAGTAGGTCGCTCACCGTTGTAAGTAGCACTTTAAGAAGCCCTGGCACCTTTGCTGGGGTTTTTTATGGCCAGCTCTTACCATCCGATCATGCGGCTATTCTCCAAGTCCCAAAAAGGGTAGAATCCTCTACCTGATATTTATCCAGTAGTTTCACGCACATTCATGCTAAATAACGACCTCAAGCGCCAAATCCAAGGTGCTTACAGTAAATTCCTAGAAGCCAAAGGCTTGCGACCTCGATATGGGCAGAAGTTGATGATTGCCGATATCGCTCGCACTCTGGGTGGTATTGTCTTGGATGACCAAGATCAGCGCCATAATGAGGGGCATATTTGCGTGGTTGAGGCTGGTACAGGTACCGGTAAGACGGTTGCATATTTGCTGGCGGCACTGCCGATCGCTAAGGCCTTGGGTAAAAAGCTGGTGGTCTCAACCGCTACTGTTGCGTTGCAAGAGCAGATTGTGAATAAAGATCTGCCCGATGTGCGCAACAATAGCGGCATGCAATTTAGTTTTGCTCTGGCTAAGGGGCGCGGTCGTTATTTGTGTCTCAGTAAATTGGATAACCTGCTGCAGAGCGCTGATGAGCCTGTGCCGGTAGATCCTACCCAAGCACTTTATGAAGAGTACGCCAGTGGTGTTGATGAGCAGAGCATCAAGATTTACCAAAATATGGTGGATGCTTTAGCGGCGAACGAGTGGGATGGTGATAAAGACGGTTGGGCTGATGGTGTCGAGGACGATGTTTGGCGTCGGGTAACTACCGATCACCGTCAGTGCACGGGTAGACGTTGCTCAAACGTCAGCAGCTGCAGCTTTTTAAAAGCGCGCGATAATATTGGTAATGTGGATTGTATTGTTACCAACCACGACTTGGTGTTGGCCGATTTGGCGTTAGGCGGAGGCGCAATTTTACCTGCGCCTGAGGATGCTATTTATATTTTTGACGAAGGTCATCATCTACCGGATAAGGCCTTGGGCCACTTTGCTCATCATAGCCGCATGTTATCGACATCAAAGTGGTTGGAGCAAAGCAATAAACAATTAGCCGCCATGTTGGGGCATATTTCTGGAGCCGGCAATATCGATCATTTTGCCGAGCAACTGCCAGCGGCTATGCTGGATGCTCGCCAACAGCTCGATAAAATTTATCCGGCGTTCCAAGCCTTAACCGATACCATCGAAGACGATGAACGCCATTTGCGTTATCGTTTTGAGGGTGGTGTTATTCCTACCGAGCAGCGTGAGCAGTGCGATGAAATTTATCGCGCCTTTGATCGTTTGCAAGATCTACTTGGCAAGATATCCCGTGAGCTAGAAGAAGCCATGGAAGATAGCTATTGCGAAGTACCGAAGGTCGATTTAGAAAATTGGTATCCGCTGGTGGGCAGTTGGCAGGCAAGGGCCGAGGCCAATGCGGCTCTCTGGGAAACATTTGCTACCCCAGATAAAGAAGGCGTACCACCAACGGCGCGCTGGATTACTGTGGTGGAAATCAGCGGCTATATTGATCTAGAAGTTTGTTCTAGCCCAATACTGGCATCGGGCACCTTGGCTTATGGTTTATGGAGCCGATGCTGTGGTGCGGTGGTAACTTCCGCCACCTTAACCGCGCTGCAAAAGTTCGATCGTTTTCGTATGCGAGCCGGTACGCCTGTTGATAGTTGTTACAACTCAGTGCCCAGCCCCTTTGATTATCAAGGCAATGGCACATTGGCGATCCCCAAAGAGGCCGCCGATGCTGGCAATGCAATGGCTCATTCCGACAGTATTATCGAGCTGCTACCTAAATTATTAAAAGATGAGTTAGGTAGCCTGGCTTTGTTTTCCTCCCGCCGGCAAATGCGCGAAGTATTTGAAGGTTTACCTATGTCTTGGCAGGGGCGGATCTTAATGCAGGGCGATAAATCCAAGCAGGAAATAATTACCGCTCATAGAAAAGCGGTTGATCGTGAAATGCAAAGCGTCATTTTTGGTTTGGCCAGCTTTGCTGAAGGTATCGATTTACCTGGCCCTTATTGCAGCCATGTAGTGATCGCCAAGATACCTTTTGCAGTGCCTGATGATCCCGTAGAAGCATCGCTTTCAGAATGGATTGAGGCGCGCGGTGGCAATCCTTTTATGGAGATTACCGTCCCCGACGCCTGTGTAAGGTTGATTCAGGCCAGTGGCCGCCTATTACGAACCGAAAGCGATACCGGCCAAGTAACCTTGCTCGATAATCGATTGCTAAGCCGCCGCTATGGTCAGGCGATATTAAATTCACTGCCGCCCTTTGCTCGTCAGTTCTAAACTCAGTCAGCAAAGAGTAGGAGCTCGAAATGTCCGATAGAAAGCTCAATCAGGCCGAGCAAATGGCTGCTCTGCTCATCGATTTAGAAGCCGCTCTGCGAAAAACGGGGCAGTGGCAAAGTACAGCTCCAAGCGCTGAGGCGCTTACCAGTACCCAGCCCTTTTGCGTAGATACCTTAGATTTTTGCCAGTGGTTGCAGTTTATTTTTATTCCGCGCATACAGTTTATGTTGGAGCAAAAAATTGACTTACCCGCGGTAAGTGGCATCGCCGCAATGGCTGAAGAAGTTTACAAAGCGGACGGCCATATCCTTAACAGTGTAGTGCCTACTTTAAATAATATTGATCAATGTTTGGGTGGAGACAGCAGCGTATCGATACCTAAGACTAGGCAGTAGGGCCTTAAAACGGTAAATAAGCCCTTCAAGTAAAGACCGCAAAAAGGCGAGAGTGTAATGAGCGATACCGCAGCGCAAATAAATACCCCGGGCACCGGCTGGCGCTCCCCCTATGCGCTGCTAGCCCTCATGACAGTCGCCATGCCCTTGGCCTTCTCCACCTGGTATGCCTTGCTCAATAATTTCGTAGTAGAGCGTGCACAATTTAACGGCGCCGATATTGGCTTATTGCAAAGCGTTAGAGAAATACCAGGCTTCCTAGCATTTACCGCAGTATTTATTCTTTTGTTCCTGCGTGAGCAACGTTTCGCCATCCTGTCCTTATTTACCCTTGGCTTGGGGGTGTCATTAACAGGCTTGCTGCCAAGTAGCGTAGGCCTGCTATGCACCACATTCATTATGTCAGTGGGCTTTCACTATTTTGAAACCCTTAAAAAATCACTGACTTTACAATGGCTACCTAAAGATCAAGCGCCGGCCCTAATGGGCAAGCTACTCGGCATTGGTTCGGCAAGCTCCATGGTGGTTTACGCCTTTATTATCTGGCAGCCTCTCGGTTATGAAACCACCTATATACTGGGCGGGGGATTATGCATACTGCTCGCCTTATTTATGTTTCTGGCCTACCCGCTATTCCCAGAGAGAGAGCCCCAGCATAAAAACCTTTTCCTCCGTAGACGCTACTGGCTCTACTATGCCCTTGTCTTTATGAGTGGCGCACGCCGACAAATCTTTATGGTATTTGCCGGCTTTATGATGGTAGAAAAATTCCACTACGATGTCAGCGACATAGCTACCCTCTACCTAATCAATCACGCGATCAATAGCGTTATCGCCGCCCCGATTGGGCGCTGGATAAACCGAGTAGGCGAGCGCACCGCATTAAGTTTGGAGTACATCGGCTTAATTTTAGTATTTGTCAGCTACGCTTTTGTAAATGATGCTAAACTAGCCGCCGGCCTATATATTATCGATCACCTGTTTTTCTCAATGGCCATCGCCATTAACAGCTACTTCCAAAAAATTGCCGATCCAAAAGACATCGCTGCAACCTCGGGAGTAAGCTTTACCATCAACCATATTGCCGCTGTCGTTATCCCGGTAAGTTTTGGTTTACTCTGGATGACATCCAGCGCCGCGGTGTTTCTATTAGGCGCCGCCATGGCCTTAGTATCATTCATACTAGCCAGAAAAATCCCTTGCAATCCAAGTGCGGGGAATGAAATTAGGTAGTTCAAAATCAAAAAATATAGCCTCTAAGCCCTAGTAGACTTCTCTAGGAACCTACTAGGGCTTACGGGCGATCAGGTCTGCTATATACCCACAGCCTGAATTGAAAATTTAACAAATGCAGCTCTTAAGTAGTGCAAACTCTTGCTGGAAACCGTGGAGTCTCATGGACGAGACGAATCGAGCGCCCGCGGATGGTTTTAGCGTGTTTCCAGCGAGAGTTTGCACTACTTAAGAGTGGTCCGGTTTGCAGTAATGTTTGTCTCGGACCTAATTCTAGGAGTCAATGTTGTTTAAGTCCCCTACAAAGCCCTTAGCGCTACCCGAATTTATCGCCCTCATGGCACTCATGACTGCATTGGTCGCCTTGGCCATCGATGCCATGTTGCCAGCGCTGGCCGAAATCGGCCAAGAGCTAAAAGTCGAAAGCTCTAATGATGTTCAACTTATTATCGGATACCTATTCCTAGGCTTGGGCGTAGGCCAAATTGGTTTCGGCCCACTATCCGATAGCATAGGTCGCAAACCCACCATCTATATTGGCCTAATAATATATTTGTTCGGCAGCCTCATGGCCATGTTCGCCAAAGACTTCGACACCATGTTAATGGGAAGATTACTACAAGGCCTGGGATTAGCAGGCCCTCGAGTCGTCACCATGGCAATTGTTCGCGACCTTTATAAAGGCCGTGAAATGGCCAGAGTAATGTCCTTTATGATGACAATATTTATCCTAGTGCCAGCGCTCGCCCCAAGCTTAGGCCAGTTAATTTTATTTGTTGCCGACTGGCGTATGATCTTCAGCTCATTTGTAATACTGGGACTTGTGGTTTGGGTGTGGTTAGGATTACGTCAGCCTGAAACGCTGAGCAAAGAAAATCGACGACGCTTCCATATTGTCGATATCGCAAAAGGCTTTGCCTATGTATTAAAACACCCTACCGCGATTGGATACACCGTAGCTGCCGGAAGCATCTCCGGAGCCTTTGTGGCATTTTTATCAACCTCACAACAAATTCTAGAAATCCAACTTGGGGGTGGAAAATACTTCCCGCTATTGTTTGCTTGTTTGGCACTGTGTTTAGGTGCTGCATCGGTAGTTAATGCGCGAATCGTAGTGCGCTATGGCATGCGAGCAATCAGTCGCAATGCCATGTCGTGCATCATGCTGGCGGGTAGCCTTTACTCTGTAGCAGTTTATATCTTAGGAGAGCCAAGCTTATTGTGGTTTATGCTATTTCTGGGATTTTTGCTATTCTGTGTAGGTATGGTGTTCGGAAATATGAGTTCCGTCGCCATGGAACCACTAGGAAAACTAGCCGGAATCGGCGCTGCAGTAGTGGGTTCTGTCTCAACATTAATCTCCTTTGCCTTAGGGGCGTGGATAGGCAGTTTCTACAGCGGTAGCGTATTTCCCTTAGTGTTAAGCTTTGCTATGTGTTCCGCCTTGGCCTTGCTAATTATTACAATTGCCGATAGGCTGGAACCACCTCAGGAAGCTCAGCATTAGAGCGAGAAGACGTAAACGAGTATATATTTTAAAAAATTAATTTAAAAAAATAGCCTATAAGTTTCAACCGTCTGTCATATTGATCGCTCATGCTAGCTCCGTACAAGAAGGAATGTAAGGAGAATAAAAAATGAGTGATAAAATAAAATATTCCAGTGTCAGGCCGACACGAAGCATGAATCTGCTTTCCCATCGCGAAATTGAAAGCTTGATGGATTCCCACCCCGAGGTGCACCGTTTATTTAGAGAGTGTGCCTTGGCGGTCTTAAACGCCGGGTCAGAAGATGATGATCCAGAACTATTGCTAAATAGCTTTAAAGATTTCTCTATTGAACTCTCACCGCAATCGCGCGGAGTAAAGCTGGAGGTTCGCAACGCCCCGGCGACTGCCTTTGTGGATGGTGTGATGATTCGAGGTCTACAAGATCAGCTGTTTGATGTATTGCGGGATATCGTGTTTACCCATAACAAAATGAGTGAGCGCGGCAACTTTGATCTTAGTAACGCTGAAGGCATTAGCGATGCGGTATTCCGTATTTTGCGCAACGCCGGCGTGGTAAAACCCGAGCGCATGCCCAATCTAGTTATTTGCTGGGGTGGCCATTCCATTGATCGAGTGGAATACGATTACAGCAAAAAGGTTGGCTATCAAATGGGCTTGCGCGGCCTTGATGTCGGCACCGGTTGCGGTATTGGCGCCATGAAAGGTCCCATGAAAGGTGCAGCCGTTGGCCATGCCAAACAGCAAATACATAATGGCCGCTATGTGGGAATTACCGAGCCAGGCATTATTGCCTCGGAATCCCCCAATCCTATTGTCAACGAGTTGGTGATTCTTCCCGATATTGAAAAGCGCTTAGAGGCCTTTGTGCGCATGGCGCACTGCATTATTGTATTCCCTGGTGGTGCTGGTACTGCTGAAGAAGTCATGTACTTGCTCGGAATTTTAATGCACCCGGATAACAGCGATATTGAAGTGCCATTAATCTTTGCTGCACCCGAAGAAAAGCCTGAGTATTTTGAAGATCTTGATCGCTTTATTCGCTTTAGCTTGGGTGAGGACGCGGCGCAATATTATGAGACTATCGTAGGGCAGCCAGAGCAAGTTGCACGCTTGGCCAAGAAGGGAGTCGAGCGGGTAAAACGCCAGCGTCGTAAGTCGCATGAATCCTATGTGTACAATTGGCAGCTAATGATTCCAGAATCACTACAGCGGCCATTTATTCCCAGTCACGAGAATATGGCGGCTCTAGAGCTTAATAAGAATGTTCCAGCCCACGAATTGGTTGCCAATATGCGTAGCGCCTTCTCGGGTATCGTGGCGGGCAATGTTAAACCTTTTGGGATCGAGCAAATTCGAAACCATGGTCCGTATAAATTAAATGGCGATGCCGACATTATGCAGGCTATGGACTCCCTGTTACGTAGCTTCGTGAGCGCAGGGAGGATGAAGCTTAAAGGTGAATACACCCCTTGCTATGAATTAAGCCATTAGTTCGATATGGAAATGCTTGGGGGAAGCCCCGTGTAAGAACACCCGGGGTCAGACCCCGTTTCTAAAAAGAAGCGGGGCTTTTTGTCTGCATTGCTTTATAAAAAATGGCGTCTGACCCCTAGAGCTGTTAGTTGTTAGTTGTTAGTACAAAGTTGAACCCGATAACTATCGGGGTCAGATCCCGTTTCTAAAAAGAAACGGGGCTTTTTGTCTGCATTGTTTTAAATAAGGATGGGATCTGACCCCTAAATTGTAACGAGATCGACTCGTTACAATTTATTATCCAACGCTAAAGAATCATCTTCCTTATAGAGCAGCATAATCAAGGTCGCAAAAAAAACAGTTGTCGATGGGAAGAATAGTGGCTTTGGATCGCCGGCTAAATACAAGCCAAGCGGATCTAAAATATACTGCCAAATGGCAAATAAACCGAAACCCAAAATCACCGCCTGGGCTGGGTAAACGTACTTTCGAAACAAGCCTAAAACTACTAAAGCACCAACGGCAATCTGGGCAACACCCATCAGCAAAACAATTTCGTCGGCACTGACTAAGCCTCCATAGTATTTTTCAGAGACACCCTTGGCCTTGTCAGGTGCACCAATTTTTATGGCGCCCCACAATACTAATAGTAAGCCTGTTGAAACACGAGTAAAAAGTAGAGTCCATGCTTTCATAAATTATCCCGCTTAAATTCATCGTTGCGCTCATTGTGAAGTGCGGGAAGTTTTACCGAGCAGGCAGCGGCTTGCAAGGCATTGTTTAGATTCAAAATGAATGAGCTTATGGTAAAAAAACGCGACGAGAAGGGATGAGGAAATTGTGATATTTGCGTGAGGAATGAACAGCTTGAGCAGGGTCAAATGGAACTGCTCAAGCCGATGGGATGCCGCCCTTCATACCCCAAGGTAGCTATAAAGCCCCCTTCCTGCTTTATAGCCCCCATCGGCTTTGAGCGACTTTTTTCTACATGCTCCTTTAGCCCTGCAGAGCGTTTAGGCGCGCCAGGGCTGCTTTGTATTCAGTACCTAATTTGGCAATATAGTCTCCAGCAGGCTGGACTTCTTTTACCGCACCAATACCCTGGCCGCAGCCCCAGATATCTTTCCAAGCTTTAGTCTTCTGATTACCGCCCGAGCCAAAGTTCATCTTAGACGGATCACTTTCAGGTAATGCATTCGGGTCCATACCAGCAGCCTCAATGGAAGGCTTTAAGTAGTTGCCGTGAACGCCAGTAAATAGATTGCTGTAAACAATATCTTCTGCGCCGCAATCGGTAATCATCTGCTTATAGCGCTCATCAGCGTTGGCTTCGGTGGTGGCGATAAAGCCAGAACCGATATAGCCCAAATCTGCACCCATAGCTTGAGCTGCCAATATGGAATCGCCAGAAGCGATAGAACCAGATAACAATAATGGGCCGTCGAACCATTCACGAATCTCTTGAATTAGGGCCAGAGGTGACTGCACGCCAGCGTGGCCACCGGCACCGGCAGCAACCGCGATTAGTCCATCAGCACCTTTTTCAATCGCTTTTTTAGCAAAGGTGTTATTGATGATGTCGTGCAGCGTAATGCCGCCATAAGAATGGATAGCTTCGTTAAGCTCAACACGTGCACCCAGTGAGGTGATGACAATAGGCACTTCATATTTCACGCATAGCTCTAAATCTTCGTCCAGACGGTTATTAGAGCGATGCACGATCTGGTTTACTGCATAAGGGGCAGCAGGCTTATCTGGGTTTGCTTGGTTGTGGCGATCGAGCTCTTCATTGATATGAATTAGCCACTTTTCAAACTCACCTTCGCCGCGCGCGTTAAGTGATGGAAAGGAGCCCACCACGCCAGCCTTACACTGTGCGAGAACCAGCTCTGGGTTGGAAATAATAAACATTGGCGACGCTACTGCAGGGACAGATAGACGGCCTTTTAGAATCTCAGGTAATGCCATGGGGTGTTTCCTTTGCCAAATTTCAAGACACAAAATGTACCAGCGACTATAAGACCCCAGATGAGATTCGCTCGCAATGGCCAGATATGCCATTGCATTGGCAAAAAATAATGAAAATGGTCAAAAGTGCTATCTGAGTGGTCTGCTGGGAGCATCCTAAAGCTCAGGGACTGTTAATGAATACAGGGGTATCTCGATACGGCAGAGCAAACTGAGCGCCATATGCTAGATTTATAGTAATAACAAAATAGCAGGGTCGCATTACAAGAATTCTCTATGAATAGTCAGCAGGAATTTCAGCTAGACAACCTTACCCCCCTCTATACCAGTCAGCGGACACGGATATCCAAGGCCCTCGATAGGCTAAGTGGAGAGCCCTTGGTGGTTAAGCAGTCTATATCATTGGATTTGGATTTTTCCCGCTATGGTGAGTGCAAAGAGTGGGTGCTGGGAAGAGGTTTGGACCCGAGCTATGTCAGTTGCCCAATCGCTATCCTGCAGTTAGATCGGCGACCAGCGCTTGTCTTCGCCGAAGAGGGCTTGCGCTCATTGGCTGAGCTGGCGCCAGCGGAAGGTATGGACTTGCACGTCTGGCTAGATTTAGCCATTGAGATCTGTCGCTGTGTCGAATCTATTCATAATGCAGGCGTAATACATCGTGATATTAACCCGGCCAATATTGTCAGTCGGGCTGATTTCAGTTCAGTCAAGTTGATAGACTTCGAGCACGCCAGTGCGCTGCAAGAGCATTCGGTAGAATTTACGTCAGCTAAACAGCTCGCAGGTACACTAGCTTATATCTCGCCAGAGCAAACTGGCCGGGTAAACCTACCCATCGATCAACGCAGCGATCTGTACTCACTGGGCTGTACTTTATTTTATCTTGCTAGCGGCCAAACTTTGTATCAAAGCAAGGAGTCGGCCGAGCTGATATACGCCCATATCGCTCAAGCACCAACAGCGCTTGATAGCGTTTTACCTCGCTGGCCTAAAGTTATCGCCCGAGTTATCGATCGACTTCTTAAAAAAGACCCCAAGCTAAGATATCAAAGTATTACTGCTGTTCAGCAAGATCTTGAACACATTCGAAAAGCGTTGGGACAAAATAAATCTCTAGATAACTTCAATGTCGGTTTGGGTGACGCCAGCACCGCTATTCAATTGAGTCAGAAATTATTTGGTCGTGATCAGCAAAACGCCGAGCTATTAAAATCCTTAGAAGAAGCACGTGAGCAAGCCTGCCTATTGTCTGTATGTGGCCCTTCTGGTATTGGCAAAAGTGCTCTAATTCGAGAACTTTTTTCCGAAATTAGTCGCACCAATGGCATCTATATCTCTGGAAAGTTTGATCAGTTTGAAAAGGGGCATGCCTATACGGCGATTTGCTCCGCCTTAGAAGATTATATTGATCAAGCGCTCGCAGATGACAAGGTTTCGTGGCGCGAAGTCATTATACAGTCGGCGGCATCGGCGCTTCCCTTGCTCTTGGAAATGGTGCCAAAGTTTTCTCTGCTCCTGGGTGATCCATCAAAGCTTGAGAGTCAATTTAGTAAGCATGAGGTTAGAACTCAGCGCAACAGGTTATTTTCGGAGTTGTTCTTCGCAATATGCGAGCAATTGCATAGTCGTGGCCGAGAATTGGTGATGTTTATCGACGACTTGCAGTGGGCCGATGCTGCTAGCATCGAGTTGATGGAAAAGATGTTACAAAGAAAACCAAATGGTTTGCTTATTTTACTGAGTTATCGTGACGACGAAGTTGAAGAGAATTACCACGCCAGCCAACTTCTCAGGATCGTTGAGAGATCAGAGTATCGCTTTAAGAAGCTGCAACTACCGACTTTGGAGCAAGAGCATCTTCTGGGTTGGTTGCAGGCGGACCTTCACCTCGATAATGATGTGGCTTCCAAGCTGGCTGAGCAGCTGATGATTAGAACAGCAGGGAATCCTTATCATGTACGCTCCCTGCTAGAGAGTATTCTTTCCTTAGGGATTGTGTTTGTAGAAGGGGCAAAAGTTAAGATAGATTGGGATTCAATGCTGGCATTACCCATTCTAAGCCCTACAGAACATATAAAGGACAAATTGCAGGGACTGGGTGAGGAATCCAGGAATCTGCTTGCCCAGCTTTCTATATTAGGGAATAAATTCAGCATCTCTCAGATGTGTGATCTTCTCGATGTAAGAAGGTTTGAGTTGGCCGAAAAAATACGCGACCTCATCAAGATCAATGCCTTGTTTAAAGCGGGTGAATATATACATTTTTGTCATGACAGTGTGCAGAAAACCGCCTTTGATCTGCTACCCGAGGCGCGGGTTCAGAGTTTGTGCCTCGCTTTAGCTGATAAGCTGCAAGCAAAGCAAATCGATACCTGCACGCCACCTGACTACTCTCAATTTCTCCACCTATATAATCGAGCTCTACGGCTACTGGACAAAACTCAGTTAGACGATTTGGTCAGAATGAACCTTGAGTTTTCGCGCGAGCTAATGGCGCAAGCGGCCTTTGCTTCAGCTCTAGAGTTTCTATCGGTTGCAGAGAAAATTCTGTTAGAAAAACATGCGGGCAGCTACAGTCAGAGCCTTGGGGAAGTGCGCACCGCAATGGGTGAGGCCAATATTGGTCTGTGTAACTTCGATGATGGATTAGCCAAACTTGACTGGGTGATAAGCCAGGCTCGCAAAGATAAAGAAAAAATACCCGCTTTGGTCTCCAAGCTAAACTATTTCTCCGCAGGTCATCTTAACTCTGAAGCGGCGGGCGTGCTTAAAGAATTACTTGGCGCAATGCATATAGGAATGCCTAAGCGTGTTGGGGTAATGCGTCAGGTCTTGGGCTTTTTCAGTTTGATGCGCCATTCTGCGGTTCGAAACCCTGAAAAAATACTTGAATTACCAGAGCTTAAAAACGAGGACGTAAAACAGCAAATAAAACTATTGTCTGCTTGTCTCGTGGCGGCTTATCTTTGCGAGTCGGACTATTTTGGCCTGATTGTCATGCACATGATCAAATTGACTCTGAAGCATGGCGTTTTTGATCAGAGCGCAAGCCCTATGATTTGCTTTTCAGTAGTGTGTATGGCTTTTGGGCGTTGGGATTTGGCTCGACGCTTTGCAGAATCTGCTCTGGCGCTATTAGAGAGATACGACAATAAATCGACTGAAGCCTTTGTTTATCTTAATTACGGCGCCTTGGTTAATCATTGGTTTAATCGCCCAATTTCTGAAAATGAAAGCTATGTAAAAATGGCTTTGGAAAGTGCAGAGGCCTGCGGAGAGTTCGAAGTGGCCAGTTTGGGTATCGCTATTCTGACTGGTCAGCGTTATTTGCGTGGTTTACCATTGCCGTCCTTGATCGAAATTCAACTCAATGCACGTGAGTATATTGAGCAATTTGAGAAGGATCTGTCCCTTCAGCATAGTGATTTTACTATCGAACTATTTAGAGCCGCCTCTCTGAACGAAAGCGATGGGGTGACGATTTCCGGCCCTTTCTTCAATGAAGAGGACATGTTGAGCCTTGAGGCCGATCAAGGCGAGAGCATATTTGTCTCGGGGCTTTATGCTGATAAGGCCTTTTTATGTATTTTGCAAAAAGACTACAAGCTGGCATTTGATAATTTTAGCCGTGCCTTCAATGGCAAGATCATGGAAGCTGCGGGGAGTTATTATCACCCCTTTATTTTCATGGTTGGAGTGGTTGCGGCCGTCAACTGTCTGAGGCTCGATTATCAGCCGTTGAAAGCTCGCTATTATATATGGGCCTTATTACGCCGTTTAAAAGCTTTATCAAATCAAAGCCCGGTTAACTTTACGCCGTATTACTTACTGGCAAGAGCTTGTTTCCTAGCGCATAAAGGATCCTTTGAGCGAGGCATGCAGGCTTACCAGAAAGCCCTAGATTCTGTCGCTAGAGATGGAGTTTTACAGACTAAAGCCTTGGCTCATGAGTTATTCGCACGATATCTACTGGCAAAAAACTTTATCGGCTTGGCAAATACCCAGATACGTTTAGCCTATGAGTTTTATCAGCAGTGGGGTGCTCAGCCAAAGTTACGCTCCTTGCGTGAAGAGTTTGCATTTTTGCAAGATCGTTATGCTGCGTCTGACAGTATATTAGGGACTACTACCCGTACCGTGAGTGCGGATCTTGACTTTAAGGCGCTTTCACAAAGTATTGAGCTTTTAGGGAGCAGTTTGGACAAGCACCAGCTGCTTTCAGGGCTGATGGATGCGTTACTGCTGAATTCCGGGGCTAATCGTGTAGCTTATGTGGAAAACTTTTCTGGTAGTTTAAACCTACTGGCGCTTAAAAGTGGTGCTTCGGATTGCCTAATTCTTGAAGAAGGTGAATCCAACTTACACGAACATCAGTTGCAGTTATCCTTGCTTCACAAGGCAAGAGATAACAAGGGCAGAGTTCTGCTAGAAAACTGTGAGCTTAATGGTGCCAGTCTAAGTGTTTTGGTAATTCCTATTCATCGCAAAGCTAAGCTGCAAGGTTTGATTTATCTCGAAAACTCACTCTTTGCCGACGCATTCAGACCAGACAATGTTGATGTTTTACGTTTGCTAGCATTGCAAGCGGGTATGGCGTTAGAAAATGCCGGCGTTTTTGAGCATGCCGAACGAGAGCGAAAAAACGTCGAAAATATAATTGATGCTGCGCCACTACTGGTTTTTGAAGTATCAGTCGATGCTCGGATACTGTACGTCAACCCCGAAGCTTGTCAGCTAACTGGCTATAGTAAAGAAGAAATGATTGATGCTAATTGGTGGCATTTGCTTCTGCATGAAGAAAACTCAGCTAACTTTAGGGATGTGCGTCGCGCCGTTATAAAGGGCGAATTGAATAACTTCGAGTTTTCGATTCAAACTAAGGATAACGAAGAGCGCATAGTGTTATGGAGTAATGTTATCCGCCAAGCGGAAAAAGGGCGTCGTAGAATTTTGATTTTTGGTGTGGATGCCACTGAGGAGATTGTCGCTAAGCGAAAAATGTTAGGATTTAATCAGGAGTTGCAAGAGCGTGTTGCTTCAAGAACACATGATTTGGAGGTTTCTTTGCAGAGCTTGAAGGAGGCACAAAGCAAGCTGGTCGAATCTGAAAAGGCCGCCGCCCTTAGTGGACTGGTTGCTGGTGTTGCTCACGAAATCAATACGCCCATTGGCATTGGAGTCACGGGTGCTACCCAGTTTATAGACAGTACCAAGCGAATTGTTAGGGATTATGAGTCCGGCTCGATGAGCCAGCAAGGCCTAGAGGGCTATTTTAAAAACAGTATGTCGATTGCTGAGCTGCTACATAATAATTTACATCGGGCGGCAGAGTTGGTGAAGAGTTTTAAGCAGATATCAGTTGATCAAACCAGTGAGGCTCGCCGACGTTTCTATTTAACCGAATATTTGCAAGATGCTTTGTTGAGCTTACATAGTCAGTATGCACATCGCGATATCACTGTTGACCTGGAAGGCCCAGAGCTACTTGAAATCGATTCATACCCTGGTTTTTATTCTCAGGTGCTGACGAACCTACTAATGAACTCATTGTCCCATGCTTATGAGGAAGAAGATTCTGGTCAGATTAAAATTCAAGTATCCATTGATGATAGCGAAATCAACATAAACTATTGTGATGATGGCAAGGGCATCAGTACCGATAATCTTTCGAAAATTTTTGACCCATTTTTTACCACAAACTCCCAAGGTGGAGGCACTGGATTGGGACTCAATATTCTTTATAACCTGATTACTCAGAATTTAAAGGGCGAGATTCGTTGCGAAAGCGATTTAGGGGCAGGGGTTTGTTTTTATATTACATTGCCTAGAGAGCTGGCGAAGGAAGAGATAAGACAGCATCACTGATGGTCTAAAAGCTGGTCACCGTGGTGACCAGCTGCAACATAGAAGATTTACATCTTCTCCATAGTATCTATGCCTAATAAATCCAAGCCTGTGCGCAAAACGGTGGCAGTAGCCGCACATAGCTGCAGGCGGCTCATTTTGTCAGCTTCACTTACACCATCTTTTAGAATTGGGCAGGCCTCATAAAACTTCATGTATAGGCTAGCCGTCTCGTATAGGTAGGTGCAAAGAACATGTGGGAAGGCTTCTTTGGCGACCTGCTCTAGGGCCTCGTCAAAACGCAATAGTTTTAAGGCTAGTGCTTGTTCTTCAGCTGCAGCAAGATTCAAATCTGCATTCAAATCATCGGCTTGAATTTCAGCGCGACGGAAAATACTCTGGATGCGAGCGTAGGCATATTGCAAATAAGGCGCAGTATTACCTTCAAAGCTCAACATGGATTCCCAGCTGAAGATGTAATCATTGGTGCGGGTTTTAGAAAGGTCGGCATACTTAACCGCGCCAATGCCTACTTTGCGAGCCACCTCTGCACGTTCTTGCGCGCTTAGTTCGGGGTTTTTGGCTTCCACCAATGCACTGGCACGCTCTACGGCTTCGGTCGTTAAGTCCGCCAATTTTACCGTGCCGCCGCTGCGGGTTTTAAATGGCGTGCCATCTTCGCCCATCATGGTGCCAAAGGCGTGGTGCTCCAAGCTTACAGCCTCAGAAACAAAGCCGGCTTTGTGAGCTAAGGTAAATACCTGCTTCATGTGTAGTGACTGGCGCGCATCAATAAAGTACATAATGCGATCAGCCTTAAGCTCGCCCACACGGTGACGCATAGCGGCTAGATCGGTAGTGGCGTATAGGTAGCCACCGCCTTTCTTCTGAATGATGACCACCGAAGGATTACCTTCTTTATCGGCAAGCTCTTCCAGGAAAACCACGATAGCGCCATCGTCTTCAACGGCTAGGCCTTGCTCTTTAAGCTCGCTAACCACCTTGGCTAAGTCGTCGTTGTAAAAGCTTTCACCTTTAACATCGCTACGCTTTAAGGTGACCCCCAAAGCTTGGTATAGCTCTTCACCGTGCTCTAGAGATACATCGCGGAATTTCTCCCATAGCTCTAATAGCTTGGCATCGCCACCTTGTAACTTCACGACGTAATCACGGGCCTTATCGGCAAAGGTGGGATCATCGTCGAAGTGTTTTTTTGCTTGCTGATAAAACTGCTCTAGGTCTTTAAGCGCCATGCTGGCAGCTTGATTTTGCCCGAGCTGCTCTTCCAGCTCAGCGGTGAGCATGCCAAATTGGGTGCCCCAGTCGCCTACGTGGTTCTGGCGAATCACCTTATGTCCCATAAACTCCAGCACACGAGCCAAGCTGTCACCAATAATTGTGGAGCGTAGATGGCCTACATGCATCTCCTTGGCTAGGTTGGGAGAGGAGTAGTCAATAACGATCGTTTGTGGGCTTACATTACTCTGAGTCTGACAATTCTGCTGCTTTAGCTGCTCGGCGAGCCACTCAGGACGTAAATGCACATTAATAAAGCCTGGGCCGGCAATCTCGGTTTTGTCGGCTAAGTCATCAAGCTCGACTTTGTCGAGAATCTCTTGGGCGATATCGCGAGGTTTGCGGCCCACGGTTTTGGCAGCGCCCATGGCGCCATTGGCTTGGTAGTCACCAAACTGTGGGTTTTTGCTGGGGGCCACATGAGGGGCACAGTCAGCAGGGATGCCAGCGGCAGCCATAGCTTGGCTAAAGCGCTGGGTAAGCAAATCACGGATATTCATAGCTCTTCCAAGAGGGCAAAAAACAAAGGCGAGATTGTAACTTGCAGCGTTTGAGATGCAAGCTGTGCCATGGATTTTGTCAAGCAGCTTCCAATTCTTAAGCATGTGCGAATATGCATTCATAAAATGCATAAATATGCGGCCAAATGCGGCTATTTTCCTAATCTTTGCTAAAATTAGGACGTTTTGTGGGGCTTTACATTTATTGGCTTGCAGTATTACCTGTCGGCGCTAAATTACTAGCCTCGAAAATACCCTTCTTTTTTATATTGATGCTCTTGGTTCGTGGTTCATTATGCAGAGTTTAAACTCCTTGTGGGAAAGTAAAAATTATCGCATCGCTTTTGTTATTGCTTTGTGTTCTATTCTTTGGATGCTATCGGGTTTAGTCGTTAGCTCAGATAGTGAAGAGACAAGCAGCGTAGTAAAGGCTGAGGATAAGCTGACTACTGTTCAGGTGCAGCGTCTAAAGAGTGAGCCATATGCCCTACAGGTTCGGGTAAGGGCGCGTACCCAAGCACACCGTATGGTGGATGTTCGAGCCGAAGTGGAAGGACGTGTCGCTCGTCAGCCGGTTGATAAAGGCGCGAAGGTTAAAATTGGCGACACTATGTGCGAAATCGCCATGGAAGATCGCAAGTTGCGTCTAGACGAAGCCAAGGCCGCTGTTCAACAAGCTCAGTTGGAATACGATGGTGCTCTACGATTGAAGTCTGGCGGTTACCAATCGAAAACCGCCATTGCTGGTGCCAAGGCACGTTTGCAAACCGCCAAGGCAAATTTGCAACGCAGCGAGCTGGACTTAGCTAATCTAAATGTCCGCGCGCCCTTCGATGGCGTGGTTGATCTACGTCCAGTTGAGCTGGGTGACTATATGCGCAAAGGTGATACCTGTGCTCGCGTTATCGATTTGGATCCTATTGTCTTAGCGGGCCAGGTTTCTGAAACCGAGGTTGCTCGATTGGCCGTTGGTGGTGAAGCGCATGCTAAGTTACGTACTGGTGAAGAGCTTACGGGTCGTATTCGATATATTGGTCGTGAATCCAACAGTGTGACTCGCACCTTTCCTATTGAGGTTGAAGTTGACAATGCCGACGGAAAATTGTTGGCCGGTATCACCAGCAAATTAGTGATACCTGTAGGCGCCGTAGATGCCTTTCATATTCCAGCTTCGCTTTTGACTTTGGATGACGATGGTAAAGTCGGTGTGCGAGTGGTTGATGAAACCAAAGTAGTACAGTTTCACCTTGTAGATATTATTGGCAATGACGATGACGGAGTTTGGGTTTTGGGTATTCCAGAGTCCTCTCTACTGATCACTGTGGGCCAAGAGTACGTTGCTAAGGGTGAAAAGGTCGCTTACAAATTCGCGGGCAATAAAAACGCGGAGCAGGCAGCCAGTCTATGAAGTTTCTCGAAGTTGCGGTCAGCCGTTCCCGCAGTACCTTAAGTATTCTATTCCTTATCGTCATGGTGGGCTTGTTTTCCCGTGAAAAAATGGCTGTTGAAATGCAGCCCGATGTTAGCTTGCCCTTTGTTATCGTGTCGGTTTTCCAGGAGGGGATTTCTCCTGAAGATGGTGCTCGCTTATTGTTGCGCCCGCTTGAGCAGGAGCTGCGAACCTTGGAAGGTTTGGAAGAGCTCAATGGCACGGCGCGTGAGTCTACTGCCTATATCTTAGTAGAGTTTGAATCTGATAAAGAGATTAAGCAGGCTGTTACCGAGGTGCGCGAAGCAGTTGATCGTGCAAAAGCAAAACTACCACAGGAAGCCGAGGAGCCAGTTGTTGAAGAGGCTTCGGCCAGCGACTTTCCGGCTATCGTAGTGACTTTTCGCGGTGACGTTTCTGAGCGAACGCTCTTTAAAACAGCCCAAGCTCTAAAGCGTCAGTTCGAAGGTGTGCCAGACATTCTAGAGGCCAATATGGTTGGCCACCGTGAAGAAGTGGTTGAGGTTATTATCAACCCTGACCAATTAGAGCACTATGGTATTACCAGTAATGAGCTGATTAATGCTGTACTTGGCAATAACTTATTGGTACCGGCTGGTGAGCTAGATAGCAGTCAGGGTCGCTTTGCGATTAAAGTTCCTGGTTTGATTGAGACCGCCCAAGACGTATATGGCATCCCGATTAAGTCTACCGCCGACGGCGTGGTGACCTTAGGTGAAGTGACTGATATTCGACGCACCTTTAAAGACCCAAGCCGCTTTACCAGTGTAAATGGTGAAAGTGCGATTGCGGTTGAAGTGACTAAGCGTCGTGATGCGAATCAGATTGAAGTGACTCGCAAAGTTCAGGCCATTGTTAACCAAAACGCTGGCAATATTCCTAAAGGCGTTACTGTTGAATACATCCTGGACCAATCAGGGTTTGCGCTCGGCATGATCAGCGAGATGGAAGGTAATATCGTTACCGCTATGCTGTTGGTGATGGTGATTGTTGTAGCGGCTTTGGGCTTTAGATCAGGTTTGCTGGTTGGCTTAGGTATTCCTTTCTCTTTGTTGTTTGCCATCATTATTATTTCCTATATGGGCTACACCTTTAACTTTATGGTGATGTTCGGCATGTTGCTGGCCCTTGGTATGCTCATTGATGGGGCAATTGTAATTACCGAGTTTGCCGACCGAAAAATGGCGGAAGGCTTAAGTGCTCGAGGGGCTTATCAGATCTCCGTTAAGCGCATGTTCTGGCCGGTGGTTGCTTCAACGGCAACAACCTTAGCAGCCTTTTTACCGCTAATGTTCTGGCCAGGTGTGGCCGGTGAGTTTATGGGGTTTTTGCCAACTACCGTATTTGCAGTGCTGACCGGCTCCCTACTGTACGCCTTGCTATTCGCGCCTGTCTTAGGTTCCTTGATGGGGCGCAGTGAAATGGACTTGGAGGTTCAGCAGCATTTGCGCAAACTGGAAACTGAATCTCCCACCAAAGTTAAAGGTGTTACGGGTGCTTATGCGCGCTTGCTAACGACTCTATTACGACGCCCTGTAGTGATGTTTGGGGTAAGTATTTTTACCTTGGTCGCGATCTTTATGGCCTATGGTGCTGGTAACGCGGGCCTTGAATTCTTTACCGAGACCGAAGAGAAGTATGGTCAGGTCGGTGTTCGCGCGCAGGGTAACTTATCGGTCGAAGAAACGCGTGATATCGTTCAGGAAGTTGAGCGCCGCGTGATTGCCACAGAAGGTGTGGTTTCAACTTACTCAGCCAGTGGTAGTGGCGGAACCCAAGGCGGCGGTGCTCGCCCACCTGAAAAAGATCAGGTTGGTTCAATTCTGGTAGAGCTGGATGATCCGCAAAAGCTGACGATGCGAACCCGCGAAGTTTTCGCTCTTATCAATGAGAACACTAAAGATATTCCTGGTGTCATTGTCAGCGCTAATGCTTTTGAAGGTGGTCCGCCGGTAGGTAAGCCGATTCAAATTCAAATCGCTTCCCATAATCACGATAAGCTAATTGCTACGGCGCGCCGAATTCATCATGCTCTGGATACTGAATTCGAAGGCTTGCGAGATATTACTGATACCACGCCATTACCAGGTATTGAGTGGGAGTTAAAAGTCGATCGTTCTCTTGCCGCTCAAATGGGCGCTAATATTGTTGAAGTCGGACGCTCCGTACAATTGGTTACCAATGGCGTAAAAGTGGGTGAGTATCGTCCTGATGATGCCGATGAAGAAGTGGATATTCGAGTGCGTTACCCAGATGCCGAGCGCGGTATGATGGCTTTGGATGATCTGCGTGTTAATACCAATGCAGGCTCAACACCGATTTCAAGCTTTGTAAATCGTCAGGCGCAGCCTAAGGTTGATAAGATCAAACGTGTTGATGGTATTGAAATCATGATGGTGCGCGCTGATGTGCAGCCTGGAGTTCTTGCCGATACGAAAGTGAAGGAAATTGAAACTTGGTTAGCCGAGCAGCCGAAGGATTCCGAAGTCGCGGTTGAATTCCGCGGTGCAAACGAAGAGCAAAATAATTCAGCGGCCTTCCTTTCGGTAGCCTTTTCGCTGGCATTGTTCTTGATGTTTGTATTGTTGGTGACCCAGTTCAATAGCTTCTATCAAGGCGTATTGATTCTATCGGCGGTGATCATGTCTACAGCGGGTGTTATGTTAGGCCTGTTGATCACCCAGCAGACATTCAGTGTGATCCTTACTGGTGTGGGAATCGTAGCCCTTGCCGGTATCGTAGTGAACAATAATATTGTCTTGATCGATACCTACAACCATGTTCGCTCTCAGGATTCGGAGCTAACACCAGCTGAGGCTGTAGTGCGAGCCTGTGCTCAGCGCTTGCGCCCGGTATTCTTAACCACGGTAACAACCGTGTTAGGCCTGCTGCCAATCGCGCTCGGTACGAGTGTCGATTTTGTAGGCCGTGAAGTGGTGTCTGGCGGGGTGATCGCATCCTTCTTCGTACCTCTAGCCAGTGCAGTGGTCTATGGTTTGGTGTTCTCTACTATTCTTACTTTGATTGTTACGCCGGTGCTGCTGGTCTTGCCTCAGCGTATTAGCTACCTGTTCTTCCGTTATATTTGGACGAAAAAGGCGGCTGAACAGCCAGTATAGCGCACTTATCTTGAGGGTCAGATCCCGTGGGATCTGACCCTGATCTCCTTTTAAACTCAAGCAAACTCTGAATTTTCCGCTATAACTATAATGGAAGAGTTTATGGAATTTGCTATGCCTGCCCGCCGTTTTCTATCTGGTCTATTTGTGTTCTTTATATCCGCTGTCAGTTCGGCTGCTGAGCCCTATTTATGGCTGCCGACGACTTATAAAGAGAAGCTGCCAGAGCTAAAGCAAGCCGTTGAAGTCGCTCGTACTAACCCCCGTTGCAGCAAGGTTTTAAAAGGCACGGTAAATGTTGATCTAAGCAGCTTGCAGGTGCCGGTTTTTAAAATTCTATGTCGCGACGATGAGCGTAAAACCTTCTCCCTTCTACTCGATGGCAGCAGCTTCA
This sequence comes from uncultured Pseudoteredinibacter sp., assembly GCF_947500695.1. Lineage (GTDB taxonomy): Bacteria > Pseudomonadota > Gammaproteobacteria > Pseudomonadales > Cellvibrionaceae > Pseudoteredinibacter. The sequence goes on from NZ_CANMSS010000003.1 coordinate 57,043, forward strand.
CTACCTACGATCGCACAAAATCTCGTTTCCATACTGGCCCTAGCGAGCGCTCTATGCGTGAATATTGGATGGCCTGTAAAAAGGCAGTGAACGATATGTACGCGGATTTTCGTACGATTCGAGTACTCACTCGAAAACGCCCAGAGCCCACCTTGTATAAAGATGCGACGGTGGGTATTGCAATTGATTTTGATGCCGTTAGCTTGATCGGAGAGCCGCTAGCATTTAGGGCCGAGTGTATATTCACTAGTGGCACCAGTTATCGTTTAAAACTAACTGGCCGAGAAGATGAGTAGTATATTTCTACTTTAAATTTGGGCTTACAAAATAAAACAGGAGGCATGGCCTCCTGTTTTTGTTTTTGGCTTGAATGGGGCTTAGATACAACCCTTTTCTTTCAAGGCTTTAAGCTCCTCTTCGCCTAAACCTAGAACATCCGATAAAATTGTTTCGGTGTCGTTGCCAAGCAGTGGTGGGGCTTTGCTGATTTCGACTTTAGTACGGCTGTATTTTATGGGGCTATTGCATAAAGAAATACTGCCAGATAGAGGATGTTCTACCTCGATTTGCATTTGGCGATGCTGGATTTGCGGGTTGGCAAAAACCTGTTCAATATTATTAATGGGGCCGCATGGCACACCGCGAACAGATAATTCTTCCAGCCAGTAATCACGGCTTTCTTGCACCATAATATTGGCCACCTCTTCGCAAACGATCTCGCGGTTTTGTACTCGGGCGGGGTTGGTAGCGAAGCGTTCATCTTGCATTAGCTCTTCGCGCCCAGCCAGCTGTAATAATTTTTCGAATTGGCCATCGTTACCAACGGCAAGAATGATAAAGCCATCGCTGGTAGCAAAAGCTTGGTAAGGCACGATATTGGGGTGTGCGTTACCCATGCGCTGAGGTACTACGCCCCCCACCAGATAATTACTAGCTTGATTGGCCAGTACAGCCGCTTGCACATCAAGTAATGCCATATCGATATGTTGGCCAAGGCCCGAACGCTGACGTTCCAAAAGAGCGCCCTGAATAGCAATGGTGGCATACAGCCCGGTAAATAAATCAGTAACAGCGACGCCAACTTTTTGTGGGCCAGCACCGGCAACACCATCTTTTTCGCCGGTAATGCTCATCAGGCCACCCATGCCCTGAATCATAAAATCATAGCCAGCACGCTGAGCATAGGGCCCGTCTTGCCCAAAACCCGTAATCGAGCAGTACACTAAAGCAGGGTTGATCTCCTTTAGTGATTCATAATCTAGGCCGTATTTTTTTAAGCCGCCAACTTTATAATTTTCGATTAATACATCGCACTTTTGGGCCAGCTTTTTAATAATCTCCTGGCCTTCAGATTGAGTAATATCAACCGTAATCGAATCTTTGCCACGATTGGCCGCGGTATAGTAGGCCGCTTCGGCTGTGTCTTGGCCATCACTATCTTTTAAATAAGGAGGTCCCCAGCGGCGAGTGTCATCACCCACTCTCGGGCGCTCTACTTTGATAACCTGCGCTCCAAGGTCGGCGAGGGTTTGTGCGCTCCAAGGGCCAGCAAGAATTCGGCTCATATCAAGAACACGAAAACCACTGAGAGGGCCGGATTGATTGGCGCTATTAGTCTGGCTGGACATGACTGCTCCAAATATATATTTAAAAGTGAAGAAGAAAAAAGGGCCGTGGTATCGGCCCTTTAAACGGTATAAAAACCGTAGCTTTAACAGCGTTTGCTAAGACTTAGAAAAACGCTTGCAGGCCAGTTTGAGCACGGCCAAGAATTAATGCGTGAATATCTTGAGTGCCCTCGTAGGTATTAACTACCTCTAAGTTACACATGTGACGCATTACTGGGTACTCATCAGAAATACCGTTACCACCGTGCATGTCACGAGATTCACGGGCAATTTCCAGAGCTTTAACACAGTTGTTACGCTTCATCATAGAAATTAGCTCAGGCGCTAATTGACCTGCGTCTTTCAACTGAGATGCACGCAAGCTACCCATCAGACCAAGGCTGATATCGGTTTGCATTACCGCTAGTTTCTTTTGGATCAGCTGGGTTTGTGCCAATGGGCGACCAAACTGCTTACGATCCATGGTGTATTCACGAGCAGAGTACCAGCAAGCTTCTGCAGCGCCTAAAGCTCCCCAAGAAATACCCAAGCGTGCAGAGTTCAGGCAGCCGAATGGGCCTTTCAAGCCTTGAACACCTGGCATTAGGTTTTCTTCAGGAACAAACACATTGTCCATCACAATTTCACCAGTGACAGAAGCGCGTAGCGCTAGTTTGCCTTCAATCTTTGGTGCGCTTAAGCCTTCCCAGCCTTTTTCTAGAATAAAGCCGCGAATAACATCATCTTCAGTTTTGGCCCAGACTACAAAAACATCAGCGATAGGTGAGTTGGTGATCCACATTTTGGCGCCAGTTAGACGGTAGCCACCATCTACTTTCTTAGCGCGAGTGATCATCGAGCCTGGGTCAGAACCGTGATCGGGTTCAGTTAGGCCGAAACAGCCAATGTATTCACCGCTGGCTAGTTTAGGTAGATACTTTTCTTTTTGCTCTTCGCTACCGTAGCTCCAAATAGGGAACATTACCAAGCTAGACTGAACAGACATCATTGAACGGTAGCCGGAGTCTACACGCTCAACTTCACGAGCAATCAAACCGTAAGCTACATAGCTAACGCCAGGACAGCCATAACCTTCTAGAGGCGCGCCTAGCAAGCCCATCTCGCCCATTTCGCGGAAGATGTTGATGTCGGTCTCTTCTTTTTGATAGGCCTCACGTACGCGTGGCAACAGCTGCTCTTGGGCATACTGGTGAGCAGAATCACGCACCATGCGCTCTTCTTCGGTCAACATTGAATCCATCAAGAAAGGGTCTTGCCAGTTAAAGCTGGCCCAAGGGGACTTCGCCATGGTGTACTCCGGTTGATTGTTGTTTCGCTAATCTTAGTTTGCAGCTCAAAAAGCCAAAACTTCACATGTAATCTAATTATACTCTAGCTGGGTGCATATATAAAATATATCGTTTATATTGTTGGCATATATTTTATATATGGGTAGTGCTTTGAAATTGAACAGCGCTTTGAATATGAACGGTGCTTTGCATATAGATTATGTCCTCTTTTATACGGGGGAGTGTCTTTTATATATGGGGCGCGTTAATCGGTTTCAGCTTTATTGTGCCTTACATAGCTAACCCTTTTAGATAAGCATCCCGTAGCAAGTCCTCAAGCAAAGGTCTCGAATGGATAAGCGTCAATTACAGATATTTCGCCAGGTGGCCATCAGCCAGAGCTTTACCAAGGCGGCCTTAGAGTTACATATGGCACAGCCGGCGGTGAGTATTGCAGTGAAAAAGCTCGAAGAAGAGTTAAGTACACGATTGTTTAATCGTATTGATCGACGTATTGAGTTAACCGCAGCCGGTGAAAAGCTGCTGCATCGTGCCGAACGAATTTTGGTTGAGTTTCAGCAAGCTAAGGATGAGCTTAAGGAGTTAGAAGCCTTAAAGAGTGGCCAAGTACGTTTGGATACACCCGCAATGTTAGGCTCATATTTTTTGCCAGAGCAGCTGATCGCCTTTCGTCGAGCTTACCCAGGCATTGATTTGCACATTAGCGCTGAAGGTACTCAGCGTGCCGAGCAAATGTTGCTAGATGGCTCTACTGATATGGCCATTGTTAATGTTCAACAGCACTCTGAGCAGATTGAATCTCGTTATCTATTAAAAGAAGAGGTGGTTCTTTGTATGGCGAGCGACCATCCATTCGCAGATCGAACAGCTGTCGACTTCCTTGATATAAAAGAAGAGCCCTTATTGGTATATCACCAGGGTTATCACTTGCGGCAAATTCTAAACCGTTTAGAGTCGCAAGCTGCTCATAAGGCGAACATTATTATCGAGACAGATATCTTGCGTTTAATGGTCAGTATGGTGGCCTCGGGTGAGGGTATGTGCTTGTGTTTAAGGCGTTTGGTGGATGCGGAAAAAGACTTGGTTTCGGTTTCCTTTAACGAGCCGCAATATATAGAGCTGGGCATTGGTTGGAAAAAGGGGGGCTATCTGTCACCTGCGAACCGGGCATTTATCGATTATTTGATTCAATCTGTGGCGGAAATTGCTTGATAGGAGCTTTTGATAATATCGTAGGCAAAAAAAACGGCGCCGAAGCGCCGTTTTTGCAAAGAATGCTGTAATTACTTCTTAGCAGCTTTCTTGGCAGGGCGACCGCGACGGGTAGCTTTCTTAGCAGCAGGCTTCTTAGCAGCAGCTTTTTTGGCCGCTGGTTTCTTAGCAGCTGGCTTCTTCTTAGCAGCTGGCTTTTTCTTAGCAGTTTTCTTCTTGGCAGCAGCTTTAGCTTTAGCGGCAGCTTTCTTTTCAGCAGCTTTTTGCTTAGCAGCGGCTTTCTTAGCAGCAACTTTAGCTTTAGCAGCAGCTTTCTTCTCTGCAGCTTTAGCTTTAGCAGCGGCTTTCTTCTCAGCAGCCTTAGCTTTAGCAGCGGCTTTCTTCTCAGCGGCCTTAGCTTTAGCAGCTTTCTTCTTTGCAGCAGCCTTTTCACGGGTAGCTTTAGCTTTAGCAGCAGCTTTAGCCTTAGCAGCAGCTTTCTTAGCAGCTAGCTTTTCACGCTCAGCCTTCTTCTTAGCAGCTACTTTAGCGCGAGCAGCGGCTTTCTTGTCAGCGGTTTTAGCTTTAGCAGCAGCTTTCTTGTCAGCAGCTTTTTGCTTCTTAGCAAGAGCAGCTTCAGCCTTAGCGATAGCTTTAGCTTGGTCGTTAGCGCTCTTGTTAGCAGCTTTAACAGCTTTCAGCTCAGCTTTGGCCGCAGAAGCGGTAGCTTTAGCGTCAGCAGCAGCTTTCTTATCAGCAGCAGCGGCTTTAGTCGCAGCAGCCAATTGCTTAGCTTGAGCAGCAGACTTCTTCTTCTTACGGATAGCTGCAACCTTGTTGCCGGAAGCTTTCGCTTTGGCAGCGGCTTTAGCAGCGGCTTTTTCTAGTTTGGTGGTTTCTTTACCCAAGTCGGCTTCTTGCTTAGCGCGAGCTTTAACCAATTGAGCTTGGATTTTGGCCAGTTCTGCTTCTAATTTAGCGACTGGATCGTTAGCTTTACGAGCTGCCATCTTATTTTCCTTTGAATGTAATTAATCTAGCACTGAAACTTCTTTTTAGTGGCTGTCCAGCCCGCTTATGGCGCGGATCTGAGAGTAAAAATAACCAGCCGACTACGACGCGTGTATAAGGTACGTCTTTACTGACAAAATTCAAGAGTTTATGGTCAAAAAAATAGCAATTTTTGGTATTTATTGGCCGTTTTTCTTGAATTCACATTAATTTTAGAAAAAAAACAGAAAATTTCATTTTTATAGGGGGCCATTTGGCAAAAAACGGTTATCGCTATTGGCTTTAATCCAAAGCAACATTTCCCTTTTTAACGGCATTTTGTTTTGTCGCATAAATTTAACAATATATATCACTGGGGAGTCTTCACCGGCGTGCCAGCTAGCAATTTGCTTTTCCGCTAGGGTCAGAAACTCGATCAAACTCAGTAATTGCGCCTCATTAAAATCTGTAACGGCGGATAGCCAATTTTCTCTACCCTGTTTCATCATGGCGCTATGCTTTTGCAGCTCAGCAGCGTCAAAATAATCAGCAATCGGTTTTTCATCGCTATTTTGTCGTTGGCTGATAATATTCAGCAAGACGTCGTGTTCCAATGCATAGCTTTTTTCTTGTTCGCTGGCATTTGGGTCCCAGGATTCTACGCTCATAATTGAGTCTCTTTGGTATTTACTTTGATCGGCTAGCTAAAACTGTCTAAATCCGACACTGCCTGAGTGTTACAATAAACTATCAAGCGACGGATTCATTATATTATATACCCGTCTATCCATAAGTAGCCCAGAATCTTACGACTTTTAAAGCTTATATGAGTCCAGAGCGCCATATCATCCACTGCGATGCCGATTGCTTTTATGCCTCGGTAGAAATGCGAGACGATCCCAGCTTAATCGGCAGGCCCTTGGCCATTGGTGGCGAAGCAAAAGGTCGTGGTGTCGTTGCGACCTGTAATTATGAGGCGCGTAAATTTGGTGTGCGCTCGGCGATGCCAATGGCCTATGCCCGCAGACTTTGTCCTGGTATTTTGTCAATGCGACCAAATATGGAAAAGTATCGAGAAGTTTCTCGTCAAATGCAGGATATTTTTTATCGCTATACCGATGTGATTGAGCCTCTGTCACTTGATGAGGCTTTTTTGGATGTTTCGCAGCAAGTAAATCAAGGCGCCTATGATAGTGCCGCCGCCATTGCTGAATTAATTCGCCAAGAAATTAAGGCTGAATTGGGGATTACAGTTTCAGCAGGGGTGGCCCACAATAAATTTATAGCCAAAGTAGCAAGTGATTGGAAAAAACCTAACGGTTTAACGGTTATTTCTCAGGCTGAACAAGGTGATTTTGTGGCGGCCCTTGGTGTTAATAAAATTTACGGTGTTGGCAAAGTCACCGAACAAAAACTGCTGTCGATGGGCATAACGCATTGCTACCAGCTGAAAGACTATGACTTGGAATTTTTGCAGGCCAAGTTTGGAAGCTTTGGACGGCGCCTTTATGACCTGTGTCGAGGTAATGATTATCGCCCAGTTGAGCGAAGTCGCCGGCGAAAATCACTCAGTGTGGAGCATACATTTGCTAGTGATTTACCTGATTTAGCAGCCTGCTTCGAGCAAATTCCGGGGCTATTGGAGGGTTTACACAAGCGTTTGTCGGCCCTCGATGACAGTTATGTCATCAGCAAGCCATTTGTGAAGCTAAAATTTCATGACTTTTCATCCACAACTGTGGAAAAACAATCTGCACATTACTCTTTAGAGGCCTATCAGCAGCTTATTTCCGAGGCCTTTGAGCGTTCTTTTCAGCCCGTGAGATTGCTCGGTTTGGGGGTGCGTTTTCAAGAGCCACAAACTGAAGATCCTCAGAGTGATCTTTTTGCCTAAAAAATCATCAGCTTCCAGTGTTTTCTAATGCAAGTGCCCCATAACTGGGCAGAGCCAGCAGCAGGAATCCCCGATTATTTATCCTGCTTTAGTTAATCCTAGTTTTTTCTTCAGTGGCGCTACAAATTCCCGCCGAACTCATTATAATCGCCACCCTTTTTGAGTGACCCCTTTGGGGTATCGGTGTTATTTAAGCCGGGGAGCGTTTGTGTTTGTTTTTACCGTAAGCTGTGATGTTAGCCAAGATGTGTATGTAGGCTCAGCCAAGGAATCTATTGAAGCCCAGTGGGCATCAATTGTAGCCGCAGCGGATGAGGGGCAAGAGGGGGCTTTGCAGGCAGCAATTCGCTTGCATGGTGTAGAGAAATTTTCCGTTGAAGAATGGGCGTTTGCGGAAAATAGCCGTGAATTACGTGAATTATTGAGTGAAGCTAAGGAAACCTTAGGCGCCAGACCGATCAAACTGGGCCGCGCTAGTGATGGCGTTAACAAGCGCAGTGGCGCAACGCAAGTTAGTAGCGATATTCGAGAATTGTTTTCGATGGCAAAAGCCGAATACGAAAGCGAGTTAGTCGAAGAACTTATTCCGGCCGAAGGGTTAGAGAGAAACACTAAGACTACGGGATCTGGGGATAAAACCGCCTCAAGCTCTAGTCAAGGTACTCGAAAGCCAAGCGCTGCAGAAAAAGAAGAGTTGCTGGCGAGCGAAAAAGTGGCCAATGGGCGCAGTGGTTCAGCGAGCAAAGAAAAGCGTATCAAAGAAGCAATTACGGCCGAGCGTGAGCAGCGGTCTGTATTAAGGCAGCAACAAGCGAGTGCGGAAGCTAAAGAAATGCAAGCTGTGTTGCTGCAAATCGAACAGCGTCGTTTAGCGCAAAAGAAAAAGCCGGCGGCCAGCAAAAGAGGTAAGTCGAAGACTTCATTGCGCAGTGCGGTTAGCAGCAAGCCACCGAAGAGCTCGGCAGCTGTCAGCAGTTCTAAAGCGGCCGTTAAATCGCCTGCAAAAGTCGCTGTGGCCAAAGGTCGTACTGGTTCGAGCTTAAAAGAAAAGCGAATTAAAGAAGCCATTGAGCAAGAAAAAGCCTCTATCGAAGCGGCTAAGCGCCAACAGGCCGAATCTCAAGCTGATGAAATGGCGGCGATACTTAATCGCTTGGATGAACGAAATAAAGCGGCCGCAACCTATAAACGTAAGCTATAAAGTTTGCGAAATAAAAAAGGGCCTTTTAAAGGCCCTTTTTTATTTTTGGTTTGTGTTGCAGCAAGGCTTATCGCTTGCCGAGCATCATGCGCAGCATAAAGTCCATGGTTTTACCAAACGGAGCCACCATGTACTTAGTACCGGGACTCGGAGCTTGCTGAAAGATAGGCCTTAATTTGGAAAACTCAATAAAACCTTCCTTACCGTGGTAGTGCCCCATGCCGCTATTACCAACACCACCAAAAGGTATATCGTGCTGTGCAACGTGCATCATCACGTCATTCAAGCTTACGCCGCCAGAAATAGTGTTTTTAATCACCTTATCTTGCAGAGGCTTATCTTTACTAAATAGGTAAAGCGCTAAGGGGCGTTCACGAACATTAATAAATTCGATGACTTCGTTAATATCGCGATAGGTCTTCACCGGCATAATCGGGCCGAAGATCTCTTCTTGCATTACTGTCATTTCAGTTGTGCTGTCGAGAATTAACGTGGGCGGGATCTTCTCTAGCTCATCGCTAGGTTCCACATCACCAAGCAGATTGACAACTTGAGCCCCTTTTTCTTTTGCATCATCCAAAGTCTGAATCAAACGGGAGTATGCTCGCTTGTCGATAATGGCGGTGAAGTCCTTGGTCTCTAGATTAGGGTAGCGTTGCGGAACAATTTTTTTCGCATGTTCGATAAAAGCATCTGCTTTGCTTTCGGGTAGGAACACATAGTCTGGGGCAACACAGGTCTGGCCCGCGTTGTACAGTTTACCCTGTAAAATACGCTCACAAGCGAGTTCGATGTCATAGTCTTCGGCAACAATACACGGTGATTTACCACCTAGTTCTAGGGTAACGGGGGTTAGGTGCTTAGAAGCTTTTTCCATTACCTGGCGACCAACATTTGGAGAGCCGGTGAAAACTAGGTGGTCATACGGCATATCAGTGAAGTCTGAAGCGCTCACGCCAGGTAAGATGGCGAGGGTGTCTTCACCAAATTCTTTATTCACCAAATCAGCAAGTAGGCGGCATAGATTTTGTGAGTTGGCGGCCATTTTGATCATGGCGCGATTGCCTGCTGCGAGCACATTAGCCAGCGGGCTCATGCATAGAAACAGCGGATAATTCCACGGTACCACAATACCTACAACACCTTTTGGTTGTGGTAGCACCTTATTCTTGCCACCAAAAAACCATATAGAAGTGTGGCGCTTTTGTGGTTTCATCCAGCTTTTTAATTGCTTGCGGCAATATTTGATACCATCAATTGAACCAAATAGCTCAAGAAACTCTGTCTCATGAATAGAGCGGTTGCCATAATCTTTATTAATCGCCTCGGTAATGGCAACCCGGTTGTTCTTTAGAATGTTTTCTAACTTTTGCAGATTGGCTAGGCGCTCTTCATACTCTGGGTATGGATTTGCTAGGTAAGCCTGACGCTGCTTTTCGTATGTTTCTTGTACACGTTGGGCAGAGGCTTCAACGTTTAAATTAGGGCTGGCCGCTTGGTTCATGGTGCGGGTCTCCTGTTGTGTCGGATTTCGTTGTTAAAATTGTCTGAGATATAGAGCGCCTACAAAGGGGGAGCTAGACGATGAGCTAGGGAGCCCCACAATGACACCAGCTCTCACATTAGCAAAATATTGCACAAATGTACTAATAAGGGTTCGCAGGACTGTGGCTTTGGCGTGATTGGGTAAAAATAGCCCATTTACATAGTGTTTGGCGTGTTAAGAATTGCGGATAGCAACACCGATATTGCGAACACCATGCATATTATGGTGACTTGCCACTTGGCCTGTGCAGGTAAAACCGCTAACATGTCATCCTTGCTGGCACTAGCTGCCCAAGGCGATGATAAAATAGCAGGTTCCCAATCTGAGTAAAAAATGCACACTGCTGTGTGGTAAGGCTTTTTTAACTAAGCTTTATTTCACGGGTTTGTCATTTGTTCAGGACTTTGGAGATACCGGCAGAGTAAATCAAGACTAGAATAACGGAGCAATAATGAGCCGTCGTAAGAAGAACAAAGTTGAAGTAGAAGAAAAAGCTGATATTGACCTAACGCCCATGCTGGACGTTGTATTTATCATGTTGATCTTCTTTATTGTAACGGCCTCTTTTGTGAAGGAAGTGGGTATCGGCGTGAATATTCCGCCTGAAAATGATAATCCTCCGCCACCTGAAGCCCCGCAAAACATCCTAGTGGAAGTAACCGCTACGGATGAGATTTGGATGGAAGGTCGTCGTGTTGATGTTCGTGCGGTACGTGCTAACATTGAGCGTATGAGCGCAGAGAACCCTCAAGCTTCTGTAATTATCAAAGCTGACGGTAAAGCGAGTGCTGAAAAGTACATTGCAATTGCTGATGCGGCACGTGAAGCTAACGTTTATAACGTATCTTTGGCACCAGACATTAAGAAGCGCTAAGCTTTATATCTAACGGTGCAATAAAACAGGAGCTTAGGCTCCTGTTTTTGTTTCTGACACTGCCTTTTGCTACACAGAGGGAAATACAGTGGACAAATCTAATTTTCAGTTTCAAACCTCAACGCCGGCACTGCTTATTATTGACTGGCAGCAGGCTATCGATCATTTCGGCGACTTGGCTCGCAGCCACCCTGAGGCAGAATCTGCTTGCGCAGACTTGCTGGCTTACTGGCGGGCGCAACAACGGCCGGTGATTCATATTCGCCATTCATCGAGATTTCCAGATTCTCCGTATCATCAATCATCGCCTTGGTTTGATTTTAAAGCCGAGCTGGAGCCGATGGTAGGTGAGCTGGTACTAAGCAAGCGAGAGAATTGTGCCTTTGCGCAAACTGAACTGGAAGAGATACTTAGGGCTCGTGGTATTGAAGAGCTTGTCTTTACAGGTGTACTGTTAAACAACTCTGTTGATGCGACGCTTAGAATGGCGGCCGGGCTTGGTTTTAAAAATTATCTAGTGCCAGAATGCTGCCCTGCTCAAGCAATAGATAGTTTATCGGGGGCTCATTTTAGCGCTGAACAAGTGCACGATATCTTTCTAAGTAATATAGCCGGTGAGTACTGTCAGCTTCTCAGTGGTGAACAAGCCATGGAGGCTTAGTCACCACCGAGATTTATTGTTTCGATCAGTTTTCAGCAAAAGCTTAAGGTTTGCTAAAGCGCTGCACGCCGCCGATAACGGTTTCAATTACCTGTGTATTACGTAGCTCTTCTGGGCCTGACAGCGGGTCTCTATCTAAAACGATGAAATCGGCTAACTTTCCATCTTCTAATGAGCCTAGCTCTTGTTCGGCAAATATCTGCCAAGCGGCGTCGATCGTAATAGCCCTTAATGCCTCCATTGCTGTAATGGCTTGTTCAGGGCCTAAGACATCACCGCTGGACGTTTCACGGGTGACTGCAGACCAAGCCGCTAAGAATGGTGTCATTGGCACAATGGGCGTATCTAGGTGCAAGGTGAAAGGTACGTTTCTCGCCTTGGCGCCTGCCATCGGGCTCATTCTTGCTGCACGCTCTGGCCCCATAAATAAAGCTTTGTGACGATCGCCCCAGTAGTAAACATGGCTATTAAAAAAACTTGGGCTCATACCGAGCTCTGCAAATTGATCTAATTGATCATCACGGGTCATTTGAGCGTGAATAATAATCGGGCGGGCATCTTCCCTTGGATGGGCTTTTTGGGCCTCGCGAAAGGCTTCAATAATCAGATCGATAGCAGCGTCACCATTACCATGCAGGGCTATCTGCCAGCCCGCTTTGTGGAACTCTGCAACGCTGGCAAAAAGCTCTTCTTTGTTCATGGTCGGGTAGCCACGATAGTCATCGTCTTTGCCTTCGGCCGGTACATGGTAAGGGTGGCCTAGAAAGCCGGTATAGCCTTGAATGGAGCCATCGGTTATTAATTTTAGGGCGCCAACTTTTACCCTATCGCTTTCAATATTATTAACGCTAAGCTCTCCGGCTTGAATTGCTCTGGCAGCTTCTAAATCAGGCCACATGACGACGCGCTGTGGGTAAATGCCAAGCTTGCCAAAAGCTGAAATTGGTGTGATGAATTTTTTGCTGGCCAAGCCGACTTGGGCAGAGGTTACCCCTTCTTGCAGATAGTTTTCACTGGCGAAGCGGGACATGGCATAAAACTGTTTTAAGCCAAGGTCTAGAGCCTTCATCACCAAAGGGTATTGAGCATTTTCTTCTACCAAGCCTGCCAGCTCACCGTCTTCGCTGCGCACTATAACGCCGCCTTCTGGGTCTTTGGTATTTTTATCGTAACCCACTGAAGCAAAAGCCATGCTGTTGGCCATGCCCATATGCCCAGAGATATGGCTCACATAAATGTTGTGCTCGGTAGAAATACTATCCAGCTCAAGGCGCGTTAAAAACCGCTGTTCGGCAATTTGCGTATCATCATAGCCGTACGCGTACACCCAGCTACCTTTGGGGCTTTTTTCTACCTGTGCGCGCAGCCGTGAAAGCGCATCGGCAACCGTCTTTACTTCGTTAATCGGTGGGCTATTTAAATCGGCCGCAACGGCCGCCAAGCCAGAGCCGGGAAAGTGACCATGGGCATCGATAATACCTGGCATGATGGTTTTGCCAGCCATATCTCGAGCAAGAGATGGGTTTTTAAGTAACTTTTTAATCTCTTCATTGCTACCAACAGCGATTATTTTGTCGCGTTTTACATACATCGCTTCAGCGACATCATCATTGCTGTTCATGGTCAGAATTCGAGCATTGATGAAGGCTTGCTCGTCTTCTGGCTGTGGGTTGAAATGCATATAAACGGCAACTACGACTATTGTCAGTAGCAATGCAAGCCCAGTTAAGGCCTTGATTAAGGTTTTTAATAGCGACATGGACGCCTCTAATTATTGTTGATTGGCTGAAATTGTTCAGGCTATCAAATTTTGGCCCGCGCTACTTGGCCAAAAGTGACAGTTGTTGGCCTAGCCGAATAGAAAAGCCTGCTTTGGCCTGAGCGGTCGATAGAAAAGGCGTTTTTGGCATAGACAAACGTCATTTGCGCGTTAAGGTAGTGTCAAACAGCTGAAGGTTGATTGTCGTAATCTCCAGCTTGCTAAAAGTCAGTAGGTTTAAAGAAGGATAGGTCCAAGGCATGAGTATTACCCCCCAGGAAACAGATTTATTTTCTTTGCTAGAGCACCGCTACAGTGTGCGCGGTTTTACCGATCGAGTGATTGAGAAGCCAGTTTTGCAGGAAATTTTTCAAAAATCCCAGCAGGCTCCTTCCAACTGTAATACTCAGCCCTGGCAGGCCTACATTATTTCGGGCGAGCGCTGCCGCCAGTTTGCCAAAAGCCTGGCTGAGGCCATCGTTAGTGGTGCGCCTTCCAAGCCCGATTTCGATGTGACATTAGGTTTCTTCGATGAATATCGCCAGCGTCAGGTAGATTGCGCATATGCGTTATACGGTTCCATGGGTATCGAGCGTGGTGACAAGGCAGGTCGTGGCGCGGCCATGTTGCGCAACTATGATTTCTTTGGTGCGCCACATGTTGCTTTTATCGCAATGCCAAAGAGCTTCGGTATTGTGAATGCTTTGGATGTGGGCATTTATTTGCAGACTTTAAATCTTGTTATGGAGTCTTACGGTGTGGGTAGTTGCATTCAAGGTGCATTGGCTTATTACCCCGATTTGGTTCGTAAAGAGCTGGGTTTGCCCGAAGACGACAGCATGCAAATCCTTTGTGGTATTTCATTCGGATACGAGGATAAAAACCATGCCGCCAATAACACCCGAACTGTTCGCGCCGACTTAGGTGAAAACGTTAGCTTCTACGAATAGGTACACTTGGCATGATTATTAAGCACGCAGATAAGATCGCTTCGCCAGAAGTTTTGCAAGAAGCATTTGAAAAGCGTGGATACATTTGTAGCGACCCAATTGCTACAGCTGTGTATCTAGCTTGCCATTTACAAAAGCCTATTCTCGTTGAAGGCCCTCCAGGTGTTGGTAAAACAGAGTTGGCGAAGGTAACGGCTGAGTATTTAGCTGCGCCACTGATTCGTATGCAGTGTTATGAAGGTTTGGATGAAGCCAAGGCACTGTATGAATGGAAGTACGGTAAGCAGCTGCTTTATACCCAGGTATTAAAAGATCAGCTGGGTGATGTAATGCGTGGCGCTAGAGGTTTGGATGAATCGGTTGAACGACTGCACTCCTTTGGCGATATCTTTTACTCAGAGCAGTTTTTAGAAACCCGACCATTGCTGCAAGCTTTACGAGAGCCAGATGGCGCGGTCTTATTGATCGATGAAATTGATAAGTCTGATCAAGAGTTTGAAGCTTTTCTTTTAGAACTGCTGTCAGATTACCAAGTGTCTATTCCAGAAATCGGAACGGTAAAGGCTAAGAGCAAACCAATTGTTTTTCTTACCAGTAATAATACCCGTGAGCTCGGAGATGCACTGAAGCGTCGTTGTTTGCATCTGCATATTCCATTCCCAGAGACTGCATTGGAAAATCAAATTATCGCCAGCCAAGTTCCTGATATGGATAGCAGCTTGCGAGACCAGCTGGTCGCTTTTGTGCATGAATTGCGCCAAATGGCCTTAAAGAAAGTGCCGGCGATTAGTGAATCTATCGATTGGGCGCGTGCTTTATTACTGCTGAATGTTGATAGCCTTGATGAAAAGTGGGTGAGAGATACCCTGAGCCTATTGTTGAAATATCAGGACGATATTGAAATTGTGGAGCCTGAGCTTCGCAAAATTATGGGGCAAATTAGCCCCAAATAATTCGCTTTAAAAAATGTACCGTATTAGTAAGTAGGTTAGTCAAAGTGCAGAAAGTCTTTGCCGATTTTATCCATACTCTGCGTCAGCAGGGGGTGCCTATATCCCCTGCGGAGACTCTAGATGCCTTAAAAACAGCTGAACTGTTGGGCTTGCAAGGAAAGTCTCGCCTGCGTCAGGGCCTTGGCTTAGTATTGGCAAAGAATGAACAGGATAAGCAAACTTACGAACACTATTTTGATGAGTTTTTTAAGTTTGCAGAGCCTGCTTCGCCCTCAGGTTCTGAGGCGCTTGAAGATGGCGATGATTTAGAACAACAGAATCAACAAAGTTCTGATGAGTCGCCGTCAAATGACGGCGCAAGTGAGGTGTCCAGCAGTTCTGGGCAAGGCGGGGGCGAATCTGAAGACAATGAGCAAGATGAGTCTTCGGAGGACTCTGCTACAGAAGTTTCCGCCAGCTCTCCTTTGGGGAGGATGCTACAAGCGGCAGATCCTGCAGCTATTGCGATGGCGATAGCCAAAGCTGGACAGCAAGAATCGGTTCAAAATATTCAGTTATTTACCCAAAAGCCTTTGTTTAGTTATCGCATGATGAATCGCATGGGTAACGAAGCATTAAATCAAGAGCTGCTGGCTCTAGACGTAAGCAATGAGCTAGCCCAGCAACGTTTGGCCAATCGACTCAGATCTGCCCAGACCCAGCTGCAAGAACAGGTTAAAGATTATGTTGAGCAGCAATATCTGCTCTATGCCGAGGCAAAGGGGCAGCAGCTGCGTGAAACCACTTTGCAGAAAGTAAAGCTTACCAATATCGATAACCACTATATGCAGCAAATGGCTGATTTGGTGCGTAAGGCTGCTAAGCGTCTGGCAAGCCTTCACAGTCGCAAGAGAAAATTGCGCAAACGCGGCCTGTTAGATGTGCGAAAAACCATAGCGGCCAATGCTGCCTATGATGGCGTCTTGTTCCATACTCGCTGGAAAACCACCGTAGTGGATCGCCCCAAAGTAATGGTGATCTGCGATGTTAGTGGTTCGGTAAGTCGAGTTGCGCGCTTCTTACTGTTGTTTGTGCATAGCTTGCAAGAGGTGTTGCCTCGCAGTCGTTCTTTTGTGTTTTCCTCTGATATGGGTGAAGTAACCGATCTGTTTAAGGAAAATAAATTAGAGGACGCGCTTGCTGAAATAATGTCGAAGTGGGCAAATCAGTCTACCAGTTATGACAAGGCCTTGGCGGACTTTTCCGAAAATACACTGAAGGATGTTGATCAAAAGACCACGGTTATCATGTTGGGTGATGCTCGCAATAATAATGGCAATGGCCGTGCCGATATATGGCAGAAGGTTTATCTTCAGGCGGGGCGGGTTCTATGGCTAAATCCAGAGCATATCAATAGCTGGGATACTGGCGATTCTATTATGGCTTCATATCGGCCTTATTGCTCAGAGGTGCATTGTTGTAACTCATTAAGGGATCTTGAGCGTATTCTAGGCAATCTTTTAAAGCATAGTTAATATAGAGACCTTGGTTTCAAGCGCGGTAGTGGGTGAGTATTGAAAAAGTTTATATTTGTTGCAATTTTACTTGTGCTGTATCAGTTTCGCGATGAGCTGTTTAGCTTTCATAGCCCAGCCCCCGAATATGCTGCTCAGCATGAAGAAAGGGTTATTCTATACGCCACAGACTGGTGCGCTTATTGTAAAAAAACACGCAAGTTCCTAGAGCAGAATAATATTCCCTATTATGAGTATGATGTAGAAAGCTCAAGCGAGGGGTATGATCAATTCAAGGCGCTTGGTGGTCGCGGTGTCCCTTTGCTGCTGGTAAATGGCAAGGTAATAAAGGGTTTTGATACAAAGCGTATTTTAAAATATTTGGAAGGTTAGCAATTGCAGCGGTATACGCAAAAGCAGGCTTTTATGCTGCAAGCGCTGGCGTTATCTCGATATGCTTTACCAGCTTGCTTGCCGAATCCCCCCGTGGCTTGTCTGCTTGTCAAGCAAGACCTCATCGTCGCTCGTGGTTTTACTCAAGCCGTTGGTGGCAATCACGCAGAAGTGCAGGCGCTCAATGCCTGCAATTGCGATAGGGCTGAGCTAACAGCCTATGTGACCTTGGAGCCATGCTCATTTGTAGGTCGCACGCCATCTTGCGCGCCAACTCTAATTGATGCTGGTATTAAGCATGTTGTAGTAGCGATGCTAGGGCTCCGCTGAGCAAAACCTGCATTATTCAGAGGTGCCCTAGATCCCGACCCTCGTAATAATGGCCGGGGAATTAAAATGCTGCGTGATGCTGGAGTTGTTGTGGAGCTCGGCTGTTGTGAGGCGGAAGTGGGGAGTTTTTTAAGCCCCTATCTTGGTCATTCCTAAGCTGCTAATCAATCTTGGACTATTCACTTTCAGTTTTCTGTGAGTTTTGGTTTTCTCTTGGATTATTCAGCACCCCTTAGGAATTATTCATGCCGTTCTCAGAACATTAATGGTGGTGTCTGCGTTTTATCTATTTCCTGAAAATAGCTTGAGTGCGATTGTGTTGGCAGTGGTGTTCGCTTATATGATTAGTTTGTGGGTGATGTTGCGCCGGGAAATAGCTTGGAAGGCTTAATGGACGTTGGCTTGAAGGGCCTCTAAGGCTGAGGGCAGCTTGAGCTCTTGGTAAGAGGAGCTGCCCACTCTATCCATTTAATGGACAGAGTGGAGCAGCGGGAAGGTAATAGAAGACGGAGTTAAATTACCAGCCGCACTGACGGCCTTTGTTTTGCTCGTCTAACCAAATTTTTAATGGCGCAAAGTAATCGATGATCGCCGAAGCATCCAGCTCGCGCTGACCCGTTACCGCTTCCATAGCATCTTGCCAAGGGCGACTAGAGCCCATGGCCATCATGGTCTTTAAGCTCTCGCCAACTTCTTTATTGTTGTAAATAGAGCAGCGATGCAATGGACCTTGATAGCCTGCTTTTTCACACAATGCACGATGGAATTGGAATTGCTGAATAAAGGCCAAGAAGTAGCGAGTGTAAGGCGTGTTGCCAGGCACGTGGTATTTGGCGCCTGGATCAAAATCAGCCTCGCTGCGCGCTAGTGGCGGAGTAATACCTTGGTATTTTTCACGCAGTTCCCACCAACCTTTGTTGTAATCTGCAGGCTGTAGGTCGCCATTGAATACCTGCCAGCGCCACTTATCTACGAGTAGGCCAAATGGCAAGAAGGCAATTTTATCCAAAGCTTGCTGCATTAAGAAACCGAGATCTTCGGAGGCTGGGGGCTCTTTGTCCAATAGGCCAATTTGAACCAAGTAGCTCGGAGTGATTGATAGACCGACAACGTCACCCAAGGCTTCGTGGAAGCCGTCGTTTGCGCTTTCACGGAACAGCATTGGCTGCTGATTGTAGGCGCGCTGATAATAGTTGTGACCTAGTTCGTGATGGATGGTTTGGAAGTCTTCGCCGTTCTTTTGAATACACATCTTAATGCGTAAATCTTCGATATTGTCGATATCCCAGGCGCTAGCATGGCAGACAACATCACGATCTTCTGGCTTAGTAAATTGTGAGCGCTCCCAAAAAGTTTCCGGCAATTCTTTAAAGCCTAAAGAGCTAAAGAACGCCTCACCTGTTTTTACCATATCCATTTCACTCATGCCTGATTTTTCAATCAGCTGAGTGACGTTATAGCTTTGCTCAACACCTTCAGGCTTAACGAGCTCGTAAACATTGCCCCAAGTTTGTGCCCACATATTGCCGAGTAAGTGCGCTGGGATTTTGCCGCTTGCCGGTGCAACATCGTCACCGTAATGCTCATTCAGTTTGGCGCGCACATGACATTGTAGTGAATCATAGAGAGGCTTCACTTTTTGCCATTGGGCGTCGGCATCGGCAGCAAATGCATCTGGCTCCATGTCGTACTTGGAGCGCCACAGAACACTCAGGTTTTCAAAACCAAGGTCTTTGGCGCCTTTGTTAGCAATGCTAACTTGCTCTTCGTACAGTGGGCGCATTGGCGGGGATACTTGGCGCCAGCCAGCCCATAGCTCTTTTAAAAGTTCTGGGTCCCGGCTATTAGCGAAAACAGCGCTCATCTCGCCAAGGTTGTAGCAGCGCTCATCATTACAGTATTTGCCTTTGCCGTACATGCCCTGCATCTTGGAGCCGATCTCCGCTAGGCGTTTAGCTTGTGCTGGATCATTTGGGGCTGGAAAGCTTAAGGTTTTCTTTAAGGCATTCATCTGGCGGCGGCTAGATGCGTCAAGTTGCACTTGGTCATATTTGGCCGCTTCTTTTGCCAGCTTTACGCTGAGAAGGCTGAATTCAGTAGCCGCTTTGGCCTCTAGGTACTGGGAGTCGAAATTAATATAGGTCGCAGCTATCCAAGAGGCACGGCCATAATCTTCCAGGGATTGAGCCAGTTCATCGTTGGCTTTTTTAAGGAATGCAGCAGCTTGCTCGGCGCTCGGCGCTCGGCGCAGAGGCTTGTGCATTTGCTTGCTCGGCAGCTTGATTCTGGCTTGCAGCTGTTTGGTTTTGCTCATTGCAGCCAAATAAGGCCAGCGCCGAAACGCATGTCGCGAGTGCTAAGGGTTTCATCGTCATCTCCAGTTCTAGTTGTTATGACACTGATGATTAGACGAACAAGATTAGTTGGTGCTCAAGCGGCCAACTCGCTATTTTGCTCTAAAGCGAGCAGCTAAGCCCAGAAGAGCGCCAAACAAGATAAATTGCATGGGGATAGGTAAGCTAGGCACCGCATGATTGCTACTGCTCGCCATCATCGGGTTTCGCATTAACAGTATTTGTCGTTGGCCACTGGGGTTAGCTGTAGGGGTAATATTGCTGGCGGCTGAGCCAAAGGCAATGAACTGGCCGTTTCCTGAGATATCCGTTTGGGAGCTTGTGCCATCGGCTTCCTGGCCGCTGCTGCTAAGGTTGATGCGAAAGGTGTTTTGATTCTCCCTGTCGTATAAAAAGGCATCACGACTGGCGTTGGTATCATTATCTACCAGGTTGCTAGCATCTGACCAAAAGCTAATAAAACGCCCATCCTCACTAATTGCTGAGCCAGCACTGTTGTGATTGCCAAGGCTTCCATTGCTGTGTTGACTAACAGCCGTATTTTGGCCGTTGCTGTTATCGTGAATAATGATATCTCGTCGGCCGTTGCTATCACTGGGTAGCATTTGGCTGGAGGGGTGAATCATTGTGCTGATGCGGCCATTGGCGGCAATGATGGGGCGAAAGTTTGAAGCTAGGTCGGTGACTTCACTACCGCCTGCCGTAAGGCTGACTCGGCTCATAGTTCCGCTACTAACTTCGCAGCTAAAAATATCGCCTATGCCATTGCTGTCGCCAGCTACGAGGTTGCTGGCTTCAGAGATAAAAATGATGTGATTACCTGAACCTTCAATATACGGCCGCCTTGAGGCGCCGTTGCCCTCTGTTCCAGAAACTTGGCTTACCAGAGTGGTTTGACCACTGCTGCGGTTATGTAGGTAGACATGTTCATTGTTTGCGGCGGCGGGTGTAGCGAGGTCGCCGCCGCCTATAAATGTAAGGAGTTGGCCATCATCGGAGATCGATACTTGATCCCCGGTATCTTGGCTGCCTTCGTTACCATCGCTACGAACGCTAACTCTAACGAGACTGTTATTTACTCGGTCGTATAAAAAGGCATCTTTACTGGCGTTGCTATCGCTTGCGACTAGATTAGTGGCTAGCGATGTAAAAGCGATAAAGCGTCCGTCAGGAGTGATTGCTGGGCGCGTGGAATCTCCGTTACTTGGGCTGTTAGCAAGCCCTTGGCTAATGCGGATGGTGCTATTGTTTTGACGATCTCTTAGGTAGATGTCGGTAAAGCCTCCGTGGCCCGCAGCTAAGTTTGTTGCGGCCGATTGGAAGGCTATAAATCGACCGTTGTCGGAAATGGCAGGGTTGTCAGCGTGGCTGTCAGCAATATCGCCAGTATCGTTTAGGCTGACAATATCGAGGTCATTGGGGCTTAAATCTTGAGCGATAGAGGGGCAGGAGCAGATGCCCAGAGCCATTAGGGCAATTACTAGCTTTTTCACTACAACTAAATCCTTTAGTGCTTAGATAATTAGTTAAAAGTAGCACTAAAGGACTAGTTTTCCAGCAAAAGGGGAAGATTACTTGCTGTGCAGCTCTTTCATGGCTTCATTCCATTGGCCGGCTGCCGCTGTAGGTAATACCTTGCTGGCTTCATAAATAGCGTCGTCGATCGCTTGCTTATCGCTGCCTGATGGGCGTTTTAAAACATAGTTGGCCACTTCTTTTGCGTTGCCTGGGTGGCCAATGCCGATACGTAGGCGAGCGAAGTTATTATTATTGCCAAGGGCTTTGATGATATCTCGTAAACCATTGTGGCCGCCATGGCCGCCACCTATTTTGAGTTTGGCGACGCCCGGGTCCATATCCAGCTCGTCGTGGGCGACTAGGATTTCTTCTGGAGCAATTTTAAAGAACTTTGCCATCGCGCTTACGGACTGGCCGCTTCTATTCATAAAGGTTGTTGGCTTTAATAAGCGAATATCCTTGCCGCCGACACTAATGCGGCCTGCTTCGCCATAGAACTTACTTTCGGCGCTAAGCTGCCCAGCGTATTGGCGAGCCAGTTCGTCAACAAAATCGGCGCCAGCATTGTGGCGGGTGCCATCATATTCAGTGCCGGGATTGCAGAGGCCGACAATCATACGAATAGGGTTGTTCATAATATTCCTTGAGCTGGTTAAACGGACCACCAGCGGTAAATCATCAAAATCACTAATAATAAAGAAACAAGACTGGCCGGATAAGCTTTATGCCCAATGTCTTTGCCTTTTCGGATCATATGAACTGAATAAGCAATGGCGGCGTTGCTTACTGCAAACATGAAACCTAAAAACACAGCCGTCTCAGTCTTGCTATTTCCGCCAAAGCCTGCGAGTGCGGCAATGGCTATCAATATGCCTGCGGCAGAGGCTACTAGGGCCAGGTAGAAAATAATCGTTTTCATAGGTTATTTGTGCTGTTTAATTTTAGCGACTACTTCGCCAGCTAATGCATTGGGGATTGGAAAGGCGAGATTATACTGCCTGAATTTCCAGCTTTCTTGTTTCCCTGCCTTTTCAAGGCTGAGTACACCCGAGCCACGCACTAAGCCATATTTTTTGTTCCATAGTAGCTCATCAAACCAAGCCATTTTACCATCCTTGCTGATAATGATATGGCGTTCTTTTGCGGTATACAGCCAACCTCGGCCCTTGTTGAAATAAGGCAAGGCGTAGCCTTTAAAATCGTCTTTGCTCCAACGCTCGCTGGCATCAGTGCCAAGGTAAACCATATCTTCGCTCATTAGTTCAAAGTAGGCCTCGCCATTTGCCTCGGCGGCATATTGGTGGAATCTGTCTAAGGTGTTATTTACCGCTTCTTTTGTGCCTGCGTAGGAGTTTGCGGCTGCAAAACAGCAGCAAAGAAGAATTATTCTAATCATTGGAGGCTCCCAACTCTGAAAAAGAGCCAGTCTATAAGAAAGTTACTGCGCGCGATAGTTGCAGGTGGAATGCTTGGCATGTCTGGGGTCAAAGCTATAGGCATAAAAAAGCCGGCATAAGCCGGCTTTTTAGAGAGAGAAGAGTGTCGATTACTCGGCAGCTTCTTCACCACCTTCTTCTTCACTTTCTTCAGCAGCTGCGCCCTTAGGCTTGTTTACGATCGCAACAGTTAGATCGTGGTCAGCGCCGTGGTTTAGAGCTACAGACTCAACACCCTTAGGTAGAGTTAGGTCAGAAATGTGGATTACCGTACCAGCTTCAGCGTTAGCGAAATCAACTTCGATGAACTCAGGTAAGTTGGCTGGCAAACAAGTGATTTCAAGTTCAGTCATGCTGTGAGCAACGGTGCAACCCTGTAGCTTAACAGCTTCACAAATGTCTTCGTTGATGAAGTGTAGAGGTACAGTAGTCTTGAACTTTTTGGTCTTAGAAACGCGCAAGAAATCAGCGTGCATAACCAAAGCTTTGGCTGGGTGACGCTGTAAGTCTTTCAGAATTACGTTCTCAGTTTTACCATCGATGTCTAGCTCAATGATGTGAGAGTAAAACGCTTCGTTTTCTAAGTGCTTGATCAGCTCGTTGTGTGCAACGGTGATGTTAGCAGGCTTCTTCTTGCCGCCGTAAACGATAGCAGGAACTTTGTTTTCCAGACGACGCAGGCGGCGGCTCGCACCTTTTCCCTGCACGTCACGGGCTTGGGCATTCAATTTAAAATCTTCAGACATGATATTTCCTCAATCTGTCTACCACTGCTCTCCGCGACCAGAATTGCAGTGGGCTTATGAAATCCCGGCTTTATAGCTGGGAGTGGTAATGCAAGGCTCGAGAGCTTTGCGTTTCTGCTTGCGTGCTAAATGCTCGCAATCAAATCTTTTCTTGCTGGCCTGTTAGCGAAACATGGCGCTCAACGACTCTTCATTGGCCAGGCGGCGCATAGCTTCGGCTAGCATGCCTGAAAGAGTCAGCTGACGTACAGTGCCCAGCTTTTCAATATCTTTATTCAGAGGGATGGAGTCGGCGACAACCATCTCATCTAGAATAGAGTTGCTTAAATTCTTTAGTGCATTGCCAGACAGTACTGGGTGGGTACAGTAGGCAACCACTTTAGTTGCGCCTTGCTCTTTAAGCGCGGCAGCGGCGTTACAAAGTGTTCCCGCCGTATCAACCATATCGTCTACTAGCAAGCAGGTACGGCCATCTACTTCACCAATCAGGTTCATCACCTCGGCCACATTGGCGCTTGGGCGACGCTTGTCGATGATCGCTAGATCCACATCTAGTTGCTTGGCAACGGCACGCGCGCGAACTACACCGCCGATATCAGGGGATACGACCACTAGGTTTTCATACTTCTGGCGATTGATGTCGTCTAGCAATACCGGTGACGCATAGACGTTATCCACGGGTACATCGAAGAAGCCCTGAATCTGCTCGGCATGAAGGTCAACTGTCAACACGCGGTCTACACCAACGCCTACCATCATATCGGCCACTACTTTGGCGCTAATGGGTACTCGAGAAGAACGTACGCGACGATCTTGGCGGGCATAGCCGAAGTAAGGCACAACGGCGGTAATTCGACCTGCGGAGGCTCGACGTAAGGCATCAACCATTACGATCAGTTCTACTAGGTTGTCGTTAGTGGGGGCGCAAGTGGACTGCACCACGAAAACATCGCGACCGCGCACGTTTTCATTAATTTCTACCGCAATCTCGCCATCGGAGAACTGACTTACTGTCGCGTCACCTAGGGGGATGCCTAGACGGCTAACAATCTTCTTTGCTAATTCCGGGTTTGCGTTCCCGGTAAAAACCATTAAATCGGCCACGGTAATTCCTTAGCGTTGGAGTTCACGGTTAATCAGCCTGGCTTGTGGCAACAGGCGAAATCAGGGGCGCGCATTCTACCGTGTTTTAAGGGGGGATAAAAGAGATAATTGTTGGATTAATGAACGTTTATCAGAAGAAAAGATGGCTGGGGTGGAAGGATTCGAACCTTCGCATGACGGGATCAAAACCCGCTGCCTTACCGCTTGGCTACACCCCAGTAAAGGTGTTGAGCATTATATAAATACTAGGATAGGTGACTCTTGAATACCTTTGGCAATAAAGCCTTCTAGGTGTTCTGGCCTTTGCTTGAATATGGCTTCAGCTGATGATTGATCATCGAAGCTGGCAAATACACAAGCACCTGTTCCTGTCATTTTAGCTGGTGCAAACTGACTAAGCCAGTTGAGTGCTTCAGCCACTTCTGGATAGAGTGAGCTGACCAGCTGCTGGCAATCGTTTCGACCACCCTGCTCAAGAAAGGCCGCTACTGTAATGGCCGAACTGTCTCTTGTCAAACATTTATTTGAAAAAATTTCAGGGGTAGAAACATGGCAGTTTGGAGCAAGCACTAAATACCATTTCTCTTCTAATTCAAGGGCTTGCAATTGCTCGCCGACTCCTTCGGCCCATGCTGTTTGGCCATTGATGAAGACTGGAACATCTGCCCCAAGGCTTAGGCCAAGCTCGCAAAGCTGCTTTTTATTGAGTCCGCATTGCCACAGATGATTTAGTCCGACTAGGGTACTGGCAGCATCACTACTGCCTCCACCGATGCCGCCTCCGGCGGGTAATATCTTGTGTAAATAGATATCGGCACCTTGTTTTTGCTGGCAATGGCTTTGCAGTAGTTTTGCTGCCTTAAATACTAGATTGTCCTGTACGGCGAGCCCAGGAATTACGGGCTCTAGGTGAATCCCATCGTCTTGGCGCAGCGTTAAATCTAGCCGATCACCATGATCCAGAAGCTGAAAGGCTGTTTGCAGCTCATGGTAGCCATCGGCTCTTTGTCCAAGAATATGGAGAAAGAGATTGAGTTTGGCGGGTGCAGCCAAGCTAATGTGTTGCTTTTGCATCACTGCCACCGCTTAACCACAAGGGTCAACTGGATGTCGCCGCGCTTTAATTTGATCTTTTCGGGCAGGGGGATGCGGTGGCGGCTATAGCGAAGGTATTCGATATCCCAGCCGCCTTGCTGCAACTTTTGCAATAAGCCTTCTGACCACTCACTCTGGCTGTTTGTATTGGGGGCGGCTAAGCCTCGAACCCAGTATGGCATCTGCTGTTGGGGCAATGGCCAGCCTAAAGCTTGCTCGGCTTGTGCCTGTGGATTGTCGATAATCTCTTCGCCCTGGATGCTGAGCTCGTGCTTATTGCCGGCTATTACTGTACTGCCTTGGCCCAGTGGCCCGCTAACCTGTAGGCGAAACTGCTCGCCATCCTGCTGCCAGTCGATAAAGCCTGAGCCGTTTTGCTGGGGGCTGCGCAAGCCAATTTTTCCTCGCATACGCCATTTGCTTAATGGGTTGAGTAATGCCAGGCGTGCCTCTTGCTCTGCGCTATTGTCAGTAAAGTTTGGGCTTTGACTGCTATTGCTTGGCTGCTGGCTGATATTGCTACAGGCCGATAGAAACAGGGCAAGCAGCAATAGCTTCGCCGTGCTATAAGTTTTTGTCATTTATTTGCTCTTAGGGCTGCGGCATTTTGGCGTTTAGACGCTGGATGGTTTCTTGCAGAATTTCACTGCCGGGGTGTAGTTTGAAACCTTGCTGCCAAATGCTTTGAGCTTCTTCCGAGCGACCAAGTTGCCATAAGACTTCGCCTAAATGGGCCGCTATCTCGTGGTCAGGGTAGGCATTCATTGCTTGGCGTAAAAACCCTAGCGCACTTTCAAGGTTGCCACGCAGATATTCGATCCAGCCCATGCTGTCGATAATCGCGGGATCTTTAGGGTTTAATTTGAAGGCTTTGCTGATTAGCTCAAAAGCTTCGTCTTTTCGATCGCTGCGGGTTGCGAGGGTGTAGCCCAGTGCATTTAATACGCTGGCGTTATCGGGTTTGTTTTGCAGTATTGCGCGTAGGTCCGCCTCCATAGCAGCGATATTATCTTGCTTTTCAAAGCTCATGGCGCGGCCGTATAACAGGTGGCGATTTTGCGGATCTCCGGCAAGCGCTTGGTTGAGCATTTCAACAGACAGCTCGCTTTGGCCGTATTTGTTAAGGGATTCTACGGTTACCAGTAAAAAGCGTTGCGCTAGTTTGGGAAACTGTCTGGCGGAGCCTTGCAGCAATTTGATGGCGGCTTCGCTTTGTCCTTGTTCGATCAGTATATCGCTACGGAAAACCCATGCTGGCAGGAAGTTAGGGTCGCCCGGTTGAATCTCATCAAAATAACCCATTGCTACATGGGGTTGCTGGCGGTTCATGGCAATTCGGCCTAAATAATAATTCGCCATGGAGTAGCTTTGTTCATAATCCAAAAGCAAACTAAATTGCTCTTCGGCGGCATCGGTTTTGCCCTGCTCATAAAGCACCAGAGCATAAGCCAGTTGTAGCTCGGTATCTTTTGGGTAGTCTCGATGTAGGGCGGCAAACTCTTGCTCGGAAGAGGGTAAGTCGATGTTCGCCATCAGGCGAGCATATTGAACTCGCAGGCGCTTATTGTTGGGTTGCTGTTCAAGCAGCTCTCCTAAGCGCTTTTGAGCTTGCTCAAGTTGGTTTAATCGCTGTAGTGATTTCACCTCAACCATTGCGGCGCTGGTATAGTCTGGATCTATCGCTAGTGCGCGTTTGGCAAGTTTCATGGATTCTTCAGGGGCTTGCTGTTGCAGCAATATGGCGAGCGCCGTTATTAGCTCTTTGTCATCGCCATCTTCGTCTAGCCACATCTGCAGTTGCTCGGCCATGATGCCGAGCTGTGCACCTTCGCTGTTGCTGGCTTGGCTGGTAACAGTCAGGTGTAAGGCTTGGTTACCACGCAATTCCAATTTTCTCGAATATTCTAAGGCTTCAACAAAGCGCCGTGCATTGATTAGCTCGGTAGTCGCAATAAACAAAGCCTCTTCGCTGCTGGGCTCAAGCTGGCTCCACAATAGCGCGGCCTCTAAGCTGGCTTTGCTCTTGCGCAACTGGCGCGCAATTTGAGTGCTGTGCTTGGCAAGGCCGATATCGCGAGTTTGTTGCGCTTGTTCTAGGTAATTGTCGAGAGCGATGTCAGTGTTGCCGCGTCGACCGGCGAACTCGGCAACTAAGAGAGAGTACAGGGTGTCTTGGGCAAAAGGCTTTGCGGGCAACTCGGGAGCGGGTGCGGGTTCAGCCACTGGGCTGACTGGGGCAGGCTCTGGTTGAGGTTGCTGGCTGCAGGCGCTTAGGCCGAGGCTGATAAGGCCGGCGATTACTATATGTCTTTTGCTCACTACTTATGCTCGTATTCGGCTAGGGCCCGATAAGGCCAGTATTCTACTATAGGCCTTACTATAGCAACTTAGTGCCCTTGAGCACTAATCGCTTTGATTTTAGAGGCTTATTGTTATCCGCTGAGCTGGCCTTGGGGCTGGCTTTAGGGGACAATAGCGGGCTGTTTTCAAGTCTCTGCTGTAGTAAAAGGTCGTCATGCTCATCGCATTAGGCATCAATCATAACACCGCCCCGGTAGATATCCGCGAGCGAGTGGCCTTTGCCCCTGGCAATATCGCAGGGGCGCTTAAGTCTATGTGCGACAGCTTGGCAATAGAAGAGGCGGCCATTTTGTCGACTTGCAATCGCACCGAATTATACGCTTGGGGTGAATTGCTTGGGACTGATGTGTTGCAGTGGTTGGGTGATTATCATGCGCTCACTAGAACTTCTTTAGAACCCTATCACTATGTATTGCAAGATGCTGAAGCCATCGAGCACATGATGCGAGTTGCTGCGGGCTTGGATTCTTTGGTTTTGGGTGAGCCCCAAATTTTGGGGCAGATGAAATCAGCTTATGCTGATGCAACCGAGGCGGGTTCGGTGGGCCGAGGTTTGCACTATGGTTTTCAGCAAATCTTTAATATCGCTAAGCGGGTACGCAGCGAAACTGAAATTGGTGCAAATCCTGTTTCGGTTGCATTTGCAGCGGTTAGTTTGGCGCAGCAAATTTTCTCTGATCTGAAAGAAGATACCGCCCTTTTGATAGGTGCTGGGGAAACCATCGAGTTGGTTGCTCGGCATCTGCATAATAATGGCATCAAAAAACTAATCGTGGCCAATCGCACTTTGGAGCGTGCCAGGGGCTTAGCGGAAGAATTAGGCGCTGAAGCGATTTTATTGGCCGATATTCCCGAGCAATTGCATCGAGCGGATATTGTTATTTCATCAACGGCTAGCCAGCTGCCCTTATTAGGGAAGGGTGCCGTAGAGACGGCCTTGAAAAAGCGTCGGCACAAACCCATGTTTATGGTGGATATTGCGGTGCCGAGAGACATTGAGGCTCAGGTTGATGAGCTGGACGATGTCTATTTATACACCGTTGATGATCTGCGAGCGGTAATTGATGAGAACCGCAAGTCCCGTGAGCATGAGGCGAAAAAAGCTGAGCTAATCGTCGCTGAAGGGGTTGCCCAGTATCAAGCTGAAATGCGTGCCTTGCAGGCAGTGTCGACTATTAAAGCTTACCGACAGCAAGCCGAGCAGTTGCGAGATAGAGAGCTGGAAAAAGCCTTGCGAGCTTTAGAGTCGGGCACTGATGCTGCACAAGCTATGACACAGCTTGCGCGCTCGTTAACAAATAAACTTATTCATTCGCCAACAACTAAATTAAAACAGGCAAGTGCTGATGGCCGTGCTGAAGTGATCGATATTTCGCAAGAGTTGTTGGGCATAGATATATCAAAAGAATCATCTAAATAGCGCTTTGCGCTATTGGTGAGCTGAAAGCTTACCGATAAATTTCTGAGAGTTTAGCTGAATTATGAAACAGTCCATTTTAGATAAATTAGACCATTTGCAAGATCGCTACGAAGAAGTGGGGGCTCTGCTCAGTGATGGTGAAGTGATTGCGGATCAAAATCGCTTTCGTGAATTATCTAAGGAATACGCCGAACTTGAGCCGGTCGTAAAATGTTATGAGCGCTACACCACCATTTTGGAAGATATTGAAGAAGCCAAAATGTTGTTGAAAGATGGTGATGCGGATATGCGCGAGATGGCGCAGGAAGAGTTAAAAGAAGCTGAGTCTCAGTTGGAGCCAATGGAGCTTGAGTTGCAAAAACTTTTGCTGCCGAAAGATCCAAATGACGATAAAAACGTGTTCTTGGAAATTCGCGCGGGAACCGGTGGTGATGAGGCGGCTATTTTTTCCGGCGACTTGTATCGCATGTATAGCAAGTATGCCGAAACCCGAGGCTGGCGAGTAGAAATCATGAGCCAGAATGAAGGTGATCATGGTGGCTTTAAAGAAATTATTACCCGAGTTTCAGGTCAGGGTGTTTATTCTCAATTAAAGTTTGAATCTGGTGCTCACCGAGTTCAGCGTGTTCCAGAAACGGAGTCACAGGGTCGTGTGCACACTTCGGCTTGTACTGTGGCGGTAATGCCCGAAGCCGACGAAACCGAAGAGGTTAATATCAATAAAGGCGATTTGCGCATCGATACTTTCCGAGCCTCCGGCGCGGGTGGCCAGCACGTGAACAAAACCGATTCGGCTATTCGTATTACCCATATCCCAACCGGTGTGGTCGTGGAGTGTCAAGATGAACGTTCTCAGCATAAAAATAAGGCGCGGGCCATGTCTTTGTTGGCGGCACGTTTAAACAATGCCCAAGCTGAGAAAGCTGCCCAGGAAATTGCCGATGAGCGCCGTAATTTGGTGGGCAGTGGTGATCGTTCTGAACGAATTCGCACCTATAACTATCCGCAAGGCCGAGTGACAGACCATCGTATTAATCTGACGCTGTACAAGTTGGCAGAGGTTATGGAAGGGCGCTTGGACGATGTGGTGCAGCCTTTGGTAAATGAATACCAGGCTGATCAGTTGGCGGCTTTGGCTGAATAATTTTAGTTTAAAATTTTAATCGAGGCTGATTTTGAACAGCATTGCCGAACTGCTGAGCTGTGCTCGCCAGCGGTTGCCCAATAGCGATACGGCTCAGCTCGATGTGGAGCTGCTCTTATGCTATTGCCTGGACCGTGAGCGCAGTTATTTATTTACTTGGCCTGAAAAACAGCTCAGTGAAGAGCAGCTAAAGCACTTCCAAAAGTTGCTAGAGCGCCGCATAAGCGGTGAACCAGTCGCCCATATTATTGCAAAGCGAGATTTCTGGAATCTTACTCTCGAAGTCAATAGTAGTACCTTAATTCCAAGGCCTGATACTGAAACTCTGGTAGAGCAGGTTTTAGATTGTTTTCCTGGTGGCGCTGATTCCGCACTGGATTTGGGGACTGGGACGGGAGCAATTGCCTTGGCCTTGGCGAGCGAGTGGCCATCTTGCCAATTGTTGGCGGTAGACCTGAGCGTTGATGCGATGGCATTGGCCGAGCGAAATCGAATGGCAAACAATATTCAAAATGTGCGCTTTTTGCAGAGCTCTTGGTTTTCTGCAGTAGAGGCGGATTCGAGCTTTGATTTAATTGTTAGTAATCCGCCTTATATTGATCCTATTGATCCTCATCTGCAGCAAGGTGATGTTCGATTTGAACCATTGTCGGCTTTGATTGCAGATGATGAGGGCATGGCGGATCTCAAGCTCATTATTCAGCAGGCTCCATCTTATTTAAACTCGAGTGGCTATCTATTATTAGAGCATGGGTATCAGCAAGCGACCTTAGTGCGTGAGCTGTTGTCTGAACGGGGTTTTGTAGATGTTGCCAGTCGTGAAGATATTGCTGGGCATGAACGAATCAGCTTTGCGCGTTGGCCATAGAGTTTACTCGCTCGGGCTCTAGAGTGAGTCTCTGTTTTCGGCGTGAGCTTTGTAGTGCGATTTGAGTTCGCGTGCGTGAAGTTAATATAACTATCAACGGTAGAAGCCAATGAACGATGAGCAGTTACTGCGCTACAGTCGCCATATTTTATTGCCTGAGATTGATATCGTAGGCCAGCAAAAGTTATTGGCATCACATGTCGCCATTGTCGGCTTAGGGGGGTTGGGCTCGCCTGTGGCGATGTACTTGGCGGCGGCTGGTGTTGGGCAACTAAGTTTGTTTGATTTTGATGTGGTAGAGCTAAGTAATCTGCAACGTCAAATTGCCCATCGCTTTAGTAGCATTGGTAAAGCCAAGGTTTCTTCTGCTGCTGCAACTATTCGTGATTTAAATGCCGATGTTCAAGTGCATGAAATCAATGCCAGTCTCTCAGCTGAGTCTTTTGCTGAACATTTTGCTGCGGTAGATTTGGTGTTGGATTGCACTGATCGATTTTCTTCTCGCTTTGCAATAAACCAAGCTTGTGTGAAAACGAAAAAGCCTTGGGTTTCAGCTTCGGCTATTGCTATGGATGGTCAATTGCTGGCCTTTGATCCCGCGCAGGAAGACTCGCCTTGTTACGCCTGTCTTTACGACGATGATGGTGACGAGGGGCGTCGTTGCGCAGAAGAGGGGGTGTTATCACCCTTGTTGGGGGTGATTGGTAGCATGCAGGCCTTGATGGCATTGCGAAGTTTACTGGAAGGACCGCTTGCTGTCGGTGAAATGAAGCGGTTTGATGCTAGGGATCTAAATTGGCAAAGTTTGCGCTTGCCTAAAAAAGCAGATTGCTCTGTTTGTTCAGTTTAAATTTTCGCAGGCTTGATTTACAGGGTTAGTACGCGGGTTTAAACAGCGAGCTTGCGAATTTCATCGAGATGATGAATCAATAACCTTCCGCTGCTGCGTCCGATCCAGCCCTGGTCTCGCCAAGGTTTTAACTCTCTTTGAACGCTTTGCCGAGTGGCGCCAAGCATATTACCAATATCGGTTTGCGATAGTGGGATATTAATGCTGATGCCGTCTTTTTCTTCTTTGCCGTGGCGCTCTGCTGCATCAACAATTAAATTAGCTAGGCGCTGTTTTAGGCTGGCTTGGGACAGTGACTCCACCTGCCCGAGTAAGCTGCTAATGATGGCGCAAAGCTTTTGGGTGAGCTGCGGGAAAATTTCAGGGTGATGTTGGCTTAAGTCATAAAAATCACTTTGGCTTAGACAGCGCACAACGGTGTTACCCCTGGCTACAGCATTAAAGCCGCGCTTGGCCTCTTTGGCGAGTAACGGTATTTCGCCAAAGCATTCGCCAGGGCCGTGGAAGGTGGCTAGATACTCTTCGCCTTCTTTGTTGCTGCGCTTTAAAACTATTAGCCCGCTTTCGACTTGAAATAGTGCTTGGGCTTGATCGCCGGGTTGATAAAGTGGTTGGCCGTTTTGTAGTTCGCGGCTTTGCATGCGCTGTTCTATTTGCTTTTGTACAGCTTGAGGGAGTTCTTCTATCCAGTCGTGTCCGCGATAAAAATGAGACATGATTAGTCTTCGTCAGGGCGTAGCAAGCCAACCTGCAGTACGGTTTTCATTGCTTGCCCTTGTCGAATAAAGTCGATATTGATCAGGCTTCCTGGGCGCAAGCGGCTGGTTGCTTGCTCTGGTGCTGGGTTGCTGGCGCTAAGGGGAATGTCGTTAATGCTGGTGATGTAGTCGCCAAGTTGTAAGCCTGCTTGCTCGGCTGGGCTACCTGGTGTAATGCTGGTGACAAATATTCCATCGTTGCTAACCAGTCCACCCGAGGCGGCTGCGGCTGCGCTTAATCTATCAGCACCAAAGCCAAGCCATCCGCGCACCACATAGCCATATTGCACAATATCATCAAGGGCGTACATGGCGTAGTCAGCAGGGATGGCAAAGCTAATTCCAGTGGCGTTCTGATTATTAAGGATGGCAGTACTGATACCGACTAATTTGCCATAGGCATCAATTACGGCGCCGCCCGAATTACCAGGGTTTACGGCGGCATCGGTTTGGAAGAAGTAAGTGTAGGGGCTCAGTTGCTTTAGGCCTCTATCGGTAGCACTGATAATGCCCTGGCTCACTGTTTGGCCAACTCCCCAAGGATTGCCGATCGCGAGTACAACATCGCCAATTTGCATTTCCTCTGAACGCCTAACCTGCAGTGGTTTTAGGTTCTCTTTATTTACCTTTAATACGGCAAGATCGCTTTTAGGGTCAGTGCCTACAAGCTCGGCATATTCCGTACTGCCATCGAAAAACTGAACTTGAATTTCGTTGGCGCTTTCAATGACGTGATAGTTGGTGAGAATGTAGCCATCCTCTGAGGCGACAACACCAGAACCTAGTGGGCTATTGTTTCTAATATTGTTGTGCTGCTGGAATAAAGGATCATTAAGTAGTGGGTGATCCCTAAAGTTGCGCTTTTGACTGGTGCTGATATTCACCACGCCAGGGGCTGCTATTCGGACAGCGCGGGAATAAGAGGCGGGGCCCTGTTGCTCCACCTGTTGCTGTGAATTAAATTGAAAAAAGCTGGGTTGACGAAGTTGGGGGAATAAAAACAGTAGGGCCACAGCAATTATGACCCCAGCAAATACTGGTAAACCTACAAAATCCAGTAGCTTTTTCAAGTTTGCTTTTCCCCCAAAGCCTTTAATTTAGGCTTTTTCTTCTTCTTTTTTCTCGGGCTCGCTTTCTTCTTGCTCGCTTTCTTTGGCTTTCTCTAGGCCGAAGTCTTCGCTCAAGGTACCTTTGTCGCCTGGGTTTTTAGGGGCCCAGTCTTTAGGTTGTTCTTGTAGCTCGCCCATCGCTTGGCTTTCTAGGGCCGGCTGACTGGTGCCTGCTTCAAGTATCTGGCGACTAACGTCAGGGTTGGATAGCTTAAGGGCGCTGTTGGCAAGGTGCTCATGCACAGCTTTGTAGCTTTGGTTCATGTTGTTCACTAGATCGGCGGTTTCAGCGAAGTGCTCGGCAACTTCATGTTGGTAGTCGCGCTGCTCTTCTTTTAGCTGCTCTAGTTCTTCTTTTATGGTTTCTGCGGCTTTGCTTTGTTGGCTGGTGCTGCGGCCAATGGCTAGGCCAATAATGCCGCCGGCAATTAACATGCCCACGCCAGTAATAATTAGGTGGCTCAGTTCAAACTCAGTCACGGATGGTCTCCTTAACAAACATCGGTGGCAGTTGGGCTGTTAAGATTTTGCCCCTGCTACTATCTATTATATAGGATAAATGGTCGCTGTGTGGATCTGGACTTTGGTGGTATCACGCTTCTTTACATACGCTATTGCGGCTTGCTTCTATGTTGATGGCTGGTTAAAGTGGCGCGGTTTTGCGATCGCCCTTCGGAAGTTAAGATATGAGTAGCCCTATAGAGCGCTATCAGCGCGACCTTAAGAAAGATGATTTTCGCCATGATCCTGCTCAGGCGATGGCGGTGGATCATTTGCAAGATCTCTATGAGCGCTTAACTGCCAAGCCTGCTGCGGCTAAAAAGCCCGGCTTGATGTCTAAATTGCTGGGGCGCAAGAAGGAATCTTTGGCTCCTGAGAAAGGTTTGTACTTCTGGGGTGGTGTTGGTCGCGGTAAGACCTACCTGATGGATAACTTCTATGAGTCCTTGCCTTTTGAAAACAAAATGCGAGTACACTTTCATCGTTTTATGCGCCGTGTCCATCAAGAGCTTAAAACCTTACCAGGTGAAAAAAATCCCCTCGAAATCGTAGCGAACCGTTTGGCCAAAGAGGCTCGTGTTATCTGTTTTGATGAATTCTTTGTTTCTGATATCACCGATGCCATGATTCTGGGTAACCTGATGCAGGGCTTGTTCTCCCGCGGCGTGACCTTAGTAGCTACCTCCAACATTGTTCCTGATGGTCTATATAAAGATGGCTTACAGCGTGCGCGCTTCTTGCCGGCTATTGCGATGCTTAATGAGCACACTTTGGTGGTCAATGTAGACGGAGGTGTTGATTACCGCTTGCGGGCTTTGGAGCAGGCCGAGCTTTTCCATCACCCGTTAGATGAAGAGGCTGATATTAGCTTGCAGCGCAGCTTCGAGGGTTTGGCGCCTGATTTGGAAGAGGCTCGTGCCAATGTGCCCTTAGAAATTGAGGGCCGTGAAATCATGGCGCGCTTCGAATCAGAGGATGTAGTCTGGTTTGATTTTATGGCGCTCTGTGATGGGCCTCGTTCCCAGAATGACTATATTGAACTGGCCCGCGAATACCATGCTGTATTACTTTCGGATGTGCCTCAATTGGGGCGTGAGACCGATGATCAGGCTCGTCGCTTCATTAATCTAGTCGATGAATTCTATGATCGTAGTGTAAAGCTGATCATCTCTTGTGAGGTGCCTTTAGAGCAGATCTACGCCGGTGGCCACTTAAGTTTTGAGTTTGACCGCACAGTGAGTCGTCTGCTGGAGATGCAGAGTCACGATTATCTGGCGTTGCCGCATAAGCCTTAGTTGGCCTGCGGTCGTCAAAATAGTGCAAGTCTGGCCGCGTATTAGGGGTAAGGGGGCCTTGCTGGGGGCGCAAAAAGCTGGGTCCATCCAAGCTCACCTTCTCCTCCAAGTCGAAGATGCCCCATCAAGGCCCCCTTACCCCTAATACTCTATATTCTCTTGTACGAAAGGACTCTGTTGTTTGGGCGGTAACTTGTATTGAGCCTATTGTGGCAAACATTTGCTGGGCGGATGTGTGAGTTATGGAAACGAACGCAAGCTAGCATGGACGCTGCTTTTTGCGGTCCGCCCAGCAAATGTTTGCCGCAATAGGCGGTTTCCTCTACTAAGTTAGTGTTTGAGGTGCTTGCTTTTTGCTCACCCCCGCTATAGAATCCGCGCTCCATTTTTGTGGCTCCCTGATTCGCCCTTTGTGAATAGGTGCTGCAAGCCGAAACCCTAAAAGGCAGATATAACATGAAGACATACAGTGCCAAGCCCGAAACCGTCCAGCGCGACTGGTACGTGATCGACGCTGAAGGCAAGACCCTAGGCCGCATGGCCGTGGCGATTGCCGACCGTTTACGCGGTAAGAACAAGCCTGAGTTTACCCCTCACGTTGATACTGGCGATTACATCGTTGTAATTAACGCCGAGAAAGTACACGTTACTGGTAACAAAGCTAAGAACAAGATTTACCACAGCCACACTGGCTATCCTGGTGGTTTGAAGTCTATCAGCTTTGAAAAGTTGATCGAAAAAGCTCCTGAGCGCACTATTCAGAGCGCTGTTAAGGGCATGTTGCCAAAAGGTCCTCTAGGCCGTGCAATGTTCAGCAAGTTGAAAGTATATGCTGGTGCCGAGCACCCGCATACTGCACAGCAACCAAAAGAACTGGACGTATAAGGAATAAAGACAATGGCAGCTACACAATACTACGGCACTGGCCGTCGCAAAACTTCCACTGCTCGTGTTTTTATTACCCAGGGCACTGGTAGCATCTCCATCAATGGTCGCACTATCGAAGATTACTTCGGTCGTGAAGTTGCTCGCATGATCGTGCGTCAGCCACTAGAAGCCACTGATAACGTTGAAACTTTCGACGTAACTATCACCGTTAAAGGTGGTGGTAGCTTCGGTCAGGCAGGTGCGATCCGTCACGGTTTGACTCGTGCATTGATGGCTTATGACGAAGGTCTACGCCCAACTCTGCGTGAAGCAGGTTACGTTACTCGCGATTCTCGTGAGGTTGAGCGTAAGAAAGTTGGTCTACGTAAAGCACGTAAGAAGCCACAGTTCTCCAAGCGTTAATTCGCTGGCCGAACTGGCTTTCGAAAAACCCAGGCTGTCTCAGTCTGGGTTTTTTTATGACCTGGCCGAGGCTATAGCTCTAACTTTGATGCTTATCATCGAGTCTTGGGGTTGTAAATTGATAGATATTGATCGGTTTTTGTCTCGAAGTGGCGAGGCGGCCTCAATTTTGCCTGCTATTCTTGTTGGGCGTATTAGAAGTTGCTTGTATGACATCTGGGCAGAAACATTAACTGCGAATGATCTTGGTCAGAACTTCTGGGAAAAATATGGCTAAAGCCTTGAAAAACAGGCGGTTATCCTTGTCAGTTCAACCCAATTTCTATACCATGTGTCAATTTTTAAAATCACACCATAAGCACAGAATCAACCGTAAACCTTTGTAATTCAATCAGTTACTGCCTGCAGTACTGGAATGGGAGAAGATCGTCATGAGCAATGGCGGAGTGAACGAAGGGCGTCGCCGCTTCTTAACCGCTGCTACCTGCGTTGTAGGTGGTGCCGGGGCAGTGGGTGTTGCCGTACCTTTTGTTGGGTCCTGGAATCCGAGCGCTAGAGCGAAAGCTGCTGGTGCCCCGGTTAAATATAATCTAAGCAAGCTTGAGCCTGGTCAAATGGTCACCGTAGAGTGGCGTGGCAAGCCGGTTTATGTCGTGCGTCGTACTCAGGAAGTTCTTGACGACCTGAAAACCGTCGACGGCCTATTGCGTGATCCAAATTCTACAGAGTCGGTGCAGCCGCCTTATGCAGATAATGAGGTTCGCTCAATTAAGCCTGAATTCCTAGTATTGCTAGGCTTGTGCACACACTTGGGTTGCGCGCCTATGTATCGCCCTGAGGTTGGCGCAGCCGATCTAGGTGGTGCTGAGTGGAAAGGCGGTTTCTTCTGCCCTTGTCACGGTTCTAAGTTTGACTTAGCGGGCCGTGTTTACCAGGGTGTGCCTGCTCCGATCAACCTAGAAGTCCCGCCATACCGCTTTGATAGCGATGCGGTGATTACTATCGGTTTGGACCAGGAGGCCTAATTGATGAATATGTTAGTGAATCTGTGGAACTGGATCGACGCTCGCCTACCTGTGCAGCGTGCCTGGGATACCCACATGGGCAAATACTATGCCCCGAAAAACTTTAACTTCTGGTACTTCTTCGGTGTTTTATCACTGTTGGTTTTAGTTAACCAGTTGTTGACCGGTATTTGGCTGGTCATGTTCTTTGAGCCGAGTGCCGATGGCGCATTCGCTTCTGTAGAGTACATCATGCGTGATGTCGATTACGGTTGGCTCATCCGCTATATGCACTCCACTGGAGCCTCGGCTTTCTTCGTGGTGGTATATCTGCACATGTTCCGTGGCCTGTTATACGGTTCGTACAAAGCTCCGCGTGAGCTAGTGTGGATCTTCGGTATGGCGATCTACCTAATCTTGATGGCAGAAGCCTTTATGGGTTACGTATTACCTTGGGGTCAGATGTCCTACTGGGGCGCCCAGGTAATTGTATCTTTGGCTGGCGCTATTCCAGTGGTTGGTGAAGACTTGGTGCAGTGGGTACGTGGTGATTACTTGATCTCCGGCGCTACCTTGACTCGCTTCTTCTCCTTGCACGTAATCGCATTGCCTATCGTATTGTTGCTGTTGGTGGTATTGCACCTGCTAGCGCTACACGAAGTGGGTTCAAACAACCCAGACGGTGTTGAGATCAAGAAGAACAAAGACGAAAACGGTATTCCAAAAGACGGCGTTCCTTTCCACCCGTTCTACACCGTTCACGACCTAATCGGTATTTCCGTATTCTTGTTCGTGTTCTGTTTCGTGATCTTCTTCATGCCAGAAATGGGCGGTTTCTTCTTGGAGTACGCTAACTTCGAAGAAGCAAACAACCTGAAGACTCCGCCGCATATTGCGCCGGTATGGTACTTCACCCCGTTCTACGCCATCTTGCGAGCGGTAACCTTCGATATTGGGCCTTTGAGTTCTAAGTTCTTGGGTCTGGTTGCCATGGGTGCAGCGATTGCAATCTTGTTTGTGTTGCCTTGGTTGGATAAGTCGCCAGTTAAGTCTATGCGTTACAAGGGTAACTTCAGCCGTATCGCACTGTTGGTATTCGCAGCTTCTTTCGTAATTCTGGGTTACTTGGGTGTTAAAGCTCCGACTCCTGGCCGCACGCTGTTGGCTCAGATTTGTACCGTAATCTACTTTGCTTACTTTATCGCCATGCCGTTCTGGACGGCTCGTGAGAAATGTCAGCCAGAGCCAGAGCGTGTACAGATGAAAGGCTTGCCAGCACCACTGGTTTGGGGTGGTTTCATCCTATTCTTAGTGCTCACCATTGTGCCGATTAAGGCTGTGGGTGCTGGTGGTGAGAAATCTTGTGGCGCCATCGACTGTTATGAAATGACTCCAGATCTACACGACAAAGAGTCTTTGCAGAACGGTGCTAA
The DNA here is from genome assembly GCF_947500695.1 of uncultured Pseudoteredinibacter sp. Taxonomy (GTDB): domain Bacteria; phylum Pseudomonadota; class Gammaproteobacteria; order Pseudomonadales; family Cellvibrionaceae; genus Pseudoteredinibacter. Next base: position 96,481 of record NZ_CANMSS010000003.1, read on the forward strand.
GTGGTTTATCAACTATTGCATGGGTTGTCACGAAGCGAGCTTTTCTCGCTATGGCCGCGTAGCGGATGATTTGGGTATTGATCGCGAATTGATGCGTGAGCAGATGGTTTTTGATGGCTCCGCAGTGGGTTCATTAATGACTAACTCAATGGACCCTGACAAATCTAAAAAGTGGTTTGGTGCGACTCCTCCAGATTTGACTTTGGTAGCGCGTGCTCGTAACCCGCAGTGGTTATACACCTACATGCTGACTTTCTATAAAGATGATAGTCGTCCAACAGGTGTAAACAACCGCACTTTTGACAAGGTTGCAATGCCTCATGTGATGTTGGAAATGCAAGGCTTGCAAGAGTGTGCACCTGGTCCAGTTTACGATCATGGCAAGCCACGTCGCGACCCCATCACTGGCGATCCAATTATGGAAGACCCTTGTGGTACGCTGAAAGTGGGTGCGGTTAAAGGTAGCATGAGTCCAGAAGAGTACGAAAAGGCCGTTTACGACCTAGTTAACTTCTTGGAATATGTTGCTGAGCCTGCGGCACTAGATCGTGAGCGCATTGGTATTTATGTATTGCTGTTTATCCTAGTATTGTTCGTATTTGTTTACTTGCTGAACCGCGAGTACTGGCGCGACATTCACTAGAATCCCAAAAAGGATTTTACAGCTACCGGGCGGTCCTCTTTTAGAGGCCCGCCCGTTCGTTTTTTTTATAGTTTGAAGATAGAGGTGGAATAATGGCAGTTGGCGTAGGCGCAAAACGCTCCTCCATGACATATTTTTCGGATGCTAGGAATCACTATAGCCACCGAGTACGTATTGTTTTGGCCGAAAAAGGTGTATCGGTTGATATCATTGATGTTGATCCGGACAATAAGCCTGAAGAACTGGCTGACCTGAACCCATACAACGATTTGCCTACCTTGGTTGATCGTGACCTGTCCTTGTATGAATCAAAAGTAATGATGGAGTATTTAGATGAGCGTTTTCCTCATCCTCCACTATTGCCGGTTTACCCAGTGGCGCGTGCTCAAAGTCGCCTGTGGATGCACCGTATTGAGAAAGATTGGAGTCCAAAGGTGGACGAAATCCTTTCTGGTAAAAACAAAGAAGCTGCTGCAAAAGCGCGTAAAGATCTTAAAGATAGCTTATTGGCTATTGCACCGATCTTTTCAGAAATGCCTTTCTTTATGAGCGAAGAGTTTACTTTGGTAGATTGCTGTTTGGCGCCGATCTTGTGGCGTTTGGATTTATTGGAAATCAAATTGCCATTAACCAAGCAAACTCAGCCTTTACATGATTACATGGGACGTTTGTTTGAGCGCGAAGCTTTCCAGGAGAGCTTGTCTGAACTAGAGCGCGAAATGCGCGGCTAGAGGCGAAGACTTATGAGCATGAGCAGCAGTCGCCCATATATGGTGCGTGCCCTGTACGAATGGATTGTCGATAATGAGTGCACTCCACACGTGCTTGTGAGCGCCTATACCGAAGGCACTGAAGTCCCTCAGCAATATGTCAATGAGGATGGCTTGGTGGTCTTAAATATCTCCCCAACCGCAGTGAGTGGTCTGGCAATGGATAATGAGGCTCTTAGCTTTGGTGCCCGTTTTGGTGGCGTACCTACTGATATTTTTGTTCCGTACAGCGCGGTGCTAAGAATCTATGCTCGAGAAAATGGTCAGGGCTTGGTGTTTGAGCCGGAAGTAGATCCGAGTCCAGAGCCGCCTAAGCCTAGCAAGCCTGAAGATTCAGGGGTTAAGCGTCCAAGCTTGAAGGTAGTGAAGTAAAGCTCACGCCAGAAGCAGACACAAAAAAGCCGAACATCATGTTCGGCTTTTTTGTGTCTGCGATTTTGTGCAGGCTAATTGTATCTAACCGCAGTGATCTTTAACGGCCTTTTCGGCAGTTTTGCGCTGCTTTTCCTTTTGCTCTTGGCTGAGTATTGTTAGCTCGCCGTTTTCATCTTTCAGTCGTACGCGATTGTTACGATTTAAAATCTCTAGGTTGCGCCTGGCTGATTGGCATACCTCGGGGTTTTTAATGGGCTGTGGGGCTGCCTTAGTTTCTTCTTCAGGCTTTTCTTCTTTTTCTTTGGCCGCTTGATTGGGGGGAGGGGTACCTCGACCGGTGTAGGTATTTACGACTTCAGCTTGCTGGCCCTTTGGTGGGCGCTCGCTATAGTGGGTTACGCCATCTTTATCGACCCATTTGTAGAATTTCTTTGCGGCATGGGCGTCGTTGCTCATAACGGCGGTGACCAAAAAGCAGCTAGCGATGAAGGCTGCTGATATCAACTTGGCTATATATGGCATGCTGGTAGATCCCTTTCAAATACTACAGCTATTATAAGACTGAAAGCTGTCCCATGGCTAAACTTAGTGCTGAACAAGGTTATTCTAAGACAGGCGGGCTAGTCTTTTCTTAGAAATTGATCATATTGGGTGAATTTTCATGCTAAAGGCTCTATAGACCTTCGAACATCTTGACTTTAGCTTAGACTTGTCCAGAATTAAGCTTACGCAAGATGGGTGTAGATCCTGGCTGTAACCTCAGCAATAAAACTCCGCCATCATGGAGTTACAAGCATCTACCCGAGCAAGCCAACCGTTTGCAAAACCATCCTCACCGCGGGGGTGTATCAACCGATACGTCCTCCCTGGATCCGTGCACTAACCTGTGACGGACATAAAAGGGCGATAGACAAATTTATCAGTCTGGCTACCTTGTGTAGAACCGGGCTTGTTGTGTTTTGATAATTCTTAAGGAGAATTCAAGTGGAAATGCTATCCGGCGGCGATATGCTGGTACGCTCCTTACAAGATCAGGGAGTTGAATACGTATTCGGCTATCCTGGTGGTTCTGCCCTACATATTTATGATGCGATTTTCCGCAACAAAGCGGTCAAGCATATTCTTGTGCGCCATGAGCAGGCGGCGACGCATGCGGCTGACGGGTTCGCGCGCGTCACAGGTAAAGCGGGTGTGGTGCTGGTTACTTCTGGCCCTGGCGCTACCAATGCGATTACTGGAATTGCGACAGCCTATATGGATTCCATTCCGATGGTGGTTATCTCTGGTCAGGTGCCAAGCGAGAAAATTGGTGAAGATGCTTTCCAGGAAACCGATATGGTGGGTGTGTCCCGACCTATTGTGAAGCACAGCTTCCTAGTGAAAGACGCAGCTGAGATTCCTGAGATTGTTAAAAAAGCATTTTATATTGCTGAAACAGGTCGCCCTGGTCCGGTTGTTATTGATGTGCCTAAGGATGTGACCAGCCCGGCGGAAACCTTCCCTTATGAATATCCTAAGAAGGTAAAAATCCGTTCTTATTTTCCGGCGGAAAAGGGCCATAGCGGTCAAATTAAAAAAGCCGTTCAGTTGTTGTTAGAAGCTCGTCGTCCGGTTATTTATTCCGGTGGTGGTGTTGTTCTTGGGGATGCGTCTAAGCAGCTTCGAGAGTTGGCTCGCAAACTGAATTATCCAGTGACCAATACCTTGATGGGTTTGGGTGCTTTCCCTGGTACCGATAAGCAGTTTCTCGGTATGTTGGGCATGCATGGTACTTTTGAAGCGAATACCGCTATGCACCATGCCGATGTTATTTTGGCCATTGGTGCGCGTTTTGATGACCGCGTGACCAATACTCCAGAGAAATTCTGTCCGGGCGCCAAGATTATTCATATTGATATCGATCCGGCCTCAATTTCGAAAACCATTCAGGCTGATATTCCTATTGTGGGTTCGGTACAGAGCGTCTTGAGTGAGATGCTGGAGTTGTTGGCGCAGAGTAAAGAAAGCCCAGATGAGCAAGCGCTAGCGGATTGGTGGCAGCAGATAGAAGATTGGCGTGGCCGTCACGGTTTGTACACTAAGAATCGTTTTGAAGAAACGGGGCAAATTAAGCCTCAAGAAGTGATTCAAGCACTGCACGAAGTCACTGGTGGTGATGCCATTATTACTTCCGATGTGGGTCAGCATCAGATGTTTACCGCCCAGTACTACCACTTTAATCGTCCGCGCCAGTGGGTGAATTCCGGTGGCCTCGGTACTATGGGCTTTGGCTTGCCTGCAGCTATGGGCGCACAGTTTGCCGAGCGTGATCAGCAGGTTGTTTGTGTTACCGGTGAAGGTTCAATCCAGATGTGTATTCAGGAGCTTTCTACTTGTACTCAGTATCATCTGCCGGTGAAGATTATTTGCTTAAATAACCAGGCCTTGGGCATGGTTCGTCAATGGCAAGATCTGCACTACGATGGACGTTACTCTGAAAGCTTGTATGAGGAATCTCTACCTGATTTCGAAAAGCTAATGGAAGCTTACGGCCATGTTGGTATTAAAGTCACCGAGCGTAGCGAGCTTAAGTCGAAGTTAGAAGAATGTTTCGCCATGAAAGATCGAGTGGTCTTTATGGACATTTATGTGGATCAATCCGAGCACGTATATCCAATGCAGGTAGCGCCTAACGGTGCCATGCGCGATATGTGGTTGAGTAAGACGGAGCGCACCTAAAATGTCAGAGAAACAATCAAAACGTATTATCTCCTTATTGATGGAGAATGCTCCCGGTGCGCTATCGCGAGTGGTTGGTTTATTCTCACAGCGTGGTTATAACATTGAAACACTTAATGTGGCGCCAACCGATGATGCCAGTTTGTCGCGCTTGACGCTGACCACTATCGGTAGTGAGCACAATATTGAGCAGATCACAAAAAACCTTAATAAGCTGATTGATGTGGTGAAGCTAGTCGATTTGACCGAAGGTTCCCATATCGAGCGCGAGCTGATGCTGGTAAAAGTGAAAGCGACGGGTGCTTTACGTGAAGAAGTAAAACGTTGTGTGGATATCTTTCGAGGTCAAATCGTTGATGTCACCAGCACTGTTTACACGATTCAAATCGTTGGCGCCTCCGATAAGCTGGATGCCTTTGTACAGGCGGTTAGTGATGCTCAAATTCTCGAAGTGGTTCGCTCGGGTGTTTCCGGTATTGCTCGCGGTGAAAAGGTTTTAAGCTTATAAAGGCAGCTTTTCCATGAGTTGCCACAAGGCCCCGCATTAGCGGGGCTTTTTTGTTTTTACAGGCAGCTAAAGACTGCTATCACAATTTGCCATCGCTTGGTTTGCCTTTGTGTCTAAATGTCACTACATTAGCTCGTTTGATTGTTGATAATTTAGGCTGCTCAATGCGTATTTTTTATGTCCTTCTAAGTGCTTTGTTGTTTTTTGCTCCATTAAGTTCAGCAGAAAAGCATAGCGAACCCGCAAGTGATCCTTTTTACAGGGGAGCTGATGTTCAGCTTGAGATTGATGCTAAGCTGGCGCTGGCTAAGCGAGAAAATAAAAAGCTGCTGTTGGTGTTGGGTGCTCAGTGGTGCCACGATACCCAGGGCTTATTGAAGAATTTTAATAAGCCAGAGCTAAAAAAGACTTTGCAAGATCACTATGAGGTGGTTTTTGTGGATGTGGCTTATCTCAATAAAGGTTTTGATGTGGCCAAGCGATTCGGCTTGCCTATTTATTATGGAACGCCAACAGTGATGGTGGTCGATCCTGACACGGAGACCCTAATCAATCGTCCTTCAATGACACAGTGGTTAAGCGCCGATAGTGTTTCCTATCAGCAGTACAAAAGCTATTTTGCGAAAATGTCTGAATACACGGCTGATGCTGAGTTAAATGGCAATAAACGCCTGGCTGATTATTTATCGCAGATTCAACAATATGAAGAAACTCAGGCAAAAAGAATCAAGCTCGCCTATCAGCGCTTAGGTCCTGTTTTAGAAAATTACCAAGAGAATGGCGTGGACTTTTCTGAAAAAGAAGATGATGAGTGGCGTGAATTGGCTCGTTTTCGCTATGGGGTGCAAAAGCGCGCTGCAGAGTTTAGGCAGCAGGCGAGAGATGCCGTTAAAAATCAACAAGAGCTAGTGCTATTATTCCCGTCCCATAAAAAATTCTCCTGGGAATAGCCGTGCTGCAGTTTAGCAGAGGCTTTGCGGTCTCTGCTTTTCTGATTCTATTTTTTCAACTCTGCTTTTATGGCGTCGCTGTGCAGCCATCAGAAAAATACGGTCCTACAAACTGCCTTTGCTGTACAAGTTTGCCGTCTCTCAAATCCAGCATGAAAATATAACGATACTCGCTGTGATCGATATTGCCTTCGTACTGTCCGCCTAATGCGCGAATTATCTCGCTCAAATGATTGTGAGCCACTACTAAGCTCGTGCCGCTTAGGGCGGCAAGCTGCTTAGCAAAATCCTGCTGTTTTTTAGGATCAAAGCTGAGCGCTGTTAATTGTTGCTGTGCGCTTACTGGGGCTGCAGTTTGTTGATTGCGTCGATACTTGCTGGCAAAGAGCCTGTCTAGCTTTGTTTTGGAAAAAAATTGGGCATAGAACTGGGCGCGACATTGGCCAGCTGGCGTTAATTCTGGGTCTTTACCTTTTTGTTTTTCGGCATGACGCACAAAGTAAATACTGTGATCGCCAAGGGCAGCAACTTGGCTGTTATAGCCAATGCCAACAAATAGGCTTGTATAAAGCCCCGCAAGCAAGAAACACCGTTTAAGTATCATCCGCAAATCCTCTGTATTTGGAGCGAAGACTCGGCAGTCTGCCTGTGCTTCCTAGGCTTGTCTATATGTGGCTCAGGGCTTTTTTTAAGTCGTTCAGGACTGTTTATAAGTCGTTCAGGACTGTTTATAGATCGCTCAGGGCTGCCCTAGATCATCTAAATCTTAATTAGTCGCTTTTGGCTAATGAGAATCAGTCTGTCTTGGGGTAAGGTGTGCGCCCGTTTTTAGTGATCTGTTGAGTGTTTACCATGTGGGCCAGAATTTTCACCATTGCCCTTAGCATTATTGGCGCTGTGTTTTTGATGGCTTGTTCCGAGCCCAGTACGCAAACATCGCAGCTACAAAAGAAAGTCGCTCTCGGTAGGGCGTTGTTTAACGATTTGCGTTTATCCAGAGATGGCCAGCAGGCTTGTGCGAGCTGCCATGATGCCAGTCGTGCTTTTATGGATGCTCGTCCTAATGTTTCGAGTCACCGCCGCGGCGAGCCTGGCGCAGTTTCGATAGGGCAGGATGGCAAATCTTTGGGTGATATCAATACCCCAAGCATTGCCTATTTGGCTTTTGCGCCAGACTTTTTCTTCGATACCTCTGACCCGGAAGAGTCGCTCTATAAAGGTGGTTTCTTTCTAAACGGGCGGGCAGCGTCCCTACATGAGCAAGCCAAGGGGCCTTTTGTAAATCCAGTAGAGATGCAAACCACGGTTGCTGAGCTGGCTGCTAAGGTGGAAAGCTTCTACGCTGCTGATTTCGAGAAGATCTATGGGGCAGGCGTATTCGCCTCAGCGGGCCTGGCCTATAGCGCGATTAGTGATGCGCTAGTGGCCTTTGAGCGCAGCTCAGAATTTGCGAGCTTTGATTCGAAGTTTGATCGCGTTATGGCTGCCAAAGAAAGCTTTAGCGAGCAAGAGCAGCGAGGCTTTGAGCTATTTAAGGCCGAAGATAAAGGCAATTGCGCGGCTTGCCATACGGTGCCGGAGCCGGGAGCAAGTAAATCCGAGCGTTTATTTACCGATTTTACTTACGATAATCTTGGGGTGCCTGCTAATGAGACAGTTCGCAGGCTAAACGGCTTGGCTTCGGACTATCAAGATGAAGGCTTGCTCGCGAATCCTGCGATAAGTGATGAGAGTTTGAAAGGGGCTTTTCGGGTTGTAAGTCTGCGCAACGTCGCCGTGACTGGCCCCTATATGCACAATGGTGTTTTTCGAGATTTGGCCACAGTAGTACATTTTTACAATAGCCGTGATGTGGCGGGTGCGATAAACCCTGAAACCCAAAAGCCTTGGCGCGCAGCTGAAGTGCAAAGCACCGTCAATCGCGAGGAGTTAGGTGATCTTGGTCTTTCTGATGGTGAGGTGGAAGACATTGTCGCCTTTATGAAAACCTTAACAGACAGACGATACGAGGCCTTGCAGTAGCTGTGTCTTAGCTGTTTGGGGGCCTAAATAGTCGGCAGTTTGGTCTTGCCGGGCTGTTGAAAAGACAATTGGTAATTTCTGCTCTATGGAAAGCTCGGCAAGGGCTTTCTCCAGCGGCGGTTTGGTGTACAATCCGCGCCTTATTCTCTTTAACCCTCACCATACACAGCAGAAAAAGGCTTGCCATGTTTGATAAAGACCAAACCATTGCCGCTTATGATCCAGAATTGTGGGCTTCTATCCAGTCAGAAGAAACCCGTCAGGAAGAGCATATCGAGCTAATCGCTTCTGAAAACTACACCAGCCCTATGGTTATGGCGGCCCAAGGCACCAAGTTGACCAATAAGTATGCCGAAGGCTATCCAGGTAAGCGCTACTACGGTGGCTGTGAATATGTTGATACTGCAGAAGCCCTAGCTATCGAGCGTGCAAAAGAGCTATTTGGTGCCGATTACGCCAATGTGCAGCCACACTCAGGCTCACAGGCGAACGCCGCCGTTTATCAAGCTTTGTGTGCTCCTGGTGACACAGTATTGGGTATGAGCTTGGCTCACGGTGGTCACTTAACTCACGGTGCTAAGGTTAACTTTTCTGGTAAGACCTATAACGCAATTCAGTATGGGTTGAACGCTGAAACTGGCGAAGTTGATTACGAAGAAGTTGAGCGTTTAGCGCTAGAGCATAAGCCTAAGATGATTGTTGCTGGCTTCTCGGCTTACTCGCAGATTATGGACTGGCAGCGTTTTCGCGATATCGCCGATAAAGTGGGCGCTTACTTATTTGTAGATATGGCTCACGTGGCTGGTTTGGTTGCTGCAGGTGTCTACCCTAACCCTGTTCAGATCGCTGATGTAACGACGTCTACCACCCACAAAACCCTACGTGGTCCACGTGGCGGTATTATCTTGGCACGTGCCAATGAAGAGATCGAGAAGAAGCTAAATTCAGCTGTATTCCCTGGCGGTCAGGGTGGTCCATTGATGCATGTTATTGCAGCAAAAGCGGTGAGCTTTAAAGAAGCCATGAGCGATGAGTACAAAACTTATCAGCAGCAAGTGGTTAAAAATGCTCAGGCCATGGCCAAGACCTTTATCGAGCGTGGTATTAAGATCGTTTCTGGTGGCACTGAGAACCACCTGATGCTGGTTGATCTTATTGGTAAGGAATACACCGGTAAAGACGCTGATGAAGCTTTAGGTAATGCCAATATCACCGTTAATAAGAACTCGGTTCCTAATGATCCGCGCTCTCCATTTATCACCTCTGGTCTACGTGTAGGTACTCCGGCGATCACCACTCGTGGCTTTGGTGAAGAAGAAACCGTTCAGCTAACACATTGGATCTGTGATGTATTGGAATCGCTAGAAAACGGCAATTCCGATCAGGTTATTGAAGAAGTGAAAGGCAAGGTATTGGAAATCTGTAAGGATTTCCCAGTATACGGCTAAGCTTTATAGCGATGCTAATAGCGCCCAGTCGGCTTTGTCGTCTGGGCGTTTTTGTCTCTGCGATGCTGTTGTTTTACTGTTTTGATACGCGGCTTGGCAAGCTTGTGCCGCTGCCGACTATTGAGGGAGCAATATGAATAGTAGCCAGCTTATCTGGTTGATAGGCTTTATCACTTATTTGCCTCTACACTTGGGCATGCCACTGTTGTTGGGATTGATCCGCAATGGCGCATTGCCAACGGGCTACGCTCGATACTTGTGGCAAGGCGCGCTGGTGACGCTATTGGTCTTTGCCTTGGCCTACTATTTAAGCCAATTTGGCCTGTGGTGGGCCCTTTTATGTATCGCGCTGAGTATTCCCTTACCTTGGATGCAGCTCGGTAAGATGCGTGAGCCTTAATTGTGCTATTATGCGGCCCGCCGATATAGCCTATGCCAAATAAGGATTGCACATGCACTGCCCATTTTGCAGCGAAGAAGATACGAAAGTTATCGATTCGCGCTTGGTAGCCGAAGGCGACCAGGTGCGTCGTCGCCGAGAATGCCAGAGTTGTCGCGAGCGTTTTACCACCTATGAGGTGGCCGAACTGCTATTGCCTAGGATTATTAAGCAAGATGGCAGCCGCGAACCCTTTAATGAAGAGAAGATGCGCTCTGGCTTGTTAAGAGCCTTGGAAAAGCGACCAGTCAGCATGGAGCAGATTGAATCTTCGGTGACCCAGATTAAGCACTATCTGCAAGCTACCGGTGAGCGCGAAGTGCCCGCCATGCGAGTTGGTGAGAAGGTCATGGAGGAGCTGCAAAAATTAGACGAGGTTGCTTATATCCGCTTTGCATCAGTATACCGTCGCTTCCAGGATCTCAATGAGTTCCGTAAAGAGATCGAGCGTCTAGAAGGCAGCCCAGAGCATAAAGAGTAGGGCTGAGCCACTTAAAAGCTGCTTAGAAGTTATTTAAGAGTTATTGAAGAGTTACGCGAGAGCTATGCAAGAGTTAGATAAGTCTAGCGTTCAGCAAGATGATGAGCACTGGATGGCGCGGGCTATCGAATTAGCTAAGCGTGGCCAATACAGCACTATGCCTAACCCTAGGGTAGGCTGCGTAATGGTTAAAAATGGCCAGCTATTGTCTGAAGGCTGGCATCAAAAGCCTGGCCTAGGGCATGCCGAGGTGGAAGCCATAGCTGCGGCCAATAACGCCGGCACTGAGCTAGTCGGCGCAACGGCTTATGTCACTCTAGAGCCCTGCAGTCACCACGGCAAAACGGGGCCCTGTTGTGAGGCTTTAGCCGCAGTAGGTGTTGCGCGCGTGGTCTTTGGCATGGAAGATCCTAATCCGCAAGTGAGTGCGCGAGGCCTGGAGTATTTAAAAGAACGGGGCATTGTTGTTGATGGGCCAGTCTTGGAAGAAGATTGCCGAGCATTAAACCCAGGCTTTATCGCCCGTATGATGCACGGTCGGCCACTGCTTCGGCTTAAGCTTGCGATGAGCTTAGATGCTCGTACAGCAATGGCTAATGGTGAGAGTAAGTGGATTACCTCGGCCGCAGCCCGTAGTGATGTTCAGCGCCTGCGAGCCAGCAGTTGCGCGGTTGTCAGTGGTATTGAATCGATATTGCATGACAACCCAGCCATGAATGTTCGTGCGAACGACCTTGGCTTAGATGAAGCGCTTTGCCAGTTGGCCACTGAAAAGCAGCCGCTAAGAGTGATTTTGGACTCGGCGCTAAGGATGGATCCAAAAGCTCAGTTATTGAGTAAACCGGGCAAGGTTTTAATTTGTACCCTAGAAGATCCAGCTTGCGAAAAGGCTCAAGAGCTTCGATCAGCTTGCACTGAGCTAGAAGTTATACAGGCCAAGCCCCGCGAAGGGCGAATTGATCTGCACTGGCTGGTGACTGAGTTGGGCAGAAGAGAATGTAATGAGGTGTTGGTAGAAACCGGCGCCTCCCTAGCGGGCAGCTTTTTAAGGCGTGGCCTGCTGGATGAGTTGATTATCTATATGGCGCCAAAGCTGCTGGGTAGCAAAGCGCGGCCAATATTTGAGCTGCCGCTGGATACCATGGCCGCTCATCTGCCATTGATGATCGAAAGTATTGAGCCGATCGGGCAGGATTGGAAAATCCTAGCTCGCCCCGATATAGAGTCATAAGTTCTCGATATCGAACGATCGCTTAGCGTGTTGGCGTCTTAAGCCGGCAATGGGAGCGCATCGGCCATAGGCAATTGAATAGTGGATTGATATGTTTACCGGCATTATTGAAGCAGTGGGCGAAATTGTCGCCGCAGAGCCTCGCGGTGGTGATATTCGCCTGCGAGTAAAGAGTAACGGTCTTGATCTAGGCGATGTGGCATTGGGTGACTCAATTGCCACTAATGGTGTTTGTTTAACCGTTATTGATTTGCCGGGTGACGGCTATTGGGCTGATGTTTCGGTGGAAACCATCGATAACACCACCGTTGCTAGTTGGCAGGTAGGGCAGGCCGTTAACTTGGAAAAGGCGCTCACACCGCAAACACGACTAGGTGGTCATATTGTCAGCGGCCATGTTGACGGTGTTGGCGAGGTGATCAGTCGCCACAGTGACGCCCGCTCTGAGCGTTTTCGCTTGCGTGCACCCGATAACCTAGCCAAGTACATTGCCCACAAGGGCTCGATTACTGTCGATGGCACCAGCCTGACAGTTAATGCTGTACAAGGCGCTGAATTTGAATTGAACATTGTGCCTCATACCCTTGATAAAACGGTGATGGGGCAATACCGCAGCGGTAGCAAAATCAATTTGGAAGTTGATGTCATTGCCCGCTATTTAGAGCGTTTACTGCAAGGAGAGCAGGCCGCGCACGCCGAAGGCAGTTCTGATCTGTCGATGGCGTTTTTGCAAGAGCACGGCTTTGCCGGCCGCAAATAACTGTCGTAACACACTGTCCTAGCACAAGCGTACGGCCTCCTAAAGATAGAGAGTGAATTATGCAACTCAACACCGTAGAAGAACTGATTGACGATATTCGTCAGGGTAAAATGGTTATCCTGATGGATGATGAGGATCGCGAAAATGAAGGCGATCTAATTATTGCGGCCGAGCAGGTGCGCGCCGAAGACATTAACTTTATGGCCACCCATGCTCGCGGCTTGATTTGCTTAACTTTAACCGAAGACCGTTGTGGTCAATTGGATTTACCGTTAATGGTGAGTGACAATCGCGCTGCCCACTCTACTAATTTCACGGTATCTATCGAAGCCGCTGAGGGTGTAAGTACCGGTATTTCTGCTGCGGACCGTGCGCGTACCGTGCGTGCTGCAGTTGCTCGCGATGCTCAGCCTAAAGATATTGTGCAGCCCGGCCATATTTTCCCATTGAAGGCTGAGGCTGGTGGGGTATTGAGCCGTGCAGGTCACACCGAAGCAGGCTGTGATTTAGCGCGCCTTGCTGGTTTTGAGCCGGCCGCTGCCATCGTTGAAATTATGAACGAAGACGGCACCATGGCCCGTCGTGCAGATTTGGAAAAGTTTGCTCAATTACATGATCTTAAAATTGGCACCATTGCCGATATGATCCAGTACCGCACACTTAACGAAAAAACCGTAGAGTGTGTTAATGAGCGCAATGTAAGCACCGAGTTTGGTGAGTTTAGCTTGCGCACTTATCTCGATAAGCCTCGCCAGGAAAAACACTTTGCTTTGGTGAAAGGCGATATCCAAAATGAAGAATCCGTATTGGTGCGTGTTCACAATAGTGATACTGCGCGTGATGTTTTGGGTATTTTGCGTGAAAGCGATAAAACTTATAAGCCTTGGAGTTTTCAGCGTGCTTTGCAGAAGGTTTCTGAAGAGGGCAGTGGCGTGGTGATCTTATTGTGTCACAACGAAACTACTGACGACATTGAAGAGAGCATCGATTGGATGATCTCTGGCAAGCAGCAGCGCCCTAGTCAAGATATGGTTTATAAAAGCGTAGGTACTGGCTCCCAGATTTTACAAGATTTGGGTGTGCGTAAAATGCGTTTGATGAGTGCGCCGTTTAAATTTAGCGCACTATCTGGCTTCCAGTTGGAAGTTGAAGAATATTTAAGTTGTAAATAAATTTTAGTCAGCTCTACAAATTAGAGACGAAGGAATTTCATTATGAGTATTAAAACCATCGAAGGTCAGTTCACCAACTGCCAGGGTAAATATGCACTGATCGTAAGTCGCTGGAACAGCTTTGTAGTAGAGGCATTAAAAGACGGCGCTTTGGATACTTTGCGTCGCCATGGCATTAGTGAAGATCAAATCACCATCGTGTACGCACCGGGTGCTTTTGAGTTTCCTCTTGTTGCTCAGCGCCTGGCCGCTAAAGGCGAGTTCGATGCCATTATCGCACTGGGTGCGGTAATCCGCGGTGGTACTCCACACTTCGATTACGTCGCTGGTGAATGTACTAAAGGTTTGGCGCAAGTTGGCCTTAACAGCGATACTGTAGTTACCTTTGGTGTATTGACCGTTGATTCCATTGAGCAAGCAATTGAGCGCTCTGGTACCAAGGCCGGTAATAAAGGTGAAGAAGCTGCGACCACAGCTCTAGAGATGGTTTCTCTACTGAACAATTTGTAAATGTGAATAAGCGTGGCTGCCAGCTGGTCACGCGCTCTTTGAGATAGGTAATACGATGTCTGTAACTCCCGCAACTCGTCGCAAGGCGAGGCATTATGCAATGCAAGCTCTGTATCAATGGCAAATGGCCGGCGCAAGCTTGAATGTAATCGAAGCTGAATTTCACGCTGACAATGACATGACTCATGTTGATGTTGAGTACTTCCGTGAAATATTGCACAGCGTTCCTCAGCAATATAGTGGTTTAAGGGAGAGCTTTGAACCACATTTGCAAGATCGCAGCCTGGAAGAGCTGGACCCTATCACCAACGCATTATTGTTGATGGCTTGCTTCGAACTAAAACATCGTATCGATGTACCCTATAAGGTAGTTATCAACGAGGCTGTATCGTTGGCGAAAAAATTTGGCGCCACCGATAGCCACAAATTTATTAATGCGGTGCTGGATAAAATGGCTGAGACAGATCGTGCCATTGAAGTGAAGGCAAGCAATAAGCGCAAATAGCGAAGATACCTATGAACGAGTTCGATTTAATCAAACGCTACTTCCAAAACGGTGGTTTAACGCCCCCGGTAGCGGATGGTATCGAACTTGGAATAGGTGATGACTGTGCTTTGCTTTACCCTTCAGCTGATCGCCTACTAGCGGTGTCCATGGATACCTTAGTGGCTGATGTGCATTTCCCTGCACAAGCTGACCCTGCCTTAATTGGTGAGCGCGCCCTGCGAGTGAATCTAAGTGATTTAGCGGCTTGCGGGGCAAAACCTCGCTGGTTTACTTTGGCATTAACCCTGCCTGATATGGATAAGGGTTGGCTCGCTGGATTTTCACAGGGTCTTTTGCGTGTTGCTCGTGAATACGATGTCCATTTAGTAGGTGGCGATACTACTAAAGGGCCTTTGAGTATCACGGTTCAGGTTCATGGTGAAGTAGAGCCAAAACTGGCTTTGCGTCGCGATGGTGCTTCTGCCGCGGAGCTGGTTTATGTGAGTGGCACCTTGGGCGATGCCGCTGCGGCAGTAAAAAGCTTTAGTGGTGAGCTGAGTACCGATGAGCAATCCTTGCAACACTTTTTGAATCGCTATTATCACCCCGTGCCAAGGGTTCAAGAGGCTCAAACGCTTGCTCCAATGTTATCTGCCGCGGTAGATATTTCCGATGGTCTGCTGGCTGACCTTGGGCATATTTGTGAGCGTAGTGATATTGGTGCTTTGGTCGATCTTGATAGATTGCCTTTGTCTACGGCATTGATTAAAAGCTTCGATGAGCAAAGCGCTGTGCAGCTGGCCGCCAGTGGTGGTGATGACTATGAGTTATGTATGCTGGTGCCGCAAACTGTACAGCAGCAATTTGAAGACTCTGCAGCGGCTTTAGGCTTGCAAGTAAGCTTGGTCGGTCATACCACTAATCAGCACCAAGGTGTAAAGGCGCTGTTTCGTGGCGCACCAGCAGAGCTTGAATCAATAGGCTACCAGCATTTCTAATGAGCACTGTAAATCTGAGTTTTAAAGATCTAATTCGCGACCCCCGTTTACTTCTAGCCTTTGGCTTTGGCTCTGGCTTATCGCCCAAGGCTCCGGGCACTTTTGGCACTATTGCGGCCTTGCCCTTTGTGTTCTTATTACAAGCAAGCTCAATCTATACATACCTTGCTGTCTTGTTGATTGGCTTTGTGGTTGGTGTTTATCTTTGTGAGCACGCCTCTAAAGTCATGGGGGTGCATGATCACGGCGGTATTGTTTGGGATGAATTTATTGGAATGTGGTTAGCTATGCTGGCCGTGCCGCTCGGTTGGCAATGGTTGCTGGCCGGCTTTGTACTATTTCGAATTTTCGATATTGCTAAACCTTGGCCTATTGGCTGGCTGGATAAAAAAGTCAGCGGCGGTTTTGGCATTATGATTGATGATGTTTTAGCAGGCCTCTATGCTCTGCTGATTCTGCAGTTGGCGGCATTTTATTTGCGTTAATTGCTAGGGCTCTTGTTGCCCGCTTTGATGAGGAATTGTTGTGACTATCCGCTATATTGAGTCTTGCAAATTACCAACCCCTTGGGGCATTTTCTCCATGCATGGTTTTGAAGACACGGCTAATGATAAAGAGCATGTTGTCTTGAGCATGGGTGATATTGAAGGTGATGAGCCGGTATTGGCTCGTATACACTCTGAGTGTCTGACTGGCGATGGGCTTTTTAGTTTGCGCTGTGACTGTGGTGCACAACTACAAGCCGCGATGCATCGAGTAGCCCAAGAAGGCCGTGGTGTGATTTTCTATTTGCGCCAAGAAGGTCGTGGTATTGGTTTGTTGAATAAAATCAAAGCCTATAATTTGCAAGACAAAGGCGCCGATACTGTAGAGGCCAATGAGGCCTTAGGCTTTGGTGCCGATATGCGCGACTACTCTATTTTGCGCGAAATGCTCGATCATCTTAATATTCACGCTCTAAAACTGATGACCAATAACCCTCGTAAAGTAAAAGCTCTCAATGAGCTAGGGGTAAATGTGGTAGAGCGAATTCCTCACGAAACCGGTCGCAACCCCCATAATGCGAAGTACCTTGAAACTAAGAAGGGTAAGCTGGGGCACTTGCTTGAGGGTGAGGGTGAGGCCTAAGTTGCCACGGTAGTAGAGAATAACAGCAGTGGAAGTGATTGATTGAAGACTGTTTTTGAAAAGAATTAAAATCGTTTATTTCTTGCTGGGTGTTATCTTTGCTCGGGATTTGAGCTAGGACCAAATGGCCCTAGTTCAATCGCCACTAACTAGACTTATTTCTTAGGAATCGGAAAGCCTCTCAAGCGCATTAGTGCTTCAATATTGGCTTCACGTCCGCGGAACTTCACGTAGGCCTCAGCGGGTGGCACAGCATCGCGTACGCTGAATAGATGGTCTACTAACTTCTTAGCCATGCCTTTATCGTAAAAACCACCTGGCGCATTAGCAAACGCTTCGGCGGCATCGGCGGTAAGTACCTCGGCCCATAAATAACCATAGTAGCTCGCGGCATATCCTTCGCTGCTAAAAATGTGGCTAAAGTGTGGGGTGCGGTGACGCATTACGATGGCGCTTGGCATGTTCATCGCTGCCAAGGTTTCACGCTCGAACTTATCCGGATCAATATTGCTTGGGTCGGTACTGTGCAACTTCATATCAATAAGTGCCGAAGCCAAGTATTCAGTAGTCGCAAAGCCTTCGTTAAACGAGGCCGCTTTTTTGATCTTGGCGATTAACTCCGCTGGCATTGGTTTGCCGGTTTTGTGGTGGCGCAGATAGTTGTCGATAACTTCGTCTGTGCTCAGCCAGTGTTCCAATAATTGTGATTGGAATTCAGTGTAGTCACGCACGCCTCGGTTTTGAGAGGGGTAGGCAACATTGGAAGACAAAAAGTGTAGTGCATGGCCAAACTCATGGAAGTAAGTTTCGGCATCATCCCAAGAGATCAGTACAGCTTTGCCTGGCTCACCTTTTACAAAGTTTGAGTTATTTGAGGACAGTACATTGGTCTTGCCTTCAAAAGTCGTGTGGCTGCGATAGCTGGTGGCCCAAGCACCAGAGCGTTTGCCTTTGCGAGCGAAAGGATCTAGGTACCACAAACCAATATGATTGCCAGTGGTTTTGTCGGTCACTTCCCAAACTTTTACATCCGGATGAAATACCGGCACGCTGCCTTCTGCTACTCGGGTGAACTTATAGTTAAACAATCTTTCGGCAACATAGAACATTGCCTCGCGCAACTTTCCAAGCTGGAGGTATTGTTTAACTTCATCAGAATTTAAATCGTATTTGGCTTTACGCACTTTTTCGGCGTAATAGCGATAATCCCAGGGTTCTATTTTTTCTACACCATCGGTTTTGGCAATTTCCAGCATGTCGGCAATTTCTTGGTCGACACGGGCGATAGCGGCAGGCCAAACTGACTCCATTAGCTTCATGGCGTTTTCAGGTTTTGCAGCCATACGCGATTCAAGTTGCCAGGAGGCGTAGTTCTTATAGCCTAGAAGGCCTACTCGCTCATGACGTAGCTTAAGGATCTCGGCAATGATGGCATTGTTATCGTGCTCGCCGCCATTGTCGCCACGGCTGTAGTAATTGGTCCATACCTGCTTGCGTAGCTCGCGGTCGTCGGCATAAGTTAAAAATGGCGACATAGAAGAGCGAGTATTACTGACTGCGTACTGTCCTTCCTTACCTTTAGACTTGGCGGCGGCAGCAGCGGCGCCAAGATAAGATTCCGGCAGGCCTGCGCTTTGTTTTTTGCTGAAAAAGGTCACATAGCCTTCTTCATCGGCCAATACATTATTGGAAAACTGGTTTTGCAGTTGTGATAAGCGTTGGTTGATCTCGGCGTAGCGCTTAGCTTCCTTGCCGTTTAACTCTGCACCTGAGCGCTTAAAACCTAGGTAAGTCTTTTCTAATAGGCGCTGCTGATCTGGACGCAAAGTCTTCATTTCTTTGCCTTCATAAACCGCTTTAATGCGGGCAAAGAGCTTTTTGTTCTGGGTGATCTTGCTGTAAAAAGCCGACAGTTTGGGGCTCATTTCAGAGCGAATTTCGCGAAACTCTGGGCTCGACATATTCGAGCTCCAGATGCCCCAGTAAGCGTAGACTCGATCTAAATCCTTACCGGCAGCCTCGTAAGCCTCAAGAGTATTGGCAAAGGTAGGCGGCTCTGGATTGTTGGCGATAGCTTCGATCTCCGCCAAATTGTTGGCCATGCCGTGCTCTAATGCAGGTTTAAGCTCTTCTAGCTTCACTTTGTCAAAAGCAGGGACCCCTTCGTATGGGCCGGTCCATTTGGCGAATACCTGATTGTTACTCAGAGTATTGTCTTGTTTGGCATGTGCCGCAGGCATTAAGCCTAATGCCACACTGGATATGACTAAAGGGAGTACTTTTAAGCCTTTCATAATCGCTCTCATTTGCTTTGTTTATAGAGGGCCAGGTATGACTGAAGCTAACAGTCTTAGCAAGGTATATACATAACGAAAAAGTCTCTCTATGGCTCAATTCTCAAGCGGACGGTACAGGGCTTTCTAACGTATAATTCACGCAGATTAACTCTAAGGGGCTCTTAGTGCAGGCTTTACTATGGATGCTGGCGTCACTGGCATCATTTTGTCTTTTGGCGCTTGGTGCGCGTGAATTAAGCGGTGAGGTGCCGGTCTTTCAGACCCTGTTCTTTAGAAGTTTAATCGGCGCTATTTTGCTGTTTGCTCTGTTGGCATTTAATCGACAGCTCGCTGCTTTAAAGACCGAGCGGATTGCCTTGCATGGCGTGCGCAGTGTTTTTCATTTTGGGGCCCAGTATGGTTGGTTTGTCGGTATAGCCTTGTTGCCGTTGGCTGAGGTATTTGCTTTAGAATTTACTGCGCCACTTTGGACGGCTTTGTTGGCCGCATTGTTTTTAGGTGAAAAGTTAACGCTGCAACGTATTCTGGCCTTGTTGGCGGGTTTGCTTGGGGTGTTTATTATCGTGAGGCCGGGTTCAGAGATTTATAATCCCGCAGCTCTAGTAGTGTTGGCGGCGGCAATTGGCTTTGCGGTATCCTTTGTGAGCACAAAGGCCTTAACCAGAACCGACTCGCCATTGCTGATCTTGTTTTATATGTGCCTAATGCAAATGCCATTGGGCCTGCTGCTGGCGTTGCCGCAATGGCAGTCGATTAGTTTAGAGCAGGGACTGATTATATTTTTAATCAGTATTGCTGCTCTTAGTGCTCATTACTGTTTGAATCAAGCGTTAAAGCTGGCCGATGTCACTTTGATCGTGACTTTAGATTTTCTAAGACTGCCCTTGATTGCTTTGGCAGGTGTGTATTTTTACCAAGAGCCAGTTACTTTAGCGCTCTTGCTTGGTGCTTTATGTATGTTGATTGGAAATATCATCAATGTATATCGTTTTAAAAAATGAGTGGTTTGAAACTCTCTAGCGGCTGCTTATTCAGGATATAAATTTATGCCTTATCTGATTACCTTAATCATCTTTTTAGCCTTTTTCTTTTTTATGCTACGGGGCATACAGCGGGCAGAGTCATCCTTTGGTGCGAATACAGCGGAGCTTGATGAGCAGTTGCTCGCACAGACGCGGAGTTATCGTGATGTTTTAGGTGATGTTCCGAAGGGGGCGGTTCATTGCTTGGTTTTTCTTGATGGCATTAAGGGTCTGAATATCGATAACATTGCCCGGCAGATGTCCTTGCAGGATGAGATGTTTCATAACTACCGAGCGGCAAGCGAGGGAGAGCTTAAAAAGCAGATTGTCATCCACGGGGTAAATCTTTCGCCTCGCATCAAATTAGAGATTGTGAAAAACCCAGCGTTTCAAAATGCAGAACCGGCTAGCCGCTTGGCCAGTTCTAATTACTACTGGCCTGAGGCCAGTGAAGACTTGAGCAATAGTAAGTTGGCGATGTTGTGCTACTGCGAGGAAGCGGGTAGGGCTTTAGATCAATCTATCTTTCTGTCTTTTTTACTGCAGACAGTCTTCTCTATGAAGATAAACGCGTCTGGCGCCATATGGAATCGCAGGCAAGCAATATCGGTCCAAACTATGGCAGATGAGTTTAAGATAGTTTCAAAAAGCTTGCCCTGCCACTTTTGGGTGGCTGTTGACACTTATGTTGATAAGCATGGCCAAGTTTGCGGCTTTACTGAGGGCTTGGAGGATTATGCAAAGACTGAATTTGAGGCAGTAGCGGCACCAGAGAATCCGCTAGAGTTGCGCAGGCGTTTAGAGGGCTTTACATCATATGCTCTCGATGGCTGCACTGAGATTATGAACGGCGATACCATTGGTGGCGATACACATGAAAAAGTAAAGCTTCAAAAAACGACTTCTCAGTTGGGGCGGCCAGGTTGGGTTTTTCGTATGGATTATCTCTAGGCGTTTGAAGGCAAGCGGTGTGTGTTTTGTTGTTTGATTAAATTGAATGCTTGTACCTTTTTCCATTAAGCAGTTCTCCCAAGCCCCCATATCTAACCCACTTTTGATAAGTCCAAAGGCAGGCCGCCATTGTTAGGGTGCATACTATGAGGAACTTGAGTTCCGCGATAAGTGGCAGAAAGTGGAGTGGTAAGGCAATTATCACCATTGGTATCGAGTGAAAGATAAAAATCCAGTACGCGCTATCGGAGAAGTATCGTACCCACGGTGAATACTGTTTAAATAACTTGCTGAACAACCCAAAAAAACCGCAGATAAAACAATATACAGACAAAGCCGAAAACAAGCTGAGGCCCCAGTGCCATAGGCTGTTATCGTCGGTTTTCTGACTAAAACAGGCTAGGGCTGCAAATAGAAATAGCACAGCAATTATTAGGCTGGCTATAGCATATTTTGCAAGATCTTGAAGCTGCTTGATATTGCTATAGATTATCCAGCCCAATAAGAAGCATATTCCAAAATAACTGTATACTTTCCAATTAGGAATAAAACTGACATCCGCGCTGATTCGACCAGACGGACTAAGACTACCCAGTAGCGTCAGTACCACAATACCGCTTAGCATTACTTTTGTGCCAAGCAAGCTTAGATTTGTACAGCTTTTATTTACATTCAGCACGGGTTTTATTTTTAGTGCTATTCCAGCAGTGATGACCATAAGCATTAGGTAGTACAAAAACCAAAGGTTGTGGGTGTTGTCCCACATTAACTTGCTGCTCACTAAGCTAGGATTGAATGCCCAACTGCCATCCTCCATTAATTGATAGGCGACGACTCTGAGTGTACTCATGGCCATCGCGAGTGGGGGTAAGAGGATTAGGAATGGCAATACAACACGTTGCCAGCGGTTTTTTAGCATGTAAGCACTGCCATGGCGAAAGTAAAGCAAGGCAGTAAAAAAACCAGACAATGCAAAAAACACAGGCATGCGAAAGGTATTTATGAATACCATAATGATATCCATGCTTAGTGAGCGCGCTGGGTCCCAGTAGTAGTCTAGAACATTCATATGGGTATACATCTGCGCAGCATGGAAAACGATGCCCAGAGACATCATTAGCGCTCTTAAAAAGTCTAGGCCGTGGAGCCTTTGGGTATGTGTCATCGCCTACACCAATTTAAAATCAGCGTTAACACTAACCCTTGTTTACGATCGCTTCTTACGAAACTTGAAAATTCCTAATGTATTTCAAATTTCGTAGCCGTAAACCTTTGAATCTGGTTAAAACTTGATCTGTTCTAGCCGGTAGTGCGAGATGGTTAGGGATAAAATCAGGTTTTTACCTTTATATCGGTTGGAGGGGGTACTCTGAAAAAGACTGCCAGCTTATTGCCATCTAAGTCCCTAAAGTAGGCTCCATAGAAGGATCCTGGGTTACGATCGCCTGGCTTACCTTCACAGTTTGCGCCGGCGTCTATCGCTAAATGATATATCTTGTCTACTGTTTGTACGCTGTCTGCTTGCAAGGCCAGCATGGTGCCATTGCCGTTACTTGCAGGCTCTCCATCATAAGGTTTGCTAATCGCTAATTTAGCACCGCCGCCGTAAAATTCCCAGAAGATGACCTGTTCTGATTGATAGATCTTTTTGGCATGCAGTTCTGGTAGCCAACTACTATAAAAGGCATCGGCATTGGAGAGGTTGTTGCTTCCTAGCGTGGTGTGAGAAATCATTATTTTTAAACCAATTGTTATAGTAGGGCGCAATGCCCCGATAGTTCTGCTGCATTACTAATGGCCCTATAAATGGGCCACGCATTTAATTTCCAGTTGAAGTTCGGCTAATACAAGCGCTGTAACTCCAATCAGTGTTTGGCAAACGGCAGGCTCTCCACCATAGGCTTTTGCTCGTTCGGCGAAAATCGATTTTGCTTGAGCCATGGTGTTGTTCATGTCGGTAACATACATGGTTTCGTCAACAATATTGTCCATGCTGGCTCCAAACTCGGAAAGCACGGCGGTAATGTTTTCATAGGCTAATCGAGTTTGATCTACAATATCAGCGCCGGCTTTACCTTGCTGATCGACTCCTACCTGGCCTGAAAGATACAATACATTGTCTACTTTAATGGCTTGGGCATAGATGTTTTTGTATGGGCCTGAACGAAGTTGTTGCTTTTCTATAGTCAAAATAATGCCTTTTAATTTATTGTGATTATTCAGTTGTCTATTTATCTATGGTCGATGCTTTTTTTGAAAGTTAGCCGGTGATTCACCCGTCCAGCGAATAAAGGCGCGACGAAAATTGGATATATCGTTGAAGCCTACCAGGCTGGCAATAGTATCAATCGAGAAATTTGAGTTTCTCAAATAGTCTTCGGCGAGCTGGCGTTTAACTTCATCGGATATCTTTTGGAATGAGCTGCCTTCTTCTTGTAAACGTCGTCGGAAGGTTCGTGGGCTCATATGGAACTTTTCGGCCATGGCCTCTAGCTTAGGAAAACCACTGTTTTCGGCAACCAGCATGCGCCTCACGCTGCTGCTTAAATCGGCATTATCATCCAGCCTTGCTAGTAATTTATCGCACTGCTGTTGATAAATTTTAAGCATAGATGGGTTGGCGAATTCGGGTTTTTCCTGCAGCAAGCTATTAGGTAGCTTGATGGCATTGCGCTTCTGATCAAAGTTTATTGAACAGTTAAATATCTTGCGGTATTCGTCACCATGCGCCGGCTCTGGATAAGCAAAATACAACTCCATGGGCAAGCTGTCGCGGTGCAATAACTGTTTTACTGCGGTAACAATACCTGCTGAAAATATCTCTTCATCAAAATTGGGGTTCATTAGATCTGGCCCCAAGTTTTTGTGCTCTATCACGATGTGATCGTCGACTTCTTCTAAGGTCAACATGGCGGAGCTCATCAGCAATCGATAGTACTTCATCAGTAGATCAAGTGCCGAGATAAGGTCGTTACAGCTCATCAAGGCATAGCCCAAAACGCCATGCGAGGTTAGGGTAAGCCGTCGGCCGAAGTTTAAGCCCAGAGCTGGGTCATCACTCAGTCTTGTGGCTAGCTGCAGTAATTGGCGCAGTTGTTGGTCACTAATGCTGGCATCGGGTTGATCTAAGTACTCGCTAGTTAGTCCTACCGTGGCCAATACCGAGTCGGCCGGCTGCCCGTAGTCCTTGAGCATCTCGCTCAATATCGCAACATAACTGGCTGGAAATCGTGGGTTTGCCATATGGCCTAGGTCCTTGTTGATTTTCTGTTGGCCTCTTATGACCAAAAATATGGCATAAGATCACCTTGAGAAGCAAGTGTTTCAGTACGAGACTATAAAAAGAACAGAATAAAAATTAAAAGGAGCCCGTGATGGCGGTGGAATTTACAGAAGATACCCCGAATGAAGTGCGATTTTTCGAAGCAGCCAAGGATTTGCCTGGTGCTTGCGACGATATCGATCTAACACCTGAATCAGTGGATGATATTGCTGAGATATTTCAGACGCCATTAACTGGGGCCTATAACTGGGATTACAAAATCCAGGAAAATCGCATTCGTCAATTGTATGAGTTGGGTAAAAAGCTTAACTGGAATGCTGAAACCGACATTGACTGGACAAAACCCATGGTGGGCATGGATGACGAGTTGCGTGCCATGCAAAACGGCTTTGCTGGCTGGGGGCCTTTTGAGGCGCTAAGTGAGCGCCAGAAGCTAGAGTTTTATGATCACAGTGATGCCTGGACCCTCTCGCAGTTTTTACACGGTGAACAAGGCGCGCTACTGGTTGCATCACAGCTGGTATCTTGCGCACCTACCTATGCCGCCAAACTCTATGCTGGTTCTCAGACCTTCGATGAAGCCCGTCATGTAGAAGTGTTTAATAAGTACATCCAGAAGAAGTTCGGCCTGATGTATCCAGTAAACAGCTCACTGAAAAGTATCTTGGATAAAATTCTTACTGATCATCGTTGGGATTTGAAATTTATCGGTATGCAGGTAGTGATTGAGGGCCTGGCTTTGTCGGCCTTTAACACCATGCATGAGCTGGCCACAGAAGACAGCTTGATCAAAGATATCTTAGGTTACGTAATACGTGACGAAGCCCGCCATGTTGCCTTTGGTATTCACTACCTTGAAGAGTTTGTGAAGTCTCTGAGTGAAGAGGAGCGTGAAGAGCGTGCGGAGTTTGCCTATCAAGCTTGTGTGGTTAGCCGCGAGCGTCTAGTGCCTACCGATGTGTTTGAATTCTATGGCTGGGATGTAGAAGAGGCGCGTCAGATATTCTTGGAATCTTCGGGTACGGCTAAATTCCGTAATCACTTATTCTCACGTGTTGTTCCTAACCTTCGCCGAATTGGCTTGCTGACCGATAAGATTCGTCCGAAGTTCGAAGCTCTAGGTGTGTTGGAGTATGAAAACCTAGTGGATGACGGAGAGATTGATTGGGCGGAAATGAGTAAGCCTTTGAAGGCTGGCTAGATTTTTTAAAAAGGGTCAGAACCGATCGGTTCTGACCCTGATTATAGCTGATATCCAGAAGTTCTTTTGAAATTACTTTTTTGCTTTCAGCATTGTTTTTAAATAGCGGCCAGTGTGAGAAGCCTTCACCTTGCTTACTTCTTCAGGTGTGCCAGTCGCAATGATTTGGCCTCCACCACTACCACCTTCAGGTCCAAGGTCGACAATCCAATCTGCTGTCTTAATCACATCTAAGTTATGCTCAATCACAACGACGGTGTTGCCATGATCGCGCAGGCGGTGCAAAACGGTTAGCAACTGCTGAATATCGTGAAAGTGCAAGCCCGTGGTAGGTTCATCCAGAATATACAGTGTTCTACCTGTGTCGCGTTTTGAAAGCTCTCGCGATAATTTTACGCGCTGTGCTTCACCGCCAGACAGGGTGGTGGCGGCTTGGCCTAGGCAAATATAGGTAAGGCCAACATCCATTAACGTTTGTAGCTTTTTTGCTACCGCTGGGATCGCATCGAAAAACTCACGTGCATCTTCAACGGTCATTTCCAATACTTCGTGGATATTCTTGCCTTTGTACTTAACCTCTAAGGTTTCGCGATTGTAGCGTTTACCTTTGCAGCTATCGCAAGGTACGTAAACATCGGGTAGGAAGTGCATTTCTACCTTTACAACGCCATCGCCCTGACAAGCTTCACAGCGACCACCTTTTACATTAAAGCTAAATCTGCCAGGCTTGTAACCGCGTGAGCGAGCCTCTTGGGTGCCTGCAAATAATTCACGAATGGGTGTGAAGATGCCCGTGTAAGTCGCTGGGTTAGAGCGCGGTGTACGGCCAATAGGGCTTTGGTCAATATCGACACATTTATCGAAAAGATCTAAGCCTTCAACACGATCATGAGCGGCTGCCTTTAATGTGGTTGCGCCATTAAGCTCTGTTGCGGCTAATGGATACAGTGTGGCGTTAATAAGAGTAGATTTTCCTGAACCAGAAACACCGGTTACGCACGTCATCAAACCAAAAGGAATTTCTAAGTCTACATCTTGCAAGTTATTGCTATTGGCGCCAAATAGCTTAAGCCACTTGTCGTCTTGAGTTGGGTTGCGCTCAGCTGGTATGGCAATAGACTTTTTACCGGATAAATACTGCCCGGTTAAAGAGGCCTTGCTGCGCATGATTTTTTTCATGTCGCCTTGGGCAATTACTTCGCCACCGTGCACGCCGGCGCCAGGCCCAATATCGATAACATGGTCGGCTTGGCGAATGGCGTCCTCATCATGTTCTACAACAATAACCGTGTTGCCGATATCGCGAAGATGAGTAAGAGTGGCCAATAGGCGATCATTATCCCGTTGGTGCAAGCCAATGGAAGGCTCGTCGAGAATATACATAACGCCAACAAGGCCGGCGCCAATTTGGCTGGCTAGGCGAATTCGTTGGGCTTCGCCGCCCGATAAGGTTTCCGCGCTACGGTTAAGGCTTAAATAGTTTAAGCCTACATCCACTAGAAAGCGGAAGCGATCCTGTAGCTCTTTTAAAATTTTCTCAGCAATTTCAGCTTTAGCGCCTTTGAATTTTAATTGACTAAAATATTCAAAAGCTTCACCCACGGGAAGAGTTGTGAGTTCTGGTAAGGTTTTGTTATCCACAAATACATGGCGAGCATCACGGCGTAAACGGGTACCGTCACATTCCGGGCAATGCTGGGTAGATAAATATTTTGCTAGCTCTTCACGCACCGAGTTCGATTCGGTATCTCGATAGCGGCGCTCCATATTGGGTAGTACGCCCTCGAAAGCATGACGGCGCTGATGCAGATCACCGCGATCGTTTACATAGCTAAAGTCAATTTCAGTTCGACCTGAACCATTGAGAATAACCTGGCGATCCTTTTTGCGGAGCTTTTTCCAGGGAGTGTCAACATCAAAGCCATAATGCTCGGCCAATGAGTTGAGCATGTGGAAGTAGTAGACGTTGCGTTTGTCCCAGCCGCGAATAGCGCCGGTCGATAAAGAAGCGTCATCAAACTGTACGACCTTCTCTTCGTCAAAATACTGTTTAACCCCTAAACCATCGCAGCTAGGGCAGGCGCCGGCAGGGTTGTTAAAAGAAAACAGGCGAGGTTCTAATTCGGTTAGGGAGTAATCGCACACGGGGCAGGCATGCTTTGCTGAAAACATGCGGTCTTCTTTGTCGCCATCCATATAGTTTAATAGCAACAAACCTTCGCTTAGATTCAGCGCGGTTTCAATAGACTCTGAGATGCGCAGCTGCAAATCATCACGCACTTTAAAGCGATCAACGACAACTTCGATGGTGTGCTTCTTTTTCTTGTCTAGCTTTGGGGTGTCGTCAAGGTCGACGACCAGCCCATCAATACGCGCACGGACATAGCCTTCACGGCGCAGCTGCTCAAAAGTGTGTAGGTGCTCACCTTTACGGTCTCTCACCACTGGAGCAAGCAACATCAATTTGGTGCCTTCTTCGTGATCCAGCACTTGGTCAACCATTTCACTAATGGTTTGAGCGGCTAAAGGCTCATCGTGAATAGGGCAGCGAGGCTCGCCCACGCGGGCATAGAGGAGCCTTAGATAATCGTAGATCTCAGTAATGGTACCCACAGTCGAGCGTGGATTGTGAGATGTCGACTTCTGTTCGATTGAGATGGCGGGGCTTAAGCCTTCGACATGATCGACATCGGGCTTTTCCATCATCGACAGGAACTGGCGAGCGTAGGTAGAGAGTGACTCCACGTAGCGGCGCTGCCCTTCTGCATAGAGGGTGTCAAAGGCCAGGGAAGATTTGCCTGAGCCGGATAAACCGGTAATGACAATAAGCTTATCGCGAGGAATATCTAAATCGATGTTCTTCAGATTGTGGGTGCGTGCGCCCCTAACGTGTATGGTATCCAATGCCTTTACCAGTTCTTAGCTTAGAAAACAGCCGGTAAGTATAATGCGAAAAAGCTGGATAAATAAACAGGTATTTTGAATTGTATAGCGAATGGCGTGGTTTGCTGATGAGGGGGCTCCATGCCGCCCTCGTTAGCAAACACCTAGGAGGAGTCGATTTAATTCTCTGGGATGTGTACTCGTGCCCAGTTGCAGGCTTCTAGGCGGTTTTTAACGCCGATTTTTTTGTACACATTATAGAGGTGGCTTTTAACCGTATGCTCACTGACGAACAACATATTGGCAATGTTGGCGTTAGTGGCGCCTTCGCGAATCAAGGTGAGAATCTGGCGCTCACGCTTGGTTAGCTTCTCTGCAATCGGGTTGAAGACTGGTGGCCTGCGGCTCTGCAAGAAATGATGCAGTAGGCGGCGTGGCAGCCAGTATTCACCGCTTAAGAGCTGATTAAGGCCCTGTAGCAGCAACTCTTGGCTACTGGTGGTGTGGAATAGACCATGAACACATGGCCAAGCGAGTAGATCCTCATGCTCGCTATGTGGGGTTACGTTAAATAGCGCGATAATTGGCGCGTCGTCGCAATCCTGGCAATCATGCAGCCACTTGGCGAGATCCTCTCGGCGGTGATGTTGGCAATCAACCAGAGCAAAAGTCGTATTAAGCTGAGCAAAGGTGGAAAGCTCCACGATTGGGCACTCAATATTGAGTTCATGACTGATTAAATGGGCCAGCAGAGACGTTTGCAAGCTGCTTTGATGGGAAACCAAGGCCACTGATGGCTGGCTGGTTTCAACGGGGGTATTAGCCTTTGGCTGCATAATGCATTCCTGTGCGATAGATCAAAAGTAACTGTTTACATGAGGTTACGGTTCGCTTTTTATAGATTATGATCTGCCCCTCAAATCCTAAATCGGAGCATTAGGGCTATTCTTGTTATATATCGGAGCCAGTTAGGTCTTTAGAATTGGAAGTGATTAGATATAACAGAAAGTTATCTAATACTTCGTTTACTACTTCCTAGAGCTTAATACTCTGATCTAAGTCACATTACTGAGATCCGATGGGTCAAGAATAAGTGGCCCTAATGATAGCTGCAATAAAAAGAACCCATGCTTTCCCAAAATTCAGTAATAAGTATGGTTCTGCTTTTGGGAATTCGCCAGAAACCTGGTTTAGTTGATTGGTTTTTCTGATCAGGGCATGTAATTTCGCATGAGTTAGCCTGTGGCACCTAAAGTTTCTTTCATACTTGGCTGGGGCGAAGGCTATTTCTTCTGGCTGTATTCGTCTGGTATAAGCTCAGTCCAATAGCTGTAAGGTCAACAATATATTTCATTAGCCGCTGCTGTTAAAATTGGCAATTTGCTCTGGAATCCGCATTTATGGCCGTTGCGACAGAAATGTCGGCGTTTGAACGCCGATCAGTTCTATTTCTAACGCTTTTATATACCTTCCGGATGTTGGGCTTGTTTATGGTTCTGCCTTTACTGGCAGTTGCTGGCGAGCAGTACTCCGGGGCGACGCCCATGTTAATGGGCTTGGCTTTGGGAGTTTATGGGCTCACTCAAGCCATGTTTCAAATTCCCTTTGGGATGGGCTCTGACAAGTGGGGTAGAAAACCACTGATTGCCTTTGGGCTTATGCTCTTTGCTGCTGGCAGTCTTCTAGCGGCTTTCAGTGACTCCATTTGGGGTTTGATTGCAGGGCGAGCACTCCAGGGATCAGGTGCAATAGCTGCTGTGATTATGGCTTTGGTGGGCGACGTTACTGCCGAGCGCAATCGCAGTAAGGCTATGGCTTCCATTGGCGCCGCTATTGGAGTGGCGTTTGCAGTCTCGTTGGTATTGGGGCCTGTTTTGGCGGCTATGGGTGGTCTGCAGCTGTTGTTCCTGGTGACCGCCTTATTAGCATTTATTGGTTTGTTGGTTCTATATTTTGGCATTCCTCAGCCGCCTCGCATGAAAAGCTCCCCTGCGGTACCTTTGCTTCAATTACTAAAGAATCCTGCCTTGCTGCGCCTCAGTGCCGCGATCTTCGTACTTCATTTTGCCTTAATGGCTTTATTTGTCGTCGTTCCAGGGTTATTACTGGCTCAGTTAGATTTAGCCGTTATAGATCATTGGAAAGTGTACCTACCCGTAATGCTGCTGGCCTTCACCGCGATGGTGCCTGCGATCATTTGGGCAGAAAGATCCAAAGCGCACTTGAAGGTACTGCGCCTGGCCGCTGGCGCCCTATTATTGGCTGGGGCTTTGTTTCTTTTGGCAGGCTCCGGCGTTCTGGCTTTAGGGCTATTGGCTGGTTTACTGTTGTTTTTTATCGGTTTTAATGTGTTTGAAGCGAGCTTGCCCTCGCTGCTTACACGTTTATTGAGTATGGAGCAGCGTGGCGCCGCTTCAGGTGTCTATTCCAGCGCCCAGTTTATTGGCACCTTCCTGGGCGGGTTGATGGGCGGGGTTTTGCTGCAGTATTTGGGTAGTTCGGCCGTCATCTCATTGCTGCTGTTGTTGGCGCTGTTGATTGGGGCTGTAATATGGCGTTTACCGCAGTTGCCGGAGTTTGAAACCTTGTTTGTCGATGTTCACCCTCAGAGGGTAAGCGAGGCGCATAGTCTATTGGTGCAATTGCCTGGTGTTATCGAGGTGGCCTTAAGTGAGGCAGGTATTGCCAGTGTGCGCATCGATGATAAGGACTTTGATGAGCAGCAATTAATTGCCCTTAAATTGGATGCTCCAAATCAAGCTTAAATGGGATAGAATAGTAGTTTGGGCAAGCAAAATGATTAATTGGCCCGTGACGAGAATTTAGGAGAGAAAAATGGCCCGAGGCATAAACAAAGTCATCATTGTAGGTAATTGTGGTCAAGACCCTGAAACCAAATACCTGCCATCGGGTAGTGCGGTAACTAACATCAGCGTAGCGACAAGTGACTCCTGGACCGATAAGCAGAGCGGCCAGAAGCAAGAACGCACAGAATGGCATCGCATTGTGTTTTTCAACCGTTTGGCAGAGATTGCTGGCGAGTATTTGCGTAAGGGCTCTCAGGTTTATGTTGAAGGCCGCTTACAAACCCGCAAGTGGCAGGATCAGTCTGGTCAAGATCGCTATACCACCGAGATCGTTGCTAACGAAATGCAAATGCTAGGTGGCCGCCAAGGCGGTATGGATCAAGGTTATGCGCCACAAGGTGGTGGTATGCCTCAGCAGCAGCCGCAGCAAGCTTATCAACAGCAGGGTGGATATCAGCAGCAAGCTCCACAAGCGGCGGCCCCTCAGCAGCAGGCGCCAATGTCACCACCTCCTGCACAACAGCAGCAGGCCGCCCCAGCACCACAGCCAGCGCCTCAGCCTCAAGGTTTTGATAATAGCTTTGATGATGACATTCCATTCTAGCTCGTACTTAACGAATGCTAAAAAGGCTCGCAATGCGGGCCTTTTTTATTTCTGATGTTTTCTTATGGAATTTAGTTTTCGCCTGCCATTACGAGTTCGGCTAATTAGTGTTCCTGCACTGAGCTTGTTATGATCCATAACGTTGTGAGTATGTTTGTGTAGGTAGTTATTTCCGTGGCCCAAAAAATCATCCTTAGTTGCGATCAGTCGATATTCGCTCAGCACTTAATTGAAGCGCTTCAGCTTGAGCCTTTCTCTTTGAAATGCCTGCCGCAAGGTGTTCTTGCTGCCGAGGATTCAGAGCAAAAGCTGCTAGAGTTCTTGCGCGAAGAGGGGGCTGATTTACTTATCAATACGCTGGCCTACTCAGTCGGGGACGATCCTGAGCGTAGGGCTCTGCTGGTAAGCGCCAGTGAAGATATGGCTTCGGCCGCTAAGAGCCTGAGCATTCCTATTATTCAGCTATCAACCCATGAAGTCTTTGGTGGTGAAAATTTAACCGTATATCGTGAAGATGATCATCCGTCTCCTTTGACGGCTTTGGGGCAGGCTCTCTGGGATGCCGAGCGCAAAGTTGAATTGCAGTGTGAGCAATACATTGTTTATCGTTTAAGTTGGTTAATATGCCACCATGGCGATAGTGTCTTTACCCGTTTGTTGGATTTAATGCTGGATAAAGACAAGGTTGCCGTTAGCGCAGAGCGTCGAGCCTCTCCGACATTTATAGATGATGCCTGCCGTGTTTTGGTGGCTATGATCAAGCAAATATTCTCTGGTGCTCAAAACTGGGGAATCTATCACTATGCCAGCTCAGATCCTTGCGATGAAAAGGAGTTTGCTGAGTATCTAAGTGACATCGTAAGCTCTTTAGGGCATCAAACTGGGCAGCTCACCGATGATTCAAGTGATGTACAGTATCCTAGCGCCGTATTGGGCTGCATAAGTACTCGTGATGATTTTGGTGTTCAGCAGCGATCTTGGCGTTTACGTCTTGAATCAAGAGTAAAAGCTTATATCGATAGCCACAAAGTCAACTAATGTAAGTCGCCAATGTCGCTTGATAAATCACGTCTAGCGATTTGGCCAATTGTGCACTTGCCTTAAATGCCCAGCCCTTATTATGCTTGGGGCACTCTAAGAATAAGTAACAATAATTCAAGGTGCACTATGCTCACTTTTTCAAACACTTTGCAGCGTGTGGTTCAGCAGCGCGCGGAAAAAATTGCCACCATCGACGGTGATCGTCGCCATAGCTGGAAAGAATTTCACCAGCGCGTTAGTCAGTTTGCGGCTGCTCTTCAAAAGTTAGGTGTAAAGCAAGGTTCACGCGTTGCCATTTTATCGCTCAATAGTGATCGCTATTTGGAAGCGATGTTTGCCATTCCTTGGGCTGGTGCGGCCTATGTTCCGATTAATACTCGCTTAGCGGCGCCAGAAGTTGAATATTGGATGCAAAACAGTGAGAGTGAGGTGCTGTTGGTGGATCGCAATTTCCTACCAATGCTTGATCACTTGCGGGCAACTCTGCCGAAGCTGAAACACATTATCTTCATGGATAACGGCGAGCCTGCAGAAGGCTTGCCGCATTATGAAGACTTGCTGGCAGATGCCGAAGCGATCGATGCAACTCCTGTGCTGCCCAATGATCTTGTTGCTTTGTATTATACCGGTGGTACTACCGGTCGTTCGAAAGGGGTCATGCTTAGTCACCACAATATGCTGTTTAACGCTATGCAGGGTATGGTGGTGCAATCTTATAGTGGCGATGAAATTTATCTTCACGCGGCGCCAATGTTCCATGCTGCCGATGCCTATAATGCCATTTGTTTTTGTTTATTAGGTGGCACCCACGTCTTTACGCCAGGCTTTGATCCTAAACGAGTTTTGGAGTTGATCGGAGAAGAAAAAGTTACTCGAATTTTGCTGGTGCCAACGATGGTGGGCATGGTAATGAGTTATCCCGAGTTGGATGATTATGATTTGTCTTCCTTAAAGTCTATCTTTTACGGTGCTTCGCCAATGCCTGAGGCCGTGTTAAAAGCGGCGATGGCAAAATACCCAGCGATGGAATTTATGCAGGCCTATGGGCAGACCGAAGCAGCCCCAGTGCTAACCATTTTAATGCCGGAAGATCATGTGCCAGAAGGTGAGCGCTCACGTTTGTTAAAGTCTGCCGGTAAGGCAGCGCCAGGTGTTACCTTGGCGATTCTTGATGATAATGACAAAGAGTTGCCGCGCGGAGAAATCGGTCAGGTTTGCGCAAAAGGTGACAATGTCATGTTGGGCTATCTTGGCATGGAAGAGACCACAGCAGAGACCTTAAAAAACGGTTGGCTGCACACCGGTGATGGCGCTTACATGGATGACGAAGGATATATTTTTATCGTTGATCGTGTGAAAGATATGATCATTAGTGGTGGCGAGAATGTATATTCGGTTGAGGTGGAAAATGCCCTGTACCGCCACCAGGCTGTCGAGTCCTGCGCTGTGATCGGAATTCCAAGTGAGCAATGGGGCGAGCAGGTGCATGCGGTTATACAAATCAAAGCGGGCGCAGAAACTTCCGAGCAAGAAATCATTGCGCACTGTAAAGAGCTGATTGCCGGCTTTAAATGTCCACGCAGTGTCACACTACAGGCTGAGCCTTTGCCATTGAGTGGTGCGGGTAAGATCTTAAAAACAGAATTGAGAAAACCGTTTTGGGGTGATAAGGCTAAGGCGGTGAATTAATCATCGAGTCATGATAATGGGGTCAGACCCCTAAACTAAAAAACGCAGCCAATGGCTGCGTTTTTTTGGTTTGGGGATCTGACCCCGTACTACGAATGGTTGCTTTTTGGTTGGGGCTAACCCCGTCTACGTTAGCAATTAGCCTTCGTATTTTTCCATCACCAAGCAGGCATTGGTGCCGCCAAAGCCAAAGCTGTTTGAGAGTGCGCGTTTAATTTCTACACCTTCTTTCGCTTCGGTTACTACTGGCATGCCGTCGGCGGCTTCATCAAGCTCTTCGACATTGGCCGAGGCGGCGATGAAGTTATTGTTCATCATAATTAATGAGTAGATGGCCTCTTGAACACCAGCTGCTCCTAAGGAGTGACCTGATAGGGATTTGGTTGAAGCTAGCGGCGGAATGTTATCGCCAAATACTTCACGGATAGCTTTAAGTTCGGCAACATCGCCAACTGGCGTACTGGTGCCGTGGGTGTTGATGTAATCAATATCGCCATCCACAGTGGACATGGCTAACTGCATGCATCGCACCGCACCTTCACCGGAAGGAGCAACCATATCGTGGCCGTCAGAAGTTGCGCCATAGCCAACGACTTCGGCGTAAATTTTCGCGCCGCGAGCCTTAGCGTGCTCAAGCTCTTCCAGTACCAAACAGCCGCCGCCGCCAGCGATTACAAAACCGTCACGGTTGGCATCGTAGGTACGAGATGCTTTTTCTGGAGTGTCGTTGTACTTGGTTGATAGCGCGCCCATGGCGTCAAATAGAGCCGTTAAGGTCCAGTGCTCTTCTTCGCCGCCGCCGGCAAAAACTACGTCTTGCTTGCCAAGCTGAATTTGCTCCATGGCTACACCAATACAGTGTGCGCTGGTGGAGCATGCGGAAGAAATTGAGTAGTTCACGCCTTTAATCTTGAAAGGTGTGGCCAAGCAAGCGGATGTTGTGCTGCCCATGGTTTGAGTGACGCGATAAGGTCCAACACGTTTGAGGCCTCGCTCACGCAAGGTGTCAGCAGCTTGCACTAGATTTTCAGATGAGGCTCCGCCAGAGCCCATGATCAAACCGGTTCGAATGTTAGAGACTTGCTCTTCACTCAAGCCTGCATCGTCAATGGCTTGCTGCATGGAAATATAGGAGTAACCGGCAGCGTTGCCCATAAAGCGCAATGTTTTGCGATCGATGTGCTCTTTAAGGTCAATATCTACCTGGCCGGCAATGTGGCTGCGAAAGCCCATTTCTTCGTATTCAGGCTGGCGACTGATGCCAGAGCGACCAGCGCGTAGGGATTCGGTTACCGCTGAAATATTGTTTCCTAGGCAGGACACAATACCCATACCGGTGACAACCACACGTTTCATTGTATTTTCCTCATCGGGCCATTAGCCATTTTGGCCGCTTATTATTGCACAAATAAAACGGGGGTGCCTTAATTGGCACCCCCGTGTATTTTCGACTTTAGTCTGCTTAGAAAGAGTCGGTATTTTGGAATAGGCCGACTTTTAGGTCTTTGGCAAAGTAAATCTCTTTGCCATCTACAGAAACTTTACCATCCGCAAGCCCCATGACCAGCTTACGCTCGATAACGCGCTTAAGGTCAATTTCATAGGTAACCTTTTTGGCGGTAGGTAGAATTTGGCCAGTGAACTTCACCTCACCAGAGCCCAAGGCACGGCCTTTACCGCTATTGCCTTTCCAAGCTAGGAAAAAGCCAACCAATTGCCACATGGCGTCTAAGCCTAGGCAGCCAGGCATTACTGGATCGCCCGGGAAGTGACAATCGAAAAACCAGAGATCAGGAGTAATATCGAGTTCTGCGACAATTTTGCCTTTACCGTATTCGCCACCATCTAGGTTGATTTCAGTAATGCGGTCCAACATTAGCATGTTTGGTACTGGTAGCTGAGCGTTGCCTGGGCCAAATAGGTTTCCATGGCCGCACTCAAGCAGTTCATCGCGGTTGTAAGCGTTTTTAGGCTGGAATTCCATAATTTACTCTGGTTGATTAATCTTTGTGCAGCTTGTCTGCTGCAAGCCCAATAGACTGCCTGTCGCTGCCTGATTGGGAGCGCACATTCTACCTTCTAGCCAAGCTATGTCTAGGGCTCAGGGGGACAGGCTATGTCACACTTAAGACGTATGGCTGTGGTATATTGGCCGCTTCGGTACAAGACACTTACTATTACAGACAAAATAAAGGAGTTTTAGGGTGAGCACATTAACGTGTTTTAAGGCCTATGATATTCGTGGTCGTGTTCCAGATCAGTTGAATGAGGCTATCGCCTACCGCATAGGATGTGCGTTTGTGGAGTTTTTAGGGGCAAAATCGGTGGTGGTTGGCCACGACGTGCGTTTAACCAGCACATCCCTTAGTGATGCACTTATTGACGGCATTACTGATATGGGGGCAGAGGTTATTCATATCGGGCAGTGTGGTACTGAAGAGGTGTACTTTGCGGCTTTTGATCAGCCTGTCGATGGTGGCATTTGTGTAACCGCGAGCCACAACCCCATGGACTACAACGGTATGAAGTTTGTGCGTGAAGGCGCAAAACCTATCAGTGGCGATACTGGTTTGAAGCAGATTCAAGCACTTGCTGAAGCGGATAACTTCACTATAGCTACGCAAAAAGGTGCTGTGAGA
Organism: uncultured Pseudoteredinibacter sp.; assembly: GCF_947500695.1. GTDB lineage: Bacteria > Pseudomonadota > Gammaproteobacteria > Pseudomonadales > Cellvibrionaceae > Pseudoteredinibacter. The sequence continues at coordinate 133,538 of NZ_CANMSS010000003.1, forward strand.
AAACTAGATTCACGCCCAGCTTATATTGAGCATTTGCTGTCTTATGTTGATGCCAGTGCGCTAAAGCCGTTGAAGATTGTGGTTAATGCCGGTAATGGTGGCGCTGGTGAAGTGATTGATGCTTTAGAGTCTCACTTGCCATTCGAATTTATCAAGGTGCATCATAATCCAGATGGCAACTTTCCAAACGGTATTCCCAACCCTCTCTTAGTGGAAAATCGTGCCCCTACGGCTGAAGCCGTTATTGCCCATAATGCCGATTTAGGTATAGCCTGGGATGGTGATTTCGACCGCTGTTTTTTCTTTGATGCGAAGGGGCAGTTTATCGAAGGCTACTACGTTGTGGGTTTATTGGCCGATGCGTTTTTGGCAAAAAATGCCGGTGCCAAAGTTGTCCACGATCCGCGTTTGATTTGGAACACTCAGGCGATTTGCGAAGCCGCTGGTGGCCAAGCCGTTCAAAGTAAAACGGGGCACGCCTTTATCAAAGAGCGGATGCGCAAAGAAGATGCGGTTTATGGTGGCGAGATGAGCGCCCATCATTATTTTAAAGATTTTGCTTATTGCGACAGTGGCATGATTCCTTGGCTATTGGTCAGCGAATTAATGAGCCGTAAGCAACAGTCTTTGGAATCCATGGTAGTGGAACGCATGCGGGCGTTTCCTTGTAGTGGTGAAATTAACAGCAAGGTAAAAGACACGGATGGGTTATTGAATGCTATCGCAGGGCGTTATTCAGCTGATGCTATCCAGTTGGATGAAACTGATGGTTTGTCTTTTGATATGGGCCAATGGCGATTTAATTTACGCCGTTCAAACACAGAACCTGTCGTGCGTCTTAATGTTGAAACCAAAGCGGATACTGTATTGATGGAAGCGAAACGAGATGAGCTTTTAGGCTTAATAAAAGAATTTCAGTAGATTAAAAAGTTTTTAATAGATCCTAAATAAAAAAGCGCCTTTAGGCGCTTTTTTATTTTCGATAATTAATTACTAAAACTCTAGGTATGATTGATCTAGGGCTTTTAGGGTAGGCTCTCCAGGGGCGTGTAAGTCAAACTCAATGCTTAATTCTATGTCAGGAGCCTTGCTAGGTTGAAGAGTGCTTTCAATAGCTGATTGAACCGTGTCTGCTTGAGCTCCTTGGTGATCTTCAAACAGATCGCTCAAAAGAAGGGCCTCTTCAGCACTACTGGTCGCTGTAAGTGAGTCTTGCTTGGTTTCGTCACTGCTTAAACTGTTAGTTTCTGTGCTGTCACCTTCGGGCGCTAAGTTTAGCTCCTGTGCCCGGCTTTCAAGCAGATCAGTTAATTCGCTAAAGTTACTTACAACACCTACTTCAAAACTTCCGCCAAGACTATTGTCGTTGGCATCAAACTGCTTGCCGTGAATGCTAAGCTCGGAGTCTGAAAAGCTCATATTGGTCCAACTAATTAAGTATCCACCACCTTCAAGGGCGGTAATATGAGGCTCGATTTGTTGCTCGCTTTGGTCCTCATTGATCAATTTATTTTCGAACACGGTTTCCCCAGACGCGGTGTATCGTGACGCTAAGATATCTCTACTGTCTTCACTTGGTGCGGACCAGCTCACCACAATATCGCCGTTCTCTAAACCCGCAACCTCAGCTTTATCAAGTGAACCGTTGTCAATTCGGCTTACTAAAATAGCTTGTTCGAGAGTGGGTTCTCCATTGGCGTTATACATCATGACATAGATTTGGTTATCGTCTGCTAGCCAACTAACTGCAAAGCCGCCTTGTGGCAACTGGCTGATATGGGGGTCGCTATTGCTTGACTGACTGCCAAGTTGCAGATCAAAGGCGGAGCTATCAGCTTTTCCGGTTGAATCATAAATCTTGGCCATGGTTCGCTTTTGGCCGTCTGCATTTTGACTGTCCCAGCTGATGATAAAGCGTCCATCACTTAAGGAGCTGATTGAAGAATTGGCTTGGCTGCCTGCAGTTTCTTCATTTACCAAAATATCACTACTTAGTGCCTTGCCCTGCTCGTCAAACACTCGCATATACACATCTTTTTCGCCAGCGCTCTTGTCATCACTTGTCCAACTGATAACAAAACCGCCATCTTCAAGTGCGGAAATACTGGCTTCAATTTGCTCGCCTTGGCTGTTGGTATTGATTTGAATTTCATCGCCAAGTTTTTGATTGTTTTTATCAAAGCGCTGCACATAAATACCATTTAAGTCGCCGTCTTGGTCTTTAGATTGCCAGCTGATTACATAGCCACCATCGCTTAAACCTGTAGCGTCAGGGTTTAGTTGATGGCCGGCGTTGTAGGTATTGACTTGGATGCTGCTTCCCACGGCCTGTCCGTTTGCGTCATAGCGCTGAACAAACACGTCATAGCCTTGACCGTCTTGATCGGACATCTGTAAGTAGCTAATGACGTAACCGCCATCTTTTAATGCGGCAATTGGATCAATAGTTACAGGGTCTAGTTCGACCTCTTTAACGTTGCCTGCGCGGTCTACGAGGGTGACGCCAAAAGTATAGTCGCCGTGGCCGTGGGCCCTGCCATGCGTCAGTGGGATGGTGTGATCTTTGACCACAGTGTCTTCTCTTATAACGCCTGAATTGTTAAGGGTTTCACCAGGGTCTAACCATTTGTCTCTTTCGCGAGTAGGTGAAAAAGCGATGTCTTTAATGGTAAAAGCCACCTCTTCCTTAGTGCTTATTTCAAAGCCTGTTAGGTCTGGCCACATTAAAAGATATTTGGGAAGGTTGCCTGTATCACCAAGGTGGTGGGCTGCATCGGCTTCAACAATAGTGTCGATATTTACAGTGATCTCATCTGAGCTTTTTGTTTGCCCATAAAACGAACTCTTTGCGTGAATGTCATAAATGTCATGACTCAGATCTTGATTGATCTCTAGGGACCAGCTGCCATCGGCTTTTACTGTTGTGGTGCCTAGATGTAACTTTCCAGCGTATAGATCAATAGTACTTTTCGCTGTTGCATAACCATTAAAAGTGGGGCGCACTACATTGGTGTGGCGATCAAACATTGAAACACCACTATCGCTGGCGATATCTAGATCGATGGTTGGATTGTCGAGCGGAGGTAATACGGTGATTTTGACTGTGGCGGTATCAAAGCCTCCGCGACCATCACTTATCTCGTAAACAATAGAGTCTTCAACCGCTGTGCTATTACTGCCATCAGGAGTGAAAACTAACTTACCCGCATTATTGATACGAGCGCTTCCGTAGTTGCCTTGTGAGACAATCTTGCTGATATGGATGGGGTCGCCATCGGGATCTGAGTCATTTTTGAGAACATTTAAGGTCTGCTCTTTACTTACAGTGTAACTGTCATCTTCGGCAACAGGTGCTATATTGCTGGTGACATCAAATTCAAAATCATCGGACTCTCCACTGCGGTTGCCTGCTTTATCTACTTGAACAGCGACAATAGTGTGCATACCGTCGTCGAGTGTTTGAGTGAGTTGCAGTTCCCAATCACCATTGTCGTCAGCAGTGACAGGTGCTAAAAGATGACCGTCCAAGGTTACTGATACAAGGGCGTTGGGTTCTGATCTTCCCACTATTTTAGGTTCTTGATCGTCGGTAGTGTCGCCGTGATTTACATTGCTTTGATCATTACCTTGGTCATCGACTAGATAAGATATGGTTGGCGCCTCAATTGAGCGATCAACGGTAATTTCAAACTCTTCGCTCTTGTCGCTGAGGTTGCCTGCGCGATCTAGGGCGTAAGCGAAAAATTCATGTGTTCCTTCGGTAAGTGATTTGCTGAGAGTTAACTCCCAAACGCCATTGCCGTTGCCGTCATCTTTTACGATGGTAAGTCCGAGATCCGTATTGCCGTTAAATACTCGTATTATTGTACCGATTTCACCTTTGCCACTAAGCGCTAAGGCGTCATCGTCGGTATGGTCTTGATCATATAGCTTGCCTTGAATTGTGCCGACATTATCAATGGCAAACTCAATAGTGGGAGTGTCAGGAGCTTCGGTATCTATAACCATTTTGTACCCGATAAAGGCATCAAGGTCGCCGTCGACGGCTTTAGCTTTAAAGATAGACAGCCCTTCTGGTAATGGGGTAGTAACTTGAATTTCCCAAGTGCCATCGTCATTGGCCGTAACTGGGCCGTAGGTTATGTTTCCTACTGTCATGGTGACGATCGCGTTCGGGTTGGTTACCCCGCTGATTAAGGGGGTGTTGGTATTACTGTAACCGCCGTCTCGAATTGTTGTGTCTGGAGGAAGCACGACAGGGGGGTCTTGACTTGTATTGCTGTTGGGGGTGTTGTGTTGGGCGTTTGGATCAACCTGCAAGGTTGCACTACTGGCAATTTGAGTGCTGTTGCCGACTTTGTCGGTTACCTGGGTAGCAATATTATGCTCGCCATTGTCCAGCTTGAGCATGGTAGACCAGTCACCGTTTTCATCAGATTTAACTGTAGCTACCAACTTTCCATTGTTGAAAACTTTAACCGTAGCATCGGCCTCTGCTTGCCCGGTCACTTCAACTTTGCCGTTACTAATGGCTCTGCCTTGTTGGACTTTTGAGCCTTCATTGATGAAGCTTACGTTACTGGCTTCGTCAACACTGGTATCGACAACCACCTTAAAGGCGCCGCTAGGTTTGGACACCACTCCTTTTTTGTTTACGCTGCTGACAGTAAATGAAGTGGCGCCATCTTCTAAGTCTTTCGCTAGAAACTTCCAGTTTCCTTTCTTGTTGGCTTTAGCTGTGCCAATTAACTCGCCATCTTTAAAGATACGTATTCTTTCACCGGCTTTGGCTTTGCCATGTAGCAGCAATGAATTATCATCCGTCACTTCATTTTGTCTTAGATACCCTCTATCTCCACCCTTGTTGTCCGTAATTGATTTGATTCTGGCCATGTTTTCTCTCACTAAATTGAGTGGTTTTGGGGAATAATTGCAATGCTGATGGCAGTCTAAATGCCTATTGCAAGTCGATCTTACGAATTTTGTGATGGCATGCCATGTTTGCTGGTCAAAACCATGCTTAAGTGAAGGTAGTAACGACTAATAGTTAGTCTAGTTACTGTTTTAGTTTGATGGGAAAAATTTTGACTGTTAGAAAGTGTTAGTTTTTTTGCTTGATTCGTCTAGCTGATTTGTCAACTTGTTATCCTTTACTTTCTTAATTTGTGTACCTTTGGTTATTATGTTTTAGGGGAGTAATTTTCAATCGAACGGCTTTCGATTGAAATAAAAAAGCCCAGTCTATGAGCTGGGCTTGTGCTGTTGTTTAATTTTCTTGCTTGAAAATCATGCAGAAAACGCTCGGCGCCTAGCGATAAGTAATAAACCGCTCATCATTAGGGCAATGCCCCAAGGCCCAAGTGTTGGTACATTTTTCGGTGGGTTCCAGATGCGGTTATTGATATCGATGGTGCCGCAAATGTTGCTGTTGTTGCTTGCGTCGGGATCGGTTCCCGCTGTTGTTGCAGCAGCACAGTTTTGCATTTGAGCGCTACTAAATGCCATGACCTTAACCGGTACAGTAACGGTAGCGGTTTGTGTGTTCGCTAGGGTGCCTAGCTCACAGCGCAGATCTTGGCCGCTAATCGTGCAATCGCCACTGGAACCGCCATTGATAGACCAGCGTGCGCTACCATCAAGTTCCATATCGGCTGGCAGTGTATCGCTAACAACCGTGTCGTCGCTGTCTAGCGGACCATCATTGCGCAGGCTGATAGTCCAACGGAACGGTTGTTCAAGATCGGCTTCGCTGATATCGGCTCGCTTTTCCACAACAACAAGATCAGTATGGGCGCGTAAACTGGTCGGCTCATCTTCCGAGTTGTTGCTCACAGCGGTTTCCGCTTCATTGGCATTGATGCGGGCTTCATGTCGATGGGTATCGCCACCGCTATCGGGTTTGCTCAAGTAGCGGAAAGTTAAGTAACGGTGCCCGCCAACGGTAGCATCAACATCCATCTCGTCAGTTTTTCCGGCAACGGTGTTGGCCAAGCAGCGTAAGGTTAATGTTGCTGGTCCTACAATTGGATTGCTACCAGATTGCACGGTACAAGTATCAGCGTTGCTGCCGCAGCTGTCTCCAGCGTTGGTTTCATCACACATGAACTGTACGCTTTTTCCGTCTTTTGGAGTGATGTCATATTCATAGTAAACACCGGTGGCGTAAGAGGGCCCGCGGTTTTTATAGTTCACATCGTACACAACATCATTGTTGGCATTGTCGCCGTTATTGCTAGCGTCCCAGAAAAAACCATCCTTGTTATCAACTACATCAATTAATAAATCAACTTGATCTTTAGTGATGGTGAGGTCAACTGGGCCAAAACTGTTGTTACTCTGATTGCTAGCCTCTTCAAAGGTATCGGTACTCACGCTGGTGCTGTTTTGAAAAACGCGACTGCCACTTTGTCCCGCTAAATAGTTTGGGCGAATGGTCAGTGTAATGGCGCGTGTAGCACCGGCTCCCATGTTGCCTAAATCACAAAGTAGTGTCGGGTTGTCGGCCGCGGTGTAGCTATTGCCTGCCGTCAAGCCGGTACAGCTGGCTCCTGTGCTTGCAATAAATGTAAAACCTGGGTCGCCAGCGGGAAGAACAAAAGTATCGGTAAGCTCAACATTATTAGCGGTTGATGCGCCTCGGTTGCGTACAGATATTGTGTAAACCGCATTTGCACCAGCGGGTGTAGAGCTTGGGCTAACAACTTTGTTGCTGAGCTCAATGTCGACGGCCGCTGCTATATTTAAGCTACTACTGCCACTGTTATCGCTGCGATCGCTATCGCCAAAGTCCGCTGAGAAAGCATCGGCTGTATTAGTGAAGTTGCCATCGCGAATTGGGCGATCCATTTTAATCACTATGGTATCTACCGCACCCTGGCTAAGACTGCCAGAGTTTTGAGTACAGCGAACTAAACTGCCGGTAGTACAGTTATAGTTGGCGGGGGCACTGTGAATGCTAACGCCACTGGTATAGCCACCGATTGAATAAAAGGCCGGCACATAGTCTGTCATCACAATACCGGTCGCGGGCGTCGTTGAGCTATTGCGAATTTCGATACGGTAATAAACACTTTCTTCATTTTGATCTAGTGTGTTATCGCCACCAGTTGGACTGCCAGTCGATGTGGACTTAACAACATTTAGATTAACCGATAAATTGCTGGCCGTTACACTCGCTGAAGAACTGTTATTGCTGCTATTGAAGTCACCAGGAATACCAGAGTAATTAACAGTCGCATTATTGCTTAGGGTTCCTGCGGCATTGGCTCGGGTTCTAATGGTTAGCGTGGAGCTGTTAGAGTTCGCGCTCAGATTACTGTTGTAAGTACAGATTACGGGGCTTCCCGATACGCAGGACCAGTTACTGCCGGTAAAACCAACATAGCTTTCATTCGCAGCCAGCTGATCGTTAACGGTAACGGTTCCGCTGTTAGCTGTGCGAGGTCCCTCATTACGCACAGTAATAAAGCTGTACATTAGCTCGCCAATAGCAACGGGATTGCTGCTGCCGCCATTACTTGCTGCGCTTTTCGTTTTTGTTAACGACAAGTCTAAACCGTCGGGTGTAACACTGATATTGGTTTGATGGCTGTTATTGGCAAGTCGTTCTGTCGCTTCGGCACTTGTTGTACTGATGCTCGTGCGATGCTCGTAGCTGCTCAGAGTGCTTGGAGATGCGGCAATTACGGGCACGGTAATATCGTCACTTGCTCCGACAACATAAGCGCTGCGTGTACAGCTCGCTGTTGTTGGGCTGTTGATAGCACAACTCCAGCCTGAACCCGTTGGGGTGCTGGCAATACTAAAGCCACTGTCTACTTCGTACGTTACTTCAACATTGTTTGCATCTAGTGGGCCTAAATTGCGCGGACGCAAAGTGAAATTGAGAGCCTCACCGCCCACAGCGCTCGCTTGCGGGCGCAAAATGGTAACAGCAACATCGGTGCCTGCTGTCACTGTGGTGTCAGCGCTACTGTTATTGTTGCTTAGCTCTGGATCGCCTGTGTCGGATTCAACGCGACCAAGGCTGATTAGGTTGCCTAGTTGGGAGCCTGTGACTTGGGTTCTGAAGCCTAGATTGCTACTGGCGCCATTACTTAAGCTGCCGCTGTAATTACAACTCAGCTGTTGACCACTCAAACTGCAATTCCAGCCGCTGCCGGATACTGAGCCCGCAACAAAAGTGACGTCCACAGATAGATCGAATATGGCGCGAATGCCATTTGATGTATTCGGGCCTAAGTTTGCGATGGTGGCTGAGTACTGGATGTCTCCACCGGCGATAACGCTGCTAGGGCTGGCGTTCAAACTTAAGGCCAGGTCGGCACCGTCATTAATAGTGGTGTTCTGATTTACGCTATTGTTACTGTTGTTGCTGTCGCTACTGCTGGTAGCAATATTGGCGCTGATGGCAATGGTGCTGCCAGTGCTAGCGTTGGTACGAATTACGATATCGACATCTTGCTGGCTGTTTGCCGCCAATGTGCCAAGCGCGCAGTTAACTTCGCCGGGTGTGGCTCCATTATGTAGGCAGCTAGGGTTGTTGGCGTTTACAAACTCGGTGGTGGCCGGCAGCGGGAAATTTAACACGACATCATCGGCTGCATCACCGGCGGCATTCTGCGCGGTGATAGAGTAGGTGATGTTGCCTCCGCGGCTAGCGGGGTCTGGGGTGTCGATGATTTGCGGAATTAACACGTCCGCAGCAAAAAGCTGTGCGGATATCAGTGATGCGGGTAAAGCAATTAGTGCAGGTGACCAGCGCTTCTTCTGGGCGCGACGGACACTCTTTTCAAACTGTGGCATGCAACCTCCTTACTACTTAAATACATACCGTTGAAAAACTGAACTTAATAGCTAATCAGGATCCTCTCTAATTAAGTAAAAAGTACCAATAAAGATTTAGGCGCCGGAAGTGTAGGCCAAAATACTGAAGGCACAATGAATATTTTTAAATTGGTAGAAAATGTAGGTGTAAATCAAAAAAATTAACAATATCAATATCTTGTGGTTATTTTAGATATTACTTATGAGAATTTAGATGTCATTAAGAGAGCGCTGAAAGGCTTGCTAAGTTTAAAGTGGGAGCTGGGTTAGTTTGAGAAAGGAGGGGAAGCTAGGCACCCTAAAGGGTGCCTGTGGGAGCTGTTTTTAGTGATCGCGTCCTACCGCGAAATCCGCTAGTTGTTCCATGGCGGTTTTAAATTTTGATGGCGGAAGGTCGGCTAAAGTTGCTTTGGCTTGCTCGGCATGGTCAATGGCCGCTTGCTTAGTATCCTCTAGGGCGCCGGTTTTACGAACAATTTCAACAATGTTATTGAGTTGTTCTACGGCGCCTTCGCGGATTGCATTGGCGATTAGATCGCGATCCTTTGCATCCCCCTTAGCCATTGCGCGAATCAACGGTAGGGTTGGCTTGCCTTCGGCTAGGTCATCACCGACATTTTTACCCAGTGCTTCGGCGTCACCTTCATAGTCGAGGGCATCATCTATAAGCTGGAATGCGAGCCCTAGGTGGTAACCGTAAGCTTTTAAGCTCTCTCTTGTGGTCTCGGGTGCCTGGCATAGTACCGCGGCAGTTTCACAAGCGGCTTCAAACAAGGCGCCGGTCTTCTTATGAATCACCGTATAGTAATTAGCTTCATCAACTTCTGGGTCTTTGGCATTCACCAGCTGTTGCACCTCGCCTTCCGAGATGGTGTTGGTGGTATCAGACATGATCGCCATGATATCCATGCTGCCGATTGCCACCAGCATTTGGAAGGCGCGGGAATAAAGGAAATCGCCAACCAAAACGCTAGGGGCGTTGCCCCATTGAGCATTGGCGGTCGGGCGGCCTCTGCGCAGCTCACTAACATCAACAACATCGTCGTGCAGCAGTGTTGCCGTGTGAATAAACTCGATAATGGCTGCCAGATCGATGTGCTGTTTGTGTTGATAGCCTAAGGCGTTTGCGCACAGCAAAACCAGTAGTGGGCGAAGTCGCTTACCACCGGCGTCGACAATATAATGCCCAATATTCTCTACCAGCCCGACATCGGAATGCAGTTGATCAATGATTAGCTGGTTGACGGCGGCAAAGTCGTCTTCGACCGCTTGGTGGAAGGGCAGCATAGTGTGGGCCTTAACAGGGTTGATACATCAAAGGCGCGATCCTAGCAGTCAGCTTGGGCAAGCTCAATAGTTGCGGGGGTTTTCGCTCTATTTCAGCTGTGGGTATTTTGAGCAATTTGTCTGCTCAAAGGCTTGTTGTAAGGGCTCTGATGAAGTAGAATGCCCGCCCTTTATACGACGCAAGCCCTGTGAAGCATGGGAGTTAACCGGTGCTTTTAAAAGCAAAAGTTGTTAAATATTAATGATTTAGCTGCTTCGTGTCGTCCAAAAGCGATCGGGTCAAAAGCCTGAAAGCAAAAACTGGAGCATACAATGTACGCTGTAATTAAGAGCGGTGGTAAGCAGCACCGTGTAGTGGAAGGCGAAACCCTGAAGCTGGAAAAAATTGAAGTAGCCACTGGCGAAACTATCGACTTCGACGAAGTATTGATGGTTGCCAATGGTGACGACATCAAAATTGGTGAGCCGACTGTTGCTGGCGCCAAGGTAACTGCTGAAGTAGTTAGCCACGGCCGCGGCGAAAAGGTAACTATCATCAAGTTCCGTCGTCGTAAGCATCACATGAAACGCCAAGGTCACCGTCAGTGGTACACCGAGGTTAAAATTACCGGTATTAAAGGCTAATCGCTTTTAATAGTATTCGATCAATTCGCTTTGCTTTAGGCCCCGTGAGCACTGGGCATATAAATCTAAAGTGAGGCCCAACAGAGGAAGATTATCATGGCTCACAAAAAAGCTGGTGGTAGTACTCGTAACGGTCGCGATTCGGAAAGTAAACGCCTTGGTGTTAAGCGTTTCGGTGGCCAACAAGTTTTAGCTGGTAACATTTTGGTTCGTCAGCGTGGCACTAAGTTCCACGCTGGTGAGAACGTAGGTATGGGTAAAGACCACACCTTGTTCGCCAAAGCAACTGGCGAAGTTAAGTTTGAAGTTAAAGGTCCTAAAAACCGCAAGTACATCAGCATCGTTGCTGCTTAATTGCGAGACCTGTCGCTAGGCGACACTTCAGCTTTGCGTAAAAGCTTAAAGAGAGCCCCGTTCAGTTTCTGGATGGGGCTTCTTTTTACCTGCTGCCATGTTCAATTCTCCTGAATTGAGCATGGCGTCGCCGCGCTAGGGCTGGCGCAGCTTGTGAAGCTGCTTGCCCTAACGTGGCTCGCACAATTGTGAACGCTTAGGCGTTCTCAATTGTGGCCACACTCCTGTGTGGCGGGGAGGCTTCGATTTAGTTTGGGCGGTGGTTTTGCCTTTATCTTTTAAGTCGGTTGGCTTCTTGGCTGTCTTGAAAGAGAGCTTTCTTTTTCTAATTGTCTTTCTCGGGTTACACTGTTTTTAAGTCAATCAAAAGCCTTTGGGCGTGGAGTGATTGTGAAGTTTGTAGATGAAGCGCCGATTTTTGTCGCCGCTGGTAATGGCGGCAATGGCTGCCTGAGTTTCTGGCGTGAAAAGTTTGTTGCCAAAGGTGGCCCTGATGGGGGTGACGGTGGTGATGGCGGTAGCGTGTACCTGGAAGCTGATGACAACCTCAACACTCTGGTTGATTACCGTTACCAACCTAAATATCGTGCCGAGCATGGTGCTTCAGGTCGTGGTGGTAACTGTACCGGTGCTAAAGGCGCCGATATGGTTTTGAAGGTGCCTGTGGGCACTACTGCCATCGATATGGATACCGAAGAGGTGCTAGGTGATCTGCGTAAAGCGGGCGATCGATTATTGGTTGCTAAAGGCGGTTGGCATGGCTTGGGTAATACCCGCTTTAAATCCAGTGTAAACCGTGCGCCGCGCCAAACATCTCCGGGTAAGCCGGGTGAGCAGCGTAATTTAAAGCTCGAGTTGAAAGTACTGGCTGATGTCGGTTTATTGGGTTTGCCCAATGCCGGAAAGTCTACCTTGATTCGCGCAGTTTCCTCAGCCAAGCCAAAAGTAGCTAATTATCCATTTACCACGCTGGTGCCAAATCTGGGCGTGGTAAAAGTGCATGATCACCGCAGCTTTGTAGTGGCCGATATTCCAGGCTTGATCGAAGGTGCCAGTGAAGGTGCAGGTCTTGGTATTCGCTTCTTAAAACACTTAACGCGCTGTCGTGTATTGTTGCACCTAGTGGATATGTGCCCATACGATGGCACGACGCCAGCAGAAAATGCTCTGGCGATCGTTAATGAATTAGAGCAGTTTAGCCCGACTTTGGCGCAGCGTGAGCGCTGGTTGGTGTTAAACAAGCTGGATATGTTGCCAGAAGATGAAGCTGAAGCCGCTTGCCAAGAAGTGATTGAAAAACTGAATTGGCAAGGCCCTGTTTTTAAAGTAGCCGCCATTAATAAAACCGGCACCCATGAAATGTGTAACGAGATTCTAGAATATCTCGAAGAGACTTGGGAAGCTGAAAAAGCCAACCCCGAGTTGGTTGAGCAAGAGATAGAAACTCAGCAGCAAATGCAAGACGAGGCTCGCGAGCGAATCGAAAGCTTACGTGAGCAGCATCGTGCTGAACGCAAATCCGCGAAAGAACAATCAAGTAGTGACGACGATTGGGATGATGATGACTACGACGTTGAAGTGGAGTATGTGCCCTAAGGTCGGTCAATAGTTATCTAATTCTGCGACGCACACCATAGCAAACAAAAGCATAGCAAAAACAATGAGTCGCAAAAGTTTACAAACAAGCCGCCGCTGGGTGGTGAAAATTGGCAGTGCCTTACTGACCAATGATGGCCAAGGTTTGGATGAGGCCGCTATTGATGCCTGGGTCTCTGAGTTGGCGCATCTGCGTCAAGCGGGCTTGGAAATTATCTTGGTTTCCTCTGGTGCCGTAGCCGCCGGAATGACCCAGCTTGGCTGGAGCAAACGACCGAAAAGCTTGCATGAATTGCAGGCGGCCGCTGCTGTTGGGCAAGCCGGTTTGGTGCAGACCTACCAACAAAAATTCCAACGCTTTGGGCTACAAACAGCTCAGGTGTTATTAGATCATGACGACTTTTCCAGTCGTCAGCGCTACCTTAATGCCCGCTCTACCTTAAACACCTTGCTTGATCTTAGTGTTATCCCGATTGTTAATGAAAACGATACGGTGGTTACCGATGAGATTCGCTTTGGGGACAATGATACTCTGGCGGCTTTGGTGGCCAACCTGTTAGATGCGGAACAGCTTGTAATTTTGACAGATCAGCAGGGTATGTTTGATGCTGATCCACGCAGCAATCCTGATGCAAAGCTTATTAGTGAGGCCAGTGCTCGCGATAGTAGCTTAGAAGAAAAAGCAGGTGGCGGCGGTAAGTTGGGGCGCGGAGGTATGCGAACCAAAGTAAGAGCGGCAAGAGTGGCTGCTCGTTCTGGCGCTCATACAGTAATCGTCGGTGGTCGTATCGAGAATGTATTGAGTCGCCTACGCAAAGCCGAAGACTTGGGTACTTTATTGTTGGCAGATCGCCAGCCAGAGGCGGCGCGAAAGCAGTGGCTGGCGGGTCATCTACAGGCCAAAGGTAAGCTTATCCTTGATGCTGGTGCCACCAGGGTGTTGAGCGGTCAGGGTAAAAGTTTGCTGCCTGTTGGGGTTACCCAGGTTGTTGGTGACTTTACCCGTGGTGAGTTGGTTTTATGCTGTAATGAGCAAGGGCTGGAAATAGCTCGGGGGTTAGTAAACTATAACAGCGATGAAGCGCGCCGTATTATCGGATTGTCTAGTGAAAAGATTGGCGCCGCTTTAGGTTATGGCGGCGATGATGAGCTGATTCATCGAGACAATCTGGTGCTGAGTGAATAATAAACGGTTTTAGCGAGCGCTTGCTGGAGAAAGAAAGTGGGAATATTTAAAGATCATATTGAGGCAATGGCTGCATACGCTCCGCCACTAGAAGGGCGAAATCCAGATGATTTTACGCTACTGGATTTTAATGAGCGCACTATTCCAGTGAGTGATGCCATTAAGCAGGCCTTGGTGGATTACGTCCAAGGTAATCGTTTACAGCAGTACCCGCATTATGGCGATATATGTGAGCGCTTAGCGGATTATTGTAATGTAGAGCTTGGCCAGGTGATGGTGACCAATGGCTCAGATCAGGGAATTGATTTGATCATTCGGGCTTGTTGTCGTGAGGGTGACGAGATCATAATTCCTGCGCCGAGCTTTGCGATGTATGAGCAGGTAGCGAAGGTAGAGAATTTAAACATTATTAAGCCGCTCTATCAGCGCGACAGCGGTTATCCTTTGGCGCAAGTGAAGGCCGCAATAACGTCGAAGACCAAGCTGATCGTCATATCCAACCCGAATAATCCATGCGGTACGATTGTTGAGCCTGCGGCGATTATTGAACTGGCGAAATCAGCAAAAGACGTCGCGATATTGGTCGATGAGTGTTATTTCGAATATAGCCAGTGCACTGTGGCGGCAGCGATTAAAGAGTGCCCTAATCTGCTGATTACTCGCACCTTTTCGAAGACTTGGGGGATTCCCTCATTACGCTTTGGCTATGTGTTGGCGGCTGAGCAGAATATTAAAGCCTTGCTGAATGTTCGAGGGCCTTACGATATTAATCAGCTCGCTATTGTTGCTGCGACAGCGGCATTGGAAAACCCAGAGTATACCGAGCGCTATGTGGCCGAGGTGATGCAGCAGGCTAAACCAAGGCTAGAAGAATTTTGCGAGGCTAAAGGCTTGTTGTACTGGCCATCCGCGGCTAACTATCTATGGATCTTTCCTGATGAGCCTGAGGCTCTTAATAAAAAGCTGCAAGAGGCTGCTATATTAGTTCGTCCTAAAGCAGATGCGGAAGGTCGTACCGGCTTGCGTATAACCATTGGTACGCTTGAACAAACTGAGTTTTTGATTAAGGTCTTGGATCAGAACCTTTTATGATCTACCCAGATAGGGGGCAGACCCTCAAAGGGTCTGACCCCGGGTCTACGGTGCTTCCATCTAAGCATCCCTTCTTTCTACCTAAAGCCAGGCCGGCTGCACCCGTCTATACTTCAATAAATGCTTGGCTTCTGGCCTGGGCTGTTCGGCCACTCTTCAGCATTACAGCCGTTGTTTGACGAGAATTTCACTCGTTTTAACTTACGTTGCAACCTTTTATTTCTGAGTCTCGTCTAATGCTACAACTAAGGCTCCTATAGTGGAGTTTTTACCCGCATTTAGCCTATCAAGAAAATGATAAGGAAGGCCAAAATAATGAAACGCCTGTTTAAGTTCCTAGCCCCCGTTGCTGTTATTGCCGCTGGTGTCGCCGTTTGGGTTGTGCTCGATGCAACTAAGCCAGAGCCAGAGAAAAAGGATGAGGTGAGTCAAGCACCTTCACTTTTTGCGGAGCCGGTTTCTCGCGAAGAGATTACCTTGAAAATTCGAACCCAAGCTGAAGTTAAAGCTAACACCGAGGTGAATGTTATTAGCCAGGTGAGCGGTATGGTGGAGTGGGTATCTCCTGAGTATATTGAAGGTGGTCAGTTTAAAGCGGGCGAGGCCATTTTAAGAATTGATGACGCTGATTATAAATTGGCCTTAAAGCGTGCCGAGGCGCGTGTCGCCGAGGCCAAAACTCGAGTGGAGCAAGTGGAGGCGGATGCCGAAGTTGCGCGTCGTCAGTTGCGTGGTGTGAAGAACCCATCAGCACTGGCTCTTAAGAAGCCACAGTTGGCTGAAGCCAAGGCAAACCTGAAAGCTGCCGATGCAGACCTTGCTCAAGCGCAACTTAATTTAAAGCGTACCAAAATTTCTCTCCCCTTTGATGGGCGCCTAAAGTCAATCGCAGCAAACATTGGCCAATATATTTCTCAGGGCAGTAATGTTGGCCGCGCTTTTGCGACTGACAAAGTTAAACTTCGCTTGCCATTAACCGACCGCCAGTTGGCTTCTTTGAATTTGCCGATAGGTTTTGTAGCTTCAGAAGAGCGTACCCCTCTAGTCAAACTAAAAACTCGCTTTGCAGGTAAAGAGCTAGAGTGGGATGCGCAGCTTACCCGTGTTGATGCGGCCTTTGATCAGAGTACTCGTCTAGTCTATGCCATTGCCGAGGTGAAAAACCCTTATCAGCAAGCCAACCCGCTAGCGGTGGGTATGTATGTTCGCGCAGAAGTTTATGGCGATACGATTAATCAGGCTTTGGTAGTTCCTCGTGCTGCTTTGCGAGCCAATGACCGTATTTATGTAGTTGATAAAGAAAATCGTCTTGATGTACGTGAAGTTCATGTGATCGATAAAAGCCCAGAGCGAGTATTGATTGAAGGCGCTGTGCAAGAAGGTGAGATGGTTATTGTTTCTCCGCTGCGTAACCCAACACAGGGTATGGCCATCAACATTATGGAGCGCAATGAACAAAGTGAAGTGCAGACCGCAACTGTAGCTGAGGGTTCTGCAAATGGATAAGTTAATTGCATGGTTTGCCAAAAACTCTGTGGCGGCAAACCTGTTAATGTTTGGTTTGTTGGTGGCGGGCGTCATCGGCTATCTAAATGTTGAGCGTGAAGTATTTCCTATTTTTGAAGCGAACCAGGTTGAGATTAATGTTCCTTGGCCGGGCGCAGCTCCCCAAGAAGTAGAAGAACAGGTCGTTATTCGCATAGAAGAGGCCTTAAAGGATCTTGATAATATCGATCGAGTAAACTCTTTTGCGGCGGAAGGCTTTGGTCGCATTGTGGTTCGAGCGCTTGGCCAAGTTGATATGGCGGAGTTTGTGAATGATGTAAAGCTTCGTGTCGATAGTGTTAATTCTTTGCCTCGGGATATTGAGCCGCCAGTAGTGCGTCAGTCGGTATTTCGCAACGAAATGATGCGTTTGGCTGTGCATGGTAATGTCGGCGAAAAACGCTTAACCGATATGGCAGAGAATATTCGCGATGAAGTGGCTGCTTTGCCAAATATTTCTATTGTGGAGTTGTTTGGGGCCCGCTCTGAAGAGGTTGCCATTGAGCTTTCTGAAGAGGCGATGCGTCGCTATGGTTTGAGTTTTGATCAGGTCTCGGCAGTTATTCGTGCTAACTCTTTAAATTTATCGTCGGGTAGTGTTCGTACTGCCACAGGTGATGTGCAGCTACGTGCACGCAATATGGCCAATAATCAGCAAGATTTTGACAGCATTATTCTTCGCCAGAGTGAAGATGGTGGTGTTGTTTTGCTGGGTGATGTTGCCAAAGTAATCGATGGTTACGAAGAAAACGAGATTCTAGCTACATTGAACGGCGAGCCTGCGGTATTGGTGCAGGTGATGACAACCGACTCAATGGATATTGTGGCGGCCAGTCGTTCCATGAATGAGTGGTTGGTTAAGCGCCAAGAAAATATGCCAGAGGGTATGAGTTTAACCCTGTGGTGGGATTCAGCAGATGTTTATAACAATCGTATGGATACCATTGTTTCTGCAGCGCTTTCGGGTTTGCTATTAGTATTTTTAGTTTTGATTCTTACTCTCCGTCCACAAGTTGCGCTTTGGGTGACTGTGGGAATCGGAGTGGCTTTCGTGGGCACCTTGGCCTTTTTGCCAGCCTACGATGTCTCCATGAATGTAATGTCGACTTTCGCCTTCTTATTGGTGCTCGGGATCGTGGTAGACGATGCTATCGTCGTGGGTGAAAGTATCCACCACCATGGTGCGGATCACGGTGGCGGTGTGGAATCCGCTGTTGAGGGTACTAAGGCGGTAGCGAAGCCGGTTATATTCGCGGTACTAACAACCATTGTTGCCTTTATGCCTTGGATGTTCCTCAGTGGCGAAAGTGTGCAAATTACCCGTATGCTATCGATTGTTATTACTGCAGCACTGGTAATCTCTTTAGTAGAAGCATTTTTAATTCTTCCTGCGCATTTGAGAAAGCTGCGCCCGCGTAAAGACTTACATGGTTTGGCTCGCACTCAGCAAAAGATTGCACATTCTTTGGTGAGATTTGCTGATACGACTTATCGTGGTTGGTTGGAAAAGGCGATTAAGTATCGTGGTTTGACCATCTCGATTTTTATCTCTTTCTTTATCATTAGTTTGGGTGTTTTCAGCACCGGCTGGGTACGTTTTTCCTTCAACCCAGAAATCGAAAGTGATCAGGTTATTATTAATGTAGAGATGCCTTCTGGCTCACCTTATAGCCGAGCTTTAGAGGTTCTTGATCAGCTGCAAACGGCAGAAAAGCAGTTGGAAGCTGAAGTGAATCAAAATGCTGAAGGCGGTAGTGGTGAGCTAATTGAAAATTGGTATACCCGCTCACGTCGTGACAGCGTGATTGCCATTGTAAAACTTGCCCCACCTGAGGTGCGTGAGCTCTCCGCGAAAGAAACCGCCAAGCGATTAAGTGAGTTGGTGGGTGAAGTGCCAGACGCGGAAAGTGTCTCGGTAGAGTACACCATGAACGATGGTGGTCAGCGAATTAATTACTCTTTGCAGCATAAAGATCTGGATACCTTGCGCGAGGCTGTGGCAGAGCTAGAGATGCAATTGCAATCTTATGACTCTATTTTCTTTGTTCGCAATAATATGCAGGGCAGCGCCGATGAGTTGCGCTTAAGCTTGCTGCCAGGTGCTGAGAAGCTGGGTGTTGATTTGGCTTCGGTTTCTCGCCAAGTACGTCAAGCTTATTACGGTGAGGAGGTTCAACGCTTACCTCGTGCTAACGGTGATGTGCGTGTTATGTTGCGCTACCCGAAATCAGCGCGACACAGCTTGGATAGTCTGGATGATTTTCGAATTCGTACAGCGGACGGTCGTGAAGTGCCATTGTTCTCAGTGGCTGAGGTGGAATATGCACCAGGCATTAAGAGCATTAATCGCCGCAACGGTAATCGCAGCGCTTATATTGATGCCGAACTAAGCGGTGATGTGCGCAAAGATATTATGGATGATATGGAGAAAAACTTCCTGGAGGACTGGAAGGCGCGCTACCCTGGTTTGTCGGTGAATAAGGCTGGTCAAGCTGAAGGTGAGGCGCAATTTATGAAGGAAATTGCTTCGCTATACTTCCTGGCTCTATTTGGCATGTACGCCTTACTTGCTGTTGCCTTTAAGTCTTACTTTAAGCCAATCATTATTATGACTGCGATCCCCTTCGGCTTTATGGGGGCGGTTTATGGCCATTTGATTTTTGATACATCAATGGCACTGTTCTCTTACTTTGGTATCGGTGCAGCCGCGGGTGTTGTGGTAAACGATAACTTAGTATTGATGGATTATATTGGTAAGCAGCGTCAAAAGGGCATGTCTGTGCGCGATGCAGTCATTGCTGGCGGTGTGAATCGTTTCCGTCCAATTTTGTTGACTTCAATTACTACCTTTATTGGCTTGATGCCGATGTTGGCCGAGCGCTCAGCGCAGGCTCAGTTCTTACATCCGGCGGTAATTGCTTTGGCCTTTGGCGTCTTGTTTGCACTGTTTGTTTCTTTACTGTTGGTGCCAGCTTTGTACTCGTTAGGCGCTAGTATTAAATCTGGTGTGCTGTCTTGGTTTGGTATTCACTACAGTATTAATGGTGAAGAAGATAAGCCGGCTGAACAGGGCGAGGAGGCGCTAGCTAAAAGCTAATTGCTAATTGCTGAATAGGCTAGGGCGAGCTGGTTCGCTGGTTTGCCCTTAGCCTTAGTGTTATATAGTCCTCTCTTTGTCTTTTCTCTTCTTGTTTGGCCCTGGTAGTCGGTAAAGCTACTTATTCTTGGTGTCAGCCTTGGTTGATTTGGCTGATTTTTAATCCTGATCAGTTTAATAATATTTAACTCACAAGTTTTCGCTTGAGGGTAATATGAATCAGAGAATAAATAACTTACCGCAGTGCATTTTCTACTTGGTTTGGCTTGTGGGCGCCATTTGCTTGGCTTGTTACGTTTATCTGAGCTGGCCGATTGGCTCTGAGGTATATAAAGGCCATGAAATCCCGGTGCAATTTTTTATATATTTTTTGTTTATTTCGGGATTGGGAGTGGCGTTTCGGAATTATCATAAGTACAAAACTAAAAAACTGTTTGGCCTGACAGTTTTGGGCTGCTTGTATATTGCGGTTATGCTTACTGTGAAGCTAGGCTTGATAGGGCTGGATGTGCAATATACGGCGACTTGGATTTACCCCCTGTTAGCAGTTGCTGTGCTGTTTGATAAATAGCTAGGGCAACACTGGGTGGCATCGGTCAAGCAACGAGCATCTGGTAACTGTTATACTGCGATTATTCTAAATGTCGTCTCCTGTCGTTCGAGGTTTTCTTATTTTTCACATAGCTCAACATTTCATAGTGCCGCTTACAGTAGCGGTTTTGTTTTTCCCCAAGCAGTGGCGTAAGGCCTATCTGGTCATGATGCTAACGATGCTGGTGGATGTCGATCATCTATTGGCAGATCCTATTTATGATCCAAATCGTTGCAGTATTGGTTTTCACCCGCTGCATCGCTTACCGATGATTATTGGCTATTTGGCTCTTTGTGTTTTCAGTAAAACCCGATGGCTTGGCTTGGGTTTGGTGATTCATATGGCGCTGGATAGTATCGATTGCCAAGTAAATACTGGCAGTTGGATAAACTAAGAGAGAGTATGTCCCATAGTTTTGGCCGAGCAGAGTTTAGGCTCAAAGGCTTGCTAGTTGGGTCGAAAGTAATTCAGGGTTGCGCAGCATGGGGTCGTTTTGTAGCAGGTTTTTCCAGCTCGGAAGTAAGCTGTGGCTGCGCTTATCTTGGCTCAGTTTAGGTATCCAGAGCCCTTCACGATTAAAGCGGTAGATGCTTTGCAAATCGCTTCGCTGGGAAAGTGGACTTAAGCTATCGCTAAGGCTGTCTAAGACGAGCTGTCGCCCGTTTTCCAAGCGAACTGACAGAACCATGTGCCCTGCTTTAATGGGGCGAGAATAGACATAATGCAGATGCAGCTGCCGCTCTTTAAAGCCTAGGGCTAAGAGGGTGGTGAACTTGGCAATGCTCAGGTCTTCGCAATCCCCTTGTCGATTACGAATGGTGTCGAAACTGCTGGACCAGTGATCGTCTGATTGCCAGCGTTGACGGTCGCTGCGCCATGAAAAGCGGTTAAAGTACTGGTTAACGGCCTGTAGCTGCTGTTCTTGGTTAAAGCCATTGTGGCGCAGGCTGTTTACCGCAGACGCCCAATTCTGCAGTGCGGCTATGCCTTGTATAGGGTCTTCTTGAGCGTATACGAGCGGAGCGCGCAGCAATGCAATGCATAATAGGCAAATCCGTATGGCTATTGGGGCAGTCTTTGTCGGCATGATGAATCACTCAGCTGAGAACGGCCTCTCTTTTGTTTTGTGAACTATGTCACGCTATTTGAGTGTGGTCGCTACCAGTCGGTGAAAATGGGAATATCTGACTATGGATTAATGGCTGGAATTAGTTCTTTTATTTGATCTGTGTGGCTGAACGGTCGCGGGCTTTGCCACTTGAGGATGAGGGGCTGCTATTAGCTTGATCCCAGGCTTCCTGTCGTCTTGCGCCGATAGCTGAGGGAGGTAAATTTCAGGCACAAAAAAACCGGCTAAAGCCGGCTTTTTTGATAGTTGAGGCAGGGGTGCAATTAAGCAGCCAAAGCCTTAACTTGTGCGTTCAGACGGCTCTTATGACGAGCAGCTTTATTCTTGTGAATAATGCCTTTGTCTGCAATGCGGTCGATAACAGGTACTGCAGCGGCGTAAGCGGCTTTAGCGGCGTCTGCATCGCCAGCGTCAATCGCGGCGTTAACTTTTTTGATGTAAGTACGCACCATGGAGCGTAGGCTGGCGTTGTGCTGGCGAGCCTTTTCGTTCTGGCGGGCACGTTTTTTGGCTTGAGGTGTATTTGCCACCGTAATGCTCCTATAACGTTTGGTCTAAATTAAGGACGCGGTATTATGCCGTTTTGGTTTTCTAAGTCAAGACCTTTGCAGCGATAAGTCGTCTATTTTGTTGATCAAGTTGATTGGCTGCCACGGTCATTGTTCAGGGCTGCCCTAGGTAGCTCTATGCTAAACACCACGCCTCCTAGATCTGCTCGGTTCTGCGCCTTTACGCTTGCGTGATGGAATTCGGCGATCAGCTGCACGATACGAAGGCCAAGCCCTAGGTGTGGGCGCTCGCTGTCGCTTTTATCTCTAATCGAGACCAATGAATCGAATAGCTGTTCACTGACTAGATCGGGCAGCAGTGGGCCGTCGTTATCGACCGACAAGCTAAACCCTCGCTCATGTGCTGCCAGCGATAGGGTGATTGTGCCGGCTGGAGGGCAGAAGTCCACGGCATTCTCAATCAGCTTATCTAGTGCTTGAGCCAGCAATTCCGGTGCTCCCCAATAGCTGACTTGACCTTCGATACTTAAATCTAGCTTTATTTTACAGTGCTTGGAAAAGGTGTCTCCATAAGCGAGACTCAGATCTTTGAGTAGTTGATCTAGCGGGAAGTGCTCTTTTTCGGCGCTGGCAATGGCCGCTTCTACCTGACTGGCCGCTCCCATGGCGTTCAATATCGCCGACAATCGCTCACTGCCCTGTAAGGCACGCTGACCGTAGCTTTGTTGCTCTTGATTAAGCTCGCACTGCTGTAGGTTATCCAAGGAGGTTTTAACCACCGCTAGAGGGGTTCTCAGCTCATGGGACAGCTTACTTGAAAGGCTGCCCAAATAGTCGCTATAGGCCCGTAGGCGACGCAGTAGTTGATGGTAATTACGGCTTAAGTCGCCAAGCTCATCTTTTGCATCACTGGCAGGCAGTAGCCCCTGTTCAGGCTTTGGGCGACCATACTCATCGAGTGCCTGCTCAGCAGCTTGGCTAAGCTGCCTGATACGCCAACCTAGCCAGCTGGCATAAGCCAATAGCGCGGCGCCCAATAGGAAGCTACCGAGGCTTGAGTAGAGCAGCAAGTTAAGCAGGGCGGAGTTCATCAAGGCCGCCTGTGTATCATTGCTCTGCTCGGCTATCACTGCCCCCAAAACTTGCCCACTTGGGCTGCGTATCGGCGCACTGGCGCGAACTTTTAGTTGCCCTGTGCCTTGGTACCAGCGTTCACTCGCATTACCGGCTAGTGCTTGGCTTAGCTCGTCGCCAAAATACCAGCCATTTGCTTGCCACGCTTCGATAACCTCTAACTGCTGACTCTGCAATAAACGCTGATAGATCCAAGCTTTAAGCGGATGCAGCTTATTCGCTTCTGGAAAATAAGGAGCGTTAGCGGCGTCGTCACCTTGTAGATCAGCCAGTAGCTCGCCTTGTGTACCGCTGAGGCTTAGGCGTAAGCCCTCTTGCTGAAAATGGCTCAGTTCTTCATCCAAACCTTCCAGTTGCTGCACCAGTCTGGGTGCTTGGGCGTCATTGGGCCAGAGGTTTAAGGTCTCGCCAGTATCGGAGACTACCGATAGATTAAAACGGCCTGATAAAAACGACAGCGGCATTTGTAATTCAACTTGGTAACCTTTGCTGTTTTCGCGCCACCAACCTTGAATACGATGCTCTGTGCTGATTTTTTCGCCATTTTGAAAACGTGCAATGACTTTTCCGGGTGAGCTGGTGCTCAGCGCATAACTTGTGGATGCACTTTGCAGGACTAAATGATCGCCATTGACTAAGCCATTCTTGCCTGGATGGTAATAACGTAATTCGGGCTTTTGTACTTCCACAAAGACAAAAATGCGATTGTGGGGGCTACGTAGACGTTTGCGATTGGCGAAGGTCTCTTGTTCGGCGCGCTGCAGCATGAGTCGCCAGCGGGCCCGAAAGGGCGCTTCACCAGCTCGATATACCGGCCCGGTGCGCCAGCTGGGCCAATCACCACCGTAACCATCTAAGACGGTTTGACCTTTTTGCAAAGGGGCAAAAAAGCCGGCCTCGCCACTTAATGCATTATGAGCGGGAAAAAGCTCTAGGTTTTTGTCTTTACCCAAAGCAGTGGCTACAGCCTTGGCTTGAGCCAGCAAGGCTCGGCTTTGACCGTCGCGCAGAAGCTGATCCATTTCCTGTAGGTGTTGGTATCCAGCCCAGGGGATTACTAGGGTGAGTAAACTTAGCAGTAAAAGTTGCCGGCTAAGCTTCATTCAGCACTTTCCTGCCAGCGATAACCCATGCCGTAGGCGGTAGCTATACAGCGAAATTCGGGGTCTATCTGTTGAAATTTTTTGCGAATGCGTTTGATGTGGGAGGTAATAGTATTGTCATCCAGCACAACATTGGCAGCATCCATCAGTTGTTGACGGTTTTTCACATGGCCTGGGTGCTTTGCTAGTGCGTGCACAATCCATAGCTCAGTTACGGTTAGCTCAAGCAGTTGCTCCTGCCAACGGGCATGCATTCGATCTAAGTTAATATCGAGATCACCTCTTTGTAAGCGGTTCTCTTGCTCTTCATGCTCGGGGCCTTGCAGGGCATCCATGCGGCGAAACAGGGCGACGATTCGAGCCAGCATATGGGCCTGGCTAATATCTTTGGTGAGGTAGTCATCGGCGCCTAGGCGCAGGCCGCTGATCATATCCAGCTCGCTGTCGCGGGCGGTAAGAAAAATGATGGGTAGCTGGGGGGCTTGGGCGCGAAGCTGCCGACAAAGATCAAAGCCGCCTTCAATCTCTTCACCAAGCCCAACGTCGATAATGGCCAAATCTGGTAAGGCATCGGCGAAGGCCAGTAAGGCGCTAGGGCGATCAATGTAGTGACTCACTTGAAAGCCTTGGCGCTGCAGAGCTTCTTGGTAATTGGCGGCGATGGCTATTTCATCTTCCACAATGGCAATGTGCCTGGGCATATTAAATCCTTGTACTGGCCTTAGCATTATGACCTGTTATGTTGGGCTATAGTTTATCGCCAAAGTGCAAAAAATAAATCCCTGCCACAATTGATCATAATTGAGCCTCAGCTTGCCACCATTTGGGCACTGGCCTGCCATAGAGCCCTGTTTAAATATCCTGAAACGGATTAAACAGGGTATGCCGCATGAAACTAACCACACCTTTACCAATGCCGGCTATGTGCCGTCAGCGCAGCCGACGCAAAATTCCAAAGCATTTAGTGCTAGAGAGTGAGACCAAAAAACGCAGCTGGCCGAAGTATGTAATGCTGCTGCTAAGTTTGCCATTGCTGTTGCTCTTATTCGCCCTGGCTGATCTAGCCAGCGCAGAAGAAGATTACCGCTGGCAAAATGACTTTAATGAGCGTGGTGGCGAATTATTTTTTAAAGATGCAGCGGGTCGCAAAGCTGCTGCTTTGCATTTAGGCAGTGATTTTAATGTGCAGGTAAATGGCATGGTTGCCGAAATTACCTTGCAGCAGCGTTTCAAAAACCAAGGAGATGAGTGGCTAGAAGCCGTTTATGTTTTTCCTTTAGATGAGCAGTCCGCGATAAGTGCCATGCAAATGCGAGTTGGCGAGCGTCTTATCAAAGGCAAAATCGCTGAGAAGCAGGCCGCTAGAAAACAATATCAGCTTGCCAAAAAGCAAGGTAAAAAAGCAGCCTTAAGTGAGCAGCAGCGGGCCAATTTGTTTACTCAGCGTGTCGCTAATATTGCACCGGGTGAGACGATTGAGGTTGAACTCAAAGTTGTTCAGGCCGTCAGTCTAAGGGATAAAGCGGAGCTTGGAGGGATGCAATTTAGCCTGCGTATTCCTACTACTTTAACGCCGCGCTTTATTCCTGGTACACAAGTGAAAGCTCATCCGCAAGAACAGCAAGTTAAACTGGATAGCCATGGCTGGGCACAAGCAACGGATCAGGTTGCTGATGCTGGTGAAATTACTCCACCGATGCTAACGCAAGTTGGCGACAATGATATCGTCAATCCGATGAGTTTAGAACTCACCCTGGATGCGGGTTTACCATTGGCCAGTGTAAGCAGTCCTAGTCATCGCCTATCGCTAAACAAATCAGCGGAGCAACATCACATTACGCTGGCTAATGGGGTGGCGGCAATGAATCGTGATTTTATTTTAGAGTGGTCACCTAATCCTTCCGTACAGCCTCGTGCAGCTTTGTTTCGCCAAAGCAAAGAGCAAAGCGACTATGCCATGCTAATGCTATTGCCGCCGCAGACGTTAAGCATCGCGTTGCCAAGAGAGGTAATTTACATCATTGATACCTCAGGCTCTATGGATGGTGAATCTATCATTCAGGCTAAGGCCGCCTTAAAAACTGCAATACAGCAAATGAATGATGGTGAGCGATTTAACATTATTGAATTCAACTCAAATTACAGCTTGTTTGCCAGTCAGCCTTTGCAAATGAATGTGCACAATAGAATGCAAGCCTTAGATTTTGTAGCGGGCCTACACTCAGGTGGTGGCACGCAGATGTTGCCGGCGCTTAGAGAAGCCTTGCAAGCTGAGGCCCAAGAAGGCTTTTTAAAACAAGTCGTCTTTATTACCGATGGCAGTGTCGGGAATGAAACAGAGCTGTTTCGAGAAATTCACAAACTACTGGGCGATAGTCGTTTGTTTACTGTAGGAATAGGCTCTGCTCCCAATGGCTTTTTCATGCGTAAAGCGGCAGAGTTTGGTCGCGGTAGCCATCGATATATTTCTCGCTTAAATCAAGTGGAAGAAGAGATGGCATTACTGTTTAAACAATTGTCCGCGCCAGTTCTACGTGATATCGAAGTGCAATGGCCGGAGCATTTAACAGTAAGTGCTCTGCCAGAGCGTATTGCTGATCTCTATATGGGGGAAGCGCTACAGTTACATGCCAAGCTAACAGAAATGAATGCATCAGCAGTAATGGATGGCAATGTGGTAATTAAAGGTCGGTTAGCTACAGGGCCTTGGCAGCAGAGCATCCCATTAGCCGCCTTGGCGGATAAAGAGCATAGCGGTTTATCCAATTTGTGGGGACGTAAAAAAATTGCCGCCTTGGAAGACGAAAAGACCTTAGGGCGTGATCCCAAGCGAGTTAGAGCAGAAGTTCTTAAAATAGCACTAGCCGAGCAATTGCTATCACCCTATACCAGCTTTATCGCTGTAGAAGAAAAAATATTGCGCCCAGTCAATGCTATCTCAGATAGCGTTGCAGTGCCCAATCAATTGCCAAAGGGCAGTGCTAAGCCTGCTGCCGCTATAAAACAACAGCTTGCTATGGCCTACCCAAAGACGGCCTCGGGGTGGCAGGCTAAACTTTCTCAAAGTATATCGATGCTATTGATATTGTTAGTTGCTTACTGTCTCTATCGAATAGCGCTAAGAGGTGCTACTCGCCCAGATCACGCGAATGTGGTGGCTTAAAGATGATAGTTGCAGTAGGTGGTGTGGGCCACTCAGTATCAAGAAGGCTCATCAACAAAGGCGCCAAGATAGCGTTTATCTTGGCCCTTATTTTTGCCTTGCTTCCCGCTGCAGATGGCTTATGGATGTATGGTAAAGCGCAGCTTGCTCAACAACTGTTACAAAACGCCTGGCAAAAAACCTTGGTCAATACCGGTGCAGAAAACAAAAAAGTACGCCCTTGGTCCTGGGCTGATCATTGGCCGGTGGCGAGATTACGATGGCAGGCAGGCGATCAGGATTTACTGGTATTGCATGGCGCCCACGGTGCCAGTCTCGCTTTCGCGCCTGGGATGACAGTGGCAGCGAATGGCGGTCGCCTAATATCCGCACACCGAGATACCCATTTTCAATTCCTAAAAGATTTAACAATCGGTGATCAGGTTCAAATACAAAACAACAATGGGCAATGGCAAAGCTGGCAAGCCGAAGCGGTTGAAATTCACAATATCAATGAACATCAACTCTGGGTCGCTGAGGAAGAGCTGGTGCTTATTAGCTGCTATCCCTTCGATCAAATCGAAGCGGGCGGGCCTTTAAGGTATGTATTGCGGCTGAGGAAGGTATAGGTGGAAAAGTATGACCAGTAAAGACCCAATGGTATGTCTTATTGCTCTCATTTCAATAGTTATGACAACTGTGGGGATAGGGGCCGCTGAAAACGAAGAGCTGGGGTTAGGTGGTAAGGCGGCCTCTAATATTCCGTTTCCCCCAATTTTAGTGGTAAACAAGGATGAAAAGTGTGACTTGTTATTGGAGGATGCTAAGCAAAAATTTTTAACCACTACTGATTTGGGAACGCTCTATGGAAGCCGAGGCTATGGGCTGCCAAAATCCGGAGCTGTATTGACATGGGATACCTTGGGCAATCACGAGCTTAAAAGTGTGAAGGCTTATGGGGCAAAGTACTATTTAGATTATGTGGGTCACCCAGGTTGTGGTGGTGGCTGTGAAGCGCACCAACCTGTTGTTGCAAAGCGTCCGTTTCCAGAGCCAAGAGATTATCAATACCTAGGCACTCTTTCTAAATTCTCCCCGCCTGCTTTAGCTTATAGCTACCTAATAGCCCGAGAGAGCAATGAGTCGCCCCCTTATCTTTTTTACTGGGGTG
Source organism: uncultured Pseudoteredinibacter sp. (assembly GCF_947500695.1). GTDB lineage: Bacteria > Pseudomonadota > Gammaproteobacteria > Pseudomonadales > Cellvibrionaceae > Pseudoteredinibacter. Next base: position 161,925 of record NZ_CANMSS010000003.1, read on the forward strand.
ATCGTAGCCACCACGTAGATGACGTATTTATCTATAGATTGTCAGTGGAAGGTCGGTGGTCTCTCGCATGCAAAATTGTCTTTTCACCAAATGAAAAACAGAGTGTACATTTGCCCCCAGTTTTAAAGCAATTAGATGACTTAAAAAGCACGCTTGGAGGCTTGAGGCGAGATTCAGGCTTGTGTGGAAGTTTGAGATCTCACTCGCGCCTGCAATATAAAACCGTCGATGAGTTGAATAGAACTCTGTACAGGCCTTGGGCGTTAACCGGTGCGGCAGCGAGCTTTGGCAATAGTTTTGGGGATTACGAGAAAACGCTAAAAAGCTTTGAAAAATGGTCGCTGACCGGTATCTCAGAGTATGCAGCCTACAATTTATACAGAAGTCAGTTGCAAGTGACAACTAAAGCGCTTGCTAACTTTTATCAAGCTACCTATAAATGGTCCCAGGATAAGTCGGAAAGAATAGCTGGCCACGCCTTAAAGGGCGCAATCAGCAGAGGCTTCGTATTTGGTACCTTCGATCCAGGGTTTGCAATTGGGGAAGCGGAATTAAGGAAGTTGATTCTCGAAAAATCTACCGTTGAAAGAATTACTAAAATCAAGCTGAATTTTCAAGAACTAGATAACAAGGTGGAGTATTACAGCGGCAGTAATGCTGCCTTGGATAGCGTTCTTAATGTCGCTATATTGCATCCCAAAGCTTTAGAGAATTTGTTGAACGAGGGGCTTGATCCAAATGTTAAAAATGCGTTTGGAAAAACACCACTGATGTATGCCGCACAGCATAATGCACTAGAGTCAGCAAGAATTTTACTGAAGTATGGTGCTAGAACAGTGGACTTGACGACAAGGCCTGAGGATAGCTGCTACTACAAATTGTCAACCTATAATGTGAGCGCCCTGCACTATGCCGTTAGGTATGCTTCTGTTGAGTTTATAGAGTTACTATTGGATCATGGGGCGCCAACTTTTATAAGAACCAAAAACTCAAACGGTATTACACAGGAAAGAGGAACGCCGCTTGATTGGTTTTACCGTTATTCTAAAGGTAGCAATCTAGATAATGTGTCCGGTTTGAAAAAAGAATTGCTTCCTGGTTTGGAGAAAAGGCTGGCCCCTCCCAGTCAAAGTATGTTGAAACGTATGTTCGCTGAGTATGTTCAAAAGGCCGTAGCTCACCACAAGCAAGGAAGGTATGAAGACTCTTATAGGGGCCTTATGCGAGCTATTGAGATTGAACCGGCTAGTGAAGTTGTGTTGAATGAGATTTCCTTGGTAGCGAGAAAAGTCGGTGCACTGAAGATATCGCTAAGTTCAAGTAATAGACTTGTTGGAGATAGCCAAAATGAGGATTTTCTGGCCAATGCTTGGTTTAATATGGGGCTGGCTTGTCAGAAACTTGGGAAGGAGAGCGGTCATGGCTGGGTGTATTTTGATAGAAAATACTATTGCGAGAAAGTCAGTCTTGAGTATTTTCTTAGTTCTTACAGTTACCGCCCATTGAAGAAAGAGAAGAGAACGATTGTGAATTTCTTTAGTGGTGCATCAAGTGATGCCTGCAAAATTAAGGTGGGTTCCGCTGATGTGGACTATCCTTTTCAGCTGTTTAATGTCGGGTCCAATATCTATTTATATGTTCTTCACCCAAGTACGGTTATGCTTAATGCGGAAGTCTTGCATTCCCCAAAGTCAGATGGAGTAGGTATGAGAAAGCAAGCTTCTAAGAATTTCAAGCTGTCGTTCGTAGAGAAGTTCGTGGTGGACGACTACTTGATTTCGAAATTTCATGTTTCGGATTATTACAGGTCTATTTTATACACTAAGGATCATGTTTGTGAGGCTAGGTAGTTTGATTTTCTTTTTTTGTCACAGGCCATATGGTGAATATGAGACTGAATGGGTAATTTCAGTCTCGGTAAAATTGAGCGCTTGTTACAACCAATCTCCCATCGCTAAAATCGGACTAGGGTCTCTTCCTTCACTTAACCACAACACTATTGCCTGTTTGCTAGAGTTAAATTTGCTGGTATCCGGGAGATCTAGATCAACTGTGCCGTCGGACGCTAAGCGCGCTTTTTTATAGCCTAAAACAACAAAGTCATGCTGCAAGGTTTTACGGCGGTTTTCACCGGCTTTGATTTTGTGTTTTAGATCAAATCCCAAAATAGCAACATTGACGGTGTAAGGTTTTAACTCACTAGCGGTTTTTGCTTGGAAGTTCACGCTAAGCTCATCACCGCTAATATCCGCAGACAGAGTACCTGGTGAAGTGAGCTCACTCTTTGGAATCGAACGACGATAAAACCAACCGTTCCATTGTTCGCCATTCGTCATAAAGCCAGGTGTGGCAACATTGCGACTATGCCCCAGTTTTTTATAGAGACGCTGACGCTGACTAAATTGTGATTGTGCAAATGGATCTTTCCAGCCTAAGTAATCCCAATAATCCACATGAAAGTTAATTGGAATTAATTTAGTCCAAAGATCAGGTGATTCCTTTAGCGAAGTAAACCATCGTTCAGCCGGTGGGCAGCTGCTGCAACCCTGTGAGGTATAGAGCTCTAATAGCATAGGGGGCTGAGTTTGCGATTGCAGAGTTTTTGTCGACGCCTTAGCACTTACGGCGAATACGGAAGCCAGTGCAAAGGCGAAGAGCAGTTTACGAGCAAAAGGGTAATTGGAAGCTATATTCATAATGGCGTTCTCGAGTAAAACACTGTGATAGCGAATACTTAAGATTGTTACCCTTAGCCGGGCGAGAAGCCTCACAAAACTATAACAGCCAAATATAAATACTCTATTAGCGACGCAGCCCTAGTTTATCCAGTTCAAAGCAAACAGAATCTACCCTGTCATGGCCGAAATACGGCTCGCCATTCAAGCCGAAGGTTGGCACTCCCCAGTGACCACAGATCTCTAAGTTGGTTTGATTCATTTCTACTTCATTGGCATAGCTTTTGGGGTTTGCTGAAATTGCGTTATCCATAGCTGCCAGATCTAAGCCGGCACGCTCGGCAGCTCTGGCTAGATGATCTCCTTGATCCCAATCTTCTGTGCCACCAAAAATAAGACGAGAAATTTCAGCCGCATACTCGAATCCACGTCCCTGACGGTTTGCTTCAACACCCAGGTGAGTTAGTCGATAGATATAAGGTTGTTCTTCGGTGGCCTGAAAGGTTTCCATGTCAGAAACAATCGGGTCTGGCCTAGGCCAAGCATGTGGCATGCCCATCATCTCAGCGCGGCGGGGCCAGTCTCTCAATATATAAGCACCACGCTTTAAGTTCTCGGGGCTAAAAAAATCAGGTTGCCGAACTGCAAGGGGCAATACGGGGCGCAGTTGTATCTCAGCGAAATACTGCTCCTTAATCTTCAGCGCGCCTGGAGTACTTAGATAGGAGTACGGGCTTCTAAGCGAAAAGAATAAATCAATAACAACGCTCATAAGCAATCCATGTTTATTGTTTTTTAAAGTACTACTGATTTAACGCTATATGAGCAATTGGATTATTGCAAGGAGGCGCCTATTGATGAGGTTTTAAAGGACATTATTTAAAAATCAGTAAGCCCGCCAAAGTAGCGTCTATGCATAAGCACTCCTTGCAAGGAACCGTAGAGTGACATGGACGTCACGACCCGAGCGCCCGCGGATGGTTTAAGCGTGTTCCAGGCGAGGAGTGCTTATGCATAGACGTGGCCAGCTCAAATCGCGTTACTTAATAAGGCTATAGAAAACAGTAAATGGGAAATAGCACGAGGAAATTACGTTTAGTGGTTTTGATAAGGTGGCTCGGGCCGTTCACAGGTATAGGGGCTGTCTGTCTGGAACGCGCTTAAACCACCCGCGGGCGCTCGACTTCGCAGCGTGGATTCGCACCATCCAGGTGCCCAGCCTTCGGCCAAGCCCAAATTGCCTCCAAGGCAATTTGTCATGCTGCTTTACGGTTCCTGACAGACAGCCCTTATACCTGCGAACTACAGCGGGGTTTCTTCTATTTCAAGCAATCAACAAACATGAACAACAAAAAATGCCGCGATTTTAAGTCGCGGCAAAAGCGTACAGCGAGTACAAAGGAAAAAACTAAAGAAAAGAAGGGGTATCAGCTTAAAACAAAAACAGCGCCTCAAACCCCATGGAGCAAATCAAAACTTAACGGCTAGCGGTCATTTCGGCCTTATCATCAGACTTAAACAACTCAATACTTACCCGGCGGTCCTGCGCATACTGCTTAGGGTCCTGCGCCTGAGCATATTTAGAACCGTGACTAAAATCTTCAATGCGGGAAGCCTCAACGCCCATCTTCTCCAGGGTCAGGCGCACATTCTTCGCCCTATACATCGACAGAACATTATTGTATTCATCAGTGCCGCGGGGATCGGCGTAACCATCTAAGCGCACCTTCAATTGCGGATTGAGTTGTAAAAACTCCGCCAATCTCGCCAAACGACGATGCCCGTTATCACTTAACTCATCGGAACCCGTGTGAAATAACAGCTGGAACTCAAGATTATGCCAAGCCAACTGCTCAAGTTGCTCCATCTGTAACTGATTGCTAGCCAGCTGCTGGCGTAAATCATAAAGCTCGGCTTGCGCTTGACTGAGTGACATGGCCGTCTCCTGTGCAGTGTCTGCTTTCTCTATGGTTTCACCAATAAAAGCGCCGCTAATAGCGCCAATCATCATGCCAACCGGGCCGCCAGCGACGGCTCCAGCAACCGTGGCGCCAACAAAACTCATGCCTTGCTTGGCCTCAGTACTCACCTCAGCCTGAGTCAGTGGACTCGCCAAAGCGCCGCTAATGGCAACAATAGTGGTGATTTTCTTAATAGGGTTTGAAGTATTCATCTTGTCTCCTGAACCGATCCTGTCTGGGTGGCTATCTGTTTCGCTTGTTGAGTATTAAAACGAACTAATCTGGCCAGTAGCGGGCGAGAAAAGGGCGGTTTGCGATGAAAAATGGCCAATTATGGCAATGTGACTGTGGGGTAATGGAAAACTAGTCGGCTAGGTGCAACATATGTGACAGGTGAAAAGGGTGACTTAGGGGTAAGCTCTTGTTCGTGAAGGGAAAAGCAGAAAAATAATAGGCGAAGACAATGATTAAAAAGCACCGTAAAACAAGCAAAGCGCTCAGCGGCCTCTTCAGCGCAATGAGTTTAGCTATCGCACTTGGCAATAGCCAGCTGGCGGCGGCAGAAGAAAAGCAGGTTTATTGGGGGGATACCCACCTACACAGCAGCTATTCCTTCGATGCTTACTTGTTCCGCAATCATACCGCCGATCCTGATACCGCCTATCGCTATGCCAAGGGCTATCCCGTGGTACATCCCTTTCATCGTGGTCGAGTACAAATCGAAACACCCCTAGACTTCTTAGTGGTCTCAGATCATGCCGAAATGATGGGCGTAGTGCGCGGCCTTGGTCGTGGCGAAAAGGTACTTGCCGACATCCCTATTGCACAAAAATATATGGGCTGGATGAAAGCAGGGCGAGCCCGCGATGTATTTTCTGAACTGGTTGCTGGCGCCAACAGTGGTGAACGTCCGGAGGGCATAACCGCGCTGAGTGCAGATAAGGTTCGCAAAACCATGTGGGGTGAAATCGTCGATGCGACAGAGCGTCATAATGAGCCAGGTAAGTTCACCACACTAGTGGGTTGGGAATGGTCGGCGATGAACAAAGGCGCCAACTTGCACCGCATAGTATTAACCTCTGCAGGTGCTGATAAGGCCAAACAGTTTTTGCCCTATAGCTCGATTGACAGTTGGAAAGCTGAAGATCTTTGGCAGTGGATGGCCGATACTTCGAAAGATCTATCCATCGATATGATTTCTATTCCCCATAATCCAAACATCTCAAAAGGAGAGATGTTTAATAATGTCGATTCTGATGGGCGTCCGCTTACGGCTGAATACGCTCGCACAAGAATGCGCTTCGAACCTGTCATTGAAATGACCCAGATTAAAGGTGACTCAGAGACTCATCCGTTGTTATCACCCAATGATGAGTTTGCGGACTATGAAACCTATCGCTTCCTCATTGATACCCGCCCTGATGTAGATAAAACAGCGCCAGTAAATGCTGGCTCCTATATGCGTTCAGCCTTGCAGCGCGGTTTAAAGATAGAGAGCGAAATCGGAGTTAACCCCTATAAGTTTGGCCTTATTGGTTCCACCGATGCGCACACTGGTTTGGCCTCGGCCGAGGAAAATAACTTTCATGGCAAGATGGCCTTGGACGGTACACCGAATGGCAAGAACGCTATGCGAGTCGGCAAAAAAGGCGCCAGTGGTTGGGATATGGCCGCGCAAGGGTTGGCCGCCGTGTGGGCTCCTGAAAATACTCGCGAGTCAATTATGGCCGCGTTCCAGCGCCGTGAAGTGTATGCCACCACCGGGCCGAGAATAAAGCTGCAGCTATTTGCCGGTTGGAATTTTAAAAAACGTGATGCCGAGAGTAAAACCTTTGCCAAGATCGGTCAGCGCAAAGGGGTGCCAATGGGTGGTGATTTAAGTGCGGCACCAAAACGCAAAGCGCCAAGCTTTATTGTTCGCGCCGTAAAAGATCCTAAAAGCGCGAATTTAGATCGTGTACAGATGGTGAAGTCCTATTTAGACGCAGAGGGTAATAGCCGAGAAGACATTTACAACATAGCAGTATCCGATGGCCGAAATCTAAAAGATCCCAAAGCACTAGCTAGCACAGTGGATGCTGAAAACGCTAGTTACCGCAACACAGTTGGCGAAAAAGAATTTGCCGTTTATTGGAAAGACCCTGACTTCAACCCCAAACAGCGTGCCGTTTATTACGTACGGGTATTAGAGATTGCGACCCCGCGCCACACCACCTTTGATAAAGTCGCCTTGGGTGAAAAAATTGATGTGGCAAAAGCGAGTATTCAAGAACGGGCTTACAGTTCACCGGTTTGGTATACTCCATAAGTGAGAAAATAATGACAAAGCAAAACAGACAATTACTGACAACACTTATCGGCGCTACTGTTAGCTCGATCGCTTGTGCTGTGGCCATGGCAGAAAGTACTCCCCAATTATTGTGGGGGGACACCCATTTACACACTTCCTTTTCACCGGATGCCTATTTTCTAGGTAATCGCAGTGTTGACCCCCGTGGTGCCTATCGTTATGCCAAAGGCTTGCCTATTGTGAATGCTGCGACAGGGGCTCGAGTGAAAATTGATCGCCCCCTCGATTTTCTATTGATTGCTGATCATGCTGAGATGATGGGAGTTCCTTATCGTCTCTTTCGTGGCGACCCAGAATTGGCGGGCACCAAGACCGGCCAGCGCTTTATCAAGATGGTAAAGGAAGGCCGTGGTGCTGATGTATTCGCAGAGTTTTTGGGCAATATAAACGCTAAGCGCGCTACTCCTGAATTTAATAGTGAGAAGATTAGACGTTCTATCTGGCAGGAAACCACAGCCTTGGCCGATCAATATAATCAGCCCGGAAAATTTACCACCCTAGTGGGTTGGGAGTGGACATCGACACCCGGCGGCAAAAATTTACACCGTGTAGTGATGTCTTCCTCGAGTGGAGCAAAAGCCAGCCAGTACATTCCATTTAGCGCTTTAGATAATGAAACCCCGGAGGGATTGTGGAACTGGCTAGGCGAAACCAGCGAGAAATATAAAACAGATTTTATTTCCATTCCCCACAACTCAAACATCAGTGGTGGCCTAATGTTTGACGTGGTCGATAGTGATGGCCGACCGATTACTGCTGATTATGCTCGCAGCCGTATGCGCTGGGAGCCAGTAGTCGAGGCGACTCAGATTAAAGGTGACTCGGAAACACATCCTTTGCTATCGCCTTCAGACGAGTTTGCTGATTTCGAAACCTATCGTCATTTGCTCAGTGTTAAAGATGACGGCAAGGCACCTGTTACAGAAGCGGATTATATTCGCTCAGCTTTACTGCGAGGTTTGGGCTTTGAGCAATCTCTGGGGGTGAATCCCTATAAGTTTGCTTTAATCGGCTCCAGTGATGCCCATACCGGGCAGGGGGCTGCAGATGAGCATAACTTTGCTGGCAAGGTGAGCATCTACGGCAAGCCCGAAAGCTACGATCAAAGGCCAAGTAGCAGTAACGCCACCAATGTTAGTGGCTGGGATTTCTCAGCATCAGGTTTAGCTGCGGTGTGGGCCAAGGAAAATACTCGTGAAGAAATCTTTGCTGCATTCAAGCGCAAAGAGGTTTATGCAACAACAGGCACTCGTATTGCTTTAAGGGTATTCGCGGGTTGGGACTTTAAACAGCGCGATACCAAAACTAGAAACCTCGCTACTATTGGCTATCGCAAAGGCGTGCCGATGGGCAGCGATCTAAGCACTGCGCCAAAAGGTAAATCTCCAGGCTTATTGATTCAAGCGGTTCGTGATGCAGAAGGCGCTAAATTAGATCGCTTACAAGTGGTAAAAGGCTATATTGACGAGGCAGGGCAGCCACAAGAGAAAATTTATAATGTCGCGGTTTCTTCTGAACGCGAGCTTAAAGATGGCAAAACCACAGCTGTACAAGATACTGTCGATACTCAAGCGGCCAGCTACCAAAATACTATTGGTGCTGATGAGTTCGTCGTGTTGTGGAAAGATCCCGACTTCAAGCCAAAGCAGAGAGCTTTTTACTATGTGCGTGTGCTAGAGATTCCAACACCTAGGCATACCCTGCTAGATGCGGTCGCGATGAATAAAGCGCACCCTAAGACGCAATCTAGCAGCATCCAAGAAAGGGCATATAGCTCACCGATTTGGTACACTCCTTAAGAATCAATACAGGGGTAATGTATTTTGCCCCTATTCCAACCTATCAAGCAGACTATAAGAATTTCAATATGCGTTTATTTAAAGAGCCCCTGTTGTACTTTTTGTTGGCGGGCTTCGCTTTATTTGTGCTGTATTACAGTGTTAATCCCGAAGTGGAAGATCAGTCCATTGCGGTGGATGAGAACAGTATCCTCACCTTTATCCAGTATCGCAGTAAGGCGTTTTCACCAGAGTTGGCCAAGCAGCGATGGCAAGCGATGAGCCAAGAAGAACGTAAGCAACTGCTATTGGATTACTATGAAGAAGAGCTGCTATTCCGCGAAGCTGATGGTCTGGAATTGATGGAGGATGATTACATCATTAAGCGGCGTTTAGTGCAGAAAATGGAATTTATTATTCAATCAGAAGCCGCTGAAGAAAAACGTCCAAGCGAAGCTGAGCTATTAGCCTATATGGAAGAGCATAAGGCTGATTATAAAGTACAGCCTTATATTAGTTTTACCCATATTTATTTTCCCGCTGGGGCGGCTGTTGATCAGGATTTATTGCAGACTCTCAATCAACAATCCGTCGCTTTCGCCGATGCCGGTAAATTCGGCGAGCGTTTTCTTTACCACCGTAATTATATTGAACGTACTCGCGATTATGTGCTTGCCCACTTTGGCGAAGCCTTTGCGGAAAAATTATTTGCATGGCCTCAAGAAGAGCTAGACGGTAAACAATGGGTTGGCCCTATTAGCTCGGAGCATGGTCAGCATTTTTTATTGGTTACCCAGCGCAAAGCGGCCTATCAGCCCGCGTTAGCTGAGGTGTATAGCCGTGTTGAGCAGGATTATTTGCGGCAGCAGCAGCGTTTACAGCGCAAGGCTGCGGTAAAAAAACTCAGTGAGAAATACCCTGCGAGGGGAGATGAAGCTCTAATTAAGTTATTGCAGGAGTCTTAATATGCCTGCTGCGATGACTCTTCGAGCTTTTTTGCTATCTGGCCTGCTGGCATTTGCCTCCCTTTTTAGTTGGCAGGTGCAGGCTCACGAAAGCCGCCCTTTTTATATTGATATCCGAGAGAGCGAGCCGGGTCAATTTGAGTTACGAGCCAGAGTGCCTGCATCGGTGCCTAACTTTAATCGTCCTCGTATCGAGCTGCCAAGCTTTTGTCAGTATCAGCAGGCACAGACGGCTCTGCGAAAGCCATTTAGTTGTAGTGAAGGAATTGAAGGGGCTGAGCTCAACATTGTTTACCCCTTGGCAAATCCGTCGATTTCCAGCCTTATTCGCTTAGAGCGCAGTAACGGCCAAGTGCATAATGCTCGGCTTGGGCCAAAGCAAATGTCCTGGCAGGTTCCTGCCTTAGAGGAGCGTTGGCTACTAGCTAAGGATTACACCATACTTGGCATTGAGCATATCCTAATTGGATTGGATCATTTATTGTTCCTTGCTTGCCTTGTTTTTATTGCGGGTGGCTGGCGTCGTATACTTATTACCGTGACCGGCTTTACCATCGCCCATTCAATCACACTGGCGGCTGCGGCCTTGGGCATTGTGAGCTTGCCGGTGCCAGCTATTGAGGCGGTTATCGCATTAAGTATCATCTTTTTAGCTCGGGAATTAGTGCTAAATCGCCGTGATACTTTAACGTGGCGTCAGCCAGTATTTGTAGCCAGTAGCTTCGGTTTACTGCATGGTTTTGGCTTTGCTGCAGTACTCGCTGATATAGGCCTGCCGCAAACCGAGTTGCCAGTGGCGCTGTTGTTTTTTAATATCGGCGTCGAACTCGGGCAGCTCTTCTTTGTCTGTATTGCAGCTTTGGTCTTTGCGCTGTTGCGTAAGGTATTTACCGATATGGCCAATTTGCACCAGAAAGGACAGTATTTTAGCGCTTGTGCAGTCGGCGTATTGGCGAGTTTTTGGTTTTTTGAACGCATTGCAGGCTTTTGATTTTCGGGGTGACTAGGCCCTCGGGCCTGCCCCATAATCACTATAAGCGAGGTTCCTGCAATGATGTTTTCCACGAGCTGTCGGGGCTTTGCGTGCTGGGCGTGTAGGGAGTTAGCTCGTTTGATGCCTCTTTTATCTTTTCGCCTGGCGCCTCGCCAGTTTTCTCTTTTTGCGCTTATTCTCTCTTCGCTATTTACGCTAGGTTCGAGCTCGACCTTTGCACAGGGGCCATCATTGCCTGTCGATTCCAATTTAGACACAAAGAACGAACTCCAGGCCAAGGCCAAGAATTATGATGCCGATGTCATTGTTGTTGGTGCGGGTGCTGCGGGCTTGGCTGCGGCAAGTGAGCTTCAGTCTCTCGGTTATAAAGTTGTGGTGTTGGAGGCACGTGAACGTATCGGGGGGCGTGTTCATACGCTTTTTGATGGTGAGCAAGCTATTGAGATGGGCGCCAATTGGCTACATGGCCAAGACGACAACCCTTTGGTTGCTTTAGCGAAACAGCAGGGCCATCGTTTAAGTGCGCCTACGGATTGGGGGGATAGCCTTAGCTACGACGAGTACGGTGAGGAAATTGAAGATACCGAGGATCTCTCGGATCGTTGGTATGCCGTGGTTGCTAAATACATCGAGCAGTATTTAGAGCGTGAGCCAAATGCCAGCATGCAGATGCTAATGGACGATGCCCAAAAGTCCGGTGATCTGGGTTTTGTTAATGATGATTTACACAATCTGTTTATTAATTTTATGTATGAGCAAGATTGGGCCGCCGATGCCGCAGAGTTATCTGTTCAGTCGGAGATGGATGGCGAGGACTATCGTGGTGGTGACCCTATTCCATTGGCAGGCTTTCAAGCTATTCTTGATCCATTGAGTCAAAATGTCGATGTGCAGTTGGCTCGCCAGGTTACTGCTGTGCAGCAGCTAGAAGATTCTGTAGAGATTAGTTATAGCTATCAAGGCCAAACACAGGTCATGCGAGCTAAACGCGTTGTGATCACTGTGCCTGTATCTATTTTGCAGGCAGGCAAGATCCGTTTTAGTCCAGAGCTTAGCGTCCGTAAGCGTGAAGCTATTGCTCTTTTGGGGATGGGGCATCTCAATAAAGTATGGTTAAAGTTTCCAGAAGTGTTTTGGGATGATGCCCAAGCTTTTCTTCGGGTAGGCCCAGAAAAAGATCGCTTTAGCCTTTGGCTTAATTTTCATCAAGTCAGCCAGCAACCTTACCTTTTGGCGTTAAGTACGGCCACTCAACTAGAAGCCGGCAGTGATGCAGAAATTGTCGAGGAAGCGATGCTGGCTTTGCGGGGTATGTATGGCGATGAGATTCCTGATCCGCTTAAAAGCTATATCAGCCGCTGGCAAAATGATCCTTTCTCTTTAGGGGCATACAGTTATCTTCGCCAAGGTGGACGTCCAGAGCACCGGCAGATATTGGCGGAAAATGAGGGTTTAATTTATTTTGCAGGTGAGGCCAGCCACAGTGAATTTCCATCGACTGTGCATGGTGCTTATTTGTCGGGCTTACGTGAAGCGGCAAAAATCCATAAAAATTTGAACCCAGGTGCCGAGCCATTACCTACTAAGAATTTACTAGAGCTTAAAGAGCAAGATCATTTAAGTGAGCCTTTCACTGAGGCCTCGCTTAAAAACATAGGCGATCTTGAGGCGAAGAATAATTTAGAGAAGGCTGAAAAGATTCCTGTTCTAGAAACAAAGCAAGAACAAGAAAAATCTCCACAAGCTGAAGAGTTTGAATCAACAGAAGTGAGGAAAGAAGACGACCTTTAACAAAAGGGTCTCTAATAAAAAGATCCTCAAAAAACGTACCCACCGGGGGAGGTGGGTACTAAAACAGCAACAAGTACTTGAATAGCGCCCGAGGAGCCTAAAGGCCGCTGGGGAAAGCCGGGTGCTAGTTCAAGAGTTAAGCTTGTGCCGTTAGAGGTGTTACGTTGTCTTCCTGAGCTGGCTCTTCTAGCAATACATCAGGCTTGCCTTTACAGGCTTTAGCAAGGGCATCGCGGCGCTCGGCAAGCAGTAAGCCTATGGCTTCGCTGGTATTTTCATCTAGGCCGTCGATATGGTTTTCCAGCAGCGTGGTAATGTTCGCTGCCAGCTCCAACATTTTGTCGTGTTCTTCCGCATCTTTTTTGTTTTCAAACATCTTTCCGTCTCGGTCACACTTCCAAACAGCTACTACAGCCATGAGCAAATCTCCTGTATCAATTACTGGTTAAATATACAGTATATTTGGCTGGTTGCAAGTGTTGATGTTGGGACTTTGGTTTTTGGTTTGATTTAAGAGGGCTTCGATCGGTATTTGGGCTACTAGTTTGGTTTTAGGAGGCGAGAGAAATTTGTGATGAAAAATCACTTTAGAAGGTTTGATGCAATCGCAGTTTTGCCGCGTTTCAAGCAAGAACTCACCTGCTGTGGGAAATTGAGAAAGCCATTACTTAGTGGTTTTGGAGCCTGTTGGGTAACTGCAATTGACGTAACGTTTGCATGTTGTGAGCTGAAGGACTTTAGGGGCACTGTTAAGCCCTCAAAAGCAAGGACGCTTTTGGGGAGCCCCCGGGGATGGGTTCACGGCGCGTTTTACAGAGCCCCTAAAGTCCTTCAGCGTTCGAAGACAAGTTACCAACTAGCTCTTTGATTTAACCAACGGATTCCCATAAAACCCCATGCCTAAAATAACCGCCGCCATCATAAAGTGCAGCATGTCGCCGCGGCTCATTACGGTTATGGCTTGTCCACCTTGGCTGGCGATATCGATGTACTCCAAATAGCGCATTAACACACCGTAGAGCAGCAGGAAAATGTTTAAGGCACTTTCACCCAAAGCAAAGAGGGCTCGCATGGTGGGGCGTTTAAGTAAGAGGCTGGGTACTACAAAGCAGGCCGCTAAGTACAAATAGTGCAGGCCGGGGCTAGCGCCGGGGATGCTGATGCGAATATCTGAGCCCCACAGCGCGAAGCTGATAAGAAAAAGCGGGCTAAGCCAGTAGTAAATTTTAATCGTAGCTTGAGAATTCATGCGGCTATTTTACGGATATCTGCCGCGACTTGCATGCCTCTTCATCATTTGTCAGGATGATCAACTCACACATCAAAACAAGAAAAAATAATGAACACAGCAATAGCCCGTATCTCACTGCCGCGCTTAATAGAACTCGGTGGTGATAGCCTAAATAAACTTCCTGAAGTGCTGCGCAGCTTAGATAGTCAGCGCCCCTATATGATTTGCGATGGATTAATGCGTGATATCGGCGTGCAAGCAAAAGTGCAGCAAGCCTGTGCCAAGGCGGGGGTAGAGCTTACTGATGGCGATGTGTTTAGCGATGTAATGCCAGAGCCGACAGAAGACTCCTTGCAGCCCGCCATTAGAGCAATGGCAGAGGGTAATTATGATGGTGTTATTGCTTTAGGTGGCGGCAGTGCAATTGATAGTGCTAAAGCCATTGCTTATCTGGCGGCAAAAGGTGGACGAATGAGTGATTACAAAGTGCCTGCTATTTGTGATCAGCCGGGCTTGCCCCTTGTCGCTATTCCGACGACGGCAGGCACGGGCTCGGAAGCTACTCAATTTACCATCATTACTGATGCAGATAGTGATGAGAAAATGCTATGCAAAGGCCTAGCGTTTTTACCGCAGGCGGCCATCGTTGATTACAAGCTTAGTCTTACCGTACCTGCGCGAGTGACGGCGGATACCGGTATCGATGCCTTAACTCATGCTATTGAGGCTTATGTTTCAAAGCGCGCCAACGACTTTAGTGATCAACAAGCCTTGGCTGCCATGAAGCTCATAGCGCCTAATTTGCGCAGCGCATTCCACGATGGTAATGATGAAGAAGCACGAGAAAAGTTAATGCTAGGCTCGCATCTAGCGGGTGTTGCTTTTTCCAATGCTTCGGTGGCCTTGGTGCACGGTATGAGCCGCCCAATAGGTGCTCATTTTCATGTGCCTCATGGTATGAGCAATGCTATGTTGCTACCGGCAGTGACTAAATACTCTATTCCGGCCGCCATCGAGCGTTATGCCCACTGTACTAAGGCAATGGCGATCGTTAGTGAAGAAACTGACGAGCAAGTTGCTTGTGATGCATTGCTGTTGTGGTTAGAAGCTTTAAACAAAGAACTGTTAGTGCCCAGCCCTGCAGAATTTGGTATCAACAAAGACGAGTTTATGAATAAGCTGGATATCATGGCTGAGCAAGCTTTGGCTTCGGGCTCGCCGGGTAATAATCCGCGAGTGCCCAGTGAAAGTGAAATGAAAGATATCTATTTAGAGCTTTGGTGAAGCTAATTGGTACGATGTCTAATTATTATTTAGTATGTTTCTTAGGTATTTCAGCCATAGCCGAACGTCTCTGCTGTGGCTAAATTTCCCTTGTGTTGTGATTTGGGTTTAAGGATTGAACTGCTCAAAACTCTCAATAACAAAATCCTTAAAAGCCTGAATTCGAGCTGCCGAGTTCTTCTGTTTTAAGTAAATCAGGTAAAACGGCGTGGCGACTAAACGCCAGTCTTGAAGTAAAGGGATAAGATTACCTTCTCTGATTTCCTTTTGGCAATACAGCTCCGGTACACGAATAATACCATTGCCAGCAATGGCTGACGCTAACATGACTCGTCCGTTTTTGCATTGCAGTTGCCCGTCGATGCTAAAGTCTTCGACCTTGCCGTTATCTGGATTCTTGAAAGACCATTGCTGAACACTACCTGTAATACAGCGATGCTGTGAAAGTTCATCCGGCGTTTGCGGCTGGCCATACTGCTGGGCATAACTGGGGCTGCAATAAAGCGATATATTTAAATCGCAGAGCTTACGAGCAATCAGTGAGGAATCTTCCAGCTCGCCCATACGAAAAACAAAATCATATTGCTCCTGAATTAAGTCAACTCTGGGGCTGCTAAAATCCAGCTCGATTTTAATTTCTGGGTGCTGCCCTAGGAATTGATTAATCATGGGGGCGATAATATCTTCTCCAATGGGGCCGCCCACGGAGTTGATATGAAGATGGCCATGCAGCTTATCGCGTGAATCCTGTAGCTTTTCGATGGCCTGCTCTATATCCAGCAAAGCTTGTTGGCATTGTTGGTAAAACAATTGCCCTTGTTCGGTAAGCTGTTGTCTGCGAGTGGTGCGAATCAATAAACTCAAGCCCAGGCTGTCTTCTAATTGCGCCAGCTGTTTCGATATTTGAGGGCGGCCACAGCCGAGCTGCTCGGCCGCTTTGGTAAAACTGCCGGCCTCCGCCAAAACTACAAATGTGCGTATATCGCTTAGGCTTATATCTTTAGGGATCATCGCTGCTGTGCTCTAAACCGGTGGTGGCATAGCTAGTCTGTTTATTTCTTCTTTCCAGTGCATTGTTTCTTTTTCCAGCGCATTGTTTCTTGCTTGGAAACAATGCTGTTCCAGGCGCTCTATATATCCCAAGGCCCGGCTTATTTACAGTTAGCCCCATATTGAATAAGGCAAACAAGTACTTCAAGAGGGCAAGAAAATGACAGATAAGCTAAGTAATAGTGTAACAGCAGCGGATCAAAAAGGCTTAGTGGTGATTACAGGCGCCAGCTCCGGTATTGGGGCGGCTTTGGCCAAAAAAATGAGCGCAGCGGGACACCCCCTGCTGTTACTGGCGCGCCGGGTGGAGCGTTTGGAGGCTCTAGGCTTAAAAAACTGCCTATGTGCCAAGGTGGATGTTAGTGATCAATCGGGGCTGCAGGCAGCCATCGCCAAAGCTGTGGAAAGATTTGGTCCGGTAGATCTGCTTGTTAACAATGCGGGTGTTATGTTGCTTGGTGATGTGGCCAACCAGCAGGCCAGTGAGTGGCAGCAGATGTTTGGAGTGAACGTTTTAGGTTTGCTCAATGGTATGCAGGCCGTGCTTTCTGATATGAAGGCTAATAATCGCGGTACTATTGTGAATATTAGCTCAATTGCAGGGCGTAAAACCTTTGCTAATCATGCGGCTTATTGCGGTACAAAGTTTGCCGTGCATGGGCTCACTGAGAATATTCGAGAAGAAGTAGCCGATAGCAATGTGCGAGTCATAACTATCGCTCCGGGTGCCGTTGAAACTGAGTTGCTATCGCATACCAGTTCCCAGGAGATTATTGATGGCTACGAAGCTTGGAAAACAGAAATGGGTAATGTACTGAGCGCTGAAGATGTCGCAAACAGTATTTTGTTTGCTTATCAAATGCCACAAAATGTATGCGTTCGCGAGATCGTCTTAGCGGCAACAGCACAGCAACCTTAATCCAGCGCTTGGTTGTGGCAGTAATGCCTAAAAACCGGCAGGCCTATTCGCTATATACCCGAAGAGGCCTAGCTGGCATGCGTGTTAACAGCTCATAGCCAATAGTGCTTGCGGCATCAGCAATACGATTAACGCAAAGATTTTGCCCCCACATTTCGGCCTTGCTGCCAATGGCAATATCTTTAAGCTCGGTGATATCCACGGTTATCATGTCCATAGAGACGCGGCCAACCAGCGGTGCTTCTTGCCCGTCAATCAATACTGGCGTGCCGTTGGGGGCGTGGCGTGGGTATCCGTCTCCGTAACCGCAGGCTATGGTGGCAATTAGGCTATCGCGCTCAGCTTGCCACTTGCCACCGTAACCAACGCGTTCCCCTGCTTTAATCGGACGTACCGAAATCACTTCGCTCACTAGGCTCATAACAGGTTTTAGTTTATCGGCATTTTCATGAGGCACCGTAAAAGGTGAAGCGCCGTATAACATAAAACCAGGGCGTAGCCACTGACGATGAGCTTGAGGATGGCCGAGTACACAAGCTGAATTAGCAAGGCTTTGGGCGAGCCCTTTGGCTTGTTCACTTTGAGCAATTAAATGATCAAAACATTCGAGCTGAGCTTGATTGCTTGGGTTATCCAACTCATCGGCACTGGCAAAGTGGCTGGCAATAATGATATCGCTGTGTACATTATCGCTGGCTTTTAAAATGCTTAGGGCACCGTCGGCTTGTTCCGGCAATAACCCCAAACGATGCATGCCGGTATCGACTTTTAACCAACAATGCAGTGGCTGGCTAACATTGGCTTGAATGATGGCTTGAACCTGCTCAAGGTTTTCGACCATTAAGTAGAAGTTTTGCTCGCTGGCAATGCTAACTTCATCGGCGCTAAAAATACCCTCTAATAAAAGAATCGGTTTTTTAATGCCTGCATCACGAAGTTCTAAAGCCTCTTCTATACACGCTACCCCAAGCACAGGCGCCAAAGGCTCAAGTGCCTTAGCTGCAGCTACAGCACCGTGACCATAGGCATTGGCTTTGACAACGGCGACAGCTTGGGCGGCCGGCGCAAGATCGCAGGCCAACTGATAGTTGTGGCGCAGCGCTGCTAGATCGATACGGGCGTGACAGGGGCGACTCATAATAAATCCGAGTGTTCTTTATTTCTTTCTGTGTGTTTCTATTTCGTTCTGTTAGTGCTTTAACGGTTAGCCGCTAAAGCACATTGAACGCTAATTACATTAGTAGTCGTGCTTGTGGGCGCTATATAGCGCTTGGGCAGCTTCCCAAACCGGGCCGACTTTACCATCGCCAACAGCTTTGCCGTCCACTTCAACAACAGCCGCAACTTCTTTGCTGGAGCTACTGATCCATACTTCATCTGCATTAGCTACTTCGTCCATTGTGATAATACGCTCTTCAACGGTGATATCGCTGTGCTTACGTAAAATATCCAAAAGCATCAAGCGGGTAATGCCAGGTAAGATTTGATTATCCAGTGGCGGTGTCGCAATAACCCCGTCCTTAACGATGTAGGCATTACAAGCACTGGCTTCGGTTAGCTCGCCCTTGGCGTTGTACAACAAGGTTTCATTTTGCCCGCTGCTAAAGCCATGTTGAAAGTGCATTACATTGCCCAGCAAAGCCGTAGATTTAATGTGACAGCGCTGCCAGCGTAGGTCTTCGGTGGTGGCCACTTTATAGCCATTGGCTTGCTCGCGATCGGCAACCGGTGGGGGGGCAATCTCAAAGGCAAAGCCAAAAACAGTAGGGGCTACATCGTCTGGGTATGCGTGAAAGCGTTTAACATCGGCGCCACGGCTAACGTGTAGATAAATGCCTAGGTTGCCCGATCCGTTCTTTTCGATAAGGCCTTCACAGATCTCGCGCCATTTTTCATGGTTAAGATCGTGCTTGATATCAATAAAGCCCATACCCTGGTGCATGCGATCAATATGAGGACCAAAGCCAACCAGCTTGCCATCATAAGAGGGAATCACCTCATAAATGCCGTCGCCAAATAAGAAGCCACGATCCATAGGTGATATACGTGCCTCTTCCAGGGGCAGAAATTCTCCATTCAAATAGGCTGTGGTCATAATATCCTCGATAAATATAAGCAGATGGAACCCGGCTATAGCGCCAACAGCAGTCGTCAGTGGGCATATTAAAGCCCAATGCTGTTGCGCATATTGTAGTGCAGATTAAGGGTAAGCGTAGGGTGAACGCTAATCCGGCCGGGTGGGCTGGGTAGGCCGAGCGGGGTCACTTTTGGCGACAGGGCAGGGCTTGCTGCGAAGCAGTGCTTCCAATTGCCGCTATTTTAGCAAAGCTTTGCAGAGGATTATTCGGAAAACGGGGCTTGTGTGGTGGATTGTTCTGAATTGAGTGAATAATGATCTGATTTTGTGGCGGTTTACGTAGATACCCTCTGACAAAGTAGCACATTGAAAGCTTTTGTTGATTAGGGCGCCTCCAACAGTAAAGGTGGGCTCATGTGTAAGAGTAATATTCAGGGGCAGTATTTTTGAACAACGCTGTGTTTGCATGCTCCAATCTATGTCAGAATCACTAGCTGTTTTAAAGCCATAGACGGACCAAGAATGCGCCCATTATTAATATCGATTGCCGTACTAAGCAGTAGCCTTGCCATCAACTTGGAGGCCAAAACCCAAAGTTACCAGTGTCCTGATGGTCGGGTTGTAGAAACAAAGGTAAAAGGCTCCCGTGAGCAACGAAAAAAAACAGCCAACTTACAGATAAATGAAGTAAAGCAGCAATTTAGTGAGTTACCTGGCTGGTTGGATAAGCCAGAGCCAGAATCCTTATTGCAGGTTATCGAGAGCAATTGTAAAACCAGTAAATTGCCAAAGGGCTGGGCGAAGGTATGTCAAGAGTCGGAAGGATTGAATTCGGGCAATGTCTACGACTATATCGAAAATAACTTTGTTCCTTATCAGCTAGTGGTGGATACAAAAAGCGCGCGCAATGATAAAGGAAAGTTTACTTCTTACTATGCGTCTTACGTTAATGTGAGCAAAAACAAAACTGATAAGTATCAGCACCCTATTTATAAGTTTTCAAAAAAAGCGAAAACTTTATCCCGCAAACAAATTGAAGCTGGCGGGCTAGCAGAATCAGAGGCGCTGTTCTGGTCCGACAATGCCTTTGATAATTTTGTACTGCATGTTCAGGGCAGTGGCGTAGGCAAATTGCCTGATGGCAGTAAAGTTAAAGTACTCTATGCGGGAAAAAATAAAGAAAACTATATCAGCTTAGGCAAGGTATTGCGTGAATGCGGTGAAATACCCCCAGCAAAAATCTCCTTGCCCTCTATTCGAGCTTGGGTTGATGCCGCCAAACCTATCGAGTATCAACGTTTGATCGGCAATAATCAAAGCTATGTATTCTTTAGAGATGAGGCCTACAATCAAGAAGCACCCTTGGGTGCCTTGGGTGTTCCCCTAACCACTATGCGTTCGCTGGCCGTGGATACTCGATATATTCCCTTGGGAACCATGGCCTATGTGGCGGTACCTCATCCATTAAACGACAGCAAAATAGAGCAGGTTTTTATCGCTCAAGATAAAGGTGGTGCTATCAATGGTGGTATTCGCGCCGATATCTTTGCGGGCGAAGGAGAGCAAGCAGGTGAATTTGCTGGGCGTATGGCCCATAAAGGAAAGTTCTGGCTGATAAAACCAAAGTAACAAGCTCGCTGTTTCTATCTATATATGAAGTGTCGATATTTAAGATAAGTAGCTGCGTAAAATAATAATGTAAATGTTGTACAGGGATAACAATGAAGCCTTCTATTACTGATTGGATTCAAGCTTTAGCGGTTACCATGGGGGTGGCCTACGCAGCTTGGGAATTCATTCTGCATGACCGAGCCCAAGAGAAACTAAAAAAAGAAGCGGTTTTACAGTTGATGCTGAGCGGACAAAACGAATCGATTTCCAAGTCTGCCCATGAAATACAGAAGGTATTTAATGAGCTAAGAAAAAACGATGACGCCAGCATAGAAGATTGGGTAAAACTCCAAACCATCTATTTCCCCATTCAAGCTCACCTAAGTGCCTGGGGCTTTTGTTATCACAATAATATGTGTGATAAAAAGCTAACCGAAGCCTATATCTGCGAGAACTTACTAGATTTTGATAAGTTTAGAGCTTTGGTCAATGAGAAGGTTAATAGACCTGACTTTCAGCGTGAAGAGGGTTATGGGGCTTTGTTAGAAAGCTGCTCCAAAAAATAAAGCACAAAAAGTATAGCTTTCAATGGCAGACCTGACTGTTTGAGAATTTACTTTAAAGGAAGACCTTTGTAATTCAAGGATGATTAATGCGATATCTCATAGTTTTATTTTCACTTCTAATCTCGGCCTGTTCCACCTATTGGTGGGGTGGTAATGATGGGTATTTTGTACAGCTAATCGGCAAGCATCGCCTGCAGTTTATTGGTGATACAACAATGGAGAATGCTCTAAAATTAGAGCATGTACTGAATACGGCTGGAAAAGAAGTTAAAACGCTTTATGTTACTAGTGGTGGTGGCCCTGTTACAGGTGGGATGAAAATTGGTGAGTTAGTTTTTGAACGGAATTTGAAAGTGGTAGTGAAAACCCTCTGTGCTTCCTCCTGCGCTAACTACATAGCAACAGCCAGTCACGACACTGAAGTGGAAAAAGGCGCTTTTTTGGGGTGGCATGGAGGATCAACTCAGCCTTTATACGCAGATTATGGCTCTGAACCGTCGCTTTTACGTCGCTTTTGGTTCTGGTTGACGGGTAGAGATCTAGATAAAGAGACGGATGATTATATTCGTCAATGGCATACCGAAGAGGTAGAGTTCTTTAATAAAATTGGAGTGAAACAAGCAATCACCATTATAGGTATGATGCCAGCCTATATCGATAAGCGCGATGCCAAATTGTTTGCTTACAATAAAGAACTTTTACCGAAACTTGGTGCGAATATTCGCTTTCAAGATGAAAATCCAGCTGAGTTCCATGAAGACGGATTCAAGATTGTCCAGGTGTTTGAGTTAAGTCAGCGAGAACTCAAAGAAGCACTTGAATTACATGAGCGCACCCTGAGGTTGAATGATTGGTAGTGAAAAACAAGCTCTAGGGCATTGGATATTACTTTGTTTGTGCTTTTAAAAGTGCTGTTTTGGTAAGGTCAATTTAAAAGCCAGACCATGCTTGCGTTAGTTTCGGGTGGTTGTTATAGATGGAGGCCTTATCTGTTCAATGCTATCCATTCACTTGAAACTAACATGCTCTACGTCAACGCCCGAATCTTTGACATCACGCGCTAGCGCATCTTTATAGGCCGCAAAGCGCTCTAAGGTTTGTTGCTCTTGAAGTCTTTTCGACTCTCGCTTCAATACCACCATGACGTTATTTGGTGACTGCTTGTGGCCTTGATAGTATTGTGCGATGGCGTTGCCAACTGAAAAGTAATAGGTCGATATCTCTGACAGTAATCTAGGCTCAATCTCAAAAGTAGATTCAGAGAATTTTGACGCCTGGAATACATAGTCGTTTAGCTTTATGCCATCAAGATGTTCTTGATAAACGAATTTTTTTCCTTTTGCCTGCTCTATATAGCGGTCCATGTTTTTAACGTTGAAATCCAGTTCTTGATACAAGGATTCCGACAAATAGTAAGTGCCCCGATCTGCCTTGACTAACTCCAATTTTAAGGCTGCATCAAAACCAACAATAGCGGCGTAGTAGACACCGATGATGGTTGCTGCCACCGACAAGGTATGGCTTACCCAATATGCGGGCGAACGTAAATCACTCATATGATCGTCTCTTTAGATTTGATTGTATTCATTGTGTATACAAGGCGATTTCATGCAAAGCGCTAAAGCCTCATAAGTTCAGTCACCTAAGCTATGACGAGCTATGCTGCAAGCTAATATCGATTTATCGAAAAAACGAATACGCGCAGTAAGGTTCTTATGTTGGGTAAACTGTAAGGCGATCAACAAAAAACAAAGTCCTTAAAAATACTCCAGTGCAATGTTATAACATAGTAATGGTGATTGGTAATATTTCTTGCTCTAAGATAATGTATATTTTGTTGCCCGAAGTACTTCTGGTATTAATCTATTGGCTAATTAGGCTACTCAAATAACTGGCATAATAAAACTTATTTGCACTAAGGTTGGCGAGTGAAATTTCTTTAACTGACTTCGCTGATCTTGGGTGCAAAATATAAATATAAAGGGCATCCACTCTAATTGGCCCAGCATCGCAACTAGAGAGCTAGGCCAATCGTATGACCTACTTTCATGAGTTAAACAAGCCTAAGACAGGCCGATCTCTGGTTAGAAACTAGGTAATTTGTCTGTGTCTTATGGTGAGCTGCATGTGTTAGTTTTGGGGGATAATTATGGGTGGGTGTCCTGTTGGTTTTATCTTCGAGTTACTAGCTGAGCGAGTATGGCGTTGGGCTCTTGGTAAGCTTTTGGCTTAAAAGAACCCCACTGCTGATTTTATGTTATGGAAATTGAGCCTTCTCGAAGGCAATGTGAAATAAAGAGTGGTCGAGTATGCTTTCGACTGCGACTATTCGCATACTAGGCCCTGTGGCTTGCTTAGTGGCACCATGTCCAAAGTAGTAATTGTTTTGTCTGTTGCTTCGAATCGTAATGTAACGGAATCACAGGCAGAGCCTTCAATAAGCAATCGTCCCCAGGCTTTCCTTTCGACCGAGTTCGGATCAAAATGAGGGCCGAATTGTCCATTAATCGGTTTTTTGACTTGATCAAAAACGATGCGATCATTGCTAACCTGACCTTCGGCAATCAGCCACATCTGTTGATGATTGTTGTCGTAACCAAAAAAAGTAATGACCGCTAGTTCATCGTTGACCTCTTGTAAAAATATCCCTTCCCCAGATCTTTTTTTGTTGTAATAAGCACCTGTCCAGAGGCCTCGATCAGATGAGTTTGCTTCTTCATTTTGGCAGCTGAGGCCGTTGATTCCAGCCAACTTTATGTGGTTTTGATAGCCGCGCCCATAAGAGTTCGGGCCAGAATAACTCATCCACACATTGGTGCAGGACTCAAAGGTTAAAGCCATTTGACCCCAAGGCTTGTTTTCCACTGATTCGGGTTTAAATTCAGGGCCGAAACCACTACCAGAGGTTGAAAACATGTCTTTAAAAATAATCGTATCGCCCTCTATCTTACCGTCGGTACTTAACAGCCATGATTGATTGCCTTTGTCGTCGTAGGTAAACCAAGCAACTATGGCACGTTTATCACTAAGTACTTGTAAATACATGCCCTCGCCATTGTGTGCGGGTTCGTAAAATAGGCCTGAGTAGCTGCCATTGATTTTGGGCCGCCCTAGATTTTCTAGGTGGAAGTCCCAGATTCCACGGCCGTAGGTGGAAAAGCGAATCAGGTTTAAGGCGTCGACGTATTCAACAGACGTGTACACGGTCTCTGGGGCCGCCAATCCATGCATAGGAGTCCATTCTCCGCTGCTTCTCGAATATACAAAGGGCCCAGAGTCCGTGGCGGCGAAGACTAACTCCCCATCAGGTGATTCCTCTAGATCCCTGACAAGAGTATTCGGCAATCCATTGTTGATGGCTTGAAATGTTTGACCATTGTCCTCTGAAACATAAACAGATTCTCCAGTACTGTAATAACTTCCCGAAAGATAAAATCGCCCTAATTTAGTTTTCGATGGCAGGATAACAATACCTCGTAAATGATTGATGCCTGAATCACCCTGGAAGGGTGACTGCTTCCAGTTTCGACCTCCGTCAACAGAGGTAAATACGTGATTGGCTTCACTGCCAGAATGATTAGTAACCACGTAGCGGTATTTATTATTGAGATTAGATATTGCCAATGCTGATACCGCCGTGAACCCTTGGCCCTGAGAAAAATCAAAGGGCTGCTTTTCCACACTAGATTGCCCTAGTTCTGTATCAGCTGTTACTTTCCACAAATAGGTGGCTTGAGGAGTGCCTATGCCGATATAGGCTGCATTAGGTTCATCCGGTGCTGCAACTATTGGGTTCATCCAGTGTGCATTAATGGGGCCGCCTGGGTTTTCTGGGTCGCTTATGGACCAGCTGCTATTTGATAAATAGTTAAACATTTCCCTCTCGCGGGATTCCATACTGACGTAATAACTCAGGAAATCAGGAAACACCAACCATACAGAGCGTCCTCCATCCGAGGACTTTGTAAGCCCTATATCTCCAGCTTGCAGCTGATCGAAAACGACATGTTTTTTGCCATGAACCCTGGGTAATTGAAAGCCTTGGTCTTGGCTGCCAGCTATCATTTGATGCGGATTGTATTCCGCTGTATAAACATCATAGTACTGTGAGACGTTTAAGCCGTTTAAGCTTATGTTCTCTACTGTAGACAATTGATCTATAGATTTGTATATCCCGCCATCGGTGCTAATAAACGTAGGGTGCCCGGGATGTTCGTAAAAGAAAGTGATGTCTGCATGAAGTCTGGAATTGGGAGTGTCATAATACTCATGCCAGTAGTTGACTTTTTGCCAACTGTTGGCCCCGTCTCGGCTCACATAAGCATCTACGCCACCAAAATATAAGGTATGTTTGTCTGATGAATCTGCCGCAAAGTTGTTATGTCCTATCGCTAATTCACTGCCATCTAAACTACCCTTTTGCCGCCAGTTGCTACCCCCGTCCTCACTTTCGAAAAATTGAGTTCTCACGATTCCATTCGCCGAGAAATGTTCATAGGCCAAATAAATAACACCATCGCTACCTGTGATGGTGGCATCAATTATGCCAAAATTAAAAGTTGGCCCATCTACGCTTTTTAGCACGTCATCTGAATAAATGTGAACTTTAATTTTTTTTCTGTTTTCATCATCTTCAACAATATACAGTTCATTGTTATTGGCAGAATGCCATGCTCGCGGTGTGAATCGTGATAGTCTTTTGTTGAATGTTGTAACATTGGAAAAAGTTTCGCCTCTATCTTCAGAGCTGAAAATCACTAGCTGATGACCAATGTTCTTTAAAAGATAAACCTTGCCTCGTGACTCCCAGCTACTAATAACCTCATGGTCGATGTTCGCTTGCTTTCTAGGGGTTGGTATACCCGTAGAAGAATTCCAAGTGAAACCGCGATCATCAGAATAGTGCACTTGACCAGGGACGCGAGATACGGCGATGATCCTGTCTTGAGTATTGTCAGTTTTATCGAGCCAATGCACGCTAAACGGTGAGTCAAGGCGGAATGTGTCGTTCAGGCTATGCCATTGATTATTAGCGTCATACAGCCAAACATGCCCCCCATCGCTGATTGAAATCAATTCATTCGATTTTCCGTTGTAGTCAATCCCCAGCATTCGGCCGGCTTGGTTTTGACTGCCTAGCTCTAACCAATGACCCTGTAAGCCAGCTACATGGATAGTGCTATCTATTTGGCGATTTTGTAGGTTTTTCCTTGCTATGTTTCTGCTAACGACTCGGTTTTTCAAGTTGAGTCTTTCGATAGATTGCCAATTACTTCTCTCTCCGCCGTGAATCCAGGATTGCCTTTCCTTTCTTTGTCTTTTATAGGGGCTTGGTTGGTTTTTGTCGAGGTAATTGACGGCCGCCTCATGGTTTGTATGCTTAAATAATGTGAGGCCAAAAAAGGTAAAGATAACCGCTGCTAATAGATACAGGTGCTTCATTATTCCCCCAAGTTAGATTCGGTGCCGTAGCTAAGTGAAAGCAAGAGGCTTGGCGCTTAAATTTTCAATCTATTGAATGGCGGTATCGGACTGCATAGGCATCTTTGTGCTTATGTCGTGTTAGATTTTTTATTGTTATTGTTGCGAGCTCGGTGATATTAATAACTAGCATACAAATTACAAATAACTATTTATAATATGCTTGTTGCAAAATGTTTGCAGATTTTTCCTTTTCACGATATTGGCCACCTTTTCCCGAGTGGCTAATTCCTGTCGGAACTTTGTCGTTGAGTTTTCAAGCTTTATGTGCGGTGATTAATATAAAGGACTGCCACCTCAAAGGCTCAGTACTGCTAGTGAAGCCACTGTTTTTCTTTCCACCTTAAATCAAACTAGGGCGTAGCCCAAGGGTGTTGGAATTGAGCTACATGTAGTAGCTAGAAGCCTGTAAGTATCCTTAGCTGATACAGCCTGCTTTCATCGTAACACCTTTATTGCAACTTTAATTCGGCCGCAAAAAGGCAATGCTATTGATGTCTGGATGGCACTTAAATATTAGCGCTGACGGCTAAATAATCATATTTATGGCTTATTCAAGTTGTGTTCATAATCAGTTTTTATAGGCGATTGCAGGTTTATCAATAAGGGCAAAATCATTCTATTGGTTTAATGAATGTAAATCTAAGCGGTTCTCTAACGTGGGGTTGCGGCGCGGCGAAACTAAATTTTGTAACTTCTCTATGGGTAACTGATGAGCAATGTGAATACAAAAATAGGAGTTTTTAGCTTCTGCTTCTTGCTTTTGCTGTTAATGATTGGATTGCATAAGGCCGAAGCGAGTTCGTTTGAGCTAGATATATACGACTTAGGTCTATCTGACTTTTCAAGCGTTAACTTATTTCACACCGTTGTTAAAGACGAAAAAGGTCTGTATTGGATTGGTACTGAAACAGGTCTCTATCGTTACGATGGTAGGCAAGTTATCAAGGTGCACTCAGATAAATCGATGCCCCTCTACAATCTGCCGGTTTCCCGATTAAAACTAACAGATGGAAGAATTTTGATTGGGACTCTAAGCGGATTGTATTACATTGACTTGGACAGCTATCAGATATTTGAGGTACAAGATCTAAAGTCCATGTATGTCTGGAATATTATTGTTTCAGGCTCTGATGTTG
Source organism: uncultured Pseudoteredinibacter sp. (assembly GCF_947500695.1). Lineage (GTDB taxonomy): Bacteria > Pseudomonadota > Gammaproteobacteria > Pseudomonadales > Cellvibrionaceae > Pseudoteredinibacter. Next base: position 189,797 of record NZ_CANMSS010000003.1, read on the forward strand.
TTGTCCTTACCAACAAAAACGGTGCGTTCAGGTTAACATTTACGGATGATGTCATCACTCTGGATCCGGGGCTGAGGCAAGCACAGGAATCCAAGGGAATTCGATTTAAGCAAGATGCCGTTATAGCTAATGATCGCAGTGTTTGGCTTTCATCTAGTAGCGGTCTTTATCTTTACGACCCTGTATCTACGCAGCTCACCACTCCAGGTGATGGTACTACCCGCTACCCAAGAGATTTTCAAGATATTGCCAGCCAGAGTGTTAGTACGGTTCATGAGACTGCCGATAAGTTCTTGCTGGTGAGCAATCGCTACTACTATGCCTTCGATAAAAACTACAATTTACTCGCCAAAATAGAGTTGCCCTGCGATGCTGAAGAACAATGCTCATTTCTTAAGCTGCAAGAAGATCGTTTTGGGGTGATATGGGGAAGGCTGAATCTAAGCACCGTTGCGAGGGTTGATGATCACGCTGGGCTTATTCAGGTTGCAACAAATACTAAATCTGTATACCTAAGTGATTTATTTCTTGGGCAGGATGATGAATTGCTGTTTTACGGCCTTAATGCTTTAGGGGCCGCAAGAGTTGGGGAAGCTTTATATGGAGTAGTAAGTCTAAGTGATGTGGATCCTGCTCTTACACACTTCGTGCCGACGAGTTATCATCAAGATGAACTTGGTAATATATGGTTGAGCAGCGAAAATCTGCTCATAGAGTTCAACTTATTTAGCAAGCAATTTAAGCAGTACTCACTGCATCACCCGCCTTATTCCTTTCAAGTCGATAAAGAGAAAAAAGTTTGGCTTCACGATTCTGAATCACTTAAAGCTATCAAATTTGATCCTGATACGGGGCAGTCTAGCGTCATAGCAGGTTTCGATGTTAATTCTATAGTGGATAGCCCCAATGATGGGCTTTGGGTTATTGATACCCAATACAATATTTATCGCCTAGATAAAGAAACAAATTCTGTATTTTCTTATCCGGATTCTTCTTGTTTGAGTTTGATAAAAAGAGTCTACCCTAAAATTGTAGATAATGGTTTGCTAGCTTGGTCCGGGGACGGGTTCTTGTGTCGTTACAATCGGGGGTTAGATAGTTTCGACAAGATTAATATTGAAAACAGGGGAGAAGGTGAATTCCCACAAAAACTATTCTACTCAGACGGAAAGTATTGGGCGCTTAGCCCAGCCATTGAATATTACGAGCCTGTTGCAGGTTCGGATACCCTGATTGCAAATACGATAGAAGAGCTGGATGGTGTTCATTTGGATCCAAATGGCCAGGTTCTTAGTGGAGGCTACATTTGGTCCTTGAACCTGGCAAAAACTAGACTTTATCGAATCAATACCGATACCTACAAGGTAGATTTTTATAATCTCAGCGAAGGAGTTCCTCGGAAGAAAGACTCTATTTTGTTAGGGGTGATGAAAGGTGAACGGCTCGTCTTTTCTGAACCTGGAAAAATTGTACTTCTTGATGTGTCCGAGCTTGAAAAGGTGAAAGTTGATAGCGCGCTGAAATTTCATCATCTTGTCGTTTTTGGTGAGAGCGGTAAGGAAAAGGAGATACTAAATGTAAAAGACTCGATTACATTGCTTTATACGGACGATGCTATGGAAGTTTCATTTGGTACAACAAGACCCAAGGCTAATGTGAGTGAGACAATCTTTTATCGCCTAAAGGGGTTTAATGACAATTGGATTAAAACTCAAAGAGGGTTTGCTCGGTTTTCTGGCCTTAGCCCAGGAGAGTATCGTCTTGAAATCAAGGAAGGTTTTAACTCAGATAGTAAAACTAATCTTGAAGTCTTTGTTGAAGCTCCACCCTGGATGCGTTGGTGGGCTTACCTCATATATACAATTGTTGTTGGCTCGGTTTTGTTGTCGTTTATATGGCAGCGGCTTAAGTATCATCGGGAACTAAAATATCTGGCAAGTGTTGATAGCTTAACTACATTACCTAATCGTCATCAAGTTGTAGAGCATATGAAGTCTCTCGCGCGCCGCAAGGAAGCTTTCACTGTACTATTTATCGACCTTGACCGCTTTAAGCATGTGAACGATTCTCTGGGTCATCAAGTTGGAGATAAACTGCTTATCTTGCTGGCAAAGAGATTACAAGCAACACTCAAACCTGGCAGCTTGATTTCACGCTTAGGCGGTGATGAATTTCTAGTCGTCTGTAAGTGTGCTGGCAATCGGTGGGAGGCGGAAAACTGTGCGAAAAACTTGATCGAAACAATCAATGAGCCATTGCTTTTAGAAAAGAAGCAGCTTCATATATCTCTCAGTATAGGCCTAGCTCAGTATCCTTCTGATTCTGATTCAATCCCTTTGCTGATGTCTAGAGCCGATGCGGCTATGTATGAGGCGAAGGCGCACGGCGGCAATGCCTGGTGTTGGCACTCTATTCAGATGGGGCAAGCATCATTAAATTACTTAATCCTTGAATCAAAGCTGCATAAAGCTGTTCAAAACAAGGAGTTTATACCTCACTATCAGGCCAAATATGATATGGATAGTCAGTGCTTTGTTGGTTATGAGGCCTTGGCGCGTTGGCATTGCCCAGTTGAAGGGGTTGTCTCACCAGCAGGTTTCATTGATCTTGCCGAAAAAACAGGGAATATTATCGATATAGGGTGGGATATTTTACACCAAGTATGCAAGCAGCTAGAAAGCCTATCAAATAGCGAGCGGGCCTTGCCCATTGCCGTAAATATATCGGCCAAGCAATTGGCGATAGATAATTTTTTTGAGAGATTCCTTGAGTTAGTTAGTCAATATGAGTTTGAGCCGAGTTTGCTCGAGCTCGAAGTTACCGAGAGCATGCTTCTTGATAACAGCAGAAATGCCATAAAGCAGTTAAAGCAGCTAAAATTATTAGGCCACAAGATTTACATTGATGATTTCGGAACAGGTTATTCCTCTTTGGCCTACCTAAAGCAGTTACCAGTTCATGCAGTAAAAATAGATATGGTGTTTGTTAAAGATATCTCCGTCAATGAAAGTAGCCGAGATATCGTCAGTGCCATTATATATTTGGCGAGAAAAATGAAGTTGGAAGTTATCGCTGAAGGGGTTGAGACTCTAGAGGTGGCACTGATATTAAGAGAGCTTGGTTGCGATGTTGTTCAGGGGTATTATTTTAGTAAGCCTTCAAGTGCTATCGCTATTTTTGGTTCTGGCGATGGTATTGGTGGAACATATTCTCTTGAGCCCGTTTAGCTATTGTCTCACTGTATTGAGCGCACACTCTATTTCTGAACTTTACGTTTATCTATTTAATACTATAAATTCAACGATTCAGACAACTGTGTATGGATCTGAATTTGTATATGAATTTTTAGTTATGGGGTGTACACATTTTTATTTTGTTGCAACCAGAAATACGTTTTACGGGACCGATTGTGGTGAGTATGTGGTTTCCTATTTTGTATTTGGTTTTACCGCTAAGTTGCTCCCTGGCGAATAGTATGAGCTATCGCCGAGACCTTAGCTGATGAGCTCATTATTGCGCTAGAGCAGCTCGCTATTCAAACTGCTCCTGAGCAACAATTTCCAAAGCAATCTGCGCCAATAGTGGCGCCAAGTGGCGATCGTCGTCGGCTCGCCAGCAACTGATAAAAGGCAGAGGAGCTGGGCTCGGTTTTACATCCAGTTTTTCTAGCTTGCCGTTTTGTAGGGCTTTGCTGGCGGCCGCTTCTGGTATTAAGGCGCTACCAAGGCCCTGTTCTGCCAGTGGTAGCAGGTTCGCCAGTGAGCTGCAGCTGTGTAGGCGCACCTCGTCTAGCTCGGCCTCGTCTAGCATTCTTTGCAATTGGCTGCCTGGCAAGCTATTGCGTGGAAAGCTTAATAGTGGGTGCTTGCTCAGCTCGGCTAGGCTTATTTGGCCATGCCAATTGCCCGCAAGGCTTGGGCTGCTTACCCAACATAGTGGGTATTCAATAAGTGGCTCGCTGCATAGTTCATCGCTCTGCCGTGGGCCAACGACAAAGGCAAGATCGAGTTGGTGTTTTAAAAGCTGCTGATTCAGATTGTTGCTGACATCCACACAGATCTCAAATTCCATCAAGGGTAAGCGTTCTTGCCAGCGGCTTAGCATGCTGGTTAGCCATAGGTGGGCTAAGGTATCGGATACCCCAATGCGTGCAATGCCCCGCTCAGGTAGCACATCGCGTAGCTGCTCTTTCATATCTTGCTGTAGGGAGCACATCTTCTGAGCTAGTGGCAGCAACTGCTGGCCTCGGCTGGTTAGGCGGGTGCCGCTGGCATCTCTTTCAAACAGTTGTACCCCTAGCTCGTTCTCAAGCGAGTTTATTCGTGCAGATATGGCGGGCTGTGAGCTATGCAGCTGTTTGGCGGCGGCATGAAAACTGCCTAATTGGGCCACCTTTACAAAGCTAATGAGGTTCTTAATTTGCATAATAAATCATTCGACTTGCCAGATCGCCCAGCTGTCACTTTTTGCTAAGAAAGCTGTCACTTTAACATAAAGATGTTTGTGTTTATTCGCTCTACACTAGAACGTGAAAGATAAATGGATTGCTGAGGCGATGAAGCCCAGTAAACACCGGTCATAGAACAACAATGAGGACAGCAAGGTGGATATCAACTTTAGCGAAGCGGAGCTTGCTTTTCGCGATGAAGTACGCGCCTTTTTGAAGGACGCTTGGAACGAAGAATTGGCCAGCCAAGCGAAACAGCCTGGTAGCTATAAAGATGTACAGGTTGCCTGGGAGCGTAAGCTCAATTCGAAGGGCTGGGCTGCGCCATTGTGGCCAGTTGAATACGGTGGCGCTGGTTGGACCCCTGCCCAAAGCTATATTTTTGAAAATGAGCGCGCCGCCGTAGGTGCACCTGATGTATCGCCATTTGGTCTAAAAATGGTAGGTCCGGTCATTTACAGCTTTGGTAACGATGCTCAGAAAGAGCGTTTTTTACCGCGAATTCTGAACGCTGACGATTGGTGGTGCCAAGGTTACTCTGAGCCAGGTGCAGGTTCGGATTTGGCTTCTCTGAAAACCAAAGCCGAACGTGATGGCGATCATTATGTCATTAACGGCGCGAAGATTTGGACAACCTTAGCTCAGCATGCCAACTGGATGTTCTGCCTAGTACGTACCAGCAACGAAGGTAAGCCCCAGCAGGGTATCAGTTTTATCCTTATCGATATGACAAGCCCAGGTATTACCGTGCGCCCAATCGTAACGATTGATGGCGAGCACCACTTGAATGAGGTCATTTTTGAAGAGGTACGTGTACCAGTTGAAAACTTGATCGGGGAAGAAAACAAAGGTTGGACATACGCTAAGAGTTTGTTAGCCCATGAGCGTACCGCGATTGCCGGTGTGGCTGATTCTAAGCGAAATTTGGCTGAAGTGAAAAAGCTGGCAGCGGCCGAAGTTAATGGTGGCCGCGCCATGATTGAAGACCCTATCTTCCGTCAGCGTATCAGTGACATTGAAATTGACCTAATGGCTTTGGAGTTTACCGAGCTGCGAGTATTAGCCTCGATGTCTAAGGGTAATGGTCCGGGCGTAGAGTCATCCTTATTGAAACTAAAAGGTACCGAAATTCAGCAATCAATTCAGGAGTTGAAGCTAGACCTCGCCGGTTACTTCGGTACGGTAGTACAAGATGGAGCTAACAATGAGCAGGTAGGTCATGACTTTGGTGATGTTGCGCGCCGTGGCTTTATGATGAGCCGTGCTGCAACCATTTATGGTGGTTCTGATGAGGTTCAGAAGAACATTACCGCTAAATTTGTACTGGGCCTTTAAGCCAGCGACCTAAAAGGATAAAAGCAATGAATTTTGATTTCTCTGAAGAGCAGCAAATGCTCAAAGACAGCGTCGCTCGCTTTGTACAAGATGAGTACGATTTCGAAGCGCGCAACAAAGTGGTAGCCAATGAAGCGGGTTTTAGTGCTGCAAACTGGCAGAAATTTGCTGAGCTGGGCTGGTTGTCCATTCCATTCGCTGAAGAACTTGGTGGCTTTGGTGGTGGAGCCACAGATACCATGGCGGTAATGGAAGAAATGGGCAAGGGCTTAGTTGCAGAGCCATTTGCAGCATCGGTATTAATGTTTGGTGGTCTACTCCAAGCCAGTGCGCAGAGTGAAGAACGTGATGCCTTGATCGCAGCCGTAATTGATGGCTCTGTGCAGGGTGCTGTTGCTTACGCTGAGCCGCAATCTCGTTACGAGCTACACGATGTAAAGTGTTCTGCTAAGCCGGAGGGCGATGCCTATCGCCTAAGTGGTGAAAAGTCGCTTGTATTGAACGCAATGTCGGCCAATAAAATTATTATAAGTGCCCGTGTTAGCGGTGATCAAAATGATGAGCAGGGTACTGCACTGTTTTTAATCGATGCTGATGCCCAAGGCCTAAGCAAGACGGCACTGCGCACAATGGATGCACAAGTCGTTGCCAATCTGAAGCTTGAAAATGTCTCAGCCCAAGCGATTTGTGGTGCAAATGAAGGATTGGCGATGCTTCAACAAATGCGTCAACAACTCATTGTTGCCTTAGCGGCGGAAGCTCTAGGTATCATGGAAAAACTAAACGCGACTACTTTGGAATACTGTAAAACGCGTAAGCAGTTTGGTGTTGCTATTGGTTCATTCCAGGCCTTGCAGCATCGTATGGTTGATACGTTTATGGCTGCTGAGCAATTTAAATCTATTCTGTATCGCGCCGTTTGTTCAATCGAACAAAATGAAAGTGCTGACTCCATCGAGATCAACATTGCAGCGCTCAAGGCGATGCTGGGCAAGGCCGCCAAACATATTGGTGGCGAAGCTGTTCAGTTGCACGGTGGTATGGGAATGACCGATGAGCTAGATGTTGGTCACTATGTTCGCCGTTTGCTCAGTATTAATGCGGCATTTGGTGATGGCGACTATCACCAGCAGCGTTTTGCGGGCTTGAGTTTGGCATCATAAAGCGTAAATCCATGGTGTTGTAGGTATTTGCTGCGATCACCACGCTGTATTGAAAGGGCTGCGATTCATCGCGGCCCTTTTTATTTTAGCAGTTGTGTTATTTCGTGAATGCCATACTGCAATGTTCAGATTGTCAGCTATGATCAGTACTCTATAATGTCATCGCTCTATAATAAATGGAGCCTTAAAGACGGACTCTGAGATTTTTCATGTCGAACTCTACTATTACTATACGCACTTTATTGCCCATTCATGTGCCTTTATCGGTCAACCCTGGTATAAATCGTCGGGCCAGTGAGTTTGATGAAAGTTTACGCAGCCAGTTAACTAGGCACCCAGATTTGAGCTTACCTAAACCTAAGCAAGCACAAGAATATGAAAGCACCAATGTTGATAGCTGGGAGTCCCGTTTGTGTATCTGGCAGCGGCCGGATCTAAACCCAGATTTAAAAGTGCATGTGTTTACCAACAGCATTGCTGTAGCTGAACTAAGGCTCAATGTGCCATATAACAATGACCATGAAGCTTTGGAAAAAGACTGTCAGCGCCTTTCTAAGGAACTTATGGATGAGCTGTATCCAGAGCTTGTGCTAGCGATAGAGCGCTTTGTCGCGCAGGATGATGAAGGTCTTTTCATGTTACTGCCTGATTGGCAGCAAGATCTAAAAGTCTTTTGGATTTCTCGAACTATAATGCTTGAGCAAGAGCAGCTGCAAGAACAACGCATAAAAGATCTATTGAGTAATTGGCTTTCCCACACCCACCGCCCGCAAGATGCTGCTGACATTATTGCCGCTAAAAAAGATCATTCACTGACGTGGCTGAATTATGTACTGGTGGACTATCTTGATCCTAGCGATATCGTTCAAGATGATGAGGAAGGTAAGGAAAATGAGGCAGATAACTCAGGCCCCGCAGCCAAGCAAAAAGAAGACCCACGCTTGGATGCTATGATTCTTGCTCAGTATTACTATACAGCGCAAGAATATTGTAACCAACGCCTAAGTGCCTCGATTGACTCGGCGTATAACCACGATTCCATTGAAGATGTGCAAGAGCAGCTGTCTGATAGTCGCTTGATATCACGTTTGCACCAGGTCGATTACTATGAGCACCTAAAGTTTCTTACGCGCCCCAAGCGTTTGCTATTAGAAGGGATTTTAGATTGCTGGGATTACTCTGCTTTGCAAGATAATTCTCAGCGTATGATTGATATCTGCTCCAGTCGAATAGAAGAGGTAGAAAGTCGCAAGCGCGAGCGTGCTTCTAGACTGACGGATTTCTTGCTGGTTGCATTGAGTTTCTTTGCGGTATTTGAGTTATCTCTTTACTTGATGGAGTTGAGTCGTGAAATGATGTCTCGGCCGGCACTCAGCTATACCGATGAAAACTCTTCGCTGTTTCTAGAGGTGATTGCAAATGTCGATACGGATGTGATGTTTGGGACGGGGTTTGCTCTTACCTTGTTGTTAGTGTTGATCTATCAGTTTATTAAATCGCGAGAGTAAGTCTCTGTCTGGGTTTCCTAGTATCGCTCGTTGGTTTTTGTTGTTATTTATTTGCTTTAGGCATTAGGCTTTAGGTTTTGGAGTTTCGAATGATATGTTTGTTGAGAAGTACGTTGCGCTATGTTGTGGTGCTTGCTGTATTACTTCTAGGGTCTTCATCTGTACTTGCACAAACATCAGCACTAACTGTAACAGAAAACGTTAAGAACGCTGTTGATAAACAGGCGGTCACTAAAGTACTTCGTACCGAGCAAACGGTTTTGACCAATACTTGGGCGCCTTATATCAATACTCAAGGGGAAGAAGTTGGTCAAGCCGCACAAGTATTAGAGCTGATTTTTCGCTATAGCGATGTGCGGGCAACATGGCAGTATGTGCCCTATGAACTGGCGTTTTATGAGGTAAGCGAAGGGCAGCAGCTTTTGTCATACCCTTATTTTAAGACCGTTGAGCGCGCCGAAAAAGTGCTCTATTCCGATCCCATTTTTACAGTAGCCAGCCAGGTATTTTATAACCGTCAGTATTTGAATCAGCAGCAGGCAAAAAACGCTTTAGACAAGCATCAGCGTATAGGTCGGGTTGCCGGCTATAGCTATGGTGCCTCGCTGGATAAAATCATTGCTAAGGCAAAAATATACAACAGCGAAAAACGGGCATTAACGGCACTGTTCAACGGCGAAATAGATTTATTGCCCATGACACAAAGCGTGATGAATCAGCTCTTAGAAAGTGATTACAAAGAGCGTAAGCAGTTAATACGCCCAATCGAAAATCTTACAGATAATTCGAGTATGTATTTGGTAGCGGCAAAGAATGCCCAGGGCAGGCTCGTTATAGATCGCGTAAATAAAGCTTTAGCGCGTTTAAAAAACGCCGGTTTAAGTAGCCTGCAAAATGAACCTTTCGAAACACCAGATTCTATTGATATTGCCAATTTGGTAACCTCAGAAGGCTACCCCTCCATCCTAGGCCAGAGCGCAGAATCGGGAAGCAAAGTCGAGTACTTTACTCTGCCTTTGGGTACTCAAGTAATTGTTCTTTCCTGGAGCGAAAACATGTTGCGCCCGGCCAGTAATGACCGTTTGTATCACCATATGATGGATTTGAGTAAGGTACTGGTACTCAATGGCCCTCACGTAGGTAAAGAGTTGTTTGTACGCAATATGCATATAGAGCTGCAGTAGGGCCATAGAATGATTGCGTTAATTGGCTGGTTTGGCACCGTTTTGTATTTGGCGAATCACGCCTACCTATCTATTTCAAAAGCCCACAGCAAGCCTTTGTATTTTGGGGCCAATGCATTGGCGGCCGCTTGTTTGGTTTTTAGCTCTTTAGCTCTATCATCGTGGCAGGCGGTCTTTAACAATTTCTTTTGGTTTGTAATCAGTGCCTTGCTATTGCTACAGGTCGATTTAAAGCGTCTGCCTGTTAGTCCAAAAGTGTTTTATGTCCTGTTTAGCCTATTGCTGATTTACTTATTGGTATACCTTCTACGTTTGCAAGAGCTGAATGCATCGATATTAAGTTGGAGCTCAGTGCTGTGTTTTGGCATGGCCTATCTATTAATGAGCTCTCAGAAAATATCGGTATTGCAGTATCTGTATTGGAATATATATGCAGCAATTGCTTTTCTGCCCCAGCTTTGGCTCGATCAAAATATCGCCGTATTCGCCTTAGAGCTATGTTGGGCTGCCATTTCAATTTTCGGGGTATGCAGGCGGCACTTGGCCCCAGATGTCCGCTGATTGTCCCCAAAGGCCAATTCTTAGTTGCGCTTATTTTTTACCATGTTCCAAAGTGAATTTGGAATCATGCTATGAAAATAAGCCGTCGGAATTTATTACTTGGAAGCGCCGCTGCAACTGCAGCGCCCGGTTTGGCGGGTTTACTCGCCAGTGATGCTGGTATAGAACTCCCCAAGCGGCGCAGCGGTGGCTCCAGCCTGTGGCAGAAAATTGGTGATGGGGTGCCGGCTTTACCTTCTCTGCAGCAGTCTCAAACTGCCGATATATGTATTGTGGGCGGTGGTTATACTGGGCTTTGTGCGGCTATTTATCTTAAAAAAATACAGCCAAGTTTGCGGGTTCTGGTACTGGAATCCCATCAGTTGGGGGCAGGTGCTAGCACAAGAAACTCAGGTGCGGTTTATGCGAAGTTCACGAGTATCGATGATCAAGATTTTGCTGAACAGGGCTTGCAGCACTTTAAGAACTTTTTACGAGATGAGTCTATTAACTGTGATTTTCAGCCGGCCAATACGCTTTATCTGTACGAAGATAATTCAGAATATAAAACGGCCCAAAATAATCAAAAATCAACTGAGCAATGGATAGTAGGCGATAAACTCAAGCAGGGCATTGCTAGTGATTTTTACGCAGCGGCTAAAGTGGGGAGGGGGTTCTATAAGCTTAATCCTGCCAAGTTGTTAAGTGAATACCGGCGTATTGCTTTGGAGTATGGTGTAGAGGTCTATGAAAACACTCCAGTGCTGGGAGTCAACGACAAGGGCTCATCTTTGGATGTACAAACATCTATAGCCCGGGTTTCTTGTGCTAAGGTTCTTTTGGCTACAAATGCCTATACTCCTCGCCTGGGCTATGTGGCGTCCAAGGTATATCCGGTACATCAATACAGCTGCGCCAGCGATAAATTAAGTCCGGCGCAGATAAGACAGTTTGCACTTGATAAATGGGATCTGCGTTTCGAACCCAATATTTTGCCTATCACCTTTGGACTGAGTACAACAGGTCATTTCTTTTTGCGTGTTGTATTGGGTTATGCGAGTGATAATTCAACTGAATGGAAGGATGTATCTTATGCCCGTGAGCTGGTGCATAAGTACTTTTATCAGCGTTACCCTCAATTGCGCGATGTAGGTCTGCCGAATGAATGGCATGGTGTTACGGCTCATACGATCAGCACACAATCCATAGCATCACTTGTAGACTATGAGCAAGGTGGCAAGATCTATTTCTGTGGCGCTTATAATGGTTTGGGAATTATGCCCAGTCACTTCAGCGCGTATCTTACGGCGAGAAAAATAGTTGGCATTGAAGATCCGGCATGGCATTCGCTTAGCCGTTTAAGTCAGCAGTTGTCTTTTCCTCCTGATTATTACCGCAGCTTAATGCTTAAAGGCAGTTTTAACCTTTTAAATAGTTTGTGATCTAATGTTAACTAAGTCTTTCAATTCATATTGGGCTGTTTCGCTTGATGCTCTGTGTTTATTGCTCTCCGGTGCGCATATTTTTGCGGTTTTAGTGAGCTTCTATCAGGGGCATTATATTATTCCAAGCGTTCTTTGTGCATCCGCTACCCTGCTATACATTACGGGGAAAGCAGGCCTTGCAGGGCAGCTATGGGCTAAAAAGATCTTGTTTATCGCAACGGTGTTAATATGCCTACATTTGTTCTTCTCCTTGTTTCATGCCGCAACACCTAGGCTCTATTTCGGTGAGTACTTCTACCCGGTTTATAGCAGTGTGCTTGCTATATTGCTGGTCTTATTGCTAGGGTATAAGCGCGGTAACCCGCAGATTAAGTTTCTATAAACACAGGTGCGGCGCTATGAGCGAGGCCATAAAACCCAATGTAAATCGTTTTATCGATGCCTGCTATCAATTAGGTTTGAATCCAAAGCCGATATTGGAAGAGATGGATTATAGTTTGTCCGACTTACTTTCAGGGCAGCGAACGATCTCTACCCGCGACTATCTACAATTTCTCAATGCCTTGTCTGATTACTATCAGCGTCGTTTTTTAGCAGTAGAGTTGGCTGAGCTGATGGATGAAAGAGATATTGGGATTCTTATCTATATGTTGAGAAGTGCCAGTAATATCGGCATGGTGATTCAGTTGTTATCTCGCTTTATTAGATTGGTTTCGCCTTCGGCCGAGGTATCATTACATGAAGCCGCAGATAAGCAACAATATCTTCTATGCTACAGCTACCCAGGTTTGCCTGCTGATTTATGCGCTCAGGATATTGAAGGCACCTTGGCGCAGTTTGTTATGTTGTTTCGCCAAGTTTTAGAGCAGGAGCATTGGCAAGCGAGTCATATTAGTTTTGAGCACCAGGACAAGGCCGGTACTGATTTGCTTCATTACCCCTTCGCAAAGAAGGTATCTTTTGGTGCCTCTTGTAATGGCCTTTATTTTGATAGGCAGCTGTTAAGCTACCCCGTTAAAAGCCAAGACTTAAAGTTGTTGCAGATCTTAGAAACCAGCGCTGTTGAGAGCCTAGAGGCAATTGTCAGTGATGACATTGTTGTTAAGGTTAAAGCTTATATTGCCGCTAGCTCAGACATAGCAAAGCTGAGTGTAGAAAGGCTGGCGAAAGAGCTGGGCTATAGTCGCCGCAATCTCTGTCGCTTGTTGGCTCAGCAGGGCAGCAGCTTTAGCAAGCTTAAAGAAGCCGAGTTGATGAGGCTTGCCTGTGACAGCCTTCTTAACAGCAGCGCCTCCATATCTCTTATCGCCCAAAGCTTGGGTTACTCAGATTCCAGTGCTTTCAACAGGGCGTTTAAGCGAGTGAATCACTGTACCCCCAGCCAATTTCGAGATCGCGCTCAATAACTCTAATTGCTTCTTGGTTGCTAGCTAACAAAGGCCTATTTTATAAAAGTGTTTGCAATCTCTACACTTGTAGATATTATATCTACAAGTGTAGAGATTGTTGTCTTGGATGTGGCGATAAGACTGGAAAGGCGGTCGAATAGAAGGGTGATCGAATGAAAAGGTGGCCGAATGGAATTTAGCGATTTTGAATTAGAAGTCATGCATTGCTTTTGGGGGGCTGAGCATCAAAGTGCACCGCAGGTGCATAAGAGTATTTGTGCTAAGCGGGATATTAGTTACTCGGCGGTTAAAACGATCATTGATCGTTTAGAAAAGAAGGGCGCCCTAAAGCGCGCGGCCCAAGAAGGGCGCACTATCTACTATGCCGCGGCCGTAGAGCGCAGCAAAGTTCGACTCCCAATGATAAAGCAGTTTATAAGCAAAGTGTTTTTGGGAAAAAGCCAGAGTCTGGCTGTGCATCTATTGGAAGAAGAAGACCTATCGCTGGGTGATATTCAGTATCTAGAAAAAATCCTAAAAGAACGCAAAAAGGCCTTAAAAGATGGTTAATTATCTTTTGTATTGCAGTCTTTTTGGCATCTTGGCTTTGCTGATGCTACGTATACCTAAGGTTCACCCGGTACTCCAGCGCTCTCTTTGTGCGCTGGCTATTGCACTCTGGGTTTTACCATGGCCTTACTTTTCAAGCTTGCTTTCTGCCCCTGCGATTGGGCTTATATCCAATAGTCAGGTGGAGACTATTGCGGCACCAGTAATTAAGCAAGCTGCTTATGCGCAAGGTGTCGATATTGATCGACTTCTTGCCTGGTCGCTAATGTTGTTGTGCGCTGTAGGTATTGTTATTCATGTTTTTAGAATGAATCGACACTTGGCTTTTTGTAAATCATTAATCGGATCAGCTGAGGCCGATCTTAAGCTTCAAAGCCTCCATGGTGGGAATATTTTAATTAGCGATAAGCTTGAGTCCGCCGTATTGATAGGGCTTTTCCGGCCGACCATTCTATTGCCTAAGAATGCTCAAAACATGCAAGAACTAAACTTTATGTTAGAGCATGAGTTAAACCATCGTCAGCACTTTGATCATTGGAAAGTGGCGTGCTTGGCTCTATTAGAATCACTGTTTTTTTGGAATCCTCTAGTGAGGGCATTAATCAATATGCAGCGCAACTTGATCGAAGCCAGGTGCGATGCTCAAGTTGCCACAGACGGGGCGGAGGCCTACCGCGCCATGCTGGGCCGGGTGGCACTTACCGAAAAGGGTTTTAATCAAGGCTGCTCGATGGCGATGGGCAGCATAATCTGGAGACTGAAAGTCATGGAGAGTTCGATGAATGCTAAGTTACTAAATTTGAAAAACGGCTTATTTTCAATGCTAATGCTGGCCTTGCTAGCACTTACAATTCCTAGCTTATTAGGGAGCTCAATTGTAGCTGCTTCAAATTCTAAATCCGAAGGGGCTGTTTTAGATATATTTGTAGAAACAAAGCGCGTAGGCTCTGAGCATGTAGACACAAGCTCGACTAAGACAGAGCTTTGGGTGCATTACGATAAAGAGATAAAAATGGCTTTTGGCAATGATTTTGAATTGCGCCTTAAACTTATAAAACAGCAAGGTGACGCGGTATTCTTGGCGACTACGCTATTGGATCTGACACTTGAGGAACAGGTGATTAGCGAGCCACAATTGATGGTTGAGCTGGGTAAAACAGCCACTATCGAAGTAGGAGATGAAAAGTGGCGTTATGTGGCGGTTTTCAAAGTAGATGAAGCGCCAATGCCAGAGGGCCAAGGTCTATCAAATCAAGAGCTAGGCTTTAACTTTATAAACGACTAGTAAAGCTAAAGGGCCAAGTTTAAAGATATGGCGCTATCTTTAAACTTGGTTTGATTACCATAGGATTACTTTTGGGGGCGAGACTAGCTTTTAGCCACTTCATTCAAGTAACAGGCCAAACGCACACCGCCTTGCATTAATCGCTTGCGCAAGATTGGGCGGGCCTTATAAATATATTGCCACTTAACGCTCTTGCGGCCAGGGTACAAGCCTTCATTTAAAGCTCGGCTTTCTCGTGCCCATATCATTGGGTCAGTTACGCACCATTCTTTTGCTTGCTGGGCAGTGATTTTAGGCTGTAGCCATGATGCCCATTCGGTATAAGAAAGTTTTTCATGGTCGATCAACTTGGTATCCCAGATACTGTGTAGATTGGTATCCTCGCCGAAAAACTTCAGCTTTACATCGTTGCCTCCACGATCCTTACCATTGCCAGCATGGAAAGGTTGATGAAGGTCGGTAATGATATGTACCGCAAAACGTAAGGCTTTTTGGCGCTCTTCCAGCGAGCGGTTTTTGTCTTTTATTATTTCGCTAAAGTCCTTCAAGGCCGAAATAGCATCGCCGTTTTTATTATGTTTACGTTCATCCTCTGGCAGAGTAACAAAGTGCAACCACATTGATTGGCGCTGCCAGAAGGTACTTGGGTTGGAGCGCATGTAGTCCGGCCAGGTAGAGGCCTCAGCCAAAGTCTCTACTCCCAGGACTGACTCCACTAACACCTTGGCGTCTTCACTTAGATAGTGCTCAGATATCTGACTACTGATGCGATGTCCTTGCTTGCCCCAGGCAGTGGCGTACGGGCTGCTTGCTATCAGTGCAAGGGTAAAGATTATCACGCTGATGCGACGCATATTGATCTCCTAAATTTAGATACGGCAGCAATTATAGGTCTGAAGTATTACAAAATCACGATTTACCTAGGTTTGTGCTGGTAGGGTTTATCTGGAGGTATATTTGTCAGTTCAAGTTTAGTCGAGGTAAAGAGCCTTACCATGGTAAGGCACAAGTAGTTCAGAGTGTAAATTGGGGGTGAGCTATTAAGGGTTGTTCTGATAAGCTATTTTTCCATCGATTACCGTGAAGAGAGTTTTTGTTGTTAATATTTTTTCACCTTCTGCGATCATAATGTCGTCGGCAAAAATCGTTAAATCTGCTAACTTGCCGACTTCAATGCTACCCCGCAAGTTTTCTTCAAATGCCGCGTAGGCAGGCCACAAAGTAAACATTTTGAGGGCATTTTCACGGCTAACGGCCAGTTCTGGGTGCCAGCCCTCGCTTTGAAAACCACGGGTATCCTTGCGTAAACTCGCAGCGTAAAACTCTATTCTTGGATCTCCAATCTCTACTGGGGCGTCAGAGCCGCCGGCAATAATTAGGCCTTTGTCTAAGAGGCTCTGCCAGGGGTATGCGTTTTGTAAGCGTTCTTTGCCCAAGCGATCCGGTGCAAAATGCAAATCGCCAATCGCGTGCGAAGGCTGCATAGAAGGGATTATGCCTAGTTGTTTAAATCGATCTTGATCCTCTGAGGTAATATTTTGCGAGTGTTCTATGCGCCAGCGTGGGTTTGCAATTGCCCATTGGTCTCTGGGAACACTGCGGAAGGCTTTCTCGTACCAGTCGAGAACCAAGCGATTTGCTAGATCACCAATCGCATGGGTTTGTATTTGAATGCCAGTGCGAAGTGATTTTTGCAAAATCGGCATAATGGTTTGCTCGTCGATTAACAGTAAGCCTTTGCCCTTGGCATCATGGTAGGGTTCGATTAAGGCAGCACCACGAGAGCCTAAGGCACCATCAGAATAGAGCTTGATGCCTCTGGCACTGATCCAGTGGCTTTCATCCAATTGTGCTTTATCTTGTAAAAGTTTATCGGCATCAGCACCTTGGCTAAGCGCATAATAAACGCGGTGTGCTAATTTGCCCTCTGCTTGCAGTTCTTTTAATAATTCTAAATCTTGCCAACTGCCCCCGGCGTTTTGAGTTTGGGTCCAGCCTAAAGCGACATTTCTAGCTAAGCCTTTGGCAAGCGCATCTTTGTCGTCGGCTCTGGAATTTTGGGGAATCAGCTGTTCTACCAAAGCCATGGCGTTATCCACTAAGAGCCCTGTGAGTTCGCCTTTAGAATTTTTCTCGATAGCACCGCCCTCAGGTGCAACGGTATTGGTATCGATTCCTGCCATCTTTAGGGCTAGGCTATTGGCCACCGCTGAATGGCCGTCGGCTCGTTTTATATAGGCAGGACGGTCGCTGACTACCGCATCGAGATCGGCGATGCTTGGGAATCGTTTTTCTGGCCAAAGTTTTTCAATCCAGCCTCTGCCGACTACCCAGCTGCTATTTGGATTAGCCTTGGCGTAATCGCCGACGGCCTGCATGGTGTCTGCTAGGCTGTTGATGCCTTGCAAATTTAGATTTTTTTCCCGGTAGCCAATGCCTTTTAAGTGTACATGGGCATCGCTAAATCCCGGGTAGATGGCACCTGATTTTAGCTTGAAGTGTCTCGCCCCGTCGCAAAGCTCCAAAGGCTCTAAACTCACCGCGCTAATTTTATTGCCTTTGATCGCGAGGTGTTTTGCCTTGGGGAATTTATCATTGGCGGTATAGATATTTCCGCTAAAGGCTAGGTCTGCCTCAATACAGTTTTTAGCGGCCCAACTTTGATTGCTCATTAGGGCCATGAAGAGACTGCTGCCTAAAATAATCGATTTATGCACGGGCTTATCCTTTGCTGGCTGAAGGCTTGTTAAGTTGGGCAGTTTCTATAGCTGCCAACGAGAGCTTCAATTTAGCTAAGGCCTAGAGTTTGATCAAGTTTTTAAGGCAGGTATTGCCAGGAGCTGTGAATGGGTAGGGCTTGGCGATTGGATAAGCAGAAGGGTACTTCCACCTCACGACCCGAGTATTCAGGCCGTGTTGGCTGTTTTTAGCGTTAGATGAGTAAAGGAGAGGGTTAAGGCAGTTGTTCTAACTGGTGTCCGCTCGCCTGAAGTTGCTGTAATAAGCCATCTTCGCCAACTAGATGTAAGGCGCCCACCAATACAAATTCAACATCGGCGTCGTCATTGTAATTAGCTAGCTCTGTCATCCAGTCGTTATTGCGATCGGTAAGCAGGCGCTTAAAGACATTGGGGAATTCACTTTTCCACTCACGGATTCCGATTTCGACTAATCTAGCGTTATCGCCTGAGCGCCAAGCGGCTTTCATGTCGCGAATCATTGCTGGGATTTCTTCTAAATCGTCCAAGGTTTGACGAATCATTTCATCTTCTTGGCCCTCGCCCATATTGGCAATAAAATCCATATGAGCATTAAGCTCCTCTAATGATTCGACGCCTTTTTGATCTTGTTTGGCCTTATCCATAAAGAACATATCAACCCCTTCTTCGGCGAGTCCATTGCGACGCAGCTCAATCAAAGTGAGCGTCATCACTGTCATGCCTATACGAAAGCGAGTGATCTGATTAGTGGGCACGCCCCGGGCGGCAAAGAAGTTATCCAACCGTTGATAAGTTTCAGTGCTGAGCTTTTGGCGCAGGCTTTCGCCGGATGGGTAGAGCAGTTTACGCAAAAGCTGGGTTTGATTACCCGAAGCTTTCATCTGCTCTATATCGGTTTCAAAAACCAATGTGCTGGCTTCGCGATAAGCCTGCTCGAAGGCATTGGGTAGGGGGTAATCCGATTCAGCTAATAGGTGGATGGTGCCACCAAGATAGAAGTGATTGTCACCCTTGCTAATTTTCCAAACCGGGCTGGCAGCGAAGCTACTAAGGCTCAGGCAGAAGCTGCACAGGCCCAAAATCAAATTTTTCATGGTGTCCTTCATTTAGTCGATAAGGCAACGATTTTACACGGCTTTTTCGACTTTGGGGCCTAAGCCTTATAATTCCTAAGTTGCATTGGAAAGAATAAGGCTCGGTTCTAAAATATGACCCCAATGTTTAGGCAAAGCCGCAGTGTTTTCTTAAAGCATAGAGCAGCTCAGCGCCTTCTGCTGAATCTAAGCTGTCTTCTGTAAGGGTGTTTTCACGGGTAACACCATCTACGCTGCCGCGCTCACTCAAATATTGCAATACGGCCACGTTATCAAAGCGGGCTAACAGATCTTCTTGGCGTAGATACCCCAGCAATGCGACTAGGGCATGGCCGCCCCAGTTGGAGACGTCCGCCACAATCAGCTCGTCGCAGCTAGTAGCGGCGGGAACAATATTAAGCTCGCTTAGGGCATCTTGAACCTTGCCCATGCCAATCTCATTGCCGCCATCGCCAATAGCCAGCGTGGTACATTGGCATAGCTGCATAATTTCATCAAAGCAGGCACTGCGAGGGCTGATGGATTCGCCACGCATATTGTAATAGCCGCCATCGGCTGCTTTACCTGGTCGCTCGATGGAAATGACGAGGCCAGGTTGGTACTGTGCAAGTATCGCTTGTGCTTCTTGATGTTGCTGCTGTTCGCAATCCTCGCCTACCGCCAGCTCAATGACCCGATAGTCCTCGACAATGGCGCCGGAAAGGGGCGCCCCGCAGCAAATATAGGGTGTGCCTCCGCAGGCCTCGATAGCCCGATACAAAGAGATGGCCCCTGGAGGGCCGTCGGTTTCGAAGGTATCGATAACTGGGAAGCCGGTGCCAATAAATACCACAGCATTACTTTCTACGGCGGCCAGCATCGCTTTAGCAGCGCGCATACAGTAACCGGCTTTTAAATGGGGTTGAACCTGAGCCATGCCGCGAAGATTTCTTGCAACCAACAAATCTTCAATAGTTTTGCTGAGTTCTAATTCGCTGTCACTAAGGGAAATATTTTCTAATGTCATAATTATAGTGCTTCTAAAACAAGCTGATCGAGCTGACGTTTGGCCAGTAACAGTTCTTGATGTGCGTCGTTGATATCCATCGCGCTAAATTTAATACGGCCACCAGCGCTGAGTTGTGCAAGCTTGGCAAGATCAGGGCCGAAGACTGCACCAATTTTGGGGTATCCACCAATGGTTTGGCGGTCGTTCATCAACACAATAGGCTGACCATCCGCTGGGACTTGAATTGCTCCTAAGCAAATACCTTCCGATAAAATACCTTCGATATCGGCATTAACTTTGGGGCCCTCTAAACGGTAACCCATACGATCACATAGATCGCTGACGGTATATTCGCTGCTGAAAAAGATGGCTTGCTTTACTGGGCTAAAATGATTTTGCTGGTAGCCTAGGATTACTCGCAGTTCTACAAGATCGGGGTAGTTGCTATTAAAGCTGCTATTAAAGTTACTTTGCTGTTCTTCGCTGAGGCTTAGTAGCTCTAAGTCGCGGTGATTCGAGCTGGGCAGCAGATCTGCTTTTTGCAATGGGCCGCCTTGCAGACCGCCGATACCTTCACGGCTCACAGTAGCTTGGCTACCAAACTGTTTAGCAATATCAAAACCGCCGGCAACAGCAAGATAGGCTCGACAGCCGCTGTTTTTTTCGCTGGCAAAACCAATATTAATTTTATCGCCTGCTTTAATTGCGTGGCTTTGCCATTGAACCTTGTTTTGGCCGTTAATTTTCAAACCGAGCTTGGCGCCAGTTAGGGCAATAACACTATCGATAGATGATTCCAGTGTTAGGCCGCCAATGCTGACTTCAATCGCGCAAGCGTTGTCGCTGTTGTGGCACAACCGGTTAGCGACGGTAAAAGCAAAGCTATCTAATGGGCCGCCAGTTGTTAGTCCGATTTGCTGTTGGCCAAAGCGGCCAGCGTCTTGCAGTAGGCTTAAAATGCCAGGGGCAATTACCGTTAATCCTTGCATATGGGCACCTTAAGATTGCACTTCAAATTCAGGCAGTTCTCCGCCCAAATCAAAAAATTCTTCCCGGCCAATTGGGCGAAAGCGAATGCGATCACCTACCGCGACAAGCATATGGGGTTCATTATTGGCGTCGAACATCGGGGTGGGGCATAGGCCAATTAAATTCCAGCCGCCTGGAGATACGGCTGGATAAACCGCCGTTTGACGGTCGGCGATGGCCACTGCGCCCTTGGGTACTTTTTTACGTGGTGTCGCTAAGCGTGGTGCAGCAATTTTTTGATCGACTTGACCGAGGTAGGCGAATCCTGGCGCAAAGCCGATGGCGTAAACGCGATACTCAGCTTCGCTGTGCAGAGCGATAACTTCTTCAGGGCTTAAACCAGCGTTATTTGCCAGCAAATTTAAATCGGGCCCTGATTCCTCGCTGTAGTAACTGGGTAATTCAACTAGGCGGCTCTCGCTTTCTTGCTGGCTTGTTGAGCTATCTAAAGTCTCGCGAATTTTTTTGCGTAGCCATAAGTGGTCACACAGCAAAGGATTAAAGTTAATCAGTAGCGAGGCGTAAGAGGGAACGAGGTCGACAATTTCTTGTCCTTGAAAACTTTGCAGCCCCTGAGCTAGTCGCTGCACTTCAGCTGAAATTTCTGGCTGAGTATCTGCACCTAAGTAAACAATCAGTGCATCCGCGCCCGCAATTTCTATGTGCGGATAAAGTGTTGCTGTCATTAGGAAATTGCCTCGCGAATAGAGGCGATGGCCGCAACACCTTCGGCATTGTCGCCATGAACGCACAGAGTGTCGGCCTGTAATTCTAAAATATGGCCGCTTACGGTAGTAACGGTGCCTTGCTTGGCTAGCTGAATAACTTGCGCCAACATTTTTTCCTTGTCGTGCACTGCGCCGGCTTTGCTGCGGGCCAGAAGTTTTCCGTCATCGTCGTAACAGCGATCGGCAAAGGCCTCAAACAAGCACTCAATACCTATCTTTTGTGCTTCGTCTTGGTGGCTTTGCCACTGCGGTGTGGCTTGCAGCATTAATTTAACTGGGCGATGGTGTTCAGCAATGGCTTCCATAATAGCAATGCGATTTTCTGTCTTTGCCATCATGTCGTTGTACATGGCACCATGGGGTTTTAGGTATTCCACCGTTAAACCTTTGCTCGCAGCCATGCCTTCTAGGGCACTTAGTTGGTAGCTGATCATCGCTTTTAATTCGCTCATGCTGATATTCATGCTGCGACGACCGAAGCCAACAAGGTCTGGGTAGGCTGGATGAGCGCCAACACTCACACTGTGAGTTTTGGCCAGCTCGAGTGTATGCTGCATAATCAAAGGATCACCAGCATGAAAGCCGCAGGCGATATTGGCTTGATCGATGTGGGGCATAACGGCGGCATCCATTCCCATGGTCCAGTTGCCGAAGCTCTCTCCTAAATCACAGTTCAATAACAGGCTCATTGCTTCCTCTCTAATTGTTTTTTTGGCTATTCGGTATTGGCTATCTTGCTTGAAATTACATAATGGCAAGGCGGCTATTAGGTAAATCGCTCACTACCATGCAGCCGGGGCTGTGGGTGATGCAAAATGGTGGCTTGGCTTGTTCCAGTGCAACTTGTGGGGTCACACCGCAGGCCCAAAACACAGGTGCTTCATCTTCGGCAATCGTTACCGCATCGCCGTAGTCGGGTGTGTTGATATCCTTAACGCCAATTAAACTTGGATCACCAAAATGCACCGGTGCGCCATGTACGCTTGGGAAGCGGCTGCAAATTTGAATGGCACGAATTGCATCGGCCGCTTTAAAAGGACGCATACTCACAACCATATCGCCACTGAATCGGCCGGCGGGTTTGCAGGCGATATTAGTGCGATACATGGGGACATTTTTGGCTTCGCTGATATTGCGAACTTCTAGCCCGTCGGCCAGTAGTGCCTCTTCAAATGAAAATGAACAGCCCAATAGGAAGGTGACTAGGTCGTCTTGCCAGTACTCTTTTATATCGTGAACTTCTTCAGTGAATTGACCATCTTTGAAAATGCGATAGCTTGGTACGTCGCTGCGTATATCGAAGCCTTCAGCTATCTCAGGCATATCGATTTGACCGGGCTGGCTGCTCATGGCAACCACTGGGCATGGTTTCGGGTTAAGCTGGCAGAATTGCAGGAATTCATTAGCCCAGTCTGCCGGTAATATGGCCACATTACACTGCACGAAGCCTGTGCACAGGCCGGAGGTATTCGCCTTGTGGCGGCCTTCACGGATCGCTTGTCGCAGCTCAGCAGGGCTGATGTTGGCAAGTTGTTCGGCTGATAGTTGAGGTGAAAGGCTCATGGCTTATTTCCTTCAAATTAACGCTAAGCAGGGCAGTTTCGCCAGTTGGCATTGCAAAGTCCAATGCAGGCTCTTTGTTAGGGGTGATAAAAATATTTTATCACCCCTTTGGCCGGCTGTGTGCTTGCCTGTAATCTGTGCGACAATGCCGCTTTTTATTGGGCCTGCTTTTATTAAAGAGCGTTGCGTATAAAGCGCGTGAGTTACGAAGAGAGCGGGCCATGCTTGGGGGAAGCATTCATTGACTGAGGCAGAGCAGCAGCCTAAGGCCAGTCCTGGCTTATTAAAATCCAGCTTGGTGGTAAGTGCTTTCACCTTCCTCTCTCGTATTCTTGGTTTGATCCGTGACGTCGTTCTAGCCCGTTTTCTTGGGGCGGATGCCAATGCCGATGCTTTTATCGTCGCCTTTAAGATCCCCAATTTTATGCGGCGCTTATTTGCGGAAGGTGCCTTTGCACAAGCTTTTGTTCCGGTGTTATCGGAATATCGTGAAAATGGCTCTCAGGCTGCAGTCAGGCAGTTGCTCAATGCGGTAGCTGGCTGCTTGGGCTCAAGCTTGCTGTTGCTCACGGCACTGGTGGTAAGTGCCGCCCCTATTGTGACCATGTTGTTTGCGCCAGGGTTTTATATGGAAGGCGGTGAGCGCTATGAATTAGCCAGCGATATGATTCGCATCACCTTCCCGTATTTATTGCTTATTTCCCTCACTGGTTTCGCTGGCGCTATTCTCAATAGCTATGATCGCTTTGCGGTACCTGCCGCTACGCCGGTACTGCTCAATATCTGCCTAATTAGCGCTGCGATTTGGGCTAGTCCATATTTTGAAAAGCCGGTTATGGCTTTGGCTTGGGGTGTGATGGCTGCAGGTATAGTGCAACTGTTGTTTCAGCTGCCGTTTTTATATCAATTACGTTTATTGCCTTACCCGAAGGCGAATTGGAAGGATCCGGGAGTTCGGCGTATCTTAAAATTAATGGCGCCGGCTATCTTTGGAGTGTCCGTTAGCCAGATTAATTTATTGTTAGATACTGTT
The DNA here is from genome assembly GCF_947500695.1 of uncultured Pseudoteredinibacter sp. Taxonomy (GTDB): domain Bacteria; phylum Pseudomonadota; class Gammaproteobacteria; order Pseudomonadales; family Cellvibrionaceae; genus Pseudoteredinibacter. The sequence goes on from NZ_CANMSS010000003.1 coordinate 213,817, forward strand.
CTAGCCTCTTTGCTGCCATTGGGCAGTGTGACTTGGTTGTACTTTTCAGATCGTTTGGCAGAGCTGCCACTAGGTGTGTTCGGTATCGCAGTGGCTACGGTGATTCTACCGAGCCTTTCACGCCAGCATTCAGCGGATAAGCCTCAACAATTCAGTGCCACCATGGATTGGGCATTGCGCCTAGTATTATTGATCGCGGTGCCAGCTGCATTGGCCCTGATGTTGCTGGCGGAACCCATTCTGACCACGCTGTTTCAATACGGTAAATATGGCGTTGAAGATATTCAGATGGCGGCTTGGAGCTTGCGGGCATACTCCTTTGGTTTGGTGGCCTTCATGCTGATTAAAATATTGGCACCTGGTTACTTCTCTAGGCAGGACACAAAAACACCCGTCAAATACGGTATTATCGCGATGGTTGCCAATATGGTACTCAATATTGCCTTTGTTTGGCCGCTCTATACCTATATGAACCTAGGGCATGTGGGTTTGGCTTTGGCCACATCCTGTTCGGCCTTCTTGAATGCTGGTTTGCTTTTTGTCGGTTTGCGCCGGCAGCAGGTGTTTCAAGCGGAACCTGGTTGGTGGGCTTTGGCGCTGCGTATGCTATTGGCTAATGTGGTGATGGCCTTGGTCTTGCTATATATGAGCAGCCTCTGGCAAGACTGGTATCAATGGGGCTGGTGGCAGCGTAGCTATACTATGCTGGCCTTAGTGTTGGCTGGTCTGCTTAGTTATGCCCTAAGCTTGCTTATTTCAGGTATCCGGCCCCACCACATTCGCCAAAAGCGCTATGACAGCTAGCCTTGGTTTCTTGTGAAAACCAGCTAATTTCGTGCCAATGAGCTATAGATGTACTATCTTAATTGACTATGAGTGAAGAGATTTCCAACAGCGATTACCAGTTTTCTAGCTATGAGGGCATTGAATGCCCTGCTGGCGAAAACTGCCCTTGGCCAGAAGAGGTACGTAAGCTTGAAGAGCAGTTGCTGACTGACCCGCTTACGGGGATCGCTAACTACCGGCATTTTAGCAGCGCACTGGATCAAGAAATGGAACGTACCAGGCGAAGTGGTGCTTCTACCTCTTTGATCATGGTGGATATCGATTACTTTAAAAAGATTAATGACAACTACGGTCACGAGGCCGGTAATATGGCCTTGCAAGCCTTGGCGAATTGCATGCTGGCTAGCTTTCGCAAGCTGGATGTGGTGTGTCGTTATGGTGGCGAAGAGTTTGCCATCATACTGCCAGCCACTGAGGCTTTGGTGGCGGTACAGGTGGCAGAACGCCTACGCAAAAATATCGAGGCCATGGATGTTGAGATCTGTAATCAAAAAGGCGAAACCTTAGAGATTAAAATGACGGCCAGTTTGGGTATTGGTATTTATCCTCGCCACAGCACGATCAGTGCAAAAGAGCTAATCCAAGAAGCTGATGACTTTTTGTACAAGGCAAAGAAAAGCGGCCGCAATAAGGTTTGCTACGGTATCCATAAAGTTGAGGCTGAGGCTGAAGTCTCGGCGGCCGAAAAAGATGCTTTAAACAGCATTTTTGGCGGCGATGACGAATAATTCTTAACTATTCCTTCCAGATTTAACACAAGTTCCCCTTTCCAAACCCTTGCTGGGGCTCTATCCTAGCGCGGTTTTCTAATAGCAATAGCATAGCGTTTGGAGTAACGATGACTCAGATTAAAGTTGTGGGCGTATTGGGCTCAGGTCAAATGGGTGGTGGCATTGCCCAGGTTGCAGCAGCCACAGGTTTGGATGTAAAGCTGGCCGATATTGATTTAGCCACTGCGCAAAATGGTAAAGCCGCCATTGAGAAGCGTTTGATGGGCCAGGTTGCCAGGGGCAAATTGGTAGAAGCCGAAGCGCAGGCTGTACTGACTGGTATTGAACCTGTGAATGGCCTTGCTGATTTGGCCGACTGTGACTTGGTTATCGAGGCGGCCAGTGAAAATCTTGATCTTAAGTTAAAGCTGTTTGCCGAATTGGATAAGGTTTGTAAGCCTTCTGCTATTTTGGCTTCTAATACCAGCTCCATCAGTATTACTTTAATGGCCGGTGCTATTTCTCGCCCTGAGAAATTTATCGGTCTGCATTTCTTTAACCCCGTGCCTGTGATGAAGCTGGTAGAGGTAATTAAAGGTTTGGCGACCAGCGAAGAAACCTACCTAGCAGTAAAAGCTTTCGCTGAGCAAATGGGCAAAGAAGTTGTTAGCTGTGAAGATAAAGCAGGCTTTGCGGTAAACCGTTTATTGGTGCCATTCCTAAATGAGGCAATTTTTGCCCTAGAGGAAGGTGTTGCCAGCCGTGATGATATTGATCGCGGCGCTCGTCTTGGTCTGAATCACCCGATGGGGCCACTAACCTTGGCTGATTTTGTAGGTTTGGATACCTGCTTGGCTATTATGGAAGTGCTGCATAAAGAGTTGGGTGAAGATAAATATCGCCCTGCGCCATTATTGCGCAAATATGTTGCTGCAGGTTGGTTGGGCAAGAAGTCTGGCCGCGGCTTCTATGAATACAGCTAAGTCGCTATAGCCGGTAAGGGCGAGGTTTAGATTGAGTACTGAATTAAAAGCACAGGATATTATTGCTCAGGTTCAAGCTTGGGTGAATAGCGTTGTGGTGGGGGAGAATTTTTGCCCTTACGCGGCCCCTGTGCTTGATCGTGTGCATTATCAACTGTTGGCTTCTGACCCCCATGAGCAGCTGCAAGACTTTATCGACAGCTGCTATCAGCTGCAGGCGGAATCAGCTATTGAAACCGCTCTGTTGATTGTTCCTCAAGGGCTAGAAGATTTTGATGATTATCTTGAACGATTGGATTTGCTGCAGGCCTTGTTAGAAGCGCAAGGTTTTATTGGTGAGTTTCAGTTGGCGAGTTTTCATCCAGATTATTGTTTTGATGGTATTTCAGCGGAAGAGGCTGAAAATTACACTAATCGCAGTCCTTGGCCGATTTTTCACTTGCTACGTGAAAGTAGCTTAAGCGAAGCGCTAGAGCATGTGAGTTCACCTGAAAAAATCCCCGAGCGAAATCGACGCCATGCCGAGCGTTTGGGGGTGGCCCACTTAAGAGCTGCCCTGCAGCGTAGTAAGGAGGCAAAAGCCTAATGTTGTATACCTTGTCTCAATGGTGGCCCTTAATACCAGTAGCGATCTTTGCATGGTATTGGCTCACAGCTGTAAAGGTGAAAGAGCTAGCTTTTCAGGCCGCCGCTAGACGTTGCAATATGGAAAATGTGCAATTGCTTGACGACAGTATTGCCCTCAAAGGCGTTAAGTTTCAGCGTGCAGGCAATGGTAATATGGGTCTGCGTCGAGAGTTTGCCTTCGAGTTTACCTCAACAGGCAATCACCGCTATCAAGGCTGGGTGATCATGCAAGGTTCTCGCAATGTCTCGGTTGAGCTGCCTCCTCACCGTTTACAGTAAGAGCCTTCTCTCTAAATGCTCTAGGCCCTAAATAAGGGTAATTTATTCCGGTAATTCCCCCATCTGCTGTAGGCCAGTACAGGGCTTTTCGGTATACTCGGCCTTTTGTGTTTTAAAAGGGCTTAGCAGTCGACCATGCAGCAGGGCGCACAAGAGTTTATTCGCGGTATCGCCAATTTGCAGCCTCGTCATCGAGGCAGCGTGGTGACGATCGGCTCCTTTGATGGGGTGCATCTAGGCCATAAAACCATCGTTCGCCAAGTTCGAGATCAGGCCCAGCGCCTGCGTTTGGCCTCGGTAGTGATGACTTTCGAGCCACAGCCCCATGAATACTTTGCCGGTGAAAAAGCTCCTGCACGACTAATGCGGGTGCGAGACAAGGCTAAGGCCTTGTTTGAGGCGGGTGTTGATCGCGTGTTTTGTGTCACCTTTAACCGTCGATTCAGCTCCTTATCAGCGGAAGAGTTTGTAAAGCAAATTCTGGTTGATGGCCTGGGGGTGAAGTACCTAGTTATAGGTGATGACTTCCGATTTGGTTGTGATCGCAGTGGGGACTATCAGTTCCTATTGGATGCGGGTAAGCGCTATGGTTTTGAGGTGACGGACACCCAAACTCTGATGCTAGACAGTGAGCGCATCAGCAGTACCCGTATTCGAGCGGCACTAGAGGCGAGTGATTTTCGCTTGGCCGAACGTTTATTGGGGCGCCCCTATAAAATTGAGGGCAAAGTTATCCGTGGTCAACAGTTGGCTCGCCAATGGGATATGCCAACAGCCAATGTGCAACTTCACCGCTATCGCTCGCCGCTTAATGGGGTGTTTGCCGTTGAAGTAAGCCTAGCTGATGGACAGCTATTGCAAGGCGTCGCCAATGTGGGCGTTAGGCCAACTATTGGTGGAGAAAACACGCCAATTCTCGAAGTGCATTTATTTGACTTCGAGGGAGATATCTACGAGCAAGAAATTGCGGTGGAGTTTAAACATAAACTGCGCGACGAGCAGAAATTTGATTCTCTCGACGAGCTTAAGCAACAGATCTACCGGGATAAGGACGAAGCGCAAGCTTGGTTTGCTGCCCGTTAAAATGCGCAATACTGCGCCCGTATTATTAAGTGACGACAATGAGTGATTACAAAGCCACCTTAAATTTGCCAAAAACTGGCTTTGCCATGAAGGCGAACCTGGCTCAGCGCGAGCCGGGCATGTTGAAAAAATGGCAAGATGACAATCTGTATCAGCAGATTCGCGATGCCCGCCAAGGCGCAGAGCAATTCATTTTGCACGATGGCCCTCCATACGCTAACGGTGATATTCACCTTGGCCATTCACTTAATAAGATTTTAAAAGATATTATTATCAAGTCGAAAACCTTGAGCGGTTTCGATGCGCCTTATGTTCCAGGTTGGGATTGCCATGGTCTACCTATTGAGAATCAGGTAGAAAAGAAAAACGGCAAGGCCGGCGTTAAATTAGATTTTAAAAGCTTTCGCCAGAAGTGTCGTGATTATGCGGCACGCCAGGTAGAGGGTCAAAAGAAGGAATTTATTCGCCTAGGTGTTTTTGGTGAGTGGGAAAACCCTTACCTCACTATGAACTATCAATTTGAAGCTGACATCATTCGCGCACTTGGCAAAATCGCTGAAAACGGTCATTTGCATCGTGGTTTTAAGCCGGTGTATTGGAGTGTTGTTGGTGGCTCGGCTTTGGCTGAAGCTGAAGTAGAATACCAAAACAAAACCTCATTCTCGATTGATGTTAAATACCCAGTGAAAGGCAGCGCAAAACTGTCTGAAGCCATGCCAGAGCTCACGGGTGTTGAGAATGTGTTTGTGGTTATTTGGACTACAACGCCTTGGACCTTGCCGTCGAGTCAGGCTGTTTCTATGCACGCCGAACTGGACTATGTTGCCGTTAAGGCGGGCGAGCAGGTTTTGCTAATGGCCGAAGCTCTGCACGAATCTGTTATGGCTCGCGCGGGCATTGAAAGCTTTGAAGTGATTGCACGTTGTAAAGGCGAAGCCTTAGAGAAATTGGCCTTGTCGCACCCGTTTTACGATCGCGAGATTCCAGTGATTTTGGGTGATCATGTAACCACAGATGCAGGTACAGGTTGCGTACACACCGCCCCCGATCACGGTGTCGATGACTTTAATGTTGGACAGCGTTATGGCTTGGGTACTTTAAATTATTTGAACGATAGCGGTATATATCGCGACATCGTCGAAGTTTTTGCCGGTCAGCATGTTTATAAAGTTGATCCTGCGGTAGTTGAACTGCTGAAAGAAAAAGACGTATTGCTGTGCGAAGAAAAGATCGAGCATAGCTACCCGCATTGCTGGCGCACCAAAACGCCATTGATCTTCCGTGCGACCCCGCAATGGTTTATTAGCATGAGCCAAAAGGGCTTGCGCGATGATGTTAAAAAAGCGGTAGAAGATGTTGAATGGATTCCCGGCTGGGGCCGCGCTCGTATCGATAGCATGCTGGATTCCAGTCCTGACTGGTGTATCTCCCGCCAACGTACTTGGGGTGTGCCAATCGCTTTATTCGTTGATAAAGACTCTCAAGAGTTACACCCGGATACTCCACGTTTAATTGAAGAGGTTGCTAAGCGTGTTGAGCAAGATGGTATGGAAGCGTGGTTCGAATTAGACGCTGCTGAGCTTTTGGGTGACGATGCTGATAAATACAAAAAGGTAACTGATACCTTAGATGTATGGTTCGATTCTGGTGTGACTCATCACGCTGTTCTACAACGTAGAGATAATTTGCGCTACCCGGCCGATTTATATCTAGAGGGCTCGGATCAGCATCGCGGTTGGTTCCAGTCGTCTTTGAAAACCGCAATGGCCATTAATGGCGCCGCACCGTATAAGCAGGTGTTAACCCACGGTTTTACGGTTGATACCAATGGCCATAAAATGTCTAAGTCATTGGGCAATGTGATTCCACCAAAAGAAATCATTAGTGAGTTGGGCGCTGATGTGCTTCGCCTATGGGTTGCTGCTACTGACTTTAGTGGCGATATGACGGTATCTAAGGAGATCTTTAAGCGTACAGCAGACTCCTATCGCCGTATTCGTAATACCGCACGCTTCCTGTTATCGAACTTGAATGGTTTTGATCCGGCGAGCGACCAAGTGGCTATCGAAGATATGCTGTCCTTGGACCGTTGGGCGGTTGAGCGTACCGCAGAACTGCAAAAAGAAATTATTGCGGCCTACGATGCTTATAGCTTCCACCAAATTTATCAAAAGTTGCACAATTTCTGTGTGGTAGATTTGGGTGGTTTCTATTTGGATATCATTAAGGATCGCCAGTACACCTGTAAAGAAGACAGTGTTGCACGCCGCTCGGCGCAGACAGCCTTGTATCATATTATCGAAGCGATGACGCGTTGGTTGGCGCCCATCACCAGCTTTACCGCTGATGAGTTGTGGCAGCATATTCCTGGTGAGCGTCAGGGTTCTATCTTTGTGCAAGAGTGGTACGCCTTACCCGAAGCAGCTGCGGAATCTGCCATGGGGCATGAGTTCTGGCAGCAAGTTGCTGCGGTGAAGACTGAGGTCAATAAGACCTTGGAGGCAAAACGTGCTGAGGGTGTTGTTGGTGGCTCTTTGCAGGCCGAGGTGGTGTTGTATTGTGATGAAGTACTGCAAGCTTCATTGTCTAGCTTGGCAAATGAATTACGTTTTGTGCTGATTACTTCAGCGGCTGAAGTTAAATCACTGGCCGATGCGCCTGCTGAAGCCGTGGAAACAGAAGTTGAAGGCTTAAAGATTCTGGTTAATAAATCGGCCCATGAAAAATGTGAGCGCTGCTGGCACTTCCGTGAAGATGTCGGTCAAGTTGCGGAACATGAAACAATTTGCGGTCGCTGTGTAGAGAATGTTGCCGGTGAAGGGGAAGTGCGTGAGTTCGCCTAAGCCGACTAGCGAAGCTGCCGGTCTTTTGGCCGGCCCCTGGTTTTGGAAAAAAGCCCTGCTCTGGTATGCCTTGGCAGCTTTTGTTATTGCCTTTGATTTGCTCACCAAAGCTTGGGCTTTGGCCAGTTTTCAATATGCCCAGCCAGTTGAGGTGACACCGTTTTTCGATTGGTTATTGTTGTATAACTATGGCGCCGCCTTCAGCTTTTTAAGCGAAGAAGGTGGCTGGCAGCGTTGGTTCTTTTCGGCAATTGCTGTGGGCGTTAGCTGCATGTTGGTAGTTTGGTTGGCGCGTATTCGCCCGGAGCAGCGTTGGGAGCCCATTGCCTTGGCGCTTATTCTTGGCGGAGCCTTGGGGAATCTCTACGATCGACTAACCTTAGGTTATGTGGTCGACTTTATTTCTTTGCATTATCAGCAGCATCGCTGGCCATCCTTTAATATTGCTGACAGTGCGATATGCGCTGGAGCAGTAATGCTGTTGATCGATCTTTGGCGCAGCAAAGACAGTGATGTGAACGAATAAAGTTTAAAAGTTCGACTTAAAAAAGATTCTAAGTAGCACCAGTATGTTTTTGGGCGCAGCTTGATGGAAAGAAAGTGATTAGCTTTTATGACTGATATGACAGAATTGGCCATTGGCCCAGGAACACAAGTAACCTTGCACTTTGCCATCAAAATGGCAGGCGGAACCTTAGTAGATTCTACCTTTGATGGTTCGCCGGCGACCTTCAGTGTTGGGGATGGCAATTTGCTGCCGGGGTTTGAGCAGGTCTTAATGGGTTTGTACGCTGGCGATGAAAAAGAATTTCCGATCTCACCGGAGCAAGGTTTTGGTCAGCGTAATCCAAACAACATTCAAGAGATCCCCAAGAATTCTTTCGCAGATGATATTGAGCTGGAAGAAGGTTTGATGGTGTCTTTTGCAGATGCGCAGCAGGCTGAGCTACCTGGTGTAGTTGCAGAGGTAAATGATGATGTGGTTAAAGTCGATTTCAACCACCCTCTAGCCGGTCGCGACCTTATTTTTGAGGTGCGCATCATCGCTGTGGCGGTTTGTGATGGAGTGCAAAAGCACTAATGATCAATATTAACCTAGCGAACCCGCGTGGCTTCTGTGCCGGTGTAGACCGTGCCATCGATATTGTTAATCGAGCCTTGGATATACACGGTGCGCCCATCTATGTGCGACATGAAGTGGTGCATAACAAATTTGTCGTGGATAGCTTGCGCGACCGCGGCGCGGTATTTGTCGATGAGCTGCACGAAGTGCCTGATGACGTTATCGTTATTTTTAGTGCTCATGGCGTATCCAAAGCGGTACAAGAAGAAGCCAAGCGCCGCAGCTTAAAAGTTTTTGACGCGACCTGCCCGTTAGTGACCAAGGTGCATATCGAGGTTTTAAAATACAGCCGCGAAGGAAGCGAGTGCATACTTATTGGTCATAATGGCCACCCTGAAGTTGAGGGGACCATGGGGCAGTTTGATGATAGCTATGGTGGCAGCATCTACTTAGTGGAGGATGAGGCAGATGTGGCCAAGCTTGCCGTCCGCGACCCTGCTAAATTGGCTTATGTTACTCAAACTACTTTATCGATGGACGATACCGCCAAGGTTATTGATGCTTTGCGTGAGCGATTCCCAGAGATTCGCGGCCCACGCAAAAACGATATTTGCTATGCCACCCAAAATCGCCAAGATGCCATAAAGCAGCTGGCCCTGGAAAACGATCTTGTGTTGGTGGTGGGCTCTCCAAACAGCTCAAATTCCAATCGCTTACGTGAACTGGCAGAGCGCTGTGGCGCAAAAGCCTATTTAATTGATACTGCGCGAGATATCGACGAGGCTTGGTTGGCGTCTATATCATCTATAGGTATAAGTGCCGGGGCTTCGGCTCCAGAGGTGCTGGTGCAAGATGTGATCAAGCGCTTACAGCTTCTTGGTGCAAGCCCGCCAGCCGAGATGAGCGGTCAAGAGGAGAATGTAAGCTTCTCTTTGCCGAAGGAGCTGCGCTAATAAGTCTATGGCTAAGAATGTGCTAAGTCGCTGAAAACTGGCACATTCTCCTCCGCTGAGCTATGCTCAGAACCACTTCTAAACCGACAGGATGCGGTCAGTTGTCTCAACATCTAGCATTTTATCGCCACATCTCACCGCCGATCCCCCTCAAGATTCTTTGATTGAATCTCTCTGGTATATATAAGCTATGAAAAAGTTCCCTGAAAATGGATTTACCTTAATCGAGCTCTTAATTGTTGTCGCCATTGTGGCTGTAATTATGTCGGTTGCTGTGCCTGGGCTGACCTCAATGAGTGAGCGCGGCCAAATGCGAGCCAATCTCGATAAGTTTAAAACCTCCTTGCAAATGGCCCGTTCTGAAGCGGTATCTCGCCGTGCGCCAGTAGTTATGTGTGCTAAAAAGGCGAATTCATTCGCTTGCCGTACCGGAAATCAGGCTAAGAATCGCTTTGATGAAGATTGGATCATGTTTCTTGATAGGAATAATAACAATGCCTATAACCCGGGGACTGGGCAGTGTGAAGATACAGAAGACTGTTTATTGTCGACAGAGCGTTTTGGTAGTGGTCAGCTGACAATGGCATTTTCAGATAAATATATTACCTTTAATGCCGATGGCAGTCCGGGGGATGCTTCCGGTTATACAATGGTGGTTTGTGCTGGTAATGCAGAAGCCACAAATGACGAATACCGCTCTGTCACAATTACCATAATGCCAACGGGCGCCTTTTCGGTGCGTAAAGGAGCAGATTCATGCGGATAAAAGCAGTGCTGCGTAAGCGTCAGACTGGGACGACCATGATTGAGGTGATGGTGGCCTTATTCTTATTGGCAGTTGGACTACTTGGTACGCTGGCATTACAAAACTCCAGTCAGCGAAGCAATCAAAGCGCGATGTTTTCTTCGTCTGCGATCGTTTTGGCAAGAGACATGGCTAACCGAATCAATGCGAACAACAATGTGTTTTCAGCCGCTGATGACAACCTATATGACAATATCGATACTGAAAGCCACTCTGGATCTGCAACAGTATGTAGTGTTGATTGCGATCAGGCTACCATCAAGACTATGGATGCAGGGCAATGGGCCGAGGAGATAAAAAGTAGATTGCCGTCCGGGCGGGGCACAGTCGAAATTGATGATAATGGCGTTCACGAGGTAATCGTAATGTGGGATGACCAGCTAACGGGTGCGTCTGAAGTTGGTTGTGGTGGTAACCCTAAAACGGATTTAACCTGCGTTAGATTGGAGTTTAGATTGTGAGAAAATTTATTTCCTTAAAGCGCCAGCAAGGTGTTGGTCTAATTGAGTTAATGGTTTCGGTTACTATCGGCTTGTTGATTATGGCTGGGGTGGTTCAGTTATATTTGACCTCAGTTGAAAGTCAGCGAAGCCAGGAAGGTCTGTCGCGAATTCAAGAAAATATACGTTTTGCAAGTAATAGGCTAAATGATGAAGGTTCTAGCTCAGGTTTTCTGGGATGTCTACCACGCCTAGATGATGATACGCGAGTAATAAACTTGCTGGCGGAAGGTACGGGTGCTGACGCTGATGGCACGCCTGAAGTAGCTAATTTTTCATCGTCCATTAGTGGTAAAGATGCAAGTGGGGTGAATAGTACCGACGAGGTTTTCTTTCGCTTTGCTTTGCCGCGCTCGATTCCTCTGGTGGAAGACTTTAAGCCCGAGCTAGATGATCAAATAACCTTAGATAACAGTATAAATTTTCAGTTAGCTTATGACTCCATCAAACAGTGGGATGTTGCGGTATTAACCGATTGTAACTATGCAGTTGTTTTTATTGTCACCAATGATCCTGGCACAGATGGTGTTGTGGCTTTAACTAAAGGTGGTAATGGAGCACCGAGTGGTCACCCTAATGCAGGGCAAAAGAATATATCTACTAACATAGACCTACCTTTTATTGGTATAAACAATGCGGACAATGAAGGAAAAATAAGAGCGCGCTTATTTTTAGCGGGGATGGGGGGCTATAGTTACCAAGTGCAGCTAAGCGAATCCGCTAAACAAGCGAACACTAGAGGTGGTACAGCTCAGTGCGACAGCAATCATCCTCAGTACTGTGCTTTGTTTAGAAATGGCCAGGAAATTATGGATGGAGTTGTAGATTTTCAAGTTGAGTATGGTTGGAGAGATGGCAACTTAGTTAGCTTTGGAAATGCAACTGCAGTTGCGTCAGCTGGACGTTGGAATCGTGTAGATCGAGTTAAAATGGATGTTACTCTAAGTGCTATTGAGGCTACTGGTACGAATGATAATTCTAGTACTAAACGCATTCAGCGCGAGATGTCCCAAGTGATTATGCTGAAAAACCCGGTGGTGGAATTGTGATGATAGTTCAAAAACGATTCCCTGGTTTGGGTTGGGGAGAGCTTCCAGTTAAACAAAAAGGGGTTACACTTATAGTGGCTCTTGTTGTGCTGTTGGTTATGTCTGTAGTGGCGATAGCATCTATGTCCAGTAGTACGCTTCAAGCTCGTATGGCTTCAAATGAAAGGCAAATGCAAGTTTCATTGCATGCAGCGGAAGCTGGTTCGAGAGCCGCATTGTTGTATTTGCAAACTAATGCAAATAATCCTTATTTACGTTTCAAGGATGTAAGCAAAGGGTTGTATTCTAATACAGCCAATAGTGAAGAGTATTTTTACGAAACTATTTCTGTGGATGACAATTTTGCAGATTATCACGATCCTAGCTCCTGGAAGAACAGTAATAGTGTAGAAGTAAGTGCGGCTGACTTGAAACTGCCTATGACCGCTAAAAATCCGCGTTATATTATCGAGTTCTTAGGTGAGCAAGAGCTAGGTCGATCAGTGAAAGAGCTCGATAAAAAGGGCGCTAAATCTAAGCCTGTGTTTCATTACAGGATAATATCTATCGGCTGGGCGCAAGACCCGCAGGTCTACTCGATAGTTCAAACTACCTACAAAACCGCTGAGTCATTTTAATCGGCGTGGGTCACTAAGAACGGTAATGCACTAATGGAAATTCTATTTAAAAAAGCTACGGTGGCAGTGGTAATGACACTAGGGCTAAATATAGCCCACGCTGCGCCAGGCCCAATTGCGTCTCAGCCATTGTTTGTAGGTAAAACTCCGCAGTCCAATATTATGTTTCTGGTGGATGATTCCGGAAGTATGAACTGGGAATATTTGATCACAGATTACGACGTGTATTACGCAAATACCGCTACGTATCGTTGTACTGCGATTAACGCCATGTGGTACAACGCGAACCTATACCGGGAGAAAGCGGCCGATCCTGCAAATGATACGCTAGAGAAACGCTTGGCTTACAGTCCTTGGCGTGGCGTCGACTCCGATGGAAATGAATATGGCAACAGAACATTAACTACGGCTTCAGACGACCCATATAGTAACCCAACATCTTATAGAAATATTCGCGACTGGTATTTTTACGAGTGGAATGATGCGATTGAGGCGGATGGTAAGGGCAATGGTAGATATGATGCAGGTGAGTGTGCGTTAAATACTCAAATTTATGCTAGAAACTTACCGGCCGAGCAGCAAATCGATTTTGCTAACTGGTATACATACTACCGCAAGCGTGAGTTTGTTGCGAAACGTGCACTTTCACAAATCATTTTGGAGAGTAATGCTCGAATGGGCTTGGCAACTCTCCATAATAACAGCAGCGTGGGTGTACCAATCAAAGATATTGATGATCTGAGCACCCCGATAGACTATGGTAGTCGAGCTAACAAGAATGATTTGATGCGCCGATTGTTTAAGATTGACTCCAGTGGTGGAACGCCGTTGCGTAGAAGTTTGGAGCGTGTTGGCAAGTATTTTCATCAAAATCAAACCACTCCCAGTCAGTTGTTTGGCGGGCAAACGCCTTCTTCACCAATCCTACCATCATCGGAAAATGGAGCCTGTCAGCAAAATTTTGCGGTAGTAATGAGTGATGGTTTTTGGAATGGCGGCAATCCAAATGTAGGCAATGCGGATAATGATGACAATACCGACTTTGATGGGGACAAATACGGCGATGGATACTCCAACACTCTAGCTGATGTGGCGATGTATTATTATGAAGGTGATTTGGCTCCAGGTCTTCCTAATCTAGTTGGCCCAAAGCTAGACCCTAATGCTCCTGTACCGGACCCGCTGTTGAATCGTGCTCAGCACTTAGTCAGCTATACGGTAGCTTTCGGTGTAAATGGTAGTTTAAGCGAACCGCCTGCAAATGGTAATTGGCCGCAGCCTGTAGCTAACCAAGCAAGTACTGTGGATGATATGTTGCATGCGGCTTATAATTCGCGCGGAGAATTCTTAAGTGCTAAGAATCCCCAGGAGCTTATTCAGCGCCTATCGGATGCGATCAACTCGATCAAAAGCAAAGTAGGCTCCTCTTCAGGGCTAGCTTTAAATAGCTCATCAATTACATCTGATTCTGCAGTTTTTAAAGCTGTGTTTTCTCCAGAGAAATCATGGTCTGGCGATTTAATTAGGCAGAAAATCACAACTGTTTCAGTTGGCGGCGTGGAACAAATTGCACTAACAGATGAGTGGTCAGCGGCAGAAAAGCTTAAAGCTCGAGACCCTAATGGTCGGCAGATATTGACATATAATGGTAGTCGTGGCGTTCCATTTAGGTTCCCGAATAATTATGTTACCCCAGACGCTAATACTGAAATATCAAAAGGGCAGGTTGCAGACTTACTTTTTGACGCTCCACATGAGTCTGCTAGTACCCAAAGCCAAATTAATGAAAATAAAGTTTTTGGTGAACGCCTGTTGAACTATCTGCGTGGCGAGCATGTTTATGAGCGTGGCGTGGCCAATAGTGCGACTATTGAAGATAACTTTAATAAGGTGTTTCGTGATCGAGTCGGCGAGCGACTGGGTGATATTGCACACTCGAGCCCTATCTATGTAGCACAACCAAATGAAAGTTATCCGGATAGGATAGAGGGTGATGAGGCATCAAAGTCCTATATTGCTTTCGCAAAGTCAAAAGCAAATCGCCGAGAAATGGTATATGTCGGCGCTAATGACGGTATGCTGCATGCCTTTGATGCAGATACAGGGGAAGAGCGTTTCGCATACGTACCTTCAATAATATTTAATGAAAACTCAGCTTTTGGTTTGCATTATTTATCGTCAACTAACTATTCACATATTCCATACGTAGATGGTTCAATTACCGTTCGTGATGTTTATGTCGATGGCGCCTGGAAAACTTATTTGGTTGGTGCTTTACGCGGCGGTGGCCGCGGTATCTATGTGCTAGATGTTACTAACCCAGATCAAGTGACGGAATCGAATGCAGCATCAAAAGTAGTAAGAGAATTTAGTCATAATGACCTCGGCTTTACTTTTAGCGAGCCTGTTGTAATAAGGATGAATGACGGTCGTTGGGCGGCGGTAATGGGCAATGGCTATAACCCTGGGGCGAACAGTGATGGTCATGCGAAACTATTTATAGTATATCTCGATAATAAATCTCCATCGTATAGAGTGCTTGAAACTAAAAATAGCGGTGATCCCAATCTGATAGCGGCAGGAAATTGCGAAGATATTGGTAGCGACTGTAATGGCATGTCCTCCCCACTAGTTCTGGACTTAGACAGCGACTCAATTGCAGATCGTATTTACGCAGGCGATCTTCATGGCAACATGTGGAGCTTTGATGTTAGCGCTAAAGATGGTGACAATTGGAAGGTTGCTCACCAAAAGAATGGCAGAAATCAACCGCTATTTACAGCCTGTTATCAAGCTCCTTGCGAGCAAAATGGTAAGGTAGCAAACAGGCAGCCGATTACTAGCATGCCTAGAGTAAAATCTCATCGCTTTCGGTTGGCGTCAAATTATCGCCCAAGTTTGTTAATTTATTTTGGTACTGGGCAATTTATTTCGAATGGTGACCAAGCAAACACCGCCAAACAATCCGCTTATGGTGTTTGGGATAGAGGCGTTGGCGGCTTAACTCGTAACAATTTACAGAGGCAGACGGTATCTAACCAAAGCAATAGCAGAACACTGAGTAATAATGCTGTAGATTACGACGATTTAGTTTCTGAAGCTGGTTGGATGATTGACTTGCCAGCTGATCGTGAGCGGATTATTAATTCCTTTGTGGTGGGCTCTTCTGTAGTGGTGTTTGGCAGTATTATCCCTGATGCTGCAACGTGTGAAGGTAGTCCTAGTGGTTATTTGATGGCAGTAGATGCGTTCACCGGTGGTGAGCCGCCATTTCAGGTTTTCACTAGAGCCAATATTGGCTCAGTACCTCTAGCAGGAATCAAACTTGAGGGTATGCCAGGTGAAATATCTACACTGGAGGGTGATAATGGGACAACTAAAGTGCTGATTCCAACGCAAGATGGAGAGTTAATCCAGTTAGATTTGCTCGGCTCTGGCAGTCAGGCAAGGCAAACCTCTTGGACAACCTTAAAGTAATAGAGGCTCAACATGAAAAAAATGATTATATTGGGGTTGTTGTTTGGGTTGTTCACAGGTCCTGTGGCCGCGCAACAGTATGATGAGAACGGCGGGGTTAAGCTATTGGGGCTGCTAAGAGGTACAATCCATTATGTGCACCATGAAAAGCAGCAGCTCATAATTGATGACCGCCGATTTGTAATGCCGCTGAACTTTAAAGTATTGGCGGCTAACGGTGCTAAAACTAACCGTTTTGCGATGAGAACGGGCCAGGCTGTTGAGTATTTTGTGCGCTATGATAAAAAGACTCAGGTTTTGTACGTTGACAGCGTACAACTGCTAAACTAGTTGGCAGTTTAAAAATTTGATATACGGAGTGTACATGAAGCCATCCCCGAGATTTAACAGTGGTTTTACCCTGATTGAATTGATGATTGTCGTTGTAATCGTAGGCATTATTGCCTCTGTTGCCATACCATACTTCGGTGAGGCTGCTAAGCGCGGGCAGCGGATTGAAGCAAAGGATTTGTTGTTAAAGGCTGCTTCGAAGCAGGAGCAATTCTTTGCACAGTATGTGTCTTATACCAACAAAATAAGTGGTGGTGGTAGTTGCAGTGGCGTTGCCTGTGGTATCGGCCTTACTGATGATCTCAGTGAAAATGAACATTATAAGCTAACCATGACTGTGGGCCCTGGTGGCTGCGAGGCAGGTTCTGACACTGCGCCATTGTGCAGAACTTATACTTTGACTGCTTCACCAACTGGCGGTTTTAGTGATCCCGATTGCGGCCCGTTAACTTATACCAGTGGCGGGGTTCGCGGCTTAAAGAACTCTAGCAACCAAGATAAGATCAATAAGTGCTGGCGTTAAACCTGAACTGATTCTAAATAAGGGCTATGTGAGTTTCTCCATAGCCTTTATTTTTTGCAGAACTTTTTATTGTGCTCATGCTTGAATGCCATTCTTGGTCGGCCAGCTCGGTTTATTCGAATCTGCCGGTGATTGATTTCTGGGTCTATTGGTGGACAGTAGGCAAAGGTACCGTTGTGATAATTGGTGCTGCCATCAGGTCGATATTGAATATAGTATTTAGGGTTGCGAAATGCTCTCCACTCTATATATGCACCTCTTTGTAGGCCGCCTTTCACATAAATTATTTCCTCGTTTTCAGATCGTTTGCCACTTTTGTCTAGGTCGACAAAAATCATAAGTTGATCATCCCACCGCCGGCTGCAAGTTTGTGCATTCCTAGTGGGACATAGGCTGACTATCTTTCTCTTGTGTACGGCAGCTGCTCGAGTTGCTTGTAATGCGCTAATAAGTTGGCGCACACTATGCTCTGCGCTGCTCTTGTGATAAAAGCTTCGCATATTCGGTAAAGCCAATGCGCTTATAATGGCCAGGCTTGCAATTCCAAGCATGGCATCAATTAGGCTGAATCCTTTTAAATGTTTACTACTGATCGATAGTCTTTCCATGCTGAACCTCTCGCTGAGAACGACGATAAGATTCAACAAAGCATAACGACTGTCTTTACATTAGCACTAGGGCAAGGGAAGGGTGATGGCTTATTTTGTATAAGCCATCTGGTGTAGAGATTAAACGTCTTCTAAACCCAGTTTCTTAAGGCGATAGCGGAAAGAGCGAAATGTAATGCCTAGACTCTCTGCTGCTGCGGTTTTGTTCCAGCGGCATTCTTCCAGTGCTCCTAGCAAGAACTCTTTTTCAATTTCGATCAAATAATCATCCAGGCTGCGACCATCGAGGCTATGTTTGGAGCCACTTGATTGCTTTTCTACACTGTTTCTAGGTGGCTCGTTGATGAATAAGTCTGCTTCGGTAATAAGGTCATTGTCACAAAGCGTGAAAGCTCTTTCTAGTATATTTTCAAGCTCGCGAATATTCCCTGGAAATTGATAGTTATGTAGTCTGCGTTTGGCTCCTTGATCTAAACTGGCTGCCTGCAGGTCCATATCTTTGGCAATTCTTTCAAGAAAGAAATCGCATAATTCAGTAATGTCCTCTCGACGCTCGCGCAATGCAGGAACGGCTATTTCAATCACATTGATTCGATAAAATAAGTCACTACGAAAACGTTGTGCGCTGACCTCGGCATGTAAATCTTTATGGGTAGCGCTTAGAATTCTAACGTTAATGGGGATTTCTGCTTGAGCGCCAATAGGGCGTATTGCTTTTTCTTGAATAGCGCGCAGTAATTTTACCTGCATATCTAGGGGTAGGTCGGCAACTTCATCAAGAAACAGAGTGCCGCCATCGGCAGCTTGAAACAGACCGATTTTGTCTTGGTGTGCGCCGGTAAAGGCGCCTTTTTGATGACCGAAAAATTCACTTTCCATTAGCTCAGCAGGGATGGCACCACAGTTAACTGGAATAAAGGGGCCTTCTGCCCTTGGTCCTTGATAGTGTATCGAGCGAGCAACGACTTCCTTACCGCTTCCTGACTCACCTGAAATATAAATAGGTGCCTGGGACTGCGCTAATTTTTTGATCTGTTTTTTCAAACGCTTGGTGGCTTGGGAATCACCAACAAAACTTGGTCCTTGTTGCTTACGGCCGTTTTTGGCTTTTTTCTTTACCTCTAGAGCATTATTTACAAGGGTCCGAAGTTGCTCAAGGTTTACGGGTTTCGACACAAAGTCGTAGGCGCCCGCTTTCATGGCGTTGATGGCGGTGTCTGTATTACCATGCGCAGTGAAGACTGCGACGGGTAAGGCGTAGTCCAGCTTTTGAATCTCTTCAACCAGTTCAATACCATCGCCATCGGGCAGCTTTAAATCAGTAAGACAGAGATCGAACTCCTGCTCTTTTAGCAGGCTTCTTGCCTGTTTGCAGTCTCCAGCGGCAACAGTATCCAAACCCATTCGGCCTAAGGTGATTTCTAGTAGTTCGCGAATATCAGGTTCGTCATCGATAACAAGAACTTTGCGCGCCTTGCTCATTGCAGTAATGCCTCTGGATCTGGAAAGCGTAGTCTGAAACAGTTATGCCCTGGTCGGCTTTCTTTGATAATAATGGAAACTTGGTTGGCCTCGCATAATTCTTTTACAAGATACAAGCCTAATCCCGAGCCCGCGTGGTGCGTTGTATAAAAAGGTTCAAAGATTTTACTGCGCTCATGCTCCGGGATGCCTGGGCCGCTATCGATTATATCGATAATGGGGCGTCCGGTCTCCTTGTCGAGATCCAGCACTAGTTCAATTTTGGCATTGCCACTGTGTTCTTCGCTATAGCGCACACCGTTATCTACTAAGTTGCTAAGTACCTGTGACATTTGGTGTTGGTCGAAGGCACTGTTTAAATTTTCAGCTAAGGAGTGGCTGCCGATAAAGGCGCCTTTTTCACTGCTATAGCGCTTGCAGAATTCGCTGCACCAGTGGTTGAGCTCTATAGAGCTAATATTGGCGGCCTGCCTTCTTGAAAGTTGTAAAACACTTTCAATAATACCGTTAACTCGCAAACAGTGGTTGTCGATAATTTCCGTTAGGCGTTTATCGGCATCGTGAATTTCGCTAGATTCTTGTAGCAATTGATTGGCATGACTAAGGGCCCCGAGTGGATTGCGAATCTCATGTGCGATAGATGCTGTGAGGCGACCGAGAGAAGCCAGTTTTAACTGTTGCGCCTGGTTATGGATTTGCCGATTATCATCGATAAAAATTAAAGTGTCGTCCCCTTGTTGAACAAAACCGATACGCAGCTCCTGCGGGTTGTTTGCTAGCTGAATAATTTGGGCACTGGGCTGGGGTTTCTCTAGCCACTTTAGGAGTAGCTCTTGCAGTTCGGGTAGCACTTGCATTGAAAACGGTAGCTCGGGTAGTTGCTCTTCAATGTTTAGTAGGTGCCTAGCGGATTCGTTGATAATTTCGACTTGCTTATGTTGGTTTACAACGACTATGCCAGTGTATAAGCGAGCCACAATCCTATGAGTTAACTGCTCCAAGTATTGAGCATGCTCCGCTTGTTTTAGTGCGGCAGCTTCACTGAGGTGCAGGCGACGGCTTACATTTTGAAAAATTCCAGAAACCAGAAATAATAAAGCACCAATGGCGCCGGCCGAAAAAACATTGCGAGGATCGACTGGTGTGATTAACAACTCACCAGTTAATAGAAAGATGCTGGCGATTGCGGCTAAGGCGTAGTGTATCTGTCCTTGGATAAATAAACTGGCGGTAATAACGCTGATGAAAAATAAATAGCCAAGGCCGCTACTGGTACCACCACTGCTATAACAGAGTAAGCTAATAAAAATTAAGTCAACGACTGTGCTAGCAAAGACTTGTTCGGTTCTGGCGGCAGGAGCTTGCAGCCATAAGCGGAGTAAGCTAACGGAACTAAGAAAGCAGTAGGCCGCCGCTGTATAGAAAAACAGCTTGGGATCATAAGAGCCAAAAATATCTCGGCTAAAGCCACTGCTGAACATGGTCAGCAGCAGTGCACTCAGGGCAAAACGATAATAGCTGTAGACTCGTAGTATACGAAGGCTGGATTCTGGCAGTTGAGTCGAGCTGGCGGCTGTGGCCATCGTAATTAGCCTTCTACATCGTAAACCGTAGGAATGGCTTCTCGTTTATGCTGTGTGCGCAGATAGATTTGGATGAGTTTATCTTCCACATCCTGGTCTTGATTTTTCGCTTCAAGAAAGTCATCAATCTGGTCATAGCTTAGTCCCAGCGCCTGCTCGTCAGCTTTTTGCGGCTCTAGGCATTCTAAATCTGCCGTTGGAGTTTTGTGCACCAGCTGCTCTGGGGCGCCAAGGTGTGCGGCTAATTGGCGAACTTGTCTTTTACTTAGGCCAAATAGCGGCGCTAAATCGCAGGCGCCGTCACCCCATTTGGTGTAAAAGCCGGTGATGTTCTCGGCTGAGTGATCCGTACCCAGCACTAAACCATTATATAAGCCGGCAATTTCGTACTGCACAAGCATCCGGCAGCGAGCTTTTACATTGCCTTTTACAAAGTCCTGTTTAACGGTACTGCCTTGATCTAGGCCTGCATTACCAATTGCGGCCAAAGTCGCGCTGTGGGCGCCATCGGCAGCTGCCTGAATATTGACACTGACAGAGTGGCTTGGCTCGATAAAACGCAAAGACAGTTGAGCTTCGTCTTCGTCTTGTTGCTCGCCATATGGCAGGCGAACAGCTATAAATTGGTAGCCTTGTTGAGCTTCTTCCTGGTTTAGCTGGCTGACTGCTAGCTGCGCTAATCGGCCGCATGTAGTTGAGTCAACACCCCCTGAAATACCAAGAACGAGGGTTTTACTGTTCGCTGCTTTTAGTATGGTTTTGATAAAAGACACGCGGCGATTGACCTCTTGCTCGGGGTTGATCTCCGGTAAAACTTTCATTTCAGCAATTATGTCGGCAGCGCGCATAGTTTTATCTCGCTTAGTTGAGCGTTAGAATAATGCAGATGGGCTGAAGGCAGCCACTATCCAAACGGTTTATTTTAAGCCAATTGCTGCTCTGGCGAAATATATGTTGATTATTTAATCTTGGTTGTCAAAGTACTGCGCCTATGAGGAATAAATTTGAGTAAACAGAATCAAGGTTGGCTGCACCATATTCGAGCATGCCCATCGCCTAATTTTAACCGGCGCCCAGCGTCTGCTGATATATCCCTGCTGGTTATTCACAATATCAGTTTGCCGCCAGGGCAGTTTGGCGGTAATCATATCGAGAAGTTTTTTTGCAATCAGCTCGATTGCAACGCCCATGCGTATTTCGCCACCATCGCTGAGCTACAAGTGTCGGCCCATTTTCTGATTGAGCGTAGCGGGCAAATCATTCAGTTTGTGGATGTCTTTGAGCGAGCTTGGCATGCAGGGCAGTCAAGCTACGAGGGGCGCGAAAACTGCAATGATTACAGTATTGGAGTAGAGCTCGAAGGCTGTGACGACCAATGCTATAGCCCCGAGCAGTATCAAGCCCTGGCAGAGCTTAGCTTCAAACTGATAGAGCTATGCCCGTCCATCCGTGCCACTCAGCCTAATTTGTCGTCAAAAGTTGCTGGTTTTCATATTAGTGGCCACAGCGATATCGCCCCAGGGCGCAAAACAGATCCAGGCCCACACTTTGACTGGCGCCGCTATGAAAAGCAGCTGCAGCAAATCTTTACACTTTATGGTGATAGTTAGTCGCTTTAGCCTCGTCTAAAAAGGGAGAGTAAAACTTAATCGGTAAAACTGTACCGAATGAATAGCTATCGAATGAAAAGACATTGGGTGAAACTATGCAATTGACTGTTCTATTGATTGCCCTGATCTGTGTACGCTGGTTTGGAACTCCATCCTGGCTTCATTTTGATCAATGGGTAAAGCCGTGGCTAGAGGCCATCGCGGGAAAGAGTTTACGAAATAAGCCTTGGCTATATTGGCTCATTGCGGCTTTGGTGCCTTTGGCCATAGCGGCCTATGCGCTGCAATGGAGCGCCCATCAAAGTGGCTTCTTAGAGTTTATTGTGACCGCCTTTATCTTGTTATACAGCATTGGTCGAGATGATTTCAAAGCCCAGGTACAAGGCTTTATTGCTGCTGTTAGAGGCGCAGATAACGACGCCATTAAAGCCGCTGCGCGCGAGTTACAGGCAAGTCCTGCAGAGGAAGAGCTCGCGAACGACAAGGCAGAGCTATACCATCAAACACTGTTAAATGCGGCCTACCGTGCTATGGAACGCGTATTTGTGGTGTTCTTTTGGTTTGCCATGTTAGGCCCATTGGCAGCTCTGGCTTACCGAATCTTACGTGTTTTCTATAGCGAGTATCAGGCACGTCGTGTAGAGCTAAATGCCCAGCAGGTTAACGTAGCCGCGGAGCAAGCCTCTTCTACCGGCGAAGATAGCGACAAGCAAGAAACAGACGCCCAAAACATGGAAAGCTCAGAGCAAGCGCCTCAAGCACTTGAGGCTTCTGGCCAAGACCAATCTAGCGCTGAGGCTAAGAAAGAGGCTAACGTGGAGGCTAAAGGTGGTGACTTTGTCATTGATGCCAAGCCTCTCAATAAGCTGCTTTGGCTGTTGGAGTGGCCGGTAGTTAGAGTGTTGGGGCTAAGCTTTGCCATCACCGGTAACTTTATGAGCTGTATGCAGCGCTGGCGTGACAGCTTGCTGTGTTTTAAAACACCGTCGAAAAAGGTGTTGGGTAATGCAGTTGGTGGCGCCTTAGATATTGATGTTGAAAAGCTTGATTGTGAGGCTATCTGCTGTGAAATGGAGACCTTACAGTCCTTGTTCTACCGAACCGGCTTATTCTGGTTATGTGCATTGGCGGTTTATCTCATGTTGGCCTTGTAAGCGCTATTCCTAGCGACTTTGCAAAGATTAAGGGCAGTTAATCGCTGCCCTTTTGCGTTTTTACAGCTCAACAGATTGCCCCCTGGCTGTTATGATGGCGCCTTTTAAGTAGGAATTTCCATGGCCCAGCCGTCCTCAAAGCCCAGTAGGGGAGAGCAGACTCGCCAACAGATACTGGAGGCGGCGTTAAGAGTCTTGGCAAGCCAGGGTTATCGAGCCCTTACTCATCGAGCTATAGCCAAAGAGGCTGGGGTAAGCCTTTCACTAACCACCTACCATTTTAAAGACCTAGAAGCGCTGCTGCACGATGCTTTTGCCTACTATAAGCAGAATGTTCTCAATGAATTTGAGGGCC
This sequence comes from uncultured Pseudoteredinibacter sp., assembly GCF_947500695.1. GTDB lineage: Bacteria > Pseudomonadota > Gammaproteobacteria > Pseudomonadales > Cellvibrionaceae > Pseudoteredinibacter. The sequence continues at coordinate 237,297 of NZ_CANMSS010000003.1, forward strand.
GTTGGCAGAGCCTCCATGGGGAGTTTTTACAGCCGGCCATTGTGGAGGCCAAGCTCAGCGGCGATAGAACGGCGCTCGTCACCCTATTGGTCAACTATATGACCGACTTTATCGAGTCTGATTTGCTAGAGCGCAGTGAAGGTGTGGCTGTGGAAATGACCTTTCATTTTGACCTTCACCTGGAAGAAGAACAGCGCAATTTTGCCTATGAATTGTGCAATCGCCTCTATCCCCGGATGCATGATTTTTATCTAGAGATGGGCAGTGATGATCCCGCCACTGATGCTCACCTGCTACTGGATGTTGCTCATTTTTTGCGCTTTCGTCGATTGGCTGTTCCTCAAATGCTTAGCCGAGAGGATGTTCATCTTCGTCTCCATAGACTTCTTAGTTCTCAGTTAGTTAGTGGGTAGTTGCTAACTACGTATGATCCTAAATATATAGGGTTAGCGCTTAAGCTTCAGTCTTTGAAAAATAACTTACAGCAGGCCTTGACGGGGCAGGTGGCCAAGACCTATTATGAATACCCTTGCCGGTTTGCCTGTACAAATATACAGCTCCTCGATTCGCATGGACGCCTAGCACTGAAACACTAGCTGCATTTGGGTCGAGCCGGTAAGGGCCTTTTCCATCTTCTCTTTCGCTTTATTCCCTGTTTAAGCGCGCTCAAAATTCCAACAGCTTAGTTCTCCTTCAAGCACTTCTCATAAAATCAATCGAGATAGTTTTTGGTGGTGCTGTTATTATGCGGCGCATATTTATGAACTTGTTAGCCGGGGAATTTCATGCCGTCTTTTGACATCGTATCGGAAGTGGATAAGCACACTTTAACCAATGCCGTTGACCAATCTAATCGTGTGGTAACAACCCGTTTTGATTTTAAAGGCGTGGATGCTGATTTCACTCGCAACGATTTCACCATCACTATTCGTGCTGATGAAGAATTCCAGGTTCAGCAAATGCTGGATATTCTACAAAGTGATTTGCACAAAAATAAGATCGACATTCAGTGTTTGGAATGTAAAGACATTATCTCCTCAGGCAAGCAAAAAAAGCAGGATGTTATTGTTCGCACTGGTATTGATAGCGATTTGGCGAGAAAAATCGTCAAAATGATTAAAGAGAAAAAACTCAAGGTACAAGCCCAGGTGCAGGGCGATCAAGTTCGGGTAACGGGCAAGAAGCGTGATGACCTGCAAGCTGTTATGGCGATGTTGCGCGCCTCTGAATTGGATATGCCTTTGCAGTTTAATAACTTTCGCGATTAATCAATAGAACAACTTAATGCCTGATAGCCATGCTCAGAGTTGGAACGAAACGTTTCGGCTCATTTTATCTAAAAAAGTCCTCGCCCTGCTTTTGTTGGGTTTGTCTGCCGGTATTCCCTATTTCTTAATCTTTGGGACGCTTTCTTTGTGGCTCAAAGAAGCTGGTATAGATCGCTCTACTATTTCTTTCCTGAGTTGGGCGGCCCTCGGCTACTCGTTTAAGTTTGTTTGGGCTCCGCTTATTGATCAATTAAAGATTCCACTTTTGGCTCAATCGCTGGGACGCCGCCGCTCCTGGCTGCTGATTAGCCAGTGTTGGGTGATAGCCTCGCTACTCACGATGGCCTTTAGTGATCCGCAACATAGCCTCTGGCTGACCACAATGGCTGCGGTTTCCTTGGGCTTTGCCGCAGCGACACAGGATATTGTGATTGATGCCTATCGAATTGAGTCTGCTGACAGTTCGCTGCAGTCGATGCTCTCTAGTGCCTATATTGCTGGTTTTAGAATCGGAATGTTACTCGGCGGGGCTGGGGCTTTATATTTATCGGATTGGTTTGGAGGGGAGGGCTATAGCCCGACGGCTTGGACTATTGCTTATGCTTGTATGGCGGTGGCTATGCTGGCAGGTGTGTTTACGACGTTGGTGGTTGAGGAGCCAGTTTCGCAAAGGCGTGAGGTGGTAGCTTCGAGGGGAGATAATGTTCGGCTTTTATTGGGTTTTATTATCTGCGCAGCATCCTTTGTATTGGCGTTTGTGTTTATTGGCCAGCATATTATTGAATTAAAACCTTGGTTGGTGGAACTGTTCAATAATAAAGCGTTGGCTAGCTTTATTGTCGAGAGCGCTCGCTTACTGGCTTCTATCGTTTTTGCCTTTGTTTTAGTAAAGCTGGCTATCACCGTTGAGCTTGTGCCTGCTGCAGTAGTAAAGCGTAGTTATATTGACCCTATCGCTGATTTTTTTGAGCGCTACGGCAAAAAAACCGTAATGTTGCTAGCTTTGATCGCTTTATATCGAATGTCGGATATTGTAATGGGGGTAATCGCCAATATTTTTTATGTAGACGCTGGCTATACCAAACAGCAAATAGCGTCCTTTTCGAAATTCTACGGTTTGTTTGCTACCCTTGCCGGGGGGTTCCTGGGTGGCTTATTGTCCATTCGCTACGGTGTGTATAGGGTCCTGCTACTTGGTGCGGTTCTTTCCGCGCTGACAAATATTCTTTTTTCATTCTTAGCCACTGCAGCGGCCGATAGCACACTGCTAATGATGGCGATTACGGCAGATAACTTGAGCGGCGGTCTAGCGATGGCGGCTTTTGTTGCTTATTTGTCCAGCTTAACAAGCGTTTCTTTCACTGCCATGCAATACGCCATTTTTAGTTCACTAATGACCTTATTTCCTAAGCTATTGGCGGGCTACTCCGGGATGGTGTCTTTAGCAATAGGTTACGAGTACTTTTTCTATCTCACCGCGGCGTTGGGGATACCTGCTGTTGTGTTGGTGCTAATGTTGCAACGCTCTTTACCTATCGATAAAGATTCGCCACAGTAAACTCCGTTTTTAACATTAGAATTTCTTGAGTGATTTCAAAATAACTAAGCAATAGGTCGCCAACTTACTTAGAATCTATTCTTTTGGCGGATACCTAAGAGTTAAGGTTGCCAGCGGCAGCCTTTGGCAACTCGCTCCCCAATAAACTCGACCCCTTCGCCCAGCAATAATTCGTGTTGGCGCTGATAGGCTGGGCCGGGGGCGAGTGAAATTTTTCCCTGGCTATTGAGTACCCGAAACCAAGGTATCTTGCTGCCCTTAGGTAAGCGCCCCATCAACTTGCCAACGTGCCGGCTATGATTGGGGTAGCCCGCTAGTTTGGCGACTTGGCCGTAGCTTGCCACTTTGCCTTTGGGGATGGCTGCCACGATTTGGTACACCGCTTGGGAGAATTCTTCCATCGACATTATTTATAAAACTCATTTACTTAAAAGATGATTCGATTAAGCACTATTTTTCTTATTTACCTGCTAGCCTGCAATCTTAGCCAGGCTGCACGTTTAACTTTACTGAATGGTGATAGCTTACAGGGGGATTTGCTCGGAATCGAGGGCAATACTCTACGCTGGCAGTCACCGATGCTGGGCGAGCTAAAAGTACCCTTAAATAAAGTGGAAAGCTTTAACAGCGATACCCTGGTCAAAATCCAAGGTCGCAAAGATGCTTGCAGCATTACTTCGGTAACTGATGGCGTGATGCATTACAGCTGCTCTGAGGAGCAGGGCAACAAGGTAGATTTACTAGCGGTTGATCAAGTAGAGCCCTTTGAGAAATTCTATACCAAAGATATCGATATAAATGGCAGCTTGGCGGTGGCCGGTGTGCTCTCGCGCGGTAATAAGGAAGAAGATGATTGGGATGTGGCGGCCAAGCTTGGTGCTGAACATGGCGACTATCGCCATGAGGCCGATTTCAAATACGATAACACCGATAAGCTTCTGCAATCAGAACAGACCGAAGACTATAAGTTGGCTTACCAGTTAGATTGGTTTTTTAAAGAGCGTTGGTTCTTATACAGCGATGTCAGTACTGAGATGCTGGAATCCAAGAATATAGATCAGCGCTACGGCCTTGGTTTGGGGGTGGGTTATCAGTGGTTTAAAAGGCAAGATCTCAGTTTGGCCTTGGAAAGCGGTTTGAATCTGCAAAACGAAGAGCAAACAGGGGCTACCGAGGCTGAAGAGCGCCTTAACTGGCAGTGGGCGCTGCAGCTGGATTATCGCCTGCCGTTTTCGGCAACTTTGTTTCACAAGCACAAACTCAGCTATTCCATGCAGATGGCTGAAGATTGGGAAATTGATAGTGAAACCGGCTTAAAGGTGCCGTTGGGCTACGGTTTATCTTCGGATCTTAAATTCCAATACGATTTCGATAATATGCCCGCTGAGGGAGCAAAACGTAAAGATACTCGTCTAACTGTAGGAGTTGCCTACCAATGGTAGGTTAAGATTGGCTAAGTACGCTTGTTATTGGATACTTAAGGGCCATATCTAAGATATAAAGCTTGGTGTTATTGCAAGCTTGTTCTAATTAGCGAGGTTATCAAGGTGCGTGGTTTATTTTTGTTGTTTGTCGTTATGCCAGTGTTGGAGCTATGGCTACTCATTCAGGTTGGCGGGCAAATTGGCGGCTTAAACACCATTGCGCTGGTTTTCTTAACGGCGATCATTGGCACCTGGTTGCTTCGTAGGCAAGGCCTAAAAACCCTTCTACAGGCCCGCACTAAGATGGAAAGCGGCCAAATGCCAGCTAAAGAGATGGCTGAAGGTATCTGTTTGGCAGTGGGAGGTGCTTTGCTTCTTACCCCTGGCTTTATTACTGATGCGATCGGCTTTGCTTGTTTAATTCCAGGTCTTCGTACCGCTTTAATCGCTTTGGTGGTTAAAAACCTACACGTTCAAACCGTTCATACTCAGTCCTTCAATAGCCAGGGCTTTGGTGGCCAAAGCTACCGCCGAGGCCCCGCTGGGCAATCTGGCGATATTATCGAAGGTGAGTGGGAACCCTCCGCTGATCAGCCTAAAGGGCATATTGACCAAGGGAGCTCGTCTGATCGTTAGTTTTGCTTAATAGGGGCTTCGGTTCCGAGGCTTATGTTGGGGAAGGGTGTCTAGGGGGCGCATAAACCCGTCCCTGGGGCTCTTCTCCGGCATCCCTGCCTCCAAAGCCCCTAGACACCCTCCCCCAACATAAACCTCTACGTAGTGCTAGGCATTGTAGTTTTTAGCCTTGAATTAGTATTTCCTTTGAATACTGCTAACTTGAAAGCCTGTATTAAACTGAGAGTCTTAGCGCCTTTTCTGGCCTGAGGGCTTTGGAGGCAGGGATGCCGGAGAAGAGCTACATGGATGTATTTATGCGCCCCTCAGGTCAGAAAAGGCGCTAAGACTCTCATCGGAGCCACCGTTTCTAAAAATCTTCGTTCTTGAAGCGTAAAAAAATCCCTCCAAACGCTTGAAAACCCAATTTCGACCCCCATCATTCCTAGAGTCGGGATAAACCCGCAAGAATTTCGCCTCCATAGGCTTGAAACCCCTATGAGCGGCACAATATACACATCTAGGCCGGCGCAGAGCTGGACCAGATCAAGTTCAATAGACCTTCAGTAGAAGGTAAACGTTTGGAGAAAGTTGATGAAAATTCGTCCCTTACACGATCGTGTTGTGGTTCGTCGTCAGGAAGAAGAAGCTACTTCCGCTGGCGGTATCGTTCTACCGGGTTCTGCGCAAGAAAAGCCAGCCCAAGGTGTAGTTGTTGCAGCAGGCACAGGCCGTATCGCTGACAATGGCGAAGTTCGCCCATTGGCAGTAAAAGAAGGCGATATCGTAGTGTTTGGTAAGTACTCTGGTAGCAATACCGTACAGGTAGACGGCGAAGAGCTACTTATCCTAAACGAAAGCGAAATTTACGGCGTATTGGAAGGCTAAGGCGAGCCTTGCTTCCAATAACCCCCTAAGACACAAATTTGAAGGAAATTTGAATCATGGCTAAAGACGTATTGTTTGGTGATGAAGCTCGCCAGAGAATGTTGGTAGGTGTAAACATCCTAGCTGACGCAGTAAAAACTACCCTAGGCCCTAAAGGCCGTAACGTAGTACTAGATAAGTCATTTGGTGCGCCAACCGTAACCAAAGACGGTGTATCCGTAGCAAAAGATATCGAACTGGCTGACAAGTTCGAAAACATGGGCGCGCAAATGGTTAAGGAAGTTGCTTCCAAAGCCAACGATGACGCTGGTGACGGTACTACTACTGCAACTGTATTGGCTCAGGCTATCGTAAACGAAGGCTTGAAGTCTGTTGCAGCCGGTATGAACCCAATGGATCTTAAGCGCGGTATCGATAAAGCCGTTGTCGCTGCTGTAGAGCACATCAAATCAATCGCTCAGCCTTGTGCTGATAGCAAATCTATCGCACAGGTAGGTACTGTTTCTGCAAACGACGATTCTTCTGTTGGCGAAATCATCGCTGAAGCCATGGATAAAGTGGGTAAAGAAGGCGTAATCACCGTTGAAGAAGGTAACGCACTAGAGAACGAACTAGACGTAGTAGAAGGTATGCAGTTCGATCGCGGCTACCTATCGCCTTACTTCATTACCAACCAAGAGAGCATGGCTGTAGAGCACGAAGCGCCATTCCTATTGTTGGTTGATAAGAAAATCTCCAACATCCGCGAATTGCTACCAACTTTGGAAGCCGTTGCAAAAGCCGGTAAGCCACTAATCATTATCGCTGAAGATGTTGAAGGCGAAGCGCTAGCTACTTTGGTTGTAAACAACATGCGTGGCATCGTTAAAGTTGCAGCTTGTAAAGCACCTGGTTTCGGTGATCGTCGTAAAGCCATGTTGCAAGACATCGCTACCCTAACTGGCGCGACTGTGATCTCTGAAGAAGTAGGCTTAGATCTAGAAAGCACTACTCTTGAGCACCTAGGTACCGCTAAGCGTGTAACCATGAGCAAAGAAAATACCACCATCGTTGACGGTGCTGGTGAAGCATCTGAGATCGAAGCACGTGTTGCTCAGATTCGTGCTCAAATCGAAGATACTTCTTCTGATTACGACCGTGAAAAACTACAAGAGCGCGTAGCTAAATTAGCTGGCGGTGTTGCAGTAATTAAGGTTGGCGCTGCTACTGAAGTAGAAATGAAAGAGAAGAAAGCTCGTGTTGAAGATGCATTGCATGCAACTCGCGCTGCCGTAGAAGAAGGTGTAGTGCCTGGTGGTGGTACTGCCTTGCTACGCGCTGTTGCCGCTATCGCTGACTTGGAAGGTGCTAACGAAGACCAGACTGCTGGTGTTGGCATTGCCCGTCGCGCGATGGAAGCTCCACTGCGTCAAATCGTAAGCAACGCTGGCGATGAGTCTTCTGTTGTTGCCGATAAGGTGAAGCAAGCTGAAGGTAACCAGGGCTACAATGCTGGTACTGGTGAGTACGGCGACATGTTGGAAATGGGTATCCTAGATCCAGCTAAAGTAACCCGTAGCGCACTACAAGCTGCTGGCTCTATCGCTGGCCTAATGATCACTACCGAAGCAATGGTAGCGGATCAGCCTGCCGAAGCTGGCGCCGGTGGCGGCATGCCAGATATGGGCGGCATGGGCGGAATGGGTGGAATGGGCGGCATGATGTAAGCCACCCGCTTTACCCAAAGCTCTTAAAAACCCGCAAGTGAAAGCTTGCGGGTTTTTTATTGGGTGATGGTTTTGAAGGTTTTTGTATTTTCAGTCATAGGTCGGTTTCGTGGAAAATGAAGGTTAGCAAAGGGCTTGTGCACTCCAACGCTGTTGGCGCCTGAAAAAACGACTATCTGAGATTTGAGTGACAGCTTTGGAGGGCTCCCAAGCAAGCCCTGTTGGTGGTATCTTGTTGCGTTCAAAGTCTAACTAAGTTGCCTGAGTTTCAATTTGAGATGTTATGTTATTTTTAGTTTTCGGCACTAGTTGGTTAGTTAAAGGCTGGTAATTTATGAACAATATGAACTGTTTGAATATATGGCAGGATAGATCTTCATTTTTGGGTGCATTCCCTGCCACTTCTTGGCATTCACATGGTTCACCAGTTCTCCTTCTGGGGGTATCTGGAAGGTTTGAACTTGAGTTCCGAGATGGGAAAAAAGTTGTCACCTCAAGTGCAATTGTGGATGCAGGTATTTCACATAAGGTCGAGCCATGTAATGAGCTTATGGCGCTTTTCTATCTAAATACGAAAAGCTTGGATGCCCATAGAATGCGAATTCACTATTTAGCTGGCTCTGAATATGCAATTGATGTTGCATGTACTAGTTTGGGTGAGCGACGTTTTCTTAACTTAGTACACGACTTTGAGTTTAATGAGCTTTTGCGTGATTCATTGCCGAGTATATATAGTGCCGTGGATGAGCGAATTCAAAAAAGCCTGCGCTGCTTTTATCAAGATAAAAATCAGCAAAGTATGAAAGAGCTGGCTGAGAAAGTAGGTATGTCCAGCTCTAGGTACAGTCATTTGTTCACAGAAAGCATGGGGGTTAGCTATAGAAAGTACCGTCAATGGTCAAAGTTATCTTGTTTCTATCAACAATACGCAAAAACAGGAAATTTGACAGATGCAGCTTTGCTCAGTGGTTACTCTGATTCATCTCACTTTTCAAATTCGTTTAAAAATATATTTGGAGTGGCTCCGTCCCAAATTCTCAATAAGCATATAGACCTAAATATTTACTTCTAAGGTTGATAGGTTCATGAGCTTCGATTTCTTTAACTTTCTCAAAGATGATGATTACTTTTTGTCGTAGCATAATCTTACAAGTCCGCATTTTTTAAAGCTGGTAAGCTAGCCTCTCTTCTAGTCTCACTTCAATAGCCTAAGTGAGTGATTATAAACGTGAGGTAAAGATGTAATGTTTAACGAAGTGTTGTCTGTTGGTGACTCGAATAGTCGATGGTTTTTGATAACAGCTGCGGTGGTGCTTGTTATTTCCCTGGTAGAAGCTTGGATCGTATCACTCATTTACTACTTAAAAGTGCAGGGTTTTAAAAAAATATTCCCTTCGCCACATCAGTTGATAAGGTCCCATGTTGACTATTGCATTATGGCAGGATTGCTTGGGCTGTTTTATGTGGCTGTTCAGTCATTGAATATCACTTTACCGACAATAATTATTGCTCTAGCTTGTATAGGTGCGATATATAACCCATCTCCGTTTATTATCATGGCGATGAAAAAACCAGATGAGTTAAGGGGAGGTATCACCCGAAAAACGGGTGTTTTTATTTGTATCGGCGTAATGCCAGTAACCATTGGGTACGGCTATATAGCGTTTTCAATTATAGGTCATGCTTTACTTTAGTGAAAAGATTACAAGAGATAAATCTTGCTATTAAAGTTTGCTATAAAGTTGCTCCTTCGTTTCTTGGATCGCTTTTACTTCGGCACAATACTCAGCGGTTGGCCTAAGCAAGAGTCTCGGAATACCAATTGGGTCACCAGATTCTAAACAGTATCCGTAATCGCCTTCGCGAATACGTTTTAGGGACTGCTGTATTTTGGGCAGCAAGCGTTGTTCCCGTTCAAATATTCGCAGTGAAATACTGTTTTGCTCCTCCATAGATGCCCGGTCATTTTCATCGTTAAGATCGATGGGGGTTGCCATTTGTTGTTTGGCTTGCTCTATGCGAGCGCTGGTTGAATCGTAAAGATCGAGCAGGAGCTGTTTAAAAAACTCTAATTGCGCCTCGTTCATGTAATCAGAATCGGGCGCGGCTTTGATTTGATCTTCGCTTAGCATTGATGCTCCATTAGGGGTTCGGCTTTTTAAAATTATGCTTCTTGTTGCCAGACAGGAAATGGATCTGACAGTTGCAACCAGTATGATTTACCTTGCAGTACTTCTTCCTCGCTAAGCAAGCAGCTATCCAATGCATCGATCATGGCTTCTTGGTTTAGACCCTGACCGATAAAAACCAACTCCTGACGCATGTCCCCGAAAGGTTCCTCCCAGCTTTTTTCTATAGACTCCAAATACTCTGGGTCTGTAGGCCAGTTCGCTTTGGGAATAGCTTTCCAAAACATGCCGGCAAAACCGTAGTGGGCGATGCCACCTGCTTGGCTCCATTGGCCAGCAAACTCTGGGCGTGTTGCCAACCAGAAGTATCCCTTGGAGCGAATAAGCTTGCCGAAGGTTTCGCTGTTGTGAAGAAAACGATAAAACTTTTCGGGGTGGAAGGGGCGGCGGGCGAGATAGCTAAAGCTGGCTATGCCGTACTCTTCAGTTTCTGGTACGTGTTCACCACGTAGTTCTTTTAGCCAGCCAGGTGCTTGCTGTGCGCGATCAAAATCGAATAAGCCAGTATTTAATACCTCGTTAATATCGATTTGCCCGTTGGCAATCGGGATGATTTTTGCGTGGGTGTTGAGGGTTTTTAAAATAGCGCTTAATCGTTTTAAATCTTTTTCTTCGATTAAATCAGTCTTGCTAATTAGTATTACGTCGGCGAACTCGACTTGATCAACCAGCAAATCAGCGACGCTGCGTTCATCGTCTTCGCCTAATGATTCGCCCACATCTTGCAGATATTTTGCTTCGTCGTAATCCTTTAAAAAATTAACGGCATCGACTACGGTTACCATGGTATCAAGCAAGGCGACATCAGATAGGGATGTTCCGTTTTCATCGGCGAAGGTAAATGTCTCTGCTACCGGTAGAGGCTCTGAAATGCCAGTGGATTCAATCACTAAATAATCGAACCGTCCTTCCCGCGCGAGCTTGCTGACTTCGAGTAGTAAATCTTCCCGCAAGGTGCAACAGATGCAACCATTACTCATCTCTACCAACTTTTCTTCTTGATGGCTAAGTGATACTTCGCTTTGAACGGTGGCGGCATCGATATTGATTTCACTCATATCATTGACGATTACAGCCACTTTTTTACCTTGGCGATTATTGAGGATGTGGCTGAGTACCGTTGTTTTACCGGCGCCGAGGAAGCCGGATAGTACGGTTACGGGCAGTTGATTCATTGTTATATATCTCTACAGGCTAGCTTTTCTTGGTATGACATATTATATCCAATTGTGCTAGAAGCGCTTTGTCGGGCTAATGTCTAGGGGGCTAGCATTGAAGTTTTTGGGAATTACTTGCAGATGTAATTGATAATCATTGCTGTGTGTAGGTTTAGGAGATAAAATAACGCCCTTTTAGTTGGGGTTAATCATGTCTTGGCTTAAGCCGTCTATGCGCAAAACTTCTTTTGTGTTGTTACCATTATCTCTATTACTAAGTGCCTGCTCTGGCACTGCGCCAATATCCAAATCGATTGTGATAAAGGGAGGGAAGGTGGAATCTGTAGCCAATTTATACGACTACCAACTGCAAAATAGCGCGAGTGAGACCATTGAATTAGCACAGCTACTTTCCGAGATCGATAAAGCCGATGTGCTTATGGTGGGTGAGTGGCATGCACATCCAGCTGTGCATTTATTTCAAGCCAAATTGATGGCGGCCTTGGTAGCACAAGAGCGCCCGCTCAGCTTAGCAATGGAGCATTTTACGCGTGCCGATCAAGCAGAGCTTAATCGCTACCTAGCAGGTGAAATTGGTGAGAGTACTTTACTCAAAAACACCAAGGCCTGGGACAATTATAAAAGTGATTACCGCCCTATGGTGGAAATTGCCCGTCACAACAAACTACCTGTTATTGCCGCAAATGCCCCAAGGAACCATGTGAAGTGCGTTGGTCGAATTGGGCCAGCCTATCTAGATGGTTTGGCAACGGATGAGCGTGCAATGGTGGCCGCCAAGGTGGATATCAGTGAATCACCTTACCGTGAAAAGTTCTTGGGCAATATGAAGGGTATGAGCTTATCCGAAGAACGCATTGCTAAAATGTTTGGCGCCCAAATGACATGGGATGCCACAATGGCTGAATCTATTGCTTTGCATTTGGATAAAAACCCTAATCGTCGAATATTTCATGTTGCTGGACGTTTCCATACGGAAGGCGGATTGGGCACAGGGGCTGAGCTTCTGAAATTAAAACCAAATTTAAAAATTGCTTATATTACTGCGGTCACTGCAGATGAAAAATTGAGCGGGAATGACTACCGCTTAGTTGTTGAAGAGTTACCGCCAATGTGGGTAAACAAAGAAGAGCGTAATGCAGTAATGGTTGGGCATAAGCGTAGTAAGCTCGATTGTGGAGAGAGTAAGTAAGTCGCTAAAGCCGGGGGCAGATCCCCATTAAGGATAAAAATGCCAAAGCATTCTGCCAATGATATTTTCCGTTTGGCACAGCCCTATATCTTCGCTGCTAACACCCGCTGAATTAAGGCTTTTAAGATAAAAACTTCCGCCTTCCGTTACTTCACAAACTTGTTTGAATATGGGCCCTATCGTGGGGTGGTCATAAACCAAAAACTGGCCCGGCCTTGATTTTTGGTAAAGTGTGAATAGTAGAAGGTAGTCCCCGTCATTAAAACGGGGGCTCATACTGTTACCAGTAATCTTAAAAATCTTCAGCATGAAAACTTAGGCTAGCTTTGGGTATACCACTTGCTCGGCTGGAGCATAAGGGCAGGTGGCGGTGTAGGTTTCAACACCTTTAGTCGCCCAAAAGTTTTCGGCAAATTGATTAATTAAATTTAGAAACTCAACAGCCATATCGCGATCGATATGTTGACGAACTTTTGAGCCTTGCAGCATGATGTTATGGGCAAGCTCGTGGGTGCCAGGAAACTTCTCAAACTGCGGCGCTTTAAAATAATCACCCCAGATAATGCGAATCTCTTCTTTAGCTTTATTGCAGTGGCTTTCTTTTTCAGCAACTAGGCGGCCAAGCTTGGCTTGATCAGCAAGGCTAAGTTCGCCTTTTGCAGCCAGCTCATTAATTTGGTCGATCATGCGAATAGCGGTTAAAGCGGCAATTTGCGCGATAGCTGGATCATAAATACCACAGGGGATATCGCAGTGGGCGCTGGCGCTGGGGATGGTTTTGTCGAACAAAGACAATAGCTTATGCATGGTTATTCCTTTTGTTAGCAGGCTTTTCATTAATCGTGGTTTTTCGCTTTTTGCTTGCGGGCGATATAGAACGCCGTGCCAATAACGGCCGTGATCGCAATGGCGGTAAGAATATGGATAGGCTCTGCGGCCCAGTGCTGGTGGTCGTGACCTGGATGGGCTAAGGCAATTTGGCTGGCTCCAAGGCTAGCGGCAAGTAGGTATTTTTTCATAAAGGGGCTCCCCTGTGGTTTAGCGTGATATTGCATGAGTGATTACACATTGATGCTAATGCGAATGTAAGTGATTTGCAATATTAATTAAGAGTGGCTGCTCCAAATCACCATAGAAAAAATTTATTAGGATTCGGTAAATCAAAAAGCAAAAGATGCTAAAATTAGCCCCATTACTCGATACTGATAATTCGAGACAAACCCTGATACCGATAACCGATAGCCGCAAGATAAGGAAACGACTATGTCCATTGAATTACCTGCTTTGCCTTACGCCCAGGATGCCCTGGCACCTCATATCTCTGCTGAAACCCTTGAGTATCACTATGGCAAGCATCATCAAACCTATGTGACCAAGCTAAATGGTTTGATCCCAGGTACTGAGTTCGAAGGCAAGACTCTAGAAGAAATCGTTAAGTCTTCAGATGGTGGTGTGTTCAACAACGCTGCTCAAATCTGGAACCACAGCTTCTACTGGAACTGCTTAAGCCCAAATGGTGGTGGCGAAGCTACTGGTGCTGTTGCTGATAAAATCAACGAAGCTTTTGGTTCTTTCGAAGCCTTTAAAGAAGCTTTCACTACTTCAGCCGTTAACAACTTTGGTTCTTCTTGGACTTGGTTGGTACAGAATGCTGATGGCAGTGTAGCTATTGTAAACACCAGCAATGCAGCCACTCCATTGACTGACGAAGGTGTAACTCCGCTATTGACCGTTGATTTGTGGGAGCACGCTTACTACATCGATTACCGTAATGCGCGTCCTAACTACATGAACGCTTTCTGGGCGCTTGTAAACTGGGACTTCGTTAACGCTAACATGGCGTAATTACGAGTACAGTTTATTTGTACTAAAACCGCCAGCTTTGCTGGCGGTTTTGTTTTTGGTAGATCAATTATTTGTCTTTAGTCTTTTACTTTAACTGGAAGATACAGCGTAACTTCCATCTCTCTTGATTCATAATCTCTTAGATTACTCATCAACTCCATAACCTCGGCTTCATAATCAGCTTCTAAATCTTGCTCTAGCAAGTGACTGTATAGCGCATCCCAAGCAGCGGCATAAGCTGTGCCGGAGTCTATTCGTACTTTGGTGCACAGGTAGTGAGAAGCTGGAAGGCTTTTGTTGGCAGAGTGAGCTGGGCATTCATAGCCTACGTAAAATGGTTGGGAGACCGGTGAAATCGCAGCGTCCCATTGGTAAATAGACACACCGTGGGAGATGTCTTTGGGTGTGATTTGAAACCAGATTTCAAAGATTTTTTCGAGGTTATGACCTTGCTGCTTACTGGTGAAGTAGTGACGCTCGGGGAGACTCACAAGTTCAAATTGCATGTCTTTACACATAGCTTTTTCAAGGCTGGTTTCATTTTCTGTTGGCTGTCCTAGCTTCAACATAATTTGATCCCACAACTCGGCATCCTTTAGTTGATTGCTGCGTCGGATCTCAGAAGCGGATAAGCCTAGGTCTCTTTTTAAGGCTTTCGCCAATGCTTGCGATGAAGAAAATCCCGTTTCCAGTGCGATATCTGTAACGGCTTTTTTCTCTAGGGAAAGGCTATAAACCGCTTGTTTTAGGCGCATTCGGCGAAGATACTTAACTGGCGATTCGCCGAATACCAGCTTAAACATATAGTGAAAATGACTGGGTGATATGGCGCATTCATCGGCAATATCATTCCAATTTAAATTTTCGCTAAAGCGGTCTTGCATGATTTGGGTGGCTTTAACAAAGCGCTTTTTCCAATGCGGTGCAAGATCATCAATTAATTGAGATTCTGGAATTAAAACAGTGGCATCTTTTTTTGTCATAGTAGACTTCCCTATGGCAGAGTTCGGCAAATTCACGTTTTTCAAGTTATATAGGCTTTCAAACTATATAGCTTTGCAAGTTATTCAGTTCATAGTGGCTGAACAAAAAGAGGCTATGGATAAACCATAGCCTAGAGGAGAGTCGTTGAAAGGTCGTCTATCGCTTAGAAGTGGAATCTTAAGCCAATGGTGGCGGCATTGGATTCATAGCGACGCTTATCGCTATCGTCTTTGCCGTGAATAAGAGCCAAATCTAGAGATACATCTTTGCTAATAGCGATAGGGCTGTTGAGCTTCCAGCTACTCACATCTCCTGCTTTAGTATAGCGGACATTGAGTTCCCAGCCATCGCTAATGGCGGTTTTCCAAGCTACTGACCAAAGTACATCGGTCTCTTTACCAGATCCTCTAAAAGGCTCGATGGCTTTATCGATTTTTAAGCTGCCATGATCTTTGTGATCATTGTGGTTCATGCCTAATTCGAAGTTTAGATGATTACTTGGGTCTAGCTTTGCGATTACACCTAATGAAACATTCGCATTGGTTTCTTTGTCATCCAGCGATAAACGTATATTGCCGGAGTTGGCGCTGTCATCCGTACGTGATTGAGTGAGCTCACCACGTACGTATGTGTATTCATTAATACGCTTGCTTAACTCGGTGCGAAACGCTTTGCTGTCTAACTTAAAGCTGTTATTACCTACTTTAATTTTCGATTCCGCCACACCAGCATTGATGTCGACATAATCATATTTGGGCTCAGCGGCATAGCTCAAAGGAGAGTTTAAACTCAAAGCCAATACTGCAAGACTCATGCTAACTGATAATTTCATAGTGATACTCCACGTCCGTTGAATCAATGGCTGTATTTTAGGTCTCAGATTTGGGATAAACGTATCCGCGTTTACGGCGAAGGGCCCAAGAAAAGCCAACAAGCGTTAACTTTCATTAAGTGCCAGCCAGTTCTTCTTGCTAGATCACTTTTCGTTTGTTTGCTGGGGAATCCACCCTCGAGCGGACTGGTGGTTTTGTGTACAGGTGTCGTGAAGCGGCCTTTGATCGTGTAGAATGCTGGGCTGATTAAGGTACCAGCTAGCCCATCAAATAAGGGCAGTAAAAAGAGGATAGCTAGTCATATGAGTGTTGAACGTCGTGAGCCGACTTTTGGAGAGCAGGGTGCTTCTCAAGCAGCCCCCGAAGCCGAGGTAAATACTGGTTATTCTGTTACATCTGAGCAGGCCAGTTATGCGCCGCCGCCCAAGGCGGCTAAGTCGCAGGGTTCTTCTTTCTCTTGGTTGGCACTTTTCGCCCTACTATTTGCCTTCGCAGCAAGCGGCGCTGCCGGCTACCTCTATTGGCAGGGACAGCAAGATAAGCAGGCAGCGGCCGCCGCTATGTCCTCAGCAGAAGATCGTATTGCCGCCTTGGAGCAAAAACTCGACTTTTCCAATGAAGAATCTACCCAGTCGGTAGAGGCTATTCGCGCCAAGATAAAATGGGCAGATTCTGAGATTCGCAAGTTGTGGGGGGTGGCCTATGATCGCAACCGCAAAACGATCGATCAACATAAGAAGCAACTGGCGAGCCTAGATAAAAAGCTAAAGAGCACTGCGAGCGAGGCCTCTAAGGCTGCTAAAACTTCTGCAAGCCAAGCGGATAGCTTAAGCAAGCTGGAAACCCTTAGTACTGGTCAGGAAAAACGCCTAGCACAAGCTGAGGCTAGCCTGCAGCAGCGCGCTAAGGACTTACAAAGCGCTTTGAGTGATGTAGAAGCTCAGGCTTTGCAATTAGACCAATTGCGTAATGGCATTCTTGAGCGTGTGAAGCAAAATGAGGAATCTATTGAGTCCATTACGGTTTACCGTAAAACCACCAATAGAGAACTACTGAACATCAAGAAACGCTTAGATGCTGTGCAAGCTGGCACTAAACCAGCCGCGTAGCTGAGCTATAATTAGAGCTGTAAGGGAGTTAAAGGAAGCTTAAAGCTTCGCCCTGCTGCAGCCGCAGATAACGTACAGTTTAACCATAGTAGAAATTAGCCTAACTAGATTAGAGAGAACACCATGACTACCGTGATTCGTCCCCAGGATCTGATCGACAGTGTCGCAGATGCCCTTCAGTTTATTTCCTACTACCATCCGGTAGACTTTATTCAGGCCGTTCACCGTGCCTATGAAAAGGAAGCTAACCCAGCGGCGAAAGACGCTATGGCGCAGATCCTGATTAACTCTCGTATGTGTGCCGAAGGCCATCGTCCGATCTGTCAGGATACCGGTATTGTTTCTGTATTCCTGAAAGTGGGCATGAACGTGCAGTGGGAGGGCGATATGAGCCTAGAGGATATGGTAAACGAAGGTGTTCGTCGGGCTTATAACCACCCAGATAACAAGCTGCGCGCTTCGGTTTTGGCCGACCCAGACGGTGCCCGTAAAAACACCGGTGATAACACTCCAGCAATGATCACCTACAAAATTGTCCCTGGTGATAAAGTTGATGTGCATGTTGTAGCCAAAGGCGGCGGTAGCGAAGCCAAAACGAAATTTGCCATGCTGAACCCTTCTGACAATGTTGTCGATTGGGTATTGAAGATGGTGCCGACTATGGGTGCTGGTTGGTGTCCGCCTGGTATCCTAGGTATTGGTATCGGTGGTACTGCAGATAAAGCTCTGGCAATGGCGAAAGAGTCATTGCTTGACCCTATCGATATTCACGATCTACAAGAAGCCGGTGCGAGCAATCGTGCTGAAGAATTGCGCTTAGAGTTGTTCGATAAAGTGAATAAGCTAGGCATTGGTGCTCAGGGCTTAGGTGGTTTAACCACGGTTCTAGACATCAAAGTAAAAGATTGCCCAACCCACGCGGCCAACAAGCCAGTGGCGATTATTCCAAACTGTGCGGCGACTCGTTTGGCTAAGTTTACCTTAGATGGTTCTGGTCCATCTTTACAAACGCCTCCTAGTTTAGACGATTGGCCTGAGATTACTTGGGAAGTGGGTGATGCTCGTCGCGTGAATTTGGATGAGCTTACTAAAGAAGACATTCAAGAGTGGAAAACTGGTGAAACTGTTTTGCTATCCGGCAAAATGTACACTGGCCGCGACGCTGCCCATAAACGTATGGTGGATATGATCGCTAAGGGTGAAAAACTACCCGTTGATTTCACCAATAAGTTTATTTACTACGTTGGCCCGGTAGACCCAGTACGTGAAGAAGTTGTTGGCCCTGCTGGTCCTACAACCGCTACTCGCATGGATAAGTTTACTCGCACTATGCTGGAAGAAACTGGTCTAATTGGCATGGTCGGTAAAGCTGAGCGCGGTGAGCTTGCTATCGAAGCTATTAAAGATAACAAGGCGGTTTATCTAATGGCAGTGGGTGGTTCGGCTTACTTGGTATCTAAGGCCATCAAGGCTTCTAAGGTTGCGGGTTTTGAAGATCTTGGTATGGAAGCTATCTATGAGTTTGATATCAAAGATATGCCGGTAACCGTAGCAGTTGACAGTACCGGTGAATCTGCTCACCAGACTGGTCCGAAAATTTGGCAAGCAAAAATTGAAGAAGGCGTTATTGAAGTTAAATAATCCTTCTTCAATTAATTAGCTGTTTACAAGAACAGCTAATTAAAAAATAGGGCGGCCTAGGTCGCCCAAGTTTTAATTAAGGTAATTCTGTGACTCTAGACCCGGTACTATTTTATAAGGCGATGGCCGACGATACTCGTCTTCGTGCACTGCATTTAATTGTGCAGCAAGAAGAGCTTTGTGTCTGTGAGTTGACGGAAGCTTTAGACCTGAGTCAGCCTAAAGTGTCGAGGCACCTCGCACAATTACGCAAGCAAGGTGTGCTAAGTGATCGCCGTGCTGGGCAGTGGGTTTTTTATTCTATCAACCCTAATTTGCCTGATTGGGCAAAGCAATTACTGCAATTATCCAGTGATGAAAATCGTAGCTGGACAAAATCAAATCTTAAGCGCCTAGAAGCCATGGACGATCGTCCGGCTCGTTGTTGCTAGTTCCGTTTTTTAATTACTTCTTTGTTGTCTGACCGTCAAAAAGTTGGGATAAGCTTAGCCCATGATTGGCAGCTTTCTAGGCTTTTCTCTGTTCTAAAAAGTTTCACAAAAAATGAGTATCTGTGCTCGTTCTTGGCGTTTTCTTCGTTTTTGTTTCTTTGTTGTCTGACCGTCAAAAGGTGGGGATAAGCTTAGCCCACGATCGGCGGCCCTCCAGGCTTCCCTCAGTCCTAAAAAAGCCTCACGAAAAGACCTGAGTCTTTTTTACTCGTTCGGCGCTCGCTCTAAATTGTGGTCTAAGCTTATCCCCACCTTTTGACTACAGTAGTGCCTTTATTCAAATGTCTGGGGAGTTTAATGCTTGAATAGAAATAGCTGTTGATTGCTTAGTGAAGGGTAGCGAGTAATAGGTAGCCCCCTTAGCAGGAACCGTAGAGTGTCACGGATGACACGACCCGAGCGCCCTGGATGGCTTGAGCGCGTTCCAGCTAAGGGGGCTATCTATTACTTGCGGATCGAGGTTGTTTACTTGATCTGCTCCTCAATCCATAGCATTGATACATTTTGCTAAGTGCTTTGCTCATCTTCAACATTCCTATCCTGGGCCCATAACGACATACTCTGGTTTTTATAGCCATTATCGGAGAACAAATCATGTCTGATACCCTTAAATTCGAAGATCGCGTCGTAGTTGTCACCGGAGCGGGCGCCGGCCTTGGTCGCTCTCATGCCCTAGAGTTTGCTCGCCGTGGCGCCAAAGTTGTGGTGAATGATCTAGGTGGTAGCGCACATGGTGAAGGTAAAGGTAGTGAAGCCGCTGATAAAGTTGTTGCCGAAATTACCGCCATGGGTGGCCAGGCCGTGGCCAATTATGACTCCGTAGAAGATGGTGATGCCATTATTCAAACGGCAATCGATAACTTTGATCGTGTAGATGTCGTTATCAACAACGCCGGTATTCTGCGTGATACTAGCTTTGCCAAAATGAGCGACCAAGACTGGGATCTTATTTATCGCGTACACATTCTGGGTGCTTACAAGGTGGCCAAGGCTGCATGGCCTTACATGATGGAGCAAGAGTACGGGCGCATAATTAACACCTCGTCGGCTGCGGGCATCTACGGTAACTTCGGTCAGGCCAACTATTCAACGGCGAAGCTTGGTTTGTATGGTTTAACGCAAACCCTAGCAATCGAGGGCGCCAAGAAAAACATCAAAGTGAATGCCATCGCACCTGTGGCGGGTTCTCGCATGACAGAAACCATCTTGCCGCCTGAAGTGGTTAAAGCGCTGAAGCCGGAGTTTATTACCCCATTAGTAGTGAAGCTTTGTGCCGAACAAAACCAAGACAGCGGCGGCCTCTATGAAGTAGGTGCGGGTTGGATTTCTAAGCTTCAGTGGGAGCGCACCAAGGGCGTTAACTTTAGTCCTGCAGAAGGTTTCAGTGCCGAAGATGTAGAAAACAACTGGGATCAAATCTGCGACTTTAGCGATGCAGATAAACCCAAAACCGCTAACGATTCGTTTGTACCTGTTTTTACAAACTTGGGTATTAAAATTCCTGGCATGTAATTGGCCAAAGCAAACAAATAGAAACTACGAGGAAAAATTATGAGCAATGCAATTGTTGCTGGCGTAGACATGGTGAAGTTTGCCAAGCCTGGCCAACATGAACCATATCGAGTTATGGCGTCGCAAGCCATTCAGGGCGCGCTAAAAGACGCTGGTATTGAAGCATCTTCAGTGCAGCAAGCCTATGGTAGTTATATCTATGGCGATTCCACCTGTGCTCAGCATGCCTTGTACGATGCCTTTATGACAGGCATCCCTGTTATTAATGTAAATAACAACTGCTCTTCAGGTTCTACCGCTTTGTACTTGGCTCGCCAAGCGGTGGAAAGTGGTGCGGCAGAATGTGTATTGGCTTTCGGTTTTGAAGAGATGCAGCCTGGTGCTTTAAGTTCTCATTGGGATGATCGCGAATCGCCCTTTGATAATTTTCTAACGGTATTAGATAAAGCTGAGTATCCAGCCGCGCCTTTGGCCTTGCGTTGCTTTGGTGCTGCTGGTCACCACTATATGGAAAAATATGGTGCCACTCGCGATATTTTCGCCAAGGTATCGGTAAAAACCCGTAATCATGCCTTAAACAATCCATTGTCTTTGTTTAACACCCCTTTAACTGAAGAACAGGTCTTGGGCGATAAAGTGGTCTTTATGGATTACTTAACTCGCACCATGTGCTGTCCTCCTACTTGTGGTGCTGGTGCAGCGATTGTGTGTAGTGAAGAGTTTGCTAAAAAGCACAACATCGATGGCGGTGTGAAAATTTTATCCCAAGCTATGGCTACAGATACGCCGCAAACATGGGACAACCCCATCGATTTGATTGGCGCCGATATGACTCGTCGTGCTTCTAAGCAAGTGTTTGAGCAAGCGGGCGTGGACGTGAATGATGTTGACGTGGTTGAGTTGCACGATTGCTTCACCACTAACGAAGTTGTTACCTATGAAGGTTTAGGCTTATGCTCTGAAGGTGAAGCCAGTAAATTTATTGCCGATGGTGATAATACCTATGGTGGTAAATTTGTGGTTAACCCTTCTGGTGGTTTGATGTCAAAAGGGCACCCAATTGGGGCTACCGGGCTAGCGCAGTGCTATGAGCTGGTAAACCAATTACGTGGCACTGCTGATCAGCGTCAAGTTACTGATGCCAAGCTTGCCTTGCAGCATAACCTAGGTCTTGGTGGCGCTGTTGTTGTTACCTTGTATCAAGCGAGTTAATGGTCTCACTGATAGCCTCGTAAAGAGCCCAATAAAAAGGACAGTTGCATGATTGATAAGAAGTTCATTGGCCATGAATTTGAGCCATTTAGCACCACAATCGAAAAAGGGCGTTTGAAGTTTTTCGCTAAAGCGATTGGTGAAACGAACCCAATTTATTTTAATGAAGAAGCTGCTAAGGCCGAAGGCCATAAATCGGTTTTGGCGCCGCCTACATTTCCATTTACCTTATCTCTAGAGAGTGATGATCCATTTCCAGTAGTCACAGCCTTAAAGCTAGAGATCGGCCGTATCTTGCACGGCTCACAGGACTTTGAGTACTTTGCACCCATTTATGCAGGTGATGAAATTACTGTAAGCTCAAAAATTGTGGACATCTTTGATAAGAAAGGTGGCGCTTTAGAGTTTGTTGCTCTGCAATATTCCTTCACCAATCAAGATGACGAGTTAGTGGCAACTTCTACCAATACCTTGGTTTACCGCAACGGATAAGGAGAGAGAAATGACTGATATTCAAATCGGCAGTGAAATACCCGCTTTAGAGTTGGCGCCTATTTCTCGATATACCTTGGCCTTGTTTGCAGGTGCCTCGGGCGACCATAATCCAATTCATATTGACAGTGATTTTGCGAAAGCTGCAGGCATGCCGGATGTATTTGCCCATGGTATGTTGTCCATGGCGTATCTTGGCAGAATGCTGACGAACTGGCAGCCACAAGCTAAGCTGAAAAAGTTTAGCAATAAATTTGCGGCCATTACCCAGTTGCAAGATGTGGTTACCTGCAGTGGAAAGGTGGTAGAGCTGCTAGAGCAAGAGGGTAAAATCTTAGCGCGCTGTGAGATTCAAGCCGCCAAGGCTAGTGGCGAGCAGACCTTGGTGGGTGAGGCTTTAGTCGAGGTATAACAAGAAGCAACGATATCTCCTTGGTCCTACTTAGAGCCCTCGGCCCAAGTATTACTTGAGTCGAGGGCTTTTTATTTGTAGTGTTTTCACTTTCAGTCAGCTAAAGATGGCTTCAATGCTAACAATCGACGTTCACTTTATTCGAGCTCCACTCCGACAAGCTGGCGAACTTGGAATTGATACTGAAGAATTACTCAGTGAGCTGGATATATCGGCCGATATATTCGCGCAGGATAATGCGGTAGTTCACGCCGAGCAATATGTTCGCTTGGTGCAAAAGCTTAGAGAGCTTTCGGGCGATGAGTATTGGGGCTTAACGGGGCAGCGCTGTAAGTTAGGTTACTTTGCCTTAATGGCCCGCTACTTACTTCAGTTTGATAGTCTAAAGGGAATGCTCAGCGAGTGTTGTCGTTTTCAAAATACGACTCGTGTAGAGTGGCAGTTTAGTCTAGTGCACGAGGATGGACGAGTAGGGTTCTTGCTTAAGCGTGCCCAGGGATACGAGAAGGTCAGCGCGTTTTTAATGGAATTTATTACGGTTTGTATCCACCGGATGATGTGCTGGCTAACGGATACGCGCATTCCAATCTTAGAAAATCACTTTGCTTACGCTGCACCTGAAAACCTCCGCGCTTATGAGCTCTTGTTCCCTGAAAAAAGAGTGTTTGATAGTGCATACAATGGTTTTTTTATTGATGCTCAGTATCTATCTCTGCCGCGTGTTAGAGATTGGACTGAAACTCGAGAATTTCTTAAAGATGCCCCGGCGGGTTTAATGGTCACACCCGGCAGTGACAATAGTTATACGGCGCAAATTAAATCCATTTTGATCAAAACTATTGGAAAAGAAGGGCCGGTGCCAGATTTTGAGCGTGTAGCTGAATATCTTAATGTTTCCACGGCGACGCTTCGACGTAAATTGCGAACTGAAAATACCAGCTATCAGCAACTAAAAGACAGCATGCGCCGCGATATCGCGATTGATAAACTTGTGCGTGAAAGCACCTCTATTTCTGAAATCGGTTTGCAACTTGGCTTTGTTGAGTCTTCCTCGTTCACCCGTGCTTTTAAGCAATGGACTGGCCTGAGTCCTCAAGAATACCGCCGAGATAAAGAATAACAGTGCCCACTAAGGCGACGGCAGGGGTCAGAACCCACGGGTTCTGACCCCTAATCGAAGTCGAGATCATAAAGCCTAGAAAATCACAGCAACTCGTACCAAAACCAATTCCTGACACTAAAAAGGCATCGAGCCCAAACATGGGGTCAGAACCCATGGGTTCTGACCCCTAATCGAAGCCGGGGTTCTCCGTTCAGCAGCCACTACAAGGGAGCCCCAAACTCCTATTTGCCAGCAACAAAAATTCCTTTTCTCTCAATCACTTAAGTACTAGCTATTTCTCTGATCAAAAAAATACCTATTTAGTACAGTTGACATAAATAGTTCGAATGACCTAGACTACTTCCAAAATAACAACATAAGTAAAAGGTATCTCAATGGCTCGCGTAGATTCTCTCCGCTCGTTTTTTGCTTGGCCGCTGATGCTGGCCGCCTGTTCCCTACAAGCAGAAATACAACCTGAACCTCTACCGGTGTATGAAACACTGCCAAAACAATTACCCGATTCTGTTTTATTTGCTCACGATGCGAACTTCGAGGCCTTGGTGGCGGGGCGTGTGGTCGCGATAGATTTGGCAAAACAAAGCCGTCGCTATCTTGGTGCAATGGATGCCGCTCAATTCGCCAGCTTTATTCAATCGACCAGAAAGCCAGAGCTTTATGTGGCCGAGACTCATTATTCTCGCACCACTCGCGGCGAAAGAACCGATGTCATCAGCATCTATGATGCAGAAAGCCTAAAGCAAGACGGTGAGATTATTTTGCCGGGTAATAAACGCGGCCAGGTGGTAAGTCATCGATATACCTTCCGCTTGGTCGATAACGACCGCTTTCTATTGGTCTTCAACTTTACACCCGCAGCGTCGGTCAGCGTTATTGACATGGATAGCCGAGAGATTGTGGAAGAAGTACAGATGCCGGGCTGCGGTTTGATTTATCCAACAGGCAAGCGTGGCTTCTCATCGTTTTGCAGTAATGGTGCCATGTATAGCGCGCAGCTAGACGCCAATGGCAAGCTTAGCGAGCAACAGAAACTACCACCGCTATTCAGTGTTGATGAAGATCCACTTTTTGATAAGCCGGTTTTCCATAAGGGAGTCGCCTATTTCCCAAGCTATAAAAGTTTAGTTCAAGTTGTCGATTTGAGTGCAGCTAAGCCAAAAGATCTTGGCAGTTGGTCGCTATTGAGCGAGCAAGAGCTAAAAGATAACTGGCGCCCCGGTGGTTGGCAAATTGCCACCATGGATGATGCGGGCCACCTCTATGTCCTAATGCATAAAGACGGTAAGGACGGTACACACAAATCGGGTGGGCCAGAGGTTTGGGTTTACGACGTAAATACTCAAAAACGCCTACAAAAAATTGTACTTAAAAACTGGGGCGTATCCATTGAGGTTACCCGTGGCAAAGATCCTCTGCTAGCGGTCACTAATGGTGATATGCAGATTGATGTATATCAGGCGAATAATGGCCAGTGGAAAACCATGGTGGGTGGTGCTGCCGCGATGCCTTTGAGCCTGCATGCGCTGCGTAAGTAATGGGTGATGCTATGGATGTATTTCAAAACACCGTTGTTTTCCTATTTAGCTTTATGTTTTTAAGCGCGGGCATGTCGAAGATTCGCCATCAGGCCTATAGCCAACAGGCCTTGGAAGCATATCAGTTAGCTCCAAAGTTCTTGACTGGGTTTCTAAATCGCAGCTTGGCTTCTACGGAATTGCTATTGGTTCCCGCCTTGATATTGCCGCTAAGTCAGGCAATGGCTGTATATGTGGCTGCTCTATTGCTGTTTGTGTACGCCATGGCTATCGCTATTAATCTGTTACGAGGCCGCAAGCGTTTGAATTGCGGCTGTAATGGCCCCGATTCTAAGCAGAATATTTCTTGGTGGATGGTGTTGCGTAACTTGTTTATAGCAATGGTGCTATTGATGCTGCCTATACAGACTGAATTAGCACCATTAAATGCTTATGTGTTAGCGCTATTTTCCAGTGCTGCCCTAATTCTTATGCGTCAAGGTGCGCAGCTGCTCTACAAGAATCAACAATTAATGAGCCGCCAAGGGCAATAAGTATTTAAAAACAAAAGAAGCAAAATATATACGTTGAGAATAAAGAGAATCAAATTATGACTGAGTTACTACTGATCTCAAATGCCGTTCTTTGGCTATGTGTGATAGCGCTACTTGTTGTGGTGGTGGCATTGGCCCGCCAAATTGGTGTGCTCTATGAACGAGTTGCACCAGCTGGTGCTTTGATGATGAATCAAACTTTAAGAGTAGGAGATAAAGCTCCGGCTCTAGAAGTTGAAGAGTTACTAAGCAAAAGGGCGATTAGCATAGGTGCGCAACAAGAAAAATCGCAATTGCTATTTTTTCTAGCACCTAGCTGCCCAGTCTGTAAAACACTACTGCCAGTACTAAAATCGAGCGCCCAAGCTGAGAAATCTTGGTTAAAGGTAACCTTGGCCAGTGATGGCGAGGAGCAAGAGCACGCTGATTTTATCGCCGAGCATCAATTACAGAGCTTTGATTATGTCC
Organism: uncultured Pseudoteredinibacter sp.; assembly: GCF_947500695.1. Taxonomy (GTDB): domain Bacteria; phylum Pseudomonadota; class Gammaproteobacteria; order Pseudomonadales; family Cellvibrionaceae; genus Pseudoteredinibacter. The sequence goes on from NZ_CANMSS010000003.1 coordinate 263,502, forward strand.
TTTCTGAGCGCCTAGGTAAACTTTATGGCGTTGCCAAGCTGCCTTATGCAGTTCTGATCGACGAGCAGGGTAGTGTAACTTCCATGGGCTTGATTAATTCACGTGAGCATTTAGAAAGCTTGTTTGAATCTAAAGAACTCGGCATAGACTCAATTCAAAGCTATCTGCAGAAAGATGTGGTGGACCCTAGTGCCGCACTGGCAAAAGAAATTCGTGTGTAGTTTGTGATAGGAGAATAATAATGAAGTGGTTAGACAAATTAACAGTCAATAGCTCCCGTCGCCTTGCGCAAAACTCCTCGCGACGTAGCTTCATAACGCGATTCGGTACGGCTCTTGTCGGTGGTGCTGCGATTCCTTTATTGCCGGTGGCTCGAGCGAGCGCATCCAGTTCTGGGGGCGGAATGTACCCTGGCGTTGCCGCTCAGGAATCGGGTGTAAAAGGAGATCCAGGTGATCCGAGTCAATGTGATTATTGGCGTTACTGCGCCATCGATGGGTTTTTATGTAGCTGTTGTGGTGGTACTCAAAATAGTTGCCCGCCAGGTACTGAGATGTCGCCCATTACTTGGATTGGTACCTGTCTAAATCCCGAAGACGGTAAGAGCTATATTATTTCTTATAACGATTGCTGCGGTACCAGCAGTTGCGGCCGCTGCCTTTGTAATCGCAATGAACGTGATACCCCGATCTATCGTGCACAAACCAACAACGATACCAATTGGTGTCTGGGTGCATCCAGCACGGTATATACCTGCTCGACTGCGATCGTCTTAGGTGTGGCAACCGATTCAGCCAGTTAAGCACTGATAATTAAACATTGCTAGCCGAAAAGCGATAAGGTTAAAAATAATGAAAGCAATAATAAGTAAATCCGTATTGGCATTGAGCTTAATCCTTTCTTCACCGGGCCTGCTTCAGGCCAGTGAGGCCGAGCAACATTACGCTCGTTGTGTAGCTTGCCACTTAGCTGATGGGCAAGGCATTCCTGGTGCCTTTCCTCCCTTAAAAAATCGTCTTGCAAAAATTGCTAGTTCTGAGCTAGGTCGACAGTATCTAGTGCAAGTTCTCAATGGCGGTCTAATGGGCGTGATCAAGGTAAACGGCCAGACCTACTCTGGGGTAATGCCTGCGCAAACTGGCGATTTAAGCGCCCAACAAATTACTAATTTGTTGAACTATGCTACTGAGAAACTGGATGCTGAGAATAAATCTAAATCATGGCAGCCATTTAGCGAGCAAGAAATTAAGAACCTTAGCAAAAACAGGGGCAATCCTGTAGCAAATGCTAACTTGCGTAAGCAGCTTATCAATAAGCGACCAGAGTTAAATTGATCAATTGAGGGCGTTCGGTATGGCCACCGTATTTCGAATATTCGCTTTGTGCTTGTTATGTTTTCCAGCAACCAGCTGGACGGCGATGGAGCCGCGCACCAACTATATGATTAATTGCCAAGGTTGCCATCTTGCTGATGGTCGCGGTAAGGCGGGCAGTGTGCCTAGCATGAAAGGTGAATTGCATAAGTTTTTAACGGTGCCTGGTGGTAGAGAATTTCTCGTGCAAGTGCCGGGCTCTGCTAATGCGCCTCTAAACGACGCGGAACTGGCTGAGCTCTTGAATTGGATGCTGGGTAGCATGTCGTCAGGTACTAGCAACAATAACTTTTCGCCGTATACCGAAGCTGAGGTTAAAAAACTACGGGCCAAGGTGCTAGTGGATGTGATGAAAACACGTGAGCGACTGGTTCGCCAGTTCGCAGAGAATAAATAAAACGAAATGGCGAACTAGTTTTTGGCCTGAAGGCTAACGTTTTGGTATGTCTCCGTGTTCGACAAGCCAGGTAAAACTCTGGGTAGCCATGGCCACGATATTGTCGACTTCCTTGGTCCAAGGTTTGTTGTGGCCAATAAAGACAGTATGGCCCTCAACTGAGGCACTAATGAAAAGAGAAAGCTTTTCAACTTGCTTAGGGCTCAGTGCAGGGTTCATGTCGGCGATGATATCGCCAAGGATGCTGCGATATTTGGCGTACATCTGATCCATATGCACGGTGATGTCTTCTTCGTGATTGGATAGCGACCAAAGTTCAGGGAAAAACTGGGTGGTTTCACGGGATGTCAGATCTGTGATGACGTGTTTGATCAGATTTTGAAACTGTTCCTCTGGGCTGCCATGGGTTCGAATTTCATCGAAGGTGTCGAGATAAACCTGGATGGTTTTATCCAACATGGCAGAAACTAATAAGCTCTTGCTGGGGAAGTAATACTGCAAATTCCCCAATTTGATGCCAGCGGCATCGGCGACTTTGCGCATAGAAAAATTGTGGTAGCCCGCGTCGATCAGTAATTGATGGGCGGCGTCGAGAATGTCATTGATACGGCTTTTTCCTTTGCTGTATACGCCATTCTTCACTTTATTTGTGCTGCTCAAGTTAACCCCTAATTCGCTGTAAACACACCAGCGAAATTATAACAGAAGCCAAGAAATAGTACGTATTGCATAAAAATAATTATAAGCGGATAGCTTTTTATTAAAAATTGTACGGTTGACCTATTAATCGTGGATATAGTACGGTTGACCTACATAACAATAACGATGATAGAAGGTAAGTAAGATGAAGCACTCTCGTTTGGCGATTGCGATCGCCTGTAGCCTACCCATAGCCATGAATAGCTACTCTTCGGTGATTGAGGAGGTGGTTGTTACTGCGCAGAAAAGACAACAAAGCTTGCAAGATGTTGGCATCGCCGTTACAGCATTTAGTGGCGACCAATTGCAGGAATTGGGTTATGACACAGCCCAGCAGATCACCGCAATGACTCCTGGAGTAACGACTATTCAGCCCAATGGCCCGTCGTCATTTTTTACCAGTATTCGCGGCGTCGGGCAAAATGACTTTTCGGGTGATCATCAAGAATCGCCGGTAGCGGTTTATGTCGATGAAGCTTATGTGAGTGCGGCCTCGGGAGCAGGCTTTCAGTTATTTGATATGGAACGCGCCGAGGTATTGCGGGGTCCGCAAGGTACGCTCTTTGGCCGTAATGCCACGGGTGGCCTAGTGCACTACATTACCCGTAAGCCCAGCCAAGAAAACGAGGGTTATATTGACCTCACACTAGCTGATCACAATCAAGTGAAAGTCGAAGGTGCTGTTGGGGGCGGTCTTAGCGAAACGGTATCTGGCCGTATTTCTTTCTTGCGTAATAAGCATGATCCTTACATCGAAAATCGTATCGGCACAGATTTAAATGACGGTAATGACTGGGCTGTTCGTGCCCAATTACTCTGGGAGTTTGAAAAAGGCCAATGGCTGCTAAGTGCCAGGGCGGGTGAGCAAGATATTGATTCAGGTTTTTTCAAACACAGTTCCGCTAGAGTTGATCCGAACACCGGCCTAGGTCTGCCATTTGATGGTGAAGATTTGCAGGGCTTGGGCGATTCGCTGGTGCCCGGTTACCAAGAGAACAATAATGACGTTCACTCTGGGGCCTACAATGTAATCGGCCATAACAAAGTCGAGACTCGCGGCTTTACGAGTAATATTCAGTGGGAGTTTGAGAATTTTGATTTTGTCAGTATTACTGATTTTCAAACTTTGGAGAAAGACTACTTAGAAGACTCCGATGCCTCACCTAATGATTTCTTCTCTTTCTTTTTGCAAAGTGATTTGGATCAGTGGTCCCAGGAGTTTCGCTTAAGTGGTGACAGCGATAACTTACGCTGGGTTACCGGCGCCTACTATTTGGAGATCGAAGGTGATTTTGCTAACGGCGGTATTGCGGCGAACTTCTTCCGCGCAGCTTTTCCAGGGGCGGGATTAGATGATTCCAGTTTGGATACTTTGGGGCTCTATAGCCCTTTCAAAACAGAAACGAAATCTACGGCTTTCTTTGGGCAAATCGAGTATGACCTAAGCGAAGCCTTTACTGTACATGCGGGTTTACGCTGGTCGAACGAAGATAAAACTACTGACTTCAAGCAATACGCTTCCCTTTTTGCAGCTACTGATTCCAGTCAAGTATCGGCGATTGATGGTTTAGGCTTGGGTGGCCCTTTATTCACCTTTAGTCCGACAGCGGTTACTAATGATCCAGGTGGTACAGGGTTTGGGGAGGCGCTGGTAGTTGGCGATACCAATGATGCCAGTATCGACGAGAATCTAATTACTGCCAAATTGCAGCTCGATTGGAAACCAGACGAGAACACCTTAGTTTACGCCAGTTATAACCGTGGCATTAAAGCAGGCGGATTCAATGCGCCATTGGATGCAACCTTGTTTTATAACGGTAGCCGTCCAACTAGCCAGATGAAGTTTGATGAGGAAGTGCTGAACGCCTATGAGCTTGGCTTTAAGTGGAGCTCGGAAGATGGCAGCTGGAGAATCAATGGTGCGAGCTACTACTACGATTATCAAGATTATCAGGCCTTTGCTCTTGAGAGCTTAACGACTTATGTGTTTAACACCGATGCTGAAGTGAAGGGCGCCGAGATTGAGATTTTTGCAGCACCAATGGATGGCTTAGAATTGATCTTTGGTGCGGGTTATATCGATAACAATGTCGAAGATGCCTATACCCTACCTGATGGTACGCCGGTTGATCGCACAGCTGTACTAACTCCGAAGTTAAACCTAAATGGCTTGTTACGCTATCAGTGGGATCTTGGTGAGGCCAGAGTCGTTGCTCAATTAGATGCGACTTATATGGATGATCATTATTTCCAGTTGAAGAATTCCCCCGTAGGCAGAGAGTCAGCCTACACCTTGAGTAACGCTCGCTTAAGTTATGCCAATGCCGATGAAAGCTGGCGAGTAGAATTATTCGTCAACAACCTAACGGATGAAGAGTATCGCACTATGGCTTTTGATCTGGCGGGTGAACCTTCAGTTGGTGGATTTGGCTTGGTTGAAAACTATTATGGTTTGCCGCGTTGGTGGGGCGTTTCCTTTAATTACAGTTGGTCTGAATAAGTAGTGTGCTGGCCTGCCTTAGATCGCTGCTAAATGATCTGGGGTAGGCACTTTTTAATGAGTAGTGATGATATGCAGAATAATGAACACACATTGCCAGGTGAGGCTTCTATCTCCGCCAACGCCTCTGTGCCACAGTATTATAACTTTGCCGCTGAAGTGGTTGACAAATTTGCTAGAGAGCAGCCGGAGAAAACCGCTATTGTGTGGGTGGATGATGAAGGCCGCGAAGAAATAATTAGTTTTTCAAAACTAAGTGTTGAATCTCAGCGTTTGGCCAGTGCTTTGCAAATGCAGGGTTTAAAGCGCGGTGATACTGTAATTATTTTAATGGGGCGTCAATTGGAGTGGTGGTACACCATGACGGCCTGCCTGCGTATGGGCTTGGTGGCATCACCAGGCACTACTCAACTGTCTGAAAAAGACATCGCCTATCGAGTTGAAGCAACAGCTGCCGCTTGTTTAATCGCCGATGCTAGTCAGACCGATAAACTTAGCTCGATGAAAGAGCAGTGTAATCCTCTCAAGCACATTGTCATTGTCGGGGACGCACAAGGGGGGATGTTGGCTTATCAGGAGATGGTCAACAATGCATCAGCGGATTTTCCTGCCGTAAAAACGGAATCTGATGAAGATGCGCTTTGCTATTTTACTTCGGGTACCACTGGCTATCCAAAGATGTGCATCCATAATCATATTTATGCTCGTGCCCACAACAGTACCGGGCAACATTGGTTGGATCTATCCGATAACGATCTGCACTGGAATTTGAGTGATACCGGTTGGGCTAAGGCGGCATGGAGCAGTTATTTTGCCCCTTGGTTGCGAGGTGCAGCAATTTTCGTTCACCACACATCGGGTTTTAGCGCAGAGCAGAGCTTAGCTATGTTTGCGCGCTACGGTATTACGACGTTTTGTGCGGCGCCAACGGTTTATCGCATGTTCGTGCAATACGATTTAAGTGATACCAACTTTGGCAAACTGAGACACTGTGTTGGTGCGGGTGAGCCCTTAAATGCTGAAGTTATCGATGTCTGGAACAGGGCAACGGGGATTACCATTCGCGATGGCTATGGGCAAACCGAGTCGGTCATCCTTTGCGGCAATACACCAAATATGCAGCCGAAACCTGGCTCAATGGGTAAGCCCATTCCCGGTATTGACCTTGCGGTGATTGACCAAGAGGGCAATCGTCTAGCCGTTGGTGAAGAGGGCGATATTGCTGTGTGTGTTAAACCGATCGCGCCCTTAGGTTTGTTTAAAGAGTACAAGGGGTTGCCAGAAAAAACCGCAGCTTGTTTTCGCGGTGATTGGTATATCACGGGTGATCGAGCCACGGTGGATGAAGATGGCTATTTTTGGTTTGTCTCGCGCGCTGATGATGTGATTTTGTCTTCAGGTTATCGCATTGGCCCTTTTGAAGTAGAAAGCGCTCTTTTAGAACATGCTGCTGTGATTGAATCTGCGGTAACTTCAAGCCCTGATGCAGAACGCGGAGAGGTAGTAAAGGCCTTTATCGTTTTGGCTGAGGGCGTAAGTCCCGATGAAGAATTAAAGCTCAATTTGCAAAATCATGTAAAGACTGTGACCGCACCTTATAAATACCCGAGAAAAATTGAATTTGTCGATCAATTACCAAAGACGGTTAGCGGAAAAATACGTCGAGTTGAGTTGCGTGATAAGGAGTGGGCCAATGCGAGCTAGTCCCTTAACACATTCACAGTTAACTGGCAGTCAAGATGTCGATTTATTAGAGCTGACTATTCCAGTTGCTTTTGATAAAACCGTTGAGCAATACCCTGATCACGCCGCTATTATTGTTAAGCATCAGAATATACGTTGGACTTACAAAGAGTATCAACAGGAGATCGAAAAGTTAGCTGCGGGCTTACTGGCCATAGGGATTAAACCCGGTGATAGAGTGGGCATCTGGTCACCTAATCGTATCGAGTGGTGTCTAACACAATTCGCTACGGCAAAAATAGGTGCCGTTATGGTGTGTATTAATCCAGCTTATCGCTTGTATGAGTTGGAGTACGCTCTGAATAAGGTGCAGTGTAAGGCCATTATTAGTGCAGAATCTTTTAAGAGCAGCCGCTATTTGGATATGCTCAATGAGCTTATGCCTGAATTAAAGAATCATTCTCCTCGTGTTGCAGCTCATGTTGACGACAGCCCCTTGCCAACTAAGGCTTTGAAGTCCAAGAAATTACCTTCGTTGGAATGGGTAATTCGGATGGGCGATACTCCCTCAGCAGGGATGCTGAATTTTTCTGAGTTGCAAGATCTGGCCAATGAAGATTATCGCGAACAGGTAAAAGCTGTACAACGGTCTTTGGATTGTCATGATGCCATCAATATTCAATTTACCAGTGGTACAACAGGCAACCCTAAAGGGGCTACTTTAAGTCATTATAATATTTTAAATAATGGTAAGGTTGTCGGCGATGGTATGCAGCTAGATCAAAACGACCGCCTTTGTATTCCTGTACCGCTATATCATTGCTTTGGTATGGTAATGGGTAACCTTGCTTGTATTACTCATGGTAGTGCCGCAATTTTCCCCGATGAAGCTTTCGATCCTCTTACAACTTTGCAGGCTGTTGAAGAAGAAGCTTGCACAGCTTTGCATGGTGTCCCCACCATGTTTATTGCACAGTTGGATCATCCCGAATTTCAAAATTTCAATCTCAGCAGTTTGCGTACAGGTATTATGGCGGGGGCTCCATGCCCGGCAGAAGTAATGAAAAAAGTGATCAGCCAGATGCATATGAGTAAGGTTCTGATTGCTTATGGGCAAACTGAGTTGAGCCCTGTAAATCACATGACTGCGGTTGATGACCCTTTAGAAAAGCGTGTGGAAACTGTCGGTCGACCTGGGCCACGCCTGGAAGTCAAAATCTGTAACGATGATGGTGTTGTCGTAGCTATTGGTGAGCGGGGTGAAATTTGTACCCGTGGTTACTCGGTCATGAAAGGTTACTGGGATGAGGCTGAACGCACAGCGGAAACCATCGATAAAGATGGCTGGCTGCACTCTGGTGATTTAGGTGTGATGGACGAAGAGGGATTTGTGCAGGTCGTTGGCCGCCTAAAAGATATGATCATTCGTGGCGGTGAAAATGTTTATCCACGAGAGGTCGAAGAATTTCTGTTTACTCATCCAGAGATTCAAGATGTCCAAGTCTTTGGTATTCCCGATGAAACGTTCGGTGAGCAGGTTTGTGCTTGGATTCAGCTTAAAGCAGGTGCGAGTGTGAGCACAGATTCCTTGCGAGCCTTCTGCAAAGACAAGATCACGCATTTTAAGGTTCCCAAATTTATCGAGTTTGTTGAAGAGTTCCCGATGACTGTAACAGGGAAGATTCAGAAATTCCGTATGCGGGAAATCATGCTTGAAAAATTAACGAAGTAGGTTGCCGCGTGTTGGGGTCAGATCCCATGGGATCTGACCCCTGGTTTCGGTTATTAATATAGAGAGAATGATGATGACAGAATACAAACTATTGATTGGCGGCAAATTGCGCGAAGGCGTATCAGCAATCGATGTGATAAACCCTGCTGATGAAACGGTAGTGGCTAAATGCGCAGTAGCTGATGAGGCAATGCTTAACGAAGCTGTAGAGTCCGCTCAGCTAGCTTATCAATCCTGGCGTAAACTGAGTTTCGCTGAGCGCGGTGCCTATATCAAAAAGCTGACCGCAGCAGTTGAAGAAAATGCAGAGGATTTTGCCCGCATTCTGACTCAAGAGCAGGGTAAGCCATTAGCGCAAGCCCGTGATGAGGTGATGTTTGCGCAAATTTTTGCCAATTACTTCGCAGACTGCACTATTGAAGATAAAGTGCTTAGTGAAGACGATAACGGTCGAATTGAAGTTCTGCGTGAACCTTTAGGTGTTGTTGCGGGTATTTGCCCTTGGAATTTTCCATTACTTATTAGTTTGTACAAGATTGCTCCTGCGGTGATGGCGGGTAATAGCATTATCATTAAACCGGCGCCTACAACTCCTTTAAGTAGTTTAAAGCTCGCCGAATTGGTTGCCGATATTTTCCCAGCCGGAGTGGTAAACATTATTTGTGATAACAATGATCTTGGCCCTGCAATTAGTAGTCACCCAGAAATTGCAAAAGTTTCATTTACTGGCTCTACCCCAACGGGTAAGAAAATCATGGCCAGTGCTTCTAGCACGCTTAAACGCCTTACCCTAGAACTAGGCGGCAATGATGCTGCGATTGTTTTAGATGATGTGGATCCTAAGCAAGTTGCTGAAGGTATTTTCGGTGCGGCATTCTTGAATTCTGGCCAGGTTTGTATTGCCTTAAAGCGTTTATATGTTCACGATTCTATATACGATGACTTGTGTGATGAAATTGCAAAGCTGGCTTCTGCGGCCATTGTAGGCAATGGCCTTGAAGATGGAGTGCAGTTTGGCCCGGTACAAAACCGCATGCAGTTCGACAAGGTTTGTTCCTATATTGAAAGTGCAAAGGCTAATGGCCGTATCATAGCCGGTGGCGATGTTCCTGATGCTCCGGGTTTTATTGTTCCTCTCACCGTAGTGCGTGATATTGAAGATGGTGCGACGGTAGTTGATGAAGAGCCATTTGGCCCAATCCTACCAATCGTTCGTTATAGCGATCTTGACGAAGTCATTGTTCGTGCGAACAATTCAGAATATGGCCTAGGTGGTTCGGTCTGGTCTGGCAATTTGGATCGTGCCCGTGAAGTCGCCGGGCAAATTGATTCTGGCACCGTTTGGATTAATCAGCACTGCGCCTTTGGACCCCATATACCATTCGCGCCTGCCAAAGAATCCGGCCTTGGTGTCGAGTGGGGTGAAGAGGGTTTTCATGAGTTTACTGCAATGAAAGTGGTAAACATTAGCAAAGCTTACTCTAACCCCGTTCACTAAAGAAAAAGCTGGGGTCAGATCCCGAGGGATCTGACTCCGCATCGAAGCCGATATTTTAAATTCTATCGCTTATCGCAATCAGGCTTTTTTAAGTCGACGCAATGTCCGCAGCCGGACATATCTCTGGAGCGCTCTTCCCACACACTGCCTCTGCTGACATAGGTAGTCCTGTCAACCGATCCCGCGCACTTGTTGTAACATTGCTCGCTTTGCTTATAAGCGTTCCACTGTTGTTTGCAATTCATTTTTGCATACTGGCTTTGACTTATATTGGGCGTTCTTTGTTTGCGCTTGTTACCGCGAGGGGCTTTTGATTTAGCTTGCGTTTTTGCGGGCTTAGGCTTTTTATTGCGGTGACTAACCTTGGGAACCTTTGTACTTTTCATCACATTGGTTTTTTGGCTCCCCATAGGTGTAGCTTGATCTTTGTATTTAGCCGGAACCTTATCACTGTAGTGACGAACGCCTTTGTCATCCACCCAGGTGTACATCGTCGCCAGTGAAAATGAACACCAGAAGCTAATAAATAGGGTTAAAGCGAGTTTGTAAAACGTATTGGGCCGTAAAGCTAGCATTATGTCCATATGGCTTATCTTCCGTAGAGCGTGAAGTACTGCCTTGCCAAGGCTATGGGTAGTGTTGATTGCTTGAGCATGCTAACCAGCATTTATCCTAAGGTCAATGCGTTAAACCTGGGGTCAGATCCCTAGGGATCTGACCCCGCGTCGAAGCTGAGATGGCTAAGCTCTTAACATATGCCCCGCCGTTATTTGCGCTTGCTCGATAAAGCCCTGCAAATAAGGTATTTCAGAATCCTCGAATCGGTGCGCTAAATAAATATGCTTATGTATTCCAGCCTTACCTAAACGACAAGATCTTAGCGGCAAGGTATTTTCATACTGCTCTAACAGCCATGCGGGTAATGCAGTAACGCCGCGTTTAGCGGCAACCATTTGCAGCATAATGTCGGTCGTTTCAATGCTCTGATGCTTTTTAACCGATTGTTCGGCAGGTGAAAGAAACTGACTAAAAATATCTAAACGATCTTTCTCGACTGGGTAGGTAATCAAGGTTTCATCACGAAGATCTTCCGGCTGTACATATTTTTTATTCGCCAACTGATGATCTTCATGCAGAACCAAAACTTGCTCATAATCGAATACGCTAAGGTACTGCAGGGCCTTATCTTGAATGGGGTCAGGTGTGATTAGCAGGTCAATATCGTGATGTAAGATGGCACCCAAGCCGCCAAACTGGAAGCGTTGCTTTACATCAACATCAACATCGGGCCAATGTTCTAAAAACGGGGAGACCGTACGCAACAGCCATTGATAGCACGGGTGACATTCCATACCAATGCGCAGCTGCCCTCGGCGACCCTTAGCATACTCGATGAGCTCCCCCTCACAATGCTTAAGTTGAGGTAGCAGGCGTTGTGCTAGCTTTAATAATCTCAAGCCAGCTGGGCTAAGTCTTAAGCCACGCCCTTCCTTTAACCAAAGCTCAACCCCTAAGCGAGCCTCTAATTTCTTGATAGAGTGGCTAAGCGCTGATTGGCTTAGACATAGCTGCTCAGCTGCCCGGGTAAGGGTTTTGTGTTCGGCAACCGCCAGGATGATCTCTAAGTGCAGTCGTTCAATCATATTTATGAGTGATATTCATGATATGGTGTAAATATATCAATATTATTCACAATTCGGCCTCTCTACAATACGTGACCTATCCAATTTGCCGTATTTAGGAGAAAAACATGGCACACATCCACAGTTTGGGATTTCCACGTATTGGCGCACAGCGCGAATTGAAATTTGCTTTAGAAGCTTATTGGGCCGGCGAATCAAGCTCAGTAGAGTTGATGGAAAAGGCCAAACAAATGCGTAGCTGGATGTGGCAGCAGCAAAAGGATCTAAATCTTATTAGCGTGGGTGATTTCTCGCTATACGACCAGGTGCTTGATACCAGCTTTGCCCTGGGTAATATCCCCGATCGAGCCGAAGTCGGAGACATCATTAGTAATCAAGACGATTTCTTGGCAGCTTACTTTAAAACGGCGCGTGGACGCTCTGTCGCTGATAACACTTGTGACTGCACGCAGGCTGCTGAGATGACTAAGTGGTTTGATAGTAATTACCACTATATTGTCCCCGAGGTCTCAGAGCAGACGAAGTTTTCTGCGAATCCAAATCACTGGCTTGAGGCTTTAAAAGAGTTTGTAGAAGAGGGATATTCAATAAAACGAGCCAAGCCAGTGATCATCGGGCCGGTAACGTATTTGTATCTGTCAAAAGCAAGAGATGATTTTTCTCCACTAGATCTTCTGCCTAGTTTGTTGTTGGCTTATAAAGAGATTTTGCAAGCCTTTGCCGAACAAGGTGTGGAGTGGGTGCAAATCGATGAGCCTATTTTGTCTTTGGAGTTGGACAGAGAGTGGCGCCATGCCATTAACCTTGCCTATCATCAATTAAATGGTACCGGGCCTAAAATTCTATTGGCTAACTATTTTTGTGCCCTAGCGGATAACTTGCGATTAGCTTGCGATCTACCCGTGCAAGGCTTGCATATTGATGCAGTAAACGCCGAAAAAGAAGTCAAAGTGGTAGCGGATTGGTTGCCTTCTCACAAAGTGTTGTCCCTGGGAATAATCAACGGCAGAAATATTTGGCGTAATAACTTGGATCATAGTTTAAGTGTTGTTAAGCCAATTGTTGAACGAAGAGAAGCTGATATCTGGCTGGCGCCCAGTTGCTCTCTGTTACACGTCCCGGTAGATTTGGGGCTGGAAACTCAAACCGTAGGTGATGAGACCGATATTCGCCCTGTACTGGCATTCGCAAAACAGAAGCTGCAAGAATTGAAAGTTCTCTCATTAGCCTTGAACGATGGCGAGGAAAGTGTAGAGCAAGAGCTCTTACAATCTCGGCGAGCGCTCAAAGAATGGAATGCTCATAAAGCTTCACAAAGAACTGAAGTTCGTCAACGTAGTCAAGCTCTGCATGCCGATATGTATCAACGTCAATCGGCATTTAACAAGCGCCGGAAAATACAGCAGAAAACATTGAAACTACCATTGCTGCCAAGCACTACTATTGGATCTTTCCCGCAAACTACTGATATTCGTCGTTTACGTAGAGCCTTTAAGTCGGGACAAATAGGCGAGGCGCAATATCAGCAGCAGATGCGCAGCGAAATTTCCAAATGTATTAAGCAACAAGAAGAAATTGGTTTGGATGTCTTGGTGCATGGAGAAGCCGAGCGTAATGATATGGTCGAGTACTTTGGTGAGCAATTAAATGGCTTTGCTTTCAGCCGTTTCGCTTGGGTGCAATCTTATGGATCGCGCTGTGTTAAGCCGCCAATTATCTACGGTGATGTCGAAAGAGCGAAACCTATGACGGTAAGCTGGGCTCGCTTTGCGCAATCGTGCAGTGATAATCCTGTGAAAGGAATGCTGACCGGGCCGGTGACTATTTTAAATTGGTCTTTTGTACGTGATGATCAGCCACGTAACACGACCTGTGAGCAAATTGCCTTGGCAATACGAGATGAGGTGCTTGATCTAGAGGCGGCGGGAATCAAAGTGATTCAAATAGATGAAGCCGCACTGCGTGAAGGTTTGCCCTTAAAACGTAGTGCTTGGGGTAATTATTTGAAGTGGGCGGTGAGCAACTTTAAATTATCGGCCAATGGTGTTGATGATGCTACGCAAATTCATACCCATATGTGCTACTCCGAGTTTAACGATATCATTGAGCATATTGCCGATATGGACGCCGATGTGATCACTATCGAGAACTCACGTTCTGGTAATGAGTTACTACAGGCATTTGAAGATTTTAATTACCCCAATGATATAGGGCCTGGTGTGTATGATATCCATAGTCCAAACACCCCTAGCCGAGAAGCGATAGTAAAGCTCTTAAGAGAAGCCAATAAGAATATTGATATTAATCAGCTTTGGGTAAATCCCGATTGTGGTTTGAAAACGCGTAAGTCAGAAGAAGTGTGGCCTGCTTTGGAAAATATGGTGGCGGCAACAAAGATTCTACGGGAAGAGTTTTCAACACAGATGGCTTAAACAAAAACGGGATCAGAGCCTAAGGTTCTGACCCCGCTACTGGTATAGCGAATGGACCTGATTTATAGGACTTTGGCTACCGAATCTGCAAAGTAGTCTAAGTTGCTTTCGTTTAGGCCCGCAACATTAATTCGCGAAGAGCTCACCATATAAATGCCATAGTCAGCTTTTAGTTTGGCAACCTGTTCTGGGCTAATGCCCAAGAAAGAGAACATGCCAAATTCTTTTTCGATAAAACTAAAATCTACACCATTACAGGCAGCGTTTAATTTGGCTACAGCTTGGCTGCGCAAACCATTGATGCGATCGCGCATTTCCTTTACTTCAGCTTCCCATTGCTTGGTAAGTTCATCAGAACCAAGGATGGTAGCTACCAATGCAGCGCCATGAGCTGGCGGCATAGACCAAATACCACGGGCAATATTAATCAGCTGACTGCTAACGGCTTGGGCAGCATTACTGTCTTTGCTGATGGCCATCAGTAAGCCAATACGTTCGCGATAAAGACCGAAGTTTTTAGAGCAAGAAATCGCGACAAACATCTCGTCCACGGTATCGGCCATGGTGCGAACACCAATGGTGTCTTCCACTAAGCCGGTGCCAAAACCTTGATAGGCCATATCCAAGAAAGGCACCAAGCTTTTGTTTTTGCATAGCTCAGCCATAGCTTGCCATTGCTCGGTATTCAAGTCCGCGCCGCAAGGGTTATGGCAGCATGCATGCAGTAAAACAACATCGCCGGCTTTGGCTTCTTGTTCCAGTGTTTTGTACATTTCGTCAAAGCGCACAGAGCAGCTTTCGCGATCGTAATATGGGTATTCGGCTATCTCTAGTCCAGCTTCGCCAAATAATGGGACATGGTTAGCCCAAGTAGGGTTGCTCATCCAAATTTTATTACCAGGCTGAATTCGATTGATTAACTCCGCGCCCAGACGTAAAGAGCCGCAGCCACCTGGAGCTTGAATAGACGCTACTCGGCCTTGGGCGAGCACCTTATGGTCTTTACCCAATGCGAGTTCTCGCATCAGCTGGTTGAAATCCGCATTACCTGGGCCGCCAATATAAGATTTGGTGGCCTCGTTACGCCAACGATATTCTTCGGCTGTTTTAACACTTGCCAGAATAGGCGTTTCGCCGGTAGGAGTTTTATAAACACCTACACCTAGGTCAACCTTATTCGGATTGTTGTCACCTTGGAACTCCATCATCAAACTAAGGATGGGGTCTTGGGGGATAATGTCGAGTTTCTCAAACATGATTTATTCCAGATTATCTAAGTGGGCGCATAACATTGGGCCCGTTTCGCTATGGTTGCAGCTAGCATTACTGCCGAACTCAAAAGAGCACCCATTGTAATCGCTAACAAGGTCTTGGCAAGTTGCAGCCAAGACGATTCATTTAAAGTGATTAGTCTAAGTTTACCGGCAGTTCGCTGGTCAATTTATTTTGTCGCATCGAGATCAAAGTATTCACCGAGCGGATGCCTGGGGCGGTTAATAATTGGGTAGATACGAAAGTTTCATAACTCTCCATGTCTTTAGAGACAATCTTGAGTAGATAATCGCACTGCCCCGTTACCGAGTGACATTCTAAAATGCCAGGCTCATTGGCGATCATGGATAGAAAGTTTTGAATCGTCTCGGGATGATGAATATCTAAACTGACCTCCACAAAGGCGATTATCTGTAAGCCTATTTTCTTATGGTCTACTTGGGCACTGTAACCGCGTATAAATCCCTCGTCTTCTAGACGCTTTACTCGACGCCAGCAAGGGGCTGGCGAAAGGGCAATGCGTTCGGCCAGATCACGGTTGGAAAGTCGCCCCTCTAGTTGTAGCTCATGCAGTATCTGTGCATCGTATTTATCCATCACCGGCCTCATTTTGCATAATATAGTTATCGTTATGGTTGTTTGGGGCTTTTGATGAGTATCTCCCCCTTGCTTTATTTACATATCATATAGTTAATAAATTGCGATAACAAAGCAATATCCTTTCCTTATTGGGATTGTAGTTGACTTTTTGTTTCTATTGCCTATGGGCCTTAGGCTGCATTCGCAACCACATTTCGGGCCTCTAAAGCTACAGTATCCCAGAGTGATAAAGCGGCTTGAGCTTGCTCGCCGCCACGGCTTTAGAGCTGTGAAACCATAACTAAAATGTGAAGCGACAATGACAAATTCCATCGATGCAGAAAAGGCGATCGCCGCCTTCGATTGGCCCCATATTGCCCATATTGTTCTAGCCTCCCGAGCTATGGATACCATTGAAGAGCAAGAACTGGTTCCTCAAAAGCTGGTGTTTAACCAGTTTTCAGCCCGTGGGCACGACCTGGCTCAAGTGATGCTGGGCAGCTTGCTTAACCACAAACATGATGGTGCTACGGGATATTACCGCTCTCGTCCCTTTGTGTTGTCCTTGGGCCTAGATTTTGTAGAGGCTGTTGCTGGGCCACTGGCTCGCTCAGGTGGTTATAGCGATGGCCGTGATATCGGGGTGGTGTGCAACTATCCCAATATGCGAAATGGCGAATCGACCGGCACCACTTTATTTCCAATGTGTGGTGGTGTGGGCTCTCAGTTTTCTCCCATAAGCGGTTGGGCACAATCGGTAGTTTATCATCGTGACGAGCTAGATGATGGTAGTTATGAAGGGGCCATCGGTGTTTCTATGGGGGGTGATTCTTCCATGTCTACCAGCGGTTTCTGGGCGGCATTAAATATCTCCACCACTAATAATTTACCCCATCTGTTTTATATTGAAGACAATGGTTACGGTATTTCGGTGCCACAAGAGGTGCAAACTCCAGGGGGCGATCAGGTCGCAAACCTTGCAGCCTACAAGCAGCTGCATATTGTTGATGGTGATGGCACTGATCCGCTGGAAGCGGCTAGCAAAATTAAAGAGGCGGTTGATTATGTACGTTCTGGCAAAGGCTGTTGCCTGCTTCGTTTGAAAGTGCCACGTCTATGTGGTCACACTTTCCAAGACACTCAAACCTATAAGCCAGCTGAAATGATCGAAGCTGAGCAGGCCAAAGATCCGTTACCGAAGCTTAAGCAATTTATGTTGGATAACGGTTTGGTCAGTGAAACACACTGGTCGCAAATTGAAGAGCGAGCCGAAGCCAAGGTACGTCATGCCTTGGATGAAGCCATGCATAGGCCACAGCCAGATCCGGCTGCGATTAAGCGTTTTGTATATAGTGAAGAAGATGCCGCCGGCCAAACGATTTTACAAACTCGCGGCGGCCTGGCGACACAAGATCACCAATTTCCAGCAAGTAATGCCGAAGCAAAACCGGAAGGTCGTCGTTTAAATATGTTGGCGGCCATTCGCCAAACCTTAGATGTGGAGATGCAAGGTAATCCTAAGGTGCTGGTATTTGGTGAAGATGTTGGCCCTAAGGGTGGCGTTCATGGTGCAACTTTAGGCTTGCATCAAAAATACGGTCAGCAGCGAGTATTTGATACCAGCTTATCTGAAGAGGGAATTATTGGTCGCTCGGTGGGTATGGCCTTAAGTGGCTTAATGCCAGTGCCCGAAATTCAGTTTCGCAAATATGCTGAACCTGCGGCCGAGCAACTAACCGATACAGGCATTATGCGCTGGCGCACAGCGAATAAATTTGCTGCACCTATGGTGGTGCGTGTACCGGGTGGCTTTGCTCGTCGTGGTGACCCTTGGCATTCCATGTCGGATGAGGTGGAATGGGCCCACAAGGTGGGTTGGCAGTTGGTCATGCCGTCGAATGCTGAGGATGCCGTCGGTTTATTGCGCTCAGCCTTGCGCAGCAATAACCCAACCATTTTCTTTGAGCATCGTGCACTTATCGACAATGGTTGGGCGCGCCGCCCGTATCCGGGTGATGATTTTGTGGTGCCTTTTGGCAAGGCAAAAACACTAAGAGAAGGCAATCGTTTAACGGTGGTTACCTGGGGTGCAATGGTTGAGCGCTGCGAAATAGCTGCCGAGCAAATTAACCCCGAAAGAGACGCCCTTGAAGTTATTGATTTACGTAGTATTCAGCCATGGGATAAAGACGCCATATTGGCCTCGGTCCGTAAAACGGCACGCTGCTTAATTGTCCACGAAGATAATAAAACCGCAGGTTTTGGAGCAGAAATTGCCGCGACCTTGGGTGATGAGTGTTTCTTCGATTTGGATGCGCCGCTGCGTCGCTTAACCATGCCGGATATTCCAAGCCCTCATAATATTCACCTGCTCGAAGCTGCTGTGCCTGCGGTGGAAGATATTGTTCGTGAAATGACGGATTTATTGGAGCTGTGATGATGAGTTTACAAGAATTGCGTTTGACCGCTGAGCAGTTAGAGGGCACCGAGGCTACTTTGAGCCAGTGGTTGTTTAACATTGGTGATGCCGTAAGCGAAGGCGAACCTGTGGTGGAGTTAGAGACGGATAAGGTTGCCATTGAAGTGGTGGCACCTTGCAGTGGTGTTTTGACAGAGCATAAGTTTAAGCCCGGCGATAAGGTAGAGCCTGATTCTGTAATGGCTTTGATCAATACAGAAGCACAGCAGTCGGATTCACAGGGTGATAAGGGAAATAAATCTGAAGAGAACGTTTTAACAACTAACGCTGTTGCGCAACAAAGCGCTGTAAACCCTGATCAGTCTTGTCGTCATTTAATGGGCCCAGCGGTACGTAAGCTGGTTGCTGAGCATAATCTAGATATTGAACAGATGCAGGGTAGTGGCCGCGGTGGTCGAATCACTCGCGAAGATGCATTGTCTTATATCGCCTCTGGGCAAGCGCAAAAAACGGCATCGAATAATAATGCCATAAGCAGTCCGGTTGCTATGGCGGATATGAATAGCCGTATGGTGCCTCATTCATCTATGCGCAAGGCGATAGCAAAGCATATGGTGGAGAGCTTGTTGGAAAAAGCCCCTCATGTGACCTCTGTGTTTGAGATGGATATGAGCAATATTATCGAGCACAGAAAATGGCATAAAAAAGAGTTTGCTGAAAAAGGCGTTAATCTAACTTTTACTGCTTATTTCCTTGCTGCCAGCGCCAAAGCAATGGCAGCCGTGCCAGATATGAATGCTCAGTTTCATGAAGATGCTTTAGAGATATTTCAATCGATCAACATTGGTGTCGGTACGGCACTTGGTGATAAGGGCTTGGTTGTTCCCGTAGTGAAAAACGTACAAGCGATGGATCTATTAGGTATTGCTCAGGCCTTGGATGATCAAACTCAAAGGGCGCGCGAGAACAAGTTAACCCCTTTTGATATGAAGGGCGGAACCTTTACTATTTCTAATCATGGTGTGAGCGGTAGTTTGATGGCAGCGCCGATCATTATTAATCAACCGCAAGTGGCCATTTTGGGTATTGGCAAGATGGAAAAGCGCGTTGAAGTGATTGAAGTCGATGGTCGTGATGAAATGCGTATTCGTCCTAAGTGCTATGTTTCTTTAAGTATTGATCACCGTGCAGTGGATGCTCATCAAACCAATGCTTGGCTTGCTTGCTTTGTGAATGAAATTGAAACTTGGGGTGGGGTTTAGTATCTCGGCTTCGAAACGGGGTCAGAACCCTTGGGTTCTGACCCCGGTACTCGATGCTGATTTCAATTGTTAAAAAGCGCAAGCTTTTAGGCTGTGCTTAACTTTTCTCCAAAACAGCCTGTCTCGCAAGGCAAAGTCTTCACATCTTGCTCGCTCTCTGTGAGCAATAAAGCCGTCGCTGCAATCGGCGTGAATAAACCCTTGATAATCCATCCCTAAATACTTAAAGGTACCGCTAAACATCTTGATAAAGATATCAGAGGCTTTACTGTGGCTGGAGGTCGTCAATACATAGGCTTTTTTGCCACGTAGCCTTCTCCCGTCATTTTTTAGGCTTTCTATTTCCGTGTAGTCACAAAGCCGGTCAAGGAAAGCTTTCATTGCAGGTGGCACTGAATACCAGTAAATAGGCGCGGCAAAGATAATATGCTCGTAAGCCAGTACTCGATCCATTAGTGGTCGGAAATCATCATCTTGCTGGCGGTAATGATAATCATAGGCTTGGATGTCATGGTCTTCGAGATAAACAAAATCCATTGGCCAGTAATCTTGTAATAGTTCTAGAAACTTTGCGGTATTTCCATTGCGGCGTGAGCTCGACAAAATGGCGATGGTTTTCTTCTCTGGATTATCAGTGTGGTCATTCATTTGGACACCTCCCATGCGGTACTCTGTTTGGATGCGTTCAGCTCTCAAATATCGATTCGGGAGGCACTATAAAACCTCAAGTTAACTTGAGGTCAATAGTTTTTTTCGCTATGGTTGGATTATTTTCTAGGCTCTAAATGGCCGGGGCATCAATTTAAAGGTTAAGCTATGGCAAAAGAAAGCGAGAGCCTATCGGTAGGGGAGGTTGCCAAACGCAGCGGTGTGGCGGTTTCTACCTTGCACTTCTATGAAAGTAAGGCCCTGATTCAAAGCTGGCGCAATAGCGGAAATCAGCGACGCTTTAATAAAGATGTTTTACGCAGAGTGGCGGTGATTAAGTCGGCTCAGCGAATCGGTATTAGCCTGCAAGGAATTCAGGAAGCTATGGCGACCCTGCCTGATAATCGCACGCCAAATAAACAGGACTGGGGGCGTCTATCAAGACACTGGCGCAAGGAGCTGGATGAGCGCATTCGACAATTGAATCAATTACGTGATGAGCTGGGTGAGTGCATTGGCTGTGGTTGCCTGAGCTTAAAAGCCTGCCCTTTAAGAAATCCAGAGGATATCGCCGGTAAAGATCATAGCGGTGCAGTATTTTTGGAAAGTTAGATGGTATAAAAAGTAGAGTTTTACAAAGTTAGCAAAGCATAAAACAGTTATGGCAGATCTCTTTGACCAAATGGCCGATACAAACCGCGACAAGCAAGAGCTTGCCCGAGGGGCGCTATGCTTGCCGGCTTTTGTCTTAGATAGAGCTGAAGAAGTTATTGCTGAGCTAGAACCTATACTCACACAGGCACCATTAAGGCATCTTATTACGCCTGGTGGCCATAAAATGTCTGTTGCGATGAGCAATTGTGGCGAACTGGGCTGGGTGAGTGATCGCGGGGGTTATCGCTATCAAGAGTTGGATCCGCTAAGTGGGCAAGCTTGGCCTGCTATGCCCAAGTTGTTTTTAGATTTGGCTCAGCAAGTTGCACAGGAGGCTGGTTATAAGCGTTTTCAGCCCCAAGCCTGCTTAATAAACCAATACCTACCGGGCAGTAAGATGTCTTTACATCAAGATAAAGACGAAAATAATAAGAGCGCTCCAATTGTATCGCTATCCTTTGGTATCAATGCTGAGTTTTTGTTTGGTGGTCTAAGTAGAGGTAGCCCTACCAAGCGGCTCACCTTGCAACACGGTGATGCGGTTGTTTGGGGTGGACCTTCGCGTTTTTGCTTTCATGGCGTTCAGCCCCTTAAAGACAGTGAGCACTCATTGTTGGGACGTCAGCGTATAAATATTACCTTTCGACAAGTTTATTAGTCCTTTGCTTTTCTAGGGCACCTCTGAATAATGCAGGTTTTGCTCAGCGGAGCCCTGAAGCGCTTAGATACTAGGCGTGCTTCGCCGGCAATAGCCGCAGCCCTTGGCAAGAAGCGCCTCGATTACGACATTGACGTGAAGCCTGAGCTAATCTGCATTATTCAGAGGTGCCCTAGACCATTCAACGCCAGTTTCTTTAAAGTTAATCTCTTCAAAGATAGCCTATTTCAAGCTGGCCGTAATTCACAAGCGGCTGGCCGCCAAGCACATATCTCGAGGGCTAATGCCAAGCAATAATATCAGCAAAAAAAGGGCTTATATTATGTCGAGACTTGAAAACAAAG
Organism: uncultured Pseudoteredinibacter sp.; assembly: GCF_947500695.1. Lineage (GTDB taxonomy): Bacteria > Pseudomonadota > Gammaproteobacteria > Pseudomonadales > Cellvibrionaceae > Pseudoteredinibacter. The sequence continues at coordinate 285,295 of NZ_CANMSS010000003.1, forward strand.
TGGCTGTTGTCACAGGTGGTGCTAGTGGTATTGGGGCAGCATGTTGCACAGCGTTGGCGGAAGCTGGTGCGAAGGTTGTGATTGCCGATGTTCAAATGGATAAAGCTAAATCGTTGCAAAACAGTATGCGCGCTTTAGGGTGTCAAGCTGAGATTTTTTCTTGTGATGTAACTGCGCCCGCCCAGTGGCAAACCTTAATGGCATACACAATAGAGGTGTTTGGCCGTTTAGATATTCTGGTAAACAATGCTGGTATCGCTATTGTCGGTAGCATTGAAGATTTAAGTCTAGAGGATTGGAACAAAACCATCGCAGTCAATCAAACATCGGTATTCCTAGGAACCCAACAAGCCATTAAAGTGATGAAGGATTCGGGTGGCTCAATTATTAATATCTCATCAATTGAAGGCTTAGTGGGAAACTCTTTGGCAGTCGCCTACAATGCCGCTAAAGGCGCGGTGAGATTATTAACAAAATCTGCAGCGCTGCATTGTGGCCAGCAAGGCTATAAGATTCGGGTAAATAGCGTGCACCCAGGATTTGTAAAAACTCCCTTGGTTGAACAGACGTTTTCTGAGCTGCCCGGCGAACTTGCCGAGCAAATTGTAGCAGCTCACCCAATTGGTCGAATCGCAGAGCCAGAAGAGATCGCTACTACGGTAGTATTTCTAGCCAGTGAAGAGGCGAGTTTTATGACAGGTTCTGAATTGGTTGTGGATGGTGGGTATACAGCGCAATAGCTCTATAATAAAAAAGGCCAGAGCTAAAAGCCCTGGCCCTTTAAGAAAGAGAAGTGTCTAAACGTTAACGAACAACATCCATCTCTTCAATTAGATTGGTAGCGCCATCTACTTTTTCCATAACCCACAACATATAGCGTGAGTCTACAGAAATAGAACGGTTTAGCTTTTGGTCATAATCCCAATCGCCAATGATGCTCTCGTAAACACCATCAAACAATAGGCCTACTAACTCAGCCTTGCCATTTAAGGTTGGTGAGCCTGAGTTACCGCCAGTGATGTCTAGGGTGCCTAAGAAGTTAACCGGTACAGAGCCAAGCCATTTCTGACCATAGCGACCGTAGTCTTTATTGGCAATTGCATCTAACTGTTTCTGCGGTGAATCAAATTCATCGTCGCCTTTAACATATTTGGCCGCTAAGCCTTCGAGAGTAGTAAAAGGTTTTGCGATTAAGCCATCTTGAGGGCTATAGCCTTTCACTTTACCGTAGGTAACACGTAAGGAGCTATTGGCATCTGCGTAGATTGGCTTATTCAGGCTTTCATTGTAAGCAATGATTGCCGCCATATAGGCAGGGCGCGCTTGCTGTAATTCACCGATGCGAGCTTTCTCTTTAGCTTCTTCGGCCATTTCGTAATCGTACAAAGATACGGCCAGTTTGATGAAAGGGTCGTCGCTTTTTTCAAAGTCAGCAACCGTTTTATTCATCCACTCTAGGCGCGCTTTCTTATCGCCTAAGCTGGTCTTACTGTGCATCTCTTGTAAAATAGCGGCCACGCTTTCAGCATTAAAGCCATCGCTCAAGCCAAAAGCTTTGTCCACTTGCGGGATGCGTTGATCAGCAGGTAGTGCAGCGTATTTTTGAAGGAAGTGCAAAATTACCGCAGCATCAACTTTAGCATCATAGCGACGATCAATACGTTCCATGCGCTGCGTAAAGCGGGTCATGTCGCGTTCTTGATAACCCGGCTCGCGCTTGGCATCAGCTTTTTGTTTTTCATGAGCTAAGCGCAATAAGCGTTGTGCTGTTGGGATCATATTAGTGCGTTTGATGTACGCAAATAATAGATCATGCTCTTTACCTTCCTGACCTTCTTTAATCAAGCGGTCTAAGTCAGCAATAGCAGCGCCATATTTGTCTTTACGGCTAGCGTCAGAGTCAATCCATTTTTGTAGCTTAGCTTCTAATGCTTGTTTACGTTGCAACATATCGCCTTTGTTATAGCTCTTGATCATCGAGCCATAGTTTTTGGCGTAGTTTGCTAGGCCTGCAATGGTGCTTTCGTATTTGATACGAGCATCGCTGCCATCGGGTGCTACCGACTTAATAGTATCAATATACTCTTCGCGATAACCTTTAGCGGTAGGGTAAGCCCAAGTAAAGTTATTCAATACCTCAGCGGAGGTACGATAGCGATTGGTACGGCCTGGATAGCCAGCAGCCATAATAAAATCACCATCTTTTACACCTTTGGCCGATACTTTTAAGTGGCTCTTCGGCTTATAAGGGACATTGTCTTTGCTGAAGTCTGCTGGCTTGCCATCTTTACCTACGTAGGCGCGGTAAAATGCCCAGTCGCCAGTGTGACGAGGCCACATCCAGTTATCGGTGTCACCACCGTATTTACCAATGCTGGCTGGTGGTGCATAAACCAAACGAACATCTCGCACGGCAAGCTGTTTGATTAGGTAATACTCTAAACCGCCATGAAAGCTGTATATTTCACAGCGATAGCCATCATCTTTTTCGCATTCTGCGACCATGGCTTTTTCTTTATCTTCGATAGCCTGGTAGCGCTCTTTACCATTTAATTCAGCGCTCAAGTCGCCTAAGATTTGATCAGTAACATTGTCAAGAGACTCGGTAATATAAATACGCGAGCCCGGTGCCGCTTGCAGCTCAGCATCTTTGGTCTTGGCTAAAAAACCATCGGCCAATAGATTCTTCTCTGCTGTAGAGTTGTACTGAATGCTGCCATAAGCGCAGTGGTGGTTAGTTACTGCTAAGCCTTCTGGAGATACAAATGACGCAGTACAGCCGCCAAGGCTGATAATCGCGTTCATTGGAAAGCTGGTTAGATTGGAAATTTTCTTTGCAGGGATTTTTAAACCGGTACGCTTAAGCTCTTTTTTCAGCTGAGGTAGCTGATGGGGTTGCCACATGCCTTCATTGGCGTAGCTTTGAGTACCAAAACCTAGGCTAGCTACTGCCAGCGCCGAGGCCAAAGTCATTTTTTTCATTCTAATATTCCTCAAATTAGTCGAGGCAGAAAGTACCATAGCTGGACACTTTTCAAAACCATATAGATCAAGCATGGGCTTAGGCGAGTAATTTAAGGGCTAGGGGTAAGAGAGTTACCAGGGAGTGGTAGCCTATTTACTAGGCTACCCTTATTGAGTATTAGAGGGCGGGCTCGCCATTGGGTTCTTGTTTACGCCAGCGAATCCAACTAATCATAACGATGGCGGGCAGGTTCATGCCAATACCGTAAAACAGCGCAATCATAGCTAATGCTGGCTTGCCCATAATACTGGCGGCTACCATCATCGCAATGCCAGCATTTTGAATGCCGGTCTCAATCCCAAGGGTGCGTTGTTGCTGAGTGGGAAGCCCAATAAGCTGTGCAATGAACACCCCGCTGCAATAAGCGAGTGCGCAAAGCCCTAGTAGTAATACGCTGGAGGTTTCCATTACCTCCATTAGTTCTGCGCGATTGGTCCAAGCCATAATGGCGATTAGCAGCCCAAGGATAATGCCAGTCGACTTTTCAAAGAGTTTCTGCAAGGGGCCAAAGGTACCCTCAAAGCGATGGCGGATGTACATGCCTAAGGCAATGGGAATTAAGGAAACCACGCAAAGTTGGGTAATCGTGGGGAGGATGGGTATATCAAAGGGCTCGGCCCCCATGCCAAGGAAGCTGTAGTGCCACATCAGCATGATCGGCAATATGAATGGCACTACCAAAGAACTGACGATGGTAAGGGAGATTGAAAGTGCAACGTCGCCATCGGCTAAAAAACTAATGGCATTTGAGGAGGCTCCGCCTGGCGCAAGGCTTATCAGTAATAAGCCAGCGGCCAGTTCAGAAGGTAGCCTAAAGCTTATGATGATCAGCCAAGCTAATAGAGGTAATATAGCAAGCTGTAGGGTTACACCTAAGCCTAGTGCTTTGGGGTGCCGGAGTACCTCAATAAAGTTAACCCTCTGCAATGAGAGTCCCATGGTGAGCATCATGGATGCTAGCATCACAGGCAAAACAATTTTGTTAATGGTAAGTGCGTCCAAATGTAGGCTCCTGCCATAGATTTAGTGTTGTTATTATGACGATTGCAAGCTGGCTGGCTGCCATCCGCCCGAAAACCTTAGTTATCTCTTTAGCGCCGATATTATTAAGCCAAGTACTTGTTTTGCAAGAGATTTGTCAAACTTCTCGTTTGGGGCAAGGACTTTTTAACATAAGTCTTGCGGCCCTAATTTTGGTTTGCGGTCTGTGCCTGCAGGTTGCCGTCAATCTAGCGAACGACTATTACGATTTTAAATCGGGCGTGGATACAGCGAATAGACTGGGCCCTGATCGGGTGCTTGTAAATGGAGGGCTAAGTGAAGCTGCCATCCATAAGGCATACCTATTATTCCTTGCTGTGGGTATCTTAGCGGGTTTGTTCTTGGTTTTGCACAGTCATGCCTATTTATCATTAATTGGAATAATTTGTGTACTGGCGGTTATGACATATAGCGCCGGCCCCTTGCCCTTAGCCTATAACGGCCTTGGTGAGCTCGCGGTATTTGTGGTTTTCGGGCCTATTGCCATTTTAGGTGGCTTTTATGTTCAGCTGGGTTACCTCACGACGGATCTTATTTCGCCTGCCCTGAGCATGGGCTTATTGGCGGCAGCCGTGATGTTGGTGAACAATACTCGAGATATCAGTACAGACCTGCAGGCCAATAAGAAAACACTCGCGGCCTACCTTGGTGCACGGGGTAGTCGATATTTATATGGTTTATTGCTATTTATGGCCGTGGTATTAGGGGCTATGAGTCTCCATCAGCCGCCGAGATTTAGTTATATTTTGCTTCCCGCAGTCTTTCTATTGATGTGGTTTATGTTGCGCAGAGAGGGCCAGGAGCTCAACCGGCAGCTGGCACAGACCGCTATGTTGATGCTGTTATTCAGCACTACCTTGAGCATGGATTTGTTGCTTGATTGATTTTTAGGCTCCGAGGAATCCGCATAATAGCGGCCAAATGCTAGTCAAAAGGGGGCGGCTCTTGAATCAGAGGCTGCAAAAAACCATAATGTGGCCAGTTTTGCGCCAGGTAATCTGTTGGCAAGCCTGCTCAACAGTCCTCCCTTTTCGACTGATTGACACCCTCAGTGGTGCGGCTTTGCCTGCTAAACCAGCCTTACGATAGCAACCATTAACGATAGTAATAGCACTATGGATTTATTTGATTTCGAACCCGGCCGTGAAGGCTACTATGGGGAGTACGGCGGTTGTTTTCTGCCCGAAATTTTGACCACTACTATTGAAGAGCTCAAAGCCGCTTTTCAGGATATCAAGCACGACCCTAGTTTTTGGCAAGAGTTCGAGCAGTTAATGCAGAGCTACTCTGGCCGTCCTACCCCGGTCAGTCATTTGGCCAACCTTTCGGCCAAGCTTGGCGGCGCGCAGATTTATGTAAAGCGTGAAGACCTTAACCACACTGGATCCCACAAAATTAACAATGTGATGGGGCAGGGCTTATTGTGTAAGCGTCTGGGCAAAAAACGTGTTATCGCTGAAACCGGTGCTGGCCAACATGGCTTTGCGACCGCTACTATGGCTGCCCGTTTTGGCTTCGACTGTAAAATCTACATGGGAGCAGTTGATGTTGCTCGCCAACGCCCAAACGTTTTTTGGATGGAAAACTTGGGCGCGGAGGTTGTTGCGGTACAAGATGGCCAGCAAACGTTAAAAGATGCCATCAATGAGTGCCTGCGCGATTGGGTAACCAATATGCACGATACTCACTATGTTTTAGGTACGGCCGCGGGTCCGCACCCTTTCCCTGAAATGGTTAGTTACTTTCAGTCGATTATTGGTCGCGAAGCGCGCGGTCAAATACAGAAAGTTGCAGGTAAATTACCAGACCGCGTGTTTGCCTGTGTAGGCGGCGGTTCGAATGCTATGGGCTTATTTCAGGGCTTTTTGGATGACCAGCAAGTTGAACTGGTCGGCTGTGAAGCCGGTGGTCTTGGTCCGGGTGAGGGCAATCATGCTTCACGCCTAGCTTATAAAGATGCCAGTGTTGGCGTCGCCCAAGGTTTTAAAACCTATTTCTTGCAAAACAAAGACGGCAATATGTTGCATACCAAATCAGTGGCAGCCGGCTTAGATTATATCGGCGTCAATCCAGCCTTGGTACATTTATGGGAGCGCGAACGTGTTCGTTTTGAGGCGGTAACCGATGCTGAAGTTACCGAAGCTCTAAAGCTTTGTATGAAAACTGAGGGCTTAATTCCAGCACTGGAAAGTTCTCACGCATTTGCTCGAGCTATTGAAGAAGCACCAAAGATGAGCAAAGACGAGGTGATTTTAATTAACCAGTCTGGTCGCGGTGATAAAGACATTTTCACCGTTGCGGATGCGCTGGATGACGATCACTGGAAAGAATTTATTAAGGTAAAGGCCGAGCATTATGGCGCTGAATGAATACATAGCAAGCCGCAAACAAAATAAAGACTTGCTGCTGATGACTCACGTGGTATGTGGTTACCCCTCTTTTGACGCCAATTTGAAAGAGCTGGAAATTATGGCCGAAGCAGGGGTGGATTTCGTAGAGTTGCAGTTTCCTTTTTCTGAGCCTTCTGCGGATGGCCCGCTGTTTGTAAAAGCTAATCAAATTGCTGTCGAAAGTGGCGTGACAGTAGAGCAATGTTTTGAGTTTATGGCCAAGGTCAGTCAGCGCTTTGATTTTAAAGTGTTGATGATGGGCTATTACAATACGGTATTTAAGATGGGCCACGAAGCTTTTGTGGACGCATTAAAAGCCGCCGGTGGCTGTGGTTTTATTGTGCCGGATTTGCCATTGGAAGAAGCTGGTGCTTTGCATGACTACGCCAAAAGCCAAGACATTGCTCCAATTGTGTTGATGACCCCAACTAATACAGATGCACGTTTGCAAACCATTGCTAAAGCCGCTGATGGCTTTGTATACGTAGTTGCTCGCCGTGGTGTAACAGGTGGCAAAACAGAAATGGATGCGGAGGTTGGCGAGTTTCTCGATAAATGCCGTGACATCTCACCTGTACCGACAGGCGTGGGCTTTGGTGTTTCCGCGAAAGAGGATTTAGATTTCTTAGCCAAGCATGCTGACATGGGTATTATCGGTACTGCAGCGCTAAAAGCCTGGGAAGAGGGCGAAGAAAAAGCGCTAAGGGACTTTTTTGGAAGCCTAGGCCTCCTCTAAAAGCAAAGCCTTTTAGAGCACGCCGCAGGCGGGGTCAGAACAGAAGGTTCTGACCCCACTCGAAGCCAAAGACTCAATGCCCCAGCCAACAAAACGAAGTTTCAAACCCTTATCTCGCCAGAGATAAGTCTCTCAGTCTCTTCAATAATAAAACTCTCATCACCAATAAAAAACCTCAAGCACCATGCATCCAAGTATCCTAAACGCCTTAAACTTCCAAACCCCACCAAAGCTCGTCATGTTTGACCTAGATGGAACCCTCGTAGACAGTGCCTACGATATCGCCGCTGCTGTAGACAAGGTGCTAGTCAAAAACCAACACCCCGCTGCCGGTGAGCAAAGAATTCGCCAGTGGGTGGGTAACGGCGCCGAGCGTTTAATTCGCAGAGCCTTAGTCTGGTTACAATGCCTCGAATCTAAAAAAGAATTGTCGGGCGATATATTTGAACAGGCAGCTGATAAATTAGAAGAAAACCAAGTACAAAAATACCTGCAACAGTTTTTATTGGCCTACCAAGCTGTACCCATTGCGAAAACGGTACTCTACCCTGGAGTGGAAGAATGTTTGCAAGCTTTGCATAAGCAAAAAATAAAGATGGCTGTTATTACCAATAAGCCAATCGATTTAACTTGGCCTATATTGAAGGGTTTGAAAATTGACCACTACTTTGAATTGGTCTTGGGCGGTGATAGTTTGCCGGAAAAAAAGCCAAACCCTATGCCACTTCAGCATGCCATGAAAAAATTTTTAGCACGTTCGTGCCAGTGCATTATGGTTGGAGATTCGAAGGCAGATATTTTTGCTGCTCAAGCAGCAAAGGTGAAAGTGGTTGCGGTAGATTATGGCTACAGTAATGGTACGCCCGTACAAACATGGCAGCCAAATTACGTGACTAGTAATCTTTCCTTGGGGAAATAGATTCCTTTTTGTTGCTGTTGTAATTAATCGTAATGTCTTTAGTAGGGTAACAATTTTAAAAAAGCGTGATGGCGCCTAAAACTTCTTGCTTAGTTGCTGCTAACACCAGTTCATTCCTAGTTGGGTTTTTTAAACCTAAGCTGACCTTTTACCCATTTTCCCCTCCCCAAGATTAAAAAATTTGATATACCTAAGTTGTCTTCGAGGCCTGTTTAGGGATCTGAAAATAGTTTTCGAGACAACTAATTTCACCGGGAAAATAATGTACTAGCGCCGGTCTCTGTTAATCAACACAAGGAGATGAGCTATGAGTTATATAGTTTATATTTTAGAGTGTGCCGACGGCAGCTTTTACACTAATCACACTGATGATTTAGAAGCCCGACTTAATGAAATTAATGAAGCTATTAATACGCGTTGTTATACCTACAAGCGTTTGCCGGTAAAACTGGTTTATAAAGATCAATTTCCTTCAAAAGATGAAGCCAAAAAATCTGAACGAAGGATTAAAGCCTGGGATCGAGATAAAAAGCAGGCGCTGATTGATGGCGACTGGGACAAGATAACCAAGTTAGCAAGACCCAAAAACCAAAAGCTTCACTGATGAAACAAACCCCGGGGTCAGAACCCAAGGGTTCTGACCCCAATTCGAAGCCCTGAATCTAAGCGCTGCCATCGAAAATAGCAGCGCTTATGTAGCAAAGATCGACAAGGTTTTTCACGCACAGCAAGTAAGCAATTTCCCCCCAAGGCGGCAAAAGGAACTTGCCCATAGGACCCCGGCTGGCATTACCTCCAGCCGGTTTTTTATTCTACGATGCTTGTGATAGATAGTAATCTTACACTTAAGTACTTTACTAGTAAGTCAATATTGTAAATGTTCCCCTCTTCTCATTCCCTAAAAAAGCCAGTAAACTTTCGCACACTTTTGATCTGCAGAAGCTCTAAATCTGCAGATATTTTTATTTGAAGGCACTTTCAATTTGCGTGCACTTTCAATTCCGTGCACTTTTAGGAGCCCAGGCTGTGAATAAGCCTATGCATATCAATTACCACGCCCTCAGCTGGCGATGGCGCCCCTAAGCGATTCTTTAGCAAGGATCGATGTGATCTTTGCACCTCTAAAAAAACATTTACATATTAATTATTTAGCCGCAATACAAACGACGGCTAGCCCGCATAACTACACTCGAGCTTTGTGCTCTTTATATGTAGCGGTTGGGTTTTTAGCAAGGCAATACCATGAGCTCTATTGATGTGAAAGCGCTGGCTGCGGCCGGTTATAACCGTGTACCTGTTCAACGTGAAGTGCTGGCGGATCTTGATACGCCTTTATCCAGTTATTTGAAACTGGCCCAAGGTCCATACAGTTACCTCTTTGAGTCTGTCCAAGGGGGAGAAAAATGGGGGCGTTATTCCATCTTAGGTTTACCTGCGCAAACGATTCTTACAGCGAGAGGGGATCAAGTAGAGGTGCGCCGGCACGGAGAGTTGATTGAAAGTCATACTCTGGCGGATCCGCTTAGCTTTGTAGAAGAGTTCAAAGAGCGCTATCGCAGTCCGGATATCTCTGGCCTGCCCATGTTTACCGGTGGTCTGGTCGGTTATTTTGCTTACGATTGTGTGCGCTATGTTGAGCCTAAGCTAAAGCCTTTGGTAAATGAAGATACTATTGGTACTCCTGATATTTTGCTGATGGTTTCGGAAGAAATATTAGTCTTTGATAACTTGGCCGGAAAAATTATTTTGATTAATCATGCGGAGATTAGTGGCGAGGAAGCAAAGGACTTGGCTGCTATTGCGAGAGCCGAGCAGGATTTGTTAAAACTGGAAGATAAGTTACGTGGAGCGACTCCGGAAACCGCAGCTATGTCGCTGCAGGCGAAAGGGGATACGGAAACGGCCTTTCGCTCTAGCTTTGGAGAGCAAAATTTTCACCAAGCGGTGGATAAGATCAAAGACTATGTATTGAGTGGAGATACCATGCAGGTGGTGGTCTCGCAGCGCCTTTCTCTACCCTTTGAAGCTGAGCCTTTAAATCTGTATCGAGCACTGCGCAGTTTAAACCCATCACCTTATATGTATTTTCTTGATCTCGGTGATCACCATGTAGTTGGTTCAAGCCCGGAAATTTTAGCGCGCTTAGAAAATAGTGAGGTTACGGTAAGGCCAATTGCAGGAACTCGCCGTCGAGGGAAAAATGAGGAAGAGGATCTGGCACTTGAGCAAGATTTGGTAAATGATCCGAAGGAAATTGCTGAGCATTTGATGTTAATCGATTTGGGGCGCAACGACGCCGGTCGTGTGTCGAAAATTGGTAGCGTAAAACTTACCGATAAAATGGTGGTCGAGCGTTATTCTCATGTTATGCACATCACCTCTAACGTTACAGGCGAAGTTCGCGAGGATATCAGTGCCATGGATGTTCTACGTGCAGCATTGCCGGCCGGTACGTTGTCTGGCGCACCGAAGATTCGAGCGATGGAGATTATCGATGAGCTGGAATCTGAAAAGCGTGGGATCTATGGTGGTGCTGTAGGCTATCTTTCTTGGAATGGCAATATGGATACAGCTATTGCGATCAGGACAGCGGTTATTAAGGATAAAACACTCTATGTACAAGCGGGTGCTGGGGTAGTCGCAGACTCCAAACCTGAGCTCGAATGGAAAGAAACTATGAATAAGGCTCGCGCTATCTTTCGGGCTGCCGAAATGGTGCTCTAGTACAGCTCTGAATAATGCAGATTATCTCATCGAACAGATAAACGGCGCAAAACCTTAACTCGGTGAACCGTTTATAGGGAATTCAGTTCGGATTAAGCGGTCTGAGTGAAGTATAGGGTGTATCTACTTTGGAAGGAGAGTTCGATGAGAACCTTAGTTTGTGTATTGTTAGCCTGTTTTGCGTTCAGTGTTTCTGCCGAAGAGCTTAACTACAATGTCGTGAATATCAACGCCAGCGCCAAAACGGAGCTGGCCAATGATTTAATGGAAGTAACTTTAAGCAGTTACCACCAAGAAGAAAAAGCCGAGCGTGCCTCAAGTCAGGTTAATCGTGATATGTCATGGGCAATGGATTTGCTGAAAAAAGCCAAAAACATTAAGTATCAAACTCGTGGCTACAATACCCATCCCAATTACAATCGAAGCAACCGCATCACTTCTTGGACATCTAGTCAGCGAGTGGTTATTGAAAGTGATGATTTCGATGCTGTGGGCGATCTGTTGCTTAAGTTGCAGGAGCGTTTAAAGATAGAGTCGATGCGTTTTACCACGAAAGATGAGACACGTGATGAAGTTCAGGATGAGCTGACTACAAGCGCATTGAGCGCTTTCAAGAAAAAGGCCTTGCTAGTGCAAAAGGCGATGGAGGCAAAAGATTATCGTGTAGTCAATATTTCTGTGAATCAACAAGGCCATCACAACCCTCCTGTTATGTACGCACGTGCAGAGAAATCTATGATGATGTCTGATGCGGCACCAAGCGTTGCAATGGAGGCCGGCGAATCTACCTTAAGCACCCAGGTGCATGGTTCCATTCAGTTGGTTTATTAATTTACAGCTCGAGCTAGCCAGCTTCTAAGCTTAGTTATTATTCAGTCAGTTGGTCTTTAGGCCACTTTATTATTGGGCAGCTTTATCGAAGCTGCCTTTTCTTTTGTGTTGCCTATTTCCCTAATTGAGTAAGATGTGCTCAACGAATTTGAGCTCTTCCCCAAACATTAAAGCCCAGCACTTTGGGGGTGGAAGGCAGGTAAGCACTATCTAGCTGTTTTATTTCAAAGCCACTATCTCGTAGCATTTCCACGATGGGGCGATTCATATTGCAGCCCCCGGCAAATTTACACCAGGTCGGATTGTATTTATCTTGTTTACTGCGGACATGATGATCAGGTGCTCGGCCGTGTTCGGCAAAAAGCAAGTCGCCCCCTGGTTTTAATACGCGGTGCATTTGTTCTAGGGCTTGTTGCCAGCCGGGAATCGTACAGAGGGTAAAGGTCAATACAATCGAGTCGGCGCTGTCGTCTTCTAGGGGGATCTCTTCACCCGGTAAGCCTAACCACTCAACATTAATAGGTGACTTGGCGAGGTTCTTCTGGGCTTTCCTGCGCATGCCTTCAGAGGGCTCCAGGCCCCACACCATATCAACTTTATCTTGATCATAAAAAGGCAGGTTCAATCCAGAGCCCATACCTATCTCTAAGACTTTGCCATAGGCTTGTGGGACGATTTTCTTGCGCTGGTAGCGCATTGGCTTGGTATTACAGGCCAAATCCAATAGGTGCGGGAGGATATATTTATCGTAAATGCTCATGCGATCGCCTTATTATTGTATTGCGGTTGCGTTTACTGATTATTAGTTTTTGAAACACTAATATACCATAGCTTAAAAAAGCTACAGTGACATGACGTTTACTTTTCTGTGACCGAAGCTTTCCAGTCTTGTAGTTGGGCAATACCTTGGGGTAGGGGGATGCTTGGATAATGATGATCTCTTAGATAGTGGATAAATTTAAGGCTGCGAAAGCCATCGAACCAAGTATGGAACTCTGAATCAAATTTGTCAGGGCCTACATTTTGTTGCTTTAAGTGACGCAAGAACTTTGCTAGACCTAGGCTCTGTAGAGCAACTTCAATGGTCGGATCGAGATCTGTAGAAAGGATTTTTGATGGGGCCTGCATTAGCTCTTTTATTTTAAAAAAGCACATAGGGTGGTAGCTGACATAATCGCAAAGCTGTATGCCATTTCCGATAATATCACTGACCGCAGGGCCGGTACCAAAAGGTGCGCGCTGCGAGAGTCGGGATTCAATTTCGATTGTTTGCTGGTTTAGAAAGGCGATACCCCCGAGCTTGGCAAGCTTGTTTAGTAAATAAAAATCTTCCCCTGCAGCTCTTGCTGGAAACCCCCGAACTTCGCAATAGGCCTTGAAGTGGAAGGCTAGGCATGAGCCAATGGTATAAAAAGCATAGGGGGATTCCGCCCAAGCGAGCCCTTGTTGATAGTAGTGCAGACCTTGTTCGTAGATCTTTGTGGCTTGGCTAATGGCTTGCCTTGTTTCACTATCTATGGATTCGTCTACACAAGCTGTATGCTCGAAGGCAAAGTGAGCTGCCACGATTTTGTTTTTATTATCTTCTCTCTGATTGAGGGCGTCAGTATCAAAATAGTTAGCCGGCCAGCGACAATCGGCATCGCTACTGTATATCCAAGGGCTAATGATTTTTCCATTAGCGATTAGGTGCACGATGATATCGGCTGCGATTTTTCGCGCGAGGCCAACACCTTCTTTGTGCGGAATGCTTAGGCCTTGGCTAAAACGATCTATTAACAGTAGCCCGCTTTGATTTGGCCACTGTAGAAGCTGTAAGTTACCTTGCTGCCAGCAACTTGGTCCACTTTTAATGGCGCTATTCCAGAGCTGTTTGTTCTCAGTTCTATCTTCTTGATTGTCGCCCTGGTTGATTACCAAAACCAATAGCGTATTGCCCTGCCTAGAGCAGAAGCTCCGGCAGTTCTCGATCATTGATGGTGTCTCATTCTTGGCAGGAATAAGCATGGCCCTTTCAAAGCTGATGGGCCAGTTTTGCAGTAACCGAGTTTCATTGGCGGCATACCGTTGAAGGTATTGTTGCACGCTTTTTTTCATAAGTGTTTAGTGTAGGGCAGATCGGATTGGCAGTTTTTCTACGATTGCCGCTTCAATATCCAATAGCTCGTCTAGGCGGCTTGCTACGCTGTCTTGTGGAAAATATAAGCACGCTAGATCTTCAAACAAACTGTCATGTTTTGCTTCGCTGGCGGCTATATTTCGATAAAACTTTTTCAAGCTGCCTTCAGGCAAAGCCTCGGCGACTAATCCAAAGCGCTCGCAGCCGCGGGCTTCGATGACGCTGCCGAGCAATAGGCGGTCTAGAAAATAGGCATCACTGCCTTTGCGAATTGATTTTCGAAATTCATTAACATAAGCGTCTTTGCTATCGGCTTGAAGTGTTAAGCCGCGCTCATGCATGATCTTTACCACCTGTTTAAAGTGCACCATCTCTTCAATGCTCAAATCAATCATAGCATTCACTAGCTCAATTTTGTCTGGATAGTGACTTAGCATGGAGTTGGCCATGCCGGCCGCTTTTTTTTCGGCAGCAGCATGGTCTATTAAAAAGCTGTCTAAGTCTTGCATGACAGCTTCGGTCCAGGCGTCTGTGGTGGCAAAGCGTAGCTTGCTCATGATGGTGGTTATTCCTTGATGCAAAAGGGGGCATTATAGCCAGTTGCAGGGTAAATTTGCGCTTAGAGTTGGCCCAAATGGCTGCTTTATCTCTAACAGCGCCCTATAATGGGCGGCAAAACCGGTGCTCTGTGGCTACGCTGTTGTCTAAAAAATAGACATTTTGATCTTCCAGGCTAGCCTCGACACCCGCTAAACCCAATTGTGCATAATCTGTACTGCAAAGGTGAAACAATGATTATTAAACCAAAAGTTCGTGGCTTTATTTGCACTAACGCTCACCCTAAAGGCTGTGCTGCCCACGTCAATCAGCAAATCGATTACTTGAAAGCGCAAGGCCCTATTGATGGCGCCGCCAAAAAAGTATTGGTGATCGGCTGCTCTACAGGTTATGGCTTGGCTTCCCGAATTGCCGCGACTTTTGGCTCTGGCGCCGATACCTTGGGTGTCTGTTTTGAAAAGCCTCCAACCGAGCGCAAAACAGCATCTGCCGGTTACTACAATACGGCTGCATTTCATGCAGCGGCTAAAGAGGCGGGAGTTTATAGCGAAACCATCAATGGCGATGCCTTCTCCAATGAGTGTAAAGCTCAAACGATCGAAATGATTAAAGCCGATATGGGCAAGGTAGATCTGGTGGTTTACAGCTTGGCCTCACCGCGTCGCACTGATCCCAATTCAGGTGAAACCTATAACTCAACCTTAAAGCCTGTGGGCAAAAGTTATACGGCGAAAAACCTCAATACCGATACTTTGAAAATAAGTGATATCACGCTTGAGCCCGCCAACGAAGAAGAGATCGCCAACACCGTTAAAGTTATGGGTGGTGAAGATTGGGAAATGTGGATGCAAGCTCTGGCTGATGCTGATGTGTTGGCCGAAGGCGCAAAAACGGTTGCCTATACTTATTTGGGCGAAAAATTAACTTGGCCAATCTATGGCCATGCCACCATTGGTAAAGCAAAAGAAGATCTGGATCGTGCGGCGGCTGCCATTGCGACGGCACATGATGGTTTGTCGGTGCAGGCCAACGTCGCCGTGTTAAAAGCGGTGGTAACACAAGCTAGCTCGGCGATCCCAATTATGCCTTTGTACATTTCCTTGATGGCCAAGGTGATGAAAGAAGAGGGCACTCATGAAGATTGTATCGAACAGGCCTATCGCTTATTTACCGAGTGTTTGTATAACGATTCGCCGCGCTTGGATGATTGTAATCGTTTCCGTGTTGATGACAAAGAGCTACGCCCTGAAACTCAGGCGAAAATTGAAGCCCTTTGGCCACAGGTTACTGAAGAAAACTTGTTTGAGTTGACCGATTTTAAAGGCTACAACGAAAACTTCTTACGTCTATTTGGCTTTGGCTTGGACGGTGTAGATTACGAAGAAGATGTTGAAACCTTAGTTGATGTCGAGCTGAAATAAGCCAGCGCTGGGCTTGCCTAGCAGTGATGACACAAACCACTTAACGGCCGGTCATTCCGGCCGTTTTGCTGTAAAGCAAAATAAACTATGCTGCTAAGCATAGAAAATAACAGCTGCCTACGACAAAAAATAATAAGCGTGTAAACACAGTTAAGCAGCACCTGTAGATTGTGAGAGTTTGATTAGGTAACACGATGGCTCAGATGGAATCCAAATTGCTCGAGATAGAGATCGAGCCTGGCACTGCCAGTAAGGTTAGCCCCTTATTGCGTCGTGTCACCGCCCCCAACCCGAGTGTGATGACGGGCCCCGGCACCAATAGTTATATCGTCGGCAATAAAGAATTGGCCGTCATCGACCCAGGCCCAAGCATCAGTAGCCATGTATCCGCCTTATTAGACGCCTGCGAAGGTGCGAAGCTGCGTTGGATTATCGTTACCCATACCCACCCTGATCATTCGCCGGCAGCGATGCTTTTGGCCGAGGCGACAGGAGCAGAATTAATTGGGGCGACCATTGAAGATGATGGCCACCAAGATACCAGCTTTAAGGCCGATCGTGAGTTGAACGATGGTGATGTATTTAGCAACGATGAATTTAGCTTGCGGGCCGTGCACACGCCTGGTCACGTCGGTAATCACTACTGCTTTTTTCTCGAAGAAGAGAAAACGCTGTTTACCGGTGATCATATTATGCAGGGCACCACGGTGGTGGTGATACCGCCGAGTGGAGATATGGCTGAATACCTGCACTCTTTGGAAAAGCTCAAGGAATTGCACGCTGAGTATCTGGCGCCTGCTCACGGTCATGTGATGCTGGATGCGGAATCTGTCATTCAAGGTTTGATTGACCACCGCATGGCACGTGAATCAAAAGTTCTGGCAGCCTTTGAACGCATTGCATCTGGCACTTTGGATCAGCTGCTCCCTATTGTGTATGACGATGTTGATCCTAAGGTTTTGCCAGTGGCAAAAATTGCCCTGTGGTCACATTTGCTGAAATTAGAAATAGATGGCCGGGCTGAAAAGCGGGCGGCTGAATCGATAGACCATGAAGTGTGGACGCTGCTGCGTTAAATAAAAACCTGCCTTAGGCTGTAACGGAGAAAAAGATGAAGTACCGCCAACTTGGTAATACGGATATTGATGTAAGTCTGATTTGCTTAGGTACCATGACTTATGGTGAGCAGAATACTCAGCAGGAAGCTTTTGAACAAATGAATTATGCCTTTGAGCAAGGCGTGAATTTCTTTGATGCGGCTGAGATGTATCCAGTTCCGCCAAAACCAAGTACCCAGGGCAGTACTGAAACCATTGTGGGCAACTGGCTCAAAGAGCATGGCTTGAGAGACAAAATAACCTTAGCCAGCAAGGTGACCGGCCGCGGTGATAACAATCCAGGGATGGAACATGTTCGTGGTGGCCCTCGTTTAAGTGCCGATCATGTGCAACAGGCCTGCGAAGGTTCTTTGGAAAGGTTGCAAACTGACGTTATCGATCTGTATCAAGTGCACTGGCCTGAGCGCCCTGCTAACTTTTTCGGCCAGCTCGGCTATCGCCATCGCGAAAGTGACGATATTGCCATTCACGAGACTTTAACGGCATTGGCCAAGTTAGTGGAGCAGGGCAAGGTTCGTTATATCGGCCTTTCTAATGAAACTCCTTGGGGCATGATGGAGTATTTGCGTCTAGCCAAAGAATACAATTTGCCAAGTGTTGTGAGTATTCAAAACCCCTACAATTTATTGAACCGCAGTTTTGAGGTGGGTTTGGCTGAAATGTCTATTCGTGAAAAGGTGGGCTTATTGGCTTATTCGCCTTTGGCATTCGGCGTACTCAGTGGTAAATATCTCGGAGGGAAGCGACCTGAAGGTGCGCGCTTAAGCTTATATGAGCGCTTCTCACGCTACACCAATGCCAATTCTTCGGCCGCTACTGAAGCCTATGTTAGTTTGGCTAGTGAGTTATCGCTAGATCCTGCACAAATGGCTCTGGCCTTTGTAAATCAGCAAGCATTCGTCACCAGCAACATTATTGGTGCCACCACCATGGAGCAGTTGCGTAGCAATATAGCGAGTGTGGGTGTGGAGCTAGATAAAGAGGCTCTAAAGGCTTTAGATAAGCTACATGGCGAATACCCGATTCCTGCACCGTAGATAATTCTCGCTCACAGCTATGAGTGAATTGGCCATGGGGGTGGTCCCGCTGCCCCTAGCGTAGCCCACCCTCCATGATCTGTTTTCAAACAATCTTTATCGCTGAAATAATGATCTTTAAATGATCAATATTCCCGTCCGGCTTTGGCTTTATAGCCAAATTTGATTCTAAGCGCTGATATTTTGCTTTGATTTGTGGCTTTATCCACGCGACATGCACCGCAAGCCTTGTGCCAAGGCGGGGGCGCCAGTACCATTACCGCTTTGCCATTTTAGTAGCCGGAGTAAACAATGATTCAAGGTAGTATGGTTGCCCTCGTCACCCCAATGGATGCCGCTGGCAACTTGGATTGGGACAGCCTCGCCAAATTGGTCGACTGGCATGTAGAGCAGGGCACCAATGCCATTGTGGCTATGGGCACTACTGGTGAATCCGCTACTTTGGCTGTGCAGGAACATATGGCGGTAGTGAAAGCCGTTATTGATCAGGTAGCAGGCCGTATCCCTGTTATCGCCGGTACTGGGGCAAACAGTACAGCGGAAGCTGTAGAGCTTACCGCTCAAGCTAAAGATCTTGGCGCAGATGCCAGCCTATCAGTAACGCCGTATTACAATAAGCCAACTCAAGAGGGCTTGTACCAACACCATTTGCATATCGCCAAGGCCGTAGAGATCCCTCAAATTCTATATAATGTGCCGGGTCGTACCGGTGTAGACATGTTGGCTGAGACGGCTTTGCGTCTAGCTGAGGTGGATAACATTGTTGGGATTAAAGAAGCCACTGGCGATATGGGTCGGGCGAAAGCCATTATCGATGCCAAGCCTGCTGATTTTGCAGTTTACTCTGGCGATGATGAAACAGCTGTTGAGTTGATGCTTATGGGTGGGCATGGTGATATCAGTGTAACGGCGAACGTTGCCCCTAATTTGCTGTCCAAGCTCTGCCAATTGGCTATAGCCGGCGAAACCGAGCAGGCAAAAGCATTGCAAGAAGAGCTAATGCCACTGCATCAGTCGATGTTTGTAGAGTCTAACCCGATACCGGTGAAGTGGGCAGTAGCCGAGATGGGCTTGGCGCAGCATGGCTTGCGTCTACCTATGACCCACCTAGCCGAGCAGTATCATGGCCAGGTACGTGCAGCCTTAGCCGCACTGAAACTGATTTAATTTATAGCTATTGGGTTGATTCAGCCTAGTAGGCAAGCTGTAGGGTTCAATTAAAGAGTCATCAGCAAAGAACAATAAAAGCCTAAATCTTAGGACCAAAACGAAGGATAAACAGCTAATCATGTATACAAGACCTTTTAAGCCCCTATTGCTGGCGGCAGCTGTTGTAGCTGTTAATGGTTGTAGCTATCTGACTGGGGACGATGGCATGTTTCGTGATCGCGGCAACGACTACCAAGATGCGGTAGAGATTGCAGCGATGAAAATGCCCGAGCAGGTTGATAAAGCCTCTACCCAAGAGCTGTATGTGATTCCTCCAGTGGCGCGTGCTAACGCCCAAGCGGATGAAGAGATTACCGCCCTAGATTTTGCGGTTCCACGTCCTCTACCATTGGGAGCCAGTGCTTTCGGTGAGCACGTTAAAATTCAAAAATTAGCTGACCGTCGTTGGATTTTGGCAGGCTTGCCGCCTAGTGAAATTTGGCCGAAGGTTCGTCACTTCTTAAGCAGTAATGGCTTGCGAGTGGTTTATACCGACGCTATCAACGGTATTATTGAAACCGGTTGGTTGCAGTTTAAAGAATCTACCGAGACCAAAGATCGGTACCGCATTCAGATGGAGCAGGGAGTTCAGCCCGATAGTACTGAGATTCATGTTTTGCACCTAAGTGTGCCTGCTGAAGTAAAAGGCGATGGCCAGGTAAATTGGCCTAAGCGTTCGATTAACGCAGAGCGTGAAGCTTGGTTGGTTGATGAGTTGGCCGGTAACTTGGCTGCACAGGGTGACTCTGGCGGCGCAACCTCATTACTCGCACAAACCATCGGTGGTGGCGCTAAGATTGCCATTAAAGATGTTGATCGCGAGCCTGTACTGAGCATGGCATTAGGTTTAACCCGCGCTTGGGCAACACTAGGTCATGCGGTCACTCAGCAGGGTATGGTGCGCTATGACGAAAATGCTAACACGGGTGTTTACTACATCAACTTCGGCAAAGTTAACGCCTCCGAGGAAGAGCAAGGTTTCTTCTCTCGCATGTTTAGCTTTGGTAGTGACGATGAAGAAGTTGAGCTTCCTGTCAGCGAAGAAGTTGCGGCTAAATCACCTTACACTCTGAATGAAATTTTGAGTAACTTGCCGCTGCAAAATCCAGATGTAGCCAACTTGTTTCCAAAGCTGGAAGGCAGTGACGAGGCTCGCAAGTTAGAAGATGTGCCGGGTTATCTATTGGTCATTGCTGGTGAAGACGGTGATCTGCAGGTTCATATACGCGATGCTTACGGCCAGCGTTTAGCCCGCAAGGAAGCTGATGATTTGCTGAAACACATCCGTCGTAATTTGATCTAATAGTGGAGTCGATGTGAGGTTTGCATCACTCGGAAGTGGCAGCCGTGGTAATGCCACGGTTGTTCAAGCAGGCCGCAGTTGCGTGTTAATGGACTGCGGTTTTACGATTAAAGAAACAGAAAAGCGCTTGGCCGCGCTTGATCTCGCAGCTGGCGATATTGATGCTATCGTAGTCACCCACGAGCATGGCGATCATATCAAAGGCGTTCCTGCTTTTGCTCGTAAACATGGTATGCCGGTGTATATGACTCCGGGAACTTATCGCGCTCGCGACTTGGGCAAGATTCCTGAATTAGTTTTGATTGAAAATTATCAAAGTTTTCAGCTTGGTGATTTACATATTGAGCCTGTTGCCGTTCCTCATGATGCGAGAGAGCCCGCACAGTTTATATTCAGCTATGAGGAATTACGCTTGGGGGTGCTTACCGATTTAGGCAATGTAAGTGCCCATGTTGAGAAGTGTTACCAAGATTGTGATGCGCTATTGCTTGAAGCAAATCATGATTCTATGATGTTGGCGATGGGGCCCTATCCTCCATCTCTCAAAGATAGGGTTGGTGGACCTTGGGGCCACTTAAACAATCAGCAGGCTTTGCGATTTGTTAAATCGCTCGACTTAGATCGCCTAAAGCAATTGGTGATAGCCCATATTAGTGAAAAAAATAATGCCCTGAGTAAAGTGCAGGAAGTTTTTCAAAGCTTTAATGAGCAGCTAGAAGAGTTACACTTTGCCAACCAAGAAGAAGGCTTTGGCTGGGTAACTGTTGGGCAGGCGATTAGCGAGAAAGTTGCCGAGCACTCATAATCAGCTGCTAAAAGCACTAAGGCTGTTGGAACAAGGAGCGGCATCATGCCAAGGGGTCGATCACAGCTGCTGCTAAAATCTCTTAAATTTTTGCTGCTAAATACAGCACTTTTCTTAGTGCTGCTCGCCAGTTTTCTGTTATTACTAAATCATAATTATTTTCTTACCGCGAAGTTGATTGGGTTTTGGCGCAGCGATATCAAACAGTTGGAGTACCAAGCTTTCGAGTTCAGTTCGGAGCAAGGGTTTTGGTGGCTAAAGAGTCCTTCTTTTTCATTGCAGCATCCAACTGGTGAGCTATCTACTGAGCAACTCAAAATTAAGTTCAAGTCTTGGCATTATTGGCCAAAGGAAATTCAGCTGGATCGTTTAGAGTATCGATTGGTAGACGTATCGCTAGAGCAACAAAGTGATGCGGCCATACAAGATCAACAAATGACTCTCAGTCAGACCTTTGAAGAAAGCTTGCAGCAATTACGCGATTTGAAGCCGTTTAAACTGCGAGTGGATAGACTGCAGTTATCCTACGCAGAAAATAGCTTATTGGCTAAGCTTGATTGGCAACACGGGAAGCAGGAAAATTTTCAACTGTTGGGGCATATCAGTGCGGCAGAAGTAAGGCCAGAACCTTTCGCATTTGAACTGCAAGTTGAGCAAAGTTGGCAAGAGAATAAGCCCGTTGTTGCCGGCAGTTTTGGCTTGCAAGACATTGCTTCGGCCAGGCTCAAAGCTCAGCTTAAAGACAGTCAATATCAAATTGATTGGCAAGGCCAATGCTCAATCAGCAAGCTTTTGAGCTTGGCCAAAGAACTTCCATATTCTGAGTTAACGGATCTAGATAGTATTAAGGCAATCGTAGGCGAGGACATTAGTGCTTACGGTAAGATTCAGCTAAATAAAGATTTTACGCCACTTCAATTTATTGGAGTAGTCCCGCCCTTTAGTGAGCAATCAGTTGAACTAAAAATAGCCGAGCTTGAACTCGACAGTAAGATTGTTTTACAAGAAAAACTTGAATTGCAATGGCTGCCGCAAGAACTGTCATTTAGTTTGGGTCAGTCTTCTGTTTTTGTTGACGGCAACAAACTAGGTAAACTTCAGCTAAGGCTAGCATCACAACAGGCTTGTAACTTAGACAGTTGTTTGATTGATGTACAAGGGAGCTCAAGCAATAGTGATCTACAGGCTTGGCAGTCCACAGATCTGTTGCCAGAAAGTACGAGCGGGTATATCGATACGATACGCTGGTCTGGTCCCCTGCAGCTACGTTTAACAGAGCGTTTATTAGAGTGGCAGGGCAGCAGTGAGCTGCAGCTCAGCAAGTTGAATGTAGCACCTGCCAAAATCGAGGCTGCTACCGTCGATATTGATCAGCTTGCAGCCAATATGAATCTGCAGGGCGGTTCATTTGTGGTTAATGTCAGTTTGCCTAAATTAAGCATAGAGACAAAACAGCTGAACTTAGCCACTGATTTACTTAGCGAGCGAATGACGGTATCTCTTGAAGATCTTGCATTCAGCTTAGCTGAGACATTCGAATTGAACAGCAAGTGGAAGCTGGATCTAGGTTTAAGTGAGTTTCAGAAAACTCCTGTGGCGGGCTTGCAGGCTGATGGCGAGCTAAAGTTTGATGGCCAGCAATGGTTCTTCAATGGCCTGCTAGCCAGTGATAAAGCTCGTCCTATTTTGGCAGTTGAAGGCTCTCATCAAGCACTGAGGGACAAAGCGGAAGGAGCTTTGCATTGGCAAATGAAAATGGACCCTTTTACGGCTTCTGATAGCCTGGCAAAGCGTTTTGGACATTGGCCGCTGGATGGCAATCTGCTCAATGGTAGGCTGCGCGCAATGGGCCGTTTCGCTTGGCAGCTAGGTTCGCAGTTTAGTTGGAAAACCGATGGTGAGCTTAACTTTGAAGAGCTAGGCGGTGTTTATCAAGATATCGGCTTTTTGGGTTTGCAAGGGCAACAGCGCTGGCAGCTAAATTCCGCTGAGAGGGTGGATATTAATGGCTCTGTAGCGCTGTCGAGTTTAGATATCGGCTTGGAGCTTAATTCATTAGGGTTTCAGTATCAGCTCAGCGATTTAGGCGCTGTCACCGTCAAAGATTTTAGGGCCAGTTTGCTAGATGGGCAGCTTTCAAAGCAGGAACTGGAGTTGCAGTTCAAAGATGGCTTGCTATCCAGTTCCAAGAGTTATCTGGATATCGAGCAAGTAAAACTGCAAAGCTTGCTTGCTGCCGCGGATTACGACGGGCTTGATGCTACCGCAACGTTAAGTGGCCGCTTACCCTTTGCGATCAAAGCGAATCAGCTTTTTGTCGAAAAAGGAAAGTTATCTGCAATAGAGCCAGGTTATATTCGCTATTCTGGTTTGGCAGACAGCGGAAACCCTTTGATGGATGTGGTGTCTGAAGCTTTAAGTAATTATCACTATGAGCAGTTAACGGCGGATGTAGAGTACGATGACAGTGGTTATCTGCAAATGGCCGTAGTGCTAAAGGGAAAAAATCCTGACTTTCAAGATGGACGCCAAGTGAATTTGAATTTAAATATCAGCGATAATGTGCCCAACCTAATTAAGAGTCTTCAGGCCGGGCGTATTGTCACCGATGTGATCAGCGAAAAGCTAATGCAATAGCGGCTTAGCTGTAAGATCAATCGAATTTTGTTTAATGGAGCTAAAAAATGAATAGAGCTGTGTTTGTTTTTGCCATAGCTTTTGGGCTTGCTGCTTGTACCCCTACAGTACAAGTAGCCGTGCCTGATAAGCCTATTGAAATCAACCTAAACGTAAAAATTGAGCATGAAATCAAAGTTAAAGTCGACAAAGAGCTTGATGGCATGTTCGAAGAAGATAGTGGGCTATTTTAAAGGGGGCATTATGAAAAAGTTAATGATAGCGGCCATTGCGGCATTATTTTCAGTACAGGTTTTCGCGATCGACTTAGCCGGCGCTAAGGCAAAAGGTTTAGTTGGTGAGCGTAGTGATGGCTATTTAGGCTATGTGGTAAAGCCTGCAAGTGCTGATGTCCAAAAACTCGTTAAAAGCGTAAATAATAAACGCCGTGATAAGTTTCGCCAAACTGTGGGTAAAACAGGTGCAACTATAGATCAGGTGTCAAAACGCTTTGCTCAACGCGCCTATGCGAAAACGGCCAAAGGTAATTATGTGCAAAATGCGGCCGGCCAGTGGGTCAAGAAATAAGGCCGTTCACTCTGTTCAATGTTTGCGCAGTTCTCTCTCGCCCCCTATATTTAATGGGGGCTGACAAAGACCCCAAAGCTGTGAACAGGTTTATCCACAGATTCTGTGCATAACTGAGTTGTGGTTGAATTCGCATAAGCGGGTTAAAGGATCTGGTTTCAAGCGGAATAAAATCTTATACTGCTGTTCGGCTTTAAAAGGACTGTGATGCCAGTGTATATTGGCTCACTTAAGCAATAAAACAGAATAAGAGCTATTTCAGGGGATGCTATGAGTGGGGATGATCGCCGGCGTTTTGAGCGAAAACCGACTTCAATTCGTGTCGAAATTACTCATCCTGCCTTCGGCACTATCATCGGTTTTGCTAGAGATATCTCTGATGGTGGTGCATCGGTACTGATTGAAAACCAACCATTGCCACCAGTGGGAACTTTGGTGCAAGTAAGATTTAAAAAGGTAGTGGGAAGTATCAATAGTGAGCCCACTGCGATGAGGGTAATGCACCAACATCGCAATGTGGTCGGCTTAATGTTTGCGCCTCATTAGCGCTTTGCTTCTTGGCTGCTCCTAGCACCTAGCCTCTAAACACCTAGCTTTTAACCCCTAGCGGCAGCTCTTCGCTTTAACTTCAACTTCCTGCTTGGCTCGTAAAGCGGCTACCTGGGCGCAGTCTAAAGCACTGTTTTTATCAAGATTAACTTCTTTCAATTGTGGTAGACGATTAAGCTCGCCGATATCTCGAATCTGGTTTGACGATAAATCGATTTGGGCCAGGCTGACGAAGATCGCTAAACCAGTTAGCTCAGCAATATCTCCATGACTACAATTCAAGTAATCCAGCTGTCCTGCGTGCTGGATTTGCTCGTCGTGAATGCGTTGGCTTACACAGTTGCGCAAATTCTTATCGGGGATGTCGTAGGCTCTGAAAACTTCACGTTCGGGGCCAATGGCCTGCTCATTAATACTCAAGCGGTAGCCATCGCAAGCTACTAAGCACGTTGCTGTCGCTGCTATCAGCAAAGGCGTTAAAAGCGTAGATTTGCGTGCCATTTGCGCGCTCCTTGTTAACTGAATTGCCAACATCATAGGCGCTTCCAATAGGGAATGCTATGCATTGCTGGACTATACTGAGGAGAGTACTAAATTTCGGCTTAAGCAATTGTTCAATTAGCCGCTAACAGATGTGAAAATACAATGTGATAAGTAGTTTATGTCCAGCGAAATAGAAATATCAGAATTACGGCGATTTGAGCCCTTCGACTCCATGAGTGAAGACCAGTTGTCGATTGTTATTAACCACAGCCAGCGCCGAGTATTACGCTCTGGAGAGGTGGTTTTTTGCGTTGGGGATAGAGATGAGCAAGACTACTTTCTATTAAAAGGGCAATTACAGCTGGTCTCCAGTGATCAGAAAAGCCGTGTATTCAGCGATGAAGATCCGATGGCTTACCGCCAGGTGTCTAAATTACGCCCCCGCCAATACACGGTTTCGGCCCTAGGCGCTGTAGAGCTCTTGGTGGTTAAATCCTTTGATTACGATAGCCCCAAGGCTAAAAGCGCGGACTCGCCCGATTATCTTGAGGCAAGTCTGCTGGATTACGGCGTCGATGAAGTCTCTGAAGAGTCGGAAAACGATGTGGATTTGTTTCGCGAAGTGCAAGCTGCTTTAGACAGTGATGATTTAAAACTCCCTAGTCTACCCCAAGTGGCTATTCGAATTGGCGAGCTTGTCGAGTCAGACTTGGCCAGTGCAGAGTCCGTTGCCGACTTAGTCAATACGGATCCGGCAATAGCCGCAAAACTACTGCGTATAGCGAATAGTTCCTTGTACGGCTCCTTAGGGCGCTGTGAAACCACTCGCGATGCCATTGTTAGGCTTGGCTTGGGGGCCACTCGACAATTGGTCATGGGCTTTGCACTGCGTGATTTATTTAATAGCGAAGACAAAGCATTGAGAGCTAAGTTACGTCAGAGCTGGATTGAAAGCCTAGAAGTGGCCGCTCTAGCGATGGTAATTCGCGAAATGCTAATCGCTCCGGCTTACTCATCCGAGGAGGCGCTGCTTGCGGGCTTATTGCATGATATTGGTGTGGTAGGTCTGTTAGGTCTGTTCTTAGCGCAGCCAGGCCTACTCAAAGAGGATGCGGATATCGATCAGCTCATAGCAGGATTTAAAGCCGATGTGGGCGCTGAAATACTGCGTAAATGGCAAATCGCAGATCAGTACATCACCGTTACTGAACAGGCTGAAAACTGGCAGCGTACACACCCAGCATCAGCAGACTTATGTGATTTAATACAGGTCGCCATTCTACATCGCTATCTTAATAATCGAGTACCACTTCCGATGGCCAGGCTAACCGAAGTTCCTGCTATAAAGAGGCTTCCTCTTAAAGAGAATTACTCTCCAGAAACTTCGCTGGAAATTTTGAAGCAGGCAAAGGAAAAAATCTTAGAAATAAAAGGCTTATTTGATTAACTCAAGCCTTTTATTATTAAGTCTTCGAAATTTAATGGTTAACGCCAAGCCATGCTGAGTGTTTCGCTATGGCTATCCTCTGAAACTAACCACACTTCCACTCTTCGGTTTTTAATACGCTTTGAGCTACTATTGGTCGCAACGGGTTTAAAGGCGCCAAAGCCCGCTACCGGTAAGCTGCTGATTCCTTGATGGCGTAAAGCCGATTTTACCGCTGATGCGCGAAGTTTGGAAAGGATGTGAGCGCGACGCTGACTTTGCTTTTCATCACCAAAGCCAATGAGCAGCAAACGCATGTGGCGATTTTCGGCAAGCTGTAAGAACTGGCTTAGGCGTAAAATGTCCTGGCGAGCCTTATTATCCAAAGACGCGCTGCTTGGCTTGAAGCGAAAATTCAAACTCAAGCGTTTAGCGCTGCGCGTTAATTCAAGGTATTCATTGGGTCCCTGGCGATCCTCTAGATTATCTACGGCTACTGGATTTTGTGATACGAAACCTACTTGTTCCACAATTTCTTGCCCCGATTGTCCGTGCACAAAGCTTAAGAAGTCATTCGCGGCCCAGTTGCGGCCAGTAGGGGCCGTGTATAAATGCAGGCGGCGTGCGAGGGGGTAATCTTCCGTTGCTACAGTCATGTGTAAGGGCTGTAAGGCCACGGTGTTTTCGTCTGAAACCGAGAGCGGCTTTGCCTGTCGTACCGATGCGAGACCAACGAAACCGATGCCCTGTGGATCGGCTGCAACTGTATCAGAAAGTAGGTCGTTCGATTCAAAGCGCTTGGCTGATTCGGATAAGGGAATTTTTTTTCCGAGGACCAAGTTTTTGAAGGTATCCCAAGTACCAGAGTTGTTATCTCGAGCGTATATGTTGATTGCGCCGGAGTAACTCGAACTCAATTGATTCCAGTTGTGAATTTCACCGGAGAATATTTTGGCTATTTGCTGAACGCTTAGCTGAGCAAGGGGATTGTTTGGGTGCACAATAACCGCGATGCCGTCAATTGCGATCACATGCTCGGCATGCAGATCGAGCATATCTCCTAGTGCCGCCAACTTTTTAACTTCTTTATCTTTAATTGGGCGAGAGGACATAGCGATATCGGCATTGTTACTATGGAGAGCTCTAAAACCAGTGCTTGAACCATGTGCCGCAATATCGATATAAACTTCCCGGCCTTGCAATAGCCCGCTAATTTTATATTCATTCTCGATATTGCTAGGTAAAATACGAACCTCTTGAACGTCATTATGCTCAAGATATAGCTTGGCAAGGTTGGGGCCTAAACTTGCCCCAATAGTGTTCGATCCCTTCATGGTAAACAGGGCTCTTTCAGTGCTGCTAAGGCCCCAGTTCTCATTAGCATGTAGAGGTTTGCTGATGGGCAGTAAAATAAGGAAAGAACAACAGATAAACAGTTGGCGTAAAGAAATCATATTGTGCACATCTCGATATGTATTAAGACCTCTTGCCGCAGCAAGCAAGTGCTCCGGTGAGATTCTAAGTAGTAGTCTAGTAAACAGGTTTAGCAACTGTTGTTTGGAATTAGATTGAAATATCAGGGGCTAACTTAAGCATCTTAAATGACAGTTTTATGAAAGTTCTGTGAACAGTTGCTAAGCTTGCCGACCAATAGTCAATTGTTGATCTGTGGGGTTAAAATTCGACCAATGTTAAATGATTTATCGCTAAAAAACCTTCGTGGCATTGTGGTTTTTGATTCTGCTTTGACTGTGCGAGCGCAGCAGCTAGCGGAAGAATTTCAGCTGCCTCTACTAGAGCGATATGAATTACTGAAGCAAAAAAGTAAGGCGCGTACGGTCTATTATAAAGAGCTTCTGGAAGAGTCGCCGGATCAACGCTTTGCCTATCTGCTCACCGCTGAAGGTATACAACTCCTTGATTTAAGCAATGCCATGATGGTTACAGTGGATTTTTGCCACGGTAAGGCTAATCATCGAAGAGTCTACGGTGGGGGCACTGGACAAATGATCGCCAAAGCTGTCGGGATAAAAGCGAAGCTTCGCCCACGAATTCTCGATGCCACTGCGGGCTTGGGACAAGACAGCTTTGTGCTGGCCAGCCTTGGTTGCCAACTTACCATGTTAGAGCGATCGGCTGTTGTGCATGCACTGTTAAGAGACGGTTTGGAACGTGCGAAAGCTGAGGGGCGTGATGACGCAGAGCTAGCTGAAGTCATCAGTCGAATGCAGCTGATCAATACCAATGCTCAAGATTATCTACTTGATCTTGCTAATGATGCCTTGGTCGTAGAGCAGCGCCCGCAAGTGGTGTATCTAGATCCAATGTTCCCAGAACGAAAAAAATCCGCCCAAGTTAAAAAAGAAATGCAGAGTTTTCACCATGTGGTGGGCAATGACCTAGATGCAGATGAGTTATTGGAGCCGGCTAAAGCTGTGGCTTTGGCGAGAGTTGTGGTTAAACGTCCTAAGGTTGCTCCATTTTTGAGCATGGAGGAGCCCGATCACCAAATTATAGGTAAGAGCAGTCGCTACGATATATACATCAATCAAGCATTAGAAAAATGTTGATCACTAAGTTGAGCTGGCTAATGGTAAATAAAGTGTAAGATGCGCCCAATCAACAGTCGTATCTGTGCCAGCATGGCAATTATAAAACCGATTAAGACCACTGCGATGCTCAGTAGCAGCACTATCTCCCTTCCTAAAGATTCTGGCATTAGCTGGTAGCTGCCATAAATGGCCACTAGCCCCACAAAAAATAAGCCTGCCCCTAAGCGAAACTGCTTAAAGATCTGCCGTTGTGAGGCCGTATAGTGCTGATATAGCGCTGCTTTTAAAGCTTGCCAGTAATATTTACCGTTTTTAGGGCCTGGATCAATCATTGGCACAGAGGTTTCCTTGCGCTGGTCCTGCGTTGATACATATCAACGCCCATATCTAAGTTTAGTAATAATCTGGGCTTTATCGAGCCTAACCCTTCGTACCCAAAGGGCATAAAGGCCGAATTAGTGTTAACAGGCCCTAGTAGAGCCATTTTGCGGCTTTGCTTCGCCTCTTGTGGTTTAAGAGATAAAGAGCTTACCTTGCTATAAAGCATCGGTAGCAAACATAAAAACTTGAGTTGCCTGGAGGCGCCATTATGCATCCCGTGTATCGCCAGCTGTGTATGGATCATCGTCATATACAGCGATTGCTTCATTGTATGAGAACCATCATCAACCCACTGGGAGCCGAAGGGGTGAGTCCTGAGCGTTTAGAGCTGCTTTTGGATATTGTTGAGTATATTAAAACGTATCCAGAATACTGGCATCATCCTATTGAAGACCAAGTGTTTTCACTGCTTTTGCTTAAGCGGGTCCCTGAGAGTGAATTGCTGCGAGAGATTATTTGCGATCATGGCCGCATGGAAAAACAAACCGCAGAGTTAGAGCACTTTTTGCGTAGCATTGCCCAGGGTTGTGTGGTTCCAATCAAGAATTTGAAAACCTTGGCTGAGCTTTATATTCACAATCAAGCGGATCACATAGAAAAAGAAAATAAGTGGGTTTACCCTCTTATGGAGCAGCACCTGCAAGATGAAGACTGGCAGTGGATTGCTGAAAAGCTGCCAGCCATAGAAGATCCGCTATTTGGTGAAAAGCGCCGTAAAGACTACGAGAATCTTTATAGTAATATTGTTGCAGGTGAGCAGGATTTATTGCAGTTGAGTCGCAAAGCCGCTCTGTAGAGCTTTATTTCATCCACTGGCGGGCTTTCGCTTGATCACTGTCTTTGGCATCAAGCCATCGCTCGCCTTGCTTTCCGCGTTCTTTTTTCCAAAATGGTGCTTGGGTTTTTAAGGCGTCGATAAGGAACTCACAGGCCGCGAAAGCATCGGCTCGATGGGCGGAGCTAACCGCTACCCAAACAATTTTATCACTCGCCTTTAATGCGCCAACACGGTGGATGATCTTTGCTCTGCTTATTGCCCAGCGATTGGATGCTTCCTGCAGTAGTTTATTTAGTACGGCTTCGGTCATGCCTGGATAGTGTTCTAGCTCTAGGCTGCTAACATTATCCCCTTCATTGAAGTCTCGAACTTGTCCTAAAAAGCTGACAAAGGCGCCGCTTTCGCTGTTGTTTTCACGCAGGTTTTGATATTCCTGGGTGATATCAAAATCCTCTGTTTGCACATAGGCTTCTAATAAGCTGCTCACGTTTAGCCTCCCGTTATAGGTGGGAAGAATGCTAGTTCATCGCCATCAGTTAGAGCTTGGTCGGGCGTTGCGATGGTTTGATTGACCGCAAGCATTAATTTGCTATCAGCAAGTATGCTTAGCCATGGTTCACCACGTTGTTTTAGTTGTTCGATAACATCTTGCACGCTACATGGACATGTAATGGAAAACTGCTCACTATCGAGTCCAAGGGCTTCTCTATATCTGGCGAAATACAATAGGGTGATCATGTCTTTACTCGCTCTTCCAGTGGCCGGATTTTCCGCCTTGCTTCTCTAGCAGTTTAACCTCTTCAATAACCATACCTTTGTCAATGGCTTTGCACATATCGTAAAGAGTCAGTGCGGCAACCGAGGCTGCGCTTAAGGCTTCCATTTCCACACCGGTTTTTCCGCTTACCTTGCACAGGCTGTAGATATGTACGCAGTGCTTGGCTGGGTCTAGCTCAATATCAATACTGACTTTGTTGAGCATTAGAGGGTGGCATAGAGGGATAATATCAGAGCACTTCTTGGCGGCTTGAATACCAGCTATTCGCATGGTTGCCAATACGTCACCTTTGGCGGCGCTTTGATCGGCGAGTGCACTTAAAATGGCCTGGCTACATGCGACTCGGGCATAGGCTCGGGCCAGCCTTTGGCTATCGTTCTTATCGCCGACATCCACCATATGGGCTTCGCCCTTATCACTTAGGTGGCTAAATTCAGACATGATAAATCTCTAAGTTAGGCTAGGCCGAACATTATTCAATAGTCCGGCCTATGAGTCTATAACTCGAATGGTCACCCTCTATGTCTAAAGTGGTAAGGGTGCTAATGTTAGATAATCTTAGAGTAGCGAGGCTGCTGACTGCTTGCGATCAGCTGTTCATCTTGAGGGCGCTTTAGGTAAGCATCAAATACCATGCAGACGCGACGAATAATTAGGCGCCCTGCGGGGCTAACTTGGAGGCTGTTATGGTCGAGTTGGCTCAATAGGCCATCAGCGTATAGTGGCTTAAGTTCATCCAGCTCACTGGCAAAGTAGCTGCGAAAGTCGATGTCAAACTCTTGGCCGATGACATCAAAGTTCAATTCAAACTGGCAAATTAAACGATTGATCACGTGCTGGCGAAGTAAGTCATCTCTGCTGAGCTCTAAGCCTTTAGCAATGGGCAGCTCGTTTTGCTCTAGCGCTTTGCTGTAGCGAGGGATATCTTTAAGGTTCTGCACAAAGATATTATCAATAGCACTGATAGAAGAAACACCAAAAGCGAACATATCGCAGCCACCATAGGTAGCATAACCTTGGAAATTTCTTTGTAAGCTGCCGTTGAATTGCGCCTTACAAAGCTCATCATCTGGTTTGGCGAAGTGATCCATACCAATATATTGATAGCCATTACTACAGAGGGTGTCGATGGCCAAATGCAGCATAGCAAGCTTCTCTTCTGCAGCGGGCAGAGCACTGGCATCCATCTGTCTTTGGGTTTTAAACAAATGCGGAAGGTGGGCGTAATTAAAAAGGGATAATCTATCTGGGCCGAGCTGTATCACCTTATCCAGTGTTTCGGCTAGAGTTTTACAGCTTTGAAATGGCAGTCCATAGATCAAGTCCATGCTGATAGAATCGAAATTCTCAATTCTTGCTCTGTCGACTAAATCTTTTACTTCCTGCACGCTATTAAAACGGTTGACGGCGGTTTGAACGGTTGGATCAAAATCCTGAACACCCATGCTCAAGCGATTAAAGCCGATTTCTTTTAGCAGGCTAATGGTATCACTATCGGTAGTGCCAGGGTGCAGCTCGATGGAATACTCGCCATCATCGCTAAACTGGAACAACGATTTGCTGTGATCCATTAGGGCTCGCATCTGATCATGACTGATGTAGGTTGGTGTGCCGCCGCCCCAATGCAGTTGCTTAACCTTGCGATCCGAATCTATCCACTGCGCCAGCATGCTCATTTCCTGATGCAATTTCTCTAGATAGGGCTCGGCGCGTTTTTTGTTGGCGGTAACGATCTTATTACAGCCGCAGTAGTAGCAAATCGTGTCGCAAAAAGGGATGTGCATATACAGCGATAGCGGCCTAGCAGCTTGATTGCTGCGTGCAATCGCAGCTTCTAGTTCTGTGCTGCCAAAATCTTCGCTAAATTGAGGGGCTGTAGGGTAGGAGGTGTAACGAGGGCCCGCCAAATCATGTCGCTTAATGAGCGACTCATCCCAGCTAATATCAGTCATTTTAGTCCACTTGCTTAGAGATCATAAATTCGCCAGCTTTAGCTGGTCTAGTCATAGCATTCTAAGCTGTGGTCCTGAGAGCTGCGCTGATTTACATCAAGATATGGTTGGGTGCTGTACTATTTTTGAACAGCAGTTTGTCTGAAAGCTGAATTTAGACTAAAGCCGTGCTGGTTTTTTGAACTCTAGCCACTATAATTCGCGGGCTTTTTATTTAGGCTGAGTTGTACTCCGCCATTCGCTGCTGAGGTTGAAGTTTATGAAGCGTATGGGACGCAAAATTAAATTGTTGATTACCAATCACCGAGTGATTACCCAGGGGCGTTTGGGTGCTCGTCTTAAGCAAGAAGGCATGTCAGGGCAGGGGCGCTGGTTTTAGGGCTTCTTTTTTCAGCTTTGGCGCCTTGCAGATACAAAAACGCCGTGCCATAGCCTCAAAATCGATAAGATGCAGAGAGCGCGAATAGGCGCCAGTCTTTCTTGGTGGCAAGTGGGTTACTGTTTTCTAAACTTGATAGCCAACCAGTACCTTTGACCTTGTGAAATTCCGCCCTTAACAGAAAATTGTCACTGACATCCCAGCGTAGGCCTAGGGTCCAGTCTTTAGCGTAGCGCGAATGAGCAGGCAGTCCTGTAGCCGCCGAGAATTGTTTCCCTTCTCGATCACTCTTGTCCCAAACTAGATCATCATAGCGAATAAAGGCTTCCCAAGCTGGAGCTAGGCGATAATCATATTGTAGGAAGTAGCTGTGTCCTACGGATTTCACGTTGGCAGGCAATATCGATGCGAATAGCTCAAGGCGGCGATTGGCGAACTCACCTGTGAGACTCCATTTTTCTGCATTATATTGGCCAAATATCAATAAAGGCTTAAAGTTAAAGCCCGCAGATTCGATTGGGTCAACTTCAGCGGGCTGGTAGTTAACATCAATGGAGCCTGCTGCGAGCCCGAGGCGAACACGATCTAAATCGTAACTGTAGATCGCGCGCGCGAACCAGGTGCTGCGATCGCCTTCTAGGCCGCCAGGATTATCAGTAAAGAATATTGCCGGCTCTAAGTCAGGGTCTCTGGTTCTAGGCTTTACAGATAGTATTTCAAAATCTAGCCCGCTATTGCTAAATTCTTGTTGATAATAAAGGCTGGCACCATCCGAACTAAGCGCCAAGTTTCGATTAACATCAAAATAAATAGACTGCGGCAGTAGGATGCTTGGGCGTGTATGTACAACATCTCTGGTGTCGTTGTACATGCCGTATGGGTTCAGTAGGCGCCCGAGTTTTACGCCAGCATTCGCCGAATCGCCGCGCCAAAAGTTATAATCTAAGAATGCATAATCCACCCTGACTTTGCCATCATCTGTGGCTCCGGCATCTCGAGCGAGGATTTGGCCTGCCAGTTTGAGATTTGGGCTTAACTGCCAAAGACCGTTTAAGCCCGCTTCGTAGAATTCAAAGCTGGTGTCTTCTGAGTTGCCAAAGAAGTTATTGTCGTCACTGTGTAACACGGTTTGAGTGGCGAAACCGTGCACTTGAATATTGCCTAGATCAGTATCGAAATTCACCGCCATCGCTGGGGTGGCCGCTATCTGTGCCAATACTGAGAAGGCTGTGATGGCTGTTTGCAATCCTTTCATTGAATTTCTAATACCTTAACATTTTGATCAATATTGTGTTGCTGAATGTAACCGATGGCATTTTCTGTTTCGGAGATTAATCTCAGCATCTCTGTTTCTGAACCGACTACCGTGGGGGCTAAGCCGGTCCCTGAATAGACTCGGCGCTCCCATATTCGACGTAAACTGTAGGGATAGGTTTGCAAGACATCTTTCGCAAAGCGAACATGCAAGGGGTCTTTATCTTTCAGCACAAAGACTTTGATTTGCTTACCATCTTTCCATGTGGTGGTTCGCATTCCAAAGATAGATTTTAAACGTGGTGCCGAGAGACTAGCTGCGTCGACTTTCTGGTGAGCAATCACCGCTATATTGGGTGGGTTTGCCACAGCACTCTCGAGGATACATAGCATCAGCAGCAGGCTGCAAAGCGTGTATCGCCGCAAAGAGGCGTAGGCACTGCCAAGAAACGCGGGCTTATTTCTAATTGCTATTTTTTGCATAGTCCGTATTTTTTTTAATGGCTGTAACTTTATTTGGATTTTCAGTGGTTTTATCTAAATGAAGAATATCTTCATCTCTTAAAAGCTGTTCGGCAGGCTTGCCGATGTAATAGCCTTGGGCGTAATCAATGCCGAGCTCCCTGATTAGCTCAAGAGATTCAGCATTTTCTACAAACTCAGCGACGGTCTTCTTACCTAGGCCTTGGGCAACATTATTGATCGCCTGTACAAAGAGGTAATCTTCCTTGCTGGAAGCTAGGTTGCGTACAAAGGAACCATCGATTTTTACATAGTCGACGGGCAATTCCCTTAGATAAAACCACGAGGCGTAACCCTTACCGAAGTCATCAATAGAGAATAAATAGCCCATGCGCTTACAGCTGTTAATGATATCGGCGGTAATATGAACATCTTCAACCGCGGCAGTCTCTGTGAGCTCAAAAATAATTTTTCCGTGAAGGCTTTCACGGTTCATGGTTACTTGGGTGAGGCTTTGTATAAATTCGCCGCTAGCCAGCGCTTTGGCGGAGATGTTAATAGCAATATGTATATCTTGCCCTTGGCTTTGAAAGCGCGACAGGTCTTTGATGGCTTGCTGAACAACATATTGATCCAGTTCCATGATTAAGCCGGTCTGCTCGGCGATAGGTATAAATTGCCCGGGTGGGATAATGTTACCATGCTCATCGAGCATGCGGACTAAGGCTTCGTAGTGCGAGATGCTCTTCTCGTTGACGTTGTAAATGGGCTGGTAGTAGAGTACCAAACGCTCTTCGTCCAAGGCGCTGCGTATGCGGGCCTGCCAGTCCACAGTTTTTACTAGCTCGCCTTTACTGCTGCTAGACGCTGAATACATTTGCCAGTTACTGCGGCCATTATTGTTGGCTTTGGCCTTGTACATAGCCAGATCGACATTGGCCATGAGCTCTTCGACACCTTGTCCGTGGGCAGGGAATTTAACAATTCCGGTACTGATAGATATCTTGTGTTTTAGGCCGTTTAAATCTACCTCAATGCTGCCGACGATGTCGCAGAGCTTTTGGGCCAAAATAATAATGCCTTCATCGTTAATCTCTTCAACTAACAATGCAAACTCATCTCCGCCTAGTCGTGCGAATACATCGATATTACGTACACCAAGAGATAGATGATTTGCAACTTCACAAAGTAGCCTATCACCGGCTGGGTGGCCAGAGGTATCGTTAATCACCTTGAATTGATCGATATCGAAGAAGAACAGTGCGCCGGCTCGCTTATTGCGATGACTGCGCTTCAAAATTTGTTCAAACTCACGTTGAAAGTGGCGACGATTGAACAGTTTCGTAAGGTGATCATGATCGGCCAGCCAAGCCAAATTATCCTCAGCGGCTTTGCGGCCGCTAAGGTCAATACCGACCGTTAAGATCATTTCCTCTTTGCCGGGTAGTAAGCTGTGCTTCCATTGCATATAGTAGTTTTGTCCGCGCAATGACAGCTCGCCTTCATGTTGAAAGCTGTTTCCTGGCCCCTGGCTTAGTGCTGCAATGCCATGGTTTACAATTTCGTTTTCTCTAAAACCAAAGCAATCTATAAAATTGAGTGAATCTTTACTTTGATTGTCAGCGCTCATGGCAACGCCCAGCAAATTGCAGCCTTCATTGTTAATGAGATGAATCTTGCCATCTTTATCTTGGGTGAGAATAATGGCCTGAACGTTATTGATTAGCGTAGTTGCGAAGTTCTTTTCAGTTAACAGTTCCCGGCTTCGAATTTTTAGCCCCCTGGTTCGGAGCTTTATTTGCTCATCCATTTCAGCGAGTTTTTCTGCTAGATCTACGCTAGAGTCCTGTAAGTTATGGATTTCATTGCGTAGCAGAATCGAGCTTTCAGAAACTTTGGGAAGCAACTCTAGTCGATTCCTATCGTTACGGGCCAACTCGGGCAATACTGTGGCTACTTTTTTGAGCTGGCTCATCGGGCGCCAAAGTATCCAAAGCAGCGCTATTTCTGCACTGATCAAAATAACTAAGGCCGCCCATAATAATGTGCGAATGGTAGAGTTTAATTCATTTAAAGGGACACTAACGTCCTCAATAATTAAAACCGAAGCCTGCTCCGAGGGCGTTTGACCACTTAGGTTTATGGCTGCGAGCTCTAAATTTTGTTGTTTGTAAGCTAAGACTCTGCGTTGGTTAACTAAGTTTTGGAAAGCTGTACTGGAACTGAGTGTCTGCAAAGCTTGCTGTGCACTCGGACCGCCGGTTAGGGCTACGATGTCGTGTTGCCAGGACGGTAGGCTGCGAAGGGTTGTTTGAGCACTACTTCTAGAGCCATTTTGAGGGATTAAAATTCCGACATCAGCGGCTGTAGATTGCTGAAATTCAATGACGGCATCGACCAATGATTTCACTAAGATCATGACACCGTTTTGATTGGTATCAATAAGCACTGGTACGGCCACTACCTGCCAGCATGAATGCCGGCATAGGATTTTGTCCAATGGTGATTCAGAGCTGTATACTGCATTTAGCCATTCTTTAGGGAGCAGTGATTGCATGGTGGGTAGGCCAAGATGTAACCAGGGCTCTTGTTCGCTGCCATACAGAAGGACGGCATCTACTTCCCATTCGAAATTCAATTGGTCCCAGTTGGAATGAATCGAGTCGCTTAGGCGTTCTCTAAGAGAATTCGGCTCAGTTCGCTGAGCGGCCTGCCCTTGTAAGTGGCCGGCAAGGTGTAAGAGTTGCCCTTGGATTGAGAGCAGGGCGGTGTTAATAGAGCGTTGTCGGTCTTTTAAAATCCTTTCACGCTCTTGAATAAATGTTTCTTCGAGGTTTTTTTGCCCAAAGCTAGTAATTAACCCGATTCCCAAGAATAGAATCAGGCTGACACTAATAGCTACTTGCCACTTTAAACTTAAAAAACCTGCTCGCATCTAGCTATTTCCGCTATACCTATAATTCGCAAAATGTTTAACTTCGGCTAACAGTTTCAAGCGCTATCCTTGTCAAGTCGAAACTAGTCTAAATGTACCGGTTTCCTAACCTGGTCTTACCTCCATGTTTTACTGGATGACGTTTAAGACCTCTAACGGTAAGTGTCATCCTTCAGCATTAATTTTTAATAGTATTATTGACTGATAAATTATATCCGATATAGCGCCTTTTCGCTCGCGAGTAGGCCTTCATTATAAAAAAAGTGGCACACGTTCCCGCTTGTCGAAAGGAGGCTTGTGGTGACACTTGCTTCTAATGAACTAGGTCTCGCAAGAAAAACTCATAATGTTTATGGTGCTAAAGAATGATTTTTTCCTGTCATTGCTCTCTAACTGGCTGTTCCAGTCATCAAATTCAGTCTGCGATACAAAGTTGTTTTGCAATGCCTTCTGCATCATTGCTGAGTGCTGCGATAATAGCAGCCATAGCTGGTAGTCATAAGACTGCAAGCTCCTGATCTCTATATCTACCTTTTCTAAGCCAGCAGCTTTGAGCTGTCCAGGTAAGCGCCGCGCAGAATAACCATTGTTTAAAAACTCGCTAGCAAAGTAATGACTGGTTCGACGTTCTAGTTCGTCCATACCATTATTGACTGACATGCTGGCCCAATCCGTCTCTACTATAACCAGTCTTCCCCCAGGTTTTGCAACGCGTAACATTTCTCGCAAAGCCTTTTCGGGCTCTTCCAAATGCATAAATAAGCGCTCGGCCCTTACCGCATCAAAGCTATTATCCTCGAACGGTAGGTCGTAGCTGTTGGCATGCTGGTGTCGCGTCCTGTCACTGCATTCCTTTTGCTCAGCTAACTTATCGGCTTGTTCGATCATATCTTTATCAAAATCTACACCGACAATGTTTTTAATTTCGGGGTTCAGTTGGGCTATGGTGGTGGTGTCAATGCCAGTTCCGCAGCCCACGTCAATCAAAGATTGAATGCTGTTTGCACGCAATTTTTCGTAGCTATCTAATTTTATTGGAGCAAACATTTGTGCGGCTTGGTTCAAATAATCCTGGTTTACATAACCTTTGTTTTTGTTCATCATGGATTCTGCTTTGTTAATGGTGTGCAAAAAGATAAACCATATCTTAAGAAAATAATATTACTTTGACATAGCTTATTAAAAGAATTGTTGTTGTCTGTAAGAGAGTAGGATCTCCTTGGGGTCGACTGTGGGTGTTTGTTTTCGCAATTAGTTAGGAGGGAGTAGGATGACCTTGCTGGACCATTTTGAAAAATTTTATGATGTTAAAAGAGCTTTTAATCCGCACGACTTAGAACAGTGTTATCGGATTCGACATAGCGTTTTTTGTCGTGAACTTAATTATTTTGACGCCGATGACTACGAGATAGAAGTCGACGAGTATGATGCTCATTCTGAACACGCGCTGTTGTTGCATAAGCCAAGTGGTAAAGCCGTAGCCTGTGCTCGAATTATCGGTGGTAGTATGGACATGCCCGAAAAACCATTGCCCTACGAGACCGTTTTCAAGGATCATTTGAATCGTGAACTGTTCGACCCTGATGTGTTTCTGCCAGGGAAGATCATTGAGTTCTCGCGTTTAGCAGTATTGCCAGAGTTTAGAGGGCAGGTTCGTAGAGACGCTACTCTTCCAGAGAATGCTGACTTATTAGAAGCTTGCAAAGCACCAGTGGTTCTCTTAGGCCTCTTTTCAATTTGTGTTTCCCTCTTTGTAAACTCAGAAGCGGAGTACGGTGCAGCGATGATGGAGCCTCGTTTGGCTCAGCTTATAAAGCAATCTGGATTTAAGTTTGAGGAAATTGGCGACCCTGTTAAACACTGTGGCTGGCGCTCGCCGTTTTTATTTGAGCGTGAGATTTTTATGCGCAATATCAATCGAGAGGTCTCCGATCTATTTCGAGAGATTGATAAGAGATTATGCGAAGATAAGGCTAGTCAAATGCTGTCAATAAACGGCGCGGAAAAAATAGCCTAGCCTGTTTTTCTTAGTCAAGCGTAGACAATTGATAAGCTGCTATAGCGCAAGCCGTTGCAAGGTTCATGGAGGAGTTTTTGCCCCGCATAGGGATATGAACGGCGGCCTCACAGGCGTTAAGCAGTTCATTATCTAAACCATGGTTTTCAGAGCCTGGTATTAAGCAGATGCCCATCGAGTCAGGCTTTTTTTGAAAGTTGGCAATCGCTTCACTTTGCAAGCTTAATTCAAGTGCAGCAGTTGTTATCTTTGAAGTGTTCAGTATTTCAAAGACTTCTTGGTAGCTCTGATGTTGGCTGTAGCTCACATAGAGTTCGGCCGAGCGTGAGGCCTTGCGCAGTTTGCGGTTGGGCGGTGCTGCCGTGCTGCCGCTCAAATAGATGTGTTGGCAGCCAAGGGCATCAGCGCAACGAAAGATAGCCCCTACATTACTGGGCGACTCGATGTCATGTAGTAAAAAGTAAATTGCCGTTTTGCTGGCGCTACTTTGTTTGTGCTCATGATGTTGCAGCTGTCTATCTTTTGTTGTCATAGCTTAATTTAATATTGTGTGCTAACGCCTGCTGTACAAAGAGGTTTTCAATATCTATGCGGCTGCGCAAGCGCTTAAGTTTATCGAAAAAAGTTTCAGCTTCTGGGTAGCTACGTTGAAGATACATAAACCATTGCTTTAAACGATTGCCGCAATACTTTTCGGGATATTGAGTCAGTCCCTTTTCGAAAAAGCTATGCAATATGGGCAGTATACTGCCCCATTGCCATGGAATATGTTGATCGGGGTTTTTTATCTGTAGGGCTAGATCAGGACGAGCCAGGAGTCCTCGGCCTATCATAAAATCTACGCAGCCACTTTGTTCAGCGCAGCGCTGCAAATCCTCTGGGCTCCATATTTCACCATTGGCGATAACAGGGATACTCAGTTGCTCCCGAAGTGGGCGCAGTTCGCTCCAATAGGCCGGTGGGCGGTAGCCGTCGACTTTGCTACGTGCATGTACAACTAATTGCTGAGCACCGCCTTCTGCAATGGCTAATGCATTATCTAAGCCCAGACTACGATCTTTAAATCCAAGGCGAATTTTAGCGGTCACATCGATGTCACTAGGTACAGCATTTCTGACTGCTTTAACAATATTGTGCACCCGTTCTGGCTCTTGAAGGAGTTTCGCTCCGCCGTCATTACGGTTCACAGTTTTGGCCGGACAGCCAAAGTTCAGATCGATACTATGGGCTCCCAAGCTTGCGGCTTTAGCGGCATTGTAGGCCATGGCTTCAGGGTTGCCCCCGAGTAACTGAAAGGCCACTGGAGTATTGGCTTGGGTTTTACTGTGATGTTCTAGCTCAGGGCAAAGCTTTATAAAAACGCGCCTAGGTAGGCGTTGATCACAGATGCGCAAGAATTCCGTGACGCAGGCATCTAGGCCGCCAATGTCGGTGAGCATTTGACGCATCTGGAAGTCGACAACACCTTCCATTGGAGCTAGGAATAAACGCATAAGCTTCGCAAAAAAGCAGGCATTCTACTGTAATTGGCGAAGTATCTCTAAGCGCCTCCCGCATAAAGGCCTTATTTCTTGTAGTTTGGGATGTGGGTTTAGGTGATTTCAGACGAAACGTCTATCGTAAGTTGTTGAATTTTATGAAAAATGTTTTTTGTAGTGTTTTTGTAGTTTTGTAGTAAGCGCGAAAATTTGCTTACCTTGACCGATCAAGATACATTCTCCAAGCTCACTGATTTGGCCCTGTAGTGAGTCGCAAGCTTTATTTGCGAGTGTTTAAAGGGCTGTTAACAAAAGCCTTCATTCTGCTTCTATCTATATGAAGCGGATCAAAGAGCGTATAAAAGAAACGTATAAACTTGCCTTGAGCGAGCTTCGTATGATTTCGAGGAGACCACCATGTCAGCAAGCCTAATGCAGCAGGGTTTTGACCTGATGCTATTCGGGATGGGAACGGTATTCGTATTCCTAACCCTGCTCGTAGTATCCGTGACGGTTATGTCGTCGGTTATTCAAAAGTTTTTCCCTGAAGCGGAACCTGAGGCGAGACCAGGGCCTTCACCTGCGGCCCCAGCCCAAGTTAACGATCCAAAGTTGATCGCGATTCTTCAGGCTGCCATTGAGCAGCATCGAAACAAATAACAGCCCACTAGAAATTAGGAAGCCAGCACTAGCTAGGCACCAGTTAAAGGCACCATTATGAGCGAAAACAAGAAACCACTAGGCATTACCGACGTAGTGTTACGTGATGCCCACCAGTCCCTATTTGCCACCCGTATGCGTATCGACGATATGCTGCCCATCGCTGAGAAGCTTGATCAAGTCGGCTTCTGGTCATTGGAAACCTGGGGTGGTGCGACCTTCGACGCCTGCATCCGTTATTTGGGTGAAGACCCATGGGAGCGTATTCGCGAGCTGAAAAAAGCCATGCCGAATACCCCAATGCAGATGTTGTTCCGCGGCCAGAATATTTTGGGTTATCGCCATTACGCTGATGATGTTGTCGACAAGTTTGTAGAGCGTTGTGCCGTAAACGGTGTTGATGTGTTCCGTGTTTTCGATGCCATGAACGATATGCGTAATATCGAAACAGCGTTGAAAGCGGTTAAAAAGCAGGGTAAACACGCTCAGGGCACCATCGCTTACACCTTAAGCCCAGTGCATACTATTGATATGTGGGTTGATCAGGGTCGTCTAATCGAAGATATGGGCGCTGATTCTATCGCCATTAAAGATATGGCGGGTTTGCTAACGCCTTACGCCGGTTATGAGCTGGTCACCAAGCTTAAAGAAGCTTGTAATATTCCGATTCACATGCAGTGTCATGCCACTACCGGCCTTTCTACAGCGACAGCTTTGAAGTGTGTGGAAGCGGGTATCGATAATATCGACACGGCTATTTCTTCTATGTCCATGACCTACGGTCACAGTCCAACAGAATCTATGGTTGCTATCTTGCAAGGGCAAGATCGTGATACCGGTTTGGATTTGGCACTATTGGAAGATATTGCTAATTACTTCCGAGAAGTACGTAAGAAATACGCTAAATTTGAAGGTTCATTACGTGGTATCGATGGCCGTATTTTGACCGCTCAGGTTCCTGGCGGCATGTTGACCAATATGGAAAACCAGCTGCGTGATCAGGGTGCTGAAGACAAGTTTGCCGATGTACTGAATGAGATTCCTCGCGTACGTGAAGATTTGGGCTTTATCCCGCTAGTAACTCCAACTTCGCAAATCGTTGGTACACAAGCGGTGCTAAACGTTCTAACCGGTGAGCGTTATAAGTCAATCTCCAAAGAAACCCAAGGTGTATTGAAGGGCGAATATGGCGCAGCGCCTGCGGCCTATAATAAGGAACTGCAGGATCGCGTTTTGGATGGTGCTGAAGCCATCACTTGTCGCCCAGCGGATTTACTAAAGCCTGAATTGGATAAGCTAACGGCTGAGCTGCAAGAGTTAGCCAAAGAGAAGGGTGTTAAACTGGAATCAGGTGAGCGTGAAATCGACGACGTCCTCACTTACGCCTTGTTCCCGCAAATCGGCTTGAAGTTCCTAGAAAATCGTGGCGATGCATCGGCCTTTGAACCTGTGCCTACTGGCAAGGAAGGTTCTACCGTGACTAACGATGCCGGCGAAGAAGTTTACACTGTAACGGTTGAAGGTGCCTCTTACACCGTAACCGTATCCGATGGCGGAGATCTAACAGGCATTGCTCCAGTAGGTGGTGCAGCGGCCGCGGCTCCAACAGCTGGCGGCACAGTACCGGCCGGCGGTGATCCAGTACCCGCTCCATTGGCGGGCAATATCTTTAAGGTATTGGTCAGCCCTGGCCAGCAAGTAAATGAAGGTGACACCATTATTATTTTGGAAGCCATGAAGATGGAAACTGAAGTAAGTGCACCTAAATCCGGCACCATTGGCAGCATCAATATCAAAGAGGGTGACTCTGTTGCCGTTGGCGATAACCTGCTGACCATCGCTTAAGTTTGGAGGTGATCTAAATGGAAGCGTTACTTGGACTATGGGCAGACTCAGGTCTTGCTCAGTTTACGGGGCCTG
This sequence comes from uncultured Pseudoteredinibacter sp., assembly GCF_947500695.1. GTDB lineage: Bacteria > Pseudomonadota > Gammaproteobacteria > Pseudomonadales > Cellvibrionaceae > Pseudoteredinibacter. The sequence goes on from NZ_CANMSS010000003.1 coordinate 329,739, forward strand.
GTCAGGTCGTCATGATTGCTATTGGTTTGCTGCTATTGTGGTTGGCCATTAGCAAAAACTTTGAACCTTTATTGTTAGTTCCTATTGGTTTCGGCGGTATCTTGGCCAACATTCCAGGTGCTGGCTTGGCCTATTCGGCGGTGCAAAATGCCCTGATGGGTGGTGGCCCAGAAATGATGGCGGCTATTGCGGGTGCTCTTGAGCTGAGCAGCTACGAAACCTATGCCGACATTAAAGCGGCAATGGGTGATGCCTCGGCTCAGCAGATTTTACTGGCTGAACAGATTGCGGCCAATGCCGGTTATGAAAGCGGCATGCTGTATAAGTTCTACTCGGTAGCGATTGGCTCAACCATTGCGCCCTTGTTGATCTTTATGGGTGTTGGCGCCATGACCGATTTTGGTCCGCTATTGGCCAACCCTCGTACTCTGTTCTTAGGTGCAGCGGCGCAGTTTGGTATTTTTGCAACGGTGTTGGGTGCGGTTGGTCTCAGTGCGATGGGCATCATGGATTTCTCCATTGCCGATGCGGCGGCCATTGGTATTATTGGTGGTGCGGATGGCCCAACAGCAATCTACGTGGCCTCGATCCTGTCTCCAGAATTGTTAGGCGCGATTGCGGTAGCGGCATATTCATATATGGCACTGGTACCTATGATTCAGCCACCGATTATGCGTGCCCTGACCACTGAGGAAGAGCGTAAAATCGTGATGACTCAGCTACGCCCTGTATCGAAGCGCGAGAAGATTGTATTCCCAATCATCGTTTTGATTGCGGTTGCCTTGTTACTACCTTCGGCGGCACCGCTGCTGGGTATGTTCTGCTTTGGTAACTTGATGAAAGAGTGTGGCGTGGTAGATCGTTTATCGGATACTGCTCAAAATGCTCTGATCAATATCACCACCATCTTCTTAGGCCTTTCTGTAGGATCTAAGTTGGCGGCAGATGTATTCCTAGACACCAAGACCTTAGGCATTATGGCGCTAGGTGTTGTGGCCTTTGGTATCGGGACCGCCATGGGTGTGTTGATGGCTAAGCTGATGAACAAGTTCAGCGAACAGCAGATCAACCCTTTGATTGGTTCGGCGGGTGTATCGGCCGTACCAATGGCAGCGCGTGTTTCTAACAAGGTGGGCTTGGAATACAACCCACAAAACTTCTTGTTGATGCACGCGATGGGCCCGAACGTAGCGGGTGTAATTGGCTCGGCGGTCGCTGCTGGTGTGATGATCTCTATTGTGCAGGGAATGGCAGGTTAAGTTACTGCTGTTTCAGCCAAATAAGCCCAGGCCATGGCCTGGGCTTTTTTATTAGAGTGCTCCTTAAGCTCCTAGTTAAGCCCCCCTAGTTAAGCCCCAATTACACGATTGCGACCTTCGTTCTTAGCGGTATACATCAAGCTATCAACTTGATTGAGAATATCGATACCTTCTTGTTCACCATTTGAGCCCAACACGCCCATGCTCAAGCTGATTGGAGCGAGTGAAATTGCTACGGCCTCACGAATTTTTTCAGCCACCACGGTAGCCGCCGCTAAATCGCTTTCTGGCATTAAAATAATAAACTCGTCTCCGCCCCAGCGCGCGAAAATATCCACGTCGCGCAATTGCTGGCGAACTTTTAAGCTTAATGCTTCAAGTACTTTATCACCTTCGCTGTGACCTTTGGCATCATTGACTTCTTTAAAATGGTCCACATCAAACATTATAAGGGCCATTTGATGATCAAAGCGCTGGCAGCGTTTGCGTTCATTGTCGAGTTGCTTAGAAAAGTAACGTCGATTAAAGGCGCCGGTTAAGGGGTCGATTGCCGCAGCTTGTCGTAGCTCTTCAATCAGCAGGGCGCGCTCAGAAATATCTCGCAAGACTGCTGTCATTTCGCTATTGGTGCCGACTTGGATCTTAGAGATAGTAATCTCTAGGGGAAACTCACTGCCATCTTGGCGTACGCCCATAACCGATGCACGAGTATGCATGGGCCTTGATAAAGTAGGTGATTCCCGAAAGCCAGCGACATGGCTGGCGTGATTTCCACGGTATCGAGCAGGAATTAGATTGCTTAAAGATTTGCCTAATGCTTCGTGCTGAGAAAGCCCGAACATTTCACTGGCAGCCTTATTGAACATCTTAATGTTCTGCTCGTCATCAATAGTGATAATGCCGTCATAGGCAGAATTAATGACAGCCTCGAAACGCCGCATGCTAGTTTGTAAGCTATGTTCTAGGCGCTTTTTCTCGCTGATATCTATGCAAGTGTTGAGGACCCTTTGTTTGCCTTCACTGCTAACGGGGGTGTAAACAAAACGCCACCAGCATGTTTCACCATGCCGCTCAATGGCGATTTCGACCTCTTTGGATTCTAGGTCTCGACAGCATTCCTTCATGGCTTGCTTAATATCGGCGATGATATAGCGAGGTAATATCCCTTGCAGCTCATTGCCGAGCTGCCGGGTGACAGGGCCATCGAGTACCTCTTGGTACAAGTCGTTAGCACTGATCAATTGATAAGTGTCTGTACTTCCCTGTTGCCAGATAGATACCGGGGTACCAATAGCATCCAATTGCTCGCTAATATCTGAGTGTGAACCGTTAAAGATCATGGTGTATCCCCAAAGTTTAGGGCCGGTCGGGAAAGCAAGGCAGTATAGTGATGGTAGCTTGAAGAGCAAGACCTTAAAACTAACTTATGTGCCTTTACCGTATCGGCCTAGGAGGATTCCCCTTGAATTGGTCCTTTAGTATTAGCCTTGCGGGCTTAGTAAATGGCTACGTGAGAGTTCTTTTTATTTTTATAGGCTCGATACATGCCTTTAGTGTTGAAGGAGTATGCGATGTTGCCTTGTTTATCTAACACAATAACGCCGCCAGAACCCTGAATGTTAGCAAGCTCCTGATTTATCACCTGATCCGCTGCCGTTTGAATATTTAAACCTTGATATTTGACCCGCGCACAAATATCAGCAGCGACATTGAATCGAATAAAAAACTCACCGTGTCCAGTGGCCGAAACGCCGCAGCTGCGATTGTCAGCCCAGGTGCCAGCGCCGATCACCGGCGAGTCGCCAATACGGCCATAGCGTTTGGCGGTGCGTCCACCGGTGGAAGTACCAGCGGTGATATTACCGTGTTGATCTAGTGCTACGGCACCCACTGTACCCATTTTATAGTCTATTGCTAGATCTTTATCGGTCTGATTCCAGCTGGTTTTTAGTAGCGATTGTTTGGCTTTTTGTAAGGATTTAAAGCGCTTTTCGGTATTGAAATAACGATTCTCCACCAAGGCTAACTGTTGTCGCTTAGCGAATGCTTCGGCACCCCGGCCAGCCAGAAATACATGTTCTGACTTCTCCATAACGGCACGAGCGAGAAGAATGGGATTTTTAACGGTTTGCACCCCAGCGATGGCTCCGGCTTGTAGGTTTTTACCCTCCATGATGGAAGCGTCGAGATCATGCTGGCCGTCGAAATTGTAGACAGCGCCCTTGCCGGCATTAAAGAGTGGGGAGTCTTCAAGGATGGTGATGGCAGCAACCACAGCATCCATGCTCTCCCCACCTTTGGCGAGAATAGCGTAGCCTTTATCGCGCGCCTCTTGCAGCTTCTTTTTGTAGGCAGCTTCTTGTTCAGGGCTAAGCTGAGCGGCTTTGATATTACCGGCGCCACCGTGGATCACAATAGCGATATTGTCCTTATCTGCTGCGCTTGAGCCTAGGCTCCACAATAATAAGCTGATTAAGGCTAGGCTGATTCTAAATATTTGAAATTTACTCTTAATTTTCATCTTTACTCTTCAGAAAAGCAGTAGCTGGCCGATAGCGCCTGCGAGGGTTGTTTGGGAGAAGCAGTCAACGCCCGTAGCCACGGAAGGCTGACGTTACTCATAGGAGTGTATTGTGAATTCGATCAGTATGAAAGCCTTACTTGGCTACTTGGCTGTACTCATTGTTAGCGCTATTGCTGCAGTTTTTCTTTTTGCAGACGCCAATAATGTTGGTCAGCGAACCAAATATTTTGTAGATGAAACCCTTCCTGCAGTTTCCACGATTGAACAGCTTGGACAACAGGTAGATAAAATTCTTATCGGCTCCTATGCCTTTTACAGTACCAGCATAGATAAAGAGCAATATCAGCAGCTCACAGCTAAAAGCTTTAAAGTCATTGATAAGGCTCTGCAATTAAAAGCACTCGGTGTTGAGCGAGATAAACTCTCTCGAGGTGTGACTCAAATTCGCACTAAATCGGAAACCTTATTGGCAAATATGTCCACTGAAGAAATCGATTGGGATGCGGCGCGAATTACCTTGTCTGAATTACAAGAAGAGATTGATACTTCTCACAAGGATCTGCATCAGATAAAGCTTTCTCTGGAGCGAGAGGCCAATGAAAGTGCAGCGATGATTCGAGCAGATGTTAATGAGATTACTACTCTGGTGCTGATTATGTTGGCATCCATCAGTGTAGTGGCCATCGGTGCATTTTGGCTAAGTCGGCAGACAATCTCAAAACCTATATCAAATTTGGCTGACAAATTAACCTTGGTTGCTGAAGAGCTGAATCTTCGTGAGCAGCTAGTTGTTGGTGGTCCAGAAGAAATCAGCAGAGCATCATCCAGTGTTAACAACTTATTGAGTAGTGTTCAGTCGGCCCTCACAGATGTGCAAAAGGTCAGTTACGGAGTAGCCTCAGCTTCGGAAGATATGCAGGGGCACTCTGGTGATACAGATCAACAAGTTGTGCAACTTAATGGTGAAATCGAGCAATTGAATTTGCGAATGAAAGATCTTCGGTCTTCAGTTGAGGAAGGTTTGCAGCGCTCTGAAGAAAGTTATAAAGCCGCTCAAAAAGGTGCAGAGGTTGTTGAAGGTGGTGCGGCGCAGGTGCGCGCGACGGCAGGCAGTGTGGTGGAGCTGTCCCATAATATTGAAGCTTCATCGCAGCAGCTTGGTGAGCTTCGTAATACCGGTGATCAAGTTTCCAGTGTTGTTGGAACCATTGCAGAAATTGCAGAGCAAACCAATTTGCTTGCACTAAATGCAGCGATTGAAGCTGCTAGAGCAGGAGAGTCGGGTAGAGGCTTTGCAGTAGTTGCCGATGAGGTTCGCACATTGGCGAATCGTACGCAGCAGTCAACCGAAGAAATTAACAATATGTTAACGTCTCTGGTGAACGCTATAAGCACGGTAGTTGCCTCGATGGAACACAATAGTAATCAAGCTGAGCAGTCCGCTAAGATGTCTCAGGAAACCGTGGCGACCTTGAATCAAATTCAAGAAACCATATTGGACTTAAGCCAATCTAGTCGAACAGTAGCTGAGTTGAACAGCGGCGCAAGTAATAATGCACGCTGTATTGAAAGCCAAGTTGAAGAGTTTTCAATTCTAGGCGCCGCTGTGCAGCAAGGCTCGACCGAAACCAAAAAGACGGCCGGTGATCTGAGTCAGTCCGTAAGTCGTTTAAATGAATTGGTTGGTCGATTTGGTTTGTAAAAGAAGGGTCCTAAAAGCAGATTTATAAAACAAAAAGGGCCTGAGTTAAGGCCCTTTTTTTTGCTTATTACGACATGGTCAAGCGCATTGATAAATCAACAGCTTTGCAGTCTTTGGTAAGTGCGCCGATGGAAATATAGTCGACACCTGTCTCTGCAATTCCCACCAAGGTGCTTTGATTAACATTACCAGAAGCTTCTAGCTTTGCTTTATTTGCATGGCCGCCATTAATAGCGACTGCCTCGCGCAGCATGTCATTGTCAAAATTATCAAGCATAATAATGTCGGCCTTAGCTTCTAAGGCTTGCATCATTTCGTCGATTGATTCCACCTCAACTTCGACCGCTTTTCCAGGCTGATTAATCTTAGCTTGGTTAATAGCCTCTGCAATGCCACCGCAGGCGGCGATATGGTTTTCTTTAATCAGATAGGCATCAAACAAACCAATACGGTGGTTATGGCAGCCGCCTTGGCTGACGGCGTATTTCTGTGCCATGCGCAGCCCTGGGATAGTTTTGCGGGTATCCAAGATACGAACCTGGGTATGCTCAACCATTTGTGCATAACTTTGGCAGCTGCTAGCTGTACCAGAAAGCAGTTGTAAGAAATTCAGTGCGGCGCGCTCTCCGCTTAACAAGCTGCGGGCCGAGCCGCTGAGAGTGTATAACAAGCTGTCGGCGCTAACCTTATCGCCATCCTGTACATGCCAGTCGATCTTTACGCTAGGGTCCAGCTGGCGAAAAACTTCATCCACCCAAGCTACTCCACAGACCACACAGTCTTCTCTAGTGATAACCTTGGCGGTCGCTTGTTGCGTGGCGGGAATCAATGCGGCGGTAATGTCACCATCACCAATATCTTCTAGCAGTGCAGCACGTACATTGCGGCTGATATCTTCTGTGAGCGAACTGAGCTCCATTGTTTGTCTCTTCTGTAAGTTACAAAGCTAGGCATTATACCATAGCGGCTGTGAGTCTTAATTGGGGGCTTTAAGTTGGCGTAGGCTAAGGGTTCGCCCTTGTTGACTAAACTCCAGTTGTCCAAGTGCACTCATGCCTAGCAGTATCTCCTCGCCTTTCATGCCAGTGGATATGCTAGCTGCGACATTTTGTAATTGAATATCTCCAAGTTCTAGGCTTTCAATACGGCTCATATAAACGCGAGACCGCCCATTGGCGGTTTGCGCATAGCCGGCCTGGCCTTTTGGCATACCCAGCTTGCGAGCCAATGCTTCAGGCACTGCGACCAGCGTTGCACCGGTATCCAATAAAAAGCGAACATTCTTGCCGTTTACCTTGCCCTGGCTGAGGTAATGTCCTTGCCTATTTGCGCTGAGGTCGACACGGATCACTTGCCCCTCCCTTTGACTTAAAGGTTGATAGCGCTGTTCTTGGCGATTTTCCAGCCAACTATTAAAGCCAAAGCTCAGCAGCACTAAAAAGCACAACCAGGCCAAATACATCATTCCTCGGCCCATTTTGTCAGTGCTTGGATCAGGGGGAGTTTGGTGATCTGTCATGCTCTTGTCTCTGGGTGGTTTTGGTTCGCCGGTTGAATTAAGTGATGCCCGGTAAAAAGGGCGCCAGCTTATAGCCGCGAGAGTGTGCTTCAAGTCAAATTATTATCAAACATTCTAACAGTACGTCGTTTTTATGCCCATTTGTGAATAATTAATACTATTATCTTAAAGGAATAGCGGCATAGGAGGCCGGATTTCTTTCGTCCGCAATATCAATCATTGTTGGACATTTTATGCTCACCTAGGGACTCTGCTTACCAGGCTAAGTAATTTATGGTTAATAGCAAAGACAATGTGATACCACTTAAGGCCAATAAGCCCAGCGTGGATAATGCCAAGCTGCGCGACGCTGCGCTTAAAGAGCCGGTTCACAAACCCGTTGAACAGCTGCCTAGAGGGCTGCAAGCTGTGCACCTGTTGCTGTCCAAGGTCTTACAGCAGGGCATGAGTCAATTCTTCAATCAGGCTGATGATGCACTATTTGAACGTGCAGAACTAGCGGGCAGTAATCTTGAGCAAAACAGTTATTTTGAGGCTATGCGCACCGTGCGAATGGCTAAGGCTAATTTGGCTCAATCAATGTTTGAGGCTCTTCGTAAAGCCTTTGTAGAGTTGCAAAGTCCAAGTGCTAGCAATGTAACTACCATAGATATTTATGGTGATCATGAGTTATTCGCTGATGATGTTGCCTTGGTTTCTGAGGACGACTTAGAAGAAGAGGTGGCTGTCAAGGCTATGGTGACAGCCCATAAGCAGCAACATCAGCAAAGCTTAGATCACCTATGGCGTCGCTGTTTCTATTTGTTAGGGCGACAAGGTGAAGATGATGTGGAACGACTTCCCTGTGATGCTCAAAAACTCGTGACTTGTTTCGCTGCGCAATTAGACGGCTTAGCCGTCGCAATAAAAATCAAAATCCTATTGTTGAAAATCTTTGAGCGCAGCGTTCTGCAGCAGTTTGCCAATGCCTATAGCTTGCTGAATCAACGAATGGCCCAACAGGGAGTGCTACCTGATTTACAGCGTCAAATCAGTCGCGAAAGACGTGCAAAGCTCAATACCCGCCGTACCCGTGTTCGCGCAGATACTAAAGTGCAAGGCCATGCTCTTGGTGAGTTACATGAGCTAATAACTGATGAAGATGCCCTAATTCCAACCTTAAATAGCAAGGTTGAAGAAAATGTTTTGAGTAGTCAGCATATTACTCAGTTACTCGAGGGTTTTCAGCAGCAAGTAAATGTGCCCTTGCAAAGCCAGCAGGATGCCCGTGCTTTAAGCGCAAAACTATCAGCTTTGTTGCAAAGCCAGGGGCAGGTTTCACAGCTAGACCGCAATATCATTAATCTCGTACATATGCTGTTTGAGTATATTTGGGAGGATCCAAATCTAGCAGCGCCAATGCGAGCAGTATTGTCTAGGATGCAAATTCCCTTATTAAAAGTTGCCTTGGCCGATGCTGCATTCTTACAAGCAGGCAGCCACCCTGCTAGACAGTTATTAAACGAGATGGCGCGTTGCGCACTGGGTTGGCAGGAATCTGATGATGCTGATAAGCGTAAACAGGATACGCTGCTAGAACAATTAGAATTAATTGTTCAGCGCGTGCAGAGTGAATTTGTTGATGATGTAACTTTGTTTACTGAGTTGCACCATCAATTGAAAAAATTTCTAGATCGCGAACAGCGCCGTGCAGAATTAGTTGCCCAGAGGACTGTCGATCAAGTCAGGGGCGAAGCGCTTAGTGCTCAAGCGAAAGCTGCGGTTGAGCAGGTCTTAGGTAAAACCTGTCAAAACTTACCCAATGTTGCCCAGGCCTTGCTAAGACAGGCTTGGTCTAGAGTGCTGCAAATGGTTTATCTAAAGCAGGGAGCGGAAAGCGTCGCCTGGAGCGAAAAGCTGGATTTGGCAGAGCAGTTGGCTAATATTGTGCGCGAAAGTGCTCAGCGCAATAATGAAGCTGAATTGGCTTTATTGGTGCGAAAAATGGAAGCGGATCTAGCTGATGTTGGTTTAGATAGTTTCCAGAGCCGAAGCTGGTTTGAGGCTATTGAAAACCATGTGCGTAATCAGAAGCCGCGTCAAGAGGTAAGTTTAGATCTAGATGAAGTTTGTTCTGTATCAGCGAAGACTGAAGCCTTACCTTTAGCTGACCCGGATGAGCCTAAGGCAGAGTTAGCAGAAAAGACTGAAAAAGAAGTTGGTGCCGATAGTAAACTGGTTCGTGAGAGCTTGGCCCCAAGCGACTACGCGATGCGACAAGCTAGACGCTTAAGCCAGGGAGCATGGCTACAGTGGAATAGTGATAATGGTGTACAGCGATGTCGCCTGGCGGCTATTTTGCCCTCTGTTGGGCGTTATGTCTTTGTTGATCGACAAGGCAAAAAAGTTATGGAGCTAAGCCTTGATGAGCTAGCTTGGTCGATAAAAGATGAAAAGCTTCGGGTGCTCAATGACGGCCAGCTATTTGATCGGGCGCTGCAAACAGTAATCGGTGATATGCGTCGCCGCAGATCATAGCTTATTCTTGGTCTCGTCAAAGCATGGTGAGACAACGCTAGAATAAGCTATGACTCGAGTATTTATAGTTTGGCTAGAATGGCTTCGGCACTACTTTGATCGAGGCCTTTAGCGTCTATAGCAAGGTGACTTACTACACCATTATCAACAATCATAGCGTAACGCTTTGATCGAATGCTGCCCATGTTGAAGCCTTGAGCATCCATATCAAGCCCTAAGATGGCCGCAAACTTTCCGTTGCCGTCTGCCAACATCTTCACATCCGGGCTGCCACTCGCTTGCCCCCAAGCATGCATAACAAAAACATCATTGACCGACGTGCAGTAGATGTCCTCTACGCCTTTGGCCTTTAAGTCCTCAGCCAGTGCCACATAGCCAGGTAAATGGGCGGCCGAGCAAGTTGGCGTAAAAGCACCAGGAACTGCAAATAAAACGACTTTTTTATCTTTAAACAGCTGATCACTACTGAGGGTGATAGGGCCGTTTTCTGTCATGGTTTGAAGGTCTATGGAAGGTAGGGATTGCTGTTCGCTGATCATTATTTGCTCCTGTTGTTGCAGTTATTTTCTCGGCAAATCGTAGTATAGTGTAAAAATAATAACGATCACTAGCTTAGCTTTGGGAGTTTACCTGTGGGTATTTTAAGCTATACGACACCAGCGTTCATTATATTGATGTTGCTAGAAATTACCTATGATTGGCGAAAAGGGACGGGCTATTATCGATTAAACGATACCGTTGGAAGCCTTGCAACAGGTGTTTTAAGCCAAACTAGCCGCCTTATTGTTTTTTCATTAGGGCTGTGGGCGATGTCCGGACTAAATGGCGCGCTTTTCCCGCTATGGCCAGAAGAGTCTGTTTGGACCTGGGTTATTGCTTTTATTATCTATGATTGCAGCTATTACTGGAAGCACCGCTTTAGCCATGAAATTAATTTTCTTTGGGCGGGGCATGTTGTGCACCACCAAAGTGAAGAGTACAACCTGAGTACGGCTTTACGGCAGCCGAGCACGCATATTATGACTTGGTTGTTTTCAATACCGTTATTATTAATCGGAATCCCTTGGCAAGTGGTGCTTGCCTGTGGGGCTTGGAATTTAGTTTATCAATTTTGGGTGCATACACGGCATATCAAGCGTTTGCCTAGTTGGATAGAGGCCATTATGGTGACACCTGCTCACCACCGTGTTCACCACGCTCAAAATCCAGAATACATTGATAAAAATCATGGTGGAGTTTTTATTATTTGGGATAAGTTTTTTGGTACTTTTCAAGAGGAGCTTGATGCTGTCCCTGCCATTTTTGGTGTTCGACGCCCACTGTTAAGTTTTAACCCTTTCTTTGCCAACTTTCAGCAGTGGTGGCAGATGCTACAGGATGCGATTTATACCAATAGCTGGAAAGACAAATTACGAATATGGTTTATGCCAACGGGTTGGCGCCCCCTCGATGTTGAGCAGTCTCGACCAATAAAAAAATACCCTTTAAAGAGCTTTCAAAAATACAACCCTGATACGCCACTATGGATGAAGTGTTATGCGGGTATTCACATTTCATTGGCGGCTTTATCAACTTTATATCTGGCCATGGCAGCGGCAGATTTTAGCTCGTTACAGCTGTATCTACTGTGGGTGTTAATGAGTGCGCCTTTACTCACGGTTACCAGTATGCTTGATAATCAAGACATGCGCTGGGAGACATTACGTTTAGTTCTTAGCTGGTTTTGTTTGGTGTGTTTTTCACACTACTTTGATAACGCTCTATGGTGGGTTGCGCTATCGAGTCAAGCAGTCATGTCTATGATCGTAATTTGGGCTCTATGGCCCAAAAAACTTGTTCAGGCCTAGTTGCTCTATACACGGAAATTACTCGTAAAGCCGAGTTACAGCATTACGCTTGTTTTTGCTCAGTTTATCAAACTCTAGGCGCAGTATATCTAAGCTGACGGGCTTGCGAATAAAGCCCGTCATGCCACTTTGGCGAGCCTTATCTTCCTGTTCTTTGGCGCCTATGCTGGTTACGGCAATGATATGTATCGCTTCTAAGGCATGACGTTTTTCGAATTGCCTGATTTTTTTTGTGGCCTCGAATCCGTCGATACCTGGCATGTCGCAGTCCATTAGTACTACTGTATAAGGGCGCTGCACTTCACAGATGGCAGTAGTTACCTCGTAACCATTATTTCTAAAATCACAGTTGATGCTCAATCTGTTTAGCAGGCTGCGCATAACTTGGCGATTGACGGCATTATCTTCGGCTACCATAACTCGGTGATGTTGATAGCTCTTGTCGGTATTTATATCCAGAGATAAATTAAAACCGCTGGTGGGTGGTGCAGTGTTTGAGATGCTGACATAGTCATCGTCATTACTTTGGATGGATACGGCTAATTTTTTGAGTGCCATTTTTAACTTATCGCGGTGCATGGGTTTTGCTAGGCACTTTGTATTCCATCTGAAGTTTTCAAGGGCTACATTGGGTTGGCGTAGGGTATAAGAGATAAATACGGCAGGAGGCAGCGAGCTATGGAATTCACGCATAAAGTGGTTGTTAATATAGTTGTAAGTAAATTTACAATCCATATCCACGATGCAGCAATCAAAATCATGTCGCTCTAGGTAGCTCTTATCGATAATTTCTATATTGCTTAAGTGGGTCGAGCGCATTTTCCACTCTTCCAGTTGGATTTCGAGCAATTCAATTCGTTTTGATTTTGGAGCAATTATCAAGCAATTGTAGTCACTCAAACTTCTTTCTGTGGTTCGCAGAGTCCTGGGCGCTGGTTCTAAGCCTACTGAAAACCCAATGCTTACAAGATTGTTAACAACTTTGAATTTCAGCTCTCCATCGATACTGTGTAACAACTGCTGGGCGATTTCTAAGCCTTTCATCCTTTGGATGTCGGCCGTTGAATTAAAGAACGAGTTAATATTATTTATATGTTCATCAATATCGTTGCTGATTCTATTTTCTACCCATACAACAACATTAACTTCGCCATTGGCTTCAGGTTGGCTTAAGGTTGAAATGATATTGATATCATCATTGCAGCTAAAATTTACGGCATTTTCAAGCAGCCTCGAAACGACTTTCCGAATTTTTATGGGATCCCCAATGAACTTATGGCTAGTATCATATTTGGGGTCATATAAGAGTTCTAAGTTCTTGTTGATGGCTTGCTGAGAGTAGCCTTGACAGCTGCTGATAATGCAATCTTCCAAGCTAAAGGTCTCACGAATTTCTTCAGTAAAGCGGCTGCTATTTGAGTTGTAATCTTCAAAATTGTCAATCAGTCGTACTAATTCGGCGCCTGAGCGGTCGATAATATCCACACAATGCCTTTGGGTGCCCTCTAGTTTTGTGTTGCGGATTAGGTCGATCATTCCTGTTAAGCCGTTCAGTGGTGTCCTTAGGCTTGAGGCGATGTTATTGATGAGCTGATCAGTTTCAATCACTTTGATGTCGTCGAGCCTTTTGCGTTGCTCGCTTTGTAACTGTTGTTGTACGCGTTTCACTGATTGCTTGCTAAGAATATAAACTGCAAAGAGCAGGTTTAGCACATAAAGCACTCTTGCCACGATATGGTTGTCATATTCTTGGCTCATGCCAAAAACATCGTTATAAAACAGGTAGAAACATATGCCAATGCAGGGTATGCCAGAGGATACGATGGTAATTGTGCGGTAAGATATCGAGCGCAAATTAACACTGATGATCAGCATGATAAATACTGCTATTACCGGGAAAATGTATATTCGATTGGGGTGTGGCAATTGACCACTATATAAATCGAATAGGTATGTAGCAGATAGTATTAAGCCGAAGTAGAAAAAAATCCTACACAACCTATCATTTATTTTTCGTGGAAACTCTGATTCAATATTTGTGAATGTTTTGACAAAGAGAGCCCAACACATCACGTAGGGGTAAGTAAATAGCTCCAGGTTGCCATGCTTTATCCAGTGCCGATCAGATAGGGTATGAAATAGCCCATCTATATGCGCAAAACACATGCCAGCGAGAAGGGATGAAGTAAGAAAATACACATCACTGCGATTAATGTGTTGCCTAACAACAATAAAATATACCGCAATGAGTGCAATTAAAGTGGCATAGAAGGCACTCTTTACTATGGTGTCTTTGATTATATTTACATAGAAATCATAATCGGATAGCAGGCTGAGCGGTAGGTTGAATGTTCCGCTATGCCTCAACTTTATTAAATACTCTTTGATTTCATAACTTTTTAGATGGATTTGAAACAATTCTGGTACGGTGTAATCTCTATCAATATCACCAAGCCTCATGGCTAATTGATAGTTGCCGTTATCTTTACGCTCATAGATATCAATAACATCAAACATTGAGTCGTTGTTAATCAGAAATGCCTCATGATTGCGGCCGGCCATCTCTCTAAGGCTAAAAGTAACCCAAATGGGATTATTTGTGGCAGCCTGTCTGAATTCCTCTGCCGGCTTGAACAATTTCTCGTCAGGAAAATTTCTGCCATGAAATTGGTTTTCTGAATCAGCATAAAAACGTAATTTGCTACGTAGAGTTTTGCCGCCTTCTATTGGCCACTGAATAGCGTTGTCTATGCTCGTTTGAGCTGGTGAGGTTGGGCTGGCTAGAAAAGTCAAGCACAGTAGCCCAATAATTAAAACGCCAGATAGAAGGCTGCCTGCTTTAAGAGGAATTTTTGACACTAGATACTACTCATATTCCTTGTTGAGCAAAGTGCAGACTGACCGCCGTGTCAATCTCAAGAACCCACCTGCTGTACTCCCTTAGTTTGATAACTGAAGTATACGCAGGAGACAGCAGTACATTCATGTTAACAAGCTCTTATATGACTAATGTAATTACTCCAATAGCATCGGTAAATATTCGGCAAGCTAAATAAGCAGAAAGTATGTAGTTTAGAAATGTTTCTTCTGAGTAGAGCTGAGTCAAGTTGGGCAGCTGGGAAAGGGTGTAGGGTTTGCGGCAGCGTGAAAAAGGTGAACCCGCTCAAAAAGGGAAGTTAACAGAAAATGAGTAGAGCCGTTTACAGAAATAAAAAAAGCCCCGGGAGTTTGGGGCTTCAAGCGTCGCAGAGTAAATGCACCTAAGGTGCGGGGGTATAAAAAGGTGATGCTTAGGAGTTACTCAAATCATCCTTAGCAATCAAACCCAGGAGCGTAAAAACAACCGGATATAAAATAGAAGTAACAAGCATCTGACTGACCTCAAAATTAGTAGGGCTCATTTGTGAGCCATTCGACAACGGTTTCTAGTATACGGATGTCTAGCTAAAGTAGGTTCAAGCTGGGTAAAGAAGCGTATTGCTTGGTTGGGACTGAGTTAAGTGTTCCGCTTGCTCAGCTATTGATAGGATTTTTCAGGCGTTTTAACGCAGAGCAAACGAGCTTAGCGCTAACAGATTTCTGTGTGACCGCTGTTTTTGTAAAACAATGGGCGGTGTTAGAGCGTTCAGTTTCGCGAGGCATAAAAAAAGCCCCGGGAGTTGGGGCTTCAAGCGTCGCAGAGTAAATGCACCTAGGGTGCAGGGGGTATAAAAAGATATTTGCTTAGGCTTTACTTAAATCGTCCTTAGCAATTAAACCCAGTAGAGCGAAAACAACTGGATACAAAATAGAAGTAACAAGCATCTGACTGACCTCAAATTAGTTGGGCTCTTTTTGAGCCGTTCGACAATGGTTCCCATTATAAGGATGTCTATCTAAAGTAGGTTCAAGCTGGGTAAAGAAGCGTTTTGCTTGGTTGGGGCAGGGTTAAGAGTATGGATGCTGTTGTTTTTGGTAGTGTTTTTGGGGCGTTTTATCGTGCCTGAAGAGGCTTCAGGAAAATGCTTGGCCAACCACAATGACTGGCCAACACAGATCTAGCTGTTTAGTTTTGTGCCTTTACATGCCATTGCGCCAGGTTTTAAGGTCAATAACGCCGCTGGCACGTAAACCTTCATAGGCCTTGCTGTACTCAGCCAGTAGGTCCAGGCTGTAATCGATTCTTTGGCGCAGTTTTTCATCCTCTTCACCTGCCAGCTCTTCATTCAACACCTTAGCCACGTTGCGGATAATGAGATGCTCGGGCATATAGCTGATACGGTTGTTTTTATAGCTGCTCATACGCAGCTCGGCGATCGGGTAGGCGCCACCAACAGCGGCTGAGACTGCCACTAGTAGCGCTGGCTTATGGGCTAGCTCACCATTACCCCACATTAAAAAGAAGTTCTTGAGCGCCGCTGGCACCATGCCGTGGTACTCAGGGGCAATAACGATAAAAGCATCGGCCTGTTTTAGCCGGTCAGCGATAGGGTTTAACACCGCTTGCCATTGCTCGTCACCGCTCCAAATACTTGGATCCCAAAGCGCGAGCGGTTGTTCTCCTAAGTCCAGTATTGAGCTTTGCTGGCTTAATGACTGCTCTTTAAGGCGCTGCTGGAGGAACTTGGCGACCTTTAAGCTCTGAGAGTTGGGCTGCTGGCTGCCGCAGATAATGGCTAGATTCATAAGACTACTCGCTACTGGTTTTGTTAGATCGCAAAGCTTAGACCAGTACGTGTACTAAAGCATGTCCTAATTTACTGGTTCTGGCCTTTAAGCGCCTTGGCACAAGCAAAGGCCGAGCTCCAGGCCCACTGAAAGTTAAAACCACCTAAATGGCCGGTGACATCGAGCACTTCGCCAATGAAATATAGCCCTTGCTGTGATTGGGATTCCATGGTTTTTGAAGATATTTGTTGGCAATCTACCCCGCCAAGGGTCACCTCGGCGGTGCGATAGCCCTCTGTGCCAGAGGGTTTTAATACCCAATGATTGAGCTGGCTGGCTATTTCTTGTAAGCGCTGATTGCTAAATTCGGCCATGGCTAGTTCTGCTTCCTTTGGCCACCACTGCTGCTCTAATAGTTTAACGAGGGCTTTTGGTAGTAGTTCACGCAGTACGTTTCGTAATTTAGCACGGCCTTGTTTGCTTTTCTCTGCGAGCAAAAACGGCTCCGCTTCTAGGCTCGGCAATAAATCCATAGCGATGCTTTCACCGCTGTGCCAGTAGTTTGATAGCTGTAGGCTGGCTGGGCCGCTGAGGCCTCGATGGGTAAACAATACGGCTTCGCTAAAGCTTGCTCGGCCGTTGCTAAGGGTAACATCCAGTGCGATACCGGATAGAGATTCAAAAATCTGCCCTGCGTAATCACTAAAGGTAAAGGGCACTAAGCCCGCTCGGGTAGGTATTATATTGAGGCCAAATTGCTCGGCGATTTGGTAGCCCAGATCGCCGCCTCCCATACTGGGGATAGACATGCCGCCAGTCGCAATAACGAGTTGGGCGCTTTGAAAATCACCTTTATTGGTGCTGAGCATATAGCTGCCACCATCGCGCCACTCCACCTCAGTAATTTCACAGCCTTTGATTAAATTAACAGCTGCCTGCTCGCACTCATTAAGAAGTAGGTCGAGAATATCTTTCGCACTGTCATCGCAAAATAACTTGCCCAAATCTCTTTCGTGGTAGGGAATACCATACTCAATCACCTTGCCAATAAAATCCCAGTTGCTGTATTGGCTAAGTGCTGATTTTACGAAGTGGGGGTTGTTACACAGGAAGTGCTTGGGTTCGACTTCCAGGTTAGTGAAGTTACATCGCCCACCGCCGGACATCAGAATTTTTCGACCTGGGCGTTTGGCTCTCTCTAGCAAATGAACATTTAGACCGCGGGCAGCGGCCTGCCAGGCGCACATAAGCCCAGCAGCGCCTGCACCTATAATAATGACATCAGTATGAATCACGGTTGCTTCGTTTGAGAACTTTTGCGGTTTAAAAATTTATCGACATACCAGCAACTTGCTTCGATAGTCAGTTGTTCTTCGCGTGCCCAGCGCAGACCGGCGCTTACTAAGGCTTGTGCCGCACCACTGCCGCGCATATCGTTTGGCACAAAGGTGCGATTAAAATCGACTCGGCTTTTATCGGCGGATAGTTGATACTCTAAAACCGCTTGGCTGTTGGGAACTATAAAGCGGCAGCTGCTTTCTTGATGATCGATTAAAAAACTTTCGTTGCTGGTCATAATACTATCGTTGTTTGCTATGGTTTAGATAAGTTCACCGCTTGCCATAATGTTGTATTTGTATTGGCGATAACGGCAGCGCTAAGCTTATCAGGTTATAGCGTTTAATGCCGCAGGATCTAGGATTCGGATACCATCGCGGCTTTTCTCAACGATACCTTCTTTTTCCAGTAGGCTTAACTCTTTGTTGATGGATTGACGCGAGGCACCAAGCATCTTGCCGAGCTCTTCTTGGGAAAGGGATTGTTTGATAAAGATCTGTTGCTCATCGCGCGAGCCCAGCATAGTGGCCATTAGTACCAGGCGGCGAGCTAGCCTCTGCCGAAGTGGTCGCAGGGCACTGTCTTCGATAAACATAAAGACCATGCGCAAACGCATACATTGCATTTGCAATATCGCCTCATTGATTTCTGGGTGGCGTGATCGCAGCTCATTAAAATCGCTTTTATTGAGTACCGCCAGCTCGCAATCTTCACGGGCTTCGGTATTATTTGCACGCCGTGAACCTTCAATCAATCCGATTTCACCAAAGCATTCGCCAGGTTGCATAATGTGCAGCAAAATCTCTTTGCCTTCCGCGGTAACATTGCTCGATTGGATACTGCCATAAATAACTTGATAGGTGGCATCGGCCTCTTCGCCAAAGCGATATATGGCTTCGCCCGCCTTGACTTGACGGGGCTTCATGGCGGCACAAACCTCGGCCTCAACGTTTTGTGGCAGATGTGCAATCCAATTAAGTGGGCTGTCACGATTGGTAGAGGCTGGGGAGTCCTGAGTCATGAAAGTAATCTTTGCTGGTGGTCTTGGCGACTTGTCGCCTAACTGACAGAGTCTAAGAGGGGCTTATTCTAAACTAGCCAACCTAAAATACTCTAGGGTTGTCTTGCTAAATACTCGAAGTTGAATGCGAGTTGAATGCAAGCGGCCGTAGTCAAAACTTGAAAATAATGGAGACGCTCATGTCGATGAATGGCGCTGAAGCTTTGTTGAAAACCATGATAGATGCTGGGGTTGAGGTTTGTTTTGCAAACCCTGGCACCTCCGAAATGCAGCTTGTCGCCGCAATTGACAAAATCCCAGGTATGCGGCCAATTTTGGGCTTATTTGAAGGTGTGGTGACCGGTGCGGCTGATGGCTACGGCCGTATGGCTGATAAGCCTGCGGCAACCTTGTTACATCTAGGCTCGGGTTATTCCAATGGTATGGCAAACCTACACAATGCCAAGCGTGCATTTTCTCCTATTGTTAATATCATTGGAGAGCATGCGGTCGACCATATTCCGCTCGATGCCCCGCTTACTTCAGACATCGAGGGGCATGCCTCCTTACACACTGATTGGGTGCGCACCAGTCAAAGTGCGGTTCAGATGGCAAAAGATGGTGCTGAGGCAGTGGCGGCCTCTTACGCTGGGCGCATTGCTAACCTGATTGTACCGGCCAACTATGCCTGGACAGAGTCTGAGGGTGCCGTTGCGCCCATCGAGCCGGCGGCTTGGCCTAAGGTAAGTGATGAGGATCTAGCAGCGGCTGCTAAGGCCCTCAAAGAAGGTGAGCAATGTTGTTTATTCTTAGGTGGCCGAGCTTTGCGTGAAGAAGGCATTGTGCTGGCAAAGCGCATTGAGCAGGCTACCGGCGCAAAAGTGATCTGCGAAGTCTTCCCAGCTCGCATTCAGCGTGGACGTGGTCGCCCCACTGTAGATCGTTTGCCATATTTAGGTGAATTTGCCGCTGATGTGCTGAAGGATTTCAAACATATGGTGGTATTGGGTACTAAGGCACCAGTCTCTTTCTTTGCCTACCCTGAAAAGCCCAGTGTGCTCACCCCAGCCGATTGCCAGATTCAAGATTTGGGCAGTGCCCAAGATGACCAAATTGATGCTCTGCAGCGCTTGGTCGCGTTACTTGAAGCACCTGAGCTAGAACTTGTTGAAGATCTAGCCTTACCGGCGATTCCAAGCAAGGAGGAGCTGTTTACCGCTGAGGCGGTTGGTGCGGTGATCGCTAATTACCTTCCTGAAAACGCCATTGTTTCTGATGAGGCCAATACCTCGGGTATTTTCTCCTACGGCATGTATGAAGGGGCAGCAAAGCATGATTGGTTAACGTTAACTGGCGGTGCTATCGGTCAAGGCTTACCCGTTGCCGTTGGCGCGGCAGTGGCTTGCCCAGATCGCAAAGTGATCAATTTACAAGCCGATGGTGCAGCCATGTATACCAACCAAGCTCTTTGGACTATGGCTCGAGAGCAGTTGGATGTAGTAACGGTTATTTACAATAACTCCAGTTATGCCATTTTGAACTTGGAATTAATGCGAGTTGGGGTAGAGAATCCAGGTGAGCGTGCCAAATCTATGTTGGATCTGTCGAACCCTAATCTCGATTGGGTAAAAATAGCCGAAGGGCAGGGCGTAAAGGCGAGCCGAGCCACTAATGTAGAGGAATTTGAAGCGCAGTTTAAAGCCGCGCTAGCTGAATCTGGCCCACGTTTAATCGAGGTCATTCTTTAAGGGCTCGCTAGGCCTTAAACTGCTCACTTCTCTAAACCGTAAGTGGGGTGCGAATGGATATTATCGATCGATTGAAACAATGCCTTGAGCCAGCTTCGTTAATCTATGGCGACAGTTTGAGGGAGCACCCCGCTTGTGTTTTTTTGATTCCCAAGGCGATTATTCGCCCACAAAGCACCACTGAACTATCTAAAGCCTTGGCTGTTTGCCATGAGCTTGGCCAAGTAGTCGTAAGCCGCGGTGGTGGCAGCGGCTTGGTGGGTGGTTGTGTGAGTACCAGTGAGGATGTTTTATTGTCCTTAGAGCGTATGAATCAGATTGAAGAGATTGATGCGCTTTCTAGAACCGCAACGGTGCAGGCCGGTGTCGTGTTGCAAAGTTTGCAAGAAGCTGTTGCCGAACAAGATTTATTTTTCCCTCTAGATCTAGGTGCCCGGGGCAGCGCCACTATAGGCGGAAACCTTGCCACCAATGCCGGTGGCAATAGAGTGATTCGCTACGGCATGAGTCGTGACATGGTCTTGGGTCTAGAGGTAGTGCTGGCCGATGGCCGTGTTATCAGTTCCATGAACTCGGTGATAAAAAATAATACCGGCTACGATCTAAAACATTTGTTTGTAGGCTCTGAAGGTACATTGGGAGTGATTACTCGTGCTGTGTTGCGCTTGCAGCCCGCTCCGATTAGCGAAAACACAGCCATGGTGGCTGTTAGTGATTTTGCCAGTTTAACTGCCTTGTTAGGGCAAGCTGATAAGCTCTTAGGTGGTGGCATGAGCGCCTTCGAGGTGATGTGGCAAAATTACTATGAAGCCGTTTGTCAGGAAGGTAAGCGTCATCGTTACCCCTTCACAGAACAATACCCTTTTTATGTCTTGATAGAGTCTTTAGGCGCTGATCAGGAAACTGATAAACAACGCTTTGCCAGTGCCTTGGAGGTGCTGTTTGAGCAGGGCTTGATTGCCGATGCCGTATTGGCAAAATCACAGAATGAAGCTGAGGCGCTATGGGCCATCCGTGATGATGTTGAAGCTTTAATGGAGATATTTCCTTATTTTGTTTTTGACGTCAGTGTGCCCTTAAAACATATGGAGTCCTATGTGGCTGAAGTGCACAAGGGCGTGCAAGAAGCTTGGCCGGACGACAGTTGTTGCATTACCTTTGGGCACCTTGGAGATGGTAATTTACATTTTGTGATTCGCGCGGCGGGACTCTACGAAGAGGTACGTTCCCAAGTAAATGATATTGTCTATTTACCTTTGCGCTCTAGATCTGGAGTGGTATCTGCCGAGCACGGTATCGGATTGGAGAAGCGGTCTTATTTAGATATTAGTCGCAGTGCTATCGAAATTGAATTAATGAAGACGATTAAAAGCAATTTTGATCCGAAAAATATTCTAAATCCCGGAAAAATTTTTGAGCTATAGCCAGCTTAGAAATGTACTGCAAAAAGTTTAGCTAAAAGACTATCTAAAAAGCTAGCTTCAAAAAAGAAGCCCCCTTAACGGGGGCAATGACTGCATGTCATGGAAACTCAGTCGATTTTAGGCGAATAGATCGTCAAAATTCTCGTCGAAAGCTAGGTCAATTTCATCAAGCATTGATACTAAATCGATATCAATACTTTCAGCGATGGCGTTGGGAAAGTTGGCCATCATATTTTCTTTATCATCTGAAGCATTCATGGCCAAAATATAGTGGGCCAAATACAGAATGGCGGCGTACTCGGCATCAGAGGCTTCGGGATTGTGTTGGTGGCGTAATGCTTCGGCCATTGCCGGCGGAAAGCGCCAGCGATCGGCAAGCTCTGCTCCGGCTTCGACATTGGTAAAACCTAAACGATTTTGTTCAAGGTCTTCACGGTTAGCGCCTTGCTCTACCAGCTGATGAATTTCTAGGGCATCATCTGGGCATAAAATGCTGATTAAAATGGTGCCCACGTTGTGCATCATTCCACAGGTAAAGGCCAATTCCTTATCCAGTTCGCGTTTGCTGTAATTGCAGACCCAGCGACAAGCTCCTGCCATGGCGAAGCTGTTACGCCAAAATTGTTTGATATCGATATGCTCTGGTGCTTTAAACGATGAGGTAATACCGGAAGCTAAAACCAAAGTTCGCAAGCTATTCAAACCTAAGAAAACCACGGCATCGTTTACACTGCCGATTTTACGAGCACCGCCAAAGTGGGAAGAGTTTGCCATGCGCAGCACTTTTGCCGTCAAGGTCTGATCCTGGCTGAGCTGTTTGGCGATAGAATCTGCATCTGATTCTGCGCTGTTAAAACTGTCGAGTAACTTCTGCACAACTTCCGGGATCTTTGGAAGATCTGTTGCATTATTGATCAGTTGGCTTAATTCCATATTGAATCCTCATAACACAGTGAAGAGCTGCTCCTAGCAGGCTTTTGAAAATTGACTTTCGTAGCCGTCGCTTCGTTAAAACACGCTCAAAGTACTTAATAATTTGTATGAACTCTGCTTTTCGCCGGTTCTGGTCGCCTCGCTAGCGTTTGTAAAGGCCAGCTATGTCACTCGTAGGTGGAGAGCTCTCGGTTTTTCAGGCTCACATTAGCTATGCATTTCACTCGCAGGGGCTGAAATTTAGGGGCGATACACCTATTATCGGCAGGGGTGAACAAAGGATTAGTCAAGTAAATCGCTTGGCGGCTAAAAATCGCACTAAATGAAAGCGCGATAATGATATTAAGAGGTTTGCTGTAATTGTGGATTGGCTATTAGATTTACCGCTTTGGACGACGCTGTTATTGGCAGCTTTGGCCTTTATAGCAGGCTTTGTAAGTGCTATCGCCGGTGGTGGTGGCATGATTGTGCTGCCAGCTTTGCTTTGGCTGGGTGTCCCCCCATTAAACGCCTTAGCCACCAATAAGTTTCAAAGTGTGTTTGGCACCCTATCTTCGACGATCAACTTCTTTCGTAAAGGACATATCGAGGGCGAAGGTCTCAAAACTAGTTTGCTATGTGCCTTTATAGCAGCCATTCTGGGCTCAGTATTGGTGCAGTTTATCCCGACTCAGCTGTTATCTCAGTTTATTCCTTATCTATTGATTCTGCTGGCGCTCTATATGTTGATAAGCCCTAGTTTGAGTGATGAAGATCGTCCTGCTAAATTGAAGAAACCTGTATTCGACGCTTTGTGTATCAATGGTATTGGCTTCTATGGTGGATTGTTTGGCCCGGGTATCGGCTCCTTTTTTGCGGTGGCTTTGGCCAGCTTACGTGGATTTAACATACGTAAGGCGACGGCGCACACCAAACCCTTGGTGCTCACAGTAAACTTTACCTCTATGATAGTCTTTGTTTTTGCTGGTCAGATGTTATGGGGGCTAGCGATTATTATGGCGGTAGCCCAATTCGCTGGGGCGCGATTGGGGTCTAATTTGGTGATCAGTAAGGGCAGCAAATTGATTAAGCCAATGATGATATCAATTACGTTAATATTGGCACTGCGGATGATATTTGATGGCGTATAACTAGGGCACCTCTGAATAATGCAGGTTTTGCTCAGCGGAGCCCTAGGGCATCAGTGAGCTTTTTAGAGCAGCCTTTGATTCCGGCCCACTATTTGCTTCTACCACGGCGGTAGGCGAAGGTATTCCTTCGCAACGATACACTGGAAATCTAGCGGCTATTGATTGGGGGGGCTTATGGACCTTTTGCTCTTAATTGTACTAACAGCAATACTGTTGGCTGTGGTGATTACCGTGCTGAGCTTAGTGAAAACTCCCCACTATCGCTTAGACCCGCTGGCGGTGGAGAGTTTTTTACAACTGGTAGTAAATGCTCAGGCGACCGAGAATGACTGGTCGGTATTTACCTCTGTGCCCATTCGCCACAATCCCGATTTAGAGCATATTCGGCTGCGATGTGTTGAAATAGAAGAGCAGTATTATCTTGGGCAAACCCGCAGCGGACATTTATTGACCGAGGCTGGTATCCAAGCCGTGGCTGAGCTTTTAGAAGAGCTGCGTACAGAGCGCTCAAAAAATTAAATAAGGAAGGCATTAATGCAAAATCACAACCCAGCTCCGGGTGAATTTTCCGGAGTGTCTCGCTTTATTCTAGTCTCGGCGGCTTTTGTCATCGTAGTAGCGGGCATGCGTGCAGCGGAAGCGATATTAGTTCCTTTCTTGTTGTCGTTATTCATTGCGGTGGTTTGCTCGCCGCTCTTATTGTGGTTGAAAAAACGAGGCTTGCCCAATGGCTTGGCAATTGTCTCTATTATCTTTTTGATCATAGCTATTGGTGGGGCTATCAGTGCTGTGGTGGGGAGTTCGGTTGCCGAGTTCCGCCAAGATATTCCAGTATATCAAGAACGATTGACTAGCATGTTTCAAGGCTTGATTGCAAAGTTACAGGGCTATGGCATCGATTTAGAAACCAGTGTGTTGGCCGAAAATATTGATCCGGGAGCTGCCTTGCGTATCGCCGGAAATACTTTGGCTTCTTTCGGTAGCTTGATGACAGAAGCTTTTTTAATTCTGCTAACCGTTATTTTTATTATGGCTGAAGAGGTTGGTTTTTCAGAGAAATTAAAGTCGGCCAAGAAAAATTTTGGTGTGGGTGCCATTGCCCGGTTTACCGAATCAGTAAATCACTATATGGCCATTAAAATGTGGATCAGCCTACTGACCGCGGTACTGGTTTTTGTTTGGTTATTGATTCTGGGCGTTGATTATCCGGTGATGTGGTCATTGTTGGCATTTTTACTCAATTTTGTGCCGAGTTTAGGCTCCATATTGGCCGCAATTCCAGCCGTATTATTGGCTTTAGTACAGCTCGGCCCGGTGAGTGCATTGCTGACGGGTGCTGGATACCTAGTAGTTAATACTGTGGTTGGTAATGGTATTGAGCCGCGCATAATGGGTCGGGGCTTGAACTTGTCTGCCTTGGTGGTATTCCTTTCATTGGTGTTCTGGGGTTGGGTACTTGGCCCGGTTGGCATGCTGTTGTCAGTACCGTTAACCATGACGGTTAAAATTGCTCTGGAAAGTAATGAAGACACTCATTGGGTTGGTGTTCTGTTAGGCTCAGGAGAGGCTGTCGAAACTCCGGATAGTATTGATTTATTGGAGCCCCTTGAGGATAGTGAAGAAAAAAAATCCGAATCATAGGTTTAGCACTTTGATGAACCTGCTGTGTTGAATGATTGAGAACAAAACATGACAAATGCTCTAAGTGCGCCAGAAGCGTTGTTGCGCCACTTTCGGCAGACTTTGCCCCACGCCCAACTAAAGGCAACGCCATTGCCCGATGTGCCAGAGGTATCTTTATGGTTGGTTGACCCCAAGATAATGGATGCCCGTTTGAGTGAGGAAACTATTGCGGCGGTATTTGAAGAGCCGGCCTATTGGTCTTTTTGTTGGGCCAGCGGCCAAGCTATGGCGGCGATGATTTTGGCGGATCCTGAATTAGTACGAGATAAAGTCATTGTCGATTTTGGTACCGGTTCAGGCATTGTCGCTATCGCAGCTTTAATGGCGGGCGCCAAAAAGGTTTATGCTAGTGATCTGGATGAGGGCGCACTGCTATCTGTAGCGGCCAATAGTGAGCTCAATGGCTTTGCGGATGATAAGCGATTGGAAATTAATCGTGATTGCTTTTCCCTAGCTGGCCCGGAAGTGGATTTGGTGCTAGCAGCAGACGTGTTGTATGACTGGGAAAATAAACCGCTACTGGAAAAGTTCCGTCAGTGCTTTGCTCGCACTCTTATCGCTGATTCCCGCGTGAAGAATTTCAATGAGCCTGGCTATGAGGCTATATCCGTGCGCCGTTCGATTACCTTTCCAGACCTGGGTGAGTTTGAGGAATTTAAAACCGTTAATTTCTATCAGAGTCTCTAGCGACAAGCGCAGCTATAAAGCTTGCCGCTAGAGAGTTATCATTTGCTGGGCATGCAATCTAAAACAGCGTCAATATCGCTTTGATCATTGTATATATGTGGTGACAGTCGAACCCCTGTTGGTCGTTGATCAAATTGAATATTTTTTGATTCCAAAGCGGCAATGAATTTGTCTTGCTGCTCAAATTTCAAAACGACAGTGCCGCCTCGGTACTCAGGCGTTAGGCAGGAAGCCCCAGCTGCACTACGAAGTTGTTGACTCAAAGTCTGATTGTGCCGCTGACTGTTTTCTACGCCATAGTTGCAAAAATACTCGATGCTATGGGCTGCAATAGCATAGGGTTGTACAGTAGGGGTGCCGCCCCAAAAGCGCAGAGCGCTAGGGTGATAGCGAAAACTATGTACATCAAACTCAAATGGGTCTTGGTGTGAAAACCAACCCACATCTTTGGGCTCGCAAGCTTCCACGATTTTTGGGTTTACCCACATAAATCCAGCACCTGGGCCGCCGCATAACCATTTAACACAGGAGCCCAGCACAAAATCTGCTTGCCAGTGCTGCAAATCAATTGGGACGATACCCGCAGATTGAGCGATGTCCACCACAGTTAGAATACCTTGTTGCTGGCAATGCTGAATAAGCGTCGCGATATCTAGACGAAGGCTGCTATTGGAATAAACGTGGGTGAGTAAAACTAAAGCGACATCGTCCGTCAGCTGAGCTTGCCACTGTAAGATATCTTGATGGTCCATATCTTTGGGTAAAAAGCGAAAGTTCCAGCCGAAGGCTTGGGCTTGTTGGGCGACAAAGCTCATGCTAGGAAAGTCTTCTTCGCTTAGCAAAATAGTATTGCGAGTTTGCTTCGGCTTAATGGCTTGTAAGACTTTACTGAAACCACTAGATAAATTGCTCTGAGGGCAGAAGTCATCAGCCTTTGCGTTCAGTAGCTGAGCTAGCGCTGAGCGAAATTGCTCAATCGCTCGCAACCAATTTGGCCAGGCCTCGGCAGGGCTTTCCTGCCAAGCCTTAAAAAAACCATCGTTTAGCGCTTGTTGACTGCTGCGCAGCGATAAACCGACAGAGTGGCTGAGTAAATAGCGCTGCTTGGGCAGTAGAAAATCTTCCGGGCCCATAGTTACCTCAAATTGTCTCGAATCGCCGCGACATCTTGAAAGCGGCTGGGGATATCATCTCGCTCGGCGGCCAAGCGTAAATCTCTAAGCTTAGCGAGCGAACGCAACAATACCGGCAGTGGTGGCCCGCTGGCGGTAAGCTTGTTGGCATAGGCTTCATCCATGTCTTCGGCCGGTCGCGTGATAAACTTTTCTACCAAATTATTGTGGTGTTGCTCGGCGGTGCGGCCATGCGCTTCACAAACTTTTAAGAACTTGCTGGCGACTAGCTGATACCACTCGCTATCGTATTCTTTTGTGGCTGCCTGAAGCAACTGGTCCATAAGACTTGGGCGGCGCATGCAGTCCATCAGGCATCGTTGATCATTTGGCATCATATAGAGCATTTTATCGACCAACAGCTGGGAATAGTAAGAGTCGTCCGCTCGACAGAGGCCAAGCATTAAGTCGATGATGTTGATGCCGGCAAAATCACCAGCGTTGGCACCGCGGTATATCTCACGCCCTACGCGATAGGGCTTGTAATAAGGACGAACCAAATAGAAGAAGGCGTTGACATCAAGCTTTTCAAATAAGATGTCGTTCAAGCGAATGACATCTTCTAAGGCGTCGTAAGCAGCATCGAGTAGGTCGGGTACCGATACATTGGAAATGCCCAATGGTACGGTACGAAATAATGCATCGGCGGCACGTTTATAGGCGAGCACCGCGCGAGTATTGTATTCATTGAAAATAAACTCGTCTTCTAATGAGGTGAAGCTTTTAGCAACGCCGTTAATGGCTCGGTTATGAGTCGTTAAGTGAGCGGTGGCGAAACGAGGCGTGACGCCAAGAGAGGCGCCCAGTTGTAAGGCTAGCGCTGAGGCTTCTTTTAATGGCGAGCTATCTTCTCGCGAGGGCTCGGTAATCTCATGGCGGCGGCAGGCGGCCATATAAAAGCCAACATTACCCAATAGATCGAAGCCAGCATCAAAGCCTTCATCAGTGTTGCCCTCAGCCAATAACTCGCTAATGAGGGCACGCCCTTCACCTTCGAGTTGGGCCTTTAGCGTATCACCAATACCTTCTACATTGGCTTTATCGTCTTGTTGCTGATAACGCTGTTCTAGCTCGGTGTTTATTTCAATAAAGCTGCTGCGAATCCAGCGGTCGAAGTTCTCAACATTGGCGGTCACGGTCGGCTCCTATTATTTTATTTGTAAAGTATGATTATTTTAGCAATCAACTAGGAGCAGTTTCGGGCAAAAAAGCCCGAAGGTAGCAGTTGAGCTAGCAGAATCTGCTAGCTCGGGAGGCAAATAAGGCGGGATTGGCTAGTCGATATACTCGAATGTCCGAACAACTTTCTGTACGCCGCCAATGCGGCTCACTACATTGGCGGCCTTATTGGCTTGGGCGCGGGTAACCGTACCCATGAGATAAACCGTGCCATTTTCAGTGACCACCTTAATACGTCCACTGTCGATATCTTCATTGGCCAAAAGCTGGGTTTTCACCTTTGAGCTGATCCATGAATCGTTTGTGCGGCCTAAGAATGAGCTATTACCTTGAATTTGTAGCTCATTGAATACTTGGCGGACCTTATGCAGCTTACGCAAAGTACTGGTGGCAAGCTCACGAGCTTCTTGGTTGGGCACTTCACCGGTTACCAATACAACGCCATTAAAGGCGTTGACGTTAATATGGGAAGAGTCGAGTGAGGGGCTGGCTTTGGTAAGGTTTACCTCGGCAATGGTTTCCAGCTGCTCGTCATCGATATAGGTACCAAAGGTGCGCTTACTAGGGTCAGGCTGAATAGGCTTATCTGTGGTGGCGCTAATAACAGAGGTACAAGCATTCAAGCTCAACACACAGCTCGCTATGACTATGGCTTTGCAAAGGCCGGCTAGTTTATTCATCAGGGCTATAAACTCCGAATAGTTGTTGATCAATAAGGTCGCATAAGCAGAACACAGTTAATAAATGCACTTCATGAATGCGTGGTCTTGAATGTAGTTGTGCTTGCAGTTCTATATCGTGGACATCGAGAAGCGCAGAAATATCCCCGCCATCTTGACCAGTCAGTGCAATAACAGACATTTCTCGATCATGTGCCGCTTGAACGGCTCTGATCAGATTTCCCGCTTTGGCGCTGCTAGAAATAATAACCAGAATATCGCCAGGTTGACCGAGGGCACGTACCTGCTTTGCATAGGCATCATTGTAACTAGCAACGTCCGCGATCGCGGAAAGCGAGGTGGCATCTGTACCGAGTGCAATAGCGGGTAGGCTAGGTCGGTCATTTTCAAAGCGGTTGATTAAGTTCGCTGAGAAAATCTGCGTTATAGCACAGCTACTGCCATTGCCGCATAGCAAGATTTTGTTTTCATTGACGAGGGCATGCACCATCATTTCACTCGCTTCGGCAATAAGCGGGGCGAGCTGCTCGCCAACCTGCATTTTGGCTTCGATACTGCGATGAAACAAATTGATGACGTGTTGATCCATGCTGGGCTCTTTCTGTCTTGAATAGCAATTACGGCGCGGGGCTTAATAGCCCAAGGCATTTTGCAGCCATTCTATATCAGAGCGGCCTTCAGGTAGAAGTGAAATAGCGATTACATCGAAGCGACAGGGGCTATTACTTTGCCCTTGTGAAATTAGAAAGTGCTCAGCACTGCGCAACAGTCGCTGTTGCTTTTGTGGGCCAATGCTTTCAAGGGCGCTAGTGAATTGGCTTGGGCTGCGACTGCGGACCTCCACAAACACCCATTCCGATTCACTCTGCATGATGAGGTCTATTTCACCGTAGGGGCAAAGGTAATTCTTGGAATGGAGCTTTAGTCCTTTTTCGTTGAGGAACTGAGCGGCGAGCGCCTCTTGCTTTTCGCCCAGCTGTCGTCTGTTTTCCTTTTCCAAACTTAGCTCCTAGCAGGGGACTGATGCTTTAAGCATAGACAGCCCTGATGATCCCGCAATAGACCTTGCGGGATTACGGCTGGCTTAGATTCGCGAGCTCCCGTGCCTTACCATTGCGCATAATAGCCCAATCTTGCTGTCTAGCTAGTTGGCCATTGCTGAGCATCTGCAAACGGCCTGTACGGCCTTGCAACTGCAACTGTTGAACCTGTGCAAGTTGGCTAAGGCGAGGGTACAGGGCAAAGCTATCGGCCCCCAGTGCATAGAGTTGCTGGTAGGCTGGAATGGGCTTGGCGTATTCGTCTACTGCCAAGCGCAATGATTCGTCCTCTTCAATTAGCCAGGGTAGGGCAGTAAAACGAATGCCGTTTAAGTCACGATTGGCTTTATTGGCTTCTCGACCACCATAGATGTGGCTGGTAGCGTATACCGGTATTTTGCTGGCGTAGTGAAAGGCTAAGGTGGGCTTAATTTGCCTTGCTTGGTTGTTATTGGCCAATACAAAGATCATATCGATATCTTGTCGGCGGCGGGGTTCAAACTCTAGGTTGGTGCCCAAGATTCTTTGCAAATTGCGGTAGCGAGTTTCACTTAAATCCAGCTGTAGACTGTTTTTGATAACGCGAGAGTAATCGCCTTTGCCGGTGAATCTTTGTTCACCAACAATCTCCCCTCCGAGTGCTAACCACTCTTCCGTAAAGGCTTGAGTGCCGCGATTACCCCAGGAACTTTGAGGGGCGATCACCAAGGCGCGACGATGGCCTTCCAAATAGGCGCGTTGAGCACTTTGGCGAGCTTCGTCCTCCAGTGCTAAACCAAACTGAAATAACAGTTGTTGATATTCGTCGCCGGGATTGTTCGAAGGTGCCTGAATATAGTTCATCGCTAAAACGGGAATGCTAAGTTGGGCGCTATCGTTTAAACGTTTTACTTGGCTTTTATCTAGTGGGCCAATAACCAGTTCGCTTCCGCTTTGCACCGCTTGTTGATAGAGCTGCACGATATCACCCTGACTGCTGTCGACGAGCTCTAACTGGGGAGTGCTTTGGCCTTTATCTTTGGCTTGATAATAAGCGGCCATAAAGCCATCTCTAATCGCCTTACCAGCGCGGGCATATTTACCCCGGCTCGGTAGCATGATGCTGATTTTGCGGGGTTGCTCATCGATCAGTCGGCCTAGCAAGCGTAAATCTTCAGGCAAATTCTGCGCGGCTGGATGAGTTGGGTTGTGCAACTGCCACTGCTGCACCTTGGCTTGTTGTTGCTCAATACTGTCGCTTTGACTTTTCGCAATGGAGGCCAGTTCATACCAACCTTTGAATAGTGGCTGCTGTTGTTGCTTGGCCAGCGCCTCTAGCTTATCGGGACTTTCCATCATTAGGGTCTGCCACAATGCGCTTTGATTGTCCGCCAGCTGATCAATGCTGAGCCATTGGCGCAGGGCAAGGCGTTCTTGAACGCCTGCCTCAGTGTCTCCAAGGAGGGTGAATAAGGTGGCTTTGAGCTCTCCTAAACGCTGTTTTTGATCGGCCTGCATTTGCCCGTCCAGCTGCTGCAAACGCTGGCTGGAGAAGCTATCTTTAGCAAGAAAATACGAGCCGTCTTCCATCGCAAGCTTGCCATGTAAAATGCTGTACTCAATAAAGTCGAAGTTGCTGAGCAGCATCGGGTCGATATTTTTGAGTAAATTCTGAGCCCAGCTCAATTCCTCTTGCTGGCTGAGCTGCTGTGCGGCTTGCAAAAGATATTGGCTGGCTTCGCGCGCTTGGCTACTGCGTGCTAATTTTAATAGCTGTGCAACCGTGTGTTGGGGCTGTGTGCTTGGGATGGCTGCTTGTTGAAAGCTGCCTTGGTCTTTACTGGGGTTCGAGCCACAGCCGCTTAGTAATAGGCCGCAGACTAGTGCGGTCAAGGTAAGTCGACTTATTTGGGGCTTGGCTTGGGCTAAGCTTGTTTTCAACACGGTGCTCATTGTGCTCTCTAAATTTGTCATGGCCCTATCATAGCAATTATTCTTTGCGGCAGGCATGTCAGTTACTCTTAATGAGGGTACTATAGTGCTCTTTGGCCATGAATGAGAGGTGAATGTTCCGTGCCGGCGATGAAAAATTCAACAACTTCTGGGGCGGGCAGCCTGTACGTGGTGGCCACACCGATCGGGAATCTGGGTGATATCACTCAACGAGCAATCGAGGTCTTATCAAATGCTGATTTGATTGCGGCTGAAGATACTCGTCACAGCTCAAGATTATGCCAGCACTTCTCCATCAATACGCCTTTGCGGGCCTATCACGATTACACGGATCAAGCACAAACAGAGGCGATGTTAGACCTGCTGAATGGCGGTAAAAATATCGCGTTAATCAGTGATGCTGGAACGCCGCTAATTTCAGACCCAGGATATCGGCTAGTAAAAATTGCTAGAGACGCGGGTATAAAAGTCGTGCCGGTTCCGGGGGCTTGTGCAATGGCGGCAGCACTAAGTGTGGCGGGCTTGCCGTCGGATAAGTTTTGCTTTGAAGGCTTTTTGCCCGCAAAAGCTGGGCAGCGCTTGAATGCTTTGCAAGTGCTGTTGGACGAAGAGCGAACTATGATTTTTTATGAGGCGCCGCATCGTATTATTGATAGTTTGACGGCGATGTCAGAAGTATTTGGTGCGGACCGCGAGTTAGTGCTTGCGAGGGAGTTAACCAAAACTTTTGAAACTCTGATTTCTGGCGCTGCAACAGAGGTGCTGGCCGCCGTTGAAGCGGACCATAATCAGCGCAAAGGTGAGATGGTTATTTTGGTGAAAGGTTGTGAGGCATCGGCAAAGCAGCTAGATGCAAATGTTGAACACATGATGCGCTGTCTGTTAGCGCAGTTGCCGGTAAAACAGGCGGCGCAAATAGGTGCTGAGATAACAGGCCTTCGTAAAAAAGAACTTTATCAGTGGGCATTAGATAACAAGGACGATTAAGCTTTAATTCTCTTTATTACAAATATAAAAAAGCCCCGCAGTGCGGGGCTTTTTCTTTGTAGCTTTTAAGTGCTTAGCTTAGAAACGCAAGGTACCTTGTACTGCTACAGAGCGAGGACGGTCGAAGAAGGCGTAGTATGCTGCACCAGCACCACCGGTTAAGGTAGTCGATAGTGGAGCTACGTTACCAAAGGTCACAACGTCTTCGTCAGTTAGGTTCTTACCGATTAGAGCTACTTCCCACTGGCCGTCTGCGGCGCCAAAGCCTACGCGTAGGTTAACTTTGGTGTAAGCTTCTTGAACCAAGTTTTGATCTAGAGTTGGAGAGGCGAAGTACTCGTCGCTGTAGATCAAATCTAGGGTTGAATGCAATTCGAAATCTTCACCGATTGGCATTACGTGATCCAGGCTCAAGGTACCTTGTAGCTCAGGAGTGAACTCACGACGCTGACCAGAGAAGTCACACAGGCCTGGGTTGCTTGCACTGTTTGGCGTTACACCGAAAGCACACTGCCCATTCGGGAACTTGTCGTATTCGAAGTCTAGGTACGCAGCAGAACCGGTTAGGGTTAGGCCTTCAGATAGCAACCAGCGGCCATCCATTTCGATACCTTGGCTGGTTGCTTCACCGGCGTTGGTTACGTTAAAGCCTAAAGTACCATCAAACTGAGAAGTCTGAAGATCTTCGTATTCAGTGCGGAATAGAGCCACATTCAATTCAGCGGCGCCGTCGGCAAGAGTAAACTTACCACCAAGCTCGATGCTAGTAGCCTTCTCTTCTTCGTATTCGAATACGCCAGTCTTACCTGGGTTCAGGACAGGGCCGCCAGCAGTTACTACAGTTACACCGTACGCTGGATCTGGGTGGGCGTTTGAGCGAACGTCAAAACCGCCACCTTTAAAGCCAGTGGTAAAGGTTGCATAAAGCATAGCGTCGGCATTTACATCCCACTGAGCTGTCACTAGAGGAGTAAATGCGCCTTCGTCACGGCTATCACGTAGGGTGTCGTAAGGCTCGATAGCAAATGCCGAAAATAGAGTGTTTAGCAGTAAATCGTTAGAGCCAACATCTTGACCAGCGCTGTTGACATGGTATTGACGACGATCAGCTTCTTTATCTTCGGATGTGTATCGAGCACCGACGTTTAGGCGAAACTCGTCATTGATGTTCCAAGTTGCCTGAGCGAATACAGACCAAAGATCAGATTCTTGGTTGAAGGTACGCTGAGTGGCGATGTTAGCAAAGTTGGGATTTAAAGCACGCAACAAGCTATCACCTGGGACAGTAATAGAATCGTTAAAAGCTAGATCGGTAGACTGCCAAAACGCACCAGCGATCCAGTCAACAGTTTCGCCACCTGGAGAAGTAAAACGGATCTCTTGGCTCACCTGGTCAAAGTCTTCGCCAGATTGTGCGGTAAAGATGCTAGCACCAATAAAGTCACAGTCACAATCTTCTGAGTACTCATAAGCATTGTAGCCAGTGATGGCGTTTACGGTGATGTCACCAATGGCGTACTCGATATTCAGAGTCAGGTTTTCGGTTTCGTTATCACTGCTGTCGCCGTTTGATTGGCGGTTAAAGTCTTGAGTGGCATCCAGCACGTAGCTGCCATTGCCTACAGCGGCGCTCGTGGCTGATACAGCAGCTGAGTATGGCACAGCACCAACTTCATTCACCAATTCTAAGAATCGGCCTTTAACATCAAAACTGCTCTTTTCAGCTTTTAGGTTAACGGTTAGGTCATCAGAGGCGTCCCAGCGAAGAGAGCCGCGTACAACACTCACATCCTCATCGGATTCGTCACGATTTAAGGTGGTGTTGGTGTAATAACCATCGATTTGACGATCCAAGATAGCTAAGCGGCCGCTTAGGGTGTCAGTTAATGGGCCAGAAAGAACCAGCTTAACATCACGTTCACCGTGATCTGGTTCGTACAATGCTGTTACCGAGCCCTCGAAATCATCAGTTGGCTTGGCAGTTGTCATAGAAACTGCACCTGCAATCGAGTTCTTACCGAATAGGATCGACTGAGGGCCGCGTAGAATTTCTACACGCTCCATATCAAACATAGGTGCACGGGTTAGCTGTGCACGGCCGTAGTAGATGCCATCTACATACTGGCCTACAGACTGTTCGAAGCCTTGGTTGATACCAGAACTGATACCGCGAATACCAATAATAGTACCGATACCAGTTTGGTTGAATGTTAGGTTGGGAACGTAAGCAGTCATATCCTCAAGGGTATTGATGCCGGCCTCGTTCATTTTTTCACCCGCTACCGCGTTAACGGAAATGGGTACATCCATCAAGCTCTGCTCACGCTTTTGGGCGGTAACTACCACTTCTTCAAGGGCAAGTTGTGCGAGAGAGGGCATGGCTGAAGCGGCTGCTATTGCGCCGATGGCAACACTTAGAGTGCGTTGTCTAATAGATTTCATCAGTCGATCTCCTGTGATGAGCGGGTATTTGCTGCTCAGACTTATATAGGTTGTCTGTTACAGCTACTATTTATAGTAGTTTTTACAGTGTTGTGCCTAAGCTTTTGTTTTTGTTGTTATATGTCGATCGTTCACGACTTTTAGGCATCGCGAACCATATACTATTTAGGCTGAATAGCCAACAGGGTTGGCCAATTTGTCCACCAATGACACCGATTTAGAATCTTTTTGTCAATTGCATAAACGAACTCTATTATTGTGTGGGCTTTCTGGCTTGTAAACGATAAAAATGTAAAGATCATAAAGCTTGCAAGTGGTGTATTGAATCGCTATTGTTGCCCCTGTCAAAGGTGGCTGGGCAGTCGCTCTTCTTATATAAGGAGGGAGGAAAGTCCGGGCTCCAAAGGGTAGAGTGCCAGGTAACGCCTGGGGGGCGAAAGCCTACGGAAAGTGCAGCAGAAAGGAAACCGCCTAAGCCGTTCGCGGCCGGTAAGGTTGAAAAGGTGCGGTAAGAGCGCACCGCGCAGCTGGTAACAGTCTGTGGCGATGGTAAACCCCACTCGGAGCAAGACCAAATAGGAATCCTATAGGCGTGACCCGCGCTGGATTCGGGTAGGTCGCTTGAGGTGTTTGGTGACAAGCATCCCAGATGAATGACTGTTCACGACAGAACCCGGCTTATAGGCCGCCTTTGACTTATTTTCCCTTCGCCAATCTTGGCATTATTTTGGAATTCATTGAGCTCTTCTTTCAAACTTAAAGTATTACTTTAAGTTTGCGCTTTAGCGTGTTGTTTTTTCTTGATTTTTGATGTTTTCAGTTGCAGGGAAACCTCCAGTTCTTAACAAGTTTCTCGAAGATCGCTGCAATATCCCTGATTTTAAACGCTTTTTACCTTGACTTTGCCTAGTTCAGATTTATAGTGTAGCTATGTGGAAAAAAGTGGAGATTTGTGTTTTTTCTAGATTCCGGGTGGAGTTTGGTGGAGCAAATGTCCCAAAACGAGCAAACGGTAGCACTCAGTGTATCAAGGTGGTCACGCAATCAATATGGACGCGAAGGGGCGTCTGGCGATTCCAACAAGTCTTCGCGGCTCGTTGGTAGAGGCCTGTGCGGGACGATTAGTGATCACCGCAAATACTGAAGAGCGCTGTCTGTTGGTTTATCCAGAGCCGCAGTGGCTGCAAATTCTTCCTCAGATTGAAAATCTTCCTAGCTTTAACAAGGTTTCCGCTCGCGCTAAGCGCTTGCTGATCGGTTATGCCACAGCTGTGGAAATGGATCCTGCTAATGGTCGTATCTCTATTCCGGGGCCATTACGTAAATACGCCAATTTAGAGAAAGAGTTAATGCTGGTAGGGCAGGGGAAAAAATTTGAATTGTGGAGCGAGGCTGGTTGGTCAGCTCTATTGGATGAGGCGGTTGATGATGAGATTCCGCCTGAAATGCAAACGCTTTCGCTGTAGGTGCTGAGCTAATGAGTAATTCACCACATTACAGTGTTCTGCTAGATGAAGCGGTCAACCATCTATTGATTGATAAAGATGGTTTTTATATTGACGGTACTTTTGGTCGCGGTGGCCACAGTGCATTGGTACTCAACTCCTTAGGGCAGAATGGTCATTTGATGGCCATCGATAAAGATCCTGATGCGATTGCAGTAGCACATGAAAAGTTTGCCGAAGAAAAACGATTTGAAATTGCGCATGGTTCATTTGCGCAAATGCAAGAATTTGTCGCAGAGCGCGGCAAGACAGGGTTGGTTGACGGCATATTGTTAGATTTGGGGGTGTCGTCGCCACAGCTGGATGAAGCCGAACGGGGGTTTAGTTTCATGCAGGATGGTCCGCTGGATATGCGCATGAATAGTAGTGCGGGTATGACAGCGGCCGATTGGGTGAATTCTGCTGAGGAGACAGAAATTGCCCGAGTATTAAAGGGGTATGGAGAAGAGCGCTTCGCTAAGCGAATCGCCCGCGCCATTGTAGAGTCCAGACAAGCCAAGACCATTACTCGGACTCTGCAATTGGCGCGCATCGTTGCTGATGCAAATCCAGCTTGGGAGAAGGGTAAAAATCCAGCTACTCGAGCGTTTCAAGGCATACGTATTCATATCAATAATGAATTGGCGGACCTTGAAGCGGTGCTTGACCAGAGTTTGAGCATTCTCAAGCCAGGTGGGCGCTTGGTGGTTATTAGTTTCCACTCCTTAGAAGACCGTTTAGTTAAACGTTTTATTCGGCGTCAGGAAAAGGGGCAGGAGTTGCCGCCTGGCTTGCCAGTTACTGAAGATCAATTAGATAAAACAATGCGTAGCGTTGGCAAGGCTATGAAAGCCGATGCCGGTGAGCTGGCAGAAAATATTCGCTCACGCAGCGCTGTGATGCGCGTGGCAGAAAAGCTTTAAAGGCAGGGAATTGAGGTGGCAGAATCGGGGGAATTTCAGTGGCGTTGGCCGTTGATCATGGCGTTGCTATGGTTGCTGGTGATGCTATCTGCTATCGCAGTCGTCGATAGTACCCATAAAAGCCGCATTAAGTTGAATCAGCTCGAGCTTGCTAAGCGTATGACCAATGGTTATCAGGTCGCTTGGGGGCAGTATCTGCTCGAGCAAAGTACTTTGGCCAGTTATAACCGAGTTGAAACAACAGCTAAAAAACAATTGAAAATGAAAGCACCAGCTGCCAATGAGCTGGTCATTATTAAATAACAAAACAGCACGATTGAGATAGCGGTGAATAAAAAAGTCACAACATCAAAGCGCAAGCAGGCGCCCGCCAAGGGTAAGGGCCTGGCTATAGCGATGTTGGCAAAATGGCGTTTTCACTTCACCGTTGCCGTTATTGCGCTATTGCTACTTGCATTGATGTGGCACTTGGCGTTCCTACAGGTGGTTCCGGGTAATGAGCGCGGCTATGAGTTTTTGCAAGGTCAAGGTAATGCACGGACTATTCGACATGAAACGATTAATGCTTATCGCGGCTTAATTACCGATCGCAATGGTGAGCCTTTGGCAGTGAGCTCGCCGGTAACTTCGGTGTGGGCAAATCCTAAGCTTTTCAAAAACGATGATGGCCAATTGCGTGCGGTGGCTAAAGCTTTAGGCCTGAAGCAGTCAGAGTTGGCTGCAAAATTTGATCGATTTGCCAATAAAGAATTTATGTATCTAAAGCGTCACTTGCCGCCACATAAAGCTGAAGCTGTTATGGCCTTGGGTGTTGATGGGGTTTACGCAACGACTGAGTATCAACGTTTTTACCCTGCGGCAGAAGTAGCTTCTCACTTAGTTGGCTTTGTTGATGTTGAAGGTAAGGGGCAGGAAGGTTTGGAGTTGGCCTATGATCATTGGCTTAAGGGTGAGGCGGGCGCTAAACGTGTTATTAAGGATTTAAAAGGGCGCGTTATTAAAGATGCAGGTTTGATTCGAGCTGCTCTGTCCGGGAAGGATGTACGTTTAAGTATTGATTTGCGTTTGCAATATATGGCGCATCGCGAACTGAAAACCGCCTTAAAAGCTTACAAGGCAAAATCGGGCTCTGTGGTTATTTTGGACGTGGCAAGCTCTGAAGTTTTGGCTATGGTCAATCAGCCATCGTACAACCCCAATAATCGCAGCAAGATTAAGGCTAAGCAGTTACGTAATAGAGCGCTGACCGATCAATATGAGCCTGGTTCGACCATGAAGCCTTTAACCATTCTGGCGGCATTGGAAACGGGTAAGTTTTCAAAAGATACGGTGGTTGATACCAACCCTGGCTATGTTCGAGTACCAGGAAAAACCTTTGTCGATCCAGTTAATTACGGTGAAATAAATCTAGAGCGAATTCTCACCAAATCAAGTCAGGTTGGAATTGTTAAGTTGGCCTTGCAAATGGAGCCTGAAACCATACGGGATATATATCAGCGCTTCGGCCTGGGTGCGGTCACGGGAACAGGTTTTCCTGGTGAGCGTACAGGAACTTTACCGAATCGACCTAAATGGCATGTTACCGAGCATGCCAATTTTTCTTTTGGTTATGGCATGAGTTTAACCGCCGCGCAGCTAGCTCAAGCTTACAATGTTATCGCCAATGACGGGACTTTCCGTCCTGTATCGATTTTGCATCATCAAGAGGGTGTCGAAAGTCATCAGGTTGCTGATCCCGCTTTGGTAAAGCAGGTGCGTAAAATGTTGAGTACAGTGCCAGAAAAAGAAGGCACTGGTAAGCTCGCCCAAATTACCGATTACCCAGTTGCTGGAAAAACGGGAACCGTTCACAAGCTAGGCTCAAAAGGTTACGCCGAAAATCGCTATATGTCTTTGTTTGCCGGTATGGCTCCTGCGGATGCGCCGGAGATTGTGGCCGTGGTCATGATTAATGAGCCGGGTACTCAGGCTTACTCAGGCGGTAAGGTGGCAGCCCCTGTTTTTTCTCGGGTTGCGGAATCTGCGCTACGTTTATTGCGTGTTCCTCCAAGAGTGAGCGATAGCTCGCAAGTCGCTATGGTTGGGGGTATGCAATGAGTACTTCCAATTACTGCAGTTTGCAGCATTTGTTGTCGGGCTTAGATATTGATGCTGCTGAGCACAAAGATTTGCATTTATCTGGCTTGCAACAGGACAGCCGAAAAGTAAGAAAAGGCAATTGTTTTATCGCTGTGACGGGTTTGGAAACCGATGGTCGTCGCTTTATCGATAAGGCCATTAAAGCTGGAGCAGTCGCTGTACTGCAAGAAGCGGATGGCGAGGATCATGGCGCAATTTCTAGTCGCCAGGGTGTGCCTGTTGTTTCGATAAAAGCTCTGCTTCACAAAATGAGTCGAATTGCTGCGAACTTTTATGCCGAACCCAGTACAGCTTTATCGGTTGTTGGTTTTACGGGAACTAATGGTAAGACCAGTTGCACTCAGCTTTTTGCACAGTTGCAGGCATTGTTGGGTCAGCGTGCTGCGATGCTTGGGACTATGGGTTATGGCGAAGTTGATCGCAAGGCTAAAATGACTTTGCAAGACACGGGTATGACCACCCCTGATGCTATTCGAGCCCAAGCGATTTTGGCAGAGCTGCGTGAGGCGGGAATGCAGTCAGTCGCTATGGAGGTTTCATCACACAGCTTGATGCAGGGGCGTGTTGCTGCTGTAGATTTTGATATTGCGGTGTTTACCAATCTCAGTCGCGATCATCTTGATTATCACGGCAGCATGGCAGCTTACGCTAAAGCCAAAGCGAAGTTGTTTACTTTCAAGGGTTTGTCAGCCGCGGTATTAAACCTTGATGATGAATACGGTGAAATTTTTGCGCATGTATTAAAAGCATCTGGTCTAAAAACGCTAACTTATAGCTGTACCAATCAATTTGCCGACATTTATTGTGAGTCGGCCGAATATCACTCCGAAGGTATGACATTAAGGCTCATTAGTCCTTGGGGTAGAGTTGAATTACAAACTCAGTTACTGGGTGGCTTTAATGTGAGCAACCTATTGGCGGTGATGGCTGCTGCAATTGCTAAGGGTTATAGCTGGGAAAGTTTGTGTGAGCTATTGCCTGAGTTGTGTGCTGTTAAAGGTCGTTTAGAAACTTTTAATCATGCCGGCATTACTGTAGTCGTAGATTACGCTCACACCCCAGATGCTCTTGAGAAAGCCCTGTTGGGAGTTCGTCAGCATTGTAGTGGTCGACTGCAGTGTGTATTTGGGTGCGGTGGTGATCGAGATAGAGGCAAGCGCCCACAAATGGGAGCTATTGCTGCTCGATTGGCTGATTCTATTTGGGTGACCAGTGATAACCCACGCAATGAAGACCCTCGGCGAATTCTTGATGATATTCAGGCGGGCATCGATGCCTCAGCAATCGAGTCGCAAATGGTTATTGATCGAAAGTCTGCCATCGAGCAGGCCATCGCTAGTGCCGTTGATGGTGATTGCGTCCTTATTGCAGGCAAGGGGCATGAAGATTATCAAATCGTTAAGGGCGAAAAGCTTTGGTTTGATGACCGGGTCATTGCCGAGAAATTTCTGCAAGAAAAACAGTTTCAGCAAGGAGGGGTACAGTAATGTTTCCTCTTGGCTTACAAAAGATAGCGGCTGCTTTGGCCTTGGATATTGATAGTGAAATTTCAATTGAAGGCTTGAGCACAGATAGCCGTAAAGTGTCCGCCGGAGATATTTTTGTTGCCCTTAAGGGTGAGAATTTCGATGGTCATCAATTTTTGGAAAAAGCTCAGGCGCAAGGCGCCATTGCAGCCATAGTTGAGGAGCAGCAGGCTGCTATTGAGATTCCCCAGCTAGTGGTTCCGGATTGCTATGCTGCCTTGGCGTCAATTGCGCAAATGTTTCGTCAGTCTTTTCGCGGTCCGGTAGTTGGTATTACTGGCAGTAGCGGAAAGACCACTGTCAAACAAATGTTGGCTAACATCTTTTCATTGCTCGGGCCAACTTTGGCAACCAAAGGTAATCTGAATAACCATATCGGAGTGCCTTTAACGCTATTTGATTTGCAGGCCGACACTGAGTAT
Source organism: uncultured Pseudoteredinibacter sp. (assembly GCF_947500695.1). Lineage (GTDB taxonomy): Bacteria > Pseudomonadota > Gammaproteobacteria > Pseudomonadales > Cellvibrionaceae > Pseudoteredinibacter. The sequence continues at coordinate 371,623 of NZ_CANMSS010000003.1, forward strand.
GCAGTTATTGAAATGGGTGCAAGCGGCCCTGGTGAAATTGCTTATCTCAGCTCAATTGCTAAGCCCACTGTTGTGATGGTGAACAATGTTATGGCAGCGCATCTAGAGGGCTTTGGTAGTCTGGATGGTGTGGCAATGGCCAAAGGTGAAATTTACCAAGGCTTGGCTGAGTCTGCTAAAGCGATCATTAATGAAGATTGTGAATACGCCGATCGCTGGGCAGGTGGTTTAGCAGAGTCACAGGTCGTTCGTTACAGTACTGATTCTGTGCAGGCCGATATCTACGCGAGCAATATCGAATTGTTAACCGATGCTTGTTATGCCTTTGATTTAACAACTCCCATTGCAACACAAAGAGTGCAGCTGGCAATGCCTGGCCGTCACAATGTTGCCAATGCTTTGGCGGCAGCAAGCTGTGCCTATGCTTGCTCTGTGTCGCTGGAAACTATCGTGCAAGGTTTGTCTTCGGCGAAAAATGCTGCGGGCAGAATGCAGCGCTTTGAGCATTCTACGGGCGCTCAAATTATTGATGATAGCTATAACGCCAATCCAGGATCAGTTCAGGCCGCAATCGATATGCTAGCCGATCAGGAAGGGAGAACGATTTTGGTTTTGGGTGATATGGGCGAGTTGGGGCCTGAAGAGAAAAAACTTCATAGAAAGGTTGGTCAGTATGCACAGGATAAGGCTATCTCAGCTTTGTTCTGTGTTGGCGATTTGTCAAAGCATGCTGCTAGCAAATGTAGTGCCGGAAAGCACTTTCAAGATAAGCGCAGTTTGATTGAAGAATTAAAATCAGAATTATCGAGCTCTTGCACAGTGCTTGTTAAAGGTTCGCGTAGTGCGGCAATGGAAGAGGTTGTACAGGCTCTGATGTCTGCTGCCGAAAATAATAAATCCCCGGGGGTGTCATGTTAGTTTGGTTGGCTGAGTACCTGCAGCAATATGTGAGTGGCTTCGCTGTTATTCAGTATCTAACGATGCGGGCAATCTTAGGGGTGATGACAGCCTTAGGATTATCCTTGTGGTTAGGTCCTTGGATGATTCGCCGTTTAAACAGCCTGCAAATTGGGCAAGCTGTGCGTGATGATGGTCCTGAATCCCACCTAAGCAAAAGTGGTACCCCAACAATGGGTGGCACTTTAATTTTGGCCAGCATCTTTATTTCAGCGCTGCTTTGGTCGGATTTAAGCAATCGTTATGTATGGGTCGTTTTGGCTGTAACGGCCATTTTTGGCGCCGTTGGCTGGGTCGATGATTATCGCAAGGTGGTGGAGAATAATTCTCGTGGCTTGCCTGCTCGCTGGAAATATTTCTGGCAGTCAATCGGTGGCTTGGGGGCTGCATATTTTTTGTATAGCACTGCAATCAGCCCTGTTGAAACACAATTGATTTTTCCGTTTTTCAAACATGCTGTATTGGATCTCGGTATCTTCTACATAGTGCTGACCTACTTTGTGGTAGTCGGCTCTAGTAACGCGGTTAACTTAACTGATGGTCTTGATGGCTTGGCCATTATGCCAACGGTCATGGTGGGCGGCGCACTGGGGGTTATCGCCTATTTGGCCGGTAACGCGAATTTCGCCGAGTATCTGAATATACCTTATGTTGAAGGTGCCGGTGAGCTGGTAGTTTTTTGTGCTGCATTGGGAGGCGCCGGCTTGGGCTTCTTATGGTTTAACACTTATCCAGCGCAAGTATTTATGGGTGATGTTGGCGCTCTAGCACTTGGTGCGGCGCTGGGCATAATCGCGGTTATCGTAAGGCACGAGATCGTCTTCTTCATTATGGGAGGCGTATTCGTGATGGAAACTGTCTCTGTAATTTTGCAAGTGGGCTCCTACAAATTGACAGGGCGCCGGATCTTCAGAATGGCGCCCTTGCATCACCACTTTGAATTAAAGGGCTGGCCAGAGCCAAGGGTTATTGTGCGCTTTTGGATTATTACGGTGATGCTGGTGATGTTTGGTTTGGCGACATTAAAGCTGCGCTAGATTTAGAACAGCACAAAACAAAAGTTGAACAGAGAATAGTATGCTAATAGGTAGCGACAAAATGATAGCGATTGTGGGTCTAGGACTCACTGGGCTGTCCTATGCGCGTTACTTAGAGGCCAAGGGCATTGCTTTTGTGGTTATGGATACCCGTAAGCAGCCGCCTATGTTGAATCAGTTTGAAGAAGAATTTGCAGACAGCGCTTATTTACGTGCTGTGCATCTTGGTGGCTTGCACCAGGAAAACTTGATGGCGGCCAGTGAGATTTTGCTTAGCCCGGGTTTCCCAATGGCTGACTCAGCTCTGCAAGCTGCTATTGATGCTGGTATAAAAGTTCATGGCGATATGTCTCTGTTTGCAGAGCAGTGTGAAGGCGACATTGTTGCCATTACCGGTTCGAACGCAAAGAGTACGGTGACAGCTTGGCTAGCCCATATGGCTGAAAAAGCAGCTATTGATTTTGCCGTTGGTGGCAATATCGGTACGGCAGTGCTATCTCTGCTGGAGCAGCCTAAAAAGTCTTTGTACATTTTAGAGCTTTCCAGCTTTCAGTTAGAGGCGACGCCTCAGCTTAATGCAAAAGTTGCCACCATCCTCAATGTTAGCGCTGACCATCAAGATCGCTATGAGGGAATGGCGGCTTATCATCAGGCCAAGCAAAAAGTATATCGCGGTGCGCAGAATATCGTTTTTAATCGCCATGACCCGCTGACACAAGCACTCATGGCTCAAGGCGTTTCGGCTATTAGCTTTGGTCTTAATGAGCCTGACTTAGGGCAGTATGGTGTCCGCTTACGTGATGGCGTGGAGTATTTGGCTAAAGGTTTAGATCTGCTCTTGCCGGCGGCAAGCTTATCGTTACCTGGGCAACACAATGTGCAAAATGCACTGGCCGCTTTGGCCCTGGGTGAGGCTGCCGGCCTGCCATTAGATGCCATGCTGGCCGCACTGCAAGATTTTTCAGGTTTGCCTCATCGCTGTGAGTTTGTTGCAACTGTAGCTGGCGTCGATTTTATTAATGATTCGAAAGGTACTAACACTGGCGCCAGTATTGCGGCATTGGAGGGCTTGGGGCCCAAACAAAAATTAGTATTGATCGCGGGTGGCGTTGGTAAGGGTGCTAATTTTGATGAATTACGTACAGCTGTAGAAAAATACTGCCGTGCCCTTGTATGCATTGGTGAAGATGCCGCAAAAATTGCCGCTGCATTGGAGGGCTCTGTTGCAGACATCACTTTTGCCGATGATATGCCCTTCGCGGTAAAAGAAGCCTTTCGTTTAGCTCAGGTGGGTGATGCGGTACTGCTGTCGCCAGCTTGTGCCAGCTTCGATATGTTTGCCAGCTTTGAAGCGCGAGGTCAGGCATTTAAAGATGCTGTGCAGGAGGTGAGCCATGACTGAATTGGCCGCCGTTAAACTTCCTGCCAAGCGCAAGCCAAAGGTCAGCAAGCAAGCAGCAAGTGCTTATGCTAGCCCGGCAATGGCGAGTGTCGATTGGCCATTGCTAACTCTACTGTGGGCGATTGTTTCTTGCGGAATTATTTTGGTGGCTTCTTCATCGGTGAGTATTGCTGATAGTTTGTTTGGGGATAGCCTGCATTTCGCTAAACGCCATACGGTTTATATTGTGCTGGGTATGATCGGCGCCTGTTTTATCGCGGCTTTACCGAGTCAATTATGGCGTCGATATGGACCGCTGTTTTTGTTGCTAGCGCTGATTTTACTGACCTTGGTTTTGGTGCCTGGTTTGGGTAAGCGAGTTAATGGTTCACAGCGTTGGTTTAATCTAGGTTTCATTACTGTGCAAGCTTCAGAGGTAGTGAAGTTTTGCGTGATTGTGTTTTTTGCGAGCTATTTAAGCCGACGCCAGGAAGATCTGCTATATGGCTGGAAAGGTTTTGGTATTTCCATTGCTAGTGTTGTGTTGATTGCGGCTTTATTAATTCTTGAGCCTGATTTCGGTAGTACGGTAGTTATTACCGTAACCGCTATGTCGATGTTATTTCTGGCTGGAGTTCGCTTGCACCAGTTCTTATTGTTGGTGCTATTGGGTGCGGGCGGCCTTGCTGTATTGGCGACCGCTACACCTTATCGATTGCAGCGTTTGGTGAGTTATTTAGATCCTTGGGCTGATCAGTACGGCGGAGGCTATCAGTTAACTCAATCGCTGATTGCTTTTGGTCGTGGCGAATGGTTTGGCTCTGGCTTAGGGAACAGCATCCAAAAGCTGTTTTATTTACCTGAGGCTCATACCGATTTTATTTTTGCGATATTAGCTGAAGAATTCGGCCTCTTAGGTGTGTTGCTAATGCTGGGCTTATTTGTAGCCTTTATCGCGCGTATTTTGGGGATTTCTCGCCGAGCTATGGCTGCGGACGATAAATTTGCTGCCTTAGCATGCTTTGGTGTGGCAGCGATGTTCTCTACCCAGGTACTTATTAATGTTGGTGTGGCATCTGGTTTCTTGCCTACTAAGGGTTTGACATTGCCTTTTGTTAGCTGGGGTGGCAGTAGTTTAATTGCAAACTTTGCGCTAATTGGTTTTATCCTGCGTTTGGATTGGGAGTTACGCCGAAACGCATTATTAAAACCTAAGGTTAAACGCATGCCTCGTAAAAAGACAAAAGCCGTAGAGGAGTTGGCCGCATGACAGCGCAAGCCGCCAGCTTAGCAGGGCACAGTTATTTATTAATGGCCGGAGGCACCGGTGGCCATGTCATTCCCGCGCTTACTGTAGCCAAAGAATTGCAGCAACGCGGTGCAGAGATTCAATGGTTAGGTACACGCAAAGGCATCGAATCAAAACTAGTACCTGCAGCAGGTATTGAGTTGCATTATTTAGATGTCGAAGGTGTACGTGGCAAAGGTATTGCGAGTTTATTAAAAGCACCTTTCCTTATTAATAAAGCCATAGCTCAGGCTGCGAAAGTTATTAGGCGTGTGCAGCCCAATGCTGTTTTGGGAATGGGAGGCTTTGCTTCCGGCCCTGGTGGTATAGCGGCCCGTTTGGCTGGCGTGCCCTTGATTATTCATGAGCAAAATGCTGTCGCGGGTACAACCAATTGCTTGCTGGCAAAGCTAGCAGCCACAAGAAAATTACAGGCTTTTCCTGGCGCATTAAAAGGGGCTGAGCAAACCGGTAATCCTATTCGCGAAGAGGTAAGCGAACTGTGGCGTGATGATAAGCGTATCGAAGCTCGACTTGCCAGCGGCGCAAGCCCTCGCTTATTGGTTCTTGGTGGCAGCTTAGGCGCAATGGCGATCAACGAAATGATGCCGGCGGCTCTTAAGCAGTTGAGCAAAGAACAGCGGCCACAAGTGTGGCATCAATGTGGTGAGCGTCATTTATCGTCGTGCCGAGAAACGTATCAGTTGGCGAATGTAGATGCGCGAGTGGATGCCTTTATTGATGATATGGCGGCGGCTTATAGCTGGGCAGATTTTATTGTTTGTCGAGCGGGGGCTTTGACAGTTTCGGAAATTGCGGCGGTTGGTGTAGCAGCGGTATTCGTTCCATTCCCTCACGCAATTGATGATCATCAGACAAAAAATGCTCAGTGGTTGCTAGACGCAGGTGCAGCCAGAGTTATCCAGCAAAGTGAGCTGGACGTGGATAAATTGGCGAGTTTATTAGAAGAATTATTATCAGACCCTCAACTATTAGTAGAAATGGCAGCAAAAGGTCGTGCTCTTGCAAGCCCGAATGCTACCGAAAGGGTGGCTGATGTATGTGTGGAGGCCGGTCATGGCTGACTATGTGATTGATATACCGGAAATGCGCCGTATTCGTCGTATACATTTTATCGGTATAGGCGGTGCTGGCATGAGCGGCATTGCAGAGGTGTTGTTAAATCAGAATTATGAAATTTCTGGCTCCGATATTCGCGAGTCTGGTAATACCGTGCGCTTGCAGGCAATGGGTGCTCAGATTTTTATCGGACATAAAGCAGAGAATATTGATGGTGTAGATGTGGTGGTGAACTCCACCGCGATTGATGAGCAAAATCCTGAAATTATTTCGGCTCGTGCGAATCGTATTCCGATTGTTCGTCGTGCCGAAATGTTGGCCGAGCTGATGCGCTATCGTCATGGTATAGCAGTAGCGGGCACCCATGGTAAGACAACCACTACGAGTTTGATTTCCTCTGTTTTGGCCGCAGGAGATAAAGATCCAACTTTTGTTATTGGTGGCTTGTTAAATAGTGCGGGCAGTAATGCCAAGTTGGGTGCAAGTCGATACCTTGTTGCTGAAGCTGATGAAAGTGATGCTTCGTTTTTACATTTGCAGCCTATGGTCTCGGTTATTACCAACATCGAAGCGGATCATATGGATACCTATGAAGGTGATTTTGCCAAGCTCAAACACACCTTTGTGGAGTTTTTGCACAATCTGCCTTTTTATGGTTTGGCTGTCGTATGCGGTGACGATCCAGTAATTAATGAAATTTTGCCTGAAATTTCACGTCCAATATTGTCCTACGGTTTGTCAGAGCACAATGATTTCTACGCTTACGAGGTAGAGCAAGAAGGGATGCGCAGTACTTTTAAAGTGCGTCGCCCGGGAATCGAAGAAGATTTGTCCGTTAGTGTGTCCATGCCAGGCCTGCACAATGTATTGAATGCAACAGCGGCTATTGCCGTTGCTACCGATGAAGGCGTTGATGATAAGGCTATTCAAACTGGGCTTGCTCAATTTGAAGGTGTGGGTCGACGCTTTCAGGTTTATGGCGATATCGAAGTGGGCAGCGGAACAGCGATGTTGGTTGACGACTATGGTCATCACCCAACTGAAGTGGCTGCCACAATTAAAGCGGTACGTGAAGGCTGGCCTGAACGTAGATTGCTGATGGTTTATCAACCGCATCGTTATTCTCGTACTCGTGATTTGTACGAAGATTTTGTTGAAGTATTGTCGGCGGTTGATGCTTTGGTGTTGTTAGAAGTCTATAGCGCAGGCGAGGCCGTTGTGCCGGGCGCTGATGGTCGTAGCCTATGTCGCAGTATTCGAACTCGCGGCGCAGTAGACCCTGTATTTGCGGCAGAGCCAGAGCAAGTGCCTGAATTACTTGCCAATTTGGTTCGCCCTGGCGACATCGTGATTACTCAAGGTGCCGGTAATGTAGGGGCCTTGGCGACGACTTTGGCGAATAGCAAATTTGGTCGTCAGTAGAGTGTATTGAGTTAGATTATGAAGCAAGTAGAACAAAACATACTGAACGATAAAAGCGCCTTAGCGAAAAAGTTGTCTGCTATGGGGCGCGTGGCTGTTTTGTTGGGTGGTGATTCCGCTGAGCGCGAAGTGTCTTTGCAAAGTGGCGCCGCTATTTTAGCTGCATTGCAAAACCTATCAGTGGATGCTTTTGCAATGGATATCGGCAGCAATGCTATTGAAGCTTTAAAGCAAGAAAAGCCAGATCATGCTTTTATCGCTCTGCATGGCGGTGCTGGCGAAGATGGTCGTATACAGGCTTTGTTGGGTTATATGGAGATCCCTTATACCGGTAGTGCTGTAAATGCCTCAGCCCACGCAATGGATAAGCTGCGTTGTAAATATTTGTGGCGTGGTATGGGACTGAGTACAGCGGACTTTTGCGAGCTTGATTCTGACAGTGACTGGGCAGAGATTATGACTCGCCTTGGCGGCTCAGTCATGGTTAAGCCTGCCAGTGAAGGCTCCAGTATTGGTATGGCTCCGGCGCACAGCGCTGAAGAATTGCAAAAGGCTTTTGTTGAAGCCTCGAAATACGATAAATGTGTTATCGCTGAACGTTTGATTCGCGGAGCAGAATTCACCGTGGCGGTATTATCTGATGAGGTGCTACCGGCGATCAAGTTGGAAACCGATAATCAGTTTTACGACTACGACGCTAAATATATTTCTGATGAAACTCGCTATTTGTGCCCTTGCGGTTTGCCAGATGAAAAAGAGCAAGAATTAAAAGCTCTGGCCAAGCGTGCTTTTGATAGCTTGGGCTGTAAAGACTGGGGTCGGGTTGATGTTATGGCCGATGAGCAGGGTAAGTTTTATGTTCTCGAAGTAAATACGGTACCTGGTATGACCAGTCATAGTTTGGTGCCGATGGCGGCGAAGGCTGCAGGTAAGGACTTTGAGCACCTGGTTGCACAAGTTTTATATAGCAGTGTGATTAATCATTAAGGGCTGGTTTTAGTTATGAGTCAGTCGCGACAAAGAGGGGCGGTAAGAAAGCCCAATGCCGAGCCAAAGCTGAAGCGTGAAATTCGCTGGGGCTATTATGGCAGCATGACTCTATTGTTGGCGCTGGTTGCGGCATTGGTAGTTTTTGGTCGGCAGCCATTACTGGAAACTGTTGATAGACCCGTGGCCAAGGTGGCCATTGAAGGTGAATTTAGGTTTATTAAGAAAGAGGTTTTAAGCGAGCGAGTAAAACCCTTAATTGATCGCAGCTTTTTGCAGCTTAAGTTGGCGGCGATCAAAAGTGAGCTGGAAGAAGAGGCTTGGGTGGCGCGCGTCGTTCTGAGTCGGAATTGGCCGGATCAGCTTACGGTAAAAGTATTTGAAGAAGTCCCTATTGCTCGCTGGGATGACTACGGCTTTTTAAGCGCACAGGGCAAGGTTGTTAAGGCGCCGGATGCTAGCGAGCTGCTAAAAGATTTACCAAAGCTTAATGGCCCAAAAGAATCGGCCGCTTTGGTGATGAGTAGTTTTAAAAGGTTTAATCAGTTGCTGTCGAGCTACGACTTAACGGTAACTGAGTTGTCAGCTAACGATCGTATGTCTTGGCAGTTAAAGCTGGACAACGGATGGTTGTTAAAGCTGGGGCGAGATCAACTGGTTGAAAAGATGCAGCGCTTATTGGCGGTGTACCCAAGATCCTTAAAAGATAAAGTGGCGCAGATTGCAGCGATTGATTTGCGTTATGAAAATGGATTTTCAGTTAGTTGGCGCGAGCCTATAAATGAATTGGCGGCAGCGCCTTCACGTTGAATTTGAGTGGCCACTAGGCCAACAGGGGAATATAAATGGCAAATTCAAGCGAAAACAAAATGATTGTTGGCTTGGATATCGGCACTTCAAAAGTCGTCGCGATTGTTGGCGAGATTGGTGTTGATGGTCAGTTGGAAGTTGTAGGTATTGGTTCTCACCGCTCTAATGGTTTGAAAAAGGGCGTGGTGGTGAATATTGAATCGACTGTGCAGTCTATCCAGCGAGCGGTTGAAGAAGCTGAACTGATGGCGGGTTGCCAGATTCATTCTGTATACGCGGGTATCGCGGGTAGCCATATTCGCAGTATGAATTCCCACGGTATTGTGGCCATTAAAGATCGTGAAGTGTTTAGTCAGGATGTTGATCGCGTAATCGACGCGGCACAGGCTGTGGCGATTCCGGCCGATCAAAAAATACTTCATATCTTGCCGCAGGAATACTTGATCGATGAGCAAGAAGGTGTAAAAGAACCTCTAGGTATGTCGGGTGTCCGCCTTGAAGCGAAAGTGCATTTGGTGACTTGCGCACAAAACGCTGCGCAAAATATTGAGAAGTGCATTCGTCGTTGCGGATTAGAAGTAGAAGATATTATTTTGGAACAGCTAGCCTCGTCCTATTCGGTGCTAACTGATGATGAAAAAGAGCTGGGTGTTTGCTTGGTAGATATAGGTGGTGGTACCACGGATATTGCCATCTTTACCGAAGGTTCCATTCGCCATACCGGTGTAATTCCGATTGCCGGCGATCAGGTTACTAACGATATAGCAATGGCATTACGCACGCCTACGCCACACGCCGAAGAAATTAAAATTAAATACGCGTGTGCCTTGGCTAAGCTAACAGGTGCTGATGAAACCATAAAAGTGCCAAGTGTTGGTGATCGCGAACCGCGTGATTTGTCTCGCCAAGCTTTGGCCGAGGTTGTTGAGCCTCGTTACGATGAACTGTTTACCCTGGTGCAAGCTGAGTTACGCCGCAGTGGTTATGAAGATTTGGTAGCAGCCGGCATTGTGTTGACTGGTGGAACATCAAAAATGGAAGGAGTCGTCGAGCTTGCCGAAGAAATCTTCCATATGCCAGTTCGCTTGGGTGCGCCTCAAAACGTAACTGGCCTAAGCGATATTGTAAACAATCCTATTTATTCAACTGGCGTTGGCTTGTTGAATTACGGAATTAACCAACAGCAGGAAGGAAAAGCTGCGAATTATAGTAGTAAGGAAGCTCCTACAAGTATGTGGGAAAAATTTAAAAATTTATTTTAATGCTGAATTTTCAGCGAGACCATTTTTCAAAGTGTTACTGAGGAAAAACAAAGGGGAAAGATATGTTTGAACTCGTGGATAGTGTACCTCAAAGTGCTGTAATTAAAGTTGTAGGTGTGGGTGGCGGTGGCGGTAATGCCGTGAAACATATGATTGCTAACCATGTCGATGGTGTGGAATTCGTATGTGCAAACACTGATGCTCAAGCTCTAAAAGATGTTGAAACCGGCACGGTTTTACAGCTAGGCAATGGTTTAACCAAAGGCCTAGGTGCTGGTGCAAACCCTGAAGTGGGCCGCCAAGCCGCGGTGGAAGATCGTGAGCGTATTGCTGATGTGATCAGTGGTGCGGATATGGTTTTCATTACCGCTGGTATGGGTGGTGGTACTGGTACTGGTGCAGCGCCAGTAGTTGCTGAAGTTGCTCGCGAACTGGGCATTCTTACTGTGGCGGTTGTTACCAAGCCATTCCCATTCGAAGGTCGCAAGCGTATTACCGTTGCTGATCAGGGTATTAAAGAACTTCAAGAGTGCGTTGACTCGCTAATTACCATCCCTAACGAAAAACTGTTAGCGGTATTGGGTAGCACAACTTCTCTTTTGGATGCCTTTAAAGCTGCTAACGATGTACTACTTGGCGCTGTACAAGGTATTGCGGACCTAATCATCCGTCCAGGTATGATCAACGTGGATTTCGCGGATGTGCGTACCGTAATGTCTGAAATGGGCATGGCGATGATGGGTACCGGTCACGCCAGTGGTGAAAATCGCGCTCGCGAAGCCGCTGAAGCCGCTATTCGCTCTCCGTTATTAGAAGACGTGAACCTACAGGGTGCTCGCGGTATTTTGGTGAATATCACAGCCGGCATGGATTTGTCCTTGGGTGAATTTACTGAGGTAGGTGATACCGTAGAAGAATTCGCTTCTGCAGATGCAACTGTGGTTGTGGGAACTGTTATCGACCCAGAGATGTCAGAAGAGCTGCGTGTAACTGTAGTAGCCACTGGTTTAGGTGCGGCGGCGCAAGCAGCCAAGCCTGTTGAGACGAAAGTTGTGGTGGATAACACCCGCCGTCCAAATGGCCAGCCAAACTATGCAGAGTTGGATAAGCCAACTGCGATGCGTCAAAAGGCTGCAGCTCAGCCGGCGACAGCAGCTTCGGCTAGCCCTTTGACTGAAGAGAAGGATATGGAGTATCTCGATATTCCAGCATTCTTGCGTCGACAGGCCGACTAATACAGTTAAGCGTGTGCACTCAAAGCGCTGTTCAAAATTTGAGCGGCCTGCTTTGGGGGAATAAACTTTGTAGCCATATTTGATAGCTGCGTTGTGTTCTCGCCTGCAAGAAAGGCGAAGAATGGCGCCGAGTATGGTTTTCTGTTAGTATGCGCCCCTTTTAGGGCCAGTGTGAGACGGTAGACCTATATGATCAAACAGCGGACGCTAAAAAATGCCATTCGTGCAACAGGTGTTGGATTGCATACTGGGGAGAAAATCTTCCTAACCTTGTTACCAGCAGCTATCGATACCGGCATTGTATTTCGACGGGTAGATTTAGACCCAGTAGTAGATATAGAAGCGAAAGCTGAAAATGTAGGTGACACCACTTTATCGACGACCTTGGTTAGAGATAATGTACGCGTTTCAACAGTAGAGCATTTACTGTCTGCGATGGCAGGCCTTGGTATTGATAATGCCATTGTCGAAGTCAGTGCTGCAGAAGTGCCAATTATGGACGGCAGTGCCGGCCCATTTGTCTTCCTTTTGCAATCAGCTGGTGTGGCTGAGCAGGAAGCGGCTAAAAAGTTTATTCGCATTAAAAGACCAGTGACAGTTACTGAGGGAGACAAAACAGCTAGTTTCCTCCCCTTTGACGGCTTTAAGGTCTCCTTTAGTATCGATTTCGATCATCCGGTCTTTAAAGGCCACACGCTTGATGCCTCCGTTGACTTCTCTAGCACCTCTTTTGTTAAAGAAGTTAGCCGTGCCCGTACTTTCGGTTTTATGCACGAAATTGAATACCTACGCTCTAAAGGCTTGGCCAAGGGCGGTAGTGTAGATAACGCTATTGTGGTTGATGAATATCGCATCCTCAATGAGGATGGTCTGCGCTATGAAGATGAATTTGTTAAGCACAAAGTTCTAGACGCCATTGGTGATCTGTATCTATTAGGCAATAGTCTAATTGGTGAGTTTAAAGCTCATAAATCAGGCCATGCACTGAACAATAAATCCTTGCGACAGCTAATGGAGCAGGAAGATGCTTGGGAAGTAGTCACCTTTGAAGATGAAACAGCGGCTCCTATTTCATATATGAAGCCGGTAATGTCGTTTTAATCATTTTGTGCATAAAATCACAGCAATGGACCCTTTAATTAGTAAAGATGTCCCCGCTGTTTTGACATAAAACGCTATTTCTTTATTATCAAATAGGATTTAGTGGGGTTTTTGGCCTAAACTTACTTTAGCTATTGTGCCATTTAGACCATAATAGCGACGGTTTATCGGCTGAGCATGGCGCGCCTAGATAGGTTTGTGACCAGCAGGGTTGATGAGCCGTTAGTAGCAGGCAAGCAATAATAGAAGAATATCGCTTTGCGGCTACAAAGTGGTGGCAGAAATGCTTCCATGATAAAGGTGGTTTCACCGGTTTTAATTGTCTCTGGGTCGCTAACTTGCTCGATAAGAGCGGGTCGGGGCCTTGTTTGACGTTCAGAAAATTAATCTGAACACTAATAAAAAGCGGCTTTTGGCCGTAAAACAAATAGACAGATATTTTTTTTGACGTAGCGGCTTAGAAGTATGAAAGTTATTCTGGTCAGCAAGAATCACGGTAGCACGCGCAGCTTTACAGTTGGTGCGTGGTCTGTTGCGCTATTGTCTTTGTGCCTACTTGGTGTGCCTGCAACTGTCGGTGGCTTTTGGTTGTGGCAAGCCAGCCAAATGGACGCCGAAAACGAATTTCTAAGCTCTGATTCCCGCCGTGCCTGGCAAAAAGAACTCGTAAAGCAAAAGCAAGATATCCAAGAAGCCGGTCGCGATGCCCGTGAAAAGGTTGCCGCCTTAACCTTGCGTATGGCAGAGCTGCAAGCGCGCTTGCTGCGTTTAGATGCGCTGGGCGAGCGCCTTACCAGTATCGCCAAGCTTGATAAGGGCGAGTTCGATTTTAGCCGAGCCCCAGCGGTCGGTGGCCCAGAGTCAAATGCCCTAGGTGATGCCTACCAAGCCCCCGAATTTATCGATGCGATTGATCAGCTAAGCCAACAGATTGAAGATCGGGAGCAGCAGCTTGAAATCCTAGATGCCATGATGGCTAAGCGTAAGATTGAAAAAGACATCTTCTTGGCTGGCCGCCCAGTGCAAAAAGGCTGGATGTCATCTCGCTTTGGTCGTCGTACAGATCCGTTCAATGGCAAGGTAGCCTGGCATAACGGCGTTGATTTCGCCGGCAAGATGGGCTCCCCAGTTATCTCAGTAGCAGCAGGTGTGATCACTTGGGCTAGCGACCGTTCTGGTTATGGCCAGTTGGTTGAGATTAACCATGGTGAAGGATTCTCGACACGCTATGCCCATAATAGCGAGATCAAAGTAAAAGTTGGTGATGTGGTGAAAAAAGGCCATATCATCGCAGCCATGGGCACTTCGGGCCGATCCACTGGCCCCCATGTACATTTCGAAGTTTATAAAAACGGTCGCGCTGTAGACCCCGCCTCTTATATCCATCGTACACATCGATAGCACTTCTTCTTATTAAGTGAACCTAAGCTTGCACCCGCAGGCTGCTTGGGGTTTACTTGGCACCTTTTTGAATTTGACCGCTTTTTGCGGCTTTAAACTGACAATATTCGCCCCAATATGTAGGGGACATCCGTAGGAATTGGTAAATAACATGATAGGCAAGCTGGTTAGAGCGGTTTTTGGTACTAAAAACGGCCGCGAATTGAAGCGTATGGGCAAGTTGGTCAAGAAAATTAACGCCCATGAAGAAAGCATGCAGGCCCTCAGTGATGCTGAGATTAAGGAGAAAACCGCTAGCTTTAAAGAACGTGTAGCAGAAGGCGAAACCCTAAATGCCATTCTGCCAGAAGCTTTCGCTTTGGTTCGCGAAGCAGGCCACCGAGTTATGGGAATGCGGCACTTTGATGTGCAGATGATTGGTGGTATTACTCTGCACGAAGGCCGTATCGCGGAAATGCGAACTGGTGAAGGTAAAACTTTAGTAGCGACCTTACCAGCTTACCTAAACGCCCTATCTGGTTTGGGTGTGCATATTGTCACAGTGAATGATTATCTTGCCGGCCGTGATGCCAACTGGATGCGCCCTCTGTATGAGGCGTTGGGTTTAACCGTTGGTGTTATCCACTCTCAGCAAGATCCACAAGAAAAATACGATGCCTATCGTGCGGACATCACCTATGGTACTAACAATGAGTTTGGCTTTGATTATTTGCGCGACAATATGGCGCTGCGTAGAGAAGATAAAGCCCAGCGTCCATTGAACTTTGCGGTAGTTGATGAGGTGGATTCGATCTTGATCGATGAAGCTCGTACGCCCTTGATTATCTCGGGTGCGGCAGAAGATAGCTCTGAGCTTTATCGTCGTATGAACCAGTTGATTCCTCAGTTAGAGGAAGAAACCCATTACACCATGGATGAGAAGTCTCGCCAGGTTGAATTGACCGAAGTGGGCCATCAGCTGGTTGAAGATTTACTGATCCGTGAGCGCATGCTGGCCGAAGATGAAAGCTTGTACGCCGCGAATAACCTAGCTTTGCTGCACCATGTGCACTCGGCTATGAAGGCCCACACCCTATTCCAAAAAGATGTGGACTATATTGTTCAGCAAAACGAAGTGGTGCTGATCGATGAGCACACTGGCCGTACCATGCATGGTCGTCGCTTATCTGAAGGTCTGCATCAGGCGCTAGAGGCCAAAGAAGGTGTAACCATTCAGCAAGAAAGCCAAACATTGGCATCGACCACCTTCCAGAATTACTTCCGTATCTATCAGAAGCTATCGGGTATGACCGGTACTGCCGATACCGAAGCCTTTGAATTCCGTCAGATTTATAACCTGGATGTTGTGGTAATTCCAACCAACAAAGAAATTCAGCGTAAAGACTTTAATGACTTGGTCTATATGACCACCGAAGAGAAGTTTGACGCGATTGTTGAAGATATTAAAGACTGTCAGGAGCGCAACGCGCCAGTATTGGTTGGTACTGCGTCGATTGAATCTTCTGAAGAAATGTCTAAGCGTTTGAAAAAGTCAGGCATTGAGCACAAGGTTCTTAATGCTAAGTTCCACCAGCAGGAAGCGTCGATTGTTGCTGAAGCTGGTCGTCCTGCCAAGGTAACTATTGCCACCAATATGGCCGGCCGCGGTACCGATATTGTGCTGGGTGGTAACTGGGAGGCCGAAGTTGCTCAGCTAGAAAACCCAGCTCAGGCCGAGATCGATAAGATTAAAGAAGATTGGGAAGAGCGCCATAAAACAGTTCTTGAAGCTGGTGGTCTGCATATTCTGTGTACTGAGCGACATGAATCACGCCGTATCGACAATCAGCTGCGTGGTCGTGCCGGTCGTCAGGGAGACCCTGGTTTCTCTCGTTTTTACCTTTCCTTAGAAGATAACTTGATGCGTATCTTTGTATCTGATCGTCTGCGTGGTTTTATGCAGGCTATGGATATGGAGAAGGGTGAAGCCATCGAGCACAAGATGATGACCAACGCCATCGAAAAAGCCCAGCGTAAAGTAGAAGGTCGTAACTTCGATATTCGTAAACAGCTTTTGGAGTTTGACGATGTTGCCAATGATCAGCGTCAGGTGGTTTATAACCAGCGTAATGAGTTGCTGGAAACCGAAGATATCGCTGAAACCGTAACCGCAATTCGCGCCGATGTTATCCATGATGTTACGGCCGATTTTATTCCACCAATGAGTGTGGAAGAGCAGTGGGACGTTCCTGGTTTAGAGCAGCATATCCATAATGAATTTGGAACTGAGCTGCCGCTGCAAAAATGGTTGGACGAAGATAACCATATGGATGAAGAGCAGTTGCGTGATCGTATCACCGAAGAACTGCAAAAAGTTTATGACGAAAAGTGCGAGCGCGTTGGCGATGCTATGCGTGATATCGAGCGTCAGGTAATGCTGCAGATCCTTGATGTGTTGTGGAAAGAACACCTTTCTAACATGGATCACTTGCGTCAAGGTATTGGCCTGCGTGCTTATGCACAGAAGAACCCTAAGCAGGAATACAAGCGCGAATCTTTCGAGATGTTCGAAACCATGCTGAATAACTTGAAGCATGAAGTTGTGCGTGTATTGTTCCGTGTGGAGCCAATGAGCGAAGAGCAGGTTGCAGAGATGGAGCGCCAGCGCTTAGAGGCTCTAAAGCAGCAGGCTATGGAGCTTGAACATGCCTCGGCTTCGGCATTAGAGCAAGAAACAGAAATGGATCCTGACGATGCGGACAAACCGTTTGTACGCCAGGGTGCCAAAGTAGGCCGAAATGATCCCTGTCCTTGTGGTTCGGGCAAGAAGTACAAGCAGTGCCACGGCAAGCTGAGTTAATCGCTTACGTGATAGCTGTTTAAAAAGGCTCGCTTAGCGGGCCTTTTTTATTTCTTATGTTCGCCTTTTGTCGTCTTTGTTGCTTATAAGCTAATCAATTAAGACCTTTTTACCACTATTGCTTGAAGCATAGCGCTTCGCTTCACGGTACAATAACTTAGCTTTATCAATTTATATTGATCGATTTGAAATGTCGCATCGAAGCTTGGGTGCGACGCAGTAACCGATAAAATTATTAAAAGTAGGATTCACCATGGCAGTGGGCAACTTTCCTTTCCCTAAAATGCACCCGGTTAAAGGTCTTCGTTTAGCATCGGTTTCGGCCAATATCCGCTACACCGACCGCGATGATTTGCTCATTATGGAGCTAGGTCCAAACTCGAGTGTTGCTGGTGTATTTACTAAAAATGCCTTTTGTGCAGCCCCGGTTACGGTGTGTAAAAACCATCTTCCTGGCGATATTCGTTATCTGATTGTGAATTCCGGTAATGCCAATGCCTGCACTGGCGAGCAGGGCTTAGCGGATGCAATAGCGAGTTGCACAAAGATTGCTGAGATTTCTGGCACCAAAACCGAGCAGGTATTGCCATTCTCAACAGGTGTTATTGGTGAATTATTGCCAATGGAGAATTTGTTGGCAGGTATTCCTGAGGCGATGGCCGCTTTAGAAGAAGATGCTTGGAAGCAGGCCGCACGCGCGATAATGACGACGGACACTCGCCCTAAGGGTGCCAGTGAGCAGATCGAAATCGATGGCCATACGATTACCGTTACGGGCATTGCAAAGGGTTCGGGCATGATCAGGCCTGATATGGCTACCATGCTGGCCTACATTGCGACGGATGCGGATGTTTGCAGCAAGGTATTGCAAGATATGGTTTCTCGGGCGGCAGAGGCTTCGTTTAATCGTATTACTGTGGATGGTGATACCTCCACTAACGATTCCTGTATTTTAATGGCAACGGGAACAGCTGCTTTAGCCCATATCGATGATGCCAAAAGCTCAGCGGCATTAGCTTTGTATGCCGCCATCGAAAAAATTCTAATTGAGTTGGCCAAATCTATTGTTTCCGACGGTGAAGGTGCCACTAAGTTTGTCACTGTAGATGTTGCTGGTGGCGGCAATCAAGAAGAGTGCCTAAAAGTCGCCTATGCAGTGGCGCAATCGCCTTTGGTGAAAACAGCACTGTTTGCCAGCGATCCTAACTGGGGGCGCATCGTAGCCGCTATCGGTTATGCCGGTGTGAAGGGCTTAGATGATAAGTTGATAACTGTGCATTTAGATGATGTGCTTATCGTTGAAAACGGCGGCCGCGCAGAAAGCTATACCGAAGCCGCTGGGCAAAAGATAATGGATCAAGAAGAAATTGCTATTCGTATTCATTTAAATCGCGGCAGTGTTTCTGAGACCGTTTGGACCAGTGATCTGTCCCACGATTATGTGACGATCAATGCTGATTATCGTTCTTAGTGATAAGGCCGTTAACGGAATCGTTTAAATAATGAAAAAAACAGTGCATGTCATGGTCGGGGTTATTTGGGGTAAGTCTGAAAGAGCTAAGAGTATCTTGCTCGCCAAAAGACCCGACCATCTTCATCAAGGTGGTTTATGGGAATTTCCAGGTGGCAAGCTTGAACAAGGTGAAGAGCCTCGTGATGCCCTGTCTCGCGAACTTAAAGAAGAGCTCGATATTGAGCTTCTCGCTGCCAGCCCTTTAATGGATGTAAGCCATGACTATGGTGATAAAGCTGTATTCTTGGATATCTGGCAGGTAAACGATTTTAAGGGGCAAGAGCAGGGCTTGGAGGGCCAAGAACTGCGCTGGGTGCCACTGGTCGAATTAGATCAGTATGCCTTTCCTGCGGCGAATGTGGCTATTGTAGAGCGCTTGCAGCAGCTGCTTTAGAGAGTGTTAGCAGGCCCTAGTGCTCAATCTTACCGTCTGGGTTCATCATGGCGGCAGCTTCAAGGTCACCACTCAACATGTCTTCATAAATCGAAGAGCCTGCAATTTTGTGGCTCTCGTTTGCCCATTCCCCTAAATCAATCAACTGACAGCGTGCACTACAAAAAGGGCGCTGCGGAAAATCGTCATTCCACTTTACTTCGCTCTTGCAGGTTGGGCATTGTAAGCTGATTTCTTTACTCATGAAGGCTCTCATTTGTACGGTTTTGACTAGCTATTTACGGTTTGAGCCATTAGCTTAAGGGGGCTTTGGCCCAGGATCAAGGGCTTGGGCTAAGCTCCAGATAAAGCTCATGCAAGCGCTCTACCTCATCATCTAGCCAAGCAAGATCTTGATCATTAACAATGATGTCGTCGGCGCTGGCGCGACGCTTATCGCGGCTGGTTTGAGCAGCCATAATCGCTTTGATTTGTTCTACGCTTACGCCATCCCGAGCGCTAGCGCGCTCAAGTTGCAAGGCCTCTGGAACATCTACCAATAAAATGCGATCGCACATGCTATGTTGATCGGTTTCCATCAGCAATGGTGAGGCTAGGATCACATAGGGGCTGCTTGCTGTAGTGATTCCATTTACAATTTCATCGCGAATACGAGGGTGTGTAATGGCCTCCAGCTTGCTGCGCTGTGCGGGATCGGCGAACACGATCTCGCGTAATTTTGCTCGGTCCAGTTGGTCGTCGCTGTTGATAATATCGGCACCAAAATGCTCGGCGATTTCCAGCAGCGCAGGCTTACCAGGCTCGACAATGGTACGCGAAGCAATATCAGCATCGACAATCACAATACCTTTTAAAGCAAAGCGATCCGAGACGGCGGTTTTACCGCTGCCAATACCGCCGGTAAGGCCGACCACCCATTTTTTTTCTTTCATAGCGTTTATTTATAAAGGCTTAGATAGGCGTTCACAATTGTCTCGCCCCACATAAAATAAATCCAGCCGGCAATAGCGAGATAAGGGCCAAAGGGGATAGGGATGTTTTTATCGCGCCCCATAATCAAAATGCCAGCGATACCGATTACCGCCCCTACGACCGACGATAGTAATATTGTGACGGGCAAGGCCTGCCAGCCCATCCAGGCGCCAAGAGCGGCCAGCAATTTAAAATCGCCATAGCCCATGCCTTCTTTTTGGGTGAGCAGCTTAAATATCCAATATACCGACCAGAGACTTAAGTAACCAAATACCGCGCCCCATAGGGCATCTGTCAGGCTAGTAAACAGGCCTTGGCTATTTAGAATTAGGCCCAGCCACAGTAAAGGTAAAGTGATATTGTCTGGCAATAATTGAGTGTCGATATCAATCATGGTGAGCGATATCAATGCCCAGGTTAATAGCAGTGCAGCAGCAAGCTGCCAGCCAAAACCGAACTTTATTGCGAGCACGGCCGAGAGTGCCGCCGTCACTGCTTCAATGATGGGGTAGCGAATAGATATGCTACTTTTACAATTGCTGCAGCGTCCGCGCAAAAACAAATAACTGATAACCGGGATGTTTTCCCATGCACGAATTTTATGATCGCAGCTGGGGCAGGTGGATGCGGGTACAACTAAATTAAATTCTTCTTTTGAAGTTGATTCTTGAGCGGTTTCTTTCAGTTCTAAGATCTCGCCACAATACTGCTTCCACTCGCGTTCGAGCATTTTGGGTAAGCGATAAATAACTACATTTAAAAAACTGCCAACCAGCAGGCCTAAAATACAAACAACCCCGACGAGTGCGCCGGGGTATTGGCTGAATACATCTTGCAGCATGATTTGGCCTTAAACGATTTGACCCAATTGGAAGATGGGGAGGTACATAGCAATCATCAGGCCACCTACTAAAATACCTAATACGGCCATAATCATTGGCTCCAATAGGGTGGTTAAGTTGTCTACCATGTTATCGACTTCTTCTTCGTAAAATGTTGCAACTTTATCTAACATTTCGTCAAGCGAGCCCGACTCTTCACCAATAGATGTCATTTGAATAAGCATCGATGGGTAAATGCCTGCGCTTCGTAGGCAGCTATGCATTGTCATGCCTGTGGCGACTTCATCACGAATGTTCAAAATGGAATCACGATAAACTGCATTACCAGCCGCGCCGGATACTGATGTGAGTGCATCAATAAGCGGTACACCAGCGGCGAAGGTTGTTGCTAGGGTTCTTGAAAAGCGAGCGATGATTGAGTTGTATACAATATTGCCAATAATTGGGAGTTTGAGGGTAACTCTATCAACCCCATCTGAAAACTTCTGTGATCTTTTGCGAGCTTGAGAAAAGCACCAAACTGCAGCAATTATTCCTGCCAGGATCAAATACCAGATCTCTTGTACGGTATTTGAGATGCCCAATACAAATAAAGTGAAAGCCGGAAGATCTGCGCCAAAACTAGAAAATGTTTCCGCAAATTGAGGAACAACTTTAACCAGCAAAATTCCGGTAACCGCTAAAGCAACTACTAGCACGGCGATAGGGTACGTCATGGCTTTTTTAATTTTTGCTTTAAGTGCTTCTGTTTTTTCTTTATAAGTAGCAATTCGATCGAGCATCGTTTCTAGAGCACCGGACTGTTCGCCAGATTCAACCAGGCTGCAAAACAGATCATCGAAATACTTCGGATGTTGGCGCAGTGATGCGGCGAACCCACCACCGGCTGCGACACCGTCTTTGATTTCAAGTATGAGGTCTGTAAGGCGAGGGTTGTCTACACCTTCAGCAACAATCTCAAAGCTTTGTACTAAAGGCACGCCAGCTTTCATCATTGTGGCCATTTGGCGTGTGAAAACGGCAATATCCTGAGGCTTAATTGCTCGGCCGGCACCGAATAAAGGCTTCGGCTTTTTACGTACGGTTTTTACCTTTACGCCTTGACGTAATAGCTGAGCTTTTATCAATGCGGTACTGGCGCCTTTTAGCTCACCTTGAACAGCCTTCCCTTTCTTATCGGTACCTTTATAAATAAAGATGGTATCCGCCATTGTGTATGCTTCCTAAGCTTAGTCTTTTGTAACGCGGTTAGCTTCTTCAAGGCTGGTTAGGCCTTGGGCAACTTTTCGAAGCGCAGAAATACGTAAATTATTAAAGCCTTCTTCTGCAGCAGCGTCGGCAATTTGCAGTGAGTTACCACCTTCCATAATCAAAGAAGAGATTTTGGGGGTAATGCGCACAGTCTCGTATACACCCACACGACCTTTATAGCCGTTTGAGCACTTAGAGCAACCTACAGCTTTATAAATTTCAAATTCTGCTTTATCAATGCCGATATTATCGAAGCCTTCGGCACTCATGATATCTTCAGGGATTTCACTCTCTTCCTTACATTCGGGGCATAGTCTACGTGCCAATCGCTGAGCGATAATTAGACTTACCGTAGTAGCTACGTTAAAGGCCGGTACACCCATATTTAATAATCGAGTCAAGGTTTCTGGTGCGGAGTTGGTGTGCAAGGTTGAGAGCACTAAGTGACCGGTTTGCGCGGCCTTAATGCCAATTTCGGCGGTCTCAAGGTCTCGAATCTCACCTACCATCACGATATCTGGATCTTGTCGCAGGAAGGAACGCAAGGCTTCGGCGAAAGTAAGGCCTACCTTATTGTTGACCTGAACCTGGTTGATACCTTCAAGGTTAATTTCCACTGGGTCTTCAGCGGTGGAGATGTTTAGCTCTGGTGTGTTAAGAATATTCAAGCCGGTATACAGAGAAACGGTTTTACCAGAACCTGTTGGCCCTGTTACCAAAATCATACCCTGAGGTTGATTGAGCGCATCTAAATACAGCTGCTTTTGAAAGTCTTCATAGCCAAGTGCATCAATACCCAGTTGGGCGCTGCTTGGGTCCAAAATACGTAATACGATCTTTTCGCCGAACAGCGTGGGCAAAGTGTTTACACGAAAATCAATTGCCTTGGTTTTGGATACGCGCAGTTTAATACGCCCATCTTGCGGCACTCGGCGCTCAGAAATGTCCATCTGGGACATTACCTTCAAACGTGCGGCCAAGCGAGTGGCCAAAGCCGTGGGGGGCTTGGTAACTTCGTGAAGTACACCATCGGTGCGAAAGCGAATGCGATATGCCTTTTCATAAGGCTCAAAGTGAATATCAGATGCGCCCCCTTTAATAGCATCGAGCAAAACCTTATTGATAAAGCGCACGATTGGAGCTTCATCTACTTCTTCTTGGTCAGAATCGTCAAGGTCTGCGCTACCGCTGCCATCCTCTAATACAAGGCCGTCAAAATCATCATCAATATCGCCGAGAGCATCACCAAGGCTTTCTTCGGCTTTGGCAACAAAGCGCTCTAAGGCCAGATACAGTTTATCGGCCTCTACAAGGATTGCTTCGGTTCCCATGCCGGTATTAAATTTGATTTCATCAAGGGCACGAATATTGGTGGGATCCGCCATTGCCAGAAATAGCCGATTCCCTCTTTGGTAAAGAGGTAGTGCGCTATGTTTAGCAATAAGCTGCTTATCAACTATATCTTTAGGTGCTGAATCTACAGCAAAGGCATCAAGATCGATAAGGGGGGTGCCGAACTCATCGGCTGCGGCGGTCGCCACCGCTGACGCCCCAAGAATATTCCTCTTGACCAGATATTGTACAAGGGGTTCTTTTTCAAGCTTGCTTTCAGCAACTGCTTCTTGCGCATCTTCCAATGAAAGTAGCTTATCCCTGACAAGGCGCTGGGCCAGGCCGCTGAGTTGTTGGGCTTCCGCCGACATTAGTCCATTCCGATATAGTTTAAGGTCTGATCGTTCTGTTAAGTCTATTCGATTCAATACTTACAATATAATTCAACTTTATATGATAAGCCTATGTGAAAGCTAGAAATTCATCATATTTCTGAAACGAAATTAGCTGTAGTATAGCCCCGCTTTCAGTAAAAAGGCTGTGTGGGCAACAATAAAGTACCAAGTTTGCCACAAGGTGACGTATCCTGTCACTTCGTGTGAACTGGATCACATTTTTTTGCTGTCTTCACAGGTTCTAAATCCGTGAATCATCTGCTCTGCAGGCCATTTTTCAATGGTTGGCACAGTCTATGCTTTATGGGAGGAACCGGATTTATTTTTTTGGAGATATAAAAGATGAAAACTGTTCAAAAAGGTTTTACCTTGATCGAATTGATGATCGTTGTTGCGATTATCGGTATTTTGGCTGCTGTAGCTCTTCCTGCGTACCAGGATTACACTTCTCGTACTAAAGTAACTGAGCCAGTGTCTTTACTTTCTGGTTTGAAAATTGATGTTAGTGCATACCATACTGACACAGGTACCTTGCCAACCTTGGCGCAGCTAACTGCTTACGCTGGGCCAAAGGTCACTTCTGGCAAGTTCACAACAACTGTAACCGGAGCAGCAGCTGGTATCTTTATCGCTACTATGCGTGCTCAAGTAGGTGCTAACATCAACAATGCAACTGTTCAAATGAGTTTCTCTACTGATGCAAACGGTTTGTTGGTTCATGTTTGTAAGCCTGGCGCTGCTAACGCAATTCCTAATAAGTACTTGCCTGCAGAGTGTCGCCCATAAGATAGCGCACTTTAAGGTATTGAAGAGCCCGGCAATTGCCGGGTTTTTTGTTTCTACAATTTTTCCCTGGGGGATAGGGTGTTAGGCGTTTCTAGGTTGTGGGTGATTGTCTTTATGCTAGCAGTTGTCACTCTGCTAGTTTTTATCCCAGGAGTTAGTGGCAAATTTTGGCTTGACGACTACGGCACTCTGCCTGACTTGTTTGAGCAAATTGATAGCTATGGATGGTATTACGGGGTTTTCAGTGGTCAAACGGGACCTTTAGGTAGGCCGCTGGCCCTACTTAGCTTTGCTCTTCAACAGAATTCATGGCCTGACCCGAAGGCCTTTATATGGGTAAATATAGGCATTCACGTTATGAATGCCCTTTTAGTGTTTTGGCTTTTGAATCTTTTGTTACCGAGGTTTATACGCGGCTCATCTTCACGTGTGTGGTTTGCTCTTTCTATAGCGCTTTTATGGGCAATAGCCCCTATTCAAAGTTCCACAGTTTTATACGTTGTACAGAGAATGGTTCTGCTGAGCTCGGCAGCTGTTTTGGGTGCGCTGATTTGTTTGGTGTATTCATGGCGCGCATTGCTCGAAGATAGCGTGGTTCGTGGGTTCTGGCTGCTAGTTGCTAGTGCTGGTTTGGCGGTGCTGGGTTTGTTAGCGAAAGAAACAGCTGCGCTGCTGCTAGTTTATGCATTGTGTATATATTATTTTTTGAATGAATTTGAGCGCCCAGCAAGTTTTGTTTGGCGGCGGCTTGTGCCTTGGGTGCTATGGGTCGGCATTGCTGCTTTTATAGTGGTTGTATTTATTGGTTGGGATAGGCTGATTGATGATTACCTAATTCGGGAATTCACTTTGGTGGAGCGGCTCCTGTCTCAGCCCAGGGCGCTGTTGGATTATGCTTTGCAAACGGTAATACCGAAGCCAGCTTCTCTAGGCTTGTTTCATGATGACTTTGCAATATCTCATTCTGTATTTGATCCGCTTTCAACCTTTTGGGCGATATGCTTTTGGTTTATAGCCTTGTTAGCAGCTATTTATGCAAGGACTAAAGGCGTAGCTTTGCCTCTAG
This sequence comes from uncultured Pseudoteredinibacter sp., assembly GCF_947500695.1. GTDB lineage: Bacteria > Pseudomonadota > Gammaproteobacteria > Pseudomonadales > Cellvibrionaceae > Pseudoteredinibacter. Next base: position 396,974 of record NZ_CANMSS010000003.1, read on the forward strand.
TATTATTGTGTTGGTATTTAGGTGGGCATTCAGTAGAGGCTTCAGCGCTTGCCTTGGAGCTATACTTTGAGCACAGAAACTACCTTCCAAGCCTGGCTGTATGGGTGGCGATAGTCGCGCTGTCAGTTTGGCTGTGGAGGGATTACATTCAGCCTAATCGACGTAAAGTGTTCGTGTTTATAGCTGCAGCGTATGCCGCTGTTATTTTAGCTATATCTGTTACCACCAATATTCTTTGGGGTGATCCTGCGCGGTTAGCTTATTTGTATTCTGAGGAGCGCAGTGGGTCTATTCGGGCTAGAGCGCTAAAGATTGACTTGTATCAGCAGGTTGGGGAGGTTGATAGGGCTTTCAGTGAATTGATACGCCTTGAAGAGGATTTTCGTGGAGAGCTAGCACCTCAATTATTGGCCGTCGAGTTTGATTGCTTTTATGAAGGTCGGTTTAATAGGGGGCTCACCGAGGATGTAGTAGATGCAGCGAAGTCAGCGCGATATTCCAATGGTGCTCTTGCTGCAGTTGAAAGTTTGATTGAATTAGAGTTCAAGGGTAATGGTTGCGACAACTTTAGTGAAAAAGATTTGATTGATTTGGTCGACTCTTTCGGTGAAAACCCGAAGTATAAAAGAAAGTATGCGATGTTACATGGCTTTGCTGCGAGGATAAGCTGGGAAAGCGGTAGTTTGGACCAGGCCTTGGCTCGTCTGCTTGAGCACAAAGGTGGGAGCTTTCAAAATGACCAGATGTTGGTGGTATTGCTGGCAACTATGCACCGCTATCAAGAGGCCGTTGACTTAATAAAGGTTATGCGATCTGTCTATCCGTTTGAGGTCGAGCTTCAGGCTGATTATTTTGATAAATTGGAAGCAGAAATTAAGTTGGATATAGAGGTGAATTGATATGAGTACTGGCGTGGATAAAGTTTCCGTTGTTATTCCTGCTAAAAATGAGTCTGTTGGCCTCGCTAAAATATTACCTAAGCTTGTTTTGATTGAAGAGGTATTCGAAGTTATCGTTGTGGATGATGGGTCCAGTGACAACACTGTCGAGCTCTGCGCTGAGCATGGTGTGAAATGTATTTCTCATCCTGAAAGCATGGGTAATGGTGCAAGTATTAAAACTGGTGCTAGGGCTGCAATCGGGGATGTGTTGGTGTTTATGGATGGCGACGGGCAGCATCAACCGGAAGAGATTACATCGTTATTAAATAAACTAGAGTCCGGGTATGATCTCGTCGTTGGGTCTCGAGATGCTTCTGGGCAAGCTAGTTTGGGACGAAGATTAGCAAATGGTTTTTATAATTGGTTTGCTAGCTGGATGTCGAGTAGAGAAATACATGATCTTACTTCGGGGTTTCGTGCCGTTCGCGCAGACAAATTTCGAGAGTTTCTATATATGTTGCCCAATGGCTTCTCATATCCCACAACATCTACGATGGCATTTTTACGATCCGGTTACTCTGTTGGTTTTAAACCGATAAATGTCCTGCAACGAGACGGTAAAAGCCATATTAACTTGGTGCGAGATGGGGTTAAATTTTTTCTGATTATTTTCAAAATTGCAACATTATACTCGCCGTTAAAGTTGTTTAGTCTTGTTTCATTTGGTTTGCTGACTACGGGCATGTCTTACTATTTGTATACGTATTTTAGCGTGGGCCGGTTTACTAATATGGGAATGTTTCTTTTAGTGTCAGCTATTTTGGTATTCTTGATGGGGTTGCTTTCCGAGCAGGTGTCTACTTTGTTCTACAAAAAGTAAAGGAAATAGTTGTGAGGGAGAAGATAAGGTGGAGGGGCATCTTATTTATTGTTTTCTTGCTTGTTGCCTTTTTTTTCTTGGCAAGCAAGTTAGATTCTCGTGAAGAATTGCCAGTTTTATCTCAAACCCAGGTTTTGTATTTGATAGGCATCCAGGTGATGGCGCTGTTTGCAGCAATGGGGTCTTGGTGGGCAGCTGTTCGGGGTGTGGCAAAATTCAGCCTCTCTTTTCATCTAGTATTTATACATGTCGTGATTCTGCAGTTGGGGAAGTACATTCCTGGTAAGGTCTGGGGTGTTGTTGTTCGGGGAGCTGCCTTAGTCGGTAAAAATGGACTTTCTTTGAGTCAAGCGACGGCGATCACTGTTTGGGAGCAGATGTTGGTTTTACTAATCGGTGCTGCTATTGGCGTTTGCTGTTGGCTTCAAAATGTTTTGGCGGTGTGTTTGGTGGTGGTGGCCCCTGTATTCATTTGGTTGATTCTATTTAAGTGGAGTTGGGGGGGAGGCTTTCTAGGGCGGTGGCAACTTCGTTTGACGGAAATTGTTGATGGTGGTGTTTGGCAGTGGCTTGTGGCCGTTAGCATAGTTTTTAGTTGGTTGGCTGTGATGCTAGCCGTAGCGGTGTTAGCTACAATATTGATGCCTGGTGTAGAGAGTGTGACTCTACTTAAGCTTTCGGCGGCAATGGTTATCGCTGTTGCTGTAGGATTTCTGGCAGTTTTTGCTCCGGGAGGAATTGGTGTGCGTGAGGGTGTCTTTGTGGCCCTTGCCTCACAGCTGATATCGATGGAAGATGCTATGATATTGGTATTGTCTCATAGATTTGTATTGGTTTTTTATGACCTTGCTTTGGGAGCGGTGATGGGAGTTTTTCTTGTTTCTTCTGATATGAAGTTGAGTGGTGAGTAGGGTATGAAAAGGGAGCAGCAAGAAAACTATTCAATGATAGCTTCGGAAATGTTTAATCAAGAAGGGCGAACCCAAAAAGCTAAAACAATGTGGTCAGTTCTTAGTGATTGTATTGAAGAGGATTGCAAAAAATTACGCTTGCTAAATGTTGGTGGATCTTCAGGGATTATTGATGAGTATTTAGCGGGTTACTTCTCTTCGATCACGAGCTTGGATATTGATGTTAATGCTCAGTTTGGCGCTAGAAAAATAGCGGTATCTAAAAATGTTCACTTTGTTACTAGTGATGCAACGGGTATGGGAATTAAAACAGCCAGTGTGGATGTTGTGATTTGCTCTCAGGTGTATGAGCATGTACTTAGCCCAGAATTGATGATGGCTGAGATAAATCGTGTTTTAAAGCCTGGTGGGATTTGCTATTTTTCTGCTTCGAATAGACTTATGTTTAACGAACCTCACTATAATTTGAAGTTCTTGTCGCTCTTGCCTAGATTCTTGGCCCATAAATACGTACGTGCTATGGGGAAGGGGGACTTCTACCACGAAAAACATTATAGCTACTGGGCATTAAAACATTTGGTGAAAAAGTTTGAAGTTGTTGATTATACTCAGAAAATCGTAAATGATCCCGTTAGGTTTCAGGCTGACTATATGTTGCCATCCTTGGGTCTTAAACACTTTTTTTATAAGCTATTTTGTCGCTGTTTTTATTTTTTGATGCCTGGGTATATCTGGGTTCTCAGAAAGTCGTCGCATTAAACTCTCTCCAAACTCGATTGAGCCCTTCTGTTAAATCGATTGTAGGTCTCCAGTGCGTTTTATTTTGTAGCTTATTGCTATTTAATATGATGTGGTTATCTTCAATGTTGTGCTTGGATTTGACCCTTTCTATTTTCTGTTGGCTGATCGTTTCAACTAATTCAATCAATCTAATTAAGCTTGTTCCAGCCCCTGATCCAAGGTTGAAGGTGTTGCTGGACTGGAAAGTTTTACATGAGATGATTCCCTCAATTGCTGCCGTAAAATCTTCTATGTGGAGATAGTCTCTGCTAGATTGGCCACTGCCTATGATGTGGAATTTTCGCTGATTAATTGCAGCATCGAATAGTGTTGGGATTACACCAAAGTTAGGTTTTAGCGGCTGCCCTTCTCCATATATATTTGAGGGGCGTAGAATAGTTACAGCCTTTCCTGTTTGTTGTGAAAAGCTCGAAAGAAAAGTTTCAGCGGATTGTTTGGCTGCGCCATAGTACGACCAGTGCCCAAGAGGGTGATTTTCGGCTATTGCTGAGGATGATGGCTGGTAAATGGCTCCTCCCGTTGATATGTACACAAGAGGGGTGTCAATTTTGTGAAGCAATTCGATGAATTGAGCCAAGTGCATCAAATTGTAGTGCACTTCTTTCGATGGTTCTTGCGCAAAGGTTAGGGGTGTTGAGTTTCCAGCGGCATTAATTATCAGGCCGCTACTGTCGTAAACAGGCAATAGCTTTTCACTTTCGTAGCTGTGGTAGTGGTATTTTATATTTGGAATTTCGCTTCTATTCTCGCTACGCCTAGCTATGATGTGTAGCTCGTGATCTTTGACGAGCTTCTGAGCTATAGCTCGCCCTATGAATCCATGTCCACCGATAATTGAAATTTTCATAAAAGCCTTTTATATAGTTCGTTATAACGCTGTGCGCAATCTCTCCAGGTACCAAATTTTTGTTTGGCTATTTCACGTGATTTTTTTGAAAACGCTATATTGTGGTCTAAGTTGTTCAATTTGTTTACGGCGTTAAGAAAATCTTTAGGGCTGTTTACGATGTAGCCGTTTTGACCGTGTTGTACAATTTCTTTGTGAGCAACTTGATTAGAAGCGATAATTGGCAGGCCACTCGCTGCCGCTTCGATCAAAATTTGAGGTAAGCCTTCATCGTGGGTACTTAGTGTAATTATTCCGGTAGCACTACTTAACCAATTGTTTTTTAGCTCTTCTAGGGTGGTGCTTCCGTGAAAAGAAATACCTTCTGGAATTTTCAATCCTTCTTGATTTGGGCCAAATAGATGGATCGAATTGTTTTCGGGGAGTTCATTGTACCAAAGAAAGAGGGGCCCCATTTTTGCCTTGGTTACTCTTTGGACGACTATCCATTTGCCGCTTTTGGGTGCTCTTGTAATATCGTAAAGATCCTCGCTGCAACCAAAATGCACAGGGTGGATATCGGCAATATCGCCAAAGCTCTCTTTTAATAACGGGCACATCCAGTCTGCATTGGGTGCTATAACGCAGTTTGAGCTGCTGATCTGTCGTCTAACTAATGTCTTTACAAGCGGTAGCTGTAAAAGTTTGTAATCTGTCCCTAGTACTGTTAACAGCTTTGGGGTTTTTCGACTTTTTGACCCAATAGAGTTCTGGAGCCAGTTAATGTGAAGGATCTCGGCATCAGAATTTGAGCGGTATACTCTTATCAGGGAGGAGACTAGACCTGGTATGTATCTTGCTGCTTTGAGTGGAGCTGTACGAAGAAGGTGCGCTGGGCCGCCGAGGTCTGCAACCTTTTCTAGGTTTATAATGGCTTTTTCATCGCTAACCCAGTGTACGTTGTTTGGGGCAGGGCCCCTTGGGCTAAGCATTGAAATGTCATGTAGCTTTGATAATTCACCAACAATATTTTTGATAAACACACCTTGCCAATCGCTTTCATGGCGCGGATAAGATGTCGCTGTAACAAGTATTTTCAAATGCCTAGTTTCCTTGGTGTGTCGTATTATAAGTTATTGTTAGTAATATATTATAACGTTAAATAATTATTCTGTGGGTGTATTTAGGGGGGCTTTATGAGGCGGAAAATGGGAGGGTTTAGCTTGATTGAACTCATGATTGTAGTGGCTATTATAGGGATTTTGGCTGCTGTTGCATTGCCGGCGTATCAGGACTATACGTCTAGGGCTAAGGTTGCTGAGCCAATTAGCATGCTTCGAGCGCTAAAAACCGATGTCAGCGGTTACTATGTGGAATTTGGTGAATTTCCTACGTTGGCTGAACTTACATCTTTTTCTGGTCCCAAGGTCCTCAATGGTAAGTTTACAGAATCAATTCAAACCTCAGTTGCAGGCCTGTATGAGGCTAGAATGAATAACAATGTCGGTGCAAGAATCAATTTAGCGACCGTATCATTGAGTTTTTATGCCGACCCCGACGGGCTGGTTTTACATACGTGCAAGCCGGGAGCCTCTAACCCTATCCCAAATGAGTATCTTCCCTGGGAGTGCAGGAATTAGCAGCAATTGACAAATATTGTCAGTTGCTGGTCTGTTCCAAAAGAAATGGCTCAAAAATCTCACTGATGGATAGTGCAAATTGATTGCTGATATGAACTTTATCGCGATAGACCACGTAGTCATCAGTTTCAGATCTGCACAGTCCATTTGGACAGATCCTTTTATTGATATCTAATACTTGCACGTTCGGAAAGATACTTGCGGACTCCGAGAGGTATGAATATAGGTGAGTTGGTTTTAAGTGTTCCTCGCATAATTGACTGGGTATTCCGAGCTTTTGCTGCCATTTTGTGCGAGCGATACATTCTAGTGTGTCAAAACTCAATTTTGGAGGCGGAGTTAAAATAACTATCTTTTTGATTTTACGAAGCCTATCAAGGACGGACCGGGTTCCTTCTATCCATTCTCTTTTGCTAAATGCTGCCGCGGAGCTTCCAATGATAAGCAACTCTGGTGGGTTTTTGGCTAAGTGATCAAGAGCTTTCTCTCGCCAGCTGGCACATTCTGAATAGATACGACCAATCCTTGGGTAGTAGTATGGTTGATCAACGATAGGGCAGGAGGATTTTGTAATAGCATGTAAATTCCACTCGTTAGAACGAGCGGTGTGGCGTACTGAGTCAAACCACTGTCCGATGGTACTGTCACCTAATAACATAACAGTTTTTTTATGGCGAGTTTCAAAGCTGCATACTTTTAATACATCGGAGTGGTACCAGTCATCGCATTGGTGAGAGTAAAGAGTTGGAAGATCCTGTCTTATTGAACTGATTGCCTTTTGCAGAGGATCGTTTGCCCATTTTTTAGCAAAATCAAATGAAGCCAAGCTTATGGACACGAGGGTAATGCAAATTAATAGGGCTCCGAAAAGCGAAAGACTTGGTCTTTCTGAAAGGAATTGTGAGTATCGAATAGGGCGTTCTACCCCATAAAAGCTAATGCTAGAGCACAATAATATAGCAATTACTACTCCCCCGGTTTGTAGGGCTGTTAATTCTATGAAGTAAAGGTTCGCTAAAACAATTATGGGCCAATGCCAAAGATAAAGGGAGTATGATATATCGCCTGTAAACTGTAGTGGCCTAGAAGATAGAAAGCTGTTATTGGAGTTGTATGTGCCTAAAAATAACAACAAGCCGGTGCCAAGAGTAGGAAGAATAGAGTATGCCGGTGTAAGTTCAGATCCTGTCACAGGGTGGGTAAACATTGGCAGGACTACCATTGCAAGGGATGCAAATTTTAATGGCGTTATCTTCGAAAACCTAAGCTCTTGTATTTTGTCTGAGTAAATGAAGGCCATGGCGCCTAACGCGAATTGCCAAGCTCTTCCGCCTACCGAATAAAACCCCCAGTCGTGATCGTACAAATAAACCAAACCCGCAAGAACAGTAGTTGTGAATACAATCCAAGTAATTTTAGAGGTTATAACTTGTTTGGAATTTGGGGGGCTGTAAAGAAGGAATATGACGGCAGGCCACAGTAAGTAAAACTGCTCCTCTACTGCTAGTGACCATGTATGTAAGAACAGATTTTTACTATCGCTTGCAAAGTAGGCTAAATCTATACTTGCAAAATACATATTCGACAGCCACAAGCTAGCAAATATTCCACCTTGAGAGTGGCGAATTTGCTCTGCTGGTGACAGAAAAATGGTGTAAGTTATTGTGGTAACAAGAATCATCAAAGCGAGCGCAGGTAATAGTCGCCGGGTTCGATTGGCGTAGAACCTGAGGAGATTGAGATTTCCGGTTTGCAAGCGGCTCTTCACTAGTAGTTTACTGATGAGATAACCTGAAATAACAAAAAATACGTCTACACCAAAAAAACCACCGCCTAAGAGACTGGGGTTTAAATGATTGATTAAAACCGCGATCACGGCTATTCCACGTAATCCTTGAATGTCTGGGCGAAAGTCAGCTTGCATATTGCTTTCCAATGGCTCTACTTTAGTGCTTGAACGCTAGTTTTCAAATCGCCCATTTTAACATGAGATATGTACGCTTGCTCCGCTAAGAATGAGACTTACGGGTGGAGGGGTATAGATTAAGGTAGAAATTGAATGATGGTGCCCGTGGAGAGCATCAACACTCAATAATATTCACCGGCACTTCCAACACATTCACAGCCAGGCCTCCTCGGGAGGTCTCTTTGTACTTCTCTTGCATATCGCGGCCTGTGTCGCGCATGGTTTTGATCACCTTATCGAGCGATACGAAGTGTGAGCCGTCGCCTCTTAATGCCATACGGGCAGCGTGGATGGCTTTGATGGCGGCCATAGCGTTGCGTTCTATGCAGGGGACTTGTACTAGCCCTCCGATTGGGTCGCAAGTAAGGCCTAGGTTGTGCTCCATAGCGATTTCGGCGGCGTTTTCAACTTGAGCTGGATTGCCGCCCAATACTTCCGCTAGGCCACCGGCCGCCATTGAGCAGGCAGAGCCGACTTCGCCTTGGCAACCTACATCAGCACCTGAGATGGAGGCGTTACGTTTATAGAGAGTACCGATTGCGGCGGAGGTTAGGAGGAAGTTTTGTACACCTTTGTCATTGGCACCTGGTACAAAGCGAATATAGTAGTGTAATACGGCGGGAATAATACCTGCAGCACCATTGGTGGGGGCGGTTACCATGCGGCCGCCTGCCGCATTTTCTTCATTAACCGCTAGCGCATAAAGTGTTACCCAATCTAATGTTGTGAGTGGGTCGGCTAGAGAGGCCTCTGGGCGGCTTAGTAATTGCTGTTGCATTTCACGGGCGCGTCTTTTGACCTTCAATCCGCCAGGTAATAATCCTTCGTGGCGTAAACCATTATTTACGCATTCTTGCATTACTGCCCAGATATCCATTAGCCCACTGGCGGTTTCTGCTTCGGCGCGCCAGGCGGCTTCGTTATGCCACATAACGTCAGAAATGCTGATGTTTTTATCTTTACATATTTGTAATAGCTGGGCGGCTGAGTCAAACCTATAGTCCTCTGGGCGGGGATCGTCTGTCACGGCATCGGTTTGGGCGGTTTGCTCGCCCACGATAAATCCACCGCCTACTGAGTAGTAGGTTTTTTCCAATAAAAGCTCACCGTTCTTATTAAAAGCTTGAAAGCCCATGCCGTTGGGGTGGTAAGGTAGCGTTTTGCGGCGATGAAGAATTAAATCATTGTCTTCGTCAAAGTTGATAATATGCTCGCCGAGCAAATTTAAATATTTTTCTTCGCGGGCTTCGGCCACCATGCGGGCGATATTATCCACATCAACATGTTCTGGGGTTTCACCTAATAACCCGAGAATAACGGCTTTGGCTGTACCGTGACCGACGCCGGTGGCGCCCAGTGAGCCATACATATCTGAGTGGATGCGTGCCGTGGAGCCCAGAAGATCGGCTTTCTTTAGGGCGAGGCAAAATTGTTTGGCGGCCCGCATTGGGCCAACAGTGTGTGAGCTGGATGGTCCAATACCCACTTTGAATAAATCAAAAACACTGATGGCCATGATCAGTTTCCTCGGCTAAAAATTTATTTTTAAAATTGTTTTTATTGTTGTTGCTGTATTGTAGCTGGGCCACTTTAAAAGGGTCTTACCACTTTAAAATAACTTTGCCACTTAGGCCTGACAGCATCGTGTCAAAGCCTTCCTGAAAATCATCAACATCAAATTGATGGGTAATCACCGGGCTTAAATCTAAGCCTGATTGCAGTAAGCAAGCCATTTTGTGCCAAGTGTCGAACATTTCGCGGCCGTAAATACCTTTAATGGTAAGGCTCTTAAAGATCACCTGGTTCCAATCAATAGCCATATCATCGGGTGGAATGCCCAACATGGCGATCTTGCCGCCGTGAATCATATTGCTTAGCATGCTTTGAAAAGCGCTGGGTACGCCAGACATTTCCAAGCCAACATCAAAACCTTCGGTCATACCAAGATCGGCCATGGTGTCTTGCAGTGATTCTTTGGCTACATTTACTACACGGCTAGCGCCCATGGTCTTGGCCATCGCTAGGCGGTGATCGTTGATATCAGTAACGACTACATGGCGGGCGCCGACATGACGAGCAATGCCAGCGGCCATAATACCGATAGGGCCGGCGCCGGTAATTAATACATCTTCACCGGTTAGATCAAAACTTAAGGTGGTGTGTACGGCGTTGCCAAATGGATCGAAGATAGAGGCCATTTCATCGCTGATATCTTCAGGGATCTTAAAGGCATTTTCTTCTGGCAGTGTTAAGTACTCGCCAAAAGCTCCTGGAATATTTACCCCAATACCTTGGGTGTTGGCACAGTAGTGGCGACGGCCAGCACGACAGTTGCGGCAATGTCCGCAAGTGATATGGCCTTCGCCAGAAACACGATCACCCACTTGGAAAGATTTTACACCTTCGCCAATGGCAACCACTTCGCCAACAAATTCATGGCCAACTACCATCGGTGTCGGAATGGTTTGCTGTGACCAGCTATCCCAGTTGTAAATATGTATGTCGGTACCACAGATAGCCGTTAAGCGTGTTTTGATCAAAAGATCGTTGACGCCAGGTTTCGGTGCTTCTACATCGGTTAACCAAATGCCGGGTTCGGGGTGTAACTTTGAAAGTGCTTTCATTTTATCTCTCTTAAACTCGGCTTAGATGATGTCTAGTTCTTTGCCCACTTCGATAAAGGCGTTAATGGCATGATTCAATTGCTCCTTGCTGTGCAAGGCCGACATCTGGGTGCGGATGCGTGCTTCGCCACGCGGTACGACTGGGAATGAGAAGCCGATAACATAAACGCCTTTGCTCAAAAGTTTGTCCGCCATTTGACCGGCAAGTTTGGCATCACCAATCATCACCGGGATGATGGCATGATCAGCACCGGCAAGAGTAAAGCCCGCAGCGCTCATTTTTTCACGGAAGTACTCGGCGTTTTTCCACAGCTGCTCGCGTAATTGTGGCTCTTCACGCAAAAGCTCAAGCACTTTCAAAGATGTTGCGACAACGCCGGGCGCTACCGAGTTAGAAAACAAATAGGGTCGTGAGCGTTGGCGTAGAATTTCTACCACTTCTTTTTTGGCCGCTGTAAAGCCACCAGATGCGCCACCTAAGGCTTTACCCAGTGTGCCGGTAATAATGTCTACGCGGTCCATTACGTCGCAGTATTCATGGCTGCCTCGGCCATTGGCGCCAACAAAACCTACTGCGTGAGAGTCATCGACCATAACCAAGGCATTGTATTTATCGGCTAGATCGCAAAGCGATTTTAGATCCGCAATAATGCCATCCATTGAAAACACACCATCGGTGGCAATCAATTTAAAACGAGCACCGTCTTCATCGGCTTTTTGCAATTGCGCTTCCAGCTCTCTCATATTGTTATTAGCATAGCGGTAGCGCTTGGCCTTACATAGTCGAACACCATCGATGATGCTGGCGTGATTAAGTGCATCACTGATAATGGCATCTTCTGGGCCAAGAATGGATTCAAATAGGCCGCCATTGGCATCAAAGCAAGAAGGATAAAGGATGGTATCTTCCATTTTAAGGAAGTCACTTAGCTCATTTTCTAATTGCTTGTGAATGGTTTGGGTGCCGCAAATAAAGCGCACTGAAGCCACGCCAAAACCGTAATCGTCAGCGGCCTGCTGGGCGGCTTTAATTAAGCTTGGGTGGTTGGCTAAGCCTAGGTAGTTGTTTGCACAAAGGTTAATAACCTGTTGGCCGGCAACTTCGATAGAGGTGCTTTGCTGTGAGCTGATATAACGCTCTTGTTTGTAGAGGCCGTCAGCCTTAATTTGCTCAATCTGGCTTTGTAGGCTGTGATAAAATTCGTTCTTGCTTGAGCTCGGCATAACACTTTCCTATCGATATCAACATTCGGCTATTTAGGTAAGACTAGAGCGGTAAGACTAGTGCACTAAGAATAGCTACTAAAAACTTAATAAGGGCTATTAGGCGCAATGTTATAAGGCTGCCTGTTGGTGGGCAATCAATCTATAGTTAGAAGCCTCAATTTAGTATAAATGTCGGCTGCGGGCATTTTTTTAGAGAATTATGCTGCATAAGGCCTTTGCTAAAGAAGCCAGTTAAGGTCGCTATGGCTATTGGATCCAGTCGCATTGCGGCGACGCTTAAGCTAAGAATCCTGCTGGGCTTTGTGGATGAGTTTGGTGATTGCCGTCGAGGGTTCGCAAAATGTGCGTAGTTAAGGAATTAAAATGGACAGTTTAGAGCTTGATACCGAAGCCGATAGGCCTGCGTTAGGCGTGAGTGCCTGCCTATTGGGCGAGTCGGTTCGCTATGATGGCGCCCATAAGCGTTCAGCTTTACTGCAAGCTAGTCTGTCTGGGCTAGTGTCTATGCGTGGTTTTTGCCCAGAGCTCAGCGCCGGTTTTGGGGTGCCTAGGCCAACGATTGCGCTTTACGAGGAAGCTGGTGCTGTCGAGCTAAGACGTAACCCTGGCCAGCAAGAGCAACTAGATCTAAAAGAGAATCTAGCGCCCGCAATGATTCAAAGTTGCGAGGAGATCTTCCAAGCCTGCCAAAATTTAGATGGCTATATTTTTATGCAGCACTCCCCTAGCTGTGCTTTGGCAAGTGCGGAGCTTATTGTTCAGCAAGACAATTCAGAAGCGCGCCACATGGATGGTGTGTTTGCTGCCGAGTTAAAACGTCGCCAGCCAGCCTTGCCAGTGGTGCAAGAGTGCGATTTACACCATGGACCGAGCCTGGATCGCTTTCTTGTTGCGGTTTATGCCCACCACCGGCTAAGCAGCGTTCAAAAGTCTCAGTCCTTTTCTGAGTTGCTGGATTTCCATAGTCGCTATAAATATTTGGTGATGGCTTTTAGTGTGCCCGCCTATAAACGTTTAGGTAAATTGTTGGCTTGCCGTAATGCGGATAACTTTTTGGCCCAGCTTGAGGAGTACCGTCTGGGCTTTATGCAGATCTTTAAGCAAGAGCCCAGTCGTGGTGCGATGGTTAATGCCCTAATGCACATTATGGGTTACGTAAAACAGCAGCTTAGTACAGATCAAAGTCAGCAATTGCTTGGGCAGATGCATGCCTATCGCTTGGGTGAACAGGCATTGCAGCCTATTGTTGCAGAATTACACAATGCGATTGAGCTTGGGGGAAGTGATTATATTCGGAGGCAGTATTTTTGGTGCCCGCATCCGCTGAGTGAGCAGCTGCGAGCACTTTAAATTGTTAGCTCTCTATTCGGTCGCCTTAGTTTTTACCGCCAATAGGCAGGCCGGCATCTTCTTTGACGCTTTCGATAACAATATAGGTGTGGGTTTGTGCTACCCCGGGTAGATCAACCAACTTACCTAAAACATCTCGATACGATTCCATATCTTTCATGCGCAGCTTAACAAGGTAATCAAAACCGCCGGCAACCATATCGCACTCAGCGACTTGAGGAAGTGTGACGACAGCTTGTTTAAAGTTATCAAAGACATCACCGGTGGTACGATCGAGTGTAACTTGCACATAGGCAACCATCGCCAAATCTAACATGGTGGCATCAAGCTTGGCGCCGTAGCTGCGGATATAGCCTTCAGATTCTAGGCGGCGCACACGTTCAAGGCATGGGCTGGGGCTTAAATGTACCCGATTAGCCAGTTCTACATTGGAGATGCGGCCTTCTTTTTGAAGGGTATTTAGGATCACCAGATCAGTACGATCGGGCTTAAAGGGCTTGTCACTCTTAATTTTACGGCTCATAGATCAATGCTCGCTTGGGGCTAAGTACATAAATCCTAAGGGATTATTTGGTCTCAGGCGTTAATCTCTTATTGTTATTAAAGTCTATAATTCCGCATACCTAATGCAGATCAAAATATTGTGCTATTTAATTGCCATTTTTGCAATCTAATTCTGATGTGTAATCTCTATAATGCCAAACATTCGAATTTCGGTAGTTTGGAGCTTTCATGCTGTACCCAGAAAATCACAATGCCCAGAGCGAATTGCGTCAAAGCATACGCAATGCCTATCGTATGGACGAAGGTCAGGTCGTAGAGGAGTTATTGGCCCAGGATCAGATCGACGCTATATCTAGAGCCAAAATCTGGCAAAAAGCTCGCGAGCTGATTTTGCATATCCGTAAAGAGCAAGAAGGCAAGGGCGGTGTTGACGCGCTATTGCAAGAATTCTCGCTATCTACTGATGAAGGCATTGTCTTGATGTGTTTGGCCGAAGCATTGCTGCGCGTGCCAGATAAGGACACCATGGATCGATTGATTCGCGATAAATTATCGGGCGGTGATTGGGATTCACATCTCGGTAATTCAGATTCTTTGTTTGTAAATGCTTCCGCTTGGGGTCTATTGCTTACTGGCAAGATGGTGACTTACAGCGATGAAAATAATCGCCGCAATTTTGGCATTCTTAAGCAAACCATGGGCCGCGTTGGCGAGCCTGTTATTCGCCGCGCAGTTCGCTATGCCATGCAAATTATGGGTACTCAGTTTGTATTGGGCACTACCATTATTCAGGCTCTTAAGCGTGCCAGCGAAGAGGAAGCCAAAGGCTACCGCTACTCTTACGATATGCTAGGTGAAGGCGCGCGTACCGATGCCGACGCTCAACGCTATTTCCAAAGCTATATGGATGCTATTGAATCCATTGGTAAAGCAGCCGCAAATGCTGGGCCAGAAGAAAGCCCGGGTATTTCTGTTAAGTTGTCCGCTATTCATCCACGCTATGAGTTTTCTCATCGCCAGCGCGTAATGGATGAGCTGGTTCCACGCTTAAAAGAACTGGCTTTGGCGGCAAAGCACTATGACATTGGTTTTACGGTTGATGCCGAAGAAGCTGATCGTTTAGACCTTTCTTTCGATATTATCGAAGCGGTTTATCTTGATGAGGATCTCGCTGGTTGGGAAGGTTTTGGCTTGGCGATTCAGGCCTATCAAAAACGTGCCCATTTGGTGATCGATTGGATTATTCAGCTCGCTCGCAAGGGCGGTCGCCGTATTATGGTGCGCCTAGTGAAAGGTGCTTACTGGGATTCGGAAATCAAATGGAGCCAAGAAGAAGGTCTAGAAGGCTATCCGGTATTTACCCGTAAAGCATCTACCGATGTTAGCTACCAAGTTTGTGCTCAAAAATTATTAGCCGCTAGAGATTGCATCTTCCCGCAGTTCGCCACCCATAATGCCTATAGCGTCGCGAGCATTTTAGCCATGGATAGCGAACGCAAAGGTTTTGAATTCCAACGTTTGCATGGCATGGGTGAGGCACTTTATGAAAACATGGTGGCCGATGAAGGCATTAGCTGTCGTATTTATGCACCCGTAGGTGAGCATGCCGATTTGCTGGCCTATCTAGTTCGCCGTCTGCTTGAAAATGGCGCTAATAGCTCTTTTGTAAACAATATTGTTGATGAATCGATTCCGGTTGAATCCTTATTGGAAGATCCTTTTGCCACAGTGGAATCTTGGAAAGAGAAAAGCAATTCAGTAATTCCATTGCCGGAAGATATTTTTGAAAGCGAGTTTTCTTCAGTAAGTGAAGATATCGTGGCCCGTAAAAACTCTGTTGGTTTTGATCTTACGGATTGTAATCACACCGAGCCGGCCAAAGCTGCTTTAACCGCTTTATTGGACAACTGGCTGAAGGCGGCTGCAACAGCCGAAGGTGATTGCGAAGTGCGCAACCCGGCCAATCAAGATGAGCTTATTGGTCATCTACAGTTTGATAGCGAATCGGCCATTGAAGAGAAGCTGCAGCAAGCGCAGACGGCTCAGTCAGCTTGGGCGGCTCGCCCAACAGTTGAGCGTGCAGGGTTATTAAATGCAATGGCTGATGCGCTTGAAGCGAATCGTGATGAATTCTTGGCCCTGTGTGTAAAAGAGGCGGGTAAGTCAGTTCCTGATGCAGTTGCGGAAATTCGTGAAGCCGTTGATTTTTGCCGTTACTACGCTCGCCAAGCGGAAACCTTATTCAATGAAAATGCAGTGCAAGCACGCGGTGTTGTGCTTTGTATCAGCCCTTGGAACTTCCCATTAGCCATTTTCCTAGGTCAAGTTGCTGCAGCTTTGGTTACCGGTAATACGGTTTTAGCAAAGCCTGCCGAGCAAACCAGTCTAGTGGCATTGCGCTGCATTGAGCTGTGGCGAGAGCAGGGCTTGCCTGCCGATGTGTTGCAGCTAATTATTGGCCCAGGTAAGCCAGTGGGTGAAAAGCTTGTGCCTGATACACGCATTGCGGCAGTCATGTTTACCGGCTCAACTGCGACAGGCCAGTGGATTAATCGAACTTTGGCCGCGCGTGAAGAAAACTCGGCGCCCTTGGTGGCCGAAACAGGCGGTCAAAACGCCATGATTGTGGATTCAACCGCGCTTCCAGAGCAGGTGGTTGATGATGTTATGTCTTCAGGTTTTCAGTCGGCAGGCCAGCGTTGTTCGGCTTTACGTGTGTTGTTCCTGCAAGAAGATATCGCCGATAAAGTAATCACCATGATTAAAGGTGCGATGGCAGAGTTACATGTGGGTGATCCGCAGTGGTTAAGTACCGATGTGGGCCCCGTTATCGATCAGGCGGCACTATCTCGTTTGCAAGCGCATCAGCAACACTTGGCGGAGCTATCCGATAAAAAAGCGCGCTTACATTATGCTTGTGGCATCGATAGCAATTTACCACATGGTAACTATTTTGCGCCGCATTTATATGAATTACAGAGCTTAGACATATTGCACGAAGAAGTTTTTGGGCCGGTAGTGCATGTAGTGCGCTTTAAGGGCAGTGAGCTGAACGATGTTATAGCGCAAATTAATCGCGCCGGCTTTGGCTTAACCCTAGGTGTACACAGTCGTATTCAGGCCGTTTGCGATAAGGTCGCGGTGCAAGCCAAAGTGGGCAATGTTTACATCAATCGCAATATTATTGGTGCGGTTGTTGGTGTGCAGCCATTTGGTGGTCGTGGCCTGTCTGGTACCGGACCAAAAGCCGGTGGCCCAGCTTATTTGCAGGCGCTAGTGAAGAATGTCAGCGACTCTGCAACAGACACTATCCAATTACAATTGCCAGAGCCAAGACGCGATGCAGCAGCAGATCGCCTAATGGCTAAAGTTTCATCCGCACAGGCTCATTGGAATGCAATTGGCTTTGATGGGCGTTTAAATCAATTGCGCAGGCTGCTTGCCAGCATGGCGGGTTTGGACACATTCCCGAATCTTGAAGCGATGCTACACAATAGTCAGGATAGTCTGCAGGCGATGGATGATCGTTTTGCCAAAATCAAAGAGCTGCCTGGCCCAACTGGTGAAAGCAATCTTTTGGGGCACGATGCCCGTGGCGTTTTACTGGCCTTAAAAGAAGATGGGCAAAACTACCGTGATTTCTTTGCGCCACTTATTTCAGCGCTATTGGCCGGTAATGCCTTATTGGTTAGCCTGCAAGAGGGTGATCAAGAGCTGTTCCAGCACCTGCTAGCTTTTGCCAAGCAAGCGGATATGCCGGCTGATCTTATCTGTGCAGTAAGTGAAAGTGAGCTGGCGGCTGTATTGGCAAGTCCAGAATTAGCCGCTGTTTTAGTGCCGGCATTTAGCTCTGAGTTGCAAGCTGTATTGGCACAGCGTGAAGGCGCTATTTTGCCTCAGCTACAAGCCAATGCTGCGTTCTTTGAGCAACGCTTGTTTATCGAAAAGACGATTACTACCGATACAACAGCCGCTGGTGGTAATGCCTCTTTAATGTCGATCTCTGAAGACTAGCAACGAACAAATCTCCCGCAACGGCTGTAAAGCCGAAGCATCTTTCGCCCAACTCGTGGAATATCCGCTGAGTTGGGCTTTTTTTATGTTTAAAAATTTGCTTAACTGTGCGGCTATTTTATGGTGCTTCTTTATGACTTCTAAAGAGCCGCTAGATACATTAGACGTCATTAATAAGAGCGTCATGTTTTACATGCCAAAGATGTAATCTTTGCGTGTTGATAAATTAAGTGAGATTGCTATGAGCACAACTATTTCAATTGCCAGTGATTTTGATGGTGGCAATATTGTCGTCAAGGACGCTACTAACCCCGAGCAGATAAGCTTAGAGATCCGCCGTGATATCGCGGCGGATTACTTTCAGTGGTTTTATTTTTCGGTATCAAACTGTGCGGGTCAGGCGATGGGCTTTAGTCTTGAAAACGCCAGCAAGGCCTCCTACGCCGATGCTTGGGATAATTATAATGTTGTCGCTTCATATGATCGCGAAAGCTGGTTCCGAGTCCCTGCTCAATATCAAGACGGCCAGTTGAAATGGCAACACCAGCCAGAGCACGATCAAGTTTATTACTCGTATTTTGCACCTTATGATAAGGCTCGCCACGAGCAGCTATTAACAACTATCAATAGTCATGAGCGCTGTGAACAAATCGATCAATGCCAAACGGTCGATGGTCATAGTGTTGAGTTGTTTAAGTTTGCAAGCACTGCACAAACGGCTGAAAAGCGTAATTTGTGGTTAATTGCGCGCCAACACCCAGGTGAAACCATGGCGGAATGGTTTATGGAAGGTTTACTAGAAAAGCTATTCGCCATGCCTGATAGTGAAGCTCTTCTAATGGGTGCCGATATTTACTTTGTGGTAAATATGAACCCCGACGGGTCATGGGCGGGTAATTTACGCACCAATGGTGCAGGTACCGATCTTAACCGTGCTTGGCAAGATCCTACAGCTGAATCCAGCCCAGAAGTGCTTATGGTACGTAATGCCATGGACAGAATTGGCGTTGATATGTTTCTAGATATTCATGGTGACGAAGAGTTGCCGTATGTATTCACCGCGGGCTGTGAAGGTAACCCGAGTTATTCCCTGCGCCTACAAGAATTGGAAGAGCGCTTCCGTCGCCGTTATCAAGAGATAAATCCAGATTTTCAGTCTGTCTATGGTTATGACAAAGATGAGCCTGGCAAGGCAGACTTGCGTATCGCTTGTAATCAGGTAGGGCAGCGTTTTGATTGTTTATCTTTCACCATAGAAATGCCCTTTAAAGACAACGCCAATATCCCTGATGAAAAAGAGGGCTGGTCTCCTGAGCGCTCTAGAAACTTGGGTATTTCTACTCTGGAATTGATGGCCGAATTACTACCAGATTTAAGATAGCTTTAAGTTTCATTCCTAGGTTCAAGATTCATGGCGAATAACTCGATGGGTTATTCGCTGTTTTTTTAATTCTAAACCTGAAACTGCTTTACGTTCTCAGATAGATTCTTCGAAAGATCGCTGACTTCATCGGTGGCGGCGTTTAAAGACGTTAAGCTGCTGCTGGTTTTATTATACTGCTCCTGAATAAACTGAACATTTTTGTTGATATCTTCAACAGCGATAGATTGCTCTTCGGTAGCCGTTGCAATTTGAATGTTCATTTTATTTAAGTTCGAGATCTGCTGGATAACGATACCAATATTTTCGCTGCTGTTATTTAAGCTATTGGCGGTATTCTCCGCGAGCTCTAAACTGCTGCTGATGGCACTTACTGCTTTAGAACTGCCTTGTTGAAGCTTTTCAATATTGTCTTGAATTTGCCCGGTAGACTCTTGGGTTTTGGAAGCAAGTGAGCGAACTTCATCCGCGACGACTGCAAAGCCTCGGCCCTGCTCGCCAGCTCGGGCAGCTTCAATAGCGGCATTCAAAGCCAGCAAATTGGTTTGTTCTGCAACACCTCGAATTACATCTAGGATTGACCCTATCTCGCTGCTATCTTCTGCTAGAGATTGAATAACTTGATTGGTGCTGCTCAATTCATTGCTTAACTGCTTCATCTCACTAAGTACAGTTTGCAACATCTGATTGCCGGATTCCGCTGAGTTGTTGGCCTCCTCGGATTGAGACGCTGCTTGGGAGCAGTTTTGCGCAACTTCCTGCACGGTAGAGCCCATCTGATTCATCGCGACAGCGGCCATTTGAGTTTGTCCTAGTCCAGAGTTAACTTGCTCGTTTACCGCCTCTGAAATATTTTCCAGAGTGTTTACGGTTTTATTCAGCGAGCTATCGGCTTCTTTGGTGTTATGTATGAGTGTTCGCATCTGTGCCACCATGGCATTGAATGAGTCTGCCAATTGGCCAAGGTCATCATCACTATTGCTTTGGGCGTGGGCCTTTAGATTAGATTTTTCGCCAAGCTGATGCATGGCTGAAGATATGGTTTTTAGTTGTTCGGTAATCCCTTTCACCGTGTAACTACAAAGCAATACCGCGATGGCAATACCTACAATGGCGATGATCAGAATAGTATAGAACGCAGATTGGCTGGAGTTCTTTTTTTGGCTCATCATTTTTTGAAAATCATTTTCAATCGCCAGCTCAGCCTTTTTGAGAAGGTTGATTCTTTGGGTGGCCATATTGAACCAGTCTGAAGCCTCCACCAAACTGTCTGTGCGCCCCTCTGATATGGAATCTCTAACATTCTGTATATTTTGCCAGAGTTGTGCATCGCGGTGTTTTTCCGAATTTCTAAGTAAAGCTTGGCTGGCAAGGTTTCTGAAGAGTTCCATGAACTTTTCTTGTTCGATTCCTAGTGTGGTTGCTCTCTTTCGCAACTCAATTTGCTCGCCGCTAGATGATAGAAGTGATGCAATTACAGCACGTTCAATTCCAGCTCTTTCCTTAGCTTGTAGGAAATAGACGTAGGCGGTAGCAGACCTAGACAAGTCTGGCTCATTGAGTTCTAGGCTAAGTTGAGTGTTTAGGTCTAGTAAGTTTTTGTTCTTCTCTGTGAATTTTGCCAGCGCCTCAGGGAGTGGAATATTGAACGAATCAATCTTGTTGCGGATGTCTGGCAGGTCACTGAGTTGCTGATTAATGGACTGACCAAGCTTCTTCTGTTCTGGGCTGCTTAGTGTGTAGCTTAATTCGCTGTAACTCTTGCGATAAACGTTAAGAAGCTTGTCGGTGTTTTTACGTTGTTCTTTGATTTTG
Organism: uncultured Pseudoteredinibacter sp.; assembly: GCF_947500695.1. Taxonomy (GTDB): domain Bacteria; phylum Pseudomonadota; class Gammaproteobacteria; order Pseudomonadales; family Cellvibrionaceae; genus Pseudoteredinibacter. The sequence continues at coordinate 417,794 of NZ_CANMSS010000003.1, forward strand.
TCGGCAAATCGATTGCCTTGGCTACTAAGAAAGATAGCTGTCATGCCACGTTCTTTTTGGATTTCGTGTACCAGTTGATTGGCGTTCATAGCCAATATGCTTAGGTCTCGGCTCTTGCTCATCTGGTCAGAGCTTTCTTTTAAAAGAATGAGTTTGCTACCAATAAAAAAGAGGGCGAGTAATAAAGGTGCTAAGACAATCAGTAGTAATTTGTATCGAATAGCTAAGTTTTTGAACTGAAACACAAGTCTCTCCTGCATAGTGATTTCTTAGGCAACTACGCTTTAAAGCCGCACCGCAGCGAACAAAAAAGATACCTGTATATTAGAATCTAGTACTTTATGGAGATGAGTGGTAATAATTGATGATTAATCGATGAATGGCGATTGTTAATAAAATATTCTTTGGAGTGAGAGTAAAAGGTTGTGTTCTAAATGACAGATAGATAGCTAGATAGATGGCGGGATTTTTCTTTAGAGCGAGAACAGGGCCTTATAAGGCCCTGTTCATTTTGCTAAGGAAGTCTTTAGCTGGTTAAGGCTTTAGCATAACGTTCAATGCGATCAAATGCTGGCTTGAGTACATTAATTGGCTGAGCAAGTGAAACTCGTACATAATTTGTGGTGCTTTGACCAAAGCCGATGCCGGGCAACACCGATACTTTTTCTTTCTTCAATAAATCCTCGGCAAAACATAAGCCGTTTTCGGCCAGATCGTCGACCTTGATCATAACAAACATGCCGGCTTTTGGGGTCTGGCAGGAAATTCCGGGGATGCTATTTACGCGCTCACAAACATAGTTGCGTCGTTGGCGATATTCTTCACGCACACCCTGGATATACTCTTCATCGTTGCTCAAAGCAAAGGCTGCCGCGTCCTGTACAAATTGGCAGCACCCAAAGATGGTTGATGAAGTGAAATCCAATAGTCGTTGTGAAAACTCAGTACTCGCCACAGTCCAGCCTAAGCGCCAGCCGGTCATTGCGTGGGATTTAGATAAGCCATCGATAATAACAACGTTGTCCAAACTCGCCGCTGCTTTGCGTAGCGAGGTGTGAGTTTCATCGAAGGTGATCATCGAGTAAACCTCATCGCAAACTAGCCATAAATTGTTCTCTAAGCAAAATTCGGCAAGTTCACGAAGTTGGCTTTCGCTGATCATATTACCTGCTGGGTTGCCTGGTGTGTTAATAAAGACAACTCGGGTCTTGTTGGTGACCGCTGCTTTAACGCGCTCTACATCGAGCTCAAAATGGTTTTCTACATCCAGTTCAACAGGTACTACATTGACATTCAAAGCTTTGAAAATCCCTTCGTAGCCAACATACATAGGCTCGGCCACAATAATATCTTCGCCGTCATTCAATAGGCAGGCCATAACTGAATAAATAGCGTTCGTTGCGCCTGGAAAAATCACTACATTACTAGGGTCGCAGTGTTTGCCAGAGGCTTTAATTTCGATATCAGAAATAATTTGACGTAAATGTTTCTCTCCCATCCCTGGCGCATAATGAGTGCGGCCCTTTTCTAAGCTATCAATGGTCGCTCGAATTGTTGACGGGAGGGTGGCAAGGTCAGGGTCGCCGACCGATAGCAAATAAACATCTTCGCCATTAGCGAATTGTTCGCAAGCTTGATCGTGCACGGCCCAAACACCGGAGGATTCTTCAATCAAGCGCTGCGATAGTTGGCTGATACGGGCATCGAAAGTCATAATGATGGGCTCTTAATCCGTTATGATTGAGTTAAAAAATCGGCTTCGCGAACTTCAATAACCGTGGGCATATTGTGCTCACGGTGTTCACGCAGCAGTTCAATAAGTTGAGTTGGATTTTCGGCTCGAGCGGCACGACAGCCATAAGCTGTAGCAATCGCTAAAAAGTCTGGCGTGTGAATATCACAGGCGATGGGCTGCATGCCGGCTGTTTCAAAATTTTGCGCGATCATTTCATAGCGCTGGTTATTCCACACTACAATCGCGACAGGCAGCTGAGCCTCTACGGCTGTTGATAACTCATTGATAGTAAATTGCAAACCGCCATCACCGATTAAGCTAATCACTGGCAACTCTGGCTTTGCGAGCTTTGCACCGAAGGCGGCGGGTAGGGCGTAGCCAAGCGTGCCATAACCTGTCGCGGCTGAAGCAAAGCGGCGCGTACTACGTGCCTGCAGTTGTGCTGCTGCGAAGTAGGCTGGCTGTGTAGAGTCGCCCAAAATGGCAGCTTCGGGCAGCGCTTCGTATAAAGCATCCAAAAAGGTTTGATAATTTTGATCCACACTTGGAGCGAGTTTTTCGCGAACCGCTTTGCTGCGTTGTGCACCTGCGCGTGCGGTAAAATCTAACTCGGGCAATAGCGCGGTAATGGCTGCATTGCTATCAGCTTGGATTGCAATATCGGGGCGAGCATTGCGGCACAGCTGTGTGGCATCAATATCGATGCGGATCAGCTTTCCACCAAGCGCAAAGCCCCCGTCAAAGAAAAAATCATAATCCGTTTCGCTAAATTCAGTGCCAATACCGAGGATCACATCGGCCTCTAAATAGAGATCCCGTACGGCCTGGTAGCTTGGGCTACTATTTATCAATAGCGGATGCTCGGGGGGCAGAATACCTTTAGCGTTATGGGTCAAGGTGGTGGGGGCATCCAGTTTTTCAGCCAGAGCCAAGGCGAGCTCAGCGGCATCTGCGGCACCGCCACCCAGCGCCAGCACAGGCTTTTCTGCGTTGTTTAGCAAATTGGCGGCCGCTTTAATGCTTGCTTCATTGGCTGCTGGTCGGCTTGGTAGTGGCCAGGTTTCCACCTCAACATGGCTGGCATCAGCGGTGATCACATCTAACGGCATTGAAAGGTGCACAGGCCCTGGGCGTTGGCTATGAAAAATGCTGAAGGCGCGAGCTAAGATCATAGGCAGCTCGTCCACTCTTGAAACGGTGTGAGCCCAAACGCTACTTTGTTCCATGGCGCGTTGCAAATCTGTGGTCTCGTGCAGGCGACCTTCGCCCAAGCCTTTTTCGTGGCGATTGTTATCGGCTGAGATTACCAGCATTGGGACAGAGTCTTGTAAAGCTTGTCCCATGGCGGTAGCGATATTCAGTGCGCCTGGCCCAGAAACTGTAACGCAGGCTGCCGGGCGACCGCTTACTCTCGCATAGCCATCGGCCATAAAGCCGGCGCCTTGTTCATGTCGCGGAGTTACATGGCGGATATTGGTTTGAGGCAGGCCGCGATATAGCTCGATGGTGTGAGTACCGGGTATGCCAAAAGCTGTATCGATACCATAGGCTTCCATCAATTTGGCCAACAGTACGCCACCGGTTTGTATTGCCTGAGTCATCGCTTGCCTCCTTTTATTTCAATGTTTCAAGCATAGATCCCTTGGCAGACTTTGAATAACGATTTATTCTCCATAGTTCATTCCTAAAACTCATAAAGTCTATGGCTAAATACCTACCCAGCACACAAGCTTTGCAATGTTTTGACGCCGTCGCTGAACTGCTCAGCGTAACCCGGGCCAGTCAGCGCTTAAATATGACTCAAAGCGCAGTAAGCCGACAGATAGCAGGGCTTGAGGCTGGGCTTTCGGTGCAATTATTTCGCCGAGAAAAGCAGCGTCTTTACCTCACGGAACGCGGGCGAGCCTACTGGGAAGAAGTTAGAGAGCTGTTGCGTCGATTGCATAATGCTTCCCAGCGCTTGCAGGGGAAGGTCTCTGGGCGGGTACGCTTGGGTGTTGAGCCTGCAATTGCTAGTCGCTGGCTGGTGCCTAGGCTGGCAGCTTTTAAACAGCGTCATCCTGAGCTTGATATTGAGCTGCAAACCGACTTGGAGGCTTTGTATTACGAGTCTGACAGTTATGATATTGCGATTCTCTATGGCCTTGGGGAATGGCCTGATCTCGATGCTGAGTTTCTAATGGCCGATACCCTAGTGGCCGTTAGCTCGCCATCATTGCTGCAACAATTTGGCAAAATTCAGCGGCTTGAAGACAGTTTACGTTTCCCCTTACTGCATCACACCTCAAAGCCCTCATCCAGTGGAGCCTGGTTAAAATCTGCGGGCTTATCGGATCATGATATTGACGCTTTGCCCGGATCGCGGCTGCAGAGTTTCAGTTTGATATCTCAGGTGGCTAGCGAAGGTTTGGGCTTGGCGATTTTGCCCGATTATTTTGTGGCGGCCGACATTCAGGAGGGGAAATTGGTGCTTGCTTGTGATGAATCCTTGCCCTGCGAGGAGCGTTATTTTGTGGTACGCCCTAAAGGGCGCGGTGAGGATTTAGCTGTCGATGCGGTCAAACAATGGCTGCTGGGTTTGTAAGTACTGGCAAAACTGACCTTCCCAACTATGCTTATGGTTAAAATTAACACTATGTATGCATAAATTCTTAGGCATTACCGCCGATACTGCTATGAACAAGACGCGTATTCAGTAAGAAGTGCATAGGGAAAAGGAAACAGCATGAGCAGTTTAAGTCAGGTGAATGGCCAAGAGTCCAGCAACATCGTTGTGGGCCCAGAAGATATACTTTTAGAGCTGTGCGGCTCTGTTTCCACTGTATTAACAGCGGCTTGCCACAAGCCTGTGCGCCACGCGCAAATGATTCAATCCATCAAAACGACCAGCTTAAAGCCCGATATTTCTGGCTTTGTAGTATTTGAAGGTGGCTTTACCGGCTTGGTAGTGCTGAATTTCAGTGCGGCGGCGGCCATGGAAATCTATCAAGATTATATGGTCAGTATGGGTATGGATGAATCCAGCCTTGCTCTGCAGCACACTTCTGATGAGGTTTCCGATATTGTAGGTGAACTGATGAACCAGATCGTCGGTGACTTTATCAATAAAGTGAATATGCGCCTTCAAAGCTGCGTAGATCAAAGCCAGCCTAAGGTGCTGACATCCGGTCGTCAGTTAACAATTTCAATCGATGCTGGCTTACAAGAACCCGTCACCAAGCGCGTCGCGTTTTACACCAATGGCAACAATACCTTCTACCTGGAATATTCCATGGATAATACGGAATTCGTCGCCACTAAAGATTATATCGCTGAAGATGCTCATGACCCTGATGCGGTGATTGCGGGACATCAACGGGCGATTGAAAATGCCAAGATTACTTCGGTAAGCAGCAGTGGTAGCGATGACAGTGATGCGCTATTAAGTGAGCTGGGTTTATAAGTTGAGCTAAGTGACAAACTAGGGCTTAATCATTTTGTCTTTCGGTTGTTTGCCGAGTTTCTGAATCCTCTAGCCAATATGGATCTTCATCCAATTGGCTATCATCTTCCTCTTCCCATGAGTAGGTTTTACGTTCTGGAAGAGGGTCTTGGTGGCGCATAAGAAAAGCCATCAACACTCCCATCATCGCTCCAAACAAATGGAGCTCATAAGATATTCCGGGTTCGCCTGGAAAGATGCTCATTAGCATTCCACCATACAAAAAGAAGGCAATCATTAGCAGTGCGGTAGAGCGCTTGTCTCGTCTTAATAGGCCAATGATCAATAAATAGAAAAACAATCCATGGCTTAAACCACTGGCGCCAAAGTGAAAGCTATCGCGAGCGAAAAACCAGGTGAGAATTCCAGAACCTAGCCAAATAACAACAAACGCATAGTAACGGCTGCGGGGGTACCCTAAATACAGGCCGGCAACTAGCACTAGCAGTGCCGATATATTATTGATTACATGCGACCAAGAACCATGTAATAGGGGCGCTAACAAAATGCCCAATAAACTGTCAGTTTCTCTAGGGTAAATGCCAAGCTTCGGCATGCTAATATGTAAAACTTGGCAAATGCCAAAAATTGCAACTAATGCCGCGCAAAACAAAACGCTGACTAATATAGCGGATACTATGCTGCTCGATGAAGTCTTGCGATTTGCGCTTGGATAGTCAGTCATATTTCGCGATTTCACTCTCACTGTGAAAATAATTCGATAATCACCATAACAACAGTAACAAAAGACGAGATAAGTATGAAGCAAGGCGAGTTTGAAAATAAAAGAGTGGTCGTTACCGATAGTGATAATTACATGGGGCCTGTAGCGGTAGAACACTTTCGATCATTGGGGGCTAGCGTCTTGGCTTGGTCTACAGCGCTGGATAGTAACGAGGCGGTAGATAAGCTAATGGCCGAAGCGGGCCAAACGGATATTTTGATTGCTAACTTTGGTACTGAGCCTCGTCCAAATAAGGTCGAGAACATCACTGACGATGATTGGTTTTCCCTATGTGATGGTTTGCTGCATCCGTTTATGCGCGTGGTACGTGCCTTTGCAGGTCAAATGAAATCGCGTGGGCAGGGTAAAATTGTTGGGATGACCAGCGCCTCTCCTTTACGAGCAATATACGGTGCAAGTGCTTACTCGGCCATGCGCGGAGCGCAAAACGCCTTTGTACGAGCCGCGGGCAGCGAGTTGGCGAGAGCTGGCGTACAGTTCAATGCAATCGCGCAAAACTATGTCGAAAATGATGCTTATTATCCGCTGGAGCGTCGCGAGAGTGAAAAGTTTAAAGAGGAGCTAAAACAAGTTCCAGCTGGGCGATGTGCTCCTGCTCAAGAAACCGCGAACTTAATGGCCTTTTTGGCTTCCGAAGATAATACTCATATTGTTGGGCAGGCGGTGCCATTTGCAGGTGGGTGGGCGACTAATACTTAGTTAGCGTTTTGTTCGCTGAAATTAGTTAAACAAAAAACGGGCATAAATAATGCCCGTTTTTATTTTCGACTAACAATGGTCGGCTTCTTTAGCCAATCATTTGTGGCCTAAAGTGACTATTGCGTTATTTGTAGCAATTTAAGCAAGAAGCAGTGGCGTCAAGCGTTTGCGGTGATAAGCCGAATCGCCATAATGTTGCTGGCTCCATTGAGCACGGCGGATATACAGTTGGGCATCACACTCATAGGTAAAGCCCATACCACCATGAAATTGCACAGCGCGATCACCGGCAAACAGCAGGGCATCATTAGCGCTGGCTTTCGACATGCGACAAGCAATCTCAGCATCACGAGTGATATCGCCTTGGCTATCGGCTAATAAAGTGGCTGCGTGGTAAACCTGTGAACGCGCAGCTTCCATCATATTCAGCATATCAACAGTAGGGTGCTTTAAGGCCTGATAAGAACCAATCAGCTTGTTAAACTGTTTGCGAGTATTTAAGTATTCAACAGTTAGGTTTAAGCAAGCGGCTGCCGAACCGACGGACTCCGCAGCGATTAGTAAAGCGCCAATTAGCTTAACATCATCTAAAGCATTCGCAGCTGAGGATGGCATAAGCTGCTCTTCGCTGATGCTGATATCGTTTAAGTTTACAATACCAGCACGTTTAGTTTCATCGATCAGCGTATGAGCTTCAACCGCAGAGTCAGCAAGTTGCGAGCGCTCTACAATCGCTAAGCGCTGTTGCTCGCCCTGTTGGCATAAAACAATAAATATCTCGGCCTGTGCGGCCGCTTCAACCAAAACTTTACGGCCATTTATTTTACCGTCGGCACTCAAACTGCATTTACTGACCTCCGCGCCCCAATCTTCATTGTCCAGCAGGGCAAGCGTCGCAACTGTGCCATTGGCTATCATGGGTAGATAGCGAGATTTTTGTGCCTCGCTACCAGCGCGCTGAATTTGTTGTGCAGCTAAGGTACTGGCGAAGAAAGGTGTCGCCAATAACTGACGTCCCATGCTTTCGGCGATTGGAATCAGGCAGTCTAAGCCTAAAGCAGAGCCGCCATGGGTTTCTTCGATACACATTCCTAACCAGCCAAGTTCAACCATTTCTTGCCATATCTCAGCTTGAAAACCCGTCTCGCTATCAAGCAACTTTCTTACCGCTTCGATATAGGACTTATCTTGGCAAAAGCCACGGGCGGCTTCTTGAATCATTTGCTGATCTTCGCTGAAGCGCATATCGGTATTGGCTTCAATATTAATAAAAGTCATTTTCGTATCCTGTGTTAGATGCTCACTGTTATGGCTACTTACTTCGGTAAGCCAAGAGCATGCTCAGCGATAATGTTTGCCTGTACCTGGCTGGTGCCGCCGCCAATGGTGGCTGAGAAGTTATTGAAATAACCTCGTTGCCATTGGCCGCCTTCGATTGCCATATTGTCGCCAACATAAAGACCACCTTTGGCGCCCTGTAGGCTCACGGCGTATTGTCTGGCACGACGGAAAAGCTCGGTGGCGATTAGCTTGCCGCTAAGGGCCAGCGAAAATGGGTAATCGGTACAAAGCTCAGGAATTTCTCCGCGCTCTTTCATTAAGGCAAGAGACTTTTCTTCAATTAGAAATTGCACTAGCTGATCCTGCACAACGGGATCGTCTAATAGCGGCTTGCCATCACGCTGGATGGTTTTGCAGGTGTGTAGCAAATCTTCCATGGCAATTGGCAAGAATTTATAGGTACTTGCTTGGCCACCATGAACGCTGCGCTCATATTCCAAGGTGCGCATAGCTACTTTCCAGCCTTGGTTTTCTTCGCCCATTAAGCAGCTGGCAGGAATTCGCGCGTCGTCGAAGAAAGTTTGGCAGAAGCCATACTCGCCAGTAATCTTTTGAATCGGACTGGTGCTGATGCCATCGGCATGCATAGGCGATAAAAAGAATGATAGGCCGGCGTATTTGCTAGGTGCATCTGGATTGGTGCGTGCTAGCAAAATCATATATTTGGCATAGTTACCGAAAGTCGTCCAAATTTTACTGCCATTGATAATGTAGTCATCGCCGTCACGTACGGCACGGGTTTGGGCGTTGCCAAGATCCGAGCCATGATCTGGCTCAGAGAAACCCTGACACCAAATATCATCGGCGGTTAAAATACCTTTGATGTATCTTTGCTTTTCTTCCTCTGTGCCCATATCCAAAATCAGTGGGCCGGCCCAGCCAAGGCCAATCACATTGAAAATGATTGGGGCTTTGTGGTTCATCAATTCTTCATCGACAATATTCTGATAAACCTGCGGCATACCGCCACCGCCATATTCTTTAGGCCAAGCCATGCCAAGATAACCAGCTTCGTAGACCTTTTTCTGCCATGCAATTAAAAACTCTAGCTGTTCTTCGCTACCGACTTCCATAAAGGACTGTGGTAATAAGAAGCCGGGATCTTCGGGGATGTTGTTTATCAACCATTGGGAAATTTCAGCGCGAAAGGCATCCAAGGTCGTTGCATCGGTTTGCATATTCTTCTCCAAAATTCGCTTATAGCTGATACTGACGCGACGCTAAATCGCGCATAATTTCTTCTGAGCCACCGCCGATAGCATTGACTCGTACTTCTCGATAAATTCGCTCAGTTTTACAGCCGCGCAGATAAGAAGCGCCACCTAAAATCTGGCTGGCTTCTTTGGCGCAAAACTCCATGGTTTCACTGGCCTGAACTTTCAGCAGGGCAATATCGCCAAAATCGCCGCGACCTCCAGAAAGCTCGCGGGTGACAACTTGAATATACGCCTGGGTAGCATTGATGCGTTGTTTCATTTCAGAAATTTTGTGACGAATGACCTGGTGCTTAGACAAAGGCTTGCCAAAAGTTTTACGATCTTTTGCCCAATTAACGGCTTCGTCCAAACAACAGCGGGCACAGGCTTCCATATTGACGATCATCGCCATGCGTTCACTGTTAAAGTTATTCATGATGACAAGAAAGCCGTGTCCTTCTTCGCCAATCAAATGATCGGCAGGCACTTTAACGTTATCGTAATAAATGGTTGCAGTGTCAGAACACCACCAGCCTTGTTTCTTGTCTAGCGGTGTTCGGCTGACGCCTTCTAAATGGGTAGGAATTAGCAGCATAGAAACGCCCATTGGGCCTTCTTCGCCGGTGCGTACCGCAGTGCTTATCCAATCAGCGCCCATACCACCCGATATAAAGGTCTTGCTGCCGTTAACGATGTAGTAATCGCCTTCACGACGAGCGGTGGTTTTGATATTGGCAACATCCGAGCCGCCGCTGGGCTCAGTAATACCTAGTGAGATACGCTTCTCGCCGCTTAGTACTTTAGGGACCACTTCTTCTTTGATGTGCTCTTGAGAGAAATTCACCACTGGAGGTAAGCCGATGCCGTGGACTAATAAGGTACTGGCGATGCCGCCCGCAGAGCCGATACGGCCTAGCTCTTCGTTTACAATTTGAGCGTGATAGAGATCGATTCCTTCACTAATGCCTCCGTACTGCTCGGGGTAGCCCAGCTGAAGTAGGCCCACATCGGCAGCCTTTTTCCACATTTCATCGGGAATCTTGCCAGCCTCATCCCAATCATCGAAGTAGGGGGCTACTTCACTATCAAGGAATTTACGCAATTGACTGCGCCAGGCCTCATGGTCCTCGGTGAGGAAGGGGTTGTGTAGGCGGGCGCTATCAAAATCTAGGGACATGGGCTTCTCCATTATTTCTTATCGTTGCTAGGCTGTAGTCACCGTAAAACCGGCCCGTCCTAGCTGTAGAACAATCAATCTTAGAGGGGCTGCAGGACCCTTGCATTGGAATTGGTGCCAGCCGATTTGGCATCGGTGCCAATGCGAATAGATGCCCTTAAGCGGCTAAAGGGTAGCTTAGAAAATAGCTTAGGGTGATGGCCTAGAGTTTGTCGTCGCCATGCTGCTGAGCATAGTCTTTAGGAGAGATGCCATGCCAGCTTTTAAATGCGGTCGAAAAGGAAGAAGAGTCAGCATAGCCCAATAGAAAGGCTATCTCGGTAATGCCCATCTGTTGGTTTTTAAGTAGGCGCGAAGCGATCGCCGAACGAATATCCTGCACCTCATTTAAAAAGTGGGTGTTTCGCTCTGATAAGCGACGTTGCAGAGTGCGCCTAGAGATGCTCAGCTCTTCAGCAATACTATCGATACTCATCGCGCCACTTGGTAGAGCCTTGACGATAGAGCGGCGCATCTGGCGTAAGAAGCCGTCGCCACTATCGCGATCTACGGCGCCTAAGATATTTTCATGCAATCTTAAGGCGGCTTCATCTAGAGGTTTGACTAGGGGGTAGTCTAAAGCGGCAATATCGAAAAATAGGCCGCTAAAGCTCTGCTCAAAGAACAGTTGCTCACCAAATATTTGATGGTGCAGGCTAAGATCCACGGGTTCTGGGTAGGCGAAATAGGCCTTTTGTATTTTAACCGGCTGGATACAGACAGATTGCAGCAAGGATACTGAAGACGCCAGAATCATATCGGCGAAATAGCGACCGCTGTGCTCATTATTGATCAGCGGGTTCCATTGGGTGCGAATGCTATCGCCTTCTCGAATTACCACTGATTCGCCGATATCGCCCTGCATCTCCATAACACTGGGCATCATATTGAGCCATTGTCTAAGGTTGTCGCAAATTTTTGGCAAATACAGAATCAAAGAAACGAGATTGAGGTAGCTCACTCGCCCAACCAACAATCCTATATCTTCATTGCCACTCAGTTCCGCTAATCGTTTGGCCAGTTTATAAATAGCGGCAACGGGCATACGAAAATCAGGGTTTTCCAGCCACAGTGGGTCTAAGTCGCAATCGCTGATCAAGCGTTGGCGTGAAACTTCTAGACTGTCGGCAAGTTGCATAAATAGCAGCGCTTGGCGGCTGGATACCGTCCAGCTGGGGTCTATAGCGGTCATTAGCAGCCCAGCAGCAAGATGTTGTTTACTAAGTAGTCTGGGTAGCTCATAAGTTTTTCGCCATTTGTCTGCCGTAGATTGGTAGGGCTTTGCGTGAGCCTAATATTCTCAAGCAAAATTGCTAGCCTGGTCAACAAAAAAACCCTTAAGGACAGCTAAATATAATTACTTTGTCGCTAAATTGCATTCAGCGTTTGCTGGTCTAGTCTTCAATTTAAGGCGTCATAAAAATTAGCGTGTTAATTGCTATGACAGCTTTACAACTATTTCTAAAAATTATTGAAAACTATAGGCACAAGTAGTGTGGCTGCATAGGCCTCGTGCAAAGGATTTGGGAAGGGTGTCAAGTGAATGCAGCATTACCACGTCCAGTGATCCTGGTGACGGATGATGTACTGGCTAATCGCGTAGCCATGCGTCAAGTATTAAAGTCCGTCGATGCGGATATTATCGAAGCCTCATCGGGAAACGAAACCCTGATGTTGATGCTTAAGCACGATAATGTTGCTCTGATCCTTCTCGATATCAATATGCCGGAAATGAACGGCTATGAGGTAGCAGAGCTGTTACGCTATGAAGAGCGTAGTCGCTGTGTACCCATTATCTTTGTGACTGCCGCCTATAAGGATGAGCGCCATGAAATGTTGGGCTATATCTCTGGTGCCGTAGATTATATCGAAAAGCCAGTTGAGCGTGACATTCTAACTTCCAAAGTCAATATTTTTCTACAGCTGCATGAGCAAAAGCAAAAACTGGAGAGCCTGAATAAACAATTAAAAGAAAACTATCAGCAGCTAAAAATTGAAGTGGGCGAAAGGGTCAAGGCCGAACAAAACCTTCGCAAGCTTTCAGAAGCGGTCAAGCAGAGCCCCGCATCGGTCATTATAACCGATGCCAATGCCAAAATTGAATTTGTTAACCCAACTTTTACTCGTCTTGCTGGTTATTCGACAGATCAAGTGCTTGGGGAAAGTCTGCGTTTTCACCAATCTGGTTACAACCCAGAAAGTGCGGAGCAATCGATTCTCACTTCTATAGAGACCGGTCAGTCTTGGTGTGGCGAACTTCATAATCGCAAGCAGGACGGCAATCTTTATTGGTCATATACCACCATATCTCCCTTATATGATGCGGGCGGTGAAATTAGTAATTATTTGTGCATCGAAGAAGATATAACTGTTCGAAAAGATTATGAGAGACGCCTATTAAAACAAGCCAACTTTGACGAGGTGACCGATCTACCCAATCGAATTCTGGCTCTAGATCGGATTAGCCAAGCGTTTTCTATTGCTGAGGGAGATGAGCATTTTTGCCCGCTGTTTTTCATTGATATTGATGGCCTGCGACGCATCAATGAAACCTTAGGTCACGATGCGGGTGATCGGGTATTGGTTGAGATTAGTCGTCGGCTTAAGGAAATGGTTCGCGCTGGTGATACGGTGGCGCGAATAGGTAGTGATGAGTTTCTAATCATTCCACAGGGCATCAATGATGCAACGGCCGCAGCTGCAATGGCGACCAAAATATTGGGGGTGATTGAAGAGCCTTTAACCATCGACGCCCAACCCGTAAGAATGTCTTCCTGTATTGGCATTAGTCTAGGTAATAATTTTAACGATGACCCTCAAACTGCCATTCAAAATGCCGAATCGGCGATGTACCGGGCCAAAGAGATGGGGCCAGGTAACTACCACTTCTTTAATGACGATATTAATCGTAGCACCCAAGAAAAACTGCATATGGAGCTATTGCTTCACAAGGCCGTGGAAGAAGAGCAAATGCAACTATGGTTTCAGCCAATCGTAGAGGTTGCTAGTGGGAAGCCCGTGGCTGCAGAGGCATTACTGCGTTGGCATAACAAAGAGCTTGGTTGGGTGAATCCAGAAGACTTTATTGAAATAGCTGAAGGTAGTGGTCAGATAAATGCGCTTGGCTTGTGGGTGCTTAGAAAGGCTGAGTTTTATTCTAAGTATTGGCAATCAAAATTTCACCGTGATTTAACCGTCGCAGTTAATGTCTCAGTGAATCAGTTTCACGACCCTAGATTGTTTGCTGAAGTTAAGCGAATTCATGCAGACAACGAGAAAAAAATGGGTGGCATTGAAGCCAAGCTGGAATTGGAAATCACAGAGCGGCTGCTGCTGAGCGATAGCGATAAAATTGGTAAGCAGCTAATCGATATACGTGATCTTGGTTTTAATATGTCGATTGATGATTTTGGTACGGGTTACTCCTCCCTGAGTTATTTAAAACGCTGTCCAGTAAATACCGTAAAAATCGACAAATCCTTCATATTTGGTTTGCCGGACGATCAAGAGAATGCAACTCTGGTCACCGCCATTGTTGCTATGGCTCATGGTTTAAATCTAAAAGTAATTGCTGAAGGTGTTGAAACTGAAGAGCAGTGGGATTTTTTAAAGCAAGTCAATTGCGATTTAATGCAAGGGTTCCATATAGGCAAGCCTATGCCAGCAGAAGACTTTGAATCATTCTTGTCTGAACATTGAGTGGAGAGGCGTTAATGGAACCGATTCCAAAAATACTCGTTACGGATGATGTGGCCGCTAATCGAATCGCGATGCGCAAGCTGCTTAGGCGTCATGATGTTGAGGTCTTAGAGGCCAGTGACGGAAATCAAGCTTTGCAGCTTGCGCTCACAGAGCCTGATATTGCTTTGGCGCTGCTGGATGTACAGATGCCCCAGATGACGGGATATGAAGTAGCTACTTTATTGAGGCAAGAAAATCGTACACATCATATTCCCATTATTTTTCTAACGGCAGTGGCGCGGGATGAAAGAAATGAGCTAAATGGTTACAAATCTGGGGGGGTGGATTATATCCACAAGCCTATCGATGCTGAAATTCTACTGGCGAAGGTTGCTATCTTTGTAGAGATGTGGCGCATGAATTCCCGTCTGCATCAAGAGGTGGCGTTTCGAAGAGAAGCCGAAGAGAAGATTCGCCATCTGGCTAAGCACGATATGCTGACTCGCTTACCGAATCGCAGTCAACTTTTAGACAATATAAACCAAGGCGTTGCTCGTGTAGATCGATATGGTGGCAAGTTGTCGGTGCTGTTTTTAGATCTAGATGGCTTTAAACCTGTCAATGACATTTACGGGCATGAAGCTGGGGACTTTGTCTTAAAAGAAATTGCCAGTCGATTAAGAAACATGATGCGTCCTACAGACACTGTCGCCCGCTTTGGTGGCGATGAGTTTGTGATTCTAATGACCGATGTGCAAGATCGCGACTGCATTATTCCCAAACTGCAAGCGATAATCTCTGCCTGTGCTAAGCCTATTCATTGGCTTAATCATAAACTAGAACTGAGTATTAGCTTGGGAGTGTCGATGTACCCAGGTAATGGTGCTGATGCTGCAGAGCTAATTAAATCTGCGGATAGCGCCATGTATCGGGCAAAGGAAGCGGGTAAGAACTGCTTTCGTTTCGTTGTTGACGGCCAAAGCGAAAGCGAAAAGCAGTATAAGTCAATGTCGGCCTATTTAGAGCGAGCTATTGAGAAACAGGAAATGTTCTTGCTGTACCAGCCCATTCATTGTGTCGGAACCTTAGAAGTTGTAGCTGCGGAAGCTTTGCTGCGTTGGCAGCACCCAGAACTGGGCATGATAGAACCGGCTACTTTCGTGCCGGTGGCGGAGTCCAGTGGAGTTATTGACCGTATTGGTGATTGGGTTATAACCGAAGCACTCTCTGATTCACTGCGTTGGTGGAATGAAACACAGCAGAAAGTTCGGGTGATGGTTAATGTCGCTACCGCACAAATCAGTGAAAATGGATTTAGTGGAAATGTTAATGACTTTCTAAGCCCAGTGTTGGCTACTGTCGGGGAATCGGTTTCCGTAGATGAGCTGGATGACTTTCTCGGAGTCGAAGTAAAAGAGAAAATTCTTGCGCGCCCCTTTGATTCCGTTAAACAGCAGCTTGGTAACCTCAAACAATGTGGTATTGGCGTTTCTGTGGATAACGTCGGAGCTGATGTCTCAGCGCTAAATTATTTGAAAAATAATTTAGCTTCCCAGCTAAAAATTGATCGCGCGGTCATTAAGGAAGTGCCTGGTAATGAGGCTCAAGAAAAAATTGTTAAAGCGGTGATGGCAATTGCTCACATCTTTGATATGAAGGTAATTGCCACTGGCGTAGAGTCCAAGGAACAGTACGACTTCCTTAGGGAAATTGGCTGTGATTATGTACAGGGATTTTACTTTAGCCCGGCTATCAGTAATGAAGAATTTAAGACTTATATATGCGGCTCAAATGAGCTAGAAAAAGCTTGTGCTTTGGAGCATAAATAATTTTTTGCTGACTTATGTAAAGAGCTATTAGTTTTATGAATAGGTTGAAAGTTACCCTCATATTATCATTTTTCTTGATCGCCATCTTGCCTTTAGGGGCGTTGGTATACATTAGTAGTGCTGTTTACTCCGATATTATTCATAAAGAGGTTGGTAATTCGCTATCAGCGATTGCGAACCATAAGCTAACACGCTGGAAAGACTATGAGCATCAGCAGCGTCAAAGAATAAAACTGGTCTCTAGATCCAGCGCTTTACGTAACAATGTAAAAGATCTTAGGCGCCTATTCGAAAGCGGACGTGAAGTGGCCCTGGAGGACTCCAAAGAAAGCAAAGTTATTCGCAACATAGTGCGGGATATAAAATCCGTAGCAGGCTTCAGAAGCTTCTACCTACTAGATCCCAATGGAACAGTTCTTTATCAAGATGCCTACAATAACAACGCAGGCTATAGTATTTACGAGGGCAGGTATCAAGGCGAGGGTTTACAAAAACTCTTTGATCGAGCCTTAAACTCCTCTGAACCGGTGATGTCTCCTTTTGTTGAAGATGTAAATTATCCGGGCACGTTCACCTTTTATATTGCCATGCCCATCATGGATGGAGCATCGCTGACGGCTATTATTGTAGAGCAGTTCGATAACCGAGAATTGATCAATATCGCGCAAGACTACACCGGCATTGGAGAGACCGGTGAAATTGTTTTTGCGACTCAATATGAAGGATCTGCCTTATTAATGGCTCCACTGCGCCATGTCAAAGGGGCGACTTACAAAAAACGTATTGAGATGAGCGGGAAATGGGCCAAGCCTATTCGTGAAGCCCTAGCGGGCAACAGTGGCGTTGAAGCTTCCCTAGATTATCGCCCAGTTCCGGTACTTGCTGCTTGGCATCCAATTGAGTCGGCCGGTATTGGCATGGTTGTGAAAATGGATGAGGCGGAGGCATTTAGTCAGCTTGAAGCTCACAGTCGAGACATTCTTGTCCTTCTAGCCACCGCAATTGTCATTGTGGGAGTGGCGGGATATTTTCTTGCCCTTCGCATCGTACAACCTGTAACTGAAATGGTGCGAAGTGCAAAGCAAATTGCCAAAGGTAATTTAGATCAAAAAGTGCCGGATTCAAAGTGGTATGAGTTTAGCCAGTTGGGCAAAGCTCTGAATGCTATGGTAGATAACCTGAAAGAAACCATTAGCTCGGTAGAATCAGATCTTTGGTACAAAAACAGTATGGCTCGGCTTTCAGAGGTCTTGGGTGCGGATCAATCTACCCAGGTGCTTTCTAGAAATGTCATAAGAGTTTTATCAGAGCAGCTAGAAGCGCAAGCATCAACAATCTACTTCTATGTTGGAGATCACCTAGAATTAATTGGTCACTATGGAATGGGCGAGGCGCCCGAGCTTGAAGCCTTGGTGTCGACTGAACAAGGGCTTATCGGTCAGTCGATTCAAGATAGAAAAACTATAGTGGTTAATTCAAACGGTGATTCTGAAATAAAAATGGTTGTTCGCACCGGAACCCAGCAAACCGTCGCTAACTCCTTAATGATTGTGCCTTTGCTTTATCATGGCCAAGTTGTTGCTTTGATTGAGCTAGCTTGGTTGGGTAGTCCCCATGAGCGCACCGCAGAGCTTATTGATTACTCTTCAGAGAGTATTTGTCTTGCTTTGATTGCCGCCGAGCAGCGCGTGCAAGTCCAAAACATGTTGGAGGAAAGTCAGGCGCAAACCGAAGAACTGCAGGTGCAGCAAGAAGAGTTGAGAGTAGCCAATGAAGAGCTTCGAAAAAAAGGTATTGAGCTAAGAGTACAAAGTGAAAATCTTCGCACTGCTAAGGAAGAAACCGATCGCCAAGCTAGAGAACTTGAGGCCGCCAGTCGCTACAAATCTGAATTTTTAGCGAATATGTCTCATGAGTTGCGTACCCCCCTAAATAGCTTACTGATTCTAGCGCGATCTTTGATGGACAATGAAGATGGTAATTTAGGTGAGGATGAAGTCGAATCAGCGGCAGTTATTCACGATAGTGGAAAACACTTGCTTGGCCTAATTAACGACATCTTGGATATTTCTAAGGTGGAATCAGGCAAGATGCAGCTTAACGTTGAAGCTGTTAGTGTCTCAGATTTGCTTTTGTCGGTGAAAACTCGATTTGACCATATGGCAAAAGAAAAAGGTTCAGAGTTTGTTATCGAAGCCGATAGCGATGTGCCTGCCCAAATTCATACCGACGGCGCAAAATTGAACCAAGTGCTTATTAATTTAATTGGTAATGCTATTAAATTTACTGAGCAGGGTTTAATTAAATTACGTATTCACGTTTCACCGGGTATTGCAGGTGATAATAATCTAAGCTTCTCTGTCGAAGATACCGGTATCGGCATCCCTGAAGATAAACTGCAAACTATTTTCCAAGCTTTTCAGCAAGTTGATGGCTCTATCAGTCGAGTGTATGGCGGTACCGGTTTGGGATTGTCTATTGCGCGCAAACTAGCCGAGGTGTTGGGCGGAGACATATCTGTAAATAGTGTGGTAGGTCAAGGCAGCTGTTTTAGCTTAGAGATTCCTCTATCTGCATTGGCTGCATCTAATGGGCCGCAGAAATCAGCACCAACTTCGGTAGTCATGTTGCAGCAGGAAGTTGCCAAGGTTCCACAGAATGCAGCTGGTATCCATAAAGATGATCGCCAAAATCTACAGCCAGGCAAGCCCTTGCTACTGATCGTAGAAGATGATGAAAAATTCTCTGACATCCTATTGCAAGCTTGCCATCAACAAAATTGTCAGGCGATTGTCGCGGCCGATGGCGAATCCGGTATAGCGATGGCCGAGCAATACCCCATACAAGGGGTGATTTTAGATTATATGCTTCCCGGTTTAGATGGTAGCGACGTTTTGGCTGCGCTTAAATCCACAGCTGCGACCCAAGATTTACCGGTGCATGTATTTACGGCTTTAGATGGCTTATCGGATATGCAGATTATGGGGGCAGTGGGTAAGTCATTAAAACCATCTTCACCAAGCGAAATCAAGACGGTAATTAGCCAGTTGGTGAATCCAGATGTCACTCAATTGAAAATGTTGGTAGTAGAGGATGATCATGCCACCTTCCTCGCTCTAACGCGGTTATTGCGTATGGAAGGTGTTGCGCTCAGTCAAGCGAGATCAGGCCAAGAGGCTGTTGAGTTATTGCGTGAAAAAACCTACGACGGCGTCATACTTGACCTTGGGCTGCCTGACACAAACGGCTTCGATTTATTGCAGCAGCTTGATGACGACGATAAAGCTGATTTGCCCCCTGTGATTATCTATACGGGTAGAGACTTAAGCTTAGAGGAACAAGATAAGCTTGGACGCTTTACCCAGCAAATTGTTATTAAATCGGATGATTCAGCAGAGCGTATGTTAGAAGAAATCCATACCTTTGCCAGTTTAGTATGTCGTAGTAATGAAATTGAAAAAGAGCAGCAAAGTACACCAGTTGATATTGAAAGCGAAGAAGCATTAAACACTAAAGAGTTGAGCGATCAACAATTGGTAGCCAATGCTAAACCCGCGATTCTAAAAAGTGATGAAGATATCGATTTGGATGGCCGCACCATTCTTTTGGTGGACGACGATATGCGTAACACCTTCGCGCTAGCGAAGGTACTGCGAAAGAGAAATATGGTAGTGCACCTAGCTCCAGGTGGTGCAGAGGCGATCAAGCTCTTGCAGGAAGAAGAGGGCATCGAGCTTGTGTTAATGGATATTATGATGCCGCAAATGGACGGCTACGAAGCCATGCGCCGTATCCGTGAGATTGAAAACCTGCAGAGTATTCCTATCCTAGCGCTAACCGCAAATGCTATGAAAGGCGACAAAGAAAAATGTCTAGAAGCGGGTGCGAACGATTATTTGCCTAAGCCCATTGATGTTGACCGCTTGCTAGTGCTAATGCAAATGTGGCTACCGGTTGAAGAGCAACCAGTTTAGTAAGTGAAGTTGGGCTACTTTTAATAAATGACATTAAGCAATCGAGTAATCATGGACAATGTTCAACTTGGTCAAGAGGAGTGGAGAGAAGAACAGCGAGAGATTTTAGCCTTTATTCAAAGTGAACTCGGCTGGAGCTACGAAGGTTACTCGATGGCCTCCCTGGAGCGCCAAATAACAAGAGTAGCTCGCGATCTATGTGATGGCGATAGTCTCGCCCTGCTGCGTTGGCTGCAGTTTGAGCCAAAAAAAAGGGCCCGTTTATTAAGAGATGCACTCACCGTCAATGTCACTGATTTATTCCGCGACCCTGAATTTTATCTTGATTTAAAACAGCAGTGCTTCGGCTATCTATCAGAATTCCCCCGTCTTAAAATATGGGTTGCTGGTTGCTCTACAGGGGAGGAAGCCTTTTCCCTCGCCATTATGTTGCATGAGGCGGGCTTGCTTAAGCGCACAGAAATCCTGGCGACAGATTTAGACTTTGCCTGCTTGCGGCAGGCTCGTAGCGGCGTGCTGTCTGGGCCTTTTGCTAGGCAAGAGGCTGAGCGCTATCGTAATGCTGGTGGACAGGCCAGCCTTCTAGAGTATTTCAGTTTGAGCTATGGCTTGTCTAAACTTCGCCAAGAATTATTGGATCATATCCATTTTGCCCAGCATGGTTTGCGTGGCTTTGCACCCGGCGAGCAATTCCATATGGTGCTATGTCGAAATGTGATGATCTATTTTGGGCCGAATTTAAAGGGCAAGGTTCTTCAAGGCTTTTATAAGTCCCTGATACCTCGTGGCTATCTCTGCTTGGGCAATAAAGAAAGCATAGAGTTTCCAGACGGTGTAGAGCTGCGCCAGATCAGTCGCCATCGTATCTATCAACTACAGCGTTAGCTGTACAAAAAACAACCTTTCAGTAGTTTGTCTCATCGATTGTGCAACTTACCTCAATATTGAGAAGTGCTCCCGCGCGCCCCTTCCATCTGTCATGTATTAATCCTAGAATGTCCGGTTTTGGTGGTTTAGGGTCATAAGCTCAAAGCCATCACTTAACAGGGCTTACCCAGCCTGATCCTATTAACCTAATTGAGTCTATCATCCATGAAAAAAGCAACTTTGCTTTCCTGCCTATTATTGGCTGGTTTTGGTAGTCAGCTATCAACAGCGGCTATCTCCCAGACTAAGGGCGATTTTGAAGACAAATTCCGTCAGTTAGACGAAGTGCTACCTACGCCAAATATCTACCGCAACGCGGCTGGCGAGCCGGGCCAGCAGTACTGGCAGCAAGAGGTGGACTATAAGATCAAGGTTAAGCTTCTAGAAGACAAACGTCGCATTGAAGCTAGCCAGAAGGTTTATTACAAGAACAATTCGCCTTACACCCTGAAGTATCTATGGGTTCAATTGGATCAGAACAAGTTTAAAACCGACTCTATGGCTGAGATGACTACCGCATTTGCCGGTATCGGCCGTCGCGGTCCTTCAACTAAGGCCGCCAGCAGTGGTGCACCTGCCAAGCTAAGCTTGGCCGAGCTGCGTCGTCACCAGTTTATGGAAGACAATGAACTGGGTTATATCATTAGCAACGTAAAATCTTCCGGTCGCAATTTGGACTACACCATCGTAGGCACCAATATGCGCATCGATCTGGCTAAGCCATTAAAGCCAGGTCAGAGCACTCAGTTCGATTTGGATTTTGCTTTCAATATCGTTGAAGAGAACGCGGTTTGGGCTCGTGCTGGTTATGAGCACTTCCCAGATGATGCACGCGAAGGCGGTAACGATATTTACCTGCTAGCTCAGTGGTTCCCTCGTATGGTGGCTTACACTGATTACGAAGCTTGGACTAACAAAGAGTTCTTAGGTCGCGGCGAATTCACCTTGGAATTTGGTGACTATGAAGTAGAAATGACGGTTCCTGCGGATCATATCGTATCTTCTACCGGTACCCTACAAAACGCTAGCCAGGTGTTGACCGCTAAGCAGCGCTCTCGCTTGAAAAAAGCAGAAACCGCTAAGCGCCCTGTATTTATCGTGACCGAAGAAGAAGCTTTGGAAAACGAAAAAGAAGGCACCAGCAAAACCAAAACCTGGAAGTTTAAAGCCGATAATGTACGTGACTTCGCTTGGGCCTCTTCCCGTAAGTTTATGTGGGATGCTAAAGGCTATAAGCAGGGTGGTAAGGTACAAGACCATGTAATGGCCATGTCTTTCTACCCGAAAGAAGGTGGCGATCTGTGGAAGAAGTACTCGACCGAATCTGTAGTTCACACCATGGAAGTGTACTCACGCTTCTCCTTTGATTATCCGTATCCGGTAGCACAATCCGTTAACGGTCCTGTAGGTGGTATGGAATACCCAATGATCACCTTTAATGGCCCGCGTACCGAGCTGCAAGATGACGGTAGCCGTACTTATTCTCAGGCGGAAAAGCGCTTCTTGATTGGCGTGGTGATTCACGAGATTGGTCACATCTATTTCCCAATGATCGTAAACAGTGACGAGCGTCAGTGGACTTGGATGGACGAAGGCTTAAACAGCTTCCTTGATGGTGTTGCCGGTCGTGAGTGGGATCCAACGATTCCTTGGGGTGTAGAGCCACGCGATATCGTAGATTACATGAAGTCTTCAACCCAAGTGCCTATCATGACGCAATCCGATTCGGTATTGCGCCTTGGCCCGAATGCTTATACCAAGCCTGCTGCCGCGCTGAATATTTTGCGTGAAGTGATTCTTGGTCGTGAGTTGTTCGACTTCGCCTTTAAAGAGTATTCACAGCGTTGGATGTTTAAGCGTCCTACCCCTGCTGATTTCTTCCGTACCATGGAAGAAGCTTCTGGTGTGGATCTAGATTGGTTTTGGCGTGGTTGGTTTTACTCGACCGATCATGTAGATATTTCTTTGGATCGTGTTTACAAGCTACGCTTGGATACCCGTGACCCAGATATCGATTTTGCCCGTCAGCGTAAAGAAGAGCAGGATAAGCCAGAATCTTTCTTCAATATGCGCAACAAGGCTGAAGGCCGCAAATTGTGGGTAGATATCAACAGCGATGTTAGCGATTTCTACGACGATAACGACCGCTTCACTGTGACCAACAAAGAGCGCAATAAATACAATAAGTTTATTGATGGCTTAAAAGATTGGGAGCGTGAAACCCTAGAGCGCGCTGTTAAAGAAGATAAGAACTACTATGTTCTAGACTTCTCGAACAAGGGTGGTTTGGTCATGCCTATCTTGCTGCAATTGCACTTTACCGATGGCACTACTGAAGATCAGTACATTCCTGCAGAAATCTGGCGTCGTACCCCGAAAGCCGTGAAGAAGCTAATTGTTACTGATAAAGAAAAAGAGCTAGAGCGCGTTGTGGTTGACCCGCACTGGGAAACTGCGGATGTGGATAATGAAAACAACCATTACCCGCGTCGTATTATCCCTTCACGTGTTGAGGCTTTCAAAACTAAGAAGCGCTCTGGCAAGGTTAATCGCGATATCATGCAAGATATTAAGACTGAGCTAAAGACCGATGAAGACAAGGACAAGAAAGACGGCGAGAAAAAAGACGCTGAATAATTCTTGAACTTTTCTTAAAATCCAAGGCCCCTGTATAGATGCCCTTAAATGGTGTTTATACCGGGGCTTTGTTTTTGGTGGAGGAATTTAAATGAGTACTTTACTTCGAGCTTGGCTTGCTTTGCTAATGCTTGGACTGGCAGCTACGGCCAGCGCACACCAGCAAAAGGCAGGCATTACAGATGTGCTGTTTAATCAGCGCAGTGGCAAGCTAGAGGTGGCCCATCGGTTTTATTTACACGATGCTGAGCATGCCATTAAGCATTTATTCGGCAAGGGCGCCGATATTCATAATAACAAAGCCACCCAGCAGCGCTTTGCTGACTACCTGAGTAATAGCTTTGAGGTACGCGGTGCTGATGGTGAGGCGATCAACTTAGAGACTTTGGGTTTTGAAATAGATGGCCGCTTTATCTGGGTATACCAGGAAATGGATTTACCGGCGGTAATGCCTGAAGAGCTGTGGTTTAAGCAAGATGCTCTGCGTGCGCTTTGGAGTAAGCAGATTAACACGGTCAATCTAGAAGCTCGTAACCTAAAAGGCGCCAGAATTGGTGCTGGTAAGGCCCAGAGCTTAAGCTTTAGTGCCAACGACGATTGGAAGTCTATCGCGCTACCTAAAAGCTGGAAGTAAGCTCCTTTTACGGCGGCGAATCCTTGCCGCCTGCTCGTGGTGGTGGCCAGTGTGCCAAACAATCGCTGCCGCTATTGCCCCTCTGTCATTTCCTCTTTCTGTTCTTTTATAGCTAGTTCATTGTTTTATATGCCAATTTTTTGCTGGCATAGGCTTTGCACTGTTCTTTGAGCAAGAGTTATCAAACGAGTAGCGATGTAAGTGATCTGTGCCGCTAGGTGCACAGGTTTGTCCGTTTTTATAGATGCAGGCTTCCACGATCATGAGTAATGCCCAGTTGCAGAGTGCTGAAACCAGTGCCTCAAATAGTGCTAGTGAATCCGATTCCAATGCCAATGCCATTATGGGCTTGGCCCAGTTAATGAGCCGTGTTTTTGCTGGCGAAGACTTAGCCTTGGAGGCTCAGCAGTTGCTGCAGCGAGCGGGTGAGGGCGATGCTATCGCTCTGATGGATCTTTCGGTGTTACTGCAACTGCGTGGCGACGAGGCAACGGGCGTGGCATTACAGCAAGAGGCGCTGAGCATTCAACAGCACTTTCAGTTAATTCCTAAGGTGCCCCAAAGCCCATTGAAGGTATTGGCCTTGATGGCCCCCGGTAATCTGATGACGAATACGCCGCTGGAGTTTTTGGCCGAAGGTGCTGGTTTTCAATTGGATTTTTTATATATCAGCCCAGATTTACCGCGACCACTGTATTTACCTGAGCATGATGTGGCTTTTGTCGCTTTAAGCGAGTTAGAGCGCAATCGGGAAAGCCTAGATCTTATCAATCCTATGATTGCTGACTGGCCACGCCCAATTCTAAATAAGCCAGATGCTTTGTTATGCATGGGGCGCGATCAAATTTCCTATCGTCTTCAAGATATGTGTGGCCTTGATGTGCCGATTAATGCCATTGTGAGTCGAGATCAATTGGCTTATCTATGTATCCATCCGGGTGAGCTAAAGCAAGTTTTATCGGATGCCGAGTTTCCGCTGATTGTTAGGCCTTTAGATTCCCATGCGGGTAACGATTTAGCTTGTGTAGAAGATGCAGCTGCTTTGTTAGAGTACTTACAGTCTACGGCGGGTGAATTATTTTATCTGGCCCGCTTTGTAGATTATCGCAGTACAGATGGGCAGTTCCGTAAGTACCGTATTATGCTTATTAATGGCGAGCCTCATTTGGCCCATATGGCGATTTCCGATCATTGGATGGTGCATTATTTAAATGCTGGGATGATGGAAAGTGAAGTTAAGCGTAAAGAAGAAGCCGATACCATGGCGAGCTTTAGTCAGGGTTTTGCGGAAAAACATCGTGCAGCCTTGCGTAAAATTTATGAGGTTTCAGGTTTAGATTATTTGGGAATTGACTGCGGTGAATCTCCGAATGGTGATTTGTTGGTATTTGAGGTGGGGGCGTCGATGAATGTGCATGCGATGGATCCGGTGGATATCTTCCCTTATAAGCAGCCACAAATGCAGCGTTTGTTTACGGCCTTTGAATCGATGATGTTGGGCGAGCATTTGAACTTCCGTATCGCACGTCGTCGGGCCGCTGCGCCGTTTTCTGAGCCGCCGCGTGGGGAGCCTGGGCAGGCAGTGGGTGGTTAAATTTGATTGTTGGTGCCTATAGATCGGCGAAAAGTGGGGGCTAGGCTGTGGAACGAGCGGTGGCCCTCCGGGCTTCCCTCCATCACAAAAAAGCCTCGCAAAAAGACGCGAGTCTTTTTTACTCCTTCGGCACTCGCTCTTTATTGTTCCACAGCTTAGCCCCCACTTTTTACCTCGTTCATGAGGCGCTTAGTGGTTTGCTTGGTGGTTCTGTTATGATGGTTGGTCACAATGATTAGCTAGCTTGAAAAAATACAGAGTTCACAATGCACCAAATCCCCATCCTTCCTCGCTCTTCCGAAACCAACTCCGGTGGCCATATTGGCGCTACAGCTCTTTCTGTGTGGTTTGAAGAGGGTTGCCAGGCCTTTATTGTGCACATATTGCCTGGCTTCGATTTTAACTATTTTATGGCCCGTACCGAACAAAACTTTCTGCGTGAGATTTTTCATGGCACTGAGGTTTCTGTAAGAAACTATGTCCATAAGATTGGCAACAGCTCAGTCTCTATCGGTCATCAGGTATGGCAGAATGACCAGTTGTGCTCAGAGGCGATCTCAGTGGTTGTTTATGTCAGCCGAGAAAGCAATAAGCCGGCGCCGTTGCCTGACTTTGTTCGTGAAACCTTGCAGAAGCATCTTAAGCCAGAAGAATCTGATAATTGATACGATGAAATCGAACCCTGTAGAGCTAAATAATTCGACGCTGCACTACTTCGTGATGAGTCATATTGTTGAGCATGGCTATGCTCCCAAAATCGATAGTATTGCTCAGCACTTTTCTGTTTCAAGCTCAGATACCATAGCGGCCCTGAAGGCTTTAGAGGACTATCATGGGGTTGTTTTGCACCCTAAGTCATCAGAAGTTTGGGTGATGCATCCTTTTTCGACTGCCCCAACAGGTTTTTGGATCGAATCAAATAATGGCAGTTGGTGGGGGAATTGTGCATGGTGTTCTTTAGGTGCTGCGGCTTTGTTGGGTTGTGATTTAACGATTACCTCTACCTTGGGGGGAGAGGCCAAACAAATCCGTGTTGAGATAATAGATGGCCAGATTAAAAACGAGAATTTGTTTATTCACTTTCCGATCCCCATGGTAAATGCTTGGGATAATGTCACCTATACCTGCAGTAAAATGCTTATTTTCGATTCAGAAGCTGAAGTTGATAGCTGGTGTAAAAGACATGATACGAATAAAGGCGATGTGCAGCCCCTCAATAAAATTTGGGAGTTTTCAAAGGTCTGGTACGGCAGCCATTTGAGCCCAAATTGGACAAAGTGGAGTGTTGAAGAAGCTAAAGAAATCTTTCAGCGATTCGAGCTGCATCATGCGGTATGGCAGATGCCTTCACAGGCTGGAAGGTTTTAGGAAGAAGAGCTGCGACTGCTGGATCAGTAACTTCTCGAAAATTGAATTTTAGTAGAGACTATTCGCTTTGCTTAAACAGTCTGCAATGTTAGGTAAAAGGGCGGCTAGGTTTCTGGAACAATAAAGAGCGAGCGCCGAAGGAACAAAAAAGACTCGCGTGTTTTTGCGAGGCTTTTTTGTGATGGAGGGAAGCCTGGAGGGCCGCCGCTCGTTCCAGAAACCTAGCCGCCCTTTTACCGATCGTTCGCCACTTAACTTTCTTCTCGACCGCCTTGAATCCTCTTGGTCAACCAATAAAATCCAAAGCCAATAACTATCAAAACGGCACTCATATAAACCTGCTGGGTTTTATAAATTGCTATATAACTCAAGCTCCATAACATCAAGCTTAAATACACAACAGCCGGTATCGGAAAAAACGGCATTTTAAATGGCCGCGCTAGCTCAGGTTCGCGGCGACGAACAACAAGCAAGCCGATTACGGTAAGCACACTGTTTAGGCTTAGGGTAAAGCCCGCGAAAATTAAAATACTCTCAAAACTGGCGCTCACTATAAACAGCGCCGTTACTATCGCCTGAACGATAATTGCGATGCTGGGGATACCTTGCTTATTGGTTTGCCCTAGCTTTCTAAATAGCGGGTAATCTTGGCCAATAACCTGCAAAACTCTAGGCCCCGCCATTAGCATGGCGCTTACTGTAGAGATTAATAAAATAGCCAGTATGCAGGCCATGATCATGGCGCCGCTTTCACCATAAGCGGCCTTGGCTGCGATATAGCCGATTTCAACCTTGCCTTGTAAATCTTCCATAGGGGCGAGCAGTAAGAAGCTGCCGTTTAATAACAAATATAAAATGACCACTACGATAGTGCCCATCAGAAGTGAGATGGGAATGTTTCGTTGCGGGTTTTCTATTTCGCTACTTAGGTAGGTGACGGCATTCCAGCCGGTGTAAGCGTAGTTCACATAGATAAGTGATACCGCAAAAGCTGCGGTGCCCATCAGTTGGCTGTCGCTTAGTTGGGGCGCAAAGCTGATGTTTTGTAAGCTCGGTGCTAGGGCCAATGCGCTGATGCAGAAGCCTAAAATAAGTGCGACTTTGATTAAGGTAAATAGGGTTTGGAATTGCCCAGAGCTGCTGCGTTTTATACTGTGCACGATAGTAATAACGGCGAGCAAGGCCAGTGCGCATGTCTGCGGATTTAATGTTGGCCATATGGCGGCTAGATAATTACCGAAGGTGAGGGCAACCAGTGCCGAGGGGGCCGCGAAGCCTACGGTGGCTGATATCCAGCCGGATACAAAGCCAGCAGAGGGGTGAAAAATTCGGCTAAGAAAGTGATACTCTCCGCCAGATCTTGGCAGGCTGGCTGCGAGTTCTGAGTAGCATAGGGCGCCACAGAAGGCGATGATGCCGCCGATTAGCCATAACAGTAGGATGGCGAAGGGCGATTGAATATCGACAAGTTGGAATCCTAGGCTGGTGAATACGCCGGTGCCAACCATGTTGGCGATGATGACGGCGGTGGCGGTTGGGGTCTTGAATAGTTGTGTCATAGTAGTGTTTTTATTATTGGTTTTTTCTGCACTGTAGCATGTTGTGTGTTGATGCGCAGTGCTTGCTTCTTGATATAGAGATAGTGAATCGTGAGGCGGCAGAAGGTGGGGGCTAGCTCTTGGAACGATCGGCGCTCTTTCTTTATTGTTCCAGGAGCTAGCCCCCACCTTCTGCTAACAACCGTTGAGATTATAAATATGTGGATCGCTGGCCGAGAAAAGGCGGGGTAGAAGCTCCGGAACGAGCGGCGACCCTCCGGGCTTCCCTCAGTCACCAAAATGCCTCGCAAAAGGACGCGAGTCATTTTGCTTCATTCGGCGCTCGCTCTTTATTGTTCCGGTGCTTCTACCCCGCCTTTTCCCTACATCAGTGATAGTCTAAACAAGCTGAAATGAGCTTATATGTCGGTAAAGTCGTGAAAATTGGCTGAGTGTATGGCTGTGTCTTTCGTTGTAAAACTATAACAACTCAAACTCTAGCAGGATAAATTTATGCCTAAGTATTTCCGGCGTGCCTGTTTGGCGGTTTCTATTGTGAGCCTTATGGCTTGTAATGGAGATAGGCCAAGTAAGGCGGTCAGCATCAATAAAAACCCATTCCCTTCTACCTATGAAGCCATGCCAAGCAGTGATGTGATGATTCGCAATGCAACGGTATTGCTGGGCAATGGCGAAAAGCTAGAGCAAGCCGATGTGTTGATGATCGGTGGCAAGGTTGACGCTGTAGGTAAGGGCTTGGTGCTGCCAGCTGGTGCCGAAGAGTTAGATGCCAGTGGCAAATGGGTAACGCCGGGTATTATCGATGTGCATTCGCACCTAGGGGTTTATCCAAGCCCTTCGGTTGAATCTCACCAAGATGGTAATGAGGTAACCTCGCCGGTTACCGCCGAAGTGTGGGCCGAGCATGGCGTGTGGCCTCAAGACCCAGGTTTTAATCGCGCTCGTGCGGGTGGTATCACCACCTTGCAGCTATTGCCGGGTTCCGCCAATTTGATCGGTGGCCGTGGGGTTACTTTGCGCAATGTGCCAGCCACTACCATGCAAGGGATGAAATTTCCGGATGCACCCTATGGTTTGAAGATGGCCTGTGGTGAAAACCCCAAGCGTGTTTACGGTAAGAAAGGTGTAAGCCCATATACCCGCATGGGTAATGTTGCGGGCTATCGTGCCGCTTGGGCTAGCGCTTGGGAATATAAGCTAGCTTGGGATGACTACAATGCTGGCCATATAAAGAATGCCCCAGAGCGTGATTTACAAAAAGACACTTTGATGGGTGTGCTCAATGGTGAGATCTTAATTCACAACCACTGTTATAAGGCCGAAGAAATGGCCATGATGATTGATGTGGCCAAAGAATTTAATTATCACGCAGGTACTTTCCACCACGCGGTAGAAGCTTACAAAATCGCTGATCTGTTGGCAGAAAATCAAAACTGTGCCGCTATGTGGCCAGATTGGTGGGGCTTTAAAATGGAAGCCTTCGACATGGTGCAAGAAAACGTCGCCATGGTGGATGCGGGTAAAGGTAAAGATGCCAGCAAGCTAGGTTGTGCCATTGTGCATTCCGACTCAGCCAGTACCATTCAGCGTCTAAACCAAGAGGCCGGTAAAATTTTATATCGCAGCCAGGAAGCTGGTTACGATTTAGATGAGGCTGATGCTATTCGTTGGATTACCTTAAATGCTGCGCGCTCCTTAGGTATTGCCGATAAAACCGGAAGCTTAGAGATTGGCAAAAATGGCGATGTGGTTATTTGGAACCAAAACCCATTTAGCGTTTACGCTAAGGCTGAACAGGTCTTTATCGATGGCGCAAAGGTTTACGACAGAGAAGATCCTGCTTTCCAAGCGCAAAGCGATTTTCTATTAGGCCAGCCAGCAGGAGATAAGTAATGAGAGCATTAAACAAAACACGCTTAGCCTGTACGGCATTTGGCCTGCTGGCAAGTGCCAGTGTGTTGGCAGAAACTGTGGCGATTAATGGTGTGAAGTTTTACGGTGAAGGCTTGGCGCCTAAAACCGATATGAATGTATTGATTGAAGATGGTGTTATTCGTGAGCTATCCGATCAATCACTCAGCGCCGATACCGTTATTGACGGTAAAGGCAAGGTGCTAAGTGCCGGTTTTATTGCGGTAAACAATAAGTTGGGTTTAACCGAAGTTAGTGCTGTTCAAAAGACCTCGGATTTTTACGAGGAAAAAGGCGGTTTCTTTTTTGATCCAAGCTTGGCGTTTAATTATCAATCATTGCTAATCCCTTACACTCGTAAAGGCGGTATTAGTCATGCCGTAGTGGCGGGTAGCTCTAAAGGTGCATTTGAAAGCCGAGCCTTTAGTGTGGATCTAAGTGCAAGCCCCGAAAGCCGCCTTAAAGCGGATACTGCCTTGTATTTTACCTTAGGTGGTAAGGGCAAAGGCTCGCGCGCGAAAGACTTGCAAGATCTGCGCAAGAAATTAGAAACTGCCAAAAAGCCTGTTTCTAAAAGCGCCAAAGCAAAGCCAGTAAAAGACGATATCAAAGTGGTTAAGCGTTTATTGGCTGGTGACTTCCCGCTAATGGTTAAAACTGATCGTCCGGCGGATATCCTTCAGTTGCTTAAACTAAAAGAAGAGTTTGGTTTTGCTTTGGTGATTGCCGGCGCTGCTGGCGCCATCGATGTGGCCGAGCAATTAAAGCAGCATAAAGTAACCGTCTTGGTATCACCGTTGCGTAATCTACCAGAAGGTTTTGATTCACTGCATCAGCGCCTAGACAATGCAGCAAAGCTGCATAAGGCTGGGGTAGAAATTATCCTAACCGAATCAGATAGTCATAATCTACAGCAACTGCGCTACCATGCCGGCAACGCCGTAGCTCACGGCTTACCTCATGATGTAGCGATCCGTGCACTAAGCAGCGTGCCCGCCAAAACTTTTAAACTTGGTGATGGTTACTTAAAAGTAGGCAGTCGCGATATTGTGCTATGGTCCGGCGATCCGCTAGAGCTAAGCAGCCGCGTATTGAATATGTGGATCGATGGCAAGCCAGTAAGCACCCGCGCCCGCCAAGATCTACTGCACGAACGCTATCAGCAAAAAGGCGATAAGCCAGCGGCTTATACTAAGCCGAGTTTGTGAGTTAAAAATTGCTGAGTTTTTCAAGTATCACTTTTAAACTGCACCGCAGCGCTAAGCTGTGGTGCAGTTTTCAATGTGGGTGTTACTTCTTAAGCGCACCGCTTGTTACATGGTGCATTAAATGAAAGCTCTCTAAAGTATCAAAAAACTGCGCGGAAATTGTATTAGACTAAGTCCTTGCCTGTTAAAGATTTCAGGGCATTGCACACGATTTTTACGTCCTTCATTGATGTTTGCCAATTACTAAACGCCGCTCTGATAGCTGCCTCTCCCTGCCAAATTCCCGGGGTCATATATACTTTTCCCGTGGAATTAATTTTTTTGAGCGCGATTTTAACTTCTTTATCTCTTGATCCTACTGGGCGGAAAACAACAACATTAAGTTTGCACTCTACTAAAAGCTCATAGTCATTCGAATCAGAGATCCATTTTGCTAAGGCCAGGGCTTGGGCACAGTTTTTTTCTACAAGTTGTTGGTATCCATTTTTTCCGTAAGCCAATAGCGACATCCATACAGGTAGTGCTCTAAAGCGCCTAGAGTTCTCAATGCCTCGATCCATAAATGCGGGCAAGGTATTATCAATGTCTAGGTATGGTGCTGCAACAGAACAGGTTTGCTGCAGTATTTTAGGATGTTTACAAAAAAATATACCGCAGTCATAGGGTACATTCAGCCACTTATGTGCGTC
This sequence comes from uncultured Pseudoteredinibacter sp., assembly GCF_947500695.1. Taxonomy (GTDB): domain Bacteria; phylum Pseudomonadota; class Gammaproteobacteria; order Pseudomonadales; family Cellvibrionaceae; genus Pseudoteredinibacter. The sequence goes on from NZ_CANMSS010000003.1 coordinate 450,218, forward strand.
AGCCGTGATCGAATCAGCTAGTTCGATTCCTTCGGTCCAATGCTTACAGCTAGGCATCAATCTTGCAAATAACCCAAATGCTCCGTCAACGTGCAGCCAAGCCTTGTGAATTTTACATAGTTTCGAGATCTCCCTTAAATCGTCGAAATCTGTTCCAGTCACTGTACCTGCGCTTGCTACGACAATCTTACCTTTACTTTTACTTTGTTTGAGCATGCTTTTTAGTGCATTGGTATCCATTTTTTCGCTGTTGGGTAGGCACGGAACAAAAGTAATCGCATCACGCCCTAGACCTGAAAAACTAAATGCTTTTTGCATGCTGGCATGAGGTGTGGCCGCGAAAACTTCTATTTCAGATCCCGATAATCCAGCTTTGGCAATATCCAAATTTTGTTGCGATCCGGCATGTTGTCTAGCGCAGAGAGCGCCTAATACATTAGAGGCCGTCGCCCCGCTAGTTAGAATCCCCTCGAAGGAGCTGGGTAGCTCGAACAGTTCGAGTAGCCATGATGCAGCTTGTAGCTCGACTTCAGTTGCTATGGAGTCACCCGGTGCAGCGACATTTTGATCTGTCGCGGCTACAAGCCAATCTGCCATTATCGATGCTGGGGTTGCTCCGCCCGTAACAAACCCGAGATAGCGAGGCCCCGCTGATGCGCTTAGTTGTGGCGCGATATGAGCGGTGAAATCATCGAAAGCTGATCTGGCGCCGTTTCCGTTTAACGCCAGCATCCTTTTAGGCAAACCGCGGCCAGTTGAAGCCGCGACCGGTCGATTTTTAAGTTCAGCCTGGAATTGACTGCTCCATTGAGCAACATCTCTGGCAAGGCCTTCGAAATTCGCCGCATCTTCTTCTAATTGAGCCACGATAGATATCTCCTAATTTGTACCATGTTGTCAATTTATTGTATTCTCGGCCTGAAAAGATAACAGATACAAAAATGAGATAATAAAAGGATACAGATTGGCTTATCGTTATCGAGAGCTTGCGGCTCAACTGATTAGTGACATAGAGAGTAATAGGTTAAACGACGGCCAGCGATTGCTTTCTGTTCGGCAGCAGAGTCAGCAGCGCGGCGTTAGTATTACAACGGTCAAAAAGTGTTACGAATTACTTGAAGCCCAGGGCTTCCTTATCGCAAAACCTAAATCTGGGTTCTATGTAAGACGACCTAGCGATCGATCCGGTAGTCTAGATTTTCCTGCGATCGAACCAGTGGGAAGGCCAATCAACAAAGCTGAGTTGCTTGCTGAAGTTCAGCATTCGGCTGGTAATCGAGAGAGGATTCCTTTTGGTACAGTGCAATTGGCAGCGGAATTGATACCTAAAGAAAACCTTCAGCGCAGCTTGATTCGTATTATAAGACGATCAACCCAAGAGGAATTGATGTACGGCCCAGCTAGTGGCCAGCCCTGCCTTAAAAATGCGCTCTGTGAACACTTCAGTAGTGATGGCTTAAATCTATTGCCCGAAGATATTATGATCACTAATGGTTGCATGGAGGCAATTGCTCTTGCAGTCGAAGCGGTAAGTAGCGCCGGAGATAATATAGCGATAGCCTCGCCTTGTTTTAGTGGGCAGCTGCAGCTATTAGCAAGTTTAGATAGGCAAGTATTAGAATTGCCCTCTACTGAAGCAGGTATCGATCTCGATAGATTAGAAGCCGTTATGGTTAGTGGCCAGGTAAAGGCGTGCTTACTTACAGGGTGTAATCAAAACCCGCTGGGCTACAATCTTTCAGTGGAAGACAAACAACGGATTGCAGCCATGGCGAGTAAATATGACTGCCCTATCATAGAGGATGATGTATTCGGTGAGTGTGGTTTTACAACTAAGCGCCAATTGCCAATCAAGGCCTGGGATAAAACCGGACATATCATTTGGTGCAGTTCATTTTCCAAATCGCTTATTGCCAGCTATAGGCTTGGTTGGTGTGCGCCGGGTCGCTTTTTAAAGCAAGTGCACGACACACTTTTATCACGCAGCCTTTCTGTAAATACCCCTCTTCAACTGGCTATGGCTGATTTTATTCGCTGTGGAGAATATCGGAGACATTTGGCAAATCTGCGCTTAGCTCTACCGGTACAGGTTAACAGGATAAGGCAGAGTGTAATCAAACATTTTGGCCAAGAAGTCCGAGTCTCAAATCCTACAGGAGGCTATTCCCTATGGGTGCAGCTTCCAAAGGGTTGCGATGGTATTTCTATCTTCGAGGAAGCTGCACAACAGGGCATAAATATTGTTCCAGGGGTGATATTTACTGCGGGTGATATTTATAAAAACTGTATTCGCCTGAATGCTGGAAATCCGTGGAGTGAAAAACTCGACCTTGCGATCTCGAAACTTGCAGAGATCGTTAAGGCGTAGCCGGTATGTCAATGGCCCAGTCGTTATTGGATTAGCTATTTGAAGATAGATCTGCGCTCAAAAAACACATGCCCAAAACTCCATATAATGTTACATTATAACGTTATCGTTAAATCTTATATTGGAGCATTACTATGGATCAGGCCTTGTTGCATTGGCTTTGGAATAATCGCCGAATTGTGGGCTTATTGGCGATTATTGTATGTGTTGTGGCCTGGACCACAGAGTTAACTGGCCTGGTGTATGTCTGCCCATATTGTCGCGCTCAGCGTACGATTATTGGCATACTAGGTTTGGCACTAATGCTGCCTAACCCAAGACACTGGATAAACCTCTATCTAGCCAGCACCATCGCAGCTTTTGGCTTCTTTGTGGCAGCCCATCAGCACTTTAATGGTTGGAAGAAAATAATGGGCGGCACCTTTGAGTGGGGTGAGGTCTGGTATATCAATTCTTGGTTATTGTCTGGCTGCGCTATTTTTATGATTTCAGGCTTGTTGTTGTTGATTTGGAGTGTGCCTAAGAAGTCCACTGAATAGGCAAAGAGCATAGCCGCCGCGTTTTAATGCTGGCTCCGAGTCAAATAATGCCGGCTTAAGGCGTATGCAAATGCCAGTTTGCTATGCTGCCGGCTTTTAAGCCTAGACAAGAAGTGAATGGTAATAAATCAATCTAGGCTTTTTTAATAATCTTAAGGAATCAAATGCGGGACAACCTTCGCCAAAAAATAATCGCAGTTTGTGATAAAAAAATAGAAGCTAAAGGTGAAACGGTGGGCTTGTCATTTTATGCGTTTTTTGAAAACAAAAATAATGACCCAGACTTACTTATGGAAGCTGCCACCTGGTGGATACAAACCCATCAATTGGATCATTTCGAAAAGGCTGCCAAGATCAAGGGTATGGTCGAAGCAGGGCTCTGAGTGGCCTTGTTAGTCAATAGCACTTAATCAACGGAGTCGAGATAAGGCCGAGTGAACTGTATGTGCTTTGTCTTAGCTGTGTCTCGTAATAGTTAGTCGCTGTCTCAATACCCTCAGATAAACACGGCTCCAGAAATAAGCCGCTAAGCTGCATAAATATTAAGATATGTACCTTATAATATCGCAGAAGCCTTATTTGCCACTAGTTCTATGCCAAATATAAACTAGTAGCTCAGGGCGTCTTTGCCGTTTTCTTCAAAAGTATGATATTGAGCTATGCCACATCCACTGCAACAAGAAATCACCCAAAACCTAAGCAAGCACCCAGCGCAGGTCTCCCGTGTATTCCATGGTAGAGGTAAATTCTTTCCGTCTTTGGACGAGTTGAATGTGGAGTGGTATCCGCCGGTGCTGTTTGTGCAGTGTTATGAAGATGAATTAGCCGATGAGGCTAGGGCAGCTTTGCAGGCGGTGTTTGAAGAGCATGACTTTATCGAATCTGTCATCTTGCAAGCCCGCCCTTGGCCTGATGTGGAAAACGAAGTGCTTTTCTCGCGCAGTTCAGCTGAGCAGCAGCTGCCTTTGGAATTCGATACGGTGCTGGCCGAGGGTATACAGTGCCAGGTAAATATCGGGAAGAACCGCAATACTGGTGTATTCCCCGATATGCGCAGTGGCTGGGCCTGGTTGCAGGAGCATGCAGCCGATAAGCGAGTACTCAATTTATTCTCCTACACCTCCATTTTCTCTCTATTTGCTTTGCATGGTGGCGCCAAGAAAGTCGTGAACGTTGATATGTGTGGCAGCGCTACTAAAACTGCTCAGTATAATCACGAGCTAAACGCGATGTTGGATGAGCGAGTGTCTATCTGGAAGAAGAATATTCTTAAATCCAATAGCCAAATCGCCAAGCAATCAAAGTTCGATATCATCGTATTAGATCCACCACCTTTCCAGAAGGGCTCCTTCCGAGGATGGCCCGATTATCAAAAGCTGCTTCGCCGCTGTTCTAATTACTTGCGCGAAGGCGGGGTAATCCTCGCGGCACTCAATAATCAGCAGGTTACTTTTAGTGAGTTCGATCGCGATATTCGCGAGACCATTGAAAATGTAAAAAGTATTAGCCAGTTAGAGTTGGCTGATGAAATTAAGGAGCTTGAGCCTGAAAAGGGGTTAAAGCTAGCCTTGATAGAGCTTCATTCTAAATGTGAGTAGCAAGTATGCTATCTGGGACTTCAACTGAGCTGTAAGCTTCTTTAACTCAAGTGCTTTTGATGGATAAGGATTGTTGATCATGCGAACTTTTTTCCAAGCTATAGTGATGCTTCTCTTTCTGGTATCGATGAAGAGTGAAGCGCTATCTTGTACTTACCGTACAGACACAATTATTGGCAAGTGCAGTAAAAGTAGCTGTGAGAAGGTGCTCTATGTCGCTTATGAAAAAGCTTGGGGGCCTTGTGGCCAACGACCAGTTGTTTTAGAGGCGCCGATTTGGGCTAAGCCTGTATTGGAAGGAGAGTTAAGTGAGCTGGATAGCTTTGAAGGAATTAGAATGGTCCAACTTACCTTAAATTGGAGGTTCTGGTTGTGGTCTGGTCAAAAGAAAGGCCTAGAGGCTTATAGGGAAGTAAAGTCGGAGGGAGGACGTATTGAACCTGGTGATATTAAATTTTTGAGCGAGAAAAACCTCAGTGAGCTAAGGTCAAAGTGGGAAAACCTGGAGGAAAGAGAATACTATAAATACACGCTTATCAGAGCGATAGATTGGACTTTGCTGGCACTTTCCATCGTGCTGCTTGCATACACTGTGAAATGGTTTTGTCGTATTTTAAACTCTTCAAAAACGAATCTCTATTTAGCCCTCATTGTCTTTCTGCAGATTGTTTGGTTTTTGTTAGCAGTTGGTCCTACGTTAGTATTTGTTTATTCTGTCTTTTCGTTAATCGCACTAGTGATTCCTTTCGCATTGTTTTTTGAATTGGGGTATTCGATACGTTACTGGTGGCGGAAACGTTATTCTTCTTGAAGGCGGAATCGTATTCACCCCTAGAGATGTGGAGACGAAAGGGCGAATCCGTTAAAAATTATACTCAAGCCCCACCGTCATCCTACTGGCTTCCCTAAACTGCCCATACAGCCCTTCTCTATCCCCATAAAAAATATCCATGCCGGTTTTTAGGGTGATGGCATCGTCTAGGTAGTATTTGGCTGATAGCTGTAGCGAACCATCGGATTTGTCTAGGTCGTGAATGATTAGGCCTTCTAAAATGACGGTATCGTTTAGCAGCTCTTGGCGGGCTAGTAGGGTGGCGCTGTTGTATGTTTGGTCGATATCTCCTGAATCTAGTAGTGCGCTTACAAACAGTTGGCCGCTAATTAAGGTATTGGCACTGAGTTGATAATCTAGGCCTAATACGCTGCTGATTTGATCGAACTTTTCTGTTTTGTTAAGTGTGTTTAAGCCTGGCTTGTTGTTTACCAGTTGATGCTTATTAGTTTGATAGGCCAGTTCGCTTCTAAAGGTGAGTTTGTCAAAGGCGTTAGAGGCGCTGCCGCCAAGGAGTAATGAGCGTTTATAGCTGGGGCTTAAAATCAGCTCGCTACCTAGTTTGCTATCTACATTAATCGCGGCACTATCATCGTAAAAATAAAACGCATTGAGCGACCAGTCCCAGCCTTGGCTAAAGCCGCTAAGGCGCAAAGCATAATCGTCATCACGGATAAATCGATTAGGGCGATCGCTTGGTTGTTGTATTACGGTGCCCCGAAAGCTCTCGGATAGGGCTGGTACTAATCGCGGTGATGTGGGTTTAAAGGGGCCGTCATTTGGGCTGTCGTTATAGCTGTGATCGGGCAGCCAGATGAATTCTGCGGTGATATTCGCAAAGCTATGTTCTAGCTTGGCCATCCATAGGGCAATGCGTCTGTCTTCGATATCTCCCAAAATAAACTCGCGATAATTTAAGGGATTAATCTGATCCAGTACGCGCAAACCGTCGGCTTGGCCCCATACCACGGTTTGCTTGCCGATACGAAGGTAGCCATTATCGGTAAAGATATCGGCGTAGGCTTCCTTGAGTTCTAGTTCTATATTACCGCCAATAAAACTGCGCCGATTGATATGAGAGCGGCTATCGCCTTGATTATTTACTGTACCTTGCTCAAGCGCCTGACTTGAGAAGGCTCGTATTCTAGCTGAAACAAAATAATCAATACCATCATTTAAGCGGCCAGATAGTTCCGGCTTATAGCTGATTTCGGCTAATTGAGTTTCGCCTTTATCAAAGCCCAGTGCGTAGCGTATATCTAGGCTATGCCTAATATCGATCTGGCTACTTGCCCCAAGGCTTTGAGAAAGCGCTTTGTTGGGCAACATTAATTGCGCAGACAGAAAAACAGCAATTAATGTTGCCACAACAAAGCGTACCCCCAAAAGGAGGGGGCTAAGCGCCCGTTTGGCAGGGTATAGAGGAATCATAGGCCGCGTCTCAAGCGTGCTTGGGTAAATAGCTTTTGGGGTACTGGGCTTGCATAATCAATATTGGAAAAACGGATGCGCGAGCTGTGTCCGGTTTTGTGGTTGCTAATAATAATTTGCTTACTGCTAAGATAGCCGTCGATTTCCTCTACGGCTTCTAGCTGCATAGTACGGCTATGGTTACCATTTTGATCGTAGAATTCGCTCAGACGGCTCATCCAAATGCTTGGGTCTATATGCCAAATGGCTTTTGATATGCCAAGCTCTTCAGCGATTTGTGGCTTGGCGGGTAGGCCCTCCACCACGAGCAGCTGTCGTCCATCAATTTCTTTTTCGCCTAGCAGTTCAAAGTGATAATCGCTGGCTTCTATTTTTTGCTCTTTTTTGATTTCTTCATAAGTGAAATCAGTACCCAAAAAATAATCGCCTCTATCGGATGCGGATATGCGGCGCACTTTGCGCAACGCGGGTAGGTACAGCCACTGATCATCATCGCGATTTGGGCTGGCGTAATCGTAAGTTAAAAAGCCTGTTCCTCTTACCCGGCTGGGCTCGGTATAAAAAATGATGGTACGTTTTTCTTGCTCGCCTTTATCGTTGGTAAAATAACGACGGTGGGCGATGGTTTCTTCGCGACGTGTACGGCCATTTTTATCCCGTAGCTCGATAGAGAAGTTGCGGATAACATGCTCACCTTCCGGGCGGGCGTTTACTTTTGCGATAATTTTATCGGCGTTTAATGTGCTTGGCTCTATGTTTTCACCTTCCGCTTGCAGTATGCTGGCTGCAGCAAAGCTTAAGACGATGCTTAGAACACCATTTTTCAAACTCAGCGCTTTGCGGAATTTTGCTTTATTTATATTGGGCTTCATAAGAATCTCCTTCAGCCTGACGTTCTTCAGTTGATGAGTTATCGCTTAATAGCGCTTTGGGTTGTAGCCACAGTGCCAAGCTAGGCAATAGACTAAGCGAAGACAGAAAAGCGACCGAAACCGCAACGGCCACAAGGCCACCAAATTTAACAAGTGGTGGTACCTCCGAGCTCATTAGCACCCCAAAACCACCCGCTACCGCAATAAAATTTAAGAGCAGTGCGCGACCGGTATCGGGGTAAAAAGCCATCAGCGATTCGGCGCTTAGGCCATACTCGCGGCCAATTTCACGCAGCTTGTCTAAGGTGTGGATAGCAAAATCGATAGATAGGCCAATTGCAATCGCCGCAAACATTGAGGTGCTAACACCTAGTGGTATGCCGCTAAAGCCCATCACGGCATACACCAATAATATGGCGAGGCCTACAGGCGTGGCGGCCAGCAAGCCAGCGCTTATTGATTTAAAAACCAACATAGCGGTAGCCGTAACACAGATAAAAGAAATAATGATGGAAAACAGCGTGGACTGATCGATACCCTTAATCCAGTGATAGTTCACGGCGACGCGGCCGGTAACCGTGGCTTGAATGTCCGGGCTATTAAAGTGCTCTTCTATGTATCTTTCGATGCTGGGGATCAGAATTTTATTGTTGCTGTACTTGCCTTCTTTGACCTGTACCCGAATAAGCGCCTGGCGATGATCGTAATCAATCTCCTCTTCAAAATCTGTTGGATCGGCACTGGCGCTATATAGGAAGAACAGCTGTGCAATAAGATTTGGGTCGTCAGGAATGCTATAAAAATTTTTATTGCCTTCATTTACCGAACGGTGCAGTTGCTTAATATAATCCACAATTGATGTGCTGCCGCCAACGCTGTACAAGCTTTCTATATACTGCTGCAGATCGGCGATTTTATGCAGTGTCGCGGGGTTGTATAAGCCGCCATTGCTATCGGTTTCGACTAGGATATCTAAGTTGTAGATACCATCGGTGGCCGCGTTGATGGCTTTATCGGCGATATACACCGGCTCGCTTTGTTGAAAGTTTTCAATCCTATCTTCATCCACCTTAACTTGTGCTGCGCCAATTATGCCGATAGCAAAAGCAACGGCGCCAATAGCAATGGTGAGCTTAGGGCGATGCAAAACGGCTTTACCAAAACCATTTAGCAAGCGCTCCACTGCTTTGGGTTTATCGCTGTGGTTTTTGTTGTTACGAAACGGCAGGGGAATACGACTGGACGGCCATAAAATCATTAGCGCTGGCAGCAAAGTTAATGAATACAACCAAGCTAATGCAACGCCAAGCGCGCCATATAAGCCAAAGGCTTGCACGGGGGGCATGGTGGCGCTGGCCGAAAGGGCGAGAAAGCCGGTAATGGTCGTAATGCTGGTTAAGCTAACAGGTCGCCACATGCTGGCAACGGCTAATTTAACGGCCTGCTTTTTATCGATACTGGGCTGCGCTCGCTGTATACCATAATAGGCCGATAAAATATGAATGGAATCGGCCACGGAGATACCAATTAAATTCACCACCAAACCATTGGTAATCACATAAAAAGACGTACCAGAAGCCGCCATTAAACCAAAGCTGCCCAAGACCGTGCCAGCCACAATAATGTTAGGCAGTAAGGTGGCCCGCAGCGAAACAAAACCAATCAATAACACAATGGTGATAATCAAGCCGGCCATGGGGTTCAAGCGGCTGGCATCACGATCGATATAGGTAGAAAGAAAGCCTGCTACCGCACCTTCACCGGCAATATGTACCACCGTGCCTTCAGGCTTGGGGGTATTCTTTACCAGCTCTACCACCGCATCGTAGGCTAGCTGCGCTTCATCTTCATTTAAGATCTCGGCCACAATTAAAGTAGCGGTGCCCGCTTTGCCAACTAGGCTGCCTTGATAAAGGGGGAAGTCTTCAATGGCTGTGCGAATCTCGGCTGCGCGTTGTTCGCTATCGGCGGGCGCTTTAAAGTGCTCGGTATCACTATCTAAAAAGCCCTCGACGATTAAACCCTCGGCGGTGCCGTTGATATTGTTTTCCGTAGCGAGGCTAGTTACCCGATCCGGATCAACATATTTTAACTGCTTAACACCATCACTTAGTTGTTTTAACAGGGCGAGGTTTTCGGCATTAAAAATGCCATTTTGATCAATGACCGCAATAACAATAGGATCGGTAAGGCTAAACAGTTGCTCTACCTTATCTTTATAAATAAGCGCGCTAGAGTTCGGATCGATAAAAGCATCAGCCGAAGTATCCTTGCTAAGCCTGGGTAAAAAACTCGCGCTGGCAGCAATAAGCCCCATCGTCAATACAAGCAGCAGCCAGGGGTAGGCAAGGCTGCGGTCTATCCATTTAGGTATTTGCGTATTACTCGCCATAATCTCAGGCCTCTTATTGCTTCGTGTTTTCGAATGTTTGTCTTTCTTATGCTGGCCATTTGCCTATGGCTTGAGACCGGCACATAAATAACTAATCAATGTTTTCTAGCTGTTGGGCACTTGTTCTTAATGCCACTGCTGCATTTCCTCGTGCAGCCTTTTTAAGTGCTAATGGGCGTACTTAAAGCTGTGATTCCAAGTCTTTGCAGCCCTCAATACCGATGCTCTAAGCGCGCTATATCGCGCTTTAAACAGCAAGTGTTTACAGTCCGTATCGTGCATATACACACGAATAGTGCATATGCACGATTGGAAAGTCAACGATAATCGTGTATATCTACGGTATGAGCGATAAAAAGATGATTGAAAACATAACTGGGCGCTGCATGGCGGTGCGTACCTTAAGTGCCGCCAGGGCCATAACCCGGCGCTACGATAGTGCACTGCGCCCCCTTGGTATTACCATTACGCAGTTCACCCTGCTGGCGGCCGTCGCCCGTATAGAGCCCGATTCCATCACCGAGCTTGCCGATAAATTATGGATGGAGCGCACCTCGCTAACACGTGGGGCCAAGCTACTGGAAGCCGATGGCTTAATAGAGCGAAGGGTAGAAGAGGGCGTACGAAAGCGCGGCTTACGTATTAGCGATAAAGGCATAAAGCTGCTGCGCGAAGCCTACCCACTGTGGCAAAACGCCCAACAAGACGTGGAAGAGCAGCTAGGTAAACAAGTCAGCGAAGCCAATCACTTCTTAGATTTACTACGCAGCGCACCGTTTTAATATACACCTTGGATAGCAAGAGAGTGGCCATTAAAAAGAACGCCACAATTGAAAAGCAAAACAAAAACTAAAAACAATAATGGTCACAAATGACTAATAAAGACAGCGTGCGCTACCAGGGCAGCTGCCTATGCGGCGCTATCCAGTATGAAATACTGGCCGAGCCCGTTACCGCATCGCACTGCCATTGCAAGATGTGTCAAAAACAGCACGGCGCCGCCTTCGCCTCCTATGCGCGTATCCGCCGTAGCGAGTTACGCTACACCAAGGGCCAGGACACAATTAAACGCTACCAATCCAGCGAAAAAGTAGAACGTAGCTTCTGCAGCGAATGCGGCTCTAATCTAGAGTGGGGCTACACAGAAGGCGAATGGGCACATTGGGTAGCAATAGCCCTAGGCAGCTTCGATACACCATACAGCCAAGACATCTATAGAGAGCTGCACACAGAAGATAAAGCCCCATGGTGGCAGCCCTAAAAGTAATTGATGGTTTTTTATACAGTTTTAATTTTTAAGCCCTAATCTCGACCTATTCCTATTAATTAGGGAATTAACTATTAATAAAACACTAGATTGAACTAAATCAGTAACATAGCGCCATTTTGCGCGTACCCTAAAAATGTTGCACAAGAGAAAAAGCAAAATCGAAACCAAGAAATAAAGCTTTAGGCGCCAGGTCTCTTTAATTAAGTATGATTCTTCTAGTGCTTGTAAAACCCCAGATAAAACAATAAATTAGAGCTTTAGACAAAGGAATGCAGCTAGCTAATAAAACGGACACTATCCTATTATTTCTGAAATCCCCAAATTAATAAGACTCGTCCGCTTTTTAGTTGTAATTCTACCTGTCTGTTTATTTAGCTGTTATGAGTCACAGAGAAATTATAGGAGCAAGGAAATAATGGATGTGAACGAATATATAAACGAACAAATTGAGAATAATAGCTTTACCCCTGCAGATAAAATAGGGAATGTGATTCATTATACCTGGTGCGAACATGGGGAAGCTGCCGTTGTTCTTGAGCAAGCAGCCGGTGGGTTATCAGAGGCTCTAGCCAATATGTATCCGGGTTTCACAATCGAAATGAAAAATTATTCCGCACCAAACAATGAGCATAATGTTCAAATCTCTATTCGTCGTGAAAACTCATAACAAGGCGCAGCGGTGCGGCCGCAAAGGACGCGGCCGGGACAGCCTACGCGTTACTTCGGCTGCTCCCTGTGCGCGGCGTTATATGAATGGAGAGTTCAATGTATAAATCACTGTTAGTACTATTAATGGCACTCGTACTTTTCGGGTGTGGGCCTGAAAAAATTCAGCTATCAAATACAAAAATAAATGAATACAAATTTCTTGAAGAGATGTACAACGATAGCTACTTCCCTAACCATCTTGTAGATAAGGGGAGGAATATATTGTTGAAGCTTTGTTTATCTATTGAGAAAGAGAAGCCAAGCACAACTGAAGATGTTTACATTTTAACTCGTAAAGCCACAATAGAATTCAACGAGCTAGCAAATGAGTTTGGTAACGCAAATAGCGAGATTGAGACCGCAGCAAGGGAAAATATAGCCAGAGATATTGGATTTATCCTTAATGCGTACAATTACGAATTTAATATCGAGTCTGCCATTTCCACAAGAGAGTGGTAGTCACATAACAAGGCCAGGCAAAATGACCTTCGGCAACTGTCATGCGCCTTGCTAGCGCAAGACCCACGCCAGTCACCTCGGCCTTTGCTGGTGGCGTTATATATCATGAGAATTATTGTAGCTTTGTCATTAGTGATACTTACACAGTCTACATTAGCTGCGAAGTGCGAGCCTGTGCTGAGTAATTTGGTTAAAATTCTAACCAATAAAGGAGACTTAGCGCCGGACAAAAATACCTATGCCAGAAAGTTCAGTGCGAATGAGTTTAGTAGCTCATGTGAATTACAGCATGGCGGGCAGGACTACACACTTTACTTGCACCCTGACAATGTCACTATCGTTGTTGCACATATAGAGCCGAAAACCAATGTCGTTATGTTTAAAGGGCCGTTTTACTCGGCTTATAAAAAGTAATATTGTGCAAGCAGCATATAACAAGTGGCACCAGCAGGAAAATCGCTGCTACGCAGGCTTTGTGCTACTCGCTAGCGCTCAAACAATAACACAAAGCCTGTTTCGCACCGTTTTCAGCTGTGCCAAGCGTTATATGAATCGGCCGAGAACATGAAGTTAGAAGAGTTCGAGATTGGTGAACAACCAGTCCAATGCGGTTGTTGTGATTACTACTCACTAGCAGAGCGAGGTAAATGCTTAATCTGTCCAGTTTGTTTCTGGGAAGATGATTTCGATTGTGTGTCACATGAAAGAGTTAATGTCGATATTAAGTCAGATCTCAATAGAGACTTAACTCTTAGAGAGGCCAGAGTGAATTTCAAGATATATGGTGCATGGGACAGTGAATATTTAGAATTGGTCATTAGCAAAGAAGAAAGGGACACATTGTGGTATGAGCCTAGAAACATATAACAAGTGGCTGTTGGTTGGCTGCAAAAAACGCGGCCGGGACAGCCTACGCTATCGCTTCGGCTGCCCCAAAGCCAAGCGTTCTGTGTCTGGAGAGTCATGGCATCTCATAAGCGATTAAAAAGTGTAGTCCAAAGCACCGCCCACCACGCAGTGAGTGCGCTTTCCTTCGTGCATCCACATCTTGGTCAAGCTTGTGAGGATGCAGGTATGGACTCTGTAGAAATCTGTGTATCTGAAAATGAGCCTTGCCCGCGTGCCTTTGCACATATAGAACCATTGCACCTGGCATTGAATACCCTTAAAGAGACATTTTATGGGCTCGCAGCTACCGAGGGTTTTGAGCCAAGAGATATTGAATCAGCCAAATTAGTGTTCGAGTTTAAGCATGGCCAGCTTGATCACTATTGTAGTGTTTGCACGGCCTCATTGGTTAGTGCATCCAAAACATACCAAAGTAAAGTAAATTACCTTGGTAACACAGAACAAGTTTAGGCAAACGGAAAACTTACTGCGCCTTCGGCTCCGTAATTCTCTGATCTGTAACCACTTTCATGGACAGTAATTTTGTCAATGAAAGAGGTATAGTATGGGACAGACCAAAAAGAGAA
>NZ_CANMSS010000004.1 GCF_947500695.1 uncultured Pseudoteredinibacter sp.
GCGTTCGATTGGGGGAGTGGAATGCAATTAGTAACGCGGCTCCGAATTGGGGTCAGACCCTATAGGGTCTGACCCCGCCCTAATGGCATTTACAGAATTTTAGACTTGCTGTGGATATGCATGCGCCGACCTGGGGTTTTGACTAGTCGGTGAGTGTTGTAGCTTGTTATTGCGTTCGATTGGGGGAGTGGAATGCAATTAGTAACGCGGCTCCGAATTGGGGTCAGACCCTATAGGGTCTGACCCCGGCTTGGTGGTAAATAAACGTTTAGATCCGAATTCCGCCAGCCCTTTTAGCTTAAGGCTGTCATTCTTACTTCTCTTTGAGTTCGCGAGGATGTTATGAATATAGAAAAGGCTTTAAAGTTTAGGGAAATGCACGGCCGTGCAGATGGCATAGTATTGCTTAATGTTTGGGATGCGGCTAGCGCGGCGATAGTTCAAGCGCAGGGTGCTGAGGCTATAGCAACGAGCAGTGCTTCTTTAGCTTGGGCGAATGGCTACCCAGACGGAAACGCTATGCCGGTGGAAGTGCTTGTTGCGGCCGTTGGGAATATTTCTAGAGTTTGCAGGGTTCCGTTAACCGTTGATATTGAGGCTGGCTATAGCGATTCTGAAGGCGATATTCTTCAACTACTAGAAGGGCTGCTTAGTCTGGGTGTTGTTGGGATTAATATCGAAGATGGCCAATCTGAGCCGGAGGTGTTGGAAAGGAAGATACAAGCGATTCGAAATCACTTCGGGAGCGAGCGTTTATTTATCAATGCCCGCAGTGATGTGTATTTAAATGGATTGCACCCAAAAGACAGTTGTTTCACAGAGCTAAAGCGACGATTAGAGATCTATTCTCAAGCGGGAGCCGATGGTTTGTTTGTGCCGGGCTTATTAGACTTGGCGCTTATCAATGAACTATCCAGAGAATTGACGCTACCACTCAATGTAATGCTATCTTCAAGCGAAACTAAGCAGGCTGATTATATTGAGGCAGGTGTAAAACGAATTAGCTATGGGCCCGCTAGTTTCTTAGCTGTGTATGAAGGGCTTGGAAAATTCTCAAGGCGGCAAACTTCTGAATCTGAGCTTGATTATACTGCCATGAATGCACTAATGAGCGAACGGGGTCAGACCCTATAGGGTCTGACCCCGCCTCGAAGCCGAGATGCTGGCTGCGAGTATTAGTGCTCGTGGCCACAGCCTTCAGCGCTGTGCACGTGACCGTGTTGCAGCTCTTCAGGGGTTGCTTCGCGAATACCAACTACTTCAATCTCAAAGTTTAAAGTTTGTCCCGCTAGCGGGTGGTTGCCGTCGATGGTTACGGTGTCTTCGTCAACTTCGATAACTTCTACCGTTTGCATGCCGTTTTGAGTTTCGGCGTGGAAGGCCATGCCAACTTCAACTTGTTCTACGCCTTGGAACATTTCTTTTGGTAGTTCTTGCACTAGGTTTGGATCTAAGTCGCCGTAGCCTTGCTCTGGCTCAACGCTCACCTTAAAGCTGTCGCCAACTTTTTTGCCGTTAAGTTCGGCTTCTAGGCCAGGCACAATATTCTGAAAACCATGCAGGTATTCCAGCGGCGCTTCACCTTCAGAGCTATCGATAGTGGCACCATCATCATTTTTCAAAGTGTAGTGAATAATGCCCACTAGCTCGTTTTTAATTTCCATAAGTTCCTCAGTAATCTATTGACCAAGGCTGCTTAATTCAGCCTCGATTGCGGGCAGTTGGGTCGGTAATAACTCTTGGCTTTGCCCTAAACGAGGAGTTACAGTTTTGCCGTCAACCTCTGCACGCAGCAGGTCGATAGCGTAGGTTTTGCCGTCTTCTTCGGTTTGCTGCAGTTTAACTAGCAGGTAATCCCAATGTTTGGCCATCCAGATATAAGTAACGCGTTTTTTACCAGTGGCGCGTACTTTTTTAATTTTAACGGTGGCTATCTTGCCTAGGCGTGTATCTAATAGCTCTTCACCTACCATTTCGAATAAATAGGTTTTTAGGCGGCCGCCATCGGCGATATCGTATTTAAGTGTACGCTTACCATTAAGTAGATCGCTACGAAGCTGTAACTGATAGCTGAGTTTATCCAGCGCTCCGTCCGGGATATCCATGCGCCAAGGCTTATCTTGCACATTGTTGACGACTTTATGCTGCGCCCAATCAAATTCTAAGACCGCATCGCGACTGCGACCTAATCCTTCACGGTGATACTGATAGCGATTTGGCACCAATTGGCCTTCGGCCCAGTTGAAGCGTGAGCTTTCACGTAACTTTGCTAGCCAAGTGGAAGCGCTGAAAATCAGTTCATGTTCACCGTTTGGGTGTGTACCAAGCTCGCGAGTAGCTTCAATGGTAAAGCCAGAAAACTTGGCTTTATAGGTAGCGTGAAAAGGCTTGGGCAATTGGCTAGTTTGAGTAGCTAGCGTTACCGTTTCAGGCGTGCTTTCTATAACGGCTTCTGTATTAGGAAGCTCGGCAGCTGCAGTAGGCTGTTCAGTAGCATTCTCACTTTGTGCAAATGCCACAGTACTGGCTAAGCAAATGGCCAGCAGTCGGCTTGAATTAAGCAGCAGGGGACACAGTATTTTTAACATAAATCTTTGCTTGCAATGGCTATGGTCGATATTTGTTCAGTAAAGTGCCCTTTAACGGGCCTTTATTAGACGACCACTTATAGGCAAAGGTTCACCATTAAAAAGGCTAACATGGTTTTTGTTTTCTTTATGTAGTCTTAGGCGACCTTCGCAAAACCACTGAACGGCGATCGGGAACATATAGTGTTCTTGATACTGCACTTTTTTAGCGAGGCTTTCGGCACTGTCATCGGCTTCAATATCGACAGCCACTTGCACAATCGCCGGGCCACCATCAAGCTCAGCGGTGACAAAGTGTACGGTAGCGCCGTGCTGGGCATCGCCTGCATCAATCGCGCGCTGATGGGTATTGAGGCCTTGGTGCTTGGGTAATAAAGAGGGGTGAATATTGATCATGCGCCCCAAATAATGCTCCGTAAAGGCTGGGGTAAGGATGCGCATAAAACCCGCTAATACCACAAGATCGGGCTGATATTCATCGATTTTAGCTTGTAGGGCTTGATCAAAGGTTTCGCGATCGGCAAAACCTTTGTGATCCAAGCAAAGCGCTTCAATACCTGCGGCATCGGCGCGCTCTAAGCCTTTAACGGCAGGACGATTGCTGATAACAGCCACAATCTCGCCGCCTAATGCGTTTGCCTGCTGGCAATCGATCATGGCTTGTAAATTACTACCGCTGCCTGAAATCAGAACAACAATTCGAGCTTTCGGCTTGTTCATTTTGATGCTTACAGGCCTTTTAGCTCTACTTGCTCTTCGCCTTCAGCCGCTGGGGCAATTTCACCAACGATAAAGGCATCTTCGCCCTCGGCTTTTAATAGCTCGATCGCGGCTTGAGCTTTATCGGCAGGTACCGCGATGATCATGCCTACACCACAGTTAAAGGTGCGATACATCTCGATGGCATCTACATTACCAGCACTTTGCAGCCAATTGAACACTTCAGGCATTTGCCAAGACTGGGTGTCGATAACAGCTTTTGCGCCTTCTGGTAGTACGCGTGGAATATTTTCCAACAAGCCGCCGCCAGTAATGTGGGATAGGGCATTAACTTGGTTTTCTTTGATCAGCTTCAGCAAAGATTTAACGTAAATACGAGTCGGGGCCATTAGCGCTTTAGCCAGTGGCTGGCCAGCAAGATCTTGTTGCAGATCGGCGCCGGATACTTCAATGATTTTACGAACCAAAGAATAACCGTTTGAATGTGGGCCGCTAGACGCTAAACCAATTAAGGTATCACCCGCTTTAACTTGGCTGCCGTCAATTAGCTCGCTCTTTTCAGCAACGCCAACACAGAAGCCCGCTAGATCGTAATCTTCGCCTTCGTACATGCCTGGCATTTCAGCGGTTTCACCACCTACTAGCGCGGCGCCAGCTTGCTCACAGCCTGTACCGATACCGTCGACAACCGCAGCGGCAACATCGACGTTAAGTTTGCCTGTGGCATAGTAGTCCAAGAAGAATAGTGGCTCTGCACCGGCAACCACCAAATCGTTAACACACATGGCTACCAAATCGATGCCGATAGTATCGTGCTGGCCTAAATCCATTGCTAGGCGCAATTTGGTGCCCACACCATCGGTGCCAGATACCAGTACCGGCTCACGGTAGCCTTTTGGCAGCTCGCACAGGGCGCCAAAACCACCAAGACCTGCCATCACTTCCGGGCGACGGGTACGCTTGGCTACATGCTTAATGCGGTCTACCAGGGCATTACCAGCGTCGATATCCACACCGGCGTCTTTGTAACTTAAGGAAGGCTGTTTATCTGTCATGGCTAAGGTCTTCGAGTAGTCTAAAAAACGGGCGCGTATTTTAGCTTGAAAGCTCGCCAAGCTCATTAGTTTTATTGCCTAATTTGCATTTTCTTTTAGTGATTGCTGCCATTTGCTAGTGGCGAAGCTACAATGAGCCACTTATCTGGCGGGAGCGGAGCCAGAATTAGCCAAATGCTGCGGTTTGGGCTGGGGTTTAGCCCGAGTTCATACCGTTTTCGCTATAGTGCATAAAAGTTCGTAGCTGTTGGAACCGGCGCAGCATTTGGGCATCAATAGGCTTAATATTAATGGCTTGCTTTCCAAGATGCTGAAAATAGAAACGTACATAGCTGAAATAAAATTTTGAATACCGAGAAGATTGGGGGATATGTGGGCAAAGTAGTGGGCAAAAACACCACCTGGATGCTGATGTTTTGTGTGGCATTGCTGTCGCCGTTAAGTCATGCCGTAAAAGTAGAAAATCTGTACCGTGCTAGTTTCCCGGTCGCCGATCAAACCCCAGAAAGCCGTGACAAGCTTGCCGCTACTGGCTTGAGCCGTGTGATCGTGCGGGCTAGCGGTGCACGTGAAATTCCTGACAGCGAGCAGCTTAGAAGTGTGTTGGCCCAAGCCAACCGCTATATGCAGCAGTTTAGCTATGAAAATGCCGAAGAGGGCTATGTTGTTAACTTGGATTATGCCAAGTCTGCGGTCGATACTTTATTGCGTAAACTGGATCTGCCCATTTGGCCGGATAAACGCCCCCAGGTGCTGTTATGGTTAGCGCAGGATGATTTCCAGCAGCGTCAAATGGTCAATGTCGCCGAACAAGAGTTGCTGCTTGAAGCTGTGCAGCAGGTCGAAGCTGAGCGAGCTTTGCCTATTTCTTTGCCGGTTATGGATTTGGATGATCGCTTGGCTTTTCCGCTTGCCCAGGCTTGGTCTCTAAACGAGCAGAGCTTAATGGCCGCTTCTAGCCGTTATCAAAGTGATGTAGCGGTACTAGGGCGTCTGAGTATTACCGGTAGTGGCCAATGGCTGGCGTCATGGTTGTTGGCGGATCGTGGCAAATTACAGTTGTTTGATGGCCGCGCCGCATCCGCTGAAGAGTTAGTTCAAGATGGTTTAAGCCAAGTAGCTGATTACTTAGCTGCCCAGCACGCAATTATTGCCAGCCCAGTGGATAGCAAGCCCCACTATATGCAGCTTGATAATATTGCCAATTTTAAGTCTTACCGTAAGGTCTTGGATTATCTCAATAGCTTGGCCATGGTGCGTCACGCTGAGCCGGATCTGGTACTTGGCGAACAGCTGCGTTTGCGTTTGTTTATTGATGGACAGTTGCAGCAGTTGGTCGATGCGATTGCCTTGGATAAGGTGTTGCAGGCGAATCAGGCCATTGGCGAGGCCAGTCAGCAGGGCGTGCTGTATTATCAATTACCTCAGATAGATAATGTCTTACAGGCCTTGCCCCTACAAGGCGAAGGCTCTGGGCTCGCAGAAGAGGGCGCGAGTTTAAATCAAGGCTCTGCTGAACAAGTTATTCGCACAGATGCCAGTTCCCCAATCCGTGCTGACCTTAAATCAGAGGCTACGGCAATTGATGCCTCGCAGCGCCCGAAGCCTCCGCAATAAGACATTTATAGGTCTTATTGCCTGCCAAGTTATTGATTCTTAAATTAATTCTCTGAAAATTTAGCCCCAAAATCGATCTGGGGCTTGATTCCATAAAGAGCAAAAGGTTAAGCTCGCGCTTATTTTTTGCTAGATCCGATACCTGTGGAACAGTCGAACCCCCAACAATTGTCCTTGGGCGTAGCACTTGCTGATGGCGCCACCTTCGAGAACTTCTATACCATAGAAGGTTCTGGTGCTGCCCAGGCTGTTTTCGCATTGCAGACATTCTTGCAGAACCCAAGTGAGCATGGCTTTTTCCTTTGGGGTAGCAGCGGTAGTGGTTTGAGTCATCTATTGCAGGCTAGTTGCCATCAAGCCAATCAAATGCGCCAAAGTGCTCAGTATTTACCTCTTGCTGATTTAGTGGGCTTTGCCCCAGAGGCTTTGCTCGAAGGCATGGAGCGGTTCGACCTGCTATGTTTTGATGGCTTGCAACATGTTGCCGGCAAAGCTGATTGGGAGCAGGCGCTGTTTAACTGCTTTAATCGCAGTAAAGATAGAGGGCGCAAAATCATCTTTAGCGCCAATGCAAATCCCTCTGAGCTGCCTGTTAAATTACCAGATTTATCTTCACGTCTAGCTTGGGGCTTGAGCTTTCAGGTGCCCTTATTGGCTGACCGGGAAAAACTAGAAGCTTTAACCATGCGATCCAAAGCAAGAGGTTTGGATTTGCCTGAAGAAGTGGCGCAGTTTATTCTGAATCGAGCCCCAAGACATATTGGCGAGCTATTTGAAATCCTGGACCGTCTTGATAGAGCTTCTTTAAGCGAGCAGCGCAAGTTGACCATTCCTTTTGCCAAGCAAGTTTTGGGTATGTAGCTTGTTTTGAGCTGACCCCGTCTGCTTCTTCCTTGCTCTAGGGCGCAGTTCTACCAACATTCTGCAGGCTAATTGGCTTTCTCTAGGTATAGCTTTTCGGCAGGGTAATCGATAATCATATTGAGATATTGAAAAGCTGAGCCACCCAAGGCGCCATCTATTTTCTTATCCATCATAGCGGACATGTGTTTGTGGAAGTTGTCATCGGTGCGGCGTGCAAACCAAACTGGGCCGACACTAAACGTAGCTATTTTAATTTCGGGAACCTGTATCATTGCTTCTTTAATATAATCGTCACCGGCCTCAATGTATTTCCATTCTGGGTGTTTTGCTCGCCATTGATCAAATACTGAAGCGACCATAAAAGAGGCGGCCATTGTATTGCCTGCTATATCTATAATTGATTTGGCCTTGCTGCTGAGTGTCGCTTGTGCGCCGGTATCCAGCAGCAAATCAAGGCTTTGCCCATCGACAGTAACTGGCATTCGGGGGAAGGCCGTCGTGTAGTTGCCATGTTGATCTTTTTGGAAGCCTAGATTCAAAGCTTCCATTCTTGCTGAACTTTTGGGTAACTGATCCAGCACTGCAAACTGCTGTTCTGGATAGTTGATATTAATAATTTTCTCCGCATGCCAACGTCCACCCAAAAAGCCATCATAGCCGAGCTTGCCATCGTCAATTTTGCTGCTGGGCGCGATAAAAAGGTGACCTTCCATAAAGTTGTTTAAGCCTCCCTTAGGTATCGCTTTCCCTTTCGAAAAATTTGGCATGCTGCTTAACTTTACTGGGCCTCTTTTAGATGCTTTCTCGATGCTTGGCCACTGATATTTATCAAAAAGCTCCTGACTAATGACGTTCCAGCCACCGCCGGTATCTGTATAAAAACGAATCTT
Source organism: uncultured Pseudoteredinibacter sp. (assembly GCF_947500695.1). Classification (GTDB taxonomy): domain Bacteria; phylum Pseudomonadota; class Gammaproteobacteria; order Pseudomonadales; family Cellvibrionaceae; genus Pseudoteredinibacter. Next base: position 7,735 of record NZ_CANMSS010000004.1, read on the forward strand.
AGTGCCGTCAGTTAGTGTGGGGGTGAGATACACCAAATTGTTTTTGAATTCGGAAGGTAGTATTTCTGCGAAGAGTGCTTGAGTGGGGGTAGCTAATAGAAAGCTGGCGATAGTGATCTGAATTGATTTGTGTAGAGAGTGCTTACAGCTCTGTTTATTGCGTTGTTTATTGTTCTTGTAAAAACGCATATCAAAATCCTTTTTGCCAATAACAAAATGTAAAAAATGGGGCCAGGTCCCTACAGCAGCTGCAAAAAATGGGGTCAGATCCCTACAACAGCTGGGTATAGCTTTAGCTATGCCCAGCTGTTGTAGGGATCTGACCCCGGATAAATACTACTTTTAAGGCGCTGCACAAGCTACGCAGCGAGCATACATACCTTTCGGATCATTTAAACTATTAAGCTCATCAATCGCTTCAACCACTGGGCTAAACCAGCTCGCTAATTTTTGATTGATAGGTTTCAACCAAGGGTTAATGCTGGCTTTAGCATCAAGATTGTTGGCAAGCTCCTGCATAAATTGTTCGCTTGGGCTTAATTTACGCTTGATCTCAATAACATCATAATCGCTGATCTCGGCGCGCTCAGCGGCGGCTTTAATGGCATCGTTTAGCCCACCCAGTTTATCAACTAGACCATTCGCTAAGGCTTGCTCGCCGCTCCAAACACGACCTTGAGCAATTTCATTAATTGCCTCCGGGGTGCTTTCACGGCCTTCGGCTGCGATATCGAGAAACTGTTTGTATACCTGCTCAACACCTTGTTGCACAACACGCTCGGCCAATGGGCTTAGAGTGCGATCAACACGCATACTGCCAGCAAGCAAAGTGGTGCCTAAGCCGTCCGTATGAATGCCCAAATGCTTTAAGCTTTCTTCGAGGGTAGGGAAGGCGCCAAACACACCGATGGAGCCGGTAATAGTAGTAGGTGTTGCCCAAATTTCATCACTCGTTGCCGAGATCCAATAGCCACCAGAGGCGGCAACACTGCCCATGGAAACAATAACCGGGATGTCTTCTTGCAAGTCGAGCAGTTGCTGGCGAATAATTTCAGAGGCAAAGGCACTACCGCCGCCAGAATCTACACGCAGTACCAGGGCTTTGAGTTTTTCTTCCTTAGCTTGGCGAATCAATTCTGCCAGGGTATCGCCACCAATGGTGCCTTCAGGTTGCTCGCCATCTAAGATGGTGCCGCTGGCAACAATTAAGCCGACTTTGTCTTCTTTGCTATTAAAGTTGGGAAGCTCAAGGGCGAGATAAGAGTCGCTATCGATACCGCGGTAGCCATCGCCTTCTTCATTCTTGCCGACTTTTTCCTGCAGCTTGGCAAGTTGCTTATGGCGTGGCAGTAGCTCGTCTACATAGCCTGCTGATAGTGCCAATGCGGCGGAATCACCGTTAGCTTCGGCTAGGTGAGTATCCATATTGTTGATCAAAGCATTGATACTGCCGTTTTCCAATTCACGCAATGTTTCTACGCGCTGGGTATAGTGCGCCCACAATTGGTTTAGCCATTGTCCGTTGTGCTCTTTCGATGCTTCGGACATATCATTGCGCATATAGGGCTCTAGAAAATCTTTATACTGACCAACCTTAAAGACATGCACATTGACGGCAAGTTTATCCAGCGCATCTTTATAATAATTGCGATAAGACGCGAAGCCCATCAGGCTTACACCGCCCATTGGGTTGAGATAAATCTCGTCAGCAAAGGCAGCTAGATAATATTGGCTTTGTGAGTAGTAATCGCCAACCGCATAGACTGGCTTGCCACTGCTCTTAAAGTCTTCAATACTTTGGCCAAGTTCATCGAGCTTACTTAAACCGCCAGCCATGCCACCGAGATCCAATACCATTGAGTTGATCATGTCGTCGTCTTTGGCTTTTTCGATAGCCTTTTGAAGATCGCGCAGGCGGGTCTCGTTGCGGCTATTACTGCCCATTAGTTGAGCAAAAGGGTCTTGGGAGCTGAGCTGATCAACCAGGTAGCCAGATGGTGCAATGACCAGAGCTGTTTTCTCCGTAAGGGGTTTGGGCCCTTTGGGTTGTAAGGCCACAAAAAAGGCGATCAATAAAAATAAAAATAGAATATTCAGGACGATCCGGCGAAAGCCATTAATGGCATCCCAGAGCCCTGATAGTAGGCGCAGTATCAATGGGCGTTTAGCGGTTTCAGTCATATGCGATCCTTCTTAATCGGCTGCCTTTTGGGCAAGTATCTCTTAAATCAAACGTTGTTCTATCAGGCCAATGGTTTAATTTAACTGCAAGCGCTTTCTAGTAAAGCTTTGTTAGGGCTTACTCTGCTGCGCTGTTTTTATCGTGTTCGCGCCAATACTTTTGGTATTGAATCCAGCGACTGCACATCATCGCCGTAAAAAACAGCGTAATACTCAGTATCACTTGTAGCCAGTGGTAGCCTTTTACATGCTCCGCTGGCATACCAACACTGACCACAGCTGCCGTGAAATAGAACAAAATAATAAAGCAAAACCAGCTATAGGCTTTGTGATTTGCTTTTAACATGCTCCATAGGGGCAGTAATAAGGGCACTACCTGAAACAACCAAACTCCCCAGGCACCATTTTCATGGGTCAGGTTTAGCCAGCTGTATAGGGCAATCAAAGCGCCATAGCATAACCAATGTAGGCGTAGCCCCCAGTTCAGTTTGTTATCCAAATTAGCAATGCGCTTAACTTCTTTGACGGTGTTTTCACTCATTTGCGCACTCATTTAGCTAATAACTTTATCGCGTGTTTGGCTAGGCGTTGGCCCTGGGCCTTGGCAATTTGGCCCTCGTCTTCACTTAGGCTACGGCCTTCTTCACCGCCTAGGTGAGATGCGCCATAAGGAGTACCACCAGTTTGGGTGGTGCTCAACTCATTTTGAGAGTAAGGAACACCCAATAACACCATGCCTTGGTGTAATAACGGTAGCATCATGCTTAGCAGGGTGCTTTCCTGGCCACCATGAAGGCTGGCACTTGAGGTAAACACGCAAGCCGGCTTGTCGATTAAGTCACCATTCAACCAAAGGTCACTGCTCTGATCGATAAAGTACTTTAGCGGCGCTGCCATATTGCCAAAGCGGGTGGGGCTGCCCAAAGCAAGACCTGCGCAGTTACGGAGATCTTCTTTGCTGCAGTAGGGGGCGCCACTGTCTGGTATATCGCTGCTTGTCGCTTCACAGGTGGCCGAAACCGCTGGCACGGTTCTTAAGCGGGCTTCAAAACCTTCGCTTTCGATACCGCGTGCGATCTGCTGGGCAAGCTGTAAAGTGCCGCCTTGGCGACTGTAATACAAAACCAGAATATAAGGCTTACTCATAACTGTCTCTTTGTGGGCTTTAGGCTAAAACGTTATCTTTATAGGGTAAATGACGCTGTTTAGATCAGCTCTAAGACATTTTCCGGCGGGCGACCTAATACGGCTTTGTCACCCTTAACCACGATTGGGCGCTCGATGAGCTTGGGGTGACTGCACATGGCTTCAATTAAGGCTTTATCGCTGTGGCTATCATCGGCCAGCTTTAGCTCTTTATAGGCATCCTCACCCTTGCGTAGCAGTTGGCGTGGGCTTATTGCTAATTTGGCAAGGATATCGGCCAGCTCTTTTTCGTTCGGAGTATTCTCTAGATAAAGCACAATTTCAGGGCTGATGCCCTTTTCTTCCAAAATGGCCAAAGTTTGACGAGATTTTGAACAGCGTGGGTTGTGATAAATGGTGTACATAGCGAATTCCTTCAATAATCGCGACATGGTTCTCACGTAGGCTTCACCTAGCTTCAGTAGGCTTGCGCTTAATGGACTAAACTGCCTATTGTATGTCGATGAGGCAGTTAAGACTAATCCTAAATGCTGGTGCTAAGTGTACGCCATGCATAGGGAAAACTAGATTGCCATGATATAAAGGGCGCTTAGAAAAAGGGAATTTGCAAACGATATTATTCAATTACCCGTCGATGGGGTGAATACCCAACGACAACGACTACTGAGGACAATATGATTACGATTGAGACGGTAAAGCGTTTTATCCAGCAAATCATATTTCACTACCAGGATAAACAGTGCCAAAAGAGCGCTGCAGCCCTGACGTATATGACCTTATTTGCCATTGTCCCGATGATGACAGTGAGCTATTCCATGTTTTCGGTGATTCCCGCTTTCTCTGGCTTGGAATCCCAGCTGCAAGCACTGATCTTCAATAATTTCGTTCCCTCCACGGGGCAAGAGGTGCAGCAGTACTTATCCGGCTTCTCCTCCCAGGCCCGCAGCTTAACTTCGGTTGGTGTAATCATGCTGGTGGTGACCGCCTATCTAATGTTGAAAAACATTGAGGGCAATTTCAATTCCATCTGGGGAGTGAAAGAAGGGCGTAAAGGCCTGGCGAACTTTTTACTGTATTGGGCCGTGCTAAGCCTTGGCCCTCTATTGTTGGGTATGGGCCTAGCCGTAACCACCTATCTTTTGTCTTTAAAATTGTTTGAAGGGGTAGAAACTCAAGGCTTCTTTGCGGGCTTACTGGGCTTTTTACCTTTTGTGCTGGCGACCGCGGCGTTTACGCTTTTGTTTGTGGCGGTGCCCAATTGCAAGGTAAACCTAAAGCATGCGGCGATAGGTGGTCTGCTTACCGCGATTGCTTTTGAGCTGGTTAAAAAGTTGTTCGCCACTGTTGTGGGGATGACCTCCTTGGAAGTGATTTATGGCGCTTTTGCGGTTGTGCCTTTGTTTCTGGTGTGGATCTACGTCATGTGGATGCTGGTGCTATCGGGTGCTATTTTGGTGCGAGTTTTGTCTACTTTTTCTCAGGGAGCAGAAGGGCAGCACTATCCAGATTTGGTCGCGGCGTTGTTGGTTTTGTGGGCTTTCCATCAGCGTTGGCAGCAAGGTGAGAGTTTGACCGATAGGCATGCGGCCGAAGTGGGGGTGGATGGCCGTCAATGGGCAGGTATTCGTGAATCGTTAATTCAGCAGCAAATAATCGCTGCGACGAGCAATGGCGACTATGTATTAAGTAAAGATCTTTCCCGTGTACGTTTGCGTAGCTTGGCAGGGATGGTTGGAATAGAAAGCCAGTTACCAGGCGAATCTCGTTTCTTGCAATCTTTACCTTGGTTTCCTTCGGTGGCCGCTAGAATGTTGGCTATCGATCAAAAAACAGAGTTGGAATATGATGTTTGTTTAACCGAGGTGTTCGACACAGTTCCACAAACTTTAGAGTTACCTGAAGAGGATGCTTTGATCAGCGATGAAGGTGTTTTTCCTATTCATCAAGCTAAGCATGGTAATGGCTCTAATGATACCCAGTAGTAGAGTAAGCAATCGGGTGAAAGGGTTAGGTAGATTTGTGAAAGCTAAGCGATTTTCTAAAAACCTACTGGCTGGCGCCTTTGTGCTTGCCGGGCTGCTATTGAACGGCTGTGATAGCGCTAACAAGCTGCCACTGGCCAATGGCGAGGCTATAGATTTGCAAGCCGAGCAAACCCTAGTGATTAACTATTGGGCCGATTGGTGTAAACCCTGTCGCCATGAAATTCCAGAGCTCAATCAGCTTGATAAAGAAGAAGGCATCACTGTAATCGGTATCGACTTTGATAAACATCAGGGGCAGCAGCTGGATGATTTGATTGAGGATATGAAGATCGACTTTGCTGTGCTGGCCGGTGATCTAGAGCCCAATGCGATTCACCCCGAGCTCAGCAGACAGGCAAAAGCTTTGCCGATGACCTATTTAATAACAATACCTACGCAAGCTTCCGGTAAATCCGCACAGTTGAGCCCTGTTTTTTTGGGGCCGCAGACAAAGGAAGGATTGCTGAAAAAAATCAGTGCTTTTAAATCCATGCGCGCTAAAAGTAGCTAAGCGCTGGCCTTATCTCAATATTATTGAGTTTCTTTTAAGGTTTTATTAATTCTACCGCTATCGTGATGTCGCTCTCATTAAGGGTGACTTGCTTGCATTGTCATATTTACATCACCGCTCCGTCATAAAGCCTTGTTAGATTGCTTTGCGTTTTACGCTATCGCACCCTAACAAAGGACTTAATCTAGTGAAGCCGTCATCCGTTTTTTCTAAGTTGTTATTAAGTAGTGCCATTTCTGCCATTGCTATGCAAGCTGCCGCAGAGAATAGCGCGAGCAATAATCCTGTTTACGAAGAGATTATCGTAACTGCACAAAAACACAGCCAAAACCTACAAGATGTTGCCAGTGCTGTTACCGCCTTAAAAGGCGACCAGTTGGATGTTATGAATATCTCAGATCCTTTTGATATGAGTGATAAGGTTCCAGGTGTGGTGTTTAGTACGGTGCAAGGTTATCGTCGCACTGTCACCATTCGCGGGGTAGGTAATGAAATACCCGATAATGCCGGTACCAAGCCTGCGGTAGCTTTTCATGTTGATGGCGTGTTTTTAGCGAATGACTATGCTCTAAATGCAGACATGATTGATGTGGAGCGCGTGGAAATTACACGGGGCCCTGACGGCACCTTATTTGGTAATAGTTCTACAGGCGGTGCGATTAACGTTGTTACTAAAAAGCCAGGCTTTGAAGAATTTTCCGGCTATGTAGATGCCACTGTGGGTAACTTTGATCAGGGAAATATCCGTGCTGCTGTCAATGTTCCTCTATCTGATAGTGTCGCAATTCGTGTGGCGGCGGCTCATCGAGAGCATGAAGGCTATACGCAAAATGCCTACTTCGATGACTTTTACTTGGATGACGAAAACGATAACACCGTAAAGGTGCAGTTGGCTTGGGATATCAGCGATAACTTTTCGGCGCTTCTGCAGCATCAAATTTACCGCAGTGATACCAACGGCCCAGCATTAAAAGGGACTTTTGATACCGTATCCAGTGATCCTCGCAAGGTCTCCCATGACACTCGAGAGTTCTACAAACTGGACAACGACATCAGCAGTTTGCATTTAAACTGGGATGGCGAGTTGTTTAATGTCAGTGGTGTTTTTAGCTATCAAGAATACGATATGAAGCGCTTGCTGGATGTGGATCGTACCTCTCTGACCGCTAATGATCCTGCACCTTTACCATTGGAAGGGCGCTTGGATCTTCTGGGTGAGGCACCGCTGCCACAGTTTATCAGCGATCTTAAGCAGCAAGATGAATCAAAAACCGCAGAAATCAATATCACCTCAAATGACGATAGCTCACTGCGTTGGGTCTTAGGTGCCTTCTACTTAGATACTACGGTATTCAGTAATACCAGTAACTTTTTTGATGCCGGCCGCGACGGTAACCCAATTAGCCAGGTAATTGCGGGGCCCAATGTATTCGCAAATAACCCGGATTTGGATTTTATTAATGCGGACTACCGTAATTTTCAATCTCGTTCGATCTTTGGACAGCTTAGCTTCAATATTAGCGAGTCCTTCGCGATCACAGCAGGCCTGCGCCACACCAATAATGAGTTCCAAGATGAGCGTTGTAATTTCAACTGTGTACCTGATCGCGCCAAGATCTCTAGTCGCCCAGCAAATAAAACCGATAATGTGACTGGTAAGATTGCTTTGGAGTATCGTCATAGCGATGACAACTTACTCTATGCATCAATTGCCACAGGTGTAAAGCCGGCCGGCTCTAACAGCAGTAGCGATACTCGATTCTTTCCAGAAGTATTTGATAAAGAGTTAGTAACCGCCTATGAAATTGGCTCTAAGAATATGTGGTGGGATAATCGTGTGCGCTTAAATGCCGCGGCCTTTTACTACGATTATGAAGATTACCTGTTTGAATCCAGCGGTATTGGACGGTTCGCAGCGGGCGCATCTAATTTGCCAAAGGCAGAAATTTACGGCCTAGAAATTGAAGCCGATGCGGCGCTCAGTGACAGTCTAAATTTAGCTATTACCCTAACGGCGATGGAATCAGAAATTACCGAAGGGCGTGATGCCATTGACCGAGCCACAGCAGAAAACGCGACCACTGGCCTTCAAATTAGCGGTGCTTCCACTGAAGAGGTGAATGCTGCCCGTGAGGCAACAGCGGTTAATTTAACGGGTAATGAATTAGCGAAGATTCCAGACTTAGTGGCCAATATTCGTTTAAGCCACCGATTGGATTTAGATCAATTGGGCAGCTTAACAACAACCTTTAGCCACACCTATCGCGGTGAGTATTTCGCTCGCGTATTTAATTCACCAGAAAGAGATGTAGTGGCTTCCTACAATATCAGCCACTTAAACTTCCGCTACCAGCCCAATGGCGCACAGTGGAATACCGAGCTAAACATTCAAAATTTATTTGATAAGGATGCGATCTCATCTCGTCATACCGATACCTATGCGCTGGGAATGACCAGTAATCAGTATTTGGCACCTAGAACGGTGAGCTTGGGTGCGCGGTATAATTTCTAGTGTTTTTGCGTATCTACTTCAATGCTGCCGCCCATAAGGGCGGCGCTTGTCAACTTGGCTTCTTATTCTTCTACGAAGTTAAATTCTCGTTTGTACAGCGGCTTTCCATCTAATGTCTCCATTTCAAGGGTCCAAGTTCCAGGCATAAGTTGCTTGTCCTCGGGGGTGTCTCGAATTAAATAGTAACCTATTGTACTGGAAGAAAAATGCATAAAATAATGTGGGGCCTCTGAATCCTCTTTATTGCTATGCTTTGCGGCGTGGGTCCATTTCGCCTTCAGGGCCGTAGTGCCCCATTTGTCAGAGCTCGTGCTCTTATAGCCTCTTGTTTCGACTACGCTTCCAAAGGAAATTCCTTTTCTTAAAGAAATTGTTGTATCTGAACGGTCGAAACTATAATAGCCCTTGCTATCTTTTAGATAGACTCCGCTTTCTTTCTCCTTTACCCGTGCGTCGAAAATAGATGCTCCGCTAATTGTTTTCAAAATTGCTTTGAGCTTCATCATTTGGTTTTGGTCAAATTTAACCTTCCAGGTAAGTTCAGAAATAATGTTGCTAACAGTCCTTGCATACTTCTTCTTATTAATTCCATTGGTAAAATTATTTTTGCTTAGCTCATCTAGCTTTGAGAGACAAAAATCAATATTTCTATTCGTGCCTTCGCCAAGGCAGTGACCTCTCGCAATATATACCTTTGCTGCACCAATATTATTTTCTTCAGCTTTTAGATAGAATTTCATTGCTTGTTGCTCACTGGCACTTGATATGGATTTTTCGCGGTGCATGTGAGCAAGTCGAAGATACCCATTGTGGTATCCATTTTGAGCCGACCTTTCATACCAGTCGGCGGCTGCGTCCAGGTCTTTTTCGATCTTTTCTCCCCTGTGGTAGTGTGAGGCAATATTAAATTGTGATCGAGCATCACCAAGTTTCGCGGCTTTCTGGTAGTTTTGTAGTGCTTGTTGGCTACGTTTGTCCATGATCTTCGCTACATCAAGCCCATCGGCTATTTTGACATATTCCTCTCTTAATTGAACTTGATCAGACTCTTTGTGTGGCATAGGAATACCAAGAGTTCGCCTAATGAAGTGGTCTATATATAGTAGTTGATGTTGGCCGGTAAACCATGAGTTGTGCCCGTGAGCGCTATCAGTGTAGAACAGCGTTTCTACGGGTTTGTTTAATTGTTCAAGCCTCATTTTAAGACGGTTGCTTTGTTCAATGGGTGCTATTTCGTCTTGGTAACCAGCGATCAAGAGAGTCGGGGCTTTGATTTGCTCCGCCTGATACAGTGGAGATAGCTCCCAAAGTTCTTCCCGCATGCTGCCGAGGATTTTTTCGAAGCCTTCGGCAGTACCATCTATTTCATCTAAATTTCTGCTGTTGAATATAAGTGGTAAGTCATAAACCCCAAAAGCGGCTACAATACAGTCGTATTGATTAGGGTCTTTTATAGCGAGCATTACGGATGAATACCCTCCATAGCTGGTCCCCATTGCACAAAAGTTGTTAAATTGATATTTTTCTTTTACGTGCTTCACCGCACCACTGATGTCAGCCTCAATAGCCTTTCCGAATTGCGCCACTCCTGACTCTAGGAATTTCTTCCCATACCCCCATGAGCCACGAAAGTTAACTTGCAATATGGAAAATCCCCTATTAGAAAGAAATTGTGTTTGTCGATCAAAGTAATCGTTATCACGTACGCCGATCGGTCCTCCGTGTGGATTAACAATCAGGACTCCATTGCTATCCTCGGGGTGAGTGAGTATAGATTCAATTTGTTGGCCTTGCTCATTAGTAATGCTGAAGATTTCGGATCTGGTAAATGAGTCCCTGTCAATATTATCGAAAAAGTCAGCCACTAACCTTAAGTCAGATGTTTTTCTATCGTACAAAAAGTACTGGCCTGGATTGTCGCTTGAAAAAACCAATAGTAATAACTTTCTTTGGTTTTGATCGGAATCAGTAATTGCTATTTGTTGGCCTTTGAATGTTTCATCGAGATCCTTCTTTAAACGTATGTTTGAATTGGAGAAGTACTTGTTAACTAGTTGCCCGTGATCGATATATGAAACGCTTTCTAATTTTTTGCTGGTAGGATTTAGGGTTGCTTGTGTTAAGTCGTATTTGGGGTGCGAGTAGATTAAATCACCAAGGGACCTGCTTTTCAAATCATATTTATATAGGCCAACCAAGTCCGAATTTTCGTTGCTTAATACTGCTAGAGTGTTTTTGTCTATTAATCCAATAGGGTTGAATTTAAAGTCTTCGAGTTTAAATGTGGTTGCTAGCTGCCACTTTCTCATCCCTTCTAATAGGTAGTGAACATCTACAGTTTTGCTACCTCTGTTTATACTGGTGGATAGTAATTCCTTATCAGAGTCGCTGGAAAAAACAAAAAATGAAGACTTTGGTTGTCGGTGAAATATTTTTCCGGTCTCTTTAACCTTGTTTTTCATCAGTGATTCGAAACTAGCGTAATATAGTTTTTGATTTGGTTCGGTTTCACTTCCAGTATTGATTGAAAATAAGACAACTCCAGGTCTATTTACAAGATTGTCCACAATACGACCTTTAGCCCAAATGCGCTTTGCTTTGGTGTATGGGGTGCCATCTTCTTTGAGTTTGATGGGGAGAATAGCCTGAAGGCGGATATTATTACTCTTATGTCGGTAATCAATCAGTATTGTTTCTTTGTCTAACCACTCCAAGCTAAGAAGTCTTGCGGTCTTTTTGAACGAGAATGAAATAATTTCGTGTTTACTCATGTTTTCAGTCAATACTAATTCAATTAGTGTCCTGTCGTCGGCATGCTTAAATATAGCAATGTACTTGCCATTAGGACTCAGTGTTGCCTTTTGAGTATCAAAGTTTCTTAAAATGTCTTGATAAGGAATAACGCCAGCTGCCGCAATAGTGCTTATGGTCGATAGACTTAGGAGTAATAGAAAAGTAATTAGTAAGTTTTTCATCGTTTAACCCCTTTGTGTGAATTATCTTCGCCTGATTGCATCAGTTCGAAAAATCTGTCTTCCTTTTCCTTTGTGTATGTCATGGGGTTCTTTGACAACAAGTTTGGAAAGTTGGCTTTCATAAAGCTGTAAGCATAAGACGATCGATTTATGATTTGCATCTCGTTCGATCTGTTTTTACGGTTTATTTGAAAATCTCCAACATAGCTTACCGTTCCAGGAGAAACAGAAAAGGACCAGATATCACCTAACAATTCGTATCCGGTGTATTGGCCTGTTTTGACAGATTTAATTCTGTAGTCTCCAGGCGGAAGAGGGGTGAATAGGTAATCTTCGTTGTATCGTACATCGTCCTTGGTAAACATAATCTTTTTTTCGCCATCAATGACGATGAACTCTAGATAGAGGTCTGACGATAAGCCCAGTAACAAATAACCTTGCCCCTGTTCAATAGTGCGGTTTTCATCATTTTGAATAGTGGTCACTCGGCTAGCGCAACTGCTTAAGAGCAGTATGAAAAGGGAGACGCAGGTCAAAGATAATTTTAGATTCAAATAGCGAATCATGACACTTCCTCTGTGTAGAAAACTAATCAATTTTTAGGCGTGCAAATTTGCCATACTCTGGGTTAATTATCCAGCATAGGCGGGAAACAATTGAGGAAGAACTTGTAAGCCGGTTACTTTCGGTTTACGGGATCATATGTAGATAGATAGCCTCACACATAAATCATTTACCCCTTAAGACTTGATCTAGGGCAATTAAAGTTCTAAACTTTCAATAATTTCTGAAAATACAGAACCTGCTGAAATTAGTCGAGTTAAGGATTTGATTTATGACCATGACGCCGCAAATAGAGGCCTTTGTTTATCACTTTGGTGAGATGGGTAGTCGTTGGGGCTTTAATCGCACGGTGGGGCAGATGTATGCCTTGATTGTGCTGAGTGAGCACCCGCTATGCGCCAATGACTTGAGTGAAGCCCTGAATATCTCCCGGGGTAATGTCAGTATGGGCCTAAAGGAGCTGCAATCCTGGCGTTTGCTGCAGGAAAAACGCGTTCCTGGCGATCGTAAGGAATACTTCACCGCCGCTGGCAGTATCTGGGATATGGCGATTCGGGTGTTGGAAGAGCGTCGTCGTAGAGAGGTGGATCCAACGCTCAGCCTGCTGCGCGATACCTTGCTTGAAAAGCCCAGTAACGAGCAAGAAGTCTATGCCCAAGAGAAAATGCAAGAAATTCACGACTTGCTAGAGCTTTGTGGTGGTTGGGCTGATGAGTTATTAACCATGCCCCCTAACAAGTTGAAGACCTTAATGAAGCTAGGTAGTGGTATGGGCAAGGTTCTGGAGTTTACCGATAAGCTTACCTTGCGTAGCCCGGATATCTGACGTCTTTCCTAAGATTGGCTTTGTAGCCTTCTCGCTCTAAGCCACAGCTTTTCAAATCTCGCTTTTTTCAATCCACGAGGTACATCATGGATATTGTGATCGATACGATTATGTTATCGAGGGTTCAGTTCGCCCTGAATATCAGCTTTCATATCTTGTTTCCCACTATCACCATCGCACTGTGTTGGGCGCTGCTGTTTTTTAAAATTCGCTTACACCAAACCGGCGATGAAGTTTGGATGCGCTGTTATCGCTTTTGGGTAAAAATCTTTGCCTTAACTTTTGCTTTGGGTGTGGTTAGCGGTATTACCATGTCTTTTCAGTTTGGTACCAATTGGCCGGGCTTCATGGAAAAGGCCGGCAATATTGCGGGCCCATTACTGGGCTACGAAGTACTGACGGCCTTCTTTCTAGAGGCAACTTTCTTAGGGGTGATGTTATTTGGTATTGATCGTGTATCACCTCGTATGCATACCATTGCCACTGCGATTGTTGCCCTAGGCACCACAGCTTCGGCTTTTTGGATATTGGCGTTAAATTCTTGGATGCAAACACCTACGGGCTTTGAAATTCGAGGCGGTGTTATTTTCCCTGTGGATTGGTGGGCGGTGATATTTAATCCATCTTTTCCGTATCGATTCTTCCATATGTTATTGGCCTCTCTGATTACCGCTTGTTTTCTATTGATGGGTGTATCGGCCTATCGATTGCTAAAAGGTGATCACAAGCCTGCGCCTAGAATCACTCTAAAGCTGGCTGCCATGGTAGCGGCAGTGGCCGTGCCGGTGCAGATTTTTGTGGGGGATCTGCATGGCTTAAACACCCTAGAGCACCAGCCTGCAAAAGTGGCCGCGATGGAAGGTGTGTGGGATACCGAGCGTGGTGCCGATCTATTATTGTTTGCTTTACCCGATGAGGAAAAACGAGAAAACCATTTTGAATTTGGTATTCCCAATATGGCCAGCTGGATTCTCACTCATGATGCCAATGGCGAAATCAAAGGGCTGAATGAATTCAAAGGTGAGCACCCGCCAGTGGCGCCGGTGTTCTGGAGTTTTCGAGTGATGGTGGGTACGGGTTTGCTGATGTTACTGATTGCCTGGGCCTTAAGCTGGCAGCTATGGAGAAAGGGTGAGGCTAGCCCCTTGCTGCTCAGGGCGACGGTAGCAATGAGCTTCTCCGGCTGGTTAGCGACCTTGGCGGGTTGGTATGTTAGTGAGATTGGAAGGCAGCCCTTTCTGGTGCAAGGTGTGCTGACGACCTCTGAGGCCGCTACCACTATTCATGAAGGCAATGTGCTGTTTTCTCTGATTCTCTATGCGGTTCTGTATGGCGGCTTGCTTGTGGCTTATATCCACACGGTGTTTTTGATGGCGAGAAAATCGGCCAAGTTGGAAGCGCCAAATACCAATAATAGCGGTATTGAAACTGGGGGCAGCCCCCAATGGGATCTGACCCCGAGCAACACTCAAGCAAATAAAGGAGCCTAAAATGAATTTACTCGGTGTGTTAATTGATCCAAATTACCTAGGCCCAATATTTATCGGTCTAATGGCCTTGGCTGTATTGGTTTATGCAATTCTAGACGGCTATGATCTTGGGGTAGGTATTGTTCTACATCGCCAAGACGAAGCTATGCGTGATACCCAAATTGCTTCTATCGGGCCTTTTTGGGATGCCAACGAAACCTGGCTGGTGCTCGCCATTGGCTTGATGCTGATTGCCTTTCCTGAGGCCTATAATATTTTGCTGCAAGAGCTCTATGTGCCGGCAACCATTATGCTGGGTGGTTTAATTCTACGTGGAGTTGCCTTCGATTTTCGAGCCAAGGTAGCCATGGAAAATAAAAACCTTTGGGATCATATTTTTCGAGCGGGCTCCTTGATTGTTGCTCTCTCCCAGGGCTATATGTTGGGGCAATATATCTGTGGTTTTTCAGATGATAGTTTGACGATTGTATTTTCACTGCTTAGTGCCTTTGGCGTGGCCGCGGCATACAGCTATATCGGCTCTTGCTGGTTGGTGATGAAAACCGAAGGCGAATTGCAAAAATACAGTGCCAAGGCAGCTCGATTAAGTGGGCTATTAATGGCACTTGGTATTGCCTCGGTGTGTATTGTAAATCCTTGGATAAATCCCGAAGTTTATGATCGCTGGTTTAGCTTTCCTAATAATCTTTTATTGTGGGTAATCCCGATTATTAGTGCCGCGATATTTCTTTTTGCTGATCAGGTACTAAAACGCGTGCCAGCCGAAAATGATTATGGCTGTTGGATCCCCTTTGTTTTAGCCGTTGTACTTTTTCTAAACTGTTTTCAAGGTATTGTGGTGAGCTTTTACCCTGACGTTATACCCGGGCGCTTGAGCCTCTTTGATGCGGTGGCTGCACCAGAAGCCTTGGGCTTTATTTTCTGGGGCGCGGTGATTGTAGTGCCGGTAATTCTGGCTTATACGGCTTATTCTTATCGAGTGTTTTGGGGGAAGGCGACTGCTTTGCGCTACTTCTAGGCTTGTAGTGGGGTCAGATCCCAAGGGATCTGACCCCGAAGCTTATTTGGCAGATCAAGGTGAGCTATAAAGATGTTGATGCGTATAGTGATTCCTGGGATCGGTCGCAGGAGAAGCTTCAATTAATTGGTAAGAATATTGATTCGATCGAGATGAGGTATGCCTCGCACCTCTATGATGAAACGGATCCTTGGGTGGTGATCGAACAGTTGGAAAGAATGGTGGGCTTATTGGATTAATCGGCTTCGATGTGCGGTCAGATCCCTTGGGATCTGACCCCGTTTTGAGTAGTTAGATAGCAGATACTGCGCCATCTACAGCGATGGCTTGACCGGTCATATAGCTGTTACCTGGGGATAGGATCAGCATCATGGCATTTACCATTTCTTGAACGGTACCGTAGCGACGCATTGGGCAGCCGCGCACTAGCATATCTTCCACGCCATCTTCTTTTAGCATGCCTGCACCAATATTGGTTGGCGAGAAAAATGGGCAGATGGCATTTACGCGTACGTTTTTGGAGGCGTATTCCACCGCAGCGGTTTTGGTAAGGCCGATTACGCCGTGTTTTACTGCAGCGTAGGGGCCAAGCTTAGGTGCGCCGCCGATGCCAGCCATAGAGCTAACATTTAGAATGGCGCCGCCATCTTTTAGCATATTGGGAATCTGGTGCTTCATTCCCAACATAACGCTCTTCAAATTAACTTCATACTGACGATCAAAAATATCACCCGTTTGCTCGTGGGTTGCTAGCATTTCATGACCAACGCCGGCATTGTTTACCGCGATATCCAAGCGACCAAACTTTTCTACAGCGGCCTGCACTAGTGCTTGGCAGTCTTCTTCTTTGCTAACGTCACTGCGCAGTAATACGGCATCTTCGCCATAGGCTGCACTGGCTTCTTCTAAGCCGGCAATATTAATATCGCCAAGCACCAGTTTTGCGCCACGCTCGTGCAAACCTTTCGCTAATACGGCGCCAAAGCCACTGGCGGCGCCGGTAATTAAGGCAACTTTACCGTTAAAATCTAGTAATGAATCCATAGCTTATCTTCTTAGTAAGGCCAGCCATGCGGCGGGCCTGAAAATTAAACGATCATACCGCCGTCGACGACGATACACTCACCAGTGGTGTAACTTGATGCATCCGATACCAAGTACAAAACGGTACCAGCCATTTCACGAGGCTCGGCGTGTCGTTTCATTGGAATCTTATCTACGGCCATCTGGTAGATCTCATCGTGGGTAAACAGGGCACCGGCGAATTTGGTTTTGGTCAAGCCAGGTAGCAGTGCATTACAGCGGATGCCATGTTCAGCACACTCACGGGCGAATGCTTTGGTCATGCTGACAACCGCCGCTTTAGTGATGGAGTAAATAGCTTGTGCAGGGCCAGGGTGAATGGCATTCACAGAGGCGGTATTTACAATGGCGCCGCCACCGTTTTCCTTCATCAACTTGCCAGCTTCAATCGACATAAAGAAGTAGCCGCGGATATTCACATCGACTGTCTTATTGTAAGCACCTAAATCGGTATCTAGGACATGGCCAAAATAAGGATTGGTTGCGGCATTGTTCACCAGAATATCCAGCTTACCGTGCTTCTCACGAATGTAATCGAAGGTATTACTGATGTCTTCCATGTTGCCTACGTGGCAAGCTAAAGCTTCGGCACTGCCGCCAGCTGAAGTAATGGCGTCAACTACGTTTTGGCAGCCTTCTTTTTTACGAGAAGTTACCATCACGTGAGCACCTTGCTCAGCTAATAATTTGGCTATCTCTTCACCAATGCCACGGCTGGCGCCTGTTACTAGGGCGATCTTGCCGTTTAAATTAAATAATTCTGTACTCATGTTGCGCTCCAAAAATCGCGGGTGGAGTTGTTTTTAATATTGCAGCTTTTTCTTGTGTGACTATGGCACTTTTAATTTGTGATTATGGTGCTTTTACCTGTGATTACGGTACTAGGACCATTTTGCCTTTTACCTGACGGCCCATAACTTTCTCTAGGGCGGCTTTGGCATCACTTAGTGGCAGCGCCTCATCGACAACTACTTTAACTTTACCTTGTAGGTACCAACCTAATAGTTCGCGCATATTGTCAGCAAAGTCTTTTGGCTGGTGAGCTGTAAATGAACCCCAGAAAACGCCAATTACAGAGTAACCTTTTACTAGGGCTAAATTCACCGGGAACTTAGGGATCTCGCCAGAGGCGAAGCCGATAATTAATAGGCGGCCGTTCCAAGCCATGCAGCGGCTGCTGGCATCAAAGGCATCGCCACCAACGGTGTCGTATACCACATCAATGCCTTTGCCATCGTTAATCGCTTTTAGCTCGGTTTTTAAGTCATTCTCTTTGTAGTTAATAAGAATGTCGGCGCCGTTTTCTTTAGCCAGTTGCAATTTCTCTTCGCTGGAGCAAGCGGCAATAACAGTAGCGCCCATAGCCTTACCAATTTGCACGGCGGCCAAACCGGTACCACCGGCAGCACCAGTTACTAACAGGGTCTCACCTGGCTGGATGTTGGCACGCTGTTTTAGGGCGTGGTGTGCGGTAGCGTGTGCAGTGGTTAGGCCTGCGGCCTCTTCATCGCTAATGCCATCTGGAATTGGAATAAGGTGTGTGGCAGGGCAAAGGGCCTTTTCAGCATAGCCGCCAACACCGACAAAACCGATAACACGATCGCCCGCTTTTACATGACTTACACCATCACCTACTTCACTGATAACACCAGCAACTTCAGAGCCTGGGGTAAAAGGGAAGGGCGGCTTCATTTGATATAAGCCTTGTACCATTAAGCCGTCTGGGTAGTTTACGCCAGCCGCTTTAATATCCAGAACGACATTACCTGCACCTGCTGCGGGTGCATCTACGTCTTCATAGCTGAGTTTTTCTAGTGGGCCAAACTCGTGGCAAACAATCGCTTTCATTCTCGTTTCCTTGTAATTATTTTTCTGGCTTTAATCTTATGCTTTTGCAATGGTATCCAGAGCAAACTGGGCCATTGGTTTTACATAGGCACCCATACCAGCGGCTTTCTTGCTGGAGGCGTTACCGTCGGCGGCGCGCTTGGCAACACCTTGAATAATGGCCGCAAGGCGGAAGTAGCTAAAGGAAATATAAAATTCCCAGTTTGGAATTGAATCCATACCCATACGCTTGCAGTACTGAGCCACATATTCTTCTTCTGAAGGAATGTTCAGCTCGGCGCGATCGACACCCATTAAACCTTTCATATCACCGGCGCCCGGCATGCGTAGCTGCATACATTGATAGGCAAGATCGGCATAAGGGTGGCCAAGGGTGGAAAGCTCCCAGTCCAATACCGCGATAATATTCTGATTGTCTTGATCGAACATTACATTGTCTAAGCGGTAGTCACCGTGCACCAAAGAAACTCGACCATCGTCTTCTGGCTGATTGTTTTCAAGCCAATCAATCAACTGGTCCATTTCTTCGATTTTATCCATCTCTGAAGCGCGGTATTGCTTGGTCCAGCGATCTAGCTGACGGGCAAAGTAATTACCAGGCTTGCCGTAATCTTCTAGGCCAGCAGCTTTTAGATCAACGCTATGCAGGGCCGCTAGAACACGGTTCATTTCGTCGTACATTTTTCCGCGTGCGGCATTATCGACTTCGGGGAGCTGGGCATCCCAATGTACATTGCCATCGCAAAATTCCATGACGTAAAACATAGAGCCAATAATGTCGCGGTCTTCACAAAGATGGTAAACCTTGGCTACTGGCACGTCGGTATCGGCAAGGGCTGCCAACACGCGGTATTCTCGGTCAACGGCGTGGGCACTTTTCAGTAACTTGCCTGGTGGCTGGCGACGTAAAACATAAACGCCAGACTCGGCGCTGATTTTAAAAGTGGGGTTGGACTGGCCGCCGGGAAATTTATCCGCGCTGATAGGGCCTTTGAATCCTTCGATATTGGCTTCTAGATAGCTTGCCAGTTTAACCACATCTAATTGGCTAACATCTGCCATGGTGATTTCCTCGTATTTTTTACGATTTGTTTTAACTACTTGTTTTTAACAACGTGCTTTTAACAACAAAACCGGGGCATGCCCCGGTTGTTTAATTCTACAGCTTTCGCTTAAACGTGAGCTTTGGCCAAGTTGCGACCCAGCTGCATCATGTGCACCTGATCTGGACCATCAGCCAAGCGAAGCGTACGCTGGCCAGCCCACATATGCGCTAGGAAGAAGTCCTGGCTCACACCGGCCGCACCGTGCATTTGAATCGCGCGATCAATAACGTCAAGTGCAACATTCGGCGCAACAATCTTAATCATAGCGATTAAGTCTTTAGCGTCTTTGTTACCAGCGCTATCCATTTTATAAGCGGCTTTCAAAGTCATTAGGCGAGCTTGCTCAATCTGGCAGGCCGATATAGCAATGTCTTCACGCACCGATTGGTTTTTAACAAGAGGCTGACCAAAAGCAACACGCTCATTGGCGCGTTTGCACATCATTTCTAGGGCACGCTGTGCAGCACCGATAGAGCGCATGCAGTGGTGGATACGGCCAGGGCCTAAGCGACCTTGAGCGATTTCGAAACCGCGGCCTTCGCCCAAAATAATATTGCTAACCGGTACACGTACATTATTGAAGATAACTTCGGCGTGACCTTCTGGAGCGTCATCATAGCCAAATACATGCATTGGGCGTTTGATTTCAACACCTGGCGTTTTTACCGGCACCAAAACTTGAGATTGCTGCATGTGGCGATTTGGGTTCTCTGGGTCAGTTTTACCCATCACAATCATAATTTCACAGCTCTCACGGCAGGCGCCAGAAATGTAAAACTTACGACCATTAATAACGTACTCGTCACCATCACGAACGATAGAGGTTTCGATATTGGTGGCATCAGAAGAGGCTACTTCTGGCTCGGTCATGGCAAAGGCAGAGCGAATCTTGCCAGCCAATAAAGGCTCTAGCCATTGCTTCTTCTGTTCTTCGTTACCGTATTTGGCGAGTACTTCCATATTGCCAGTATCTGGAGCGGCACAGTTAAAAACTTCTGGTGCCCAAGCAACGCGGCCCATCTCTTCGGCGAGCGGTGCGTATTCAAGGTTAGTTAAACCACCGGAGTATTCACCATAGGCAAGTGGTAAGAAGAAATTCCACAAGCCGGCTTCTTTGGCCTTGGCTTTTAGCTCTTCCATAATTGGCGGAGTTTTCCAGCGACCGGCATTAACCTGCTCGTGGAAGGTACCTTCATTAGGGTATACATGCTCGTCCATAAAAGCACGAACGCGTAGTACTAGATCTTTGACCTTATCGCTGTATTCAAAATCCATGGTTTTCTCCAGGTTGTTTTTATAAGAGCGTTATAAAACTTTAGGTTGATATTAACTATAAGTTACTGCATCACTTCGATCATTTTCATCTAAGTGGGGAATACTGTTAAAGCTGGCAAGGCGCACATTTCTTGGGCTAAACACAAAACGGCTGACGCTAGAATTAATGACCTGCATATTGATATTCATAACCATATCGTCGCCATAGCCCAAAACATGTTTCATGGCCATCGCGATGGCGCCACCAGAGCTGACCACCAAGAGCTTCTTATCGGCGTAGTTATCTTGAATAAAAGCCAAAGCGTCGCCTACACGTTGCTCAAACTGCCCCCAACTTTCCGGGACAGGAGCGCTTAGCTCATCATTACGCCATGCTTCCATGGCCTTTTTGAGTATTTTGAAGAAAGGGCGTGCATCACTTTTATCGCTAGGCATTTCTTGCGGGAATTGGCGTAGGTAAGCACTAACCACTGAGTGGAAGTCAAACTCATTAAGGCCGCCGTGCTCGGTAAAAGCGTCTCGATTAAGCCCTAAACCCTCGCAAATGCCTTGTGCGGTTTCGCGATGGCGAACTAATTTACCGGTGATGATGTCATCAAACTGTCGGTCTTTTTGTTGAAAGTACTCACCTAGCCAGCGGGCTTGTTGCCAGCCTAGATCTGACAGCTGGTCATAATTATCCGAGCCAAAGGAGGCTTGACCGTGACGTACTAACAAAAATTCAGACATATCTCACTCTAGATTCATTTTGAAAGTGGCCCAAAAGCCATGAAAAGAGAATATTGAAGTGGTCACTATCATTGAAGTTTATTATTTTAATGTTGCATTATTAATTTTAGTGATTATGATCTAGGGCCAATTTAAAGAGTATATTGGCCATATTGGACTCAATTTAGAGCTGGGAAAGCTCGTCATTCGAGTTCTATTGATTAGGTCCTTCCAATGGAAAGGACCTTTCAAAAAGGGCCTAATGAAGAGCAACAGGGTAGCCATAGCATGCGCTTGAGCCAGGTAGATTTAAATTTATTTGTCGTTTTTGACGCCATCTACACCGAGAAAAACCTCACTCGGGCGGCAGAGGTGCTGTGTATTACCCAGCCTGCGGTCAGTAATGCGCTAAATCGCTTGCGTAAAACCTTTGATGACCAGCTATTTGTACGCACCCCAGATGGCATGATGCCCACGCCGGTAGCGGAAAACATTGTGGGTCGCGTTCGCGAAGCCCTACAGCTGTTAAACATGAGCGTTCAAGAAGGCGATAAATTTAGCCCTGAGAGCTCAGAGAAAGTCATTGCCTGCAGTATGAATGACTTGGGTGAGACCTTGATTTTGCCGCCAATAATGTCTCATTTACAGCGTCTTGCCCCCAAAATGACACTGACAAGCTATTACGTACCCCGTGAAGATATGGCTAAGGAGCTGGCGGCAGGCAGTTTGGATTTCGCTATCGATGTGCCCTTAGTGGTTGATAATAATCTTTGCCATGCGCCTTTAAGTGGGGAGGACTATGTTTGTGTGGTGCGTCCCGATCATCCGGCCGTTCGCAATGAACTAAGCCTGGAGCAGTATTTGGCGCTGGGGCATATTAACGTTTCCAGCCGGCGCAAAGGGCAGAGTATTGTTGATCATGCACTAAACGGTATGGGCATGAGCCGTAACATCAAAGTGCGGGTTCAACACTATATGGTTGGCGCAAAAATTGTCGCCAATACCGACTTAGTGTGGACATTACCTATTCGACTCGCTCGCCAATTGGATTTTAAAATTCTACCTCTGCCTTTCGATGTTCCGGCTCTCAACTGGCACTTGTTCTGGCATAAAAGTGCAGACGACGACCATGCGAATAAGTGGCTTCGTAACCTGTTCTTACATGGCATTCAGGACGGAATTGCTTTAATTGACGAAGTGGAGTGATCAACAACACTAGCTATAGGCCTATAGATAGTGTTGTTGATTCTGTTGATTCAACTTTAATTTCGCTAAATAAGGTTTGATGCCTAGAGTCAATAATAAACTGGCGCTGAGCGCGCTAATCACAATTACCCACAACAATGCCTTGCCCACGGCTTCTTCAGTATTGAAAATATGATCATTTAAATAGCCTACCACCGTTAGACCTAAACCCATTGCAAGTAAATTATTAACGGCCAGAAAAATTGCATAGGATCGTGCTCGCATAGCGAGTGCCGTCATGATCTGATTGGCGCTGGCCGAGGGTGCAATAGGATAGGAGGAGAAATGCGCACAGAGGAAAAAAGCAGCTAAGGTCCAAGCTAAGGCCCATTGATAGCTGAAGGCTCCGTAAAAAAACAAAGCCGATAAGGCAGTAAGTAGTGCACCTGTAGCGCCGATAATGAGTGGGGCTTGATTTATCTGGCGTGCGCGCAATTTATCCATAAAATAACCACTCAGTAATACACCCGATAAATTGGCGGTACTGAGGATGATCGCTAGTAGCAGACCGGCTTGGCCTTGGCTGAAATGTAATTGCCGAATAAAAAAAGCAGGCCCCCAGGCGATTAAGCTAAACATTGCCACGGAGTAACAAGAGAACCCTAAAATGTAAAAAGCATAGCAACTTTTGTGTTGCCATAAGTAGAGTAATACTTTGGGGTAGGGGGTGTATTGTTTAATGCTGGGGCTGCTAAGTCTGTTTTCGGTTTTTCGAAACAAGGCAATAAACAGCAAACTGTAGACTAAGCCTATCCCTCCGACTATCAAAAACACCAGTCGCCAGCGAGCGATATTAAATTGTGCCCATAGCTCAAGATTTGGCTGCAGTATGGCTTGGTCTGCAATTATGCCCCCAATTATAAGCACTGAGGCTGATCCTAAAAAAGAACCGGTAGCATAGACAGAACTGATTCTTCCCAGTTTATTTTTAGGGTAGCTACTGGCTAACAGCGTGTATGCAGCTGGCGACAAAATAGACTGGCCTATGCCCACGAAAGCTCTACATATTACTAGGCCCTCAAAGCTCTTTACAAATGCGCAGGCAAAGGTTGCCGCAGACCAAATAAAAACCCCAATACTGATCATGCGTACTTTAGATCTAGCATCGGTAAGATCGGCAATAAGAATTGTACTGATGGCATAGGCGATGGCGAAAGACGGGCCGATAAGAAGGCCAAATTGCGTATCGCTAATCTGTAGATCGCTGTTGATACGTTCAACCAGCACGACTAGGATTTGCCGGTTGGCGTGGGAAAGCAAGTTGGCAAAGGCGCACATCACGGCCAGATGCATGCCAATTTCATAACTGGGCCTGCGAAGCCTAAGTTTGGGCATGATTATTCCGGGTCCAGCACCCGGTCCACATTGGCCTTTAGTTTCTGCAGTAGTCGAATGAGTTCGCTTTGTTCTTTTCTATTGAGATCTTCCCACAGGGTCTCAGCTCGGCTAATTTTATCTGCGGCAATGGTTTCGAAGACTTTTACTCCCCGCTTGGATAGCTGGTAAGGTTTGCTGCGCCAGTTTTCCCCTTCTACAGAATGAATCAGGCCCTCTTGTTCTAAGAACTTCAGGCTGCGACTTACCGAGGCCTTGTCCATGCCGCTATCTAGGGTGATTTGCTTGTTATGAACAATACCTTTATCGGCCATTAATGCCAGTATGCGCCACTCTCGCATGCCTATGCGTATTCCTTCAACCAGCATGCTACTGGTTCCTACATTAATGCGGGTAGAAATAGCTCTCAGCAAATAGGGAAAGTAGGACTCCAGTTCGATTCTATTTTTAATCTCGGCCAAGACGGTCACCGCTCGTGGTTTGCAACAGTGTTCAGTATTCGGTTTGACACTTGAGATGTCAAACCAAAAGTGAGGTTTTTATTACCAATTGATCTAGCTCATTGCCAGCAAAATCAAATTGTGAGTTGACATCACAACTCATAAGAATCTACGATTGATATATCAACCCACAAAAATAACTAGGGTTAAGCAAAATACATTAACCTGTGTAGCACCTAGTGGTGTTGCCTCACTCTAGCCTGGAGTTCATATGAATAATAAAAAGCTCTTACTGGCCACCGCCATAGCCAGTGTTATCCCTAATCCCGTTGTTTATGCAGAAGGCATGTTGGAAGAAGTGGTCGTAACCGCGCGAAAGCGCAGTGAGAGCCTGCAAGAAACACCACTTTCGGTGGTGGCGCTTGGTGGCGAGAGTATGGAGCAACAAAACATCTCTGACTTGAAGGGTATTGAAATGAAAATGCCCAATGTGGCGGCCGGCGGAGCCGGTGGCTTAGGTGGCAGCAATGCAGCCTTTTTCGTTCGAGGTGTAGGTACGGATCGCAATGCCGTAAACCAAGAAACCCCAATTGCTTTGTATGTTGATGATGCATATTACGGGCGAACCGACGGCGCCCTGCTAAGTGTTTTGGATGTAGCCCAAGTAGAAGTATCACGTGGCCCCCAGGGAACGCTTTTTGGACGCGGTGCAACGGGAGGTGCAATTCGATACATCACGCAAAAGCCGGCTAATGAACTGGAGGCTAAGTTGCAATTAAATGTGGGCAGCGAGAATCGTCGTGATATCAAAGCGGTTGTTAATTTGCCCGTAACTGAAGATGTTGCTTTACGCTTCACTGGCGCAAGCTTAAATCAAGATGGTCATGTTAAAGGCGTGCTCAGCGGTGTTGATTATGGCGATACCAATAGTAATTTGTTTCGTGCCTATCTACGTTGGCAGCTGAATGAAAACGCGGAAATTTTGTGGTCTGCCGATATCACGCGAGGAAATACCAACGGCGGAGCAAGCGTTTTAGTAGGCCGCAATAATAATGCGCCTTTCGTCCAGGGGGAAGCTGGCGCAGGATTTGATATCAGTACTATTCCCTTAGCTGGGGACTACAGTAAGTCCTATCAAACCGGGGATAACTTTTATAAAAGTGATAATCGTGGCAGTAATTTGACACTCAATTGGGCATTGAGTGATGCCGTGGATTTCAAGTCCTCTACCTCTTGGCGAAAAATCGATGTCAATGGTGCCTATGATACGGATGGTACTCCAGCTTCCCTATTTGAACAGCGATTTGAGCGCGGCATTGATATGCTTTCTCAAGAGATTCAGTTCTCGGGTGAAGGTGATGCCCATAGTTGGTTAGCGGGTTTCTTTTACTATAGTGAGGAGGCCAGTGATCATCGCGATGTGCTAACCACTCAAAACTCGCGCGATAGAACCTCAACGCGAATTGTGAATCCGTACGAAGTTGAAAGTTATGCTGTCTTTGGCCAGGCCAGTTTTGATTTGAATGATCAATGGTCGCTGACCACGGGGCTGCGCTACACCTATGACGATAAGAGTATTGTCGCTAATGAGCTCAATGCCGCTGGCAATAATAAGGTCGCAGAAGACGTTCGCAATACTGACACTTGGAATGCACTCACCGGGCGTGTCAGTTTAGAGTATCAACTCGAGGACGATATATTTTTGTTTGCATCCTTGGCACGTGGTTATCGTAGCGGGGGCTTCAACGATCGTATTCGTGCTGACCTTGGCGCCGATAACTTTTTTGGTATTACGGCCTTCGATGAAGAAACTCTAGATGTTGCCGAATTGGGTTTTCGCAGTGAACTGTTCGATCAGCGCCTACGCTTTAATGTGACGCTGTTTTATGGTGAATACGATGATATGCAGATCAGCTCACTGCTACCGGGTACTACTCGCAATGTGATTCAGAATATCGGTGCTTCAGAAATTAGTGGTCTGGAAGGGGAGTTTACCCTCGTGCTAAATGATATTTTTAGTATTGATGGCGCCTTTGGGTTATTGGATACAGAGTACACCCGTATTGATTCGGACAGCGCAAGCGTTGGCTTAAACAGTGATTTCGCACGGGCTCCAGAGTTGTCTTATTCCCTGGGCTTGGAAGCTGATTGGGGTGAGACGATAGCGCGTATTGACTATGGCTGGAAGGACGAGTTTCGCTCGGTTACACCGGATGCCAACTTTATTCAGCAAGAAGCCTACGGTTTGCTAAATGCCAATATCAGCTACCAGCCAGAAGATAGCGCTTGGAAGCTCAGCCTCTACGGGACCAATCTTACTGACGAGCAGTATCTCGTCAGTGGTATTGCCGTATTAAACCCAGTGGGCATTGCCCAGATTGAGCCGGGTCGATTTAGGGAGTTTGGTCTGAAAATCGATTGGGAACTATAGCCCCTTAACATTTGCAAACCCTTCTTTAGGCCGCTTCGGCGGCCAAGTTTTAGTGAGTGAAATTATGTTGATAAGAGTCTGCCAAGCATTGCTTGCGCTGTTGCTTTGCCCTGCCTATGTCGCCGTGCAAGCAGCAGATAATATTGTCATGGTGGTGATAGATAATGTTCCAGCAAAAATGATTGGGAGTTATGGCAATAAATATATTGCTACTCCCAATATCGATCAGTTGGCTAATGAAGGTTTGCAACTTGATCAGGCATTCGCCAGTAGCGGTGTTTGCTCGCCTACGCGAGCCACCTTGCTAAGTGGCTTAATGCCCTCGCAAAACGGTGTGCATAATGCACTACCTTCTGAGGTTGGCTTAAAAGAGTGGTCAGCTTTGGCTGAATATCCAAGTCTGCCGGGCGAGCTGTCCAAGGCGGGATACAAGACAGCTCTAATTGGGAAATACCATTTAGGAACACCAGAGCAGGCCCAAATGTCTTTCGATCACTGGGTAACCTTCGCCAGTGGTCATACCAGCAGCTTTCACAATATGGCGGTTATCGATAATGGTAAGCAGTATCGCAGTGAAAAACACCTCACTGACTATTGGACTGATAAGGCCGTAGATTTTATCGCTCAACAAGATAAGCAGCAGCCGTTCTTTTTATATTTATCGTATAACGGACCTTACTTGCTTCCGCCCTTAGTATTGGAAGAACCGCAAAATAGATACGCCGATTATTATCGTCGAAACCCAGTTCCAACAGCCAAAGACCCCTTGCATCCATATCTAGAAAACTTTGTCAGCCGAGCCTTGCAAAGCGATGATGGTGGCGGCGAATTCTTAAAGGGCTGGCGAGCAGAAGAGGGACACAAAAGCCGTTGGGCTGAAGTCGCCTGGGGGATGGTGAAATCCTTAAACAATCCCACTGCGATGCGTCACGCCGCATCAGAACTAAGCATGGTGGATGAGGGCATCGGCCGGGTGATGCAAGCCTTAAAAGCCCAAGGTTTAGATAAAGATACCTTGATTGTGTTTACTTCGGATCA
Organism: uncultured Pseudoteredinibacter sp.; assembly: GCF_947500695.1. Lineage (GTDB taxonomy): Bacteria > Pseudomonadota > Gammaproteobacteria > Pseudomonadales > Cellvibrionaceae > Pseudoteredinibacter. Next base: position 35,491 of record NZ_CANMSS010000004.1, read on the forward strand.
AGGTGCCTCTTTAGGTGAGCACGGCTTATGGGGTAATAGCTCAGCTTCTCTACCTACCGCGGCCTACGATGAAAATATGAATGTACCATTGATTTTGCGCCACCCTGGAAAAATCAAAGTTAAAAAAAGCAAGGAGCCTGTCAATCAATTTGATTTAGCGCCTAGCTTATTGGCTTATGTAGGCTTGGATGCAAAACAGTTGGCTTCGTCTCCAGGTCGCGATCTCAGTCGTTTTTTTAAAGGGCAGGCAAAACCGGCTAAGCCTGCAGATATTATCTTCGAATATATGCGCACGCGGGCCATTCGAAGTGACGGTTGGAAGCTGGTAAAGCGCTTTCCTGGTGGTCCAAACGAGCTCTATCAAATAAGTAGTGATCCTGGGGAATACCATAATTTAATCGAGCAAGCGGCTTATCAAAGCAAAGCCACAGAGTTGACGGAGAAGTTACGAGATTTTTTCGATCGCCATGCTAGCCCAGAGTTCGATGTATGGAAAGGTGGCACTGGCAGGGCTGTTTTGGAGTATGGCGGGCGTAACGAATTCTACCAGCAATATTTTCCTAATTGGCAAAAGCCCTTTGTTCGAAGCAAAGCAGCAAAAGAGGAGTAGATGGCGTGGCAGCTTCTCGTGGCGAGTTCAGTTCTCGAATGGGTTTTATTCTAGCGGCTGCCGGTTCAGCTGTTGGGCTAGGAAATATTTGGGGCTTCCCTTCTCAAGTGGCAGCTAATGGTGGCGCAGCATTTGTATTGGTGTATCTGCTGTTGGCTTTTTTAATCGCCTATCCGGTACTCATGACCGAGCTTGCTATTGGGCGATTTGCGAAGGCCAATACCTTAGCCGCACTTGAAAAGCTTTCCCGGGGGCCTATTAGTCGCCGCGCAAGCTACTTATTTGGTTACCTTGGTGTAGTGGTTGCCGGCCTTATCCTAAGTTTCTATGGGGTAATTGCAGGGCTTATGCTGGGCCAGTGCTTAGAATCTCTATTGAGCTTGTTTGGAATAGAGACCGGATTGCTCTCCGGCACTGGTGCCAGCACTTTTTTTACCCTGCTATTTATGGCTTTAACCTTTGCTATTGTAATGCGAGGCGTCAGCTCTGGCATTGAGGCTTGGTCACGCCGCTTAATGCCAATGTTGATTGTTTTACTACTATTGCTGATTGCGATCGTAGTGAGTCAGGCTGGCGCCCAGCAGGGCTTAAAAGCATATCTTTTGCCAGATTTCAGTAAAATATGGCAGGGGGATTTATTGCTTAGCGCCATGGGGCAGGTGTTTTTTTCTTTATCATTGGGTGTCGGCACAATGTTAATTTATGGCTCTTATGTTAAGCAAAAAGAGTCGCTGCCAAAGTTAGGTGCTTGGGTAACCTTAGTGGATGTTGCCATCGCTTTTTTGGCCGGTTTACTCATTATTCCTGCTATGTATGTAGCTATGAATAATGGTGTGCAAATTTATGACTCACAAGGTGAGCTCTTGGCTAGTTCTCAGCTGGTCTTTGTCGTATTGCCCGAGCTGTTTGCAAGCTTAGGTGTTTTTGGCATTGTGCTAAGCAGTTTATTCTTTGCCATGTTGGTATTGGCTTCTTTGACCTCCTCAATATCGATGTTGGAGGTACCAGTGGCGACCTTATCTGAGCAGAGCGGTTGCAGCCGTCGGCAGGCTGCAATTTTGAGTTTGCTGGTGATTGCAAGCGTGAGTTTATTGCTCATCTGGCAGGGAGACGTTTTATTTGGCCTGGCTGTTAGCGCTAGTACCGAGTTTGGGCAACCCTTAATGGGCTTAGTGTTTTGTATTTATCTCGGTTGGCTATGGCAGCGTCATTTGCTCTTGAGTGAGTTGCAAAAAGGTAGCCCAAATATTGCAAATAGTGCGTTTTGGCGTTGTTGGCCTAACTATGTGAAGTATGTTTGCCCGCTTATCATACTAACTATCTTTTTCTCCTCGATAGCGGCTTAAGTGCCGTTACTTGTGAAAGAATGCCTCTGCCATCATTTGGGCAGGGGCATTTCACCCTAATTTCACCTCTTATCTTCTATTCTTGTAACGCTTGGCTATGTAGATATCATAGTATCACGACGTTTGGTGATGCTATGCCTATAAGCCGCGCCGTGTGATGGAAAAACTTGAAAGAGTAGAAAGGCAGACTTGTGAAGATACTGTTAATTGAAGATAACAAGGCTATCGCCACTCAGTTGATGGAGTTTCTGGCTGCGCATGATTGTGATGTAGATTACGCCGAGCGTGGAAAGCATGGCATTGAACTGGCATTGAATGAGATTTTTGATGTCATTCTTTTAGATCTAAATTTACCAGACATCGATGGCTTGCAGGTCTGCGAACAGATTAAGCAACAAGCGGTAGTGATACCAGCAATTCTAATGCTAACGGCCCGCGACAGCTACGCGGATAAAGCGGCGGGTTTTGGGCTGGGAGCAGATGACTACCTAAGTAAGCCCTTTGATTTGCGGGAGTTGCTTTTGCGCTGTCAAGCTCTGGCCAGACGCAATCAACTGCATCGTAGCCAACAGTTAAATCTTGGCAGCCTACAGCTGGACCTAGGTCAACAGCAGGCTAGTCGTGAAGGCCAAAGTTTAAAATTGACAAGTATAGGCTTTCAAATACTTAGCCTCTTAGTGGAGAGTTATCCTCAGCCAGTCAGCCGCTCGCTATTGAGCCATAAATTGTGGTCCGATTCTCCTCCTGATAGCGATGCGTTGAAATCGCACATTTATTCATTACGCAAAGCGCTCGACAAGCCCTTTGATAAACCGATGTTAAAAACCGTGATGAATCTTGGCTACAAACTGGAGTTAGCAAATGACGGTGATTAAGAGTATGCGTCAACAGGTTCTTTTGCTGTTCATGGGTTATGCCGTTGGCATGGGGCTGCTGTACTTGGCGTTAACTACGATCATCGCATATGTGGTGGAAGATCATATGATCTATAGTTTGCTAAAAATAGAAGCGAGCTATGTTCAAGAACATCACAAGTCGACGGGGAAATTACCGGAAAGCCGCTTAAGTTTTGGGAGCATTCACCCCAGTTCTGGTCTGGATGTAGCTGCAGAATTAGAGCAAGTTCTTAAAAACAACTTCGGCAAAGCGATAGTCGAAGTGGCTGCTGATGATAATGAAATTTTTACGAGCGATGATGAGCACTATCACTACCAGTTGATTCAACTGGAAGGCGGGCAGCAGGTATACCTTATTGCTGAAGTCTCCGCATTACTGGTAGTGAGTAAAAGCCCGGTATTACTGCAGCTATTTCTTGCGGGCTTTGTGATTACCTTATTGTTGGCCTTTTTACTCGCTCTAAAGATGACATCGAAAACAGTAAAGCCGGTATTGCAATTGGCTGGGGCGGTAAAGGAGAAGCAGCCATTGCCAAGCTTACAGTATGAGCTGGGTTATTTATCGCAAACCTTGTCAGAAGCTTTTGAGGAAAAGGCTAGGGCCTTGCAGCGGGAAAGAGACTTTAGCAGTGATGTTAGCCATGAGTTACGTACGCCATTGACGGTGTTGAGTAATACCTTAACCTTGGCAGAGCGGCGACCATTGACGGAATCCGATATACAGCAGTTGCGTCATATTGATCAGCAAATGCAGCAGACTGTCGATACCTTGCTGGCATTGGCTCGTCAGGAAAGCCTGCACGAAGAATCTATTTACCTTGCGCCTGTTTTGGAGCAAACGTTGATGGATTGCAGCTTGGCGGCCAATAAAGAGCTTGATCTAAACATGGCGGTCCCAGAGCGTTTAGCAATAAACGCAAACTCCAGTTTGCTGGCTTTGTTATTCACAAACCTAATCAATAATGCTTTGTATCACGGCGATTCTAATCAGCTAAGCATTATTGTGGATGACGGTATGTTGATATTTCAGAATCAAAGTAATAAAGCGATGCCAGCTAACCTTTTAGATATCGGTGTAAAAGGTGACGATAGTCCGGGCATTGGCCAAGGCTTGTATTTAGTGGCTAGAATTTTAGAGGCTATGAAAATGACTTATCAAATTCAGCAGGCTGATGGTCTATTTAGCGTAAAAATTTCACTCTGATTTCACTTTCCCCTCTTTAAGCTGTCTCTATCGTATTCATTCTTCTTCACTGATCGCCAAGTGAAGTATCGAAAAGAGAGAGCTAAATCATGCTAAAGAAAATTTTGATAATCTTAGCTATTTTGATAGCAAGCGTATTTGCAGCCGGTAAGTGGTTTTTTAGCCTATTGCCTGATGCCTCCCATTACGAGGGAGTTAAAACAGCTGAAGTGAAAGATATTCCTTATTTAAATCAAGCTCAGCCGGAAAACAGAGGGAAGATTCTAGCGGTAGTGACCAGTGTTGATCAGATGGGTGCGAGTGGGAAATCTACGGGGTATGAATTGACCGAGCTGGCTCGTGCTTACTGGGTGTTTAAGGCGAATGGCTTTGAGGTGGACATTGCCAGCCCTCTTGGTGGCGATGCCCCAAAAGTTTTAGATGGTGATGATATGGGGGTATTTGATTATGCCTTTCTCAATGACAGCTCAGTGCAACAGCAATTGGAAAATACCCTGCGCATTGATGATATCAATCCACTTGACTATCAAGCGGTCTACTTTGTCGGTGGCAAGGGCACTATGTTTGATTTTCCTGGCCATAAAGCCATAAAAAACCTTGTTAGAGATCTCTATGAAGCTGGCCGAGTCATTGCCGCCGTATGTCATGGCCCAGCGGCTTTGCTTAATGTGCAGCTTAGCGATGGCAGCTGGCTGATAGCTGATAAGAAAGTCAGCAGCTTTACTAATAGTGAAGAGTTGTTTTTGATCCCGGAGGCTCGTGAAATATTTCCATTTTTATTGGAATCAAAGTTAGTCGAACAGGGTGCAAACTTTATCGCCGGTGCGGACTATCTGGAGTTGGTTGTGCGAGATGGTCAGATTATTTCCGGGCAGAACCCCTGGTCGGTATGGACCTTGGCAGAAGCGACAGTGGAAGCCTTAGGCTATGAGCCTGTAGCGCGTGTTAGAACCGCTGAGGAGCATGCAGTAGATTTATTGGCTGTATATGAAAAGCAGGGTTACCAGGCTGCTATCGATCGTCTTTCTCAGCCAGCGAAGAACTATGAGCGAGTTCTGGTTCTAATGCATGGGGTGCTGGCATTTATGAAATTTGAATTGATTAAGGGTTGGGACATGCTGATGCTGACGCAAAAAATTAAGTCAGCTCAGCAGTAAGTCGGCATCAGCTTATGTGCTCGCTATAACTACAACTACAATCACAACTACAAGCACAGCCATCGCTGCTAGAGAGTAAGCGCTCGATGGCTGTTCGCAAGCTTCAAAATTCGTTACTATGCGGCCTGCTTAAAACGATTCAGGTCACGTCTTCAATGCCCGCCTTGCTAGAAATTAAAAATGTGAGCGCCTATCAAGGCAGCCATCAGGTGTTTGCCGATTTAAACTTAACCATTGAAGAAGGCGAAAGAATCGCAATCTTGGGCCCAAATGGCGCGGGGAAATCTACCCTATTAAAGCTACTAAGCCGAGAGATTTACCCAAAAGTGAATGCGGGTAGCTATGTAAAAATCAATGGTAGCGAAACCGTTAAGGTTGACGAGCTCCGTCAGAAAATAGGCATGGTCTCTCACGATCTTCAGGCTTCCTATAATGTAGTGAGTACTGCCTTGGAGGTGGTGGTTTCTGGTTTTGTGGGGGCTATAGGATTGCTATACCAACATTATCCATTGGAAGAACATCATTATCAGCAAGCTCTGGCGAGCTTGAAGTTATTAGGTTTGGAGGAGTTGACTGAACGTAAGTTTCACCATTTATCCACCGGCCAGCAGCGCCGAGTATTGTTGGCAAGAGCCATGATTCACCAGCCCAAAACGCTATTGTTGGATGAGCCAACCGCCGGCCTTGATGTAAAGGCCAGCTATGAGTTGTTAGACCAGCTGTCAGCGCTTTGTAAAAACGGACCAGCAAACGAAGCTGGATTAGAGCAGGGTATATTGCTTTGTACCCACCATATTGAAGAGATAATCCCTGAAATAGAGCGCGTCATTCTTTTACGTAATGGAGAAATTATAGCCGATGCTCCTAAAAACGAAGTACTTAAGGCTGAACTATTAAGTGAGCTTTATGGCCTGTCATTGCAGTTGCATCAGCACAATGGCTATTATCAATTGCAGCGTGCTTAAGACTACAGAATTCGAGAGTTCAATACGATGGAATGGGCGCTAGTAGCGGTATTTGTACCCACCTTTTTCTTGGTGTCGATTAGCCCAGGAATGTGTATGACCCTGGCCCTCACTTTGGGCATGGCGATTGGTGTGCGTCGTACTATGTGGATGATGGCCGGTGAGTTGCTCGGTGTGATCTCTGTGGCAGCGTTGGCAGTGTTAGGGGTTGCTCAGTTGCTTATGCGCTGGCCCACAGCTTTTACGCTGATTAAAATTGCCGGTGGAGCTTATCTTTTTTATATCGGACTTCAATGCTGGCTATCCAAAGGCAAGTTAGCTTTTGTGCAGGGCGAAGCGCGTTCACCCGGGCGGGGCGATCTATTTATGCAGGGTTTACTGACCGCCTGCTCCAATCCAAAGGCTTGGGCTTTTAATATCTCTATTCTACCGCCGTTTTTGGATTTCGATCGCCCAATAACGTTTCAGTTGCTCACTATGTTGGTTTTAATTGCGATTTGTGAGTTTGTCTCTATGACTATTTATGCCAGCGGCGGGCGCAGTTTGCGGTATCTTTTAGAGAGGGATAATGGGGCGCAATATCTCAATCGAATCTCAGGTAGTTTGATGATCGCTGTGGCTTTATGGATGTGGTTCTTTTAGCAATATTGTTTCGGTGGCTGATTCTAAATTCCTCGAGTGCTTAAGTTTGAAATTTTCTGATCCACTCTAAAATTAAGCGGTTGATTTTCTCAGGCTGTTCTCTTTGCATAAAGTGCCCAGCGCCATCGATAATATGCAATTGATAGTCCGCCCAAAATGGCTTCTTGCGCTGTAAAATTTCAAACAATCGCACGTCCATACAGCCATCGTTTTCCCCGGCGAGAACTAGGCAGGGGACGGACACTTTTTTAACGCTGGCTACTTGGCTAGCTTCACGGCCTTTGCGATATAAATGCCGATAATAGTTCAGGCTTGCCTTAAGTACGCCTGGCTGTGACAGTGCCTGCTTTACAGGCTCGATATCATCTTGAGAAAAATCCCAACTGGGCGACCAGCGTCGCCATAGCCATTCGATAAATGCAAAATTGTTACGACGGCACCACCACTCAGATATCCATGGTAGCTGAAAGAAAGCAATGTAAGCACTGTTTCGGCGTTGTTTAGGGACTTCTTTTAGCCCCTGATTAAAAATCGAGAGATGAGGAATGGCTAGGCAGTTTAAGCTAAGAAGGGCGTCTGGATACTGCGCCGCAAAAGCGTAGCCAATAATTGCGCCCCAATCGTGACCAATGAGATGAAACTTGCCGATGTGCAGCTGATTTTGTATGGCACGAATATCTTCCACGGAATCCAAAACGAAATAGCTCTGGCTTATCGAGCTTTCTTCATATCCACGTAAAGTCGGTGCGATACAACGATAGCCGGCAAGCACCAGCGCATCAATTTGTGCCTGCCAGGTGGCAGCAATATCCGGGAAGCCATGCAAGAGAATAACGACAGGGCCTTCACCTTGGTCGATAAAGGAATGTTGGCGGCCATCTATGTTGAGCTGCCTTACTGTACTTTCACAAGCTGTTTTCATATCGTGCTTTTCTTATAGTTGTCTGAGGGGGCTCTCCTAGATAGCCTTATGCTAACAAGCTTGAACTCATTGAAGTATGGCCGAGTAGGATAAAATTTGGTCATTTAAGTCCAAGAAAACTCATCCGAACTTCCTAGCATGGCGGGCTTAGCGCAATCATTTTACTGGTCTGAATTAAACCAAATAAGCAGTAGGGCCAATTTACAAAAATTTGCCCGGTTTTCCTCTGCTGAAGCATAAACTTCAGGCATTCTATGAAGTGATATGCCTAATGAATGGAAAGCCATGGAACACAACAGCTATAACTCTTTAAAAGACGATCAATCCTTTATCTCCATGGAGGCTTTAGCAGGTTTACTGCTGATGGGGGCTTCCGTGCTGGCAATGGTGGCCGCTAATTCGCCACTGAATGAATACTATCAAGGTATTTTGCAATTACCCTTTAGTGTCCAGTTAGGTGAGTACGGCATTGCCAAGCCTTTATTGCTGTGGATCAACGATGGTCTGATGGCGGTTTTCTTCTTTATGGTAGGGCTGGAGTTAAAACGAGAGTTACTGGAAGGGCAGCTTTCAAAGCCGGCTAATATTCTTTTACCGGCACTTGGCGCCATAGGTGGGATGTTGGTTCCAGCAGCAATCTATGCCGCGATAAATTGGCAGAATCCTATCGCATTGAAAGGCTGGGCTATTCCCGCCGCTACCGATATTGCTTTTGCATTGGGTATCCTAGCCTTGCTAGGGCCTAGAGTGCCCCTTAGCTTAAAAATATTTCTGAGCTCATTGGCGATCATTGATGATATTGGTGCGATTTTAATTATCGCCTTTTTCTACACCGCAAAAATTTCAGCTACAGCATTAATTATTGCGGCTGTATGCCTTGTTATTTTATACGCGGTGAATAAATCGGGCGTAGAGAGCAAAAGTATTTATTTGTCTATCGGTTTGGTGATGTGGGTGGCCTTGCTAAAGTCTGGTGTGCACGCCACTCTTGCTGGCGTATTGCTGGCGTATTGCTGGCCTTCTTTATTCCCATGACGGCAAAAGACGGAAGCTCTCCGGCGAAAGATCTAGAGCATGATCTGCACAGTGCGGTGGCCTTTTTTATCTTGCCGGTTTTTGCCTTCGCCAACGCTGGCTTGCCCTTAGCAGGTATTGGCTTTGAGCAGCTCCTGCACCCTGTGCCACTGGGTATCGCTCTGGGCTTATTTGCGGGCAAGCAGCTCGGCATCTTTGGCCTATGTTGGTTAGCGGTAAAATCCGGCTTGGCGAAGCTTCCCCAGGGTATGAATTTGTGGGCACTGTACGGCACAGCCTGTTTATGTGGCGTGGGTTTCACCATGAGTTTATTTGTTGGCTCCTTAGCCTTCGAAGAAACGGGTGTAAACCTACTGTTTGATGAGCGTTTAGGAATTATATTTGGTTCACTGCTTTCGGGGCTCTTAGGTTTCTTCGTGTTACGCCGAAGTTTACCTAGCCCTAAGCTAGATGAAAGCTAACTGAAATCTAGCAAAGCGTAAGAAATCTGTAGGCTAAATAAGCTACACTGTAGGCAGTGTTATTTATGGACCCTGATTTATGCAAGAACCACAATTTCAACAACAATTACAGCAACAGCTAGCCTTTATTGCAGAGATGGATCGTCTAAAGGCCGTGTATCGTCAAACGACGGTAAAGGAAGATGGTGATCGTTTTGAAAACAGCGCCGAGCATAGCTGGCATATCGCGTTAATGGCACATGTGTTTGCGCCCTTAGTGGGTGAACCGGTTGATATCAATCGAGCCTGCTTGATGTTGCTCCTGCATGATATTGTTGAAATCGATGCTGGCGATACCTTTGCCTTCGCCAGCGCCGCTGATATTGCGGCCAAAGCTGATAAAGAAAGTGAGGCCGCCGATCGCTTATTTGGCTTGCTACCCAGCTCACAAGCCATGGATTATCGGGCTCTATGGCAAGAGTATGAAGATGCCGAATCGGCAGATGCGCGCTTTGCGAAAGCGATGGATTGCTTGCTGCCATTGATTCAGAATATGAACAATGAAGGCGGCAGTTGGCGCCGCCATCAAGTGAGCCGCAGCAAAGTCTTAAAGCGCAATCAGTATTTAGAGCATAGCGCTCCACGCTTGTGGGCATATGCCCTAGAGCAGATAGATTTAGCTTTAGCTAATGGATGGCTCACTGACGATTGATACTTGACTAGTATTAATAGGCCCTTAGTCAGTGATTTTTCATTAGTACATTGACCCCTATAGCAAACTCGTTACAATCGCCGCCACTGTTACAATGGTCCCACAGCAGCGAATGTGGGGTTTTAGTCTTTCGCAAAACCTTGCAAGAATCAGTTTGAGTTAGCTTATGACGTCCGCTTCGTTTAAAAACAAACGTAAGTTTTTGATCCGCTTGGCAAAAGCGCTGCACAAATTTGGTACGCCTGCCCATCGTTTGGAGGCTCACCTTAATAATCTGGCAGCCGCGATGGAACTAGAGGGTTCTTTCCTGGTGGCCCCTACGGCATTAACCTTTGTATTGTGGCCGAAGGGCGAGCGGGGCAATCAAGAGTATCATTACACCGTTCGGGTAAAACCCGGTGAGCTCGACTTGGGTTCTTTGGCGCGTACCGATCAATTGGTCGATGAGTTAATTAATGGCGAACGCGATTTAGCGGATGCCTTAGCGCGTTTGGAAGATATTACCAGCCGGCCACCTCCGTACCCCCATTGGTTAAACCTCATCGCCTTTGGCGTATCTGGTGGTGCTTTTGCAATGCTAATGGGTACCAGCTGGGACGATGTAGTCGTCGCCTTCTGCATCAGCCTATTGGTTTACGGTTTGATCTACGCTGCCCAGTTTTCAAAACGCTTAGCGGACGCACTCGAACCATTATCTGCCATGTTGGCGGCCTTTATTGCTGTTGGTATTTCCCAACTCGATTTTCATCTCAATGCATCTTTGGTGGTCTTGGCCAGCATCATCGCCTTTATACCGGGCTTGGCTTTAACCGTGGGCTTAGCTGAATTGTCCGTAAGAGAACTCACCTCTGGAACAGCTAGGGTAATGGATGCCCTGATGCTAATGTTTAAGCTGTATTTCGGTGCGGTACTAGGTATGGCTTTGGCCTATGTATGCTGGGGAGAAGTAAGCTATCAAGCCAGTGCACCACTGCCATGGTGGACTTCTTGGACGGCGGTACTGATGCTTTCGGCCAGTCTCGTTATTATGTTTAAAGCACGTTTGCGCGATGGTGTTTGGGGTATTTTATCGGGCATCATTGCCTATGGCGTTAGTATCATGGCGGCTGAAGTTTTTGGTGTGGCATTGGGGACTTTCTTTGGTGCTTTAGCAGTGGGTATTTACGGCAACATTTATGCTCGCTGGTTAAAGTCGCCCGCTATTGTCGTGACCTTGCAAGGCATGGTGATCTTAGTACCCGGCAGTAAGATTTATATTGGTATTAATACTGTGGTTAGTGGGCAGCAGATCGTGCCTTCCGATCAAATTGGCAGCCAGGCTTTTTTAATTCTGATGTCTCTAGTTGCAGGTTTTATCTTCTCTAATTTGCTGGTGAACCCGAAGCGTAGTCTTTAATAGAGCTAACGATCAAATAACAGAATCTATACAGGAAGGGATTAGGATATGAACACATACTTTAAGCGAATAGCCTTGGTAGCAATAACCGTTTTGACCTTGGCAGCTTGCGATAAAATCAACAATGCCAATCGCACTATGGATACCATGCTAGGCGGTGATTTTAAGGTCTATATTGCGGGCCATGATAAGGTCTACTTAGTGCGCAATGGTAAGGTGACATCTGTTCCAGAAAAAGGCTATTACGTATTCTACGCCACCATAGATGGCAAAAAGCGTATGGTGCAATCGCCTATTGCTACTACTACGATTGAGAAGATTGATTAATACGCGTCCGCTTTTATGTTTTGCTATCTGACCAGATTCTAGCGTGGAGCAGTGCTTTTCCGCTCCAACGCTGCATCCATGCAGCCACCCGTTCCATCCAGGAGCCTAGTCGCTCCAAATCACTGCTCCACGCTAGACTCTTACATCCGTGGCTTAGATAGAGAACTATGTTTAATGACCGTCAGGAATGGGGGTAATCCATAAATTGCATTACAACCAGTTTCAACTTTTCAGCACGCTGATGCGAATACAAGTACCCCAAACAATAAACCCCAGTCAATTGACTGGGGTTTATTGTTAATCTTCTAGGTATTTTGTTAACGATTTCTGAGTAGTTTTACTGCTCTGGATACAAAATCGCGCTGTTCACTTTAACGCTTAGTGGGTGGTAACCCACTTTAGCTTCGTTAAAGATCTCACGGGCCAATTCTAGCTTACCGTTCTCTTTTAAAGCTCGGTATAAAGGACGCAAGAATTTGTTACGGCCAATGCTGGTTAGGAAGCTGTGTACGCGTTCAAAGCCCGGCTGATAGTCATTCTTCACAACCAACATTAACCAGCTGTGGGCGACTTCATTGTTGCCTGCCTGTGTTAGATTAAATGCACCGTCCAACGCTGCCATTTGTTCTTGGCTTAGCGTCTCAGGCATACCATTTAGGAAGTACTTCCACTCGTGGCTGGTCCACTTGCTAATGTCGATAGCGGCTAGCTCCTGCTTGCCTTCTAACCAACCATTACGATGCTTATCGACATTGTCGAAAGCTGGTGATTGAGGCTTCGGTGCATCAGCCAATAAGCCTGGCTGGAAGATCCACTGTTCGAAACGCTCTTTTGAAAGCTTGTCTGGGTACTGAGCAATCAGCGTTGATTCCACATAGGCTAAGAAGTCTTCTGTGGTGATACTCTGGAATGCAAAGTGATCGAAATAGCTGCGTAGGAACTTGTCGAAGTTATCACGGCCGATGGTGTTTTCTAACTCGTATAGAAATAGCGAGCCTTTCTCGTAAGGTACGTTTGAGAATACTGCATCTGGATCTTTGCCACGCAAATCAATCGCCATAATCTCGGCAGAATCTGGCAGGTCGGCCATATCTGACTTTAGATCTTCGTAGCCTAGAGCCATTTCCATGCGGTAGCGGTCATCACCGTAAATTAACTGCATGATACGATTGGTTAAGTAGGTGGTGAAGCCTTCGTTTAACCATAGATCGCGCCAAGAAGCATTGGTTACTAAGTTACCAGACCAAGAGTGTGCCAGTTCGTGTGCAATCAAAGCGGTAAGGCTTTTGTCACCAGCAATTACGGTAGGTGTAATAAAGCTTAGACGTGGATTTTCCATGCCGCCAAATGGGAAACTAGGTGGCAAAATCAATAGGTCGTAGCGATCCCAGCGATATGGGCCATAAACCTTTTCGGTTTCGATCAGCATCGCTTCGGTGTCTTCAAACTCCTTGGCGGCGGCTTCTAAAACGCTTGGCTCTGCATAAACGCCAGTGCGCTCACCCATGGCTTTAAATTCCAGGTCGCCAACGGCCAGTGCGATCAAATAGGAAGGCACTTTTTGTGGCATTTCAAACTGGTATTCGCCATCTTTCTCGGTTTTAGGGTCGTTGTTGGCGCTCATTACCGCTAGCAAATCTTTTGGTGTACGGATGGTGGCGCTATAGGTGATACGAGCTTTTGGTGAATCCTGTAGCGGTACAAAGCTACGTGCGTGGATAGCTTGAGCCTGGGTAAATAGGAAGGGGTGCTTTTTACCGGCAGTTTGCTCAGGAGTTAGCCATTGCACACCGGAAGCTTCTGGGGCGGTGCTGTAGCTAATGCGGATTTTCTTCTGGCCGGCCAAATCAATGGATAGTGGGGTACCCAGGTGATCGTCTTTTTTACCCATGTTGAATTTTAGGGCGGCGGTTTGTGGGCCATCTAAACCGTCTACGGCATTGATGCTCAGTGCGCGAGTATCCAACAGCAATGGTTTGCCGCTGTCGTTTAAGGCATCAATATCCAGCGTTGCGGTGCCAGAGATGCTTTTGTTGTCGAAATTTACATCTAGGTCTAGGGCGATATGCTGTACGCGATAGTCCTGCATGTTGGCGTAGGAGTGATAATCGACGCCAGATTCGATAGCCTTTTCTTCCATGGCTGCTGTCGCTGTGGTGGCGGCTTGTTCGGCAGCTTGGTTGTCTTCAACAGTTACGGTGGCTGGTGTTTGATCTTTTTCTGTACAGCCTACGCCTACCGCGACAAGTGCGGCCAGGCAGGTATGACGTAATGTCAGTTGCATAATGGTCTCCAATTCGGTGGGCCCGCTAGAGTGGCCACTAAATGGCACATCCTAGGTTAATTCGGCGCTTAGCTTGGCCTGTTTTGGGCTAGCTTGCAATATCTCTGTAAATACAGCTTGGAATTAATGGCATTTCAGTAGATATGACGGTTATTGTTTTCTGAGCCTCAGTTTGTTCTCCCCATCATGAAGCATTGTTGCACGAGGAGCGGAGGTGAATTGAACCGCGAAGCGGCTTGCCTAGAGGAAGGTCCTTTGTTCCACGAGCGGCGGCCCTCCCGGCTACCTTCGTTCCCTAAAAAGCCAAGCAAAAAGACGCTTGTCTTTTTAGCTCACTCAGCGCTCGCTCTTTATTGTTCCACAAAGAACCTTCCTCTAGGCAAGCCACTTTGCTATCCCTTGTTGGTATAACCGTCGTAACTGGCTATCTAAATCATATGTAGGCTGTAATGGCTAAGGTAGGCTCTGCTGGGGCGTCTCCGACTTGACCAAATCCCCTGGAGGGATTTTGGGCTTGACCGAAGGCTGAGCACCTGGACGGTGCGAATCCAGGAGGAGGCGAGCTTGGACGGACCCAGCTTTTTGCGTACCCAGCAGAGCCTACCTTAGCCATTGCAGCCGGTCGGATCTGCCAGAAATGGTATCGATTCCAAAATTTGACGAACTTGTTTACTGAAGTTACCTAGGAGCTTGCCTGCCAAAACCCCAAGCGCTATGCTCGGCCAGTTAATCTATTACTAGGAAAAGCTATGAAAAAGTTGCTATTGGGGGTGGGCTTAATGAGCAGTGTGCAGGCCATGGCGTTTGAGCCTTTGACCATCGAGCGTCTATTTGACGACCCTGACTTATCGGGTACGGCACCACGAAGCTTAAAACTCTCCCCTGATGGCCAAAGAGCCACATTTCTACAGGGTAGGGAAGATGATGCCGGCCGAATGGATCTTTGGCAATACAATATCGCCAGTGGTGAAACCAATATGTTGGTGGATTCCTTAAAGCTGCGTGGTGGAGCTGAAGAAGAGCTGTCGGATGAAGAGAAGGCTCGTCGCGAGCGTGCTCGTATTTCTAGCTTGTCGGGCATTGTTAGCTATCAATTTTCAAACGATGGCCAGCAGTTGCTCTTTCCTTTATCAGGTGATCTATACCTTTACGATATTGCCAAGAAGAATACCCGAGCGCTAACCAATGGCGAGGGCTTTGCGACTGATCCAAAGCTGTCACCGAAAAGTAAATATGTTGCCTTTGTTCGTGAGCGCAACTTATGGGTTGCAGATACTAAAGGTGGCAAGGCCAGACCACTTACCCGTACAAAAAACAAGGATGAAGCTTGGGGAATGGCAGAGTTTGTTGCCCAGGAAGAAATGAAGCGCATGACGGGTTATTGGTGGTCTCCAAATGAAGATGCCATCGTTGCGGCCAAGTTTGATGAGTCACCTGTGCCAATTGCCAAGCGCTCAGAAATCTATGCCGATCGCACTGAGGTTATTTCACAGCGCTATCCAGGAGCTGGTACTAACAATGTATTAATCAGCCTGGCGATTTTAGATCCAGAAAATAAGCGTGCCCCGATTGAGTTGGATCTTGGTGAAAACAAAGATATCTACCTAGCTCGAGTGAACTGGTTGGCCGATGGATCAGGTGTTTTGGTTCAACGTCAGGACCGTAAGCAGCAGCGTCTTGATTTATTGCTGTATTCCGCAAAAGGCGGTAAGCCGACAACTCTATTGAGTGAGGAATCAACGACTTGGGTAAATCTACATGAAGATTTACGCCCTCTTAAAAATGGTGATTTTATTTGGGCCAGTGAGCGTAGCGGCTTTAAACATCTGTATCTGTATGATGCTAAAGGTAAGTTGAAAAATACCATCACCCAAGGTGACTGGCAGGTTGATGAGATCGAGGCCGTTGATCAAAAGCAGCAACAAATCTACTTTACCGGGACTAAATCTTCACCCTTGGAAAAACAGCTATACCGTGTTGACTTCAATGGTGAAAACCTAACGTCTATCAGTCGCAAGCGCGGTTGGCATAATGTCAGCTTTGCTAAAGATGCCAGCGTTTATATCGATTCATGGTCAGACGATTTGATTCCAAGTCAGGTGAGTTTGCATGAAGCCAGCGGTAAATTGATTACTAATCTAGCGGCGAATCAAGTGAAGGATGGCCATGCCCTATTTCCTTACTTTAAAGGTTTGCAACAGCCTGAATATGGCAAGCTAAATACCAGCTTGGGTGGTGATCTTTATTACCAGATGTTAAAGCCTGAAGGTTTTGATGAGCCGCAAAACAAAAACAAAAAGTACCCAGTGTTCCTACGTGTTTATGGTGGGCCAGGTTCGCAGCAGGTGCAGCGTCGCTGGGATGGCCGTTGGGGTTTGACCGATCAATATATGGCGCAGCAGGGCTTTGTGGTGTTTACCCTAGATAACCGTGGCTCTGAGCGTCGTGGTAAAAAGTTTGAAGATCCAATTTACGAAAATATGGGTGATCCAGAAGTGGTGGATCAATTAGTGGGTATTCAATATCTGAAAACTCTGTCATTTGTTGATCCAGAACGTATCGGTGTTTTTGGTTGGAGCTACGGCGGGTACATGACTTTAATGATGCTATCTAAAGCCTCTGATCAAATTGCGGCCGGTGTTTCAGTGGCGCCTGTTACTGACTGGATGCTATACGATACACACTACACCGAGCGCTATATGGGCTTGCCTCAGGAAAATGCCGCGGGCTATGAAAACAGTGCGATCTTCCCGCACTTAGATGGCTTAAGCTCAGATTTATACCTGATCCACGGCATGGCGGATGATAATGTGCTGTTTACCCACGCCACTACCTTGATGGCCAAGCTGCAGAAAAACGGTGTTAAGTTCCGTTTGATGACTTACCCGGGCGAAAAACATGGCATTACCGGTGATGGTCAGCGTACACACGTGTTTACTGAAATTACAGATTACTTTATTGAGAAATTTAAGTAATTTGGCTCTAAAATAAGGGCTCTTGTTAGTGGCAAGAGCCCTTTTTATTGGAAGAAGGTCTACCCAATGATTCAAATCGTTCCACTTTCCAATCACTTAGAATTTATTGATGAGCTTGCGGCTTTGCATTACGAGGAGTGGCGTCATTTTAGCCCGGAATCAACCGTAGCCGATCAAAAGCAGTCTTTAATGGATTCTGCGAAAGAAAGTGGTATCCCGTCGCTATATTTAGCGATAGAGGGCAGCGAGTTATTAGGTTCGGCAGCCTTAGTAGAGTCTGATCTAGATGAGCGTTTTGCTCATATGGGCCCATGGCTTGCGGCCGTTTATGTAAAAGAACAAGCTCGCGGCAGAGGTTTAGCTAGTTTGTTGGTGCAACATTGCGAGCAGGAGGCCAGTTGCTTAGGGCTTAGCACATTGTACTTATCGACGGAGCATGCCGGCCCACTTTATGAAAAACTTGGCTGGATTAAATTGCAAGGCTGTAATTATAAAGGCTACCCACTGGATGTTATGCAAAAAGACCTGAGTGATGCTTGCTAGTTGGTCTTGGTGTTTTTACCGCTCTGCTACACGCTTATTATTCCTGGCTCATTTCAATCGCCGCTTTAACCATTTCATCACTCAATCTCAGTGAAAGTTCTAAATTGATTTCACGAGCCTTTCCTTTTTGTAAAGCGGTTTGATTCAGCATAGTCACGGCTAGTTGATGAAAGAAAACGCTGAGCTGCTTAAGGTTTTGCTTGTTGCTGCTGTAACCAAAGCGCTCAAAAAGAGCGAGTAATCTTTCTGCGAACTGCTGATTATGACTGCGCTGTAGATCCGCTAGCTCGGGAATAGAGGCGGCGATCTTATCGATGTCGGCGTAGGCTCTATAGTGCTGGTATTGCCGCTCTAATATCTGAATATAAATGCGACGCATCAGCTCGTAGATGTCATCACTTTCTTTTCCGTTTTCCTCAGTGCTGGCAACGGCACTTTCGAACTCCTTGTTCAGGGCCTGATACCAGCGTTCTACCAAGGCGTATAGCATGGATTCTTTATTGGGAAAATATTGGTATAGAGTGCCAATGCTCAGTCCAGCCTGTTGGGCGACGTGATTGGTGGTGAGTTTGGCAAAGCCATCGCTTGCTAATAGTTCGCGGCAGGCATCCAAAATCTTTGCGACTGACTCTTCGCCTCTTGGAGTGCTTGGGCTTCGGCGCACAACGGCGGTAGATTTCTTACTCATCATTTTATCCAATAGCGTTCAATCGCTAGTGTACCTCGCGCTCTGGTCGCTCGAAAGATTGACTTTAGCTTAGCTGCATTTTAACATCTGAGCAATTGCTCATGTTGTGTGTTTTTGCAGCAATATCTGTGGTGACAAATCAACCGGCGTATCGATGAGCTGCCGAGAATAATAGAGTTAAGCGAGGACCATGATGAAACGTAGAGATTTCTTAGGACACAGTGCAGTAGCGACAATGGCTGCTGGCGCGAGTACAGGGATTGCAGCGAATGCTTTGGCAAAGAGTCAGCCCAAACTTGCCAGCTCAGAACTGGCTAAACTGGATGCGCTTGGTCTTGCAGAAACCATCCGGTCAGGACAGGTGAGTGCGTTAGAGGTGCTTGATGACACCATCGCTCGTATTGAAGCACTTGACCCAAAGATCAATTCGGTGGTGATCAAAACAGTCGATATTGCTAGGCAGCAAGCGTCGAAGGCCAAGCCTCAAGGTGTTTTTGCTGGGGTTCCTTATGTTTATAAAAATCTTGCACCCTATAAAGATGTCCCTTTTACGGGTGGTTCTCGGGCTTTTGTAAATCGTATTCCAAAAACAGCTAATGATTTGCAAAAATCCATTGATGGCTCGGGCGCTGTGCTAATGGGGATGTCCAATTCCCCTGAATTTGGTTTAGTGGCAACGACAGAGCCGATGCTATATGGCGCTACCCATAACCCTTGGGATTTAACTCGCAGCCCTGGTGGCTCCAGTGGTGGTTCTGCAGCTGCTGTTGCGGCTGGTCTTGTACCCATTGCTACGGCCAGTGACGGTGGTGGCTCTATTCGAGTGCCGGCCTGTCAATGTGGCTTGGTGGGTTTAAAGTACAGTCGCTATCGTGAATACAGCAGTTTAAAAACTGGCTTTTTATCTTCTAAAGGTTGTTTAAGTCATAGCGTAAGAGACACCGCAGCCTTCTTAGCCGTTACTGAAAGACCAGATTTCAAAGGCGGTAAGGTTGGCTATGTAACGGCTGCCAGTAAGCAGCGTTTACGAATTGCCTACCACACTGAGGATGCTAATGGTTTACAACCCCATGCCGAGGTCAAGCAGGCTATTGAATCAACCGCGAAGCTTTTGGCGGGCTTGGGGCATCATGTTGAAGAGAAAAAATTTGAGCTCAATGGCGAAGAGTTGATGTACCACTTCTTAAGTTTGTGGTCTTCATCACCGGCTACCAAAAAAGTAGAAGCGGAAGCATTACTAGGGCGTGCCATTGATTCACGTGATTTTGAGCCTATGAGTTTTTATCTGATCGAGATGTATAAAAACCGCCCCGAAGGTAGCATCCAAAAGGCAGTGGCCTATTTTAAAACACTCGCCGAAAGCGCCGCTAAGTTCTATCAACAATATGATGTGTACTTAAGCCCTGTATTAAACCAAGTGGCAGTTAAACTGGGTGAGCATGGCCCTAAGGTCGATCCTAAAAACCTATTAGAAAGCAGCGTCGCCTATGTTAGCCATACGCCAACAGCGAATGCCACAGGCTTACCGTCACTGTCATTGCCCCTACATTGGAGTGATGCCGGCTTGCCAATAGGTAGCCTATTCACCGCAGGCTATGGTCAAGAGGCAAAGCTGTTGGCCTTAGCTTATGAGCTCGAAGCGGCTTTACCTTGGCAGGGTAAATGGGCGCCCAATTCGGTTGTTAATCTCTAGTAAGCGGTCGATAATAATGGGGCTGGTGCAAGTTAAGCCTAGCCCACTGTTTTCTCGATTATATGTTTCCATTGCTATGAGTGCTGATTACCAATTTGAAGCCCTTGCTCCCAATCATGTTGAGCCCTTACTACAGTTTGAGCTTCAAAACCGTTCTTGGTTTGAATCGCTTATCGAGGCTCGTCCTGTAAGTTTTTATTCAATAGATGCCGTTGCTGATCATATTCAGCAGGCAATATATATGCTCAAAGAAGGGCGGGGGCGATCCTATGTGCTTTGTCACTCTAACAACATCATAGCCCGAGCCAATATTAAGAGCATTGATAATGGTAGAGGAGAGATTGGATACCGTGTTGCGAAGAGTTATACCGGCCAAGGCTTGGCCAGTTATTGCTTAGAGTGTTTGCTTCAAGTGGCCCGAAAAGAATTGGGCCTAGAGCTATTACAGGCGAAGGTTTTAGAGAATAACCCCGCTTCTTTACATATATTGCAAAAGCAGGGTTTTGAAATTATAGAGAAAACCGAAAACTTCCTTAGCCTCCATGGCGAAAATCTAGCGGTGTTTGGGTTACAGCTGCGCTTAAAGTAGAACATTACGTGAGCGCCTCAAACTTCATCTACAATATAATTGCCCAAAAGTTGTTGATTGCCCGCTGCTGAAAGTCTAAATAATAATCTCATTTAATCTTTTGAAACCCTGAAAATTACAACTATAGTGTGATTCATTGCTGGCTCAACTCTGGTTAAAGTATTAGGAAGTTCTTAATTTCCTCGTCTTCAATACTTAGCATACGGCTCTATTAGACGGTATGGCTTTAGTAAGATTGGCATTGCAGCGTTCTTGCCATGTTGTATTAGGAGGCAGAGAAAAATGGCGCTTAGCCCAGCTCGATTTAGAGTTGAAGAACAACAATCGCGAACTAAACTCGACTTTAGCTATGGGGCTGCTGAGTGTCACAGGGAAAAATACTATACGACCTAGATCTTTCAGAGTGGGAATCAAGCGATAATCTGGCGGCGGCAAATATTCACAAGCAGCGGCTTGTAAAAGGCCTGGCAGTCTTTTGTTTATTGATATTCATACCTTTCTCTATTCACAATTACCTTCATGAACGTTGGCCCTTGCTGATCATTAATCTTCTTTTTCTGGCAGCCTTTGTGCCGAGCATGTGGTACATGTTTCGAGAGGGTAAGCCGCTACCTACGTGGGTAATAGTGTTGGTGACGACTCTGCTGGTACTGGCGACTTCAATTCCCATTGCTTATCACGGCTTGGTATCGGTTTTGTGGGCCTTTACCATCACTACAGCCTTCTACTTTTTGCTTTCAAGGCAGTTGGCCTTCGCAATGTCGCTGGTGGTTCTGCTGTGTTATGGCGGGGTGAGCATCTATAGCTTAGAGCCTTATCCGGCGATACGAGTCTTGATTGCACTCGTTGTAAATTTTTACTTGGTAAGTTTATTGGCGAGAAAAATACAGCGAGCTCAGTTCCTGCTTAGCGAGCTGGCGAACAAAGATGCAATGACAGGTGCGCTCAATCGACGTTTGTTGGACGATTACCTAAATGAATCCCTAGGCAGTTATGAACGCAATGCTAAACGTTCGGTGGTTGCTATATTTGACATTGATTTTTTTAAGAAGATAAACGATGAGCGAGGGCATCAGGCAGGCGATGTGGCGATAGTGGAACTGGTGAAGCTCATTAAAGAAAACAGTCGCAAGAGTGATATGGTGTTTCGCTTGGGGGGCGATGAAATGCTATTGTTGATTCGTGATGTCAGTATTGTACAGGCGCAGGAGATGCTGGAGAGAATTCGAGCACGAATAGAGAGCTGTGATGTGATCGGCACTTCATCAAGTGTCGGGGCCGTGTGTTGTAGTTTGGCGAACAGTTATGATAATTGGATCAATCAGGCAGATGAGGCACTTTATCGAGCTAAGAGTCTTGGTAGAAATAGAGTCGTGCTGATGTCTTGAATCGAAATTTCTTATGGTAAATTAAAGTCTGGCGGCTGCCATTGTAAAACGATTGAAGGGTAGCTAAGCAACTGCTCGGAGAGAATACAGTGCTAGCGTACCCTCTTAATCAAGGGGGAGATTAAGAGGGACGAATTACAGGGAATAGGCAGTCGCCAGAAAACAGATATAAACCTACACGCCAGTGCTAGTTACAA
Organism: uncultured Pseudoteredinibacter sp.; assembly: GCF_947500695.1. Classification (GTDB taxonomy): domain Bacteria; phylum Pseudomonadota; class Gammaproteobacteria; order Pseudomonadales; family Cellvibrionaceae; genus Pseudoteredinibacter. Next base: position 57,500 of record NZ_CANMSS010000004.1, read on the forward strand.
ATACTTCAACGCGGCGATTCAAGCTACGCCCTTCAGCTGTGGTATTGCTGGCTCTTGGTTCGTCTTCGCCTCGGCCTTCGGTGCTGACCCTATATGAGGCAATTCCTTTTTGTGATAGATAAGTTTTAACGGAGGCTGCACGCCTTTCAGAAAGGTTTTGGTTATAACTCGAACTGCCTTGAGAATCAGTATGGCCGACGATGGTAATTGTCGTATTCGGGTAGTTATCTAATACTTGTGCCATTTTATTCAGCGTATTACGAAAGCCTGGTTTTATGCTGGCGGAATCGTAATCAAATGACACCTCGTTATTGAGGACTAATTGAATCGTATCCTCTTTAACTCGCTTAACTTCAATCTCACGATTACGCTGCTCGGTAGCAAGCTCATCTCGAAAGGCTTGCTCTTGATTATCCATATACTTGCCAACGCCCGCGCCAGCAGCGGCACCGACCAGAGCGCCAACAATGCGACCACGATCACGATTGCCGTCATTATCCATTTGACCACCGGCCAGCGCTCCAATTACCGCACCCGCCGCGGCACCAATCGCGGTGTTGTTTCTATCTTGCTGACTTCCTGTTCCAGCACAGGCACTAAGCAATACAACGCTAGAGAAGCCCAGTAGCAGGGTTTTGCTGAATTTGGAAAAGTACATAATTAGAACCTCATTTACTTCAAATATGGCCGTTTGATTAGCTATCTACGACTCAGTTCCATGCCATTGTCTGGTATCAAGATTAACGGCAGGTGAAGCGGATAAACGTAATTAGTGTTTGTTTGTCGGATGTATATTGCGCGGTAATCGTGCAGTAAATATGCAGAAAATGAGTAAAGCTCTGTAAATCCGTGAATTCTAGGGCTAGTGTTGGCAGGGGGAGTTTGTTAATCTTGCGGCCATCAAATTACTGGTGCTCATTGTGGCTCTTCGCTTTCTTATCACATTCATGGTGCTCAGCCATATGCTAATTAATAGCATTGCGGCTTTTCACTATGCGGCCGATCTGGATCATCACGCAGGTGAAGGTTTTCACTTGCATGCCGATGAGCAGCTGTTTGTGGGTTTGAGTGATTTATTGAAAGATCACCATTTAGATGATGGCCTTGAACCATTAACTGCCCAGTCTGGTGATTTAGCTAGTAACGCTGAAGCGAGCGGTGGCCATTCAGAAAGTCAAAGCCATTATTTACCCAGCGATACTCTGAATCCTGTAGCACTGGATCTTGCAAGCGATGAACATGATGATGGTAATCATGTCCACTTACAATTGGAGTCCATGCCCGCGCCCTTAGACGTTATTACCAGCAGTGCGCCGGATATTCTTCATAATCGAATCCCAGCCTACCTAAGTCAGGCTTTCTCTCCACCGGTTCCTCCACCGACTGTTTAACTCCTTCGATATTTTCCTTATTTAGGTTTAAACCGAATTAGGCTGCGCCCCTTGCTGGCGGCTGCCTTGTGGAGTTATATATGATTTTTAGAAAGAAAACGAAGCAACAGGCTGGTTTTAGCCTGTGTGGGTTATTGCTTCTGACTCTGTCGTTTAGCGACTTGTCGACGGCTGCTACCGCCGATGATATTCAGAGCATTGGAGAATCAAAAACCGCTCTCGCTGAAGGGCTGATAATCCAAAAAATTGGCTTGACCCAAGCATTAGCGAAAGCCTTGGAGCAAAACCCGCGCTTGACTCAATACCCAATGTACTTACGTCAGTACGATCTTAAGAAGCTAATCGCCAGCCGAAAGCCGGCCTGGGAGCTGAGCGTAGCGGCTGAAAATATTTTGGGATCTGGTGAATTCAGTGACATCGATAGCGCCGAAATCAGTGTTATGGTTCAGCGCTTATTTGAATCAGCGGACAAAGCCGAGAAACGTACACAATTGGTCGATAGTGAGTTGCAGTTAGAGCAGCAATCGTACCAGAGCTTAAAGCTTGAGGTTCTGGCTGATACTCGCCGAAACTACTTTCAATTGCAGAAGCTACAATTGCTTGAAGCTTGGGCGAAAGACAACTTAGAGCAACAACTTGCCGCTTTAAAAACGGTTCAACGCTTGGCAAAAGCTGGGGCTATTAATCAGGCCGATAAACATAAAATGCGCCTGCAAGTTGAAGCGAGCCAGAGCTTAAAGAAAAACATTCAGGCGGAATTGTCTGTTCAGAGCATGCGTTTGCAAGGCTTATGGAGTGGCGTGGATACGTCGGAAACTGAACTTGCTGATGGCGGGCAGTGGCGAGTAGAGCTGCTAGCCGAGCTACCTAAGGCGCCAAGTAAAGCAGATATATTGTCAGGCCTAGATTCCGCACCTGATTATCTAGTGGCAAGTGCCAAGAGCCGGGTGGCCCAATCGGCTTGGCAGCTAAGCAATAGCTTGCAGCAGCTGGATTTTAACGTGGGAGTAGGCCTGCGGCGTTTTCAATCTAGCCGCGATCAAGCTCTGTTGTTTGAGTTTTCTATACCCTTACAGCAGGCCCAACGCGCCAAAGCGGATATCAAACTTAGCCACAGCGACTGGCAAATTAAGCAGGCCGAACAGGCGCAATTGCGTTGGCAATTGCAACAACGCTTGTTGCTGTTGCGGCAGTCTCTGCTGAATGATCAGGCGCAAATGTCTCGTATCAAAACGCAGCTATTACCCGAAGCACAAAATTACCAAAGCGCCGCAAAGCTAGCCTACGAGGCTGGACAGTACACTTTGTTGCAATGGTTAGACGCGCAGGTAGAGGTTGCTGATATCAAGCGCCAACTTATCGAAATACAAGGCGACTACTGGAACAAGTGGATCGAGCTTGAACGCCTTATTGGTCGTAGTACGGCCAACTAAACAGGATTTAGTCATATGAAATCAAATCTGAAATTAAGTCAGCTTTTAATGTTGCTGCCTTTGCTAATCACTCTAGTTTTTAGTGCCAGTGTTTCTGCTGGTGATCATGATCATGGTGGTCAGGCAGCCGAGGAAGAACAAAAAGGCCCGCGTGGTGGCAAGTTATTAATGGATGGCGATATCTCTGCAGAGATTACCGTTTTTGAAACGGGCGTGCCGCCAGAAATGCGTGTTTTTGTTTACCGCTCGGGTGAGCTAATCGCAGCGAGTCAATCGCAGTTAAAAATAGAATTGCATCGTATTGATGGGCAGGTAGATCGCCTGAGCTTTTTGCCGGAGGGGGATTACCTGCGTGGCCAGCAAACAGTTATTGAACCTCATTCCTATGATGTCAAAGTAGAACTGAATTTGAATGGTAAGACCCATCATTGGGCCTATGAGAGCCATGAAGGGCGCAGTACCATCAATGATGAAATGCTTAAGGCTTCGGGCATCGAGCTGGCAACGGCTTCCGCGCAAACCCTTGATATTAAACGCCAACTATTTGGTGTTATCGAAGCTCCTGTTGATCGTCAAGCGGGAGTTTATGCGCCTTATCCCAGTATGCTTGAGAAAATCCACGTCAGCATTGGCGAAAAGGTAAAAGTCGGGCAGAAAATTGCCACTTTGCGCAACATAAAAACGCTGCAGCAATACACGATTAAAGCCCCAATCGCCGGTGAAGTGACAGATTGGATGGCGAGCCTTGGTCAACGTATCGATGAAGAGGCGATAGCTAAGGTGGTGGATCTGTCTTCTGTGTGGGTAGAGATGTCTGCTTTCCCTGAAGATATCGAGCAGTTGGCACTAGGTCAGCCAGTAACTGTGGCTGATATGCACCAGCATGAAAAAGCCTTGGGCGAAATTATTTATATCGCACCAAAAATGACAGGGGGGCATATTGCTCGCGCCCGTGCCTTAATTGATAACAGCGATGGCCATTGGCGCCCGGGTATGCATGTAAAGGCGGGTATTCGCACTGCTCAAAAGCCGGTTGCGCTAGCCGTTCGAAATGAAGCCTTGCAGAGCTTTAGGGACTTTACCGTTGTGTTCGCGCGATTTGGTGAGCAGTTTGAAGTGCGTATGTTAGAGCTTGGCGAAAGTGATGGTCGCTATACGGAAGTGTTGGGCGGCTTAAAACCAGGCAGCCAATACGCCACCAAGAACAGTTTTATTATTAAAGCGGATGTGCTGAAAGACGGCGCAGCGCACGATCACTAAGGAGGCAAAGCTATGAATAGTTTAATTGCCTTTGCGGTGCAGAGGCGTTGGTTAATTCTCGCATTTACGCTGTTAATGGCGGGGCTTGGCGTTTATCAAGCCAAGCAATTACCTGTCGATGCGGTGCCGGATATCACCAATGTGCAGGTAATGATTAATGCCCAGGCTGAGGGTTATTCCCCTTTAGAGGCTGAGCAGCGCGTTACCTATGTTATTGAAAATGCCATGGCGGGCATTCCTGATTTGGACTACACCCGTTCGCTATCTCGTTATGGCTTGTCTCAGGTTACTGTGATCTTCCATGAGGGTACCGATATCTATTGGGCTCGGCAGCAAGTAGCGGAGCGTTTACAGGCTATTCGAAATGAGTTGCCTGAAGGTGTCGAGCCAGCGCTTGGTCCTATTTCCAGTGGTCTAGGTGAAATCTTTAGCTATGTAGTTCGAGCTAAAGAGGGCGCTTTGCGTGAAGACGGTCAAGCATATACCCCAGAAGATCTGCGTACCATTCAAGACTGGATTGTAAGACCTCAGTTGATTCGCGTTCCCGGTATTACCGAAATCAACAGTATTGGCGGCTACGAGCGCGAATACGAAGTTGTACCGGAGCCCGGCAAGCTACTCGCTTACAAAGTTGATTTGCAGGATTTGTTGCAAGCTCTGCAGCGAAACAATCAAAACCGTGGCGCAGGTTTTATCGAAAAGAATGGCGAGCAATGGCTGATACGTTCACCGGGACAGCTCAATGATCTGCAGGATATTGGCGCTGTAGTGATTGCTAAACGTGACGACGCGCCGGTGCGCGTGCGTGATGTAGCTGAGGTACGTTATGGCAAGCAGTTGCGCAGTGGCGCGGCAACCCAGAACGGTGCCGAAGTCGTGTTAGGCACGGCTTTTATGCTACTGGGTGAAAACAGTCGCACCGTCTCGGCAGCGGTCGCCGATAAGCTGAAACTGGTTAATAGCAGTTTGCCTAGTGGTGTGGAAGCTGTTGCGCTCTATAGTCGTACAAGCCTAGTGGATAAAACCATTGCTACGGTTCGCACCAACCTTTTCGAGGGTGCGGTCTTAGTTATCGTCGTATTGTTTACCTTGCTCGGAAATATTCGCGCTGCATTTATTGCTGCATTGGTGATACCGCTTAGCATGTTATTTGCTATCACGGGTATGGCCGCTAATCGTGTAAGTGGCAATTTAATGAGCTTGGGCGCGATTGATTTTGGACTAATTGTCGATGGGGCAGTGATTGTTGTTGAAAACACGCTGCGCCGATTGGGTTTGGCTCAACATCGTCTTGGACGTGTATTAACCATTGAAGAGCGTCTACGTGAAGTGATGGCAGGTACACGCGAGGTGATCCAGCCGGCGGTTTTCGGCATGTTTATTATCATGCTGGTATACCTGCCCATATTTGCCTTGTCCGGTGTTGAAGGAAAGATGTTCCACCCGATGGCGTTTACTGTGGTGGCAGCACTGTTAGGTGCTATGTTGTTTTCGATCACCTTTGTGCCGGCTGCAGTGGCGATTTTGATGGGCGGCAAAATTAGTGAAAAAGAAAACTTCTTAATGGCTAGAGCACGCCAAGCTTATCAACCTTTATTAGCGCTCTCGCTTCGCGCTCCATTGGTGGTTTTGCTTAGCGCTGCCTTGCTAGTGGGCAGCAGCGCTTGGCAGCTTAGTCGATTGGGCTCTGAGTTTTTACCGCAACTTGATGAGCACGATATCGCTATGCATGCTTTGCGTATACCTGGTACTGGCTTGCAACAATCGATTCAAATGCAGTTGCAGCTGGAAAAGGTTGTCAGTGGCTTTCCCGAGGTTAGCCATGTATTTTCCAAAATTGGAACACCCGAGGTGGCGACAGACCCAATGCCACCTAGCGTCGCTGATACCTATGTGATCCTTAAGCCTAAGCAGGAATGGCCTAATCCTGATAAATCTAAAGCAGAATTATTGGATGAGCTAAGGGCAGCCGTATTACCTGTACCGGGAAATAAATACGAATTTACTCAGCCCATCGAAATGCGCTTTAACGAGCTAATTGCGGGCGTGCGTGCCGATGTTGCTGTTCGTGTTTATGGCGATGATATGGAAGTCTTAGAGGCCGCGGGGCGACAGGTCTCAGAGTTGCTAGCCAAGGTAGACGGTGCAAAGGATGTACAACTTCAGCAGTTAACCGGCTTGCCTATGTTGAGTGTAGAGCCTGAGCGCGATCACTTAGCCTTGTTAGGTTTAACGGTAGATGATGTGCAGCAAAACTTGCGTGCCGCCGTGGCGGGTATCGATGCCGGAGTAATCTATGAGGGGGATAAGCGTTTTCGTTTGTTGGTGCGATATGACAATGAGTTAAGGGAAAATACCGAAGCCCTGGCTCGCTTGCCAATCGCTCTACCTATCGATGCGAACCCTGAGCTGCGCTATGTGCCGCTTGGTGAAATAGCAACGATTAAATCAATCGAAGGGCCGAACCAAATCAATCGCCAAAGCGGTAAGCGCAACGTTGTTGTTACGGCGAATGTTGAGGGTAGAGACCTTGGTAGTTTTATCTCCGATACCAAAGCTGTTATGAATCAGCAGTTGGATATACCTGCGGGATATTGGATTGATTATGGCGGTACCTTTAAACAACTACAGTCGGCCAGCGAGCGCTTGAGTATTGTTGTGCCTTTAACCCTGTTGTTGATATTGGGTATTTTGTATAGCACCTTTAATTCTCTACGCGACGCTCTGATTATTTTCAGCGGTGTGCCATTGGCACTTACAGGTGGGGTGGTTGCATTGAGTTTAAGAGGAATGCCACTATCAATCTCAGCAGTTATTGGCTTTATCGCGCTTTCAGGCGTAGCCGTACTTAACGGTGTAGTTATGCTAAGCTTTATTCGTGATTTGCGTGATCAGGGTAAGGACTTGCTTGAGGCAATTAGGGAAGGAGCCAGTGCGCGTCTGCGCCCAGTACTGATGACGGCGCTTGTTGCTAGCCTAGGTTTTCTCCCGATGGCTTTTAACACAGGAGCAGGCGCCGAAGTGCAAAGGCCATTAGCAACGGTGGTTATCGGGGGTATTGTTTCTTCAACCTTGTTAACGCTGGTTTTACTGCCTGCACTTTATCGAATGGTTTATCAGCGTAGTTCTTCATAAAAGTTAGGGGCCAGTTGTTACTGGCCCATTTACTAAGCATTTGGCTCTGCGAGTTCTGGCTTATTTGCTTTGCTTTTCCGTTAGCGCATTGTTCATGGCTTGCAGCTTTGTATATAGCTTTTTTCCTAGAGGCCATAAACACATCGCTGATAGATAAACGCTAACAAATTGAGAGACCGTTAGTAGTGCCAGTTTAGGCCAGAAATCGATCTCTTCAGAAAAGAGCCCAAGAACTAAATGCCCCGGAAATGCCAGAACTTTATACGCCCAAAGCCATTGCCATTGATATGCGAATGCAACGGAGAGCAAAGCTAGTACCGACATCAATAGGGCGAGGAATAAGGCTGTCTGTTGCTGTTGAATCATACCTGAGCTTCAATTCCTGTCTGGTTTTATATCTTCATCCTGGAAGACCTGAGCGTTGCTTATGAGTGCTCGATAAATGCACAGTGTTTGCTGAGTATGCCCACACTTCTTTTAATACTGTTTGGCCTTGCACCTTGATTTTCAAGGAGGGTTGAAAAATATCTAATAAAATCAAGGGCCTACTTTAACCTTGAGGTTCTTATTTGGATTTTTAGATTTGTCAGCAGTCCTGCTTGACCTTATAGTTGCTGGAAGCTTTAGTATGCCTAGCCATTGGAGCTAAAACTTCAGTTTTAGCAGATGGCAGGCTGAATAGGAGTCTATCAATGAACATTAGTGAAGCGGCTAAACGCAGCGGGCTAAGCAGCAAGACAATACGTTACTACGAGAGTATTGGGCTGGTAAAAGTGGCTAAGCGTTCAGACAATGGCTACCGCGACTATAGCGAGAGTGATGTTGAAGCCTTGCGCTTCTTACAAAGAGCTAGGGCAACTGGCTTCGGAATTGAAGAGTGTCGGCAATTACTAGGCCTATACGACAATGAGCAGCGCCACTCATCCCATGTGAAATCCTTGGTTTTGGAAAAGGTAGAGCAAGTAGAGAGCCAAATCGCTGAGTTGCAGGCTATGCGCAACACTCTAAATACGCTTGCTAGCCGATGTGCAGGTGATGAAGGGCCGCACTGCGCCATTCTTGATGAGCTATCTACTGTAAGCGGGGAAGAATCGAACTTGGAGGAAGGCAAATGAGCTCCTGTTGTTCAAGTAAAAATAAATCTGGCGCCGCGGAATCTAACCCTGCTGTAGAGACAAGCGCCCAAAGCAGTTGCTGTGGGACTAAACCGGCAGCTCCCAGTACTTGCTGCCCCAGTGAGCCGCAAGAAGCGCTGAGTAGTTGCTGCGAGCAATCAGCTGATCAGCCCGATTGGTTTTTGCGCGTATGTCTGGTTTTAGTACTGTTCTTCTACAGCTTAAATTTATCTGACTGGGTTTATGATTTAGGTATTGAGGAAAGCTTTGTATGGTCCTTATCCCCCGCGCTGGGAATAATGGCCGATACGGTGTATGAATTAATCAATACGATGTGGTTCAGTGTTGTATTGGCGGCTTTGTTTGTCGGTTTTTTAGCAAAGATACCCCAAAGCTTTGTGTTAGCGATATTGGGTAAAGGTGGCAGCATTAATGGCTTGGGCCGCGCTACCGTAGCGGGTGTGCTGATGGATTTATGCAGTCACGGTATTTTAATGGTGGCCATGCAGCTATACCGAAAAGGCGCCAGCCTAGGGCAGGTCATGGCCTTTTTGGTGGCAAGTCCTTGGAATTCACTCTCATTGACGTTGATCCTAATCGCCTTAATCGGCTGGCAGTGGACCCTAGCGTTTATCGGCTTATCGATGATCTTAGCGTTTATTACCGGATATCTTTTCGACCTCCTAAGCCGCCGAGGGACATTGCCTGAGAACCCCTATTCGGCAGAGTTAGAAGAGGGCTTTGAATTTTGGCCAGAGGCCAAGCGTCAATGGAGCGAGCTGCGTATTGATAAAGCTTGGTGGCTAAGTGTTTGGGAAGAAGCCTTGGCTGGTTCTAAGATGGTTGTGCGCTGGCTGTTATTTGGTGTTCTGCTCGCCGCTTTGATCAGGGGCTTTGTCAGCCTAGATGACTTTCAGCAGTATTTCGGTCCAAGCCTAATCGGCTTGGGGGCTACTTTACTGGCAGCGACTATTATTGAAGTTTGCTCTGAAGGCTCCACTCCAATAGCCGCTGATTTAATGACAAGGGCGAATGCACCTGGCAATAGCTTTGCGTTTCTAATGACGGGTGTTGCGACGGACTATACCGAGGTGATGGTAATTAAAGACACTATGAAGAGCTGGAAAACGGCTTTGTTTTTACCGCTCCTCTGTGTGCCTCAGGTGGTGGTGGTTGCTGTAATACTCAATCAATTCAGTTAGAGCTAGCTGGATAGGGGTAGTTAGAAGCAGAGTAAATGTCAGCTTTCGCCCTGTGATTTGCTGTCGCTTCAAACCAATATGGGGCCATTCGAGCCCCTTTGAAAGCTATAGCCGGCTTTAAATGACTAACAAAATAAGATAATAAGAAATAAGGCCAAAAACACCATGAGTCAGTCCCAAGATCCTGTTCAATCTATTAGCCAGTTTCCTACTCAATTTCCTAAGGGCAGCAAAATTGTTGTGGCAGGGGCGGGTAGTATTGGCTGCTTTGTTGGGGGGCTTTTGGCGGCCCAGGGGCATAAAGTGTGTCTGTGGGGGCGAGCAAGAATAATTGATGCCATTCAAGAAAAGGGTTTGCAATTAAGCGATGGTGATGGACTGGATATTAAGCTTGCAGCAGAACAGCTAGAGCTAAGTACGGATGCCAGTTGCTTGGCCGAAGCCGATATTATTTTATTGGCTGCAAAGAGCTTGGTAACAGAAGAAATAGCAAAAGACATTTCACGGCATGCACCTAAGCAAGCCGTAGTCTTAAGTCTTCAAAACGGAATTAGAAATCCTGCAATTTTACGAGAGCAACTTGAGCAAGCGGTTCTTGCGACCATGATCCCATTCAATGTTGTTCATAGTGAAGGTAACCGATTTCATAGAGCAACATTTACTGCTGAGTTAATGATGGAATGGCAGCCAGCTTTGGCTGAATTTTTGAGTGGAGAGTACATCAACTTTAAACCGCTGGAGCAATTTAATGAAATTGCTTGGGGCAAGCTGCTGCTTAATATTAATAATGCCGTCAATGCGCTGGGTGGTTTGCCACTTAAACAACAATTAATGAATCGCCAATGGCGCTGCCTAATGGCCGATGTGGTCAGTGAGAGCTTGGCGGTACTTTCCGCCGCGGGTATTGAGCACATATCGGTGGCACCGGTTAATATGAGAGTTTTCTGCTGGATTCTTCGATTGCCTACTTTTATGTTCAGCAGAATCGCCAACTCTATGCTCAAGGTGGACCCTCAGGCCCGGGCGTCTATGTATGAAGATCTAGAGCAAAAACGCCTGACCGAAATTGATGAGTTTCAGGGGGTCATTATCGAGCTGTCCAAGCAACACCGTTGTTCATCGTCTTTAAATCAGCGTATCTACCAGCTGATAAAAGATGCCGAATTACAAGCTACTGGGTCGCCCGCATTATCCGTTGCAGATATACGCTCCCTTTCTTCTTAAGTAGCGACTGTTACATTTGAAATAAACACTGCTTTCTGTTGGCCTAATTCTTTCGTTAATTCTAGCTCTGATAATCTAGTTCTTTAGTTTTGCATTCCGTTCGCGTAAACAGTTTTAAAAACGGATTGTTGCGTGGCGCCCTATACCGCAAACTTCTCACTGAAGGATCATATTTTCAGATGGGAACGTCATGCTTTGTCGCCGCTTGCTGGTCAGCGTTATCGGCTTTTTAATTACTTTCTATACTGCATTGAGCATAGCTTTGCACCAAGAACCTTCCAGTGTGGTGGGCGGGCCATCCGTGTCTGCTGCGGGGACAAAAAAGCTAGCGAATAAGACTCTTGGGGTGAAGGATTCGCAATCAAGCGTTCGTCAAGAAAAACTCGCCATGCACTTATATCAACGGGATATCCCTTTTGCTAATGAGCAAAGCTTAGCGATAACTCGTGATAGTTTAGGTTACTATTGGTTAGGTACGGGGCTGGGCTTGGTCAGATATGATGGTAATGAATCCCAAAGAGTAATGAGCAATGCCCGCGGAGATGCCACGGGCTCGGTTGTTATCCGCTTGCTGGAATATAATGGCTATATTTGGGCAGGGACCGCCGCTCAGGGTTTATTTAGAGTCGACTTGAGCAATCATCAGATTAAACACTACCCTAAAGGAGAGGGCATCAGTCACGGTTATGTGACGGGCTTGATCGAGGATCAGTATCAACGGTTTTGGGTGTTGACCATTGATGGTTTAAATCTATACGACCCAAAAACTGACAGCTTCCAACAATTCTTTTTGCCTAGGCGTGTTGCGGCAACGTCTTCTCCAACATACTCTTTCAAGACCTTAGTCGCGCTTGATCGTGATACGGTTCTTATTTCGTCCTTCGCCCAGGGTGTTCAGGTATTTGATATTCGCTCTGGCTCATTTAAGGCTGCGACTGATTCGCCTCTTCAGATAAGCGATGAAGGCTTCAAACTTCACTTAAGCAAAGCTGGCGGTGAGCTTATTAAGACGGGCGTCGATCGCTTTGTTTATGGGGTGAATAATCGTTTGTTCGAGTTTGATCGAACAGGTTATTTGATTCGTTCAGCTGGGATCTTTCCAGAAGGAGTTGATAGTTCTGAGCATATGCCATTGAGCACAGGAAAGAGCGTGCAGATAAGGCGGCTTGCAGCTGGGGAAAATGGTGGTGTTTGGGTGGTGCCTATGGGAGGCGGCTTATTCCAATGGTCGAGTGATCGCAAAACTCTATACCACAGTTTTAATGCCGCAAGAAATAAACTGGGTGTTGGTAATCCGTACAGTTTGTTTGTTGACAACGATGGTTCTCTCGCAATCAGCTACTTAAAATCGCCGCCTAGGTTTTGGAACCCCATAGGTGGCAGAGTAAAAACCTACCGACTGAAAAAAGAAGGCTACACCCTGAAAGACTTTCGGGCATTTATCGCGATTGAAGATAATGACAGTACTTGGCTATTTGGTGATGCCGATTACTTTATTCGCTTAGACCCTCACGGAAAGGTAACTCAAGTAGAGAATATACCAGGCCAGTTGATAGCTGCGGTTAAACGGGGTGATAGCTTATATATCAGCACTTACCGTGGAGTTTATCGGTTTCATTTGCCTTCTCAAACTCTGGAACAGATAGATAAAATTTACCCAGCTTATGTTGATGTTCTTCATAGGCAGCAAGTTTGGGTTCGGATGCCTACTAATGAAGTGCTGCGTATCGATCAAAAAGGCGGCAGATACAGTTATAAAATTGAGGGAGACTTTACCACTGTTGAAAGCAACTTTTCCGTATCTGAGGATGGGCAGCTATATTTCTTCGTAAAGGGTTTTCTATATCGATACAACGAGGCGAGTGATGGCTTCGAAAAGCTTCATGAAAAGCCCTTAAAAGTTCACAGTCCAGCTGACTTCTACATCCGATCTAATGAGCTCTACCTATTTTCTGATGGCGCCTACCGCTTAAGCCTAGATGAGTTGGATAATTCCCAAGCAGCAACGAAAGTACTGCGAGACGATCGATTTTTTCGGCGTGTTCACTGCAGTACCGAAGGCTGCTGGCTTAGAAATGATTTAAATTCGAACCTTGAATTTTTTGAGTTTAATAGCGAAAAGTGGTTCGATTACTATCATACCCAAGGTTTTCCTTTTTTGCGTGGAGTCACCCCGCTTAAATATAAAGCTGAGGAGTTGTGGCTGTCTTCTCATGGGGTTATCTACAAAGTTCAGTTTCCATTGCCTTATGCCAATAGTGAGACGCCGACTAGAATACACAGCGTAAACACCTATACCTCAGATAAGCCCCTGGAAACTCATCTGTCGCCCTTAGAAAATGTTGAACTTGACCATAATGTCAGTGCCATACGCCTGAATTTCGGAGACGGGCAGTTTTACAAGAATGGTGACGAAAAGCCTATGTACCGTTTGTTGGGGCTGAGCGAGCAATGGTTAAGTGCGAGCCACAATCAGGCTACGTACACGGCATTAAGCCCGGGTGAGTACACTTTTCAGGTTAAGCCAGCAGCTTCAGACGAGGTAAGCGATCAGCTTGCCATTCTTGTTAAGGCGGCTTGGTGGAATTCTTGGTTAGCTAGATTGATTTACCTGGTGGCAGCGGTATCAATATTGTTGTTATTGGCTTACTTGCGCTGGGATAAGTATCGATCTGAGTATCTGGCCAATAAGAAAATTCTGGAGTATGCCAAAGGCATTGATGGTGTAAATCAAGGTGTCTGTGTTATCGAATCTAATGGCCGTATCGTTTCTGCCAATCGGGCTTTTAAATCTTTTGTTCAAAACGATGTGTCGCAGCGTTTTATTTGGGAGTTTGTACACAAACTTAACACAGAAGATGATTTTGAAATGCGCTGGTTGCAAATACGAGAGCAGCGGAGCATTCGCGGACGTCTGCGCCTTCGTAGCCCAACACGCGCAATGCCAGTGGAATATAGTATCTCGATCATTGATCAGTTAGATCTTGAAAACTCTCGTTATATTGCTTTGTTTTCGGATATTTCAGAACGTATCGAGCATGAAAATGAGTTGCGTGATTTAGCAAGCTGCGACACCTTGACGGGCTTGCATAATCGCTATTATTTGAACCTGCATTTAGAAAAGTTAATCAACTCAGAAGTTAAATCAAACAGTAAGCGCTTGGCGCTTGTTTTTCTGGATGTTGATCGATTTAAAAATATCAATGATTCGCTTAGCCACTATTATGGCGATATGTTGTTGGTGGCTTTGGCAAAGCGACTAAAATCGTGCTTGCGCGCTGGTGAGTTCCTTGCCCGCCTTGGTGGTGATGAGTTCGTAATTGTCTCTTGCCAAACAGCAAGCAACTGGGATGTAACACAGTTGGCTCAACGAGTTCTTGCGCAAGCTGATCAAGCGATCGTGATTGAGGATAAGGAACTCTATGTTTCATTAAGCCTTGGCTTGGCTGTAAGTCCTGATGACGGAAGAAGTGTCGATGAGCTACTCAGGAACGCCGATGCCGCTATGTACAGTGTTAAAGCCAAAGGCGGTAATGATTATGCTTTTTATACGCAAAGAATGAGCGAAACATCACGGCTTGAACTTGAGTTGGAGTCTGAATTACGTAGGGCGATCGATCAACGCGAATTTCGGCTCTACTACCAGCCAAAAATTTGTTTGGCTACAGGCCGTTTGATGGGTTTGGAGGCCCTGTTGCGTTGGGTTCACCCTCAACGAGGCTTGGTCAGTCCGGGGGTGTTTATACCGGTTGCAGAGAAAACTGGGTTAATTATTAAAATAGGGCTTTGGGCGATAGGAGAGGTAGCAAGGCAGTTACGAGCCTGGCAGTTGGATGCCTATGACGCGGTACCAATAGCGGTTAATGTCTCACCCCAGCAATTGCTGCAACCTAATTTTTCCGAAGAGCTTAACCGCCTGCTGAGTGCCAGTCATATTGCTTGTGAGATGGTAGAGCTTGAGATCACTGAAAATATGGTGATGGAAAACATGGAAGTCTGCATTGAACAGCTCGCCAAGCTTAAAAGCATGGGGCATTTAATCTCGATCGATGATTTTGGAACTGGCTATTCCTCTTTAGCGTATTTGAGAAAACTACCAATTGATGTGTTGAAGATTGATCAGTCTTTCGTCTCAGGCATGTTTGAGGACGCTGAACAACACAGTATCGTGAAAACCATTATCGAGCTTGCCAACAATCTTCAGCTCACCGTTGTGGCCGAGGGGATAGAGACCAAGGAAGTGCATTTTGCATTGCGAGATATGGGTTGTAGCTTAGGACAGGGCTATTTTTATGCTCCGCCAATGGCGGCTGATGATCCTCTATTGTTAGAGTGCCTAAGAGAAGGGGAGCTTAAAATTCCCCTTCATTTGGGACAGCGATTACTTTAGAGCTTTAGGGGTAGAAGTTCTCGAAAGGATATGAACTGCAATCCAGTCGGTCAGTTTGATTGTAAGCACTCTTGGGCCAGAGTTTGGGGGCTTCGTTGATCAGCGAAGCCCATACTTCGCAGCGCTGTTGGTCACTGTTGAAGCGAGAGTCCTCAATGATTCTTTGATAGAAGCTCTCAGGGATAACCGTTTGCGAACTGTGCACTAAATCGTTGGTATCAAATAGGGCGTATTGCTTTAACTCTTTTTGTTCGGCCCAGGAAAGCCATTTGCTCTGCTGTAGATGATTCGGCGTTCCTGTTTTTGCAAAGTGCGCCCAGTAGCCCCGCATCATTTTTGAAAGCTGTTCGCGTCCCGCTGCGTTTTGTCGATTGATCATTGGGTCGAATAGACCGCCGCTATCGGTAAAACCAAAAACAAATGGAATCTCCATGCCGTGGGAAGCTCCCAGTAATTGATCAAGCTTCATGCCCAGAGGACGTGCTTGTTCGTCCCAGTCGAAGCGATAGGCCCAAACCTTTTTACCGTCGGCTTTGCTGAGCGCTTCGGCAATACGGTCAACCCCTTGGTATTTCCAGCGTTCCGAGTGATATTGAGCTCTAGCATTGTAATAGGGGGGATTCTTGATGATGGCGTAGCGATTAAAGTACAGGTCGACATATTTAGGGTCTTGATAGTAGTAGAGCTTTAGCTCATCTCGATTGCTGCCGATGATGAGCGGTACATTATTATGTCGACTGGCATCAGTAAGTTCTGCTATGGGGTCTGCGCTACTAATTACGGTGCCATCTCTAAATACCCTTGGGACATCGGGTTTGCTATCGTTCAAATAATTGTAGGCTGTAAAAATATCTTCAACGCGAACCTCACGTAAAAACTCCGCGCGAGCGGCTTTCTTTTCTTGCTCAATTAAACTTCGTGTCGCTTTGGCGCCTAAGCTCCAGCCATTGAGCATACGTAACTGGCGCTCAATTTCCAATGCACTATAGTCACTGCCGCCATCCTCTGGGTAAGCGGTGGCCGTAGTAATGTCATCAAACCACAAGCCACCACTTTGTACGATTGCACGATGAAATAGATTCTTTGCGAGCGGCGAGAGCATGAGGCTCAAGGTATTAAAACCACCTGCGGATTCACCAAATAGAGTAACTCGATTTGGATCTCCTCCAAAAGCTTGAATATTAGCTTGAACCCACTGCAGGCTTGCCAAAATATCCAATGTACCGAAGTTGCCGCTGTCGCTGAGTAGCTCCTCGTCGTTTGTAAGCGCTGGGTGCCTAATCCACCCTAAAGCGCCTAAGCGATAATTAAGGGTGACAACAATGACGTTATTCTCTACCGCCAGGCGAGAGCCGTCATAGATATCAGCCGAGCCATGGGTATTGCTGCCACCATGAACCCAGACCATAACGGCTAAATTCTCGGCGTCCTTCGGACTATAAACATTGAGGTAAAGGCAGTCTTCTTGACCAATTAAACCATTTGCGCCAGCGCTAGCGCTGACCGTTCCGCTTGTTGTCTGGGTGCAGGCTGGGCCATGTTGTTGCGTAATACGTGCCTCATCCCAGGATTTAACTTTTTGTGGAGCTCGCCAGCGTAGATTTCCTACGGGTGGTTCGGCGTAGGGGATGCCACGCCATTGCCGGCCCCCCAATAGATTGTAGTTACCAATAATTTCACCAGAGGAGATTTCCAATGCTGTCAATGCTTCGGTTTTTTCTATTTTTTGCCCACAAGCCGCTAATAGTGAAACTGCTAAAACTAGTGAGGCGAACGCAGCGGAAAGCTTAGATGGGCGCCACTGACTACTCAGATTAGGTGATGGCGGAGCCTCCTGAAAAAGATGACTATAGTTTTGTCGATTTGTTCTTTTCGCTCGCTGATACGCCTTTTTTACAATTTTTTTCCTGAGTATTTTCATTGTCGCCTAGATTCTTAGTATTTACTTTTAATGCTAGCAGAAGCGAAAGAGCATAGAAACGACAATACTATAGATATTGTGAAACAGTTTACGTCGCTTGGGCTTTGATGTAAGCCACGGTAATCGAATCACATCATCAATATCTATAACAATCCATAACTTGTTCGCTATGCAGTAGCTATCCGGGCGCGCTCAGAGCCCGATTACTCCAGGGAAACTATTCAGGAGTTACCATGAAATACCTTCTATGTTTACTCGCTATACTCGCATTCGATATCCGAGCAGCCGATCATGGAGAAGCCCCCCAAGTTAGGGTCGATAGTTTGGCTGATTTAAATGATTTATACGCCTTTATCAACCCAAATAATGCTGATGAACTTATTATGGTGGCAACCGTTGCTCCTAATGCCAATGCCAGTACGCAGTTTTCTGATGCGGTTGATTACCGCTTTCATATTAGCACCACAGATAACCCGGGAGATTATAGTGTGCTCAGTTGTAGCTTCGAAGAGGCTGACGAATTTAGCTGTGCATTCGGCGATAATAGCCCAGTAACAGGGGCACTGAATTCTACCGTCGAAGGCGGCTCTTTTCGTGTTTATGCTGGCTTGAGGGATGACCCTTTCTATTTTGATGGTGGAGCCTTTGCCGAAACCGTGGCAACTTTAAGCCCGCAATTCAAAACTGAAGGTGTAAATTCCTTTGCAGGTCAAAATGTTTTGGCCTTGGTCATTGGAATAAGATCTTCAGATTTAACCAAGGCGGGAAGTGAGCCTGTCTTAAGGGTTTATGCATCAACGAATCGAAAATCTGGTGCTGTACTTAATGGCAGTACCAGTGGCTCTTTTTATAATGTCGATCAATCCGGCCACGGCTTTCAGTTTCAAGTGATTAGTCAGAAAAATGCCGATGATCAGACACAGGTGTCAGCCAATTGGTTTGTTTTTGATGACGATGGCAATCCCATCTGGTTGACTGGCGAAGGGCCGGTGGATGGCTTAACAGCAAGAATTCCAGTGCAGCGTTTAAGTGGTGGACGCTTTCCGCCAAAATTTAATACCGAAGATGTCAATCGAATTGCAGCTGGTGAGTTGCTGTTTACCTTCAGTGATTGCAATAACGCGAGTGTTGACTTCGAAACGGCAGATGCGAGCTTTCTTGCCTCAACTTCTCTTGGGGTACAGCGTTTAACTTCAGTGCAGGGATTGCCTTGCGGCCATAAGAGCTTAGGGCAGGTGGATCGTGTAGGACGACCCGCAATTGCGACAGCCTTGATCGATATTACCGGCGCGCAGGGCACCAAAGATGCTTACAATGCGGCCGCAGATCCTAGCAAGTGGTCAGAGCAGTTTGAAGCCGAAATTAGATCTCACTTAGAGCTTCTTGATAGCCTCGATGGTACCACTAACGCATTATTACCAGCGGCCAGCTTAGCCTCTGTTTTGGCGGATGATGTGCTTTTGATTGATACCCGTGAGCCCGCCTGTGATGAGTACTTGGCGGTTGAGCTTTCGGTAGCCGGTAAATGTGGTGGTAGAACTCTCGCAAGGGATGTTATCGATGATACCTTGTCGGCGGTGGTTGCTCCGGGCGCTGGTGATGGTGTGGCCAATGACAGCACCTTCCTTGACGATTTTCCTTTCTTAGCTGAACCAAATTAATTGCTAAATCTGAGAATTTTATAAGGAGGTGTTCATGCAATTTGGAAGCATGGCATTTTTTTCCACTCATTGCTTTAGTCGTAGATTCATTCTGAGTTTTGGGTTGTTAACGCTTGGGTTCATTGCGAGCCCAACATTTTCGGCATCATTTGAGAAGCAGGTATCTACGGCGGCCAACTGGATTGGCAAGACTTGGCCGCAAGATATTGATCATCGTGCCAGTACTGATTCCAATATCTATATCGCACATTTGCAAATTAGCATTGCAAACGATGAAGCCCTATGGCGTAGCAAGCCTAGTTTAGCGCTTGGCCAGCGTTTATTGGCCAACTATCTTCTAAGGTATCAATTGTTTCAGCATAGCCGTGATTTGCTTAGCAGTGATAGGCTCGCAAAGCGAATGAAAAAGATGTTGGGGGCTAAGAAGCAGGCCTCAGTTCAATTCAAACATTTGTTAGCCAAACAGGCTTCAATGAACCACCGTTTTACTGAGGCGCAAGCTCTGTTCGGGCAGGAGGCATTACCCCTTGATCTATCTTTGCTGATTGCACATGCGCAAGGGGATTATAGCGACCTTAAAACCTTACCCAATTGTTTGAGCGCCGATGTGCAAGACAGTTTTGAGTTAAGTAATATTGCAGAGCGTTTGTTAATGCTTGGGCGTTTTAAAGAAGCTATTGAGTGCTTTCAGCTGGCTGAGTATCGCTATCAAGATGTAAACCCCTTTGTCTTATCTTGGCTGCAAACACAGGTGGGCATTGCCTTTTTAGAGGCTGATGATATTCCTAGTGCCAATACAGTTTTTCGTCGCGCCTATTTACGCTTTCCCAGTTATACCTTGGCGGCTGAACATTTAGCGGAAACCGAGTTTCTGCTGGGTAATCTAGCGGAGGCGGAAAGTCTTTATCTGGCTGTCACCAAGGTGAGTGATCACCCTTTGTTTATTGCGCAGTTGGCGGAGGTGCAGCAGAAGTTGGGAAAACATAAAGCTGCGAAGTTAAATAAAGAGTTAGGGCTTCAGGGCTTTAATCGCATGTTGGAAAATCATCTTGGAGCTTTTGCCGATCATGGTGCCCAATATCTGCTTGAACAAGGAATGCAGCAACGGGCCTACGAGATAGCACAGATTAATATTCGTAATCGGCAGGATAAGGATGCTTGGCTCTTGTTGGGCGAAAGCGCCGAGATAAACGGAGATCTGGTGCAAGCCTGTAAGGCCTGGAAAAAGTTAAAAAGTCTTCAAGAGAGCTATCAATTGCAAATGCGTGGGCTTGATCTCAAGGATAAAATTAAGGCCAGTTGTAATACTGGCCTTAAGCGAGCCTAGTGCGTCAAATTGAACCGACAGATATTATTGCTCTAAGGTGCGTCAATTTGATTTTCTGGCATGGCCTGAATAAATGCATCCAAGCTATTACAGTGATCATAAATGGCGCTTATCTTTGGAAACTGAGACATATCAACATTAAAACGCTTAGCGTTGTATACCTGAGGGACTAGGTATACATCGGCTAGGCTTACGGTATCTCCAAAGCAAAAGGGGCCTTCTGAGATTTGTTTTTCAAGGGCGGTAAAGCCAAGCTCAATCCAGTGCTTGTACCAGTTGTTTTTGCTTTCTTCCTCAACGCCGAGCTCGCCACTTAAGTATTTCAGTATGCGAAGATTATTTACTGGGTGAATATCACAAGCAATTTGATTCACCCAACTGCGCACTATGGCAGCGTCAAAGGGATCACTGGGCAACAAGGGGGTGCTGGCTTGAGTGCTTTCAAGGTATTCCAGTATGGCCGTCGATTGAGTTAATACTCTACCATCAGCAAGCTTTAATGCGGGCACTAGGCCTTGTGGATTAATGGCTAAGTAAGCTTCGGATTTATGTTCGGCTTTGAGTAAATTAACTGGCTTGATG
Source organism: uncultured Pseudoteredinibacter sp. (assembly GCF_947500695.1). Classification (GTDB taxonomy): domain Bacteria; phylum Pseudomonadota; class Gammaproteobacteria; order Pseudomonadales; family Cellvibrionaceae; genus Pseudoteredinibacter. The sequence continues at coordinate 78,141 of NZ_CANMSS010000004.1, forward strand.
TTGTGTTCGATGCCTTTAAGATTAAAGGCGATACGTAAACGATAAGCTGCCGAAGAGCGAAAATAACTGAATAATTCCATGCTAGACCTGAAGTATTTAGACAGGAAAGAAAATGGCCGAGCTTAGCAAGATGAACGCTAAACATAATGCAGCTCAGCCAATGAGCGGTTTATACCTTTGCAGGCAATACCGTACCGGCCGCTTCGCCGAAACCGATGCGTACATGTCCATCACGAGCACAGAAGCCGCGAATTACAATGCAGTCACCATCTTCTAAGAAGGCGCGTTGCTCGCCATTCGGTAAGCTAACTGGGTTTTTACCGGCGGTAGTAAGCTCGATCATGGCACAGGCCTGCTCAGCTGACGGGCCAGACAAAGTGCCGGTACCTAATAGATCGCCAGGCTGCATATTACAGCCATTCACTGTGTGGTGAGCAACCATTTGCGCCATTGTCCAGTAGCTGTACTTAAAATTCGAGGTGGCTAGGCTAACGGCTTCTTCACCGGCCGCGCGCATTTTTTCAGTTTGAATTAAAACGTCCAGTTCCACATCAACGCCACCGCTGCTGTTATTGGCATCGCTTTCTAGGTAAGGAAGTGGTTGTGGATCTTCTGCAGGGTGACTGTAGCTGGCACGGAATGGTGCCAGTGCTTCGGTGGTAACAATCCAAGGAGAAATGGTAGAGGCAAAGTTTTTCGCTAGAAACGGCCCTAGCGGTTGGTATTCCCACGCTTGAATGTCACGGGCCGACCAATCGTTAAACAGACACATACCAAAAATATGATCTTCGGCGTTTTCAATAGATACCGGGTCGCCTAATTCATTGGCGCTACCAATAAAAACACCCATCTCCAACTCAAAGTCCATGCGCTTACATGGCCCTACGCTGGGCTCGGCCGCATCAGGCGCCTTGGTTTGACCAACAGGGCGTGGAAAGCTCTGACCAGATACATCGATAGATGAAGAGCGTCCATGGTAGCCAATTGGAATCCACTTGTAGTTCGGCAGTAGCGGGTTGTCTGGGCGGAATAGGGCACCAATATTGGTAGCGTGATGAATAGAGGCGTAGAAGTCGGTGTAATCGCCTACGACACAAGGCATACCATATTCCGCTTCAGACTGATCCACTAGGCAACTTTTCAGAGTGGCTTCCATTGCTGAGCCAGTGCGTAATGCGGCCGACAGTGCGGCACGCAAGCGGCTCCAAGATTCCTGGCCCATAGCCATAAAATCATTCAGTTTTTCTTTTGCAGCCGCTTCAATCTCAGCTTGTGCTTGGCTGGAAAAGATACCGCTTTTGGCGGCGGCTTTTAGATCAACAATTTGATCCCCAATGGCGACACCGCCACGAAAGCTCTCATCGCTATTTTTACGGCGAAAGCTCGCAAAAGGTAAGTTCTGGATTGGGAAGTCGCTCTTGCCGTTGTTGGCGCTGATAACCCAGCTGCTTAGGCTTGGGTCATGGGTTTCGTTCAGATTAGACATAGTCATCGTGTCCGCAGTTAGGCCATCTGGCGATGGCCGTTGATTATTTGTAGCTAAAACTAGAATTTCTAAAAACTAGGGCTTCTAGCGCAATAAAAAATGTAGCGCTGGTCTATTTGATACCAGCGTCGATGCCACCATTGTAAAACTTTTTCAGGCTCTTCCAACAGTCTGGATATTTGTGTTGGCGTAGCGGGCCTTCGAGGGCAAACTTGCTGACATTGAAGGCGTAGCGAGATTCAAACATAAAGGCCATGGTGTCTTTGTAGCGTACCGGTTCCAGCTCTGCTGTACTGGCCTTTTCAAATACCGCCGCTTCTGGCCCATGGGGCGACATACTGTTATGCAAGCTACAGCCGCCTGGGGTGAAACCGTCCTCTTTGGCATCGTAGACGCCTTCAATGAGGCCCATAAACTCACTCATTACATTGCGGTGATACCAAGGTGGGCGGAAGGTATCTTCGGCCACCATCCAGCGCGGTGGGAAGATAACAAAATCCAAGTTTGCCACGCCAGGCGCGCCTGATGCTGAAGTCAGCACTGTGAAAATTGACGGATCGGGGTGATCGAAGCTGACCGTATTCATGACATTAAAGCGGGCCAACTCATAGCGACAGGGGGCGCTTGTTCCGACCCAAGCGACAACATCAAGTGGCGAGTGAGATATATCACAGCGGTAATAGTGGCCGCCGTATTTGGTCACTAGCTCGAAATTACCCTCAATATCTTCGAAGGCCGCAGTGGGGTATTGGAAGTCGCGGTCGTTGGCATAGCCATTGGCGCCGACTGGGCCACGCTCTGGCAGCTCCAATAGCGAGCCATAGTTTTCGCAGATGTATCCGCGCGCTTGGCCCTCTGGTAGCTCAACTTTAAACTTCATGCCTCTTGGGATAACGGCGATATAGCCGCTGGGAACATGGAGTTTTCCGCATTCGGTAAACAGCAATAAAGAGCCTTGTTGAGGCACGATCAGCAGTTCACCATCGGCATTGCAAAAAAAGCGGCCAGCCATATCTTGGTTAGCGCAAAAGGTATGAACAGCGACGCCACTTTGGCCAGCGGCGCTGCCGTTGGCGGCCATGGTCACCCAGCTATCGATAAAATCGGTAGCGTCAGAGGGCATTGCTGGTGCGTCCCAGCGCATCATGCTCGGTGGTGTAACAACCTCATCTATGGGGGCTGTGCGCACCCAATCTTGGGCTTTACAAGCTAAGGCCTGATATTCACCTTGGACTACAGATGGTCGAATGCGATACATCCAAGTGCGACGATTGTGAGCTCTTGGCGCGGTGAATGCCGTGCTGCTAAATTGCTCGGCGTATAAACCATAGGCGACCTTTTGTGGGCTAAATTGTCCTTGGGGGAGGGCGCCAGCAAGGGCTTCGCTTTCGTGTTCATTACCGAAACCATGGAGGTACTGTAAATCTTCAAGCTTACTTGGTGTTTGGCTGGTAGTCTGACTCATTGTGGCAGTTCCGGTTGAAATTATTGTTCAAGCTGGGCGGCAATATCTAAAGCTTCCAGTAAAACCTGCTTATCGCCAATGTGATTAGCTAACAGCAAAATCAGTCTGGCATTTAGCCGTTCACTGTCTGCAGTGCTTAATTCCCGGTGAACATCGGTTAGCGCGGCATAAAATGCATCGGCATCGCTGAAGTGGTTTTCGGTGATTAATTTACTCATGCTGTATTCTCCACTTAAATTCTCCACTTAAGCCTTTAAGGATTTTCTTGGGCGCTTTGATATCCTAAAGCGCGCTGTAAGGCGTTATTGACTTGCTCGCGGTTCAATTGCTTGAACTTGGCAGCAACATATTGATCAGGACGAATAAGATAGCCTTGTCCGCCACTTATACAATAGCGTTCTGCAAGCATACCCTCTTTATCTTCAAGCTCGCGGCTATCAAGCAATACTAAATCATCGCTGATGGCTGCCAAGGCTTTAAGCTCATCGTTATCGATCCCTTCGCCGTTGTACAGCAAGACAAAGCGATTACCCAGTTGCTCCAGCAGCCAGCTGTCTTTGCCATTGATACGAATTGGGGCGTCAAGACAAACAAAGCCTGGAGCGATACCCGCATCGAAGCCGGTATTTAAAGCAGAGCTTTTAGTGATCAAGCTGGAATGCTGATAGTCGCAAGGCATGGACAAGCGGCCGCTATTCACTAAGCTGCGTGCGAAGGGATAATGCTTCGCAAGGCGCAATGTCTCATCTCGAAAGACTCGCGAGATATCATTTTTGGGGGTGATAAAGTCGGTAGCGCGGGTCGAGTTTAAGATGTTCTCGGCGGCGCCATGTTGACGCTCTTCATTATAACTTTCGATTAAAGTGGCCGGCGCTTGCCCCTTGAGTACGCGAGCTAGTTTCCAGGATAGGTTTTCAACACTTTGGACACCGCCATTGGCGCCGCGGGCGCCAAAAGGTGATACCTGGTGCGCAGCGTCGCCCATAAAGATCACGCGATTATGAATAAAATCGTCCATTTTGCGGCATTGGAAGGTATACACGCTGGCCCATTCGAGCTCGAACTCCACGTCCTTACCCAGCATGGCTTCGATGCGCGGGCGGATCTTGGCTTCCTGCTTTTCCTCTTCTGGGTCGGCATCCCAGCCCAGCTGAAAATCAATACGCCACACATCGTCAGCTTGTTTGTGTAACAGTACAGACTGGTTGGGGTGAAACTCTGGGTCGAACCAAAACCAACGCTCGGTGGGAAAGTCGGCTTTCATGACAACATCAGCAATTAAAAAGCGATCCTGGAACACTTGGCCTTTGCTTTCTAGGCCAAGCTCAGTGCGAATCTTTGAGTTGGCGCCGTCAGCGACCAATAGATAGTCACAGCTTAATGCATACACTCCCTCTTCAGTTTCTACTTTGAGCTGATTGTCTTCAGAGCTGCTATCCAGTTCTACCAGCTTGTGCATCCAGCGTAGATCAATCAAAGGCTCTTTGGCTATTTGATTAACCATATACTCTTCAAAGTAATACTGCTGCAGATTGATAAAGGCCGGCAGCTTATGGCCGCTCTCGGGCAGTAAATCGAATTCATAAACTTTCTCTTGTTTAAAGAACACCTTGCCTTTCTGCCAAGTGACGCCTTTTTCAACCATTGGCTGGGCGCAGCCATAGCGATCCATGATCTCCAGTGTTCGCTTTGAGAAGCATATGGCTCGAGAGCCCACGCTTACCGTGTTGTTGTCATCAAGGATGATGGATGCTTGGCCTTGCTTGGCCAAATCTAAAGCGGCGGCCATACCGCAGGGTCCTGCACCAATAATGATGACGGGGTGGTGTACTGGCTGCTGCGCCTCTTGATCTGCGCTTTTGCGGTATGGATATATCGGATTGCTATAGGTTTTCTGCATTTTCTCGGCCACTGTCTGCGGGCAATCTGCCCTTATTGTGCAAGGAGATACCACCAAGCCCTGTCTCTTTATAAGATATTTACAGGGAATTGATTGATTTTCATCAATTGTTTCAATTGAGACGAATATATCTCTGAATGATGATGTTATCAAGGCTTTGATGGTTGAAAGCTGGCTTAATGGATAATTATTGGTTGTTATTGAAACTAGTTGTGTTATCTTGCAGGGCTTGAGTAAGGCTGTTGCGCTGAGTTGACGGCCTGATCAGATCTCTTGTCTATGGTTTTTGCCATGGACAATCTAGCAGTGATAACAGATAAAACGACAATCGTAAGGTGCAGCCATGGCTAAAAAACCCTTTGCCTCATCCGCCGACCTAGGCGACAAACAAGAAACCCTCGAAGTACTAGCTGAAGGCGTCTATGCCCTGACTGCTGAGGGGGATCCCAATGTAGGCGCATTTGAAGCTGAAGATTTTATTATTGCCTTTGAAGCCCGTGCGACTCCTAAAGCTGCCAACGATTGGCTGGAGCAACTGCGCGAGCATACTCAAAAGCCGGTTAAGTACTTGGTGCTTTCACACTATCACGCTGTACGTGTTTTGGGTGCAAGTGCTTACGGTGCAGAATCTATCATCGCCCATGAAAAGACCAAGTTCTTGATCGAAGAGCGTGGTATGCAGGATTGGGCCAGTGAATACGGCCGCATGCCTCGATTGTTCCGCGAACCTGACGATATTCCAGGTTTAACTCATCCTGATTTGGTGTTTAACGATCGTATGGAAATCCCTTTGGGGGGAGATCGCGGCAGCTTGATCTTGGAATATTGTGGTCGTGGCCATACCGCAGGCGACATTGTGGCTTGGTTGCCAAAACAAAAAGTATTGTTTGCCGGCGATTTGGTAGAAGCCGCGGCGGCTTTATATACCGGTGATGCCTTCCACTTTGATTGGGCGAATGAAACTCTTGATAAAGTTAAAGCCTATGAAGCCGAGGTACTGATCGGTGGTCGTGGTGCTGTGGCTCATGGCCGCGAAGCGGTCGATGCGGCAATTGAGCAAACCCGCGGTTTCCTAAATGGTATGATCGAAAAAGTCGGAGAAGTTCATAAGCGTGGCGGCACTTTAAAAGAAGCCTTCTTGGCTACTCATGAGCATTTAGAGCCTAAGTTTGGCATGTGGCCAATCTTTGAGCACTGCTTGCCTTTCGATGTTCAGCGTTTGTGGGACGAATTTGATGGTATTGATTGGCCACGCATCTGGACAGATGAGCGTGACCAAGAGGTTTGGGATCAATTGCAAGACTAAACTGGTCTCCATCCGCTAAAACATCAAAACCCGGCTAAATAGCCGGGTTTTTTATGGTGCCGTTGATGGTGAACTTATTGTTGTCTTAAAACTACTCTTCGTTAAAGCTCTAAGTGCCTGATGCAGGCTGCGTAGAAACCAAGATATTGTTAAATTCCATTAATTCGCAAAAAATAATTTAAAAATAAATTTCCATATTTATTTCGAATGCCCCAAATAACTTTTTTACATAATTTCCGAAAAATCTGAATTATTGTTAAAAAGTTTTTCCCCGATATTTTTTTACTGAATCGAAGCTGAACTTTGTTGCTGTACGCGATGAAAGATCGGCTAAGCAGGTCCAATCCATTTGGCTTAGATTAAGGTTTAGGGTCGTTATAATTGCGCCCGCCAACTCGGCTGGTGCTGGACTAAAAATACTCATACGGAAAATGAGCATTTGTTTTTGAAGGGTCTGCACGGAACGCAATGACACTCAAGGGTATATGAGTGTTCAGGGTGAAAATTCGATATGGGAATAAGAAAATGTATACAAAAAAACTTGCATTAACCGCTACCTTGCTTTCGCTAGGGGCCTGCTCCTCAGTGCAGCAAGATTTTAGTCAGGAAAACGCTGAGCTTAAAGAGCGTTTAAAAGAGCAGCAGTTTAGCCTAGAGCAGCGTGAGCAGCGTATTACTGATCTTAACGCTGAGTTAAGTGCTGCACGTACCAGTGGTACGCAAAATTCTCAAATAGCTTTGACGGATTCATTATTGCCGCCTAATGCAAAATCAGGCGAGTGCTATGCGCGAGTTTGGGTGGAGCCGCAGTACCGCACAATTACTGAAAGCTATGTGGCACGCGAAGCATCTGAAGAAGTTAGCATTCAGCCAGCTGTTTACGACTGGGATGTGAAAAGCGTATTGGTTAAAGAAGCCAGTGAAAAGCGTATCGCCATTCCAGCTGAGTATGGTTTTGAAGAGCAAACGATTAAAGTTTCTGATGGTGTTCGTCAGTGGCGTACCAAGCTTGCTGGCTCAGCGCCAAAAGCCAATCAGAGCACTCTAGAGGCCGCTCGTCGCGGTGGCATCAATCTAGACACTGCGCCAGTAAACAGTTGTTATCATGAGCACTATATCGCGCCGGAATACACCTACGAGACAGAGCGAGTACTAGTAAGCGAAGCCTCTGAAAAAATCGAGATGAGTGAACCGGTTTTTGAAACGGTAGAAGAGCGCGTGTTGGTTAAAGAGGCCACTACTAAGTTGATTACTGTGCCAGCAACTTATGAAACTGTATCCGAGCAGGTTTTAGACAAACCTGCACACACAGTTTGGAAAAAAGGTACGGGTCCAATTCAGCGCATTGATGCGGCAACGGGCGAAATTATGTGTTTGGTTGAGGTTCCTGCAACCTATAAAGCGGTTAGTCGTCGTGTGCTAAAAACGGCCGCTACAACTCAAACTGTTGAAGTGCCAGCTGAATACAAAACAGTAAAAGTGCGTCGTCAGGTAAGCGCAGCGCAGGAAAATCGTATTAGCATTCCAGCAAAATATAAGGATGTTAAAAAGCGTGTTTTGGCTAAAGATGGTTCTTATGTATGGCATGAAGTTCATGATAAAACCATGAGCAAGGAATCTCGTACCGGTCAGCAAATTTGTTTGACAGAAGAGGCTCCACAGTACAAAACTGTTAAGCGCCGGGTGGTAACTAAAGCGGCTGGATTCCGTACTGAAACCATTCCAGCTGTTTACAAAGATGTGAAAGTTCGCAAGCTGGTATCAGCGGCCAAAGAAATTCGTAATGTAATCCCTGCGATTGAGAAAACCGTTTCTCGTCAAGAGTTGCTGAAAAAAGGTCAAATGGAATGGCGAAGCATTCTTTGTGAAACCAATATGACCACTGACCGCTTGCGTCAAATTCAGGTAGCTCTAGATGAGCGCGGTTACAATCCAGGTAAGGTTGATGGTGTGATCGGTCGCGAAACCATGGAAGCGGTTAATAAGTTCCAGCGTGATAAAGATCTGCCGGTTGATCGTTATCTAAATATCGAAACCCTGCAAGCATTGGGTGTGTCTGCCAAGTAAGCTCCCAATAGGCTCTTGCACTGTGTATAGAGCCAAAGCCCTGGTCTATCGTGGCCAGGGCTTTATTTGTTTTTACTAGGGTCGAATTAGTATTAACAGACTCTAATGCAGGCCTGTGCAATTCTCAAATCTTCAAGCTGATCTCGAAAATCTATAAAAATCATAGGCTTAAATTGATTTTAAAACAGTTGTTTTAATTTTTTCTGTTAAAAAGTGAATTAACTTTTCCCTTAGGTTCCATTTTTCTTTTCCCTCTGGTGCAAGAAATTGATTCTTGTCAAAGCGTAAACTGCTGTACATGGTAAGCAAAAGGGCATAAACCATAACAGCCAGCCCCGATGTTTTCCGCGACAAACCGAGCTCAGCAACGATAACAATAGGTGAGCCTTTGTCTTTTAAAGCCGAGTCCAGTCTTCAAGCTGTAGCCTGAGTCCCCTCTGGATTTCGCAAAAATCATAACAACACTTTGGGATTTGTGAGGAAGCTATGTTGAAATTAAGCACCGCCAGTAGAGGGCGTCAGTTTTCATTGTCATTATTGACGCTTGCCATTGCCGCCGGTAATGCATCGGCCGCCGTTTTAGAAGAAGTTACGGTAACCGCGCAAAAGCGTGAGCAGAATTTGCAAGATGTGGGCGTTTCGGTATCGGCCTTTAGTGGCGATCAGATGAAAGCCCTAGGCGTGACCAATACCACTGAGATCACTCAGCAGGTTCCTGGTCTTCAGGTAAATACTTGGTCGCCTACCATTACCACCTTTAACTTGCGTGGTGTTTCTCAAAACAACTTTACTGACAACCTAGAAGCGCCGGTAGCGGTTTATTCTGATGATGTATATATCGGATCTATGAACGCTATTTCTGGTCAGCTTTTCGATGTAGAGCGTGTTGAAGTATTGCGTGGCCCGCAAGGTACTTTGTTTGGCCGTAATGCTACCGGTGGCTTAATTCACTATGTAAGCCGCGATGCCTCTGACGACGAAACCAATGGCTATGTTGATGTATCTGTTTCTGAATACAGCACCCGCTCTTTCGAAGGTGCGGTCGGTGGTAGCCTAAGCGAAAATGTTCGCGGCCGTTTCTCAGCACGTTGGGAAGAGGGCGATGGTTATGTTGAATCCACTATCCCTGGCGTTAGAGCCTTAGGCGGTCGTGATGGCTATGCCTTACGCGGTCAGTTGCAATTCGATGTTGATGAAGGCACTACCGTAGATCTTAGCTTGAAATACAGCAAAGATGACGATGTGCCAACAGGTGGCTATGTCGTTTATTCCCAAGGTGGCCCAGCTGTAGATCCAACTACGGGTTTAGGTGTTCGTGATGGCACAGTGGTTCGCCCGTTTGAGCACGATTCAGAGTACGAAGGTTACTTTGATCGTGAAGCTACCAGCTTTACCGCTAAGGTCACTAAAGCTGTTGGTGACAATATGGAATTCGTATCCATCACCAACTACACCGATATGGAAAAGTTCTACACCGAAGACGGTGACGGCTTCCCAATTCTCGCAGTGAATTTCACCACGATTGCTGACTACGAGCAGTTCTCACAAGAATTTCGTCTATCCGGTGAAAGCGAGACTCAGCGCTGGCAGGTAGGTGCTTACTACCTAGATATGGAGCAATTTAACCGCGCCATTACAGCTGGTATTCCAGGCGCTGTAGGCGGCTGTGCTGCCGGCACTATCGCGCCTCCAGTATTGCCAGATGGAACGGTTCTTGGTTGTGCTGATTGGGCGCCACCAGGCGTGGGTGCACCCGACAGCATCGTTGTACCTGAAGGTGCGGCTACGGATTACAGTGTGAATCTAGATTCTCGCAACTGGTCTGTGTTTGGTCAGTTAGAAACTGATATCAGTGAAGATCTAACCTTAATTACCGGCTTGCGTTGGTCACAAGACGACAAAGATATCGATTTTGTTAACAGCTACGGCGATGTAAATACTCCGAGCCAAGTGATTTCAACCGTGCGTGGTTTACCGCAAAACACCATCGATTACGGCGATTATGCGGCACGTATTCAGTTAGATTGGCGCGCCTCTGATGAGACCTTAGTTTTTGCCAGCTATAACCGTGGCATTAAAGGTGGTAACTGGTCGGTGAATGCTGGCGTATTACCAAGCACCACTAACTTCCAGCACAAAGAAGAAACCTTGCACTCCTACGAGATTGGTATCAAAACTGAGTTTGCTGATTTTGCTCGCTTGAATGCCACGGCGTTCTACTATGACTATCAAGATTACCAGGCCTTTGCACTAACCGGTTTGACGCCTCAGGTAGATAACTCTGATGCAACCGTTAAGGGTGGTGAGATTGAGCTGTTCCTAACTCCAGGTGAAAACTGGGACTTCATCTTTGGTCTAGCCTTAAACGACTCTGAAGTGGATACCGTTTTTGACGCCAATGGCGGCACCATTTCAGGTAATGAAATGCCAAATGCTCCAGGCTATAGCGCCAACTTCCTTGGTCGTTATAACTGGGATGTTGCCGGTGGCAATATGGCTATTCAGCTAGATGGCGCCTCTTATGGCGATCAGTACCTCGAAGTGACCAACTCTGATGTTTCTTTTGAAGATGCCTATTCTGTTTGGAACGCAAATGTTTCATACACCTCAGGCGATGAAAGTTGGAAAGTAGCGCTATGGGCGAAAAATATCACTGATGAAGAATATCGTATCTACAACCTTGACCTAGGTGCTCTAGGTGCGACTTCATTCTATGCGCCGCCACGTTGGTTTGGTGCGACTTTCAGCTACAACTTTTAAGTCGTTGAAAGGGCCCCAGCATTGCTGGGGCCGATAGAGTCCAAAGTGATGAATAATAAAAAAGCCGACATAAATAAACAGCACAACAGCCGGGCTTTATGGCTGCAGGGGCTAATTTATTGCAGTGCTTTTTTATGCTTGCAGCTAGCATTGCTGCTTGATGCCAATGCTAGCTCGCAGCCACCCAATATTTTATTGGTGGTAGCCGATGACCTTGGCTACGGTGATCTGGGATATTTAGGCAGCGAAATTAAAACGCCCAATATCGATCGCCTTGCCGCTCAAGGTGCGCAGTTTAAAGATTTTCATACGGCCTTTACCTGCTCTCCGACCCGAGCCATGTTGTTAACGGGTGTAGATAGTCATTTAGCGGGTTTGGGCAATATGGCAGAAGAAATGGCTGACAATCAACGTGGTCAGCCAGGTTATGAAGGTTATTTAAATCAACGCGTAGAAAGCGTGGCCAGTATTTTAAAGAATGCGGGTTACGACACCTATATGACTGGCAAATGGCATTTAGGTAAAGGCGAAGGGAAGGGGCCAGAAAGCCATGGCTTCGATCGATCGTTTGTGCTTTTGCCGGGTGGAGCCAGTCACTATGGTGATATGAAGCCAGCTTATGCGATCAAGAAAGGGCAAAAGGCTTTATATCGGGAAGACGGCAAGTTGCTAAGCGCACTGCCTAAGAGTTTTAAATATTCCTCAGAGTTTTATGTCGATCAGCTGATGGAGTATATCGCTGAAGGAAAACAAAATAATACAGAAAAGCCTTTTTTTGCTTACTTGGCGTTTACGGCGCCCCATTGGCCCTTACAAGCCCCTAAATCAGCGATTGAAAAATACCAAGGGCGTTATGAGCAGGGTTTCGAAGTCCTGCATCAAGCGAGATTTAAAAAACAAAAAGATCTCGGCTTGATCAACGGCGAAGCCGCAAAAATGCCGAAGAATAGTCGCAGGTGGAACTGTCTTAGCGATAAAGAAAAACGGCGTTCCGCTAAATCCATGGAGATCTATGCCGCCATGGTTAGCGAAATGGATCGACATCTTGGGCGCATGTTGAACTCGCTGGAACAGGCTAAAGAACTAGAAAATACCATTGTCTTGTTTTTGTCTGACAATGGCGCTGAAGGGCATGACCTAGATGCGACTTGGCCACCTCAGCAGTTCCCAAAAGTGAATCGCTGGATTCGCCAGAACCATGATTTTGCGATGACAGCGATGGGTGATGTAGACAGCTACGTACTTTATGGTCCGGAGTGGGCCTGGGCCGGCGCCCCCGCCTTTCATGGCTACAAGGGTTATGCCAGCGAGGGCGGCTCTCATGTGCCTGCTTTGATCAGTTTTCCGGGCAAGATAAAGCCTGGGCAAGTCGATCAATTAGTGCGAGTGAAGGATATGGTGCCTACCTTGTTGCAGCTGGCAGGTATAAAACGAAGCGCTGAAGCTGATAACGAACAAGCACTTCATCCCATTACCGGGCGCTCAGTTGTACCAGCCTTGCAGGGTGAAAAAATGGCCCCGGTTAGTTTTATCAGCGAGCTATTTGCAAAGCGAGTAGTACGCTTTGGAGATTGGAAAGCGACGCATATGCCAAAGCCGATAGGGCGTGAACAATGGCAGCTTTTTAATGTTACCGAGGATCGTGCAGAGCGCCATGATTTGGCGAAACAGCACCCCAAAAAATTGAAAGAACTTATTGCGCTATGGGATGACTATGCGCAAAAAAATAAGGTGATATTGCCTAACTGGGTTTCAGGTTACTAACGCTACTTAAGCAGCGAACCAGTAACCCAAGTAAGAGCGATGATTGAAAACACAATGCTAATTAAGACAGCAGCGGGAGACAGAACGTGTCAGAGTATTCTTTAATTATAAATGGTGAAAAAGTAGCGGGAGCAGGAAGCTTCGATGTTATTAACCCGGCCACCGAAGAGGTGTTGGCAAAAGCTCCCGATACATCCGTTGAACAACTAGATCAGGCTGTAGCCGCAGCAAAAGCCGCTTTCCCGGCTTGGGCCGCTACTGACAATGAAACTCGTAAACAAGCTTGTTTGCAGTTGGCAGATTTGTTGGAAGCCAATATCGATGATTTGGCTCAGTTGATTACCCAAGAACAGGGGCGCCCTCTACAGGCTTTTGGTGGTCAAGGTGCCTACTTTGAAGTTGGTGGTGCAGCGGTATGGTGCCGCTCCAATGCCGAGCTTGAATTGCCCGTTGAAGTGCTGCAAGACGATGATGAAATTCGCGCAGAAGTTCATCGCAAGCCACTTGGTGTGGTGGGCTCTATCACCCCATGGAACTGGCCATTATTGATTGCGATTTGGCATGTGATTCCGGCTTTGCGTGCGGGTAATACCGTCGTAATCAAGCCATCTTCATACACGCCGCTTTCGACCATTAAGTTTGTTGAATTGGCGCAGTCTGTGTTGCCAGCTGGTGTACTGAATGTGGTAACCGGTGAAGGTGAAGTTGGCACGGCCATGAGCACTCATGCTGATATCAATAAAATTGTTTTTACCGGCTCATCGGCAACCGGTCGAAAAATTATGCAAGGTGCTTCGGTAAATCTTAAGCGCTTAACCTTGGAGCTAGGCGGTAACGATGCGGGCATTATTTTGCCTGACGTTGATGTAAAAGCTATGGCGCCAAGAATCTTTGCTTCTGCCTTCACCAATAGCGGTCAAACCTGTGCGGCATTAAAGCGTTTATATGTTCATGAAAGTATTCATGATGAGCTGGCTGCGGAGCTTGTCGCTATCGCTCAGTCTGCAAAAGTAGGTAATGGCTTAGAAGAGGGAATGGATTACGGCCCAGTAAATAACCGCGACCAATTAAATAAAGTTGTAGAGTTGGCTGAAGATGCCAAAGCGCAAGGTGCAAATTTCTTGGTAGGTGGTGATGTGCAAGAGGGCGCAGGCTACTTCTACCCATTGACCATCGTAACGGACGTTAAAGACGGCATGCGCCTAGTTGACGAAGAGCCGTTCGGCCCGATCTTACCAATTATCAAATACAGTAGTGTCGAAGACGTTCTAAAACTTGCCAATGACAATGAAAACGGTCTTGGTGGATCGGTATGGTCTAGTGATATCGCCAAGGCTACTGATTTGGCAATGGAGCTAGAAGCGGGAACGGCTTGGATTAACAATCATGCTGCGATTCAGCCGAATGTGCCATTTGGTGGCGTAAAGCAGTCTGGCTTTGGTGTTGAATTCTCTACCTACGGTCTGGAAGAGTACACCAGTATCCAGTCGGTGATTATTAATAAGGCCTAATGTAAAAATGGTTTTACTGTTAAGTGAAATGAATCCTGTAAACCGTGCTGCTGTGGGAAGCAGTGCAGAGCTTGTTGTGTCTCATTATCAAATGTGACTTGGCGGGCCCTATCTTCGCCGATATGGGCCCGCATTTTTTTGCTTTTACGGGAGCCAAAACTAAAAATAGTCAGACCGGTTGCGGCTCTTAGCGAGTTGCGCCGTCAGACAAGTTTGTCTTTCACTTACAGACTAGATGAAGTTATCCCATGACGGTATGTTATGGGGTATGATGCTGATGGTATCGCGAGAATCATTAGCGAATAATAAACGATAAAAGCCGTGGAAACGATTATGAAATCTCTAAGGAGTGCGCTTCGCCTAGGCGCCTGCAGCGTTTTGGCATCTTCTGTTTTGCTTTCTTCTCTCGCCTTGGCGGCTGCTAAGCAAGAACAAAAGGCCGCAACGCGTCCCGATTTACCCCCATTGCCGATTGAAGAAACTGGCGCCATTCGCAGCTTACCCAAAAACATGCCAGAAAGCTGGATGTATGTTGATGAGGCGGCATTCTTCAGTATGTTTGGCGGAAAGGTTATCGTTCTTGATGTTATGGAAGAGCGCCCGGCCAAGCGCATCAAAGCAATTGCCGATAAAAATCTATTGGGTAATTTTAAAGCCGCTCAAAAGCGCGATGAGTTTTATATCATGGAGTCATTCCATGCACGCGGCTCCCGTGGGCCCCGTGAAGATGTTTTGGCCATCTATGACAAAACGACTTTCAAAATTCTAAAAGAAATTGTTTGGAAAGATGCCACTCGTTTGACGGCTTTGCCTGAGCGTTACTCAATGGGGCTGTCTAAAGACGAGCGTTTTCTTTATGTAGCCAACTTCAGCCCAGCGGCCTCTTTCTCGGTAGTAGATTTAGATAAGCGCGAAGTTGTGGATGTTATTGGTACACCAGGCTGTGTGCTGACTTATCCAACTGGTGAGCGCAGTGTGACGTCTTTATGTAGCAACGGTGGCTTGTTAACCACTGTTTTAGATAAAAACGGTAAGAAGTCGGCGCAGCATCGCATCAAGCCTTTCTTTGATACAGATAAAACCCCAATCTTTGAGCGTCCAGCGATTATCGATGGTATGGCCTATTTCCCTGGCTTTGCTGGAAAAATGCATACCATTGACCTGCGCGGTGATGTGGCCAAGTTTGTTGAAACTTGGGATCTTATTACCCCAGAAGAGCGCAAAACTAATTGGCGTCCAGGCGGCCTTGGGCTCAACGACAAGGACGAGCAAGGCTTGATGTACATGATTGCCCACGAAAATGGAGCCGATGGTACTCAGACCCATGGCGGTAGCCATGTGTGGGTGATCGATGTAAAAAATAAAAAGCGTTTGCGAAAATTGGCCCTGCCTGGCTGGGGAATTTCTATTGCCGTTACTCGCGGCAAAGAACCTAAACTAGTGGTTACCAATGGCGACTTAAACTTGGACATTATTGATCCAAAAGACGGCAAGCTAATTCAGACCATTTCTGATTTTGGTAACGTTACGCCACTGTTGGTTCATAAGGCTTACTGATGTTAACTAGTTTACTTGCCCAAGCGGTTGCGCTGTTTTTTGTTTGGCTGCTATTGCATGCCGCCAAACATAAATTGATGCCCGATAACCAGCTTTACTACCAAGCGCTGATGCAAGATTACGCCTATGTGCCGCAAGCTCTGCAATCGATTGCGGCGGTACGGTTGATTGCCGGTATCGAAATAGCAATCGCACTGGCTTTATTGTTGCCCGTTAGTAAAAGCATCGCGGCCGTAGCTTGTGCGGCCTTGATGCTGGCGTATGGAGCTTTATTGGCCGCCCAGTGGTTTCAGGGTAAGCGCGACATGGATTGCGGCTGCGCCGGCCCTGCGGCTGGTTTAAAAATCAGCCCGGCCTTGTTATGGCGTAATGTGGTATTGGCTACGCTTGCACTGTTTGCTGCGAGCGAGCCCTATGTATTAGGTGCTGAGCTGTGGTTGTCGCTGGCACTGGCTATCGTATTTAGTTTGGCTTACAGCTGCTGGGAAGGTTTATTGGCCAATTTCCAGCGCATAGAAGCAATGAGGTCTCGTTAATGGAATTTCTCGTCGTGTCAAATATTGCCCTTTGGATCGGTCTGATCGTAATGGCAATTATTAATTATGCCTTGATTCGTCAAATCGGTGTTTTGTATGAGCGTGTCGCTCCAGCAGGCGCCTTAGCAATGAACCAGAAGCTCGAAGTTGGGCAAAAGGCTCCAGAGTTATCTTTGCAGGCCTTGGCCAATCAAATGGTGAATATTGGTGGTCAGCGTGATAAGTCCCAGCTGATTTTCTGGGTTTCTCCAGATTGCCCAATTTGTAAAACGCTTTTGCCTGCCTTGCGCTCTGCAGCGTCGGCAGAGTCTAAGTGGTTGGATTTGGTGTTGGCCAGTGATGGTAAGCAGCACGATCACCAAGCCTTTGCAAAGGCGCAGGATTTAGGCGGTTTTCCCTATATCGTTTCTGAGCTCTTGGGTAAGACCTACGGTGTCGCAAAGCTTCCCTATGCGGTCTTAATTGATGAGCAGGGTAATGTTGCCTCTATGGGGATTGTGAATTCTCGTGAGCATTTAGATAGTTTGTTTGAAGCCAAAGAACGTGAAGTGGCTTCTATACAAGAATATATGGCAGGGCGCTAAGCGCTCTGTAAGACCTAAAGCAAAAGAAAAGTACAAAGAACAAAACAAAGAAGAGGCCTGATCAATGTCCCTGTTCGATAAGTTATTTGAAAAAACAGCTCGCGGTGCAGCTCAAAAGGGCTCTCGACGCGGCTTTATTCGAGGTTTAGGTGCTGCATTGGTAGGTGCGGGCAGCATCCCACTTTTGCCGGTAGCACGTGCTGCTGATGGCGGTCAAAAACTTCCACAGGATAATCGCCTGCCCCAGGACAGTGAAGCTGGTGATCCAGCAAGCTGTGATTACTGGCGTTACTGTGCGGTAGACGGTTTCTTGTGTGAGTGTTGTGGCGGTACCTATAACACTTGCCCACCGGGTACTGAAATGTCGCCGATCACTTGGATTGGTACTTGTCGTAATCCTGTCGATGGTCGCAATTACGTTATCTCTTATAACGATTGCTGTGGTACTACTCAATGTGGCAGTTGTTTGTGCCAACGTGATGAAGGCGATCGCCCGCTGTATCGCGCCGATAAATCCAACGATGTGAACTGGTGCTTGGGTGCAAATAGCTCGGTCTATCACTGCTCCACGGCGATTGTTGTGGGCTTGGCCTTTGAGCAATAAGGCTTGGAGTTAAGACTATGAGCAATAGCCTAACAACTGCTTTTGCATTGTCGCTAGTCTTAGTGGCCGGTTTCTTAGGAGCTGGCCAGGTGACGGCTGCCGATCTAAGTGCAGAGCAACGTGAAAAGCGCGCCGAGTTTAACTACAAAATGTTTTGCCGCGGCTGTCATGGCCCTGCCGGTGAGGGACGCAAAGCGGTTCCCCATATGAACAATTTTGTGGGTAACTTTCTAAAGTTTCAAGCTGGTCGCGATTACCTAGTGCAAGTTCCAGGCTCGGCCAATGCCGCCTTGGATGATGAGCAGCTGACTGAAGTTTTGAATTGGATTGTCTTGAATATCTCTGGCGAAACATTGCCGAAAAACTTTAAGCCTTATACCGTCGCTGAAGTAGCGAAATTACGACAAGAACCCTTGTTCGAGGCCTTCGAGTTTAGAAAGCAATTGCTGAAAGATATGCTAGCCAAAGGCATCATTACAGAACTGCCTGAGCAACCATTAAAATAAGATGTCGTTTATCGGCAACGGCGAAAAGAGTAAATAATTATGATTTATTCCGTGTGTAAGCGTGCAGCACTTTCTTTGGCTGCCTTGTTTCTGAGTGTGAATGTGTCGGCGGTGGATATTACGGCGCAGGTGCAGCAGTGCAGCTCATGTCATGGTGTTGATGGTCGATCCAGTAATGATCTTTGGCCAAATTTAGCGGGTCAAAAGGCCGGCTATATCGCCAGTAAAGTACGAGCGATTCGTGATGGTGAACGAATCGTGCCGACGATGATGCCTTTTGTACAAGCTTTGAGCGACGAGCAAATTGACGCTGTGGCAAAGCACTTTGCTTCTAAAAAACGCGCAAAAGCAATCGGCTCTAAAAAAGAGCTGCCAGGTGCCCATGTTCGAGCTCGCTGTGTGTCCTGTCATGGCATGCAAGGCATAACTGTTAATCAGTTATGGCCTAACCTTGCCGGTCAAAAGGCTGGCTATTTATTGAAACAGCTTCGCGATTTTCGTAGTGGTCAACGCAAACACCCAATTATGGAAGTGATTGCTGGAGAGCTTAACGACGAACAGAGCAAGCAAGTTGCTGAGTATTATTCTTTGCAGTAATCTTGCAATTACAGTGACCATTGGTACATGGTCACTGTTTTCCCTTCTGGATGTTTCACATTCTCTAATGCAGAAAACCCCAAGGCTTGATGAAACAAGTGTGAGTTAGGGTTTGGTGGAGAATGGTTTACTTCACACACCACATTATCAATTCCCTGCTGCTTACACCATTGCGCGGCATTGTTGTATAAGCGTTTCCCTATCCCTTGGCTACGGGCCCAAGGTGCTACAATAATGCGATCAACATAGAGAAAATTATCGCAATGTTGTTGTAACCACTGAAAGTTAAAGCTTTGATAATTTGTGTTGTCTTTGTGAAAGCCAATCAGAAAGCCAAAGATTTCATCGTCATCATCAAAGATACAATCGCAATAATCCGCCTGTTGTAGTAATTGTTGGAACTCGTTTTGCTCAAGATGATTCACATGGGGCACTTCAACATTGTTGATGGCGCTCATATGAGCATGGGGCAATTGCGAAGGGTTAAAATTCTTTGGCATATTCTTTTGACTTATCTTTTAAACAAAGGGTGCTGCGGATCAATATAATAATGCACGGTTTCGCCGCTGTCGGAAAGGCAAATATCATCGCTGCGTTGAAATCCCAGTTTAAGCAATATGTTTCCAGAGCGAACATTGTGGGGTGATGTGATAGCAACAATAGGTTTGATCTTCAACTGCTCTACACCAAATTGATAAATAGCGCGGCAGGCTTCAATAGCATAGCCTTTGCCTCCAGCATCGGCTAGAAACGCATAGCCTATATCAACATGCTCAAGAGTAGGGCGGTCAATAAAACCGACACTGCCAATGGCTTTATTGTTGCAATCACATACGACATACATGCCAAAACCGTTTTCAAGATAAGATTGATGCACATTGTTCTGTATATGGGCTTGGGCATCACTTAATTGGTAGATTCCTCGATCGCCAATATTTTCAAGCCAGCCTTTAGAGGTCATCAGTTCTAAAAAAAACCGGGCATCATCGAGAGTTGCTTGACGTATTGTTAAGCGTTCGGTTGCCATTGGTAAATTAGGCAGCTCTATCATTATGTTCATTAATCTCTTTTGTATGGTGGGTGTATTTCTGGCTTTTGGTGTTGAAGCTTAGAGCACCAGTGTTTTTCATTTTGCTACTTAGTAGTAAGGCTCATCGCTCAGCCGTTTTGATATCCACCAATAATTACCAAATGGATCTTTTACACCAGCTTGCCTATCACCATAGGGCATATCTTGGGCCTCAAACAAACATTCGGCGCCTGCCTGGCATGCGCTTTTGAGAGCTTGGTCGACATCATCTACATATAAATAATGGCTGCTTTGCAAGGGGCCTATTTGTGCAGCCTCGCTCACCATAAAGGTGCAGTCGATAATACGCAACTGGGCATTTAACAGGCGCCCATTGCTGCACTCTCTGCCCAGTTCTTCAGCACCAAACGCACTGTGCATAAATTCTATAAAGTCACTGGCGTTTTCCACAAAAAAGTAGGCGCTCAGCCGTGGCGTATCAATCGGTAAGACCATATATCTAGCTCTGGCATCATTATTTACTTCCTAGTCTGCGATGAGCGATTGCTTAAGGTCAAGTTCATGTTTGTGCTGTAGCTTTCAAGTGGTATCGTTTAGCGTTAGTCTCAGGAGGCTTTTATGCAACGTCTAATCGCATCACTGTTTGGCGCTATATTGTTATTGAGTTATGGCAGTCATGGCCTTGCTCATGAAGATTATAATTCTTATGGTCATTCTCATAGCGACTCACATAAGCGCTCTCATAGTCACTCACACGGCGACTCTCATAAATACAGTCACAATAAGACTCACAAAAACAAGCACAGCAGTAAAAAGCTATATTATGCGGCTCCTACCATTAAGCATACGGGTATAAAGCTCAGTCAGCATAAGCGCCATGGAAATAAAAACAGGCATCACAAGAACAAGCGTTATCATCGCCATTACAGCGGCTATCACCAAGGTCATTGGCATGAGGGGCAACATTACCATTTGTCTGATCATCGCTATTGTCAGCAGCGCCAAGGTAGTTACAGGAATCATCAACCAGCTTATATAAGTTACGGCAACGGTAGTCATAGCGTGACACATTATTATCGCCCCAAGCACTATGGCAAACACAAAAAGCCAAAGTTTAAGGTTGTACTGGGTTTTTGATCAGTTCTATTCATTTTACTAATTGTTTTTTCAGACAAATTAACTGGAGTTTATGGCTCAAGAGTGCTTTGTTGATCAGAATCTAGTTCTGATTGAAAGCCTCTTGACCTGCCAAAAACTCTGGCGCATAGTCGGCCTCCCAGTTAGAGAGTTGGCAAAGTAACTGGGCCGATAAAATGACAAAGAAGATCTGTTACGAGAAGCGGGCTATGCGTTTGATGCACACTATGCTACGAGTTGCCAATCTTGAGCGCTCGATAGCATTCTATACCAAAGTCATGAATATGCAGTTACTGCGCCTGCAGGAGTATCCTGAAGGGGAGTTTACCCTGGCTTTTCTCGGCTATGGTGACGAATCTGATAACACCGTTTTAGAGCTCACCTATAACTGGAGCGAGGCCAACTACGATCATGGCAATGCCTATGGTCATATCGCTATTGAGGTGGACGATGTCTACGATGCCTGTGAGCAGATCCGCGCTGCGGGTGGTGATATCACTCGAGAAGCCGGTCCCATGACCGCAGGCACGTCTATTCTGGCCTTTTGCCAAGACCCAGACGGCTATGCCATTCAGCTGTTGGGTAAACGCGGGCTGCAGTAGTCGCATGGCTGATTGAGGCCTGATCATAAAGTTGGCCTTGTTAAGCCACAAAGCAATACCTTATTCCCTTTTATAGGCCCCGTTTGCGCTCGACTTATTGAGTTACGGCGCGATGCGGTATTACCTCGCGCATTGGTTGCACCCGCAAAACCTGTTAGAATCCTGCACCTTTTTCAACCTAAGCTATGCTGTATGGCATTCCTTGGTCATTTAGCTGTCCTCTAATGTGAATCGCTGCTAGTTGCTTCATATTCGGACACCCAAGCCCTGCACCCATAGATTTCGAGGCTCACATGTTTAATCTGATTCACGAGAAGGCGAATCAATACAATATTAAGAACGATGTTCTATCCGGCACCACTGTAGCACTGGCGTTGGTGCCAGAAGCGGTTGCCTTCGCCTTTGTGGCAGGCGTAGAGCCGATGGTAGGTCTATACGCAGCCTTTATGATGGGTTTGCTAACGGCAGTATTTGGCGGTCGCCCTGGCATGATTTCTGGTGCCACCGGGGCCACGGCTGTTGTGATGGTCTCTCTGGTTGCTCAGCATGGTGTGCAATACTTATTCGCCGCAGTGCTGTTGGCCGGTATTATCCAGATACTAGCGGGTGTGTTTAAGCTCGGTAAATTTATCCGCATGGTGCCCCATCCGGTGATGCTGGGCTTTGTAAATGGCCTAGCGATTGTGATCTTCTTGGCGCAACTGGGCCAATTTAAAGTGCAGGGCGCCGACGGCCTTGAGTGGATGCAGGGTAACGCCCTGATGATCATGGTGGGCTTAATTGCACTAACCATGGCGATTGTACACTTCTTGCCTAAACTAACCACCGCAGTACCAGCCGGTCTCGTCGCTATTATCGCGGTAACACTGATTGTGATTGGCCTGGACCTTGAAGCACGCTCCGTGATTGATTTTGTACGTGATAGTCTGCCAGCCGATGAGGCAGCAACTGCAACCCTTAAAGGAGAGTTGCCGAGCTTTGCCATTCCAGCAGTACCAATGACCCTTGAAACCCTTTGGATTATTCTGCCGTACGCGGGCATTATCGCCGCTATTGGCCTGATTGAATCGCTATTGACCCTTAGCTTGATTGACGAGATTACCGAAACTCGTGGTCAGGGTAACCGTGAATGTGTGGGGCAAGGCATCGCCAACAGTGTAAATGGTGTTTTCGGTGGTATGGGCGGCTGCGCCATGATTGGTCAAAGTATGATCAATATTAATAATGGCGGTCGTGGTCGATTATCAGGTATAACCGCTGCATTAGTGCTGCTGGCCTTTATTTTGTTTGGTGCAAAGTACATTGAAATGATCCCGCTGGCCGCTTTGGTGGGGATTATGTTTATGGTGGTGTTAGGCACCTTCGAATGGTCTTCTTTGCGCATTATGCGCAAGATCCCACCGTCTGATGCCTTTATTCTGATCTTGGTATCTGCTGTAACCGTGGTTTACGACCTGGCAATTGCGGTGGTTATCGGGGTGATTGTTTCGGCTCTAGTGTTCGCCTGGAAACACGCCAAGCACATCATGGTAGATACTTATACCGATGAGAATGGCTACAAGGTCTATGATTTGCGTGGCCCGATATTTTTTGGTTCAGTCAGCCACTTCCGTGAGTTGTTTGACCCCAAGAATGACCCGGAGCATGTTGTTATTGAATTCAAGCGCTCCCGTGTCAGCGATCACTCAGGGATTGAAGCACTTGATGCGCTGGCAATACGTTATCAGAAAGAAGGTAAAACCTTGCATCTGCGACACCTCAGCCCAGAGTGCCGTAAATTGCTGAAGAATGCCGGTAATTTATGCGAGGTGAATGTATTGGAAGATCCAAATTATCGAGTAGCCACAGATATTTTGGCTTAACCGGTATAGTAAAATAAGTGCTTAGCCATTTGAGCGTTGGGCCAAGAGGTGTCCAGCGCTGTTAGTTTAAAAGCCAGCTAGTAGCTGGCTTGAATAAAACTCGAAAGGTTTAGCTGCAATCGCGGCTGACCAGTTTTTTCTGTCGTTCAACAGAGCGCTGTAAGTAATCCAGGGTTTGCTCTGGTGCACCTTCCAGCTTACGCTGCTGATACTGTGCCTCGAGTTTGCTCATTCGAGTGCGACTGCTAGCGCAGCGTCGATGCTTTCGACTTAACTCCTTTAATCGAGCCTGATCGTCTTCACTCATCCGTTCATTTTCAATGGCGGTATTCGCTTGTTGGATAGTGGCGGCACGGGGCGCTTCCGTCTCTTCATCTTTAAGCTTTGGCTGCTCGGTTTCGCTGTTGTCGACGGGTTTTTGAGGCTCAACGTCATTAGGCAGTGCGAGCAAAACATCTTCAGAAGAGACTAGGCCTTCAGCTTTGGGCTTTTTATCAGCCTCTTTGATCAGTTTGGCTCCTGGCCTCGGTTTATCGCTGTATTGAAACTTACCGGATTCATCCTGCCAGCGATAAATTTGTGCTTGGCTAGCAGTACTGGCAAATACAAAAGCGGCGCTTGCCACGAGGGCAAGATGAAAAGAGAAGTTTATGGCATTAGATTGATGTGTTGCTGGGGCCATCCGAGAAAACCTGTCTAGCGTTTAGCGTATAAAGCCGGACACACCACGCCGACTGCTTAATAACATCTTAGCACTGTTAGGGGAAATGAGCCTGTTAACTTTGCCGCAATTTATTGGCTTGCTACTGCCGTTCAAACTATGGAATTGACCGCTCACGGAGCTTGCAGGACTTTAGTTTAGAATTTGTTGGGAATGGAGGCTATTGAGTTTAGAGGTTGTAGGCTTTTGATGCTGTTGAGCCTAGATATTGTTAAAAAGTCTCTGTATCTGTCGTTCGATAGTCAGCTCGGCCAGCTGCCAATTGCTTTCGCAGTTCTCCACTACGAGTAAATACTCGAGCCACTGAATAATGCCGTGTAGGGCATGTGCATCTGCTGTGGCTGAATCATTGCCGATCAGCTGCAAAAAGGCCTCGATCGCGGCAATGACATCGTTACGCAGGTTTTCATAACGCGCTTCTAAGCCACTATTGTGGAGAGTTTCATTTAAAAAGGCATGTTCGAGGCGTCTAGCTTGGGTATCTTCAACTTGGCGTCGAACATGCTCCAATACTAGCGTAGGAACTGAGCGGGCAAGTTCGGCTCTCATCTGCTGTCCGCTAGGATCGCTGCTTAATGTCCTTTGGCTACTTTGGTAGGCCGCTAGGGTTTGTTCCTGTAACCAAGAATTGCGGGCTTGGCTTTGCTCTGCAAACAACGCGAAGGCATCATTAATGAGATCGTTGATGTCTTTAAAATAATAGGTAGTGGCAGACAGTGGGACGTCAGCCTCCTTGGCAATGGCTCTATGGCGCACAGCCCTGATGCCGTCGTTCGCAATAAGACGCAAGGTGGCCTGCAAAATCTCATTGCGGCGGTGTCTGCTATTGGCTCTGAGGGGCTGTCGCCCCTTAAAGTTGCTTTCCTGGTTCTTGTCTACATCAGCCATGATGATTTGCTACCTCAGTTTAGGCCTAGAGTTGGCTGAAAGGTGCTGTTAACAGTTTAGCTAATGTGGCCAGTTGTGCGAACACGGCGACTTCCGGCGACGACTGGTGCTTGCTTGGCCTTGGCTTTTTCTTGCTGGTGATGGTCTATGGCATTCTTTGCAGCGATTAAGAAGCCCGTCACGATAAAGGCTCCAGGTGGCAGCAGCGCTACTAATAAGCCGGGGTAATCCTTGCCCATTAGCTGTAACTCCCAATTGGCCGCCATGGGGCCTAAGAGCAGATCCATACCGGCAAACAGCGTGCCGGCACCCAAAAGCTCTCTGATACCGCCCAGTGCCAGTAAAACCAATAAAAAGCCTAAGCCCATCATGACAGCATCAACGGTTGAAGCCAGTACACCATTTTTACTGGCAAATGCATCGGCACGCCCAAGTATGGTGCAGTTGGTAACAATCAATGGGATAAAGATACCGAGAATTTGATACAGCTCATAAGTGAAGGCCTGCATCAACAGTTCGGTTGCGGTGGTAAACGAGGCGATAATCATCACAAAGGCGGGTAGGCGGATCGCGTCGCTAACTGCGTGGCGAATCAATGAAACGCTAATGTTGGACCCTAGCAGTACCAACATAGTGGCAAGACCTAAACCCAGCGCATTAACTACTGAGCCGGTAACGGCCAGTAATGGGCATAGCCCCAACAATTGCACCAAGGCAGGGTTGTTTTCCCACAAACCTTTTTTACTGATGTCGGCGTAATCAATGCTTTTATCAGTCATTGGCAGGCTCCTGTTGCGTTAAATGGCTTGGCTTTTTTAACAGCCAGCTATTAAAGGCTTCTACAGATTGTTTAACTTGTTTGACTACGGCTCTTGGCGTAATGGTAGCACCAGTAAACTGATCAAAATCGCCGCCGTCTTTTTTAACGGCCCATGCCGAACTGTTCTCAGCCGTTAACGATCGGCCGGTAAAGCTCAAGATCCAATCGCTTTTTTTAGTTTCAACTTTATCGCCTAGGCCGGGGGTTTCTTTGTGGGCCAATACCCTAACTCCACTGAGCATTCCTGATGGCGTAATGCCGATCAACAATTTTATATCGCCGCTGTAACCCTCGGGGGCAATGGCGGGAATTAAATAGGCGATCACTTTTCCAGAACGCTTGGCCAAATAAACTTTTTCATCGCCTTGCCAGTGCAGTGTTTTCTGCAGGCTTGCAGGAATATCTAAGCTGTCGGCTAACAGGTCGTTGTCATGTTTTTCTGGCAGGCTGGCGATAATTTCTAATAGCGCTTGCTCTGCGGCTTTGCGTTCCGCGGCTGCAATCCGGTCTTTGGTCATTAAGTGGGTGCCCGCTAAAACCGCTGCCGTCAGCAACGCAAAGGCACCCAGCAAAATGGCATTTTTGCTGATTGAATCACCTAGTGTCATGGCTCTTGTTTCTCCGTGGCCTTACGTGGCTTGGCGTGGCCGTAGCTGCGCGGCACGGTATAGTAGTCGATAAAAGGCGCTGCAAAGTTCATTAGTAGAACCGCAAAGGCCACCGCATCAGGGTAGTTACCCAATACTCGAATTAAGTAGACTAGGGCGCCTACGGCCGCACCAAAAATAAGCCGGCCTTTATTGGATACCGCTGAGCTAACTGGGTCGGTAATAATAAAAAAGGCACCTAACATGGTAGCGCCGCTAAACAGATGCAAGCTTAGGGAGCCACCTGACTGGGAGCTGCCTGAATCATAGCCCAGCAGGGCGAACAGGCTTAAGCTTGCCAACATGGCCACAGGTGCATGCCAGGTGAACACTTTTTTATAGAGCAAATACAAGCCGCCCATTAAAAAGCCCAGGTTTACCCATTCCCAGCCAGCGCCGGCCAGTGAGCCACTGCGTAACAAATCACTGTCAGCGTAAACTTGGCTAATGAGTTGGCTATTGTTTTGTTTGACGATATCTAATGCCGTCGCAGAGGTGTAAGCGTCTAGACCCTGGCCAGTAAATACCTGGCTTATACTAGCACTGATAGAGGGTAGGGACTCAAGCAGCGAGGCAGGGCTTGGCCATTGGCTCATTTGCAAAGGGAATGAGATAAGTACAACAACATATCCAACCATGGCAGGGTTAAAGGGGTTATAACCCATTCCGCCATAGAGTTGTTTGGCGATAATGATGGCGCTAACACTGGCTACCATCACTACCCACCAAGGGCAATACGGCGGTAGCGCTAGACCCAAAAGCACAGCGGTAACGGCCGCGCTGTAATCACGCAAATAAAACCCTAACGGGCGTTTGCGTAAGCGTAAGACTAGTGCTTCACCTGCCAAGCAAAAAATTAAGGCAAGCAATATATTGATAATGCTACCCGGACCAAAAAACACCGTTAAAGCCAGTAAGCCAGGAAGGGTGGCCAGCAACACGGTTTGCATTACTTTAGTGGTGTTATTGGCCGCGTGGGCATGTGGCGAACTGGCGCGCAAAAAAGACATTATTCAGACTCCAATTCTTTAAGCTTGGCTTGTAGCTTTTCTAGCCCAAGGCGGAAGGCATCCACATTGTCGTTGCCTTCTTCAGTAGCCTTATCTAGGCGCTGCTGTGCTTTTTGAATGCGCTGCTGCAGCGATTCGACCTGTGCTGCATGTTTTTCACTGTCGCTCATTTGAGCTTGAGCAGCGGCCTTAGCTTTGGCTTTTTCAATAGCCGCGCTGGCCGCATCAAGGGGTATGCCAGAGCTCTCGTTTGCACTTTCGGCCGGCTTTGCAGGTTCTTCCTGGGCCTTAAACTCAGTAATTTCCTGCTCGACAGTTTTGATTTTTTCTTGCAGCTTTTCGACCGCCGCCTGCATGGCTGGGCGCCTGTCTTCGTCGGCAGAGGCCGCTTTTTCTTCGGCCTTTGCTAATCTTGTTTGCAAAGCTTGCAGGCTATTTTGCAGTTTTTCAGCAGGAGACATATTGAGTCTCTGCATAGCTTTTGCTTTTGCCCGCTCAATAGGGTCGTCAATACTGTTTGGATCTACTGGGGTTTCAGCTGTGGCCGTGTTTTCTTTAAGCGGAGCCTGAGCTTTTAACTCATCTATCTCTTTTTCGAGCGAGGTTTTTTTCTGCTTCAGCTTTTCGACAGCAGCTTCCATAGCCGCGCGTTTATCGTCATCGGCCTCGCTAGCCTTCTCTTGTGCTTTTTTCAGCCTGTCATTTAGGCTGCTCAAATTGTTTTCCGCTTTTTCCAACGGCGACATGCTGAGGCGCTGTTGAGCTTTGGCCTTGGCTCTTTCGATTGGATCGTCACTATCAATATTGAGTGGTGTAGTTGGGCTTGCCGAAGTTGGATTTGAGGGAGCCGGGTTTTGGCCTGCAGACTGCTGCTTGAAATCGTGCAGCTTGCTTTCCGCGTCTTGCAGTCTTAGTTGCGCCTGTTTAAAGCGAGACTCGAGCTTGGCTTTTTGATCTCCCTCAGCCTGCTGCCATTTTTCTTCGGCGCTGTTTAATCGATTGCGTGCATTGTTAACGGCGCGCTCTAACTTAGCCAGCTGCTCGGCTGGGTCAGACTGCTGCGCTTGCACTCTCGCCATGGCTGCTGCCACTGGGTCTGCAGCAGGGGCGGTTTTGGCAGCACCTGCATTAGCGGCGGCCTTAGCCTTAGCGGCTTCGGCGGCTTTTTTGCGAGCGAGGCGCTTGGCTTCTTTTTCAGCTTCGGCGCGTTCAATGCGTTTTTGGCGAAACTCAAAGCGCTGACGAGATCGATCAGATTTCTCTTTTTCGATTTCAGCCTGTCGAATTTCACCTTTTGAAGCGCGGTAGTACTGCACCAATGGAATGCTACTAGGGCAAACAAAAGAGCAGGCGCCGCATTCAATACAGTCCATTAAATTATGGGCCAGGAGGCGGTCGTGTTCTTTAGCTTGGGCATACCAATAGAGTTGCTGTGGTAGCAAACCCGCGGGACATGCTTCCGCGCAATGGCCGCAGCGAATACAGGCTTGTGCCGGAGCTGGATCTGGCATCTCTTGATGGCTGGGCACCAATAAACAGTTACTGGTTTTCACTATGGGGGCGCGGCTATCGGGCAGGCTAAAGCCCATCATGGGGCCACCAGCGATAAGGCGAGCACAGGATTTTTCTTGGAAGCCAAATTGCTCCAGTACAAATTGGCTCGGGCTGCCTAGTTTTACAATCGCGTTGCCTTGCTCTTTGAGGCTTTCACCCACCACGGTGGTGATTCTCTCGATCAATGGCTTGCCGTGCTTGATGGCCTCCCAAATGGCAACGGTGGTACCAACATTCTGAACCACAATGCCGATATGTGCGGGCAGGCCACCACTGGGGACTTCTTTGCCAGTTAAAATTTGAATTAGCTGCTTCTCACCACCAGAAGGGTACTTGGTAGGGAAGCTGACAACTTGAACGCGATCAATGCCGGGCAGATCTTCCGCCGCGAGTTTGAGTAGTGATTGCTCGAGTGCAGCAATGGCCTTTGGCTTATTGTCTTCAACACCGATTAAAATTCTATCGGGGCCGTTTAAAATATGTGCCAACAAGGTACAGCCACGAATAATATCTTCGCTGCGCTCTTGCATCAGTACATCGTCAGCCGTGATATAGGGCTCACACTCTGTACCATTGATAATCAAGGTATCGATATTGTTATTGGGTGGTGGGTTTAATTTAACGGCGCTCGGAAAACCAGCGCCCCCCATTCCAGCAATACCCGCATGGCGAATCTTTTCAATCAAGGATTCGTGATCAATCTTAAAAGGGTTTTCACAGCCTACAAAATCGATGCTTTCATCTTTGCCATCAGCCGCCACAACAATGCAGTCGCCCCACAATCCCGAGGCGTGTGGGATAGGTCTGGCTTCAATGGCGCTGACAGTACCTGAGGTGCTGGCATGGATGGCAGCACTGAATGGGCCATTTGGCTCGGCGATCATTTGGCCCGCTAAAACGCGATCGCCAATTTCCACCACGGCTTTGGCTGGTGCGCCGATATGCTGCGCTAAAGGAAAAACCAACTCCCCAGGAATAGCTAAACGCCGCAATGGTGATTGCAGTGATTGTTGCTTATTTTCTGGTGGGTGAACGCCGCCGCGTAAAGGGTAAATCAACTGACTCATGCGGCCGTATCCTCTTGCTTGGTTTCTTGAGGCGTTTGGCGGTCACTGGCAATGATGTCGGAGTTTACTGCGGCGAGCGGTGAGGGTAATTGCCACTTCCAGTTTTGCATGGTTACTTCAACTTCACGCATTTCAATACAATCAACGGGGCAGGGTTCTACACAGAGATCACAGCCAGTGCACTCATCGGCAATGACGGTATGCATTTGTTTTGCGGCGCCCAAAATGGCATCCATTGGGCAGGCCTGAATACACTTAGTACAGCCAATACACTCGTCTTCACGAATGTAGGCGACTGTTGACAATTCTGATTCCGTGCCATGCTCGGCATCGAGCTCAGGGGCATCGACGCCCAATAGGTCGGCGATTGAATTAATTGTATCTTGTCCACCTGGCGGGCATTTATTAATTTCTTCGCCGTTGGCAATGCCTTCGGCATAAGGGCGACAGCCAGGGTGGCCACACTGGCCGCACTGCGTTTGTGGCAATAGATTATCGATTTGATCAACGATCGGATTGCCTTCGATTTTATAGCGCACAGCGGCAAAACCAAGGATGGCGCCGAACACTAATGCTAGGCCACCGAGAACCAGAAGCGCGAGTACAAGCGGATGTAAGCTAGAGATATCCATGATGCTCCCGGTTTACACCAGGCCTCCAAAGCCCATAAAGGCAAGTGACATCAAGCCAGCGGTTATCATTGCAATGGCAGGGCCTTGAAATGCTAAGGGTACATCGGCAACCGCTAAGCGCTCACGCATGGCGGCAAACAGCACCAGCACCAAAGAGAAACCTAAGGCTGCGCCAAAACCATAAACTGTAGACTCAAAAAAGTTATGGGCTTTGTTGGTGTTTTGCAGTGCCACACCCAATACGGCGCAGTTGGTGGTGATAAGGGGTAAGAAGATCCCTAAAACTCGATAGAGCAGAGGACTGGTTTTTTCGATGAACATTTTGGCGAACTGAACAACAACAGCGATCACCAAAATAAAAGCAATGGTACGTAAATATTCTAAGCCAAAGGGTTGCAACAGATAGCTATTGACTAAGTAACTGCAAATACTGGCTAAGGTCAGCACGAAGGTGGTTGCGCCGCCCATGCCAATGGCGGTTTCCAGTTTATTGGAAACCCCCATAAACGGGCACAATCCAAGAAATTGCACCAGCACAAAGTTATTCACCAGAATGGTGCTGATTAAGATAATGGCAAAATCGGCCATTGTTGCTCCATTGCTATTGTCGGCTTTAAATCAATCGGGCTCATGGGCCCATAAAAAATTGGCAAGCTTAGCTCTAAGGCTAATAGCTTGCCTTGTGTTATATCAGATTTTACTTACATAACCCTTTGGCCAGGCTGGGCGCCGCTATGTGGCTCGAGCAGATAAATTTCTTTATCGCCTGGGCCAGCCGCTAGAACCATGCCTTCGGAAAGACCAAACTTCATCTTTCTCGGTGCGAGGTTAGCAACCATAACGGTCAGTTTCCCTTCCAGGTCTTCAGGTGCATAGGCACTTTTAATACCCGAGAACACTTGTCGAGTTTCGCCGCCTAGATCTAAAGTCAGCTTTAATAGCTTCTTGGCGCCATCGACATGCTCAGCTTGTTTGATAAGTGCTACACGCAAATCGACCTTGGCGAAATCATCGAAATTAATTTCGTCGGCAATCGGTTCGTCCGCAAGTGGACCAGTGGCGGCTGGCTTTGCCGCCTGCATCGCTTCGGCGGCCGCTTGTTTGCTGTCTTCAACCATGGCAGCAACCTTATCGGATTCAATACGAGTCATCAGTGGCTTAAACTTATTGATGGCACCAGCACGGTAGGCCAATGGCTCTTGCCAATTTAAGGTTTCTTCCAAGAATAGCTCGGCTTTTTCAGCGGTAGCTGGCAGCACTGGCTTTAAGAAACGCATCAGGGCGCGGAACATATTTACCCCTAGGCTGCAGATGTCTAAAACCTTTTGCTCGTTACCTTCTTGTTTTGCCAGGCTCCAAGGCGCTTGTGCTTGGATATACTCATTGGCCGCATCCGCCAAGGTCATAATCTCGCGCATGGCCTTACTGTATTCGCGTTGCTCATAGAGCTCAGTAATAAGATTTTCAGCGTTTAAAAACTGCTGCCAAAGCTCGGGATTTTCAATGTTGGCCGACATCTCTCCACCGGCTTTTTTCACAAACGATGCTGTGCGGCTAGCGATATTAACAACCTTGTTAACCAGGTCAGTATTCACACGCTGAACAAAGTCTTCTAGATTTAAATCTAGATCGTCAACACTGGCGGTTAGTTTGGCGGCAAAATAATAGCGCAGGTATTCAGGGTCTAAGTGATTCAAATATGCCGCAGCATTAATAAAAGTGCCGCGCGACTTAGACATCTTCTTGCCATCAACAGTTAGAAAACCGTGTACATTAACGCCGCTTGGTTTACGGAAACCCGCAGAGTGCAGCATCGATGGCCAAAACAATGCGTGGAAGTTGACGATGTCCTTGCCGATAAAGTGGTAAAGCTCGGTTTCGCTGTCAGGCTTCCAGTATTCATCCCAGTCTAAGCCTTCGCGATCGCAAAGCGTCTTAAAACTGGCCATATAGCCAATCGGGGCATCCAGCCAAACGTAGAAATATTTACCTTTTTGGCCAGGAATTTCGAAACCAAAATAAGGTGCATCGCGGGAAATATCCCACTCTTGTAATCCAGCATCTAGCCACTCGGCAAGCTTGTTGGCGACTTCATTTTGCAAGGTGCCACTGCGGGTCCACTCTTTTAGAAAATCGCTAAACTCAGGCAGCTTAAAAAAGAAATGCTCTGAATCTTTGGCAATCGGTGTTGCGCCAGAGATGGCTGACTTAGGGTTAATTAACTCTGTTGGTGAGTAAGTCGCTGAGCATACTTCACAGTTATCACCGTATTGATCTTCAGCTTTACATTTAGGGCAAGTGCCCTTGATGTAGCGATCGGCCAAAAACAATTCTTTTTCTGGATCGTAAGCCTGGGTAATAGTACGGCTGGCGATATGACCATTTTCCTGCAAACGCTGGTAGATCATCTCTGAATACTGTCGGTTTTCTTCACTATGGGTAGAGCCATAGTTATCAAAACCAATATGGAAACCGGCAAAATCTTTTTCGTGATCGGCCTTTACGTTAGCAATTTGCTCTTCGGCAGTAATACCTAACTGCTCGGCTTTTAACATGATGGCCGTGCCGTGGGCGTCATCGGCACAGACATAGTGGCAGTCGTGACCACGCAGCTTTTGGAAGCGCACCCAGATGTCGGTTTGGATGTATTCGACTAAATGGCCAAGGTGAATTGGGCCGTTGGCGTAGGGAAGTGCGCTGGTGACCAAAATTTTTCGGCGCTGACTCATTGATGGAAACTCGCTCTCTAAAATGCCCCTGAGGGGCTGTTCAATCTCATTAATTCGGTGGCATGTGCCAAATGCTGTGCCCAATTTGCTTTGTTCTAAGCTTCACTCATCTGTCCAGAAATAGTGGATCAAATGCAATATGTCTTAATTAGCTAGCCATCAGGCGGCAAAACCCGCGGATTATAGCATTGAAAACTATCGCTAAATACTCTTAAAACCCTTTTATTTAGGCATAAGCTTAGTCTTTGGCTTGGGTTGTCTAGAGCAGCTTGGAAAGCCATTACTGGCTTTGTGTTGATTGAAATGTGCACTTTTTAAATGGTTGTAGCAGCGGAGCTTAGAGCTAAAAATTGCCTTTAGGGCGTTGTCATTTGGATAAAGCGTCCCCATTATATTGGCAGTTAATGTATTCAAGAGAGCGACTATGAGCCAAGACATTCAGCCTTTGTGCGACGAGCTATTAAGCCGTGTATTAGACCCGTTACTGCATCGAGAGCTCAATCGTTTAGATTGCCTAAAGCAGGCCGTTGTTGAAGGGGAGGCCTTGCAGCTTAAACTTGAGTTTCCATACCCTATAGATACTTATCGTTGGTCTGTTGAGCAGCAATTACAGCAGGCATTTATGCAATTAACTCAAGAGCAATCCTGGCCGCTCAATAGCCTTGAGGTCGACATAAGCTGGAAAGCTCCTCGTAGAATGCCGGCTGACATCCCAGGCTTAGAAAATATAGCGAATGTGATTGCGATAGCTTCTGGTAAGGGAGGGGTGGGCAAATCCAGTACCACAGTAAACTTGGCTTTAGCGCTGGCAGCATCAGGCGCAAAGGTAGGCATTTTGGATGCGGATATTTACGGACCTAGCCAAAGTCATATGTTGGGCTTAGATGGGCAGCGCCCAAGGGTAAAGGGGGAGAAACAGATGTACCCCCTAGAAGCCTATGGTTTAGCGGTGATATCGATGGCCAACTTGGTCACCGATAAAACGCCTATGGTTTGGCGAGGCCCTATGGCGGCCGGAGCATTGCAGCAATTGCTTTTACAAACAGCCTGGCCGCAACTGGATTATCTATTGATCGATATGCCCCCTGGCACGGGCGATATCCAGCTCACCCTATCTCAGAAGGTGCCCCTCAGTGGCGCTCTTATCGTGACCACCCCCCAAGATATTGCCTTGATAGACGCTTTGAAGGGCATTGAAATGTTCAATAAAGTCAATGTGCCTATCTTGGGGGTGTTGGAGAATATGAGCCATCATATTTGTAGCCAGTGTGGCCACCAAGAAGCAATTTTTGGTGAAGGTGGCGGCGAGCGCATTGCCCAGCAATACGGTATTGAAGTTTTGGCGCAACTGCCCATCGACAAGCAATTACGCGAGGATTTAGATAGCGGCATGCCGACGGTAGTGAAGTCACCTGGCTCAGCTTTGTCGACGGCTTACGGGGAGGCGGCCAGTAAACTAGCAGCCCAGTTATATTTGCAGTCAGAGACCGGCCAAGCTGGGCCCGAGTTAGTGTTTAGTAACGACTAGTGTTGGGGGCATGCGCATCTAAAACTCCCTAGCGGGAGCTCGGGATTATAAGGTGCGCTTTTCCCATCGTTGAAAACACTATATGATTCGGCCCACTTTCTGTCCTGCTTCAGGGCAAACATCAGTTAACGAGTTAATCAAGAAATAGGATAGAGGCTGTTTATGTCCATTAAGTCTGACAAATGGATGTGCCGTATGGCCGAAGAGCACGGCATGATTGAACCTTTTGAGCACGAGCAGGTGCGCTACGACAGCCAGGGCCAGCGTTTGGTTTCCTATGGAACCTCAAGCTATGGCTATGATGTGCGCTGTGCCGATGAGTTCAAGATCTTCACCAATGTTCACTCAACCATTGTGGATCCAAAGAACTTTGATGAAAACAGCTTTGTGGATATCAAAAGCGACGTTTGTGTGATCCCGCCAAACTCATTCGCATTGGCGCGTACTGTCGAATACTTCCGTATTCCCCGCAATGTCTTAACTGTTTGCTTGGGCAAATCCACCTATGCTCGTTGTGGGATTATTGTGAACGTAACCCCGCTTGAGCCTGAGTGGGAAGGCCATGTGACCTTGGAGTTTTCCAATACCACGCCTTTACCTGCAAAAATTTATGCCAATGAAGGTGTTGCTCAGATGCTGTTCTTTGAATCTGATGAGATATGCGAAACCTCTTATAAAGACCGAGGTGGCAAATATCAGGGCCAGCGCGGTGTAACCTTACCAAGAACATAGTTTTCTCAAGTGGCGGCTTGTCATTGGGCAGGCTCGTCACGATTCTTTTTGAATTGCCGTACAGTTTTTAGCCTGTTTTCCTACTTTACTTCATCCCGAAAAAGAATTATTGCGCGCCAAAAAGGTATCTGCTGGGCTTTTATTCCAGAAAAATCAGCTTTTTCAATCCCTTAAAACTATACAGTCCTACACAAAAGTGCTTACTCATCATATAGTTAGCCAGTATTGTTGAGGTGCTTTGTTATTTTTTAGCGTTCATCAAGTCAAAAACTGGACGTTTTTTCAAATGCTCTACTATTATTGTTATTAGGTGTCGGTAATATAGGCGCAAAGGCTTGGCATTGGCTGACAATCAGTCGCTTGGCAGGCTACAATAGCCAGACAATGACCGACAAATAAATAAAGAGCCTGTTAAGCAGGTCGCGGGTTATAAATAACCCACTCTAGGAAATTAGGGCTGTGGTTTAGCTCAGTTTGAAACTGGGAACAAGCAGTTTTTCGGGGAATAGAAAGTGAAACGACGGGATTTATTAGTGGGCTTTGTCGCCGGTGCAGGTGTTACCGGGACGGGCTCATATTTATTGCAATCTTTGGCTAAAGAGGCCTTAGATGATGCACCAATGCAAGCCGAACTAGGTGATATTGACCCTATCCCCCTAGATCCACCCAGCGATGCGGAATTTGTAATGCCGCATCCGGCAGATACTATTCCTAACGCCGCTCGTGATGCCTCAGGAGCCGATGCTTCAGTTGCAAGTGCCAAAACGAAGCAGCCGACTATACAGTTAGACCATCAAATAGACCATCAAAGTCCAGTGGATAATGGCGAGCTGTTTGATAGTAATTCGCTTAGCGGCACAGTTATCCGTGAAAAATTCCCCGCTGCGCCAGCCACTGATGTCAGCAAAGCAGTGGAGCCTGAACAAGCTCAGCAAATTGTTTCTCAAGATCGCGAGCAGGTCGTCATTGTAGACCCTAACGCAAAAGGCGAAGCAAACCTTGATAAGGTGAGATTCTTCGAAAATGAATTTCATGATGATGTTTATTTACCGAAAGATCAGCGCCGTATTCTACTTTCAGTAGCCTTACGATTGGGACGTACCCAAAAAATCGTAGGGCACGGTAATTTCAATGTGCTGGGCTTTGACGAAGCCATTCGCTTTGGGCGTAAGTACAACAAAATTGGCCGCTTCACCGATGAAGAGCTGGCCTTTATGGAAATGATCTTCGAAACCCAGGCTAGCGAGTATGGCTTTTTCGGAGAAAAGGTTTCGGGAAGTTTGACTGACCGTATTGCTAAAAAAGATATCGTGAAGGTGCCGTATTCGGGGCACTACCTATTCGCAGGCGACTCCCTAAATTATTACAACAAGCTTAAAAAAGATGTTGGTAAGAATATCATTCTAACCTCTGGTATTCGCAGTAACGTTAAGCAGATGATGTTGTTCCTTAATAAAGCTGTCGAATCAGAGTTTAATCTTTCTAAGGCTTCCCGTTCGCTTGCCCCTCCTGGTCATTCTTTCCATGGTATTGGTGATTTTGACGTGGGCCGTATTGGCTGGGGAGCTAAAAACTTCACTGATCAATTTGCACAAACCCGTGAGTTCAAAACCATGGAAGATTTAGGCTATGTGCAAATTCGCTATACCACGGATAACCGCCTTGGGGTTCGCTATGAGCCTTGGCATATCAAGGTGGTTTAATTCTTCTTATGGGCGAGGTACTGCCATTTAAACGAAAAACCGCTGCTGAAAAACATAAGGGCAAAAGCTTGTGTCGCAGCGGCTTCCATAAATGGAAAATCTGCTCAGCAAAGCAATTTGACGTTAAACAGGGCAAGCTGGTTACCCGCTACCGCTGTGAGCGTTGTGGTGCTGAAAAGGTTCAAGCTCATTAATTTCTTTAGTGCTAGCCAAAGTACTTAACTACAATACCTAACTGCTTTGGCTAAAACGTCGCTTTCTTCCTAGCGCATTTATATCACTGTCATTTAAAGCTGGTATAGTGTCTGTTTTAAATCCGAAATCATCGAATTAATTGGAGTTATTTGTGAGTACCATTCGCCGTACCAAAATCGTAGCCACTTTAGGACCATCTACTGACGCCCCTGGTGTACTAGAGAAAGTGATTAAGGCTGGCGTCAATGTGGTGCGCATGAATTTCTCCCATGGTAGCCATGAAGATCACCGTCAACGTGCTCAGCAAGTCAGAAAAATTGCGCGCCGTTTGCACCGAACCGTGGCCATTTTAGGTGACTTGCAAGGCCCTAAGATTCGAATCGCTCGATTTACCGATGGTCCAATCGAATTAGCACTTGGTGATAGCTTCGCTTTGGATGCCAGCTTGGAGCGCGAAGCTGGAAATCAACAAGAGGTTGGTATTGATTACGCTGAGCTACCAAAGGATGTTAGTGCAGGTGATCGTTTGTTGTTAGATGATGGTCGCGTAGTTTTGGAAGTTACCGCAGTTAACGGTAGTCGTATTGAGACGAAAACGGTTGTTGCTGGGAAGCTATCCAATAACAAAGGTATCAACCGAGAGGGTGGTGGCTTATCAGCCGAGGCACTGACCGATAAAGATAGAGCCGATATTAAGCTGGCGGCCGAAATCAAAGCCGACTACTTGGCTGTTTCTTTTGTACGCAGCGCTGAAGATATGAATTTAGCCAGAGCGCTAATGGAAGAGGCTGGTGGTGAGTCTAGCTTAGTGGCTAAAGTTGAACGTGCCGAGGCGGTTTCTGATAAAACTGTTTTGGATGGCATTATCGAAGCATCTGAATGTGTCATGGTAGCCCGCGGAGATCTAGGGGTAGAAATCGGCGATGCGGAGCTGATTGGTGTCCAAAAGGACATGATTAGCCGCGCTCGCAAGGCCAATCGCTTGGTGATTACGGCCACCCAGATGATGGAATCTATGATTGATAGTCAATTGCCAACTCGCGCAGAAGTTTTCGACGTGGCCAACGCGGTATTGGACGGCACAGATGCCGTTATGCTTTCTGGTGAAACGGCCGCAGGACAGTTTCCGGTAGAAACTGTAGAGGCAATGGCTCGTATTATTATTGGCGCTGAGCGTAGCCCTGAAATTCAGCAATCTCAGCACCGTTTGCATCAGCAGTTTGATGCGGTTGATGAATCTATTGCCATGGCGGTTATGTATACCGCGAACCACCTTGAAGGCGTAAAAGCGATTATAAGCCTAACGGAAACGGGCAAAACTCCGCTGTGGATGTCTCGTATCAGTTCCAGCTTGCCGATTTTTGCCTTTACAGCGCAGCAAGATGCGGAGAATCGCATGGCGATGTTTAGGGGGGTTGTGCCGGTAACCTTTAATACATTGATCGTAGCGCCTGAAGAAATGAATCAAAGTGTTATTAATGAGCTACAGCGCCGCGGTGTAGTAGAGCTTGGCGATCTGGTTATTTTGTCTAAAGGTGATTACATTAATGTGCATGGCGGCACTAATACTATGAAGGTAGTTCGTGTTGGTGATGCTATTGCTTAAAAGCTCTTCACGACTCAATGTAAGGCTCTGAGTAAAGGGCCTTATGTTAAGAATTTCTAATAATGTTGCGCTGGCCGATGATGAGGTTGAGCTCAAGGCCATTCGCAGCCAAGGTAGTGGCGGTCAAAACGTTAATAAGGTTTCCACGGCTATTCACCTGAGGTTCGACATTCATCGTTCCAGCTTGCCGGAGTTCTACCGTGATCGTCTGCTCGCACTTAAAGATCAGCGTATCAGTAAAGACGGTGTAGTGGTTATTAAGGCTCAGCAGTTTCGTACCCAAGATAAAAATCGCGAGGCTGCCCTGGATAGACTGCGTGAGCTGATACAATCTGTTGCATATACGCAGAAAAAGCGTATCGCCACTAAACCGAGCCGAGCGGCTAAGGCGCGCCGAATGGACAGCAAAAATAAGCGCGGCCAAATTAAGGCGGGTAGAGCGAAACCAAAATTCTGAAACTGAATCAGGAATGAGAAGGGAAGAAGTAAGTGAATCCTGTCGAGACCAAGGTGCAGAGAAAGTGAGAGCCGCTCATCCGTGAGCAGCCCAATGGGCCTAAGCTCTCAGGCATTATTCTAGCAATTTAGAATATCTTGGCTTTATTATTTCAGCCTTAAACCTTTTCAATCTCAGCCATCAAGCTAAAACAAGGCGATTACGCTCAAATTTCACCTTAGCTTGCAAAGTGATATCAAATGGGTCTTGGTCATTGTTAAAAGAACTGAAGTATTGGCAGGCTGCAGATTTATCGGTTTCATCTAAATCGTGATAATGGCCTAGCACCCGCTGAAGCATCCATTGGCCATAGCTTAGGCTCATCTGCTGCGCCGTGGCATTGCCGATACGAAACTCTTGCATACCTAGCATGCGTGGCAGGCGGCTGCCAGGAGCCTGATCTTTTGCCCATACTTCAATGTTCTTGCAGCTATTGAGAAGCGCAGGCCAAAACTCTGAAAACAATCGCTTCAATATCGGCTCTAACGCCTCGGGAATTTCATCATTGGGTAAAAATCCACCGTTAACATCCTTAGATTTATTCATGCGCTCAACCCATTTGGCAACATTGGGGGCTTTTTCTTTCATTAGTTGCCCGGGGTAGGGGTCTCTATAGAGATGCGCATAGAGCGGCCCCATTAAGCCAAAGTCGCCAATCGATGGGGCGCTGCCTAATAGGAAATCCTGTTGGCTAAATAAGTCGTTCAGCTGTGATAAGAATTCTTCATACCAAGATTCAATGGCGCTGATATTTTCCTGGGTGATGCCAAGGGGCTCGACATAGCCCGAAAATTTATTGACGACTTTCTTGCCCAGCCAGCGTTGTATAAATTTAGGCATGCTTGGAGCCACACTGGCCCCAAACTCTGATTTGATAAACTCTAGATTCTGCTTGGGGAAGTTCCAACGATAATGCATGGCTGGGAGCCTCAACCATTCATCACCATACATTTCGAACAATAAAGCCAGCATTCTCTGCTTTGGGGTTTCGGGCAATATGGGCTTGCTAGGGAATCGCTGTTCTAGCTTATCTAATATAATACTGCTGTCCTGCCAATATTCTTCCTCGGGGCTTTTTACGACCGGTATCATAGCCACGCCAGTTTTTGGCAGGATGATCTTTTTATATACCCCCATGGAAGAGATTTGCTCTTGATAGGGTATATTTTTGTAGTTCAAATAGGCTCGAACTTTACCAGTGTATAGAGACGCTGGTGCGCCATATAAAGTATAAGTCTGACTCATAATGCCACTCTACTGTTTATTGTTGTTTAGGGCTTGTTTATGGGCTGTTGTCTAGCCGGTATTGCTTCTAAGTATTATAGAAAAGCCCAGATGACAATAAGAGAGGCAAATCTGCCTCTAGCTGGTAATTTAGACTGTGAGCTCAACACGTTTCTGCTTCCGTAAGTTTCTCACTGTCCTGCTCCCTCTCGACCTTGGAAGGGGGGATTCCGAAATGGCTTTTAAAGAGTTGGCTAAAATGGCTCATCGAGTTGAAGCCACATTCAAAGCAAGCTGTTTTGGTGCTGGCACCTGCCTTAAGCAATTGTCGAGCGATTTCTAGACGGTAATTCCGTAATAATTCGGCTGGGCCTGCTCCGGCTAGGGATTGGAGTCTACGGCTTAATTGGCGTTCGGAAACACCCATTTGTTTGGCCAATTGTGGGCTGCGCACTTCATTGTCAGTATAGAGCTCGCTGAGGGTTTGACGAAAGCGCTGTAAAAACTCGTGCTCTGTTCGGCTCTCTTTGTTTTTCAGTGAACTAGGAAGTAGGAATGCCTTGAATCGCTCCTGTGCCGCGCGATGGGTATTTTTCCAGTTTCGTAATTTTTGCAGCAATAACTCGACACTGAATGGCTTGCCAATATAGTCATCCGCCTGCGCTTGGATACCTAGACGGCGGCTCTGATTATCACTCTTGGCACTGAGTAGGATCAACGGGATGTGAGCAAAGCGCAGGTCATTTTTCAGTGTTTGGCATAGCTCAAGGCCATCAATATTGGGCATCATAACATCCGATACA
Source organism: uncultured Pseudoteredinibacter sp. (assembly GCF_947500695.1). Lineage (GTDB taxonomy): Bacteria > Pseudomonadota > Gammaproteobacteria > Pseudomonadales > Cellvibrionaceae > Pseudoteredinibacter. The sequence goes on from NZ_CANMSS010000004.1 coordinate 119,770, forward strand.
ATGAGCTCAATATTGCCGTCATCATCATTGTTAAGAAGCTCCAGCGCGGCTTTGCCATCCAGGCAGTGCTTGATGGAAAATTCTTTTCCCAGCGCCTGCATTATAAAGTCAGCTAATTCAGTATTGTCTTCTACGAGCAACAGCTGAGCTTTTTCAGTGCTCCCGACTGTGCTGGAGGAAGCTGAAGAAGTGAGTTTTGGCTTATCTTCTTTTATAGTGTTATCTAGTTTTGCTTCGATCAAAGGCAATTCTAGGGTAAAACAATTCCCTCTTTCACTGGTTTGCAGTGAGATTTTAGCGCCAATCTCATCGCAGCACTCTTTTACAATAGCCAACCCCAAGCCGTGGCCTTCTTCCTGGCTTTCACCGCGAGTAAATCGCTCGAACAGCTTAGACTCGAGATCAGGGGATATGACTGTGTTTTCATCTTCCACTTTAATGGAATAGCAGTCGTCGTACTCTTCAAGGAAAACAGATATTGTTTTTTCTGGAGCGCTGTATTTAATCGCATTGCTTAAGAGATTTCCGAACATTGTCTCCAGGGCTTGATCGAATAGCCTGATTTTCGCCCTGCCTTGAATTTTGTTGTGCACCTTGTACTGAATTTGTTTCTGATCCAATAGGGCGGTAAAGCCCGCTGCAATGGTATTCACTTGCTGTGGTAAATCGATAACAACTTCTTGAGCTTTAACGAGCTTGATCTCTGCAAGGTTTAAAACCTGTTCTACCAAAGCTTGCAATCTTTCAGAGTTACTTTGGGCTTGCGCTAAAAGTTGTGTTTGTTGCTCGTTGAGGTTTTCTCGGCTTAATAGTTCTAATGGCCCCAGAACCAAACTAAGAGGGGTCTTAAGCTCATGAGAAATGTTTTCGAATAGACGTTGTTTTTCCTGTAATAGGTTTTGTAGCTCATTGGTTTTCTGCTCTACCAATAAATTTAACTTGGCTTCGCGCTGGGCTTGTTCTTCGAGCAGCTGCTGATAATAATCTTCACTGAGCTGACGTTGCTTTTCTTTCTCGATAATTTCCTGTTCAAAGCTTTTCGCTAGATCTCCATGATAGCTCTTGATGACATCTGAGGATTGCATGTAGTGAGCAAAAGGGCGGGTACAGACTTTTCCAACTAGCCACCATAATCGTTTCCAGCGACTCTCTTTTTCCCACTTAAACCAGACCTCGGTCCTAGGGTCGGGGGATTCGAATTCTTGAGTACCATAATCAACAACCTGAAATCCAGAATGTGCCAAGATTGCAGAATAAACCCCAATATTCTGGCGGGTAACCTGCTCGTTATGCTCGCAGCCAGGGTGGTAACGCAGTGTTAATTTGGCACTGTCATCGGAAATATGGTTGGCGACCACCGTTTTGGTTCTATTGTAAATACCATTGACTTGATTTGCCTTTTGGATGATTCCCTTAGGGCTTAATAAGCGCATATAAGCAAGGATGGCGGTATTGAAGGTTTCCTTGGCATGGCTAATGGTGTACCGCCCGGTATGGTAGGCATCAACGCCCATTGCGCTCAGATTGGCGAAGAATTTTAAGTTAATCTCATTGCTGTACCAGTTGTTAACATCTAGAAAATACTCTACATCTAGAGCTTTACCCATATAGCTGTATTGATCTGAAATAAGGGTATCTGGGCTTAGTATATCTGCAAAGAGTTCAGGGAGCTTGTCTTCACCTAGAATATCTCGCACATAGGCGATTTTCCCACGTGAATTCCGACAGCTAATGTGAGCGTGTTCAGTTCCAGAAATATCCTTCACAAGCAATCCTTTCTGTGCTGAGAATAAGGGATAAGTTAGTAATAGCTAATCATACCTTGGGATGTTGAATATTGCATGTGAAAGAGGTTTTGTTTGTTTTTTGGGCGGTGCTTCTGGCGACGGGCAGCTCTTTTCTAAGAATGTTCAGATGCTGCTCATTTGATAGTTTCTGCCCGTCTGCATATTGATCGCCGCGGCAATAAAGCTACCTTCTGAAAAAGCATTCCATGAAGAAGGTAGCGTACATAATATCTGTTTATTGAAGAGATTCTGCGATTGCAAACTCGCTTTCTTTTTTGCTACTTATAAAAACGATGCAATCTTTCCAATCCTTTGGAATATCAATATGCTTAGAGGCCTCGATCGCGTCAAACTTTTGTAGTCCATTACGGCAGCGAAGCTCTATTTGATCTACTTGCCCGTTGTTGACTTTGATATCCACGGTATTTCTCAACAGCTGATGCGTCCACGGTTTGTCCGGGGCTGTGATACCGCCATAGGCCTTTAAGGTTGGAATAGTGGACACTTGCGCTAGCATTTTGCTTTTGTGATCGATGATCTTTTTCAAGCGTGTTTGCTCGCTCTTTATTTTCTCGGCTCTCTCTACAGTCCTAAGGGCGCCTTTAATCTTTCCAGCCTTAATCTGAGCGTTATATAGATTGATTAGATTATTTGCATGTACATCGCTAGGCAGGGTGTTTCTACTAAAACCCGCAGCCTTGGTAAGAGCTTGTAAATAAGCTTTGCGATCTTTTGTCTTGTTGTAGTAACTGGCCTTTAGGATATTGATCCATGCTTGCTCATAGCGATTTCGGGTGTAAGCTCTCTCTAATTTCTCTATTTTAGTGTCCATTCTAGTCAGCTTTTCACGGGCTATACTTTTCTCAAATCTCTGGTAGTGCTTAATGAAGAGTGAGTTGGCACCGACCTTATCTTTTACGATTGAAAAGCTGATCATTACCTTGTTGATTGCACTTTCAATGGGCTCTCCATTTAGTGTTGCTGGTTCATATTTAAACTTCATCGCAGCAAGTTTGGCATTATCCTCGAAGTTTTTACGCCCAGAGGAGCCGAGAACTAGAGGTTCTTTTACATTGCCTTGTTTATCTACGATGATACTTAGAACCACCCAGCCTTCATAGCCAGCATAGAGGTCTTGTTTCGGATACATTGGTTTTGAATCGCTGATTCGTTTAGCCGCTTTAAATCCTTGGTCTTGTAGAGTATTTGGATTGGTTTCGGCCCAAGAATCTTGTATCGAAAATGTGAGTGAAAGCAAAGCTAAGAGCAAATAGCGCATTGAACATTCCTTGTGATGACTAGGGAGTAAAGTGCAAATTAAAGCATAACTATGGAGGGCTGGGTATCTCCTGTAACTAAAGCTGAAGCAATTTCACACGAATGACTGTTAAAGCTACACGAATGACTGTTAAAGCTAAATGGAGCTATAAAAAAACCAGACCCAAAGGGCCTGGTTCTCGGCAGGGCTGCGCTAAAGCGCAAAATCAGTGGCTAATACGAATATTAGTATCGACAAAATTCATTAGCTTGCCCGAATTGATCAGCTCGGCGGCTTGCTCAATATCAGGGGCGAAGTAACGGTCTTTGTCGTAGAAGGGCACTAGGGCGCGCAATTCGGTTTTGGCTTGCTCTAAAGTCTTAGAACTTTTCAGTGGTGTACGGAAATCCAAGCCCTGGCAAGCTGCCAAAAATTCTACCGCTAGAATACCGCAGCAGTTTTCAGACATATCTTGCAAGCGTCTTGCGGCAAAGGTGGCCATGGATACATGGTCTTCTTGGTTTGCCGAGGTCGGTAAGCTGTCTACAGAAGCCGGGTGAGCCAGGGTTTTGTTTTCACTAGCCAATGCTGCTGAGGTTACCTGGGCGATCATAAAGCCGGAGTTAACACCGCCATTATTTACCAAGAATGGTGGCAAGCCGCTAAGTTTTGAATCAATCAATAGGGCCATGCGACGCTCAGATAAAGCCCCGATTTCAGCAATAGCAATGGCCAAGTTGTCGGCTGCCATAGCGATGGGTTCAGCATGGAAGTTACCGCCGGAAATAATGTCATCTTCCGCTTGGAATACTAATGGGTTGTCGGAAACTGCATTACATTCGGTCAGAATAATATCGGCCGAGTTACGAATCTGTTGTAAGCAGGCCCCCATCACTTGAGGTTGGCAGCGCAGCGAGTATGGATCCTGTACCTTTTCGCAATTCTCGTGGCTCTCTTCAATCTCAGAGTGATCTAGCAAGGTACGATAAGCTTGAGCCATATCAATTTGCGTTTGATGGCCGCGCACTTCGTGGATGCGGTGGTCGAATGGAGAGCGAGAGCCCTGAGCGGCATCAACACAAAGTGCACCGATAACGGTACCGGCAGCCAACATATTTTCAGCGGCGAACAAACCTTGAAGTGCTAATGCTGTTGAGGCCTGGGTGCCATTAAGCAAGGCTAAGCCTTCTTTGGGGGCTAGGGTTAAAGGCTCCAAACCGGCAAGCTCAAGTGCGACCTTGGAAGAGATAACTTGGCCTTGATAGAGAGCTTCACCCTCACCAAGTAATACACAGCTCATATGGGCAAGTGGCGCTAGGTCGCCGCTGGCGCCCACTGAGCCTTTTACTGGGATACATGGGTAAATTTCTTTATTGAGCAAGGTCGCCAGCGCTTGAATCACTTCTAAACGAATACCAGAAAAGCCGCGTGCTAGGGAATTAATTTTTAATACCATTAACAAGCGTACTGTCGCTTCACTCATAAACTTGCCAATACCAGCGGCATGGGAAAGTACAATACTCTTTTGCAGAACTTCCAGCTCAGAGGCATCGATGCGAGTGTTGGCTAACAAACCAAAGCCGGTATTAATACCGTACACGACGCGATCTTCTTCGATCACCTTGGCAACAGTCGCAGCGGATTTATGAATAGCTTCAAAGCAGCTAGGATCCAACTCAATTTTATGAGGGGCCAGATCCAGTTGTTTTAATTGAGTCAAGTTCAACTGACCCGGAACAATGTTTAATACTTGCATGGCTATGTTCCTTATTGATCCAGCATTGGAAGATTCAGGCCATTTTCTTTGGCGCAGTTAATCGCGATATCGTATCCCGCATCGGCATGACGCATAACGCCGGTAGCTGGGTCATTCCACAATACTCGCCCTAAGCGTTGCTCGGCAGCGTCTGTTCCGTCCGCAACAATTACCACGCCTGCATGCTGACTAAAGCCCATGCCAACACCACCGCCATGATGTAAGCTCACCCAAGTAGCGCCACCGGCGGTACTTAGTAAAGCGTTCAACAAAGGCCAATCGGAAACGGCGTCAGAGCCATCTTTCATACTTTCGGTTTCACGGTTAGGTGAAGCTACAGAGCCTGAATCCAAATGGTCGCGACCAATAACGACAGGTGCTTTAAGCTCACCACTTTTAACCATTTCGTTAAAAGCTTTGGCCAAGCGGGCGCGATCTTTTAAGCCAACCCAGCAGATACGGGCGGGTAATCCTTGAAACTCAATTCGCTCACGGGCCATATCTAACCAGTTGTGAAGATGGGTATCATCTGGAATGAGCTCTTTTACTTTGGCGTCGGTTTTATAGATATCTTCTGGGTCACCACTTAAGGCGGCCCAGCGGAAAGGTCCAATACCTTCACAGAAAAGTGGGCGGATGTACGCTGGAACAAAGCCTGGGAAATCAAAGGCATTTTCAACACCCACTTCCTTGGCCATTTGACGGATATTATTACCGTAATCCAAAGTGGCTGCGCCTCGCTCTTGCAATGCCAGCATGGCTTGCACCTGAACCGCCATAGATTCTTTCGCCGCTTGTACAACAGCCGCTTCATCTTTTAAACGCATTTCGGCGGCTTTTTCCATGCTCCAGTTTTGCGGCAAATAACCGTTAAGTGGATCGTGGGCACTGGTTTGATCAGTTACCACATCTGGGATGATATTGCGCTCAACCAATTCGGGGAAGATATCGGCGGCATTACCCAGTAAACCGATAGAGATGGCTTTGCCTTCTTGTTTGGCTTCTTCAATCATCGCCAAGGCTTCATCTAGGTTTTGTGCCTTTTTATCCAAGTAGCGATTAGATAAACGAAAATCAATGCGGCTTTCATCGCATTCAACCGCGACCATTGAAAAGCCTGCCATGGTTGCCGCCAATGGCTGAGCGCCACCCATGCCACCAAGGCCACCGGTTAATACCCATTTGCCGCTGGCATCGCCATCGAAATGTTGACGGGCCACTGCGCCGAAGGTTTCATAAGTACCTTGAACAATGCCTTGGGAGCCAATGTAGATCCAAGAGCCGGCGGTCATTTGGCCGTACATCATCAGACCTTTTTTATCGAGCTCGTTAAAGTGTTCCCAGTTGCCCCAATGTGGTACTAGGTTTGAGTTGGCGATCAAAACACGTGGCGCATCGGCGTGAGTTTTGAATACACCAACAGGCTTACCACTTTGAACCAGCAGAGACTCATCGTCTTCAAGATTGGTCAGTACTTCCACAATCTTGTCATAGCAGGCCCAGTCACGAGCAGCGCGGCCGATTCCGCCGTAGACCACTAAGTTGGCCGGGTGCTCAGCAACCTCAGGGTCAAGATTGTTCATCAGCATGCGCAGTGCAGCTTCAGTTAACCAGCTTTTGGCGGTTTTTTCTGTTCCGGTCGCGGCTTTGATCAGTCGCTTCGGATCGTGGCGAGTATCAGTCGTCATAAGTCACCTATTTATCACTGGGCTTGTGGCCCGCGTTACTGTGTTTTTTATGCGTTGTGTGTCAAACAAACAAGAGAAAAATTATTGCTTTACGTGGCCGCCTAAACAGTAGCGGTCACCAGGGTGTATTAAAGTTGCCAAGCTCACCACGCCTTTAGCCGACCAGGTACGACGACTAATCTGTAGGCAAGGGGACATACGATCGATGTCTAAAGCACTGGCAATTTTTTCTTCTACCAGTACAGCCTCAATCTTGTGGCTGGCTTCAGTTAACGGGGCCACTTGGCTTAGGTACGCATTGGGCGTGCTCTGGCTAAAGTCTTGCTGCAAGTATTCTGGTGCCATAGCAGGGTTAACCAAACGATCCTCCCATTGCAGTGGAAGGTCATCTTCATAATGCACGATCAAACTATGGAAGAGCTCGGTTCCTGGCTTGATATTTAATAGCCAAGCCTGCTGCTCATCGGCAGGGCAGCTTTCCATGTGTAAAATTTCGGCACGGTAGCGGTGGCCACGCTGCTGGACTTCGTCGGCGATATTGCGCACTTCCATCATCGATGCGACTGGCCGTTGTTCCGCAACAAAGCTCCCTAGGCCAGGTGTTCTAATGAGCAGACCATCGTCTGTTAAGGCTTGCAGGGCGCGGCGAGCAGTCATGCGGCTAACATCAAATTGCTCACATAATTGATTTTCAGAGGGCACCCGATCGCCAGGGCGCAAGTCGCCTTGGTTAATTTGGCTTTCAATATGTGCCTTTATGGTTTCGAAGCGTGGTGTCGCCATTTATTCCCTGCCTGGTTTGTTCCATTGCTTAGGGTTTTCCCTGCCGGCTAGGAACAATTAAGGTTGTCTATGGTTGTATATACAACTAGAATGCCATTAACTTGTCAATCTTGGCAAGCGATAATGTCGATAAAAGCAGTGGCCCAAACGGCCAATAAGCACAAAAGGCCTGAAAATGCTGGATCAGCTGATAGAAAACGTTCATCTCATAACTTTGGACCCAGAGCAGCCAGCTGCTTATGGCTTGCTGGAAAACGCCTGGTTGGCCATTGATCAGGGCAAAATCCATAGCCTGGGGCAGGGTGCTGCGCCAGAGGCCGAACTAACGGTTGATGGGCAAGGACAGTTTATTAGCCCAGCATTGATTGACTGCCATAATCATCTTATCTGGGGTGGCAATAGGGCACAGGAATTTGAATGGCGCCTACAAGGGCGCAGTTACCAGGAGATAGCTAAAGCGGGCGGAGGTATTGCCAGTACTGTAGCCGCAACGCGAGCGGCAACGGATGAAGAGCTCTACCAAGGCGCAGCGCAGCGTTTGCAGGCTTTGCTGGACGAAGGTGTCACAACGGTCGAGGTTAAATCGGGATACGGGCTAAGTTTAGAGCAAGAGCTGCGAATGTTGCGCATTGCCAAGCAGCTATCGACCGAGTTTTCTGTTCATATCAGCACGACCTTATTAGCAGCCCATGCTCTGCCGCCGGAATTTAAAGACAATGCCGATGCTTATATAGATCTTGTTTGCCGCGAGATTATTCCGGCAGCCGCAGTCGAGAAGCTCGCGGATGCTGTCGATGTGTTTTGCGAGGGTGTTGGCTTTACTCCTGATCAATGTCGTCGAGTTTTTGAAGCCGCCAAGGCCCATAGTTTGGCGATCAAAGGCCATGTAGAGCAATTAAGTGATCTTGGCGGAGCTAAGTTGGTGGCTGAATTTGACGGCTGGTCAGTGGATCATATTGAGTATTTGCAAGCGGGCGATGTCGCGCACTTAAAAGAATCAGATACGGTGGCCGTATTGCTGCCGGGTGCTTTCTATTCTTTAAAAGAAACGCAGCTACCACCTATTGCCGCCATACGCGAAGCCAATGTGGCTATGGCGGTTGCGACAGATTTAAACCCGGGTACTTCTCCTTTGGCCTCGCTGCGCCTAGCGATGAATCAAGCCTGTGTGTTATTTGGCTTGACGCCGGAAGAGAGCCTGCGTGGCGTCACCCAGCATGCCGCCCAAGCTTTGGGCTTGTCGTCTCAAAAGGGAATGCTAAAAGTGGGACTCGATGCCGATCTACTTATGTGGAATATAGGGCATCCCAGTGAGCTGAGTTATGGTTTTAATTTAGTTAAACCTGCGGCCATTATTCGTGAAGGTAATTGGTTGTAAGCATTTTTGGCATTAGGCTTTTAGCTAATGGCTTTTAAACGCTAGCCTTTTAGCTAATGGCTCTTGCAGCCTTAAGCTCTTAAAATACTGATAAATAATAACTGAGGTATGCTGATGTACAGCCCATTTGATGCGAAATTATGGCAGGGCCGGGTGGATGACGAGGAAGATCGCCCTGCGCCACGTTGGCACCAAATTGTTAAGGATTTTGATCAGGCTGCCGGTAATTTGGAGCAAGCTCCGGTTTTGCTGGGCTTTGCCTGTGACGAAGGGGTGCGCCGCAATAAGGGACGTGATGGTGCTGCAGAAGGCCCAGCGGCCTTGCGCCAAGCTTTGGCCGGTTTAAGCTGGCAGCCGATAACTTACTTAGGTGCAGAGCTGAAAGAAAGCTTATTTGATGCCGGTACTGTGACCTGTGTTGGCCCAGATATGGAAGCGGCTCAACTTGAGTATGCCCATAAAGTCGCGAAGATTATTCAATCGGATGGTTTAGCGATTGGCTTGGGTGGTGGTCATGAAATTGCCTGGGCGAGTTATAGCGGTTTAGAAGCTGCGTTACGTCAGCAAGAAAAAGATGTAGCGCAATTGGCGGTGCTCAATATCGATGCGCATTTGGATCTCAGAAAGCCTGCTGAGCATGGTTCTTCCGGAACGCCTTTTCGACAGATTGCTGAGCATCGTGAGCAGCATGATTGGCCTTTTCACTATGCATGTTTTGGTGTTAATCCTAGTGCAAATACGCGTGCTTTATTTGATTTCGCCGCTGATAAAGAGGTTTATTGGCGCGCCGATGTTGATTGTACAGAGTTAGATCTTCCTGCGATGGATTTGGCACTGCGTGATTTTCTTTCCGATAAATCCGGCCTTTACTTGACCATTTGTTTGGATGCAATTTCAGCGCCTTTCGCCCCGGGTGTTAGTGCGCCATCGGCCCTGGGCCTATCACCAAATGTCGTGCTTCGTTTAATTCACCAGCTGCGCCAAATTTGCGATGAACTAAATGTGCCTTTGCTGCTGGTCGATGTCGCTGAGATGAACCCTAAATATGATATTGATGGCCGTACCGCAAAGCTGGCGGCACGTCTTATTCAGGCTTGTGTAGAATAGAGGCTAGCGCAAGCTAAACTTGGTGGGGCGAAAGCCCCTCTAATGGTACCTTTTAAAGTTATCTCTTAATTCCGCCCCCATCACTCTTCATCATTATCAGGCTCATCGTCGTCCTGGTCTTCGTCATCGTCATCACCGTCTGGAATCGCAGCATCGACAACGGCGACGGTTCCTTTTACAGCAACTTTGCCAACGCCGATGACCGTAGATGCGGCCGCATCGGCAATGGCGACGACGGTACAGCCTTGCAAATTTAAAAGAACAAAAATAGAGAGTGCTAAGAGAAGTGTTTTCATAGAGTTGACCTTAATAGTTGATCCTCTAGGTATAGTTAAGCAGTACAAGAATTAAAAACTATTGGCAGGTGCTGATTATAACTCAATGCGCTCTCATGCCTTACTTAAAGTGCATGACTATCAGTCTGCGGTGTGAATTGAACATTAGATCAGAACTTTTGGCTGCTTTAAAGATAAACAGTATGGTTAATACTAAGCGCAGTCAGTAGTAATTCTCTACTGGCGTGAATGTAAGAACATAAATGTTCTTATTTAGCAGTAAATTTCTAAATGAATAGGTGTTGAAAATGCGAAAATTAGAAAAATTTGAGTTGTCTGAGCCGTCAGGTGGTGTACTCCCGTTGCTTATAGGTGCGGCTATTCTAGTCATGGTCAAAGGTTGCAAGGATGAGCACAATGCTGACGCTAAGGTAGATAAAGCCAAGAATCTAGAAGGTTAAAATATAACATTACAATAGGTACAAGAGAATGAAAGAAATACAGAATTTCAATCAACTTAGCTTAGTTCAAGGTGGCTCTAAAGGAGGTGCATCAATCTCTGATGAAACCGAAGAAACGATAGCTGGTGGGTTTATCGACTCAGTAGTTGGAGGGCTGGAAGCAATTGGTGCTGCTTTTCATGACTGGGGGCTTTGTCCCTGGGGTGAAGGCCATTAAGTGTCTACTATTAAAAGAATGGTTAGCAAGAAAAACATTCAAACATTTATTGTGATTGTTTTTTTGCTTGCTACTTCTTCAGTATGGGTGCCCGCGCTGGAAGATCTAGGGGGGATCATCCATGATTTAGGCTTTTGTCCTTGGCATGAAGGGCATTCATAGTGCTCAACAGTGGTGCTCTTTTAGCCGATAGAGGGGCGAATTTGCCCCTCATTTTTACCTTAGTTAAAAGCGAATGATTTTATGAAGAAACACACCGCTAATACTGGCGGCAACACATAAGAAAAACAAAGGCCAAATATTCACCTGGAAGTTACTGTCAGCCATGATTTGCCCTACTAAAAAGGTACCCAAGCCGCCACCTAAGATCATCGCAGTGCCGTTAAAAACACCGGAGCCCTGAGCGACCAAGTGTTGGGGGAATAGGCGTTGAACGACTGGGTGTTCACAGGCCGTAAAGGCCGTAATGCAGCATACACCTAGGGTGAATCCCAGCATGGTGACCATGAGTGATTCTTGGTTAAAGGATAGAAATAAAGTTAAACCACCCAAGAAAAAGCAGATGGCTGCGTTTAAAGCCCGGCGACTGGTCTTATCGCCGATCCAAGTGAAAGCAAACAAGGCCAAAAGAGAAAAGGCGTAGGGCACGGCATTGAGATAGGCAAGGTCAGAGTATTCTACGTCGTCTCGGCTGGATAAATAACTGGGCATCCAGTTGCTGATACCTACCGCTAGCATATTATTAAATATTCCCATGCACTGAGCGGCAATATATGCTGGGCTGCGAATCACTTGCCATAAGGCATAGCGTTGCGGTTGGCTGCTGTTATCAAAATCGCTGTGATCATCTTGTTTTGGCGGATGGTCTTTAACAAAGAGATATACCAAAGGAAGGCTCAACAGTAAGCCAGCGATGGCCAATAAATGAAAGCCACTGCGCCAGCCAAAATGATGCATCACCGGCACCAATAATAATGGCCCAGTTAAGATAGCCATAAATAAGCCTGCCATCCAAATACCGGTAGCGCGACTGCGCTCGTTGTCAGTAAACCAGTTTTTGGTGAGCTGGTTCATCATCGGAACGTGTGTACCTTCGGAGATACCCAGCAAGATTCGGCTGGCAATAAAAACCAATAATAAATGACTGAAAACAGCGCCAAGGGAAGTAAAAACAGACCAAAGTACAATGATAATAAGAAGGCTTTTTCTTGGCCCTAGCCGCGCTGCAAATGGCGTTAAAAATAAATTGGCCAGGCCATAAGCCATATAAAAGCAGCTCATCAATAAGCCGCCATAATACTGTTTATCGCTGAGGCTCCACTGCATTTCTTCTGCGATCAGTGGCAGAGCTAAGCTGATATTCATGCGGTCGAGATAACCAATATACATGGTTACCATCAAAACCAGGGGAATTTTCCAGCGGCCTGAGTGCTGAATGGCTGGGGTGATATTTCCAGCCGGTATTTTTAGATCGGCATTTTCCGTAGCAGTTGATTGCGGGGCTGACATAGGGCGACTACTCGCTCAGCGTTCTATTATTTGTTGTTATGAACCTGCTCACCTTAATCCAAGCTTAAGACGAGCGAAGCCCCAAATTCAACTGTGCAATTTAGCGGGTATTGTTCTAAAAGTTAAGTGCTAAACATGCGATTTACAAATTCAGTGATAAGTTGGTCACGAATATTGTGCGGCATGGCGTTTAACAAATTGTTAATTTCATCCATATTTTCAGGCGGCTCGCTGCCATCGCCGCCAAACATGGCTGCCAAATCACTAAATAATTGTGGGCTCGGGTTTTCGAATAGAACGGCAATTTCTTCTGGCAACTCAACCATGGCAGCTTTGGCTTCATTATTGTCCAGTTCTTGCACACATTCTTTTAGATCGACTAAAAACTCTCTAAAACCATGTAAGTTTCCATGGCTGATGGTGAGGTGAATATTGGCCGGTGAAGCGCCGAAGGCAAATTGTGGTTGAATATACCAGTTGCGCTTTTTCATTTGCTCAGCCAGTTTAAAGACATCAATCTTATCTGAACTGAAAGCCAATAGGTTCATTTTGGCATCGCCCAATAGATCGAGCTGCGGGATATCGGCGATAGCGCCACGGATTTCGTCGGCAGCGGCCTGGGTTTTTTCAACCAATTCCAAATAGCCTTGTTTGCCCAGCTTATTCATTATCGCCCAGCAGGCAGCAACAGGGCCGGCACTCTTAGTAGACATCACCGTAGGGTTAATGACCGAGTAGCCAGTCCAGCCAGACCATGCAAAATATTGGTGACGGCGCATTAAGTGGCCATGCTTATACAAAATAGCGGAGGCGCCTTTAGCGGCGTAGCCCAATTTGTGGAAGTCCATGGATATTTGGGTAACGCCCGGTACGGAGAGGTCGAATTCGCCAGTATCAAAACCGAGCTCTTTCGCAAACGGCAGGTACATTCCTCCGACGCAACAGTCGACATGCAGTAAGATGTCTTTTTCTAAAGCAATTTCACCGAGTTCACGCACTGGGTCAATAACTCCGTGAGCATAAGAGGGTGCTGAGGCTACCATCATAATGGTACTGGGAGTGATTGCCTCGGCCATGGCGGCAGGGTCGGCAGTAAAGCGAATCGGGTCTACCGGCACCACAACGGGTTTGACATCAAAGTAGTGGCAGGCCTTAAAGAAAGAAGCGTGTGCTGTTTCAGGTAGTAGCAACTCAGGCTCGCTAATTTCTGGCCTATTCTCCCGAGCAAAGTCCCTTGCGGTTTTTACCGATAGGAGCAAGCTTTCGGTGCCGCCGCTGGTAAAGCTTCCCTCGGCTTCAGGCCCACCATTCATAAGGTCTAGAGCCATGCGTAGCACATCTTTTTCCAGTTCCATCGCCGAGGGGAAGGTGGTTGGATCCAAGCCATTCTCGGTTAGGTACATATTGAAGGCTTCTTTCAACAGCGACATAGCCTCGGGACCGGCATCGTAAACGTAGGAGAAAACCCGGCCCTCACGCCAATTGAGATCCTGCTTTTGGCGGTCTTTCAGTTCCTTTAATAGCTCCTCACTATCACGTCCTTGCATTGGAAATACGGCGTTTTCTTGGCTCATGGTTTTCTACTCGATATCGATTTCTATGGTTTAAATCCTTATTGGTACTATGGTACCAATAAGCTTATTAATGATACAAGAGGCATTGTTGTATTGATTATCCCTTGACCAGCTTGATCGCTGCCGTTAGTATGCTCGCACTTTCATCCAGAGGGTGGCATTTCGCCATCGCCAACCTGCCAACTTGGGCAAGGTGGTTGCTGAGAAGGGACGGCATAAGATCGTTCCCAGCGATGAGGCTAGCCGATTTACAAGACAGAGCTCTTGAATCGCTGGCAACAAAGCAAGGCTACAGGCATATCGAATATCGAGCCCTCACTGGATGTGTTTTTAAACACTAAACCTTTGAGGGCTTTTTTGTGGCTGTCTATTTGAACATGCTGTTCAAAATGTACTGTGGTAAATCCGATTTATTGCCAGAGCGAATGTGAAGCTAACCCCTTAGCTATCACCTTTGTACTGTAATAATTTTGGAGAACATCATGTCACGGGCCATTGATTTTTGGATAAGAAGTAACAGCCCCTTTTTAGGTTTGAACCGCAATCGCTGCGTCAGTGAAATAAATCGTCAGAACTGTTTTAAGGCTGGCGTTTTGTTGAGCGATTCTTTGTATTTGTATTTAGCGGAAGGCAAAGTTCCCGGTAAGCGGGGCTCAATTTTTGCGTTGATCGCGTATAATCCTTTGAGTAAAACTACCCTTTGGCAAAAGAACTATACATGTCTGGATACGGCTATAGAGCAATGTCAGCTGCAAGTTTCCGCATTGGCTTTGCCAACACCTTGTCAGCAAAGTGCATCCGAGAACAACGCGGCTTAATTCACTGTTTTTGTTTTAGCTGCCATAAGGTGGCCTATGAATAAGATGCAGCGTTACCTAGGGGTGGTGGGCAGCGCCTCTTTTGCCAATGGTATTCAAGTAGTGTTGTTACCTTGGTTGGCGCTGCTGAGTTTAAACTCATCAGCACAAGAGCTGGGCTGGGTGCAAGCTAGCGTCTTATTGCCGAGCTTATTGCTAATGCTCGCTGGTGGGGTCTTAGCTGATCGCTACCCCAGCGTGAAATATTTAGCAGCTCTATATGCCTTATTAGCGCTGGCTCATTTTTCATTACTGGGTTTGCTACACGCGGATAATTTAGAGTTACCCGCTTTGATTGTCTACGGTATGGCAATCGGTGCCATCAATGCCTTTATTCAACCCTTGCGCGAGCGCCTGCTAGCTAATGTCTCGAACAGCTCTGTGCAGCGTTCTGTTAGCTGGGCCAGCTTTTTTCAGTACAGTTTACAGGCCAGTGGCGTATTGTTAGCAGGGCAATTAGATCAAGTGGGCATAGGCTGGGTGTTAGCTTTACAGGTCTTGGCTTTACTGTTGGCCGCAACTTTGTGTCTTAGTTTGGGGGAAGTTCAAACGAAGCGTTTTGAGCTTGCCGCCTGGTCATATGGCTTGGGGTATTGCTGGCGCAATAAAATTACTCGCAGTCTAACCGTTTTGGTCGCTTTTAATGGCTTTTTGCATATCGGTGCCTTTGTGGTGGTGCTACCACTGTTAGTGCGTGATGTGTATCAACGCAGCGCCGATTTCTATGCCTGGTTGCAGCTGACCTTTGTGTTGGGAACAATCATAGCCACTATGGGCTTACTGCGCAGAGCTGAGGTCAAACGGCCAGGAAGGGCTTTGTTTCTATGTGTGCTCTATGCAGCGCTTACTATGCTCGCCATAAGTGCGGGGCCATTGCTCAATGGCTTGTTTATCCTAGTGTTTTGTTGGGGATTGTTAACCGGGGTTTCAGCCAGTTTGGGGCGTAGTTTAATGCAAAGCCAAGCGCCGCAGTCTTTACGCGGGCGATTGTTATCAATTTATCAGCTGGCATTGTTTGGTTCAGCGCCTTTGGGGGCGATTGCAGCTGGCTACGGTGCAGAGTACTTTGGTTTAGCAATGGTGTTGCAGCTCTCAGCAGTCGCTAGTATTTTATTGTTTATATCGGCCTGTTTTTTCAAAAGCCTTTGGCGAGCTGAGTCATCTAGAGAAAACTAATGACTCCTTGAGTTGTTTTGTCCGCCGCATATTGCCGGGGCATGTTGAGTGAAAAAGGCCATGCGATATTTGATTGTCGCTTGGATAATTTCTTGTTGGTCTTGGCTCAGGGTTTCGGGTAAACAGTGGAGCAGATAATAGGGTAAGTAAGATTCGGCTAGGTCTTCAGTGTAAGCACTTTTCATGGCGTAATCAGAAATGACAGTTTGATCCTGACTTTGTGCTAGCCACCATCTGTGGTCATTCCTGAACTTGGGGTCTAGCGCGATATGAGTCATCTCATGAAAGAATGTACCGTCGATGACGCCGTATTGCTTTAATTTATGCAGTGTTTCAACCCCCATGGTAAAGCTGTGCTTTGAGATATTGGCACTTGGCCAGCCTTCCCCTGAATGCAGCTCTATTTGCTTGCTGTGTTTGGCTAGATAGTACGGGATGCGCGCAGCTATAGCGGCGAGCTCCTTTGCCAATTTTTGCCGCCTTTCTTCGGTGATGCTGTCCATAATTACAAGCCTTAAAATTTGCCATGGCTTAGTGTGCGGTGTTGCAGCTTGCGTGTTAGAAGGGCCAAGCTTCACTTCAAAGACCTCTGCGGATAAATCTTCTTTATTGTTATTTTTGAGGGTGCGCAGAGACAGGGGCTTAATTCCTTTGGAATTGATCGACAGAATATTGCGAGCTTTGCTAAATGAACTAGAGCCTGACAGTTTTACTAGGTAGCCCGTACTCTGAAAAGGCGCCTTGAAGTCGGTTTTGTAAAATTGGCCGTTATTGAAGTGCAGCTTTTTTGATTGCCCATAAACGATAGCTTGTACACTCGTATTACCAATTACAAAACAAGGCTTGGGCTCGTCATTTTTGCCGAGACTAAAACGATGGCCTTCTTTAGAACTGAAATAGAAGCTCTGTTGTACGGCAAGTTGTTTGAATGGGTGAGCAGCTCCTTTACCGTCAAGCCATTGTAGTTCGATTGGCTTATCCGACTGGTTGGCAAAATAGACGCTGTATTTTTTCGAAGATTTACTCTCGCTGGCGGAGCAGGTAGATGCCTTTGCTCCGTAGCTATCATTGGCGCTGCTTAGACAGATAAAAGACAAGCTCAATAGCAATTTTATAGATTCGGTGAAGCGTTTTATCAGCATCGGACGTTCCTTGTCGATAGATAGTGAATTTTAGGGGCTAGTCTTGGGTATAGCCTAAATCTGCCCCCTAAAAGCAATCAAGCTGGCTGTTACAGCTACATTTAAAGACTCAACATCGTTATTCATTGGAATGGCCAACATTTTGTTGCAGCGTTCGGCAACATGTTCGCTTACGCCATGGGTTTCATTGCCGAGCACAAATATATTGGCGAGATCACTGGGTACATCTTTGAGTTGATTTTTCGCATGGGAGCTTAAGCCATAAACCTCGGCCGGGTTATCTTCGTGTTGGCGAAAATCATCCAGGCATTTATGCAGCTGTTTACAACGCAAAATACGGGTTCGAAAGAGGGTGCCGGTACTGGCCTTAATTACTAGAGCATCCAACTTGGCGCAGCCTTTCTCGGGTAGGATTAAACCATCGACAAAACCCGCGCAGACCGAGCGAATAATCATTCCAAGGTTTTGTGGGTTGGTAATGCTATCCACCGCCAGCAGCTGATAATTTTTTCGACTTGGTTCATTTAAAAAGTCTTGGTAACTGCCATAAGCGCTGCAGATTAAATCGGCGGCGACCCCTTGATCTTGCTTGGCGTTCTTGGAGATGCGTGAAAGCTCTTGGCGATCGTGGTACAAAATTTCAGCGCCTTTGGCTTTGGCCAGTTGGCTAATTTCCGTGATGATGCCGTCGCTACGATTACTGCTTGCAAGGTGTAGGCGGTGAATTTTTACACTGTCGTCCTGCAGCGCTTCAAGTACGGGTTTGCGGCCAAAAATCGTTAGCAGGCTATCAAAAAAGCGTTTGCGCTCTAGGTACTCTTGGCTGTCATTTGGGTTCATAGGTTGAAACTACATTAAGGAAAACAGAGGGCGCAGTATACCGACATTGCGGTTAAAACTGACAGTTTCTTGGCCCCCTAAGATGATTTTTAATTTTTAGCGCTTAACAGGGTGCAGAGGCGTGAAAAAATCGGTATGTTTACTCTTCACATAAGTTATTGTTTACCATTATCACTATTCATAATATTTATAAGGTGCTATTTAACATGAACATTATCAAGCGGGAAGATATTGCATCGGCCGTGGGTAAAGTGGCTGAGCCAAGCGCATGGCATACAGTAACCCAGGAGCAAATTAACGCTTTTGCCGATTGTACTTTGGATCATCAGTTTATCCATGTTGATCCTGAAAAGGCGAAGCAATCACCGTTTGGCACCACTATTGCCCACGGCTTTTTGAGCCTATCTATGCTGTCTCACTTTTCTGAAACCGCCGGCTTTATGATCGAAGGCACTCAGATGGGCGTAAACTACGGCTGTGATAAGGTACGCTTTTTGGCGCCAGTTAAGGTGAATAGCCGAATTCGTGGTGTGGCTAAGTTGATGTCTATTGAGGAGAAGCACCCAGGCCAATTTATGGTGAAATCTGAATTTACCGTTGAGATTGAAGGCGAAGAAAAGCCTGCCTTAATCGCCGAGTGGATCGGAATGTTGTTTGTTGCCTAAGGGCAGTTTGTAAAGTTTATTGATTAATATTGCTGGCAAGAGGAAGAGCAATGAGTGTTGATTTTAGCGGCCGCGTGGCCATTGTAACGGGTGCTGGTAACGGTTTAGGTCGTAGCCATGCTTTAGAACTGGCCAAGCGTGGTGCCAAGGTTGTGGTAAATGATCTCGGTGGTGCGCGCGATGGTACCGGTGCATCCAGCGCGGCAGCTGATGAAGTGGTTAAGCTGATCACTGATGCTGGTGGTGAAGCCTTTGCTCATGGCGCCAATGTCGCGAAGTTTGATGAAGTGGAAGACATGGTTAAACAAACCATGGAACGCTGGGGCCGAGTTGATATTTTAATCAATAATGCCGGCATTTTGCGTGATAAATCTTTCAGTAAAATGGAGCTGGCTGACTTTCAGTTGGTGATGGATGTTCACGTTATGGGTACTGTGAACTGCACTAAGGCCGTTTGGGAAATCATGAAAGAGCAGCAATACGGACGTATTGTAATGACCACTTCTTCCAGCGGCCTCTATGGCAACTTTGGTCAGACTAATTATGGTGCTGCAAAGATGGCTGTGATCGGTCTGATGAACACCTTAGTTTTAGAGGGCCAGAAATACGATATCCGCGTGAATGCTCTAGCGCCAACGGCGGGTACTCGTATGACGGAAGATCTGATGCCTGAAGAAATTTTGGCTATGTTGAAGCCTGAGTCTGTAACAGCTGGTGCAATGACCCTCGTTACTGATGATGCACCGAATAAGTTTATTTTGTGCGCTGGTGCCGGTGGATATGCGGCTTCTAAAATCGTTGAGACAGACGGAATCTTTCTACCTGAATCCGAGCAGAGCCCTGAGGCGGTATTGGCCCAATGGGATGCTGTAGTGGCTTCAGAAGGTGAGCGCGAGCTAGAAAGCGGCGCGAAGCAAAGTGAGAAGTTCTTAACTAAGGCTATGCAAGCTTTACAAGGCGCTTAATCACACATCCAGGCCCCTAAATCGCCCTATTCTTGGGTGAGTTTGGGGGCTTATTTTCACATCAGTAAATTCGCATGTAACCCACCGCAACATTTTCTCGTCTAATCGTAGATAGTGACCATATCGCCGCAGGGTTTATTTAGCCGTGTTATGGTTCTTCTTCTAAGAAAACGTATTGTGGGGGCAGTATGCAAAGAATAGGAAGCTCGGCCGTATCCAAAGATCGGCATTCAAAGGTGGTCGTAAAGGCTGTGATGACAGCCTGTGTAGCGACGTCAATGGCGCTTGCCAACGCCGGCGCTAACAATGGTGTTCCCTACACGCCACTCAGTGATATCTCTAGTCGTATAGAGCTACAACAAGCTGTCGGCCCCCAGTATTGGCAGAATGGCTTGGGCTCAGTTGGCCAGGCCTACAGCGAAAAGCCCCAATCCTTAGCGATCATGTCGAGTGTATCCAGCTATAGCTTTGCGTTTTCTAGCAGTGCAATCAGCATTGTGAAGGATATTGCCCCTAAGCGCTGTGAAGATCGCCGCTTGATTCAATGGCCGGCTCCGGGCTATTGGGATGAGTTGGTGCAAATTAAAGATGCAGCCCGCCAAGGTGAATGGCAGCAGGCTTTCAGTCTGTCACTGGTGCAGCTGAATCAGTTGGGCGAGCGCAGTACCCAAACGATCAGCCGTATCAGCCTGGCGGTCAATGCGGAGATTCAGTCTTTGCTTGATTATCGTCGTCGCTTAATGAGTTTATTTGGGCGTTAGTACAAGTCTGTAGGTCATCCAAATGCTCGAGTCTAGATTAAGGCTATTAGATGGCTGACAAGCCCCACAGTTAATATAGAGAGTAGAGTCAGATTTTGAGTTTTTGTCTACTGACCAGACTCTAGCTTGGGGCAGTGCTTTTCCGCTCCAACGCTGCATGGATTTGTAACATCCAGTTACTCACCCTACGGGCAAGTCCAATTCTGCTCCAAGCAGAATAGTCATGCAGCCACCCGTTCCATGGGTTCGCGCTTCCATGCGCTCAGCCTTCGGCCAAGCCCAAAACCTCTCCAGGAGGTTTTGTCAGGAGCCTAGTCGCTCCAAAGCACTCCCCCAAGCTAGATTCTTGCTATAGTGGTTTTGAATACGCGCCAAGCTTAAACATCGACCGAATATTCTAGGTGATGTTGAGTTTGTTTGATCTGGTAGGGAGGCTTATGGCAGCTCCTAGAATGATAAACCCCGGTCTAACTACCGGGGCTTATCAACGGGGATTTGTATCTGACGCTTTGTCTTAATCTCCAATGATCAAGAATGCACACCCTGTTTTTGCGCTTCTAACTTCTTACGATATTTAGATTGAATAATATCGACAATAACCAGCACGGCAACCGAGAAGTAGAAAGTCGCTTTAGACATCGGCTCTACAGCATGACCAAAGAGTTTAAGGTGGGCTTGATGGCCACCTTCACCCAGCAAAACCACGCCAACAATTAGTAAAATAAACAAGCCCAAGACTTCATATTTACGGTTTTTCTGAATAAATTCCGTGACTCGATCGGCCAGCAAATACATGGCGGCGCCAGACGCTAAAATCGCTACGGCCAATACTGCAAAAACATCGGTGATGGCTAGGGCAGAAAGAATAGAGTCAAAGCTGAAAATCAGATTCATAAAAACTATCATGGCCGTGACTTTCATGGCTGAGCTCGCACCGCGATCACTATGTTCGGTAGCTAAATCGTCAATCGACAATAAATGAAAGATCTCTTTCACCGCAGTGTACATAATAAAAACACCGCCAAATAAAAAGACGATGGTGGCAAAGTTAAATGAGCCCTCAATTACCCCTGTCCAGTTGATATCAAAGAAGGGTTCGGTCAGTGAAGAGATCAGTTTGATCATCACAAATAGCAATATAACCCGTAATGCGACGGCGATGATAATCCCCCAGCGACGCACAGCAGCTTGTTGGGCAGCTGGGGCCCGCTGTGATTCGATGGAAATATAGAGCAGGTTGTCAAAGCCTAATACGGCTTGCAAAAAGATGAGTACCGCCAAATTGGCGAAATTTTCGACGCTTAAGAGTTCCATGAAAACATCCTGATGTTTTAACTTTTATAGTCGTGATTATAGGTGCAGCTTATTGTAGATATACTATGCCAAGCTGGCTATACATGGGCTTAACAATCTTATCGGGAGGCCCTTAAGTGGCTGTCTTTAGCCTAGATGTGATTGGTGATCGTGCTTTTAGCGCACAGTCGCCAAGTACTTGCCGGTATAGCGCGCGCTGGCACTTGCTGGCTGTTGAGATGAGTTGGCCTGGCCAAATATCTCGACATCCACTGTTAACTTGGCGCGGCCCTCTTTTTCGAGTTTATCGGCGAAGCTCTCTAAATCTTCCGTGGGCACTTTGGCAATACTATGAAGATCCGCCGTAATGGGGGCATCAAAGCTTTGCTCGCTGTGATAGACGACAACCTCAGAGGATAAATCTAGCTGGCGGCTAATTAAGGTCACTAGGCTCCAGCCAGAAAGGGTAGCCAAGGTAGCAATGCTGCCACCAAAGGCTGTGTTCTTATCGTTAAGGTTGGGTGCTAGGGGTAATTCGGTATAGAGGTCAGCGCCCGATTCAATAGCGCAGTTAAATTTACAAAAGCGAAACCCCATGTGTTGGCTCAAAGGAATATCGCGATGAATCTCACTGGTAAATTCTTCTAAATTTATCATTTCTTTTTGAGCCTATAAGGGTCACGATCGCCAAATACCGGTAAGCCCCAGTGCCAATAAATGGCAGCCATGCGTAGGAAAAAGATGATGCTCATTGAGATGGCCATCGCCAGTACGTGTCCTAACCCTAATACTTGCATGGCAATGTAGCTTGCACTGCCCATGATACAGACTGTGGCATAGAGCTCCTGTTTAAGAATCATCGGGGTGTTTTGTACCAAAACATCGCGCAGCATTCCGCCGGCTACACCTGTGGCGGTTCCCATGATAATGGCGATTAAGTAGCTGACTCCTACATCAAGCGCTTTTTGAGTGCCAACAATTACAAAAAAGGCCAAGCCTAAAGCATCTGCTGTTAGCAAGACTTTCTTGGGTAGATCACCATAGACTCGTAATACTATGACAGTAATCGCCGCTGCTGCGGCTATGGTGTAGAACACACTGTTGTCTTGAATCCAAAACACGGGTACATCCAGTAATATATCTCTGATAGTACCGCCGCCAATAGCGGTTAGCGAGGCTAAGACTAGGACTCCAAAACCGTCGAGTTGCTTGCGGTGGGCCAATAAGGTGCCGGAGGCTGCAAACACCGCAATGCCTAAAAAATCAAAGATGGCAAACCACAGTTGGTTGGTCATTTATTTTGCATCTCTTTCAATTCCAATATCTACTTTCGTTCTGATCTCTCTTAAGATTTTAATAAATCTTGAAGTTCGAGCAATTTTGCTTGTATCTCGTTAGTGTTTTCTCGCCTTAAAGCTAAACGGGCAGTGTGCTTTGCCATGTCTTGGTAAAGCTCCGCCAGATCGTCGTTATTATTTTGCAAGGCTTGCAGTTGTGCAATAACAAAATCGGCATCACCCCGTGCAATTGGCCCGGTTAAGGCATTGGCCGGCCCTTGTTCCCGGATATTAGACAAGCTGCCTTCGAGCAGCGGTTTAAGCAAATTAGCGGCAAGCTTACTGTCGATGCCGGCGGCCGAGAAGGCTTGGTAGCTAGCATCTATTAATGGCGCCAAATAATTGCAAGCGATGACCGAAGCTGAATGATAAAGCCATTTATTGCCGGTGATGGCGAAGCAGTTTGCGCCAATTTTTTCAAAAGCAGGAATAAGTACTTTTAGTGCCTCTTCGTCACCCTCATAGGCACAGTAGCTACCGGCAAACTCCAATACGGATTGACTGGGTTTGGCAAAGCTATGCAGCGGATGAATGCTAGCGGTGTAAGCTCCTGCTTTTTTTAAACTTTGCAATGTGCTGCTGTCGAGCGCGCCGCTGCAATGAAAAACAATATCACCTGCCTGGATAAGGGGCAGCAATTGTTGGCAGGCTTGCTCAAAAGCGCTATCGGGGGTGGCAATTAGCCAGAGTTTAGAAGGTTTCAGTTTGCTTAGTGATGCAGGAGATTGCTCTTCTTCCAGATCAATAAATTCTTTTGCTTCTTGCCTCGAGTGAGGCTGTCGAGAGTATATCTGGTTTATTTCAAAAACCAGATTGTCATGCCATAACTTGCTTAATGTTTGCCCTAGGCGGCCGGCACCGAAAACAGATAGGGAAGAGGGCATAGCTGGGAGTCTCATAGCTTGGCGTTAAAATGCCATTATAAGGCTCCCAGTTCGGATCGTCAGCCGCTAGCTTTTGGGCTGAATTAGATATGATGAGATTTAATCGTTTTCTAAAAGTGCTTTTAACACATGTTTGCGGCTAATTAAGCCGACTAGTTTTCCATTGCGTACCACTGGGTAGTTTTTGGGCTTATTGCTCATCATTACTTCGGCAAGTTCGATAATACTGGTGTGGGGATCTACCGTGACTGGATCATTGAACATTACACTGGTCACTTTATCTGGGGCTTCGTGATAAAAAGACCCGTTAAGCATGTCCTTCATACAATCGTGCTCGGACACAAAGCCGACAACATTTTGTTGCTCATCTACAACCGGTGCCCCTAAAACACCAGCGCTTAGTAAGCTATCGACAGCTTCTCGAATATTGGCGGTGTGAGGAATCGCATGTGGATCATGATCCATAAAATCGCCAATGGTTAAGCTTTTAACGGCCAGTTCCATAATCAGCTCCTTGTGCGGAATGGTAGTGCCCAAACCATGGTTAATGGCCTAGGGCTAAGTTCATATTAGCCCTGGCTACACGCTTCTACAAGTAAATATTAGTATTTGCTGATGTATGTCAAAGGTCTAAGATTCACCCTGGCAAATATCACGATATCGTGAAACCACATGGCTCATGCCCATGGTCAGTGACTCTACGGTTAAACCGTGGCCGATAGAAACTTCTTGTAGGCCTGGAACCGTGCAGTATTTTGCGAGGTTTTGTAAATTCAGATCATGGCCAGCGTTGATTCCCAGCCCAACTTCTTGCGCAGTAATTGCGGCCTGGCAATGTGCTTGGAAAATATCTTCTAGCTCATCGCTTTGCTCTTTAAACGCCCAAGCGTAAGGACCGGTATAAAGCTCGATACGATCAGCCCCAACTTGTTTTGCCAGTTTGATCTGCTCAATGTCAGGGTCCATAAAGAGGCTTACCCGAATGCCTGAGCTTTTTAACTTCGCAATAATAGGCGCGAGTTTGTCACCACTCTGGCGCAAGTCGAAGCCATGATCTGAGGTTAATTGATCGTTGCTGTCGGGTACTAGCGTGCATTGATCAGGCTGTTGCTGCTCAACCAAGCTGATAAAGCCTGGATAATCCCCGAGATCTTCGGCAAAGGGATTGCCTTCGATATTAAATTCAATATCATCGATATCCCGGACTAGCTCACCTAGGCGTTTCACGTCGTCTGGGCGAATATGGCGTTGATCGGGTCTTGGGTGAACAGTAAGGCCATCGGCGCCATTAGCCAGGCAGATTTTTCCAAATTCAACGGGATCTGGATAATTACCCTCTCTAGAGTTTCTTAACAAGGCAATTTTATTTAGGTTTACACTTAGTGCTACGGCCATATGGGTGAGTCTCGATCGCTACGGCTAGCTGGGCTGCATGTCATACTACTTGTTGTTTAAAGTCACTTGCGGTAAGCCACTGAGTTTAAATCGTTCAGTATAAGCAGCTTGGCTATAGGGTTTAGAAAAAGAAAATTATGCGCTTCTAAATCAGCTCTCGCAAGCCTAGCTCTTTCAGCCAGCCTCTTTGGATTTACAGTTATTGAATATAGATTGTCGATTTTTTGTGTCTGTTAAGCCAAGGTTGGGAATTGCTGCGTACAATTACCTTTCATCGTTCATTGATTTTGCTGATCAAGAAGGCATGTGGGCGAGTTTTAGAATAGGCTGAGGGTGAAAAGCAAAAGCCCGATGGCCATTAAAGGATCTAATGGACTAATATTCTATTTAATCAGGGGTAGTGTTACCTCTTTGAATACGAGTATGCACAAAACAAATTGTGTATAAAAAGGTATCTATGCCAACAGCAACCCCCAACAAAGTTCCGGGTAATACTAAGAACAGCAGGATTGATGTGAGCCTTTTGCCCAGCAAGCTGCAGCAGCAGGTTGAGTCTTATCTTGATACTACCTGGATGGAAAAGGGGCTCAGCGAAAACAGCTTAAGCTCTTATCGCCGTGATTTATTCAGTTTTTGCTATTGGTTGGATCAAAGCAAAGGCGTTGATGATCTATTACTTGTGAGCTCTGAGTGGATTCAAGGGCATTTGGCCTGGCGCCTTGAACAAGGACTTAGTGCTCGCTCTACCGCTCGATTTATGTCCTGTTTGCGAGGTTTTTATAATCTTCAGCAGCGAGAGAATCGTCTCAGTGAAAACCCTGTTGCTTTAATCGAAAACCCCAAATTACCTAAGGGCTTACCAAAATCACTAAGCGAAGAAGACGTCGATCATCTATTGGCTGCGCCAGATGTAGAGGATGCGGTAGGGCTTCGTGATAGAGCGATGCTGGAGCTTCTATATGCCTGTGGCTTGAGGGTCAGTGAGTTGGTTGGCTTGAGTGAATCCCAAGTTAATCTGCGTCAGGGTGTGATTCGTGTTTTCGGTAAAGGCAGCAAAGAGCGGCTAGTCCCTATGGGTGATGCGGCTATACATTGGCTGCAGCAGTATTTGTCGAAAGGACGCGGAGCACTTTTGAAAGGCCCTAGCGATGTTATGTTTCCCAGTAACCGCGGCCAGCAAATGACCCGCCAAACCTTTTGGCATAGGATTAAGCACTGGGCCAAGGTAGCAGGTATTGAAAAGCCTTTATCGCCTCATACTGTACGACACGCATTTGCCACCCACCTATTAAATAATGGTGCCGACTTAAGGGTCGTGCAGCTATTGCTAGGGCATAGCGATCTATCGACAACTCAGATCTATACGCATATTGCCAAAGAGCGTATGAAAACACTGCATGAGAAGCACCACCCTCGCGCTTAAAAAGAACCATCCTTAAAAGCAATCAAAGGGAGCCTTCGGGCGTTTACAGTGTTAATAGTCCTTAAGAAGCTTAAAGGACAGCTAAACTTTCCCCTTACGTGAAAGATTTGTGAGATTAGCGGGGGTATAATCCCCGTCAATGTAAAATTGAGACTTATCCATGGCGGGAAGCTTGAGTAGCCTATTTAGCCTATGAAAGCGCCTGGATAAGGTAATGGATTAACCAGTAAAAGTGAGTATCCCTGTGAGTTTGATGACATCTTCAATCAAAATGGCCGGCAAATTAGCCTTGCTGGCATCTATGAGCATCGGCATGAATATGGCAGCCCAAGCTCAATCTACTGAAATAATGGCAGTGGATGAAAAAGTAAAGGCCAAGATTACAGAGAATATGAGCAAATCTGTGCCGGGTTTTGCTATCCAGTATATTAGCCGCACGCCCGCTGAAGGCCTATATAGTGTGCAAGTCGAGCAGGGACCTAAAGTTTTTGTTAATGCTGATGGCACCTTCATTATTAATGAACAGGGCCAAGCCATTGTTCCTGAAGATGGTACTTTTGTCGCTTGGATGGACCCTGTGCAGCGTCGTGTAGAAGAAGAAATTAAGCGTATGGCAGAAACCACGCTTAATAAGATTCCAGACGATGAGTTGATTGTTTACCCAGCCAAAGGCGAAAAGAAAGGCCAGGTCTATGTATTTACCGATGTGGATTGTGGCTACTGTCGCAAGCTGCATTTAGAAGTGCCTAAGATGAATGAGATGGGCATTGAGGTTAAATATCTAGCCTTTCCTCGTTCCGGCCCTGTTGGCGCATCTGCTGATAAATTAGCCAGAGCCTTCTGTGCTAAAGATCGTGGCGAAGCCCTTACTGAGCTGAAGAATGGCGGTGGCTTAGATCGTGAAGTGTGTGCAGAGCACCCAATTCAGGAGCACCTGAAGCTGGTTCGTGCTTTCGGTTTGTCCGGCACGCCAGGTATTTTCTTGGCCGATGGCACCAAAATCGCGGGTTATGTACCGGCTGAAGAATTGGCCCGTCGTTTGAAAATCTAATCGTTTTGCAAGGTGCCTTTCATATATTCGTATGAAAGTATCTGAAAGGTGCCTACCTTCTATTTCTCACCCCGTAATTCTTGGCCTCTATTTCTGGCCCTGTAAATTCTCTCGCAAAGCTCCAGTGGCGTTTGACAGCCCTAAGCCCTAGCAGTATTGTTCTCATCCTTTGCCTTAAGCGCCAATAAGAGCGATGGCAATCAGTCCAAATGGGCAAAACCTAAGCAATCAGCGAGGAAACAGTTTTGAAACCGGTAAAAGTAGGATTATGTGGTCTGGGTACTGTTGGCAGTGGTACCTTCAATGTATTACAGCGTAATCTGCAAGAGATTAGTGCCCGAGCTGGCACAGCGATTGAATTAACCCACATTGGCGCTCGCCGTGATAATCCTGCTTGTGATACGACAGGCTTTAAAGTAAGTCGTGACATCTTCGCTGTGGTTGAAGATCCCGAAGTACAAGTTGTTGTTGAATTAATTGGCGGCACCACGGTAGCCAAAGAGCTGGTGGAAAAAGCCATTGCCAATAACAAGCATGTAGTTACGGCGAATAAGGCCTTAATTGCCGAGTTTGGTAATGAGCTATTTGCCAAGGCCCAAGCTCAAGGTGTTTGTATCGCCTATGAAGCGGCCGTAGCGGGCGGTATACCCATCATTAAAGCGATGCGTGAAGGCCTAGCTGCAAATCGAATTGAGTGGTTGGCTGGCATTATTAATGGTACTGGTAACTTTATTCTTACTGAGATGCGCGACAAAGGTCGTGATTTCGCCGATGTACTAAAAGAAGCCCAAGAATTGGGCTATGCCGAAGCAGACCCGACTTTCGATGTAGAAGGTATCGATGCGGCCCACAAATTGGTAATACTGGCCTCCCTAGCTTTCGCCATGCCTTTACAGTACGACAAAGTATTTTGCGAAGGTATCAGCAATATCCAGCCTATTGATGTGAAATACGCTGAAGAGCTAGGTTATCGCATTAAGCACTTGGGCATTGCGCGTCGCCGTGATACCGGTATCGAGTTGCGAGTACATCCAACCTTAATCCCTCATAAGCGCTTAATCGCCAATGTTGATGGTGTGATGAACTCTGTTTTAGTGCAGGGTGATGCGGTAGGCCCGACTCTTTACTATGGTGCTGGCGCAGGTGATGAGCCAACCGCGTCTGCGGTAATTGCGGATCTGGTTGATGTGGCCCGAGCTGTTGCCAGCGACGCAAGCTCAGTGGCTGCGCTGGGTTTCACCGCGGAATACCTGCAAGATCAAACCATTTTGCCGATTGATGCCGTTGAAACAGCCTACTATCTACGCATGTCGGCCCTAGATCAGCCAGGTGTGATGAATCAAATCACTCAAATACTGAGTAATGCTGGCGCCAGTATTGAAGCCTTGGTGCAAAAAGAGCGTCAATCCTCTGCGCAAGATTATGTCGACGTTGCATTACTGACCAATAGTGTTTTGGAAGCCGATATGAAGACCGCCATCGCTGAGATTGAGGCGTTGGATAGTATTTCTGGTGAAGTAAGCCGAATCCGTATGGAAAGCTTAGGCTAAGCCTTTGATTAAGGGGGCTCTGGGCGAGAGCCTTCACTACCTTAGCCTAGCTTTGTTAGGCTAAGGAAATCCGCTAAACTAGCCCCCATAATTATTATTACACTCCATAGCTCAATTTAGGGCTAACAATAGCAATAGGGGTAAGGCCCAGGCGCTTACCCTCACGATAGGAACTATCCCGTGAAATACATCAGTACGCGTGGGCAAGCGCCTGCGCTCAGCTTCGAAGAGGCTATCTTGACTGGCTTGGCCAGTGATGGTGGTTTGTATGTCCCCGAAACCCTACCGCAGTTTAGTAAAGAAGAGATCGCCAGTTGGGCGGGGCTTAGTTATCAAGAGCTTGCCTTTAAAATCATTGAGCCTTTCGTAGCTGGGGATATTCCCTCTGAAGATCTAAAGGGCATTATTAATCGTGCCTACAGTAGCTTCCGTCATGAAGCTATCGCACCAATGGTGCAAACCGCCCATAACGAATGGGTTTTGGAGTTATTCCAGGGCCCGACACTGGCCTTTAAAGATTTTGCCTTGCAGTTTTTGGGGCAGTTGCTGGATTACGTGCTGAATAAGCGCCAGCAAAAAGTGGTTGTTATGGGGGCTACCTCGGGTGATACCGGCTCGGCGGCTATCGAAGGTTGCCGTCGTTGCGAGCATATTGATATCTTTATTTTGCACCCGCATCAGCGCGTATCCGAAGTTCAGCGTCGCCAGATGACCACCGTGTTGTCAGGGAACGTTCACAATGTCGCCCTCCATGGCAATTTCGATGATTGCCAAAATATGGTGAAGGCGAGCTTTGCGGATCAGAGTTTCTTGCCCGAAGGGCGTCAACTTGTTGCCGTAAATAGTATTAACTGGGCCCGCATCATGGCGCAGATTGTTTACTATTTCTATGCCGGTCTTGCTCTAGGTGCGCCAAACAAAGAAGTCGCTTTCTCGGTGCCAACCGGAAACTTTGGTGATATTTTTGCCGGCTACTTAGCCAGTAAAATGGGCTTGCCAGTGGATCAACTTATTGTAGCGACCAATAGCAACGATATTTTACATCGCTGCTTGGCCAATAATGATCACAGTAAAAAAGAACTACAGCATACCTTGTCTCCAAGCATGGATATTATGGTTTCCAGTAACTTTGAGCGCTTGTTATTTGATTTGTATGATCGCGATGGTGCCGCTATCCAGCAACTAATGGATAACTTTAAGTCTGGTTCAATGACCTTAAGTGATGTGGCTATTTCGAAAGCCGCTGAGTTGTTCAGCAGCTATCGTCTTGATGACGAGGGGATGATCGAAACCATTGCGAAGGTTTACGATAGCACCGAATATCTACTTGATCCTCATACCGCTATTGGCTTGGCTGCAGCTCGCAATGAGCGTCGCAGACAAGATATCCCTATGGTGTGTTTGGCTACCGCTCACCCTGCTAAATTCCCGGAGGCGGTTGAAAAAGCCATCGCTGGCATGCACCCAGCTTTACCACATCATATGGTCGATTTATTTGAGCGCGAAGAGCGTTACGATGTATTGGATAATGATATTGCCAAGGTGCAGAGCTTTGTCACTAAGCATAGCCGTTAAATTTTAGCGCAACACATTGCGTGTTTTAGAAGGCTCCTTACAAGGAGCCTTTTTTATTTGTGACCTTTTTTTAACGGATCTTTTTATTGCCTAAGTATTGTCGTCCAGTTACAGCAAGTGCTGCTAGCGTTAACACATAGGCGTACCAAGGTAATGTCGGAACTTGAACAGCTGGGCCGGCGGCAAGCGCTGAAGCGCTAAAACTCAAGCCTGGTATGCTGGCATTCGAAGCCCAGCTGGCTTTGCCTGCAGGGTATGTAACCTCGCTCAAGCTAGGGTTTAGGTTGAAGGGGAGCTGGTTAATTGAAGGGCGATCACCAAGGAAATTAACCCTTTGCAGTAGATTACTTTCAAAGGCGTAATTATCCAGAATCAATAAGCTAGCTGGGAGCTTAACTTGAGTAAGTTGGTTGTTGGCAAAAGTGTAATTTCGGATATATTGAACGTTGCTACCGAGCGTAAGACTGGATATTTGATTGTTTTGGAAGGCGTAGTTTTCGATAAAAATCACGCTATCAGGTATAACGACTGAAGTGAGTAGGTTGCCTCTAAAGGTGTCGAAGCCAATATAGGTCACTGAGTTCGGGATGCTAACACTGGTAATGCCCTGGTTTGCAAAGCCGCCAATATGAGTTACGGGCTTCCCGATGATTTGCGCAGGGATCACCACATCGTTGCTTGGGCATACCCCTACCGGGCAGCCTAGTATTTCGATATGAGTTCCTTGATCACTGTACGAAAACCCTGATACTGGATCAATAGGAGCAGCAGCACTACTGAATTGCGCGATCAGTAGTAAAACTGTGATAAACGGAACTTTGATAAACGGAACTTTGATAAATGGAACTTTGATAATAAGGGGATTAAATTTACGGACGGTAGCGAATAGCCAGCTTTTGATCATCATCTCTTACGACCTATGAGAACAAAGGATTTAATTTTTGAGGTCGCAGACTAGCAGTGGCTGCAGTTGAGGGGTATCCCGCAGGTGAGGGGGTATTGAGGAGTGTGGGTTGATAGCAATGAAATACGTTTATAGACTCTTACTCAAAGCAATAGCCTTCTACGGATGTAAGTATCTATAGGATTCCTGCCGCTATTCCAGATCAGAAACAATGCTAGGTCTATTCGATATTTGTCTTGCTGCGCTTAGTAAAAACTCCATAAAGACATAAAAGAAATACGGTTATGGCCAAGAAATCTATCAAAAAGCCTCGGCCAGTCGAAAAATCACCGAACGGCCAAGCCAATGAAATCGGTGGTGGAAGCGCCAGCCAAGCCCAGTCGCCGATTGGGCGAAAGACTTGTGATATTGGGGGAATAAGTGCAAAAACAAAGCCCCAGCTTTTATTTTTCCATATCAAGATAGCTGCAACAGCGGCGCAAAAAATATGGATATCAGCGTACAAGGCTATTTGTATAAAGCTTAATGAGCTAGCGCCGTTCTGCAGTATAAAGGGCAGTAGTGTATAGGATGCGATCAATGTGCATATGGCGAAATAGGCTGCTAATGCACGATGTAACATCTTAAATTTCCTTTAAAACCTGGGCTATCACTGAGCTTGCAAAAACTTAGGAGTTTAAAACGGCAGTAGCAATTTCAGAACCCGGTAAACCATCGCTGGCGATGCTCAAAATAATAAATACAAAAGCCGCTAAGGTAAGTAGGTACCAAGCCAGTGAAAATAGAATGCCATAGCGGTCCATTGCAGCTACCGTTTGATGTTTAAACTCTCGCCAGCTGAACAGCAAATCCAAGGCACCAATTACAATAAAAAAGCTAAGCAATGCCAGGCCTAGCTGCAGGCTCAAGGCAAATAGAGCGGCCGAGATAATCATTAAACCCAAGTAAGGCCAGTATGAACGGCCAGAAAACACCATCGATTTTACAACTTGCCCGCCATCTAAGGGCAACACAGGTAAAAGATTAAACATATTGAGTAGGGCGCTGATAGAGGCCAATAAACCAATAAAATGATTACCGGTGACTAGATAGGCCACGTAGCTGGCTGCGCTCATTAGTAGGCCAAAGCAGGGCCCCATCATGGAGATAAAAACATGTTGCCAATGACTGCTGGCTCTATCGCCAACGGCCATGCCGCCAACAAATGGAATCAGGTAGAAGCCTTTGGTTTTTAAGCCGCTGCGTTTCATGGCCCAGACATGGCCATATTCATGAAAACACAGCACTAGAATCAATGCCAGGGCGAATTGCCAGCTAAAAATAATGCTGTAGCCAGCCAAAGCGGTGCCCGCTAAAACGACTTTGATGGTTTTGGCGCTTTTAAATAATTTAAAAGCCAGCCCGATTAAACCAATTTTACTGTTGCCGCTTGGACGTTCTTGGGGAGCGTGGCCATTAATTTCGTCGACCAAGCTTTCCTCAATATCCACTTGGCCTTGGTTCAACAGCTCATCTTCATGCAGTAGCATAAAACGGCATATATTCTGATCTGAGAAAATCTGGTAGCGCACGACGAGCTTGCCGAGCTCCGGGTGGCCCAGCTGGTATTCACCATAGCTTTGCAGGCGGCGTTCACTTTGCAGGGCTTCGCCATTGACGAGTAGCGTTTCCAGGCCATCGTTGGAACGCAATAGCTTAAAATTTAAATCTTCATGGCTTAGCTCAAAAATTAAGCTGTGAGTAGGCTTCTCTGTTTCGTTCATTAACTTTCTTCAATTTGGCTTTTATGTTTCAGGCTAGCGGCATTGGCTTCCCAGTTTTGACCATCAAAGGCCACAATCTTCATTTTGCTAGGAGGCGATTCTAGGGCCTGTTAACACTAATTTGGCCGTCACTGCCGAACTTATTTCGTCGATTCGGCAAGGCAGGGTGAGCGTATTGTGGTCATTCCACTATAGCGAGCACTAACACAGCCGAGCGATGAAATAAGTCGGCCCGAAGGGTTAGGCTAAAATCGCCTTACTCAGTGTTGCTCGTTGCTTATTTGGAAAGACCAAACTACGCGCCTCGCGCCGTGACTAAGGCGATTTTAGCTCTAACAGTGATGGCCGAATTAGTGTTAACAGGCCCTAGGCAGCGAATATTAACATCCACACCGTCCGGATTGGACCTAGGAATGTAAAAAGGTTTTATGCCGCAGCGCTTGCAGAAATAGTGCTTAGCGACTGCTGTGTTAAAGGTGTAGCAACTCAGCTGATCTTCCCCGCTGATCAAACGAAAGCGCTGCTTTGGCACTATAAGGTGTAAAAATCCGCTCTTGTGGCAGATGGAACAGTTGCAATCTTCAACTTCTGGAGCATCTGTACTATCGACTTCGAACTTTACAGCACCACAGTGACAGGATCCGGAATAGGTATTTAATTCTTTAATTTCAGTCATTTAGTTGGGCTTTTCTTAAGGTTTTTATTCTTACTTGGATAGAGGGAATATTGATGTTAGTCTAAATATACTCTTACTTGAGATTAATCTAAGAATAACGACAGTTCCGCTATCACTTAAGCCAAGCCGATTTCACTAAATTCATTGGCTGGTGCTTTTAAGGCGATAGCGCCTCTAGGAGATAAATTATGGCCCATTTGCGCCCTCTAGATCGAGAAGAAATGGATGATGAGCTGCAAGCTCTTTATCAACATTATGAGAACACCCGTGGCTTTATGCCAAATAGCATAAGAACTATGGCTCGCCGCCCTAATATCGCTAAGCGTTTCGGGGCTTTAAATCAGGCGGTTCTGTACGAAGGTACGGTAAGCGAAGAATTGAAGATGCTCGTCTCGTTGATTTCTAGCCAGGCTTCTGGCTGCCGCTACTGCCAAAGCCATATGGCCAACCTATCTTCCATTTATAAAGCATCGGACAAAAAGATTGCAGCGGTTTGGGAGTTCGAAAGCAGTGAGCTTTTCAGCGACGCTGAACGCGCTGCTTTGCGTTTAGCTTACAAAGCATCGCTATTACCCAATGAGGCCAGTGATGAAGATTTCGCTGAGTTAGCCAAGTATTTTGACGAAGGGCAGGTGGTTGAAATTGTGGCCTCGGTTGCTTTGTTCGGGTTTTTGAATCGTTGGAATGATACTATGTCGACAGAATTAGAGACTCTTCCAAAGCAGGTGGCTGAACGAGCCCTGCAAGAAACTGATTGGGATGTTGGCAAGCATCAATAGAATGGCCAAAGGTGGAGCGATGCCAATTGGCTGTTGGCGTCGTTAGCTGGATGCTTGCTAATCTTTAATTTGAATAGATATCGCAAAATTAGATCATCGTACAAGTACCAGGTCGTTGGAAACACCGTGTACAAATACCAATAGAGGTAAGGCCGTTAAATGAGTTCGTCGGAAAAAGACAAGCTACCAGAAGCCATGTTGCAAGAAGCGCAGTTAGAAAAAGAGCCAAGCTTGATTCTTAATCAGTTTTTGCCTTTTCGTCTGGTGAACATCGCTAAGCGAGTGAGTGATACCTACTCCTGGGTGTACAACCGAGAGTTCGGCCTAAGTATTCCTGAGTGGCGGATTCTGGCGCGTTTGGGGGAGCAGCCAGGCCTTAGCTCAAAACTCATTGGCGAAATCACCTTAATGGATAAATCTAAGGTTTCTCGCGGTGTTAAACAGCTAGAAGATAAGGGCTTGCTGGCAAAAAATAAGGATCAGCAAGATAATCGCGTTTACTACCTTTCTTTAACTGAAGAGGGGCAGCAGCTCTACCACTCTATTGTGCCGACGGCGCTGGATTGGGAGGCAGAGCTGCTTCAGGCTTTAGACGTTTCTGAATATCGAGATCTATTCAGAGTGTTAGAAAAGCTTGATCGTCGACTGGAAAATATGGTCGATAAAAAGTCAGACTCATAAGCGAAATACTTCATTGAGATTGCTGGTTCCGTCTCCACTTGGACCAATAGCACCACCAATAACATAAATATCGTTTTCAAATCGTCCAGCGCCAAGCCCATGCCTTGGCGTCGGCATATCAGGAAGGGCGGTCCAGCTATCTTGACTTAATGAATAACGCCAAACTTCTTTAAAAACCTTCGCTTGCGGAATAAAAATCTCACCACCAAAAACAATAATGCCGTCATCGACAGCTACGCAGGCGCTGCCCGCCTGAGGCAAGGGTAGCGGCATAGCATCGCGCCATTTGCCGCTGGCTAGATCAAATATCTCAGTATTGGCTAAATTTCCCTTGGCGGTTCGGCCCCCGGTGACGATTAATTGTTCACCCACCCAAGCTCCGGTCGCACTGTTTCGAGCGGTAGGAATTGGAGCTAGCTCCTGCCACTGCATATCTTCGGGTGACCAGCGATAATGCTGGTGAATTTCATGGTGATCGCTGCGCTTATTATTGGCTTTGGCTCTAAGCGTTTGGCCTGTTACCCAATGAATTGCTCCATCGGGTGCATGTGTTAAAACACCCTCAGCGAGTGGTGTTGGCAGGGTGTCAATTTCAATCCATTTTTCCTTAATTAGTTCGTAGACTTTATCTTGCATGCGCCAAATATGGGTGTAGCCTCCATGGAAGCCCCCAAAGAGAAACAATCTTTCTCCGTTACTCACTAAGGTGGCGTGGTGCATGGCCTGGGGCAGTTCTGCTTCTTCTCGCCATTGATTCGATGTGGGGTTAAAGCTGTAGCAAGCTTTACTGAAATAGGGCACGCCAAGCTTGGTTGCGATGCCGCCAGCGACATAAAAGCGACCATTATGAACGGTTGGATAGATCTCTTGGATATTGACCGGCAATGCCGCTGCT
Source organism: uncultured Pseudoteredinibacter sp. (assembly GCF_947500695.1). Lineage (GTDB taxonomy): Bacteria > Pseudomonadota > Gammaproteobacteria > Pseudomonadales > Cellvibrionaceae > Pseudoteredinibacter. Next base: position 156,175 of record NZ_CANMSS010000004.1, read on the forward strand.
GGACTTAACCATTGACCCAAAGATGTGGCTTGAGCGCCATGAAGGAGAGGGTGAAAGCTCAGAATACCTGTCGTGGAGCTGAGTATGAAATTGCGACGGTTCATAGTGTTGGCCACTTTTATTTATTATGGCCGATGATTATCTATGAAGCGGAAAAATAAACAAAGGGGCAATATAAATTGCCCCTTTACCGATAGCTGTCGAAATGACGACTTAGAAGTTGTAGTTTACACCTACAGTTCCATAGTAAATGTTTTTATCTTCAATAATTGGGCTATCCGTAATGCCGCTACCGAGACGACTATAACCGGTATTAAAGGTGAAATCCCAGTTTTTATTAAAGCTATAGCGGCCACTAACTCCGGTGTTAAAACTCAAGCTGCTATCGGCTTTGTAGAGTGCACGACTGGCTGTTACTTCATTAGCACGTACGCCAAAGTGATGGTCGGCCTTATCATCGCTGATCCAACTAATGCCTGCATAAGGGTTGATATGCCAGTCGCCGTATTCCATATCAAATATGTACTCAATTTCTGCGGTTTGCCCTTTGTGAGTGTTGCTGACATCATTTAACGCCGTAAAACGTAGGCGTCCCATATCGGTAGTGTGGTTGATGTAAATTCCAGCCTCAACAGCAGTGTCTCGTTCGCGCAATCCGGCTAGTTTAGGGTTTGCACGAAACTCCTTGGCATCATGCAAAAACGAACCGTCACCGCGCACAATCAATCCGCCGCTCCACTCGCTACGGGTAAATAGATTTAAGCCCAAGCCTTTCTCGTTAAAGAAGAAGCGCTCACCGTTGTAACGAATGCGTGGAATTACAATGCCTTCGTTATCTTCGCCGGCATAGGGGTTGTTAATAGCGCCAGCGCCAAGACCCACTACCCAAGTATTATCCGCCTGACCCGGATCTACAGCATCTTTTGCTTCTAGATTACTGGCCAACAATATACAAGCGGCTAGGGTTCCAAATTTAGCTAAGTTTTTCATACAGTCCTCACTGGTTGAATGTCATGTGTTTGTTTATGTGGGTACTTTAAGTGACTTAACTAAACCCAAAGTTAATTTTTTCTGAATGAAACATTAACGAGCAAAAAAGTGATCTGGTAATTTCTAACTTGCGTCGAGTTTTAGGTGTGGAAAATAGCTGGTTTTGTTGAAGGCGGTGTGCTCATTGTTAATCAGGTTTTTATTTGAGGGCAGAGAGTGAAGATAAGGCGAATGAGAGCGCTAAATGGAGAAAGGTTAGAAGTGCGGTAGATGGCGGAAAAATGGACGCCCACTCTAGGCGCCCTAAATTTTTTAGCTCAGATATTCTGTAATGATATCTATCAGTAGCTTAAGATGTACTTTGGCTATTTTCTTTATTATCGGAGCTCGTCAACGGTACTTGGTAGCATTGCACGCGGTTTGTTCTAGGCGAATAGAGGACCACATAAGGAACAGTCGGATTTAGTAAACTCACCGCCCAGTTACTAAAGCTGGTTTCTGTGCTTACATAATTCCAGGCTTTACCCCGACACACCTCAGAAAGATTCAATGGCGGGCTGAGTTCGATCAATCCATTAATGGTGGTGTGATGCCAGCGGCTTTCTTCCTGGGTATTGCCTTCTTGTTCATATTGCACAAAGTTAATGCGGCTACAGGCGCTTACTAAAGTGCTTGCCGTTAGCAGCAGCGCTATCGATTTAAGCTTCTTCATAACGACACCATACTTTCGCTGTTCTTGGTGAGTAAATAAATAGAGTAATAATATTGAGCAAGTAATCATTGCTGGAGATCACGGTTTGCATCTGTTCGATTTCAGCGCCATCGCAAACTTCATTGACATCTACAGTGTGCTCACCGATTAGACCAAATAAGTAAAAGGGTTTGCTATCGACATAACTAGGCTCGGTATGTAACTTTTCGCCGCCATTTGGGCGGATAGTTACACTGGTGCATGCGCTAATACTGATAAGGCAGGCTAAACTGATAATCCTTTGCCAAACTCTTCTATCCACTTGAAACCCTCCAATTACTCGCTAGATTGAATGTTGCGAGGAAATTTTAATAGCATTTTTGCTCCCCCCCATTGGTTATGCTCAATGGTTAATACAGCTTTATAAGAAGCCAAGATTTCCCTTACCAAAGCTAAACCAAAGCCTTGCCCTTCGGCTTGGCTATCTAAGCGTACGCCGCGCTCAAAAATACTGTCTTGCTCGGTTGGGGGAATACCTGGTCCATCATCGCTTACCGAAAAATACCAAGCCCCCTTATCTTGCCAGGCACTGACCTCGACTTTGCTGTGGCCGTATTTAAAGGCATTGTCACAAAGGTTACCAAATACCTCGGCCATATCCTGTTCGTCGGCATACACCGATAAGCCTTCTTCTACTTTTAACGCGCTCTCTATTCCTTTATCAAAATAGACCTTGTGCAGCGCTTTAAGTACGGCGTTCACTTCCTGCTCTATAGGTACAGCCACAAAACTCGCTTGCTGGTCACCAGTAACCGCTCGTTGCAGCTGATAGTCGACAATGTCGCGCATACGCCTAAGCTGCTTGTTCATACTCAGGCTGAGTTGTTTGTTCTCAATCAGGTCTTCTTCCGCCTCATGGCTTAAGCCCCGTAAAACGGATAGCGGTGTTTTTAAGCTATGGGATAGATCGGCCATACGGTCGTGATAACGCTGGCGTTGCCGACGTTCATTATCAATCATCAAATTAAGATCTAGGGCCATTGGGTTAAGGTCCCTGGAGTAATTCTTTTCCAGCTTGTCTTTATTACCGCTGTTTAAAGCTTGAATATCGCCGCTTAACTTGGCTAACGGCTTCAGACTTAGTTTTACAATGAGCCATTGCAAAGCGAGTAGAGTAAGTAAAACTAGGGCGGTACTAATGGTAATGATCCAATAGACATTGCGCTGTCGGCTTTGATACTCATCCGCTTTTTCAAGCACACTAAAAACGAAGGGACTGTGGTGGCCAAATTCATCTGGCCAGCTAGTGCCGTAACTCAAGCTGTAATAGTTTTGCCCTTGTTCATCCACCGCCAGCCCGAAGAGCCATTGACCGGCTTCTGGTTGAGGTAATTCAATAGTGTGGTTCGCTGTGGAAATGCTGCGCCATGCTAAATTGCCTTGCTCGTCATAGACCTGTGCCAGCAAAAAAGAATCCTGCTCATTAAAGCGCTCATCATTGACTTCGGCGGGTAGGTAGATTTCACCATTGTAATTATCGGCTTCGCTCAACAGACTGTAATTGATGAGTTTAAGGCGTTCGCGAATCAGTGTTTCAACGCTAAGACTGTGGGCTTTGCTTAAGCCAATGGCAACCGCTAGGGCGATAAAGCCTAGTATAAGGAAGCTAATGATGAATAAGCGCCCAGCAATTGACATACTAATCAGCCAGCTGCTTAAAGCGGTAGCCCCGCCCACGTAAGGTTTCGATAGGCTTAATGCTGCCGTCTGGGTCTAGCTTCTTACGCAAGCGAGCGATGATGACTTCTAGTACATTGCTATTGTTTTCATCGACCGGATCATCATAAAGGCGTTCTAGTAACAGCGGTTTACTAGCGACTTTACCAGGGTTGAGCATAAAGTGTTCCATGAGTCGGTACTCGAAGCTAGTCAGCTCTAGCTCTTCTTCTTCCAGGAAAAAAGCATTTCCAGTGATATCGAGTTGATAGGGGCCATTGCTTAAGCGTTTGCGGTTAACACCGGTGGAGCGGCGCAGTAGTGCGTTAACGCGTGCAGTGAGCTCTTCGGGCTCAAATGGCTTGGTTAAATAATCGTCAGCGCCGGCATCTAAACCTTGAACTTTGGTTTTCCAATTTGAGCGAGCCGTGAGAATAAGTATAGGGAAACTCAACTCTTCTTCGCGTAGGCGTTCAATTAAGCTCATACCATCAATGCGTGGAAGCCCTAGGTCGATAATAGCCAGATCAATGGGAAATTCCGTGGCGAAATACAAGCCTTGGGCGCCGTCATTGGCCAGCTGAACCTGAAAGCCGTTATTCGTTAACTGCCTTGATAGCTGAGCTTGTAACTCTTGATCATCTTCAACAATTAAAATTTGCATATTAGTCCTAAGGTGTAAGCTCTTGGCCATCAATGGCACTGAGATAAAGAATTTGTATGACCCCTTGTTGGCTAATTAGCTTGACCCTATAGCGGGCATTCGAGAGGGCTTTGATGTGCAATACATCGCCTGCGTATCTTTGCTTAACCAGCTTTCGTATTTGATCTTTACTTAACTGTGAGCCGTTGCTTTGAGGGGCGAGTGTGTTTTTTGTCTGTGGCTGCGGCTTTCTTTGCCCGTGAGGGCGAGGAGTGTTTTGCTGCTGAGAGCCTTTGGGGTCTAATTGCACTTGACCTTCTATCCAGCGAGTCAGAGGTTTGACGGCTTTTTCCAGCCATTGGGTGCTGGGGTTGAGCTTTTCCTCTAGCCAGATGGTTTTACCGGTTTCTGGGGCTGGATTCTTATTCCCATCGTTTTGTTTTGCTGCTTCCTTTTTTGTATTTTCAGCTTCGGTATTCTGCGGCTTTTCGTTTGAGTGCTGGCTTTCGGTATAGGCATGGCTCATCGCTGGGGCAACGGTTAGGGCTATCCACAGGAGGCTACCAAGAGCGGGCACAATATAGTATTGAGAAGTAATGCGACTAAGCATATCGATCGTTTAATGCCGTGAAATCATCGGGTTAAAGGCTAATCAGTGACTGACTTTAAGATAGGATGACTATAAAAGCGATAGCTTAATGAAACATTAACTGTTTTTGAGGGACTGTTACGTTTTAGTGAATTAACGATAACTTGGGGAGGGCTTCTCTTTAGCGGTCAATTTACGCTTTAGCGGAATAAACGGCATTGCTTTTATAATAAATATTTACATATAAATATATTCCATTTCATATTTAGTTGAGTTAAGGTGTATTTGCTATCAAAAAGCCCCTCTGTAAGTGGGTGATGAGAACAATACAAATTAGTAGAGCGTTTGCTAAAAGCGCGCTGATTAGCAAAGTCCGGCTTTAAGAAGTACTGTTGAATAATATCGATGATGGCGGGCTGTTCGATGCCGCGTGCCATAGCGAATGCCGTTATTTAGTGGCAAGTACTAAGAAGACTGTACCCAATTAAGAACCTGATAAGAATAAACAGGAATGCACATGACAAGCGTATACCAGCAGTGGCAAGCCAGTGTGGCGAAGTATGCAGACTGCGAGTTTTTGCATATCCCGGCTAGTGCCGCCAAAAGCTACAGTGATAATGAGATTACCCTTAGCTATGGGGAGATGGACGCCCAAATTAACCCATGGCGTGAGGCTTATGCTGAAGCGGGTTATGGTGTGGGTCACCGGGTGGCACTGCTATTAGAGAATCGCCCAGATTTCTTTATTCATTGGTTTGCGCTTAACGCTCTTGGGGTATCCGTTGTTCCGATCAACGGTGATATGCAAGATGAAGAAATTGCTTACCTATTAGAAAATAGTGAATCTTGCTTGGCCATTGCGGTTCCAGAGCGCATCGAACAGATTCAAGGTGCGGCCACTTTAAATAGTGGGCAGTTGGCAGTTTGCAGTGCCCACGATATCGCCAGTTTAATCCCAGCTAAAAGTAGCGCGAGACAGCAGCAGGGCGATGCCCAAAGTGAATGTGCTCTGCTCTATACCTCGGGTAGTACCGGTAAGCCTAAGGGCTGTATCTTAAGTAATGAGTACTTTGTAGAGTTTGGCCTCTGGTACCAAACAGTGGGCGGTTACATTCAGCTAGAGCCTGGCAAAGAACGCCTATTAACTCCTTTGCCCCTCGTACATATGAACGCCATGGCGGTTTCGACCATGGGAATGGTGATGAGCGGTGGCTGCTTGATTCAATTGGATCGCTTTCACCCTCGTAGTTGGTGGCAATCGGTGGCCGAAAGCCGCGCGAGTATTGTGCATTACTTGGGAGTTCTGCCCGCTATTCTTCTCAATATTGATGAAGCTGAATGGGAATCTAAGATTAAGGTGAAATTTGGTTTTGGCGCTGGTGTAAACCCTGCTCACCATAAAACTTTTGAAGATCGTTTTGGTTTCCCACTGATTGAAAGCTGGGCGATGAGTGAATCGGGGTCGGGGGGCTGCATTACTGCTGCCGCTGAGCCTCGTCATGTAGGTACTTGTTGCTTTGGAAAGCTACCAGACGATATTGAAGTTAAGCTGATTGATGAGCAAGGCCAAGAGGTGGCCTATGGTGAACCAGGCGAATTGTTGGTAAGGGCTAAAGGCGAGAACCCACGCAAGGGCTTCTTTTCTGGCTATTACAAGAATCCTGAAGCGACCGCTGAGGCTTGGGAGGGCGGCTATCTGCATACTGGTGATGTAGTGCGCCAAGGTGAAGACGGCAGCTTTCACTTTGTTGATCGTCGCAAAAATGTCATCCGTCGCAGTGGTGAAAATATTTCAGCGCTTGAGGTCGAAGCGGCTTTAAGCCAAGACCCTGCAATTGATCAATTAGCCGTATGTGCCGTACCTGATGAAATTCGTGGTGATGAGGTGATGGCTTTGATCATTCTCGAATCCGGTGAGCAAGCGAATCAGGATCTTGCCGAGCAGATTGTTGAGCGAGCTCGTGAACGATTGGTGTATTACAAACTTCCAGGCTACATCAGCTTTGTTGCTGAACTTCCTACGACAGCCTCTAACAAGCCTCAGCGCGGTGAAATTAAAAAGCTGGGTGCTAAGATTTTGCAAGAAAAAAGTTGCTTCGATCTTTGTCACCTGAAAAAAGGTAGCAAGCGATGAGCAGTACCTTTCAGAATTTTCAGCAAGCTAAAAGTCAGCCCAGCAGTTATCAAGGCATAGCTTTGGTTTGCCCGGTGAGTGTGGGCTACGCCAAACAAAGTGAAAAGGGTGCGGCTTATTTTATTGGCCGAAGCCTAGGCGAAATGATTCAACAGGCAGGCATTCATAAAGACGATGTCGATGGCTTGGCTATTTCCAGTTTTTCGCTTGGGCCCGATTCGGTTATTAGCTTGTGCCAACATTTCGATATCAGTCCCCGCTATTTAGAACAGTTACCTTTTGGTGGCGCATCGGGCGTTATTGCAATGCGTCGTGCTGCTCGAGCGGTGCAGATGGGCGACGCTGATATTGTGGCCTGTATCGGGGGTGATACCAATCAGGCGGGAAGTTTCGCCGATTTAATCGCCGACTTTTCTACCTTTACCCGCGATGCTTCCTACCCTTATGGTGCTGGCGGCCCTAATGCAGCTTTCGCGCTCATTACTCAGCACTATATGGAACAATATGGAGCGACTCGAGAAGACTTCGGTCGTATTGCGATCGCGCAGCGTTATAACGCCAATCATTACCCAACGGCCTTACTAGGGCACAAAACTTTGAGCATGGATGACTATCTGAATGCTCGCCCAATTGCCGGCCCTGTGCATATGTTTGATTGTGTTATGCCTTGTGCTGGGGGTGAGGGCTTCTTGATGATGAGTGTTGAGCGAGCCAAGTTTTTGGGCTTGCCCTATGTCACCATTCTTGCTGCAGACGAATTGCACCATGCTCACCGAGATGACCCGATTCAATATCGCGCGGGCTGGACGCTCTATGCAAATGAGCTTTACCAACAGACGAACATCGGCCCCAACGATATCGATATGTTGCAAACCTATGATGACTACCCGGTGATTTCCATGATGCAAATGGAAGATCTTGGTTTTTGCGCCAAAGGTGAAGCTAAACATTTTGTGAGAGAGACAGCCTTAACTTTTGACGGTCATAATCTTGGTTATAGCTCTGGCAACAATTGTTTGCCCCACAATACCTCAGGTGGTCAGCTGTCCGTTGGACAGGCGGGCTCGGCTGCAGGCTTCTTAGGATTGGTAGAGAGTATTCGCCAATTGTTAGGGCAGGCCGAAAAGAATCAGGTACAAGATGCTCGTCATGCCATGGTCAGCGGCTATGGCATGATTAATTATGATCGAGGCCTTTGTTCTTCAGCAGCCATTTTAGCGTCTACAACATCTGATACAGTGGGAGGTCAATGATCATGGCTGATTCTAAGCAAATGCCGCCTGCAAAACGAACCAACTTGGGAGCCCAGTTGAAACCCTTCGCCGAGCAAGGCGAACTGCGTTTGCAGCAGTGCTTAAGTTGCCAACAGTTTGTATATCCGCCTAGAGAAGTTTGTGGCCATTGCTTGAGTGGCGAGCTTAGCTGGGAAGCCTGTCCGGCTGAAGGCCAGGTGCTTGCCCGTGTGGATCTACATAACAGCTTCGAGCCTTTTTACGCGGAACAACTACCTTGGGTTTTATTATCCGTTAAATTAGATGCGGGCCCCGTCGTTTATGCCCATAGCTCTTCACATGCGGGTTTGGAAGATAGCGGTTTGGAAGTAGAAGCTTTGGAAATAGAAAGTAAAGCGAATAGCGGCGATAGGGTAACACTGAGTTTGCAATTGGATGAGGCTGAGGCACCAGTATTTGTTGCGCAGCCTTTAAAATGAAAAAAGAATACATCCGTGGTGATTTATGAGTAAAACAGAATGTGTTTTGGTAACCGGTGGCAGCACTGGCATTGGTGCCAGCATCTGCGTTGATTTTTTAGAGCAGGGTATGCAGGTCATCAATTTGGCTCGCCGCCCACTTGAGCTTGAGAACCCAGCTTGGCAAGAGCGACTACATAATATTGCTGTAGACCTAACCGACAGGGAAGCCACCAAAGCGGTAGCAGAGCAAGTGGCGGAAAAGTTTAATGTCACACGTTTCGTTCACAATGCTGGTGTTATCAAAGCCAATCTTATTGAAGATGTCGCCCTTGATGAACTCGATTACGTTAGCAATATACATCTAGCAGCCACCATTATCCTCACCCAGGCTGTGCTTCCGGCTATGAAAGAAGCGAGCTTTGGTCGCATCATTTTAATTACCTCTCGTGCGGCGCTAGGTCTGCAAACGCGCAGTGTCTATTCTGCGACGAAATCAGGAATGATGGGAATGGCGCGTACCTGGGCTCTGGAGCTGGGTCAGTACGGCATTACGGTAAATACTGTGGCACCGGGTCCTATTGCGGCTACTGAAATGTTCCATGAAGTGATTCCAGAGAACAGCGAAAAAATGCAAAAGCTAGCGGCCAGTATTCCGGTACAAAGAACAGGTTTACCTGGTGATGTTTCTAGAGCAGTGAGCTTTTTTGCCGATGAAAAGAACAGCTTTGTCACCGGACAAACTCTCTTTGTTTGTGGCGGTTCAAGTTTGGGTTCGCTTAGTCTGTAAAAGCACTTTGCTTATAACTGCACTTTGCTTATAACTGTACTTAGCAAACCAAAAAAATAATGAAATTAATGTGAAGCGAGATAGGGAGTTGCCCCATGAGCTATTCCGTAGAAGATATTGAAAAATTAGTAGAGCCAGCTAGAGTGCATCGCAAGGTGTACACCGACGAGGAAATCTTTGACCTAGAAATGGAGCGAGTCTGGGGCCGTACTTGGATCTTTGCCGGCCATGCCAGTGAGGTTCCTAATGGTGGCGATTATAAAACCTTTAATATTGGCTCCCAGTCCATGTTAATGGTGCGAAATCGCAAGAACGACAATATTTCGGTATTTTACAATCGCTGTACACATAAAGGCGCTAAATTAGTCGGTGATGGAAAAGGCTGCGCGAAAGCATTTCGCTGCCCTTACCATGCCTGGACTTTTGATACCGAAGGCAAGTTATTAGCTACTCCGCCGACCAAGACACTAGAAACCAGTGGCTTCGCTCCGGACGATCCGGAATATAATCTACGCCCTGCGGCCCAGGTTAATATTTATCATGGCTTTGTGTTTGTAAACCTCGATGCCAATGCCGAAGGCTTACACGAGTACTTTGGTGATTCTCTGACCTCAATCGACAATATGGTGGAGCGCTCACCTGAGGGTGAATTGGAAATAGCCGGCGGCGTATTGCGCTATCGTCATGATTGCAACTGGAAGAGCTTTGTCGAAAATCTCAACGACAATATGCATCCAATGGCCACTCACCAATCGGCGATCGAAGCCTGTCAGGGCTATGCCCAAGATTTGCCTGAGGGGAGTGAAGTTCCTGAGACGGTTCATATTCTTGGCCCATTTGGTAGCTCCTATGACTTTTTTGAAGATATGTCTCATGTTGTCTTCAAGAATGGTCATAGCTACTCCGGAAATAAGGTAAGTATTCACAGTGCCTACCCGCCTGTGCCTGACTATGTAGATGCGATGGAAACAGCTTATGGTAAAGAAAAAACCAAAGAAATATTTTCTTGTGCCCGCCATAACACGGTGTATTACCCCTCGCTTACCATTAAAGGTGCGATTCAGGCTATTCGCGTGGTGCGTCCAATTTCTGTAAATTGTACGGATATCGAGACCTATACTTTCCGCCTTAAGGGTGCTCCTGATGAAATGTTGCAGCGTACATTATTGTATTCACGCTTGATAAATTCTCCTTCTTCCATTGTTGGTGCTGACGATCTTGAGGTTTATGAGCGTGTACAAGCTGGCTTGCACAGCCATGGGCATGACTGGGTAAGCATGGAGCGTCAAAAAGATCATGATCAACCCCAAGAAGATGGTTCAATCGAAGCGACCGGTTCCAGCGAGCTACCGTTCCGTAATCAATATAAGTACTGGTTGCAGTTAATGACCAATACTGAAGCCGTGAAAATTAAAGCTTAAGGGGAATAACAATGAGTCAATATCAACGCCCTGGGCTAAAAAAGATCGAAGAGTTTTTGTATCACGAAACAGGTCTGTTAGATCGAATGGAGATTCGTCAGTGGATTGATCTGTTTACCGATACCGGTGACTATTGGATGCCCGTTACCCCTGATCAAGAAGATCCGATCAATCATATTTCTATTTTTTATGATGATCGCGATTTGATGGAAATTCGTTTACGTCATCACGATAATCCTCGCTCGCATTCAAAAGATTTTACTATTCGAAGCTCTCATGTTTTGGGTAATGTACAGATTGCCAGCTTCGACGAGACGAATGGCGATTGCCAAGTAAGCTGTAATTTTCAGTGTGTCATGTACTATCGCGATCAGCAGCAATTGTACGCTGGAACCTGCCAGTATCATCTGCGCTTAATTGATGGTCGTTACCATATACAGCGCAAACGTGTTGATCTGATTAATTGTGATGCACCCCATGGCTCAATCCAAACCTACGTTTAAGTATCCGGCGATCTCAGCGACTGTTGTTGCTGAAATCATCGCAGTATGTGGAGATACTACTAGGCGGCAATAACTGCCTGTAGCTGAGAAAAGTAAACATTTGGGGTGTCGCTGATTTTACTTGGCGTTAATCCAATCTCTGAAGAGTTGCTGATTGGATGACCATTCGAAAGAAAGAGGTATGGCATGAGTGATTGTCATCAATGTTATGAATGTGGATGGGTGTACCTTGCAGCACAAGGTTGCTTGGCTGATGGTATCGCCGCGGGCACGATTTTTGAGGATCTAGCGGAGGCTTGGGCTTGCCCAGATTGTGGCGCGCCGAAGAGTGGCTTTTATCCTACCGACAGCGACTCTTTAGGACAGGCCCACAATCAATTTGCTGGAATGAGTGATCCGCATCAAACGGTTTCTGCAAATATCAGTGCTGCAGGCTCGGTGAGCGTGATTCAAGGTGCAGCCTTTGGGGCATTGGTTGAGGCAGGCAGTTCAAATAAAAGCTCAGGCAATACTGATGTTGGCTCTGATGAAAGCGACTCCAATGAAAGTAGCTCAAAATCATCCGATGGCTTCCGTATTTGGGAATGTATTGTCTGTGGTTGGGTTTACGACGAGGCGAAAGGTTGGCCCCAAGATGGTATTGCTCCAGGAACTCGCTGGGAAGATATTCCAGATGATTGGGTTTGCCCTGAGTGTGGTGTCGGTAAAGATGATTTCGAAATGCAGCTGGTATCGGCTGCCGCTCAGCAAGAAGTATCGGCCATAGCTGTACCCAGCGATTACGAGATCGATTACAGCCGCGAGCCATTAGTTGTAATTGGTACGGGTTTGGCGGCCTATCAGTTGGTGCGTGAATGGCGCCAAAAAGATCAACGTACACCTTTGATCATGATCAGTCGTGATGACGGTGCTTATTATTCCAAGCCCTTGTTGTCGACAGGCTTTAGCAAAGCTAAAACAGCACAAGATCTACAAAGTAAAACGGCCGAACAAATGGCCGCGGAACTTTGTGCTGATATTCGTATTTTCAGTCATGTTGAAGCCATTGATACTCAGTCAAAAACATTATCCTTGAGTGGTCTGAAGCTCCCTTACGGTAAGTTGATACTTGCCTTGGGTGCTCAATGCATACAGGCGCCTTTGCAGGGCAATGCGCTCGATAGGGTGTATCAGGTAAACGACTTATTAGACTACCAGCGTTTTAGAACCGCTTTAGCAGGGCTTGGCCAACAGGCGAGGGTATTGATTATTGGTGGTGGACTCATTGGTTCTGAATACGCCAATGATCTAGCCGCAAGCGGCTACCATATCGAAGCGGTGGAGGCGATGGATAGGGTATTGGGCACGTTACTGCCCATTGAGGCTTCTTATGCGGTACAGCAAGGTTTAGCGAAACTTGGCGTGACACACCACTTCAATACGGTGGTGGAGAAAATCGATCGCAATAGCGAAGGTTTAACGGCAACACTGAGCAATGGAACTCAAGTTCACTGCGATATTGTACTTTCTGCAATAGGCGTGCGAGCCAATGTGCAGTTGGCCGAGCAAGCTGCTTTGGCAACCGAGCGTGGAATTTTGGTGGGTCGCCAACTACAAACGTCGGCGCCCGATGTTTATGCCTTGGGTGATTGTGCTCAAGTTGATGGCCATCTGCTTTACTATATTGAACCACTCAATCAATGTGCCAAGGTGCTGGCCAATAATTTAGCCGGTGAGCCTGAGCAGTCAGTTAGTTATGGCGTGATGCCGGTGACCATTAAAACGCCAGCTTGCCCAACCGTGGTATGTCCTCCGCCTCGTGACCTCGCTGGGCAGTGGAAGATAATGGGTGAAGGTATCAATATCAAAGCAGAATTTGTGGATGACAGCGGAGCTCTGCGTGGCTTTGCTCTAACGGGGGCTGCGGTGGAGTTAAAGTCGCAACTAAGCGCAAAAATGCCCGCAATGATGAGCTAAGCGTTGCTGTATTGGCGTTAAGTGCTTGGCTTTCTACGTATGGGGGCTAAGCACAAGATTAAGCCAATAGTTTAGATTCCTTGCTGTGACTTGCTCGAGTCATTTTCGAGAAGCATAATGCTGATAGCTTGTCGCTTTGGTCTTTTTTGATCGTTCGTTTAGATGATTCTTAAGAAAAGACCGAAGTGATTCTCTATCGATCTGCAAGGTATAAGGTGCTTAAGCAATATGGAAGCCAACAGCGCAAAGGACTTAAATTCACCCCAGGAATCTGAGCCTAAAAAGCTCTATATTAGACTGCTAGCGACGACACTATTTTCCGTATTGGCTTTTGCCATATACATCAGTCAATACATCGCCCTACCTAACTTTAAAGAAACGTTTGAGTACTTTGGCTCAGATCTCCCTAGTTTAACCCTGATCGTCATTGAACTTGGGCCAGTTTTATTGGGCTTAGCCATCTTCTCGCTGCTTTTTATTGCTGCTTGGTTTGTCCCCAACGCTTTGGGGGGCAAAATGTTTAACTATTCGATTTTTAACTTCGTCCTGGCAGCAATTATCTGGATAACATGTTTTGTTGCTATATCCTTACCGGTGATGCAGACAACTTAATCGATTAAACAGCCTTTTTAAGTTTCAGCTCTGACTTCGAAATCGAGAGCCTCAGAGCGATCGCATTTTTTGCAATCCAGCATTAATCCTAACTTAGCCTGGCGGCCATCAGGACTTGTCACCCAGGGGCGATTTGTCCACGGCGGATCATGGCGGACATGTTGAAAGTGCCCGCAAGCCAATCGCGCGACCCAGTGATTCTCTTCATCCAGGTGATAGCCCACAATGGGGTGTTTCATTAGTGTTCTATCCCCTGAGTAGGCTTAGGTTTTCTCTTTTGATTTAAGAGCTTGTCTGTTGTTTCGATGCCCAGATCGCTAAACGATGGCGGATGGACTTTTGAGAAACCTGCTCTTCAGGCAAAGGCTGTAACAAACGGTCATGCACCAATAAACGATAAATATATAACAGACGGTCGTTGACGGAGTCACCGGGTTCAAATTTGGCGGCACCGCGTTTCTCGACATAGGCTTGGCCTATCTCTAAGGCTTTTCTAATGAGTTCCTTTTCGTCTTTCAGCTTTTTCATCGAATTCTCGCCAATGCAGTGATGGTACGGATGCCGTTCGCTGGGTATAGCTTAACAGACTTAGCTTACAAAATAGCGAGTTTGTCCTTCGGCCTGTCTTGCCGTGAGGTCTCAAGGGTAAGGCTGTTCAAAAAAACATCGTATCCTGGCGTTCATTCTGCTATGGTCGCGCCCCAGATTGGCCCCTTGATAACCTTTGCAGCATGGGCTGAATTGGATCGTAGGTACTTTTTTTGACCGTTAGTTGTCACTCCTTAGTTGTCGACTATTAGTACAATTTACGACTTAAGCTGCGCTTTGTTCATTATTGTTTAGGAATACCCCCTTGATCTCCACCGCAAATATCACCATGCAGTTTGGCGCTAAGCCCTTATTTGAAAATATCTCCGTTAAGTTTGGCAATGGCAATCGCTATGGCCTAATCGGCGCTAATGGCTGCGGAAAGTCGACTTTCATGAAGATCCTCGACGGCAGCCTAGCGCCGAGCTCAGGCACTGTGAGCATTACCCCAAATGAGCGGGTAGGTAAGCTTAGTCAAGACCAATTTGCCTTTGAAGAATACAGTGTGGTGGATACGGTGATAATGGGGCATGCTGAGCTTTGGGCTATCAAGCAAGAGCGTGACAGAATCTACGGCCTAGCGGAAATGTCTGAAGAAGAGGGCATGAAGGTTGCCGATCTAGAGACTCAGTTTGCTGAAATGGATGGCTATAGTGCTGAAAGTCGTGCCGAAGAAATTTTGGTTGGTGCGGGTATTAGCCAAGATCTGCATTATGGCCCAATGAGTGAGGTAGCCCCTGGCTGGAAACTCCGTGTGTTGCTGGCGCAGGCCTTGTTTTCCGATCCGGATATTTTATTGCTGGATGAGCCGACCAACAACTTGGATATGGATACCATCCGTTGGCTTGAAACCGTGCTCAATGAACGCAAAAGTACCATGATTATTATTTCCCACGATCGGCACTTTCTTAATGCTGTTTGCACGCATATGGCTGATATTGACTATGGTGAACTGCGTGTGTATCCCGGTAATTACGATGATTTTATGACAGCTTCAATAGCCGTGCAGGAACGGCTGCAGTCTGAAAATGCTAAGAAATCGGCGCAAATTGCAGAGCTGCAACAATTTGTCAGCCGCTTTTCAGCGAATGCATCAAAGGCTAAACAGGCCACCTCTCGTGCCAAGCAAATCGATAAAATCAAGCTGGAAGATATCAAGCCATCGAGCCGAGTTAGTCCTTACATTCGCTTTCAGCAGGAGAAAAAGCTCCACCGTCAGGCATTAACCTTAGAGGGATTTGGTCATGGCTTTGACGGTGAGATGCTATACAGTGGCGGAAATATGATTTTAGAAGCCGGAACGCGCCTTGCAGTAATTGGTGAAAACGGCGCCGGCAAAACAAGCTTCTTGCGATGTTTAATGAATGAACTAGAAGCTAGTGAAGGAAAAGTTCAGTGGGCCGAAAATGCCAGTTTAGGTTACTGTCCCCAGGATGCGAGTGCTGAGTTCGACAGTGAACTCAATCTTTTTGATTGGATGAGTCAGTGGCGCAAGCCGAGTCATGGTGATCAAATAGTACGTGCTACACTGGGGCGAATGCTGTTTTCAGCGGATGATTTTAAAAAGAAAGTAAAGGTATGTTCAGGCGGAGAGAAAAATCGCTTGCTCTTTGGTAAGCTGATGATGACGGATGCGAATGTTTTGTTAATGGATGAGCCTACCAACCACCTTGATATGGAATCGATTGAGGCGCTCAACCTGGCTTTAGAGCATTATGCCGGCACCTTGATCTTCGTTAGTCACGATAGAGAGTTTGTTTCTTCCTTGGCGAATCGTATCGTGGAGATAAAGAATAATAAGCTGGAAGATTTTCAAGGTACTTACGATGAGTTCTTGGCGGAGAAAGAGCGCCTAGAGAGCAAGTAAAACATCAGCTTTTACGGCTAGAGATTTTGGAATCTAAAGTGGATTTTGCAAGCTACATTATTGAGGCAGTGATCATTGAATAGAAAGCAAGAATTACAAACCATTAACAACAAATTGGATAAATTACGCCGTCGATTAGAGAAAGCTAAGCTTGAGCATAATCAAGCGGTAATGGTGAACATTAAGTGGGAGCTCGATCAGTTAACGAAGCAAAAGGCCGAAATAAGCGGCCAGCAGGCTCGTCACAACTCCTCGAAGGCTGAAAAAATCAAAGCGATGGCTTTTAATCGAGTGCTTAGTAAGGCGGAGCAGGCTGATATGGGGAAGTTGAAAAAAACTGTACGGGGTTTAGTCGTGGTTCACCCGATGACCGCCCTAGGTAAGGAAATGAAGCTGAGTGAAGTTACGGGTTTTGCCCCCAAAAAGTTCTAAGCCCTACACTCTTAATATTTAAGTTTAAACTTTAAAAGAGTAGTTGATATTGAGTAGCCTATTCCCCTGATGGCTAATAGAATCTGCCTTATATCTGTTGGTAGCTCTGTTTTAAGTAGCTACTTGAAGTAAATGGAAAACAAACGAATCTGGAGGGTGCCATGTGGGAATACAAGATTATCGATTCAAATAAGGCTGAAAAAGGCGGATTTTTGAGTGGGCGGACTATTGAGCAAGCAGAGGCCTATTTAAACGAGCTAGGTGCGCAAGGTTGGGAAATCATAGATCTTGATTTTAATATGGACCCAACTATGCCCAGTGGGGCTACCCATTTTCACGGTGTTGCCAAGAGGGCAAAGTAATATCTACTTTTGAATAGCTAATAAACTGATTGGGTAGGAGGTGTCTATGCGCCACTTTTCTTTTAGCCTTAGTGTTCTTTCTTTATGGCTATTTGTAAGCCAAATAGCCATGGCCGATTATTTTTTGTCAGCCGGCCACCGTATTTATTTTAGCGATAATCAGGCGCATGGGCCGAATGTCGTACTGGTTCATGGCTTTGCTATGGATTCGAGCATGTGGCTGAACGCAGACTTCTATAGCCATCTTAATACGAACTATAGAGTCATCACTATTGACTTGAGGGGGCACGGTCAAAGCGATAAGCCGACTTCAGTTGATGAATACGGCCCCAACGTTGGCCTGGATATAGTTCGATTATTAGATCACCTTAAGATTGAATCCAGTCATATGATCGGCTTTTCTATGGGTTCTTACATGATAGCTAGATTACTGGTCTCTCATCCTGAAAGGGTTGAGTCAGCTGTTCTAGTGTCTGGTTTCTTTCCCGGAAACAGTAAGCAAGAAACAAAGTTCCAAGAGCATGTTGCCGAAGATATGCTCGAGCACGGAGAGCTGGCCTTAGCCGCTGTGGCCAAGGGCTGGGCTTTTGATGCAGTGACCAAAAAACAAATTTCAGCTATAAAGGTACCGCTACAGTTTGTTTTTGGAAGTGAAGAGCTGGATGATTTTTATCGCTCCCAAAAAGCCATGCTAGAGCTACCAAGAAATTCGCAGCCTATTAAAGTTATAGAAGGAGCGGATCATGATAGCCAAAGGGCAGCAATTCTACATCCAGAGCTTAAGTCCATCATTATTGATTTTTACCAAGCTCTTAAATCTGAACCTTGAACAGATAGTAGAGTAAGTGTTGCTGTCGAAGTTAGTGGATGTAAAGGCGCTTGATAATATCGAGGCTGTGTTTTGCGGATGCTTTATCATCACAAACATAAGCACGATTAATGGCGCCGTCCACCAATAAACAGATTGAGTCGAGCAGTTCGGTCGATTCGTTTGCCAGCTTGCTGTTGATTAAGTCCCGGAATTTGAACTGATGTGCCTTGCAGTATTCGGTGATCTCTCCGCTATTTCCTTTGTATTCATAGGCGACATTAATAAAGAAGCAACCCTTAAAATCACCTAGCGCTTCGTTGTTTCCTGAAAACCAAAGATCAAGACCCGAAAATAACGCTTCAACAACTTCTTGTTCACTCGCGCCAGTAGGGGTTATGGCGTCAATCCATTGTAAATATTCTTCACTGCGTAACTTTAAAGCCTCTAAGATCAAGCTCTCTTTGCTATCAAAGTGCTTATAGAGAGTTTTCTTGGAAATCCCCGAAACTTGTAGGATCTCATTAATACCTACGCTGTTTACCCCTTTTTGGTAAAACAGCTTGAGTGCGCACTCTAGTAATTCTTGTTTTTTATCTGACATTTTCGAACGTATGTTTTTGTAAGGCATATTGACGGGGTATACCGATCTGTCTACCATGGTAAACAGATCGGTATACCTCTATGGTAATGCCAAATGGATTTTCAGGTAAAGTGTTTAGTTTAAATTATATGTTGAGTGTGTTTTCAGGCCTATGTGCGGCGGTAGCCATTTCTATATTGGCTTTTTCCAATGAACTGTTTCCACAGTACGGCATGCTAATGGCGCCATTTGGAGCGACCGCGGTATTGGTATTCGGTTTGCCAAATAGCCCTTTGGCACAGGCTAAAAATGTGATTTTCGGCCATGTCATTACAGCTAGTATTGGAGTCGCCGTGTTTTACTCTTTAGGGGCTAGCCCTTGGTCAATGGGCTTGGCAACTGGCTTAGGTATTTCGGCAATGCTGCTTAGTGGTACAACTCATCCGCCAGCGGGTGCTAATCCTATCTTGGCAATCATGACAGCCCAAGGCTGGGAGTTTATTTTGTCTCCGGTCTTATTGGGTGCTTTGAGTATTTGCCTTATGGGGTACCTGGCGAATTTAATTCGCTCTCGAATAGAGCCTGTAGGAATGTAGTTTTTAAGCTGATCGCTAAACGATTCAAAATTATTAAAAATGTCAAAAACGCTAGATGAGTAGGTAAAAATAATGCTTAAACGTAAATTTCTAAATGCATTTGTGCTGTGTTTGTTGGCTTTAAGCCCATTAACGAGCAGCTACGGACAAACACCTTATACCAAGGGATTTGACCATATAGGCTTAACCGTTAAAGATCTGCAAGCCTCTACGAGCTTCTTTGTGGACACCTTGGGCTGGCGCTTAACTTACGAAGATAAAGAGTATCCAGCAAGTTTTGTAAGCGATGGCAATATGTTTTTAACGCTTTGGCAGGTTAAAGATAAAACTAAAATCGTAGACTTTAGCCGCAAGCAAAACGTCGGGTTACACCATTTGGCGATTAAGGTAAAAAGCTTTGAGGCACTCGATAAGCTGTATGAAAAGTTGAAGGAGCACCCTGGTGTCGTTATCGAGTTTGCCCCAGAGCTATCCTATGGTGGCCCAGCAAAACATATGATGATTCGCGAGCCCAGCGGCAACCGTTTGGAGTTTAAACATTCGCCGGCTCGATAGTCTTGATGCTTGGCGCCGTATACTTCTTGGAATTTCTTAAGCTGTTACCCTATCTAAGTTCTATCCCGTCTTAAGTTTTTACCATAAATGAGCAGCGCCAATCACCCCCGCAGAGTCACCTTGCCTTGCCGCAACAATACGGCACAGTATTTCATCGCTAAAAACATATCGCTCCAAAGCGCCAGGTAAATCTTCATACAGCTGATCAATATTTGAAAGCCCGCCACCAAGTACGATAACTTCTGGATCAATAATATTGATGACGTTCGCTAAGGCGAGGGCCAACATTTCTACATAGTGCTTCAGTGTTTGCCGGGCCTCGGCTTCTCCTTCGGCGGCTGCTTGGGCGATACTCGCAGCGCTTCTAATAGATGCCAGTTTGTTCAGGTCCCAGTCGCTTTGGCTTAGGGCGGGGCCGCTTAACCAGGTTTCTACACAGTTGTGGCGGCCGCAATAACAAGGGCGTTGGCTTAGGTAATCGCCTAACTGAGCGAGCTTGAAGTCTTCGCTATCAACTAAAGCGTGAAGGGCCAGTGGGTTGTGGCCCCATTCACCGGCGATATGACTGGGCCCTTGTAAGAGCTTCTGATTGATTACAATGCCGCCACCTACGCCGGTGCCCAAGATGACGCCAAATACGGAGTTAGCTCCTTTTGCCGCACCGCTATGAGCTTCTGCTAAGGTAAAACAATCGGCATCATTGGCCAAACGGACAGCTCGCTTCAGTCGTTTCTCAAGATCGTCTTTAAGTGGTTGGCCATTCAAACACGTGCTGTTGCAGTTCTTCATTAAATTGTCGCGAGTGGAAGGCGAGCCAGGGGTGCCTATCCCTAAAGGTAGTGATTCGCTTGAGTGTTTTTTGTCCAGCTGTTCTAGCAGTGAAGCAATGCTGTTCAAGGTCGCTTGATAGTCACCCTGAGGGGTGGCCACGCGAATGCGCTCAATGACTGTTCCATCAATATCTAATAAAGCTGCTTCTATTTTGCTGCCGCCTAGGTCTACCCCTAGCTTCCTCTTATCTGTCATTTTTAAGTTGCCAAGTCCCCGATTGCAGGCCGCTGGATTTATACCCAAGCACTCAATTCGCCATGGTATCGATCGTCTCACTTTCTTGCTACCGCCTGAGCTGCTAAAATCACGCCTTTTTAAAGCAGTGATGGACGATTCCTATGGGCAGAGCCTTCCAAAACCGAAAAGAGTCGATGGCCAAAACATCGAACATGAAAGCCAAGGTCTACAGTAAATACGGCCGTGAAATCTATGTTTGTGCGAAATCTGGCGGTGTTGACCCTGACGGTAACCTAGCCTTACGTTCGATGATCGAACGCGCCAAGAAAGACCAGGTACCAAGTCATGTGATTCAAAAGGCTATTGATAAAGCCAAAGGTGGTGGTGGGGAAGACTATTCTACTGCTCGATATGAGGGTTTTGGTCCGAGTAATACCATGGTAATAGTTGATTGCCTTACGGATAACCCCAACCGTACCTTCGGTGATGTACGTACTTGTTTCAACAAGGCTAAGGCCAAGATTGGTTCTCAGGGCACCGTAAGTCATATGTTTGATCATTCCGCGATTTTGGTTTTCGCCGGTGATGATGAAGAAGCTGTTTTGGAAGCGCTGATGATGGCTGATGTCGATGTTACCGATATTGAGCTGGAAGATGGCAAGGTCACGGTATTTGCACCACACACCGAGTCCCATAAAGCCAAGCAGGCCTTGTTAGAAGCAATGGGTGAAATTGAATTCGATGTCGATGAAATTCAGTTTGTGCCACAAACCACTACCCCTGTAGCGCCTGATGACCAAGAAAATTTCGATAAGCTTATCGATATGCTAGAAGACTTGGATGATGTTCAGCGAGTTTTCCATAACGCTGAATAATACGCTTCTGAATCTAGCTATTAACCTTAAAACCCAGTTTTGAGGTTAATAGCATTTACTTTATTTTCAGCTTATTAATAGCTTTATCCTTATCTTCCCCAATTTCTCCATCGTCTAATTTCAGCATTTTAAGTATAAGCACAATGTAGCGTGTTCTGGTGACCTTAGAGCTTATCAGGTCTTATCAGAGCTTGTCCGAATCGGATGAGGACGAGAGCTAGTATGGAGGCTGCTTTTGGCGACCCTGAGAAGCCCTAAGGTCGCCAGAGTATGCGGCTGTCTAAATAACTAAAGTGCAGTTAGGCCGCTTTAGCCCTTATGGTAGTTGGTCTGGAACACGCTTAAACCATGGATTCGCGCTATCCGGGCGCTCAGCCTCCGGCCAAGCCCAAACCTCTCCCGGGGAAATTTGTCATGCTGCTCCACGGTTTCTATGCAACCACCATAAGGGCTAAAATCTACAAATTGCCATATTTAAAAATGAGAGAATAATTGGCTTTTAATATAGCCTTCATATCCAAGCGCTAAGCTACAATCGATAAAAACACAGGATATTGATATGCGTTCTCCTATAGCTTCATTGCTGCTTATTAGCACCTTCCTGACGGCGTCACTTGCGGGTCAAGTTACGGCATCACCGAAACAAACCCACACAAATAACAGCAAAGCACTGGTGATTGCCCACCGTGGAGCGAGTGGCTATTTGCCAGAGCATAGCCTTGCAGCAAAGGCCTTAGCGTATGGCATGGGCGCTGACTATATCGAACAAGATGTGGTGATGAGTAAGGACAATGCGCTATTGGTATTGCATGATCCTTACTTAGATCGTGTCACCAATGTGGCAGTGTTATTCCCGGGACGTGCAAGAGAAGATGGTCGCTACTATGCAATCGATTTCACTCTAGCAGAAATCAAACAGCTAGAGATGACCGAGATTTTCGAGCGCCAAGACGGCATGCCCAAACAAAAATACCCCGAGCGATTCCCCATCTGGAAATCCAGTTTTAAAGTATCCACTTTGGCGGAAGAGTTGGAGCTTATTCAAGGTCTTAATCAGAGTACCGGTAAAAACATCGGTATATACCCAGAAATCAAAGCGCCGGCCCTGCATCGAGCTGCGGGAAAGGATATTAGTTTAGCTGTGCTAAAAGAGCTAAAGAAGTTTGGCTATAGCAAAGCAAGCGATAAGGTATTTTTACAGTGCTTCGACGCTGACGAACTGCAGCGAATCAACGCAAAACTTATGCCCAAGCTGGGGATGGATCTAAAACTGGTACAGCTGATTGCAATGACTGAGTGGGGTGAAACCCTGCGTAATAATGCCATGGGCCTAAAACCAGAGCCCTATAACTATGATTGGATGATGAAGCCTGGTGCTGCGCAGGAAATTGCCAAATATGCCGAAGGTATCGGCCCTTGGTTTCCCATGTTGGTAGATAGAAAAACAGGTCAGCCCAATCATATGGTGCAAGAAGCCCAGCAAGCAGGATTACTGGTTCACCCCTACACCTTTAGGGCCGATAAAGGACAGATCCCATCGCCGTTTAAAAACTTCGAAGAGTATCTGGCCTACTTCTATAGTGTTGTAGGCGTTGATGGCGTTTTTACAGACTTTCCGGACAGGGCAGTGAGGGTGCGAGATTCACTTTAGGAAAAGCACTAATTTTTATGGCTTGTAACCTTACCCTTCAATACCACTGCTGTCTTATGCGGTTGCCAATTGAATTGATAGTAGGCTAAGCCAAATAAGCTGCACCCAATACGATAGCCGCTGATACAAACCGGCAGCGCCTTTTTCTTTAAAGGCTTTGGCCAATTTATAAAGGAAGTAGCCCGCTAGCAACACAGCCAACATCGATAGCACCCTAAACCAAGTTGGCAGGAAGGTTGTCTCTGGTGCGAATGCAATCAGTAGAGGTGCGATAAACAAAGAAAGCAGCATAAAAAAGCCTGCCCAAGAATGAATTTGGCAGGCATGGCTGGGCGTTTCGGTATAAGGGTCTTTATCCATAGGGAAGAAGCCGGCGACCCAGGTGCCCAAGCCGTGCACAATAATCATCACTCCGCTGAGTGTTAAAGCCCAATTGTTTTCTGGCAGTGCTAACAAATAGCCACCAAAGGCGCAAAAGATAATGCCTAGTGGGTAATTATTGATGAGTGGCGATAGGGTTTGGGTAGGGCTTCCGGCAGCACCTAACTCACTACAGAATTGCTGGCGATGATTATAGTTGGGGTAAAACTTTGCGGCGATATACACACCGAGTGAAATCCAAACAGTGGCAATTAATCCGCTGAGTGCAAGTAGCTGCTCTAGCACGAGTATGATCCTTGTTGGGTAATAACAAACCTCGAGAGCTGATTTTATTTGCCTGTGATGGTCTTTTGCAATAGGGCGGTTAATTGCTGCTTCTCATCTTGGCTTAGGTGAGAGAAGGTTTGTTGTTCATGGGTATTGGCCAAAGGAATCAGCTCCTCCATTAAGGTTTTGCCCTTTGGGGTAAGTGAAACAAAGACCTGACGCCGATTCTCAATATCTTTATTGCGCTCTAGAAGGCCATCTTTGGCTAAGCGATCTAGGGATTTACTGACCGTAGGTTGGTTGAGTAAAACCATTTCCACCAATTCACTGACGGTGCGTTTATCATCCCAGCAGCTGGCGAGAATGCGCCAACTACTTATGGGAATCTGATATTGCTTGAGCCGTAAGTGGAATTCACTGCTGGTGATATGGCTAGCTTTAGCCAATAAAAAGCCCAGGTAGTTCTGCGCAAATCCCTGGGGCATTAGACAACCGTGTTTTCTAAGTGCTTACGAAGCTTGCCTACCGTTTCAATCAGCATCTTTTCTTCTTCGTTACTGAGAACGCTGAAGACATGATCGACCCAGTTTTCGTGGTCGTTTACCATGCGTTGAAATTCCTCGCGGCCTTTATCAGCTAAAAATACATCGCTGATTCGACGATCTTCGCGATTCGGTTTGCGAATGATCAATTGATCCTCTTCCATGCGATCCAATAAGCGTGTGATATTGCCCTTTGAGGCCAGTAGGCTTTTGGCGAGCTTGGTGGTGCTTACGGTTTCACCATCCATAGCATCGAGGTTCGCTAATACATCAAAGCGGGTGAGTGAGCTTTTAAAGGTCTTATCGAGATGACTATTGGTCATTTGCTCCATGCGCTTGGAGCATTTCAGTAGCTGTAACCATGCGCGCAAGGCGTTCTTACTGTGACTGTCGTTATAGTTGATGTCTTGTTGTGCTGTGTCCATGGATTCTTATCGTCTCAATTGCGGGTGCCTACCATTGCACCATTTGGCCATTGTACCCCTGAATGCTAGTGTAAAAGAACCTTACACGGCATGTATTTGACCCAGATCGTAAAAACCAAGCATATTTCTAGGTTTTTATGATCGAGTCTAGAGTTACCGCCAATTCAATGCTGAAGAATAGTGTTTGTTAAAATTGTTTACAAGTTAAAGAATTACTCATAATATATATTTCAACATAAGGCATTAGCTGCGTTTGCAGCATGGCCATAGTGTGGCAAAGTATGGTTTTGCAAGTACGGAAAATGAGGCTTGGCCCCATCATTGGGTGCTAATCCATTGAATCGAATAAATAAGAATAGCGAGAGGATTCCCTATGTCTGCGAATAGTCTGATGCAGTTGGCCCAGCAGCTAAGCTCTGGTGCGGTAAAAGTTGTCGATCTAACCCAGGTTTTAGGTCCTGATACCCCGGTTATCCAGCTTCCTGAGCCCTTTGCCAATTCGCCGGCCTTTAAAAGTGAAGTGATTTCTGAGTTTGATGATGGTGGCCCTGCCTGGTACTGGAATCAAATTAGCTGTGGTGAGCACACTGGCACTCACTTTGATGCCCCAGGTCATTGGATCAGTGGTAAAGAGTACAGCGATGGCACTACCGACACCATAGACGTGAATAACTTGGTAGGCCCAGCATGCGTGATGGATTTTAGTAAAGAGTCTGCGGACAACAATGACTTCCTGCTTGAGCCTGAGCATATTAAGGCTTGGGAAGCTGAACATGGTGATATTGAAGCAGGTTCTTGGGTATTGATGCGCACCGATTGGTCAAAGCGTGAAGGGGCTGATTTCCTAAACGCCGATGAAAATGGCCCCCACACCCCTGGGCCTTCAGAGGCCGCGATTAAGTATCTCATTGAAGAGCGTAATATCACGGGCTGGGGTGTTGAAACCGTAGGCACTGATGCGGGAGCAGCAGGTGGTTTTGAAACACCGTTCCCGGCGCATACTTTGATGCATGGTGCAAATAAATATGGTTTGGCCAGCTTAAATAATCTTGATCAGCTGCCACCAAAAGGCGCCATTATTATTGCGCCGCCATTAAAAATTGAAAATGGTTCTGGCAGCCCATTGCGCGTTTTGGCTCTTGTCTAGCAATAAAGTGATAGCAACATACTGCGCGCAATAGTGCAGAAACCGCGGACAAAAGATAGTTCGCAGTAATGCCGCGCATTAAACCTGATAAGTTAAGTCACTGCGTGAGTGGTGGCTATTTTCCTCTCGAATAGATAGGCGAGGCCTTTACTGTGCCTAGCTGAAGGTAGTTCCCATGGCCGAGCGGTCGTTTAAAAAAGAAGTTCAAATTCTTAGAAAAGGTGCGGGCGAAGAGCTCCATGTTGAAGGTATTCTTGGAGTAACCAAGGCGCTTCTACAGTCTGGTGTCGCCTATGTAGGTGGCTACCAAGGCTCACCAATTTCGCATCTCATGGATGTTTTAAATGATGCTCAAGAGATTCTAGAAGAACTCGATGTGCACTTTGAATCCAACGCTAGTGAAGCCACGGCGGCGGCGATGTTGGCGGCTTCCGTTAACTACCCACTGCGCGGTGCGGTCGCGTGGAAATCGACAGTAGGCACCAATGTGGCTTCTGATGCCCTGGCTAATCTAGCTTCGGGTGGAGTAAAGGGTGGGGCATTAATCGTAGTCGGTGAAGACTACGGTGAAGGCTCTAGTATCATGCAGGAGCGTTCTCACGCTTTTGCGATGAAATCTCAAATGTGGTTGCTCGACCCAAGGCCTAATCTGACGTCTATTACGGATTCAGTAGAGTGGGGTTTTCAGCTGTCCGAAGCCAGTAGTACTCCGGTAATGTTAGAGTTGCGCATCCGTGCTTGTCACGTGCACGGGAGTTTTACCGCTAAAGACAATATTCGCCCCCCACTAACGGTTAAAGAGGCGATGGAAAACCCTGTGCGCGATACCAGTCGAATTGTATTGCCTCCTTCGGTTTTCCTACATGAAAAAGAGAAGGTTGAAGATCGTTTACCTGCGGCCATTGATTTTATTAAGGCCAATAAACTCAATGAGTTTTTTGAGCCACGTAATGGCGGCAATGAAAAACTCGGCATCATTTTGCAAGGTGGTTTGTATAACACCTTAATTCGCGCCCTAAACATTTTAGGTTTGGCGGATGCCTTTGGTAATAGCGATATTCCACTTTACTGCATGAATGTGACTTACCCTTATGTCGATGATGAAATCATCGAATTTTGTCGCGGTAAAGATGCAGTTTTGGTGGTTGAAGAAGGGCAGCCAGATTATATCGAGCAAGCTATCAATAAGATGCTTCGCAATGCCGACGTAGCAACGCGCTTGCATGGTAAAGGTATGCTGCCGGTTTACGGCGAGTATCAAGGCCAGCCTTTGAAAGAAGGTGTAGAGAAATTTATTCAGGCTGAAGCGCCTCAAATGCTGAAAGCTGAAGTTATGCCTGCCAACGACGCGGGTGTTGCGGATGATAGCGCCAATGTAAGCCCGATAGTCCAGAGCTTTGACCCTAAAGCTGCGGCGCAAGACGTAATCTCTAAGGCGACCGCTCAGCCAATTGCGAAAGCGGATAATCTAATTCCACTTACCGATCTTGATGAACTGGTGCCGCCAAGGCCCGCAGGTTTTTGTGTAGGTTGCCCTGAACGACCAATTTTCTCAGCTATCAAGCAATTACAGTTTGAAAAAGGTGAGTTTCACGTCAGTGCGGATATTGGTTGTCACCTGTTTTCTATCTTGCCGCCTTTTAACTTGGGTAATACCACTATGGGTTATGGCCTTGGTGGTGCAGCTGGCTCGGCCTTTAATGTTGACGGTGTTCGTCGCACCATCAATGTGATGGGTGATGGTGGTTTTTGGCACAATGGCTTAACCAGTAGTATTGGTAGTGCGGTATTTAATGAAAACGATAATGTTTTCTTGATCGTTGATAATAACTACTCAGCGGCAACCGGTGGCCAGGATGTCCTTTCCTCCAAGTTTTACGTTGATCACCGCAGTACCCAAAACCCCATTAAAAAAGCGGTACAAGGTGTAGGCGCCAAATGGGTGAGGGTGGTCGATACCTATGATGTGGAAACCGTAAAAGCTACCTTTAAAGAGGCGATGGAGACCCCGATCAAGGGTCCTAAAATTATTATCGCGCAAAACGAATGTATGCTGAATAAGCAGCGTCGAGTTAAGCCGCAAGTTCGTGCTGCTATGAAAGATGGTAAGCGCGTCGTTCGCGAACGTTTCTTTGTGGACGATGAAACCTGCACTGGCGATCACGCCTGTATTCGTTTATCTGGCTGTCCTTCTCTAACCGTGAAGGAGAATCCCAACCCTTTGAAGTCCGATCCGGTTGCTTATGTTGATAATGACTGTTTGGGTTGTGGCCTGTGTGGTGCTAATGCTCATTCAGCCGTTTTGTGCCCATCTTTTGTAAGAGCCGAAGTCATTTCAAACCCTAGCAAGATGGATAGCTTTTTGCACGGTATACGTCAGAAAGTGATTGGCTTTTTGCAGGCTAAGTTGCAAGCCAAAATTGATAAACACGCTTTTTAACGCGCATTTGTGAAGAATTCTCTATGACTGAAAAGACAGTAAAACCGATCACTATTGCTATCTCTGCCATGGGTGGACAGGGCGGCGGCGTGCTATCAAATTGGATTCGCGATTTAGCGGAAACTAATGGTTATGTGGCGCAATCAACCTCGGTTCCGGGCGTGGCTCAGCGTACGGGTGCGACCATTTATTACTTGGAATTATTTTCTCAAGCAGCCATGAAAGAGGCAGATCAGGAGCCGGTGTTAGCAATGACGCCAGTGCCTGGTGATGTGGATGTGTTGATTGCTGCGGAGCTTGTCGAAGCCGGTCGTGCTTTGCAACGCGGTTTTGTCAGTGCTGATCGCACTACTCTGATTGCAACGACTCATCGCTCATATACGGTGGCGGAGCGCCAAGAAAAAGGCAATGGTTTGGTAGATGGCGATAAAATCGTTCAGATTGCTGAGCAACAAGCTAAACGTCTGATTGCATTCGATATGAATCAAGTGGCCATTGAAAATGGCTCGGTTATCAGCTCCGCCTTGTTTGGTGCTTTGGCGGCATCCGATGCTCTACCGTTTAATAAGGCTCAGTTTGAAGCGGCCATTGAAGCCGGCGGTGTGGCGGTGGCCAGTAGCTTGGCAGCTTTTAATGCGGCCTATCAAAAGGGGCGGGAAGATAAAACCGAAGAGCAGAAGCCAGTTAGCAAAGAAGCTTTTGCCAGCTTGCCAGCAGAGGTGGCTAGCGAATCGGCGCGTGAGCTATTGCAGCGCGTAAAAGATGAGATCCCAGAAGTATTTCAGGGTTTGGTTTTTGAGGCAGTAAAGCAGTTAGTGGATTACCAAGACCCTGAATATGCCCATGAGTACTTGGATCGACTAAAACCATTTATTAGCGAAGATAGTAGTGAGCAGGAGTATCTGCTTAGCCGGGAAGTGGCTAGGCAGTTGGCCTTGTGGATGGCCTTTCAAGATACCATTCGTGTTGCTGAGCAAAAAATTCGAGCTGATCGTTTTGAGAAAATTAGACGTGAAGTTAAGGCGAATGATGCCCAGATGGTTTACCCGGTGGAGTTTCTACATCCGCGGGTAGAAGAGATTTGTGACAGTATGCCAAAAGCTATGGGGCAGTGGGCTTTGAATAATAGCTTTGCGCGCAGCTGTATTTCGGCTCTTTTTTCTCATGGTCGCAAGCTGCAAAGTGCAAAACTGAGTGGCTTCTTACAGCTGTATTTTTTGGCAAGTATGAAGTCAGGACGAAGAAAAACCCTACGCTATTCTCATGAAAACAATAATATTGAAGCTTGGTTGGAGCGTGTCCAGCAGGCTACATCGAAAGATTATCAGACAGCTTTCGAGATAGCCAAGTGCCAAAACTTGATCAAGGGTTATAGTGATACCCATGCCCGTGGCTATGAGAACTTTAACGCTATTATGGCTGAGGTTGATAGCTGGCTTGCTAGTGGGCAGGGCAGCTTGGCCGATCGTGTTGCAAGCCTAAATAAAGCCGCTTTAACTGGCGAGGATAGAAAGGCCTTTGAGGCAGAGTTGGCCGCGTAATATTCCAGCACTGTTCTCAGTTTGTTCAAATTCTAGTGAGGAGTACGACGTTACTCCTCACTGTTGTTTCTTATCCAAGGCTTTGGCGATAATCGCAATACAAGCGAGCTATTTTTTAAAATATCCTTTTAATTCTTCACGTAAGGGCATTGGTTTTACCGGGCTTATATTGGCTCCTCCTGTATTTCCTAGTGGTACCCAGATCGGCGTTATAATTGGGCTGGCGGCGGTCCTCAATAGTTGACCAAGAATTTCTTTCCAATCATTTTGCCTCCAGCCAACTTTTAACATCCAAAAGTGACTAAGTGTATGAGGCCAAATTTGTTGCTGGCCAAGAACGTGAGCATTCTCAAGCTCATAAAAACAAGCTTGCCACTGCTTCTTAGAATACAATCCTCTGGCTTTATTCATATGTTGCTCAAAAGCGTCTCGCAGTTTCTTTGAGTGTTTTTCGCTATCTCTCTTCATTTAGAAAACCTCCCTCTTAGGTGATTAAGGCAATTGTTATGCTTCCAGTTGCCGTAAGGTCAAGCCTTATCCCTTGTTCTTTGCGGCCTGTGTTATTATCTTGGTCGACTCTCCTGACCTTAGTAGCCATACCTAAGTATCTATGACCGAAACACCGCAAAAAGAAATTCTGACCGGGCAGTTTATGCATCCGGCTCAGTCTGTTGAGCACTGCTACGAAATCAAAAAAAGCGAGTTTATCTGTCAGTTACATCAGGTAGAGGATCGGGCGGCGGCCATGAAAATGTTGGACGCTGCTCGTGAACAGTACCCGGACGCGCGCCATCACTGCTGGGCCTATATTTTGGGCGACCCAAAACAAGCCGTATCGCAGGCGTTTAATGACGATGGAGAGCCTTCGGGCACCGCTGGTAAACCCATCCTAAATGTCTTACAGCATCGGGATATGGGAAATACCATGGCCATTGTGGTGCGCTATTTTGGTGGCATAAAGCTTGGCGCTGGAGGCTTGGTTAGGGCTTATTCTCAAGCAACTCAGCAAGCGATTGAGCTTTGCCCATTGTCACCTTTTATACCCAAGCGACAACTAGCGCTTGAATGCCCCTATGACTTAGAGCCGAGCTTGCGTCGCTTTTTAGAGCAGCATCATGGGACTGTCGAATCTCAAGAGTATGCCGAGCAGGCCAAACTTTTAATTTCCCTACCTGAGCAATCAATAGCCAGCTTTAAAGTGTGGCTTAGTCATCATTTTCAGATTAAATGCTCTTTTGATGAAGAGTGATCGGCCGATACGACTAATAACGGGAACCTAAACTGCGTAGCCGAGTCTTTAATCTACATTGATTCTTGGCTTAAACCGGTAATGGGTCTTTACTAAGCTAAGATCTTCGATTCACCCTCGGTTAAGTCGCAATGGCTGATTATATGTTGGCCGGAACAAAGGGTTTAAGTAGGTTTAGAGGTATCAAGTAGTATGTTTGAATTTGGTGTGAAGTCTGTGCTGTCGGCGGGTTCAAAGGTCACTTTGATCTCGGCAAGTTTTTTGTTTGCATTGCCAGCCGTAGCGAAGTGTAAATACTACTCTTATCTCGATTATGGTGTAGACCCTAGTGTTGGAAAGGTTTTTCGAAGTTCTGGTGTGCGAATGTACCAGCCAGGTTTCGAGGCCGCTTATAGCCCCTATGGGCATGTTAAAAAAGACGGTTTTGTGGTGGAAAGTTTAGGGCCGTTTAATAGCTCAAGTGAAGCAAAGCTGCATTTGCAGTTAGCACTGCGCAAATTGAAAAGCGAAGGCTATAAACAGCGCTCTGGAGCGTCCTTTCCAAGGGTAATGTTGCTTAATAAAAAGCTTTGCGCGGTCACGGGCTAAAACTCTGCTGGGAAAGCTGCTAAAATCAGCGCCGCAATATTCCCGTATAGAGCCTGAAATCGCTATGAGCCAATCCCCAATCGTTGTCGCCCTTGACTATGATAATGCCGCTGATGCTATTGCATTGGCTGATCGCTTGAACCCTTCTGAGTGTAGACTGAAAGTCGGTAAGGAGCTGTTTACCAGTTCTGGCCCTGCTGTAGTTGAACAGCTAATGAAGCGCGATTTTGAGGTGTTTTTGGATCTCAAGTTTCACGATATTCCTAACACCTGCGCCAAGGCGGTAAAAGCCGCTGCTGAACTTGGTGTTTGGATGGTTAATGTGCATGCCAGTGGTGGTCAGCGCATGATGGAAGCGGCGCGCAATGAGTTAGGGAAATTCTCAACGCCGCCACTTTTAATTGCTGTTACTGTTTTAACCAGTATGGATGAGCAAGATTTGGCGGGTCTAGGCATCGATGCTACACCTCAGCAGCAGGTTTTAAAGCTCGCGAAACTAGCGCAGCAGTCTGGTATGGATGGTGTGGTTTGCTCCGCTCAAGAGGCGCAATCATTGCGTGAGCAGTCTGGTGACGACTTTTGCTTGGTGACTCCAGGTATTCGACCTGCTGGCAGTGCTGCGAATGATCAGCGACGAATAGTAACGCCAGTGCAGGCCTTGGAGTGGGGCAGCAGTTATTTAGTGATTGGTAGGCCAATTACTCTAGCGCAAGCGCCAGCTGAAGCATGTGCTGCCATCCTTAAAGACATTTCGGCGGCGGGCTAGATTTGGCTATGGTTCAGCAGTCGGCGTTTATTATTACCATTGATGGCCCTAGTGGGGCTGGCAAAGGCACTGTTTCAGCAAGCTTGGCTTTACGCTTAGGTTTTGCTTTGCTAGATAGTGGTGCGCTCTATCGTCTAACGGGTTTGGCAGCGCGTCTGTCAGCATGTGATTTTGAAGATCATGCTGCCCTTGGTGACGTGGCCAGAACCTTAGATGTTGAGTTTCGCTCAAGCGAGCACGGGGTGACGATATACTTATCTGGCCAGGATGTTAGTAGAGCCATTCGTACCGAGCAGGCCGGAATGGATGCCTCCAAAGTGGCGGCGGTGCCAGCGGTTAGAGATGCTTTGTTGCAGCGCCAGCGTGATTTTGCCGAGGCTCCGGGCTTGGTAGCTGATGGTCGAGATATGGGAAGTACAGTATTCCCAGAGGCTCCGTTAAAGGTGTTCTTGACGGCGAGCGCTGAAGAGCGTGCCAATCGCCGTTTGAAGCAGCTGCAGTTGGCAAATGCTGAGCAGGAATACGATTATCAGCAAATATTGAGCGATATTGAGGCGCGTGATAAACAAGATAGTGAACGCAGTAGCTCGCCCTTGGCAGCTGCAGCCGATGCTATTCATATCGATAGCAGTCAAATGACAATTGAGGAAGTGTTGACCAAAATTCTAGATTTATATCGCGCTTGCTGCGATTAAATATCAAGGGTTGATACAAAAACGATAATGGATTTCTGGATTCTGCCTCTGCTGCTGATTTTGTTATTGGCGGCATACTACATCGGGCGACGCGTGCAGCGTCGTCGTTCTCGTCAGCGTCGACAAGATCGCCATTTGATCTTTGATAGCAAGGCGCAGCAGTACATTTCTGGCTTGAATTATCTTTTAAATGAAGAAGGTGATGCCGCCGCAGAAGCGTTTATTGATGCCTTGCCGGTTAGTCGGCAAACCCTTCAAACCCACCTTTCTTTAGGGCGCATGCTGCGCAAAAACGGCGAAATTTCTTCGGCCATCAGAACTCATCAAAGTTTGCTGGCATCACCTTATTTAGAGGCCGATGATGTCGATTTGGTGCAGTTGGAGCTGGCGGTAAACTACGTAGTAGCAGGCTTGTTAGATCGAGCCGAAGCCTTGCTTAAAGATTCCCTAAAAGCTCATGATCCGAAAATTCGTGCCCAGGCGCTGGAGCACTTGGTCGCGCTTTACCGTGAGGAAAAAGAGTGGCAAAAAGCCATTGAGGTGATCAATCGTCATGCTGAGCGACGCTTTGGCCGAGCAACCGAAGATTGGGCCTTGCAGCAAAGCCACTTTAGTTGCGAAATGGCGGAGCAATCTATAGTTCGAGGCGCTTACCAGGAGGCTCAGCGCCAGCTCAGGGCGGCTTTGGCTTTTGATAAGCGATGTCAGCGTGCCCAGTTGTTGCAGACGAGACTGCAGCTGCTGCAGGGTGATTATGTAGCGGCTCACAAGCGGCTGAAAAAGCTGATTTTGTCAGGCTCTGATCTATGGGAGCCAATGGCTGACCTGCTGATACAGGTTTACGAGCAATGTGGGCGTAGCGAAACTATACTGCAGGAGCTGCGTGAGCTGAGCGTGAATTACGGTGTGGAGCAGCTATTGCCTGTGGTGTACCAAGGCTTGCTGGCTCTGGATAAAGAGCAGGCTCGTTGTTATCTGCAAGATATGTTTGAGGCCTCAGCCTCCTCGGCAGCGCTGCTGGAGATCTTGGCGGACCAAGGGCAAGAAATTGCGACATTGCGTCCTTTATTTCAAGAGTATGTTGTTGCACAGCGAGAGTCCCAGATGCCCCATATATGCTCAAGCTGTGGCTACAGTTCCCAGCAGCTGTATTGGCTGTGCCCTACCTGTAAATCTTGGGGGAAGGGGCGTCGTAACATTAAGTTGAAAAGTGCCGAGCTGGGCCGTGTGGCCAATGCTTAGATCTTGGCTTCAGCGATTAAACGTCGAATCAGCACTTATTTTCTGTTAAACCCCCGTCATAGCTGGCTTTTCGTTGAATTTCTTTTGGCTTTCTGGTAGTCTCCGCCCCTCGCAATTTCCTGCCAAGTGCATTTGACGTGTTGCGAAGGGGGTAATGCCAGCCATGTTTGCCTCCAATTTCATTAACAGACCCATGCGACTGGCCGTGTGGCAGAGTGGTTTACAGGCACCGTCTTTATAAAGCCGTAACCACCTTTATCTATAGGTATTGTAATGAGCGAAAGCTTTGCAGAATTATTTGAAGAAAGTTTAAAGTCCGTTGATATGGTTCCCGGTTCAATCGTAACCGGTGTTGTTATCGACGTAGACAAAGATTGGGTTACCGTTCACGCTGGTTTGAAATCTGAAGGTGTGATTCCTGCGGCCCAATTCCTGAACGAAAGCGGTGAGCTAACACTAAATATTGGTGATGAAGTTCAGGTTGCTCTAGAAAGCGTTGAAGACGGTTTCGGTGAGACTCGCCTATCTCGCGAAAAAGCCAAGCGTGCTGAAGCTTGGACTGTACTTGAAGCGGCTCACGAAGCCGATGAAGTGGTTACTGGTGTTATCAATGGTAAGGTTAAAGGTGGTTTCACCGTTGACGTTTCCAGCATCCGTGCCTTCTTGCCTGGTTCTTTGGTTGACGTTCGCCCAGTTCGCGAAACCGCTCACCTAGAAGGCAAAGAGTTAGAATTCAAAGTTATCAAGCTAGACCAGAAGCGCAACAACGTTGTTGTTTCTCGTCGTGCGGTTCTTGAGCACGCCAACTCTGCTGAGCGTGAAGAATTGCTGGCCAATCTACAAGAAGGTATGGCGGTTAAAGGTATCGTTAAGAACCTAACCGACTACGGTGCTTTCGTTGACCTAGGTGGCGTTGACGGCTTGTTGCACATCACTGACATGGCTTGGAAGCGCATCAAGCACCCAAGCGAGATCGTAAATGTTGGTGACGAGATCGACGTTAAAGTATTGAAGTTCGACCGTGAGCGTAACCGCGTATCTCTAGGTCTTAAGCAGTTGGGTGAAGATCCATGGATCCAGATCACCAACCGTTACCCAGAGGGTGCTCGCATCAAGGCTGTTGTAACTAACTTGACTGACTACGGTTGTTTCGCCGAGTTGGAAGAGGGTGTTGAAGGTCTAGTTCACGTTTCTGAAATGGATTGGACTAACAAGAACATCCACCCATCTAAAGTCGTTAATGTTGGCGACGAGTTGGAAGTGATGGTTCTAGACATCGACGAAGAGCGTCGTCGTATCTCCTTGGGTATCAAGCAGTGTCAAGAAAACCCATGGGATGCCTTCGCACGCACTAGCGCCAAGGGCGACAAAGTTACCGGTAAGATCAAGTCTATCACTGACTTCGGTATCTTCATCGGCTTGGAAGGTGGCATCGACGGTTTGGTTCACTTGTCTGACATTTCTTGGCACGAAGCCGGCGAAGAAGCCGTTCGTAACTACAAGAAAGGTGACGAGCTGGAAACCGTTATTTTGGCTATCGACCCAGAGCGTGAGCGTATCTCTCTAGGTATCAAGCAGTTGGATGCTGATCCGTTCTCTGACTATGTTGCTCAGAACGACAAAGGCGCCATCGTTGTTGGTACCATTAAAGAAGTAGACGCGAAAGCTGCTGTTGTTGTGCTAGCTGACGACGTTGAAGCTGTACTGAAAGCCTCTGAAATCAGCCGTGACAAGGTAGAAGATGCCCGTAACGTTCTGAAAGAAGGCGAAGAAGTAGAAGCTAAGATTGTTAGCGTTGACCGTAAGAATCGTGCGATCAACCTATCTATCAAGGCGAAGGACTTCGACGACGAGAAGAGCGCTATGAAAGAGCACTCTGCTAAGCAGACTGAGCAAGTAGCTCCTGCGACCATTGGTGACCTGATCAAGGCGCAAATGGCGAGCCAAGACAAGCAGTAATCTCTGCGAGTTCTTAGCGAAAGCTTGAAAAAGGCGGGTTTATCCCGCCTTTTTTGTGCCTGTTCGCTTTTTGTTGTGTCAGTGCGGCTCCTTTGTTTCAGTCATGGCGTGTCGAGCTGTTCTGCTGTGATTTTTAAGTGGAAGGCTGGCCAGACTCTAAGGTGGGGCTAGTGTTTTTCCGTTCCGGTGTCGCATTCATGCGACTGTGCAGTGTTTCTTAAAGCTGGCCCACCCAAGGCGCTAGTCCCTCCAAAACATTAGCCCCATCCTAGATTCTTACTTGGGTTTCTTTCTCAAGCTTTTCTTTTAGCGGTCAGCTGATATGGATTTGACAGCTAACGACCAATTCCAGTACAGCATGCACTAGGTAGCGAGAAGCTTCGCAGGGCTTGCCCGACTTGGAGGAGGGCGAGAGCTTGTATGGACACAGCAGTTTGCGGTCCTGAGAGGCTTCTCCCTACCTAGTGTATGCGGTCCACAGTGCAGGGACCCGGAAAATTGATTTTCAAATCCTGTCCGCCACTCATGCGAGCTAAGTCACTGAAAGCCCTAAAAAAGCCCAAATTCACCCCGCCAAAGCCGTAAATGAGCCTAATTAAGAGCTAAAATCAGCTTAAGTGGCTATAATTTTACATAACTTGTTGATTTTTAATGTTTTATCAGGTTATCGTTGCACTGCGGTAGATATTTCAGGTTGACTGAAGGTATGCCATGACCAAATCAGAATTGATCGACAAAATAGCCTTACACCAAGACCAGCTGTCTCAGAAAGATGTCGAGTTAGCGGTAAAATTGATGTTGGAGTATATATCCACCATGCTGGCGACTGGTGAACGCATCGAAATTAGAGGCTTTGGGAGCTTTTCCTTGCACTATCGTGCTTCTCGTGTGGGTAGAAACCCTAAGACGGGAGACTCTGTAGAGCTTGAAGGAAAGCATGTGCCCCATTTCAAGCCAGGTAAAGAGCTTCGTGACCGAGTTAATGAAGGCTTGCATCGCTCTTAGCGCTTCTCTGCTGTAAAATCACGCCATATTATTTTGAGGGCATTTATTGCCCTTTTTGCCGTTTTATCACGAGCGAGCTAATACCTAATTAGCTCGCGAGTTTATTGGGATTTAATTAAATGACAGATTCTATTAACCCGAATGGCCGCAAAGGCATTATCTTGGCGGGCGGCTCGGGCACGCGCCTATATCCGATCACCCGTTCCATTAGCAAGCAGATGGTGCCGATTTACGATAAACCCATGGTTTATTATCCGCTGAGCACATTGATGATGGCCGGTATTCGGGATATTTTGCTGATTTCTACCCCTCGTGATTTGCCGGCATATGAAGAGTTGTTGGGTGACGGCAAAGAATGGGGCTTGAACATTCAATATGCTGTTCAAGAAAGTCCAGATGGTTTAGCACAGGCGTTTATCATCGGCGAAGAGTTCATTGGTGATAGTGATTGCGCTTTGGTGTTGGGCGACAATATTTTCTACTCTCAAGATTTCCATAAAGTTCTCCAGCGTGCGAGCGCCCAGCAAGGTGGCGCTACCGTTTTTGGTTATCACGTCGATGATGCTAGAGCCTATGGTGTAGTGGAATTTAGCCCTGAGGGCAAAGTTCTATCGATCGAGGAAAAACCCGCGGAGCCTAAATCTAAATACGCGGTTACCGGTCTCTATTTTTACGACAACAGAGTTATTGAAATTGCTAAATCCATCAAGCCATCTGATCGTGGTGAATTGGAAATTACCGATGTTAATAGGGCATACCTAGAAGATGGAAGCCTGACTGTCGAACTCTTGGGTCGTGGTTCAGCATGGCTTGATACCGGCACACACGATAATTTGCTCGAGGCTGGTTATTTTATTGCGACACTAGAAAAGCGTCAGGGATTAAAAGTCGCTTGCCCTGAAGAGATCGCTTATCGCATGGGTTATATCGATGCAGAACAACTCAAGGATTTAGCTAAACCTCTGGAAAAGAGTGGTTATGGCAAGTACTTATTGGGTGTTCTAGAGGATCAAGTATTCTAATGGAAATAGAAAAGTGTAATATTCCTGAGGTTTTGCTACTCAAACCAAGAGTTTTTGGCGATGAGCGTGGTTTTTTTCTAGAGACCTTTCGCCAAAGCTGGTTTGAAGAGCAGGGGCTAGATTATCAGTTTGTTCAAGATAACCACAGTTCATCTGCCAAGGGTGTTTTGCGTGGTTTGCATTATCAAATGGAGCAAACACAGGGCAAACTCGTTCGAGTTGTTCGTGGTGAAGTATTTGATGTCGCCGTCGATATGCGTCAAGGCTCACCAACATTTGGGCAGTACGCATCGGCGATTTTGTCTGAAGAGAACAAGCACTTGTTCTGGGTGCCCCCCGGCTTTGCTCATGGCTTTTTAGTACTCAGCGAGATGGCTGAGTTTGTATACAAGTGTACAGACTACTACCACCCCGAAAGCGAGGCATCGCTGCGTTGGGATGACCCAGCGGTGGCAATTGATTGGCCACTTGCGCAACATGGCATAAGCGCCCCAAGTTTGTCAGATAAAGACAAAGATGGATTCTTATTGGCCGACGCGCCGACCTTTGATAGTGAGAAATTCTAGCGGTGAAATTAATTTTGGGTTTTAAGTGTCCATGAAGATACTGATTACCGGTGGCAGCGGGCAACTGGGCTATCATTTGCAGAAGATCGCTGTCAGAGACGATAAGTACCAAGTTCTCAGTCCTGGTAGCGCTGAGTTTGACCTAGCGAATCCCAAGGCCATTGAATCTTTTTTGACGTCAAATAAGCCCGATGTGATTATCAATGCGGCGGCTTATACAGCGGTTGATAAAGCCGAAACCGAGATTGATCTTGCAATGGCAATCAATGGTGTCGCAGTTGAAACTCTTGCTAATTACAGCATAGAGCAACAATGCCCCTTGATCCAAGTTTCCACGGATTTTGTATTTGATGGCCAGCAGGGCAAGCCTTATGCTCCTGATACAAGGTGTCAGCCTCTGGGTGTTTATGGTGAAAGTAAACATTTAGGTGAGCAGGCTGCGCTGAGATCTCCATATGCCAAGGTGGTGCGTACCTCATGGGTATACAGTGAGCATGGTACTAACTTTGTGAAAACCATGCTGCGTTTAGCCGCAGAGCGGGATCAGCTAAGCGTGGTGGCTGACCAAATCGGTAGCCCGAGTTACGCCGGAAATCTTGCTCAGTTTATTTGGCATTTAATAGAAAACCCTAGTGATCAAACTGTTTTACATTGCAGCGATGCCGGCGTTTGTAGCTGGTATGATTTTGCTCATAGTGTTTTTGACTTGGCAAGCTCCATGGGCAAGTTAAAAAGTGTGCCGCAGCTTACACCCATTAGAAGTGATGAATACCCAACCGCCGCAAAACGCCCTTCCTACAGCGTATTAGATTGTAGTGAAAGTTATAAATCAGTAGGACTTGTGCCGCAACAATGGCGTGAGGCCTTAACGGTAATGTTAGAAAAGCTTAACTAGCTAGAACTATTTCTGAGTGAAAAATATGAAAACTCTATTGGTAACCGGTGGCGCAGGTTTTATCGGTTCTAATTTTTGTCACTATTGGGCAAAGCACTATCCACAAGACAAAATTGTTGTACTTGATGCCTTAACGTACGCGGGTCATGAAGAATATCTTAGTGATCTCAAAGATAGCGTTGGCCTAGAATTTGTCCATGGTGATATATGCGATTATTCCTTGTTAGAAGCCTTGTTTGAAAAGTACCCCTTTGATCATATTGTGCATTTTGCAGCGGAATCTCATGTTGATCGCTCGATTACAGGTCCTGATGCTTTTATTGAAACCAATATTATTGGTACCCATAACCTATTAAAGCTGGCGAAGCTACACTGGTTAGATAAGGGCGTTGCGGAGCACCGTTTTCATCATGTGTCTACCGATGAAGTTTACGGCAGTTTGGAAGCGGATGACCCAGCCTTTAGTGAGTGTACGGCCTTTGCACCAAACTCTCCGTACTCGGCAAGTAAAGCGGCATCCGACCATCTTGTTAGAGCTTATCATCATACCTATGGTTTGAATGTAAGCACCAGTAACTGTTCTAACAACTACGGCCCAAGACAAGACAAAGAAAAGCTTATACCTCTAATCATTCACAATATCTTGAACGGAAAAGCCTTACCTATTTATGGCGATGGTATGAATATTAGGGATTGGTTGTATGTGGATGATCATTGTTATGCGATTGATTTAATACTGCAGCAAGGCATAAATGGCGAAGTGTATAATGTTGGCGGTGAAAACGAATGGGCTAATTTACATATCGTAGAATTAATTTGCGATCTTATCGATAAGAAGCTTTCAAGCGAGCCTGCTTACCTGGCGCAGTTCCCTGACTCACCAGTAGCTAAAGGTAATAAAGCACGGGACTTGATCAGCTTTGTTAAAGATCGGGCTGGGCATGATCGTCGTTACGCTATCGATCCAAGCAAGTGTCATGCGGAGCTCAATTACCATCCTAGAGAAACCTTTGAAACAGGCATAGCCAAAACACTCGACTGGTATTTGGCAGAAGCCATCAAGGTTTAGTACTTTGCAAGCTCCACATTTAAGCGCGTCGGTTGTTCTCTATTTCACCAAGACCGACGTGTTGAATCAACAGCTAGATTCTTTGCTGAAGGCAATGACTGAATTTTGCAAAGAACATTCTGGTGCTAGCTTAACGCTATATTGGATTGATAACAGCGTAGATGAAAATTATCACCAGTCCTTGCTTGATTTAATTGACGGTAGAGAGCTGCCTGGAAATATTATCCTCAAGTTGATTCGAAGCCAGGAGAATCGTGGTTATGGGGAGGCTCACAATCAAGCTTTGCAGCGCCTAGAAAATGGCACTGACTTCGATACAGCCAACGAGAGCTTCGACTCTAAAAAGCCGTCACATGACTACCATCTATTGTTAAACCCTGATGTCTATCTATCGAAAACGTGTCTGCTCGAATGTTTCCAGCAAATGGAGCTTGCTCCCAAGATAGGTCTGCTCACCGGCAAGATTAGCGATAACTATGAGTCAGTACCACATGTGGCCAAGCGCTTTCCGGGTATAAGGCCCTTGTTGGGCAGGTATTTGCGCCTTCCAATTTGGTTGCAGCAGCAACAAAAATACATCTATGCCGACAAAGACTCTAAGAAAGCTTTCGATGCGGAGTTAGCTGGTGGCTGTTTTTACTTTTGCCGGCTGTCGGCATTGCGCTCAGTCGCTGGCTTTGATGAGCGTTATTTTTTGTATTTTGAAGACTTTGATTTATGCCAAAGACTGCGTAATCAGGCGTGGATTTTACGCTATAGCCCTGACATCACGTTTCAGCATGACGGCGGTGGGGTAAAAGCCAAATCATTTCGCCATCAGTGGTTTTTCTTCTGCTCTGCCCTACGGTTTTACAGTTGCCATGGCTGGCGTTGGTGATTGCCATGGTCCTCCTTTAAAAGTGTGCGCTGGCTCTCAAAACCAAACAAGCCCTAATGAATATTACTGAGTAGCCACTCTTGAGTTTCGTTAGATCTACATAACTATGTAGGTGACTTCATGAGATTCAAATTCCTTAGTTTTACTGCGCTGGCCGCATTGACCTTAAGTTCGGTTTTGCAAGCAGCAGATCTTCCACTAGAGCGAGATATTCTTGCTCGCTTGCAGCAACTTTCCGAAAATAACGCCTTGTTGGTGCAAGACAGAGAAAGCAGTCTGCAAGATTTTGAGCGTAAACTTAATGCCGCCAGGGGGGACTTGGCT
The DNA here is from genome assembly GCF_947500695.1 of uncultured Pseudoteredinibacter sp. GTDB lineage: Bacteria > Pseudomonadota > Gammaproteobacteria > Pseudomonadales > Cellvibrionaceae > Pseudoteredinibacter. The sequence goes on from NZ_CANMSS010000004.1 coordinate 198,235, forward strand.
AATCTGAGAGTAGAGCTTCAAGATAAGGAGCAGGAGCTGGCCCAAGTTACTGCGGCAGGTGAATCCCAAGCTAGGCAGCGTAAATTGGCAGAGCATGCACTTGCTATGGCTAAACGAGGCGTTAAGAATCGCCAGAAACGTGTAGAGCGAATTGAGGGCAAGTTAAGCCAAGAGAAGATTTTACTTGAACAAGCTCGTAGCCGGCTAAGTAAAAACGGAGTCGACATAGCACGTCAAGAGCTTAAGATTGCTCGCTTAAAAGAAGAGCAAAAGAAGCAGCAGCTGGCCAAGGCTGCAGAAGCTAAGCGCCAACAAGAAAGAGCCTCTAAGCCGCAAGTCCAGCAAACTTTGGCACAAACTAAACCCAAGTTAGTTTTGGCTGAGCCTAAGATAGAAAGCAAAGCTCCAGAACCAGTTCCAGTACAAGAGCTACCCTCTACTGCGGTAAAGCAATCAAATGAACCTGCGCAAGATCAAGATCAGGAACAAAAACAACAGCTAGCAATGCTGGATGACCTAGCAAGAAAACAAGCCGCAGCAGAAGAGCAGCGTCTTCAAACCGCGCTCGCTGGGCCTGAAAGATCGGGTCGCCAACTCTATAAAGGACTACAGATTAAAAGTGATACCGTCGATGGACGCTTTGAGTACTTAGGTAATCATCAGTATCGATCTGAAACCGCTGTTACCGCTGGCCGGCATATGTTTACGGTGGGCTCGCACCATTATAGAGGTACAATCCCGAATGCGGATGACGGCCAAATTTATGTGTTTTTGTACGATACCAGCCGTAAAGGAAAACCGCGTTTAAGCATGTATCGAAAGTCGCTGTTACCATAAGAACAGCTATAGAGGCGCTTGTTGGCGTCTCGATTAAATTTTAACACGCCTCTTGATATCCTACTTTATAGCCCCATATAGATAGTAAGCCCGCCTGATGGGGGCTTACTAACCAGACAGCAATGGCGCTGTCTCCTTGCTAGGACTGAAAGTCTAGCAACTATAGATATTGCTTATTTAAAGGATATTTCTTATGCGTAATTTTGATTTGACGCCACTATACCGTTCTTCTATTGGCTTCGACCGTATGGCCAATATATTAGACAGCTTGAGTGCTACCGAACAAAACCAGCCAAGCTACCCACCGTATAATATTGAGCTGACCGGTGAGGATAAGTATCGAATCACCATGGCAGTGGCCGGTTTTTCGGAAGCAGAGCTAGGTATCGAGGTAGAAGAAAACAAGTTGTCGATTTCTGGCAAAAAAGAGCCTAGCACAGAGGATAAAACCTATCTGCATCAAGGCATCGCCGCCAGAAATTTCGATCGCCGCTTTCAATTGGCGGATCATGTTCGAGTTGAGCATGCCCATATAGAGAATGGCCTTTTACATATCGACTTACGCAGAGAAATACCTGAAGCGATGAAACCACGTAGCATCGCAATTTCTAAGACAGGCTTGCTGGAGTCGTAAAGATCTCCCATTGGCCTTAAAAAAGCCTGTACCTTTCGGGGTACAGGCTTTTTTTGTGAAACTTGTCTCATAGGGTGATTGTTTTTGCCATAGAGCTTGGCGGCTTTCGCCTATTATAATTTGTCACTTAAGACGTTAGGGTAGGCCCCAGTTTTTAACTCTTAAAATATTATAGTGACATGTTATGAATGCCACAGCCATAGCCGCAATTTTGTTATCTTTGTGTGTTTTTTGTTCGGTTTCTTATGCCCAATCTATTGAGCAGGAAATCAAAGCCACACAGCAATCCATCAAGCAGACCCAAAGACGCATCCCGCAAATGGACGCCCTTGCAGAAGAGCTAGAACTCGAAATACAAGGCTTTTCGCGAAAGCTTGACTCAGCTGAGCAAGATCTAGCTAAATCCAATCGCGATGCTGCAACTACTCAATCCGCCTTGCAGACGACCAAGTCTGCTCACCAAGCACAAGCTTCACAAGATACTGATCGTGCACTGCGCAAGGCTGAGCATGCTTATGCAATGGCTGAACGAGGAGTTAAGAATCGCAGTAAGCGGGTAGAGCGAATTCAAGGCAAATATCAGGAATTGTTGCTGAGCAAGGAGCGTTTAGCGCAACAGCGTAAATCACTCAGCACGCAATTAAATACGCAGAATTCAAAGCTGAAACAGCTTCAGAAAAGTTTAGTCGAACAGCAAAAACAAGTTCAGTTAGTCGCACTGGAAGATCAGCGCGCTAAAGAATTGGCTGAGCAAAATCGCGCACAGCAATTGGCCGCTCAAAGGCTAGAAAGTGAGCGACGAGAGGCTGAGCTAAAGCAGGCGACTATTGTGCAAACTATGGCTAAGCAAGCGGCTGCGCAAAAAAGCGAGCCAAATGATTTGAGCGCTGAATATCAGGCCGCTAGATCTAAAGCTGAATCCTTAATGGTTTCGGTTACGCAGGATATTGAGAGCAAACCCGGGCGCAAGCCGCTCTATAAGCGCCTGACCTTAAAAGGGCAAAAGTTAATCACAGTGCCCTTTGAATTTATGGGAGCAAACTACTATCGAGCTGAGACCCGGATAAGCTCAGGAGATCAGTTTTTTGAAGTGTCAAAAAACCGCTTTAAGCGAAATTTACCTGAGGCTGACGACGGCCAGGTCTATGTATTTATCTATCAGGCGAAATCGGCGTCTCGAGGCATCTTAAATTATTACAAAAAGTCTCTGCTTGAAAAGTAATCGCTGGGCTCAGCATTGCTGAGCCTTTATTGATTGGCAGAGAAAAGCTTAGCTCGCACGGTTGTGCGATATTCGCTCGGTGTGGTTGCTAAGAGCTTTTTGAATAGACCGGTAAAATGCCCCATATCTTGATAGCCAACCCGAAAAGCAATTTCATTGATGGACAGATTGCTGGTCTTGAGTAGATCCTTTGCCGTTTCAATGCGTACTTCTTGCAAGTATTGTAGCGGCGATTTACCCGTTGCTCCTTTAAAGCGGCGATTGAATGTTCGCACGCTCATATCAAACTTCTCTGCGACATCACTTAGCTTTACTTCTTTGCCGTAATTGTCTTGCAGCCAAATCTGAGCTTGCACAATATCTTCATCGGGGTGATTGTTTGAGCAGCCCTCAAAGAATCCGCTTTCCTCGTATGAGCGTCTGATTTCATGGGAGAAATGACGCTCTACATGGTTTGCTGTAGGGCGGTCATACAATCGCTGAATAAAGTGAACGGTCAGATCTGCCAGGGCATTTACACTGGCTGCACAATATAGATTCGAAGCTTGGGTAATAAAATACTGCCGCTTTAGCTGTACTTTTGGGTAATCCCTTTGAAACTGATCGAAATAGTGCCAGTGTGTGGTGGCCGGTTTACCATCCAAAAGACCTGCCTCGGCCAATAGGCAGCAGCCTGTTCCAACTGCACTGATGGTGGCACCACTCTCATAATGTTGGCGCAACCAGCTTAAAAGTTGAGGTTGCTTTCTCATTAAGGGGCGAGGGTTTCGCCATAGCGCGGGCAGGTAGATCATATCGCTTTGATCAACCTCAGGTAAGCTGAGGTCAGGTTGAAATGAGAAGCCAGCTCGAGTGCTAACCGCCTTTCTTTCGATCGCAGCCGTTTGAATGGTCAGCCTTTCTGCATTGCGGTTTTGTGCCAGTGCGGCCGATTCGGCTGCGCGCAGCATTTCAATAGGCAAGGTGGTGCCGGTCGCTAGCATGTGGTCACATAAAACAAAGGTAATCGTTGGCACAGTTAACTCCTAACACTCAAATTACTGGGCTAAATGCTTTGAAAATGGCATGAAAATAAATCATGGCCACTATGCCTGTAATATTGGCTAAAGTTGCCCCTGGGTGGTTATGGTTATTCTGGTCTTAATTATTGCTATATTGGCCAAAAAAGCTCATAAATGGAACGAGTGGCGCTTTTCCCGAAGGTGCTGGCTGAAATCACAAAATTATTGCGTTCATAGATTCATAAAATAATCCCTTCAGTTGTCTCTGCAAATAATTGGGGTTGTCTATGTCAAAGCTGCGTTTACCTGTCATTGTTTCAATGGGCGGAATCAATGCCGCTGGTCGCAGTTCGGGTCATCATGCTTATCGTCGAATGGTGTTTGATAAGCTCGATAGCTCAATGCAATACGATACCTTAAGTTCTTTAGCCTCTATGTGTGGGCTTGAGCTGACAGAAAGCTTCTCGGTAGAGCAACAGCAAGATGTTTTGTCGCGTACCTTGATTCGACAAGTTGAGCAGAATCACTTTGACGTAGAAAACTTGTCTTGGATGACGCCTTTGGATACCCATGACCGGGCTGGAAAGGCCATGGAGTTTGAGTGTCGTCGTAAGCAGCTGCCTCGTGATTTACCGCCTAATTGGGTGGTTCAAGATCTCGCTGACGACCGGGTTAGCGTTAGAATGGAGGGGCAAGGGAGGTTATTTGTTCCAAATACTCGCATTGCTCCAGTACAGTCTGCAGGACAGCTGCCGACAGGCTTCGACCCAGCTAATTTATACCCTTCGCGCTTTCATCCACGTGGCCTACAGATGTCGGTAGTGGCGGCTTCAGATGCTTTAAATAATATGGGCCTAGCATGGGAATCGTTGTGCGCTGCATTACCAGCTGATCAGATTGCGGTCTACTCCGGTAGCGTCATGGCGCAACTTGATGACAATGGCTATGGCGGCTTACTGCAGTCGCGTATGAAAGGTGGGCGGGTTAGCTCTAAGCAGTTACCTTTGGGCTTAAATACCATGCCTGCCGATTTCGTAAATGCTTATGTTTTGGGAAGCTTAGGCGCTACCGGCAGTGTAACGGGGGCCTGCGCGACCTTCTTATACAATTTGCGTATGGGAGTGGAAGACATTCAGTCCGGTCGTCGTCGAGTGGTCTTTGTGGGTAATGCTGAAGCCCCGCTAACTTCAGAGGTATTTGAAGGCTATGGTGCAATGAGCGCTTTAGCTACGGACGAGGGCTTGCGTAAACTGGATGGCAGCGATAAGGCGGATCACCGCCGTGCTAGTCGGCCCTTTGGTGAAAACTGTGGTTTCACTTTAGCCGAGTCGGCGCAGTACATCGTGTTGATGGACGATGAGCTCGCTATTGAAATGGGCGCTGAAATATATGGTGCGGTAAGTGATGTATTTATCAATGCGGATGGCTATAAGAAATCTATTTCCGCTCCTGGGCCTGGCAACTATATAACCCTGGCGAAATCGATGGCGGCCAGTGCTGCTTTGTTGGGTGAATCCAGCGTTCGGGATAGAAGTTACATTCAAGCGCATGGTTCAAGTACGCCTCAGAATCGTGTGACGGAATCGCGAATCCTCGACAAAATGGCCCGCAACTTTGGTATAAATTCTTGGCCTGTATCGGCAGTAAAAGCCTATGTCGGTCATTCACTGGCTCCGGCCAGTGCCGATCAAATGATGGCCGTATTAGGGCAGTTTGCGCATGGCTGGTTGCCAGGCTTAAAAACCAGCGGGGCGATTGCTGATGACGTTTATCAAGACAACCTGAATTTTCCTCTGGATGATATAGAGCTGCCAGATAGGGACGTTGCGTTTATTAACTCCAAAGGTTTTGGTGGTAATAACGCTACGGCGGCTGTTGTGCATCCGGCCAAAGTTGAGGAAATGCTATCTAAGCGTTACGACAAAGAAACCATGAATACCTATCAAGCTAAGTTGGAGCAAACGCGTGAGCAGCGAGCCCAGTATGAAGCATCGGTAAGCAAAGGTGATTGGCAAGTGCGTTACCGTTTTGGTGAGGGCATGATCGAAGAGTCTGATCTGGATCTACAGCGAGATTCCTTGCGCATTCCAGGCTGGGATAAAGTGATTGAGCTACCAAGCTCAACGCCATACGACGATTTGAGTTTAAGCTGAGCTCGTCACTCTTTGTACATTCGTCACTCTTTGGTCTTTAAGCACTCTTCGTAGTAGGGCTTGTAAATTGCAGTAGCTAGTCGTGTGACTAGCTCAGCTAAGACATCCAAGGTTATACTGTCCCGCAGTTAAATCTAGGAGAGGCTACTGTGTCAGAAACGGGAGATAAACCCCCTGAGCTTGATAGCTCTGAGGCTGGCCTGCCCTTAGGTCGTAGGTTACAACTTTTAAGGGAGCGCAATGGTTGGTCGCAGCGTGAATTGGCCAAACGTTCAGGTGTTACCAATAGTGTTATCTCCACCATAGAGCAGGGCCGGGTAAGTCCTTCTATCAGCTCTCTGGAAAAAATTCTTTCCGGCTTCCCTGTATCCTTAAGAGAGTTTTTTACTTTTGACCCAGATGCTGAAGCGCCAGTGTTTTTTGATGTTGAGGAAATGGAGCCGCGACAGTTTGAGGGCTTGCAGTCACGTCGCCTGTTTGCACACCAGGGGGTTGCGGTCACCCATGTGGTGTATCAAGGCTCCTTAGGTGAAATGGCTAGCTCTTCGCCGAGTCTTTACCAGCGTGATGGGATGACAGTTGGGGTAATTATATCGGGGCAATTAGAGGTTACCGTCGGTGGCCAGGTTAGATTGCTCAATGCTGGAGAGGGATATCAGTTCGACCAAAGCCGCCCTCATTGCATTCGTAACCTTAATGAAGAAGAGTGTGTTGTATTATCGGTAAGTTGTTAAACTATGGCGCCTCTGCATAGTCAGAGTGGGCAGAAGATTATTAAATATAGCCCAGATACCTAATAGCCCTGATACATAGTAACAGGCACCTGAGCAACAACCATAGCAGCTAACAAGAGAGATAATATGAGCAGTAGACGCCAACGCGGTGAAGAAATTCGCCGAGAAGTAATGAGCGATCCATTTGTTGACCGAGCGCTAAACAATACCTCGGATTTTGACGCCCCTTTGCAGGAGCTGGTAATGGAAACTGCGTGGGGAACTGTATGGGATCGGAATGATTTACCGCGTGCTACTCGAAGTCTAGTTACTATAGCTATGTTAGCAGCAATGAAATGCTCCAATGAATTAAAAGGGCATGTACGTGGCGCTTTGCGAAATGGCTGTACGGTAGAAGAAATTCGCGCAGTCTTACTTCACGCCGTTCCTTATATAGGTGCTCCAGCTAGCTTAGAGGCTTTTCGTTCGGCTCGAGAAATCATTGAAGAGCATGAGCGTGCTCAACAGGCTGAATAATAGAATACGCCTTTATGTCCGTAATGGTAGAAAATCCCGCTGACTATATTCAGCAGTGTATGTCTTCAGGTTTGAGCTCAAGCTATCGTTTTTGCTTTGAATTTGAAAATACGCTGCTTGAGTCAGAGTCGCCACAAAAAGAAGTGTACCAGGCTCTACTTTATAAGCAGGGTGAGCGTTGGCGGATAACCATTGCCCTAATTGATAATTTGGTTGGCGAGCATAATGATCAAATAAGCGCTTTGGAAAATAGCCTAGCCGTCGATGGCCCCTGGCTCTTCAAAACGGTCAGCATCCCTAAACCTTGGGGGCAAGAAATCTGGTATAGCGCTTATGAGCAGCGTGGGGTTTGTCATTTAGCTGACAATAATCAGCAAAGCGGTGTGCCCGTGCATTTATGGCTTTATCTCTTTCCAGAATTGCTAAGACCCTCTAAAGAACTCAATTTACTTAAAGTTCTTGCGCCGTTTTCTAGTCCTTTGCTTGGTGAGCTTTATTTTGAAGTGCATGAGCAAAAACAGGAAGTTTACGTTGTAAGCCATATCGACGAGACAGCCTGGCCGGATGGTGTCGCGCAAATGCGTTTTGGTTTTTGTTCTGAAAAGCAAAAACAGTTTCCTTCTTTTGCGGCATTTAAAGCGGCCTATTTATCTGCAGTAAAGCGTTATGAGGGCTTACGCAAGCAAATCGATGAGGCCTTGCAAGATCAATTTCAAGCTGCGTTTACAGAAAGTGACGAACAAGAAAAAAGTGAATATCTAAAGCACTTACCAGAAGCTCTGCTGCGCAAGGAGCAGCTGCTGGCCGATGAGATGAGTGCTTTTATTGCAAAGCGACCCCTGCATTTGGGGGATGTTATTCAGGTGCCTAAGTTGCTGCCCCATGGCTTATTGCACGGCGTGAGGGTTGTTGAATTTCAAACTCCTGTGTACGAGCGACTTATTTTATCGTTTCGACAAAAAGTATTGACCCAGGATGACTGGGATACCGAGCAGGCACTGACATTATTGGCTGAGCCTCCAGTGAGCCAGGGGATGCAACAGGGCGTTTGCAAGCTTAGTACTCATTTCGATGAGCTGGTAAATTTAGAGCGAATTGTTGAATTTGATGGCTTTGAGGTCTTTCGTTTAAGCTTTTTACAGGCCGCAGAGCTAGGAGTGGCCGAGTTGTTAGGGCCGGTGATTGGCGGAAATACGGATTTTGGTAATATTTTATTGCTGGCTTTACATGAAGTTTCCATTCAGAGCGGTTCGGCTGAATTATTTTTGCAGCCGGAGGAGGGAGCATGCCTTCCTGTCTGGAAAAATTTCTCTGAAAATTCTATGCAATTAAAGGCTAAAAAAGGCTCAATTGTGCTATTAAGTCGCCCACTTTCATAAATTTTGACCATAGTTTAATAATTTTTTCTTCTTGGTGTTGATCCTTCAAAAATAGTGTGGCAGTATTAGCACCCCTTTGGCGCAGAGCGCTTTGAATTCAAGTAAAATAATGTTTGAAATCAAAGACTTACGTGCTAATATAGCTCATCGCTTATAAAGCGAGAGCCCACAAGTAATGCGGACGTGGCGGAATTGGTAGACGCGCTAGATTTAGGTTCTAGTATCGCAAGGTGTGAGAGTTCAAGTCTCTCCGTCCGCACCATTTTTCTAGAGATTTGAGGCTTTAGGGAGTTGCCCTAAGGCTTTTTTGCGTTCAGCGCTCTCAGGTGGCGCAAGCGCTCATTGTGAGAGGAACATCATGCAGGTTTCAATCGAAACAACTACCGGTTTAGAGCGTCGCTTGACTGTAGGCGTGCCAGCAGAGCAAGTCGACAGCGAAGTTGAAAATCGCCTGAAGCAGGCCGCTAAAACCGTACACCTAAACGGCTTCCGCAAAGGTAAGGTACCTTTGAAAGTAGTTAAGCAGCGTTTTGGTGCTGGCGTTCGCCAGGAAGTTTTGGGCGAAGTGATGAGCCGCAGCTTTTACGAAGCTGTTCAACAAGAGGGTGTTAACCCTGCTGGTCAGCCTGCAATTGAGCCCAAAGAAATGGGTGAAGGCAAAGATATCGAATTCGTAGCGACCTTTGAAGTTTATCCTGAAATCGAGTTGGCTGATGTTGCTGGCATCGAAGTTAGCAAACCAGTAGCTGAAGTTACTGATAAAGATATTGCCAACATGATTGAAACTCTGCAAAAACAGCAGGGTACGTTCAAAAATGTACGCCGCAAAGCGGTTAAAGAAAACCGTTTGAATATCGACTTCGTTGGTACTAAAGATGGCGAAGAGTTCGAAGGCGGTACAGCTGAAGGTCAGGAGTTGGTATTGGGTTCCAATAGCATGATTCCTGGTTTTGAAGATGGCCTTATTGGCGCCAAGAAAGGTGAAGAGGTTGTTCTAGATCTTACCTTCCCTGAAGACTACCAAGCTGAAGAGCTAAAGGGCGCTGCTGTACAGTTTACTGTTAAGGTAAACCAAGTAGCCGCACTAGAATTGCCGGAGCTGGATGAAGAGTTCTTCAAGAAGTATGGCGTTGAAGAAGGTGGTGAAGAGAAGTTCCGCGAAGAAGTGCGCAACAACATGGAGCGTGAGCTGAAAAACGCCGCTAAAAACAAGGTTAAAACCCAGGTTATGGATGGCTTGTTGAACGCTAACTCTGTTGATGTTCCTAAAGCTCTTGTAGCTTCTGAGATTGACGCATTGCGTGGTCAGATGATGCAGCAGTTCGGCGGTGCCGCTGAAAATATGGATCTAAAATCTATCCTTCCAGATGATATGTTCACTGAGCAGGCTGAGCGTCGCGTTTCTCTTGGCTTGATCGTTGGTGAGCTGGTTAAGAAGGAAGAGTTAAAAGTAGATGCTGACGCTGTTAAAGCGATGGTTGAAGAAATGGCTTCTACTTATCAGGATCCAGAAGAGGTTGTTAACTACTACTACAGCAACCGTGAGTTGTTGGCAGGTGTAGAGTCTGCGGTATTAGAAGATCAGGTTGTTGATTTCATCCTAGACAAAGCCAAAGTAGAAGACGTTAAGAGCGAATACGAAGACGTAATTAAGCCAGAAGCTCAGGCATAATTATTTTTAGATCGTTTCGTGATCAAGACGCCGGCATTATGCCGGCGTTTTTGTTTAAGCTTTAGGCATAATTGAATTTTTATGACTGAAAACTGGCATAGTTGCGATCTTGCAGTTAAGCTCAAGGTAGATTATTGCCGGTAACGCCCGAGGACTTCAGTGTGCGCTGCCGTGGCCGATATAAGAATCAATGGCAGCTAATGCCCAGCCAATCAGTTAATCAGGCAGTCGCATCAAGGTTTGCCAGGTAACAATAAGGAATCTGAAATAACAATGTCCAATATCGACACTATTAATCCGCTTTCTCCAGTAGCCAGTGGCTTGGTGCCTATGGTGGTTGAACAAACCTCTCGTGGTGAGCGTTCTTATGACATCTATTCCCGCCTTTTAAAAGAACGAGTGATCTTTCTTGTTGGGCAGGTAGAAGATCATATGGCCAATTTGGTGGTGGCGCAGTTGTTGTTCTTGGAAGCTGAAAACCCAGACAAAGATATTCATCTATATATCAATTCCCCGGGTGGCTCGGTTACTGCTGGCATGTCAATCTACGATACCATGCAGTTTATTAAGCCGGACGTGAGCACTATGTGTATTGGTCAAGCGTGTAGCATGGGTTCGTTCCTATTGAGCTCTGGTGCGCCAGGTAAGCGTTTCTGTCTTCCCAATGCTCGTACCATGATTCACCAGCCAAGTGGTGGTGCTCAGGGGCAGGCAACCGATATTCACATTCAGGCGCAGGAAATCTTGAAGATTAGACAGCGTTTAAACGAAATATTGGCTAAAAATACCGGCAAGTCGGTCGATCAAATAGCTGAAGACACTGAGCGCGATAACTTTATGAGCGCCGAAGAGTCTCAGGAGTACGGTTTGGTCGATCAGGTATTGAGCGCTCGTTAAGCAACATTGCATTATAAATGTTGAATAGTGCGCCATTTATCTTTCTAAGACTAAGGTGGGCTTGAAAAAGCTAGTGAAAGCACTCATCTTGTCTGTACGAACACATATTATGGCAGGTGCCGGATGACATTCCGGTATATCGTATAAGATATCCGTTTATACGATTTTAAAGACGGAAGGTTAGCTATAGCGATCTTCCGTGAAACTTTCTTGAATAGAAAGGGCCATAATTACAAGGTCAAAAGTGGAGTGGTTTGATGACCGATCACACAAATGAAAATGGGGATGACAACGGCAAACTGCTGTATTGCTCATTCTGTGGTAAAAGCCAGCATGAAGTACGCAAACTGATCGCTGGTCCGTCGGTATTTATCTGTGATGAATGCGTTGATTTGTGCAACGACATTATTCGCGAGGAAATCCAAGAGGCGGCCGTAGAAGGTAACTCTGATACTTTGCCTACCCCGCAAGAAATTTCTTCAATTCTAGATCAGTATGTTATTGGCCAAAAGCGCGCCAAAAAAGTACTGGCAGTAGCGGTTTATAACCACTACAAGCGCCTACAAATTGGCGAGAAGAAGAAAGACAAAGATGAAGTTGAGCTGAGCAAGAGTAATATTTTGCTTGTAGGTCCAACCGGTAGTGGTAAAACCCTATTGGCTGAAACCTTAGCTCGACTGCTAAATGTTCCCTTCACCATTGCTGATGCAACGACACTAACCGAAGCCGGCTATGTGGGTGAGGATGTTGAGAATATCATTCAGAAGTTGCTGCAGAAGTGCGACTACGATGTCGACAAGGCCCAGCGTGGTATCGTCTATATCGATGAGATTGATAAGATCTCCCGCAAGTCTGACAACCCTTCTATCACTCGCGATGTTTCGGGTGAGGGTGTTCAGCAAGCGCTATTGAAGCTGATTGAAGGTACGGTAGCCTCTGTACCACCGCAAGGCGGTCGCAAGCACCCGCAGCAAGAGTTCTTGCAGGTTGATACCTCTAACATCTTGTTTATCTGTGGCGGTGCTTTTGCTGGCCTAGATAAGGTTATTCGTGATCGTTCTGAGAAAGGTGGTATTGGTTTCTCTGCCGAAGTGAAGAGTAAAGCTGACGATAAAGATTTTGGCGAAACTCTGCATGAGTTAGAGCCAGAAGATTTGGTGAAATACGGCTTGATCCCTGAATTCGTAGGTCGCTTACCGGTTATTGCCACCTTGGAAGAGTTGGATATCGCAGCGCTTGTACAGATTTTGACAGAGCCTAAGAACTCTTTGACCAAACAGTATAATAAACTGTTTGAGATGGAAGATGTTGAGATTGATTTTCGCCCAGATGCTCTCGAGGCGGTTGCTAACAAAGCTATGGTACGTAAAACCGGTGCCCGCGGCTTACGTTCTATTATGGAGTCTGTGCTGCTCGACACTATGTATCGAATCCCATCTGAAGATAGTGTGGTTAAGGTCGTGGTTGATGAGTCGGTTATTAAAGGTGAGTCAGAGCCCTTATTAGTGTACGAAACCAACGAACAAGCCGCAGCGGCAGAAGAGTAGCTGCTTAGATAGTTTGAATTAAAAGGGGTGCTAGTCACCCCTTTTTTTGTGCCTTGTATTTGATCGACTGTATTTGTGGGTACATACATGACAGCAGATACCTAATGGCGCTTAAAGGCGGCTCTGCTGGCTTGTAATTTGCTAAGTAGCCCCAATGATAGGAATATAAGGCCAAAAGACCGGCGCTTTGCGGTGCTGGGATACTGATGGTGAAATGTAGAGATTCCAAAGAGGCATAGATGGAACAGAGCAGTGAAGTAAGCACCAATTCTCTAGAGTTGCCACTATTACCCCTACGTGACGTGGTGGTTTATCCCCATATGGTCGTGCCGCTATTTGTTGGCCGCGAGAAGTCTATAGAAGCTCTTGAAGTTGCTATGGCGGCGGACAAGCAAGTAATGCTTGTTGCTCAAAAGGATGCTGGCGAGGATGACCCCAATATCGAGGGCATATACGAAGTCGGCACGATTGCCTCTGTATTGCAGTTACTGAAGCTACCTGATGGCACTGTAAAGGTGTTGGTAGAGGGCTCTAATCGAGCATCAATCAAGGCCATGCGCGAGGAAGACAATCATTACTTGGTTGAAGTTGATGCGCTTGAAGTAGACGAAATCGAAGAACGTTCTGCAGATGTGCTTATCCGGACCGCAATGGCTCAGTTCGAGCAGTACGTCAATATGAACAAAAAAATACCAGCGGAGGTAGTTACCTCACTGTCTGGTATTGACGAGCCTGGTCGATTTGCTGATACCATCGCGGCACATATGACTTTGGAGTTGCCTCAGAAGCAAGAGATTCTTGAGATCGCCGATATTCAAGTTCGTATCGAGCATTTGCTGGCTCTAATGGAAGCCGAATCCGATCTTTTCCAAGTGGAAAAACGTATCCGTGGCCGTGTTAAAAAGCAGATGGAAAAAAGCCAGCGTGAGTACTATTTGAATGAGCAGATGAAAGCCATTCAAAAAGAACTGGGCGATATGGGCGACGAGCCTAATGAGGCCGAAGAGTTAGAGGAAAAAATCAGCGAAAGTGGCATGAGTAAGGAAGCTGAGCAGAAAGCCATGTCTGAGCTTTCAAAGCTTAAGTTGATGTCTCCTATGTCGGCCGAAGCTTCTGTTGTGCGCTCTTATCTAGACTGGATCGTGAACCTACCTTGGAAAAAACGCAGTAAGGTACGCCATGATTTGGTACGCGCTGAAAAAATCCTCAATGATGATCACTATGGCTTAGAAGAAGTTAAAGATAGGATTCTTGAATACTTGGCGGTTCAAAAACGCGTCAAGAAAATCAAGGGCCCGGTGCTTTGTTTAGTTGGGCCGCCAGGGGTTGGTAAAACCTCTTTGGGCGAGTCAATTGCGCGTGCAACCAATCGTGAGTATGTAAGAATGGCTCTTGGTGGTGTGCGTGACGAAGCCGAAATTCGTGGTCATCGTCGAACCTATATTGGCTCTTTGCCTGGTAAGCTTATTCAGAAAATATCCAAAGCGGGCGTTAAAAACCCTCTATTTTTATTGGATGAAATCGACAAAATGGGTATGGATCATCGCGGTGATCCGGCTTCAGCATTACTCGAGGTTTTAGATCCTGAGCAAAACAAAGCATTTAATGATCACTATCTTGAGGTAGATTACGATCTTTCTGATGTGATGTTTGTTTGTACCTCAAACTCGATGAATATTCCTGGCCCGTTGCTTGATCGAATGGAAGTTATTCGTCTACCGGGTTATACCGAAGATGAAAAAGTAAATATTGCTGAGCGCTATTTGATTCCAAAGCAAATGAAAGCCAATGGCTTAAAAGATACGGAAATTAAAGTAAGCTCTGATGCCGTGCGTGATGTTATTCGTTACTACACCCGAGAGGCTGGAGTGCGTGGTTTAGATCGTGAGGTTGCCAAATTTTGCCGTAAAGTGGTTAAAGAAATCGTTAAAGCCGAAGTAAAAGGTTCGGTAACTGTTGATGCGGATAAGCTAGAGCATTATCTAGGTGTACGCAGCTTTGATTTCGGCGTTGCTGATGAGCAGAATCAGGTGGGTCAGGTTACCGGCTTGGCATGGACCCAGGTTGGTGGTGAACTATTAACCATTGAGGCTTCTACCGTGCCGGGTAAAGGGCGTATGGTTAAGACCGGCTCGCTTGGCGATGTTATGCAGGAATCCATTCAGGCGGCGACTACGGTCGTTCGTGCTCGAAGCCAGAACTTAGGTATTGTGCCAGATTTCCATGAGACCTCGGATATTCACATCCACGTTCCTGAAGGTGCTACTCCTAAGGATGGTCCTAGCGCCGGTATTGCCATGGCGACCGCACTGGTCTCGGTGTACACCAATATCCCCGTTAAAGCCGATGTGGCCATGACGGGTGAAATTACCTTGCGTGGTGAGGTGTTGCGTATCGGAGGTTTGAAGGAGAAGCTACTGGCTGCTCACCGGGGTGGCATTAAAACAGTGGTTATTCCTGCGGGTAATGAGCGGGATTTGAAGGAAATTCCTGACAATATTAAAGCTGATTTAGACATCATTCCTGTTAAGTGGATTGATGAGGTGCTTAAAGTGGCTTTGCAGGATGTGCCTAAGCCATACAGTGATGAGGAATACGCAAAATTGCGCGAAAAGCTCGACACTGGCGTAAAGCAAGAGTCAGCGAAAACCCATTAATAGCTGGGTAAATATTGAGCGATTAAAGGTTGTGCGATAGCGCTTTGCCGTTCACCGCTGGTTCAGCTTGAATGGCAAAGTTCTTGGATTTACTGAGGAATACCGCGCATTCTGTAGTAATTTGGTTATAAATTGCGCGGCTTTGCAAATTTAATAAACCTGTCCTTGACCCGTCCGACGGGGCTTTGGTATAAATCGCTATTCGTTTGCCCCATGCGGGCTGCTGATAAAAGTAAAGAGATTCTACGACAGGATTCTGAAGGATGATTAGCGTTCTTTGGGTCCTTACAGACCGAGTAACGTAAGAGGGGTTATTGTGAACAAATCTGAATTAATCGAAGCCATCGCTGCATCTGCGGACATTCCTAAAGCTGCTGCGGGCCGCGCATTGGATGCAATGGTAGATTCTGTAACTGGTGCTTTGAAAGAAGGTGACCAGGTAGTACTAGTTGGTTTCGGTACTTTCGCTGTTAAAGATCGCGCTGCGCGTACAGGTCGTAACCCACAAACTGGTGAGCCGATCGAGATTGCAGCCGCTAAAATCCCAAGCTTCAAAGCGGGTAAGGCTCTGAAAGACGCCGTTAACTAAGACTGGTGTTTTTCGATAAATCTACACTGCAGTGCATTTGTTTAAAATTCAATTCAGCAGTTAGATTTGTTTAGCGAGAAGGCGTGCTTAAAGAGCGCGCCTTTTCTCTTTGTATTACCACTATCAAATTGGCCACCACGATAGGTGAGCTCTAAGAAAGAATAAGCAGGCTGACCATGATTCAGAGTTTTCGTAACAAACTGCAAGGCATTTTTGCTGTTGTCCTTGTTGTGTTGATTTCAATTCCATTTGTCTTGTTTGGTGTTGATTCACTATTTACGTCGGACTCCAATCAAGGTGAGGCGGCTCAGGTTGATGGCGAAGCAATCACCGAAGTAGAGCTAAACCGTGGTATCGCGATGCAGAAGCAGCAAATGATCAACCGCTTTGGTGACCAGCTGCCTGCTGAATTTTTGACCGACGATCGTTGGAGAGCGCCGGTATTGGAGCAGTTGATAGATCAGAAGCTTCAGATTATTGCTGCAAAAGATAGTGGTGTAGCGGTCTCCGATGCTCGTATAGATCAAATGCTGCTAGCTGAAGAAGCCTTTAAAATTGACGGTAAGTTTTCACCGCAGCTATATCGACAGCGCTTGGCTAGTTTGGGTTATACCCCTACAAGCTACAAGACCATTTTGAAAGATGAGCTGGTTGCCGTACAGATGCGTCAAGGCATTGGTCTGACGGCTTTTGCAACCGACTCTGAGCTGACCAGTAGCTTAGTTCGTGCTGGTCAAACTCGAGATTTTTATTTTGCCACGCTTCCTAAGGCGAGCTTTGCCGAAGGTGCTGAGCCTGATCAAGCGGCCGTTGAGGCGGAATACAACGACAACTCAGCCCAATACATGGGGCCGGAGCAAGTCATTACTCAGCTAGTGGCGCTTGATGTTAACGAGCTTGCTAAGAATATCGAAATCAGTGAAGAAGAAGTTCGTGCTCAGCACGAGCAGGAAATCTCTGTTTTTGAAGGATCTGAGCGTCGTCGAGCAGCCCACATCTTAGTTGAAGATTTGGGTGATGGTATTGATCAAGCTAAGGTCGACGAGATCGCTGCTAAGTTGGCTGCAGGTGAAGCTTTTGAAGCCGTAGCAGAAGCTATGAGCGACGATATCTTAAGTGCAGAGCAGGGTGGCGATCTAGGCTTTACCGATGGTGCTACCTTCCCTGAGGCTTTTGAGGAAGCTTTGGCCAGCATGGCAGAGGGCGAAGTGTCCGCAGCTGTTACCACCGAAGCCGGCGTTCACTTTATCAAGCTTCTTGAAATTGATGCGCCACAGCCACCAAGCTTTGACTCGGTTAAAGATGAGATTCACGAGCGCTTGGTTCAGGATAAGGCTCTAGCTGAGTTCGAAGAGCTTACTCTGTCTTTTGAAGAGTTGGCTTACAATGCCGAGGACCTTAGTGAAGTGGCTGATGAGCTGGGCTTAGAGCTGCAAACTAGTGATTGGTTAAGCCGATCAGGTGCGGCAGGCTTATTGGGTAATCCAAAAGTTCTTGAGGCTGTATTCTCTGAGCAGGTTATGAAAGATCGCCAGGCGAGTGATCCAATTGAGGTCTCCGAGAATCAATTGGCGGTCGTGAAAGTCACTGACTATAAAGCACCAGCAGTTAAGCCATTGGCTGATGTTGAAGCTGAAATTAAGCTTAAGCTCACCAATGCGACTATTATCGCGCGCCAGCAAGAGGCAGCTGGAAGCCTGCAGGCAGAAGTTTCTGCTGGTACTGATTTAGAGGCAGCGGCAAAAGCTAAGGGTTATGACTGGAATGTTGTGATTGCTTCTCGCAAGGATAACTTCCAGGTAGAGCAGCAGTTATTGAAATCTGTATTTGCTATTAAACCAACAAGTTACCCAGCTTTTGAGCAGCTTTCTTTGGTCAATGGTGATATGCAGCTGATACAACTAAACGGTGTTACTGAGTTGGCCGCTAGCGAAGTAAAAGCCAGCGATAAAGAGCAGCTATCTGCTCAAATTGAGCAGGCCGAAGCGGCGCGAGATTTTGCTTCATTTCAAGATCAGCTAAAAGCTGACGCGAAAATAGAAATCTTCAACTAATAAAAAAGGCCAGCTTAGCTGGCCTTTTTTATAGCGCTGATGCATTAACTGCCTTGGCGCTCCTTATACTGGCGAATAATCTGGTTAAAGTTATTTGCCAAGCTTTGCATCTTATCGACCATGGCATTGTGCTGGCGTGTATTTAAACGCTTGCAGTTTAGGTAATGATCGACGTCAGCCATATATTGCTTAACTTCTTTCTTAGCCTTTACCATTTCAGGGGTAACCGCCGTTTCCGGGTTCGGTAACTGAGGTTGATTAGGTTCCGAGCAGGCGCTCCAACCAGGCTGAGAAATCATAATAAGTGTGCTAAAGGCAATTGCAGTTGTAATCTTTTTCATAACGGGCCTCGTTTAATGCTCTCCTGTTGTGTCACATGGCATCCTTGCAGCAGCGATGTTGTTCCACAAATCTTTGCTTAATCAAAAAATAGCAGCTATGGAGCGCTTAGCCAGTTTGACTATGCAGCTATTGACGAGCGGTAATATTGAGAAGTCAATAACGTGATTTCTGCGTCAAATCTGACTGGAATGCGACGGGCTAGCGTTTTAGGCGGGTGTTTTTGATGAAGAGACGGTATTTTGGCGCCAGCTTTTGGGTTTGTTTTGGGTCTAATTCTTCGGCTTTTTGAAAGTGTTTGGCAGCACTATTTTTATCCGCCGTTTCATAATAAGCCTGTGCAAGTCTGGTGTGAATAAAAGCCAGCTGGCCGCCTGGGCAATGCAGTGCTGAATTCAAAGCTTCAATGCTTTGCTTAAAGTTGCCAATTTTATAGTAGCTGTCGCCAATCGCGGTTAGCACCCAGGCGGCTTGTTGATACTGTGACTGGGGCTTTGGCAATATCAGCCAAGCCTGATAAAAAACCCGCAGAGCCGCTTCGAAAGACTGCTGGTCATAGAGCTGATAACCCTGGTTGCACAGTTCTTCAATTTGCTGGGCTGATTCGGCGCTTAAGCTCATAGATGTGTTTCTATCGTTTGTCATAGTGTTGCAATTGGGTTTTATGCTTTGGTGCACAATACAAGCCTATTGTATTGGCTTTGCTGCTACATGCAAAGCAAGCTGAGTTATACTAGGGCCAATTTTCTCAAACTGACTGTTGCCGCCCAAAGATAGCTGACAGTCAGGGGTATGGACTTAATAAAACAGCCTGCAATAGAGTCGACAGCTCTCAAGGCTTTTGCTGTTTAAATAGGATAAAAATGAAGTTACTTCCATTGAGTATTCTAGGTTGGCCTAGCCATCTGGTTTTTTTTGCGGCAGCCGTTTTCTTGCTGTTATTGCTGCTATGGCGTATTTGGCGATACCGTAAAAACCAGCGAATTGATACCGTGGCGCGCATGGAGCAGCAACAGCAATTTGAATTGCTCCGTGAGCAGGATCTTGCAAAGCTTGACGCTTTGCAATTGCAACTTATGGAACTGGGAAAAGAATCTGAGCTGATATTGCAAGAGCGTCAAGACCTTGCCGCAGAAAAGCACCAGTTACAACTTCAGAATGTCCAGCAGCAGCAAAAGCTTGAAATGTTAGAGCAGCAGCTAGCAACCTTGCCCGAAAAAGAACAGCAGTTGGTTCGGCTGCAAGCCAGTTTATCCAGCACGGAAACTAAGCTGCAGGAACAAAAAGAACATCATCAATCGCAAATGGCCTTTGTGGAGCAAAGTCGTCAACAGATGATGACTCAGTTTGAGGCGCTTTCTGCGAAAATCTATGAACAACAAGCCAAGAAGTTCAATACGGACAGTCAACAATCCCTGGGCCTGCTTCTAAACCCGCTAAAAACCCAATTGGGAGAATTTAAGGCTAAGGTGGAAGCGAGCCACGAAAAAGAGAGTGCAGAACGCCATATGTTGGCGGGTAAAATTTCTGAGCTTCAAAAGCAGACTCAGCAAATTGGCAATGATGCTATTAACTTGGCTAAGGCCTTAAAGGGCGAATCTAAGACTCAAGGTAACTGGGGTGAGTTGGTACTAGAGCGCTTACTAGAGGAATCAGGTTTACAGCGCGGGCGTGAATACGAAACTCAGTTATCACTACAGACCGAAGAGGGCGATCGCCGCTACCCCGATGTGCTCATTAGATTGCCGCAAGAGAAAGATATTGTTATCGATTCTAAAGTATCCTTGCTCGATTATGAGGCTTACTGCTCTAGCGATGATGAACAAGAAAAAGCTCTATTTTTGAAAAAGCATGTGCAGTCCATTCGTAACCATGTATCTGGGCTGAGTTTGAAGGAGTATGAAAAGCTAGAAGGGATTAGAAGTCTCGATTTTGTGTTCTTATTTGTGCCTGTAGAGGCAGCATTTATGGCTGCCCTGCAGGCCGATAATCGACTCTTTCAAGATGCCTATAACAAGCACATTGTTTTGGTAAGCCCGACCACACTGCTAGCATCGCTTCGTACGGTGGAGAATTTGTGGCGCCATGAGAAGCAGCATAAGAACGCCCAAAAAATTGCGGATCAAGCCGGTGCCCTGCATGATCAATTTATGATGATGCTGCAATCTTTAGATGACTTGGGTAAGCAACTAGATAAAACTCATGGTGCCTATGAAACTACGCGTAAGCGCCTATTCAGTGGGCGTGGAAATTTGGTAAAACGAACTTTGGATATCCAAAAGCTGGGTGCCAAAACAAAGAAGACACTTCCCGATAGCTATATGGATGAGCTGGAATCCAGTGAAGCGGAAAAAGATGAAACGGTTGTCCGGATAGAGGCTGCTCCATGTGGTAACTCTGAAGAGGCTAGCTCCGAAGTAAATAGCTCTACCGATATTAGCTCTAGCAGTGAGAAATCCCGCTAAGATAGCAATCGAATGTTAGAAGCCTTCAGTTTAGCGCTCTCTGTTACGGCACCGGTATTTATTCTTGTGCTGCTTGGTACGGTGCTTAAGTACTTTAATTACCTCGATGATGTCTTTGTCGCAAAGGCATCTGAGCTGATATTTTATTTATTTTTGCCCTGTCTTTTTTTCTTCACTCTGCTCGACACTGATCTGTCCACTTTTTTGTCACCAAGCCTAAGTTTGGTTCTGGTGTTGTTTACCATAGCGTTTTATCTGTTTCTTGAATTACTCGTTAAGTTTATCCCTTCACTTAAGTCTGTCGCAGGCGAGTTTTGTCAGTCCAGCTTTCGCAGTAATCTAGCCTTTATAGGGTTGTCATTTTGCGCTGGAGCATATGGCGAAGAAGGCTTGGCTAGGGCAGCTGTCTTAGTCGCTTTCGTAACCGTGGTATACAATATACTGTCTGTGCTTACCCTTGAGAGGCATCTCAATAGCTCCAATAAAAGTTCATTCCTTTCTTTGGTTCAACGTATCGCTAAAAACCCACTTGTTGTGGCGATTGTACTAGGCGTCGCTTGCAACCCTTTGGCTGAGCTATTTCCCAAGCCTATAAAACAGAGTGGATCTTATCTGGCCCAGATAACTCTGCCTATGGCCTTAATGTGTATCGGAGCAAGTTTAAGCATCAAATCTATGACGGCAGGGCAGAGTAAAGTGATCGCCCTGGTGGTGTTTCTTAAATTGCTATTGATGCCTTTATTGGCCGTAGTGCTAGTGTGGTATTTAAACTACAGTGCTATGGATATCGGAATTGTGTTTTTATTGTTATCGGCGCCTACCGCCAGTGCGAGTTTTGTAATGGTGGCAGCTATGGGCGGCGATGCCAGATTAACCGCAAACTTTATCGCGGCCACAACCGTGGGCTCTTTGTTTACGGTGAGTTTGGGCTTTGCGGCGCTCAACTTAGTTGTGCCTGCCGGATGAATTTATGGCACAATTCGTCCATTATCTTTGAATTAATTTCTTAATACGGCTAATTGATGTCTGTTTTATCTATCTTGTTTGTTCTTGCTGTACTCATCGTGATTGCCTTGGCAGCTTATGCTCTATATTTGCATCTGCAGTTGCGTAAACAGGAGCAGCGTCGAGAGATTCAACTGGAGGAGTTAAAGCAAGAGGCAGATAAGCAGCGTGATCGTATCAACAAGAGCATTCAAGTGATTGCTGCCGCCATGGGTGGGGATCAAATGACCTTGACTGAGGGCGCGATGAGGCTCTCTGTGTTGCTGCAAAGCTTAGGCTTAAGTGAGCAAGAACTTGAACCTTATTCTTCCTTGATTAAATTGGCCGAGGCAACGGCTCATATCCCGATTTTGGAAGATTGGAAAAAGCTTTCAACCAAGCAAAAACTGGCGTTTGATAAGCAAAGAGCTGAGCTTGAGGCCCAGTATGAGGACCTAGTGCTGGATTCTTCCAAGAAGCTGCTCAATAAAACCTTTTAGGGTTTTACTTTTTCCGCAGCCAGACACCACATTCAATATGATGGGTGTAAGGAAACTGATCAAACAGAGCAAAGCGTTCAATGCTATGGCTTGAACACAAGCCTTTAAGGTTTTCCGCTAAAGTATCAGGGTTGCATGAAATATAGAGAATATTATCAAAACCGGCGACCATCTTTTCAGTATCTTTATCTAAGCCTGCGCGAGGCGGATCGACTAAAACCGTACTTAGATCATAGCTGCTAAGGTCTATACCCTCTAAGCGGCGGAAGCTTCTTACACCCGACATGGCTTCGCTGAACTCTTCTGCACTCATGCGGGCAATCTGAATATTATCGGTATTATTTAAACGCATATTTTCTTGTGCAGATTTTACCGAGGTCTTGGAAATCTCAGTTGCCAGTACTTTATCGAAGCACTGAGCGAGGGGAATGGTGAAGTTACCATTACCGCAGTAAAGTTCGATCAAATGCCCTTGGCTATCTTTACAGCAATCTATGGCCCACTCGATCATGGTTTCACAGATGCCTGCATTGGGCTGGGTAAAGGAGCTTTCTACTTGTTGGTAGCGAAACTCCCGATCATTGATTTTAAGGGTTTCAAAAATATGATCGCGGCTAAGTATGATTTTCTGCTTTTTACTGCGCCCCAAAATGCTGCAGCCAAGTGCTTTTTCTAGCGCTTTGGCCTCGGCTTGCCACTGTTCATCGAGGGGTTTGTGATAAATGAGGGTGATTAGCCCGTCGCCTGCTTGGCTGCAGAGGAACTCAATTTGAAACAGCTTGCGCTTTAATAGCTCATTGGCATTTAGCTTAGGCAGCAGGGCGTCCATTAGCTCATTGATGTATTCAGAGGCGACAGGAAAGTTATCTATGATATAGGGCTTTTTGTATTCGCCCTGTGCATACATGGCGTAATGAAGTTGATCGCCCTCATGCCAAGCTTTAAATTCAGCTCGCTGGCGGTAGTGAGTTGGCTTAGAGGCAAAGACCTCAAGCTTGGGGATGCCAAATTCCGTGAAGTCAGCTTCGACACGCTGTTGTTTCTCAAGCAACTGCTCTTGATAGCGCTCTGGGTGAACTTGATGAACTGACATGCTTAAATCTCGCTTGGCTTGACTGTTCAGCCGCCTTTTGTCTATGCCGCTGAATGAATCTTAGAAAAAGGCGGGATTATACATATCTATATAGACGCTGTCTTAACCCCTGTATTCACGCTGGCTTGAATGCTGTTAGGGCTTAAATGATCCAGCGGTCAAAGGGGATAACTTCCACCTCTTCTCCGGCCTTAATGTTGCCACGCTCGCGCTCTAATTTGATATAGCAGTTAGCGGCCGCGAGAGTACTTAGCATTCCCGAGCTTTGCGCAGAAAACACCTTCAATTCCAATTGCCCTTGTGGGTTCATCTTTAGAATTCCGCGTTGGAAATCCGTTCGTCCTGGGCGTTTGCGAATATCTTGGGGCGCGGCTAATCGCAAGCTTAAGCTGTCTTCAATATGTCTTTCACCGGCAAGTTTTTGAAGACAGGGTAGGGCCAGTTGGTGAAAGGTAATGGCCGCTGAACTAGGGTTTCCAGGCAGGCCAAAGAAAGGGGTCTTTTGTACATGACCAAAGGCGAAGGGTTTGCCAGGCTTAATGGCCAACTTCCACATGGATATCTTACCGACCTTGTCGAGCACGGCTTTGGTGTAATCAGCTTCTCCGACCGATACGCCGCCACTGCAAACAATGGCATCAGCATGCTCGGCGGCTTTTAGGAAGGCGCGCTCTAGGGCTGAGGGTTGGTCGGGTATGATTCCCAAGTTCAGTACTTCAAAGCCAAGGCGCGCCAGCATGCTCTGAACCACAAAGCGATTGCTTTCATAGATGCAGCCCTGCTGTAGATCTTCCCCTGGAGCTCTGAGCTCGTCTCCACTGGCAAACAACGCCACTTTAAGCCTGCGGTATACTGCAAGCTTAGCGACACCTAAAGAGGCCAAGACGCCAAGTTTGGCGGGGCTCAAGCGCTCACCTTTATGGAGGACGGCATCCCCTGTAGAAATATCATTGCCCTTGAGGCGAATATTATTGCCTGTAGGCACTATGGATTGCAGTGATATGAGATCGCCATCAGTGCTACATTGCTCTTGCATAACGACGGCATTGCACTCTGGGGGGACCTCTGCGCCCGTCATAATACGGATGCATTCGCCTTCAGCTACCGTGCCTATAAAAGATTGCCCAGCAAAAGCTTCTCCAACCTTTCTAAAACTTTGTGAAGCACCAGCCTCTTCACCGCTGAATCTAAGGGCGTAGCCGTCCATTGCCGAATTATCGAACCCCGGCACGTCAATGCTTGAATTGATGTCTTCGGCCAAGATTCGGTCTTCAGCCTGGCTTATAGCAATATCTTCGATAAGCTCACTGGCGCATATCGAAGAAAGAAGCTCGCTTATCGCTTCCTCAAGTGGCTTTAGGCTGGGTGCATCGCAACTGTTTTCAGTGGCGGATTTAGAAGGTGACCCTGCAGGGAGTATTGAGGAAGACATTGAAGAGGACATTAGGCCTAGCGCTCTTGTAAAATAAAACACTATGTTAGCAGAAATCCACACAGAGGCTTTGGCCAAATAAACCCTAAATAATGCTAACTTGACCAGAATATAAGGCAACATTATGTGGCTGCAAAAAAGTATCAGCTTAAAAGCAAAACCCCGCGGTTTTCATATTATTACCGATGATATTGTTCGGGCTTTACCCGAGCTGGCCAGTATCAATGTGGGCCTCTTGCATGTGTTTATCAAACACAGCTCGGCTTCGCTGACCGTCAATGAAAATGCCGACCCAACCGTGAGGCAAGATTTCGAGAGCTATTTCAATCAGAGTGTGAAAGAGAATGAGCCATACTATCGCCATACTTATGAAGGTAGTGACGATATGCCTGCGCATCTAAAGGCCAGCTTGCTGGGCTCTAGTGTCTCCATACCCATCGCGGATGGTGATCTGCTTTTGGGCACTTGGCAAGGTGTCTATCTTGGTGAGCATCGTAATTATGCAGGTGGGCGAGAGCTGGTGCTGACATTACAAGGGCAGAAGGTGGGGGCTATTTAGTGGTGTCGTTTTGAGATGTAGTTTGTAGATGTCTTTTAGTGGGGGAATTTAGAGGCGCTGTTTAAGTTTTCAAAAGTATCGTAGCATGTAGCCTGAGGCCCACTTTCCTAATCCTTTTACTATAAGTAAGAAAAATCTAGAAATTAAACTCTACAGGGAGTAGTAATAAAGCAATGAAGCTTATCAATGTCATCCTTATTATCTTCACAGTAAGTAGTCAGCCTGTCCGTTCCAATAGTGAAACCCTGCCAGAATATCAGCCAATTTTAGAATATGTCGAAAAGGTTGGCCAAAGTGAGGCGCTCAATTTGCTAAGTGGGCAATGCCCACGACAAGACCTTGGTAGTAATGCCGATCTTCTTGGACGTTCGCCTGATGATAGCTGTCTCTATGATAGCGATAAAACTTGGCTTTGGGTGGTGCTGCGAACTTTTGGTCAAAATAGCTCGCGTCCGGCCGCCATAGAATCTCTCGTAAATATAAACGAAGTATTTAATTTGTATAAAGCTGATTTTCACGCTGAGTTTCCAAGTGTAGACCCAAGCCTTAAAGATTTGCCGAAACTGCATGGTCGGGATCAATTTTGGGATAGGGTGGCTGTAGGACGGGAGAAAACTAAGCACAGGAATCGTTTAAATGATGCGGACTTATTTACCTTTGGAAATCTGGTGCAAATGGAGAAATACAAAATCTATGTACAGAATCAGCGTATTCTCGAAAAGCTTGTCAGCATCCATGGTTGGCCCAAATGGTCAGTATATGGCAAGAAAGTATCGCTCACTGCATGGCTGATCACTCAGCATTCTGACCATAATGTGGCTTTTCAGAAAAAAGCACTAAGCTTGATGAAGCCGCTCGCGCAAAGTGGTGAAACATCGAAGTCCGATTATGCTTATCTCTACGATCGTGTGTTGACCAATACCGAAGGTAAAACTCTTTATGGTACCCAGTTAGTTTGTGTTAATGGGAAATACCAACCTCGTAATGTAATCGACCCGGAAGGTTTAGCCGAAAGGAGAAAAGAATATGAGCTTGGGCCGATAGAAGAGTATTTGCAAAGTACTTTGGAGTTCTCTGGTGGGAGGTGCGGCTGATGTTGCAGCTTAGTAAGCTGAACTAGCTCGATAGTGAAGAAGGATACAATGATCTATTATTTGCTTAGGCATACCTTAAAGTGGGATATTTTCTATCTAGCTTCTTACGCTCTGTTGCTAATTGTTGTGTATCTTTCTAGCGGCATTATTACAAAAGTGGGCTGGAATTTTGATTATATTTCAGAGGTCTTAATGCCATACCACATCTTTCCCGCCTGTTTATGGCCGGCGATTGCTTATTCTTTATATTGTTTTGTTAACTCGGAGGTCAAAGGTTGGGCCAATAAAATGGCCGAGTTTACACTGTACTTTATAAACTATTTTCTGCTTTGGGGGGGAGCTTATGTAACGCTTTTTATCTTAATAGGGATATCTATTGAAGTAACTGGAGTGTACTAAAAAAGCTAAATTTTACTTAAAGACAATTTAAAGGTTTCGGTAGTCCAGCTAGCTTGCTAGCTAATTTAGCCGGGCTACCAGGAAATAAGCGCATAAAGTAAATGCTGCTACCTTTGTCTTTGCCCAGCTTTAGAGCAGCTTGTTTGACCATAATGCGCATAGCAGGAGATTGCTCAAACTCGTCGTAAAAGTCGCGCAGTAATTCAATAATCTCCCAGTGTGCGCCTTCAAGCTGGAGAGATTCTTCTTGGGCTAACTCTTCGGCAATTGTTTTGTTCCAATCACTTACATTAACTAGGTAACCTTCGTTATCGCGTGCAATGTTATCGAGCGCAGCCATACTAACTCCAGTTTACGCTGTTTTTGTAGCTCGCCGTAAGATCTACCCAGCGATCGTAGTTAATGGCTTGAACAAGACTTGAATCAGTGGGTAGTCCGCGAGCGATCAAGTCATCGCTCAATACATAGAGTGCAATACCTTTTTGTTTAAGTGCTGCCATTTCTTTTTGTATGAGCGTGTGAAGTACTCCATCGGCAAAAAATAGGATAGCGTCCTTGCTTGTACAGCAAGTGCTGCAATGTTGCATTGCTTCTGTCTGTTGGGTATTGATGGTATGTAAACTGCTCATTTTATAGGCTCATGCAAATATCTTGTTCTTGCAGCCACTCTTGTATACTAAGGCTGTTTTTTATCAGCGCTACATCGAGGAGTTGTCTTTCTTCGATGCCAAACTGCTCAAGTGCCTGCTCGTGCACAAAGATATTTTCCACATCGTACAAGGCTAGCATGCTCAACATTTTGGCAAGGTTTTTTTGTTCAATTGTGCTGGGGTTTTGCTGCTCTACCAGCTGCAATACTCCAGCGCCCATAAACAATAAGCTAATATTTTGATCAAAAGCGGCTCCAGCTAATGCGGCATCAAGCAGCTCGCGGGCCTGACTGCCGCCGTAAGGAGAATGGCGGCAGATAAAGGTAATGTTCTTCTTTTGTACTTCACTCATGTTCTGCTCAGCTAAAGGTAAGGCTGCGATCGGCCAGTACAGCCCCTTCAATCATTTGCCCAAGGCCACTGACGATAAAAGGCGCCTGAATATTGCTGGCGGGCTTGTTGTAGCGCTTGGCTTCTTCCTCATTGAGTAGACCACGGCGCACGGCTGCGGCGATGCAAACCACCAGTTCTACCTGTTCGTTGCCGCCAAAATCGCGCCAGAGCTGCTCCATATTGTTCTCATCAGTCGGTGGACTTAATAGGCTGTTGGCGTTGTAGACGCCGTCACCATAGAAAAACACTCGGCTGATGTTGTGGCCCTTTTTCAACAAAGCTTGGCAAAAGCGCAGAGCGCTAAGGCTTGTCTGTGAGCTGGGTGGGGCTGTGACATTAATTAGGTAGTTCATGAACGGGATTTTATCGGATTCCTGCGGTTATAGAAAACGCCTTTGTTGCCGCTGAGGCGTCTAGGCTCTCATTTCGGTCCTTTGACGTGTTTTAGGGATTCTTTCGGTGTAGATATTACCGTTCTTGCGCCCACGGCATACCTCGCATCCGTGGGCATCGCCGTTCCTGCGCTTCCGTGCGCTCACGGCATACAGCCCATCCGTGGGCATCGCCGTTCCTGCGCTTCCGTGCGCTCACGGCATACCGCCCATCCGTGGGCATCGCCGTTCTTGCGCTTCCGTGCGCTCACGGCATACCTCCCATCCATGGGCATCGCCGTTCCTGCGCTTCCGTGCGCCCACGGCATACCGCCCATCCATGGGCATCGCCGTTCCTGCGCTTCCATGCGCCCACGGCATACCGCCCATCCGTGGGCATAAAAAAGCCCAGCATTGCTGGGCTTTTGGGAAGCATTTTTGGAGCTAAAGATGATTGTTAGTCGTCGCCCATAATGCCAAAGATATGTAGCAAGCTGCTGAACAGGTTGTAGATATCTAGGTAAAGTGCGGTGGTGGCCATGATGTAGTTACGCTCACCGCCGTTAACAATACGGCTGGTGTCGAATAGGATAAAGCCGGACATCAACAGCGCTACAACAGCACTAATGGCTAGCTGTGCACCTGGGATGTGAACACCGAAGAAGCCCGCCACAAAAAGCGCTAGCATAGCCACGATTGCAACGATAAGGCCGGTCATTAAGAAACCGCCCATAAAGCTAAAATCTTTCTTGGTGGTCAGTACATAGGCAGATAGACCGAAGAAGACTAGAGCAGTGGTGCCAAGTGCTTGGAAGATGATTTGGCTGCCGCCACTCACGGCCATGTAGTGGTTGATGATTGGGCCTAGAGAGGCGCCCAACAAGCCGGTGAAGCCGAATACAACGTAAATACCAGCGCTGCTATTAGCTGTGCGTGGTAGTACGAACCATACAAGAGCTAGGGCGCCTAATGACATGATTAATGAAACGCCACGGCCAAGACCCATTGCCATGGATAAGCCGCAGGTTAATGCGCTAAATGCTAAGGTCATGCCTAGTAACATGTAGGTATTGCGCAAAACCTTGCTGACTTCAAAACTGCTGTTCTGAGCCTGGGCGCTGCTATAGATTTCTTGCATGGAAATTCTCCTTGGTATCATCGCTGGTCTTAGAAAGACCCAATCAGCCTTAATAATAGGGCAGCTGGCAGTGAAGTTCTAGCCCCAAAAGCAGTTAAGTTATGCTAAAAAACCGTTGGCTTTTCAAGGGCTTGTAATATTACTGTAGCGTCTATCAGGTAAACACTTTTCTTTAGACATAAAAAAACCCTGATTGGTTCAGACCTATCAGGGTTTTAGAATTCAATGGCGGGGGGCAGGAAACTGAACAGGATTCGTAAAGTGTTGATATATAATGCCTATTTATTTAGCTATTTTTTATAATGTTACTAAAAGTGTTACTAAAAATGAATGCTAGCCCTCATTTTTTGACTCAATGAATGAGTGTTTTTTATACGATTGTGGCTGAGATGTGCGATAAGCCGCTACATAGTTTACTGAATACCTTTTACACTCTAACACTTTGAATTAACTGAGGTTTTAAGGCTATTCGGCTATACATGGTACGCTTTGTATTAAGAGGTGCGGTCTACCGACAATGCTTGGGGGCCGTCTTTTAGCAGGATGTGTGTCAGTGAGGGTGGTAATATTTGGTTGGCCCGTTGTTTGGAGTGTATGCTACTTTGCCGCGCCTATAAAGAACGATAAACTAATAAGAATGAAACAGCATGAACGCTGATATCAAGCGCAAAAAAGTACAATTATGGATGATAAGTACAATCTACTTCTAAAAACCCTTGGTTTACTTACCGCAATAGGTGTTTTGTCACTGCTAGTTCAATTTATACCCTCGGCTGTGTGTAGTGACGGGTGGCTAAGCGCATCAATCGGCAAAGCAGGTGCGTGTTCATCACATGGCGGAATCAAAGATAACTCTTCGCTCTACATGTTTGCCGTGATTGTTGCAGCTATTACTGGCATTGGATTGTTCGGATCGCTGACTACGTCTAATTCGTTACTTATGGTTTTCGCTAAGCTTGTACAGCTCGCTAGTTTAGTGGCATTTTTTATTGCCCTGTCTATGCT
Source organism: uncultured Pseudoteredinibacter sp. (assembly GCF_947500695.1). Lineage (GTDB taxonomy): Bacteria > Pseudomonadota > Gammaproteobacteria > Pseudomonadales > Cellvibrionaceae > Pseudoteredinibacter. Next base: position 228,549 of record NZ_CANMSS010000004.1, read on the forward strand.
GGCTAATACTACGGGGGTTAAGGGGTTTTGGGGGTTGGTAGCCAGTTTCGCCATATTGTTTAGTGTTTTTGCTGTGGGGCAGTTATTGGAGAAACTGCAAGACTATGTAGATCGTCGACGAATGGAGTTATGCAATCACGATTGGCGGGACGTTAATAATCCCTACTACAGTAAAGCCTGTAACAAGTGTCAGGCGTTGGGTGGCCTAAAGCACCGGGCTCGATCGACGCTTGAGAAAAACCAAGAGGATTAAAATGAACATGTTTAATCTTTCACTCGCTAAAACACATTGGGCCGGAGCCTCGAATGATTGAACAAATCGGACTTGATTACATTATTGGCAGCTTAGTCGTAGCTATTGTTTTTGTGGGTTATCAAATGGATAGATTTTCAAGACATTCATTGAGGCATATTGACAACCTTCAAGATCGAGTAGCCGCACTTGAGAAGAAAATAGGTGCGCAAACGGAAATTGATATGAATTCAAATGAGGTTATTCGTAACGAACGCTAGTGTCGTTGCTGCAAACTATCTACTCTGTGGTCGGTATTGCCATTTAGCTTGAGTTTTCAATGGTAGGCTGAGAAGGCTGTATTCTTCTCCTAGGAAGGTTTTCGAGCAAGGAAGTCAAAAGTATGGTGTGGTTAGCAGGGGTTATTGTCTTAGTTCTTTTTTTAATTTTCCCTAAGAAAATGGCCGTTATCGCCGGAGTTCTAGCTCTTCTTGGCGGAGTGTCTTTGGCAGTTGTCTTCTATCCTGAGTGGCGAGATGATAGAGCTAAGGAAAAAGTCGAAGTGTCAGTAAAGTACTTGCCAAGGGAATGTGGCGAACATAGAGAAGCGCAACTCGAAAGTGCACTCACAAACGCTGTTAAAGCCGGGGATACTGACGCAGCCCAGCGACTAGCGAGCGTATTGAGGGCTCGCCAGTTTGATAATTCCCGAGAATCTATGCCGCAAGAGGCCAATCCGTTTGATCAATTCGATGAGTCGGCTGAAAGGGAGGCTTATCCGCTACTAATCGAAATAAAGAATATGAGCAACCGAAAGGTTCTTAAAGTCGTATGGAGGCTTAGTATAACCAAACCCGGGCGTAGTACTGACCTTGTCGAAGAGGCATATCAAGACTACTCAAGCGACCTAATATTAGCGCATAGAGAAGGGTTTCGTTGGTGCTACCGAATCCCCAGACTTAGCGAGACCGGGCTATCTTATTCAGAATTAGAGTACAAAATAAAGAGTAAATGGGTAACTTTTGAATAACTCATTTTTTCATTTTTACTGATCGGTTAAGTAGCCAAGAAAGGTAAGTGGCGGGTTACTCACGAAACTCACTTAATCGACATTCCAGTGCCCCAAGGGCTTAAAAGCTACAGCTATGAGTAAACTGTTCAAAGTCAAAGAAAGGCTTACGTTAGAAGAAGCTGCTTCTCATATTACTACTGCGTTAGGCGAAACCGTAACTCTTGCAGACCTTTTCCGTTTTGCGTTAGATGGCCACTTGACGCTTTCGGTTGACTTCATGAATAAAGCAAATGCCCGGGCTGGAAAATGGGTAAAAACAAAAGATATTGAATTTGAAACAATCGAAATTAATATTCTAACAGGTGAAAAGCTGGACGAGCCCTATGAGATTCCTAGTAAACATGAGCTATATGTTTCGGATGATAACTGGGTGGCACTAGAAAGCTCGGTTATATCTATCTCCGGTGTGTGGGATTTACCCATGATTGGAGCTGAAAGGTTGGATGTAGAGCATGAGTACCAACAATTGACCTCTGGCATAGCTGTCACTTTGGTCGGTATTGATGGAACCTTTGTGCAACAGGGCGATATTATTTGCCAGCTGAAAACGGATTACGATAACAATGAGTATCAAGAAGGCTCTAAGGCCCAGCAAGAAGGATTAGAGAGCTTTATCGCCACTTCTAAGTTGAGCGATGAGAAAATTAGAGCGCTTCGAGAAAAGTTTAATTCTACGCGAGAGCAATATTTGAAGTCACGATTGGATTCTCCTCGGGATAACCATTTTTACCCCTCGGGTGGCCTAGGTGAGCATGATTATACCTATGTTCTTCGCACGCACGAGGTTGCTCGCTTTATTCAATCATTAGGCGTCCCTTCTGAACCCCCAAAACCCATGAACTCAAAGGAGCGAAATTCACTGCTCGTGCTGATCGCAGCTTTATGCAAGAACGCTGATATCGATCCGACACTTCGAGGAGTAACCACTTCGCTTGTTGCCATGACGGAAAACCTAGGTGCCCCTCTTTCTGATGACACCATTCGTAAGATTCTTAGCCAATTAGAGGAAGCTGTTTCAGCTAGGCAAAATTAACTAATTCGGGATGACGAAAACCGAAATAGGTTTTTGTCACCATGTCTTCCTTTAATCTCTTAGTGGTTCCTATTTGCTATTAAGAGGTTTTATCATGCAGCACAATATTCTAAGGCTACCGGAAGTTAAACAACGCACTGGCCTATCTCGTAGCTCTATCTACCTGCGTATTTCTAATAAGGAATTTCCCACCCCTATCTCTCTGGGTGGCCGCTCTGTTGGCTGGCTGGAAGACGACATCAATGCATGGATTGTTGCCCGTATTGAAGAGAGCCGCGCTAACGATCATGGCTAATTACAATCCAAATCTGGTAAAGATCAACCGTAGCTATACTTTTGAGGAGTTGGCGGCTGTATTTGGGGTTCATAAAAATACCGTTGCTGGGTGGGTCAAGGCCGGTTTGCCCTGTCTGAAAGATCAGCGGCCATTTCTGATTTTAGGGGTAGAGGCTAAAGCTTATTTACAACAACGCAGGGTCAGTAATAAGCAGAAGTGCAAACCTGATGAGCTCTACTGTATGCGCTGTAAAAACCCTACAAAACCTGCTGTAAACTCTGTGGAGTATCTGCCTGTGTCCAACACCAAAGGGCGTTTAACCGGCTTTTGTAGCCGTTGCGAATGCCTTGTTAATAAGTTTATTGCTCACCGTAATTTGGGAAAGTATGCGGCACTTTTCGATCTTTCATAGCCGACAGGTTTAGAGCATATAAGTGATTGCAATAATCCTCTCTAAAACAGTGACTTTAAATAGTGGGATAAGACTATGACAAAATACAATGTCAACAATGAGCGTATTAAGCGCAAGTACCTGACCTTTTTAAAGCAGGCTAAGGGGCAAAATGAAGCCACGATTGATGCCGTGGCGAAGGCTATCTCAAGGTTTGAATCATTCAATAAGTACAAGGACTTTAAAGCCTTCCATTTTGAGCAGGCTATCAGCTTTAAAAAATGCCTTAGTAGGCAAACCCACCACCAAACGGACGAAAAACTGAGTCTGGCGACAATCAATGGCGCATGCCGTCACCTGAAAGCGTTTATCCAATGGCTGTCACAGGAAGCAGGCTACAAGTCGCGCATCAAATATTCAGATGCAGAGTATTTCAATCTGTCCGAAAAGGAGTCCCGCACCGCTAAAGCCAAGCGTGAAAAGCCGGTAGCCAGCCTTGAACAGATCAAGCATGTTCTAAAAATTATGCCTAGTGGAAACGTCATTGAAAAACGCGATAGGGCATTGATTGCATTTACCCTATTGACCGGGGCTAGGGATAGCGCAATCGCTTCCTTGTGTTTAAAGCACGTGGATGTTCAAGCAGGTGCGCTATATCAAGATGCTAGGGAGGTGAATACTAAATTCAGCAAAACATTCACTACTTATTTCTTCCCTGTGGGTGACGAGGTTCGGGGTATTGTTTCTGAATGGGTAAATTATCTTGCTAATGATTGTCTATTTGGGCCCAGTGATCCGTTATTCCCTAAAACAGCCATGAAACAAGGTAAAGATTATAATTTTGAGATCGCTGGGTTAAGCCGTGAACCTTGGAGTAATGCCTCTGCCATCCGTAAAATATTTAGAGCTGCTTTTGAGCGGGCAGGGCTTCCCCATTTCAACCCTCATAGCTTCAGAAATACTTTGGCCGCTTTGGGTGAAAACCTTTGTCATTCAGCGGAAGAATTTAAAGCGTGGAGCCAGAATCTAGGTCATGAAGGAGTATTAACTACCTTCTACAGCTATGGACATGTGCAAGATGGACGTCAGGCAGATATTTTTAATCAATTTAACGAGCCTAGAATAAAACAAGGCTCTCAAGATGCGATGGAACTTGCCAAAGCGCTGGTAGAGGCAGTGAGTGCACAAAGTAATTAATCAAAGACCATTTACTAGCTTGAGTGCCTTCTGGCCATTATGAGTTAAATTACCTTTTGCGGCTTGCTCTATACGTTCACTCCACCAATTCATCATCACGCTGCGGCGCTTTAGGTATTGAGCGCGATTGTAAGCGCCCCGAACTGCATTTTTATCGACATGGGCAAGGGCTGCTTCTACCAGATCTGAATCAAAGCCTTGTTCATTCAGAGTGGTGCTGGCTAGTGCTCGCATACCGTGTGCAGTTAAACGACCTTTGAAGCCCATTCGCTTTAGGGCTACATTGGCCGTGGAGTTATTGGCATGCTTTCTTGGGTGAATGTCGCTAGGGAAAATGTATTCACCTTTACCGCTGATAGGCTTCATTGCTTTTAGTAAATCCAAGGCTTGTGGTGATAGAGGGATGATATGTTCTCGCCGCTTTTTCATACGTTCTGGTGGTATGAGCCATACACCCTGCTCACTGTCTATTTCATCCCAACGGGCACCAGCCGCTTCGCCGGGGCGAGTCATGGTGTGTAGCTGCCATGCAATTAGGTAACGGGTAACAAGGCGAATATTGGCTTTGTAGAGTGCTTGCATCAACTCAGGCAGCTCTTCTGGCTTGAGAGTTGGGTTATTAGTTACTTTGGGCGTTTCAAAGGCATGACGAATACCTGCTAAGGGGTTGTGGTGGACGATGCCAGTATTAACGGCATACACCATCACTTCATTAAGACGCTGGGTGACACGCTTAACAGCCTCCAGCTTGCCGGTATTTGCCAGTGGTTTGAGTGTATCGATCACGAGAGGTGCTGTGAGCTTATGCAACGGCCATTGTCCCAGCTTGGGGAGAATATGATTTCTCAATGAGCGAATAATATCTTCAGCGTAGTGAGCTGTGATGCTGGTTTTCTTAACCTCGAACCACCGTTCAAGCACCCGCTGAAGTGTCTGACTATTTTCTTCCAATATCTGGCGTTGTTGCTCTTCGCGGTGTTGCTTGGGATCGATACCTTGAGCTAGTAGTTGACGATTCTCTTCGCGCTTACGACGGGCATCAGCAAGTGATACTTCAGGGTAGGTACCAAAGCCCAAGTTGGCTCGCTTCTTGGTTATGGGGCGGTAGTAGTTAAATATCCAAAGCTTTGAGCCATTAGGTTTAATGCGGAGGGCTAGACCGCCACCGTCGACAAGATTGTATTCCTTCTCTTTGACTTTGGCTTGTTTAACTTGAGTAGAGGAGAGCGGGACTGTTTTTCGGGGCATGTAGTAACACCAAAAATAGGGCTTCTGTTCGATGTTACTATGAGTGTTACTACAAAGGCTAGATGTACTGGTTGCTAATCGGTTTTTAAAAGACATTAAAAAGGCCGCAAACCCTTTCAGATTGCAGCCTTTTGAATTTTTAGGGTTTACCTAAAACATAATAATGGCGGTGGGGCAGGGATTCGAACCCTGGGAGCTATTACACTCAACGGTTTTCAAGACCGCCGCTTTCGACCACTCAGCCACCCCACCGGAAGGCCGCTATTATACATAGGGCGAATCCAAGTACAAGATGCTAAACCATTATTTTTTATAGAAAAAAGGCCATTGTTCTTAAAGAACAATGGCCTTTAGAGGCTTTTTAATCAATATGATTAAATTTTAACTGGCTTTCGGTCCGCGAGGATCATTCGCCGCGCGCGCTAATGGGCGTGGGTCGTGATTTACCGGTGATGCCTGCTTGGTGTCTAAGGCCTGGCCAAGATAGGCTTTGGCTTGAACCGATTGCACATTAACCGACACGGGTTGCGGGTTTAGGCGTGGATCGTTGCTTGGGCGTGTGTATTCACGTACAGCAGAACCACTTTCCTCGGTGCTAGCAGCAACTTCTTGCGGAGCTGCCTCAGCTACTTCGGCTACAGCATCATTTGCCTCTGGGGCGGCGTTTTCTGCAGCAGCTTCATTGGCGTCGAAATTAAGCTCGCCTTGAGTTTCGCTTGTGGCTTCTGAAGTACCTTCGCTGGCCTCAGTTGCAACTGCTGCTTCAGGGGCTGCTTGCTCAGAAGGCTCCTCGCTTTCAGTGGCTGACTCTTCGGCAGGACTTTCGCTAAGCTCTTGCTTCGTTTCTTCCTTCACTTCTTCCGCTTGGGCAAGTTTTTCACCTAAAGCTTCTTCAACAGGTTGCTGCTTAGCTTTAACCTCTTCATCGGCACGCACTTTGGCGTCGATAGCGGCAGCAAGTTGTTGCTCTAGATCGGCATTCACTTGCTCCTCGGCTTCACTAGGTACTGCTAATTGTTCGGCAGCAGGTGCAGCAGATACAGCCGGGGCTTCGGCTTCTTGCTTGGCTTTAGGCTCATCTTCGGCCAGTGCCGCAACAGCCGTCGCGGCGGCCAAAGCGGTTGCAGCTACAGCAGCAGGTGCCTGTGTATTACTGTTGTCAGTAGCCTCAGGCTTGGGCGCTTGTGGCTTTTTGGCTTCAGCTTTTACAGTTTCTGCCTTAGCTTCGTTCTTGTTAGTTTCCGGCGCATCAGCGTTTTGATTCGCTTGCTCTTTATTGGCATCAGCATTGCGGTTTTCACCTTTGCCGCGGCGGCGCTGTTGCGGGCGGCCACGACGATTGCTAGGACGCTTAGCTGGACGGTTCTCGTCATTGCTATTCTCGTCTTTGTCTTGCTTGCTAGGCTCGTTTACGGCTTTGTTGTCGTTATTGCGCTCGTTACGATCGTTATTGCGATCATTGTTGCGACCGCGACGGTTGCGACGGTTGCCACGCCCTTCGTTATTGCGCTCCTGCTGGCGATCATTATTCTCCGACTCAGGGCGATCTTGGTTGCGCTTGTTCTTGTCGCGATTTTTATTGCGGTTATCGCGATTGTTTTCGCTTTTATTACCGCGGCTATCGTCACGATTGTTGCGGTTGTCGTCGCGGTTTTTACCTTGGCCGTTACGGTTGCGGTTATTGCGATTGTTGCGGTTGCGGTTATTCTGGTTGCCGCGACCTTTGCGCTTGTTGTTCTTAGACTTCTTCTTGTCTTCTTCATCGCTGCTAAATAGGCCAGCGATGGCACTAAATAGCTTACTGATTAGGCCAGGCTCTTTCTTTTCCTCAGCCTTTGGAGCGGGTTGGCTTGGCGCAACAAACTGTACCGCTGGTTTATTAACCGGCGCAGCTTTTTCAGCTGGCTTGGTGTCCTCGGATACTTCTTCGTTACCCGTGGTGATTTTGTAGCTGGTTTCGATTGTTACAGCTTCATCGTCACGTAGGCGTTGTACGTCAAAGTGAGGGGTTACCATTTCGGCATCAGGGACGATAACAACGCGGGTCTCATTACGTTGTTCGATAGCAGAGATAGTGGAGCGTTTTTCATTTAAAAGGTATGTCGCTACAGCTACAGGGGCAATAGTACGAATTTCAGCACTACGTTCTTTCTTGGCTTCTTCTTCTACTAGGCGAAGAATGGATAGCGCTAAAGACTTGGTGCCACGAATGGTACCTTGGCCACTACAGCGAGGGCAGACCTTAGACGTTGTCTCTCCAAGAGATGGGCGTAGTCGCTGGCGCGACATTTCCAATAGGCCAAAGCGCGAAATGCGGCCAACTTGGACTCTAGCTCGGTCCATATTTAGCGCTTCACGCATGCGATTTTCTACTTCGCGTTGATTGCGAGCTGGTTGCATATCGATAAAGTCGATAACCACTAGGCCGCCCATATCACGTAGGCGCAGCTGACGAGCAATTTCATCGGCTGCTTCTAGGTTGGTTTGCAAGGCTGTTTCTTCGATATCGCCGCCTTTGGTGGCGCGCGAGGAGTTGATATCAATAGAAATCAAAGCCTCGGTCACATCGATAACGATTGAGCCACCGGAGGGCAGCTTAACTTCACGCTCAAAGGCGGTCTCGATCTGGCTTTCAATCTGGTAACGATTGAATAGTGGGATATCGTCTTCGTAGTATTTAATTTTGCTGTGGTAATTCGGCATAAAGTGCGAAATAAACACCTGTACCAAATCATAGGCTTCGCGGTTATCGACCACAACTTCGCCAATATCAGGGCGTAGATAGTCACGAATAGCGCGAATGATGACATTACTTTCTTGGAACAAGAAGGCTGGGGCGGTTTCATTGTCCGCTTCAGTTTTAAGCTTGCTCCATAGATTTAATAGATTGTCTAAATCCCACTGCAGTTCTTCTGAGCTGCGGCCAACACCGGCGGTACGGACAATAATGCCCATTCCTTGTGGCACTTCGATAGAAGACAGTGCTTCGCGCAGTTCGCTGCGATCGTCACCATCAATGCGGCGAGAGATACCGCCTGCACGAGGGTTATTTGGCATCAATACTAAGTAACGACCAGCCAAGCTAACAAAGGTTGTTAGGGCCGCGCCTTTGTTGCCTCGTTCTTCCTTTTCAATCTGAACGATAACTTCCATGCCTTCTTTGACAACATCTTTAATTTTGATGCGGCCTTCGATGTCTTTAGGCTGTTTGAGGAAATATTCGCGGGAGATTTCTTTGAGGGGAAGGAAGCCGTGGCGCTCAGCACCGTAATCTACAAAAGCCGCTTCTAGGCTTGGCTCGATGCGGGTAATTTTACCCTTGTAGATGTTGGCTTTCTTTTGCTCGCGGGTGCGATTTTCGATGTCGAGGTCGTACAGCCACTGGCCGTCTACTAGTGCTACGCGCAGCTCTTCTGGCTGTGTAGCGTTGATTAACATTCTCTTCATGGTGTTCCTACCATTGCGGCACGGGCATTGGTAGAACTATGGACGAGGTTGTGCAAGGGGAATCAAAAGGCCCATTGGCCCTGTGATACACGCACTAATTACAAAGTTCAGTGCTTTGGTAGCAGCTCATAGCAAGCCTATGCCTGTTAGGGACGGTGCCTGTCTTGGCAGTGTGAGCCCCTTTAGCTATGACGGTATTAATTAACCGCTGCCCACCTCAAAGGTGGTGCTGCAACTTGTGCAATATCTAAACTTCTGCGCTGATGCCTAATAAAGTAGCAATCATACTGTTTATCAAGAACAAGCCGTTCTTTGTTTATTGGCTTGCTTGGCTTCTTATGTTGCCTGCTTTGTTAATGCAGTCATCAGCGTATAAAACTTCGTCAACAGATCTACTCAGCGCCACGCGCTGTTACTTCATTATCTATCCGCTGGAGCTAGCCGCAGCTATAACTCGGGGATAGGCCTTAAGACAATCTGCTTTTGCAGTTGTCACTGTTGAATCATTTGCAGTCGCCATTGGCTAACTGCGTGGCTCATATTTGAGAGCCTGTTTGGCGGTATTTTCTGGGAGGATCTGGCGCCAATCTATGCCTGTTATACCCGCTCGGGGGTAACTATCATCTTCAGTACAGCCCATACTTCGTCTTTCATAGGCTGTTGTGGATTTTAGGCTCCTCACTTATTAAAGGTAGCACTTCCACCAACAGGCGCGCCTGACTTGTCCGAAAACCAGCCCAAACTGCTTGGCGAGTATAGCGGCTCGCATCAAGGCCTGCAAATATAAGTGCCTTGGGCACAAGGCCTTGTAATCTGATAAGATGGCCCGCTTTTTGGTTGCAGGGGCGAATTGTCGTCCAAATGCCTAAATTTACGCATATAAAGGAAGGTAGAGTGGATTCCGCTGATATTGGCCGCAAGGTAGTGTTACTTGAAGTTGATGCCGATCAGGCGGGCCAGCGCGTAGATAACTTTTTGGCGGCACGCCTTAAAGGTGTCCCTCGCTCGCGTTTATATCGTTTGCTGCGAAAGGGTGAAGTGCGGGTTAATAAGAAACGCATCAAGCCTGAGTATAAGTTAGCGGCTCGAGATGTAGTTCGTATTCCGCCTGTGACGGTAAAAGAGCAGGCTCCGCAAGCCGCGGTGAGTCAGTCAATGGGGCGCTTGCTTGAAAACTCTATTTTGCTGGAACTGCCCGGTTTGTTGGTGATCAACAAACCGGCCGGCCTAGCGGTTCACGGCGGTAGTGGCGTAAACCTAGGCTTAATTGAATCACTAAGACAACTACGCCCCAATGACCGCTATTTAGAGTTGGTTCATCGCCTAGACCGAGACACCTCAGGCTGCATATTAATTGCGCGCAAGCGCAGTATGCTGCGTTATCTCCAGGAAGAGCTGCGCCAGCGTCGTAATATTCAGAAATACTACCAGGCATTGGTAATTGGGCAGTGGTCAAAACGTAAGCAGCATGTAGATGCTCCGTTATTACGGATAGAGGCGCCAGGTGGCAATCGCATCGTTAAGGTATCCCCTGAAGGTAAAGCCAGTAGAACAGAGTTTAAAGTTCTGCGTCGCTTCGACGGTTTTAGTTTGGTACAAGCTAAACCAGTAACCGGGCGGACTCACCAGATCAGAGTACATGCTCAATCTCAAGGGCATTCTTTATTGGGGGATGAAAAGTACGGTGACGATGAGCTCAATCAGCAGATGCGTAAGTTAGGCTTTAAGAGATTATTTCTGCATGCTGCCGCATTGCGCTTTACCTTGCCTGATGAAGAGCAACCGAGGCTTGTTGAGGCTCCGTTGTGGCCAGATTTAGCCGAGCCATTGGCAAAGCTCAAAGAGCTGCCGTTATAGTTATTATTCGCGCAAGTGAATCAATGACCAAAGTTGTTCATAGCTTTGGCGCAAAGATAGACCTATTTAGCTGAGCACATAAACAGGAACCCTTTAAATGCTGTGTATTTTCGATTGGGATGGGACGCTCAGTAATTCGGCCGATAAAATTGTGAGTTGCATGCAGCTAGCAGCAGATGATGCCAAGCTGCCAGAATTGCCAGGCTCAGAAGTACAGAAAATCATTGGCTTGGGTTTGCCCGAAGCTATTAGCACTTTGTACCCTGAAGGTAGTCAGTCCCAATGGGATACCATGCGTGAGATGTATTCCACGCACTATATCAAAGCCGATCAAATACCGGCGCCTTTGTTTGAAGGGGTTATTGATGGCTTAGAAAAGCTTAAAAGTGATGGTTTCACTTTAGCCGTTGCCACCGGCAAAAGTCGCCGAGGCTTAGATCGCGTTTTAGCTCGCTTAGAAATGGAAGATTACTTCCATGGCAGTCGCTGTGCCGATGAAACTCGTTCTAAGCCTCATCCTTTGATGTTGGAAGAGTTGTTAGGCGAGTTTGGTCGCCCAGCGGAACAAGCGGTAATGGTTGGGGACACCAGCTTTGATTTGGCAATGGCCGAGGCTATAGACATGCCCCGAATTGGAGTGAGCTATGGTGTGCATGAGGTGGATGTTTTACATCAACACAAGCCTGATTTAATCGCTGATCATTTTGACGAGGTTATTGAGTGGGTGTTGCAGGCTAACTCTTAGAGCGGCTGCTTTCTAATTAGTCTGTTAGCCTTTCCTGTGGCCTTGCCGCCTTAAACATAGAATTCACAGAGTATTTCCATGCAACTACTAATAAGCTGTCATGATGAAGAGCTACTAGAGCATAAATCCGATCTGGATGAGCAGCTGGAAGTTTGGGTAAAGGATCATGAACATTTCTCTGCCGTGCTCGACGAGCAGTCTTCGGCTTTGCAGGTGCAAGTTAAAAAAGCCGAGCAATTAAAACTACCTTTAAACTTCCTATACAAAATGGCCAAGCAGTACAAGCTAGAATTTGCGATAAGCCAGCTTGATGATAACAGTGGTGAGTGGGAAGAGGTTTGTTATTTTGGTCATGAAGAAGGTAGGCCGGATATCTTTGAAGTGGCTTGTTATGTGGGCTTGTAGTTCCTAGGCGGTGGTTCGCGCGTGTCGCTCTTCCTATTCTTTCTCTGGGTGTGAGAAGAGCAAGCGCTGTTTACGCCTGCCGCCTTAAGTTCGATACGATCCTATGATTTATTATGAGTTGGATTGCTGTTTTGTATTATTAAAAAACGGCAACGATAACAGTGCACTCATAAAACTGATGCCAAATACTGCGCTAAACAACATTCCCCCACATATTACTGCAGCCAGACCTCGATAAATTTCTGCACTGCTGGCGGGATTGATCATGAGTGGAAGCATGCCAAGAATACTGGTGCTGGCGCTCAAATAAATAGCCCGTTTACGTGTTAATACTGCACGCAATATAGCCTCCCTCTGTGTTTGACCTTGAAATGTGCCTTGCTGATACTGGCTGACCAGTAAAATTGCATTGTTGATAACTAGGCCCATTAAAATCACAAAGCCGATCATGGTAATGATATCCAGATTCTGTGGGACAAATAGACCCAGCAATTTTAGGTTCAACATACCGCCCAATGTGGCAAGTGGCATTGACAATAAAACGGCTAAGGCGAGTTTCCAAGATCCTAGCGTTAACTGCATTAGTACGGCTAAGAGGGCAATAGCGATCAAGAATATTGTGTTAAATTCCTGTAGAAAAATACCCAGTTGATCGGCGCTGCCTCGATAGTTTAGGTGCAGCTGGGGGTGTTTAGTCTCCATGTATTCCGTAGTATCGACTTTTAACTGCTCGATAAATTCACCCATTGGAGCATCGTCTGGCGGAGTTACACTAATAGAGCTAGCAACTTCACCGTTTGTTCGGAAGATCGAGTCGGGCACAGATTTGATTTTGACGCTGCTCAACTGTCGCAGTGGAATTAGCCCGTGATTATTGATATAGATCTCTGTGTCCAGTAGCTTTTCCAAGTAAGCGGCTTGTTTGGATTTTAAATAAAGAGGTAGAGTAGAAGACTCAACATAAAAATCGCCCAGATATATACCGCTGCTTAGTGCCAATAGCCGTTGATTGAGCTCGTCAGGGCTCAATCCTAAATGGATAAGCTGCTCCCGCTTGGCAGTAAACTCCACTTGGGTTGATCTATTTGTCAAAGGTGTAGCTTCCTCAATTCTTGCCTTGGGGTGCTTAGCCTTCAAGTGTTGAAGAAGTCCTAGTCCAGCTTTTTGTAACTGTGGCAAATCGGCGCCTTTGATGTCCAGTGAGGTGCTACGGTTATTGGGAAGCGCAAAGCGTAATAGACTGCCATGTACGGTAAATACATTTGCACCAATTAAGCCGTAGGTGATTTTGTTTTCTAGCCAATTTTTCAGTGCGCTAAAGTCTTGTTCGCCATTGGTATGGAAATACAGCTGGCAGCGACTAGGGAAACAAAATATTCCATAAGTTCGAATGCCTAGATCTTTGCCTTGCTGTAATTCATGCTCGATTCTATCGGATATCAGCTTGGCATATTCCTCTCGTACGGTGTCTTTCGATAGTGGCTCATTAAAGCGTATGAAGCTCGACACAGTGTTTTGTTTTGGATCAGGAAGAACATCGATAGGCGGGCGAATACCTATGATGACGGCAATAGCTATAGGTATGGCTAATGTGATTAAGACGACTGCGAGGGTTCGGTTGTATGCCGGCAGTGTAAGCAAGCTTGCGAGCCTTTGTTTTAAAGTAATTGCGCCTATTGTTTTTCTTGTTTGCTGCCGATTTATAGCCTGTGTCAGCGCATGGTTTTCGTTGGGGGTCGCCTCATGTTTCTCAGACAAGGCTTTTGATGCCGCAGCGGGCATAAAACGTTGATACAGAACAGGTAGTACCCATAAGGCGAAGATTGCAGAGGCGGCTAAGGCGGCAGATATAGTAAAGGCCAAATCTTGAAATAGTCGCCCCTCGACTGAGCTCATAAATAACATTGGCAAAAAAACAATAATGCTGGATAGCGTCGATGAGAATAAGGCCGCTCTTAGGCCTCGCATGGTGTTTGCGATGCTCGTGGTATTGCTGGGCGTTATTGAATGTTTGTTTTTATGGCGTGCTCGATTTAAAGCTTCGATAACAATAATGGCGGCATCCAGGATTAAGCCGATCGAGAGCGCAATGCCGGCTAGTGATATTACATTCAAGCTGTAGCCAGCAATGGACATCAGCAGGGCGACTATCGACAAGCAAACTGGGATGCTTAAAAATGTTAAGCCAACCGATATATGATCTTTCAAAAAGTAGTAAAGGACAGCGCAAGCCAGTATTACCCCAATAATTAAACTACCATAGACCAGCCGCAGTGCATTTGAAATGGCAAGTGAGTCATCACGACTAATGGCAATTTCGATGCCCCTAGATTTTAATGGGCCACTGTTGAGTTCGGCCATCGTTTGCTTGATATCTGTGATGGTTTCGATCGCATTTATGCCATCGCCTGGCTGGACGAAGAAATAGAGTGAACGTTTTCCTTCGCGAGCAAAGTAATCCCAAGGTGAGCTCAGCTCGGTTTGAATGGTGGCAATATCTCCAAGGCGTATTATGTGTTGCTCGTTTGCCGAGATTGGCACCTGGCTTAATTGTGCAAATGAAATCTGGCCTTTAAATTGAAGGTCGTACTCGCGTGCCCCGAATTGTAGCTTGCCGCCAGACTGATCGTTAAACCCGCGGAGCTTTTCGATAATGTCACGCTGTTCTAATGAATATTGTGAGAGGCGCTGTCGATCTAGCTCAATATTAATCCGCCGTTCAACGGGAGTGCCAACTACCGCGCCTGAAACGCCTTTTATCGAAGCAAAAGCAGGCTCAATATATTGTTTATAGGCATCGATTAGAGCATCCGGGTCGCTATGTGACTTGTTCCTGTGATAGACAAAAAAACTCGCCAGCGTAGCGCCAGCGCCATTGCTGAAGTCTCGAATAACTGGCTTGGCAACTTGGCTTGGCCAACTTGGAACTTGGCTGGATGCGGACAGTACATTTATATAGGCTTGGTTCATATCCGCAGCCGATTGAAACGTCAAGGTGGTGGTGGCCGCACCTGCTCTGATGTCGGAGCGCATCTCGCTCATTTGTGCAATGCCGTTTAATTGTTGCTCTAGTGGCGCAACCAAGCTTTGTTCTATCTGTGCGGCTGTTTTTCCGGGCCAGCGGCTAAATAGTTCTATTTGTGGTCGAGCAAGGTCCGGTAATAAACTGTTTGGTAGGCTAAAGCCTGCGAAAATACCGCCGGCAACAATGAGTAGGGTGCAGCTTAATATTAGGCTGGCTCGTTTCTGATGGCTCATGATTGTTCTCCTAACTCACTGACCTGTTGCTTTTCCTTTAGCCCTTGTTGACCTCTGGTGATGACTTTATCCCCAGCTCGTAGGGGTGATCGAACAATAAAATAGTCCTTGCTGGTCGATACGATATGAGGGTAAATCTTAGTGACGGTGTTATCGGGCTTCAGTTGCCATAGCTCATAGCTATTACCCGACAGCGTGATAGCGTCATAGGGCACTCGGCTGATGTCAGTGTGTTGTTGTTGAACATTTACCTTAACTCGCTGGCCAATTAACAAGTTGGGGTGCTGCTTGTGTAGCTCTAGGTATATTTGTAAGTTCTGTGTATTTCTGTCCGCAGTTTGGCTAAGTTCTCGTAAGAGTAAGTGATGATTCCTGTTTGTGTCTGACGCTAGAGCATTGCTAGATTCAGAGCTCAGTGAGAACTCTAGTCGGGTATCCAAGTGGTTCTGGTCAATAAGGTTCAGCTCTTTGGCAATATCTAAAGGTAGTTTGCACTCTAATCGTTTTTGATTGAGTGGTAGCAATTGGAATAGGCTTTGGCCTGGGTTTAGATGCTGGCCTGGTTCGGCATCGACCCTTAACAATTGGGCGCTAAATGGCGCGCGGTGCGTTAACCTCTCTATTCTTCGTTTTAGTGTTCGTTTTTTGTTCTTTAGGCTATCGAGTTCCAGCTTTGCGCGGGTTTGTTTAAGTGTAGCTTCGCTGAGTTGCGCCTTGCTGATCATCTCCTTGCGGTCCAAAACAGTTAATCGCTGCTGCTCGTTTCGGGCGTGGTCCAATTCAGCTTGGGCCAGTCGTTCATCTATTGCTAATTGTTTAAGCTCTTGGCTCAAGTAAAAATCATCTTGTGTGGCCACCACGTCGCCAGCTTTTAACTGTGTTCCAACCGGTAATATGTTTATTAGCTCTGAGTTACTGTGACTATTACCCTGAAAGAGCTGAGGGGTATCGACTACGCAATAGAGGGTTTTATTCAGGCTTGCTTGCCATGTTTCTACTTTGGCGGTTTTAACCTTGGGCCTCTCAAGGACTTGGGCGTTTAGCAAATTGCCTGCTGTGCATGTCCCTAATATAAATAAGGCCAACACTTTGCTCACTTGTTTTTTAGGTTTGAGGCTGTGATTCAACCGTTGCTGCTTCATTCGTCGTGTCCTGTTGCCGATATCTTTTACGATCGCCATATATGGCGGGAAGGCTGACTAAAGCAGGTCTATGGGGGGGAGGCTAATGAGTTTTTAGGATCTTCTGTAACCGTGGTGTAAAATAGCTAGTCACAAATAGTCATAACTGTAAGTTATTGAATTAATGGAAAATTCTGAAGCCTTAAAGCAAGATGTTGAGATCATAGAAATTGCTGACTGGAGCTTTAATCCCAGTCGCTGCGAGCTAGAGCGTGATGATAAGCTGCATAAATTAGAGCCTTTACTATGTGATTTTTTGCTGTACTTGGCCCAGAAGCCCGGGGAGCTAGCCTCGCGTGAAGAGTTGCTTGAGCATGTGTGGCAAGGGCGTGTGGTTTCAGATGACTCTTTGCGAAGGGCGGTTAAAAAGCTACGTTTAGCCTTAGGAGATGATGCTAAAAATCCTATTTACATCAAAACCAAACCTTTACAAGGCTATGTTTTAGTTGCCCCTGTTCGTACCATAAAACCCCGTTCAGACGATGGGCTGCTAAATCGTAAGCCTGCGTACGCTATTGTTCTGTTGCTTTTTCTAGCTGTCTTGATGACCTTGAGTTCAGAGTTTTTCAAACAAGAGCCTTCGGACAATTCAACGCTTGCTTCAGCTCCGGCAGTTGAGCGGCTTACATCTTTATCTGGTTCAGAGCTTGATGGTAGTTTTCATGCCGCAAGCCAGCGACTTTTGTTTTCGTCTCAGAGTCAGGATGGTGAGAGCAGTCATCTTTATGTAAAAGATCTAAGAAAAGATTTTGCTACCAAGATAAGTCATAGCGAAGGCAGTTTTTATCATGGCATTTTTTCTCCGGATGGCGAAAAAATAGCCTATAACTACAAGTCGAACTTGGCTGGGCCGTCGACTATCTATATCGCAGACTATGACGCTGATCGTGGATTAGTAAACCCTAAGCTTGCAGCGTTAGGGGATAATGCCCGCCGCTTAATCAGCTGGTCGGCCAACGGTTCAGCGATTTATTTTTTACATGAAGCAAGCCACTCAGAGCCTTGGGAAATCTTTCGCTATCGTATTGAGACTGCTGAGGTTGAGCAGATTACCTATTCAGCGAAACAAGGCTATGGGGCATTTTATGCGCAAGAATCTCTAGATGGGCGTTATTTAGCCATCCTTAAAAACATCGTCGGTCGTCGTTACGCCATGACGATTATGGATTTGCAAAATAACAGTCTCGTAGTAGAGCGGAATCTTAATTTCTTTGGGAATAAGGTTGTATGGTTGTCGAAGCCCAGCGCCATTGAATCAGGTGATGGTAGTAAGGCCGATTTAGTTATTGGTAGTTTTAAGGGTGAGCTGAGTTATTACAGTATCGCGAGCGACAGAATCTGGTCTCAGGCTGGGACCTTGCCAGGAATAAATGACGCTTTTTATGATTGTGGCCCACGCTGCTTTTTCATGCGCCAGCACAGTATGAATTATACCGATGTTAAAGAAGTCCCTAATCCATTTATCGAGCCTGTTACAAAGGTGATGTTGCTGCTCGAATCCGAGAAAGCCGAATTTCACCCGATGTATAGCCGCGACGGAAAGTCCATTTTCTACACACAAAAAGATGAAAAAACAGCGGCAATCATACGACATAGGCTTGCGGGTAGCGCTGAGCGCATATTGAACTTTAGCCCTCGTGAAGTGGTTCGCGAAATGGTGCAAAGCCCAGATCAGCGATGGCTGCTGGGTCGATTAGAAGATCGTTTGTTTATTCTCGATTTAGAAAGTTTAGAGTTCAGGTACATCAGTAGCGAGCTGGAAAAAGTAGGGCCGCCTTCTTGGAGCAGAGACTCTAAAAAGGTCTTT
Source organism: uncultured Pseudoteredinibacter sp. (assembly GCF_947500695.1). GTDB lineage: Bacteria > Pseudomonadota > Gammaproteobacteria > Pseudomonadales > Cellvibrionaceae > Pseudoteredinibacter. Next base: position 246,699 of record NZ_CANMSS010000004.1, read on the forward strand.
TATGCGCGCATAAATGGCGATAGTAGTGACCTGTACAGTTACGATATTGCTACTGAAGAAACTCGCTATCAGGAAGCGGGCCTCAGTTATCTAAGGCAGCTAGAAGATGGTCGAGAATTTCTGATCGATCAAGAGCTGAAGCTCCACTATCGCGACGAGCTGGAGGAACGACACTTTATCCATGGCTTCACCTACCTCAGTGGTAGCACATGGCAAGTACAGGGTGATTATGTGTACTTTAGCGAACCGGTTTATGGTCGCAGTTATTTGGTACAGTACGATTTAAAGACTAAGCAAAAGCGCAGGCAGCTACTTTCCAAAAGCACCGACTACTGGGAGTTTCATTTACACCCCGATGGCGATCGCCTATTGAAAACCCGCTTCCAAACCGCAGATAGTGATCTATTGAGGGTACAGTGGCCCAGCCCTTAGGGGCTTTACTCCATGTGAAGTGGATCCATGCCTTCTTGGCTCAGCATATCGATCAGTCGAATCAGAGGTAGGCCAATGAGACTGTTTGGGTCGTCCCCCTCAAGGCGTGAGAAAAGTGATATGCCCAAGCCTTCGGACTTAAAGCTGCCCGCACAATTGAAGGGTTCTTCTTTTTTAAGGTAATTGCTGATTTGCTGAAGGCTTAGTTGGCGAAAGTGAACCTTAAAACTAACGATATCGCATTGGTATTGCTCGCTTGTGCTATTTAAGAGGCATAAGCCGGTGATAAATTCCACGCAATGGCCGCTGAATTTACTGAGCTGTTTAGTGGCGTTTTCAAAGTCTCCAGGCTTGCCGATAATCTCTCCCTGAAAATGGGCTACTTGATCTGAGCCAATGATCAGGCTTTGGGGGTGGTTGTTAGCTAGTACTTTGGCTTTCTCAATGGCCAGGCGCTCTACTAGCTCGGCAGGACTTTCCTGTGGGAGAGGTGCCTCATCAATATCTGGGCTTGCTTGAGTGAAAGCTATGCCAAGCTTCTCCAATAACTGCGCTCGGTAGGGTGAGCTAGAGGCTAAAACAAGCTTGGGCATGGTAAATTCCTAAGGTTAAAAAGCGCTATTCTAACGAATCTTATAAAGGGTGCTGCAGTAAATCGAAATAAATCGCCCAATGCCCATAAAATCAGGGGTTTGGAGTGATTTTTCCTTTGACAGAAGGGCCCTGCATCCCTATTATGGCGCGCTTATGTTGAATGCCCCCTCCTCAAAGATTTTACCGAGGCAAGTAGATCCACGTAAATTTGCCCAGCAAGGCATTGATTTACAAGGAAATATACCCCTCGAGGCTCTGGATCGATTAGCGCAAATCGCCGTAGGCGACAATGCTGACATCGAGGTTGAGCTACACTTTGAGGTGGACGATCAGCGCCATCGCTTATTGCGTGGCCAGGTAAGTGCTAAATTGCAGCTAACTTGCGAACGTTGCATGGAGCCCTGTGATCAACATATTGAAGGCAGCTTAGCTTTGGGGGTTGTCTGGGATGAAGACCAGGCGAAAAATCTACCTAAAAGCATAGATGCTTGGATTGCCCCGGAAGGAGCATCCGATTTATACGAGGTGATCGAAGAAGAGATCTTGCTGTGTATACCCATGGCGGTCTATCACGATCATCAATGTGTCGACTTGGCTCATTACTCCGCAGGAGATAATGATGCTTCTGATGAAACAGCGGAAGCAGAAGCCGAGCGGCGAAATAACCCGTTTCAAGTTCTGGAGCAACTTAAGGGCTCGCCGAAATAACGAGGCGCCCCAGTTCCAGTAAATAGTTAAGGAGCTATCATGGCTGTTCAAAAAAGTAAAAAGACTCGTTCACGTCGCGGTATGCGTCGCTCTCACGATGCCCTAAATGGTCCAACTCTATCTGTTGATCCAACCAGCGGCGAGAAGCACCACCGTCACCACATCACTGCCGACGGTTTCTACCGTGGCCGTAAAGTGATCGATACTGGCTCCGAAGACTAATATTCTTCGACGCGCTTAGCGCTAGTCGTTGATATTCTGACGCCAGTCACTAGGATGTTTAACATCCTCATTATTAGGCGCTGAATAGATTGACTGATTCAATTCGATTAGCGGTTGACGCTATGGGCGGGGACTTAGGTCCCCGCGTTGCGTTAAACGCCGCTTACTCCTTGGCTAATCATCGTACTCTGGAATGCCAGCTGTATGGTCCGTTCGATATATTAGCCGAGCTAGCTCCCATCCCCCTCGATATTTCCCAAAGCCCCTGTGTGCATGAGTTGTCCAATGGCTCAAGAATGTACTTTTGTCACACTGATGAAGTGGTGACCATGGAAGACCGTCCTGGGCAGGCCTTGCGACATAAGCAAAACTCCTCAATGTGGCTGGCTGTTGACGCAGTGCGCACGGCAAAGGCTGATGCGGCGATTAGCGCTGGTAATACCGGTGCTTTGATGGCGATGGGACGGCATTTATTAAAAACCTTTGCAGGTGTAGATCGACCTGCGATCGCCAAATCTATCCCTACTGCCAAAGCCGATTGCTTAATGCTGGACCTGGGTGCCAGTGTAAAATGCGATAGTGAGCACCTGATTCACAACGCTCTGATGGGCTCAGTATTTATGGAGTCTGTAGCTGGGGTGGAGCGCCCGCGCGTGGCTCTGCTGAATATTGGCTCGGAAGATATCAAGGGAAATGAACAGATTCGATTGGCAGCTAGCAGCTTGCAGGCCAATGAAGCGCTTAATTTTATCGGCTACATCGAAGGTGATCAGATTTATCGCGGTGAAGCCGATGTGGTAGTTTGCGACGGTTTTGTGGGTAATGTGGCGTTAAAAGTCAGCGAAGGCGTGGCTCAACTGATGGTCGCAGAAATGCGGGAAGCTTTTTCAAGCAGTTGGTATGGTCGCCTAGTTGGCCGATTTGCCCGTCCTTTATTACGCAAATGGCAGCGTCAGTTTGATCCTGATCGTTATAATGGCGCCAGTTTTTTGGGCTTACAGGGGCCGCTGATTAAAAGTCATGGCGGAGCTGATGAATTAGCCTTTCGCTCTGCTTTAGAGTTAGCCTGCGAGCAGGTTAACAGTGAAGTTGCGCCGCGCATATGTCGGCGATTTGAGCAAGAACCATTTTAATTAGCCTTGAGTAATTGTGCTTCAGGGTTAACAGTTTTAGAAGTAACACAGAAAGAATATAAATAGTTAGCTAAAAGGTAGCGTTATGGTGCAATCCAATTTGGCCTTCGTATTTCCAGGGCAAGGTTCTCAAAAAATCGGTATGTTGGCAGATCTGGCCGCCGAATATCCTGTAGTACAAGAAACATTCGCTGAAGCCTCTGAGGTTTTGGGTTATGACTTGTGGGATTTGGTGCAAAATGGTGAGCAAGAAGCCATTAATATGACCGAGCGCACTCAGCCCTTATTGCTAACGGCAAGCGTTGCCTGCTGGCGTGTTTATTGTGCTAATCAAGAAGTTCGTCCGGCTCTAATGGCAGGTCATAGCTTGGGCGAATGGTCAGCTTTAGTTTGTGCGGAAGTCTTGGTATTGAAAGATGCTGTGCGTTTGGTGCAGCAGCGCGGCAAGTTTATGCAGGAAGCCGTCCCAGCGGGTGAAGGCGCTATGGCAGCTATTATCGGTTTGGATGATGAATCTATAAAAGAAGCCTGTGCTAGCGCCTCTGCTAATGGCGTTGCGTCGGCGGTAAACTTTAACTCTCCGGGCCAAGTAGTTATCGCGGGCAGTAAAGCTGCAATCGACAAGGCTATAGAATTGTGTAAAGAGGCGGGCGCTAAGCGCGCTATGCCCTTACCAGTGAGTGCACCTTTCCATACCGAGTTGATGAAGCCAGCTGCCGATCGTTTGGCGGAACAAATCGAAGCTACATCGTTCCAAGCACCGGCTACCCCAGTTGTGCATAACGTTCACGCACAGTCTGAAACGGATCCTGCCAAAATCAAAGCTCTAATGATCGAGCAGATTTACAGCCCTGTTTTATGGGTTGATTGTGTGAAGGCTATGAAAGACGCGGGTATCGAGCAGGCGGTGGAGTGTGGTCCGGGTAAGGTTTTGGCGGGTCTAGTGAAGCGTATCGACAAGAGTATCGCTGCCAAAGGTTTGGAAACTCCGGCTGATGTAGAAGCGCTGAACGCGTAAAAGAATAGATAATCTTGTAGTCATAGCTTTTGGCTGCGAGGCCTAACAAAATAGGAAGCAACTTTTTAGGAAGCAACTATGAGTATTGCAGGAAAAATCACCCTAGTAACAGGTGCAAGCCGTGGAATTGGTGCGGCTATTGCTGATGACTTAGGTACACAAGGTGCTGTTGTTATTGGAACCGCAACCAGCGAGGGTGGCGCCGAAAAGATTAGCGCGCGTTTGGCTGAAAAAGGGATTCAAGGTAAGGGCATGGTGCTGAATGTTACCGAAGCCGATTCCATTAGCGATTTGATAAAAGCCATTAATGATGAGTTTGGTGCAATCGAAATCTTGGTCAATAACGCTGGTATTACCAAAGATAACTTGCTCATGCGCATGGGTGAAGATGAGTGGTTTGATGTGATCAATACCAACTTGAGCGCCATCTATCGCTTAAGCAAGGCCTGCCTGCGTGGCATGATGAAGGCTCGCTGGGGTCGTATTATCAATGTTAGCTCTGTAGTGGGTTCTATGGGGAATGCGGGTCAGTCTAACTATGCCGCATCTAAAGCAGGTGTTGCCGGATTTGCACGCTCTTTGGCTAAAGAAATTGGCTCACGCGGTATTACCGTAAACACCGTTGCCCCTGGTTTTATCGATACTGATATGACCAAGGTGCTGGATGAGAACCAAAAAGAGCTGATGCTGTCTCAGATTGCATTGGGTCGTTTGGGCAAGCCTGAAGAAATTGCCGGTGTGGTAAGTTTCTTAGCGGGTGATGCGGGTGCTTATATTACCGGTGAAACCTTGCAGGTAAATGGCGGCATGTATATGGCCTAAATGCCCCGTGCAGCCGTCACATTTTGGCGTAAAATAACGCCCAAAGAATGCTTTAGACGGCTGCAATTGTTAGGGTTTTTAAGTCTAAGCTGTTGTTAATTAAGAGCATTTTTTAAAAATTCACAAAATTTAATAAGATCCGTTACAACTCGGCGTAAATCCATGTAAAATGCGCGCTCGTGTTGGCCGGAGCTTATATTTGAGCCGTGACCGAACAACCGTTATTTTGTTCGCTCTTGCATAGAAGCAGTTCAAAGTAATTTTAAAGTAATAGAGAGCGGCTAAACCGACGTAGACCACTAGGAGTTGAAAAACGTTATGAGCAGCATTGAAGAACGCGTAAAAAAAATCGTTGCTGAGCAACTGGGCGTTAAAGAAGAAGAAGTAAAAACTGAGGCGTCTTTTGTTGAGGATCTGGGTGCAGATTCTTTGGATACCGTAGAGCTGGTTATGGCGCTGGAAGAAGAGTTCGAGACCGAAATTCCAGACGAAGAAGCGGAAAAGATTACTACTGTTGAGCTTGCCATCAAGTACATCAACGAAAACTTGGCTTAATTTGAGTCATTCGTTGTTTGAGGCCTAGCCTAGAAAGCCGTTCTATGACTCATAGAGCGGCTTTTGTTGTTTATACACCATCACTTTTTGTCCCGATATAATAGCGGTACCAGAGTGAACTGGTGAGAGTGTGTTTGACAATAACAAGCGATGATTGAGCATCGCCGACGGAGGCAATATGTCCCGCAGACGAGTTGTGGTAACGGGTTTGGGTATGGTTTCACCGGTAGGTAATACGGTGACAGATACCTGGCAGAATATTTTGGCCGGTAAGAGCGGTGTAGGCATGATCGAGAAATTCGATGCCTCGGCTTTTACTACACGCTTTAGTGCGGCGGTTAAAGATCTTGAGGTGGGCGACTACATGCCTGTCAAAGACGCCCGCAAAATGGACCCCTTTATTCAATACGGTATGGTTGCTGGTATTCAGGCTATGGAAGATTCTGGCCTGCAGATAACTGATGAGAATGCACCTCGTATCGGTGCGGCCATCGGCTCGGGAATCGGTGGTATCGGTTCTATTGAAGATGGTGCCAAAACCATTGCTGAGCGCGGCCCTCGCCGAATTTCTCCATTCTTTGTTCCAGGTGCCATCATCAACATGATTTCAGGCAACCTATCTATCAGGTATGGTTTCCGTGGCCCTAACCTTGCCGTCGTAACCGCTTGTACGACTGGTACCCATTGTATCGGTTTGGCAGCCCGCTCAATTCAGTATGGCGAAGCTGATGCCATGATCGCCGGTGGCGCCGAAATGGCCACTAGCCCAGTTGGCTTGGGTGGTTTTGCCGCAGCACGTGCGCTTTCGACTCGCAATGACGATCCACAAGCGGCTAGTCGCCCTTGGGATAAAGACCGCGATGGTTTTGTATTAGGTGAGGGAGCCGGTGTAATGGTGCTTGAAGAGTATGAGCATGCTAAAGCACGTGGCGCAAAAATTTACGCTGAGCTGGTAGGCTTTGGTATGAGTGGTGATGCTTATCATATGACTTCACCGCCAGAAGATGGTGCTGGTGCTGCTTTGTCTATGCAGAACGCCATCAACGATGCCGCTATTGAAACCTCTGTCATTAACTATATTAATGCTCATGGTACTTCGACACCGGCAGGCGATGTCGCCGAATGTATCGCCGTTAAAAGCGTGATGGGTAATGATGTAGATCAGGTCGCAGTGAGCTCGACTAAGTCTATGATTGGTCACTTGTTAGGTGCAGCTGGTTCGGTAGAGGCCATATTGTCAGTATTGGCGATTAGAGATCAGGTTGCCCCACCCACCATTAATCTGGACAACCCAGATGAAGGCTGTGACATTAATCTTGTACCTCATACTGCCCAGGAGCGAGAGATCGATGCGGTCTTAAGTAACTCCTTTGGTTTTGGTGGTACTAACGGCTCGCTCATATTCCGCCGAGTTTAAATGGCATAAGCTGAGCTATGATGACTCAGGCCGCGCTAATATGCCGTGTTAATGGTCGCGATCAACAACAGATCAGTTTGTTTGATCGCGGCTTTCAATTTGGCGATTCTATTTTCGAAACCGCCCGCTTCTATATTGATCGATGCCCATTCTGGTCTTTACACCTTAAGCGCTTTTCACAAGCCTGCGAACGTTTAGCTTTTCATTTTGATGTCGCCAAGCTACAGGCAGAATATCAATACATATGTCAGTTATTGCAGGCACAAGGCCAGCGCGAAGCGATTGTTAAGTTTCAGTTGTCTCGCGGTGAAAGTCTGCGTGGTTATGCTCATCCAGATGGAGAGGCGAATCTTGTGGCCTTGGCCTTTTCGGCGGTCCCCTTTGATCAAGCTGTCGCTGCAAAAAAACTAGAGCTCAGCCTGATCAACTTAGCAAAGCAGCCATTATTGGCAGGGCTTAAACATGGTAACCGCTTAGAGCAGGTGCTGGCTCGCCAGAAACTTAGCTCGAGCTGTGATGACGCGATCTTATTAGATAGTGAGCAGCATGTGATTGAGGCCATTAGTAGCAACCTATTTTATAAACAAGATGGGCACTGGTTGACTCCCGATTTGAGTTTCAGTGGTGTTGCAGGCGTAGTGCGCGCCTATTTACTTGAGCGTGCAGCACTAAGGGTTTCCTCAACCCCGCTTACAGTCGAGCAATTGCTGCAATCTGAAGCCGTTTGCTTGGCAAATTCTGTACAGGGCATTCAAGCGGTAGAGTCCTTGATGATAGCCTCTGGGCCACTGCAAGGTCTGCATAAGTGGCAGGGGGAGGGTGAAAACGTCACGGCCAGTGAATCACTATCGCAGATTTATCGAGAAGGGTTTACACTGCCAGCGCGTAGCTCAGAATAATTGGAACAAGAAGTATGTTGGATGCATTAGGCCCCTGGCGGCGTTACCTGATTGGCTTTTTGGCAGCCGTGGCGCTTATGTCGGCGGCATTGTTGGGCGCCTATCTTTGGGCGAGTCAACAACTGCAGCGCAATTTGCAGTTGGCCGATGGAGAGTTGCTTTATACCGTCCCTGCCGGTGCCAGTCTGGCAAGCGTAAGCCGTGAGCTTGAAAAGCAGGGGATTATTCCATCTGCACGCTTGCTGCGTCTGTATGCTCGCCTTACTAAGCAAGGAGGGATTCGTCGCGGTGAGTTTCAGCTGGATGAAAGCCTGAACTCCATCACTTTATTGGCAAAACTTCGTAGCGATGATGTTGTTCAATACCACATTACCTTGCTTGAAGGTTGGCGCTACCAGCAAGCACTGGACTATATTCACAGCAAAGCGAATATTAAAGCCGAGCTGAAAGGCTTAACTTGGGACGAACAGAAGCAAAAATTAGGCATCGAGCTAGAGCATCCTGAAGGTTATTTCTTTCCCGATACTTACCGTTATCAAAATGGTGAAAGCGATGTGGCTATTTTAAAGCGAGCCCACAAAAAGCTTCAGAGTATTTTACAGCGCGAATGGCAAAATAGAGCCGAGGCATTACCTTATAAAACACCCGCTGAAGCCTTGGTAATGGCATCTATTATCGAAAAAGAAACCGCGCAAGACAGTGAGCGTGAAACGATTTCAGGGGTTTTTGTTCGACGCCTGCAAAAAAATATGCGTTTGCAGACCGATCCCACCGTTATCTATGGAATGGGAGATAGATACAAGGGTAATATTCGCCGCAAAGATTTGCGTGAAGCGACACCGTACAATACCTATGTGATTAAAGGTTTACCGCCCACTCCAATCGCCCTAGTGGCAGAACGCTCTATTTACGCGGCGATGCACCCGGATAACAGCAACTATCTATATTTTGTTGCAAAGGGTGATGGTAGCCACAAGTTCTCCGCAACTTTGGATGAGCACAATCGCGCCGTACGCGAATACCAAATTGAAAACAGAAAATCTAATTATCGCTCGGCCCCCAAAAGCTAAGCGTAACTAAGGATATCAATATGAGCAGCAAGAAGCCGGGCTTATTTATTACGGTTGAAGGCACAGAAGGCGTCGGTAAAACCAGCAACATGAATTTTATCCGCGAAAGCCTTGAGGCCCATGGGATAGAAGTAGTTTGTACTCGTGAACCAGGTGGCACGCCATTGGCTGAAGAGTTACGGGAGCTATTGCTGGCTAAACGCGAAGAGAAGGTTGATGAAACCGCCGAGCTGCTGATGATGTTTGCAGCTCGTTCGCAGCACTTACAAAGTCTTATTATACCAAGCTTAATGCGAGGCGCTTGGGTGTTGTGTGATCGCTTCACCGATGCCACCTATGCTTATCAAGGCGGTGGTCGCGGCTTATCAATGCAAAAGATCGAGCAGCTCGAATCACTGGTTCAAGGGCAGCTACAGCCAGATGCAACTTTTGTGCTTGATGTTGATGTTGAGCTGGGGTTAGAACGCGCCAGTAAACGTAGTGAAGCGGATCGCTTTGAATCCGAAAAGGTTGAGTTTTTCGAACGAGTGCGTGCTTGCTACCTGAGCCGAGCAGAGCAAGATCCTAAACGCTTTTTTGTCATCAATGCCGGGCAAGAGCTAGGGGCCGTGCAACAAGATATTGCCAAGCAGTTAAAGCTGTTATTGCCATAGGGCGATAACAGCTTTAACTCACGCTATTTAGCCAGCTCACTCAGTGGTAAGGCTTTGGCAAAGCTCTTGAGCGATTCATCGCTGGCGGAGCTAGGTGTCAAAGTAATAAAGCGACCTTCACCCAGTGGAATCATTAGGGTTTCGCCAGAAATAAGCGTGCCCTTATAGGCTCCTAGGCGAACTCTACTACCCGCCTGCATCATCCCCATTTGTGCAAATGCAGCGCCGGCAAAATTATTTCCACCACCGGTAATATTAAGCTCTATGCTTTCAGAGCCTTTGCTGTATCTAGCTTCAGTAACGGTCATGCCTAGAGCTTTATTGCTGCTTAGGCTTTCACGTTTCCAGCCGTCAATATTGGCCGCTAATAGTTCTTTTTGGGCTTTTTGTTGCATTTGTTCTAGGCCTTCCACGCACCAGCGAGCTTCTTCCAGTGCGGCTTTTACATCACCGTCTTTCAGAAGATTATAAGCGGCTTTACAAGACTCTTCGGTATCTTCAGACAATGCCATTGGGCTAGCCAGGTTGAGGCTTAAAAAAAGTGGGGCGCAAAGCAGTATCGAGGTTTTATTCTTAAGCATTACAAATCCTTATTGTTGGGCTCAATCAAGTAAAAATGGCTTAGTTGGGAAAAACTCGGGCAATTGTTGAGTGCTATTTTATGCCCTTAAGCCATAATCGCGATTACACCCCCTTACCAAATTCCTCGCCATGAAATGAATCAAAAATTGGCAGGACAATTTATGCTTAATGATGTTTTTGTGACGGGGTGCAGCAGCTGCAAATGTTCCGCATGGAGACACAGCCTTGGTGATTTTTGTTTTATCTCAGTAGGGGCGTAGAATTCATCTCCTAAGATGGGGTGACCAATAGCTTGCATATGGACTCTTAATTGATGAGAGCGGCCAGTAAGGGGTTTTAATTCTAGACGGCTGCAGTCAGTGTCTTGGTCATATGACAGCACTTTAACTTGGGTTTGTGCGCTCTTGCCATTCTCATGGTCGACAATTTGCAGCGGACGGTTTGGCCAATCACAAATCAGCGGGAGATCTATAAGTTGCTCATCGTGTTCCAGTTTGCCATCTACCAGCGCACAATAGCTTTTATGCATGCTGCGCTTTTCAAACTGTAGGCCCAGTGAAACCTGAGCCTCATGACTTAACGGGATAAGAATAAGACCAGATGTTGCCATATCCAGTCGGTGGACAATCCGAGCATTAGGGTAATGGGGTAGCAGGCGATTGATTAAGCAGTCCTGCTTATCAGGGCCTCGCCCAGGCACAGACAGCAAGCCGGATGGCTTGTTAACGGCCAACATATGTTCGTCTTGGTAGACAATCTCGATATCTAGCATGCGGCTTTCTGTGTTTAATTGACGATTAGCCTTGTTGTAAATATTGTTTTATCGACAGGGCAAGAGGGGCGGCATAGTAAGGAGTTCGGGAGGGGAAGGCAAGCCAGCGGGCGCTGGCTGCCCGAGACTAAACTATAGTTCTTTGCGAATACCTAAAACCCACTGTGAGCGATCAAAGCTACTATTGCTTTCTTGCCATTGATACTCAAAGTATGGAATCCAGCCATTAGGTAGAATAGCCACCAAACCTAGTGCCGCATTGATATAGCTGTCGTCAGGTGACTCACCGGCAAATTGGTATACGGTATTGCTGTTATCCTGCACAAAACGAGCGCTTATTGATTGCGGATCGCGGTCAAACTCTTTTTCAAACTCCACTCGCAGTTGTGGAATTAGCACGCCAAAATCTTGATTAAACACCCCGCTAATATTTATGCCGACATTGGCAATTCGGGAGTCTCTCTCCATCTTGGAAAAGCTCATGTTTAATCCCGTATTGCTTAGGTCGCGCTCGCTAAAACCGTCAACTTCGGAGCTGGCCCAAAGCAGAGAGGCATAAGGCGTAAATGACCACTGTTCGGCATTAATATTGTAGCCGCTGTTTAAGCTAAACCACTGACTTTCTCCATCGGCACTGCCAGCGGTTCGAGAGTTTATCGCTGTTAATGTGCGTGTGGATTCTTGAAAGATGGAGTTACGACTGAAATCATTATCGCTGCGACTGAATCCGGCACCAGCTTGCAGATACCAGTTGCTGTTTAAATCAGCCGTAGCGAAAAAGCTCAAAGCCGACTGCTTGCTGTCCTTGCGGCCTGCGGAGGCAACTGGGGCAAAGTTCACACCAGGTAGTTCACCTAAGAAGTCCAGCTCGGTATCTTCATAGGCGTACATAGCACCAATCACCAAGCTATCATTAACTCGATAATCTAGGCCTAACTCAAAGGCGGTGCCATCTGAATCGTAACCACGCTCAGTGCCAAAGCTCGCCTGACGCTTAGAGTCTTCTTGCATCTGACGAACATTGATTAAGAGGCTGAACGGACCAATTGGCGTTTCACTACCACTGCTGCCGCCTTTGGGGTTTTGTTTACGCTCCTGCTGCAAACGTGCGTTGGCACGTGCAAAGCTGAGGGCGGCGTCATTGCTACTGAGCATTTGGCTAGGATTTAGTGAAGCCTCACTGTCCGTCGAAAGATCTCCCGGTTGGGCGGGCCCAACAAAACATAGTCCGGTGAGCTGGCCATGATCTTGGCTGTCACTGTTCTGCTGCTCACAGACATTAAAAAAGTAATCTTGAAAGTTGGCTGGGCCTGCTTGGCTACTGCTCGCCAAAGCAAATGTTAAGCATGCCCCTAAACTTGCAACACAGTGGGCTGGCTTGGTGAATTTGCTAATCATTATCGAACTCCATGGCGTAGGGTAAATAGAGCCATATTAGCTTTGGCTGACATTGGGTAAATCCCTAGAACTGACCAGCTAATAGCCACAATCTAGTGTATGAGCTGCAATTCTTGGTTATTGCAGTACTCAATAATGGTTAGTTTTAATGTGCAGCCTCGCAAAAGATGTCGGGATAAATGCGATCTGGCATAATTAAAGATCTGATCAATTAAAAGAAAGACGAGGTTTGAGTGTCCGCAACGCTTCCTTATCCTTGGCAACAGGCAACTTGGAGCTCTTTATTCTCTCGGTTTCGCCAGGGACAGCTTCCGCATGGCCTGCTATTTAACGGTACCGCGGGTGTTGGCAAACGGCATATGGCAAATTGCCTAGCAGAGTTTGTCCTATGCTCCTCGCCGCAAAATGATGCCGCCTGCGGTAGCTGTAAGTCATGTGAGCTTATCAAAGCCGGAACTCACCCAGATCTGCAAAGCGTCTCCCCAGAAGAGCAGGGCAAGGCCATTAAGATCGATCAAGTCAGAAAGCTGAATGATTTCCTTGGGCAAACCTCCCAGCAAGGTGGTTATAAAGTGGCCATATTAGCGCCGGCCGAAGCAATGAATATCAATGCAGCCAATGCCTTACTTAAAAACCTCGAAGAACCCAGTGCCCGAACCTTAATTATATTGATTAGCGATGCCCCTAATCGTCTCATGGCGACTATTCGAAGCCGTTGTCAGGCCGTGGCATTCGCGGTCCCAGCTTTAGAAGAGGCCAGTCGCTGGCTAAGCCCATTATGTGGTGACCATAAGCCCGAGGCCTTATTAAATATGTGCTCCGGTGCGCCTTTAGCGGCACGGGATCTGTTGGACGATGGACGATTAGAAGCCCGTCTAAGTTTTGCTGATGACCTCAATCAAATTGCCGCCGGTCAAATGTTCTCATTACAGGCAGCGGCACGTTGGATGGATGCAGAGCCCCTAATGTTAATTGAGGCCTTACTGACTTGGCTGCAATCGGCCAGCCGGCAGGAGGTTCAAGGCGACATCGGCCAGCTTATGGAGTCCGAGCTTCAACTGTTACAGCTATTGCAGACAGTTGGGGTAAAACTGCGTTTTCGTTTATACGATAAATTACTGCAATCTAAGGCCCAGATTCTTAGCGGAGCCAACCCCAATCAGCAGCTGTTGTTGGAAGAAATTGCGATGGATTGGCAGGCTATGATGGCTTCTCGTAAACCTATGAGGCCCGCTATTTAGGTCTTATTTCGGTCTTATTTAGGGGCTAATTTGAGGACGCTTAATGGCCTTGGCCATAGAAGACTGCTATATTAGTGAATGATTTCGAATATTGTGCTCTGAACCTCGTTTCGCTTGCAAACTAAACGATTCTTAAAGCAGCAGCGATACAAAGAGCATTAAAAGGACATAAAAAGGACATTGTTATGGCGGGTATGGGTGGCAACGCTCGTAACGGTATTTTATCCCTTACGATTAAAGACAAAGCAGTGCTCTATGCGGCTTATATGCCTTTTATTGAACATGGTGGCCTTTTTATCCCGACCAGTAAGCAATATCAGTTAGGTGATGAAGTGTTTATGCTTTTGAACTTGATGGATGAGCCAGAAAAAATTCCTGTGGCCGGTAAGGTTGTGTGGATTACGCCGAAAGGCGCCCAGAGTAATCGTGCTGCTGGTATTGGTGTGCAGTTTAGTGATCATGATAATGTCGCGCTAAACAAAATCGAGACCTATTTGGCTGGCTCTGTAGACTCTGATCGTCCAACGCATACCATGTGATTTGAAACCCGTATTTTACGGCCTAATCGGTTTGCCGGTTGGGCCGTTGTTCGTTTTAAGGGCTAGAAAATACTAAACCTAGTAAAACCCTAGGCCTAATAAAATAGTAGCCCCAATAAGTAAAAAGAGATTTCTGCCGTGTTAATTGATTCCCATTGCCACCTTGATCGTTTGAAATACAAAGAGGGTGAAACCTTAGATAGCGCTGTTAACTTCGCTTTGGAGCGCGGTGTTGAAAAAATGCTGTGTGTGGGGATCAGTACAGAGAACCGAGAAGCGGTAACGGCGATTGCTGAAAAATACGAGCAGGTCTATGCCTCGGTTGGAGTTCACCCTTTAGATGTTGAAACAGGTTTAGCCAGCATTGATGATCTTATTGCCTGGTCGAAGCACGAGAGAGTAGTTGCTCTTGGTGAAACTGGCTTGGATTATTACTACAGTGCTGATCAAAAGAGCTTGCAGCAGGAAAGTTTCGTGATGCATTTACAGGCGGCGGCCCAATGTGGCTTGCCAGTAATTGTTCATACAAGAGATGCTCGCCAAGATACCTTGGATCTTATTAAACAACATGGTGATTTAGAGAAAGCGGGTGTCTTGCACTGCTTTACCGAAAACTGGGACATGGCCTCGAAAGCTCTGGATATGAACTATTACATCTCCATCTCGGGGATTGTGACTTTTCGTAATGCCGATGAGCTGAGGGATGTGTGTAAGAAAATTCCGCTTGAACGCTTATTAATTGAAACCGACTCGCCTTATCTTGCGCCGGTGCCTTATCGCGGCAAACCTAATCAGCCTGCCTATGTACGCGAGGTGGCCGAGTTTATTGCTGAATTAAAGGGCGTGAGCTACGAAGAGCTAGTACAAGCCACCGCCGATAATTTTCACCGCTTGTTTTATAAATCGGCTTAAAGCTCGTCTTACTTATTCAACCCAAAAAAGAGAGCCTAATTTGGCTCTCTTTTTTTGTATTACTTAATATATCAAAATTGTTTTATTAGCTTGTAACAAAGTTTCGATTTCCTACCGCAGACGTTTTTTGCCAGAGCTTTTCGCTTAATGCTTGGTAATTATCCCAGCGACCTTTTTGTAGCCACTCGACAATATGCTTAGCAACATCAGGATAGTGAACCTTTTGGTCTTTTTCCCATTGTAACCAGGCATCGACTGTTGGCCTTTGCAGTTGATCCATGGCGATACCCAGATCGAGTTCATACAGGGCCTTGGCATTAGATTCTTGCTCTGTTTGTCCTTGTAGTGGTTTAACCAATAACTTCTTACCTAGAGTGATTGCCTCGCTAGCAAGTTCAAAGCCCGCATTGCAAATAACGCCTTCACAATGGTGTAAATCCTGATGAAAACCTTCGCGGGAAGCGGCTTTGAAATTCAAGTGTTCCAATTCGCAGGGCTCATCGAATGGGCCGTAAATCGCAAATTGGAAATCCTTAAATGGTGCCAATAACTCTACGACATCAGCCTGAGCTTCAAAGCCTAGGTAGACTAAAATGAGAGGTTTCTGACCAGCAGGCACTTGCTTAGCCTTATGTAGCTCGACAATCGGAGGTAAAATATTTTGATCGAAATGGTGCCAGTGTAAACCTAGCCCTATGCTAACGGGTGCAAAGTTCTGCATGATTTTTCGCGATAAAAAATCATTCCCCGCTTTAGGGACGGCATGATCAAATGCATATTGATGGCCAATGCCAATACAGGGCTTGCCGGCAAGTTTTGCCGCCCAGGCTGATACGGGCTCGAAATCACTGACCACGACATCATAATCTTTTAGCCGTTTGCGCATGGCTAAAACATCTTTAAAGAACTGCAGCCAGTGATTTCGCTTGAGGGTTTCTAAGTTACTGATTTTGCCATTTTTAAAAGCAAATGACAGACCCGATAAACACTCCCAGTCGCCAAACTTTTCCATATCAAAAAAGTCTTCGCGCTTGCGACCGGTAAATACATATTGGGTGTTTTCGAGGGGAAGGTGTTTGGCCATAGCATGGGCGCGAGAAATGTGACCATTACCAGTGGCCTGCACCCCGTAAAGAATTTTCATGCAGTGTTAAACCTATAAATAACTCAAAATCAGAAAAGCAATGCCGTGCCCCAAGGTGGCGCCGGCAACAATATCGGTAGGGAAGTGCACGCCCAGCATGACTCTAGAGCTGCCCACCATAACTGCCCAGATGTACAACAGGGGAGTGAGTGCTGGATAGAAGCTTGAAAGCATGGCCGCCATTAAAAAAGCCGCCGAAGTATGTCCAGAGGGGAAGCTGAATTGATCAGAGGGCTGTACTTCACTTTTAAAATTGGGCAGCGCTGCCGGTGGGCGATTGCGTTTAAAATAGTTTTTCAAGATGTAATACAAGCCGCGTTCTACTACAAAACCGGCGGCGAGTAAGACGAAAAATTGATTGCTGCCTTGCAGTAGCAGTAGCAAACCAAACAGCGCATACAAGGGGCCGTCGGCGCTTTTAGAAACCCAGTAGCTGCCTTGAATAAACAACTGGCGATGCTTTCTACGTAAGCACCAATAAAAGGCGGCCACATCAAATTGATGGATATTGGCGAGAATTTGTTGTCCGGCACTGATTGGTGAGGCCATATTCTTCTTCTCCTAGTTTTTGCTGAGTCTAGGGAGCCAATATTTCAGTTGGGTGTTGCTTAGATTACAGTTGTATGAAAGTTGAACAGCTGGGTGTGGGGTTGGTGACTTATTGTAGTACGCCATTTAAGCGTAAAGCCTAACTGCCTGCGAATCCGACCGCATGTTATGGCTAGGGAGCATTCTGTGGGGCACGCAAAAGGCAGCATCCATGCTAGCTCACCTCCTCCTCCAAGTCGGAGATGGCCCCACAGAATGCTCCCTACCCATAACACGCTGCTAGTGGTGCCAAAATAAATTAGGTAATTAGGCGTCATGTTATATCGCCCCTCGGTGAGGGGGCTACATAACTTCGTCACAGCATTCCATTTTTGTAGGCTTGCAGTTCGCTTATGTCTGCTTCATCGCTATGGTAAACTTCAGCACCTTAACAAAGCCAATCAGCAAGGGCAGGGCATGAGCCAGAAATTACAGCAACAAATACGCATAATGTTAGATCTCCAAGACAATATGAACAGCAAAGTTCATCAAGACTGGAGAGCGCAAAACTTTGAATGGTATCGCGCCATTTGGATCGAGTGTGGCGAGTTGTTGGATCATTACGGTTGGAAGTGGTGGAAAAAGCAGAGCCCTGATATCGAGCAGGTACGCCTAGAGCTTATTGATATTTGGCATTTTGGTTTAAGCATGTTGCTAATGAGCCAGAGCGATAAAGATGCATTGGCTGCTGATCTAACGGAGCAAATGCAAAGCAGTGCCGCGCCAGAGAATTTCCCGATTGCTTTGGAGAGCTTCACCGCCATTGTATTGGCTGAGAAGCGCTTTCCTATCGATGGCTTTATGAGTTTATTAGCGGGTGTAGAGCTTGATACCGAGGGTCTATATACCAGCTATGTTGGCAAGAATGTTTTAAACTTTTTCAGACAAGATAACGGCTACAAAGATGGCAGCTATCGCAAACTATGGGCTGGCCGTGAAGATAACGAACACCTTGTCGAACTGGTACAAGAGCTTGATAGCAGCTCGGCGAGTTTTGCTGATGAGCTATACCAAGCGTTGCAGAGTCGTTACCAGCAAGGCTAAAGTTCTCTAATGAGTATTGCTCTCCTACGCCTACTCTAGTTTGGGGGATAGGGGCGCGACTAAAGTCCAATTGGCCCGGCGCTTAGGCCGGGTACACTTCAGGTATTTACCGGACAGACTGCTTGGCTTGTCGCTTTTTTGATCATTAAAATTGATCTGGCTTACTTGCAGAAGCATCAATGCACCAAGAATCGTTCTTATTGATGCAATTTCGCCGTTAAATCACTATAATTGCCGCGCTTTATCTGGGCCTAATCGCTCGGTACGGCAAAGAATTCTGGCCTGGCGCTGACGCTGTACCTATTGAAGGTGGCGCAGGGCGGGGCTTAAGCACCTACCAAACTGCACGGAGATATACTGTGAAAGCACCTGTACGCGTTGCTGTAACCGGAGCCGCCGGTCAAATTAGCTACTCTCTTTTGTTCCGTATCGCTGCTGGCGAAATGTTGGGCAAAGACCAGCCTGTAATCCTACAAATGCTGGAAATTACCCCTGCCTTGAATGCACTGAAAGGTGTAGCGATGGAACTGGACGATTGTGCCTTCCCTCTGTTGGCCGGTATGGTTTGCACCGACGATCCAAATGTTGCCTTTAAAGACGCTGACTACGCCTTATTAGTAGGTGCCCGTCCTCGTGGTCCAGGTATGGAGCGTAAAGATCTACTAGAAGCTAACGCTGCGATCTTCTCTGTACAGGGTAAAGCGATCAACGATCACGCTTCTCGTGACATTAAAGTATTGGTTGTTGGTAACCCAGCAAACACCAACGCTTTGATTGCTCAGCGTAATGCTCCAGACATCGATCCTCGTCAGTTTACTGCGATGATGCGTTTGGACCACAACCGCGCTATGAGCCAGTTGGCTGCTAAGACTGACAAGAGCATCAATGACGTTAAAAATGTCATCATCTGGGGTAACCACTCAGCGACTCAGTACCCAGACATTCACAACACAACTGTTGACGGCACCGACGCTATGTCTTTGATCGACCAAGCTTGGTACGAGAATGACTTCATTCCAACCGTTCAGCAACGTGGTGCAGCTATCATTGAAGCTCGTGGCGCTTCTTCTGCAGCTTCTGCTGCAAACGCGGCTATCTTCCACATGCGTGACTGGGCTCTAGGTACTCCTGAGGGTGACTACGTGACCATGGGTGTATACTCTGATGGCTCTTACGGAATCGAAGAAGGTTTGATCTACGGTTACCCATGCACTTGTAAAGATGGCGACTGGACTATCGTTCAAGGTATTGAGCTGAACGAGTTCTCCAAAACCAAAATGCAAGCGACTGAAACCGAATTGCGTGAAGAGCGTGACGCGGTAAAAGATTTGCTACCTGCCTAAGTTCGCAGCTAGTAAATGTTAAAAAACGCGGCAATGCCGCGTTTTTTTATGTCTAAGAATTGCCCTAGGTTTAGCTTCCAGTATTGGAAATAAACTTTTATTCAATAAACACTTGAGTTTCTTTGATCAATAATGACAATGTTGATCAGGCAAGTGCATGATTATAGCCCAAAGGAGAGGAGCCTCGTATGGCACACCCAAAGATCGGAAACATGGCCCCAGCGTTTACCCTGACTAATCAGAAGGGTGAAAAGGTAAGTTTGAAAGACTTTCGCGACAAGGCCAATGTACTGCTGTATTTCTACCCTAAAGCCCTAACACCTGGCTGTACCACCCAGGCTTGTGCCTTGCGTGATATTCCAGCTGAGTTAAAAGCGCGCGATTGTGTTGTATTGGGAGTTAGCCCAGACCCTGAAGCCAAGCTGCAGCGTTTTATCGATAAGCATGAGCTAAACTTCGACTTATTGTCCGATGAGGACCACGCTATAGCGGATAAATACGGCGTTTGGGGCTTAAAGAAGTTCATGGGCAAAGAGTTTATGGGCTTAATCCGCACCAGCTTTATCATCGGCAAAGATGGCCGCCTAAAGGTTATTCTCGATAAATTTAAAACCAAGACTCATCATGAAGATGTACTAGCCGCATTAGATGAGCTGTAATCAAGTTTACGTTTGTCGCGTGAATCTATACTTGGCTATTAGTATGAGCTTTTATTAGAATAGTCAGTATTGTGTTGTATTTGCTTTAGAATGAGTTTTACGCTGACACAGTAGTCAAAAGTTTGACTTTCAGTAGGATGGCTATCGCATAAGCCCTTAAAAACTTTGGGTTTTTTTAGCAAAATTGGATTTTTGGCATATAAAACAACTGCTTGGCGTCGGGGAGGGTAGTTATCCAAGCGCCAACAGATCATAGTCGAGTATCAGTTTTCTAGTATTCGACTATGCTGTAAAGCATGCGAAATATTCAAGAGAACACAGTAACGGCCTTGCAAAAAGAAACCGGCTTTTTGACGGGTGTTTCACCGATGGGGGTGTCGGTGGCGCGAGGCGCTCATAGATTCGCAATTAGATTCCATTGCCGGCGTGCCGGTGTCGAAGTAATTGATAAGCGGGACCCAATGGCAGATTTTCAAAGCAATAAAAACACGCAGTCTTTGGCCGTACAGCCGACCTTTTCAACGGGTGGGTTTAATGAGTCCCCGCAAGAACAAACTGAGCGATTATTGAACAAAATTGAAAGCTACGATTTTCAATCGTTTACTGACCGACTACGCTTTTTGCATCACCAATTTACTGATCCAGCCCTAAATCAAGATGACTTATGGAAAAGTTATTTATTAGCGGGCTGTAAAATGTTCAGCATGGAACAAGCTGGATTCTATAAAGTACTCAATCCATCACGTCCTCGTTCGCTGGCCCAAAGCGATGGCATGCCTGCAATGTGCGAAACCGTTGAAAATACCGAAAAATGGTTAGAAATTGTAGCGTCGGAGTTACAAAATAGTGAAATCAGTGCTGGAAATTTAATCACGGAACAGGTTACGATGGACACCGGTTCAGGTGCCCAAAATGGCCAAGCGAAAAGGTATTTCGCTGCTTCGGTTAAAGTTGGAGAGAAGGATTTCGGAGTTTTATTGTTTCTCTCGCCCTCGACTTGTGAAGTAGAGCACAGTGAACTGGACCGCGAGACATTAAAACTCATGGCAGAAGGAGTGGCCCGTATGATCGAGCTTCGCAATGTGCAACCCGCTGGAGGATCCCTTGACCTCGAGCACTTTGCTACGGATGGCGTCAGTGGTTTAAGGGAATACATGGAGCGAGCAGCTTTGCCTCAGCTTTATGGTATCCCCAATCGCGTCGTTGAAATTTTAGTAGAGCGAATTGGTACCCAACCGTTGGGTATTGACCATATCGCTGAAACATTGAATCTATCAAAGCGTACTTTACAACGGCGATTACAGCAGCAGGATCTCTGTTTTGCTGATATTCGCGATCAAGTGCGTTTTCATTTTGCGATTGAGTACTTGATTCGCGGTCAAGATAGTATTGACAGCATCTCATCGTCTTTGGATTTTTCCGATCGCACTAGCTTTACTAACGCGTTTAAACGCTGGACGGGCCTGTCCCCTAGCACCTTCAGAAAGCTATTCCGCGATTACGCTTAGTTCAGTAACACGGTAAGGCGCAATTTGCTGTGCCGGTTTTATCTTCAGTGCCCGCAATACTGGCGGGCATATTGCCCCTTTCTCTTAAACAGGTTAGAGTTCGCCTCCGAACGAATCGTTGGAGAACGCTAAATGAGCTTTTTTATACCTTCCGCCATGGCACAGTCTGAAGCTGCCGCTGCACCAGGTGGCGACCCTATCGTGACCATGCTGATGTTTGGCGGTCTGTTTATTTTCATGTACTTGTTCATTATTCGTCCACAGCGCAAGCGCCAGAAAGAGCATCAGCAGCTTACTGAATCAGTTAATAAAGGTGATGAAGTGGTGATGAATTCCGGTCTGTTAGGTAAGGTTGTGCAGGTTGATGAAAACTACTTGGTATTGGACTGCGGTAAAGGTCAGGAGCTTAAGTTCCAAAAAGTGGCCCTGCATGCTGTGTTGCCAAAAGGAACCATCAAGCAGATTTAAGCTTGAGTTTCTAAAGCCATAAAAAAGCCCCGCACCACGGGGCTTTTTTATGCCCGCCCAACAGGGGTCAGATCCCACGGGATCTGACCCCTTCTCGAAGCCGAGATGCTAAAGCTACCCAGAAGTAAGCTGAAGCCACAAAAACTAAAGCTTCAAGCCAACAATCTAAATATAGCTCCACAATTTTTTGCGCAAGAGAAACGCCAACACCCATTGTGGTATGGCCTCGCTTAAAAATCGAGGGATCATCAACACCGTGCCAAAACCCGGGGTCAGATCCCATGGGATCTGACCCCATTTCGAAGTCGAGTTGCTAAAGCTACCAAGAGCTAAGCTGAAGCCCCAAAAACTAAAGCTTCAAGCCAACAATCTAAATATAGCTCCACAATTTTTTGAGCAAGAGAAACGCCAACACTCATTGTGGGATGGCCTCGCTTAAAAAACGAGGGATCATCAACACCGTGCCAAAACCCGGGGTCAGATCCCATGGGATCTGACCCCTTCTCGAAGCCGAATTGCTAAAGCTACCCAGAAGTAATGTGAAGCCAAAAAATTAAAGTTTCGAGCCAGCAAGCGATGTGTAGCTTCACAAGATATTGCGTAGTAGAAGTGCCAACCCTCATTGTGGGATGGTCTCGCTTAAAAATTGAGGAAGCATCAACGTCGCACCGTAACCCGGGGTCAGATCCCATGGGATCTGACCCCTCCTTCTCGAAGCCGAGATGCTAAAGCTGCCCAGAAGTAACGTGAAGCCAAAAAGCCCATCAACTCTAAGCCGCAGCCTGCTCCTGAGTCTCCTCATGCCAGTCCAGTATATTCAAATCAATAAATATAAACGCGACCAGCCATAAAAAGGCATCCCAAAAATCTAGGAAGGAGCCGTCAATCCACCAGTATACGGCCGCACCTAAAAGAACAAGGTAGAGGGCAAGCTTGATGTATTTACTGCTCTTTAAAAAGCCTTCACTCAGTTTTTGATACAGCTGCAAAACAACTTCGAGCTGCAAAAGTGCGACCAAAACAATCCAGGCACCAGCATTAAGTACATCAACAAAGGCTAAGTTATGTAGCAAGGTAATGCTCTGATTATCACCAATAATCTGCGTGTTGTTAAGCTGTTGTAGGGGGCCTTCAAGGCTATTGCAGTTATCAGCAGTAATTGCTGGGTACTCGTTCAAAGAGTGGATTAAAGACCAACCTTGGCCGCTTAGCGCGCATGCATTTTGCTGTGCCGCTGGAATCAAATCAGTAACGGAAAGATACTTACTGAAATAGCCATAAAAGGCATAGCAGATAAAACCATAACACACAGCTTTTACGCTGCTGAGTAAATACCCCTGCCAGCTTTTTAAGCGTTCATCGCTAAGAATGGCGGTTTCTAATTCAAAGATCAGCAATAAAACAACCCATGATGCGGTATCAATACTCGCAGAGTAGACTTCAATCAGATTGTTTAAGTTAACACCTTGAGGGTAGGCCTCTGGAATGGCTCCGGTGTCTTCGAGAATAAACAAATAGAGGTTGTAAGTAAGTAGGGCATAAATAGTGTATTTAAACCACTGGAATGCACTAAGCCCGGCTAGAAGCGGTTTGTGTTTAATTAAGTAAATGTAATTTAATCGCTCAGTCATGGTTCATTCGCTGTTATTGTTAATGGCTGCCGCGATCGTGATCGCGGCAGATTTCCATGGACTTCTATTTTTCTATGGGAGCTACCTTATAAAGGCTTTAGTTTAAAGTTATCGCTTTAAACATTTAATAATAGGTATTCACGCTCCCAAGAGCTGATGACTTTGTTAAAATTTTCATACTCCACTTCTTTAACGGCACTATAGGCGGCGATAAAGTTAGGGCCCATCACCTCAGCAATCTCAGGGCTGTCACGTAATAAGCGAATGGCTTCTTCCAAGCTACGTGCGACATCAATACCCTCTTCATAGGCGTCATCGTCAAAAGGCTCACCTGGGTCGATTTTGTTTTGCATGCCCAAGTAACCACAAGCCAAACTGGCCGCAATAGAAAGATAAGGGTTGGCATCCATTCCAGGGAAGCGGTTTTCAACACGAGTATTTTTCGGAGAACTATCGGGCACACGAATACCGGTAGTACGGTTATCAATACCCCAAAGCATATTCACGGGTGCGGCCACATCACGGGTAAATCGACGGTAAGAGTTTACATTGGGCGCGTACATTGAAATGCATGACGGCGTATACTTTCTTAAGCCGCCAATATAGTGATGGAATCGCTCATTGGGCTTATCGTTATCATCAATAAAAATATTACGCCCAGTTTTTTTGTCGATAAAGCTCTGGTGAATGTGCATGGCGCTGCCGGGTTCATCTTCCATCGGCTTCGCCATAAAGGTGGCATACATACCGTGTTTAATGGCAACTTCACGTACAGCGCGTTTAAACATAAACACCTGATCAGCAAGATCTAGCGGATCACCGTGCTCGAAGTTGATTTCAAACTGCGCGGCGCCTGATTCGTGAATTAGGGTGTCGACATCTAAATTGAGCACTTCACAGTAATCGTACATATCGTCAATGATATGTTCGAACTCATTCAGTGCATCAATAGAATAGGGCTGGCGGGCAAATCCTTCGTGGCCGGTGCGTCCAGTCGCGGGCTCAATTTTATCGCCTGGGTCATTATTTTGTTTTACAAAATAAAACTCGGCTTCTGGGGCTATAACGGGCTGCCAGCCTTTGTCTTCATAGAGCTTGATAATACGCTTAAGTACATTTCGTGGCGCTAGCGGGTGAGGCTCGCCATCTTTGGTAAAACAGTCATGAATGATTTGGGCGCTAGGCGTGTTGGACCATGGTACTAAGCGAGCGGTATCAAGATCGGGCTTGAGGAACATATCCCCGTCAATACCGCTACCCAGTAAATCATCGTGTTCTTCGGTAAAGCTACCATCGATACACTGGACCATAATACTCTCTGGCAGGCGGGATTCCTCCTGGAAGAACTTCTTCACTGGAATCAGTTTGCCCCGGGCATTACCGGTCATATCTGGGATTAAACACTCGACATCCTCAACCTTATGTTGAGTAAACCATTCATTTAGCTCTGGCATAAATCACCGTTATTGGAATTTTTAGCAATATAGCGTGTAGCCGCCTATATTTCGAGTTGGCCACACATCACCCTGTTGGGCTGAGCTTGATTATTGCAAAAACCCGAATTATCATTCAAGTAAATATTGAGTAATTATTCAAAAAATAATGAGATTTCAGGATAAATATTGATCAGCTGGCCAAATGCGGCCGTATGATAGGGTCTTTAATGTTCTCGAGAGCTCTGCAATTAGTAATGTAGGTAGGTAACGCTATGTCCCAGCAAGACGCCAAAACCATAGGCTATGAGCCATCGTACTACTCGGCGACCGCTATAGGCGCTCAAGAAAGCCCGCAAATTCAAGGTGAGGTAGAAGCTGATGTCTGTGTGGTGGGTGGTGGCTATACCGGCCTTAGCGCCGCTCTTCATTTAGCAAAGAAGGGCTATAAAGTAGTGTTGCTTGAGGCGGAGCGCGTGGGCTGGGGTGCTTCTGGTCGTAATGGCGGACACTGCGGTGTAGGCCAGCGTAAAGACCAAGAAGAACTTGAGGCCATGGTGGGAAAAGAGCGTGCCGCAGAGCTTTGGCAATACAGCCTAGAAGCGGTAGATACCGTGGCTGAGTTGGTTCGCGAGCACAATATTGATTGCGATCTAAAGCAGGGTATCTTGCATGTGGCTTCTAAGCCCAAACATGCCGGCTGGATGCAAGAAGACGTTGCCTTGTTAAGAGAAGATTATGGCTATGAGCAGTGCCGCTATGTCGATAAATACGAAGTATCTCAAATGGTGGGCTCGAAAGGTTTCCATGGTGGTCAGATTGACGAGCGCTCTCTACATTTACATCCACTAAATTTTGCATTGGGTTTAGCGCGTGCTTGTCGTGAAGCGGGCGTACAGATATTCGAAAAGAGTCGAGTAAGCCATTATCAAGGCCAAGACAATCTAACGATTCACTGTGAAGACAATGGCTGCGAAATTGGTCAGGTGAAAGCTAAATTTATGGTGATGGGCTGCAATGGCTACCTAGGTAAACTGGAGTCGAAAATGGCGGGCAAGATTATGCCCATCAATAACTTTGTTTTAGCGACCGAGCCTTTATCCGATGATTTAGCGCGCGAACTTATACGTGACGATACTGCGGTTGCCGATACTCTATTTGTGATTAACTATTGGAAACTCAGTGGCGATAATCGATTGATTTTTGGTGGTGGTGAAAATTACAGCAGCCAGTTCCCTGCAGACATTAAAAACTTTGTACGCAAATATATGTTGCGTATCTACCCGCAATTAGAAAATACCAAAATTGATTACGGTTGGGGTGGCACCTTAGCGATTACTTTAAATCGTATGCCGCATTTTGGGCGCCTGCAGCCTAATATTTTATTTGCCCAGGGTTATTCCGGCCACGGTGTTCCAACGGCGATTATGGGCGGTAAGCTGCTTGCTGAGGCGGTATCGGGTACGGTCGAGCGTTTCGATGTAATGGCCAATGTACCGACACAAACATTCCCTGGCGGCACCATGTTACGTTGGCCTGGCTTAGTTGCCGGTATGCTGTTTTATAGTTTGATGGATAAGCTGTAATAGAGAGCGAATGTAAAAGAAAGCCAGTGCTTTAAAGCCCTGGCTTTTTGGGTGCTCGTATATTGTGTTTACCTGCTTTAGTGGCTGAAAAGTTGTTTGTAGATTGATAAACAATTTGTAATCGAAGGCAAGTTAGATAGTGGCCAGGGTTTCAGGTCCTGGCCTTTTTATTTGGGCTTTACAGAAAACTGCACAGATTTGTAGCAACATGTCCCAAATTAGTGCTGGTAGTCCACGTTCTGGTTCAAGCTAAGCTTCTATGATTTGCCCACGATAAACACGTTTAGGGCGGTCGTCTTTATTTTTGTTAGTTTTCTGGAGCTGATCAAAAACCATTTTTCCACTTGCGTTAACATCGTAAAGGGGGTCGTCTAAAGATCGGTTTTGCTCAATAAACTCACGTATAAGTACTTTACAGATAGAGTCTCGGCTTTGTTCGAAGGCATCGTATAGTTCGCTAATAAGCTCAGGGTTGGCCAATTTAATGGCCGGTTTTTGATGGCTGGGTACACGACGTCGAATTTCTCTCAGCAAATCGATCATATGTTTATTAAAACGCATAACTACCCCCAGAAAGTAAAAACTAAAGGTCTATACGCAAGTACCGTGCCGAAACCCGGGGTCAGATCCCGCGGGATCTGACCCCTATATCGGAGCCGAGCTGTTTGAAAGTATCACATCACTTTAAAAGGTGCTGAAATTTGCTGGTGAAAAGTGTGAGGGGCAAGAAGCTGCCAAGTAGGATCGCCACATAATGGCTAGATCTAAATATCAAGGAGCTATAAACATCGTGCCGAAACCCGGGGTCAGATCCCGCGGGATCTGACCCCTATATCGGAGCCGAGCTGTTTGAAAGTATCACATCACTTTAAAAGGTGCTGAAATTTGCTGGTGAAAAGTGTGAGGGGCAAGAAGCTGCCAAGTAGGATCGCCACATAATGGCTAGATCTAAATATCAAGGAGCTATAAACATCGTGCCGAAACCCGGGGTCAGATCCCATGGGATCTGACCCCTACATCGGGGCCGAGCTGTTTGAAAGTATCGCATTACTTTAAAAGGTGCTGAATGCTGGTGAAAAGTGTGAGGGGTAAGAAGCTGCGAAGTAGGATCGCCACTTAATGGCTAGATCTAAATATCAAGGAGCTATAAACATCGTGCCGAAACCCGGGGTCGGATCCCGCGGGATCTGACCCCTATATCGGAGCCGAGCTGTTTGAAAGTATCACATCACTTTAAAAGGTGCTGAAATTCACATGTTCAAAGTGCGCGTAACGAGCGCTTACAAAGTAGGGCCGTTGAACTGTGGCTAGATCTAAGTATCAGGGAATGACAAGCATCGTACTGAAACTCGGGGTCAGATCCCATGGGATCATGGGATCTGACCCCATTTCGAAGTCGGGATATTTGAGGGCGGTAGAAACTAAAAAATTCCCATACACAAGCCAGTCGCAAATGCCTCGCCATTCTCTTCTGCTTGTTCTAAGTGGCTATCTAAAATCTCACCCTTAGCAACCAAATCCGGCAGTGCTTTTTTCATCGGGTAACCACATAAGATTCTATCCATCTCCCGCACGGCGCCGCTGCCATCATTTCCTGCAGACACCAGTAAGCCATAAGGGCGGTTTAACTCATATGGCTCGGCAGGGTAATAGGTGCGATCAAAAAAATCTTTAATAGCGCCGCACATATAACCAAAGTTTTCCGGGCTGCCGAATAACACGCCATCGCACCATAAAAGATCTTCCAAGTTAGCATCGAAAGCTCGTTTAACGCGCAACTCGCAGCCTTCCTCTTTGCTCACACCACGTGCGGCGGCCAAGACTAATTGCTCGGTATTGCCGGTTTGGCTGTGATAGACGATAAGTAATTTAGCTTGGCTCATTACAGCATTGTAAACCCCTTCTATAGCCTATGAAATGCTTTTGTCTGATGGGAAATGCCTCAACATACGCTTTTGGCTGCTTGGTTATATTCACACCAAGGTAATAATGTGCTTTACCCTTAGGAGGAGTCCTTGTGCGGGCATTGCTTTTCTTGATTGCTATGGTGCTTGCCGGCCAGCTACCTTTAATGCCGCCAAGGATGATGCTCTATGGGGGTGGGGTACTCGCTTTACTGTTATCTGTAGCAAGCTGGTACTGGCCTGATGATCAAGCCAAAGGGCAGAAGAAAAACAAACACTGGCTTAGCCATCACTTAAGTATCCCTTACTTATTAAACCTAACAGCCTGCTTTCTTCTAGGTGCTTGTCTACTGCTAGCTCGTGCAGATTTTCAAATGCAAAAACAATGGCCCGCTTTACTAGAAGGTCGTAGCCTAGCCGCCGAGCTTAAAATAATCAGTCAGCCAGAAATTGGAGAGAAATCCTATCGTTTTCAGGCCCGCTTGAATCAACTGGCCTTTGCAAATGGCCAGCCCTTAGATGACTCATTTTGGCAGCAGCAAAAACAACACAAGGTTAATTTAAGCCTCTACTATACAACGGCTTTAAAACTAGACTCTGAATATAAACAGCAATCACCTCAGCGACTGCAATCACAGTTAGGCTTATTCGCCGGTGCCATTATTAAAGCCGAGCTCAAACTTAAGCACCCCAGAGGTGTACACAATTTTGGCGCCAATGACTATCAAGCCAGAATGCTAAGCCAGGGAATAGTCGCGCAAGGCTATATTAAGAAACTCCACTCTATAGAGTCTAGAAATTATTCCAGCTTACGCCTGCGTTTAGCTCAATACCTCGATGATCAAACCATACAGCACGGTGCCTATTTAAAAGGTTTGCTGCTGGGAGATCGTAGTGATTTAGATAAGGAAGATTGGACTTTACTCCAGCAAACCGGCACAGGTCATCTACTGGCGATATCGGGTTTGCATATCGGCCTGAGTGCGGGCATTGGCTTTTTACTATTCAGTGCATTAGGACGCATGGCTCAACTCATCAGCGAGAGAATGCCTGCAGCTCAAATACTGGCCATGTGGGGCAGTGGCTTTACCGCCCTGGCTTATGCCTATTTAGCGGATTTTAGTCTGCCAACCCAACGAGCACTAATCATGTTATGGATTTATCTGCTAGCGGCCTTAAGTGCTCGCCAGGTTTCTTCGTGGCAGGTACTAACTTTTGCGTTAATCGCTTTATTGCTTCTCGATCCGTGGGCACTAGAGCAAGCCGGGGGCTGTCTTTCTTTTGCTGCTGTTGCCGCTTTGGTATATGGATATTGGGGGCGTAGTCATAAATTTGGGCCGGCGACTAAAGCAAAGCCAACAATTTCTCAAAGTTTCATAGATAAGCTAAAACACTACATCTGGCAGTTGCTGCGCGCACAGCTCATTATTATGAGTTTCTTAACAACGGTTTTGTTTAGCTTGCAACTCCCTTCGGGCAGTCTATCTATGCCCGCCAATTTGCTAGCCATACCGTGGTTAAGCTTTGTGGTAATGCCTTTACTTATGCTGTTCTGTATTCAATGGTTGCTAGGTCTAGATTGGCACTGGCCGTTACAGTGGGCCGATAAGGCTATGGATATATTGCTGTTTTATTTGCAGCAGCTCATACATTGGAAATCCAAAATTCTAACGAAGTATGATTTCGAACTTGAAACACTCTGGTGGCCAGACATAGCCTTCAGCAGCACAACGCTTATCCTAATGCTGCTAGCTGGCTTATTATTTTGGCTGCCAAAAGGCTTTCATGGCCGCCTATTGTTTTTCATTCCACTAATTATTTTGTACTCGATTTCAAATGAAAAGCATAATGGCAACTTAAAAATTACTACCTTGGATGTCGGGCAGGGCTTAGCGGTATTAATAGAAAAAGAATCGCGAGTAATACTCTACGATACCGGTCCAAGTTTCAGCCAAGAGTACGATGCCGGTGCGAGTATTGTTGCCCCTTTTCTAAGATATCGCGGCATTAAGGCTATAGATCACCTAGTCGTTTCACATGGCGATTTAGATCACGCCGGCGGTTTCAACTCAATCGCACAGCAGTTCAAGTTAGAAGAGGTTTGGACAGAGGCCAATTATCAAAAAACATTACAGCAGTCTGAATTTATATCTAAACCCGTAAAAACTTGCCAAGCAGGGAAGAGTTGGCATTGGCAAGGAATAGAATTCACCTGGTTGTGGCCCACTACAAAAAAGCACAAAGTCTCGGCAGCAAAACGCCGCAATAATCGATCCTGCGTATTGCTCTTGCGCCATCAAAATCTAAAAATACTATTACCTGGCGATATTGAAAGTTGGGCAGAAAAACAAATCCTCAAAGAGCTAAACCGCCAAGAGCAAGAAGGATTACCCGCAAAGCAGAACCTAGCTAATATCTGTCAGCTCAATGCCATATTGCTTCCACACCATGGCAGCCACAGCTCCTCCCACAAAGCCTGGGCAAAATGCACGCAACCAGCGGTAACCATAAGCAGCAGTGGCTGGCAAAATCATTTCGGCCACCCCAGCCCCAAAGTACTGCGACGATACCCCAATAGCATTCAGCTAGACACCGGTAGAGATGGTGCAATCAGTTTATCTTATGGGCAGGATGAAAACGGTCTTATTCAATTGCAAAGTATCAGCAGAAGTCGAGACCTGCGACGGCGATTTTGGCATGATTGAACTCATCAAATCGACATAAGCTCTACATACCGAATGGTTACTACTTTCCATAGTAGGCCAGCTAAGCCATAGCCGTGAAGGAGAGGCCTAGACCGCAATAAAGAGCGAGCGCCGATTAAGCAGCAAAGACTCACGTCTTTTTGTGAGGCTTTGCTGTGAAATGAGGGTAGCCGGGAGGGCCGCCGCTCGCGGGCTGGACCTCTCCTTCACGGCTATGGCTTAGCTGACCGGTCTAGTTTAGGAACATTGAAATTGAGAAATTAGCAACACTCATATTCATTCACAGCCCCACCATAGCTGTGCTAAAGTGACGCCTTTTAAGGGCCTGCCCAGTAGCCGCTAGAAGCGGAAAACCGCAAGTAAAAGCCGCGTTGAACCAAATTACCAATCAACGCTCAAAAAAGCGGCAAAAGCCAGCTTTCTGTCATAAGTAACGGAAGAGCTGACACAGCTAACAGGGCAACATAACAAGACCAAAGAGGAAAGCTAAGTGCTAGAGATAGTCATCGCCGGTGGATGGGTAATGGGAATATTAATATTGTGCTCCATTGCCGTAATTGCGATCAGTGTTGAACGCTACTGGACCCTCAATCCCGAAAAGATAGCCCCCAAAAACACCCTTGGCCAAGTCTGGAACTGGATCAAAAACAACCAGCTCGATAGCCAGCGCCTGCGCGAGCTCAAACAATCTTCTGAGTTGGGCCGCATCCTAGCCGCCGGCCTAAGCAACTCACGTCATGGTCGCGATGTGATGAAAGATTCCATCGTCGAAGCAGCCAACCAAGTGGTTCACGAAATGGAACGCTATCTTGGCGCCTTAGGTACCATTGCTTCTATTGCACCGCTACTGGGCCTATTGGGCACCGTACTGGGCATGATCAAAGTATTTACCGCCATCGTTCTTGAAGGCAGTGGCAACACCGCAGCCCTAGCTGGTGGTATTAGTGAAGCCCTGATTACCACCGCAGCCGGCCTATGTGTGGCAATCCCCGCCATGATGCTGCACCGTTTTTATACTCGCCGTGTGGATACCCTAGTGGTAACCATGGAGCAAGAAGCCGTAAAACTGGTTGATGCACTGCACAGCGAACGCCGCGTAGATGTGCGCGAGGCCAGCTAATGAAGTTTCGCCGTCAGCGCACCGATGAAGACAGCGTAAACTTAACGCCCCTGATTGATGTGGTGTTCTTACTGCTGATCTTCTTTATGGTGTCCACCACCTTTACCAAAGAAACTCACTTAACAGTAACCTTGCCAGAATCCAGCGGCGAATTGCAGCCGCAAGTGCAAGAGCCGCTAATTGTCGTGATTGGCGCCGATGGTCGCTATGGCATTAATGGCAAAGGCCTAGTGAACAGCAAAGCCAGCACCTTGCGCCTTGCCCTAGAAGAAATTGCCGGTGGTAACCGCCAGCAGGCATTAATCATTACCGCTGATGCCAAAACACCCCATCAATCGGTAGTTACCGCCATGGATGTGGCTGGCCAGCTGGGCTTTGTTAACCTGAGCATTACTACCCAAGCGCCGGGAGAGTCCTAATGGCGAAGGCCAGTTTGGCCCAGCGCATTAGCGAGGCATGGTATCAAGACAGTGGCGATGATGGCGTATTAAAGCTGCTTCGCCCCTTATCGAAACTCTTTACCCATATCGCCAAAAAGCGGCGCCTTAAAGACAGCCGCGAGCCAAACTCCAATCAACCCATCGTCGTAGTAGTTGGCAATATCGCCGTAGGCGGCACTGGCAAAACACCTTTGATTATTGCCTTGGTGGAAAAGCTGCGAGAGCAGGGCTATAAGCCCGGCGTGATTTCTCGTGGCTATGGCAGTAAAGCACCGGTTTACCCCTATGAAGTAACGGCTAGTAGCCCAGTAGAGCACTGTGGTGATGAGCCGCTATTGATTGCCAGTCTATGCGATTGCCCTTTGGTGATCGATGCTGATAGAAACCAAGCCTTGCAGCAATTACAGCAAAATCACGATGTCGATATCGTGCTGAGCGATGACGGCCTACAGCATTACCGCCTGGCTAGGCATATCGAAATGGCTGTGCTTGATGGTAGCCGGGGGCTGGGCAATGGTTGGTGCTTACCAGCGGGCCCATTACGCGAGCCCCCTGAGCGCCTAGAAGATGTGGATTTTCGCATTATCAATGAAAGCCCACGTCAATCATTGCATCCCACTTTACAAACCATGACGCTCGAAAACCATAAGATGGCTTTGGCGCCAACGGGGCTAAGGAATCTACACAGTGGCGAGCAGCGCCAATGCAATGCCCAAGAGCTGCAAGCGATTGCTGGCAAAACCGGTTCTATACAAGCCATTGCAGGTATTGGTAATCCAGGGCGCTTTTTCGACAGCTTGCGTAGCTATGGCTTAACGGTCGAGGCACACCCTTTTGATGATCATCAACAGTACAGCGTGCAAAATCTAAGTTTTGCCTTCAACAAGCCACTGCTAATGACCGCCAAAGATGGGGTAAAATGCCAAATATTGGCCCAGCAGGCCGCTTGTAATGATTGGTGGCAGCTTGAGGTGCAAGCGCAATTACCGGAAGACTTTTGGCAGGCTTTCTTTTCTCGCCTAAGGCAACTGCAGCGCGTTTAAGTACAGCTGAAACATACCACCAAAACCAATAGCGAATTTATTAAGAGCCCCATCATTATGGAATTTTTTGTTGTTATCCCGGCCCGTTATGCCTCTAGCCGCTTACCGGCCAAACCGCTGGCAGATATTGCTGGCAAGCCAATGATTCAGTGGGTGGTTGAACGTGCTCGATTGAGCGATGCTAAACAAGTCATTGTGGCGACAGATGATGAGCGTATCGAGGCCGCCGTAAAAGCCTTTGGTGGTGAAGTGATCATGACACGCACCGATCATCAATCAGGCACTGATCGCTTGCAAGAAGTGGCAGAGAAATACGGTATGGCTCCAGATGCTATCGTCGTTAATGTGCAAGGTGATGAGCCACTAATACCACCAGAAGTAATCAATCAAGTGGCCAATAATCTTGATCGCGCCAAAGAAGCGAGCGTCGCCACTTTGAGCGAGCCAATTCACAGCGTAGAAGATTTCTGTAATCCCAATATTGTAAAAGCGCTCAGTGACGAGCAGGGCATTGCGATGACCTTTAGTCGCGCGCCGATTCCTTGGCCCCGTGATGCTTTTGCGAAAAACCAAGATGCCTTACCAGAAGGTTTTGTACCTCAGCGCCATATAGGCATCTACGCTTATCGTGTAGCCTTGCTAAATCGTTTTGTTACCTGGGATATGGCACCCATTGAAGCAACAGAATCTTTAGAACAATTACGGGTTCTTTGGCATGGCGAAAAAATTCACCTAGCCGAGGCCTGCGCAGAAGTTCCTGGTGGTGTTGATACCCCAGAAGATCTACAGCGCGTGATCGATTTTATTAATAGCCAATAAAACCGTATCAATACGCAAAACAAAATAGGGCGCAAAACATGGCAAAAACTCAGCCAAAACGAAAACTGGAAAGAAAGCTGCACCCACCGGTAAAGGTACTGTTTGTTTGCCTTGGTAATATCTGTCGTTCGCCGACAGCTGACGGAGTGTTTCAGCATAAAGCCAAAGCAGCAGGTTTAGATAAGTTAATAGAGATTGATTCGGCTGGCACAGGCGGCTGGCATATTGGAAACCCTGCCGACCCGCGTGCTTCCGAACACGCCGCCGAGCGTGGCTACGATATGAGTAGCTTGCGCGCACGCCAAGTCGCACAAAGTGATTTTGAGCACTTTGATTATGTGCTGGCAATGGATAAAAACAATCTGCACGATTTACAAGCCCTATGCCCGCCAGAGTTTCAAGAACGTGTAGAGCTTATGCTTGATTACTTGCCAGCGGATTTCCCAACGCCAATGAGCGAAGTGCCCGATCCCTATTATGGTGGCGAAGATGGCTTTGAGCTGGTGTTAGATTTGATTGAAGCGGCCAGTGATGAATTACTGACCGATATTCAAAGCAGGCTACAAGCATAAGGCTTGGTTAGCTTAGGAACCCAATATATGCCAACAGGCTTAGTAGAAAACCAAGATCTTAGTTCATTCAATACCCTGGCCGTAAACGCTGGTGCCAAATTCTATTGGGCTGTAAAAAGCGAAGCCGATTTAGTGAGTGCTTTAGCTTGGTATAAACAGCAAGGCAATGACTTACCGCTTTTGGTATTAGGCGGCGGTAGCAATTTAATTTTATCTGAATCTTTTCCAGGTTTAGTGCTGCATATGCAAAGCCAGGGAATAGAGCTGCTAGAAGAAAACAATGAAAGCGTTTTAATCGAAGTGGCGGCAGGTGAAAACTGGCATGATCTGGTTTGCTATTGCACAGAGCAAGGCTGGTATGGCTTGGAAAACCTCGCCTTAATACCAGGTGCCGCAGGTGCTGCCCCGATCCAGAATATTGGAGCCTATGGTGTGGAGCTTTGCCAAGTACTAGAGAGTTTGCGCTGTGTTGAGGTAGATGGCTTTGATTGTGATGATATCGGGAAAAGCAACCACGAGCTAAACAATCAGCAATGCCAGTTTGCTTATCGCGATAGCATATTTAAAAATCCAAGCGAGCCTCGTCGTATAATCACTAGCATCCGACTTCGCTTAAAGCGCAGCGCCAGTTTAAACATTCAATACCCTGGTATTCAACAAAGCTTAAGGGCATTGGGGGTGGAGCCAGAACAAGCGCGCCCGGAAGATGTCTTGCAAGCCGTATGTAATTTACGCCGCGAAAAATTGCCTGATCCAAGTGAATTACCCAATGTAGGCAGCTTTTTTAAAAACCCCATCGTTAGCGCCGAGCACTATCAAGCATTAAAAGCAGAGTTTGCCGACTTGGTCGCCTATCCACATGGCGAGCAGTATAAACTCGCTGCGGGCTGGCTAATAGACCAGGCGGGCTGGAAAGGACATCGCGATGAAAAGGTGGCGGTGCATGATCGCCAAGCACTTGTTTTAGTGAATTTTCAGCAGGGCAGTGCAAGCGATGTGCTGGCCTTGGCAAAAAAGATACAAGACGATATATGGCAGCTCTATCAAGTAACATTGGAAATTGAGCCTCGCCACATTATGGCCAATGGCATGCTTGCCCAGAACTAAAATAATAGAGCTTAAAGAACTAAAACACGAAACATGAGTGATAAACGCAGCCCAACCCCACAAGAGCTTTCTAAGCAGCGTGCCGAAGAAATAACGGCTCGCAAAGTAGAAGCTCGCGCCAGCGCCGACGGTATCGCCCCAGCGCCAGAGGGCGGCTGCCAGTTTGATCACAAGAGCTTTTTAAAGCAGCTTACGCAGCGCCCGGGTATCTACCAGATGTATGATGCTGACGGTAAAATTTTATACGTGGGCAAGGCAAAGAACTTAAAGAATCGAGTTTCCAGCTACTTTCGCTCTAGCGGCTTAAATAATAAAACCATGGCGCTAGTGGCTCGTATCGCTCGGGTAGATGTTACGGTTACCCATACCGAAGTTGAAGCGCTGATTCTGGAGCAAAATCTGATTAAGGCGCAGCGCCCGCCTTTTAATATTTTGTTGCGTGATGATAAATCTTACCCCTATGTGTTTTTATCCAGCAATGAAGACTACCCTCGCGTGGCTATGCACCGTGGTGCCAAGCGTAAAAAGGGAGAGTATTTTGGGCCTTTCCCCAATGTGATGGCGGTAAAAGAAAGCCTGAGCTTTTTGCAAAAAACCTTCAAGGTGCGCCAATGTGAAGATTCGGTTTTTAAAAACCGCTCGCGCCCTTGTTTGCAATACCAAATTAAACGCTGCGATGGCCCTTGTGTAGAGGCCATCAATAAAGAAGATTACGCCGAAGAAGTTCGCCATACCAAAATGTTCTTACAAGGCGAGAGCGACGAGATTCTCGAGGAGTTGGCCGATCGCATGGAAAAGGCCTCGATGAATCTAGAATTCGAACAGGCCGCGACCTATCGTGATCAAATCAGCGCCTTGCGCAGCTTGCAAAGTCAGCGGGTAGTAGAATCCGGCAATGCCAATGTAGATGTGATAGCCATTGCTACGGAGCGCAATGCTTGCTGTATCCATCTGCTTTATATTCGCCAGGGGCGTATTTTGGGCAGTAAAAGTTACTACCCAAAAGACAACCTAGCCGCTGGCCCTGAGGTCATGTTAAATGATTTTGTAGGGCAGTATTATTTAGGTAATAAAGGCCGTGATGTGCCTCGTGATGTCATCCTAAGCCATCCATTAGCCGATGCCGAACTGCTAAGCGATGCCATAAAAGAAGCCTTAGGTAAAACCATTGCCTTGCGCCACAACGTACGCAGCGAGCGTCAAAATTGGTTGCAGCTGGCCATGAGCGCCGCTGAGCAAAACTTAAAATCCCAATTGGCTCGCAAACAAAACTTGCAGCAGCGCTTCGAGCTACTGCAAGAGCGTTTGGGCTTGGAATCTATTCCACAGCGTATCGAGTGTTTTGATATTAGCCACAGCAGCGGTGAGCTTACCGT
The DNA here is from genome assembly GCF_947500695.1 of uncultured Pseudoteredinibacter sp. Lineage (GTDB taxonomy): Bacteria > Pseudomonadota > Gammaproteobacteria > Pseudomonadales > Cellvibrionaceae > Pseudoteredinibacter. Next base: position 284,156 of record NZ_CANMSS010000004.1, read on the forward strand.
AGCTTCTTGTGTGGTATTTGGCCCAGAAGGCGCCATCAAATCCGATTACCGCCGTTTTAATATCGAAGGCATTACTGGCGGTGATGATTACGCCGCAATGGAACAAGCCCTAAATCGGCGCTATAGCCGCATTCAAGCAGGCGAGGGTGTACTGCCTGACATTCTCTTGATAGATGGTGGTAAAGGCCAGCTTAGCCAAGCCAAGGCAGTATTGGGCGAGCTGGGTGTGCAAGATGTCACCATGATCGGCGTGGCCAAAGGCACTACCCGCAAAGCCGGTTTTGAAGTGCTGCATATGGCCGATACAGGTGAAGAATGGGTGTTAGATTCTACCTCCCCAGAATTGCACCTAATCCAGCAGGTGCGCGATGAAGCCCACCGTTTTGCCGTAACAGGTCACAAGGCCCGTCGTGATAAAAAGCGTCGTAGTTCCAGCCTAGAGGATATCCCAGGTGTAGGGGCCAAGCGCCGCCGCGAGCTACTGCGTCATTTTGGTGGCCTAGCGCAAATTAAAGGCGCCAGCGCCGATGATATGGCTAAGGTTGAGGGCATCAGTAAGAAGCTTGCTGCCGAGATCTATGCCCATTTTCATGCTGAATAGCCCCGGTCATTTTGGCCATAGCAAGTAAGCTTTACCTTGCTTGGCTGGCCAAGCCGAGCCAGATCGGGTAGGCTGGCGCCCATTATTATAGAACTCGAATTATTTGGCCTAAGTGTCTGTTTTTTGCACTAAAATCGCAAATAAGATGTTAGGAAAAGCATCTTAAATAGATATATTAAAAAGGCACTGCAAGCAGCATTAGTATGACTCTAGCGAACCAACTGACATTATTGCGCGTGATTTTAATACCGGTAATCGTACTGGTGTTTTTTCTGCCCTTCGGCTGGAGCTACCCGGTTGCCGCCTTTATTTTTGCATTGGCCGGTGTAACTGATTGGCTAGATGGTTATATCGCCCGCCGTTACAATCAATCAACCGCCTTTGGTGCCTTCCTAGACCCGGTAGCCGATAAGCTTATGGTGGCCTCGGCCTTGGTGTTATTGGTGCAAGCCCATGCCACACTTTGGTTAACCGTTCCGGCAGTCGTTATTATTGGCCGTGAAATTGTTATTTCGGCATTACGCGAATGGATGGCCGAGCTGGGTGAACGCTCAAATGTGGCGGTATCTTTTATTGGTAAAGTAAAAACCGCTGCGCAAATGGCATCCATTACAGTTCTACTGGCTTTCCCAGTTGATGATCGCTACTGGGTATTAGATGTAGGGTATGTGCTGCTTTATATCGCTGCCGGCTTAACCTTGTATTCGATGATTTTGTATATAAAAGCGGCTTGGCCATCCCTAATGGGGCAGGATAGAAGTAAAGACGAATAAAAATGGGGCCAAAAGGCCCCATTTTTCTATCCAATGTGAAATCCTCTAATGGTTGGCCAAAGCGGGTTTTGTTGTTCGATAAGCGTTCAGCTTGTTTGCAACTTGGTCAAGTGATAGCTCAAGGTGTGAGAAAAGAAGCCATTACTTGACACAGAGCCCCGAATCCATAGAATAGCCGCTCTCTTGAAATCAAAGCCCCAAAAGGCCTAGACAAGAGGGAAGGCAATATTCGCTAAGTCCTAGAAAGTACTAGGAATTTTTAAGTGAATGCATTAGAATTGCCGCCCTTGATGGCGCGATGTCAGAGTGGTTATGTCACGGACTGCAACTCCGTTTACTCCGGTTCGATTCCGGATCGCGCCTCCACTTTTCCTTAAGTTGAACCCTTCAGCTTAAGCGCCGCAAGGCAAGATCAGCCAAGCTGATCAAAGTAGGGCCGCCATACCTACTATAAAAAATACCTCTCGATGCCCGGGTGGTGGAATTGGTAGACACAGGAGACTTAAAATCTCCCGCTAGCAATAGCGTGCCGGTTCAAGTCCGGCCCCGGGCACCATTTGACTATCTTAAGGCTTCCATTAACAGCCGATAACGCCAACAATCCCCCAAAAAACAACAGTTTAGGTAATTTCAAAGTCTTTTTTCATTCCAAGATATGCTTGGACATCCGCAAAAAATGTCGGTACTTTTTTCGGTATCTCGGTTCAATTAATACAGAGGTGCCGTCATGCCATTGGTCGATGTTCAGGTTCGGGAGGCAAGATCTCGGGAAAAAGATTACAAGCTGGCTGATGGCGAGGGCATGTACTTACTCGTTAAAAAGGGTGGGCAAAAGTATTGGCGTTTGGACTATCGGTTTCATGGTAAAAGAAAAACCTTGGCTTTAGGGGTTTATCCTAGGACCTCGTTAAAATCTGCACGAGAAAAACGTCAAGAAGCAAAGCTATTACTTGACGGTCATAAAGATCCTAGCGCTGTTAAACGTCAAGAGAAATTCTCACGGCAATTAGATTGTTTTGAAGATGTTGCTCGTCAATGGTGGTTGCACCAAAAAGGCTTGTGGACTGAAAATCATGCGAAACGTGTATTAAAACGTTTAGAAGATAATGTGTTTTCTGATTTAGGTAGTTACAAAATAGATGACATTACACCGCAACAAGTTATCGCTACCATCAGAAAAGTTGAATCTCGAGGTGCGCTGGATGTGGCTAACAGAGTAAAACAAGCAGTAAACGCTACCTGCAGATTTGCAGTGCAGCAGGGAATAGCTACGCGTAATCCTGCTGGGGATCTGCAAGGTATTGTAAAACAGCGTACGGTCAAACATCGGCCATCTCTGCCGAGAGATGAGTTGCCGGGATTTCTAAAAGCCCTTGATAGCTACGATGTTAGGGGGCGTCAATTAACTCAACTTGCAATAAAGCTTTTGGTGTCTACTTTTGTTCGTTCTGGTGAGTTGCGTGGGGCGAAGTGGGATGAGTTTGATCTCGACAGTAAAGTGTGGAGGATCCCGTCGGCTAGAATGAAAATGAAAAATGAACATATTGTTCCGCTATCTGAGCAGTCCATTGTTATCATCCAGTCCATAAAAAACATTTCTGGTGCGTATGATTTGCTCTTTCCTTCTGAGAGGGATCGCCGAAGAGAAATGTCTGACAATACTATGCGTCGGGCTATTTTTAAGCTTGGATATGATGGTGAGACACCTGGAAAAAGTAAGGCTGTACCGCATGGTTTTCGAGCTACGGCTTCTTCCATTCTAAATGAATCTGGCTTTAACCCTGATGCAATTGAACGGCAGCTGGCCCATAAGGAAACAAATAGTGTTCGCTCCGCGTATACACATCACGCAAGATATTTGAGTGAACGGGTAGATATGATGCAGTGGTGGTCGGACTATTTGGATAAGGCTAGGTTGAGCTGAGCTCGTAAGAGATGGCAAGTATCTTTCTAACTCAACGTTTAAATTTCTTGGCTGTTTGCACTTTATAGAATGATTCTTTTATTTTGTGTTGGTAGTGTGGGTACACTATTCACAATAGGAGTTAGGGTGTGTCTGAACGAATCTTAAGATTAGATAAAGTAAAAGAAATCACTGGGCTATCTAGATCAACAATATATGCTGAAATCTCTAAGGGTAAGTTCCCTAAGCAGGTAAGTTTGACAGGGAGGCGTTCGGTAGGCTGGTATCAGAGTGATATTGCAAAGTGGGTCGATACTCGTTCTAAATAACTGAATTGCTGTTTAGTATCCATTCCTCTCGAGACCGATTATTTCTGTCCTTTACTCAAAAGGTTTTACGAATAGTCATTTAGCAGCACCCAAATCACTTAAGGGCAGATCGAATAAGTTTTTTGTCTATTGCTAAAAATTAACACGCCCCTATACATGTCAAAGTATCGTTTCGGAAAATACTAACTGCGCTACAGTGGTTTGGGCTAGGATAAGTATCGTTTGTACTAATTGAGACTCCCTGTTGATTTTCAACTTGTAGATAAGCACATGCTTTGTTCGGTGTAAATAGCTCGATTAGACTTTACAAAAAATTGGCAGGGAAGAGGTATGGTCGATACGATTTTGATCCCAGTTTTAATGTGAACGGGTCTAAAGCTGAAGCCATTTTGAAACGGGGAGGTTTTCAGGTATGTAATTATTAAGAGGTTTTTCATAGAAGTACGTGTCTAGCTATCCCGAGTTCAAGCAAATACCACATATGGCGATAACCGGTTATCATGCCCGCTAATATTTGTTGGATTTTATACGGCATAGACGAGTTTTTCATTATTGAAATATAATTTACATCTTTGATGTTATTTTCTATAAACACTATTTCCCGGTCGGGAGTGTAGGTAATCAGGTAGAGTTTTCTTAGGTAAGCCCTTTATCCTTAAGTGTAGCAACTAATTGCAATGGTTATTTAAGAGGGATCTGGGCTTTATACCTGTCACTTTTTTCGTTAATCCGTTAGGATCGCTTTCTTTCCAACTAAATTCTTTTTTGAGATGGAATTCAATTAGTCAATGAAAATATTTTCCAAAATCCAATACAGCACAGACGAGCTGGAAACTATAGAGCTTGAGCATCGTTCGGCCTATCTTAAGTTGTTTGTCAGTACCGTGTTTGTACAAGCCCTTTTCCCATTGTTGTTGAGTTATGTATTCTGCTTTCTCGTAGATACTACGGTATTACTGTCGTGGTTAATTTCCATACTGGCTGTGACTTTGGCACGTAGCTATTTAAGCTTTGGCTGGTATAAACGTAACTCTGGGCCTAGAAATACCGTTGTTTTTGAATGGTTATCACTGTTGTTGTCTTTTATGGCCGGTTGTCTTTGGGGAGTTACAGTGTTGGCTTTAGATTTTCAGCAATATCCTGAGGAATCGGTTTTCCTCAATATTATTGTCTTCGGCTTGGCGGCCGGTTCGGTGGGGATCGGCAGTTATTGGCTCGAGTATTTTATGGTTTATAACTTCACGGTGTTCGCGATATATATAGTAAGCTATTCAGTTGGATTTTCAGAGCCCTATTATCTCTTGGCCGCATCCACGATGCTTTTCGTGGTGTTTATGACACAGATAGCGCTTGTATTTCACCGTGGAAATGCGCAAAACATATTGCTAAGCAAGCGTAATGAAAAGCTAGCTAAAAATTTGGCTAGGCAGAAGGTAGAGGCTGAGAGTATTGCTTCCTCTCGAAACCGATTTTTAGCAGCCGCCAGCCATGACTTACGGCAGCCAGTTCAGGCTTTGAACTTCTTTCTCGAGGTTTTGCGGTGGGAGTTGAATACTGAAAACGGGCTTGAGACCTATAGTAAAATCCAAAAATGTACGGATGGCATCAACGATTTGTTGAATTCGATATTAGATTTGTCGAGGCTGGATGCAGACATTGTTTCAGTTAATCAGGAAGTCTGCAGTATTGGCGCTATCCTTGAGGATTTAGATCAACAGTTCAGGGGGATGGCTGAACGAAAGGGCTTGCAGTTTGAGGTTAAGATAGCCAACTGTTATGTGCATTGTGATCAGACGTTCCTTAAACGTATTTTGAGTAACCTTATCGCTAATGCTATTGCTTACACAGACAAAGGTATAGTCGAAGTTTCAGCGGTTACTAGTGTAGATAAAGTATCGCTTGAGGTAAGTGATTCAGGCCCTGGTTTGACTAAGGATGAGCAGGGTAAGGTGTTTGAGGAGTTTTACCAACTTGGGAATCCAGAACGGGACCGAAAGAAGGGCTTAGGCTTAGGGTTATCTATAGTCAAACGCCTATGCGCCTTATTAAACGTACCACTGTCTTTGAGTTCCCAAAAGGGTAAAGGAAGTTGTTTTAGTGTTCAACTGAAACTTTGCGAAGCGGGGCCTCAAAAGAAGACGCAGGCTAAGGTCAGCGTACAGACCTTGACCCAAAGTAAAAATGTAATAATTATCGATGATGAAGCCGACATTAGACAGAGCTTGCACGATTTGCTGGTGCGGTGGCAATGTTGTGTTCAGATGGCCGCTTCGTTGGAAGAGGCGACTGATATTCTTCGCGAACGTCAATTTGAGCCAGACCTTATTATTGCAGACTATCGTTTGCGTAATAATAAAACGGGTGTGGAGGCGATAGAGGCGCTTAAAGAGCTTTGTCAAAATGAGTATTTGCCAGCCATTATTATCAGTGGTGACACAGAGCCTGGACGCATCAAGGAGGTGATCGATAGTGGGTATACGCTGTTACACAAGCCGGTTAAACCTGCTTACCTAAGGCGGGTCTTGCAGCAAACTTTATGAGTCAGGCGAAAGTATTTTCAGCGCTGTGGCCTTACGTACGCATTCCATGCGGTTTTTCCCGCCTAGAATTTTAAATATTGCCTGTAGGTGAGACTTTACAGTGGTTTGTGAAATAAAGAGAGTGGTAGCGATTTCCTGGTTGCCGAGGCCTAGTTGAACCAGTTTAAGTACTTCGATTTGGCGTTCGCTCAGTGAGGTTTGGGTGTTATCAAGTGCAAACTTAGACATTTTTTCTAGTCTGGTCGCTAAGGGTTTTGGTATCACAATAGAGCCGTTGTGAATATCATTCAGTGCATCGGCCACCTTTTCTGCTGGCCACGTTTTGGGCAAGAATCCTAGGGCACCTAAATGAAATGCTTCTTGTAACTTTATAAGGTCTTCATTCGCCGACATGATCACAATAGGTACGTTTAGGCCTCGTGCGATCAGCATTTTCATAAACAATACCCCATCCATATCGGGCATTGTTAGGTCGAGTATGAGGATGTCAACATCGTTGTTGGATAGGAGGTAACTTAAGGCTTCGCCGGTGTTAAGCGTGGATTCGATGATGAAATCGGGCCGACACCGCATCAGGGCCTCTTTTAATCCCGAGCTAAATAAGGGGTGGTCATCCAGACTCAGTAGTTTCATTATGTCGCCCCTCCATTGAGCATCATCAAAGTGCGCGCATTCTGAAGCAAGGTAGATGGCTATGCAATGGCTAATAGACCAATTTTTCGAGAATTGATCATACTATAGTATGGCGCCCCTGAATGAAGACTTTTATTTTGGACCCACTATCACCCGATAGTATGAAATATTCTCGTCATCCCTTTTTTCCCTGTTAAAGTCCGCGCTCTTTTTACAACACAAATGAGAGGGTAAAGTCTGTGAGTCGTTGTTCTGAATTGGCCACTATGTTGTTCAGTTTGCTGTGTCTAACTTCGTCGGCGAATGCCGGTGTTTTCGATCAGTTAAAGGATAGATTGAAAAGTGAATCAGAAAAGGCGGTAAAAGAAGCGCTACCAAAATCTTCGGGGCGAACAGCGCGTGTGGAAGATTCTGCTCAATCAGCGTTAGCCACCTTGAGCCTAGAAGGAGGGCCTAGCGAGACACTCACCTCCATGACGAGCTGCACAAGTTTAAAACCCCTTAATATCGTAACAGGATATCTGGGCGAATATACCTTTCAAAGTGGTTTTAGCAAGGAAACGCGCTCTGGTCTTATTCAGCGAAAAGCTGGAAAGCTACAGGGAGATTGTATTCTTCCTTCGTTACAGTCTGGCCAGGTTGCCTATATGGAAGTCGATACCGCTGCGTATGAAGCTATGGGTAATTCAAGTGATTGGGCCATGCAATGTGTCCGATCAGAAAACCCTGAAGCCGGCGCACTCAGTGAATCAGAACCGAGGACGGAAGCAGTCTATTCCGTGTCTGCGCTCAGTGGTAAAGACATGATGTTGCACTGTGGGAGTTCGGAGGAAACAAGCGAGTGTGCAGAAGGGAGTAACAGCGCTCGAAGCAGTGCCTGGAGTGAAAAATTGAGAGAGAACGGAAAAACTATGCTCAGTATTCGAGCCTTTACCAGCACCTTAGCACCTGTGGGGGGCGAGAAGTTGTATTGCCAGTATTATAACAAAAAGGCAAAGAAGAGTTTGTTTGCATTTGAATACATCCGATTACGTAAGTAATCGCTTTTATCCTCTATCCTCACTAAATGGTACGAATTATGAAAAGAACTACTGTTAAAACCCTGTTTCGTTGGGCGTTGGCCCTATCTTCTCTGATGTTGGTACAGGTTGCTAGCGCTCGAGCCACAATTAGTGACATGCAATCGTGTCAGGGCTTGATCGATTTTTTGCAAATTAGAGTCAATAGTACAAGCAACCGCTTTCAGAAGACGGATATCAATACGATACTCACAGGCCTAGAGGTTTATGATCGATATATTCAGAACCATATCGTAACACCAGGTTTATTGTCTTTTAATCAGGGTGATGAGAGCAAGGCTGAAACAATGCAAGACAAAGTCGATGAGTATAAAAAGTCTCTTGTCAAAGGCTACCAGCAACGCTTCCCTGAAAACAAGCTATATATGGACTTCGCTGTATCTTTGAATAATTGCGCTCAAAAAGCTGTCCCGCAGGGTGCAGAACTTGAGGCATTTAAGTCATCAATCTTGACTTTGGTTAATATCACTAAGAACCAATAAAAATCCTTTCATTGAACCTATTTTGCCACTGCCTTCTTTCGGTCAAAAACCTGGAGGGCTACCGCTTCATGTACCTAAAATTTGGAATTCCTTAAAATGAAACGTTATTTAGCTTTATTTTTCTTTACTGCTTTCATCATTAGTCCAGGTGCTATGGCAACGCAGTACATATACACATGGAGCACTACTACGAATGGAGGGTCAACTGGTGATTTTTCTGGCCCAGCGGGACGTCCGGTAGTGGTAAGTATTACCTTGGATAACGGCGGAACTACGAATATTAATCAAACCTGGACTAGTGCTCAAATTGTTGAAGTCTCGTTTAGCCTAAGTGGTAATATCCTATCATCTATGAATCCCAGCCTACCTGGCCATACATTGACTGCCACCCCGACGTCAATTTTACAAAGTGACGGAGCTGGAGATCTAAGTGTAATGCCCAATTCCATTAGTGGTGCCTTGGCCAGTCAGGTTTCGGTAACGCCTGGTAGCGATACTGACCCGGTAGATGAATGGTATATAAACGCTGCAAATGGCATTTATTTCTCTGATCTACGCAACAATGACTTGAGTGTAGCTAATGTTATTCAAAATAACTCGGCTGCAAGTTGGCAGCAGGGTGGCAGTGTGCCATCTCCAGGTGCCCCGTCAGCTGCCCAGGCTGTGCCAACTTTTCCGGCTTTCGCTGTATTTTTGTTGTCGTTAATTATAGGTGCCGCTGGAGCTCGGGCTCATCGACGTAAGAAAGTAATGTGATGGTACTCATCAAATGTAACCGCATATAAACTTCAAGTGGCGATTCGATCGGAATGTGAAGATTTAATCGCCACTTGCTCTTACAAACTCTGTGTGTCAGCTATATTAGCAGGTAGGCGAACGCCGTTTGTTTGGTCACTGGAGTAACTTTTTATTGCTAACATTTTCGTCTGGCGTTATAGATTTATTTTTTAGTATAGCTGTACGTCGTACCGTCTGTATATCCAGTTTTATCTCGATAAACTTACCTTGCCAGTGTTTAACCGATCGAGAGCGCGGGCTCTTTGGGTTTGTATAAAATTCCTGCTATAAATTAAATTTATCGAAGTTCGAATGCCAAATGTTCTTTGCTTCGGGGATAATCTATCGAAGAATAATCTCGGTTGAAATTTGTTAAGGATTTATTGTTAACGTCAAAGTTAGATTTCGTTTTGAGCGTGTTGTGCAAAGCTGTCCGCGCAGTGATAAAGCGGCGGCTGCATCCGAACCAAGTTATTGGTTTATGTAACGTATACTGTGAAAGGTAAGGAAGCGCTGTTACGCTATTTCTAGGTATCTAACTCTAGAGTCTACTGATATTGCTGATACTGGACTGTCGGTGATCAACAAAGGGGCGGCGTGTCTGGGGTAAATATTGAAAATACGATATATCAATCACTCGGCCAGTATTTTCAAAAAGAGCACGGGCTTATCGCCTTGTTCCTTGTAGAGATCAATGAGGTTGGGCGCAACCTCTCAACAATTTGAATAATTGAAGCAATGTTAATGGATGGTAAGCATTAGTCCAGTGCATTCACAGGGAAGGCGATATTGCTGGAAGTTGAATCACCGAATGAGTTGGGGTGTTGGTTGTGATTAGTGCCAGTGTCGAGGTTGCCCCACTGGTATTATCGAACTCTACAACTTGGACTCATTGTTCTGTTTGAACGAACATTTTAGCCGAGTGCTGATATTATGATTTGAGCTTCGATATAGTGCAGCACATATTTGCATCTTGAACCGAAGAGCTTCGAGTGTATTTCAGGCATGTTTAAAACAATTGCTTCACTACATTGATCATATTCCTCATTTAAAGCTAGGCGAATAAACGATGCCCGGTAATGAATGGCTACCCTTGAATCGTTTTCAGAAAGTTACTTGTCACGGATGGCTTGCTTTGACTTTATCTCTTTACGCGTACTGTTTGAACCCATTTGAATAAGAGCTCTAATTCCAGTGAGTCAGCATTTGCTGAGCTCTCGATTATCCTTGAACTTCAACGCCGCACTGGCCCCCAGTGATGGCTAGAATGAAAACTGGTATGGGCCTATGAAACCTTCGGTATGTATGTCGATAGTGAGTAGGTTTCTATAGGTTTGGTTTGTTATTAGGTATTCGTCTAAATCATTATTGAAATAATTTAGGGTGATACCTATACTTCGGTAATTGACTAGACATAAAAGGGTAGGGTAACAGGGATGAAAAAAAGCCGCCAAGTAAAGGCGGCTGAAGGGTCTTAGGGTGTTCTTTTCGCTTGATTGTAAAGGGCGCTCGCTGGTTGGTAATGCCCCATATTACCAATATTAATAGCACCGATTGTCGACTAAACAAGCATTCTTTGTCAAAAAGTACTAGTTTTAGTTAGTTGTTCTTTTTTGGAATCAAGAGTCAGGAGGCAGGTATGGCTGTAGATGTTTGTGAGAGAACTAAGCGCTCGGACATATTGCTCACTGCTTTGGGCGCAACTGAAGGGGCTGGCTTGTTGAGTACTAGGCTGGTTGATATCAGCTCGCAGGAAGGCTATATCCTAGAATGGTTTTCTATTGCTGAAGACATTCAAAGACTCAAAGATCAAAAAGATCGCATTATCGCTACCATCCAGTCGGGTCATGCGGATTGTCAATTGGAGCACTCCACCTCTGAATATCTAGGTAAGGGATTGAATCTAACGCTTAGGGTGCAATTGCCCAAGGACGGGGTTCGCTTTCGAGGTTAACTGCTCATTGTCGGTGATCATAAATGCATTGCCGTAATGCAGGGTCTAGGAGCTTATTGCTCATTATCTAACAATAAACGGTCCCTTTAGAATTTCATTGCATGCCGTTTTTGCTATTCCACTATTTTGTTTTCTATTTGAAGTGAAATCTGGATTCGCTCATCTTTAGGTTTAAGTAAGGCGCTGCTATCTCAATATTACTTAGAGTTGAGCTTAATAATTCTACCTGGCTTGTGGCGTGCGATGGAAGTCTGTCTATCTTAGGGTTGCTGCTCACCAACATTGCGTGGTGTTAGGTATCTTAAAAAGACTCGTCCTTGAGTATCGTTACTTTCCATATATCGCAGTTATATCTTATATTCTAATAAAGAATAATATATAGGTGCTTATTACCAATTGGGTGGCGACTTGGTTCAGTCAAAAGTATGGCTTGGCGTTTTGGTCATCGAGTGTAATTGATTGGGCTACTACCCTTAGAGCATGGTGCTGTGCGCTAAGGGCAGGGGTGTCTAGAAGCAAAGCGTAAAACAGCCGCCGTAACAGGCGGCGAACGCTCATAGAATTATCGTTGTTGAAACAACGAAGCGCATCATTCAGGTTGGTTTAACCCGGTAGACCTTCAACACCGACTATAAAAAAAGCCGCTGAGCGGCAGCGGCTAACAGGTCTTTATGCATAGGGGGCACAAAGAAGGGAGGTACAACACAATCTTCAACGAAGCCTGGCAGGCAATGTATTCGAGTCAATATCATTCTAGTGCTTTTGACTTAATGCTGTGTGAATGCGGCTAGAATGAGCAAAGATTCGTGTACTTTTCTGGCAATATCTTGAGCGGGTGGTTTTGTCTGTGTGACCGTTCAAACCGGTAAAGAGGTTCAATAATCCAGGGAGTGAGGAGGCCCGGCGCGACACACCCTAAGGGAGGGAGTGTTAGCAACTTTTGATTTTTCTTCGGTCTAGGCGTGGGCGTACAGTGACGCTGTAAGTTCTACTTCCCTCGTTTGAGGTTTTAGAGAGCCATTCTTCGACGATCTGAGCATCCTGTATATTAAAAATCCCTAGACTTAGACGTTTTTTCACCTCGGCTTCACCGAGCCTATCGAGTTCAGCCCACAGTCCTTTGTCGCGGTTTACCATTTCGGTGCGCCTCTTGGGTTATGTGCCCATCATCCTTGAGTGACGTTATACGGACATTGCTGTGTGAATGGCCCTTGTGTTGTGGCCTTGTATGTAAGTGTTTCGACACTGTAGGTGGGTGAAGCGGTAGAAGCAAAACCCAAAAGGGGTTGCGTGCGATTTTCTTGATCGAGATTAGGTTGTTTTCAGTTTTTGTCAGGGTAATCATCTTTCGCTGTGGTTGTTTTGCGGCTACGAAAGACAACACCTTTATAAAGCTTTGTTGCCGTCAGGAAAAATAAACCAAATGAGGCCTTGAGGTTTTATTATTTCATGAGGAATAAAAAGTGCTGTAATCCTGAAGCGTGAGTCGTCAAAAAAGCTGGCTATTGAGAACTTAGGTGACAGTTTAAACAAGGAAAAGAAATCCAGATTCCCGTTCAGCGTAAAGTTGGCGCGCCTTATTGTTTTGCTTGCCATGTAGTGTTCAAGAATTTATTTGACCTGTCGATAGTCGTGAGAGACAGCTAAGTAAGTTTGACAAATTAGCTTTAACGCTCAGGAGGGATCCATGGTCATAGCACAAGGTAAGCGCCCGAAAATCACCGCAATCAATAAAGAAATAGAGCTGGCTGATGACGACCTCATTGTCAGTAAGACCGATGTGACGGGAAAAATTACCTACATCAATCGCACGTTTATGCGTATCTCTGGCTTTGTTGAAAAAGAACTGATTGGCATACAGCACAATGTTATCCGTCATAAGGACATGCCGCGAGGTGTCTTCCGAAAAATGTGGGCAGACTTAAAGGACAACAAAGAATTTTTTGGCTACGTCAAAAACCTTTGCAAAGACGGATCCTTCTACTGGGTGTTTGCCAATGTGACTCCCGACTTTGATGAGTCAGGCAATCTCAGAGGCTACTATTCCGTAAGACGTAAACCCGGGAGGCAGGCCGTACAACTGGTCGAAAGCCTTTACCAGAAAATGCGTGAAGAAGAGAAGCAAGGCGATAAGAAGTCGGCCCCCGATCGCTCTTGGCGGTTGGTTGATCAGCATTTGGAAAAAGAGGCCGTTTCCTACAACCGTTTTATGGTAGAGCTGGACGCTAACAGGGAGTAAGCACAATGAGTATTGCCGCACATATAGAAAATACCGACGAGCGTCGAGTCAGCGCCCGAATTCCCTTTTTAAAAACCAAGGCGCAAGTGATGCTCTGGGGAGCAAGCGTGGTTATTCTTTTGAATAATGCTTTGTTCTATCTCTTTGTGACTCCTAACGCTTGGTTATGCCTGGCTCCTATGATGGTTTTTATCTTCGCTTTTTTAGGTAATCAGATCGTTAACAAGGCGTTTTACACCATGGATCAGGTGTTTTGCACAATTCGATCCGCCAATAAAGGGGGATTTAATAAGCGCATTGTGGACACTGTTGGTATGGGGGAGCTGGGTATGGTGGCTTGGGAACTGAATGATTTTCTGGATTATATCGAATCCTATTTCAAAGAGGTCAACAGTTGCTTTGCTCATGTCTCCAAAGGGTCCTATGAAAGAACGGCCTTGTATCGTGGCCTGCCCGGGCAGTTGGGACGTTCTCTGGTGTCCATCAATACCAGCATCGATCGGATGAAAGATGGGATGGATCTATTGGCCGCCAATGAACTCCATTCGGAGTTGCACAATTTAAACACCACCAACCTAATTAAGAACTTAAAGGTTAGTCAGGTCGACCTGAACCGGATTAATCATGAGGTCCGATCGGTTGAGAAAATCGCTTTCGAAAACGGTAAGGCCGCAAAAGAGAGTCACCGAGAGGTCAACGCGATGTCCGCGCGACTGGGAGAAATCAATAGCAGTATTCAGGACGTGGCGGCGGTGGTTGCTGAGCTGGGCGAAGACAGCAAAAACGTTTCTGAATCCTTATCAATCATTGCTGAAATTGCCGACCAGACCAGTTTGCTGGCACTCAATGCTGCTATTGAAGCGGCGCGAGCTGGAGAACAGGGGCGAGGCTTTGCGGTGGTCGCCGAAGAAGTCAAAGGTCTATCAAACCGAACAAAAGAATCGGCATCCAGTGTGTCGACTATCATCGGTGGCTTCAGTCACCGGGTGCAGGAAATGATTGAAAAGGCCGAAAGCTCCAGTGTGGCCGCAGCTGAAATGAGCAAACAAGTGGAAACCTTCAAGAACCAGTTTGTCGGATTCTCAGATTCTGCGGAGAAAACCAGTAACTATGTACTCAGCGCAAGGGATTTAACCTTTGGCGCACTTATGAAAATCGATCATGTCATACTGAAGCAAAACGGATACCTGGCCATGGACGATACCAAAGATCGTGCTAAGGAAATCGAAGAGCTGAGTGTTGATCATAGCGGTTGTGAGTTAGGTCAATGGTACAGCAGTGGGGAAGGTTTTCAGCATTATTCAGGCTTGGCGGCCTATGGCAAATTGGAATCCCCACATCGAGACCTGCATCAATCCTTGAGGACCGCGGTGAGTTTTCGGGAATTAAACTGGCGGCATGACAAAGAGGTCCGCGAAAGTATCATTGCGCAAATGAAACGCGTGGAAGAGGCCAGTGAAATTCTATTAGGTAATATCGATGCCCTAATGAGCGAAAAAAAACAAATCAGCTAAATCGTACGATTGAAGTGTGAGACTGTATGTTTTGTTGATAGCGCCTATTGGGAACAGATTTGACTCACTTGCCCACGGTCAACGATGTGCCGTAGCGTAATCATAACTTCGCTGTTCAAGACTAAAAGATATGGGGGCAAGGAAATGGGGCTCTTGCCGGAACAGTTGTGCAGCCGCATTGTCGTTGTCTGAAACCGGTGCCGAAACGTTGATTCATCGTTTTTTAACTATGCTTGCGTCATACAAAGAGGAACGTTTACACATTGTCATTGTATTGGCTCGATGTTTAGGTGTCCTCTTTTACCTGTGTGCAGGTTTCTACTTAATGGCAATGTCTTTTAGCGTCTCTAGAAACGCAGTAATATCCATTCCTGCCTGTAGCGCGGCTTGGCTCAATAATTCTTCTTGATGGGGAGGCTCAAGGGTTTCGATGGCCTGGATTAAACCGGATATCAGCGATTGGTTTTTGGTTTGTTGATCCAGTTCCAGATGCAGTTCGTTGAGGCGTGCACTCACATAGGTTAAGGCGCTTTGTATGAGTGCATTCACCCAGTAGTAGCCAAACATGGCTTGTTCAGAAAGCCCGCCATTCTCATCTCCGATCTCCAAGCTATTAACCATTTCAATGACAGAATTGGCCTTGTTGACGGCATCTAGGCAGTCAGTCAGGCTCGCAGGCTGACTGGATTGCTCAAAAAACGGGTGCAAAGGCAGGGGGCAGAAAGGTTCCCCGTCACCCGATGACTTTATGTCCATATCGTTCTCCAAAGTTCTACACGCTCAGAACCAAAAGAATGTTACGCCAGCTAGCCGCAGCGAAGCCCACCCACCCAAGTATGGTTACTGGTGATTTGTCCGCGCACAAACATCAACGTTTTAGAACGGTTGGGTTTTTGTGTGTCGACGTTTGGCGTTCATGTTGTATGCGTTGGTAAATCTCTTCCCGGTGAACCTCAATGTCTCTCGGGGCATTGATGGCTACTTTTACCTGGTTTCCTTTGATCGCAGCGATGGTTACGGCCACGTTATCGCCGATTTTTAGGGTTTCGCCGATTTTTCTTGAGAGTACGAGCATGTCAGTCTCCTGCTTTTATCCTTGCTTTCCATTAAGATGATACCTTATATTATTAAAATACGCACTATAGATCGTAGTGAGCGTGCAACTATTAGGTGAAAATTGCGCTCTATGGAGCGTAACGATTTGAAAGATAAGATAAAATCAGATTTTGCTAATCTCTTAAGCGATCAAAGAAAAAGCCAATCTGAGACCCAGGAGGGGCTAAGCCGTAAGGCTGGGCTGAGTTTGCGCTTCCTGCAAGATCTTGAAGCTGGAAGAAAGCTGCCATCAATTGAATCCATCATCCGCTTATGCATGGCGCTAAAAATAACCCCAGATGATTTACTCGTTCCTATTATGATGGCCAACAAGGATGCTTTAGATTCAAACGAGCCGTCATAGACATCAAGAGACTTAGCTGAAAAGTAGGATGCACAACGCTTTAAACGAACACGTTCAAAGCCATGAAAAAGGTTAAAAGGACATGACCACAACGATTCAAGTAGCAACGATTCCAGCAAAACCGCGTCACTACAAACATGTAGTGACGCGGTATTCAATCCCAATCCCCATAAGGCCTAGCCCCTATTTTCCCGAAGTGATGCAAGGATTACGAGGGGAACGAATTCATTCTCCCTCTAAGATACCTCCAAGCAAAACTTTCATGTGTGGCTATTGCACCCTCAATAGCAAAACTGCCCTAAACAGGGCCTTCCCAGCTGAGTTTTACAACAGTGAAAACAAGGCAACCACCAACAGAAAGGAGAACTATCGACATTCAAACCCTCAATAAATCTTAGCCCCAACAAGACACGCTAAGGTTTACGGCAAATTGCCAAATGGGAGTGGTGTCCCATGCCCTTGGATGAAATCTGATTTCATCACTCTATTGCCCTAAAGCTCTAGACTGGCATAAACACTGACCAATTTAGAATTTTTAATGCATAAAACTTGGTCAGGCCTCTGAACTTCCCTGGCTTTGCTAGGCATTCAAAAGAGTAAAATGCAATTCAAGAAGAAGGTCATATGAGCAAGGGAAAACTATACACATAGCAGCCCTCAGCAGATCAATTCAGTTGATGACCAAACTGAGATCGCCGTCTTAAAGTCGAGCTGATACGCATCATCGAGGGGCGTAACATTTTAAAGAAGACCGCAAAGTACTTTGCAAGCAGCGCGAGTAAAGTACACCTTCACTCGTGATAATTAGTGTGGATATTCCAACAAATAACATATGCGGTGTATTCGAGCTACACCGAAGTGGGTTTTATGTTTGGCTACGGAATCCTTATCGGGTGTAGATGTAGGGGGCAACGGCTGCATTAGCTGATCAAGGATTTTTATGTAACTAGTGGAGGTACTAATGGCGGTACTTAGATTCACCTCAATCCGTGTAAAGCTGGCGAAAGCTGTAGCGTTCATCAGGAAACTGGCCGGTCAGGAACGGAGCAAAAGTTACAATGTGACGGGGATTTCTGTCACAACAACGCAAGATCTGATTGAGTGGAATACCACGGATTGAGTGTTGAAGAAATTGGTATGATTGTAATCGGTCCTGTTTCCCACTTTTTAGGTTTTATTTGACCTAACAGCTAAGATTAAAGAGTTTTAGCAAGGACTTGCCTTAAAAAGTGTATTTTAATACCCGAACTATTTAAATGGATTGAAATTAGTATGAATGATGTGAATGCAGAATTAAAGGAGTGGGTAAGCAACCAGCCTTATTGGATTCAACTTGCGGCGACTAAATTGTATACACAAGAAGAGGTGAGCGATACTCTAATCGATGAGTTACTGGCACTATTAAAAACGGAAGATGGGCAATCGAAAGAAGAAAAGATAGACCTGTCAGGTGTATTTGAAGGAGTTGCCCCTGAGACGGGCGACCTTCGACTGGTGTCCATTGGAGATATTGAAGGCATTGATGCATTGGCGCCCCGGCACCCACTTCCTTTTTCACCTGGGTTGTCCGTTGTATATGGTAACAATGGTTCTGGGAAATCAGGTTACACGCGGATTCTGAAGAAGCTATGTGGCAAGCCAAATGCCGTAGATCTGCAACCTAATGTTTTTAAAGCGGCACCACAGAATAGGCAGTGTACCGCTGTTGCCTCGGTCAATGGTGAGGAGAAAACCTTTGTTTGGCCAGCTAATGGACACCCAATAGAAGATTTGTTACCGGTTGATGTTTTCGATAGCCAAACCGGGTTTTTCTACATCGATAAGGAACAGGAGATCAGCTATGTTCCCAATGAGGTGGCGCTGTTTAAGCAGTTGGTTAGTATTTTCAAAAGGTTACAACAAAAGTTAAAGACTGAGCAAGCTGCACTTAGTACAAAACTCCCTGCTAAGCCTCCAGAGTTTGGCGATACACCTTACCTTAAAGCGATGTTTCATCGCTTACGACACGATACCGACATTACAAAGGTTGAAGAGTATTTCCATTTTTCTGATGACGATGCCCGAACGTTGATGCAACTGGAGGAGCGTTTATCTGCTGCGCCACAGGACCTAGCGAGCAAAAAGCAAAACCGGAAAACTCAGCTTGAAAACCTGATTAAGCAAGTGACGTCTGCTGCCGGACTCGTATCGATGACCGCAGTCAACGTTTTTGAACAGCTAGAGCAGGATGCGCTACAGAAACGTGAGACTGCTAAACAGGCCGCTGAAGCCATTGAAAAGGAGACCAGTTTTGAGGGCTTTGGCAATCCAGTATGGAAAGCGATGTGGGAAGCTGCGCGCAGATATTCCCAACAACATGCCTATGTTGAGGCTGTCTATCCTGCTGTAGAGCCTGGCGCAAAGTGTGTGCTTTGTGAGCAGGACTTGGATGACGCGGCAAAACATCGTCTGGTTACATTCGAAAGCTATGTTACCGGTGAACTGGAGTCGTCGGCGACCGCTGCCGAAACGGCGTATCAGCAAGCGTTGGGCAGGTTACCGGAAAAGCCGGAAAAACCAGCATTGATGACAGCACTTCAGGCGGCCCAGCTGAACGAAACCGAATGGCTGCCGGTTTTCCAAGCTGTTTGGGAGGAAATCGAAAAGGTCGTTAACAGCGAGAAGAACCGGGCCCGTGAAGAGCGTTTGTATTACGATCTTCCACCAGACACTTTTAAAACGCTTCTGTCGTTAGTCGAAGGCTTAAATTTAGAGGTTGACCAGCATAATAAAGACGCTGAAGCCTTTGATAAGGTTACCCTAGCCACTCAGATCAGAGAGCTGAAGTCGAAGCTGTGGGCGAGTGGCTACATTCAGGCCATTCGGGATGAAATCGCGGAGTTACAGAAAAAACATGCCATCGAAGGATGGCTCAAATCCGTAAATACAACGGCGGTTTCGAATCAGGCTGGTCGCGTGTCTAAAACAATTGTAACCGAAGCATTTGTTAACCGGTTTAATAAGGAGCTAAGGCTTCTGGGGGCTTCTAGAGTGAGTGTGGAGCTGGTGAAGACCAGAATGGATCTCGGGAGTGTCCAGCACCGAATTCAATTACATGGGCTCAATCCACAGCATAGTCATAGTAAGGCCGCTCAGGTGTTAAGCGAAGGTGAACAACGGATTGTGTCACTGGCAGCCTTTCTGGCGGATGTGACAAGTAAGCCAAATTCAGCGCCCTTTATTTTTGATGACCCTATTTCATCGTTAGATCAAACTTATGAAGAACATACGGCGAAGCGTTTAGTCAACTTAAGCGCTGAAAGACAGGTTATTGTCTTTACACATCGACTCAGTTTATTGGGTCAGCTGATTGAAAAAGGCAATGCAGATTATCGACATATTCGACGTGAGCCCTGGGGATGCGGTGAACATGGGGATCTGCCACTCTTTGCTAAAAAACCAATTAATGCAGTTAAAAACCTGAAAAATGCCAAGCTCAGTGCGGCCAGAAAAGTCTTGGATCGAGACGGTTATGATAGCTATTACCCCTTGGCAAAGGCTATTTGCAGTGACTTTAGAATATTACTTGAAAGGATCATTGAAACGGACTTTCTCGCCGATGTGGTTGCGCGACACCGTAGATCGGTGACTACACAGGGAAAATTTCATAAGCTGGCCAAAATAACCCCTGATGACTGTACGTTCATTGAAGGGCTGATGGGTGAATTTTCCTGCTTCGAGCATAGCCAATCTGAAGAGCTGCCCGTAGAGGTTCCAGATCCGGATCAACTGGATGAGGTGCTGACCAATGTTATTGCATGGCATGAAGAGTTCAGCAAGAGAGCAAGTTAGGGTTGATTTTGAATGTCGACCTTCAGTTGTCTCTGAGCGATATGGTGCGACAACGAGGTAACATTAGAACAAAGACTGTTGCTGAGGTGCGCACTGGTTTTCTGTGTTTTTTCCGCTGCAACCAAATCAGCCAAAAATGAGACGTTGTAAATTTCAAGTAAGTTGAGAGTCAAAATGGAAGAAGCTATTTTAACGCGGGAGTTGTTTGAGGGTTTAGTGAGGCGGATTCTTGAAGCGAATAATTTTCACATATCCCCTGATGATAAAGAAGGTGATAGGGGGTTTGATTTCTTGGGCAAACTGAGTGGTGAAAGCTGGGCTATAGAAGTTAAGTATTATAGAACAGCAAGGGTTAAACCATCTCTAATTGAGTCCGCTGCAGCGCGAGTAATAAATAACGGAATTGGTAGTCAAGCTGATCGGGGTATGCTGGTTGTATCTAGCTTCCTTCCTGACGATATATGACTTTCCCTTGAGGATAAATTTAATATTGCTTTTGTAGATCAAATAGACCTAAGAAACTTAGCAGCTGCCAATCCTCAGCTAATTGATGAACTAGATGCACTGTTAGAGCTTGGGCCGGAATATATTGAAGGGAAAAGGGCTAATAAAAGTAATCTATATGATGCTAAATTCAAATTATCTGCGGCTTCGAGTCCTCAAGTTGATACGATGGGAACAGATCTTTGCAAGGAGCTTAAAGCATTAAAAAGAGGGAAAAAACTTGGCCTGATTACGAACGCATCTGTGAAAGAGTTCTCAAATACCTGTTTCCAAATGACCTCCAAGGTTGGCATAAACAAAAAAGTACAGATGGGGGGAATAGATACGATTTTGTTTGTAGGGTTCGTCCAAATACAGAATATTGGCGCTTCCTTATAGATCACTTAAATAGCCGTTACGTTGTTTTTGAATTTAAAAACTATTCAGAAAAAATTAAGCAAGGCCAGGTGATTACGACGGAGAAATACCTTCTAGAACGAGGATTAAGAAAGGTTGCAATCATTTTTACTCGTCTCGGAGCAGATAAAAATTCAATCACAATGATGCAAGGTGCTATGCGAGAGCACGGAAAGTTGATCTTGGCCTTGGATGATGAGGCTGTATGCAAAATGCTGCATATGAAGGAGGAAGGGGAAGATCCAACAGACTTTTTGTTTAATTTGACTGATGATTTCCTGCTATCCTTGTCACGTTAGAATTATAACAAGCCCAGGAAGACTTGGAAGATACAGATCTATGCAAGCTTCAGTTTTGAAGCGTAAGTGCAGGTGGTATCACCGGCCAGGCTGAATCTGAATTAGGTTCTTTTTCACCTGTGGACAGGGTGAATGACCAAAAAGCTCGACTAAAAACTGCGAATAAGGTGTTAGTATTTTACACGTTGTGACTAATATCGATGTTAGTGAATTCGATTTTGCGGGTGTCTTTGGGGGAATCTGTATAATAGATTACTACAACGATAGTGTAATATTCTAAGAGCCCACATAAGGCTTGGGTCAGTAACATCACTTGCGCACGAATTTTAAAGGCTTTTGCATGTTGCTGCGGCTATAGATTTGTTCTTATTCCGCATTGTAGGTTACGTTACGGAGAAGCTTGTTGTGAAATTAGTGGGTGTCTCTTTGACTCTTAATTGTTGTGGATCTATCTTGTAATGCAACTCATAGAGCCTATATTGACTTGGAATGTGTTTAGGCTAAAACTTGATTAGTATTTTTTACTATTAGATGTGCACTGTAAACACTGGGTGCTAGGCAGTAGAAGTTAGGGACTCTCAGGAACAGCTCACAAATTGCTGATTTTTGGCAGGCTCTTGAAGAAGCTAATGTTTAAAATGTTAATGCACCCGAAGTGCTTTTATATAATGGGTGGGTGGTTGTAAGTATTTGAATATGTTAGAAAGATTTATGCTCGATCCTAGCTTGTCACCTGTTGGTAAGAAACTGTGGGTATGAGTGATGACTATGTGCGGTCTATTTTCTAGCCTTAAAGAGGCGAGAGGTGGTGGCTAAGATCAACAGGAGACGCTCATCGAAATTCAATTCCTTACGTAGTTTCTCTTTTCCCTTCGGGAGAAGGGTAGGGTTTGAAGCTATCATGCGAAGTGTCAACCGATTCGGGAAAGTTTATTGTTTTGGTGTAATTTTTTGGCTTTAACTTTATGGTTTTAGTTATTAGATTTCTGTTTCGTACAAAAGGGACGGGACATGAAAACTCTAAATTATCAGCTGAAAGGCTTATGCACCCAGAATAGAGATGGCAGTGTTTCAACTCAGTTGAACAGGAGTAAGATTTTACAATCAATCGCCGATCAATTGGCTGTTCTTGGGTATCGTCGAATGAATGTCACTTCACTGAAACCAAAGCATGTAGAGGCGTTGGTTGACAGCTATTCCAAACAGGACTTATCACCAGGAACCGTTAAAAACAGGATGTCAGCTCTGAGATGGTGGGCTTCGAAAGTTGGTAAGTCCAACGTTGTGGCTAAAGACAATGCCCACTATGGTATCGAGTCACGTGTTTTTGTCACCAACACCTCTAAATCCAAAGACTTAGATTTAGAAAAACTGTCGAAAATCCAAGACCCCAACTTAAAAATAAGCCTCCAGCTTCAACGAGCCTTTGGCCTCCGGCGAGAGGAGGCGATTAAATTTATCCCTTCCTACGCAGATCAAAAGACCTTTATCAGACTCAAGTCAACATGGTGTAAGGGCGGTAAGGCACGTGAGATTCCCATTCGTACTGATGAGCAACGGGAAGTTCTTAAAAAAGCACATTTGATAGCCGAAAAGGGCTCCCTTATTCCGCCGCAGCTTATGTACGTT
The DNA here is from genome assembly GCF_947500695.1 of uncultured Pseudoteredinibacter sp. GTDB lineage: Bacteria > Pseudomonadota > Gammaproteobacteria > Pseudomonadales > Cellvibrionaceae > Pseudoteredinibacter. The sequence continues at coordinate 307,098 of NZ_CANMSS010000004.1, forward strand.
CAGCAAATGCGGCTCTATGAGCGTGAAACCCAAAAAGTAGGACTTTCCAAACTGCATGGTCTGCGCCACCGGTATGCCCAAATTCGATATGAGGAACTCACCGGGCGCAAACCACCTACCTGTGGAGGTAAAACCAGCAAAGAACTCACTGAGCAAGAAAAGATCGATGACCAAGTTGCAAGATACGCCATATCTCAAGAGCTCGGCCACGAAAGGGAGCAAATTACTGCAGTATATTTAGGTCGATAGATTTCAACTGTCGCTATTGCAGACTCAATAGTGGTTTAACAGCACCTAGCTGTCTCCATATGATCCGAACTGTTCGTTTCTAACACAGATACGTATTTCGGCATCTTCACCCTACGGGAAAGTAACTTTCCCTAAGGAGTTGCTCTCCCTCCACCGGCTGGGAGGTCGACTATGGAATATCTAGAAATACGTGGTGCGGTAGAGCTTAAACCAGAAATCAACAAACCTCTGGTGAGGGCTATCCTTTCTCGACTCGCTAAAACCCGTTTTAGCGATGATGGAAAACTCCGCATCACATTGCGTCAGCGTAAGCTGTCGATCGAGGCCGAAGGCACTTTGTCCGACAGCCATACACTTCGAAGCCTGTTCACCGCGTTGCAACCGCAATTGTCCGAACACTCTATGATTGGTATCTCCCGCATACGTTGGGAAACACTGATCGTACTTCGATTATCACAATCCCTTTCCCAGCTGGAGCTCATCCCCCAGAGCGCTTAGTTTGGGAACACCCTTTAACCCTAGCTCACTAGCTGGGGTTCTTTTTATTTTCCAGAACAGATGTAACGAATACACCTTATAGCTCTCGGGTCGGGGATTACTATGTCTGTCCAATTCATCAAGGACAGTGTAACGACAATGTGGAGATTTTTATTTTTAGGTTTGGTTTTTCTTAGTTCAGTGGTTGTTGCCGGCGGTAGCCGAACACTAAACGAAGGGTTCAGGCCAAAGGAAAGTGCTTGCGCGAAAGGCAAGCTGATTTGTGCGGATGGTAACGTTGATTTGCGTCTGCCAACTGACCAGCACTCCGTAATACAAGCGTTGGTCTTTGCGCTTAATCTCAAAGGTTATTTAGTCGATCTGGATTTTGAACAGCACCCAGAGCAATACGTATTGTTTTCTTTGAATGTTCCTGAGAACTTCAATAACCGACGCTACTCAAGCTTGGATAAGGTGCTGCAGGCACTCATTGGTCAGGCATTTCAGTACCGAGTTAACCCGGTAACTCGCGAGGTCGTCTTTTTCCTTAAGAAACGATATCAAGATTATCTTAACGAAAAGGATATTGAGAGAGCCAAGAAAGCATGGGAAAGCAAAAAACAGCTTGGGGCTTACAAAAACCTGCTTTCCCGAGAGGCAACTGTATTCGGCTATGGTCCTATTAAGAAAGGGGAGACCCTGGGCGGGGTTCTGGGCAAGATTCCACTCAATGGTTTATCCATCGAACAAGCCATGGTTCAAGTGTTTAAAGCGAATACGCCATCTTTTATCGGTGGCAATATGAATCAACTCAGAGTAGGTTCCACTTTAACCATTGGCCCACTTGATATGGGAGCCTCCCCAGATCGTAATCAAGCCAAGAAAATTGTTCTAGCCCATTATCAACGATGGATTGAAGCGAGGGTCGAAAAATGAGGCTCTTGATTATTCTGATTTGCTCCTGTTGTTCAATTGTTTCTTTTAAGGCTAGCGCGTCAGGACAAGAGCAAGCTCTTTCCGAAGCAATCACGAGTGAGGTAGAGGTCTCGAAGGCGATCAGTCTCAACGCCAAACGCTGGAATATAGAGCCTTCTGAATATCAACGATACACCGAGTTGCTGAAAGGCCCACTAGGAAAATGGAACCTTAATATCGATCCTATACTGGCTTTGGGAATGTTTGCTGACAGTCCCGCTGAACGCCAGCGCTTTGCTGAACTGTATGCACAGCAGGAGTTTAAACTGACGCAGCGAACATTGCAGTTTCAGTCAGCGTATCGACAAGCCTTTAACCGCCTGTATCCCAATCAACCTGTAATTGATTCAGAAGGGCTCGTGCCTTTTCGCGAAAATAGAGCGCTACGTAAACAAAGCTATAAATCCATTCAGAACCTATCCTCTAAATTGATAACGGGCGACCAGGTCTTCGTGTTCTTTTCGAAGCAATGTACGAGCTGTCATTCGAACCTGAGTCGCCTTATACAGATAGCCCAAAACATTAAAGGGGTTACCGTTCGGGCTTTTATTCTCGAGGCTAGTAGCGATAGTGATGTGGTTACGTGGTCTAAGAACAACTCTCTACCGGGTGCCTGGCTTGAGTCTGGCCTCCTGAGCTTGAATCGCGATGAAGGCCTTTTAACTAGACTTCGCCGCCAATCCGGAAATCGCTTTCGACTAGCACATCCCATGTACCTGTTACGAGAAGGGCGGTACTACGACGTGAATATGGAGATGAAGTTGTGAGTGCTGTTGCGATCAGTGTTCTGTCTGGCGTAATGAGTCTGGGTGATATTGAACCTTCAGTTGAGTCTATTCCGTACGCTTATTTGGCTGTCGCGGAATCTCATCAAGTACCCGCTGATTTACTCTTTTCAATTGCACTGGCTGAAAGCGGCCGCCCCTTCGACAATAAGTCCTTGCCTTGGCCGTGGGCGCTCAACATTCACGGCTTGCCTGTTTACTGTCAGACAGAGAAAGAAGCGTTGAAAGCTATCGAAACCGCGATTCAGCGGGAACAGCAGTTAGACATTGGATTAATGCAAATCAGTTGGCGTTGGCAACAGCATCGCTTTGAGTCATTTCAGGAAGCGCTCATTCCAATGCGTAACTTACAAGCCGGCGCTGAGGTACTCAAAGAACAATATGAACACAGCCAAGATTGGTGGGTTGCTACGGGTCGCTATCATGACCCGGGCCAAGATGCTGAATCCTTGGCAAGTGCTGAAGCCTATCGTGAGCGGGTAAAACGTATTTGGGCTGGGAGGTTTTAATGAGATTAAAACTACTGAGCCTTTTAGTTGTGAGTAGTTTGACTGCGCTGTCATTAATCGATGTCTCTGCCAGTTCCAACAAGCTGATCGTCATCTACGATTCGGGCAATACGAAGCCCATCGATCTGTATCTCCCCAAATCCATCAAAAAGCCAAAACCGAGCAACCAGAAGGCTTTGCCGTTGCCGTTTAAACTGCCTATCGATACTCCGAGTATGAGCCCAGGTGGGTTGGAGGCGGTTGATAAGAAGCTACCGTATCTGAATCAGCCATTCTTTTTGATAGGCGCCGATACATTTTCTAAACAGTGGCTGGTTGACCGTCTCGCCGATCTTAAAGCGATCAATGCCGTGGGCTATGTGGTTGAGGTAAAGACACTTGAGGAACTCAAGACATTGACTCAACTGGCGGATGGCATTCGCTTGGCACCGGTGTCTGGAGAGTTCTTCGCCCAGCAGCTAGGCATCCGCCATTACCCAGTCCTCATTTCAAACCAGGGGTGGGAGCAGTGACGGGTCGTTATGAGGTGGAGGTGCTACTGAGGCCATCGATTGAGTGGGTGTCGGCCTGCTGCTGTTTGAGTGCGGCGGGCCTCCTAGCGGTGTCTCCCAGCCTGTTTTTGATGACACCATCAGTGGCTTGGGCGGGGGCAATAGTACTTTTCGCCATGGCACTGTGGCGCGCCAAGCAAGCTTGGCAGATCGGCCAATATCAAAGGTGCTTAAGAGCCACGCCGAGATACAGTTTGAATGCTAGTCAGGTACCAATTAGTCAGCGATTTCTATTTCTTGGAAAAGGGTTCCAGTGGACCCAGACCCATACCGAGCGTTTGTATGCGGCTCGGGATAAGCGGGCCGAGAAGTATCTGAAACCACCAATCCTTAAACAATGGATCCAGCGCAAAGCGCTTGAGTGGGAGCATCACCCTTTCAGGGGGGCTTTCATGCGCTGGATCACCCAAGATTCCGTCCTGAATCCATTTTCACCTCCGTTGGCCACCGGAGGCGACCCTGTCATCCACGGGGTTGGGATCAGGGCGGAAACCAATGCCATGATGCCTCTCAGTGAACGAGTGGGGCATATGGTGGTGGTTGCCCGTACCCGCCATGGAAAAACCCGATTGGCAGAGCTGCTAACCACCCAAGATATCCATCGCAAAGGCAACTGTGTCATTGTTCTGGATCCGAAAGGGGACGCGGATTACCTGAAGCGCATCTATGTTGAAACACAGCGGGCTGGGCGCCTCTTGATCATCTTCCATTTGGGGTTTCCCGAGAAGAGTGCAAGGTACAACGCGATAGGCTCATTCTCTCGAATAACCGAGGTTGCAACCCGTATTGCCAATCAGCTGCCCTCTGAAGGGGATGCCAGCGCGTTTAAGGAGTTTGCCTGGCAATTTATCAATGTCATTGCAGTGGCCTTGGTTGCCCTGGGAGAAAGGCCGGATTTCAGGAAAATCCGACGTCATATCAGTGATATCGATACCCTTATTGTTGAATATGGTCGCTATTGGCTGGCTGAGAACGGCCCAGAAGACTGGCAAGATCAGCTGGAAATCCTCCTTGAAGAAACCCAGCCCAAACACCTGAGTCGAGGAGAGCAGGGGAAGGACTTTGAGGCGGTCATCATGGTTCGCTATTTGAGGGAACTTGGTGACGTTGACCAGGTGCTGGAGGGGCTGATTTCAGCCTTTCGCTATGACCGTGAGTATTTTCAGAAAATCACGGTAGCGGTAAAGCCGTTCCTCGAAAAGCTCACGACCGGGGCTATTGCGGATGTACTGGCCCCGAATATCAATGATGCCCGTGACAACAGGCCTGTTCTGGAGTGGGCTCAGGCCATACGGAATCAGGCGGTGGTCTATGTCGGGCTGGACGCTCTGACGGATCCTGAAGTGGCCAGCGCGGTAGGGGCTTCCATGTTCAGCGATCTTACAAGCCTGGCCGGCCATATCTATAAACACGGGATTTACCCTCCCAACCCTGAACCACAGGCGCAATCGACCGGCAGCCCCTTGGAAAACCCCGACATTATCATCCATGGTGACGAGTTCTCCGACCTGATTGGCCCTCAGTTTAAAACCTTGATCAACAAGAGCGGTGGTGCGGGGTATCAGTTGAACCTCTACACCCAGACCTGGAGTGACCCCATTGCTGAATTAGGCAGTGAGGCCAAAGCGGGGCAGTTGGCAGGCAATATCGGGACAATGCTGATCATGGGGGTTAAGGAGGTGGCCACCTGTGAGATGTTCACCAAGCAGCTTCCAGAGGTCAGCATTAGCGAAATTATGGCTGTTTCGGGTGTAACTGACAGTGGTACAGACGATAACCCAGCCATCAGTTTTACGTCCAACAACCAAGACCGTATCAGCGTTAGCCGAGTGCCCATGATATCCCCAGCCGATATTGTGGCTCTACCCAAAGGCCAGGCCTTTGTCTTACTCAAAGGTAGTGAGCTTTGGAAGATCCGTATTCCTATGCCATCGAAAGCGGATGATGAAGCGTTACCCAATCAGCTTGAAAGCATGTTGGATCATATGCGTCAGAGTTACACTTCTGTCACGGATTGGCCGAGCTATCACGGCCGCTGATGCCCAAGCCCGAATACCCCCCGTCAAAGCGCCAATCCGCTGGGCTGTTTAGCCTAGCATTCTCGGGTATGACTCGGACGTTGGTTTGGTTGTTAACAGCGCTCTTGCTGTCCATTTTGATTGAGTGGATAGGTATGGTGTTTTGGTGGCCAGAGGAGGGTAGCAATCACGCCTTGTCCGTACTTGAGGCAGATGAAGCCTACTTAAGTCACCATTTGCTCAATAATCGAAGCTCTATAAAACAGTCCATCAATGACTACAAGCAAAAGCTGAAGCAATGGATCGAACTAAACGTCGATCGGCATAGTGAGGTCTGGCCAAGACTAAATAAAAAATGGGAATACAAATTGGATAAACAGCATGATCGACTGAAAGCCCTTTTTCAAAAAGCGCAGCCCTATTGGGAGGCAACGCAATATGTTTCTCAATCTTTCCTGATCCGATTGGTCGTGCTGGTTTTTTCGCTGCCGCCGTTTTTGGTGTTGAGTTTTGTTGGCCTTATTGATGGCTTGGTTGAACGCAATCTCCGGCGGTGGGGTGGTGGGCGAGAAAGCAGTAATGTATTTAACCTGGCACGGCGAAGTATTGGGCCCGCCTTCACCATGGCTTGCGTGATTTACATCAGCTGCCCTGAAAGCATCAATCCGATTTATATCGTGTTGCCATTTGCTGTGCTGCAAGGCTGGGCAGTGAGAGTTGCAGCCCTTACCCTTAAAAAGTACTTCTAGTCCAAACACGACCTCTCGTTGAAAATAATTTCCTTCCGGGTTGGATCCTTCTTAATCGATAGGAACATTTAATCCGAACATGATGAACCCTCATTGTTGATGATTGAGTGACATCATGACCGCCGCACAACAACAAGCTTTTACGGATGCAACCTTGGGATTGAGTACGGGCGATTTTCGCCAGTTTATTCTGATCGTTTTGTTTTCTGTGTTGTACCTCTGGGTTGCCTGGCTGGCTTACGGTCAATGGAAAGCCTTTGAGAAAAATAAGATCGACTTATTCGATTTTATGTCGCGTGTAGTCCGCTCAATTGTCATTACGTTGGTCATGGGGTTCTTGTTGAAATAACCCAATTAATTTACAGGGCATATCATGCGCAGACTTTTTGCTTGGTTTTACTTGTGGCGGAACCACCTAAAACACCGCTGGACTTTTTTGTTGTTTTCGTTTCTTGCCATGCAGGCGAACGCTGATTTACCCACGCCCGTTGACCCCTCAAACGGCTCTCCGAACGGAAACTACCTAGTCTTTATGCAGGGCTGGACTGGGGATGCCATTGAATACATCGCGCTGGCGATTTCTGGCGCAGGTTTTTTGTGGGTGGGCTGGATACTATTGTCCAAGTTCAACGAAGCCCGCAGTTCCAATGATCCCGATTGGGGCTCAGTTGGATTGACGGCCGTGATTGCCGGTGTGCTTCTGGCGGTGGTGTCTTTCTTCCTCAACGAAGCGGTAGGCATCATTTGATTATGTCGCGACCACAGAAAAATACCTTATTGCCCCATAGGTTGAACGGTGAGCCCTCGATTTTTCGAGGGTGCTCCTTGTCCGAGTTGACGGCTTTGGTTGTTATTGGCGGGCTAACCTTGGTTCCTATCAGTGTGATCATTTGCGGTTTGTTGGGGTTAATAACCATGGGCGTAGGTCTTGGCTTATTACTGGTGATCGGCTGGGTTGTGGTCGGAGCTTCCATCTTGCAGCGACTAAAGCGGGATCGCCCTATCGGGTATTACCAGCTGTGGCTGCGACTAAAAATGGAAGATATGGGGCTGATAAAGCCACGATTTCTGCGCAAGGCCCAGATCTGGTCAACAGGGGGGATGCGCCGATGAGTGACTTATTGGGCTTTATGCGAGATCAGCAGAAGCGTAATCGATTTCTGGAAGCCATTGACCACATTAAAACACTGAGAGTGGTGTGCACGATACTGATAGTCGCAGTTGTTGCTTTATGGTTTCGCAACGGTCATTTGCAGTCCCATCAGCGTTTGTACATTCCACCGGATTTAACCCAAGGTTTGGAAACCGACTTCAAAACAGTGCCTTCAGCGACGGTGTACACCTTTGCCTATTACATTTTTCAGCAGCTTCACCGCTGGAAATCCAATGGGGAAGAAGACTACCCCAGGCAGATATACACCTTACAAGGATTTTTAACGCCAGGCTGCCGAGCGACCTTGGAAGAGGACATGAACCAGAAGCAGAACTTAGGTGAACTTCGTTCCCGCTCTCGTGCTGTACAGGAAATCTTGGGACGTAGTTACAGCCGCAGTCGAGTAATCCAGGAAAGCGAATCCTCATGGAAAACCTGGCTTGACCTTAAAGTGGTGGAATCCATCAACGGTCACCCGGTAAAAGACGTATTGCTTCAATACCCGCTTAAGATCGTTCGCTTTGATGTGGATAAGGAAGTAAACCCCTGGGGTTTAGCGCTGGCTTGCGACCGCAGTATGAAACCGCGTTTGCTGGATGAAGATGATCTGAAATCTCCCTTCCGTCGCCCTGGAGGTCAATAATGTTTAAAGAGAGTTACGCACTGGCCTTATTGTTCTTTCTACTCTTCTGCTCGTTAGATGTTGCTCATGCAAAAGCCCCTGACCGAGTGATCTGGGAGCAGAAGCCGATACCTGTACACATTACGGTAGGTGAAGAGAGGATACTGCATTTTCCGGGTGAAATTCGTTTTTGGTTGCCTGACTCATTGAGTGCTTCAGTGCGCCCACTGGCGGCGGGTAACACGTTGTATCTCAAAGCCCTTAAGCCGCTTGATGCCACTCGAATTCGGGTGCAGCAGTTGGATAGCCAGCAGTTGTTTCTATTGGATATTCGCGCGTCGGATTTGATCACAGATCAAGATCCGATTCAGATCATGATCAAGGATGAGCGGGAAGAGCTCAATGAAATACCGAAAAGCCAAGCGCCGTCCAATAAAATTGATTGGCGAGTTCGACTGACACAATTCGCCGCACAAAGTCTCTATGCTCCAACTCGATTGCAACCCTCTGATCGAAGTATTCGTCGAGTTGAGTTGCCTAACGATCTCCAACTTTGCGACAAACACTTACCTGACAACTTGAATGTAACGTCGGTAGCCTCCTGGAAGAGCGGAGGGCTCTATGTGACGGCCGTCGTACTTGAAAACTTGAGCGACCAGATAATCGCGCTTGAATTTGAAGGGGCCAACCGGGGCCGTCAAAGTAACGTAGATCTCCGCTCGCTCATTCCTGGGAAGTGGGTAACCGTCAGTGCCCAACATCAAGATCTTGACCCCAAGGGCAGTGATGCATCGATAAGCGCCATCTACCTGGTTTCTAAGCAAAGCTTTCTGGACAGTGTTGCGCCATCAGTTCTTGAGTCAACAGGAGAGCATCATGGCCGCTAAACGCATTCACCCAATACTGATTCTTCTTGCCGTAGGCGGTGTGGCTGTAATGGGACTACTGACCTGCTCTGAGCGAGAGTCAAAACATCAGCCCATGGAGGCTGTGCCGACCTTTGATGAAAACAAAGCGCAAGATGGCGATACCCAGTCAAACACCATTAAAGCGCTGCAAGCTTATGCGAAAGAAGCGGTTCATCAATCCGAGTCACTGAATAAGTCGACCCAAGAACAGCTCCGTCAAATGGCCGATACTCGTGAGGCTGTACAGCGATTGGAACAGCAGCGAAGTAATGTGGGGCAAGATATCCAAAGTACCCGCAAGGAAATTAAATCACTAGCGGTGAGTGTTAAAGCCCTAAAGCGTCAGTTGGACGCTTTGGAAAAATCAAACAAGAGGGCACGAGCTCAAATTCAACAAGGACTGCCTAAAGGCTTTGGGTTTGACCAAGAGGGCTTTGTGATGCCGAACGAGACTCGTGGGCGTTGGTATGAATCAGCTTCGGTGGCACCACCGGCAATCCCTCCAAAAACCAACCGCCTACTGCCGGAGAGAAAACGTCAGCGAAGAGATCGACCCAGTCCAGTAAGCATCCAAGTTGCTGAGATTCACCAGCCGGCATTCACAATCCCCAAGGACAGCACCTTAACGGACGGCCTGGCATTAACCGCTTTGATTGGCCGTATTCCTGTCGGTGGGCAAACACCGGATCCATATCCGGTAAAAATCTACGTCGGCAAAGAAAACCTATTGGCCAATGGTCATGACCTACCTGAAGTGGAAGGAATGATTTTTAGCGGTTTGGGTTTCGGCGATTGGAACCTTCAGTGTGTCAGCGCCCGACTTATGTCGGCGACCTATATATTTAGCGATGGCTCTATCGTGAATCACAGCTCTGATGATCAGCCACTTGGATATATTTCAGACCCGAGTGGCATTCCATGCCTTGCCGGGAAATTTGTCAGTAACGCACCAGCGTTTTTAAGTCAGCGTATCGGCTTGGCGGCGCTCGGGGCTGCAGGCTCTGCGTATGCCGAAGCCCAGCAGACACGACAAACTTCGTCATTATCTGGCGGTACCACAAGCACAGTAACGGGCAATATTCACCAATTAGCAGGTGGCCAAGCGGTCCAGTCGGCAACGGACGAGGTGAGCCAATGGTTGCTGGCCAGGCAAAAACAAAGTTTCGATGCTGTGGTGGTTGATCCTGGCGCTACCGTGGCCATTCACTTGGATCAGTCTTTATCTCTTGATCAAAATAGTCTCAACCGGAGGGTTCGTTATGCGAATAACACTGCTGGCCATCGCGATTTGGATTAGTACGGGGCTTGTTGCCTGTACGTCCTCAAAGCAAAAGATCTTTGGTGAAAATCTGCCTTCGATGAAAACCATACACGATCAAAAGTTTGGCGGATCCGGAAACGAGCTTCCCACGTTGATTCAGCGACAATCAGACCAAACCCCTAGCGCCGACCAAGAATTTGTGTGGTTACCCAATCCTGTGATTCGGATGTATGTCTATAAACACCTGTCGCCATCGGGATTGCCCATCCCCGGCTACACGACATTTTTTAAACAATATACCTATGACCGAGTCGCTTTACCGGGTGATATGAAAGAGGGCAAGCATGAGTAAGCATTCAAAAACGCAACCTATCACCAACAAAGACACCCAACGCCTGTATCAGCAATCGGCGTCTATTGTGGACTGGCTCCCCTGGATTGATTACGAAAGTGACTCTCGTACCTTTACGTTAGAGGATGGTTTCAGTGCTGGTGCCATGTTTGAAGTTAGCGCTTTATCAACCGAAGCGAGAACAGAAGCCTTTCTCGAGGAGGTTAGAGAGAATATTCAAACCTGTTTGAATCATGCCATTCCGTCACTCGACAACCCCTTTGTCTTACAGTGCTTTGTATCAGATGAGCCTCATCTTGGGGAATTGGCTGAGGCGCTAAAAGCTTATCCTGAGCAACAGGGTCGGACGGGAAGTCACGACAAACTGAAGGAAGATTTTCATGAACGGATGCAGGCACACTTTCGGAAGCTGTGTGAAAACCCCATTGAAGACAGCGCGGTCTCAGGTGGTCACTGGCAGGGGCGCGATCGAAAGATACGAGTGTTCCTTTACCGAAGAAGACCACTTAATGACGATCAAAAACAAACTCCGCCTGAGGAGCTGAATCAGGTTGTTGAACAGTGGTCGACTCAAATGGCCGCTAGTGGCTTATCTGTGCGGCGTTGCGATGACCAAGATCTCTATCAATGGATGTTCCATTGGTTTAACCCAGATTATTCCGATTCTGATCGCAATTCTGAGTCCAGCCCTCCGCCCATTGCAGAGACCCATGAAGAAAAGCCTTTTGGGTTTGACCTGTCAGAGCAGCTGTTTTTAAGTCAGGCTGAGTCTGATAACCATGGTAATTGGTGGTTTGGCCAAAAGCCACACCGAGCCATCACCGTTGATTCGCTAAAAAGAAAACCTGTGCCGGGCCATATCACCGGCGAACGGCTGATTGGTGATAATCTCTATGCGGTATTTGATCGCTTACCGCCCAATTCAATCTTGAGTTTCACTATCACGATTCAGCCTCAGGATCGTATCGAAAATCATGTGGTGCAGGTCAGGAATGCATCCAAGGGCGAAACCTCAGAAGCAATTGCTGCCCAACACGATGCAGAAGAAGCCCTGACTCATATGTCCAAAGGCGACTATCTGTTCCCGGTATCCACTACCTTGTTTCTCAGGGGAGACAATAAAAGTCAGCTGGACCAATACGTCAGTGATGCCAACGCTCTGCTACTTGCAAATGGACTTCACCCGGTTCGAGTAAAAGATGAGTTATTGTCCATTGATAACTATATACGACAGTTGCCGATGAACTATGAACCGGCGAGAGACAAGATCGCCCGACGAAGCCGTCTGATGTTTTCGAGTGACATCGCCTGCTTACTTCCATTTTATGGACGAAGCCGAGGCACTAAGAATCCTGGTTTCGTGTTTTATAACCGAGGAGGAGAGCCGGTATGCTTTGACCCTCTCAATAAGCTGGATCGTAGCAAGAATGCTTTCGGTTTGGTGCTAGGGCCACCAGGTTCAGGTAAATCCGCTTTGATGGTGTACATCTTGATGCAAGTTGTTGCCATATACGGTGCCCGTATTTATATCGTTGATAAGGGCGGTTCCTTCAAACTCTTTGGTGACTATTGTGAGCACTTCGGATTGAACGTGAATCATATACGACTTAGCCCCAGTGAAGATATCAGCTTACCTCCCTTTGCTGATGCCATTGCTGCCTTTAAAAAGGAATCCAAAGAACAAAGCACTCAAGATTCAAAAGATAGTGAGCATGATGCAACAGATAGCGATCTAGAGGGTAGGGATCTACTGGGTGAAATGGAGCTGAAAGCTCGCATCATGATCACCGGTGGAGCCCCTGAGGAGGAGGCCTTACTGACACGGGCTGATCGACTGGTGATCCGACAGGCGATTTTAAAAGCGGCAGAACTGAAATTGAACCAAACAAGCGAGCCTAGAGCCAAGCAGACAGCTGAAAGTCAGGTTATTTCCAGCGATGTTGAAGGTGCCTTGCGGCTTCTTTCAGATGATGAAGGGCTAACGGCAAACCGTAGGGAGCGCATTAAAGCGATGGCCGATGCAATGGCTTTGTATTGTTCGGGTACTGCAGGTCACTTCTTTAACCGGGTTGGGGAAGCTTGGCCTGAGGCCGATATCACTATTCTGGATATGGATCTATTGGCGAACGAAGGATACGAAGATCAGCTTGCCCTGGGTTTTATGGGGTTGATGAACCAAATTAACAGCGTTGTTGACCGAGAGCAATACAGTGACCGACCGACCTTCGTACTCGCCGACGAAGCCCACCTGATTACCACCAATCCTTTACTGTCTATCTACCTCGTTAAGATCGTCAAAATGTGGAGAAAGCTAGGAGCTTGGCTCTGGTTAGCCACTCAAAACCTTGAAGATTTTCCGGATGAATCAAAGAAGTTGCTCAATATGTTTGAGTGGTGGATTGCTATGGTTTGCCCTAAACAAGAGATCGAGCAAATAAGCCGATTCAAAGACTTAAACCCAGAGCAACAAAGCTTACTTCAAGCCACCCGAAAGCACCCCGGAAATTATACCGAAGGTGTCGTGATCTCCGACAACCTCCAGTGTTTGTTTCGTAATATACCTCCACAAATCTCCCTGTATTTGGCTATGACGGAAAAACATGAAAAGAAGACTCGCTTCCAGCTTATGCGGAAATTTAATTGTTCAGAACTTGAGGCTATTTACCATCTTTTGTCTAGATTTGAAATTTAGGTTGGATGTGGGATGAATTTCTTCTGTATGGAATTGAACCAAGTCGTAAATGAATATGTCAATTATTCGTTTGGGCGTTTTTTTCATGAATTTAGTGATTCCTGGAAATGACCATCGTCTATCCATAGCTAAGCGTGTTAAGATTAAGGTGGCCTCGGTGACTGAAAATACCCCAAGTGCTATTACTGTTACCCAAAGGCAAAAATTAGCGAAGCTTTGCTTGTCCAGTAGCCCGAGTATAACTTGATGGTGCACATCATTTCGAAGTAAAAGAAGAGTAGCCACTGATATTAAGGAAATGCTAAGTGCTAGGATTCGTGGCTTAGCGTCGCTGTTATATATTCTTAAAGAGAAGTTTTTGAAGTAGTGATTTAGCTTGTCTTCGTTTTTCTGTGACAGCTGTCTACATACTTCAAAGCGTTTAGCCGCTTCTAACATTTTGTGTGGTGGTATTCCAGTTCTTTTAGATATCCATTTTTTCTTAGCCTGAATGATAGCTTTTTCGTTTGGTTTTTGATCCTTACTTACTCTGGAAAGAATGGCTTTGTCTCTAGTGTTTTGCATCAAGGCTGTCGATATGATGAACAGAACTTCAAATATAGGTATAAGGTAAAAATATATATCTTTCAGGGGTATGGAGCAGATAGAGGAATCTGAAGCTGTGAAATACAACACTACGAAGATAAAAAATGCCACGCCTGAAGCTATCGATAGAGCCAGTTGTACGGCAATCTTCTTGGCATGTATTGTATAGCTATAGAATTGTATAAAGTACTCTCGAGCGAATTCTTCGAGTTGGTTCAATTGGTGCTCCATTTGGGAAATTTACGCTGGAAAAATAAGTTTTTCGCCTGGTGCTTGCATATTGGGTTGCACATCTCAACGAGTTGCCAGCTTTGTGTGTTTAGATAAAACTATTATTTAAGATAAGTTCAAGCCAATTCTAATACTGGGTTGGCAGAACTCTCATTTTGTTTGGAAATCGCTCTAGACTCCCTGTACTCGGCAGCTTCAGCAGACATGGTCCAGTGAACTTCAAGGTCGTAATCCTCAACGGCCTGTCTTATCTCGGCGATTGTTGTGCTGAAAAACTCCTTACGAAGATTTACTTTGTTCAATCGAGCGTGACTAAAGAAATTGTGAAGTTCATTTTCGAGAGTTGGGGCGTCTTCGCTGTTGATGATGGCATGGACATCGAAAGGAAAGGGCACACTCGCATCGCCTAGCTCTTTCACTCGATCCATAGGTTCTAAGCGCCTGGTCATCCCAATTTTGTACACATTTTCGCCAAACGATCCTTCGTTCGAAATGACGTAAACGTGGCCTCGACGCGTTTGCTGCGCCATAGAAAGGGCTCTTTGATTTTTAGCTTCAGCTTCACTCAGCTTAGAAGTGAGCTCTTCGAGTTGTCTTTCAAACTTCTCCCTCTCTGCGTCACCGGCTGCAGCTAGCTCTTTTCTTGCCTTTTCCATCGCTTTTTGAAGCATTTTTTCTTCTTTTTCAGCTTCTCGAATGGCCTTCTCGATTTCCTTACGAGCGCGTTCTTCCTCACGCATTTGTTCACGAATGGCCTTTTGCTCTTCGCGTTCTTGAATTTTTAGCTCGTTCACGGCTACCGACCACTTAAGTTCCCGTATTCTGGCGGTTAGGTAGAGCTCTGTGATTCGGGCGTTTCTGAACGCCTCTCCATGCATGTTTACGACCGTGTACGAGTCTTTTATCTCTTGCTCCAACTTTCCATAGTTGTCATGTTTTACTTTGGATAGGATTGAATCAACCTTACCATTGAAGGCGTCGAGGACAAATTTGATGGCGGTACGTCTTCTAACTTTCTCTGAATAATCACAATCTGCAGCGGTATTGTGTTTGATCATGTCTTTAGTCTTGTTGCGAGCTGCCTTTAATTCTTGTCCGGCCTGTTTGTGGTCGAAGTCCTCGGCGAGCTCATCAATCGTGCTGTGATTGGGAATTAAGTATTCATCGCCATAGCCATTGATGGTGTTTTTCATGGCCTTGGCTTTATCCTCAAAACGATCTGCATTTTCCTTTGCGAACAGCGCTTCGCCTGCTATTTCCTCTGCTTTCTTTCTTGCATCCGTCATGAGCTCTGCTGATTGCGATTTTGCCAAGTCCATGATTTCGCTGGCTTTGGTTTCTGAGTTTTCCTTAAACTGCCTTGCCTGTTGTCTAATTTTTTGTGATTCAGTTTTGGCTTCGGTTAAGGACTGATTCCCTTGTTCAACAAGTTCATTGCACTTAACTTTGGCTTCATCGAGCTTTGATCTTATAAGGTCTTCTGCTTCCCGGCGTTTATTGGCGATTGCTTTGTCCAGATCAAGGATGCCTTTGTATTGTCGAAGAGGGTCAGTTTCTTCTTTCAGATCTTGTAAGGATTTTTGGGCAATGAGTAGATTAGATTCGAGATTATCTACTCTGGTTTTGGAGGCTTCCAGTTCTTTTTGCGCCTCCCTGAGCCTGCCATACAAGAAGAGGGCCAGTCCAGGAACACCAAATACGAGAATGAGTAGTACTAAAATTCCTTGGGGGGTATCCATAATGCGTCTTCGTCCCTTTAGTCGCTAGATCAATTCTCTACTTTAGCATAGCAATGGACCTAGGTAAGTAGCTCTAGGTTATAAAACTCACCCTTTGGATCAATGAATCATTTTAATTTCTCATCTGAGTGAATGATATTGCCTGTTTTTTGATCGTTGCATTGAGACTATAAAGCCATAAGCCCTAATTCGTCGCTGGAGGCAGTATGGTTAAGCTCTATTTACATCATTTCGTCACAACTATTGGGCTTGCGATGTTTAGCTGTAGCTCAATAGCGCAGGATCAGCTAACACTCCTTACTGGCGACGTTGCTAACCAAAACCTTCAACACGCTGAAAGTGACAGATTTATCCTGTCTATACATGTATTGGGGGCAGCAGAGCGCTGGGCACAACAATATAGTGCAAACCTTCCAAAAGAAGCAGAGTCCGCGAAGAAACATTTTTTAGAAATCTGGCAATCGAAACGGGAAGAAATTCAGGACGAAATAAAATCGGCCTATCAACCTTTACTGTATTCGATATCGAAAAATATTAATCGTTATCCGGCCGTAGTCATCAACGATCGTTACGTCATTTACGGGGTAGAGGATGTAAATAAAGCCTACGCGATCTACTTGAAATGGGTAGAGAAACAAACGGAGGCATCACAATGAAATTTCGAAAAGCATTATTAGCTTTTTGCCTTCTGCTCTCATCGGCCCCATCACAAAGTATTGTCTTGGATAGGGCTCAGTTTACTACGCTGGATATCGTATCCGGTATGACACTGGATCCTTCCTGTCTAAACTACTGCATTACCGGTATTTGTGTGTGGCTTCGCTGTACATTGGCAGGATGCTCCATCGAAACGAGTATCAAGGTGAGTCACTACAACCCCGATGTTGTTGTCAGTGTTTACGATGAGGGAGGCGGCAACCCTTGGCTCGAAGCCCAGTCTCTATACGGCGCTATAGAAGTGAGTTTGGCGCAGAGCTTAACCCAAACGTTTCACGATTCATTCGCCGGTGGCGGTCAACAAACAGAAGGCGGGAGTTCGGCTGCCGACAATAGCTTGCGTTTCAAAGAGGCGACCGTTGTTGGACACCCATTGTCGAGCATTTCTAGCTTTGTGGGCAACGGATATTACTGTCCTTCAGAAGCAGACAGCCTAGTTCCGTATTTTTCTTCATCCTTCGATACCTTGACCTGGCGACTTGGCCTCCCCGAATACCTGTATATACATAACCTGATTCCAGGTCGAAGAGTTGTCGGTGACGGCATTCATCAACAGTGGGGCCCCGTTTGGCCTAGAACGGGGTTTATCAAACAAAAGGACGATGCAAAAGCGGCCGCCGTCATTGCACAGCGAGCGGGTAATATCGTTACTCAAGCAAGGCAACCCCATGTGTACCAACAGCTTAACGGCAATGGATATTACAAAAGCTGGTTACCTGGTGAGCTGAAAGAAAACAATGAGCGCACCGGTGTATGGCAGATGCTGTCTCCTCGTATGGATCGACAGTGTTATGCATTCGGAGAAAATGATGTTTTTAGCCAGTCATGGTCCGCTGGCCGAAACTCGGAGGACAATAAATACGCCTTTACGCTTTGGCGTCCCTACGAATGTTGCGAAAGCCAAGGTCTATACCTGTTTACGGTTCCTCTGCAGGTGTGCTTATGAGTAAGAACATCAAAATGCTGATCGTTCCAGCTCTCGTATTCTCTATCATGAGTCATGCACAGCAAGCCCCTACGGAAGATAGCTTATTCTACTATGAAATAGGAGGTGGTCGGAATGTGACGCTTCCTCCTGGGTTGGAAATTACCACCATTGATCTTTCCTTCAGTGCGCAAGCTAATATGTTAAGTTGCAGTGGCTTTGATCCTACTGTTGCCATCAAGCACTCATTGGACAACTTAAAAAACGGTGTTGATGATGCCATCAATGCTGTAGAAAGCGCTGCGACTGCCGCCATTGCAAACTTACCGGGATACATCCTTCAAAAAGCCAACCCAGGTCTTTATGACTTGTTTCAAAATGCACTGCTAAGGGCAAACGAATCTTTAAAAATCGCCACAAAAAGTTGCGAGCGCGTACAGTATGAAATATCTAATAATACGAACCCTTTTGATGAGTGGATCACCATCAGTTGGGGGGATTCTTGGAAACATACCTTAGGCGCGGGCGGTGAAAATATCCATGACGCGGTAGAGGCGGCTGAACGTGCCCCGGAAAATGGTATCCGTTGGATAGGTGGGGAGAAGCGAGGAGGTCAGGGGCAGCCTCCTATCCGAGTCATTGGTGATGTGTCGATCGCCGGTTTAAACACTCTTTCCAAACGGTCACCCACCGACAATAGCAGTCTTCCTAACAATTCAGCGCTAAAACCACACTTCTCAAATCCGGAAGAACTCCGGACGTGGATAGAAGGTGTGCTGGGTGAGGTGGAAGTTGGGCTATGCGATAGTTGCTCTAAAGCTGCTCGCCCTGGAAAGGGTCTACTGCCCAAGGTTGAAAGCCTAGCCGACGAGTTGGCCAATAACATCTCTGATCTCATAAGTGGTACTTCAGTACCGAATAGGCAGGCTCTAGAACACGTGAGCGCCCCTGGCATCACTTTCACACTGCAAGTGATTGAAGCAGTTCGCAGCCTTTCAAGGGAAGAGCAATCCATTGTCACCCAAAAGCTTGCACAGGATGTCGCCGAAGCTCGTGTGTTGGAACAGGCCATGGTTGTTCGGCGCTTGCTACTGAGTGGTCGCAAAGAAGGAAATGTGGCAGCCAATAAACTGGCCCAGCGAGAAGTGGATCATGCGCTTTCCGAATTGGATGGCGAAATCCGTAATGTGCTCTTTGAAAAGGAGGTGCGCGAAAAACTCGTGAACCAAACGATCATCCAGGTACTAAAGCAGGACCGCGCCAAGCGCCTGTCTTCCATCAGCCGCCCAAGCAATGCCAATAGAGAAGACCAGAAGCCTCTTCGACATGGAGCGGTTGAGCGATGATAGCGGCGCTAAAAAGACAAGTAAGCCTCTGGTTATTTACGTTAGTTTCGATAGCCGTTCTGTGCTTCGTTGGTGTTGCACTGAGTCAGTGGTTTTTATTGAATTCACTCGCTGTATCTGTAAGCCCCTGGTCCAGGTTGTCCATAATTATTCGCTATACCATTTACGTTTTTCTGGTCTTATTGAGTCCATGGTTTCTGACGATAGCAAAGACCATTAAATACGATACTTCCAAAAATTCTAAAAATTACGGCCATCAAAAAGCCAAAGGGCTCCGGTTCCGCAAAAACATACGCTTAAAAATGGTTGTGCTGGTCATCGCTTACGAAGCGGTTGTTATCGCGAACCCTATAGGCATTATCATGGAGCAGCTCTATGGCCGTTGATAGCACGCTTGAGTTGTATACCACTTTGTTCGGTTGGTTGTTCTACAACCAGTTATGGTCTGTTCTCAGTGCTACGGGCTTAGTCTTTCTGCCGTTTCTGGGCATTTTATTGGATACGGTTACACGACAATATGCCAATGACGATGTCGAAGAGGGCAGTGCAAACAGCCTACGCCAACTGGAGGTCGAGTTCTTTTTGGCATTCCTAGTCGTCGTGTTGGCGGCTGTTCCTTCCATGCCTTTAAGAGCCGTTGACCTCTCGTTCACGCCGCAGGCCATTATCGGAACGGCGGCGCAACCTGTAGCGACCGTCGCGAACTCCCGCTCTACTTTTGGCGGAGGCATTTCTTTTCAGGGAGCGCCTAATACGGTTCAAGTACCCGCATTTTGGATGTTAGTGATGAGCCTAAGCTCTGGCCTCAATCGAGCGGTTATGGAAGCGGTGCCGCCTAGCTTGAACTATCGTACCTACCTCCATGACCTGAGAGAATCGCAGATTAAATCTCCAGAACTGAGGCATGAGCTGAATGATTTTTATCGTGATTGTTTTGTTGCGGCCCGATCGAGATACATTGAAAACCGCCCAAACTCCTCGCAAGCGCAACAAGTACTCACTCGCTTTGGCATCACTGATCCTGATTGGTTAGGTTCGCGCTTGTATCGTCAGCTGCCTGGCTATTACAACCAGCTCAGGTCGAAAACACCCAGAAAGGGTTACCCCTGGGTAGCAGGAAGGGATATCGAGTGGTCTGCGGATAACGCACCTACCTACGGGAAGCCCTATTGTTCACAGTGGTGGTTGAATATTGAACAGAGCTTGTTAGCCGAAGCCGGCGATATCGCCCTCAAGGCAGCCGCCGCAGAGCCCGGCTGGGACTCTGAGGTACGTCGGGATGCCGTGCTTCAAATCCTTCTGCTGAACTCCCCTCCGAGATGGACGAGTCGAGGTTATGATTTTGCCTACGGTAACCTGGTTGATGGCAGCGTTGTCGAAATCGAAGACGAGGTCTCCAAGGTGGTACAGACTATTGGCCAACAAGGATTAGCTGCCTATGGTTTGGCGACGACTAGTATTTCCTTTGCCACGTATTTGCGTGTGTTTTTGGAAGGCGCGCCAATGATGCAAGCCTTGGTTCTCATGGGGCTCTACGCTTTATTGCCCCTATTTATTCTTCTCTCACGTTATCGCTTATCCAGCTTATTCGGTGGTGCCTTGGCCCTGTTTACTGTGAAATTTTGGACGGTGCTGTGGTTTTTTGCGTGGTGGGTGGATCAGAACTTGATCCAGGCGCTGTACCCGGAACCGGGTCATATGACCACCATGTACCATTTCGATTTGACGCTCAAGCGAGTCATTTTGAATTTCCTCACCGGTAGCCTGTACATCGTACTACCCTTGATTCTGTCGGTGTATGCCGGGCTTGCTGGTGCAAGAGCCGCAGGGCAGCTCAGTGGGGTAGGGATGGCTCTGACCGCTGGGGCAGGAGCTGCGAAAAATGCCCGGATACCCATGGGCGGAAAGGCAAAGATGGCAGCAAAGGCTAAAAAATAGCGCTCTAACAACCGGTTTTACAACAGTGGTGTTTGCTGTCTCAAACACACTGGCATCAAGATCGCTGCCAAGCAGGATGCCCTCATTTCAGCTGAAGTGAGATCGATCAGTTTTACTCACCCAACAGGGGAGCGTCGCGCCCTCCTTTTGGGGTAGCGGTCCCTTTTTTAACGACACACTCATTGAACCAGGAGAACTGCTATGAGTAACAACGACAACAACACCCCAAGTGGTACCCAGCAACCGGCTCAATCCTCAACAGAGCAGAACCGGTACTTTAATCAGTACAGCAACGGCATTGGCTATATCAATGGTATTCGTGAATTTGGCGAAGAAGGTAAAGCCACCCGCTACGCGGCACAGATTTCGGTACTGCAGGGGTCAGTAGACGATGTGCACTACGAGTATCACGATCTCGTGATTTCATCCGAAACGGCCTTGGGTGTTTTGATGGAAAACCGACCGGCCATTGAAGACGAAAACCAGAAAGTTTTGTTGCGTTTTCATATGACCAATCCTCGTGCGAAGGGCTTTGTGTACAAACAAGGTGATAGAGCTGGGGAGATCGGTACTTCCATTGGTGGGTTTTTAACCCGGGTTATGTCGCTCAAAGTCGATGGCGAGTTGATCTATGAAGACACTCGTTTATTTGGTGAAGAGTCCGATGTAAGCCAGGCCGCTAACGCCTGATCCACCCCAACACAGCCAGACCGCCACGCGGCCTGGTTGCTTTTACCCTATGGGAACAGTGTTCCCATAGGAGCGGTGTTCCCTTCGCAAAGGAGAACGCCATGAATAATATGGTTGATTCTATTCAATATCCCAGCCAACAGAGCCTGAAAATAGATCAGGAAAATCGACTTATCGAAGAGGCTAAGCGAATTGTTTATCAGCGCACTCGACTTCAAGGTGATTGCTTTACTAGTCCCCATGCCGTTCGAGATTTTTTAAAGCTACAACTCGGTACTCAGCAAAATGAAGTATTTGCGGTGCTATTTTTGTCTTCTCAACACCAGTTGATCGAATACAAGGAGTTGTTTTTCGGTACGGTTGATTCTTGTTCAGTGTATCCGAGAGTAGTAATGAAAGAAGCACTAAAGTTTAACGCAGCGGCGGTGATCTTGGCGCATAACCACCCTTCACAGCGGCTAGACCCTAGCTGTGCTGATCGGGTTCTTACTACAAGAATAGTAGATGCTCTTTCGTTAGTGGATATAAAGGTCTTGGATCATATGATTGCAAGTCCAAACGAACTTTTTTCGTTCGCTGAACATGGCCTCATTTAAGGACTCCCCGCTTTAACGGCGGGGATTTTTACTATGACTTATTTAATACGACTTGTTTCTACGCTGTCTTGTAGTGTCAGTATGTTTCTAACCATAATGTTTGCGTTTCAGGTGTCAGCGCTAGGAACTGTTGAGAATGTCGAAAACATCTCTCTCGCGAAGGGGATTGTTATCATTGTTTCTATCCTTTTGGGGGTGAGTATTGATGCCAGTAAATACTTGTTTTGGTTGCATCGAAAACACACTTACGTTTACGCAAGGCTTGCTATAGGGCTTGCTTTATTCTCCTGGGTAGCATCTAGTTATTTCCTAGTGATGATACTCTTGAATGCTGAGGATGTTACCTGGAAAATGTCTGCTCGGTTTAACAATTCAAAGATTCAGGAATCAATACTGAAGAAAAAAATCGAAGCTAGAAATCTATTGTTAGAGCGGCGTCTATCTAGCGACTTTCATAAGCAGTGGGATAAGGCGGATTCTGATGCCAATACTCTATCAGCTCTAGGTGAAGAGTTGATGAGCCTCATGAAAGAGGAGGAGGACAGCAGAAAACAATTTAAGAAGGAGAATAGAGACTATATGTATGTCCTTGAGGCTTTTGGTATCGTAGTATTGTCGGTATTACTAGAGGTTAGTGCATTTGGATTAATTAGTTTGCAGCAAACCTTGTCTCTGAACGATGCCGATAGGAGTGGGTACAGTAAAGAATGGGATTATGACGCTGCGATGAAACTCCTGTACCAGGATGTTAAGCTTGGAAAGTGCCCCCCTGTCCTGAGAACTATTCGATCTTTGGGCTATGGTCTTAAATTGGACAAAATCAGACAGGTGTTGCGCGATCTCCATAAAGATGGCGTCATCCTACCGGCGACAAGAGGGTCGTTCCGTTTGTTGGATCGTGACCAAGCTTCGAAGCTTTCTTAATCAATGTGATCTTTTAATGATGTCCAAACAACGTGCAAGTCGAGCCCCGTTTTTTCTGCGGTACGTATGAATCGCTCCCGCTCTCTAAGGTTGGAAAATGACTGCCAGTGCTTCCAGACTGTGTGCTCTGTATTTTCATCCGTCAGGCGAGGGCGCCCACTTCCACTTCCAGCAAGATTAAGAAGCTTTCGGCGTCTGGAGAATTCGGTAGCGTGGATGCCAAACAGTCTTTTCATTAAACAAAGAGGTGCGCCATGTAAGAGGTATGTGTCCTCAATTTCTCGAGTGGTTGAGTGATCTTTTAGTTCGTTAATTTTGGATTTAAGAACATTGATTTTGAGAGATATATCTATGAAATTATGCGCTCTTTCTATAAGGAATCTTTGTTGACCTAATGTTAGATTTGAGAGCATGAAAATAAGGTCATCATCTAAATGGAAGCAGTTTTCTGAGGTGTGTGGATTTACTTCTATATGGGCAAGGAATTTTTTGGCTACGGAAGAGCAGAGAATTTTATTAATCGATAGCATGTTTGTTCCCTCAAGTGGTTTTTGTAAGCCACTGCATGCTATCGATTTTATTTGTATGATAACCCTGAAATATTTCCTAATAAAAGAGGAAAGTATTTTTGGCTTCGTAGCACCAGCATATTCTATTTGCTATCACGATTAAATAGTTGATCTACTACAATATATATTGATGGCAAAACAGTTAGGCAAATAAAGGTCGTGAATAGTATTCCAAACCCCAAGCTAACGGCCATAGGTATAACCATTTGAGCTTGTCGATCGGTTTCGAAGACCATTGGCGCGAGCCCTAAGAACGTCGTTACAGTTGTTAGAATGATTGGGCGAAAGCGCTTTATAGCGGCAGCTATAATCGCATCATGAGTTGAGCGGCCTTCATTTCTTTCTTTGTTCGCAAAGTCGGTCATGATCAGGCTGTTGTTGATGACGACTCCTGACAATGCCAATATCCCTTGAATACTAATAACGCTTAATGACTGCCCTAAGGCGAGGTGACCTAATAAAGCACCCACAGCAGCAAAAGGGATGATGCTCATCACAATAATGGGTTGAGAATAGCTCCTAAGTGGAATAGCTAAAGCTGCAAAAATGGCGAGTAGCGCGAGGCTGGTCCCAACTAGAAGGGCGTTCAATCCATCGCTGGTCTCTTCTTGATTGCCGCTAAATTTAATTGAAATACCCTGGTAGTTGGCTTGAATGATAGGAAATAGATCCAGTTTTATATTCTCCAAAATCAGGGGTAAGTCCTTATTATGCGAGGCTTTGACTGTTAATGTTTCGACCCTTAAATTATCGCGCCTCAGTATTTCGGTTGGTGATCGCGTTTGTCTAATATCCGCGATTTCCTTAAGTTTCATGAATCCACCAGAGGGTGTTTTCACCAGCAGGTTACTAATGTCTGATTGAGATGATCGGCTGTTCGCGTTATTGCGAACCAAGACTGTGACTTCGCTACTGAGTCTTTGTTGGCGAATTGCTCTACTTCCATAAAAAGCATTTCTTGCCTGACTTGCAATATCTGCGGATGTCAACCCAAGGGATCTCCCTCGATTATTTACTCGAATATCCCACTGTGGGATACCATCCGAAAAGCTACTTTTTATGTCGGTAACGCCATTCATTTTCCGAAGTTCGCTTTCTGCAAGCTGAATGGCTTGGGATAGCTGTCGGCCATCGCTGTGTTGAATTTCAAGTTCAATGGTGCTAGCGTTTCCTGGGCCGCCCCCTCGCTCTGCATCAAATTCTAGGCTGCGTACCATATCGATATCGCCCAGATCTTCACTCCATCGTCTAACGAGTTCATGTGAGCTGATTGGCCTCACTTCTGACGGTGTTAAGTAGAGGCCAACTTCTACAGTGGTCCCGTCAATTTCGGCTTGTCGACTTGCTAAAAGCTTATCCCCGCCAGAGCGTCCGACTGCGCTTAAAGCGGCTGATTCTAGTAGATCGCGAACCTGCTTTATCTGGCTCATTGAGGCATCGTTTGGAAGTTCAGCGGTAACGACAGCCCATTCCCCTTCGATTTCCGGATAGATTGAAAATCCCATTCGACCACTCAAGGCATAACTCAACGTGAGAACAGCGACGCCTAGTGACAACATTATTGCGACAGAGGGGTTAACTATACTGGCGCGAATAAAGGGCGTGTAACGCTGCTCGATGAATCGATCCAAGGCCTTACTAATTTTTGACTGCAACTTTTCCCAGCTGTTAAAAGATGGTTTTTTGTTGCTTGATGAGGTGTGAGATAGATGCGCAGGGAGAATGAAGAGTGCTTCAATCCAACTAATTAAAAAGCAAAGCAAAACTACGATGGGAGCGCTGCCGAACATTCGGCCCAGCTGGCCAGGCATTCCTACTAATGGTAAGAACGCTATAATGTTAGTAATGACCGCAAATGATAAGGGGACGCTAATCTGCTTAGCACCAATAACCGCAGCCTGAGAAAAGCTCATCCCCTTTTGTTGGTTTGCATAAATGTTTTCGCCCGCAATAATTGCATCATCTACAACGATTCCGAGGGCGATTATAAACCCGAAAAGGCTAATGACATTTATAGTAACGTTAAAGTATGGAAGAAATATGATGGCTCCAAGAAATGTTGTAGGTATGCCCATCACAACCCAAAAAGCCAACCTATGCTCCAAGAATAAGGCCAGGGTTATCATCACTAAGATGAGTCCGATGAAAGCGTTTTTAAGCAAAAGGCTTAAGCGTTGCGTATAGGTTTTTGCGTCATTGTCGGTTAAGGCAACATCTACGCTTGGTGGTAGTAACGCTCGAATCTTAGGGAGTGTATCTACATAGGCATCATAGACGTCAGTGGGGGTCTGTGAGTCAGTGCGAAATATATTCAGCAATACACCGTTTTTGCCATTAAATGTAACTAACTCATTTGTGTCTGCAAACCCTTCAGAAACGGTTGCTATATCGCGAAGTAGAATCGTATCTCCTGTATCGGAATATAGAATAGGTATAGTTGAAAACTGACTTGCCCAAAACTGACGGTCATTGACGCTTACAAGGATATTTCCCGATCGTGTTTTTACGGTACCTGATGATTGTTCGATTGAGTATGTGCGAATCCGGGCCGCAATTTCATCAAGTGTAATATTATATCGCTTTAGCATCTGAGGAGGGACATCAATATGTACTTCCTCAGCTGGCAAGCCTCTCATATCTACTTTTGAGAGCCTGTCATCCTCAAGGAGAAGCAGTCGTACGCCTTCCCCCAAACGTTTCATGTCAAATAGGGATAAGTCACCAAAAATTGCCAGTTCCAAAACCTCTACAGCTTCATGAGATAGGGAGACTTCTGGGCGCTCAATTTGATTTGGAAAGGTGGTGATTCTATCGATTGCCTGCTTTACTTCTTGGAAAGCGGTATTTCTATCAGCCCCGTCTTTGAGCTCCACTGAGACGCTGACACTCCCTTGTTGAATAGTAGACGTGGTTTTTTTAATAACTTCCATGCCTTGCAATGCATTTTCAATAGGCAGTGCGACGCCTTGTTCCATTTCGGTCGGTGTCGCGCCAGGGTATTCAATGGCGATATCAACAATCGCAGCTGACTCACTCGGGAGAAATTCCTTTTGTATGGTGTAACTGGTAAATAGACCTCCAATAATGAACAGTAGCATCAATAAATTGGGGGCTACTCGATGTTGAGCCATCCAGGAAATTGGTCCGCTGCTAGGCTTATCTGAAGAGGTTTGAGGGTTCATTGAGCTGCCCCTTCATCTAATGATTTGATCTTATCCTTAAAGATAGGTGAGACAAGCATGCCTTCCGTAGCGCCAACTAATTTTGATGTTAATACCTGAACGTTATCGAGTTGCGCAGCATTAATAAGAATATAGTCCCGGGCCCTATATATTGGGTCTGTTCTGATAAGTTTCAGTTTGTTTTTCGGCGTTATTGACCAAAAGGACAAGGTGTTGTACAACCAGTCGCGATTTAACTTTATAGAATCAACATTCATCGGGCTTTCTATGTGTACATCAACGTACTGGTTGATCATCAAAGCGACGGATGATTTTTTCGCCTGGGAAGGCGATAATTCGATTAAGATTTCAGCTTGCCTGTCTTCAATGCGTAATTGGCCTAGTTTGCTAAGCAGCTTTCCATTGATATATGTACCTTGGGGCCATGAAGGGTGGCCAATGCTAATTCTACTTTTATCTGTCACCCATGCAATTTCATCTAAGTCTAAAGTGACTTTCAGCCAATAAGCGCGAGTGTCAATCAGTTCGAATAGGGGACTCCCTTCGGTTACATAGTTACCAAGGTCTTGTTGTCTGGATTTAATGATTGCGGTAAGCGGGGCAGAGATTCGAGTTCTGTCCAAATCCAGATTAGCTTTTTTTAAAGATTCACGTGCCTTTTTGACATTTTGTTGAGCTATTGCTAACTGGGGCTTTCTAAGGGCAAGATCGCTACTCTCGAAACTGGACAACTCAGACGCAATTGCTACCTCGCTTTGAGCGAGCTTTACCAGCCCTTTTTCAATTTCTAACTCCGCTAAGGCTTTCTCTAAGTCGGCTTCGGCTTGCTCCTTTGCTAGCTCATAATCTTGGGGGTCGATTAATGCGAGTGTTTCACCTTTACTGACAAGTGTTCCAGGGGTTGAAGACTCAGAAAGGTCCATTATCTCGCCAGAAACTCTCGCTGAAATTTTCGATAGCTGAGAGGGTATTATTAGTCCACCGGTTTTTATTACGACCGAATGTCTGTGAGGCTCCAGTTTTTGGGCGACAACCTTCTTAGCTGATTCTGTTTGGGGCGCGTCCTCAGATATATCTGCAGGTGTGCTTAAGAAATAGTATGACGCTAGTGAGGCTGCTACTAACATCAAAGCCGATGTCAAAACAGAGTTTTGACGTAAATCAGTCCCATTTTTCATGTTGTGCATTTATTCCAGGTTGGATTTTAAAATGATGCCAAAAGTCAGGAATCAACTGTCTACAAATTTTTTGAGGTTTTAACCTTGCTATTCAAGCTTGTCGCCTCTTGAAATTAATTCGTAGATGTCAGGACCTGAGGATACGGATCGAAAGAAGTTGATTCTTCTTTCGATCCAGTTAAGCCGAGTGTCCAATAGAGTTTTTTGTATTGAAGATGTCCTTCGTTGTGTGTCAAGGACATCCTCAAAGCGTATTAGGCCACTTTGATATTCTTGTACTTGCATACGCTCAAGCTGTTTCAGTATGCCTAGTTCTTCTTCAATCTGTACGACGGTAGACTGTCGGTCTAGGTCCCAGCGAATTGAGTTGATTATTTCTACCGAAGCAGCTTGTACGGAGTTTTGATAATTATGTATAGCTTGGTTCATTTTGCTGTGCGATATGTTTGTTTCCGCCTTTCGATGTCCGCCATCGGTAAGTGGAAGTAATATGCTGCCAGTAATCTGGGTTAAGATCGATCGATAGGCATCACCAGAAAATACAGAGCTAGCTGTCAGGTTCAAGTTAGGGTATCGATTTAACGCCGTAGCTTTTAAAGCTGATTTGCTGGCGTTCAATAGGGCAAGGTTTTTTTCGACATCGGGCCGGTCAATAATCTGTCCTGGGCCGACCTTATAATGTGTTATAGAGACTAGGTGAGGGAGTGCTTCTTCTTTTGGAATTGGCAGGTTTTCCGGGAGCTCATTTATCCAGAGGGCTAGGTTTGTGCGAGCCAGATTCCTGTCTGTCTCGATAGAGATTCGAGTGCGGTTGAGCGACTTTAACAGCTCTTTTTCCTGTAAGATGGCCGACGATCTCTGCTGTCCTACTGAGTAGCGTAGCTCGGCTAACGACAGCCGTTTTTCCGTATCGTTAATTTGCTTGTCTAGAAGTTTGAGGCCCTCTTTTGCCGCAATCCAGCGGTACCAATGTGTTGTGACATTACTTGCAATGGTATTGGCTTGTATTTTTACTTCTTCAATGCTGGCTTGATAGTTCCATAATGACTCTGCTTCAAGAGCGGAAAGCCTGCCCCAGAGATCTATTTCATATTTCACGTCAAGAGTGACGTCTTTACTGGTAGAGCGTTGAGAGCTGGATGCTTTCTCAACTCCAGTATTTAGACTGAGATCTACCAAGGGTGCCTTTAAGGCGGTCTGTTGCTTAAGTATAAGCCGGCTTTGCTCTACTGATTCTAGTGTGCTGCCTAGGCTGTGGTTTTGTTTGAGAGCCTTTTCAATTAATGAATCTAGTGTGCTATCACTAAATTCACGCCACCATGCTAATTTAGGGGTTAAATTTCCAGTTTGAGGTAGTTCTTGTGTCAACTTAATTTCAGGCTCTTCCCCCAAGTTTAAAGTCGAACAACCGGATAAGAATAGTATGATTGTCAAAGCTAATAAGTGTAAGTTTGCTTTCATTGTCTGCCTAGGGTGAAAAAGCTCGATTTTGAATGGTCATTCAGGACATCTCTAACTTCGATATTCTACAGTCTTGTTTGTGACTTATTCGTTCACCTTGCAGAGGTGCCACGTCTGAAGGATTTGCATATGTGTGAGTGGCCTCGGTTTGGTATGTGCCTTGTAAGCTTGGGGTTTTACCTTTGTTGTGACTCGTTGTTGACTTGGGGGCGTCTATCGCAGCACCAATGTTTTTATGGGGGCTGTTCTTTTATTGCAGGTTAGCGGCTAAGAAACGGGTGGGTTCTAAGAAGTTATTGGGGGGGCTGCGACTTTTCCTAGTGTCTGCTCGTGAGCGAATAAGTCACAAACGCACGGATATAATCGACCGACGATAAAAATTACAGTTGGTTTTTCTATGAGTCCCCGTTTACTGAGATCTATACATACCTATTCGTCGCTTATCGCTTTTTTCCTACTGATTTTGTTTTCTCTAACTGGTGTGATGCTCAATCACCCTGAAGTGTTTGAGCAGGAGCCAGAGAGCGCTGTTAGGCAGTTTTCCTTGGAAGAAGGTTATGACCCTGTTATTACCTTTTTAAAGGGGCAGGGTGCTGGCAGGGTATCGAGGGGGGACCTAGAAGGCCTCAGTCCCGGTGATATTTTCGAGCACAAGACTCCAGGTATGAGTGTGGCGGTTGTCCTTTTGCCCGATAGAGGGGTCGAGGTGGAGCTGACTAATTACGGGGTTGTGGGTTTTATTACAGATCTTCATAAGGGGCGCCAGGCGTCACAATCGTGGCTGATTTTTGTGGATGTGATCAGTCTCTTCATTGTGCTCATGTGTTTGACTGGTGTGTATATAAGCCTTACTTCCATGCTAAGAAAGAAGCAAAGCATGGTTATCTTGACTCTTTCCTTGCTTTTGATGAGTGCATTCATGGTTTTCGCATGATTAGTCTTCTGTGTTCCATTATCTGTAGGTGGAGGCTTCATGAGGGCAAGAAGTTTCTATCAAACATTTAAACCTAATGGTCGAGAGTTACGAATAGGTCACAAAACCTACCATACAATCTTCTTAAAGAGTGTATATGTCTGCTTTGTAGTTTGAGGGCAGTTTCAAGATGTCTGTAATCGGGGAATTCGGCGTTCGACCTAAATGGCATACTTTTTGTAGCCTGGAGGGGCTGGTCCTCCCCTTGCCCTATTGAGCTTCTGTAGCCATATGGTACTCAAAATATCGAATTAATTGTGTCGTATTCATGTTCTAAAAACGAGTATTGAAGATGTTTAAGTCTAGTTTAGTGGCCATTCTTGGGTTGTTGTTGTCTTCAGGTTCCTACGCGACTGATGTGTTTGATGTGGATTTAGAGCTCAAGAAGCACTCTGGAAAAGCTGAAAAGCCGTATGTCGCGGTCTATGTAGAGCATCCCGGGAAACGGTTCAGTCCGTTGTTTGTATGGAGAGATAAATACAAGTGGGTTAGGGATCTCAAGGGGTTTTGGCGAAATATTGCAAGACGAAATAAAGCTGATGTTGACGCAGTGACCTCCGCAACTCGACGGGCCGGTGCTTACAGCATTAATGATATCGGTTGGGATAAAGGGGCGATTTCGGCTTTCATTATCGAGGTGGCGAGAGAGCATGGGGACTATGAACGATTGCGTGTCGATATGACTGAAGGCAAAGGTGATGCCTTTTGTGCTTATGGGAAATTGGAAATAAATAAATTTTGTGTTCAAGAGAAACAGGAAAAGTAATTTATGTTTAATAGACAAAGAAAGGTTTGCAATTTTGTTTTTGGAGCTATTCTTGGTTTGAGCTCGGTGGGCTCCTACGCTCATGATGTTTGGATCAAGCCTGACTCCTATAGAATGTTCAGTGATGAGCAGACTCGATTTTCATTCGACGTTTCACGGTCAGCCGAGCCTTTTGTTGCAGAGTCAAATCATAATGTTAAATCTTTGATGGTTTTCGGTCCAGGTGGCGGAGTTACTCTCCATAACCCGGATTTTTCTGGGGAAACTAAAGAAGTTTTTGAGGTAGGTTTTAATAAATACGGAACCTATTTTCTAAAGGCCAAGGATACGCAAGTATTTTTAAGCTTTTATGAAGATAAAAACGGAAAAGAACATAAAATACGAATGGCTAAAGATGAGAAGGGTAAGCTTCCGGCGGGAGCTACGCTTGTCAAAACTATCGAGAAAGTAATGTCGAGTGAGTCATACGTAAGCTTTAACGCTATCACGAAAATTGAACCCGTAATTAAGGATAAAGGTATTACAATTGTACCTTTAACTCACCCAAATGAAATAGAGCTGGGTGAGCCTGTTAAATTCAAGATATATTTAAATGGCGCCCCTCTAGAGGATGGTGAAGTCGCGTTAAAAAGTAATGGTGGCCAGTATTACGGGGATGAGATTGAAATAGAGTTGGAAGGCGCTAAGGGTGGCGTCTATGAGTTTGAAGTGGATAAGCCTGGTGCATATATTTTGGGTGTTGAGTCTCAGTTTGAACTTAAGAATGACAAGAAAGCCGACTTTAGATCAATTGAAACATTTCTTACCTTTGATGTTCAGTCCCAACAATAAAGAGAGTTTACTATGAGAAAATATGCAAGTATTTTTGCTGTTTGTTTGGCAAGCAGTACACCGTTCGTTTATGGCCACGGGAATGTGCTTGATCATTCTCACCCGTCAAGTTCAGCCTCACAAATGACGGCAGCTGGTACAAACTTTGTGAAGAGCCTTAGTGACGAACAAAGAAAATCAATGATTCTTAATTTTAAGAATGATAAAGAAAGAACCTATTGGACAAATGCACCTGTAGATTCACAGTCTCGGAATGGACTTCCAATCGGTCGTCTAAGTATTGAGCAGCGATTTTTGTTGCATGACTTACTGATGGCATCTACAAGTTCGCAAGGGTATCAGAAAATTTGGGCGGCTGTACGAGGTGATGATGAGCTTAAAAGAGAAGGTGAAAACCGAGAACTGAAAAGCACGAAATTCTTTACCAAAAATCGAAGTCTAGGTGCGATGGACTACTGGGTTTCCTTTTACGGCAGCCCTCTTAAAGATAAAAGTTGGTCATATATGATTACAGGTCATCACCTAGCGGCTAACTTTACCATCGTTGATGGAAAAGTTACTTTTGTGCCAATGTTCTATGGATCTGATCCGGATAGAATTTCACAAGGTGCCCACGCTGGTCATAAATTCCTGGCTCAAGAACGAAATCGAGGTTATGAGTTCCTAGCTAGCCTATCACCAAAGCAGCAGAAAGTTGCGATTGTTGCAGATGAATATCCTAAGAATAAATTTGGTGCCGTGGACTTTGCGGGGCCTGGAAAGAAGGATGCGAAGCGAGAGTATCGCGGTATTTCATGGTCGCAATTGGATGATGTTCAAAAGCAGCTGTTTTGGCAATTGGTTAAAGAGTATGTAGAAAATGCTGATTTCGATGTGGCTCAAAACCAGCTAGACAAAATCCAACATGACGGGTTAGAAAAACTCCACTTTATGTGGATGGGACCGAAGGATGGTAGTGAGAAGGTTTTCTTTCGCGTTCATGGGCCGTCAATCCTAATCGATTTTGTGGATCAACGAACAGGCTTTGATTGGAATACTCACCCACATACTATTGTACGAGATCCAAACAATGATTACGGACAGAATTGGCTGAGCCGTCATATTGAAGAGTTCCATAAGTAGTATGCTTCGGCTGTCTTGTGTTTTGCTGGTTATGCTCCTGCTAGGAGCATGCCAGCATTCAAGTGTATCTATGTCGGTCGCTGATCAGATCAAGGCAGTGGAAGCCTTGAGAACAAAACTGATGATCGGAGGTGATGCTGATGCATTGGCCTCTATAATGAGTGATCGCTTGGTTCATATCTCTACAACGGGAACTGTACGTAGCAAGGAGGAATATATAGATCTTGTTCGGCAGGGGGATGCAGAGTTTTTAAAATTCTCTGTTGACTCAATGGTTATTCGTCAATTTCATGATCATGTTATTGTGACTGGCCACTATACAAACTTAGAAAAATACCATGGAGCGGTTCTGCCGATAAAACACGGAGTCTTTACCCGAGTGTATGAAAAACGTCGTGGTCAATGGATATTGTTATCTCATCAGGCGACGAAAACAAATCACTAATCTTGAGATTTCATACATGTATATTATAAGAACCTTCGCCGGTAGGCTTTGTAAACCGGCTTTTCTGCTGCTTGTATTGGGCGGTTTGAACTCCTGCGGATTGGGGGTAGATACTGCTAGTGTTTTCAACCCCTTAGCCATCCCTCCTCTCATTGATAGTCGCGAGCATGCAGCGGCTATCAATATGTATATTCAAGAAGGAGAGCATGAATTCTATAAAGGCGTGAAGAGTAAAACTCTCGGCTTTAATGGTGATTACTTGGGGCCCACTATTCGATTGTATAATGGTGATGATGTCAATGTTCGTTTTTATAACCAATTAAAGGATGCTACGACTGTACATGGTCATGGTTTACATGTGCCAGGAAGTGTTGATGGTGGGCCGCAATCACGTATCAACCCAGGTGAGGTATGGGATATAACTATTCCTGTGCGCCAGGAGGCTTCAACGAATTGGTATCACCCTCATTTGATGGGGAAAACCGCCGAGCATGTTCATGCAGGGTTGGCAGGTATGTACATCGTTGAGGACAAAAATTCCCTTTCGATCGATTTGCCTCGTGAGTATGGTGTTAATGATGTGCCTCTTGTTGTGCAGGATCGCAGTTTCATAAATGGAAAGATGAAAGAATACCAGATCGATGGGCAGGCTATGATGGAAGGGCTTAGAGAAGATACTCTGGTCGTGAACGGAACATTGGACCCTGAGTTCTCAGCAAAGAAAGGCTGGTTGCGCTTACGAATACTGAATGGCTCAAATGCTCGCTCATATGAGTTTTACTTATCTTCAGGCGCGGACTTCTTTAAAGTCGCGACGGAAGGCGGGTTTCTAGACGCGCCGGTAGCACTGTCCTCAATAGTGATGGGGCCAGGAGAGAGGAACGAGATCTTAGTGGACCTGCGCCAAGGAGATTCAGTTGATTTGATGGCCCGTTTTCTAAATGTCGAGAGAAACGCCATATGGGATAATTTCACGCCTTCTCATAGAGTTCTGCATATCAATAATACAGGTGCAGTTGGCGAGTTTATTGGTGATCTACCTAAGAAAATGAACTCAATAGAATTTTATTCTAAGTCAGATGTATCGGTTGTCCGAAGTTTTGAGTTGGATATGGGCATGGATGGTGAAGGGGGCATGGATGGTGAAGGGGGCATGGATGGTGAAGGGGGCATGGATGATATGAATATGGAGGGTATGTTTCATCCTTTTTCAATTAACGGACAGACAATGAAGTTAAATGTGATAAATGAAAGGGTAGAAAAAGGAAAATTAGAACTGTGGAGAGTGAATGGCGATGGAATGGACCACCCATTTCACATGCACGGTACTTCTTTTCAAATATTATCACGCAACGGTTCTTCCCCGGAACTGGCAGATCAAGGGTGGAAAGATGTTGTTATGGTTGGGGAGGGCTGGACGGAATTATTGCTAAAATTCGAGCACGAAGCTACGGATGAATTCCCTTATATGTATCACTGCCATATTCTTGAGCATGAGGATGGCGGAATGATGGGGCAATTCACGGTGAAGTGAGTCGTTGGTATTTAACGATTACTATGAGAAGGGCTATTTGTAACCCTGTTGCCAATAGAAGCCCTTCTTTAAAATCAGCTAGTCCCGACTCAAGGCGCATTGCCATTAGCTGAGAAATAATCGATGCAGCAAGGAGTTGGGACGAACCTAGAATAGAGGATACTGTTGATGAGTAATCTCTGTTTTCCTCTAATACTAGTGCGATTAAATTTGGTGCCACTATTGCGCGACCGAAAGCGTATAGTCCCAGCAGGCTGAATATCATGAGAGGTGCTTGGCTTGTGAGCGCTAACATGAGAATTTCTGATAAGACGCAAATAACTCCGCCTACTATTATAAGATTCTTTCCTTCAAGGTGATGGCTGGATTTCATGGAAAGGTAACCCCCAAAAGCGATTGAGGATGCAACTAATACGTAATACGTGTTGTAGTCACTATTTTCTGTTAGTTGTTTGATATTGATTACTGCTGGAAGTGTACTGTATAGGGTGAAATAGATCGCCCCTAGAATAGTATGATATAAAGCGTAGTAAATGATTACCTTGCTAAAAACTATCGCACTTTTGCTTCGTGTCACTTTATTTAGTTTAGGCTTCGCTAGGCTTTTAATGGGTGAAAGGTGCTCCGCTGCGAAAAGAAGACCTGTTCCCAAGATCGCCAAAGTGAAGAATATACCTTCCCAGCCATAGACTCTCGATATTAGCTCTCCGGCTATCGGCGCTAATACAGGTGCTGAGGCATTGATACTTGTTAGTAGACTCAATTTCTGTCTGGCTTGTTTAATCTTGTAGCTATCAATAATGATACTTCTGCTAAAAAGCAAGCCTACACTTGCTCCAAAACCTTGGAAGGAGCGACTGACAATTAGGTCGTTCAGGCTTTCTGCGAACAGTGACAGAATGCATCCGCATGTATAGATGAATAAACCTATTTTTAGTAGCTTTAATCGGCCTTGTCTATCTGAGAGCCAACCCATTACAATTTGTCCAATAGCTACAAATAACAGGTAGGTAGAGTAAAGGAGATGACTGTCTGAGCTGCTTACATTCAGTGTGCTGGCAATTAGAGGTAAGGCAGGCACAATAATATTTAGACTGAAGTTTCCGATTATGCTTATTAGGCATAATATTATTAAAGATGGCGGCTGTGTATTTTTCATAAAAAAAGCTGAACCAACGGGGGGAAGGTTCAGCTAAAGCTCTCTTTTGGAGATGGAGATCTAAAATTTATAATCAAACGCTAAGTTGAAGCTGCGGCCTGCTTCGTAGTATTTCTCTGGACGCTCTTCATTATAGGTTCTGATAGTGTAATATTTGTTCGTAAGGTTGGTGGCGCTCAAATTAAACGCTAAGCCAGGGACATTTTCAGGCTCATAACGCATACTCCAATCTAGCGTGGTCCAAGACTTCGCCGATTGATCAAATTTGGAGGGCAGTGTTCCATATTCGATAGGGGCGCCACGCGAGGCAGAATACCAGCCTTCGACTGGAACTCGATGATTTTTAAATGCATGTATTAAGCCGATTCTGCTTGAGATTTCGTTGCTTATATTCCAATCAAAAGAAAGTCTAATCTTGTCTGATGGCATGTCAAACAAGTACTGTCCAGATAACTTATCTTGGCCTTTGGTTTGGCCATAACTAGCGCTTATAAGATAGTCAGAAAAGGAATAATCTGCTTTAGCCTCCAGCCCGGACAATTTCACAGAATTAGCGTTGATGAAAGTGCCGTCTGGAAAATCTGGGTCCGTGTATTCTTTGGTGATAAAATCAGCAATATCGTTTCTAAATATGTTCAGTTTTAGACTGAGTTTATCGGAGTTTGTCCAGACGTTTGTTGTAGTAAAGTGAGCCCCGACCTCTTTATTTTTGGATTTCTCTGGTTTTAAGTTTGGATTGGGTTGAAAGCCTCTACCTTCGATAAATAGCTGACTAATCCTTGGCGAGGTAAGGGCCTCATTATAAGCCGCATAGAGGTTTAACCCTGATATTGCCTCCCAGCTTAACCGCAAGCCTTTTGATAGTTGTGTTTCCCAACGAATATCGCGACCAACAGCAACACCGCCGAGCTCGGCATTTTCAGAAACAATGCCCAATCTATCGTATCGCAAGCTGGGGAGTATTCGGATGTTATCTGTGATCTTCCAGTCAAATACGGAAAACAGTGCTCGGCGCTTGATTTTCGCATTGGGGGCATGCTCTACATCGGGTGTTTCAACACCATCTAAAAATAATTTGTGGTTGAGTTGATCCTCATAAACTTCCAGCCCAAGGCTAAAGCTATTATCTCCCAGGCTTGAGTAGTTAACAGAGCTAAGACCTGTAGTGGTTATTTTATCTTCCGTGATATTTACTGGCGTTGTTTCACCTTCGTCAAGGAAAGAAGGTGTAAATACAGTGTATTTGGTCGTATTTCTATAAATACTAGATTCTATGTTGATTAGGTCATTACCCGGGGCATAGCTGTGTGAAACAACTAAATTGCTTGCCTTCCTATCTCTGTGGCCGATCTCCTCACGCGTGCGGTAATCTCGACCGTCAAAAAGTACCATGCTTGCTTCGAGTTGGTGATTTTCATTGAGCTCCCAATTAGCTTTGAGGAGACCTGATTTAAAATCTCCTGATGAAAATGGAATTGTTGTACCGTCGCCAAGTTCGCCGTTATTCATTTTACTGTAGCTGTAATTACCCAGCAGCCCGAAGTTGTTGTCCATCTTTCCGGCCAGCGTTGTGGAAATCAGGCGCTGAGCATTATTGGAACGGTAGGCGCTATGTATTTCACCACCGAAGTCACTGTTCGGCTGTAAGATATCATCTGCAGATTTTGTTCGTAATCGTACCAGTCCACCGGCAGCGCCACTGGAGCTTCCATTTACGATGTCTATCTCTTTTAGTAATGTTGGGGGGATAGTCCAACTACCGCTTTTGACGTCGTAGTGATTGTATCGGGCGCCGTCAATGGTGGTGGCAATGTGTTGTTGATCTAATCCACGTATGCTTATATTTCGGGACATCGGATTATTGTTGTCTCCTAAAATATCTATATTGGGCAGCGTCTTGATTAGGTCTGGTATCCACGTTGCCTGATTTTTCTTGAGTTCCGCACTGTCGAGTGTGTTGATAAACTGAGCATTGGCAACCGGGTCTTGTTCTCCAATAACGACCACAGTCTCAATCGCGGGACGTTTGGAGTTTTCATTGGCTTGTTTTTGAGCGTATGCTGCGTTTGAAGCAATTACGCCTGCAACTGCTAGTGCCATATAGCTATGTTTGTGCATGGTTCCCCTCTTGATAATCTAAGTGATATTGATTATCGTTAAGTTTAACTGCCGGTTTGTGACTTAATCGTCACTTGGGGTGCCCAAATCTTTTCAGTCTTGGCTCTTCGCTCTCTTTCTGAATTTGTGGAGAACTTCTTCTGTGTAGCCATTGGTGGTGGTAGAAGCTTCTTTTATTAGAGCCCAGGCCGCTTTATAAGCAAGTGAAGCCTTTCCATCACTTGTTAAGGGAATATAGCCCGGTGTGTGTTGGTTTTGTTCGTCTACTAATTTGGCCATATGGTCGAACTCTTCTAGTATTTGTGCTTCACTAATGACCTTGTGGAGTGACCAGTTGGCGATATGTTGGCATGAAATTCGTAACGTTGCTTTATCTTCCATCAGCTCAATACCCATTAGGTCGGGCACTTTGGAGCAACCTAGACCGTGGTGTACCCATCTGACAACATAGCCCAAGATTCCTTGTAAGTTATTCCTGAGTTCAAAGTTTATTTCGTCCTTGGTAAGAGTGTCGGGGTTTGCGAGTGGCAGGTGACAGAGGTTCTGGGCAGATGAAGGGCTTCGTTTTAAATGGGCGATTTGATGTTCAATCGCGTCGTAAAGGTGGTAGTGCAGGGCGTGTATTGCTGCAGCTTTGGGAGAGGGAACCCAGGCGGTGCTGGCTCCCGATTCAATTTGTTCCCACTTTTCCTCCCATAGTGATCTTAGCGCATCGGGTTGGGCCCACATTCCTTTGCCAATTTGAGCTGTACCTAAAAAACCACAACGAAGAGCGGTGTGGACATTTCGCTCTTCATAGGTTTTAAGCCACGTAGAACTTTTCATTTGTGATTTGAGAACTACTGGCCCAGCATGACTTGTAGTGTGGATCTCGTCTCCGGTTCGGTCTAGGAACCCTGTGTTGATAAATACAATTCGATCTTTGAAGCTGTAAATACAATTCTTGAGATTCAGGCTGGTTCGTTTTTCTTCATCCATCATTCCCACTTTGATGCTTAGATGAGGTAGTCCTAAATATCGTTCGATGTCGGTATAAATATCATTGCATATTTGGGCTTCTATGGAGCCGTGAAGCTTCGGGCATACGAGGTAAGTCGCACAATTTTCAGAATTCTTGAATGTGGTTATTGTGGTTTCGTTGGTTCGAGATATACATGTTGCGATGTAGGCATCGATCAGAAGTTCGCAAACTTCCTGTCCCTTACTGTTTAGTATAGCTGGGCTTGTCATGTGTAAGCCGGTTGTGCGCAGCAACATTAGGCTTCTGGCTTTTAGGGTAATTGGCAGGTTGCTTGGATCTTTGATGCTAATATCTGGTACGAGTTTTCGAGTGTGCTCGGAGCCATTTCTCTTGACAGTTTCTTGCAGTGTGCCATTCATTAAACCGAGCCAGTTCCTATAGATTTTAACCTTATCTTCGCTGTCGACCGCGGCCACCGAATCTTCACAGTCCATAATGACAGTAGTTGCTGACTCGACTAGAACATCGTTGATAAGCATCTCACTGGATTCTTGCAGCTCGATGATCAGCTTGAGTTTGTTTTTCTCTAGAACGATCTTGGAGGGAGACCCTGGCGACCCATCGAAGCCTGTGAACAGAGTGTGTTCGCAGAGCTTAGTACGCTCCCCGGATTTGTCTACAGCAATAAGCTGCTGGTCTATGATTTGGTACTCTTTAACGTCACGATGTGACTTGAACCCCTTAAGTGGGGCAATTTTGTCTAGATGAGTAGTTATGAATGAATATATCTTTTCATTTGTCGTTTCGGGTGAGCCGTTTGTGCTGGGGTTATTAATAATATCGCTGTTTGCCAAAATGTTCTTAAGGCTTTGCCAACGACCATTTGCAGCATTTAGTGCAAACCTTGCGTTAATGAGTGGGACGACGAGTTGTGGGGCCGGTATAGTGAACTCAGGGTCTACATGCTGAGGTGTGATAGAAAAGTCATCTACCTCCGATTCATAGAACCCAGAACGACTAAAGTAATCCAGTTGAGCTTGCGGAGTCGGTAGCGGGCGTTGACGAAACAGGTCTCGCATCGAGATTTCATGTCGTTTTCTTGTGTCTAGGCATCGTACTATATGCTTGGTATGTGTTTCTATGAGCGAAGACAAGCCGGCCCAAAATCTGTCACTATCGATTTCACTTTTGGGGATGACTTCATTTTCGATGAAATCAGAAAGTGCATGATGTACTTTTATCGTGTAGGTCGGTTTGTATTCGGTCATATTCTTTTATTTTTTGTTGGTAGTTAGACTTTGGGACGTTCAAAAATGGAAGGGCCTAAGTATTTTTCTTGAATTTTCCATTCATTGTCTATTTTCACCAGTTTGTCGTGGTATGTCGCAATGAGTTCTATATCACCTAGAGGTGCTACGTTTTCAAAGTTCTCATCAAAGTCATGTCTGTAAACACATACATAAGATTCACAGTGTGCTTCAGTTTCTGATAATAGTTGAACTTCCGTATTTGTGATTAAGTGTCTTACAAAGATATTTGTTGGTCGATTGCCCATCACATTCAAAAGGCCGTCAGGGCCTTTGATGACATTCCCATCACGACGAATCCAGTTTCCGTCTGGAGCCATCATTGATGCCATTTCTTGGTACTCAGAGTTGTCTAAATGCCTCATGAATTTGATAGCGACTTGAGCGCATTCCCACTTATCAATGGTAGTTTGGTCATTGCTCACTGTATTTTTTCCTCTCGAGTGATTAGGTTTCTTGGTCACGGAGCATCTTGCTGGTGCCAAGGACGCAAATGTAGCAAAAAGGCCGCTAGATCAATGGTGTTTGTCTGACAGCTTGTTGGCCTAAGGTGACGGCTTTGGTTGATGTGTGGGGTAAGTAATTATTTTGTGGTAGGATTCTTGTAACGATTACTGATATTTGTGTGCTGTTATGTCAAACGATGTTGTTGGGTTGAATCAAAGGACGGAAACTTCATATATTCGAATGTTGGTTCGTGGTTTTGAGACATTAGGGATTGATTGGCGTAGCTTGTATGAGTCTGTAGGTGTTTCTCCTGAAGATATTCTCACAGAGGGGGGGATTATTGATCATGGCCAAACTGTTAGGTTTTGGGAAAAACTATCAAGTGTTGTTGATGATGATTTAGTTGGTCTGCGTGTCGCTGAAACTGTTGAGCCAAAGGCGTTTGGTGTGGTCTGTTATCTATTGCTCAGCTGCGAGACTTTTGGTGAGGGCTTGCGCAGATTTATAAGCTATCAGGAGTTGCATTGGACTGCTTTGCAAGTTCGGGTGCAGGAAGTGGGAAATTATGTCGACATCTACTGGGATGTATCGAGAGAAGATACTCCTCACCAGGTCGAGTGTAAGGTTTTAATATTTTTCAAGTTATTCAATTGGGTTGTCGATGGGGAGTTGCTGCCTCAGCATGTTAGCTTTTCTCATTCGTGTCGAGGTGGTGGGGACGAATATCGAAGATTGTTTGGCTGTGATGTGAAGTTTTCCCAGGCGGGTAATCGAATTCGCATTCCAGCGAGCTCAATGGACTTACCTTCTGAGCATGCAAATTTCCAGTTGAGCGTTGTTCATGAGCAGTTGGCTCGTCAGCAGATGGATGAATTGTTGGAGCATGAGCTTGTTCGGACTTTGCGTCGTTTTATTGAGCAGAATTTAGAACTGGGCGAGGCTGATGTTAATGCGGCGGCTGATTACTTACATGTGAGTGTGCGAACATTGCAGCGTCGTTTGGCAAATGCTGGTACTTCATTTCATGTGATTCTGGATGGGGTCCGGCGGCGGCTCGCAGTTTCATACCTGCGGGCTACTGATGTTTCGGTGACTGAAATCGCTCATCTTCTTGGGTTTACTGAGGCGAGTACCTTTGATCGTGCATTCAAGCGTTGGATGGGGCAGCCGCCTGGTGAATTTCGGAGGGAATATCGGCAAGATCGCTTGAGTTAGCGGTCCGGTTGTCAGCAGTGGTCAAGCTACTGTCGTCTAGCGCCGATAGATAATTGTCATCATCGGATACCATTTCTCTTTTGTTCGTGAGCAATACCCAGTTTTGCTGGTGATTGAACGATAAGTTGAGAAGGTGGCCGATGAGCGATTCACAGCAGTTCCTGGACGATGTCCAATCTAATGCACAAGAGTGGGAAGACTCTTTGCGTTATATTATAGAAGAGTTTGGAGTGGAGGGCGTGCAAGGCGTCTTGGCTAAAGTGTGGCCAACTCTGGATGCTTCCAATGTTTCCAGTCAGTATGCACTCAATACCCCTTATCAAAATACCATACC
Organism: uncultured Pseudoteredinibacter sp.; assembly: GCF_947500695.1. Classification (GTDB taxonomy): domain Bacteria; phylum Pseudomonadota; class Gammaproteobacteria; order Pseudomonadales; family Cellvibrionaceae; genus Pseudoteredinibacter. The sequence goes on from NZ_CANMSS010000004.1 coordinate 349,692, forward strand.
GCCGCAACGTGATTTGCCTTATCCCGGGGATATTGCTCTGGAAAAGCGCATTGAGAACATACTTAAGTGGAATGCAATGGCGATGGTTGTCAAAGGGGCCGATAGTGGCAAAGCCGCTGGTGGGCATATTGCGAGTTATGCCTCAGCTGCAACCATGATGGAGGTTGGGTTTCACCATATCTTTCGTTCTCGTACTTCAGAATATGGCGGCGATATGGTTTTGCTACAGGGGACTACGGCTCCTGGTACCTATGCACGAGCTCACTTGGAGGGAAGGTTTGATGATGAGCGTCTGTTGGCTTATCGGCGCGAATTATTACCTGGGGGTTTATGTTCGTATTCTCATCCAAGGTCTATACCGGACTTCTGGGAAGTTCCTAACGGCTCAATGGGTTTGGGTGTTCCAACAGCTATTTACCAAGCTCGCTTCGTTAAGTACCTAGAGGCGCGTGGGTTAAAACCAAAAAACGGGGGTAAAGTTTGGTGTTTTATTGGTGATGGAGAGTCCGATGAGCCCGAGGTCTTGGGGATGATTAACACACCTGTGCGCGAACGATTGGATAATTTGGTCTTTGTGGTGAACTGTAACTTACAGCGATTGGATGGACCGGTAAGGGGTAATGGTAAGGTTATCCAGGAGTTTGAGCGCAGTTATCGTGGGGCTGGTTGGAATATTATTAAAGTTATTTGGGGAGCTGAGTGGGATCGGTTTCTGAAAGTGGATTATTCAGGGGCCTTGCAGCGTCGTATGGCTAGCTGTTTGGATGGTGAATACCAGCGTTTGTCTACTTTGGATGTGGCGGAGCGAAAAGCAGAGTGGATCGCTGGTGATCCTAATCTTCAAGATATGTTTAAGGGTGTCTCAGATGAAGAGTTCGATTTGCTGATCCGTGGCGGACATGACCACAAGAAGATGTATTCTGCATACAAGGCTGCTTCTGAGTATCAAGGCGGCCCAACAGTGATCATTGTTAAAACCATCAAAGGGGATGGGATGGGCTACATTGCTCAAGGGAGTAATACTGCGCATCAAAAGAAAGTGCTCAATGAGGATGATCGCCAATTTTTGGCTCGTGCATATAGTATTCCATTGGATGCGGAGGCTGTTGCTCGTGCTGATTTTTACCGGCCGAGTAGCGACAGTCCGGAAGTCAAATATGTGCAAATGAGGCGTGAGGCTTTGGGCGGCTTTATGCCAAATCGATCTGTCAATTGTGAAAAGCTTGATGTGCAATCCATAGATGCTTTCAATCAGTTCGCTGCGGGTACTAATGGTCGAGCCATGTCTACTACAACGGCAATGGTTAGGACCATCGCAAAGCTGATGAAAGATAAGAGTGTAGGCGAGCTCATCGTACCTATTGTACCTGACGAAGCGCGTACCTTTGGTATGGAAGGCCTGTTCAAGTCCGCAGGTATTTATTCAGTAGATGGGCAAAAGTATACCCCTGTCGATGCTAAATCACTGACGCCTTATAGAGAGGTGGAAAATGGACAGCTTTTACAGGAAGGAATCTGTGAAGTTGGGGCTATGGGTTCCTTTCTTGCTGCTGGAACAGCTTACGCTGTACATGGTATTCCAACAATACCTTTTTATATCTTCTATTCCATTTTTGGCCCACAACGCATCGCGGATATGATGTGGCATTGCGCTGATATGCTTTGTCGAGGTTTTCTGCTGGGGGGGACCGCAGGGAGGACAACTCTGAATGGCGAGGGGATCCAGCACCAAGATGGTCATTCGCCGGTGATGGCCTCTGCCTTCCCTAACTTGCGAAGTTATGATCCAGCTTTTGCATACGAAGTGGAAGTCATTGTTAAACATGGCATCAAAGAAATGTATGAGGACGAGAAAAACGTCTTTTACTATTTGACTCTGTATAACGAAAATTATGAGATGCCAGAGCGGCCTGATGGAGATGGGATCGATGATGGGATTGTGAAGGGGATGTATCAATACTATCGAACTTCGAAGCAGTCATCGGATGTGAATTTGTTGTCCAGCGGGTCGATCATGCAGCAAGCCTTGAATGCAAGAGATAAGCTTGAAACGCTAGGGTATACCGTCACCATATGGAGTGTGACAAGCTTTATTGAATTGTATAGAGAGGGGCAGGCCGCAGAGCGTTTCAATCGACTTCACCCTACATCAGAGAAAAAGATTTGCCACTTAGAGGCGCTGATGGAAGGAGAGAGCGGTGTGTGCGTCTCTGTAACAGACTATATGGAGTCGCTTGCAGAAAGCATAAGTCGCTGGATGCCAAAGCACTATGCTGTTTTAGGCACTGACGGATTTGGTTTGAGTGAGTCGAGAGAATCTCTTCGAGATTTTTTTGAGGTTAGTTCTGACTATGTTGTACATGCTGCGCTTTCTCTTATGCATAGAAGTGGAGCTATTTCCTCAGAGGTACTGCTGGAGCAGTCTGGTGACTTAAATGTCGATGCCGATAAGATTGATCCGATGGTGCGCTAGGGAGAAAGGATATGAGTAATATAATTCAAATCCCGACTCTAGGTGATGGAGATGTTTCGGGTGTAGTTGGCAGCATTTTTGTTTCAGTTGGGGATTTAGTTGATGAAGATACAATTGCGTTTGAGGTTGAAACTGACAAAGTAGTTGTTGAGGTGCCCTGTGGTAGTTCTGGTGTTATCAAAGCATTACTGCTTAATAGTGGAGATAATGTTCAGGCGGGCCAAGATATGCTCGAAATCACAACATCTGATAATTCTGAAGATGGTGCAGAGCCAAGCTCTGAGAAAGTCGAGACAGAAGAGGTTTTCCAAGAAGAAAATACTGCAGTAGAAGAAAGTGAAGGAGCTGGAGCTCAACATGTAAGTCTCGAATGTGTATTGCCTTCTCTCGGTGATGGTGATGTGAAAGGGATTGTGGGGGGCATTCACGTATCGCCAGGTAGTCACGTTTGTGAAGGTGATGTCATCCTGGAAGTTGAAACAGATAAGGTGGTCGTTGAGGTCCCCTCAGAGCATACTGGTCGAGTCATCGAGCTATTGTTGTCGTCGGGGGACGAGGCTAGAAGTGGTACTCCTTATGTTTGTATAGAAGTTGAAAATACTAGCAGCAGTGCCTCTAAAGTTAAGGAGACGATGCCGAAATCGCCAGATGTTGAAAGAGTCACGAAAGCAGAAGTTAAACCGTCTGCGAGTAGCAGCTCTTTTCTAAAGACTGAAGTTTCCTCTCTAGTAGGCGTCAAGGCAGGTCCTTCTACGAGGAGGTTTGCCCGCGAATTGGGTGTTGATTTGGGTTCGGTGAGTGGGACAGGAAGCCGCGGGCGAATAACCGTAGCTGATGTAAAGTCCTATGTGAGAAATAGCTCAACGGCGGAAGTGCAGTCAGAGGCTAAATCAATTGCTAAATCCATTGCTCTACCGGATGTGTCTCAATTTGGTCCGACTCATAGAGTTGGCTTATCGAAGATTGCCCAGGCTACATCGGCAAATATGGATCGCAGTTGGAGTCAGGTACCTCATGCTTGGGCTGATCAAAAGTTAGATATTACGGAGTTGGAGCGCCACAGGAAGCGTTTGAAAGCTGATGCACTACAACGAGGATGTCCGCTGACAATTACGGCGTTTCTTTGTAAGGCAATGGCGCAAACAATAAGAGAGTTTCCATTATTTAACGCATGTTATGACGAGGAAGCTGGAGAACTGATTTATCGTGATTATATCAATATTGGGATCGCAGTTGATACGCCTCGAGGGTTAGTGGTACCGGTAATTAAATCGGCCGACCAAAAAAATGTTCTTGAGATAGCCGCTGATATAAGCCTTCTGAGCGAGAAGGCGGTTAATGGAAAGCTAGCCTTGTCTGATATGCAAGGATCTGGAATAACTCTATCGAATCTGGGGGGCTTAGGAGTAAGTGGTATCAAGCCAATGGTGAATTGGCCTGAGGTCGCTATCTTGGGTGTTGCAGCTGGCTCTATGGAGCCTCAATGGAGTGGAGATGCTTTTGTTCCGCGGCTTCGTATGCCCGTTTCCATGGGGATAGATCATCGTGTCATTAATGGTGCTGATGCGGCTCGCTTTCTCGCCACATTTAAACGGCTAGTGGAAGACCCGGTACGTTTAGGTGTTGGGTTCTAAAAAGAAGGTTGATAGCGAGTAGCTTTGGAGAAAAACGTATGGATAGAAGAAAATTCTTAATGGGGGTGGGTAGTTTGGCGTTCATTCGATCACCAATAGCCTATTCAGATACTTCGTTAATCGATGGGTTAAAGTCAGAATTAATTATTGCAAACAAAATTCTTTCTAACCAGGGTGTGTTTGATGCGTTTGGCCACATAAGTTTTAGGGTTCCAAGTGGGCCAGGGGCTTTCATCATGTCCTATTCCAAAAGCCCTGAACTTGTCACTTTGGACGATTTGGCTGTATACGACAAACTGGGTGAGCCTCTACACCAGAGTGAAAGGGTGAGTTTTCGTGAGCGATATATTCATTCTGAGCTATATCAAAGTCGGCCTGACGTAATGGCCGTTTGTCATCACCACTCTGACGCTATCATTCCATATACGGTTACCAATACGCCCATGAGGCCTGTTGTCTTGGTTGCTGCCACGATAGGGAGCAAAATACCAACGTGGGATCCTAAAGACTACTTGCCGTTTGTGAATAGCGCAGAGAAAGGGCGGGATTTCGCCAAAAGTATGGGGGATGCTACCGTTGCTCTCCTTCGGGGGCATGGTTGCACCGTTGTCGGTGCGGGTATTAGAGAAGTTGTTATGACTTCGATTTACTTACAACGAAATGCATTGATGTTGAGTCAATCGCTAGCGTTAGGGAAAGTGAAGTCACTGTCTGAGACAGAAATATCGAAACTCAGAAAAATACTTTTCGCACCTGACTCTCGCGACCGTGCCTGGGAATATTGGAAACACAAATTAGATGTCATGTGAGGTAGGGTGAGGCCAGCTAACGGTTACGCGCGTTCCCTTTAGGTGCTCAGAGTGAACGTCCATTACCCACCCGAGTGAATAAATAATTCGTTCAATTAGGCGCAAGCCTAGTCCGGGGCTTGGTGACTCTGACTTAGGCTTATAACCACAGCCTGTGTCAGAGATGCGAAAACCTTGCTCTAGTACTTCAATGTTGATCGTTCCTTTGCGAGTATTCGTAATCGCATTTCGGATGAGGTTGTTTAGTACCATACGCGTTTGACTTATTGGAATCTTGTGGCGGAGTGCTTTAGGGCCCGAGAGTTCAATGTTTAACTCTTTGTCAGCTCGTAGGTATTCATTGTCTTTAATTGCCTGCTCTGCAAGTGTAAAGATACTGTATGTGACTTTAGGTTCTTGGTAGTTTTCATGCCTTTGCATCCATAGAAGTGTTGATATAAGGGCGTTCATGTCGTGATATGCATGGCGTATCCTAGAAATAGAGTCTTCAATTTTATCTAGATTTGACTCCTCTATAGATAGCTCTGCTAAATCCAGAGATGCACCAATGACACTAATAGGGGTTCTCAGCTCATGGCTTGCACTCTGTAAAAAAAAACGTTCCTTTTCTTGAAGTTTTTTTACTTCTTGGGCGATGCTTGTTAGTGTGGCAGCTACCTCGCCTAGCTCATCTTTAGGGAATTCATCGAGCTTAATTCTTGGGCTTTCGTCGAAGAAAATTTGCTTAGAGTACTGATTAAGCTTATAGGCTGGCTGGAGAATTCTATCGACTAATTTTGCACAAAAAATCAGTGTTATGAATATCGTTATTCCAGCGGATATCGCTAGAACGTCTCCTATTCTATCTTCAAGGTAGCTATTCTTACCCTGAGTGAAGACGAGGGTATAAAGTGTTCCCTTGTGTTCTATTGTTGATACAAAATAGTTGTTTCCTGACGTTCGATACTCTTTTATATCTTTTGATCGCTCATCGAACTCTGAGTGCTCTCTTAGGTCTGTGGGTAGGTTGGAAGGGTCTTTATATACTCCGACTAATCCGCCATATGAATCTTGATAGTGAGTGTCAATGGTGTTGTTGGCCAAAATTTCGTTTGAGGCGGCCTGTAAGATGCTTCGGAAAGCTTCGTCTTCTGATTTATGGAAGAAGATCACGGCCAGTATCGAATACACTATGATCTGAATTGTGCAGACTCCGAGAATGGTGGCAGAAACCAGAAATCGAAGACTTTGAGTCGGGCTTGAATTATGTCTCAATCGATAGGCCTCTTCTTGGAACAGTCTTTATTACCGGGTGGTCAAAAGGTTTGTCGACCACTTTTCGGAGCTGATAAATCGTAGTTTTTAGTGAATCGGTTTGAGGGGGAGATTCACCCCATAATTCGGCTTCAAGTTCTGACTTGCTTACGATCTGCGGATGCTTTTTGGCTAGTAAGGAGAGAAGTTTCCAGCAGTGGTTATTAAGCTTTAATGGCGTGCCTTTCCGGGTCGCAGTTTCTTCAACGAAATCAACTGAAAGATCCCCAATGTTTATGGTCGATAATTGATTTTCATATCTTTTTGCAAGGGATTTGGCTCGAGCATAAAGTTCCCGGATCTGAAATGGTTTTATTAGGTAGTCGTGGGCACCGGACTCGAACCCCATCTCTATGTCTTCGATCGAATCCCGGGCTGTTAAAAAGATAATTGGTGTTCGGTTGTGCTGTTGACGTAGGGATTTGCAAACATCGAATCCATCTAGGTCTGGTAGATTGATGTCCAATATAATTAAGTCGTAATTGTTGTGGGATGCTAGGTTTATTGCTGATTGGCCGTCAAAAGCGTAATCCATAGTTACAGAATTCATTGACATCCAGTCAATAATAGAGCCTGCTAGATTGGTGTTGTCCTCAACTAGTAGTATCTTCATGTTATATCTTCATCTTTGCTTATAACCAAACAGTATTCTCTGTTTTGAAAAAACTCCTTCTTTTCCTGTTTTTTTTTCCTTTTTTTTACCTTGTTGAGTTTAGAGTAGTTTGGTGAATCTCTAACGATAATAAATATGTTACAGCAAAACGCTTTGAAATTGAACATTGGGCGAATCATGACGATGTTAGGATTTCTGATTGGCTTGGCTGACCTGAGTAGGACTTTCAGTCGTGTTGGCGATGAGGCCTATTTGCTAATGGCGACATCAGGTGCAGTAGTCAATGATACTTGGCGACACGCACTTCACGAATCTATTGGCGGCGTCGCAGTTATGGTTTCGGTTTTGTATATTTACTTTGCGGGCCCTCCGTCAAGAACTCCTACGACATGGGTTGTAGTGATGATCTTGCTCGTTGGCCACTACGCGCCGTTTTGGATCGGAACGCCTTTTTTACCTGAGCTTGGTGCGCCTCATTGGAGGGCTGAGTTGATCCATATTTTAATGGCAGCTTTTCCTCTGGCTGGGGCGCTTATAGCCCGTCCAGTCTTTATGACGAACAAATCCTAAAGGAGAAAGTATGAAGAAGTCGCTAGGCGTGTTTGCATTACTCGCTATGTTTTTTACCCAGGTAAACGCTGCCAAAGATCCCGATAAGGGTTTTGAAGTTATTTTACTAGGGAGTGGTTCCCCTGGGATTCATGTGGATCGATTTAGCTCGAGCAATTTAGTTAAGGTCGCAGGGAAAACATTTCTGGTGGACGCAGGTCGAGGCGCCGCCATTCGAATGAGCCAAGTGGGTAACCCTAGGCAGTTGTTACCATCTTTGGATGGTGTTTTTCTTACGCATCTTCATTCTGATCATTTGATGGGTTTATCTGATGTTTATATGACAGGGTGGTTGTATGGGCGCAACTCTGTTTTTGATATATATGGGCCTCCGGGAACGAAAGGCTTAATGCAGGGGCTTCGCTCAGCTTATGACAAGGACGTTTACTACCGATCTGAAGTCGATACTAAGTATGCAACAACTGGATTGGAAGTAAATGTCACCGAATATAGTAGTGATAGGGTGCTGGTCTCTGATGGCGGGTTGAAGATCACTGCTTTTTTGGTTGATCACGCCGATATTAAACCAGCGTTTGGTTATAAGTTTGAGTATGGTGGTAAGTGCGCTGTTTTTTCCGGTGATACGCGATATTCTGAAAACTTGATAAAGCACTCTCGTGGGTGTGATGTTGTTATTCACGAGGTTTCCCAGGTCTCCGACGCATACCTCAAAAAGCGTCCTTCCTTTCAGACAATTCTAGATCATCATACTTTGCCTGTAGATGTTGGTCGAGTGTTTTCAAGAGTAAAGCCAAGCCTTGGCGTGTTTAATCATATTATTGCCATTGATATATCAGAGCAGGAGCTGGTTGACCAGGCGCGCGAAACCTACTCGGGTCCGCTCATGGTGGGTCACGATCTCATGAAGATTTCATTAAGCGGCGATAAGCCTACTGTTAGTGATTTGCGTCAATCGAAATAGGAGTAAAACGATGTTTAAGAAATGTTTTTCTGCATTTTGTTTGGTTTTGTGTTCGGTGTCTTCCGTGGTGGTCGGTGCTGCTGAATTGCGCTGGCTAGGTCAGGCAGGGTATCAAATTAAAACAAACTCAGGGAAAGTCATTCTGATTGACCCTTTTATTACACATAACCCCAAGGCGCCTAAAGATGTCAGGGATTTAAAGGGGTTGGGGAAAGTTGATCTTATTTTGGTAACCCATGGGCATAAAGATCACTTTGGTGACACACTGGAAATATCTCGTATGACCGGCGCAAAGATTGCGCTTAATGCGGATTTGGGTACAACTTTGGAGACATTGAAGATTGTTCCAGAGGGTAAGCTAATTCGGTTTAACAAGGGAGCAACTCTTGAGCCGATTGGTGCTGGTATTAAAATTACTATGGTGCGAGCTGAGCATAGCTCTAGCTTCGAGCACCCTCACAACGGAGTTGTTGAGAATCACCCTGGTGGTGAGCCGGCAGGGTATATTATCGAGTTGGAAGATGGCTATAAGATTTACCATGCAGGGGATACCGGCGTTTTCGCTGATATGGTGTTTATTGGTGGATATTACAGCCCGGATTTGGCGCTATTACCGATCGGGGGTCATTTCACAATGGACCCTAAGCACGCCGCGTATGCCGTGAATGCTTTGTTGAAGCCAAAGGTTGTGATCCCGATGCACTACGGTACGTTTCCTATTTTGGCTGGTACACCGAAGCAGTTCAAAGCTGCCTTGGGTAAAACTAAGTCGAAGTTGGTTGTTTTAGAGCCGGGCGATACTTACCGCCCTTAGGTAGTTGCGAGCTGGCTTTTGCCAGCTCAATTTCAGTAGCCCTTGTTGATGGGGACGACCCTTTCTAGAGGAAGGCCTCTTTCGAGTCGATCGACATTGTCAGCCATCCAGTAGGCAACTTGGGTTACATTTTCGTGAGCGAGCCCCGCCATGTGCGGACTAATGATTAACCCTTTAGTGTTCCATAGTGGACTTTCTTTTGGGAGTGGCTCCGGTCGAAAAACATCGAGTGAGGCGCCGGCAACATGCCCGCTGTTAAGCGCTTCCATTAGGGCTTCTGGGGCGGTGACGCCTCCTCGGGATATATCGATAAAAATACTGCCTGTTTTCATTTTTGAGAATGCTTCAGAGTTAAACATATTCTCGGTTTCTGGGGTTAGAGGTGTGATGACAATGGTTGCATCTGCCTGACTAAGGACCTCAAAGAGGTCGCTGCTTGGATAGACTTTGTCAACACCGCTAATGTCGGCAACTTGACGTTTAGTGCCTATGACTCTCATTCCAAGCGCTTTGGCTCTAACGGCAATCTCTGAGCCGATAACGCCTAAGCCGATTATTGCCAATGTTTTTCCGGAAATGACTCTGTGTGAAAACGGAAGAAACTCGTTGCGTTTTTGTTGATCGATAAGTTTTGGTATGCCTTTCATATGTGCCATCACCATGGCGATCGCAAACTCTGGCATTTGGGGGATGGTGAGGCCTTGATTGTTGGCGATAATCACGTTTTCGGGAAGGTCGCTTGCAGGAAGTATGGCGTCAACGCCGGTTGTGAAAACATGAATGAGTTTTAAATTGGGAGCTTTGTGCCAAAGATTGCGGGGCGGACGATGGCAGAAAAGAATTTCTACGCTTTCGTCTAGACCTTCTTCGAACTCTTTTGGTGTGTGCCAGTAGATGACTTCCTTTCCTTTTAGGGCGTTGTCTAGGTGGGGAATGATTTCTGGGATAAAAGGGCGGTAAATGTGAATTTTTTCAAACATTGGGTTTTCCGTAGGGTGAGATTTTCGATTTTAGATTTTACTGTTTTGTCACATAAGTCGATTGTTGTCTACTGTCGCGGACTTATCTTATCGCGACAGTGCGTGGTTTAGTGTTGTCACTCTTGGCTAATGGAGCGTCAGCGGTAGTCAATACCTACTGGTCGCTGGGAGCTATAGTGTGTTTCTGAACTTGTTCTAGGAGGATTTGTGGAAAGATTTGTTCCTGAAGAGTGGCAGCTTGCGAGTGTGTCGATTGCTGAGCTCGAGAGGAGGTGGAGTGCGTTGCGAAAGCTAATGATCGCAGTGGATGTAGACACTCTTATTATTTCGGCAAGTACTGAGCAGTACGGTGGTTATGTTCGCTATGTTACCGGGGTTCCACCTAAGAATGGTATTGCGGATGTTGTCGTGTTTTCTCTCCATGGCGCTATGCGAGTTGTAAGGACTGGTATGGCGGGCGGCCGTCGCCCTTTGGATTTTTCAGTCAGTGGCGTACACCGGGGCGTCGAGTTGTTAGTAACCGAGCCTTATCGGCCTGGTGTGAGCTTTTCAGAGAAATGTTTACTGGAGTCTGTTGCAGAGACAGTTAAGTCCGTAGGTGCGAGCAATCTTGGTGTTATTGGCTCCGGGGAGCTTATGTGGAAGTTGAGTAACGTAGACGTTCAGGGTCCATGGCATGACCACTTTGATATGACCTCCATGTTTGAAGTCCTTATGAGTGTGAAGTCTCCGGAGGAGTTGGAGGCTACTCGTCGTGCAGCTCGTATTCAGGATGAAGTTATGGCAGAACTAGGGTCTATGATTTGTTCGGGAGTCTATGAGTTTGAGATCGCTTTGACGGCGACAAACCTGATGGAGCGTCTTGGGTCAACATCTGGTCATGTTCTTGTCGGGTCCGGTGCGGCTGATGAAAGGATGGTCTTAAAAGAGCATCGCAGCGTGATGACTCGAAAGTTGTCATCTGGCGATCATGTATTCGTGCTTATCGAGATGAATGGCCCTGAAGGCTACTTTGCTGAGTTGGGGCGTCAATTTGTGTTGGGGGATGTCGCTCCCGAGATGGTGGATGAGCTGATCTTTTTTAACCAGGCTAGGGATAGCTTTATTGATCAGTTGGACTTGAAGAGTGATGTGCTAGAAGCGTGCGAAGAATTTAGTCAGCATCTGGTTTTGAATGGTCGAGAGCCGCAGCGACGATTTTTTCTTCATGGTCAAGGCTACAGCATGGTGGAGCGGCCCCATTTTATTGCTGGAGAAACTATGGGGCTGTCGGTAGGTATGAATCTGGCTTGCCATCCGTTTTCTGTCAATGGAAATGTGATGGTCGGCATGTCTGATAATTACATTTGTGGAGACTCTGGTCGTCTCGAAAGAATACACAAAACAGAGAAAACAATTTTTGTGGTTTGAAGTGCGATGAATTTTAGGCTCAAAAATATCTGAAATTAATGGAGAGTAGTATGAGTATTCCAAAACCCAGGTTGACAGAATTGGTCTTGCAGACTTCAAGGTATGAGGAGTTGAAAGACTGGTACCAAAAAGTGATGGATGGTGAATGGTTCCTAGAGAATGTTCCCAAAGAGGGAACTGTTGTGACTCGCTACGGTGATGGCAATCGTCAGGTTAGGGCAGCAGAAGTTCGAGCGTGTTTTATGTTGTTCGATGATGAGTTTCCATTTGGGCAGATATTTGCCATTTTTGATATTCCTGATTTAGCAGCGAAGCCGACTAATGATCCGGGCGTTAACCATGTGCGTTATGGGCAGGCGACTTTGCCTGAACTGTTTGATCGCTATGAGCATCTTAGAGATTTAGGGATCCATCCGCATCGAGTTTCCAATCATGGGCAGAGTACGAGCTTTTATTATCTTGATCCTGATATGAATGTGGTGGAGTTTACAGCTCCTAATTTCGACGACAAAGAGGAGTTTGTTGCTTATCTTCAGTCTGATGCCTTTAAGGCTGACCCTTCGGGTATCGAGGTTGACCCTGAAGAATTTGTAGGTCGTTTTCGATCTGGTGTTCCTCAGCGCGAATTGGTGAAAATTTAAGGTGTGTAGATGAAGCTGGTCAGGTTTTTGAGAAACGATCATGAATCATTTGGTGTTTTGAGTGGTTCAGTGGTCTTTGAGTTGTCCAAGTTGTACAGCTCCTTCGAGGCATTGCTGCAGGACTGTCTTGTGCGGGGCAGTGCAATTTTGGAGTCGAAAAAAGCGACTTGTTCTGTTGATGATGTTGTCATCCTGCCCTCCCTCCCTGGGGGGCGGGGACGCCTTTTTGCTTTAGGCTGGAATTACGTCTCTCATGCGGAGGAGGTTAATCATCCTAAGGATGAGTATCCCTATTTCTTTATGAAGGGTGAAGCATCCCTTGTGGGGGCTGAGCAACCTATCGTTAAACCATCGATATCAGACTCCTTTGATTTTGAGGGCGAGCTGGTTGCGGTGATTGGTAAGCCCGGCAAGTGTATAGACGAAGGTGATGCGTTGTCGCATGTTGCTGGATATACAATTTTAAACGATGGTTCCATTAGGGACTGGCAAAAAAGAGATGGTGTTCTGCAGGGTAAGAACTTCGATAACTCGTCATCTGTTGGGCCTTATATCGTGACGGCGGACGAGGTCGGAGATCCGGCTTCCTTGCATCTAGAAACGCGCCTCAATGGTGAGCTAATGCAGTCAAGTTCTACTGGGTCGGTATATTTTAGCTTCCCGTTTCTGATTAGCTACCTTTCGCGCTTCACTGAGCTGAAGCCGGGTGATGCAATTAGCAGTGGAACCCCAGGTGGTGTTGGTCATAAAAGAGATCCTCAAGTGTTTATGGCCGCCGGCGATGTTGTGGAAGTGTCGATCAGTGAGCTTGGCGTCTTGAGAAATGAGGTTATCAATGAATAGTGCGCAACGTGGTCAGGCTTTAGAGGCTGATGAGCCATTACCGCTGAAGACAGCGTTAACATACGGCCCTCCCATTTTTGGGCTGGCGTGTCTGCATTTTATGGTGCAGCTGTATTTTATGAAGTTCGCTACGGATGTCCTGTTGATTGCGCCAGCTGTAATGGGGTTGATCTTTGGTGCGTCTCGTATATGGGATGCCATCTCCGATCCAGCTGTTGGCTTGATGTGTTATCGAACTAAGGCGCGCATGGGGCGATGTCGAGTGTGGATGCTTGGTTCAATCCCGGCGCTTGCTTTGACGTTCTATCTACTTTGGAATCCGCCATTGTTTTTGTCCAGCCAGGCATTGGTGATCTGGGTGGCAGTTCTTTTGATTGCCTATTACACATCTGATACGGCCTATGATATCCCTCATGTAGCCTTGGGGCAGGGCTTGAGTCGTTCGTATGATGAGCGGAGCCGTATCTTTGGCATGCGTCAAATTGGTTGGGTCTGTGGAATTCTGTGCTCTTTGTTTGCAATCAAGGTTCTAAGTTCCGCAGAGGATCAGCGAGCAGCTACAGAAGTTGTTACCTTGGGGCTGATTCCTCTGGCTGTCGTTATCATGATGATACCAGTTGTCTTTCAGCGAGAGGGGCAGGCGAGCCTTAGTGGTAGTCAAGTTGAGCCAAGAAAAAACTTCTCCGCCTTTAAAGATGTGTTTAAAAACCCACATGCACGTTTGGTATTGTTTGTTTGGTTCGTAGATACGATGGGATTCGGGACTATAGGGTTATTGTCTTCATATTTTACCCATTATGTTGTTGGGCGACAGGACCTTATTGCATTGTTCCTAACCATTTACATTGCAAGTGGTCTAGTTGGCATACCGTTTTGGGTTTCTCTGTCTGCAAAATTCGGTAAAAGTCGGGTTTGGTCCTGGGCTATAGCGATCACAGGGGTGTCCACAGGTCTTATATTCTTTGTCGGTGAAGGTGATTACTATCTTTATGGTGGATTGCTGGCTATAGCAGGGTTTTGCTTTGGCTGTGGCAATGCACTTGGTATGTCTATTCTGACCGATACGGTGGATTATGATGAATATAAAACTGGTGTCAGGAAAGCTGATGTCTACTCTGCGAGTTGGAAGTTTTCCTCTAAATTTGGACATGGTTTGATTGCCTTGATTTCAGGGGCGCTAATCAGTGCGTCGGGGTTTGTACCAAATGAGGTGCAAAGCGAAGGCACTTTGTTGGCAATCCGGGGCATATTTTGTGGCAATACTTTTATATTTTTTATGTTGGCTGCCTATCTTATTTCTCGGTTCTCATTGAACCGTGAAGAGCAGCAAGACATTGCGAGGCTTCTAAAGGAGCGAAAGGGCAGTTAGCCTTTTGCGGTTGTGGTACGGGACCCGCGATCCCTGTGTTTGCCCCATGGGATAACCATGGGGCTTTTTTTGATTTTGAGTGACACATAAGGTCTAGGATGTGGCGTGGTAGAGCAAGTAATAACCACACTGAAGGAGTAGTCTAAGTTAAGTTCTGTAGGAATAGCGAACTAATAATGCCAATAACGATAGCCAAACCATGAGGATTGAAAACGTGAGTTTACATAATAACGACTACCAACGATTTAAGTTTGTCCCCCTTGCCGCAGCCGTTACGTCGGCTCTTTGCACCTTAGGTGCATCTAATGTTTTAGCGCAACAGGCCACCTCGTTAGAGGAAGTGGTTGTAACGGCTCGAAAGAGAGCCGAGAGTATTCAAGATGTTCCTATCTCTGTCTCTGCTCTCAATGGCTCGGACTTGAAAGCTGCAGGTGTATTTAATGCCGACTCGCTTTTTGATAGCACGCCTGGGGCCACTAATGTTCAATTAAACAAGACTCAACCGGCGTTTTCTATTCGTGGTGTTCAATCATCCAGCGAGTCTTTGAGTGGTGATTCTTCAGTTGCTTTTTATGTCGATGGTGTATATATCGCTCGCTTAACCAGTCAAAGTGTTAAGTACTATGATATTGACCGAATAGAAGTTCTTAGGGGGCCTCAGGGAACGGTTTTTGGGAAAAACGCAGCAGCTGGTGCCGTTCAGGTTATTACCAATCGCCCGAATGAGGAAACAGAAGGACGCATTTCTGCAGGTTTTGGAAATTATGGCCAGTGGGAAGTGGAAGGGATGTTTAATTCCGCTCTGTCCGACTCAGTGTTGGGGCGTGTTGCGTTTTCGCGATCTGCACGGGACGGCTATACAACCAATTTACTAACCGGCAATGATGTGGATTCAGAGTCTAATTTGAGTGTTAGAGGTCAGCTACTTTTTGACTTAAATGAGGATGCAGAATTATTACTGCGAGCTGAGCGGGTAACAGATCGTGATGGTGTAGCCGCCCGAGTTAATGTGGGGCCAGACGCATATCAACCAAAAGTTGGTCCATTCAGTACCCCAGGCGCTTTACCAATTAGTGGTGATATCCGTGAAACGTATCTGGTCGATGATACGGGACTGGACCGTAAGATTTCGGCTTTTTCTGGAGAGCTTAGTTGGGCGTTTGGAGATGTGGAGTTGAAGTCTATTAGCGCCTATCGCAAGACAGAGGTGGATCAATCCGGATCTCTTTGGCCCACGTACGAAGCTGGTAGTGGAAACGAAACTTATGATTTGTTGCACAATGACCTGACAGATGACGCTGTACAAAAATCCCAAGAATTTCGTTTGTCGTCTGGAGGGGATAATTTTAATTGGTTGCTAGGCGCATACTACATGACCGAGTCAGTCGATCGTCATGAGGAGCGTGGTTTGCATACTGACATAAATGGCGTCGGGTCTGGTCCGATTGCGGTGCTGTTAAGTACGGGCGACACAACTACCGATTCGTTTGCGTTTTTTGCTGAGTACGGATATGACTTCACTGAAAAGCATAACGTCACAGCAGGCCTTCGCTATAGTCGAGATAAAAAAGATATCAATTATAACAATAACGATCTGGGTGGTTTGGTCGATGCTTCAGAAACATGGTCTGCTGTCACTGGTGGTTTGAGTTATACCTATACCATCGACGATGATAAGTCTGTATATGCCAGCTATAACCGAGGGCATAAGCCGGGAGGGTTTAATACCGATGCTGAAACAGCCACGGCTTTACGTACGCCATTTAATGAAGAGTTCATTGATAGTTATGAGCTAGGTCTCAAGAGTGACTGGCTGGATAACAGAATGAGAACGAATCTATCTGTTTTCTATATGGTTTATTCCGATCGACAGGTGGAAGTCTTTAACCCCGGATTGGCTACTCAAATCATAGACAATACCGGAGAGACCGAGCATAAGGGTGTCGAAGGGGAGTTGACTTATCTTGCAACTGACAATCTAAAGCTCGCTGCGAACTTCGCGTTCATGAGGAATACCATCACCAAGTCAGAGGATCCTTCCGTAATTGGAAATGAGCCATCCGGAGCGCCAAAGAAAACTTATATGTTGTCCGCAGATTACTCCGTTCCTTTAAGCGATGGTGGATACCTTAACTTCATTGCGATGTATAACTTTCGAGGTGGTGCATGGCAGGAAGAAGTTAACGAAGCTGATCCGTTTCGTTATAGAGGAGATGCAAAACTTCTCAACTTAACAAGCAGTTGGACAAGTTCAGATGAGAATTTGAAAATCTCCGCATATGTCCGAAATGCGCTTGATGATGAGTACATAACCCATGCAATGCCGTTTGGTACGCCGGGTGATATTGGCGGTCCAGTTTTGTATGGACCACCTAGAACTTATGGTGTTAGTGCAGATTATCAGTTTTGATTTATTGGGGGCTCAGGCCCCCTGTATCTATATTAATCAGTCTGAATGAGGCAAAGAATGCGTTGTTGGTTTTTAGGGATTTTTTTGGTCCCAGTGCTGTCACTTGCGCAAGTGTCAGAAGAAAATAGCGGTGAGAAGGGTTTTGAACAACGGGACATGCGTGGTGAAATCGAAAAGCCTTGGCGAGTCCCGAATGGTCCAACACCTTATCAGTGGAAGTCTGATCGCCGCTGGATGTCCGAGGCCCCGAGTACAAAAATTGCGTTAAAAAGGGCGGAGAGTTACCTAGGGGGGATGTCTTACCCCATGTGGGAAGTTGGTGAAAGGTTTGAGCTAATGTATCAAGCCGTAGAAGACCGTAATATTCACTATGCTCGTCACCAATTACAAACTATCGCACGTTTGATGCTTTATGGCTCTATGGCAAGACCTAGGTTTAAGCCATATGCGGATGCAATGTTTTTGGATTCTCAGTTTCATAACATGGCTTCTGCGTTCGATAGCGGAGAGTATGACAAGATTTACTCAGAGCTAGAAGCTACCAGACAAAGTTGTATGGGCTGTCATATCGCGACTAAGTTTGCTTACCTAAATAAAATACGACTTTTTGAAAAACTGTCCCCTCAAAATATATCTAGGCACAAGAAGGTGACGTTTCACTCTGAATGGACCCAGCCAGAGGATGCTGTTGCAAAAGTGCTTAAAGGTAAGGGATATGAAACCACTACTGTTGAGGGTAATCTCCCTGAGCGCTTAGAGGCCCTCCTGGAAAAACCGCTAGATGATAGAAAAGGTGATTTAGTGCATATCACCTCAGTGGACTTTAGCCTTGTGAAAAATGGTAAGGGTCCTAAGTGGCACTCTTACTCTAAAAAAAGTGAAGATTTGAAATTTGTCGCCAACACGCTTAAGTGGGGCTATGGCATGCTAACTTTGGACCCTTCGATTACTGACTCGGAGTCGTTGAAAGGTAAGCGTGTTGGGGTTGTCAGTCGTCCAAGTACGCTAAGGCTTTTCGCGGAGGCGGCATTAAAGGATAAATGGAATCTTGTAGAAGGTGATGTAGAACTTATTAGCTCCTCATTTTCCGGGTTGCCAAAGCTGCTCAGAGATAAGACGGTTGACGCGATCTACCTGCCCATTGTAGATCTAAGGCGCGATAGTTATAGAGTGATGTTTCCTGATTTGTTTGAAAAAGAATCTGTCTATTGGGTGCCTTTACCTCAACAAAACAAAGGCTCTTATTCCGCCAATTTTCCAATGCCGACGTCGATACTTCCAAAGGATTCAGTGGCGGGGATCGTAAATACACCTCGCAAGAGTATTCAGGTGCTTACTTTACAGTCAGCTTTGTTTGCGTGGTCTAGTACACCCGATCATATCGTGCGAGACACCCTAGTAACCATGGGTGAAGACTCTGCTGCTTGGAAAAAATTGCCTAACGTCGGGATGCGTGACTTCTATTTTAAAGATGGTCAGCCATTAAATGTCAACTCTATGTCTGAATTTCCTGGATTAAGCCTTATGGATGTTCATCCTGAGGCGGCCAAATTTTACAGTTCTCAATGAGGTTTTTATGAAAAAATCGCTTCGCTTTGTACTAATGATAGCTTTGTCGACACTGGTACCACTCGATGTATACTCACATGATCATGATCATGATCATGATCATGAGGAAAGTTTGCAAACGATTGAGTTTGTCATTCCATCTAAGCCGGGAGGCGGTTGGGATAACCTCGCTCGTAGCAGCGGACAGACGCTTTATGATCTGGGCCTTTTAAAAAATGTTGTTTATACCAATATGCCTGGTGACGCGAGCCTCAAGGCTCAGCGCTATGTCCTAGAAGCGAATAAGCCTTCACGTGTGCTTGCTCATTCATCTTCAGTTGTCGTTAACCAACTCAAGGGCCGCAGTCCTGGTTACGAAAGTTTTCAGCCGGTGGCAGCCGTTGGCGGTGACTATTTTGCGTGGTTTGTATCTCCAAAGTCGCCTATTAGTGATTTCAAATCATTGATGGAACTCGCCAAAAAGCGCCCTATTCGAGTAGGTGGTGGAGTCGGACGGCAGAGTGAGATTCTCACGGCCAGCGTTTTCTTGGGCGCAGGAATCCCATTGAGTCAAATTGAATACAAAGTCGTACGTCCTAAGCAAATGGTCAAAGCCTTGGCTGCCGGCGAGATTGATGTAGTGGCCTACGGACTTTCAATAGGCTTACCTTATTTGGATAGGGGGGAAATGAATATTATCGGTCATTCTTCTAAGTCAACAATAAAAGGCGTAGATACCAAATCACTTCGAGATCAGGGTATAGATTTTGAATTTGTAAATTATCGACTTTTCATGGTTTCAAAAGATATCGACGAAGAGCCTTTGGAGCTGCTTAGGGATACACTTAAAGAAATGTACAAGAGTGACGACTGGAAGAGTGTTGTGTCCAAAAATAGGTGGGTCTACGACTTTAAATCTGGTGATGAGTTGAAACAGATTTTGGATAAACAAGCATTGAGCATGGCAGATTCAATTAAAAAACTCTACTAATAAAATAGGAAATACGAAATGAAATCGAGTGTTACACTTTATGGGTTTAGGCGGTATGTCCTGCTTGGTCTATTTTTACCGTTTTTATCAAAATTCGCTTATGCTGAAAAACTTGAAGTGTTTTCCACATCGGAAACCCCCATTAACGGCGTTGCGATTACTTCCAAGGGGCGTGTCTTTTACAGTATGCCTCAGTGGCTGGAGCCTAGTCAGCCCTCTCCGAGTGTTGTCGAACGTAAGAAAGACGGCAGTTTGTTGCCATACCCAGGTGGGAAATGGAACAAGTTTTCCAAGAGCGATCCAGAAAATCGATTTGTTAATGTGAACGCCGTCCATTTCGATGGTAATGATGGGCTCTGGGTTGTGGACTATGGTGCTCCTTTTTTTGGGCCAACTCTTGAGAACTCACAGAAATTGGTAAAAATTAATGTCGAGACAGACAAAGTTGAAAAGGTCTACCGCTTCCCTTCTTTGCTAGAGGGAAAGGCAAAGCTGAATGATGTCAGGGTGGATTTAAGCAGAGGTTTGGCTTACTTATCTGAATTCGGCGCTGGATCAATCATCGTACTGGATCTAGAGTCTGGCCTTGCTCGTAAAGTTCTTGATCAGCACTATTCCACCCGAGCCCACCCGGACGTTGTTTCTTATTTTCTCGGTCAACCGTTCAAAACTCATATGCTGCAAGTAAATGACATTGAGCTCAGTCCGGATGGAAGTCGATTGTTTTATCAGGCGACTGGTGGACCAATCATGTACAGCATTGAGACTGCAGCGCTTCGTAATAGCACGTTGAGTGATCGAGAATTAGGAGAGCGTGTCGAGGTGTTTGCTAAATCTACAACTGTAGGTGGCGTGACCAGAGACAGTGTAGGGAATATGTATTTGGGTGATGTACAGAAAAATGCTGTGACTAAATTAGATTTACAGGGTCAGATGTCAACGGTTGTACAAGATGATCGACTTTTATGGCCTGATGCGATGACAATTCATGAGGGCTACCTTTACGTCCCTTGTCCTCAGATTCGTTTGTTAGGCAAGTTTCACGGCGGGAAATCGCAAGCGAAGATGCCATTTTCAGTTTATCGCTATAAATTGGACTAGGTATGAGTTATGTCGCTGTGTTAAGGATTGTCCTTCTCCAGGTTTTGGTTGCGATGCCGTCTCTAGTGTTGAGCGATACGTTGGCGGTTGTGAGTCGTTCGGTTAACCAGCTCAGCTTTTATGATTTGGGGTCGGGGCGTCTGGTTGATCATCTACCTCTGGATGGGGAGTATCATGAGCTAGGTATTTCGCCTGATGCAAAACACCTAGTGCTTTCGAAGTACAAAGACTCTTCAGGTAATCCGGGAGAGGCACTTCTGCTGGTGTCTCTCGACGGTCTAAGTCAAAAGGTTATCCCATTGCCAAAGGGCGCTCAACCTCATGGACTGAGTTGGGGCCTTAATGGCCTGTGGATTACAGATGAGGAGCGAGGTTTTGTCTATGAGTTTATCGTAGAAAGCGGAAAGCTGAACGCTGTTGATCTTAAGGCAAAAGGCGCACACATGTTAGTCGCTGATAACTCGCTGGGTAGAGTTTATGTAAGCAATCGAAGTCTTAACGCAGTTCATGTTATTGATCAGTCTACTCACCAGTTGATTTCAACACATTCTGCATCCGGTAAGGGCAGTGAAGGTGTAGCGCTTTCTGTTCAATCCGGAGAGCTTTGGGTGGCTAATCGAACGAGTAATACTATCGATGTCTTTGATACCTCGTCATTGGATATTAAAGCGACGATTAGCAGTTGTAAGTCTCCCTTGCGCTTGGCTATTGACCCTCAAGACAAGCAAGTTCTAACTTCCTGCGTTCATGAGGGTGCTGTAGACGTGTACAGTCGAAGAACAAAGGCTAGAGTTAGAAAAACCCAGCTACCTCTTGTTGCAAGCGACGGTGAGTTGAATGATCGAGCTCTCTCAACGCCTGCAAGCATATTGACTCATGACAATGGTTGGTTGGTCTCTCATATACGTGCATCAGAGATATCGCTCATACCATTTTCAAAGAGTTATCGAGTGGGGAGTATCGTTACACCTGCTCGACCTGATGATATGGAAATAATTAGATAGTATTTACCAGATAGATAGTGAGAAAAAGTAATGAGTGATAAAAATATTGATTTGTGTGTTCGATGGTTGATTTGCTGCATTTGGCTACCTACGGGCGTTTATCAGATTTTTAATTTTCAAGATGCAATTAATCAGATTACTAATAATGGTATTCCTCTGCCGTGGTTGGTTGCTGTTTTAACCATAGCAATGAAAATTGTGGGAACGATTCTTGTGCTAATGAATCGTTGGGTTAAGGAGGTCATGTTGGTTTGGATCGCGTTTGTTTTAGTTGCGACACCTATTTTTCATGCGGATATCATCCTTGAAGGTAAACTGAACACCTTTCATTTCGTACAAACCTTGAAGAATTTGGCTATAGTTGGCGGCATGCTGGCCTATTTTCAACTGGTGCGAAGATTTGAAGTTGGTGAGACTTCACAATATTAAAGTTCCGTACTATATATCATAGCGATATAGTCTTTGGGCAGCTCCGCTGCCCTTTTTTTATTTCTTATAGGAAATGTGTTGCATGAAGAAAGTGTCTTTATTCTATGCTAGCTTTTCGTTAATTGCTTGTGGCGCGACTAGTATTGATCCCAGTTATATACCTTCTGAATCTAGGTTTGATTTTAATCAAGAAAGCTTTGAGAAACATGTATTAGATACAAGGTCATGGTTGTCAGAAAATAGACATTTTAAAATGGCAGCTCACGAGCAAGAGGTATCTCTTAATGCTCCGAGAGAATGGAAGCCAGAACGTTCAAACGGCGGATTGGTATTATTGGTCCACGGACTTGGAGATTCTCCCTTTTCTTTTATAGATATTGCCAAACACCTGACGCATAAAGGGTATCATGTGCGTACAGTACTTCTAGCGGGACACGGGAGTAGAGCAGGAGATTTACTCGGCGTCAGTTTCGAGTTGTGGCGCTCTCAGGTTCAACATCATGTGAAGCAAGCACTCCAAGATTTTGATCAGGTGTGGCTGGGTGGATTTTCTACCGGCGCAAACTTAGTAACGGAGCAAGCTTATAAAAATCCTAAGGTTGAGGGTTTGCTACTATTTTCTCCAGCATTCCAGCCTGGATCGCCATTGGTCAAGTGGGCGGGCATTGCAAATCTCTTTATGGATTGGGCTGATAAGGATCCTGAAATCAATAAGGTTCGTTATGATTCACTTCCCCTAGATGCTGCTGAAAGTTACTACAATTCCTCTTTAGCGGTAATGGATTACCTCGATTCATCAAATTACTCTAAACCAGTTTTTATGGCGCTGAGCCAAAATGACTCGGTGATAGACGTTGATTATGCAAAGAGTGTTTTCTTGAAGCGTTTTGAAAACTCTAATAATCACTTGTTTTATCAGTCTAGGGGATGTAACGAGAGCGATATAAGCTGCTTTGATATGAATTTACCTGAGTTGAGGATTTCATCCGGCTCTCACATGGGATTACTTTTCAATAAAGATAATTTTTACTACGGTCAAGGTGGTGAAATGACTATCTGCAATAATGGCCAGGCGGCTGAGATTGAAAAGGCCTGCAATCAGGGTGAGTCCATGTGGTATGGCTCGTGGGGATATCAGCTTGATGGCGTTGGTCATGCTAGATTAACTTGGAATCCGTACTTTCAAGAGTTAACGGCATTATTAGATCAAGTTATGATAAATAATAATGCCGTTGTGGATTAAGGCGCTAGAGTGATATTGGTTACTTCATAAGAAGTGCCACTTTGAGTTAGCACGGGAATAGGCCAATAACGGTATTCTACAACGACTCGTTTGCCTATGAGGCCGTGCGCTTTTTCCTGAATAATCTCGTTTGCTAGAGATACCCGGATTTCATGCTTATGGTCTTCTCCTGATTCCTTGGATTTTAGAACTTCTGCCCAGTTTTCTACTTTGCGATACAGCTCCATCTCTTGCGTCTTAAACAACAGACCTTCGTGGTTAATTCCACCGATAAATCCCTCAAATTGCCCATCGTCTTTAGCGCTAGATAAACCTGTAGTCACGCCCATGATTGGATAGCACAATAACCCTGCCATAATCAATGAGGAGGCTGAAACGCAAGTAGTGGCGGTTTTATCTTTGTATTTTTTGTGTGTTAAGAAGCCTAGATATACTGCTAGAGCTATTGAAAGTAATACGTACCACATAAAAATTCCTCCTAGTTATCGTTCAATTTTGCCAATCATTCGGGTGAGCGTCTCGGGCTTTTTATCCACTATCACATGTTTGATGACGCCAATAATATGAAGAGTGACCACAATATAAACTGCAGGGGGGAGAATGAATTTGTGCAGGTAAGCGAATACTAATACCGTAGGGAAGCTTGGTTCTCCGACTTCATTGAGTGGCACTATATATTCAATAACATTACCAAAGAAATAGACCATTCCAAGTCCGCTAATCGGCATACCTAGTAGCACGATATAAAGAACTCGGTGCCCCCATTTCGCAAGTAATTTTTCCCAGGTTTCCAGAGACTCATCCGGTTTTGGTGTTTTCGAATGGCGAATCCAGACTAAACGAAATATGCCAAGTAGTAATATTGTTATCCCGACGGTTTTATGCAGCATGTAAGTAGCGTCTCGAACCGTCCCATTGTCAAGTGTTACCATTATAAGGCCGCACGCCATCATGCCAATGAACAGGATGGCCATCGTCCAATGGTAAAATCTGGAAAGGCCTCCATACTGATGTTCGTTATTATATATTCTTGAGGTCATATCAGGCTCCACTTAGTTTATTTATGAAATGAATATTACTGGATAGGTGATCTGTTATTTGTTGAGGGATATTGATTCCAAGACCCTTAAAGTACTCATACTGGTCATTAAGCTCTACTGTCCATTCAGCAGCGTTGAGTTCGAACAATTTTCGGTATTGCTCAGGGGTGATGGGGCTAGACCCTCCGTTGAGCGAGCTCATTTGAGGGTGAATACCAAGGCCGCTATTTGTAGACTTATCTGATTGGTATTTGCGCTCGAAGATCCATTTGATGATTTTCATGTTTGCGTTGAAACCAGGCCATAGAAAGTTACCTAATTCATCTTTTTTAAACCAATTTACTCTATAGATTTTGGGTGGAGAGACGAGTTTTTTCTCTACGCTTAGCCAGTGCGACCAGTAGTCACCAATGTTGTAGCCGCAAAATGGGAGCATGGCCATTGGGTCCCGTCGTACCGCTGCTTGATTGTCTGAGGCGGCAGTTGCTTCTGAGCCAATAGTAGCTCCCATGTATACGCCTTCTGACCAGCTTCGGCTTTCTGTTATAAGAGGGATGGTTGTTGAGCTTCGGCCTCCAAACAGAATGGCATCTAAAGCTATGCCTTCTTCAATCGAGGCGCTGCTTTTGGCGGTAGGACATTGCCTAGCCGACACGGTAAACCGTGCGTTTGGGTGAGCAGCTTTTTTCCCACTTGACGGGGTCCAGGCGTTGCCTTGCCAGTCAATAAGCTTGTCTGGAGGAGTGGGGCTTAACCCTTCCCACCATACGTCGCCATCTTCAGTTAGAGCTACGTTAGTGAAAATTGTATCGCTTGCAATTGTGCGCATCGCGATTGGGTTGGTTTCTTCAGAGGTGCCTGGTGCAACCCCAAAGTAACCTGTTTCAGGGTTTACAGCGTAAAGCTTGCCATCGGCTCCAGGGCTGATCCAAGCGATGTCATCGCCAATGGTGTTGGCTTGCCAGCCTGGCATGTCGTTAGGTGCTTGAATCATTGCTAAGTTGGTTTTTCCGCAAGCACTGGGGAATGCTCCGGCTACGTTGAGGGGACGACCGTCTGGAGAAGTGACTTGCAGTAGCATCATGTGTTCTGCCATCCAACCTTGGTCGAATCCCATTTTGGACGCTAGGCGTAGCGCCACACATTTTTTGCCAAGTAGAGCGTTGCCACCGTATCCGCTGCCATAGGACCAGACTTCTAAGGTCGCTGGAAAATGACTGATGTAGCGATTGTCGGGATCACAGGGCCACTTGCTATCTTTGTCCTCTGGCCCCAGAGGGGCGCCTACTGAATGGAGGCATTTGATAAAAGAATCAGTTTCAATTTTTTTAAGAAAGCTGCTGGAAACCCGGGCCATTAAATGCATGTTTACAACAGCGTAAGCGGAATCTGTGAGCTGAATACCATATTGGGCCATGTCGGAGTTGGGTGACCCCATGCAGAACGGGATGATGTATAGTGTTCTGCCCGCCATGCATCCAGCATACAATGCTTGCATGACCGATTTCATGGTTTGTGGCTCAGCCCAGTTATTGGTCGGGCCAGATTGCTCTTCGAATTCAGTGCAAATATAAGTTCGGTCTTCTACTCGAGCGACGTCCCTTGGGTCTGATCGACAAAGGTAGGAATTTGGGCGACGCTCCGGGTTTAGTTGAATAAAAACCTCTTTGTCTACCAGGTCCTGGCAAAGCGTTTTGTATTCATCATTCGTGCCCGTGCACAAGTGTACGTCAGAAGGCGTACAAAGATTAACGATCGACTCTATCCATTCACGGATGTGTTGGTTTTCAATATCAAGCATGGGCTTCTGTCCGGCAAATGCTTGATCTTATATATTGGAGTCGATCTTAGATAATGAAAGCCCGCCAAATTGTTGGCTTTAGGTGACATTGTTGGGGTTGAACTCGATGCTTGACTGGAAGCGGCTTTGAGAGTTCTGGCTTGTAAATGTCCATCCTTCAACTTGACATATTCGTTGTACAATTTCGATGCCAAAGCCATAACCAGTTCGCGCGGGAACGTTGGTGTCTATGGGGTTGCTTATATCTATCCGGCTCTTCGAGAAGCAAATGGCGATTTCCTTACTTCCATGATTTGCTGCATTGCGAATGAGATTATTTATGGCAACTTGTAGTAGAGCTTCGTTTGAATGTATCTGAATATCGGTATTGCCTGACATACTGGTAGTCATCTCCTTTGCCTTAACCAGCTGTTGACTGCGTTTCAGTGCTGCATCAACGACCTTTAGGAGGGGTACCTGGGCTTTTTGTGCGCTGTTAGGGCTATTTTGACGGCCAAGCATTAGAAAGGTGCTAACGATGAGATCTAGATCTGTGCAGGCTTCTCCTATGTGGTGAATGTTCCGGTTCATTTTTTCACCGTCGCAGTTAGGCAATTTAACCACCGCAAGGGCGTTGCGTATAACAGCTATGGGGGTTCGCATTTCGTGACTAGCGTGTCTTGTAAAATGTTTCTCTCGTTCAAGTAAGTCAGTTTGCCGCTGTAAGAGGGTTTGCAATGCGCGGCTCAGGGTTCCGACTTCGTCGAGGCGTTGAGAGTTGGAAAGTTCTTTTCCTGAATGCCAGTCCTCTTGAGTTTCCTTCGCTAGGTCGCTAATGGGTTGGCTGATTAGCCGAGCGGTAATGATCGCAGGGATTAAGCCGGTAATAATGACGAGGCCTGCTACGACAAGCAGGGCGCTGTGAATGATCCCCTCATTTTTGTCCAATGAGCTAAAAGCACTTTCTTTTAGTTCCAAGTAAACAATTTGCTCTGACTCAGGGATTGTCGCGACGAGTAAATGCCTGCCAGAGTCTTCAAGTTCATGATAGCCGAGGCCATAATTTTGGTAGCTCACCGGAAGATCTGAGTCGCCAGTGAGGTAGCTTTTTAGGTAGCTAGTGCTCGGGAGTTGGTGTTGTTGCGAAGGAATTGACTGTGGTCGACTGCTCAGTGCCGATCTTTCTCGTTCTAGATATTGCTTCGCAATGTGATCTTCTGTGCTTGTTATTGCAATGCTTACAAGAACGCTATATAGGGTTGTTACTGCTAGCAAAAAAGGAATAAGCGTCAGAAGTGTCCTATGGAAAAGCGACTTAATTTGGAATGGCAAGGCGATACCCCTTTCCATGAATGGTTTTGATTAGTTCATTTTTGAAGGGCTTGTCCAATGCAGCTCTTAGGCGATAGATGTGCGTTCTTAGTGCGTCGCGGCTTGGAGGATTGCCTTGCCATAGTCGTTCTTCGAGGTCGAATTTACTGACCATCTTGGGTGCTTCATTGGCCAATATCGACAAAAGTCGAAAGTGAATATCATGCAACTCGATTACATGGCCGTCTCTAATTGCCCTGCGTAGTTGGTGGTCCACGATGAGCCCATCAAGTTCGTGGTGAGCCTTTCCTGGCAGTTTAGGGCGGGCATTCAGTGCGTGAAGTCGAGCAGACAATTCCTCTGGCTCAAAAGGCTTGACTAAGTAGTCGTCGCCTCCGGCATTAAATCCGGCAAGTTTGTCTTCTAGGGTGTCTCTTGCGGTTAAGAATAGGACTGGAGTCTCTAGGTGAAGTTTGTCTCTAATGGCTCGGCAGGTACTTAGGCCATCAAGCGACGGCATTTGAACATCCAAAATAATAACGTCAAAACGGTGCGTGCGAAGAACGTTTAGGGCCTGTGTGCCTGTATAGGCAAAGTCGATATCAAACCCAACTTCCGTTAAATAGTCTGAGAGAGTCTCGGCTAGTGCGGAGTCATCTTCTATTAACAGTGCTCTTATCGTCATAACAGATAGTACCTAAGTGTTTCAAAGTCTAGTCTAGTCATTGCTTAAGCGCTGTTCAAGTGTCCTTGTGTCTACTGGCTGTGGTCAATGACAGGGCTGAGACAGCTGTATAGCTCAGTAAGTTCCAAGCCAGGCCTTGCCCTTTAAGTGACGAACAGTTCACAAATGGATGTGTATGATTCGCATCAAAGTGGAGAGATTATGCTCGTAAAGTTAATGGCTTATGGTGGTAGCGGATTGGTCGCTACTTCACTCCATTATGCTGTGTTTTGTTTAGTGTTGATGTGGTCGGATGCTTTTAATGCAAGCGTGCTAGGCGCCTTTCTCGGTTCACTTCTGTCGTACTGGTTGAATGCTAACTACACGTTCCCCAGTAAAGATGGGAGGAGGCTAAGCAAGTGTCGATTTTTCATTGTTGCGTTACTGAACAA
The DNA here is from genome assembly GCF_947500695.1 of uncultured Pseudoteredinibacter sp. GTDB lineage: Bacteria > Pseudomonadota > Gammaproteobacteria > Pseudomonadales > Cellvibrionaceae > Pseudoteredinibacter. The sequence continues at coordinate 378,075 of NZ_CANMSS010000004.1, forward strand.
TGTAATCAACGCAGTCATTATGTTGGTTGGACTGGGAAATTTTCCTGATTTTCCATTTTCCATACAGCTTTTTTCTACGTTCTTTGTTTTTTTATTTGGATTTTTTGTAAACCTATGTTGGTCGTATAGTTATGAATAATGGTGTAAATATTTTTCCGGTTCAGCAGTCCATTAAAATTAGTATTATTGTGCCTTGTTTCAATGAGTCAGAGGTACTTCCGGAATTTCACCGACGATTAACGGATGTTCGTAATGGTCTGGTACGTCGCTGTGAGATTATCTATGTAGATGATGGAAGTCGGGACGATACCTTCAAGATAATTGACGATTTTTGTGTTGAGCACGACGTGGTAGGCGTAAGGCTTAGTCGCAATTTTGGGAAAGAGGCCGCCATGTGTGCAGGGTTGGACGTGGCCAAAGGGGAGGCGGTTATTTTTATAGACGCTGATTTACAAGACCCACCAGAATTAGTCCCAGAGATGATATCGGCGTGGGAGCGGGGTTACGATATCGTCAATATGAAGCGAAGTAGCCGGAGAGGTGATGGCTTCTTTAAGCGCTATACCGCAATGTGTTTTTACTGGCTGGTGTCAAAATTGAATGCACGACTTCACTACCCTAGCGAGGTTAGTGATTTCAGGCTAATAGGAAAAGAAGCTCTAGCCGCCTATCGGGAACTTCGGGAAAATTCGAGAAGTTTTAAGTCCCTCGTTAGCTGGGTAGGTTTTAATTGCGTAGAAGTTGAGTATGAGCGAGATGTTCGTTTTGCAGGGGAGTCAAAATGGGGTTTTTTCAGCTTAGCAGACTTAGCAATTGAAAGTGCCATGTCTGTTTCAAGAAAGCCCATTCGCTGGTTTAGCTATGTTGCGTCAGCGGCGTTTGTAACTTGCTTTCTCCTTTGGCTCGCTTCTTTGCTTGTTGGTGAAGGGAGTATAGGGTACGCGGCCTGTATGCTGATCAGTGGTGTGGCCGTCGGGTTAGGTATTGTTGGTGAATATGTCGGGGTCGTGTTTGATGAGGTGAAAGGGAGGCCGCAGTACTTTGTGTCCACAGTGGTAGAGGATCATGCCAGGACCTACAGTGAGAAATCTACGATACAGGCGGATATGCCCAAGCATGGCGTGGTTGGTGAATGCTGATGTCAATGCGCGTACTTTGGTCGATTTTGATTTCTGTTTTGTTTGTACGATTTATGATTTTGGGTATGTATCCACTTATGGATACGTCAGAGGCCCGCTATGGCGAAATGGCCAGAAAGATGGTTGAACTTAACGACTGGGTCACCCCAATGTTTGACTACGGCGTTCCATTTTGGGGTAAACCTCCGTTGTCATTTTGGACTCAAGCCTTGTCAATAAAGGTGTTTGGAGCAAATGAATTTGCTGTTAGGTTCCCGTCGTTTTTGTTTCATATTCTCTCTTGCATAATTTTGATTCGCTGGGGAAGGGAAGAGTTAGGGCTTCGATATGGTTTGCTTTCGGCCATTATATACTCAAGCTGTGGGATAGGCTTTATTGTTTCAGGGTCTGTGTTGACGGACCCTGCACTTGCCTTCTCCTTACTTCTTGCTGTCTATGGATTCTGGAGGTCCATGGTTCACGGCGATCGAATATTGGGATTGTTTGGCTTTTTGGGACTGGGCCTTGGAATGTTGGCAAAAGGGCCGTTGATCCTAGTGATTTTTGGTGTTCCAGCACTGTTGTGGGTTGCATATTTGGGATATTGGGCGAGGCTTGGCGCCATACCATGGTTGAGGGGGGTTGGGGTATTTTTGATTGTCTCTGTACCTTGGTATGTCATTGCGGAGTTAAAGACTCCAGGTTTTCTAGAGTACTTCTTTATAGGAGAGCATTGGAACAGGTATGTTGTTAGCGGTTGGAATGGCGATCTCTATGGGAATGCTCATGCGCGTACCGTTGGGACAATTTGGGTTTATTTACTTGCAGCGACTATGCCCTGGATTGTTTGGGTTCCATTCTTATTCTCGGCATTAAAATCGAAATTCAAGGGGTCAGCATTATTAGGGTTTTGTGTGGTTTATATAGGGTTTTTGCCTCTCTTCTTTACGTTTTCTAAGAATATACTTTGGACTTATGTCTTGCCGGTTATACCTCTTTTCTCTCTGGCGTTATCTGCTTGTCTATTGCCGTATTTCGAGCAACGTAAAAGGTATATAGCCATGGGTTTGACATCGTTCTTTGTGCCGGTGCTTTTATTGGGGTTTGTGCTCGAGGGCAGTGCTTTTGAAACTTGGAAAAGCCAGAAAAACGTAATCAGAGAGATGGATAGTTTTCCGAAGGGTGACTTGTACTACCTAAATCGTCGAGTGTATTCGTCCGAGTTCTATTCACGGGGGAGCACTAAAACGATTTCAACTGAGCAGCTTATTGGGGTGCAAACACCTTTTTATTTGGCGGTATTGTCGAGAGATTTAGATAAAGTAGCTTCTTCCCTTGTGGGTTGTATAAGCATGTTTGAATTAGATAAGACCAATGTGTATCGCTGTAGTGGTACGAACATTGACTGAGCGTTGCCTTAGCGAAGGTGTGGAAGCTCTCTTTGATGTGCCTTGTTTGTAACGCGGTATATATTTCCCCCAAGCTAAATTGCTTGGGGGAAACGGTCAGAATTGATTGTCATTGAATCGCATTACGGACTGTTTTGCAGAACTAATAGCAGTGTGATGGTAGTCGATATAGGGTAGGTGTTGATCAAAGAAGTATTGCGCGGAATTGATCTTTCCTTGATAGAAATCATCATATGGGTTTTGTGATTCGCTTGCTGAAACTGCCATTTTTGCCCACATATAAGCTAGTGCCGTTAGTCCAAATTGGTTTAGGAAGTGGTTGGCAGAAGCTCCGATCATTGTTGCATCTTCCTTTTGTCCTTCCATCACTTTATCCGCGCTGTCCGCTAGTTTGCTTATAGACTTTGTTAAAGGCCTTGTAAGCTTGTTCATCGCCACCTTGTGGCCATTTTCTTTTAGAAACTCTCTAACTTCCTCTGTAAACCTATTTAGAAGCTCACCGTTGCTGTTCACAACTTTACGCCCAAGTAGGTCCATAGCCTGAATGCCGTTTGCCCCTTCATATATCTGTGTAATTCGTACATCGCGGACGAGTTGTTCCTGCCCCCATTCTCTCACGTAACCGTGACCACCTAAGATTTGTTGTCCGAGTACACAGGTATTGAATGCCTTGTCCGAAACAAAGGCCTTAGCTACCGGGGTTAATAGTGCAATGAGGTCGTTTGCCTTGTGAAGTTCATGGCTGTCTTTTTCATATTTTGCGATATCAAGCAATTTTGCGATATATATAGACAGCGCTCGAGCACCTTCTGTGTGGACTTTCATATCAAGGAGCATTCGCCGCACATCAGGGTGGACCAATAGTGAGTCGGCAGCTGAATTTGGGGACTGTGCACCGCTAGGGCTTCTTCCTTGGCGACGTTCTCTGGCATATGTTAGGGCGTTTTGGTAGGAGCGTTCAGCAACAGCTAGAGACTGGATTCCAACGGCTAGTCGTTCATAGTTCATCATGGTAAACATGCAAGAAAGACCTTGGTTTTCTTCTCCAATTAACCAACCCTGAGCGCAGTCAAAATTCATTACGCAGGTTGCCGATCCTTTAATACCCATTTTTTTCTCAATAGAGCCGCAGCTAACGCCGTTTTGCTCACCTAGGCTTCCGTTGTCCTTGACGAGAAACTTGGGTACTAAGAAGAGGGATATGCCTTTGGCTCCTGCGGGGGCATCGGGGGTTTTTGCCAAGACAAGGTGGACTATGTTCTCGCTTAGCTGATGATCACCCCATGTGATAAATATCTTATTGCCTGTAATACGGTATGAGTTATCTTGATTTTTAATGGCCTTAGTGTGGATCAGTCCAAGGTCTGTGCCGGCATGAGGTTCGGTTAAATCCATGGCGCCACTCCATTTTCCAGAATATAGATGTGGCAGGTACTTGTCTTGCAAACTTTGACTTCCGTGAGATTTCAGTGCAAGGCAAGCTCCAGCAGTAAGCATTGGTATGAGTCCAAATGCCATGCTGGCGCCTTGAGTGATTTCTTCTATGGAGGCAGTCAGTGTTTTCGGCATTCCAAGTCCGCCAAACTCAGTCGGTCCTCCCAAGGCATTCCAGCCGCCATCACAAAATGCTTTGTAGGTCTCTGTAAAGTCTTTTGGGGCGTAGACTTTTCCATCCGACCAGTAGGCACCATATTCGTCAACTTTTCTATTGAGGGGAGCCACTTCTTGCTCTAGGAATTTAGCGCCTTCTTCTAGTATGGCGTTAGCAGTGTCCTTGTCTATTAATTCGTTTAATTGCGGCTGCTTGCTCCAGAAGTGGTCGATTCCGAAAGCTTCGTATAATAAAAAATGAATGTCTTGAATTGGAGCTTTATAGTCGGACATAATGTTTTCCTGAGCTAAAATGATCAAATAAATGTGTGTTCATTTTCTTTAGCTTTACTAGGTGTTACTAGGTCAAAATATGACAGATAATAATCATTTTCCTACTTCCAGAAGTTTTTCAAAGGTCCGTCGCTTAACAATAGATACTGGGCTAATTAAGAGTTATTTAGCTTCAGCTTCAGAGATCTTGGACATGCCGATTCTGTTGGAGAAGTCAGGAATACCCGTAGGGGATTGGCAACGACCAGGTTCTCGAATTCCGTTTGAAAATGTTGCGCGTCTGTTGAACCGAGTTCGAAAAGAGCTAAAAGATGAACAGCATGGTCGATTTGCTCACCCTGTTCCCTTGGGATATTTCCGGTTAATGTTAAATGCGGTTGTTAGGGAGCGAGGGTTAATAGATGCTCTTTCAGTACTGCTTGATTACCTTAGTGTCATGACGGAAGAGGTTCAGTTTGAATTCGTCAGAAGGGGAGAGTTTGTAGAGTGTAATATGGTTTCCAAGTCTTCGGCATCCATGCTGGACAGGGGGACAGTCGACTTTCACCTTTCTGCAATTATTCGTGTTATGAGCTGGCTGGGAAATAAGGCCGTCAAGCCTACTGTGGTGAGATTGGCTTTCGCACCGCCTGAATATACGCCAGAGTATGCATACCTATACTATAACTCTCCGGTCATGTTTAATCAGACTAAAAATACCGTTTGTTTTGAGCTTTCTTCATTGTCCGGTGATGTTGTGCAAACAGCAAGTTCGGTGAAGCGATATTTGCGTAGTGCACCTAGGGATTTGTTTTTTCCCAAGTTTGCTCCGGGGCATTTTTTGAGGGGGGTACAAGAGTACCTAGAAGACTGCCTTTTAGGTGAGCAGAGGATTCCTGATCAAGAGTTAGTTGCTCGCCGCCTCGGTATTAGCGCTCAAACATTAAGGCGAAGGTTGCGCGAAGAGGGCACTAGTTTTCAGTCAATGAAGAATCAAGTGCGTAGAGAGGCTGCTATCTATTATTTGGCTAAGGGGACTTATTCTGTAGAGCAAGTTTCTGATGCTGTCGGGTTCGCAGAGGTGAGTAATTTTGTCCGAGCATTTAAGTCTTGGACAGGCCTTACCCCATTAAGGTTTCAATCGAGAAAACCTTTTGCCCCAAAATAGCGTCTTTTAGGTCGCTAAGTCACGAACAGGTCACGCCTCAGTGGGTAAGCTCAGCCATTTTTTGAGGCGTCGTTGTATGAGTTCATCCCGCTTGGAGGCATTCAGTGATGGTGTTTTAGCCATCATCATAACCATTATGGTATTGGAGATTGAGCCTCCTGAACACTATACTCTTGAATCTTTGCATGGGGTTCTCCCACAGTTTCTCTCGTATTTGGTGAGTTTTATATATGTTGGCAGCTATTGGAATCATCACCATCATCTCTTTCAGTGCGTAGCTGAGGTAAAAGGCTGGGTATTGTGGTCAAACCTTCACTTTCTGTTTTGGTTGTCGCTTGTGCCTGTGTCGACAGCGTGGTTGGGGCAAAGTCACGAGGCTTTCATTCCAGTGCTGTTCTACGGCCTCGTACTTGCAATGAGCGCAATATCATTTATGTTATTGCATCTCTCTATCGCAGAAGTGAGTGGCGGTTCGACCACCTTAATTGGCTTTGCCCCTCGCAAGGCGATAGTCTCTCTGCTCATTTATCTGTTCGCCATGATTATTTCTTACTCAAATACCTATGTAGCTTGTGCTATGTACGCCTTGGTTCTATTTTTATGGTTCTCACCCGTTAAATATTCGCGAGAAGATTGATTAATTCATTGTTTTTGTGAGAGCGCTGACAACTCTGTTATCAGGGTAGAGCTCTTTGGCGACTATTTTTAAGATAGTGTAAATGGGTATCGCAAAGATCATTCCTATAACGCCGAACCAGGTTCCCAGGATCAGCATGACTAAGAATACCTCTAGGGGGTGTGAAGAGCTGGTTTTTGAGAAAATAATCGGTTGGCTGAATACATTATCAATCAACTGTGTGATTACAAAGCCACCGAGTGCGTATAGCCCATATGTCAATGCCTCATTAGCCGCTGCTTGGGCGGCAAAATTGCCATAAGTAAGGGTAAATATAATCACTGCGCTGATTAGGGGGCCGATATACGGGGCCAAGTTTAACAATGCACATAGAGCTGCAATGGCAAGCGCACCTTTCACGCCAATAAGTAACAGGGTTACTGTATACAGTGAGCATATTATGGCTAACTGTATGAGTAACCCAATAACGTACTTAGAAAGAAAGTTATCAATCCTTCTGAGTGTCGCAAGCGTCTTTTTATGGCGTGATTCTGGAATTAAGGTGTAAAAACACTGATGAATTATGTCATCGTCCTGTAGCAGAAAGAAAAGAATGAACAAAATACAGAAACTACTAATTCCTATGTTCTCAATTATAGATAGGCCAGTGCCAAAGAAGCTGCTCAAAGTGTCTGCTGTGACGACCGAGGCGGCAAGGTCTTTTGCCGAAACGTCTTTGAGAACAGTTATAGAGATATTTTCTAGGTACCTATCTAAAATCTCGATAAGCTGCTGAAGGCCCTGGCTTATGGTTAGCCAGTTTTGTCTAGCAAACCCCTCCTCTTGTTCGGCTATTTCTGGGATTATTGACAAAAGTAATACGATTAAAAAGCTTGTGAACACAGCTATTGTGACTAACGATGATAGTGAGTTAGGCATTTTAAGGGCTTGTTTGAACCAATTGTTTACTGGTCGAGCTGCGATCGCTAATGCCAAAGATGCTAGCACGTAGAAAATAACAGAAACTACTTCGCTAATTAGATAGAGTGCGGCAACACAGCCTGTAATAAACGCGCTGGCTATTACTATGCCAGTAGCGATATTTTTTGCATCTTGATTCATAGGTGTTATCCAGTTCGTATATTAGGTTAAAGCTAGTTTTAAGATAAAGAACGCTATTGCTGTGGCTAGGTTGCCTATATGTTCCGAGCCTATTGCAAGGAGGAAAAGCAAGCTTAAGACTGTAAGAGCTTCAATCAGGGCTTCGTTCATGGCTATAGCTTGCTCTTGTCCCTGCGTATTATCGATTTTGACAATAGGTACCTTTGAATTAGGCGGTGGAGCGTGATCTTGAGGAAGAATGTTGATATTAGGTAGGCTGTCGCAACTATTAGGTAGCCAACGTAGTCGTCTTGGAAGATGGAGTTCAGCCAATGAGCTATTGCGGTGCTAAGAAAAAGACTCGCTATTAAGATAATAATGACCGTTATTAATAGATAGACCATTTTTGTGATCAGCTCTACTCCATGATCTAGATAGGCTGATATATGGTTGTGAATCTCTAATTTTGCCGACTTAAAAGCGTAGGTAATGACTTTTTTGACGATGGTGTTCTCAATGTCGATTAGCAAGCTGGATAGTGATTCCGGCTCGTCATCGTTACTACCTCTGTCTTGCGAGCTTTCTTTATTCATTGCAAAAACTTTACCTGACTCTACGGCGTTTCGATCTGTTTAATTGAGGCTACAAGCATAATCTTGTAGTTGTGACTTGATCGTTTTTTATCGAATTCCGGAATCGATATGGGCAGCAGTATATTTTTTGGGGTGGCGTTAGAAGCATTGTTGCGAAGTTGGTGTATAGCGTGACATCTTGAGGTTGTATTCTAGAGGCCATAGGAGAAGGTTTTGAATTTGCAGAGGAGATAGGGGACTACTTGGTGGTTTGTATGTCCCAACTCTCTTAGGCCGGCGATTTGATCTTGAATTGGTGTGACTTTCTGAGGTTAATGGCTGATGGTTAAGTACATTTCATCTTAAGTATCTCATCTAGTCTTATAAGTCATTATTTCAAAGCATTGAGTACTGCACACTGAGTGGGTGGAAGAAGCGGTAATTTGTTGCAGCTACAGTGTCCGGAGGTATGTGTTTAAACGCTAGCGCTCTATAAAGTGAACACTGAATGTGTAGGCCATCTATATTATTCCGAGGTGTTCAGTATTGCAACTTTCGCTAAGCGACTGGATGTGCCTGAGCGGTAGTCTGACGTTTACTCCACTTGTCCCGTATTTTACCGCATAGGTTTTCTGGAGGATATCTCGCATAGACCCTTTGATAAAAATGGCCCTTGGAAAAGGGCCTGGTCGTAGCGTTACAAAATAGGGGGCTGTGGTTGCTTTTTGATTCTGCTATCTAGCTCCAATATAAATGGCTGTGTCATTGTCGTCATGATTTATGTAGATTAGGATAGTTTCATCTGAAGTGCCTAGTGTGACTGTTCCTGTGTAGGAACCTGTGGATCCTTTGCAGTCAAATGTGCCATTGGTTTCAATGCTACTGAAATTTAAAGTGTATTCACCTTGGTAGCTGCATATCGGAGAGCTGTTAGAATCTTCAACAACGATTGCCAGGTCTTCGTCATTGAGCTGTACTGTCGTAGAGCTGAACTGCGAAGTGCTCCCTAATTTGGCGACTGTCGAGAAAGGCATTGATAGGCTGTCTTGTATTGCATCGGTGTTTTTGCTCGTGCTAGTTGTAGTGTTGTCTGTAACAAAGTTCTGTTTCTCCTCGGACCAAGATATCGATGTGGTTTGACCGGCGAGTGGGAAATCAAATAGTGTTTCTCCGTGCGATAGGTCTCTTACGAAATCGGTATCCGATACTCTAGATGTAAAAAAAGTTGATGTGTGCCAAAGCTCTCCGTCCGAATACACATCTATTTTGTGTTCACCTTCTTCTAATAAAGCGTAATTATACAATAGAGAAAACCCAGTAGCTGTATGGCCACATACATCAAGTGTGTCCTCCCTGTTCGTCCCAATTCCGGCCTTGCCCAGATCATGGCCGTCTATGCTTACTGTGATGCTTTCAGTGCCGCACTTCCAGCCGCTGATCACGTCAATGCCAGAACTAACACTTGGCCCAGGGTTTTCTAGCTTCCCTTCAGTATTACTAGCCGCTTCAGTCATTAAGGGTATGGCAAATGCACAAGTCGCTAATACTATTAGATTTTTCATTATTTTCTCCTACTTATTTAATACTATTCTGAAACCAAAGTGGTCGTTACCTGCGTTTACATAGGCGCTGTGCTTCCAATCGGTAGCCATGATTCTGGGGAAGTAATTGAATGAGCCGCCAAGCAGTCCTTTTTTGAGTTGGTTGTCCTGAGAAAGAGGGGAGTTTGTGTCTATTCGTAGATCGCTTATGTTGCTATCCAGAAAATATGTATCGTCCTGTGGGTTATGCCAATCCTGTACCCACTCCCATACATTACCCCCCAAATTGTATAAACCGTAGGGGTTTGGATTCAGTGAGCGAACCGGTTGCGCATGCCCTTTGTGTATGGGAAACGGAGGATTGACGGCCTCGGTGTTGTACCAGGCACTTGATTCAGATATGTTGCCGTCGGATGTTGCGTATTCGAACTCTTGGCCTCCTTTACCGGCGTAAAACCATTGAGCCATTGTGGGGAGTTCGTAACCATAATAATCCGCAAATGCCTTTGCGCCAAAGTAACGGATATGTGTTACTGGCCATTCTTTGATTTCTTCAATGGTTGGTAGCTCTAAATCTTGATCACCATTACCTACAAATCCCGATTTTTCAGAATTAAGCTCGGCCCAGTCGTTAATTGTGTCCACGACATCTGGATATACGGACTTATCAAAATACTGATTCCAGTCTACTGTTTTAGGATCGACTATTTGAAATCGATTGGTATCAGCATTGAAAGATATATAGGAGCGATTTAATGGGTTTTCCATTTCATCAAGTGTGAATATTCCATCTCCATCATGATCCTTGATAACTCTATGCCCACCCAAATTCAGCATTTGCTCCCCTGAATGTGTATAGACCATTTCATCGGCCTCACTGTAATAGATGTCATTTGTTGAGATCGCCGAGTTTAAAAACTCCAAGTATTGTGAGTTGCTAATTTCGGTTTCAGACATATAGAAGTTATCTATATTATCGTCTCCTGGAACCTGGATAAGTGAGATACTCTTGTGTCCTGATACTTTGGATAGGTTGTCGGGCCTGCCCTTTATAGTTTTACTGAGCAATGAATGATCATTGCCAAATAGCGAAATGCACAATAGAAATGATGATAGCATTAGAAGTCCTCTTGGCTTGTGAGGTTTAGAGTCTATTGCTAAAGCTTGCAGCGATTATGGACTAATTGTGTATTTTCCGAGAATTATTGGGACCGAGAAGACTGTGTATCCTGCAATGACACTTTAATGTGACTTTATCAATTTTTCTTTGAGTGATAGTTTAAGTCGTTGGAATCATTGGCTAGAATTTTTCTCTTTTCAAGAATGTAGAAAAAATAGATTGTACGCGAAGGGTTTAGGTTGGTTTAATGCCAGTTTTCAATTGGCGACTTTAGAATAAGCACGGCAATAAAGGTTACTTTCTTGTCATGTTTGGCGTCAGGCCATCATAAATACTGGCGGTGTGAGCCATGATTGAAAACTTTAAATTTCGTGTCTTTAGTATGTGTAACAGTTAGTGATCGGTTGTTTAAAAAGCTAGCTATCGATGGCTAATATCTAAATCTTGTATGATCTACACATTCGAAAGCTAGCTGTAGCTAGAGAAACATATATTCTAGTTATGCTTATTCAAGTCGATTTTTAGATGGTGTCAACTTGGTATACGTACACCGGTGGAAGCTCATCAACATAATTATGATCGACAACTATATAAGCACGACCATTTCTAACTGATAGATCTGCAGCCTGTGTGGGAATAATACCGAGTACTTCGATTACCTCTAAGCTATTGGCATCTAATACAAGTATGCTGGTGTAATTTTCAGTGAGCACATAGTACTTACCATTTTCGTACGCGAGACCAGAAATCGATAGGGAGGATATGTCTCCTCCTGGTTTCATGAAGCTACCAAAGTTTATCTTGTGGATTTCACCTTTTTTAACATCGACTAGTTCTGGAGTTTCTTCCGATGTGGCAAGCTGGCGATCCTTGGTAATTGAAATTCCCGAAAATTCGAAGTCTTGAATGTTTGCGGGTAGAGCTATATCTTCCTGGCGTTGCCAGTTCTCTCCTGAGCCACTCCATTTTCTGATTGAGCCGAATTCTCCAATCGCTAGCACTGAGTTATCAACCACTTCGATACCTTCTAGAGAACCCTGTTTGAACAGTAAAGGGCCGCCAACAAGGCTTGCAGAATCATTGATAATTTTAAACTTGTCATCAAGTATGAATAGCTCTGCTTGGTCCGTTGATATATAGATTCGGTCGCCACGATGTTGGATTCCTGATGGCTGTTCGATTTTTTTTGGCATTGCGATTTCAGCAAGAGGTTCGAGCTGCCTGCTAACTCGAAGTGGGCCGCTTTCCGCACTTGGAATGGTTAGATCACTGTCGCCGCTACTGCCAATGACATCGATGATCAGGTAAGCACCTAGCCGGGTATTCACTACCACGTAGGCGCTGATTAAAACGGCGACAATCACCGCTACTGTTACTGTCTTCTCGTTAAGCTTCATTTTCTTCTCTTTATTGCTATGTATGATTCAAATATCCACCTTGACAATACTATCCACCGAAACAAGCTACCCAGCAGCAGTGTGTTGCCAAGTGGTGGAGCGCTTTACTTCCCATTGCAATCTCAAGTGCTTCACCGTGGTTTCAACCATTAATTTTGACTGTTGCAGAAGCTAAGACTACTTCTATCGGTCAGTGAAATTCCTAGTGATAGCAATGTTATTTTCATCCTACATTGATAATTGTGACTTATTCGTTCACGGGTGTTTTAAATGCATAACGGTCTTTCGTTATCAACAAGGTTCTAGCTATTGATCAGGGTTCTTACTCAGTATGCGTTTATCACCTGTTGATACTTGTAGTTTCTGCATGCGTAGTAGTTTCAAGAAGTAAATCTATCAGAAGGGTGATAGCGTGGTAGGAGCGTTAAGGCGTCTAAATAGTTGGATAGGTACTACAAGGCAAGTTATTGACTGGGTATATTTTAGATGATTCGGTTGTGTGTCATGCTTCGACGACTAAAAAGGAGCTGGCACAAGTGTTTGGAATCTACCGGGAAAGTACAAGCGTGAAATAAACCAGGCTCCTCAAATTAACGACTATCCTGGTGTGGAAAATTCGATCAATTAGAGTGAGCCTTGTTCTCCAGCCGTCTAAGGCTGTCGGTACTAATGACGGTACTGGGTTGATAGGCTTTGAAAAAGTTCATTAAAATCAATTGTATAGCGTTCTATTCAAGTCCGGCCCCGGGCACCACTTCAACATTCAGTAACTTCCAATATCATCGCTTAGTCCAGCAGTATCAAGGTCTACAGACTATTCTGGCTCCAGCAAGGTTTAGCTAGATTAATTGTCACCTGGTGCTATCTGGTGCTACATTTGGTGCTACCTATCTGAATTCAGTGAAAAGTAGAACCAAATGGCCCTTACAGACGTTCAAATCAAAGCTTTTACGGCTCTACCCCATTAACGGGGGATGGCATTCAAGCTGGTCTGCTTATAAATCCATCCCAGCCACAGTGAACCATCACTGGTAGCCGTTAATTTTCAATAGCTCTTTTGACAGAGCTATTTTTATTTTAGCAAAAGGATTAAGAGTTGTTATGAGAATATCCATTGTATCGAGTTTAATTATTGTTGTTATTGCTCTTGGTAGTTCTGTCGCTGTGAATGCAGCGGGCTCAAAGAACACGAGTGGTAAATCCGTGGTTTTGCCTGCGCCACAGGTGTCTATCGCAACCCATGATGCTTATTTTGAGCATTTAAAAGCACATTGTGGCAAAGCTTACCAGGGGAAAATTACCGTTGACAACGCTAAAGGCGGCGGTTTTGCTGGCAAGAAATTAATCATGCATGTTCGCCGTTGTAGTGAACGTGAATTACAGATTCCATTTCACGTAGGTGATGATGCTTCACGTACTTGGATTTTAACCAAAACGGGCTCTGGTATTTCGTTAAAACACGATCATCGCCAAGCTGATGGCAGTTATGATGAATCGACTATGTATGGCGGGCATACGCTTGATGGAGGCTGGGATCGCGTGCAGTCGTTTCCTGCCGATCAATATTCAAAAGAGTTATTTGCCAAGCATGGCATTCCGCAATCGAGTGGCAATACCTGGCAAATGTTCATTTACCCTGATAAGTTCACTTATCGCATGGTCCGTGAAGGACGTGAATTTAGAGTGGACTTTGATTTAACTAAGGCGGTTTCGCCACCAGCAGCGCCTTGGGGTTACAGCGATTAATGGACTGTTGCTAAATACTAAGGACCTCCACCTTCACTGGCTTTGGGTGGAGCCTGTTGAGCTATTCCGGAATGTTGAAAAATGGCTGGCATCGAGCTAGATTAGTTACTCGATCGGATATATTTCCTGATAATAAGTATATGATGCAGGAGACGACCTTTCGATCTTTTACTCCTCTTAACGAACTTCGTGAACAGTTTTATGTAAGGTCTTATGATCATGATGTTCTGGTAGAGGATTTTCCTCGTCCGGGAAGCGACGTGACTTTACGTTTTGATTCGGCCAGTCAGAGCTTTGTAATCGTTTCGCAAACAGTTCATTTGGCTTGTATAGAAGAATTTCAAAACCATCCTCAGCTGCTACCAGCCTATTTAATCGACTAGTGAGTGCTGATTCGCGGTTATATAGCATATGAAAGATCTTGCTTGCGAATTGAGGGAGGCTCCTGTCAACCCACAACGGTAAAAGGAAGTGATACATGCCGTTAGCTATCAGTTTCACAAAGCACTATATGGAAATGATAAGAGCCACAGCGGCTACTTTTCCGATAATGCTGGCGGCCGTATATGCTGCTCAACTAGGTTGGAGCTTGAAATTACCGGCCGTGGCTTTGGCATCCATAGTGAGTGCCATTCTTGCCAAGCGCTTTTGTGATATTCCCTGGGCCACTTACATACACCAGGGTTTGTTTGCAGTGATATGTGTTGTGGATCTGCTTATGTATTTTGAATTTAAAGCTTGGGCATTACACCATATGCCTGCTAAAAGGTTCTTTTCTTTGATGGTTTTACTGCCTGCCTTTATTTTGGTGATGTCAATAGAGTGTGTGGCGTATGTAAATAGTAAAAGGCGATCAGAATAAGCAGTTGTCTAGAGGTCGATCTTGTAAATATACATAACTAGACTAGGTGGAATATGCAGCTAACCCCCTGGAACACCGATTTGTTAAATGCCGAACGACTTTATTTCTGCCGATTATTGGATACTGGCAATGCCTACTATGAAGTCGAAGATGAAGCGGGTCAAAGATATGAAATTACTGTCGATAATGATGTAAACCTCTATGTCTTGGTTGATGAGGAGTTTCTTGCTCGCTATTCAAACATGTCAGTTAAAGGTTTGGGCGTCTCTCATACATTTGAAGTTTTGAATTCCGGCTTGAAAGAATGGTATTTTAGTGGCTCTCATTTACCTAAGGAGGAGTACCGCCATTTTGTTGTGATGACTTGTGATGCTTGCCTCGAAATAATTTCGAAGAGTGAGCCAGTGATACGGAGTGTAGATAGTTAATTTGGCTTGAATCTAATTGGGTCAGACCAGTAAAAATGTAAATACCAGTCGCCAAACAAAAAAACTTGGCACGTTCTGAAAGTTACTTGCTTTCTCCGGTTCTCGCAATGAATGTCGTTTATATTGTTGCCGTCTTGATAGACAAGGGCCGATTCCATTAAGTACTTGCCTGCTTCGGCGTTTCCAGCGTAAGACCGTATTTTTCCTTCCTTTCTATTAAAGCTCACTGTTTTTAAGCTACTAAGAGCGCTAAGTAAGTTGTTTTCTAGCTTTTTATTGTCGAATCTAAAAGGCACGAGTTTAGCTCTTATTTCGCTGTCAAAGGCTTCGCCTGATATGCTCGTTTCACTATCTTGTGAAATGGAGTAAAGACGTTTGTTGTCGTTGAATAATTTTAGAATCAAATCCAGGTTGTCTTTATTGTTTTGAATGTGGCTTCTTGAGATCTCGATAACCTCGTTTTCCTTAGCAACAACCTCTTCAGGAATTTCAAAGGAATATGCGCTTGAACTATGAGTCAGCCAGATCAATAGGCCTAAAAAGCAGTTTTTACTGAGTTTCATTTTGGGCGTTCCTCCGCGAAGTGATCAATTATGTACTCTGATGCTTTGTTCGTCGGTTCTCGAATTCGCTCGGTGTTCGCAATGATATAGCCTTTTGTTACATCACTTGGATTGCGGCGGTTAAAAAGCCTTTATAACCTATAAACTGGAATGTCCAGAATTGTACTATAGCTCACTTGCTGATTCAGATCTGGTGACTCCTAGCTAAACAAGAAGCTGTTCGTAATATATCAGTTTTACTATAGCTATGCCGCTGAAACGCGGCGTTGTTTCCTCGTGATAGAGCCTTTTGTTATTCCTAGCTGGAATTTTTGCTTAACCAGTCTTGCAGATCAAATCCCTCGACCCCAAAAGTAAAGTTGGGAGGGGTGACATCCGGGGGTAGCAAGGACAGCCATCCTCATATTCAATATAAAGGACATCCATTTCATTGGCCTTGTGCCGCTATCTGAGCGCTAGGCCATTCACCTGACTTTTACCGGTCCCAGCGATATTGCTGCGCCTAAATATATGGCTGGATGAATTTGTAATAGTCGCGACTCAGTTCGAATCACGTTTTAAAACTCTGGCCGGCGCCTTAGCCATTCTCAAGAAAAAATCTCCCAACTTTGGATTGCTCAAGCTCGCTGTGTGCGGGGTTTTCTAGCTTTCGTGCCAATGTAGTTAATTCCCGCCTTAAGAATCAATTAAGTTCAACTCTACAATAATCCTATCAGCAGATAAGAATAATTCCCTTATCAAAATTGGATTGTGTTGGCGTAGGCGGTGGTTATGGGTGGGTGTCCTTGTAGTCCTGTTAAAGTCATTTCTTCTGGCTAGGTGGTTTTTGGAAGCTACTTTGCTTAAGGAGTACTTTTTATTGCTCTACTGTACAGGCTTGCCGTCGATACGTTGCCCAATCATAGTGAAATTTTGACCCGCTTGATTAAACTGAATATCTATCTCGCTACCTTTGAAGGGAAAATTCTTTACAGTTAGACGCGCGTCATTGTTTCTGATGTACATTTGTTTTCCATTGTTATCTACCGGAGTAAATGATTCAAATGTACTTTCATAAATCAACCATTTTTGGCCTAGGGAGCCTCGATTATATAAGCGGAATCTGTGTAGTCCATTGTCAAGTTGGCCACTATAAAAAAATCTACTCCAGCCGCTTAGTAATATAGGAGTCTCCTGTCTTGCTATTTCGCTTACATCTATCCTTTCAGATAAGCTTAGGGCGAGTTCTATTTCGCCATTTATGTCAGCTTCATAATATCTATGGTTCATCATTCTGTCGCCAAAAGGGAGCCAGCCGCGAAATGAAACGATACCTGAAATTAAATTACCCTCGACCGGTTTCTCAGTTTTGAAAAGTGGAAAGCTAACTTCTGGGGCAAGATTAAAGGAAAGTAACTCAACAGTGTCCTCGATGTAGTGTTTTTTTGACGAATGCATTGAAATACCGGTGGAATCAAACTGATTAACGATTGAAAATTTCTGCTCTGCCACATCAAACGCAAGCTCGCTGCGATGCCCCGTGACTGGGAAGTTATCGATGTACAGACCGCTGACGCTTTCTCGAATAAACAGGTTTTTATCGTTACGATCTTTGGGTGAAAAGCTGGAAAACTCGGAACTATCCAGTGAGTAGCCAGGCTCGATCACTAATTCTGCGCTATGATTTGTATTGTCGAAATTCCCCATGTTAACCAGTAAATCCCAGCCTACTACTCTCTGCTCTTGGGTGCCCATTGCATCTTCTACATCTTTGCGGTTTACCACAGTGGAGATCTGCTGCCTGTGTCCATCGAGTATTAGACTGTGTTTTCGCTGCCAGTCTATAAGGTGGGTTTCGGGACTTTGTTTAGGTACCCAGCCTCGAAAGTGCATTACTCCGCTGTGCTGTTTCTTGAATGCTGGGTTTTCGATATTACTGTTTGGAACACCGTTAACGAGAATGGGAATAATATCACATCTGTCATCGATGCAAGCCTGCGGCTCTACTTGAATGCTACATTCCAGTTCGGCTTCAGGGATTATATATATGAAATCTTCCAGAGTCCCAGAGCAGCCCCTGATGTTTGAAAAGTCTATTGCTGCGTGGGGAACAATAAGAATTTGTGAGCCTATTCCTTCTTGAATCGGGCCTTGAACAAACTCAAGGCTTGGGTGGTGGGGAAGATCAATGGTGGCATATGAGTTGGATTGATTTGGTAGGCGCCATTGTGGTTTTCCTACAAATTTTAGATTTGAGCTTCCTAATTCATCTATTTCTTCATCGCTATATTCAAAGTGATTGTTTCTAAATCGAAGAGTAAAGTATATTTTTTTTTCAAATATAGAATGTGGGATTTTTCCTGCGAAGTGATTTCCAGAAATTGACAGCTCTTGAAAGTTAAATTCGCCTATGTCTTCAGGCAACTCTCCGAAAAAAAGGTTGTTCTTAATGTCAAGCTCCCTCAGTGTGGGTATGCTTGCAAGAGAGTTTGGAAATTTCCCACCTAGGCGATTATTAGATAAATCAACATGGGAAAGAAGAGTTAGGCTACCAAAATTTTTTGGAATTCTACCCGTAAATTTATTGTTATTTAAAAATAGTATTCTTAGGTTTGGCAATGCCCCAATGCTGTTTGGGATGGATCCTTCAAAATTATTTCTATGTAGATATAGCTCCCGCATTACGCTACGTATTGGGTTGAAATCTCGGAGATGTTGAAGTTCATTTGAGTCTAGGTGTAAATTTCTAATGGTAGGGCTTTCTAGTAAGATTTTGGGAACTTCTCCTTGGAGCTTATTCTTCGACAGGGTTACTGTAGTGAGGTTGCTGTTTTCAGCTAATATATTTGGAATAGTACCGACAAACAAATTGTTGGATAAATCTATCCTTGATAAGGAGCTTAGGTTAAATAGGTCTCTTGGAAGTTCGCCGCTGAAATTGTTATTCGAAAGGTCTGCCCAACTTAAACTTTTAACTGTATTAGCTGCTCTGCTATATATAGTTGTTATGTTTCCGCTTAGGTTGTTATTTTTTAGCTCTAAGCCTTTTAAGCTTCCGGTATTTTTAGGTAGCGAACCTGAAAGTAGGTTGTCGTTTAGGAAAAGAAACTCAAGTTTGTTTTCGCTAATTGGTAAATCTGGTATTGCACCTTCGAGTTGGTTTCCGCTGAGATTAATCTCTTGAATATTAGGCAAAGAGAGTAATTCTTGAGGGATTTGGCCCTGGAGTTTGCATTCATTGCACTTTAAAAGAGATAAAGTAGATAAGTTCTGAATCTTAGAATTTATAATTCCGGTTATGCCCGTATTTTCTAGGTTTAAAGATTCAAGTTGCTTCATGTTATAGAATTCATCGGGGAATTCATCGTTAATTTGACAGGATGGCAGAAGTAGAGATCTTAAGTGTTGAAGTTTTGTTAGGCTTTCAGGAAAGCCGTCTCGTATGTAGCAACTATTTTCATCACCCTCCGGAAAATTAGCTGTAATTCTAACTACCCTCTTTCCTTCTAAGGTAACTTCGTGCCATCGATCTATGTTTCCGTCCTTCCACCTAGTTTGAGAGTAGTCTTTATCGTTGTACAAATGGTTGGCGAAGTTAACTAGATGCTTACAATCCTCATTGTCTATTTTATCAGCATTTGCTGTACAAAAAATACTGGGGTCTATACTCTGAGCTGATAGATAGCTGGAACATATGATCAAGTAAAGTAGAGCGATTATCCTTAACATAAAAATTCCATTTTCCGGTTTGCAAATTATGAGAATGGGGCGGACTATGTTTTTGCCCATTGTCTAGGTTTTGGTGAAGGTGTCAATATAACTGATGGCTATTACTTTTTAAATAGTCATCTTGTCTATCAAATATAAAGTAAATATGAAGGACCCCCGCTTTCAGTGGCTTAGCTCCGCTAGTAAAGAGCTAGGCCAATCTCCGGGTTTTACTGGCCCTGCGATAATGCAGCGTCTAGATATAGAGTCTGATGAAATAATGACAGCCGCTACCCTGTTTGAATTTCGCTTTAATACGCTCGCCAGCGTTTTAGCCGTTATCAAGCACCCCCGACTTTGGTTTGCTTAGTTTGTCTGTGAGCGAACTTTCCAAACTTATCGTGCCATCAAATTAATTTCGCACCTTAAGGGTCAATTGAGATCGACTCTAATACAACCTGATCTGTAGATAGGCTCAGCTAAGCTGTCTACGGTCGATCGCCAGTTGCTTGTGGCCGCACTGGGTGATAATTATAGATGGGTGTCCCGTTTGTTCTCTCAGGAAAAAATCCCTCAACTTTGGTTTACTTAGGTTAGCCGTGAGAGGAGTTTTTCAATTATCGTGCTAATCAAGTTAGTCCTCCGCCTTAAGGACCAGTTGTGCTCGACTCTAGTACAATCTAATCAGTTGATAAAGTTAGGTAGCTTGTCTATGCCTGATCGTAAGTTGCTTGTGTTAGTATTGGGTGGTTGTTATAGGTGGGTGCCCCGTTTGTTCCCCTGGAATTCGGTTGATGACTTAACCCTGAAGTATATATAACGAGTAATTTTGTTGAGAATTATTTATATAGGGCTATTTTGGTCTCTTTTTCTGTCTCTTTCCGCTCGTGCGGATACTGAAAGGTATCAGCAATTTGCGGCCGCCATTTTGGACCGAGTAAAATCGAATGAGTGGAAAGCAATATATGATTGCAGGAGGGAGAGTTTTAAGACGCTATACAACTTTGAAACATACAGGGCTAGTATGATAGAGGCATACAGTAAGTATGGCCTTGCTAATTATGAGTTGGGAAAAGCCAGGGTGTTAAATAAAAAGTATGTAGGGGTTAAATTTCGTTACTCAATTACCCTGTTTGATAATATTGTCTCTGTCGACGATGAAATGATCTTTATTGATGAGGGTAGGGAGCTAATATGTGTAGATGTTGGACTGTCTACATTTTATCCGCTAAACGGTCGGATTACCGTTGATTCTAAATAATATGGGTTAATTTGTACCATCTAGAGTGAATAATATAAAGGAAACCCACCTTCATTGGCCTAGCGCCGCTATCTGAGCAGCACGCCAATCTCCTAGCTTTTACCGGCCGCAGCGATATTGCTGCGCCCAAATATAGAGCCCGAGGTATTCATGGTGGCTGCTGCTCAGTTTGAATCATGTTTTAAAACACTCGCCGGCACTTCGGCTGTTCCCAAGAAAAAGTCCCCAACTTTGGTTTGCTTAGGTTAGCCGTGATCGGAGTTTTTTAATTAGCGTGCTAATCAAGCTAATTCTCCGCCTTAAGGATCGGTTGTGATTGACTCTAGTACAAACTAATCAGTAGATAGAATTAGGTAGCCTGTCTATGATAGATCGCCAGTTGCTTTTGTTAGTGTTAGCTGGCGCTTATAAGTAAGTGTCCTGTTTGTTGATCTGTTTTTCGTTGTAACGCATCTTCAAGATAAAATCTAATCCCGTTCGATGAGTCGGACAATTTGTTTTGGTTATGGTTTTTAATTTCAGGGCTTGGTCAACAATCGCCTAAAAGTCACTCCTTAAAATATCGATGTTTAACTTGTTGCTTTCATTCTGCGACTTATATTTAGTGTTCGCTTGTGAATTATGTAGTGTCAAAAATACCAGAAATACAAATTTTGATCTAAACTATTAGTAATGCCGCCGATAACTGAATTGTATGGCTACGTCATTGAGTTTGGGTATAAGCGTTAGTATGGCGGGGCAGGTTGTCATTGGCTTTAAATGCTGCAATTGAAGCGGCCAGCGAAGGCAACTATAGCGAAGTGTTACTTTCGTTGTTGAAGACGCTAATCGAAGTGTTGTTAGGGTCTCTGACAGCGCAAAAAACTCAGTAAAACAAGTGCTTTTGGCATGGAGGGTGGCTGGCCATCTTGCGGTAAGTGCGAATGAGTTGAATTCTCTTTTTAATTAATATGTTCGATGATCACTTAGATCGAATAGAGTTGTTAGCCCGTGACAATGAGTGACAGGTTTTAACAAATTATAAAGCTACTGAAACTTGTATTTTAGTCTCAGCTCCTTCGTAAAAAATGAAGGTCAAGGTGAGCAGAGTGTTTGTGCTTGTCTGGTGCTGTAAGCTCTAATAAGTGTGGTATTTATAGCATTTATGGGAAGGTTTAATACCGCTTTTATCAAGCACAACACTAATAGATATGGTATTGACTATCACGTAAGTAATATATGAAAGTCTAATAGAGTGGTATATAAAAAGCCTATAACATATTCACTATTGTGCTATATGGTGAGATGACGGTTTAGAAATGCTTGCTGGATTAGTATTAATGACGATGTAGAAAGTACGTAACTTAGTCAATGCGATCATTACTTATTCTATGTCAATGAACTATTAATTTTAAATTATTGGTGATCATGGAAGGTCTATAATTAGAGTGGATTTTGCCAACTCAAAAATTATGTAGAGACCTATGATTAAGTTACCGCATTTTTTTGTCTTAGGGCTTT
Source organism: uncultured Pseudoteredinibacter sp. (assembly GCF_947500695.1). GTDB lineage: Bacteria > Pseudomonadota > Gammaproteobacteria > Pseudomonadales > Cellvibrionaceae > Pseudoteredinibacter. Next base: position 400,027 of record NZ_CANMSS010000004.1, read on the forward strand.
TACTCACACAAGTAACCAACGCCCAGGAGATGATCGAGTTTAGTGGTTTTGGGGTTATTGGTGTAACCACTTCTACGTCAGACACCTACAAATATCGAAACGATGTAAGTTACAACGACGGTGTCGGTGGTGGTGATTGGGATCTTAAAGCAATATCCAATTTGGGCTTGCAAATTGATGTTACCGCGAGCGATAAATTGTCCTCGACTTTTCAGGCAGTTATTAAAGATCGTACAAAAACGAACTTTGATAAATACCTGTCTCAAGCTTTTTTCAAGTATAAGATTACTCCGCAATGGGAGGTTCGCGCCGGACGAACACCATTAGATTTGTTTGCATTGTCTGAGTACAGGGATATCAATTTTGCGTACCCCTGGGCTGTGACGCCAAACGAAGTTTACGGAGTTATTCCACACCGAAACCTGGATGGTTTGGATCTCACTTATACATCTCGCTTATTGGGCGGAAACTCGCATACACGGATATTCTACGGGAAAAGCCAAAGTGAGGCGTCGCTCGGCGAATTTTTGGAAGTAGTGAAGACTAAAAATATTCGAGGTCTCTCCTTTGATTGGAGTACCTTAAATTGGTCGTTTGTTGTCAAACATACTCTGTTCGAATTCAGCAGTAACCCAAAAACCTATGCCCCGATCGCGGCAGCGATCAATAATGTCGCTAGCGGAGCCAATCAAGTGGGTGCCGCCGCCGTTAACCGTGGCCTTGGTTTTGCAATTCCAGAATTATTACCCAATGGAGTTCTATGGGACGATTCCAGCCTCGCTCTTGATAAGGTCAGTATGGACGGCAAAAGTGGGGACTATAGTTCCATTAGTGCTAGTTACCATTGGCTTCAATTTGGCCTTTCGGCAGAAGTCTCTCAAATTGAATCTGAAAGTGCGGTAATGCCAGACATCCAGTCAGGATTTATCAGTACTACTTACATGGTTGGAAAGTCTACTTTCTACGCAGTGCTGGCCAGTATTAATACTGAGCCGGAGACATTTGACAGCTCTGGTGTTAGCACTCTGCTCTCTGATTCTAATAGCCCGCTGGGTCAGTCATCATTAGTGGGCGCTGAGCTGTCTGAGCAATTCGCTAAACTGCAAGCCGCATACGGACTTGCAATCCAAGGGGTTGATGACTCCCTCACAGCTTATGCGGCGGATCAAACAACACTCTCTATAGGCTGGCGCTATGACCTAAAAGAAAATATGGCGTTAAAGGTTCAAATAGATCATACCAGGATAGCTGACTCCGGCGGAACCCTGTGGTTTCAGAAGCAGCGTAACTCAAGCGCGGAAAGCGTAAATACACTTTTTGTTACCTTAGGGTTTACGTTTTGATTAGATCACTATGTATCTTGATGGCACTACTTTTCCCGTTTGCGTTACGCGCGGATATTGTGGTGATCGTTAACAAGAAGAACACGGTGGACTCAATGAACAAATCTCAGGTTATTGACCTATTTATGGGGCGGTATAGAGCCTATTCCGATGGAAGTAGAGCGAACCCTGTCGATAATGGGGTGACAAGATTGAAGCAGAAGTTCTACGAGAGGCTAACAGGGATGACCTTGGCTAGGGTAAATGCATATTGGTCTCGCGTAAGGTTTACAGGGAGAACTCGCCCACCAATTCAATTGAATGATTCTGCCGCGGTAGCAAGTTTCGTCGCAGAAAATTCAGATGCGATTGCGTATATAGATAAACAATACCTAAATAGTGAACTTAAAGTCGTGTATAGATTTGATGAACAGTAGCAGTATTACTTCTCGCTTGGTCTTTATAACAACGGTTACCGCTTTCTCCGTTGGGCTGGTTGCTATCTATGTCTTTCTAAAAATTAGTCATGCTGAGGCCCAGGCGCGTGCGCTGGAATCGGTGAGCGAGCTAAATAATACAGTGGCTCCTACGGCGTCAATCGCTGCATATTTAAAGGATAGTGAACTTGGCAACGAAGTGATAAATGGCTTGGTCAGCAATGCGATCATTCGAGATGCATCCTTAAGTAGTGATAGTTTCCGGGTGTCATCTGATGATTTTGATGTGGAAAGATCGCCCGTTTCATTTCCTGTTTTTTCACCATTTGAAGGTGAAAAAAAGATTGGTGAAGTAGACATTATTATAAATTATGACTACATCCTTAGTCGCGCTAATAGTATTGCAACTAGAAATGTTCTAATCATATTTATAATAAGTGTGACGATAATTGTCGTGGTAACCGCCATTTCATACATTGTAATCGCTAAACCGATCATCAATATTCAACGCCAGTTGCATAAAATCGAGCCCGGTACCAAAGAGCGGGTTAGTACTCCAAAGTTTCATAAGCTTAGTGAATTGGGAACGTTAACTGAGGATGCTAATTTTCTGTTGAGCCGCGCGGAATCTCAAATTGATCGAGAAATTGTACTTAGAAAGGAAGTGGAGCAGCTGGGGCGAAGATTTCGCATGATATTTGAAAACTCTTCTGCTGCGACAGTTCTTATTGATGAAAGTAGCTCCATTATTCTAGCAAACCCTGCCTTTGACCATCTTATGTTTAAGGCAGGCTTGCCGAAGAAGGAAAGATATGGAGACCTTATGTGTGAACTTTTTGATGGGAAAACAGAATTCATAAAGAACATTCACGAAGTCATCGCTGGTAAGGGCCCCTTTAATGGAGAGCTAAAAATCCTATCACAAAATGATATTGATGATGTCTGGGTTTATTTAGTGTGTTCAAGCAGTGTTGATGACAATGGGCGCAATTATTACCAGTTTTCTATGCATGATATTACACAATCTAGGTTACGCATACGGGAACTTGATATGCTCGCAAATTTTGACCAGTTAACGGGTCTTGAAAATCGTCAGTCGGCTGAGGTCAAGTTACAAAAGCTCATAGATAAAAGAGAAAAATTCTCATTGGTGTTGATGGATTTAGACGGGTTTAAACCTATAAACGATGTATATGGACACGATTCCGGAGACAAAATTCTTAAGCACGTCGCTAATAATTTGAAATCTGGTGTTAGAAAAGATGATATTTGTTCTCGCTGGGGTGGCGATGAGTTTGTACTGGCTTTTATTGATTCAGATGAAGATGATGTGGTGAAGATAGCTGATGGGCTTATAAAAAAAGTATCGAGCCAGCTATATTTAGATGATTTTGATGAGAGTGTTTCAGTTGGGGCTAGCATGGGCTGTGTTGTATACCAACAGGACAACGAAAACTTAAACACCTTGATTAGATTGGCAGATGAGGCCATGTACTCCGTTAAATTGTCGAAGAGTTCAGGTGGTAAAGATCACATTCATTTTTCAGGAAAGACGTAAATAAAAATCTCGGATAATTATTGTTAATGCAGTGTTCAATGTTGCCCTCTGCATTTTTGACTCTCTAGATTCGGCTAAGGCGTGAAAATTTTTCACGACCTTAGCAGAAGGTAAATACATTATGGTGATGCAGCAGAATTGGAGTTGGCTTGAGAAAAATGAGGTTCGTGATTCAGTCTCTCCTCATACGCTCAGTGACGACGCGGCACTCGCTTCTCTTTTTGAGGCGGTAATCAGGGCGGCCGAGGCAGCATGGGATATGTCCTGTTCAATTCTATTAGTTAATTCGGAAGAATCTACTTTACATACGGCTTCAGCGCCAAGCTTAGACAAGGATTATTGTCAGGCAATCGATGGTGTCAGCGTAGGCTTGGGCGTAGGAAGCTGCGGCAATGCGACTTACACAAAAAAATTGACTATCGTTGAAGATACTCAGACACACCCATATTGGCATGATTTTAAAGAGCTTGCCAAAAAAGCAAATTTAATTGCCTGCTGGTCCACACCTATAATAGATACTCGTGGTAACGTTCTTGGCACGTTCGCTTGTTATTTCTCAAAGGTCCAGTCGCCAAGTGATCGCCAGCTAGATTTTATTCAAGCTGCGGGGGAAACCTTAGCGGTTGCTATAGAACAGCGTCAACTTCAGCAGGTAGTGACTCAATTATCTTATTTCGATTCGCTAACCGGGCTGCATAATCGTGTGGCCTTTCGAAGAATTCTGCAGGATCAAATTGAGCGAGTTGGATCGTTCGCATTACTTTTTTTAGATCTGGATAACTTTAAAGAGATCAACGACTCCTTAGGCCATGAGGCTGGCGATGAACTCATTAAAATCATCAGTCAAAGGTTCAATGCCTTGCAGGAAGAAAAAATTAGCTTTTCAAGAATCGGGGGTGATGAATTTACCATTATTTATGGTTTAGATAATAGCGAGCCATTGGATGCATTTGCTGAGCGAGTGATTTCCATTGTCAATCAGCCTGTTATTGTTGCTGGTGAAAAACTCGAAGTCGGGGTTAGTATCGGAATCGTTTGTTCCCCAGAGCATGGGGCGGAGTTATCGCAATTGATGAAGTACGCCGACATTGCGATGTACCACGCAAAATCAAAAGGTCGAAATTGCAGCTGTCATTTTGACATTGAAATGAAAGAGCAGCTTTTAGACCGCATTAATTTGCAGAATGATCTTAGAGTAGCAGTGAATGAGGGGCAGTTCGAAGTCTATTATCAACCACAAGTCGATATTAAATCAGGTAGGACATTTGGCTTTGAAGCTCTTATCCGCTGGAACCATCCAATCAAAGGGGTGCTTAGTGCTGCTAGTTTCATAGAGCTTCTAGAGAGTAGCGGGCTAATTAACTCTGTTGATTTGTGGGTGCTGGAAGCCAGTTGTAAGCAGCTTAAGGCGAATGGCCGTTGCCATAGTTTATCTGTGAATATTTCTCCGGATCAGCTGTTGGATGAGGGTTTTCCGCAGAAGGTCTTCGATATATTGAAGAGCACAGGTTTTGATGCTCAATCCTTAACATTAGAAGTGACTGAGCATACCCTCATTCAAAATATAGACTTGGTGTTGCCAACTATGGAGCGTTTACGTAATCAAGGTGTACGCTTTTCAATTGATGATTTTGGTATAGGATATTCATCTCTAAATTATCTAAAAAACTTACCTGTTAGTACCATTAAAATTGACAAGTCATTTGTGAAAGGAATCCTTACCGACGCCTATGACCGAGAAATATGCATTAGCTTATGCGCTCTTTCTAGAAATCTTGGTTTAGAGATTATAGCTGAAGGTGTTGAACGAGAAGATCAGATTCAGGCCTTACTTGATGTGGGTTGTACGAAAATGCAAGGTTATTTTCTAAGTTACCCGCTTTCTATAACAGAATTGGAAGGGTATTTAGCGGATAAAAGTAGTGCCAATATATGAGCTCCCAGCAATACTGTGAGTAGATCCTAGCAGCTTTTTCGAGGTTCATCTAAAGCTGAGCTATATGCGATACCTGTTTTCATTTAAATGGCCTAGGCTGGGTTTTTGGAATTTGTCTCAGTAAAACAACAGCGGATGCTTCAGCTCGCCTTCGATCAGGCCAGCGAGGTCAAGGCTTTCATCTTCTGGGTACAGGGTGTTGACGCTAAGTTGCGGTTCCGAGACAAAGGCATTGGGACCCAAGGCACCGACGGTTTGGCTGACGTTAAAAAACGGTTGCAGCTCACCCTTAAACTCGAGTTGCACCCGAAAACTGGCCATGGGTTCGAGTTTGGCGCCACGCTGTCGCCAGTCTTTGGGCACGTTAGGCGATGTGGTTAGCCGGTCCACCATGGCTTGTTTTTCTAGATCGCCGCTCAGTAGGGCGGCTTGCTGCAGCGACATTAATATAACTGACAAGGTATCTTGCCAGCTGCTCATTAAGTTGTCGGCGCTTTGATGGCTGAACAAAAAGTCAAAATGATTACTGACTTGATTAAGAGATTCGGTGGCTATAATTTTTTGATAAAACCCAACCCAGCCTCGATTGACCATGAGAATATTGGAGGAACTATCCATCAGTGTTACAGGGTACGGATCCAAGGCGCGCAGGGTGAGAATCATAGCTTTGCGCAGCCACTTTAACTCTGGGGCATGGAAGTCAGCCTTTTTTGTTGCCGGCATGTAACCGGCAGAGATCATCAGGTGGTAGGTATCTCTCTCGCCCAATGACAATGCCTGTGCAATCCCTTCCACCATTGCTTTGCTGGGGTGTACTCGGCCGTTTTCTAGGCGGCTGATATGGCGAGGTGAAGACTGCAGAGCATGGGCCAACTTTTCCTGGCTTTGGCGATGTACTCCACGCCAAAATTTGAGCAAATGGCCAAAGGGTAGGTAGGCTTTATGGTCTTCGCTGGGCTCTAAATCGAGGGTCATATCGGGTGTTTCAGTACTCATATCTTCGTTCGGTGCTATTTATCAGTGCTTTTATCGGTGCTTTTTAGAGCAATACCCATTTGGGGCGAGGTACATGTGCCGCCTAAACTTGACCTGTCAGGTCATGTTATCCCAGTGCCGCAGCGGCGACAATCAAGCTTAAGAATATTAGCTTTGTTCTACGATCACTTTGGCAGGTTTAACCTAACACCTGGCTTGTAGGTCAGAGCATAAGGACAGCTCCAGCAATCACGGTGTTAGAGCTGCCTACAACTATTAAAACGAGATGAGACCTATGACAGCCCCCATACTTAGTGAACGCGACCTGGAATTTATGCTTTATGAGTTATTTGATGCCGAAAGCCTGACCCAGCGCCCACGTTACTCCGATCACAGCCGCGAGACTTTCAACGCAGCGCTGCAAACATCCCAAGCTGTCGCTGAAAAGTTCCTGCTACCGATGCGTCAGAAGGCCGACAATAACCAACCCACCTTCGATGGCGAAAAAGTGCATATGATCCCCGAGATCAAAACCGCTGTTGATGCCGTGGTTGAATCTGGTTTGGCATCTGCCACTGCCGATTTTGAGTTGGGGGGGATGCAGTTGCCCGGTATTGTTGCTAATGCCGTCAGTGCCTACCTCAGTGCCGCCGGTGGTGTTGCGATGGGTTATACCGCTTTAACCAATGCTAACTCCAACTTAATTGAGGCCCATGGCACCCCAGAGCAAATCGAGAAATGGGTTGTACCTATGCGTGCCGGCCGCTTTGCGGGCACTATGGCCATGACTGAACCTGGCGCGGGTTCCGGCCTTGCCGATCTGACCACCACGGCCGTTAAGGATGCCGATGGTAATTATCGTGTTAGCGGCAGCAAAATCTTTATTTCCGGTGGCGACCACGATCTTAACGAAAATATTGTGCACCTAGTGCTGGCACGAGTGAAAGGTGCACCGAAGGGCGTTAAGGGCATTTCCTTGTTTATCGTGCCTAAATTTTTGGTCAATGACGACGGCTCACTAGGTGAGCGTAATGAAGTCGCTTTGGCCGGTTTATTCCATAAAATGGGCGGTCGCGCCCAAACCTCTACCGCCTTGAGCTTTGGTGAAAAAGACGGCGCCGTTGGGTATTTGGTAGGCGAGGAGAATAAGGGATTGGCCTATATGTTCCACATGATGAACGAAGCGCGCATCATGGTGGGCACGTCCGGTGCGGTTACTGCACTGACCGGTTACCAGTATTCCCTTGATTACGCCAGAGAGCGACCACAAGGCCGCTTACTATCCGAAAAAGATCCTCACTCGCCACCGGTCAGTATTATTAAGCACCCTGATATTCGTCGCATGTTGCTGGCACAAAAAGCCTATGCAGAAGGTGGGTACGCTCTATGCTTACTAGGTGCTCAATTGGAGGATGATTCTAGAACAGCGTCCAGTGAAGATGAGCGTAAGGCTGCGCACACGCTATTGGATTTCCTGACGCCCATTATTAAAACCTGGCCCTCTGAGTACGGCCCCAAAGCCAATCACTTTGCCATTCAGGTGTTAGGTGGTCACGGCTATATTAATGAGCACCCAGTAGAGCAACTTTATCGTGATAACCGACTCAACCCAATTCACGAGGGCACGACGGGTATTCAGTCTCTCGACTTGCTGGGTCGTAAAGTCCCGATGAAAGATTTTGCCGGTTACAGTGCTTGTTTGGGCGAAATGGCAAAAACCATAGCGATTGCCAAACAGTCAGAAGCGTTAAGCTCCTACGCTGATGAATTGGCTGCAGCGATTGTGACGTTAAAGAAAACCACCGAAACTGTATTGGGCGCAACCCAATCAATGAACATCGATGCGGCTTTCTCTAACTCAGTGAAATACTTAGAGCTGTTTGGCAATGTTGTCATTGCTTGGATGTGGTTAAAGCAGGGTATTGTCGCTGATCAGGCCTTGGCTAAGCAGCCCCATGAAAGCGATGAACATTTTTATCGAGGTAAGCTGCAGGCCTTACAGTATTTCTTCCGCGTCGAGTTACCAGAGATCTATCATTGGGCCAAGCTGGTTTCGGATTTGGACACCACTAATTTCGATATGCGCGAAGAGTGGTTTTAAGCCCCTAAGTAAGCTTAAGGAGGAGATTTTTCATCAGTTTTTGTAGGTGGCGGTTTAGAGCTCGTACTAGCTAAAATAACCGAAAAATCTTCTTCTAAAAAAACCTAACATTTATGCTCGAAACTGCTTCAGGCTGTTCATTGTCACTCAATACAAAGTAATGCTACATATTTGCCCTGAGCGCCGGTTCAGGGCAAATGTTCAGTTTACGAAATAAAACGAATTGGGCCGCTATTCTATGATTTCGTCGGCGCATGTGCTGCGAGCTCTTTTTCTATAGTAGATACTCAATATTTCCCATTCAGTATTAGGAGGCTGCGTCTAAGGCTTTAGGTTCGTTTCCAGCCAATTGGAGATCTCTTCTAATACAGTACCTTGGTATTTGTAAAGGTTGTGGGTGCCCTCGCTGTATAAACGAAGTTCAATAGTGTGCCCTTTGTCTTGAAGCGCTTGAACATAGTTCAGCATTCTGTTCGCCGGGGTTCTTTTATCCTTGGCGCCATGAAGAAACAAAAATGCCGGTTTGGATAGTATTCCATCTATTAGATGAAGGGGAGAAACTCCTAGCAACAACTTTTGTTGCTCTGCTTTGGTGAGGGCGTTCCAGTTATCTACGATAAGTGGGTAAACATGCTCATCAAATTCACTTCTTCTGAAATCGTCATCTTTGCGCGATACCGTTCCAGACATGATGACGGCTTTTATGTTTTTTATCTTGGTTAACATCATGGCGTTGATCATCGTGCCACGGCTAAAACCCCATAGTGCTACCTTAGATGTGTCAATCGTGCCAATTTCACTGGCTAGTGTAATAAGATCTATGCTGTCATAAACATCACCATATCCTAAGTCGGTAACATCTAGAGGTATTGATTCATTGTTTGAAACGCCTTTCGGCTTCGATCCTCTGAAATCACTGGCTATTACGGCATACCCTTGTTCGGCAAGCTGACAAAAGTTCAGTAGATCAGCCATAATGAGCTTCCCCCATTTTGCCGCACCGCCTCGGTTATATATTACCAGGGGCGTTTTCTTGGTATTTGCTTGTTGTTTGGGGTGTACCAGCCAAGCATCTACCAAACCTTTACGACCTTTGTACTTCAGCTTTCGAGTTTCTACTGAGTGGTTATTGATGCAGTTGTCGAAGCTTCTTTGAGGAAATGCTTTGTCAAATGATGCTCGGTCCCAGCCGAATTTTTTTAAGAAGTTGAAATACTCAGCTGAGGTTTTGATCTTCATTTTGAAGCCCTCAGATGATACCAATATTGGGCTTGCTTCTTGACCGATCGATAAATTAGAAAATGCGAATGCTATCAGTAAGAGCCATCTTACTTTCATCCTTTAACTCCACTGTGAGGGGGTTTAAATTGAATTTATGTAATGGTATACCATATCTAATTGATGGTAGCATGTGTTTACGAATGTAAACAAGTATCGGCATATCTCTAGGGTTTGTGCTCTGTGCAGCTCCGCGTCTTTTATTGTCATCCAATGCGAAGTGGTGCTACATTTGTTGTTAAATATAAGTAGTTAACGTCGATAAAAAGCCAAAAGCTGTTAGGATTAGGTGTTGTTGAGGTGGTGGCAAGGAATGCGTGAAAGACGATTAAGTCGAGTAATTCAAAAAGATACTGAAATCTCAAATAGTATCTATGCTAGTGGCTTTTTTCTGGTGATTTTTGGCCTTTGGGGTTTGGTCGAGCTTGTCGCTTTACTTTTTGATTTCTCACTCACGTCTTTGTTGATCACAGTATTCGTTTCTGCAATAGCCATTCAGTCTTTCACAACTCTTAGTTCACTGCGTCTCATTAGGCGTAACTTAAGGGAAGATCCTGCGCAATACGGTAGCCATCCTGTGCCTAAGCCTATTTTTTATGGTGCTATTTTTTGGTTTTTGCCTAAGTTGTGAAGTTGGGCTTAGCTGAGTCTTATTTTAGGTAGGTCTAAAGGATAATAGAAGCGTCAGCATCTCTAAGCCTCAACCCAAATCTCCCGCTTCTCCATAATCGCAATAAATTCATCACTCCCAACCAAGCCTTCAAGCCATTGGCGTACCTTTGGATAAGGCGCTTGTTGAAACCATTTCATATCCACATTGGCAAACTGTCGTATAAAAGGGAAGGTGCCAATATCAGCCAGGCTAATCTTTTCGCCTAGTAAATAGTTTTGCTGGTTTAGAGTGTCCTCCAGCTTTTGGATAAATACTTCAGCGCGTTGGCGGTAGTCGAGTTGGCTGGCTTCTGGGTAACCTACCCAGTATTTGTATTTATCCAGCTCTGGCTTAAAGTTGTTATCGCAGTCATCTAGCCAGGCTTCTATTTGGTTTTGCTGTTCTCTATCGCCCAATAAGCCATGCTTATCTTCACCTTGCTGTAAGGCCCACATCATAATATCGCGGCTTTCATCGATCACTTCGCCATTGGCCAGCACTAATACCGGTACAGTGCCTTTGGGGGAGGCCTCCAGCATGGCCTTGGGTTTGTCTTTTAGCAGAATGTCTCTTTGTTCTACCTCCACAGCGCAATAGTGTATCGCTAGGCGGGCTCGCATGGCGTAGGGGCAGCGGCGGAAGGAGTAGAGTATGGGTGACATGTGTTGCTCGTGGTGTTAGTTGATGTTTTGGTCGGCATGGCAGTATAGCTTTGTCGGGCATTAGGCTACAGCCTCTTCGGCCTGAATTGTGACGATTAAAAACAAGTTTGTTGTTGCCGGTTTTTAATTTTGCCGTTAAGAAACCTCAATCGCTAATATCGTTTCTGGCATGGGGGCCTTCACTAAATCAGCTAGGGTATAGGCTTCTAGGCTCTCCATAAATGCTTGCTGGGCATTGTCTAGAATACCGCGCAGATGGCAATGGGGGTTTAGCTTGCAAAGCGGGGCCTCGCAATTCACTGGGCTTAGGGTTTGCTCCATTAACTCTACCACCTCGCGCAGGTTTAACGTCTCGGGGACGATACCTAGTTTTATACCGCCGTTTTTACCTCGGCTGGCGGCTATCCAATGGGTAGAGGCTAACTTGTTAACCACTTTCTTTAGATGGTCATTTGAAATTTCTAAAGCTTGTGAAAGCTTTTGAATAGTTGTCTTTTCCTCTCTCATAGAGGCGATATAAATCAAAACTCGAAAAGCATAATCCGTGTGTTTAGTTAGTCTCATTTTCTCGTCCTTTTGTAGGATTAAGCTTGCTGGATGAATTATAACTTGACGGCTTATAAAAAGTATATAACATGCACCTTTAAAAGAGGTATGTAAAATACACCTTAATGGAGTGCTTTTAAAGAAGTACTTTTAATGAGAGCCGTGTATTTGAGTATAAATAAGCGAGCTCGGCGTAATTCAAAAGAAAGTAGCGCGGCCAACCCTTGTTGAAAGGCCGGCGTAATACTTCTGTCCCTTGGCTAGCAAGCTAAGTAATCCGTAAAACAATCGAGTGATAAATACATGTTAAGTGAACAAACCATACAGGTGGTGAAAGCCACTGTTCCTGTTATCGAGGGTGCATCAGAAGTCCTAACCGATCACTTCTATAAGCGCTTGTTTCTGCATAACCCTGAGCTGCAAGATGTTTTTAATATGAGTCATCAGCGTTCTGGCAAGCAAAGAGCAGCGCTCTATGATGCCATTACAGCCTATGCCAAAAACATCGATAACTTGGCGGTTCTAAGCACTGCGGTAGAGCGCATTGCCCATAAACACAGTAGTTTTGCGATTCAGCCAGAGCATTACGATATTGTTGGGCTCCATTTGATTGAAACTCTGCGTGAACTTTTAGGGGAAGACTTTACGCCTGAAATTGAGAACGCTTGGGTAGAGGCCTATGGTTTTTTAGCCAGCATATTCATTGGACGTGAAGAGGAAATTTACAGCGGTGCTCAATCGCAATTTGGTGGCTGGCGTGGCGAAAGGCGTTTTGTACTCAGTGAGAAGCGCATTGAATCTAGCTTAGTGACAAGCTTCGTATTTCGACCTGAAGATGGTCAGCCGGTTTTACCTTATCAGCCTGGGCAATATCTAGGTGTAAAAGTTAAACCTAGCTCAGCCGAGAACATTGAAATAAGGCAATATTCCTTATCGGCATGTTCGAACAGCCAAAGCTATCAGATCTCGGTTAAACGCGAGGGGACTGCGCATCCAGGGGTTGTTTCTCATTACCTGCACAATGAGCTGCAGCCAGGTGATACGGTTGAGATTATGCCGCCTTGTGGAGATTTCTATTATCAAGAAAGGCAAGCGCCCACGGTATTGCTTAGCGCGGGTGTGGGCTTAACACCAATGCAGGCCATGTTAGAAAGCTTGTACAAACAACGTAGTAATCAACCCTTGCTTTATCTGCATGCCTGCAATCACCCAGAAGAGCATTCTTTCGCTGAAACATTGAAAGAAATAATGGCTAGCGATCATGCTCGAGCGCACGCCTGGCAAAGTCATGTATGGTATGCAGAAGGTGGCTTAAGCAGCCGTGAACACAATCCTGTAGACCAACGATCTGGTTTTATGCAGCTGCCCCCTTTGCAAGATTCTCTTCACCTTAAACAGGCTCATTTTTATATGTGCGGGCCCGTGGCGTTTATGGCTGCTATTAAAGAGCAGCTATTAGAGCTGGGTGTAGATAATGATCGGATTCACTATGAGGTGTTTGGACCGCATGAGAGCTTGTAGATTATTCAGGGTTTAAAAACTTACAAAAGCCATCCGAATAAAAATTATCTGGGAATCAGCACCATGCCCTGCATGCAGGGCATAAGTCCTCAAACTATTGATTAAAGCCAGCAAAAATAGCTTCTAGCTTGTTGCCAAATGGGTCGCGCACAAAACAGGTATAAACATCAGGTATTGGGTAGGCCGCTCTTGGCCCTGGCTCGCCTTCACAATGCCCGCCATTGTCGATGGCGATACGGTGAAAGTTATCCACTGCCTCCGGGCTGTTAGCGACAAAGCTTATATGGCAACCGTTTCCAGCACTGGCAGCTGCTTGATTTTCTGGGTTCATAATTAAAAACTGCACAGTGTCTTTTCCGTAGGCTGCAAAGCTTTCTGTGTTAGCTAGCAGTTTTACATCTAAGGTTGCCATTAGCTCATTGTAAAAGGCCTGGCCTTTATCAATGCAGCTGACCCCTAGACTTAAGTGGTCGATAATATTCATAGTTCCAATCCTTACACTACTGAGCCCCACACTTTGTGCTTCAAGTGACCCAAAGTATGGGGTCGTTTTTTGAAAGGTTTACAATTCGGCAGGTGATTTGTCTTTAATGGTTTTCCACTGGGTGTCCGCGCTCTTAATACGGCCAGGTACATCTTTAAACCATTCATCCTGGATACCGGTATCCAAGTTTAGATATAGCTTCCCGTTCACAACACGCCATACTTCAGGGTCGCCAATGAATTTTTTACCTACAGATACACCAAAGGCACAGTAGCCGCCGTATGCTGGCACATACTTTTCAGGGTTGCTTTTAAAGCTTGCTAGGTTAGCTTTACTAGAGAATTGATACGTCGCGCCATTGTGGGTGGCCACAAAGTTGCCATTGCCGCGTATTGGGCGTTTTGCGGTGTGGTAAGACACTACATCGTAGCCTTGTACTGCAGGTGCGCTGAATTGGTATTTATCGGCTAAAGCGCCAGCCGATGCTAAAACGGTAGCCACAAGGCCTAGTAAAAGTTGTTTGAAGCTCATTTTGAATTCCTCAGGGTTAAAAAACTTTCCTAGAAAGCGTTAACTTTCTTGGTGTTTATGTTCCCTGAGGAAGCCCAAAAGCTAAATATTGCAAACACCGCCATTCCTACTAAATCGTCCATTTCGATACTCCGGCTCTGTATTCGTCTCAAATTACCACTGAATCGTATGACAAATTGGATAGTTTCGTGATTTGCCTATGGCCCTATGCTAGCTTTGTAAAATAAAGTGCTTAGTGGGAAGGGACTGGGCATTAGTAATAGCAGTGGAGCTTGTTATGGATGCATTAACCGATATTCTGAATACCCTTAGGCTTTCCAGCAGTTTGTATTTTCGTACTGAATTAAGTTCCCCTTGGGGGGTAGAAGTACCCGCTAAAGATAGTGTTGCGCGTTTTCACGTGGTTATTCGTGGGCAGTGCTGGCTCAAGGTGGCGGGGCAGGAGCAGGGTATACATCTTTCTAACGGAGATCTTGCCGTTGTGCCTCATGGGGCCTCGCACCAGCTGGCAGACGCGAAGGCTACCGCGGTAAGGCCATTAGAAGACGTTTTAAATGAAGTCGACTATGTGGGTAATGGGCCCTTGGTTTACGGCGGAGATGGTCCAGGTTGTTGTTTAGTGTGTGGCGAATTTAGGTTTAGCGATTTAGGGCAACATCCATTATTGGAAAACCTGCCTAAGGCACTCCATATTCCCGGTAATCAAAGCTATAACAACCAATGGTTAGATAGTGCCATTGGCTTTATCTCCCATGAAGCTACCAAGCTAGAGCCCGGGGCTCATGCCATTATTGATCGGCTCTCGGAGATTATGTTGATTCAGGTTATTCGGGCCACATTGAATAATACTGAAGAAAAGATTCCCTTTTTATCGGCCTTTGCCGATGCGCGTATGAATCGTGTGCTTGCGGCCATACATGAAAACCCAGCCCATGATTGGACCGTTGAAAATCTTGGCCAGTTGGTAAACATGTCTCGCTCGTCTTTTTCCAGCAGCTTTACCGAGCTGACCACTATGTCACCGCTGCAGTATATTATTTTTGTACGGCTAGAGCGGGCTAGTAGGCTATTGCTTGAAAGTGATATTTCATTGATCCAAGTAGCTGAAAGTATTGGCTATCGATCAGAGGCCGCTTTCAGTCAAGCTTTTAAAAAGCAATTTGGTATGCGCCCTGGGGAATTTCGCAGACAGCACAGTAAGCTTGCGGCGTGATTCTCACTCTTTGTTCCATTTGAAAGCGGTTTTTGTGGCCTATTTTTTATGGTCTGTGCTTAATTTGGCCGGTGCCGCTTCCTTGGCTGAATATCGCTAACGCTTTGGCGTAAATTGAACAACTCTAAATGCACGACTTAGTACACTTGAGGCTTCTAATATGGCCATAGATGTACTAGGAGTTTTATAGTGAGGCAGGTACTTAAGAGTTGTTGCGTTCTGCTTGTTTTATGCACAGCTTGGGAAAGCTCAGCAGGGGTAACTATTAAATCAGTAGACAAAGCCGTAAACAAAGCTATAAATGATGCTTTAGATAACACTGAGGTCGATGATCGGCTCCGTAAAAAATTTCGCGACAAGGTCTATGACCACTATGGCTTAGATAAGCGTGTTTTAACTCCAGAATGCGACCGTGCCATCGATGATTTAATGAAGAAAATTATGCCCGGTGGCAGTCTGTCCCAAGAAATGCCTGAGCTCTCTGCGGCGGTCAACTGCAAGGTCCCGAAAGTAAATCGCAAGAAGCGGAAAGAGCTTTCTAAGTCACTTTGGTTCTATGTTCACTTGCGCAAAAACTGTGATGCTTCAAAGCTAGAGGAGTATTTAGCAAAAGGTGCAGATCCAAATCAGATCCAGGTATTAAAGACGGGGCAAAGTGCATTACATATGGCGGCTCAGTATTGCACCAACAAAGAAGTGGAAACCTTGTTAAAGTGGGGAGGCGCCCCCAATATGCGGGACAAGAATGGTCAAACCCCGCTGTTTTGGCAAATGGAGAATTTTAATTACCAAGGCTACTATTCATTTGTAAAAAACCATTTTGCAATTAAATCCGTGAATGCTCTTATTGCTGCCGGCGCTGACCCTAAGCATATTCGCGATAACGGCGACAATATTCTTCATGCCTTCCTAAAGAGTGAAAAGCCTTTTATATCACCAAGCGAGGGCCCCTCTATTATTGAGCATTTGGCCAAATTCGCTGATATTAACCATTTAGATGCTAGCGGAGCTCGCCCCTTGGATAGCGCTGTACGCTTTAAGCCGGAGCTCGCCCAAGAGGTTTACCGCCTAGGTGGCAGCAGCGAAAAGCCCGAAACATGGCGCAACTACCCAATGTCTTTGGGGGAAGCGGCAATTCAAAATTTAGCCAAACAGAAACTTCCCCTACCTCTGCACGATATGATGGCCAACACGGCTGTTGGATTTTTGGAAGCGGGGCGCTTAGATCGGTTCGATAAAGGCAGCATTGATAACTTTTACCAGCTTGCTTTATTGTTTGGCTACCCAAGCGCAGCACAGGAGTTTTTGTCCTATGGCGCGGATCCGAGTCGTGAAATCTATCAAGAAGGGCCACTGTACTTCCTAATTTTTAATGGCAAGACATATGAGAGCCAGAAGCTATTAGATCAGCTAAAAGCACTGATAAAGGCCGGTGCTGATCCGCATGTTTTCGACAGCGAAGGGCTATCTCCTTTGGGCTACGCACTCAAGCATGAAATGGAGGGAGCTGTGTCGCTGTTTTTACAGAATGATATACGTGTCTTAAATCGCGAAGGTGACAGCCATCACCCTCACAGGCTGATATGGCTGTTTGCGGCTTTGTTATTCTTGGCTATTTGTTTGTTCTTTTATCGCAAAGAACTGATGACCTTGCTGGCCAATAAGTGAGCCGTATCGCACTTAAGCTGCGTGGATATGCTTGATGTAGCCATTATGAGCTCTATAGGCGCTGATATAGGGCTAAAAGAGCAATGAGAAGCTTGAATTTTGAGCCCTAAAACAGTTTAGGGAAGTGAATCTGGGTATATAGTCTATTCTAAAAATGTATGTTGCTTCAGGGGTAGGGTCGGTTTGTGGCCCTGATGTTGAGAGTACACAGAAATTAACATAGTTATGAGTAGACGGATTCTGCTGGTCATTCTATTACTTGGCTCTGCCTTTACGAGGGCGGAAGTGGTGAGTTTTGCTCAGTTTGATGTGGAGTATCCACCCTTACAACAGTATATTGACGGTGAGCTGAAAGGGCCGGATATCGAGCTGGTTAAGGAAATCTTTAGACGTACTCCTCAATATCAATTAGATATTACCCAAATGCCGATAGCCCGATCATTTAAGGCTTTTGTTGATGGCGAGGTGGATACCGTTTTAAGTTTTGCGACGGGTAAATTTAAGAATGATTCTATCTATCTTGATCGCCAGATTCGCCAATCATCGTATCGCTTAATTACCCTGGCCAGTGAAAGCCGACCGTATCAATCTTGGCGGGATCTGTCGGGCAAGCGACTAGCGACTCTGCGTATTGTTACTTTACCGCTACAGGTCCAGCCAGCGATTGACCTTGGTAAGGCTGAGCTTCGTCGTGTGGCCAGACATGAACAGCTGTTACATATGCTAGAGCGAAGGCGGGTTGATGTGATCTATATGTATTATGATATTGCGCTTCATTATGCCAATAAGCTTGGTGTTGAGATTAGTGCTATGCCAGGGGCGCCGACAGAGAACCGAGATTTCTTTCTGGGTATTTCGATTAAATCGCCCTTGCTTAATAAATCCAAGCTGCAAGCAGAACTTTCTAAATCGCTTGATTCTATGTATCTTGATGGTACACAAGCTGAGATTCTGAAGCGTTACGGTATTGTTAATGCCGCTTCTGACTAAGGCTTAGTGTTC
This sequence comes from uncultured Pseudoteredinibacter sp., assembly GCF_947500695.1. Lineage (GTDB taxonomy): Bacteria > Pseudomonadota > Gammaproteobacteria > Pseudomonadales > Cellvibrionaceae > Pseudoteredinibacter. Next base: position 417,913 of record NZ_CANMSS010000004.1, read on the forward strand.
CTGCTCCCCACGCCTGCACCTATAATTGATTCAATTTGATCAAAGTGGATAAAATACTGTTAATTTCATGCTGACATTGTGCTGTGTCGCGACAGTGTCGTGTTGTTGGGTGAAAATATCTGTAATAAATAGGGCTCATTGTCGTTAAGGTTAAAGTTATGAGTGTGAAGCAACGTCGTCTAGAAATGGCCTGGTCTCAAGAAGAGCTTGCCCAGCATGCTGGTTTAAGCACGCGTACTATTCAGCGAATTGAAGCTGGTCATAAGGCGGGGTTGGAATCTCTTAAGTGCTTAGCGGCCGTGTTTGAAACATCTATTAGTACCTTGCAGGAGGAACAAGATATGTTACAAGCAAAGCCTAAACCCCAGGAGGTAGCCACAGAAAGTGGTAACTCACCCCTGTTGCTTGAGATTGAGCGAGAGGCTATTGAGTTCGCTCAATCTTTGCTTAAAGGCTCATCCAAGGAAGGGGGCAACTCCCTTAGCAAGCTAGAAAATGATGCTGTGCAGTATGCTAAGAATCTACTTAAGAAGTTTGGTGAGTAGGGAGTTAAGGTGAGTGGCTTGCCGGGCAGCAAGCCACTGATTTTGTATTAACTCATCTGTGCAGCTGAACTGTTTTCAAGTTGCTTTTCTTGCTGCTCTTCTTGTTTGTAGCGCACCATAAGAACCAGGGCATAAATTAGGCAAGGTGAGGTCAGCAGAATAATTAGCAGGGCATTTTCTAAAGAGCCAGCTTCGTTTAGCTTCTCTTGAATGGGCATGCCAACTTCCCCTAAATCAGCGAATAAATCGACAACCGCGTGGATAATGATTAGCGGATATATTCTTTTCGTTAATACCAGCACAATACCAAACATCAGGCCGATAAAGCTCGCAAAGGCTAACTGCGCCATTTCACCATATAAACCGTTATCAAATTTAATGAGGTGCACCAAGCCGAAAAATACTGAGGCTAATACCACGGCGCTGAGTACGCCTTTCTTAGTCTTACCAAAGTGTTTAATTAAAAATGATTGTAAGAATCCACGGATTGTGAGCTCTTCAGCGAAGCCTATCGATAAGCAATTCACCAGAAAAATAGCGATGCTGGCCATGGTAGCCTGACTACTTGGAGCATCGGTGATGAGTAGATTTAAGCCCACTAGATAAAATAATGGAAACAGCAGCAAATACCACTTCTCGGTTTTTACATTGCCTAGCCCGGCGATACTGCGTAAGCCATTTTGATTAATCAAAATAATGGATATCAGGACTAATAGAACATTAGCTGCGATATCGACGGCTGTATGTATTTGGTAATCGTGAATGCCGTTTTGTAACAATAAATGTGTGCTGAATTCGCGAAGCATTAATATCGCGATAAAAGTGACGGCAAATAAAGAGAGTTGACTCCAAAACCTCGGCTGCATATGGCCCCCCATAATGTATTCATAGTTATCGTTTGTTCGATATGTTAGACGAGGGAAATCGCCGCTTAGGTGCAACTTCAATGCTGCGGTGGTAGGGGTCAGAACCCAAGGGTTCTGACCCCGTTATCGAAGCCGTGATGTTTGGGGTGTTGCGGGTTTTAGGGTGTTGAAGGTTAGCTTATCAAGCTGGCAGTTAGATGAGG
>NZ_CANMSS010000005.1 GCF_947500695.1 uncultured Pseudoteredinibacter sp.
ACTCGCATAAGTAAGATCGCTTAGGCGCTCTCACTTATGACCAGCACTCCTGTGCTGGTTCTTTCCCTACTGTTGTTCTCAAAATTCCTATTTTGATAACAACGTCGTCGCGTCCCAGCTGGCGCATTTGTGTGAAAATGCTGGCGGGTACGTGACTCGCATAAGTAAGATCGCTTAGGCGCTCTCACTTATGACCAGCACTCCTGTGCTGGTTCTTTCCCTACTGTTGTTATCAAAATTCCTATTTTGATAACAACGTCGTTGCAGCTAGGCCGGCGCATTTGTGTGAAAATGCTTGCCTATCTGCGACTCACACAGAAGAGAGTAACGTCGTCGCGTCTCAGTTGTGGCATTTGTTTGAAAGCAGCATTGATGCTCATCCCCTGCAATATGAGTTAATTCTCACTTCTAGCTTGTTTGGCTCCCCTGGCGATTAGCTGTGCTATGATGCTGCCAAAAGATAATAGAGAAGGGCGATGACAGGCCTGCGACGGTTGTTATTACATATTACTGTGCTTTTAAGTTTGCTTTCGCTTACGCCGGTTTGGGCGTCTGAGCAGCAAAGCCTAGAGGTGATCTATGTTGATATGCCCCCTTTGACCTACTTAAATAGTTCCGGTGAGGCGGATGGTTTACTGCTTCGCAAAACTTCTGCTTTACTTAATGAGTTAGATCACCCCCATCATTTTCGGCGAGTCAGCCTAGAGGAATTGGCCACATTGAGTGCTGAGGCTAGTTTAGGCTTGGTGCATTTGATCGGCGCATTTCCGGTTCCTAAGAAGAGTGTTAGCTTCGGTTCACGGCCCTTAAGTTATCTACGGTTACATGCTTATTTTAGCGATGCTAAAAACATTCGTGCGAGATCAGATCTTCGGGGCAAAGAAGTTATCCTTTTGAAAGGCTTTAGCTACGGGTATTTACGGGACTATTTAAATATTCCCGAAAATCGTGTACGTATTCTTTTTGCGGACAGTCACCAGGAAGCTTTGGCGCTTCTACAAGAGAAACCTGGCCGTTACCTTCTGAACTATGAACGCCCATTCGAGGCTGCTGTCGGGCAGGGTACGGTGCAGGCATTCAAACACTATTCCCTGTCAGAAATCCCTATCTATTGGGCAGCTGGAGAAGGTTCTGCAGCCTTATTGCCAAAGCTGGAGGCTCTCTTGCCCTAAAACCAGCTCAAACATCATGGATCACTCTGTGAGGGTTTATCCCTTGGGATTTAGCTTGGCTAGAGCCGCTATTGGAAAAAGGGTACAATGCAGCAGAATCTATGCAAAGACAGGTATAAACCTGCGGCAATTTTTTAGGGTGACAATATGAATTATGACCAGTGGGTCGTCAGTGAAGACGGCCGCTCGGCCAGCCATGTCTGTGGCTGGAGTATACGAATTGAAGGCAACCCCGCCAATCCATCTGAGGTATGTCCTAGCTCAGCACCAAAAGATTTGGATGCTTTAGAGCAGGCGCGACTATTGCGACATGGCCTTGATGCCATCGCAAAAGCGGCCAAACAAGGTGTAAAGCCCAGTTCAGCGGCGGTAGCCGCCAAAAAGGCTGCAGAGCAGTATGCTAGCGATCCAAACCGCCAGCGTAAACCAAAGCTGTCCCTTAAAAAGAAAAGCTAATCAATGTTTAACTGGCCGGCCAACTGCATCTGAGTTTTGTGGTTGTCCATCAGTTTTAGCAAATTGTCAAAGCGCTCACTGACAGCGGTGAGGGAGTCATAGCCTTCATCGCTGACATAAGTCGCACCATTCACCAAAGCCGCCAAAATAGTGTTCACCTTGTCTATCGCGCTAAAGATATCTTTGGTTGTTTTGTCGTTGCGAAACACTCGATATCGGCTAACTTGCTGAAGATAGTCGTCGCACTCTTTTAACCACTCTTTGCGTTGTACAAGAAACTTTCTGGTGTTGTACATACCACCGCGATGAAGATCCGATAATTGATTTTCACGGTAGCGTTGTAATGACTTTGCTGCAGTTGTCAAAAACTGGCCGCTTACGTCTCGACAATATCGTTTGTTGAGATAAGAGGGGTATTTAATCTTTAAGCGTTCTTCGGCCTGTGCTCGCTTACAGCTTTCATCGCAAGCATAGGCTAGGGGGCTGCCTAAATTTAATAGCATAAACATCAGTGCGCATGTGATGCGCAAACTGTTAGCCTTCAACATTGTGTTGGCCTTTTTATTATTTTCTTTTAATTATCGTCGGTAGGCTTATAACAACACCATACCCAGGGTTAATGAAGATTATTCCCCGTAGGACTTTCCGTAGATATTGGTTTGTAAAGACTTTTAAGGTGCCCGTCAAGGGTTGGGGCGACGGCAGAATGATTATGGCGAAAAAAAGTGATATTGATCACATTTTGGCTTTTTCGCCACTCATCAATTGCGATTTTACCCTTAAATTGGATCTGCACGGCGACCGCCAAACCAATCGAGTAAGCTTGGGGTCAAGCGAGCGAGCTCAGCGCTCAGCAAAGAAAAATCAGCGTCGAAGCGAGCTATTGGATCGGCGTCACCGGCCTCTTCACCCTCAGTGATAAGCTTGTCTGAGAACTTTAAGCGTTTTAGGCTTAAATCATCACCCAGTACCAGCTGAATGCAGTCTTGCCAGTTTAATGATAGTTTCACGACCTGCTTGCCGGCATCCAGGTGCTGGCTTATCTCTTCACTGAGTAGATCTTGATTCTTGCAGCGGATAATGCTGCCTTCTTCACCGAATTCTCGAAGTTCGCATTCATTACCTAAGACGATATCTTCAGGCACGTCTTCAGCGCGTAACCACTGGCTCATGACAACGGCAGGGGATTCTTGTACCTGGGGTAGCATTAGCGGCAAGCTGCCGACGGTTTCTCGCAGCAAGTTAATAAGAGCTTCAGCTTTGCTGTGGCTACTGGCGTCGACGTAGAGCCAATTATTACGGGTATCAATGTAAGCGAATGTACGCTGTGATTTGGTAAAGGCTTGCGGCAAGCAGTCGTGAACAATATCGTCTTTAAGAGTTTGCTGTTCCTTGCGATAAACCTTACGATCTTCACGCGCTTCAATCAGTTGTACTTTTTCTTGTAGTTTGTCCTTGATTACCGCAGCTGGAAGAATCTTTTCTTCTTTGCGAGCGCATATCATAAAGCAGCCGTTCCCCCAATGTTGTAGCTGCTCATGATCTTGACCAAGAGGTGATACCCAGCCATATTTACTGGGCTCTCGTTTTCCACAAGGGCTAAACTTCAGCTTCTCAAGCTGTTCAGCTAGATTGTCTTCATCCCAGTGCAGATCGTCACTGAGGCGATAAAATAGACAGTTTTTAAACCACATAAGAATTTCCAAACTAGAGGGGCCGCCTCTCACGCGAGGCAAAAAAGCGCGTCATTATGGCGGAAAAGCAAACCATAAACCAGCTGCGTGGTGGTGCCTAGCTGGCCTATATCTGGGGGTGCTTATTGAGCTATGTTGCTAAAATATTTAGCCATTTAAAAAAGACCCATAGCTTGCAAGGGAGATAATTTGCTAAATGCTGTGCTGGCAATCAGCCCAAACATAAGCACGGCACAAACCGCTGCAAAGGCTCTCAGTGCGAAAGGAAAATGAGCTTTTAAAGCAACAACGCCGAAGCCGATATAGAGAAACAGCATAAACACTTTACTTAACAGCCATGGCTGACTATGAGGTGAAAGCTGCAGCACAATGGTTAAGCCGATAGCGCTTAAAAGCAAAAAGGTATCAACAATGTGTGGGCTAATCTTGACCCAGCGCTTTTGTAGCATATCTGACCCTTGTAGCGACCAGAAAGCGCGTAACATAAAGCCCAAGATACTGATTAAGGCTAAAGTCATGTGTAGATGTTTCAACATCGGGTAAAGGCTGCTCACAGTTTGTCCTTTTTGTTTTTAGGTATTGTTATCAACTCTTAAGTGCAGTGTATCGTATTTGGCTTAGGACGCTAGAGCTTTCTGGACAATGAATAGCTCTTGTTCGGCAAGTGGCAACTGCAGTGCGGCGGCTTGACCAGGTTCAGACATTTTTCGCCAAGTTTTTTGCACAATACTGATGATCTTCTCTTCGCTGTGGGATTTGGCAAAATCAGCAAAGTAGTACTCGAGGAAGACAAGGCAGGCTACATCTTCCAAGCATTGGCTGTCTGGGTTTTTCTTCAGCTGCTGTTTGCGCAATATGACCTTGGCTTGCTCGATATCCTGTTCACCGTAGCCACAGCTTGCCATGATTTCTCCGCACAATTCGGCGTGATGCTTAGCGAGCTCTTGGCGCCAACGTAAGTAGCCCGGTCTATCCATTGGGTATTCGCTGCGAGCAATATGCCAGCGTTGAATGTGTTGTGCCCGAACGGCAATTTGTAAAACCTCTGAGGCATCGGGCTTAAACATTGCTAAGGCGGTGCTCATTCGTTGACCATAAAGCAGGCAGGAGGGCAGGCTGTTGCCGTTTTTATCGCGCTCTTGCTTTGGGTCTTGGCTGTTTACCTCATCAATGCGAGCAAGACAGGCAGCTAGAGACATTACTGTAGCTCCATCGCTTCAAGTAAGCATTGTTGCAGTTTGGCAAACTGCGCTTTGGCTGTTTTTTTGTCGTCTTCTAGTTTGGCATTGGCGGCCGCTTCTTTTGTGGCGGCGCGTTGCAGCTGTCTAAGTTGTTGGCGATCGCCATGGTAAAACTCAGCAAGGAACTCTTCGACAATACCCGGGCCTTCTTGGCAGATGCGTTCGGCCCAGTCGATGGACTGCTGACGATAAAGTTGATGGCGTTGCCCTTGAGTGCGAATCTTTTCGATGGCCTGGTGGATGGGCTCCATATCCGTATTACGCAGTAACTTGCCAATAAACTGGATCTGTCTGCGCTTTGCTTCTCGGCTCTTTAAGCGACGGGCCAGTACGATGGCTTCGCTTAGCTCTTGATTCAGGGGGATATTGGCAAGCTGATTTTTACTCATTTCCACCAGCTGCTCACCCATCTCTTGGAACTCTTGGGTTTCGCGCTTAATTTGGCTGCGACTGATAAACTCGACTTCTTCTTCGTCCGAGTAGCTGTCGAAATCTTCTTTACTCATGTTCTAGCTTCTGTGATCTGCTGCTTTAAGGCTGAAAGCTCTTAAGCATAAAAATAGGTGGCCAAGCCTAGGAAGGCAAAAAAGCCAACCACATCGGTAACTGTGGTTAGGGCTACGCTGCCCGCTAAGGCTGGGTCAATCTTCATAGCCCGCAATAATACGGGTAATAGGGCGCCCATGGTAGCGGCCGTGAGTAGATTTATCACCATGGCGGCCGCAATGATGATGGCAAGATTGATATCTTGGAACCAGTAGGCCGCAATACCGCCCATGACCAAAGCCCAGAGGAAGCCGTTAATAAGGCCTACAGTAGCTTCTTTCGATAATAGATAGCCAAGATTGTGTCGGCCGACTTGGCTAAGCGCCATACCGCGAATTACAACGGTTAGGGTCTGGCTGCCGGCGACGCCCCCCATGCTGGCGACAATGGGCATAAGTACGGCCAGTGCGACGACTTTATCAATGGTATCTTGGAAGATACTGATAACTGCAGAGGCAGTAATGGCGGTAAGTAGGTTAACGCCGAGCCATATAGCGCGTCTTGGGGTAGTGCGCATTACTGGCGCGAAGGTATCCTCTTCCTCGTCCAGGCCGGCCATGCTCATTAAAGAGTGGTCAGCGTCTTCACGAATCACATCAACCACATCATCAATGGTGATACGACCGGCGACCTTGCCGTCTTCGTCGATAACAGGCGCTGAAACCCAGTCGTTACGTTCAAATAGATTGGCAACTTCGGTATCTGAGAGATTGGCATCAATGGCTTCAACATCGGTGCTCATTACTTCTCGAACGGTAATGCTTGGGTCAGTGGTGAGAAGCTTCGAGAGTGGCAACAAGCCAAGGAACTCGTCCTTGCGATTTACTACAATCAAGCTGTCAGTGGAGGCAGGTAGCTCTTCATGGCGGCGCAGATAACGTAAAACCACATCTAGAGTAAAGCGCGGGCGTACTGTGATGGTATCGGTGTCCATCATGCCGCCAGCGGTGTCCTCATCATAGCTGAGGACGGTTTCAACACGCTGGCGATCCTGTTCGCCCATGGCCTTTAGGACTTCTTTGATCACCCGATCCGGCAGTTGCTGCAATATATCCGCAATGTCATCAGTATCCATGCCTTCGGTGATATGGGCGACCTCTTGGGCGTCCATGCGGCGCAGGAACTGTGCCTGAATATCGTCAGGTAGCTCTTGTAAGATATCACCTTCTTTTTCTTTATCGACTAAACGCCAAAGAGCACGCCGGGAAGCAGGTGGGGATGATTCTAATAAGTGGGCGATTTCTACAGGCGACAAACCATTAAGCATGCGCTTAACCTGTTTGAAGGTACCGCTATCCAAAGCCTCGAAGAGCTCACCTAGCTGGGTCTGGGTTTGGATATGGAGTTCGTCTGAATTTGCCTGCATTTCGTTCTCCGCCGTCACTTGGGCCAAGAGTGGCCGGGGCAGTTATCTGCCTGTGAGAATTCAAACTATTTTAACGCAGAAAAACCGATTGAGCATCAAGCACTTAGCATGGCTTTCTAAATGACTATCCTAAATGGCTAAGCTACCCGCTAGGCTTAGCCATTTGATTCATTGTTATTTGCGTAGCTCACGATGACGCAGTTGCACATTGTTAAACGTAGCCTCTATGCGCTGATGAAGCTGCTCAGCGATGAAGACCGAGCGGTGCTGGCCACCGGTGCAGCCAATGCCGATGGTCATATAGCTGCGATTATCATCGGCAAATTTTGGTAACCAGCGCTGTAGGTAGCTTTCTATATCGTCCAGCATATCGCGCACATCTTCATGGCCGGATAAAAATTCAGCAACGGCTTCATCTTGTCCTGTTAGTGCACGCAGGCTTTGATTCCAGTGGGGGTTGGGCAGGCAGCGAACATCAAATACCAAATCGCAGTCATTGGCTGGGCCATGTTTGAAACCAAAAGATTGCAGTAGAACCGCCATGCCGGGTGACTCTCGACCAGCAACCCGCTTCTTCACTAGATCCCTAAGTTGATGCAGTGATAGGTGGCTTGAATCGATGGTTAGGTCCGCTATTGACGCAATAGGAGCGAGAAGCTCGCTCTCTTGATCGATAGCCGCACGTAGATCAGTTTGGTCGTCAGTTAAAGGGTGTTTGCGACGGGTTTCGCTAAAGCGCTTTAGCAGCGTGCCCTCATCGGCATCAAAATAGAGTAGCTCGCAATCCAAACCCTGCTGGCGCAGTGCGACTACGAAGTCGGGAAATTCCTGCAGATCATCTTGATCATTACGAGCGTCAATACTAACAGCATAAGAGTTTTCGTCTTTCTCTCCATGACTGCGAACTTGGCGAATTAAGGTGGGTAATAGGCTGGCAGGTAAATTATCAATACAAGTAAAGCCTATGTCTTCGAGGACATTGAGGGCGGTACTTTTACCTGAGCCAGAACGACCACTAATGATGAGCAGGCGCATACAATTCTCTATTGCTAATAGTTGAGGACTGCTTAAGGCAGTATCTTTATAGCAACTATAGCTGAATTGAGTGTCTGCTGTATGAAGTTTTTAAGATTTTTTAGACACTCCTCAGTCACGAGGAGTGTCTAGGCTTTAAATTAGCGGTGCGCGCGAATCTTTTCTTTATGCTTGATCAATTGGCGATCAAGTTTGTCTGAAAGTTGGTCAATCGCGGTATACATATCTTCGTGGGAGGCATCGGCAAATAGGTCTTTTCCGCTCACATGAATTGTGGCTTCAGCTTTTTGAGTCAATTTGTCGACAGAGAGGATGACGTTGGTGCTGGTTATTCGGTCGTGGTGCCTGCTTAGTTTCTCCAGCTTGTTATTGACATAATCATGCATGGCCTCAGTTACATCTACATGGTGGCCGCTGATAGTGATTTGCATAGGCAGATCCTCGTGTCGTTGCGTGGATGTCGGTTATTCCGACGTTTAAAACAAACTCACTTTTCAAGTAAGGTCGCAAAAACTTTTAATTCAGTCTAGCAAGTTAGACAACAAAGGTCTTGCAGATTATCCCTAAACTTGATGCGAATCAGTAAAAAATCCCAAATTTTTTAAACCAAACGTTTACGTTCGTTTGAGGGTGGGATGTTTAAAGATTCACGATATTTTGCAATAGTTCTACGTGCGACTTTAATTCCTTGCTCTTCAAGTAATTGAGTAATTTTATTATCACTTAATGGCTTTTTAGGGTTTTCCGCTGCCACTAGTTTTTTAATGATGGCTCTAATAGCAGTGGATGAACATTCGCCGCCAGAACTTGTTGCGACATGGCTAGAGAAAAAATACTTTAACTCAAAAATACCCTGCGGGGTATGCATAAACTTTTGTGTGGTTACCCGAGAAATCGTTGACTCGTGCATATCGACTTCGTCAGCAATATCGTGCAGGATCATCGGCTTCATTGCCTCCGGTCCATAATCAAGAAAGCCTTGTTGTTTCTCGACAATGCAGCTGGCAACTTTCAGCAAAGTTTCGTTGCGACTTTGTAAACTTTTCAAAAACCAACGAGCTTCTTGTAGGTTGTCGCGTAAAAAAGTGTTTTCGCTGCTACTGTCAGCACGCTTAATTAATGAGGCGTAGTCATTATTAATTCGAATTTTTGGTGCGATCTCTGGATTGAGTTGAACCATCCAGCGACCTTCGTTTTTGCTCACAAAAACATCGGGTACCACATATTCCGCCGTGCTTTCGCTGATGCTGTCACCTGGACTTGGGTTTAGCGATTGAATAATTTCGATAACACTTTTTAGCTCAGCTTCTTTTAGCTTAGCCTTCTTCATGATGGTTTTGTAATCGCGATTGCCTAAAAGGGCAATGTGTTCACCGACAACTGTTTTCGCGGCAGCTAAATGAGGTAGGTCGGCGGGAAGCTGGCGCAGTTGAATGAGTAAGCAGTCGGCAAGGTTTTCGCCAGCAACACCTGGCGGATCAAATTGCTGGACGCGGTGCAACACTGCCATAACCTCATCGATCTCCAGCTCGTTCTCCAAACCGGTTGCGGGCTCGTTGAGTTGATCGCCGAGGCCTTGGAAGATCTCTTCGGCGCTGCTGTCCAGTAAGCCATTCGGTTGCACGGCATCAATAATTGCCATGGCGATAACGCGATCGCGATCTTCCATTGGGGTTAGGTTTAGCTGCCAAAGCAGATGGTCCTGCAGGCTTTCCCCAACGCTGCGGCGAGATTCAAAATCGCTGTCATCGTCAGGGGCGGGGGCGCTACTTGCTGGAGAACTGCTTTGATACACCGCGTCCCAGTCGGTGTCGACGGGAAGATCTTGCGGGATGGATTCGCTCCACTCGCCGTCTGCATCGGCTTCAGAGGTGGCGGCTTCGGTATTGCTATTAACGGCGAGGTCTTCTGGGCCTTGGCTTAAGCCTTCGTTTTGAACGCTCTCGTTATTTTGATTGCTTGTTTCATTTGGGTTTTCACTGTCGCTTTGCTCTTGGTTGCCGCTATCAGCTTCACCTTCGTTAACCTCAAGCATAGGGTTAGACTCCAAGGCTTCCTGGATCTCTTGCTGTAGGTCGAGCGTAGAAAGCTGTAACAAGCGAATGGCTTGTTGCAGCTGCGGAGTCATGGTGAGCTGCTGGCCGAGCTTAAGTTGTAGCGACTGCTTCATCGAAACTTCTAGAGTCCTTAGCTCAAAGAGCAATATGGCCGGCGCCGAGCTTTCGGCAGTTGGCCGGTAAGGCGAATACACTCAGGCTATCGAACCTTGAATATTTTTACAAGCAAAATATATGCCGTTTTAGTCGTTTTTGATTATAAAACAATCGGGCTTAATAAGGAGACTTGATAACTCAAGTTTGAAGTGGCTCAAGGAGCTGTGATGATTGACTGAAGGTCGGGTGGCTTTACAAGCAGTTGCTTTTAAAGCGCTTGTTTTTAAAACACTGGCACCAAACGATCTGTCTACATTAGAGTTTAGTTAATGGCGCCAAGATTTCAAGGCTTTCTTTGGTCTAATTCAAGTCGCCCATTGTTGGGCTGGCGTCATAAGTTAGAGTGTGAACTGCTCGCCCAGGTACACTTTACGCACCTTGGCATTATCGAGAACTTCGCTGGGGCTACCTGAGGCGATAATACTACCTTGGTTTACAATGTAAGCGGTTTCACAGATATCCAGGGTTTCGCGAACGTTGTGGTCCGTGATTAGAACGCCGATGCCACGGTTTTTAAGATGGCTGATAATGCTTTTGATATCGCTGACCGAAATAGGATCGACGCCTGCAAAAGGCTCATCGAGCAAAATAAAATCTGGTTCCGTGGCCAGGGCGCGAGCAATCTCAACACGGCGCCTTTCGCCCCCAGACAGTGCCATACCAAGGCTGTCGTGAATGTGGGTGATATTGAATTCTTGCAGCAAGCCTTCAAGCTTTTCTAACTGCTGCTCGCGGTTTAAGTCTTTGCGCGTTTCAAGGATAGCCCAGATATTCTCTGTGACTGTTAGCTTGCGAAAAACAGAAGCTTCTTGAGGTAAGTAGCCAATGCCCGCTTTGGCGCGCTTATCAATAGGCAGCATGGTTAGGTCGCGTTGATCGATGCTGACCTTGCCTTTATCGGCGTTTACCAAGCCGGCAATCATGTAAAAGCAGGTGGTTTTACCGGCGCCGTTAGGTCCAAGCAGGCCGACAATCTGGCCGCTTTCAACGCTTAAGGATACATCGCGCACGACCGCGCGCCCTTTATAACTCTTGGCCAGGTTGGCCGCAGATAATACAGGCATGGTTTAACTTATTTATCTTCGCGATTAAGTTGTTTGGCAGGAATGACCACTTGAATTCGGCTATTGGCTTTTTCACCTTTGTCGCCCTGACCGGTAGCCGTGGCCATTGAAGCGCGTACATCGTAGTCGATTCTGTGGCCTTTTACGGTGGCGCCATCTTGCAGCAAGTAGGCATTATCCAGTAGGTGCAAAGTCTCTTTGCCAACGAGGTATTCGATGGTATCCGCTTTGGCGATAACCAAGTCCTTCTCGGAATTGGGTTTTTGCTGATACTGGGCTTGGCCTTTGTTGCCTTTGGCGACAATACGACTGACTTTCTTTTCCTGATTAAAGATGGTCACCTGGTCGGCAAGAATTTTCATGCTGCCCTGGTTGATAATCACATTTCCTTTGTAAATCGTAACGCCAGTGCTCTTATCTATCTCAGCCTTGTCTGCGTCCACGTAGATAGGTTGGCGGGCGTCTTCTGGAAGGGCCATGGCGCCAAAGGCAAAGCCCATGCCCAGGGAGGCAGCTAGCAGTATTTTGCTGAGCTTACTGTTTAAATTCATGTACACCTCTTACGCGCTGTTTAAGGCGTAATGATTCTTTATTGAGATCGGCTTCTAGGCCGATGGCTTTGATGTTGTGGCCGCTGCTGCTGATGATAACAGCTTTGTCCGTTTCCACGTAATTGCGCTTTGTATGTATGACGAGCTCATCGGTGTTTAGTTCATTTCGCTCACCTGGCGAAACCGCCTGCCACGCATGCACATCCGATTTAAGGTGAATCTTGCTGCCATCAGCATTGGCACGCCCCGATGCGGCACTGATATGCCAAGGTTTGCCATTAGCCGTATAAAGGGTGATGTCAGGCTCACTGATATCGGCGTGATCACTTTCTTGTTGGCGTCCTGGAATGGCTTGATAGTGAACTACCTTGGCGGCTTTTACCTCATAGTTTAAGCGGCCATCTTTATCAAAGTACTGGCTATGACTGTCGATCATATAGGCCGCAGGGAATTCGGCCTTAGGTTTTGCTTTCTCGCCAGTTAGCAGGGCGGGGGGTGACTCCCAGAAAACCAGGAATAACACCGTCAAGGCGATCAATAATAGCAGCGATATCCAATGCTTAGGCATGTTTGAGCGACCGCTTTTTAAAGGTAGGGGGCTAAGGCGGCGTCAAAACTACCTTGGCACTTCATAATAAAATCACATGCTTCTCGAACTGCACCTTCACCGCCGCGGCGCTCACTTTGCCAGATAGCGTGTTCTGCTACTACAGGGTGAGCATTGGCAGGTGCCATGCCGAGCCCAACACGACGGATCAGAGGTAGATCTGGGTAATCATCACCCATATAGGCAATCTCGGAAAAATCGAGATCTAACTTGTGTTCACTGAGAAGCTCATTGAGGGCGACCAGTTTATCTTCACGGCCTTGCTTGAGAATCTTGATGCCAAGGTTGTTGGCTCGGTTTTGAACAAGTTGGCTGCTGCGTCCCGTAATAATTCCTACTTTTACACCGGATGCTTGCAGCATTTTGATGCCTTGGCCGTCTAGGGTGCTAAAGGATTTAAACTCGCTGCCATCATTGCCAAAATACAGGCGACCGTCGCTTAATACACCATCAACATCCAGCATTAGCAATTTGATGGTTTTGGCGGCATCGTTAGCCGGTAGATTTTGGGACATGCTTGTTATCCTTAGCGTAAATATTTTAACTTTGGCTTCGAGGGTTTAGACCAAGCCAGCCTTTAAAAGGTCGTGCATATGCAATAAGCCGACAGGCTGCTGCTTCTCATCTTCAACGACTAAGGCGGTAATCTTCTTTTCATCCATCAGGCCTAGTGCCTCGGCGGCTAAGCGATTTTGATTGATGGTTAATGGCTTGGCCGTCATAACGTCGAGCATAGTGGCGGTATTGAAATCTATACCTTGATCGAGGCTGCGGCGTAAATCACCATCGGTGAAGACGCCTAGTAATTCTTGACCGTCCATCACGGTGGTCATACCAAAGCCTTTGGCGGTCATTTCCATCAGCGCTGTGCTGATTAGGGCATCTTTGTCGACCTTTGGCAGTTCTTTACCGCTATGCATTAGGTCTTCGGCTTTAAGTAAAAGTTTGCGGCCTAAAGCCCCGCCTGGATGGGAAAAGGCAAAATCATTGGCGGTAAATCCGCGTGCTTCCAGCAAGGCTACTGCCAAAGCATCACCCATGGCTAAAGTGGCCGTGGTGCTGCAGGTAGGCGCTAGGTTCAAAGGGCAGGCTTCTTGCTCAATACTGATGTCTAGATGAGCATGAGCTGCTTTCGCTAATGGCGATTGCTTTTGGCCAGTCATGCTGATCAGCAGGTTACCCATGCGTTTTAATAGAGGCAATAAAGTGATCACTTCAGCAGATGAGCCAGAGTTTGAAATAGCGATGACCACATCATTCTTGGTGATCATACCTAGGTCGCCATGGCTAGCTTCGCCAGGGTGTACAAAGAATGCTGGGGTGCCGGTACTGGCGAGGGTGGCGGCTATTTTCCCACCGATGTGACCTGATTTCCCCATTCCAGTAACAATAACCCGGTGCTGGCAATTTAGAATCATCTCACAAGCTTTGGCAAACTGATCATCAATACGCTCACTTAAGGCTTGCACGGCTTGTGCTTCAAGATCGATGGTGCGTTTGCCAGCGTTGATTAAAGTGTCAGTCATTCCTATACCTAAGATATTGCTCATACAAAAAGCCATTATAGCGACAAAAGCCGCCGGCTAGGCAGCTCTTTGAGTCTATTGGGTTTTTTCAGTTCCGGGGAGGGTCCCCTTAAAGTGCTCCAGCTGCAAAAAGCCAGTAGTAATAGGCGCCGTATAAAGCCAAGAAAACTGCACCTAAACTGCGACCAATGCGCTTTTTATTATTCGAGCTGCGTTGGCTCCAGGCAATTGCTGCCGCCAGTAATACAGTAATCAAGGCCATGGATACATAATCACGACTAAGAAGGGCTGGGCTGATTTCGATATTGGAGATCAAGGCAGGAGTAGACATCACCGCTAAGATATTGAAAAGGTTTGAGCCGATGATGTTGCCGATTGCGATATCGTGGTGGCCTTTTAGAGCACTCATAATTGAGGCGGCTAACTCCGGCAAGCTAGTGCCTACCGCCAGTAAGGTTAAGCCGATAACCAAAGGGCTAACACCAAAATCTAGGGCGATCTGCTCAGCGCCCCAAACCAGGGTTTTGGAGCTGGCTATCAACAGAGTTAGGCCGACAGCAAACCACAGTGCGGCGGCTTTGTTGCTCAGGTCGGGAATTTCCTCTTCCTCTTCGGCTTTCTCGGCGGCACTCATATCGCTTTGCTGGCGCTTAGACATGATAAAGATGATGGGAATAATCGAGAGTAGCATCACGCTTGCTTCCCAGGTGGCAATATGGAGATCCCAAACCACAAAGCCAGCAAAGGCTGTAACCGCGAGCAAAAACACCATTTCATTGGTAATTAGATGGCGCTGGGTAGGCAGTGGGGCCACTAAAGCGGTAATACCAAGTACTAGACCAATATTGGCTAAGTTGGAGCCTACGGCATTACCTATCGCCATATCACCTATGCCATTTAGAGCGGCATTGATCGCCACCAATATTTCAGGTGCAGAGGTGCCAAAGGAGACGATAGTCAGGCCGATGATCAGCTTGGATATCCCAAGATTACTGGCTGCAGCCGCACTGCCAGCAACAAATCGATCGGCACTCCATACCAAAACAGTAAGGCCGCCGATTACGGCAATCCAAGCAAGTAATAAATCAGGCATTCGGGTCTTTTTCCTTTATCGGCTAGACATAAGTCAATCTGGGCGGATGGTATAGTTCTGCTGTAGCCTCTTCAAGTCGCAAACTGCTGGTTAACAAATAATTGCGCTTATAGACTGTTATTTCGCTCACTTTTACTTCAACTTTAGACGCTGCTTGTTATAAGAGGGAACCTAGGGTTTAGGGAATAGTCATAATGCAGGCGCTATTATGGTTATAATGGCTGCTGCTCTTAATCCTTTGGGTGATGGCAAACATTGGTGATTTTTGGGTAAACCCCAGTAACAGTAAAGGCTTAATATGATGAAACGTGCACTTCAAGTGGTTTGGATTGGCTTATTAGCAATCTGCTCTAGTATTTCTGTTCAGGCAGCTGATAGCCCTGCTCATGACTTGGTGCGTGGCGTGAGTCAACAGGTAGAGACCTTACTGGCTGATTATCGCGCCGGTAAACTTGAGGGTGAAGAGGGGCTTAATAATGGAGTGGCAAAAATATTAGACCCTGTGGTTAGCTTTAAGCGTATTGCTGCTGGTGTTATGGGTAGCCACCGTAAAACCGCCTCTAAAGAACAAAAAGCCGCTTTCTTAGAAAAATTTAAAACTGAGTTGATTCGCACCTATGCTAAAGGCATGGTCGGTCTGGGTGAGTTCACTATCACCGTTATTGATCCTGAAGAAGATGTTACCGGCAAGCGTCGAGTGTCCGTTTTGCAAGATGCGATTACAGCTAAGGGCACAACCCGTATCGCTTATACCATGGCTCAGTCCCGCAAAACCAAGCAATGGAAGCTGATCAATGTAGTATTAGACGGTGTAAATATGGGTAAAACCTTTGCCGGTCAGTTCGATGATGCCATGCAGCGTCATAGTCAAGATTTAGATGCTGTTATCGCTACTTGGGGCGCTGAAGTAGAAAATTCATAGACTTGGTTTAATGTTGAGGCTGCCCCCATAGCATAGAGCTTCAGGGCCAGCCCTTCGGGGCTTCATGTCAATCCCGTACTCTTCCTTGCTCCTTTTTGTCAGGCAATCAGCCTGCCTTCAAAGAGGTGCCTCGATTACGACATCGACGTGAAGCCTGAGCTAAGCTGCATTATTCAGAGGTGTCCTACCTGTCAATGCCTAAAAACAGGTGAAATATAGCCCTGCATTCATTAAACTAGCGGGTTTTTACAGGGGCCCGCTATGCAAGCCGAAGAAATCAAAGCGCTGATCGAATCTCAACTATCTGAGTGCCAAGCTGCCGTGGAAGTGCAGGGTAGTCATATCGCTCTGGCTATCGTTAGTCCAGACTTTGAGGGGCTAACTAAGGTAAAGCGTCAGCAAAAGGTCAACGCCATCTTATTTGATGCCATTACCAGTGGTGCCATTCATGCGATTGATCGCATTGATGCCCGCTCCCCATCAGAAATTTAAGCCTAGTCCTAAATTGGCTAGACCTAAGAAGTTTTGCAGGTACACAAGCCTGTACCTGAGAGTTTGGACGCACTATGGATAAATTAATCGTAAAACACAGTGAACCGCTAGATGGTGATATTCGCATCAGCGGCGCCAAAAACGCTGGCTTGCCGATTCTAGCTGCTACTTTGCTAGCTGATGGGCCGATGCATATTTGTAATCTGCCTCATCTGAATGACATTACCACCATGCTGGCTTTATTGCGCTGCATGGGGGTGGGGGTAACCATCGATGAGAAGATGTGTGTCGAAGTAGATCCAAATTCCATTACAGACTACACCGCGCCTTATGACCTGGTAAAAACCATGCGCGCCTCGATCTTGGTGTTGGGTCCAATTTTAGCGCGCCATGGGGTGGCCAATGTGTCATTCCCTGGTGGTTGTGCTATTGGTAGCCGCCCCGTCGATATTCATTTGCGCGGCTTAGAAGCCATGGGCGCAGAGATTGAAGTCAGTGATGGCTATATTCGCGCTCGCAGTAATGGCCGATTAAAAGGTGCCCATATTTTTATGGATACTGTGACCGTAGGCGGTACCGAAAACCTTTTGATGGCGGCTGTGTTGGCTGACGGTAAAACTGTCTTGGAAAACGCCGCGCGTGAGCCTGAAGTTGTCGATTTGGCTAACTGCCTAATTGCCATGGGTGCCGATATTGAAGGTGTTGGCAGTGACACATTGGTTATTCACGGTAAAGAGCGCCTGAATGGTTGCACCTTCCATGTAATGCCTGACCGCATCGAAACCGGTACATTCCTGGTTGCGGCTGCAGCTAGCCGTGGTCGTGTAAAGCTACGTGATACCCGCGCAGACATTCTTGAGTCGGTACTGTTGAAGCTCGAAGAAGCTGGTGCTCACTTAAGCACCGGCGATGATTGGATCAGTATAGACATGAAGGGTAATCGCCCGAAAGCGGTCAACCTTCGAACGGCGCCTTACCCTGCATTCCCTACCGATATGCAAGCTCAGTTCACTGCAATGAATGCGGTAGCCGAGGGTACAGGTACCGTTGTTGAAACCATTTTTGAAAACCGCTTAATTCAAGTTCATGAATTGAATCGCATGGGCGCGGATATCAAGCTAGAAGGTAATACAGCTATCGTGACCGGTGTGGAACGCTTAAAAGGTGCGCCAGTTATGGCTACTGATCTACGAGCATCCGCCAGTTTGGTGATTGCGGGTCTAGTTGCCACAGGGGAGACTCTGATCGATCGAATTTATCATATCGATCGTGGTTACGAATGTATTGAGGAAAAACTGCAACAGTTGGGCGCCAATATCAGGCGAGTACCTGACTGATCTTGGCCGGATAGCCGGCCAGGGCAACCATAGCAAGCAAGATAAAAATTATGTTAACCATAGCCCTGACCAAAGGTCGTATTTTAAAAGAAACTCTGCCGCTGCTGGCAAGTGCTGGTATTGAACCAGCGGAAGATATTGCGAGCAGCCGTAAACTGCAATTTGCGACCAACCAAGAAGATGTTCGCCTATTGGTGCTGCGTGGTGTCGATGTGCCCACTTATGTGCAATTTGGCTCCGCCGATCTTGGCGTCGCTGGGAAAGATACCTTGATGGAATCTGGCAGTGACAACCTCTACGAACCTCTCGATTTAGGTATCGCGCGCTGTCGACTAATGACAGCAGGCATCAAAGGTGTACCCCCTAAGCAAGGGCGTATCAAAGTTGCTAGCAAATATGTCAATGTGGCAAAGCGCTATTACGCTGAGCAAGGCCGCCAAGTAGATATCATCAAACTCTATGGCGGCATGGAGCTGGCACCATTGATGGATCTGGCCGATGAAATTGTCGATATCGTTGATACTGGTAATACTCTAGTAGCTAACGGCTTAGAAGCTCGCGATCATATTGCCGATATCAGTTCTCGGATCATTGTGAATAAAGCCTCAATGAAAATGAAGCATCAAAAGATCGAAGCGATTTTGGATGCTATCTCTGAAGTTTTATAAACGAAGCGAAAGTCGTTTTTAAATCTTGAAGCCCGGCTTTATCAGGTCGTATTTTTAGTATTATTTGATAGTTCAGCTGGACGGGAATGTTTCTATTGCTCCAAGTTGCTTGGGGCTGCCTGCAAAAAAGACGAATTTATCATGAGCTGTGCCATTGCAAAACTAGACGCGAATAGCGCTGATTTCGAAAGTGCATTAAATACTTTGTTGGCTTGGGATTCGGTTTCTGACCCCAAGGTGAATCAAACCGTTGACGAAATTATCTCCGCAGTGAAGGCTGATGGCGATAAAGCGGTGCTTCACTTTACGGAAAAGTTTGACGGTATGTTGCTGAGTCATTTTGATGAATTGCGAGTACCAAAGCAGCGCCTGCAACAGGCCCTTGAGACAATTGATCCAGTGCAGCGCGAAGCTTTAGAGCAAGCAGCTGAGCGAATTCGAGCTTACCATCTGCATCAGCGCCAGGATTCTTGGCAGTATCGTGAAGCGGATGGCACATTACTGGGGCAGCAAATTACCCCCTTAGATCGCGTCGGTCTTTATGTCCCTGGCGGCAAAGCCAGTTACCCTTCTTCGGTTTTGATGAATGCTATCCCAGCTAAAGTTGCCGGTGTGCCCGAGCTGATTATGGTGACTCCAACGCCGGGTGGCGAAGCCAATGATATGGTTTTGGCTGCAGCCGCTATTGCGGGTGTCGATGAGGTGATTTGCATGGGTGGTGCTCAAGCAGTTGCTGCTTTAGCCTATGGAACTGAAAGTTTAGCGAAAGTTGATAAGATTACTGGCCCTGGCAACATTTTTGTTGCGACCGCAAAGCGAGCCGTATTCGGCCAAGTAGCGATCGACATGATTGCTGGGCCTTCCGAGATTTTGGTTTATTGTGATGGCGCAACAGATCCTGATTGGATTGCTATGGATTTGTTTTCCCAGGCTGAACACGATGAGCAGGCTCAGGCTATTCTGATTTCCGAAAGCGAAGAGTTTATTGCTAAAGTACAAGCTAGCATTGATCGATTATTGCCGGACCTTGAGCGTGAAGCTATCGCTCGAGCATCACTCGAAGGGCGCGGTGCTTTAATTAAAGTAGCTGATCGCCAGCAAGCTTTAGATCTAATTAATCGCATTGCGCCGGAGCATTTAGAATTATCTGTTGAAGATCCTGAGCTTTTATTGCCTGAAATTCGCCACGCTGGCGCTATCTTTATGGGACGTTATACAGCTGAGGCCCTTGGTGATTATTGTGCTGGGCCAAATCACGTTTTACCAACCTCGGGTACAGCACGTTTCTCATCGCCTTTAGGTGTTTACGATTTTCAAAAACGTAGCTCTTTAATTATGTGTTCTGCCCAAGGTGCTTCAGACCTTGGTAAGATTGCTTCGCCTTTAGCGCGCGGTGAATCACTAGAAGCTCACGCTAGATCAGCTGAGTATCGAATCCTGCCAGAAGATTAACGACTCTATTGAAAGCGACTTGTTGGACTTGACGATGAGTCGTTTCTCAGTGATTTACGAGCAGAATATAGAATGTCAGCTTTCTATTAGAAATTGGCGATAATTTTCGACGAAATTTCGACTATAGTTGAAGGGTCTGGATAATCTTACTCGAGGCCCGTCCTAATGAAATTTAATATTCAAAGTATTCTGATCTCCTCTTTCGCACTTGCCGGTATTTTTTCTTCTATTTTTCTCTCTACTATTACGCTTAGTTCTACGGCTTACGCACAGGCTTCCGAAGTTGAAAGGCTGAGCTGGGATGGCGAGGAAAACGTTGAGCTTTTCTGGCAGCGCTACCTTACTTCCAAAGGCGGTATAACATGGGAGCGTTCAAGTGAGTACCCTGATTATGACAAGGTTAAAGAAGGTGATACCTTTATGGTTGAGCTGAAGCAAGGTCCTTGTTTGATGGAATTTTTTCATGGCCGTTGGCGCCGGGCGAATGATGTTTGGCGCTGGGGAGAGTCCATGAATGAATACGCTGCTTGTCCCTATGTTTTTGATTAGCGGCCTTGATGTTTAGCTTTCCGTACAACTTGCTCGCGGCGGCTGCGTTGCGAGCGACACTCTTTCAGATTGTTTCTTGCTTTAATAGACTGAGTTTGAGCAACTGGTCTTAGATTGGGTGTATACCTTAAATTTATTAATCTATTAGTAAAAGTAACTCTTAAATCAATATATGTTTGCCATTATATGATTATCCCTCTGTGATAATTACGTTAGTTTTGCTCCCTACACTACACTTGTCTTCATCATAAAAGCCCTTTGGCTGTGATGGCGAATCTTTATCACAATGTTAATAGACAAAAGTAGAGAGAAAGCTCATGAGTCAACATCAACGCCTATTATGCGGTGCCGGTCTAGCTGTAGCCGCCGCTGGACTTGCCGCCTGTGGTTCTGCCCAAACTACTGCTCAGCCAGCTGTAGCTGCTGAAAAAACCGATCTTATCCACTGTTATGGTATCAATGTATGTAAGGGCCATAATGACTGTAAAACTGCTAGTAATGCTTGTGCTGGTCACGGTTCTTGTAAGGCTGAAGGTTTTGTTGCAATGCCGACCAAATCTTGTAAAGACGCTGGCGGCAAAGTAAGTCGTGAGTGGGTTGGTGAAATCGCTCGTGCTGATTTAATTCACTGCTACGGTGTGAATATCTGTAAGGGCCACAACGATTGCAAAACCAAAGAAAATGCTTGTGCGGGCCATGCGACTTGTAAAGGCACTGGCTTCATCGAAGCGCCAGCCAAATCTTGTAAGGATGTTGGCGGTACTGTCGGTAAGTAAGTGCTGCGAGCCTCGCCTATTGGCGGGGCTTGGTTTTGAGTTTATTGATTGACGGCTTGGGGAAGCTGAAATGGAAGGGCAAATAAAAGCGGTAAACGACGATTATCTTGGCTTTGGATTAGGCCTGCGAACAGATCATTTTGAAGAGGTTTTGCAGACAAATCCTAAAGTCGATTGGTTTGAAGTGATTTCTGAGAATTTCATGGTAGCCGGTGGCAAGCCGCGTTATTACTTGCAACAGGTACGCGAGCGCTATCCTATTGTGATGCATGGCGTGTCTATGTCCTTGGGGTCGACTGATCCTTTGGATATGGATTATTTAAAGCGTTTGAAGTCCTTAGTTGATGAAGTTCAACCTGCTTGGATATCGGACCATCTGTGTTGGTCGCAGCTCGGTGGTGTAAACAGCCATGATTTGTTGCCGATGCCCTATACCGAAGAAGCGTTGAAACATATCGTTGGAAATATTAAACAGGCGCAAGATTTTTTAGGGCGTCAAATGTTAATTGAAAATGTTTCTAGCTACATTAGCTATCGCGAATCGGCAATGACAGAGTGGGAGTTTTATTCGGCCGTGGTTGAGGAAGCGGACTGTTTGATGCTGCTGGATATTAATAATATTTACGTCAGCGCTCGTAATCATCACTTTGATGCAGAGCAATATTTGGCGGCTATTAATCCGCAGCGTGTTCGCCAAATGCACCTAGCAGGGCATAGCGATTACGGTGATTATATTATCGATACCCATGATCATCCGGTAGTCGATTCAGTTTGGCAGTTGTACGCCAAAGCGATTGAACGCTTTGGGCCAGTAAGTACAATGATTGAACGTGATGATGACATTCCGGCTTTGTCCGAACTTATTGAAGAATTAAATCAGGCTCGCCAAATTAGCGCTGAGACTCTAGCTGGACTTGCTATCGGGAGTCTTGCAGATGGCTAATTTGCAAGAGCGGCAAGCTCAGATGATGGCCTTTTTATTGGCAGGTGATGATCGAATTGTTGAGCATATTAGTAGCACTGAGTTAGTTGATGGCAATCAACGCTTGGCAATTTACAGTAACGGTTATCGTTTACGTTTGAAAGAAACCTTGGCCGTTGATCACGATATTTTAGCGAGTTATATGGGAGATGAAGCTTTTGATGAGCTGTGTAATAAGTTTGTTGAATCTTGCCCGTCTCACAATAAATCACTACGGCATTTTGCTGAAACGCTGCCGGAGTTTTTAGTAGAGCATTATGCTCAATATCCGCAATTGGCAGAACTGGCCCTGTTTGAAAGACGTTTGCTGTTTAGTTTTGATGCTGCCGATGCAGAGCCTTTGGCCAATGATTTTTTACAAAAGTTAGCGCCTGAAGATTGGCCTATATGTCGTTTTAGTTGGCATCCATCATTGCAGATATTTGACTGCCAATACAATGTGGTTCCTATTTGGCAGGAGCTAAAACAAGAACAAGCACCACCGGCTCCCCTAGAGCAGCGCAGCCGCTGGGCTATTTGGCGAAACGCCGAGCGGTTAACCCAGTTTACGTCCCTAATGGGAGTGGAAATTGCGTTGCTGCAATCACTGGCTAATGGTGACAACTTGAGCCATGCTTGTGAGCAATTACTGAATTATTTATCCGAAGAGGAAATTCCTAGCTTCTTACACAGTCGGCTGCAAAGTTACATCAGTAACGGCATGCTGTGCTTAGTTTAGGAATCGAAAGGATAAGTCCAGCGTTATAACGTTAATAAAATCTCGGCGGTGCAAGTCTCAATGTGAGCTTCCGCCCAAATATTGAGGATTGAGTTATGTCTCTAGTTGCAAATGTCAGTGCGCTCTACTACCGCACCGTGGATGCCTTTGCGCATATTGATGGCCTGCCGGCCTTATTATTGCGAGTGTATTTGGCGCCAATTTTTATTACGGCTGGTCTGCATAAGATTAATCATATTGAGGATATTATTTCCTGGTTTGGCAACCCAGATTGGGGCTTGGGTTTACCAGCACCAGAGTTAATGGCTTACTTGGCGGCTTATACTGAGTTCCTTGGTGGTTTTGCGTTGTTATTGGGCTTAGCAACACGTCTAGTGGCGATTCCTTTGATGGTGACGATGTTAGTCGCCGCACTGACGGCACACTGGGATAATGGCTGGTTTGCTATTGCATCTAGTGGACAAGAGACCAGTATTGCCTATGTGCTTGAAATGATAGGTTTTCCGGGTGCCAAAGAGAGTTTAGAAAACAGCTTAGAAGTGGCTACTCGTTTAGGTCGAGCAAAGGAAATCCTTGAAGAAAACGGCAATTATAGCTGGTTAAGTGGCAAGGGTAGCTTTGTAGTATTGAACAACGGTATCGAGTTTGCCGCGACTTATTTCATCATGCTGTTGAGTTTATTCTTCACTGGCGGTGGTCGTTATGTCAGTGCCGATCACTATCTAGCAAAGGTTTTCCCTAAACCTCAGAGCTAGAGTCCAGCTAATTGGTGATAAAGAGGGTCAATTGACCCTCTTTAAACCTACATTCTTTAGGGAACAATTCAACGACAGTCGTGTTATACTCCGCCGATTATTTTATCCACAATAGGGCTGTATTTTGATCGGCAGGTTGTTTAAGCGAAAATCCGCTGCCCCTGAGGCAGAAAAAACCAAGTCTTCTCAGCAGGAAAAGACCTCTAAACCCAATAAGGCTAATGCGCCAACTGGGCAAAACTCTGCTGACAAAAAAGCTGATCCTAAAAAGCCACGCAATCGCCGCCGCAAGCCCAAAGCTAAAAAGCCAGCCGCTCCTTGGGATATCAGTCAATTCCAGGTTGAGCCTGTCGATGGCAAAACCCGCTTTCATGACTTAAACCTGCATAACGATTTGATCCATGGTATTGCTGATCTTGGCTTTGAGTATTGCTCGCCTATTCAAGCTCAGTCCTTGCCTCACAGCCTAGATGGCCACGATGTGGTTGGTAAAGCTCAAACCGGTACCGGTAAAACAGCGGCATTCTTACTGACTATTATTGATGACGTGCTTCGTAATCCTTTAGAAGGTGAGCGCTTTGCTGGGGAAGCTCGAGCGTTGGTTATCGCACCCACGCGTGAGTTGGTTATTCAAATTGCAGATGATGCCAAGGAGTTGGTAAAACATACTGACTTACAGGTTCACACCTTGGTTGGCGGAATGGATTACGGCAAACAACAGCGTAAACTGGAAGATTCTTATGTGGATATTCTTGTCGCGACTCCCGGGCGCTTGCTAGATTTTTGCGGCAATCGAGATGTGCATTTAGATCAACTTGAAATTATGGTAATTGATGAAGCTGATCGCATGTTGGACATGGGTTTTATCCCGCAGGTGCGTCGTATTATTCGTCAAACACCTAAGAAAACTCATCGCCAAACCTTGTTGTTTTCAGCAACCTTTACCCAAGACGTGTTGAATTTGGCTGAGCAATGGACGATCGATCCTGTAATGATCGAGATTGAACCTGAGTCGGTTGCTACCGACACTGTCACTCAGAAAGTCTTTATGCTGGCGACAGAAGAAAAGTACACCTTGCTGTATAACGTATTGAAGCAAGATGATGTCGAAAGTTTGATTGTATTTGCTAATCGTCGCGATCAATGTAGACGTTTGCACGAGAAGTTAGAAGCTCATGGCTTCAAGGTTGGTATCTTATCGGGAGATGTACCCCAGAATAAGCGAGTGAAGACCTTAGAAGGGTTTAAAACTGGCCAGTTAAATGTTTTGGTTGCAACCGATGTTGCTGGTCGTGGTATTCATATTGACGGCATTAGTCATGTGGTGAACTACACCTTGCCGGAAGAACCCGAGGATTATGTGCACCGTATTGGCCGTACAGGTCGTGCGGGGCGCTCAGGTACGTCGATCAGCTTGGCCTGTGAAGATGATGCTTTACGTTTGGAGCCAATCGAGACTCTTTTGGGCGACAAGTTAAAGTGTGAAGTACCCCCAGAAAATCTATTGTTGGAGCATCCTCCGCTACCTGCTCGAAAGCGCCAGCCTAATCAATCCCAAGGCCGTGGCCGTTCTGGTGGTGGAAGGTCTGGAGGCGGAAGATCCGGGGGCGGAAATCGCCGAAACTAGCTGACTCTCATCAGCAATCGCTCACTCGAGCCATAAAAAACCAGCTATTTAGCTGGTTTTTTATTTAATAAGGTATCGAATCAATCTTTATCACTGTGCTCGGCAATTGCTCTAAACAGGGCTAGGGTTTTTGGCAGAGAGTCGTAGTTATCTTCAGTGTAGTGCGGGTTTCCTGAAAGTTTAACAATGACCAATTCTCGCTCTCTATCGATATAGATATATTGATCGTAAATACCGACAGCCATAAAAACACTTGGATGCTTATCCGTTTCTGGTGGCAGCCACCATTGATAGCCATAACCCCAGTTATCCAGGCTACGCTCATCTTTTTTAGGCTTTAGGTGATCGGCATCCATAGTCAACGATTCTTTCATCCATTGAGCGGGAATAATTTGCTTACCATTGTGTTGTCCGTTCTGCATGGCCAGCTGGCCAAAGCGTGCGTAATCTCTTAGAACAGCATTCAAACCGCCAAGAGCCATTTCCATATTATGGCTATCGGTAACCCAGTAAGCATCGTTTTCGGCGCCCATCGGCTGCCACAACTTTTCTTGCATATAGTCGCTGATGCTACGGCCAGTTGCTTCCCTTAAGATCATCCCCAGAACTTGGGTGTCGATGCTGACGTAAAGTCGGCGAGTGCCAGGTTTAACTTCGTTTTCTAAGCTGGCAGCAAATTCATCGAAACTTCCCCCTAGCGCCAAAATACGACCAAAGCGATTAATGTCTGAGTTTAAGTCGGCGTAATCTTCATTGAAGGCGACCCCTGAAGACATTTGCAAGATATCTTTAATTCGCACACCTTCGTATCCGCTACCTTTAAGGATAGGGAGATAATCGTCAGCGTTTTTATAGATGTCTATCTTGCCTTCAGAAACAGCAATTCCGAATAGGGCTGAAATAAAAGACTTAGCGACAGAAAAAGAAATATGGCGATCGTTTTCGGTTTCACCACGAAAGTAATTTTCGTAGCGAACGCCACCATGCTGCATCACCAATAGGCTACCAGTGTGGGTATAGTCTATATAGTCAGCTGTGTTTAGTGCTTGGTCATAGTAATTAAAGGATTCAGGCAAGCTTAATGGCTCGCCTTTGTGGAGCTGCCATGTCTGCTTAGCAGCTTTAACATTGCTGGAAGCATAATGCTGATCAGAGTTGCGCATGTTTTCGACAATATTGGCTTTGTCGAATAAGGTCAGTCCATGGTAGACCCGTTGAATTTCAACTCTAAAGAAGATGACACTTAAAATCAAAATGGCGAGCAGGCCCAGTAGCAGTTTGCTGCTGCTAAAGCCTTTTTGCGATAAGGGCATTTGTTAGGTTCCTTGTGCTTAGATCTTTATTGCTATGTTGCTCTATTGTAACGCTATGACAATAGGGCCCAATAGCGCTCGTATCACAATCTACTAGGGCCTGTTAACACTAATGGCTATCTAGGTTGTTGCTAATGAATCACCTACTATAAATAGCTCTGGGCTTGTCAGCTATATGACAGTCATTGTAGCCACACTAGAGTAATCTGTGATCCGCTGAAATAAACATTACTGAGGCCAAATATGACCACTGTTGTTGAAATTAACGATCTTAAAGAAATGGCTCGCCGACGCGTACCTAAAATGTTCTTTGAGTACGCTGACTCTGGCTCTTGGACTGAGTCGACTTATCGAGCCAATGAAGCAGATTTCAACAAAGTCTATCTACGTCAGCGTGTTGCTGTGAATATGAGTGATCGCAGTTTAGCCACTAAGATGTTGGGCCAAGATGTCAGCATGCCAATTGCTTTAGCACCAACCGGTCTATGTGGCATGCAGTATGCTGATGGTGAGATTCTGGCGGCCCAGGCCGCTGAGGAAGCTGGAGTGCCTTTTACTCTGTCTACCATGAGCATCTGTTCTTTGGAGGCCGTTGCGGCGGCTACCAAAAAGCCATTTTGGTTTCAGCTTTATGTCATGCGTGATCGTGGCTTTGTGGGGGATCTCATTGACCGGGCAAAAGCAGTAGGGTGTTCAGCCTTGATGCTCACTCTAGACCTACAAATACTAGGGCAGCGCCACAATGATATTCGCAATGGCTTGGGTACTTTTGGGCCAAAACAAATACTGCAGCTAATCTCTAAGCCTCGTTGGTGTACGGGGATGGCTAAAAGCCAACATAAGGGCTTTGGCAATATTATGGGTCATGTGAAGGAAATCGCTGACAATGCATCACTCTCTGAGTGGGTTGCCGGCCAGTTTGACCCGGATCTTTCTTGGGATGACATTGCTTGGATAAAAGAGCGCTGGGGCGGGCCTTTGATTCTAAAGGGGGTGCTAGATAAAGACGATGCGAAACGCTGTGTAGACGTAGGTGGCGACGCCTTGGTGGTCTCGAATCATGGTGGCCGTCAACTTGATGGGGCTCGCTCTTCGATTCGTGTTTTACCAGAAATTGTTGATGCAGTTGGCGATGATATCGAAGTGCAATTTGATGGTGGTATTCGCAGTGGCCAAGATGCCTTGAAAGCTATGTGTTTAGGGGCAAAAGGTACTTATATTGGTCGCCCTTTCTTGTACGGATTAGGGGCGATGGGCAAAGCTGGGGTCACAAAGACCTTAGATATAATGCGTGCCGAAATGGACACCACTATGGCCCTATGTGGCGAACGCCAGCTTACTAATATGGGGCCGCATAATCTTGATGGTGTCGAGTTTTAACGCGGCGCACGAGCCAGAAAATACACCGGTACAATCAATAAAGTAAACAGCAGTGCACTTAAGGCAAAGGTATCTTGGAAGGCTAAGGTGGCTGCTTGTCGATAAAATTCCTGACCCATAATAGCGCTGGCCAATTCTATTTGCTGTAGATAATCAATGCCTTGTTGTTGAAGATAGGGCATGATTTGCTGCACTGCGAAAACCGATTGCTGATTGCCTTCGTTTTGCTCCGCTAAGATATGCCCCATATGAAAACTGCTGCGCCGCTCGAGATAAATCGCGCAGAGATTGACCCCTAAAGCCCCACCAAACTGACGAATAAAATTACTCGCACCAGACCCTTGGCTGAGCTTATCCATGGGTAAGTGCTTAAACGATGCTACTGTCAGTGGCGGCATGATAAAGCCCATACCAATACGGCCAATAATGACCCACCAAGTAAAGATAATAAAAGGCGTTCGAAAATCCGCGGCGGCGGTAAGCCAGCAGGAGTAGGCAAATAAGAAGATGCCGAAAGCAATCAAAAAGCGCGGTGAGATTTTGTCTGCCAAACGCCCTGCAATTGGTAGCGAGATGCCCAGCATAATGCCGCCAGGTAGTAGCACTAAGCCGGCCTCAGTTGCACTTAGGCCTTGGATATTTTGTAAAAATAAGGGCGCAAGATAAAAGCTACTATAAAGGCCTGCACCAAATACGGCAGCGACAATAGCCGCGGGTATAAAACCCTGATAACTGAATAGGCTGAGATCTAATAAAGGCTTGCTGGCATGTTTTTGGCGATAGATAAATAAGTAACTAAAAATAAAAAACAGTGCATAGCAAATCAGCGAGAAGTCTGAGCTCCAGCCTTTACTTTGGCCTTTACTTAAAGCCAGTAAGAGAACAAAAATGCCGGCACTTAGTGCGCTTAAAGCGATTAAGTCCAGCTTGGCAATCGGTCCGCTCGCTTCTCGCTCCGGCATAAATTGTAAGGTCAGTAGTGCGCCTGCAATAGCCAGTGGCAGTGGTAAGAAAAATGCCATGCGCCAATTAAAAGCATCTACTAACAGGCCGCCAAGGTAGGGGCCTAGTGCTGGCGCCATCACCACAATAATGCCAAAAAGACCCATTGCCGTGCCTTGCTTTTCAGGGGGGAAAACCCTGCTCATCACATAAGTCGCCAGTGGCATAAATATGCCGCTGGCGGCACCTTGGATAATTCTTGATGTAATCAATAACTCAATATTGCTGCTAACAGCACCCAGAATCGAGCTGGCCGAAAATAACGCGAGCGCTGCAATGACGGTTCGGCGAATACCTAGGGATTCGATTAGCCAGGCCGTAATCAACATGGTGATGGTTGATGCCGCCAAATAGCCAGAGGAAATCCATTGCGCGGTACTTTGGGTGATACCAAATGCGCCCATGATGGGAGGAATAGCGACGTTTACACTGGTACTACTCATGGCCGTGGTGATAGCACCAATGCCGATAGTTATTACGGCAAGCCAGCGATAGTTCTCGCCATAATGCGCAAATAACGATTCAAAGTCCTTGCTGTGATTAGAGGTCACGAGTATCGATTTCTACTTCTACCATCATTCCTGGTTTTAGCAGGCCTTCTTCTTGCTCTATCGCTAGGCGCAAGCTTAATCGCTGAGTAACTTTGGTGAAATTGCCACTCGGGTTGGGGTTGGGCAATAGGGCGAATTGGCTGCTGGTGGCATGATCAATACGCTCGACGATGGCCGTAAAGTTTTTGTCTGGATAAGCATCTACCGATACCGAGGCCTTGTCGCCAACACTGATATGACGTACCTGGGTTTCTTTAATATTAGCCTTGATCCAAATATCGTTAGGGTCATGCAGCATCAGTAAGCGTCGGCCCGCTGGCATAAACTCGCCTGCGTGAACAAAGGTTTTATCCACTACGGCAGTTGTTAAAGGGCTATAAATTTTACGATCGTTTAAGGCAATCTCGGTATTGTGTTTCTCAACCTGCAGCAGTTCCAGTTCACGCTCTAAAATAGCCAGTGTTTTGGTTTGAATTTCGCGCTCCTGCAAAGCTGCTTTGGCCTGCGACATGGCGGATTCCAACTGATGTAATTGTGCCTCGGCTTCATCGTAAGCATGGCGGGATTTTGAATGTTCTAGCTGAGCATCTTCCCAGACTTGGGCGCTAATTAACTTTTTTTGCCACATGCTTTTTGAACGCTCAAAGTTCGATTGCGCTGCTGATACGACCGATGCTGCTTTCTTTAAGCTGGCTTGATTGCGCTCTACGGCAGCGACGCTGGCGGCATATTGATTATCGACGTTACTGCCCACTAGTTGTAACTGAGCACGAGCACGTTCGATGCTGAGCTGTTGATTGGCAATTTTTAATTCGATGGTTTTTAAAGACAGCTCTGTTTGTCTTGAATCCATCTGAATCAGCAGTGTATCTCTGTCGACGGTTTGACCGCTGTTCACCGGCATTTCCACGATCCAGCCAGGAACTCGACTCGATAGCGAAACAATATTACTGGCGATATGGGCATCATCAAGATATACCGTGTAGCTGCGCTTATACAGCCATTGGCCTATTAAGATTAAAGCGATTAGGCTGCTAGCAATAATTAAAGGGCGTTTTTTATTGGCGGATAACTTCTGCTTTGATTCGCTCATGGTGGACTCGCTCATAGTACTCTCAACGACCCCTTTGCATATTGAGTTTCATATGATTTAGGTTTTGTGAAAGCTGCATGCGCCTGACTTTACTTAAGCCTTCCAGTGCTTGTTGGGCTAACTCTTCTGTTAACTTGTCGATATCCGGTAACAGGGCGATGGCTTTCTCGGTAGCATAGACAAGGCGTCGTCGGCCATCGCTTGGGTCTGGGCGGCGCTCGATGAGATCAGCACTTTCCATCTTATCGATAATGGTGCCAAGGGGGGCTTTTTCCATGCCTAGGTTTTCGGCAAGCTCGGTTTGGCTTTGGCCGTCTTGGCGTGATAAGCGGATGAGAATGCGTGATTGAGAGCGGCTTAACTCAAAGCCTTGCAGGCGTAGGCGACGATTAAACTCATTAGTCATAATGCGGGTTAAATCGTTAATCAACCAACAAAGTTCCTGTTCACCTTCCTCTTCAATACTGATGCCCATTTGGTGATGTTGCATGTATTGCCGCTCTCCCTGTAAGGCTAGAAATCTGAATAGCCTTCTGCCAAATTAATACCGATGTCACCTTGGTAACATATGTTACTAATTTGTTCGGCTTTTACACTGGTATAAATTGCCTAAATAAGGGCTAAGGTCGACGGCTTTGCGCTTTTTCGTCAATTGAACCGCTTAAACATAGACTTATAATTTGATTCAGAAAAGTAGATACACATAAATAAAACAATGGAGCCGGTGATGACGGACGATATTCAGATCAAATTGGAAGGGCGCAGCCTGCACATCGTAATGGACCGCCCCAAGCGTAAAAATGCGCTGACTATGGCGATGTATACCGCTATGGCAGATGCTATCAATAACGCTGTAGAAAACGACGAGGTTCGTAATATCGTGCTTCGTGGTGAAGCCGACTGCTTTACCAGTGGAAATGACCTTGAAGATTTTATGAAGAACCCACCCCAGGGTGACGATAGCCCAGTGGCGACCTTTATGCGCAATCTTTATAACTGCCCGAAGCCGGTTTTGGCAGCGGTTGATGGCGATGCGGTTGGTATCGGCACCACGATGTTGTTGCACTGCGATTTGGTTTATGCCGCGAACACTGCTCGTTTGCAGATGCCTTTTGTGAGCCTAGGTTTGTGCCCTGAGTATGCTTCAAGTTATGTCTTGCCGCGTATTTGTGGACATGTAAAAGCCTCAGAGCTGCTTTTGTTTGGGGAACCTTTTGATGCCCAAACCGCTAAGGAGTGCGGTATTGTCAATGAAGTTGTTGGCTCATCGGAGCTGCTCGCATTGGTCACAGAGAAGGCCAATAAGCTTGCTAAACAACCACCGGCCGCAATTCGAGCGACCAAGCAGTTATTGCGAGCTCCTCGCCGCCAAGAAGGTGCCGATGTAATGGATGAAGAGATGGTGCTGTTTAGTAAGGGCTTAGAGGGCAAGGAGTTTATGGAAGCTGTAACCGCGTTCTTCGAAAAGAGGGCGCCAGATTTTTCCAGCTTCAATTAATTTGGAAAATAGGGGGCTGGAATCTATCCGGCCCCTAAATATCTTCTTTTAGACGCTTTTTAAAGCGATTAGGCGGCTATTAAGCGGTCGTAACGCTTGCTCAGTAAGTCATAAAACTTTTCGCGCTGGGTCGCGACATCTTGCTTCATGCTGACAATATCGGGTTCCTTAATATCCTGACGCCCCACGAAGACTTCTTTGCGAAAGTGCGCAATCTTGGCGCCATAGAGACGTAAGCTTCGCTCCATCAACTTCTCGCCTAGCATCAAAAGCCTAGTTTCAGCATCGGCGAGCTTTTTAAACTCTTTGATCAAATCAGCATTAACTTGAGATAGCTCTTCGCGTCGCCCCTGTGGCCATTGATCGCCAAAACGGTATGACTCTATGACCAATGCTGAATACTTAGCAAAGATATGATTCACCTGGCCGACATCGGTGGAGATGGCTTCCAATATGTCTACCCGGCGGTCACCGTTCTCGAGTTTATCTTGATATACATCTTTTTGACGCATGACCACCCAGGTACTCACGCCAGCAATAATGGCGCCTAGGGCGATATTGATAGAAGATTCCAGCATTGGCCAGTAGTTTAAGCTTTCCATGGTGCGTAGCTCGGTGTCGATCGGTTGACGGAAAAAGAATACTTAGCAAGTACTAAGCACTCTTTGTGCCAACTGTGAGCTTTCGTGGCGCTAAGCCCTTAGGCGTGCGCAAGAATTAATGGAATTTCGGAATTTGCCCTTTGCGCAGAGGGTCTAGCAGGTATTCCAAACCATTGAGCTTGATTTGGTACAGCAAGGCCAACTGCCGACCGAGCTTATTGTCAGGAAAGCCACCTTTGGAGTGCATCCAAACTAAATAGGGCTCTGGTAGGTCGGCCAGTAGACGGCCTTGGTATTTGCCATAAGGCATTTGCTGCTGGACCAACTCCAGCAGCATGCGAGGGTCTAGATCTTCCACTGTCGCCAGTTTTCCTTGCTTGGACTAGTTGTCTTTACTGGGTATCGTTAGGCGCAGTAGATGTATCTTGCGGCTATCAGAGTAGAGAACCTTGAAAACATAGCCCTGAATCTCGACCTGCTCATTACGGCTGGGTAGGTGACCAAAGGCCTGCATTACGATGCCGCCAATGGTATCGAACTCATCTTCACTGAAGCCAGATTCAAACTGCTCATTGAATTCTTCAATAGGCGTCAAGGCTTTGACAATGTAATCGCTGTCAGAGACCTGACGAATTGAGGCTTCTTCTTCCTCTTCATCGGTCTCATCTTCGATTTCGCCCACAATTTCTTCGAGTAGGTCTTCAATCGTAACTAGGCCGGCGATACCACCATACTCGTCGATAACCATGGCCATATGGTAGCGATTTTCACGAAACTCGCGCAGTAACACGTTTAAACGCTTGCTCTCCGGGATAACGACCGCAGGGCGGATGATTTTACTGAGATCGAAGTCTTCGGTGCCACCGAGTATAAGAGGTAGCAGGTCTTTGGCTAGTAGGATGCCTTTGATATCGTCAATGGATTCCCCAATCACAGGGAAGCGGGAATGACCAGATTCAATCACTTTCGGGAGTAGCTCAGCTGGGCTGTCTTCAATATTGAGTACCACCATCTGTGGACGGGGAATCAATACTTCGCGAACCTGCTGGTCAGCTACATCCAGAGCCCCCTCAATAATGCTCAGGGCTTCTTCATCCAAGAGCTCGCGCTCGGCGGCTTCCTTGATGATGGCCAGCAGCTCCTCACGGGAGTTTGGCTCACTGGAAAAATTACTAAAAAAGCGATCTAACCAAGATCTCTCTTGGCCATTAGACTGGCTACTCGACGGGTCTTCGCTCATGGCGAATTAGGCTCCTCTATTTTTGGGGGCGACTATTCTAGCACTGCATTTCATAGAAAAACCATGATTTTACTTGGGCTGCACTAGTTGCTTTCGTCTGGGTAGGGCTCGGCGTAGCCAAGCCCAGTAATTAAACGGCTTTCCAAGGCTTCCATCTCTTCGGCCTCAGCATCTTCTATATGGTCGAAACCCAGCAAATGCAAGCATCCATGGATGGCCATATGGGCCCAGTGGGCCTCCAGTGACTTGTTCTGCTCCTGAGCTTCCTGCTCTACGACGCTGGCACAAATGACCAAATCACCCAAAAGTGGAATGTCCACTTCAGGAGGAAGATCGGCTGGAAAAGATAGAACATTAGTGGGCTTATCTTTATCTCGGTACTGCTTGTTTAAAGCTTGGCTTTCGTCCCTATCGACAATGCGAATGCTGAGTTCGGCCTCATCACGCAAGCCGATTAGGGCAGCACTTATCCATCGAGTAAAGTCGGCTTCCCCTGGGTTGTCTCCGTTCGATACATCCTCAAGGTCGACATGCAGCGCTGTCACTTGTCGCTATTCTCTTGCTGCACATCGAAGTCATCGTAGGCTTCGACGATGCGTTGCACTAGGGGATGACGTACCACATCTTTGGAATTGAAAAAGGTAAAGCTGATACCGTCAACACCTTCTAACACTTCAATAGCATGACGCAAGCCTGAAGCAATACCGCGAGGTAAATCGATCTGGCTTGGGTCGCCATTAATAACCGCAGTAGAACCAAAGCCAATTCGAGTTAGGAACATCTTCATTTGTTCGCGTGTGGTATTTTGGCTTTCATCCAGAATAACAAAGGCATTGTTCAAGGTTCGGCCGCGCATATAAGCTAGCGGGGCGACTTCAATTACGTTGCGCTCGATGAGTTTGTCGACGGTTTCAAAACCCAACATCTCATAAAGCGCGTCATATAGTGGGCGCAAGTATGGATCCACTTTTTGTGATAGATCACCTGGCAAGAAACCGAGTTTTTCACCGGCCTCTACGGCAGGTCGTACCAATAAAATACGTTCAATCTCATCTTTAAGAAGAGCTTCCACAGCGCAAGCAACCGCCAAATAGGTTTTACCTGTACCCGCTGGGCCAATACCAAAATTAATATCATTGGTCTGTACAGCGCGAACGTATTTTTGTTGATTTTTACCTCTGGGTTTAACCGTACATTTTTTAGTGCGGATTAAGGTAAGTGGCATTTCAACTTTGCTGCTGTTCTGTTCGGCAACGGGAGCTTCTGACATATGTTCTTCTACGCTGTTGTCTTGTAAGGCGAGGTGAATTTCATCTGGGGTTAATTCTTCTTTTTCGGTAATACGGTAAAGCTGCTGCAAAATTTTTGCGGCGGCATGGGCTTTACCCTGTTGACCGATAAAACTGAATTGATTGCCGCGGTTTCTAATTTCGATCCCTAAGCGCTCTTCTATTTGACGCAGGTGTCGGTCGAATTGGCCGTTAAGGTTAGCCAAGCGGCGGCTGTCGGCAGGCTCTAAAGCAATACGATGGCTGGCATCGGCTTTAGAGTTCTTGTTCCGAGTGTCTTTCTGCTTATTGTGTTTAGCAGTCTTTGTCTCGGTTTGTTTGCTGGTGGTACTGTCCAAAAGTGTTTCTATTCTCGCGGTGTCTGTTGATGGCTCCAGCTTACTGCAAAAGCCTAATAGGCGAAATATCGCTTATGTCCTAAAAAGTACGCTGTTATTGCGCTTGTTTATTAGCCCAGCGTGAAAGCAGAGCTAATACCGTTCAATGAGTTAACGGCCTTATAATATAGACGATACTTATGGTCTAAATGTGACAATAAGGCGAATCTCTAAGCTTCGTCTAACTCGCTGCTGATTAAAGTGCCGCGCAAAGAGTTTGGCAAAGCTTCTTCAATAAGAATATCGGCAAACTTACCGATCAGCTCGGCTTGTTCGCAGCGGAAGTTCACCACGCGGTTGTTCTCGGTACGGCCGGCCAATTGACCTGGGTCTTTCTTTGAGTAACCACTAACCAACACGCGCTCTACATTGCCCACCATTTTGCGGCTGATATCCATAGCTTGCTGGTTGATGCGATCCTGCAGGATTCTCAAACGCTGCTTTTTAACAGACTCATCGGTGTCGTCCGCTAAGTCTGCCGCGGGTGTTCCCGGGCGCGCGCTATAAATAAAGGAAAATGACATATCGAAATTCATATCGCCAATTAACTTCATGGTAGCTTCAAAATCTTGCTCGGTTTCACCTGGGAATCCAATAATAAAATCAGAAGAGAAGCAAATGTCGGGGCGAATGGCTTTTAGGCGACGCAATTTAGATTTGTACTCGATACAAGTGTGGCCACGCTTCATGGCCATTAAAATACGATCTGAGCCGCTTTGCACAGGTAGGTGTATATGACTAACCAGTTCCGGTACTTCGCCATATACATCAATTAAACTGTCTGAGAACTCAACCGGGTGAGAAGTGGTAAAGCGGATACGATCAATGCCATCGACCGCGGCGACATAGGTGATTAATTCCGCTAAATCGACAATGTCGCCAGCGCTGTTGTCACCGCGGTAAGCGTTAACGTTTTGGCCTAGCAGATTAATTTCACGTACGCCTTGGGCCGCCAATGCGGCGACTTCCGCCATCACGTCCTGCACGGGGCGGCTAACTTCCTCGCCACGAGTGTAAGGCACAACGCAGAAGGTACAGTATTTAGAGCAACCTTCCATAATCGATACAAAGGCGCTAACCCCGTCGGCTTCTGGGGTTGGTAAGTTATCGAACTTTTCAATTTCAGGGAAACTGATATCAACCACCACCGCGCCGTTATCGGTTTTGTGGGTTTCCATCATTTCTGGCAGACGGTGCAAAGTCTGCGGACCAAAAATCAGGTCAACATGGGGGGCGCGTTTAGCAATTGCATCACCTTCTTGGCTGGCCACACAGCCGCCAACACCAATGATCAGATCTGGGTTTTTATCTTTGTACTTTTTCCAGCGCCCTAGCTGATGGTAAAGCTTGTCTTGGGCCTTCTCACGAATAGAGCAAGTGTTTACCAGTAACACATCGGCTTCAGCTGGATCCTCGGTGGTCTCCATCTGGTGGCTATCACCTAATAGGTCACGCATACGAGCTGAGTCATATTCATTCATTTGGCAGCCATGGGTCTGAATAAACAGTTTTTTCACGCTGCTTTCGGCCGATTCTGTTGGGCTGACTGGGTTTGACTCGCTGGCTGACATATTACTCTCAATTGCTTAAAAAACGCGCTAATTCGCGGGCGGAGCATTATAGCGGCAGAGAGGGTGAATGCCCAGTACCTAATTTGCCTCAAAGGCGCTTGTATTCTGAGCTTTCGCCCCCATTTAAGAGGCCATAGCCCAAGGGCAAATCCCCTATTTTTTATGCCTCTATATTACCGAGGCCGTTATTTGAGAACGTTATGGCTGAGCAGTCTTTTTATAAAGTGATTTTTTACAACCAGAGCCAAGTGTACGAAGTGTATGCCAAGGCGATTTACCAAAGCGAAATGTATGGCTTTATCGAAGTTGAAGAGTTCGTTTTTGGTGAGCGCAGCCAGCTTTTGGTTGATCCAGGCGAAGAAAAGCTCAAAAACGAGTTTGCCGCTGTCAAGCGTTCCTTTATTCCAATGCAGGCCATTATTCGTATCGACGAGGTTGAGCAGCAGGGCACGGGTAAGGTCAGTGATATTAGCCCAAGCGATAAGATTGCTCAGTTCCCTGGAATGCCCAGCAAGCCGAGCCCTGCGGAGTAAATATGGCCGGGCTGCTGAATTATCGCATTGATGGTGATGATGGAAATGAGGGTAAGAGTAAAGAGACCGTGGTATTGATCCACGGTTTATTCGGTTCTCTGGAAAACTTAGGTGCTATCGCTCGGGCTTTGCAAGAAGACTATCGCGTAATATCCGTTGATTTGCCTAACCATGGTCGATCGCCCTGGGTGCCAGAGAGCGAAATGAGTTTGCCTGCCATGGCTGCACAGCTATTAGCGCTATTAGATCAGCTAGCTGTAAAGCGCTGTGCCTTATTGGGGCATTCCTTAGGTGGTAAGGTTGCGATGGAGTTGGCGATGGCAGCGCCCGAGCGTATAACGCGCTTGATTGCTGCAGATATAGCTCCAGTCCAATACCAGCGCCGTCATGATGGCATCTTCGCGGCCCTGCGGGCCTTGCCATTAGATAATTTGAGTGGGCGCCGAGAGGCCGATCAATTTCTACAAGATAAAATTGAGGAAGCCGGGGTTAGGCAGTTTTTACTCAAGAGTCTGTACAAAAACGAACATGGTCGGTATCAGTGGCGAATGAATTTGGAAGGCTTGTATCAGGCTTACAATGAATTTGTAGCCGCTCCTAGCCATAAGCGCTACCAAGGGCCCAGCTTGTTCATCAAGGGTGAGCTTTCCGACTATGTTTTGGAAGAGCACCGTGAGGCAGTAACCTCGCGCTTCCCCAATGTGCAACTTAAAGTTATGCAGGGCTGCACTCATTGGCTGCATGCCCAAAAGCCAGAAACCTTTGCTCGCCTGTGCCTTAAATTTCTCGCCGGTTGAACAGCGTAAAATCCTGTGGGCTGTGTAAACCGGCCCTTTGGCACCTATTTCCTTTTCGTTAAAAAGTACCAAGTGACAGCATTGCCTGCCTCTTAGGCTTCCTAGTAAGTAACTGCCTACTGGTTTTACTCGTTTTTTATTCACAAGTGTCAAAAAAACTGTGAAGCAGGCACGATAAATAGGCTGTCAACCAGTTTTATGCTTCAAAAATAGCGTAACTTGTTGTTTTTTAATCAGTATAAATGGCTGTATAAAAAATATACAAAATGCTGCTGGGGCCGAGCTGCCGTGTATTGCGTTGGTTTTCACCTAACTTTTAACACACTTATCCACAGAAGATGTGGGTAACTCAGGATGTGGATAAAATTTGGCTTTATTGTTGTATAGACAATCAATTTGCAGGGGAAATCATCAGCAACTTTTCAATTTGGCAGCTGCGACTAATGTCTAATGGCTCTATGATGGTTGTCAGACCATGCTAAAACGTTTTTTACCCAAAGTACTGTGGATTGTTAATGATTGATCAGCCCTTTCTCTTGTTGATAGCTCTTCTCTATGTGGGCTTGTTGTTTTTGGTGGCCTGGTGGGCCGATCAATCTCAGCATTGGTACAACCGTCATAGACCTTTGCTGTTTGCACTTGCGCTAGGCGTCTACTGCAGCTCTTGGACCTTTTATGGCGCGGTCGGGCAATCCATGGACAATATGTGGAGCCATCTGCCGATTTATTTAGGGCCAATCTTGGTATTTTCGCTGGGCTATCGCTTTTTAAGAAAGCTGTTGAGAGTTGGGGAGTATCATAAGGTTACTTCGATTGCTGACTTTATTGGTTCTCGTTACGGAAAATCTCAATGGTTGTCGGCCCTGGTAGCGATATTGGCCATTGTCGGCTCGCTGCCTTATATCGCCTTGCAGTTACGGGCTGTCTCAATGGCTTGGGAGGTGCTCGGCAGTCACGGCCCAACCGCACAACTTAATATTGATACCGCTCTAATTACCGCCCTGTTAATGGGGGTGTTCGCGGTGCTCTTTGGCACTCGCCATCTAGAGGGCCGCGAGCGCAATCGCGGGGTGATGGCGGCGGTAGCCCTTGAATCGATTATTAAGCTGATTGCCTTTGTGGTAGTGGCCATGGCGGCTATTGGGCTTCTGTTTAGCAATATAGAGAAATCCAGTTGGCCACAGTTGCTGGAAGTTTCGGGCTTTGACAGTAATCCGGGGATGGCCAGTTTTTTCACACAGACCTTATTGGCAGCGATCGCTATTATTTGCCTACCTAGACAGTTCCATATGGCAGTAGTGGAATACCAAGAGCCACGTGATTTACGTAAAGCCCGCTTTATAGCTCCTATCTATGTTGGCCTGTTTGCCTTATTGGTGATTCCTATCGTGCTGGCTGGCCATTTGCTTGGTGCGGAGGCTGCCGGCGACACGCTGGTATTAAGCTTGCCTAGTGGTCAGGGGTATACCGCGGTCTCTGTACTAGCTTTTATTGGTGGCTTTTCGGCCGCCACCGGTATGGTTATTGTTGCAGCGGTTACCTTGGCTGTGATGATTTCCAATGAACTGGTAGCACCGCTTTGGTTGCGAATAAATCGCGACCGCTCTCTTTCTGTTGCTTCACTTAGCAATCATCTGCGTTTAATTCGCCGACTTAGTATTTTCGCGTTGTTGATTCTAAGTTGGTTGGTTCACAAAGCTATCACCTCTATGGAAGGCCTTGCACCGATAGGTTTGCTTTCCTTTGCGGCGGCTGCACAGTTTGCTCCCGCCATCATAGCGGGCTTGTACTGGCGCAATGCGCATCGTTTAGGTGTATTAATTGGGTTGATTGCGGGATATGGAATCTGGTTGTATTGCCTAGTAATGCCTGCTTTGATACCTGAGCACAATATTGTCCAGCTGGGACCGTGGGCGATCGACTGGTTGCGACCTCAGCATCTATTTGGCGTGGAAGATTGGGATCCACTTGCTCACGGCGTTTTTTGGAGCCTGCTCTGTAATATTCTGGCGCTGTTATTGGTGTCGAAATTCAGCACCTTAAGTTACAAAGATACCCAGCAAGCGCGCTTGTTTATCGATCACCTCAGTGAAGAAGAAAACAGCGAGCCCTTGGCGCTTACAGAGGTGCATATGGGGCAAGTACAAAGCTTATTGGAGCCCTTGGTTGGCCGCGAGCGGATGCAGGAATATTGGCGCTTATTCGAGCATCGCAGTGGACAGCGTTTGATGATTGATGATTATGCCCCGCAGTTTGTTCTGCAAGAAGTTGAAGGTGTAATGGCTAGTATTTTGGGCGCCGCCACCGCACAGCGCTCGATGAAACTGTTAAGCCGTGATCGGCCTTTAAAGCTGCAAGATTTTGCCGAACTGGTAGACAATGCCTCACAGCAACTGCGCTTTAACCAAGACCTACTTCAAACCACGGTAGAAACCGTCAGCCAGGGCATTAGCGTTGTGGATGCTGAATTACGTTTGGTGGCATGGAATGAGCACTACGCTAAATTATTTGATTACCCTGAGCGTATTTTGTATATCGGTTGCCCGGTTGAAAATCTATACCGCATAAATGCCGAGCGCGGCATGTACGGCGATAACCCAGATAATATCGAACAAGACGTGGCAAGACGATTAGATTTGTTGCGACATGGTAGCGCCCATCGTTTTGAACGTGAATTGCCCAATGGTATTGTTGTTGATGTGCGTGGTACGCCAATGCCGAATGGCGGATTCGTAACTACTTATACCGACATTAGTGATTTCAAGGCGGTGGTGAATGCGCTGGAGGAAACGACCGCGAGTTTGGAACAACGAGTAGTTCAGCGTACCCAAGAGTTGTCGATCAGCAACGAAGAATTGGCCGCAGAGAATAGGCGCCGAGCCGATGCGGAACAGCGTTTGTGGGAACAGCATAA
Source organism: uncultured Pseudoteredinibacter sp. (assembly GCF_947500695.1). Classification (GTDB taxonomy): domain Bacteria; phylum Pseudomonadota; class Gammaproteobacteria; order Pseudomonadales; family Cellvibrionaceae; genus Pseudoteredinibacter. The sequence continues at coordinate 41,003 of NZ_CANMSS010000005.1, forward strand.
CGACAAAACACGTTTTCTTGCCCATACCAGTCACGATTTGTTACAGCCAATTAATGCCGCGCGTTTATTTGCAGCTAGCGTGCAGGAAAAACTCTCTCTTCGGCGCTGGCATGAAGTGGCGGAGGATATCGCGAATATTGATTCAGCGCTGGCCTCTGCTGAGGATTTGATTGGTGCTCTGCGAGAAATATCCAAACTGGATGCTGGTGAGTTGACGGCCAAAAAAGACGCTTTTGCACTTGATGACTTACTGCAAACGTTGGCAGCGGAGTTTGCCGCTGAAGCTGCGAGAGTGGGATTACGCTTTCATTATCAGAGCTGCTCGTCCTGGGTCGAAAGCGACGCTCACCTGCTGCGTAGAATTTTACAGAATTTTTTAAGTAACGCCCTACGCTACACCCAAAAGGGCACAGTTATGCTAGGTTGCAGGCGTCGCCCGAACGGAATTGAAATTCAGGTTTGGGATAGCGGTCCGGGGATTGAACCGCATGAGCAAAGTCGAATTTTTGAAGAATTTGTACGGTTAGGGGGCAGTCGTAAAAAAGCTGATAAAGGTCTTGGCTTGGGTTTGGCAATTTCTAAACGAAGTGCGGATATACTTGATCACCCTATCAAACTGCTATCTGCAACGGGGCGTGGAACTATGTTTTCAATTCTCGTTCCGAAAACCCAGCCAGTTGCGCGCAAGGCTGCTGTGAGTATTAGCAATCAGGCAGGGGCTGATTTAAGTCAGGCGCGTATTCTTTGTGTCGATAACGAAGAGTCAATTTTGCAAGGGATGCGCGGGTTGTTGGAAACTTGGGGTTGTACCGTTTGGGGGGCGCCAGATATCAAAACGGCGCAAGATATCTATTTGAATGAGCAGCCCGATTTTATCATTGCGGATTATCATTTGGATAATGAAGAAACGGGGATTCAACTTATTGATCAACTGTCAGATCTGGATAAGGCTAAGCAGCAAGAGTTGGCGGGGATTGTTATCAGTGCGGATAACTCTGAAACGCTAAAAGGTGCCGCTACAAGTCGAGGCTTCTATTATTTGCCAAAACCGGTTAAACCTGCAGCGTTGAGAAGTTTGATTCGCCGTCTGTGTCGCAAAAAATCCCATGGTCATTAAACCGCCTGAGCATCAAAGCCGTGGCGGTCTAATCGCAAAAATAGAATAGACTCAAGGTTAATTTTCTAGCAGTTGGTACAGTAGGTGGCGAACTGTTTCAGGCTCGAAAGGTTTGTCACAAAGTGCGTTAACACCGGCATCTTCGATCTGTTGCAAGTGAGTTTCATTGGCTTCTGAAGACACCATTAAGACCGGTATGTGTGACTGATCGCTTTGGGTGCGAATGTACTCTGTCAGTTCGCGCCCATTGACATTGGGCATGTTGTAATCCGTCACCACCAAGTCAAACATTTGTTCATAAATTAAATCGATAGCTTCTCTACCATCAGTGGCATAGCTAATACGTTGCATGCCTAATGTGCCAAGCACTTTGGCAATGTATTTTCTCGCTAGGGCACTGTCATCTACAACCAGCACACGCAGCTCAGTCACATCAAACAGCTCCAGCTCGAGCTCTTCGCAGTTAAGCAGATCTACCGTAGCATTGAGCGCTTTACCTAAATGCTCGCGGCTAAAAGGCTTTGGCAAAATAGCAACTACGCCAGATTGCTTAAATTCTTCCAATTGTTCTTTACGCCACTCGCTGGAAACCAGCATAAAGGGTGTTTCGCCAAGCGCATCGTCGGCACGAATAGATTTAAGCAAATCCAGGCCTGTTCCATCATTGAAATACATGGCGCTGGCGATCAAGTCGGGGTGTTGGCTTTGCAATAGCTCTCTAGCCTCGTTGACAGAAGAGGCGATGCTGACATTGGTAACGTCTTCGGTCTCAAGCTGGGCGCGAATGATTTTTTGCTGGGTGCTTGATGGCTCAACCAGCAAAAGCGAGAGATCGGAGGGTGCAAAATCCATAAAATAAACCTTATTGATTAAAACTTACTATCAAAGGGCAGTTTTGGTGTATTGAATAGCCTTTTATCGGCAAAAAACTGAAAAGCTTAAGGCGACAAAACCTAATGCATATCTCTATTTAATATAGCTCGATATGGGCCAACTGCAGTTAGCGCGGGGAATTTTGACGTCCTATAGATCTTTTTAGTGAGTATTTCAACAAAAGCTGGGTTGGCCAAAGTCAGGGGCTGATTTGCTCAGCCCGATGTAGCATTAGTTGTTTATTTGCGGAGGACTAATATCAAGCTGGTTCATGGCTAGTACGGCCTGGGTGCGTGAATGAACACCTAGTTTTCTAAATATGGCCGTTAAATGGGCTTTAACTGTTGCCTCGGTAACGTCCATTTCGTAAGCAATTTGCTTGTTCAACAAACCATCGGCGAGCATATTGGCTACGCGAAACTGCTGAGGAGTAAAGCTGGCAACCACTTCGGCGATAGCGGCCTTATCGTCGTTATCGAGGGCATCGGCTGGAGGTAGGTCCGCAGGAAGCCATATTTCGCCCTTGAGAACTTTTTCGATTGCTGAGCCGATCATTTCAGGTGGTGATGATTTGGGCAAAAAGCCAGCGGCGCCATATTCAATAGCTTGATGAATAATGCTGCCCTGTTCATTGGCAGAGACCACCATGACAGGAATTTGAGGATATTGGCCATTAATAAAAATTAGACCGCTGAAACCGTTTGCACCCGGCATATGCAGATCTAATAAAAGTAGATCTGCATCGCTGTGGGTTTGTACTTGCTTTTGCAATGAATCGACATCTTCAGCTTGGATCACTTCTGCATCGGCAAAGTGCTGCCTAAGGGCCTGCACCAGCGCACCGCGAAACAATGGGTGATCATCTGCCACTATGAATTTTGGCATGTTTATTCCCCTCACTCTTATCACATGATTGCGATAGACCGACTGTGTAGTACTTAATGTAATATTGCTTTGGCTTACTGCTGTGAGCCGCTTATTGTTCTACTTATTTATTTGGGGCTGTTTACTGCCCCTTTTGATTTAGCATACCTTAAGTAAAGATATTCGTCTGCCTTTAGATAGACAGCTTGGCAGCTGTCCGAACTTTATTATTGTTTTCTTATTGTCGTAGAAATACTTATTGTCAGTACTTTTACTACCCTTAGCGACTGTTCCAGTAAGTTCGTTTGCGCCTAGGTTAATAAAAGTACTGCTCCGTTAAGCCATTAGCTGATGGCTTTGTGTTCGGCGATAAGATCGTCTACCACATGGGGATCGGCCAGGGTTGAGGTATCACCCAGTTGATCGTATTCACTACATGCAATTTTGCGTAAAACACGACGCATAATTTTGCCTGAGCGGGTTTTGGGTAATCCTGGTGCCCACTGAATAGCTTCGGGTGTGGCAATAGGGCCAATTTCTTCTCGAACCCAGCTACGTAACTCTTTGCGAAGCTCTTCGGTAGCGTCAACACCAGCCGCTAAGGTGACATAGACATAAATCCCCTGGCCCTTGATGTCGTGTGGGATACCAACCACGGCGGCTTCGGCTACGGTGGCATGGGCCACTAGGGCACTTTCGATTTCAGCGGTTCCCATACGGTGGCCGGCTACATTCAGTACATCATCCATGCGGCCAGTAATCCAGTAGTAGCCATCTTCATCACGTTTGGCGCCATCGCTGGTAAAGTAGCAGCTATCAAAGGTGCTGAAATAGGTATCGATAAAGCGTTGATGGTCGCCATAGATGGTACGCATTTGTGATGGCCAGCTATCTTTGATGACCAAGCTACCTTCACCGGCACCGTGGATTTCATTGCCATCAGTGTCCATTAAAGCAGGCTGCACACCGAAGAAAGGGCGGGTAGCGGAGCCAGGTTTTAAATCGGTTGCGCCTGGCATTGGAGTAATCATCATGCCGCCAGTTTCGGTTTGCCACCAAGTGTCCAGAATTGGGGCGTTATTATCGCCAAATTTTTCATGGAACCAGCGCCAAGCTTCAGGGTTAATTGGTTCACCTGCGGTTGCTAGAATTCGAATGCAGCTTAAATCGGTACCTTCTACGGCTAGATCACCATCGGCCATTAAGGCGCGAATCGCTGTAGGCGCCGTGTAAACAATGTTGATTTGATGCTTTTCAATCAGGCGAGCCATTCGGCCACAATCTGGATAGTTGGGTACACCTTCGTACATGACTACGGTCGCGGCATTACTCAATGGGCCGTATACCGCATAGCTGTGTCCGGTAATCCAGCCAATATCGGCCATACACCAATAGGTTTCTCCAGCTTTATAGTCGAATACAGTTTCATGGCTTAAGGAAACATAAGTTAGATAGCCGCCGGTGGTGTGCAATACGCCTTTGGGTTTACCTGTCGAGCCCGAGGTGTACAAAATAAATAGCGGGTCTTCAGCGCCCATGGTTTCGGCGGGGCAGTCGCTGCTTTGTTGATTGACAAGCTCGGCGAGATCCACATCGCGATCGGCATGCCAGTCAATATCGCCTTGGGTGTGGCGTAGTACTAAAATTTTTTCGACTTCGCTGTGCTGGCAGTGTTCAAGAGCATTATCAACATTTTGTTTTAATGGAACATGTTTGCCGCCGCGTAAGCCTTCGTCAGCAGTAATTACGATGCGGGAATGACCATCGTCGATTCGCCCGGCAATGGCCTCCGGTGAGAAGCCGCCAAATACCACGGAATGAATAGCGCCGATGCGGGCACAGGCCAGCATTGAGATGGTAATCAGGGGAATCATTGGTAGGTAGATGGTTACCACATCGCCTTTCTTTACTCCCATGGCCTTTAAGCCGTTGGCTAGTTTACAAACTTCGGCATGTAGTTCGCGATAGCTGTATTTAACCGCTTCGGCGCCTTCTTCGTCTGGCTCCCAAATCAGTGCGATTTGATCTCCGCGTTCTAATAGGTGGCGGTCTAGGCAGTTTTCACTGGCATTTAACTGGCCATCTTCGAACCAGCGTATGTGCAAGTCATCCTTGGCAAAGGAAACATCTTTAACCTTAGTAAAGGGTTTGCGCCAGCTAAGACGTGCGGCCTGCTCAGACCAAAATTCATCGGGTGAGTCGATTGAGCGTTGATACATGTCCAGATAACGCTCGTTATTAATCAGGGCTTGCTCGCGGTAAGAGGCGCCGACGGGTATCCGTTCATTGCTCATGATCGTTTCTCTCTATTATTTTCTCTATCTTTTCTCTCTACCCTTTCTTTCTACCGTTCAGAAAGGCTATTGCGCAGACAGAGTGCAAAGTGTGTTTATAGCTTTTATTTGAGTAGCTCGATTTTGCTGCAACTACTAGTGTTTAAGCCATTAGACATAGGTCGAGAAGTTGATGATTTGAGATTTGTACATTTTCTTATTCGACTTTAGTCGAGTGTCTGCGAATATTTTTCTTAGACATTAGTCGAGTTAGCGCAAGCTTTAGACTAATGGCCAATATTCGAATAGCTCATAGCCTTTGACAATGCCCCCAGCTTCAATAGCCAGAAGTCATTCTGAGGAGAACTATTCGATGTTTAAGAAAAATAATGAAAGAAAATCCTGGTCACTTATGTTGGCCGGCGTCGCAGCAATTAGCTTAAGCACCCAGGCCGCTCACGCGGCAAGCAATGCAGAGCTGGAACAGCAAGTAGCCGAGTTGCAAGCACAAGTAAAAATGCTCATGCAACAAATGAACAAAAATAAGGTGGCCGTACAGGATCTAGGTTCAAAGGTTGCTAATGCTCCAGCAGCTAAGCCCTCTAAGGGTAAAACCTTTGGTGGTGATCCAAGTAACTTCCGTATTGGAAACACGGATGTGAATATCGGTGGTTTTGTAAAGTTCGATATGAACTTCTCGGATTATTCAGATGGCGCAGCGGCAAACGCTGGTATCGGTGAAGACTTCTTGGTGCCTTCGGTGATTCCTGTCGGTGGTGAAGGCGGTGATGTTAAATTCCACGCGCATGCCAAGACTTCTCGCTTTAATATCTCTACCAAGACGAAAACCGATACCGGTCATGTCCGTACCTTTATGGAATTCGATGCCATTGCCAGTGGTCAAGGTGATGAGCGTATCTCTAACTCATCTGCTGAGCGCTTACGCCACGCGTTTATCGATTGGAATATCGACGGTAAAAACTCGGTGTTGGCCGGTCAAACTTGGTCTACCTTCTTTAATGTTGGCACGCTGCCAGAGTCTCTAGACTTCGTTGGCCCAGTTGGCACAATCTTTGAGCGCCAGCCGCAGTTACGTTACACCCGCAAGCTTGATGGCGGCAGCTTTATGCTAGCGGCCGAGAACCCTGCTACCACTTTATACGGTGCCAGCGAAAACCCGTATGACGATAACAGTATCCCTGATCTAATCGCCCGATATAACGGTAAATCTGGCAGCTTTAGTTACTCTCTGGCAGCTATGACTCGCGAGCTGAAATACGATACCGGCGCGGCGAGCGCAGATGATCAAGGCTATGCTCTAAGCGTTGCTGGTAAATACACCATGACCAGTGATGAAATCCGTGTGATGTTTAACTACGGTGATGCTCTAGGTCGTTATATGGGCCTGAACGGTTTCCGTGCTGGTGCTATTCGTGATGATGGTGAAATTGAGCTGATTGATGCTTGGGGTGGCTTCATTAACTGGAAGCATCACTGGAATAATAAGTGGCGTTCAAACTTAACTTTATCTGCCACCAGCGCAGATAATCCAGATTACCTGGCAGCGACTACCGCTGCTGATTACACCAGTATTCACGCGAATCTATTGTACTCGCCGATCAAACGCTTAACGCTCGGTGGTGAATACATTTACGCGACTAAAGAGCTTGAGAACACTGGTAACGTTCTTGATGATGATAAAGGTTCCCTTAAACGCTTGTTGTTGTCTGTGAAATACGCTTTCTAAGCTGAGTTGATCACAGTCTTTGTTTGCTGGGCGATTTCCGAGAGGGAATCGCCCAGTTTTTTATGGGCTTTATAAATGTTTGGTGGAGTTCTGTCGGTAAAAGGTGGGGCTTGCCTTGCTTCACGATCGGCGGCCTTCCAGGCTTCCCTCAGTCACAAAAAAGCCTCGCAAAAAAGACGCGAGTCTTTTTTGCTCGTTCGGCGCTCGCTCTAATTGTTCAGCAAGACAAACCCCACCTTTTACCTAGAGAGTGCAGCCCAAAAGCTTGAATAATATTTACTTAATGTAGCTCTGAAAGGGTGTGTGAGCTTGTCAGGAACCGTAGAGCGCCATGGACGGCGCGAAGTCGAGCGCCCTGGATGGTTTAAGCGTGTTCCAGGCAAGCTCACACACCCTTTTAGAGCGGCCAGGAGTTGCGTACTAATAAAGTCTCAAGTGCGCAATGGATAGCAGATTTATACCTTAGTAGATCAATAGACCAATGTCTAAATTCGATTTGACTCTGGCTTTGTTACATTGCCAATGTCCGAAACCAAAACGGTAAACAATAAATGCCCAGAGGGCAAAAAGGGGGAAGCGTAATGGCTTTTGAAAGTGGTGATAAGGCGAAAGCCTACTGGTCGGAGAATGTCCGACTCATGCTGATTTTACTATCGGTATGGTTCGTAGTCTCTTTTGGCTGCGGAATTTTATTTGTAGATGAACTTAACTCTATCCGCATGGGTGGTTTTAAACTTGGCTTCTGGTTTGCCCAGCAAGGCTCAATCTACGTATTCGTGTGCTTGATTTTCATCTACGTTTGGTTGATGAACAAGCTCGATGCTAAATACGGCGTGAGAGAGGAGTAAGCTCATGGATGTCCAAACTTTAACGATAATCATGGTAGGTGCGAGCTTTGCACTGTATATCGCCATCGCAATCTGGGCTCGTGCAGGTTCAACAAAAGAATTCTACGTTGCTGGTGGTGGTGTTCACCCCGTTGCCAACGGTATGGCGACCGCAGCCGACTGGATGAGTGCAGCCTCCTTTATCTCTATGGCCGGTATCATTTCCTTTATCGGTTATGACGGCTCGGTTTACCTAATGGGGTGGACCGGTGGTTATGTACTGCTTGCTTTATGTTTAGCACCTTACCTGCGTAAGTTCGGTAAGTTTACCGTGCCTGACTTTATTGGTGATCGCTACTACTCCCAGGTGGCTCGTCGCGTAGCGGTATTGTGTGCGATCTTCGTATCCTTTACCTACATCGCAGGCCAAATGCGTGGTGTTGGCGTGGTATTTTCTCGCTTCTTAGAAGTGGAAGTTGCCACCGGCGTAATTTTGGGTGGTATCGTAGTATTCTTCTATGCCGTACTAGGTGGCATGAAGGGTATTACTTATACCCAGGTAGCTCAGTACTGCGTATTGATTTTTGCCTACACCGTACCGGCAATTTTCATCTCCATGTTGATGACCGGTAACCCCATTCCTCAGCTAGGTTTTGGTGATAAAGAAGCCGGCACTGATGTGTTCATTCTGGACAAGCTAGATGGGCTCTCGCGAGAACTCGGCTTTACGGAATACACCAGCGGGAATAAATCGACCATCGATGTATTCTTTATTACAGCGGCACTGATGGTAGGTACTGCAGGTCTTCCCCACGTGATCGTACGCTTCTTCACCGTGCCTAAAGTACGTGATGCGCGTAAGTCTGCCGGTTGGGCGCTACTGTTTATCGCATTCTTGTACACCACGGCTCCAGCTGTAGCGACGTTTGCTCGCGTAAATATGGTGAATACCATTAACGGTCCAGAAGCACATGGCACCGAGTACGCTAAAGCGCCAAGCTGGATTAAAAACTGGGAAAAAACCGGTTTGATCAGCTGGGAAGATAAGAACGGCGACGGCAAAATGTTCTACTCAGGTGATGAGCGCAACGAAATGAAAGTTGACCGTGACATCATCGTATTGGCTAACCCAGAGATTGCTGACCTACCAGCATGGGTAATTGCACTGGTAGCTGCCGGTGGCATTGCTGCGGCACTATCGACTTCAGCGGGCTTGCTCTTGGTAATCTCGACGTCGATATCCCATGATTTGCTCAAACGGGATTTGGCGCCAGATATCAGTGATAAGAAAGAGCTTATGTTTGCTCGAATAGCCGCCGCCACAGCGATTGTCTTCTCAGGATTACTGGGGATCTATCCGCCTGGATTTGTGGCCCAGGTAGTAGCCTTCGCCTTCGGCCTGGCCGCCGCTTCCTTCTTCCCTGCCATCATCTTGGGTATCTTCACCAAGTCGATGAACAAAGAGGGTGCGATTGCCGGTATGGTTACAGGTGTATTGTTTACTACCGCTTATATTGTTTACTTCAAGTTTATCGATCCTTCTGCCAACAATGCCGAGCACTGGTGGTTTGGTGTGTCCCCAGAGGGTATTGGTACGCTAGGTATGATGTTGAACTTTGTGGTATCCATCGTGGTTAGCCGCATGACCCCATCTACCCCAGTAGAAGTACAGGATTTGGTTGAGAGTATTCGCTTCCCGAAAGGTTCGGGCGCCGCTCAAGACCACTAAGTACGACTAAATACCAAGCCCGGCTACATGGCCGGGCACTTATTTAATCTCTTTTGAGGTATCGCAAGACAGAAAATTCTTCATCAGTCACAATCTGTTTAGCGAATGTACGGTTCCCAACCGCACTTTGGCAGCTTACTCTTCCCCCAAACCGACTAGAGTAAGTTGCTTTTTTTGTTTATGGGCAAGGAGTGGATATGAGCGAAGAGAGTTCGATTGAAGTTCAAGAGATTGAACAATTCTTACTGGAATGTGTGCCCTTTGATCATTTAGAAGAGCCGCTATTACTGCGAGCGGCTAATTCCGTTAAAATTGCCTACCACCGTCAGGGTACAACGCCAGATCTTTTTCAAGAAGAAAACCCCAAGCTTTTTATTGTTCGCAGCGGTGCCTTCGAAATTCGAGATCAGAATAATGAGCTGGTCGACCAAGTAGACGTTGGCGGTTATTTTGGTTTTCCATCTTTATTAACTGGGCATAAGGTCACCAACCATTGCGTAGTGTTGGAAGATGGTTTGCTGTATCAAATCGATGAAGCAACCTTTCAAAGTTTGCGGCGAGATAATCGAATTTTTGACCGTTTTTTTAATCAGGCTCATGCCAAACGATTAAGACAAGCAGTACGCTTCAAGGAACGAAATTCCCAGCTCACCGAAACGGTAGCCGATGTCATTAGCCGATCGCCCATTACCATTGCCATTGATGCAACGGTAAGAGAAGCTGCTCAGAAAATGACAGAAGATAGGGTATCAAGCTTATTGGTGGTTGGCGATACAGGCTTAAGTGGTGTATTAACCGATAGGGATTTGCGCTCTAGAGTGGTGGCCGCCGGCCTAGACTATAGCGCTGCCGTGTCTGAGGTTATGACAACAGAACCTATTACCGTCGCGCATGATGCCATGTTATTCGAAGCATTGATGATCATGTCTACCCATAATATTCATCACCTGCCAGTAGTTGACCAGGGTGCTGAGGGTAAAGAACAAATCAAAGGTATTCTCACCGCTACCGATGTGATTAAGCATCAGCGCTCTGAACCTGTTTATTTGATTGGTGAAGCCAGTCGAGTCAAAGACCGGGCTGGCTTAGTGCAAATTGCCAAAGATATTCCCACGTTATTACGGAATATGATTGCCCGTGATGCTCGTGCAGAAGAAGTTGGGCGAGTGGTTACCACGGTAACCGATGCAATTACTCGGCAATTAATCCATCAGGCCATCGAAGAGTATGGTGAGCCGCCGGTGCCGTTTGCCTGGTTGGCTTTTGGCTCTCAAGGGCGGCAAGAGCAATCCGCTAAGTCGGATCAGGACAATGGTTTGCTGCTATCCAACAAAGTAAAGCCAGAGCATGATGCCTATTTCAAATCTCTTGCCAGTTACGTTTGTGATGGCTTAAACGAGTGTGGTTATGTGTATTGCCCAGGCGATATTATGGCCACCACTGATCGTTGGCGTCAGCCACTGAATAAATGGCAGGAGTGTTTCTTCCGTTGGATTGATCAGCCTTCCCCCAAAGCCTTAATGCATTCAAGCATCTTCTTTGATATGCGAATGATTTATGGTGATGAGCCTTTATTCGAAAATCTACAAGATTCCGTGCTGAAGCGCTGCCAAGGAAACAGTATATTTCTAGCTAGCCTTACTCATAATGCCTTGCAGCTTACCCCTCCGCTAAGTTTCTTCAAGAAGTTTGTACTTACTCGTGATGGTGAGCATAAAAATACTTTCGATATGAAATTGCGTGGCGTTATGCCGGTAACGGATATTGCCCGAATTTATGCGCTGGCCACTGGCTGCAAAGAAGTTAATACCTTAAAGCGCCTACAGCAAATCTCACAGGGTAAGATGTTAGCCCTAAAAGATGCCCGGGACCTTTGCGATGCCTATGAGTTTATTTCACATTTACGCTTGGAGCATCAAGGGCGTAAAATGGCGGCTGGCGAGAAGCCCGATAATTATTTAAGCCCAGAAGATGTATCGAGCTTATCGAGACATCAGCTTAAAGATGCTTTCGATGTAGTGAGTCGGAGCCAAGCAGGCCTTAAGCTCAAATTTACTCGAGGTATGATGTAATGTTGCAGTGGCTCAACAAATTATCTTTAGGGCGCGGCCAGGAAGATTGGTTTGTTGATGCCCTGAATAAAGATTTTCGTCAGCTTGAATTTCTTGCGCTAGATCTAGAGCTAACCTCTTTAGATCCTCAGCAAGGCGATATCCTGAGCATTGGCTATGTGCCCATCATCGAGGGTTTTATCTGCCCGGGTGAAGGACGTCATTGTTTAATCAGTGAGCACTCGGGGGTAGGTGATAGCGCGATTATCCACGGGATTCGCGATTGTGATACTGATGGCGGTCATACGATGGAAGACGCTTTGGCGCAGTTAGATCAGGCGCGACAAGGAAAAGTACTGTTGTTACATCATGCTGGTTTAGATTTAGCTTTTCTCGCGAAACATCAAAGCGAGTACGGCAAATTGCTGGCGGCGGATACTATGCAAATCGAATTTCAACGCCGCACTCGCCAAGGGCAGCCTGTAGCTAATTCCTTGCGCTTAAATCAATGCCGCGATCGTTATAATCTACCCGCTTACAAGGCTCATAATGCTCTAACAGATGCCTTGGCGACGGCAGAGTTGTTTCTTGCTCAAATGAGTTATATGAGCGGGCAAGACGAGATCAATTTGGCTGAGATACTTCGCCTGAGCCGATAAGCCCACAATAAACAAGATTTACCCTTTAGGAGTGTTTTTTTAGTAAGTCTTGTGCTTTGGCGATATTGAGTAAATCTACGGCTTCTATCATCTCGCACTCATCCCTAACCATCTCGCCAATTTCGCTTGGATATAAGCGACAATCTTCTGGGCGGTTAAGATATATATCACATAGGTATTGTGTCCCAGAGCCCGTTTTTGGCTTTGTCGCCATTCGTAAAAATGGGCACTTATGCAGCTTTGCTCCGGTATCTGGGTCGTGCCATATTTTACCGTTTTTCACATATCGGTAAATTTCAGGGTTGAAGATCTCCCAGAGCGCAATCTCTTCATCACTGGTGGCCAAGTTTTGGCCACCATATTTTAGGCAGCATTTACCACACTGATTGCAATCTTTCACAGTGGTATAACCATAGGCTGGTATTTTTGTATACCTAAATGAATGTTGATAGATAAAAGCCCTATAAATTGCCTACAATTGCTGCGGTCCAGTCTTTTGCTGTGTTATCCACTAGATCTGCGTTTGCCTTATCTAAAACTAAACCCGTAAAACGCGGTACGTATTGCGCAATTATGTTGTGTGGGCCAGCTAAAGCTTGTTCTATCAGCTGTGGTTTTTTTGCAACAAAGGCTTTCGCTCAAAGCTAGCTGTCAATGAGTCGAATGCCGTCGCTTTCAATTGTGATAATACGGTTTTTATACAATTTGCCGATGGCCATCTTGTACACGCGTTTACTAACACCAAACTCTGCTTCTATGAGCTCGGCAGGGCTTTTGTCAGCGAGGGCGATGTAGCCTCCAGCATTCTGCAATCGTTCAAGTATTTGATCCGAGAGCCCGCCTACTTTCTTATAGCCAGGTTGCTCGAGTGAAATATCCAGTCGTTTATCGTCTCGTAGTTGTCGAATATACCCATCAATACGCTGCCCAATTTTTAACGACTGACGCATATTATCTTTGTGTATTAGCCCCCAATATTGGTGGTCGACAATTACCTTTTGGCCGAGATCACTACGATTCGCAATGGTTAAACGAACTTTTTCACCAAGTTTATAATCACTACTAAAATCCTTTAAGTGGCGATCGAGAAGGGTTGTGGCGGTAAGTCGATCCTCATTGTCGAGATAGACATAGATCAGAATGTGTTGTCCAGCGACGACTTTATTACTTTGATTCGAGTATGGCAAAAATAAATCCTTACTCAAGCCCCAGTCTAGGAAAGCACCAGTACTATTTACGTCGAGAACCTTCAAATTAGCTACTTGATTGAGTTGTACTTTGGGGCGCTGGGTAGTTGCTATTACTCTATCTTCGGAATCTCGATAAATAAAAACTCGAATGGAGTCGTTTATTTCAATGTCACTTGGAACTTGCCGGCTAGGCAACAATATGCGTCCCAGTTTGCCTCCCTCTAACAGTGCACCTGCAGGGTGAAAGTCAACGACGTTTAATTGCGCATAACGCCCCATCTTGGGTGTCTTCATGGTGTAGTAATTCAAGAGTTCTTCCGTCCTTATAGAGTGCTGATTGCAGCATCAGCCAGGGTATTGTAGGTCACCACTACATAATTCAAAGATCATTTTAGCCTTCGGCAATGTGGCGTAGATAAATTGGGTGCCCCTAATAAACGCTAGGCGATAGAATTTTACCAGTTTTAGTCGGAATGTCCTATGGGGACTATTTACCATCCTCGTGATGATAAAAGACAGTTGCCTCGCCATACCATACATGAGCAATAAGCGTTGATTTAGATTCCAGCTTAGGCTGTTCTCTAATGAACTATCTTGCCTTAGTTAGTAATCTGAGGTGGTTGGCTAGAACGAAAAAGAGCGCCAATATAGGCGCTCTTTGTAGAGAAAATACGAATAAGTTAAGACCTGATAGCGTCAACTTTGGCAGCTGCATTTTTTGCTTTGGCGGCTGCTGCGATTTCGTAGCTCACGACGGATTTACCAATCGGGGCCAGTGATATGCCAGCAAATTTAATATGCTGAATGGCGAATGGGATACCGATAATGGTTACGGCATAGCAGATGGCCACACAAACATGGGCGATGGCTAACCAGATACCTGCTAGGAAAAACCAAATAATATTACCGATGGTGCCAAATGGGCTGGTGCCAATGTCATCTTTACCGCTGAGCTCTTCTCTATCGATCGCATCGCTGCCAAACGGCCAGAAGCTGAATAGAGCAATATTGAAGCATGCACGTCCCCACGGGATACCGATGATGGAAATAAAGCATATTAGGCTGATGAACATCCATACCAGGCCGGCCACGATACCGCCACCTAGCAATAGCCATAAAATATTGAGCACTAAACGTAACATTGCTTCTCCTCGCTTATTGTCTTACTACTTTAGACGTCATTGTCTAAGACTTAGAGGCGAAGGTTAACGTTTCTTGATAAAAATGGCGAATAGTATTCCCGCTGCTTATTAAACCAGCGAATAGCCCTCATGGCGCAGCAGCCATTCCTTCATGTCTAAGCCGCCGGCGAAGCCCGTTAGAGCGCCATTACTGCCTATCACCCGGTGGCAGGGCACAATAATCGGTAATGGGTTGCGTCCATTTGCGGCCCCAACGGCGCGCATGGCTTTGGGTTTGTTTAGCGCCTGGGCGATATCACCATAGCTACGGCACTCTCCAAAGGGGATGGCCTTTAGTTGTTGCCAAACCTGTTTTTGGAAGTCGGTGCCCTCAACGCTCAAGCTGAGTTGGAACTCTTTGCGCTTGCCATTGAAGTATTCCTGCAGCTGCTTTTTGGCTAATCGGGTGTACTCGTTGCTCTGCTCGCTAACGCCTTCTTCTGGGGCATAAAGGATGGCGCACAGGCCATCTTCCAGAGCGCAAATTTGCAGGCAGCCCACTGGGGTTTCAATAAATTCACGATAGGGGTACCGACTCTTGTCCGCGCCCTTATTGTTGGTTTTGAGATTGTTATTCATAGTGGTTCTTTAAGTATAGTGGTTCTTTAAGATAATTGTTCCCAGAGTTGCAGGGTTAAATAGCTACGCCAAGGCCCGGCCAACTCGCTATCAATGTCGATACCGTATTTATCGAGTGCCTTTTTAACACCTAGATCTCCATCCAGAAGAATATCAGGCTGGCTAGCTCCCCTTAATGCGGCATAGTTGATGGTCCATGGACCAATGCCTTTAATATTGGACCATTCTTCAGCATTAAGCTGCCAAGGTAATTGGTCTTGGTAATAACGGGCGAAGTTCTGTAAACATTGTTTGCGAGCTCCGGGCATTTTAAAAATTTCGAAATCTTGCTGGGCCAAAGCTCTAGCTTGAGGAAAGTACAGCTGCCCATCTCGGTATTCTCCATAATGTTGTATGAGATTCTCCATGTGTTGTTTCGCCGCAGCTACCGATATTTGTTGGCCCAAAATGGCTCGAATACCGGCCTCAAAGCTGTCCCAAGTTCCTGGTAGGCGCAAGCCTTCGCAGAGCTGTAACTTAGGCGCTGCTTTATGTAGCTGCTGTTCGATAAGTAGACTATTGGCATCCAAGTCCAGAAGCCTTTTTATATTGGCAATGACAGCGCGTAAATCTTCTAGGCGGTCAATCTCAAGCTTCAATAAAAAGCCATTTTTGTCAGGCAGGTGTTGCGCGGTAAATTTTCCATAGCTTAAATGCTCTTGGCTTCGCCAGCTAAAGCTGCGGCCGTAGCTATTCTCACTAAGCCATTCCAAGCCTGCTAAGTAGCGTTTACTCAAGAAGCTGTGCAACTGTTTCCAGTTATAAGGTGGGCGATAATATAGTGGTAACTCAATGAGGTTTTCGGCATTTGCTTTATGGGTTTTTTTACGTAATGCCGAAGGTGTTTGGCCAGCGTACTTTTTAAAAATATCGTTGAACTGACGAACACTGCCAAATCCGCTGGCGAGAGCGATATCGGTAATACTGAGCTGACTGTTCTGTAGAAGTTGCTTGGCAAAGTCGCAGCGCTTGAGTTGGGCATAGTGTTGTGGCGATAGGCCAATATGTTCCTGGAATAGCTTGCGTAAATATCGATCGCTGATGCCCAAGCGTTCAGCGAGCTCAGGCATCGACTGTTCGTCCAGAACACCGTCATCAATCATGCCCATGGCTCGAGTCACGCTGCTGTGCGTTCCGCGCCATGCGGCCGATCCAGGGCTGGCATCTGGTCGACAGCGGTAACAAGGTCGATAGCCTTCTGCTTGAGCTTGCCAGGCATGCTCATAGTAATCGACGTTTTTCTCCTTCGCTGCGGGTGCTGGGCAGATTGGTCGGCAGTATATTCCAGTCGTTTTGACGGCAACAAAGAATAACCCGTCAAAGCGGGCATCGCGGCTGAGCCTAGCTTGATGAAGTTGTTCGATATTGAGCGTTTGGCTCATGATGCTTCTCGCTAGTGGTTTTGCTCATTGTAACGCGAATACTACCGTTAACTAGCGGGTTTCGGAACTGAACCATTTTGAGTGTTGGTTGCAATCGAAAGCTTATGGCTTAAAGATTGACAGGCAAAATAAGTACTATGGCAGTGCCTTTGTTGGGAAGTGAGCGACAGATAATTCTAGCCTTTAATATCTGGTTGACCCAATTAAACACCGAGTGCATTCCTAGACCGATACGCTCAGCTTCTTGGGAACTGGTATGGAATGGTTCAAATATCTGCTCTCGTTCACTTGCAGACATTCCTCGGCCGTTATCGGAGATGGTTATTTTATAGTTATCGCTATGATGTCTTACTCGAATCTTTATGGTGGAATGAGGGCTTTCTTGGTTCTCTCTATCTATGTCTTCCGTAGTTTTTCTCAGCTCGCTAAAGCCATGGTACAAGCTGTTACTCAGGATTTCGCTGATAATATTTTTTAGTACCACTGGATAGCTATCTAGCAATAGAGTTTTATCACAATCGATATGCACATCTACATTGTGAGCATCAAGCTTGCCTTTTACTGAAGCAAGACTTGCTTCGAGTATTTTATACAAATAAATAGCTTGTTTTTCCACCGGCAACTCTTCAGCCGCACTTTGTTTGAAACGGCTAGTCAGCTGGGCCATACGTTCAATATTCTTGGCCATAAGATCACTGCTACTGATGGTGTTTTTCATTAGCGATTTTAGTTTCTGTTCGGTGAGCTGGCCACTATCAAATGAATTTTGAGTATCTTTTGCTAAATGTTGCAGTCCACTATTACTGCTCTTCAATATTCCAATCGGCGTATTAAGCTCATGGGAAACGCCTCTTACTAATCGTCCGAGAGAAGCTTGTTTCTCACTTTCGATTAGCTGGTTCTGCGTTTTTTGTAAGTTATCTAAAGATTCATTTAATTCGCTAGTACGCTCTTTTACCGTCTCTTCGAGCCATTTTTGCTTATTGGTTAGTTGTTGAACACGCCAACGATAAAGTAAATAGAGAAGTAACAGAGCAAGGATAATGAGTGCAATGAGAAACCAATACGTCTCATACCAAGCAGGAAGTATCTTCAGTGACAACTTTAAAGTTTGGCGGCCCCATTCGCCTACACGGTTACTACCTTTGATTTCCAATAGATAGGCTCCTGGTGGAAGCTTGCTTAAGCTTATGCGGCGCCCTTGATAAGTCGATTCAATCCAGTTGTCTTGATAACCTTTGATTCGGTAGGCATAGCGATTTTGATTTGGAGCGCTGTAATCTAAGGCCGCCGCAGTGATCTCGACAAGCTGTGTATCTGCTGCCACCGAGATAGAGTGATTTATGGCATTGGCTGTTAAATCTATAGGCTGACCATCAATAGTCACCTTAGAAACCACAGTGGGTGTATCGAAGCGCCAAGACCTTAATTGATCACGTTTAAGAAAAACTAAACCCTCGGCGCTACCGTGAAGTTGACGATTGTTAGTGAGTTCCACTTGAGCAAAGTATCGATCAATATGTGGTAGCAGACCTTCCGCACGGCCGAGTTTCCGATACTTTCCAGAATGTATGTTTACGTTTTCATGAGATGACCACAGCTGGCCATTATCATCTTCAAAAAAGCGACCTGATATCGACTGTTCAAGTGGAACCTCTTGCAAGAATATAGTCTGCTTCTTGCTGTGATAATTGGCTTGATAGAGTTTACCTCCAAAAGATAGCATCGCTTGTTGGCTGCGTGCTGGAAATGCGTATCGAATTCGAGTGTCGCCGGAAATTTTCTTGATATGCCCCGCATGCAATAGAGCACTGATTGAGTCACCACCCGCTTTAATGACAGCAATATAGTCTTTGCCAGCAAACCAAAGATTGTGGTCTTTATCTGTGAAGGAGTGGTTCGTTCTCGAGGAGTATGGCCCCAGTTTTCCTAGATCAATTTTTTCAAATTGATTCTGCTCGCTGGAGTATCTGAAAATTCCATGGCTCCCTGATGCGTATAACCTTTGTTTCTTATCGAAGACAAGGTTAAAGTATTTTCTCCCGATCTCATGCTTGCTATCGCCCAAAGCTTGAACGGATTCTAGATCAGGACTTATTTTATAGACGCCTTTTTCCCCGATAGAAGCATAGACACTCGCTGAATTATCTTCGGCTAAAGCGTAAACAGATCCTTTGGGTAGTGTCTCATCTTGCTCTTCATTACTGCTATCGAGCTTCGCATACAAGCCGCCGTCAGCTCGCAATATGCTGATTCCCTGACGCGAATGGGCAAGCCAAATTCGTTCAGAGCTGTGTTTTAATATATAAAAGATCGAGTTATTCAGTATTTGATTTGGCTGCCAGGGGTTATTGGCAATATTGCGAATGGCCTGTCGTTCTGGGTTAATAAACATAGAAGGTTTTGAAAAGCGACCCAGCCAAATGATTCCGGCATTATCTTCATAAATCGCGTTGATGGTGTCGGCGCCTAACGCCAGCCCGTGAACGGAATTGATTGGGTGTTGCTTGATAACGCTGCCATCAATTGGGTTTACCTGCCACACACCGTTACCTCGAGTACCAGCCCATAGGCTACCATCCACGCTGAAGACCATTTCGGTAATCAATCCAATATTATCCACTCGACGGTCTATATTCTGGTCTTTAAGGCGCAGCAAACTCCCTTCGTTGGAAAACCATAGCCCACCTTCAGGGTCAGTAATTAATTTGGAGCTTATCTTTCCGGTGAAGCCAAGAGCGCTGAGCTCTCCTTTGCTATTCAGTTGAAACAATCCATCTTGAGTGCTGAAAAATATCTGATCTTGAAAGCTAGAAATGTAAGAGACGGGGTTCTTGCTGAGGTAAATTTCTGTGATATTAAAGTTGTTACTTTTATTGTCAAAAGCGACTTTGTATATACCTGTATCGCTGGCAACGAGTAAATCATTGCCTTGGTAAGCGATTATATCCTCAGCTTGAAAACGCTTAAGGGTGATGTCACTAAATTCTCTTTGCGCAGAGAAAGAATAAAAAGAAACGGTTTTTCGGTGAGTTAGAAACCACATCCCTTTTTCATTGGCGCTAATCAATTTATAAATGGGAGATTGTCCGCCGACAGTTTTGTCGCCACTCTTTATTCTGTGGTAATCAAAGCCGTCATACCAAACGATACCATAGCGCCCTCCCATCCATAGGCGACCATGGTGGTCTTTGGCGAAACTGAGAATTGAAGTAGTCTCAAAGCCATCACGCTTTAGCTCGTGAAAGTAGGGTGAGCCGCTTTGAAATAAACCCTCATAGTCGCTGCCACTGTTGCTACTCTCCGCGAATAGAGCGTTGCCCATCAGCCAGAGTGTTAATAGAGGTATCAAGCGATAATGTTGTCGCATGGAATAGGGCTTGCCTGCCTTTCTTTTAGTTGGAAGTTAGCAAGGAAAAACTGCTGTATAGAATAGTTATAGCTTAGAATGAAGGTTTGGCCTAATGGCGTGAGTGATTTCTCGATATATCTCAAATATAGGCTAGAGCCGCTGTTTCGGCTCTAGCCTATTGCTGAATTAGACTAGCTTGAACAGCATGTCTTTTTCATAAGCGGCCATGTCATCCATACGGCCTTCACGAACAATCTTAGGCCAATCTGGGTTGGCAATAAGGGCGCGACCCACGGCAACCAAGTCAAATTCGTCCGCCTCCATACGTTGAATCAAGTTGTCTAGACTTGCAGGCTCTGCCTCACGGAACATTGGTGTGCCATCAACCGGTAGGAAGTCCTGGTTCAAGCTTACGCTACCGACAGTGATAGTGGGTTTTCCGGTAATTTTCTTTACCCAGCCGGCAAGGTTTAGATCGCTACCTTCGAATTCCGGCTCCCAGAAACGGCGAGTGGAGCAGTGGAAGATATCCACGCCTGCTTCGGATAAAGGCTGGATGAACTGCTCAAGCTCTTCTGGAGTGTTCACCAAGCGGGCAGGGTAGTCTTGTTGCTTCCACTGGGACCAGCGGAAGATAATTGGGAAATCTGGGCCTACGGCTGCGCGGCAGGCTTTAATAATTTCAATTGCAAAACGTGAGCGGTTTTCAAGGCTACCACCGTATTCATCATCGCGTTGGTTGCTGCCTTCCCAGAAAAACTGATCGATAAGATAGCCGTGGGCACCATGTAGCTCAATGGCATCCATACCGATGGCTTTTGCGTCTTTCGCACCTTGGGCAAAAGCGGCGACAACATCAGCAATGTCTTCTTTGCTCATGGCGTGACCGGTAACTTTACCCTCTTTGGCCATGCCACTTGGGCTATAACCTGGTACTTCTTTGTCGGGCTCGGTTCCAGGGCGGCGAATAGCACCGACATGCCAAAGTTGTGGCGCGATCTTGCCACCTTCAGCGTGAACGGCATCGACAACTTTTTTCCATCCAGCTAAAGCATCCTCGCCATAAAAGTAAGGTACATTTTCGTAGCCGTTGGCGGCTTTATGATCGATACAAGTACCTTCGGTAATGATTAAACCTGTGCCGCCAGCAGCACGGCGACGATAGTAGTCAACGACCATATCATTAGGCACATTACCTGGTGATGCGGTACGGGTCATGGGAGCCATAACGATACGGTTTGGCAATTCTAAGTTACCCAGCTTGGCGGGGCGAAATAAGGTTTCTGAGTGGCTCATAATGCTCTCTTTGAAGGGTGGTTAGTGATCGCCTGCTAGCAGCAATTGATCAAGTTGTTGTAAGACAGGGGCGATCCACTCGCCACCATGAATTCTGGAATACTGCAGCGCACCTTTTAGGCTTAAAACAAAAATGCTCGCTTGGGCATTGGCATCGCCTGGAAAGCTAAACTCACCATTTTGGCGACCTTCTTCCAATACTTGGCTGATAAAGTCGAGTTCATGCCGGTCTAAGTCTTGTAGGGTTGGCAATAAGGCCATGGGCAGTTTAGCGACATCGGCTTGCAGCGAACTTAAAGGACAGACTTTATTTGGGCCTTTGGCATAGCTGAGTAAGGCTTGTACAAAGGCGTGTAATTTTTCATGGGCACTAATGTCGTTGGCTCGCAATTGCCGAAAAAGATCTTCATGCCATTGCTTAATGGCTTCACACAGCGCTTGCCCTAGGTCTTCTTTTTTGGGGAAGTGGTAGTGAATACTTGCTTTGGTAATGCCCAGAGCACTGGAGATGTCTTGATAGCTGAAGTTTTCATAGCCATGGGTTTGCAACAACTCAAGGCTGATTTGAATAATCTCTTGCTTGCGGTTCTTCTTACGAACCTGCTTGATTGGACTGAGTTGCGCTGACATAGGGGTTTTCCACTATTTAATACTGCTTAAATTAACCTACTAGTAGGTAAGTTAATATGGTCAAAAATGACCTTCCCCCGTACTAATTGACCGTTGGGTAGACTTTTACGGTTAATTTCCCCAGATTTTGTCAGGGCGTGGAACTAAATAGGGGACTGGCAGACTAAGAAGACAGCAAGTTAATTGCTCTCCTCCTATATTGAATACTTAACCCGTCTTAACAGGCGGGTTTTTTTTGCCTGTAATAAAGTCGTGTGGTTTAGCTTCTATATAGAAAGCCTGCTGTTGTGCGAGTGTAGTATAACGGCTGAAAACTTAGGGAAGGTTTAAGCTGCTCTTCCCTAAGCGATTGAGGATAGTGCTAGATTGGCAGCTGAGTTGTGAATTTAACTTGCTTCAATGCAAAGGTAGAATTCACCGAGGCCACATTTGGCAAGTGTACTAAGCGGGTTTTCAACACCGTTTCATAGTGATCAACGCTGCCAACAACCACCTTGAGTAAATAGTCCTTCTCACCACTGGTGGAATAGCACTCCACGATTTCTGGAAACTCTTGTACGGCATTTTCAAAAGCCGTCAATGAGTCTTCATCATGCTTAGTCATGGTGATATAAGCGTGGACTGAGACGCCAAGCGAGAGTGAGTCAGGATTCAACAAAGTGACTCGTCCCTGAATTATCCCTTCCTTCTCTAGGCGCTTGATGCGGCGCCAGCAGGGGGTATGTGAAAGGCCAACCGCCTCTCCCAGCTCGGCCATAGAATAATCAGCATTTTCCTGCAAGGCGCGCAGAATCTTGCGATCAAATTCATCCAAGGCAAAGGTATCCGACATCCTAATATCTCTCTAACTTTTAGTTTAATGTCCTAAGTCTAGTCAGATATTTGGATCTGTCACTAAATGCCAATAAATTTACCGACAAATTAGACGAGCGTAACCTGTGCGAAAAATAGTCGGTTGTTTCGAGATGTGGTTGATTAGGGCGCCAAGTAGGCTGATCAAGCCAATTGTAAGAATCGGACAGGGGGAGATGGCCATCTTTATGGTATAACTGCTCACCAATTTGTGATCGCCTAGTACTGAGCTGGGCTACTAAGAAAATAATCCTTGGAGATCTTATGGAACTCAATAATAAAGTCGCAATTGTAACGGGCGGTGCCTCTGGTTTGGGCCGAGCTACTTGTGATCAGCTGGTTGCTGCTGGCGTTAAAGTGGCCATCTTCGATATGAACGAAGAAGCAGGTCAGCAGGCAGTTGCCGATTTAGGCAGTGATCGCGCTTGCTTTAGCGTGGTAAATGTTGCCGATGAGGCTTCGGTAGCAGCGGGTATTAGCGATGCCATGAATGCCTTTGGTGCGATTCATATTCTAGTGAACTGCGCCGGCATTGCGACTGCCGGTAAAGTGCTTAACCGTGAAGGTCAGGCCTTGGATCTTGGCGACTTTAACAAGGTGATCAGCGTAAACCTTGTTGGCTCTTTCAATGTGGCTCGCTTAGCTGCTGAGCAAATGGCTAAAAATGAGCCTATGGGTGAAGCGCTTGAGCGTGGCGTTATCATCAATACCGCTTCGGTTGCAGCCTTTGATGGCCAAATGGGACAAGCCGCTTACTCGGCGAGTAAAGGCGGTATTGTTGGTATGACTTTGCCAATGGCGCGTGATTTGGCGGGTGTTGGTGTTCGAGTTAATACTATCGCTCCTGGCATTATGGGAACCCCATTGTTGGAGTCTCTACCAGACAATGTAAAAGATGCCTTAATCTCCAATGTTCAATTTCCTAAGCGTTTGGGTTTGCCATCTGAGTTTGGTGATTTGGTGGTGAGTATCGCGCAGACTGCTTATCTGAATGCCGAAACCATTCGCTTGGATGGTGGTATTCGCATGCAACCGCGTTAATTCGGATTGCGTATAGTGCATTTATATTGCACTTAGGATCGAAACCTTTAAGGTTTCGATCCTGTTTGCCTCTTGGCACCAATAGCAAAAGACATTCGCTTTAAGCACCTCTATTTTCTCTTCTTTCCCTGAACATGACGTTTGAACCAAATGTACATGTAGAGCCTGGTTTGCCTTGTGTCGCAATGCTGTCGTATCTATGTCATGGTATGTCATACACAAGACGTTTCTAAAAAGGTGTATCTCGGCAATCATCCCAGTGGTCTGTTGCCGAGGATACAATTATGGATATGCAGTTAAATACAGAAAAATTGAAACAGCTACGTGAACACCGAGCCTGGAGTCAGTCCCACCTTGCAGATGTTGCAGGAGTGAGTTTAAGAACGATTCAAAGGGTTGAGAAAAGCGGTGTCGCCTCCCCAGAAACTGTTAAGGCGATTTGCGCTAGCTATAGTATTGATGTTGCCGATTTGTTGGAGCAACAGAGTATTGTTTCCAATACGGCTTTTGGGGGTGAGATAGCTATTGCAAGGCCGTGGTTGAATCCACTTGCTATTAAATATTCAGCCATTGCATTTATAGTGGCTTTTATTATCGCGTTTGCTGTTAGTTATTAATTTAGCGGGTCATCTTTTTAACAAAAACCACCACAAACAAAGCCAGTGTAAAACTGCCCATTAAAGCTTCTATGGCGGCAAATAGTCTGGATAGGCCTGTAGGTGTTATATCGCCATAGCCTAGTGTGGTAAAGGTTACAATGCTGAAATAGATGCTTTCTAAATAGGCGAGTGTGTTAGCTTTAGCGCTAAGAGAGGAGTTAAAAGCTACTTCTTCACCAGAAAAGTTTACCCCGGAAAAAAAGTAAAGCGTGGCAAAGCCTAAGATAGTAATGCTGCTAAAGACCACGACTCTAATCGGCTGCTCGCCGTAGCCACAAAATAAATCTACGATTTTGGATATCAAACGTTTGGTGGAATATTTTGGCATTTGCTTGCGCCGTACCACCATTTCCCGCTCAAAAAAGTAGCCAGCGTTTTCAAACAGGCCTTGGTTTTCAAAAACCTTACGTAAGTGACGATAGATTTCTTCGGCTTGCTCGTACAGATCAAGTTTCTCTTCTTGGTTCTGACTTTGGTCGGCTTGTTCTTCTTGGATAACCTTATTGCCCCAATTAACATTTTCAAGCTTGGCGTCATGAAACTTGGTGCCCAGGAGATTGCAATCGCTGAGATTTGCGCAATGCAAATTTGCGCCAGTAAAGTCAGCTTTCATTAAAGAACTGCCACTGAGATCCAGCATAAAACAGTGTGCGCCGCGCATATTAGCGCGATATAAATCACTGTCGATCAATCGATGACCATGCTTTGAGTGTCGATTAACAAGATTGATATTTTCGAGATTGCAAGATTTTAATTTGAAGTTGCGCATGGCTTGGCCGGTACCTGCGCGCTGTTGCAAGAGTGTGGCCACTTCGTCGTTAGACAGCATTTCACCTTGCTGCCATTTACTATCATCTTCGAACACCCATGGCCCCTTATTGTAAGTTCACTATGTCATCACTGCTCATTTGAGCATAGTCAAAACTTCCAGCTTTGCTAAACGTAAAAAGTGAAATTAGTTGGGGCTATAGTGCTTACGTAAATGGTTTATGGTTCGCCAAATGAGCAATGCCGAAGCAATGCCGAAGCTGTTGGCGAGGAGGTCAGCGGGATCAAAGCTACGACCATGCACCCAGAGCTGACCTATTTCCGCCGCGCTGGAAATCAACACGATAGCGATGGTGTCCAGGTTTTTAATAACATTTGGGTAGCGAGCTAAACCTAGTGCGCCGGTGACGGCTGCCCAGCAGAAAAAGTGAAGGGCTTTATCCCAGATTATAGTGAAGCCTTCACCGGGGCTTGGGCTCAAGTTAAAGAACAGGGCGATAGCTAGCAGAACCCCAAACAGATACCAGCGCAGGTAGCGGGTATAACGAACTAAGGAGCTATTTTTAGGGTGGGTCCAAAAGCGCACGGGGCTTCCTGCCGATTGGGTTAATGGTTATTCGGGTTCGGTGGCTACCTTAAAGGCACTGTTCGCACGTTTCAATAAATGTAAGAGTTGATCGATTTCTAGTGGGGTGAGGTCGCCAAGTAACTCCTGGCTCCAGTCTGCATGAGCTTGGGCCATTTCTTCAAACAGCTGTAGACCCTTATCGGTAATGCGAATTTGGATTACGCGTCGATCCAGAGGGCTAGCGCTGCGCTCAATAAGGTGTTCATTGACCATTCTATCGACTAATCGAGTGATGTTGCCTCGGCTTGCTAATAGTTGCTCTGCAACTTTGCCCATGGGCAGGCCTTCAGGGGAATAGCGGTATAGCTGTGCCAGCACATCAAAGCGAGACATGCTCTGCTTAAAACGCTGATGAAAGCGCGTCTCCATCTCTTGCTCAATGGATTTAGAGCTTTTCGCTAGTTGTAGCCAAACTTTTAGGTATTTATCACTGCTCATGCGGCTGGATTTCCTTCCTCGCCCTTGCTGTTGTTTTTGTAGGCGTCTGGGGAGGTATTTTAAGGGTAATTATTCACCAGGGCAAAATATGACTTGTTTATATATTACGTGTAATATATATTGACGGCATAAAGCTTAAAATCTGGGTGCGTTTGCTGGCTTTCACAAGCTGGTTAAAACGGGCTCAAAGTAAACAAATGCTCTTAACAAGATACTCTTAACAAGAAGGGGTTATGGCCATGAAAATTACAGTGATCGGCGGTGGACCAGGCGGAATGTACTTTGCGCTGCTTACCAAAAAAGCGCATCCAGATTGGGATATTGAGATTTACGAACAGAACAAATGTGATGACACCTTTGGTTTTGGTGTGGTCTTCTCTGATGATACCTTGGATGAGTTTCTGTCTCGCGACCCTGAATCCTATGATCGTATTCGCGATGATTTTGCTTACTGGGATGATATCGTAATCAGTTACAAGGGTGAGAAGATTCGCTGCTCCGGTAATGGTTTTTGCGGTACTTCCCGCGTTAGTTTGTTGAACCTGCTGCAGGGGCGTTGCCAAGAATTAGGCATCAAGATGCACTTCGAGGCACGTATTGATCCGTCCGAGTATGAAACTCGATTTGCGGATTCCGATATGATCTTGGCCTCTGACGGTATTGCTTCCGCTACCCGAGAGTACTTCAAAGAAGGTTTCAATCCTAGCACTGAAATCAAATCTAACCGCTTCGTTTGGATGGGCTCGAAGCGTCCGCTAAAAGATTTTACCTACTTCTTTAAAGAAACTGAGCATGGCTTGATTTGTGCCCACACCTATCAATATGAGCCGGGCATGTCGACTTGGATCTTTGAGATGTCTGATGAGTGTTATCAGGGCTTTGAATTTGAAGAGCAAAATGAAGAAGACAGCCGCGCCAAGTTAGAAAAGATTTTCGAAGAAGAGCTGGAAGGTCATGGTTTGATCCTAAACCGTAGCTGGTGGCGTCAATTCCCGCGTATCTTCTGTAACAATTGGTACCACAAAAATATCACTATCTTGGGTGATGCGAAGGCTTCAGCCCACTATTCAATTGGTTCGGGTACTAAGCTGGCGATGGAGTGTGCCATTGGCCTACATGATGCGGTGATGGAGAAACATGAAGAGGGCGTAGAGGCCTGCTTTAAGCGTTATGACGAATTACGTCGTACCCCGGCACAAATTGTACAGCACAATGCTGATGTGTCTTTGGCTTGGTTTGAGCATATGGATCGTTCATGGGATATGGACCCAATGCAGTTTGCCATGGTGGTCATGTGCCGTGCCAAGTCGGTGACCTATGACAACTTGATTCTGCGCGATGAAGGCTTTGTGGAAAAAGCCGATACCGAGTGGTATCAGCGCTACTTTGAAGAAACGGGCGTTGATGTGCGTGAATCTCGCCCGACTCCAATGTTTACGCCTTATAAATTGCGCGACATGGAGCTGCGCAACCGCGTGGTGATGTCACCGATGGCGCAATACTCGGCGGATAAGGATGGCAACCTCAGCGAGTGGCATCATATTCACTACAGCAGCCGAGCCACTGGCGGCATGGGCTTGATGTACACCGAAATGACTTGTCCGTCTGCTGGCGCGCGTATTACCGAGGGTTGTCCCGGCATGTGGACCGACGAGCATGAAGCTCAGTGGAAGCGTATTGTCGATTTTGTACACAACAATACCGAAACTAAAATCTGTATGCAGCTTGGTCATGCCGGTCGTAAAGGTTCTACCCAGTTGGGTTGGGAAAAGATGGATATGCCAATCGCCGATAGCGAATCAAACTGGCCACTGGTTTCCGCATCTCCCTTACCTTACTTTGATGGTATTTCCCAGGTGCCTGCTGAGCTTGATCGTGCGGCGATGGATCAAATTATCACGGATTTTGTGCAGGCAGCCGCCCGTGCAGATCGCGCTGGCTTTGATATGTTGGAGCTGCACTGTGCCCACGGCTACTTGTTGGCAAGTTTCCTATCACCGTTAACGAACCAGCGCCGTGATGAGTATGGTGGTAGTGTGGAAAATCGCATGCGCTTCCCATTAGAGGTCTTTAAAGCGATTCGCGATGTATGGCCGGAAAGCAAGCCGATGGCGATTCGAATTTCCGCCTGTGACTGGGTAGAAGGCGGTATTAGCGAAGAGGATACCGTCGAGATTGCTAAAGCCTTTAATGCGGCTGGCTGTGATCTAATTGATGTTTCTGCTGGGCAAACGGTTGCTGAGCAAAAACCAACTTATGGTCGCATGTTCCAAGTGCAGTTCTCAGAAGCCATTCGTAATATAACCGGCTTGGCGACGATGGCGGTGGGCAATATCACTGATGGTGGCCAAGTTAATACGGTATTGCATACCCGTCGAGCGGATCTGGTGGCGATTGGGCGTCCGCACTTATGGAACCCGTACTTCACTCGCCATGAAGCCGCGCGCTATGGTGTGGAAGTGGATCAAGGCTGGGAGAAACAATACCTTAGTGGCCAGGCCCAAGCCTATTCAGTACAGGGTAAGGCTCGCGAGCAACAGCTAGAATTGCAGCGCAAAGCTAAGCCAAAGCGTCATGCGACTGACCGTACGGATGATTTTCGTCATTCTTAAGCTCTAAGAGCTGAATTATATAGCCGGCCCCTAAGGGGCTGGCTATATGCTGCTTAAAACAAGGACAGCTGACACTAAGTAGGCTGTTTCATATCCTCAACAATGATACTTTGCATAGCGGATGCAATCAGGCTGGCGCCTTGAGCTGAAAGGTGTACGCTATCGTCATATATATCATTTCGTTCGGCGCCATTGTCGATCGCCTGTTTAATTAGGCCTGCGGTATCTAAATAATGGTATTTACCATTGGCAATTTCCTTCAGATATTCGTCATAGCTTGCCAGCCAAGCATTGCGTTCTTCATTGTCAGTCGGTGCGCTCCCCCAAACAATAACTTTTAATTTCGGGTTCAAGCGTAGCTGAAGCTCAATAATTGACCGCATCTTTGATTGATATTCTTCTGGCTCAACGGCAAATCCAGACTTTACCCAGCCTTTACGAGCTGGGCCACGAAGGCGCTTTTTAAGTGATTTAAGTAGCTTTCGGGCAAACTTTTTTAATTTGTTATCTGGGTAATAGCTGATGTAAATCTGCGGTATGCTGGTTTTCCATGCGTCTACTAAACCAAAATTTAACAGCAGGTAATCAGCAGCCTGCTGATGGTCCTTAGACATCTGTAAACCTTCACGACAGGTACTCATGGTGGTGCCGTAGTTGTACAGTTCGCAGTCAATTCCTTGGCGCTGTAGTTTTTCTTTTAACTGCTTGGGAACATTAAAATGGGTGCCATGTTCACGGGTCCCGCCAGTATTACAGTCACCGATTGCGAGCAACTGAAGCGGTGTTGAAGCTTGATTTTCAGACATGTGTGTTATGAGGCCTAATTAAAGAGCTTTTGTCTTTGTCTTTCTCTACTAGAGTTCAGGCGGTCAGTATAAAACCCTTGCCGCTCAAAAGCGATGAGATCCGTTGTTCCATCAGCCCGGCAGGCCTAGCGGAGTAAGGCTTTTATTCATGGCTTCAAGCCCCCAGATTTGTTAGTCTTGCGCTTTTGATTTCACCTGCCCAAAAGGCCCGCAGAGCGCCTTGGCAACTCTATCTGGAGACCTAAGTGAGCTATTCGGGGGCTACCAATCCATCCTTGTCAGAGCTGAATCTGCTAATCGTCAGTGATGGTAAGCCTGGGCACCTGAATCAGAGCTTAGGTTTGCAGGCCGCACTTGAAAGGTCTTTGCCGAAACAGCTTGCTTGCAGCTGTTCAATTCAGCCACCGTTATCGCCTTTTCAAAACCTTGGTTTAGGTTTTGGAAGCAAGCCTGCTGATTGGCCTGAACAAGCCGATATCGTGATTGGCGCCGGGCATGCAAGCCATCTAACCATTCTTGCAGCATCAAAATACTATGGTGCTAAATCGGTGGTGCTGATGAAGCCGAGCTTGCCCAGAACACTTTTCGACTTCTGTGTAGTACCCCAACATGACGGTTTGGAGGAGAAGGGCAATACCTTGCTAAGCCTAGGCGCTTTAAACCCTGTTTATTACCAAGGCCAAAAGAAACGCCTTAAAATGATATTGCTCGGTGGCCCCTCTAAACATTTCGAATGGTTGGAAGAGGATTTGTTAGGACAGCTTAAAGATATTCTAAGCGAGGCTGGCCCCGATAAAGCCGAGCCGTGGATGATTTTGACCTCCAGACGTACTCCAGAGAGTTTTAAGAAGGCGCTACAAAACTTGTTATCAAATGGGGTTGGAAATGGCGGCCTTGCAGCCGCCACGGTCAAGCTTATTCACCCTGATGATGTTCCCAGCGGCTGGCTTGCCGAACAGCTTCCTATGGCTTCGCTTTGCTGGGTAAGTCCAGATAGCGTCTCTATGGTTTATGAAGCCCTAACGGCCGAGGCACAAGTCGCTATATTTGATATGCCGGTCAATTTGCCGGTAAGTCGAGTGGCCAAAGGTGTGCAAGAACTTTCTGAACAAGCGCGAGTCGATAATTACCCTGCTTGGAGTGAGCGTGGTAAAGGTGAGCTTAAAGCCAATAGCGAAGCTTTTAATCAGGCGGATAAAATAGCCCGTAAACTTTTGGCTTTAAATATTGTAGATCGGGTGGTTTAGTTGATGCCGTTAAAAGTGATTCAGTTTTTACCCAGCTTGCGTGGCGGCGGTGTCGAGGTCGGCACTTTAGAACTTGCAAAAGCTCTAGTAGAAGCTGGGCATGAGTCTATAGTGGTGTCCGCAGGCGGCCCGATGGTAGAGCGATTAAGGGCTGATGGCTCAACTCACGTGCTTTGGGATTTGGGCAAGAAGTCCCCTTTTACCTTTCGCCATATTTGGCGTTTACGTAAATGGATTGTCGCTCAAGACGCTCATATATTGCATGTTCGCTCGCGTATGCCAGCATGGTTGGTGTATTTAGCTTGGCGTGGTTTACCTAAAGAGCGTAGGCCCCACTTGGTGAGTACCATGCATGGTTTGCATTCGGTATCTGCCTACAGTGAAATCATGTGTCGCAGCGAGAAGGTTATCGCCGTATCTGAAACCGTAAAGCAGTATATTGCGAAAAACTATCCCCGAATCAATATGGGCAAGGTGCAGGTCATTAATCGAGGAATAAGTCCTGCAGAGTATCCTTGGGGCTATCAGGCCTCGCCGCAATGGCAAGCGCAATGGCACAATGAATTTCCGGAGCTAATAGGTAAACGACTGATTTGCCTTCCCGGTCGGCTTACCCGTTTGAAAGGCCATCAATATTTGTTGAATCTCATGGGCTCCTTAAAGAATCAGTTCGAAGATCTGCATGCGGTTATCGTTGGGGGTGAAGATCCAAAGCGCTTGGCCTATGCTGAAGAATTAAGGCAAAAAGTTCGAGATTTGGGACTAGAGGATAATATTACTTTCTGTGGGGCTCGCTCTGATATGCGTGAAGTCTACAGTCAGGCGGCAGTAGTGCTGTCCTTATCGAGCAAGCCTGAGTCATTCGGCCGAACAACTACCGAGGCCCTGAGTATGGGGGTGCCTGTGGTCGCTTTCGACCATGGCGGCGTTGGAGAACAGCTAGCGAACTTGTTTCCTCAGGGCAGGGTGCCTTGCTTTGATGAGGAGGCTTTGATTAAAACCGTTACTCAAGTATTGGAAACTGGCGTTAAGCCAATTAAAAATACCTTATACCTAAAAGAAGAAATGCTAGACCAAACCCTTGCTGTCTATAAAGAGTTGCTTGGTAGGTCTTAGAGTTGAATATGAGAATTTGTGAAATATTAGCTAGCACGGGTGAAGGCGGGCTAGAAAAGCACATGCTGGATTTATGCAATAACATGGCTGCCATGGGCAATGAAGTTCATGTTATTGTCGATCCATACTTCGCTGAACGTTTTGATGCGGCTGTAACTGTGCATTGCTTAAACATGCAGCGTAGCCGAAATAATCCATTGCTCTTATGGCAGCTTTTGAAGCTGATAAAGACCATTAACCCTGATGTGGTGCACGCCCAAGCCAATAAAGCAGCTAGCCTACTGAGTAGAGTAAAAAGATTTTTATCTGTGCCATGTGTTGGCACTATCCACAATCAGAAATCTAAATCCGCGATGTTCCGCTCAATGGATGCCGTGATCGGTGTCAGTAAGGGTGCTTGTTCAGTCGTTGATCACAGTAATAAGCACTGTATCTATAACGGTGTGGATCAGAGTTTATCCCTAGATGCTGAAAACTGCAGAAAAGAATTAAAGGAGCTCGCTGGCATAGAGGGTGAGCGTCCCATTGCAGTGGCCTTGGTGCGTTTGGTGGAAGTAAAAAGGATTGATGTCTTATTAAAGGCTTGGGCGGGTGTTGATGCTGATTTATTGATCATTGGTGATGGCCCATTGCGCAGCGATTTAGAATTGCAAGGCAAGAGTTTGATTGAGCAAGGGAGTGTTCACTTTTGCGGTTTTGTAAAAGATGCCGCGAGGTTACTGCCTGGTGCCGATTTCATGGTTATCAGTTCAGATCGGGAAGGTTTTCCCTATGCTATGGTGGAAGCTCTTTGTGCTAAGGTGCCAGTTATTTCAACTCAGGTAGCGGCCGCAAAAGAGGCGCTGCCTTTAAGCCTGCAGGTTTCCTTGGGCGACTCTAAGCAGCTAGGTGACAAGGTTAAACACTTTATCGCTGAAGGCGGGGAATACCAGAGTGATCTGGAAAAGCTGTTTGCCTGGGCGGGGGCTGTCTTGAGCGTTGAGTATATGTCTCAAGCTACAGTAAAAGTATTAACTGCAGTACAAACGAAAAAGGTGGGTGCTTGAGCTTGCCAAACCAGTCACGCCTATTTGTAAGCTTGCCAAGGCTTCGAGAGCTTCTTACTAAAAACTTGATGCTATGGTCTTTATTGGCCGTCGCTTTGTTTCAGTTCGGCCGTGGGCCTGGCAATATGCTATGGGGGCCGTTAGCGATCTTTTGCGCCTTGACGTTATTAAGCAACTGGCAGCAGTTGCTTCGCCTGCCGGTATTTGGCTTGTCTTTAACTGCGTACATTATCTTGTTCAGTACTGCGGGAATTAGTACTGCTGAATCCTTCCCGCCCTGGGAATTAAAATATTGGTTGAGTACTGTTTGTAGCGCAATGGTTTTCTTTTGCCTTCAGCTTTATCCTCCAGACTTTCGTGAGCAGAGAGATGGAGCTGCTCAAATCGCATTGCTGGCAGTCGCAGCTTTAGCGGTTCATTGGTTGTACTTTATATGGGTAGTTGGCCTAAAAGAGTTACAAATAGCACGTGAAATAACGGGCCCGGTTGCCGCAGTATTGGCGCCTTGGATATTTATTCATAGTGCCTGGTCTGTGCTTAAAAAGTGGTTTCTAATGATCTCTCTGATGGGACTGTTAATGTTATTGGACAGCCGTACAGAAGTATTGGCTTTATTAGTTGCTTTGTGTGTTTATCAGCTTTGTTGCTGGAAGAGTTTGCGCTGGCTTTTATTATTTGTTCCGTTGCTGTTGTTGCTGGTGTTATTACCGGAGCTAATGTCCAGCAGCAGGTCAGAGAACATCAGTTTCGCCAGTTTGAATCAAATTAGTTCTTCCCGCATGGAGATATGGAATTCAGCCATAGAAGCGTGTAAAGAATCACTATTGTACGGTCACGGTTTATATAGCAGTGTTAGAGCTGATTTCTTACCCAATGATATCCGGCATATTCACAATATCGTTTTAGAAATTGTTTATGAAACCGGTATTTTGGGCTTGCTCGCTATCTTCTGTTTTATGGCTTGTGCATTTTTGCCGGCAGTACGTAAGAGTAAGCACTGGCCTAAAGCTGATCGGCGACAAGCTGCGGTGATTTTAGCCAGTGCAGCAGCGACTGTCGTTGTTCTATTTTTTGACAAGAGCTTGCATTCAATATTCGCTCGATTCTATTTGTTTACCTTGGCGGGTTTGGCGTATAGCTTGTATGAGCTGAATAAGAAGTCTACGCCTCACCTTAAATCTGAGAGCGGAAGTCAGGACGAGATAGGGCGCGTTACTAGTGTTTAATTCAAAAGACGTTAAAAAGATACTAATTATGCGCTGGGGCAGTATGGGTGATTTGGCCATCTGTTCTGCGGTCATTAACGATATTTGTAAGCACTTTAGAGATGTTGAAATACAGCTGAACGTAGAGCCCCCTTGGGATAAATTATTCCAAGACGATACCCGCTTTTCCAAAATTCATAATATTAAAGTTCGTAAAGCACCGAGATTGAGTTCTACGCGGGCTTGGCTATCTATGTTACGTCGTGAGAAATTTGATCTCATTATCGATTTGCAGTGTAACGATCGCAGTATGATATTGCTGAATTTAGCACGCTTGTTGGGTGTAGCGCCAAAATATCGAATGGGTACAAAATCGGGCTTGGCCTACAACCTAGACGCATCGCCTTACGGTGAAAAGGTACATGCCTTAGAGATTTTGAGAGCAGCAGCAAAAGGCTTGGGAGTTGATTGCCAAACCGGGCAGCCAGTTTTGAGTATTCCTAATGAATATCAGCAATCGGCTGAAGCGCTATTGCAAGAACATGGCTTACAAGCTAAGAATTTTGCCGTTTTAGTGCCAGGTAGCAGTTTGAGTGGGGCTAAAAAACGCTGGGGTGTTAAAAACTATGCCGCCTTGGCTGAGCTGCTTTTTGAGCAGGGCGTGGAAAGTTGTGCGATTTTAGGCGGGCCGGATGAGATTGAGCTGTGTAGCCAGTTGGCAGATAGCATTGGTGAAAAAGCAGTAAATCTATGTGGTAAAACTCAGTTGCTAGAAATTCCCGTAATTGCTGAGCGAGCCCAATACATGGTGTCAAACGATACTGGTACAGCACACTTGGCCGCTGCAGCAGATATTGCCATGGTGATAATATGTGGGCCAACGGATGCGTCAAGGGTGCACCCTATCGGTAAGCGGGTTGCTACTTTGCAAGCTCCGATGGAATGTTTCGCCCAGCACCCAGCTGAACAATGTATGGCCAAAGTTAGCCCGAGCCAAGTTTGGCTGGCATTAGAGAATCTTTGAGGATAGGAATAGTGCAATTAGAGCAGTTGAAAATCGCCGTTATTGGCCTTGGCTACGTAGGCTTGCCTTTGGCCGTTGAGCTTTCTAAGCATTTTAAAACTATTGGCTTTGATATTAACAGCCTACGCGTTGGACAGTTAAGTAATGGGCACGATTCGACCTTAGAAGTTTCAGATGAAGAAATGGCCGCTGCGGGGGATATTAGTTTCAGTACTGATATTAAGGCCATGGCCGAATGTAATGTTTACATTGTGACAGTGCCTACCCCTATTGATGATCATAAAAACCCTGATCTCAACCCGTTGCGCCGAGCGAGTGAAACGGTTGCAAAGGTTCTCTCAAAAGGGGATGTCGTTGTCTATGAATCGACGGTTTACCCTGGTGCAACCGAAGAAGTTTGTGTGCCCGTACTGGAGCGTGATTCTGGTTTAGTCTTTAATCAAGATTTTTTTGCGGCCTATAGCCCAGAGAGAATTAATCCAGGCGATAAGGTCAATCGACTGCCAAATATTCGTAAAATCACTTCGGGTTCAACAGCAGAAATCGCTGATCTAATTGATGCCATGTATGGCAAAATCATTATTGCAGGTACTTACAAGGCCAGTTCGATTAAGGTTGCAGAAGCTGCAAAAGTCATTGAAAACACCCAGCGCGATGTCAATATCGCCTTAATAAATGAGTTGGCTTTAATTTTCAATGCTCTGGATATCGATACGGAAGAAGTACTGCTAGCGGCTGGAAGCAAATGGAATTTCCTACCTTTCCGCCCAGGTTTGGTGGGTGGCCACTGTATTGGTATTGATCCTTACTATCTATCCCATAAGGCCCAGGCTGCTGGTTATATTCCAGACATTATTATCGCGAGTCGTCGCATTAACGATGGTATGGGTGGCTATGTGGCAGACACATTAGTCAAAGAAATGTTACGCAAGGGCGTTCCTGTTGCTAAGGGTAATGTCTTGGTTATGGGCTTCACCTTTAAGGAAAACTGCCCTGATGTGCGTAACTCTAGAGTCTATGATGTGGTAAAGGGCTTGGAAGATTTCCACTTAAACGTCGATGTTTATGATCCATGGGTAGATCACGATGAAGTGGATGCTGAGTATGGCTTACGCCCAATCGCTCAGCTGAAAGAAGGGTTTTACAATGCCGTTATTTTGGCTGTCGCTCATGAGCAATTTATCGAAATGGGCGGTGATAAGATACGTAATCTGTGTACCAAAGACGGTTTGGTATATGACCTAAAATATGTGTTGCCGCAAGAGAAGAGTGATTTACGCCTGTAATCTCAGGTGCTCAAGTTAATCCTCAAAAGCCCAGTTAATAGCTGGGTTTTTTATTGCCCGCTATTTATTCAGTAGCGCAGGGTGACACTGTCAGCTTTGGAAAAGTAGCGCATCCCCTGTTCTATATGCTAAGTTGGCTTCAAAGGTCGAAAACAGCCAAGCATATGTCAGAAACATCGCCATCATTCTATGAAGCTGAGTTAGAGCGAACCTATCATGAGCTTCCATTTCGCCAAGAGCAGTTTGTGCAGCTCAGACAATCAAAAGTGTTTATGGAGAAGCACTACCGCTCAAAGCTTGTGATTGATGATTTGGCAGATAAAGCCGCTATGTCTCGTTTTCATTTTATACGAGTTTTTAAGTCAATGTATGGAATAAGCCCCATGACTTATTTACGCGATTTGAGAGTAACGAAGGCCAAGCATCTGTTGCAAAAGGGGTTTTCAGTTACTGATGTTTGTCTCAATGTTGGCTATGAGAGCCTGCCAAGCTTCTCTTCAGCTTTTAAAAAATGTGCCGGATACACTCCAAGAGAGTATCGAAGTAATCAACATAGCAATCTAGAATAAGTATATAGTCCGCAGTTAAGCTATTCTCGGGGTTTGAATATCGCTTGGGGAGTTATCATTATGATTAAAATTTACGTAACTAGTATTCCAGTAGAAGATCAGGAAAAAGCCTTAGACTTTTATACTAGGATATTGGGCTTTATCAAAAAGAAGGAAATTCCACTAGGTGAGCATAAGTGGCTAACGGTGGTCTCGCCGGCGGAGCAGTCTGGAGTAGAGTTGTTGTTAGAGCCAATGGCTTTTGAACCAGCAAAGGTTTACTACAAGGCATTAAAAGATGCCGGTATACCTTGTACATCATTCGAAGTAGATGATATCGATGACGAGTATCAGAGACTTGTGGATCTCGGAGTGGAATTCTCGGTAACGCCTAGAGAAGCGGGTACGGTAAAGATCGCAGTGCTTGATGATACTTGTGGGAATTATGTTCAGTTGATGCAAGAGCTATGATAACACGTGAATGCTTGGGGGTAAATCTACTTGCTTGGAGAGCGCTACTATTTGAACTTAGTATTGGATAAGTTGATAGTTTAACAAGGAATTATGATGAACATGCAGATTAGAGGCTTTCTGAAGCTCTACAGGAGAGCATTTGTTGAGCCAGTCTTGAGAGCAATAGTGGCGATACTTTTGGTCTTTAATTCAGGGAGCACCCTTGCAGAAGTTGATTGTGAACAGCATGTACTCGCGATAGAACCACCCAAGTTCCCTAACTCTTCTTTTGCTGGAAAAACGTTGTTAAACAATGGTGCTTGCAGAATAAAACTGGCTTTTATGTTAAAGGAAGGGCGGCCTGTCAATGTCAGGGCTGTCAGAGGTGAAGAACGCTGTAGAGTATTTGATTCCGTTTCGGTAACCGCTATTGAGAAAAGCACGTTTCAGAGCGAAGTAAATGAAAAAAATTGTGTGCTCACACTGATTTTCGAAGTTGAGATTTAGGGGGGGGCGTGGGTAGTAAGCTGGCCTTCTTGTTTGTTTTCCTATTAGGCTTCACAGAAAATATCAATGCGTCTACTGAAAATTTGATTTCTTTATTGGAAAAAATTAAACAGGCTAAGAACAATCAATTTCAGTATAAACCTTGCAATACGGAGCTTGAAGAATACGCACTCTATCTCGATTTCCACAGAGATAAATGGACGAGTGAAATCCACAAGATCTATCTTCCAGAAGGGTTTTTGAGCAAGGATAAGTTTTGCGGTAAATGGGGTTTCGAGGGCGATCATCCGCTTCAAGGGTGGAAGAGAGGTGAAATCATGATTTCTCTGAATCCAGATACCTCGGATTCAAATCTTTATTTGGTTTTCAGAACCGATTCGTCGGGGGATGTAAAGTTAGTAAACTATTCCGGTGGGGGCTTGGTTGGTAGTTTTCGTCTAGAGAACCATAAAAACTAGCTGGCTACTCTTAAACCTATTGATTCAGTAAAGTGATATTGTCAATGGAGAGGGAGGTGTGAGTGTTCAGGGAATATGTATTATTGTATTGCTTATAGGCTGGTTGGTAGCGGCCTTTATCAATTCGTCAGTTGGAGGGACCATTTTTTGCCTGGCCGCAGTGTTTTTGAGCTTAAAATTTTTGGTCTCTGCCTTAAAGGAAAAAAGCTACTCCAAGTTTGAAAAGGTTTGGAACCTAGTGGTTGCGGGTGTTTTTCTTTGGATGGCATATGCCTCTGCAAAGATTTTGATAGTTTTTGTTGAAGGACCCTAAATCCCTATAAAAAAGCCCGGAATTATCCGGGCTTTTGGAGACTAGCAGAGTATCTTAAAAATGATACTGCGCCGTCAAACTAAACTCGCGTCCGCGATTGTATATACCTTCATAGGTTTGAAAAGCATCACCAATAATGCCGGTCATTAGGTATTTCTCATCGTTAAGGTTTTTCAGTGCGAATAACACTTCCCATTGCTCGTCGGCGCTGGTCCAGTTTAAATTAGCATTAAGGAGATCATAGCTAGGTTGTGCAATCAGTTCCGTATTAAAGGAATCCATATATTCCTTTGAACGGTAAGACCAATCTAGTCTACCCGTTAACGTACCTGCTTCGCCTAAATCCCAGTCATGGTTGATGGCGATGCTGGCGGTTCGTTCTGGTACACGTTCAAATTCATCGTCCGCACGAATAAATGTTTCTTCGAATGAAATGTCATCATAGCGAGCATTTAGCCAGCCGTAGCTAGCTTCAATAAGCCAGTTTTCAGCAGGCAGCCATTGGGTTTCCAGCTCCCAGCCGGTAATTTTCGCCGAAGCGGCGTTTTTGGTTACCGGTGCTACGCTGGTAAATACTTGTACTTGCAGGTCATCGTAAACGGTATGGAAAACGGCACCATTGATTCGAAGGCGACCATCCAAGCCGGTGTACTTGGCGCCCAGTTCATAGACTTCTACGAATTCTGGAGCGAAGTCTGGAATTAATTCCTGATCTGTTGCGCCAGCCGGCGCAGTAAATCCGGCAATCTGTGGGGGGAATACACGCTGGGTAAAGCCACCTGACTTAAAGCCTTCTGAATAGCTACTATAAACCATCAACTCATCATTGACGTGAAAGCTGGCATTGACCATTGGGGTCAGCTCAGAGATAGATTGGCTATCGGTAGCGAATGGCAGTACTCGGGTGCCGACTTGCATAAACGGCGCATCTAATAGTGGGTGACCGGAGCCTGCAAAGTAGTTGTTTAAAATTACCTGGTCAGGTGAGAAAGACTTATCTTCTTCTGTGTAACGAAGCCCCATGGTTAGGCTAAACCAATCATTGATATTCCACGTGGCCTGGCCGAATGCCGCTTTGGACGTATTTTCAAAGCGACCGCCACTGGTAAAGTTGGACATGACAAAATCTAGGGTATTTACATTATTACCGTCTTCTTTGAAGTAGTACAAACCAAAAATCCAGTTTAAGGAGTCATCAAAGTGATTGCCCAAAAGCTGGAATTCTTGAGTAAATTGCTTCTGCTCTAAGGTGTCATGAAACTGAGAAACGCGGTGGGGCGAGTGATCGCCATCGCGGGCAAATTCAGCGTCAAGATCACGCCATGCAGTAATGGATTTAAAACTGATATTATCGTTTAGATCTAAGCTAACGTTTAAGTTGCTAGCCATAAAATCGCTATTGGAAAATGCCGGTGCAGTACCAAGGTTCTGATCATCACCCACTTTATAACGTAGATCGTAACAACCAGGTACAGCTAAATTGATCGGCATGCCAGGATTAGCACAAGGCGCTCCATTGGTCGCGCCCGCAGCTGCATTAGCGCCAACGTTATGAATTACCGCCATTGGTGGAGTTTCTGGGTCGATAGGGTTTCCAAGGTTGATGCCCAGTAGGCTCATAGCAGGGCCGTTTTCTCGATCTTTTGAAAACTCTAGAGAGAAATTCACTTCGCTGCTGTCGCTTGGTGTCCACAGTAGGTTTAGGCGGCCGGTTTGAGTGTTGTCATCACCTAGGTCGATGCCGTCTGTGCGATGAACATAGCCATCTTGCTGCATGTCCGCGAAGGAAATTCGGCTTAGTAAATTGTCAGATAGCGGGATATCTACACTGCCCTTTATAACGCGTTTGCTATCGGTGCCGACTGTGGCGCTTATTTTCCCGGAGAACTCTTCGCTGGGTTTTTGGCTAGTGATGCTGATGGCACCACCGATGGTGTTGCGGCCAAACAGCGTACCCTGTGGACCGCGCAGCACTTCTACTTGGGCGATGTCCACAAGATCCAAGATAGCGCCTACGCTGCGGGCGATATACACACCGTCAACATAAAGACCTACACCTGGCTCTGTGGTCGGTAAGAATTCTTTTTGACCAACACCACGGATATAAATCGATGCAGCGTTGGAGGCACCGCCAAAGCTTGGATTACTCTGAAAGCTCATATTAGGGCTATAAGCGGCTATGCCGTTGAGCTTGGTCATGCCACGCTTTTCCATGCCTTCACCGCTAAAGGCTGTTACGGCAATCGGCGTATCCTGCAGACTTTCTTCACGTTTTCGAGCAGTAACGGTAACTTCTTCGATTTGCCAGCCAGAGCCTTCTTGGGCAGTAGCGGGCAGGGCAGTAGCGAGTAAAGCGCTGCCGCACAGTAGGCTTATAGGTAGTGCGGCTCTTTTACTTTTACAGGCTTGTTGAATGGAGTGGGCAAGCTTTTGTGGCCGTGGGCTCATATTCATATCCTCGGGCAATATCATTATTGTTTATTTTCTTGAGCTTGAGTTTGAATAGGTTACATGTAATTAACTATTCGCTTTTTGCAGCCTGTATGCAGAAAGTGCTAGGCGATGGGGAAAGATTTGAATAAACGGAGATATTTGTAAAAGCAGAAACGAGTGAGGAGGCATGGAGAGGTTTTGACTAGCGTTGCATCTTCTTTCATGAAAGTGGTCTAGATGAACTATCTGCCCTCAGTGCATAACAATGTCTTTTTCCGCATATCTAAGCAGTGCCTGCTCAAAATAGCATTGTTCCATCGACGTAAAGAACGATGTCTAACCGAGTAGCAGCAAGTAATTAGAAATAAGTCAGCACTTATATCGAATTGCAGCTAGCAAAAAAGTGCACATAAAAGAGATAAATATTATGCCTAATACTGCACAAGCCAATCAGGGTATCGATCCAATGGCCTTTCGCCAGGCCTTGGGAAGTTTCGCCACTGGTGTAACGGTGGTTACCGCAAAAGATGATTCAGATAGTTCTAAAAGCAGCTATGTGGGCACCACTGCCAGTAGTTTCAATTCAGTATCACTAGATCCGCCATTGATACTTTGGAGCATTGATAAAAAAGCCCGTAGCTTACCGGTGTACGAAAATGCAGAGTACTTCGCTGTCAATGTATTGGCT
The DNA here is from genome assembly GCF_947500695.1 of uncultured Pseudoteredinibacter sp. Taxonomy (GTDB): domain Bacteria; phylum Pseudomonadota; class Gammaproteobacteria; order Pseudomonadales; family Cellvibrionaceae; genus Pseudoteredinibacter. Next base: position 82,920 of record NZ_CANMSS010000005.1, read on the forward strand.
GCGGATCAAGTGTCTTTATCAAACCACTTTGCGCGCCAGCAAGAGGATAAATTTGCGGGCATTGATTTTGAAAACGGAGTCGGTGGCGCGCCGCTCTTAAAAGGTTGTGCTGCTCGTTTTCAGTGTCGCACCCAGCATATTTATGAGGGCGGTGATCATCTTATTATTGTGGGAGAAGTGGTTGATTTTGATACCACTGGCCGTAAAGGTTTGATGTTTCATTCGGGGCGTTATGTAGTCTCTAGCTTTCACCCTTGCAATCAAGATCCTTCTGCCGAATCTGTGGAAAACAAAGCCTTTGTTGACGATTATCTTCACTACCTAGTTGGTAAGAGCTTTAGCCAAATTATGGATAAGCTTGAAGTGGTACTGCGTGGCCAAGGGTTGGATGAAAATGAATTTCGCGTATTGGCCTCTCTAGGCGGCTTGTCAGGCTGTACTCTGTCGGAGCTAGTTCATAACGCGATTTTATCTGAGGATGAGGTGAACGATCGTTTACGCCATTTGGAAACCATGGGCTTGCTTAGCCGGGAGTACAAAGAAGACGAAACCTATATTCATCTCACTAAGGCTGGAGAAGAGCGGCTAGAGCCCATGTTGAGAGCTGCCAAAACCAATGAGGCGGATGCTCTGGGCGTTTTCACTGCTGAAGAGGCATGCCAGCTAAAAGCATCGTTACGTAAATTGATCGCCTGGACAGGTGAGTAATGTTGTTGGCGAGATCTAGAAAATCTCAGTTGGTAAATCGATCTTAAAGACTTTAGATAAATATATTTAGAATAATGAGGAAAGAATTATGCGTGGACTACAAGGTAAAGTGGCCATTGTAACCGGCGGAGCAGCGAGTATTGGTGAAGCTGTAAGTCGTGCATTGGTTAATGCTGGTGTAAAAGTAATGATAGCGGCGCGCAGCGCCGATGTTGGTACGGCTTTGGCAGCAGAGCTGGGTGAGCAGGCGGCATTTACCGCGACAGATCTACAGCAAGACAGTGATATTGAAAAGCTTGTAAGCGCTACTGTTGAAAGCTTTGGCCAAATTGATTTTGTCATCAACGTGGCGGCCTTATATGCCGACGATGGCATGAATTCAACGCGTGAGCAATGGCGCGATACCTTCGATACCAATATTAATGGTCATGCAATTTTGGTGCGTGAAGCATACCCGCATTTATGTAAAAGCGAGGGCGCGGCGGTTGTTAACTTTGGCAGCATTTCTTCCAATATCGCTCAAGCAGATCGCTGGACCTATCCGGTATCTAAAGCAGCTATCCATCAGTTAACCCGCAATATGGCCTTGGATTTAGCGAAGGATAAAATTCGCGCGAATACCATTATGGCGGGCATCACTTGGAGTGTGCCAGTGGCAGGGCTGACGGAAAACAACCGTGATATCGCCGATGAGGTCTGTGCAAATTATCAACCTTTAGGGCGCGTTGTTGAAGCTGAAGAGGTAGCAGACGCAGTATTGTTCCTATGCTCCGATCATGCCTCCTTTATTACCGGCGCCGAGTTGCCAGTAGACGGTGGATACTCTGCCCTAGGGCCAGAGGCAGCAGAATCTTGCATGGTAGCGATGATGCGAGCAGTTGAGGCGGCTAAATAACGGCCGCTGGCTAGACTCTTTGAAGAGTTTATTACAGTGAATTGAAAGTCAATGTGCTTATTGTGACAGTTTGTCAAACCCGCTTTTGAGCGGGTTTTTTTATGGCTATAAAAAAGGCCATGAACAATTCTGATAAGGAAAAAATATTGATAAGAAAAACGGCGCCGATGAGAAACAAGGAGCTCAATTAAAGAGTCATGAAAAATCAGTACATGCCCTTAGCTTGTTCAATTTCAGCTAAGTAGGGTTTATTTTTTTCGAAGGTTTTGTACAGAGCTTTTAATACAAAGCCTTCTTAAAGGTCTCAGAAGGCGATTCGCCGTACACTTCTTTGTAGGTAACTGAGAAACGGCCTAGCTGGGTAAAGCCCCAGCGAGTGGCGATATTGGTCACGCTATCGCCGTTAGCCGACAATAGATCGTTGCGGGCGTGCTCTAAGCGCAGCGCACGTAGATAGCTAAGCGGGCTTTGGCCACGAAATTTACGAAAGCCTTCGTGCAAAGAGCGTGGGCTTACGCCCGTTTCTTGCACCAAATCATCAATAGTGATCGCCTGGGTAATGTGGTTGCGAATGTACTCTTCAGCTTTTTTAACATGGGCTGGAGCAATAGACTGGCCTTTGGCCTGCAGTGCATCACTATAGTTGTGCCCTTGCGCGTGCAAGAGTTGGGTAATAATCAATTGCTCCATATGTTCAGCACCCGGGCTATTGGTGATGGGGCATATGGATTCAAATTCGGTCAGCATATAGTCGATCAGACGCCACCAAGCCCTAACTTTAGGTTGGTCACCCTGCATCAGTAAATCAAACTCTAAAGGCTGGTTAAGCGGGCGTGAGATCATTGCTGAGAGCTTTTGTTCGATGGCTTGTCTCGGAATCTGCACCATTAATTGCTCGCAGTCTTCGCTCCAGCGCATAGACAGGTGTTTATTGGGCGAGGGAATAGACGCACAACACTCAGTGGAGATGGCGCTTTCTTTACCTGAATTAATCTCGGCCCAGCCGCTTAGGGGCAACTGAATGAGGAAGAAGCGATCGAGTTCGCCCGGTTCTATCTCGACCTCATTGCCATAACGCATGTAGTTGAGGGAGATATTGCTCATTTTGGCATGGTGATGTTGAGCGTTTAAGCGGCTACCTCGAGCCATGCCCAGCTTATGGTCACAATAGACCTTGGCCACTTCGGCTCGTACAAAGTCGAGGTTATCAGAGTGAAATAACTTGTGTTTGGGCAGAATCATCATCTCGGCAGCCGTCTTATTATTGTCTAAGGCACTCTTTACAATACTGCTTTTAGCAGGGTGCTTTTCACTGAATATACCCATCCAAACTGGCCCTGACCAGATGCTAGCGCATAGAAATCGTGGTTTTGGGGAGGTTTTGAATAATGTCTGCGTTTTTTGAATAGCCAAGATTTCCTTTAGTTACTAAAGGTTATTAGCTGTTGTCTGCTTATATCTTAGTGTTACATGTAAAGTAAATAATTTTTAACTTGATGTAACCCTTTTCAGAAAAGTGCTCGTCTAAGTTTGTAACCAACAAAATAAGAGATCGAGACACACATTATGAACCTACGTTCTTACACTAAGCTTGCCGCCATTGCTCTAGCTACCGCTTCTCTATCGGCTTGTCATATTCATTTGGATTTGGAAGATGGCGACGGTGATTGGTCCTACAGCTCGGGTCGAATTAAGGGTTCTGGTGTGAAATCTACCCAGAGTATTGATATCGGCAGTTTCGAAAATCTGCGCTTAAACTCCTCCGCTGATGTTCAGATCAGCCTTGGCAAGTCCCAGCAGATTACCCTTACTACGGACGATAACCTGCTCAGCAACGTTAGCTTCACTATCAAAGGCGATACCTTGGTAATCTCTAACGATAAAAGCTACAGCACCAAGCTGGGCACCAAAATTGATATCGAAGTACCTGAGTTGGATGCGGTAAAAGTATATGGCTCTGGCGATATAGATTTAGAAGGCGCTGAGCATATGCGAGATTTTGCTGCTCGGGTGTATGGCTCTGGTGATATTGCACTTGACGATATTGAAGTGAGTAATCTTGAGCTTGAGGTTAACGGTAGCGGCGATATCGTCGTCGATGGTCGAACAAAAGATCTACGTATTAAAGTTAATGGTAGTGGCGATATTGATGCGCGCTCACTGGAAGCACGTAATGCTCAAGCTAGAGTCAATGGTTCGGGCGATATTGTGTTGCATGCGACTGAAGAGCTTAGTGCAGCTGTTTCTGGAAGTGGTGATATTCGCTACAAAGGATCACCTAAGGTTTCTGTTAAAGATAATGGTAGCGGTGACGTTCGCTCTTTGTAAGACTTAGTTTACGAGCTAAAAGCCCTGCTTAGGTTTTCCTAGCAGGGCTTTTTTTGTTTATCCTGTAATTGATTTTGCGACTAAATAACCTGATCCGCCACCAAGCCCAGGCCCCGGGTGTGTGGAGGCGCCAATGTGATAAACATTACTCACTGGCGTTTGGTGGTTTTTAAGGGCTTTCAGTGGGCGCCAAAACAAAAACTGATCCAAACTACAAACGCCGGAATAAGCATCACCATGCAGCAAATTAATATTGGCGCTTTCCAAATCTTTCGGCGAGTAAACCACACGTTCTAGTGTGGCACTTTTCAGGTTAAGAATATTTTCGCTAAGCTGTTCAATCACTCGATCAGCATAGGCCTCTCGAATATCTTCGTTCCATTGCCCATTAGCTGGACATTCAATTTCGGCTCGAACATCACCTTTGATAAGTTGAGGAATTTCTTGTAATTGAATCCATAAAATCCACTTGCCATCTGGAGCTCGGCTCTGATCAAGGGCTACCGGTTGGCATACGACAATGGTGGCTTTATCAGGTAGTAATCCACAGTCGGCCTCGGTGACGGCTTTAGATACTGCATCTAGGCCAGGGGTGACGTGAAGCATAACCACATCTTTCATTTTGGAATCTTGCCATTGGGCAGGTTCATCCATAGCGATGTGGATCATCATCATGCCGCGACCGTAGCGATAGTCTTTTGCTTGCTGTTTTACTTCAGCTGGGATGCTGGCTTGTGGTAAGAGCTGGCCGTATAAAGCGGTGGGGGTTACATTGGCGATTACGCCTTTGTTGGCAGCAAAACGTGTTCCATCTTTGCTCAGTACCGCAGTAGCTTTATTGTTCTCAACAATAATTTCGCTAATATCTTGTTGCGCGATAAGCTTGCCGCCATTTTCTTCGATAAGTGCTTTGTAGGCTTCAACAATCCCTTGGTTGCCTCCTTTAGCAACCGGGTTACCGGTTTGTTCAATACTAAAGGCCATCACTTGGTTCATTAAGCCGGAGAACGAAGATTCTGGACCTAGGCCCGCATGTAGCACCCATGGCGCTAGCATGGCACGTGATAGTGGGGATTTGAAATCACGTTCCAGCCAGCTACGGGTATTGGCCATGGCGTGGGCTGCAAAATTTAGAATGCCTTGCAGTCCAAGTTTCCAAGTATATTTTAGTAACAGTTTTACCGTTGCAAAGCTCCATAGTGAAGAGCCTAGTAAGCCAAAAACCAATTCGGCTTTCTGTTCTAAATCTTGCATGGCGGCTTGGTAGCGATCACCGTCGCCAGGGCTAAGCTGATTCATGGCGTCGATGTTCTTTTGGCGGTCACGCTGCAGTACTAAGCTGTCCCCATTGGGAAGCACGACGCCGGTAGGGCTGTCGTTATTGCAATACTCTAGCCCTAGGCGATGCAAGTCGTCCCCTAATTCAGCATAAGCGGGTGAAGAAACCACTAATGGATGTACCGCTGAAAATACTTCGTGCTTAAAACCTGGCAGACTTATTTCTTCGGTTTTAATACAGCCACCAAAATGATCGTTTCGCTCTAATACCGTTACAGAATGCCCAGCTTTGGCCAGCAGTGCTGCGCAAACTAATGAATTCATGCCGCTGCCAATGATGATGTAGTCACTGCTGTGCATAGAAGGTTCCTCACTCAATATTGTTATTTTTACTGCTCCAACATAACCCGACTCCAGCGTTCAAAGAACCGATATCTATCTGTAATTAGGGATTTATGCGCGGCTTGTACAGGTGCTGCGTAAGTCGCATAGTTTTCGCGCTCGGTGACACGTTAAATAAAAATAAGCGTGGAAATAAGCGCGGTGGAAGAGTGTGTATAAGCGCTTCTTGGCCGTAACATAGAGGATAAAGTGATGAGAAAAATAACGATTATTGGCGCTGGTCAAAGCGGTTTGCAGTTGGGTATTGGTTTGCTGAAGCATGGCTATGAGGTGAAGCTTGTCACCAATAAGACGGCAGAAGAAGTTGCTGCTGGTCGAGTGCTTTCTAGTCAGTGCATGTTTGATATGGCCTTGCAAAATGAGCGCGATCTCGGATTGAATTTCTTTGACGATGATTGTCCTTGGGTTGATGGTATTGGTTTTAAAATTAAAGATACCCCTATTGCTTGGCAGCACCGTCTAGATAAGCCAGCCCAATCGGTAGATCAACGCGTAAAGATGCCAGTATGGATGAAAACCTTCACAGACTCTGGCGGTGAGCTAGTGATTGATGAAGTAGACGTTGCTGATTTGGACCGCTTGTCGGCTGAGTGTGATTTGTTGCTGGTCGCTTCGGGTAAAGGTGATATCGGTAAGATGTTTGAGCGTGATGCCGTGCGTTCATCTTTCGATAAACCTATGCGTGCCTTAGGTTTGACCTACGTAAAAGGCATGAAAGCTCGTGAAGATTTTTCGGCGGTAGACTTTAATCTTATTCCTGGGGTGGGTGAGTATTTTACCTTTCCTGCGCTAACTACCAGCGGCCCATGTGACATTATGGTATTTGAAGGTGTGCCAGGTGGCCCTCTGGATTGCTGGAAAGGAGTGGATTCACCTGATCAACATTTGCAGGTGAGCAAGGATATTATCGCAGAGTTCGTTCCGCAAGACATGGAGCGCATTAAAGATATCGAACTAACTGATGATAACGGTATTCTGGCTGGGCGCTTCCCTCCTACCATTCGCAATCCAATTGGTCGTTTGCCTTCCGGTCGAATTGCCTACGGCATTGCTGATACAGTTTGTTTGAATGACCCTATTACCGGGCAAGGTTCGAACAATGCCAGCAAATGTGTCGCTGTTCATCTAGCCAGCATTTTGGCCAATGCTGATCAGCCCTTCGATGAAAAGTGGATGTTAAAAACCTTCGATAAGTATTGGAGTTACGCACAGTGGGTTGTGTCTTGGACCAATGCGTTATTGTTGCCGCCCACTGAAAAAATGGTACAGGTATTGGCCGCCTGTGGCGAGGACGAAGCTATGGCTCAGCGCTTTGTGAACGGTTTTGATGATCCACGTGATTACTATCCTTGGTTTATGGAGCCAAACCAAGTTGATGTGGCGGGTAATTGGGCTTAATAGCTGTTATTAACATCTGTACTCAATGATTGAGTAAAAAGAGGAATGGCCGCTGGTTGAAAACAGTCAGCGCTTTTTCTCTAATTGGCTATTGGTAAAACATAACGGCCACGAAGCTGACCATCTATATAGGCTGCTTCGACAATTGAGCCTTCAAAGCGTGCATTTTCGTCGATAAGATAAGCTGGTACTTTTATCTGAATGGCGGGGTCTATATCTAACGCAAGTAGGGCATACCAGCGGGTGTCGCTTTGATTGAGGTGTTGAACATTGGGAACAACGCGTCCTTGCTCGACAACGCCGATAACGCGAAATTTACGCCACTGTGTATTCTGATTGGCCAATGGCCTGCCTCGCTATTGTGCTTCCTGCTGCCAATTTATAGCAATTGCTAAAAAATTCAATCCATTAATAAATAAGTTAAGCGGCGAATTTAACAATATAAAACAAGCTACAAAAAACGGGCCTTTAAGGCCCGTTTTTTGTTTTCGCGAAAGATGCTTTACACATCACTCCACTTAAAGTTCTGGTATTCGTCGCGTAAATCTTTCTTGCTCAGTTTACCTGTTGCGGTATGAGGCAATTGCTCAACGAAAACGCAGTCTGCAGGAATCCACCATTTGGCAACCTTACCTTCAAACCAGTCCAGCATTTCCTCTTTACTGATTTCTTCGCCTTCTTTAACGATGGCTAGCAGAAGAGGACGCTCGGTCCATTTCGGATGAGATACACCAATAACCGCCGCTTCGGCAATCTTAGGGTTATCCACCGCGCAGTTTTCAAGCTCGATGGAAGAAATCCATTCGCCGCCTGATTTGATAACATCTTTAGTGCGATCGGTAATTTGCATCAGTGAGTTTTCATCCATAAAGGATACATCACCGGTTTCAAACCAGCCGTCTTCAGCACCGCCAGTATCAAGCTTATGATAGCGCTCGGTGATAAATGGGCCGCGTACCTGTACTGCACCGGAAGATTCTCCGTCCCAAGGCAGTTCATTGCCGTCTGGATCCACAATACGCAGATCTACACCATAAATTGGGCGGCCCTGACGCAAGCGGTGAGTATCGAACTCTTCTTTGCTCATGTTTTCATGGGCATCTTCGGCAACACGGTTATAGGTTCCTAGCGGACTCATTTCCGTCATTCCCCAAGCGTGCTGCACGGTAACATTGTACTGCTCGCGGAAGGCATCGAAGATGGATAGTGGGCAAGCTGAGCCACCAACGGTTACACGATTCAGCGTATCGACGGTTTTGCCGGTTTTCTCTAGGTACTGAAGTAGCGCTAGCCAAACAGTTGGAACGCCTGCCGAGCAAGTAATGCTCTCAGAATTGATTAAGTCGCATAGAGTTTCGCCGTCACCCATCTTAGGGCCAGGCATTACCATTTTCACACCTGCCATTGGGGCTGAGTAAACCAAGCCCCAGCCATTAACGTGGAACATAGGCACGATAGGCATGGTTACGTCATTACGTGATAAACAGAAGGCATCAGGTAATGAACTGGCATAGCAATGTAAAACGGTAGAGCGGTGGCTATAGACAACACCTTTAGGGTTACCTGTGGTACCTGAGGTATAACAAATAGCCGATGCTGAATTTTCATCCAGTTCTGGCCAATCAAAGCTATCCGACTCGCCTTCCAGCAAAGTTTCGTAGCAATGTACATTGCGCAGGCTGGTTTCTGGCATATGGGCTTCGTCGGTAAGCACGATATAGCCTTTTACACCGCTTAGCTGATCTTGTAGGCGCTCCATGGTGCCAACAAAGGCCACATCGATAAATACCCACTGGTCTTCAGCGTGGTTGATAATGTAGTCGATCTGCTCATCAAACAAACGCGGGTTTACTGTGTGGCAAACCATACCAGAACAAGAGATCGCGTAGTACAGCTCTAGGTGACGATAGTCATTCCAGGCCAAGGTGCCGATGACATCGCCTTGCTTGGCGCCAAGTTTCTCTAATGCATTGGCTAGTTTGCGTACGCGGGCAAAGGCGTCTTTATAGGTGTAGCGGTGGCGAGGGTTATCAGCGGTTACTGAGACCACTTCGACATTTGGGTAAACTTTGTCCGCAAAGTTCATCACAGAAGTGATGTTTAGCGGCATATTCATCATCGTGCTTTGCATGGGATGCTCCATTTTATTTTCATCGCGGTGCCTGGGCCAATGTGGTTTATCGCTAACCACAATGACCACCAAGGCTTTAGCCTCGAGGGACGGGCTCAAGTATAAATTCAAACGCTTGTTTGATGCTAGCCTGAAAAGGGCGAATTGTTTTACATATTACGCCCTTTTGCTTAGGGCGCCACAGAATAATGGCGCTGGAGCTGCCCTTGAAAACGACCGCTTGCAGATATGCTTTTATTGAATGATTTTTATAACTTCACCCGGGCGAGGTTCGCCTGATGGGTAGTAACCATTGATGATGCGAAGCAGATCGGCGCCATTGCGCCCTAAACGGGCCTGGCGGGCTAAATCTTCAAAACGAGTACGATTATTGGCTTTTACAAAATGCAGGGTTTTATTGCCCTTCTGGGCCAGCTGCCGGCGCTCTGGACGGAAGCTACTGATAATATCCATCACTTGGCTATCGAACTCGCCGCTTAACTTTGGAGATTGCCATTCACTGCTCAAGGTGTACATGAGGCGTCCACGAGCAATGGCGGCGATTCTTTGCTGGCCTTTATTGTTATCGTCGATGATTCCAGTGTGACCCGACAAACCTTTTAAATATAGAGGCTCAGATTGTCGCAACAGCTTTACCTGGTAATGTTTACGCAACCATTCTTCTACCGCCGCGCCTGAAAATTTATTGATACCCACACTTAGCACAGTCTGGCCTTCAGGGTTATTGATACTGATACTTTTGCTGCCTTGCTTTACATCCCAGCCGGCCGGGTAGGCAAAGCTGAAGCCAAGGCTGCTGTGGCGATAGCGCTGCTCTTTTTCCTGCTCTGATGATGACTCGTCTTGTTGGCTAAGCTTACCGACTGTTGCTTCGCTATTGTGCCCAAACACCATCCCGTTTACCGCTTGGCGAAAAGCGCTTGTCTTACGCTCGCCTTGATCAGCTTCGGCAACATTGATGAGCTTTTGCAGGCGCTTGTCATTGCGTGGGTGGCTAGAAAACACTCCATGGTAAGCCGTGGCTTTGCGACCCGAGGCTCGCGCTAAACGTTTTTGATAGACCTCATGATCTTTTAGGATTGCAATAACCTCATACATGGCTTTAGCCGGGTAGCCGGCAGCGCTAAGGTATTTTGCGCCCAGGCCATCAGCTTCGAGCTCCATATCACGACCATAACCCTGAACGGCAGCGCTGGCGTAAAGACCAGTTGCCTCGCCGACTTCGGCGCTACGGGTGAGTATGGCGGTTAAAATGGATAGGGTTTTTGCACCCGTGGCTGCACTTTCTTGTCGTACAGAATGACGCGCTGTTATATGGGCAATTTCATGGCCAAGGATTGCAGCGAGTTGCGCTTCATTTTCAAGATAGGCGATCAAGCCGCGATTTATGTACACAAAGCCGCCAGGAACCGCAAAAGCATTTACATCGGGGCTATCAACAATAAAAAACTGGTAGTTAAGTTCTGGACGATCGCTGACGGCGGCTAGCTTTTGGCCAACTTCGTTTACGTAACGATTAAGTTTTTCATCTTGGTATAAAGGCGTGCTCTGCAAAAGCTTATCGTGTACTTCTTGGCCTTTCTTTATTTCGGAAGACTCGGAACGAAACACTACATCGGGGGACCCGGTCGCTGGATTAACCGAGCAAGATGTTGTTTGCAACAGAGCGCCGCCGAGCAATAGACTTATGCTTAGTTTGTAAAAAATAGATTTGGACATGAACCTTATGCTCCTGCGTTAGCGGAAGAATCGGGAACGAAAATTTCTCGAAGTTGTGCACCTAAGCCTTTACAGGCATTACTTTGTACCCTTGCAAGTAGGGGGATAGGCACCACAAGCGCGGGCATATAACTGGTTCCTTTGGCGTCGGCACTGACTTTGGCCACTAGGTCCTGTTTTTGGTAATCCCACACTTCGGCCTCGTAATCTGATTTATCATCCCAGGTTCCAAAGCCAAAACAACCGCCACCACCTGGACCAACGGCGCAGCCAACAGATCCCGCCGAGCCGGTTTGCTGGGTGCTGCCATCAATCCAGATTACGTAGCGCAATTTGAGTTCTTCGATCTTCTCTCTCACTTGAGGTTTTTTTACTAGGTGTGCAAGGCGCTTTGGACGCATCGGTGCCATACGAGGTTCGAACCAAGGGTAGAGCTCATCGACAAATTGTTTTTCAGGGATGACAGATATTCCGCTTTGATTGGCACTGATTACTTTGCCAACACAATTGATCAGGTCGGGCTCAGTTTCATAATCTGGAGAATGCCTACGACCCAGCAGTACGATGCGATCCCCGCTGGCAAGGTTGGTTTCAGCTCGCTGATATTCATCGATGGTAACCGATGTGCAAGCACTTAAGCTAAGTAGGCAAAGGCTAGCCAATAGATAACTAGGGTGTTTCATTTTGCACTCCCCCTCGATCAGCAGCTTGTTGTTGGTGAATACTTGAGTCACGCTTTCCCATCCAGTCTTGCAATTCTGGTACGCGGGAAAAGTTCACCGTGAGATTGGCCCCGAGATCACGTAGCGCGACGATGATCGCTTCATTCATAGCGGCTTCATCTGATTGCATAAAACCTGAAGGGGTTTTGCCATAGGCAGTAATAAACCAGTCGGCCAAGAGCTGTCCGTCGTTTTGGTAAAGCTGCATATTGTACTTAATCCAAACCTCAAAAATTTTACTGCGGGTCTCTCGAGGTAAGCTATATTGGAAGTCGCTCAATGTTGGCTTAACGATAATATCGACCCCAGGCAATTTGAAGGCCTCACTTTCAGGGTCTGGGCTTTGGCCTGCCCACTGTTGAAAGAGTGAAGGAAGTAGGCTCTCGAAAAACTCCTGCTGTGCCACCCCTGTTTGTATATTCCATTTGGCGCGGTCTTTGTCGTCTTCTACATAGCTGTGTGAAGTTAATTCTGGGCTGTAGTAGGCCGCGCCATGCAGTGGCATAGCGGTTGTTAAAGGGCTGGGGAACTGGCCCTTTACGGTAAGCTGGCTGGAGCAAGCTGCTAAAATCAGACTGCCTAGCATCAGTAATGATCGGCTGTACTGTTTTCTCATATAAGACTCTTTCTATTATTGTATAGTCCGATTACACATTAATAGCACACTTCGCTTTTCTTGTCTGGCCTGTCATGATTTATTCATCTATTCACTGTCGTGACATATTTGATCAAATCAATGCAGCAATATCATAAAGCAAAGCATTATCGATAATCATTTAATCCTACAAAGGTGCCGCCATTTTGGTAGCTTAGCTCACGCATCAAGGCGGCGAATCGATAGGCGCTTTGTTGTTCTGCGGGATTCGCCTCTGCAAGTAAAACAGGGAAGCCTACAGCGTGAATGCGAACGCGTCTCTCGCCTTTGTTATCACTGGCGTTTAGACGTTCGACAGTTTTAATAACCCGGCGAATCGAACCACCAGAAAAATCATCACCAAACACATAAAGACTAATTTTCTTATCATGCGCATAATATCGGCGGATAGCACCCTGAATACCTTCAACAGGGCTGGAATTACTAAAAGGATTCCAAGTTCGCAAGCGTTTAATAATTGCTTTGCGGCGTGAAGGAGAGTCGGGTATCCATTGTCCACGATAGCTACTGAACATATAGTTACCCATATCATTCATTACTTGAATGCCTTTCACTTTAGGGTAAATGTTCAAAGTGGCGATTAACTCATCCATGACCCTAGGCCAGGCATAATTAAACATACTGCCCGAGGTATCGATAATAAAAATAATGTATTCACTGTCGACCGGGATACCACCAACTAGACTGTTTTTAGCCGAGTGACTGCGCCCCAATAGGCGCTCCATCTCTTCATTGAGATCCTGCAGCGCGAGCTGCAGGCGGGCGCGAATTTTATCGTCGGCGGCCGAAGCATTCGCGAGCTCGGTCAGTTCACTTTGCAGTTGCTGGCGTCTAGATTTTAAAATAGCTAAACGCAGAGCTTCATCATCAAGTTGCTCGGTCTTGGCGGTGAGCTCACGATTTAAGATACGGGTCTCCCCGCGAATCTCAAAGAGCTCTTGCTGCAATCTTTTCAGTTGCCCTTGCTGTTGAACGTCACTGACTTCAAGTGCTCCAGGCAAAGAGCTCTTGGTGATCATTAGTAGCAAGACGATGGCACCAAAACCACAGCAGATTACGTCTAGAAAGGAAACGTTAAAATCGTCGCCTTGGCGATCGCGTTTTCTTGAATTGCTCATGGCCAATCCTTTGATGGGCTCATAAAAGAACCTTTGCTGCGATGGGCGAGTTGCCAATAAGCGGCCGCTGCCATGGTGTCGCCTTCCATCGGTGCCAAAATAATATTGATCGGCAGGCCACTGGGAAGAGCGTTTACCGCGCGATTGTATAAGCGCATACGTTCATTGCCATCTACTGTTTTCTTGCGTGGTGCTTGTTTCCCTTGTGTTGGCAAGCCATCGGTAATTAGAAAGACATTGTCAGGAAGCTGTTGAAAGCTGGATAGACTTTCAAAGGCTCTGATTAAACTGGTGCCGTTTTTAGGCGTGAGCTGATTAAGCGCATCTAGCCCTTGTTGTAGTTGGCGACGATTACTGACATCGAGCCACTGTCCTTTAGTGTTGGCAATTAATGGACTCACCTCAGTATTGAAGGTATAAATTTGGTACTGGCTGTTAACCGGAAATTTGGCGATTAGCCATTCCACGGTAGCAACCGCGCGTTGCCATTTGGCGGCTGCGCGTTGTTGCTCTGGGCTCATATTGCGGCGACGAATAACGTTAACAATGGTTTCATCTAACATACTGGCTGATGCATCGAGTAAAATCACAATACGCTGGCCGCCGAGTTTTAAACCTGTTAAATATTGCCGATTGCCTTGGCCGGTAATCTCCCGCAAATCGTTGCCGCGCTTATTTTCTTCTTCAAGCTCGGACTTTCGTAGCTGAAGGTTCTGAATTTCCTGCTTGAGTTCTTCTAGCGTGTTTTTGTCAGCACTGCCAATGTCCGCAAGGCGAGTGCGGGTGGCTTTAATATCTTCATTGACTTGTCGCGCTAAACCCTGGGCTTCCAGCAGTTGCTGGTCAACATCCGATAGGCTGTTGCGGGCTCTAACTTGTAAGGCCTTCGCGGCCTGTATATCTTCGTTAAGCATATTAACTTCGGCGCTGAGCTCGTTTGGATTTTCCAGTTGGCGTCGATCCATATCATGTTTGATGATTAGAAAGATCAGTGCCACCGCGCCAAAGCCGCAGGACATAATATCCAAAAAGGATAAATTGAAAGTAGTGAACTTGCGTTTACGAGCCATGCTAAATTATTCGCCTACTGCTCACGTTGGCCAAGTTGTAAATTACGTAGCAAATGTGTATCGGCGTAATCTTGAGTATCTAATACCAAGCGTTCTTGCATGAGCTGTAACTGATGCGTAAAAAACATGATGATGATACTGATAACCAGCGCAATAAAGGTTGAGTTAAAAGCCACGCCAAGGCTAACCGTAACGCCGACAATATCACCTTCAACGGCTTTATGGGCCTGGCTAAGCGCCTCGCCAATGCCCCGTACGGTACCGATAAATCCAATTGAGGGGATGGCCCAAGCAATATAGCGAACCATGGCCAATTCAGAATCCAAGCGATCTGATTCGGTGGTGCAGGCTTCCTTCACGGCAGTTGCCGCATCGGCCATGGTATGACTGGAGCCAAAACGACGTAAGGCTTGCAGTAGTGCCCTTGGTAACAAGAAGCGTTGTTGCTCTTCTGGAAGTTGCTGTAGCGGAGCAATAAGGCGATCACAATCCTCTACGCGAATAGCGCTATTTTCGCTAATGCCTAATAGATCCAGCTGTAAGAATTGTCTCTCTTTTCGGCCTTGCCAGGCTTTAAAGGCCATGATGGACATAGCCCAGAGCATCAAAATAAAACAGGCTTCCTGTTCGTAATCGCGCAGTACCACATAGAGCGAACGCTCTACGACGACGGTCTGACCGCTGGCTTGCATAGCAGCTTGGGCTTGCAGTATGGCGTCGGCATTTGGACGAATAACGGTGACGAAGATAGCGTGCACGATAATGCTGGCAATGATTAAAGCAAAAAGCTGAAATAAAAATTCAGAACCATTTCTGCGCATTTGGCTTGTCCTATTGTTGTTTAATGCTGTTGTTTGCAGCTGTTAATTTCTGTTTTACTGGCAGACTAAATTTAGATGTCGACAGGGAAGGCGACTGGTAGATCTTCAGATATCTCTTCAGTCGGCTTAAATACTTGCTCATTTTTAGCGTCCCTGGCCGCTTTGCTGGTTTTGTCTTTGTTTTTTACGGCTTGCTTTTCGATTTTAGTGCTCTGTTTTTCTTGTTTTTGCAAGTTGCCTTCCGCTTTTTGAGAATCCTGACTTTGGGCAAAGCTTGTTAGGACTAAGCTCAATAGCAGTATGTATACAGTTCTGGTGGTATAAAACATTAGCTTTACTCGTTGCTGTTCTTTAAATATGGCTTCATTGTTGCTTTTTGGTTTGACCCATCATTTGCAGCTAAAGTGCATTGCGAGCAATTCTAAAGCCAACATGGCGTTTGCCTGCATTGCCATAGTCACGGAAGGCCAAGCGTAAATCACTCATTGTTCCACTGGTCCAGTTAGGGCCTCGAATAACATAGTGTTGGCCGCTTTGTTTACCCATAGGGTTTTCAAGTTCAGTCCTATTCAGGCCCGTGCTGATGCCATAAACATCATGTACCCATTCGGCCATGTTGCCACCCAGATCATAGATTCCGTGCTTATTGGCAGGGAATTTTCCGCTGGGTGCACTGGCAGCAAAGCCGTCATCATAGTTGTTGAGAATACTGCCAACTTGAGTGGCCGCGGAGCGATCCGCATAATTACCTGCATAGCTCGCTTTGCTGGCAGAGTGCTGCATTCGATCGCCCCAAGCGTATTTTTTCATTTTTCCGGCATCATATCGCGCAATCCAGGCCCATTCCGCTTCTGTTGGTAAGCGATAGCCATTGGCGCTTTCATCGAAGCCGCTGACTTTGCCTTGTTGCACGTTATAAAACGGTTTTAACTTCTCCTTTTGAGACAGCCAATTGCAGTATAGGGCTGCATCTTGCCAGCTAATGTTGGCTACCGGATATTTATCATTGTTTAAGCTGGTGCCCTTACTGTGGTTTGAGTTATGGCTGTTTTTAAACTGACGAAAGGCTTTATTGCTCACTTCATGGGTGGCCAGGTAAAAAGCTCTATTTAATTTAACCTTACGCTGACTTTCATTGGCGCGTCGTCCTTGCTCACGCCTGGACGCACCCATGGTAAAACTGTGTTTAGGCTTAAATAGCTTGAGCTGTTCGCCATTGCTGTTACGGTACACCGGTTTTAGGTTCGCAAACTTTTGCTCGGCCAAGGTGAGTAATTGAATATCGAGCTGCAGTGGCCTGTTTTGACTTGGTGATATTCGATGGCTCTGGCTAGCATAACCAGGAGCCTCAAAGCGAAGAGTTTGTGGATGGCTGACCAAATTGACGACCCCCTTGTTTAGCTTTAAGGCTTTATTGTTTAAGAAAACTTTTGTGTTGCTGGGGAAAAGCTTCAAGCTTACTTTGCCTAAAAACGGTAATAGAGAGGCTTGTAATGTTTGTTGCTCCTTCTCTTTTAGCGTCACGGTTTTGCTGAAACGTTGATAGCCATCTTTATAGAGCTTGATGCTTTGAGCTTCACCAGGGCTAAGGGCTAGGGTGATTGGAGTTTGCCCTCGGAACTGACCGTTGACTAGCACATTGGCAGCGCTAGGTGTTGAACTCAAAGTCAAACTGGCGTCGGCTGGTAGTAGTTCAGCGAAATCAACTGTCAGTTCTTGTTTTGCGGCCAGCTCTATCCAATGGCATTGGCTTTTGTAGCCTTCCTGCTCTAAACATACATCGTAATCACCCACAGCCAGAGCGATTCTTTCCTCGTTAAGATTTTCTTCTTTTTCATTGATTCGCAGTTGGGCCCCAGGGTTTTTGTGAGCAACATGGATCAAGCCATAATTGGCTTGTAGGACAAGGTCTTGCTCTTGGCTTTTGCCCATTCCGGTGATTTCAATGCTCTGCGCTAGCGGAAGATACAGGGGGTGTTCAACACTCAATTGGTATTGACCTGCTTCTACACTTGGAAAATCTGTTGTTGCTGAGTAGCTCTCCTTAAGCGGACTTGACTGGATTAAGGTGCTCTTCAGCTCACCGTTTATTGCTTGTTGCGTCCAGCCGTCTTTGGCATTTAGTTTAAGTTGACCCGGCAACTTTTTCATATTGATATTGAGCTCTAAGCTTTCATCGCCAAGCTCGAAGCTTTCTTCGTAGGGATGATAGCCGGGCGCAGTGGCACTCACCGTGTATTTTCCAGGCAGCATCAATACATCTTGGCCAAAAGGCAGTTTTAACCAATACCCAATCTGAGTTTGGGCAAAAGCGGGCGTTGGTCGAATCAACACCGCGCTCGCTGCGCTAATAAACCAAGCAATTAGGGCGGCTAAGATAAAGAAAACTACAATTAATAGCTGCTTTTTACGGCTAAAGCGCGCCTGCTTTTGTATAGGTTTAAATAGTTCTTTGGCTGCGTTGGCCTGTGTGTTTTGGTCGCTCAATTCTTTGTCTCGCTTTAAATAAGCTAACTATTGGTCGAAGATGACTTTATTTGTTAGCTGCAAAGGCATAAAGTTGCATTTAAACATATAAAATATTTTTATTTACCGTCAGCTGGCTGGAGGCCAAGATGCTATTGTTTAATGAGAATAAGTTAATCAATCGCATATGCCTTGTGCTAGCCTCGCTTGCTAGTGTTCTCAACGCTACTTCGATTCGCGCTGAAGCTACTAAAGATCTCACCTTGCTCGTGGGGCAGGCAATGCCACCGTATATCTGTCCTGATAATGAACAGGGCTTAGAGCTTGAGCTGGTTCGTATGGCCTTGGCGATCGAGGGGTATCGTGTAATCCCCAAGCGCATGCCACTGGCCAGAATTCCTCGTGCTTTAAATGCTGCCCAGGCGGATGGCGCGCTGACCCTGAGCCCCGATCTACCTTTAGAGCATGTCTACCTTTCGGATTCTCATATTAGCTACCAAAATGCCTTTTTCAGCCTTGATAAATTTGATATCAAGCTGAATTCGATTAATGATATTAAAGGCAAATCTTTAGTCGCTTTTCAAAACGCTCAACACTATCTTGGTGATCACTTTAGTGATTTGGTAAAAGATAATCAGCTATACCAGGAACATCATAATCAAGCAAAGCAGGTATCCATGTTGCTAAAAGAGCGCACTCAGCTAGTCGTCATGGATAAGCACATTTTTCAATATTACTATAATAAATCTCCCCAAGAAGCCATGTCGCAAAAAATACGCAGCCATGATCTATTACCGGTGAACCAATATCATGTCGGTTTTTTGCGCGATGGCTGGCGTGATGCCTTTAATCGAGGTTTAAAAAAACTCAAACAGCGCGGTATTTACAAGCAGATCACCAGTAAATATCTTGATTGCGCCCAGTTGTATGTTAAATCAGTTCCCGGCAGGCCACCTCAAGCGGCGGAATGTCCTTGTTAAGTTTAACTTCAAAGTTTATTCGTACATCTCGATAGCCTTTTCGCTGTCCTAGTAGCGTGTAGCTACCGGGCGGTAAATCCATTTGAAGCTGTGAAAATAAGCCTAAGCGTTTATGCCGTAATAGGCTAACTTGGGTGTGCCCATCGGACTGCAGGGTGATCTCCACTGGAGTTTGGGATTTAATCAGTGCTACTTTTAACTCGGCTATTTGGCGATTAAGATTATCATCATTGCTTTTAAGTTGGCTCGCCTCTTTGATAAGCCCTTGCGCTCGCTGCCTTATTTGCTGGTCTTGTAAGGTGCTGGGTTTCTCAAGAATGGCTTTAAATCTTTGATCGATATCCAAGCGGACTTTGGCTTTGATTAAACCGACCCTTGCGCTCACTTCGGCAGGTGCCATTGATTGTACTTTCTGATATTGCTCCACTGAGCGCTGCCAGTCTTCATTTTGGGCCGCTTTTTCAGCGCGGCTTAAATGGCTTTGTATCGATGCCTGTAGTCGAGCAGTCTTGGTTTCACTCAAAGCTGATTTAGCCGAGCTATCTCCAAGCTTTAATTTTTGGGCTTTGCTGAACCAGTTTTCAGCCGTCTTGTACTGCTTGTTTTCCAAGGCTGAATAGCCATTGCTCATCGCTTGCGAGTACTGCTGCTCCGTAGTCGCATTGTCCATACGTTGTGCGGCTTCACTGGCGACTTCACTTTCAGGATCAAGTTGTAGGGCTTGCTGATAGAGCTTTTCGGCATTTGGCCAATCTTGTTGGCGCTCGAATCGCTTGCCCTTGCGTATAAGGTCGTTGACTTCATCAGCAATATCTATTCGATTGAGCAGCTTTTGTGCATCATCTACGTTGCCCGCTAAACTGGTTTTGAGTTTGCTCGCTAAGGTTGCTTGTTCTTTGGCCTGTGTTAGCTTTTGTTCACGCAAATTTTGCTTGGCCAAGTCCATGTATTGTTGATAAATATCGTCGACTTGCCCTAGTAGATCTTCCATTGCGTTTAAAGCGGCCTGATATTGCCCCATAGCTTGCTCGAAACTTTGTTGTCGATAGAGTTGATCACCTGATTGAGCGAAATCTAAGGCGCTTTGAAAATCTTGCTCAGCCCATTGTTTAACCGCCTGCTGTTCAAGAGCTTCTTGACTCTGAAGCAGTTTGGCAAGTATGTCTTGGGCGGCGCGACGTTGTTTGCCCAATTGTGCATCTTGCCATGGGGATTGCTGAATAGGCTTGTTTGCTGATGCAGGGCTTGCATTGATTTGTGGGTTTATAGTTTCTGCATAAGGCTCTTTAACAATACTGGGCAGCCAAAACACGACGCTTAGTAATACTATTGCCAAAATGCTCAAGACAGGTATTAGAAAACGCTTTTGTTTCAAAACCCCTGGCTCTTGAGCGGGTGCTAAGCTGGCGAAGGTTTGTTCTGCTTTGTTTGGCATTGTTTTAATGAATATCTCGAATTCTTAGTTAGCGGCTTAATTTGGTAGCGGGCTTCTTAAAGGCTTAATTGACCATTTTCCACTTCATAAAGTTCACGTAGGATTTGTCGCCACTGTTGATACTGCTGTTGCACCGAGCCGCTAAGGGTAATCGTTCTATCTTCCAGCTCGATAACCTGTGGCTGAATGGCAGCCTCTAAAGAATCACCTAGCTCTCGAATCGTTTCGCTGTGCATATCGGCTTCAGCGCGTTTTCCAAAACCTTCTTTTACCAAAAAGCCACCGCCTCCAATAGCCACTGCGCCAGCGGTTCGCACCGCGCTATTATTGCTTGTTGCAGCGGCGATACCCGCAAGTACGGAAACAATGCCAGCAATGGTTTGATTACGAGCCTGCTCTTTGACTTCTCGTAGGTTTTTAACTTCTTGATAGGTTTGTTTACGCCAATCTCTGTAAGGATTATCTATTTGCTGAATAAAGCTACCGTAAAAATCTTGTAGGGTATCGATGTATAAATGATCGCGTTCTCGAATGGTTCTAATGCGCTCCAGCATAGGGTCGTTTTCTGCGGGAAGGCGTTCGATCTGGTAGATACCTTTTTTGTCTCGCTGTAGCTGGCCAGCAAAAGACTGGGGGGCAAAGCTTTCTGCAAAGCGTAGCTCGCCGACTAGGCGTGTGCGGCGGAGATATTCGGCATCGAGTTGTTGGCGATATTGCAATAGATCATTGGATATTTGATGGTAAATCGTTTGGAAGGGGTCGGCCTTGCTCGCGGTTTCGCGGCGATAGGCATAGCGACTAGCTATTGCTTTGTATTCCTTGCTATACCAATGTTGGCCGGTCACATCTTTAACATCAATGGCAAGTTGTAAGGTTTCACCATCTGAGTGAAGAATACGGCCACTGAGTTGAACATCAACTAAGGTTGCTGCGCCAGGAATGAGCCGAACTGCGCCCCAAGCTGAGCTGGCTTGAATGGCATCACGAATATGGCCAGCCATGTAATGGGATTCAGCTTTGCGAACTTCCGCAAAAACTAGGGCATCGTCATCCTCGATTTGCTCTAAATTGGGATCTAGAATTTCGACCCCAACATCCAATAGCTGGCTTTCAGGTATCTCAGCCGTTTCTTGCTGTAGTTGTACATAGCGGGTTGTCTTCACCGTATGTGAAGCGCAAGCACCCAATAAAAGACTACAAAGAATAGTGCATAGTGCAGGCCAGGGCTTATTTGAAAGCGACATATTAAATCCTATTAATCTGACTAGCGTTGCTTGTATTTACGGTATTCCTCCCAGAGCTTCTCTCTGAGTTTTGGATCTTTTTCTGCCATGGCCGCTTCGCGAATTTGGCGGGCGACAATATCGTCATCGCTGCCATCAGGAATGTCATCGGGAACCGGTGGTAAACCGTTATTCGCCGGTTTGCCTTTCGCGCCCTGATAATCGCCGTTGTTTTCTCCTCTAGCGGCAGGGCTTTGGCCATCACCGCTATTAGACGAGTCTGCGCCGGATTCTGTGTTAGGTGCACCGTAAGGGCTATTGCCGCCTTCTCCAGCTCCGTCACCTTCTCCACCTTGGCCAAACCCAGGATCTTCTTGTTCCAGCTGGTCTTCTGCGCCCCTAGCGGCGCCATCAGCCAGCACTTTATCGCGCTCGCGCAGGATCATACCGTCATAGCGACCAAATGAGCCTTCAAGTTCAGCTTCCAGACTGGCTTGTCTTTCGGCGGTAGATTGGTTGTTGCCGCCGGCTGCGGCAGTGCTTTCATCAAAGCTGATGTCAGCGGTTTCTGCACGAGCTCCGGGGGATGTGCTGGCATCGCTAACATCGGCATCACCGTCACCAGCGGGGTCGTATTGCTCATAAAGCGGGCTGTCTGCCGCTCCCGCACCACTGTCACTAGTCTCCAAACTGCCATCTTCAAACTGCCCTGAGCCTGAGCTCTGAGGACCCGAACTTTGGGGCCCAGGACTGCTAGGCAGGCCAGAGGATGAGCCTTGCTCACGGTCTTGCCCGTTATTTGATCCTGATGAGGATTGTTGGCCGCTATCAGCGCTAGTCGTGCTGCCTGGCGCTCGGCTAGATGGCCTTGTATTGCCGCCGCTAGGCATGCTGCTAGGACTAGACGAGGGGCTGCTTGCTGATGGACTGCTACTGGGTGGTTTACTGGCCGGCATCCCACTAGAGCTTTGGCTGGTTGTAGATTGCGTTTTACAGGCGCTCAAGCTGATACACAGTGCTAGGCTTAGCAGGGCTGTGCGGGCTGAGATTTGACTGTTACTAGAAAAACGTAGTTTCATATGTTCGCCTGAATCACTATTGGTAGAGCGTAGGTTTTTGAGTCAATCAAACTGTGCAAGTTCCCGAGTCATCTGCCTTAATGCCCTTGCTCTATATGTGGTTGAATAAGTGAATCTAGGAAAGATTCTCTTATAGTATTATGGAAAACTAAAGCTCTGCTGAATATTCTTGCTGTTTTGGAAATTGCCGTCAGAATTGATGTTTGGGCGAAACTGAGTTTTGCGCAGTTGGCGCTTTATCTTCCCGCGATACTTCTTATCTTCGGAGGCTACTTTAAGGTTTCGGGCTTTACCGTCTCTACCAATATCGTAACTAGCTTTGATATGCACCCGTGGCTCCAGTTCTGAAAAACTTTCGTCCCACTCCGGTAATATTGGAATCACTTCTGGGGTGGCGAGCAGTGTAGAGCGCTGAGACTCCTCGCTAAAGGCCAGAGCTTCGCGGTAGTATTTTTTGGCTGTACTGTATTTGCCGAACATCAGGTGCCAGTCACCTTTAAGAATGGAGAGTCTTTGTTGATCCGCCTCGTCGGTTTCAATTGCAGACATGCTCTCAAGGGCTTTTTTTCCGGTAACAAAGATGGAATTTTTTTCTTGTTGGAACTCGTTATTTGCTTCCCGTTGGCTCAATGGGTCTTGACGAAGTGTAGTTACAGAAAAGCCGCTGCTTTGTTGACCTTGTTCGAGATTTATTAGTTTAAAGTAATTGCTCGCAATAAAACCTTGTAGAACTTTCGAGAGATCTTCGTGTTGCCGATCAAGTTCAGGGCTTTGTCCATAAATGCCTATGTATTGCAGATACAGGTCACTTGCAGCGCTCAAGTGAGCAAAATCCCTTCGGCCATTGTATACATACGCATGTAGTTGCCACTGCCCAAGTGCCATTAAGGTTTTTAACAGTTTTTTCTTGTCGTCCAGCAAGGATCGATTTGCTAGCCAGTGTCGAAACTCTTGTTGTTCTCTCGCTTTTCGCCACTGACCTGCAGCGACCAGGTTGGTGACCAGTTGTTTGGCAATGGGTTCTTGCAGCTCGCTGTACAATCCATGATTGACCCTTTGTGCCTGCATGGCTTGGCGAAGTAATTTGCTGGCCTCGTCATACTGCCTGGCAGATTGGTAAATGACGGCCATATCGGCTAAGACTTCGCTACTTGCCGAAGCAAAATTGCCATGTTGCTCCTGTAGCTTCCATAATTTACTTTCTAAAAAACTGATTTGTTCTAGGCTCTGCGCTGAAAGCCTGTGAGTGAATTTTTTGGCTGCTAGTTTTGTCTTTTCCTTTTGTGGGCTAGATATTGATTCTGGATTAGCTTGCGAACCTGGTGCTTGCTCACTAGTGGCATTAATTGCTGGCTGTTCTGCTTCAGCTGAAGAGATATTTGTCGTTGCAGTAGCATCCTTGGAATCAGATTGTGCTAGGCTAAGGGCCGAGCACAATAGGCCCCATATTAAAATTATAGCAGGGCTGCCTATTTTGCTTTTCATGGCAGGAAACATAAGCGCTCCACAACGAATTTAGTGTTGTTTTGGGGGGCTTGTTTTCAAGTAGCCCCAAATTAGGTGGTTGCTGTAGCACTATAGCAAATTGCAGCGCAGATGTGCTTGTTACATTTTCGCTAGATAAATTAAGAATTACATAATGAATCAGCAAAACGAGTTAGTATCGGAAATTGTTTTGACCTTTAGTTGTGATGACAAGCCCGGTATTGTGGCCGCTGTGGCCAACCTATTTGCCTTGCAAGGCTTTAATATTCGTGAGTCCTCTCAATTTGAAGATGTGCATAGTAAGCGCTTCTTTATGCGCACGGTCTTTGAAACGGCCGAAGGGGAAAAACCCATAGAGGATATTAAATCCGCTTTTAGAGCTGTCGCTGAACGCTATGGCATGGAGTGGTCTTTATGTGACCTGCATCGGCGTATAAAAATTGTTATCGCTGTGTCTAAGTGGGGGCATTGTTTGAACAACCTACTAAATAGCTGGAAACGCGGCAGTTTGGCGGTGGATATCGTGGGGGTAGTATCCAATCACGAAGACATGCGTGAATTGGTAGAGTGGTACGGGGTGCCATATCATTTTTTACCGGTAGGTCCCGACAATAAATCAGAACAAGAAGCCCAAATCCTGGAGCTTATTGATACTGAATCTGCAGACTTACTCGTCTTGGCGCGTTATATGCAGATTTTGTCGCCTAAAATGACTGGTGCCTTAAGGGGGCGTGCAATCAATATTCACCATTCGTTTTTGCCAGGCTTTAAGGGAGCAAAACCTTACCACCAAGCCTATGCAAGGGGCGTTAAGTTGATTGGCGCTACGGCGCACTTTGTAACAGAGGATTTGGATGAAGGTCCGATTATTGAGCAGGACGTAGAGAGGGTGAGCCACGTTAATCAACCAGAAGAGTTGGTTGAAATAGGGCGTGATATTGAATCGCGTGTGCTGGGGAGAGCAGTGCGCTGGTTTGCGCAGCAAAGAATCCTGCCTAATGGCAACAAGACCGTAGTCTTTAGCCGCTAGTCATCGCTTTGCTATAAGCTTACAAACAAACGGCGCCAAGCTGAAAGCAGGGCGCCAATCGTTTTGAAACGAAAATTTCCAGCTGAATTAAAGCGGAACTACGTTTTCTGCCTGAGGGCCTTTTTCGCCCTGAGTTACTACCATGCTCACACGTTGGCCGTCTTGCAAACTACGACGCCCAGTGCCTTCAATAGCACTGTAGTGAACAAACACATCTTTACCGCTTTCTTGCTCAATAAAGCCGAAGCCTTTTTCATCGTTGAACCACTTTACGGTTCCTTCAACTGGACTGGACATATCTCTCTCTTTCTTCGTGTTGCTCCGCATGCGCGGATCCAGGGCCCCAATCATTGAGGCATTTACCAACCTGGATTGGCTGGATTCGTGTAAAAACGATAGACGAATGGATTAATGCAAATCGCTTTCAACAAATACTTTGTACTCGCACCTTATTATTGTGGTTATGGCTGCTGCGATCAGAGAGGATCTCAGTTGCACAACGACTACTTTGATGCAGAGATTCTGACATATAATTTCCCTCTGGGAAACTCATTCTGCCTATGCAAGAAAGATTTTTGCCAGATCAATGTTTCATTTCGATGACTTCGTCAACAAATAACGACATTTTCTTAGCTGACAAGTAGTTGACTAATTCTCAGACCTCAGTGTGATTTTACGGGATTTGTTCACCATTGGACCCTTTCCATGCTAACGCATGAGTCAAAACCCCCCTTTTTTGTGACAGAGTTAACCTTCTGATGGCGTCACAGCGCTACGCATTTTGATAGCTCGCTAACGGCAGGGCACCAGCAAACTTGGGGCTTTACACAAGGAATAGTATCAGCAGCTGATCAGTTGAGTAGTGGCCATTGGGAGGATAGCCAAACGGTACTTCATGGATGGGGAATTTGGCTGAGGAACAACGCAGTAATATTGGACTTTAATCATGCTTACCTTGACACGAAAGGCCGGCCAAAAATTGATCATTGGCGATGATGTTTGTATAGAAATTGTGTCAATATCAGGTCGCCAGGTCGCTGTGGGTGTTAGCGCCCCCGATTCAGTGAGAATCTACCGCGAAGAAATTGCACCGGAAGGCCTGCTTGATAGCATCATGGACAGCTTGCATAAGAAAAAAGCGAGCAATGGAAATAAGTAGGGGCAGCTCAGCTACCCCTCTTATTCAGCAAATCTACCTCATCAGATAGATTCCAAAGCCTTAGCTGGCGCTATTGGACTTCAGCAATAGCTTCAAGTAGGGAGTCGAATATCTGGTCGATATGGCTTTGCTCGATAATCAGCGGAGGTGACATCATAATGGTGTCACCAGCAGCGCGCACCGTGATGCCTTTTTCCAAGGCTTTGGCAGCAACGCTTTGAGCTCTTGTCATACCCTCGATACCATTCGCCGCAGGGCCGCTCTTGAAGTCAATGGCGCCCACTAATCCCCAATTGCGAACATCAGTGGTCAGCTCGCTATCATCCAAGCGATGAATACCGTCTTCCCACGCTGAGGAAACCTGCGCAGCGCGTTCGAACAAATTCTCGTTTTTGTATATATCCAGCGTCGCTAAGGCTGCCGCACAAGCAACTGGGTGCGCCGAGTAGGTGTAACCGTGGAAGAATTCCGGTGCATTTTCAGGGCCTTGCATAAAGGCATCGTGAACTTCTTGGCTGACCAATACGGCTCCCATTGGGACCGCGCCATTGGTTAGGCCCTTAGCAGTAGTAATGATATCAGGTGTTACGCCCGTAACACGTGCCGCAGTACCATCACCCAGACGGCCGTAAGCGGTAATCACTTCATCAAAGATCAATAGGATGTCATTGTCATCACAGATCTGACGAACCTTCTCTAAATAGCCCTTAGGAGGAATAATCACGCCTCCAGCACCGGCCATTGGCTCGATAATTACGGCGGCAATATTGCTGGCGTCGTACATGGCGATTTGTTGCTCTAGCTCATAGGCCAGCTTATCGGCGCCATGTTCGCCTTGGCCGCGGCTAAAGGCATTCTCTTCTAGGCGAGTGTGGCTAAGATGCGAGACTTCTAGGCCTTGACCAAATACCGCACGGTTAGGGGTAAGGCCGGCAACAGAAACACCTCCCATATTCACTCCGTGGTAGGCCTTCTGGCGGGCAATAAAGCGGGTTTTGCCACCTTGGCCACGTTTGCGCCAGTAAGCGCGAGCCATTTTCAATGCAGTATCGACAGACTCTGAGCCAGAGTTGGTGAAAAAGACACGGTTTACGCCGGCAGGAGCAATTTCTTCTGCCAAGCGGGTGGCTAGTTCAAATGCTTGCTCATGGGCAAAGCCAAATGGGTTGGCGTAGTCCATCTCCAATAGCTGTTTGTGTACCGCTTCGGCGATTTCTGGGCGGCTGTGACCAGCGTTGGTGCACCACAAGCCGGCCGTGGCATCTAGAATCTCGCGGCCGTCGGCCAAAGTCATGGTCATGCCTTCAGCTTTGGTATAAATCTTGGGGTTCTTTTTAAAAGCACGGTTTGGGGTGAAAGGCAGCCAATAGTGCTCAGTGTTAATGGTGCTCATAGCATTCTCGCTCTCTATATAGTGGCTTATCTAGCCTAATAACAAATTAGTAAACCACGGCAGCATAGGCAAGTTTATTGCGTCGGTAAATTACTATTTATCTATTTAAAGGTTGGGTATTCTAGACTTAATGACCGCAGTAAATGCGAACCTATATAGGGTCTGCAAATATCAAGTGTGAGTATGAATTAGGAATTAAAGTTGCCAGTTGTTTTTCTTCAGCCAGCACAGCGCCAGCACATCGTAAAAGCCGTGCCAAACAACCACCAACATCAGGCTATCGCTAGCTTGGTAGACATAGCCAAACAGTAGACCCATTGCAAAGGTCATCAGGAAATACACCCAAGAAAGACCGTGCAGGGCTCCAAAGCAGATAGCAGCGAGAATAATACCTAGATGGGGTGTCCAGCCCTCAAAGTCGAGTAAGCCTACCAGCCAGTTTTGCAAGAATCCGCGAAACAGCCATTCTTCAGAAACGCCGGCTAATACCCCAATTAAAGCCAGTTGCAGGTAGCCGAAATGGCCGATAAGGCTTTGGTATTTTGCTAGATCGCGATTGATGGCTTCTTTAAGAAATGGCAGGCACTTCTCTATGAGCAGCAGTGCTAGCATCATGGCGCCGGCCAGGAGCAGTCCTTGTAGAATATCCTCAAGGCCAGAAAAGCTATTTAATTTGTCTTGCCAGCGAGCTAGCAGTAGGCCCAGTACACATAGAATGAGCTGGCTGCGAATTACCTTACTATAAGGCACCTTGTCCTTGGCGATGTCATCCATTGCAATTATTTTCCCGTTCGTTCGCTATTAATAAAATGTCTGTTAGCTAGCTGTTATTTAAGTGGCTATTATTTAAACCTCTAGGGCAAAAGCGTTTTAAAATATTCAGCAACGACCTCGGTAGCTGGCCCATAGTGACCTTCATCAAATTGTCCGCCAGAAGCTTCGAGATTCAGCTCAATTGTGTGGGCGCCATAAGCCTTGGCTAATTGTACAAAGCCTGCAGCTGGGTAAACTTGGCCAGAGGTACCAATAGAAACAAAGATATCGCAGGTCAATAGTGCTTGCTCTATTTCATCCATAAACATGGGCATCTCACCAAACCAGACAATGTCTGGGCGCAATTGCCCAGGGCTTTGGCAGCAAGGGCAGGGGCGATCGGCACTGATGTCCTCTTTGCAAGGGTAGACCTTGCCGCTTTGTTGGCAGCGTATTTTCAAGAGCTCGCCGTGCATATGCAGCAATTTTTCGCTACCGCCTCTTTCGTGCAGATCATCGACGTTTTGAGTTACTAACAAGAAATCACCCAAGCCAGCCTTACGATAGCTCTTTTCGAATTCGGCCAGTGAGAAATGTGCCGCATTGGGTTTTGCCTTCTCTAATAAGGCGCTACGTCGCATATTATAAAAACGCTGTACCAATTCTGGGTTACGAGAAAAGGCTTCGGGTGTGGCGACATCTTCGACGCGATGTTGCTCCCACAAGCCGCCGTTATCCCGAAAGGTATCTAAACCAGATTCTGCCGATACCCCGGCGCCGGTTAACACGACAATGTTGCGGCTGTCTTTTTGATGCATAATAGAAAATCCGCTGATATTAGCTTTTGTTCTTATGGCAGGTCAGAGCGCTATATTACGACGTATCGAATGAGTTTACTAAGAGCTATTACTATTACCTTAAAATTCCTGTTCTATTAACAGCGAAGAATTTAATAATGTTGAGAAAGTTAACAATAAATGCGTATCATTATTGCTGCTGATATTTTTGGGAAAACAGATGCCTTAGGCGATTTAGCTGCTTCCTTGCCTTTTGCAACTGAGGTCATTTCTCCCTATACGGATTCTGAGTTGAAATTTCACGATGAGCAGGAAGGCTACGACTATTTCTCTGAATATGTTGGTATCGAAACCTATGCAAATCGTCTCCTAAAACATATTCTCGAATCATCTGAGCCTGTGATGTTAATCGGATTTAGTGTCGGAGCGGCGGCAGTGTGGTATCTGGCAGGCCACAATAATCTTAATAATGTTATTTCTGGCATAGGCTTTTATGGCTCGCAGATTCGGCATGCTAGAGAGGTTGAACCCAGCTTCCCAATTCATCTTGTCTTTCCTGAATCAGAAGAGCATTTTTGTGTGAATACTCTGATTAAAGATGTGTCGAAATACCAGACTGTATCGGTCGAGCGATCAGCTTATCTTCATGGTTTTATGAATCGACGCTCGGCAAACTTTAATGCTGAGGCTTATGAAATCTATTTGCAGAAGCTTAAGCAGAAAATTAATGAGATGTGCTGAGCGAAGTGGAGGTCGCTGGACTTAGCTTAATTAGCCAAGCCCAGTTAGAAAAGGCTTAGGCGGTATAACGCATCAACAAAGTATAATCTGCATCTTTTTCAGATAACTGAATGTGCTCTGGCAAATCAATGGCTACTTGATGGCCAGAACCTGGCGCTGTCTCAGTATCCTGTCCGTGTTTATCCAGCATGTGGTCTAGGGTAAAGCTATGGTTACCTTGCGGGGTAATCAGCTCTAATTTATCACCCACACTGAAACGGTTTTTCACTTCCAAGTGCAAACGATTACTGTCGCTACCGTTGACTTCCGCAACAAACTGCTGGTTTGGATTGGTTGAAACGCCTTTCTCATAGTTTTGATATTCAGCGGGCACATGACGGCGATAGAAACCTTCGGTGTAACCGCGATTGGCAAGATGCTCAAGCTCAGCCATTAGGTTCTTATCGAAAGGCTTGCCGGCAACCGCATTATCAATAGCTCGGCGATAAACCTGTGCGGTTCGTGCTACGTAATAGTGACTCTTGGTGCGACCTTCAATTTTCAAAGAGTGAATGCCCATATTCACCAATCGCTCAACGTGCTGTACAGCGCGAAGATCTTTTGAGTTCATAATATAGGTGCCGTGCTCATCTTCATAAGCCGGCATTAACTCGCCTGGGCGGTTCTTCTCTTGTAGCAGTACCGGTTCTACTTCATTGACGCCGCTTGGGTCGTAATCCTTAGGTGTATAAACCGCAGATAGGTCATCGGTGTTCACTGGATTTTCGCTGCCACGCACATCGCGTCGCTGGTCGACTGCGATAAGATCGCCGGTTTCATTTTCTTTGGTACTGTGGGCATTGTATTCCCAGCGGCAAGAATTGGTGCAGGCACCTTGGTTGGAATCACGGTGGGTCATATAGCCGGAGAGCAGGCAGCGGCCAGAGTAAGCAATGCAGAGTGCGCCATGGACGAAAACCTCGATTTCCATTTCTGGGCACTGCTGGCGAATCTCTTCGATCTCATCCAGTGATAATTCACGGGAAAGAATCACTCGGCTGATTCCCTGGCGCTCCCAGAATTTCACCGAAGCCCAGTTGACTGCATTGGCCTGAACGGACAGGTGCACTTCTTGCTCTGGCCAGCGATCTTTTACCATCATAATGAGGCCAGGGTCCGACATGATGAGCGCATCCGGGCCCATTTCGATGACTGGCTCTAGATCGCGGATATAAGAGCGAACCTTGTCATTGTGGGGCGACAGGTTTGAGGCTAAATAGAATTGTTTACCCATGCCGTGTGCTTCTTCTACCGCGGCGGCCAGGTTATCCAACTTATTGAACTCATTGTTGCGCACGCGCAGGCTGTAACGGGGTTGGCCCGCATAGACGGCATCAGCGCCATAAGCAAAGGCGTAGCGCATGGATTTTAGGGTGCCGGCTGGCGACAATAGTTCAGGGGTAAACGGGGTACTCATAAAGCCTTAGTTCTATCTGGGTTAATTCGGGCGCGCATTGTACGGTAAGCTGGCTAGATTTTCATCACCTGAATCGGCAGATTTGCCTCTGTCTGCGCATATTGTGCAGGCAGCTAAACTTCCCGGAGCGGTTAATAACCCTACCTTTGATCGGTTTGTTGTCAGCTTTGACGGATTTGTTTGAAGAATTGTTATCTACTGTCGATAAGCAGATTGCGACCCAAGCTTGGTGTTGGGGCTGCAAGGCGATCTGTGTAAAAATCGGTAGCAAGCAACAGCGACGATGAATCTAGAGCAAGAAAACAAGCGATTGCAGGGTACAGTAAAGTTACTGCTGCGACGCATTGAGCAAAATCACGGTATTCAGCAGCACTTTCATGCTTTTGAATTTAAGCTGCTGGCCTGCCAGTGCCTGCGTGATTTATTGGATTTACTACTCGTTGAAGCTCAGCGTCATTTCAATCTATCTGCCGTTAGCTTAGTCATTATTGACTCGGACTACTCCATTCGTGAGCTAATGGAGCAACTGGACCTGACCGATTATGGCTCCTGCCTACAAATGCGCAATGGCGTGGACTTTCTCGCTACTCTTTATCCGCAGCAATCTGAAGTCACCTTAGGTGATATGGATGTATTAACCGCAGGGCGAATCTTCCCAGGCTCCGGCAGGGTTGTTTCTAGTGCCTGTATGCCGCTTGTGAGGCAAGACAAACTGGTTGGTAGCCTGCACTTTGCCAGCGATTCCACCGAGCGCTTCCAGCCAGATATGGCGACTGATTTCCTATCTCATTTAGCGTCTATAGTTTCACTTTGTTTGGAAAATTGCATAGGTAGAGAACACCTTAGCCGACAGGGTAAGGTTGATATGTTGACCCAAGTGAACAATCGCCGCAGCTTTGAAGCCGAGCTGGAGCGTGAATTGGAGCGAGCGCAGCGCAATCAAGAACCTTTAAGCTGTATGTTTGTTGATGTTGATCACTTTAAGCAGATCAATGATCAGTTCGGTCACCAGGCGGGTGATTTGGTATTGAAGCACTTGGCTTACGAAGTTTCCTTACAATTACGTAAAACCGATTTCTTGGCCCGTTACGGTGGGGAAGAGTTTGTTGTATTGGCGCCACGCTGCCCACAAGCTCATGCAGAGCGTTTGGCTGAACGAATTCGCGTGGCTGTCGAAGAGATGGCCATTGACGTCTGTGGCAGTAAAAAAGTGCGCCCGACGGTATCAGTGGGCTTAGCAACTTGGTGCCCGAAGCAGCAGGGGCGTTGTGATTTACAGCTAGTTGGTCATGGCCTATTGGCTTCCGCCGATGAGGTTATGTACCAGGCCAAACGTGGTGGGCGCAACCAAGTTCTCAGTCAGCGCTATGAGTTATTGCAGCCTTCGGCATCTTCAAACGAAGTAGATAGCGCTTCGGCCAAAGCTTCCCGGTAATCCAAAAGGCATCTCGCTCTGCATCGTAAGCAATACCGTTTAAAACGGCTTCAGGGTGACTATTGCCACTATCCAATTGGCTTAGATCTAATTGGTAAATAACTTGGCCATTTTCTGGATTAATAGCAATTATTTTCTTTTCCTGCCAAATATTGGCCCAAATTAAATTTTTTGCACACTCGAGCTCATTAATATTTTGCCACTTCTGATTATTAGAACTGGTGATTGCTAACTCGTTTTGCAGTTCGAAACGTTTATTGAAAAGCTGAAGCGTATTACTGCCATTGCTCATAAAAAGTGTGTCGCCAAAGCTACATATGCCCCAGCCCTGGCCTCGGTATTTAAATTGAGCCATGGGTTGCAGGTTTTCTGTATTTAGTACCAGGCCACGCTGCTGGCGCCAACTCAATAAAAAGAGCTTGTCTCCTTGAACGGTCAACCCTTCGGCAAACCAATTCGCGGGTAGACGCTTTTCTAAGGTCTTTTTATGTTCGGGGTAACTACTTTTGCGGATAAAAGAGCGCCCATAACCTCCGCTGCTTTCATATATAAAACCGTCTGAAATTTCCCAGCCTTGAGTAAAGCTAAGCTTATCGTGGCTGGCTGTTTCCAATATTTCAAAATCAAGAAGCGCAGCGGTGGACTCTTGCTCTGCCAAACAGTAAGTGCTTAGCAGCGTGCTCATAAAACTAAGCAGGCGCACAAACAATTTTCCACTCACAGTTCTTTTCAACAAAACAATATTCCTAATGTTAGGCTTTGCGGCGAATCATATCACGAATAATAAAGCGCGCAGGGTTTAGCGCTTTGCGTAATTTGGCACCCATGGGGCTTGGGCTACCCTGTATTTGGCTAAGCAGCTCCGCTGCGGCTAATGGTGCGTAACAGAGCCCGCGAGATCCGTATGCCAAGCTGACGTAAAGACCTTCGTGGTAGCTGCCTACATGGGGAATGGCAGCCTTGGCATTACGTGATAATAAGCTAAACCTGCTTTGCATATCTTGCTGCTTAGGCGCTGGGCCCAATAAGGGAAGATAATCGGGGCTGGTACAGCGTAGTGCTACGCGCCCCTTCAGCTCAGCGGTGCTATGCTCTGGGGAGCGGCCAATTTCCAAGGCTTTAAAAATACTAGGGCAATCATCCTCTAGGTGTTTCAAATTACTGTATTGCTCTTGTTCACTGAGCTCTAACGATTGCTCTTTTAAATTAAAGCTAGCCCCTAAACAATGTTGTTGCTTGTTGGCTGGCGCAATATAACCTTGCCCGCAGATAACGGTTTTAAGCTTACTACTGCTTGTAGTGGCAGGGAGGTAACTGACTTGCCCACGTACAGGTTTTAAAGGTAGCCCGGCTGTTTGCTCGAAACGTTTTGCCTCATTGGCATTGGCGATTATCAATATATCTGAGCTGTGTATTAGGGATTTGGTTTCGTCATAGCACTCCCAGCGTCCATCCACTCGTTCTATAGTTTGCACTTCTTGCTGGGTATAAACAGTGATGTTGGGATGTTGGCATAATGTATTGCAGGCACTTGCGGGATTTAGCCAGCCGGCTAAAGGAAAATACAAAGCGCTATGCTCTAGCTTAACCCCTGCAGCTTTACATAACTGCTGTTTATCAAGTTGTTGGACAAAATCAGTAGTGAAGCCAAATTGACTGAGATAAGCGATGAGTTTCTCTTGCTGTTGAATTTGCTTTCCTGTAGTCGCTAGTTGGGCGACCCCACAGAGTTCAGCTTCGATCCCCTGTTGTATTTTAAGCGTGCGATAAAAGCTTTGAGCGTAATGTAGGCACTGAAGATTAAACTGACTTAGATTCTCGGCTCGATGAGACAGCTTGGCATAGAGCACGCCTTGGGGGTTGCCTGAGCCTTCCTGTGCTAAGGCATGATGGCGTTCAATAATGCGAACTTGATAGCCAGCTTCGGCCAGCGAACGTGCCGTGCAGCTCGCAGCTATGCCTCCGCCAATAATATTAACTTGCTTGTTGAGGGTGTTCTTACCCAGCGCTAAGGCCCAAGGTGCTTCATGTGGACAATTATGTGCAGACTCTTGCCAATGTTGTTGTTCTACCTCTGGCTCATGAAAAGTACCGGACATCATCTCGCGCTTAAGACCATAGCCGGAGCCTTTTTGCATATCAAAGCCTAGGGCAATGAGGCCTTTACGAACAGCAGAGGCAGCTGTAAATGTTGCTAGACTTGCACCGTCCATGCTTAGCTCTGCAATACCCTGCAATACTTCTGCTCGCCACATATCTGGGTTTTTAGCTGGTGCAAAGCCATCTAAGAACCAAGCATTGATTTTACGATTATATTGAGCGAAGCGAGGGTGTTGACTGTGGTATAGGTCTTTAAGGCCTTGTGCAACATCACCGATAAACAAATTTAAGCTTACCGAGGGAAACTCTAAGCGGTGCCAGCCAGGGCTCGTCAGGCTGGGATAGGCTTCACAAAGCAGCTTCACTTCCGCGCTTAAGCTAGACCACTGCTCCAGGGCTTTAGAGAGTTGTTGGCGGTTTAGTGGGTATTTTTCAAAACTGTAGAATTCCAATTTTGAATTGTTATTACTCCGTTGCCATAACTGCCAAGTGGCTAGAAAGTTAAGGCCGGTACCAAAGCCGGTCTCCGCCAATCGAAAGACCTCATTTTCGTCGAGTTGCTCGAAGCGAGCTTCAAGTTGGCTTGGTCGAATAAAGTTATGCTGTGTTTCTTCTAAGCCATTGTCACTGGAAAAATAATAGTCATCAAAGCGTTGGCATATTGGATGCTGATCTTCTTCCCAGCGAATGTCGGCTAGTGATTTCTGAATATTTGCTTTTGTATCGGGTTGCTGCGTTTGTGTCATTAGGCTTGAAATTCCGCCATGATTTGCTGACACCATTGGCTTACTCTGGCCTCGGTTTGTTCAAATTCATTTTCTTCGTCGAGTGCCAGGCCCTTAAAAAATCTCTCATCTTCTGTCAGTGCGGTGGAGCCCTCAAAACTATAACCTTGGTTTGGCCAGTAGCCACACATTTGAGCGCCTAGAGCTGCAACCTTGTCATGAAGATAACCCATGGCGTCTAAGAACCACTCTGGGTACCCAACTTGATCCCCCAAGCCAAAGATGGCAACTTTTTTACCCGTAAAATCGATATCATCAATATTATCCCAGCAGTCTTCCCAGTCTTCCTGAAGCTCTCCGTAATCCCAGGTGGGAATCCCGAATAACAGGAGTTCATAGTCTTGAGCTTGCTGAATATCTTCATCGGCTATGTTGAATAATGCTACCTTGGCAGCGAATTTGTCTTGGAGTTCAGCTTGGATCTTTTCAGAAGCAATCTCTGTGTAGCAGGTGGAGCTGCCATAAAAAAGTGCGATTTCAATAGTCATCTTGCTTTTACTCACCTGTCCAGTCAGTAGCGCCCTGGAAACCTAGCTGTCGCCAAGCCTCATAAATGAGGACAGAAGCTGCATTAGATAGGTTCATGCTGCGGCTGCCAGCGCACATAGGAAGCCGCAATCTTTCAGTAATTCGCTCGTGGTAGCGAATTTCGTCGGGCAACCCTCGAGTCTCTGGGCCAAATACAAAAAAGTCGCCGGCTTCAAAGTTGCATTCACTTGGCGCTTTATGCGCTTTAGTTGTCATGGCAAATAATCGCTTAGGCTGGCAGCTATCGAGAAATGCCTCCCAGTTAGCGTGCACCTTCATATCTTTATACTCGCCATAGTCCAAACCAGCACGGCGCAGGCGCTTATCGTCAATGGCGAATCCTAGGGGCTCTACCAAGTGCAGCTGGCACCCTG
The DNA here is from genome assembly GCF_947500695.1 of uncultured Pseudoteredinibacter sp. Lineage (GTDB taxonomy): Bacteria > Pseudomonadota > Gammaproteobacteria > Pseudomonadales > Cellvibrionaceae > Pseudoteredinibacter. The sequence continues at coordinate 119,384 of NZ_CANMSS010000005.1, forward strand.
TATTCGCAGCTAAACGGATGATATTTCCGGTATTTGGAGGTATTTCTGGTTCAAATAGAACAATTTCAAACATATTTCGATACTACTTTCGATACTGCAAGCTGTATTGCAGGGGAATAAAAGCGACATTCTACCCCTTTATTCCGGCGAAATTGCAATCCCTATCCTACTATTTATGCAAAGCGATAAAGATCTTATGAAAACTGTTAAAGATCGGTCAAATTTGTCCGATGTTATTAACAACGAAGATACATCCTAATAAGTAGGGATATTTGGGACAAGGTACGATGAGCTGGTGGAATACCGCAAATAAAAACCGCAATTTGGCTGTAGGCTTAGTGAAACACGCTGAGGGCTGGGCTGTGGCCAAGGTGATGGCTCAGGGAGGAGACCGTTGGCAATTATCAGCCTATCGCTGGCTCGCTAGCAGTGGCTCGAGCAATGAAGACCGAAAGTCTCTACAGATGCTGATAAAGACCATGGGCCTCAAGGGACTTCCTTGTCACTATGTTTTGGCCGATGAGGATTATCAGCTTTTCTTGCTTGAGTCGCCAAAGCTAGAGGGTGAAGAGTTAGTTCAGGCTATGGGCTGGCAGATTAAGGATCTATTACCTTATCCAGTGCAAGAAGCGGTTGTGGATGTTTTTAGTGTGCCTCAATCGACAGCCAAAGCTGGTAAAACCATGGTGAATGTCGTTGCTAGTCCCCAGGCACAAATTCTAGAGATTGCTAAGGAAGTTACTGAACTGGGGCTTGAGCTGGAAAGTGTGGATATTTCTGAGCTGGCCATGGGTGCGGTAATGAGAATGAGCGGCGCGCATCCGCGTGGAGAGGCCTTAGCGATACTACAGCCAGGGCAGGGCGAGCTTTTGGTCTTTTCACAAGGCCAGTTAGCTATGTCGAGAAAGTTTGAGTTGGCCTATCGTGCCGAAGTCGATGAGCCGCTACCGACCGACCAGCTGCTGCTGGAACTTCAAAGAACGCTCGATTATTACGAGCGGCAGCTAGGGCAATTGCCACCTGCGAAAATTCGTCTGGCCGCAAAACACCTTCACGAATCGAAACTTGATGATGCCTTTAAGCAAGCACTTAATACACCAATAGAATTATTGCATTTAGATGCCCAGTGGCTAGCTTACAAAGATGAAGCTGAAGGTGAATTTAGTGCATTGATGGCGGCAGGGGGAGCTTTGCGAGGGCTCCTTGCGTCCGGTCGACTAGTGATAGCCAGTGATAGTGGGCGGGGTGTTGCCTGATGCATGAGCAGTTGCAGCTAATCAATTTATACCCGCAGCGCCTACGTCCTCAAAAGGACCCATTGGATTGGGGGCATTTGAAGCTATATGTCAGCTTGCTTATTGCGGTGATGTTGCTGCTATACGGCTGGCAATGGAGCAATTTACAGCAGAGTTCTAAAGAGCAGAGCGTCGCTAGGCTAAATCAACAACAACTGAAGTCGAAGCTAGAAAATCTCAAGTCTAGTGTTCCTGCTGGAGAAAAACAGCGTTTAGAAAATCGTTTGGCAAGAGAAAAGGAACGCAGAGCATTACTCTTGGAAAGCCAGCAATTGTATTTACATAATGTAGGGGCAGAACGACACGGTTTCTATAAGTCGATGGCAGCCATTGCTAATACGATTGAAAGTGCTGTTAGCATCGAGCGCATTATTATTTCAGGTAAGCAGAGGCAGCTCAGTATGTCGGGCCGTGCTCGTGATGCGGCTTCGGTTCCAGAGTATTTGGGACGCCTGCAGCAGCAGTCAGCCATGAAAAATACCTTGTTTACAGAGCTACAGCTCAACAAAGAAAGCGATATGGTGAGTTTCAGTATGGGCACTCTGAACAATGGAGAGATGCAAAATGAGTACTGAGAATACTACTTTTGCAAAGGCCAAAGCTAAGTATCAAGAGCGTAATATTCGAGAACGTTTACTTATCTTGCTGGCTCTACTGGCTCTCTTGTATATGGCCTTAGAGGCAACTGTGGGTGCTTGGCTAACAAAACAAAGCAAAACGGCAGAGCAGCAGTTATCACAGATTAGACAGGAGCAGATTGAGGTTGAAGCTGAGTTGGCTATCTTTGCCGCGAGCAATTTATCGCGTAGCAATCAAGAGCAAGAAACCCTCATTCGTCATCTTCAAGAGAAGAATCTGCGTCTAGAAGAAGAGCTGGGCCCTCTAAAGCAACAGGTGTTAAGCCGTGCTCAGTTTATGCATCTGCTACAACGGGTTGCAGAAAACGACAAAGGCGTGAATCTGCTGAACTTGACTGAGCTACCACGAGAAAGTGAGCAAGCAGAACAGGCGCGAGGTGGTCAGAAAAAAACTAAGGTGCTTGATAAATATCGTCTGAAACTATCGCTCGAAGGAAATTATTTGTCATTGGCCAAATTTATTGGCGGGCTGGAGCGCAGTGAATGGCCCATATTTTGGTCCTCTATGGACTACCGCCTAGTTGCCTATCCAAAGGCCGCAATGGAACTAGAGATCTACAGCCTTGCACCTCATTCAAAGGATACTGCAGCCCTACAGAATGCAGTTGAAATGGCTTCTGTGGAAACCGGGGAGTAGATACCGATGAATCGATTATCCACAATTACGTTGACGCTGATACTGACGGTCTGTTTGAGCGGACAAGTAAAAAGTCAGGGGCAGCTCCCGGAAATATTAAAAAATCCAAGCCATCCGATAAGCGCCAATATAGGACCTATGACAATCAAGAAATCTAGCTATACCTTGCAGTCGGTATTGATTTCACCGAATCGTCAGCTAGCACAGATAAATGGCCAGCTATTAAATATCGGAGATACCTTGGGCAGTTATAAGTTGGTCGAAATTAGTAAGAATAGCGCGACCTTAAGGTCGGCAAAAGAAACACTAGTGCTGAAGACTCAGCTGCCTTCAACAACTACCAAGATTAAGCTGCATTAATTCTGCATCTGAGGATTGAGAATGAATAATATTTATAGCAAATTCTGCTTGCTTTTTGCCAGCGCTATTTTGCTTTCGGCTTGTGCAAAGCAGCCTGAACAATTGGCTGTGGAAAATCATATGCAGCAAGCCTATGAAGAAGCCGCTAGCTATGATGCAGAGTTGGCAGCTGAGTTAACTGAGCAGCTGATGGCCGACGATATGAGTGAAGAGGCAGCAGATGAAGAGCGCTTTGATATTGCGGTGGAATCTGCGGCAGCAAAAGATTTCTTTAAAAGTCTGGTTGCTGGGACCAGCACCAATATCGTAGTGCACCCTAAAGTTGCTGGTCAAATCTCCTTGCAGCTTAGCAATGTAAGCATTCAGGAAGTTTTAAATGTTGTGCGCGATATCTATGGTTATGAATATCGTTGGAGTAACAATATTTATACAATCTTCCCAGCTACCATGCAGACCCAGGTATTTACTGTTGACTACTTAGATGTAGATCGTCGAGGAGTTTCAGATACCAGTGTGATTGTTTCCAAGATCAAATCCAATACTCAAAACGGCAATGGTAATACAGCAAATGCTAATTCGAGCAATAGCGAGGAAGAGGTTTCTGGAGCAAGGGTAAAGACCAAAACTCATAACGACTTCTGGCAGTCGCTAGAACACTCTATTCGATCGATCGTTAATGCTGACATGTTGACTGAATCCGGAGAAGGCAATGGTCGCTCGGTCATGGTGAATTCTCAAGGTGGCATGGTAGTGGTTAAAGCCTTGCCGCGAGAATTAGCATTGGTACGGGAGTTTTTAGAGCGTTCTCAATTAAGTGTCAAGCGTCAAGTAATCCTAGAAACCAAAATCCTAGAAGTTCAGCTTAATGACAGTTATAGCGCAGGCATCAACTGGGGCGCGATTAATGGCCAATTGATTATGGCGAATAATGTATCTGAAATTGGCAGCAACTTTAGTATTGAAGAGTTAAATGAAGGCGTAGGTGAAGTCTTCTCTTCTGTGGTGGGTGTCAGTGATATTTCAAAATTACTTTCATTACTGCAGACCCAAGGTTCTGTACAAGTGCTTTCGAGCCCTAGGGTGTCGACGGTTAATAATCAAAAGGCGGTTATTCGCGTTGGCTCTGATGAATTCTTTGTTACTGGGGTCAGTAATTCAACAACCTCGAATGCGGCATCAACTACAAATACACCAAACTTAGAGTTGTCATCTTTCTTTAGCGGAATTGCATTGGATGTGACCCCGCAGATTGCCGAAGATGGCGACGTAATACTTCATGTTCACCCTGTGGTGAGTAGCGTAACCGATCAAACCAAGAATATTACCGTTGGTGATCAGCAGTTCAGTCTACCTCTAGCGCTTCGAGAGGTTCGTGAGTCAGATAGTATCGTCCGGGCGAAACATGGACAGGTCGTGGTGCTCGGCGGACTTATGAAGGAAAACCTAGTTGATAGTCGGGGTAAGCGTCCAGTGGTTGGTGATATCCCTATCGTAGATACATTGTTTAAAACCAAAAATTACAACCGCGTTAAAGCCGAGTTGGTTATCTTAATGAAGCCCATTGTGGTTGATGACAAAACATGGGCTAAGGAAGTAAAACGGAATCAGCTGAATGTGCAAGCATTGAGTGAAGAAGTGAGATCGCTATAGGTGAGTGCTATGTATCTAGAACATTTTCAACTACAGCAAAAGCCTTTTAGCCTCACCCCTGATAGAGATATGTTTTATTTGGGCGATGCTCAACAAAAGGCGCTAAATACGCTGGCCATCGCCCTGCAGCAGGGGGAGGGTTTTATTAAGATCAGCGGTGAAGTTGGCACCGGTAAAACAACTCTGTGCCGAAAGCTGATTGCTATGTTGGGTGAAAGCTATCATGTGGCCCATATTAATAACTCCTTCGTGAATCCCTGTGAGTTCAAACTGTTGTTGGCCCACGAGTTAGGGATAGCCTTAAATCATGACGTGCCCAGCTACCGAATATTGCTCCATATTCAAAAGCAGCTGGTGCATTTAGCCCGCGAGAACAAAAAAGTCGTCCTCATTATTGATGAGGCCCAAGCGATGCCTAGAGATACTCTTGAAGCGCTGAGGCTAATTAGTAACTTAGAAACAGGTAAACGTAAGCTGATTCAGATTATTTTGCTGGGACAGCCAGAGCTGGATGAGCTATTAGCAAGGCAAGATATGCGCCAGCTTAATCAACGTATCGCTTATCAATCTGAGCTAAGGCCGATGGATAAAGTGGACGCGATGAGCTATTTGGCGACCCGTGTAAGGATAGCTGGCGGCACTGAAGATCTGTTTACAGAGAAAGCCAAAAGCCTATTGTTTCAATTTAGTTCGGGTAATCCTAGGATCCTTAATATCTTGGCTGATAAGGCGTTGATGTGTGCCTTTTCAAAAGGCGTAAAACAAGTTGATAAAGCTGAGGTTGAAGCTGCAGCTGAAGATAGCAAAGCGGCCATCGGATCGAAGGAAAGATCTCTGCCGAATTGGGCTGTAGCGGCTTGCTTGGCAGCGGCTGTCATTATTCCTGGGGGATTTGGCCTGTGGATGTAATTCGAGAAACAACCGCCTCGTCACAGCATACTGCCAAGCAGTATTTTGCTGCCCCAGCTCAAAATTTGGGTGGGCTGAATCTCAAATGGTTGAAACTATCGCTATTTCTATTGTTGTTGGGCATGGTGGCAAGTGTGAGTTTCTACCTTGCTAGCCAGCAGAAAGTATTTTCTTATCCTAGGGTGCCGGCTATTGATCAGCGCGCCGGATTGGCGAAATCCGAGGAGAAACATGACACTGAGGCGGATCTGATTGGCAGTTTGCAGGGGCTGCCTGCGACTGCAAGCCACTCTGCTAGTGTCTCTCCTACTCATCGAGATTTACTGGACGAAGTTCACAGCTACAATCAAAGCTATAAGCTGATTGAAGAAGTAGAGTTGGTTTTACCTGAAACTAATAATACTGAATACCCAAGCCTTGCGAAGCTTGAGGGGCAGATTTTTCCTAGCCCGCTCTCGAAGAACGAAGGGATTTCAGAACAGGCGTCGTTAGCCATTGCAGAAGTTGCTCTGCAAACGGAGGAAAACGCTACAAAGTCTAAAGTCGTAGGGAATATCACTGAAGGGGCCTCGAACAAAACTCCTTCGCAGACAAAGGCTAATGTTGTTGCTTTCACTGATAGTGATGCAGAGACGCTAAACATTCAGTTTAACCTTGAGAGCCGGCTCGCATCTCAGTTAAAAGCGGCCAAAAGCTTGTATACTCAAGGAAAGAAAAATACCGCCATACAGCAGTTAAATGATTTATTGAGTCGTCATGAAAACAACTGGCCAATCCAAAAAGCTCTGCTGAAAATTCTGTTAAAGGAGCAGCGCTGGCAAGATGGCGAGGCACTGATTAGAAAACTACAAAAACCAAACCTTCAAAGGTTAGCTTCGGCTCAACTATTGCAGGCTCAAGGGCGAAACCAAGATGCCCTAGATTTACTTTCTAGTGAGTTGCCAAAGTTGGCGGCAATGCCCGACTATTATCAGAATATGGCGACACTGTCCCAACGTCTAGAGCAGTTCTCTAAAGCTGAACGTATTTATAAACAGCTTCTGTTGATTGACAACCAAAATGGTGCCTATTGGCTCGGCTTGGCAAGTGCTCAGGATGCTTTGGAAAGTCCTAGGGCTGTGAGCAGTTATTGGCGAGCTCGTCAATTTAACAGTAAGCATAAGAATGTGTTGAATTACATTAATCAACGAATTCGAAGCTTGAGCAAAAAACCAAATAACGCCGCCCTAGCTGTCCGAGAAGAAGGGTTGCCAATATGACGATGCAAGCTCCCAAAATACGTATTGGCGATATTCTTATTGAGCAAGGCGTGATCTCTGAAGGGCAACTTCAAGAAGCGCTTGCTGAACAGAAAAAAACCGGACGTAAACTAGGCCGTACTCTGGTTGAGATGGACTTGGTCAAAGAGGATCAGCTGCTCAAGATTTTGTCTGAACAGCTTAGCATTCCCTATCAAGATTTGGATAAGCTACAGCTGACGATTTCCGATGTGCAAAAGCTGCCAGAAACATTAGCTCGTCGCTACAGAATTCTTTGTTTAGGAGAAAGTAATGGTGTTGTTAAAGTCGCCATGGCCGATCCCAGCGATATATTTGGCCTAGACGAGGTACGAAAGCATTTTGGTGGCCCGGTAAGTTCTGTTATTGCCCGTGAAGGGCAGATTATGGATATTCTCGACAAGGCTTACCAACAAGCTGACGAAATTGCCAACCTTGCTGGTGAACTTGAGGATGAGTTAGCTGAAAACGCTATCTCAGTGACAGGCTTACTTGGCGAAGTCGAAGAGAGTGATGCTCCGGTTGTTCGTCTACTTGAAAAGCTCTTCGAAGAAGCGGTACAGAATAAAGCTTCTGATATTCACATTGAGCCAGATGAAAATGTACTCCGTATTCGTCGGAGAATTGATGGGGTTCTGTACGAGCAAATTGTTAATGAAAACAGTATTGCAGGCGCTCTCGTCGTCCGTTTAAAACTGATGGCCAGTTTGGATATCTCTGAGAAACGTTTACCTCAAGATGGACGCTTCCACCTAATGGTGCGGGATCATAAAGTCGATGTTCGACTATCTACAATGCCCGTGCAATATGGTGAGTCAGTTGTGTTGCGTATTTTGGATCAAACCGAAGGCATTCTGCCCCTAGATAAAGTGGGTATGACCAGAATGCACACTGAACGTTTTCGGGCTTCGATTCAACGGCCTCATGGTTTGATTTTGGTAACTGGTCCCACTGGTTCGGGAAAGACCACTACGCTATATGGTGCAGTGAGTGAGCTCAATAGCGCTGACAAGAAAATTATTACTGTCGAGGATCCTGTCGAGTACCGCTTACCTCGTGTGAACCAGGTTCAAATTAACGAAAAAATTGGTCTCGATTTCTCAACTGTTCTACGTGCTACTTTGCGTCAGGACCCCGATATTTTGTTGGTGGGTGAGATTCGCGATGCTGATTCCGCAGAAATTGCGATGCGTGCAGCGATGACAGGCCACTTGGTGCTGTCGACGCTGCACACAAATGATGCGCAAAGCTCGGCGTTACGCTTGATAGATATGGGAGTCGACCCTTATCTAGTTGCCGCTTCTTTAAAAACCGTTGTTGCTCAACGTTTAATTCGGCGCGTATGTCGAGCTTGCGCAGAAGAGCATCAAGCCAGCGATGCCGAGCTGAAGTACATCGAAAGCCTATTAGGTATTGGGCAGCACGATACCAGTCGCATGAAAAAAGGACGTGGTTGCGCAAGCTGCAATCACACCGGCTACCGTGGTCGCATTGGTATATTTGAAATTCTAGATATCAACGAAGCGATGGCGAAGGCCTTACGCAGCCGAGATGTTGATGGTTTCAATAAAGCCGCCATTACTCAGAAAAGCTTTATTCCTTTAGGACGCAGTGCGCTAGCTTATGCTTTGCAAGGCTTAACGTCCATTGAAGAAGTGATGCGCATCTGTGCCATGCTAGACGATGAAAGCCAGCTGCTGGAGGCCAACTGATTATGGCTAGCTTCTCCTATATTGGTCGATCGGCCGATGGTCAAAAGCTGACCGGAAGCTACGAGGCGGCGAATGCAGAGTCTGTGGCTAGTCGCTTGGCTGAGCGCGGAATAATTCCGCTTGAAATTCAGGTACAAGAAGAACAGCCGAACTTTGTTGATAGCGTCAACGAGGCTCTCGGGCTTGAGCGTGTAGAAAAGCAAGAACTGATTATGTTCGCGCGCCAAATGTACACCATTAGCCGCTCTGGGATTCCACTGATCAAAGCGATAAGAGGCTTGGCCTCAACGACTAAGCAGCGTGGCCTTGAAAAAGTACTCTTGGCCATTGTTGAGCAATTGGAGTCAGGCTCTAGCTTAGCAAATGCTATGCGTCATCATCCAAAGGTTTTCGACAACATGTTTGTTTCTATGGTTGATGCTGGCGAGAACAGCGGTCAATTGGAGCAAACTTTTAAGCAGATCGCTGAGTATATTCAACAGGATATCGACAATAAAAAACGAGTCTCGGCAGCTCTAAGGTATCCAAGTTTCGTCATTATTGCTCTAAGTATTGCTATTACCGTTGTAAATGTAAAAGTGATACCCGCCTTTGCATCGATGTATGCGAAGTTTAATGCCGAGTTGCCCTGGACGACCAAATTCTTGATCGGCATGTCGGATGTTTTTGTAAATTATTGGCCTCATATGCTGCTTGCGATTGCCGCGTTGGCATTTGCGATTCACCAGCATCTGAAAACAGAAGTAGGGCAACGTCAGTGGGGCAGTTTGAAGCTGCGGGTGCCAATCATTGGATCAATTATTCAGCAGGCATCTATGGCGCGTTACGCTCGAGGCTTGGCTTTGATGTTACGTTCCGGCGTCCCGATTAATCAGTCATTGGGCTTGGTGGCCGCGGCTATGGATAATTTGTACCTCAATGAGCAAATTATGCAAATCCGCCGCTCCGTCGAGCGTGGCGATAGTTTGCTACAAGCTCACGGAGGTGTAGGTATCTTTACTCCACTAGTGCTGCAGATGATAGCCGTAGGTGAAGAAAGTGGTCGAGTCGAGGAATTACTCGATGAAGTGGCTTTGTTTTATGAAGAAGAAGTCGATTACGACCTGAAGCGCTTAAGCGCCAAGATTGAGCCCATAATGATAGTAGTGATGGCCGCATTTGTAATGGTTTTGGCTTTGGGAATATTTTTGCCCATGTGGGATATGTTATCAATTCAAACACGTTGATAGAACTTTTGTTAAAAAGCCTTTATGGCTTGGAGGATGTTATGAAAATGAACGCAATACCTAGTGCTAAGGCGCAAGCAGGTTTTACCTTGATTGAGCTAGTGGCCGTAATTGTGATTTTAGGGATTTTATCGGCAACTGCGTTGCCTCGCTTTGTGGATCTTTCTGATTCTGCAGAACAGGCAGCGCTTAAAGGTGTGGCGGGTGCGTTAAGCAGTGCTTCGGCTTTGAATCATGCTAACAACTTAGCGTCAGATGCGGGATTATCGACAGGAACGGTCACGGTTGTCACATCTTGTGCGAACGTAGTAAATTTATTGGAGGGTGGTTCATTACCGAATGGTAACTACGCTGTAAATGGCACCGCTCCTGCAGCAACGGACCCTGAAGGCACGCAGTTTACTTGTAATGTGACTTATACGCCGTCTGGTGGCACAGCTATTTCTGAGTCTTTTGTTGCCTATAAGGCGACTAACTAACAGCTAGTGGCCTCAATGAAACGGCCCGAGGGTTTCACTTTAGTTGAGTTGGTCTCCATAATTGTGATTTTGGCTATTATTTCGATCACTGTGATGGGAGTTAGTAATAGCGGCGACGCTCAACGAGTGCAAGCAAGCCGAGATCAGGTTTTGCTTGCACTGCGTAGTGCTCGTCATTTAGCCATGGCAAAGGCAGGCGCAGGACGCAGTATTGAGTTTGTTGCGCTTGCGTCGAACGACAGCATCGATGTGCAGGATGCGGGAAGCAGTGTCAGTTTGGGTGCTGCCAACTATCCTTATGTGCTAGGCCAAGGAATCGAAATCAGTGATGCTACCTTTCGTTTCGACAAAATGGGCAGGACCACCGCTGGGTCGATTTCTATTAGTGCAAGCGATGCTAGTGTGACGGTATCAGTCTCGGCAAATGGTGCAAGCCAGTGAAGCGCCTGACGTCAAAAGGCTTTACTCTTGTAGAGCTAATTGTATTTATCGTTCTCCTGGGGATTGTCGCCGGCGCATTTAGCTTAGCTTTTAGCCAGGTGAGTCGAGACAGTATCGATCCAATTGAGCAACATCGGGCACTTCAGTGTGCTAAGTCAAAATTGGAAAGCATAACTCTGTTACGTTATTCATCCACCAGCCCTGTTGGTGGTTTGCCAGCCTGCGGAAGTGGCCAAGATGGCGCACAAGCCTGTGGAGCAATCAGCGCTTCCTCTGTCAAAGATGATATAGGCGATTACCATGGTGACAGTGACAATAGCTTTGAAGCCTGCTCGATCAGCGTGTCGGTAAGTGAAGGGGTCGCTGGGGTTTCTGTAACGGGCTTAGCGGCCAGTGGAGCCCAGCTTCGTAGAGTAGAGGTGCGAGCAGTAGTTGGCAGCAGCGAAGTGGTTCTTAGTAGCTACAAGGGTAACTTCTAATGGGCTCTTCGACTGCAAAAAGCTCTGGCTTTACATTGGTTGAACTGATCGCAGTCATTGTTATTGTGGCCGTTATTGGTTCCCTAGGTAGTTCCTTTTTCCTGCAGTATCTAAGCAGCCAGCAAGCTATGCAGCAACGCATAGATTTATTTAGTCGCAGCCGCCTCGCGATTAATTTAATTTCCAGGGAAGTAGAGAATGCACTCCCAAATAGCGTGCGCGCGACGGCAGGCGGCCAGTGCGTGGAGTTTATTCCCGTTATTGGTGGTGGCATCTTGGAAAGTGAACCGGCAACCAATAGCAATCAAGCCGCGGCAAGCTCAGAGCTTGATCTTTTAGCTTATAGCATTGATCGAGGCACGGCCAATACGGTGGTAATTGCGGCAGTGAATACCGCGGATATCTATAGTGGTGCAGCACTTGGCAGCTTAGCTTCTCCTCTGCCTGCAGGCCAAGGTAGTGGCACCATTAATCTATCCAGCCCGACGGTATTCTCACAATCGTCTTCGAGCCGGCGCGTATTTTTTATTGCAGGAAGCCGAGCATTTTGTGTCTATCAGGGCGGATTGTATGAATACAATCGCGCAGGGGTGTCATCTACAGCTTTTGTCCCTTCCGCTATGGGTATACTTGTGGATAGCTCGGTAAATACAAGCGGTGGTGGGTTTGATGTGCAATCTGGTGCTCTCAATAACGGTGCCGAGCTTAACGTCGATTTGGTTTTTACCAAGGGCAATGCAGAGTTTATAAGCAGCGATAGGATTTATATACGCAATGTTCCCTAAGCGAGCCCCTAGTATTATCCTCTCTATATCGCCAAAGAAAGCGCGAGGCTTTATGTTGCCAGTAGCCATCTTTCTTATTATTGCTATTGCTGCATTAGCGGTAGGACTTAGCCGATCTAGTTCGGTGGTACCTTTTGTTTCACTGCAAGAAGTATTTTCGCAGCGGGCGTTTTATGCCGCTGAAAGTGGTGCAAATTATGCTTTGAGTCACCTTTTGCTGCATCCTGAAGTGAACCGCACCGCTGGCGATGCAGCTTGCTTAGAGCTAAGTGCCGTCACTTTATCATTTTCAAGTAATGGGCTAGAGCAGTGCCAGGCCATTATTGGCTGCCAAATTCAAAATGGTGTAGCCAATGATGCTAGCTATTACACCATTCGAAGCCAGGGCAGCTGTGGCTCTGCCCCCTTAGATGCATCAAGAAGCCTATCCGTTAGCGCCTATATCCCTGGGGAACCATAGAACAGTAAATTCTAACAAGCCTAAACATTGTTTCTCAATGTTATCAACAATTCTTGATTAGGCTTTAGTTGTCCATTTAGCGGCCGATACAGCAACTATGGATTCTTCTGTGCTACTTTTAATATAGTCCGGAGTATGATTTCGAGGTACTGCTTTGTTGGCACGATTTTTATTAACAGTTCTTGTACTCCTTTGTTTGGCTACTCAAAGCCAGGCTGAAGTTGTTTTCAGTGATAATTTGAACAACCAAGCTGAGGTTCGCAGAAATTGGACTTTTATCGGTAGTGTGGATTTTCGTTCTGGTGAAGGCGCTGAATCGGGGCAGGCAATAGGAGTCGGCCCAGGTTCATATTTTTATCGCTTCTTCAGGCAGTCTGAAACGCCTGATACTATGCAGCTCACCTTTTGGTTTCGTGTCGGTAGAAACGATTTTAGCTGGAGCCCCAACAGGCGCTCTCGTTTCTATGTTTATTGGTATGGCTCTGGTGTCTCTAATCGTTGGTATATTACCGAATTACATCGAGGCTCTTCTGGAGCGGGCAGCATCCGCAGCGTTACTATTGATATACCGACCAATCATATTGGCCGTGATAATTATATTCTGTTTTACAACTCCGGCAGCGCAGGCTACTACCATATCGATAATATTGTTGTTACCCGTAATCAAGAGCAGGGCTTGGATCACTTTGATATCAGTACTGGTGGAACCACAGCGAGCGTTTGTGCAGCGCAAGACGTTCTTATTGAAGCTAAAGATAATAGCGGTCAGCTCCTTGCGGATTATCAAGGTCTAGTCGACATCAGTACTAGCAGTGGCCATGGTACATGGTCGATGCCTAACGCAAACAATCGTTTTAGCGCTGGGCCCGCAGACAGTGGGCAAGCCAGCTATCAATTTCACAGCGATGACAATGGGCAGCTGAGGCTGCGCTTATCAAATGAGCATGCAGAAAGCTTAAGCATTCGTGTGCGAGAAAGCTCAGGCTCTATTTCGAGCAATAGTTCCTCGATTCGCTTTTCTGAAAACGCCTTCATCCTTGAATACGATGATCCGCTAAATGATGATGTGATTGCCTATCGGAATCATGATTTACAAATTACCATGATGAAGCGTGATTCCAGTGGTAACTGTGGTGCTGCTCAAAATTACAATCGCACTGGGGTTTATGTGCGCAATATTGATATGGCTGATGACCCTGGCGGGCTTAGCCCACAATTAGCCCTTGGAGGATCCACAGAAGCATTGGGTGGTAGTTTTTCAGAAATGCCGATTAGCTTTTCTCAAGGGCAAGCTCGTGTGCAATTGCTCACCAGAGATGTTGGGCATTTTAGAATAGATATAGAGGATCGAAGTAATAGCTTTAGTGATTCTACCATCGATGGCAGTAGTCCTGAGATTTCGGTAAGGCCATTTGCTTTTTCTACTTCTGTGCCGGGTAGCTCCAATAGCTTGCAGGCTGATGCTCCAGCGTTTAAGAGGGCAGGTGAGAATTTTTCGGCAGTTGTTAGCGCTGTTGGTTGGCAGCCAAGTGATGATACTAACAATGACGGAGTGGCTGATGGTCATGACGATTTGAATTCGCAAAACAATGCTGATCTATCAAACAACCCAGTGTTACCCGCTTTTGGGTCGGAAGCACCTAGCTATAGTGTGCAACTGGCGTCCCGTTCTGTCGCCCCTGCGCATGTGGTTCATCAAGAACTGTCAGGAGCTATAAATCTCAGTGGGTTTAGCGATGGTAGGGCGAGCGCGGATCTTAGTTACTCAAACGCCGGAATAATGGAATTAGATTTGAGTTTAGCTGGGGCAAGTTATCTTGGTGGCTCCGCTCAAGCTGCTAACAGAATTGTAGGACGCTCTGGACCTGTTGGGAGATTTACGGCCGATCATTTTGTTCTGCAAGACGCGAACATGGAACCTTTTTGTAGTGCCAGTAGCCTGACACATTTGTCCCAGGAATTTCCTGTTTCAGTCAATATTACCGCCCGTGGTAGAGATGGGCGAGTTTTAGATGCTTATAGCGGAGCCTTCGCCAAACTCAGTGACAGCGAAGGTTCACGTCAATATGAAGCCAAGCCTCTTAATAGCTCCACTTTATTGGGAAGGGTCGATGTCGCCTCAGAGCTACTTTCATTTACACAGGGTCAGGCAAGCCTAAATGCTTCTTTGAGGATTAATAAAACCGAGAACAAAGAGCCGCCACTAAAAGATATTCAGTTGGCATTGCGCGTGTTTGATACAGATGGAATAGGCTTAGCTGATGGCAGCCTGGATTTGGATGTAAATGAAAATGGCCATAGCGATGCTAAACTTCTTGGTAGCTCGGACTTTTACTACTCTCGTCTATTTGCAGAGAGTAGGCATGGCCCTGAGACGGAAAATTTGCAGCTGCCGCTGGAAGTTCAGTCTTGGGCTGGAAACTCATTTGTAAAAAATGAATTTGATCATTGTACTCAGCTGAGCCGAGCGGATGTTCAATTTTCTAGTACCGGCACTTTAGATGCTCCTGCTAATCTTACGGCACCAATCGGCGGTTCTTATACGACAGCTGGCTTTTTAGATATGGATATTCAAAATATTAACTTTGTCGCGGGATCAGCTGGATTAGAATTCTCTGCACCAGGCATAGCAAATCGAGGGGAAGTTGAAATAGTTGTTGATTACAGCTCTCTCCCTTGGTTATCACATGATTGGAACCAAAATGCTATTGATGACGATGAGAAAATTCCCAATTTTTTTGCAAATTTTGGTGTCATAAGAGGTCATGACAGGGTGGTGTATTGGCGTGAGAATGTTCGATGATTTCTCACTGGGAGAGGTCTTCGTGCTTTGACGAACTAATTTGCAATAAAATTTGCCCAAATGGACTATGCAACTACGCTCTCTACTTAACCATATAAGTAACCAACTGTCGTTTCTTTCTGGAGAGTTTCTGTATTACTACCTATTACTTAGAGGATAACTAGACTTTTAGTAGGTAGGGACGGCATATGGTGGGGAATCAATGGTCTACAGCGATATCATTATTCTTTAGTTGCATAATAGCCTGTTTACTTAGTGCGATACCACAGTACAGTTATGCAGTTGAGATTTATAGTACGAATTTTAATAGTAATCGTACTTTTAACAGAGAGTGGGAAAAGAATAAAACAGTTGGCCTTCGTGACGGAAGGAAGGCCAACACTGGGCGCGGGCTTGGCATGGTTGAAAAGTCCTACGCTAGAAAGCGCTTTACTGTTCCTCCCGGCACACGAAAAATAACAATCCGATTCTGGTTACGGGTCGGCCAAAAAAGTTTTTCCCCTGGTGTTTCAAATAATGCCCGCTTAAAGTTCCGATGGCAGCACCCAACTTTGGGTTGGCGTGAGCAGACGATCGATCGAGGTAAGCAAAATTCCGGGGTAGCCAATTTCAGAACCATTGAGTTTTCAGGTGATGAAATTGGCACCGATCACTACGTGTACTTCCAAACCTCAGGCTCTATAAGCCGATATTTTATTGATGATCTAACCGTTGTTGCGGATGTCGGGCCAGATAATTTTTCAGTCGAATCGGCACAATCAAATGCCAGTGTTTGCACCAAAAATCAGATTTCTATAGCGGTCAGGGATGCTAATAATAATATCATTAGTGATTTTACAGGTAGAATAAGCTTGAGTACCAGTACTGGGCATGGTAACTGGTCGATGGTTACGCCAAATGGAAACTTAAATACCCCTCGAACTGATAATGGGCAAGCAGGCTATCAATTTCAGGCAAATGATCAGGGGCGAGTAGACTTACTTCTGTCAAATGAGCATGCAGAAACCCTAAAGGTTAATGTTAGTCAGGACTCTGGTTCTGCGTCCGGAATATCTGGTGATATTAGGTTCAGCGAAAATAGTTTTGTATTGGATTATGGTGGGCAGCAAGGGCGGGATGTTGTTGCGTACCGGCCACATACTGTTGTAGTGAGTTTAATCAAGCGTGATCCTAATAATGGTGAGTGCGGTGTAGCCACTTCTTATCAGTCCAGTAGCGTTTCATTGAATTTCAGTAATATTACGCCAGACAGTATGGCTATACCGCCTCAATGGCTTATAAATGGAAGCGTAGTTGAAGCTAGCTTAACAGCAAGCAGCGTCCCCTTAAGATTTAGCAACGGTGTTGCAGAGTTTCAAATTCTCAGCAAGGATGTAGGCCGCTTTAACGTATCTGTAGTTGATAGCTCGAAGAGTTTTTCCGATCAAGATATCTATGGTGATAGCGGCACTTTGATCTCTAGGCCATTTGCTCTCTCTATTCGCGCAGCTGGAAATCCGTCTGCTATAGACTCACAAGGGGATGTTTTTATTGCGGCAGGCGCAGATTTTCCTGTCACAGTGTCAGCGGTAGGCTGGCAGGCAGCGGATGATATTAATGGCGACGGTATCGCTGATGGTCATGATGATGATGACCCTCTGAATCAAGCTAATTTAAGTGATAACGTTCTATTGCCGAGTTTTTCTAACCCTATTTCCCGCACTGCTGTGCAGCTCCGTGCGCAGAGCGTAGCCCCAGAAGGAATTAGCCACCAAGAATTGAATGGCAGTACCACGGTCGCTGATTTTACTGGCGGGCGGAGTATTGAAGCACCAATATCATATTCTAACGTAGGCATTATTGAGCTTTCTGTTCGTTTGCAGGGTGTTTCCTATCTTGGAGCTGATGCCAATGTAAGCTCTAGGGTACAAGGGCGTTCAGGTACCGTTGGGCGATTTATACCTGATCATTTTTCTATTTCGCTAGAAGAGGTTACTCCGGCTTGCCTAGCAGGCGCATTTACTCATGTTGGACAGGAATTTACTATTTCAGCAAGAATAGAAGCTCATAATCTGTCGGGACAGCTCACTGACGGGTATCATGCTGATTACACTAAATTGAGCGACTCTATAGGAGGTCGAAGCTTACAGGTTGTTAATTTAAACGATCGGCTGTCTATTACCAAAGAGAAGTTAGAGTTTGAGCTTGGTGTGGCACAGTTGAATGCAGATTTACTTATTGAAAAGCTCACCCAGCCAGACGCGCCTATAATCAACGCTCAAATAGCTTTAGCTCTAGAAGATCTTGATGGCGTGAAGATTTTGGCTTCACAATTAGATCTTGATTTGGAGGTGAGTAATGGAGCCGATAATGACCACGCTTTACTAGGGATCAATGATTTTTACTTTTCGCGTTTAAACCTTACTAGTGCGCATGGGCCAGAAACTGAGAGTTTGATAAGTAAATTGTACGTTGAATCATGGCAGGGAAACAGTTTTCAGCGAAACACTTTGGACTCTTGCACGACTATACGCAGAGGGCGGATAAGCTATGTGCAAACGGGTAGTCTATCGCGAAACCAAAATAGAGTTGTAAGTATTGGTTCCGGCCAAAGCTTGGGTGAATATAGCGACTTTGGTAGGAATAACATTCATTTTATAGATGGTGACGCTGGGCAATATTTTACCGCGCCAGGTGTAGGAAATCGTGGTGTAATTGAGGTCGATATCGATTTAGAGCGCAAGCCGTGGTTGCAAAATGATTGGAATAAAGACGGAAGTCACAATGACAGAATGATACCAAGGGCTGCATTTCAATTTGGCAGAGTTAGAGGGCACGATAGCGTTGTTTATTGGCGTGAAACCAACTAGTGGTACACGCCAAGTTTTGTGAAAAGGTGGGGCTCGTTTTTAATCCGAGCCACTTTCAATTATTTGAATATCAAGAGCAAGATCATCAGCAATACTGTCTAGGCGCTCTTGCAGCTCATCCATATTGCAGCCATCTTGCATATGCAGTTGGTAATGGGCTTCGAACTGTGGGTCGCCAGACCACGGCATGCTGCTGCAATCGGTATCAAGCTGAGCAACGTTTATTGAACGCTGCGCAAAAGCCCTTGAAAGCTCTAGTACGATACCTGGGCGATCTGGGCCTATTGCGCTAATGTTAATACTCTGTTGATTAACAGCTTGATTGCTTTGGCCCTGGCTTAGCAATACTTGAATACCCTGTGATTCCAGCGCAGATAAGGCCTTGCTAAGAGCCTCTACATGCTCGGTAGCGCAGCTGACCCGCAAAATACCAGCAAATTTGCCATCTAAATGCGCCATGCGGCTTTCTTGCCAGCTGCCTTTATGTTGATCAACACAATTGGCTATTTGTTCAATCACCCCCGGGCGATCATCACTGATTACGGTTAAAACTAAACATGTATCCATGGTAACTATCCGTTTAAACATCTACTGATATAGGGTAGGCTTTAGCCCTCTTTTAGGTCAAGTATGGATTAAAATATGTTTGCAGCCAAACCCATCATCAGTAGCTTAGTGCTAGCCTTTAGCGCCGGTTTTAGTACCTACAGCATGAGCCATGCCGATCACAGTATCGAAAAAGCCGTATCTGCAGATCATCGTGCCGAGAAAAACAGTGCCCGTGATGAATACCGCAATCCAGTGGCAACCTTGGAATTTTTCGAGTTGGCTGAAGATCAAGCGGTGGTTGAAATTTGGCCAGGTGGTGGTTGGTACGCCGAAATTCTAGCGCCTTATGTCATGGATAAGGGGCAGTACTACGCCGCCCACTTTGACCCTAATGCTGGCATTGATTTTTATACCCGTTACCAAAAGAAATTTGCGGAAAAGATGGCCGCAAATCCCGATATTTATGGCAAAGCCAAGTTAACGGCTTTCTATCCACCGAATAAGGTTAATACGGTAAAAGGCAGCGCCGATCGCGTTTTGACTTTCCGTAATGTGCACAATTGGATGAAATCTGACTTTGCCCAAGAGGCCTTCGACGAATTTTATGCAATGTTAAAGCCTGGCGGCCTATTGGGTGTTGTTGAGCATAGAGCGAAAGCGGGCACTGATTTAGACACCATGATTAAATCGGGTTATGTCACCGAGCTTAAGGTTATTGAGTTTGCTGAAAAAGCTGGCTTTAAATTGGTGGCCGCGAGTGAAATCAACGGTAATCCCAAAGACAGCGCGAATCACCCTAAAGGTGTTTGGACCTTACCGCCACGTCTAGCTTTGGGGGATGAAAAGCGCGAACACTATCTTGCCATCGGTGAAAGTGATCGCATGACGCTCAAGTTTGTTAAGCCTGCTAAGTGATCGTTCCCTTTCAACAATTAGCACCCGAGACTCTAAACGCGGTTTTAGAGTCTTTTGTGCTGCGTGAGGGCACCGATTATGGTGAGCAGGAAGTTGGGCTAGAGAGCAAGCTCGAGCAGCTTAAAGGGCAGCTGCAGCGCGGGGAATTGTTGCTGTGTTTTGATGAGCCAAGCGAATCAATTAATCTCATTACCCCCCTACAAGCTCGAGAGATGGGGTTATAGTCAGGCTTCCGAAATATTTTTAGTGCTAAGGGGCTTGATCAAGCCCCTTTCATGCAAGCATGACTTTCTGAGGTTCAGTTTTCCAAAAAAGTTATCTTTTCAGGGCCATCTAAGGTCGCGCCCAATTGGCTTATCATTTTACGTCGCTCATCGCTTTGAAACCAGCGTTGCCAATCACTTAGCGTGCGCCATTTACTAAGCACATAATGATGCCTAGGGTTATTCATATCGTAAAAGGTTTCGCCATTAATAAAGCCAACCGCTTGATACGCCCCCTGTAGGGTCGAGCGGGCCATAGCTTCATAGGTTGATTCTAAGTCAGCACCGATATGGCGCTCGATTAATACATGAATCATGTTACATACTCTAACTGCTGTTTTTCAAATGTTAATCAATTTTACTAGAGATAGGTAGCATTGGATTAAATTTGTCATCCTTTACTTTGTAATTCCACCAATAGTAATGCTGGAGTGCTTATATAGAAGCGATAAAAAATCGTTAAACAATGGAATCTCTTCTGCGGGAAGGTCTCTACTTGGGATCTCTATTTTAGTGACTACTACCATTTTGTCTTGTTTGTTAAGGTCGACTGTGCGGGACATGCGACCAAAGAGATGCTCAAATGTAACTTCTGAAGTTTGGCGGGTTACCTTCCAATTGTCACCTAGGCTGATTGTCATTTTTGAACTGTATTTAAGTCCTTGATTTAGCTGTGGATAGAGCTTATTGCTTAGGTAAATGGAATTAAGCTCCGATTTTAGCCAGTAGTCATACTCGGTGTATGATAATTTCTTTTCGGGGTCCGTAAAGGGAGGGTAGTAGGTTTCCGATTGAATATTTAAATCACTATTTATGTTTTCTTCTGAAAGAATCTTGAAGTGAGGCTGGGATTTTGAAGATACCAACTCTTGATATAATTCAGTCAACCAAGTGTGTTTTTCGTCCGAACTCTTTCCTGTCATTTGATTTCGAACATAACTGGAATACTCACCCTTGAAACGGCGGTCTAAGACTTCCTTGACACCGCCTTTGTCATCAAACTCCAAGTTAGTATCGAGCTCAATCTCCCAGCGATAGGGATTGATAGCCATTTGAGAAGGAAGGGCTTGCTCATGAAGAGCTAAACTTACGGCGCCTTGAATCCAGGCTGATATATGTTTCCAGCCGGTCGTTTGGTCGGTTGCATCGATACAAAAAGGTTGGTCGTTGTGTTTGAAGCAAACAATCATATGGTTGAAATAGCTCATGCTAGGAATCGCTAATTTATGGCTATTTTTTCTATCTGTTGCAATCAGAACTGGGTGGGCTTCTATTCCTAAGTGACGTAAGAGTGCAACCAATAAGGCAGATTTATCTTTACAATCCCCATATTTTCTTCTGATAACCTCAGCTACTGAGTGGGGAGTGATAGTATTGCCGTGTTCGGACATAGAAACGTAACGTATATCCCTCGCACTGTAGTGATGCACTGAATTTATTTTCTGCTCAGTGGTTAAATTGTCCAAACTCAAGCTGCTTAATAGCTCTTTGAGGCCTGAAGTGTCATGTTGTGATTTTTGAAATTCTCTATAGGCTAGATTGCGCACGTGTTCCCAGGATTTAATTTCTGAAATTTGGAACTGAGGTAAAACATCGCGCCAAAGCACTGAATTATCTTCTTTAAATGCTGATAGATTGTTGGCTTCGCATATTACTCCTGTGGGCTGAGTTTCACATTGAAGCAGATCTGAATCACTATGCCAGTAGAGTTCTTGTCCTTCTGGCCAACTATATGAAAGTCGCAGGTTTTCCTTTGGGTACAAATTATTAACGTATATTATCTCCGACCAATTCATTTCTAGTTGGCTGCGATCGAGTATGACTTCATAGTCAAGAACTAGCACACTTCCAGAGGCTAATCCAGGCATCGCCATAACGAGTTGTTTATCATCTGAAAATGTCGTGTAGCTGTCTGAGTCAACAACTTGTGCAGAGCTGGGTGAAAATGAGTGAATCTTGCCATTTGAATCGATTGTTAGTGCTGTGTGAAAACGAATGGATTCGGTCAATTCATTGAAATAAATTATTTCTGTACCATATTTACTAACGCTATCCGCATCGCCCAAATACCAAATAGCTTTAATTCTCGTTTTAACCTTGTGATCATCAATGACAGCTGAAATTTCTGACAGATGTTGAGCCAAGCCCTGAGGTTTGCTAGATCTGTTGATAAACTTCTGGGCTTGCTCAACGAGCTCTCCTGAGCTTTCTAATTGCCACTCAACATTTTTGTGCTCTGACCATGAGGATGTAGAAAAGAAGCAGCTTAATAGAAGAAGTAGACCTGAAATTTTATTCATATGCGCGTACCTGAGACAGCATATTCTGGATTTCTGCCTTATGTCTTTTAAATGGAATCTTACTGGCAGAAACTTCGGATATAACTTCTACATAGCCTGTGCCGTTTCTGATGACAGAAAAGAACTCTCCTGTTGGCTCGCCGAAATCTATTGTTTCGCAGTTCGCCACGAGCAAAACTTTGAGCTCGGCTTCCAGTAGCTGACGTTGTTGTGTGCACTTGTTAGGGCCATAACTTTCACTAAATTGGTCCAGGCGAAAATTGGCGATACTGTCAAAACTACTTTTAGAGTCATGATTAAATACTAAAATATAGCTTCCAGCGAGAGGGCCTGAAAATTCTGAAGCTGCACTACCATCTGAATAGCTGCCAATAGGAACCTGAGACCACCCATCTTGGGTGAAAGGAAAACGCAGACCTATTTCTTTGCTTTTGTATTCATCGCCGGATTGAAATTTCTGTAAGCTTTCTTGAAAGAGTGGCTTTAGAGATAGCTCGTAAATTGTGAATGTGCTGATAATTGCAAACAGTACAAAGCTTAGCCATTTGCCAATTCGGATTGCGATATGTTGTTTACGTAGATCTATATGATGCCCTTGTAGTTTCAGTAAGCTAAATTGATGATGCAAAATAGCTATAAATCCCGACCATAAAAGCAGAGCAAGAAACGTAATGTTCATATTGCCGAATACGCGCTCTGATGAAGAAATTACTAAGGCTGTAATAAATACCAGCGCGACCCAGCCACCATTCCAAGCGTTCCAGCGCTTGACTCCTCGATCTTGCTGCGTGCTTTGCAGCTTTTTAATAAGGCCTGGCCAGGCGAAAAGTTGAGCAAGCGCAATCAGAGGTACAAAAAACCAAAGCCATGGCGTTAGCTTGGATTTCTGCAGTTTATTAATATCTCTTGCGCGGGCCACAAGCCAAAAGCAGCTGTAAAAGCTAAGGCTAAAAAATACGATAAAAAAGAGAAAAAGAGTAGAGTCGGGTTTGTTAAGGGTAACGGTTTTATCTTCTAATGAGTCCTTTCTTGGTTCGTTGCTGAGTTGGTCACTGGTTGCTGAAAGACTTCCTGGTTCGCGCGGCCCCATGGCGTAATACTAATCCTTGTTCGATGGTCTAAAATACCGAGAGTTTCGGTAAAGAGGCATCAATATACGTCAAAATGGTTTTCGCTCCAAGCCTTGAAGTCCCTGTGTTAAGGGCGTTAAATACAGGCTTGGCTTAGTTTAGGCAGAATTAGTGGCGCTTGGAGCGGGTAAATGCTGTTCCGACTCGCTGATCATCCATTCGACTAAGCCCATCCACTCTTCAAGTAAAGACAGGATAATGGCTTTGCGGCTAGGGCGAACATCGCTTTGTTCAATGATATTTCGTCCTATAAGAGTCAAAGAGGAAATAATCTGACCGACGATAACGGGGTCTATAGCCACCATAAAAAACTCACAATTGCGGCTAAGGTAAGGTGGCAAGGTTCTGGCTGAGGGGGCGTCATTGGTTTTACCCGCAAGGATATTTTGCACTTCAAGGGCAAGTCTCGGCTCGCGGTGGCGCAGAAGCTTGAAGCTAAGCTCCAAACTATGGCGACTAAAAATATCTGGACGGTTTATGGTTAAATCTTTCAGTAGAGACAAAATACTTCCTCGCTCTGTGCTGAATCATCAGCTGCAAATCACAGTTACAGTGTAGTCCACAAGATGGCTTTCGCTGTTAAAATAGCTGCCGTATATCGGATGACAGAGCAAACAAAAGGTACACAGTTCAGGAAATGACAGCGATAAACAATGAATCAATAGCCGTTGACTCGACACTAGATGCACGTGGGCTGCTATGCCCTGAACCGGTGATGATGCTCCATAAGCATGTGCGTGAATGTCAGCAAGGCCAAGTATTACAGGTGCTTGCGACAGACCCATCAACCACCCGTGATATCCCTAAGTTTTGTAACTTTCTTGGTCATGAGCTGTTAAAACAGTTAGATGGGCAGGGTGAGAGTGCTGATGAGTTCCATTATTGGATTTGTAAAGGGGCTGATGCCTAGTGCTGTTTGGCATCGAAAAATTGTCTTTTACAGAGAAAAGTAGACAGAAGGCAGCTTGAGTAGCTGCCTTAGAGTGAATGAAAAGTAAGCTCCTGGCTTACTTTTCTTCAACCAAAATCGAGATGGCTGCTAGGGCTTCTGGATCTTCGGCTTTAATACGATTAGCAATCTGGTGCTGGAAGAAATAGCGGAATTCTTCTCGGCTTTGTACCTGATATAAGCAGTCATCACCTGGTAAAACAGGGGTGCTGACGACCTCAGACTCATCGGCCACCATGCCTGAAATCTTACCGTCACCGTATAAGCGCCAGCTTATTACTTCCGTTAGGGTAATGTTTTCATAGGCTTTGTCGGCCAGTACCGCGTGGGTACCTATGGTGTCCGGTATCTCCTGAATGCTGAATTCACCGTTGAGCTCGGCAGCCTCGTAGTCGTAATACTCAGCAGCGGTTTCTAGCTCGACCACCTTGTGAATCGGGGCATCATAAAAGACTTCATCAACGCCTGGGTCGTAATAACCTTCCCATTGGCCGTTGAGGGGGTCCTTGATGTCGATACAGGCGACAATGTCATTGAGCCAGGGGACTAGACCGACGACATCGCCGTTAGCACGCAAACCCCAGCACAACACCTTAAGACTGAACAGCTTATCAGGACTGGCATCGTTGCTATAAAGCATCTCCAGGCCGTCGAGTTCAGGTGCAAGGCGAATAAAGCGGGTATCATCCTCAGGCGCGTATTTCTGGCCCGTGAACAAATCAATGACATTACTCTTTTTAGAGCGGTTTTCCATGGTCTTCATGCGACTACCTCCCTTCTGGGTTTTGGCAGCTTAGGTGCCCACCCCAGTTTCAGAGTAGGCTTATTATTATATGGCACTCAAATTCGCGTAAAATTCCCTTTGGCGCATAAAATACAGCAGAAGGGGAGGTGCCATTAAAATTC
This sequence comes from uncultured Pseudoteredinibacter sp., assembly GCF_947500695.1. Taxonomy (GTDB): domain Bacteria; phylum Pseudomonadota; class Gammaproteobacteria; order Pseudomonadales; family Cellvibrionaceae; genus Pseudoteredinibacter. Next base: position 144,396 of record NZ_CANMSS010000005.1, read on the forward strand.
TTACTATATAAAGTATAGCTAGATTGGCATAAGTACAACATTTTGACAAAATATTTTTTATTGGGCCCATGATCACTATATGTAGTGGTTTTATTTTGATTGATTAGGTTGAAAATTGAACAGTTATTATTTCGCTTACGGTTCTAATATGAACCCAGATAGAATGCGCACCCGGGGATTAGAGTTTGATATGGCTGTCTCTGCCACCTTACCTCAGGCGCAGCTGCTATTTAATAAGCGCGCAGCTGATGCTCCCCACCGTTCTTATGCCAATATCGGCTTTCATCAGAGTTCGGTAGTGGAAGGGGTGGCTTACCGGCTTAAGGATCATCGGCAGATCTTGAAGATGGACCCCTTTGAAGGGGCACCGCGTTTATACAGTCGCGATATATTTACCGTGCACGGTAGCGATGGCCCTATCGCGGCCTGGGTCTACGTCGCAAATAAGGCCATGTTGCAGGACGACTTAAAACCAGCACGTTGGTATTTGGAACACCTACTGGCAGGGCGTGAGTTTCTCAGTGAAGACTATTATCAGCGATTGACCCAAGTAGAGTGCGTTGCCGAATGAGTAGCTTAAACAACAAGCTTGAGATCGAGCACCGTTGTCAGGACTTGGTAAACATCTTCGCTGAGTGTTTCGAGCAAAGCCACAATACGGTATTGATTGCTGGAGCTGAAGAGCCTCTCTACCAGGTGGCCGATCAAGACTGTTCAAAAAACAGAATCTATTTCACTCGTGACTATTATGCCAGCGGCCTACATGAAATCGCCCACTGGCTAGTTGCAGGTGAGGAGCGCCGTCGACTCGAAGATTATGGCTATTGGTACGCACCAGACGGTCGAGGCGAAGAACAGCAAGCCGAGTTTGAAAAAGTCGAAGCAAAGCCCCAGGCATTGGAGTGTATTTTATCTCGCGCAGCCGCTTTTCCATTTCGCGTGAGTGCAGATAATGCCGAAGCAGGATTAATGCCTAGTGAAGAGTTTTGTCATGCTATTTTTAAGCAGCTACAGAATTATTGTGAAGGGGCTTTAAATGAGCGTAGTCAAAAGTTGATTGAGGCCTTACGTAGCTATTACGGCACTGAAGGCGCCGATCATCTTACTAGCTACCGCAGGGGCGATGTGCGATGAAACCACTGGCGGCGACTTGCCTGGTAGATGCTTCAATCTACATTTTTCAATATTATTTTTCCTTGCCTCCAAATTGGACAGCGTGCAATGGCTTTTCAACGGAAGCAGTATATGGTTTCTCTACTTTCTTGTTGAAGCTAAAAGAACAATATGGACCTGAGCGTATTGCTCTGTGCTTTGACGAGAGTTTAGGGCAGGGCTTTCGTGAGGAGATTTACCCTGATTATAAATCGAGCCGAGCATTACCCGATGAAGCCCTAGCTTATCAATTAGAAGCTTGTAGGGAGGTCGCCGAGTTAATGGGGATTCCCTGTTTCGGATCGACGCGTTACGAGGCTGATGATTTAATAGGTAGCTTAATGACTGTGGCTAAGCGCAGTAAGCAGCCGGTCGCTGTGTTAAGTCGTGATAAAGATCTAGGACAGCTAATTCGCAGAGAACAAGATTATCTTTGGGACTTTGCTAAGGATGTCTGTGCTTACCCTTCGGATATTCAAGAAAAGTGGGGAGTACCTGCAGAGGCGATGGCCGATTACTTAGCCTTGGTGGGGGATGCCATTGATGATATCCCTGGTGTGCCTGGTGTTGGTGCTAAAACGGCCGCTGCCTTGCTGCAAGCCCATGGTAGTGTCAAAGGTGTTTACGCCAATATAGATCAGCTACACAGCTTGCCAGTTCGCGGAGCCAAAGGCTTGGCGGCTAAGCTAGAAGAGCACCTGGAGCAGGTTGCTATGGCAAAAACACTGGCCACAATTGTTTGTGATGTTCCCTTGGTGAGTTCAATCAATGAACTACATTGGCAGCCAGCCGATCTATTGGCTTTAGACGAGTTCTGTCAACAGCAGGGCTTTTCGCGCTTAGCGAGCCGGATGCACAAAGTGTTTTCTGGTTCTTAGTTAGAGGCAGGGCTGGTTCGAAATCAATTTAGGAGTATGGCTTGATTATTCTGTTGGATGAAAACATTCCCGAAGCAGAGAGTTATTTTTCACGTTTTGTAGAAAAAAACGGTGGCGAGCTGCGATTTAAAGCTGGCCGCGAAATTGTCGCTGCTGATGTAAGGGATGTTGATGCCTTAATAGTTCGCTCTGTGAGTAAGGTGGATAAATCCCTGCTGGAGTCTAGCCCGGTAAAATTTGTAGGCAGTTGCACTATCGGTATGGATCATATCGATACCGCCTATTTGGATCAGAGAGGGATTGTGCATTCAAACGCGGCGGCTTGTAATGCTAACTCCGTAGTGGAGTATGTGTTCGCGGCCTTGGCACAGCTGAATTGCGATTGGCAGGGCAAACGTCTGGGCATCATTGGTATGGGCAATGTCGGCTCGGCGCTTTATAAACGTGCTTCAAAACTAGGCATAGAGTGCATTGGCTATGATCCGCTTATCGAACAAGATCGATACCCTATTTTGACCTCTCTTGAGGAGGTACTGACAGCTGATATTGTTTCTATGCATGCCCCATTGACTCGTACTGGGCCATACCCAAGTTATAAAATGATCGGGCAGGCCGAAATAGCGCGACTCAAGCCAGGTGCCGTTCTGCTTAACTGTGGACGGGGTGATTGCTTGGATAATCGAGCTTTGCTAGAGCGAATTAACAATGAAAGTGATTTGTTAACGGTACTGGATGTTTGGCAGGACGAGCCTAATTTACATGCGGATGTGTTAGCGGCCGTCGATATCGCGACGCCCCATATAGCGGGTTATAGTTATGATGGTAAGGTCACTGGCACAAGGATGATTGCGGAGCGATTGTCTGAGTTTTTGTCATTGGATTGGATAAATCTTAGGGGCTTACGGCAAGAGCCTGAGTTAGTCTCCGGCTTGGCTGCTGATTCGGTCTTTGAATTTCTCCGCCAATTAATTCCATCTTGCTATGATATATCTCAGGATGACAAGAATCTTCGCGAGGCTATGCAAACGCAATCTGACAATTTTGCCAAAGCCTTTGATGCTCTAAGGAAAAACTATCCTAAAAGGCGAGAATTCTTTCATTATCGTCTTGCTGAAGTTGATGGGCTTACAGAAAAAGAAAAGCAGCGGCTAGAACAAAGTCTAGCCGCTTTGGGATTTTCCCAATAAGTATGAGGAGAGTTTAAAACTGATACTGCTAAAATCTAAACCTGCTAACTTGCGTTTATCAGGTTTAAGAATTTGCCGGTGCCGATAGCGGATGTAGCCAATTAGGTAAATAGTTAATGAGCTGATCAATAGCTTGATCCACCGCCTGATTAACCATTTCTTCAGTAATGGGCGTTTCCGTTCCGTCATCGTTAATGATGGCAGCACCGTGAAAATTGCGGCGAGGAAAGGGAATTACCTTGGCGCAAGGCTGTATGGCTGCTTGCTCAGACATTTCACTTTCCTGTCTCAATTTCAATGCTGGCTAATATAGTCTGGGAATATGACTGCTATGTTACAAAGTGTAATTAGGGGCTATATTTTAATGCGCCAGGCTTAAGAGGAGATAGACGGTCGACAGTATCGGTTTAAAAGGTGATCTAGAAAAGTATCTATCGCCACCTTATCCGGGAGTTTAATTTTGTGCTTGTTAAGCTATTCGATGGATAAGATGGCGCACTGAACCTCGAGAGCTTTTAGGTCAGTAAATTTTTCAAGATTCCTTGGTACACATCCTGTAATTTGTCTAAATCTTCAGCATTTACGCACTCGTCTACTTTATGGATAGTCGCGTTGACCGGGCCTAGCTCTACGACTTGCGCTCCAGTTGGTGCGATAAAGCGCCCATCAGAGGTGCCACCAGCGGTGGAAAGTTCAGTGTCAATTTTGCAATGGTCTTTAATTGCTTTTACGGCGGCTTCTACCAAAGGACCCTCAGCAGTTAGGAACGGGTGGCCGCTCAACTTCCAGTTAATGTCATACTCCAAGCCATGCTTGTTAAGGATGGCTTCACTGCGTTCGCGTAAAATGGCTTCGCTAAGCTCAGTGGAAAAGCGAAAGTTAAACACTACGTCTACATCGCCAGGAATAACATTCGTGGCGCCAGTACCGCCATTAATATTGGAAATTTGAAAGCTGGTTGCTGGAAAGAAATCATTACCTTGATCCCATTCTTCAGCCGCTAGTTCAGCCAGAGCTGGAGCTGCTTGGTGAATTGGGTTACGAGCCAAGTGCGGGTAAGCGACGTGGCCTTGAATGCCTTTGACTTTGAGCTCGCAACCTAAAGAGCCTCGACGACCATTTTTAATTACATCGCCAACTTCATTAGTGCTGGAAGGCTCGCCGACTAAGCACCAAGTGATTTTCTCATTACGCTCTTCAAGCCATTCTACAACTTTGACTGTACCGTTAATCGCAGGCCCTTCCTCATCAGAAGTAATCAGAAAGGCAATACGTCCGTTATGATCTGGGTAGTCGGCTACAAAATTTTCTACGGCGACTAACATTGCCGCAAGACTGCCCTTCATATCAGCGGCGCCTCGCCCGTAGAGCATGCCGTCTTCGATGATAGGCTCGAAAGGTGGGTGCTGCCAGTTACTTTCCGGGCCGGTAGGTACAACATCAGTATGACCTGCGAAGGCAAATATAGGCCCTTTTTCCCCTCGTATTGCCCAGAAATTATCGACTTCGCCAAAGCGTAGATTGTGGATCTCGAAGCCCACCGCTTTAAGTCGTTCGCACATTAGTGCCTGGCAGCCTTCGTCTTCAGGGGTGACTGAAGGGCGGCTAATTAAATCCATTGCTAATTCTAAGGTTGGTGAAAGCTTGCTGGCGCTGCTCATAATGATCTCTTGCTAGATACTTCAGGCTGGAATGTGTTTCATGGTTTTCTACGAGAAGCTGCCACGCTAGATATAACGTGGCAGCTAATACGCTCAAAAGCCGTTTAGTTGTTAGCGTGTAGCTCTTCGTTTAGAGCAATCGCGTTTTTATTGGTTCTACACTCTACGGCACCGCTGCTTGAGTTACGACGGAACAGTAAGTCTGATTTAGCCGCTAAATCGCGAGCTTTTACTTCTTCGACTAGCTGGCCTTTATCATCAAGCAGTTGAACTTTAGTTCCCGCCGTAATATATAAACCGGCTTCAACGGTGCAGCGATCGCCAAGAGGAATGCCGATGCCAGCGTTTGCGCCAAGCAAACATTCTTTACCGACTGAGATAATTATATTTCCGCCGCCGGACAAGGTACCCATGGTAGAGGCGCTACCGCCAAGATCCGAGCCTGCGCCGATCATCACGCCAGCGGAAACACGACCTTCGATCATGCCTGGGCCTTCAGTACCCGCATTAAAGTTAACAAAACCTTCGTGCATGATGGTGGTGCCTTCACCTAAATAGGCGCCCAAGCGTACACGAGCGGTGTGAGCGATGCGTACACCAGCAGGCACAACATAGTTGGTCATCTTAGGGAATTTGTCGACACAAGAAACTTCCAGTACTTGGCCTTTTAAGCGTGCGGCTAGCTGACGCTCAGCTAGTTCACTTAGGTCGATCGCGCCTTCATTGGTCCAGGCAACATTGGGTAGCAAACCGAAGATGCCTGATAAATCCGTGCCGTGTGGCTTTACTAAGCGGTGCGAGATTAAGTGTAATTTTAAATACGCTTCTGGCGTATTGTTGGGAGCGTCATCTTCAGCTAAAACTGTTAGCACTAAGGGGCGTTCACTGCTCGTTAAAGACTTAGCAATAGCTGCTTGTTCAGTTTGGCCGGCATTGTTCAGGGCTTCCGCTAGCTTGCTCATAGCCTCATTGTCTAGCGCAATTGCCGCATTGCCGCCTGTGTAGCCAGCGGTAGTTAATGCTTGTGACATGGTGCTATCGGCGTTTAGAAGAGGGGCTGGGTAAAATACCTCTAGCCATTCGCCATTTTGATTCTGAGTGCCGACACCTAGGCCGACGCTGTATAGATTGCTCATGGTGATACCTTTATCAATTTTGTTATTGGGGGCCTTAGCTAGCAAGCCCTTAAGATTTAAAAATGTTCTCGTAGTCGGCCGCTTTAAAGCCTACTTTGCGTGCCTTGCCGTCATCAAGCAAGGGGCGTTTAATCAGGGTGGGGCTCTCTAAAATAGCCGTTAGAGCAGAGTTCGCGTCCATATTCGCGCGTAATCCTTCATCGAGAGCTTTCCAGCTGGTGCTGCGTTTGTTCAGCAGCACCTCCCAGCCCAACTCATCTATCCACGCGACAACTTGCTCTTTGTCTAAGCCGTCTTTTCGAAAGTCGTGGAAATCGTAGCTGATATCGGCTTGCTCTAACCAAGTTCGAGCTTTTTTGACGGTATCGCAATTCGGGATGCCATATAGGGTAACGCTCATTATTTCTCTCGCTATTTGACGTTGCTGTTTGCTCTTAGGCTCTGAAATAGACCGTGTTTTATAACTGGCTTAGAAGCCCGCAAAAGGCGCTAAGCATAGCAAATACTTACGGCCAGTATAATAGTGGGTCTCTTGATTGGGACGCGCAACAGTCTTTAGCCAAAGAACGCCATTAAAAACGCTAAGCCACCCAATACCACAACCCAGATAAAGGCCAGGATAAAGCCAATGTAACCGGTAACTAGGCCAGTAAGGGCTAATGCATCGCCTTGCAGTTGGCCGCCGCTTTTACGAATCTCTGAGCGTGCCAAATGACCCGTAATAATTCCGACTAAGGAGCCCAGAAAGAATAGACCTAAAATGCCGAACACTAAACTTACAATGGCCAGTGTTGATGTTTTTGCTGGAATGGCTTGGGTGCTTACTTCGGTGTTGCTTTGATTGTTTTCCATGTTTTTACTGTGTCTTTACTGCTTTGTTTGTGGGTTGTTGGTCTTTAAAGCCCTTTAAAAAGAAAGCGCTTGGCTTAACTTTTTAGGATTGCCTTAGGGCTTTAAGGTTACTTTAGGGTTTTTACGTTTGGGGTAGCAAGTCGTGCAAATCTCACAAACCGTGCCATCGCAGCCTCTTGCTGAGCAAAACTCGCGCCCCCAGTAGATGATCTGCAAATGCAATGCATTCCAAGAGTCTTCGGGGAAGAGTTTTTTTAAATCTTTTTCGGTTTGCGCAACGTTTTGTCCGTTGGTGAGGCCCCAACGTTGTGCCAAACGGTGAATATGAGTATCGACTGGAAAGCTAGGTACATCGAAGGCCTGTGCCATGACTACACCGGCCGTTTTATGTCCCACGCCGGGTAGCTTTTCTAGGGCTTCCATGTCGGCGGGCACTTCACCACCATGCTCTTCAATTAAAATCTGCGAAAGCTTGGAGATAGCTTTAGACTTTTGTGGTGATAGGCCGCAGGGGCGAATGATAGCTTGAATATCCTCAACCGTTTGCTTGGCCATATCAAATGGGTTGTCAGCGAGCTCCCATAAAGCTGGGGTAACTTGATTGACACGCTCATCGGTGCACTGTGCCGACAGTAAGACCGCCACCAATAGCGTATATGGGTCTTTATGGTCCAAAGGAATAGGTGGTTTTGGGTATTCCTTTTGAAGTCGGCCAAGAATGTAATTGGCTCTTTCTTTTTTTAGCATTTAGCGATAACTCTTTCGCAATTTATTTTGAAACAAAATCGACGATTCTTTTTGCAGCCACAATACATTCATCAAGTGGGGCGACAAGCGCCATACGTATATGGCCGCTGCCTGGATTGACACCTTGGCTATCTCGCGCCAGGAATTGACCAGGTAAAACAGTAATGTGTTGCTCTGCAAATAGTCGTTGAGCAAAGTCTTTATCGCAGCCCTGCACGTTGGGCCATAAATAAAAGCCTGCATCGGGTTTTTTAACATCAAGTTTTCCGTCTAAGATCTCCAGCACCGCAGAGAACTTCTCTTGATAGGCTTTGCGATTTAGCAATACATGTTCCTCGTCATTCCATGCGGTAATACTAGCGATCTGATTGGGAAGGGCCATGGCGCAGCCGTGATAGGTGCGATAGCGAAGAAACTGTGCCATGACCTCGGCGTCACCGGCTACGAAGCCAGACCGTAGGCCAGGTAGGTTAGAGCGCTTAGATAAGCTATGGAACACCACGCAGCGTTTATAGTCATGACGCCCCATCTCGGCACATGCTTGCAGAAGGCCTGGTGGTGGGTTTTCCTCATCAAAATACAATTCGCTGTAGCATTCATCACTGGCAATAATAAAATCATATTGATCGGCCAGCTTAATCAGCTTCTGTAGCTGTTCACTGCTCATCACCGAGCCCGTTGGATTGCCCGGGGTGCATATAAATAGCAGTTGGCAGCGCTCCCACTGCTCTGCTGCGACCTGCTCAAAATCTGGAATATAACTGTTCTCGGCTTGGCAGTTCAGAAAGTGTGGCTCAGCACCGGCCAATAGAGCAGCCCCTTCATAAATTTGATAAAAAGGGTTGGGACACATAACTAAAGGGGCTTTCTGCTGCCGGTCAATGATCGCTTGCACAAAAGCAAATAGGGCCTCACGTGTGCCAATGACGGGGAGAACGTGGCGCTCTGGGTCTAGGCTTTCTGGCTTAAGTTTAAAGCGTCTTTCTAACCATTGACTGATGGCCTGGCGAAGCTCAGGTACACCCTTGGTGGCGGGGTAGTTTGCCAACTTGTGGAGATTATCTTTTAGTGTCTCTATCACGAACTGGGGAGGTAGATGTTTGGGCTCCCCAATTGAAAGTGCAATATGGCTTTTGTCGCTAGCTGGGCTAACAGCCGCTTTTAACTCTGCGAGTTTTTCAAACGGGTAGGGCTGAAGTTTATTGAGATCTGGGTTCATAGCTATGCTGGTCTATTTGCTTTTGTGTTTTTCTTTTTAGCAAACTCAAGTTCGAGTATGCTCAGTCTTGCTTGTTAAATTTAGCCTGCTTCTTTTTGTACTTGTCTATCAAGACGCCGGCAAATTGTAGCCTGCAGGTCTTCACAGATCTTGGGGTCGCTTAATGGCTGTCCGTTGGCGTCACTAATAAAGAAAACATCCTCAACGCGCTCACCCAAGGTGGTAATTTTAGCGTTTTGAATCTGAATGCCGAATTCACTAAAGGCTGCAGCGATAATAGCCAAAAACCCTGGCCTGTCTGGGCTTGTCACTTCTAGAACGGTATGGCCGCTGCGAAAGTCGGTATTGATAGATGTGCGCGTTGGCATGGCAAAGTACTTTAGCTCGCGAGCGGTGCGACGCTTTATGATGTCGGAATACTCGCCAACCAAGGCCAGCTCTTCTTTCAGGGCTTCTTCGATCTTTTGGGTGCTGCTATCGTCATCACCCAGTGAGTTGCCATTCTCATCGAGAATGTAGAAGGTATCGATGGTATAGCCACTGGAATCGGTATAAATTCTTGCATCTACAATGTTCAATCCCAACTGACTAATGGCATTGGCGGCAGCAGCGAAAATATTGGCTTGGTCTTTAACCCTTAAAAATACTTGCGTGGCGCCTTCATAGCCATGGCTGGTAGTTTCGCTAACTAAAATTAAAGGTTCTTCGTCTTCATTGTCTTGCTGGCGGTGTTGCAGAATGGCTTCTGTTTGCCAGGCGATATCAATATGGTTTTCACGGAGGAAGTATTCTTCATCCATATCTTGCCAAAAGCTCCGGGCTTGCTCTTCGCCAATACCTTTATCTTCGAGTTTTGCTAGGGCGTTGTAGCGCGTTTCTTCAATAAGATCTTGTGCGTCGACTGGATTCTCTAGACCGCGGCGAAGAGCGCGCTTAGTCTCGATATACAGTTGTCGCATTAGGCTGGCGCGCCAGCTATTCCACACATCTGGGTTGGTGGCATTCATGTCGGCCACAGTCAAAGCGTACAGATAATCGAGTCGGGTCTGATCGCCGACTTCCAAAGCAAAATTATGAATTACATCTGGATCACTAATATCTTGTTTCTGAGAAACCGTCGACATCAATAGGTGTTTTTCTACCAGCCAGGCAATCAAATTGGTTTCGCGTTTACTTAAACCGTGTCGCTCGCAAAACTCTCTTGCATCAACAGCGCCTAGCTCTGAGTGGTCACCGCCTCGGCCTTTGGCGATGTCGTGATATAGGCCGGCAATATAAAGTAGTTCTTGCTTGGGTAGACGCCTCATGACATGGCTGGCAATGGGGAAGCGCTCTTCAGCGCCAGCTTGTCTAAAGCGGCGCATAAATTTGATCACCAATAAGGTGTGAGCATCTACGGTGTATATGTGAAAGAGGTCATGCTGCATTTGCCCGGTAACGCGGCCAAATTCTGGCAGATATAAACCGAGGACGCCGTAGCGTTTCATCCGGCGTAGCTGGGTAACTAGGCCAACTGGGGAGCGCAATAGTGTTAGAAATAGGTGTTGATTGTCTGGATCGCTGCGGTAGTCGTCATCTATTAAATGACGGTGCTCTCGAATCAAGCGAATAGTGCTGGCTCGCACTCCTACTAGGCTTCGGTCTAGACCCAGTAGTACAAATATTTCTAATAAAGCCGAGGGGCTATCCCGAAAAACGTTTTCATGGGTAACTTCGATATAGTTATCCACTCGCTGGAAGCGGTCATTGATTACTTTGGCTTCGCTGTGCTGGCCAGCTTGCAAGATGACTTCATCCAAGTAGTGAAGCATGACGTCGTTAACTTCACGTAAAGCCAGAACGGTGCGGTAATACCAGCGCATAAAGCTTTCAACGGCCAGTTTCGAGTCGTCATCCTCGTAGCCTAGTAATTTGGCAATTTCTTTTTGGTAATCAAATAGCAAGCGTTCTTCTGCTCTGCCAGCTAGCATATGTAAAGCGTAACGCACCTTCCATAAGTCTTCTTCGCCCGCCAGCAAAATATTGTACTCTTCATCAGTAAAGAGTCCGCGGCCGGCCAATAATTTGAAGTTGTTAACGCCGAAAAAACGCTTTGCTACCCAGCTGATCGTTTGAATATCGCGTAGGCCGCCTGGGGCGTTTTTAATATTGGGTTCTAAATTGTATTCGGTATGGTTGTGTTTCTTATGGCGTTCATACTGTTCTTGGTATTTAGCTCGAAAGAAATCGGCTGCTGTCCAAATTTTGTCGGCACTGGTGTGGGCTTGCAGCAATAGTTGCAACTTGGCGGAACCGGCTAAAGTTCGGCACTCCATTAAATTGGTGGCTATAGTGATGTCGTCTTTGGCAAGCTCAATGCACTGGGGGATTGACCGTACGCTATGGCCGATAGCCAAACCAAAATCCCAGAGCAGGGTAACAAAGTTTTGAATGCTCTCGATATTACTTTGCGGGCCCTGGTTCAGCAGCTCGTCATTTTCGGTGAGTACCAATATGTCAATATCGGAATATGGATGCAGCTCGCCCCGGCCGTAACCACCAACGGCGAGTAGGGCGATTCCGTCGCTCCACTGAAAGAGATGCCAAGCATAATGTAATAAGCAATCGATAAAGATTGCGCGATCGTAAATTAAGCGGCGTATATTTTCGCCTTCACGAAAGCGCAGGTCGAATTGTTCGTTAACCTCGGTGATAGCTTCTTTAAAAACGACAATGGCGTTGCGCTTTTGTAGCTGTTTGCGAAACGCTCCCTGCTCAAAAAATAATATGGGTTTTTCAAAGTAGGGAATCGATTCGATATCGCTCATTGTGCTTTAGAAGCTCTCTTCAGTTCGGGCGGTTAATACTTCAACACCAGTAGCGGTTACCGCTAAGGTATGTTCCCACTGTGCTGAAGGGCGGCCGTCGCGGGTTTCTACTGTCCAGCCATCTTTTTTTAGCTTGGTGTGTGCTTTGCCGGCGTTGATCATTGGCTCGATGGTGAAGGTCATGCCTTCTTTTAACTCTAAGCCAGTGTCTGGTTTGCCGTAGTGTAGTACCTGTGGGTCTTCATGGAATTCGCTGCCGATTCCATGGCCGCAATATTCGCGTACTACGCTGTAGTAATTGGCTTGGGCATGCTGTTGGATAATGTGGCCGATATCACCTAGGCGAGTGCCTGGCTTAACAAGTTCGATGCCCTTATATAGACATTCTTGAGTTACTTGAACTAGGCGCTCCATGTGCGAGCTGCGTTTGCCAACAAAGTACATTTTGCTGGTGTCGCCGAAGTAGCCATCTTTAATCACGGTCACGTCGATATTGATGATGTCGCCATCTTTCAGAATTTTCTTTTCTGAGGGGATGCCGTGACAAATTACGTGGTTCACTGAGGTGCAGATGGATTTGGGGAAACCGCGGTAGTTCAAGCAGGCTGGAATACCGTCTTGCACTTCGACAATATGTTTATGAATGATTCGATCTAATTCTGCCGTGCTTACCCCTGGCTTTACATAGTCTTCGATCATTTCTAGACATTCGGCGGCCATGCGGCCGGCTACGCGCATTTTGGCGATTTCTTCAGGGGTCTTGATGGATACAGACATCGGCTAGTATTTTCCTACATTTATGTATTCTGTTCGTTTTTGGCGGCAATTACCTGCAAAGTTCAGGGTTTTGGTCAATTTGGCCGGCCAAGCAAAAGACCGGCTATTGTAAACCGTCATGGTGTGCTTCTCCAAGTTGTTAGATATAAAGTGTAAGTCTTGGTCTGGCCGTTTGAGGGGTAGGTATCACTCTTGACGGGACGCAAAAAGCTGGGTCCGTCCAAGCTCACCTTCTCCTCCAAGTCGAAGATGCCCTTACAAGAGTAATACCTACCCCTCAAACTACTAAGGTAGCTCAGTGGTCGTTCGGTGGTCCCGCCCTTAGGTTCGTACTAGTTTTCTGCAGAATATCTTGGTTGGGGAGTGGCTTGCTGGGACGGGTGAGTTATGGAAACGAACGCGAGCTGGCATGACTAAACTCCCGGAAGAGTTTAGGGCTTGGCCAAAGGCCGAGCACCTGGATGGTGCGAGTCCATGCCGCTTTTTGCGATCCCAGGAAGCTCCTTCACAACCAAGGCAGGCGGTCAGATCTCCATGTTTTTTGGTTGGTTGTCGAAAAAACTAGCAACGCCCCCTTGTCTATGGTATAAAGCGCGCCCCTGTACCTAGAGTGCAGGGTAAATTTAATGATTTTAACGTCACACATATACCGACACATCCGTTTGGGTGCCCAATTTCCTTTGGCAGGAAAGGGTTGAGCGGCTGGGGTATATGGAGGCCTAACCCTAAGGAAATAGACATATGCCTACCGTAAGCATGCGCGATATGCTGCAAGCTGGTGTTCACTTCGGTCACCAGACTCGCTACTGGAACCCAAAGATGGGTCAATACATCTTTGGTGCACGTAACAAAATTCATATCATTAACCTGGAGCACACTGTTCCTGCGTTCAATGAAGCCCTAGCTGCTTTAACTAAGCTTGGTTCTCAGAAGAAAAAAGTATTGTTCGTTGGTACTAAGCGCGCTGCCGCTAAAGTGATCAAAGAACAAGCTGTGCGTTCTGGCCAGCCTTACGTTAGCCACCGCTGGTTGGGTGGTATGCTAACTAACTACAAAACTATCCGTGCTTCTATCAAGCGCTACCGTGATCTTGAAGCTCAGAGCCAAGACGGCACTTTTGAGAAGTTAACCAAGAAAGAAGCTCTGATGCGCACTCGTTTGATGGAGAAGCTAGAGCGCTCTATCGGTGGTATCAAGGATATGGGTGGTCTACCTGACGCGATCTTCGTAATCGACGTTGAGCACGAGCGCATCGCTATCCAAGAAGCTAACAAGCTAGGTATCCCAGTATTTGGTGTTGTTGATACTAACTCTGATCCTGCTGGTGTTGATCACGTTATCCCTGGTAACGATGATGCTATCCGCGCTATTAAGTTATACGCCACTGCAGCAGCTGACGCTGTTCTAGAAGGTGCAGCTAATGGCCAGAGCGTTCCTAACAAGGACGAGTTTGTAGAGGTTGACGGCGAAGCTAGCTAAGCCCTCGCACAGCTGTAACACAAAGGCTGCAGACTAGTTTTTACTGGTCTTAGCCTAAAAGGGGGCGCTCGCCCCCTTTCGTATTTATGTTTCAAATATATTGATGAGGAAAAAATCATGGCGGTTTCTGCATCTTTGGTAAAAGAACTGCGCGAGCGCACTGGCCTCGGCATGATGGAGTGCAAAAAAGCACTTAAAGAAGTTGATGGTGACATCGACAAGGCGATTGAAAACCTACGTAAAGCTTCTGGTCTTAAAGCGGCTAAGAAGGCTGATCGTACTGCAGCTGACGGTGTTGTAGCGGCGAAAGTTGCTGAAGACGGTTCTTACGGTGTATTGGTTGAAGTTAACTCTGAAACTGATTTCGCCGCTCGCGACGAAAACTTCGTTGGCTTTGCGGCTAAGGTTCTTGATAAGGCTTTTGCTGAAAAGACTGAAGACGTTGCCAAGCTAATGGAAGGTGAGTTGGATTCAGCTCGTGAAGCTTTGGTTCAGAAGATCGGTGAAAACATCGGTGTTCGTCGTGTGGCTGTTATTGAAGCTAACGGTGGCGTTGTGGGTTCTTACATCCACTCTAACAACCGTATCGCTGCAATCACCACTATTTCTGCTGGTGCTATGGAAGTTGCAAAAGAAGTGTCTATGCACGTAGCAGCTGTTAACCCACAGGTTAACCGTCCAGAAGATATGCCAGAAGAAGCACTTCAGAAAGAAAAAGACATCATCAAGGCTCAGCCAGATATGGCCGGTAAGCCAGACGAGATCGTTGAGAAGATGATGACTGGTCGTATTAAGAAGTTCTTGAAAGAAGCTAGCTTGGTTGAGCAGCCATTCGTTAAGAACCCAGACCAAACCGTTGCTCAGCTAGTTAAAGAAGCTGGTGGTGAGGTTGTTGGCTTTGCTCGCTTCGAGGTAGGTGAAGGTATCGAAGTTGAAGAAGCTGATTTTGCTGCAGAAGTTGCCGCTCAGGTAGCTGCTTCTAAAGGCGAATAAGTCTTAAAAGGCTGATTTTCAGCCATCGTTGATGAAAATCATCGATTAGAAAGGGGTGGGAGTCGCATCTTCCACCCCTTTTTTGTTAGAATTCAGCCGCTTAGAATCTTGTGCGCCAATAAGGTGTCGATTCTGGGTGCAAGCTCCCAAATCACGGCCAATGTAGGAAGTCTTCCATGCCCACCAAAGACAAAAAATACAAACGTATATTGCTTAAACTCAGCGGCGAAGAGCTGATGGGAGAAGAGGGCTTTGGTATAGACCCCAAAGTGCTGGATAAAATGGCCTTAGAAATTGGTCAGTTAGTTGGTATTGGTGTTCAAGTTGGTCTGGTAATTGGTGGTGGCAACCTATTCCGCGGTGCAGCGCTAAGTGCTGCTGGCCTTGATCGTGTAACCGGCGACCATATGGGTATGTTGGCAACGGTCATGAATGCCCTAGCGATGCGAGACGCCCTAGAGCGCTCTGATATTTCCTCACGAGTTATGTCTGCAATTCCAATGAGTGGCGTGGTAGATCACTATGATCGCCGTAAAGCCATTCGCTTTCTAGATTCCGGTGAAGTGGTAATATTCTCTGCGGGTACCGGTAATCCATTCTTTACAACCGATTCTGCTGCGTGTTTGCGCGGAATCGAAGTTGAGGCTGAATTGGTGCTTAAAGCCACCAAGGTAGACGGTGTTTACACGGCCGACCCAATGAAAGATCCTACGGCAACCAAATACGATGCCTTGACCTACGATGAGGCTTTAGAGAAGAAGCTTGGGGTAATGGATCTAACGGCAATTTGTCTGTGTCGCGAACATGATATGCCTGTACGTGTTTTCCGTATGGATCAAGCTGGCGCCTTAGTTAGCATTGTTCGCGGTGGCAATGAAGGTACTTTAATTCAAGAGACTTTAGATGATGATCAATGATATTAAAGCGGATGCTGAAAGCCGCATGCAAAAAAGCTTAGAAGCACTGGCCAGTAATTTCGGTAAGATCCGTACTGGTCGTGCCCACCCAAGTATTCTAGATTCTGTATCTGTTAACTACTACGGCTCAGATACACCATTGAATCAAGTGGCTAATGTATCTGTTTTGGATGCTCGTACGCTTTCTGTAAGCCCTTGGGAAAAGCCGATGGTTCCAGAAATCGAAAAGGCCATTATGAAGTCTGACTTGGGTTTGAACCCAGTGACTACCGGTGAGTTGATTCGTGTTCCAATGCCACCTTTGACCGAAGAAACTCGTAAAGGTTATATCAAGCAAGCTCGCGCTGAAGCGGAGAATGCTCGTATTTCGATTCGTAATATTCGTCGCGATTCTAATGCGGATGTTAAAGATCTGTTGAAAGAAAAAGAAATCACTGAAGATGACGATCGTCGCGCTCAGGATGATATTCAAAAGATCACTGATAAGTTTGTAGCCGAGGTGGACAAGGCGCTATCAGTGAAAGAAGCCGATTTGATGGAAATCTAAAAGGGCGATTGCACTTGAGTGAGCAAAATTTGCCGCCGGCGTCTCCGCGCCATATTGGCATCATCATGGATGGGAACAATCGCTGGGCTAAACAGCGTGGCATGGGCGGCGGCTCTGGTCATAAGGCTGGAGTCGAAAAGATTCGTGCGGTGTTGAAAGCCTGCCGAGAGCACAAGGTAGAAGTGCTGACCTTGTTTGCCTTTAGTAGTGAAAATTGGCGCCGTCCTCCGCGTGAGGTAGAGGCGCTAATGAGTTTGTTTTACTCCTACCTGCGCCGCGAAGCACGTAAGCTTAGCGAGGAGGGGGTGGCGCTGAGAGTAATCGGGCGTCGCGATCGTTTTAGCCCTAAGCTGCAAGATGCGATTGCAGAAGCGGAGGCGATTGCCCATCAGGGTGAGGCTACCTTAGTGATCGCTGCTGATTACGGTGGTCGCTGGGATATCGCGCAAGCTAGTAAAAAACTGGCAGAAAAGCTGCAGGCGGGCGAGATTAGCGCTGATCAAATTGATGAAGAAAGCTTGCATCAGCACACTTGCTTGGCCGATTTGCCCGAGTTGGATTTGTTGATTCGCACTGGTGGAGAGATTCGTATTAGTAACTTTCTACTTTGGCAGTGCTCTTATTCAGAATTGTATTTCAGTGATTGCTTGTGGCCTGATTTTGGGCCTGAGCAAGTAGACGCTGCGGTAAATGACTTTTATCAACGCCAGCGTCGCTTTGGAAAAACATCTGAACAAGTGCTGGCGGAACAAGCCTGATTGCAGGCATTGATAATAAAAACTGATCGATAACAGATCGATTAAATGAATTTGGGGGCCGAGTGCTAAAACAACGTATCATCACAGCTATTATTCTCGCTGTAGTGTTTCTGGCGGCTTTGTTTAAACTGCCTTTGCCTCTCTTCTCGGCTTTTATAGCCACAGTCGTTTTAATTGCGGCTTGGGAGTGGGCCAATCTTTCGGGTCTTTCCAAAATCTGGCAACGTACTGCTTATGTTGCCCTAATCGCTTCCATTTTAGCTCTGTCAGCCTTTGTTACCCATAATTTTGACGGCCATAACGCCGATATATCCAAAGCTATTTTAATGGCAGGATGCCTATGGTGGGCGATAGCGCTACTATGGGTTCAGTCTTACCCCGGTAGTGCGGCGCTATGGGGAAGCCGTTGGTTTAAAGCCATTATGGGGATGGCCGTTTTAGTGCCGACATGGCTGGCATTTTCCTATTTGCGCGCTCAAACCTCGGGTGCATGGTTGATCCTGATTGTTGTTTTAATTGTGGCTTGTGCGGATATCGGCGCTTACTTTTCGGGGAAGGCACTGGGTAAACACAAGTTGGCCCCAGCTGTTAGCCCTGGTAAGTCTTGGGAGGGCTTTTGGGGTGGTATGTTTAGCTGTGTTTTGTTGGCTGTAACCGTTGCGCTAATGGCTGATGTTTCTTTGCTGCTGACCTTGGCCATTATTATTCCAGCCGGATTAGCGTCGGTGTTGGGTGATCTGCTTGAAAGTATGGTAAAGCGCCAGCGTGGTATTAAAGATAGCTCACGCCTTTTACCGGGGCATGGTGGGGTGCTGGATCGTGTTGATAGCTTGACGGCAGCAGCTCCAGTGTTCGCATTGGCAATGAGCTTGAGCGGCTGGTCGCTATAATGTCGAAACCAGAACGTTTAACGATATTGGGGTCTACGGGCTCCATTGGTAAAAGCACTTTAGATGTTGCAGCACGTCATCCCGAAAAATTTCATATCTATGCACTTTGTGCAAACCGTAATTGGCAAGCTCTCTTAGAGCAGGTGATCAAGTATCAGCCTGAGCTTGCCGTGCTCTCTGATGAGTCGGCTGCAGGGCAGCTACGTGACGCCGTTGAAGAGCGTAAACTCAATACCAAGGTGTTGGCCGGTAGGGCCGCATTAGCCGAAGTCTCCGCTGAAGCTGACACAGTTATGGCCGCTATTGTGGGGGCTGCTGGGCTTTTACCTACATTGGCTGCGGTTAAGGCTGGCAATAAAGTTTTATTGGCGAACAAAGAAAGCTTGGTAATGGCAGGCAGTTTATTTATGGACGCCGTGCGACAGCACGAGGCTTTGCTGCTTCCCATCGATAGTGAGCACAATGCTATCTTCCAATGCTTGCCTGAAAATATGAGTAGCCTAGCGGAAGCCGGGGTTCGTAAGATTTTATTAACTGGCTCTGGCGGTCCCTTTCGAGAAACACCTATTCAAGATTTATCGTCGGTTACAGTGGCGCAAGCCTGCGCTCATCCGAATTGGTCGATGGGGCAAAAGATTTCTGTCGATTCAGCAACGATGATGAACAAAGGGCTGGAATACATCGAAGCCCGCTGGTTATTTGCCGCGGATCCAGAGCATATTGATGTGATATTGCATCCACAAAGTGTGGTGCACTCTATGGTGCAATACAACGATGGCTCGGTGCTAGCTCAGCTAGGGCAGCCGGATATGCGCACCCCTATCGCTCATGCCATGGCATGGCCAGAGCGCATTGAGTCGGGCGTAGAGAGCTTGGATTTTACCTGTCTGGGAGAGCTAAGTTTTTCTGCCCCGGATCTGCAGCGTTTCCCTTGCTTGGGCTTGGCTATTGAAGCCAGTAAAGCTGGAGGTAGTGCAGCCGCTTGTCTTAATGCTGCTAATGAAGAGGCTGTCGAGGCTTTCTTGTCCGAACGAATAGGCTTTATTGACATCGCAAGAATCAACCGTGAAGTTTTGGAGCAACACTCGGTAATCGAAGTACACAGTATAGATGCTGTATTAGCTGTCGATGCGCAGGCGCGTCAAAGTGCGCAGCAATTAATTCGAACTTTGGCGTGCTAGGTCGCTTAGAGGGGAAAATCACTTGAGTTTTATTGCAACCGTATTTTGGTTTATCTTGGCCCTCGGGGTGCTGGTAACGGTTCATGAGTTCGGACACTACTATGTGGCTCGCCGTTGTGGTGTGAAGGTTCTGCGCTTCTCAGTTGGTTTCGGCAAGGTTTTGTATAGCTGGCGCAACAAAGAGGGCACTGAGTTTGCTTTGGCCGCATTGCCGCTCGGTGGCTATGTAAAAATGCTTGATGAGCGTGAAGGTGAAGTTGCTGAGCATGAAAAGCACCTAGCGTTTACTCAAAAGCCTGTCTTAAGCCGAATTGCCGTGGTTGTTGCCGGCCCAGTCGCTAACTTCATCTTGGCTATCTTATTGTATTGGTTTCTTACTCTGCCGGGTTACAGCGAGCTAACAGCCGTGGTTGGAAAGGTCGAACCTGGTTCCGTCGCTGCAGAGGCTGGTCTTGAGCCAGGCCAGCGAATTATCGCTGTAGACAGTCAGCCAACCGCTACCCGCCAAGAATTTGTACAGCAGCTGCTGAATCGCTTAGGGGAAAGCGGTGAAATACTGTTCCGTGTCCAATACCCAGATTCAGATCTAAGCTATGACTCGGTGGGTGAACTCAATGAGTGGCTGCGCGGTGATGCGGAGCCCAGCCCTATCGCTGGTTTGGGGATAACGCTTTTCTACCCGCCGATAGCGATGGATCTAAGTTACATACAAGCTGATAGCCCAGCGGCAAAAGCTGGCTTAAAGGTGGGAGATAAGCTGGTAGCGGCCGACGGAAAGACCGTTGAAGATTGGGATTGGTGGGTTGAATATGTAAAAGCCAGGGCCAATCAACGTTTTAGGCTGAGCTATGAACGCGACGGTGAGTTGATCGATACAAGCATTACACCAGCGGCGATAACTCTAGATGACGGCAGCGTAATTGGCCGTGTAGGGGTTAGGGCCAGTCAAACTCCATGGCCCAAAGACATGATTATCAAGCGCCAATATGGCTTTGTGCAGTCTTTTGTCGTGGCTGTGGATAAAACTTGGGAACAATCCAAATTTGTACTTGTCTCTTTGAAGAAGCTGATTGTTGGGCAAATATCCACGAAAAACTTGAGCGGACCTCTTACCATTGCTAAAGTGGCGGGCGATTCGGCCAAGGCGGGCTGGCAGCAATTTATCACCTTGCTGGCATTGCTAAGTGTATTTCTCGGGGTTATGAACCTGTTGCCGATTCCGGTTCTGGATGGCGGCCATCTGCTCTATTACGTGATCGAGCTGGTAAAAGGGAGTCCTTTACCAGAGCGAGTGCAGTTATGGGGTTACCAGATCGGCATGGTTATGGTGCTTTGCATCATGTGTGTAGCGTTGTACAACGACGTTATGCGTTTGTTTTAACATTGCTTGTTAAAGACCGATTGTTTAAAGACCAATCAAGTGGGTACATGAACTAAGGCTAGGGCACTGGCTTTGGTGTAAATATAAAGAGCTAAGCTCAACACTAATTAATGATTAAGCATAATATGAAGCGTATCAGAGACCTTATTCTTATCTTCACCTTACTGCCAGCATTGGCATATGCCCAAGCATTTCGGGTGAATGACATTCGCCTAGAGGGGCTGCAGCGCGTTTCAGCGGGTACTGTATTTGCTTCCTTGCCTATTCAAATTGGTGAAGAATTAGACAGCTTGGCTATTCAAAATGCGACCCGAGCCTTGTTTAAAACTGGCTACTTTGCGGATATTCAAATTGGTCGTGATGGCAATGTACTCGTGGTAAGCGTGGTAGAGCGCCCTGCGATTAGTGAGATTGCCATCGAGGGTAACAAAGCCATTAAAACTGAAGATTTGATGAAGGGCTTAAATGATAACGGCCTAGCGGAAGGCCAGATCTTCAAGCGAGCTACTTTGGAAGGTTTGACCCAAGAGTTGCGCCGCCAATATGTTGCCCAAGGACGATACAGCGCCGACGTAGAGGCAACGGTTGTCGATTTACCTCGTAACCAAGTTAAGTTGCAAATTGATGTGGACGAAGGCGATGTAGCCTCTATTAAGCATATCAATATCGTAGGCAACACGGCATTTGATGATGAAGAGCTAAGGGATCTGTTTGAGTTGAAAACCACCGGCTGGTTTTCTTGGATCACCAGCGACGACCGTTATGCCAAAGAGAAGCTGGGTGGGGATATTGAGCGCCTAGAAAGTTTCTATCTTGATCGCGGTTATCTTAAGTTTGAGATCGACTCTACTCAGGTGAGTTTGAGCCCCAACAAAGAAGCCGTATTCATTACGGTAAACATCAATGAAGGTGATGTTTATGAAGTCAGTGAAGTTGAGCTGGCGGGTGACCCAATTTTACCTGAAGAAGAGATGCGCGGCCTATTATTGATGCGCCAAGGTCAAAAGTTCTCTCAGGTATTAATGACCACTACCGAAGAGTACATGACCAAGCGTTTAGGTAACGAAGGCTATACATTCGCCGAAGTTAAAGGCATGCCTGATATTGACGAAGACACTGGTAAAGTAAAAATTACCTTCTTTATCGACCCAGGCAAACGTGCCTACGTTAACCGAATCGAATTTCGTGGTAATACCACCACGGCAGATAATGTTCTACGTCGTGAAATGCGCCAGATGGAAGGTGCTTCTGCATCATCTCTTCGAATAGAGCAATCTAAGGTTCGCCTTGAGCGTTTAGGCTTCTTTAAAGAAGTTAAAGTGGATACCAAAGAGGTTCCTGGCTCGGCAGACTTAGTGGATGTTGAGTACACGGTTGAAGAGCAGCCTTCTGGTAGCGTGGGTGCGAGTGTTGGTTATGCCCAGGGTTCTGGCCTAGTTTTAGGAGCCAATGTCCAGCAGGATAACTGGTTAGGTACTGGTAAGCGTGTTGGCTTTAATGTTAGCCGCAGTAGTTACCAGACTGCGTATAGCTTCAACTATACCGATCCATATTTCACTCCAGACGGTGTAAGCCGTGGCTTTAACGTCTTTTATCAGTCACGTGATTATTCTCGAATCAATGTATCCAGTTACTCAACTGACAGCTTTGGTGCCAGCGTAAACTTTGGTTATCCAATTTCTGAGATCGAGAGAATTGGCTTTAATATTGGTTATCAAAACTTATCGATTGAGACCGGGCCATTTGCTGTACAGGAAATTATTGGCAGTCCGCGTCGAGTAAACAACGCAGTGGATCAGTATTTGACACAAGCTGATGCGGATAAGATTGCCGAGATTTTGAGTACCTCACCTCTAGTTGAGTATGACTATGCCAATAGCTTGAGTGATGCTACAGATCTATTGGATGCTCAATCACCGAGCGGTTTTATCGATGAAAATGGTGACGAATTTAATTTGGTAACCACTTCGGTAAACTGGGCTAAGTCCACCTTAAACCGAGGTCGTTTGGCTACCCGTGGTGTTTCTCAGAGATTGTCTCTTGAAGTATCCTTACCAGGTGGTGACCTTGAGTACTATAAGCTGAACTATACCGCGCAGTATTATCGCCCGATTACCAATAGCTTAACTTTACGCCTGCGTACTCGTTTAGGTTATGCGGATTCTTACGGAGACACCACTGAGTTGCCATTCTTCCAACATTACTATGCTGGTGGCTTTGGCTCGGTTCGAGGCTTTAAACGTAATACCCTTGGTCCGCAGAGTACACCTGCAGAGGTGTATCAAACTCAATATGCAACTTGGAACGATACAAACGGCGATGGTATTCGAAATACCAATGAGGTTTCCAATCTTGCATACGTTATTAATGCAGATGGTGAGCTGATTACTACCCAATTAAACAACAACTCTGATCGCAATAACCCCTTTGGTGGTAATATTTTGATCGAGGGAAGTGCAGAGGTCTTGTTCCCGCTGCCGTTTATTAAGGATCAGCGTTCATTGCAGTCGGCCTTCTTTATTGATGCGGGTAACGTATTTGATACTGAATGTGGTTCAAGTCAGCAAAACTGCTTTGATGTTGATATAAGCAAACTAAGTGCTTCAGTCGGTATCGGTGTTACTTGGATTTCGGGTTTTGGTCCTTTAACCTTTAGTATCGCTAAGCCGATTCGCGAAAATGAATTTGATGAAACCGAGTTCTTCCAGTTCTCATTGGGTACTCAGTTTTAATCACACGGCTGTGCATTTGCCAGTCAATAACAACAGCAGCCGTGCTGCATAGATTAACCGTAACGGTTAAATATTGGAGATAGATAGTGAAAAACATGAAGATCGCTTTGGCTTTTGTCGCAGCCGTATTGTTCTCAAACGTGACCCTGGCCCAAGGCAAAATTGGTGTAATGGATTTGCAGACGGCAATCCTACGCAGCGAAGCTGCTCAGAAAGAGCTTAAAGCGTTAAGTGCTAAGCCCGAGTATTTGGCTCTGACTTCACAAGCTGAAACTTTAAACTCTGAAATGAAAGCGCTATACGAAGAAATGCAAACCAAAGGTTTGACCTGGTCAGATGAGCGTAAAGCAAAGCAGGCTAAGGAAATTGAATACAAGCGTGCAGATCAGCAGTTGCTTGCTAAGAAGTTGCAGCAAGAGCAAAACGAGATCTACCAAAAGCTATTCAGTAAGTATGGTAAGCAGGCTAACGATATTGCCAAAGAGATCATCAAAACTGGCGGTTATGGTTTGGTATTGAACCCGCAGTCTGTACTTCATGCTGATACCGGTTATGATATTACCTCTCAGATTACCGATCGCCTAAACAAGGCTAAGTAATCTCCAAGCCCTTTTAAATGAGGGCCAAAAAAGCTGCATCAGCAAAAGCTGCATGCGGCTTTTTTTATGGCTGTTTGGCTCGGACTTCTGGGGCTTATAGTTAAGGCGTTAGCTCCCGCTAAAACTGAGCAGTCGAATGCTAGAATATCGTAAAGCCAAGCCTAATTTGTTATGGTTCAATATTAAATTTAAGTAGAGTAGGGAAAGCCCAGTGGCGAACAATCAAACTTTCACCTTGCAAGAGCTACTTAACCACCTGCTGAGCGTGTTACCGGAAAATTTGTACGTGGAGCTGCAGGGGGCTGATCAAAGCTTGCAGATTAGAGCAATGGCTACATTGCAGACTGCCCAAGCGGATGAAATCAGCTTTTTAGCCAACCCAAACTATCGTAAATATCTTGCCAGCAGTGATGCCGCTGCCGTTATATTGCACCCCAATGAAGTTGAGCATTTCAGTGGTCCTAAAATTGTCTGTGCACAGCCCTATATCGCCTTTGCAGTATTAACCTCTCTATTCAAGCGCTCACCGGCTCAGAGCCAGGGTGTCCACTCTAGTGCCGTAGTGGATGCGAGCGCTGAGGTAGATAACAGTGCTTGGGTTGGGCCAAATTGTGTCGTGCAAGCTGGTGCTCAAATTGGAGCTAATAGCTGTTTGGAGGCGGGAGTGTTTATTGGCGAGGATGTGCATATAGGCCAAGATTGTCGCCTACATTCCAATGTCAGTATCGAGGCCGCCGTTTGTATGGGCGATCGGGTAGAGATCCATAACAACACAGTAATTGGATCAGAGGGATTTGGATTTGCTCCAACCGGTGAGGGTTGGTTAAAAGTCCATCAGTTAGGCAGTGTGCTAATTGGCGATGATGTAGAAATCGGTGCATCTACGACGATCGATCGTGGGGCTTTGGACAATACCGTCATTAGTGATGGTGTAAAGATCGATAATCAGGTGCAAATTGCGCATAATGTTCGAATTGGAGAGCATAGCGCTATTGCTGCTTGTGTTGGTATTTCCGGCAGCGCCGTTATCGGCAAGCATTGCACCTTAGCGGGCGGAGTTGGCTTGGTTGGGCATATCGAGTTGGCGGATAAAGTACATATTACCGGCATGACGATGGTGACAAAGTCTATTACCGAAGCTGGCTCATACTCTTCAGGGACGCCAATGATGCCTACAGAGAAATGGCGCCGCAGTGCGGTGCGGTTTTCCCAGCTTGATAAATTGGCTGGAACCGTTAGGACATTGAACAAGGATAAGTAAAAGCTCGAATTGTCATAATCTGGCAATAGCATGGGCTTGCAAAACTGACAGCGATTGCTGTCATTGCTTTTAAGCTGAGTACCTTAGGAAGTGAATACATGATGGAAATTCAAGAGATACGCAAGTATCTACCCCATCGCTACCCTTTTTTACTGGTCGATCGAGTGACCGAGCTAGTGGAAGGGGATTATATTGTGGCCTATAAAAACATCACCATTAACGAAGAAGTTTTTAATGGGCACTTTCCCCAAATGCCTATTTTTCCAGGTGTGATGATTGTTGAAGCGATGGCTCAGGCAGCAGGGATATTGGGTTTTAAGACTCTCGATAAAACCCCAGCAGATGGCTCTATCTACTTATTTGCCGGTGCCGACAAGGTTCGCTTTAAGCGCCAAGTTGTTCCAGGCGATCGCTTACAGCTAGAAGCCAAAATTGTTTCAGAGAAACGCGGCATCTGGAAATTCGATTGTAAGGCTAGTGTTGATGGCGTTTTAGCGGCATCTGCCTCTATAATGTGCGCTGATCGACCGGTAAAATAAATACCGCAGCGTCACAGATACAAAGAGAGAGAAATTGTTGACTGAAGCAAGCCTTATTGACCCCCGGGCCATAATCGACCCTACTGCGGACATCGCTGATGATGTTGAGATTGGCCCTTGGTCAATCATTGGCCCAGGTGTGAGCATAGCTGCAGGTACTGTAGTGCATTCACATGTGATTATTAAGGGTCCAAGTAAGATAGGTCGCAATAATCGAATCTTTCAGTTTTCCAGTATTGGTGAAGACACCCCTGATCTAAAGTATCAAGGCGAGCCAACAACCCTGACCATTGGCGATAATAATACTATTCGCGAAGGGGTGACGATTCATCGTGGCACCATTCAGGATCGCGGCGAGACGCTGATTGGCAACGATAACCTGATTATGGCGTATGCCCATATAGGCCATGACTCCGTTGTCGGTAACAACTGCGTTTTGATCAACAATGCTAGCCTAGCAGGCCATGTTCATGTTGACGATTGGGCGATCTTGGGAGGTTATACCCTAGTCCATCAATTTTGTCGCATTGGTGCTCATAGTTTCACAGGCATGGGGTCGGCTATTGGAAAAGATGTTCCGGCCTATGTGATGGTTTCTGGTGCGCCTGCCAGTGCGCGCAGCATCAATGCCGAAGGCTTACGTCGACGAGGCTTTAGCAAAGAGGATATTGCCGCTGTAAACAAAGCTTATAAATTGGTTTACCGTCGAGGGCTTACTGTTGATGAAGCACTTGAGGAGCTCAATGCCCTCAAACAAAACAGCAGTAAAGTTGAAGCCTTAATCGAATCTTTACAAAAGTCTACCCGCGGCATTATCCGCTAATACATCATGCATATCGCAATTGTCGTCGGTGAGATGTCCGGAGATATTCTGGGTGCAGATCTAATGCAGGCATTGCGTCAGAGATTCCCCGATGCCAGCTTTTCTGGAATCGGTGGTGAGCGAATGCTGGCACTAGGCTTTGAATCATTTTTCCCTCAAGATCGTTTAGCGGTTATGGGCTTTATTGAGCCCTTAAAGCGACTGCCTGAACTGCTGCGTATTCGAAAGTTTCTTCGCCAGCATTTCCTGAGTAATCCACCGGATGTTTTTATCGGTATTGATTCGCCAGATTTTAATTTGCCCATCGAAAAGACACTCAAAGAAGCTGGGATACCGACAGTGCACTACGTCAGCCCTTCGGTATGGGCCTGGCGGCAAGGGCGGATTCACGGTATTAAGCGCTCAGTCGATTTGATGCTAACTATTCTGCCCTTTGAAACCGAGATATATAAACAACACGATATCCCTGTCCAATTTGTAGGCCATCCTCTGGCTGATGATTTTGATTTGGAAACCGATGTAAAAACAGCGCGCCAAGAGCTGGGCTTGGATTTAGATGAGCATGTCGTGGCAATAATGCCCGGAAGTCGCGGCGCTGAGGTAAAACACTTGGCCCCAGTTTTTCTAAAAGCAGCGGCTATCTACGCTGAGACTCATAATACGCACTTTTTACTGCCCGCAGCGAATCAAGACCGCTTAGAGCAACTAAAAGAAATAATCGCTGAGCTAAAAAATACTGGAGAGATTGGACAGGACTTCTCGATCGATCTTCACCTGGGCAATTCCAAACAATTAATGGCGGCCGCTGATGGTGTGCTAATGGCTTCTGGTACGACTAGTTTAGAGGCATTGCTGCTTAAGAAGCCGATGGTTGTTGCGTATAAAAAAGATTGGTTCAGTGCTTGGTTAACTCGTCGTTTGATTAAAACCAAGTATATTTCGTTGCCTAACTTATTGGCAGGTGAAGAGTTAGTGCCAGAAATTCTTCAGGAAGACTGTACCGCTGAGAACCTAGTGCAAGCCTTGAGGCAACAGTTGCAAGATCAAGCCCATCGTGAGCAACTAGTTCGACGGTTTACCGATATTCATAAGCTGCTGCGACAACAAGCTGGTGAACTTGCTGCTAAGGCCATAGATCAGCAACTGCTGTCTTCACGATAATCCTTTTAAATTATTTTACCCACTAATTTTCATCTACCGCCGAGAATAGCATCATGAGCCAAGAACTAGGTCCTTTTATCAGTCAGTATCAAGGGCATCTTGTGGCGGGGGTTGATGAAGTAGGGCGTGGCCCTCTTGCGGGGGATGTGGTTACCGCGGCTGTGATTCTAGACCCTGATAATCCAATCGAAGGATTGAACGATTCGAAGAAGTTGAGCGAAAAAAAACGAAATGCTTTATTTGATGAAATTCAGGAAAAGGCATTGTCGTGGGCGATTGCTAGAGCCAGCGTGGCAGAAATTGATGAGCTTAATATTTTGCAGGCTAGCTTATTGGCTATGAAGCGTGCGGTAGAGGCTTTAGATATACAGCCAGAACATGTATTGGTTGATGGTAACAAAATACCTAAGTGGAGCTACCAAGCCGAGGCTGTAGTGAAAGGTGACGGCCGAGTGACTTGCATTGGAGCTGCATCGATATTAGCTAAGGTCACTCGAGATAGAGAGATGGCGGACTTTGATGCGGTGTATCCGGGCTATGGCTTTGCTGGCCACAAAGGCTACCCAACCAAGGTGCATATGGAAGCTGTAGAGCGACTCGGGGTTTGCCCAATTCACCGTCGGTCTTATGGGCCAATCAAAGCCAAACTAGAACAAATTGAATTGTTTTAAGGGCGCAGTTAAAGCCGCTGCGCCCTTAATTGTCTGCTGCGCCCATAAGGGCTTATTGCAGCGCGTAGGTTTTACCTTCAAAGATGGTTCCCCAAATAGGGATGTCCTTTAGTGTTTCTGGCGCTATCTCATAGGGGTCTTGCTCAAGTACTGTGAAATCAGCGGCCTTTCCTACTTCAATGCTGCCAATTTCTGATTCCATTTGGATAGCGTAGGCGGCATCGATAGTGATGGCTTTTAAAGCTTCGTGAACGGTCATAGCTTGTTCGTTAGCCATTTGTAGTCCGCCAGCACCTTGGCGGTTTACAGCCACCCAGGCGAGCCTGAGAGGTTGAGCAGGGGCCATACTGAAATCAGAATGCAAAGACACCTTCACGCCTTCATTTAGAAGATCTCGTGCGCGGAAAATATAATGGG
This sequence comes from uncultured Pseudoteredinibacter sp., assembly GCF_947500695.1. Taxonomy (GTDB): domain Bacteria; phylum Pseudomonadota; class Gammaproteobacteria; order Pseudomonadales; family Cellvibrionaceae; genus Pseudoteredinibacter. The sequence continues at coordinate 173,161 of NZ_CANMSS010000005.1, forward strand.
CTCTATCTGGACCCAAGCCCATCTCTGAATAGGTTTCACCCAAAGTGTGCAAATAGTAGGGGTTGGCCGATACGATGACGCCAAGCTCCGCAATCCGCTCAGCCTGATCTGGGCCGATATAACCTAAGTGATGTAAGGTAGTTCGGTGATCTTTCTTTGGATGCTTATAGTTAATGCGCTCAATCATATCTAAGACAACTTCAGTGCCTAGATCGCCGTTGCTGTGAATATGTAATTGATAGCCTGCTTGCCAATAGGCGGTCGCCAACTCTTCAAGTTTTTCAGGCTTGGTAATCCACTCGCCGTGGTGACCATCAAGATAGCCTGGGTCACGCATTTGCATAAGTTGAGAATAAAAGGCACCGTCGGCTAGGAGCTTAATTTGTTTTACAAATTTAAGTTTCTCATTGCCCTTTTCAAGTAAGGCATCGTTTTCAAGAATTGCTTCAGCTGAGCCTGGGTTTTCGCCAACTCGATCGGCCATCGGGATTAAGCGCGTGCGAAAGCCTACGTCTTTGTCGTCGAGAACCCACTTAAAGGCCTGCCATTCCATATCAAGATCAAACATGCCATTGGCCATATCGGCAATAGTAGTGATGCCGCCGGCATGAACCACATCCACTACTTGCTCTAAGCCACTCATAAAGCGGCCAGTTTGAATAATATATTCTCGAAACTTTTCTAAGCCGAGCAGCAAGCCAGATTCATAAAAGTGGCCCTCGTCAATGTTGACATGATGCTGATCTTTTAGCTCTTCTTCGCTAATGGTTACCAGCTCCATCGCTTTGGAATTCACCCAGATCTCATGGAATGAACGGTGCCAAACCAAAGCCGGGCGATCTGGAATCAGCTCATCCAAAACCTCTCTGGACATATCGCCATGAAAATAATGATGAAAGCCCCAAGTGATAAACCACTCACCTTCGGCTTGCTCATCGGCAGCTGCCTTTAAACGTTCGCGGTATTGCTCTTTTCCTTGGGTGGCTGGTACTTGTTTTCCAGGCAGCTCCCATTCAAAAGGTGTTATCCAATGAAAAGGCAGAAGTAGAGCTGCCATGGCGGGGTGTAGGTGATTTTCAATAAAGCCAGGGGTAAGAACTTTATCTTCGAGTTTTAATTGCTCAGCATTGGGCCAGCGCTCTTGTAAGTTAGCTAAAGAGCCAAGCGCGATAATTTTGCCATTCTCTACCGCAACGGCTTCAGCACGAGGTTGCTTGCTGTCCATCGTGATAATGCTTTTTGCGCTAATGATACGTAAGCCTTCATCAGTAGGTTGCCATAGCCACCAGGCGGTAAGAGCGATAGCTAATAATGATACGAAAATAAAACGTGGAGATTTTAAAGTTGAAGTTGCCATAGCCTGTCATTTTTTATTGCTATTTTGTTGTTACTATAACTGAAGTCAAAATTATTGGCTAAGTAAAAAGACGTATAGCAGGACATTCATCAGCCTTATGGTTGGCCCAGTATTTCTGCCTGAGAGGGCGTTTTTACGAAAGGATGAGTTATGCCAGATCAATTGCGCTGTTACTCCCCGGTAGATGGGAAGCAGTATGTACAACGCAGCTACTGCAGTGAAGAAGAGCTAAATACGAGTCTAGAGCTTGCTAGAGAGGCTCAGCAGGTATGGCAATTGATGCCCCTCGCCGAGCGATTAAAGCTCCTAGAAGGGGTGTTAGGGTACTTTGATGAACACCGAGACCTCATCGCTGAGCAGATAAGCTGGCAAATGGGTCGTCCATGTCGATACGCGGATGGTGAAATAAATGGCCTGCTAGAGCGCGGCCGTTATATGCTATCAATTGCCGAGCAATCTTTGGCTGATATTCAACCACCTAGCACGCCTGATACAGAACATTATATTGAGCTTACCCCAGTTGGGTTAGTGCTTACTGTAGCCCCTTGGAACTATCCTTTACTAACGACGGTGAACTCGGTTATTCCAGCGTTAGCAGCTGGCAATGCGGTAATACTTAAACCATCAGCCCAAACCCCTTTAACAGGCGAGCATTTTCAGCGTGCTTGCGCCCAGGCAGGTTTGCCAAGTGGTTTGTTGCAGTGTGTGCACCTGCGGCATGAGCAAACCAATAAGCTGCTGAGTGAGGCTAAGGTTGATTTTGCTTGCTTTACGGGTTCTGTCGCTGCTGGTGCTGAATTTGAGAAGTCGGCCGCTGGCCAGTTTATTGGCTTAGGGCTTGAGCTGGGCGGAAAAGATCCAGCCTATGTGCGGGACGATTTGAATCCCGAACAATTAAAAGAAGCGGCCGTGGCCTTAGCGGGTGGCGCCTTTTTTAATTCTGGTCAGTCTTGTTGTGGAATTGAACGAATTTATGTCGCGAATTCGCAATTTGAGGTCTTTTGTGAGCATTTTGTTGCGGAGGTTAAATCCTTAAACTTAGGGGTTCCAACGCTCAGTGAAGCAACGCTTGGGCCAGTGGTAAAAGCCTCGGCCGCCAACTGGGTAAGAAAACAGATTGAAGAGGCGGTGGCTCAGGGCGCGAAAGCGTGGATAAGCACTAGCGATTACCCTCTGGACGATGGCGAAGGCGTTTATTTAGCGCCACAAGTGCTGACCAATGTTAATCACAATATGTCGGTGATGAGCGAGGAAAGCTTTGGGCCTGTCGTGGGTATTATGCCTGTTGATTCTGATCAGCAGGCCATCGAATTAATGAACGATAGCGACTATGGATTAACGGCCTCGATTTGGACCAAAGACGTAGCCGCCGCCAAACTCATTGGCAAGCAGATTGAAACTGGAACGGTGTTTTTAAATCGCTGTGATTATTTAGACCCAGCACTCGCCTGGACAGGCGTAAAACAAACAGGTCGTGGCATAAGCTTAAGTACACTAGGCTATGCCCAACTTACCCAAGCGAAATCTTTTCATCTGCGCTTGGGCTAAGTCTTTTAAGATGAATTGATTGGTAGCAATATGGCAAACACAACTTTAACCATTGGTATTTTAAAAACCGACGATGTACGTCCTCAGTTAGTCGACGAGTTTGGTGAGTATCCAGAGATGTTCGCACGCTTATTGTCAGAGTGTGATGGCAATTTGGAATTTAAAACCTATGAGGTTCAACGAGGTGAATTACCCGCCGATGTTGATGAGGTGGATGCTTACTTGATTACCGGCAGTAAAACTTCTGTCTATGAGCCGCTACAATGGATCGCTGAAACCGAAGAGTTTCTTCGTCAGGCCCATGCGGCTAAAAAGAAAATGCTGGGTGTTTGTTTCGGGCATCAATTATTGGCACAAGCTTTAGGTGGTAAAACCGTAAAAGCTGAGCAAGGTTGGGGCTTGGGTGTGCATCACTATCAACTAAGCGAAGCCGCGGCCGATTATGGTCAAGTTGGGGATGATTTCTCTATGCTGGTATCTCACCAGGATCAAGTGGTCGAAAATATTCCAGGCGCTGAAGTACTGGCCAGTAGTGACTTTTGCCCAAATGCTATGATTAAAGTTGAAGGTCACATATTGAGCTTCCAAGCTCACCCAGAATTTACCAAGGATTATTCTGAGTCTTTGCTGAAACTGCGCCGTGAAGTATTTGGTGATGACAATGTGGAAAAAGCGCTGGCGAGCTTAGATGATCAAGTGAGCTTTAACAAAGTGACAAATTGGATGATTAAGTTTTTTAGATCTTAAATTCATGAGGTTGAAAAGGTTCAGGCTGATGGAGCTCTGATCCTTTTCAACTCGTTTTTGAGTGTGAATCTAAAAAGGCTTCCCACCATCAATGGTAATCCTCTCCATACGCCGATGCGCAGGAAAATAATCATTAATCGGTTTATGTAAAGTACTGCGATTATCCCAAAAGGCGATAGAGTTTTCTTCCCAACGAAATCGGCAAGTGAACTCATCTTTAATGCAGTGTTTAAATAAAAAGCCTAACAAAGCTTCGCTTTCACACTCATTCATACCCACAATGTGAGTCGTAAATAGACTGTTTACAAAAATCATTTTACGCCCGGTTTCAGGATGAGTACGAATCACAGGGTGTTCCACCGGTGGGTTTTCTTCTAGGGCTCTAGCTAAGCGCTCGCGCCCACCAGGCTCAGCTAAGCTGTGGCGAAAGCCATGCGCAAAATCATGAACGGCACGTAGGCTTGAAAGGAAGCTTTGCATCTTATCCGACAAACCATCGTAAGCAGCCCCTAAGCTCGCCCAAGAGGTGTCACCGCCGACCTCGGGGCTAATTCGGGATCGCAAAATAGAGCCTAAAGGAGGTTTAGGCATAAAGGTCATATCCGTATGCCATTCTTCGATCTTAGTCGGCTTGTTTGGGGTGCTCTCCAGAATAGTGATTTCAGGGTAACCTTCTACGGTTCCGTAAGCAGGGTGGCTTTGTAATGGACCAAAGGCTTCGGCAAGCGCCTTGTGCTGGGCTGAGTCGATGTCTTGATCGCGAAAAAAGATCACCTGATATTGTGCTAAGAGCTGTTTTAAGCTGCTGATGGTTTCAGCATTGAGTGCCTGGCGTAAATTGATACCGGAAATCTCAGCACCTAGTGCAGCGGCTAATGGCTTGGCCTGGATCATCTTTTCCCCTCTATATCTAATTGCTAATACAGTGATGCTCTATAAGCACAGTAGGGAGGATCTAGCTGTGCTAACTTCGCCATTTGTTTTTTTATTTGGCTTGGCATTCCCGCAATGGCGCCTTAGGCTTCCGCAGCGGGCCTGTTACTATAGGCAAGCTGCAGCTTGTATAAAAAGTGCAAAAGTGTCGATATTTTGGTCTAAATGGGCAAAAATTAAGGAAATTACATGGCAATTGAGGCCATTGCTTGGCTAGCGACGGTAGCCCTATTGGCGGGTGTGATTCAAAGTACGGTAGGCTTTGGCTTTGGGATAGTGTTTTTAGCACTGGCAGGGCTACTGGTTGACGTAAAAATGGCCAGTATGGTCTCGGCCTTTGTGTCGGTGGTTCTCAATGGGAAACTATTACTGAATTTACATCGTCATATTAACTGGTTGCGATTAAGGCCCATCTTATTATCGGTGATTATAGCGACTCCATTTGGGGTGTTGTTTTTACAAAGAATTAGTAGTGATTGGTTTAATCTGTTTCTAGGCTTATTGATAATATGGGCCTTAAAACAGCAGTTTTTTCCATCACAGGCCGAGACTCAGCCAAATAATGCCCTTGTGGGTATTCCGATGGGGCTGGTTTCTGGGCTATTTGCCGGAGCCTACAATACTGGTGGCCCCCCGCTGGTGGTGTATGTGCAGTCGCAGGGGCTCGAAAGGCTTGAAAAAGTGGCCAGCTTGCAACTGCTGTTGCTGGTCGGAAGCCTAGTCAGGGTTGAAGAGCTGTGGCGACAAGAGGCCTTGTTACCGGGCCTTTTATGGCCAATCGTGATCTGCTGTGTAGGCACTATTATTGGCAGTGCCATTGGCCTGCGGCTGCTGAATCATATCAGCGATGTATGGTTTAAGCGTATTATGGGGGGGATGCTGTTAGCGATGGCGATTTATTATATGGGGCAATGGCTGTTGTCCTAGTCTGTAGTAAATGGCCCATGGTTTTCCCCTGTTTGTGAATAGGAAGATGTGATTTGTTTAAGAAACGAGATAAAAGCAAAACTGAGGCTCCCAAAGGTGAGGTATTAGAAGCCGAAGCGGTGAACGTTAGTTTTGAGCGAGATAAGCAGTATTTTGATGCGGCGATGAATTTGCCGAGTCATCAAGATGACCCAGAATTAGAAGCGATTTTAGAGGCTGAGGTTGAGCAGCCGGGCTTCGTTAAAAAACTGGGTGATAAAATTACCCGCCCATTTCGCAATGTGAAAAGTAAACTGCGTACAAATATACGTAATAAGGCGATTGAGAAAGCGCGCACCCGTATTTTAATTGCGGGTCAACAACCTGAAAACCTGCCTCTAGAGACACTCGAAATTGTCGTTCGTGAAGAGGAAGATCAAATCAAAAACCAGATCAAAGAAAAAGGCTTATTATTTGTGATTGCCTCCTTGGGCCTTGGGTGGTGGTTGTGATCAAACAGTTTGTGCGTCTTGCCATCGTGGCAACGGTATGGCGTCGTTACAAAGGCAGCATTCTGAGTGTACTGGCCCTCTTGCTTTTTTGGTTTGCGGTGAGCTTTTTTCACGGCGAATATATCAGCTACGCAGAAGCGACGGGCGAGCGCCAACATTTGGCGATTTCCTTCTTCATTAAATGGGGGTTGGGAATAGGAGCGCTGTCGTTGTTTGTCTTGTTTCATTTGGGCTGGCTATCAAAAGCCAGTGAGCCTGAGCAGTCCCCAGAACCAGAGCCTAGCCAGTTTGAAAAAGTGAAAGCAAAGGCGAAGGAAAAGGTTGCTGACTTAAACGGCGAGCCCGAAGTTCCGCCTGCTCCTAAACCTGGTGATGAAGCTTATAAGACTGCAGAAGATCCATTTGCTAGCCTGCGTGACAAACCTAAATTGCGCAGCCGAGGCGATGTTGAGCTGGCCAAACAGAAAAACTCTTAGTTTTCTGTTTGGCATGGCTTTTATTGAGGCTTTATAGTTTTCTGATCTGCTCAATTTCAGCGGCATTGATTCCCAAAGACTCCAAAAATTTCTGGTGCTCCTCCGGCTCCATTCTTTCAAAGTTTTGATGCCAGCGGGTCATGTCATCTTCGCTGAAACCGGACGCTACCATAATTGCTACCCAACGTTCTTTATTCACAGTATCTTCCTCTATCTTATGTTCGATATTCAGCAATTCAACAATAGCTGATTGCTGTTGTCGTAGTTGTTTAATTTCAAGCTCCAGTTTTTGAAAGTGATCTTTCAATATTGTCGCTTGAGATTGGCAGTTTCGGTCGAGCAGTTTGCCGATATCTTCGATGGCGATTCCATAAGAGCGGTAAGCCATGATGCTATCCAAGCGAGCCACTTCTGTAGGCCCATACCAGCGATAACCATTGTCGCTTCTTGTGCTTGGCAGCAGTAGACCAATTCTCTCGTAATACATAATACTGGACCGGGCTATGCCGGCGTGTTTAGCCAGTTGCGAAATGCTTAGCATATTTACACCTATATCGACCGAAACTTGAGTCTCAGCTCTGCACCTATAGACGGGTCAAGGCGAAGATACATATTCTAACTCGCCCTATCTTATAAGCTTATTCGCAAATTACTGAGAGCATAAATTTTCAGTTTTTTACCTTCCTTATCTCAGCTTCTTGTTGCGGGCCCTCAGAAAATTAAAACTGACGAATACCTATTGGGAGCGTTTTTACTCTAAGTGCCTGTTTTTATTGATTAAGTGCTGTTGGCACGCTTTTAGCTCTGCGCCAAACAAATCTATTTTGTCTTTCGGCGCTCTTATAGAGCTTAGGAGTAAACCATATGAAACAGCCCTTATGGCTGAGGGTAATCAGCACTGCGATTTTGTTGTCAGCAAGTCCCTTATTGCAATCGGCCTCTTTTACCATTCAGCATGACAATGATTTGTTAGTCCCTAGCAGCCGGGACCAAGATTACACAGCGGGTCTAAGTTTGCGCTACAGCAATAACCATCGCGAGGCACGTCTTCCGATTTATTCAAGGCTTCATGATGTCGCGGCTGGCTTTATTGCTGAAGGGTACAGCTCCGATAATCATTACAGTATCGAAGCCGGGCTTTATGGCTTTACCCCAGAGCAGCGTGAAGGCGAGGGTTTAAACCCTAATGATCGCCCCTTTGCTAGTTTGTTTTATTTATCATCTTCAGAGCGTTGGTTAGATAGCAATGGGCGCCAATCCATCGACAGCCGATTAACTGTAGGTGTGTTAGGGCTCGATATATTTGCCGATTTGCAGGATGGGGTGCACAGTTTAACAGGCAGTCGTGACTTACGTGGCTGGGATCGTCAAGTGTCTGATGGCGGAGAAATAACGGCGCGCTATGAATTATCTCAACAATCACTGTTACGAGAAAGTTTGGGGAAATACGATCTAAGCTGGGGTAAGAGTGCTTCGCTTGGCTATATTACTGAGGCCTCACTATTTGTTTCTGGCCGATATGGTTCTTTGGTTTCACCTTGGTGGCAACATCAAGCTCAGTTAAATAGCTATGGTGAATCTGCAGCAACTAGCAGTGCGAAAGGGGCAGAGAGCTTTTGGTTCTGGGGTGCGGCGTTAAAACTACGAGCCTATAACGCCTTTTTACAAGGACAGTTTCGAGACAGTGAGATCAAATTTAGCTCTAGCGAGCTTAATCATGCGCTAATCGAAGGCTGGTTGGGTTATAGCCATAGCTTGAGTGAACACCATAAAGTTAGTTTTATGCTACGGGCCCATACTTCTGAGGTGCGCAATGGTGTGGCTGATAGAAATGTCGTCTGGGGTGGCTTGGTTTACAGCCACAGCTGGTAGTTTTTCATTGATGAATAAATGCCGCCAGCTAAGTCGTATTTTTTGGCTTTTACGGAATCGTAGTTTTGTGTAATATGTGTATACACACTATAATTTCGAGTTTGTATAGTTTTAGTTATTAATTGATAGGAGCACGCTGTGCAAATCTTTAAGAGGATCTTACTGTTTGTTGTTGCCGTGGCCGCTTGGGCGGCGCTGAGTATTTACGGCGGCCTTTACGGTTGGTGGTTGAGTGCTGTTGCTCCAAAAGGTGATGTGGATGCTTTTATGAATGCTCAACAAGCGCTTATTGCTGAGCAAAACAAAGGTAATGTGAGTTGGTTTTTATATCACGATGGCAAAAGTTATTACGGCCAACATTCAGCGGTGGGTGATTCCCTAGATAAGGACACCCTTTTTCCATTGGCTTCCATGAGCAAAATGGTCGCGGGTCTTGCTGCTGTAAAACTGTCCGAGCAAGGGCGTTTAGACTTGGATGCGCCAGTCTCTAGCTATCTTAAACAGTGGCAGTTAGCTGAAAGTAATTTTGATAATGACAAAGTAACGGTGAGAGCTTTACTGTCACATACAGCAGGCTTGGGCGATCGGCTTGGTTTTGGTGATTATAGCGCTGAAGAGACTCTGCCCAGTACAGTAGAGTCTCTCAATAAGCCTCGTGGATCAAAAGCGAATATAGAGATCTCTGTGGTACGTGAACCGGGTAGCGATTGGAGCTACTCAGGTGGTGGCTACTTAATTGTTGAGCACATTATCGAAGAAATCTCCGGCCAATCTTATGCTCAGTATGTACAAGAAAATCTTCTCAAGCCGCTGGCCATGCAGCGTAGTAGTTTTGACTACCTGGGCAAATTTGACAATATTTCCAATTCCTACGATGACAGCGGAAAACAAGTCGCTTTAAGCCAATACGCCTCAAAGGCAGCAACGGCTCTGTCCTCTTCAAGCCATGACATGAGCTTGCTGGCATTGGCCTTGTTGAACGAAGATTCTTCAGCAATTTTAAGCCAAGCTTCTATTAAACAATTACGCAAGCCAATCGGTTTTCAGTCGGGTGCTCCGATTTGGGGGGCTGGTACAATGCTCTATGTACCCGTCGCCAATGACGATTTTATCTATGGCCATGGTGGCTCCAATGACCCTGCTATCAATACCAGCATTCGCATCAACCCCGAGAACAAAAGCGCCTTTGTTATCCTAGCCACGGGTAATAAAAAGCTAGCCTATAACATGGCCTATGAGTGGACGCTTTGGCAAAGTGGAATGCCAGATTTCTTGGCTTTTGAGACCGCACTGGGCAGTGCTGTGTTGCCGTTTGGGATTGGCTTTGTGCTTATTGTTTTGTTCTTTGTGTTTCGGGTGTTTAGAAAGACATAGAAAGAAATGGGGTCAGATCCCTAAAACCAAAACGCCAGTGCTTAAAAGCACTGGCGTTTTGGTTTTAGGGATCTGACCCCGGGTATATTTAGGAATTTAACCTTAGGTAGCTTAAAGCTCAGCGATCTTCTGAACTTGATCTTTAAGCTTCGTTAAAGCCGCCTCATAATCCGCAAGCTTGTCTTTTTCCTTCTGAACAACATCCGCTGGGGCCTTGCCAACAAACTTTTCATTATTTAGTTTGCCTTGGGTGCGGCTCACTTCTTTCTCGAGCTTTTCAATCTCTTTATTTAAGCGAGCGGTTTCAGCGTCTTTGTCGATAAGACCGGCCATAGGTACTAGAATGTCCATGTCACCAACTAATGCAGTTGCGGACATAGGTGCTTCATCGCCAGAGTTCAACCAAGTGATTTCTTCTAGGCTGGCAAGCTTTAATAAGAACTGACGGTTTTCTTCTAAGCGGCGCTGATCTTCACTGCTGCCATTGGCAAAGTAGAGAGGTAAGTTTTTCGCCGGTGAGATGTTCATTTCGCCGCGAATATTACGAATGCCTACAACAACACCTTTTACCCATTCGATATCAGCAAGCGCTTGCTCGTCGATCTTGCTTTCATCAGCAATTGGGTATTCGGCTAGCATAATAGTCTCGGCCTTATCACCCGTAATCGCGCCTGGAATATCTTTAATACGTTGCCAAATCTCTTCAGTGATAAATGGCATCAGTGGGTGTGCTAAGCGTAGGGTCGTTTCTAGCACACGTACTAGGGTGCGACGAGTACCACGCTGTAGCTCGGCGCTGGCTTCTTCGTTCCACAAAACGGGTTTAGAAAGCTCTAAGTACCAATCGCAGTATTCATTCCAAATAAAGTCATACAGGGCCTGTGAGGCCAAATCGAAGCGGTAGGCTTCAATGCCTTCTTGTACGGCTTTTTCAGTTTGTTGTAGCTTGGCAATGATCCAGCGATCGGCCAGTGAAAGCTCAACTTCGCCGGTCAAATCATGGCCTTCGGTATTCATGAGTACATAACGTGAGGCGTTCCAAATCTTGTTACAGAAATTACGGAAGCCTTCAATGCGACCCACATCAAATTTAATATCACGACCGGTAGAGGCCAGTGAATAATAGGTATAGCGCAGTGCATCGGTACCGTAGGCCGCTAAACCTTCTGGGAATTCCTTACGGGTTTGCTTTTCAATCTTGCTGGCCGCTTTTGGATTCATCATGCCAGTGGTGCGCTTTTTCACCAAGGACTCAAGGTCGATACCGTCAATCAAATCGATAGGATCCAGAACATTACCCTTTGATTTAGACATCTTCTGACCTTGGCCATCACGTACTAAACCATGCACATATACCGTGTGGAAAGGAATCTCTTCACGGAAGTGCAGGGTTAGCATGATCATGCGAGCAACCCAGAAGAAGATAATGTCGAAGCCGGTTACCAAAACATCGGTAGGGTTAAAGATCTTCAAGCGCTCGGTTTCATTTGGCCAACCTAAGGTGCCGAAGGTCCATAGGCCCGATGAGAACCAGGTGTCCAGTACATCATCGTCTTGCTTAAGCTTGATGTCGTCGGCAATATTATTTTCTGCGCGAACGGCTTCTTCGCTGCGGCCCACGTATACATTACCAGCATCGTCATACCAAGCCGGGATTCGGTGGCCCCACCAAAGTTGGCGAGAAATACACCAGTCTTGAATGTCACGCATCCAAGAGAAGTACATATTCTCGTAGTTTTGTGGCACAAAATTGATATCACCATCTTCAACAGCTTTAATCGCTTTGTCGGCTAATGGTTGGGTTTTTACATACCATTGATTGGTCAGGTAAGGCTCGATTACCACACCGGTACGATCGCCGCGAGGCACCTTCAATTTGTGGTCATCGATTTTATTCAATAGACCTAGTGCTTCGAAATCGGCAACGATTTCTTTACGAGCGGCAAAGCGCTCCATGCCACGATACTTCTCTGGCACGATGCTGTTTAGGTTGGCATCGTCATCCAAAATGTTGATCATTGGTAGGTTGTGACGCTGACCCATTTCATAGTCATTGAAATCATGAGCTGGAGTAATTTTTACGCAGCCAGTACCAAAATCTTTATCGACATAATCATCAGCAATGATGGGGATTTCGCGATCTGTTAGTGGCAATTTAATCATTTTGCCAATCAATTGCTGATAGCGCTCATCTTCAGGGTGAACAGCTACAGCGGTATCGCCAAGCATGGTTTCAGGGCGCGTAGTAGCAACCGTTAAGTGGCCACTGCCATCGGCCAGTGGATAGTCAAAATGCCAAAGGAAACCGTTTTCTTCTTCACTGACAACTTCCAAATCAGAAATGGCCGTGTGCAGTTTAGGGTCCCAGTTAACAAGGCGCTTGCCGCGATAAATCAATCCATCTTTGTGCAGCTGGATAAAGACTTCCTGTACCGCTTTGTAAAAACCTTCGTCCATGGTGAAGCGCTCGGTGCCCCAGTCAGGGCTGGCGCCTAGGCGGCGAAGCTGCTGGGTGATGGTGCCACCAGATTGCTCTTTCCAATCCCATACGCGCTCAGTGAATTTTTCACGGCCTAGCTCATGGCGGTTGGTACCCTCAGCGTCGAGCAAACGCTCAACAACCATTTGAGTGGCAATACCGGCATGGTCGGTACCGACTTGCCAAAGAGTATTTTTGCCCAACATACGTTGGTGGCGAATCAAGGCATCCATAATGCTTTCTTGGAAGCCATGGCCCATGTGCAGGCTACCTGTCACATTTGGTGGCGGAATCATGATGCAATAGCTGTCACTGCCATCATCGACTTCACTTTTGGGCGCAAAATAGCCGGCTTCTTCCCAGGTTTTATACCAGGACTGCTCAATGGCCTGTGGGTTGTAGGTTTTATCCAACTCGTTCGATGGGGTGTTATCGCTCATGACTACGATCTAAATCCGACTGCGTGAAATTAAGCCCTAGGCACCCGCTTCTTAGCTGGGTTCTTGGGCGGCTTAGCAAACCGCCCATTATACAGGGCTGGGCGTCCAGATTTAAGGCCGTTGAACAAATTCGAAGGTATTAAATTGAGCGGTTTAGGCCTGATTTGACTGGCTTAGAGCTCTAGCTCGGCTGAGAGGGCTTGAGTAAGACGTTTACGAAGCTCAGCTTCAAGCTTGGGGAGTTGCTCTTGGATGAGTTTATCCACCATTGCGTCGATATCAATCGCCTCGACAGCCTCTTGAGAGTTGCTCTCTTTATCGTCAGGGCTTGAGATTTGCCCTGTGACGATAGTTTCAGGCTCGTCAGCTTGCGATAGCGATAAGCTTTCTTGCTGTTCGAAAGGGCTTACTTTAGATCTTGTGGCGAGTTTTGCCTCCTCATTTACCGGGTTACCGGGCTCGATAGCCTGTTGCGGCTTAGGCCTGCGCATGGAGTTGAGCAGGCTGGCAGGAGGGTAAGCAGAACCGCCTGTATTGCTGTTCTTAAACGGATTTTGAGGCTTTGCTAGAGGCTCTTCGGTAACGGTTTCAGTGCTTTCTTTTTCCGTAGTGACTTGATGTGCAGTGACTTGATGAGTTGTCGCTTGATCTGAGTTTGTCTTGTTCTCACTGTCAAGATCGAACAAATGCTGTTGTCCAGGCAATGGAGCTTCGGCCTGTGTCTCGCCGTTTAACAAGTGCAGTTTACGGTTTGGTGCCGGGAATGGGTTTTGTTGTGGCAATGTGGTGTCGCTATCTTTCTGAGATTGTAATTGGGCGTTCGCGGCGGCTATCAGCTTATCGCTGATTAGCCCTTCTTCGGGGGTGTAGATATCATGAGATTCTTCTACGGCGAACGGTTCTGCGCTGTCTTCTTTGGGGTTGCTGTAAGGCTGTACTTCTTCTTCGTATTTCGTCTCTAAATCTGTATTTTCTAATTCGCTATTTTTTGTATCTATATACGCCGCTTTCTCTGGCTCAAGGGTGGCTTCAATATCGTTATCTGACGAGCTTGTATCGCTACCTTCGATTCCAAAAAGTGTCTGGCTATTCGGCACTTTTACTTCTGGGATCTTAATGTCGATTTCCATCGCCTGGCGCAACTCATCATCAAGCTCGGAGGTAAGCTGCTGGCGATCTTCCAGAGCTTCTGCGGTTGTTTGAGCCGCTTGAGTTTCGTCGATTGGCTGCTCGGAAATAGATGCTGGGGTTGTAATTTCTTCTGAAAGTGTTTCTTCAACAGCCGAGGGCTCTTTATCCGCTGAAGGCTTTTGTCCACCCGCTGAAGGCTCTTGCCCATCCGCTGAGGGCTGTTTACCCGCTGAAGGCTCTTGCCCATTCGCTGAAGGCTCTTTACCCGCTGAAGGCTCTACCACAGTATCCAGTGTAGGGATTACCGCATCATCGTCCAGCATGGACATGATGGATTCCAATTCGGCCAATAATTGTTGTTTTGTTTTGGTTGGCTGATCTGTCATGCTTTTGGTCCCAAGCGTTTGGCTGTCCTGATTCCTTGCCTTGAAGCTATCGCGTAAAGGCTCGCCGAGTTTACACCGATTTTCAAAAGCCTGCTATTTATCGGCGCATGTCATGATTAGCAATTGGATAACCGCGCTCTTGGTAAAAGCGGTAGCGTTGTCGGCTGGCTTGCACGACATCTTTATCTGGCACCACTACCTCCAATAAGCGTTCAAATCGAGAAAAATGAACAGGCTGCTCGCAGGAGAGGTTTACCAAAACATTATGATGCTGCAATAGCTCATCACCGTGGGTAACCCAGACCTTATCGGTTTGCTCGTGGCTTTCGCTTTGTTCGTCCGTACGGCAGCGATGGGGGATAAAACTGGTGGGGTTGTATGCCCACAGGCGCTGACCGAAGTCACTGCACTGTTGGGCATTAGGGGTAAGCACGCAGACGTCCTGGCTTAGGCGATACATTTTTTCCACCAGACGGCAGGCGAAGTTATGCCGGGCATCAAGCCCGGCTTCTGGCAATATATAAAAATCTACTCGGGTCACGCGTGCTTCCTACTCAGCAACTACACTCTTTACTAAGTGGCTTATTTGCTACCAGCTTCATTGATTAAGTACTGCACCAACATGCTAACAGGGCGGCCAGTTGCACCTTTGGCAGCGCCAGAGTGCCAAGCGGTACCGGCAATATCCAAGTGTGCCCAATCATACTTTTTAGCAAAACGTGACAAGAAACAAGCCGCGGTAATACTACCACCAGGCATGCCGCCGATATTCGCCATATCCGCGAAATTGCTGTCTAGCTGAGGCTGGTACTCATCCCATAATGGCATATGCCAAGCTTTATCTTCGGCTTGCTTACCGGCATTCAAAAGCTTTTCAGCCAGTGCATCTTTGTTTGAGTAAACGGCGGTGGCGTGCTTACCTAGGGCCACAACACATGCACCGGTTAAGGTGGCAACATCAACAACGGCTTTAGGCTTGTAGCGCTCGGCGTAGGTAAGAGCATCACACAAAACTAGGCGACCTTCGGCATCAGTGTTTAGCACCTCGATGGTTTGCCCAGACATTGAAGTGACAATATCACCTGGCTTGGTGGCGTGGCCGTTTGGCATATTCTCAGTGGCAGGTACCAAAGCTACAACATTGATGGGTAGGGCTAGCTCAAGCAAAGATTGCATGGCGCCAAATACGGCGGCAGCACCACCCATATCAAACTTCATTTCATCCATGCCAGCGCCTGGTTTTAGGCTGATGCCACCGGTATCAAAGGTAATACCTTTACCCACAAGCACGATAGGCTTGGCGGATTTAGCGCCACCTTTGTATTCCATGATGATGAATTGCGAAGGTTCATCGGAACCTGCGGCAACAGATAGATAAGAGCCCATACCTAGCTTCTCTGCCTGCTTGGCTGAAAGCGCTTTGGCAGTCATGTTTTTATATTCTTTGGCTAGACGTTTGGCGTTGTCGGTAAGGTGGGTAGGGGTACATACATTACCTGGGCGGTTTGCCAAGTCTTTCGCTAGGCTAACGCCTTTGGCGATAGCAGCGCCAACGGCGGCAGCTTTTTTAGCGCCGTTTTGCGTTTTTTTATTGTCGATGACGAGCGTGACTTTCTTCAGTTTAGTTGGGCTTTTCTTATCGCTTTTAAGTTCTTCAAAACGATAGGCCTTAGCATTGATACGTTCTGCGGCGAAGCGCGCTTGGGTCTCTAGATCTACGCCATTATCGGAATCCAAAAACAAGCTGGCGTCTTTGCAGGCACTGCCAGCAATCGCTGCATAGGCCTTTTGACAAGCATCGCCAAAGCTCTTTGCGGTTAAGTCTTTCGCTTTACCTAGGCCTAATAGAACGATGCGCTTGGCTTTTGCGTTACCAGCAATTACTTGTGTTTGGCCGGGCTTACCAGTGAAATCGCCTAGGGCGCAAACGGCAGAGATTGCGCCGTTGTCATCTAAAGCTTTGGCCGCTGTACTCAGTTTGGCTTTTTCATAGATCGCCACAATGGCGCAATCGGTGCTTAACTCGTTGGCTTTAGCTGTTTTTGTTTGAAAATTGATCATAGTGAATTCCGAGACAAAGTATCCTGTTTGCTGGATAATAGACAAAATTAGAGTTTAAGCCATGTCGGCTTCGGCACTGGCCATAGTTAAACCAGCAATACTCAAACCAACACTTTAGCATTTTCGCGCTATGTCTACCAAGACGCATGAGACAGCAAGATCCCCATTATTGGCATAGCTTGGGATCTAAGATTGTTTTTATGGGTCTTATATGGATTCATTGCCCAAGGGCTTAACCCTGTAAGTGATAAGGGTAAGCTAGCAAAATGCTAGTGCGATAAAAAAGAAGGTTGCTGATTTAGCAAAGAGAAAGGACAGCGAGTGATTATTTTTCGTTACTTGGCCCGTGAGGTCATGTTTACCATGTTGGCGGTAAGCAGCGTATTGCTGCTGATTACTATGAGTGGGCGCTTTGTGAAGTATCTTGCCCAAGCTGCTGCCGGCCAGCTTGATGCAGATGTATTGTTATCAATTATGGTGTTTCGTTTGCCTGGCTTTTTAGAGCTGGTCTTACCCCTTGGTTTATTTATCGGTATTTTGCTGGCCTATGGCCGCTTATATATGGAAAGCGAGATGACTGTGCTTTCAGCCTGTGGCTTTAGTCAGGCTCGACTAACTCGCTTTACCTTGATACCAGCGCTTGTGGTTGCAGCCTTTGTTGCTTTGCTATCTTTGGCAATTACCCCAATGGGGGTCGATAAGGCCGAGTTGATTCTAAACGAACAGAAAAAACGCAGTGAGTTTGATGGCCTAAACCCAGGCCGATTTATGCCATTGAGTCGAGCAGGAGCAGTTAGCTATACCGAAAGTTTGAGTGAAGACCGCAAGGAAATGCAGCAAGTTTTTATGGCCGGTCAAGCCAGCAGTCAAGGTGATGTTGGTGTTGTGAAAGCCAAGCAAGGGCGGCAGGTTGATAACCAAGAATATGGGCAGCGCTACCTAGTACTTAACGATGGCTATCGTTACGAAGGCAAGCCGGGCCACCAATCTTATAGTGTCACGAAGTTTGCTGAGCAAGGGCAGTACCTACATGTCGATGACCCCGGCGCGGTTATCCCTCGCAAGACAGACCGTAAATCTACCACTGAATTGTGGCAGTCCGAGGCGATATCCGATAATGCCACTTTGCATTGGCGATTTTCTCTTCCGGTTTTGGTATTGATCGTGAGCTTATTGGCCGTACCTTTAAGCAAAACCAATCCTCGCCAAGGTCGATATTTCAAAATGATTCCGGCGATCTTGCTCTATATTATTTATCTGGTTTCTTTAAATGCTGCCCGTGGCGCCGCGGAAGATGGCAAGGTTTCGGTTTGGTTGGGTATCTGGGGAATTCACGGAATCTTTTTGGCAATCTCTATATTGCTAATGCTTTGGCCAGATTGGATAAGAAAGATAAGTTACAAGCCTGACGCACAGGAGGCACCTAATGCTGCAGCTTAGTTGGTATATTGCTAAGTCAGTGATCGGCGCCGTGGCAATGGTGTTGTTGGTCATCTTGTCCTTAGATGTTATCTCCGCTTTGGTGGATCAGCTCAGTGATATGCGCGGTGGTTACAACTTTACTGAGGTATTGATCTACGTCGCTTTAACCATTCCTCGCCGTATTATCGAATACATTCCTTTTTCCGCTTTAGTAGGCTGCTTAATTGGCTTGGGTATCTTGGCAAGTTCTAGTGAGCTTGTGGTAATGCGTGCGGCCGGTGTAACGGTTGCTCGAATCACCGTTGCCGTACTAAAGCCGGTTTTATTGTTTATTGCCTTAGGCTTATTACTTGGTGAGTATGTAACACCATTTACCGAGCAAGCCGCCGAGAGTCGTCGTTCGGTGGCTTTAGGGCGAGGTTTAGCGCTTGATGATAAGGGTATGTGGAATCGCGATGGCGATGAATATGTGCATGCCAACACGGTATTGCCTGGTGGTGTCTTAATGGGGGTGACCCGCTACCAGTTCGACTCCGAAGGTAAAATGCTCTCTTCCAGCTTTTCAGATCGCGCTACCTTTCAAGGGGATCACTGGTTGGAAGAGAAAGCCAATGTTTCTAGTTTTTCGGCCAGCGGCAAAAACATTGAGCAAAAATATTTTCAAACTCGCCGATGGCAAACAGATTTAACGCCAGCGCTTCTGTCTTTGTTAGTGCTAAGCCCTGAAGGTTTGTCGATCAATGATTTGTATCGTTACACCGATTATCTGGATCAGCAGGGCTTAGATACCAGCCAATATCGTTTGGCGTTTTGGCAGAAGATTTTACAACCATTTGCCACGGCCAGCTTAGTTTTGATTGCAGTAAGCTTTATCTTTGGCCCGCTGCGTGAAACCACAATGGGCTACCGTATTTTTACCGGTGTCTTGGTTGGCATTGTGTTTCGTACATCACAAGATCTTTTAGGGCCGTCTAGCTTGGTGTTCGGTTTCCCGCCGGTAATTGCTGTTGGCATCCCTATTGTTATATGTGCGTTGATTGGCTTTTTGCTGCTACGTAAAGCTAACTAATCATTGCCGATTAAAGAATGAGCACACATTAAAAAGGGCGTTGTTTAACGCCCTTTTTAATGAGATGGAATATCTCGCTATGCGGTATTTGCTTTAGTGTTTATTTACTTTTAGGCAACTGCAGCATATAAGTTTTACTGATGATATCGTGCAGGCAACGTGAGTCTTTATCGATTAAGGCGTATAGATAACCGATGCCTGCAGCTGCCAGCATCAGTGGGGCCAGTAAACAACGCAAATAGCATTGCACCCAACTTGGGCGCTTACCTTCTTCGTTAACCAGTATTAAGCGCCAAGCTTTCATTCCTAAAGTTTGCCCACCTTTTTGGCGCCAGCAAAAGCTGCAAAAGCTGCTTAAAAATAATACCAGTCCGATAAAGCCAATGGTGCCCATAGAAGCTCTTTCACCAGCTGCGGGCTCACCATTGATTTGAACCTGAATAAACAACACTAAGGCTGAGTAGGCCATTGCCAAGGCCATGTAGATTAAGCTGTCGTAGATGATGGCAAATATGCGCTTCCATAAGGCGGCTGGGGGCAGGGCTGTGTTGTTGCTATCAGACATAGATTTAACGCCAAAGAAAAAGGCGCAGTGTAGCAAAATATGGAGTACTAAATTAAGAGGTCTAGCCGCTTAAATGTGGCTAGACCCAAAAGGACATTAACGATGAGAGTTTAATGGGGAGTGTTGATGTCCACTATTCAACTCTTGTTCAACCCTGGGGCTAGAAGAATCGATGCTCGAAGGCCAGTTTTACTGTATCGCCTGACATTTTTAAACCGTAATTGGTTTTACCGAGTTTGCTGTCGTCTTTAAGACCATTGTAGCGTTTTTTCTTTGCGCCACTCTCAACCCAATATTGCTTGAAATGTTTCTTGAGGGCTTTTTTAAGGGCCTTATTGCTGCGCTTTGGGCCAGTTTCATTGGCATGCTGTGCCATCCACTGATAGTTAAGCGCTTGCTGGGTGTGACTCATCTGTGAATCGCGTTTGCTTTTTGCCGCTTCAAGCAGCTCTTCATTGCTCATGCTATGAAGGCTCTCATCCTGCCATGTCTCTGCGTACTTTTCCGCGATAACCGTTGAGGCAAAGCAAAGGCATAAAGATGGTGTTAGCCAGTACTTGATAAGTTGTTTAAGCATAGTAAACCTCCCTCGCCATACCCCATGGCGATTGTCTTGCAAGATCATTGTGCGATCTTTCTTTACAGTTTAGAAGCTTATTTTGCTAAATGGTTTTGTCCCCAAGCGCTTGTCTAGGCGGCTTAAAAATTAGCCACTAATTCAGGTTTTTTTCAAAAATAGGGGAACTCGCCTAGTTAAAATATACTCTGCCGAAGTGAACACTAACATTAATTCGGGGGCTGGTGAATAAATACTCACTTTAAGAATTAAAGCTAGAGTGGCGGGTGGGTTTTTATGGTTTATTGATCTAAGTGTTATGCCGACGAACTGTGCGATTGCGCTTACTGTGGCGCTTTTTACCGCAATATTAATGAGCTTTGTGGATAAATTTTAGGCAGTTGTCACTGCTGCTAATCCTGCAAGGCAGCACACCAAAATCATCGCCATCTAACTGAATCGGCTCATTTTCCTGCGAGGATTTAATATCAATATCTGTAACTTGATGCTGGTCGACCCCGGGGCATTTATGCATTAAGCCAAAGGGTAATGCCAGTAGCGCCAATATGAATTGTGCTGTATTGCCTGTAATCGTGGTCACTGTGAGAAGCTTGTCTTCTAGTTTTCCGTTTGGGCACAGTGTGTAGGAGCCCGCATAGTATCGACCATTACTGACGATGGCGGCATTAACCTTATAGGTTTTACCCTCAATAGTAAGTTCATAGTGTCGCTGGCTCGCATGCGCTAGCTCCTTGAACATTGAAACAACATAAGCGAGCTTGCCAAAGCGCTTTTTCAAATTGGAATCCAGCTTGTGCACAACCCAAGCGTCAAAGCCAACCCCTGCCATTAACAACATAGCCTTTTGATTAATCGTCGGCAGTCGAACCTCGCGTATAGGGCATTGCTTGATCAGAGCCATGATCTGGGGGATTTTATGACGCTTTGCTAAGCCATTGATGCCGAGCTCTCTTGCTAGAACATTGGCGGTGCCTGTAGAAAGTGCCAGTATTGGAACTTCAAAATTCTCACAGGCAAGTAAGCCTGCGGCCACTTCATTAATAGTGCCATCGCCGCCTGCAACGATAATAAGATCGGCCTGCCAACTTTCTTCGATCAGATAACGGGTAGCATCGCCACTAGACTGGGTATCGTAGCGCTGCCAAGAGTAACCGTCTTGATTGATTTGTTCACACAGAGCATCCAGCCAGTATTTATCGCTGTAGCCAGAAATTGGATTGCAAATTAACAGTATTTTTTTAGTAGCAGGGCGGGTGGTATTAATGGCCAATGTTCCTTTGCTTACAGCTCGTTAGCGACTTAGACGGCTAATAGTATCACGAAGGAGGCGCGGCTCTAGTGGACTTGCTAGTGCATGCAGTATAATTGCGGCCTTTGAATATGCAGCGACAGCTGCTCTGATAGATTTGCCATGCCTTAATGGCGTATTTTGGAACCATACAACATGACTGTACGCACGCGTATTGCCCCTTCACCTACCGGAGATCCCCACGTAGGTACTGCTTATATTGCTTTATTTAACCTGTGTTTTGCTAAGCAGCACGGTGGTGAGTTTATATTGCGTATCGAAGATACCGACCAGCAGCGCTCCACTCGCGAATCTGAGCAAGCTATTTACGACAGCTTGCGCTGGTTAGGTTTAGATTGGGCCGAGGGTCCAGATAAGGGTGGCGATTTTGGTCCTTATCGCCAGAGTGAGCGTAAAGATATCTACGCGCAATATGCTCAGCAACTGCTTGATAGTGGGCATGCCTTTAAGTGCTACCGCACCCCAGAAGAGCTAGACGAGTTGCGCACCGCACGCCGCGAGGCAGGTGGTTTTGCAGCACTTAAGCCAAGCGAGCTAAAGCTGAGTGATGAAGAAGCGGCCAAGCGTGAAGCTGAAGGTATGCCTTACGTGGTTCGCATGGTGGTGCCAGAAGGTGAGGGCCCTTGTCCGGTAGAGGATATGTTACGTGGCACCATCGAGTTAGATTGGGGCCAAGTGGATGCCCAGATCCTATTGAAATCTGACGGTATGCCTACCTACCACCTAGCGAATGTTGTGGATGATCACCTAATGGAGATTACCCATGTGTTGCGTGGTGAAGAGTGGATTAACTCGGCGCCTAAGCACAAGTTGCTGTATGAATACTTCGGCTGGGATATGCCTCAGTTGTGTCATTTGCCGCTGCTGCGCAACCCTGACAAATCAAAATTGAGTAAGCGTAAAAACCCAACTAGTATTTTATATTATCAGCGCATGGGCTTTTTGCCTGAGGCATTGCTGAATTATTTAGGGCGCATGGGTTGGTCCATGCCCGATGAGAGCGAGAAGTTCAGTCTTGATCAAATGATGGCCAACTTTGATATCCAGCGTGTGAGTTTGGGTGGCCCAATCTTTGACGTAGAAAAACTATCTTGGTTAAACGGCTTGTGGATTCGTGAAGATTTCTCGGTTGAGCAATTGGCCGATCGCCTACAAGAGTGGGCTTTAAACCGCGAAAACCTAGTGAAGGTATTACCATTGGCGCAAAGCCGAATGAACACCTTAAGCGACTTTGCTCCACTGGCCAGCTTTTTAGCGGCCGGGCAACTGCCAATCAATGAAGACAGCTTTGCTCAAGTTAAGCTGGAAGAAGAGCAGTTAAAGCATGTGCTGCAATTTGCTTTATGGCGCTTAGAAGCTCTGCGAAGCTGGGAGCGCGATGAAATCTTTAATTGTTTGAAAGAGCTATCTACCCAGATGGACATCAAATTGAAGGATTTCTTGGCGCCATTATTTATCGCCATTGCGGGCACCACGGCATCTTTTTCGGTTATGGATTCCATGGCCTTATTAGGCCCAGACATGAGCCGAGCCAGAATTCGTCATGCCTTAAATGCTCGATTTGGCGAATATGGCAAAAAAGCTATGAAAAAGCTGGAAAAATCCTACCAAAGTTTAGGGTAGCCCCAAGCACAAATCAGAAGTGTGGCATGGAGGCAGAAAAGGAATTAGGCGCTATACTTATCTAGTTATTTGAATTTATGGCGGAATTTTCCGCCTAAATTCCAAACCTAGCGTGATAAACCATCACTCTAGGGGTGAGTTGTTGTGAAATAGCTCACATTTGACTAAAATTCGATAAGTAATATAAGAAGTAATTAGGTTGGAACCTAATAAACGCCAACAAAATAGGCGACTAGGATGGTTGAAAGGGGTAACACTATTAAAAAGACAATTGCTAACTTACGGTTTTTCCTTGAGCAAAAACATGGAAGTTAAGTTGAAGCGAGCCAGCAATTTTCTCCGCAGCGGCTTAGCGAGTTGTTTATTGCTAAGCCCTACGCTGGTTGCAGCCTTGGGTCTCGGAAATATCGAGCACGATAGTTGGCTCGGCGACCCTCTGCGCGCCCAAATTGAAGTGCTTGATCCCAAGCGCGAATACAATCCTGAAGATCTTCGTTTACGTCAAATCTACCCAGAAGAAGCCGCTGAGCTGGGAGTGGATGTTGTCGCTATCCGCTTGCCCCTGCGGACCAAAATTGAAAGAGTGGGCGATAAGCTAGTTATTCAGCTTTCAACCAACCGTCCGGTTAGCGAGCCCTTCCTAAACTTTATGTTGGCCCTAGAGTGGCCAAAAGGTAAAAGTTACCGCGAATACAGTTTGCTGCTAGATCCAAAAGGTCAGCAAATAATCGCTGCGCCCGTTGTGCAACAGCCCGCGCAAGCCGCTACAAATAGCGGTGGTGCTCGCCCAGTCCTTATTAATGAAGGGCAGGCTAATCGACCGGCCGCCAGTTCATCCAGAGTAATTGCACAAGCCGCACCTATAGTGCCGGTGAGTAGTGGTGAGAATGCTGAATATTGGCGCGTTCGCCCAGGCCAAACACTTTCCCAGATTGCGCAAAAAGTGCGTATCGATAGCAATATCCAATTGCAGGCGGTAACCAATCATTTATACCGCAGTAACCCGCAAGCTTTCGAAGGTGGTATAGACCAGCTACAAGTTGGCGCGCGTCTACGTCTGCCGGGTAAAATTGAATACGCTCAAATGCCACGCTGGAGAGATGAGCCAGTTGCGGCTCTGCAAGGTATAGAGCCAGCGCCACGGCAAGCTGCGCCACAAAGAGTTGATAACTCGAATGCTAAGGTAGATTACACCGTACAACCTGGAGACACCTTATCTCAGGTAGCTCAAAAGATGCGCCAAGATCCTAATATCTCTTTGCAGAAGGTGATTGACGATATCTACCAGCAAAACCCCGATGCCTTTGCAGGTGGTATGAACCAATTACGAGTGGGTGCCAAACTAGAGTTACGTGGCGAGGCTGCCGTACCTAGCCGCGCATTAAGCATGAACTCGGTAGATGTATCCGATGTAAGCCCAGAATTGCCGAGCGCCGAAGATTTTAACAACGCCGCACAGCAAGCTAGTGACAGCGAAGTTAGTGGACGTCTACGTTTAAGCGATGCACCGCTGAGCGAAGAACAAATCCTAAATGGTGATTTACCCACTGGCGATAAGCTGCCGGTCAACCAACAGATTCAAATGGTCTCGGAGCTTACTGATAAGCTAAACCTTGAGAACCGTGACTTACGCCAGCGCATCGATGCAGTAGAAGGTGATGACAGTGTTGCCTTATTGCAAGAGCTGGTGCTGCTGCAATCAAAACAGATTGAACATTTTCAGCAGCAGCTGCAACAAACCCTAAGCATGCTGGAAAAGCAAAAGGGCAATGGTAGCTTGGATGCTAGCCTAGCCGGCTTAAATGGTGCCGCCAGTGAGCAGGCTGGCCAAAACGACAACACTGAAAGCTCTGCATCCAATGACAGTGTAAGCGATGAGAGCGCAAGCAATGAATTGCTAACAGCAGAAAACGTTAACGAAGCTGAGGTACAAAACACCGAATCACTAGCGGGTGAAACTGCCCCAGTAGAACCAAGTGCTGCCAGCGATAACAACAAGGAAGTAGCTGAAGCTCCCGCCAATACAAACAACGACCAAGCCAAAGATATATACGAAGGCCAAGGTGTTGGTGCGCAATTAGCTGATAGAGCCAGCGAAAACGAAGCAACGGCTGCAGCGCAGCCAGCAGCTAACGATAGCAGTGCAAAAGGCGATAGCGATTCACGCTTCTTGTGGTTGGGCTTAATTCTGGCGGCTGTTTTGGCAGGCCTGGCTTGGTTAGATTTCCGTCGCCCTGGTGGTTTCTTAAATCGCTTCAATAAGACTGCTGAAGACAAGCAAGAGCCATCTATAGATAGCAATAAGCCAGCGGCTCCAGCAGAGCCTGTGGTGAGAGTGCGTAAGCGCGAAGAGCTAGAAGCTGAAGAGCCAGAAGAGCCGATTGTTCAAGTGCCACTAGCGCCGGTAGAAGAAGAGCCAGTAGCCGATGCGGATAGTGATATCGAGCCATTAATATCCGGTGTTGCACGCTGGAATCGCAAAGATATCCCAATGTTGCAAGTAGAAGAATCCGAGTTGGGCGAGCTGCCTAATGAAGACAATAGCAACACAGACGATAGCCTACACTTCGACGACTTCGGCCTAATGAACACCATCTCCATCGATGATCTGGATATCGATCTCGATGAAGGCCTAGATCAAGGCTTTAAGCTAGATCTAGACGACGAAGAAGACGAAAAGCAGAGCAAGGCCTAGTAGCTCGTATGCCAAAAGCTGAGCCCCAGCCTTAAAGGCATAGATAAGCGCCAAATACAGACCCAGCGAGCCGATAGCCGTTGGGTCTTTTAGTTTCTGGCGCACGCAATATTGACCATTAACAGGCCCAAGCCAAGCCCAAGTAAATCCTTGAAAAACTTACCAATTGTTGTTGACAGCACCGGCCACAGTGATAGAATGCGCCCCGCTTTCAACGAAAGCCATCCCTCTCTAATTGGCGTGATTAGCCTAGATGAGAAACCTGTATGGGGCCTTAGCTCAGCTGGGAGAGCGCAACACTGGCAGTGTTGAGGTCAGCGGTTCGATCCCGCTAGGCTCCACCAAATTAACGAAAAAGCCCGCTATATGCGGGCTTTTTCGTTTCTAAAGACCAGAGTGTGATACAAAGTGTGTTACACATGGCAAATTCAAAAGTTCGAAATCCTTCTTACCTCACGAACAATAGACTGGGTATCTTCCAGTTCCAATACCGGGTTCCTCGCCAATTCAAGGTCTGCTCGACAGTCCCATCGTTGGTTCGTAAATCCTTGGCTACAAGGGATAGGAACACTGCGTTGATATTGGCTCGACGATGGGCTGTAGTGTTGGAGGATATTTCCCAAGCCTATGGCAATCAGCCAGAAGACTATTCAAATGCTGTGCGGGCGCTGGTACAGCATTCAAAGCAAGTTCCTATTGGGTTGGCACAAATCAAAGAGATTGTGGTGGGCAAGCCAGTAGCCCAAACGCCTATCCAACTAAATACAAAATCTTCCTTTTGCCTATCGAGTGCCCTGAAGAAGTATCTGGCAGAAAAACGCAAAACTTGGAACCCCAAAGCCATTGATGCAAATGAGCGGAACTTAGGCTTGAAGATAGAGACCTTTATTCAAATAGTGGGTGATAGGGATTGTGCCACTTTGAATACTTCGCATGTGCTGGATTACAAAGGCAAGTTGCTCCAACTGCCTGCCAATCGAACAAAGCGAAAGGAATACCGCTCTTTGTCTTTGGCTGAAGTGCTCGACATGGAAATCCCTGAAAGTCATCTGCTGAGTGCTGAGACTCTATCAGGGCACTTAAACAAGGTGTCTGCCTTTTTGGATTGGGGCTATCGTAATGGATTGATGAAGGCTGATCTTAAGCTTCCCCTTCAGCGAGTTATCAAAAAGCCGAAGCGCGCAATCAGTCAGCGGGACGCATTTAGCCCTGACGATCTAAAGAAGTTATTCAACTCTGACCAATATTTGAATGGCAACCATAAACAGCCAAGCCACTTTTTTGTTCCTCTGCTTGCTTTATTTACAGGGGCGAGGCAAAACGAACTGTGCCAGCTATACAAGACTGATGTTTATCGGGAACAGGAAACCGGTATTTGGGTATTGGATATTAATGAAAATGGTGACGAGAAGCACCTCAAGAAGCCTTCACATGCCCGGATGGTGCCAATCCATCCACAATTAATTGAGCTAGGTTTTATTAATTTTGTGGAAAGCACAACTACTGAGCGACTATTTACGGATCTGAAGTTTAAGAGGGATGGATATGGTCAGAGTTTTTCAAGGTGGTTCAATGAAACTTACCGTAACTCAAATAACTGTAATGTAGGGCAGGGGATAGGAGAGAGCAAAAACTTTCACTCTTTTCGACATACGTTTATTACCAAAATGATGAATGAATACGACATTCCTCAGCACAAAATTGCTCATATTGTTGGGCATCGCCCAAATGACGGGAGTGAAACAACACAGCGATATACGAAGTTAACAGAGATCAAAGCACGATATAAAATTATCGAGTTGATTGAATACAGCTCAGTAGATTTTGATGCTATACGGAGGTTTTTGTAGATACTAAGATGCAGGTAGAGTTCAGTACTGTCAGTATATATTTTGAACGAAAATAGTAGTTGAACATAACTCAACTACTAAGTTTTTGATTTAAAAAGAGAACTTTGTTGACTTGAATGTCGCTATGTGTATTATTCGAAACTTAGATGTCATATAGAGGCATTTAAATACCATAAGCCATATAAAAATTATAAAAAGGAGTATTTCCAATGGCGAATATTGAAAGTTCAAAAGCGCTCGCGCTAGATGCAATTCTTTTTCAGATTCAGTTCCTAACTTCTTGCACTCACTGTGTGGAAACGGAGCGCGGACCTGTTCTGACCGTAGGGTCAAATCACAAGCTATTAAACTCTATTAGGATAATGGAATTTTTACCATTTCCGTTTTTTGCTTTGCCTTCTTTCAAAAGGCAAGTATCCGCGGGGGGAGAGTAATCATGGAAATAATTAAGCCTAAGAGGTTTATGCTAGAAACGTCGGCAAAGACCTTAGATGTATTTGATAGTCTTTGTGAATACTCCCACGTTGATCGAAGTGCAGGTTTTTCTTGTTTGATGATTGATTTTTTTGCAGGGAATCTTTATATGCAAAATCAAATGGGGCATCCGCACTACATGTACTGGAAGGAAAGAACTAGGGATTTTTTGATAAACCATTGTCCTTAAGCACTAAATTTTAGGACTGCTGCAGATTGCAGAATTTTAAAACACAATCAAGAAAATCCCTATTATGAATATTGAACAAAACTACAATGACGAAGAAATAGAAGCTATGTGGTCGTGCATAGACGATGACATGTTACTCCAAGAAGAGATCGTACCAGACGTTACCTTGGAAGAAGCCGAAAGCTACTTTGATTTAGGTTATTTGGAAGAAACACCCGTCTATCAAGAACCAGCATGACGGACTTCTATTGTGAGAACAGATACTTTTCGCAACTAAGTCTGCAAAAAGAAGTAGCTTGATTTAAATGAATGGAGCTCCCTATGCATTGCATGGGGAGACTCTATGATAACTCAATTCTAATACTTTCAATATTACTCGTTTAATTGAAAGTACGCTTGTTGAAATGCAGCTATGACAGCAAATCAGGCACTTCAACTTTTAGTGCATTCGCCAAAGCCTCCACAACACCTAAAGTAACATTCCGCCCGCGTCGCTCGATCAAGCTAATAAAAGTTCTATGCATCCCCGCTGCATCTGCCAGCGCTTCTTGTGACATCCCTCTTTCCTTTCGGATTCGCTTTACATTATCGCCGAGGATAGCCAGAAGTTCAGGGCTGCAAGGCTTGTATTTGGCTTGAGAATCTTGATCTGGCAAGTCGAAATACCTCTTAACATGAGAATCCGACCATTTCCCCAAATGTAGACTACTATATCCACAGACTACTCTGTACATGTAATTAATAGTCTGCTATTTTCGAATACTATTCGTTACTTTATTGAGATAGGGAGTTTTTCTGTGCGATTGCTTAAACAATGTACAAAAGTTTGCATGCTAATTACTGCAATTTCTGCAACGGGGTGTGCAGCTGACCGTGGAGCTGAAGCTAGTGGCAAAACCGCTAAGCTGCTGATTGAAGCCTTGGCGCTTAGCGAAGGTGGAGAAGATTTAGCTGAACTGATGATTCAACAACCAGAAACACAAGCTAGGCAAGCATGTATAGCCTCTTACCTTTACATTCAAAACTGGTCTGAACAGCACCATGCTGATTTTCTAACGTTGACCAATGGAACAGGCAACCTTACCGAGCCAAACCCTGAGTTGAGTGAAGAGCAAACTATGAAAATACTTGCTCCTCTACTTTCAGCCTTTGAAGCTTGTCAATAGAGGAGGTGGGGAATGCTTTTGGTATTAGTAACTACTATGTGCGCAGTTTGGGTTTACCTAGACGCGACCAAAAATAAGATCGGCAAAACCCCTGAAGGTGGGTTCTTAAATATATCTGCTGGCGCATGGGGGGTGTGTTCCCTTGGGCTTTGGGTAGTCGCCTTCCCGCTTTACCTGATTTTCCGTAGCAAGCTTATTAAAAATGCTAAAGACCACCCTGTTGCGGTTTCCAAGAGGGGGTTGAAAGCCACTCTAATCGGTATTCTGGGTATCTCTTGGTTTGTACTCAGTGCTTACCAGCAATACTTACAGCAATTTTAATCAACTTAAGCGGTTGGGCGCATTGTTCTAAGCGCCCTATATCTGTGCCTTCAGTCCCCAATATTTCCGAACTCTAAACCAACATAAGTACTGCCATTTGTGGTGAACAGCACCTTTGCATCAGCGATCGCTGTAGATTCAAGACCGAAATCAAGTGTAACAGAATCCGCAAAGTGCAATACATCAAGCATGCTCGGTTCGATCATTACATATGGATATCTGTTGTACGCAGTAAACTCCTCAAGTATCCCACTTGCAATAGAGTCAGCTCCTTTCAGAAACAGCACAGCGACACCTGAGGCAAGCCTAGAGCTCATGTCATCACAAATAAGATGGCGCGAATCTATTCGGTATTGATAGCCATATATTGATTGAAACAGATGCTGGCAAGCTGTTAGTTCATCACATCCGCCATTTAAAATACTAATGTGACTTAATTTATACGGATTTGGTGTATCTGAGTCGATTCTGTCTGAGTGATCAGTTGACTCTTGATTGGGAATGACGGTGTTGAAGTAATCAGCAAAAGGGAAGGATGTGAATACTCGCACTCGGCTACCTGCTCATTAGAATTAATGGGTGCATGTGATCAAGTGCGCTATCAATACGCGCTGGCATGCCTATTCCAAATCCCCGGGAGCCATTTGTAGCTAATTATTGGTGTAAGCGGTGTCAATTGTGAGGCTGAATTTTCCAAAATTTAAAGTCAAAATGCTATCTGACAGAACCGCCTCAGAAACCAATCCTGTTGGCTTCCCTCCTGTTCCAAGAACATTAAAAACTCCTCCCTCCCAGATGCATATGTCAGCTTCGGTATGTATCCCGTCTTCGTTAGGCGACCTCAGAAGTTCGTTAAGTGGGTTGCTATTGATTCCACCGTAGATAATCAATACTGCGAATTGATCATGACTAGTGTCGCACCCTGATGTGTGACTAGTTTTGATTCCCGATAGATAACGAAGTTCAAAGTTGTAATTTGCGAAAAGATGGTTCAGTGCAATTTCGCAGCGATTATAGCTTTGAGATCTTGATTCCCCTTTATGGAACCCCCCGATAATCAATATTGAATTCTTTGAAGATAGTAGTTGTTCGTAAACCTCTTCAACCTTTGCATGTACTAATGAAGGGTTTACTTTATCTGACTTAACAATTTTAATGCTCGTAAAGTGATCTGAATAGTTTACAGAAGCTTTTTCCGCTTTCTCATATGAGTCGTGATACCCCGGAAGGTGCTCAGGTTCGCTATCGCACCAGTTATATGAATCTATAGCAACCAAGCTATATTCAAAACCATCGTTATCTGACATGTTTCACGCCTCTTGCTGGTGGATTTTATAAATCAGCTTAATCCCATCACCTTTTTAGGCTCTAGGTCATCCAGTACGCAGCTACACTTTTAAGATTAAAGTGTAGCGATTACTACAGTTTGAAAGTCGAAAGAATAGGGCTACTAATTTCTCACCCTGATAGGGATGAAAAACAAAGAATTTTTGAGATGTTAAAGGTGGCTCTAGGTAGTTTAACCAGCAATTTACAAAGGCGCGAATTAACCTTGCTCTGGAGACGCCACTGTGTCTAATGATATTAATTGACAGAGTATAATGCTGGTAATCAATTTCAACTGCAAAGGTGCAGTCAGTGGGTATGCATTCATTAAAATATGCATATATTTCATGGAATAATGCAGTTAGCGAGTCTGGCGAGCAAGAACTGATTAAGTCATCTGGCATTGATTAAATATCTCTTTAATTTGCGCTGCACCGATGAGCAGGGGCTGCCCAAGAGACAGCCCTGAATAATACTAGAAATGCCTGTATTTTTCAATTTTTAGGCGGCTTCATTTCCCCAGCTAACAACATCATTTTCTAGTTGCTGCATGGTGTCAGAAATGCGTTTTTGCATTTCGGCGCAATTGATATCAACAACAGAAGTGAGCACATGTTCGATAGCAGGTGGACTCATTCTTCCCTGAAATGCGCAGCTTTTAGCGAGGCGAAGTAAGCCTAAACGCCTGCCATCGGTCAGGGCTCGATAGGTGGCAATCTCATTATCCAAGTCAAAATCAGCTCTAACGGCTACAGTTGATGCTTTAATGTGTACGGGCTTATTTTCAATTACAGGAGGGAAGTCATCTAAGCATTTTGTCGCATCAATACCGTAACGTTCATAAACATCGCGAGATTTTCCTAGGTTGACAGCCTTATAGAAAGCGCTATCTGGATACAGGCTGTTGACGCACGGAAGCCAATAAGCCTGCACACAGTTGTAGCTCGACTTATCGAGCCCACAACCTCCTAGGCTATATCCAGCGCCTTTTATTTTAGCGGTTAGATATCGCACAACAGCTTCATAATCCTCTGGCGTGCGAGCAGGGTTTCTAAGAAAGAATATCATGCGGAAGCGGTTGGGGGAGCTATGGCTGCAATTGAATGTAGAATGAATAATAAAAGAATGTTTCGCTATGCCTCGCTTCTTATTCTGTCGGCTAGGGTTGAATATTTCAATCGCCGCCTCCGGTGTCAAAACGCCTTTACTCTTGCCCCCATCAAAATCCAAGATGACCAAGTTTGCACACATAAAATTGGACTTACTCCGAGCGCCTCTACCTATTTCAGGGGCGTACTTAGCAAAGATGCATGGGTAGATCTTTCCTAATTCGGCATCTCTATCTGCCACAACTCTTTCTGAACAGTTAGATAGAAACCCCTCTAGTTCCTTCAGCTCACAAGGTTCGTAACTTGGGTATCTTTGGCTCACTGACGCCTGTAGGGTAATACCTGAAAGTGCTGAATTTGTTGCGGCAATATCATTAAGGTCAGGCTTCGCCTTCCCTTCGCCTGTGGCGGGGAAATACATATTTGCACCATTTCCCTGTACTAATAAGCTACTTAGTGCGGGCTTATCGGTGCAATTTCCACTTGAGCGCGTGGCGAGGAACTCGTCACTCACTTGCAAAGCAAGTGATTCTGGAGATTCAATGGGAGGCACTTCTATTTCACTGAAAGAAATTTCACTTATGTGCCTTATTTGGGCTACACCTCCACGCCCAGAAGTAAACCTCTGCGCTAAATAGATTGCAGCTTTCCGATCCATCACAACAATAGTTACTTCGTCATTGTTGCTGCGATCCCTCAAGCTAGTTCTACTTGCTATTTGGTACAGAGTGTTCAGGGTTATTGCTTGATATTGAAGCTCCTCAGGTATACCTAAGGCGTTGTATAGGGCAGCAATTTCTGGGGGTAGATTAAGTGCGACATCGGCAATAAAGGTGTTGATGCCCATATAGCCATTGCTACCTTCATCCCGAGGGCTAACGAGAACGCAGTTTGGTAGATCGATTATCTGCCTGTTACTTTTCCGGTTGTTATTTGTACATAATAGAAACTCAGGGCTATTCACTTCCTCCAATAGCTTCATAAGCTCATTATCAACTCGCTCACCATAATCACCCAGATACCGCTTCGAATTAACTCCCGGGTGTTTCTCAGGGTCTCTAACGTAAACAAATTTGATTCGGTTTATTAGGTCTGAGCTGTGACGCCCTCTATTTTCCAGTTTCTTTCTCGCCGACCTGTCTTCACGAAACGGTAACTTCAGTGCTCTAGTTAGCCAAGCTCCTGTGATCGAGTAGTTCCAATCCGCACTCATGATGGCGCAACTGTGCCAACCTACAAATAGCTTTCTTTTAAGTGCCGACAACACCACTGTATTCCCTTGGCTGTCATCGCCTAACTTTTCGTACATTTCACCGGATTGCTCGAAGACGCTTCGCTTAATAAAGTGAACATAGAAAGGATTGGCAAAGGACTGTAGAAAATCCCTCATACCATCTTCATAGTTATGTTTTAACTTGTTGAAATTTCTGCGGAACTCAGACGGATTCTTGAGTTTTAAGATGTGAACAGAATCTTTAATTTCCCTTCTTTTGGGACTTCCTCTTGCATCTAAAATTGGCTCTCGGCTTTCATCTCGCACTGTTTCCGTCGTAATGACATCCTGAATTTTAGGACCAAGTTGAAACATGTCTTTTATTTGATTTCCGTAAGGATTCATTTTTACAGCATGGCTACGAATGACATCAGGAATTTCGTCAAAAAGAATATCGCAGCAATATTTTTGGTTTCGTTCGAGGTTTTGTAAACTTGTAATGCCAGCGAATGTCACTAATAGCACGTTGCCAAAGCTACCTTCATAGCTTTTAGCGTTAGTTTCAAACCATTTTTCAATTCTGGATACAACAGGCTTATTACTGCCGTCACCGGCAATTAATGTGATCATTCCTTCATTGACTCCAGCTTTGATCAAGCCTTCTTTCCATTGCTGTAATAGTGAGATTTTTGTACAAACAATGACTTGATTAATATGAATCAAGTTATTTTTAATATCGATATATGCTTGTGTTGTTTTACCGGTTCCAGTATCTGAATTGCGGTAAAGATAGGGGGGCGACCCTAATTTGGGGATTGAAATAGCCATTGTTTAAGCCTTTTTTATTTATTATTGGCGGTTTGCATTTGTTTAATCAGGGTGCCTCCTGTCAGATCAAGGCTGCGGTCCATGCAGGTTTTCTCGTTGGGCGGCGATTACTCGCTGTAAACGGTCAAAATGAATGAAAGGGGTAGCCGTCAGCCACTCCATATCCGGAGATAACATTCTTTGAAAAAAACACAGGTTGGGATAAGCCTGATCAGTAGGTTTTCAGCTTAGATCTGTTAATCAAATCGGCTTGAATAATTGATATGGAGCAAACTGCTCTTAGGGAAAAAATTCATATTATCCTATTTTTATAGTTGTTTTTATTGGGAGAATAAGCCCACATAATCAAACGTATTCTGAGAAATTCTAAACCAGCTTAGCTGATTGTTTGATTAAGAATTGAGATGATTAAGTGTATCGGGCTGGAGCCCTGATTACGCAATGAAGAATAAAAAATATATTTGAACAATGTTCAAATAATCCAATGTTCATCATTTTTGAGTAATAATACGGTACTTAATCGAATCAATATTTCAATATACTATATTAGAGGTTGTTGGTAAATAGGCAAAGATTTGCCTGACTATTGAGCGTATTGGGTAGTATCTGAAGGCTGTATTACTGATGTGCGGGCGGATGGATGTAGCATAGTTCAGTTGATACCTATCATTGTTTTAATGGGTTGCTTTTTTACGGGGATGCCTTAGATTCTATTTTTGAGCTAATACCCACCGGTATTAGGAGTTTAAACGTGCTCAAAGCGCGAGTTAGATCTCTACAATCTATAGCGAGCTTAGTTAATGGCACCTTTTATGAAAGCCTGATAATGTGACCAGTGATCGTTAGGGGCACATAAAAATTAGCTTTTAAGGCTGAGATGAAACCTATTTCTCGTGTCTGACTGGAAGAGGGGCGAGGGTTAGTAAGGTTGAGGGCATAGTATAACACTTATCATAAGGGTTAAATTAGGCTGATGCATATACAATAATGGTTATGTGTGCTGTTTTCTATTATCGTCGTCCGGCTATACGGATCCTCGAACCCTTGTAGAGTGGTGTTTAAGAATCCGTTAAATGGTTAGTTTCCTAATTATTTAACGAGAAGGCTTCAGTTGCTCCACGGCGACTGGATTCAGAAAATTTTAAGGATAGAATACATTACTATCTTATTGATACGTTCCTGAGACTATATGGAGATAATCACTTGAAGGTTGTTAGTTTAATAAATATGAAAGGCGGCGTTGCGAAAACGACAATGGCGATTAATATCGCTGACTGTTTAGCGACCCGACATGGGAAAAGTGTACTTCTGATAGATGTTGACCCGCAGTTCAATGCCACGCAATGCCTAATGCCACCGGATCAGTACATATCGCATGTAAAGGACGATGGAGATACTATTCTGAAGATATTCGACCGATCTCAAAGAGTAATTCCGAGTACTGTTGCTGATTCATCTCAGTCCAAACCCAAAAAGCTAGAAGACATTGAGGTTGTTAACATAAAGAACAACTTTGACCTTCTTCCGGGGAACCTTGAACTATATAGATTAGAGATGGCTCCCGGAGATGGTAGGGAAAACAGGTTAAAGAATTACTTGCAGACAGTTTGCGATGATTATGACTATGTAGTGATCGATACTCCGCCAACTCCTTCGGTTTGGATGACAAGTGCTTTGATTGCCTCGGATTTCTATCTAATTCCGGTAAGGGCAGATCCTATATCTTTGACAGGAATAGATTTGCTTAGGAGTATCATTGAAGAAAAGAAGGACAACTTTGACTTGAATCTATGTTGTGCCGGTTTAATCTTAACTGTTACAGAATCGAATACGTTAGTATTTCGACGTGCGAAAGAGAATCTTGAAAGAGATAAGTATTGGTGTAAATACTTATATCAGGTTTCGCTTCCTAAACGCACTGGCATTGCTCAGGGGCAGTTGGAGCAAACCCATATTCTTTCTAGCGATAATAACGACGCAAAAAGAGCTATTACCGCGATTACAACAGAGTTTACAAATAGGGTTGAAGATGATGAGTGAGTCAAAGAAAGTGAAAAGTAAATCCTTGTCAGATGAAACTAAAGTTAAGCATGCAATTGACTTTATTGAAGAGCTTTCATGGCTATTAGACTCGAAGCGAAATTTAAAGCTAAGCGACATACCAAGTATACTAAGGCAGCAGTTATCACCCGCTAGTTCAGCAGAAAATGTTGCTAATAAATATGCTTCCCCTAATCCGAATATCCATTATTTGATTGGTGTTTTGCCGAGACTATTTCAAGACAAAGAACTATTTCCAAAAAATGAAGATATAGCTTCATTTGCTAAAGATGTTTTAGGTTTGGAAATGAAAAGGGTTGAAAAACGCTCTAAATACGAGCTGATAGGAATGGTGGTTTGTGAGTGTAACGACCTAGACGATTCTAAGTTAGAAGATATGGTTAGCGCATTATCTGTTGCTACTGGGAGTTCAGAAAAAATTAGTCGATTTGCTGCGGAGCGCAAAGCAACGGGGTTTTCTTGGAATGAAACAATAAGGAAGCTGGCGCAGTAATATGACAAGAGAATGCAAAAAGGACTTTGAAAGAATTCAGGGATACGTTGGAAAATACAGTATTGAGCAAAATTTAGATAATAGTGACTATATTGCTTCTCTAAAGAGAATGCACAAGTGCTACTTTTCGTTGATAACTTGGAATGCTGAATTATTGCATAGGAAAGAGGGATTTGCCTCTTTAGAGCCATCTAGCAGTGAAGATATTATTCTGAGGTTGGCGGAAGTTGTTTCTGATTCCGGGACTTCATTATTTAACTGGATGAATGGAAACTATAAGGCTTCAAGAGTGATGCTTAGAGTTTCAATCGAAAATTTTGTCAGAGCTATAAGTGCATTTGAGGATAAAAGCCAGCTATTGGAGAAGAATGTTCATCAACTCTTTGAGCGCGCCTCGAAACAAGAGGTTTTTAGAAAAGAGGGTAACATTAGAAAATGTTATGAATCACTACATTCTGATTACAAAACCCTTTGTGAGGATGCTCATACAGCCTCGGTACATAATATGGAGCATCTTACCTCTCTATCTGATTTGCCAGCTTATGAGAAAGAGAAGTCTGGTAGCTCTGCTGAGATATATGTGAGGATTTGCAGGAATATTACAGCAATATTTTGTATTAGATTTAATTCTTTTTACCATCAAATGCATCATCGAAATAGGGAGAATATTCTTAATAGTTTGAGTTCGGAAATCAAGTCTATTGTCACAGCACCCCCATAACGTGGGATATTTATATGAAATTGGTTTTACAGTTTTAGTGAGAAAAGCTAGTTAAGGATCAAGGTAGTATGATTGGTGAAGAAGAATTTTGTCGGTTTATTCAGCGGTACGAGGCGAACAAGAGAATAGATGCCTTTTTTACTGAGCATCACTTTTATAAAGAAGTTGAGCGATTTTTTTCTAAAGCTGGATGTGCTTTTAACTGGTATTACACGAACTTTGCTGTATCAGAAAGGGCGAAAGCTAGAGAAATTAAGGAAAATTATCTTTTTTTTAAGGTGGCGTTAGGCGGAGTTTCTTTTCCCTTTAACGAAACAGATAAGATTTTCATTGAAACCTTGCTTGAAGATAAGCGAAATCGTGTTGTACTAATTTTGGGTGAGCATAATAAACCTTGGAAAGCAAAGCTAGTATGTGGTTTGGACTCTGATGGTCAGGTGGTTTTTGATGATAATTACCCAGAGGAAGCGGATAGCTTTTTTGCCCAAATATTGACATTACTAAATGAACCAGTCTGCGAATTAGGGGAGGCTTATCCGCCTACAAATCCTAAAAGCCCGAAAAAGTACATTGAGTTGTTATATAGTGTATTGGATTCGTTTGAAAAACAGGAATTCTTGTTGGGGCGTAGATTTATTTATGAGCTGTTTTACAAGTGGTTTCGATGTTTTCCTGTAGACTTAGATGCAATAGTTAGAATTGGTGGAAAAGTAGTCGTCATTGAATATAAAAGGAAGCGTCCTTCAAAGGGGAACTTTATAGGTCCAGAAAATACCCCTGAGACCCTTATTGAAATAGAAAGGCAGTTTTCGAATGATTTGAAACTTCTTGATAAACCAGAGTTTAAGGAAGTCGTCGAAATTATGGAAAAATATGGCGCTGTCCGGCAAAGCAATATGCCGTCTTATGGGTTGGATATACGCCCCCACTCGTTGTTTGTTAGGTGGTGTTTTCGTAATGCTATTCCTTACTATTTCATAGTCTGGGATCATGAAGTTGATTTCGGGGACTTTAGTGGAAAGAGCCGCTCAAGCAGTATGATGGATTTAGACAAGTGGATATTTCTAACGCCACAATTGATTAAGGGAGGGTATGTCTTACCTAAGGATCTTAAGGGCTTTTCCTTTACTGATGGAATTGATAGCGGGCGGGATAGTTATCTGCGCTTTCAAGAAACAATAAGTGAATCTCATTTAAATCAAATATCGAATGGTACATCTATGCACGCAGTATTTAGCTCTCTAGCTACCAGTTTGTAAAGTGGAAACGTGCTCTACAAACTTCTCGAAATCCCAAATCCAACGTCTTTGCTCTTCGGTGTATGTTGAATGAATCGATTTGGGGATTACAAGTTGTAATTTAGCACTCATCATTTCGTAAGTTTGGTTGATAGATATCTTGGGTTGTAAAGTGAAAAGGTGCTTTTCAGTTATTCTATCTGCCTCAGTTAAAACTTGGCGCCAACGGTCTTTGCATGTTGTTTTTACCCCAAGCATTGTTAAATTATCATCGGGGAAGTTTGGATCAAGGTAGTTATCTATAGAAGGGAAAAGGAAATCTGGTTTTTTGTTGTTTTCGGTCTTTGGTTCCCATGAGTGGTGTATATCCTTTTCACTAAATAGGTGCGCCAAATGATTTTCAAGTGCATTTCCTGCTCTTGAATTTCTACGTTGTCGAATTGTCTGGGAGAAGGCTAAAAAGTCATCTGAATTGCTAAAACCTTCCATTAGTTTTCTCTCAATGATCTCTCCTTCAAGTTGACGAAACATAGCCTCTTCAGTCTCCCACCACCCAATAATGGCATTGTCAACTGTGTCAAAGTCAGTGAGGCTGCCTGCGATCTCACGTGCTAATGCTGAAAATATTTTTGTTTTTGGGAATACAAGCCCTCCGAACCTTTCTGTTATCAAGTCCAGATAGTTTGAGCCAAAGTTTGCTTTAACTTCAATTCCGATTTCTTCAAGAATAAAGCGTTTTGTGACGCTTATCGCTTCTTGTTTATCGCTGAAATCAAAAGTTTTAAACGTTGTCGATATTTGCTCGCCAAACAGGTCAAATAGCTCCAGCTCTGATTGGGAATCTTTGGGCGCCGAGACAAAAATTATCGTTAGGTCTTTTCTTAGTATTACTGCTAAAGGATCGCCCGCTGACGCTAATTCCAGTGCCGGATTACTTTGGTAGTAGAGTCTGTATTCAGATCTTGTAGGATGGTTCTCTCTCGCATCGTACCAAGTAACCTTTCCCGGTAATGATTCAATCTTGTCTTGATTATCATCGAGGCGAATAAAATTGGCAATATATTCAGATTTTTCACCAAGGTAACTTTTCATTTTCTTGGTGCCGTTGAGCTCGTGCTGATTAGAGCGGCTAGTGTTGCATTCAACCGCACTTAATCGTTTAACGGAAGCTCCGATAATGTAGTCGTTTAATTTGCCGAAATCAGACATGTATTTACCAATCCATTTAATAAACGTATCGGTGTCAACTTTTCAACTTTAGACCATCAGAGCTATCAGCTCTAAGCTATTGCATTGAGATAACACCTTAGTTGAGCATTCTATTTACTTAGGCTATCTTCCATAGATCTTCCTGCTCGATGATTTTCCCTTGGTCATCTTCAACCAGTTTTATTATGTGGGGGCGCATTATTCGAGCTATTTCATCAATCACAGGCACTACAACTGAATTCCCAAATTGCCGGTACGCCTGAGTGTTAGAAACTGGTATCTTAAGTGCATCTGGGTACCCCATTAATCGAGCGCACTCGCGTGGAGTGAGCCTTCTGGGATTTTTATTCCTACCTCTCGAAATGAGAACTTCTGAACCATCTTTGTGATAACGGGCTGATAGCGTCCTACATGTATCAGTACCAGTTACCATACCAAAACCAAACCCATTTCCTTTTTCTTCATGTTTTTTCTTATAGTTTTTTAAGTAAGTCCATAGCTTAGTGCTAATAATAAAGTCCTTTTTAACTGAAGCCTTACTTCCTTCAGTGTAAGGTTGTTCTTCGCCCTCTCTTCCATTTTCAGGGTGTAAAATATCCTTCATCGTAACAGCCCCCTTTCCGGGGTGCAGGAAAGAATCCCAAGTAAAAGGAACGTCATCACGAAAGCCGACGATAAAAATTCGCTGTCGGTTTTGAGGTACAAAGCCATTAGCATCAATAACTTTGTGGAATATTTTGTAACCAAGCTTTTTTTCAAGTGTCTGTGTTATTATTTTGAATGTTTTTCCCTTATCATGACTGGCAAGATTTTTTACATTCTCAAGTAAAAATGCTTTTGGACGTTTGGCTTCGATAATTCGTTCCACGTCAAAGAAAAGAGTTCCTTGTGTATTGCACTCAAACCCATGAGCGCGACCAAGGGAGTTTTTTTTAGATACCCCCGCAAGTGAAAAGGGCTGGCAGGGAAACCCTGCAAGTAACACATCGTGATCAGGTATTAGTGCAGAATCTACTTTTGTAATATCACCAACTACAGGGTGGTGGTCAGGATAATTAGCTCGATATGTTTTTTGTGAATATTTATCCCATTCAGAAGTAAAAATGCACTGCCCGCCAATTGACTCGAATCCCCGCCGAATACCTCCAATGCCCGCAAATAAGTCAATAAAGGTAAACTCTGAGGAGGTTGATTTCGGTGGGTTGGCAATACTGTTTAAAATTTGATCAAATTTGGCGGATACGGTACTTTCCTTGGGGATGACTTCTTCTTTTAGCCAATTCTTAAGAGTTTTGTTTGTTATATCGAGAAGTTCTGATAGCTGGTCTTCACCGACAAGATTATATAACTTTTCTAATTTTTGTACGTTATTCATACTGGGCGCTCGATTAGAAGTTTTTTCCGTATTTATTCCCAGCGATGATACTTGAGTGGCGATGTAAGTCAATAACAACTGTCTATATATACAGTTATTGCTAAGCTAACAACAAAGATGTGTTTGGGTTCGAGTAGGAGAAAGGTTGATTCCTACGAATTGAGCTTCTGTAATGTCACTCTAGCGAGAGACGAGTTTCTGTAAAGTGGCAAGACATTGGTCAAGAGAAAGTGCAAATAAGTTCTTTCAAGTCAGTGAGATGTGGGTTCACAGGTATGTTACACTTTATTCAATATTAACCTATTCACGATGGCTTTAGTGTCAATTTGGTAAGTGCCCGCAAACCCCGAGGGGGTTGCGATAGCTCAGCTGGGAGAGCGCAACACTGGCAGTGTTGAGGTCAGCGGTTCGATCCCGCTAGGCCCACCAAATCTGAAACCCCCGCAAGTGAAAGCTTGCGGGGGTTTTTTTGTGCCTAAAAATTAGCAGCGGTTGTTAAAGCCGTTTTACGGCAGCCTCGGTAAAAATAGTGATTTAGTTACAAATTGGCATTATAGTTTATTGTTGAGTGAGCAATGGGTATTACACATAGGGATTGCATTTACTGACTTCAGTAAATAAAAGAGCTTTTTAGTTGATAGCCAGTGTTAGCTTCAAATTTGCAAATATAGGCTTACGGTAAGCCACTAGTGTACATATGGATGGTGGTGTTGTTTTGCAGGGTAGTTCTAAGACATTAAGTTTTCATCAATGGCTGGTAAGCATCGGTAAATCTGAAAAAACCGCAAAGAATTATTCGGGAGCCATACAAAGCTCGATCAGTAATTGGGCATTAGACGGCAACATTATTAAAGAAAGTTTAAGTGAGATAAGAGAGCCCGCCCAGTTTTATGCTCTTATCGAACCTATTCAGCAGCTTCCTGTTTTCTTAGAAAAGAACACCAAAGGGAATGGGATGTACAGTGCAGCTCTTCGTCAATACGCTGAATATCTCGATAGCCAGACCAATCAGTCCGTTCAAGAAGATATTGAAGAAATCTTAAGTAGTGACGGAATCTCGAATACAGACAAGGCGACCTTGGTAAATACTCGTGTCGGACAGGGTAAATTTCGTAGTCAGTTGATAGATCAATGGCGGGGGTGTGCCGTTACAGGCTATCGTGATGTTCGTTTTTTGCTTGCCTCGCATATTAAGCCTTGGAGAGAGTCCAATAATGAGGAGCGGCTGAACCGATACAATGGGGTCCTACTTCTACCCAACCTCGATAAAGTCTTTGACCTTGGTTACATCACTTTTGAGGAGTCGGGTAGAATTCGTCTTTCTAGGCAATTAGAAAATACACAAGTGTTAGGTGTTCACTCGGACATGAGTATTAAGCTGAATGACTGTAATCAGTATTTCATGGCGTATCATCGTGAACAGTGTTTTAGGGGATAATGATGACGCCGCCGCTTACCGGTAAAGGCGGAGCTCAAACCCGCTTAGGAATCGATGCCAAACTTGAGGCAGCCGGTTGGTAGGTACAAGATCTCAAACGCATCAACCTACACGCAGCCCTAGGCGTAGCAGTAAGAGAAGTCACCGTCAGTAAAGGTCGTTCCAATACGAAACCACCAATATCGAAATCCGCTTCTGTGATAACCGTGATTCCAAGCCCCGTTCACGCCATATCTTCCATTTCCATCAACCAGACACCTTAAAAGCTGGCAGCTCTTTTCGCGCCCGCTTACAAAGCCTGCCAGAACTCAACAACAAAGGCCCGCTTGATTGCCAAATACAAGCTATCAACGGCATAGAGAAATCCATAAAAAAAACAACAATCGACGTACCCTTTTGAAAACGGCCACCAGTGCCGGTATTGCCGATGGCACCAAGGTGTTGATTTCTGCCTAAATTAGGACTGCTCTAAGAAAGTAAGATGACTTCCATTCTCACCGTAAACAAAGGCTGTACAGCCTTCCCAGCTAGATGGGATTTTATAGCTACTGTATTCCTGCTTGATCTCAAAGCTACGAATCTTATTTGCACAGCGAAATTCAACTTTATTAAGTTTGCCGCTATTTGCTTCAATAGCTATTGTCTTACGGTATAGCTTGTGTCGCCATGGCGTTTCAGCATCTTTGATAAGACCTTTGGTG
Organism: uncultured Pseudoteredinibacter sp.; assembly: GCF_947500695.1. GTDB lineage: Bacteria > Pseudomonadota > Gammaproteobacteria > Pseudomonadales > Cellvibrionaceae > Pseudoteredinibacter. The sequence goes on from NZ_CANMSS010000005.1 coordinate 216,356, forward strand.
GATAGTAGCGGGTGTGAAGCGAGAGCGGCCTCAAGCGAGGCTCTATGATCTTGAATAGAGGAAAGCCTTGGCATTTCCTCCAAAAATTCCTTTGCCCGGTCAGCAGTCTCGATCGCATCAGCTATAAGACTGTTGCTGATTTGTGCGTTGTATAAACTGATTAGGCCCCCAGCGAAAACATCTGCTGGCAGGTTTCTATTGCCATAGCCGACTGCTCGTTTAAGCGCTTTAAGATATTCGATTTTATTGTCCATTTTTTGGTAGTAGCTAGATTTTAATAGATCCAACCATGCCATTTCATATCGGTTTCTAGCTTGAGGCTGTAAGTTTTCTATAGATTGGAGGGTATTGTTTAACTTGCCTTCCATGATTTCGCTGCGTATTTCACGATAGCGATCGATAAAAGCCTTGTGTGCTCTTAGGGTTTTACTAAGGATATTGAATTCAATCCTAACTTTGTTGTCGCTGCTCTGAATAGGTTCTCCGTTCAGCATTGCTGGTTTGTACTTCATCCTCTTAATGGCTCTCTTGCCATTTTTTTCGAAGTTACGGCGCCCAGATGAATCAATCAAAATCGGTTCTATAACGTTACCTTTTTCATCAACAATCACGCTATAAACCACCCAGCCCTCTAGGCCTCGGCCTAGCTCCAGCTTTGGGTACCTTGGTTGGGCTTGCTCGATAATCTCGGCTTTATCAAGCCTGTAAGAGGCGATTTCCTGGGCGCTCGTTTGGAGAGGTGTGAATAAAGCAAAAAGTGTCGAAAGGGTGAGGCTGCTAAGAACTATGTGTCGCATCTAACGCTCCTTGTTGATTAAGTTGTATTACATCACAAATAGAGCAGTGGAGGAAAGTAAGGAGGTTTCGAGCTATTTTAGAATTAACGGTCCTAAGGTGAAGTCATTCGAAGTGAACAGTTATCTAGCTATGCTTATTTGCACTAGAGCTAAAAAGAGCGGCTCACCTTCCATTGGTCAGCCGCATTTTTATCATTTAGCCGCCTTATACTCAGGCAACCCCTCCAACAAAGCCTTATCAAAAGTCTGATTCTCAAAGAACTTTGGATAATAAAAAGCCCTTAGTTCGGCGTGATAATCCCGTACGCTATCTTCATAACGAATGCTGGCTTTAATATCGGTGTTGGCCAGTTTTTGCAATGCTCTTTCCAGTAGTGCCGGTGGGGCCAGTAGTGCTGCCCAGTTGGCGAGCTTATCGCGTTTTAGGCGGCCGTCTCGGTAGGCTTTGGAAAGCGCTTCGGCCTTTTGATCGCCCACTTGTTGGAAGGCGTAGTACCACTGCCACTCGAAGGGCTGTTCTACCGCTTGATACTCAGCCCATTCTGGATACTTTTCATAAAAGGTTTGCATAGTGGTTTCCCTTGGCAGGTCCCAGGCGTCGTTAACGGCCTCACGTTGTAGCAATAGGATATCTGAGCCTGCCGGTAGCGCTACTGCTTTATCGATGGCTAAGCGGGCACCGGCCGGTATGATAACGGCGGTGCTAATCCAAATGCTAAGTAGGGCGGTTAACAGAACGGCATCGGGTTTTTGCCAGGCTGAAACGACAAGGCAGAGCAGCATCCAAAATAGAATGTAAGCTAACAGAAATAGGCAAGCGAATATAAGTGTGCCAAATGATGTGCCCGCGATGATCGCCGTACACACTAGGGGCGTAACTAAACACAAATATAGCATCCCGCCACGTAAGCTTGCTCGCAATAGCCACAAATTATTGGCTTGGGCTGCGGTTGCTTCCAATAAGTTATAGCGGCCTGCACTTCGCTCGCTGCTTCTCAAATCGTATAACAGTATGATTAAAATTAGCGGGATAATAAAAGCGCTAAGGAAAGCAAAATCGAACCGACCTACGAGTGCAAAACTGGGGTTGCCTACATCTCGCTCATAGATTTGGCCCTCAAGGGCTAACATTCTGATACGATGCTTCCAAGCTTGTACATCCCTTAAACCTAGCGCGGCATAGGCAAAATTCGAGGGGGCATCATAGCTTAAATGAAAGCTATAGTAGGCTGCACCGCCCCAGCTTTTTTGTTTTTCAAGGTGTGCGTTACGATCTTCCTGATCAACAATAAGCAGCTTTTCAATAGTAGCCTGCTGATGATTGACTTCAGCCAAACCAAAGCCCAGCGATAAGGCTGATAGGCCAATTACGATGGCCATCCAAAACCAGATGCTACGGTCTTTACTGATAAATTTAATTTCACGTTGTAGTGCGTTGACGATACTCATGGTTTTATACTTCCGCCCCGCCAAAATAAAATGCCTGTAACAAGCATCAGCCAAATTAGTAACATTTGCAGTGCTGGGTAGGCGTTGCTGTAGCGTTCTAAAAGTGCTGCCGTTTGAAACTTATAGGCTTCCAATACTTGCCAGTTGCTGGCATCTACCCTAGCCTTTGCCCAAGCCGCGGCATCGGCATTGCGATTAATATCATTTTGGTATGAAAGCACTTCGGCATGGGCACGATTCAAACCTTGCACAAAATTAAAGCGCACCTCTTCGGCTTGTGTTTGGAACAGGTGATAGTGGTTTAAATCAGTACCGGCGATGGCTCTTGAAGCCGCTGCGATGGCTAGGGCAGGGCTAAACCAGCCATAGCGCTGTAGGTTTTGTTCTTGCTGCAACTCGGCGGTCATGCGGTTGTTGGCATATTCATTCAGCACTTGACTTAGTTTCTTCTCAGAATACATGGCCACTATGCCGCGAAAGTTAACCGGTAGATCTGCTACGTTCTCTACGCCATGTTTTGCGAGCAAATCGGCTTTTAGCTTGGTGAAGGCTGGATCATTGGCATTGTGACCGTCGCCTAATTTGCGTAAATCGGCCAGCATGGTGAGATCGCTTTCTATCTTTCCAGCCGTTGGCGCCGTGCCGCTGATAGCGTTAACAGCCAGTGACGGCAAGACTAAATTCAAACCTAGCCAGAGCCCAAAAAGTGTTAGTAATACGTTTGCACGTTTTATAAAAATGGTAGAGGCAAGCAGTGTTAAAACCAGCCATAAACTTAGGTAGATAAAATAGAATCCAGTCAGTAGCAGCAAAGCATTTAGGCTTTCACCTTTGCTTAGCGCTACCGAGCTGCTCAATAGTAGCGGACATAGCAGCAGCAAAACAAAAGAGAGTAGGGCTAGTGCTTTACCTGCAACAAGTTGCTGCCCACTCACTCCCAATGCCATTAGCGGTGCAAGTACCGAAGCTTCGCGCTCACGAGCAATAGAACCATAACCCAACAAAATAATAATTAGGGGCGCAAACAGTTGATAAACTAAGGCTGGGCTTAACCAAGAGAGGCCACCAAAATCAGCGCTGGCGGCCGATTCGGCAAACATCACCGTGTTCTGCCGGTGCCCTTCAAGAAATATGGATTGGCCCGTTACCATATCTAGCCCCGGATCAAAACTTGCGAGCGGGGCGGCAGTACGGAACAGATAATGGCCATAGTGCACCATGCGATGTGGATGTCGGTCAGGTTGCGCTAAGAAGGTGTCTTCGGCCTCAGTTTGATGCTCGCCTCGGGCGTGGCTTTGGGCTTCAATGTGTAAGCTACTGAGTACACTGGTCACAGTAAACAGCAGTAAAAAGATAACGGCACTGCCGAGAGCCAGTCTTGACCTAAGCCAATACCGCCACTCACCGGCCGCAATGAGTAATATTTGTTTCATAGGTTCTACGCCGGTACAGAGGAAGATGTAGTAGCTGCTAAGGTGGCGCTGGATGAGAAGGCCTTGTGGACGATTTCAGTATCAATACTTTCGCCATCGTTAGCGCTAAACTCGCCGACTAGGCTGCCACCGTGTAACAAGCCAATCTTATCGGCCACTTGGCAGGCGCCATATACGTCATGCGTTACCATTAGGATTGTCTTACCTTTGTCAGCAAGCTGACGAACCAAATAGTGAAACTCGTCAATCGCATTTGGATCGAGGCCCGAGGTGGGCTCGTCCAATAGCAAAATATCGGTATCGCGCAATATCGCCAGTGCGATTGCTACTTTTTGGCGCATGCCTTTTGAGTAATCTTTCAGTTTTCTCGGTCTGGCTTCTGGGGCTAATGCCACTTGATCCAGCGCGCTATCAATGTGTTCTCGGCTGGCCGTGTTGCCGGCAAGTTGTAAAAAATAGTCGATATTTTCATGGGCATTTAAATGTTCATACAGTGATGCAGATTCTGGCAAGTACGCAATATTCTTACGGGCGGCGCCGATATCGGCGCCGACCTCGCTACCGTCAATCAGGGCTTGCCCGTTTGCTGGTAAAAGAAAGCCCAAAAAGCTAAGTAGAGTGGTGGACTTACCCGCTCCATTACCACCTAGCAAGGCATATACTTGCCCCTGATCGACTGCAAAACTTATGCCCTGCAATACTTGTTTACCAGAGCGTTCAATATACAGTGAGTTGGCTTCTAACTTCATAAGATTAAAACCGGAATGCTGCGGCAACACGTACATTACGAGGTGTGCCAGGTTGAACCCAAACGTCAGCAAAAGAGTTGGTGTAATACTCTTCGTCAAACAAATTATTAATTTCGGCGCGCAGCTCAATTGCCTCTGAAACTTCATAGTTGGCAGAGATTTGTACCGTGCTATAACTGGGTAATTTAAATTCTTGTTTGCTAAAGAATCCGTTGCGTTCACCCACATACAGAAGGCCGCCGATTAGGCTCAATGGCTTGCCCGCCAACTCGGTTTTCTGAACAAAGCGTAGACTTAGTTGTTGCTCGGGAATGTTCAATAAATCAGCGCCTGCAGGCACCTCGGTACCAAAGTTTGGATCGTTAAAGGCGTTTTCTGTTTCGGCATCTACATAGGCGTAAGAGAGCCACAGGCTTAGACTATCGTTAATATAGCCGTGTAGATCGAACTCTACACCTTGGCTGCCAGCTTTGCCGATAGCGGTAGCATTGAAGTCGGCATCTACGGTGGAAATGTTAGATTGTTCTACATCAAAAAACGCAACAGTACCTTCAAGGGCGCCGTTGTTTATAGTGAAGTTTACACCTACTTCAGTGGATGTTGATTGGTTGGGCTCTAAATTATTGTCGTCTGTAGCGCCTGAGAGTGGGCGAAAGTTCTCGCCATAAGCGGCATAAAGGGATAGGTTTTCAGTCGCTTTGTACACAATGCCAAATTGCGGACTCACTTGAGTTTCCGAGTAGCTTGAGCGGCTGTTCGATCGACGATTGTGTAATGTTTGCTCGTAGTCGTCAAAGCGTGCCCCTAAGCGAATATCCAGTTTATCGCTTAAGCTGATCTGATCTTGTATGTAAAAACCTAGAGATTCCTGGGTTTCCACGCGATCAGTATTTGGCAGAGGCTGCGGCAGCTCATAGGCGCCATAGACTGGGTTAAAAACATTGATGGATTGATCAGATTGGCGGTTGCGAATACGCAGGAAGAACTGGTCGTTTTCAAATTCATCGGCATCAACACCCATGATAATACGGTGTTCTAGCCCGCCAGTTTGTAGGCTGCCGCTGATTTCAGCGCGAAATACTTGGTATGTTGCATCATAATCGCGATAGCGGCGGAAGCGACCGAAATCGCCATTTTCATCGGGCGCCCCGAAGCCGTTTTCGGTGGCGAATCCTTCCAGTGAAGTATCGCGATAGTTAAAACCGACTAAAGCGCTCCAATTATCGTTAAAGTCATGTTGGAACTCTATTTGATGGCCAAGCACGTCAGCTTCCATTGGCCCGTCACCGGGTTCGCCAAGAAAGCGACTTTCCGGAATCTGCCCAAGCTTGCCATCTATAGCGATAACGCCGCGATCAAAGGGTATCTCCTGGTGACTGTATTCAAGCTCATAAACAACTTGGCTTGCATCATTGAAACGATAAATGATCGACGGGCTTAAGCCCTGCTTTTTGGTCTCGATGGTATCTCGAAAACTTTCCGCATCTTCATAAAAGCCAACAATGCGTACCGCAAGATCTTCCGAAAGTGGTGAGGTCCAATCGATATCGCTGCGATAGCTATTGTAGCTACCGGCTGAAACTCTTATCTCGCCTTGTTTTTCAAAAGTAGGGCGCTTGGTGACTAGGTTGACTGTTCCGCCAGGTTCGCCACGACCAAACAGTGCTGCGCGGGGGCCTTTCAGTACCTCGACAGATTCAATGCCTGATAAATCACGAGCGCCACCAAAGCCTCGTCCCGCATTGAAACCATTCACCAAATAATTGCTTGGCAGGTTCTCATCACCCACAAAACCACGCACAGCAAAACTGTTCCATAGGCCGCCGAAGTTATTCTGGCGAGCAACGGAGCTGGAAAGATCCAAAGCTTGGTTGAGATCAAGCGCACCGGCATCTCTTAGCACCTGGGCATCAATGGTTAGTTCGGCTTGCGGGGTTTCTAGCGCTGTGAATTCACCACGATAGGCTCTTTGTGTGCCGATAACGACGATATTTTCAATGCTCTGTGTTGTGGCTTCTTCATTCTGCACTGTGTTGATTTGCGCTGTGCTTTGCTGGGAAACGAATGCACTGCTTGAAAGGATAGCGACATACAACAGGGTTTTCTGCATTGAAGGGGTGTTCACGTTTTACTCCTAAATAAATATATCAATTGGCGATGCTAAGCATTACCAATATAGAGGTGATATAACGTATCATTTATTGGTGGTGTTTGTCTAACCTACTGGGTGGGAATTTGAGACGCTCGCCACAACACGATTTGCTCAATCGAACGCGAATGGTATGAGGAATGGCGGTTTCTAGTTGGTTATGAAGGGCGGCGTTTTAAGCTAGCGGTTTAATGGAAAACGGTTTTGTAGGGGGCTGGGCGAGTTGCCCAATGACAATAGGCAACTTGTCGGCTAGATCCTATATGTATAGCCAGGTTTCTTTTGAGATTGAAAGCGCTATATAAAATCGCCCAGCTGCGCCCAACAGAGTTAGCGGCAGCTGGGGTTAAGTAGCGTCTTTGACTTACGAGTTTACGGCAACTTCTGGCTTTTCAAGCCTTGTAAACCTAAGTCGTGTAAGGAGACATTCAAAGTGTCTATTTGCTGAGCGATGTGATTATAGCCTTTGATCCACTGAGCAAACTCCCGCTGAGCAATCGCGAAGCTCTCCTTGTGGGTGTTGCTTGCATCAGAGCTTGCATTGCGAAAATCCCATTTTATTCGAGAAACTCTGCTCTTGATGGAGGGTGCTGCCAGCTCCATTTTCTGAACAATTAAAGGATTACCTCGTAGTTGGATCTGTAGATCCATCATAGCTTGTCGTAGATCTTCAGCGCTGTTGATAATGTCGGCACTTGTGCTGCGATTAAGCAGTTGATCTGCATTTGCTTTCAGGGTGTTTAGATTGGATGACAGGATGCCCTCAGCTTGCTTAATGGATTTATCCAGGGTCATCACTTGCAGCTGAAAATTCAAGAGAGCTTGTGGTTGCTTCGCTGGCAGTACGGTATTGCTTAGCCTATTTACTTCAAAGCTCTGTGATTGCCCTAAATCTTGCCACTTCCCTCCGACGATTTTCGCCATGGACACGGTGTAGCGTCCAGGCGCTACCAAAGGCCCTCGCTCGCCCTTGCTGCCGTGGCGTAGGTCCCAGGTCACTCTCGATACCCCTCGAGTCATAGGTTTGTTTATGGTTGCGATTTGCTTATTGTTCTCATCCTTGATAACGAATACCACTTTGGCAGCTTCCTCTCTTTTCTCTCTCGCAAAATCTTGCCAATCTGGGTAGGGAATAGCCTCGCCTTGTTTCTTTTTTAGTTGCTCAGCTTGTTGTCTTTTGGCAGATATTGTTTCCGGAATATCTTTTATATAATAGGTGAATGCGGCACCAAAATCCGGGTTGGGCGAGCTAAAAAAGTTAGCACCATAAGCATAACCGTCTGGGTTGTCGATGATATATGTCCATGCGTTTTTCACTGGAAACAACAAGCTATCTTTATTAAGAGCCTTTTTAGATATTGATCGTAGAAAAGACATGTCATCAAGGATATAAAAACCTCGCCCGAAGGAGGCGGCAACTAAGTCGTCTTCGCGCGGCTGAATTTCCAGATCTCTTATGGCAATGGTAGGTAAGCCCGAGCGCATTTGCGTCCATTGCTTGCCACCGTTAACACTGAAATACAACCCGTATTCGGTGCCTGCAAACAATAAGCTTTCCTCTTTCGGATCTTGAATTACCGTCCAAGCAAAGTCGGTTTTTGGAAGGTTGGAAGCAATATTGGTCCAGCTCTTTCCCTTGTTGCTACTTTTGAAAATATAGGGTTGATAATCTCCATATTTGTGATGGTTAAATACGGCAAATACTGTGTTTTCGTCATGGGGTGAGGCCATTAAATCGGCTAGATAGGCGAGTTTAGGGACGTTTTTAATTTTTTCAATTTTTCGCCACGATTGACCATCATCTTCGGTAACTTGAATCAGACCGTCATCGGTTCCAGCATAGATCAATCCCTGTTTCAGTGGGGACTCAGAGAGCGATACAACGGTTCCAAAGGGGGCAGTCCAAACATTTTTAAAGATAGCATCAATACCCCAGTGTTGCCCCATAACTTTCATGCTATTGCGATCCAGTTTACGGCTCAAATCATCACTGATAATGCTCCAGGTATTACCTTGGTCTTCGCTCTTAAATAAATAATTCGCTGCAAAATAGAGGGTTTTATTATCATGGGCGCTTAATACCAAAGGCGCATCCCAGGCCCAGCGGTAGGGGGCTTCACCGGCTTTGGGTATAGGTTTGATATCCTTTTGCTCACCGCTTTTTTTGTCGTAGCGAACGATGCCGGCATATTGCGACATAGTGTAAAGCAGATCCGGGTTGCTTGGGTCTACTCGCACCTGAAAACCATCGCCCATTTTAGTGATGAACCAGTCAGAGTTTCTAATGCCTTTACGGTGGCGGGTTTGACTTGGGCCGCCCAGTGTATTGTTGTCTTGCGTACCGCCATAAACATTGTAGAAGGGAAAGTCGTTATCAAGGCCCACGCGATAAAATTGCGTCAGCGGTAAATTATCGATAAAACGCCAATGCTCACCCTTATCCCAGGATTCATAAATGCCTCCGTCGCCTGCAATGAGAAGGTAGTTTGGATCATTAGGATCAAACTCTACTTCATGGTTATCGACATGCATGGCTTGCTGATTTATAGGCTTTAGAGTTTTACCACCATCCTCCGAAACCTTTGTAAATACATCCACGATGTAAATCTTGTCGAATTGGTGAGGGTCTGGAAATATTTCCATATAGTACTGGGCATCGACAACCATATAGTCATTCATTTTTTTCCAATTCAAGCCATTATTGCTCGAACGGTAAATGCCCTTGGTTTTTTCCGTTCCAGCAACGATGGAGTAGAGTACATCGGGTTGCTGAGGCGATCGTGCGAGTCCGATTCTGCCCAGATCTCCTTGCGGAAAGCCACTTTTGATTTTGTTCCAGCTATTACCACCATCGGTAGAGCGAAAGGCACCGCCCTCAGGGCCTCCCGCTACTAAAATTCCAAAATGCCTACGGCGTTGATAAGAGGTTGCGATAATGATGTCTGGGTTTCTTGGGTCAACAATGACATCCGATATGCCCGTATTTTCACTGATGTGCAAAATACGCTGCCAGTTTTTACCGCCGTCAACGGTTTTATAAAGACCCCTTTCGCCACCCGCTTTCCATAAACCACCCTGCGAAGCGACATAAATGATGTCGCTGTTCTCTGGGTGGATAACGATCTTGCCAATGTGTTCTGAAGTCTTCAGCCCCACGTTTTGCCAGCTATTTCCACCATCATGGCTTTTGTAAACACCATCTCCCATGCCAACCGAGCGCTGTGCATTATTCTCGCCGGAACCGGCCCAAACGATATTCGGGTTTTTAGGGTCAAAGATAACCGTTGCCATAGAAAAGACGGCCTGATTATCGAAAACGGATTTCCAGGTAGTGCCCGCATTTTCGGTTTTCCAGATACCACCTGAAGCCGCAGCGACCAATCGAATATTTCTATTCGTAGGGTGGAAGGCCACATCCACGATGCGTCCACCTGTTTTAGCAGGGGTTAAGTTCCTCATCGAAACACCGCTGAAAATGTCAGAGTCAATCTCAGTAGAAGTACTGGCAATAGCCGAAGAAGAAAAAATTAGTATAAAAATCAGAATGGTTTTACGCATAATTTAGGCAACAATTTTATTATTTGTTAGAGTTTTGGTCATATTTAGGTAGCACTAAAAGTGAGCTAAGTAGACGGCCCAGAAATGGCATCTGTTAGATGTTATACCATAAAAATCACCCCTAGCATTCAGTTATTGAGCCGAGTTTAAAAATCATCAGAGCCCTTCTTGGCAAGGCTTATATTGACAGGCAGTTTCGCTCAAAAATGTTATGGATACAATATATCATTGTGGGGCTGGTGAAAACCGACGGTTTGATTAGGTCTGCTATGAATACATCGATTTTGGCTAATAATAAATAAAAACTACTTTTGACTAGGGGTAGACTTTATTCAATTACAAGGTGCATAGAGAGAGGGGGTGAAACTAGTCTCGATCTTAAAAATCGCAATAACAAGTTAGGCAGGCGCTATTGTTAGAGCATAAATAGAAGGTTTAAATGCTATGGGTGGGTAATCTATGGACTTGAAAGCGGCGGCCTTGAATGCTGTTTATGATTAATTGAATCAAGGTGTATGTGAAATTAAATACGGTTGAGTATACTTATCAAACCGTAGCTGTGTGCATTTATGCTTTGTTTTTTATGGGCGGTTCTTAGGTAGAGCCCTACCTTTGGTTTTTTCAAGTCGCTCAGCCCATTGTCCAGCATTCTCCATTGTGCAGGCTTCTTCAGAGTCAAAAATAATTTGGCGTTCAGGGGATTTCAATTTTACCCCAATTTTTAAAAGTTTTGTGAGTACGAGTTTTTGGATTGATGCAATGTCAGCATTTTTGCTGTTCTCCATGGTATCGAACACACATGTAATTAATAAACTAGCCGGATAGTTGGTATAGTTAACTTGATGGGTCAGCCACTGAAAACCTGGGATGTCCTCCAAAAAATGATCGCAAGCAACAGTGAGTGCTTGGCGAATATTGTTGTCGATTTTTTTCTCGGTTTTACTTCTAGGTTTGGCCATGGGTTAGTCGCTTAGAGTTAATATAAGTTGATGAACGAACCAGTCAAAGATTATACCTTTGATTGGTAGTGCTGTGAGATAAAAGCCATAAAAATTCTGATGCGTCCTAATGGATATAGCCTTGGCTTGCAACTATGCCTCGTTCAATGTGGCTAACCTTTTATAAATTGGTTGATGGCAGGGTGGACATTAACCATATCACTGTGGAGGAAAGAAGTGATAGTACGCCCGTGAACATCTTAGTTTTCTTCTGGTTTAAGGCCTTGAATCAGTTCCAATTCTCGCTCAATGAATATCGATTGCTGCGGTATTCAGCGCCCTAAAGGGGGTCTGGTTACCGAGCCAGAGGCCTATTTTTGTTTTTCACTACGCCTTAAACATCAAGGCGATTGGTAGGTAATTATTGACCTCATTGCTGACACAAATGGACTACTTGCGTATAACGTAGAAGAATTAGCGGCGGTGCTGAAGTCAAATCCCAAGAATTTTGTTAAAGATGGATGCAGGTCGGTGGTTGCATGGCGACCGTGTTTCCTGTTGAGGATGCTTCGCGAGTTTCCCGAAGTGCGAGTTGGTGAGATACATCGCAGTTGTACCGTAGTACAATTACGCACGTTTTATCCGTACCACTTTCATTATCTCAAAAGCCATTCCTGCTACTGATTCTTGATCGGGGTAATAGGTCATGTTAACCCTTGCGCCTTTTAAGTTTTGATAGTTGTCTTTACGCTTAAACTTAAAGGGTACGTCCTGACCTTCCACCATTATGGTATGCAGTATCCAATCACCTTGCTCTCGCTGGACGTGGGATACTACCTTCATCATTTCTGAATGAACCAGGTTCTTGTTCTTTGAGACTAGCTTCTTGGGGTCTGATTGCATAGCTTTGCTTTGAGTGCTTGTTGATAGTGATATAGGTAGTAATACAAGTAGTGATATAGCTAATGATATAGCGATAGAAGCTTATATTTTTCCAAGCTGCCATTATAATGCCAGCTTGCTGTGCCTCGCCAGTGTTAAGCCAATTCTACCAATACCCTTTACATACAGGTTGTTTTAAGTGCGATTAGACCGTTTTCTAATACACAACGCTAATATCAGCAGTCAGGAGTGCTTGGCCTTGATCAAGGCCGCTCGTGTCCATGTGTCTGGACGCTTGGCCGAGAGTGTTGCCCAGTTGTTAGAAGAAGGGGATACGGTGAGTTTGGATGGCCAGCCTCTGCAGTCGAAAGCTTTTAGCTATTTTGTGATAAATAAGCCTGCTGGGGTAGTAAGTGCGAGGGCCGATAAAACCCATTCTACGGTTTTGGATTTTATTAAGGCGGGCAATTTTGTAGGCGAGCTGCCAGAGTTTGAGGCAGTTAATATAGGCAAACTGCAAATTGTCGGCCGCCTGGATATCGATACTACAGGTTTACTATTACTTACCGATGATGGTGAGTGGAATTATCGTTTAACAGCACCCGAGCATCATTGTGTGAAAACCTATCGAGTGCAGCTTAATTCAGAGCTCGCCGATGGCCTAGTGGAAAAGTTTGCGAAAGGCTTTTTATTGCCGGGCGAGCAAAGCATAACGCTACCGGCTAAGTTAAAACAAGTAGCGCCTAAAGAGGTTCTGTTGAGTATATCTGAAGGGCGCTATCACCAAATTAAGCGCATGTTTAAAGCCAGTAAAAATCGTGTTGTTGGCTTGCATCGCGAATCCATTGCTGATTTAGATTTAATAAAAGATCTTAGCCCTGGCCAGTTTCGTTTTCTGAGCGCAGAGGAAGTCGCAAAACTGGGCTAGTAAGCAGGCCCATATTTTGACCTGCTCAAGGCTTTTTATTATAAACCTGCTCAAGGCTATCTTCTTTAATTAGCTAGCAAATCGTTCGCGGTAGCGCTTCTGCAGTTTGCTGGATCGAAATTGCTCCTTGATCAGCGAGAACAATGGAGAAGGCTTTGCTAGTGGCTTTTTGCCATTACCCATACGTCGCATCTGTCGTTTAACTACTGCCATTGTGGCAAAAGCAGCCAAATCTTTATTTTTCATTTCAATCGGCGGTACGATCGCATCAAGCATGCTGTTGTTTTGCCAATGATTGGGCAAGCTAGGATGATAGGCCAATGCAGTGGCGATACCTACTGCTGCCACGCCCGAGCTAACAACTTTTTCGGCAATTTCTAAGCGACGAACGCCACCCGTTGTCATAATGGCGATATCTGTCGATTGGGCGATTTCTTCGGCGAATTCCAGGAAATAGGCTTCTCTTGCCAGCGTGCGTTCATCCGAGGTGCGACCTTGCATGGCCGGGGTTTCGTAACTGCCGCCAGATAGTTCGATTAAATCTACGCCCATATTGTCGAGCATGGCGACTACTTGCTTTGCGTCCTCAGGTTGGAAACCACCACGCTGGAAGTCGGCGGAATTCAACTTAATGCCTACAGCTGCATCGGCCGGTAGTTCAGCCCGGACCGCCTTTACGACTTCTAGAAGTAAGCGTGCTCGATTCTCAAGTGAGCCGCCCCATTGATCGCTTCGTTTATTGCTTAATGGCGAAAGAAACTGAGTGATTAAATAACCATGGGCGGCGTGAATTTGTACCCCGTCAAAGCCCGCAGCGACGGCATTTTTGGCAGTGGCGGCAAAGCGCTGAATCACATCCTGAATTTCTTCTTCGCTCATGGCCTTGGGTTGAGCGAATAGCTTGGAGTTTTTACCCAAATCCAAGGGGATATCGGAGGCGGATAGCGCCTTACCCTTCATGCCCGCAAATACTTGGCGGCCAGGGTGATTGATTTGCATCCAGACCTTGCTGCCACCGGCCTTGGCGGCTTCTGCCCAATCCTGAAATCTCCCCAGTTCGGTATTGGCTTCCAGTGCAACACCGCCAGGGCCTGTCATGGCCATATGATCGACCATGACATTGCCGGTAAGCAAAAGCCCGCAACCACCTCGCCCCCATTGGCGGTATAGCTCTATTAGAGCATCGCTGGGCAGTTGATCCTCTGTTGCCAAGCTCTCCTCCATGGAAGCCTTAACAATGCGATTTGGCAGCTCGCCACCGCTGGCGAGTTTTAATGGCTGAAATAGCGGCTTAAGCATAACTTACCTCTTTATGAATTTATCGTGCTTAGCGTCATTTGGCTGGCTAAGTAGTTGCTTCAGTTATCTCTTGAGTGGCGGCTAGTGTAAGGTTAAAGTGAGCTTTAAGGTCAATGCCCTTTTGGGCTTGGCTTAGTAAAGAAGTGATATGAGGCTAGGTGGTATTGCGTTATGAAGATTGGTGAACTTGCGAAAATCTCGGGGGTGGCGGCCCATACTATTCGTTTTTACGAATCCGAAGGCTTACTGAAAAACGTTCCCCGAGGTGATAACGGCTACCGGAAGTATGGGGAAACTGAGTTAGATACTCTGTACAGAATCCAGGTAGGGCAAAAGCTGGGCCTAAGTCTACAAGAGCTCAAGTTAATGTGTCACCACCATGACGAGTGGGATAAAGACAAAATGATTCAGCAGCTCCATAACAAATTAAATGATGTGCGGGGGTTGCAGAAAACACTTGCTGCTCAGGAGCAGAGTTTACAGTTGATTATTAACAGTCTTGAAAGTGGCGAGACAGATTGCCAGCAGAGGGATCAGTTGTTGGCGACATTGAACAGTCAGCTTCATGACGCTTGATGTTTAGCTGTAACTGAATTGTAAAAAAACGGTTTCCGATTTTTCCTAGTGTCCATTACGGATTAAAAACTACCAACTCTAGGTATAGGCCAGCAAGCTGCTATTTTTTTAAAATAGCAGGCCAGAAAAGTAAGCGGCCAATACTAATAAAATTCCACCTTGAACCTTGTCACATTACCCTTGTGATGTGGTTTTAGTTTCTGTCGTATAAATGGTTTTTTAATAATTCCACAGCAACATATTGTTAATGGTAACGGTATGTAATGGTGGCTATGGGTCGTTAGTTTCACGATTAACTAAATTATTACTAAAAACTTAGCCGGCACAGGCTCATGGAGGGGATGTGTTTTCTCGAATTATCACTCTTGGTTCAGCATTATTTTTGTGCTTACTTTCAAGTCAGTTGATGGCGCAAACTTTTACCTTTGGTCCGGCTGATACAGTAACGGGCTGTAGTGGTTGTTCGAATATGCCACTCGTTGTTCCTTCGGATAACGCTGGGACCCCTGTTACCAGAATTGCCAATTTAGCTTTTGCCAATTTGGGGATTAACGATACGGTTACCATTCCAAATACCATTACGGATATAGGGCAGAGCGCTTTTTTAAATAGCGGTATTACTGCTATCAATATTCCAAGTTCTGCTACCACCATTGGTATTGGTGCCTTTGCCAGCAACAATATAACGTCAGTAAGTATTCCAGCGACTTTAACCGTCATCCCGCAATCGCTTTTTTCTGGCAATAGCATTAGCAGCCTGACAATTCCATCTGGCGTTACTAGGATTGGAACATCAGCATTTGCGAACAACTCTATTAGCTCTTTGTCCCTGCCGAATACACTGACCAGAATAGACAACAATGCTTTTCAAAATAACACCGCACTAACTTCGGTTAGCTTACCAGGCAGCTTGTCTATTTTAGGGCAGGGAATCTTCAGTAACTGCGGGCTGACTTCGGTAACCATAGCAAATGGAATTCCCTATATCAGCCCGTCTGCTTTTTTGGGTAATAACCTTACTTCGGTTTCTATTCCTGCAAGTGTCACCACCATTGGTTCAGATGCCTTTAGGGATAATTCCATATCTTCGGTTGCTATACCCAGCAGTGTTACCGGCATCTTCTCACGCGCGTTTCGCGGTAATGGGATGACGGCTCTTTCTTTAAGCTCTGGTTTAATGACCATTGATGATGATGCTTTTCGGGATAATAATCTTGCTGGACTAAACATACCTAGTACGGTCACCTCTATCGGAAACAGTGCCTTTGCTAATAATGCGCTGGGAACCCTGTCTTTTGATGGAAATAGGCCAGTAATGCTTCCCATGGCTTTTAGCGGAAATAGCTTGGTAACTATTAACTATATTAGTGGCAATGCGGGCTGGCCAGGAGCGGATATTGAAGGCGTCACGCCGACCCCCTTAGGTGGTGGCGGAGGCGGCAGTACGCCAGAAGTTAGTGTCAACGCCAACAATAGTGTTCTAGAGTCCGAAGGTCCCGTTACGGCAACGGTAACTATTGACTCCTTGCCTAGTAGTACTGCTTCGGTAGAGCTGGTTTCCACATCAGGCACACCCAATCCGGCAAGCAGTGACGATTTTGAAGAAAAAACGGTGTTTATTGTTTTTGATATTTCAGGCGCTCAGCCCGGAACAGGTTACACGGTAGTGAACCCTACGACGGTTACCGTTAATTTCGGAGTCGTAAACGATACAGACGTAGAGAGTGATGAAGTTTTCGATATTTTTCTCAATCAAGAAGCTGGCTTGATACTAAGCAGTATCGATAGCTTCCAAAATATCACAATCGTTGATGATGATTCAGTTGTAGCAGCTCCACCACAGATTAGTGTAAGCCCCCAGCGAAGCTTTTCAGAAGATTCTGGTGAGATTAGCTTAAGTTTTAGCCGAAGTGGTGATCTATCGTCTTCATTGAGTTTTGATTTTGCCACAGTAGATAGCAGCCCGCTTATAAAGTCAGCAGCTACTAGCTCGGGCACGGCAACCGCAGGCAGTGATTATACGAGTGTTAACACCACAGTGAGTTGGGCGGCTGGCGAGTCTGGTAGCAAGTCGATCAGTATTCCTCTGTTGGATGATAACGAATTTGAAGGCGATGAAACCTTCTCTGCGTTGGCTAGTAATTTAAGCGGTGGCGCAAGTTTTGGTTTTGATCCAAGTTTTGTCTTTACCATTGCTGAAAATGAAATTGAGCCGGCAGGCGAATTCAGCTTTAGTGAGGCGATGTATGAAGTTAATGAAGATGCTGGCAGTGTGACCATCACCGTAATTCGCAGTGGTGGTGCCAACGGTGCTGTGAGCGTGAATTACTCCACTGCAGATGGTAGTGCAACTGCAGGCAGTGATTATTCGGCAGCTTCTGGAACCTTAAGTTGGGCGGCGGGCGATACCAGCGACAAAATCTTCGTTGTGTCGATTAACCAAGATATTCTGAACGAGGCTACCGAAGATATTGCCTTAAGCCTAAGCTCCCCATCGGGCAGCGGCTCCTTAGGTAGTCTAGAGAACTCCCAGATTAAAATTATCAATGTTAATGAAGATGGCGCACCAGATATTTCAAAGGATGATATCTCAGTAACCGACTTTGATGGCGATGGCCTAGTTGAAGTGGTATTGGACGCGACCGGTAAGATTGTTTCCGATAATCCAATCAATGATGTCAGTTGGTTACAAGAAGGCGAAGTCATAGCAACAGGAATGGTTACAAAAGCTGAACTGGCTGTAGGTACCCATCCACTACGAGTCATTGCGACTGATAGTAATGGCAAGCAAGCGGGAGTCGATTTCATTGCTGAAGTCAAGGAGTTGGATGCCGATACCACCCGCATGCTAAGTGATACCGGTGGGCTAAACACTGAGCAAGGTACAGTGGCGGGCGCGCTTGATGAGTTGTGTCCGCGATTATCTGAAATGGGCCAGCAAAATGGCCTCAGTGCTGGGCAGGCCAACTTGAGAAACCGTTGCGAAAGTCTACGCGATCCAGATCTTAGTGATGAAGATATTGTGCTGGCTCTAGATCAAATTGCGGGTGAAGAAGCTGAGGCGATTATTATTACTGCCGCGAGATTCACTAACATGCACCAGAGCAATTTACGTAACCGCTTTACACAGTTACGTCGTGGTGGCAGAGCGATTATTGATGTTAGTGGCCTAAATCTACAATTAGATGGCGGCAGCTTGAGCGGGAATATGTTTGCAGCGGTAGGCCGAGATCTACTAGGGGGTGCAGCCAGTGGCGATGAAGAACCAGAAATTTATAGTGACTCACGTTTAGGCCTGTTTATTAACGGTAATGTTGCTTACGGTGAGCGAGATCCAAGTAAAAATAACAGCGGCTTTAAGTTAGATATCAATGGTATTACGGCTGGTATGGATTATCGAATTACTGATAAATTGATAGCCGGTGTAGCGGTAGGTTATTCGCGCAGTGATTTAGACTATGCCAATGACGGTGGTGTACTAGAGGGCAATAGTACCTTCTATTCGGCATACAGCTCTTTCTATAGCGATAAAAATTATTATATCGACAGCAGTATTACATACGCAGATTCTGATTTTGATGTTACCCGCCATATTAAGTATCGCGATACTTCCGGTTTGGTAGATTTACAACGCAGTGGTAATACCGGCGGTGATCAGCTATTGGCCACTATCGATTTTGGTTGGGACTATAACGATGGGCCGTGGACATTTGGCCCCAATGGTAGCTTCAGCTACAGCGATACCAGTATTGATGGCTTTGCAGAGCGTGGTGAGTCGGGCTTAGAGCTGCAATACAGTGGTCAGGCTAATATTACCAGCACCTTTGGATTAGGCTTCCATGGCTCGCGGGTATTCCTATTGGACTGGGGGGTATTGATTGCCAATGTAAACGGCAATTACTATCGTGAATTTAAAAATCAAAACAGCATTATTCGCGCAAGTTTTGTGCATGACCCTTTCCGTTTCGACAGTGCGAATCCGACCAGTGAAATGCTGATTGTCTCGGATATCCCAGATCGTAATTACTTTAACCTGGGTGTCGGTTTGGCGGCTCAGTTCAAATATGGCTTATCTGGCTTTGTGGATTATCAGACACTGCTCGCTGCCGATAATATTACTTCGAGAGAGTTGGCATTCGGCCTTCGCTACGAAGCTAAGTTCTAAAGCAATGGCGGGGGTTATTTATTGGCCCCTGCTGTTTGTTTTTTGTAGGTAGTTGATAACCTCTTCAGCCCATTCAATACAGGCCCTCTCACCAAGGATGCCTCGGCGTAAGGTCAAGTAGGGCATAGCTAACTCATGCTGCTTCTTTTTACTGCTACTGTGGTATTCATTTTCAATGGCCAGAAAGGTTTGTAGCATTCGCTTGTGGCTATCTCGGTAGTGCAACATTTCTTCTAGTAGCTGCTCTTTATCGGCTAGGTGGCCCGCGTAGATTTTAACTAAAAGGGCGTCTTTTACTTTGCCTAGTTTGAGAGGTTGTTGAACCCACTCTGAGAGTGCCTGTCTTCCTGAATCGGTGAGGGTGTATATTTTCTTGTCGGGCTTATCGTCTTGGGCTTCTAGCTGGTAGTCGATAAGGGCCTCATTATGCATCGTTTTAAGCTGAGCATAAATTTGCTGGTGGCTCGCATTCCAAAAATATCCTAGGTGGTCCTCAAAGCGCTTGAGTAGGTCGTATCCCGTCCCGTCTTCGGTTTCCAAAAGGGTGAGTATGGCGTGCTTTAAAGACATTGGGGCCTAATATCTAGTGATCTTAATGGGTGAGTGCGCCGCTATTGTAGCCTGAAAACCTCTTATGCAAAAGTTTGCATAACGGATCTCGCTCGTATACTCTAGTAAACAATGATATGCAACAAGTTGCATATTGCTGATGGGCGGAGCTAGCGCTTGTCACAGTTATCTGATTAAGCTGATTTAGCGATTAAAACCAACAATAAGAAGAGAGCTGCTATGGCTAAAGCAAAGAAAGTCAATGTTCGGACCGGTAAACGTTACCGCACAGGGCGTGCTGATGAACATTACGATGTCATTGTCGTCGGTTCAGGAATGGGTGGCTTAACGACAGCTGCTTTATTGTCTTTGTTGGGTAAAAAAGTCTGTGTGTTGGAGCAACACTATACTGCCGGTGGTTACACCCATGCCTATGAACGTGAAGGTTATGAATGGGATGTGGGAGTACACTACATTGGCGAGGTACATAAGCCATCGACCATGAAGCGCATGTTTGATGTGCTCAGCAATGGCCGCTTGAAGTGGGCAGCGATGGACCCTGTCTATGATCGAATTATCATTGCTGATAAGGCTCATGATTTTGTAGCCGGTCGCGATAACTTTGTTGAAGAACTCGTAAAGCACTTTCCCCAAGAACGTGAAGCGATTGAGAATTACGTCGCTTTGATACGAGATATGTCCAGCTCGACCCCTAAGTTTTTTGCAGGCCAAGCCATGCCGCGGTGGATGGCGGCCATATACAAACGCGTTCGCCCCTTGTTAGTTCGTAAGGAGTTTTTTCAGTCCACGCGTGAGGTTTTAGAAGGTCTAACTAGCAATCAGGACTTGATCAGCGTGCTCACTGGTCAGTGGGGTGATTACGGTCAAACGCCACGCGATGCAGCATTTTTAATGCACGCGCTTATCGCAAAACACTATCTTGCCGGTGGCGCTTACCCAGTGGGCGGAGCCAGTGAAATTGCTCGTTCCATTATTCCAACTATTCAAGTCAGCGGGGGTGAGGTTTTCACCTATGCCGAAGTTGAAGAAGTATTGGTAAAAGATAACAAAGCCTACGGCGTTAAGATGGCCAATGGTGATGAACTCTACGCCGATGTGGTTGTGAGCAATATCGGATTGCATAAAACACTCGGTAAGTTATACCCAGAAGCCAGTAGGGCGCAGCACAATGTGCAACAATGGTTAGGCGAAGAGAAATTAAATCACTCGAGTTCAAGTTACTGCCTTTACGCAGGTTTTAAAGGCAATAAAGAGGCCTTGGGCTTGGATACTACCAATCTATGGATTTACCCTAATGGGGACCACGAGGGAAATGTTGACGCTTTTCGAAAAGGCGAGCACAGCGATTTTCCATTGATTTATATCTCTTTTCCAAGCACTAAAGACCCGCAGTGGGATGAGCGCTTTCCCGACAAAAGCACGGTAGAAATTGTAACGATCGCCAATATCGAAGATTACGAGCCTTGGCAGGGAACCATGTGGCAGCAACGTGGTGATGATTATGAAGCTAAAAAAGAAGCGCTTGCTAAAGAGCTATTAGAAAAACTATTTAAGCAGCGCCCTCAGCTTCGAGAAGCTTTGGATTACTACGAGCTATCTACTCCGCTTTCTACTCAGTTTTACCAACACAATAGCGCCGGTGAGATTTACGGTGTTGATCACTGGGTAGAGCGATTCGATAAGGCCTGTATGCACCCAGAAACGGACATCAATAATCTATATATGACCGGTGCCGATGTTATGACCGCTGGAGTTGGCGGCGGTCTCATGGGCGGGGTGATGTGCACTATGCGTATTCTCGGGTTGCGCCGAGGCAAAGAGGTAATGGGGCTTTTTAAAAACTACAAAGAGGCTAGTTAATTGTTAGCCCTCAAAGCTTAATAGATAGTCTTCAAGAACAGCGATGGTGGCCACTTTCTCCCAGTGGTTCGCCTGCTTAAGTTGCTTGGGGCTACTAAAGCGTGTGCGATAAGACCAAGTGCCAATATTAATTGCATAAGTGAAGTTCATCAGCTGCTCTAGCTGCGATTTACTACCAGGAAAGTCGTAGTGTTTGAGTACTTGAATTAAAAGGGCGCTCACCTCTTTTTGGTGGCGCTCGTCCAAAGCCTCCATTTCGGGGTAAAGCTGCATAGCCTGGTTAAGCTCGCTCATTGTCCCGGAAGCCTGCTCTGCCTCGAACAGGTTTTCCAGGAGTTGCCCCATTCCTTCTTTCCAGTCTTGATAGCCTTCCAACTCAGGTAAAAAATCACTGATGAGTCGCCGCAGTGTTAGTAGGTAGTCTTCATACAGGGCCTGCAAAACGGCTTGTTTATTCTCGAAGTATTGATACAGAGAGCCAACCGATACACTGGCTGCTTTTGCCAATTTGGGCATGGTTAGGCTTTGCAGGCCTTCCTTGCGAAGCAAATCGCTGCAGCTTACTAGTATTTTTTGTACCCGCTCTTGAGACCTTTTTTGGCTGGGCTGCTTTTTCAGGCTATTGCTCATAATAATCTATATATCAATGGCTTAGCGCGCAGTATAGCAGCATGTCCGATTTCACAGCTACGCCCTGTTGTCAGCAGTATCCTAGCCAATTACCCCAAAAGGGTTAGGTGAATAATTATTCACTTTGGTTGACGCCTGTGTTGTCCTTGTTGCAATATAAATGTGAATAATCATTCATATAATAACATCGGAGTCGACTATGAATCGCCAAGCAATAGGTTTAGCCAGCTTTGCTCTTGCCTGTTTACCACTCGCTGTTAAAGCACAAAGCTCTGCAGGGCTTGAAGAGGTGGTAGTCACTGCCCAAAAACGTGATCAGAGTAGCCAAGATATTTCTGTAGCTGTTAGCGCATTTAATGGCGATCAGATTTCCAAATTGGGTAACACTGGCTTGCAGGAGCTAGCCGAGAACGTAGCCGGCGCAGAAATTTTCGATGATCGAGGATCAGGTCAACCCACTTGGGTGATTCGAGGCGTAGGCCTATCAGACTTCAACCCCAACAACACACCAACAGCGGCCATTTTTTACGATGAGGCCTACATGTTTTCCAATGTCTTAGGTGGCATTGGTTTATTCGATATAGAGCAGGTAGAGGTTTTAAAAGGACCGCAAGGTGGCTTGTACGGTCGTAATACTAGCGGTGGTGCTGTTAGGGTCAACTCCAGAGCCGCAAAAGTGGGCGAAGAAGGCAATGGTTATCTACGAGCAAGCTATGGTCGTTGGAACAAAAGTCGCATAGAAGCCGCTAGCGGTTTTGACCTAAGCGATTCGGTTGCACTACGAGTGGCGGCGGTAACGAGCCAAGGCGGTGGCTGGCAGGACAGCTTGGTAACAGAAGCTGATGACGAGTATGGCGATCAAGATTTTAGCGCTGTTCGAGCTCAACTAGCTTGGCAGCTAAACGAAAACACCGAAATGTTATTAAAGCTTGATGCCGGCCGTGATAAATCCGAAACCTATTTAGCGCAAGGTCAGGCAAGCCTATTGGCCGATGCTTCGGCTCGCTGCCCTAGTGTCGCAGCAGGTGGTCAAGCTAATGAACAGTGTTTTACTTTAGCGAATGTTTTGTCGAATTTTGTATTCGATTCCGGCACCGGGCCGTTGGCAAGTGAGCAAGATTCTCAAGGCTTCAAGACAACATCTAATCCAATTAATGCTCTAGATAATGATTGGCGTAGTGCCAATATGCGTTGGAATTGGGAGGGTGAGTCCCTGAGTTTTACGTCCATTACTACAGTGATGGATTATAACTTTAAGCAAGATTACGACTTTGACGCTTCCCACCTCACCTTGTTTCATGAGTTAAGCCAAAGTGAGTTAAAGGGTTGGTCACAAGAGTTTCGCTGGCAAGGAGAGTTTTCTGAAGAGCTCTATTGGTTATTCGGAACAAACTACAGCGATGAAGAAATCCAGGCACGACGTGATACCGATCTTAGCCAGTTAGCTGATTTTCCTGCAATAGGGTATCGAGCCTTTACACAAGAAACCCAATCGCTAGCGGCTTATGGCCAGCTGGAATGGCAATTCACAGAAGCTTTGAATTTGCATGGCTCGTTGCGTTACACCAAGGAAGATAAAGATCTGATTAATTATCGATTCTTTGAATCGGAAGCCAGTGGTATCGATATCAATGGCGACGGGGTATTGGCTCCTTTCTTCTGGTTGAATAATGTTAATCAAAAAGCCGACTTAGACAGCCACTTCTCTGGACATATAGGATTGGATTGGACGCCGGATGACAATCTTTTGTTTTACGCTAAGGCGACCCGTGGTTTTAAATCTGGCGGCTTCTTTGGTGGCTTTGCCTTTAGTGAAGCCGAGCTTAGCGCCTACGATGAGGAAATTATTTGGTCCTATGAGCTGGGTTGGAAGACAGATTTATTGGATCGTCGCCTACGTTTCAACGGCGCTTTGTATTACTACGATTACCAAGATGTGCAAGGCTTTACGCAAGTGTTTAGCGATCAATTGGGTGAAGTGCTCACTAAACTGGGCAATCTAGGAGATGCTGAACATAAAGGTGTGGAACTAGAATTTGTCTATTTGCCAGAGTCTATAGAGGGCTTGCAGCTTTCCTTGCAGGCTAACTATCTGGATGCAAACATTTCCGATAGCGCGACCATAGGCTTAGATCCAGACGGTGTGCAAGTTCCACTTCAAGGCTTGCAGCGCACTTTTGCACCTAAATACAGTTTAGGAATCCAGCTCGATCATCATACTAATCTTGGTGAAAACTATGAACTTAACAGTTCTGTGAATTACAGTTGGCGAGATGATGTTAATGCTGATGCTGCCTACGGCACCGATCTAGACAGAGCCTTATTTGGCATTGAAGCCTATTCATTATTGGGTATGCGTTTCGAACTGGTACCTCTAGCGGCAGATTGGAAGGCGGCTCTACGGATTAATAATTTGACTAATGAATCCTATACCTTAAGCCGTAGCTCTGATGACCTTGGAAGCTTTAATCGGGTGCAAGGTATGCCTAGAACTTGGGCCTTAGAGCTTTCTTACGATTGGTAAATCCTTCGATTAAATAACATAAGTCAAAGAAAGAAGCCGCTTTCTGAGAAGGCGGTTTCCGAATAGGTGATTCTGATGGTGAAGTTGAAAAAATCTCTGAGCAGTGTTTTGCGTTGTAAAGCTCTTACCGGCCTAGCGGCCGGTCTTTTTAGTACACAAATATTTGCGGCCACCACTGTTTACAGTAATGGCCAAATCTACACAATGAATCCGGAGCAGGCTTGGGCGAAATCTGTTGTTATTAAAGATGATCGCATTGTCTACGTAGGCGATTTTCAAGGTGAGAAAGCTTATCTGGATCAAGGTGCACAGCGAGTCGATCTAAAC
The DNA here is from genome assembly GCF_947500695.1 of uncultured Pseudoteredinibacter sp. Taxonomy (GTDB): domain Bacteria; phylum Pseudomonadota; class Gammaproteobacteria; order Pseudomonadales; family Cellvibrionaceae; genus Pseudoteredinibacter. The sequence continues at coordinate 241,190 of NZ_CANMSS010000005.1, forward strand.
GGTAAGCTGATGTTACCGGGATTAATCGAAACTCATGCGCACCCGGTATTCGGATCTGTGTTGGCGTCGGGCTTAGTCTTTAATGTAGAGAAACCCAGCGTTGAATCATACATTGAGCAAACTAAAGCATATCTAAAGGCAAATGCAGACGCTCCTGTTATTTTTGGCTTTGGCTTTTATGCGGATAGTTTCGGAGAAGCAGGTCCGCGCAAAGAAATATTGGATAAGCTAGATGATAAAAGGCCCATCGTCTTTCTTGATGATGGTGGTCATAGTGCCTGGGCCAACTCAAAAGCTCTAGCCTTGGCAGGAGTAGATAAGCACTCGAAGGATCCTGTACCCGGCGTACATTTTTATCGGCGCGATGAAAACGGTGAACCAACGGGTTACGCATTGGAAACCCAGGCTGTAGAACCTCTTGTAGAAGCCCTTGGCGTTTATAAGGCTGAAAATGTAAAAAAACAATTGAGTGACTTAATGCCGATGTTTCCAATGCTGGGTTATACCACGGTTTTTGATGCAGGCATGCTCAGTATGACAGAAACAGGGCATCAAGCTTTGCAGTCCTTAGAGCAAGAAGGGCAGCTAAAAACCCGCATGATGACCTCGCTAAGTTTATTGGATCCAGGCAAGGCAGGCAGTGCCGTTGTTGATCTACAATCACTTTATAAGCGATATAAATCTGATTTGGTTTGGCCGAACACTCTAAAGATCCACAATGATGGAACCACAGAGGCCGAAACGGCGGCTCAAATTGAACCTTATCTAAATGACACAAGTAACTATGGCGGCTTGATACTTGAAGGCAAAAGCTTGGCTGATTTGGTGCTGTCCGTAGATAAGGCCGGATTTAATATCCATATTCACTCCATAGGGGATAGAGCTATTAAGGAGGCATTGGATGCCTTTGAGTTTGCTCGCACAAGCAATCCTAATAGTAGCAATCGTTTTTCTACAGCGCATACAGAGCTGGTTCGCCCTGAAGATCATAAGCGCTTTGCTCAACTGGATGTTGTCGCACAAACGACGCCACTATGGTTTGGTATGGAGCGTGCACATTCCACCAAGGTGCTTGGTAAAGATCGATCCTCACGCTTATATAGCTTTGCTGATATTTATCGCAGTGGCGGTAAGGTAACCTTTGGTAGTGACTTTCCAGTAAGTGGCGGTTTACCAGGCCTAGTTGCAATGGCTCAAATTGAATCAGGTATGACAAGAAGCCTGCCGGGTAATAGCCCTAACCAAGCTCAGCCGCGAGCCGAGTCAGCGTTCAGCCTAGATGCAATGTTACGGGGCTATACCATTGATGCGGCCTACCAAATCAATCGTGAGAAGGAGTTGGGTTCGATTGAAGTTGGGAAAAAGGCCGATTTAATCGTGATGCAAGAAAACCTATTCACCTTGCCACCACAGCAAATACATAAAGCAAAAGTAGAGCGTACGATTCTTAATGGTGAGCTTATTTATCAGCGTGGTGCCGAGTCGGCTGCGATAGAAGCTGAGATGGGTTTGTAAATAGAGGAGAGATTGATACCAGCCCTATATAGCAAGGATGAATATATAGGGTTCCTTGTTTTTGTTTGCGTTATCTCTTAAGTAAAAGGCCTTCACTTGAAAAGTTAGTTATAACTAGTATATATTCTAAGCATCCACATTGAGGTGCTGTGCCATGAATATACGTGTTGCTTGCTGCTTAGCGGCAGCTTTCTTAATGCCAGCTGCTTTTGCATCTGAAGAAGCCGATCAGTTGCTGTGGGGTGATACCCATGTCCATACCAAGTTATCTTTCGATTCTTTTTTAAGTGGTAATCTTAGCATTGGTCCAGATGAGGCTTTTCGCTGGGCCCAAGGGGAGCCCCTGGTTCATCCATACAGTAAGGCGAGGGTGCAAATTAATCGCCCCTTAGATTTCATGGTAGTTGCAGATCATGCCGAGTTTATGGGTGTGATCGAGACAGCGTATAAAAGCGATGAGCACTATCAAGAATTAGGGTTTTGGGCGAGTGTAAAACGTTGGCTCTTGACCCGTATTTTGCGCTATAAAATTTCTGCCGGAACTGGCCATGAGATTGAATCAGACAATCAGCCTAAACCACCTAAAAATCCACAAGGTGATCCAGTAACGGATCTGAATAATGAGCCGCCCAGTGGTTTCTTTGGTGATACTGAGCACATTGAAACAACGGCGTGGAAGCAGATCGTGGATGCGGCTGAAAAGCACAATCAGCCCGGTAAATTTAGTGCGATTATAGGCTGGGAGTGGTCATCAACGCCAAGTGGCAATAACCTTCATAGAGTCGTCATAACACCCAATGGCGCCAGCGAAGCCTTACGTTATCTTCCTTTTGGTTCAGATCAAAGCCAGTATCCAGAAGATCTTTGGAATTGGCTGGATAAAACAAGTAAGGCGAGCGAGTCCGAGTTTATAGCGATTCCACATAATCCAAATATATCTAATGGCTTTATGTTTCCTGATCGTCGCATTGATGGGCGTGAAATGGACAAGCTTTACATCGATCAACGTCGACGTTGGGAACCGGTTATAGAAATGACCCAGTTCAAGGGTGATTCAGAGACTCATCCGGTACTCTCTCCTGATGATGTGTTCGCTGATTTCGAGCGTTACAACTTTATTATTCAGCAGGGGGCCGACGATAGTAGTTATAAGGCAAAGGCGGGCAGTTTTGCCCGCCCCGCCTTAAAGCGAGGCCTAGAGCTGGAACAGCGTTATGGTGCTAACCCATTCAAGTTTGGCTTTATTGGTTCTAGTGATACTCATACAGGCTTGTCATCAACCGAAGAAAATAATTTTCACGGAAAAATGGTAAGGGATTCCATACCTGAGAATAAAGCCGATACACGAATAGACGGTCGTGTAAGTGGATGGTCTATGTCTGCTCAAGGTTTAGCGGCCGTCTGGGCAAGTGAGAATAGTAGGCAAGCAATCTTTGATGCGTTTCGACGCCGAGAAGTTTATGCAACAACAGGCACGCGTATTCAGTTGCGATTTTTTGCAGGTGGTGATTTATCCAGTATTAAAAACCTTAACGGGACAGAGCTAAAACAAGCCTATCGCTTAGCAGTGCCGATGGGAGGAGACCTCCTCCTCGATTCTGATTCGAGTTCTCCGGACTTTTTGGTGCAAGTAAAACGAGATGAGCAATCTATCGGGCTGGATCGGGTTCAAATAGTAAAGGGCTGGTTGGACGAGCAGGGGAGCTTGCAGGAAAAGGTATTTAATATCGCGTGGCATGGAGATAGGGCGCTTGATAAGAAAGGCCGACTCGCAGCAGCAAAGGTGGATATTGATCTAAGAACCGGGCGGTTTAATCATGAGCAAGGAGCTCGGCAGTTTTTTGTCAAGTGGAAAGATCCAGAGTTTAATCCGAAGGAGAAAGCATTCTATTATATAAGGGTGCTAGAGTTGCCTACAATGCGTCATTCTCAATATGATGCGATTGCACTGGGCTTGAATAAAGCGAATGATGAGCCAGTTTTAATTCAGGAAAGGGCTTACTCTTCACCAATTTGGGTAAGCAGTGTAGTTGAAGAATAAATAGGGTTGTTAGCGCCTCACAGAAGAGGCGCTACTTTAATTGCGAGGGGTTATTTAGGCTTGCGGAATTTTAGTGTCCAGCGATCGGTATTGCCGGTTACGGATTTAGCGCCAACCTCATAGCGAAGCTCGTCATCTTCGCGGTAGTGAATGTCACTATAATCTACGAACTCAAAGCCTAGGGCCTGAATTTCCTTAATGGCTTTTACTGGGTCGAAACGGCGTCGATTGCTGTTATTGCCCGCTTCCATATGGCGTGCTGTATGATCGACAACGGCGTAAATGCCCCCCGGTTTTAATGCCATCCAAGCGGCTTTGTTCATAGCCGCACGGCCACCGTCGCTCAAATTATGGTAGTTACGGAAGGTAAAAACGATATCGGCGTTCTTTACGCCAATTTTACTAAGCTCTAGATCTGAAAATCGAGCTCCTGGCTGACGGCTAAACTTAGCGTCGTTTTCCGCGATGTTCATTTTCTCAAAGCCAGCTTTATCCGCTAGAGATTTACTAATACGACTGGTACCTAGAGCCGCATGGTACTCGCCTTTTTCAGCTACTACTGGCACCAGCAATTTAGTGTACCAGCCGCCTCCAGGGATAAATTCAACGATCTTCATATCGTCGCGCAGACCAAAAAATTCCAAAGTCTCTACGGGCTTACGGTTTCGATCACGCGCAGTTTCTTTTTCAGTTCGAATGTCGGCCTTCATGGCGGCTTCAATTTTGCTTTTCGTGCTATCAAAGCTGTCAGCCCAGCTATTGGCGCTAAGCGCGAGGGAGGTAATGAGTATTGCGGAGCTAAATCGCATAATGAGATCCTAGAGTATGATTTATCTATTTTAGTAGGGTTATTGCAGTCAGTAGCAATAGTTTGCTTCGGCTTAAAGATTAACATTCAAGCAGAAGATCTTAGTGTTGACTCTATCTCCCAATGCGCTAAGGTGAGCTGATATGGCGGTGAGTGGTGAAAGCTTGACGATAGATTAAATAGCTTGTTAAAGGGAACGAGCCCCACCGCTACTGTTTTTTTAAGAGTCAACGTTTATTGAAAAGGATGTCTACATGCTGTCTAAAAATTATCCAGCGCTTTCTGTTGTTTTATCGGCGCTTGTTGTTAGCTTGGCGGCCTGTGAAGTGGTTCCACGAAACAAAGGCTATAAGAACAAGCAAGATCTCCCGAGCAGGCAGCTCGAAAACTGTCAGCCAGCTACAGATACTCAGCCTGTATTTCTCTCAGGTAAATCTCCGATCTATCCAGCGCAAAGATTAATGGCTAGACAGCAAGGTGAATCCATTGTGTCCTTAGTGGTAGACGTTCATGGTCGAGTGAAGAATGTAGAGGATGTTAAATCTACCCACCCAGCGTTTTTCAATCATACCGCCGCCGCTGTCGATGAGTGGACTTTTAAGCCCGCCTACCATCAGGGCAAGGCTGTCGAGGTGCAGTGTAAATTTCGTATGGGCTATTCGTTTAGATAGTTTTAGAGATATCGCCGATAAGACTCACTAAAACCAGAAATGTACCCGCGTATGCCACAAGCGTCTGGCTTAAATCAATTTCTTTTGCTGGAAGTGGATTGCTAAAGCTAATTACAGTACTGCGAAGCTCTTCAAATGAGTAGGGGAAGCTGATAGTAACCAGGAAGATACCCAAGTAGCCTATCGCTTCTAGATGCTTTCCTGCATCAAGCTGCACCACCGTGAGTAGGAGCAAAGAAAGGGCGCATACTGTTTTCATTTTTATATTTCCTTGTTTTGTGTGACCAAAACTCTTTAAGCTTAATGTGCTTCTATGTAAATTGCATATTTCATCTCTTTTCTTAGGTTTTGAATGTAATTTCTGAGAAGTCTAATTAGCAGATATCATGATGATTAATTTAGTAGGCAATATGGCCTGCAGGGACTTTATCCAATAAAACTCTGTATTAAATATCATCGTCTTCTACAAGTGGCGAAAGTAGAGAGATCAAGGGCGTGATTATTATGAAACTGAATAACCCGCAAATCCAAACGTCATCGCTTTTCCCGATTAACTCATGGAAGTCTAATAGCGATAGGGATACGAATATCACAAAGTTTAATAGCATGTACTTTTTGTTATTATCAATCCATTTTGGTTTTGCTAACTCCCCACAGTGCGGGCATTGACACGCAAGTGCAACTAGGATGGAGGATCTTTGGGATAACGACATATCATAGTTACATTTTGGGCATTTCATATTTTTCTACCGAATTAAAAGTGGCTGTTTCCAGCCACTGTCGCCTAGTCTGCCTTTTTCAAAGCTTTTTTAGTTGCTTTGTAAGTGTAGTACCCCGCAGCGGCACCCGCTGCCCCAGCCGCTGAATAGGTAACTACTTTCCCTATAGCAATGATTACAGGTACAAATAAGAGACCGCCAGAAGCTTGTTGTGTCTGTTTCTTACTTAGAACTTTCATTTCTAACCCCTTAGTCTTCCAAAATCGCGGTTGTAGCACCACCCGCAGCGCCGGTAACAGCTGCTGCAGCAATCTTTCTAGCTGCGTATCGAGCTGCAACTCTAGCGGCAACGTGCGCAACAATTACAACTCCAATCGGAATGAGTCCACCCGAAACCTGGTTTACGTTAGATTTTTGTAGTGTTTTCATCGGTATCTCTCCTATAGTAGTTGAAGTTTGTTTAACGACTGAGCGAATGGTAGTGATGGGTCGGTGTTTGCGTCTTTATCTAGCCTTATATTCCAATTTCTATCTTTGAAATACCCGCCGGAGATTAAATGTAGAGTGCTATTGCTAAGTGTTTTCATGTTGATACCTATATTTTGTTAATGGCCGCTTCTTCCTTTGCATTGGTGATTCCTATCTTGCGACGTTTGTAATCTAGTTTTTTGCTCGATTTATTAAATAAGCCATAAGTTGTCTTGCTACGATTTATCATCGTTTGCCTTAATTACCGCTCATAGATTTACTCTGTTTGTCTGATTCTCTCACCATTACACAGCTATCTATCATTCATCTATCCGATAACTAGCATGGAATTAAGCTGTGTTCAGACAAGAAGCCATAAATCAACAAACCCATAGGCTTGAAGGCCGAGTGCTGTTGACCCACTCGAAAGGACTGCTTTTCTGGATTTCTATTTTCCTAAGTTTCTTTTTGATCGCATTAGTTTTCCTGTCGGTCGCGGAGTATTCAAAAAAGAATTTTGCGCAAGGTTATATTGTTTCATCTCAGGCGATTACTCGGCACACTGTAGATAAGCCCTCGATTATCGAGGAGGTTTTTGTTTCAGAAGGGCAGCTAGTGGAGAAGGGGCAGAAGCTTGCTCGTATTACTCGTAACAGAATTACCGACGGTTCTGGTGTGTCAAAAGTTGAGGCGGCCATATCGAGTATTCAAAGTGATCTTTCTCGATTGTCAGAGGAAGAGAATCTCTATAAAGAAAGCACAAAGACAGAGCTTAGTGCCTTACAGTTGGAAATCAAAAGTCTAAATGATGAGTCGGAACTACTTAATAAGCAAGAATCGCTTGCAAAAACTAAGTTAGTGATAGCTGAAAAACAACTGGCTCGAAGTAAGTTACTCTCGAAGAAGTTTTATATCAGGGCGCAGGATGTCGACTTGGTGCACGAAAAAGTTGTCTCAGAAAAAAGTCAGGTGGCACATCTTGCTTATCAAGCAACCCTTAAGCGCCGAGAAAAAATTAAGATCGAAAAATCATTAAAGAGTTTAGGGCATGATCTCGAATCTAAATTGCTTGCCATAGAGCAGCAAAGGAGTCAATTAAGCTTAAAGCTTCAGGATATCAGCTCCGAAAAGCAGTCTTATCTTGTGGCGAAGGGTGCTGGGAGGGTTTCTAGTTTGCTACTCCGTAAAGGAGAGCTGGCAAATCCGGCGGTCTCGGTGGTTGATATTCTTCCCCAGGACTCCAGTTGGCAGGCGGTTTTACTGTTACCCGCGAACAGTTCTGGACTGATCGCTGAGGGGCAGGCGGTGAATATTCGTATGGAAGCATTTCCTTATCAGCAGTTTGGTACTTTGAAAGGTAAGTTGCTCAAGCTTGATCAAAGCTTAAGTCACCCTGGCGAGGTAAGGCTGGAGCTTAGCCCGCAGGCGGCTGTTTACCGTGCTTGGGTAAGTATTGATTCGCAGACAATTCAATATCAAGGCAAGGAGTATGGTTTGCGACAGGGGATGTTGCTAAGTGCAGATGTGATTCAACAGCGAAAATCGATATTGGCCTGGCTATTTGGAAGTCTAAGCGAAGCCATTGATAGATTGTAAGTGAGGGAGATAGTGAAATGGGCTCTACAGCAGAACTACTGGATTTCGGATTTTCAAAAAAGGTACCCATTATTCTTCAGTCTGAAGTCGCTGAATGCGGCTTAGCTTGCCTCGCCATGATTTTGTCTTTTTACGGTTATAAGTCGAGCGTAGTAAATCTCAGGGGATGTATGAGCGGTGGCCTGCAAGGGTGTAATTTGCAGCAACTTATGGACGCCGCAGAAGAAAAACATCTAGGGAGTCGTGCTTTGCAATGCGAGTTACAAGAGATTGGCCAATTGCAAACACCTTGTGTCTTACACTGGGATATGAATCACTTTGTTGTGTTAGAGAGCGTCTCTTCCTCCAATAAAAAGGTGGTTATTGTCGACCCCGCTAAGGGGCGGCTCACGATGGATTTGGCTCAGTTTTCCCAGCATTTCACCGGTATCGCTTTAGAACTTAGCCCCAACGAAGGGTTTGAGCTTAAAGATATTCGCAACCCATTGCGTTTAAAGCAGTTATGGTCTGGTATTCAGGGCCTTCCTAGCCAACTTGTGTTAATGCTATTGCTTTCTGTGGTGCTTCAGCTCTGCGCACTGGCCATGCCCTATTATATGCAAATTGTCATGGATGAGATTTTGCTGTTAGCCGATAAATCTCTGATGTTGGTAGTGTTTATCGGTTTTTGTTTGATCACTTTGTTTTCTACAGTCGCATCGATATGTCGATCCTTTCTTTTATTGCGGCTTTCCAGTCTCTTAAGCTTGTTTATGGGGAGTAATCTATTTCGTCATTTAAGCAGGCTATCAATGAGCTTCTTTGAAGCTCGTCATGTTGGAGATATCGTCTCTCGTTTTTCTTCTCTGGGCTTTATTCGAGAACGAATTACTCAAGGGGTCGTAGAAACCATCGTAGATGGTGCAATGTCAGTTCTGGTTTTGGCTTTGATGTTTATCTATTCCCCAAAACTAACATTTTGCGTTTTGGCAATTGCCTTAGCGTATTTCCTGTTTCGTTTTGCCTTGTATAGTCGGTTTAAACAAGCCAATGAAAGCTTGATAGAGTGTACGGCAAAAGAAGATAGCTGCTTCTTGGAAACTGTACGAGGTATGCAAGCTATTCGCTTATTTGGTGCCGAAAATAAACGACTGCAAAACTGGCAAGGGCGTTACGCCGATAAGATCAATGCCGAAATATCAATCGGTCATTTAAGCATACTCTATGAATCTTTTGAGAAGCTACTATTTGGTATCGGTAATCTACTAGTGGTTTACCTTGGGGTTATGGCAGTAATCGGAAATGTTATCAGCATAGGGGTGCTAATCTCATTTATAGCGTATAAACGTCTATTGCTTGAGCGCTTGATGGGCCTAACCGAGCAAGTCATTCAGTTTCGCTTACTAAGGCTGCACCTTGATCGGGTTTCGGATATAGCCTTGGAGCAGCAAGAGGCTTATAGGGAAGGGCATGGCATGGCTAAAAAGGTAGCTAGCAATGTACCCCTACTAGAGCTAAGAGGCCTTTCGTTCACCTATCCAGGGCAATATTCGGCTACTTTTAGTGATGTTAATTTGAAGATCATGCCAGGCGATTCACTTGCTATTACCGGACCATCGGGCAGTGGAAAGACAACTCTGTTAAAAATTATGCTCGGCTTATTACAACCCACAGAAGGCGCAGTTCTGTTTCAGGGTGTCGACATCAGAGAATTAGGCCTACATCAATATCGTCAGCAACTTGCGGCTGTTATGCAAAACGATACTTTAATGGCTGGCACCATAGCTGATAATGTGGCTTTCTTCGATGCTCAGATTGATTTTGAACATTTGCAAAACTGCTGTTCCATGGCTTGCATCGATGAAGATATTCAGTCCATGGTGATGGGCTACAACTCCCTAGTAGGTGATATGGGAAGCAGTTTGTCAGGAGGCCAGTTGCAAAGAGTGCTGCTAGCAAGAGCTTTATACCGAAAGCCTAATATTCTGTTTTTGGATGAGGCCAGTAGCCACTTAGATATCAATAATGAAAAACGGATTTATGAATCGCTTTGTGCTTCTGGTCAGACGGTGATTTCGGTTGCTCATCGCAGTGAGGCTATCGCTAGTGCAAAGCAGGTATTCCGTTTGGATGGCGGCTGCAATCACCACTTGTTGGCGTGAGGCGGATAGCTAGGAGTTTGAAAAATTCTGCCAGCGTCGATTAAATTCCACAAAGGAATCCAGTAGTAAGCTGTATTTTTCTTCGGTGTTTTCCATCTCTGCTAAAGTATGACAGCAAGCTTCGAGGGTTGAAAGCTGACCTTTCTTGGGGGCTTTGCGTATCTTATATTGTGATTTCTCAAAGTCACTTGGGCTGACTTTGGGGAGTTTTTGCAACACAGGGTTTAATTGCAGAATCTTGTAGGCTTTTTTCCAAGTGCCATCGAGAACCCATAGTCGTGTTGTCTGCTCTGGTTTTCGACTCGACGATTTGCCACTTCCTTTTTGACTTGGGTTTTCAAGCTCAGGATAGAGCAATAGGTCATAATAGCTTTCATTGCTTAACTCTGTTTCCAGGTCCGGGAAACGCTCCCCCTGCCAAGTTTCGATATTCTCTAAGCTAAGCTGTAACAAAATGGCACTACCCTTGGGGTGCTTGGCTTCCTTAGGGTGCTGGAGTAGATGGACTTTGACATGATTGTCTATCTTATGGGCCAAATCACAAATGCAGTTAGAAGCAGGGCGGTGGCAGCTCTGGCATGTTTTTCGTTTCGTGCTATTGCTCTGATTCATCTTGTCGCTGCGTTAGTTAATACCACTGAAGTTGCCCAGCTTAAGAAAGCGGCTTTATATGCTACCATAGCTCTAGTCCACTAAGTTTAAATGAGAAACGCGGAAGTACTGAATAAATTATGGAAATGCTCGCCTTCATTCAGCTCGTCGATGCGCTGGCTCTAGTTTGGTTATTAGGGTGCTGGTTTGCTTACACGCGCTTCGCAAAGCGTAAAGCTAAAACCACAGATTGTTTGGCATCTGTATTACATCGCTATCGCGTAGATTGGATGGAACATTTTCTTAGGCGTGAACAACGAGTGGCAGATGCGGCGCTGTTGGCGAATATCGAACGAAATGTGAGCTTTTTTGCGTCCACTACCTTACTGGTGTTGGCGGGTTTGGTGACGGCTCTTGCGGCGGCTGATAAAGTTCAATTGACCTTAGAGTTATTGCCGTTTACCTCCCCTTCGACCACTCAAGAGTTAGAGCTTAAGTTCGTCATATTGATTGGTATATTTATCTATGCCTTTTTCACATTTACTTGGTCGCTGCGTCAGTTTGGCTTTGTATCAGTATTGTTAGGCGCCGCGCCGCAATATAGTGAAGACAATGAAGATGTTTCTAAGCGCTATGCCAAATACACCGCCAAGGTCTTAGATCAAGCGGGGCATAGTTTTAACTATGGCCTGCGTTCCTACTACTTTGCCTTGGCTAGTATGGCTTGGTTTATCGATGCTAGGTTAATGGTATTGTCGGTGTCGGTGGTGATCTTTGTATTGTACATTCGCGAGTTTCGCTCAAGTAGTTTGAGTGCGATGCTTAGCATTGATGAGGATGAAAAGATCTAAGGCTTTTTAGCGCCGCCCGTTGAATGTAGGCTGTTACGGTCAAATTGATAACTACTGTGCAATTAGCTTGAGCTTCTCCTTCCGGCTCAGTTGCTTGATAGCATACTCTCTCTTCGCAGCACTGCTCTTGTCGTGAGGGTACTCTATCCACGCTAGCTGTGAAGGGCTGCGGCTGCGAAAGAACTTTGCGCCCTTGCCGCTATTATGTTGTTGCCAGCGGCGCAGCAAATGGTTGGTAATGCCAGTGTAGAGACTGCCGTCTTGGCACTCAATGATGTATACCCACCAGGGCTCATCATTCACCATCATTGAGCTCTTGAATTAATAAGTCTTTGGCTTGATTTAGCATAGCGGCCAGATAGTCGCTGCCACCTTGATCAGGGTGGTTTTTTTGCATCATTTTGCGGTGCGCCTGAACGATCTCTTCACGACTGGGTTGCTCGCCAAGATTGAGAATTTGCAAGGCTTTTTGGCGATCCATCTCACTTTCACTGGATACTTCCTGGCTGCTGTTCTTAGCGTCCATTTCATTGAGTTTGCGTTGCATAAACCAAAGCGCAAACTGGCGTATAAAAGGTACACTTAATGCCATTAAGCCGCCAATCCAGTGCAGCCTGCCCGTTAATGCCATGCCGACGACTATGGCTACGGTAAGCCATAATAGCCAGCCAGTAATCAGCCTTTTTCGATCCGCTTTAGGGGTGCTTATAAAACGGTTACGCAGGTACCAAGCCAAGAAAATAAGGGCTAAGAGAATAATCAGCTTTGCCATGGCTTTAGCTTCCTATTGATAGTGAATACAGATTTTGGAATTTTGCCCTAACTATGGATTAAAAACTAGGGCACCTCTGAATAATGCAGGTTTTGCTCAGCGGAGCCCTGAAGCGCTTAGCTACTAGGCGCGCTTCGCCGGCAATGGCCGTAGCCCTTGGCAAGGAGCGCAACAACGTAGATGAGCGCTTCAGGGTCCGCCCTTTGGGGCTTCACGTCAATCTCGTACTCTTCGTTGCTCCTTTTCGACAGGCGACCGGCCTGCCTTCAAAGAAGCGCCTCGATCACGACATTGACGTGAAGCCTGAGCTAATCTGTATTATTCAGAGGTGCCCTAGGGTTCTGAAGAGGGGAGTCGGTTTTAATTAGCTAATTGCACAGCTGAGGAGCATCATGTGACTCAATTATGTACCGCTGTTTACTTTGCTTCTTTTCAAAAGAGCTTTTTAGCAGTAGGGTTTTATTGATCTTTAGAGCTCTTATTGGGAGTAGGAGGGCTTGCAAGCCGAACACAGTTACGACCTTCACGCTTGGCTTTGTAGAGAGCTTGGTCGGTAGCATTCAATAGATCTAGCGGCTGATGGTCTGGGCCTGGAGTAAGTCCGCATACACCTAAGCTAATGGTTATGGAAAGCTCAGCGTCCTGATAATTAATGGTCTCTTGTTCAACTTTTTGCCTAAATTGCTCAGCTAAAACTCCGGCTTGTGTTGTGCTGCTATCACTGAGTATGACAATAAACTCTTCGCCACCGTAGCGACAGACAATATCGCTGCCTCGCTTGAAGTGTTCTTGTAAAAGTCTGGCGATTTGGCGCAAAATTTTGTCACCCGCTGAATGGCCATATTCATCATTGATCTGCTTGAAATGGTCGACATCGATGAGCATCAGACACAGGTTTTTCTGGTCTCGACGGGAACGTTGCCATTCAGCAATAAACTGACGGTCAAAATACATACGGTTAAATACAGAGGTTAAACCATCAGTAACTGATAAAGCCCTTAATTCCTGATTTACTTTGGTAAGCTCTTGCTGCGTGCGTAAAAGCTCTTGGTTTTTTAGGTGCATGTCAGCGGTACGCTTTTGTACGGCGTCGCTCAGGCCCTGGGAAAGCCTTGAGGCGAGTCTACTGGCTCTGGCAAGTTTCTGGCTCTGGTTTAAACCTTGGGCCACAACTAGGAAGACAAGAGCAGCAATTAGCATTCGGCTCTCTTCAATAAAACCGAGATATTCGGCAAATTCGATCGGAATGGCGACGAGCAGTGGGCTGATGTACAAAGTTACGCGGCGAGCATACATTAGGCGACTGCGCAGTACTTGTCGTAATAAATACAGTACGAGTAAATATTGGACGGCAGCATATACCACCAAAAATATAATCAACTCACGGCTATACTCGGCGGGCAGCAAATAGAAGGGCAGGCTACAAACAATTGCGATCAATAAATTGCCGGCAATAAAGCGGTGTGTAAAGAAATGGACTTTAAAACTGTGGTGAATGAAACCTAGCGCTAAAGCACCACCAAGTGTGATAGCGCTATATAAAAGGCCAACACTAAATCGATAATTGCTATCAATAGCCTTTTCTGGGTTTAGATAAAAAAAGTTACCCAAGCTCGCTTTCGCCAAGGCAATGAGTACCGCCGCACTGCCAATCCAAAGATAGGAGCGGTTGCGACTACCAGCAATTGAAGTACCAATGGCATAGAGGCCAAAGCTTAAAATGATCGCTACGATAAAGCCCTGGCTAATATGCTGTAACTGCTCTAACCGCTGAATGGATTTGCTTTGTGCAATTATAGGAGCTTGGCAGAGCCCAGGATTTGGGCTGTTGTGCCCAGCGATATGGACAAGTAGTTCATAGTTTCTGCTGTCTTCTTGCAGTGGCAAGAAGGTATAAAAACGCCCCAATTCTGCTCGGTGATTCTGGGCTGTGGCAGCAACCTCTCCAACGTTTAACAACGGCTTTATTTCATCTGCTGAGCTGCCGAGCGGATAAAAAAACACGCTTGCACTGTTGCATACATTGCCGAGGCTAAGGCTGAGGCTTTGCTGATGGTGATTTTCAGGCAGTTTCAGACGCAGTCGATAGCTACCGATGTTTTGACGATTTCCGAGTAAAAGCTGCTGCCCAGAGAAATAATGTGGTAATTGAACTTGTTTTTGGGGGGCTCCCTTGAGCCTAGTTCCTGGCTGCAAGAGTTGATTCGGATACCATTGCCAGTGTTGATCTAACTTAATAGCGCGATAATCCCAATTGCTCAGATCAAGCTCTTCAAAGGGTGTTGTAATGGGGTAGCTTTGTGTAGAGGGTACTTTGCCAAACGGTTGCATAGTAGCCAAAATGGCGATGAGTATTGCGACCAGCAATGGCCATAAATCCCTTACCATTATGCTATTGATCCGTATATGGCCCTTTAGGCATGGTGATTATTTGAGCAGGCCCGAATAGTGTCATGTCATGCTTGTGGATACAAGATTAAAGTGTGTGCTATTTCACAATCAAGACAGCTAGGGCATCTAAGGCAAAAGGCGTCAGGGTTCTTTGTTTAGCAGCTAGTTTTAGCTTAGTAGTTCCAGATTCAGTCCAAGTGCCCTAATTTGCTCTTGCTCTTGTTTTAGATTTTTTTGCGTCAGTGGATGTTGATCCAAGTTTTCGACTTTCAGCTTAATAGTATTGCCATCTTGCTGTAAATGGACCGCAAGACTTAAATCCTGACGTTTTCTGTGAAGCAATATGGCTAGTCGAAGGCATAACACGCAGGCACCTAGGTTTTTAGGTAAATTATTTGCCAGCGTCTGTGGGAGCTTTTTACGATGAAGGAGTAGCAGCTGTGCCAGCCAATGTTGTTCTAAGCGGCTAAACCCAGCCATATCGCTATGGCGAAGTATATAGTGACCGTGAAGATGATAATCGTTATGTGCAATGGTTAAGCCGATTTCATGCACCATGGCGGCCCAGTGCAATAGCTTATGTGGTTTAATGAGCTTATGGTATTCCTCCTCTAGCTCAAGCTCCTGCAGTAAGCCCTGGGCAAAGCGACTCACTCGTTCAGCCTGGGCAACATCAACGCGATATTGTTTGCTCATTTTGCCAATAGTTTGGTCACGAATATCCTTTTCACTCAGTCGGCCAACGATATCGTAAATAAGCCCCTCTTTGAGGGCTGCATCAGAAACATGCATGCTGTCGATGTCGAGTTGGTCAAAAATTGCCTTTAAAATGGCGATACCAGCTGGTAAAACTTCTCGACGTAGTTTGGCAAGCTCTCCTTCACTGCTAATACCGTCATTGCCTACATCGATAAAGAGCTGATCGAGACTAGCGCGATCGATATAGGCGTTATTACCATCAAGATAGTTTGCGACAGCTTTAACTGTGCCTGAGGCGCCGAAACATACGTCCCAACCACACTGTCGGTAGTTACTCGTGATTACTTCGAGTTCGGAGCAGGCGGCGAGATAGGCATTGCGCATAGCTTGCGGGCTACAGCCGTCTATAAAGTGTTTTTGACTAAAGGTTACACAGCCTAAGCTCAGGCTTTCGAGTAATAACGGGGTTTGTTGGTAACCAATAATAAATTCAGTACTGCCACCACCAATATCAACGACTAAGCTTTGGCCCTGTTGCTGAGGAATCGAGTGACTAACACCTTGGTAGACCAGGCGTGCTTCTTCATAGCCTGAGACAGTTTCAATGGGATGACCTAGTGCATCTTGCGCTATTTTCAGAAACTCACTGTTATCGGCACTGCGCAATGCTTTGGTGCCAACGGCGCGCACGCTGGATGCTGGAAACTCTGCTAAACGTTCACGAAAGCAGGCTAGACAGTCCAAGGCTCTTTGCTTAGCATCTTCGGCTAACTCCCCATCACTGCTGATGCCTCGGGCGATTTGAACCATCTCCTTCACACGATCTATTACCGTCAGGCTACCTTCTAATTCCTGGGCGATAATCATGTGGAAGCTATTGGAGCCTAAGTCAATGGCAGCATAGTAGCGGGGGTCATTCATAGTACAGCATTGCTTTGATCGATATAGAGATGCTTAGGATACTTTGCCCCAAAGCATTTGGCTATGGCCTGCACTATGAGACCTTGCATAGCGGGCATTCCGATAATTTTGAGTTGATCATTTTTAAGGCTGATTGTTCACGGCTTGTTATCTTTTATCAATAAGCACTTAAGTGCTAAATGCAAGCTTTGGCAGGCCTAGTTAATGCCGCTAAATGTGTTACTCTACGGGCCGCAGTTTTGATGAATGAAATGGCGGGCCGGCTTTGTGATCGTGCCCCCTTAAAAATAGAAAAACAAAAAGTTAATCGATCACCACAAACGCCCATGGCGCATACAGTTAATTATAAGTGGTGACCCGTAGTTTATTGGAGTTACTTTGGCTGAGCCATTGCACAAGCGATCTACAGCAGTTTTTTCGCTTACCCTAGGCAGTGTTATTTTATGCCTGGCTTTGCTGTTGACTCTATTAAGCAATAACGCATTTAACTCCCACCGTGATAACCATCAGCTAAGTAGTGCCGCAGCCTTGGCACAGCAGACCCAGCTCAATGAAATTGAGAGTCTACGACAATTAATTAAGATCAGTTCTGCGCTACTAGATTCAAGTAGCGAGCGTTTTAAAAACAATATTCTCTCGCAAGCTACAGATACTTCTCGTCTGAATGAGCTGCTGATCCAATTGCAGGACGGTAGGGCTGTGAGTAAAGCATTTCTTGTCACAAATGACTACACGGTGGTACTGCCAAAAATCCTTGCTGGACGGCCGCTGCATGAGCAATTAGATGGTGCGTTTGTGAATGGTTTTTCGGGGCCACTTAGCGAATCAGTTCTGACTGATGGCGATCAGGGCTTATTGTTTCAAGCTCTAAAGCAATCTAGCACTGAGCCCCAAGCTATCGCTTTGTTGCTGTCAATGAATCAACTTGAGCAGCATTCCGCAGAGTTAATTGTGTTGCCAGAACTGGGCATGGATTGGTGGGTGTTCTTATTGATGTTTGCTTTATGTTTGGCCGCAGTAGCGTACTTTTCTTGGGTTCTATCCCGTAGCGAAAACGCTTCCTTGGCGACGCTTAATCGCTATGCCAATACCTTGGCTGAAGGTGATTATTACTCGACCCTCAAGCTCAATAGCAAAGATCCTCTGCGGGGCATGGCCGCGTCATTGCAAAGCATTGGTGAGCAACTGCATGAGCAACAGCGCCGCTTAATTCGTTTGAGTTATCGAGATAGCTTAACGGGCTTGGCAAATCGACATCAGTTTTTTAAGTGGTTAGCAGAGCAGCTTGATCGCAATAAACAAAGTGGGCATCCGTTTGCTCTGTTATTCATCGACCTGGACCAATTTAAGCGTGTTAATGATTCTTTAGGGCATGAGGTTGGTGATGAAATTTTACTCGAGGTAGCGGGGCGTCTTCGGCAAGTTATTACGGGTTTTTATCATGACTGTGGCGAAGATGAGCTGGCGTATTTGGCGCGTTTTAGTGGTGATGAGTTCGGTATCATCCTACCGCAAATCGATGGCGGTCATGATGCGATTGTTTTAGCCCAGCGAATTCAGGCGGTAATGTTAGAACCGTTCCACAACGGTGATCATGTTTTGCATCTGGGTGCGAGTACTGGCATTTGTCTTTGCCCTGAAGATGGTAAAACACCTGCCCTGCTGTTAAAAAATGCTGAAATGGCGATGTACCAAGCGAAGTCTTCGGGACCCAACAACTTTCAGTTTTTTGCTGAGTTTATGAGCATCTCTGCCATCAAGCGCTTGAATGTCGAAGTAGAGCTTCAGCGAGCTATTGAAAACCAAGAACTACGTTTGTTTTATCAGCCCAAGTTCGATGTCCAGCGCCGCCAAATGGTGGGCAGTGAAGCCTTACTAAGATGGCAGCATCCACAACGTGGACTTATCGGGCCTGACTACTTTTTAGAAGTTGCCGAGCAAACCACCTTGATTGCTCAAATTGGCCGCTGGGTAACCCATGAGGTTTGCCGTCAGCTTGATGAGTGGCAGGGGAGTGATTTGGGTCATCTGCCAGTTGCCCTTAATATTTCAGCGGCCGAGTTTCAGCTGCGCGATGTTGTCGCTGATCTCCGCGATAGCATAAATCGCTATCAGCTAGACCCTAAACTGTTACAGATGGAAGTCACAGAAACGACCATTGCTAGCCAAGAAGAGAAGGTAGGGTGTGATCTGGCCGCAATTCGCCGACTGGGAGTGAAGGTCTGGATCGATGATTTTGGCACTGGCTACTCTTCTCTGGGCTACTTACGTCGTTTCTCTGTTGATGGGGTTAAAATCGATCGGAGCTTTGTTCAAGAGGTTGCTGAAAACCCCGCAGATGCGGCGCTATGCAGTGCGATAGTCGCCATGGCCAGCCAGCTTCATCTCGACGTGGTCGCCGAGGGGGTAGAGGCTCGTGAGCAGTTTAATTTGTTGCTGGAATCTGGTTGCTCCCAGGCCCAAGGCTATTTTTATGCTCGGCCAATGTCCCCAGATGTATTACAGAAACAAGCTGGGCAGCTTATCCAGCTTAGCGCTAGTCAGGGTTCTCTTGTTAGTGACTCATCTCAGTTTAAACCAAGCCAAAATAAGGCCTCAGACTACTGTATCTGAGCCCCTTCCTTTTTCGACTCATACAAAAACTAGCCGCTTATGCCACTAGGCTTTGCCCGGAGCCCATTTTTTGGGACAATAGGCCTCAACTAGCCTGATATATCCTCACAATGACTGTACCTATTTCCAGCAATACTCCTGGTCCTATTGCCGCACCAGATCTCTTTTCTTATCCCAAGTACTGGGCCGAGTGCTACGGCACGGCGCCTTATTTGCCTATGTCCCGCGAAGAGATGGACCAACTGGGCTGGGACAGCTGCGATATTATCATTGTGACTGGTGATGCCTATGTCGATCACCCAAGCTTTGGGATGGCCGTTATTGGCCGCTTCTTAGAAGCTCAGGGCTTTCGCGTAGGGATCATTTCTCAGCCTGATTGGACCTCGGCCGAGCCTTTTAAAGCCTTAGGTAAGCCCAATCTGTTTTTTGGTATTACTGGCGGCAATATGGACTCTATGATCAACCGTTATACGGCTGATTTGAAGGTTCGCAATGATGATGCTTATACCGCCGATGCGGAGCCTGATAAGCGCCCAGATCGAGCGGTGATTGTATATAGCCAGCGCTGCAAAGAAGCCTATAACGATGTGCCTTTGGTACTTGGTGGTATCGAAGCCAGTTTACGTCGTATCGCGCAGTATGATTACTGGAGTGATGAAGTTCGCCGTTCGGTTATCTTTGATGCCGCGGGCGATATTCTATTGTACGGAAACGCCGAGCGAGCATTGGCCGAGGTGGCACACCGCCTAGCTGCGGGTGAGCCCGTCGCGGAGCTGGATGATGTGCGTGGCACGGTGGTTATGCGTAAACAGCTGCCACAGGGCTGGCTAGAAATTGATTCCACTCGAATTGATTGGCCAAAGAATATTGAAAGCTTGGCCGAAGCTTACGGCAAAAGCCCGTACGATTATGAAGAGCCGAGTGGCTGTGCTGTCGATAAACAGCCAGCTCCAGAACAGAAAGCTGAAGCGGCCGCTGAGCCTATTCGTATTATCCCTATGCCCTTACAGGCCGAAGCTCGAGAAAGCGATAAGCCTTCCTATATCCGTTTACCTTCTTTTGAAAAAGTAAAATCGGATTCAGCGCTATACGCCCATGCTTCAAGAGTACTTCACCAAGAAGCTAACCCACACAATGCAAGGGTACTGGTGCAGCGTCACGGCAAGCAAGAGTTATGGGTAAACCCGCCGCCGATTCCATTAAGTACAGAAGAAATGGATGCGGTATTTGGCTTGTTCTTTCAGCGCAGGCCGCATCCAGTTTATGGCGATGCCAATATCCCAGCCTACGAGATGATTAAAACCTCGGTAAATATTATGCGTGGCTGCTTTGGCGGCTGTAGCTTCTGTTCTATTACCGAGCATGAAGGCCGAGTTATTCAAAGCCGATCGCAAGAATCTGTAGTGCGTGAGCTCGAAGATATTCGCGATAAGGTGCCAGGCTTTACCGGACAAATCTCTGATTTGGGTGGCCCAACCGCCAATATGTATCACTTAAACTGTAAAAGTGATGAGATTCAAGCCAGCTGCCGCCGCTTATCTTGTGTATTCCCCGGCATTTGTAAAAACTTAAAAACCTCCCATAAGCAGACCACCGAGCTTTATCGCAAGGCGCGGGCAATACCAGGTATTAAAAAAGTCGCGATTGCCTCGGGGTTGCGTTATGACTTGGCGGTTGAAGATCCTGAATACGTGAAAGAGCTGGTGACTCATCATGTTGGGGGCTACTTAAAAATTGCGCCAGAACACACCGAAGACGGGCCGCTCAATCAAATGATGAAGCCTGGTATCGGTACCTATGATGCCTTTAAGAAAATGTTCGATAAATATTCGAAAGAGGCAGGCAAAAAGCAGTATTTAATCCCTTACTTCATTGCTGCACACCCAGGCTGCGAAGATGAAGATATGTTGAACTTGTCGCTTTGGTTAAAGCGTAACAAGTTCCGTGTCGATCAGGTGCAAACCTTCTACCCATCGCCAATGGCTTTGGCGACAGCGATGTAT
This sequence comes from uncultured Pseudoteredinibacter sp., assembly GCF_947500695.1. Taxonomy (GTDB): domain Bacteria; phylum Pseudomonadota; class Gammaproteobacteria; order Pseudomonadales; family Cellvibrionaceae; genus Pseudoteredinibacter. Next base: position 261,990 of record NZ_CANMSS010000005.1, read on the forward strand.
TATGCCGAGCGCGATCCGCTGAAAAAGCTCAGCTACAAAGGACGCAAGCTTTACGTACCCAAAGATTACAAGCAGCGTCGATTGCAAAAGGCTTTGTTGCGTTATCACGATTCTAAAAACTGGGATTTACTGCGCGAGGCGGCCCGAGAAATGGGGCGCGAAGATGTTATTGGTGATGGGCCAGAGCACTTGATTCCCTCACGTAATCAGCCAGTGCGTGGTCGCGGTGGGCAGCGAGCAGGGCAAGGCCGCGGACAATATCAAAAAGCTCGTGGTGGTCAGTGGGATAAACGTTCTGCAGGGCCAGGTAAGAGTGGCGGACAGAAACGTTCAGATTCTGGTGAGCGCCCTGCGGCTAAGAAACCATCGGGCTCTACGAATTCAACTAGAAAGCCGAACAAGTCTAGGCCAAATAAGAAGCGTTAGAGCTTTCATCAAACTGACATACTAATGCTTATTATAGGGTAGGTATTTTCCTAACGGGCTTTGCCTACCCATGATAAGTCTTCCAGCTGCGGTCTTTTCGATTTCACTGCGCAAAGATATCGTAATCTTGCTTCTTGCTACGCTGCTATTGCTCGCGGGAAACGGCTTGTTAGAAACGAGTGTTAGCTATCGCACCTCGCTCTTGAGTCAATCTTCACTGTTAACAGGCATTATTATGGCCTGTTATTACAGCGGCTTTTTAGTGGGCAGTTGGTATGGTCCTTCCTTACTCAAAAAATTTAGCCATCAGGCTTACTTAGGCGTTGCGGCTTTCTTCTTCACTCTGGCAATCAGCCTGTTAGGGTCCGTACATTTGGCGACTGCAGTGGCCTTACTACAGTTTTTTTGTGGGCTATGTATCGCCAGCATCTATGTTACTGTCGAAAGCTATATCAACTCACGCAGCTGCAGTAATAGTCGGGGGCGGTATTTCTCTTACTATATGGCGGTTTGGTATATTGGCGTAGGCTGCGGACAGTTACCTTTGCTGTTTAATAGCGGTTTTTACAGCCACTTCTTTTACGTTGCTGCTTGTTTGGCTGTGCTGGCTTTTGTTCCTTGGTTTTTTTGGAAGCCAGTACAGGCCTATAGATCTAAATCTCAAAAATTATTTGAATCTTCTGCCGAGATAAATTTCGTCGGTTTGCTTAGTTTGGACCCAAAACCCTATTTCGTTTCGCTTATTTCGGGACTTATGATTGGGGTATTGTTTGGCATGGGGCCGGCATTTGGGGAGCAATTCTTTTCGAACAGTTATACCACGTCCAAAATGATTTTGGCCTTTGTCATCGGCGCCTTATTAATGCAGTTGGCTCTCACCTTGGCCGCACGTTACTGGGAGTCTAGTCGCTTACTGTTGATGCTATCTTGTGTTGGTGTGCTCGCTGTTATTAGCTGTGTTTGGGTGACGAGAACGGCAACCGGGACGAATAATTTTATAAACTTGCTGCTACCTTCGCTGATGCTGGGGGCTTCATGTCTACCCGTGTATTCCTTGGCAGTGGCTTTGGCGCAGGATAAAGTGCAACACAGCTCGCCTATTACCGCTAGCGCTTTGATGCTGCTATGCAATGGCCTTGGTTCCATTATCGGCCCTATACTGGCGGGTTATTGCATGCAGCATTGGGGCCATCATAGCTTTTATGTTAGCCTGCTTTTGTGTCACTTGTTACTTATGCTGTGCTTTTTAGGCGTAGCCACTCGCAAAAAACTCAGTAGCCTATCGATAGGTTCGGCCTAGGATATAGATTGTGCCCAAAGTTGGAATGGAAAAACTACGTCGCCGGCAATTGATAGAGGCGACAATTAAAATTGTTGGTGAGCATGGTTATGCTGACACCACCATCAGTAAAATTGCCAGCGAAGCTGGGCTTTCGGTAGGCATTATTTCCCATTACTTTGGTGGCAAAGATGAACTCCTTCAAGCCACCATGTGGCATCTGATGTGTGATCTGCAACAGCAAATGGTGGCTCGCCGTAGTCGTTGCGATCAAGCGCTGGACCGTATCAATGCAACCGTAGAAGTTATTTTCAGCGCTGAGCAAAGCGATGTTTATGTCGTAAATGCTTGGTTATCGTTCTGGGCTCAAGTGCCGTTCAGTGAAGCCTTGTTTCGCTTACAAAAAGTTTATGAACGCCGCTTATTGTCCAATCTTCGTTATGATTTATCGCAGCTATATGATCGTCGAACGAGCCTTGAGGTCGCCAGCACCTTGGCTGTACTAATCGATGGCTACTGGCTGCGCTCGGTATTGGCCGCGGTAGATCCAAGCCCAGCAATCGCTAAAGATCTGCTAGCCAAGGCTTTGCCCTAGCCAAAGTGAAAACCATCTTTTAAGAGCATCGAGGCTATGTTTCCAGCTTTTTTAGTTGTAAGTAGACTCAAAACTAGCCCTATCGCTCACTTTCTCTGGGCGCGATAAAAGCTTCATCTTTTTGTCATCCAATTGTCATCCCCCAGGTTTAAATTTTCCTCAGATTTTTATTGAATAGGTGTTCAATAAAAATATTTTTGGGGGGATGAAGCGCCCATTTCAATTAAAAGTGACAATATAGAGGATTCAGCAATGCGTTTTACTACCACGGGCAAGCCGCGTTTGCCGATGTTTTTACATTGTGCCTTGGCCGCTGCTATTTCAGCAGCCGCAGGCAGCGCCGTAGCGAGTGACAGCATCGAAGAAGTTATCGTTTTAGAAAAGCAGGTTTACAGTAATAACCTGGTTTCAGAGGGAATGCAGCAGCAACAATCCAGCATTACTAGTGTTAACTCAGTAATTGATAATCTACCTGGGGTTACCGTAAACGAAGGTGATGTGTACGGCTTTGACGATTGGTCAACAGCTATTACTATTCGTGGTTTCACCACCAACTTATCTGAGCAGCAAGTAGGTACTACCATCGATGGTATTCCTAACGGTGGTTCAAACTACGGCGGTGGCGCAAAGGCTAACCGTTTTGTCGATCCTATGAATTTAAGCGGTGTTGAAGTATCTCAAGGTACGGCTGATATTGCATCACGCTCTCACGAAGCCTTGGGTGGTACACTAAATTACCTTACCGATGCTCCTCTTGAAGAACAACGTATCCGTATTGAGGGCTCAGTAGGTGAGCAAGACGCTCGACGTGTAGCGGTGCGCTTCGATACCGGTTTAATGGGTGAAGATACCTATGCGTGGATTTCCTTTGCTAAGCAAGAGGCGACGGACTGGGTTACGGAAACGGCTGAAAATGAGCGTGAGCACGCTGCCGCCAAACTGGTTTCTAATGTTGCTAATACAGAGATCAGTGCATACATCTCTTATGATGAAATTCATGAAGATAACTATCAGCGTATCTACTCTGAGGCGCAGTTCAATCAATTGCCTTATGAAGATGGTTTGACCGGCCCATGGTCAGGCGTACCATTTGAAGATCAGTTGTATCGCCGTGGTTGGTCAACGAATCGTGAGAACCTATTGGGCTATGTAAAATTCGATAGTGAAATCAGCGAAGATTTAAACATTGTAACGTCCTTGTACCATCATAAGAATGCCGGTCGTGGTGATTGGTTGCCGCCTTATTTGATCAATGCTACGGATGATCAAGGTGGTAATACTGAATTTCTTGGCGGTACGACGGCGGCACAGGCTGGCATAGACACCAGTGATCGTATTTACTTTGTAGATGCTGATGGTAATGCACTGAGCCCAGATCCAAACTGTACGCCGAGTTACACGGTTAATAACTGGTATGGCGTCCCTGCTGCCACAGCATCTGCACAATACGATCCTTCTTGCTATGCCGATGGTGCCATCCCTGTGATGTCATTCCGTAACACGCATTATAAAAAATCACGCAGTGGTCTGGCTGTGGACCTTACTTGGGACATGCAGCTTGCTGGAATGGATAACGAGATTCGTGCCGGTGTTTGGTACGAAGACCAAGAGCGCGATGAGTATCGTGACTGGCATAGTGTCGATACCCGTGTGGGCTTTGTTTATAACCCGCAGCCATACTTTGTGCAGTACAGCCGTACTTACCCACAAACCACTACCAAGTGGTATTTACAAAATAGTTTAAGTACCGGTCCTGTTACCTTTACCCTAGGTGTGAAGCAATTTTTTGTTGAGGTTGAACGTGAAGATCACTTCGACTCGAGCTTAAACGCGAAGATAGATTCTGATTCCGATGTATTGCTATCAGGTGGCTTAGTTTGGGAAACCGATATCGATGGTTTAGAAATATTCGCCGGTTACGCTGAAAACTTCCGAGCGCTGAACGACCTAGTATTAGAGCGCCCAGCAGCTGATATCGATGGCCTAGAACCAGAGACTTCAGAAAACATGGAGCTTGGTTTGCGTTACAGCTCTGGCGATATCACCGCATCAGCGGTTTACTTCCAAAACGATTTTGAAAACCGCATCATCTTTTTGGATAACAGCACTACCGCTGGCCCTGACTTTGCCATTGGCACTAACGGCACTTTCTTTAATGCCGGTGGTATTGAAGCGAGTGGTCTTGAGTTATCAGTAGATTACGCGATGAACGATCAGCTTAATCTGTTTGTAGCCTATACCTACAACGATGCCACTTATCTTGGGTCTGGCGATGCGGCTGTTGATGCTAGCAATGGTATTGATCCTGGCAATGATGTAGCCGGTATTCCTGAAAGCCAATTTGCGGCGAGCGTAGATTGGACTAGCGATATGTTTTATGCGGGTATCTCAGCTAAATACACCGGTGATCGCTTTGTGAATCAGAGCAATAGCTGGACGGCCGATGCCTATACAACAGCCGATCTTTATGTGGGTGCGCGCTTGGATAATGTTGCAGGCTTCGCCAAAGGCGCTAATGTGAAGCTGCTTGTTAACAACGCTTTCGACAAGCAATATCTTGGCACCATCGCTGAGAACGCTGCTTGGTTAGGCGGACCACGCACTATTTCTTTATCAGCTACTCTGGATTTTTAAGAGTCCCTTATATGAGGCCTTCGGGCCTCTTTTTTTATTTGATTTAGGTTGTTTGTTATGCGATTCCCTCTCTCCCGTCGCCAATTATTAGCCGGTGTAACGGCAGCGTCCGCTCTTTCGGTAGTGGGTTGTACTACTGAAAATAAAAGCCGCTCAGCGGCAAGCTCTTTCCAGCATGGTGTAGCCAGCGGTGATCCGGATCACAATAGCTTGGTTATCTGGACTCGAGTGAGCACGGACAAAGATTTTGAAAACGTGAGTTGGGAAGTCGCCAAAGATATAGATTTCAATGATATTGTTGCCAGTGGCAATCAAACGACGAGTGCCGAGCGTGACTTCACGGTTAAAGTGCTGGTGAATAAATTGCTACCGGGCAACCGTTATTTCTATCGCTTTAAAACCGCTGCTGGTAGCTCAATGATTGGTCGTACAAAAACGCTGGCTAGTGGGCATGTTAGCAAGCTAGGTTTGGCGGTTGCTTCTTGCTCTAACTTTCCGTTTGGTTACTTCAATGCCTATGATGCCATTGCCAAAGATGAGCAAGTTGATTTGGTATTGCACTTGGGCGATTACATCTATGAATATGCTGAAGATGGTTGGGGCGGTAATGTAGGTAAAGAAATAGAGCGCGTGCATCTGCCTGCGCATGAAATTGTTTCCTTAGAAGATTATCGTCAGCGGCATGCTCAATATAAAACTGATCATGGTTCACAGCATATGCACGCGGCTCACCCGTTAATTCCAATCTGGGATGATCATGAGACGACGAATAACCCGTGGATGAATGGTGCGCAAAACCACCAGCCAGGAACCGAGGGTGATTGGTCCAATCGTCGCAGCGCTTCCCTACAGGCTTATTACGAATGGATGCCAATTCGTGAGCCTTCCATCGGTATGAGTAGGGCCCAGTACTGGCGTAACTTCAGCTATGGTGATCTGGCCGATATCATTACTTTGGAAACGCGTCATACCGGACGTGCCTTGCAAATTGATTATGCTGAGCACTTACCAAAAATTAAAACGGCGCAAGATCGTGATCGTTTTATGCAGGAAGTGCTTGCGGCCCCAGAGAGAAACATGCTCTCAAAAGATATGGAGTCTTTCCTCGATAAATCTCTGCGTAACTCTGTGTCTGAAAAACGCCGCTGGCGCATTATTGCCAATCAAATTCCCATGGCTCGTACGCATGTCCCCAGTTTAAAACATCCATTTTTTAACGACCTAATCAAAGGTTTAAGCAAAAAGGACCCAAGCGATGCGGTTGCAGAAGAATGGAAAGTGATGGGGCGCGTAGGTGAGTTGGACTTGCCGTTTTATCTTGATACTTGGGATGGCTACGGGGCGGCTCGTGAACGTTTTTATGATTTGTGTGCTGCTGCGGGCGCCAAAGACCTTTTAGTACTCACGGGTGATAGCCATGCCTATTGGCAAAATCAGCTCTTTAATCAAAAGGGTGAGCGCATGGGGGTAGAAATTGGTACTACTGGAATTAGTTCGCCAGGTGACTTTCTGCGTTTAGGTATTGAGGGAGCAGAGCTGCTTGATAATTTGGTAGCTGAGCATAACCCTGAAGTGATTTACACCGACAATCGCTATAACGGATATGTGCGCGTTGTGCTGGATCACGATAAGGCGGCCACTGAGTTTGTGACGGTTTCAACAGTGCTAAAGCCAGAGTACAAAACTGAAGTTGTTCGTAGCTTCAATGTGGTTAACGATCAGGAAAGCCTTAACTATACTTCTTAATTGCCACTGTTAATTGGCATTCTCAATTGGCAGCACTAAACCGTATTTCGGGGTAGCTACTCAGCTGCCCCATCTTCTTACTTCTGGGTCGTTTAAAAAATAACCAGCACATCCTTAATCCTAGCTTTGGAGATTTCCCTGTATTATTTTGAAAATCCGGCTTGGTATCAATATTTGATGCTTTGTGTTGAGATTTGCGAGACTTTTGGCTTTAATAGTTGCGAAATATAATCCTTAAGGCCAGTATTGCCCCAGTTCGAAAGCAAATATCTGCCTATTGATCGAGGTGCTTATGTCCCAGACCCAAGCTATTGTTGACGGCCTGAAACGAGAATTGAAGGCCCAAGGTAAGACCTATGCCCATGTGGCTAAGGCCTTAGAGTTGAGCGAAGCTAGTGTAAAGCGCTTGTTTTCCTCAGCCAATATCTCCCTGCAAAGACTCGATAGTCTCTGCGAGCTACTTGGGATGACGGTTGCCGAGCTGGCCAATAAGGCCCAGGCTCAGCAATCTATCAGCCAGCTAAGCCAAGAGCAGGAGCAGCAATTGGTTGACCAGCCCAAATTACTTTTGGTGGCGGTTTGTGCATTGAATAGATGGCAGTTTCACGAGATCGTGCATACCTATCAACTCAGTGGCGCAGAGTGTGTGCAACTCTTAGCCAAACTAGATCGTCTTCGTTTAATTGAGTTGCTGCCGAATAATCGCATTAAGTTATTGGTTGATCGTGGCTTTCGCTGGTTGCCTGAAGGTCCAATTCAGCAGTACTTCCGTCAGCAAATTCAAAGCGATTATTTCGCCAGTAGCTTTGATGGCGCGGGCGAGCTAATGTTGTTCCAAAATGCTATGTTATCCCCAAGCGCCAATGCCATTATGCAGCGCAAAATAGAAAGCTTGGCACGCGAGTTTAACCAGCTCGCCGAAGAGGATAAAAACTTACCACTCGAAGAGCGTTTTGGCAGTAGCTTGATGATAGCTATTCGCCCATGGGAAGTTCAAAGCTTTCAGCGCCTTCGTCGTCCGGGTACGGGCAAACAGTTTCCAGCTGCCTAGCCCCCTTGTGGCTTATAAGAGTGCCCCTAGTGGCTCATCAGATTTATTGAAAAGGAATTAGCATGTCACATCATAGTAGTCAGTTTGAGTTACTCGGTCAGAGACGGTTTTTGCCCCTCTTTCTGACACAGTTCTTTGGTGCTTTTAATGATAATGTTTTTAAAAATGCGCTGATCGTTTTACTAGTATTCAGTATTGGTCAAAACAGCGAGCAAATGGCGGTTTTGAGTAACCTTGCCGCCGGCTTGTTTATTCTGCCGTTCTTTCTGTTTTCATCATCGGCTGGCCAGTTGGCCGATAAGTTTAATAAAGCCGCTTTAATAAAATGGATCAAGGCCTTTGAGGTTGTCATTATGGGGTTTGCTGCATGGGCGATGTGGCAAAACAGTGTGCCAGCGATGATGAGTGTGCTCTTTTTGTTGGGTTTTCAATCGGCGATGTTTGGCCCTGTTAAATATGCCATTCTTCCCCAAGCCGTGCATGAAACCGAGCTGGTAGGTGCTAATGCCCAAATCGAAATGGGTACCTTTAGTGCGATTTTACTAGGTACTGTGCTGGGTGGTGTTTTAGCTAACAGCGAGCAGGCCACACTTTGGGTGTCTATTGCTGTGGTAACGGTATCTGGCATTGGTTTTATGACCAGCCTGTTTATTCCTAAAGTGCCGGCTTCCAACCCAGACTTAAAGTTTAACTGGAACCCCCTGAGCCAGACACTTCGTGTTGTAAAAATGGCCCGCTCAAATCACACGGTATTTTTATCGATCTTGGGTATTTCTTGGTTTTGGTTTATAGGTGCTGCGTATTTAACTCAGTTACCTGTATTCACCAAAGATGTTTTGGGCTGTGACCCTACCGTCGTTACCTTTTTGTTGTGTGTGTTTACCGTTGGCGTTGCGCTGGGTTCTTTATTGTGCGAAAGAATGTCTGGCCAGAAAGTAGAAATGGGTTTGGTGCCTTTTGGTGCTGCCGGTATCAGTCTATTCGGTATTCACAGTTATTTTGCAGCAGCCGGCTTTGTAGCCTTGGATAATGGTGATTTTTGGCAATTTCTAATGGCGCCGGGCAGTTTACCAGTTATCTTTGATCTGATGATGATTGGTGTTTTTGGTGGCTTTTATATTGTACCGCTGTATGCCGTGATTCAAATCCGCTCGGAAGAAAAAACACGCGCTCAAATGATCTCCGTAAATAATATTATGAACGCTTTATTTATGGTGGGCTCAGCCTTGATGGGAGTTCTATTCCTAGCAGTACTTGATTTGAGTATCCCGTATTTCCTACTTACCATCGCTTTAATGAACATCGGCATTGCACTGTTTATCTTCTATCAGGTACCTGAATTTACCATGCGATTTTTGGTATGGATTCTTAGCCACACCATGTACCGTGTTAAGCACAAAGATCTGGATAAGATTCCCGAAAAAGATGGCGCGATCATTGTTTGTAACCACGTGAGCTATATGGATGCCTTGCTGTTGGCTGGTGCAGTGCGTCGCCCGATTCGCTTTATCATGTTTAAGCCCATCTATGATTTGCCGGTATTAAACTTTATTTTCAGAACAGGCCGTACTATTCCTATTATTTCTCAGCATGTTGATAAAGAGGCCTATGAGCGCGCTTTTGATGAAATATCTGAAGGTCTAGAAGCCGGGGATCTATTGTGTATCTTCCCAGAAGGCAAGCTTACCGAAAGCGGCGCGATTAATGAGTTCAAAACGGGCATCGAGCGCATCATAGAACGCAATCCAGTCCCAGTAGTGCCAATGGCCCTTAAAGGACTATGGGGAAGCTTTTTCAGTCATAAAAACGGCCAAGCGATGCTTTCCCTACCAAGACGTTTTTGGTCCAAAGTTGAAGTTGTTGCTGCAGACGCCATCGAGCCAGAGCAAGCTACAGCCGCTGAGCTGGAGCAAGCTGTAAAAGAACTGCGTGGGAATGCGGCTTAGTGTTTAATAAGGCTCAAGGGGGTAATCAATTTTTGAAAATGCCCCCTATTGCTGTTTTGATAGCGGCGTTATTTTTACCTCAGCTCGCGGAGGCTAATGGCGGGCTTCCTATTATTTTCATGGTGAACGCCTATGCATTTTTGTTTGGGGCTGTCCTTGTATTTTTGATTGAACTTGCATACTTAAAACGGTTGGCCCCTGAGGTAGGTTTCAAACAACTGGTCCTATGTGTTTTTAAATTCAACTTATACTCCACCCTGGCGGGTGTGTTTATAATTCCAGCTGTTTTTCTTTTGCTGCGAATCGATCCAGTAATATGGGCAATTTTCTACGAGCCCTCAGAGGCCACTATGAACTTTGTGTGGTGGTCCTCTCTAATTCTTGATTTCGTTTTGGCTTACGCGGCCACTATTTATATTGAATATCGAACCTTAAAAACCTCAAAGGTGGCGGAAGTTTTAGAGGAACGTGCTGCCTTGATACGTCATGTACTTCAGTTTAATGCGCTGAGCTACGGTGTATTGATCATTATTGCTTACCATGGCTATCAGCAGTTCTTTTAGCTTAAGGCTGGTAGCACCGTTTCCGGAGTCAGACCTGACCCCTTTTAAGAAGTAGATCCCTAAATCTTGCAACCGTACATCCTTAGCTAGCCTCATTCCCCAGCTGAATGTCGTCTTCCACCATGGCCAATATCATCAAATAGTGAGAGCCTAGTCATAGGGCTTAGGCCGTCGAGAAATAACAATAAGGAGCCGGTATGTCATCTACGATTTACTTTGCCGATCAGGCAATTGATGAAAGCAGTTTTCACAGTGGTGCCAGAAAAATTGCAGCGGTACTGAAAGATAGTGGCGTTGAGCCAGATGATGCGATTGCTATTTTAATGCGCAATGAGCCGGTCTATCTGCAGATTATCGAGGCCTGCCGCTATGTTGGGGCTCGCTATGTGGCGCTAAACTGGCACGGCTCTGCGGCCGAGATAGCCCATATCCTGGAAGATTCCCAGTCTAAGGTTTTAATCGCCCATCAGGATTTATTGGATGCTTTATCTGGCAATGAGGTCTTTAATCAGCAAAGCGATAAGATCTCTGTTTTTTCCTGCAGCACGCCAAAATCCATTGCCGATAAATACAATCTCGACAGTAGTGAAAAGCAGTCCACCGCTCAGTCTTTAGAATCGGCGATCGACAAAAGCGAGGAAATCGCTACGGAGCCTCAAAAAGTAAGGGGCTTATTTGCTTATACCTCCGGCAGTACTGGCCGACCCAAGGGAATCACTCGCCCAGCCAGCCCCGATGCCCCCGATCGCTATATGATGTACCAAATGCTGGGGCAGGGCTTTATGTTCCTACAACCTGGCGATAAGTTTTATATGGCAGCACCCATGTATCACAGTGCGCCCAATACTTTGAGTTTATCGGCACTGGCCACGCCGGAAGTGGATATTTATATAGAGCCTCAGTTTGATCCAGAGGCCTTCCTCAAGGCTGTTGAAGAACACAAGATAAGCCACGCTTACATTGTCCCCACGATGATGGTGCGCCTATTAAAACTACCCCAAGAAATGCGCAGCAAATACGATGTGAGCAGCTTGCGTTATTCCGTGTCCACCGGCTCGCCCTGCCCGGTAGATGTGAAGGAAGCGATGATCGATTGGTTTGGCCCAGTGTTTAATGAAAGTTATGGTGCCAGCGAACTGGGCTTTATGACCTTAATCAGCTCGACTGAAGCCCAAGAAAAACCTGGCTCGGTAGGTCGTGCCCGCGAAGGTACGGCCATTAAAATTTATGATGATGAGCTCAATGAATTGCCCGCAGGTGAAACCGGCACCATCTATATCCACTCCATGCTCGCATCAGGCTTTGGCTACACCAATAGCGAAGGCGATCTCAGCGATCAAGAACTGGGAGGCTTTGCCACAGTTGGTGATGTGGGCTACCTAGACGAAGAGGGTTTCTTGTTTATCAGCGATCGCAAAAAAGAAATGATTATTTCGGGCGGTGCCAATATCTTTCCGAGTGAAATTGAAGCTGAAATTTTACGTCTGCCCGAAATATTGGACTGCGCAGTGTTTGGTGCACCTGATGAAGAGTTCGGTGAAAAAATCGTCGCTGCTGTACAGTTACAAGCTGACAGTGAATTGAGCCTAAATGATTTACAGCAGGCGCTAGAGGGTAATTTGGCAAGGTTCAAAATGCCTCGCAAGCTGGATATTCATGATGCTTTGCCAAGGGAAGATAGCGGCAAGATATTTAAGAAACGCTTGAAAGATCCTTATTGGGAAGACGCAGGAAGAAAGGTTTAAAAGAATAAAACTCTGGGGGCTCGCAATTAAAGCCCCCAGAATAGACTGGCTACTGAATTTAGCGCTTAGCTAACTAAGGTAAAAGACAAGAAGAATCCAGCAATACAAGCACTCATCAGGTTGGCCATAAAGCCACCGATTACAGCTTTCAGGCCGAGTTTGGCAACATCTTTGCGACGTTCTGGAGCAATGGTGCCAAAGCCACCTAGTAAGATACCAATCGAAGAGAAGTTAGCAAAACCGCATAGTGCAAAGGTAATAACGGCTTGGCTGTATGGGCTTAGCTGATCTTTGATCTCGGCAAAGTTGGCGTAAGCGATAAACTCATTAAGTACCAGCTTCTGACCAATTAAGCTGCCAGCGGTAATGGATTCTTCCCAAGGCACGCCCATTAGAACCGCTACAATGCGGAAGACATGACCCAAAATCCATTCAAGAGATAAATGCTCTAAACCAATCCAGCCACCTACAGCCCCTAGGATACCGTTTAGCATTGCAATCAGAGCGATAAAGGCGATCAACATAGCGCCAATATTGGCCGCTAGTATCAGACCTTGTGAGGTACCGCTTGCGGCGGCGTCGATCACATTGACGTATTCTTCTTTATAGATTTCGCCTTCTTCGCTGGCGGCATCCAGCTCTTCGGTTTCAGGCTCTAGAATTTTAGCCATCAGTAGGGCGCCTGGCGCTGCCATAAAGCTGGCCGCAAGCAAATACTTAAGCTCAACACCTAGCCCAACGTAGCCGGCCAATACCGAACCGGCAACGGTAGCGGTACCACCTACCATCACTGCAAATAACTGTGAGCGGCTAAGGGTAGGAATATAAGGTTTGATGGTAAGTGGGGCTTCGGCCTGGCCGATAAAAATATTCGCAGCGGCTACCATGGATTCTGTGCGGCTGGTGCCTAAGAGCTTACGTAGGCCGCCACCGATAACCCGAATTACCCAGATCATTACACCCCAGTGGTAAAGAACGGCAACCAAAGCAGAGAAGAAAATCACCACCGGCAGAACATGGAAGGCGAAGATAAAGCCCATCTTCATGCGGCCAATGTCACCGAATAAAAACTTAATGCCATCTTGGGCGTAGTTTAAAACGCTGGAAACAGTTTCCGAGAGGCTGGCCAACATGGTTTGGCCAAAAGGCACATAAAGAACCAAGGCGCCTAGAGATACTTGCAGCATAAAGGCGGCACCAACCGTGCGCCAGCTTACTGAGCTGCGGTTTTTCGAAAATGCAAAAGCAACGGCCAGCAGACACAGCATGCCCACTAGAGGTATCAAAGAAGTCAAAGGACGCTCCTTGGCGGTATTGTTGTATTTGTATAAGCCTTGCGGCTCTATGCCTGCGTGTTCACATTATGGGATAGGTGATCACGAAGTAATGCCAGGCTGCGTCCCGGCTCTGCGGTGCCAGATAATACCACATCCGCTTGCTGACGGGAGGGCAGAATATAAGCTTCGGCCATAGGGCGCACGGTGGCCTGATATTGGCTCAGTACAGATTCCATATCCCGGCCGCGTTGCTGGATATCCCGTTCTAAACGTCTTATTAAGCAGATATCCATGGGCGTATCGACGTAGATATTAAGATCTGAAAAGTTGCGTAATTTCTCTTGTGACAGCAACAAGATGCCTTCCACAATGATGATGGGGCAGGGCTTAAGGGTTTTTACTTGGTCGCTGCGGGTATGTTGGCTAAAGTCATAAACCGGCATATCAACGCTATGCCCAGCTTGCAGTTGCTGCAATTGCTGTAATAGCAACTCATGCTCAAAGGCGCTCGGGTGATCGTAATTCTGTTCACAGCGCTCGGCGAAGGCTTTATCGTTCTGATCCCGATAATAGTTATCTTCGTGGATGATATTTACACAATCAGGCCCTTGGCTTTCACTGAGTGAGGCGGCTAAGGCTTCGCTAAGGCTGGATTTACCTGAGCCCGATGGCCCACTGATCAGAATAATGGTTGAACGCATTTGGCAATTTCTATCGTCTAATGGAGAGGCCGCACTATAGCAATACAGGCGCCGCAATTCACGCGCCGAAGAACATAAGTGCCAATACTATTGGTTAAAATCCGAACAGGAGAGGAAGATGAAACAAAAATTACTGGTATGCGCTGTTGCCCTAGCGGTAAGCGCCTGTAGCGGCCCCCAAACGGGTGGTGACAAAGTAGCCAAGGCTGATGCCGAACAAAGTGCTCAACAAGTCATTATGAACTCCGGTATTGATACCACCGGTATGGATAAAAGTGTGAAGGCGGCTGATGATATGTTCCGCCACACTAATGGTCATTGGTTAGATACTCACCAGATCCCGGATGATAAGTCCCGCTGGGGCACCTTTAACGTATTGGCTGAAAACAGCAAAAAGCAAATTCGTGAGATTATTGAAGAAGTCTCGCAAAAAGCCGGCTCGGCCTCAGGTCAGCAAATTGGCAACTTGTATAACAGCTATATGAATGAAAGTTTGGTGAACGAGCTGGGCATGAAGCCCTTAGAAGCTGAGTTTGCCGCCATCGATAAGCTGCAAAGCAAAAAAGATGTGGTGGAATACTTCGCCCGCGTTGGCATTATGATCGATCGTGCGCCAGCCGCCTTTTGGGTATACGCCGATAAAAAAGATCCAAATACCAATGTGGTGTATCTCGTTCAAGATGGTCTAGGCTTACCGGACCGCGATTACTACTTTGACGATACCGAAAAAGCTAAGAAGACCCAGGCTAAGTATCAGGAATACTTGCAAGCGTTAACTGATTTGGCCGGCTTAAAAGGCGATACCGCTAAAGTGTACGCTTTAGAAAAAGCCATGGCTGAACACCACTGGACCAAGGTTGAAAACCGCGATAGCGAAAAGACCTACAACCGTATAAGCAATGAAGAAATCAATGGCTGGATGTCTGACATTGGTGCTGACGCTTGGCAGGGCTTCTTAAAGGCGGCCGGTGTTGCTGGTCAGAAAGAATACATCGTTTATCAGCCAAGTTATTTGCAGGCGCTTCCAAAGATCATTAATGACACAGATCTAGAAACCTGGAAGCTGTATTTCAAACTTCATCTAATGGACAGCTACGGCTCAGAAATGCATAAGCCATTATTTGATGCCCGTTTCGATTTCCGCAGCGCGCATCTATATGGCGTAAAAGAGCCAAGTGCTCGTTGGAAGCGTGCTGTAAGCGCCCTTAACAACAATCTAGGTGAGCTCTTAGGTCAGGAATACGTAGCGCGTCACTTCCCGCCAGAAGCCAAAGCTCGCATGAAGAAGCTGGTAAACAACTTGATCGCAGCTTATGGCGATTCCATCGATAAGCTGGAATGGATGGGTGATGAGACCAAGGTTGCTGCAAAAGATAAGCTCAGCAAATTCCGCACTAAGATTGGTTATCCGGACAAGTGGCGTGACTACAGCGCATTAGAGCTTAAAGCTGATGATCTAGTGGGTAATATGCAGCGCGCTCGTCAGTTTGAGCACGACTTCATGATCGATCAGTTGGGCAAGCCTGTTGACCGCGAGCGTTGGGGTATGAGCCCACAAACGGTTAATGCTTACTTCAACCCAATTCTTAACGAAATCGTATTCCCTGCTGCCATTTTGCAGCCGCCGTTCTTTAATCTAGAAGCGGATGATGCGGTTAACTACGGTGCGATTGGTGGTGTTATTGGCCACGAAATTGGTCACGGCTTTGACGATCAGGGTTCACGTTACGATGGTGATGGCTATCTGCGTAACTGGTGGACTGATGAAGATCTGGCCAAGTTTAAAGAGCGCACTAAAAAGCTTATCGATCAATACAATAAGTTTGAGCCCTTACCAGGCGAGCATGTAAATGGCGAGCTAACCATTGGTGAGAACATTGGTGACCTTGGTGGTTTGAGCATTGCCTATAAAGCTTATAAGGCAACCCTAAACGGCAAGCCTTCACCAGTAATCGACGGCTTTACGGGTGAGCAGCGTGTGTTCCTAGGTTGGACTCAAGCCTGGCGTAGCAAGGCGCGTGATGAGTATTTAAGCAAGCAGCTTAAAACCGATCCTCACTCACCAGCTTTATATCGTGTAAACGGTGTGATGCCTAATATCGATGCTTTCTATGAAGCTTTCGATGTGAAACCGGGTGATGGTATGTACTTGCCACCTGAAGAGCGCGTTTATATTTGGTAAGTTAACAAATAGATCGCTTATAAAAACCGCTTGGCTAAAACAGCAAGCGGTTTTTTTGTTTTTGAAATTCGAGTTTTTAGTGTTTGTTTTAGATTTTTCCTGCCGGTTTATTGATCAAAATAAAACTAAATTAGGTAAACAAAAAATAAAAGCTACCGCTTTGGTGGTGAAGGTTTATTTTTCTTGCCGGAAGATAAACGTATTTCATGGCGCTCTCACTAGACTTTATTTCGTTATCCGTTAACCTATGTTTCATATTGGGTGGCGACAAAAATTCAGTCTAATAAATACAGTCCGAAAAAATCGAAACTGCTAACCAGTTCTAGTGATTTTTCAAAAACAGCACTGTTTATTTTTATTTTGCCATCTATACTGAGTTCACAATCGAAATGTAAATTAGTTAATTAACTATTTGGTTTTGGTTGACAAGTTTGTAAGGAAACTGGCGGCGTTTAGGTCAAATCGAAGCAAGGAAGTGTTAAAGTCGATTTGCACTAAGGAGATGGGCAGGAAGCTGATCACACCGGTTTACCGGCTAGGATAGGAAAACTAAGCGTCGCACCATTTTTATTTCCCCTTCGATTTTTCATTCTGATAATTAATTTTGTCGCAGTCATTTTGAGCCCACTCCAATCCATAGGGCGAAGCTCAAAACACTTTACAATCTAAAATTGATTATTCGCTTTCTTCGTAAATAGCGTAAAACTTTTAAGCGTGCCCAATACTCTCCCATGTGCCCTTAAAGCCAGCGGGTATGGTAAAGGCATCGCCGGCTTTTACCGTTTCGGTTTGCCCATCTTCGCTACAGATGATGGCCTCACCGCTGATCATGTAGCAAAACTCATCCTCGCTGTATTCAATATTCCATTTCCCTGCATCTGAGCGCCACACGCCACAGAAGAAATTCTCGGCTTGGTTAGTGAACATATTATGGGTTTCTTGCATGGGCTGACCGCTAATGAGCTTGCTTGGGTCAATGGGGCTGCTTTCGCCGCCGGCGCTACTGGCAGGCATACGTAGAATGGATTTGGACATTATTTGCTCACTTATTAAAGTTGAATGATGGTTCGGTTAATGCGGGCTAATTTAATGGTTCGCTGTTTGCGGGTCAAGGCAGTTATACTCAGGATATTCCAACAGCGTACTTAGCAAGCCATTGCTAAGTGCACAGATCCAAGGCCATCTTTTATTAATGAACACCGTTATTCACCAACGCCAATCAGACCCGAGTGCTGAATTACAGCAGTCAGAATTACCCCCTTTATTACAGCGTATCTACGCCAGCCGGGGGATTGCGCAACTGGCAGAGCTTGAGCTGCAGCTGGCTAAGCTTCCTTCACCTGATTTGCTCAAGGGCATGGCCCAAGCGGTTGATCGCTTAGAGCTTGCTTTGCGACAGCAGCAAAAGGTTTTGATTGTTGGCGATTTCGATGCCGATGGCGCCACCAGCACCAGCGTGGCCACATTGGCTTTGCAGTCCATGGGGCTACAACAGGTCGATTTCCTAGTGCCCAATCGTTTTGAATACGGTTATGGCCTAACCCCAGAAATTGTAGAAGTAGCGGCGAATGCACCCGATAAACCTGATTTACTGGTGACGGTAGATAACGGTATCTCTAGTGTGCAAGGCGTTGCTCGGGCGCAGGAGCTCGGCATGGAAGTGCTGGTTACTGATCACCACCTGCCAGGCGAGGAGCTGCCCGATGCGGTAGCGATAGTGAACCCGAATCAACCAGGCTGCGAATTTCCCAGTAAAAACTTGGCGGGTGTGGGGGTGATCTTTTATGTCATGTTGGCTCTACGGGCCAGGTTACGATCGCAAGGCTGGTTTGCAGAGCTGGCAATAGCAGAGCCCAATTTAGCCAGCTTATTGGATTTGGTAGCATTGGGCACGATTGCCGATGTGGTGACTTTAGATCATCCCAATCGAATCCTTGTGCAGCAGGGCTTAGCGCGTATCCGCGCTGGCCATTCGCGGCCGGGAATCCAAGCGTTGTTAAATGTCGCCGGTCGGCCCGCCAATAAAATCAGCTCGGTCGATTTAGGTTTTGTATTGGGGCCGCGCTTAAATGCCGCTGGCCGTCTTGATGATATGAGCCTCGGTATCGATTGTTTGCTGGCACCCCATGAAGGCTTAGCGGCCGAGCTGGCTACCCAGCTAGATGACTTAAATCGTGATCGCAAAAGCATCGAGCAATCCATGCAAAAACAGGCCATGGCGACCTTATCGCAATTGGCTTTAGATGAAGCCAATATGCCCTGGGGGCTCACTTTGTACCAAGCCGATTGGCATCAAGGGGTTATTGGTATTTTGGCCTCGCGCATCAAAGATAAATACCATCGCCCGGTGATCATTTTTGCTGATGAAGACAGTGATGCCGGCACCATTAAGGGCTCAGCCCGTTCCATTCAAGGCTTACATATACGAGATGCCCTAGATTCAGTAGCGGCGCGCAACCCAGGCCTACTGAATAAATTTGGCGGTCATGCCATGGCCGCTGGCATGAGCCTAGCGAAAAATCGCTTTGCAGAATTCCAAATCGCCTTTGATGAAGTGGTGCGCGAGCAGCTCAGCAATGATGACCTGCAGGCCAAGATTAATAGCGATGGTGCCTTAGCGGCCAATGAGCTTTCCATGCCGATGGCAGAGATGCTGCAAAGTGCTGGCCCTTGGGGGCAAAACTTCCCAGAGCCTAGTTTCGATGGCGAGTTTTATCTGGTTAATCAAAGAATAGTGGGCGATCGACATCTGAAATTTACGGTCAGCCTTGAAGAGGGCAGTCAGCAGCTTATTGATGCCATCGCTTTTAATGTTGATACCGATAAGTGGCCGAACTACCGAGCCGAGCGCTTACACCTATCGTACAAATTGGACGTCAATGAGTTTCGTGGCCGTCGCAGTTTACAACTGTTAGTGAATCATATTGATGTTCTGTAAGAAGCTAGCGAATAATCCAAGGCCTTCAAATTTCTCTGTAAATAACTGTAAGTTCACTATGGCAGCTTAGTAGCTTCAGAATAAAGTATGGTTTGCTAGGGCCTGTTAACATTAGTTCGCAGTGACGATCGAATCAGTGTTAAAGGCCCTAATAAAACAACAATAACGAATAGGCAATACCATGAAAATTTTCCTTACTGGAGCTTCTGGCTTTGTAGGCAAGGCTGCCTTGCAAATGCTGGTAAAAGAAGGCCATGAAGTCGTCGCCATGTCTCGCAGGGCCGAGAGCGACCAACTTATAAAATCCCTAGGGGGAACCTCCAAACGCTGTGATCTGGAATCGATAAATGCCGAGCATATTGCCGGCTGCGACACTGTGATTCACAGCGCGGCCTATGTAGAGCAGTGGGGGCCAAAAGACGCTTGGCACAAGGCCAATGTAATCGGCACCGAAAATATGCTCGCGGCGGCCAAGCAAGCCGGAGTAAAGCGCTTTATTCATATTGGCACTGAGGCGGGCTTGGTTCATGGTCAAGATTTGCATCATGCTGATGAAAGCTACCCGCTCGCCCCGGATTCGCCATACCCCTATTGTGCTAGCAAGGCTCAAGCCGAGCAGCGAGTTATGGCGGCTAATAGCGCCCAGATGCCTTGCTTGGTGCTACGGCCAAGATTTATCTGGGGCCCCGGAGATCAAACCTTATTGCCTGCCATTGAAAAAATGGCCAAGCAAAATGCTTGGGTATGGATAAACCACGGCCAAGCGATGACCTCATCAACCCATATCGATAACCTGATTCATGCCGTCAAACTGGCACTACACAAAGGCGAGGGCGGTGAGGCCTACTTTGTATTGGATGATGGTGATCATAGCTTACGGGATATAATCGAAGGTATGGCGGCCAGTAAGCAGTTGCAGCTTGGCAATAGAAATCTTCCGCTCTGGTTGGCCAGTGCTTTGGGGGCAATCTGCGAAAATAGCTGGCGCTGGCTCAATCTAGGTGGCGAGCCGCCACTGAATAACTACACCGTCATGGTGATGTCTCGCAACTGTACTTTGAAAGACGATAAGGCACGCTCTGAGCTTGGCTATCAGCCAGTTATTAGCTGGGACGAAGGTATGGCAAATCTCTAATAATGGCATGAATTATGGGTATGAATTACCGGTGTAGATTTGTTACTCAAAACGGCAGTTTTTAAGCTAAAAATAGTACTTTTGAGCGTTTTTATCAGCCCAGATAACAAGGCCATTCTTTACTTGTTTTAGATCAGCAAATTGCGTTCTTTCCTATGGTATATAAGTGTAATACTGAACATATAAACTAATTGAGCTTCTGTTGGCCTTGGTTTCTAATGAAACTAGCAAATAGGCCTGCTAAAAACTCAGCTCAGCCAAGTGGAAGCATTTAAAACTAGGAGAGAAACCCGTGAAAGACGATACAGTGAACACTAGCCTACCGGATACCAGCGAATTGGCCGAGGTCGATTTTAGCGCTGTGAATGAGGAGACATTGGAAACCTTAGCTGGCGAAGCGGCCAGCGCCATGGTGGAAGGTGAGGATTCAGTGGATCATTTACATCACTTGGCTGAGGTACGCAAAGACCCTGAAGCGATTCGAAAGCTATTTCTCAGTGGTGAGTACCCCTACAAAACCAAACTAAAGCGCCAAGATTACGATCGCAAAAAGCGTCAGCTTCAGATAGAGCTGTTAAAGGTTCAAAAGTGGGTAAAAGAATCTGGCCAAAAAATCGTAATGATTTTTGAAGGTCGTGATGCTGCGGGTAAGGGTGGCGCCATTAAGCGTTTTACCGAGCACCTAAACCCTCGTGGTGCGCGAGTCGTTGCTCTTGAAAAGCCCACTGAAAACGAAGCCGGGCAGTGGTACTTTCAGCGTTACATAAAGCACTTACCAACGCGTGGTGAAATGGTACTGTTCGACCGCTCTTGGTATAACCGTGCCGGTGTAGAGCGCGTAATGGAATTTTGTACTCCAGAAGAATACCTGGAATTTATGCGTCAGACTCCTGAGCTAGAGCGCATGATGGTGCGCAGTGGTATTCGCCTATTCAAGTACTGGTTCTCTGTAGGCCAAGATGAGCAGCGCCGCCGTTTTGAAAGCCGTGGTAATGATCCGCTAAAACAGTGGAAGCTATCGCCAATCGATAAGGCTTCTTTAAGTAAATGGGATGAGTATGCCGAAGCGAAAGAGGCGATGTTCTTCTACACAGATACCGCCGATGCGCCATGGACTATTGTGAAATCCAATGACAAAAAGCGCGCACGCCTAGCCTGCATGATGCACTTCTTGAACAGCCTGCCTTACCCAGATAAAGATGAGCATGTTGTACGCCGCCCAGATCCGCTGATTGTTGGGCATAGTGAGCATATCATTGCTAAATCTAAGCATATTCTTGGTCATCACTTGGGTGATTGGTAATCAATCCTTAGGCTCAGTAGGGCACTAAGGCTGATATTGAGTATGGCTGCCGTTTTGATTTTGGTTGATCAAGCGGCAGTCTGAGCGTTTTTGCTTGATTCAGTAAAAAGACCTGTTTAAGCAGATTAGACCACCAACAGCGAATTGTTGCACATCTATTTAATCTATATAGGCACAAGAAGATACATATCCCAATAGAATACTGATATCCCTGTACTTAGTAATGCAAAAACAAAGCAAGCATCAATCGGCGAACTGTTTCCAGCGAAAATTCCAGAAGTTAGCAAGTTTTCTGAGTCCACCAATATATCTTCAGACTTCCAGGTAGAGGTCAGGCTTATTTGAATGTCAGAGGAGAAATCATGAAGAGGCCACCAGCCAAAAGGCTTCGCCTTCATATTGTGAATGGCAAAGGCAAAGAACGCCGCTAATGTAATAATCGCTATATTTCGAGTCATGTTTTGGAGAGGTACCTATATTGCACTAAAAAAAGCGTTGCTTTCCTGAAGTCCTTTCATAGCTATTGGTTGTGCATATCTTAATATACGTGCGATATATCTCATGGTGTGTGACACCCCAATAGTGGGCCGGAGCACGTACTGCCCAGATCCAGCCGAGAGGCGACATTGACTTGTTAGTTGTTTTCTGTGGCTTCATCGCTCCTATCATCCCAAATTACCTTAGAAAAAAACGCATACATTACGCCGATTATATAGATAGGTATCACTGGTACAGTGAAATTGAGAAAGTCACTAATGCCGCTAAAATTGAAAATGCTCATTCTGGCTTCATCTGCTATGGCTATAACCACCCAGGCCTTCCAAAGTATTTGGGGGTTTACCTTGATTTTAAAAATATAAAGCAGGCCAGCTAAGTAAATAGGTATATTTATGCTTAAGGCTGCAAGTTGGAGAAAAGTAGCATTACTGATTGACCAAATATATAAGTCTATATAATCGAAGAGCTTCCACCAAAAATATAAATTTATCACAAGCATCAAAAGTAAGGGGCGTTTATATGATTCTCCCTCAGAATCTGATGTCTCTTTATGTTTCATGCTTTTTTGTGCCTCTAACGTTTAAAACAGGCGTGCTTTTTATGTCGCCTTGCCTTTGATTGTTAGCATTTTCCCGGATATGCTGAAATGCTCGATTTCTAACCTCTTGAATATATGCAGCCTTATTAAGGCACGTTTTTCCAGACCTTGCCAAGGAATTCACTTCTCTTTCCGCCTTTGTGAAAGCTGAAACAATAACAGTATCGCGGGAAACCAAATATGAGTGTTCGTATTTTTTTAATCTCTCGTTTACTTCGATGTACCTCTTGGTAATTTCGAGTAACTCTGGGAAAACAGCGGCTTGTTCTGACTCACTCATATTGCCAAGCTTATAGCTTTTATACTCAGTAAGAATAGCATTCGCCTTTTCTTCTAGACCTCGTGCTACGCTAGCTAATACCTTTTGAGATACATAGGGCTCTACTTCAGGCCATTTCTCAGCTTCTTCAGAGAACAGAGCGGACGAATACTTCCAGTGTGAATTCTGCGAATAACACTCCGGTTCCTTTGTCGAGGCGGTAGAGCAGCCTCCAAGGCCTATAATTAGTGTTGTAATAGCTAGTTTTTGCATAGTTATTCTAGCGCGAATTCAGGCAGCTTATTCCAGTGCTTGGCTTTGTTAGAGCCTTTTGCCAAGACCAAATTTGGCTTTCGCCACATACGTTAACCCAGGAATCCCAAAAAACACGGTAAACATTATAGCATTAAAAATCGATTGATCTGACCGAGCACTAAACAAGGGGCCATCTCCAAAGATCTGTGATGACAAATACCAAACGGATGCAATGATTAGTACGGAGCCGATTAAGCTTCCGAAAAATTGACGGACTCTACCTTTAAATATACAAGTAAGTGCAGTAGCCAAACAGAATCCACCGAATAGGTAAAAAAACATCTGCGTTTTAGTCGGGGGAGCTGTCAGGATCATCATTCTCCCCATTAAGCCGGCAAGAAGACCCAATAGAATCCTTGAAGGCGGGCTAAGGCCTTCATTGATTCTTTCTTCGGTTTCGCGATACATAGGAAGCTATAACGTCTGCATTTGCGGCTGGTTTGGGGCGCAGGAAAACCAGTCCGGCAACATGCGTTTGCTATAGCCTTTATATTTCTTCAGCATTGAAGTACTGCCCATAGTCGGCATGAGTTTGCACCCATAGAGCGATTTTCACCTCAAAGCCTTTTCTTTTAATCTGCTCTCCTAGCTCCCTCATATAAATTTCGCTTGCACTAAAGTCTCCCAACGAAAGAACCTCAGCTCCAATTTTAGATATTTGATAGCAACCTAAAGATAGCTTTTTGTTAGCGTCGTCAGCTTCAACTAACAAAATTCGATTCCTATTAATTAATTCGTTAGAGTATTTATTCTGTTCCCTGCTTGGTATACTTAATTCTAAACCGCTCACCTGGCCACCCTGAACACCGTTGACAATACCCAAGTCATCCATCTGTAGAAGAAAGCTAAAATTTATCCCTTCTTTCTCAAGGGTTGGAACTTTAAATATTGACCTGCCAATAACAAATTGGCCAAGCTTAGAGATTGCTGTAGCTTCTTCTTGGGAAAGATTTTTAATAAATTCAAGTGTTCTTAATGAGTATGTCCCAGGGGATTTTACTTCACCTGCGAGCGTTCTAGCCCACAGCTGACGTAACTCATCGTTACTTGTATTTTTGGCGTTTTCACGCCAGCGATGCAGCCAATCGGAATCAACCTCCTTCTCTAAAGGTTCTTGTTTAGATCTTAAAATCTCTTCCTCAGCTAAACATATCGTTTTGTTGATGTTGATTTCTTGTTGTATTTCGTTGGATTTTTTTTGACTTTCTATCTTACTTGTAAAACCATCAAGATTGAGCGTTGGCTCTAACCTACCTAAATAATCCACTTCACCATTTTCCGAAGTAACTTGGTTAGCTTCTATCAATTTACCATCGGGTAATAGTTGCTTTCTTCCTTGTTTAATATTCTTAACTTCCACTTCAGCCTGCGCTAGCATAAGCATTTCATCACGGCGAACCTCAGCATGTGCTTTACCTTCCCTTTTTATTTGCCATGGTGACGCTAAAGACCCAACTCCATCTTTTACTAGTGTTTCCCATAATTTAATGAGTAATTTTTCGCCTAACATCATCTTTCCATTTGTGAACGAGGCTAATGGCTATAACGCCTCAAGTATAGGTGTGAAGCATCCTATTCTTTGAATTGTCAGCGCCTACTGCTCCCACAGGTTTTGACTAATAAATGAAAGCTGTTTCTGACACTTCTCGATTGAACTATTAACTGTGACCCGCTGATCTCCAATCATGAAGCTTTGCTGAGGATTAAGGCACTTTATTGGAATTTGCTTTGCTGAAGCGATTCGACCTGAACCTAAGAAATCATCAAGTGGAACAATGTGGTTGTCTGGGTCTTCGGTGGTGAAGCAATCTATGTTTGATTGGATCACCTGCTTAACCTTTTCTAAGTATATTTTTGTCTGATTATTAGGTTCATTCCGGGCTCCTGGACTAGTAGACCAACCGCAATGTGTAACAACCACCATTTGTATTTTTGGACTATGGAGGCTAAGACCTTCCTGACTTCTTAAAAATGACCGGCTTGTATCTTTGAGCAATGAAATTAGCAGAGAAAGGGAGTCTACTGATTGCTGATCTGTTCGTACTGGAACAATTAGTGAATCAACAGCATGCCAAGACAAGTGAGTTGCACCAGAAAAAAATGGAGATGTATCGATAAGTACTCTATCAGTGCCAATTTTCTTTGTTTCTCTATCTAGTAAATCTCGAAATGAGTTTAAAATTTGAGAAACCGCTCGATCAGCTTCACCAGGAATCCCTCTTGCTTGGGATAAAGCTGATTCCATGATAGATGGAAATTCATACAGATTGGGTGAAGAAGGAACGAAGTAAGCTCCTCTACCTTGGAAATATGAATTTTTAGACTCCACGTCTTGAGCGATATTAGAAGGGAATGCCATTCTAGGCAAAAGGTATGGGAGTAAGGCATCATATATCGTTGTGCCTGTCGCTCGTCGGCCCTGGGTAAAAAAGCTTGTAGAATTTCCTTGAGGGCAAGTATCAACAGCGAGTACACATTCGGCATCATATGCAAGATTAAAGGTCAAGGTAGACTTGCCAATACCGCCTCTTAAGTTACAAACGCCATAGCGATTATGTTTAGGTAAGCCTAAATTCAACAAATCCGACATCTCAGGGTACATACTGGCATAACTCGAATTTGCCCACTCCTTTGCGTCCCGCTCATAATAGGCAGACTGCCTAGCTATAATTTTATCTATATCCATTATATTCCCTTGTATGTAATTTGAATTAAAAAGCTAACACCTGGCTAAGCGGCAACAAAATTGTTGGCTAAAATAGCGAGGAACGAGCAAAAGCTATTTTTTGTCCGTTAAAGCAACTTGTTGGAACTTTTAGAACGGTAACTCTTCATCAGAAATGCTTGAAGGCATCCATGGGTACTGCTGAGTTGCGGACACAAAGTCCGTAACATGATTCCCCCTAATCCCCCAGTATTCAACCTCGGAAACTTTCGTTGAATCAGACTTTAAAGTATCTAATGTTACTTGCCAGTAGCGATGATTGTTATGCCCTGTTCTAACCGATGCACTTGCATGCTTAGGCTCCACCAAGGTTCCCCGTGCTAAACTATCCGATTTTAACAATTCTGTTTCTTCATCAACTTTTGTAATAATATCGCGAATCGCGCTTTCTAAAGCGTCAAGGTTATCAGTTAATGTACGTTTTGATAAAACCACATTAAACTCTTTACTTGATGCGACATCAAGTTCTGAATCAAGTCGGCCAAAAATATACGAGTCAGCTATATAAATACAATTATCTTTTACGACCTGAAAGTTGCGTAAAACTTCAACTGTTCTTAAGTTCCCGACTTTATAGGTATAAAACTCTTCAGTTACTTTGTTTTTTAGTAAGGTCGGAATTTTGTACGAAAACGATAAACGAACCCAGTTTTCATCTTCACAATAAAACAGGGATAAGGTTATATTTTCACTTCCTAATGCTTTTAATTTTACGTACCAAGGTTCATCACTATTTGTGGGAACTAACGCGCTAATAGATGTGATCTTTACCAGTGCTTTTTCAACTTCCATAAGCACATGCTTAGTGTTTTGTTTTATAAGATCAATATCATCTTCTTTGATAGGCCTAAAGTGAGCTAGCGAGTTTCTAACAGTTCCTATTTCTTTCAGCTTTGTGACTACAATAGATTTACTAGCTTTGAAGTACTTCGCAAAATATCTCCAGTAGGCGTCAGATACAATAATATCAATAAGTTCTCCACTATTTAAAAATAGCATCGGAGACGTTATTTCATGCCCTAAGTATCCATATTCATCGCTTTGCTTTATTCTTTTTTTAGTTTCGCTTTTTATGCAACCACCTGAAATTGCAGTTTCTTGCCACTTTCCCTTCAGTTCTTCTTTTAATACAGTGTATACAAAAACCCTTAATGAGTTTTCGAACCGAAAAAGAACATTTAAAGCTTCATAATAATATAGGTGTAGCCAACGTTCGGGTATCTCAACTGAATTATTATCTTTGACTTGTGCTTTTTTCCACTCCATCAGATTACACCTTAATTATGAATAAATTCATACGCCCCGCACAGGGGCAGACAAATAAGCGCAGCGTTTTGGCTGTCCCGGCGACCAGTGGGAGCGATTGCTGCGGCTTGTATAGGTTTTAGTCTCGCTCATGCTCAGTAACTTTAAGGCTGAGTAGTCGCACGCCCAATATAGCGCTGGCTGCCGACTGTGCCATTTCTTGATTTGAGATGCTTAACTTTTGACTATCGTATGAAATAAACGAATTACCATATGGGTAGTCTTTACCGAGATACTCAAGAGCCATTGTGCAGTTAGGAGGTTCTACAGTTAGCGACTTCCCGTTTTCTAAACTAAACGTTAACTCCTTTTCTCGTATCTCATTCCATTTAAAGTACCAATCTCCACCACCGCATCGCCTTTCCTTATAAATACACCGCATAGGAATTGATTTCGATGCCTCGCCTCGCTCCGTGACTACAGTGGAGGTGTAGTGGTCAAGTAAATCTGGCCACGGTTTAGTAGCCAGCCCAGTACAACTGCTCAGCAGTGTTTGGACTTAAACCACGGTTATGTCGATGCGGCCTTGTCTGACTGTAGTAGCCAACAAGATAATCTGTCACTGCATATTTTGCCTCTGTAAAACTTCGATAGCCAAGTGCTGGTACCCACTCGGTTTTCAAACTCCTAAAGAATCTCTCCATCGGGGCGTTGTCCCAGCAGTTGCCTCGACGACTCATGCTCTGAGTAATTTGGTAGCGCCACAGTTGCTGCCGGAACCTTCGGCTGGCGTAGTGACTCCCTTGATCCGAGTGAAACATTAGCCCCTTAGGTTTTCCGCGAGACTCAAATGCCATGCTTAAAGCCTGAGACGTTAACGCACTGTCTGGCGATAACGACATTGCCCAGCCAATTGGCTTTCGCGCAAATAAATCTAACACTACTGCTAAGTATGCCCACCGCCGACCAGTCCAGATGTAAGTCACATCACCACACCAGACTTGGTTGGGCTTAGATACATCAAACTGACGATCTAGCTTGTTAGGTATTGCGATGTGCTCTTGGCTTGACTTCTTGTACTTATGCACAGGTGTCTGGCTGCTGACCAACTCAAGCTTTTTCATTAGCCTGTTAGCTCTGTAGCGGCTTAAATTCGTGCCTCTGGCCGTTACAATATCTGCAATGGTTCTAGCGCCTGCTGAGCCGTTGCTCTCTTCAAATGCCGCTTTTATTTGACCGTTTAGATCAATCTGCTCTGGCGACAACTGTCGCGACCGCTTGCTCCAGTATTTGTAACTGCTTCGGTGTATATCGAAGACTTCGCAAATCAAAGTTACTGCGTGGCTCTCTTTGAGTTTGTCGATTAACGAGAACCTCTCATCGAGTCCGACATCAAGAGAGCTGTAGCCTTTTTTAATATCTCTTTTTCTTCTTCGACCCTCCTGAGCTGTTTCTCCAGCTCGCGAATACGCTGTTGATCTGGGGTCATTGGCGTGCCTAAAGGCGCTTTTCCTTCACGCTCTTCGCGAAGTTGGCGCACCCACTTATCCATTGTTGATTTACCCACACCCATTGCATCAGCCGCTTCTCTGACACTACGGCCTTGGTCTACTACCAGTTGGGCAGCCTCAAGTCTGAATTCGGGGCTAAAGGTTGGTCTTGTTCGTTTGCTCATTGGACACCTGCGTTGTATATGAGATGATCATATCACCTCTTATCAGGTGGCCAAATTTAGTGTGCCACTACAAGGAGATAACTAAGCGATATACTTCTTTTTCTGGGTGTTGGCTCGAATTTACTCCACACGAAACAACAGTGGCAGTACCTACACAACCACTTAGCATAAGAGCTAGAGATAAAAAAAGAAGCTGATTCATGTGTGACCTATAACAGTTTATTCAACACGCCGGTATAAATAAAACCAAAAAGCGGACGCTTCTTAATAATTCGGGGATATCAGAAATAATAGGAGGGTGTCCGTTTCAATACCTAGCTGCATTCCTTTGTCTAAAGTCCTAATTTATTGCTTTCTCAGCACTTTTACAAGCATTTGTAAAATCATATCAAGCTCAACAGGCTTGGCGCCTAAAGCATCAAATATTGGGTCTCATTTTGCTTTTTATCTTTATATTCGTGGCCATTCTTCAGTGTGTCCTAGGGCTAACTATGGCTTATGCTGTTATGCTTGCAGAAAAACACCATAAGGATACCCGATGCCTCACTTGGAACTCACTCTTGCTTTAGTGCTCGTTGTCGCCATGCTTTGCCAGTGGTTGGCTTGGCGGGTAAAGCTGCCTGCTATCTTGTTCCTATTATTGAGTGGTTTGATTGCAGGGCCGGTGAGCGGATGGGTCAATCCAGATGCTATGCTGGGCGATTTATTAATGCCCATGGTTTCCATGTCCGTCGCAATTATTCTTTTTGAAGGCAGCTTAACCTTAAATTTAAAAGAGATTCAGGGCGTCGATAGGGTGGTTCGGCGCATGATTACGGTGGGTGCACTGGTTACTTGGGTTGTGGTGGCGGTTGCTACTCATCTGATTTTTGAATTCAGTTGGCAAGTCAGTGCATTGTTCGGGGCCATCGTTATTGTGACTGGCCCAACTGTTATTGTGCCAATGCTTCGGGCGGTAAGGCCGACAGCAAAAATTGCCAATATTTTGCGCTGGGAAGGCATAGCCATTGACCCCGTTGGCGCCCTGATGGCGGTTATTACCTTTGAATTTATTCTCGCCAGTGTCAACAATCTTCCTGCCAGCCATGTTTTATTGTTATTTTTGGAGGCCGTAGCCGCCGGTACTGCAATTGGTATTGCCGCTGGCATTGTATTGGGCCTACTGCTAAGCAAAAACCTTATCCCAGAATATCTGCAAAACATTGCCACTCTAAGTTTGGTCTTGATCGCATTTAGCGGCTCCAATGCCGTTGTCCATGAATCGGGCTTAATTGCAGTTACTGTAATGGGCATGTGGCTGGCCAATAAATCGGATTTGGATATTCACCCCATCCTGAACTTTAAAGAGCATTTGAGCCTGTTGTTGATCTCTATGCTGTTTATCCTTTTGGCGGCTCGTATCGACTTGCAGCAGCTGGCGGACATTTTCTGGCCAGCATTGATGCTGCTATTGGTTTTGCAGTTTGTTGCGCGGCCATTAAAGATATTGGTTAGTACCTGGGGCTTGGATGTCAGCTGGCCAGAGCGTGGTCTATTAGCCTGGATTGCACCACGGGGTATTGTGGCGGCGGCTATTTCCGCTATTTTTGCCGATCGTTTACTGGCCGCTGGTTTTCAAGAGGCCGCCTTACTAGTGCCCATGACCTTCTTTATGATCATCGGTACGGTGGTATTGCAAAGCAGCACCTCACGTATATTGGCCAGCTGGCTTGGGGTTGCCGAGCCAAGTGCACGTGGCTTCCTTGTGGTGGGGGCAAATGCTTTCTCTCGCGCTCTGGCGAAAGAGTTTCAGCGCCATGATATTCCTTGCTTGCTGGTAGATTCCAACTGGAACGATATTCGCCAAGCTAGAATGGAGGGTTTGGAAACCTTCTATGGCAACCCGGTTTCCGATCACGCTGAAACCTATTTAGATTTAAGTGGTATTGGAAATCTATTGGCTATCTCAAGACAGGCTCATCTTAATGCGATATCAGCCGTGCATTTTAGAGCAGATTTTGGCAGTGAGAGAATCTACAGCTTGATGTCTGTAAGAGATATGAACAGCTTTGAGAAGCATCAATTTGCCGATAGCTACCAAGGCCATAAATTGTTTGGCGAGGAAATTAGCTATTATGATCTCGCTAACAAAATGAATAAAGGCGCCGAGATCAAAAGCACCAATATTACCGAAGAGTACAGTTGGGAAATGTACCAAGCGGACTACCAAGATAAGCGAACCCCTTTGTTTATGTTGGATAGCAAGGGCAAGGCTAAACCGTTTTTGGTAGCTGACGAGCTAAAGCCTGATGCCGGCACCACGATCTTAGCCTTGGCCGAAGCCGATGCCCAAGAGGCCGTTAAAAAGCAAGAAAAGCAGTTAGAGAAAAAGAAGAAAAAGCAAAGCAAAAAGCCAGTTGCTGAAGAACAAGCCAGCCTTCCTGGCTTTGACCAGATCTGATCAATCTTTTAGCAGGGTTGCCCTATCGTTACTGGGGCTGCCTTGCTACCTTCCGAGTACTGTCTAAGTTTCTATCTGTACCCTCTACCTCTATATCCTCTATATCTTCTATACCCACTATTCGCTGACATGAGTCAAAAGTGGCGTACTATTTGGCAGCTATAAAATGCAAACTCCAAAATTAACAAGTGAATGTCATATTTTGTAAACCTGAATTACCTATAAAGACAGTAAAATAGTAAGTGGCCAATAAGCTACTTGGGCCTGTTGTTAAACCAAGCAATTCACTCTATTAATTTATCCATTGAAGGATGCAATAACATGTATTATTTCTGGCAGCGACTCAGAAAAGTTCTTGTATTGAAATCAACAGTAATCACGCTTTTCTTCTCGGCATATAGTCTTGCTGATGGTAATCCCAATACCGTTTCCTCGGATCTCTTTGACCTAAGCCAAGGAACGGTTGTCACTAATTCTGATGCCTTTGCAGCGCCCGAGAGTACTTTCAGTCCAACAGGGACATTTGAAGGCGGTCACACTCTGATGAGAGCTGCTGGCTTTGCTGGTAGTAGTTTTATTGAGTTTAGAACTTCCAGTCGAGTATCAATTGGCGGCTTTAGGTTATTTGCGGGTAGTGACTTCGGTGTTGGGGTTCGTCGAGCAATGTCGAACTTTCGCTTATTGGCGGATCTAGATGATAATGGGTCATACGAAACGGTAGTGTACGATGAAGCTATTTCTCCCAATTATTCATCGCAGGCAGGCAATGTTGCAACTATCGCTGGGCAGTTGGATTTAACTGTCTTATTGCCACGTAACATAAGTAGTCAAAACTGGCGCTTAGAGACGATACAGGCTTCATCGGGCAGCTTCTCGGAGGTGCGTTTAATGGAGCTAGATGCTATTGAAGCATTTGCGAGGCCTGTACCCGCGTTACCAATACCTATGCTGTTTATGTTGCTTGTCTCCCTTTTAGTTTTTGTTAACAGAAGGCTTAAAGCCTAGTTAACAGCCCACGATATAGGCGTTTAATGTCCAATCGGGCAGACGACGCCATCTCTGTCACTTACCACCATTATCAAAGCTGCTAGATTATCCTAATATCTCTTTAAGCGATTTTGCGATCGCAATCATTATCGGCAAAGAGAGAGAATAAAATGGCTGAGAACAGAGAATTTGGCATAGTTGTTTATGGCGCCACAGGCTATACCGGGCGATTGGTGTGTGAATACCTAAATCAGCAGTATGGTGTAGCAGGCGAGGTCAACTGGGCGATGGCTGGCCGCAGCGAGGATAAGCTTATTGCTGTGCGCGATGAAATGGGGATTCCCGATAATGTCCCCATGCTGGTAGCCGATGCCGGTGATCCCGAAAGCATCAAGGATATGGCGGCTCGCACCCAGGTAGTATTGACGACTGTTGGCCCGTATCAGCTTTACGGCAACGATCTAGTGCAAGCTTGTGCCGAAGCCGGCACGGACTATGTGGACTTATGTGGCGAGCCTGGCTGGATGCATGAAATGATTGCCGCCCACCAAGAAACCGCCAAAGCCAGCGGTGCCCGTATCGTGTTCTCCTGCGGCTTCGACTCAGTACCTTTTGATTTGGGCGTGCACTTTCTTCAGCAGGCTGCCCAAGATAAGCTTTCGGCGCCATTGCCACGTGTTAAGGGCCGTGTAAGAGCGATGAATGGCACATTTTCTGGCGGTACACTAGCGAGCTTCAAAGCCACCATGGCGGCAGCGGCTAAAGATCCAAAGTTGGTGAATGTACTAATGAATCCGTTCTCCTTAACCGGCAGCTTTAATGGCCCAGAGCAGCCCCATGGCATGGCGCCCATCTATGAAGATGATCTACAAAGCTGGTCGGCCCCCTTTGTAATGGCCACCATTAATACCAAGAACATTCATCGTTCCAATTTCTTAATGGGGCATCAATATGGTGAAGATTTCACCTACGATGAAATGATGCTTACCGGCCCTGGTGATAATGGCGAAGCAATGGCCAAGGCTATTGCCGAAGACAAATCTATGGCGAACGATCCTAAAAAGCCGGGTGAAGGCCCAAGTAAAGAAGAGCGTGAAAACGGCTTTTACGATGTTTTGTTTGTTGGCAGCAATGCTGCTGGCGATCAGCTAATGGCAAGCGTTAAAGGTGATAAAGACCCAGGCTATGGCTCTACCTGTAAGATGATTTCTGAAAGCGCCGTATGTTTGCTGAAAAACCCAGAAGCGGCCAGTGGCGGTATTTGGACGCCGGCAGCCGCAATGGGCAGCTTGCTGATTGATCGTCTGCAGGCAAATGCGGGTTTAACGTTTACGATGGAGTAAGCCCAGACCTAACCAGACCTAAGAAGTACTAGCATACAATGCTAGGCAGTTATTTCTTAGTTTAAACTCTGCGGCACAAAAATTTGCTTGAGCTGCAGAGTTTAGCGGTTTCATAAGGCTTATCCTTGATTAAAAAGAGGATAAGCCTATGAGCCCTAACAGTAACGAATCCACACCCAATCAAGCCCATAGTCAGCATCCGCCGACGGAAGAAGTACAAAATCGAATTAATAAGTTGCAAGCCGAGCTCCTGCGCCATGGTTTCGATTTTTATCTCTGTCACGATCCAGACAATATTTTTTATTTAACAAACTTCGCAAATTTTATACACGAGCGGCCCTTTATCTTAATAATTCCTGCGAGCGGCCGGCCAATCTTTGTGATGCCCAAGCTAGAAAGAGAGCATGTAAAATCTCGCTCAGTTGTTGAGTTGGATTTTGCAGAATATCTGGAGTTTCCTGCCCCTGTAGGTCACAACTGGTTTGGTCGTATAGCTGATTATATTGACGATCATCATCGAGTCGCCGTAGAGAGCCTTTGCCCTTTAGAGGTTTATCGCAGTATTCCCGGTCAAGCTGTGCAAAGCGATATGGTGGATCAGCTTCGCCAAATTAAATCAGCATTCGAGATTCAGCGTATTCAATATTGCTGCGATCTATTGACCGAGGGGCATAAAACTCTATTGGAAATGGCCGCGCCAGGTCAGCTGCCAGTGCTTATTCATAAAGAAGTCTCTTCCCAGCTTATGCAAAAATTATTGCTGGAGAACCCTACGAGTAATTTGATAAATAGTAAATTTAATGCCGTTACCCAGCCCGGTGTGCTTTCGGGCGACCCTCATAATTTTAGTGAGATCTTTGCTACCTTGGCCGAAGGTGGGCCCAATGTCACTATTGTTCAGGGCAGTGCCAATGGTTATGGGGCTGAGCTAGAAAGAACTTTCTTTTTAGGGCAAGTGCCAGAGGCTGCCAAAAAGCCTTTTGCAGCAATGTTGGAAGCCAGAGAGCTGGCCTATGAGTTATTAAGGCCAGGGCAGTGTATGTCTGAGTTGGATGCCAAAGTAAATCAGCGCTTACGAGATTTAGGTTACGGCGATTATCTATTGCACAGAACTGGGCACAGTTTTGGTGTAACTGATCATGAAGCACCGTTTTTAGCAGAGGGTTACCAACATAAGATAGAAGCAAATATGATTTTCAGTATTGAACCCGGTATCTATATACCAGGCTTGGGAGGGTTTCGGTTCTCGGATACGGTATTGGTCACCGAATCTTCTTATCAAAAAATGACCCAAGCACCGGAAATACTAGAGAGCCTATGCATTGCTATTTAAGCGATTGCTATTTTTGGAAAAGCTCTTGTTGCTATGGTGGCTTAGCGCAACGACTTACAACTTGCTGAGCATACTAAGGGTATATTGGGGGTTGCCGGCGCTTAGCCTTTCTCAGCCATTAATAGGTCTGCTATTTGTATCACTGATGCCGGCATTATTGTTGTTGGGGCGCTTTAAGCCTATACAGTTCATTTGGCTTCTCCCTGTTTACTGCTTGCTCTTAGGCTATTCCGGTGTAATAAAACACCTATTAGAGTTTTCACTTAGTGGGCTTGAAGGGTATGCGTCTGCCGCTGCTTTTGTAATGGCGATTAGTCTTAATTTCTTCGCTTTGTTGTGCAGCTATTTCTTATGGCGACAGTTAATTAAGGGGCACTTTCCCAGACAAAGCTAAGTCTGTTTTATTTCCTTTCTCGTTAATGTCTTTCTTGCCTAGGCGTGCAAGAAAAGTATCGTTTATAGGCCCGCCCGAATGCGGATTGATCCTTATAGCCAACGGCCAGGCTGATATCAATAATACTGTTTGGGCTATTTTTTATTAAGTTTCTTGCGGCTAACATTCTTTGTTGTAATACATACTCAGAATAGCTCATGCCGCAGCTTTCTTTAAAGCTATTCAGTAGATTACTTCGGCTTAAGCCAACCTGCGCGGCCAGCTCATCAATACTACTTGGTGCAGCAAGATTGCAGTTTATGTGGTTGATAATTGCAGCGATAGCTCGGCTTTTGTGTTGGCTAAGGCGCATACTGTGATCTATGCCAGATTCAAGCGCATAAAAGCTCTTAAAACTGTGGCAAAGCAATTCGGTAAGCTTTGCTTCTAGATAGAGTTTGGCGCTATGGTCTACGAAAGGGTGCTGCACTGTAGCATCCAATATTTCGCTGAGCTCTCTTTCTAGGCTCATGCTGAATACTCTAGCGCTTCGAGCACTTAGTAATTCCTGAAGGATTGGGGGCAACTTATCGAACTCGGGCTTTAGATATTCAGTAAGCTTTTGGGGATCAAGCCAGAGGCCCACCCCTTTTATGACATCCCCTTTACGATGAATACGAGTTTGAGTTCCTTGCTTTAAGTAGCTGGCCGCGTAGAGTTTAGGCGCTCCATCATGGTGTAGTGTTTGCCGGTTAAGCTCCATATCGCTGCCGCCAGATAGCAAATACTCGAAGCTCAATAAGTTGGCGATTTGATTGCAATTAATAAACGACTCTTTAATCGTAAGATTGCGGATACCGACCAAACCAATATCACGATATTTTGCTATCCAATACTCGCCATCAATCAAACTCGCAAATTCACTGTGCCCCATAAGGTGTACCGGGATCAGAGAATTATCTTCTGCCTTTGAAATATCAAAAAGCTCCTGAGCACTTATTGAGATAACAGTGGGCTTTGCATTGTCATTATCGATCGTCACTGCAGCTTTCTACTTTAGCCTAATTGCTAAAGACTATACTGGGCTTATTGGCGGGCAACAAGAAGGTATTGCTTTGCTTCCTTTCTTATTGCTGTTGGGTAGGATGTTTTTCGAAATGGCCTTTATCTAGAAACTGAATGACTTGCTTGATAACTGATGAGTTTTTCATCATAAATGGGTGAGTTACTGGCATTTCGATATGGTCCTTCATACCTTCAAGCTTGGTATTTCTAACGGAAACCTTGCCATCATCGGTCTCTGGAATGAGACTGGATAAAATTAGGTTAATACTCTTGTTCCCAGCGATAATACCCAGTTCGAAATTGGCCTTCCCAAGCTGCTTAGGAACGCTAAGAGCCCCAGTTCCAAGTTGTAAACCGGCATCACCATTTATAAAGTGAAACCCTGGTACGTTTCTGAGCTTATCGACAACTTCACTGCCTTGGTTTGGTGGCCCCAACATAACGACTCGTTTTAGTTCGTTTATGACGTTTTCCTGCAAATACTGGCGGACTAAAATTCCACCCATCGAATGGGTAACAAAGTTAACTTTATATGATTGGGGACAGCGCTCTAAGGCTGTACTAATTGCCTTTTGACTAAGACTTTCGATAGCGGCCTGTCTTGAAGGGTAGCCCTGGTTTACAACGTGATAGCCTTCTTTATGCAAAGCTAAGCCCAGTTTCTCCATAGAGCTACTGCTACGAGCAAGGCCATGCAGTAAGATAACGCATTCTGCCTTGCTGTTGACTGGTGGGTCGTTTGCTGAGGCAGCAAAAGCGCCTAAGGAGGTGGTAAGGGCAAGAAGAAAGGATGTTAGTCGTTTAATCATAAACTTCTTGCCATTTTTAAGTTTAAGCAGCTTCTATTGAGTTAGGCCTTTTTAACAAATTTAGACGTAATCATCATTTCACCACCGCCAATGATCTTGCAATCCAGCTCATGGTCCTTGCCTTCAACAATACGACGAATTAAGGCTTTGGTGCCGATTTTTAATACCTGCGAGCTGCCTTTCACCTTCAAGTCTTTAATGAAGGTAACCTTATCGCCCGCTTGTAGGACGGCACCGTTGATATCTTTAATGGCGGCGGCTTCGGCCGCTGCGGCCTCTTCTTCGGGGTTCCACTCATAGGCACACTCTGGGCAGATCATTTGGCTTTGATCTTGGTACACGTACTCAGAGTTGCATTTTGGGCAAGGTGGGCAAGACATAAGGTTACTTCTTCTACAGGCTAAAAGCGCAATGGTAATGCCTTTATGGCTTAAAGGCGAGAAGCAATTGATTGTTGGTTTACGAGTTTGTTACAGGGAGTATTCGCTGTAACAAGCTCATAATAAGATTGTTGAACCCTTTGGGTCGCAATATTGGGGCATATAGCCCCATAGTATAATTATTTTGTTTGATTTTAATTTATCAGCTGGCTTTTAAGTCGAGATGTTCTCCGAATACTAATTGACGATATCTCTTAATCCCACCAAAAATACCAGCAGTGATTATTCATCAATAACGCCGCAAGATTGGCTACTGTCTCTACACCTTGATCCACGATATCCGCACAGTATAGGTATTGCTCCACGGCTAATGCCATAGCTTCTTCTTGCGTTGTTGGCGGGTTTTCAATATGAGCTTCGATAATATCATTGCTAACAGCGACAATATGAGCGCCATATTTTTCTTGCCAATATTTCCAAATGGCACAGTGAACTTCCGGCATAGGGCAATCATTCCAGCCACCAAAGCCAAAAAACGCGGGAACCTTCCATGCATTGTCGGTCTCGATAAGAGCACCGACTAAGCTTTTATGGGGCTGGCCACTTAGCATATCAAAAGCCAAGCTAAAGCCAGGCTTCTCAAGAATCTCGCCAGGCCATTCACCAATGGCCTCATCTAAAAAGGCATTATCTTCTTCACACAGTTCCTGCTTGCGAGCGTCGAACCAAGCCTGCACATCCACATTTTGCATACTGGCGAGGATTTCATCTGGAGAACTATCATTCAACTCCATCGCCTCATCAATATATTGCTTGTCCTCTTCAGAGCCGCAAACAATAAGACGTTTATCTGAATGAATAGACTCAACCGCCTGCGCAAAGGCAGTCTGGGTGTTTAAACTTAGAAATTCCACATGGACCTCGCTTTACTGGAATTCTCAAAGTAACAGATTATATTCCAAACTGTTTGCTATAAATAGGCGAGGTTTGTGTAGAGAAGTGCCCTTAGCCGGGAAGGTTTTTTGGGGAGCTCGTGCTTGAAATATAAGAGGCCAAGGGTAGTTTTTGTGGGTAAATCAGTTCTGCTTCGATAGAATCCGATGTTGGCGATAATGTTATGTAGTTTTTAGCCCCCAAAGAAGCTGACCAGGAACCGTAAAGCGACATGACTAATTTCACGGGAGAAAATTAGGGCTTGGCCGAAGGCTGAGCACCTGGACGGTGCGAATCCAATCGCGACCCGAGCGCCCTGGATGGCTTGAGCGTGTTCCAGGGCAGCTTCTTTGGGGGCTAAAAACGGTCCGATTTTACCCATACTAATAAATGACGATCACTGCGTATTAGGGCTTCGCTTATACACCGTCTTACCACCCTTAATCGTCTCCAGCACTTCAATATCCTTCAACTGCTGAGGAGGAATCATCAAAGGATTACGATCAAGAATCACCAAGTCCGCCAACTTACCCGCCTCAATACTCCCCTTAGAATCCTCTTCATAATGCTGATACGCCGCATTAATAGTAATTGCCTTAAGAGCATCCTTAATATTAGCGCGTTGATCTTGCCCAAGAGTTTTACCGCTGCGAGTTTCGCGATTTGCCGCCGTCCACAACAGCAAAGGCATATTAGGTGGAACAATAGGCGTATCATTGTGAATGGTGTACTTAATGTCTTGGCGCTTAGCACTAATTAAAGGACTAATACGTTTAGCCCGATCTAAACCCAAAACCGAATCACGGTGCCAATCGCCCCAAAAATAAGTGTGGGCAACAAAGAAAGAAGGAATAATACCGAGCTCCTTCATACGTGATAACTGATCATCACGTACGGTTTGAGCGTGGATCATCACAGTACGGTCTAAATGGACACCTTTCTTTTTAAGCTTACTCATCACCTGAATAAGCTGCTCTGCCGCGGCATCACCATTACAGTGGGCAAGAACCTGCCAGCCCTTATTGAAAAACTCAGTTAACTGTTTTTCTAATTGCGCATCCGTAAGAATCGGATAGCCCTGGTAATCTTCGCCTTGGCCATGTGGAGGGTGATGATAGGGCGCCGACAACCAAGCGGTTTTACCTTGCGGTGAACCATCTAAAACCAGCTTTACCCCAGCGTTACGAAAATGATTCTGATAAGGCTGCTTAGCGCCAGCCGATGGCGTGTATTTCGAAAAATCTGCCCAAGCTGTATACGGGTAGCTAATCACATCAAGGCTTAGCAATTGTTTTTGAGATGCTTGCTGTAGCAGTGCCAAGCCAGTATTGGAGGTTGCGCCATCTTGTACCGTAGTGATTCCGTATTGCGCATAGTATTTATCAAGCTCTGGTATTCGAGCGAGCTGCTCTTCTAGCCCTTGTTCCGGAAAAACCGAATGAATAGCATCCAGGGCCGTTTCTTCTAACACGCCATTAGGTTGCTGGCTGCCAGCTTCACGCCTAAATACACCACCTTCTGGGTTTTTCGAATCGGCCGTAATGCCCGCGAGCTCCAAACAGCGACTATTACAAACACCTAAGTGACCAGAAACATGGCGGATAAATACCGGCTGTGTGGTACTGACTTTATCTAAATCTTGGCGGGTAGGGTGGCGTTTTTCGGCCAGCAAGGAATCGTCATAACCCGCTCCTAAAATCCAATGCTCACCGCCGCCTTTGCTACTGCTCTGGCTTTGTTGCTGCATCTGCTTGATAAGCGCTGCAATATTTTTAACCGGGCCGACCGGAGGTGAGGCGACATTTTTATAGGCTAAAAAATCCAGAGTCATGGTGTAGTGGCCATGGGCATCAATAAACCCAGGCAATAAGCTACGCCCCTGCAAATCTATCTTTTGGCAGGGCGTTTGGCAGTTAACTTCCAGCTCGGCCAGCCTACCAGTTTGCTCGATTTTATCGCCCCTAACTAAGACCGCATCAAGAAAGGGCGCATCATCTACCATGCTGAGTATTGGGCCGCCATGGTAAATGGTATCGCTCTGTGCGCTATGGGCAATCAGGCCCGCGCTGAGAGCGGCAATGAGTGTGCTAATGGTTTTTGGATAAGGCGACATTGTAGGCCCCTTTTATTTGTCATTATTGTTAAAAAATACAGTTGATAAAGAATAGGGGAGACGCACAAAGCAAGCAATTATTTAGAGATAAAAGTTGTTGCGAATTTACGCCAAAAGCTTCACTTTAGTGGGGCGCTGGTGAATGTCAGTCCACATCTAAAATTTGTTGAATTTTGGTTTCGGCATTGGTCATAACCCGAAAGGTCACTCGGCGGGAGCGATCTAAATCTTCTTGACCAAAGCGATTGGTGATTGGGTGGGATGAAGAATAACCTACGGCGGCGATATGCCCCTTTATCCAGCTACGATAAGGGTTCACCGATGGCAGTTGATACACATAGTCGAGTACTGAACGAGTTCGCTCTTGCGAGAGTTCCATATTTAAAAAGTACGCTTCGGTATCACTCGTGTTCTCGTTCCAGATACTACTGGTATGGCCCTCAATGCGTACTTCATTGATGGAATCTGAGAAGTGCTCCAGTACCTTCATGTAACGCGGAAAGAAGTTCTCTAAGAGCGATTGGTAACTCGGGCTCAGTTCGGTTTCGCCGTCGTTAAACAGTGTTTCTGAAGAATTGAAGATAAACGTAAGGGTATCTTTATCAATCTCGGCATTCCAGGTGGCAAGGTTTGGGCCGAACTCTTTTAGGAGAGCCTGATAAATCTCTAACTGGTTTTCGCGATAGGCGATGGCGACCTGTTTGATTTTATCGCGCTCTACCATAGCATCGCGCATTAATGCTACCGCGATAAACAGAAAGACCACCATTAAGCCCGCCATAAGATCCGACACCGTCAGCCAATGATCCTTTTCCTGCTCTAAGGATTGGGATTGCTGGCGCTGACTGTGGGCAAGTTTTAGAATCGGATCGCTCATGGTTTAGTTCGCGTGGGTCAAAATGCGATGCAAATCTTGAGTTAGCTTGATATGTAGCTCAACGATTTTCAGGGATTCTTCAGCATGCTGGGCAGACATCTGCTGCATGCTATCACTGACGCGCTCAACCATGCTTTGCATATCGTTATCGAAAGCCTCTCGGCTACGGCCGGCCACTCGCATAAGGGCGTTGCCGCTCTCTCGGATCTGCTCGGCAAACTCTTGGCTTTCTAAGCCAATATCTTTACCTAAGTCTTCAAACTGTTGTTTCAGCTTCTCTTGGCTTTCCTGTAAGGCTTCATAGTGACCGTCGCTTTGTTCGCGAATGCTCTGCGCTAGCTCTTGC
The DNA here is from genome assembly GCF_947500695.1 of uncultured Pseudoteredinibacter sp. Taxonomy (GTDB): domain Bacteria; phylum Pseudomonadota; class Gammaproteobacteria; order Pseudomonadales; family Cellvibrionaceae; genus Pseudoteredinibacter. The sequence goes on from NZ_CANMSS010000005.1 coordinate 303,825, forward strand.
AGTAATTTGTTATTGTCGATTTGGCTTTGGCTAATGGCCTCGGCGGCCTTATTGAGTGCCTGGCTGCTTTCAGCAAAGGCCGACATCATTTGCTCTTGGCCACTTTCTAAGCTTTGCTGCAAGCTTTCTCGCTGGGCCTTGCTGCTATCACGCAGCATATTACCTGTTTCTTTAAGAGCATCGCCGCTATCTAGCATGGCCTGGCCACTGGCGTTAATTTTTTCTGCACTGCTCTGTAGGGCGCTGTGTAAATGCTCGGTATTATCCTGCAAAGATTGCTGCATAGCCTTGCTGCCTTCAGCAATGCTTTGCAGCATATGCTCGCCACTTTCTTGTAGGCCTTTGCCGAGTTGTTCGCTTGCGGCTTGTACACTACTTAAGGTGTCTTTGATATGTTGCTGCATATCCGGAACAGCTTGCGAGGCTTCTTCGCGCATATGGGCGAAGGCTTCTAAATGGCGCTCCAGCTCCTGAATTTGGTGCTGGTTAACTTCCATAATAGATTGCCAGCTGGCCAAGTTATTGCCAATTTGCTGGGTTTGGTCGTTGATATTGGCGAGCGCATTTTCGGTTTGGCTAATTGCCTGCACGCTCTGATCATAGTTGCTGCGCATATCGGCTAGCTGATCGCGGTAGTTATTTTGCCACTCCACCATCTCTTGAACGGCGCTATTTAAATGTGCGAAGTTGCTACCAAATTGCTCGCTGAAATTTTGATTAAAATCGCGAATCACTGTCTGCTGAGCTTTGGCCATTTGTTCGGCTGCGGCTTGCGACAAATTTAAGGCAAAGGCGTCGAGCTTTAACCATAGGTTTTTCTGGAAAGCTTGGAAGGCCACTTGCTGATGCTTGGATTCTTTTTGTGCGGCCTGAATATTCAGCTTAGATTCGGATCGAAGTGCCTGAATCTGTCCGTTTAGGCTACTTTGATGCTCGCCAGCAATGGCAGATTGCAGGCCAACAACGCCATCGCGTTGCTCGCGCATGACCTGATATAGATCTTCAATGCCAATCAGCTCTTCGCTGGGGATATCTTCCTCGGTCTTGGGTGGGCTGAGTAAACCACTGGCAATAAGACTTTTGAAAACAATGGATAAGCCCATACCCACGAGGCTGGTGGTAAAGGCCGTTTTCATGCCCTGCAGCAGCATATCAATACTGCCATCAATATCGGAAATATTAAAACCGAGAAGGCCTGCCACGATACCGCAGAAGGTACCCAAGATGCCTAGGGATGTCAGCAAAGTAGGGGTGTAGTTACAAAACGCTGGCGATTTATCCATGCGTTTTGCATAAGCCGCATAGATAAAGGCGGCCAGCATCATAATGATAAAGGCCTCGGTGATGGCCAATGCGCCCGAATTAGCGATCAGTGCTTCAATAGGCTTGGAAAACATCGACTCTCCTTATTGGCCAAGTCACTGCTTATAAGAATAATTTATATCTGCCGCACTATGCCTGTTCAGACCTTTCATAGCAAGACTTCTATGGATTGAAGCCACTGGCTTGAGGGCATTATTGCTGCATAGGCAACAAAACTAGGCTGACTTAGCTGCTATGGCAATAAGTTTAGGCCAAAGTTTTCACTTAGCCAGTAGTCGCTAGCACTTTGACCTAATAAGCAGGAATATTGTATATTAACAATATCTAATTTAAAAGTTCGTTAATTAAGTCCATCTTTTCGTGAGGTTTCTATGCAATCCTATTGGTCCTGGTTTGGGGGCGGCTTGGCATTGGCCTGCTGCTTTTTATTGGCGGTTACTTTGGTGAAGCCTATTGGTGTGTCTACTCAGTTTGTTATTGCAGATGGTGTGATTTGGTCGCTATTTGATAGTGAGTTACTGCAAAGCTCCCAAGACAATAAACATGGTATAGCCAGCTCTAATGCGTATCTCAATAAAAGCGGTGGTAAATACGCAGCGGCTATTGAGAACCCAATTAATTATGGCTTTATTTTTGTATTGGCGATGATTGGTGGTGCTTTTCTAGGCAGCCGATTTTGCAAAAGCGAAAGTGGCGCAAAAGTAGAAACTTTAAGCAGCTGTGCGTTAACTCAGCGCCCAGCATCTCAGCGCTACGCCATGGCGTTTATTGGTGGTGCGATTGTATTGTTTGGTGCCCGCTTAGCGGGGGGCTGTACTAGCGGCCATATGATGAGTGGAATGATGCAAACTTCCTTAAGCGGTTATTTATTTGCTCTAGCAGCGTTTGCCGCCGCCGTGCCGACAGCTATTTTGTTGTACGGCCGTGAAGAACAATCCATTTAATTAGGAGGCATCATGACTATTTTATTAGCGGTTGTTTTGGGGGCTTTGTTCGGTTTTGTATTGCAAAGAGTGGGTGCGACGGATTCTAAAGTAATCAGGGGAATGCTGACTTTAAAGGATCTTCGTTTAGCGAAAACCATTTTGTTTGCCATCGGAGTAAGCTCTTTCGCTTTATTTTCCGGTATGCAATTGGGTTTAATTGATGCGGGGCATATGTCGGTTAAAAGTGCTTATTACGGTGTGTTAATCGGTGGCTTGTTGTTAGGTTTAGGTTGGGCCATTGCAGGCTACTGCCCTGGTACAGGTGTTGCGGCTTTGGGGGAAGGAAAGCGCGATGCGGTAGTTTACGTTTTAGGCGGTTTGTTTGGTGCGCTGATCTATACCTTGGTTTATGAAAAAATCGCAGACACCTGGCTTTTTGAAAAAATAGCCGGTGGCAAGGTTACCTTGGCGGGCTCTGAAAAATATGCCAGTTTGATAAGCGATATTTCGCCGATTTTAATTGCCGGTGTTTTTGCAGCGGCGTTTGTTGTATTGGCTGCGCTATTGCCGCGCCGAGTAGCCGCTTAAGATAATTTTATAAAAAACTTCGTGCCGAATTTCAACTGGGGTCAGATCCTATAGGATCTGACCCCGATAATTGCTTAAATTATTTTTGAGTAATGTAGCGCAAGGTTTCCACAACCTGAGCTGGGGTTTGTGCCCAAGCCATCGCTGAAGCATCCACTTCCTTCAGTGGGTGGATAATATTCTCATCGTGTAGGGTGATATAGGGCACATCTAAGGCGGCGCAGTAGCCCGCATCAAAAGCGGCGTTCCACTGCTTGTATTTATCGCCAAAGCGAATCACTGCAAAGTCGGCTTGTTCGATCAAGCTTTTAATGCGCATGGCATTTACCTTGGCTGATTTATGGTCACGCCAAAACTGCTTATCTTCTTCGCCCAGGTGGTCGCCAGCGGCGTCGCTGCTGTCATGGTCAGTATTTGCCGAGGTGAATTCAATATCCAAACCTAGCTTTTGGGCGCCAGCTTTAATCTGATCACGCCAATCGGTATGGATTTCTCCAGATAGGTACACGGTCCACATGGGTAAATTCCTGTAGTTGTTGTATTTGTTTATTGCTGTATTGCTAAGGCGGTGTATTTTATAGGAAAGCACAGGAATATCGTAAGCTTTGGCGCCTAATTGCCAGGCTGGCAGCTATTTTAGCGGCACGCAGCCCTGCTGCTGTCACTATTTCCCCTATTAAGTGTCATAAAAGCAGGGTATAAATGGCTTCCCTTGGTATGGAACCAATGCTTTAAAACAACGATTGGGCCCTTAGCGGCTGCTAAAGAACAATACAAATATAATAAAGGAAACCCTAATGTCTAGAAGTGCACTGCAGTTACGGTCTCTCGTGAGTGAAGACAAAACTCTGACTTTAAGCTTGGAAGAGGTCGAAGTACCTGAGCCAGGCCCGGAAGAGATCATTGTTCAAATGGAGGCTGCGCCTCTAAACCCTTCGGATTTAGCCTTACTGATTGGCCCTGCTGATATCAGTAAAGCGCAATACAGCGGCACTGCGGATCGACCTGTCGTTAAAGCGCCTATTCCCGAGCACTTGATGGGCATGGTGAAACCGCGCATTGGTCAGTCTTTGGCGGTAGGCAATGAAGGCGCTGGCGTGGTGGTGGCTTCGGGCAATTCTGATGCCGCAAAAGCCTTATTGGGCAAGCGAGTAGGCATTGTTGGTGGAGATATGTACAGCCAGTATCGCTGTGTGCACACCATGATGGCTTTGCCATTAGAAGAGGGTACGACTTCTCGCCAGGGAGCTTCTTGTTTTGTGAACCCCCTTACGTCTTTAGCTATGGTGGAAACCATGCGAGCTGAAGGACATAGCGCTCTTGTGCATACTGCAGCGGCGTCAAACCTTGGGCAGATGTTGAATCGCATTTGCTTGAATGAAGGTATCGATCTGGTAAACATCGTTCGAAAGGAAGAGCAGGCCGCCATTTTGAAGGATTTGGGTGCCAAGTATGTCGTTAACTCTAGCAGCGATAGCTTTTATACCGATCTAACTGAAGCTCTAGCCGCGACAGGCGCGACGCTAGCCTTCGATGCAACCGGTGGCGGTGAGCTGGCAAGCGATATCTTAAATTGTATGGAAGCCGCAGCGGCTCGTAATATGGCTGAATACAATCGATATGGATCTGATGTTTATAAGCAGGTTTATATTTATGGTGGCTTAGATCGTAACCCGACAGTTCTTAAGCGTGGTTTTGGTTTCTCTTGGGGAATTGGTGGCTTTTTGTTAACACCGTTCTTGGCCAAGGTTGGGCTTGAGAAGAGTATAGAAATGCGTACCAAGGTGGCCGCTGAATTACATACCACCTTTGCCAGCCATTACAGTGATGAGGTTTCTTTGGCGGGCGCACTAAGCAAAGAAGCTTTAGAGCGCTATAGTCAGCAAAAGACCGGCGAGAAATTTTTGATTGTGCCAAGTGCGAGCTAGCGAGCACAAAGGCGGGGTCAGAACCAAAAGGGTTCTGACCCCTTTTCGTTTGCATTGCTTCGTTCTACACCATACCTCCCTCTACCTCTCCCTACCTCTCTCCACCCATCTTTCAAAGCCCTCATTCTGCCGAATTCCAAAGTGGCCCTTTGAGCTAACTGGGATTCTATTCGTTACAGCCAATGGACCATCCTAAACCTAAAACTCAGATGGAGAATCGATGTGAAGAAAACCCGTTTATCCCTCGCAGTAATGCTAGCAGCTGGCTCAATCGGGCTAGGTCAAATAGCCCTTGCGAAAGACGCCCCCCTTAGTGGTATGAAGCTACGTAACTTGGGCGCAGCCCATACCAGTGGTCGTATTTCGGACTTGGCTACCGTTCCTGGTAAGCCATCTGAGTATTATGTTGGCGTGGCCTCAGGTGGTGTTTGGAAAACTGAAAACGCGGGTACCACTTTTACCCCAATTTTCGATCGCTACGGCTCCTATGCAGTGGGTGTGGTTGAGCTAGATCCAAAAGACCCACAAGTGATCTGGGTTGGCACGGGTGAAAACAACTCTCAACGTTCTGTTGCCTCGGGTGATGGTGTTTATAAATCCACCGATGGTGGTAAGACTTTTAAAAATGTTGGCCTGAAAAACTCCGGTCACATTAGCCAAATTATTATCGATCCGCGTGACAGCAATACCGTTTTGGTTGCAGCGCAAGGCCCACTATGGTCTAGCGGTGGTGATCGAGGCTTATACAAAACCACCGATGGCGGCAAAAGCTGGACACGTATCTTAGAGATCGATAAGCACACCGGTATTAACGAAGTCGTGGTTAATAAAAACAATCCCGATGAAATGATCGCCTCTTCTTATCAGCGCCGTCGCCATGTTTGGACCTTGATTAATGGTGGTCCGGGTTCTGGCTTACATAAAACGACCGATGGTGGTAAAACCTGGCAGAAATTAAGCCAAGGTCTGCCGAAGTCTGAACAGGGGCGTATTGGTTTGGCTGCAGCGCCAAGTCAGCCAGGTACGGTTTACGCCATTATCGAAGCGAACGATAAAGAAAAGGGTATCTATCGCACGGATGATTTTGGTAAGACATGGGCCAAGCGTTCTTCTTATATGAGCTCCAGCCCACAGTATTACAATGAGCTCATTGTTGGACCTAAAAATCCAGATCGCTTATTTGTGATGGATACTTTTTCTAAAGTGTCTATGGATGGCGGTAAGACTTTTAAGCCCTTAGCGTTTAAAGCGCGTCACGTAGACGACCACGCATTATGGGTAAACCCTGAGCATACTAATCATATTCGTATTGGTGGTGATGGCGGTATTTACGAGAGTTTTGATAATGGCGCTCACTGGAATCACTTACGTAATTTACCGCTAACTCAGTTCTATCGCATTGCGGCCGATAACGATAAGCCTTTCTATAATGTATACGGCGGCACACAAGATAACAATACCTTAGGCACTGCGGTACGCAATACCTCTGTTGAAGGTATTACCAATGCCGATTGGTGGGTAACTTTGGGCGGTGACGGCTTTGAGCCCGCCATTGATCCTAATAACCCAGACATTGTTTATTCTCAGTATCAGTACGGCGGTTTAGCACGTAGCGACCGTAAAACTCGTGAAGCTGTTTATATCACTCCTCAGCCAGCTGAAGGTGAAAATTCACTGCGTTGGAACTGGAACGCACCGCTATTGATCAGCCCTCATAAAGGTGAACGTTTATATTACGGCGCAGAAAAGTTATTCCGCTCGGATGATCGTGGTGATAGCTGGGTTGCTATATCTGATGATTTAAGTCGTGGTTTAGATCGCAATAAGTTGAAAGTAATGGATCGTGTTTGGAGTGTAGATGCCATTGCTAAAAACGATTCAACGTCGATTTACGGCTCTTTAATTGCCCTAGATGAAAGTACCCTGCAAAAAGATTTACTAGCCGTTGGTACGGATGATGGCTTGATTCACGTTAGTGATAATGGTGGTGAAAGCTGGACTCGCTACGACCGCTTTAAAGGCGTGCCAGATATGAGCTTGGTAGAGGATCTGCAGTTTTCTCGCCATGGTAAAGATGTGATTTACGCGGTATTTGATAATCACAAGCGCGGCGATGAAAAGCCCTATGTGTTGAAGTCCACTAACCGTGGTAAGAGCTGGAAGTCAATTGCCGGTAATTTACCTGAGCGCGGCACTGTGCACACCATTATGGAAGATCACATCGATCCTAACTTGCTATTTGTAGGTACCGAGTATGGTGCTTTCTATAGTCAGGACGGCGGTGAGAAATGGCACAAGTTTACTCAGTTGCCTACTGTAGCGGTGCGTGATTTGGATATTCAACGTCGTGAAAACGATTTGTTGTTTGGTACCTTCGGCCGCGGCATCTATGTGCTAGATGACTACTCTCCATTACGTACCAACCAAGCGAGTTTGAAAGATTCCGCCGCAACGGTTTTCCCTGTTAAAGATTCTCCAATTTATACGGAAACTCGACGCTGGGGTGGTTACAGCAGTGATAAAGGTATGATGGGTGATAACTTCTTTATTGCACCAAACCCAGAATACGGCGTTGCTTTACGTTACTACTTGCGCGATGGTTTGGAGACACTTAAAGCCAAGCGCCAGAAGGCCGAAGCCAAGTTACAAAAGGATGGTAAAGATACCCCATACCCAAGCTGGGATGCCTTGCGTGCAGAAGCGAATCAAGAAGCGCCAAGCATGTGGTTTGAAATTAAAGATGCCGATGGCAATTTAATCCGTAAGGTTAACGCTAAAGCTGCGAAGGGTTTGCAGCAAGTTAACTGGGATTTCCGCCATGAAGCGATCAAGCCCATTAGCTTGAAGAAATCCAAGCCTAGCCCATGGGGTAGCTCACCACAGGCACCATTAGCTTTGCCAGGTAAATACAGCGCCCAGTTAATGCAACGTGTGGACGGCAAAGTTTCTGTTGCTGCTGCGCCACAAAACTTCTCTTTAAGCACCATGAGTGATGTTGTGTTGCAAGCGGAAGACCGCGAAGCGCTACTGGCCTTCCAGCAAGACACCGCCAAGACACAAGCAAAAGTGCTGGCTGTTGGTCGTCAGTTTGCTGATATCAATAGTCGTTTGAAGCATACGCTGAAAGCTATCGATATGGCGACGGTTGATACTGCTGCTATCTCGAAAGGTGCTCGCGACCTACGTAGCCAGCTACAGGCTTTAGGTGTGGAGCTATATGGTGACAGAGTTAAAACTTCAGCCAATGAAGTGGCACCTTGGGGCATTATGTCTCGTGTGAATGCTGTTATCGGTAGCCATTGGCATACCCAAGCGGCGGCTGGCGGTAACGTGCGCACTGGATTGGAAATTGCTAAGCGCCAGCTTACTGCCTTTATGCCGAAGCTAGCTAAGGCCGAGCAGGCGATGAAAGGCTTGGAAGCGCAAGCTGATCAGCTTGGACTGCCTTGGACGCCAGGTCGCCCTGTGCAGTAATTAGCATTTAGGGCTTCGATACCGGGGTCAGAACCTATAAGGTTCTGACCCCTTTTTGTTTGCGTACTTTATTTTTCTGATTGCGTTTCAGTTTCTTTCACTTTCTGCTGCTGTGTAAATCGCAAAATTCGCTGAAATTTAGGGCATTCTGAATGAGTAGGTGCGTTGCAATTAGCGGCATGTAATAGGCCGTCGCGCATTAGGCTTAGGCGTTGAATTTGTCTGTCGATTTCTTCGGCTTTATTGCTGAGTTGTTCACGGTCTAACTCATAGCCATCGCTGGTAAGCACTTCGGCTATTTCATTTAGGCTAAACCCTGCATGCTGCCCCAGTGTGATTAATGCTAGACGCTCTGTGATAGATGGTGGGTATAGGCGCGTTTGGCCTTGTCGAGCCGTGTGTTCGATAAGCCCTTTTTCTTCATAGTAGCGCAGCGCAGAGGCTGCTATGCCGCTGCGCTTGGCGACTTCTCCAATACTAATAAATTCTTCGCTCATGGGCTTGACCTCAAGTCGACTTGAACCGCTATGCTGGGCTTCTTGAACACTCATTATTCTTTTAAATACTAACAGGAGAACTCAATGGAAGCAGCATTTTGGCATCAGGTTTGGAAGGATAGAAATATTGGCTTTCATCAGCAGCAAGTCTACGCCGCTCTTACTGAAAATATACACTACCTTGGTTTGAAGCAGGGCGATAGAGTATTTGTACCCTTATGCGGTAAGACCAAAGATATTGCTTGGTTACTTGGGCAGGGTTTTAGGGTGGTGGCGGCCGAGCTGCATGAGGCGGCCGTTATTGAATTATTTAAAGAGCTAGATGTAGAGCCTGAAATCGAGCAGCTGGCGAAACTTAAACGTTATCACTTTGAGCATATTGATGTTTATGTGGGTGATATCTTCGATCTTAGTAAAGATCAGGTCGGCGTCATAGATGCGATTTATGATCGCGCCGCATTAATCGCTCTGCCTGAGTCGATGCGTAGGGATTATGCGAAGCTGTTAAATCAATTAAGTGATGCGGCTCCACAGCTTTTGGTGATCTATGAGTATGATCAATCGTTAATGGCTGGGCCGCCGTTTTCTGTTGGAGCTGATGAAATTGGAGCCTTATACGGAGAGTCTCATAATACCAAAAAATTGGCGAACCCTAAGCTAATAAAAGATTTCAAAGATGGTGTTGATGGCCACGAGGCGATTTGGATTTTGACTAGTCGTTGAGTGTTGTAGCTTGTTATTGCGTTCGATTGGGGGAGTGGAATGCAATTAGTAACGCGGCTCCGAATTGGGGTCAG
>NZ_CANMSS010000006.1 GCF_947500695.1 uncultured Pseudoteredinibacter sp.
GGGTTCGGCGTTGGATCTGGGTGTGGACCCGGACCTGGAGGCGTACCTGGAGTGGTCTCATCATGGATGGTGGTTTCCACATCATCCGTGCTGTTCGTGACCGCTTCATAAGCGGTAGTAATCGCGCCAGCAATGGTGCTGTTTGCACCCAAGTTAACCGTGTAGGTTTCTTCATCGTCCGAGATCAGATCGTCGGTCGCATCCACCTGGAACACTTGGCCAATGGTCACGTTCTGAGTGGCGTTGTCATAATCCGCATCACCCGCGGTACCATTGCTGAAGGTCACATCAACGGTGCCCGCCGCTGGACTGGCAATCTCAACGCCCGCCGGATCCAAAGCGATCACTTTGTAGTAAGCCGCTCCGCCTTCGTTCGAATCGTTCTCGCTGCCATCGCCAATAATGTTACCGGCACTGTCCGTGGCCACTACTTTTAGGGTTACCGTATCTTCACCAGTAGGAGGCTCAGGTTGACCAGGCGAACCGGCATCCTGAATTGTGACAACACCCTGCAGATCACTACCGGCAACATCAATGTTCGCACTGCTTACACTTAAATTAACCAAAAAGTTTTCGTCACCTTCTCGAACGAAGTCATCGTTCATAGGTACCGAAATGGTTGTGGTTAAGGTGCCTGCCGTTATCGTGGCGTTACCCGAAGTAGTATCGAAATCACTATTAGCAGTAGCTTCGTTATTCGGATTAGAATCTTCATCTCCCTCATTAGTTTGGAAGCTGAAAGTTACATCACTCGACACAGTTTGGCTTAATGATACGGTAATTGAAATTGTGCCATCCGCTTCATTAACAGTTATGTCCTGCACCGATAAAGTAGGTGCCGTTTCGTAATTTACATCGACCGTAGCTGGATTTGATACATTGCCATCGTTATCTTCAATAGTGTATTGAATCGGCGTAGGGTCACTGATAAATCCTGGCTCAGGCGTGAAGGTGATCGCGCCAGTCGTTGGATTCACCGACCAAGTACCTTCACCAGCAACTGGCAAACTACTCACCGGGCCAGAAGGCCCAACAATTTGAACAGTCGCCGGGTCAATATTGCCATCTGGGTCACTATCGTTGGCAACCACGTCAACGGTGACCGGCGTATTCAATGGATTGCCATTACTTACATCGTTAGTCGCAACAGGAGGTTGCACTGCGTAATCAATGGTGACCGTCGCGGTATTCGAAGTATTACCGTCGTTATCATCAACGGTGTAAGTAATCGGCGTTGGATCAGCTGTGAATCCTGAGTCAGGGGTAAAAGTAATTTCACCGGTGGTGGTATTGACCGTCCATTCACCTTCGCCTGCAACCACTAGTGGATCACCGGCATTACTGGTACCTGTGATTTGAACAGTGGCTGGATCTAAAGTGCCATCAGGGTCCGTATCGTTATCCAGCACATCAACCGTTACCGGGTTATTAGTTACGCCATTTTCAGAGTCGTCGTTAGCACCAGGCTCTTGAGTACTGTAATCAACGGTTACCGTGGCAGTGTTTGATTCATTGCCGTCGTTATCTTTAACTGTGTACGTAATTGGCGTTGGGTCGGCCGTGAAACCAGATTCCGGCGTAAAGGTAATTTCACCAGTGGTGGTATTAACACTCCACACACCCTCACCAGGAACAGTTAAAGAATCACCTTCATTGGGTGTGCCTGTAATCTGCACAGTCGCCGGATCCAAATTACCATCTGGATCGTTATCGTTATTCAATACATCAACCGTGACTGGCTGATTGGTAGTATTACCATTACTGCTGTCATTGCTCGCGACAGGCGGCTGAGCAGCGTAATCAATTGTTACTGTAGCGGTATTTGAAACATTACCATCATTATCTTCTACGGTATAAGTAATTGGCGTTGGGTCTGCAGTGAAACCCGACTCTGGTGTAAAAGTAATTTCACCGTTTGTGGTATTTACACTCCAAGTACCTTCACCGGCAACTACCAAACTAGCACCAGCACCTGCGGAACCAGTAATCGTTACGCTAGCTGGATTTAATGTGCCGTCAGGATCGTTATCATTGGCCAAGGCATCAACAGTAACCGGATTATTCGTTACACCATTTTCGCTGTCATCACCCGCCGTTGGGTCTTGCGCATCATAATCAACGGTTACGGTAGCTGGGTTCGATACATTGCCATCGTTATCCTCAACCGTATAAGTAATTGGCGTTGGGTCAGCCGTAAAACCAGATTCCGGTGTAAAGGTAATAGCACCGGTAGTTGGGTTAACAGACCAAGTGCCTTCTCCAGGAACAAGTAAAGGATCACCTGGGTTGCTTGTGCCATTAATCTGTACAGTACTAGGCTCTAGATTGCCATCAGGATCTGAGTCATTACTTAAAACATCTACAGTTACCGGCTGGTTGGTCGTATTACCATTACTTGTATCATTGGTGGCAACTGGCGGCTGCACTGCGTAATCAATAGTGACGGTCGCAGTGTTTGAAGTATTGCCATCGTTATCATCAACGGTGTAAGTAATTGGTGTTGGATCGGCCGTGAAGCCCACTTCCGGAGTAAAAGTAATTTCACCGGTGGTGGTATTGACCGTCCACTCACCTTCGCCAGCAACCACTAGTGGATCGCCGGCATTGCTGGTACCTGTGATTTGAACAGTGGCAGGATCTAAAGTGCCATCAGGGTCCGTATCGTTATCCAATACATCAACCGTAACAGGATTGTTGGTTACGCCATTTTCAGAGTCGTCATTGGCACCCGGTTCTTGAGTACTGTAATCAACGGTTACCGTGGCAGTGTTTGATTCATTGCCGTCGTTATCTTTAACTGTGTACGTAATTGGCGTCGGGTCGGCCGTGAAACCAGATTCCGGCGTAAAGGTAATTTCACCAGTGGTGGTATTAACACTCCACACACCCTCACCAGGAACAGTTAGGGAATCGCCTTCATTAGACGTACCTGTAATCTGCACAGTCGCCGGATCCAAATTACCATCTGGATCGTTATCGTTATTCAATACATCAACTGTTACTGGCTGATTGGTGGTATTGCCATTGCTGCTGTCATTGTTCGCTACTGGCGGCTGAACAGCGTAATCAATCGTTATCGTTGCGGTATTAGAAACGTTACCGTCATTATCTTCAACGGTATAGGTAATTGGCGTTGGGTCTGCTGTGAAGCCAGCTTCAGGGGTAAAAGTAATTTCACCGTTCGCTGTGTTAACACTCCAAGTACCTTCGCCGGCAACAACCAAACTAGCACCAGCACCTGCAGAACCAGTAATGGTTACACTAGCTGGATTTAATGTGCCATCAGGGTCGTTATCGTTGGCCAAGGCATCAACAGTAACCGGGTTGTTTGTTACACCGGTTTCATTGTCATCATTTGCACCAGGATCTTGTGCACTATAATCGATAGTAACAGTTGCAGAATTTGACAAGTTACCATCGTTGTCTTGCACGGTGTAGCTAATCGGTGTTGGGTCTGAAGTAAAACCAGATTCCGGTGTAAAAGTTATAGCACCGGTAGTTGGGTTAACAGTCCAAGTTCCTTCACCAGGAACTACCAGTGGGTCACCAGGGTTTCCAGTGCCGGCAATTTGTACCGTCGTCGGATCAAGGTTTCCATCTGGGTCGGAGTCGTTGCCCAAAACGTCAACAGTTACCGGCTGATTTGTTGGGTTGCCGTTACTTGTATCGTTATTTGCTACGGGTGGCTGCACACCATAATCAATGGTAACTGTCGCAGTATTTGAAACATTGCCATCGTTGTCGGCAACGGTGTAACTGATTGGCGTCGGATCCGCTGTAAAACCCGCCTCAGGGGTAAAAGTAATCTCACCCGTTACTGTATTTACTGTCCAAGTTCCCTCACCAGGCACGGCTAATGGATCACCGGCTCCTGGAGTACCAACAATTTGTACTGTTGCAGGGTCAAGCGTTCCGTCTGGATCACTATCATTTGCTAATACGTCAACGGTTACTGGCTGATTAGTCTGATTTCCAGAGCTGCTATCAATAACCGCTGTTGGGGGCTGGGCAGTATAAGAAATAGTAACAGTTGCTGTATTCGAGCTTTCACCATCGTCGTCACTGACTACGTAATTAATTGGCGTAGGGTCGGAAGTAAAGCCGGACTCAGGAGTAAAAGTGATTTCACCTGTGGTGCTATTTACCGACCACACACCTTCACCGGCAACGGTCAGATCTGTTCCTGGCGCTGGAGTACCGACAATTTGAACAGTGCTTGGCACAAGAGTGCCATCGACATCACTGTCGTTTGCAAGAACATCAACAACAACCGGCTGATTAGTGGTATTACCTGCAGAGCTATCATCGCTCGCTACTGGAGGAGCATTCGGATCAATAACCGTTAGATTCAGTTGTGAATCTTCAGTATTTGGACCGTCAGTTAATGTGTAGCTAATTGGCGGCACGGTACCGGCAAAATTAGGGTTCGCATTAAAGGTGTAACTACCGTTACTGTTGATAACAATTGAACCAATACCCGGAATATTAGCCGTCTCACCCGCTTGAAACTCAGTACCATTTACATTAAACGTTAATACCACGGCAGGCTCAGGCCCATCTGGGTTATCTGTGTTCGCTAGAACATTGCCGCTTACGCTCTCGCCTGATAGCAAGCTATTAGATTCGTCAGCATCTTCAAGAATATTCGCAGCATCAACATTGATACGAATGATTGCAACATCGGTGCTGCCATCACTGTCGGTCATGGTGTAGGTGAAAACGTCTTCACCAAATACGCCAGGATTAGCAGTATAGGTATAACTACCGTCGGCATTGATGACGATGGTGCCTTTGTCTGAGCTAACTTGTATGCCAACGCCAGTATCAGAAGTTTCAGTTGTCTCACCAGCTACAACGCCGACAACTGTTGGGGCACCAAAACCGTCAGCGCCGGCAATATCCGCTTCACCGTCGCTAGTATTGCTGTCGCCACCAGGAATATCGATACCAGTAATTACGTTGCCGGTAGCTACCAAAGAACTATCGATAGCATCTTCTTGATCTTCTGCAATTGGAGTGTCGTCAATGATATTAATAAGCAAGTTGCCATTAATATCGTCAGCCGCATTACCGTCGGAATCAATAATTTGAATTGGGAAAACATCATTTACTGGACCGGCACTATGATCGGCCGCATCAGTCAGCGTATAGGTGTAAGTAATTTGGGTAGCACTTACCGAAGTGATCACCAAAGTGCCGTAAGTGCCTTGAATGGTGGTGCCTTGCACTTGGCCATTACTATCAATGACCTCTACCCCAGCGATAGTAACCGTCGCCGGGCCATCGCCTGGCAAATAATTTATTACGCCAGTGGTAACTTCTACACCGCTGCCAGCATCTGTACCATTTGGCAAACCAGCTTCGTCAACGGTATTAACCAAAGTGCCATCTGGGTTTTCGCCCGGATCAGTCACTTCTAATAATGGAATACCATCAATATTAATTGTCAGCGTGGCAAATGAAGTGTCGTCATCAGAATCGATGATGGTGTAAGTAAAGACATCTGTTCCGCTGGCATCTCGGTTTGGAACATAGTTGTAGCTGCCATCAGCATTAAGTGTCAGAGTACCCTTATCAGAGACTAACTCTACACCTACACCTGAATTGTCTATAAGTTCTACTTCGGTATCACCAACCTCAACACCAATAACAATGGCATCACCAAAACCATTGATACCAGAATCATCGGCATTACCGTCTAAAGTATTCTCATCGCCAGAGGCAACATCGATACCGGTAACAACGTTACCAGTGGCTATACCAATACTGGTAACTTCATCGAGATCGTCAACAGCTTCTGGCGCTGAGTCGATTGGGTCTACTTGTGTATCAGAATCTTGAAAAGCATTACTTGGCGGAGTCGTTTCAAAACCTGCTAGCGGAATGGTTTCATCACCAGTCATAATGAAGCGGACACCAGTGCCTGCTGAGCTGCCATTAGTACCACCACCTGTTGGGGCGGCACCAGCGGCGGTAGCGGGTAACAACTCTTCCAGGCTTAAACCTTCTTCTAAGCCTTGTTGTAATCGATCGAAATCGATACCTTCTTCAACAGAGTCCTTAACTTCATTTTTGCGGATAAGGTCAAGTAAGCGCTGGTCTATGTCCACGCTTTGATTATGACCTAATACCAATAAGCCTCCACCAGGAAACTTCACCACGATTGCTGCCCCAGCCTGGGTCGCTAACTGATCGCCGAGGCCAATCTTTTGCCCCATTTCAACAGCAGCACCCGCATCCAGCACCACACCCTTAATAGCAACAACCGTTCCTCGATCGCTTACGGCTTGCTCAGAGTTGGCCAGGTCAGTATTGGCTTGATTAGTATTTGAATTGTCATTTATAACAACATTATCCGCCATAATCTTTTCCGCTCAAATATGGTCAAAGTATCGAAACGGGCGTCCCGCCCCTTCCATTTCAATTTTTAATGCTGTGGCAGTGGCCACTCGCACTAATACACCCTTAAATCGGACCGAAACTAATCCAGCCCTAAATTTTCTGTCATTGGTAAAGCTATTTATCCAAGTAAGCCAATCGGCAGCTCTTCAAAAATCTAAATACCGTTGATCAGTAAACTACAGTCTCAACAGCCGTTGCAGATAAATGGGTAGAACCCACTCCCTTTTAGCCACAACTCAAAAGACTATGCCCGGTAAAGAAAGATCTTTCCGGGCAAAAAAATTCTTAGCGACACCAAAAGTTCACTAGACGCAAGCTATAGGTTTACACCTAATTTCGGCAGTAACATTCCCATAGAGTTGTACACTCTAAGCTCTGCCAATTTTTTGTTGGACTCCGCCCGAATCAGATTACGCTTCGCATCGACTACTTCATTCTCAGTATTCAATAGATCTAGCAATGTACGACGGCCAATATTGAACTGCTCGATATAGGCTTGCTTTGTAGCTACTGCTGAATTCACATGCTGCTGCAAAAATTGCAGTTGAGTACTGACTGACTCAAAAGCGGTCCAGGATAGACGTAGGCCCTCTACTACCTGGCGGCGAGTGTTGTTGCGCACGTCTTTAGCTTCTTCCATCAAGTAGCTAGTCTGCTTGCGGCGAGCCTTATCAGCACCGCCACGGTATAGGTTGTAACGTGCTCTAATGGCGATAACGCCGCGCTCATCTTCACCAACTACACCACCGATATCTTCGTTCCAGTTTTGGTCAGCTTCCAAACGTACATCTGGATAAAAAGAGCTTTTCGCCGCAGTGTGTTGAGCAATCGTCGCATCGATATCCGCGTTCGCCGTCTTAAGTGTTGGATGATTTTCTAAGGCAGTAGCTGTAGCCTCATCCAAAGTAGCTGGCAAGCTTTCTTGATTTGTAGGCATTGCCAAAGCGCTCATATCCGGCATCGCCCCCATTACTCGATAGTAATTAGTAACAGCGTCTTTTAGATTCGCATCGGCAACCACAACATTACTATTGGCCAAAGCAAGACGTGCCGCTATCTGGTCCAAATCAGCACGACTACCTACGCCAGAGCGATTGCGTAAAACCATTTGGTCATAAATGCTTTTATGCTCTTGTAACGAGGTCTCCGCCAACTTCATTAACTCAACTTGTGTCATCAATGCTAGATAGACTTCGCTAGCACGCAACGCAATAAGTTCTTGGGATGTCGTTAATGAGTGACTAGCGCTGCTTGTTCTCGCTTCTTGGCGTTGAACCTCAGAGCGAGTCGCAAATCCATCAAAAATTAACTGGCGGGCAGATATAGAAGCCTCTTCACGAGTTAAATTAACTTCATCTTGCCCCGTAGTTGGAGATTTGGTGTTTTCGCGGCCAATGCCTAGCGCCACGTCAACTGTTGGCAAATATCCCGCCTTGGCTCTTTTTATCTCTTGCTCGCGTGACATCAGCTGGTTTTTCGCTGCATTTACCTCTGGGTGTCCATTCAGAGCATTTTGCAGCGCCTGATTAAACTCTTCAGCCTGTACCGCTGTTGCCCCCAGAAAACCCGTAATTAACCCAATTATTGTAGTTTTCATAACCCTTTACTCGTGGCCCCCTTGCCTCGATCAGCTAATGCCTTTTTAGTAGGAATTGTGAGGTTTTTCACAAACTCAGGGATTATAAATGTTAAGTTCATCATAAAAAACCCCACCTATTAGTCCCAATAGTCATCATAACGACGGATGGCATAGTTCATTTTTGTCAGCTAAAACTACATTACCCCTCATTACAGCTACTGACCAAATGGAGAGCAAAGCAAATATATAATGATTTAAACGACAAAGTAGTACATCTATATCAATATTTCTATATTTATTGCTAGTTTCTGACCAACTGTGTCACACCAAAATTTTAGCCTCAGGAAAGGTACAGCTAATACTGGGGGTAATGGGTGTTTGTAAGCGATATATATCACCCCTTATTAACAACCAAGAAGAATTAAAACCATTTGGTTTTATTCCAAAAAATTACAAGCAAGACTGCAAGCAGTTTGAAATTTAGGCAAATTAGAAGGCAGACAGGAGAGGTCTGCCGGAAAGAAAGGCTAGAGAACGCTCAATTAGCGCTCTCTTAATGCAAGCTGCTTAGTTTTCAAAATAGGTTTAAGGATGTAGTCTAAAACCGTCTTCTCCCCAGTTAGAACGTCCACACTCACGGTCATACCGGGAATAATTGGTAATGGAGTATCTTCGCTTCCCAAGAACGCTTTCTCGGTTTCAACTTTTACGGTATAAAAGCTCTCCCCTTCCTCATCAACAATGGTATCGGGGCTGATATGGGTAACATTGCCTTTGAGACCACCATGGATAGAGAAGTCATAGGCGGTAAACTTAACAATCGCTTCTTGCCCTGGGTGTAAAAAAGCAATGTCTGTTGGACGGATTTTAGCTTCAACCAACAAACTATCTTCGGTCGGTACAATTTGAAGCAAGTCCATACCCGGTTGAACAACGCCACCAATTGTATTCACCATAACCTGCTTGATGGTACCTGCTACCGGAGACACCACTACGGTACGATCCACCCTGTCCTCCAATGCTCCACTGCTTTCAGACAGCCGCTGCAGCTCAAGTCGGACATCTGCCAGCTCTTTACGGGATTCGTTACGAAAGGCCAGTTTCGCACCCTGCAACTTGTCTCTCGCTTCCTGTAGGCTGGATTCAGCTCGCGGAATAGCTAATTCAGCGCCATTTAGCTCGCCATACAAATCGTTTACTTGGCGCTCAAGCCTTAGCAACTCCACTTCCGACATAGCACCTGAGCCGACTAATGGTTTACTCATTTGAAGCTCTTTATCCAAAAGACGATAGCTACGCTGATGCTGGTCACGGCGAGCTTTTAACTCACTGAGCTCCTGTCGACGTTGAGCAACTTGCTGCACCAAAACCTGATCTTTAGACTTTTGCTCCTCCTGGCGTGATAGATAAAGTGCTCGTGCCTGGGACCACAATAACTCACTCACACCATCCATAGGCTGCTCTGGTAAAGCCTTACCATCAGCTTCATAACTTAGACGCGCGGCCTTCGCCTTTAGCTGATCCAGTGTTACATCGGCTTCACGAAGGGAAGATGAAAACTGAGTATCATCCAATCGTAATAAGGGCTCCTGCGCTTTAACGGCCTGACCTTCACGAACATAAAGCTCAGCGACAATACCCCCCTCTTGGTGCTGAACAATTTTCACTTGCGAAGACGGGATAACTTTACCCTCACCACGCGTAAACTCATCTACGTAGGCGAGAGAGGCCCAAACAATAGCCACAATCACAAAAGTACAAATAGCCCAAAGTAACTGCTGGCCACCACGAGGAGATTGCTGTAGAACAGCCGCTGCCGCTGAAGACATATAATCCAAATCTTCTTGGATTAACTCTTTATCTCCTTCAAACCATTTACGTTTTTTTTCACCGCTTTGTGGCATAGCAGCAGGTAAAGGAGCTTGCCCATCTGGAGCATCTTCTTGCGGCTGAACTGCAACTTGCTCACTCGCATCAACGGCGGCGTTATCAGTTGATATATCGCGATCATTTAGCTCTAGATTTTCGTCAAGCTGTTCTGCAGCTTTCGCTTGCTGCTCTACAACTTTCGAATCTTCTGCCTTCGTTCCGGACGACTTTTCAAGAGTTTCAGAAGACTGATTTTGCGATGCAGATGTGGGCATCTTTACCTTTACCGAGCTGGCACTAACACTAACCGCAGGGGCTGATTTATTGTCCGCTTCACCTTTCGCTTGAGCGGGCTTTTGTTCATCCAATTGATTATTGCTCGACACGAATTTGCCCCTTCTTCAATGCATCCAGTACGGACTCTTTCGAGCCATCAGCAATTAACTTGCCATTTTCCAAAACGATAATTCTATCCACCAAGTCCAATAGCGATGTTTTGTGAGTCACCAGAATAAGAGTCTTACCCTGTGTAACACGCATTAGATTTTGTTTAAGTTTTGCTTCGGTGCTGTTATCCATACCTGTTGATGGCTCATCAAGCAGATAGATACTTGGATCCTTAATTAAGGCTCGAGCCACACCGATACTTTGTCGTTGTCCGCCCGATAAGAATGCCCCCCGTTCACCTACAGGACGCTGGAAGCCCATCGGGTGCTTATTCACAAAACCCGTAACCCCCGATAGCTCGGCTGCTCGTACAATTTGTTGGTCAGTAGCGTGCGGCGTACCGTAAGCAATATTGTCTTTTACCGAGCCAAAAAATAGAGAGACATCCTGTGGTACATAACCAACACCGTGGCGCAGATCAGCAGGATCGAGCTGTTTGATATCAATACCGTCAATCAGTACAGAGCCGCCCGTTGGCTGAAAGAGCCCCATCATCAACTTTTGCACTGTAGATTTTCCGGAGCCCATACGACCGATAATGGCGACCCGCTCTCGGGGCTTAATATTAAACGAAACGCTCTCAATACTCGGATGCTCCTCACCGGGATAAGCGAAGGACACCTTATTAAAACGAACTTCACCCGCAAAGCTAGGGCGCTTAATAAAGGTTTTCTCTTCATCTCTTTCCTGCGCCTTATCGACAATCTTCTCCAGAGACTCCAAAGCTGTCATTGTTTGCTCAAAGTTAACCAGTAGACTGGATAACTGAGATAAAGGCGCCAAGGCTCGACTGGTTAGCATTACACAAGCAATCAAAGCACCCATGGTGAGATCTTTTTGGGCAATTAGGTAAACACCGCTCACAATAACCGCAACAGAGCTAAGCTGAACAACCGTTCCCGCTACTGTCACTGCCGAGTTTGAAAGCAAACGAGACTTTTGCCCCCAGAATGCAAGATGACCAACCGATTTCTCCCAAGAACGCTGCACACGCCCTTCTGCGCCTAAACCCTTGACGGTTTCTAAACTCGCAAGAGCTTCAACTAAGGTAGAGTTTTTCTGCGCCGAAGACTGCATGGTTTCTTCTACCGATTGACGCAGCGGCTTTAAAATAAACAAGGCGTAGCCAATCACGATGGGGATACATGCCAGCGGAACCAATACCAATGGACCGCCAACATAAAAGATCACCAGCAAAAATAATAAGGTAAATGGCAGATCTACAAAGGCTGTGACCGTAGACGAGGTAATAAAACTTCGTACACTTTCAAAATCTTTTAACTGGCTAGCGAACGAACCTACTGACATAGGCTTATCTTCTAATCGGGCACCTAACACCCTCTCAAAGATCATTGCTGACAGCAAAACATCAGATTTCTTTCCAGCTACTTCGATAAAGTATCCCCGCAAGAGCTTTAAGACGAGATCGAAAAAGTAAACCGTTGCCACACCAATTGCTAGCACCCAGAGGGTTTCTACCGCTTCGTTAGGCACTACACGATCGTAGACATTCATAACGAATAGAGGATTGGCAATGGCAAATAGGTTGATAAACAAGGACGCTAAGAGAACATCGCGATAGATGCGCCAGGATCGACTTAGCACCCCCCAAAACCAATGGCCTTTTTGGCGAACTTTAATTTCCTGGGTACGCTCATCGTAACGATGCAGAGGCTTACAAAAAATAGAATATCCGCTATAGCGCTCTTTTAAATCCACCAACTCGACAATGCTCTTGCCATTACTATGGGGATCAATGATTTCAGCTTTGCCAGCTGCCACATCAATCTTGGTCAGCACGCAAGCATCATTATCGTCTAGCAATAGAACAGTTGGTAAAACTAGGGCGCTAATCTGCTCCAAAGAACGCTCAAGCACCTTTGCAGACAAGCCTGCCCTTTCAGCCGCACGAATAAACAACCTGGGTGTTAGGCGCTCTTTAATTAACGGCAACCCGGCAGTAAGCGAGGTTTCTGAAATCGGTAAATGCTCTATACGAGCGATGATTAACAAGGATTCTAATAAGGGGTCGCAAAAGCTGGCACTTTCCGCGGGGCCTTCCACTATTTCTTGTATTTCCGTTTGGCTTGTTGCCTGCTCCATTAAGACCCCTTAAGCGTGTTTTAAAAGTTGTTCTAATAGGATTGTATACTACTATTGATATAACTAACTTATATTGTAGTCTGCCATCCGAAAAACGAAACCCGCCCTATGCCTTATATTCAACGTGACCTAAATGGCAACATAAGTGCCATTTCCATGAAATCAGGACCTGAGTTTAGCGAGTATTTATCTCCGACTCACCCACAACTTGTCTCTTTTTTAGACAATTATAAGAATGTCAGCCACTCTTTGGCGGCTCTCGAAGAGTCGGATATGGAGTTCGTGCGTATTACTGAGGATTTGGTAAACACATTAGTGGCCAAAAATGTGATTTTATTTACGGATCTTCCGGAAGCCGTTCAGCAAAAATTGCTGGCAAGGGAAAAGCTGCGTGAACAGATTCAAGGGGAGCGCAACGAGAGTTTTATGGACGATGGCGAAGCCGGGGTTTTCTAAAAGCAAATAAAACGCTAGTTAAAACAACCTGCTTATTCACCTACAGCAGCGTTGGCTTCGGCCATGGCATAGTGAATATGATCACCATTAAAACCCTGAGCCTGCAGATATCGATATCGTTTAGACTTATCCTTAATGTCCACGGCTGGCCCAGCAAATCGGCCCTGCAAACTTTCTAAAGCCAAGGCGTGCCAATCTATATCACTTTCCAATAAAGCATTATCAATCGACATAGCGGATAAGCCCTTGTGCTTCATTTCAAGCCGAATACGCATTGGCCCACGACGCTTGGCAATCGCTGCACGAACAAACATAGCGGCATAACGCTGATCATCTAAGTAAGACAACTCTTCAAGCCAGTCCAATACACCATCAATCAGGCTGCTGCTGTCATATTGTCTAGCCAATTTACTGCACAGCTCTGCACGGCAAAATTCTCGTCGGCTAATTGCTGCGAGTGCTGAATTTTTAATCTTGGCTAATAGTTCGCTGTCGCTAGGAGGCTGTTCCTTATAGGACTCTTCGCGGTAATCATCAATGGAGACTATTTTTGACATTATTGTTCTCCCTTTCACAATGTTGAGCTAATTTTGAGCTAATTTTGAAGTGCTGGAATTTGAAGGTCTCAGCTAAAGACAAGCCCCCAGCACAGCGGGGGCAAGATGGGATGGAGAGTTACTTATGCCTGTTCTGCCTCTTCACCAGGCTCTTCTGCTGCTTCACCATTGCCCAATAGCTCAGCACGGACTCGACCTTCGATCTCTTGGGCCATTGCAGTGTTTTCTTGCAAGAACTTCACAACATTATTCTTACCCTGGCCGATCTTATCGCCGTTATAGCTATACCAAGCACCGGCTTTATCGATAAAGCCAAGCTTCACACCGAAATCAATAACCTCACCCAAGCGATTGATACCTTCACCGTATAGAATCTGGAATTCAGTTTGCTTAAACGGCGGAGCTACTTTGTTCTTCACAACCTTCACGCGAGTTTCACTACCAATAACCTCGTCGCCATCTTTTACGGCACCAATACGGCGAATGTCTAAGCGAACAGAGGAGTAGAACTTCAAGGCGTTACCACCGGTAGTGGTTTCAGGGTTGCCGAACATAACACCAATTTTCATACGAATCTGGTTAATAAAGATCGCCAAACAGTTAGCATTCTTAATGTTACCGGTAATCTTACGTAGCGCCTGCGACATTAAGCGAGCCTGCAAACCAACGTGATGATCGCCCATCTCACCTTCAATTTCTGCTTTTGGTGTCAAGGCTGCAACAGAGTCGACAACCAGAACATCAACAGCACCAGAGCGCACTAGCATGTCAGCGACTTCCAAAGCCTGCTCACCGGTATCAGGCTGGGAAACAATCAAATCATCAACATTAACACCCAGCTTCTCTGCGTAAATCGGGTCTAAAGCGTGTTCAGCATCAATAAAGGCACAGGTACCACCCTGCTTTTGCGCTTCAGCAATGGCTTGGAGGGTCAGGGTGGTTTTACCGGAAGATTCCGGACCATAGATTTCAACAATACGACCTTTTGGCAAACCGCCAATACCCAAGGCAACATCAAGGCCTAATGAGCCTGTAGAAACTGCTGGAATTTTAACTTGCTCTTTATCGCCCATCCGCATAACGGTGCCTTTACCGAACTGACGTTCAATCTGGCCAAGGGCGGCTTGCAATGCCTTTTCTTTGTTCTGATCCATGGGACACCTCGTCGTATTGGCGTATAGCCTTATATATTGTCTAGATTTTTTGGCCTCAGTGGGCCACTTTTTAGCCTCATTAGGCTTGTAAGTGCATAGACTCATCGATTTATTAGGCAGTGCCAATGAGCCATTAGCTGCGATTCGGAAAGAAGCATAATTTAAAAACACTGTATACGCAACCAGTACTTGGTATTTATACAGTAGTTTTTACAAAAATAGGATTTTGGCGGAATTAACCTACAAGAGATGTTAGGCCAAAAGCGATAGCCCTAAGGCCTGCTGTAAAGACTTATCTATGGCCTGATCGCGCACGGCCACACGGTCGCCACTGAATAGACAGCACTCACTCCGGCAGTGAATCAAGCCGCCCTCAGACCAAGCCCAAGCTAGCCATACGGTTCCTACGGGTTTCTCTGCACTGCCACCGCCAGGCCCAGCGATACCACTGCTGGACAATGCAATATCAGCCTTAGACGCCTTTAGCGCTCCGAGCGCCATAGCTTCCACAACCTCTTGACTGACTGCCCCATGCTGTTCAATCAGTTCAGCCGGCACCCCCAATAATTGGCTTTTAGCTTCATTGGCATAGGTGACAAAGCCATACTCAAAGTAAGAGGAGCTACCAGCAATATCAGTTAAGGCACTGGCAATTCCACCACCCGTGCACGATTCAGCAGAGCTGATACGTAGCTTTTGAGACAATAAAGCTTGTGCTAAAGGTTTTGCGTATTGCGACATAATTAAGCAAGCTCTTGAGGAAAGGGCCCACACACCAGGGCTCGCGCCACACCAGGAGCCAACTGAGCCAAGCCCTTGTGGAGTGCTTCAGCGCCCAATAAGACATCAGCTATTTGCCCAGAATAGCGAATAGCGGTCTCACGCATCATTCCCATCATGGGCCACCCCCATAGAGAGGATACCGTCACACCATCACGAACAAAATGAGGGTCCGTTAAAAAGGTACAAGACTCAACCGCCTCGACAGGACTGCGATTGGTAGGGCTGCCGCCAACTAGATCAATCACCACAGAGCCATCTGGAATCAATTTCTTTAGATGGCCATTACTGACCAAGAAATTTACGCCCCTCAAGTGTGGGGGTTGCTCAGCGCCATTAACCACTAAGTCGATATCTTTCAACCAATAATCGATACGACCCTTGCTAGTATGGGTACGTCCCAAAACATGAACCGTTTTCACACCCTGGTCATGTAACTCATGAATCGCACCCTGCCCCACATTGCCATAACCAAGCACGGCAACTTTTGCTTCTTTTATATCCAGTTCAGGCTTATTTTCGGCTAAGAGCTTTAAACCATAGCGCGCACCTGCCATACCGGTTTCGTGTAAGCATTGGATGCGACGTAAACCAAACTCTCTTGGAGGGTGACTCTTTCTGTATTCCGCTACAGCTTTCTCACCCACTTCGGCTTCATACTGCGCTAAGTCCAGCACACTTTCGCCCGCCTTTTGCAGGCTGGCGATTAGCCCTTGGCGCTGTAGAATGCGGCTATCGTAAACATAAAGGCTATTGCTGCGGCTCAACTCTAAATCCGCCGTGGCAATATTGGCATTCAAGAGCTGCAAAGAACGCGGATCCCGATTACCGGCTCGGCGAATTGAAGCCCCTAAGTGCTCGGACCAACCTAAAACCTTCACGTTCAGTGAGCCAATAGAGTTGTCGGACATATAAGGGCTTAGGGCTTTGTTCATAGCCGTGCGGCCAATAATAGAAGCATCAGATTGCCGCTTAGGGGATTCTAGAATCTCTTCCATAGCAATGACATTAATACACTGATCTTCCAAAAGCTGGGCTCGATCAGGATAGGAGTGAAAATGCGCCATGCAAAATAAAGTCGTTCCGGGGCGCATTGTTTTGATGGAATCTAGCGAAGGACCTTTAAACTTAATAATCAGATCTTTCTCACAATAGATCTCATCAGCCGCCTGCATGATAGCGCCGGCCTCAAGATACTCTTGATCACTAAAGCCGACACCTTCGCCCGCCCCATACTCAACATAAACTTTACAGCCACTAGCGACTAATTTAGCAACATCGGTAGGAATCAAGGCGACACGTTTTTCTAAACCGCCGGGATTTTCTGGAGATTCAATTTCCTTAACCAAAGCTATGGTTTGAAAGGCTGGAAACTGAGTTGACATGGGGCATCCCTCGAAAGCAAAAGAGGGAGAATAACAGGCAGGCAAAGTGCTGCAAGTGCTTTATTGGTTAAGGACAGGATTTACTCAAATCGATCAATTGTCAGCCTAGACCAGGCTGGGTAAAAACAAGCTAAAACAGGTACCTTGCCCTTCTTCTGAGCTGAGGGACAGCTCCCCATTTAAAGTAGACTCAATCAGCTCACGAACAATACCAAGCCCAAGGCCACTGCCGCCTTGCTCTTTGGCGGTTGTAAAATATCGATCAAAAACCTTTTGCTGCAGCTCAGCCGACATCCCTCGTCCGTTATCGCTAAGCTCAATCCTTAGCCCTTCTCTAGCTGAGTTTTCAGTCAGAGCGCGGAGGCTAATAGTTAGAGGAGTACCTGGGATACGGGCATGCTGTATAGCATTCATAATCAAGTTGCTCAGCACTTGGGTCAGAGCACCTGGACAGCTTTGCAGTAGCAAAGATGCATCGCAATCTATCTTTAGCTCAGCCTCGGCTTGCTTCAATGCAAGCGCAAAGCTCATCTGCAACTGTTTAAAGTACGGCAGCAACTCGATAACACGTGCCTGCTCTTGCGCTTGATCGATTGCCACTTGCTTGAAACTATCCATTAAGGCGCTTGCGCGCTGAGTATTGGACTGCAGAATTTGCGCGGATTCGGAGACCAAATCAAAGAAGGCTTCAAGACTTTGCTGAGTCATTTTGCCAGCTTGGTATTCTGCTTTTATGCTCTCCACTTTCAGCTGAAGGTGTGAAGACGCTGTTACGGCGATACCAATCGGAGTCTTCACCTCATGACCCACTGTGGCAAGCAAACGCGCCAACTCTTCGGCTTTTTGTTCAGCGATATGCAAACGGGTCAAAAGTTGAGAATCCGATTCTGTACTCATTAATGTACCAGCAAAATTCAACGAAAAAGCTCTATTGAGAAACCAAGTATTGGCTTATTGTTATCATTCTCTAATAGCCCCAAAAGATAAACAAGCATAAAAAGTGTGGGAAAAACAATATCTTATTGCTTAGGAAAACAGTTTTTATCCACCCAGAATTACCAAGCCATATTTAAAGCCGTCTCTAAGAGCATTTATATTAGCTTAGCTGAGATTTCAGTCGTGAATCTAAGATATGTCTCTTTTCCCCTCGAAAAAGGGAAATTTCTGACAATTTCCGCCCAGACAAGCCCTTAACTATTCACAAAATAGGCTAGATTGATTTATATTTAATAAAAATAGGTATTAATACCTATAAGAATCTAAATCTAATAAATTGAGCGGAAGCTTAACTGTCAGTCTAATAACACGATAAAGCGATGTCCTATGAATAAACCTGTGCTGAATTCTATTGCCGAAGTCCAAGCCTATGAGCAGACAGCAATCGAAGAACGATTCAATTTAAACACCAATGTTTACCAAGCTCTTTTAAGCAAGGCTGCCGAGCACCCCGAACGAGAAGCCTTTATTTATCTACCTGACATCGATATCCCCACAAAGCAATGCACCGTAAGCTACGGTGAATTCGCCAAGCAGCTCAATCAAACGGCACATTTTTATCAATCTTTAGGCCTTCAATCTGAAGAATCAGTGGTCTTACTGCTTCCTCTGTTAGCTGACAGCCAAGCCCTGCTTTGGGCAGCCGAAGCAGCGGGCCGTGCTTGCTCTATTAATGGTTTTCTAGAAGCCCACCATATCGCTAACATCATTAAAGCCAGTAAAGCACGCATCGTGGTCTGCCCTGGCCCCAGTTATCAGGATGGTATTTGGGAAAAACTGGAATCTATTCGCCCCGAACTGAGTGACGATATTGTCTTTGTCACTCTCGGCGACGACAAAGGCGATTACCAATATCCACAGGCTATCGCCGATATGCCAACAAACCCGATTGAGCGAGATATTGCCCCCCAAGATATTGCCGCCTACTTTCACACAGGTGGCACGACAGGTGAACCTAAACTCGCCATGCACAGCCACTTTAATCACCTTGCGCAAGCCTATACCGTTGATACCCTGTTAGCTAATGGACGCGAGCATAGTCGTGTTGCCTTAGGCATGCCCATTTTTCATGTGCTGGGTGCACTCATCGTAAGCCTTCGCAACCTGTTAGTGGGTAATACCATTTGCATGTTCCATCACATGGGTTTTCGACATAAAAAGGCGACAGAGAATTTCTGGCAAATTATCGAGGCGATGAAAATCAATGACGTCAATGCTGTGCCCACTATTTACTCGGCCCTAGTCGATCTACCGGTCGGTGACAGAGATATTAGCAGTTTGCAACGGATGTACACCGGTGCATCTCCAGGCTCCTTGGATCAGTCTTTAAAAATTAAGGAAATGTGTGGCCAAATGCCCCTCAATGGTTTTGGCATGACTGAAATGTGCGGCGTGGTTTCCTGCTACCCGAATCAGGATATTGTCGACGGTTACGCTGCGGGCTTAAGAGTGCCCTATATGGAAGTGAAAACCATCGAGGTGGACGACGAATATAATTATATTCGAGATTGCAATAACGGTGAGTCTGGCCTATTAGTATTCGCTGGGCCTACCGTGATGCAAGGCTATCTGAATCAAAGTCATAACAGTTCCAGCTTCATCAAAAATATGCCCGATGGTAGAAAGTGGTTAAACTCAGGTGATCTCGGCCATGTTGATAAAAAAGGCTTATTTTGGATTAATGGGCGCGCCAAGGATTTGATTATCCGAGGCGGGCATAATATCGACCCGATCATTATTGAAGATGCATTTTACACTCATGATTCTGTAGAAACCGCTGCTGCAGTTGCGCAACCCGATGCTTACACCATCGAGATGCCTGCCGCTTATGTATGCCTGAAGCCTAGCCACAACGTTAACGTAGAAGAACTACTTGAACACGCCCAAAAGAATATTCCCGAGCGCGCGGCTATCCCCAAAAATATTCATATCATTGACGAGATGCCAGTAACGGCGGTGGGTAAAATTTTTAAACCGGCCTTGATGTGCCACTCAATTGAGTACGTTTATCAACATCAAATTCAGCTATTACTTAAAAAGGAAAATATCAGCGACATCAGTGCTGAAGTTAAAGCTTATTGTGATAAAAACAAGGGCACCTATGCGGAGCTCCATGTTCGATGCTGCGAAGCGGACCAGGCACAAGCCGAAACTTTAATTCGCCAGGCCTTAAATAAACAACCGATTGCCTACACCCTTTTATTTACGAAGTAAACGTGAAATAAAAACGCCTTTACAAACACCAACGTTCAACCACCAGGCAGAAAGCAAGCAACTTGCTTGGTTTCTGCTATTTTCGCCATATCGCACCCCTTAATGTAAAAATACGTAATAACCCCTATTTTTTCTTGACAGCTTGAGAGCTGTCTGAAAAACTGCATCCTACTTAATAAGTATTTTTACTCACTGATAAAAAAAATAAGCGGAGAGAACACCATGTCACTCAAGACCTCCCCAAGTGCTCTATTCACAGCGATTTGCCTTAGCACTAGCCTTAGTTCAGCGGCCCTAGCCCAAGGCACTTTGGAAGAAGTTGTGGTTACAGCTCAAAAACGAGAAACCAACCTGCAAGAAACCCCGATTTCTGTAGCCGCCTTTGATGCTGAGGCGCTATCAAAAGGCAATATTAGTGAAATCGGCGAGATCGCTCAGCGCGCGCCAGGTTTAGCAATGGGCCAATTTAATGCCGGTCAGCCACAAATTTATATCCGCGGTATCGGCTCAAATGAAGAAGGCCCGGGTGGCGACTCTTCGGTCGTTGTGTATGTAGATGACGTTTATATGGGCCGCGCCTCTGGTGCCAGCATGGAACTGTTCGATCTTGAGCGTGTAGAAGTCTTGCGTGGGCCTCAGGGCACACTATTTGGCAAGAACGCCTCAGGTGGCGCCATCAATATCGTTACCAAAATGCCTAGCGACGAGTTTACCGCCAAAGTGCGTGCCGGTGTGGGTAACCTAAGCCAGCGCAGCATAGATGCCTACATAAGTGGACCACTAAGCGATAGCGTGGCCGCCAGCTTTTCTATTTCGGATATAGAACGTGACGGTCATATTGAAAATGTTGTCACAGGTAACGATCTTTCCAATAAAAACACCACCGCTGTTCGCGGGCGATTACGCTGGGATATCAACGATCAAGCCAATATCGTTTTTTCAGCTGACTACTCCAATGATTTTGGTAATGGTGTAGGCCGTAAGCCACGCGGTTTAACCACTACTCGCCTAGCCAATACCTCACCGTTTGACCAAACCGTTGGCGATCACTACAAAGTTGCCATTGATGAAGACGGCAAACAAGATCGTGAACTCTGGGGCGGCAGCGTACGCTTTAATTGGAGCAATGACGACGTAGACTTCCTTTCGATCTCCTCATATCGCAACAACAACTGGGCAGAAGATACTGAGATCGTCGGCGCGCAAAATATTCCAGAAGCGCTACTGGTTTTGTTTAATGATGTCGTTGAAGACGGTGATCAGTTCAGTCAAGAATTCCGTCTTTCTGGCTCTAGTGAAAATATCAATCACTGGGTAATTGGCGCATTTTATTCTAATGAGCAAACCAATCGCGTCGAAGAATTCCAGGTTAGACGTCTACCTGTTGATTACACCGAAGTAGAAGCCGATGTAACCAGTTACGCTATATTTGGTGAGCTGAACTACCAATTACAAGACAACTTAGACTTAACCTTAGGCGCACGTTTTTCTCGTGATGAAAAAGATATTCGAGCGATCGGGCGAGGCATTATTTTGGTTAACGAAGACTTCGATGTTAGCGCTGGCGACAGCTGGTCGGAACCGACCTACAAGGCTGTACTGTCTTACCATGTGAATGACTCCGCGATGATCTATGGTTCTGTTGCTACAGGCTATAAGAGTGGCGGCTACCAAGGTCAGCCAGACAGCCCACAAATCGCCACCACAGCGTTTAATCCTGAAAAAGCTTTGTCTTATGAAGTGGGCGTAAAAGCCGATTTACTGGATGACACCTTGCGAGCCAACGTATCCATCTTCCATTCGGGTTTTGAAGATTACCAAGAGTTATTAACCCTAGACGTTGATGGCTTACCAGTATCCGTTACCCAAAATGCCGCTGAAGTTACTTCGAAGGGCATCGAGTTTGATCTAACCTGGATTCCAGTCGAGAACCTCACTCTGACAGCCAGCGGTGCCTATATTGAATCGACTTATGATGACTACATTCAAGATAGCAGCGTAATCGGTAACTACACTCGTAACGCTCCTAAAAAATCCTACGCCTTAGCCGCCGCTTATGAAGTGCCATTAGGCGATGTATCCAGCTTGGAATTCCGTGCTGATTATCGACATAAAGACGAAGCCTTTCAGGATCCACAGAATACGCCTTATGCATCAATCCCGGCTTACGACTTAATTGACGGAAGCGTAATCTACAATGTTGACGATAGCTTGAGCTTCACACTATGGGGCAAAAACTTGGCCGACGAAGAGTACCTAGTGCATTCATTCGCTTTTGGTAGCATCCTTACTGCGCCTTCCATTAGCGGTATGCCACGTACCTACGGCTTATCGGTCACTAAAAACTTTTAATCGTTAGTCCTCGCATCCTGTATGCAACTGGGCGTATCGCGGCGCCCACTTTTAGGCGCCCTATCGGGCGCTTTTTTTGTTTTTGCCGAGTTGCTATTTATGCCCAGTCAATCATATAAAACTGGCAATCCCAATAACCGACAAGGTAGCGATAATAGGTATAACTACCGTAATCACCGCAATATCTTTGTATACCTGCTTATGGTTCAAGCCGGTAATGGTCAACATCGCCACCACAGCACCGCTATGTGGTAGGGAATCCAAGCCGCCACTGGCCATGGCTGCTAAACGATGCAAGGTGCCCGCATCAAAGCCCATGGCTAAGAAATGTGGCGCCATGGTTTCCATAAATATCTGTAAGCCTCCTGAAGCCGACCCCACAATTCCCGACATCAAACTGATCGAGAAAAACATCGACAGCATTGGCGGCAATGAGGAATTGAGCATTAACTCAGAGAATTGATTAAAACCTACTGTGCTGGTAACCACGCCACCAAAGCCAATGACTGCCGCCGTATTAATCAGCGGCATAATGGAATCTTCAGCACCAGCACCTAGTAACTGCAAAGATCTATTACGAACATTGGAAAACAGCAAAAGGGTTACCACGCTCCCCACCGCAAGGGATATGCTCGGCCACAGAACCGCTTGCTTGCTGGCAAATTGCAGCCATAGAGCAAACAGGGTTTCACCCTGCAAGAGGTCTTGCCCCGCCAAGCTTAAGCAGAGCCTTGGCGATACAATCAAGCCCAGCACCACCACCATCGGAATTAAGGCTTTTTGCCAGGAAGCCGAAACCAATGCTCCGCTAGCCTGTATTTGCTTATCGCGCTCATTGGGCTCAAAAACTTCTCCCTTGCTTTGGGCAATTACCCTTTCACGCTTTAGGTACCACATACCTAAAGCAAACATCATTAAGCCGCCCAGCAGACCATAGACAGCACCAGCATAAAGATCCGTTCCCAGTGCCAGTGATGGGATAACATTGTGAATAGAAGGAGTACCAGGCAAGGCCGTCAGAGTAAAGGTGCCACTACCCAATGCCAAAGCAGCACAAAATAGCCGCTTGGGAAGATTAGACTCTTCCAGAAGTTTTAAACCTAAAGGGTACATGGTGAATATCACTACAAAAACCACCACACCGCCATAGGTTAGCAAAGCACAAGCTAACACCGTGATCCACAGGGCTCTTTGTGCCCCCAAGCAACGGCTCAAGCTCAACGCAATCGCTGAAGCGGCGCCACTCTCGCCCATGACTCGGCCAAACATTGCACCACAAGCAAATAGCAAAAAGAATTTGCCGGCAAAGGTAAAAGCACCCAATTTTCCGAGCGGATAAAAGACCGTAAAACTTTCCGCAACGGGTAGCTGATTACTCAGCACCACCATTAGAGAACAGATGAGTGAAGCCAAAATAATATTCACTCCACGCAGTGCTAGGTAAATGAGTAAGGCCACACTGGCGATTAAACCGATATAGGCGAGCATATGAACATCCTGCTTAGTGTTAGATTGCTATGATCGTATAGGCAAAGGAATATTGCCCCAGTAAATGATCAAGTTCTGAATACTTTACGCCACTGCTAGAAATGACAATTTTCATTCAGAAATCACATCTATTACTTTGTAGAAAGTCGTCCCAATACGGGCATGCAGCTATAACAAAGGGGATGGGTAGCTACTAGCTAAAGTGCTCTATAGCAAGCTAGCAGTCTGAAGCTGCTCATGAACTTGGCTTAACTCAACCGCGTTTTTAACTTCCATTTTCTTTAACACACGCAAACGATGTATTTCTAGGGTGCGTACACTGATGCCTAAATCTTCAGCCATTTCCTTATTGGATTTGCCCTGTACAATCAACTTGTAAACGTCACGCTCACGACCGCTTAAGCTATGCCAAAGCGCATTATATTGAGATTTTCTCTTTAGCAGTTTTTCTTCTTGACGTGCAAACTTCATAGCTCGTTTAATCTTTTTGATCAGCTCTTCACCATTAAATGGCTTCTCTATAAAATCTAAGGCGCCGTTTTGCATAGCTTTTACAGCTAAAGGCACATCACCGTGCCCGGTTAAAACAATAACTGGTAAAGCCAACTCCTTTTGCTGCAGCTTAGCCTGAAGATCTAAACCACTAATACCACCCATTCTGATATCCAGTAGCAAGCAGCCGGTGCCACCATCATAGCTTTCTAGGAACTCTTCAGCGCTCGCAAACTCTTGGCTTGGGATATCTACACCATTTAACAACCAAACCAAAGACTCTCTAAACCCTTTATCATCATCAACAATATAGGCATTTGTCGCCATGAGATTAAACCTTCTCTTCCTGTAGTATTTGTTTGTGCTGCAACGGCACAGCTTGTTTGGGTAAGGTTAAATACAGAGCTGCTCCGGGCAAACCATCAGCCCGAGACTCCATCCAAACCTGCCCTGAATTTGCCTCTGCAATTGATTTGCACATAGATAAACCAATCCCTAAACCCTGATCCTTGGAGGAATAATAAGCCTCAAAAACCTGCTCTGTATTGGGTAGCGGAGCTCGACAATTGTCGATCACTGATAAGCGCCACGAGTCACCATCTTCAAGCACTGAGATTGAAAGATTTTTGATCTTCTGTGTGGATTCTTCCAAGCTCTCACCAGCATTGATTACCAAGTTGGTCAGTAATTGCTCTATCTGGACTTTATCAGCCCGCACCCAAGCCTGCTCTGCGTAGTCTTCAAACAACTCAATATTACGCTGCTCTAGCTCCGGGTTTAATACCTGCATCAAATTCTGGCAACAATCACCCAAGTTAAAATTTACATCTTGGTAAGAGGTCTTATTTACCAAGCTACGCACTCGCCGAATGACATTTGCCGCTCGCTCGGCCTGTGTCGATATCGCTTGTAAAGCTTGCTCAGATACCTGTTCTTTCTGAGCACCTTTCTTATTTAAGCGAGTTAATGCACCGTGGCAAAAATTAATAATTGCTGCGATCGGCTGGTTTAGCTCATGAGCAATACTAGCGCCTAATTCACTAGCCGACATCAAGCGCTGAAATTTAAGCAGCTTTTTACGATGCCCCATCACCTCAGCTTCAGCGCGGCGCTGCTCACTAACATCTCGAGCAATCATGGAAAAATAGTTTCCATCAATATGATCATGATAAATAAGTTCGTGGATCAACACCTGCTGGTAACCATCAAACCAACTAAAACCTATCTGCCCTTTCCAGTGCCCCTCCGCGCGTGCCACATCGACAGCTCGACGAAAGGCCTGTCGATCCATACCAGGCAATAGATCGTAAAGCATTCCCACCTCCCCGCAATCAGCAATGTCAAAATAATGCATGGCCGAACGATTGGCGTAACTTAGCTTATAATCGGGGGAGAAAAATAAGATTAAATCTGAGGATGATTCAACCACTTTGACTAAGCGTTGATTTAGCTGCTCAGTACGTACCTGTTGAGAAACATCGCGAGTGACACATAACAGTCCTTGAATTTCCCCGCTTTGTTTATCGCGTATGGCACGGCGCGCACATTCTACGTAAATATAATGCCCGTTTTTATGACGCATGCGAAAACGCATCGGCATATTCGATTGCACTGGGCCGCGTTGGTCACAGTTCTTTAAGCACAACTCAACATCATCTGGGTGCCAGAAATCAAAAGTACTCAGCCCAAGCATTTCCTCTTTGCTATAGCCCAACACTTCCGTCACAGCCGGGTTAACACTGGTATGTATCCAGTTGTCCCAGGTGTGGGTCGATATCATATCTCGAGAGTACTTAGCGGCAAGCTGGTACTGTTCCAGTTCACTTAGTACCACGTTAGCCGAGTGACCAGTATTCATACATTAATCCACGCGCATCGTGTTATAGCCCACCCCAAAGCGGTTGATTTTTGGACAATAAATTTATACGTAATTGCACCTAGTACAACATTATCACGCTAAGCCTCCTTCAACCAGCCAGCTAAGTCGCCATATAGCGACTACTAGCTTTGTAAAATTTGTAAATCTGCTGGCTTTCATTCAACAACGTAATGATAATCGATATCATTACCATTAATAGTGAGAGAGCAATGCGTTTACCTGCCCATCCATCCAAGGCCTTAGCACTGGCCATCACATTGGCCAGCCAAGGCTTATACGCCGAGGAAATGGAAGTTATTGAAGTCGAAGGTCATCGCTTAAACGGTGTCAGCATCGTCGATTTGACCGACATACAGAAAAAGCAAGCCAATGACCTTGAAGATATCTTTAGGGATCAACCAAGTATTACGGTCGGAGGATCTTTTGGTATTGCCCAAAAGATCTATGTCCGCGGTATCGAAGATACCAACCTCAATGTAAGTGTTGATGGCGCGACTCAGGCTGGCTATTTATTCCACCATCAAGGTCGCTTATCTATTGAGCCAGAGCTACTTAAGCAGGCTGAACTTAAGGCAGGTGCTGGCACAGCACTTGACGGCCCTGGAGCACTCGGGGGCGCCATCCGCTTTGAAACAAAAGATGCTGAGGATTTACTTCGCCCAGGGGAAGACTTTGGTGCCCTAATCAAAACCGGCTATTACAGTAATACCGAAGGCTATAAAGCGAGTCTAAACCTATATGGGCGCATCAATGATAATTGGAGTGGGCTGCTAATTTTAGGCCGCAACGACACCAATGAAATCGAAGACGGGCGCGGCAACACCTTAGCCAATACCAGCACCGAGCAAGAGCTTGGGCTATTGAAGCTAAACGGCGAAATTGTCGAGGGCCATAAAATTAGCTTGAGCCATGAAAGGCGTTACGATGATGGTCGACGTAATCTGCGACCGCACTTCTACGATGCACCTTGGAACCAAACCACCGATCAAGTTAGTCGTCGTGAAACAACCACCGTTAATTACGAACACGATTCACAAAGCGATCTAATCGACTTAAAAATCAGCGCATTTAAAACCGATAACTACCTCAACCAACGCGACCCAAGCTTTGATGAAGGCGCCGGCGTGGAAAGTTATGGCTTGAATATTCGTAATAGCAGCCAAGTAGGTGGCCACCAGTTAACCTACGGTATGGAATACCGCGATGATAGGGGTTATTACATTAACCCGAACATTGAAGAAGATGCTAAAGTCTACGGCTTGTATGTTCAGGACCTATTCGAACTTAACGATACCATAAGCATCAGTTATGGCTTGCGCTACGATCGATACAGTTTAGATGATGTTGATCAGCAAAGTTTCTCTGCCAGCGGCTTTAGCCCGAATGCCAATATCGAATACAAATTGGATGACGCTTGGTCTGTTCGTTTGGGCTACTCGACAGCTCTACGAGGCCAAAAAATTAAGGAAGCCTACTTAATTGGTTTTCGTGCAAACCACCCAGATCTGAAAGAAGAGAAGGCCAACAACTCAGAGATATCGCTACAGTACCAAGGCGACAGTGTGCGTGGCAGTCTCGAAGTATATCGTAGTGAAATTGAAGATGTTGTTGGCACAGTAGGTACTCGAGCGACCGGTCGCTTCTTTGGGAATGCTGGCAACCTAGTGACAAAAGGCTTCGCTTTGCATATTGCCAAGAGCTGGTCACAGGCCGAACTGAGCATGAGTTACTCGCGAAACGAACCTGAGCTTGATGGCCAACCACTAGATGATGGAAACCTGGGTATTGGCACCTCTTTTGGCGACACACTGGTCATTAACGCTAATTATCGTTTCCCGGACCAAAACCTAGAGTTAGGCTGGAGCGGTCGATTTGTTCAAGAAATGGATGATGTCCAAGAAGACTATATACCCAAACCAGCATTCAATACCCAAGACGTTTACCTCGAATGGCTACCGATGGGAGATGAGCAGCTATCTGTAAATCTGACCGTCAGCAACGCCTTAGATAAATACTATCTCGACCATGGCACCTTTGGCTACGACCCGGATTCACAGCGAACCATTGGTTTGCCTGAGCCTGGACGAGACATGCGCTTGACACTTGCCTACAAGTTCTAGATTCTCCTCCGTAGGATACTTGCCCGGCCATGCCGGGCTTTTTTGATTTGGTTCTCGGTAGTTTTTATATTTTTACAGCTAGAAACACGCTTATGCCTCGCCACATTCTCATCATTGAAGACGATAGCAAACTCAATCAATTATTGTGTGCCATGTTGGAAGAGCAAGGATTTCTATGCAGCTCATGTCTTGACGGCAAACAAGGTCTTGAAGCTATTCGACAGCAGGCTTTCGATCTAATTTTACTCGATGTGATGCTGCCAAAAATTAACGGCCTACAAGTCCTAAGCCAACTGCGAGAGCTGTGTGAAACACCGGTTATCCTTCTTACCGCACTAGGCGCCGAGCAAGACAGAATCGAAGGCTTTAAAACAGGCGCTGACGACTACCTCACCAAACCCTTCAGCACAGAGGAGCTTCTTCTTAGAATTGAAGCTATTTTACGAAGAACAAGCAACCACAGCGATAGCAATAGCCACTCCATGCAGATCGATCACTCTCTGCGTGAGAAATTACAACTAACCCCTATTGAAAACCAGATAGTCAACGTACTACTAGATAACTTTGAACAGACACTGAGCAAGCCACTACTTTATCGACATGCTCTACAAAAGAGCTTTAATCAATACGACCGCTCTTTAGATATGCACATCAGTAAAATAAGAAAAAAACTATTTGCCTTAGATGATTGCAAAATTGCCGTACAGACTGTTCATGGAAAGGGCTATAGGCTACACCGTGTTTAAACTTAGATTATTCGGAAAAATCAATCTTTGCGTTGCGGTTTTTATCACGGCTTTTTATTGGTTATTGACGGAAGTGAACAATGCTGCGGAAACCCAGTTTAGCTACATTGCTGAAAAACATATTAAGCAACTAAAAGAGTTGGCCACACAGGCCAACACCATCGTCAATTCAGGAGACCGAGAAAAGCTACAACACTGGAAAGATCAACTCAGTCAAAAAGAAAATACGCTGGTCGCGGTGATTCATGTCGACATCAAAGATACAGTTGCAACACAATGGGATAGCACACCCTATGACGGCGGTTATTTTGGCCGTCCAATACAGTACCCAATACATCTCTATCATTCCGAGAACCCCTTAATGGATATCCCACTGGCAACGAAGGGCTACCATTTACTCATCAGATTGCCGCAACGAATGCGACCGGGGGCCTTTTGGAATGAGCTCTATTTCATCAGTCGTACATTTTTACCGATTATCTTTGCCATGCTAGTCAGCTATGTACTATACCGCTATCTATTGTCCCCTATTCAAAAGCTAGAGCGAGCCACTAGACGCTATGCAGAAGGAGACTTTGGCACCAAAATTTATCCCAAAGTGGCTCACCGTCAGGACGAAATTTCCGATTTAGCAAACAGCTTTGATGATATGGGTGAAAAAGTATCGGAAGCGATTGCTCAACAGCGCCAGCTCATTCAGGACATTTCCCACGAGCTACGCACTCCTCTGGCGAGAATCCAACTAAGTCTCGACAGCCATCAAAGGGATGAAGTTATCACGCGCGTCGAAGCTGAAGTACAAGTCATGAAAAAGCTAGTCGAAGGAGCTCTAACACTTGCTTGGTTAGAAAACGAGAAGCCAACTCTTAATAAGGATACGGTAGATCTCGCTCCACTCATTGAAAGCATTGTAGAGGACGCCAGATTTGAATTTCCAAAACACTCAATCATTTATCATCTCAATACAGTAGACCCACTGAAAAACAGTAGCCATTTAGCTCTATCGCAGTCCATTGAGAACATCATTCGAAATGCCTGCAAGTACACTCCGAGTGACAAGCAAATAGAAGTAAGATTACGACAAGATAATGAGCAACTCGTCATTGAGATTAACGATCAGGGTCCGGGCATACCCGAAAGTCAACTCGACAATATATTTAAACCCTTTTTTCGTCTAGAAAAGTCTCGTGATCGCTCACAAGGTGGGTTCGGCTTAGGTCTCGCTTTGTGCAAACGCCAGATAGAAGCCTGCGGAGGAACGCTTAGCGCTCAAAATAGAATGCCCAATGGCTTAAAAATGAAAATTAGTTTGCCTAAATGTAAAAAACGTAAATCGCTTAGCCAAACAAATTAACTAATAATAAAATCACTGCTTTTACTGGAAAACACAAAAGCAATGAAATCAAAAAGTCGTCTTCTTTGGATGAAGTGGCACGCTTACCTAGCCTGTTTCTTTTTACCTCTTATGCTGCTGTACACGGTAACCGGAACCTTATACATGCTCGATTTTCATGGCAGCAACAGCAATGAAATTAGTATACCGCTAAAAAAGGTAAATAGCTGGCCCACTAAAGAGGCAGAAGCACTGGAGTTTACACGCCAGCATCTACCCAGTGAATATGGCGAAATCAGCGGCCGCTATTTCAGCTTTAGTGAAGGACATAGCTGGTACAGCTTCAAACGAGAGATTTTGCTTCTTCCCCAAAAGCAAGCAATTGAAATTCATCAACATGGCTGGTGGAAACAATTAATCATGATCCACAAAGGCCATGCCCATATAGGCTTTTGGGTATTAGGAATAGCCTTGGGCTTGAGCCTATTATTTAGTTTGATTAGCGGTGTGGTTTTGGCTTATAGCAATCCAAGATACCGCACAATGGCAAACCGTTACATGGCCTTTGGAGCCGCACTTACTTTAATTCTCTTTTTTGTACCGCTATAGAGCGAACTAGAGCTTTCTACCTTCAATAAAAAAGCGGCAATAAATGCCGCTTTTTTTATGTTTAAAACGCTATTCACCTAGCTCGATTGGGCTACTAAAACTTCAAGCCCCTAAAGGCAACAGTTTCAGCAGCCGCAGCCAACACCACCAAATCAAGAGTTTGCGGCGATAA
Source organism: uncultured Pseudoteredinibacter sp. (assembly GCF_947500695.1). Taxonomy (GTDB): domain Bacteria; phylum Pseudomonadota; class Gammaproteobacteria; order Pseudomonadales; family Cellvibrionaceae; genus Pseudoteredinibacter. The sequence goes on from NZ_CANMSS010000006.1 coordinate 31,134, forward strand.
TATCTCGTAAAACCATCGGCAAGATGCCCTTGTGGTGAATTTGATCCAGCTCCGATGAGGTATCAACACGGGAGCTCAATTCCAACTCCTGTGTTGTACCATCTGCTCTGCGAATAGTGAGCGAGACTGCTCCTCTAGGCTCTAAAGAATCAATGCCGTTTAAATCGAAGGTTTCTGAACCATCAAGGTTTAAAGAAGCTCTAGTCACACCCTCTGGGAGCTGCAGTGGTAAAACACCCATTCCAACGAGGTTAGATTTATGAATTCGCTCAAAACTCTCAGCTATTATCGCTTTCACTCCAAGTAAAGCAGGACCTTTTGCAGCCCAATCACGAGAAGAGCCAGTACCATATAACTTACCGCCAAAAACCACGGTTGCCGTACCTTCTTCACGATAGCGCGCGGCGGCATCGTAAATAGACATCTCTGTGGATTCTTGATCAACAGAAAAGTGCTTTGTTACCGCACCCGTTGTACCTGGCAGCATCAGATTTCTAGCTTTCACATTGCCGAAAATACTGCGCAACATTACGTGGTGATTACCTCGGCGCGCGCCCAATGAGGTTAAATCCTCTTCAGCGACACCTTGCGACATTAAGTATTCACCAGGAGGTGAATCGGCACGTATACGACTTACTGGAGAGATATGATCTGTCGTGGTGTTGTCATCACACATAACCAGCATGCGCGCTGCCGAAATATTGCTAAGAGCATCTGTCGGCGCTTCTAGACAAAAGTCATCAAAGAAAGAAATTTCCTGGATGTAGGTGGAATCGGCAGCCCAGTCATAAACGGGGCCAGTAGGTGATTCTAGATTCTGCCAAGTTGTCGGGCCGTCTAGGGAGTTCTCATAAGTTTCTCTAAAGGCTTTCGGGTCCATACACTCCAGCATAGTCTGCGCAATTTCTGCATTGGAGGGCCAGATATCCTTGAGGTATACATCATCGCCTTTGGCATTTTTGCCAAGTGGCTGGCTGCTCACATCGATGTTTACATTACCAACCAACGCCATTGCCACCACCAAGGGCGGTGACATTAAAAAGTTCGCATCAACATCAGGGTGAACACGCCCTTCAAAGTTACGGTTACCCGATAGTACGGATGCAGCAATAATATCGTGCTTTTGCAAAGCCTCTTCAATACTTGGTGCCAAGGGCCCAGAGTTACCCACACAAGTCGTACAACCATAGCCTGCGGTATTAAAGCCGAGCGCATCTAAATGCTTTTGCAGTCCAGCTTTGCTTAAAAAATCCGTTGCCACTGGTGACCCTGGAGCCAAGGATGTTTTTACCCCGTCAGGCACTTTCATTCCAAGCTCATTGGCTTTTTTAGCAAGTAAACCAGCAGCAATAAGAAGACTAGGGTTTGAAGTGTTGGTGCAAGCGGTAATGGCCGCAATAACAATATCGCCATCTTTCAATTTGCGCTCAGGAAGCGCCGTTAAAATACCCGCATCATCTGCCTTCATTGGCGTAACCGTTGCCACTTCAGGAGTGCGCTCAGCTTGAGCGGCTGTTTTTGTAAATACTTTTCCAATATCAGCAAGCGACAATCTATCTTGGGGCTTTTTCGGCCCAGCGACAGAAGGCTCAACCGTCGACAAATCCAGTTGTAAAAGATCGGTGTATTTGGGTAGCGCCTGGCCTGGCTTCCAGACCATATTCTGTTCTCGATAAAAGGCCAGCGGAAATTCGCTATCACGACCCGTTGCTTCTAGGTATTGTGCGGAGATTTCATCGAAAGGGAAAAAGCCCATTGTCGCACCGTATTCTGGGGACATATTGGCAATCGTCGCACGATCAGGCAATGAAAGGTTGGCGCTCCCTTCTCCGATATATTCAACAAATTTACCAACCACACCGCCAGGATAATTCCTGAGCATTTCAGTAATGGTCAACACCAAATCAGTGGCGGTTACACCTTCTCTTAGCGCGCCAGTCAGCTCAACACCGACCACCTCTGGGGCCAACATTTGCATCGGCTGTCCAAGCATTGAAGCGCCCGCTTCAATGCCACCTACTCCCCAACCTACGATCCCCAAAGCGTTTGCCATAGGTGTATGGCTGTCCATACCGATTAAGGTATCAGGCACAGTCAAACCGTTAATGTTTAAATAACCTTGTGCCAAATATTCCAAATTTACTTGGTGCACGATACCAGTTTGAGGAGGAATAATTCGAATGGTCTGAAAAGCTTGTGCTCCCCACTTCAAAAATCCATAACGCTCTTTATTGCGCTCGGCTTCCAGCTCGCCATTAATTCTCAATGAAGCAGGGCTGCCGGTATTATCCATCGTCACGGTATGATCAATAACAAGATCTGCACGCACTAATGGCTCAATAATCGCTGGATCCAGCCCCATGCGCTGCACAGCCGAACGCATCGCCGCAAAATCGACAATAGCGGGTGTACCACTTAAGTCATGCATGATGACACGGCCAGCAGCGAAAGGAATTTCAACGGGTTTTTTGCCCTGATGCTCCGGCCAGTTTCCAAGAGCTTGTACCTGTTCTGCAGTTACCCCATTTTGCCCCACATTTCGGGCAATCCCTTCCAAGATAGGGCGCAGCGAGAATGGTAATTCATCAAGATTGATTCCGAACAACTCAGCGGTAGCCGGCAAGCTATGGTAACGGTGTTCGGTGCCTGGGATAGTTTTTATGGAATTGGATGGATCGAAATCTATGGGGCTAATCATAATTTATATCTTTCGCAGAGAGGACATGGGTATATCAACAATCTTTAGCAAGAGGCTTTCTAAACTCAGGCGCTAAATAAGCTCGGGGCAAATCAGCCGCCAATACATCTACTTTCAAGGCCTCTTCAATTCGGGTGCCGCTATCCTGAACTTATATGACATAGCTACACACTTACAAATTGTCGACAATCTTAACCTCAAAACCTATCAAATCAAGTTATTTAGTATTTTAAGGTCAAATCTGTAAACAATCCTATGAATTCAAACAGCTACCTGTATGTTTTTCATGCAGACCTCAAAAGTGGTTCAAGCCAGTCACGAGACGCCACTCATTTCACTGCCTGCAAGCTCGCCCCTGCTTTACTGATAGTGGTTTAGATGCACATTTGTTATGCTGCGCTGCTAACAATTTACTGTCTTTCTTAGCTCTTCGCGATACGTACTGCGCGAAAATAAAACCTGCTCTGAAAAACATAAACGATTGATTTACTTAGATTAAAAGCTGTTTTAATGACCAAAAGTACCTCTAAAGCCTCTGCTTCAAAAACCACCCACACCCCTATGATGCAACAGTACTTAAAAATTAAGGCTGAGCATCCCAATGAGCTAGTGTTTTATCGCATGGGTGATTTCTATGAGTTGTTTTATGACGACGCCAAAAAAGCGGCTCGCTTATTAGATGTAACTTTGACGGCCAGAGGGAAATCCGGTGGTGAGCCCATCCCTATGGCCGGGATTCCTTTCCACGCGGCAGACAACTACTTAGCTAAGATTGTGCGTGCCGGCGAGTCGGTCGCTATCTGTGAGCAGGTTGGCGACCCGGCGACCAGTAAAGGGCCTGTTGAACGCAAAGTCATGCGTATTGTCACCCCCGGCACCATTAGCGATGAAGCGCTTTTAGATGGCAGCCAGGACAACTTACTCGTTGCAATTCACGCTGAAGCTAATGAAGAGCGCAGCGCATTTAACTACGGCATCGCCGCACTGGATATAGGCGCGGGTCGCTTTTGGGTGCTACAAGTCGAAGGCGATGATGCCTTACAAGGCGAGATACAGCGCTTAAACCCCGCAGAGCTCCTAGTCGCTGAAGAACTAGCCGATAGCCCACTTTGGGGCCAGCGCCCAGGTTTACGCCGTCGTGCGCCTTGGGAGTTTGAGCTGGAAACCGCCGAGCGTCTATTAAATCAGCAGTTTGAAACCAAAGATTTAAGCGGTTTCGGCTGTAGCCACTTACCCTTGGCCATTGCCGCAGCGGGTTGCCTATTCGCTTACGCCCAGGAAACCCAGCGCACCGCCCTCCCCCATATACGATCCATTCGAGCGGAAGACCGCGACCAAGCCGTAGCTATGGACGCCTCTACCCGTAAAAACCTTGAGCTCGATTGCAATCTTAATGGTGAGCAAGACAACACCCTTTATGAGGTGCTGAATCAAACTGGCACCGCCATGGGTGGCCGATTACTGCGTCGCTGGCTGCACCGTCCGCTGCGTGATCTAGAAACTCTTGAGCAACGCCAAGAAGTGATTGCCCAGTTGCAGGACGGCTATCGCTACGAGCTCTTACAACAACAGTTGAAAAATATTGGTGATTTAGAACGAATCCTCGGCCGTGTCGCATTACGCTCTGCTCGCCCGAGAGACCTTTCTCGTCTACTCAGCTCACTGGCTTGCTATCCACAAGTCCAACAGCAGCTCAATGAATTAAATGCTCCCAGAGTTAAAGCGTTAAGCAGTCAAATAGCCGAATTTCCTGACTTAGTCGCGCTGTTAGATAAAGCCGTTGTTGAAAACCCGCCGGTTGTTATTCGCGATGGCGGCGTGATTGCCGAAGGCTACGACGCTGAGCTCGACGAGTTACGCAATATCAGCAATAACGCTGGGCAATTCCTAATCGATCTTGAAACTCAAGAACGCGAACGCACCGGTATCGCCACGTTAAAAGTTGGCTACAATCGCGTGCATGGTTATTTTATTGAAATTTCAAAAGCACAAGCCGAAGCGGCACCGGCTGAATATATTCGCCGTCAAACACTAAAAAATGCCGAGCGTTTTATTACCCCAGAATTAAAAGAATTTGAAGATAAAGCTCTGTCTGCTAAATCTCGCGCACTGACGCGTGAAAAAGCGCTTTATGAAGAACTTGTAGAAATTATTAATAAAGACCTTCTGCCACTGCAGGACTCTGCAGCAGCCGTTGCTGAATTAGATGTGTTGAATAACCTAGCCGAACGCGCCGATCAACTTAGCTTGGTGCGCCCCCAGTTGCACACTGAAAACGGTATCAACATTGAACAAGGGCGCCACCCAGTTGTAGAACAAGTACTTGATGGCCCGTTTGTGCCAAACGATGTGAATTTTCATCAAGGCCGCCGAATGCTGATTGTTACCGGCCCTAATATGGGCGGTAAATCGACTTATATGCGCCAAACTGCATTGATTGTTTTACTGGCCCAGATTGGTAGCTTTGTGCCTGCGCAAGCAGCTAGCATCGGTTTGGTCGATAAAATATTTACCCGTATTGGCTCCTCCGATGACTTGGCCGGTGGCCGCTCTACCTTTATGGTGGAAATGACAGAAACCGCCAACATCCTACACAATGCTACCGAACACAGCTTGGTGTTAATGGATGAAATCGGTCGAGGCACATCTACTTTTGATGGCTTGTCGCTAGCTTGGGCTTGCGCTCAACACTTAGCAAATTCTGTACGCGCATTTACTTTATTTGCGACTCACTATTTCGAAGTCACTCAGCTGCCCGAAACCGCAAGCAGTGTTGCCAATGTGCATTTATCGGCAACCGAACATAACGACAATATTATTTTCCTCCACAATATTGAAGAAGGCCCTGCCAGCCAGAGTTATGGTATTCAGGTTGCCAAACTGGCCGGTATTCCTGCCGCGGTTTTATCTGAGGCGAAATCTCAACTCGCCGCATTAGAAGCCGACGCTAATCACCAGCTTCAAAACCACAGCAGCGCGCCGGCCAGCGATTTCAATTCAGCGGATACAAATGAAGTGGAAGCAAGTACTGCAACAAGCTCAGTTGCAGCAAGCTCAGCTACATCAAAGCCTGCTGCAGCAAGTGACGATCCTATGCAATCAGATATGTTTGCTAGCAATCACGCCGCAGTAGATGCCTTAGGAGATATAGAGCCTGATAACTTGACACCTCGCGAAGCCTTGGACGCCTTGTATCGATTAAAAAACATGTTATAAAGTGTTCAAAGAAAGCTGTTAAATCTAAGTGATTCTTAGTACGCAAAAAAATGCCTTGTTCTGAATCAACTAGATCAAATGTGTCTATAATTAGACCGAATTGAACCAACAAAGCGCGACAAAATACTGCTAAAATGCGCGCCGATTTGTAAAAAGGCCAATAAGAGCCGGATTAGCCTAAGCAAAATTAAGGAGCTAGCATGACATTTATCGTTGCCGACAACTGTGTGAAATGTAAACACACAGATTGCGTTGAAGTCTGCCCGGTAGACTGCTTTTATGAAGGCCCAAACTTTTTGGTAATTCACCCAGACGAGTGCATTGATTGCGCCCTGTGTGAGCCTGAGTGTCCAGCAGACGCCATCTTCTCTGAAGATGAAGTACCAGAAGGTCAAGAGGTATACGTAGAGCTTAATGCAGAATTGGCCGAAGTCTGGCCAAACATCACCGAGAAGAAAGATGCTCCAGCGGATGCTGAAGAGTGGGACGGTGTTGAAAACAAGCTGCAATATCTAGAACGCTAATTGTTTTCAAAAAAACCGGGAGTCGGGGCCAAGCGTTTTGCATGGGTTCTGACTTCCGGTTTTTTTATGCCTGAATTTTTATGGCAAACTACCCGCTACCAATTTTCACCCCCAGTATAAATATTAAGGACTGTATAAATGAGTAAGATTATTTTAGTTCGCCACGGTCAAGCAGCGGCCAGATGGGGAGAAGAAACCGACCCGGGATTAAGTGAGCTAGGCTTTGAACAAGCCACCAATATCCGTCAATCACTCACCCCCTACCAAAGTTATAAAGTGCTCAGTAGCCCCAAAGCGAGAGCCATCGAAACAGCGCAGACAGCCTTGCCTGAAGCTCAGGTAGAGATTGACCCACGATTTACTGAAATCCCTTCTGGTGATCGCAGCCTGGCCGAACGTGGGCCTTGGTTGAAGCAGATTTTTAGGCAAAGTTGGACAGAGCAGGAAGATCAAGTAACACAGTGGCGAGCGGATATTGTGCGGGCTCTTAGCCAGCAACCCCAAGACGCCATCGTGTTCTGTCATTTTGTAGTGATTAATGCCGTAGTTGCTGCTGCTCGTGATAATGAGCGAGTGATGCAGTGTCGACCGGATTACTGTTCTATTTGGGAGTTTGATTGTTCTGCAGGCGGTATTACTTTGCTTTCTGAAGGGCTCGAGGATCACAGTTTGGTGCTTTGATCAGGGGTCAGATCCTTGATCAGGGGTCAGATCCCAAGGGATCTGACCCCATTTCGTTGTTGGCATAAAAAAAGCCGCTCAAGAGCGGCTTTCAAGACGGTTACCTAGGAGTTTTAAAAGCTATCCTAGGGAGCCAAACAGGGCTTCTGAATTTAAGCCTTGCTGCTCTAAAATACCACGTAGTCGCTTAAGAGCTTCTACTTGAATTTGTCGAACACGCTCTCTAGTTAAGCCAATCTCGCGACCTACCTCTTCTAGCGTACTGGTTTCGTGGCCGCGCAAGCCAAAGCGGCGCGCAACAACTTCACGTTGCTTTTCAGTCAGTTCATCCAACCAAGAATCTAGGTTCTGATGCAGGTCGCTGTTTTGTAGCAACATTGATGGGTCCGATACATGCTGATCTGGGATTGTCTCAGATAAGGTCTTCTCGGAACTCGGCCCCACAGGGTTATCGATCGAAGTAACTCGCTCGTTCAAGCCCAGCATCTTTTCGACATCCGCTACTGGCTTATCAAGCAGCTTGGCGATCTCTTCTGGGCTAGGCTCATGATCTAGCTTCTGAGTCAGCTCTCGTGCTGCCCGAAGATAAACATTCAGTTCTTTCACCACATGAATCGGCAAGCGAATGGTGCGCGTCTGGTTCATGATGGCGCGCTCAATGGTCTGTCGAATCCACCAAGTCGCGTAGGTAGAGAAGCGGAAACCGCGCTCTGGATCGAACTTTTCTACAGCTCGAATCAGGCCAAGGTTGCCTTCCTCAATCAAATCTAACAGCGCTAAACCGCGGCTAACGTAGCGGCGAGCGATCTTAACTACTAAGCGAAGGTTACTTTCAATCATTCGCTTACGTGCCGCCTCATCACCTTTAAGAGCGAGTCGCGAGAAGTACACCTCTTCTTCTGCGCTCAAAAGTGGAGAAAAACCAATCTCGTTGAGATACAACTGGGTAGCATCAAAGGTCTTATTGTCACGCTCATCTGCTGGCAGGCTGGTTAAAGCCTCCCCTTCACTCGAACTTGCGACTGATTGCAACTCTGCTTTACCAACATGTGTTTCTTGATTATGGACTGCCATGTCGATACCTGTACCTTATATCTGATTTAGTATTTGTGGAATTCTTCTTCCACTCCTAAGACTCTGCATTACTCCCTTCCTGGGTAGCTAGCATTGCCACTGTGTCGCTCGGCAATGCTGGTCTTTACCTCTCCAAGTAACCCCTTAACGCTTGGGTAAATAACTTAAAGGGTTAACTGATTTGCCGTCTTTTCGAATCTCGAAGTGCAACTTCATTCGATTAGCACCACTTGATCCTATGTCGGCAATTCTCTGCCCGGCTTTAACGATATCGCCTTCTTTTACTCGCAATTTATTATTGTGGGCATAGGCACTGAGGTATTGCTCATTGTGTTTGATGATCAATAACAAGCCATAGCCACGCAATCCATTGCCTGCGTAAACCACACGGCCCGCAGCGGCAGAGACCACAGGCTCTCCCAAATTACCGGCAATATCAATACCCTTGTTTAAGCCGTTTGGCCCACTGAAGCGGGTGAGTAAGCGGCCTTTCGCCGGCCACTGCCAAGAAACCCGGCCAACCGTCGCTGTATTGCTTTTCTTAGTGGACTTGGGCTGTGTTTTTGTTTTTGAACGCGGCTTAACGGCGGCACCTGAATTAGCCTTAGGGGTCGCTTTCTTCTTCTTGGGAGTTATGACAGGTTGTTTAACCTTAGTTTTCGAGGGGGTTTTTGAGGACAAAGTGCTTGATCTGGCAACGGATTTTGGCACCTTAGAGCTCAGGTTGTCTGTCCAAAGCGATAATTTTTGACCGGGGTAAATCGTGTAGGGGCTTGATAAACCGTTGCGTTGCGCTATGGCCTTCACCGTAAGACCGTATCGCCAGGCGATTGTATACAATGTTTCGCCCTTGCTAACTAGGTGATTTTCGATTCGTTGACTAGGCGGTTGTTTTCTTTCTTGAACAGGGGCAATATGCCCACCTGTTGAGCAGGCAAGCAAAAGCAGAGTGATCAATATATTGAACAGCCCCAACTTCACGGCTCTTCCCCTCCTAACGCAAAAGTTGTGATTTACTTCACTAAGAGCAGCACAACTCTTTCCAATTATTATGATTTTCTGTGATTAAACAGTTAGATCAATAACAAAACAATCTAAAAACAGGCTAGTAAAAATCTCTAATTTGGGTGCCAAACACAAGTTTTCCGAGATTCTTTGTTTTTAGTGATCGTTTTCACGATCAGGTTTTTTGCTCGTTTTGCCCCCATTTTTCTAAAACCATCACTAGGAGCAAGCCTACAGCGCAAAAACAACCCGCAGCCAGGTAATGTGACGGCATACCTGTCAGCAATTCAAATTGTCCAGGCAATATGTTTTCCTGCACGACAGGCACTTCAACACCTTTACTGTTGATGCGGGAACTAATAACTTGCTTCCAAGGCCAGATTAAATTTAAAGATCCGAACAGAAAGCCCGTCAAACTGGCCATTGTGAGTGCTTTAAAACGATGCAAAAGAAACGACAGCACGTGGGAAAACGCGACAAGCCCCAAAGCTGCCCCAGCCGCAATTGTCGCCAGGTTCATTAGCTCAAAGTTTTTTATCGCGTCAATTACTGGCTGATATAACCCTAGCATTAGCAGAATAAAACCACCGGAGATACCCGGTAATATCATGGCGCAGATCGCCAGCGCGCCCCCAGTAAATAGTACCAATGTTGTTACTTCCAGCTCATTGACACCCATCTTAGAAACCCAATAAGCCGCAGCAGCCCCTAATACTAAAGCAGCAGTTGTTGCCACGCTATGCTCTGAAATTTGTCGCCATAACATCACCGCTGAGGCAAGTATCAACCCAAAAAAGAAAGACCAAATAAAAATGGGGTAATGGCTTAATGCTGAGCTAATCAGCTTAGCCAGAGAGAAGACACTGAGGAAAATACCGCCAAAGACCGCAGCAAGAAAGGCGCCATTGACCTCGCGCCATACGGCAAGAGGGCCTTCACGAAACAAAGTGATTAAAAGACCAGGCTTGATAGAACGGAGGGAATCAATCAGCTCGGTATAAATGCCACTGATAAAAGCAACGGTGCCACCTGAGACACCAGGAACGACATCGGCCGCCCCCATTGCCATTCCTTTAGCAAGTAGACCTATATATTGCTTAGTGCTACGCTCCGTCGCAAATTTAGGCATTAACCGTACCCGATTTCAAAGGCACAAATTTAACTGGCTCAAGAATCTGGGTAATAAAGTTATCGCTATCGCCATCTCGCATGACCAAATGCAACTCTTGTTCTTCACCACCAATAGGAATCACCAAGACCCCATTAGGCGCAAGCTGAGCCAATAAGTCTTTTGGCATGACTTGCGGCGCAGCAGCACTCAAAATGGCATTGAAAGGACCGACTTCCGGCCAGCCAAAGCCACCATCGGTATGTTTAAAGCGTACATTGCGAATACCGAGATCCCATAATCTTTGCTTCGCCTTGGCTTGCAGAGGCTCAATACGCTCTACGCTATACACCTGCTTAACCAATTGGGCCAGTACACTGGTTTGAAACCCTGAACCTGTGCCCACTTCAAGAACCTTATCTAGGCTTCCAGCAGCACCCAAAAGCACCTCCGTCATGCGAGCGACAATATAGGGTTGCGATAAAGTTTGACCAAAGCCAATGGGAAGAGCTGTATCTTCGTAAGCACGGTGCGATAGCGCTTCATCCAAGAATATATGGCGAGGGGTATTGCGCATTACATCTAATACCTCCCAATTGGAGATCCCCTGATCCATCAAGCGCTGTACCAATCGCTCGCGGGTGCGCTGGGAGGTCATCCCCAAGCCTTGCAATAAATTCTGGTTCACAAACTGTCCTTTCTAAAACTCTTTCGCAGCTACCGGCTAAACCCAGCAATATACCATAGTTGCCCTACTGTTCGACTAATTCCGGCTGCTGTAACTGACATAATTCTCGCAAAATCGATGTCGCATAAGCACCTGGCGGCAACTTAAATTCCAAACACAGGTCACGGTCTTCAAACTGCCAGCTAAAGTCGACGGGGCGTATCGCCAGCAAACGCCGATCCTGCCTAAGCCCTAAATGCTCCAGCCTTTCCTGCCAGTTTTGCATCAGTGCTAGCAAGGCTTCTTCGAGCTCCAAAGCCGCAGCGCTACTTTCTAAGCGCCCACGGCCCCACATGGGGCCCGAAGGCTGGCCATCCAATAGGTACTCGCCTTCAAGCGCATGTAACCAGCTGCCGCTTGCAACCCGCTCGCTCAGAACCAGATTGAACAAATACGATCTGGCCGCAGAAACAATAAACTTCTTTTGCTGGCGATTACGTATATTTACGCCTTCATCAAACCACTGCGCAGCGCGTTCTAAATTTGCGCCATTCACACCAAAACGCTGTTCACCAAAATAATTGGGCACCGCTAAACTAATCTGTTTTAGGCGCTCTTCCAGCTCATCATGGGCAGCACTGAGATCGCGCAAACGAATCACAAAGCGGTTATCAAGGTGATCGCCACGTCGAAGTTTGCTGCGCCCCCTGCTGATCTGTAATACCTCAGCGCCTTCTATATCCAAGGCTTTCCAATTCGGCTCTGCCCCTTTGGGCATATATAGGCTAAACCACTGCTCGGTAACAGCTCGACGATCCTTCAAGCCAGCATAACCAACATCCATATTTTGGATGCCCGCCGCCCTTGCTAATTGTTTAGCAATCCAAGCGGTATTGTTATTGGTTTTACGAACGTATAAGTACACATGCTCGCCTTCGCCCTCAGGGGCCGAAGGCAACTGCTCATATACCTGAAAATCTTCAAATTCAGTACGAAAACCTGCGGTGCCGAGCGGCTCGCCATAGGCGTAGGCGAAATTTAAGTCTATCTCAGTCACATTACACTTCCGCGGCAGCGTGCTTCTCAGCAGCAGGCTGCCTTTCAATTAATACCGTAGCGTAAGCCGCAATACCTTCTTTGCGACCAGCAAAGCCTAGCTTTTCGGTGGTGGTGGCTTTTACATTGATATCAGCCAAGTCACAGCCGCAATCTGAACTGATATTGGCTCGCATAGTGTCTATATGAGGGGCCATTTTGGGTGCCTGGGCGACAACGGTCATATCGGCGTTTACCAATTGATAAGACATTGCCGCCAGCTTGGCCATAACATGACGCAACAGCTCACGACTATCGATACCCTTAAACTGCGGGTCTGTATCTGGAAAATGCTTCCCTATATCACCCAGTGCCGCTGCACCTAAAAGGGCATCACATAGGGCATGCAGTAATACATCACCGTCGGAGTGCGCTTTTAAGCCTTTGTCATAATCGATGCTAACACCACCAATGACGATATGGTTTTTATAGGGCTCGCTATCTTCAAGGGCATGAACATCATAGCCCTGTCCTATTCTAATCGCTGTTGTTGCTCTACTTGGCACGGAGGCTCCTGAAAATGCCATCAAAACTCTGCTAGATTGCAGCTTGACGACTTAAAATAAATTGCGCCAGAGCTAAGTCTTCTGGCCGGGTAATCTTAATATTATCGCTAGGGCCAGCCACTACTCTGGCCAGCTGCCCTGCCCATTCAATGGCGCTAGCTTCGTCGGTGATTGCCGCACCTTCCGCCAAAGCGTCTTGTAAACTTTTCCGTAATAATTCAAAGCGAAACATCTGTGGGGTTTGCGCTTGCCAAAGCTCACTGCGATCGACAGTTTTCTGGATATGATTATCAGCAAGGACACGTTTAATCGTATCACTGACGGGATTCGCTAAAATTCCCCCTACCGGGTCATCAGCCAAGCTTTCAAGTAGAGTTTGCACGCTTTCTGGCCGCAAACATGGTCGGGCCGCATCGTGAACCAACAGCCAATCACTAGGCTGAATATTGGCGCTTTGATCCGCTGCCATAGCTTGTAAGGCATTGAACACCGAGTCGGCTCGCTCTTTTCCGCCATCAACCCGGTGGACTTTGGGGTGCTTGCTGATTTCCAGCTCGGCCCAAAAGCAATCATGCTCAGCTATGGCAACATACACCCCAACAATCAGCGGATTAGCGAGAAGCTTTTCTACGCTGTGTTCAATTACGGTTTTGTTGTTTAAGGGAAGGTATTGCTTAGGTCGGTCACTGGCCATACGAGAACCAATGCCTGCTGCAGGTATAACAGCCCAAAATTGGGGATTACTCATGAATCCTTGGGCTCCACAACCATATAGAAGGTTTCACCTTCTTTAATCATGCCCATATCATTACGCGCTTTTTCTTCAATGGCTTCATTGCCTTTGCGCAGAGCTTCAACCTCAACCTCTAACAGTTTATTACGCTGCTGAAGACGCTCATTGGTTTGCTCTTGCTGCTCAAGCTCCCGCTCTAGACGAGCAATATGAGCATAGCTGCCTTCCCCCACCCACAAACGGTACTGTAGCCCCAATAAGAGCAACAGCAGCAATATGCTTATCCATTTGATGGCTTTCACGGGTTAAGCGCCTTTAGGTTCTACAATTGAAAGAATAGAGATTAAACAGTTTTCAGCAAACTGTGAATAGCCATAAAGCACAATCGGCCAGCCCGCTTGGCGAACTGACCGATCGATTAGGCCTGCTTAAGACAAATCGTAGAACGATTAAGCCTTAAATTCAGCGCGGCCACGATAAGGGGCTTTTTCGTTTAGCTCCGCTTCAATACGTAGCAAACGGTTGTACTTAGATACGCGATCTGAACGGCACAAAGAACCCGTCTTGATCTGGCCAGCCGCGGTAGCAACCGCCAAATCAGCAATGGTAGTATCTTCAGTTTCACCAGAACGGTGAGAAATAACCGCCGTGTAACCAGCATCCTTGGCCATCTGGATGGCGTCCAAGGTTTCACTCAAAGAACCGATCTGGTTAAACTTAATCAAGATAGAGTTAGCAATCGACTTATCGATACCTTCTTTCAAGATCTTAGTGTTGGTTACAAATAGATCGTCACCAACTAGCTGTACGCGCTCACCCAATTTCTCAGTCTGGTACTTCCAACCATCCCAATCAGATTCATCCTGACCATCTTCAATAGAAATAATTGGGTAGTCATCACATAGGCCCGCTAGGTAATCACTGAAGCCTGCGGCGTCATATACTTTGCCTTCGCCAGCTAGATCGTATTTACCGTCTTTGTAAAATTCAGAGGCCGCACAATCCAAAGCTAAGGTCACGTCTTCACCCAATTTGTAACCGGCCGCTTCAGTCGCTTCTTTAATAACAGCCAAAGCATCGGCGTTAGAGGCCAAGTTAGGGGCAAAACCACCTTCATCACCTACCGCTGTGTTCAAGCCTTTAGCGCTCAAAACTTTTTTCAGCTGATGGAAAATCTCAGCGCCAACTTGCAAAGCTTCGGTGAAGGTTTTGGCAGCCACAGGCTGTACCATAAACTCTTGAATATCGACATTGTTGTCTGCGTGCTCACCACCGTTGATGATGTTCATCATTGGCACTGGCATGCTGTACTGACCAGGCGTGCCATTAACATCGGCAATGTGCTGGTACAGTGGGATATTCTTATCGGCAGCGGCTGCCTTCGCAGCAGCAAGGGAAACCGCCAAAATCGCGTTTGCACCGAAGTTAGCTTTGTTTTCTGTACCATCAGCTTTGATCATCGCTTCATCTAAAGCGCGCTGATCGGCAACATCCATGCCTAGTAATAATTCTCTAATTGGACCATTTACATTGGCCACGGCTTTTAACACACCTTTGCCTAAATAGCGGCCCTTGTCGCCATCACGAAGCTCTAGTGCTTCACGGGTTCCGGTAGAGGCACCAGAAGGTGCACAGGCACTGCCTACAATGCCGCTTTCCAGTACAACATCGGCGTTAACCGTTGGGTTGCCTCGGCTATCCAGTACCTCAAAGGCTTTAATATCAACAATCTTAGTCATAGCTAAAGATGCTCCTGCTATAGGTGTGTATCAGTTTTAAACGAATTTTTTATCTCAAATATCTGAACAGTGATGCTTACTCAATATCCAGTTTGGGAAGAGATTTTACCAAATCATCGACAGCTTTCATTTGAGCCAAAAAGGGCTCCAGTTTATCCAAAGGCAGAGCCGATGGACCATCGCATTTGGCTTGATCGGGGTTTGGATGGGATTCTAAGAATAATCCACCCAACTCGAGGGACATACCAGCACGCCCCAGCTGCGCAACCTGAGCACGGCGACCGCCAGAAGCAGCCCCCATTGGGTCACGGCACTGAAGGGCGTGGGTAACATCAAAAATAATCGGCGCACCATTGCTGACTTCTTTCATGGTCTCGAAGCCCAGCATATCTACCACGAGATTATCGTAACCATGGCAAGCGCCACGTTCGCACAGCATGACCTGCTCATTACCGCATTCACGAAATTTTTCTACGATATTTTTCATTTGCGGCGGGCTTAGAAACTGCGGCTTTTTAACATTGATCACCGCGCCAGTTTTAGCCATGGCTTCAACTAGATCCGTCTGGCGAGCCAAAAATGCGGGCAGCTGAATGACATCACAGACTTCAGCCACAGGCGCAGCCTGATGAACTTCATGCACATCGGTAATGACCGGCACATTAAAAGTCTTCTTAACTTCTTCGAAGATTTTCAGACCTTCTTCCATGCCCGGGCCACGGAAGGAGTGAATCGAAGAACGATTCGCCTTATCAAATGAAGCTTTAAAAACGTAAGGAATCGACAGCTTTTGGCAAACACTGACATAGTGTTCAGCAATGCTCATCGCCATATCACGCGATTCCAAAACATTCATGCCGCCAAACAAAACAAACGGCAAATCGTTGGCCACTTTAATGCCGTGGCCTGGCAGTTCAATCACTTGCTGCTGCATAGCAAACCTTATTTATTGCCGGCAGCCTTATTGGCGGCCTGAATATAGCTGGTGAACAATGGGTGGCCATCACGTGGCGTAGAGGTGAATTCCGGGTGGAATTGACAGGCCACAAACCAAGGGTGATCTTCGATCTCTACCACTTCCACCAACTCATCATCAGCAGACCAGCCACCAATTTTTAAACCCGCACTCTGTAAACGCTCGACGTAATTGTTATTCACTTCAAAGCGATGACGATGGCGCTCTACTACCAGCTCACTGCCATAAATCTCGGCAACTTTAGAAGATTTTTCTAGACGACACTCTTGACCACCTAAGCGCATCGTACCGCCCAGATCAGAGTTTTCATCGCGACGCTCAACTGAGCCCTCGTCGTTAATCCACTCAGTGATTAGACCGACAACTGGATCGGGAGTATTTGGGTCAAACTCGGTACTGTTGGCATTTTTTAAGCCAAGCACATTACGGGCAAACTCAATCACTACCGATTGCATACCCAAACAGATACCCAAATAAGGAATTTTATTTTCGCGGGCGTGGCGAACGGCCATTAACTTACCTTCCAAGCCGCGCTCACCAAAACCACCAGGTACTAAAATGGCATCAGCGCCATCCAACAAGCCTAAGCCCTGCTGCTCTACATCCTCAGCATTGATGTAGTTCACCTTCACTTTTGTGCGAGTATGAATACCGGCGTGCTCAAGAGATTCATTCAATGACTTATAAGCATCCAGCAAGTCCATATACTTGCCAACCATGGCGACGGTTACTTCGCGCTCTGGATTCAGCTTGCCATCAATCACGCTATCCCACTCAGAAAGATCGGCTTCTGGCTGATCGGCCAAACCAAACTTTTCTAAGATAATGTTATCTAGACCCTGAGACTTCAATAAACCTGGAATGCTATAGATGGTGTCAGCATCCGGTAGCGGCACAACGGCGCGTTGCTCTACGTTAGTGAATAATGCAATCTTGCGGCAGGAATCTTCGTCGATCATGCGCTCTGAGCGGCACAGCAATACATCAGGCTGTAAGCCGATAGTACGCAATTCTTTTACGGAATGCTGGGTAGGTTTAGTCTTGGTCTCACCGGCGGTGGCGATATAGGGTACGAGTGTAAGGTGAACCAATTGAGCTCGACTGCTACCCAACTCAACCTTTAACTGTCGAACCGATTCTAAGAACGGCTGAGATTCAATATCACCTACCGTGCCGCCGATTTCCACTAAGGCCACATCAACGTCTTTACCGCCTTCCATCACGCGGCGCTTAATTTCATTGGTGATATGGGGAATCACCTGCACGGTGCCACCTTGATAATCACCACGACGCTCTTTCTTCAGCACTGTCTCGTATACACGACCAGTGGTGAAGTTATTACGCTTACTCATGCGACCACGAATAAAACGCTCGTAGTGGCCAAGGTCAAGATCGGTTTCAGCACCATCTTCGGTAACGTAAACCTCACCATGCTGAAACGGGCTCATAGTGCCCGGGTCAACGTTAATGTAGGGGTCCAACTTGAGGATGGTCACTTTTAGGCCGCGAGCCTCTAGAATGGCAGCTAGCGATGCCGAAGCAATGCCCTTACCCAAAGAAGAAACAACACCACCGGTGACAAATATAAAACGCGTCATGCAAAAGCCCTGAAATTTGCAGTCAGTACAGAAAAATTAGGTGGAGAATCGCTTTTGAACCGACAATAGACATGTGCCCTCGGCGAATTGGCCAAGGTCTAAAACATGTTTTATTCGGGTTTCAAGAACGCTCTCAAGATGGGACGCCAGATTACCAGAAAAGCCCCTAGGACTCAATTGAGAAGTTAAGACTAATTACCCTTTAGAGGCTCTAGTTTAGTGCTAAATACCAGGGTGAAGCAGGAGAAATAACAGCGCTCAGCCCAAGTGGCGCCAAACTACACGGCAATAACGGGCTCCAGCCACAGCTTGGCAATAAGCCCGAGCTTCTTGCTCAACCCACAGATCGGCTACCGCTAATAACTGCCCCTGCCAAGCGATAAACGGCACATGAGGTCGCAACCAAGCCTCGAGCTTGGCCTCCTGTAATAGCTTCTTTATGGTTTGGGAGTGTCTGCGCCCTTCTGGCTTTGCCCGCTTAAAGCTATCTCGGTGGTGCAGCTCGACCGACTCTGGCAGCCATAGCCCTGGCTCATCCAGCGCAACCTCTTCAGCCAGCAGTTGCCAGCCCTCCCCTAGATCTAGGGGGATACTTGTAGCCCAAGACGCCGGCAAAACAGTTGGCATCTCGCCCTGCGGCCAATAATACAAGCGGCCTTGATGGCAAGCGAAACTGCAAGCACCCGAGTGCAATAAAGCCTCACTATCGTCTCGTTTGGGGCGTAGCAGCTGCTCATCAAGCTCTTCTAAAAAAGCTCGACTAGGCATGGCTAGCCCTAAACGCTCTATACATGCACGAATGAGCTGAAATTGCTCCGACCGACTCAAGTCAGCTACTCGCTGTAAACATAAGCTAAAGCCTAGGCGCTCAGCACGCCAATCACAGACAGCCAACTGCTTCTCTTGATAATGCTGCAACTGAGCCTCGGACTCTGCACAGAGGCGGCTGCTAGCCGCCCAGCGCTCTTGAAAGCCTGGCCAACGTTCTTGTAACAGCGGCAAGACCTGATTGCGTAAAAAGTTACGATCAATACGGCTATCTTGATTACTTGGATCTTCTACCCAAGTCAGGTTTAACTCCTCTGCACACTGTTCAAGCAGACGCCTTGGTACATCCAAAAGCGGGCGCGCCAACAACCCAACAGATAAACTTCGTATTGAAGGAATACTCGCCAAACCCTTCGGGCCTGCCCCTCTCATTAAGCGTAATAACAGAGTTTCTGCCTGATCGTCTTGATGGTGGCCTTGCAGCAAAATATCACCGCCAACCATAAACTGCTCAAAGACTTGGTAGCGGGCAGTTCTTGCCGCGGCCTCTAAACCACCGGCCGATTTGATCGTGGCATCATCCAGGGACACCTTTTGGCTATAAAATTCCACCCCCAGCTGCTGGCATTGTGCTTTACAGTGCCCCTGCCAGCTGTTGGCTAAATCAGATAAACCATGATTAACGTGAATAGCTTTAAGAATACAGTCCCCCAACAAACCTTTATCTCTTAATTCAACCACCGTTCGCAATAGCACACTGGAATCTAAGCCTCCAGAATAAGCGATGCAAAGGTTTGCGCACTGCTGCCATTGCGTTTCACTCAGTAAGGCTTGCAGCGTGTCAAAGCAATACTGTGAAAGTATGTTGATCGAGTCTTTTGTCGACATAGGTCTATTCTAATAAAAGTGCATTCTAATACCGCTTCTTGCAGTGCCATTAAACCTTAAAGCACTGCAGAGGCCAACTGCCAACACCAAATGTGATTATGGTTTAAGGAGGATGTACAATTCAGACAACTGGCGAAAGGCCATAAGACATTAGCGGAAGACTATGACTAGAAACACCACCAAGACCAGCGCGAGTTGTGGCAGCTGGCAATCCCCAATCAATGCCTCACTACTGGTTGCCGATAGCGTACGCCTGAGCGAACCCAAACTCGATAAAAATTATAATTACTGGTTAGAAGGCAGGCCCCAAGAAAAAGGCCGCTCTGTTTTGGTACGCGCCCATAAAGATAAGCCCCAAGAGCGCGAAGATTTAACAGCGGCTCCGTTTAGTGTTCGCAGCAACTGCCATGAATATGGTGGTGCCAGCTATTGCCTAGCGGGTGAAGAATTGTATTTTGTTAATGCCAAAGATCAAGATGTCTACCGACTTTGCCTGCAAAGCAAAACCACCAAACGTATCACTCATGAGGAACATATTCGTTTTGCCGATTTAATCTGGGATCAAAAGCACAACTGCCTGATTGCCGTTGCTGAAGAGCACTCCGCCAATGAAGCTCATAGCGAACCTGAAAATCGCATCGTCAAAGTCGAAACAGCCGCCGAGCGGCAAGGCCAATGCACAACACTGTTTAGCGGTGCCGACTTTTATTCTAACCCCTGCTTAAGCCCCAATGGTTCACAGCTCAGCTATTTGTGCTGGCGCCACCCCAATATGCCTTGGGATGCCACGGAATGCTATATTGCCGATCTTGATAAAGCGGGAAATGTTTTAAAGCAGGAGCAAGTCAGTGCGGCCGATTTGAGCATCGAGCACTCAAGAGGAGAATCCATATTTCAGCCTAGCTTTGGACCAGACGGGCATTTTTATTTTGTCTCAGATACTAGTGACTGGTGGAATCTATACCGCTATGACATAAACAGCAAAGCGCTTAGCTGCCTTCACAGCCTCGATGCCGAATTTGCCACACCACAATGGGTGTTTGGCATGAGCTGCTATAGCTTTTTAGATGCTGAAAATATTATTTGCTGTTATACCCAGCAAGGTCGTTGGCAATTAGCAACGATCAACATCGCAAGTGGAAATCTCGACAAAATCGAAAGCCCCGATTTAGAAAACCCCTATGACGATATATCCATGATCAATAGCACAGCTGGTCGCAGTTTGTTTTTTGCCGCCAATAGCCAATGCGCCAGTCAATTGATGCAATGGCAAAGTGGCGAAATAACCGAGGTTTGTCGCAGCAGTAATAGCGAGATTGATCCTAGTTTTATCTCTACCCCCCAGGCCTTAAGCTTCGCTGCTGGTTCTGAAGTTGCGCATGGTTTTTACTATGAACCTTGCAACCCAAAATTTCAGCCGCTTGCTGATGAAAAACCACCATTAATTGTGCTTTGCCATGGTGGCCCTACAGGAGCAACCGAAACCGCCTTAAATGTAAAAATTCAATTTTGGACTAGCCGAGGTTTTGCAGTATTTGATGTTAACTATCGCGGCAGCACCGGCTATGGCCGCAACTATCGTGACAGCTTAAAAGACCAATGGGGGATAAAAGATGTCGAAGATGTTTGTGCTGCAGCGGATTACCTTGTTGAACAAGGGCTAGCTGATCCCAAACGCCTTTGTATAAAAGGCGGCAGCGCCGGTGGCTACACCGTGCTGGCCGCACTAACCTTTGCCGATAGCTTTGCTGCAGGCGCTAGCCATTATGGAATTGGCGACTTAGAAACCCTGGCGCGTGACACCCATAAGTTTGAAGCACGTTACTTGGATTCTATGGTGGGCCCCTACCCAGAAGACAAAGACGTTTATCAAGCTCGCTCACCAATTAATCACGTCGAACAACTCAATTGCCCTGCCATCTTTTTCCAAGGCCTAGACGACAAAGTGGTACCACCTAATCAAGCCGAAGCTATGTTAGAAGCTCTCGACAATAAAGGGGTTCCCGTCGCCTATGTTCCTTTTGCTGGCGAAGGCCACGGCTTCCGTGGCGCCGATGCAATTGTTACAGCATTAGAAGGCGAGCTGTATTTTTACAGCCAGCTATTCGGTTTTGAAGTGAAGGATTTACAAGCGCAATCCATCGCTGCGGTCGATATTCTTAACCTGAGCACTGAAACACAGAGGCCAAACTAATGGGGCGCTGGCGACCACCTAGCCGCAAAGGCTCCCCCTATATAACTCGCGAAGGCGCCGATGCCTTACAATCAGAGCTTAGCCAGCTTTGGAAAGTGGAACGCCCAGAGGTAACCAATGTGGTTCATGAGGCAGCAAAAAATGGTGATCGATCCGAGAACGGTGATTATATATACGGCAAGCGCCGCCTTAGGGAAATTGACCGTCGTGTTCGTTTTTTAAGTAAACGCTTGGATGAGCTTACCATTGTCGATAGAGCCCCTGCCGAGCGAGACAAGGTATTCTTTGGTGCTTGGGTAACACTGGAAGACGAAGACGACGAAGAGCAACGCTTTCGAATTGTTGGCCCCGATGAATTTAATGTCGCCGAAGGAAAACTCAGCATGGACTCCCCACTTGCAAAAGCCATGCTAGGAAAAAAACTTGATGACGAAGTCGTGCTGAGAAAGCCCGAAGGCGAAGAATTATTCTATATTGTTGCCATTGATTACGAGTAATCGACAGCCCGTAATCAACCATCTCTTAATAAGCCAACTCTCAACAAATCAATGAAAAAAAGCGCGCAATATTATATTGAGCGCTATTTTTTAAGCTATCAAAGAGTCTGTTGAAAAAATCTATTCAACTAGCATGCAAAATTAATTGCTAGAAGACTTTGCCGCCTTTGCTAGATCTTTTGATTTCTTCTTAGCTTTTGACTTGGACTTTTTCTTGGTCTCTGCCTTAGCTTTGGCCAGCTCTGCTTTAGATTTTGATTTACTTTTGGCTTTGCTTTTCGTCTTACTTTTGGCCTTGCTCTTAGCTTGACTTACCGCAGTCTCTGATTTCTTGCTGGCGGTCTTTTTAGCGTCTTTGGCAGTGGCTGAAAGCTTGCTCTTTGCCTTGCCAGCACTGGCACGGCAGTAGCCTTTCACTTGTTTACCATCTTTACGCTTGTAGCCATCTACCCATTTGCAGCTACTGCTTTTACCACAAGCGGACTGGCTCTGGCCTTTACATTCTTTGGCATAGCCCCAAGAGCTAAGAGAAAGCGCCAAAACGGCCACCAAAGTTGTCATCAATGTTTTCATAGTTACGTTCCTTTTTACTGTGCGCGGTTTACGGTGTGAGCAAGACTCATCATATATTGGGCCAACTACGATGCTAGAGCCATTAGTATTAACTGTAACTGAATCATACCTATGGCGCTAAGACGCGAGGAGTTCAAAAAGGATATTGTGGGGCAGGATGATGAATTTAGATTTGGCTTTGCGCCAATTGACTGAGAAATAGCTTATTGAAGCCCCATTGCTCGGCAAGCGCGGACCATAAATCCAAGGGCAGCTCATCGCCTTTCTCTGAGTCTGTCCCAAGCTCTTGCTGTTTGAGATCATGCTGGGAAAGACTATAAATCTGACTGGCATAAACCGCTAAGCTTAATGTGCTAGCTAAACTGTCGTCATTGGGGGGGGTGAGCTTTGAACTATCGAGAGTGTGATCACTGGGCACTTGTTGAAATTCTGCAAAAACACACAACTGCTCTAACAACTCCCGCGGCATTGGCCAATCAGAAACAATCTCTGCACTTAAGGTAGCCGCAAAAGCTAAGCAGGCCTCTGCAATTTGAGGTTTATTTACAGCGCTATTTTTAACTTGGCTGTATTTAATAAATTCATTCGACAAAGTGATATAGCCTAAGCCCTGACACAAACCTAACAAATAGGCTAAAAAACCATCTTGGCCATTAATGCGTGCCAGTTCCTCAGCAATCATCGCTGTGCGCACACTGTATTGCCATGCCGCATTACTTTGGCTTTCCCCAACAGCTTGGCTACGCTTTGCAATGGGCTTTAATAGAGCTTCACACACAACACGCCGCAATCCATCCAGGCCCAAACTCACTACAGCTTGTTCGATACTTTGATCTGACATTCCGCTAGGACGATAAACAGCGCTATTGGCAATTTGCAGCACCGAGGCCAATAGAGCCGCATCTTGTTTGATTAATGCGACACAGTCGCGAGCCGCTGTATCAGGGTCGCGTAGAGCACGCATTAGCTTAGGTAAGACAGTGGGCAGCCGGGGCACAGCAGCTTGACGATATTGCTCATTTAGCAGCTTATCTTTTAGAGGTTTTGGTACATTTGCAGACAGCTGTAGCTCTGCATCAAGCTGTAGCCAAACCTTAAGAAAACGCTGCTCGATCTCTAGTTGAGTTAAGCCATCCAGTAATGCTAAGGGATGAAAAAAAGCATTATTGTCAGCAGGCTGCTGCAACTTTGGCAAAGCAAGCGATTCAGCTTCTGCCTTTGGCTCACTAAACATGGTTAATATTTTTGCCCAAAGCCCCATACTGTGTCCTTTCCTGCTAATGAACTCGCCCTACTTTTTAAGGGTAGCCACGCGATAACCCCATTCAAACACTGGATTGACCAAGCCGTTACAGCACCGATATAGTAAGGCCCAAAATACTATAACCGCTGGTTTCGTGCCGTTTAGGCTAGTTCAAGAATCGCTATTTGGCAAAGTCGAGGGCTATATCTTTCCTCGAAAAAAGAACGAAGCTCCAGCACTTAGAGAGCACCCCATGCAATATTGGCAAGACATCCCCCTAGGCCAGAGTTATCGCGCCGGGCCTATTGTTCTTCTTAAAAAGGACATTTTAGAATTTGCGGCAGAGTTCGATCCGCAGCCTTTTCACCTAAGTAGCGAGGCGGCCGACGAATCTATTTTCGGTGGCCTTTGCGCCAGTGGCTGGCAGGTTTGCGCATTGATGATGCGTCTGCTGGCCGATACGCTTAACGACAATGATATTCAAGCCTTAGGCTCACCTGGCGTTGAACAGTTGCGTTGGTTAAAACCCGTATACGCTGATGATGAGTTATCCGCCGATATTAAAGTTAGCGGCAAAACAGAGCATGCTGAATACGGTGATTTGCTCTGCGAAATCAGCGTATTTAATCAAGATGAAAAATGCGTAATGAGTTTAAGCAGCCCAATCATGGTGGCTTTTAATCCAGCAGGAGGCCAGCAATGAGCGAGCAATTAGTCTTTCGCAGCCGTTGGTTTGAAGATATTCCCGTTGGCGAATTCCACGTATTTGGCAGCCATACTTTTGGTGAAAAAGAAATTATCGATTTTGGCAAACGCTATGCGCCACAGCCCTACCACACCGACCCCGAAGCCGCTTTAGATACACGCTACAGAGGTTTAGTCGCCTCCGGCTGGCACATCAGTGCGATATGGATGAAGCTAATGGTGAGCTACATGGAACGCTTCGCTACAGGCGTTCGAGACGGTCGCCGCAATGGTGCCGGGGTAGGGTTTCAGAATATGAAGTGGATAAAGCCAGTGCGGCCAGGCCATACATTAACCTACACCTATGAAATTACCGAAAAGCTCGACAAGGTAGTACGAGGGCAATGGGGAATTATTCGCAGTCGCAACGAAGCCTATAATCAATATGGCGAGCTAGTCTTCACCTTCGAAATCGACATCCTAGCCGAACTCAACCCCGAAAACAGAAGCTAACAACACCGGGGTCAGAACCCGTGGGTTCTGACTCCAATCGAAGCCCGAATACTAACGTTCCTCACAAGCTTTAAACTCCACCAAAGCAAAACCTCAGCGGCAATCACCAACACCGTGCAGAAACCCGGGGTCAGAACCCAAGGGTTCTGACCCCAATCGAAGCCACCAAGCCTTACATCACCTCGCCGCCGGCCACTGCAATCGCCTGCCCGGTGATAGAGGCACTGTTGGCCTGACACAACCACAACACCGTATCCGCCACCTCTTCAGGCTGAATCAATCGCCCTTGCGGATTGCTCTTAGCTAATTCAGCACGAGCCTCATCTTCACTGCGCCCAGTCTTATCCATAATGGTCTTAATGGAATCACGAACCAGCTCTGTTTCTGTATAACCAGGACAAACGGCATTCACAGTAATACCATGCTGAGCCGTCTCTAGCGCCAAAGCGCGAGTCAATCCCAACACTCCATGCTTAGCCGCCACATAGGCTGAAACATAACCGTAACCCTTCAAAGCCGCCGTACTGGCGATGTTGATGATGCGCCCAGATTTGGCTGGGCGCATATCGGCTATAGCCTCCTGACAGCAGAAGAACACACTATCAAGGTTCACCCCCATCATCTGGCGCCAAGTTCCATGATCCATCTTATGAAAGGGCGCCGTGGCCGCCTGCCCCGCATTATTGATGAGCACATCGATGGCTCCAAAGCCTTCACGCGCTTTCGCAAAACCTGCACTCACGGCCTCAGGGTCCATAACATCAACTGCCACACACTGAGCCAGCGCCAGACCTTCAGCCTTATGCTCTAGCCCAGCAAGACTGCGCCCCATTAGGGTAATCTTGGCGCCCTCAGCGGCCAAAGCGTCGACGATAGCGGCACCAATACCTTTTGATGCCCCAGTCACTACTACATGCTTGTCTTTTAAACTCATAATGCCTTCTACAGTATTTCTAAATGCGTCGATATTTGTGCCTTTTAGCAAACAAGATTGCTCTTTTATCGCGGCTTTTCGCTCGCTCCCGATATTTAACCCCTTGCTTTGCGGCAATTGAGCTCAAATCACCCTATTTACTGACAATTTCAACCAATCTTGCCCCAGGCTCTTGATTAAAACCATACAAACTATTACTTTACTTGTAAATATCTTCCATATTAATTTATTCCGCTCAACTGCCTTATATAGAAAGCCATAACAGCGATAAGTCAGCGAGCTGCAATAACGAGACGTATTAGAGAGGGCACCATGATTCGAGACGCCAACCGCTTTGATCCAAGCCAATACCAGCCAGAGCACTTCCTTTGGAGTTATAGCGAAGGCGTAGCCACCATCACCCTTAATATCCCAGATCGTAAAAACCCACTGACCTTTCAGTCCTACGCCGAGCTTCGCGATCTGTTTCGAGATCTGGTCTATATCGATGATGTAAAAGCCGTGGTGATGACCGGTGCTGGGGAAAACTTCTGCTCAGGCGGTGATGTGCACGACATCATTGGCCCGCTGACCAAAATGGATATGCGTGGCCTACTAGATTTCACCCGCATGACCGGTGATCTCGTTAAAGCCATGCGCGCCTGCCCACAGCCGATTATTGCCGCTATCGATGGTATTTGCGTAGGTGCTGGCGCCATTATCGCCATGTCTTCTGATTTCCGTTACGGCACCGAGCGCACCAAAACCGGCTTCCTATTTACCCGCGTTGGCCTTGCCGGCTGCGACATGGGTGCCTGTGCGATTTTGCCACGCATCATCGGCCAAGGACGCGCAGCCGATCTTCTATACACCGGTCGCATGATGAGCGCCGATGAAGGTGAGCGCTGGGGTTTCTTTAATCGCTTAGTTGCGCCAGAAGACGTTTTGCAAACCGCCCAAGATATGGCGCACAACCTCTTACAAGGCCCAACCTTTGCCCATGGCATTACCAAAACCATGCTGCACCAGGAGTGGAACATGAGCATTGATCAAGCCATTGAGGCTGAAGCTCAGGCGCAAGCGATCTGTATGCAAACCGAAGATTTCACCCGCGCTTACAACGCTTTTGTTGCAAAAGAAAAGCCGGTATTTGAAGGCAACTAAAATAAAAATGCAGCTCTAAAACTCAATGGCTATAAGCAATTAGCAACACTGATGCTAGTAACTGTTTTGAAGCAAATAGAGCTGCCTTTAGGAGTAAACCATGAGTGATAAATCCTATTTAAACTGGCCCTTTTTAGAGCCAAAGCATCGTGAGCTGGCTGAAACCCTAGATGCTTGGGCGGCGGAAAATATCGATAGCAACCCGCACCCAGGGCCAGATGTTGATGACGAATGTAAAGAGCTGGTACAAAAGCTGGCTGAAGGTGGCTGGTTAAATTACGCCGTTGCGCTACGCAGTGAAGGTCAAAAACTTGATGTACGTTCACTGTGTTTAATTCGTGAAACTCTGGGCCGCTATTCTGGCTTAGCGGATTTTGCTTTTGCCATGCAAGGCCTTGGCAGCGGTTCAATCAGCTTGTTCGGAAGTGATGCCCTACAGCAAGAATATTTAAGCGCTGTACGTGAAGGTAAAAAGATCGCCGCTTTTGCGCTTACCGAGCCAGACGCTGGCTCCGATGTTGCCGCTATGAGTACCACTGCTGAAGACGCTGGCGATCACTACATCGTTAACGGTGAAAAAACCTTTATCTCCAATGGCGGCATTGCCGATTACTATGTGCTATTTGCACGCACTGGAGATGCCGGTGCCAAAGGCATCAGCGCGATGATTCTCGATGCTGATACCGAAGGCCTTGAAATTGCCGAGCGCATTCAGGTCTGCGCACCGCACCCACTCGCCCGCCTCAAAATGACGAATTGTAAAATTCCTAAGAGCAAATTACTGGGTAATGAAGGTGAAGGCTTTAAGATCTCGATGGCTACCCTTGATGTATTCCGCTCTACTGTGGGTGCTGCATCCTTAGGCTTTGCTCGTCGCGCTTTAGATGAAGCAATTGCACGTACCACTAGCCGTGAATTGTTTGGCGCCCCGATGGCCGACTTGCAGCTGGTACAAACTCAGCTGGCCGAAATGGCTTTGGATATTGATGCCTCCGCGCTACTGATTTACCGCGCCGCTTGGACCAAAGACTGCGTTGCCGAGCGCGTAACCCGCGAAGCGGCCATGGCCAAGCTATACGCCACAGAAGCTTCCCAAAAAGCGATCGACACTGCGGTTCAATTATTTGGTGGCCTAGGTGTCACCGTCGGCATGCCAGTTGAAGAGCTTTATCGTGAAGTGCGCGCACTGCGCATCTACGAGGGCGCATCGGAAGTGCAAAAGCTCATCATCGCCAAACAGACATTAATGAACGAAGGCCACTAAGGCTCAAAATAATTACAAATAGGTATCCATATGGAATTTTTACAGCCAGAAAATTGGGTTAAACCTAAAGGTTATGCCAATGGCGTCGCCGCCCAGGGCCGCATGGTGTTTACCGGTGGTTTAATCGGTTGGGATGAAAATGAAAACTTCCCCAGCGACAACTTTGCCGAGCAGGTTCACCAAACCTTTAAAAATATCGTAGCGGTTTTGGCCGAAGCCGATGCTAAACCTAGCGATATTACCCGCTTAACTTGGTATATCACCGATAAACAGGCTTATCTTTCCTCATTAAAAGAGATTGGCGCCGCCTATCGCGATTGCTTCGGCCGCCATTTCCCAGCCATGGCCGTGGTGCAAGTCGCTGCGCTTATGGAAGATGAAGCCATGGTGGAAATCGAAGCCACCGCCGTGGTTGAAGATTAACGTTTTATTTGCACAACCCTCAAAAATCTAAGATTTCTAGCACTCTTCGCAGCGGCCTAAAAGGGATTTAGGCCGCCTTTTTACCCCGGTCCAATTCTTTCTTCTGAGTTCCAAGCTAGTCTTTTATCAACTATTCAAAACTGAATGGGTATAGACTTAAGCCACTCAATCGGTTTCAATATTATTTGGCCTTCAAAGGAGTGTTTAGGGCATGCCATTTCTTATTTTAACGATCTTGATTCAAGTTGCTTTTGTTATTCATGTCGTAAAGACTGGACGCAACACCACCTGGATTTGGATTGTGCTCATGCTGCCCGTTGCCGGCGCACTGGCCTATCTCATTTTGGAAGTTCTGCCTGATGCTGGTAATACCCGCACTGGACGCAGAGCCAAGCAAAAAGTGAGTCAAGCACTTAACCCGGATAAAGACCTAAATCAAGCAACTCGAGCTTACCAACGTGCGGATACAGTAGAGAATGCTATGAACCTGGCTAATTCCTGTTTAGACAAAGGTTTATACCAAGAAGCTCAAAAACTCTTCGACAAAGCACTCCAAGGCCCGCTGGCCGACGACCCACACCTTATGTTCGGAGCGGCCAAGGCCGAATTTGGCTTAGGCAATCTATCCAAAACCAAAGAACTCTTAGATAAACTCATTGAGTCTAATCCTGATTTTAAAGATCAAGATGCCCACCTACTGTATGCCAGATCCCTTGATGGGCTCCAACAAATCAATGCAGCCCAACATGAATACGAAGCCCTATACGATTACTACATGGGCCCAGACGCCATGTTCTACTTTGCCGAGTTCTTAGCCGCAAATAACAATGCCGATCAAGCCCAATCTATTTATTCTGAGATCGTAACTGCTGCAGCAGATCAAAATCGACATTATCGAGAGCTACACGCCGATATTATTAGGAAAGCAAGATTAAAACTGCATTAAGCGTTTGTTTAAACATGCTGCAAACCAAAATCTTCTGTCAGACAAGCTATAGGGCGGAGCGAGATGGGTAACATCATTGGCCTCATTTTAGGGCTAGCGATTATCTTGCATCCCGTCTTATTCCCCTCAGCCAAAGACATCAATCAGTTACATATTATTGACAGCGCCATTGACGATAAGGAGATTGCCCAACGTCGAATGAACCGGACGGTGGTTTACCAACTGAACCTACTAAGCCGCGATCAACAATGGTTATTTCTAAATTTCCCGGACATCTCGCAAGCGCAATATTGGTACAAACAAATCAGGCTCGGCACGAGTTATCGTTTCTATGTTGACGACAACTCACCACCTCGCGTGAAAGCTATACAAGATAGCGACACTTCAAAGTTCTTAATGCCCTTCGAAGACAAGATCGAGAGAGAAAGGAAAGGCAGCTTTGCAGGTTTTTTGGTTTTCTTAATCTTTGCTATTAGGCTCGCTATGGGCAAGCCTAAATCGCCATCTACTATATAAGCTACGAATCAAAGCCCTTACTAGGGCCAAATGATTTAGTTCGGTCGGCAAATTTTCCATAACTCTGGACAAACAGGGCTTTTCTTCGCCTGAGACAAGCTCGAGGAAAATTCTTCAGCCGACAAAATGCGGACGCTGTGCCCAGCCGCAAAGCTGTCGATAATCGCCCCCTTATCTTTTAGCCAAGTAGCTAAAGAAAAGTGACGGGCTTCAGCTTCTGGAGCACCGCTAGCCTCCAAGGAAAAATATAGATCTTCAGCAAATAGAATGTTGTCTTCGGGCAATAACGTTACTATATGATTTGCCACATGGGGGTTTTCAAACTCAGCTAATAACAGCTTACCTTCCGCGATTGATTTTTGTTCAACAAATGATTGGTAACGTGATTTTGGGAGCTTGCTACTGAGTAGAGAATCAACTATCTCTAGAGCTTTTGCTGAGCCAATAAATGTCGCGCCAAGATCAGCTGCCTCCTGCATGCCACCAAGATGATCATAGTGATGGTGACTTACAACTTGATAGGCCAGCGGTTTATTGCTTTTCAGTTTCGCCTGTAGGGCTTTAAAACGTTCTCCCAGCCCTTGGTAGCCACCTACTCCATAAAAGCTATCCCCTACCTCTACAAATAGAGAGAAACCAACAGATTTACCAACATGGTAGACCCCTTCAGCAAGCTTCTGTATTTGCATCTCTTGTGGCATAACTTGCGCAACAGCCTTTGCAGCTTTGTAGGAAGTTGGCAATTCAAATACCTCATCCGGTACTTTGGTTGCTAGCAACTCTCGTTTCACTGAGATATTACGAATATTACCACCCGCAGCGACCTGCAATTGCTCTGCAAACCTTAAGCCTTGGGTTATTTGGTGGTGATCAAATTGAAACTGCTGCTTACGTCCATCAACTGTCAGGCTTACAATATCTCCTGCTAAGCTGATATTAAAGGTCAAACCTGAGAATCCAGCAGCTGAAAAATTAGCTTGATAGCCATCTCTGGCATAGAAGCTTTGCTCTTGAATATTGCTCAGATTTTCAGGGTACAAACTAATAAGCTTGGCCCAAAATAAATCCATACGATAAGGAAGGCCACCAGCGATATTGCTAAAGCCTCTTTTGATAGCGCTAAACTCCTTGGCGTTATCATCCAGGGAATAAGCACCCTTTTCATTCAACAACTGATGCTGATAAAAAGCCTGCTGGTCGTGCTCTCCTTGATAGCGCAAAGCCATCTTTTGCAGCTGAAAATCAATCAGTAGCTCGGCGTCATTATTCTTAGCCTCTTCAATACCGGGGTAAAAACTCTGCTCTTTGTCGATCCGAATATAGCGATCGCGCATCCAAAGCTGATTAAGTTGTACAAGCTTATCGCCGCCGTATCGTTTGGTGATCAGATCAGAGAGTTTTTCAGAATCGATGCTGGCATAGCTTGAAATACTAAAGTTAGCCGCAAGCAAAGCTGCGGCTAACAAAAATCTGTGAATCATAATGCGTCTCCTAAAGTTAACAAAGACGCTAAACCAGCCTGCCGTAAGATGCATTACTTGGAGGGTAAAATATCGATCAACTGAAGAAAATTTGCGGTTAATTATAAGGAAAGCTATACGATCATTTTATGTTCGAATTAATCGATTAATTTTAAGCAAGAAAAGCACAGTTTTCTGGGATAAGCGCAGTTTTTTGAAAGCAAAGCAACACATCAAAAATCAAGCTGCCACTCAGCTACAGTAACTCGCAATCGGAACATAGCATTCCTGGCGAAGAATTCTGCGATTTTGATTCATTGCATTATGCAAAGAAGCTTTATTGGAAGCATCGATATAACCGCAGACTAGCTGGCAGTCTTCTATACGACTCGCCAAAAAACCTCGCTGTAATGAAGAGGCAAAACCCTTACCTCGATATTTCTCGGCAATAAAAATATCGCTTATTAAGATGCCCTGATAGCCAAGTTCAGAAGATGCTTCGGCCATCACCATACCTAAGCGCTCGCCCTTGAGCATGGCGATATCACATAGCCTTTCCTCACAAGCCTCTACGATATCATCTTTTTCAGTTATTGGAACAATATCGCTAAAACGGGGGTTGTCTTGTAGGAACTGATGGTACTCACGCTCATACCATTCCCAATCTTTTTCCACAGAAAAGGCCCGAAAGCTCAAATCGTGATTCATTGTCAACGGCACATCAAGAATATGAGCAGCCAAAAAGTTGTCTGCTAAATAGCTTCCAGAAATAGACAAGAGCGACTTAGCGGCCTCACCGCCCACCTTGGGCCAGCATACAATATACTTTGCCTCAGCCCATGAAAAAAAGTTGTTGAGAAACTTTGCCCAGCGCTCTACAAAAAATCGATCGCAAGCCTCTGTAGTGAAGATTTCAATCAAAGTATCATCTGCATCATTACGGCAGACATTCACCAATAGCAGGCCATTGTTTTCAATCTCGAATACCCTAGCCAAAAGCTGTTCATCTTTTATCTCTGGGCCCAACCCACGGCGTTCACGTAAGGCTTGCAAGCTCTCGAGGTCTTCATCTTCAGTTAAAGCCCATAGGTCACGGGCTTCATTTTTCAGCGCCTTCGGGTAAGAAAATTGATAGAGATCTTGATAGCTGTAGCTTTCTAAAACAGAAGCTGCTAGGCGATCCAAATTACTTTGGCTGATTTGCTTGAGGGGGTAATGTTGCACAATACTTCATTCCTACAAAGGCGACTCATACAATATTGAGTCGCCTTCGTAGAATTTAAAGTCTTATTTTACTAAAGCCGATAAAGTTTTGTGTAGCCGAATATTGAGCAAAATGGCACTCACCGTGATGCCCACTAGAAACCCTGCCCAATAGCCATAAACACCATAAGCTTGGCCCCATAGTTCAGTAGCGCCTAGACTGTAACCCAGCGGGAAACCCAAACACCAATAACCGAATACCTGAAACAACATAGGCACCTTGGTATCCTCAAAGCCACGCAAAATTTGCGCTACGCTAACTTGAGCAGAATCGATTAGCAGAAATATTGGTGCAAACACCAACATACTCAAAGAGATCTGGGCAATACTGTTCTCTTGGGTAAATAAGCGAATAACAGCAGCCGGCTGCCAAGCTATGAGCAAGCCAAACACTAGGGCATAGCTGATGCATAGAACCCGTCCAATTTGAGCTTGCTTTAAGGCCAGTGGCGCTTTGCCCGCGCCAATACTGTTTGATAAACGGATTGACGTCGCCTGCCCCAAGCCGAGGCTTAACATTAATACCAAGGCTACAATCTGCAAGGTAATTTGATGGGCCCCCAAAGGCTCGGTACCGATTGGCGCAATCAATAATGCCGTTACACTAAAGAACCCCTCTTCAGCCAGCAGCGATAAACTAATCGGCAAGCCCAAAACAAATATCGCTCGCCAGCGTGCAAAATCTAAACGCGGCCAACTGCGGAATATTTTTAAAGCTTTAAATTCGGCGCGATATTCAATATAGGCCACCCCCATCAAAGCCCACAGAAAGTAGATGCTTAGGGTGGTTAAGGCGCAACCTACAGCCCCCAGTGCCGGCATGCCGAACTTACCGAATACAAAGATATAATCGAGCACGGCATTTAACGCTAGCACGATCAGGCTAGAGCCCATCGAAAAGCGAATATCGCCACAACCTTCGCATAGACACAGCATCACCCAGATAACACCGCTAGCCGGCATCCCCCAAGCAATAATGCCCAAATAAGATTTTGCTATCTCGGTTACCTCAGCACTTGTTCCCAAGTGATCCAGCAGCGGAATAATCGACCAAATCAGCAGCATAGCCAAGGTGCCAATCGTAAGCGCCATCAAAATTGCTTGCTGAGCTTCGTGACGAATCTCCGCTGGCTTATTGGCGCCTTTCAAACGAGCGAAACGTGGCGTAGTGGCGCTGATCCAGCCCCCCATAAACAGCTCGATGACCAACCAGATATTGGCACCCACCGCTAGCCCGGCCAGCTCAGTACTGCTGACCTGCCCCGCCATCATGGTGTCGACGACTTCCAAACCCACCATCGCCACATGGGCAATCATCAAAGGAATGCCCAAACGCATTATGTGCAGGGCTTCACGCCCATAAAAAGACAAAGAGTTATTTGCAAACATACTTCAACGCTCGAAAAATCGACCAATAATTGAGGCAGTGACGATTAGGATAGTTATCAAATGATGAACAGCATTTGATAACTAACAAGGCGCTGCTAATAGATACTAATGAATAAACAGTAAGCTCAAGCGCCCTGTGAAGCACAACCCCACCAGAGATTGAAGTCAGCTATTCAGGAGGCCAGCAATCGATTTCTAGATTGCGGCGAGTATGGGAATACCCAGCCCACATAGCAGCAAAGCTACGCGGATAGAAATTGCGGCAGGCCGCCACTTGTTTCACTGGGATAAACATGAAAAAAGCCTCAAGGGCAAAAGTTGAATAATTATTTGAATACTAGCGAGAGCAAATAGCTTTTGCAAGCCAGCTAGCTAAGGGGTCAGATCCCCTGGGATCTGACCCCGGTATCGAAGCCGAGATATAAGCGGCTCAAATCAAGTCAATTGACACCAACCCAAGCCACTTCCAAACTAATTTTATACCCTCAACACCCTGCAAAAACAAAGGGGTCAGATCCCGCGGGATCTGACCCCGATTCGAAGCCGGAATGTATCAGTCTTCCAAAGACTCCACCGGAATACCCAACTCAAACTCCGCCACAATCTGCTCACACCAGCGATTCAAACGGGCAGCTGTCATCTCTTCTTGCTGATCTTCATCAATCGCCAAACCCATAAAAAGGTTCTGGCCTTCGAGCAGTGCTTTAGAAGCTTCAAAGTCATAACCTTCAGTTGGCCAATAACCCACTAGCTGAGCGCCTTTTGCCTTAATTACATCGTGCAACATGCCCATGGCATCTAAAAAGTAATCGCCGTAGCCAAACTGATCACCTAAGCCAAACAGAGCCACTCGCTTATTGCTGAAATCGACTTCAGCAACATCATCCCAAAACTCTTCCCAATCGGATTGAATCTGCCCAAAGTCCCAAGTCGGAATACCCAGAATAATGCGATCATAATCGGCAAACTCAAGCTGAGTGATGTCGGCAACATCCATAACATCGACAAAATCTTCACCTAAGCGCTGCTGGATGCGGTATGCCACAGCCTCAGTATTACCTTCATCGCTGCCGAAAATTAAGCCAATCGCTGCCGTCATTGATGTCTTTCTCCTAGCTTTGCCCCTAATTCACTGTTGGGCCGATAAATCGAGCTGCGGATTTTGGCAGCTAACGGCGATGGGTGCAAACAAAGCTATTGCGGACTGGGGCTATTGCGCAATTTTGACAAAAATTGACCCTTTTTAGGAAACATTAAAATTCCTAGGATATACGCCCCATGCGGCCTAGCGCTATGTTAAGAAGAGTAATAGGCACTGACGAAGCATGGCTACTCAGGCAAACTAGCGGCCAGCGATTTGAACGATAGCGGGAAACCCAATGGCAAAACTGTTACTTGTGGACGATGATCAGGAGCTTTGCTCCCTACTTGGTGAATTCTTATCCACCGAAGGCTTTGAAACAACTATGGTACACGACGGCCAAGCTGCCCTCGATGCCACCGCAGAAGGTAGCTATGATCTCATCGTTCTTGACGTAATGCTGCCCATTTACACCGGCTTTGAAGTATTACGTAAACTTCGTGATTACTGCCAAACCCCAGTATTGATGCTGACCGCCAAAGGCGAAGATGTCGATCGTATCGTAGGCCTAGAGATGGGTGCCGACGACTACCTTCCCAAACCTTGTAACCCTCGCGAATTAGTTGCCCGTATACGCGCAATTTTACGTCGTGTTGACCAAGCTCAGCCGGAAGAGCCCAGCGATTTGATTACCGTTGACCAGTTAGAGCTACAAATTAGCGCTCACTCAGCCAGCTACAGTAATAAACCACTTACCCTTACCGGTGCCGAGTTCACCGTTTTGGAACTGCTAATGCGCTCTGCCGGCCAGGTCATCAGTAAAGAAGCGCTCACCGAACAAGCCCTAGGCAGAAAGCTTACCCCTTACGACCGCAGTATTGATGTGCATGTTAGTAATCTGCGCAAAAAGCTAGCCGAAAAAGGCGCCTCTAAAGAGCTTATTATTAATATCCGTGGCGCTGGCTATATGCTAACCGTCAACGGCAAGCTCAACGCTTAGTCAAAGCTATGACCAAAGTTTACGTAAAACTGTTTATTGGCTTTTGGTGCATAACCATCTTAATGATTGTTGGCACCGGCTTAGCCACCCACTGGTTAGATTTACGCCCGGACAAACATCTTTCCTCAAACCCTGAGCTGGAACAAACCACAGCTGCGGCGCGTTTGCTGCGAGAAGTGGTACGCGAGGCGGTCAATTACAGTTTGGATGACATTCGCGCGGGCATGCAATCCATGCAGGAAAACGCCACCCGCTTGGTTTATGTCATCGACCAATATGATGAAGATTTACTACACCGCCCCATCCCGGAAGGCGGCCAAAGAATTCTAGAGCAACTTAGCCCAGAACAACCCTTTGCTCATTACAGCAAAGACGGCAGTTCTTTTGTCGGCCGCCAAGTGTTGTTACCCGACGGCGATTGGGTAAAGATCCTGACTTACGATACACCAGACGATACCGGCCTATGGTGGCAATTGTATTTTTACAATATTTGGCTGCCGCTACTGATCTCTATTGTTATCTCAGGTACCGCTTGTTTTATTTTGGCCAAACGCATGAGCCGCGGTATCGACATTATGCGTGATGCGACAAGACGAATCGCGGCCGGCGATTTAAGTGTTCGCATTGCCCAGGAGTTTACTAACTGCAAAGTTAAAAACCGCGATGAGATTGCTGAGCTCAGTTTAGAGTTCGACCATATGACCGCGCGTTTAGATAAATCCATGCAAGAGCAGCAGCGTCTTATTAAAGACGTTTCCCATGAGCTACGCTCGCCACTAGCACGCTTGCAGTTTGCTTTAGCTATCGCCCAGTCTCGTTGTTGTGGTTCGGACATCGATAAAGAGCTGGTAAAGATTAAAGAGTCGGCCGACTATCTGAATGAGATCATCTCAGATATTCTTTCCATGCCGATGACGGATACCGCAGCATGGGAATTGTGCGACACCATTGACTTGAAGATCTTGCTAGAAACTCTAGTCGAGGAATATCGCAACCCCGCCAATGAGAAAGAAGTCACCCTAGCGCTAGAAACCCCAATTCAAGATGCTTTGGTTGCTACTCACGGCAACAGCCTAATTGGCGTATTCGAAAACATTGTTCGTAATGCCCTGCACTACACGCCTAAATCTACCACTGTGGGCGTAGAGCTTGATGACAGCCACAACAAATATTACAAAATCACGGTAAGAGATCAGGGCCGTGGCGTACCGGCGGAAAACCTTGATGATATTTTCAAGCCGTTTTTCCGTACCGATGAAGCACGCGCACGCAGCAGCGGTGGTTATGGCTTAGGCCTCGCTATCAGTAAGCGCACCGTTGAGCTGCACGATGGCTCCATACGCGCCTACAATCACGCTAATGGCGGCTTGTGCATTGAGGTTAGACTAAAGCGCGGAAAGTTTTAAGACAAAGCAGCAAATTACCAGTTTGTTCCTAGTGAAAGGGTTGCTATTTAATAGCAGCCCTTTTTTTTGCCTTGCCGGCTGCCACTGACTCAGCCTGTAAGCTTTTGATAAACAAGACCAGCGACTGCACATCGATAGCTGTAAATTGATCACCCCAGGCAGGCATTTGCTCAGAGCGATTTACCCCAGCGCCCCCTTTGCGAATGATCTCTGCGAGAGCTTTATTGTCTAACTGGCTTTTCCTAAGGTTAGCAGGCGCCGTTTGCGGCAGCTTCGCCATCCGGCCATCGCCTTTGCCCTGCTGACCATGACAAAGAAAACAAAAATTGGCGAACAACTCTTGGCCACGATTAACGTTGGGCTCCACAGCATTTGCCTGGGCCAAGCTTGTAAGGCCGACCCAGAAAAACACGATTAGCAAACAGCTATTCGACAGTCGTCGGCAATTGTTATTTTCACAATGCTGCTAGACGCAACAAAGCAAGCCCTTCAAACTAAGCATAGTTGATGCTTATCCAGATTCAATGCATGGTTATTGCGGAAGAGTTTTATTTTATTTGCGTCAACAACTATCAAAATTAGGCGCAATTTTTATCCTGCAAAGACAGCAACTTAAGTTTGGGAATAACTACTATTAGTAAATTAATATAGAAACTTCGAGCTAATAAACGGTGAGAAAAAAGAAAGGATAAGGTAGCTATACAGAACAAAGCGCCTCCAACTATAGCAGTAAGCTGCCACATCCACTATGGAAGACGCCACCAATGTATAAGCAGCTTGTAAGCGACTAGCAATATGAATTTAAGAGTTGTTGTTAACACTTAATTCCTTGCGCACTTCTTCATCGAAACTTAAACCAAGCAGTGCACTCATCTTGGGGTAGTACTTTTTAAAATCCGCGATCAGATCTTGATAAGGCAAATCAGCATACTCGCCGCGTTCGCTGAGATATTCCATATGACGATTACCGGCTTGATCAAATTCATGGTACAGAGAATCATCGACGCCATTAAATTCTAAAGGTTTTAAACCAAACTTATCGCAGAGCTCGATATTAAAGGCAGGCGTTGCTTTAACCCATTTGCCTTGCAGATAAATAGAAGTGTAACCATGCCAATAGAACACATCGGTTTCCATTGCTTGGCGCATTTTCTCGGTAGATAGGTGATTGGTAACATCGGCAAAACCAAGCCTTGCCGGCACGCCAATGGATCGACAACAAGCGGCCAATAAAATTGCTTTAGGCACACACCATGCTCGCTGTACTTCTAAGACATGGCTGGCTTTAAAGCCCTGGCTTTGTAGATCGGCTGTAAATGGATCATAAAAAATCTCATCGCGCACAGCATAATAAAGCGAAAGTACCTTACTAAGCTCGTCCTCACCCGATAAGTGTTTTTCAACAAAAGCCAACACCGCGGGATGCTCGCTTTCAATGTAATCTGTAGCTTTAAGAAACTCTTGCATCACTTATGGTCAATCCTTTTTCTTTTTATTGAAATACCGCTCAAGGCTGCCTATGAGCAAGCTCTAGGCAGTTCAAAAAACTCTGTAATATTCTTGATGGTTTAGGTGAGCCCTTAGTAATTGCCATAAACTCGCATAAGTATTGAAACTGCTCGCAAGCAACGGCGCGCATTTCTCCACGCTCTACCCATTTTGCAGCGTAGTGTTCTGGCAAATAACCCAAAAAACAATTGGATAACACCAAGTGCACAATCGCTTCTTGGTCATAGGCCGTTGCTCCGCGCTGCATAGAGAGCTTTTGTCCTACTTCCATATTGGGCGAGTGGTATCCCAAACCAGCATAGGGATATTGCAACACCTCACTCGCAGCAATCACAGTGTCATCTTGATCAAACAATGGATGATTATTGCCACAGTACAAATACATTTGCTCATTAAACAAAGACAGGTAGCTAAGGCTTGTGGACTCGCGATGTGCCGGGATCACCCCTAACTGAAAGCGCCCTTCCATTACCCCTTTCTCAATCACATTAATAGGTTCGACATGCAGCTCTAAAGCTACCTCGGGGGCTTCCTCTACGTAGCGCGCGATAGCCTTATCGATATGGCAGGCCGGGTTACCGGCGGTCTTATCAAACAGCGCAATGCTCAACTTGCCAGTAAGACTCTGATGGATATCGTTAACCTCATTGCGAAAGCTCTCAATAGAACCCAAGAGGTTTAAGGTGGCTCGATAAATGTTGGCGCCTTCATCGGTAAGGGCAAAGCCACTGCGGCCACGCTTGGCGAGATTCATGCCCAGGCGAATCTCTAAGTCTTTTAGGTGGCGGGAGATGGTAGAGCGGCCGATATTAAGCTCTAGCTCTGCAGCGCTTAAGCCACCGGCCTCCACCACACTTTTGAAGACACGAAGCAAGCGCAAATCCACATCGCTTAACTGCCCTAGCGGGCTAGCACTCAGCGCCGCTTTAGGCTTTTGCTTTTGTTTCATAAATACCACACCTAACATTCAATACGAGGCATTTATACAACAAAACAACAGGGCTAGACTAGCCCCAGATTGTCCCTAGTGAGGTGAAAACCCTGACTAGAGATGCACAAAGTATGCATATGAGCCACACGTTATGACACAACACGATCCCAAAGCCGGCTTAAGTCAGGAGCAGTTAGATGCTCACTGGATGCCTTTTACGGCCAACCGCCAGTTTAAACAGGACCCACGCCTTATCGTTTCCGCCGAGGGGAACTATTACTACGACAGTGAAGGCCGCAAGATCTTTGATGGCCTCTCAGGGCTATGGACCAGCGGCCTAGGTCATAGCCGCCCGGAGATTACCGAAGCCGTAGCCCAGCAAGTAAAGCAGCTTGATTACTCGCCTGCATTTCAATTTGGCCACCCCAAAGCATTTGAGCTGGCTCATCGTATTACCGAATTTATGCCGACGGATATTAATCGTGTTTTCTTCACCGGCTCCGGCTCAGAATCCACCGAGACAGCGCTGAAGATCGCTCGTGCTTATTGGCGTAAGCGTGGTATGGCCAGCAAGACCAAACTGATTGGCCGAGCCAAGGGTTACCACGGAGTAAACTGGGGCGGCATCAGTGTGGGTGGTATTGGCGCTAACCGTGCACTTTACGGTACCGCGGTAGATGCCGACCATCTCTCTCACACCATGACAGCCGAAAATCGTTTTAGCAAAGGTATGCCGAGTCATGGCGCGCATCTAGCTGATGAGCTGCTGGAAATGATTGCCCTGCACGATGCCAGCAATATCGCCGCCGTCATTGTTGAACCGCTAGCTGGCTCGGCCGGCGTTATTCCGCCACCGCAAGGCTATTTACAACGCCTACGCGAGATCTGTGATCAACACGATATCTTATTGATTTTTGATGAAGTGATTACTGCCTTTGGCCGTATGGGTGCCAATACCGGCGCCGAGGCCTTCGGCGTAAAACCCGATATTGTAAACATGGCTAAGCAGCTCACCAATGGTGCCATTCCAATGGGGGCCGTTGCTGTTAAGCAAGACATTTATGATTGCTTTATGGAAACCGCTGGCGCCGAATATATTTTAGAGCTACCTCACGGTTACACCTACTCTGCCCATCCCGTCGCTTGTGCCGCCGGCCTTGCCGCCTTAGACGTTTTGGACAACGAAAAACTTCCCCAACGCGTTGCCAGCATGGCTCCTTTGTTTGAAGAAGCCATTCACGGCCTAAAAGGCAGCCAGTACATCAGCGATATTCGCAACTATGGTTTTGCTGCGGGCCTCAGCTTTGAAGCGGCTCCTGGTGAGCCCTTACTGCGCCCCTATCAAGTGGCAATGAAGATGTGGGAAAAAGGTTTCTACGTACGCTATGGCGGCGACACAATTCAACTAGGCCTACCCTTTACCACCGAAGCTAGCGAAATCGATAGCTTGGTAAATGCGCTTGGTGAATCCATTAACAGCCTTTAAAGCATTATTGTAAGAAATGTTGTAAGCAATCACTGTTTAATTCGCAAACGGCCCCTTACGTTTGCTCTCCAGCTCTGTTTTTAAAAGCATATGAATTTAAAGAGAGCGAACAGCATCGGGCCATTTTTAACGCCCACAATTTTTGGAATTTATTATGAACACCGTAGGACATTTTATTAACGGCCAAAATGTTGCCGATAACGAACGCAGCCAAAATGTATTTAACCCAGCCACTGGCCAGGTGAGCAAGCAAGTGGCATTGGCAAGCAAAAGCACTGTGCAACAAGCTATTGATGCAGCGCAGGCCGCCTACCCAGCATGGCGCGATACCCCGCCATTGAAACGTGCACGCGTTATGTTTAAGTACAAAGAGCTGCTAGAAGCCAATGCTGATAAGATCGTTGCCGCCATTACCGAAGAACACGGCAAAGTGTTAAACGATGCCCATGGTGAATTTATTCGCGGTGTGGAAGTGGTTGAATATGCCTGTGGCGCACCCGAGCTATTAAAGGGCGAGCACAGCAAAAATGTTGGCCCTGCTATTGATTCTTGGAGCGAATTCCAGCCTTTAGGTGTGGTTGCCGGTATTACCCCATTTAACTTTCCTGCCATGGTGCCCATGTGGATGTTCCCAATGGCCATCGTTTGCGGCAATACCTTTATTTTAAAACCATCTGAGCGTGACCCAAG
The DNA here is from genome assembly GCF_947500695.1 of uncultured Pseudoteredinibacter sp. Taxonomy (GTDB): domain Bacteria; phylum Pseudomonadota; class Gammaproteobacteria; order Pseudomonadales; family Cellvibrionaceae; genus Pseudoteredinibacter. The sequence continues at coordinate 73,555 of NZ_CANMSS010000006.1, forward strand.
CTGTGCCATTTTACTGGCTGAATTACTTAAAGAAGCTGGCCTACCCGATGGCGTATTCAACGTGGTTAATGGTGATAAAGAAGCTGTTGATAGCTTACTAGAAGCACCTGAAGTACACGCAATTTCTTTTGTGGGCTCAACCCCCATCGCCGAATATATTTACAACACTGGCAACAGCAATGGTAAGCGCGTACAAGCGTTAGGTGGTGCTAAAAACCACGCCATCGTTATGCCAGATGCCGATTTAGATAATGCGGTAAACGCACTAATGGGTGCCGCTTATGGCTCTTGCGGTGAGCGTTGCATGGCAATCTCGGTAGCCGTTGCCGTGGGTAACGATACTGGCGATGCCCTTGTTGCCAAACTTAAAGAACAACTTGCTAGCCTAAAAGTTGGCCCAGGTACCGATAATAGCAACGACATGGGCCCACTCATTACCCAGCAGCACTATGAAAAAGTAAAAGGCTATGTTGATGCCGGCGAAGCCGCTGGCGCCAGCTTGGTAGTAGATGGCCGAGGCTTATTGGTGGCTGGTCATGAGGATGGTTATTTCTTAGGTGGCACTTTATTCGATCACGTTAAAAGCGATATGAGCATTTATACCGACGAAATCTTTGGCCCAGTATTGTGTGTGGTACGTGTTGAAAACATGCAAGAAGCCATGGATTTAATTGATGCCCATGAATTTGGTAACGGCACCTGCATCTTCACCCGCGACGGTGAAGCCGCACGTTACTTTACCGACAATATCAAAGTCGGCATGGTCGGTGTAAATGTTCCGCTGCCAGTACCCGTAGCCTGCCACAGCTTCGGTGGTTGGAAGCGTTCACTATTCGGTGACCTACACGCTTACGGCCCAGACGCCGTGCGTTTTTACACCAAGCGTAAAACCATCACCCAACGCTGGCCATCAGGCGGCGTACGCGAAACCGCCCAATTCTCTTTCCCAAGCAATCAATAACAAGAACGGGGTCAGATCCCATACCCAAAACGGGGTCAGATCCCGCGGGATCTGACCCCAAGTACCGGCGCAATCTAAACGCCCCAACCGAAAAGCGGGGTCAGATCCCATGGGATCTGACCCCAGGATTCAGGCACGACTCTAAAACCCCCAATAAAAAAACAACTAACCCCCAGGCAACAATCGCAAACACTCCAACAAACTGGCCGTTTGCTTATTCGAAAGATCACCCAAAACTTGCCCAGCTTTCTGCTCAAAACTAGCACTGGCTTCTTCCAAAATACGCTCACCAGCCTCACTAATTTTTACCATACTCACTCTCGCATCACGGGCACTACTCACCTTTTCCACTAAACCAACTTTTTCCATTGGCATTAGCATGCGAGTAATCCCAGAGGCCGTGCGCCCCAAGCTTTCCGCGATATCGATTCGTCTTAAACTACCATTGTGTGCAGCGGCCAAGGTTTGTAAAACCATAAATTCCGTTAAACCCACACCATGAATAGCACCTAAGCTATTATCTAGCTGCCTGGTTATTTCAGCGCTACTTAAAAACAAACGCTGCAAAATTTCCCCTTGGGGACTTGCTTCTTTCTTACTCATTTTAAAACCTACAATCAATATCTACTGCGCCAACACTAAGCAACTGGCGCCTGCTCAAACTGCGGCAAATTATCTTGAATGCTATACCAATCTGCCTTAGAGCCAACAAAAATATGGGCCTGTGGTTGCTCGGATGGCTCATCATCCAACAGCCCCATCCGAATATGCAAGAAACCGGTTTCTGGCTTTTGCCCGTACACCATCGAACTACAGTTACTGCAAAAATAACTATGGGTTTTCTCACTGCGTTGATAGCTCTTTAAAGCGTTTGCCCCTTGCGTAATCTCAAACTGCTTAGGTGACACCGCGGCCACCGCCGTGCCCACCGCTGCCGAAGCTTTACGGCACAAGGAACAGTGGCAATAACCGGCATATAAAAATGGCTCAGCCACCGTAAAACGTACTTGGCCACATAGACAGCTCCCCTGCAACTTCTTCATCGTCATCATCTTACTCCTGTATCCTAATTAACAATGCTTGCAATATACTTGAGCACTCAAGTATATTGCAAGCATTAAAATATAAAGTTAATACAGCTAGCTGCCCAGAAAGACCATAAATTGATAAAAAGAAGATTTACAGGCCAAGCAAAGCCTTAGTGATGGGGGATAAGGGGTAGGCTATATACCGTAATCGCGCTCAACCTTGGCAATGCGGGTTGTAAAATGGCTATACCAGCGGGAATGCCCTAAGGCTTGAGCCTGCCGGTGTTCGGCATTTGCCTTCCAGGCTTTTATCGATTCCAAATCCGCCCAATAAGATACCGTAATGCCCAGCTCTTCCCTGGCAGATTCTACGCCCAAAAAGCCTTCTTGCTCAGCCGCCAACAGCAACATTCGATCAGCCATCTCGCCATAGCCCTTGTCGTCCTCACTGCGGATTGAGCTAAAGATTACCGCGTAGTACGGTGGCTCAGGTGTTTTGGCAATCACAGACATAAAAACTCCACGGTAGAACAGCAATTAAGGGGACTAAAAAGTACTTACAAAGCAATCTCAAGCAAAGGTATTACCCGCCCCGGAATACTACCCGAAGGGCTGCTACCCACTTTCTTTGCTCCTGCCGATAGATAAAATGCCTCGGCATTAGGATCGCTATTAATAACAATAGCCTGTGCGCCCTCTTGCCACGTAAGCGTTTTGGCATGCTCTAATAGGGCTCTACCAATTCCCTGCCCTATGGCCGAAGGCTCAAGAAACAAGGCTTCCAACTCATATTGCCTAGCGCTTATAAGCTTAAGTATGTAATAGCCCAAAATCGACTGGGCTTGCTCTGCCACAAAACAAAAATAACTATCCGATGTAATTTTTGAGGGTGATACTCGAAGCTCATCGCGACAAGCATCCATAAACTCTTGGGAATAGTCCCAATGGGCCTTCGAGCGCATCGCCAAATCACTTAACTGTGCAGCTTCATCCATCTCAGCTGGGCGAATAAGAAGAGAATCACTAGTCATGAATGTATAACCCTAAAGTAGGCTCAAAATCAAAAGAAGCTAATCAAAAAGCCAACTTCTTTAATTTCACCTTCTATTTCTTTAATAAAATAGCGAGCCAGATATTCCTCCCCGCTCGCCTTATTACTGCATTGTTTCCACAAAATCTGGGCGATACCGTCGTTTCTAATCACCCCAAGAACTTCCCGCTCGAGACTTAAACTACTAAACAACTCAACCTCGTCCCAAGCCTTTAGCATATTGGCCTGATTTTCTGGGTGCTTGGCCTCGGCCTCCGTTTGATAAACAGAGAAGGCTTCCCAATCCTTACGGTTACAAGCATTAATTACTGTATCAATCATCGGCAAAGCAATGGCCAATATTTCTTTATCAGTTTTATCAGTAATAGGCACAGCGACTCTCCTTGTTTAACTGTTAGCTTATATCGGCCCATAAATGAACAGTACATAGCCTAAGCCGTACAACCTTGAAAAGCTAGCTTTCAAAACCCGCTTTATGCTGAATCGCAGATTCCGATAAAGGCTCCCAGGCAGCTTTAGAATCAACAAAAAGGTGATGGCTCAAGCGCAGGCTATCCACCCCATCACTCAATGTGCCAACGGGAATATACATACGATCATCATCGTTTTCACCCGGCATAGCGCTACCACAAACAGAGCAAAAATAGCTGTGCCAATCATGGTCAGGTTTTCGCCAATGGCGCAACACATCTTGGCCACTCAACCACTGAAAGTGCTCGTTTTCAACAATAACTACAGCGATACCACCACTACCTGTTGATTTACAGCAAATAGAGCAATGGCACATATACACATCACTAGGTGATTTCTTTAAGTGGTAACGGATAGCACCGCAGTTACATTCACCTTTCATGGCAGGTGGCCCTATTGTCTTTGCGTGCAAAGCACATAATGGCTAGAGGGGGGTACCTTGTAGGGAATAAAGCAAAATACTTACAAGCTGGTATCGCTGAAATCACCATGTATCTAACCTCTATTACTTATCAGGACCGCGCTTAGCGTGTTTGTATTTTTCTTGGTACGCTCGGCGTTGTTTTGTAATTTCATATAGCACGATCCCAGTAGTAGTGCCCAAATTCAGGCTCTCAATCATGCCAAACATAGGTATCGACACACAGAAATCACTTACTGCTACCGCTTCGTCACTTACCCCTCGAGATTCGTTTCCAAACCAGACGGCCAGCTTCGGCATAGTGTAGTCAGCCTCGTGGAGAATTTCGTTTCTTTTGCCCTTAATATGAGGTGACGTTACTATTGAAGTGAATCTATTCTTTTCTAGGTGAGAAAGACATTCTTCTGTGCTGCCGAATCTCTTCACAAAGCTCCATTTGATCGCAGAAACCGAGGTCTTTGATAAGGACTTCCTTTCCCTCATTTCCTCCCAATCATCGGGCAGCGATTTACGACTATCGACGATATAGGTCTTTTCCACACCAAGGGCATTCACATTCCGTATCACTGTTCCAATATTTTTTATATCCATTGGGTTCTCAAGGACGGCAATAAGGTTCTTACAACGATAGGGCTTTATTTCATTTGTCCGTTGTCTTATTAAAGATTTCTTTTCTTCCATTAGAGTCTTCACAAAAAACACTTAGCCCTTCTAAAATTCTTCTTAGACATCTTACTTACGAACCAAAGAGAGCTTTGATGGACTTTCACCATCCTTACTAAGGTAAATTTCACTTCTCGATATCTTATTCGGCAAATCAGACAGCTTAAAGGCTAAATAATGCTGATGGGATTCATCCAAGCTTTTTAAATTTGTCGCATCCAAATAATTAAAAGAAATGTCATTTATGGTTGAGTCGCTAGACAACTCCAATCTTGGCTGATTTCCTTGCGGGCAATAATGAGTTGCCATCAACTTACTACCGTTCAAATGATAAACGGTTAAAGAGTGCTTATTACCCTTATAATTCCATAATTCAAGGAGTGTTGATCCATTTGCTGTCAACTCGAAAGAAATATTGAAGTCTGAATTTTTGGCGCCCTCTTCCTTCCAAACACCAACTAAAGATTTCATCCTTTCATATATATCAGCAGCTTTAGTGGGCTCATCAGCGCTCACTGAGATCGATGTAAACAATGCCAATATTGCCAGTAATTTCATTAAATAACTCATAAAACTCCTTTTAGTGGTAACTTTTGACTTTTGGACAACTAGAATGAAGGGGTAGACTGTCCCGTGGAAACTACGCTTTTTGCGGTTGGTGCAGATTTGGGCAACTTGTTATAAACCAATGTCGTTAATGGCACCTGACCTTAACGACTCGATGTTGTCTATGACCTCGATAGCATTGCCCTTCGAGATTTCATTTAAAGTTACTGTACCGTTAGAACAGGCTTTTTCAAGTGAGGCTGGACTCTCACCTGAACAACCCACAGCCCACACCCCCTGGCCTTTTCTCCTTGCACCCTCATGCAGGGGATCGACCAATAACGACAAATAAGCTGATACTCCTTCAGGTGACCAAATAGAGCGCAATTCCCAAATTTCGTCGACCCACCAATCAAGGCCATCGTATTGGACATTTTCGATGCGCCAACCGTTCTCGACAATACAGCTTTCCAATTTTTCTCTAGGAGTCTTCATCTTGCTCCAAGTTTATAACGCCCGCTTTTGCAGCTGGTTTGGAGCGCAGCGGAAAACCAGTCCGACAACATGCGCTTGTTATAGCCTTACCACGGAATTATGCTTCTGTGACTTTAGTACTTTTCTTTCTCTATCTGTAAATTGATGCTCTGTGTCAACTTTATCTGAGACGCTCTTGGCAATCTCATTCATAAGCTCCAAGCCGCCACCAAAGTTAAACAAATACAGCAGCAAATATTCATTATGCGATAATTTTAATGTAAGCGTGCAACTATACATTGCATCAACCATAGCCTGTTCCTTCAACCTATGCTTACCACCATAGAAGAAGTTATGCCATTTTGATTTAGGTAAGCCCGGTATAACTTTATCTAGAGTTGAAAGATTCACGCTCAAGTTAACAGGCGACCCCCTACTGAGCATTCCGCCATCCAAGCTCCAGACCTGTTTTGCCTTATATTGCCTTAATCTTAAATAACCAAAGGTTAATGCAGTCGCGAGTACTATGCACGAAGCCAGTATTTGACGAGTTTCAACGCTGTATTCGTATCCAAAGCGTTCAAGAAGGGTGATCACCCCCCCGAACAATACAACTGCACCGAAGAATATTGAAACGAGCAAGAACTCTAAGAAAAGAGAAATTCCCACCCTGAACGTAATCTTTGTTCTCATACTTTACTGCTATAACGCCGGTAGCAACGGCGACCGAAGCGAAGCGTAGGCCGTCCAGGCAGCGCGTCTTTTGCGTTGCCGATGTTACCTACCCTTGTTAGTTGCTTACTCATAACCAATGATAAAACACCCTTTAACATTGACATAATTTTGTTTTTGAAAGAATGAACTAATGCGTTTTACTACATGCTCAAAGCCTCAATAACCGGCGCGCGATTTTTGCGCGTCCGACGCTGAAAAGCGTGCAGTTAATTGCCTTGTTATGCCTTGGTACTGGCATGCACTAATGCCTCCTTTGGTGAACTTACGCCCACCCGAGCGCTAACTACCCTTGCGCCTTTTGCAATGACCTGCAAGGTTTCATCATGAAAAGTAGCAACCCACAAAGAGCAACCAGCAATTAATACTAGTTCTGGGCTAACGTTTAGCTTGTAGAAACCATAATAGTCGATGCCCAATTTATACAAAGGGTGTTCGAAAAGTTCTTCGTCACTCGGCGTACCGAACTTGTAACTTTGAACATCCTCAAATTCGATTACCGCACAATACTCTTCAAACCCAGGATGATCAGGTGGCGCACCGGAATCCCAACCAACAAAATCAGGGTTAGAGCATATATAAGCGCATAAAAGCGAGTTTTCACGCTCCAAAATTTCCGGTAGAGGTGCACCCGATTCCATTATTGGCGGTTCATTCCAATTCATATTCATACGTAGGCATAACGCCGCCATAAACGGCGCGAGTTTACGAACGTCCGGCGACCGAAGGGAGCGAATTTAATGGCCTTGTTAGGCCTATATACCCGCTTGCTGCATAAGAGACGCAGCCATGGCGGAGTTAATAGCAGCATAATTTTTTGCAACCTGGTTTTGCTGAACAAAGTGGATGTTATATTGCGAGGATAAAGCATTAACCCAGTCTACAGTCATACCTCGTGTTCGGCACGCACAGAAAATAATATCGCATTTTTCACCAACAAAAGTGGAAAGAGTGTTTTGTAACCTTGAATTGGGGTCGCCTTGACTTTCAATACCGATATCCAAGCCATTGACACCTCTCACGATGATAGCGACATCAGCTGTGCCTCGATGCAATATTTGAACAGTTGCTGCCGGATATTTGGAGCACACAGCGTTATATAGATTTTTAAGGGTTGTCGTTTTTCCGCAGTTTCCCGGCCCTTGCAACGCGAATAACTCTGGCATTTAACTTTCTCCGTGTAAGGCCTAACGCCCAGATCACCTGGCTATGCCGGAGGGCTTTTTAATATGCAATAATGAACGAAGTGAGTGCATATTGAAAAGGCCGCAGGTATAGGTCTGGTGCATCGTCTTGTTAACCGTTTTGATACTTGGCAAACAGCTCTTCTAAACCGCCAGCCTTAATGGTATTAGCCATATCCAAAGGGCTTCGGCCGTGTTTATTTTTCTGATCGAATATTGCACCAGAGCTTAGCAGAAGCTCAACACATGAATAATCACCCTTTGCATTCATAACGGCAGTCCATAAAGGTGGGTTACCATGCGAATCTATTAGATTTAGGTTAGCGCCGTTTTCAATTAATCGCTGCATCAATTCAAACCGACGATCCTGGGCGTAAAAGTGAAGCGCGCACCAACCATTATCATCTTGAAGGTTTATATCCAATCCTTCTACAAGCAATTTATCTAATTCTTTAATGCTCTCTGCATAATGCAAATCCGTTCGACCGTATTCATCGATTCCCTCGCGCGGATTTTTCTTTGGTATTTTTCCCGTCATCATTACTCCTTTGACGGTTAACGCCAAACGCATACGACAGTTGTAGCGCGAAGCAGCGTAAACTGTTCGCTATGCCGTTTTTTGTTATAACGTCTAATCACTACCCCCACCTCCGTCTCCTCCGTGACCGCCTGAATGAATTCCTGGAGCTTCTTCACCATTGCTACCTTGCCCACCTCTACGCTGCTGGCGATTAAGAACGATCATTCTAAACGGCCAAGGTATATAGAATCTTGCGACAACTTCTGGAGAGTGTTCATTTACCAACATTAAAACAAATGCAGGACCAATAAAAGGAAGTATTATTACTATACCAGCCTGCCCCCATCGCTGGATGGGTTCTAAATCAGGATCTAGAAATAGACACAGTATTGCTAGTAAGCTAATCCATACCCACATTGCTATTAGAGTGACTATACCAATTAGCCAAACATCCACGCTCACACTCCTGAGTTATAACAGCTAAATAAACAGACCAGTAGAATTACAACCAAAAAGCGGACGCGTCTTATTAATTTGGGGATTTCAGAAATAATAGGATGATGTCCGTTTTAATACCTGTCTGCATTCCTTTGTTTGTTGCCCTAATTTATTGTTTTATCAGTACTTTTACAAGTACTAGAAAAATCATACCGAATTAACGAGACCTGGCGCTTAAGTCATTATTTATTGGCTATAAAATTGCTTTTTCTCTTGTGTGGCGGATTAAGAGAATGCGGCTAATTCTCGTATGTAGTTGATTCACTTAGAGCTTTGTAGGGGTTAATTGTTAATTCCCCAATTAATAGGAAGCTTGGCCTATAGCGACCGTAAAATTAAACTGTATAAATATACAGCATTGTCAACTCAAAGCGTGAAACAGTTATGCGTCGATCTAAGTTTATTGAAGAAGTAAGAAGCGTAATGCGCTTGAGGCAGTTAGCGCTTGCTACCGAAAAGAACTATATCTATTGGATTCGCTCATTTATTCGACATCAGGGGTATCGTGATGCCGGGCAAATTCACCCTCATGGGGTTGATCAATTTCTTAGCCATTTAGCAACGCATAAGGAGGTTTCTCCGAATACCCAAAATCAGGCCTTGTGTGCGCTAGCCTTTCTTTTTCAACATGTATTGAAACGCGAGCTTAAAGGTATTAATGCCGTAAGAGCCCGGCAACAGCAGCGGATACCTGTCGTGCTCACTATGCGTGAGGCTCAAACAATACTTAATCATTTAAGCTTCCCTTTTTGCACAATGATAAAACTCGCTTGGGGCGCGGGCTTGCGTAAGGCAGAGGTCTTAAATCTTCGTGTTAAAGATGTTGATTTTGACAATCACTGTTTAACTATTCGACAAGGCAAAGGCGGGAAAGATAGAGTTACCGTTTTGCCAAATGGCGCTGTTGAGGAAATACTACAGTTAATTGAACTGGCTGAAACTTTTTACCAAGACGATATCAAACAAGGCTTCGGTGAGGTAAGCATGCCCTACGCCTTAGCCAAGAAGTTTCCCAATGAGGCCAAAGCTTTGCATTGGCGCTATTTGTTTTCCGCCAGTAAACGGGGTATCGATCCAATTAGCGGACGGGAGAAACGTCACCATATTCACCCTTCTGGGCTTGAGAAGAAACTCAGGCAAGCGGTGCGTAATAGCGGCATTCGCAAGAAGGTTACCGTGCATACTTTTCGGCATACCTTTGCTACACAGCTTTTGCAAAATGGCTACGATATACGCACGGTGCAGGAGTTATTGGGCCATACGGATTTGAAAACCACGCAAATTTATACCCATGTTTTACAGCGCGGTGGTAATGCGGTAATTAGCCCTTTGGATGCGGCCGCTTTAAATTAGTTACGGCCTTTGTATCTAGTATTTTACTTTTTTGTTTAATCACCTGCACTTTACTGGGTAATAAAGTGCAGGCTAGTTGCTTTTCTACGTTTAGTGCTTTGCCGCGTAAGCTTCTACTTGCTGCCACACACGTAGCATATTACCGCCTAGGATCTTGCGGATATCTTCTTCGCTATAGCCACGGTTTATTAAGCCTTGCACCAAGGCCGGGTAGCTGGCCACATCTTTTAGGTTTTGCGGTAGTGAATCACCAACACCGTCGTAATCTGAGCCAACGCCTAAATAATCTATACCCACCAATTTAACCGCGTAATCAAAATGATCCAGCACTTGATCCAGGCTTGCATATGGGTACGGGTTTTCTTTCTTAAATTGCTTTTTAAAGATTTCAATATCGGCTTCGCTGGCCTTTGGGTTAGCCGCTTTATATTTGGCAAGGGCTTCTTTTTGCTTGCCGCCGTATTGAGTAGCTTCTTCGTGAATAAAAGCCGAGCCGAAGTTAATTTGAATAACGCCGCCGTTCTTTTTCAATGCTAGCAGCATTTTGTCATCCATATTGCGCTCCCAGCCTGGGGTAAAGTGACGCAATGAGGAATGCGAGGCGATTACAGGTGCTTTACTTACTGCCATCACATCATAAAAAGCCTGATCAGATACATGGGAGATATCCACGATCATGCCGATATTGTTCATTTCGCTAATCAGTTTTTTGCCAAAGTCGCTAAGACCTTGGTGAGGCTTATCTTCTGAATAAGAAGAATCGCTAATGTGATTACTCTTGGCGTGCGCCAGGGTGATGTAGCGGATACCACGCTCGAAGAAATAATTAAGGTTCTCCATTTTGCCTTCGATAGGTGTGCCGTTTTCCATACCTAAAGGCAATGAGATTTTGCCGTTCTTTTGGTTATCCAGCATTTCTTGGCTGCTATAAGCCAAGGCAAATTTATTGGGTGCGCGCCCTACCATGGCCTCTACCCTATCGATTAAGCGATCTGCCAAGGCAACGCTGCCGCCTTTTTGCTCGTATTCGGCCGGGATATAGATCGACATAAAGGCAGCGTCTAAGCCACCCACTACAGCACGGGGGTAATCGAAATCACCATCTTCAGTGGCCTTGGTCACATCGGCGTAGCTATCTTCTATGCGATACGGCACGTCAATGTGGGTATCTACGATAAGAGCCTCTTTGGCGAGCTGCTTGGCTCGATCGCTGATATCGATGCCGGCCTGTGCAGTAAGCTGCAAGCCTAAGCTGGCGCTAAAAAGCAGTGCAATTGCAGTTTTCTTAAGCTTTGGGTGATTCACCATGAATAGCTCTCTTCGTTGATTATTGGTCTATATTGTTGAAAACAAAGGCGATATTACGAAGTTCGGGGCAAATAAGCAAAACCGCCTAGGTCGCCTAAATTAACCATTACTAAGTGTTATGGTAAATAAGTGAAATCGACTTACACTTTAATAAGATGTTTTTTACGACAAGCATCACAAATCGCGACATCACGCTCATTAAGACAAGCATATGGAATGCAAGCTGTCCCCTACAAAAGCTAGCGCTCAACTAATGATTCGCCAACTGTTTTGGCTTCTGTTCTGTTGGGGCCTGGTGTACGTTCCGCCGCTAGCCAGCGAAAGTCTTTTCGATATTGCCGACCCAGTGGTATTCCCCGTAGATACCCAGAAAAACACGCTATTAATCACGTCGATGACTCGCTCATCCAGCGGCCTTTTATGGGTAGCTTCTCACTTTCACGGCTTACATCAGTACGATGGTTATGAGTTTCGCGATGTAAAATATCAAGACAGCCAGGGCAATGTGCTGGCCAAACAAGCCTTTAGCTCTGTTGCCGCTGGAGCAGCTGGTATTGTCTGGGCAGGCTCTTCCAGTAATGGCCTGTATCGCTTATCTGAAGCAGAGCAGATTTTTCAGCATTATAGCTACCAGCCGAATGAAGAATACAGTATTTCAGGCAATTCGGTTTACGCTCTATTACTAGATGGCGAGCAAGGCCTTTGGTTGGCAAGCGATAGAGGTTTAGAGTATTTAGATTTTAAAAGTGAAAGATTCCAGGTAGTAAAACTGACCAACGTTAACGGCCCTATTCGCAGTTTAAGTTATGATCTTGAAGGCCATTTACTGCTTGGCTCCGATCAAGGTCTGCTGCAATTTTCACCTCCAGACAATAGAATCTTTCTAACCCCTTTACAAACCCGAAGCCTGCTGGCGGACGTTCAAATCAGCACCGTCAAAGTTGATCAACACTCCCAGCTCTGGGTGGGCAGTACCTCTACAGGCCTATATTTAATCGGTGCCGATGGCCAAGCGAAAAACATCGCATCGATTGGCCGGGTTACTTCGATAGAAGTTGTAGACGAAGAGGTCTGGGTATTGAGCTTACAAAACTATCGTAATATTCAAGTTTTTAATAAACATACCGGCAAGCTAAAACGAATTTTAGCGCACGACCCTTTTCGCCCAGGTGGGCTATCAGATGGAACCTTATGGAATTTATATCAGGATGATGAAGGTATTGTTTGGCTTGGTGGCCTAAGCCTTCAGCTAATCCCTCCAGCCAGGCGTTATTCTCGCAATATTCTTTATTCTCCAGCAAAACCCACACCAGGCTTTAAAGCCGACTTGTCAGGTATTGTAGAATTAGATAATGGTGACTTTTGGATAAGCAGCCGCAGCGAAGGCATAGATGTGCTTAATCCTACTTCAGGTTTTGTTCGAGGTCTTAGTGATAAAGCCAATAGCACACCTAGGCTACCAAGCAATCACATCGTCGAGCTTGGCAAGGAGCCCAATGGAGATATCTGGCTGCTTAGCGCAGGTGCAGGTACCTGGCGCTATAGGCTAGAGCGAACCAAAAACAATAATTCCGCATGGCAAAAACAGCGTTGTTTACTAACTGGCCAAAGCGATACCTTGGTATTTCCCGCCAATATCCACCTACTGAAGAATCATCAGACATTTCTGGTTATTCGCCAAGGGCCCGAAAGGGGAACCTATCGTTACGATAAAAAGAACCAAGAAAATTGTAATTTTAGTAAAGTCGCTTCACTTGAAGGCATCAGTCCGCGCTCCATAGTCGCCCTTGACGATAAAAACAGCCTAATGCTCTTTGGTAATAAACACTATTTATTTAGTAGCGATAAGAACACACTTACCGAGCTTAGTCTTGTGGTTGAAGGCAACATTAGCGCTGTAATGCCTACCTTGGTAAAGGGATATCACGCTGCACCTGGCAAAATCTTTTTCAGCACAGCCGATACCACCTATCAGCTAAAAGCCATAAAAGAAGACAAGTTGATCATTACCAAGGTGCTCTTAGGCCTTAATGAAAATTGGTTATTTGATGAAGATCGCACAGGCAACTTATGGGGCCTTGGTGCCTACTGGTTAAAAGGCGCGGAACATCCGCAGCTTTTTGATAAGGGCAACGGTAAAATTACAGACGCTGGCGCCTCGGTTAAATTTTGGCACAGCGCCAATGACGATTTTATCTTCCTTACCCAACAAGGTATACAACTGCTCAGACCCAGTACATTTAAGCCCATCCAGTCCGCGCCCTCTCTTATCGTTAATAAAGTGCGAATCGACGGCAAAGCGGTACAGGGGCAAACTCAAAACATCGAACTACAAGCCGATCAACACAGTTTTAGTGTTAGCTTTTCAGCTTTGGATTATGTTCGACCCCAGCAGATAAAATATCGCTATCGTTTAGATGGCTACAACAATAACTGGATAGAGACCGATGCCAAGGCTCGTCATGCAAGCTACACCAATTTGTCGCCAGGCCAATATACTTTTCGCTTACAAGCGACACCGCGCACAGCTGACTGGCCCAACAAAGAGCTTATTGTGCAAGTTAGTATCTTGCCCGCCTGGCATGAAACCCACTGGTTTCGTTTAATCGCGGTATTACTTGTAAGCGCCCTACTCTATATTATTTATCTTTGCCGTCTGCGTTATTACCGTCATAAAAAAATCGAGCTAGAAAAATTGGTCAATGCCCGCACAGCCGACCTTGCGCAATCGATGCAACAACTAAAAGATACCCAAGAGCAACTACTTAATAGCGAGAAGCAAGCGGCCCTGGGCCGACTTGTTGCTGGAGTAGCCCATCAAATAAATACTCCGCTGGGCGTAGTGAAAATGGCCGCATCTATGGTCGCTGATTTGGCCAAGCAAAGCCTCAAACTGCTTAACTCTACAAGTATCGATCAGCAAGAATTAGATCACCAACAACAGCGCCTACGGAGCAGCACCACCTTGCTAGACGGCAATTTACAGCGCCTCTCGGCCCTAGTCGAAAGCTTTAAAAAGATATCTGTGGATGAGGCTGACTGGAAGCAGACCGAGTTTAATGTGGCCGAAACCATTGCCGGCATACCCGCTTCCTTGCATGATAAGATTGAAGAACACCATATTCAGCTCTGCATTTCTATCGAGCCAGATCTCGATATCTACAGCTACCCTGAGCTTCTGCATTATATTGTTTGTGAGCTGCTTAAGAATGCCGTCAGCCATGCCTATGATGGTATTGAACATGAACAAGCCATCATCAATTTGAAGATTGAGCTATGTAAAGGCAGTGATCAGCAGCAGGCCTATCAATTTTTAGTTATCGAGGTCGATGACAATGGCCAAGGTATCAGTGAATCGCTTAGGGACAATATATTTGATCCTTTCACTGCAGCTAAACCGGCGAACCTTGGTCTAGGGCTGCACACATTGGTTAACCTGGTAAATGAGGTACTGCAAGGTGAGCTAAGTGTTTGCCATAAGCCCCAAGGCGGCTGCAGCTTTAAGGTTAGCTACCCTTTATCCACTCTCAAATAAACACTAAGCACTAAGCAGCGTTCCAATAAGCCGTTTTTGAAAATAAACAGGCATAAAAATCAGACAAAAAAATGGGGGCAAAAAGCCCCCTAAGATCTCTAGCCGAGTGATAAACCGGTTTCGAGCGTGTCGAATTTTCTTGTCGTTAATAACGCTTTAGTTAAGCGCCATTACATCCATCTCTAATTGAGTTAATACTCGCTCAGAAGTATTACCTCGCATGGCAGCCAATAAGCCCTTACGAGCCAAGGTACCAATTAATACAATGTCTGCGTCCAATTCTTTAGCCGCTTCAGAAATCACATCTTCTGGCGCACCCTGGCGAATATGAACATGATCCGAGTCCATATCCAGCTTACGTAGCAAGCTACCACGATCTGGGATATTCATCGTATCGGTATAGGCGTTTACTACATGTAAATCGGCACCATACAATTCAGCGGACCATTTACCGCGTGAAACAATCTTGTCGTTCAGCTCTTGATAGCGCTCGTCTTTGGCTTGCGCATTAATCGCGGCCAAAACAGTCTTACGGTGGTACTCAGCGCCTGGGCGTACAATCAAAACTGGGCATTTAGCGTTACGCAATAAAGCCCACTTTGAATCACTGAAGCGAATACCTTTTTCGCTATCACCATAATCTGGGATCACGATCATGTCGGTCTGGAAGTGTTTACCAGAAGACAACAAGGCTTTTTGCCAATCGTGCGCCCAACAAATCTCTGCGGTGTACTCTAAACCTTCTTTTTCCATACGCTTAGATAGCGCAGAAAAATTATCAACATCGCTGTACATATCTGGGTTGCGATGACTGGTATCTACTGAATGACCATCCACACCAATAAAAATGTGAATCTCAGGTGCGCTTTCACGCATCTTTGCGGTAATGATGGCACGCTCTAATGCAGGGTGCTCATCACGCGTTGGATCAATAACAACCAGTAAGTTTTCTTTTGTACTCATAATGTAAGTGCCTTCTTTTATATACTCGACTAAAGTGGTTACTAATATAGTCTAGAATCTAAAACTTACTTATGATTTAACTCAACTGATTGCTTTATCCCTCGCAAGCAATTCATTCATCGCAATCCGTTCGAAACATGCTACTTAAATCGCGGTGTTAGAACTTGATCTCTATCAATTACGATCCCCTTATATATCGCGCCAAACACTTACAAACACTATGGTATTGATTCATATCAACATCTGCTGCATAAGGCATGGATAAACTGCAACTATCGTAAACTTGGGATACTTGCCACCGTGAACAATCCAAATACCCAGGCCCATCAATGCTTTGATTTAGCGGCCCAGCAGCATCCGCATTTATTGCGCAGCGCCAGCTATAACTACCCCCACCGCATGGCCTATGAGCCGCTTGAGGATCAAAATCTCCAGCCACAAGGGCAGCGCTTAAGCATTTCTCCCATGGCCCTTTGGATTAACTTGCCCGCAAGGCAGTTCGATGCACCGCTAGGCCGCCCCTTCTTCGATGCCCTGATCAATGAGATCAATATACGCAAAGAGCTTTATGGCCGACGACCTGTCACTCAACTGTTATTGCGTCACCCTTTTGTGCATTTTCAGGGTGCTGATATCACTGAACTGATGCATATATTGGCCAGCAGCTTTCGCCTTAGCCACCGTGATAATTCGCCAATTGAATATTGCGCGGAGCTAAACCTTGAAGAAGCCAACACGGCCAATATGGCGCTACTTAAAGGGTTGGGCTTCAATGAATTTATCCTGAGCTTGCCGCCATCACTGAACAAAGAAGAGCAGCAACAACTGGATGACATTTGGCAGCAAGCCAAAGAGTTCGGTCCTGACAGCTTAGCCTTACGTCTGCCTTATGGTTATCCAAGCCAAGATCTGCACGGGATGCGCGTGCTGCTCGACAATGTACTTGAGCTGAGAGCTGATCGAGTTTTGCTAACACCCTCCAGCGAATTAGACCGCTGGAATCTAGCCGATAAGATAAGTGAGCACGGCAGCTACAGCGCCAGCCAATTTACACTTATATATAACGCCATGCGCCACGCTGGCTACCGAGCAATCGGTAACGATTGTTTTGTAAATGGCAAAGATTCATTGGCTATTGCCCAGAACCAGAACCGCCTACGCCGCACGGCCATTGCCTATAATTCCGTTAATGCCTCAGATCTACTTGGCTTTGGACCCGCAGCCAGCAGCCAGCTAGGCAGCCATTACGAATGCAATAGCAGCCAATTGGCTCAATACAGCAAGAAGCTAGAGCAAAGCCAACTCGCCATCGATAAGGTGCTGCAGCTAAGCCCTAAAGCCAAGGCCTGCAGGGTCGTGGCCGATCAACTATTGTGCTACCACCGCCTTGATATTCACTATATCGAAAACCGCTATGACTTGGCCCTGTCATCATTAGCCGACAATATCAGCTGGGAGCTCAATGCAGAGGCTAATATGGAGCTAATGCGAATACATAATGGACTACTGCAGTTAACAGACGATGGTGTTTTAAGGCTACTGTTTATCACAGATACCTTCTTGTCTGGACTGCTAAAATCAGAGTTTAGGGAATAAACTAAAATCAAATTGGAATAAAAAACCCAAAAGCGCTCAAATATTAAACACATAGACTATAGAAGCCCTAGTAATACCAGAGATAAGTAGTAAAATTAAGGGCTCACTAATATGCTTTTTGAGCGATAATCTAGCCAGCAGTGAATGTAATGACATCAAATATCATCAGCAAAACAACACGTTGCCACCATAACCCTCAGGTTTCCTGTGGTGACTGTCGTCTGAATAGTATCTGCCTGCCGATTAGCGTGCATGTAGACGAGCTAGATAGATTAGACGAAATCATCCAACGTGGCCGCCCGCTGCATAAAGGTGATTATCTATATCACGCCAATGATCCGTTTACTTCGGTATATGCGGTACGCTCGGGCACCATTAAATCCATTCGTATTACCAATGACGGTGAAGAACAGGTTACCGGCTTCCATCTGCCTGGAGAAATTCTAGGAATGGACGGTATCGCTCAGAATGTGCACACCAACTCCGCCATTGCCTTAGAAACCACTGCCGTCTGTGAGATTCCCTTTTCTCGCATGGAAGAGCTAAGCATCAAGATTCCAAGCTTGCAGCGTCATTTCTTTCAGTTAATGAGCCAGGAGATTACTGCAGATCAGCAGCTAATTACCTTGCTGAGTAAAAACAGTGCTGAAGAGCGTGTAGCTTCAATGCTATTAAGCATCTCTACTCGCAATCACCGTCGCCAGCTATCTGCGACCCTTTTCCGTTTGGCTATGTCACGTGCGGATATGGGCAACTATTTAGGCCTTACTGTTGAAACTGTAAGCCGTGTTTTAAGTCGCTTCCAAAAGCAGGATATTTTATCGGTTGATAAAAAAGAGATTGAGATTTTGGATATGGACGCGCTGAAAAGATCGGCAAAAACAGAAACCTGTTAATCGTTTTTTCAGTTTCTTAAAGTCAAAAAAAAGCCCGCCATTTGGCGGGCTTTTTGCGTTCTTAGAACTTGTAACCGATCATTACAGAGTAAACCATTGGGTCAATGTTTACGTCAGTAGTAATCTTAGTGCCAGCTGGTAGGCTTAGCGCATTGTCAGAGTTCTTAACAGTCAAAGTAGCTTCGGTGTCGATATCAATGTAACGAACAGAAGCGTTCAACAATAGGTTATCACCTAGATCTAGATCGAAGCCTACCTGTGCAGCCAAACCCCAAGAGTCATCAAGATCAACGTCTAGATCACCAGTAACGGCTTCCAAGTTAGAACCGCCTTCCTCATCAAAGAAGATGGTGTAGTTCAAGCCAAGACCAACATATGGCTTGAAAGCACTGTCAGAGTTGAAGTAGTAAACCGCAGATACAGTTGGTGGTAGTTGCTTGGTATCAGCTACAGAACCAATGCCAGCGCCATTCAAGAAAGAACCCTCACCAGATGCATCGTGAGAGAATGGAGTTGCCGCTAGAACTTCAACACCCCATGCTTTGTCTAGCATGTAAGTGAAAGTTAAACCCAACTGAGTGTCGTTATCTACATCAACACCAGAATCGGCGCCCAAAGAATTGCCACCCGCATAAACCTGAGTGCTATCGCCATCTGGAGCAACAGTAGTTACACCAGCGCGAACAATAAAGTCACCCGCTTCATAAGCGTGTGCTTGAGTGCCAACAACACAGGCTGCGATTGCAGCAGCTAAAGTCAATGGTTTTAGGGTAGCTTTCATAATTACTCTCTCTTCCTCGACAAGGGCGCTTTGTTTGTGCACCCGTTTACTTGTTGAGGCTATTGAACAATATTGAGCTTCCCAAAGACTTGATCCAGATTAACAAAAAACTGCTTTTGACAGTTTTTTGAAAAAAAGCCTACTTTTGTAGGCTTTTGGTTTATCGCTAACTGTAAAAAACTTGTTCTAGATCAAGTCGAGAATTTTGAAAGTGCTGTCTTTATTCAGCTTTTAGGCTGCTGCTTGTTGGCGCGGCAATGGCAGGAGAGCTGTTTTTCTCGCCGTCAGGGACAAAGCGTAAGGCCAAAGAATTAATACAATAACGCTTACCGGTTGGTGCCGGTCCATCATTAAAGACATGCCCAAGGTGCTCGCCGCATTTGCTGAGAATCTCGGTGCGCTTCATCCCCCAGCTGTAATCGGTTTTCAGTACGATATTGTCTTTATTGGCTTCCCAAAAGCTTGGCCAGCCAGTACCAGAATCGTATTTGTGTTCAGATCGGAAAACCGGAACTTGGCATGCTGCACTGACAAAAGTACCCGTCTTTCCCTTGCCCATCTCTTCATTGGTGAAGCGCCTTTCAGTGTCAGCCTCCCAAAGAATTTTATATTGCTCACGCGGTAGGATCTTTTTCCAAACCGACTTAGGCACTTGGCTCAGGTCTTCACCTTTATCAATCAGCTGTTGCAGAGCAGGTGCTTGTTCAGCGCTTTTAGCGGCCATTGTTGTTTGATCGCCATTAGCCTCATTACAGGCAATAAGGGCACCAGCCATCAAGGGCAGTAATAAAGCAAAAGATGTGTGTTTCATGGTATAGCCTCCCTATTTCTATAGGCTTAGCCTACCAAAGGGCAAGCGGCGCTGTTTTTCAAAAGCTGGACAATATCTTCACAAATGTATCGCAGGGCTCAAATACCCAAGCGGCGATTTGCCAGTGCAGGCAATGCAGCGCGAACCCCTACGAGCTGCTGGCGCTGTAATTCTATCAACAGTGCACCTTCTCCACGATCTAGGCTGGCTACGGGCTCCCCCCAAGGGTTGATAGCACAACTGTGCCCCCAGGTAGAACGTCGCTTACTGTGCTCTCCACCCTGTGCAGCGCCAGCAACAAAACACTGATTTTCTACGGCGCGGGCTTTTAGCAATAAATCCCAATGTGCTCGCCCGGTAGCATAGGTAAATGCGGCTGGGACCAACACCAATTCACAGCCTTGTTCCGCGAGGCAACGGAAATACTCGGGAAAGCGTAAATCGTAACAAATCGCTAAGCCGATTTTTCCCCATGGGCTATCAAAACACTGCGGCTTTAACCCGGGCGCAAAGGTATCGGATTCTCGGTATTGGCCTTGGGCATCGTTAACGTTGGCATCAAATAAATGCACTTTATCGTAGCGTGCAATCTCTTGACCTGCTGAGTCGTATACGAAGCAGGCGGCGTAAACCCTCGCTTGTTCAGCACTTAAAGCCGGTGCATTAGCGTATACGTTAGCCGCTGTACATGGAATAGAACCGCCTACCAAATAGACACCGTAGCGAGCCGCCATTTCAGCTAGAAAGCTACGTAATGGGCCAGCGCTACTTGCCTCCGCCTGCCCCGCCGCCAACTGATCGCCGCCGCCAAAGATGGCAAACATCTCTGGCAGCACCACAAGCTCTGCACCCTGCTCGGCGCAAGCGCGAATTTGTCGCTCAGCCGCAGCCAGGTTTTGCTCTAGAGATTTGACCGAGACCATTTGTACCAGGCCAAGCTTGAGGCTTTGCCAGTTGCTATTAGGCATAATTATTTTGGCTCTTCTGTAGCGGGTATTTGTTCTTGCGATTCTTTCGGTGTTTCGGCTACGGCTTCTTGCTGAGACGATCGCTGAGGTGATAGCTGAGTTTCAACTTGCGTTTCCTTGTGCTCTACCTCTTCAGCTACCTTCTCACCGGCATCTTTAGCTGCCTTTGAATCAAATAAGCGTTCAAATTCCATCTTTGGGTCATCCCAGCTACCAGTCATGGAATAACTAACACTGGCCACTTTATCCACTTGATTAGAGAACAGCTTGCTGGCCACATAAACACCTACCGCAGCCGGCCAGTTTACTAACAGGCCGGTAGCAAGTGCGACATTGTTCCCCACCGGCAAGGTAGCCACCAAACTGGTATCTAGGCTTTCTTCTTCCCAATCAATTTTGCCTGCAAACTGTAAGCGGCTTGTCGGCCCTTTAACAATGATCGGCTCTTGAATCAGTAACTCTTGCTGCTGGAAATCGATATGACCATTTACCGAATCAAACACCATACCCTCTTTATACAAGTCGGCAAAATCAAGGCGTAAACGGCGCACCCAAGTATCGAAATTCAAAACACTCAATAAGCGTAATACCGCATTACCACCGGCGCCTGCAGATTGGAAAAAGCGGCCATTTTGGATGCCAAGATTTAACTTGCCGGCAATAAGGCGTGAATCAAAATCCATTGGGCTACCGGGCCAATTCATGGCCAATCGAAACTCGGCCGACTCGGATTCTAAAATACTTGGCATTTGCCACTGCTGGCTTAGAGTATTAATGTTCTTAAATTGAATTCGGCCCTGTAGCTTGCTATTGGATATATAACCGCCCGACCAGTTTAAGCTCGCACCAGGGTCTGCAGCCGCCATGGCATCGGCGCCTTCAACTTGCTCAATATCACCAGAAACTCTGATATCCCCTAGCTCACCAAAAATGCGATCAACGAGTAAGCCACGCTCTTCTCCTGCCTGAATTTGAAAGCGCCAGCTACCTAGCGCTCTAGCGCCATAACGTAATTGTTCGATTTGCACTTGGGTATGAGGAAAAGCGCTGAAATCCCAATTATCGGAATCATCCGCTATTAACTGCGGAGTCTCTCCTTGGGGCGTTGAGTCTGCCGGCTCTTCACTGTCGGCAAGTTCAGGCAAGTTTAGGTGGGCGATGCGAACATCCAATGGACGCTGACTGTCAAAGTATTCGATACTACCCGCCAACATCTCACTCTTCGCGTTAAGCAAAATTCCCTGCTGAGTTTGTCCAGCCTGTAACTCAATATTAGGAATGTTAAAACCGGCTAAATTTAGCGCTTTAACTTTGATCTCTAAATCTACAGGAATAGCTTCCTGTTCGGGCAACTGGCTGCCTGCTTGGCTTGGCACTCGCAGCTCTGCATAGCGAGTTTGCGCCGCGCGATAATCATCAACAATACTTAACCAAGGTTCGATATCTAGCGTTTGCAATTCACCGCTGATCAGGCCCTGTCCGGCACGGGTATCTGGCAGCACTCCATTTAAGCCTAAGGCCAAACTTTCGCCATCACGGTGTTGACGTATCGATAAAGCCAGTGAATCGGTATTCGCCGAGGTGGAATTTTCTTCGTCATCAGCAACACCCTCAGCCAAGGCGTACTGTAAATGAAGTTGCTCCTGCACCTCATTAGTCGCCAGCTCTTCTTTGCCTTGTATAGGAATAGTGATGTTAGTTTTACGCGCTTGCTCAGCGGCTTTACCATAAGGCTCGGGCAAGTTTATGGCGATACCTTGCAGTGATGTCGCCAGCTCCAATTGATTAGGGCCTTGCTGCTCTGCTCGCCTTAAGAAGGTGCTAGGTAAGCTAAGCTTACCTTTTACTGCCGTTTTGCCCTCGGCCATTAGCAAGCCGGGAATATTCATCCATTGTGCTAGCGGCTCGATTGCAAGCTGACTGTCAAACCTTAAATCGGTACTTTTTGCAGTGCTTCCTAACTTGGCCTCTATGCTTTGTCCCCATAAGCTTGCCTGCAAATTATTACCATGCAGTCCGCGCTTTAAATCGTATTTAAGTTTGGCATTGAGCTTTTCAAAATGCAGAGCCAGCTCGGGGATATACAACTCGGCATTGCGAAAATTGGCGTTAATATCATATTTAGCGCCGCGGTTTTCGCTGAGAGACAAGGGTATTTGTAAATCAACATCGCCCGATAAAGGGCCATGCAGCTCCCAGAACTGGAAGTCCTCAGCTTGGCTGCTAGCAATTGGACTGTTTAACAGAAAATCGAAGCCCTGCTGAGCTTGGCCTTTGAAGCGGGCCTTCACATTAATACGATCACCGTTCGCCTTGGGATTATCTTCCAGATCAACTTGGATATCACTTAAGGCCAAACCCATGCTTTGGCCAGCAGCGGTGGCATGTAAAAAGCGTCCGTCGACTTCGAGTCGGGTATTTACCTTACTCAAGCGCGGCCAGCCTTCCATGTAATTTAGCGATACGTCTTCTAAATCGAGAGCCAACTGCGTGGTATAGGTTTTATCCAGCGAGGCCTTTAAACCACCACGATAGATAAAGGCGCCATTGCGCAACTCACCTTCACCTTTTGCATCCGCTAAAAATTTCTTAAGGGAATCGGCAACAACGTTTGGTAGATACTTAGGGTAGTTACTAACTTTGTCATTGCGCAAGCCAATAAATAAGGTTAAATCGCTGGGAACAGTATCGGCAAACCAAGGCGTAAACAGCTGCATGGCACCACGAACCTGGGTTTCCCCTTGCTGCATACTGAGCTGGCCACTATTCACATAGATGCTATTTGCATCGCGATCCAGCACCCACTGCACCTGCCCCTTCATGGTTTCGAAGCGCTGAGCGTCGTCATATACGGTGGTGTAGTGCATGGAAAAGCCGTTTTGCGAATCAATATCGACAAAACCACGCTTAGCGCTTGTTTCCACATAGCCATCAACACCGCTTACCGCTGGTGCTCCCTGCCATGCGCCAGCAGACATCTGTTCTAAATTGGCTTGTAACAAGAAATCCTTGGCGATGTTATTACCTAAACGCAGATAAACATTATTCAGATGCCCAGCAGGCCTTAAACTTGCCAATACATCTTGCAACTCACCTTCAGGAATCCAATTATGCTTAACCGCTAGACGATACCAATATCCAATATCTATTCTAGAGCTACGTAACGCCAGCGGAGTGGAATCACCAAATTCCAAGCCAACGTTTAAAGGCTCAGGTAATTCAAAATCCGAAAACTTGCCATGTAAATTTTGCAGTGAGAGCTGCCACTGGCCCGTGCTATTAAGTAGGCCGGAGATATCCATCTTGGCGACTTCAGGCAATGGCGAACGGCCACCGTCTGATTGCAAACTACCACGCAGCTCCATAAAACTGCCAGGTAATTTCACTGTCCAAAGTTTGCCCGTCAGAGCAACATCTTGTAATTGCTCACGCTGAGGAAATTGCTCCCACGCTTCGCTGCTAAACTGCTCAGCGAGTTCCGATATTTTTACGTGGTTTAATTCTAGATAAGAGCTGGCTAAGAAGGTCTCCCTGTCCCTTGGATCACCCTCACCCTCAAAAACAAATTTCATCAGTGGGCGGCCAGCGCTATTGAGCTGTGCCTTTAAACGGTGAAAACTCTGGGTATTCTCCATCACCACTTCGGGAAGCTGCCAGGTGCTGCTTTCACCCTGCAGGGGATGGAATTCGATTTTAACGGCCGATAACTCTACTCGTCCGCGCAGTAACAGCAGCTCCAAAGGGCTTAAAGTTTCAGCCTCAGGGTCATCTCTTTCGCTTGGTACCACACCTCGTAAATAGATTTGGCCATCGCTAAATTGCTGAAGCGCCACGGTCACATCATCGACACGAAAATCTGACCAGGCTAAGCGCCAATTAAATAGAGAACGTAACAAATCAAATTGGGTATATACCGAATCTACCGCTAACACTTGCTCGTTGCCTTTATTGCGCAGCGTTAAGCCTTCTACGGTAATCTCAGGGCGCATACCTAACCAGCGCCCTTCGATATTGGCAATACTGACTTGCACGCCTAGTTGCTCACCCAGCACGTCGGCAATATCGTCGCGATGATCGTTGATCATGGGCAATAGGAAGCGCCCAGCTTGGACTAATAAAGCCAAGCTGATCACGATTGCCGCACATAAACCCCAAAAGCGGCGGGCGAAACTACGGGTCCAGGATGTTTTCAAGCGTTAAACCAAAATAATATCGTACTGTTCCTGGTGATAAATGGCCTCTACCTTGAACTTAATCGTTCGGCCAATAAATTCTTCCAGGTCCGCTACATTGGACGACTCTTCATCAAGAAGTCGATCAATCACCAGCTGCGAAGCCAAGACCACAATCTCTTCGGTATTGTAAGCTCGCACTTCACGCAAGATTTCACGGAAAATTTCATAGCAGACCGTTTCTGGTGATTTTAAGGTGCCACGCCCCTCGCAAACTGGGCAAGGCACACACAGGCTTTGACCGAGAGATTCACGAGTGCGCTTGCGAGTCATTTCCACAAGACCAAGCTCAGACACGCCGGTTAAGCTGGTTTTGGTGTTATCACGCTCTAACATTTTCTCTAGAGTACGCAGAACTTGGCGCTGATGTTCAGAATCATGCATATCGATAAAGTCGATAATGATGATGCCGCCAAGATTCCGCAGGCGCAGCTGACGGGCAATAGCCGTAGCGGCTTCGAGATTGGTTTTAAAGATGGTTTCTTCTAAATTGCGATGACCAACAAAAGCTCCGGTGTTTACATCAATAGTCACCATGGCTTCGGTCTGCTCGATGATTAAGTAGCCACCAGATTTAAGTGGAACCTTTTCACCCAGCGCACGCTGAATCTCTTCTTCAACACTATAAAGATCGAACAGTGGGCGTTCGCCAGGATAGTGTTCGATTTTTTCAAAGATCTCGGGCGCATAGTCTTCGGCAAATTCGCGCATTTTGCCGTAAACTTCACGGGAATCAATTCTTAGTTTTTCCAGATCGGGTTTAACCAGATCTCGTAAGGTGCGCATAAACAGCGGTAAATCTTCATGTACAACCGCTGGTGCCTTTTGCTCTTTTATCTTTTTGCTAAGATCTTTCCAGAGGCGGTAGAGGAAAATAATATCGGCGGCAATTTCTTCTTTGTTCACACCCTCCGCTACGGTACGAACAATAAAGCCACCCTCTTCTTCCTTACGAATATCGGCATCAACTTCCTGCACTAAATTCTTTAGGCGATCACGCTCGGCATCGTCTTCAATTCGTGTAGATATTCCGGTGTGGCGGGTGAATGGCATATAAACCAAGAAGCGCGCCGATACAGAAAGGTGAGTCGTTAAGCGCGCACCTTTGCTGCTAATGGGATCCTTGGTCACTTGCACGATGAGCTCTTGGCCTTCTCGTACTAGCGAGCGAATATCGGCGACTTCTGCGCCACGCTCTTCCATTCCATCGTCATCTAATGGCGCAATATCGGCCGCGTGGATAAAGCCTGCGCGCTCTAAACCAATTTCTACAAAGGCGGCCTGCATGCCAGGTAAAACTCGCACGACCTTGCCTTTATAAATATTGCCGACATAACCTTTTGCTTGGGTACGTTCGATATGCACTTCTTGCACAAAGCCGTTTTCAACCAAGGCCACTCGGGTTTCTGT
The DNA here is from genome assembly GCF_947500695.1 of uncultured Pseudoteredinibacter sp. GTDB lineage: Bacteria > Pseudomonadota > Gammaproteobacteria > Pseudomonadales > Cellvibrionaceae > Pseudoteredinibacter. The sequence continues at coordinate 99,957 of NZ_CANMSS010000006.1, forward strand.
CGGTGATACATTGACCAGTAATTCTTCGCTCACAGCGCTTCCTTATACTTTAAATTCCGGGGTAATTTTTAATAACTGCAGTTAGGGCTACCCGGGCCCTCTTGTTGGTACTGCTTACTGTATTACAACGTTATGTAGCCTTAGCTACATTCGCTAGTGGCTTGCCAGATCTGCACGCCCGCTTGCTGTAATAAATCGGCGGTTTCGCTCAGCGGTAAACCCACCACGTTGCTATAGCTGCCTTGAATGCTTTCTACAAATACTGCCCCTAGACCCTGTATGGCATAACTGCCGGCTTTATCTTGGGGCTCTCCACTATCCCAGTAGCGTAAAATTTCAGCCTCGCTCAATTGGCGAAAGCTCACTTGGGTTTTGACCTCAACATAGTCACATTTATCCCCCCAAAGCACGCAAACGCCGGTTACCACGGTATGACTACGCTCGGACATGCGCTTTAACATGGCTAGGGAGTCTGCGCGATCTTTCGGCTTGACCAATATTTCACCATCTAGGTCGCCAATCGTATCAGCAGCTAAAATCACGCTGCTGGCATTTTCCTCTCGGCCAAGTTCAGCCTGCACCGCTTGTGCTTTGGCAATGGCCATGCGGCGTAAGTAATCTAGGCTTGCCTCTTCTGCCAAGGGGGTTTCATCAATATCGGCACTTTGGCGACGAAATGGCACGCCAATTTGCTGCAGTAACTCTGCTCGCCTGGGCGATTGAGATGCCAAAATGAGAGAATTCCCAGCCATTATCCTTAGGCCCTTAAAATGCCGCTAAATAGAGCTGAAGTATAACAGCCAGGGGGCTAAAACGCTTAGCCTTAACAATTCTGAAAACTCTTTATTTATTAGGGAGGTACGGGGCTAATTATCTGGGTTTCAGTTATTGTTTAAGGTAGTGCAGGTCTGACCGTTTTTAGCCCTTGTCATGAAACACGCTTAAACCATCCGAAGGCAGGAACTGGGCCGGCCTTCGTCTCTACAGAGGCTACCCCGCAACTCGCTCAAGCCATCCAGGGCGCTCGGGTCGCGACGTGGATTCGCGCCATCCGGGCGCTCAGCCTTCGGCCAAGCCCAAATTTTCTCCAGGAAAATTAGTCGTGTCGCTTTACGGTTGCTGGTCAGCCTCTGTAGAAACTAAGACCTACAATGTGCAACTAACTAACACTCCCTCCAAGAAGATCCCATTAAACCTCTTCACTAAAAAGCTCCAAGACCACACTGTGTATTTTATCTATTAGTATGGCTGGGTTGCTTTATAGGCGACATGAGGATTCTAGGCTGACAGCAACAAAACTACAGCAGTAGCTTTTAGCCCTTGTAGTACTGGGTCAGGAACCGTAAAGCGACATGGACGTCGCGACCCGAGCGCCCCGGATGGCTTGAGCGCGTTCCAGAACCAGTACTACAAGGGCTGAAAGCGGGAAGCATGCACCTAACTAGAAAAACGGCACCTGGAATTTAAAAGAAAACCAACTCAAACCCCAAGCCGCATCACCCAACATAGGCGATCCAAGCCATGGCTCAACAAAGGCCAGATAAACGCAGAAATTAAAGCAGGCGCCCAGAAGTAGGCGAAGAGTGCTTCGCGCCCTAGCAACATCGAAACCCAGTACAGAAATAATTCATGCACCGCCACAAGCGCAAAAATCCACATCATCTGCTGGATAGTGCCATAGGTACGCAAACGGTGAATACTTAACTGAGTGATATAGATGGTGACAACCAAAGCCAACGCATGCTGCCCCAGCAAACTGCCCTGCACCACATCTTGCACAAGACCCAACAAAAAGGCCATGCCCACCCCCAGCAACTGAGGAAAGCGTAAAACCCAATAGATCACCAGCAAACACATCAACTCTGGGCGTAACCAGCGCCAATCAAGAGGCAATGGGTACACCATCAAAACCAGAGCGACAAGAAAACTTAAACCAATTAGCCAACTATTATTGAGCTTGCCACCCTCCATTAAGGGCGATCCTCATTACGTTGGCCACTAAAGGCTAACAAGACATGACGACTGCGATTAAGCTGGGCTTTCGGGCGCGCAATAACCGTCGCAAAAGACTTACCAGGATCATGCAGAATGGAAACAACATCGGCAACCGGGTAGCCCACCGGGAAGCGTTGCCCTAAACCAGAGCTCACCAACAGATCACCCACTTTGACATCAACCGTGTTGGATACATGGCGAAGCTTAAGCTCGTAAAGATCACCAGTGCCTTCCGCAACAGCACGAACACCGTTGCGATTAATTTGCACAGAAAGCGCATGGCTAGCATCAGTGATCAAAAGTACACGGCTAAAATAGGGGTTTACTTCAATCACCTGCCCCATTAAACCGTAAGCATCTAATAAGGGCTGACCAACGAAAACGCCCTGCTCACTACCCTTATTGACCACCACAACCTGTTCAGTCGGGTCTGGCGACACACCGATTAGCTCAGCGATTAAAACACGGTCTTGCACCAGCTCAGCAGAGTTCATCAACTGACGCAGACGGGCATTATCGGCGGCCAAAGTAGCGTACTGCTGCAATTTACGTTGCAAAATTAAGCGCTCGCCCTTTAAAGAACGATTTTCTTCCAACAACTCTTCGCGTGATACCAGCGAATCATCCAGCCAATTACTGAAGCGATTCGGTAAATCGGTGATCCAATAAAAACCCAAAGCAAAGCCATCAAGCTTTTCTTTGACAGGTTCAATAGAAGGGCTAAAAAAGCGACTGGCAATAATAAGAGCGACGGCGATTAGCGCCAGCACAAATGCACGCAATGCCTTGGATGGGCCTTTGTTAAATAGTGGTTTTATGGCCGTGGTCCTATCCTAAACGCCCAACAGTAAAATCTTTCGGGCAACGATCAAACAGGGCTCAGCGGCCCTAAACCAAAAAGCCCGACACCTTAGCGTCGGGCTACTTTTGCCGCTAGCTTAGCTAGACAGCAGATCAATATTGCGGCTATCCATCAGCTCCATGGCTTTACCTCCACCGCGAGCAACACAGGTTAGAGGATCTTCAGCCACAATCACCGGCAGGCCAGTTTCTTCGGCCAACAAGCGATCCAAATCACGCAACAATGCACCACCACCGGTAAGTACAATACCGCTTTCAGCAATATCAGAAGCCAATTCAGGTGGTGATTGCTCAAGCGCCGATTTCACCGACTGCACAATACCCGCAAGGGTCTCTTGCAGAGCTTCTAGAATTTCATCGCTATTCAAAGTGAAGCTGCGCGGCACACCTTCGGCCAAGTTACGACCACGAACGTCGATTTCGCGTACCTCGCTACCCGCGTAAGCACAACCCACTTCTTGTTTGATACGCTCAGCTGTTGCATCACCAATAACGCTACCGTAATTACGACGCACATAATTGACGATGGCCTCATCGAAGCGGTCACCACCAACACGCACAGAATCAGAGTAAACCACACCGTTCAAAGAGATAATGGCAATCTCAGTGGTACCACCACCGATATCAACAACCATTGAACCGCTGGCTTCTTCTACCTTTAAGCCCGCACCTATGGCAGCCGCCATTGGCTCTTCGATTAGGCGAACTTCGCGGGCACCAGCGCCCAAGGCCGATTCGCGAATGGCTCGTTTTTCAACTTCGGTAGATAGACAAGGTACGCAAACCAAAACCCGGGGGCTTGGCTGGAACCAGTTATTCTCGTGGACCTTCTTAATAAAGTGCTGAAGCATTTTTTCAGTCACTTGGAAGTCGGCGATAACGCCGTCTTTTAACGGGCGGATAGCGGTAATATTGCCAGGTGTACGACCCAACATACGCTTTGCTTCAACCCCAACAGCCTCTACGATTTTTTGTCCATTGTGCTGACGGATGGCCACTACTGAAGGCTCATCCAATACTATTCCCCGCTCACGCACATAGATGAGGGTATTCGCTGTTCCCAAATCGATGGATAAATCGTTGGAAAACATTCCGCGAAGGCCTTTTAACATGGGCTGTCTACACCTTTTATAGTCTTTAATTTTTTACATTATTAGCAGATTGAGTCTGCTTGCAGCCAGTAGTTCCCAGTCTTACGCAAAGACTGCCAAACGGCTCACAAAGCGCTGGGCTTTTGTGGGTCACTGGCCATTCATATATTCTGTTTCACGCACTAACTTCAGGTATCTCAAATACCGCAATGCGGGCTAAAAAAGAGCCTTTTCTAGGCGCTCCCCAGAGTGAATTTGAAATTGCTCAAAGCTTGCAAACAAATCACTCAGCCAAGCACTTAATTTAGCCGTCATTTTCGTGCCAATCTTAGGCGAAGATAGACGACGCCCACGATTGCCGCACTCTATCAATGGTCGCTGTCCAGAGCAAGGAGCAATTGGCCTATAGCGTCTTTTTCTCTGCAAGAAGACAGAAATTGAGCATTTTTTCGCCCCTGATTCCAGGATATTCCGCTCAATGTATTAGCCCCCTAACTAGGCCTTATATCAGGACTTACAAATCCATCATAGAAATTAGCATCCAAGGCTCGGTATATCGCCGCTATTCTGGCACAATAGGGGGTTTTGCGGGGTCAGCCTTGGCATTCCCAAAGCCAACCCCATATAGCGTATTCATTGCCCAATATTTGGAGTCCTTACGTGGATCAATCAGATATCGCCAAACTGGCCAACTTGGCCCGTTTGGACATTAACGAAACGACGGCCAGCGAAGTCGCCGAGAGCATTAACGGCATCCTAGGCTTGGTCGATCAGCTGCAAAATGCCAATACAGACGGCATCGCCCCGATGGCTCACCCCCAGGACGCTATGCAGCGCCTGCGCAAAGACGAAGTGAGCGAAGAGAATGTGCGTGAGCAATTCCAAGCCATCGCGCCCGAGGCCGAAGAAGGCTTATACCTAGTACCTAAGGTAATCGATTAATTAGCAGCCGCTTTCAGATTAGGATTCACTATGCATCAACTGACCATTCGCGAGCTGGCTAAGGGCCTACGCGACAAATCATTCAGCAGTGTCGAGCTTACCCAGCATTATTTGGATCGCATCCAAACACTCGACTCAGCCTATAACAGCTATATCACCGTCACCGCCGATCAAGCATTGGCCCAAGCCAAAGCCGCCGATGAGCGCATTGCTCAAGGTGATGATTCTGTCTTGTGCGGCGTGCCAATGGCCCACAAAGATATATTTTGCACCGACGGCATTAAGACCTCTTGTGGCTCAAAAATGTTGGATAACTTTGTGCCGCCTTATAACGCCACCGTGGTTGAAAACTTCAATCGTTTGGGCGCAGTAAGCCTGGGTAAAACCAATATGGATGAGTTCGCCATGGGCTCAACCAATGAATCCAGCTTTTATGGTGCGGTTAAAAACCCATGGGATACCAGCCGTGTACCGGGTGGATCTTCTGGTGGCTCGGCAGCAGCCGTCGCCGCTTTACTAACACCAGCAGCGACTGCAACAGATACCGGCGGCTCAATTCGCCAGCCCGCATCTTTATGCGGTGTAACCGGCCTTAAGCCAACTTACGGTCGCGTATCACGCTGGGGCATGATCGCCTTTGCTTCAAGTCTTGATCAAGGCGGCCCAATTGCACGCAATGCTGAAGACTGCGCCATCATGATGCAGGCCATGGCCAGCTTCGATAGCAAAGATTCCACTAGCATGGATCACCCTATCGAAGACTACAGCGCACTATTAGATAAACCACTCGCTGGCTTGCGCATTGGTGTACCAAAAGAATATTTCGGCGAAGGCTTAAACCCACAAGTGGCTGAGAAAATTCAGGCCGCTATTAAACAGTTTGAAGCTATGGGCGCCACCATTAAAGATATTACCCTGCCCCATAATTCATTGGCTGTACCGGCCTACTACGTGATTGCACCGGCCGAATGTTCAGCCAACCTGTCACGTTTTGATGGCGTACGTTACGGCCATCGCTGTGAAAACCCAGCCGACTTAATGGATCTGTATAAGCGCTCACGCAGCGAAGGTTTTGGTGAAGAAGTTAAGCGCCGCATTTTAGTGGGCACCTACGCTCTATCGGCCGGCTACTACGATGCCTACTACAGCAAGGCGCAAAAAGTTCGTCGCTTAATCAAGCAAGACTTTATGAACGCCTTTGAAGAAGTGGATGTAATCATGGGCCCAACGGCAACCTCTACCGCCTATGAGTTGGGCAGCTTAAACAAAGACCCAGTGTCCATGTACCTAGAAGATATTTACACCACGGCAACCAACCTTGCAGGCTTGCCGGGCATTTCAATTCCATGTGGTTTTGTCGACGGTTTGCCCGTTGGCTTACAGGTAACCGCCAACTACTGGCGCGAAGGTCAGCTGCTGAACTTGGCCCACCAGTATCAGCAAGAAACTGACCACCACCGCCAAACCGCCCCGAACGTGGCTTAAGGAGTTGACATAATGCAATGGGAAACAGTTATTGGCCTAGAAGTGCATGTGCAGCTGGCCACTAAGACCAAAATCTTTTCTGGCGCCAGCACTGCCTTCGGTGCTGAGCCTAACACCCAAGCCTGCGCCATTGATTTGGCAATGCCAGGTACCTTACCAGTCGTTAACGAGCAGGCTTATCGCTACGCCATTATGTTTGGCCTGGCGATTGATGCCGAGATTGGCAAGCGTTCTTTCTTCGAGCGTAAAAACTATTTTTACCCTGATTTGCCCAAAGGCTATCAGACCACTCAGCTAGAGCAGCCTATCGTTGGCGCCGGCCAAGTGGAATTAAATTTAAGCGAAGGTCGCACTAAAACCGTTCGCATTCACCACGCGCACTTAGAAGAAGATGCCGGTAAATCTTTGCATGAAGATTTCCATGGTATGAGTGGTATCGACCTGAACCGCGCTGGCACCCCCTTGATTGAAATTGTATCCGAACCGGATATGAGCAACGCCGAAGAAGCGGTGGCCTTTGCGAAGAAGCTGCACTCTATTGTTACCTCGCTGGGTATCTGTGACGGTGAAATGTCACAAGGTTCAATGCGTTTTGACGTCAACGTTTCGGTACGCCCGAAAGGCCAAGAAGAACTTGGTACTCGCACCGAAACCAAAAACCTCAACTCTTTTAAGTTTATGGAAGAAGCCATTTTGCTAGAAGTTGAGCGTCAAATTGATGTGCTTGAAAACGGCGGCGAAATCGTTCAGGAAACTCGCCTTTACAACGGCGATACCAAAGTGGCTCGCTCCATGCGCAGCAAAGAGGAGGCCAACGATTACCGTTACTTCCCTTGCCCAGATTTGTTACCGGTTGAACTGGATGATACGTACATTGATGCCATTCGCAATGATATGCCAGAGCTACCAGAGGCACGCTGCGAGCGCTTTAAAGCCGAATACCAGCTATCCGACTACGATGCCGATATTTTAAGTGGCGATATGGCTATGGCAGCTTACTTTGAAGCGGCCACTAAAGCTTGCGGCGATGCAAAGCTGGTTGCCAACTGGGTAATGGGCGACTTGGCCAGCAAACTGAATACTGAAGAGCTGAGCATCAGCCAAAGTAAAGTAAATGCCGAGCAACTAGCTGGTGTGATCAGTCGCATTAAAGATGACACGATTTCCAGCAAAATTGCTAAAGATGTCTTCGAAGGGATCTGGAATGGCGAAGGCGATAGCGCTGATGCTGTCATTGAAGCCAGAGGCTTGAAGCAGGTTTCAGACACTGGCGCACTTGAGCAAATGGCCGACGAAGTGATTTCCAATAGCCAAAAGCAAGTCGATAACTATCGCAACGCTGATCCAGACAAGCGCCCTAAGATGCTGGGCTACTTTGTGGGGCAAATCATGAAAGCTTCCAAGGGCCAAGCCAACCCTAAAGCGATTAATGAGATCTTATTGAAGAAGTTGGACGAGCTACTTTAAGAACGTTCTAACGCGAGGCCAAACAAGGCCTCGCTAATAATGCCGTGTAGATAATTAAAACTGAGAGCAATAGCCATGAGCTTAAAAAAAGACAAACAAAAAGTACTGGGCGAAGTCTTTGATGATGCCCGCATTCGTACCTTCCTAGACTTTGAGGCCCCTGCCGGGATCAATGCCGACTTTCATTTGCTAGAGAAAGCCTATCGCGGCATGAAAGCTGAAAATTTCTCTACTTTTTTAGATATGTTTATTACCGATGGCCGCGATATCAACGCCGCCAATAACGATGGCGAGAGCTTGCTACAACTGATTGCCGATCATAAACAAGCCGCGGAATACACTAGCAGCTTAAAGGCACACGGCGCACAATAAATACCTCTGTTTGCCGGCTTTCCTCGTCTAAGTTGAATTAGTGAATTAAGGATTTGAGCCCTATGAACTCACCCGTAGCTGCTACAGCCGGTATTAACAATGCACAAAGCGGCGCCAATTACCTATTAAATGGCGCCCGCCTAATGCTGCACCCCAAACTCAGAATCTTTGTATTGATTCCCATATTGGTCAATATTGTCATCTTTATGCTGACCACCGCAGCACTGTTTGCACAATTTACCGCCGCCACTCAATGGCTGACTGACTTTTTGCCCGATTGGCTAAGCTTTTTGGCCAATATTTTAGTGGGTATTGCCGTAGTGATGGTGTTATTGATTTACGGCTACAGCTTTAGCCTACTCACCAATATTATCGCCGCGCCGTTTTACGGAGTACTAGCAGAGAAAGTAGAAGAGTTGGTGACTGGCGAATCCATTGAAGGTGAGCCACTTTCACAAATGATTCCCCGTACCATTTGGCGGGAAATGGGCAAACTCTGGTACTTCATCACCCGCGGCCTTGCGGTTATGTTATGCCTGCTGGCTTTATCCTTTATTCCACTGCTTAATTTACTGGTGCCAATACTGAGCTTCGCCTGGGCCATCTGGACAATTTCAGTACAGTATGTGGATTACCCTGCTGATAACCACAAAGTAAGTTTTAAGGATTTACGCGCGAGGCTTTGGAAAAATAAATACAGCACTTATGGCTTGGGTGGCCTAGGAACACTAGGCGCGATGATCCCACTGCTGAATATTATCGTACTGCCTGCGGCCGTATGCGGTGGCACTTTATACTGGCTAAAAGAGTTACGCGAAAACCCAATGACTGAGCTACCAGATTTAAGCAAGCTGTAAAAATAGCTCTAAATAGATCTTAGTTATGCAGTAAGTTCGCTCACTGCATAACTAAAAAATATTTAAATCTAATAGCTTGCCACATCCCAGCTTTGACTATACTGAGCTTAATCCCCCTACTTTTAAGCTCTTATGTTAAAGTGCATCCCCCTTATACTTGCAGCCCTATCCAGCTACGTTTTTGCACAGAGCAATAACGTAAAGCCTGAAATTATATGGCTACAATTTGACTTCCCCCCTTATGAGATAGCCTCTGGCGAGAATAAAAATCAAGGCCAAATCGATCGCATACGCAGCTTATTTATTGAAAGACTACCGCAATACAAACACCAAAAGCCAACACTGGTTAATCAAGCAAGAATGGATAGATTGATGCATCAGAAAAACAGCTGCCATATGTCGATGTTAAAACCCGAAAATCCAAAGCCCCACCTCATCTACTCCAAGCCCCATATGACAGGAACGCCACACCACATTGTGGCCAGCGAAAAAGCTAAAGACCACTTTTACCGCAATGGCAAAGTCATTCCCTTACGTGAATTACTTGAAGCGGGTGAGCTGTCACTCAGCGTACCATCTCGTTCTATGGGTAGCCCGCTCAATGATATTTTTAAAGAGTACCAGCAAAATATTTCTATCCGCGAAAGCTCCAATGTCGGCATCGATTTCTTTACCCTTATCGATAAGGGGCGCATTGACTACACGATTGAATACCCAACCGCCATTAACAGCTGGAATCAAATACACCCCGATAACAAGCTGATCGCTATCCCTATCCAGGAGCTCAAATCATACTACCCCATCGGCCATGCCGCTTGTAGCAACTCTGCCTTAGGCAATAAAGTGGTTAATGATATCAACAGCAGCTTTGAAACTTTGCTACAAAACGAAGACTATATAGAGAATTACTTACTGTATTTGTACCCGGAAAACCTACACCCCCAGCTGCGCCAACAATATCAAGACAGCATCTTCAATCACTATCATTTCTCCGAACCCGCGACTACGCACTCTCTTGCAAAGTAGTTGAGTGCTGGACCAAATCATAGCGCTGCAAATAGCGCTCGATACTACCAAATGTCGCCATTCTAGGGCGCCCGTTATGATCCTTCGTTACAATCTCCTTACGAAATAAGGCACCTAGAGATATCTTTAATCGACTCATGCGCAACTTTTGGGGTTCAAAATAAGCACTAGTATTAGCCTTTAACTGATCGATATCCGTCGTTTGATAAATGGCGGCGTTAAGCAAATCCAAGGTGTACTCTGTACAGTTTTGGTATTGCTGAGTAAGCGGATTAGAAATCAGGGAGTATTTGGGGTTGTGCAAGCTTTTACTTGCACCGCTGTCGATTAAATCAATAAGACGAGACTGAATTTCTTCACTAGGAATCACTATGCCTGCTTTCAATTCCTGCGCTCCCCAAAAGAAATCCATCGGATAATCTGTCAGCAAATAGCTACGTTCTGGCTGCGTAGGCAGTTGATACAAATTATGAATCGCGTAACCCTTTACCTCCTCACCATTGCTTAGCTTGATGTTTGAGTAGATCGCCACTGCGGTATGGGTGTAGCGCACGCCTTTAGGCAATTCATCTTCTGGGCGCCCAAGCCTGGCAATAATGAAAGCTCTTGCACCACGAGCCGCAGCATATTTTTCAACCCGCTTAGCAAATTGAGCAATTCTCTTTGGCTCATATTTAGCCACTACATCCGCTCGACTCCCAGCCACAGCATAGGAAGAACAAAGCATGATAAATAGCAACGAGAAAAACATACGATAAGGCACCATAGCTCAACTCCTTCCTTTGCTAACATCAATTTTAGCTATTGACTGGATCGCTGAATGGCTTGATTGGGAGTAGGCCCAACGGTGACGGTAGTCTCGCTCACTTCGAGTGCAGCTTTGCCTTTGGCCTTTTTAGACTTAACTCCATGGGATTTATAAGAAATAGATTTTGCCGATTCTGTCAAGACGCTGCCAGCAGCCACGCTAGCACTCCCAACAATTGCCACTGGCGCTGCAACGGCTGTAGAGGCTACTTTTACACCAGAATGCAAGCTATGTCCCACCGCCATCACGCTGTGCTTACTGGCCTGCCCGCTATGATTCACAGACTCACTTGCACACGCCGCAATAGGTGAAGTCAATAAAGCAAGCATTAAAAGAGTATTGATCCGTTTCATATGTACCTCGTCTTTGCAATAGATTACGAGGTGGAAACTAGCGATAGAAGTAAACCTTGTAAATTCGAAATACGACTGTATTAACTTACGACACGGGCGGTAGTAATAAGCGATACTTTCCCTAGAAGATTATCTCTTATTATAAATATCGTTCTGATAGCGCTCCATAAAGGTCTCCGGTTTGACCAAAGACGTAAAACCGAATTTTTCATAAAGGCCATGGGCATTTGATGTCGCCAGGGTAAATCGACGAAGCTGCTTTAAAGATGGATGCTCGAAGACTTGCTCTAGCAATGCCGCCGCTATACCTTGTCGTCGATAATCTGGCCAGACAATCACATCGACCAAGTTCGCAAAGGTCGCCATATCGCTAATAACTCGGCAAAAGGCAATCTGCTCGCCGTTTTTAAAAGCGGCAAAGCACAAAGAGTGATCAATAGAAGTTTGAACGGTTTCTAGGGAAATCCCTTTAGCCCAAGTACTTTGCTCACATAAAAAGCTATGGATCTTGCTCACGTCTAAACGTGATTTATCTTGGCTAAACTCAATATCCATAAAAGGGAGGCTTAGAGCACCAGCATGCTACCAATGCTCTATTTTTGATTAGGAATTAAATATCTTTCCAGGGTTCATGATGTTATCAGGGTCAAACACGGCTTTAATGCCTTGCATCAGGGCAACATCGGCATCACTACGCGTGTATTGAATATAATCTCGTTTCACCAAGCCAACACCATGCTCTGCCGAAATAGAACCTTGATAGTTCTCAACAATTTCAAAGACCTGCTTATTTACTGCTTGGCACTTTTCAAAGAACTCTTCTTTCGCCATATCTTCAGGCTTGAGAATATTAAGGTGCAAATTGCCGTCTCCAATATGGCCCCACCATACCAAGGTAAAATCTGGATAAGCTTGGCTGACAACCGCATCAATATCCTCTAAGAAGCCCGGTACCTGTGAGGTGGTAACCGAAATATCATTTTTATAAGGGGTAAAAGGCGCACAGCATTCGCCAAGGTTTTCACGCAATGCCCATAGATTCTCCGCTTGGGATTCACTCTGGGAAATAACACCATCGAGTACCCAGCCTTGTTCCATGCAGTATTCAAATACTTCCATGGCCGTTTCGGCATCCTGTTCAGATTGATTTTCGTATTCAATCAGTACATAAAATGGAGTTTCAGATTCAAATGGGCGCTGCAAACCGTGGGCTGTGGTTAGCTTACAGCCAGACTCGGAAAAGAACTCAAAAGCAGTTAAAGGCATGCGATTTTGAAAAGCGCGCAAGATCTCCATAATAGCGGACATTTCCGACACACCCAGCACTAAGACCGAAAGATCTTTCGGTGGCTGAGTTAAACGCATAGTGGCTTCTACGATAAGGCCAAGAGTACCTTCAGAGCCAGCAAACAAATGACGTAGGTCATAACCAGTATTGTTCTTAAGCAGGTTTTTGTTCAGATCAATCAGCTCACCCGTACCCGTCACCACCTTCATACCGGCAACCCAGTCTCGGGTCATGCCGTACTTGATCACCTTGATACCGCCCGCATTAGTGGCAATATTACCGGCAATTTGACTGGAGCCTGCAGAAGCAAAATCCACTGGGTAATACAAACCCTGCTCTTCGGCAAAATCCTGCAACTGCTGGGTAATGACACCCGGCTGACAAACCACGGTACGGTCAACAGCGTTAAAATCTGACATTTGATTCATATAATCAAATGACACAACGATTTCGCCCTGACTCGCAACGGCACCGCCACTTAGTCCGGTACGACCACCAGAAGGCACCAAGGCGATTTTCTCATCACACGCAAAACGAACCAGTTGCTGAACCTGCTCAACAGACTTAGGAAACACAATCGCTAAAGGGTTAACCTTGTAGAGCTTTGTCCAGTCGCAGCCATGCCCTTGTAAGGACTCTTCATCGATACGAACCTTATCGGCATCGATAAATGCTCGTAGTTGTTCGGCCACCTGCTGACGGCGCTGATCGCTAGGCGCGGTTATAAATTCGGAATTTGGCGTGCTGGGCATAAAGAACTCACTGCTACTCGCTACTATGGTATTTGGCACTGCCCTATTTTTGCTTGTAGGTTGCCGGGCAGTTGCTTGCTATTTGGCTTGGGTCTTGCTGCCCAAGGGGGCGATATTTTCCCTTTACCGGCGGCACATGGCAAGCTTTCTTCTGTCCTCCAAATGCACACATAACCCAATGTTATTGGCGCAATAATAATTGCTCGTCACTTCTTTCAACATAACTCTTACCTATAAGTGTAAGTTGGTGCTATGGTGCGAAGCAGACTCAACGATAGAGTGACCTTAAAAAGTTTAGGCAAACGGTAAAAAAATCAACCACTTAAGCTGCCTAACAATAACTACTGTGTTCGCCTATTCGACCACAACTAGTAAATGGATTTTTGGAGCTTAAGGCCAAGAGTCCCAGGGTGTAATCATCTATAGCGCAGGCCTCGAGATTTGAGCCTGGGTACCCTAGGGCGCTTATGGTCATAAACGGCCGTCATAAGTGGCTGGCTCCTCAGCTCGCATAAGACATGGATACTTAGGGTGAAAATACTGTTTTTAATGGTCTTGCTGGGCTGTGTTAAGCCAACAGAGACCCAGCATGATCGACCAATACACACTGCCAACCGGTGGCCACCCTCTATTCTGAGTCAACAATGCTTGGCATCAAATGGTACAGCCGTTATTGCACAAGGAGAGAAAGCCGCCTCAAATATACAAATTCACACCTCATTTGGCATGTTATTACTTTCAGCAATAGTGCTTGCCATCGCTTTGATTCGTGAGCGTCGACATAAACACCGCTTACAAGAGCTGGCCCATATCGATCATTTAACCTCACTCTATAATCGGCGCTATCTCTATCGCCTCGGTAAACGTTTGCTCAATAGAAGTAATAACGGGGCCGGTAGTTTTGCCGCCATTATGCTGGATGTAGATCATTTCAAGCGGATAAACGATGTTTATGGCCACAGCACGGGCGATCAGGTGCTGGTACAGATCGCCAAGGTCTGCAGTGAAGAATGTCGTCCGAGTGATATTGTCGGGCGCTTTGGTGGCGAAGAGTTTCTTCTGTTACTACCCAATACCCTATTGAGCGAAGCCGTTACTGTTGCAGAGCGGATTCGCGTTAAGATTAGCGATATCAAGATCGACAGCAATAAATATAGCGCACAAAACCAGGAAATCTCCGCCAGTTTAGGGCTGTGCTGCAGCGATCAAGAGGCCAACCTAGACTTTGACCAGCTTATTAAGCTCGCCGACGAAGCCATGTATCTGGCCAAAGCCGCAGGCCGAAACTGTGTACAGTCGAAGCGTCCTTAAGCTAGCTGTTAAAAACATGCGATATTTCCTTGAATACCTAGAAAAAACCAGTACAGTTTGTCGTCTAAAGTAAAGTCGTTATTTAATGATGACCACCCATAAATTACAGCGTTTCGACCGATACGATAAACCGCTGTATTGAATAATAAAATGGATACTACAGTGACCAAGCTTCTGCCTCCTCGCTCACCATGCCGCCTCAAAGTGTATGCACTCAGCTCACTTTTGTGTTTGGGGATAAGTATTAACAGCTCAGCCGATCAACTTTTGAACGGTATTGCCAGCTACAACAAATTGGGCAAAGAGCGTTTTCTTGCAGGCTTGTACCTAGGCTCGACAGGCAATGATCCAGCAGCGATCCTAAACTCCACTGAGCCACAAAAAATGGAAATGCGGGTTACCGCCAAACGCCTCTCCTCGCGCAGCCTGGCAAAGCTGTGGATTGAGAGCATGGCAATCAACAACCCGCCCTCTGTACTAACTGAGCAAGCCAATGCCATGGTGGCCTTTTCCAAATTGGTTAAGCGTACCTTGCGGACCGGCGATCACCTTATCATCCACCGCAAGAGCAGCGGCATTACCGAAATTAGCCTGAACGGCATTAAGCTGGGTGAAATTGAACAGCAAGGTTTCTTTAAAACCCTACTGAATAGTTGGTTAGGGTCGGTACCTTTTTCAAGCAGCTTTAAATCTCAACTATTGGTTGGCGGCAATGTTAACGAAGACCTCAACGCCCGCTTCGTGTCACTTAACCCTGATCCTGAGCGCACCGTTCAGTTGGCCCAATCTATCCAGCCTAGTAGAGCTGAAACTCCCGCGCCTGCCACTGCCGTTAGTACGCAGCAAACCAGCGCCACTATTGCGCAAAATAACAGCACGCCTGAGCCCGAAACACCCGAGCCAAGAGCCGCGGAAGATACTGCTCCAAGCCTTACTCCCGCAGCAGAAGCCGTTATTGCTCAGCCGCAAATTGAAAAGCCTAATATTCAGCTTGGCACTGGCGCTCCGGAAGAAGAACAACCGGAGCCAGAGCCTGCACTAGCCGCTCAAGAGCAGGCTATTATTAGCGCAGATGACCTAGATGAAGAAGAGCTAGACGGCGAGGAAGATATTGCCGCAGAGCTAACCGCTGAGGCGCTTCTCAATCGCCAGCTGTATCACTCAAAGCTCGTTAAGTGGGCCTACCAGCACGTTAATTACCCGAAGCGCGCTATCGTTCGTGAACAGCAAGGCAGCGTGCAAGTTGAATTGGTGATCGATCGCAACGGTGAAGTGCGAGACTTCCAAGTGATCGAGCCTTCCAAGTACGCCACCTTAAACCGCGCTTCACAAAAGGCTATTGAAGCGGCATCACCTTTCCCACCGATGCCAGAAACAATGAACCAAGAAGAATTCCGCTTCACATTACCCATAGTTTATCGTCTGCCCGATTAAACTAGCGGCACGCACTTCAACGCTATGATTTAATAGGGCCTGTAGTGAACCTCCAGGCCCTTTCTTATGCTCGACCAACTAAAACAAGATTTCGCCCGCTTAGGCCATGACTTCGCCCGCCCGGTTAAAGCTACACCACTAGCCGGTAGCCATGTTCGTCACATCAACTGGGCACTGGTAGAGCAGCTAGGTCTGCGTGATCACATTAAAACGCCAGCCAATCTTCAGCTTATCGCTTCGGCCAACTGCCAAGGCCTGGCGATGAAATATTCTGGCCACCAATTTGGCGTTTTTAATCCGCAACTGGGCGATGGCCGAGGCCTACTATTAGGTGAATGGCAAGACTCCAGTGGTGAACTTTGGGACTGGCACCTTAAAGGCGCTGGCCAAACGCCCTTCTCTCGTTTTGGCGATGGCCGCGCCGTATGGCGCTCTAGCCTAAGGGAACACTTTATTGGCGAAAGCCTCACGGCGCTGGGCATTGCTAGTACTCGCAGCCTTTGCCTTGCTAGTAGCCAAGACAGCGTGATGCGCGAAACTCCTGAACAAGCGGCCACTGTTATTCGCGTTGCTAAAAGTCATATCCGCTTTGGCTCTTTCGAAGAGTTTTTCTACCAACGAAAATACCCACAGCTGCAAGAGCTGGCTGATTACTGCTTGCATCGCTACCTACCCGGAGCGGCGCCAGGAGATTACCAAGCGCTACTCGATATGGCCGTAGCTAATACCGCCAAAATGATCGCCTTGTGGCAATCCTTTGGTTTTAACCACGGCGTTATGAATACCGACAATATGTCAATTATTGGAGAGACTTTCGATTTTGGCCCCTACGCCTTTCTCGACGATTACGACCCTAAATTTATTTGTAATCACTCCGACCACCACGGCCGCTACAGTTTTGAACAACAGCCCAATATCGGGTTATGGAACCTTAACGCCCTGGCACATGCGCTCTCAACTTTAATGGATCAAGACCAGCTTCGAGAGAGCTTGATGGCTTATCAAAAGCAATTGGCCAATCACTATCAAGAAAGCTTGAATCGACGCCTGGGCTTAGACTCTGTTCGAGAAGCTGATGTTGCGTTGGTGCAGCAATGGCTACAACTTTTAAGCGAACAGAAACTGGACTACAACTTAAGCTTTCGCGCCCTAGCGTCCTGGCTAAGAGATGGTGCGTGGCCAGATCAATTTGAAACCCTAGCGAGCAACGACAAGGCCGAGCAATGGCTGCATAGCTACCAACAAAGAATTAAACAGCAATGTCCTAATGAAAGCGCTCATAAAATGGACAGTTATAATCCGCTATACCTGCCTAGAACTCACCACCTGCAAGCCGTCATTGAAGCCTCTCAAAATGGTAACGATGGCCCGATGGAAAACCTGTTTCAATGTATCCAACAACCCTTCAAACGCCATCAAGACGACCTTGGTTTTGACCTCTCCCCTACAGACAGCGATAAAGGCCTGTGTTTGAGTTGTTCCAGCTGAACTGGTATTTCCTAGCCAAAGCAGCAACTCAAGCCTTTTCTTAGCAAAATTATTCCCCATTTTCCCTTAAGTAGCGGATGAAATGGCCGATACCTAGGCCATACGCTGCAATCCTTCTGAAAAGAGCCAGTTTTTGCACCTGTCTTTTCTGAGGACTGGACTACACTTAAACACGAGCCACCGTTTATGCCCAGCAAAGCCAATACTATGTCACAGGTTATAAAAATGGATGTAAAAACTCAGATTTTGACGCCCCTGCTCGAAACTCTGATCAAAGAGGAAAATATTGAAGTGCCGATGTTGCCCGAAGTGGCAAATAAGGCCGTGACCCTAGCCCAAGATCCGGATTCTGACGCCAATCAAATGGCACAGCTGATTACCGGCGATCAATCCTTGGCCGGTCACGTTATGCGAATTGCCAACTCGGCTGCGTATACTCCAAATGCCTCTCTCGTGTCATTGCAGCAAGCCATCGCCCGCTTGGGCATGGGTTTGATTAGTGAGATTGCTGTTGCCGCGTCTATCGGCACTAAAATGTTTCACACCCCAGGTTTCGAACAACACATCGCCTATATTTGGCAACACGCCCTCGCCTCAGCGTTATGGGCAAAAGAGATTTCACGCACTTGTCGTCGCAACGTAGAAACCAGTTTCCTATGCGCCCTGCTGCATTCAATTGGTCGCCCTGTTGCCGTGCAAACCATTTTGGATTTAAGCCAAAAGAAAGGCCTGCAAATGCAGGAAGAAGAAGTGCTTAAGGTTGAAGATGCCTACCACCAAAAAATCGCCATTCAAGTACTTGATACTTGGGGCATGCCAGAGTTGATCAAAGAAGTGGTTGAATACTTTTACGATTACCAAGCGGCGCCAAACGCTACAGGGCAAATAGCCAACGCCAAAGCAGCAGCGGCTTTCGCAACACATATGCTCAAACCCGAAGAAATGAGCCGCGGCCAACTCTTCGAACTTGAAGTATTGGGCGATCTCAATTTGTATAACGATGAGATTGAAGAGTTGCTGGATAAAACAGATCTTGTGAAATCCAGCATGGAGGAGATGTCAAAATGAGTAATACCTACGACTATGACATGCTGGTCGTGGGTAGCGGCCCAGCAGGACAGAAAGCCGCCATTCAAGCTGCCAAGGCAGGCAAACGTGTAGCTCTGGTAGAGCGAGACAATCTCTTTGGCGGTGCCTGTGTGCACCGCGGTACCATTCCTTCAAAGACTCTGCGTGAAAACGCCTTGCGTGTAAGCCACATGCGACAAAATGCAGCCCTAGCTGATTTTGAGCTTACCGAAGATGTTGAAATGTCCACCTTAATCACTCGCTTAAACGATGTCCTGGTGGCACATGATATGTATATGTCGCGACAGATTGATCGCAATGGTATTGGTCGCATTAAAGGCCGCGCCAGCTTTATCGACAATGAAACTATCCGTATCGATAGAGTTCAGGCTGAGCCTCTTACTGTGCGCAGTAAAACCGTGGTATTAGCGACGGGTTCTTATCCTAGAAATCCGCCGAATATGCCAATCGATCACGAAAATGTGCTCGATAGTGATTCAATATTATCCTTACTTTATTTGCCCAAAAGCTTAACCGTATTAGGCGGAGGCGTGATTGCCAGTGAATACGCCTCGATCTTTCAAGCTTTGGGTGTAAAAGTCACCATGATCGACAAATACCCTAAGCCATTGGGTTTTCTTGATCATGATCTTTGCGATACCTTTGTAAAAGTATTCGAAGAAATGGGTGGTACTTGGATCGGCGACTGTGAAGTTGAACATGTCAGCTGGGATGGTATTTCAGAAGTCACCACAGAATGCAGTGACGGTACGATTGTACGTAGCCAGAAATTGCTTTGCGCGGCCGGCCGTATCGCCAACGTTAAGAATTTGAATATCGACAATGCAGGCTTGAGTTTAAATGAACGTGGCCTTATCACTGTCGATGAAGATATGCGCACATCCGTGCCCAACATTTTTGCCGCCGGTGACATTATCGGCCCACCTTCCTTGGCTTCCTCATCAATGGAGCAAGGACGTCGTGCCGCTAGCCGTGCCTTGGATATCGATGTCAGTAATATGAACGATATGATTCCTTCAGGCATCTATGCAATTCCTGAGTTATCGGCGGTTGGACTTAATGAAGCGCAAGCCATTAAAAAATACGGTGGCTCTGTTGTCGGCCGTGCCAATTTTGATGAAATCGCACGCGGACAAATCTCCGGCAACACCCACGGTATGCTGAAGCTGATCTGTGACGACAAAGGCGAAAAAATTGTCGGCACTATGATTGTTGGCGAAGGTGCTACCGAACTCGTCCACATCGGTATGATGGCCATCGTGAATGAGATGGAAGTTGATGCGATGGTAGACAGTATTTTCAACTTCCCGACTCTGGCCGAAGCCTATCGAGTTGCCGCATTAGATGCGATATCAAAACGTCCTTAGATTTTATTTCACAGCGATCTAAAACAAACCTTTAGATCGCTGCGTGCCTCACTTTTAGCTCAGCCCCCTCGCCTGACTGCTTGTTTATCCATTCGCAGGGCTGCTCATCGCAATAGCAATACCCCCCCCAGACTTTAATCGCTAAAGCTAAAACCGCAGATCAAAATTCCAAGTTAACCACTTTGCCTACGCCTTGACTGGCGCCCGCGACAGGAACATCTACACTGAAAATATAAGCAACAATTTGGGTGTAAAATATGTCTAAACAGGACACAAAAAACGTCAAAGGAATGTTATTTACTGCGGTTTTCGCCGTTTGCTTTTTGCCCTTTTTGGCATCTATTCTCGGGATCGACTTCGCAACCCCCGGCATTCAATCTCAGGACAACGAATTGGCCGATATAGAAAAAAGCTTCTTGTCATTACGAGGCGGCCTAGTTCACGCTCTATTGGAGTGGAGTGCCGTTACCATCGCTCTGCTAGTGATGATCATCAGTTTGCTGCATTACCACTTTCACAAAGATATCACCATCCCCATTATCGGCACGGCCCTGCTGTGCGCCGGTTTTACCGATGCTTTTCACACACTAGCTGCAATGAGAATCATTGAAGCCAAGGCCGAAAACAGCGATTTTATCCCTTTCACCTGGGCACTATCCCGTATGTTCAACGGTGCAATTATTCTAGTGGGTAGCATTTTATGCATATGGCTATTAAGCCTTAAGAAACCCACTGAAGGGCAGCATTGGAAGCACAGTGCATTCCTTATCGCCATCATTTTAGTTTTCATTTTGATAGCTTATGTCGTAGTAAACTCAGCGGCCATGAGCTCGAACCTACCCAAAACCACATTTACTGAAGGATTGATCAGCCGACCATTTGACGTACTGCCGCTGCTACTATTCTCTATCAGTGGAATTCTATTTTGGAGCTGGCACAATGCTAAGGAAAGCGTATTTCGCTACGCCTTGATTCTCAGTGTCATTCCCAACATCGCGACACAGTTGCATATGGCTTTCGGCTCAGAACAACTTTTTGATAACCACTTTAATATTGCCCACAGTTTAAAGATTCTAAGCTATTTTATCGTGCTAATTGGTATCACCATGGATGCCGTAGTTACCGTCCAGGATTCAGAGTAACAATCGAAAGCCCAAATCAAACAGCATGAAACATTAAAAACGATTAGCTAGCTTCGGCTAGCTCTTGGTTCTCCACCTCGAAGTGAAAAGACGTCCCAACCCCTACTGTGCTTTCGCAACTAATATCGCCTTTCATTTTGGAAACCGTGTTATAAACAATGGAAAGACCAAGCCCAGTTCCCCCAGAATTCTGAGTCGTTGTATAGAATGGTGTAAAAATCTGTGACAATTCATCCTCGCCCATGCCACGGCCATCATCACTGAAAGTAAATTTCACTTTATCCCGATCAGCCGACTCAACATCCAAAACGATACAACCTGCCTCTTTGTCTTTAAAGGCATGATTTATAGTATTTAGCAGTAGATTGGTAATAATTGAGTACAGCCCCCCTAGATCGCTTTTTAAGGTGATGTCTTCGGGGCAGTTTAAGGTAATGTCGACATGATGCTCGTTCAATTGATGGTCGAAGGAGGTAATGATATCCCAAAGCGCTGCGTGTAAATCGAACTCTCTCACTTCATTTCTATTTTGTTCTACTGCCACTTCCTTAAAGCTCGCCACCAGATTAGCACTGCGCTCTAGATTCCGCTTCAATAAGCTACTCAAATTATCGCTGCGGGCAATATATTTTTGCAAATCCTCGAGAGACAAGCTTTCCTGCTCTAATTTCTTATTAACCTTGTCAGTGTTTTCTTTCAAAGTTGAGTTAGCGGTGATGCATACTCCTATAGGAGTATTAAGCTCATGCGCCACACCAGCCACTAGCTGCCCTAGGGCAGCCATCTTCGCCGATTCGACCAACTCTCCTTGAATAGATCGAAGCTCTTCAAAAAGATCATTAAAGGCCATAGCCATTTTATTTAGCTCTTGGTGCTGACAATCCTTATCAATTCTATGGGAGAGATCAAAGTTTTCTCTTATCTCTTCGATTCTTCGGCATAAATAGTCTATTGGATTGGTCAGGTGCGAGGCGAATAAATAGGCAATAAGACTGGCAATGACAGTAGATAAAATAAGAGCAATGGGGATAAACGACATGATAAAGACATTGTCTGATTTTGCGGCTGCCGTCGAGCTATCCACTCTATCAACAACAGAGAAATACATATTATCAATCTGTAGATTGAGCTGCTCGGAAACCTCAAAAGCTTGCCTAATACGACTATTGCCCAACAACAGCAAATCTTGAATATAAAAGTCAGTCGCCTCAACCATATGTCCGTAATAGTCGTCAATATTGGCCTTCGTTTCTCGGGCAAACTCCGGATACCGATCTTGCAGGCCAATCAAGCTTTCTTCAATAGCCTGGCGTCGCGATTCAGATTTATGTTTCGACTCAGAAAGATAAGTTCTTGAATAATTGCTTAACCAATATTTTAATTCCTCTACTTGAAACCTAAGCTCGGATATTTTTCGGATTTCACTGTTTGATACTAATAAATTGTCCAGCTGTCCAGAACTCGACATAACCTTAAAATAAATCAAACTTACCGTTGTCACCATGATAAGAATCAGCAAGGACACCAAAGCATAGACCTTACTCTTTAGGCTTACGCCACCGTGTAAATTAGTCATATTTACCACTCATCGTGAA
Organism: uncultured Pseudoteredinibacter sp.; assembly: GCF_947500695.1. Classification (GTDB taxonomy): domain Bacteria; phylum Pseudomonadota; class Gammaproteobacteria; order Pseudomonadales; family Cellvibrionaceae; genus Pseudoteredinibacter. Next base: position 122,680 of record NZ_CANMSS010000006.1, read on the forward strand.
GATTATTACAATCTCCACCCTCTGCTTTATTTAGACAACTCCTGTCTTATACTTTAGTTAAAGATTGACCAATTCGCCCACACAACCGACAGAATAGACAAAACAATGAGAATTATAAAAACTGTCATGACAATCAGTTTACTGATCTTAGCGAGCACAGCTATCAACAGCCACGCTACGGACTATTCCTCCGAGCAAAAGGCCGCTATGGCCAAAGAGTTTGCCGATTTATTTATGGCATTTAAGGTGAGTATTTTTAAACTGCAAGGACATATCAACGACCCAGAGATTGGAGACAAAGGCTTAACTGGGGCCAAAATGGTTGAGCATGCAAAAAAAGAGTATCGAGAATTAACGGGTAAGGACTTTGTCTTATCGAGCAATCCAGACTTATTGTCGGCTCAATTAGATTTGTTTCAAGCAACCAATAGCATCATGCAAAAGATGGCGCCAGTTATAAACCGCAAAGGTTTAGGTTTTAAGGGCTTCATTACGGCAATTTTTGTACGTATGGTGGCCAGAGAATTTTCCAGTCGCTCATCACGCTGGAATTTTAAATTTACTGCACCCAATGATTTATTGCGCAGCCAAGCCAATGCGGCCGACAGCTGGGAAAGTTTGGTATTCAGTGATAAGTTTCGCCAGGCCAACTGGCAGGCAGAAGAAAATTACAGCGAACATACCGCCACTGGCTATCGTTGGATGATGCCTATCTACCATACCTCGGTATGCTTAAGCTGCCATGGAGGCCCCAAAGGCAGCCGCGATATTACTGGCGCCATTAAAGAAGGCACCAAGCTGGGGGATTTGGCCGGGGCCTTTAGCATTGTATTTTCCGATCTAAAAACGCCCTAAATGGTTTCTCACAACAGCTTTATATTTAGCTGTTAGCATCTAGCCAGTTAGAAATCTTGGGCCACAAGGCTTCTCGACTGTGCTTTTGAAACAAACCATTGTGGCCGAGCTTTTTAAGCCCTAGGGCTTCTGGCTCTAGCATATCAACAGTACTTTGACTGTTGCAGAAAAAGTCTGCCAAATAGCGAATATTATTTTCGGGCGCCAGCTCATCGTCACTGAAGCCCAAGCTCCAAAGCGGGCACTCTATTGCCTCATAGCCGCTTCTATCTAAGCCGTAATCTGCGCTTAGTAAATAGTCTTCACCGCGCATCCACTGTGCCCAACGGGCAATAAATCGGCTCGGTATGCGAATATTCCCAAGCCCTAAGGCAGCAATAGGGAAAGGTTCTTTTAAGCGAGCTAACACAGGAATCAGGACAAAGCTCAACAACCATAATTTAAAACGCCCAGTTCCCTGCCAGCGCTTCCAATAAGGTGCCGATGCAGCCACTAAAGTGATCGAGCTTAGTTTCCTTGCCGATGGCGCTAGGCCAAGCAACTGCCCACCGATGCTGTGGCCGATAAAGTGGACCGTACGACCATGAGTTAAAGCTTCTTGTATGACAGCTTCGATATCCAAAATACCCCAATGTTCAGTACTCACACTGGCGCTTGGCGATTCGCTTTGCTCACCTGTTCCACGGTAATCAAAACTCAAACATTCATAGCCCTGCTCACAAAGATACTCTGCGAAGCGTCGATAGAAATTATGGGACACCCCCAGGGCACTGCCGATTATTACCATCGCTTTCACAGGTTCAGAGCTCTTTGACTGGTAGTGACGATATGCAAGTGGATAGCCATCTTTACAATGCGCAACCTTATCCACGTAATGTGTGCTGCTTTGCTCAACCATTATTGTTATCTCATTGCTTTTGTTTTGCTTTTTTTAGTTGCGACAAATTTCAGCCAAAAAAAAGGCGACACTATTGTCGCCTCCTTTTGGGTCGCCTTTTTGATCGTCGTAAGACTAAATCTTACAAACGCTCAATGGCAATCGCAGTTGCTTCGCCACCACCGATACACAAGCTAGCAACGCCCTTGCTCTTACCGTAGGTTTCCAAAGCCGCCAATAGCGTAACCACGATGCGAGCACCCGAGGTACCTAGTGGGTGACCTAGAGCAGTGGCACCACCGTGAACATTCACTTTACCGTGATCTAGATCTAGCTCTTTCATAGCCGCCATAGCAACTACAGCAAAAGCTTCGTTAATTTCAAACAAATCAACATCGTCCTTCGACCAGCCGGCTTTCTCTAGCAACTTCTTCATAGCGCCAACAGGAGCTGTGGTAAACCACTCTGGCTCATGGGCATTTTGAGTGTGCGCGCGAATAGCGGCTAATGGCTTTAAGCCACGCTTTTCGGCTTCTGATTGACGCATAAGAACCAAAGCGGCCGCACCATCAGAAATAGAGCTGGCGTTAGCGGCTGTTACGGTGCCGTCTTTTGCGAAAGCCGGACGCAGAGTTGGGATCTTCTCCGGCTTGGCATTGCCTGGCTGCTCATCGATTTCAACAACGCTTTCGCTGCGACGAGTTTTAACAGTAACCGGAGTAATCTCACGGCTAAACTTACCTTCGGCAATCGCGGCATTCGCACGACGTAAAGATTCGATCGCGTAAGCGTCTTGCTCTTCACGGCTAAAGGTATATTTGCCGGCACAGGCTTCAGCAAATTCACCCATCAAGTTGCCCTGATAAGCATCACGCAAACCATCAAGGAACATATGGTCCTTAACTTCGCCATCACCTAAGCGATAACCAGAACGCGCTTGAGGCAAAATGTATGGCGCATTACTCATGCTTTCCATACCGCCTGCGACTACGATATCGGCATCACCTAAAGCGATCGCATCGTGGGCCATCATTAGGGTTTTCATACCTGAGCCACACACCTTGTTTACGGTGGTACATGGCACATGATTAGGAACGCCAGCACCTAAAGAGGCTTGACGTGCAGGCGCCTGGCCCAAACCGGCTGGCAGTACACAGCCCATTAATACTTCACTAACATCACCCGCTTCCACTTTAGCGTCTGCTAAAGCACCGGCAATGGCTTTGGCACCTAGTTCTGGAGCACTCATAGCGCTGAGAGAACCCTGCATGCCACCCATTGGGGTGCGTGACATACCTACAATTACAACTGGATCTGACATTATTGACTCCAACTCTGTTAAGCATTGCCCCGAGTGTCTATTTTTCAGGCAATGTCGATGCATCCTAGGTGCTGGCTATGATTTCTGATTGTTAATGCCGGCTACCTAGGCTGACAGAATGGCCGCATAAGGGCCCCTAATCCGTACTAGGGTTGGCAAGGCAGCGACGTCATTTTCTCAATAAAGAACTATACGTGACTGGCCAAACCTGCTTTACGTTAACGTAAAGGAGCTCGGATTATAGCGAAGCCTAGGCCCATGCACTACCGCCCAAGATGACATCCGGACCAATAAAGGGCATAAATAGGCTACTTTTCAGGCAATTATGGTGGTAATAAAGCTGTAATTTCACCTACTTAGGTAGCAATGCTAGACTCTAGCTCAAACACTGCCTGTGGCCGAAATTGCCCCCTTAACAGACTTAGTTCGTCTAATAAGCATACGGTAAGCCCATAGGCGCCATTAGATTTACTAGCCATTTATTTATATAGGGACCCAATATGGATATCTCAACCATCATCTTTTTAGTTGTTATTGCCGGCCTAATTTTTTATGTAATTGGCTTCTATAACAATCTTGTTAGCTATAAAAATCGCTATGAGAACGGCTTTTCTCAAATCGAAGTTCAACTCAAACGCCGCTATGACCTAATCCCCAATCTAGTGGAAACCGCCAAGGCTTATATGAAGCACGAAAGCGAAACCCTAGAAGCGGTCATCAAAGCCCGTAACGAAGCTATGGGTGGCTTGCAGGCTGCATCGGCCAACCCAGGTGATCTAGCTGCTATGGGCAACCTAGCAGGCGCCGAAGGCGCACTGAGTGGCGCACTGGGCAAATTAAGTGTTGTGATGGAAGCCTACCCAGACCTAAAAGCTAATGAGAATATGATGCAGGTTTCTGAAGAGCTAACCAGCACCGAAAACAAAGTGGCCTTTGCTCGCCAAGCCTTTAACGATGCGGTAACCACTTACAATACCTATAAGCAAACCTTTCCACCGGTATTGTTGGCGGCCACTTTTGGTCACGGCCCAGATGCCAGCTTATTAGAATTTGAAGACAGCGCTGAAATTCAAGCAGCCCCGAAGGTTTCATTTTAAGGGCTTCTTTCTAAAAGCACTTCTTTTGCTAGGCCGTTATCGCGGCCTAGACATACCCCCTCTTTCTTTCACCAGAGAAAAGCATACGAGCAATGAACTTTTTTGAACATCAAGATCGCGCCCGTCGCAACACCAAGAAGCTGGTGTTTTTACTGCTTTTAGCAGTATTAAGCCTGATCGCCATTACCATCGTAATGGTGCTATTTCTGCTGAACTACGGTCAGTTACAAGGTGAAGAAAGCATTGTTCAACATATGCTAAATACCGCTGATGTCGAGCTGATGATTAGTATTGCACTAGGCGTTTTAGCGGTGGTGAGTTTAGGCAGCCTTTATAAACTCAGCCAACTCAGCTCTGGTGGCAAGGTAGTCGCCGAGGCCATGGGCGGGCGCTTGCTCAATATTCAAACCCGCGATGCCGATGAGCGTAGAGTTTTGAATGTTGTTGAAGAAATGGCACTCGCTGGCGGCACTGCCGTACCCCCAGTGTATTTAATTGAAGATGACAGCATCAATGCCTTTGCCGCTGGCTATAAAGGGCAAGATGCGGTTATTGGCATTACTCGTGGCTGCATTAAATTATTAAACCGCGAAGAGCTACAAGGCGTAATCGCACACGAGTTCAGCCATATCTTACACGGTGATATGCGCTTAAATATTCGCTTAGTCGGCATATTGCATGGCATTTTATTGCTCGGTATTGCCGGTTATTATCTTATGCGCAGCGCCGCTTTTAGCGGTGGCGATCGACGCAATAATGGCATGCCTTTGTTAGCACTCGGCTTGGGCTTAATGGTTATTGGCTACTCAGGTACTTTTTTTGGTAACTTAATTAAGTCAGCGGTTAGCCGTCAGCGCGAATACCTTGCTGATTCCTCTGCAGTGCAGTATACCCGTAACCCTTTTGGTATCTCAGGCGCGTTGAAAAAAATTGCCGCGCATAGCCAAGGCTCCATGCTGCAAAATGAACACGCACCTGAATTTAGCCATATGTTTTTTGGCCAAGGCGTAAAGATGGCCTTTGGCAGCATGATGGCGACCCACCCACCCTTAGAAGAGCGCATCCGCCGTATTGAGCCCAATTGGGATGGCAGTTTACCCAAATTAAATTACGGCTACGGTAGCCAGCAAGAAGACGATTCCAGTAGCGATCGCGAAGATAAGCGCAAGGCCATGCTTGGCGCCGCCGTAGCGGTTGGCGCAGCGATTAACGAACAAGGCCGAGCAAGCGCTCAGGCTGCTCAAAGCAAAACGCAAGAGAGTAGCAGTCAACAAGCCAGCGCTATGGATTGCATCGGTGTGCTTTCAGAAGAGCATGTTGAAGCGGCTCAAACTACCCTAGCAGAAATTCCGGATTCTATTCGCGAAGCGGCTCATGAGCCTTTTTCGGCGCGCGCTTTGGTTTACGGTTTATTGTTAGACGCCGATGAGCAGGTACAGGCGGCGCAGTTAAAGCAGTTAAAAGAGAAGGCTCACCCAGCTAGCTTTAAAGCCTTAGAGAAAATTCTAACGGAGCTGCCAAGACTTGATCGCAAATTACACCTACCGATTCTTGACCTGTGTTTGCCAGCGCTAAAGCAGCAATCACCACAGCAGTATCAAATCTTTAAGCGCAATATGATTATCTTGATTCGCGCCGATAAGCATGTGGATATTTTTGAATGGGCCTTATATCGCATTGTTTGTCATGGTTTGGAGCCACAGCGTGATATTTTAAGCCGCTATAAACTCAAGCAAACCCAAGCTGCCAGCCAACTACTGATAAGCGTTATGGCACGCGCTGGCCATGAAGACGAAAACGAAGCGCTGCGCGCCTATGCCGCCGCCGCTAAAGAGCTCGATATCGCCGCAGTTGGCCTATTGCCAGAAAGCCAGATTAATCTACAAATGCTGGATAAAGCGCTAGAGCAGCTAAACCTCTTACGTCCACTGGATAAACCACGCCTACTAAAAGCCATGGCTGCCAGTATTAATCATGACGGTGAAGTCACTGCCACTGAAGCCGAACTATTCCGTGCCATTGCCGACAGTTTAGATTGCCCTATCCCGCCACTATTACAAGGACAGAAGCTGGTTTAAAACTATTTACTCAGACCGGTAGCTTAAGGCGATATTGCAGAGCAAAAGCTAAAACAATAATAAGGAACAGCGCGTGAAAAACTATATTTTATCCATAGACCAAGGCACGACATCGTCTCGTGCCATTGTGTTTAGTAGCCAAGGCGAGGCTATCGCCACCGGCCAAGAAGAGTTCACTCAACACTACCCCAATAACGGTTGGGTCGAGCACAATGCCGATGATATTTGGCAAAGCACCTTACGCAGCTGTCATGCGGCCATCAAAAATGCAGGCATTAGCAGCGATGAGATTTTAGGGATTGGCATCACCAATCAGCGCGAAACCACGATCATTTGGGATCGCGCTACTGGCGAGCCCATTGCCAACGCCATCGTTTGGCAAGATCGTCGTACCAGTGATTATTGCCAACAGCTTCGCAGCCAAGGCCATGAGCAAAGCATCCAAGAAAAAACCGGCTTATTGTTAGACCCTTATTTTTCGGCCAGTAAAATTCGCTGGCTGCTAGACAGTATTCCTGGCGCACGATCCAAAGCCGAAGCCGGCGAGCTGGCCTTTGGTACAGTCGATAGTTTTTTATTGTGGAAGCTGAGCAATGGTAAAGAGCATTCCACCGATGCGACCAATGCTTCGCGCACTATGCTGTTTAATATTCATGAACAATGCTGGGATGAAGAGCTATTAACACTGTTTGACATCCCCCCTAGCCTATTACCCAAAGTGAAAGATTGCGCCGCCGATTATGGCCACAGCGCCAGCGAATTGTTTGGGCAAGAACTACCGATCCTAGGTATTGCTGGCGATCAACAAGCCGCCTTAATTGGCCAGGCCTGTTTTGAACCTGGCATGGCCAAAAGCACCTACGGCACTGGCTGTTTTTTTATGCTCAACACTGGCGAGCAGGCTTTGAATTCCAACAACCGGCTATTAACAACAGTAGCGTATCGCTTACAAGGCAAAACCCATTACGCCTTGGAAGGCAGTATTTTTATTGCCGGTGCCGCCATTCAGTGGCTACGTGACGGCCTGCACTTAATTAGTGATGCCGCCGAAACCGAAGCCCTAGCCAAACAAACTGATAGCGACCACGGCGTGTATTTAGTGCCTGCTTTTACCGGCCTAGGTGCGCCCTATTGGGACCCAGAAGCACGCGGTGCCTTATTTGGTTTAACACGCGACACCGGCATTAAAGAGCTGGTCACCGCCGGCTTAGAATCGGTGTGCTACCAAACCAAAGATTTACAAAAGGCTATGGAAGCCGATGGCCAAAGGCCGGTTAATATTCGCGTGGATGGCGGCATGACCAAAAACAATTGGGTGCTGCAAAAGTTGGCGGATATCTTGGGCGCAACCATCGATCGTCCAAGCTGTGTTGAAACCACCGCCCTAGGTGCCGCCTACCTTGTCGCCCTGCAAGCCGGCGTTTTGGAATCTAGCGAAAGCATCGCTAATTTATGGCAGCTTGATAAGCGCTTTGAAGCTCAGCTTAGCAAGCACGAGCGCGATCGCCGCTATCAAGGCTGGCAAGATGCCGTAAGCCGCGTTCGCAGCCAGTAATCCCAAAATTCGATCCAGATCAAAAGTGCGCTTTCAATTGCGTTTTCAATAAAGAGAGCGCATATCCTTTTTAATCACCCCCGCTACTACAACTTCTGTTAGCTTCGCTTTTAAACCAGTACCACTGATATGCTCATTAAAGGCTTTTGCAAAGCTTCGCAGCTGTGGTTTAGGCATACCCTCGCTGCATGATTTTGCCTTAAGCGTTTTGAGGTCTGCGCTATAAACCCATTCATATGTACAATGCCTGAGTAATAAACCAAGCTTCGCGGGCTTAGAGTTCACACTACTGTTTTTCAATAAACTAGGCGCGGTAGAAATTTCAGCTTCTGCACTAACTCTCAACAAGCGATCGCAGCCGGGAATAATAATCAGCAGTTGCATTTGGGGATTACTCAATACATTACGCAAACTGACCGCCACCTTATTGCCCGGCCGTTCGGGAACAAATAAGGTATTATCATCCAAACGTTGAATAAAGCCGGGTTTATCACCACGAGGCGACAGCTCTAGCTTACCCTGAGCGGAAGACGTTTTTAACAGTGCATAGCTAGCTTTTCCTAGGCTTTCACTAATCGAAGGTTCCTGCTCTTTAGCTGCAGAACATGGAGCAACCTCGGCTAGCTGCGACCAAAGCTCGGCCCTTGCCGCCGCCCTTGCACAATGCAAATAAAGATAATCGATATCCAATACATAGCGGCCACCCTGCTTTCGGGCACCCCCATTAATTCGCAGGCCATGGCCAACACCTGCGATTAAAAAATAAAGACTCAGTCGTAGCGGCTTGCCAGAAAGCCCATAACTTTCATCGAGTGTGATGGCAATTTGCTTATTGCCCAGCAGCTCTAACTTATTGGCTGAAATAATATTTATGCCCTTATCATTACCCCCGAGGGCTGTTTCACTTGTTTGATTATCTTTTGGTGAATAAGCCAGTGCCAGTAAACTGCTGTGTTCAATAATTTCTAAACTTACGGCATCCAACTCGGTTTTTATTCGTTTTTCCATCACGGATGGATAATTTGGAATAATTTTTCTAAGCTGGGCTTCACTATTTATGGCATCTTGTTCAAACATGAGCAACCTCAACTGACAGTCATCGCTAACGTAAATTTTTTTGCTTTTCTTGGATAAACGAAGAGTAAGCTCCAGGCCCTTAAGGCGCTATTGCGATTGGTTGCAGTACACTGGCATTTGGTGTCACCATTAGTCTTTAAGCTTTATGATGAACATTTATGACCTCAGCCAAGCATAAACCGAACCCTTGCATCACAGCCTCAGCCATTGCCGTGATTGATCTTGCCAATGAGTTAATACAGCGAGCCGGCCTAACGTCAGAGGAGTTAATAGAGCTTGGGCCAGAATTTATGGCGGTATACAAGCAGTGGCAGCAGCAAGATAGTATTCAAGAACAGCGGCTCGACGAGCAATTAATCAAACAGCTGTGGCAGTGGGCCGAGAAAAATAGCGAACAAGCTGATCTTGGTCTTGCTATTGGCAGCAAGGTAAACCCAGCAGCCAAAGGTATTCTTGCCAATTGGCTGGCCCAGTGTGAAAGCTTGGCCGATGCCTTTGAGGTTTTTAGCCAGCATATTCATTTACTCAACCCCAATGAGCTGTGGCAAAAAGAAAACACCGAGCATGGCATTAAGCTTAGCTGCCAGTTTTTAGATGCTGACTACCCCTCAATAGCCATAGACCGAAGCCTTGCCGCTATGATGGCCTGGGGCAGCTATTACACAGGTACAGTTTTGAGGTTACAAAAGCTGTGCCTGCAACGGCCAAAACCTAGCAGCCAAAAAAGCTGTGAGGCTTACCACCGCGTATTTGGCTCCAATATTGTTTTTTCCCAGAGTGAAAATGCACTGTATCTTGATAAATCGACTTTTCAGCAGAAGATCCAAAGTGCCAACCCTTATCTTAAAACACTAATAGCCAAACAAGCTGAGCAACTCTCTGTCTCAAAAACAGAGCACAGCTGGAAGCAAGCGCTGCAAATCTTATTGCAAGGTGATCTACAAGAGTTCTGTCATATTGAGCGCGCTTGCCAAAAACTACAGCTCAGCCGCTCGTCTCTTTATCGTCGTTTAAAAGAAGAATCTTGCAGTTTTAGTGAGTTATTAGAAGAAGAACGTATAAGGCGCCTTCAGCAATTAAGCCAAAGCGAGCTTAGCCCAAGCGAAATAAGCAGCCTACTGGGCTTTAGCGACATCACTTCTTACTATCGCTTTAAGAGAAAACATTCCCCGAAAGAATGATAAGCCTGCACCGCTAGCCTTGCAGGCACAAAAAAGGGCGGTAAAAACCGCCCTCAAAATAACCATTTTTCACTGAGATCAGTCAGCGTATACGGGGCCGACCCCCATACTCCACAAAATAACCGAACCCACTCGTACCATTACTAGCATCACTAGGCCCACGGTAACCACCGAAGAGGCGTACATAAAGGCGCGATCTTTATCGATATTCATCAAAATCGGAATACCTTCATAGACTAGGTAAACCGCATAGGCGCCTGCCAGAATGTGAACCACCGAGTAGATCACCGGATCTGGGTATAAGCCCACAATACCTGCTAAAAATACCGGGGTGGTAATATAAACCGCTAAAGCAGTGCCTTCATAGTGACGGCGATCAGCATCATCTGATACACCATATGTTTTCGACATCCAATTAATAAACTCGCCCAACACTAGAACCCCAGCGAGCATGGCGACATAGGTTAAAACACATAACCAGAGGGCGCTCTCGGTGGTAAGCTTAACGGCACTCCCATCGCCGATGCTCCAACCAACCTGAGTGACACCATAAAACATGGAAACACATGGAATAAGTGCCAGAATCGGCACGTGACTGAGAAATACCTGTGCAAATGAGTGACGTTCATTACGAATGGCTTTCCATTCGCTATCCGGGTGAAGCAGAATACCAAGAGTATGTTCCAAAATGGCCATACAGCACTCCTTAATGTTTCTATTATTCTTGTAGGGCTCGATTAAGAGTATTAAAGACTTCGCGCCCAGACACAAATAGGGAATTGAAATTAAAAACCAGCCCAATATTATCTTTAATTATTATGGGAATAGATTGCATGAATGCGCTATGGTTAATAAATGGGGGTTTTCGCTTGCACCCCACCATGAAATTGGATTGAATAAAACTATTGAAATTAACCGTTAAGTCTTAGTGCTTCTGCGATAAAGAAGTCCAAAACTTGGGTCTAGCAAAGGGCAAAACCATGCAAGATATCTTCAGCGATAACTCCAAAACCATCGGCAACACCCCCTTGGTTCGCTTAAATCGCATTACCGATAAAGAGGTGTACGTAAAACTCGAATCCCGTAATCCAGCTGCATCTGTTAAATGCCGTATTGGCTCGAGCATGATCTGGGCCGCCGAAGAAGCCGGCATTTTAAAACCCAACACCACGGTAGTAGAACCCACAAGTGGTAATACCGGCATCGCACTTGCCTTTGTCTGTGCCGCTCGAGGCTATTCTCTGACACTTACCATGCCAGATACCATGAGCCTAGAGCGCCGCAAGCTGATCAAGGCGCTGGGGGCAAACCTAGTGCTTACTCCGGGTGCAGAGGGCATGAAAGGTGCCATCGCCAAGGCCGAAGAGATTTGCCGTAATGATCCTGCTAATACCTGGATGCCTCAGCAGTTTGAAAATCCGGCTAACCCCTTAATTCATGAGAAGACCACTGGCCCAGAGATCTGGAAAGATACCTACGGCAAAGTAGATATTCTGTGCGCTGGCGTAGGTACAGGCGGCACCATCAGCGGTATCAGCCGCTACATCAAAAAAACGGCCGGGAAAGCCATTACAACGGTTGCTGTTGAGCCCGAAGGTTCACCTGTTATTAGCCAAACCATGGCAGGTCAAGACCCGACCCCTTCCCCACATAAAATCCAGGGAATTGGTGCAGGCTTTATTCCGGGTAACTTAGATCTTGATTTGATTGATGAGGTGGAAACCGTAAGCAATGAAGAAGCTATGGCGAACGCTCATCGATTGATGAAAGAAGAAGGTATTTTGGCCGGAATTTCTTGTGGTGCGGCATTAACCGCAGCACTTCGCCAAGCTGAAAAACCCGAAAATATCGGTAAAGTTATTGTGGCCATTTTGCCAGATTCTGGCGAGCGCTATCTATCCAGTCCACTGTTCGACGGCGAATTTGCCGAGCAAGAATTAGAACAGTAATTTATTGGCGTCCAGGTCCATGCCTGGGCGCTAATTGCCTCATCTACAGTAGCTTCCGCGCGATTTAGACCTCACATAAAAAAGGGCCATTCTCTTTGCCATTCCGGCTACGCATTTTTTTCTCTTCAACTATACTGAAAACATCATTTAGCGCTATAGAATTCGCAGCTTAGGCCGAATAAATTATTAGCGTAATATTGCGTGGTCAACCAATGGACGGTGGTCACTAGGGATATAAATAGCAAGGAAGGGTGTAGCAGCAGAGAATAACAATGAAGAAAATTCTAATTATCGAAGATAGCCACACCGTAATGAAAGTGTTGCGCTACTTCGTAAACTTAGAATCCGATTTTATTGGCCTATATGCGAAAAGTTATGGCGAGGCTAAAGAGATTGTTGAGCGCGAAGGTGATCAAATTTTCGCCGCTCTGGTTGACCTTCACCTACCCGATGCCGAAGATGGCGAAGTCGTCGACTACACTCTCGACAAAAAAATCCCCACTATAGTACTAACTTCCAGTTTCGACGAAGAGCGAAGAAAACACTTATTTAGTAAGGGTATTATCGACTACGTTACTAAAGAGGGCCGCTTTTCTTATCGCTATGCCATTGGGCTATTGAACCGCATTTGGCGCAACCAACAAGTTAAAGTGTTGGTCGCAGAGGATTCATCGACTTCTCGTCGCTACATTAGCGATCTACTCAAACTGTACTTATTTGAAGTTTACACCGCCGTCGATGGTCAAGACGCTATCGATATTCTAATGCAGCAGCCCGACATAAAAATGCTAATCACCGATTACCATATGCCCAATATGGATGGTGTACAACTAGTGCGAAACCTACGCAATAAATATGAGAAATCTGATTTAGTCATTATTGGTTTATCAGGTGAAGGCGAGGAAGCCCTATCGGCTAAGTTTATTAAAAACGGTGCTAACGATTTTTTGCATAAACCATTTAATCGTGAAGAGTTTCAGTGCCGGGTAATGCACAATATCGAAGCCATGGAGCACTTAGAGCAGGCTCGCAATACTGCCAACCGCGACTTCCTAACTGGCGCCTATAATCGACGTTATTTTTTCACCAATGCCAGCTGTGTTCACAAACAAGCTAAGACAGAAAACACTCCCCTCGCCGTTGCCGTGCTAGACATCGATTTTTTCAAAAAAATTAACGATACCTATGGCCACGATGTAGGTGATGGCGTATTAAAGTTTTTCTCTAAAGCACTTAATGAAGCCCTTGAGCGTTTTATCGTGGCTCGTGCTGGCGGTGAAGAATTTTTCGTATTAATGCCCGGATTAAATAACCAACAAGCTTGCACCTTGATGGATAAAGTGCGGGAAATTATTTCCCATAGCCCCATCGAAATTGACAACAATACCCTAACCATCAGCTTTAGTACTGGCATCTCCAATATCTATATGGATAGCATCGATGCCCAGCTAAAAGTAGCCGATGAAGCGCTTTATAAGGCCAAGGAATCGGGCCGTAACTGTGTTATTGGTGACAGCATTGAGCAACAAGTAATGGCAGCGGACGGTTAGCCGTTGCCCCAACCCGCCACTTAAATCCGCTCCGGCAGCTCTGCTGCTCATTCACGGGCCATCCTGCAACTCCTGTAACGTGCTACTGACAGAGCTTGTCAGCACCACCAGCTTATTATCTCTACTCGGGCACTGCCCTTTCTTCTACCCTCAAAAAACTGGAGATAGCATGCAAAATTCTGTGATTGAATTAGTGACTTTTCGTTGCAAAGAAGGCGTTGGCAGCGATGCCATGAGCAGCACCGCCAATGCCATGGAGGCTTTTTTACACGCCCAGGCAGGTTTTATTTATCGCTCCTTAAGCTGCGATGAAGACGGCCTTTGGCACGATATTGTGTATTGGAAAAACCTAGAAGCAGCCCAGCAAGCCAGTGAAAATTTTATGCAAAATACACTCTGCCAAGATATGATGGCCCATATTGATACTGACACGGTGCGCGTGCGCCATATGCAGGCCTGTAGTGAAATTATGTCGCTAGCCGAATCCGCTTAAGTATAAGCGACTCTTCTATATCGACAATAACTGGATAGCTAGATAACAAGGCCTGTAAACATTAGCCCAAACCATGAATAAAGCCGAACGCCTGCTAAAACTGCTGACCCTTTTACAAAGCCGAAGACGCGCTATTACCGCCGCCTCTTTGGCCGAAAAACTGAATGTGTCAGAGCGCACGATTTATCGCGATATACAGGCGCTCGAGCTCTCAGGCGTGCCTATCAGCGGTGAAGCTGGGGTTGGCTATATGTTGCAGGCGGGCAGCACATTGGCACCGCTTATGTTTAATGAATCAGAGCTAGAAGCCCTTATTCTGGGCGTGCGCATGGTACAGGCTTGGGGCGATAGTGGGCTGGCAGAGTCAGCCGATCAAGCATTAGATAAGATCAAAGCCATCCTGCCCGATCGCCAGCATTATTTACACAGCATTGCTGAAGAAACCCTGATCGTACCGGATTTTGAACAGGGCAATAGCACCCAATACAGCCAAGAGCTACGCCAAGCCATCAAGCAGCGCGAGAAGCTGGACATTCATTATCAAGATGAAAAACAAGCTACCAGCGAACGCACCATTTGGCCCTTGGGCCTAGTTTACTGGGGCAAGGTTTGGACGCTAGTGAGCTGGTGTGAGCTACGCGACGATTACCGCAGCTTTCGTATCGATAGAATACAAAAGCTGGCCGGCGCCAATGCTCATTTTGAGGCTTCTGATGAGATCAGTTTGAAGAACTATTTATCGCGCTTTAAAGAACATTAATCAAAGAACACTGATCAAAGAACACTGATCAAAGAACACTGATCAAAGAGCACGAATATAGATTTAGTTAGCTCGCCCTACGACGCCCCAACAACAAAGCAAAGCCAATCAAAACCGCCCCCAAGCCCAAGCGTGTTAGCTCTTCTACCGTGCCGCCTTTTGCTTCGGCAAAAATAAACAGCGAAGCAAACATAGCCAGCGGCACTACGGCATTGTTAAAGGCTGCCAATATGCCGGTAGTCGTTAAAGTAGCGCCCTTGTTCCACATAAAAAAGCCAAGGCCCGAAGCCACTAGGCCCAAGTAGAGCAATACCGCCCACTGCTGCGCATTCGCCTCAAGGGGAATTGGCCCCTTGCCAGAGATAAGAGCAGCCGCAAAGGCGGTAAATAAAGCCCCTCCCAAATACAGCCAAGCAAAAACTGCACTATGCGCTAGCTCTGGGCGAGCCTGCTTCCAATCGCGATAAGCCACCTGTCCAAAGGCAAAAGCTAGATTGGCTATTTGTATCAGCGCAAAGCCCAGCCAAATATCGGCACCTTCGGTATTTTGCGCTTTAATCACCGCCGCACCGGCCACCGATAAAGCCGCCGCCAATATATAGTCGATCGAAAAGTAACGCTTACGCAGGCTATCGATAATCACAATATACAGCGGGGTTAGTACTGTAAACAGCGCCACCAAATGAGAAGGCAAATAGCGAAACGAAGACAGCAAGCAGGTATACATCACACCATATTGAATGGCGCCGATGGCAATAAGCTGCCACTTTTCTTGCCTATCAGTTTGCTGCCATTTTAAAAAGGGTAAAAACACCAACAGCGCCAACATTAAGCGCACATCCGCTACCTGCAATGGGTCAATACCTTTTAAGGCATTGCCTATTAAACCGAAGGAAAAAGCCCAAATCAGAGAGGTGATAGCAAGATAGTGCATAGAGAGTTTTCTAAAATCTACTGTTGATAGTTAAAGTGCTTTCGCAGCCATGGCTGAGCCATAGACAAAAGAAAAAAGAAAAAAGAAAAAAGAATCCAAAAAAGCAAAAACGTGAGCTTAAGACAACAACTTCGCCTTTAGCTCACGCTGTCATCAGCTATATAAACTTACCAACGATAAGTCACACCAAGAGAGTACTGATCGCCACGGCCCGGTGTGCCTGGCACTTCTTCAAAGGATTCATCCCACAGATTATCCACGGCAAATTTCACCTCTAAGCCTTCTAACTGCTCGGGGAAGTAGCTGGCGGTTAGATGGGTGAAGAAGGCATCGTCATCGCCATTGCGCAGAGCGTTTTCCTGCTGCTGGCGCCATTCATTATCGATACGCAGCTCGATGCCATCCACTGGGCGCCAAATGGCCGCTAGGGTAAAGCGGTGATCTGGGTAGTTTAAGGCGTAGAAGCTGGCATCCACATCGGCGCTGCCTCCAGTCATAGCATAGTCTTCCGATTTATTCAGATGAGTATAACTGGCTACAATATCGGCCGTATCAAAACGCTTGGTCGCGATAAGCTCGATACCCAAAGTTTCAATATCCACCGGATTGGCCGAGCGTGCCGATGTGCTATCAAAGCTATAAGTCCAATCGGTCAGCTCATTATCCCAACGATAAAATAGCGCTGCATCTAGGCTCCAGCTTAGGCGATCTAGCACCATACCCAACTCTAGGTTTTTGGTTCTTTCACGGCCAAGGTCATGGTTACTGCGGAACAAGCCACCGGTTTCGCTGCCACCAATAGCGGTGTAACCAACCACTTGGCTAGCTTCGGCATAGGATAAATAGAAGGTCTCAGAGCTGGCATCGCTGTGATTAATTAACCAGTGAATATCCGCAATGGCCGAAACCTGGGATTCATCACGATTGGTTTTATCAAAGGCTGCCCCCAAACGCAGTTTTAATTGCTGATCATCTTGCAGGGCAATTTGATATTCAGGCAATACACTTAACTTCATATAACGGCGCGAGGTGAAGTTTTGCTCAAGCGTGGTGGAATCGATGGAATCTGCCGTAAACTGCGCCGAATAATTTAGGGCTAAGGCCTCATCCAAACCATGACGACCCGATACGGCCAATGCTTTT
Organism: uncultured Pseudoteredinibacter sp.; assembly: GCF_947500695.1. Lineage (GTDB taxonomy): Bacteria > Pseudomonadota > Gammaproteobacteria > Pseudomonadales > Cellvibrionaceae > Pseudoteredinibacter. The sequence continues at coordinate 139,550 of NZ_CANMSS010000006.1, forward strand.
ACTGCGGTTTTATGAAAAGCCTGGAAAGCCGTTGGTCGCTCGCGTGAGAAAATATAATGATCGCTATTACGGCGATAATAAGCCGAAACTTCAAAGCTGTTCTGTTGGCCATTTGCTGCACTGCCATAGTTTTGCTGATGATTAAACATCAACAATTTTGTTTCTAAATCTTCGGTTTCATTTACGCCAAATGGGGTGTACATATTTGGCCAACCAAAGAATTTACTTTGATAACCAAAAAATAAATCGGTTTGGGAATCATCACCCAATAACTGAACGCGACCCGATGCGCGATCATAATCGTGATCGCCGTGCTCGATGCTGCCATCGCTTTCTGAGCGGGAGTATTCCGCTTCTAAGCCCAAGGTCCAATCTTCAGCCGAATCCAGCTCGGTTGTCATAGCGCTGTGTACGCGCTGTACATTTAAGGCATTGTTTCCTGCTGCAGCCGATACGCTGCCACCAGCACGCACTGGCAACCAGGCGTAAGAGATGCTGCCTACGGAGCTGTTTACGCCATATAGGGCGTTATCGGCACCGGTTAAGACATCGGGTTTGCTCAGCATTTCTGGGGCAATGGGAATCTCGGCAAAATAGTGACCGGTTTGCGGGTCAATCAAGGTGGCGCTGCCGATGCGAAAGCCGGTGCTTTCAAAGATGCCGCCACGAATGGTGACATCGGCCTGGGCCTCGGCCATATTGCGCGATTGCAAATCAATACGCGGATCGTATTCTAAATTGGATATCGGTGAGCTATAGGTGCCCACTGGTTGATTGTTGGCGGTCATTACGCCCTGCACAATCACTTGCTCTAGTTTTGAGTTGTCTTGCTTGTTGGCTTCGCTATTGGCTTTTTCAGCGACATTCTGGGCGGCCAAGCTTAAGCTGCTGCTTAGTGCAGCAACACTTAATACGCTGCCATAAAGGGCCGCGTTACGTACAAAAGCTGTCATCCTGCTCTCTTCCTACTTCTCTTTGCTTGTGGTTAACCAGTGATTATCACTGGGTTAACGGCGCAGGATTGTACATGATTGGTTATGGATGAAGTAGGAAATTTGATAATAATTCGCAAATAGCCTGGTATTGGTGGTATTTATAATGGTTGAAATTTGAGCAGACATTTAGAGTTTGATTGCACTAGATATTCTATCTGTAATGTAACAAGAGCCACATATGGGTATATCGATAAGCTCTAGCAGGCTACTAGTTTAGGTTTATCAAAATAATACCCTTGCTGGTAATCTACCCCCATATCACAAAGCTGTTCACTAATAATTTGGTTTTCCACAAACTCAGCTGTGACCTTAAGCCCAATAGTATGAGCAATCGACACGATAGAGCCGACAACGGCCAGGTGCTTTTCATTCTCGCAAATATCCTTAATTAAAGAGCCGTCAATTTTAAGGATATCAACCGGAATCTTAGTCAAGTAATCGAAGTTAGAATAACCACTACCGAAATCATCAATGGCGATTAGACAGCCATACTTTTTTAAATCTTCCACAAAACGAAGAAACAATAAGCTATCCATATCTAAACTTTGAGACTCGACTAGCTCGAAAGTAATTAAAGGACCTAAACCTGTCTTTTCCAACAAAGCAAATATCAGCTGACAAGTAACATCGTTGTAGATATCGTTCCGCTCGATGTTAATGGACACTCTATTCTGTGTATTCGCACAATAAGCAAAGACCTTACGAATCACAATCTGACTAATTGGATCATACAAGCGCGCCTTTCTGGCGTAATCCAGGAATTTATCTGGTGAGATATAGCTGCCTTCCCCTTCTTTATAGCGCAACAACATTTCAGTTGAATATTCTTCACCACTCGAATGACAGATTTTTTGCCCAAACATCTCAAAACTTTCAAGGCGAATCGCACTACTAATCTTTTGAATCCAAGCCAATGAGCTCAATATATTATCTTGCAAGCGATCGTTTCTCTGGAACACAGTCAGCGGCAAGTCGCTCTTACAGGCATAATCAAGTGCAAGGGATGCATTATTGAATGCTCTTTCTGATTCAACCTCTGTTGACACGCCAAAAGTTGTAGAAAGTGATATCTCAGCACCATGCGCACTGAATTTTCGGCTCTTTATATTTTCAGCAATAGACAAGCAAAAAGTAGGCAAATCCACTTTTCCCATTAGCGAATTCACTAAAAATGCAAACCTGTCTACTCCCACACGATATATACTAATTTCTGGAGTTAAGTTTGATTTAAAGAAATCGGACAAGCTCATAAGTAAATCAAGATAATCTCCGTGGGAGTAAATTCCTTGAATATCGTTCAACTCATTAACTTGGCATATCGCCAATTCACTGCCAGCACCGACAGAGATTTCATCTAAAAGCTTGGCTTTGTTACCCAGCTTCGTTTCAGAATCTGAAAGACTGGATAAGATAATATTTTCTTTTTCGTAAAGTTCAGTAATATCATGTCTAATCGATATAAATTCTTCGATTTCATTATTGCGGTTCAAAATTGGAGTGATCGTACTCGACACATAGTAGGATTTTCCGGTTTTGGTTCTATTCTGAATTACACCCTGCCAAACATCCCCCCGCATAATAGTTTTCCAAAGCTCTCGAAAAATTTCACGTGGCATTTCTGGATGATTGATCATCTTATGAGTATTGCCAATCAGCTCATCCCTGCTGTAACCAGAGACCTTACAAAAGTAGTCATTTACGTAAGTAATTACACCTTTCGGGTCTGTCTTAGATACAATTGCACTCATATCTAGAGCGCGCTTATGTTGATGTAAAAGCTCATACTCGGTAGAACTTGATTTTGTACTTGCAGGCTTAGCCTCTACCAAGCCCTTCGCACTGCTTACCGTCTCATCAAGAGTATTTACCAGCTCCCAGAATACGTCCTTATAATCTGCAAAGGTGAATATTTGAGCAAAAAAAACTTCTTCATTATTTGTTGAAATATCGGTTAAGCAAACGAATACTCTTCTCAGCTTGCTGGTAACTGTTTGATGAACCCAATAGAAGTGATGTGAGCCGTATTGGCGGCTTTGGGCAAACATCTGCTTTTCTTTGTCATGAGACCGTGAACCATCGGGTTGATAAACAGGTGATAGCTCGCTGGGGTGAGTAGCCAGGCAATCTTGAAATGAATTTAGCTCAAAGAATTCAACTGCTGCTTGATTACAATCTGCTATTTTGTTGCCTGATAAGATAAATATTGGGTCTTTGCTTTTTTTAAATATGTCGTGCCATTTATCCGTAACACTCGGGGAGTTAAATCCTTTATGCCCATCAGTCATAAGTCACCCACTTTACCCTTCGAAAAGAACCCTCACAAAGAAGCCTAGATCTATATTAAGTTTAGTTCCTATGCCGCGACAAACAAGGCAACTTTAGCGGTATTTTGGGCTAATTTCGTAGTAATATGAGCCGCAATTGAGAAATGCTATCGAATAAGACAAACACAGCCAGATTGCGCACCAAAAGGATGCAACCAAGGGTTAGCTAATCCTATATTGAGCTATGGGTAGCTTAACGGTCCTTATGTTGAAACTCTGGTGTCGATGGCTGTTTCAGAACTAATTCCTTATATGTACATCCATCACCAATTAGATGGATTAAGGGATGTAACAGACACATAAACATCAGTATTTACTGAGTTTTTAACGGTATAGAGCCTCTAAGGATAATAACCTGAACTTGCAATAGTGAGAGATCAATAAATAGGGCTATATAGACGTGTGGCATCTATATTCAGCCTGAAAATAACGAACAGATAACTAGCATTAACCATAAAAGGATTTAGCCAATGAAGGCCTTTGCCAAGCTTATACTCCCCTGTTTTTTCCTCTTTTCTAATTTTTTATATGCAGAAACCAATAACAACATCAGCTCTGAGGGGGCTTACGATAAAGCCCAGGCCATGCGCAGTAGCGCTTATAAATTTATAGACGCTAACAAGATTCAAAAATCGGAAGAGACTTTAGAAGCAGCCTTAAATTTTGTGCGTCAGCCTGACATTGTAGCGATGTACCAAGAGAACCAATATTTGGCTGGAAGGCAGTGGGATATTTTGCGAGATTTAATCATTGTAAACGCCTTGCAACAGGATAAACCAAACGCCTTAAGCTATCTACGACAGTTAACAAAAGCAAAAAAGTCACTTGCTCGCATCGCAAAGGATGAAGATGTCGCTGCGTTGCTAGCCGAAGAGACTTTATTTGTAAACGCCGTGAAGGCCGAAAAAGCCTGGGCACGCATTCAAGCCAACGATGGATTAAGCAGCCCCTATACAGAAAACCTAAGCGATGCCGAAAAAATTGCTGGCCTATCTACTATTTGGTCAGAAGCCAAACACGGCTTTGTCTATTTTGATCAAGTACCCAGTTTAGATTGGGACAAGCTTTACCAAAACACGATCCCTAAGGTGTTAAACACCCAAAGCACTCTAGCCTATTACCGTGAGCTGGAGCGGTTTATCGCACAACTTAAAGATAGCCACAGCGATATTAGCTACCCCAAAGCTTTAAGAAGCAAAGCCTATTCACGCCCACCCTTTAGAACCCGCCTAATTGAAGACAAGGTGATTGTTACTGATATATACAGTAAGAGCTTGGGCGAACTCGGTATCGCGATTGGTGATGAACTACTAGAAATAGAGGGGCAAGCGGTTCACCAGTACGCTACTGAACATAAAAAGCCCTTCAACAGTAGCTCGACTCTGCAAGATTTAGAGGTTAGAACCTATCGCTATACACTGCTTTCAGGGGATAGCGAAAAAAACTTAAATATAAAGCTCAAAAAGGCTGACGGTAGCCACAAAAACCTATCTGTACCTCGAGAAGGCTATAGCGATACCCGCTATCCAGAAGCTAATGAGTTTACTCTGCTAGAAAGTGGCATCGCTTACTTCCGCACAAACTCTTTCGCTTCCAACAAAGCCGCCGAACACTTTAAAAACATCTTGCCGCAACTTAAAAACGCCAAGGGTTTAATTATTGATGTTCGCCAAAATGGCGGCGGCTCTAGCACCGTTGGCTTTCGCATATTGCAGTACTTAACCGATAAAGCAGTTAGCGGCTCATACTCCTACTCACGCCTTAACCAACCCGTAAGAAAAGCCTGGGGCGATAACAGAACCCACTGGAAAGATCTAGGCGGCAATGACTTATACCGCACGGCCAAAAAACAATTTGATAAGCCCGTTATGGTACTCGCCGGCCCACAGAGCTTTTCCGCTGCTGAAGATTTTTTAGTCGCCTTTAAACAACTCCAACGTGGCCTAATCATCGGCGAAACCAGCGCCGGCAGCAGCGGCCAACCATTAGTATTTGAATTGCCCGGCGGGGGCTCGGCTAGAGTCTGTGTAAAACGCGACCAGTATAGTAATGGTGACGACTGGGTGGGCGTGGGTATAGCACCGGATATTGTGGTGAAGGAGAGTGTTGAGGATGTGAGGGCTGGGGTTGATGTGGTTTTAGATGCGGCTGAGGAAAAAGTTTTAGAGGGGTTCAGGGCAAGGAATTGACATTGTATGGAGCTTGCCGCTTTCAGCCCTCACTAGCCTTGGCTTGGAACGCTCTTAAACCATCCAAGGCGCTCGACTTCGCAGCATGGATTCGCACCATCCGGATGCTCAGCCTTCGGCCAAGCCCAAATCTCCTCCAAGGAGATTTGTCATGCTGCTCTACGGTTCCTGGCCAGGCTAGTGAGGGTTGAAAGCTGCATTGGGGTTCTAAACAAGTGCTCTTGTAGATTTTGACTGCTATTTTGATATGAATAATGATCAACATATTGATATCGGACAGCTTCTTGATGCACAAATTGACAACCTTGCTACATCTCATCGATAGGCTCTACTAACCATTGCTTATTATCTAAATAGGCTAAGTAACCAGGCTTTAAATCCTTGAATTCAGCTATCCATGGAAATTTCGTAAACAAGCAGCCCATACACACAACCATTCCATCATCGGCATCATCAGTGGTGTTGCACATAAACTGCCAATCACCGTCTTTCCAATGAAGAACCTCTACAATAGGCTGCTCATCGTTCATGACAAACTTAGTAGTAACCACTCCAACATTCTCATCAAAATCAAACGGCCAGTCTTCTGGGTCGAATGAGTGTTTATGTTCTTGTACTTTTTGCATAGTAAAAATTAGAATTTAAATTCCCGACCGACCAATACCAAACACTTCGCAGATTATTGTAAAAGCAAGCACTTACGTCAGTACACATCAATGATCTTAAAATTTTGATCCGCCTCTGACCACTCTACTACTGTGGTATCACCCACTTCAGGAAAGTTTTCGATAACGCTTCGCCCTTCAAGTCCTCTTAAGAACTCACCTTTAGAAGGCGCTACCACAAAGCGGGTTGATTTAACTTCTATACCATTAACAAATAGTGTAAAAGTATGCTCACCCGCACCATAGATATTCCAGTTAACAACGCCGCCATATCCCGTATTTGAATCCGATTGAGACGAACAAACACTGTTGGTATCAGGGCGGGATGAGCCATAAGGCAAGCGATACAATGGGCCTGTGCCATCAATTTGATATTCAACTCGCGGTGAATTTCCCGCTAATGAACAAACCCAACCACGAATAACACCAACACCACTGACTACCTGATCTTGTTTCGGTGTTTCCGCGTTAAACTGTACCGCAAACTCTCCCGAAGCTTGGTAAATATACAGCTGACTCGTATATTCATTACTCCTGTCGACATCTCTAGAGGTTACGGTATACATGCCGCCCGGCAGAGGGCCAAGCGTTGAACTAGTGAGCGCCACAAGAGTTGGCATTGGATCTAACTCCGCACAAGTGCCCGAGTCCGCATCATCCGCCAAATTTAATTCAACATCGATATCAAACCCATCCACCGTAACGGTATGCTGGTACTTATCTATGCAAGATGTCCTAGACTGCACATAAATAGTTTGCAGCTCAAAGGGGTGATTGCTGAAGATAACCGTCGGGGTAGTTGCTATTTCTATGCTGGTTTGGGCATTAACAGACAGCGGAAGAAGTAAGGGAAGAAGATACTGCTTTTGCATTTTAAATCCTTTTATTGAATAACTTTGATTAACACCTCAAGAACTCGTTACGTTGTGACGAAGACTCACTTTTAACGGTCCGCATCCGAAGGCTGGCCCCACCCGATAAAGCGGACACACTCCCTCTGCCACACTTGTTACATTTCAGCATGCAGCATCTTATTTTCTACTCTCTTCAGCATAACAAGAAAAGCGTCTAGAGATTGCTGCACAAATGGCTGACGCTCCTCCCATGGTTCAATAAATAAGAATGCCTTCACCATGACCATCACACGCACTAAGCGAAGCTCAAAGAAGCTGCCTTTCAAGTCTTCAATGACAGGGTATCCATCAGGCCCTGCATACAGTATTTTATTTCTTTGATTGGCTTGCTCTCGTACATATTTCAGGATATCCGAAGCATTTTGATCAGTAAGAAGTTTCTCAATTTGAGGCCTAAAACTTAGCTTTTTCCCGTCTGAAGAAACATCAAAGTTTAGTGGCGGAATCGGATATGCCCACATATCTTGACCATTGATCACTAAAGGCAACACGACCCGTAATCTCGTATCGCCATTTTCTTCTTTTATGTGGAACTTTGGCAAAACCCTGCTCGTTTCTGAAAATTCGCCGAAAAAAAACAATAAAATTTGCATAAATGGTGCAACTGCGCTTTTGTGAACATGATTCTTAGGGTTGATAAGGTGGGCGTTATCATACTTCCTATATTTTAAGGCATGAAACAAGCCTGCAGCAGCCTCTTCTTCGGCTGTAATTGCGCGAAATACTGCCATTTCTGGATCTTTTTCCCGGATATTCCAACCTCTTTTCAAGTGATTTACAGCACTTCGTAGAGAATGTCGTCCACGGCAAGTGGTCTCCGATTCTTCGACCAGCTTTAAGCAACGCTCCTGAAATGGTGAAAACTGTAAATCAGTCATATTAAGTTATAAAACCATGCTCACCAGAGAAATGGAGCGCAGCGTAATTTTGTCGTGTGCAACTCCTTATCAGCACTACTTAACCCAGTGTGCATAAACTGAAGCTGATTTAGTGGGCACCGATGATGGATCAATTAACTTCACAAGTTCTTTGAACCGGTTTCGACAGCTAGAATGAGACTTAACTCTTTCACCTATGGTGATTTTCCTGCTCGGTAAACTGAGCATTATTTCGACCTCACTAGGCGAAAATCCTTGTATGATTTTGTAATAATGAGGCACTGCCGCAGTTGAAACCCCGTATGGATTACCAGTCGCACACGTAACTACGACAGTAACAAGCTCCTCCTTTACAGTATCAGGAATAGCCCCCTGCTGAGTCAGTTGTAACAATCTTTCAGCGAATGGCGGCTCGTTATAAAAATTATCCATTGCCTGATGAACGCCCAATAATCTTTTCGATGCATTTGACAATAATGCATGAAACTCGTGTTCACCTAACAGCGCAAGCATTCCGAGCTTTTCAAAAAATTGCTGTGATGCTTTATGCCTCTTCTCATCACCTTTAGCTATGTAATCATGATGCCGATTAATAAGATCCGATTTTGCTTTAGGTGTGAAATGTGGCGAAAAGGCAGAGGCAATCATTAGAGAATTTACACGAGATTGCTCAACGCTTGCCGGATCACTGTAAATTCCGTGTAATGTTCCAAAAAGAAGATATTGTTGCGCTTCATGAGTGCGAGTTATTCTCTGCACCCATTGGTTCTTTTGCTCTTCAGAGAATTTTGTACCCTTCACAGCAACCATGAATGCCGAAATATCTACACCCACAGGATTATGCTCGTTACCTAGAGCATATTTAGCACAACGATTAGCAAAGCCTATAAATTCGTGATCATCTATTTTTCCAACAACGGGGTGTGCAGCAGAAAAGTTATTTCTAATATCTCTGCATTGATCGAGAAAGAAATAACCGTCTTCTGTGATCAGGTTTAACTTAAGACAGAGGCTTAATAATTCAGCATCCTTCAAATCAAGCAAAGCTTGCTCGTCAAAATTTGATTTGCTAAGCAACTGTTCCACGACCGGCAAACCAAATCGCTTTACCTTTTCTCTAAGCTCAATGACAGATGTGTTCCAAATGTAATTTATAGCGCTATCAAATAGCCCCGCCGCAACCGCGACGCACATACGCGCTAGCCCCTCCGTGCGTAATGCCGGTGGAATTTTATTCATTACTCCAGGCAGGTTATTCCATGCTATTTGAATTTCCTGATCAGAGGCAAGAATATCCCTTGGCACACCAAGAGAAGTTGTCAGCTGGTCGAGCACAGGGAGAGTATTCCCTACTACTGCGGGTAGATTTACGTCTGTCATATTCCTTCCTGACGATTTTTATTCGGTTGATAGTGCTAACAGTCGATTAAACAGATAAATCTGCAATAATCAGATTCGTTTTAGAGGCTCAGAGGTAAGAGAAATACAAGAAAGGAGTCCATTTAAATACCGCTTGCATTCCCTTGCCCAAGTGCGTAAACCACTGTTTTACCACACTTTTCATGCGTATTAATAATTTAGTACCAGATTTGCAAAATTTGGCACTTAAAGCATCTTTTATTCGTGGTAGTTTTGCTGCCTTAAGTCTTTCGATTAAAAAGTGCTCAGCATTTTTTGATTGGGGCAGTTGTTACTGCCCCATTAACCCCAGCACCCTAATCAAGGGAGTTGCTGCCGGGGAGAGGGATGGGTGCTTTGGGGTTGCTGGGTTAATTGAGGTTAGGCTTCAAACCACTTCCTTGTGGTTTGGCCCTGCTTGAATTTAGTGTGTTACTTCTACTAATTGGCCTTCCTTTACGATCATTTCGGCTGTGAAGACGTTTTCTATGTTTTGTAGTGGGTTGTTTGCTAGGACGATGAAATCGGCTTGCAAGCCTGGCGCTATGGCCCCTACTTTATTGCTTAGTTTATAGGCTTTGGCGTTGCCTGCTGTGGCGGCTTGTAGGATTCTTTGATTGCTTATGCCGGCCTTTTTCCATTCGCGCATTTCTCCTAGTAGTGAGTAGGCGTGTAGTGTTCCTGGGTTTCCGGCGTCGGTGCCAAAGGCTATGTTTACGCCCGAATCGATAATGCGTTTGAGGTTATTGCCTTGGATTTCTACGGCTGATTTTGCAAAGTTTGGCTTTAACTGTTCAACGATTGATCGCTCTTGTTCGTTGAGGTTTTTCAGTGCCTCTTCTGGTGCATCTACATAGGGGGTGTATTTCAGTAGCAGCTGGCTCATTGAATCTGTTTTAGGGATATTGGCCATTAGCTCTGCGAAGCTATTTAAAATGATTGGGTCACCGTGTTTTTGTTCTAGGCGATTAAAGCTCACCGCCCCTTTAAACATCTCGGAGTAATGCGCGGTAACCGATAAGGTGGGCATATAGCTGGCATTGTGAGCCTTCATCAATTGGATAAGTTCTTCATCAATAGGCTCGGATATCACTCCGTGTACTAAGATATCGCCACCCGCTTCAATCGATCTTTTGGCATTGGCCAAATCTTCTACGTGTACGGCTACTTGTTTATTATGCTTATGGGCGGCTTCGATCACTGGCTTATATAAATTATAAAGCTCGTCTGTCGTCATTCCTGTTTCCTGGCTCCATACGATTTTTATAATATCGGCCTGCATGGCTATTTGCTGCTTAAGGGTATTTAGCGCTTCTTCCTCTGTGGCGACCTTGCTAAAGGTTTTTCCATTAAGGCTCAGCTTTGGCATATCCATTGGCGATAACAATGTGCCTGCCATCAATAAATTAGGTGATGGCTTATGGCTTGCTAGCTGACGATGGTGAGCCATATATTCCGAAGGACCACCTAAATCTACAATCGTTGTTACCCCCATATTCAAGTAGCTTTCAAATATCGAACGGGCATTATCGAGTAGCCACTGCTGATCTTGTTGGTAAGGTGATATTTTTGTGGCATCCAGCGTATCTGGTCGTGTAAAAGCACTTCCCGATTGGGCTAGGTGAATATGGCCATCAATCAAGCCCGGCATAATCCATTTATCTTTAATATTAAGGACTTTAAACCCTGCAGGAACTTCTTCCTCGTTAGAAAGAACTTTTAAGATTTTCCCGCCTTCTAGCAGAATCGTTGCATTATGAAGAACCGAACCACTTTCGGGATTGATTATATGCCCGCCCACAAAGGCCGTTTTTTGGCCGTTCTTGATGCTGTTATTTGTATCGTTTGTATTTACATCGCTTTCAGCTTTAGCCTCTGCTGTTGCAGGCATTAACATAAGCAGTGAAGCGAACATGGTGATTAGTGCGAGTATCTTTCTGTATATCATCAACTTGTATGACCCTCAGTATTGGTCTGTAAAATTCTGATCATCCAACTTAATCAGAATGGAGATTATTAATATGTTTTAAAAGTAGTGCTTTGGGGCCTATTGCAAGCTGTCGATATGTTCTTCTTGGCAAACATTATATTACTTAGCACAGATGGGGCTTTTATAGCGACCAATAATTGATTTAACTTCCTTGCTAGACAGTAGCCTTGGGCTTCGCCCATCAATATATGTTTCGATATCCAGCTCTAGCTCATTTACTTTCCCAATAAAAGTCTTCATATCTTTAAAGGGTCTGGCCGTGCCGTTCTCATAGATGGTTCCAAAATGATCATGTGAATAGAGCATCTTTTGCTTAGGTAAATAGAGGACTAGGTTTTCGGCAGCATGCGCTGTTGCAAGCTTTAAAATACGAACATCGCCAAGTGCTGCCTCCTTATCCACAAGCAACAGCTCTTCTTTACTGATATCCCTACCCAAGGTTTTATTGATTAGCGCAAGAGCGTTAGAGCTTGTGACAATGCTGGCATTTAGAGCAAGGGCAGGCTTAATTAGCTGAAGATGCTCGGTATGGTGATGGGGCAGCACAACATATTTCAGAGGTTTATTCGAGCCGGTTTTGGCTAATAAGCTTTGGTAGTTTTTATCAAGCTTTCGCCCGCCACCTGATGCAATGTAGTAATCATCGGCCTCTACAAATATAGATTGTGATCGTCCACTACCCACTAGATACACCCCGTGCCCTAGCAGACGTGGGCCCTTAGCACTCGGAGCTGCCGGCTTACCCCAAGCAGAAAACCCTGCCGGCTCCTGAAACGCCCTTTGAGTATCTGGGTTGAGATCTAGGTTTCTATATATCGATACCTTTCTAGCTTTGCCACCCACAAAATAACTTAGATCACGGGCATAGCTGATACCCGCTTTGGATTTGTGGTTTGAGAACACATAAACTAATTCGCCAGCACGGGCGTGTTTTGCTGTAACTTTTGCTATCACCCCTGTACGGGAGTCAATCAAGATTTGATGTGGGCTATTGCCAAATAGGGGCAGCGATACTTGATAATGCTCTACACCCCGATACTGCGCTAGCCCATCGAAACTGAGCTGAGCTGTATTTTCTAATAACTGCTTTGCGATTAAAGTATCGCTACTTCTTTCTATGGAGCGCCCGGTATTTGAATAGTTGTACCAACTGTCATCAAAATACTTCTGATAGACGAGATCATAAACCCTTCCACCTTCTTTTGACGAAATATACTGCTCAAAATCGGTAACCGTGCGTACCTCCCTCCATGAAAGTAGGCTTTTTCTTTGTTTAACAAAGTCTATTAAAAGCGTTTCTTTTAACTTCCAAAAATCGGGTAAGTCAGGGCTTTCATCTTGACCAGGCCAGAGGCTCTTATTGTAATCATAGATTTTTATACTGTTTAAGTTCTTCAATTTGTCTGCATTATAAGCTTTGGACAGTAACTGAATGACTGGCTCAGCCTTGTCGCCTGCCATTGCTGGAAGGTGTGCAAACAGCAGCACCATAGCAAATACTGTATTTAGTTTTTTTGTCATCATGGTTTGTAGAGTTATTGATTAGTGTTCATTTTCTGTTGATGCGAGTATTTCTTTATGGCTACCACAGCTCTTCGACTAAGGATATTTTCCCATCGCTAAAGCCAAATACGGCTAACCGAGGCTCTTCAGGATGCCAAACACCGTCCTCCTTCACTACGCCATGTGAATACTCAACCGCTATGTGAGATTTCCCATCGATTGCCCGCAAAACTCGGGCGTGATGAGCATTGGTTTTGTTATAGAAATTCCTATTGAGATTTCTGATAAAGGCTTTTCGCCATTTGTCTTTATCAAAGTCAGCGCCGTACTCAAAATGGATATATTTAACATCCTCATGCATCGCCTCCAGCAAAGAAGCAATATCCTCAATACTTGACCCTTGGCGCGAAACTCTGGCCAAAGCAGTGAAATAGGTTTCAACTTGATTTAATTTGCATTCCTTATTGCAATCGGTTGCTCCTGCTGAAGACCAGAAAGCTGACAGCAGTACCATTAGGAATAACTTTGTTTTGCAGATCATAGTTTTACAAGTCAAAGCCATCTCACTTCGCCTTCTCATTAAATAAGCCTTTAAGATCCGCCATCTTTTCATGATCTGGATAAAGGTCTTTAAACTTTTCAAAGTTCTGCTTTGCTTTGGTTTTCATGCCCTGTTCAACTTCCGCTGAGATAAGTTTGGCCAGGTATACCGGGTGTTCAAAATTACGCCCAATGGCCTGCATGATATCGAGCTCTACTAGCTTGCTGGCTTTATCTTCGGCTAGGCCGTAAGCATAAAAACCGTATAGAGCCATATAATTCATGTCGTACATTTTAGGCTTAGATTTAACGGCCAGATCGATTAGATAAGAGCCGCTGCTTCTGGCTTTAGAGATCAGTGTCAGTGTGGCTTCATCTTTGAATGGTTTTCGGTCTTTAATATCCACCCCAGCTTTCGTTAGCAAAACCTCTGCAGCTTGAGCGACGGCGCCTGGGTTTTGAGCGGTAATTAAGTTTCCATCCACAGAGATATAAGGCAGCATTGGGGCATTATTTACGAAGGTGGCGCCATGTTCTTTTAGCTTATCTTCAAGCAGAAAAGGTAAATCATCGATCACATCACTACCGAAGGCTCGCTCTTCTGCATTGGTAAATGCATTTACCTTTTTATTCGCCACAAAATAGCTGCCATCTTTTTTCTTTATATTAACTAGGGCTGCAGGGCCATGACATACAGCGGCGATTGGTTTGCTGCTATTCACATGCTTTTCAAGAAAGGTTTGGGTAGCTTGATCAACCGACAAATCAAACATAGCGCCACTGCCACCAATAACCAGCACGGCATCGTAGGTTTTATCAATGGCTTCTTTACTCGATAGAGTATTGGCGAGCTGCTTTAGGGCGGGAGTTTCGTTTTTAAAACGCTGAATAAAAGGCAGTTGGTCTTTGTTGTTTTTGACCAATACCGCACCGCCTTTAGGGCTTAGCAGGTCAATACTCACCCCATTATCATGCAGGACGAGATAGGCCTGTGCTAGCTCTTCTAAATCGTAGCTAAGATTCTCCCGCCCCTTTTCCCCATAGCTGGAAATAAGTATGCCAACGTTTTTGGAAGTCTCACTTGCATTCGCAAAAGGAACAAGTAAGACAATTAGAAAGCTTAATACTGCGTTGAATGGTCGCATGATATTCTCTACTGGCTTAAATTAACTAAGCGCTAGAATATCAAGGCGTTTGTCGTGATTTCGTGAAATGTCGTTTTATAAGTTTTTGGGGGAGGTATTAATGATTATTCTGAATTGACCATTACTTACTTCAACATCCACTTCCCAGCTTAGAGCCAAACACACCCTTTCCACTAAGAACAAACCCAAACCAATCCCCTGGCTGCTCTCCCTCTTCACCTTAGGAGAGATTGGATTATCCTTATGGATATAATCTGTCTCGTTTTCAAAGATGATAACAGCACCCTCGTCTGAATAGATCTTTAAACGATGATCAGAGGAGTAATGGATGGCATTAGAGATTAAATTATTAATCAGTAATTGAAGGAGATTTTTATTGCCCGATACCTGTAAGGATTCAGACACATCCATCTGGAGAGTAAAACCTTCATGCTTTGACAGCTCAAAATGAGATACCACCACATCTTCCAACACATCAATAAACCTTATAGGCTCTAGCAATGTCGCCTCATTACGGGCCAGCGCCAGCAAGGTGTTTATGATTTGCTCGATGCGAAGTGTATTATCCTCAAGGTAATTTAGCTGCTTTGCAGATAAGGTATCGTTTTGCTTCAGCTCGGCAATAACATTTTTTATCACCGTGGTTGGTGTACGAAGCTCATGGCTAACATCACGTGTGAAGTTCTCTTCCCTGCTGAGTAGCTCTTGGGTCTTTTTGAAGCTCAGCTCGATAGTCTCTGCGAGCATTCCAATTTCGTTTTTGGGAAACTCACCAGAAAACCCATCATCTATACTGGGGTTTAAATCTATCTTATTAGTCAAACGCTCCAGGGGCTTGAGTGTTTTTTTTGCTAAGTAATAAGCCATATAAGTTGCTAAAGCCGCAACAACAGCCAATAGGGCCAGCAAAGCCATGGATACGACCGGGAGATAATCTCGACCCACTTCGTATTTTGTAATATCCGCTACCAGTACCGCACTTTCGCCTTCAATCTCTAGAGGGTGAACATATAAGCTAATGCGATCGCCGCTTTTAAATTCAACCTGATTAACATCTTTCAAATGCTGCAAATATATATCGACCGGCAGCTCATCCCAGCCTGGGTATAGGGTTAAAAAAGGAGCCCTAGGTTCTACCAGCTTCTTCTCTTCTTTGTAGATCTTTTCAATATAGTTCGCTTCCTCGGTGACTATTCTATTAAAAATATTATCTTCCACTATCCAAGAATAGCCCAACAGCAAGATACTATAGATGAGGGATACTACGAGTATGATGCCAACAAATAGATGAATAATGCCTTTATGAATGCTTTTATCTTTATAGTTCATTCTTCTGTGAGCCTAAAACCCGCGCCATGAATGGTTTTTATCATTGGGTACTCAAATGGCTTATCAATTGCTTTTCTTAAGGTGTATATATGAGAGCGAAGCACATCGCTATCGGGAAAATCCTCGCCCCATATTTTTCGAGTCAGCTCGTTTCTGCTAACCGCCGAAGGAAAAGCCTTAGCCAGCTCAAGTAAAATAGCAAAGTCTGTAACGCTTAGATTTATTGATTGGCCATCTCTGCTGACTAGCTTTTTCTTACTATCAACCAGTAGGCCACCGATAGAAATAGATTCGCTTTGATTCGCTGAGCGCCTTTTCGCCAGAGCCTTACAGCGCATAGCGACTTCTTCAAGCTCAAAAGGCTTAGTCAAATAATCATCCGTCCCCGAATCAAAACCTCGAATCTTGTCATCCAAGCTATCTCTAGCCGTCAGCATCAAAATGGGGACGTTAGCATCAACTTCAGCTCTTACTGTTTCGCAAATATCCAAGCCATCCATATCGGGCAACATCAAGTCGAGTATGATTACATCGAATTGATTATCTCGTAATAATTGCAGCCCTACCCTGCCATTGTGTGCGTAATCGACAATAAAACCTTTTCCCGTCAAGAAATCGATCAACTGCCCCGCAATAGCTTGATTATCTTCAATGACTAATAGATGAATGTTCATTTTTGATCAGTTCTAATGCTTTTATAACTTCAGCGTCTTTATTATCCAGCAGCGATGTCCGCTTAAATTCGGTGACATAATCAGGTTTAACCCCTCCCAACTCTAGAGAGCCACTTGGACGTACAAGCATTCTTGTTGCGATATACGCTCTCAGTTTTGAATAAGGCAAGTTAAATAAATTACCTTGGGCCGTTTGATTAGCATTGCCACCAGTCTCTTGGCCAATAAGCGTTGCAAAGCCGTAGTCTTTCATAACCGAAGCAAACACTATCCCAGAAGAATAGCTTATTGGACTGATAAGCACATAAGCCTTTCCCTTAAAGCCGTTACGGCCTATAGGCTGCAGCCAATCATCCCATTGTTCCTCTATGATGTCACCCGGCTCTCCTCGGTAATTGAATACACCGGCATTATCAGTGTTAATCTTCTCTTTGATGGTCGAAATCATTCGGAATTTATCTTTGGCCAAATATCTGGATAGATAGCTTGCCGTATCAGTATTGCCGCCTGTGTTATCTCTTACATCTAATATGAGCGATGCGATCTTGTCCTGATTTATTTGTGCAAAAGCGTCATCGACAAAGTTTTCAAACCAATCGGGATCTATATCAAAGTGGCCTATATACAAATACGCAATACCTGGCTCTAACTTTTTGTAGTAGAAATCCTGCTTGGATTGCGCATCTTCGTTCGGGATATCCCAACTATCATTTTTATGAATTGTTAAATCATAAACTGAAGCTTTGTTTTCTATCGATAAAGTAAACTCGTCGATAAATCCATAAACTGCCCATAGATAAGTTGCTATGCGCCTGGCCACAAACTGCTTTCTCAAATAAGCCGATTCACCACCGGCGTATTGCTGCATTGTATTAAACAGCTCTTCAACAGAAACCCCATTAATAGCAAGCAATCTAGCGCCCGATGAAATCGGCTCACGTCCTTTTGCCTTGTAAGCCTTCTTAAAGAAAAGCTGATCATCGCTGTTGATAGTGACTTCAAATGGAAAGGGCTTGTGGCCAGAGCTTGTAAACTGCTCAAACTCAGGATAAGGCCACAACAACATAGAATGACCATCGTTAAACATATGACTTAGCTGACCAACGATTCTAAAGAACTCAAGCCGTGTCATGGGTTTATCTATCTGGCGTTTTAACTCTGATACCTTACTTAGTAACTCCGTTTTATTGGCATACTTCGCCAAATCAGGATGCCTCTCGATTGCGCCAAAATAGTAGGCATCAATATCCTCTTTCAACTTATCTGGATCGATCTTAGCCTCGGTAAGTTGTGGATTTTCTAATTCTGGGAAAATCTCCAAATGCTTACTGGAGCATCCATATAGACATACAAGCAGCAATAAACCACTGAAAACTCTAGCTTTCATTCAAAATACCCACTCAATATCACTGGCAGCATGTTAATCAAGTAAGTGTGAAGACTTCGTCAAATCATGCTTTGAGGTTCTCAAACTTAACTCACCGGCACTTTAATTTACCCTCTGATGCCAGGCCACTTGCCATTTTCCCAAAGTCAGATTACTGTATAAATATACAGTATATTTTAATTGGGAAAGTTAGCCCGAAGCACCCCGTGAGCAAGAGCAGCATGAATAAGAGCACAACAACACCCAAGGCCAGGCCTGCCGATAAGCCGCTGAATGCGGCGCTGCTGCAGGAGTTGCAGCAGCGCCAGCAGATCTGGCGGGCTAGTGAGCCCTTACCTATTGCGAAGGGTATTACCGCTGAGTTAGAGCCTAGTCGCTACCCTGAGCTGGATAATGCCTTAAATGGTGGGCTGCCTAAGCAGGGGCTGATGTTAATTAATAGCCTATTTGCCCTGGGTGAGATTCGCCTGCTGCAGCACTATTTGCGCCAGCGTTTGCAGGATCGCTTGCTGGCGATTATTGCTCCGCCACAGCAGTTAAGTAGCGATGCCTGGGCGGCGATGGGCATTAATATCGATCAGCTGCTATTGATCAGCGATACCCAACGCGATGAAAGCCTTTGGAGCGCCGAGCAGTGCCTGCAAAGCGGCCGCTGTGCAGTGGTATTGCTGTGGGAGGAGCTATTACAAGAGGGCAAATCGCTGGAGCGGCAAGGTAAAAAGCGAGTAGTTACTAACCGTCAAGGCCAGATTAATAGGCCTGCTAATAGATCGATTAACAAGCCCATCAATATGGCCGAGGCCAAACGCCTTAAGCTGGCCGCCGAGGCAGGCTCTAGCACTATGATTGTGTTTAGAAAGCCCCATAGCGCGAAGCTGGCCGCCGATTTACATATCGAGCTGGAAGCCAAACCTCGAGGTCTGTGCCTGCATATTCCCAAGCGCCAAAGGGGCTGGCCGCTGCGTAATATCCATATCGATTTCAGCCGCGATTGGCCGGAGCTGTGCGTGCCCAAACGCCCACAAAATGTTATCTCGCTTGCCGGTAAAAGACAGACTGGCAAACAGCAGGCCCACTAACACCCGGGCTCTTAATAATAGACCCTCAATACTAGGCTCCTAAATAACAGGATCATCAACAATAGGTTTTTGAATGCGCTGGCTTTATCTGCACTTTTATCAACTGCAACTGGATCATCTCTATCGAGAAGAGCGGCTGGTGGCTGATGAAAAAGAAGGTCAGGCAGCCTCTAAAACAACATCTCAAGCCACATCTCAAGCTCTTTCTCAAGCGACTATCATCGTAGACGGCCAAGGCAATGAAGTTTGCCAAGCCTGCGAGCTGGCCCAGCAACAAGGTATACGCCTAGGCATGGGCCTGGCGGCGGCCATCGCCATGCAAGCCAAATTACGCGTACTGGATTACCGCCCCCTATTAGAACAAGAGCTACTGCAACAACTGGCCGAGCAGCTCTACCCCATCAGCGCCAACCTAGTACTGCAAGCCCCCCAAGGTTTACTGCTCGAAATTCGCAGCATGCTGCGCTATCACCAAGGCTTAGAAAATTACTGGCAACACATCCAACAACAACTACAGCCCCTGCACTACCACTACGCCAACGCCCACTCCCCCTGGGCCGCACAACTACTGGCACGCAACGGCTACCAACAACTGCTCGCCGATACCCCCGAAGGGCAACAAAGCCTAGAGCAAAGCCTAGCCCGCATCCCCTGCAGCAGCCTGCCGCTAAAAAAAAACAGCCTAGAAAGACTAAGCAGCTTGGGCATTCACCATCTAGAGCGCCTACTCAAATTACCCCTAAAAGAAATCAGCCGCCGCTTCGACGAAGAAATGCTGCTATACCTAGGTCGCCTAAACAACGAACTCAAAACCCCTTTAGCCTATTACCAGCCCACAGAAATATTCGAACGCCAGCTGCAACTGTTTTATGAAATTTACGACAGCGAAACCCTAAGCAAACCCATCACCCCCTTACTAAAACAACTACAAGATTTTTTGCAGCAACGCGATCTACAAGCCCAGCAAGTGGATATACAACTGCAACTGCGCAATAGCGAAAGCCTAAAGATAGAACTGCGAGCCATACGCGGCGAAGAAAAAGCCGAACGCTGGCAAGCCCTACTCAAATTACGCTTAGAACGCCTAGAACTCCCCGCCCCCGTAGAAACCATCAGCCTACGCTGTGAAAAACACCAACAACGCGGCCAAGAACACGCCGAACTGTTCAGCCAACACCAAGGCCGCCTAAGCCAAGAACAACTACTCGATAGCCTACAAGCCCGCCTAGGCAAAGAGCGCATCCACTTTCTACAAGCCGGCAACAGCCACATCCCCGAACACAGCCAACAACTGTGCAACAACGCAAATAGTTCTCAAGGCACTTCAAAAGACAATTCACAAAACAACCCTCAAGACAAAAAAGGCAGCAGCAAAAACAACACAAACTTACCACTGCCCGAAGGCCTAAGACCCAGCTTCTTACTCAAACAACCCCAACAGCTGCAAGAAGAAGTCCTACTCTTCTATGGCCCCGAACGCATACAAAACCCCGGCTGGAATGAAAAACAAAACTGTGAGCGCGACTACTTCATCGCCCGTAACCAAGAAGGCCGCTGGTTATGGCTCTATAAAACGCCTAACAAACATTGGTATGTGCATGGGTATTTTGCTTGAGGTGAGCACTGTTCCCGCGCATCCAGCGCTCCACAGCATTTGTGCATCCATGCACGGCATGTGAGAAGGGAGATGTAAAACGAAGAAAGCAATACCAGTAATTACTGCAGCAGGTAAAAGGTGGGGGAGGTCTTGCGAAACAATAAAGAGCGAGCGCCGAAGGAGCGAAAAAGACTCGCGTCTTTTTGCGAGGCTTTTTCGTGATAGAGGGAAGCCTGGAGGGCCGCCGATCGTTTCGCAAGACCTCCCCCACCTTTTACCGACCTACAAGCACTAACTAAAAAACCAGCACAAACAAAGTAAACAAAGGAACCCCAAACACCACTTATGAGCTATGCCGAACTAATGGCCCAATCGAACTTCAGCTTCCTCCAAGGTGCCTCACACCCCGAAGAACTCGTTCGCCGCGCCGCCTTCCTAAACTACGAAGCCATCGCCATCACCGACGAATGCTCCCTCGCCGGCGTCGTACGCGCGCACCACTGCATAGAACAAGAAAAGCTCAAACTCAAACTTATCATCGGCAGCTACCTACGCTACCAAAACGAACTCGAGTTAATCCTAATTTGCCCCAACAAAAACGCCTACAGCGAACTCTGCCGGCTTATCACCCACGCCCGCCGCCGCGCCGAAAAAGGCCAATACCAACTCGACCCCTGGGATATCCGCAGCCTACAACACTGCCTCATCCTCTGGTTGCCTTTAGAAGTGAACCCAAAGCGCAACAACACACAAGACAAACAAAACCAACACTACAACGATCACTGGGGAAAATGGCTAAAACAAGCCCAAGCAGAACGACTATGGCTAGGCTATCGCCGCCAGCTAAAAGGCGGCGAGCACCATAAAATACAATACTGGCAAGCGCTGGCCGAAAACCTAGAACTAGAAGCCTGCGCCTGTGGCGGCGCCCTCATGCACAGTCCCGAAAGACAAGCTCTGCAGCATATTATAAGCGCCATTGATAGCGGCAAAGCCGTTAGCGAACTTGGCCGCGAGCTAAGCAGCAACCGCGAAGCCTGCCTGCGCTCAATAGAAAAGTTGCACAAACTGTTCCCAGAAAACCATATCAACAACGCCCTAGGTATTGCCAGACGCTGCCACTTTTCCCTGCGCGAACTTAGCTACCAAAACCCCAGCGAATTAGTCCCCAAGGGCCTAAGCGCCATCGAACATTTACGCCAACTGGTCGTCCAAGGTTGTGAGTTTCGTTTCCCAGAAGGCACACCTCAAGATATCCAAACCATTATCGATAAAGAACTTAGCTTAATAGAAGAGCAGCGTTACGAATATTTCTTCCTGACTATTTACGATATCGTACAGTTCGCTAAAAAACAGAAAATTCTGTATCAAGGACGCGGCTCGGCGGCCAACTCTATTGTCTGTTACTGCCTAGAAATCACTGCCGTAAACCCTGCCAAAATCTCCGTACTGTTCGAACGTTTTATCTCCAAAGAGCGCAACGAACCACCCGATATCGATGTGGATTTTGAAAGCCAGCGCCGCGAAGAAGTGATTCAATATATCTACCAAAAATACGGCCGCGAGCGTGCCGCCCTTGCAGCCACCGTGATTACCTATCGCCTAAAAAGCGCCCTGCGCGAAGTGGGCAAAGCACTGGGCTTTACCGAAAGCCGCATGGATTATTTTATAAAAAATATTAACCGCCGCGACAGCACCCCCTGGCCCGAGCAACTACAAGAGCTGGGCCTAGATTTACGCAGTCGTCAAAGCCAGCAACTGGTGCAATACGTCGAAGAGCTGCGTGGCTTCCCCCGGCATTTATCCCAACACGTGGGCGGCTTTGTCATTGCCGCCGGGCCACTGCATCATCTAGTGCCCGTCGAGAACGCTGCCATGGATGAGCGTACCGTGATTCAGTGGGATAAAGACGATTTAGAATCTCTGGGTTTATTAAAAGTAGATATTTTATCCCTGGGTATGCTCAGTGCCATTCGCCGCAGCTTTGATTTAATTCAAACACGTTACCAGCATCGCTATAGCATTGCCGATATCGGCCTGCTGCCCGAAGACCCGCAGGTATACAATATGATTCAACAGGCCGATACCGTCGGCGTGTTTCAGATTGAATCCCGCGCTCAAATGAGCATGCTGCCGCGATTAAAGCCCAAGGATTATTATGATCTTGTAGTGCAAATCGCCATCGTACGCCCCGGCCCCATTCAAGGGGATATGGTGCACCCCTATTTAAAACGACGTAACGGCGAAGAAAAAGCCGATTACCCCTCCGAGGCTTTACGCTCAGTATTGGGCCGCACCTATGGCGTGCCTATTTTTCAGGAGCAAGTCATTCAAGTGGCTATGGTAGCCGCCGGCTTTAGTGGCGGCGAGGCCGATCAATTACGCCGCGCCATGGCTAGCTGGAAAAAAACCGGCCAGCTGCATGGCTTTCGCAAGAAATTAATTGATGGCATGAACGAGCGCGGTTACCAAAGTGATTACGCCGAGCGTATTTTTAATCAGATACTGGGCTTCGGTGAATACGGCTTTCCCGAATCCCACTCAGCCAGCTTTGCCATATTGGCCTACACCTCAGCTTGGTTAAAATATTACTACCCCACCGAATTTTGCTGTGCTTTGCTGAATAGCCAACCCATGGGTTTTTACAGCGCCGCGCAGCTTATCCAAGATGCTCGCCGCCACGGCGTAAAAGTATTGCCCGTTTGTGTGCAGGCTTCCAATTGGGAGCACAGTATAGAAGATGGCAAACTGCGTTTAGGTTTAAAACAAGTAAAAGGCTTGAACCAAAAGGCCGCCGAAAAAATAGAACAACAACGCCCCAATAGTCTGCAAGAGCTGCAAGCCTTAAACTTACACCGCAACAGCCTAGAAGCCCTAGCCAGCGCCAATGCCCTGCAAAACTTTAGTGAACATCGCTTTCAAGCTCGTTGGGATAATGCGATACACCATAACCATAGAAACAAAAGCAACAAACAATCCAACACCAACTCGAACAAAAACCCCAATAACAAACAACAAGCTGATTTAATTAGCGAGGCCGAAGGGCATTATCAATTAAACTTCGCACCCAACAAAGAAGAGGACATGCTAGAAGATTACCGCAGCCTAGGCCTAAGCCTAGAACACCACCCCATCACCCTATTACGGCAGCAAGGCTTGTTTCAGCACTACCCCAATGCACAAAGCTTACATCAATGCCGCAACGGCCAAATCGTCCAAACCATTGGTCTCGTCACCGGCCGCCAAAGCCCGGGCACCGCATCGGGAGTTACCTTTGTCACTTTAGAGGATGAATTTGGGCAAATGAATATTATTGTGTGGGCAGCAACAGCCAGAGCCCAGAAGAAACCTTTTTTGCAGGCTAAGATTTTGGAGGTGAAAGGGATTGTGGAGCAGGCTGCGGGGGTGACACATATTGTGGCTGGGAAGTTGGTGGATCACAGTGATTTACTAGGGCAGTTGAGTAGTAAATCGCGAGATTTTCATTGAGTGGCTTCGATGTGGGGTCAGACCCTATAGGGGTCTGACCCCGGCATAGGAACAATCGGGGTCAGAACCCATGGGTTCTGACCCTACTACAGGCACTTAACTTAAGCGCCAGCCAAATACTCTTCAGCAGTCATCACTGCACCATAAGCAAAACCCAAAGCGGCCATCATGGTGTTATGCACTTGCTTGCCTGTTACACCCACCGCTTCGATCGCAGGCGCTGCGCAGGCATCTGCAATAATTGTGCACTCATAACCGGCATCGCTGGCATGACGAGTTACTGCATCAATACACATTTGCGACATAGCGCCGGTGATTACTAATTTCTTAATGCCTTTAGCAATCAACAAATCTTCCAGCTCGGTATCTTTAAAACTGTTTACCGCCGATTTGATTACCACAGGCTCTCCGTTAGCAGGGGTTACACTGCTGTGAATTTCATTGCCCTTACTTTCAGGGGCAAAGAAGCCAGCCGAGTCATCATTGAAAATATGGCGAATATGAACAACTGGCTGTTGTTGCTGGCGGAAGTGAATTAGCAGCTCAGCTGCTTTATTAGCCGCCGCGGCGGTATTTTCTAAAGGCATGGAGCCGCCTTCAAAATAATCATTTTGCAAATCGACAATTAATAAAGCGATGTTTAATGCATTGTCATGGCTTCGGGCCTCGTTAACTGCCACGATGCTGAAATCATCTTCCACTAAGCGCCATACCCCATCGGCTTCTTTTTGCCATAGCTCTTTGCTGATAAAACCGCTGCCCACATTCATCGACCAAGTCGCCGATAGCACCGCGCGATCTTCACCTTGTGCATGAATTTTTACATTGCGATATTGCAAATCGCCGGGCTTTGCCTCATCCACAAAGGCCTGCCAAAACGCTGCAATCGAGTCGCGTCCGGCAAACTGGCCATGGGGATAAACCTGCATGGTGGCTTCTGCACTGTAGGTGTTAGCGCACACTTCTAGCTCGCCGCTATTAAATGCTGCGATCCAGGCCTGGCTGGCTGCCATTACTTCTTGTTGGATAGTCACTGTTGATTCCCCTTGGAAAGATGTCTTTGTGGGGCACATTGTATTAATATCCAAAAATCAAACAATTGGGGGTATATAGAACTGTATGTTCATAAATAGCGAACAAATAGATAAGCGTAAGCTGAGTTATCGTATGCTCGTGCTGTCCCAAGTAGCACTGCAAGGCTCCTTTACCAAGGCCGCCGCAGAGCTTGGCCACACTAAATCGGCAATCAGTGCCTATATCAGCGAGCTAGAGCTGATGCTTGGGCACCGCCTGCTTAACCGCAGCACTCGTCGCTTATCGCTCACTCCGGTGGGCGAGCGATTTATTGAGTATTGCCACGGTATGGATGATTTGATGCGGCGAGGTTTAGATGAGCTAAGGGCATTGGATGATGTGCCCAGCGGCCGAGTGGCCATCACTGCGCCCCATGCTTTTGAAGACGACATTATCGGCCCCGTCATCGCCGAGCTTTGCCAGCAATATCCAGAACTAGAACCCGAGATTATTTTTAGCGATGAGCGTTTGGATTTACTGCAAAACAAATTGGATCTGGCGATTACTGTAGGCGAACTATCCGATAGTAATTATCGCGCAATTCCATTGGGAGAGATGAACTCGATCTTGGTCTGCTCGCCGAAGTGGCAGCATCATCATAAGGTGGAAGATATCGAGCAACTCAGTGATATAAAAAGAATCACCCCCAACTGGCGGCAAGATTTTATTTTAGAAAAT
Source organism: uncultured Pseudoteredinibacter sp. (assembly GCF_947500695.1). Taxonomy (GTDB): domain Bacteria; phylum Pseudomonadota; class Gammaproteobacteria; order Pseudomonadales; family Cellvibrionaceae; genus Pseudoteredinibacter. Next base: position 165,398 of record NZ_CANMSS010000006.1, read on the forward strand.
ATTCACGATAAGCAGCGCTTTGATTTAAAAGGTGGATCTCAAATTGTGGTCAATACGCTAACAGCGGTGATCTCTATGTGCATTATGGGTAGCGGCAGCGCGCTAGTGCCCGAGGTCTTTGTGCGCAAAGCATTGCAGGAGGGTAAGTTGATACAACTGCTGCCCGATTGGCAGGGTGAGACTAGGCCAATATATGCCGTGCATGCATATGAAAAGCAACTGCCTTTTGTGTTGAGGTTGTTGGTTGAGGGATTGCGGGAGCGCTTATAGATCACGGCTTCGATACGGGGTCAGATCCCTCGGGATCTGACCCCGCTTTATTGCACTTATAAACAACACCGGGGTCAGACCCCAAAAGGGTCTGACCCCATTTTATGGCACGGAATAATTTACCAAGTTACTGTTTATAGAAAGCATTGGGCTTTGGGTGGTATTTTTTGAAAGTCGCCTGAGCCCATAAAGATCTCGGCTTCGAATGGGGTCAGATCCCGCGGGATCTGACCCCGGATTTTAAAACCACTGTTCGAGGTAAAAGCGTTTTAGTTCGCTTAGGTATTTTCTATCTTGGCCGGCCCTGGCTCGAACGGCTAGGGTGTGCAATGCGCCCTGCACGGAAGCTGCCATTAGCTTGCTATTTGCATCGCTACTTAATTCACCATTCTCCTGAGCCTTGCGAAAGCGGTTTTCTAAGCACTCATCAATCGACTCAATAAACTGAACCAAATCGCCTTTAATACTGGGGTGCACAATAGAATCTGCAACCGCCGTGCAAGCGATAAAACAGCCTTTGGGCTGCTCGCCTTCACAATAAACTTCAAGCCCCTGCTCTAGAAAAAGATCGATATCCTCTTTCAGAGTTCGCTCCGAATCACTTAATGCCTTCACCTGCTCTATCACCTGCTTGCCAAAGAGCTCTAAAGACAATCTATAGATAGCCTCTTTGTTGCCAAAGGCGCGATAAATGCTTGGGCGATTCATATCCATAGCATCGACCAAATCATCGTAAGAGGTTCCGTCAATACCGCGACACCAGAAGGTTGTCATAGCTCCTGTTAGGGCCTCTTCATAGTCAAATTTACGCGGCCTGCCTCGATGTCGTTTAGCGTCCCCAGACATATTTTTGTACCAACTATTAACATATTTGTAATTTTGACATATATTATTGTACTGATCATTACAATATTAACGATAGGAGGCCCAAAGTGCCCAAGATTAGCCAACATTCCAGTGATATTGTCCCTTTACTGCAAGGCATTCACCTATTCCATGACGATATCGCCCCTTGTGCACAAAGGGTGCGTTTTGTTCTTGCTGAAAAAGGCCTAACGCGTAACCCCGACACTAAATTCGATGATGTCAGCGCAGCGTCTCTGGTAGCAGCAGAAGGAAGCTGGAATAGCCGAATAGTCTCGCTGATAAGGAAAGAACAATTTACAGAGGCCTACTCCGCCATTCAGCCCAATTTGGTAATTCCTGCTCTTGTGCACAATGGCGAGCTGTATACGGAATCGATCGATATTATTGAGTACCTAGATAGTGTTTTAGCGGGCGATCGCTTAGTGCCTTCACAGGATGATCCACGTTATGAAGATTTTCACTATCTAACAGAGCTTGGTAAAAAACTGCATTGGTCGATAAGACATGTGACTTATCGCTGGGGCGGTGTTGGTAGGCTCAATGCCAAAGAACAAGACAAGGTCGAGTCATTATTAAAACGCGGCCGAGATGAAGAAAATCTTGCTGAGTTTTATCGCGATTTTAGTCAGGGGAAGATAAGCCAAGAAACTTACGACGAGCATTTACGTGCTATCGGGCAGGGCTTTGATGAGCTAACAAAACGCCTTCACGATGGGCGGCCATTTTTAACAGGCGATTCATTAACAATTGCTGATGCGATTTGGGCCATGAAAGTTATCCGCTTGGAAGAAATGGCCTACCCTACTAATGAGCTACATCCAGAGATAGCTGAGTGGTTTGCTAGGATTGCTGCACGGCCCTCTTATGAAACCTTAGTGAGTAACTATCGTGTATTGCGCCTGGTTTTTAAGGTTAAATCGTGGCTGGAGAAAAAACTGGGGACGGGTTTGTATTGGGCAGCGAAGAGGGTTGTTTCATAAAATGGTGAAGTAATTATAGATCTCGGCTTCGACCTGGGGTCAGATCCCTTGGGATCTGACCCCGTTTTGTGGCACGGGGTGATTTTTTAAGCTGTTACTTATAGAAAGCGCGAACTTTTAAATATGAGTTTTCTTGAAGACTGGCGAGGCGCTTGTAAATCTCGGCTTCGATCTGGGGTCAGATCCCTTGGGATCTGACCCCATTTTGTGGCACGGGGTGATTTTTTAAGCTGTTACTTATAGAAAGTACGAACTTTTGAATATGGGTTTTCTTGAAGGCTGGTGAGGCGCTTGTAAACCTCGGCTTCGATGTGGGGTCAGATCCCTTGGGATCTGACCCCGGTGGAACTTAGCTAGGCAGCGCAGCGGTTAGTGACACTTGTTCTACTAGCTCATCTAGGGAATAGTCACCATCCAGATGGAACCAGTTCGCCGTCTCTGCCAAGGCTCCGCGTAAAAAGTGTCGCAAGAAAAAAGGCTCTACCTTAATTAAGCCTTGTGCTTTGGCTTCGGCATAAACACCACGATGAAACGCTTCATATTCATCACGTAGCTTCAATACTTCTTTTTGACTCGCCTCTGAAAGATAACGCCACTCCGATGACAATAATGTAAAGCCAACACCGGTAAAACCGTGAATAGCCTCTAGCTCACAACGCACTAAGGCACGAAAGCGCTTAGGGATACTCGCCTCTCCCTCAATGGCGTTGCGCATACGCGCTAAGGCCAAATAAATAGCCTCGTTCATTACCGCCAGCAAAATACTTTCTTTATTGGGAAAGTGATGAAAAATACTACCCGATAAAATACCTACCTCAGCGGCAATATCTCTAACCGTGGTGCGTGCAAAGCCCTTTTGTTTAAACAGCGTTGCCGATGCATTCAGCAGCCGCCCTTTTGCAGAGTCAGGGTCAGTGATGACACCATCGGCCACTAAAGAAGGTATTTCAGGCAATTCGTTTAATGCACTTCGCACGATGTATCCTATCTCTCTAAATATGGTTTATGTGGTCGCGGTCTCAGCGCTGTCTGTTCAGCGAGAGCAGGCAAAGCCACATAGTGGTATCAGCCAAGCATTATAAAGCATGCGACCCAAGGCTAAGCTATGAATAGGCCAACAATAAGCCGTGGCCGCTAAAGCCACCCACGAGATGACCAATTAGCCTTTATAGAGGCTCAGGGCCAATTGACCAAAGTGCTCAAAGCTTTTCTCTATAGCTATCTAAAAGCCGATTCAAGCCCAGTTGTCACGAAAAATTCAAGCTCCCGTATTGACAACCAAGCGCCCGCTTGGTTAATGTTGCCATTATCAATACCAAGCGCTTGCTTGGCAAGTAAAAACTGCCACAAGCGATCAATTTTTAAGCAGCTAGATACCTAACAAAAGACAATAGCGGGAGCCAACCATGTCTAATAAGGCCGTAATTACCTGTTCTCTAACTGGCGTATTAACCGATCCTAAGCAGCATCCAGTACCTGTTACCGTAAAGGAAATGGCCGATTCTGCTCGTGACGCCTATAACGCCGGCGCAGCTTGTATGCATGTTCACTTCCGTAAACAGGAAGAAGGTCAAGGCCATATGCCTAGCTGGGAGCCAGAAGTTGCCCTTGCTATCTCCGATGCGATTCGCGAAGCCTGTCCAGATGTGATCCTAAACTTCTCTACTGGTGTTCCAGGTCGTAAGCAAGAAGGTCCAATGGCGTGCTTGCGCTCAGGTAAGCCAGAAATCGCCGCTATGAACTCCGGTAGCTTGAACTACCTAAAAACCCGCTCTAATGGCACTTGGGCATGGCCACCGATGTTGTTCGATAACCCAGTAGAAAAGATTCAAGAAATGCTGGATTGCATGAAAGAAACCGGTACTCGCCCAGAGTTTGAGTGTTTCGACGTAGGTATCGTGCGCTCTGTGAATATGTTCCAAGACGTGGGCATGGTTGAAAAAGCTCACTATAACTTCGTTATGGGTGTTGCTTCTGGTATGCCTTGCGACCCTCGCCTGCTTGAGCTTTTGGTGGATTACATGAAGCCTGGCTCACAGTGGCAGACTACCTTAATTGGCCGTCAGGAAATTTGGGATTGTCACCGTAAAACTGCCGAGCTAGGTGGTAACCTGCGTACTGGTGTTGAAGATACCTTCTTCCTACCTGATGGCAGCCGCACTACTGGTAACGGTCAATTGATCGAAGCCCTAGCCAATGTAGCTCGCGAAGCTGGCCGTGAAGTAGCCAGCCCGCAAGAAGCTCGCGAAATGTTCCTATAAGCCGTATCGAAAGATAAATCGTCATTCGCTAATTAGGAGCAAAAAATGAGCTACCAATCTACCCTAGCCGCTGGCAGTTTTGCCGGCCAAACCATTGTCGTTACCGGTGGCGGTAGCGGTATTGGCCGCTGCACCGCCCACGAGCTGGCTAACCTTGGCGCCAAGGTTGTACTACTTGGCCGTTCGGTGGAAAAACTTGAGAGCACCGCCAAAGAAATCAAAGCCGACGGCGGCGAAGTGGAATATCACAGCATTGATATTCGCGATGAAGAAAAAGTCACCGAGGTCATCGCCGAGATTCTCAAAAACAATGAGCGCGTGCATGGCCTGGTAAACAATGCCGGTGGTCAATTTCCTTCGCCTTTAGAAGCCATCAGCCAAAAAGGGTTTGAAACCGTAGTTCGCTCCAATTTAGTGGGTGGCTTTTTGATGGCCCGCGAGCTTTATAAGCAGCACTTTCAAGCTCACGGCGGCAATATCGTTAATATCACCGCCGATAATCTCAACGGCATGCCGGGTATGGGTCACTCTGGTGCTGCTCGCGCAGGCATGGAGAACTTTACCAAAACCGCCGCTTGGGAATGGGGCCGCTATGGCGTACGTGTTAATGCTGTAGCCCCTGGCTGGGTAGCCTCTTCTGGTTTTGATACCTATCCAGATTGGATGAAAGAAAGCATCCGCAACTTAAAAAATCATGTGCCTTTAGGTCGCATCGCTAGCGAAGCCGAGATTGCCTCGGTGCTGTGCTTTTTAATGAGCGAAGGCGCTAACTTTATTTCTGGCCAAATTCTTCGCGTCGATGGCGCCGCCAGCATGGGCTCGGCACCGGCTGTTTTTCCATTGCCACCGGGCAAAGTCGATAACACCAGCACTTATAACGGCTTTCACCGCGCAGAATTGCCCGAAGTTCTAAAAGACTAGCAGCCTGTAAAGCCAAAACGGGAACAGGATTTAGAGAAAAAACTTATGCCTATTATTGAATCCCAGATCGATACTCATTCCGATGAGTTTGCGCAAAACCAAGACGCCATGCAGGCGGCCATGGATGTAGTGCGCGAAATTGAAGATAAGGTTTATCAAACCGAAGTTTCTAAAAAAGAACGCTATGCCAAGCGTAAAATGATTTTACCCCGCGAGCGTTTAGCGAAGCTGCTAGACCCGGGCGCCCCTTATCTAGAGCTGTCCTCTTTGGCCGGCTATAAAATGTTTGACGATAAAGATGGTACCGGTGCAGGCGCAGGCTCCATTTGTGGTATTGGTTATGTATCTGGCGTGCGCTGTTTAGTGCGTGTAGATAACTTCGCCGTAAAGGGCGGCACCATTACCCCAATCGGTTTGGAAAAAGCGCTGCGCATGCAGCAGATTGCTTTTGAAAACAAATTGCCTAGCGTTACTCTGGCGCAAAGTGGTGGTGCTAACCTAACTTACGCTGCCGATACTTTTGCCTATGGCGGCAAGGGCTTTGCCAACCAAGCGCGTAAATCAGCCGCGGGGATTCCTCAGGTTACTGTTGTACACGGTAGCGCCACGGCGGGTGGTGCCTATCAACCAGGCTTATCTGATTACACCATTATGGTTCGCAACCAAGCCACCATGTATTTGGCTGGGCCGCCATTATTGAAAGCCGCAACCGGTGAAATCGCTACTGACGAAGAGCTTGGTGGTGCCGAGATGCACACCAGCGTACCAGGTACCGGTGAATACCTAGCAGAAGACGATGCCGATGGTATCCGTATCGCTCGTGAAGTGATGGCGACTCTTCCCTGGAATCAGCAGCTTCCAGTCATGAACAAACCCGATTTTAAAGAGCCACTGTATAGCCCGGAAGAATTGCTAGGTGTAGTGCCTTCAGATTCTAAAAAGCCATACGATGTACGTGAAATTATTGCCCGCCTTTCCGATGGCTCCGAATTCCTAGATTTTAAAGTGGAATACGATCAGCAAACTGTTTGCGGCCACATGTGGATTGAAGGTCAAACGGTTGGCGTTATCGGTAACAACGGCCCTATCACCGCCAATGGTGCTACTAAAGCCGCGCAATTTATTCAACTGTGTGAGCAAAGCAATATTCCTATTTTGTTTCTACACAACACTACTGGCTTTATGGTCGGCACAGAATCAGAGCAGGCCGGTATTATCAAGCATGGTTCTAAATTGATTCAGGCCGTAGCTACTGCCAGCGTTCCTAAAATCAGTATTGTAGTCGGCGGCTCTTATGGTGCCGGTAACTACGCCATGTGTGGTCGCGGCTTTGACCCTACCTTTATTTTTGCATGGCCAAACAGTAAAACCATGGTTATGGGCGGCGCCCAAGCTGGTCAGGTTTTGCGTATTGTTGCCGAAGCTAAGATGAAAAAAATGGGCCAAGTCGACGAAGCAATGCTGGACGGTTTAGAAAAACAAACCGCCGATATGCTAGAAGAGCAATCGACCGCTCTGGCCTGTACCGCTCGCATGTGGGATGACGGCATTATCGACCCGCGCGATACCCGTAAGGTATTGGCCTACACTCTAGATATTTGCCGTGAGTCTGCAGCCCGACCACTGAAGAAAAATACTTTTGGCGTTGCTCGTCTATAAGCAAACCCTACAAAAATTTTAAGGATTAAAGATCATGTTATACAACGAACAACATCATGAAATCATGCGCACCACAAAAGCCTTTGTGGAAAAAGAAATTAACCCCTATGTAGAAGAGTGGGAAGAAGCGGGTATTTTTCCAGCGAAAGAGCTATTCAAGAAAATGGGCGCACTTGGCCTACTCGGTATTGCCAAGCCAGAAGAATACGGCGGTATGGGCTTAGATTATAGCTACCAGATTGCCTTCTCTGAGGCACTCGGCTCAGCTCACTGTGGCGGCGTACCTATGGGCATTGGTGTACAAACCGATATGGCCACTCCGGCTCTTGCCAAGTTTGGTAGCGATGAATTACGTCGTGAATTTTTGGCCCCGGCTATCTCTGGTGATGCCGTCGTTTCTATTGGTGTATCAGAGCCACACGCGGGTTCGGATGTGGCCGCTATCAAGACCACGGCCCGCAAAGACGGTGATGACTACATCATCAACGGCACCAAAATGTGGATCACTAACTCCACCCAAGCCGATTTCATTTGCTTGCTAGCCAACACCTCTGACGACAAGCCTTATGTGAATAAGTCGTTGATTGTTGTACCTACCAATTTGCCAGGAATCAGTTTTTCTGACCGCTTAAACAAATTGGGCATGCGCTCATCCGATACCGCACAAATCTTCTTCGACAATGTACGCGTACCACAACGCTACCTAATTGGTGAAGAAGGTCAGGGCTTTACCTACCAAATGCTGCAGTTCCAAGAGGAGCGTTTATTCGCCGCCGCCAACGGCATTTTAGGTTTAGAGTTGTGTGTAGAAGAAACCATTAAGTACACTCGCGACCGTAAGATTTTCGGTAAATCAGTATTGGATAATCAAGTAGTTAACTACCGCATGGCCGAGCTACAAACCGAAATTGAAGCTCTGCGCGCGCTAACCTACAACGCGGTTGAAGGTTATATCAACGGCGAAGACGTAACCCTAAAAGCTTCTATGGCCAAATTAAAGGTGGGGCGTCTATCCCGTGAAGTGACCGACTCTTGTTTGCAGTATTGGGGCGGCATGGGCTTTATGTGGGAAAACCGCATCGCTCGCTTCTACCGTGATACTCGCTTGGTTTCTATCGGCGGCGGTGCCGACGAAGTAATGCTTGGCATTATCACCAAGCTTATGGATATCTCACCACGTCATAAAAAATAAGGCTGGAGACAAACATGAGTACTGAATTACCACAGTGCAAAGAGCTGATTGTTAAGCAGCAAGATCATGTCTTGTACATAACCATCAATCGCCCTCAGCGTCGTAACGCTATGACCTTAAGCATGGTGTCGGAAATGATGGCGGTATTTGAAGCCCTTAAACCACGTCGCGATATTCGCGCCGTGGTATTTCGTGGCGCTGAAGGTCACTTCTGTGCCGGCGGTGATTTAAAAGATATGTCCGGCGCTGGTGAAGCCGCCGCTGCTGGCGATCCTGATGCTTTTTTCAAACTGAATCGCCACTTTGGCAAGATGATTACTCTAGCCAATCAAATACCCCAGGTACTAATCACCGCATTAGAAGGTGCCGTGATGGGCGGTGGTTTTGGTTTAGCTTGTATCTCGGATTGGGGGATCGCCCATCCTAGCGCACGCTTTGCTTTACCAGAAACCAGCATGGGCCTGCCACCCGCACAGATCGCCCCTTTTGTGGCGGCTCGTATTGGCTTAACTCAAGCCCGCCGCTTGGCGCTATTTAATGTACGCATTAAAGCTGATGAAGCCAAAGAGCTAGGCATTGTACATAGCGTTGCCCAAGATGATGAAGATTTCGAAGCGCAAATCAAAGCCGCCATCGAACAAGTTAAACAGTGCGCACCTGAAGCCAATGCGGTGACTAAAGCCTTACTACTGCGTGTAGGTAAAGAAGATCACGAAACTTTGCTGGATGATGCTGCCCGCAAATTCAGCGATGCAGTAACTCAAGGTGAAGGGCCGGAAGGAACCATGGCATTTGTAGAAAAGCGTAAGCCTAAGTGGGCTAATTAGCGACAACTACAACAGCACCGTGTTTCCAAACGTACTGTAAAGAACAAATCACGTAGAGTGAAGATTATGTCTGAACAAAACGCAATTAATACTATCTTGGTGGCCAACCGCGGCGAGATTGCCTGTCGTGTTATTCGCACCGCCAAGTCTTTGGGTTATCGCACTGTGGCTGTGTACTCACAGGCCGATGCCAAAGCCCTACACGTTCAAGCGGCTGATAAAGCCGTATGCATTGGCCCGGCAGAAGTCGGCCAATCCTACCTTAATATGCCAGCCATTTTGGATGCCGTTAAGCGCAGCGGCGCGGATGCGGTACACCCTGGCTATGGCTTTATGTCAGAGAACGCCGAGTTTGCCGACGCCTGTAGCGCCGCTGGCGTTACCTTTATTGGCCCACCGGTAAAAGCTATCGATATGATGGGCAATAAGCGCCAAGCGAAACTGGCTATGCTGGATGCAGGTGTGCCTTGTATTCCGGGTTATAGTGGCAGCGATCAAAGCGACGACACCATGGTGCGCGAAGCTAATGAAATTGGCTATCCCGTAATGATCAAAGCCACCGCCGGTGGTGGCGGTCGCGGTATGCGTATCGCCCATAGCGAATCAGAAATGCGTGAGCTGATTGGTTCAGCGCGCTCTGAAGCGGAAAACGCTTTTGGTAATGGCGAAATTATTTTAGAAAAAGCCATTGTTGAACCACGCCATATTGAAATCCAAGTATTTGCTGATAAGCACGGCAACTGTGTATACCTTGGCGAGCGTGACTGCTCTATTCAGCGTCGTCACCAAAAGGTGGTGGAAGAGGCTCCTTCCCCTTTCGTTACGCCAGAGTTGCGTAAAGCCATGGGTGAAGCGGCGGTGCGCACCGCACAAGCTTGTGACTATGTTGGCGCCGGTACGGTAGAGTTCTTGGTAGACCATGAGCGTAACTTCTACTTCCTAGAAATGAATACACGCTTGCAGGTTGAACACCCAGTTACTGAATTAATTACCGACACCGATTTGGTAGCCTGGCAAATTAAAGTAGCGGCCGGTGAAACACTACCGAAAAACCAAGATGAAATTCAGCTGAACGGCCATGCCATGGAAGTTCGCTTGTACGCTGAGGATCCGCGTCAAAATTTCCTACCACAAACCGGCGATGTTGCCTTATGGCGCCAAGCCGATGGCGATGGCCTACGCTGTGATCATATGTTGGCAGACGGTCAAACCGTATCACCTCATTATGATCCAATGCTCGCTAAGATGATTGCCTGGGGCGAAGATCGCGCCGATGCTACCCGCCGTCTAAAGCGCATGTTGGAAGATTCGGTACTGTTTGGTGTTGAAAATAACCGTCACTTTTTGGCTAAAGTTATTGATAACAATGTCTTTAAAGCCGGTGGCGCAACTACGGCCTTTTTACCGGATCATTTCGCCGAAGACCCAAGCATGCAAGCGCTGAATGCCAACAATGAAGATTGGGCATTGGCCAGTATGATTTTATCGGCCAGCAATAGTACACAACACGATAGCCGCTCAAACTGGAGCAGCTTTGAGCATCACAGTGGCAACTACAAGCTACGCCAAGGTGAAAATATTGCCGATGTTACCCTGCGCAGCAATAGTCGTGGCAGCACAATCGCCGGCGAAGTAGTGATCCTACAAGCCGAGCAAGATGCCGCAACAGTTAACAATCTAGAGCTAATCAGTATCGAAGATAACCGTGCCTTGTTTAGCCGCGACGGCGTGCAACAAAGCTGCTGGTTTACGGTAGAAAACAGCAACTTATATTTGGCCAGTGACAATGGCGATTTGTATTTTGAAGACATCTCTCGCCTACCAGCCCTAGGTGCCGACCAAGCAGGCTCAGGCCAAATCAAAGCCGTCATGGATGGTGCCATCGTCGATATTAAAGCCAATGTAGGTGACAGTGTTCAAAAAGGTGACCTTATCATGGTGATGGAAGCCATGAAGATGGAACACCCAATGAAAGCCGATGTCGATGGTGTAATCACCAGCATTAATGTACAGGCTGGCGATCAAGTGAAATCCAAACAACTATTGGCTGAAGTTCAGCCCAACGAAGAGTGAGGAGCAAAGCCACCATGTCGAACCTAAAAGGTAAAACGATATTTATCACTGGCGCAAGCCGAGGCATCGGCCGCGAAATCGCCTTAAGGGCCGCCAAAGACGGCGCCAATATTGTGATTGCGGCGAAAAGCGATGAACCCCATCCAAAGCTGCCTGGCACCATCCACTCTGTAGCTGAAGAAGTTCGTGCGGCGGGCGGACTGGCCTTGGCATTAAAAGTTGACGTACGTGACGAAGCGCTAATAAATGAAGCGATGGATAAAGCCGTCGCTGAGTTTGGCGGCATTGACGCACTCATCAATAATGCCAGCGCCATCAATCTAACCAATGTACAAGCTACCGAGTCAAAACGCTTCGATTTAATGCACAGCATTAATACTCGTGGCACCTTGCTTTGCTCAAAAGCCGCTATACCTCATTTAAAGAAATCCGATAACGGCCATATCATTACCTTGTCGCCGCCGATTAATTTAAATAAGCACTGGCTCGGTGGGCACATTCCTTATACCGTGACTAAATATTCCATGTCCTTAATGACATTAGGAATTGCTGAGGAGCTACGCGCTGATGGCGTGGCAGCTAACTGCCTGTGGCCTAAAACCACCATCGCAACAGCGGCAGTAGAGTTTGCGATTGATGGCAGTCTACTCGCAAAATCTCGCACACCTGAAATTATGGCCGATGCGGCTTATGAAATACTTATCAGTGACAGTAAACAGCTAAGTGGCGAAACTATTATTGATGAAGACATTTTACGTGAGCGCGGTTATGAAGATTTCAGTAAGTATTTGAATGACCCAGAGTGTACCGATCTGTTTATGGATCTATTTGTAGACGCATAAGTACTTTTTTTGCACGCTACAAAACAAAACCCGAGCGTTTAATCGCGCTCGGGCTTTTTGCTTTTAACAGATGTTGCTCGAACTGTGAAAAGTTAGAAAAGACAAATACATATAATAACGGAGCCAAACGCGATGACCGACAGCAGCCTAAACCAAAATATCATTGAACGCGTCGCCATGGGCGATATGCTACGCCGCCGAAGCCGTGACAGTGGTGAGCAAATAGCTTTAGTAGACTTCCCAGCAGGCAAACGCCGCGAATATAACTACGCCCAACTCAATGCCAGAGTAAATCAAATGGCGCATGGCTTAATTGCCAAAGGGATTAAGCAAGGCGAAAAGCTGGCCATGGTATCCAGCAACCGCAGTGATATGTTTGTCACCTACTTTGCGTGTTATAAATTAGGCGTGGTGGTTGTCCCGATCAACTTTATGCAAGGCGCCGAAGACATTCGCTATAACCTGGAGCACAGCGAAACGGTAGTAGTGATTTACGAAGACATCTTGGCCGATGTTATTCGTCCGTGCATGGAGGGCAATGACAACATTCGCCTGAATGTACAAATGGGTGCTGAGCAAGGCGATTCCGATATCAGCTTGGATGCCCTTATTGAAGGACAAAGTGACGAAGAAATTCTTGATCGCATTATTCAAGATCGAGACACCGCTCATATGATTTACACTTCGGGAACGACATCACGTCCGAAGGCTGTTGAAACCTCACACCTTTCCTTGATGATTGCAGCCTTAACTGGCGCGCTAGAGCTTGAGGTAAAAGAACACGGTTGCATGCTGTTGATCTTACCGTTGTTCCACTGTGCAGCGCTGTCTATGTCATTCCCAACACTCTTACGTCGCGGCAGCATTGTAATTCAAAGCAGCTTCGACCCGGCTGCTGTAATTGATGCCATCGAAACTGACAAAGTACATAACGCTACCCTCTTACCTATGATGTGGAATGCACTCACAGCTTTCCCAGGTGTGGAAGAGCGCGATCTGTCTTCCTTTGAATTGGGCATTTACGCCATGGCCCCTATGGATGCCAACAGCTTGCAAAGAGTACGTGATGTATTCGGCTGCAAAATGCATCTCGGTAGCGGCCAAACAGAATTTGCTCCAGCCGCTTGTTTGTTCCTAGATAAAAGCCCGACCGAATTTGGTGAGGGTAATTACTGGGGTAAGCCGGTAGCGACTGTTGAGCAAGCTGTTATTGATGATGAAGGCAATGAAGTACCACAAGGCGAAATCGGCGAAATCGTATGGCGTGGTGCGCAGGCTATGAGCGGCTACTATAAAAATCCAGAAGCTTCTGCAGAAGCGAGCCAATTCGGCTGGCACCACAGTGGCGATTTGGGCTTGATTGATAAAGAAGGCCAATTGCTATTTGTGGATCGAAAAAAAGACACCATTAAATCCGGCGGCGAAAATGTATCTTCCATGAAGGTTGAGCAGTCACTGCTATCGTTTGGTGGCATTATGCAAGCGGCCGCATTTGGTGTACCTCATCCACACTGGGGAGAAGCTGTATGTGCTTGTGTTGTACCAAGTGGCGAGAAAGAACTGGATGAAGAAGCCATTATTAATCACTGCAAACAGGAGCTAGGCGGCTTTGAAGTACCGAAGAAAGTCTTTATTGCCGAAGCACTACCGATGACAGGAACCGGCAAAGTCAGAAAAGTGGAACTGCGCCAGATGCATCAAAATCTATTCTCCTAATACCTAACGGAAGCCACTCAACGGGGTCAGAACCCATAGGTTCTGACCCCACATCGGAGCCACATCACTCAAAACCACCACTCAACTCTCAAACCAGCACCAAGCCAAACCCAGCAAGCCTCGACCGGTTTCAATACAACCACAAACAAAAACGGCCCCGAAACCGGGGTCAGAACCCACGGGTTCTGACCCCACATCGGAGCCGCTTCACTCAAAGCCACCACTCAACTCTCAAACCAACACCAAGCCAAACCCAGCAAGCCTCGACCGGTTTCAATACAACCACAAACAAAAACGGCCCCGAAACCGGGGTCAGAACCCAAGGGTTCTGACCCCACACCGGAGCTGCCTCATTCAAAACCACCACTCAACTCTCAAACCAGCACCAAGCCAAACCCAGCAAGCCTCGACCGGTTTCAATACAACCACAAACAAAAACGGCCCCGAAACCGGGGTCAGAACCCACGGGTTCTGACCCCACATCGGAGCCGCTTTTCTTAAAGCCAGAAGCTATCGCTTCTGACCCCGTTGTTATGAGGCTAGCTGACGCTCGCCATAGAAGGCATCGATCAAACCGCCAACTTCAACGTTTTCAGCAATCGTCTGGGCATCCAAGGTCGCTTTAACCGCAGCGATATCCTCTTCAGTTGCCGAAGCGTAACGCTCACCAGAGGTTACGATACCGTAGAAACGACCATCGCAATCACCCAAGTTAACGTACAAATCACGAGAACCAATCACTTCTACCAACGCTTCGAAGAACTGATCATAATCTTCCTGAGAAGCTTCTTTAACATCACAAGCAAACTCAAAACCCTGGATCGCAAACTCATCCAAGTACAATTTCTTACGCAAACGACGGTTGCGCTTTGGGGCATCACTCATCTTACTGACCTTTCTAAAAAATAAACCTGTACAGCGCCTAAGCCCTAGCCTAGGCCCTATACCTTGAAAATCGGCGCCATTATAACCAAGTTGCTAGAAGATTGTTGCCTCTGCCTGATGAAACCCTATATCTTGCCGCTACAGCCCCCTCTGAGCTTATAAAGCCCTTAAATCGAGCCAGCACCCCAACGAATCTTAGGAAGCCCATTTCCAAGCTGGACATTTGCCAGCCCGACAAGTAAAAAGAGGCCACACTAACTATAAAAGCCTCTATTTTATGCTCGAACTCAATTCTGCCGTCATTATCACTTTCGTGCTGTATTTAGCCGTTATCCTAGGTATTGGCATCTACGCTTGGCTTAAAACTCGCAACGCTAGTGATTACTTTTTAGGCGGCCGTAATCTATCGCCTTTTGTTGCCGCTATCAGTGCCGGCGCCTCGGATATGAGCGGTTGGGTACTCTTGGGGCTACCTGGGGCTGCCTACCTATCCGGTCTGGACAACCTCTGGATCGCCCTTGGCTTGTTAATCGGAGTGGCAGCCAACTGGATGCTGTGTGCCAAGCCATTGCGACAGGCCAGCCAAGAGCTGGATGTTGTAACCCTGCCCAAATACTTACAGCAAAAATTTGATCCAAGCGGACGCGCTCTACAGGCGATTGCCTCTATCTTTATTTTATTGTTCTTCTTGTTTTATGTAGCAGCCGGTCTTATCGGGGGCGGCAAGCTGTTTGAAGCGGTATTTGGCTTAGATTATTACTGGGCCGTTATTGTGGGTACGGCTATCGTTATCTTTTATACCCTGTTTGGTGGTTTCTTGGCGGTTTCCTGGACAGATGTATTCCAAGGCTTGCTGATGTCTGCGGCGCTATTAATGGTGCCCATCGCGGTTATGAACAATGTCGGCGGAATTGATCCCTTCTTTGCCGAGATCGACAAAATTAATCCGCATATGTTGAACCCTTTGACCGATAAAAACGGTGAAGCATTAAGCGCTATCGCCATTATTAGTTTAATGGGTTGGGGCTTGGGTTATTTTGGTCAGCCCCATATTTTGGCGCGCTTTAAAGCTATCGCCTCTGCAGATCAGGTGAAAAGCGCTACTAGTATTGCCCTAGTGTGGACCTTCCTTATCTTTGTGGGGGCTATTCTTATAGGCCTTGCTGGTAATGTGCAATTCGCCACGCCGATTGATGATAGCGAAAAAATCTTTATGGCTTTGGTTAGTGCTCTCTTTCATCCATTTGTTGCCGGTATTTTATTGGCCGCAATCTTAGCGGCGATTATGAGTACAGTGGATTCCCAGTTGCTGGTGAGCTCTTCTGCGCTGGCTGAAGATCTCTATCCTGTAATCCGCAAAGAGCCACTAAGCCCGGAGCAGCGTTTACGTATCGGGCAATATGCCGTTGCGGGTTTATCTATCTTGGCTGTTCTTTTGGCGATGGATAAAAACAGCAAGGTATTGGATGTGGTGTCTTATGCTTGGGCGGGTCTTGGTGCTTCTTTAGGCCCGGCTATTTTGTTGAGCCTGTATTGGAAAGGTATGAACAAACACGGTGCTTTAGCGGGTGTTATTGTTGGTGGTTTAACGGTAATTATTTGGGCTCAGTTTAAGCAAGATTTATGGGGCTTGTATGAATTAATCCCTGCGTTTGTATTTTCATTTATCAGTATCCTGCTGGTAAGCCGCGCCACTTCAAAATAAACGCCCCCCACCGGGGTCGGAGCCCTGTAGGCTCTGACTCCACTTCGAAGCCGAGAGCTTAAAATCCCCACCTGAAATATCGAGGCTGCAAGAGCAATCACTTGCGAAGTATTCGCGTCGAGACTTCTTCGGATTAATTGCCGATTGCGAGAACTCGACTTCGATAGGGGTCAGACCCCTTGGGTTCTGACCCCGGGGGTTTGTTGAATTACTTCGGGGGTCGGAGCCTTGTAGGCTCTGACCCCACTTCGAAGCCGAGAACTTAAAATCCCTCACCTAATATGTCGAGGTATTACAAGCAGACAGTTGCGAAACATCTGCTTCCAGATTTCTTCAGATTAGGTGCCGACTTAAATTTCTCGGCTTCGATAGGGGTCAGAACCCATGGGTTCTGACCCCGGGGCTTGCTGCCCCTGGGGTTTGTTGAATTACTTTAAAAAACGAGAATGGAATCGTAGGTGCTCTTCAATAAAGCTAGCGATAAAAAAGTAGCTGTGGTCGTAACCTGCATGCAAGCCATACTCTACCTCAACCCCTTCTACTTTCGCAGCGGCCAAAAACAACTCAGGCTTTAACTGCTCCTGTAAAAAGTTATCTGCTTCACCTTGATCAATTTTGATGGGCAGTTTACAACCGCGCTCTAACATTAGGGCTGTTGCATCGTATTCCTGCCAGGCGGTTTGATCGACACCTAAGTAGCCCGCCAAAGCTTTATGCCCCCAAGGACACTGGCTAGGCGCACAGATCGGAGCAAAGGCCGAAACGCTGCTATATTGCTCTGGATTTTTAAGGGCAATCGTTAGCGCTCCATGGCCACCCATTGAATGCCCCATAATTGAGGTGCAGCTCAAATCTAAAGGCAATTCAACTAATAAGCGTGGCAACTCATGTACGACATAGTCGTACATTTTATAGTGCTGATCAAAAGGCGCTTGGGTGGCATTAAGATAAAAGCCGGCCCCTAAACCAAAATCATAAGCTGCACTTGGATCATCGGGCACTTGTTCGCCACGCGGACTGGTATCTGGGCACACAATAGCGATACCCAGCTCGGCAGCCACTCTTTGTGCCCCAGCCTTAGTAACAAAATTCTCATCAGTACAGGTTAAACCTGACAACCAAAAAACCACCGGCACCACTTCGCTCTGTGCTTGCGGCGGCAAATAGACCGAAAACACCATATCGCAATCTAAGCAGCTAGAGTTATGCTTGTACTGGCGTTGCACACCGCCAAAGCTCATTTGTTGACTGACTAATTCCATATCACTAACGCCTTAGTAGAGAATAACTGAACGAATACTTTCGCCTTTATGCATTAAATCAAAGGCTTTATTAATATCGTCTAGCGGCATGGTATGAGTAATCATATCGTCGATGTTAATTTTGCCATCCATATACCAGTCAACAATTTTAGGTACATCAGTACGACCGCGAGCGCCACCAAAAGCCGTCCCCTTCCAAGAGCGACCAGTTACCAACTGGAATGGACGTGTAGAGATTTCCTGACCAGCACCGGCAACACCAATAATATAAGATTCACCCCAACCTTTATGGCAGCACTCCAAGGCTTGGCGCATGGTATTTACATTACCGATACACTCAAAGGAATAATCCGCACCGCCACCAGTTAGTTGAATAATATGATCCACCACATTTTCAACATCTCTCGGATTAATAAAATCCGTCATGCCAAATTGCGCGGCTAACTTTGCTTTCTCAGGATTAAGATCAACACCAATAATTTTATTGGCGCCCACCATCTTCGCACCTTGAATAACATTCAAACCAATGCCACCCAAACCAAACACTACGACGTTAGCACCCGGCTCGACCTTCGCATCAAAAGCAACAGCGCCAACGCCTGTAGTAACACCACAACCGATATAACAAATTTTCTCAAAAGGCGCGTCTTCACGAACCTTCGCCACAGCGATTTCTGGTAGTACGGTGTAATTAGAAAAGGTAGAGCAACCCATATAGTGCAAAATAGGCTGGCCATCTAAAGAGAAACGGCTGCTGCCATCCGGCATTAAACCTTGACCTTGAGTTTCGCGAATGGATTGACAGAGATTGGTTTTAGGATGCAAACAGAACTTACACTGACGGCACTCTGGCGTGTATAAAGGAATAACATGATCACCCGGCTTTACGCTAGTAACACCAGCACCTACATCGACAACAACTCCAGCACCTTCATGACCAAGAATCGCTGGGAATGCACCTTCAGGGTCATCGCCTGACAATGTAAAAGCATCGGTATGACAGACACCGGTTGCTTTAATTTCAACCAGCACTTCACCGGCCTGTGGGCCCTGTAAATCAACATCCACAACTTGCAGGTCTTGCCCTGCTGCAAACGCCACGGCTGCACGTGTTTTCATCGCTAATCCTTACATCAATTATCATCAAAAGCTGACTATAGATGACTTAGCGGGAAATAACACTAGAGGGGAATTAAAATGTGTTTTAAAACACAGAGACGGAAAGAATGGAAAGGAAGTTGGCGGGCTTGCACCCGCCAAGGTAGCTTACTTCAAGCTGGCGTAATAAGCCGCCAAGTTTGCCATATCGGCATCAGACAACATCGCCGCCTGTGCTTTCATTACAGGATCTGGGCGCTTGCCAGATTTAAAGTCTTTCATTTGCTTTAGTAAGTACTGTTCTTTTTGCCCCGCCAAATTTGGGTACAAAGGAATTGCACTAACACCATTGGCTCCGTGGCAAGCTGCGCATATCGCGGCTTTTGCCTTACCTGCCGCTGGATCAGCAGACATAGCCAGTGGCGCTACAGACATGGTGGCACCTAATACAACTAGGGCTAATTTCTTCATGGATTACACTCCGTTTATCAGACATATCACGTTGGGTACTTCTTAAAGGTACTACTCATTTTTAGATATGCGGTTCCAGCCAAAGCCTGCCGCAATTATTAGTAATCATGCATATTCAGTATAACGAGCTAGCCTGAATGGTAACATGCTGGCCACTTCGAGAGGATAAGTTCAAAGCTTTGCCCAAAACCCCTATCGAGAGCTGCCCATAACTATAGTAAATTTAGACAAATTGCAGAGATTTGACCCACCGCAAAGTGACGACAATTAAAAGCCTAATTAATAGCGCTAATCTGCCCAACTGCTGTAGAGCCTAGGCTTTGCTTTTGCTATGATGGCTCGATAGGCCAATAATAAACATGCGCAAATCCCCACCATTTAGCGCAAACTTTAAACAACAGGCCAGCACCGCCAAAAGCGGGAAGAATAAGAGTAAAGAATGTACAGATTGAATTGGCGTACGGCCAAGCAATCCTTATTATTCAAGACCTATATTTGCTAGGGATTAATGAGTAACAACAACAAAAGCAATAGCTCCGAAGGCAAGTGTCCAGAAAAAAACAAAACTATTCTGGAACAGTTGTTTAACGAACATGCTCCGGGCTTGGTTAGATTTCTTGCCCGTAAAACGCGCAACCAAGAAGACGCTGAAGATATTGCTCAGGGGGCCTTCTTGCGCATTCAAAAACTCGAAAACCTCGATAAACTCGACAACCCTCGCGCCTACCTCTACCAAACCGCCTCTAATCTAGCTATCGACCAGCTGCGTCGTGCCAAGCTGCATCGCGGTTATCTGCAGAGCGAAACCCCGACTGCGCCGGAAATCGAAGAGTCTTCAGGCAACTATGTTGATCAAGCCACCCCAGAAAGGCTGCTTTCAGCGAAGGAAGAGCTCGTTCAAATCGAAGAAACCATTTCCGATCTACCCTTCAAGGCTCGCCAAGCCTTCTTGCTTCATCGCACCAAGGGCTTAGCTTATAGCGATATCGCCAAAGAAATGGGCGTCTCGGTAAGCTCCGTTGAAAAGTATATCTTGCTCGCCTTGCGACAATGCCACCAAGCTTTAAAGCACTAAACTTCCCCCCAAATCTGCCGTTAGTCTCACCGTTAATCCGACTCACCGAGAAAATTCAATTTTTTTGAATTTAATAATGCGGAAACTGTCATATTAACCGTCTAAGCTATGTATAAACCGGAACAATTGGGAATACAAAAAAACGAATGCCAAATTTTATTTTGCGCTTCAGCATAATTACCAATTTTTTCACCTTGATATTTGAAAATTAGAACCAGTTACGCGACATTCAGCCAAAAACGAAAGTTTTATGTTGCAAGGAACGACAGTGACCCCCGAACACAGCAGTGCCGCTAGCGGTGCTTTAGACCAAAAGCTGCTTGACCAAGCCGCTTACTGGATAGTCAGACTACGCTCTGACCGCTGTGCCCTGTCCGATAAAAAAGAATTTTCAAATTGGCTGGAAAGTGACCCTCAACACGCCAACGCTTTCGACCAAGTACTAGATACCTGGCAGACCAGCGCCCACGTTAGCAATGAGCCCGAACAAAATCATCGCTCAAGCCAATGGCAGTATATTAGCGCCATGGCAGCCACCGTATTAGTGGCTGTAGCGGCCATACTGTGGCAATCAAACAAAGACGCCAATATCTACCAACAGAGTTTCAGTACCCAAGCTGGCGAGTTTGCTCAAGTTGAGCTTCCTGATGGCTCCGTTATTGAGCTGAACACCAATTCCAAGATTGACGTGCATTTCGATGATAAGGCACGCCATATCACTCTATACCAAGGTGAAGCCTACTTCGACATCAATAGCGATAATCAGCGCAGCCTAGACGTCGATCTTGGTGATGCTACCGTTAGCGTATTGGGCACAGAGTTCAACATCCGTAAAAAGAGCGATAACAGCCATATTATTGTGACCGAAGGCCGCGTGAAGGTAAGCGAAAAAACCGGCCACGAGCAGATCGCCGGAGACAAAGCTGTACTAAACCAAGGCCAGCAGATCAGCGTATTCAAGCGTACCGGCCTAGGCCTGGTAATGCCGAAGCAGAACAGCCAAGATATTAACTGGCGTGCACGCACCCTAGTATTTCAAGAGACCAACTTGCAACAGGCGCTTGAAGAGCTAAATCGCTACCTAAAACAACCCGTTGATACCAGCGATGAAAGCCTGCAGTATTCAAAGGTTTCAGGCACATTTAGCCTTGATGAGCCCGATACCACGCTTTCTGCCCTTATCGAAACCTTCTCTATAGAGCAGGAACAAGGTAACGACGGCAAGACTCGCCTGTTTATTAAATAACCCCCCTCACCCCCCGCTTAAGTAATATTTCGCGACAAATTTGAGCTATCGCCTCAATTCAGTTATAAATGTGCAATTGTTCTTACTTTTGTATACAAAATAACAAGGTTCAACCGGCCTATTTAGACAAAATATCAGCCGCGATGGACCACAAACGCTGAATTAACGAGCACCAAGTTTTGCATAAGCTTTCATTGCAATGGCCCGCCCTTATTGCCGCCAGCATTGCTTCTAGCTATCCGCTAGAACTCGCCGCGGAGGCTCCCGCTCGCCAAGCGCAAAGTCAGCAAGAAAGCTCAATCACCCTAGACATCCCAGCTCAAAGCTTAGCTCGCAGCCTAATTCAATTAGGCAAAAGCCAAAATATCAGCATTGTATTCCCAACCCAGCTGCTAAACGGCAAGCAAGGCCCTGCAATCAAAGGCCAGTTCAGTATAAATGGCGCCCTAAATGCTCTATTAAAGGAAAGCGGCATCGAACACTTAGCCTTAAGCCCAAAGGTTATTCGCCTTAAGGCCAGCGGCGAAATTGAGCAAGCCAATGAAGCGCCATTTCAATATGGCCCCATGGAAGAGATCTCTGTTATTGGCCGCCCCTTGACCGGAAGCCGACTAAAGCGACACGATCTAAACGGCAGCGCCCCAGTTGATATCATTTCAGCCCCCCAAATTGCCGAGCTCGGAGTTCAGTCCGTTGGTGAACTACTAAAATTTATGCCTGCCGTATCTGGCAACTCCACATCCACCTCCATAGGCAATGGCGGTGATGGCACGGCGACAGTTACCTTAAGAGGACTACCCGCCAGCAACACTCTTGTATTAATTAATGGGCATCGAATCGCCAATAGCGGGTTTGCCGGCGAAGCCGTTGATTTAAACAGCATCTCTACAGATAGTATTGAGCGCATCGAGATTCTTAAAGGTGGCGGCTCAGCAGTATACGGCTCAGACGCCATTGCGGGCGTAGTTAATATTAACCTCAAAAAGGAATATAGCGGCGCTAGTTTTAATCAGTATTACGGACAAAGCAGCCGAGGGGGTCTGGGCAGCTTAAATAGCAACCTAACTCTTGGAAAAGATTTTGATAAAGGCAATGCGCTGCTGATACTTTCGCATCAACAACGCGACCCAATCTTTAGCCGAGACCGTGAGCTTTCTGCCAGCGCCGATGGCCGCCCGTTCGGCGGCAGCGATAGCCGATCGAGCGCCACCCCTGGCGGTCGATTCACATTGAGCGACGGCAGTGTAGTAACTTACGATAAACAACTTGAGGATTTTAGACCGGCCACCTCAGAAGATTTGTATAACTTTGCTGAGCAAACATCAGCCGTTTCAGAATCGTCCCAAGATGCTATTTACGGCTTTGCAAATTGGCAACTCAGCGACCAAATTGAACTTGCTATTGACCTCGCCTATACCCGCAGTAAAGCCGAAGCAACCTTAGCCTCTACCCCAATCTTTACGGCGTTCAGCCAAGAAGATGCCACCATATCGAAAGACAATATTTACAACCCATTTGGTGAAGACATTAGCGATGCACGATATCGCGCACTTGAAGCTGGCCCCCGCCTACAAAACGATGATTCAAAGAGTTATCGAAGCAACCTACAGCTTGATGGCAACTGGCAGCAGCTAAACTGGTCTACCCAATGGAACTGGAGCCGCAATGAGTCAAGCGAGACGCTGACAGGAATCTTCGACGGCGCCCGTCTACAAAGAGCGCTAGGCCCAAGCTCACAGTGCCAAGGCGCTAATATTGATGGCTGCGTGCCACTCGATTTATTTTCTGGCAATATCCCACAAGATCAGATCGGTTATATACGCACACAATCTTCAGCTTCAGGCTTTACTGAGCTCAATGAATTTTCCGCAACCCTTAGCGGCAACTTGAATATTAGCCCAGCCGGAACAAGCCAAGCCTTAGGCGGACTCAGTTATCGCACAGAAAAAACAAAATTCTTATCTGAAAATAGCGAGAGCTTTTTTGTTGGCGGCAGCGTATTGGGAGATACCGCAGGCGAGCGCCAAGTAAAAGAAGCCTTTTTTGAACTGTTTGTTCCCCTGGCCAAACCCAGCAAATGGGTAAATATGCTGGATATAGAGTTCGCCGTTCGCCACTCGTCCTTTAGTGATTTCGGGAAAAACACTTCACCCAAAACCGGCATTCGCTATCGACCAAATAATGACATTTTATTTAGAGCCAGTTACGCAGAAGGCTTTAGAGCCCCCAGCCTGCAAGAGCTGCACGCGGGCCGCACAGCATCGTTTTTAACCCTAAACGATCCATGCTCCAACCCTGATAACATTGCCACATTACCTGGCTGCCAACAAACTTCAGACCCAAGCTTGAATCAATTCTTAACCTTAAAGAAAGGCAACACCGAATTGAAAGCTGAGCTGGCCGACACTAGCACAATTGGTTTTGTCTGGACTCCAAGAGCAATCTCAAAGCTATTTCTCAGTATCGATTACTTCGACATTAGCCAACGTAACGTTGTAGATTCAAGCGCCCAGTTTATTATTAATCAGAACGCTCAATTCGCTCATTTTTCAGATTTAATTGAGCGTGATAGCGCAGGCAATATCCGACAAGTCATTGCCCCCAATTTAAACATTGGCCGACGCAATATCGGCGGACTGGATATCCAGCTGCACTACCGCACCCTCCCAATGCTTGGCGGGCATGTTGACCTTTCGCTAAACGCCGCACACATTTATCGTTATCAAGAACAGATTAGCCCAGAACAAAGTAGCGAAAACTTAGCAGGCACCTTTAGAGACGAAGCCTCAGAAGGCAATGGCGCACTACCCAAATGGAAAGTAAGCACCGGAATCCGCTATAAGAAATCTCGCTGGCAGCTCAACTACAATATTCATTATGTAAGCCCGGTTGAAGAGGTCCTAATGGACAGCCAGGAATTTCGCAAGACCGCCAGCTGGCTAAACCAGAATCTTCAATTCAGTTACGACTTCAGTCAAAAAATGCGCCTAAGCCTAGGGGTGGATAATATCTTCGATCAAAGCCCACCATTTTTTGACTCCGCTTTTCTCGATAACCACGACGCGCGCACCTATGATATCAAGGGTCGTTTTTGGTACACTCGGTTCAATTATCATTTTATGTAATAAGAAACTTATCCTGCGATAAGCACTCAAACCTCTATCAATAATACTGGACCAACCGACCATGAAAATAACGAAATCTTTGTTAGGTACTGCTATATGTGCAGGCGCACTCTTAGCAGGAAACAGCTATGCCAGCGATGACTTCCCTGGTGTTAAGAAATTGATGGACGAAAACGAGTTTAAGCAGAGCGGTTTAGATAAGCTTAGCGAAATAGAAATCAAAGCCTTAAACAAATGGCTAATTAAATATACCGCTCAAGATTCAAGCCTGATCCGTCAAAATGTTAAAGCTGTACAAGAAGAGTCAAAAACAGAGATTCGCAGTCGAATTAAAGGAACTTTCAAGGGCTGGAAAGGCAACACCAAATTCTATTTGGAAAATGGTCAGGTTTGGCAACAGCGGAACCAGAAAAGTGGAACACGCTGGGTGGCAAATATGGAAAACCCAGAAGTACTTATCAGCACTAATTTCTTTGGCCTGCAAGTACTGACAATAATAGATAAAGACAAGAGCACAAAAGTTAAGCGCATTCGCTAGTTAATAACATATCTTGGGCTGAATCCTCAGCCCAAAGCTCCCTCGCCATACAAAAGCCCCAAGCAACAACCTTACCCATCTCTCTAAAAAACATTTTTTGCGAGCATAAAAAAAGCCGCAAGCAAGCTTGCGGCTTTTTCTAGCTAAGCTAACTAATCAAAAGATTAGAAAGACATGCTAGCACCCAAGAAGATGTAACGACCTAGAGCGTCGTAAGTACCTGGGAAGGTGTTACCGTTACCGAAGATAGATGGACCACCGTCAGCGAACGGAGGCTCACGATCCAGAACATTCTGAACACCAGCACGGAAGGTAACTTCTTCATTCATCTGGTAGATAGCACCTAGATCCCAGTAGTTACGCTCGCCCAAGTCTTGCTGACCATCGCCTTTAGCTTCAATTTCGCCGATGTGACGAACAGTTGAAGATAGGCTTAGATCCCAAGGAGTGTGCCAAGTTACACGCAAGTTGTTCTTGAACTCGTGAGTTGGGCTACCACAAGCACCACCCCAAGCACCTTCACAACTTTCGATACCAGCACCAGGGTATTCTTCCTGGTCATAGGCCATTACGTAGTTACCATTGTTCATGATAGATACGGAGCCCATGTCAGCAACGTCGAATTCATATTCAAAAGTGAAATCTACACCTTCAGTTTCAATGAAGCCGATATTGATATCAGTCGCTACAATATTATCGTTACCCAACCAAAGCGTACCAGAAACAGGGCCACGATTAACCAAGCTACAGAATTGTTGCGCGCCGGTCTCCAAACACTGGTTCAAAGTTGTTTCTGCAGAAATCGCTTCAATCGCATCAGTAACTTCGATGTTGTAGTAATCTACAGTTACAGTCAAACCATCTACAAATTCAGGAGTCCAGATGAAACCGTATGATACTGTTTCAGAACTTTCAGGTTTTAGATTTGGGTTACCACCAGCTAGTTGGTTGTACTGACCAGCAGGAGAATCGGCAATGGTGCCGTATTGAGCCGCCGTTACACCAGTTCTCGCACACTGCTCAAGAGTTGCAGTTGGGTTGGCGCCTGCACATGGGTCAGAAGCCATGTCATACAAGCCAATAGACTGAGGACGGAATAATTCACGGATATTAGCGTGACGAACCGCTTTCTGGAAGCTACCACGTACTTTAAAGTCAGTAGTTGGCGCCCAACCTAGAGCAATTTTGTAGGTATCAGTATCAACATCAGTAGAGTAGTCAGAGTAACGATAACCTAGATCAACAGTTAGCTCTTCAGCAAACTCACGACCTTCAACTAGAGGAATAGAAACCTCACCGTAGATCTCCTTAACTTCGAAACCACCCTCAACAGCTGGAATCGGACCACCCTGACCGGCGCCATCACCGCTCTGGTAGTTCAGGTCTGGGTTGTAATCTAGATTATCTTTACGATATTCCAGACCTACCGCTACCTGGATACCATTATCAGCTGCCGGCATCTTGATATCGTAGTCACCTAGGTCACCAGTAACAAATGCAGAGATAACTTTCTGATCGGTAGTACCGCGATCAAATAGTGGAATCTGCAAATAATTGATTTGCGCATCAGTTACGCCACCGGTTTGGAAGACGTTCCAAGGCACACAGTTTGGATCAGAGCCGTCTACAACAGAACGACATACGATGTTACCATCGTCATCACGCACCGCATCTAGAGCACGACCGATGCGAGTAGTAGACAATTCGTTGTTATAAGTACCCTCGTAAGAAACTTCAGAGTACGAGTAGTACATGTCGTATGACCAAGTTTCGTTCAGGTCACCACGAACACCGAATACACCACGGAAAGAGGTGTGACGAATATCTTGGTTACGGAAACCGCCTTCTACGTTACGACGACCGATAAACAAGTTCTGAGTATCGTCACGGGTCAAACCATCAGCCGCACACACTGCCTGGAACTGCTGCTCAGACATCAACGGGTTACCACACGGTAGAGTGTTGGTTACAAAGAAAGCACCGGAAGGAGCGATCTGAGCATTAGTCTGATCGTCCATGAAGTTCAACTCGGCGTAGAACTCAGCCTTGTCATTCAATTCATAACGAGCGAAAACACCAGCAGTGTAGCGCTCATCTGGGCGCTGATAGAAGTTTGCTGGAGCGTAGTTGTACAACAGACCATCACGTGGAACGAACTCGTTGCCCTGAGTGATGAAGTCGAAGCTGTTACCGTTTACCGCGGTACCGAAGTCAGTAAAACGACCTGTAGGTAGAGTCGAAGAACCGCCACAACGAGTT
Source organism: uncultured Pseudoteredinibacter sp. (assembly GCF_947500695.1). Classification (GTDB taxonomy): domain Bacteria; phylum Pseudomonadota; class Gammaproteobacteria; order Pseudomonadales; family Cellvibrionaceae; genus Pseudoteredinibacter. The sequence continues at coordinate 192,670 of NZ_CANMSS010000006.1, forward strand.
AGCGCACCATTCAATGCACAGTTAGAGTAGTCACGGTTTTCTTGTTTAATTTGATCGATCTCACGGTAAGTAGCGTAAGCAGTTACATTACCTTTACCGTCGTCGAAGTTACCGCCAATGATCAAAGAAAAGTCATCAGTATGGCCATCTGAAATGCTGCCAGAAGGAGCTGTAAAGCCGTTAGCGGCGTTCAAGCCCTGCATATAAGCATTGTCATTGTCGTGCTGGTAGAAGCTGTGCTGATAATCAACCTGCACACCTTCAAAATCGTCAACCATGATAAAGTTAGCAACACCAGCAATCGCGTCAGAGCCGTAGGTAGAAGACGCACCACCAGTCAACATTTCTACACGCTTAATCAAAGCAGCTGGGATTTGGTTCAAGTCAGAACCGGTACCGCCACCTACTGGAGAACCCGCTGGCAAACGACGACCGTTAACCAATACCAAGGTACGCACGGTACCCAAGTTACGCAGGTTAAGAGTTGCTGTACCAGTTGCGCCATTCGCGTCACCAGAACTGTTAGAAGCCGCTACCTGAGGTAGGTCGTTTAACAGGTCTTCCACACGGGTAATACCACCAACCTGAATGTCCTCAGCACCGATCTGAGTTACAGGGCTGGAGCTTACCAAGTTCGCTTTTTGAATACGCGAACCAGTTACCATTACTTCTTCAAGCTCTTGTGCAGCGTCGCCAGACTCTTGCGCGTACACAGCGCCAGGCATAATCAGAGCAGCGGCAGAAAAGCCGATCGCGCTCTTAACTGCAGATGAAAGCAGTGTTTTCTTCATGTGTGCATCCCCTCAATGGATTTTTATCATGATGCTTTTTCTAAGATTTGGCGGCAGGAAAACCGCCGTCACGATATAAACGAAGGTATGGGGTCCCCCCTCAACAAAATATGTAAAAAAATGAATTAATTAGCATAAAAAGTGGGAACTTTGCATAAAACTGACATACACGTCGCTTTTTTGAACAAATTCAACCGAGAGAGAAAGGCTTTAAGCGCCAAATCTTTACAAACCTCCTATTTCATCTTCCGTTTAAAATAGCTAACACCTATTAGAGGTCTCCGCCCCATTAATAAAAGCAAATTCAAATATTCGCCGACCCATTTGTATAGTTATTGAACTGCTCAGAGATTCATAACAACGTTAATACTTCTCGCAGTCACTTTTATGCACAAAAATGCATAATCTTTAGCAAACGGTTTGCACGACATTCACCCTGAGAGCGCGAGCGTTTTTCACGCTCAACACGTCTAGAATTAGTGCGAGAAAATAAATCATTAAATAATCGATCGAGCATCAAGAGGAATTATAAAAATGAAGTCTTTTACTAAGTTAGGAGTTAGCATCTTAAGCGCCTCATTGTTGAGTTTAGGAACCGCATCCATGAGCCATGCGGCTGAGGCAAAAGATACAGCGAAAGATGACAACCGCAGAGTCTGCAAAAAGTATCGCCCGACCGGTACAAGAATTGCCAAAAAAACCTGTATGACCAAACGCCAATGGGCTGAGCTTAAGCGCCGCGCCCAAGAAGCAGCCCGCACTGGCCAGCGCTTAGGTGGCCATCAGAATATGGAAAATCCATTGCACCCTGGCTCAGGCAGAAACTAAGCAACCATATAAAGGGTGGAAGGTTAACAGCCCCACCCTTTTACTACTAACACCCAGCTTCTGGCATGCCATTCAGTGCAGTCACTACATCACAATAGCGAAACAAAAGCGCTCGCTTTTCGGCAACTTTCCCAACCGGTTCCGTCAATAATTAAAGTCCCCGCCATCTTCTCTGGCACAAAAAACAATTTATGCTTGCAGAAAAGCAAACCCCATAGTCCCGGCACTATTCAACTCTGTATATTCCAGTACTCCGACCGCTTGCTTGATCCCATCAGGACAATCGAACAAGCCAAACTCTGCTGTTAATACAAGGAACTGCTATGCCAGTAAAGACCATAAAAACAAGTTTGCTCGCCGTAATTACCTTAGCGCTCTTTAGCTTCTCACTTGTCAGCTATGCCAATTCAAGCGACGAGGAAAATGCTAAAAACGACAAAAAAATCGTTTGTAAAAAGTATCGTCCAACGGGGACAAGAATCGCCAAGAAAACCTGCATGTCAAAACGCGGATGGAAAGAATTAAAGCGTCGAGCACAAGAAGCTGCAAAAACCAGCCAAAGGCTTTCTTATCAGTTTAACAGGGAAGAACCTCGAAGCAGAGGCAACTAACTCGCACCTTAATTCTCACTTTTTAAGTCAATAGTTCCCAATAAACCGCCTCACTAATTTTAGTAGTGCGGTTTATTTTCTTGGCATTTCTTCTAATATTGGATAAGGTTGCACCCTTAGACTGAGTTATGTCTTTCATAACCTAAATCTAATGTATGCCGTGATAACAATGTTAACTAGGAGCTCTATTGTGAAATTACTTAAAACTTCTTTGATCCCAATGATCGCCATCGCGGCGTTGGCGACGTCCCCAGTACATGCTGCTGACGACGAAGCAAAGGCTGAAAAAGCAAATAAAAAGATTTGTAAAAAATATCGCCCGACAGGTACCCGTATTGCAAAGAAAACTTGCATGAGCCAGAAAGCTTGGGACGAGTTAAAGCGTCGCGCTCAAGAAGCTGCTCGTACTTCGCAGCGTTTGAGTGGCCACCAGGGTCGTGAGAGCGGTTAATACCTAGCTCCTTGAATTGCCGCCTAATTTAGGCGGCAATTTCTTACCAACTAAGAATCTTCTCTCAACTTAGTTATCTCTTCTCCAAGTTTCATTTTTCAGCCGTTGCAAGCGAATAGCTATCTGTTCCTTCCTTTCCTCGCTTAAGCTATTCCACCAATCACTTACAAATTCACTATTGTGTTTAGAGAGCCGTCCTTGCCGTGCATTTGCTGCAGCGAGAAAGTTCGAGAAATCGTCTGTATCTAGCCCTGCTTGCAAAAAACTTAAAACCAAATTTAATTGCAAATCTAACATGGCTTCAGCCTCTGTCTCCCCTGCTAGAATTCGAGCAAGCAGCCCTGGCAACAAAAGGCTCGCGTCACTAAATGCAAAGTGGTGACTCCCCTTTACAATATATGAGTAGAGATTTTTTTCACGCCCAGCATGGGCAAACCGCTGCTCAGAAAAATCGTTATATAGCAGCTCTGTATTTACAGGAAGTTCTGGTTCGCTTTGTTGCTGCAAACGATGAACATCATGAGCTAAGTGTAGTGTAGGAACAGTAGGTGCAGAATTTATACCAAGGAAGTGAGAATCCGCCCCATCCAGATTTATAGTCACAGCGCAACGCTTGCTCAGCCGACAAGCCGCAACCGCTGTACTGCCACCAAAGGACATCCCAGTAAATGCTATCTTGTCATAACGTCCTCGACTTGCGACTGCTCGCACACGTGCTGGCAGCTCCCCTTCAACGAGGTAATCCGCAACAAATAACTGGTCAGCAACCCACTGCGGTGCACTACGCGTCAATTTAGAATCGCTGGCTGCATAAGCACGCTCTATATACTGCATAAAAAAATCGAAGCGTTTATTTATATCTATTTCGCTATAAGCCTTTTTACGAAGTGCCTGAATTTCCCCCTGCAATTGATTCTGCTCTGGTATATAAGCCTCAAGTAACTCGCCAGAAGAAAATTCTACAGCGGCCGCATCGTAGGGGTGATGAATGCTAAAAACCAAATACCCCTCACTCGCAAGAGATTCCAAAAGAGCTGTGCTTTGCCACATGTAGGAGTACAGACCATGACTGAAAATAACCACCGGCAATTGCTGTTTATCAATGACGGGAGCATTCTCCACGCTATTCGTAGTTACACGGCTAAAATGGCTAAAGATCCCACCTGGCAATGACATTAACTTAGCCATGCCAGCCATAGTTCCGGAAACTTCGGATTCACTGGCATAGGAGCGCTTGGCTCTATTCCCAGCATTTTTCGCGGGGTACCACATTCTTAGCCGCAGTTTTCGATCTTCACAGCTTTTTTTCTGACACAAAAGCTCAGGACGGCCATGATCCGTCAATTCGAAATCAGTAACCCCTACAGCATAGCGGCCTGTTGGTTCAGGTAATGGATCTACCGGAAACTGCCAGGGTATATAAGCGGCTACGAGAAATAGTAGGAGCAACATTCCATTCGCCAAATTGAAAAGCTTGGGGAATCTACCTACCGCCCGGTGAAACTTCTTCCTTAGCGCCACTATTATCAAGCACAAAAGCGAGCCATACAGCAAAAACTGCCCGTGCCAACGTAAGTCCAGAAAAATAAAAAGTGAAGCCGCTACAAGGAACCATTTAACACTCCCTTTTCCCTTGAAAGGTGGCAAGAAACCCAGCAAGCAAAAAAGCAACAAGCAAGTCGACGCGACCACCTCATTCAACAACATAAACCCAACCCTGAAAGCCATTCAAATTATCGCAGTTTAAATCAACAGTATATTTGCACCAAGCTACGAGCAACATCGAAAGCGCCAGTCCTGCTTCGATGTCGTTTTTCATTGTCACTTTGACAGCGGCTTTATTGTTCTCACTGCTCATACTTCGCAATTTAAATATGAGTAAGTATTTAGCTATGGAATTTAAGTACCATTTTCACAAACGTAGACTCCGACAAGCTCTTTTAATTAATGATTATAAATTTGAACATGTCGACACATTAGAGGTTGAGCTGTCAGTAGACGGTTACTTCGGCAAAGGGGAAGCAGCGGGCGTCTATTATCTCAATGATAACCGTGATCATATGGAATCTCAGTTGGTCCAAGTGCAGCAAGCTATTCAGGAAGGTGTTGATTCTCAAAGCTTGCAAGAACTACTAACAGCAGGCGGAGCCAGAAACGCAATCGATTGCGCACTTTGGGATTTAAGCTGCAAGCGTGACGGCAAAGATATTTGGCAAAAATTAAAACTTGTACCTAAAAGATTACATACAGCTTTTACAATTGGGTTAAATACCCCCGAAGTCATGGCCGAACAAGCCATTAAAGCGAATGGCTTTCAACGCTTGAAATTAAAACTCAACAATCAACAAGTGATAGAAAGGCTAGCCGCTGTACATCGAGCCAGGCCTGATGCAGAACTTATACTCGATATCAATCAAGGTTGGAATGAAGATGAACTTATTGACTTACTTCCACAGCTTAAATCCTACGGCGTTGCTCTACTCGAGCAACCACTTGCAAGGGGGGCTGATGAGTTCTTAAAAGGCTTAGATAGCGACATTGCTATCGCTGCGGACGAATCATGCCTCGATTTGAAGGACTACCATCACATTAAAGAACGCTATGATGTCATCAATATTAAACTGGATAAATGTGGCGGCTTTAGCGAAGCTTTAAATCTGGTTAAACAAGCAAGAGCTGATGGCAAACAGCTCATGGTGGGAAATATGATCGGCAGTTCATTAGCCATGGCGCCTGCCTACGTGATAGGTCAATATTGCCAATTCATTGACATTGACGGCCCCCTACTCCTCCAAAACGACTGCCGAAATGCTATGCGATTCCACAAAACCGGATTATGCGAAGCCCCAACAGCTGCTTTATGGGGCTAGAGGATCGCAATTTTACGATCTGCATATTTAAATTTCTTAAAAGCACAGTTACATTGTTTGATTATGTGTAACCTCGTCGCTTTGCTGCTAAGAAGTATAATTTATGCAACAACATATTCGCAGAGAAATTTCCGACGCATTTGCCTCTTCAAAAGACGCCAGCTTGCAGGAAATGATTCGGGAAAACACACTGGAAATTGAGGCTGAGGAGTTTTTCCCCGGTGGTCATATCACCCGCTATCATGTACACAATCAAGCTTTGTATGGCCGGCAGGAAATCGTTCAAATCAATCGTGACTTTTCAGTTATAACCAGCAATATTGAAGCGACCAAAGCCTCTCAAACTAGTTACAGCGGCGCTGGCTGGCTGGCGTTGCAGCTTTGTGTAGCCGGTGAATATGAAGTTTCTATTAATAAACAAAACCCACAGATTCTTAAGGCTGGTGATTGTCGATTAGATATATTTAGCAAACGCGGTACCTTAAATCGCTACCAGCAAGGGGGCAGCCGCTATCGCAATGTTGCGCTATATATGAGCTTAGAGTCCTTCAAGCAACACCTAAACGTTGGCCAGCACGCCGAGCGCATGCTAGAACAGCTGTTTCAAGAAGAGCTTATTCACCCACACGCCTCCAGCACATTCGAAGCTTCTAAATCTCTTATGATCTCCGCCAATGAGCTTTCGGAATTTGGCCGCTTTGGGGGGCTACGGCCCGCCTATATTAAGGCTAAGGCCATCGAGTTTATGGTTTATGCGGCGAATTTTGCCCGCTGGCAAGGCCGTGGAGTTTCAGGCTTGAGAAGTCGAGCGAAGCTATCTCGCAGCGTCGACATTGCCCAACAAACTAAAGCTATCATTGATCGAGAGTATTCCATGGCTCATACCATCGATGAATTGGCTCAACGAATTGGCACCAATAGGACCACCTTGAGCCAATCATTCAGGGCAGAATTTCAAGAAACACCGATGCAATATAGGCGACGTCTCAGGCTCGAAGTGGCTAAACAAATGCTGCAGTATCATGAAGGCTCGGTGGGAGAAGTTGCCGAGCACGTAGGCTATGCTGATGCCTCTTGTTTCATACGGGCTTTTAGAGACTACTATGGCGAAACCCCTGGCAGTTGACCATTCCGCAATTAACCTCTTATTTGTTTAGTTCACGATTTATTTTTACTCTTCGCAAATTTTTTTTGCTTCAAATTCTTCATGCTACACGCCCTAAAATAATCTAAAACACTAAAAATTCTGTAGCAGGAGAATACCCATGATCCCCAAGTATGCCCAAGCTGCCTTATTGTCGTTGAGCGGCTTAAGTAGCAGCCAGGTCGCCATTGCCAACACTCAAGAAAAATCGGTTCAACTTGAAGAAATTGTAGTTACCGCAAGCCGACGCGAGGAGAACTTACAAGATGTTGCTGCTTCCGTTGCCTCTATTGACCCACAAGCGCTTCAAGCTCAAGGTTTCAATGAGCTACAGGATATTATCGAGTACACCCCGGGCGTCAACTGGGAAGACGGTGGAGGCCGAGGTGTCGGAACCATAACCATGAGAGGAATTCCTCAATCAGGAGCCATTCGAACGGTGGGTATTTATGTCGACGATACCCCCTTAATAAGCGCAAGCGGTTTTAGTGGAGCTGCTGGGGGCACGATCGATGCCTCCTTGATCGATTTAAGCCGTATAGAAGTTATTAAAGGCCCTCAGGGAACCTTGTATGGCGCTTCTTCGGTGGGAGGTATGATTCGCTACATTAGCCGTGCGCCTTCTTTACATGAAGTGCGAGGGGAATTCAGTGTGGACCTTTCACATAATAAAGGTCCAGGCAGCCATAATACTATCGTAAGCGGCCGATTGAGTGGCCCAATCATTAAAGACTCCCTGGGCGCTACCCTGTCGGTTTTTCAGGCAGATGATGCTGGTTTTACGCAAGTTGTAGCTGCTGAGAACGGAAACCCACTACGTAAACGCGCTGATCAAGCTCAAAGCAAAGGCGTTTCAGTTGATCTGCTTTGGGAAGTTAATGAATCAGCCCAGATTAAATTTAAGTACCTAAAGCAAGAAGGCGAAAGTGATTTACTCAGTAGCGTTACTCTATTACCGGGCACGGACACACCGGCCTTTGCACATTACAGCACAATCAATCAGCCACTACCTTTGCAAAGTGAGACCAAAATCAGCTCCGTCAGCTTTGATTATAATTTTGAGTGGGGACAATTGAACTCCGTCAGCAGTCTTTCGGATCGCAGTGTATTCGTCAACCTCGATCGTAGTGCTCAGCTAGCACCGGTAAACGATGCTATCTATGGCCTTAGCCCTGGGAGTACTGAGAGCGTCATCACAATTTCAAATCAAGACATGCAACGTTTTGTGCAAGAGATTCGTCTAAGTTCCCAGCAAAATCAAAGCTTCGAGTGGATCTTAGGCTTATTTTATATGAATGAAGATAGCGGTAATCGACAACAAGCGATACCGGAGCCTTACCTAGGTACAGGGCTCTTTGATGTTAGTTTCCCTTCCGCGTACGAAGAGTTGGCATTTTTTGGTGATGCAACTTGGTATTTTAACGAAGACCTTGATGTCACTTTGGGCTTACGCTATAGCGATCATGAAACGGAAATGGAAAATATTAGCAGTGGTCCACTGACCGGGCCGGGACAAGACCTAAGCCAATTTAGCGATCAAACGGTAACTTATTTGGCTACTATACGCTATCGCCCTAGCGAACAACTTTCGGTTTATACGCGAGTTGCCAGTGGATATCGCCCTATATCAGCCAACCTTGCACTTTTAAATCCAGCGACAGGCGAAAACTTAGCTCAAACCTTTGTTGAATCCGATGAGATTTGGTCCTACGAGTTAGGCTTCAAGGGTTTCAATCACGATGCCAGCCTGCAATATGAGCTCTCGCTGTGGTATTCCGATTGGGATAACTTTCAAACTCGCTTTGCTTTTAATGGCGTGTCTGTAGGCGCGAACGCTCAAGGTCGCTTGATGGCAAAAGGGGTAGACTTCAATTTATCGCAGCAATTATTCGAGCGATTAAATCTACAGCTAGGAATTAGCTATAGCGATAGTTACCTAAGTGATGACGAACCCGGCCTTGGTGGAATAGCCGGAGAACGTTATCCAGGACAAGCCTTATGGAGTAGCTCCATTCAATTGGCATATGAACTCGGTGACCTCCAAGGTTGGCAGGCTAATCTTCTTTTTGCTGGGCGATATATTGGTCAACTTGACTCGAGCTTTTCTCGTTCAAGCACACAACAATCTATCGAAGTAGATGCTTATACTGTAGTAGATAGCAGTCTAAGCCTTGAAAAAGAATCACATCAACTCAGTTTTTATATGAACAATCTTCTCGATACGCAGTCAATAATGAACCGTACGGATACGATATCTGGCAATGGAGCCCTATCATCCTCGGCCATTTTTACCTCACCAAGAACGGTGGGCTTGAGGTATCGCTACCGGTTTTAAGCTTCACAGAATACATACTCTCCGGCGTTGTTTTGCCGGTCCCCCCGTAAGGGGGGTCTTTTTCCCCAAATGTACTAGTATCTGCAGAGCTAAAAACCAATACAGAGCTGCGATCAACAGCGGCAACGATATTTACCCTGAGATTTCCAATATGCCAGCAGTTATCCGAAACCTTTTAATACTGTCTCTAAGCCTGTTCTCTCAAGTCTCCTTCAGTAAAACTATCGAAAATTCTGAGAGCCTAGAAAGCTACATTGACGGCCTAGTGCTTAACGCAATGAAAAAACACCACAGCCCCTCAGGGGTGGTAGCAATCTACAAAGATGGTGTTCCATTAATTAGCAAAGGCTATGGCTGGCAACAATTTGCCAATGCCGACAACAAAGGCATTACTATAGATGTTAAACGCAGCTTATTTCGGCCGGGCTCTATCTCTAAACTCTTTACTTGGGTAGCCGTGATGCAGATGGTAGAACGGGGAAAACTCGATCTCGACACTGACGTCAATCAATATCTGCACCAATTCAAACTGAAAAACAGCTGGCCCGGGCAAGCGATAAGTCTGCGGCATATAATGACTCACACTACTGGGCTAGAAGATGGTGCTCTTGGCTATCTAATTTTGGATCAGGAAGAGTTTGTATTGCCCCTAGCCGAAGCGCTGGAAAAATACCAGCCAGAACGAATTAACCCTCCTGGTAAACATACTGCTTATTCAAACTGGGCCACAGCTTTGGCAGGCTTAATCGTGGCCAACGTTAGCGGCTTAAGCTTCGAAGATTATGTTCAGCGCCACATCTTTGATGTACTTGGGATGAAATACGCGACCTTTATAGAACCTCCACAAGCTCCACTCGATAAACATATAGTGCAGGCTTACAAGTGGTCTGCTGGTGGGTATAAGCCCACCCCCTATGAAAGAATTGCCAGTTTTGCACCAGCTGGGTCAGCAGCCATTTCTGCAGAAGATATTATTCGCTTTGCTTCAGCCCTACTTAATGGCGGGGAATTCAATGGCCGGCGTATTCTGGAGCAAGAAACCCTGGCGCAAATGATATCTGAAGGTTTCAGTCATGACCCCAGAACTCGAGGAATGGGACTTGGATTTATCAAAAGGCGATTTGGAAATGACAAGCTAAAAATCTTTGGTCACGAAGGCGCCAGCGCATGGTTTTATTCCCATTTAGGTATTTCCAAACAAGAAAAGCTAATCGTATTTGCCAGTTTCAGCGGAGCTGGTGGCCGGCAGGTATACCAAACCTTTCTTTCTGAGTTTTATTCACATTACTTTACCGCCCCAAACTCAACTCCTGAGTACCAATCACTAGCAATCGATAAGCTGCAAGAGTATCAGGGGGATTATCTCCCCTGGCGGGCGAGTTTCAGTAAAGTTGAAGCCTTACTTCGTGTACTAAACGGCCGCACCATAGAAGCAATAACAGCCCAACAGCAGTCTTATCTATTATATCGTGACAAACGCTATCAAATGGTCGATAAAGATTTATTTCAAGAGCTGGGCGGCTATGGGCGTATTGCTTTTCAACGTGATAGCGCTGGAAAAATAGATAATATGGTCGAGGATGGTAAAGCCTACACCCAGTACTATAAAGCCTCGTTCTTTGAAAGCAAGACAACGGTATTACTGTGCCTGATTATTATCCCAATGCTATCTTTGGCTATTCTAATCCACCTTTTATATCGACGCGGCCAATTACTAAAAATTTCTGGGGCTCTATTTTACAGCCAGCTTAGCTGGTCAGCTTTTACATTGCTGTTTTTCATAATGATGACACTGTCCTTGCTAAGCCTACCCACCATCGTCAACGGCTTCCCCAGCTCAATTACCTTGGCCTTGTTTTTGCCAATACTTTCAAGCTTCTCAGGCGCAGTTCTAATACTCGGGCTTGTGCAAGATCTTTATAAAAGAAAACCTCAGTATCCCTCAGCTTGGTTTACCATGGTACTAGCCCTTTTTACGTTGGCCTTCTATTACTACTGGAATCTGCTAGGTTTCAACTACTTTGGCTAAAAGAAGCTATTAAACTCGAATCCTTACAAATAAAAAGGCCAGTGAAGTATAAATACTACACTGGCCTTTATCTTGCTTTTCTGCTTATTTATTAATGAGCTTCAAAGGCTAATTTATTGCCATTTAAACTTGCCACAATGGTCTGTCCTGGCGAAAACTTACCAGACAAAATATCTTCCGCCAGTGGATTTTCCACTAAGGCCTGAATTGCCCGCTTTAAAGGCCTCGCACCATAGACTGGATCAAAGCCCGCTTCAGAAATCATATCCATGACCGAGTCATCAAGCTCTATACTCAGCTCACGTTCTGCCAATCGCTGACTTAAACGTGCCAGCTGAATATTTGCAATGCTCTGAATATGTTCCTTACCCAACGGATGAAATACTACTGACTCATCAATTCGGTTAATCAGTTCAGGGCGAAAGTGTTGAGTAACAACCTCCATAACCGCTTCCTTCATTGCCGCATAACGAGTTTCCGTTAAGGTAGAGTCTTCAGCGGGCGCATTGAAATCGATAGCGTCGTATGAGCGGTCATTTGCCAAATCCTGAATTCGATCCGAGCCCATATTCGAGGTCATTACCACGACGGTATTGCGAAAATCGACCGTGCGCCCCTGGCCATCGGTTAAGCGGCCGTCTTCTAAGACCTGCAATAGAATATTGAAAACATCTGGGTGCGCCTTTTCGATCTCATCTAGTAGCACCACAGAATATGGCTTACGGCGAACGGCTTCAGTTAAATATCCGCCCTCTTCGTAACCCACATACCCAGGAGGCGCACCGATTAATCGAGCAACGGAGTGCTTCTCCATAAACTCCGACATATCGATTCGCACCAAAGCGTCTTCGGTATCGAACAGGAATGTCGCTAAGGCTTTACACAGCTCGGTCTTACCGACACCGGTTGGCCCTAAAAATAAGAAGGAGCCATTGGGGCGATTCGGGTCTGATAGGCCAGCGCGAGAGCGACGTACCGCATTAGATACAGCAACAACAGCCTCACTTTGGCCTATGACACGCTTGTGTAACACACCTTCCATTTGCAGCAGTTTTTCACGTTCTCCTTCGAGCATTTTACTGACTGGAATACCTGTCCACTTGGAAACAACTTCCGCAATTTCTTCATCGGTAACTTTGTTACGCAGTAGCTGCATGGGCGCTTGTTCGGCGGTGTCAGCAGTTGCTATCTGCTTTTCCAGCTGAGGAATCAAACCGTATTGCAACTCCGACATGCGCCCTAGATCACCAGCACGGCGGGCGGATTCTAGGTCAAGCTTGGCTTGTTCCAACTGGCTTTTGGCTTCGGCGGAACCGCTGAGCGCCGATTTTTCGGCGCGCCATATTTCATCAAGATCGGCGTACTTGCGTTCAACCTCTAAAATGTCAGCATCCAGCAACTCTAACTGTTTGCGTGCACCTTCTGATTCATCTTTTTTCACCGCTTCACGTTCAATTTTTAATTGAATTAGGCGGCGCTCCAAACGATCCATATCCTCTGGTTTGGAATCTATCTCCATGCGAATTCTACTCGCCGCTTCATCCACAAGATCGATAGCTTTATCCGGTAACTGGCGATCACTGATATAGCGCTGGGACAGTTTGGTGGCAGCAATAATCGCGGAGTCGGTGATATCAACACCGTGGTGGACCTCATAGCGCTCTTTTAAACCGCGTAAAATCGCAATGGTATCTTCTTCTGTTGGCTCATCGACCTGAACCTTTTGGAAACGACGCTCAAGTGCGGCATCTTTTTCAATATACTGGCGGTACTCATCTAGTGTGGTTGCACCCACACAGTGTAACTCTCCACGCGCCAAGGCAGGTTTTAACATATTGCCAGCATCCATGGCGCCATCGGTTTTACCCGCCCCTACCATGGTGTGCAATTCATCAATAAAGAGAATAACTTGCCCTTCTTGTTTTGATAGCTCATTCAAAACACTTTTTAAACGCTCTTCAAATTCGCCGCGAAATTTTGCACCCGCCAAAAGAGAACCAAGATCCAAAGATAATAGCTTTTTATCTTTTAGGCCTTCGGGTACTTCACCATTAACAATACGCTGAGCCAAACCTTCAACAATCGCAGTTTTACCCACACCTGGCTCACCAATTAATACTGGATTGTTTTTAGTACGGCGCTGAAGCACTTGTACGGTGCGACGAATTTCATCGTCACGACCAATCACCGGGTCTAGCTTACCCGCCAATGCACGCTCGGTTAAATCTACCGTGTATTTATCTAAAGCTTGGCGATTGCCTTCTGCCTCTGGGCTATCCACAGATTCACCACCTCGAATGGTTTTAATGGTGTTTTCTAGATGTTTAATATCACCATGGGCTTCTAAAAGACTGGCCAATGAGTTGCTGCCGTCTTTCCAGGCAGCTAATAAAACCGCCTCACTGGCAATAAACTGATCACCATGTTGTTGCGCAGTTTTATCAGCGAGATTTAAGAGACGCGCCAGCTCACTGGATAGCGGCACCTCGCCCGTAGGATTGTTAACCTTAGCAAGCTCAGCCAGCTTTTTTTCAATAGCTTGATTTAAACCCGCCATATCAAAGCCGGCTTGGTTTAATAGCGGTCTCACCGCACTACCCTGTTGCTGCAGCATTGCTGCTAACAGGTGTACGGCATCTAATTGGGTATGGTCTTGGCCAACGGCCAAAGATTGCGCTTCAGAAAGGGCGCTTTGTAACTGATTAGTCAGACGATCGAATCGCATAATCACCTCTATGTGTTTTACGAGCCATCAGGCCTCGTATCTATCACCCGCCTTGCATTCAAGCACGAGTCGCACATGGGGCAGCCCGCCCCGCTCAGCCTTTATATATACTATATTAGGCTCTATATATTAGATGGGGACAAGCTTTGAGAATTCAACAGTTACCTAAAAAACACGGTTGCTTTCGATCGCTTATTTGCGCCAGATCAAACTGGCCATGCGGCCGCAGCGGCTGTCGCCAGCCTGACTAGAGCGACGGAAGGAAAAGTAATTATGCTCATCAGCAAAGCTGCATTCATCGCCACCATAAATATTGGCAAGCCCCAAACTTGCTAGCTGCGCTTTAGCAATAGCGGCCAAGTCTAAGTGATACTTCAAAGGGTTGTTTTTAGATGGCAAGGATGCCGCTGCTATAGCCTCCAGAATATCGGCATTTGGAGCGACCTCAAAAAAGGTCTCCAATACCTCAACACCCACTTCAAAATACTGCTGGCTAATCGCAGGCCCTATATAGGCCTGCCATGGGCTGCTTTTATTACCCTGCTTATTTAGCTCGCCAAAATTGTCCAATAAAATTCCGTTCGCTAAACCACGCCAACCCGCATGAATTGCCGCTACCGCCGAACCATCCAAACGCCACATTAACACCGGCAAGCAATCAGCCGTTAAAACTGCACAGGCCAGCCCAGCTTCAGTGCTAAAGCTGGCATCAGCATTTGGACACTGCTCTTGCCCAGCCTGAATCATCTGGCAGCTGTGCGTCTGATTTAGCCATTGGATGCGCTCGGCAGCGGACATCGAATTTAACAGCAGCTCTCTGTTCGCGGCAACCGCGGCCGCGTCATCAGCAACGTGATCCGCAACATTAAAACCGCTGTATGGCCCCTGACTCTGGCCTCCTAAGCGCCGAGTGACGAGCAGGCCAATATTCTCTGGCAAAGGTATATCGGGTGTGTATTCAAAATCAGCTGCCACAGAATATCTCCTTATCCTAAGAGCCCACTCTAAAAATCAAAGCGTTTCAAATCCGGTTTGGGATGCTTTAAGATCAGCAAGCAAATCCACCATATCCGCAGGCAGCTCAGCATCCCACTCCATATATTCACCGCTAGTTGGGTGAATCAAGCCCAACTGCGCAGCATGCAAGGCCTGGCGAGGAAAGCCACGTAGTTTTTCTATAAGTGCTTTATCTAAGCCCTTAGGAATTTTAAAGCGGCCGGCATACGCCGAGTCCCCTACCAAGGGGTATCCTATATGAGCCATATGAACACGAATTTGGTGAGTTCGACCTGTTTCAAGCTTCAAGCGAATATGAGTATAAGCATCAAAACGCTTAATCACTCGATAATGGGTGATGGCCTCTTTACCACCAAAATTCAGCACCGCCATCTTAGTGCGCTGCTTAGGGTGGCGACCAATATTGGCTTCCACCATACCACCGCCTGTCATCACACCTTGCGAGATAGCTTCATATTCCCGCGATACGCTACGCTCTTGTAACTGTGCAACTAGGTCAGTGTGGGCTTCCAAGGTCTTCGCCACCACCATCAAACCAGTGGTGTCCTTATCCAAACGGTGCACAATACCAGCTCGGGGCACATGAATTAGATCGGGGCAGTGGTGCAATAAAGCATTTAATAAGGTACCCGTATGATTCCCCGCTGCAGGGTGCACCACCAAGCCCATGGGCTTATTCAGCACCAGGATATCGCTATCCTCATAAACAATATCCAGATCAATCGCCTCGGGCTGCCAGCTACCTTGTTCTTGCAACTCAGCTTTTAGCTCAAGCAGCTCCCCGCCTAGCATCTTATCTCGTGTTTTAGCTTTTGACCCATTAACAGTGAGCTCTCCGCTCTTAATCCATGCTTGTAATTTAGAGCGAGAGTAGGAAGAAAACAATTCGGCGGCCGCCTGATCTAGGCGCTGACCACTGGCCGTCTCAGCAACTGTGGCCGATTCTTCGACCCGCTTATTAACTGCTTCTTCAGATAAATCGTCTAGCTCATCTACAGGAGGGATATTTTCATTCATTCTAATGTCTACCTATGGCCTGCCGGCCAAAATCTGTGCAGCGTTATTGCCACTGTGTATTTTCAAGCTTAAAAACAGTCTAAACGCCTGTTTTTTGAACAACACAGGACTTAACTGCGGCATTAAGATCGAAGGATTTGCCTTATTTTTGAAGGCCTTAACAGGCAATCAAGCTATATCGGCTCAGGCAGAACGAATACCTTGGGGTTTCGCTCGGCCTTGTGTTTAAATAGCACCCTTAACTTTTTGTCGGCCAAATGCTCGCAGCTTTACTGTGACATTCTGACCATCAGACAACAAGCGATCGATAACTCGTTTGGGCGGAAAGTGGTTATTTTAAACCGTTTCCACAAGAAAAACTAAAACACTCCTAATAGAGAGTTCTGAACATGCAAAACTACCCCTACATCGGGGCCAAGCTGGTCTTAAGCCTTTTATTGGCACTCACCTTAAGCGGTTGCTCTTACTTCCAAGATGAAGAAGAAGAGGATAAGCCTCAGTATGATACCGAGCGTCAGTTTTACGAAGCCGCAAAACGCCAGTTGGACACCAAGCAGTGGGAGCGCGCAACCAAAACTCTACAAGCGCTGGAAGAGAGCTTTCCCTTTGGTAAATATGCCGAGCAAGCTCAGCTCGAGTTAATTTACGCCTACTATAAGAGCTCTGAAACTGAGGCCGCCTCTGCCGCTGCCGATCGCTTTATTCGCCTACACCCTCAACACCGTAATGTAGACTATGCCTATTATATGAAAGGCCTCTCTTCATTTTCTGAAGGTAAAGGTCTTTTTGAACGCTTCTTACCTACTGACCTTACCCGTCGTGACCCAGGTAGCGCTCGCGAATCATTCACCTACTTTTCACAGCTGATTGCTCGCTTCCCTAATAGCCCTTATGCGCCGGATGCTGAAAAGCGCATGATCTATTTACGTAACTTGCTAGCGCGCTATGAAATTCACGTAGCTAACTACTATTTTAAGCGTGGTGCTTACGTAGCAGCCACTAATCGTGGTCGCTATGTGATTGAGAACTTCCAAAAAACCCCAGCGGTACCTGATGGCCTAGCAGTAATGGTTCAAGGCTACCACGCTCTAGGCATGGATGATTTAGCCGAGACAAACTTAGCGGTTCTTAAAGAAAACTACCCAGAGCACCCAGCAATCGGCAACGATGGCAGCTTCAACTACCAGTTCCATGCCGATTCTGGCGAACGCGGCTGGTTAAGCAAAGCAACCTTTGGCTTTATGGACAAACAAGACCCACCAGGATTTGATAGCCGTGCGGTTTATAATCCAGCCTATAAAGCTGACCGCAAAGCCCGCCAAGCAGTTGATGCACAAGAGGCTAGCGGAGATCGTCCTTGGTATCACCGTATTACTTTTGGTTTGTTTGAATAATCGAACCGACGAAAAGCAAACAAAAAAGCCTGCATTCGCAGGCTTTTTTGTTTCTTCTGATTTGATATTCTTCGCAAATTAATCATTTAGCTCAGCAACAATTTCTTTTAATGCTGCCACATGACCACTAAAGGCTTGCCTGCCTATAGACGTCAAAGCAATCCAACTTCGCGGTCGCGCATAGTCACTTCGTTTGGTAATGCTGATGTAGCCTGCTTCTTCCAAAGTTTTTAGATGTTTCGATAACACCGAATCACTCACTTCCAACTGCTCTTTTAGGAACTTAAACTCCAGTTCAGAAGCCGTAGATAGCGCGGCGCATATCTGCAAGCGATTCGGCGCATGAATAACCGTATCTAGCTTACTCATTGTTACTTCCAGCCCTTTGCAATTCTCCGGCTGGATGCCAATGCTGAAAATACATCATTAACGCGGCACATAAAAATGCGGATACAAAAGGCGCAAACTCAAAACCCAGCAAACGTAGCTCTCTTCCGGCAACCAATAAGAACGCTAAAACAATACCACTCAGTAGATGAAACATCGCACTGCTACTGGTTTTAGGAAGGATATTGATCTTCATTCCTAGCAATTTGGAACTATAAACTGCTAATAAGACAAAACCAAAAAAGAAAGCTCCCCCAATCCACATGGCCAGAGCCCAAAGGTTTTCATGTTCAGTCATACCCCAACCAAATACAATAAAACCATAGCTAATGCTAATACAGGCCGACATCCATAAAGGCACCCTTAAGGCCTTCTGCATATTCTTTTGGCTGCTTTCAATTTCATTCAAGGCCGCCTGGGCGGCTTTTGCATCGATAGATTCATTATTACTCATTCGCTCGCTCCTACACAGTTACTTTCCAACATGGAAAGTAACTATAGCTATTACTTTCCATATTGGAAAGTAATATTTTAGATTTATAAAAAAGTGCTTTTAAAACAACAAGATAAGCTTAATGAAGGGCTAATGATTTCTTAACTCTATGGGCAGAAACGGTTGGAGCTGCCATTAGAACCGATAGATAAGTTCCCAGCAGGAAGACTACCGTGAGCGCGAGACTATAAAGCATATCCGACACTGTAGCGCTCTGCTTGAGAACAACAACAGCCACAAGGCCCATAGAACAGAGATATAAAAATAATGCCGAGCCAAACAAATAAACAGCCAAGAAGTAGTCTCCCCAAGCAATATTAACCTGCAACTTTCCTGCCGATAACTTAACGAAGTTACCCGCTCGATGATAATCTCTAATGGGAAGTTTTTTGGGGCATGACTTGAATGCCAATAATATCGCCTCGCGAAGTTTCTTATCTGCATCCAAGCCTGTACATAGGCGGTAACTTTCCTGCGCTAACGATTCCTCAAGGCACTCCCTGCTTATGCCGCATAACTGGGGAAGCGCCAAAGCATCAATCATTGCTTGTTGTTTACTAAAGCGAAAGTTCTTCCAAAAGGAGAATAAAATAGGCGTTACAGCAATTAACCAAAAAAGCGCTACAACGATAAACTTAGAGGGATCATTCCCGTTCAACAGACTGACTAATTCCTGCAGTAATAGATCCACAAACACTCCTTAAGATATGACAGATAAAAAGGAATAATTGCAGAAGCAGGCTACAGTCTCCATGACGTGATATTACGCTTGATAGAGACCGCAGCAACAGAAATCAATATGCCAATAAAAGACAATAGATCAAAGGGAAAAATCTTGCAGCAATAGATCAATTATTGCTGCAAGATTACAAACGAAACAATCGAAAACTAAGCTCGTTCGCCCTGAGACTCAGCTACGCGAACCAGTACTTCACCCAACAACATCGTCACTATAGTGCCAATCAATACCGGCCACTGCATGCCCTCTTCCGGTACATAGATAAATAGTACGATTGCCAATACGATGACGGCCAAACAAAGATAAGCCAACAAGCGCGCAACAAAAGGGCCGCCTGGCACTTTAAATGGGCGTACTGTATCAGCATCATCACGACGTAACTTTAAGAATGACAGCATCATGCCGATGTAGGTTAACAAGAAGATAACCGCACTGAAGGAAAATAAAGACCAGAATAAATCTTCATTGGAAGACGCCATCAATCCGTACAGCAATAACACAACTGTACTTACTACACCCATCGCAATAGCGGCACCGACAGGCGTACCGAAACGCTCATGTTCTTTGGCGAAGATTTTCGGCAACTCACCATCAATAGCGGCTTCGGCCATTGAGCGGTTACAACCCATTGCCCAGGTAACACCATTTGAGAAAAAGGTATATAGCGCAGCCACACCCAGCACCATCACAAAAGCAGCGCCCAGGCTTGAACCACCAAACAACATATTTAAGGTATCTACCAAGCCTTCCACTAAGTTTACATCGGCAACTGGAACCGCAGCTAAAACAGCAAAGGTACCTAAACTGTAAAACGCTAAAATTATTAAACCAGAAATCAAAATTGCTTTAGGTATATCTCGCGCAGGATTTTCCATTTCTTCACTACTCGAGCTCATTAGCTCGAAGCCCAGCATGCCGTAAATAATGGCTGGAATATACTCTAGACTGCTACTCCAATTGGGCGCAATTGTGCTTAGGTTAATTTCATTGGCCATGCCTTCGTTTTGTACATGCACCAAGCCACCTATGATCAAGGCGGCAAAAATTACAATCTTTAGAATAGCCCCTAAATTGGGCACCCACTTGCCGATGTTGAGGGTCATAATATTAATGACTACAGCCACCCAAGAAAGCGCTATCCCCATCCCGATCTGCCATGCAAGCGATAAGTCTGGCGCAAACAGTTGCTTAAAGACACCGGCAAAAAGAATAAAAATAGCCGGATTCCAAAGCGCGGTGTTTACCCAATAGGCCCAGGAGATTCTCGATCCCCAGCGTTTACCAAAGGCATTTCGCACCCAGGCATATACACCACCCTGCTCAGGATAACTGGTGCCCATTTCTGCGCTAATCAAACCGAATGGTAAAAAGAAAATTAAACCTAAAAACAGCCACCAAAAAATACTCGACACCCCCACTGCAGCAGCAGCCGCCAATGTGTCTAATAATAAAATGGCCGAGACAGTAAACAGAGTTAGGTCGGGTAATCGGAGAGATTTAATATGCTTGCTCATGAGGTACCTGAATCTATCGCTTAGATGCCGCTTAAGCGGCTTTTATAGTTTGTGTTGTTATTATGCTACCACCCCCACCAAATAAGGGGCATAAAAAAAGCCCCAGTCTTTTCAGGCTGGGGCTAATGCACTACATCAAGTCAACTTGCTTAGAGTGATGTCTAAGGCTTTTTTCGCCTTCTCCACCAACTCATCAATCTGTTCTTTAGTGAGCGTTAGCGGTGGCGCTACCACCATCATGTCGCCAACGGCGCGCATCACCAAACCACTTTCGGTACAGGCATCTCGACAAATTGCACCTGCGGTACAATCATCGTCAAAGCGCTCGCGGCTTGCTTTGTCTTTTACCAGCTCTAAAGCTGCCAAGAAACCTACGCCACGAGTTTCGCCAACTAATGGGTGCTCGGCCAACTCAGCCCAGCGTTTTTGCAAATAAGGGCCAGTCTCTTCGCGAACACGTTCGATGTACTTGCCTTCTTGCAAAGATTTAATGGTCGCGATGGCGGCAGCACAAGCTGCAGGGTGACCTGAGTAAGTAAAGCCGTGGGTAAACTCGCCGCCTTTGCTTTTTAGAACATCAGCTACGCGATCGGAAACCATTACGCCACCAAGAGGCTGGTAGCCATTAGTAACGCCTTTAGCAAATGGCATTAGATCTGGCTTGGCGCCGTAGTAAGTAGAACCGAACCACTCACCGGTACGACCAAAGCCACAAATCACTTCGTCACATACCAACAAAATGCCTTTTTCTTCACAGATGCGTGAAATTTCAGGCCAGTAAGATTCTGGTGGAACAATCACACCGCCGGCACCCTGGATCGGCTCGGCAATAAAGGCGGCAACCTTATCAGCGCCTAGCTCATCAATTTTAGCTTCTAGCTGGCGGGCAACCTGAACACCAAACTCAGCTGGATCAGTATCGCCACCTTCACCAAACCAGTAAGGCTGATCGATGTGGACAATACCTGGTAAAGTAGCGTATTGCTTGTGCATGCCATTCATACCACCAAGGCTGCCTGCAGCAATGGTAGAGCCGTGGTAGCCATTCTTACGAGCAATAATCGTTTTGCGCTCTGGCTGCTCTTGCAGATCCCAAAAGCGGTGGATCATACGAATAACAGTGTCGTTAGCCTCTGAACCCGAGTTGGTGTAGAACACATTGTTCATATGCTCAGGTGCGATTTCAGTCAGCAGGCGCGACAATTCGATCGAAGGCGGGTGGCTACACTGGAAGAAGTTATTGTAGAACGGCAGCTCGGTTAGCTGCTGATTTACTGCTTCAACAATCTCTTTGCGACCGTAACCTAGGTTACAGCACCACAGACCAGCCATACCGTCTAGAACCTGATTGCCTTCGCTATCGTAAATATAAACGCCTTCGGCCTTAACGATAATACGACTGCCCTTTTCGGCCAGCTCTTTAAAATCGGTAAATGGGTGCAGGTGGTGCTTGGCATCCAATTCCTGCCATTGGGCGGTGCTACGTACTTCGCTCATTCTCTTCTCCAATTCAGCCAGTGGCACCATGCTTTTGATAGCTGCTGCCTTGATGATAGGGCCGTGGTGATACAATTCGTGGATTACCTGCTTATGGGATCATAAACACATGCCCAGCAACAACACCCCAACTGGGGTAGGCCCATGGAAATCAGCAAATTGCTCTTGGACTATCATTAGCCTTTAAAAACAATCAATTAGCGGGACTTGGCCACTAAAGCAAGATTTGACAAGGCCCCAGCGCAAGATTAGATTGAGGGAATACCATAAGCATAAACAAACGCCAGAACCTACAAATCATGCCAGATCAAGCCACTAGCCCTATCGCGCTGCCTAACCTAGCCCAATGGAATCAGGCCCTGGCTCAAATTGTAGACCACTGCGGTAAAGAAGCTTTCTTTGCGCAAATGGTGGCGGTATTGCAACAGCACCTAGAAGTGGATCACCCCCAAATCTGGATGTTTCGCCGCGACTTAGCGCCTGAGGCCATTTACTACGAGATCGCCAGTGAAGAAGTTGATGTTCAAATCGATCGCTACATCGATGGTGGTTATTTACTAGACCCCTTTTATCTTTCCGGCATTAAGAATCAGAAATCCCCTGGGGTCTATCGCATTACCGAGATTAGCGCCTCACACTTTAAGCAAAGCGACTACTACCGCAGCTACTATGCCCAACTGGACACCAGCGATGAGATTGCCTATATCATCGAGCTAGATGACGATGCCTGCCTGCACATCTCTCTGATGCGTAATAAGCAAACCCGGGCATTTAGCGAAGAAGAACTGCGCTTCTTGCAGGAAATCGAGCCGAGCATTCGTAGCATCTCACAATTACACGCACGCTTAGCCAACTTGGTGCAAATGGAAGGTGAGCGTATTGATGTGCGCGGTGTGAATAAAAGTGTTCACCGAGCTTTTGACCTGTTTGGCCGCTCGCTTCTCACAGGTCGCGAGAAGGACGTTTTGGGCTTGATGCTACAAGGTCATAACACCAATCTATCTGCCGAAAAGCTTGGCATCTCCCCCGAAACCTTGCGCCGTCATCGCAAGAATATGTACCAAAAACTGGATGTTAGCTCTCAAACCGAGCTGTTTTCGCTGTTCCTTAACTCTCTCTCCCACTTTGAGCAATCTCCAGGGGAAGACCCGCTGGCCAGCTATTTTGCCAAACCCGAATCGGCCAGCGACAACGATAACTAACCGTATTTTATACGGCTTAAGAGCCCCCAAACCGCCAATCCCAATGAAGCACTTACCCCAAACGGGGCATTGTTTGCTTTACTCACAGCGCTAGGATGTCATAAGGCCTGTTAACAGGCCCCCAAAGCTCGTTGGGCCCAGCTACATCAAGTGCAGCAAGCCCGCGAACTTAGACTATTTTAATAATGCGTTTGCGCAATATAAGACCGAAGCCCTGGAGCTAAGGTCACAGCCAAAATAACACCTATAAAACTCCAGTGGAGAGTCTACCCATGAGCAAAACTACGCAATATTTTTCCAAAAGCCTTCTGTCTGTGGCGATTGCTGCAAGCAGTATGTCTGCTGTCGCAGTGGAGATTGAGGAGGTTGTTGTAACCGCCCAGAAGCGCGAACAAAGCCTGCAAGACGTGCCATTAGCGGTAAACGCTTTTAGCCAAAACTTTATGGAGCGCGCTGGCGTTGAAGACGTTCGCGATCTCGTTGTACTTTCCCCAGGCTTCAGTGGTGCCACTGAAGACAGCTTCTCTGATGCAATGGCCATGCGCGGCATTAGCACCAACGATTTTGGTGTTGGCGGTGACCCATCAGTAGCCGTATTTGTTGACGGTGTATGGGCCGGTCGTACCGGTGGTGTACAGAGCTCCTTCTACGATATGGCTGGCGCCGAAGTAGTAAAGGGCCCGCAGGGCACACTATTTGGTCGTAATGCCATTGCCGGTGCAGTAAGCATCAAAACTCAAAAGCCAGTAATGGATGAGTTTGAAGGCAAAGTAAAAGTAGGCATTGCCGAATATAACCGTTTTGAAACTACCGGTACCGTAAACGTACCACTAAGTGAAAACTGGGCCATGCGCGCCAGTGTTTACGGCTTAACCGAAGACGGTTACCTAGAAAATATCCAAGGTGGTGATGACTTTGGTTTCCACGACCGTAGTTCCGCACGTGTTGCTTTGCGTTACTCTGGCGATACCGTTGATGCCACCATTACTGCTCAGTATGAAGACCGCGAGCAGAACTCTTCAATCTACTGGGACGAAACCCTTGGCCTACCAAAAGATAAAGTTAGCCAAGATCTAAAAGGCAAAGACGCTATCGATGAAGGTGAGATCGCCAATATTACCGCTAATGTTGAAATCGATCTAAATGAAAGCATGAGCCTAACTTCGATCACTGGCTGGAAGACATACAACTTTTACTACGTAGAAGATTATGATGCCCGCCCTACATTGATCGACAATTTCTTCCTAGATACCGATGTTGACTACTTCAGCCAAGAGCTACGCTTAAACTTTGAAGCAAGCGATACCCTAGTGGGTTTCTTGGGCGCAAGCTACTACAACGAAAGCATCGATGCCAACACCGGCACCATCGCGGACGAAGATGCGCTGTGTAATGCGATTGGTCGTACCGACTCCCCAGATTTTGATGGCCCGGTAACTGGCGGCTGTGCTGATCCAAACTTCTTACGCTACTGGCTAGAAGAAGAGCCGACAGCTGATGATATCGCCGAAGCTCGTGACTCTGTTCTAGATGGCAAGCGTGAAGATATTTACAACAAAGTTGAAGCTGATGGTTGGGCGGTATTTGCGGATCTAACTTGGACTCCAGCTGAAAACCTAGACATCATGTACGGCGTTCGTTACACCGAAGACACTAAAGAAATGGGTCTACGTGTAGCTGATTCTGGAGGCTACCTAGGTAACAACTTTAACTTTGAATATGTAATCCCAGATTTCGTTTACGACAAGCAAACTTGGAGTGACACCACCCAACGTATTGCTGCCAACTACCAGTTAAGCGATGAAATCACCCTATATGCCAACTATGGTCAGGGTTATAAGTCCGGTGGTTACGCGACCTACGGTGCTATCTTAGTTGATAACGATGAAGATGGTGTAGCCGACCCAGGTACCAAGCCAGAAGCCTTTGCACCAGAAACTGTAGACAGCTTTGAGATTGGTATTAAAACCAAACTGCTAGAAAACACCTTGCAAGCCAACTTCGCTTTGTATTCTTATACTTACGAAGATTTGCAGTTGTCATATTTTGATAACGGTGCCACCAAGGTTGAAAACCTAGGTGAAGCTGAAGGTACCGGTTTTGAATTAGACATTCGCTACTTGCCAAATGAAAACCTAGATTTGTTCTTCACCGCGTCTTATCAGGATACTGAAATCTCTGACGATACCGACGTTGTAGGTACGGCTTGTAACGAAGCCTGTGAAGGTAATCAGTTGCCATTCTCACCTAAGTTCAGCACCTCTACTGTAGCTACTTACAGCATGCCAATGGAAGCTGGTGAAGCCTACGTAACTGTTGAGCACTTCTTCCAAGGTAAACAGTACAGCGACCTAGACAACAACTCGCAAGTTTCCCAGGACAGCCACCACGAAACGAATCTTCGCATTGGATACGATGCCGAAGCTGAGTGGAGTGCGGTACTTTGGGTAGAGAACATCTTCAGTGAAGAGTACTTCGAGCGCGGTTGGGCAAACGGTGACTTGAACAACCAATACGGTTACGGCATTAACAATACTCAGGTTTGGGTATCTAAGCCACGCACCGTTGGTGTTGAGTTCAGCTACAACTTTTAATTTGTTTTAACCCGGAGCACGGAGCCAATTTTTGGCAAAGTGCTCCATGCCAAAGGCATTACTATGAACACATCCAGCTCGATAGATCCCCAGTTACAACAAGCTAGGGATTTTCTAGCGGCTAACCCCGACATTAATACCATTGAAGTTTTTCTTTGTGACTACAATGGCTTGCTACGCGGCAAACTGATTCCAAGAGAAAATCTGGAAAAGGTTTTTAAGGGTAACTTAAAGCTGCCCGTTACCGCATTAAGCATGGATGTTTGGGGGCGTGATTTAGAAGAGATCGTGTTCGCAACCGGTGATGCCGATGGCCTGTGTTTGCCTGTGCCAGGAAGCTTACAACGCGTACCCTGGCGCCCAGGCACCGCTCAAATGCAAATTACCATGGCCGATATGGATGCCCAAGATGACGATAGCGATCCGCGCGTTATCTTGAGTAATATTAGCCAGCAGTATGCCGCCAAGGGCTTGCGCCCTGTGGTTGCTGTAGAGATGGAATTCTTTTTATTAAAAGCCGAATTAAATGCCGACGGCAGCCCACAGCACAGCAGTGTGGAGGCCGACGGTTCTGCAAGTTTAGGTGGTCAACCTTACCATCTAGACAGCATGATCGAGCAGCGCGAGCTGCTGGATGAATTGCGTAGCGCTTGTGAAGCACTAGATCTACCTACCGATACTTTTGTAAAAGAAGCGGCACCTTCGCAGTATGAAATTAATTTAAACCACCTGCCAGACCCAGTGGCTGCTGCCGATGCCGCTTTTTTACTAAAGCGTGTTATTCGTGAAGTATGTCGTAAGCATGGTTACATTGCTTCGTTTATGGCCAAGCCTTTTGGTGATGAAGCTGGTAACGGTATGCACGTTCACTTTAGTTGCATCGATGAAGATGGCGAAAACATCTTTAGTGACGGTGGTGAAAAAGGCAGTGCAGCCTTGCAACATGCCATTGCCGGTACAGCAGCAACCATGAAAGATTGCATGGCGATTTTTGCACCTAATTTAAATTCCTATCGTCGTTTTCAAGCCGGCTGCCATGCCCCTACCTCACCTTGCTGGGGTTATGAAAACCGTACCGTAGCTTTACGTGTACCTGCAGGTGATGCCAAGGCTCGTCGTATCGAACACCGCATTGGTGGCGCCGATTGTAATCCTTATTTATTATTGGCCGCTATTCTGGCCGGTGCTCTAAAAGGTATGGAAGAAAAACTACCGGCGGATGCACCTATCGAAGGCGACGCCTATAGCCAAGTAGAACCAAGCTTGCCTCAATTTTGGCCAGAGTCTTTAAGCTTGTTTGAACAATCCGAGTTTATTCCAGCAACTTTCGGTGAAACCTTCCACCACCGCTACGCACTGTGCAAGCGCCAAGAGCTAAATGAATTCCACAGCCGAGTAACCCAGCTGGAATACAGCAGTTACTTAAAGTACATCTAAATCCCCTCCGAACGGGGTCAGATCCCTCGGGATCTGACCCCATATCGAAGCCGAGACCTACCGGCAAAGAAATTCTAATCGAAGCCCCCCAGACCGAACCAATAATCACGCCACAAAAAATACCATCGCGCTCTAGCTCCCTCGAATCAATCCCTTCGAATAGAAAAACAACACCCCAACAAGCCGGCCCCGAAAGCGGGGTCAGATCCCTCGGGATCTGACCCCACTGACCCCAAATCGAAGCCGAGATTTATGGGCCTTACAAATTTCTATCCGCCCAGATATTCAGCTGTAAGAGCTGCTCCGCCAACTCTGCCCCCGCCGCCGAATACGCAAAGCCTTCCTCATCATGCTCAACAATACCCAACTCCCGTAACTCTTTAAGCCTGCGATTTAGACTGGTCGGCGACAAATCATCGCAGCGGGCCTGCAACTGCCTAAAATTCATCGGTCCATTACGTAGCTCCCATAAAACCCTCAAGGCCCACTTCTGACCCAGGGCATCTAACAGACGCATAACGGGCCGTGACGAGTTATTTGTGCTCATAAAACATCTCTCAACCGGGATAAACGGGAATCTTTACAAATCTTGCTACATAAAGTGTAGCAAATTAAAAACCAGCAAACTATATTTGCTACACATTATGTAGCAATAGAATGAAGACAACATAGGATTGATTTCAAAGGAGAAGCCAATGAGCGAAATACTCAGCCCACTGGAGGCGCCCTACCCAGCCAGCATTAGTGAGACCCTAAAGAAGTACCCAGATATTGACGGCTATATACTGGCCTTGTTTCGAGTCTTCGCCAACAGCGAGCGCTTCTTATCCTACAGTGGCCCAAAAAACTTGCTGGATAAAAATAGCCCGCTGAGTTTGCGCGAGCGTGAGATTATTATCTTACGCTGCTGCGCTCAGCTCGATTGTGAATACGAATGGGGGGTTCATGTGGTGGGTTTCGCGGCAAAAGCTGAGCTAAATGAAGATCAGATAAATAGCTTATATCTTGGCTCAGGGCTTGATGATTGCTGGCCAGACAAAGAGGCCGAGTTAATCAACTTAGTAGACCAGCTGATTCATAAAGCGCGAATTAATTATGATGAAAGCCCAAGTTTCAGTAAATACTGGAACAAAGACGAGCAAATGGAAATTTTTGCACTGGTGGCCAATTACCATTTAGTAGCTTTCGTCTCTAATAGCAGCAAGCTCGAACTAGAACCCTTCGCCACACGTTTTCCTAAACCTTAAAGACCCGGCCTCGAACAGCGGGGTCAGAACCCACGGGTTCTGACCCCAGATCGGAGCCGAGATCTATAATCTTCAAACACCCAATCGAGGCAAGCCCTATTCTATACAAACTAGTATTAGCGCCAAATCAAATACTATTAATTCTAGAAAAGCGTACTCAAATTAGTTTTTTAGATAGGAAAATCAAAAGCTGTAAAACCCGGCCCCGAACAGCGGGGTCAGAACCCATGGGTTCTGACCCCAGATCGGAGCCTATATTGGTAAGCAGGACCAACTAAGGGTTAACAGCCGCTTAGGCCGACCAAAATTTTGGCAGTCTGCTTCAGAGATTTCAAAGTTATATTGCCTTTGGGGGAAAAGTGCATCCAGCTCTCCCACCACCCCCATACAGATATAGCGCAACACTTCTTCAGTATAAAAAACCTTCAAGGTCTCCTCGCCCTCTTCCATTCGGCGAAAATAACCCTGCTCATCCGCTTTATCAGCACCAAAATTAATATCACTTCGATGATTAAAACGGGCCACAAACTGGCCAGGCGCTTTAAGTAATCTTACTAAGCCAAGTAGTGTTTTCTGCAAGGCTTCATGAGGCATATAGTGCAAAGAAAGATTCGCCAAGATGAAATCAAAACTCTTCCCCCCTAAAATACTGGGCAAGCTCTCAGCATCGGCAAGCAATACATTCTTTGCATACCCCAAATCTTTCGCCTGCTGCAATGCGGCTTCGCTGATATCGCTACTCAGCACCTTAAAACCCAAGTTAGACAAGCAGGCGCTATCCAAACCCAAGCCACAACCAATATCCAATGCAGAAGACTGCTCATTAAGCGATAACAATTGAGGCAGTATTAAAGACTCTAACCAAGGCTCATAAGGAATATCCAGATCAGCATTTAGACCTTGATAAAATTTATTCCAGTATTGAGTCGACATTAGGCAGGGCTTAACTCAAGCTCACCACGACGATAAGCTTCGCAAAATTGAATAAACTCTTGCATCGGCATAGGCTTGGCTAAATAGAAGCCTTGGATATAGTCGCAATTAAAAACATTCAGAGCTTCTAATTGTTCGACATTTTCCACGCCCTCAGCTATCACACCAATACCCAAAGCTTTGCCCATTTTAATAATCACCTCGACCAAGGTTCTGTCTTGGGTATTATCTAGAATATCCATCACAAAAGAGCGATCGATTTTAATGAAATCGACAGGGTAATTACGCAGATAGTTAATGGCTGAATAGCCGGTACCAAAATCATCAATCGCAAAGCGAAAACCATTGCTACGCATTTGCTTCAATTCATCTACCGGAGACTCATTACCATCCATAAATAAGGATTCAGTAATTTCAAAAATAATTTTTTCAGGATCGATACCATGACTAGAGACCAGCTCTTCCCATTCTCTATGGGAACCCGCCGGATAGAACTCACTGACTGAGCGATTTATTGAAACCGAAATATCCAAGCCCGCCAACTGCCACTGCTTATAATCTTTACATACCCGCTCTAAAACCCAACGTCCTATCGATCGGATAGCGCCGGTATTTTCAGCAACACCTATAAATTCATTGGGCGGGATAAAGCCTTTCTCTGGGTGACGCCAACGAATCAGCGCCTCACACTTTGTTACATCGCCAGAATCAATATGCATAATAGGCTGATAAAAAACATCAAACTCATTGTGCTCTATCCCATTAAGGATTTCATTGTGCATCAATAGTTGATACTGAGCCTCATCGCGCATGGCATCGTTAAAGAACGTTACTCGGTTACGCCCCGCACGCTTAGCCGCATACATGGCAGTATCGGAATGGCTTAATATCGCTTCTGCGGTTTGACCATCATCCGGGAAGACGGCAATACCAATACTGCAACTCACTGAAAGCTTTTGACCAGCAATATCATAGGGCTGATTTAGATAACCCAAGATGCGATTAGCTAATAGATCAACCTGGGTAGCACTTTCAGCATCATGCATGAGCACCACAAACTCATCACCAGCCAAACGGGCGACCACATCGCTCTTGCGCACAAAGCCCATTAAACGGCTTGCCAGTTCCTGTAGTAATTCATCACCTGCACGGTGTCCCCAGGTGTCATTAACCTGCTTAAAGAAATCCAAATCGATAAACATCAAGGAGAATTTTCTTTTTAAGCGAGTATGAGAGTTGATTGCTTGCTGTAACTGATTGGAAAAGAAATTGCGATTAATCAGGCCTGTGAGTGCATCATAATTGGCTCGATAATTAGCCGATTGCACGGCCTGCTCTCGGCGTGCATAACTTTTTGCTACAACATAGGCCGCCAAAGCAAACAAGCTCGAAACAAATAAACCAAAAGCAGCTGCCATAGCTAATCGAAAACCAGCTGAAGCCCAATTGCTTTTATCAACATCCACCGCGGCCAACCAGCGAGCATTGGGCAATTCAATATTAAGCTGCACACTGGAGCGACTAAAAGAAGAAGCATCCCCAAAGAAAACCTGCGCCGGAGAGCCATCATCAGCCAGCCAACGCAGTGCAACATCCTCGGGTAAATTAGGTGAATCCACCCCAGCACGTGACAGCATAGCACTGTGATCGACGACACCAACTACCATACCCAGCAAAACATCTACCTGGTACACCGGCAATAGCATATATAAGCAGAGCTTATCTTCATGCAAATCTGGCCCAGCAATAACTAAGCGCCGGCTATCAATGGCTCGATTGATGGCCGATTCAAAAACCTCCAAATCCAATGCCGGGTGCCCCTGGCTACGCCCTTGGCCGCTATCAAGCTTTAGCGTACCACTGACCACCGGTATCCAACTTAGGCCTTTCATTTGGGTGCTATGCCCCATTAAGCCCTTGGCCAGCATCTCGAATTTGCCGGCCTCCATATTGGGCTCCAGCATCACATTGGTATGTAAGCCTGAAAGCATCATGCTGTTGCTGGTCATTAAACCTTCTAAACGAGCTTTAATGGCCAACATCTCGGTGAGTGCATTGTATTGACGAAGGCTTTTGAGGCGATTGGCCTCGTAGAATAAAAGAATGGTGCACAGTGCAAATGATAAGAGGAACACTGCTGCTGCAGACAATAAAGGATGCCGTATAAACGCCCTGAAAGGGTTACTGCTTGGGGCCGTTTCGTCTGTCATTCGAAGCTCTTTATGTCCTGCGATAACTCTGTGTCGCTATGTGCCATAAGCTTAGGGAAATACCACTCAAGCTGGCGCGCACCATAAGCATTTTAGATCATTTTGCTTGGGGTCTACTACTTTAGCGGGAATTACAGGTAAATATTTAGCCAAATTGCAGCGTATTTTGGCTAAATGTTCCCGCAAAAGATAAGGAATATTAGTTGTGCCCCCTATACAGCTATTAATAGCTCAAAAAACAGGCCAATCGATTATTTTGGAGGGGTTTGGTAGGGCGTTCGTTTAGCTCTTTAACCCTTTTTAAAACACCTAGACAGGGGTATAGGCGTTACCTTTTTAGCAGGGTTTGAATTCCTACAGATTATAGACCAATAAAGGATATCCAATGAACCAAGAAGCGAGCTCCAACTCAGATACTAGCTTTTTCGGTCATCCGGCAGGTTTAACCACACTTTTCTTCACGGAAATGTGGGAGCGGATGAGTTACTACGGCATGCGAGCGCTTTTAGTGCTTTATATGTCTGCCTCTTTACAAGAAGGCGGACTATTCTTCACTGTGGCCGCAGCTACTGCAATTTACGGCCTATACACAGGCTCAGTATATTTTATGGGCTTACCAGGTGGCTGGTTATCTGACCGTATGTTTGGTGGTCAAAAAGCCGTATTCTATGGTGGTGTCATCATCATGATCGGTCACATAATTCTGGCTGTACCAAGTAATGGCACATTCTTTATAGGTTTGATTTTTGTTGTATTAGGTACCGGTCTTTTAAAGCCGAATATCGCTGCTCTTGTCGGGGAGTTATACTCAGAAACCGACAAACGTCGAGATGCCGGTTTTGCGCTTTACTACATGGGCATCAACATTGGTTCAGTGTTAGGAAACATCATATGTGGTTGGCTGCAGGTTAACGCAGGCTGGCATTGGGCATTTGGTGCTGCTGCAGTCGGGATGGCAATCGGACTCATACAATACAAGCGCACCGAGCCAAAACTAAAAGGGATAGGATCTCAGCCCACCGAACCTCTATCCCCTGCAGGGCGACGAAAAACTTGGGCAGCTATTGGCGCCTTCCTTGCTGCACTAGCTATTATTACCGGCCTCACATATAACGGAACTATTGTTATAGACCCTGTAAAGCTTGCACAGTATGTAGCCATCTTTTTTGCTGTAGTATTTGTTATTTATTACTCTCGCATATACTTCTGGGGTAATTTAACTAGTAACGAAAAACAGCGCCTCCAAGCACTGTTACTTATTTGTGTCGCATCCATTTGCTTTTGGTCAGGTTTTGAACAAGCAGGCTCATCTATGAACCTATTTGCTCTCGATTTCACAGACCGCATGATCGGGACCTTTGAGATTCCCACAATTTGGTTCCAATCCGCCAATTCAATTTTTATTATTGCACTATCTCCGTTCTTTGCAGCTCTTTGGATTAATATTGGAAAACGCTTTGTAAGCCCAGTATTCGGTATAAAAGCAGCTATCGGCTTAATCATAATGGCATCTGGGTTCTTAGTAATGTTCTTTGCAGCACAGTACGCTGCTAGCGGCTTGAAAGTAGCGCCTTACTGGTTAATCACCACCTACTTCCTACACACCGTAGGTGAGCTATGCCTAAGCCCTGTTGCACTGAGTGCGGTAAGCCGCTTGTCACCGCGCCGCTTCCTAGGCCAGATGATGGGTGTATTTACCCTAACCTACTCAATCGGCAACATTATCTCTGGCTTGTTGGCCGGTAACTTCGATCCTAATAACGTAGAACAACTTCCAAGCTTATACATGCAAATACTAGTATTTGGCGTTGGTATTGGTGCAGTTGTACTACTTATTGGACTATATACCCGTAAGCTAGAAAACCTACCGGCTGACGACGACAAGTTCGAAGAAAAAGCCGCCTAAGCGTTTCAAAGCTAGATAGGTAAAAGCCTAAATGCTCATTTAGGCTTTCTTAATCGATAGAAGTGGTGAAATGAAAATACCGCTTCTATCGATACTCCCTTCCTTGTAGTAGAATGCCCGCCTATTTTTTGTGCCCCTGCATGGGCGTTGATTCAGAATTTAAGCGAGACAGAACACTATGGGCTTTAATTGCGGCATTGTTGGCCTTCCCAACGTTGGTAAATCCACCCTATTTAACGCCTTAACCCAGGCAGGTATTGGCGCCGAGAACTTTCCCTTTTGTACCATCGAGCCCAATGCTGGCGTCGTAGCGGTACCAGATCCACGCCAAGATAAATTGGCTGAGATTGTAAAACCTGAGAAAGTCATCGCCACCACCATGGAGTTTGTGGATATTGCAGGCTTGGTAGCTGGCGCCTCCAAGGGTGAAGGCTTGGGTAACCAGTTCCTAGCAAATATCCGTGAAACCGATGCTATCGCCCACGTAGTGCGCTGCTTTGAAGACGAAAACGTTATTCACGTTGAAGGCACCATCAACCCTGCTGCCGATATCGATGTCATCAATACCGAGCTGGCGCTGGCCGATCTAGAAAGCTGCGAAAAAGCACTGCAACGCTTTACCAAAGCTGCCAAAGGCCAAGACAAAGACGCCATCAAGATGAAAGCCTTGATGGAAAAGATCTTGCCACACTTGAACGAAGCCAAGCCTTTGCGCTCTTTTGCTCTAAATGATGATGAGCTACAGCTATTAAAACAGCTTAGCCTGTTGACCCTAAAACCAACCATGTACATCGCCAACGTCGATGAAGAAGGCTTTGAAAACAACCCACATCTAGATGTGGTAAAAGGCATCGCCGCTGAAGAAAATGCTGTGGTCGTTACCATCTGCAACAAGATCGAAGCGGAAATCTCTGAGCTGGACGATGATGAGAAAGCCGAGTTCCTAGAAGAGCTAGGCCAAGACGAGCCAGGCCTAAACCGTGTAATTCGCGCGGGCTACGAGCTACTAGGCCTACACACCTACTTTACCGCTGGCGTAAAAGAAGTCCGCGCTTGGACCATCCCTGTCGGTGCTACGGCCCCACAGGCGGCTGGTAAGATTCACACCGACTTTGAAAAAGGCTTTATCCGCGCCGAAATCGTAAGCTACGACGATTACATCGCCAACAACGGCGAATCAGGTGCGAAGGATGCCGGTAAATGGCGCCTAGAAGGTAAAGACTATATTGTGGCCGATGGTGACGTGATCCACTTCCGCTTTAACGTATAAGTAGGGCAAAGCAATGCATCAGCCCAGCGACCGTTGGCAGCTGGGCTTAGCCCTCAGCCTTTTCACGGTAATTCTTTGGGGCTCGCTACCCGTTGCCATCAAAGGTCTATTGGCCAGCATGGATGTAAACACCATTATTTGGTATCGCATGCTGGTCTCGACCGCTCTAGTGGGTGGCTACTATGCCATCAAAGGCGGCTACCAATGGCGTAAGATGGCCCAGCCGAAACTTGGCATCCCCATGCTGGTTGCCGTTATTGGCCTATGCGGCAACTACTTTCTATGGGTACGCGGCTTAGATCTTTCCAGCCCAGAAGCCGCCCAGCTGGTTATTCAAGTGGCCCCTATGCTGCTGCTCTTAGCCAGTGTTTGGCTATACAAAGAAGCCTTTCGCGGCTGGCAAAAGATAGGCGTAGCAATATTTACCCTTGGCCTCTTACTCTTTTTCAACCATCGCCTAGCAAGCCTATTTGGCGGGGGCGACAGCGGCGAAGGCGATAGCCAATACAACTTAGGTGTAGTCATCGTTTTTATCTCGGCCCTAAGCTGGACAATATACGCCCTAGCCCAAAAGCAGCTTTTAAAAGAGTTTGGCTCCCAAGAGGTACTACTGACCATCTATATCGCCGGCGCCATTATCTTCTTCCCTCTGGCCAAGCCAGAGCAGCTCTTAGAGCTAAATCGCACCGAGCTGTATTGCCTGATATTTGCCAGCATCAACACCGCCCTATCCTATGGCGCCTTCGCCATGGCCATGGAGCACTGGCAAGCGAGCCGAGTAAGCGCCACCATCACCATCGTACCGCTCACCAGCCTCTTCTTCGTACACCTAGCCGCCTGGCTAATGCCCGACATGATCCAAGCCGAGGCCCTAAATTGGCTAAGCTGGCTGGGCGCATTTATGGTGGTGGCAGGCTCCATGACAAGCGCCCTAGTCAGGCCCAAACAGCAGCCAATCGCCAGCGTCGAAGCAAAGTGAAAAAAAGCTGAAAAATTAAGCCCTTACCTCTTGACAGAGCAAGGGCAAATCGCGAAAATACGCGCCCTCTGAGACACACAGAGCACTTATTAAAGCGCTCACCGTGACATCAGGGTCCAGTGGCTAGGTAGCTCAGCTGGTTAGAGCACAGCACTCATAATGCTGGGGTCGGCAGTTCAAGTCTGCCTCTAGCTACCACTATTCGAAAGGCCAGTAGGTTTACCTACTGGCCTTTTTTATTACCCACCTATTCCATTAAATATGTTTTAATTCGGTCGCGACTCAACAAACAACCTAGCCAGAAGTAGCATGGAAGACACTTCACTAAACAGCCCTCAAAACCTAAAGAAGCTAAAAGACTGCATTGAACTAGTCCATAACACTGCACATGAGTTTGAGTTAGTCGGCACTAGAAACACCCTCTTTGGAAGGTTCTCTCAACTTACTACTTCACACTGCTCCGGCGTACAAGTACTTTGTGAAAATAAACTCCCTGCCTCTGCCTTTTCACTATTAAGGCCATTGTTTGAAACATCCTGCCGGGGTTTATGGGTATATTGGTGCGCAACTGAAGATCAATTAGAACGGCTCAGCAGTAGAAAAGAGAAGTTTAACTGGAAATCTATAGAGAAACTTGCCAAGCAGATTGATGATAAGGTTAAACATAGTGATGGAGCTCTCACAAAGATATGGCAATTACACGGAAACGAGCTTCACGGACTAACCCATGGAGGCGTAGAAGCCATCTCTCTTTCTTACTTTAACCCAAGTGTAATAAGCATCTCGGCAACAACAATGCAGCTACACCAAATAATGCAGCTAGTGGCGAATATATTATTTCTAAATTTTATGACTTTAATTTACGCTTCAAATAGGCATGACCTCTCTCCCAAGTTAGAAACACTAGGGAAGATGATAATGGACTGGTACCAAGACCATTTAACTGAACAAACACAACAGCGATAATCAAGAATATAAAATAAAAAAACAAAGGACGCACAATGTACTCGCTTTTCAATCATCCAAATTTGTATTTCCTCTCTTTTCTACTTTTTTCACAGCTTAGTTATTCAAATGAATCCAGTAATGGGCTGTATGAACCACCACAATCTCTCAGCACACACAAACTCAGCTATCCTAAAAAAGAACTTTCATTAGGGCGCGAGGGATCTGTCATTGTTAGCTACGTTGTGAATACAGATGGCTCAGTAACAGACGCGGTTATCGTTGATTCAGAGGGAGGGGTAGGTTTTGAAAAGCACGCTCTAAAATATATTCGTAAGGCCAAATTTATTCCGGCGAAATTAAACGGGGTCAGTATAAAGTCATCCAATCAAAAGCATAAGCTCACTTGGGCATTAAACTCAGGGAGGCGGGGTGTTTCAAAGAAGTTCTTAGCAAAATACCGAACTCTTCAGATTCAACTTTCTAACAACCAACTTGAAGAATATGCCAAAACTATTTCCGGTTTCGAAGAAAAACTTGTAAAAAACACAGAGGAACGCGCATGGTTTAGCTTATTGCAAGCCAACTACTATAGATTGGTAGGCGACAAAGATAGCTATCTGACTTACTTAAACAGAACGCTAAGCTACGAATCCCCTCAAATCCCTAAGAAAATGCATAGCTCCGCTATAGCTAGCTTGTATTCAGAACAAGTAAAACAGAGAAAATATGTTGAAGCCTTCGAGACCGCGGAAAGAATATCGAGTAAATACAACAAGCACCCGATGCTAGACGAGATACTAAAACACAAAGCTAAGGTAGTCGCATCGCTTGAAAAGACACAGGTCATTACTACCAGCGGTAAAATATCAACCTCTGAACGTCCTTGGCACCATAGCCTTTATAGAAGGCATATTGGTGTTGAAGTTACCGAAGGTAAGTTAAACAAAATGGATATCCGCTGTGACCGCAAAGCTACAACCATTGAGATTACAAGCCAAGCACAATCTTGGAAGATCCCAAAGTCTTGGGGGCATTGCGTTGTTCAACTCTGGGGGGATCGTGACTCTCGTTTTAGATTACTTGAACAAATAGAACTCTGACAGATCAACACTGCGTTAAAGCGCCAACAACCCAGTAAATCTTACCGGGTAAAAAATATCACCGTTGAAATAATATTTGGTTAAAACCCAGCCCTATCTCCATAAATTATTAAGCCTCCCCCACCATCTTCCCATCCTTATGCCTAATCGCCATCACACTCGGCCGTGGTGGCAAGCTCTCATCGTAATCAGGCCAGCGGTGCGCCGGTTTATCATAGCTAGAACCTTCCACATCTGCTGGGTGCTGAACGGCGACAAATAAGGTGCTGCCATCAGGGGTGAATTCTGGGCCACAGAGCTCTGCACCTTGAGGACAGCCAAAGAAGTGCTTGGGTATGGCGCGATATGGGCCAGCGGTGGGCATTGCCCATAAACCATCATGACATTGGAAGGCTTCGCAGCCATCGGTGGCTACCCACATATTACCTTTTGGGTCGAATGCTAAATTATCGGGGCAAGCAAACCAGCCATTTTCCGAAACTGTTTCACCCTTTGGGCCGGTGCCATAAAAACCGCGATCATTAATTTTATTACTATTGGGATGGCCACCTAGGGCGAAAGTATTCCACTGGAATGTTTGGCTGCTATGATCGCGCTTACCGTCAACACCAGGGTGCAAGATTTCGAGAATATGCCCTGCGGTATTTTTCGGGCGCATATTGGCAACATCGCTTTTTTTGCGCTTTTTGTTTTTGGTTAGCATGACGTAGGTGCAATCGTTAACCGGATTGGTTTCGATATCTTCTGGCCTATCCATAGGCGTAGCGCCAATCAGCTGCGCAGCACGGCGGCACTCGATAAGTACATCAGCCTGAGAGACAAAACCTTGATGCTCTGTTAATGCTCCTTGACCGTGCACTAACGGAAGCCACTCGCCACTGCCGTCTTCATTAAATTTGGCAACATATAAAACACCCTCTTGCAGAAGGCTGCGATTAAGGTGCTCGGCTTCTGGTTTGTACTCCTCATGGGAGACATATTTATAAATAAACTGAAACTCATCATCATCGCCAGTATAGGCTGCGATGGGTTCACCGGGCTTTGCTACAATAGTGGTGCCCTCATGTTCGAAGCGTCCTAGCGTAGTGAGTTTTTTGGGTGTCGATGTAGGGTCGTAGGGATCAAACTCCAACATCCAGCCAAAGCGATTAGCCTCGTTGGGCTCCCATTCGATATGAAATCGTGAAGCAGTTTTACCCCAGCGCCTGCTATCTTCACCACCAATACTTAGGCGCTCGAAGTTATCTTTTTCTTGCTCGCTTAAGGTATCTCGGTTGCCCATAAAGAAGCCGCCAAAACCCTCTTCGGCGATCAGTACTGTACCCCAGGGCGTTTTGCCTCCAGCACAATTCCCAACCGTGCCCAGCACCTTTTTGCCACTTGGATCTGCCATCGTTTGTAAGCGAGGATGGCCTGCTGCTGGGCCGGTTATTTCGCAGGGAGTGTCCAGAGTAATACGGCGTGTGTAATCGCTGCGCTTGTTAACTCGCCACTCATCACCTCTTAGCTCCACCTCTACAACACTATGACCACAAGCCTGCATTTCAACTTCGGTTTGTTCACGGTTGGCATTGGCAATGCCATCTTCCTCGTCGCTAAAACCAGGGAACATTAAATGGGGTAAAGTGTACTCGTGATTAATGCACAGGAGACCACGCTCACTATTCCCACTATTGTAGTTTTCGCTCGCACTCAGATCTTCATCCTCTAGGGGCATAAATCCGATAAAGTCATTATTAAAACCAAAGCTCTCAGCTTGCTGAGGAGCAGTAATACGACTGGGATCGAATTCTTTATCTGAAAACAAATCATCACCCCAGCGCAGTAATACCTGGGCATTATGATTGGGAGCGACGTGATGTTGCTGATCAAGAGCGTGGGGGATTTCGCTAAATTCCAACTTAGGGTAGGAGCTACACCCTGTTAGGCTACCGGCAAACATCCCCAAACCACCGATACCTGCGCTGCCCTTGATAAAACCGCGTCGATTGATCTTTTTCATCATAACCCTATTGCCCTAGCCTGTTGTGCCGGCCTTCTATTCACTACATCACCAAACTAAATATTATTTGATATTTTTATGACAGCTAAATTAAAGCCTTGTAACAGGCCTATCGATGGCTTCCATTTCTGATCTCATTAACTTTTTTCAGTCAAAAATCTGTCATCATTTTTACACATAGGCGTAACCCAATAGTCACCTGTCCTTTTTAGACTGGCGCGATACTTTTAAGAATTACGACTAAAAACGTCGCTTCAGTAGGCCTAGGCAGTTATCAATTGGCCAATCGATAAACAGGGGACAGCATGAACAAATCACTAAAAGCAATAGCATTAATGTCAGCGGGGAGCTTTATCTTCTCGATGAATAGCATGGCCGATGGCCGCTTAGAAGGCCGCATCAGCGATGCGACTTCCAGCGTTTACTTTGATGGCGCGATTGTAAAAATTAAAGAGCTGAAACTGGAATCCAGCTCTAAAAATGGCGGGCGCTTCTCATTCAACAATCTGCCGGCTGGCGACTACACCCTAGTGGTGGATTACCTTGGCGCCGAAACCGTACAACAGTTAATCAGTATCTCTGATAACAAAACCACTAGCGAAGCGGTTCGCATCGGTGATGACGTTAGCGAGATGGATAATGTGATCGTAATTGGCCAAGCCGCCGGTGCGGCCAATGCCTTGAATAAGCAACGTGCGGCAGATAATTTTAAATCGATTGTTTCGGCTGACTCGATTGGTCAGTTCCCAGATGAAAATGTTTCTGAAGCCCTTCAGCGTGTACCGGGTGTATTTATCGAACGCGACCAGGGCGAAGGACGTTTTGTAGGTGTTCGTGGTGTTAACCCAAACCTTAACAGTGCCTCGATCAACGGTGTGAATATTCCAGCCCCAGAGCGTGATCGCCGCTCAGTAGCACTGGATGTTATTCCATCTGGCCTGCTAGAAAGCTTAGAAGTCACTAAAACAATCACCCCAGATATGGACGGTGACACCATCGGCGCGAACATTGAAATCAAGAGCCTATCAGCCTTTGATCGCGATGGCATGAGTTACAAACTGCAAGCCGAAGGCAACTATAACGATCTGGAAGAAGAAACCAGCCCTAAGCTGGCTGGTAGCTTTACCAATGTGTTCGACGTTGCCGGTGGCGAGCTTGGCGTTGCTGCCGCTGTCAGCTGGCAAGATCGTGATTTCGGCTCTGAAGTTATTGAAGGCGATGGCGAATGGGAATCCGACATTGAAGATTCAGGTGTGCGTGGTGTTAAGGAGCTTCAGCAGCGTGATTACACTGTAAACCGTAAGCGTTTAGGCGTAGCTCTTAATCTGGATTGGCGTCCGAACGAGCTATCTGAATACTATATGCGCTCTTTGTATAGCCACTTTGAAGATCAAGAGTTTCGTCAACGTATCAAGTACAAGTTTGATAAAGGCGATCTACTAAACATAGATAGCAACTCAGCGCTTTGGGACGAAGGCGATATGGAGCGTGACTTCAAAGATCGCTTCGAAGAGCAGAAGATCACCTCTGTAGTATTTGGCGGCAGCAATATCGTTGACGATTGGACCCTAGAATATAACCTATCGTACTCAAAAGCCTCGGAAAATGAGCCAGATCGTCGTGATACTGGCTTTAAGCAAAAGAACATCAGCGAGATGGGCTATAGCTCTTTGGGCAGTAGCCCACGCATCTTTGCCTCGGACGAAGCCTTTGATGCATCCGGGTTTGAACTCGATGAAGTGGTTATAGAAAACAACTACACCGAAGATGTGCAACAGGGCTTTAAGCTGGATATCACCCGTGATATGTACTTCGGCGAAAACCCCGGCTATATCAAATTTGGTTTAAAACGCAGCGAGCGCGAAAAGACTGATGATGTCAATGCCGATATCTACAATGACTTTGGCGATATCGACGACCCAACCATGGACGCCTTTATCAACGGCAACCTGAACTACGCTATTGGTAACTTTGGCCCTGCCCTAAACAAATCCGCCATTGACGCTTTAATTAATGGTCAGATTAAAGGTAATACCGCCCTCCAGGACGAAGAAGCCTTGGCCGAGAGTTTGGTAAGCTCCGCGCGTGATTACAATGTGAATGAAGACGTTACCGCGGCCTACATCATGAGCCGTGTAGACATCAACGATTGGCGCCTTGTGTATGGCGTACGCTACGAGCACACTGACTTCAGTGCCGAAGGTTACAATGCTCGCTTACTTGATGGTGAACAAGCTGAAATCGTAAAAGCCAATTACGAGCGTGATTACAGTCACTTCCTACCTAGCGTTAATGTACGCTACCGTTTTAGCGACGAAATGATTGTACGCGCCGCCTTCTCACAATCGATTTCACGACCTTCTTTTGGTGATATCACTCCGTCACCCGATAAGATCGAAATTGATCAGGAAGACAATGAGCTACAGGTTGAAGCCGGTAATCCTCAGCTTAAAGCGTATGAATCCAACAACTTCGATCTATCGATGGAATACTACCCAGATAATGGCATTGGTGCATTCGGCGCCGCGTTATTTTACAAGCAGATCGACAACTTTATTTTCAATGCCGATGTAAGTAGCGATGCGAATGCTGCGCTTTATGCGCCTGGTGTAAACTTTGATGATATCGAAATTACTCAGCCACAAAATGGTGACGAAGCCGATCTATATGGTTTAGAACTCACCTACACCAAGCACTTTGCTAACGGCTTACTGCTGCAAGCCAATGCCACCTTCACAGACTCGGAGGCCACATTAGATTTAGGTGAAGATCCTGATCGTAATACCGATATCCAATTACCCGAACAAGCCGACCGCGTGGGTAACTTGGTACTGGGTTATGAAAAAGGTCCACTTAGCCTGCGTGTTTCTGCCGCCTATAAAAGTGAGCGTTTGATGGAGCTTAACTACGAAGATGCCAACAATGATTTGTATCAAGATGAGCATATGCAAATCGACCTAAGCGCTAAATACGAAGTGAACGAAAACCTTCAGTTCCACTTCAATGCCATCAACATCAACGATGAGCCATTCTTCCGCTACCACGGCAGCCGCTCTTTCAACGCTCAATATGAAGAGTATGGCCCATCCTATGTCCTAGGTGTGACCTATCGTAATTTCTAAAACACAAGAATAGCTAGCCATAAAAAACCCCAGCAGAGATTACTGCTGGGGTTTTTTATTAAATTGTGTAGCTAACTGCTACCAAGGCCAACTTAGCTTTTACGAGCCGCAGCAATTAGGCAAAACGCCAACAACAAAGTCGCCAACACACCTGTCGCACCTGCAACAGCTGATGGTAAAAAACCATCGCGACCAAATGTGATCAAAATGGCATTAGCAAGTACAGCAATACCGCCAACAAGGGCCGTTAAACCACCCAAGGCTTTGTTGCCCTCAGACATAAGTGCCGAGCCCATTCCCAACGCCGCCATGCCCAATAAAAGTTTGGCCGCGTAATAAATCATAAAGGACAAGGCGACTACACCACTTAGCGCAGGCTTCAATCCTTCTACTTCAGATACCGCCTCATTAAAGCTGCCAAACAGGGTTATCCCAACACTCACCTGAACCACATTAAGCACAGCACTAAAGGCAATAGCCGACCAAATAAGCTGATTTTCTTTTAGTTGTACCATGGCGGCACCCGCAAAAGCGATTAATACCGTGAACAGCAAGCCCTCAGAGCCCCACAAAAATTGCCTTGGTACATCAAGCTTGGCAACATAGAGCGCTGTATAAACGACTTGAGTAAGCGCCAATACCAACAAAATATAGGCGGAGAATTGGGTTAATTGTTTAGGGGTAAAGTTCACAGTCGTACCTCG
The DNA here is from genome assembly GCF_947500695.1 of uncultured Pseudoteredinibacter sp. Taxonomy (GTDB): domain Bacteria; phylum Pseudomonadota; class Gammaproteobacteria; order Pseudomonadales; family Cellvibrionaceae; genus Pseudoteredinibacter. The sequence continues at coordinate 236,166 of NZ_CANMSS010000006.1, forward strand.
GCTGGTGTTGTGTTTATTGTTTTGATGTTTTGATGTTTTTATGTTTTTAGTACGGCTTAGATTAATATCTAAGCCACTGAAATCAAACAGGCGACTGTAGCAGCAATAAAATTAAGTCTTTTCTTATATACGGTGACTTGAGAGCTTATGGGGTTAAGCCGGTGAGAATATGGGGTATGAGGAGCCATCGTGCGGCATGCAAGAACACATTGCCCCGATGGTAAGTGTGGTTAAAGGCCTCAATTGTAGATTCAAAACTAATCTAGAGTTTTATCTGCAATGGATTCGATATTTGTGTTAGACGGCGCTGGGGTTTGACTTCGGCGCCGTCTAACACAAGCTCAAAGCTAAACGACTACTTATCGAATGCGGGGAAAATTACCTGAGCAATTTGATCCATAATCGTACCCTCTTGAGTCGCCCCAGTAACAACGACAATCAAGTCTAGCTCCTTGAATACAATAATTCGCTGGTCACCGCCACCCCAGGCCATATCTACCGTTATTTGTTTACCATTAACTGTAAAGTCCGTTGGGTACCAATAAAAACCATAGTAGTAATTGTCAGGAATCCAGTCATCGGTCGGCTGCGTAATTTTACTGGTCGCCGCCTCCAAAAAAACTTTCGAAATTAACTGTTCACCTTTCCATTGTCCGTCGTTTAGCACCAAGGAACCCAGCTTCAACATATCTCGAGATGTGATACTGGAACCGCTCGCGCCTATCGCTACTCCATTGGCATCAGTCCTCCATCGATAAACCGAGATACCAAGCTTGCTCAACAATTCTTTATCAATGAAGTTCATTGATGAGCCCGGCACGACTTCTTCCAACACCTGCATGACTATGCTTAGATCCACACCCTGATACAAAAAGCTCTGTGATTCGGGACTGATGGCAGCCGTTGCTTCTAACAACTGCTGAACAATATTGCTTCCCTTGGTTTCTCTAGCACTGCGCGTTAATTGGCGAAGCTTTTCTTCCTCAATCCTAAGACCAGAGCTCATAGTCATGGCTTTACGAAGGGTAATATGTTCAACGCCTTTGGCCAGCTTTGCTTTATCCAAGCCCTTTAACAGCTGAACAATGGGTTTGTCCAAATCATCCATAGTCAGATAACCCAACTGAATAGCTCGCCCGACAGCCAAAGCCGTATGGGATTTAGTTACAGAAGCTTGAAAGTGCGGCAGATTTACCCGCCCTTTTCTAAAATATGATTCAAATACAAGTTTGTTTTTGTGGGCAATCAGCAAGCTATCGTATTCACCAAACTTTGACACTGCTGCTTCCTTTGCAAAAGCCAAAATATCACTGCTTGCGCTGGTATGTGAACTTAACTTCGCTACCTCGATGCCATCACCTCGATTTAGAGGACTAGGCTCTATATAGACCGGCGATAAGTTCGGCAGATCTTTTTCAAAGGAGTAGGACAGCTTAGCAGGATCTACTTCCGCAAGCTCTGGAGCTCCAGAGCTTATCGCCAAACTTGAAAGGCATAAGGCAAGGGTGCCCACTGCTATATTTAAAAACCTAGTCGAATCCAACATAAAACCCTTCCTCATTATTGTTATTCCTGTGATTTATCCTAGTCATGCTTATCTAGGGCATATACTAGGGGCTCAATAAAAAGGTGAATACTCTATGCTCGACAAAGCGAGTGATAAAGGGGGTTGAATACTACTCATCAAGAATTTCACAAGGCGTAACAACGAAACAATAATTTAAGAAAGCATCTATTTAGATTTTCGTAACGCGTCACAGCTTAAACTAAAGAAGATATTTGACCCACTTGTTAAGACAATATACTGTTTGTTTAAAGATTAGGCTTGGGTGGCTATTTTCCCTGTCTTATCGGCACATAGACGTTATCAGCCAGGAGGGCTCAGATTAATAAACTACTATCTTTATCTGTTTTTATAGCTCTCACATTTACCTTAGCTTGTGCTTGCTTGTCGTTGTTTTTTACCTATTCATTTTACGAGTATGGGAAGAGCTCAATTCGTTTTATCAATGGAGTATTGGTCGCTCACGCCGTTGCATATGGAGGAATTTCAGCAACTTATGCAATCTTGGTGAGCATTATCTTTTGGAGCAGAGTGCACAAGTCGCTAATCATATTGTCATCGATATCCCTCGCCATCCTATTGGCAAGTTTCGGGCTATACACTCTTCTTGAAGGAAAGCTAGGTTTGCTGGGTTAGTTGTACGACAAAAGCGGCTGAAGAAAATCTTCCAACTATACGAACGTCAGCCCGCGTGGTGCGCAATAATCCTCACCACTCTCGATGCTACTTGATCCAATTTCACCGTTAATTAAACAAGCTTTCTACGCCGAAAGAATACCACTAGTGGCATCAACAAACTTAGAAATAGTTGCCCCCAAACCCCAATAGTCGGCACTTGTCTTGGCGGCACTGGCTCATCATCTACAATGGTGCCCATCACCTGCGAAACAATGGTTCCGTTACAGGTAGAATCGTTGAACTCAAGGTTTTTATCTGCTGTGCTACCACCCCCACTTTGAATCGATCCCAAGTTATAGACTATCGTTTCATCACCTTCGTAAATAGCATCGGCACTAATACTCAAGGGCAAAACGATTACCCCCTGCTGATTCAAGCTATTATTTGTTTGGTTAGGATCATACTCCCCTGCCGGTAGAGTAATTTGAATTTCACCACTACCGCTATTGAAGCTATTAACTTCACCCCGACCTGCCAATGCGCCTACAGCGACGCTATAATCCAGTTGCGGCGAGGCGCTTGAAGCCGCGTCTAAAGTTAAATTAAACACCGCATCACTATCTAAGGTGCCGCTAATAATCAAGGCAAACTCCATGCTTCCTACGCTATCTTCAGAACCAGAAGCCGGTGACATTGTATTCAATTGAATTTCTACCAACGGCCTTAGATCGACCGTGATATTATCAATGAAGTTACCAACTGGGCTAGCTGGTGATAGAGATTCAAAACTAAATTGTCGTGCTCCTGCCACTGCATCATTAGTTAAGGCCCCGGAATGCTGCACCCAGCCATCCCCTAAAGACACCGCATCGAGTGGGCCATTAAACACCAGTGCGCCGGCAGCGTCATGTAAAGAGGCACGAGTGGTTTCATTGGCTTGGGCTCTTGCACGATGGTAATACTGATAGTTTACAGATTCATTGGCCGTCAAACATACTTCTTGGTACAAGCGAGCAACACTCTCGGCATTTACCTCGGCAAACTGATTTCCTTCAAAGGCTGGGACTGATAAAAAACCATCAGACCAAATTTCAATGGGTGACCCGTTTGCGGGACCACAACTCAAACCGCCTTGGCTAGGTGCTGTTGTTAACCAACCTTGAACGGCACTTTGATCAATTTGATCAAAGCCCGAACCTGGGATACCACAAGTTGCGTTTAAGTCTGGTCGTTCAAAACCCTCATTAACAATGATACGAGTGGGAATTTGGGCTTTAGTAAGTGAGAATGGCAGAAAAGCGATGGCTAGCAATAGGCATCGAAAGATAATTGAGCGCGACACAAGGACTCCTTAAATACATTATGTCTTTAGCTTTATATCTCCTGTACTGAGCTGCCAATTTTGACAATCAAATCACACCCAATTTATATTTTGGGCAGCAAAGTTTTTGGGAGAAATTTATTAGTGATTGCCTATGCAATTATAATAAATTTCTCTTACTGAATGTAAACTTGACGCGAAATCCAAATTATGAATATCACATATAACAAAAACCCCGCATCGGACGCGGGGCTTCTAAACCTCGAATGACAAACACCAGTGGTAACTACGTCCCCTTAGCGAACATACTGGCCGACCAAATCGTTTAACTGGTTTACACTATTCATTAACTGAACAGTAGCCTCTGACGCCGACTTAACTTGTTGTGACGAGTTTCTCGCGCTGCCAGATACCTCCACTACACTGCGATTAATCTCTTCAGCTACAGAGCTCTGCTCTTCGGCCGCCGTCGCAATCTGTGCGTTCATATCAGTTACCATCGCGATTTCCGATTTGATATTTCGCATTACCTCATTGGATTCTTGTGCTAGCTGAGAAGTTTTACGCGTTTGTTCTACGCCAAGCTTCATTGCAGAAACTGCTTTTTCTGAACCTGCTTGAGCCGCTTCGATAATACTTTTAATTTCGGTAGTAGAGTCTTGTGTTTTCTGCGCCAAGGTTCGCACTTCATCGGCAACAACAGCAAAACCTCGCCCTTGATCACCAGCCCTAGCCGCCTCAATAGCGGCGTTTAACGCAAGCAAATTAGTTTGCTCTGCAATGCCCACGATCACATCTAGAACAGAACCTACACCAGCCACCAAAGATTCAAGCTCTTCCAATGCCTCCGCCGTATTTTCTACATCGGTTTCAAGTGCGTGCATTGAAGTAATGGTTTTATCCATAGTTTGCCTGCCTATCTCGGTATTATCATTTACCGTACTAGCCGAATCTGCAGCGGAAGTGGCATTCCTAGACACTTCTTGAATAGACGCCGACATTTCATTAGTAGCTGTTGCCGAGTGCTCAACATTCTTTTGAATCGATTCTGAATCACGCTGAATCTCGCCAGAGATTATCGATACGGAATCGGAAACTTCAGTCAGATTCTTCGCCGACCCCTCCATAGCTTCCAGCATTGAGACTAGAGAGTGGCGCATTTCTTCTAAACCACCACCAATCTGCCCAAGCTCATCTTTCGAAGAAACCTGAACGGGCTGAGAAAAATCTTTACCCTTGATCAAATCTAAAGATTCAATAAGCGCTCTCGTTGGCTTTACGATATTGCGATTCATAATCGCCGTACCAATCAGCAATACGATAACCTGCCCTAGAAGAATTGATGGTAGTGCCCAGCGTTCAACCGTAGCAGAGCTAGCAATATTGCTTTTAGTTTGCTGGCTTACATCTAAAGATACTGATTTCGCCGTTTCTGCCAGGAGCTTCGACGGCCCCCTATCGATACCACGAACATAGCTATCCGCCGCATTCGAATCTAAATCGCCGACAAAGATATCGTAAGCTTCTTCATACTTAGTCATCATGACACGATAATCTTGCATAAAGCTTTTCAAATTACCGCTTACCGCAGCACTATCCGAGCGCCCCATAATGGCCTTAGTGTCGGCCATAATTGACTGCTTTCGCTCTTGGAAGCGCCCCCAGTACTTTTCTAGATCGGCAGGCTTATGCCCTCGCAGCAGAACATTCTTCCACTCTTGCACCTGAGTTTTAAACTCACTGTTAAGCAAAAGAATATCGCGCTCTATCGCTACCTCTTTGTCGAGAAGTAAACGAAATCTATTTAGCTGTTTGTTTTCAAGGTGTACAGCTACACCCGCAATAATGGAAACAGCAATAGCACCTAGAGCCAAAACGCTCAAAAGCTTGTTTCTCACCGATCCGCTGATAATATTCATTAGTTAACTCTAATAAAACAATTGGTAGACTATTCAATATAGTTATCGGCACTATTCCTTAAAGATTAGGTTTTTTGATTGTTATTTGAGCTAAAAAGGGGAATTTAATAAAAAGGACTAGGGCTGGACTAGCCTTAGCTAGTTAGTTTTATAGGAAGACTTATTGAGAACTATTAGCCCCAAAGACAGGGGCTAATAGTTAGGGTAAGACGAGGCCCTCTATAGATGAGTGGGCGCAGTAAGCTCAGTAGCGAAAGCTGCCTTATAACTTGGTCGACTTCTTGAGCCAGCCCAATATCAACAAAGCAAAACCAGGCAATAGCAAAAACATCGAGGTCCAGTTGCTATTCTCCCAACCGATACTGGCAAATAACCAGCCCGCAGAAAATGCACCGATAGTGTTGAGCACCGCCACTGCAGACTCATTCAAGCCCTGCAACTTGTGGGCATCGCCTGGTAAGGAAGCTACTAAAGAGCTCCCCCCAACGTATAACATATTCCAACCTAGCCCAATACCTATTAGCGCCACCAAAATACCATTGTAACTTTCGAAATTAATGGCAATAAGCATCGAAGCTAGCATCACCATATAGCCCGCAAAGATCACGCGCCCCACACCAATTAAGGCAATAATCCGCCCCATAAACAATGATGGGATAAACATGGCGAGTACATGGCTTTGAATAACCAACATGATGCTAGCGAACTCTATGCCCATCGCATTCATTTTTAGCGAAGACTGCATCATTAATAAAGCCATCAACATATAGCCAAAACCAGAGGCATAAATAGCCAGTATTAACTCGGTTTTGTAATTTTGTTTGGAAGAAGAATTCTTAGCTGTAACTTTGTCAGCGGCCTCCCTACTTTGTGTATTAGCAGGAACAGTACTTAAGACAACTGCCAGCAATACCGCCAAAGCAATAAACATCAAATAGCTGGCACTGAAGGCGTAATCAGGAATTAGTAAACGACTGTGGGTCGTTAAAATAGGAGCTACAAAAGCAGCGACCACACCGCCTAAAGTCACCAGCGATACAGCTTTTGCTGTTTGTTCAGAACTCAAGCCATCGGTAGCAGCAAATCGAAAATAGGCAAAGGCGCTGAAGGCCATTCCAAACAAGGCATGTGCTATGCAGTTTATAACAAAGGAATGGCTGTAAATCGAGTAAGCCCCTAAACCGCCCCCCAAAGCGAAACTAAAGCAAGCCAAATAGAAAACGGGCTTGCGACCAAAACGCTTCATCGCCATAGACAGTAAATAGGAGCACACAATTACTGAAGCAAACTGTAATCCATACGGCAAAGTAGACAATTCAGCGCTGGGTGCCAATACCTTTCCAACCAGTGGTGCGACGGATACGGTAATAACCGCACCACTTAATGCCAAGGCTTGTGCCGCTGAATACAATAGAGTTGTTTTGCGCATAAATACATGTCACTGCAGCAATAAAGTGGGTAGGCATGATACGAGATAAACCGATCAATCCAAAATTTAGATATTAGCCGTTCAGAGTTTATTCAGCATTTACAGATCGGCCCTAAATTGACGCCTTAGGCCGCTTGAATCTTGGCCTCAGTTATTGATAATAGCCGGCCGACTAAAAAATAGTGGTCACGGTTAGAAACTGTACGCATTGCCCAATTAATAGCCGGAACAAATCTTAAGTACGACTTTTAGAACACTGGCTTACGGCACGCGTTAGATACATGGCTCAAATCTCTATAGAAGGCTCTCGTTTAGTTCGTTTTTTGAACGATCTAGATGTATCCAATGCCGACCTTTTCGACAAGGCATTTGCTGAACGTATTAGCCAGCTTATTGGCTTGCACAAATCCTTAGCACTTTCTGGCTTACCCCTGAAACTCGCAAGACTGCGCTTTGAACCGCGCTCTGTAAGCGCAGATAAAGTGCAGCAGGAATTTTTACGGGTTAATCAGGAGCTCATTGAAACACTGATTGAGTGTTTCACCCCCGGCAATGGCAGTGCTCGGGTCCGCTTTCCAGGCTATCGCGAAGATGCTACTGAAGAGCAACTCAATAACTTTGATCTCTATGTGCAGTTCTATAGCGCTAGGCAAAGACAGATAGAGTTAAAAGTTCAGCATCTTCTGTCCTATGTACGCGATGCCGCCGCTGGTCATTCACAAAGACTGGCACAACTGGTTATGCTAGAAAGCTCCTTTGGGGAAGCCATCGTCGGCTACGACAGACAATGTTTGGCCGTAGTGCCCAGATTGTTAGAAGCTTACTTTGAGCAACTGCGCCAAGAGCATCAGGATATACTTGCCGAACAATCTGGCGAATCCATACCCGAAGAAACTCCAAGCTGGATAAATCAATTTTCTGACGACATGCGCGAGTTACTGTTTGCCGAGCTAGAACTACGTTTAATGCCGGTAATGGGACTGATAGAAGCCTTTGACGAGGACAGCCCTGAGCTTGTTAAAAACAGCCTTGAGCCGGATAAAAACAACCTTGAGCCTGGCAAAAGCAGCCATTCGAAAAAACAATCCGCCGAAGCCCTAACCGAACAGGCCAAAGCCTAAAGAATAAATATCCGCATTCCACCACACATAAAGATTTAAGCGTTTTCATAGTAAGACACTGGTGAAGGGAAGCGAAAAAGGAAACAACTAAGAAGACCTTATGAACAGACTATTATTCGCCCTCGCCTTCGCTCTTGGTTCTGCCGCCGTCATTTGGATGGCGCTGATATTTGCCGGCAGTGACGCACTGGCTTTTACCGTCACGGCTGTTATTGGCGGTGTTTTTGTATTGGGCGCCATTGAGTTATTAGGCTTTCGTAAGGCCACCGCCTCCTTAGCTGATGCGTTGAATGAGCTAGATGATAAAAAAGAGGCCCCAGAATCATTAGATCCATGGATTAGCAAATTAGCCCCGGTGTTAAGAAATGCCACCCAAGCCCGTATTGAAGGTGAGCGTGTCGCACTACCCGCACCCGTTTTAACACCGTATTTGGTTGGCCTACTCGTCATGTTAGGTTTATTGGGTACCTTTATTGGTATGGTAGAAACCTTGCAAGGCGCGGTCACAGCTTTAGAGAGCAATAGCGAATTGCAGGCCATCCGAGCCGGCCTTGCTGCACCTATTCAAGGTTTGGGTTTGGCCTTTGGCACCTCAGTGGCCGGTGTTGCTGCTTCAGCCATGTTGGGTTTGATGTCGACTCTTAGCCGACGTGCTCGAATCTTCGAGACTCAACGCCTCGATCAAAAAATCAATAGCAGCCTGAGAACTTTTTCCCTGAATCATAGCCGCCAACAAACTTATCGCGCTTTACAACTCCAGGCCGATACTCTGCCAGCGGTAGCTGAGCGCTTAGACAGCCTAGCACACACCTTGGAAAATATGGGTGAGAAGCTGGGCCAAAACCTGGCCAACAATCAAAATGAACTCAATCAATCATTAACTTCCCTGTTTGGCAATCTGGCAACAACCGTTGAGAAAACCTTGAGTGACAGTGTTGCAGAAACCAGCCGCTTAAGTGTTGAGAATAGCCGCCTAGTTGGCGAGAGCATTAAACCTGTACTGCAAGAAACCCTTGGCGATATTCAAACCGAGTTACAGCGCTGTAATGACAAGAGCTTGCAACAACTTACGGATAATGCCGAGTCAACTCAGCAACAATTGCTAGAACAGACCCAGCAATGTCTACAAGAACTAAACGGTAAAACTGAAACCGTACAAAAACAAATCACAGAGCTGAGCACTGCAACGCTTGAGCAACTTAAGAATACAGCCCAAGATAACCAGCAAGCACTTATTGGCAACGCCCAAGAGACATTGCAAAAAATCGACAGCAACAGCGACGCTACCTATAAGTTACTGCAAGAAAGCACTGAGAAAACCTTATCGCAGTTGCGTGACAGTAGCTTGGCAACCGAGCAGAAACTAGAAGAAAGCAGCGGCGCCACCCATAAGCTGCTACAAGAAGCTACTGAGCAAACGCTATCACAACTGCGCGAAAGCAGCCTAGCAACCGGACAAAAACTCGAAGAAAGCGGCAGCGCTACTCAGCAACGCATCACTGAGCTAGCAGGCTCCCAATTGCAAGCATTAAGCGCGCACTTTAGTAATAGCGCCCAAGATGTTGCGCAAGCTTGGCAACAAGGCCTTGAGGCCCATCAAGAAGCGAATCAGAGCTTACTGGCCCAGGGGAAAGATAATTTGAACGCTTACAGCGCAGAGTTTGAACGACTTTCTAAAGACCTGATGGCACAGGTTGAATCTAACAGTAATAGCTGGCTACAGCAGCAACAAGAAGCCGAACAGCTACGTGTTAATAGTTGGCAGACTGCCTTAGAAAATAACCAGCAACAATCTGCCAAAGAGCTGCAACAGAACGCTGTAGAATTTAATCAGCAGCTGCAGGAGCAAAGCCAGCATCAACAGCAAGCATTTGAGCAGTTATTAACGCGCTTTGAAAATGTCTCCAATGAACTAAATATTCAATGGCGAGAAAATGGCGAACAGCACAAGACTCAGCAACAAGAGCTCGCCCAGACCTTGCAGCAGAGTGCTCAAGATATGAATAGCCATTGGCTGCAAAATGCTAAGCAGATGCTAGAACAGATTAACGGCTTGATGACTTCTTCTGAGCAGTTATTACAGCAGCGTATGGACAGTGAAACCGAATGGTTAACGGCCCAGCAGCAACGCATGAGCGAAGTCAGTAATGTACTAGGCGAACAACTAGAGCAATTGCGCCTGCAAGAGCAAAGCCGTGGTGAAGCCGCCGTGGCTCAGCTAGGCGAGCTTGAAGCTACTGTGGCCAATCACCTAGCTGGCCTTGGGCAGTCCCTTGAAGCGCCAATGACGCGCTTGATTGAAACCGCGTCGCAAGCGCCACGAGCAGCGGCAGAAGTGATAGAGCACCTGCGAGCGGAGATCTCTAAGAACATCGAGCGCGATAACGGCCTCTTAAGCGAGCGTCGCGATGTCTTGGTAGAACTGAACAGCTTATCGGAATCCATCCAACAAACGGCGGCAGGCCAACAGCAAGCCATCGAGAGCTTGGTTAGCGAGTCTACCGATAAACTGGACACCATAGGCGAGCAGTTTACCCAGCAAGTCGCCGATGAATCAGAAAAGCTCAACGATATGGTGGCTCTATTCGCTGGCAGTAGCGCCGAATTAGCAAGCCTTGGCGAAGCCTTTAGTCTCGCAGTTGAAATGTTCCGCGATTCGAATACGTCGATGACCGAGAACCTAGCCCGCATCGAAAGCTCGCTTAGCGAAGCCGGCAACCGCAGCGATGAGCAACTAGGCTATTACGTCGCCCAGGCACGTGAAATCATCGATCAAAGTATTGTTTCCCAGCAGCAAATGCTAGACGGTTTGCGTCAGCTGCGTGAAGAAAAAGCCGTTAACTAAGGTTACGACATGGAAGAACTGGAAGACGCCAATAGCGAATCCTCACCGGTCTGGGCCATTTTCGGCGATCTAATGTCAGGCTTGGTAGGTGTATTTGTTTTAATTCTAGTATGGGTGCTTGGCTTTCAATTAGAGCTGGCCAAAACCCTAGAAGAAGAGGTTAAAAAACGCGAAGCTGAAGAGCAGCGCCGTCTTGCACTAGAGCAAGCTTTGGCAGATCCACTGTCTAGTGGCCGAGTAACGTTGCGCGATGGCCGCATTGGTATTCGTGGTAGCTTCTTATTTGCTAGCAACTCAGATCAACTGCAACCTGAAGGCGAAGCCTTATTGCAAACCTTGGTAGAGCCGCTGCATGTATACCTGACTGATCGCGATCAATTATTGATGATCAGCGGCTTTACCGATAACCGCCCTATCCAAAGTGGCAATCTACACTATAAGGATAATTGGGAGCTTTCTGCCCAACGTGCATTAACGGTTACTCGCGCCTTGATCGACTCGGGCATGCCACAGGATCGCGTTTTTGCGGCTGCCTTTGGTGCTCAGCAGCCCGTGGTTGAAAATAGCGATGATGAAAGCCGCGCGAAAAACCGTCGCGTAGAAATGGCACCAGTACCTAGAAACAAATCACAAACTGGCGCCAGTCAAGCCAATGCAATGGCAATAGACAATCCAGGCAGTCGTTCATGAGCAATGTCGCCGAAGCACTAGCGCAACTGCACAGTCGCGGTGGCCATCATTTCGATCCGATTCGCTATGCCTATATCGACGCCCTGATTCAGCGTGCCATTTTACTCCCCGACGAAGCCTCTAACTTAGTGCTCGCTAAGGCCAATAAAGCCTTGCAGCGCTATCAGCGGGACTTCGAGGCCGCAGAGGCCAAACAACAAAAGATCAAACAAGAGATCGCAACAGAAAATCAGCCCGCCATCAGCAAACTCTCGGCGCTCACCCAAGAGCTCCTGAATCGAGATATTGAGATGGGCGAGCAAAGCCAGGAAGAATCACTCACAGATTTCTTGCAGCAACAAGAAAAGGCCGTGCTTAACAATGTAGGCAAAAGCCCTAGACGTAAATCCGGTAGCCGTAAAGAGTTAAAGTCCTTAGCGTCCTTTCGCAGCTCTTGGGAGAAAATGCGCGGTAGCCGTGTCGCCATGGCAGTTGGCAATGAAGCCCCAGAAAACCCAGGCCCGCTTAACCAGCATATGCTGGTAATCACTACCCTAACCAAGATGCAGGAACTATCACCGGCTTATTTTAATCGCTTCGTGTCTTATATGGGCTCACTAATGTGGTTAGAAGAAGCGGCTCAGGAAGCTAAATCCAAAAGTAAATCAAAGGGCTCTAAGAAAGCAAAATCTTAAGGGCCAGTCCGAATCTGGCACAAGGCTGCTGAGTTTTGACATCCAAAGGGCGTCTTAGGTAAGGTAAGCACCATCTTTTAGCTCTGTTCAGGCTTCACGCCAAGCCTTGTATATAGGTTTCCACTTTATGCCAGCCACGCAGCACGATTTAGTTAACTGCCACGAATGTGACTGGCCAAGCGCTCTACCTGAGCTTGCACACAATCAAAATGCCCATTGCCCACGCTGCGGCTATAAACTAGCCGCACAAAAGCATAATCATGAACAGGCGATAGTGGCGCTATCTTTAACTGCGTTGATTTTCCTTGGTTTTTCTCTGCCCTTTGAGTTTCTATCGTTTTCTAGCCAGGGCTTATCTCAATCAATGAACTTACCCGGCAGTATTCAGATATTAGCCAGTAGAGAATATTTATCATTGGCGACTTTACTGCTTTTAGTCATTTTTATCTTACCGGCAACAATCCTATTAAGTTTATTCTACCTTTATTGCTGCCACCTTTGTAAATTCAGTCCCTGGGGCGCCAACCGCATTGCCAAGCTGATTTACCTGTTTTTACCCTGGAGCATGGTAGAGATCTTCCTAGTAGGTGTAACCGTTAGCTTGATCAAAATCGTATCTTTAGCCGATGTTGGATTAGGCCCCTCTTTTTACAGTTATATTGGTTTTACTGTTGCCACTGTCGCGACATTACTCTATGTCGACAAACAGCAATTAAAAACACTTTTTGAAGTTGAGTTTGCACACCGCCCCGTTCAGCAAGAGCTTAGTATTCAGCGAACTTGGGCCTTGTTACTGACATCCCTGATTCTCTATATACCAGCAAATGTTTTACCCATTATGTATACCCGCACCCTAGGGCAAGACGAGCCCAGTACCATTATGGGGGGCGTCATTTTGTTATGGGAACTGGGTTCTTACCCCATTGCGGCCATCATTTTTATTGCCAGTGTCGTTGTGCCAATAGCAAAGCTGATTATTCTCTGCTGGCTAAACTACAGCGTGCAAAAAGGCCTAAGTAGAAACCGCCAAAAGCGAATCTACTGGTATCGTGTAACAGAGTTTATCGGTCGCTGGTCTATGGTGGACGTATTTGTGGTTGCGATATTGGTAAGCCTGATTCAGCTGGGTAATATAATGAGCATCTACCCGGGGCCAGCCGCTATGGCTTTTTGTGGTGTGGTCATAGCAACCATGCTGGCGGCGATGAGTTTTGATACACGATTAATTTGGGCCAATCGCCACTGGTCTACTATAACATCTGGAGCAGGTAAGCCTGTATGAGCGAAGACAATCAATACTCTGATATAGCCGATATACAAGACTCTAGAAAGCTATCCGCTGTCTGGCTGGTTCCCTTTGTCGCACTCATTATTGGCTTGTGGTTTATTTATTATCAATGGAGCAACCAAGGCCCAATGATCAGCATCGCCTTTGAACATGCCGAAGGTCTTGAAGCAGGTAAAACTAAAATCAAAGCCAGGGAAGTTGATATTGGTCTAGTTAAAAGCATTAAATTGAAACCCGATTTAAGCGGTGTGGTGATCACAGCGCAAATGTCCAAAGAAGCTGAGGACATGTTGACCGAAAACACCGAGTTTTGGATAGTTACGCCTAGAGTGTCACTTAACGGTATTTCTGGCATGAGTACCCTGCTGTCTGGCCCTTACATTAATATGGAGCCTAGCTTAGAGGGCAAAGCCGAAACAGATTTTGACGCCCGCAATGAGCCACCAGTCACCCCGATTGGCACACCTGGGTTACATATCACCCTAAATAGCAATGATGAGTTTGCCTATGAGAAGGGTGATGCCGTTGTCTATAAAGGCTTGAAGGTGGGCGAGTTCGAAGACATCTACTTTAACCTCGAAGAACGTATCGTCTATTACAATGTTTTTATTAAAGCCCCTTACCACCAACTCATAACCAAAAACACTCGCTTTTGGAATGTCAGTGGAGTTAAGTTTAAACTGGGAGCAAATGGCCTAGAAGTTCAAACCGGCAGCGTGGAAACACTTTTAACCAATGGGGTCACTTTTGATGTGCCCAAGGGCATGCCCCTAGGTCAACAAATTACCGAAAGAGACTATTTCGATATTTATCCCGATTATCAAAGTGCCAGCGATCAGCGTTATAAACACGGAGTAAAGTTCGCCCTAATGATCGATGACACCGTGCGTGGTTTGAAAGTAGGAGCACCTGTCGAATACCGCGGATTAGTCGTCGGCAAAGTGCTTGAAATCAACCCCGAAATCTACGCCAAGCAACTGGTCATGGATAACAATTACTCCATACCAGTAATTATCGAAATCCAACCAGGGCGAGTTCAGCAGGATGACAGCCCAGAAGGTGTAGCAATCTTGGAAAAGCAAACACTAGCCGAAATTAAACGAGGCATGCGGGCGACACTGGAAACCGGGAACCTAATTACCGGTGCGCTTTATGTCGATATTGATATCTACCCAGAAATGGATGCCCCGGATTCAATTAGCAGCTTTAACGGCTTTACCGTGATACCGACAGTGCCAGAAGAAATCGGTCAAATAGCTGAAAAGATGAACCAGGTACTTAATAAAATTAATCAATTACCTCTAGAAGAGTTCGCCAAGAATGCGAATGAGCTACTAACTGATTTGTCGAGAACGGCTAAGGCTTTACAACATACCAGCCAACAGGCAGACAAACATATAATTGCTGAGATGGGTAATACGCTGACAGAGCTGAATGTACTCTTGAAGGATTATCAGCACGGCTCAAATACCAACAGTGAAATAATCCGCACTATGAAAAGTGTACAACAGGCTCTAGACGAGTTTCAGCCTCTATTAAAACAGCTTAACCGCGCACCAAATAGTTTAGTTTTTCCGAGTGCAGCGCGTGAAGAAATTGAGCCTACGAGAGAAAAGTAAGGTAACTATATGCGTTCTAAAATAATCACAATATCTCTTATATGTACGGCTGCGCTGTTATCTGCCTGTGCATCGCAGCCAGAAGAGGTCAGCTATTACCTACTGCACAACCCAACTAGTAGCGAGGTTCATCAAAGTAGAGATTCGGTAGAACAAACTATTGTTTTGCAACAACTGGAGTTAGCTGACTACCTAAACAGCCAACATATTGTAATGCAACTCAGCTCCAGCCAGCTGCAGTTTTCCAATAAACACCGCTGGGCTGAGAGCCTGCAAGTAGGGGTTAAGAAGGCCCTGCTGCATGAACTTAATAAGACGTCTGTCTCTACTCAATATGTAGACAGCAGACAATTGGGAAGAGCCAAAGCTAAAGCCTTGCAGGTAAATATCGATCACCTTCTAATCACAGATAATTCCAAGATATTAGTATCTGGAAGCTATTGGCTTCAAAACGACAAGGCGCAAGCTGCCATACACAACTTTGAGATAAGCAATGCCCTTAGCCACGATGGCTATGAGCACGCAATAGCACAATTACGACTTGCACTTGTGGAGCTCGCTAGAAAGATAGATCAGTCAGTTAACAAGAACTAAAATATAGATGGGCTCAACACCATAAGAAAAATAAACGGATAGAATTAGGCAAAAACATCTAGCGATAGGCCTGTATAAATTCAGCAAGCCCATTGACAGATAAGGGCTTACAGTAAAAGTATCCCTGCATATTGCTGCAGCCACTTTCAAGAAGAAAGTGCTCCTGCTCATCGGTTTCCACACCCTCGGCCACTACACAAAGGCCCATTCTATCTGCCATCCCAATGATTACTTCAGTAATAGTATTGTCGTCCTGACTGCCGATATCACTAATAAAGGTTTTATCAATCTTCAACTTATCGATTGGCAGCTGCTTAAGGTAGCTCAGCGATGAGTAACCCGTTCCAAAATCGTCAATAGCAATAGAAACTCCCAGTTTCTTTAGCTGCTCTAATTGCCGAACTGCGAATTCTGGATCTTCCAACAACATACTCTCTGTGATTTCCAACTCTAAATACTTCGCATTCAGTGAAGATTCTGCAAGTGTTGAAGCTACTCGCTCTGGAAAGTCGCCTTTTAGTAACTGACGACTAGAAACATTTACAGCCACATTCGATATTCTATAGCCTTCATCAATCCATTGCTTAACACTTTGACAGGCACCTTTCAGCACCCAACCTCCAATCTCTTCAATCAAGCCAATCTCTTCAGCCAAGGGAATAAATTTATCTGGAGGAATAAAACCTAACTGCGGATGAATCCATCGCAATAATGCTTCTAGAGAAACAGAGTCCGGTTTTTCCATATTAATCTGTGGCTGATAATAGATTTGCAATTGACCCTTACGAATAGCATCATGCAAATCAGCTTCTAGAGACATCCGCTCCATGGCATTAAGCGTTAGTTCTTCAGTATAAAATTGATAGTTCATTTTTCCTGAAGACTTAGCTCTATACATCGCTGCATCGGCATTGCGGATCAAGGTCGATCGGTCTTCACCATCATTCGGGTATACTGCCACGCCCATGCTTGTCGACACACGAATATCTTGCCCTGCCAGATTAACTTTAGAATTCACTTTTGCCATAAGCTTTTCGACGACATAAGCTACATTTTCTGGGTCAGCTATATCCCCTAAAACCAACAAAAACTCATCACCACCAATTCTTGCTACGGTGTCTTCGGCCCTAACGGTCTCACTAAGAACCTCAGCAACCTGCTTTAATAGGAGATCGCCAGTTGCATGACCCATCCCATCATTCACAAACTTAAAATTATCGAGGTCAATAAACACCACTGCAACATATCGCTTTCGCCGCTGGGCATGCTTCAGAGCCTGTTCCAAGCGTTCGTTTAAAAGCAGCCTATTGGGTAAGCCCGTTAAAGCATCATGATGGGCCATATGATAGAGCATCTGCTCAGATCTTTTGATTTCACTAATGTCCGTCATCAAGCCTACGTAGTGAGTCAGTGTGTCTTCGTCATACACACAGCTGATTGTTAACCAGCTCGGTCGTTTACTCTTGTTTTTGTGGTAGGTCCAGATTTCCCCTTGCCACTGTTTAAAGTGCTTCAAACCATCCCAAACATTACTGTAACTAGAGCGATGCTTGCGCTCAGAAGAAAACATTTCCGGGCGGCTACCTACTACCTCAGACTTCTTAAACCCGAGAATTTTTTCAAAGGCACTGTTCACATCCATAACAACGCCACTTCTGTTGAGGATCATTACGCCCTCAGCAGCATTTTCGTAAACACTCGCAACTAGTCGTAGGCGCTCATCCAATCGCCGGCGTTCGGTAATATCGAATTCAGAACCAGCCATTCGAGATACCGAGCCGTCATCTTCGAATTTTGCAACTCCGCGATCGGCGACCCACCTAATGTCACCATTTTTACAGACTATTCGGTACTCTTCTTGGAATACCTCGGTCTTACCATCAAAATGGTCATGTACCGCCGCCATAACACGCTGAACGTCGTCCGGGTGAATCCCCCGAATCCACTCGTCTTGTGAGTCAGACAACTCACCGAGAGTATAGCCTCGTAATTGAGCCCAACTCTCTGAAAAATAAACAGACTGAGTTTTTACGTCCCAATCCCAAATCGCGCCATAGGAACCTTTGACAACTAATTCATAACGTAGAATCGTTTCGTTTAGCTGCTTATCAATACGACGCTGCTCAGTCATATCGCTTAGGCTGACAGGTACTAAATAGTAATCTCTATCTTCCTTTGGCAGTTGGATATTAAGCTCTACAACAATTGTTTCGTTAAGTGCATTAACGAAGTTGAACTCAGCCTTGAAGGACTCATCCTGTCGCCACAGTGCCGCAACTTCCTTTTTAAACATACTAACAGCACCAGGGCCTAGCAGTTTTTTAGAAATTGAATAGAATTCTTCCTCACTAGCCACCTTAAATAACTTCAGGCAAGCGGAATTGATTTTTAATATGGGCATCTTTAGAAGTATTGAATAAACCTCTTTGCTATTTTCTTCTAGATATTTATCGATATCTTGGATGCCGCGTTTTCTCAAGCGCTTCAAGTAGTCATTTAGCTCGCTCAGGTCTTCGCACCACATAGGAGTTTCGGAGTTGTCGAAAAGCAGACTCTGGCTCTTTAATCTATGGAGAGTGCATATATTTTTCTTAAACTCGTCCGACAGTTTAGAAAAATGCAAAGTCTCATGCGGAGTGTAAATACGCTCACTGTCTCGGTGTGATACCCCCAACAACATGGGCTCACCTGTTTCGATTTCAATTTTTGCAAACAGGGTCTGTTGAACGATTAAAGGTTCAGTAAAGCAGGGGTTTAAAGCTTGCCCATCAAAATGGAGCGAGGAAAAACAAGCAAATACTTGCTCTGATAGCCCATGGCTATTTGGGAGAAGCTCATCAAATACTACATCGTAGACCGAAAAGCCGTTACCCCCAGATACTGAATAGGCCTTAGCAAGCAGCACGTCGCCGCCGAAAGGGGTAATTAAAAATGCCTGATCTACTTGGAAATATCTTCGAATGGCTTCCAGCGCATTCTCGAAATACTCACCTGAACCGGACGATTGATGAAAGATGTCATAAAGATCGGTAATGGCTTCTTCGCAATTTATATTCAATTGCTTATTTAGCTTAAGCTCATCTAATTCGTTTTGGAGGTCAATCAGGAGCTTATTATTATTTTCATTAGTAGCAAATTGGGTCACGAAACTATTCAACCTCATCAGGCTCTAAAACTTCGACCACCATTAAAGCCAGATTGAATCAGGCTAGTTGTCATATCACCATAAAGAACTATATGTATAACAGACAATCAGTACTATTCAACTATTTTGTATACAATCACACAAAGTTTTAGCACAAGAAGATAAAACAGCACAATATTGTGCCAAAAATGAATCTGGCGCCACGAATTTGGAAGGCAATATATTGATTAACGCTTGATTTAGTCCCTGTAATTTATGCGGGTAAAACAAAATACAAGTTCAAGTATTGCTGTTTTATAAGGATCCATTCAGGAATAATGATTCGGGTTTTACCCAAAGCTAAAGAAGATAAACTAAATAAAATAAAGGGGGGTGTTGGCTAAATAGATCCTATAATGATTTCTACAACCACAATAGGACCATTTTCACCTATAGGCTATAGCTTATGATGCTTGAAAATATCTAACAGCAAACGCTCAATCATTTCTGTATTGAAGAAAACTGTACGCGGCAAATCACCCTCTTCTACTTTAAGATAGTAACTTCTCGAAGAATCCCAGCGTTTTCTAAGCTTAGAAATTTTTTTCTTCACTTTTTCCGGGTAACCATTGCTTTCAATTTTAGCTAATCCGTCATCAAAGGTTTTTACCGTATTACTGGTTTGCTTGGCAACGTTAAAATCTTTGAATCCTGCTATAGAAATGATGTACAACTTCGCCATACGTTCAATCAAATAGCGCTGCTGCTCGATAACATCAATCATTTCACCAGCATCAGGGCTCGTTCCGTAGAGAACTCTAGCAATATTTTCAGATCCTTCCAAAAGTACTTCACCCATATCAATCACTAGTAAACCTGTGTCTCGGCTGTACTCTTGATTGAGGGTATCCTTAAACTCAGCCCATATCATTTCAACAAACATTAAATCATCTTCAATCTGATCTTGATTCTTGAATGATTTCAGCTTGCTCAAGCTCGCATCCACATTAGCAATATGCTTGCTTAGCATCTGCTCTGAACGTGAGGCATTTAAGTTCTCCCCTAGGTAGAAATAGTTTTTTACCAAGCTTTGACTCATCACTGCGATATCTTCTGCAGCAGTTAGGTAATCAATATTTTCCACCTTTCCAAAGGCGGCCTGGCTTAGACTCAAGATCGATAACGCCAGTATCGCAGCTTTTTTAGCGAGGGCACTGGCCAGTATATTTAAGAAACTCATTTTACTTCTCTTCAATCGCCACAATTAAATCATGTATGACGTCGTTAATTTGTGTCACTAGTCGGGTTGCCGACCGTTGCCCTAGGGCGGGTACAAAGCGGCCAGATTTGCTCTCAGCCATTCGCTCGAACACTAGAAAAGATTTTTCAATCTTATCCAATTTCACTTTGGTAGCATCACTCACGTACTTCGGATAAGCTTTTTCAATAAGCTCATGATAGTAAGCTTCAAACTCCTCCAAGATGGTTCGCACCTCCTCAAAGTACTTTGGATTTGGCACATCCCAAGCTCTCATCATGTAGAGTGCAGCTAATCTTTGAACTTCCATTCCCAGTTCTGCCGCCACTATGACGTAGTGCTCTCCTTCAATACGAGTTTCAGCAGCAATTAGCTCCGCGATTGCCCAACACTCCTTATCAAAATCCTCGATAATATGATGCAACTCTAGGACTTTTTCTCGATCAGGATTGGCGAGAGCAATCTTCTTGATCTTTATCCAGGTCTTCTCCTTTTCGATCACCATTGCGTCAATCTTAGGCCCCAAATGGTGCCCTTCTTTCAGAGCCTGAAACTCAGCATCGATCTTCTCAATGGTTTTCTTTAGGTGCTTGGCGGGATCATCGTATTTAACCCCCATCCCGACTAGGGAGTAGTCTTTTAGAACGGTCTGAACGTTGGTGCAGATATCCGCAATATTATGCACATCCTCAACCGAGGCAGCTGCATACACACGGAAATTGACACAACAGAGAAACAACAAACAACTCAGTATTTTGGGCCTCCACAAGCGCCCTCTATCTATATATTGCACGGCTATAGATTCCTACGATCTAGTTAATGATTAAAAGCTCTTCACTCGAATGTATCTTCGATTATGAATATCAGCCTTTCTCCGTAGAATAACGGAGGACTTAGTATGCCTATAATATTATGACTGCCCAATGAATAGGCTATATCAAACGCATATAGACGCCTCACCCTTTTACACCGACTACTCTAAACAGCGCTCACTTCCCGGTGTTAGCCGTTTAAAAATCGCGCGGAAAACTAACACATTTTCTTAGTTATAAATTGGCAGCAAAGAAAGTTTTCAAGCCAATTAACAACAAATAGTTACTTTATCTGATTAACGGTAGCTATTTTATGATTACCAAAAAAGACAAGTATCAAAGCCAAACAAGCTACTTGCCTAGACGACTTCAAATTTGTCATTTTTGGCAATACTCAAATCTGAGCGGCACGCTAAGTGCCTAAATAGTTAACTCAATGTAGGAGCCTCAGATGATTAACTCGATTAAGCAATCAGGTGAGAGATTGAGCTTAGCGTGTTTGCTTATTCAGGTTTTTCTATATGCCGAAACATTATCCGCGGGGCAGCAAAACCCATCTACTAAACAAGGGTTTATCAGTGCTAGCACAGTTGGGTTGAGTTTTCGCCTGCGTCATGAGCTGGTAGACCAAGATGGTCTAAGCGAAGACGCTAAAGCCAACACTGTTCGTACACGTGTAAGCTGGCAGTCGGGCACTTCCTCTAACATTTCAGCTAAAATTGAATTTGATGATGTTCGAAGTATTGGGGATGATAATTACAATAGTACTAGCAATGGCAATACTCAATACCCTGTGATTGCCGATCCAGAAGGCAGCGAGATCAATCAAGCCTTTATCCAATATAAAGATAAGCTCTTCAGTGCTATCTTGGGAAGACAGGGAATTAAATTGGACGATCAGCGATTTGTGGGCACTGTTGGCTGGCGTCAAAACGAGCAGACCTATGATGCATTGAGACTAAAATACCTTGGTGATTCCAAGCAGTTCGACTACAGCTATATCGATAATGTGAACCGTATATTTGGCCCTGATGGCGATAAAGCAAACCTCAAAGCTCAAAGTCACCTATTCAATGCAAAATTCACACTTACCGAAAACCAACAATTAGCGCTTTTCAATTATTACTTAGATTTTGATCTCTCGGCAGCACTTTCTAATAACAGCTATGGTTTACGTTATGCAGGGAAGCATAAATCTCTAAGCATTACCGCCAGCTACGCTCAGCAAACTGATGCTAGCAGCAACCCTACTTCCTACAGCGCCGATTACTGGATGCTAGAAGCTTCGGGGAAAACCGGCATCGTGAAATGGAAAATCGGGCAGGAAACACTTGGAAGTGACAATGGTAAAAAAGCATTTACCACGCCGTTGGCAACACTACACAAATTTCAGGGCTTTGCTGATAAATTCCTGGGTACCCCCAATAACGGAGTCGAAGATCGATGCATGGGTTTCGGCAGCAAGCTTTCAGATATCGCAATCAACGTTAGCTATCACCAGCTAACATCGGAATATGGTAATGATAGCTTGGGCGATGAGTGGAATGCTTCTGCCGCCTATACGTTTAACAAGCATTTTAATGGGCTTTTAAAATATGCAGACTACAATTCAGATAGCCATGCTACCGATACTCGTAAGCTATGGTTACAACTACTTATAAGCATTTAAGCGAGCTGCCTATAATATAGGTGATCACATAGATTGGTAATTACACACCAAGCTATCTACAAAGAAATACGTCAAGGGCAAGCGCCCGTCAAAAAAGCGCTTTGGTAAACCCTACAAGCTTATCGCTTCCAAACTCCGCCCAATCTCCTTGCAAATACGCAAGTTGTTTTTAACTCTATACAAACCATAAAATACGCTTTACCATATATATGAATAAACGCATTTATATAGAAAGGTAGTCGCTATGGGTGTTTTCGAGAGGTTCCTGTCAATTTGGGTGGCAATCAGCATCTTAGCCGGTATTGCTCTAGGAAATGTTTTCCCCAATACATTTCAGGTTTTGGCAGGCCTTGAATTCGCCCATATCAATATCTTAGTGGCTGCGCTGATATGGCTGATGATTTTTCCAATGATGCTGCAAATTGAGTTCCGAGCCTTAGCTAAAATCAAGCAACAACCTCAAGGATTACTGCTCACTATTATCCTAAATTGGCTGCTAAAGCCCTTTAGCATGGCGTTTTTAGCCTGGTTGTTTTTCAAACTGATTTTTGCTGATTGGGTAGACCCTAAGAGCGCTGAGGAATACATCGCGGGTATGATTCTGCTCGGGGTTGCACCTTGTACAGCGATGGTATTCATTTGGAGCCAACTCACCAAAGGAGATCCAAACTACACCTTGCTGCAGGTATCACTCAATGATGTCATCATGGTATTCGCCTTTGCACCAATCACTGCTTTGCTACTAGGCGTAAGTGATATTCAGATTCCATGGGGCACGTTGCTATTATCGGTGCTCCTCTATGTTATTCTCCCCTTAATCGCAGCTGTGCTTATACGAAACCTCTATGAAAGATTCCAACGAGAGAATCAGCTGAGTTCACTGCTGCAACAAATGAAGCCTTGGTCGATCGCGGGCCTCATGGGGACAGTAGTCTTACTATTTGGTTTTCAAGCACAAACGATCTTACAAAAGCCCTATGAAATTGTATTAATTGCTATACCCTTATTGATTCAAACATATGGCATTTTTGCTATTGCCTACTTTGCCGCTTTAAAGCTAAAACTACCCCATAATATTGCCGCGCCCGCTTGTATGATCAGCACCTCAAATTTCTTTGAATTGGCTGTTGCTGTAGCCATTTCTTTATTTGGCTTGCACTCTGGTGCTGCACTGGCGACAGTGGTTGGAGTATTAGTAGAAGTGCCGGTAATGCTTAGCCTTGTAGGCTTTGCTAATCGAACAAGACACTACTTCGATTGATAACTAAGGTTTCAATTTGCTTGGAGTCGTGTGGTATTGCTTTTTAAAGGCACGCGTAAAGTGAGCCTGATCATTAAAGCCGCATTCTATCGCGACCGATGATATGCTCTTGTTTCCTGCGATAAGCTTTTCACGGGATAAGGTCAAGCGTTGATTAATAAGGTACTGATAGGGTGTTACTCCGGTGAGTTTTTTAAATTCTCGTAAGAAGTAAAATTTGCTGCAATTGAGCAGCCCAGACATTTCTTCAATCGTGATCGACCGGCTAATATTTTGCACTATAAGTTTATCAATCTTTTCCAATTCTTGATGAGAAAATTTCGAACCATCTTCTTGCTCTTTTTGCTTATCTAAATAATCGGAATAATTATTAATATAATGCACTGCCAACAAAGACAGTAAATTTTCCAAATAGGCTGACCCATTTCGACCTAGCGCTTGAACTTCATGCAAAAATAACTCAAGGGTAGCCCTCAGACTATCATCTTGTACATTGTAGTTTTTGAGAAAACGTAATTGCTTACCCTGCAAATCAATAGGGCAAGCATCTATAAACCTCTGCTTTTCGATAGCGACAATAAGGAAGTAACAGGGCTCATCAATGCTATGGGTAAAAGGTGTTGCTGGTGGATTAATCCATATCTCACCAGGTATTGTATGCAACTCAGATAAAACGCCTTCAGTATCAGCCTGCCAATTCAGGTCCTGCTCCAACCCTAAAGCGAAATAGAAATAGGGGGTTGAGACATGGCTAGGGTAAAAATGGGGAGATGAGCCCTTTTCCACAACAATACCACGCCAGCCCAGGCTGCGACTCGATATTTCGATATCAAGAACTTCGCCACAGTTCGATGGCTCCCCAGTATTGTGATCAATAAATTTTAGCAGCGATTCCACATTAATCCTCAAGGCACATGGTTTTTGAAGCCCCTCTCAATACAACGCATGGATCAATATTAACGCCACTTTGGACAACACAAAAGCCCTACGACAGGGCAATTGTGCTGACTCATTTTGAAAGTAACGACTAAAGCTCGTTTGGCAAAAGCGATTGTCTGAGCCGATGCTTAGCCCCAGCAAGGCTAGGGGCTTGCTGGAGAATTTCTCGACTCCCCTCCTCCCGTTGCAGCTCAACCACTACCGAATCTATTAGCCAATGACCATCCAATCTGATCAGCCCAAAGCGGTATTGACCATCTATCGACCAATAACCTTCTTGTCCCAGCCAGTGGCTGGCAGTGAAGTTAGCCGCAGCATTTGCACGACTGCCCTCGATACTGACTTGAATACTACTCAAGTTGTGAAATGTTTTGTCGAACCCCGGCAGGAAAGCCATCCAACGTTTCATCAAATCGATACGTTGAACTCGCTCAGGTTCCCCTCCAAAGATAGAGCGATAATCCAACTCCACTTCAGGAGCGAGTACGCGAGCTAAATATGAAAATGCACCATGATCAGCGAAGACCGAAAAGCCATTGATGGCGTTTCGTATTTCAGCCTCATCTTTGTCAACAGCTTGTACATTACTACTCATCACAACAACCCCAATAAACAGGATAAACCACAGCTTTGCAGACATAGCGCCCCCTCAACCTAAAGCGTCTTAGTGAAGTGCTCACTTACAGCATCAACCGCTTTCTTTACAGCCAGCTCTTGATCATAGAAATCAAACTGTGAAATATTATCCAGCCAAACCGCCTTAACATTAGGGCCAGATTTTTCTACATACTGTTCGGCACCGGCGGGTAATGCCATCGCCTCAGAGGCAACCACTAGGACCGGTTTTGTTTGTTGGCTTGCGCTTTGCAGTGCATTGTAGTTCAACCAACCTTCCCAAGACGCTAAGTTAAATTGGTTATCGTATTCGGGAATTAAGCCTCGATTTACCTCAGTATAGTAAGGTGCCTGAAACATCAGTGCTTCTTCATTGCTCCGACTCGCTGCTTCGATAAATTGGTTTAAACCTCTGAATTTTTCCGCCACTGAGAGTAGATTTTCGACGCCCTCAGCTCCACCATAAATAGATTCCACTAGAACCCTATCATGTAGCCAAGGCGCGACAACGGCCACGGACTTCAAATTGTTCGAGCTAATAGCGGCATCCAACATATATCCAGATGAAGCACAAATGCCCAAACCAGCCAATCTCGAAGAATCAACACCCTTTATCGAGCCAGCAGCCTCGATCACCGCGGTAATATCTTCAATTTTACGAGTAGGATCTTCCAAAAACTTGATATCATCGGCCGATTGCCCCCAGCCCCTGAAATCAAAGCTTAATGCGGCGAAACCTTTCTCAGCCAAAGCCTTTGCATAGACTGCCGGCATTTGCTCTTTCACGGTTGTCCATGCGCCAGTTACGATAACCAAAGGCGGATTCTCTTTACCCTCTGGCAAATATAAGTTAGCAGCAAGTTTGCCTACCCGAGTTTCTAGCTCTAAAGATTTCATCTCAATAGACTCCGTTGTGATAATAGAAGATTGTCCATTCGCTAATACGAATGGCGTAAATAGAACCAACAGAAATATGAAAATAAACTTTTGCATCGACGCCTCCAGTTCAATAGTTGATAGGAGGCATCATAGGGCCTGTCGGCTATCAATGATTGAACAAAGCTGCTCAATCATTTGTACTTTATTGCAACACTTCCACCCTATACTCACTGATGCTGATAGACTGCTGATCATCAAGCTCTAGCTGCCAGTATTCATTCACCAGTAAGTTTAAGTCCTCACCATTAAATGGCGAATCACTCTGGGTTTGAGCAATCAAACGTACACGAATCTCGACTTGGTATTGATCACCTTCGAGCGCTTTGATGGACAGCTGTTCTACCTGATGTTCACAGGGTGATTTAAAGTTTTCGCGTGCCAATTGATACCAATCTTTAAAGCCTGCATGGCCCTTGAACTCTCCTTCGGGGGAAGACCATACTAAGTCCTTGGAAAGATGTTCGAGAAAGAAGTCCGGGCTTTCCCCCAAATGATCAAACTCAGCAAACCAGTCGGAAACAAACTTAGAAATTAGGTAGTCGGCATCGCCATGTAGTGTTTGTAAGCGTTTAATCAACGCATCACCATGAACATCAGCTCTTCGCTCAACCTCTTCCAAAGTGTTATACACCCCAGGGATATAGACCATTCGATGACTATAAACTGCTTTGACAAAGTTCATGCCAGCCAAATAGGCGGTTTGCTGCAGTGGGTGTAAGAACTGCTCGATACTAAAGTGGTTGTAACCCAAAGGTTGATAGGATTCTGCAGGACCACCAATCGTAAATGATAGTAAAAGATTCTTACCTTTTAACTTGTCGCCGTTTGCGCCATAGGCAAAATCGTAGGCAAACACATCGTCCAACCATTTTTTCAATAAAGCGGGAACGGAGTACCAGTAAAATGGGTACTGCAAAACCACAGTATCTGCCGCAAGTAGAGCCGCTTGCTCTGCCTCCACATCAATCTGATAGTCTGGGTACAAAGCACCTAGATCTCGTACGCTCACATTATCGAGCTGTTCTTGCAAGCGATTGATTACGCGTTGGTTAGCATTAGATTCTGCTAGATTCGGGTGCCCAGAGATGACTAGGACCTGTGGTTTGCTCATGTTATGACTCCTTCGACGAATTTGATCATTAGCGATTTGCCTGGTCTACCATGCTACCCAGTGCAACTGTTAATTTTTAGATGATCTTTACTTAGTTCACTATTTGATAAAAACTAACAATCAGTAGAGGCATGTGTGGTAGTCAAGCACCCCAGAGGCCTAGTCAGGCCGCTAAAGGAGAATCACAATGAAAGGCTCAACTTTTAACCAATTAAGGATCTTTGAAGCCATCGTAGCCGAAGGCAGTATCCGTGGGGCTGCTCGTCGCCTCTCTATGGCGGCGCCCAGCGTGAGCCTGGCCTTGCAACAACTGGAGACGCAGCTCGATTTACCGCTGTTTCAACGCAGTACTCGCAAGATTGAACTTACCGAGGCGGGTCTTTTGTTATCGCAGAGAATAGATGGACTAATGAATGAATTAGATCTGGCCTTTGAAAGTGTGCAGGATTTAAGCTCACAACCCAGCGGGGTCGTCAGTTTAAATCTGCCTCATTTTGCTTTTGAGTGTTTAATAAAACCGATTTATGCCGAATTTTGTGAGCGCTATCCAGATATTGAGTTAGAGCTTTATATCGATGATGCCAAGGTGGATATTCTCGAAACAGGACATGATATAGGCATTCGATTCGGGCATATGTTGGCACCCAATACGGTGGCTTACCCACTGAGCAAGGAATTAAAAGACGCACTCTTTGTTTCGCCGGCTTATGCCGAAAAACACGGCGTCCCTACAACTCCAGATGAGCTACAAGGACACAAGCTAATTCGTTACCGTTTTATTGGCTCGAATAAGCTCATAAATCTACGTTTAAATAACAATGGCCAAGAAATCCAACTTGCGATGCCCACCGCCTTAGTGGCGAATAATACCGACGTTATGGTAGATGCAGCCATACAAGGTCTAGGGGTAGGACGTATGGCACTTCCGCTGGTAGAAGCTAAGTTTGATAAGGGAGAATTAATTCCGGTAATGGAGGATTATTGGTTAAGCATACCAGCATTGCATATATATTTTTTGCAAAACAGTCAAAAGACAAAACGAGTTAGAGTTCTTGTCGATTTTCTCAAAGAAAAATATTTCTGAGTAAACCGGTAAGTGGATACTTTGAAAAATTTGGAGTTAACACTAAAAATAGGCTCTATAAATTCGAACACTAAAGACAAATTATTGGTGATATGCGCCAGCAAATTAAGAAATGTAAGTCCCACTAAGCTTATAACTGCAATATCTTTGGCAAAGCCCTGCACTTGCAATTAAGCTAGTGGGGTATTTATATCTAATCAAATTTTCTTTTGCCGAGGCCATTTTATGAGCGAGCAAGAATATACCCCAGCGGCGGTTTGGACTTGGGACAAAAACGATGACAATCGATTTGCCAGCATTAACCGCCCTATTGCCGGACCAACCCACGATAAAGATCTACCTGTAGGCGAGCATCCATTTCAGTTGTACTCCTTAGCCACTCCTAACGGTGTAAAAGTTACCGTGATGCTCGAAGAGCTACTCGCCCTTGGGCACCAGGGCGCGGAGTATGACGCCTGGATTACCAACATTATGGAGGGTGATCAGTTCGGCAGTGGCTTTGTATCGGTAAACCCTAATTCAAAAATTCCAGCGCTGCATGATCGCAGCAGTGAAGAACCAATCCGGGTATTTGAATCTGGAGCAATTTTGATGCACCTTGCGGAGAAGTTTGGTGAGTTTTTACCAACTGAGCCGGCCGCCCGCGCGGAGTGTTTATCATGGTTATTCTGGCAAATGGGTAGCGCACCCTATCTTGGCGGTGGTTTCGGACACTTCTACGCTTATGCCCCAACCAAACAGGAATATCCGATAAATCGCTTTACCATGGAAGTTAAGCGTCAACTAGACGTGCTTAACCGCAATTTGTCGGAGCGTCGTTTTTTATGCGGTGATGAATACACTATCGCCGATATCGCTAACTATCCTTGGTATGGCGTCTTGGTCGAAGGGCATTTATACAATGCCGCCGAGTTTTTGGATGTTGAATCTTATACTCATGTGCGACGCTGGGCAGATGAAATTAGCGCCCGCCCTGCTGTGCAACGTGGCCGTAAGGTCAACCGTGTTTGGGGTGAAGAGCATGAGCAAGTTAAGGAGCGACACAGCGCTAGCGACTTAGATTAAGAGCTGATAAGCGGCCTGCTGTGCAGATTCATAGCAGGCTTCCTTTGATCACAGCTGCTCAATTAACCCCTACACTGGCGATTGCCCCCACCCCTGCTTGGCCTTACTATAAATACGATAACAACAACGAATAAAGGCTTTGCAATGAGCTACGAATCTTTGATGTTTTTGCATTTACTGACCGTTGGCCCAGCCGCCTTAATCGGTATATATCTTTTTTTACGCCGCAAAGGCACTGCAATACATAAGCTCTTAGGAAAGATTTACATGGTGTTAATGTTACTCACAGGGCTTATCACTCTTTTCATGCCAGCTGCTATAGGTAGCCGTCTTTTCGGGCATTTTGGCTTCATACACCTATTTAGCCTGCTCACACTTTATGCTGTGCCTTCCGCGTACCTAGCTGCACGCAGGGGAAATATAGTCGCGCACAAGAGCGCAATGTTAGGGTTATTTATCGGCGGCGTATTGATTGCTGGGACCTTTGCTTTTATGCCGGGGCGCATCCTGCACAGTTGGCTTTTCGGCGCCGCCTAAAACCCCAAATGAAAACCATTATCACTTTCCATATTCAGTGTTATGTTATAACATTATGATTTCACTTCCCCCCTAGCTAACAAGGACACCATGATTAAAGCCAGCCAACTGGGTGATAGATTCGCCATTAGCCTTTCCGCACTTTGTAGCATTCATTGCCTCGCGACACCTATTCTGCTGGCGGCATTGCCCTCTCTGACGGGCTTAGCGTTACTGGACGAAGCATTTCACAGCTGGATGGTTCTGGCTGTAGTACCATGCAGCCTGTTAAGCCTTTTAATAGGCTGCAGAGAGCACCGTCAAGGCTCCGTCGCCTGGCTTGGCCTACTTGGTATTGCCATCTTGCTAGCGCCACTGGTATTAGGCCATGAAACCGTTGGCGAGTGGGGTGAAAAAGCCTTGAGTGTGGTAGCGGCAATCGTTATTGCCTTGGCACACTGGAAAAACTACCGCCTTTGCCAAACAGAGCGATGCACATGCGATGAGAAACCTATTTAGATTAAGCCATGACTATTAAAGCTGTACCTTGCAACATCATTACCGGCTTTTTAGGTGTTGGTAAAACCAGCAGTATATTAAACCTGCTCAAACAAAAACCCGAAAATGAGCGCTGGGCTGTTTTAGTCAACGAGTTCGGTGAAATTGGCATCGACGGAAAGCTCATCGAATCACAACAACAAGATCAAATTTTTGTCCGAGAAGTGCCCGGCGGATGTATGTGTTGTGCCGCGGGCCTGCCCATGCATATTGCCTTGAATCAATTGCTACAGCGAGCCAAACCTGACCGCCTACTCATTGAACCAAGCGGCCTGGGCCATCCAAAAGAAGTCATGGAAGTATTGCATGCCGAGCACTATCAAGATGTGCTGGATATTCAAAAGTGCCTGACCTTGATTGATGCTCGCAAACTCAATGATGAGCGATACACAGAAAACCCCATCTATTTACAACAGGTGACTATTGCTGATGTTGTAGTCGCCAATAAAGAAGATCTATATCGCCCAGAACATAAGCAGTTATTACACAGCTTTTTAGACTCCCAAGGAAAATCACAAGTAAAGACAGTCTTTTGCAGTCAAGGTGATTTCCCTTTCGAGCTTTTATCAGGAGCCAGTGGCTTTCAATTGCAGAAATGCTGCTCTCACCATCATGATTCGGCAGCCGAGGAAGAATCAGCAGAAGAAGCGTTAGCTATTAATAGTTTTGAAGAAGCCGTTATCCCCCAAGAAGGCTTTATTAGTCAAAGCAATAGCTCCGAAGAGTTTTCCAGCATTGGTTGGCGCTTCTCCCCCAATGTACTGTTTAATCATTCTAAGCTTTATGCTTGGGCAAACGAGCTATTGGCCGAGCGAATGAAAGCCGTTTGTATTACCGAAAGCGGCGTTTGGGGCTTTAACAAAACCCCAGACGGACTACAGGAAATCGAACTAGATGACTGTATGGAAAGTCGATTCGAGATTATAGCTAGCAAGCTCGACCCGAACTGGGAAAAGGAATTGTTGGCCTGTCGCCTGCCAAGCGCTTAACAAACTCACTCAAAACGCCTAGGTCACTCTAGCATTAGCCTAGGCGTTCAAAGTTTTGGCTTTAGTTTTTACAACTTACCTCTGCAAGGTTACTCAGCCTTGTCATTGGCATACTGCCACTTCCCATGGAACTGCTGCTCCAACTCAGTGTCGCTTTGCTACAGTCCTCTGGGTCGAGCGCGAGGTCTAGACTTCCCCAATTACTACGAGTGATATTATTTGCATTAAAGGCCGTACCAAATTCACCACCTGACACAGTAATCGCTTGAGTTTCTATGGCGGGCCCAACGACTTTGCCGGTGCCTACGATCCACAGTGGCGCTCCGGCCTGATCGAAGGTATACCAATAAATCACGGCTCTGCCATCATTCAAAACCTCTACCGACAGACCGTGCCCCGATTGCTCTGGGTTATACCAAGATGCACTGGCATTCGCCGAGGCTACTGGATAAAACAAAGGATGCGCCTTAAGTACAGTCGCCTGCTGAGCGCTCATATTAAAAGGCATAAAATCAGCAACGCCACTGTAAAACATATAATTGCTGGCGCCACCGTCTCTACCACATTCAAAATCATCTACGGCCTTATCTCCAGCACGGCCATCAACACCTAAGTTGCTACGCCCATCGAAATCTCGCAAAGCACACTCCAAAGTATCACTAAAGCTATCATGCTTTTCGCCACTTTCTTCGGTGGTATGCGGTATAGACATCAAATGTGACATCTCATGCACTAGATTTGCCGCGTGCCCCGCTATATCACCACCATAAGCTCGCTCCGACATCAATACACAACTGTTACGATAATTTTCATGCATGACCGTTGCAGGTAGACCAGGTGAAACACCAGCAATACCACTTACCTGCGATGAGCTAATCGTCTCGACCAGACCAATATTCAATGCGCGACCAGAACCAAAATCCTGCCCCAAACGTTGGCACAGTGCCGGTATTTCATCTTCGTTGGTGTCCGCGAAGCTAGCAAGCAAGCTCTGATCGGCTTCCTGAATATTTAATTTACCAGGACGCAGCTGGTGTGGGCGCATTAATCGGCTTATTTCGCTCACTAAACCCGTTTTAAAACTGTCACTCAAACTACGCTGGCGAGTGTTTGCACTACGATCTAAAACCAAGATATTAATATCTATGGCCTGACTACCATTAACGTGCTGCTTGAAAACAGCGCGCACATCCATAGCTCGGGTATCGCCACCATTCGAAATGGCACGAATTTTATATTTTCCTGCCTTTAGCTGACTATCTGGGTGATTATTACTAGGTAACAATACAGCAAAATCAGCAAGGTTACCGAAGGCGTCTTTACTTACATTGCCCGTCACATCAATACTATCGCCATTGATAGCCGCTGAATAAATAACCTTACCTGTTGGATCAACAATCCGGTCAACCAACACTTCTGCATCTGCAGCTACCGTTCGCCCAGTAATATACATAGAACGATCCGAGCTTAATACGTCAACAGTAAACTCTTGTCCAAATTGTACATTCTGTATTTCTACAATACGCAAGTCATCCATTGTGGCGGATTGCGCCCAAATAGAATGCGCAGTCGCTACTGATAACAGGAGCAGCGCCGTTCGAATAAAAGGTCTAAACATTTCTGTGCTCTCTCATTTAAATTTAAGTACTTTCAAGTTCAAATTTCATTAGAAATCGCTCAGCATTTCTTCGCGAATCTGTGTTTGTTTTGGAAAAATATCATTGTGCTTTTTAGCTTTTTTAAGAGGCTGGGTAAGCACTGGAAAGGCCGATATTTCTTTCTCACTCATCCAGTGAATATCGTCGGCTTTAGCGGCTTCTAATGTGTACCAATAGAAATCATCGCTACCCACCATCGCTTGGTAGAAATCACGATAAGGTTTATGTTCTGGCGCTGTGCGCGGATACTCCAGTGCCTCCTGAAAACCATCACTCCAGGAGTGAACCCCCAACTGAGCTCCAGACTCCATTTCACGCTCAACCCCAGACATAAAAAGATCTACTGCGCCTGATGCAATAACACTGTCGCTTCTCAGATAGGTCGACAAGCCCTGATTTCGAACGAAATGACACATTTGCAAATTTGTTTCGTCATCAATGCTGCCTGGCATCACCGTCAGAACGAGTGTTTTGACTTGGGGGTTGCTTTCAATAACAGTTTTCATCTGCTCATAGCTTTTAGAATTGATAATGCCCATCAGATACAATTTATCGCCTTCAACCTTAGTTTCGGTTAAGCTTAGGTGATTCATCTGGAGCATAATCAACTGCTCACAGGCTGTTAGGAAAAGCGACGAAAAAAGCAACAGTGTAAGCGCCAGTGTTTTGGCTTTGAATAAGCGCAAGCGCTTAAATATCGGTCTTAGATTCATTAGCTAACCTCCATAGTTGAGACTCACCCTCACGGCTGAGCCCTTGGAGCACTAATTATCAAAAAACGATAGCAATTAGATAAGTTGCAAAGAGTATGACTTTGTCAGGGTTTGTAAGTAGGCACGAGCCTACTTCAAAGGCAGGTAAAAGCTGAACCGAGCGCCACCAGAGGGAGATTCACTTAAATTAACTTCACCGCCGTGCAACTCTATAGCTTGACGAACAATGGCGAGCCCTAGGCCATAGCCACCATATTCTTCGGAGTTTCGGCTTCTAGCACTGTCAATTCGATGAAAGGGGTGAAAGATAGCTTCTCGCTGATCTTCAGGAATTCCTTCACCATCATCATCATCATCAAAATGAATAAAAATAGCTTGTCCGTCGGACTGAAGGCTGACTTCGATAAGCTCTTTTGCGTATCGAAACGCATTTCGGATAATGTTCTGTACGGCTCTTTGCATCAGCGCGCAATCAAATGAGTATTGACAAGCCTCTTCGGAATGGGAATATCGAATTACAATTTCCGACTCCAACTGCAAACCTTGTAGTGACTGAAGTAACCAAGTCACGATTTCCTGCGGCTCACGCTGAATACGATACTGCGCATTTTCCATTTTGGCGTGTTGCAGCAGCTCTTCAACAAGATAACTAAGTTCCTTTACATCTTCGTCAAGACCTTTAATGTATTTAGCCCTAGTCTCAGCACTGTGTTCATCTGCTAGCATATCCAGCTGGCACTGCAAACGAAATATTGGCGAGCGTAGCTCATGAGCAATCGCATTGCTCAATTGTTTATGGCTTTCGATAAGCTTTTCGATACGCTCGGCCATTAAATTAAAGCTCAGGTTTAACTGCCCAACCTGCTGATTCTTGGCTTTGGGAGCACGCGCCCCCAAATCGCCACTGGCCAGTCTTTCGGCGGCCTTGTTTAAGGCGACTAATTTAGCATTCAAAAAATATACCCAGGCTCCAAGCACTAGCCCCAAGGCTATAAAAACAGCTATCAAGGTTAAATCAGTGCTCAAACTTAATTGATCTAATAATGGGTGATTTTCCCGATATTGAAACCTGTAAATTTTGGAATCTTTAGGAATAAGGAAATAGCTAAGAGCTTCATCGGAGTTAACAACAAGGACACCCTTTTCCCTTAACAGCTGTAACTCTTTTTCAAAGAGCTCATCTTCCTCAGCAACGCTAAGCTCAGCACCCATTTCTTTCGCCAATGCATGCATATGAGAAATTTGCTGCTGGGGTCTATCTGTCAACGTAATTGCAAGCTTACGATAGGCTTCAAACTGCTGTGAGAACAACTTATCCTGAGCATCACCCCAGATTCCAAGGAATATGGACTGCAAAACGATTACCGCAAATAATGCACTGGCAATTAAACCGAAATAGAGCTTAAAAAACTGGCTTTTCACTGGCGGTTCCGATTAACAGTTAAACTAGCATCATCATTCCATATTGACTCGCCGAATGCTGCAGGATTTTTGTATGGCTTTGTATGGGCCTACCACTGATCTGGCACAAAGCGGTAGCCTTTACCTCTTACTGTAACAATACGACGTGCTTTATTTGGATCCACTTCTAGCTTTTTTCGCAAGCTAGCAATGCGGTTGTCGATGGTTCTGTCTAGCCCATCATATTCGATACCTCGGGCATCCAAAGTGAGCGTCTCGCGGCTGTATATTTCATCGGGTTTGGATGACAGCAGCCAGAGAACATCAAATTCGCCGGGCGTTAGATCAATCTCAAGGCCTGCGAGGGTACAACGGCGCAGTGAGCTATGCAGAGTCAATCGACCAAAACGGCGCTCTCGGCTTGAAGCAGATACTGAGGGCTTAGACGACGCCTCTGCTGGCGGCATTGGCCGGCGCAATAGCATTCTAATACGAGCTAAAAGCACACGTGGCTGCAGTGGTTTGCAGACATAATCATCTACTCCAAGCTCCAATGCAGCCACCTGATCCATATCATCATCATTCGCCGTCAACATCAGTATCTGCCCAGCATACTGATTGCGAACCTGGCGACAGATACTCAAACCATCCAGCCCGGGAAGCATAAGATCCAGAATCACCAACTCAGGAGCCTCAGATAGGATCCGCTCAGGTGCCAAGGCACCATCGCCCACCCAAGACACCTTAAAGCCTTGCTTGGCCAAATATTCTTGCAGAATATCGGCCAGCTTTGCATCGTCCTCGACTAAGAGGATGTGGGGCCCTGCCACTAACCTAGGCCTTGACTCATAGACTTACGCTGTATCAGCTCAATCGCATAACCATCAGGATCGCGAACGAAAGCAATTTCAGTGCTTCCGCCTTTCACAGGGCCTGGTTCTCGACTGATCTCACCACCCGCTTCCCGAATAGCATCACAAGTTGCGTAGATATCTTCAAATCCAATCGCCAAATGACCAAAGCCCGAACCAAGGTCGTAGCTCTCGGTATCCCAGTTGTAGGTTAGCTCGACCACCGCTTGACCACTGGATTCTTCACCGTAACCAACAAAGGCCAAGGTATAACGATACTCAGGGTTTTCAGATTTGCGTAATAGCTTCATACCTAAAATACGGGTATAAAAGTCGATACTACGATCCAAATCACCAACGCGAATCATAGTGTGTAATAGTTGAGGCATAATCACTCCAATAATAAAAATACTCAGTCTTAGCTGAGTTAAAAAATAAGCTGCTTGCCAGTAGCTAAGTACATTATAGCTAGAGTTAGACAGGGAATTAAGACAATTGCAATATAGGTAAATGACCCATGGTAAAAACCTATTAACCGAACTTGCCAGCCTTCAAGCTCTACTCCTTCTGCTTGCATCTTGCTGTAACGCGGCAATAAATAGTTAGCAAGCAGTATATCTAGCAACTCCAAAGGCAAAAGCCCCCAAAACACCAGTATTAATTTTTGCTGCAGCCAAGGCGATTCGAACAAAGAATAATTGGCTGCCATCCAGACACCACTGCCTAGAAGTAAAAGGAGAGCCACATGTTCTAGTGCAATAAGACGGTAGAACAGTCGATACTGTTGATATAGCTGCTGAGGATCTTTAATAGTCCGCTGCGCTCTGCGCAACATCAGCCAAGCCCCTAAAGGTGGGCCCAGCCAAAAAACCAAGGCCCCCAAATGCAGTACTTTGACTAAGGCGTATTCCATTTTTCTTTAAGAACCTGTGGTGTAAAACGGATATAGGCTATTACCAGCATCCAGCTAGTACTAAGCACCATGCTAGTGGCGGTGAAGAACTCAGCGCCGGCCATGTAATCAATAGCTATGGACGCCGACAGAGACAAGCCCAATATCCAAGATGTTAAGCCCCATATAAATGCCCAGATTGGAAATACTCGCTCTCGCCAAGCTATTATCGTCAGTGCCAACCCGCCAAGATTATATAAGCCATTACCCAAAAAACCTGTCAAATGACTGGCAATTAATTCTAAGCTTTGCATGATGTCTAGGTTTAGCTCAAGCAAGACCACCTTAGGAATAATAAAAGCATAAATTACTTCGGCAATTAAGTCGGGTCCGATCCCCATCGCGACGATAGTCAAAGCGATGCGAGCTCGCATTCGAGATTTAAGCTCCCCTGCCAAGATAGAACAGAACACAAACAGACCAATAGCTGACGCCATCCAAACCATCCAAGACATAACCCATAATGCCTGATTCGCAACTATAAACTCTGCTCTTTCCAGCACAGTGGTATCAATCGGAAGACCGGGCCTCATAGGCCCATTCATTAGCAAGCAAGCCAATGTGATAATGGCAACAATAATATGCAAACTAAAAAACTTGAGTTTATCTGATCGCTTTTTCAACATAAGAAGATCCCTGTGCTTTGCCCCATATCACCCATCTATCTCACCAAGCTATCTCGGCTACCTATCTCGCTTACCTATATTGATCACTTCTAGGCAAGTTAATTCTAGAGGGCTACAACTCAATTTATCCCTGCTTGCAACTTTACCATAGACAGGCAGCAAGCATCATAATAGGGTGTTCACTAAGAAATTTAGGGCGCTGTTTTCCCTGCCTCCAAGGTTGGTAATAATATTATGTGTGGTCGATTCAATATCAGTGACTCTCCGGCAGTGCAGCAGCTGTTGCTGCGCCTGGGTATAGATAGCCATAACTGGCCTGTTCGCTTTAATGATTTTCATCGGGCCTGTAATACCATCAGCATTGTTCGGCATGATGGCCAAAATACTGTGCTAGAGGACGCCACCTGGTGGCTGCTGTTGGAGTTCAAAGACGATCGTTTCAAACCTTCTCGTTATACCTCTTTTAACACCCGCTACGACAAACTCGACGTACCTCGCTCGGCAGGCTATCGCCCTTTTCGTCAAAGTCGCTGTGTCATTCCTGCCAGTGGTTTTGGCGAAACAGAGTATGAAACGGTTAACGGTAAGAAAAAGCCCATGCGCTATACCAATTTTAACGCCAAAGAAGCAATTGCCTTTGGCGGGCTTTATCGGCAGTGGCAGCACCCTTTAAGCGGCGAAATAGTTAATAGTTGCAGTATTATCACACTCCCCCCACACCCCAAGCTTAACCCTTATCACAGCAAAGCATCCCCACTCATGTTACCGCAAGAGGGCCCGTGGCTAGAGCAATGGTTAGATCCAGAGATTAGAGAGGTGGAACAATTCGCTCCACTATTGCAACCAGCCATCCGCCAGGACTTAGAAGCTCAGATAATTAATAAACCATCTGAGCGTCTCGCAATTGGCCGTTCAACGACTATTTTAGCTGACTGAAAGCCCAGACATGCGATCAAAATTCACCCACGCTTGCACGATAATTCGCTGCACGTCCTCGGCCGGTATATCGCTATCTACCAAGCAACAAAAGCATTCTCGAGTCCATTAATCGCAAAGTGCTGTTTCAACTAGCTCAATTAATCGTTCAAACTCAAAAGCTTTCGCCAATTCCATCAGCTCATTAGCGGTTTCGCTATTTTCTGCGGGAATACTATTAATGATGCGATTAATGTTTTCGCTATCTAAGGACTCTAAGGCTTGTTGCAACTCCATTAGCAATTGCCTGTCGAGCATCAATACCAGCTCCGAAAGATCCAAGTTGGGTAAACCTGTTTCACATTGATCCAGTTCATCAACATAGTTGTATTCTATATTGAGGTAGTCCGCCATGGTGGCAAATATTTCGTCCTCTTGATACGGTTTGAGTAATACCACCTTGCAGCCAGCGTCCAAGGCTTTCTGATCTTCGCCTGGCGCAATACTCGTGGTAATTGCCGCGACTACCGGAACCTTTGCACTTGCATTTGATAGAATTCTCTGGCAAGCATCAATTCCATTGACCTCAGGCATCCGAATATCTAGCCAAATAAAGTCGGGCTGATAACTAGGCACCGCCGCTATAGCTTGCGCACCGTTGTTGACCGTAAGCACATCAAAGCCAACACGCCCTAGTAGCTTTTTCAGTAAGTTACGGTTGTGCTTTTGATCTTCAGCGATCAATACTCGAATAGTTTTTTGGGAGTTTTTCAGGGAGGCAACTCTTCGCTGCTCACGATTGAGCTTTTCACTGTCATTCGCTAACACCACTTGGCTGCTAAAACTTACTGTAAAAGTGCTGCCTTTATTCGGTTCGCTGTGGACTTGAATTTCACCCCCCATTAGCCCCACAAATTTTGATGTAATTGCCAAGCCTAAACCTGTTCCTTCGATGGCTCTACCGGAAATTTGTTCAAAGGGCTTAAAGATTTCCTGAGCCTGCTCAGGCGTCATACCCAAACCGCTATCCTTCACTTCAAAATACAGCTTTTGAAAGCCTTGATCTTCTGTAGACAGCACGGGCTCAGACCAGACCTTCATGATCACGCCGCCGGATTCGGTATATTTAACAGCATTGCTAAGAAGATTGATGAGGATTTGGCGGATCTTAATTAAATCCGACCTTACAAATTGAGGAACATTGGGCGAAATATCTACGGTATATGAAAGCTCTTTTTCTACAGCCTTGGGCCTAATCAGCTGGCCAACATCCTTTATGGTTTGCAATAACTCTACTTCGCTTTCATCATAATCCATTCTGCCCGCTTCAATCTTAGACATGTCCAAGACATCGTTAATCAAGCGCAGCAGGTGCTCCCCGCTAAATCGAATAGCTTGCAGGTCATCCAAGCTGTTGTCAGAAAGGCCACTTTCCTCTTGAAGCATCTTAGAAAAACCTAAAATGGCGTTTAGTGGCGTTCTTAACTCGTGAGACATATTGGCCAAGAATACGCTTTTTGCCTTACAGGCCGCTTCGGCTTTTTCTTTTGATTTGATTAGCTCATCTTGAGCATTGATTAACAGCTGGTTTTCGTAAATGGTTTTAAGGCTTAGCTGAACACTTTGCTGAAATTCTCTTAGCAGCTCTTTGTATTGATCGTTATAGTGATTCTCTTTGCCATCCAGCACACAGATGGTTCCGAACACTTCACTATTCGGCCATCTTAAGGGCATTCCTAAATAGGAGATCATATTCAGTTTTACATCAGGATTATTAGCCCAAACAGGGTCTGTCAGAGCATTAGGGACAAGTAAAGTATCATTGCTAGACATGACCGTCTCGCAATATAGTCCCGTGTGCAAATCAGCCAACTCATTGGGCTCATAGACATTATCGCTATTGCTCGAAGCGATACACACCTCAATTTGTTTTTGATGCACTCGCATAATCAGACCGGCTGGAACACCCATGGCCTGCGCCATTAAATCGATCGTTTTCTGCCAGCTCTGCTGAATATTCTCTGGGATCTGCAAATTATTGAGAATGGTGTACTTACCCGTACAATCAGCATCTAGTATCGCATTCATTACCTTGTCCCTTTAACCTTGTTTATTTATCGTCATCCCCATATCACCGAGTGAAAGATCACCCAATTGAAAACTCGTCCTAAATTCGATCTAAGCTTGCTGGTCTTATTTATCGAAAAACTAATTATTTTTTTGCAAATTAATCGTCGAAAAAATCGACCTCAATTCGGATGCCTTTATAGGCTTGTAGAATTTATAACCTTGGTAGTAGTCACAACCATCTCTTAACAAATGGTCAAACTCCTCTTCTTCCTCAACACCTTCAGCGATGGTTTCTAAACCTAGATTTTTTGCCATACCGATAATGGTGGAAACAATCGTCGCGGCCTGCTGATTGAGATGCACATCAGTCACAAAGGAGCGATCAATTTTCAACATATCGATGGGAAGCTTAAGTAGATACGACAAGCTAGAATAGCCCGTTCCAAAATCATCAATGGAAAACGATACTCCGAGATTTTTCAACTCGTTTAACTTAGCGATAGTAGTATCCACATTGGAAAGCATTAGTCGCTCTGTCACCTCCAACTCTAAATTCTCAGGCGACATATTAAAGTGCTCTAGAGTTTCTCTAACATTGCTAACAAATTGATCACTGGAGAAATGACGTGGGCAAATATTGATTGCCAATCGTTTAAAGGCTTTCGGCAACAAGCCCTCTTGCTGCCAATGCATAAACTGTGAGCAAGCCGAACGAATAGCAAAGAGATCTAAATCAACAATAAGGTTTGATTCTTCTGCCAATGCAATGAAAATATCCGGACGAACAAAACCAAACTCTTCACTCTCCCAACGCATTAAAGTTTCTAGACCTACAATCTCGCCGTTCTTATTAACTTGCGGTTGGTAGACCATATAGAGCTCATTATTTTTAACCGCTTGCCGCAGGCCTTTTGTTAAGGCCAACCTAGATTCGGCTCGCGATTGATACTCCGGTTTGAAAAATTGAATGGCATTTTTACCCGTCTTCTTGGCCTGATACATCGCCGCATCGGCTTCAACGAGATAATCCTGACCCTGTTTATCACCCTTACCAAATAGAGTAATTCCGACGCTAATCGACATTTGGACTTCATGGGCGTCGATATGGAACGGGCGAGTGATAGCTTGTCGAATTTTATCGGAAACAAAGTGCGCTCGTTCGGAAGCATTAGCCCGGTCATCGCTTAACATTGGCAACATAATGACGAACTCGTCACCGCCCCATCGGGCACAGGAATCCGTGGAACGTAATACCTCTTGAATACGCTGTGAGGTGATTTTGAGCACTGAATCACCCACCTCGTGACCTAATGCATCATTCACCAGCTTAAAGTCGTCCAAGTCAAGGTAAACCAAGGCTCCCACCATACCCGTACGGCCGGAGACATTAATTTCATGAGCGATACGATCATTCATTAAACGACGATTGGGCAAACCTGTTAGCTCATCGTGATAAGCGAGAAATTCAATTTTCCTATCGGAAGAACGGCGTGCAAGACTACTACCAATTACTTCTGCTACCTGCCGGTAGTAATCAATATCTTCTTCTCTAAATGCCTGATCAGGTGGAATGCTAATGGCCAGCAAGCTGAGTAGAGTATTTTTGACTTTGATCGGCACAATGAGAAAGTTGGTCTTAATATCACCTGCAGCAAGGCCTAGCGGACGCTCTTCGTTTTGCAAGACAATGCGTGTTGCTGAAAAACCTTCATATAGTACTATCAGCGTGTTTGCCTCTAAAAAACCTCCGAAG
Source organism: uncultured Pseudoteredinibacter sp. (assembly GCF_947500695.1). GTDB lineage: Bacteria > Pseudomonadota > Gammaproteobacteria > Pseudomonadales > Cellvibrionaceae > Pseudoteredinibacter. Next base: position 278,727 of record NZ_CANMSS010000006.1, read on the forward strand.
CCCAGCTCATTGATAATGCAAACCATCAAGCAGTTCAGTTGCTGATTTAGGCTTTTATCGCCCAAGGTAAATGAATTAAAGGCATGGCTTTTGGGGTGATCGTTGAAGGTAATGACTGCCGCACTGGGGTTTTGGTCGTGTTTGTCCAATACTTGGCTTAGTGCTTCAAGTATTTTATTGATATAGCTATTGACGGCTAGATCATCGATTGGTGTACGCAGGATTTTAGCGAGCGCTTTCTCTCTTATGCTTAGGTTTTTATATCGACTAATTGCCTCTTCCAGCTCTTTGGTTTTTCCTTGTACCTTTGCTTCCACTTCTTGATTTGAGCGCGCCAGCTGCTTACGCATACCACTTAAACTCAAGTGAGTGTTTACTCTGGCTAAAACCTCCTCTATCTGGAAAGGCTTGACGATATAATCTACGCCACCGCTTAAAAAGGCTTTAATCTTGTCATTAATAGTATCTAGTGCACTAACGAAAATAATTGGTGTATCTTCAAAACCCTTGGTTGACCTGATTCTCTCACAGGTCTCATAGCCATCCATTCCCGGCATATTTATATCAAGAAGAATGAGATCAGGCTGCACCTTTTCAAGGCTGCGCAAGGCAAGCTTGCCGCTAATGGCGGGCAACACTCGATAACCTCGCGACTCCAACATTCGCTGCAATACTTGCAGGTTTTTTGAGTTGTCATCGACGATCAATACTGAAAACTCTGTCTGACATTGATCAGTCAATATTGACATTGTATTCTTAATCCTAAGGCCTAAAAACGACATTCCTTAATAGACCCTAGACCAATAACTAATTCTCTGCCAAAGCAAATAGTACTAACTCAAACCCTTTTGTTAGCTAATGTGAATATACCTCCCTGAGAATCGTACATACTGGACCATTTGGGTTATATACCTTGCTGCTGGCCTCTGGTTAAGCTGGCAGCTTATTGCATAAACAACCAATAAAGAGAGACTAAAGTGATAGCATGACACGATGCCCTTCTTATTATTCCGCTAGCATCAACGAAGAATCCAATTACCCCACCCTAAAAGACGATCAAAACTGTGATATAGCCATCATTGGCGGCGGTTTTACCGGTGTCGCCACAGCACTTGAACTTGCCGAAAAAGGCTTTTCAGTTAGCCTAATAGAGGCCAATAAAATTGGCTGGGGCGCCACCGGAAGAAATGGTGGACAAGTGACCGGCAGCCTCTCTGGCGATCAAGCCATGTTAAAGCAATTGAGGAAGACCATTGGAGCCGATGCAGAAGATTTTGTCTGGAACTTAAGATGGCGCGGTCATGAAATCATTAAACAACGTGTCGCCAAATATGGTATTGAATGCGATCTAAAGTTTGGCCACCTACAAACGGCCTATAAGCCCAGCCACATGAAAGGCCTGAAGGCTTTCTATCAAGAAGCTCTTAGCCGCGGCATGGATGAAGAGCTAGAGATTATCAGCGCCGCCGACATCCCCAATTACCTGGATAGCCCCATCTACCACGGCGGATTACTCAATCGTCGCAATATGCACCTGCACCCACTCAATCTTTGTCTTGGTGAAGCTAAAGCAGCTAGCGGCCTAGGTGTTCGAATTTTCGAAAACAGTCCGGTTATCGATATTGAAGAAAACGACAAAATAATAGTTAAAACTCAGCATGGTCGAGTTACTGCTGACCGAGTAATGATCGCGGGCAATGCATACCATAAATTGGGCAGACCAAAACTCGGAGGAATGCTCTTTCCGGCGTCATTAGGCAACATGACAACCGCTCCGCTAGGCGATGAGCTGGCTAAACAAATTAACCCTCAAGATCTCGCCGTTTACGATTGCCGATTTGTTCTCGACTACTATCGACTAACTGCCGATAAACGCTTGATGTTCGGCGGCGGCACTAACTACTCAGGTAAAGATTCTAAAAGTGTTTCGGCCGAGCTACGTCCTGCAATGGAGAGAACCTTTCCGACATTAAAAGGAATCGATATCGAATTTGAATGGACGGGTATGGCCGGTATTGTAATAAACCGCATCCCCCAACTGGGTAAGCTCAGCGATCGAATCTATTATTGCCAAGGCTATTCTGGCCATGGCGTCGCCGCCTCTCATATCATGGCAGAAATTATGGGTAATGCGATCGCGGGGCATATGGAAGACTTCGATACTTTCGCTGCCTTTAAACATATTAGAGTTCCTATTAATGACTGGCTTGGCAACCAGGCTTTAGTCCTGGGCATGTGGTATTACAAACTGCTTGAGAAATTTCGATAAGACTATTTAATCACGAGCTGTTGTTGCCGTTAAATACTGCAATAACAGCTCGCTCAGCCTTCTATTTTTATCATCTCTCTCACCTCTCACCTCTCAGAACTCAACCAGAATTAGCGTTTCGGTAGCTGGCCGCGCTATAGATTATGTAGAGTTTTGGCGAGCATGTTCGGCAATCCCAACGGGATTAACAAATAATAAACCCTGTGTTTTGTGGCGGAATATAAGCCAAACAATCTATGTAAAGAACGTCTAAAAAGCACTAGGTATTTCGCAAAATACCCATCTAGACTCAAATAATCTTGGCTGAATTTTGTACAAGATTTGTCAAAGCCTTATATAAAAAGTGGTTAAAAAATTAACAATTAACCCTTCAGAGGCTTCCCAAATGACCGTTAACTACTGATAGAGAATTCTAACTGCCGAGGTACCCATGCTGTCATTCCTAAAGCCCCGTAATAATAACGACGAAAAGACCGCAACAAAGACCGCCGAACCCACTCTTGATAGTGCAGCACAGAGCCGTGTAGACACTCAGCTTATGGAAAATATGCTTGAGCAGTCTGAGCAAGGCGTTGTCATTATCGATGGAAAGAATTGTATTACATTTATGAATTCTGCAGCGGAAAAGCTATGGGATATCAGCAAGTCCGATGTTATGGGGCAAAACGTCAAAGCCTTAGTTCCTAAAGCGATACAGGCTGATCACGACAGCTACGTAAATAACAATCGTCGAACTAGCAAAAATATTATTGTTGGTACCAGCCGTGAAGTTCAGCTGGAGCGTCACGATGGCAGTACGGCTTGGATAAGCCTATCACTGTCCAAAATCGACCTAAATGGCGAGCAAGGTTACGTTGGATTCGCACGCGATGTGACCGCAGATCGACGTGCCCGTGAAGAAACCCGCCAAATTCTCGAGCAAGCTTTGGATGGTGTTATTACTATTGATAAGCACAACAATGTCACCTTTATGAACAAGTCCGCAGAAGATCTTTGGGGATATTCGCGAGATGAAGTCATAGGGCAAAACATTAAGATGCTAGTCCCTAAAGAAATCCAAGCGAATCACGATAGCTACGTCAATGCCAATAGAACAACCGGAAGAAACACTATTGTCGGAACTAGCCGTGAAGTTGACGTAGTACGTAAGGACGGCAGAGTCATTAACGCGGCTTTGTCACTATCTAAAGTAGAGGTAGATGGTGAAATTGGCTATACCGCCTTTGTTCGCGACATCAGCGCGGAAAAAGCGTCCAGGGAAACTATCAAGCAAACCCTATCCCAAGCTTTAGATGCCGTAGTTAGCATTGATGCTGATAATCGAGTATCACTATTTAATGCAGCCGCCGAGGCATTATGGGGCTACTCAGCGGATGAAGTGATCGGCCAAAACGTAAAAATGCTGGTGCCCACCAATATCAAAGACCAACATGATACCCTCGTAAACCGAAACCGAGAAACGGGCGAAAATAAAATTGTTGGCACTAGTCGAGAGGTCCCCGTCTTCCGAAAAGATGGCACTCAAAAGTGGGGCAATCTATCGCTCTCTAGAATTGAAGTTGCTGGTAAAATTATGTACACGGCATTTGTAAAAGATATCACAGCCCAGGTAGAGCAACGCAACGCCATGGGTGAAATCATGAGCAAGATTACCAAATCCAGCCAGGAGATTGGGGAAATCTCTAAGGTGATTGATGGTATTGCTAGTCAAACAAATCTGCTCGCTCTGAATGCAGCTATTGAGGCTGCACGAGCTGGTGAATACGGCAGAGGTTTTGCTGTGGTTGCCGATGAGGTTCGTCAACTTGCCAGTCGCTCCTCAGAATCCGTGACTAAAATCAACAGTCTTTCAGAAGACAGCCAGCGCTTCCTCAGCGAATTAGCCGAGAACTACCAAATAAATAAAGAGGGCTAATAAAGCCAAGCCCTTACAGTAAGGACTATCAGTAGTATACTGTAAGGGCGCTCAAGAGGTTTAATTCCTAATATCTAAGTAGCAGGATGCCTATAGATATCCCACTTCCCGCCGCGAAAATCTATCTCTCTATCAAAACAAGCGCCAACTGCTAAAGCCAGTTTTATCGAAGCTTGGTTTTCTTTAGCGATTAAACTGATCAGTGATATTTCCGGCAGGTATTCTTTGCCGATTTTTTGCAGTGCCCTCGCCGCTTCGCTGGCATAGCCCTTGCCCCAATAGGCTGGCGCCAATGCCCATTTTATTTCTGGGCTGGGCCAATCATTCGGGCACCAAAAGCCGGCCGTGCCGATTACCTTGCTACTGCTTTTTTCTTCCAGAGCGTACGGGCCATAGTCCCTCAGTATCCAATGCCCCAACATAGCACTCATTATTCTCCAACTTTCGCCTTCACTGAATGCACGCCCTACTGTATAGCGAGTGGCCTCTTCTGAAGAATAATACTCATGAAGGTCTTTCCAATCCTCGTCTTTGAACTGACGTAGAATTAATCTTTCCGTTTCAATTTGCTCGGGAACTTTAAATTTCATAGCTAAAAATCTTATTCAAATTCTAAACACTGAGGCAAATGACTATCTATAGAATACCAACTTGCTTTTTGCGACACCCAAATATGGTTTTTCTCTTTTAGTTGAAGCGAGCCTTCCATTGAATCGTCCATTGACTCATCTAAGGAACCTAGGCGAAGTACGATATGCTGGGATGTTTTTCGCTTCGCATATATTTGTGTACCACAGTGAGAACAAAAATGGCGAATTTTCCCGGGGGAAGACTCAAACTGACTTAAATGCTCATCCCCTAGAACTGTAAAATCATCCACTTTAACAGCCGCCACACTGGAAAATGCGGCGCCATGGGCCTTACGACAAGTAACACAGTGACAATGCACTACATCCCCAATATTGCCATTGATTTCATAGCGAACTTTTCCACACAAACAACTGCCGGCTGCCATACAATCCCCCCGTATTCTTACTTATCTTCTAAGTTTCGATAGCGCAATAGTTCTTTGGTCAGCCAATCTACACTTTTTATTTCATTTTTTATCGCCTTACCCTCAGCACAATGAACCTTGTAATACTTCCCAGACATTGTGCTTTTGGTAGCGGAAAGGCGAATAAAGTCTTCTGCTGTCTTTATCTCATCGGCAAAATAACGGTACTTTCTTTGTATATGTTTTACCGCTTCCTGCCCGCTATGCCGCTTGCCATTGCGCTCATATTTGCAATTGGTGCTTTTCACATAGGCTAGCAGGTGATTTATTTCTTGTTGAGATTTAGCTGGCTCACTTGCATCTGCTGGTACCACCCCAATAGCCAAGACCATTAAAAAGAGTAAGGCAAAGCATTTTTGTTGCATTAGAACTCCTAATAAGACGCGGTGTTTCAGTTTCCCGAGCTATAGCTCGATCACCATATCAATACGATGCATACCCGGCCCCCAGCCATCAGGCGTCTCACGAACAACCTCAGCGCCAAACTTCTTAAAAAAAGGGGCCGACTTATGACTAGCTGCAATTTTTAAGGCCTGAGTCCCGAGCAAACTAGCCCGATTTAAAGCCCGTGACATAAGCTCGGTTCCAATTCCACTACCCTGCATATCGGGGTCGATCAAAATCCAATTTAACGAGGCATTCCTTGCTTCCCTACCATCACCACCCATCGCTTTCCCTTCTGGAAACACCCCAAATGCCGCTATAAGCTTGCCCGAAACAATGCAAAGCTCGTAAGCTTTGGGGCTTGCTTCAAGAAAATCTTTGTAATCATCTCGCTCATTGGGCGCAAAGTACTCGGGGCAATTTGCATCGAATAGCTTCAAGCAATCATCCAAGCTTGCCGAAACATAGGGCCGATATAAAAGCTCTTCTTTCACACTAAATATCCACCACAAGCTTACTCCACATTGCTAACACCGCAACAAAGTTAATGGTAAAAACCACCCCGCGTAATATAATACTGGAATGAAAAATCTGCACCGCACTGTGCAACACCCTACCCGCCACAAAAATCCAAGCCATAAGAATGTAGAAGGTCGACGACTCAAGGTCCTTCAGGACTATCAATATACAAGCAACATGAAAAAAAAGCGGCCATTCAAATTGGTTACTTAGATTGGCGCTTATTTTTACCTGGACTGATTCATAAGGATTACTGCCATCACTACGATTTCCGATACCCCACACCTTCGGTGCTCTAGCGACGGTCAACATTGCATAAAGGGCTGAACACAGCAGGATATGGACCACCATAGGAATTACTATACTTTCCATACTTCAATACTCCTTTTGACCCTTACGTGACTTTTGTCTTTGGCGACGACGCTCTTTACGAATACTTGCTCCTGTAAGCTCCAACTCACAAACTTTCGCGAAGGCTAGTTCCACTAGCAAAGGACCCGCTAAAATTAATAATGCGAATGTCAAAAAACTATCTGTCTTTATACCAATATATACAGCGATACTAGCAATACACATTAGAAGTAAAGACAAACAGCATTTAGAGAGAGTTGTGTACTGATAGTTATTGAAACAGCTATGACAATCCATGCTAGTTGCGAAGGACAGCATTTTTAATCCAAGCTCATACTCCTTACAGTTTGGGCACTTGCGTTTCATAGCTCCTCAATCCCTCTTCAACACTCACTACTCAGGCGGTTATAGCGTTAATCTATTGATAAGCTCTGATCAACACAAGTCCTATCCCCATTTGCCTTTACTATCTTGCATAGCCTCTCTACTTATCTTATATTTATCCTACCAACCGGTAGGTAGACACCATATTGGTTAAAATTAGGAAAACCCAGAGCAAATGACCCCATGACCAAGCTGAAATCCGTCAAAACACCTGAGTTGGATACTAAAAGCCGCATTTTGCAGGCCGCTTTAGAGGCCTTTTCCCAAAGTGGCTTCTACGGCACCAGCATTAATAGCGTTGCGGAAGCAGTAAATATCAAAAAGCCCTCATTGCTGCATCACTTCTCAAGCAAAGAGAAGCTCTATGGCGCGGTTTTGGAATCCATCTCCACCCGCCTGTTAAGTGAGCTAGAAGCGGCTATGGACAGCTCTGAAAACGAAAAAGAACAGATGTTGAGCGTGATGGATAGCTTCTACCGTTGGAATAAAGAATGTCCCAACGAGACTGTCCTGTTACTGCGTGAAATGCTAGATAACCCCCAGCGCGCCGCCACTGCTCACAATTGGTATTTAGCGCCCTGGCTAGAGCGATTAGTCGAGCTCATTCGCCGTGGCCAGCAGAACGGCCGCTTCCATGAGCTGGAGCCTATGGCATTCCTCTACAACATTATTGGTGCGCAGCATTATTTCGTGGTGTCCCTACCCACCTTAAAACAAATACTCAGAGCCAGTGACTTCAAGGCCCTATTAAAACAACAACGCCAAGAGCTGAAGACACTGATCGAATTGCGCCTGTTCAAATAAGTTAAAAAAAATTTGTAGAATAATGAGAAGCCTGATATGAAACATCAACGCCAAGTCGAGCTGCTGCGGCAGTGCTTAGATTATATCGATATGAAAACCACTCAGCACGAAGAAGAAGAGTACTTATCGCCGGTTTATAAGTACCACGATCAAGAGTACTTTGAGCAAGAGCTTGAAGCCGTATTTAAGCGCATGCCCAATATGGTGGCTCATGTCAGTGAGATAGAACTTGGCAATGGCTTTATCACTCGGGATTTGCACGGCATCAGTGTCATTATTGCTCGTCAAAACGACGGCTGTGATGATAGTAGCTTTAAGGCGATGCTCAATGTCTGCAAACATCGAGGCGCTCGCTTAGAAGGAGCTGAAAGCGGCTGCAAAAACCGTTTTGTATGTCCCTATCATGGCTGGATGTTTAACAATAAAGGCGAGTTAAAAGGCGTCCCTCATCAAGAGGGCTTTCCCAAATTAATAAAAAGCGATAGCGGTCTAAATGAACTATCGCTTTGGGTACGTAACGGCTTTATTTTTGTCTTACCAAACACAGATGTAGAGTTTGATTTTGATAAGTTCTGGGCACCGATCGCCGAAGATCTTAATGATTACAATATTGAAGATATGATGGTCTATCGCCCGGTGACTAAAACCTGGAACAGCAACTGGAAGATTGTCTCCGGTGGCGGCTTAGAGTCTTATCACTTTCAAGTGACTCATGCGAAAACTATTGCGCCCTACTTCTTCAGCAACACCTCTTACCTCGAAGACTTTGGCCCACATTTTCGCTTAATTTTACCACGTCAATCGATCAATAAATTACGCGAGCAAGATCAAAGTGAATGGCAAATTCGCGATCATACCCATATGGTGTACCAACTATTTCCCAACGTTGCTTTGCTGGTACAAGAAGACCATATCGCCATGTTTATCATGAGGCCTGTTAGCCCGAGCGAAGTTGAAATTACCTTTCAAATGCTAATTCCCAAAGATGGATTCGCACAGCGAGAACAAGCTCACTGGGATAGGAATCACCAGATCACCGAAATGACGCTAGAAGAAGATTTTGAAATGGGTGAGTCAATCCAGTCTGGCATTCTATCTGGCGCCAACCAGCATTTGCGCTTTGGCTTGTCTGAATGGGGCTTAGCAAGGCTTGAGCAGTTTATCGATCAGGCCATTGCCGGCCAACCTCCAGGGCAATAGGCATAAAACTGTCATTTTGAGCGAAATAAACACTAAAAGGGTCACCAAATACAATTGGACTGCTTTGGCATTCTTGTCATTATTCAAGCTATACACTATAGCTTGAATAATGAGGCCTAGATATGTCCCAGAATTATGACGACTCTGAATTGGGTTTATTTCGTGAAATGGCAGTACGCTGCTTAGAACAAGAAGTTGAACCCCATTACGAAGCCTGGGAAGAAGCCCACGCCACCCCTAAAGAAATCTGGCAAACCCTTGGTGCTGCTGGCCTACTAGGACCAGATCTACCGGAAGAATACGGCGCCGCCGCCACCTCCTTCCGCGTTGCACAAATGATCACCTATGAAATGTCCCGCATGGGCTATGGCGGCCTTGGCAGTGGCTATAACATCCACTCAAACATTGTAATGCCTTATATTCTGAATATTGGTACCGATGAGCAAAAGCAGCAATGGCTACCGAAGATGGTAAGCGGTGAAGTACTGGGTGCTATCGCCATGACCGAACCTGGCGCCGGCAGTGACCTAGCCGGTATGAGCACCAGTGCCGTACGCGATGGTGACGATTGGATCTTAAATGGCTCCAAGGTATTTATCACCAATGGTATCTATGCTGATCTCGTTATCGTATGCGCCAAAACCGATCCAAGTGCTGGTGCAAAAGGTATCTCCCTATTCTTGGTAGACACTTCATTACCTGGTTTTAATCGCGGTAAATCTATTCGTAAAATTGGTCAGCATTCTAGCGATACCGCTGAGCTATTTTTCGAAAATATGCGCATTCCCGCTAATGCGCTATTGGGTGAAGAAGGTAAAGGCTTTATCTACCTAATGGAAGAATTGCCCCGCGAGCGATTAGGCGTTGCCAGCCAAGCCGTCGGCGCTGCAGACGGAGCCATTGCCTTGGCCGTTGATTACACGAAGGATCGAAAAGCCTTTGGTCAATCGATTAGCCAATTCCAAAATACTCGCTTCAAAATGGCTGAATGCCAAGCCAAAGTAGAAACCGTGCGCGCCCTGCTTGAAAAGAATATGGATAAGTACGAGCGCTGCGAGATGAGCGTTGAAGATGCGGCCATTCTAAAACTAAGCTCAACAGAAATGCAGCTAGAAGTTGTCGATCAATGCCTACAAATGTTTGGTGGTTACGGCTACACCGCTGAATACCCTATTTCCCGCTTCTACGTTGATGCCCGCATTCAAACTATTTACGCAGGTACTTCGGAAATTATGAAAGAAGTTATTTCTCGCGGGATGTTTAAGTAAATCGATATTTAATCAGAATGATTAAGGCCAGTTTAACTGGCTCTAAAGTCCAATTGAAATCAAAAGCCCGATGCTGGAGTTAGCATCGGGCTTTTTATATTCGTTGCATCTTGACCAAATCCCTCGAAGGGATTTTGGGCTCAGCCGCAGGCTGAGCACCCGGATGGTGCGAATCTATGGTTTAAGCGTGTTTCAGGACAGCTACCGTCGAGCCTGAAATCGGCCCAGCACAACGTACTGGTTAAGAGAGTTCCTCAATTTTAGTTAGCAATGAAATCACATTTACTTAACTGGTAGTTATAGCGGCCACCTGCATCTAAACACGAATCTACTTCAATCCAATCCAGCAGTTTCAGACCGGAAAATACAATAAAAATCACAAAAACAAATAGCATTAAAAGAAACTTGGCTTTATTAGAAAATTGCATGCTTTCAGATTTTTCTCTACTTCTTAGGTGCTTTCTATAAATCAAATCAGGTGTAAGGACGAGCGTGGGGTAGCGTTTGTGCCACAATAAAGAGCGAGCGCCGAAGGAGCGAAAAAGACTCGCGCTTTCCAGCGAGGCTTTTTCGTGAGTGAGGGTAGCCTGGAGGGCCGCTGATCGTGGCACAAGCGCTACCCCACGCTCGACCGGTTCGGACCCCAAAACCATAAGCCTATAAACAAACTTACTCAGCTGAAAGTAAATACACCGCCACCGCTCGACGCTGAACCTCATCAAACGGATACACCGGCATAGGCGCATTAGGTTGCAAGAAATAATCACTTAAAGACTGCAAAGTGTAACGGCTCTTTAAAGCATCCAAAGGCTTACCGCCACTATTGCCCTTGCCTTGCAACAAATGACAAGATGCACAAGGATACTGATTGTAGAGCTTCTCGCCGACTGCCAAAGCTACCCGCATCTCTTCCGTGCTTAGCTCCTCAAAAGCCTTATCCGCTACCTCATCGCTAGCTAAATCGACCAAAGTGTTTTGCGACTGCCCGTGACAAACACGGTAAATAGAGCCCGCGTAATCATCAGAAACATAAACACAACCATCCGGCCCCTCGGCAATATCTACCGGACGCCCGATAATATCCTCGTCTTTTTCAAAGCCACTCAAAAAATCTTTGCCTATCACCGAGCCATCATCCTGCCAGTGTAAGGCCACCACCTTATAACCGTCAGCCTTGCTGCGATTCCAAGAACCATGTAGTGCTACCAGAGCCGACTTTTTGTAAGCAGAAGGAAACTTAGCATCACGAATAAAGCGCATCCCCAAAGGCGCATTATGAGCAGGAAAACCAAATACCGGAGAAGTAGAGATAGACAAACGATCTTCCTGACCAGGACCGAAATCAGGGTCTAAATCACCAAAGCCATTAATATAAGGCCAGCCATAAAACTGCCCTTCCTCTACCTTATTTAGCTCGCACACCGGATAATCATCACCCAGTAAATCACGACCATTATCTGTCGCATACAAACTGTTATCCCAAGGCGCAATATCCAAGCCAACGCTGTTCCGCAAACCGGCGGCAAAAACCTCACCGTTTTTACCATCAACATCAAAACGCATAATAGTCGCGCGACGCTTATCAGCCTCTTCACATACATTACAGGTAGAACCAATACTCAAATACAAATCACCATCATGTAAGCGAATCGATTTACTGCGATGATTACCATCATCCGGTAAGCTAGGAATGATAATTTCATAATCGCCCGCAAACTTCCCTTGCTCATGATCAAAGCGAACACGGCCAATCGCATTGGATTCAGCGATATATAAATAATCCTCGTAGAACTCTAAATCATTTGGCGCTTTTAAGCCTTCCATTAGAATTTCTTTGCCATCATGACGACCATCGTCATCCGCATCAGCTTTTAAACGCACTAGCTGGCCATCACGAGAAAGCACCGCTAAAAGATCACCCGAACGGCTAAACTCAATAAAGCGTACCTTAGTCAAGCCTTCAGCATAGCGCCCAACAGAAAAACCCTCAGGGACTTTCAAACGCTGGGCAATAACACTCTGCTGGGGCGCTTCAACACTGTAAACCCCCAAAACATTAAGAATGGCCTTGGCACTGCCCAAAGATAACGGCCCGAACTGCAACAAAGCAGCAATCGCCAGCGCTAAAACCAAAAGTAGAATGACAAGCCATTTAACAAGCTTAAACAGAAAGGCCACGGATATTTCCTTTTATTGTTATGGTTAGAGTCTTGGCAGACTATCATAATTTGCCTATATTGAGACGATTATGTTGCCTGACATGACGCAGCTCTTAATACGTGCAAAATAAGCATAAAAAGACCAAATTGAAGCCAATCTAGAGAGACCACAAATGCTTGAAGCCTTAATACCCGCCATGGCTCGGGTAACTGAGAATATCGGCCAGGAAGGCTTCGCGGACAGCATGCTGGCGTTCTTTGAACATATCTGCCCAGTGCAAAGCTTGGCCGCATTTGCTTTTCCCAGAGATGGACGCCCCAAGCTGCTACTGGATATTTACGAAGATGGCATTATCGGCAAGCAGGCCAGCATGAATCGCTATATGTCAGGGGCTTATCTCTTAGACCCCTACTTTCAAGCCTGCCAAGAGCAACAAGACAGCGGTATTTATCGTCTTGCAGAGCTTGCCGCCGATGACTTTGAGCAAAGTGAGTATTTTAAGCAGTATTTCCAATATGCTAACTTTGCTGATGAAATTGGCTATCTATTGCAGGTCGAACGGGATTATGTCCACCTATCCCTGTGTAGTACCAAGGCCTTTGACGAAACCGCCAAATCCAGCTTGCAGCAACTTAGCCCTTGGGTTCTAGCTATCATGTCCCAACACTGGCGCGAACTTGGCCAAGCCAACCCGACTCAAGAACAAGATGGTATGCACCAGAGATTGCAGCAAGCCTTCGCCCAATTCGGACTGTCATTTTTGACCCAGCGTGAGGCAGAAATCGCCCGCTTGCTACTGCAAGGCCACTCAACCAAATCGATGGCCGAACGCTTAGGCATCTCGATGGAGACCATTAAGGTGCACAAGCGTAACCTATACAACAAACTGGATATCAACTCCCAGTCCGAGCTCTTTTCGTTGTTTCTCAACTCCCTAAGCCTATTGGGTCCACAGGATATCGGAGACCCGCTATTGGCCTACCATCAACAACCCAAGGCTAAGTAAAGGACAAAATTCCAGTATTCCAATCTAACACCTACCCTATAGGGGTATGGGCAGCATGCTGGCTTTTGCATAGTCTTGTACCCTAAGCGATAAAGCAAAACCTAGAGCACTACATCTAGAGCACTACACCTAGAGCACAATACCGAGAATACTATGAGCCAGAGCGAGCAATACGATAGCCAAGCCATCAATCAAATTGATAAGGATCACCATCTGCACCCTTGGCAGATCTTCGATGTATTTCGAGAAGAAGGTGCCCTAGCCATAGCCAAAGGTGAAGGCTGCTATATCTACGATACCGATGGAAAGCGTTATTTCGATTCTGTCGGCGGGCTTTGGTGCAATAATATTGGTCTGGGCCGAAAAGAAATGGCCGAAGCGATTGCGGCACAAGCTTACGAGCTATCCTACGCCAGCCCATTTGTGGATCTCACCAATGTACCTGCTGCAAAACTCGCGGCAAAGCTGGCTGAATTAGCCCCAGCCCCGATTAACCATGTATTCTTTACTTGTGGTGGCTCAACCGCTGTTGATACTGCGTTTCGTATGATTCACTACTATCAGAATTGTCGCGGTAAGCACGAGAAAAAACATATTATTTCGCGCATGAACTCTTATCACGGCTCAACCTATGCCGCTATGTCGATTGGTGGCAAGCCTGGAGATCATCCGCCGGAGTTTGAATACATCAACGATACGATTCACCATTTATCTTACCCAAACTACTACCGCTGTGCGGAAGAAGGTCAAAGCGAAGCCGACTTTGTCGATCAGCTTGTTAAAGAGTTTGAAGATAAAATAGCTGAGCTAGGTGCCGATAAAGTGGCTGCCTTTTTTGCTGAGCCTATTATGGGTGCCGGTGGCGTTATCGTAGCCCCAGAAGGCTATCTACAACGTATGCACCAAGTTTGTAAACAAAACGATATTTTATTTGTTGCCGATGAGGTAGTAACGGCCTTTGGTCGTCTTGGACACTGGTTTGCTTCAGAAAGCGAATTCGGCATCATTCCTGATATGATCACTAGCGCAAAGGGTCTAAGCTCGGGCTATCAACCGATTGGCGCCTTGTTGTTTTCCGATGAAATTTGGGATGTCCTTAATGCTGAAGATTCAGGCCGTTGCTTTGCTCATGGCTTCACTTACTCTGGTCACCCAGTTGCCTGTGCAGCAGCACTGAAAAACATTGAGATTCTTGAGCGCGAAAAGCTCTTAGAAAATGTCATGGAAGTTGGCCCCTACTTCGAGGAGCAACTTAAAACTTTAGAAGATCTTCCTATCGTCGGGCAGGTGCGCGGCCGCAAGTTTATGGTCTGTGTGGAATATGTTGCGGATAAAGCCAGTAAGGCGTTATTTCCTGAAGAGGAAGATATCGGCAAACGCGTATCCAACCACGCTGATGAGTTAGGCTTAATTACCCGTGCTATTGTTCATCTAAATGTTATGTCGCCGCCACTGACCATGACAAAAGAGGATGTCGATTTTATTGTAAGCACCCTGCGTAAGAGTATTGAGCTTACTATCGAAGATTTAAAAACCGAGGGTTTATTGTAGTTCCCGACTGTTAGATTATCTTTTAAGTAGATAAAGCGCCCTTATAATACAAGGGCGCTTTTATTTTAAGGATGTGTACCCATAATTTTAGAAAGCACTGCCAGCATTGTTTCATCCGAGCCACCACCAATTGCCGCTGCGCGGATATCACGGTACACCCTTGCTACATAGTTATCCCACATAAAGCCCATCCCTCCCCAGTACTGCAAGCAATCATTGGGAATTTTCTGAGTCAATTTGCCCAGTTTGAACTTAGCAATGGTAGCTAGGCGAGTTACGTCTTCACCATGCATAATTTTTTCTACGGCATCAAAGCATAGCGAGCGTAGTAGTTCGACTTCTGCTTGCAGCTCCGCCAAATGATAATGAATGGATTGATTGTGCAGTACGGGCGCACCAAAAATTTGCCGTTCGCGGGTATATTCGATGGTTCTATCGATGCAGTTTTCAAATACCTTCAAGCAGCTTAAGGCACACCATAAACGCTCCTCTTGAAATTGCTGCATTTGATAGAAGAAGCCTTTACCTTCTTCACCAATACGATGGCGTACTGGAACCTTAACGTTATCAAAGAAGATTTGAGCGGTGTCTGAAGCATGCATACCCAACTTTTCCAGTGGTTTAGAAAAGCTGATTCCTGGGGTATCGCTCGGCACGATTATTAAAGATTTATTTTTATGCACCGGCCCTTCAGAGGTATTGGCCAACAAGCAAATAAAATCTGACTGTGTGGAATTAGTAATCCACATTTTTGTGCCATTAATGACGTAGTCATCACCCTGTTGCTTAGCCTGAGTTTTTAACTGGGCTACATCAGAGCCAGCGCTTGGCTCACTAACCCCAATACAAGCAACCCTCTCACCAGCAATCGCCGGGACTAGGAATTCTTGTTTTAAATCGTGACTGCCAAAGTTAGTTAAGGCCGGAGTTGCCATGGTGGTATGAACCCCTAAGCCCAAGGGGGAACTCATATGATCAGCTCGCCCAATCTCCTCAGCAAATATGGCTTGAAAGCTGTAATCCAGGCCCAAGCCACCGTACTCTTCGGGCTTGTTGATGCCTAGCAAGCCTAATTCCGCCGCTTTTTTATACAGCTCCTTGGCTGGGAAAATACCGGCCTTTTCCCAATCATCTACGTAGGGGTTGATCTCGTCGCGCACAAATCGCTGTACGGTTTCTCGTAGTTGTTCATGTTCTGCGCTAAAAATCATCGCCTTCCTCCTCAAACGTTACCGATTACTGATCAAATACAGCCATTGCATGATCATTGCCCCAATTAAGTGAGCATCACAACAATATATTGATGCATCGCTCACAGTCAAGTAGAGTGGCCTTATTAGCCGCTGGAATTGGGTTATACTGGCGTGCCTTTTACCCGCTCGAATGGGTAAATATCGATCAAAGATTTGACAAGAATAAGTAATCTCAGGAATCAACATGGCTGCCACCCGCCCTAAACCGGAAAATCGCTCTCAGGAAAGAAGGGAAAAGATCCTTCAGGCCGCTATCAGCTTATTTTCCGAGCAGGGCTACCACCACAGCAGCACTCGTCAAATCGCCAAGGCTGCCGGGGTTTCCGAAGGTACAGTGTTTAATAATTTCGAAAGCAAAAGCGCTCTTTTAGAAATTATTATTCAAGGCTTTTACGAGCGCTTAAGAAACACCGCCCAAGAAGGGCTTGTGAATAAACATGGCTGCAAAGAACAATTCGATTTCCTAGCGGAAAATCATATCTGCGTTATCTCGGAAGATAACTTTCTTTTAATGCGATTGCTGGCCGTGTACTTTAGCGAACATTTTAATTTCTATTTGGATTATCGTAACTCCAGCATCTTCAAGCACAGTAAAATCTACACCAGTCTTTTTGATCAAGTGATTCGCGAAGGCATCGCCCGTAAAGAATTAAAGGAAGATATTAAACTGAGCGCCATGCGAGACTTGTTCTTTGGTAGCATGGAGTATGGCGTCCGTAGCATGCTGGCGCAGCTTGAGACCGAAGAAACAGAGTTAAACCAGGAAAAGTTAAAAGCTTACGCCCACTCTCTTTGTCAGCCGATATGGCAAAGTATGGAAAACTCAGAAGATCAGCGCTCGAAAGACAACCAAAAAGAACTAAATTTGTGTGAACGTTTGGAGCGTATAGCCGATCGTTTGGAAGAGAAAATATAATACCGGAGCCTTTCAGGCCCCGGTATTTAACGGTTTACAACAAAGCAATTTCATCTTGCATGATGGCATTGCTCAGCGGTGAATCCGGCATAAAGGCATCATAAACATCTGCTGCCGTAGCCTCCTCATTAAGTGGCCCCTCCGGCTTCGAGCTAACAATAGTCACGACATTATCGGCAAACCAATGATCCAAGCTTTCCGCCTCTGTTGTATCCAAAATATCGCCGAAGTCTATGCCTGTTAAACCTTCAAAATTAGCAAGATCTGAATTTTCTGCAAGCAGTGTAGCTGGCACAGAAGATATACCATCTGTTGCAGGGAACATCACGATATTATCTTGCTCCTCCAATATGGATTCAGGCTCAGCGCGCTGAATTCTAAACGGACTTGAGCTTGAACTAGCACGAGTTACATTAAAGGTTAGCAACGCATTATTAGGATCTGGTGCTGCTGGATCAGAATTTTGGGAAACATCTCCATCAACATCCAATAAGCGGAAACCAAAATACTCGCTTACATCACTCGTCACTTGATAGTTAGCTTGATATGAATAATCACCACTGATCATATCGACAGTAAGCTCAGCGCCAAGCGCTGTTGTAATAAGCAATGTCTGGCCACTGATCACCACCCCCGTCTGAGTGTTGGTAATTTCATCAGTTAGCCTATTGTAACGATAAAGTACATCATCGCTGCTATCGTCTGGTGTATCGCGACGATCGACAAATTCAAGAATAATGCCGCCATCGGCGCCGAATAGTCCACCTAGGTTGCCCAACAAATTACCGTCCACCTCAGGAATTTCTACAGTGCTTTGTAAGGCATCATCCAGATCATTTAAATCATCGACTTGAATAGCATCTTTATCGACACCATTCTCGCCATCATAGGCGATAGGATTTAAGCTGGCTAAGGTTGGCCCCGTACCCATTCCAAAAGAGTAGGCATCCACATCGTTACTATTTAAAAACGTAATCCAAGCGCTTTCTTCATTAGCTTGAATGCCAAAATCAGCGTTACCAGGGCTGCTATTTTGATCCAAGACAGGAGAATTGGCCAATACATTCACATCACCGTCGGCCGCGGTAGGCTCGCCATCAGATAAGAAATATAAAACATTTTTGGCATTCGCCAGCATATTGCCATTGTTAGCGCCGGTATAAGCGGTCTGCGCCACCGCTAGCGCACCATCATAGTTTGTCCACCCTCCGGCACTTAACGCATCAACATCAAGTTTAGCTGCATCTGAAGATTGCCAATAAGGCTGTTCGACACTTGCGGAGGTACTAAAGCCAACAATGGTAACTCGCACATCGCCATTGGCTTCATAGGTATCGATTAAGCGATTGATTGCTTCTTTAGCGAGCGCCAAATTACTGCCCGCCATACTGCCAGAAATATCCAATACGATCATTAAATTGGTTTGCGCTGGAGGCACTTCGATTTGACGCGTCACATCTTCAACCAATGGCGAGTCGTCTTCTACCGATACGGTGAAATTACTATTTGCTACAGGATTTACACCGTCATCGATCGAGATTCCAAATTGCAGATCTAAAACATCTTCAACATTAGCTACAGGGTGATCAATACCGCGCTCAAAGGTAACGGTATAGTCCATGCTATGACTTCCCGTGTTACTCACGAGCGGATCTAAAATAACAGTCGCTACCGTAACCGGGGTACCATTGTCATCGTAGCTACCGGTTAAAGTACGGCTGCCACTGTCATAGCTCCACACGACGGCATTACCCGCCGAGCTTATACCACTAGGCCCCGACAAACTGATTGCAAATGGATTATTATCGCCTGCATCATCAAAACTAATTGTGCCTGTCGCACTAGCAGAATCAGTTGTATCTGTTGGGCTACCAATCGAGTCAGGCAAACCAGTTGGAGTGATTCCTTCCTCAGATACAGTTGCGGAGCTCGCCTGCAGGTTGTCCGGAGTTTCATCGTCATCAAGAATAGTGCCCAAACCTGTATCAGATACAGTGCTGCCATTGCTGCTAAGTTCGGCACTTAAGGTGAAGGATTCATCGGCCTCATCGATTAAATCACTAACCGTATCAGTTCTAACTTGAATTAACTGATTACCACCGCCAGGTAAATCGATAATTCTATTGGCGGGAACATCCAGCCATGGGCCACTGTCACCAAGTCGGTATTGGAACAAGGCTGCATTAAAATCACCTGGAGTGACCGCAGTACCAACAATCAAATTTAATTCCACTTGGCTATTTAATGCTGCCTCGCCGACCAACACCCCAAAGACGGCATTTTCACCTTCATTAACCGTTACATCGCCCGTTCCAGTATTCGGCTGCCCAACACTGATTGTAGGTTCATTGATATCATTGATAGTACCCGTAGCGGTATCGCTTACATCAGTACCGTTACTATTTAGATCCGCCGTTAAAGTAAATGTCTCGGAGCTTTCATCAAGATCATCTACTAAAGTATTAGTACGAACATCGAGAGTTTGGTTACCGCCATTGGTTAATGTAATCTCACCATTCGCTGGAACATCAATCCAAGTAGTTGTGCCCGCTTCGCGGTATTGGAAGTCACCCGTGTTGTAATCCAATGGGCTGTTCGCTGTGCCGTCAGTAAGCGACAAGGTTAGAGTCGCCCCTTGTGCAGCATCACTAACTACAACACCAAAGACGGTATCCTGGCCTTCATCAACAGTCACATCACCAGTGCCGGTATTGGGTTGCCCAACATTTACCGTTGGCTCATTGGTGTCATTGATAGTACCAGTAGCATTATCACTAACATCAGTACCGTTACTATTCAGATCCGCAGTTAAGGTAAATGTCTCGGAGTTTTCGTCGAGATCATCGACCAATGTATTGGTGCGAACATCTAAGGTTTGATTACCACCGTTGGTTAAAGTGATCTCACCATTCGCTGGAACATCAATCCAAGTAGTTGTGCCCGCTTCGCGGTATTGGAAGTCACCCGTGTTGTAATCCAATGGGCTGTTCGCTGTGCCGTCAGTAAGCGACAAGGTTAGAGTCGCCCCTTGTGCAGCATCACTAACTACAACACCAAAGACGGTATCCTGGCCTTCATCTACAGTGACATCACCTGTACCAGTATTCGGTTGGCCAACATTAACCGTAGGCTCATTGGTGTCGTTAATAGTACCCGTAGCGGTATCGCTTACATCCGTACCGTTACTATTTAAATCTGCGGTGAGCGTAAAGGTTTCGGAATTCTCATCAAGATCATCGACCAATGTATTGGTGCGAACATCTAAGGTTTGATTCCCACC
>NZ_CANMSS010000007.1 GCF_947500695.1 uncultured Pseudoteredinibacter sp.
AGTGGTAGGTTTTTCCGGTCTTATTTGATCTATAAAGATTAGCTGAAGCAAAATTGTTGGGTTTAGGCACAGAATTGCAAATCGTGCAGGAACCTGGGGTCAGAACCCTTGGGTTCTGACCCCGCCTTTAAGTGGTAGGTTTTTCCGGTCTTATTTGATCTATAAAGATTAGCTGAAGCAAAATTGTTGGGTTTAGGCACAGAATTGTAAATCGTGCAGGAACCTGGGGTCAGAACCCTTGGGTTCTGACCCCGCCTCTAAGTGGTAGGTTTTTCCGGTCTTATTTGATCTATAAAGATTAGCTGAAGCAAAATTGTTGGGTTTAGGCACAGAAATGCAAATCGTGCAGGAACCTGGGGTCAGAACCCTTGGGTTCTGACCCCGCCTTTGGCATTCTGCCTTGGCCTTTTTAAGAAGTGTTTTGCTGTGGCAACTCCAACGGCAAGCGTACGGTAAACTTTGTCCACTCACCTTCTTCACTCCGGCATTTAATAGTCCCACTGAGATTTTGGCTGACAATATTATAAAGAATATGCAAGCCCAAACCTGTACCACCACTGCCATGGCCAGTTGTGAAAAACGGATCAAAAATACGTTTTAAATTCTTTTCCGGTATGCCGCAGCCATTATCCCAATATTCAAAGACGATATGCTCCTCTTCAATTTTTGCGCCAATGGTGACTTTACCTTCCTCCTCTTCCTTGAAGGCGTGTTTCAAGGAATTGCTTAAAAGATTGGTAAATA
Source organism: uncultured Pseudoteredinibacter sp. (assembly GCF_947500695.1). Taxonomy (GTDB): domain Bacteria; phylum Pseudomonadota; class Gammaproteobacteria; order Pseudomonadales; family Cellvibrionaceae; genus Pseudoteredinibacter. The sequence goes on from NZ_CANMSS010000007.1 coordinate 745, forward strand.
TCTGTGAGTAATCCCCGGGGTATGAGGTAATTTCTTTATCGATTGGGCAGTCGATATGGAGGGTAATTTTGCGATAGCTGATTTGGGTTTCTAAGCTCAATCGCATTTCCTCCATATATTCCTGAAGATTAAAGGCGCGTACGCTATCGCTGGTTTGATCGACTGAGATTTTCTTAAAGCTGGCAATAAGATCGGCCGCTCGCTTTAAGTTCTTATAGGCTAAATCCGCTGCATTGTGGCCTTCTTTAAGGTAGCTTTCGAGCTGCTGTTGGCTCATGCGGGCATTGCGATAATCGTCATTTACCCGGGTGGTTTTATCCCTAAAGTGGGTGACGGCAGTAACGCTAATACCAATGGGCGTATTAATTTCATGGGCTATGCCTGCCACTAAACTACCTAGTGAAGCCATTTTTTCTGATTCGATGAGCTGCTCTTGAGTTTCTTTTAGGTGGTCAATGGTGAATGTTAATTCCTCATTGGAGGCACGTAGCTCTTCGGTACGCTCTTCGACTTTTTGCGTAAGTTCTTTGTTAAAACTCATGATCTTGCGTTTGGCTTTGTTTTGCATGGTGATGTCAGTTGCAAAACCAATAATTTCCTCGATTTGTCCATTGTCATCACTATTGGCAAAACTGTTCCAAAGGATGTCTCGATGGCTGCCGTCACGGTGAGTGATTTGCATCTCGATGTTGCTGATAAAGCCGTTATTCATATTGTTGAATAAGTTGTCGACTTGTTCATAAGAACCCCCAGGAAAAAGCAGTTGCCACCAGTTTTTGCCGACTAAATCCTGTTGCTTAAAACCTGTTATATGCTCAGTAATTGGATTGCTAAATAACACCTTGCCATTGCTATCTAGACCGCAAATCATATTGGAGGAGTTATTAATAATATTAGCGCTGTAGTCCCTTTCTCTATTGATGTTGGTAAACGCCTGTGCGTTTTCAATAGCAATCGCGGCTTGCCCGGCCAGCAGGGAAAGAAATTGAATATGTTGGCGATTAAAGCCGTTGCTAAGATGTTTGTTCTCTAGATAAATCAAACCAATGATTTTAGCTTGATGGCGCAGGCTAATTGCTAGCACCGATAGGGATTTGCTGATCTCCCGTTCAGCGAAGGCGGTCTCAGAGTTGTCGAAACTTTCCAGTACATAGTCTTTTTCCTCTAGTAGACAGTGTTTAATAATCTCATGCTTAAACTGATATTGGCTTAAACTCTTATTATTGTCGGCACATATTATGGTTATGTCGTCGAGAGACTTATACGCCTTTAGCTCAGTCACCAGGTTTTGGTGAAGAATAATGCTAGCGCTGGTGGCTCCTGAGGTCTGTTGAATGGTTTCTAATAGTTTGGTCAGTAGAGTATCTATTTCCTTAACTTCAGAAAGCAGTTCAATACTGCTGCTTAATGCGTCTAGGTTCAGCTGAGCATTTAGATTTTGACTGCTGCTGTGCTCATCTCTTGTGAGCTTAGGGAATTCTCTTTCTAGCGCTGAGCATTTACTGAGATGCCCCCATTTCTCATAGCAGTTGTAGGCAAGCTCTAACTGTACAAAGGCATAGCTGTTGACGTTTTTGCTTAGCAGGTAGCGGGCAAAAAATTCATGGCCTAGTGCTTGATCGATTGGAATCAGTGATTGCTGTATGCTTTCTAAGGCTTCTTCAAACAAAGGGATAGCATCGGCGAGCTCCGCAGCTTGTGCGGCCAATGCGGCTTCTAGCAGCTTTTGCTTGCCTAAAAAATTATCAGGGCAGTGCGGGGCGAAATTGCCGAGCAGTCGAATACTGTCATTCACATGTTGGTACTGCTCTTCGTTGAGCCCTTGCTGTAAGCCTTTTTGTAGTAGCGCTAAGGAGCTGCATAAGTGATATAGAAACACTACCATGGCTCCGGGCATGGTATCGATATAACCCTTTACCGTGGGGCTGTAAGCAATGGCTTCATCTATTTGCTGCATTATGACCATCGCTTGCAGCTTTAGAGTGGTGTAGATGCCTAAGTAGGTATAGTGTTTTCTTTCGCTAAGATAGTCGTGCAGCCATTTTTCGTCGATGTGCTCACCAGAGAAACTGATGCCATCACTGTTTTTGTCTATTAATGTGCTTAGGAACTGCCATAAGAATTTATTCATGAAGATGGGGTCATCTTTGCCAAATTCTTCTAGCTTTCGATGCACGCTAGGTAGGCTCTGCAGAACATCATCTAAATTAGGGTCGAAGTTCCAAGCGTAATAGGGTCTTTGGGAGGCGGCCATCGAGCCGTAGTCGTAGTCGCTGGCCTCCATTGCAAACTCGGCCGCCATATCAAAGTACTCATAAACGTCTCGGCCTGGCGCATGGAAGTGAAAGATATTGCAAGCGTACATGGTATACAGCTGTGTACGAATGCTTCGGTCATCAATCATAGTAGATTGGTTTAACGCGGCCTCGCCCAGTTCTATACCTATTTCGACCTGCTCAGCGGCAAATAGAATGCCTGCCATGGCCATCATGCCCAAAGGCGAATGGTCTGACATGCCCTTTGTAAGTGATATATCAATACTGTGATATATCATAAAGGGAAAGATTTCAGGTGCGCCCAAATAAGCGGGAAGACTACCGATAACTAAAACTTCTTGCTGTGCTATAGCGAGGTGATCTTCACATAGCGGCAAGCTCACCATGTCGTGGATGCCGTATTCTATAATGGCATCGACTGTATTGCCGAATTCTTCAATGGCCCTTTGTTCAAAGTTTTCACAGGGCAATTCAATTTCAAGCTCGGCTAATGATTGCTTTACTGTCTTAACCGCTAAGGGTAAATTTTGATTGGAAGCAAAATGCCTAAACTGAATAATTGAGGCATTGGCTTTTTCAATGGGTGACTTCGAGTTCTTTGATACCTTGGCAAAGGCCTTTTCACCTTTTTCATACTGCTGGTTTAAAAACAGCACTTCCCCTAGATTGTTATACAAATCAATCGCTAAGTGATGATCTGTGTTGAAGGGTGAGCCAGGAATAAACTTTAATGCCATTTCAAAGCTGTTTAAAGCAAGCTGGTAGGCGGCATTAAACTTGTATTGTTCACCTTGTCGAATATTCAATCTGGCCAAAAGCAAGCGTTCATCAGGCTCTTTAATATAAGACTCGGCGGCATTGAAGTGTTGAATAAACTGTTCCGCTTTAGCGATTTCCTCGTTCTGGCTTTGTAGCTTGGCAAGAATGCTGCGACCAGCTTTAAGGTGGTAGTGACAAAGCTTATCTTTGCTTAAGCCTTCAACTGTCGCTTGTTGAATACGATCGTGAACAAATAGAATATTCTGTTCAACCTTGATCAGCAGCTTTGCCTTGATTAAGCTTGCCAGCGTTTCCTCGTAGCTAGACAGTATGCAGTTATTGACGATGTTAATTTGCTGAATGCTAAAACGGTTACCCAGTACAGCCAGCTGTTCTAGGAAGACTTTGCTATCTTCGTCAAGTTGTTCGATCTGCTCTTGGAGGTGATTAATAATACCGCCTGCCGCTAACTTTTTAAGCTGATCGATATCAACTTCAACGATGCCTAGCTCGTTACGATAAATGTTTTCATCGCGAATAAGTTTGTTAAGCAAGCTTTGAATATGGAAGGGGTTGCCAGCCGAGCGCAAGGTGATTTGTGTGCATAATGTATCTAGCTGGCTTTGATTGTTTTCTAGCAGCTCTCCCAGCCATCGCCGAATCGCCTGGCTACTCAAATCCTGCAGCTCAATTTTATGGTGCTCAATTACTCGTCGAGGCAGTTTTTCTAAGAAGCTACTTGCAGGGTGTACGTCGCTTACCTCTTGATTGCGATAAGAGAGAAAACACATAAAGCCTTTTTTAGGAGCGTCTATCATGGCTTCCATGAGGGCGATGCTGGCACTATCGGCCCACTGTAAGTCATCTAAGAAGAGAACAATGGTAAAACCCTGTGAGCAAATGCAGCGAAAGAAGTTTTGCATCAGTAGGTTGCGGCGCTGGGTGTTTTCCTTAGGAGAGGCCGAGCTTAGTTCGGCCTGCTGGCCGATGATGGCTTCCATTTGTGGTGCTATTTCTAACAGCACCTTGCCGAGTGAGCCGACGGCATCCTGAATAGAGTCTCGAATCAAATCCAACTCGGCGGCTGGGAGTTGTAGGCATTGGCGGCTGAATTCCGCTAGGGCATCGGCAATGGCGCTATAAGCTTTACCTCGATTAAGCTGGTCGAATTTCCCGCTGATGAATAAACCTTTGTCTGCACCTATGGCGGTGAATAGTTGTCGAATTAGTGCGGTTTTTCCGATGCCCGCTGCGCCGGTAATTTCAATGACATGGGCGCTGTGGCGACAGCGGCTGAGTAAACTATTTAGTTGATCGAGCTCCTCGTCACGGCCATAGAGCAGGGGGCTTAGACGAATTGGTTGATCATTGCGATCACTGCTGGGTTTAAAGTTCTTGATATCCTGTCCAATCAGTTGGCTTTGTTCAATGCGTTTGAAATCCTCTAACACCAGCTTTAGATTTTGGTATCGATTTTCCGGCTCTTTATCCAAGAGTTTATTCAGTAGAGCGGACAGAGCCTGCGGCGAGTCTTCGCGCAGTAAATGTATTGGCTTGGGATCGTGGGCAATATGAGCATAAATAAGATCGGCGGCCTCATTGGGATTAAAGGGCGGGGCGCCGGTGAGCATATAGTAGAAGCAGCAACCAAGAGAGTAGATGTCGCTACGCCAGTCGACAGCCGTATTAGTGCGGCCGGTTTGCTCAGGTGAGATATAGGCTAAAGAGTCGAGTAGGCTAGGCGGCAACTCAAATTCAATATTGTGCTCGGTGAAGCGACTGGCTTGCCCGAAGTCGATCAACTTTGCTGTTTCAAAACTATCATCAACCACAATATTGTCGGGGCTGATATTGCGGTGGGCAAGGCCTTGGCTGTGAAGCTCAAACAGGGCCTTACAAATCTCTTGGGCAATACGTAAAAAACGACCTAGTTGCAAACCTGTAGCAGGGGTGTGTTCGCTTAGTGGAGATAGTGCGTCATCGCGATAAACGACAACTAGCTGATTGCTAAGATTGTGGATATCAATGGGTCTTACAGAGCGCCGGCTTCTGAGCTTTTGTGATAGTTGGTACTCACTTTGCAATTGTTCAAAGTGGCGCTGTTGATGTTCCACATGGCAAGTTTTTAAGATCACAGGGATGCCATCGGAGCGACGGATAGCCCGATATATATTGCAGTAACGGCCACTATGAATTTGGCCGTTAATCTCAAAGTGTTCCTGCACCGCTATCCCCTTAATGCCTTTGCTATTTTTATAATAGGCATATCGTGCGCAATCAGCCTCTCGCATTGTGTTAACGGCGGCTTGGCGCTTTACTTCCCTACTTCTCAATGAGTGTGAACGGCATTAGTTTAGCGCAGGGATCGGGTAGCCGGAGTCGCCGCTTAGCAAATTCGTACCAATTTATTAGTTTTAAGGCCTGAGTCGTCTCTTGTGAGGCGTACTAATTTAGAGGGGGTGCCGGATCCGCTTTGGTAGCGGTTTAGATCAATATAGTGCTTGCTAATCCGCTTAGTGGTCGCAATTTGCTGGGGTTTTGGCGCCAAGCCGTTATAATGCACGGTTTTTTATCCCCTGCGGGATCGACAGTAGCCGAGAGCCTTATTGATGACCACTGAAACTACCGAAGCTATCCAGCAGCGCCGTAGCTTTGCCATTATTTCTCACCCCGATGCGGGTAAAACCACCATTACTGAAAAGCTACTGCTTTTAGGTCAGTTAATTCAGGTGGCGGGCTCGGTTAAAGGCAAAAAGGCCGATCGTCATGCCACCTCCGACTGGATGGGCATGGAGCAGGAGCGTGGTATCTCGGTAACCTCATCGGTTATGCAGTTTCCTTATCGTGGACGTATGGTCAACCTGCTGGACACCCCAGGTCACGAAGACTTCTCTGAAGATACCTACCGAACCCTAACAGCTGTGGATTCAGCCTTGATGGTCATCGATGGCGCCAAGGGTGTGGAAGATCGCACCATTAAGCTGATGAATGTGTGTCGTTTACGCGATACTCCAATCGTTGGTTTTGTAAACAAGATGGACCGTGATATCCGCGACCCTATCGAGCTATTGGACGAAGTCGAAGAAGTTCTAAAAATCGAAGCCGCTCCGATCAACTGGCCAATTGGCATGGGTAAAGAGTTTAAAGGGGTTTATAACCTTTACACCGATACCATTCATGTCTTTGAACAAGGCAAGAACTACGTGTTAACCGATGATGTACGCATTGAGGGTATTGAATCGGACGAAGCTAAAGAGCTGTTGGGTGTTTATTACGAAGATTACCTAGAAGAAATTGAGTTGGTACGTGGCGCTAGCCATGAATGGGATCAAGACGCTTTCTTGGCGGGTAAGTTAACTCCGGTTTTCTTTGGTACCGCACTGGCCAACTTTGGTGTGCGTGAAATGCTGGATGACTTTGTTGAATGGGCACCAGCGCCATTGGCTCGCAATACTGAAACCCGTGAAGTTGATCCGGTTGAGGAAAAGTTCAGTGGTTTTGTCTTTAAAATTCAGGCCAATATGGATCCAAAGCACCGAGATCGTATTGCTTTTATGCGTATCTGCTCTGGCAAATATACCAAGGGCATGAAAATGCGCCATGTGCGATTGGGCAAAGATGTAAAAATTGCCGATGCTGTTAGTTTTAAAGCTGGTGAGCGTGAGCTATTAGAAGAAGCTACCTCGGGTGATATTATCGGCCTGCACAATCACGGTACCATTCAAATCGGTGATACTTTCACAGAAGGTGAGGTGCTGAAGTTCACCGGTATCCCACACTTTGCGCCGGAGATGTTTCGCCGTATTCGATTGAAAGACCCTCTAAGAACCAAGCAGCTTCAAAAGGGTTTGCAGCAGCTATCGGAAGAAGGTTCTACCCAGGTATTTTTCCCGCTAAACTCCAATGACATTATTGTCGGTGCGGTGGGGGTTCTGCAGTTTGAAGTGGTAGCCTATCGCTTAAAAGATGAATACAAGGTAGATGCTATTTACGAATCGGTAAATGTGAATACCGCGCGCTGGGTTGAATCAGAAGACGATAAAAAGTTTGAAGAATTTAAGCGCAAATGTTCAGACAATTTAGCGCTCGATGGTGGTGGTCACTTAACGTATTTGGCACCTACAAGGGTTAATCTATCCTTGAGCGAAGAGCGCTACCCTGAGGTAGTATTCCGCTCAACCCGAGAACACTAATAATAAAATAGCTGTGACTGTGAAGAGTAAGTAGGTGAAGTAATGGGACCGATTAAAACTGAAGCCCCCGAGAATATGCCCCGCCTAGGTAACACCTTTAGCCGTTGGTTAGGCCGGTGCTTATTGCGTATGTTTGGTTGGACTCTTGAGGGCACCTTGCCCAATGAAAAGAAAATCATGGTGGCACTAGCGCCGCACACTTCTAATTGGGATTTCGTAGTTGCCATGCCAGCCATTATGGGCCTGGGCGTAAAAATCTCTTACCTAATGAAAAAAGAAGCTTTTTTCTGGCCTATGGCGGGTACCTGGAGGTGGTTAGGCGGTATTCCTACCGATCGTTCCGCAGCTGGTGGTGTGGTAGAGCAGGTGGCTAGCTACTATGCCGAGCATGATAAATGTTGGGTAGCCATTACTCCCGAAGGCACACGCTCAAAGGTGGATAAGTGGAAAACAGGCTTTATTCGCATTGCCCATCGCTGCGAGGTTCCTGTAGTTGTGATTGGCTTTGATGGCCCCGGAAAGCGAATCGTGATTGATAAAAGCTACTACAGCCAAGGTAACTATGAGGCTGAAGCCGATGAGTTGCGAGATTACGTCAACGAGAAGTTTGTTGGTATTTCCCCGGAACACCAGTAAGTTCATAAAACGTATGAAGGCCAAAGGTTAAAAGGTACAAAATGAGCGAGAGCCAAGTAGCAAACACAGAGCAAGAGAATGCGGACAAGCGTTTAATCTCTCCGGCTGCTCTTGAAAAGCTACGCACAGTATTGGTTAGCTTGTTTTCTCAGGGCTTGTTCCATGAGGTGGGTATTCGCGATATTTGCACTCAAGCGAAGGTTAGCCCGAAAACTGTCTATAAGTACTTTGGCAATAAAGAACAGCTACTGGCGGCCTGTGTAGAGCAAGATTTGCAGGATCTGGCGGATCTCACCGCTGAGAAAGTAGAGCAAGCTGTATCCATCCGTGACAAGGTTCGTGCTCAAGTTGATGTGATTTTGGGCTTTTATCAGCAAAGGCCAGAAGTCGCACGTATGGTCTTCTTGAATATCCCTATCGCCTATTGGCTGCAAAGTGCGTCGCCTGCGCATTTTCAGCACCGTCAAATTGGTCGTGATGTATATCGCCTAGCTTTGGAGCAGGGCTTGGTAAGGGGTGATTTGCGCGATGATGTTATTTCAGAAATGATCGCGGGTGGTATTAACCGTGTGATCAGCTGGTGTCTGTATGAAGGCAAAGCAGATCAGCTGTCGGATTATGCTGAAGACTGCTTCACCTATATTTGGGCCGCTATTGAAGCCCAAAACCCAGTTTAAGTTTAGAGTTTTTGCTGGGCCATTTTCTCCAGTAACTTTTGATATTTATTCAGTTTTTTCAGCAAGCGCGTTTTTTGCTTGTCGCTGCTCAACTTTAATAGATCGCTAAATAGCTGGCGTTGTAAGGGACGATTGATATCTGTTAATTGGCGCTTTTCTTCGGTCCAATTTTCCCTAGGGTTATCAAATAAGGCCATTAATTTTGCTTGGCTATGTTCATCTCTTGGCGCTTCTAAGACAGCCCTAAATTGCTCTTGCCAGCGCAAGCGCTCAGTCAGTTCGATTTCGGCGCCCAGTTGAAACTCCTCCGACCACTGCTTAATTCTGGCTTTTTGTTCTGAACTGAGCTTGCCTAGATACTCTTTGGCTTGCTTCTCCATACCTTTACGACCGCGCTCACGGCGCTCTTCGGCGCTACGATCGTTGAATTTTTCGCTAAGTTCCTCATTGTTTTCCTCGATCTGTTTATATAGTTGCTGCCTTTGCTTGTCATCCTGATCCAAAGTGAGCTCGGCTAGTAAGGGGCCGCCTTTATTCAACAGGCGCTTCCAGGCTGATTGAGCCTCTTCTTCAAGCTTCAGAGTTTGCTCGGGAGAGATTTCACCTTGTTCTAGGTTTTGCTGCAGGCTTGCCAGTAATTCTTGGTAGCGCGGTAGCTCTTCTTGCTGGTGCCAAACATGCCAGTCATCAATGGCTTCTGCCAGCTTCTGCTGCTGCTCGCGGTTTAAGTCGAGGTACTCTTCGATTTGGTTTTCCAGCCACCAATCGGCTAATCGATATGCATATTGGCTGCTGCAAGCACTGAGCAGCACAATGCCGATAAGAAGTATAAGGCGACGATAGATGGCCATGGATTATCCTGTTCAGCTCTTGTTAAGTTTGGCGTTAGTAAGTAACATGCGGTTATATCCGCCATTGCATTAGACGATAAAAATTTCATTTAGTGCAATGTCCTTTGAGTTTTGTTGTCGCTTGATCGGGTCAGAATGCGGGTAGAGGCCGTTGTTTATTGGCTTTGGGGTAATGTAGTAAGCCTTTAAACTAATAGAATGCCATAAAACTAAAACCACAATATAAAGCCACAGCTTTTAAAAGCGCAGAATAACAGCACTTTAAAAGTGTATGCAAAATGGCTAAAAGAAATTGGGTACAAGGCTTTTTGTCTAGGGGGACGATAAGTGAAAGCAGATATTCTTCCAAATTTGGAGGATGTTGAGCTCTTAGATCGAACGGAGCAAGCAGCTACAATACGAGTTAGCTTGTACGATAACCATGGCCACAAAATGGTATTTATGGCCGAGCACAACCGTCATGGTCAACAGGCAATTGCTGCCAATAGCTTGACCTATATCCAGCAACTATTAGATAAGTTCGAGCTGCAGGCGAGTGACTGCGAATTCTATCGCTATGTCTTTTCTCCAACCAGCGGGCCGATTCTGGGGCGTTTTTCCTTGAAGTTATCTGGCGAAAAACCAGTCAGCTATTCGATGAAAATGTTGAGCCAAATCGAGCTTGATCATGTTTCGAAATTGCTGGAAGTGATTCCTCAAGGCGAGTTACGCCAAGCGGTCTAAACGCCACTGCTTTAGGCCAAACAAAGCCAGCGATAGCAAGCAGCACAGCAAGGCAAATAAATTGCCGAAACGTGCAAAAGGTGTGCTGCCTTGCATTTGATAGATCTCGCCGCTGAGGTAAGTTTGCTTAAATTGTTCGGCTTGCTTAATGATCCTTCCATTGGGGCCGACGATTGCGGTAATACCCGTATTGGTCGCCCTTAATAAAAAGCGTTGATTCTCTAGTGCACGCATTTGCGCTATCTGCATATGCTGCAAAGGCCCAATTGATTTACCAAACCAGGCATCGTTGCTGAGGGTAATCAAAACTGGGTGTTCATTATCTTTCGCGCGTGCCAACTCTGGGTACACAATCTCATAACAAATTAATGGCGTAAGCTGAGTGCCTGCTTGCAAATGATTATTTAAACGGCTGTAATTTTCTGGGCCCGGTTTAATAATCGAGGTAGGCAGGTTAAAAAAGCTAATCGTGCCGCGCAGCCATTCCTCTAAAGGCACATATTCCCCAAAGGGCACAAGCTTGCGCTTGTGGTAGGCGCCATCACCCATGCCAAGTGCCACAGCGGAGTTATGATAGCGGCCATTCTCACGCACTAGGCTGCCCGTAATAAATAAGGTTTTACTAGCTTTCGCGCGCTCTTCTACAAAATCGTATACGGTTTTTGCTCGATGTAGCGGCTGTGGAATAGCGGCCTCTGGCCAAATAAGCCAATCGCTGTCTTCCCAGAGCTCATCACTTAAGCTTAGGTAACGATCAATGGTGGTTTGCAGAAAGTGCGGCTTCCACTTTAACTCTTGAGGAATATTGGCTTGAATCATCGCCACTTTAATCTTATCGCCCTGGGGAGCGGCCCATTGCAGGGTTTGCAGGGCTAAGCCCGTCAACCAAGGCAGCAGTGCCAACACTAGGTACTTCGCTTTGCGGCTTAAGCCTTGCTTCGCTAAACCTAAGGCCAGTGCTGCGGCCGAAAGCGCCAAAGCAAAGTCTAATAAGAAAACACCCCCGATAGGCGCCCAGCCGGCAAGTGGCGTTGTGATCTGGCTGTAACCCACATATAGCCAAGGAAAACCAGTAAACAACCAGCTACGGCTCCATTCGCCTAAAACGTATACCGCGGCTAGCGCCAATACAAAGCTGGCATCACGCGGAGCTGCGGAGCTAAATTTTTCTACGATACGTTGAAAAATAGTAAAAGGTATACAGAACAAAAACGCTAAGGCGAGAACAAATATTCCGGTTAAAGCCCCAGCTAAGGGCGCAGATGACAGCCCAAAATCATGAATGCTGGTATACACCCACGAGGCGCCGATGCCAAACAAGCCGCTACCAAAAAAGAAGCTGTGCCAACCCAGCGAATGCTGTTTATCAAGCAACAGGCGGAACCATAGGCTTAAAGCGATAATGGCAATGGGCCAGATATCAAAGGGAGCCATTGCCAAAGGTAGGCTTGCACCGCAAGCAAGAGAAAATAAGTAGGGCAGTTTTTTCTGCTCGCGAAGCAGTTTCATCATTGTGTTTTATCCGCCGGCCAGCTTAACCGTGTGACCTTGTTTTTCTAACTCGGCCTTAATGACTTCACGCTGATCACCTTGAATCTCAATCACAAAATCTTTCACACTGCCGCCAGTGCCACAAAGTTGCTTCAAGCGTTTGGCTAACTTTTTAAGCTCCGCCGCTTCCATTTGTAAACCGGTGATCAAGGTAACGCCTTTGCCCTTGCGACCTTTGGTTTCACGCATGATGCGAACAATGCCATCACCCTCAGGTGCGTTAGCAACTTCTTTTTCTTCTTTCACGCGACCTTGATCGGTGGAATAAACGAGGCGGGAATTTTTACTCATGATGATCTTCTTTCTGATTTTGGCTGTGGTCACAAGCTTGCAGCTGCTGTTGAGCGGCACCCATCACTATCATGGCTATACCGAGGGCAAACAATGATAAAGCTGGCATTGCGCTATCTCGCCAATAGGCCAACAGTGGCGCAATAATCAGGCAGCATAACACCCCAACCGAGATCAGCTTTTCAGCTTGTTCTGGTAACTTGCTAGAGCCGCCACAATTAGGGCAACTTACCGGCTCGCGGGCTAGCAATTGCTTACGCCACTGCTTATCGGCCTGCTCGGCTTTACTGAGCTTATGTTGGCAGTGCGGGCATTGCAGTGCTTTGAGGTTTAAAGGCACAGCGTGTTCCTTATAAAAAGCCCTATTGTATGAATTCCCTATGGCAATTCATAGCTTTAGGGCAGCTCTGAATAATGCAGGTTTTGCTCAGCGGAGGCCTGAGCTAATCTGCATTATTCAGAGCTGCCTTAGGCTGGTTTGGCTGATACACCAGAGTTTGGGTAGAATGAGCAGCTTATTGCTAGAAGGGAACAAATGGTGTCTGGGGCAAATCAAGTCGATGACAAGCAAGAGCCAGCGGCCGACAGTTTAAAGCTAAAGCTGCGCCGTATTATCTTTGGTACAGTCAGCCCGGAAGGTAAAACCTTCGATATTGTACTGATCTATGTAATCCTGCTCAGCGTGCTGGTGGTTATGCTGGATTCGGTAAGCTGGATTGGTGAGGCCTATCGAGAGGTATTCTGGGGCTTGGAGTGGGCCTTTACTGCGATCTTTACGGTTGAATATGTGGCACGCCTATACTGCGCCAAAAGTCGTTGGGCCTATGTCAGTAGTTTTTACGGCATTGTCGATTTGCTCTCTATTCTACCGATGTATTTATCACTGATCAGTGGTGATGCTACTTATCTATTGATGATTCGTATCCTGCGTGTTTTACGGATTTTCCGAGTTCTCAAATTAGCTAATTATCTATCTGAAGCCAATGTTCTTATTCGGGCGCTACTGGCATCACGACAAAAGATCTTTGTTTTCTTTGCGACAGTGCTGGTGCTGGCAATGATGTTCGGTTCTCTGATGTACGTCGTCGAAGGCCCGGCCCACGGTTTCACGTCGATTCCAAAGAGCATCTACTGGTGTATCGTTACCATTACCACAGTAGGCTACGGTGATATCACCCCACAAACAACGGCGGGGCAGATGGTGGCTGGTTTTGTAATGCTGACGGGTTATTCCATTATCGCGGTGCCGACGGGCATTCTAACGGCCGAGCTATCTCGGGAGATTCAAACTCACCGCGATCATCGCTTTTGTGAAGAGTGTGGTAAGGCTGGACATGAGCATGATTCGAAGCACTGTAAAGCTTGCGGGCATGAGTTACCGCCACCCGGGTAAAGCATTTCACTCAGAATATTGAATACGGGCTCTATTATTCTCTAAAAGATAACGAATGCAGAGTGTCGTAGCTAGGGGTTGCTATGCCAGGGCGTCTTCGACTTAGAGGAGAAGGCGAACTTGGATGACCAAATCAATTGGATTGATTTTGGGCTTGGCCGAAGGCTGAGCGCCTGGATGGCGCGAATCCACCCAGCTTTTTGTGTCCCTGGCATAGCAACCCCTAGCTACGGCAATCGGTCTGGCCTGTGCATACTCAGATAGAATTCCTTGTACATTTTTTAGGGTTAGCTATGCTGCGCTGGCCTGCTCTGATATTTCCTTTGCGTCATCACTACCACCCAAACTCTTCATCTCCGGCCAATGCAGTAAATGTATTTGCCCCTGATGATCTTCCGCCAAAGCCGTGCAGGATTCCACCCAATCACCGGTATTGTAGTACTCAATACCATTAATGGTTTTATGGGCCGCATGGTGGATATGACCACAGACAACCCCATCGTAACCCTGGCGACCGGCTGCATAAGCCACACCGTTCTCATATTCCTCAATATAGGTTTTTGCGCGCTTAATGCGTGATTTCAAAAAGCTCGCCAACGACCAATAACCAAGGCCCGACTTTTCACGCCAGCGGTTATAACAGCGATTAAGAAACATCAATAAATCGTAGCCCTTATCACCGATAAACTTTAACCAGCGAGTAGCGCGGGCCACACCATCAAATTGATCGCCGTGAATGACCAATAAACGACGGCCATCCTTCGTCGTGTGCACACAGCGATTAACCAAACGGATATTGTCCAAAGCGTTATTGGCGTACTTACGTAGGAACTCATCATGGTTGCCGGTGATATAGTGAATTGGCACGCCCTGTTTAGAGAGCTTCAAAATACGGCGAATCAAACGAGTGAAAGAGCGCTGCCAGTAAACGCCATTTTGCATACGCCAGCCGTCCAAGATATCTCCCACCAAATACAGCTGCTCCGCCTGGTGATGCTTTAAAAAATTATTAAGTAACTCAGCCTTGCAATCCTTAGTACCAAGGTGGACATCCGAGATCCACAGAGTGCGCCACTGTACCGGGTTCATGCTGGGGCTATGTTTATTAATGGACATATTGCGGGCCCTTTTTTGTTGCTTGACTTCCATTTATTAGCTGGCAGCATGCTTTGGGAATATGACTGCACTGTGATGGAAATATGAACAGTTGATGACCACCTAAACCGTATCTTTTGGGTTAACAGCCGCAGAGGCCTGTGGAATAATTCAAGCTAGAGATATACACCAAACAATAGACATAGCGCATAACATAAATAACGCGTAACGAGCGCATAAAGAGAATATAAAAGGTATCGAGATGGTTGAAGTTGCTGGTAATTTTAGTGGTCAGTTTGCCCCATTGGCGGAGGCATTTGCCCAAAGCTTTAATCAACATGGTGATACCGGCGCGGCGCTGGCGGTCTATTATCGCGGCGAATTACAGGCCGATCTATGGGGCGGCAAACAGGATAAAAAAGATCAGCAAGACTGGCAGCAAGATACCTGCGTAAACATCTTCTCGGCTGGTAAAGCTTTGGTCGCGGTTACCGTATTGCAACAGCTTGAGCGCACCGGCCTAAGCCTAGATACGCCATTGCAAGAAATCTGGCCCGAGTTTGAAAACTCCGCCGTTACCATAAAGCACGTCTTAAGCCACCGCTCTGGCTACAGTGCATTCACCCAAACTATGGCCGATGAAAGCATCTATGACTGGCAGCAAGCAACAGCAGCTATCGCTCAAGATCAGCCTTGGTGGGAGCCGGGCCAAGATCAGGGTTATTCACCCATGCTGTTTGGTTGGTTAGGGGGCGAGATTAGTCGTCGCCTTGCTTCGGCTGAGCGCTTCAATGATGTGGTACAAAAAGATATCTCAGAGCCGCTAGCTATCCGTGCGGGCTTTGGCTTGCCTGAAGATCAACAAGCTCTGCTGGCCGATGTTCGAGGCTTGGCGCCAGCCCATGTGCCGAAAGATGCCGCCAAGTTAATGGGCATTTTTAAAGACGAGCCGGGCGGCGTAACCCAAAAAGCTTTTACCAACCCCATGTCTATCATGGTAGGCACTAACTCCCAAGCCTGGCGTCAAGCGCAAATACCTGGCGGTAACGCTACCAGTAACGCACGTAGCATGGCCACCTTCTATCAGGCTTTATTGGAGCCAGGTCGTCTATTAAGCGAAGAATCGCTACTGGCCCTTAGGCAGCAGCATAGCCATAGCGACTGTGATCGCGTGTTAAAAACCCCGCTGTCTTTTGGCCTTGGTTTTATGTTGAGCGATGAGCGTGATGAATGTCGCTTTGGCCGTGAAGGTTTTGGCCACCCGGGTGCCGGTGGCTGCTTAGGTTTTGCCGACCCTAAATACGATATCGCCTTTTCTTACACCACCCGAGATATGGGGCAAAGCTTACTGATTGACCCGCGTGCTATTCGATTAATCGAAGCAGCTTATCAATGCCTGTAATCGAGTTCTTGCAGCCGCTATAATAGCGAGCGTTTTATATTTGAAGGTGAACAACATGAGTGGCAATGAACAAACGGCGCTAGAGTCGCAAGCCGAGCGATTAGCTGAGCTGGAAGCAAGGCAAGTTTACAGCGAAGATACCATTGCCCAGCTCAATGATGTAGTGGCCCAGCAGGATAAAGAAATTGCAGCTCTGCAATTACAGCTGAGCCACCTGGCCAAAAAGATTGATGATATGCAATACGCGGTAGAGCAAGCTGCTCCGGGCACAGTGACCCAAGAGCGCCCGCCACATTATTAGTTTGAATTTATAAAAGACTTGAGAGTCAAGTTCTCGAAATTTCGGCTCGCAAGTCTTTAAATTTATCAGCCCCGCTGATCCTCAATCATGTTATAAACCTGCCGAATCTTCTCTTCCAAAATCGTACTCAAACGATAATTACCACGCGCCATCTTTTGAGCCAACTTAAGCTGATGCAAAGCCTTATCGTAAATACCATTCAACACAAAATATTCTGCACGCGCCTGATGAAGATTCAAAATATCCCCAGTCAGACCATGAATCTCCGCCAACAAATACCACACATAAGTATCGTGCGGCCGCTGACGTGAATGCTTAACCAACAACTGCTCACCACGATGGTACTGCCCAGATTCCATATACAGCTCCGCTAAGCGAACTGTAATAGGATGATTGTGCGGATTCTTCTTAAGCGCCAAACGCAAATCCATCAGCGCACCATCATAATTACCATTAGCGGCCATCAAATCGGCCTTGGCAATCAAGTAGCTTATATGCTCAGGATTATTTTCTAGCAGAATATCCAACTGCTCCTGGGCCTGCTTAATCTCCTTCATATCGATAAGCGCAAGTAGCAAGCCATAGCGGCTGGCTTCCGGCAAAAGACTGTGGCCTTCCAGTTCACTGGTAAAAGACTTAGCCGCCCTGCTGGGTGTTTCGGCAAGAGCCAGCCTGACTCGCGAGCGCATCAAATGAAAATCAAGCGAAGGAGGCAAAGGGCGTTCTACATAGCGACGGGCGCGGTTACGAGTATCCGCAACACGCTTCTCCGTCACCGGGTGAGTAAGCAAAAACTCCGGGGGGCGACGACTAAACTGAGTGGCCTTAAGCATCTGCTCAAACATCGCCGGGGCTTGATAAGGATCTAGGCCAGCCGCCGCCATAGTTTGAATACCAATGCGATCGGCTTCCTGCTCGTTTTGACGGCTAAAGCGCAACTTAGCATCAATAGCCGCAGCTTGAGTGGCCGAAAGTGCCGCCAAACCAGCATCGCCACTTGTAGTAGCGGCTAACACCAAACTGGTCATCAATGCCGCTAACATAGGCAAAGTATTGCGCTGCTGTTGCTCCACGCCTCGGGCAAAATGTCGCTGACTAAGGTGAGCCAATTCATGGGCCAAAACCGCGCCTAATTGCCCTTCACTTTGAGCATAACTAAACAAACCCGTGTGTACACCAACTACACCACCAGGAACCGCAAAAGCGTTCAAGGTGGGGTTATCCACCATAATGATATCTAACTGCTTATGGTGCAGCTCGCTGTGCTCAGCCAGCTTACTCATCAGCTTTTCAGTGTAATCGGCCAGTTGAGCGTCAATAGAGGTGGGAACCTGGGCCCTAAATGAACGAGCCCAAGCTTGGCCAAGCTTATATTCCTGCTGTGGCGAAACGATACCCGATGCGGCATCTCCTAAACTCGGCAGCTTAATTTCTTTTTTCTGAGCGCTTAAAGGGCTAGCGGCTAAAGCTAAACTTAAGCTTAGTGTTAGGCAGGCCAGTGGCTTGCTGGATATACCCATAATACTCTCTTATCGCTGGTTCGCGGCTGTAATTACAAAACAGCCACATTGTAGTTCCAATGTAGTTCTGCTGTGCTCACAATGTAGTCCTAATATAATCACAAATAACCGCGCAAAAACTGGTTATCGACTATAACATCTATCCTAGAGTGACACTGCTAAGAAAAGTTCGCGTTTCTAAATCAATGAAAAAAGAGTGTCCATAGGGGATAATGCTTGATATAACAGCGTACCTTTTATATTGGAGTCGATAAGCGTGGCTTATTCAGAGTTTACCGAATTAAGCACCGAAGTGGATGCCAGAGGCTTAGATTGCCCCATGCCACTACTTAAAATGAAGTTGGCTCTGAACAATCTTAGCGTAGGCCAGTCCTTAGGTTTGCTTGCCACCGACCCAGGCTCAATGCGTGATATTAAAGCCTTTGCCGATATTGCTGGCCATCAATTGCTACTGGCCGAACAGCAGGGCGATGACTATTGTTATGTGATTCAAAAATCCTAGGGCTGGCCTTATGGCAAAAGCGCTAGGAGTGTTATGAGAAGCTTATGATTCGTATTTTTCAAAATTGGATGGAGCGATATTTAGCCAGCGAAGAGGCGGTATTGCTACTTATTATCTTAGGCTTGGGCCTAGTGGTTGTGGTTACCATGGGGGGCATCTTGGCCCCAATGATTGCCAGCTTGATTATCGCCTTCTTGCTACAAGGGGTGGTGCAGCGCCTAACCGCCTGGGGCTTGCCGCATATCATGGCAGTTAATATCGCCTTTTTGTTGCTAGTTGGCTTACTGCTAACCGGCATTTTTGTACTGTTTCCGCTGATCTGGCACCAGACGGCTACCTTGTTCTCTGAGGTGCCGGGTATGTTGGCTGATTGGCAAAAGATCATGTTGGCGCTGCCAGAAAAATACCCGCAGTTCATCAGTGAAGAGCAGGTATCCCAGATAGTTGCCGCTATGGGCAGCAAGTTAGGTGGTTTAGGGCAGAGCGTCTTATCTTTCTCGCTGGCTAAGGCCCCTGTACTTATCGCTGTTCTGGTGTATTTGGTACTGGTACCTATTTTGGTGTTTTTCTTCTTAAAAGATGCCGGTGAAATTCGTGCTTGGATGTCTTCATTCCTGCCCCGTAAACGCCCGGTTATGAGCCGCATTTGGCATGAGATGAATATCCAAGTGGCCAATTACGTACGCGGTAAAGTGATCGAGATTTTGATCGTGGGTGGGGTAAGCTTTGTTTGCTTCCAGTTCCTGGGTTTGAACTATGCCCTATTGCTTGCCGTGGGGGTGGGCCTATCGGTATTGGTGCCTTATATAGGTGCTGCAGTGATCACTCTGCCAGTAGCGATGATTGGTTTTTTACAGTGGGGCTGGAGCAGCGAGTTCTATTACCTGATGATCGCCTACGGTGTTATCCAAGCCCTTGATGGCAACGCCTTAGTGCCTTTGCTATTTTCTGAGGCCGTAAACTTGCACCCGGTAGCGATTATCTTGGCGGTGCTGGTATTTGGTGGCATTTGGGGCTTCTGGGGCGTCTTCTTCGCCATCCCATTAGCCACCTTGATCAAAGCCGTATTGAATGCCTGGCCGGTGGCCAATGCCGAACAGGCAGAACAGCTAGAAGAGTAGTCTTGTAGTTTGTTTACATGGCAGTCTTGGCCTTTCTGGACGAGGCTGCAGGTTTTTTGGACAGTTTTGTTCAGATATGTTGTCTAATCTTTAAAAAATCGTCCGATTTTTGTAGTATTGCTACATTAAATTTGCTGAGCGCACAAAAAACCAAGTTTGTGTGCCAGATTTTAGGCTATTCGCTGCATAATTCACCAAGCAACGATTAAATTATTGCCTATACTCAGTTCACCTCGACATATATTGCCCAAAAGGCCAAGGGAGACCTAGATGCAAGAAGATATCGATGCCCTCGAAACCAAAGAGTGGCTGGATGCTTTGCATTCCGTAATTCGTCATGGCGGTAAAGATCGTGCCGCATTCTTATTACGGCAGCTCGCCGAACGTGCCGGCGAGCACGACGTTAAATTGCCTCACGCCATCGTAACCCCTTATCGCAATACCATATCGCCCGCCAAAGAAAAACGCATGCCGGGCGATTTGTTTATGGAGCGTCGCATTCGCTCTTTGATTCGCTGGAATGCGATGGCGATGGTTATGCGTGCAAACGATAATGATGAGGGCCTAGGCGGTCACATCTCTTCATTTGCATCGGCGGCTACCTTATATGATGTAGGCTTTAACTACTTCTTCCACGGCGGTGACGGCGAAGAAGAGGGCGATCTTATTTACTTCCAGGGCCACTCGGCGCCAGGTATGTATGCGCGCTCTTATTTGGAAGGGCGGTTCAACGAAGATCAGCTGGACAACTTCCGCCGTGAAGTAGATGGCACTGGCTTATCGTCTTACCCGCACCCATGGTTGATGCCGGATTACTGGCAGTTCCCAACCGTATCTATGGGCCTAGGCCCGATCCAAGCGATTTACCAAGCGCATATTATGCGTTATCTATCGGCCCGTGATTTATCACCACGTGGCAATCGTAAGGTTTGGGCTTTCTTGGGTGACGGTGAAACCGATGAGCCAGAATCTCTAGGTGCAATTTCCCTAGCAGGTCGCGAGAAGTTAGAAAACTTAATCTTCGTGATCAACTGTAACCTGCAGCGTCTAGATGGCCCAGTGCGTGGTAACGGTAAAATTATTCAAGAGCTGGAAGGTGTCTTCCGTGGTGCTGGCTGGAACGTGATCAAAGTTGTTTGGGGTCGCCTCTGGGATCAGTTGCTGGAAAAAGATACCTCGGGCTTGTTGCAAAAGCGTATGGATGAAGTTTGCGACGGTGAGTTGCAAAACTACAAAGCCAACGGTGGCGCATACACTCGCGAGCATTTCTTTGGTAAATACCCAGAGCTGCTAGAGCTGGTAAAAGATTTGTCGGACGACGACATTATGAACCTTAACCGCGGTGGCCACGATCCATTTAAAGTGTACGCAGCTTATAAGCAAGCGGTAGAGCACAAAGGTCAGCCAACGGTAATTTTGGCGCAAACCGTAAAAGGTTACGGTATGGGTGCTGCCGGTGAAGCGGCGAACGAAACCCACTCGGTGAAAAAATTGGATATCGACAGCTTGAAGCGTTTCCGCGATCGCTTTGGTATTCCAATTTCCGATGAAGAACTAAAACACGTTCCTTACTATCGCCCAGCGCCAGATTCACCAGAGATGGTGTACATGCGCAAGCGTCGTGAAGAATTGGGTGGCCAGCTTCCGAAGCGTCGCCCGACTTTTGAAGGTTTGGATATTCCAAGTTTGGATGCCTTTAAAGCGCAGCTAAAAGGCACTGGCGAACGTCAGATCTCGACCACCATGGCCTTTGTTCGTATTTTGTCTTCGCTTGTGAAAGATAAAAATATGGGCGAGCGCGTCGTACCGATTGTTCCTGATGAAGCTCGTACCTTTGGTATGGAGGGTATGTTCCGTCAGTTAGGCATTTACTCTTCGGCCGGCCAAAAATATACCCCGCACGATCACGATCAGATCATGTACTACAAGGAAGACAAAAAAGGTCAGATCCTTGAAGAAGGTATTAACGAAGCCGGTGCGATGTCGGGCTGGATTGCAGCAGCAACCGCCTACAGCAATAGTAACTGCCCAATGGTGCCGTTCTACGTTTTCTATTCCATGTTTGGTTTCCAACGTATTGGTGACTTGGCATGGGCAGCTGGTGATTCACAAGCGCGCGGTTTCTTAATTGGTGCCACCGCTGGCCGTACAACCCTAAACGGTGAAGGCTTGCAGCACCAGGATGGTCACTCCCATGTATTGGCGAACACCATTCCAAACTGTAAGAGTTATGATCCGGCTTACTCTTTTGAATTGGCGGTCATTATTCAAGATGGCTTGAAGCGCATGTTTACTGATAAAGAAAACTGCTTCTACTACATCACCACCATGAACGAAAACTACGTTCACCCAGATATGCCAGTAGGTGCCGAAGAAGGCATCATCAAAGGTGGCTATCTATTAAGTGAAGGTAAGTTGCCAAAAGGTAAAAAACAAAAACCACGCGTACAGTTAATGGGTGCGGGTTCTATCTTAGGTGAAGTTCGCGAAGCAGCGGTATTGCTAAAAGATGACTTCGGTATAGAAGCCGATATCTGGAGCTTAACCAGCATCAACGAACTAACCCGTGATGGTCAAGCGGCTGAGCGCTGGAACATGTTGCACCCTGAAGAAGAGCCTAAGTTACCGTACTTAACTCAGCAGCTTAAAGATCGTCAGGGCCCGGTTATAGTCGCAACCGATTACCTAAAAACTTATGCCGAGCAATTGCGTGGCTATATTCCTGGTGATTACAAAGTACTGGGTACCGAAGGTTTTGGTCGCAGTGATACGCGTGCGAAGTTGCGTCACTTCTTTGAAGTGGATCGTTATTTTGTAACGGTAGCTGCACTTAAATCATTAGCTGATCGTGGCGAGTTGGACATCAAGTTGGTTTCCAAAGCGATTAAGAAATACGGCATCGACCCTAATAAAGTCGACCCGTGCTTAGTTTAAGGAGGTGTGGATATGAGTATTGAAACTTTATCCGTACCTGACTTGGGCGGAGCCAGCGACGTAGAAGTAATTGAGGTTTGTGTTGCGGTAGGTGACGAGCTAGAGCTTGAGCAATCTATCGTAGTACTAGAAACCGATAAAGCCACCATGGAAGTGCCATGCACCAAAGCCGGTAAAGTAACCGCTGTGCATGTCATTGAAGGTGGTAAATTAAATGAAGGCGATGCCTTAGTTGATATCGAAGTGGCTGCTTCTGAAGTGACGCCTGCCGAAGAGGTGGTGGAGCCTGCTGTAGAAACACCAGCCGTTGAAGAGGCCGTTGTTGTAAAGAAAGCCGAAGAGAAAGTTGCAGAACCAGCTGCCGAAGCCGCTGCAACAGAAACTGAAATTGATATCATTGTGCCCGATCTTGGTGGCGCAGAAGATGTCGATGTTATTGAAGTTTGCGTAGCAGTCGGTGATGAAGTTGCCGAAGGCGATTCCATTATCGTATTGGAAACCGATAAAGCCTCGATGGAGATTCCTGTTGAGCATGCTGGCACCATCGTATCTTTAGATGTTAGCGAAGGTGGCAAGGTAAACAAAGGTCAGAGCATTGGTCGCATTAAGGCTGTAGTGGCTGCGGCGCCTACAGCGGCTGCCCCTACTAAAGCCGAACCAGCCACGGCTGCGCCAGCACCCGCTGCAGAAAGCTCCGGCGAAGCAAAGCTAGCACCGCCGCCAGCAACAGTAGCCACTATTGAGCCTGGCCCTGAAACGGCATTCTATGCAGGCCCTGCAGTGCGCCAGCTAGCACGTCAATTAGGTGTAGAGCTTTCTGAAATAAAAGCCAGTGGCCCACGCGGACGCCTAAGCAAAGAAGATGTTCGCAATCACGCTAAGACTATTATCGAAGATGTTAAATCTGGCAAGTTGTCTTCCGGTGCGGGTATTCCAGAAATCCCTCACGTTGATCACAGCCAGTTTGGCCCGGTAACGATTGAGCCGCTTAGCAAAATTGCGAAAATTACTGCCCAGAACATGAGCCGTAACTGGTTGAATGTTCCCCATGTAACGCAGTTTGACGATGCCGATATCACCGAGCTAGAAGCTTTCCGTAAGGGCATGAAAGCCGAAGCTGAAAAGCGTGGCAGCAAATTAACACCGCTACCGTTTTTAATTAAAGCCGTAGCCGCTACCTTGCGCGCCGAGCCAAGCTTTAATGTTTCCTTGCATAGCGATGGCGAAAACATCGTACGCAAAGATTATGTGCATATTGGTATTGCGGCCGATACACCGCGAGGTTTATTGGTGCCGGTATTACGCGATGTGGATAAAAAAGGCTTGTGGCAAATTGCTGATGAAGTAAACGAGCTAATTGGTAAAGCCCGCGATGGCAAATTAATGCCAAAAGATATGCAGGGCGCTTGCTTTACTATTTCGAGCTTGGGTGCCATGGGCGGTAAAGGTTTTACCCCGATCGTCAATGCGCCTGAAGTGGCGATCATGGGAGTGTCAAAAGCTTCTATCCAGCCAGTGTGGGATGGCAAAGAGTTCCAGCCAAGACAAATGCTACCGCTGTCACTCAGCTACGATCACCGCGCCATCAACGGCGCCGATTGCGGCCGCTTCTTCACTCACCTAGTAGCCACACTAAGCGACATCCGCCGCTTATTACTCTAGTTAGCGAAGTAGATAGTTGTTCTAGCTTGTCCTAATGGTTAGCTAGAACAACAGCAAAACGATTAAAGATTTTCTCTCTCTTTAACACCTTCCAAACCAGGCCCCGGCCTGGTTTTTTTATGCCCGCTAGAAAACAGCGGGGTCAGATCCCAAGGGATCTGACCCCATTTCGAAGCCGAGATCCCAAAGCGCACAACCTATCCCCAAAACGCCACCCAAACCTCCACCATTAAAAACAGTAGAGGCAGAACCCAAGTGCCCACACACACGGGGTCAGATCCCAAGGGATCTGACCCCACTTCGAAGCCAAGATCCTGAATCTACAACCACCCCAAAAACCCTCACCAAAAACACAACGCCATAAACCAAACTACCCAAGCCCAATCCCCCAAACCACCCACTTGGCTGATACCCACCACTCCACAAACCACCAAACTAAAACAAACCCAAAAAAGAGAACAACACCATGCCTAGCAAACAAAGACCCCAAATAATCCCACTGCATGTCATTCAATGCACAGACAAAAGCAAAGCAATCTTCCCCTACAAAACCATCAACTTCGCCTTCATAAAATATGGCCTAGCCAAACAAAAAGCCGAAATCAAAACCTAAAACCAAAACGGGGTCAGATCCCTCGGGATCTGACCCCACATCGAAGCCGTGATTTAAAACGCTAAGATTTACGCTAAAACACCAACCAAAAGTACCACAATAAAACCCAATTAAGCAGAACCCCAGTACCCAAAACACACCGGGGTCAGATCCCAAGGGATCTGACCCCATATCGAAGCCGAGATCTAAAGGCTCAATACCAAGTCCCAAAGGTAAGCCCAAAATGCCAAGACAGCCCCGCCAAACAACCCCAGGTATTCCCCTCCACATCGTCCAGCGCGGCTGCAATCGTCAACAAGTCTTCCACGACGAACAAGACCACCTCAAATACCTAAACCTACTAAGAACAAAATCTGGCCATTACAAAGTAAACATCCACGCCTGGGTACTAATGAGCAATCACATCCACTTACTATGCACAGCAGAGCATTCAACAAGCCCCTCAAAAATGATGCAAACCTTAAGCATCGCTTACAGCAACTACTACAACAAAAAATACCAACGCAGCGGTACCCTCTGGCAAGGCCGCTACCGCTCAAAACAAATCACTCACGACAGCTATTTGTTGTGTGCTTATCGTTACATAGAGCTAAACCCAGTCCGTGCCGGCTTAGTGAATCACCCAAGTCAATACAAATGGTCTAGCTACAACTGCAATGCATTTGGCAAAAGTGACAATCTTACCAAAGCGCATTCCATATACGACTCGCTAGGAATTACCAAAGAACAAAAGCAAAACACCTACCAAAACCTCTTCCAAGAAGCGTTAAACCCCAAACAAATCCAATCAATCCAAACCACCTAACACCGGGGTCAGATCCCAAGGGATCTGACCCCACGTCGAAGCCGAGATCTAAAATTCAAAGCCAGTACTAAAACGAACCTAAAGTCCCTCCATGGAATGCAGCAAAGCCACAGCCATCACGCACACACCCGGGGTCAGAACCCGTGGGTTCTGACCCCTTCTTACCTCCAATCTAGCCACCAAAATTGATCAATTTCAGTCATTGGGCTTTAGCCCATGAAATGTTAAATTAAACAGCAATAAAAGAGGCCTAACCTCTACAGTGCTATGCAGGACGCAGTAACTCGCTAACAGTGTGTAAGGAATAGCGAAAGTCCATTAAACAACCAACATAAAACAAAGGATTGAAAAATGTCTGCAGATCTGAATATCGTCATCATGGCTGGTGGCTCGGGTACTCGGATGTGGCCTATGTCCCGCACGGCCTATCCGAAGCAGTTCTTAAACCTCAATAGCGACAGCAGTATGCTGCAAGAAACCGTACAGCGCCTTGAGGGCTTGGCCGATCACCAAACCACCATTATCACCAACGAAGAACACCGCTTTTTGGTTGCCGAGCACTTACGCCAGTTAGATACCAAAGCAGAAATCTTGTTAGAGCCCATAGGCCGCAACACCGCCCCGGCTATTGCTTTGGCTGCTTTTCGGGCACAACAGAAAGGCGAGGGCAGTCAGCTTTTGTTGGTATTGGCGGCCGATCACGTTATAGAAAACACTCAAGAGTTCCAACGTGTCGTACAACAGGCTTTGCCCATTGCCCGCGATGGCAAGCTAGTCACCTTCGGCATCGTACCCGATAGCCCCGCTACAGGTTATGGTTATATTCGCCAAGGCGAAGCTCAGGCCGATGCCTTTAAAGTAGATGCCTTCGTGGAAAAACCCGATTTAGCCACCGCAGAAAGCTACCTAGCCAGCGGTGAATACTTATGGAATAGCGGTATGTTCCTATTCCGCGCTGATCGCTATCTAGAAGAGCTAAAAGAATATCGCCCAGACATCTACCAAGCCTGCGAACAAGCTTCGCAAAACCTTGCTGCTGATTTAGACTTCTTAAGAATTAACAAAGCAGCCTTCGAAGCCTGCCCAGATGATTCCGTCGATTACGCAGTAATGGAAAAAACCGATCAAGCGGTAGTATTACCACTAGATGCTGGTTGGAGCGATGTTGGCAGTTGGTCGGCCCTATGGGATATCAAAGAAAAAGATGCTGATGGCAATGTTCACCAAGGCGATGTGATTGATAAAGACAGTCACAATAACTTTGTTATCGCCCAAGAAAAACTAATCGCCACTATCGGTGTAGATGACTTAGTCATCGTTGATACCAAAGATGCTGTACTAGTTGCTGATCGCAGCCGAGTGCAAGAAGTAAAAGATATCGTAAGCACACTAAAAAAAGAAGGCCGCAGCGAACATGTACAGCACCGCGAAGTGTATCGCCCATGGGGTAAATACGATTCCATCGACGCAGGCGAGCGCTACCAAGTAAAACGTATTACCGTAAACCCAGGTGCAAAACTTAGCTTGCAAAAACATCACCACCGCGCCGAGCATTGGATAGTTGTCAGCGGCACCGCCAAGGTAACCAATGGCGACAACACGCTGCTACTCAGCGAAAACGAATCCACCTACATCCCAATCGGTGTAGTACACTGCTTAGAAAACCCGGGCATGATCCCTCTAGAAATGATCGAAGTACAATCCGGCTCGTACCTAGGTGAAGACGATATCGTACGCCTACAAGACGACTACGGCAGAACAAAAGAATAAAAGGCAAGCAAAGCGGACGCCGAGCACGGGGTCAGACCCTTATAGGGTCTGACCCCACCTCGAAGCCAAAAAACCAAAACAAGGCAAGGGAACAAAATGCCAGCAAAAACAAAAGACCAGCCCAAATACACCACCGGGGTCAGACCCCCATGGGGTCTGCCCCCATTCTACCTACTGGCACTAACCCTAGTCACCCTACTAACCACCCCACTAACAACCCCAAAAGCCCAAGCCGCAGAATACGGCGTAATCACCGCCAACTTCGTCAAAGTTCGCCAAGGCCCGGGCTCAGATTATCCAGGCATTAGCCAGCTAAACAAAGGTCACGTAGTCACTCGCTTGCGTGTGCAAGGCGAATGGACAGAAGTCAGCTTTATCAATAAGAACCTACCCAAGGGCAAGCAGCAGCGCACCGGTTGGATGTCATCACGTTATATAAAAGTAGACCCGGTCTCTAATCGCCCAAAAAGAAATAAAAAAACAAACGCTGCAGAATTTACCGAGCTAGTACAACCCAACCCCGTAGGGGAAGCTGTACCACATCAAGTAAAAATAAAATCCTTAAAAGTACGCAGCGGCCCCAGTACCAAACACATCCGTCTAAGCGCCATACCATTTGAGCACCCGGTAATGGTGTATAACAAAGAAAATGGCTGGGCCAGAATAACCACCATAGATCCAAACAACGATGGCAAACGCCTACACGGTTGGGTAGCGGCCCACTTTCTAAAAAAAGACTGGGCCACCATCAACGCCCTAGCAAAAACTAAACGTGGCCTCCCAAACCGGGGTCAGAACCCCAAGGGTTCTGACCCCAAACCCGCCACCAAGCTAAGCAACACCCAGGGTCAGAACCTAAACGGTTCTGACCCTAAACCCGGCACCCAAACCGCAGCAAGCACAAAAACAGCAGCAGCCCAAACCCAGGGTCAGAACCCAATCGGTTCTGACCCTAATACCGGCACCCAAACAACAGCAAGCACAAAAGCAAAAGCGAAGCCCAACCAGCCCGCTAACGACACCCCATGGCCAGAAGAAAACCCAGATAGCTTCGCCAGCACCCACCCCATGCAAAAACAAAGCGCAAAAACCGAGCTGCCAACGCCCGCTTTGCCAAGTTTTAAAGATCGCCTAGCCGGCAGCGCAGCCCCTGCAGAACCCGAACAAACCAAACCACGAAGCACAAGAAAAAGACAATCAAACCCAACAGGCCAGCCCGTTCTTCTAACCCTAGAAAAAGAGCTACTAGCCTGTCGCCGCACAGACGACAAAGAAGTAAAAGGTTGCGAGCTAACCATGCGCTTCGCATTACAGGGCGAGCCAGATATCACCCGTGCAAAAGTGCGTTGCGAAGCTGATTTGCTAGTAGGCATGGCCGAAGGCGACCCAGTACGCTACCCGCTAAACCAAGAGAAAATTTACAAAGTAGGGCAAGAACCAAATAGCCACGAAATGGTAACTACCCTAGAAGCTAGCGGCGGCAGCTACAACATCCGCACCGTAGATCTACTCTCGCACCGCTGCGCCGTAACCGCCTTCGGCCGCAGTAAAAAGAACTAAACCAAAACGGGGTCAAAACCACCCGGGGTCAGAACCCAAGGGTTCTGACCCCACCTCGAAGCCGGGATCCCAAATCCCCAAGCAAAGTGCCCAAACCCAACCCGGGGTCAGAACCCAAGGGTTCTGACCCCAAATCGAAGCCGAGATCTAAAACCCCCAACCCCCCATCAAACACCAAAAGTCCTAACTCAAGCCCCGACGCTTCCTCTTCCCCTGGTTCGGAAAATAATAAACAATCAACCCCAGCGCCAACACCACCATAAACGTCCCAGCATTCGCCGGCATCTGCAAATTAAAATCAACCGTAGCGTGCATCCCCATCGCCAAAACCGCCATGGCCACACCAAAGCCCATACCACGCAACAATCGATCCCCACGCCGAAGCAGCGTTGCCAAGCCCAAATAAAAAACCACCATACAAAGCAACAGTAACGGCGAAAAACCAATCAAGCCAAACTCACTAACAAACTGCAGATAATCATTATGCGCTAAGTCATAAAAACCCGCACCACTCTCATAACTCCTAAACTCAGGAAAGGTGGTATAAAAAGTACTAACCCCATGCCCCTTATAAAGCGCTTCCCCCAACAAAGGCGCCGCATCAGCAACAATATCATCTCGGCTTTCCTTATCTACTGAGGTAGCTTCCAAACGCTGCGCAACTTTATCCACCCCAAAAAAAGTACCCACCACTGCAATATCAATAATCACCAAGCTTGCGAGCAACACAAACAAGCCTTTCCAAGATCCTTTATTCTTCACTCGCTTATTAAAACGCCCAAGAATCAAAGCCAGTGGGCTAATAATCATCAAGCTTGCAAAAAACGAAGTATTACCCATGCGCGAATGGGTCATCACCAAGCCAGCAACAATCATCACCAAGCTTAAGCGCAAAACTATTTTGCGGCTTAAAATAGCTTGCATCCAACGTCGGCCATGCTCGCGAATACTTTTAGCTGGTGTGCTTGCTAGAGTAGAAATCATCAAGCCAATACCAATTGCGCAGCACATAACCAAATAACCTGCCTGGCTATTGCGGTTTACAAAGGTGCCAGTATTCACACCAAAATAAGAATCCTTAGGCACAAAGAATAAATATTCCACGCCTGTTAAATTCATAAAGCTGCCATACAGGGCTTGAAACAAAGCACTAGCCACCAGCACAGTAGCAGTAAGGCGTATACGCTCTTTACTATCTATTAACTGCAAGCTAAGAATAAACAGGGTGGCGTAAGCAACACTTAAAAACAAAGCCTGCAGCTGGCTAAAATGATCAATAAGTGGCAAGGCAAAAACTTGATAAAGCTGCCAAACCAAAGGCAATGCTAAAAGCAGCAAGACCGCTTTGGTTTTATTAAACACATGGCTGGCCTCTGCCTTTTGGCGAATAAACCACAGGCCATACATTGCAGCCAGTAACAGCGCCGCAATAATAAATAGGCCTTCAGACCAAACACGATTGCTAGCCAGCGGTAAGGGTAGCCAAATTAAGATTGCCAAAAAGCCAATAAAAAAACGATGATCAGCAGGGCGCGAACCCTCACTAGAAAGGTAAGTATTCATAAATGCTAGGCACAAAATAAAACAGCACCACTAGGGTGCTGTTAAAAATACAAACTTAGGTGTTAAAGCTTACTGTGGGCTGGCTTGGTTACCGCCGCCGCCGCCAGCACCGCTACCAAAGCCAGCGCCGCCGAAGGAGCTACCGCCACCAGCAGTACCGCCACCGCCGCCACCAGCACCAGGTGCACCGCCACCAGCAGCCGAAGCTTGCGATACTAAATCAGGGTTAAGGCCAGTTAAAAGTGCCAACTGAGTAAGATCAGTACCTTCTGGTAATAACTTCTCATCACGAGCAGCTTTTAGTAGATTTGCGCCCGCTAAACAGCTGTTATCGGTCGCAAGTTCAGGGCATAAAACCTTAAGCGCTTCCTCAATAA
Organism: uncultured Pseudoteredinibacter sp.; assembly: GCF_947500695.1. Taxonomy (GTDB): domain Bacteria; phylum Pseudomonadota; class Gammaproteobacteria; order Pseudomonadales; family Cellvibrionaceae; genus Pseudoteredinibacter. Next base: position 31,320 of record NZ_CANMSS010000007.1, read on the forward strand.
CTTCTTGAGTCTTCTCACTATTCTGAACGTTTTTAATAAGAGCGTCTTTAATGCTCATATTCGCGTTCAAATCGTCAGTAATACTGGCTTGGGCTGGTAGGCCAAATGTTGCTGCTGCTGATAACAGCAGAGCAGATAGAGTTTTCGGGCTCATAGTCTCTCCTTAGCTATTCACCGGTGAGTGTGTAAAAGCAATGTCATTTAAAAAATGGTCACCGCGAATGCTAGCTACGCCATCTTTATTACACCCAAGAAGACCAGCGTGATTCCCTTACCAGCAAATCAAAATAGATAGCGCGGTTAAACCCTACGTAAATAGTAACAAAACAAAACTTAAAAGGTAAACACTTGGGCTGATAAAGCGACAATAGGCGACAATAAATCTTGGGCATTAAGAATGAGAATTACAAAAACTGACCCCTTAATTAAGAAAGCAACGTAATCTCGGTTTATTAAACATATGGCCTTATGAACTACTGGTGTCGATTTAACATAAATTTGGTTATTAGAAAATCAGCTTGAAATACCTAGATATTATAAAAACTTCTTTGTCCAGCCGACCATCGACATTTTGTCGCTTAAAACACCAAAAACCACAAAAGCGTGATTCAGCTCACATTAATAATGTTGCTCACATCAACTTAATTACTTAGACTGCTCGCCAATTATTAAGGATTTATAGTTAAAAAGTAATAAAATTAAATCCGTAAAAAAAATTACATAGTGGCAAGATAATATTCAGCCAGCTAAGTATTTTGGATCAAATTTATTAGGTTCAACATAAAGAACCAGGGAGATTTCTAAAACGGAGTTTGGAAAAGGCCAAGGGAAATAGGGTGTTCTCGCAGTGAAGGGTGGATTAGCGCGCCACAAGCATAGGCCGCTAAAGGGACATCAAATACTGCAAGGTTGGCTTTACAAGCAGCGGTCGGTAAGAGGTACACCGGGAGGGTGATTTACTGACATAACGCTGCGGTAAATAGCTGTATAAAACAGCACAAAGCCAACCAACTATTCCAATCAGTCGAAGCTATTAGCTCTAGCGAAAGAATAAGAGCAAGCCTTCGGCAAACAAAGCCCCCAAACCATATAAAGAAACAAGAGCGAAACAAGAGTGCAGAAAAGACCATAAGCACTCATGTTTTACGCATTTTTTTGCCTGTTTTTATATATGCCAGCATTTATAAAAACGGACAGTTACAAGATCGGTAAGTTATAAGCAAAAGAAGTAGGTAGATGTAAAAGGCTGCACAGACGGCTGACATAAATCCAGGATGTAACGGATTAATAGGAATGTGACAACGCTTGGAGCGGAACATGGAGTCACAAGGAAATCGCGCCAGCAATATGGCTGGCGAGCATATAGCAAAAACAGCATACAGCAGGCAGGGCTAGGCGATCCTGCATTTGGCGCCACGGTAAACCCTGCCGCCATTCAACAAGCGATCTTGCCCCAAGCTGGGGTAGATGTGCCTCAAGGCCGGCGCCTGCTGAAAAACAATCAAAACCTAGTGGCGTTTTTACAACTGGCCTGCGATATCGCTTGGGTAGTTGCGAGCTTGTGTGCGCTTGCCTATATAAAGATGGGTGCTATCAGCTCCGATTATCGTGTGCTGGCCGTACTCAGTGCATTTGCCATTGCCTTTGTATATAGCAGCCAAGGTATACACCGCCGATCGACAGGGCACTTTAATAGTGTACTGCGCATTAGTATTGCTTGGGCTACAACGGTTGCCTTGTTGGCAGTGCTGGGTTTTATCACCAAAACCAGCGCCACCTATTCGCGCGAAGTTTTATTAATGTGGTTTGCAGCAGCATGGGCAGGCCAAATAGCCGCTTACTTTACTTTCCATTATTTAACGCGTATGTATCGCGCTCACCATTCCCACTCTATACCCACATTGGTTATTGGTAGCGGAGCAATCGCCCAGCAATTGGTAAACAGCCTAAACCGCAACCCATGGGTGCGCGATAATGTAGTGGCCACAATAAAAGTAGAAGGCGAGCCGGATTTGCAGCCAGGGTTACAAATCAGTGTAGCTGAAAGCGAATACGCCGCCGCACAAGAGCTAGGTGAAGAAAAAACACTCGATGTATTCGCCCAAAAGCGCAAGCGCCTATTCAACGTACGCCTAAACCGCAAACTAGCCAACGTCCCAATCATCGGCAAGCTAAGCAGCACCTACCTAAACAAACCCGCCTTCACAGAATTTCGGGCGAGCGAAGCAACGCCACAAACCCCGGGGTCAGATCCCACGGGATCTGACCCCAAAGTCGAAGCCACCAAAAATCACGCGGCCCCAGAAAGCTTTACAAACCGCCTATCCCTAGTGGTAAACCACAACAAAAACCAAGCCCAAAAACAAAAACTAGAAGAACTAGCAGCCTACACAGAAATAAACCACATCAGCTCGCTAATAAAAATCGTAGAAGCCTGTGGCATAAAACGTATCTACATAGCCCTACCCATGCTGCTATCCCAACAGGTAAGCAAACTAAACATCGAGCTGATGGATGCCAATGTAGACATCATCTGGGCACCCGATATCTCTGCCCTAAACCTAGTAAACCACTCCGTACGTGAGGTAGGCGGCGTACCACTTATATCACTAAATGAAAGTCCCCTAACCAGCTCGCGCCTGTCCACCGTGCTAAAAGATTTAATGGATAGAAGCATCGCGTTACTGGCACTAATTGCGCTGTCGCCCATCATGCTTACCATTGCGGCAATGGTAAAGCTAAGCTCGAAAGGCCCAGTAATTTTTAAGCAGCAGCGCCACGGCTGGGATGGCAGCATTATTGAAGTGTGGAAGTTCCGCAGCATGCGCCAACACGATGAAGCGAGCGGAGAAGTAAAGCAAGCCACCAAAAACGACGATAGAGTAACCCCCATAGGTAAATTTATTCGCCGTACCTCTATCGATGAGCTACCGCAATTAATAAATGTGTTGCAAGGCCGCATGAGCCTAGTGGGCCCGCGCCCACACGCAGTAGCCCACAATCATTTTTACAGCAAAAAAATTAACCGCTATTTAGCCCGCCACAGAATTAAGCCAGGCATTACAGGCTTGGCCCAAGTGAGCGGCTGCCGTGGCGAAACAGAAACACTAGATAAAATGGAAAAGCGTGTGGAGTTCGATATGGCTTATATCAATAACTGGTCGCTGTGGCTGGATATGAAGATATTGGTTAAGACGCCGTTTACGCTTTTTGCGAAGGATATCTACTAAGTAGAGGGATCTTTAATGAAAATTTTAACTGTATTTGGCACTCGACCAGAGGCAATAAAGATGGCGCCACTGGTCCGTGCCCTAGAAGAAAATCCAAATTTCGAAAGTGTGTTGTGTGTAACGGCCCAGCACAGAGAGATGTTGGATCAAGTGTTGAGCTTGTTTGAGCTTACGCCAGATTATGATTTAAATATTATGGCGCCTGGGCAAGATCTATATGACATTAGCTCTAAAATTCTTTTAGGAATGAGAGAAGTGCTACGTGACTGTAAGCCAGATGTTGTACTAGTACATGGTGATACATCTACCACCTTTGCTGCGAGTTTGGCAGCTTACTACGAGCAAATACCAGTAGGTCATGTAGAGGCGGGATTGCGCACAGGGAATATCTACTCGCCCTGGCCAGAAGAAATGAACAGAAAACTCACTGGTGCAATCGCATCATATCATTTTTGCCCAACAGAAAAGTCAAAGCAGAACCTTCTAGCTGAGGGAATACCAGAAGCAAATATTTTGGTAACTGGAAATACAGTGATCGATGCCTTGCAGTGGGTGGTCGCTCGAATGGAAACGGATAAGGAGCTCAGTAATACGGCTGCAGAGTGTTTTGGTTTTTTGAACGAAAACAAAAAACTTATTCTTGTTACTGGCCATAGAAGGGAATCGTTTGGCGGCGGTTTCGAGAGGATATGTGAGGCTATAAGTACGATAGCGAAAAAATACCCTGATGCTCAAATAGTATATCCAGTCCATTTAAATCCAAATGTACAGGAGCCTGTTAACCGACTTCTGAGTAGGTTTGAGAATGTACATCTAATTAAGCCGCTTGATTACCTTCCCTTTGTGTACTTGATGAATAAATCCTACTTAATATTGACAGATTCGGGGGGGGTTCAGGAAGAGGCTCCGTCGCTAGGTAAACCTGTTTTAGTGATGAGAGAAAATACCGAGCGTCCCGAGGCTGTAGATGCAGGAACCGTTAGGCTGGTAGGAACAAATGTAGCAAGAATAGTAAACGCGGTCAGTGGGTTGATGGAATCTGCATCAAGTTACAAGGATATGGCTAAGGCGGCAAATCCATATGGGGATGGGTTTGCTTGTTCAAGAATTTCAAACTCACTAAAACCAGAAGAAAAACAAGTAGTCAACATATGAAATTTGAAACAGTATCCGTTATCGGGCTTGGTTATATTGGTCTTCCCACAGCAGCGATCTTGGCCTCACGTGGGTTAAATGTAGTTGGGGTAGACGTCAGTGAAAAAACGGTTGCCACCATAAACAATGGGGAGGTTCATATAGTTGAGCCTGACTTAGATATTGTGGTGCGTGCTGCGGTTGCTACTGGCAAGCTCAGGGCAACAAATACCCCTGAGCCTGCGCATGCATTTATGGTGGCAGTTCCGACGCCCTTTAAAGGTAATAATCATGAACCAGATCTAAGCTATATCGAAGCAGCCGCGAAATCCATAGCGCCAGTGTTGGAAAAGGGGAATCTAGTTATCCTTGAAAGCACCTCCCCCGTGGGTACGACAGAAAAATTAGCTGATTGGTTAAAAACAGCAAGACCGGATTTAAGTTTTCCCCAAGATGCAGGTAACTCCGCAGATGTAAAAATAGCGCATTGCCCCGAAAGAGTATTGCCTGGGTATGTCTTGCAGGAACTCGTTTCAAATGATCGGGTGATCGGAGGTATGTCAGAAGCCTGCAGTGAGCGGGCGGTAGAGTTATACAAAATATTTGTTAAGGCAGATTGCATAATTTCAAATGCTCGCACAGCAGAAATGGCAAAGTTAACTGAAAACGCTTTCAGGGATGTAAATATAGCATTCGCAAATGAGTTATCAGTGATTAGTGACAAGTTGAAAATCAATGTGTGGGAGTTGATACGAATAGCCAATCGCCATCCCCGTGTCAACATATTAAACCCTGGTCCAGGTGTCGGAGGACATTGTATAGCAGTTGACCCATGGTTCATCGTTGATAGCTGTCCAGAAGAGGCCAATATTATAAGGCAGGCTCGTCATACAAATGATTCTAAACCTGTATATGTAATCGACAAGATTTCTGAAGCCGCAGATCAGTTTAAGAGCCCCGTTGTTGCATGTCTAGGATTGGCTTTTAAAGCAGATATTGATGATTTACGCGAAAGCCCAGCTGTACAAATTGTCGAATCATTAATAGAGCGTAAAGTGGGCCAGGTAATAGCGGTAGAGCCGAATATCTTGGCTCATGAGATGCCAGATTCATTGACTAATGCAGAAATCCCTTTGATAGGGTTGGAGGCTGCTCTAGAAATAGCTAACGTTGTAGTCGTATTGGTTGATCACAAGGAATTTAAAACAGCTGATAAATCACTATTTTCTACAAAGGTGGTAATCGATAGTCGAGGAATTATTTAATATTGAGTATATCCAAAATTTTAATGTTGTCGAGTGAACTGTAGTGTTCATGGCTGTGAAAAACTCCGTTTTATTTCAACATATACAGATTGTCGGTATAAAAATGAGACCTTGTAAGATTGTTGATGTGTAAGTTATGCGAGATGAATTTGGATAGTAGAGTAATCACAAGAAAGTTGATAGTTGGAATCGCTACTGGTTTGCCGGGACTTCATAAGCTTATAGTCTTTTTGGTTGTCCAGAACTCTATGTCTGTTGAAGAGCTGGGTAAGTTTGCTAGCGACTTTTCTTTACTGCAGGTTTTAGCAAGCTTCACTATGGTTGGATGGGCGGGTTTGGTTATGACGAGAACGCCAAAATTGAAGGGTGACTGTGGGGAGTTTCAGTTTCAGTTATTTCTAACCAGTACTCTTTACTGTTCGGTATTCTGCTTTGGCTTACTGCTTTTAGATTGTTGGGGGATGGTTTTTGATATAAAAGGGGCAATTTTAGTCACGTTTATGCTGATGTATTATCAGCTCCTTCGGCACAAAAAAATAGTTGAAGGTAAGTTTTTAGAAATTGTGCTGGTAGATATTCTATCTATACTTGTTTTTATAGCTTTCTCGTTTTCCATGACGCCCCTTGTTTGCTTGTGCCTAAGCTATTTTACGTCGGTAATCTTGTTTCTAAGAAATATGGATTTTGATATTAAGTTCAGTGTGCTGAGATGTTTTGATCAGCTTAAATCATTTCAGGTGGCGGTGAGTAATTTTATTCAAAGCGCCCCGCTATTGTCGTTACCTTTTGTAGTGAATGCTAAATTTGGATCTGACTACTCTGCATTGCTTGGTGTATCTATATCATACTTGTTCTTGTTAAATTTGGCCCCTCGGGGAATTAGCTCTGTGTTCCTCCCTAGGTTAGCTAGGGCTTTTTCTGCAGAATATGGGGTGGTCAAAACATTTAATAGATACCTTAGAATAAATAGTATTTCTGTTTTTGTTCTTTCTGTGGTGATTGGAGGGGTAGTGGCAGGCTTCTATCAATTCATGGACATTCAATTGCTAAAATTAGATTCTTCGATTTACATATTGATAGCGTTGCTGCTCTTGCTAGTTTCTGTGGCTGTTGCTATACCAGTAACAGATTATTTTTTGGCCTCTGAGGAGGTGGTGGTGACGTTCAAGTGGAGTGTTATTACATTTATATTCTCAGCGATTTCGACCACTATTTTTTACCTTCTAGCACGAGAGGGGATTCATATTTTCATGCTAATAGTAGCTTATTTCATGTTCTCCTTAATGCGATCCGTATTTCTTTATTGGAAAGCTCTCGATCGAATGTCTAGCGTTTCTCAGGTAAGAACATGGTGATAAATCTTAGGGTCAATTCTGTATTGAAGTTGATTCTGCTGGCTTTAGTCTTTTCAATGTTTTTTCCCCAGTTTATGCGGGGGATGAGTGTTTTTGCATCTGTCTCTTTACTGGCAATCTACGTATCTATTATCCAAATCGTAAAATATGGGTTGTCGGGAATATTGGGGTATTTCCTATTTTCAATGCTGGGATTGGTGTATGTGCTTTTTTCATTAGCATTTGGAGGGTGGACCGAAGGGTATTTGTTTAATGAGCGATATATTTTCCGGCAAGGATACTTTGTATTGCTCTTTCCAGTCTATTTGCTGGTAGGGGTTGCTGCTTATAGATGCTATCTAGCAACACCTAGTATAGCGCTAGCGAAAGCCTTTTTAATTGGCCTATTTGTTTTCCTATGTTTGGATGTGGTCCTAGCGGCTCTATTTGGTGATGTCGTTTTTAGAGAAAATAACGGATACACCTTTTACCTAGAGAAAGGGATTCTTTGGTTTTTTGTGTCCATGTTCTATTTTTACGTAGTTTCGTTCAAGTCTTTAAGGGGGAGCGCCATTATTGGAGTATTGATGTTTGCCCTGATTCAAAAGATGACGGGTTATGGATCTATGTTTAATTCTGCTACTGGCATCATGAGCGCTATTTTGATGCTGGCGTATTTTCTTATAGTTAAGTTCAAGGTCGAAAGTAGGTTAGGTACCGTTCTTTACCTTTCCGTAATAGCATTTGTATTGCTGTTTGTGACAGTGGCGCCATACTTTTCTGAGGTTTTTGTATCGGATATAAATACGTATTGGAGATTGGAGTCTTGGAGGAACAACTATTCCGCAATGATCGGAAATTGGGGGTTTGGTAGTGGGTTTGGTGTTTCTTACTTTCCGCTTACTAATGACTCTATAGAGGCTGCCTATAGGTACTACCAAGATGGGGAGGGGAAATTTAGTGTGCTGGATCAAATGTTTATTAGGGGACAGCATTCATCATTAGTTAATGTTGTTTTCCGGTTAGGGGCTGCTGGGTTCCTTTTGTTTTTGTATCTTATATTTTCCGGGTTTACCAGAGTGGCTGTGTCCAGCAGTCCCCAAGCTCGGTTTGTTCTTCCGTTTTTTGTTATTGCTTTGTTAAATATTTCATTGAATGTGGGACTGGAATCCCCGCCTTGGATGATGACGGCAGCGCTAGTTTTTGGGATGCTGGTATCCGCCGGGTCGAGTGTAAACTATAAAAAGAAGGTGGCCAGATGAACTCCTGTGGGGTGTTGAAATTTAGAGATAATAATTTTGACCTAATAAGGCTAGTGGCGGCAATTCAGGTGGCTGTCTATCATGCTTGTGTTCACCTTGGCTTAGATGGGCAAGAGTCTTGGGGTTTTAGGTTGCTTGAGTTGTTTCCGGGAGTTCCTGTATTCTTTTTCGTAAGTGGGTTTTTAATTAGTAGGTCATTTGAAAGTAATAGTGATTTAGGTCTTTATGTTAGAAGTCGTGTAATAAGGTTGTTCCCTGCACTTATCGTTTGCAGTTTTGTGACCATTGTCACTATCGTATGTTCTGGATATTTTGGCGAGGTCAACGTTCCCGTTGCTGATTTTTTGATTTGGTTATTAGCGCAGTTGACGGTTTTTCAGTTTTACGACCCTGATTTCTTGGCGGGTTATGGAATTGGTCAAACCAACGGTAGCTTGTGGACCGTTTACATAGAAATTCAGTTCTATGTGTTGATCCCGTTGGTTTACATTTTTGTGTTGTCTAGATTGAGTGATAAGTGGTCGCTTCTGTTGTTGATTTTTTCGGCTGTTATTTTTCTTGTCTTCAATAGAATTTTTTACCTGCACAATGAAATTCTAGTATATCCAGAGTTGTTTAAAAAAACTTTTTTGCCATATCTATATATGTTCATAGTTGGGGTTATTTTTCAGAGGAAGTTTGATTTTTTTCATAATTTGTTGGCTGGCCGTTTTATCCTGGTTTTTTTGGTTTATGTTTTTACTGCGTTAGTTCTGACGGGGTACTCAGGTTTTCATCTTCACAATGAAATAGGGCCGTTATTGTTTATGATCCTTAGCTTGGTTGTATTCTCTTTTGCGTTTAGCTATAGAACATTGAGTGGAAAATTACTGTCGGGGCATGATATATCTTACGGGATATACATCTATCACATGCCCGTTGTGAGTTTCTTTATCTATATTGAGTTCACTGGAAATATGGCCTTCTTGGGGTTTTCCTTGCTAACACTAACAGTAGCTATTTTGTCATGGTTTGCAGTTGAGAAACCATTTATGAAGCTCAAGAAAAAGTCAATTCGCCCCGTGTAAATTAATAAAAATAGAAGTAATACTATATGAAACAAGTAACCCAAACTCTCAGAACTGGTGTTGTCTCAGTCGATGAAGTTCCGATTCCAACATTGTCGGATAAATTCATTTTAGTGAAAAATAGGGTGTCGGTAATTAGCGCTGGCACGGAAAAAACTAAAATTGACATGGGCAAAAAAAACTTACTGCAAAAAGCTCAGGCCCGCCCTGACTTAGTAAGGCAAGTAATTAATAAAGTAAAAACGGAGGGTGTCAAGAAAACGCTTCAGACTATTAATTCCCGGCTCGACTCTCCTTCACCGTTGGGTTATAGCAGCGCAGGTGAAGTTGTGGCTGTCGGTGGGTTAGTGGAGGGACTTCAGCCGGGAGACAGAGTGGCGTGCGGAGGAGCTGGCTATGCAAATCACGCAGATTACGTCGCGATTCCTAAGAATCTCGCTGTGAAAGTCCCAAAGAATGTCTCTGACGATGAGGCCTCTTTTGCTACAGTTGGGTCAATAGCATTACAAGGCCTCAGGCTTGCAGATCCCAAATTAGGGGAGACTTTTTTAGTTTTGGGTTTAGGGTTGCTTGGGCAGATTGCTGTACAGCTTTTGCGTTCCAATGGTTGTACAGTGATCGCCACTGATTTAGATGTAGAGCTTGTAAAGCGGGCTGAAGGCTTTGGTGCAATAGGTGCATATCCAGGCTCAAATATTGATGAGGTTTGTAAGGGTATCACTGCCGGTCATGGGGTTGACGGTGTTCTAGTCTGTGCAGGTAGCACTAGCAATCAACCAATCGAGCTATGTGGGCAGGTTACGCGTGAAAAAGGGCGAGTGGTGGTGATTGGTGCTATTCGCATGGATATTCCGCGTGAGGATTACTTTAAGAAGGAGATCAGTGTAGTTATTTCTAGATCTTATGGTCCTGGCCGATATGACCCCTTCTATGAAGAAAATGGAAATGATTACCCATTAGGTTATGTGCGCTTTACAGAGCAGCGCAATATGCAAGCTTTTCTTGAACTTGTTTCCAAGGGGAGTGTTGATGTTAAGCCTTTAATAACTCATAGGTTTGATGTGGATAAGGCTGCAGAGGCTTATCAGTTAATCGAAGGGAGGAAAACAGAACCTTATCTCGGGATAGTGATGAGGTATCAGCCAGACGAGAACGAATTTTCCAATATGAATAGGATAGAGCTGGGCAAGAAAGCGGTTCTCAGTGAAAGGATTGGAATTTCATTTTTTGGTGCGGGCAACTACGCTACTGCTAGCTTACTTCCGCCGATGAAAGCAGATGTTGATGTGGAACTGAGGGGGCTGGCAACTGCTAGTGGTCGTACTGCCCAAAGTGTAGCGAAACAGTTTGGTTTTGATTTTTGTGTGTCAGACTATGTTGAGCTTCTAGAAAGAGATACAAATGCGGTAGTTGTGGCAAGTCGCCATGACTCTCATGCTGTTGCTGTTTGTGAGGCTTTCAAGAAAGACAAGCATGTTTATGTAGAAAAGCCACTTGGTTTGTCTATCGAAGAATTAAGCGAAATTCATCGGTTGTATGAAAGCTCCAGTGCTTCTTTGATGGTGGGGTTTAATCGTAGATTTGCTCCTTCAACCGAGCATGTTCTTAAACACTTTGAGTATATTGACTCGCCATTGATGATTAATATTAGAGTGAACTCAGGTGAAATTCCTCGAGATCACTGGATTCAGGACCCTCGTACGGGCGGCGGAAGGATTATTGGTGAAGGATGTCACTTTGTTGATTTGGCGTCTGCCATTGCAAAATCTAACCCTGTTCTGGTTTCTGCTATGGCTGTTAGAAAAGAAGAAAAGTCTGCCCTTTTAAATGATAGTGTGTCTGTGAGCTTGAAATTTGAAAGTGGTAGCGTTGCTAATATTATTTACTGCGCGGATGGCTCAAAGTCGATGGCGAAAGAGCGCGTTGAGGTTTTAGGTGGGGGGCTGAGCGCCGAAATTGACGACTTTAAGCTAGTTCGGCTCTACTCTGGCGACTCTAAAGTGAAAACTATTAAGCAGGGCGTCCAAGATAAAGGGCAGGCGAATATGCTTAAGGCTTGGTTGAAGGCTCTAAAGGCTGGAGAGCAATGTGTACCATATGACTGTTTGATGAGTAATAGTATGGCTACTATTATGGCGGTTGAATCTATCTCTTCTGGTGTTTCTTTGAATGTCGATTTAGCGACATTGGAATTTTAGATATGGAACAAATACCCAGAGTGACTCACGATATATTTAGAGCTTCGTTAGAAAATAGCTTTCGGGGGTATGACCCTTTTGATGGCCTAAATAGCCGATTTTTTAATGTTGTTCCTTTCTTGAAACGGGGCATCTTTGGATTAGCTTGGATACAATTTCACAAACGCTCAATCGTCAATCTACGAAGATTATTACTGGTTCCTGAAAAGCGTAATCCTAAGGGTGTTGCTTTGTTTATATTGGGAATGTTGGAGCAATATAAACACTCAAGCGACCCTCAGCTGCTAAAGGAATGTGAATATTTGGCTGACTGGTTGCTTAGCCAAGTGAGTGATCCAGGAGAGTGGGGGCACGCTTGTTGGGGATATCATTTCGACTGGAATGCTAGAGCTTTCTTTGTACCTAGAGGAAAGCCGAATGTGATTACAACGATATACGTGGCGCAAGCATTATACCGTATAGGGACAGAGCTTAAAAGGCAAGAATATATCGATGCATCATTTGATGCGGCGAATTTTATTGTAAAGACTCTTTACGTTGAAGAAGGTGGTCGGAGATTTTTTGCTTATATTCCAGGAGAGGCAGCATTCGTACATAATGCTAGCCTCTGGGGATCTGCCTGGGTTGCATTTGTGGCAAATGAGACTGGAAATGAGAAATACAGTGCGCTAGCTCTTTCTGTAGCTAGACAATCTATTTCGGAACAGGCAAGCGATGGGTCTTGGGTTTATGGTAGCCGGCACCATCATCAATTTATAGATGGGTTTCATACAGGTTATAATCTTGAAGCTCTGGATATGTTGCGGACTAGTTTGGGTACATCGGAGTTTGACGGAGCAATTGCTAAAGGGTATGAGTACTACAAAGATCAGCTCTTCGAGAAAAATGGGCTGGCCAAATACTATAGCAATAACCCTTATCCTCTAGATATGCATTCTGTTTCTCAGGCAATAATTACGTTCATTAAAGTAGGTGGAGGAGCAAGCGACTATTCAATGGCTGAAAAGGTTATAAATTGGTCTATTAGTGAATTGTACATGTCGGACAAAAAAAGATTTGTCTACCAGAAGACTAAGCACTTTGTGAACAAAACTAACTATACCCGCTGGACTCAAGCTTGGGTTTATTACTCATTCTCATATTATTGTCGAAAATTGGCTGAGCAAAATGAAAAGGATTGAATTTTTAGGTTCCCAAATGGATGCTGGTAGCATGATGGAAACAGTCGAAACCATTGCGTGCCGCTTGAAGGATAATTTGTTTACGCAGCATGTGGTGGTAAATGTCGCAAAGCTAGTGAATATGCGCAAAGACTCTGAATTGGCTAGTTCTGTAACTGAGTGCGATATCATAAATATCGACGGGATGGGTGTTGTTTGGGGGGCTCGCTTTCTAGGACATGAGGTAAAAGAAAGAGTTGCGGGCGTTGATTTGTTTCTAGAATTGAATGTAATGGCGGAGCGGGAAGGGTATTCTGTCTTCTTTCTCGGCGCCCAGCAAGAAGTTGTTGAGAAGACAGCTTCTATAATGAATGCAAGGCATCCTAATTTAAAAGTTGCGGGCTTCCACCATGGTTACTTTTGGGATGACGAGGAGTCTTTGGTTAAAGCGGTAAAAGATTCTGGTGCAGATTTACTCTTTGTTGCTATTACCTCTCCAAAGAAGGAGAACTTTATTAATAAATGGCGTGAAGAGCTTGGTGTAAATTTAGTAATGGGTGTAGGCGGTACATTTGATGTGGTGGCTGGTAAAGTTAAAAGGGCGCCGATTTGGATGCAGCGGTCTGGTTTGGAGTGGCTCTTTAGGGTTTTCCAGGAGCCTAGACGTATGTGGAAGCGTTATCTTATGACTAATACTCAGTATGCTTGGTTGTTGATTAAGGAAAAGTTTAAGCGTTTGTAGTTTTAGTAGGCTGTGGTTGTAATTTAGTGCCTGGCGGCGAATTCTGTTGAGGCTTAAATATCTCGGCTTCGATGTGGGGTCAGAACCCTTGGATTCTGACCCCTTTTTTTGTTTTGGTTTAGTTTTTTATGAAATGATTTAGGGTGATGATTAGTTGTTGGTTTAAATCAGCGGTGTACTTTTGATGTTCTTCTTCTGTTTGATAGGTTTTTAGGTTTTCGTCTTTGTGGTGTAGGTAGGCCTGCGCTAGTAGTGTGGTTTCTATGCCTTGTTCGTCTGTTTCGCAGTATTCTTGCCATGTCTTTTCGTAGAGCTTTGTGCCTAATAAAAAACCTTGTGCCCAGTAGCTGGCGTCGTTTCTGGTGATAAAGGTGAGTGGCATAAATAGCTCATCTTCTTCTAAGCGTGTGCGTACATTGTGCCAGTGTTGGATCATTGTGGTGAAGAACTGTTGGATTTCATCGGTGCTGTAGAAGAGACCGCCTACTGGTAGGTCTCCGCCGCCCCATATTAGTTCTAGCCAGTCGGCGATGTCGTAATCTGTAGGGCTTAGGTGCAGGGCGGTGAAGTAACCGTCTAGTTGCTCTAGGTTTAGGGCACCTGGGATTTTTTGGAAGCGAGCGAGCTCTTGGGTTAGGACCTGTTGTTGGCTGTCGCTGGGGAGGTGGATGGTTTTTATGGGCATGGTTGGGCTTTTTGTTTGGTGGTGATTTTTTAAGCTTAGACTATGTGGTGGGGTTGTGAGTGGGGGGCGTTTGGATTGTGCAGGGGCTAGGGGTCAGAACCCTTGGGTTCTGACCCCAGTTCAGCTTTGGCGTTTAGATTGTGCATGAGTTTGGGGTCAGACCCTGTGAGGGTCTGACCCCGTTGGGTGGGGGGCTTTGCCGCTTTCGGTCTCGCTTTATACTTAGCGGCCTACGCCTTGGTAGGTGAAGCCTAGTTCTTGGAGGAATTCTTTATCGAATAGGTTGCGGCCGTCGATGATTAGTTGAGTATTCATCAATTCACTCATAGCCTGATAATCGGGGGATGAGTATTGGGGCCATTCGGTGAGTAATAGTAGGCCGTCACTGTTTTCTAGGGTTTGCATTTCATGTTGGCATAGTTGTAGTTGATTGCGGTATATATGCTGCTCGAAATGCTGCTGTATATTTTCCAGCGCCATTGGATCGTGCACTTGTACTGTGCAGCCTTGGTTTAATAGGGCATCGATAATTTTTAAGCTGGGTGCATTGCTTATGCTAGCGGTGCCGGGTTTAAAGGCTAGGCCCCAAATGCTGATGGTTTTGCCTTGTAGGTCACAATCGTAATGGCGCCACAGCTTTCTGAAGGGAAGCTCTTTTTGCTTTTCATTTTGCTCTAGCACTGTGCTTAGCAAACTGGAGTTTCTCGCTTCGCTTAAAGTGCCTGCTAGCCCTTCAATATATTGCGGAAAGTGTTCACCGCCAAAGCCGCAGCCTGGGTTTAAGTAATGCTGGCCAATACGTTCATCGCTGCCCATGGCTTCACGAATAATATCGATATCGACATCTAGCTCATCCGCTAAGTTTGCTAGGTCATTTATATAGGCTAGGCGCAGTGCCAACATGCCGGTGATAGCGAACTTGGTATATTCAGCTTCTTTGGCACTCATTATTAGCCAGTTGTTTAGGTTTTGGCTAAAGGGGCGGTATAAGGCGCGAATATGCATTAGCGCCCAATCGTGCTGGCAGCCTATGATCAGATGATCCGGTTGTTTAAAATTTTTAAGTGCGCTACCAGCAGGCAGTTGATCGGGAATATATGCCATAATTTGCTGCTGGCCTTTAAACTGTTCCTGCAGCTTGTCACTGGCGCCAATACCAAAGTTACTGGTGTTGATGAGCACCAGTTGGCGGCTTTCATCAATGGCTAATAGTTCACATAGAGAGTTGGCCAGGTCAATTTGCTTAGGTAAAAAAGCAAGTAGATGCAGTATGGCTTCGCTGGCATTGCCACTGTCGCTAAATTGTAGGCGGCCACTATTTTCTTGTTCTTCAAATTGCTTAATTAAGCCTGGCTCTTCTTTTACGTTTGCAGGCGCATCTTTGCTGCTGCTTTTGCGAGTGTTTTCACTACCGCCTTTATAATGCGGCACAAACAAAACCTCGTTACCCATTTCGGCAAAACAGGCGGCCGCTGTCCAAGCGATTAATTCATTACCCCAAATGGCTATTTTCATAATATATAAAAAGTAAGATGTGAGAGGTGAGGCGGTAGATGTGAGTGCCTAGTTTGAGGGAAGTACAAGGCTCTTCAGTTTGCCTTCGTCTTACATCTCACATCTTGCATCTAGCTCTTTATCTACTTATCTCCATTAATTGTTTTGATTAAGCCAGCGGTAGAGGCATCAAGTGTTTCTAGGTTTTCACCGTCGAGTTGCCCGAGCAGATTGGTGGCAACCTGTTTGCCAAGTTCTACACCCCATTGATCGAAGGGGTTGATCCCCCAAATAACCGATTGCACAAATACTTTATGTTCGTACATGGCGATCAATTGGCCAAAAGTGAATGGGCTGAGCTCATTCAGCATGATGGTGGTGCAAGGCTGGTTGCCCTGGTACCGCTTATGGGCAGGTGCGGTATGGGCATCCTCAAGTACGCTATCGCCCAAGGCTAAAATGCGGCTTTGGGCAAAGCAGTTGGCTAGGTTTAATTGATGTTGGTGACGTAGCTCTTGGCTGGCATCTGGGCCGTAGCGCTTAGCGGCTACGATAAAATCACACATCACGGCTTCAGTGCCTTGGTGCAGCAATTGATAAAAAGCGTGCTGTGCATTGGTGCCAATTTCGCCCCATAAAATAGGACAGGTATTATAATCGACGGTTTCGCCTTGGCGGTTTACGCTTTTGCCATTGCTTTCCATCTCTAGCTGCTCTAAATAAGCTGGCAAGTTTTTTAAGCGGCCGTCATATGGCAATATGGCATGGGCGCCTATATTTAAAAAATTAATATTCCAGATGCCGGTTAATGCGAGTAAAACAGGAATATTTTCTTTTAATGGCGTTAGGCGAAAGTGTTCATCCATATTGTGAGCACCGGCCAGCATATCTTTAAAGGTGCTCATGCCTAGCTTTAAGGCGATAAGTAAGCCAATGGCCGACCACATGGAGTAGCGTCCGCCAGTCCACTCCCAAAACTCTAGTTGGTTTTGTTTGGGGATGCCCCAATCCAGCATTTTCTCTGGCTTAGACGAAACCCCAATAAAGTGCCTAGCTACTAAAGCAGTATCGCTACAATTGGCATGTTTACATAGCCACTCTTTTGCGGTGGCGGCATTGGCCATGGTATCGATAGTGGTAAAACTTTTAGAGGCGATTACAAACAATGTGCGGGCAGGGTTAAGCACCTTTAGTAGGTCCGCCAGCTGGCTGCCATCCATAGAGCTTACAAAGTGCACATCAATAGCGGCTTGCTGTGCAAGCTGGCTGCTGTCATCGCGGGCGGGAGTTTCGGCAAGTGCGTTGCAAGCCATCAGTGGCCCAAGATCTGAACCGCCCACGCCAATATTCACAACGGTATTGATTGCTTCGCCGCTAAAGCCGCGCCACTGACCGGTATGAATATGATTAACCAGCTCTTCCATGCGCTTTAAATTTTCTTGCACATCGATACTGATATTGTGCCCATCTAAAAAGCATTCGCGCCCCTCGGGTAAGCGTAATGCTGTATGCAGTGCTGGGCGGTTTTCGGTGTGGTTGACTTCGGCACCTGCAAAGAGTTTATCTATCCAATTGGGCAGCTCGCTTTCTTCGGCTAATGCAATCAGCTGATCAATAGTCTCTTGCTGATAATGTTGTTTGGAAAAATCCACCAATAGTGCCCCAAGACGAAAGCTCAGCTGGCTGAAACGCTCGGGATTTTCGCTAAACAACTGGTGAATGGGCTGCAAACGCTGGTTTTCTGCCAGAGCTTGCAAGGCCTGCCAATGAGGGCCTGCGCTAATAGTATTCATAGTTTTTATTTGTAATTAGTTCGCAAGGGCTGTGCCGTTTTAAATTATGTTGGCTAATAGAGCGCGTAAACTGTCTTTAGTTTCCGGGTGCTCTAAGCCATAAACAATATTGGCTTCTAAAAAGCCGGCCTTATTGCCGCAGTCGTAGCTTTTGCTATGCATGGTATAGGCCATTAGCTTACCGCCTTCGGCTATAAGGTTGGCCATGGCATCAGTAAGCTGTATTTCGTTGCCAGCGCCAGGTTGGGTGTCTACTAATAGCTCCATTACGCGCGCCGGTAAAATATAGCGGCCATTAATGCTGAGATTAGAAGGGGCATCGGCAGGCTTTGGTTTTTCTACCATGCCTATAATGTCGGCGCACTCACCAGCCGCTGGCGATTCGCCATTGCAATCAACAATGCCATAGCGCTCTACCTTATCTTCTGGCACGGCTTCCACCATGATTTGACCACAGCCGTGAGCTTTATAGGCGGCGACCATTTGGCTTAAATCAGCCTCTTGCTTGACAGGGGTAGGGATAAGCATATCCGGCAAAATCACCGCAAAATCCTCATCGCCAATCAACGGTGCTGCACATAGCACGGCATGCCCTAGGCCAAGGGCTTTTGCTTGGCGCACGCTGCTAATATTTACACCTGCAGGCAAGGTACTTTGCACGCTCTCTAAAATGGCATCTTTGTTTTTGCGGGCAAGCTCAGCTTCCAGCTCATAGTGCACATCAAAGTGATCTTCAATGGCGCTTTTGCCACTACGGCTCACCAAAATAATATCGGTAAATCCTGCCGCTGCCGCTTCTTCCACCACATGCTGAATCACTGGTTTATCAACAACGGGCAGCATTTCTTTGGGGATTGCCTTGCTGGCGGGTAGCACACGGGTGCCTAAACCGGCCACTGGAATAATCACTTTACGTAATGGTTTTGAGATCACTAAAGAGGTACTACTTTGCATTTGAAAGACCCTTAAATATCCATATTTGATTTACGCGAATAACAGCAGCCCTTGCATTCTTCGCCCAACTGAGTTGGCGTTCACCCTAGCCAGCTCAAACCCTTGCGTTCAAACATTTAGGGTTGGCTCTTAAGACGCGCGTCTTATTTTTATGATGTGCATTCCTATCTGGTTGGCACTTGCATCCAGCACACGGTAGTAGTCTAACATGTCTATTTTATGTCGCCCAAGCAAAGACTTTCGAGTTATTGCCTTATCGTTGTTATATATCTGACATGGTGGCTTGCTAAGCTTATTTTTTGTGCAAACAAAGATCTCGCATTGCATGTAGTTGATGGGGCAGCGTTAGTCAAATAATTGGCGCGCAAATCGTTTAATTGGTGAAATGTTATGCTTTTTGGCGCTAGCGGCATTAGAAATACCCCAAAAGTGTGATAAAGTCTGCCCCCAAACTACGAACTAAGTCCTTTTAGTTGTGCTTAAGTAGTCATCCTGATTTATTGAGCTCGTGGTGTTTTTATAACGACAAATAAACAAATGGGTCTGTTTCGGTCATTGTGGCGTAGCCGGTAGAGAGCGCAATGGCGGGTTTAGGGAGCAAAAAGGAAGGACATAATCATGGAGGACGTCATGACGACGCGTACCGGCTGTATTGGCCATAAGGCTAAGCTGATCTTAGGAAAAAAGAGCGTTCAGCTCGCCACACTGCCCTTAGCTATTGCAATGGCGCTGCCGGTTAATGCACTGGAGCCTGCCGCTGTAGATATGGGGCCTTTTCGGCTTGTACCTACCTTAGGTATAAGCAATGGTTACGATAGCAACCTTTTCTTAACAGACGGCAACGAGAAGGAATCCTGGGTAACTATTATTAACCCTCAAGTGCAGTTTATTGCTGAAAATGGCAATGACAGCTACTCCATCACCTATGGTGTAAATCACGGTATCGTGCAAGATAGCCGAGATGATGATTACACCGATCATTCCTTGCGTGGTGATATCAATCTAGAGCTAAATAGCCGTAACTATCTTGATGTTAGTGCTGCTTTTACCAAGAATCACGAGCCACGTGGTACCGGTGCCAACCAAGGTAACGATGCAACATCTAACCCGGTGCCAGCAGAGTATGACGAGCGCACTTTTGATGTGGCGTATACCTACGGCGGTAAAGAAGCCGATGGCCGCCTAAAAGTTGCGGCTGGTTTTTTGGATAAAGAGTACACCAACTTTTTGGATCAAAATGCAGCCCGTGATCGCAAGAACAATTATGTCGCCGGTACTTTCTATTATCGCGTAGCGCCTAAAACTCAAGCTATTTTTGAGATTAAGCGTAAAAAGATCGATTACGATCTAACAACTTCGCCATTGGATAGCACTGAAACGTTTTACCTAGTGGGTGCGACTTGGGAAGCAACAGCACAAACAACAGGTACCGTTAAAGTCGGTTTGGCTGAGAAGGATTTCGACTCCAATCTTCAAGATGATGATAACGTTAGCTGGGAAGTAAGTGTGGATTGGGCTCCGATTGAGCGTTCTGTGTTTACATTGGCAACCTCAAAACTACCAGAAGAAACCGATGGTACAGGATCTTATATTGATCGCACCAGCTTGAGTGTGAGCTGGATGCATAACTGGAGTGATCGCTTCAGTACTCGCTTAACGGCTGGCCGTCGTGATGGTGAATACATTGGCAATGCCCGAGAAGACGAAGAAGATACTTGGGGTATTAGCTTAATGTATAACATGCGTCGCTGGTTAGATTTAAGCTTGAACTATGATTACAGTGATCGTAGCTCCAATATTTCAGGTTTAGATTACGATAAAAATACGATTTATTTGCGAGCGGATGTTTCTTTATAAGAGCTGAGCGCTTTCATAAAGTTAATTTGCTTGGGTTTTTGAATATCAGTGGGCGGCTTTTATTGTCGCCCACTTTTGTTTCTAAATTTTTGGCTGTGTATCATTTTTAAATCTGGTGCGCCTGCCAAACGGTAGTTTTACTTGGGTGTTCCTGTGTCATAATGTGGCTCTATGCGCCAGTGCCGAATATTTGATGTTTGGCCAGTGGCAACTAGTGTGCAGTCGCTATGGCAATTCAAGGATAGAGGTGTATTGTGGTTGAGCGTATTTCTTCGCAGCTGTGGTTTCTGCAGCGTCAATTTAATGTTTCTTTTCTGTTTTTATTCTTAGTTTGCTTTGCTATTGCCCCACAAATTAGTGCTCAAGAGGCAGGCCTGTCCGATTACCGTTTAGGTTCGGGTGATCTAATGAGTATTCAGGTTTTTGGTGAAGACGATTTAAGCCTTGAAACTCGCTTAAGTGATGCGGGTACCATCTCTTACCCGTTTGTAGGTGAAATTAAAGTTAAGGGTCTTACCACTGGTGAGTTAAGCGAATACATCACTACACAATTAAAAGACGGTTACTTGATAAACCCTAGTGTAAATGTGTCTGTTGTGGAGTATCGCCAGTTTTTTATTAATGGCGAAGTAGAAGAGCCGGGCGGTTTTGCCTTTTTGCCAGGCTTAACACTGCAAAAAGCCGTAGCTCTAGCGGGTGGCTTTACTGAGCGTGCATCCAAAAGCAAAATTACGATTACTCGCGAAAAAGCCGATGGCACAAGCAGTGTTTATAAGGGCGAGTTAAGCAGTAAAATTTTGCCCGGCGATATTATCGATATAGAACAGAGCTTTTTCTAACAATAAAAGCAAGGCGAAGCACAAGGTGTGCAGTGGCACTAGCAAAAACGGAATAATTTTATGAACCCTCCTGCTCATAATTCACATGTACCCACAGCGGTGCATGCCTCACCGATGGCACTAAATCAGCCTGCTATGGGGGCTGCATATGATGAAGAGGTGATCGACCTTCGTCAGTATTGGCGCACGTTGATGCGTTATCGCTGGGGGATAGTGGGTTTCTCATTTGTGGTGACAGTACTTACTGTGCTGGTTTTGTTCTCTATGAAGCCTGTCTATAAGGCTACAGCAACCCTGTTAATTGAAAATCAAAATGCCAATGTGGTTTCTATTGAAGAGGTCTATGGTCTAGAAAGTACCAACCAAGAATATTTCTTAACACAGTTTGAAATTCTAAAAAGTCGAAGCTTGGCCGAGAAAGTGATTCTTAAATTAAACTTGCAATCGCACCCTGAGTTTCAAGAAGAAGAGGGGTTTGATTGGAAGGGGCTGTTGCCCTTTGAGTTGCCAGGTAAGGCGGAAGAGTTATCTGAAAGCGCTCGCTTTAATCGTTTTGTAGATGGCTTTATAGAGCGAGTAGCCATCTCGCCAGTGCGTAAAACCCAGTTGGCCAAAGTTTCTTTTGAGGCCAATGATGCTCAATTAGCAGCCGATGTGGCAAATGAATTGGGCATGGCCTATATAGAAAGTGGCCTTGAGGCAAAGTTGGAAGTTACCGTGCAGGCTTCGTCCTGGCTGAATGATCGTATGGGTAATATTAAGGCTGAGCTAAACGCGTCAGAGTTGGCCTTGCAGCAATATAAAGATAAAGAAGGTCTTGTAGGTAAGCAGGGCGGCACGGATATCGCGAATAAAGAAGTCGATTTGGTCGCAGATAAATTGGTTGATGCCCGCAAAGAGCGCTTGGCCTTAGAGGGTGTGTATCAGCAGATACGCACAGTTGGTAGCAACAATAGTGAGGGCTTGCAGCGTATTTCTGGCGTTCTACGTGATAAGTCTGTGCAAAACTATAAAGAATCGCTGTTAGAGGTAGAGCTAAAGCGTTCTGAGTTAGCAAAGCGCTATGGTTATAAGCACCCCAAAATGATTGCTGTAGAATCGGAGGTTTTAAGAGCTAAAGCGGCTTTAGATGCGCAGGTGGTTTCTGTAGCCAAAGGTATTGAATCAGATTATCGTGCAGCCGTGGCTAGCGAGCGTAGTTTAGATAATGCACTGGCAGGAACAAAAGGCAATTTGCAAAGCTTAAGTCGCAAGCGTTTTAAATTGCGCGAGTTAGAGCAAAACGTAGAAACCAAGCGCGCTATTTACAATACCTTTTTACAGCGTATTAATGAAACCAGTGCAACGGGTGACTTGAATACGGCTAATGCTCGTATTGTAGATCCGGCGGTTGTTCCTGTTTTACCCGCTAAACCAAAGAAAGGCTTGATTGCCGTATTGGCTATGGTGGTGAGCGGTATGTTTGCGGTGATGTGTGCTTTCTTGCTGGAAGCCCTAAATAACACTATCAAAACAACGGAAGATATTGAACAGAAATTACAAAGCACCATGTTGGGCTTACTGCCGCTTATTAAGTCTAAGGGCAAAGACAAAGCCATCAAGAGTTATCGTGCTTTTGTTGAGGGTGAGGATATAGGCTTTGGTGAAGCTGTGCGAACAATACGTACAGGTATTGTATTGTCCTCTTTGGATTCGCCAGAAAAAACAATTTCTGTAACCTCTACAGTACCTTCAGAAGGTAAAACATCGACATCCATCAGCCTTGCCTGCGCATTATCGCAAATGGAAAACACCTTATTGATCGATGCCGATATGCGCCGCCCATCCATTGGTAAAGTATTGGGCTTAGATCGTGCCAAGCCAGGCTTGTCTGCACTCGTAGCTGGTACGGCTGATCTCAGTGACTGTATTCAGCGTTATGAAGAAGGCGATGTGGATGTGATGCTGGCCGGTATGATTCCACCGAATCCTTTAGAGTTGTTATCCTCAAGACGTTTTGCTCAGGCTTTGAAAGTACTTGAGGATAAATACGATCGTATCGTTATTGATTTGCCGCCGTGTCAGGCGGTGAGTGATGCTTTGGCGATTGCGCCTTTGGTGGGTGCGATGGTTTATGTAGTAAAAGCTGATTCTACCTCGGCAACCCAAGTAAAAGCTGGCTTAAAGCGTTTGCGCGATATTAATGCGCCGCTGGTTGGCGTAATTTTGAATCAAGTAGATTTGGATAAAACTTCACGTTATTACGGCTCCGATTATTATGCGGGCTATTATGATAGTTACGGCTACGCAGCAGAAACGGCTAAGGCCAATAAAAACCAAAAAGAAGAGCAGAAAATTCGGGCGGCATGATTGATTTACACTGCCATATTTTACCGGGCATCGATGACGGTGCCCGCGATCTTGAAGATGCCTTAGCGCTATGCAAAATGGCGGCAGCTGATGGCATTCGCCATATGACCGCCACTCCTCATATTCACCCAGGCCGCTGGGAAAATACTCGCCAATCTATTCAGCCTGTTTTTGAGCATTTGCAATCTCAGTTAGTGGCAGAAAATATTCCCTTGAGTTTAGCCATGGCGGGTGAGGTGCGTTTGTCAGCTGAGGTGTTAGCCTTGTTTGCTAACCAAGCCTTACCGTATTTGGGTGAATGGGAAGGTAAGCAGGTAATGTTGCTGGAGTTGCCCCACGGTAATGTGCCGCCGGGGAGCGATAAGTTAGCCAAGTGGCTGATTGATCGGGGGGTGTTGCCGATGATTGCGCACCCAGAGAGGAACAAAGGCATAGCAGCGGATATTAGCCGCTTGTATCCGTTTTTAGAAATGGGGTGTTTGTTGCAGTTAACCGCAATGAGTATTTGTGATCGCTTTGGTGATTATGCGTACGAGACAGCACATACTATTCTAGAACAAGGGTGGGCGACGATTGTTGCGAGTGATGCTCATAATTGTGAGTCGCGACCGCCGATTTTATCGGAAGCGTTTGCTGCGGTGGCTGAGCGTTATGGGGATGAGATGGCAGAGCAGTTGTTTGTCGCAAACCCGGGAAGAATTGCAGGCCTAAGCGGCTAGCGACCAAGGCCGGCTCCGATACCGGGGTCAGATCCCAAGGGATCTGACCCCATGTTAAGGCACGATGTTTTTGATTTAGGTGATCTTTTAGGTGTTGCCGTTTATTGCTTGGGTAGTTGCGATTTAAACCCCGGCTCCGATATCGGGGTCAGATCCCAAGGGATCTGACCCCTTGTTAGGGCACGGTGTATTTGGTTTAGATGATCTTTTAGGTGTTGCCGTTTATTGCTTGGGTAGTTGCGGTTTAGATCCCGGCTCCGATGTCGGGGTCAGATCCCAGGGGATCTGACCCCAGGTTGTGGCCCCTTTGTTTAGTTTGGTTTTGGTGTTTTTTAATGGGCGATTTTTCAGCTAGTACAGCATCAAATTTTAATAAGCATTGGCTTTGGTTTGTGCCAATGGTGCTTATTATTCTTGTGGTTATCATTTTTGCCTTTCGTTTCGCTATGGC
Source organism: uncultured Pseudoteredinibacter sp. (assembly GCF_947500695.1). Taxonomy (GTDB): domain Bacteria; phylum Pseudomonadota; class Gammaproteobacteria; order Pseudomonadales; family Cellvibrionaceae; genus Pseudoteredinibacter. The sequence continues at coordinate 55,853 of NZ_CANMSS010000007.1, forward strand.
AGATGCGGCTTCATACCCTGCACGCTACGCATCTGATCGTTGGTTTAAAGAAGATCGCTTGCCCACCAAAGAAGAACTAGATAAAGCTTTAGAAGAAGCCGAAAGTGCTCGCAGCTGGAATCCTTATCACGCCGAATACCACGATTTAAAAGCCTACTTTTTATGGCTAGCTATTTTGAAAGAACAACGAGAGCCGCAATCAGAAAGCCAAGCACGTATTAACTCTCTTGCTCAGCAGGCAATAGACTTACATAAAACCGCCATCGAGCTGCGCCCGCGATGGCCTTATAGTTGGTCTGGTATTGCCTTGATGAAAGCTTATCAACAGAAGTTTGATCAAGAGTTCGAACAAGCGCTGCTGCAAGCTGCGCGCTTTGGGCCTTGGGAGAATACAGTGAATATTCAGCTCGCTTTGGTAGGGCAGATTGTTTGGCCAGAGTTGCAAAGCCGGGGTCAGAACCCAGAGGGTTCTGACCCCAGTATCGAAGCCAAAAAACTCAAAGCAACCATCATAGAAAACTACAATCGCGGCATTCGTCGTAATGCAAAGGTTATTGCTAGAAACTTAAAACAAAGCCCGCATCGCTATTCTATTTGTGCTCATCTTTCTAGGGAATTTAAGCAGTATAAAACTGTGTGCGGGTGAGTGAGCATCTCGGCTTCGAAGCCGGGGTCAGACCCCATGGGGTCTGACCCCTAGTGCCGCAATTCTATGTAAAAAGAAGGGGGCAGAACCCTAGGGTTCTGACCCCGGTTGTGCCCGGCAGGGTCTAGAAGTGTGCTACTACTTTTACGTGCTTATGCTTGTGTGGTTGTTTTACCAATACATAGTCATGGTGCTTCTTGCTGTATCGGTAATAGTGGCCATTCACTATGTGATAGTGTTTTTTATTGACTACCACCACCTTTGCTTTTCCTGGCAAGACTTTAAGCCTTGCGCCATGTGGGGTTGCAACTACGGTGTAGTGATCATCAACAAATCGATAAAACAAACCGCTTGCTACAAAATAACTTAGGCCATTCCAAGTGAATTTATGGTGAGCCTTAGGCAAGTGGTGGTGATGGTGCGCCTTGTGTTTATGCACCGTAACGGTTTTGGCTTTATGGGCGATACTCTGCTGGCTTAGGCCGAGGCTTAGCGCAAAGGCAGATGCTACAACGGCTAGTTTAGCTTTGGATGATGGCTTCATGGGGCTATCTCCTGTTGTTTTAGTCATGGTCTACCTTAAGGGGGGATTGTGGAGTGAGTGTGTAGGAATTGTGGAAAGGGGTTGTGGTGGGTAGATCTCGGCTCCGAGCCGGGGTCAGGTCCCGTGGGACCTGACCCCTTTGTTTGTGTGGGGTCAGATCCCTAGGGATCTGACCCCGGTTCTGGGCGGATCTTTATAAGCTTATGCCTCTTTATTCCTAGGCCGTTTCGGGGGAAAATAGCGCCCCTGATAATAGGGCGCCCAGGCCCACACAAGCCAATAGCTAAACAGTCTTAGATAGGATGCAGCACTAGCCATGATTTTGATGATCGATAATTACGATTCATTTACCTATAACATTGTTCAATATTTGGGCGAGTTAAAGGCGGATGTGAAGGTGCTGCGCAATGATGAGGTGGATATTGCGGGTATCGAAGCGCTAAACCCCGAGAAAATCGTTATCTCACCGGGCCCTTGTACCCCTAACGAAGCGGGCGTATCTATGCCGGTTATCGAGCACTTTCAGGGTAAATTGCCGATTTTAGGCATTTGCTTAGGGCATCAGAGCATCGGTCAGGTCTTTGGTGGCGATGTTGTCCGTGCAGCCCAAGTGATGCACGGCAAAACCTCTCCCATCTATCACAACGATTCTGGCGTATTTAAAGGCTTGGCCAACCCTTTTGAAGCCACTCGCTATCACTCTTTAGTGGTTGATAAAAACACCTTGCCTGATTGCTTAGAGATCACAGCCTGGACTCAAAGCGAAGATGGTAGTGTTGATGAAATTATGGGTTTGCGCCATAAAACCTTAGATATCGAAGGTGTGCAGTTCCACCCTGAATCCATCCTAAGTGATCATGGCCATGATCTACTGAATAATTTTTTACAGGCCTAAGCGGGAGCCAAGCAATGGATATTCAAGAAGCGCTAGGCACGATTATTCAGCGCCAAGATTTAACGACCGAGCAAATGGCTGCCGTGATGAAACAAATCATGACGGGCCAAGCTACTGAAGCACAAATTGGTGGCTTTTTAGTGGCACTGCGCATGAAAAGCGAAAGTTTAGATGAGATCACAGGTGCCGTACAGGTAATGCGCGAGCTGGCCAGTGAAGTGACGGTAAACGCCGAAAACCTAGTCGACATCGTTGGCACGGGTGGCGATGGCGCTAACCTATTTAATGTCTCTTCGGCCTCTAGTTTTGTTGTAGCTGCCGCAGGCGCTCATGTAGCCAAGCATGGTAACCGCAGTGTTTCGAGCTCTTCCGGTAGCGCCGATGTTATCGAGGCGGCCGGTATTCGATTGGATATCAGCCCAGAGCAAGTGGCTCGCTGTGCCGAGCAAGTGGGAGTGGGCTTTATGTTTGCCCCGGCTCACCATGGCGCCATGAAATACGCTATTGGCCCTCGCAAGCAACTAGCCCAGCGAACTATTTTTAATATTCTTGGCCCAATGACAAACCCTGCTGGGGTTAAGCGTTTGGTGATTGGTGTGTTTAATGGGGATTTATGTCGCCATATGGCCGAGGTGCTAAAACGCTTTGGCGCTGAGCATGTCATGGTGGTGCACGCCAAAGATGGTTTGGATGAAATCTCCCTAGCGACTGCAACAAATGTCGCCGAGTTAAAAAATGGCGAGATTAGCGAATATGAAATTAAGCCAGAAGATTTCAACATTGATAGCCAGAGCTTAATTGGTTTGGGGGTGGAAACCGCTGAGGAATCTTTAGCTCTAATTCGCGATGCCCTAGGCAAGCGCAAAGGTAAGTACGCCCAAAAAGCGGCGGACATTATAGCTTTAAATGCGGGTGCAGCTATTTATGTAAGTGGCGTGGCGGACACTTTGGCTGAAGGCATTGCCCGAGCCCAAGATACGATTGCTAGCGGCCTAGCGAAAGAAAAAATTGCCGAGTTGGCAGAATTTACCCGTTGCATGGATTAATCATCTGAGCATCCTAGCAACAAGAAGAGTATGTAATTGTGAGCAGCTTTAAAAAGACCAATACCGTTTTAGATAAAATTTTAGCCCGCAAGTTAGAAGAGATTGCCGAGCGTCGCCCAAAAGTCAGCATGAATGATTTGCGTAGCATGTCGGAAGATCAAGGCCCTGCAAGAGGTTTTGTAAAATCGATCGAAACTAAAATTGATGCTGGCCAAGCGGCGGTCATTGCTGAGATTAAAAAGGCCTCGCCAAGTAAAGGCATTATTCGTGAAGATTTCTTCCCAGCGGATATTGCACGCAGCTATGAGAAGGGCGGAGCGGCCTGTTTATCGGTATTGACCGATGCGGATTTCTTTCAAGGCCATGAGGAGTTTTTGAAAGAAGCACGCAGTGCCTCTAAGTTGCCAGTTATTCGCAAAGACTTTTTAATCGATGAATATCAGATTCAAGAAGCGCGTGCGATTGGTGCAGATTGTGTATTGTTAATTGTTGCAGCCTTGGATGCTTATCAGCTGCAAGATTTGAATGCCCAGGCCTTAGAGTTGGGCATGGATGTATTGGTGGAAGTACACAATCGCGAAGAGCTTGAATTGGCGATGGATTTACCGAATAAGTTGATCGGTATTAATAATCGCAACTTGCATACCTTTGATGTGTCTTTAGAGAACACCTTCGCGCTATTGGATGTAATTCCTGATGATCGTGTTGTGATTACTGAAAGTGGTATTGCGACTATCGATGATGTAGCGGCATTGCGTGGGCATAATGTGAATGGTTTCTTGGTAGGTGAGACCTTTATGCGGGCCGATGATCCGGGTTTGAAATTGATGGAGATGTTTCATTAATTTGAAGTGGGGTCAGATCCCACGGGATCTGACCCCAGGTGCCTGCACGATGTAGGTGGTATTGTTTTGCTTTGGCGAAGCCCCTTTCTTGCAGTTCTTTTAGGTAGTCGATCTAATTCAACATCCCGGCTCCGAAATGGGGTCAGATCCCGCGGGATCTGACCCCGGATGCCTGCACGATGTAGGTGGTATTGCTTTGCTTTGGCGAAGCCCCTTTCTTGCAGTTCTTTTAGGTAGTCGATCTAATTCAATATCCCGGCTCCGAAGTGGGGTCAGATCCCACGGGATCTGACCCCGAGTGCCTGTGCGGTGTGGGTGGTATTGATTTGCTTTGGCGAAGCCCCTTTCTTGCAGTTCTTTTAGGTAGTCGATCTAATTCAATATCCCGGCTCCGAAGTGGGGTCAGATCCCATGGGATCTGACCCCGATTACCGGCACGATGTGGGTGATATTGCATTGTCTTGGCGAAGTCTCACGCTCGTTGTTCATTAATAAATTGTCACTTTACGCAAAGAATACTTCCATTGTGTTTTGCCAGAATAATCATGTGCAGGGTGCTCAGCCCTGATTTTATTGTCATGATGGAGGCTGGAATGAATATCAAATCTATTATTAAAACTGCCCGTCCTATTAAGCTACTCGCCATCTTAGCAGGTGTTTCAGTGGCTCATTGGGCCTATGCAGCTGAAGCAAATCTAAAGGTATCTGAGGCGCTGCAGAAGGCCGAGAAGTTGGCCGAAGGGCCTGTGTTATCCGTAATGCTAGAAAAACGGAAAGACACGGCGGTATATCTAGTGGAATACTTAAACCAAGGCATGCCAAGCTATATGGAGCTGGATGCCAAAACGGGCAAGCAACCTAATACCAGTAAAAAGGTCCAATCCAAAGTTAAACCTCAGTTAGCAAAAGCCCTAAAAGTAGCGTCTAAACAGTTGGAAGGCGATATTGAATCGGTTGAATTTGATATGGAAACTGGCGACTATCTGCTGGGTGTTGAGCTAGAACATGGCTATCAACGTATCGTCCTTGATGGCGAAAGTTTCAAGGTGAAAGCCCTAGATCGCAGCTTTAGGCATTTTGGCAAGCAAATGAGTATTCTAGGTGGCGATGATATCGATATCGAGGTGTTCACCAGTGGTGATGACTTTCCCTTTATTGGCATGGCCGATATGCAAGAGCTGCATTCAATACCTGGGGATATTCATAAAGAGCTGCGCAAAGAGTTGGCTTTTATATGTGAGCAAGCTGAAGACAAAGCTCCGGCTGCTGATCCGGCGAGTTAATTTTATCATCACAGAATAAAAGGTTAGGCCTGTGAAACTGTTATTAGTTGAAGACAATCAAGAGCAAGCTCAGTTCATCTGTAAAGGCATGGAAGAAGCCGGGCATTGTATTGACTGGGCGCGAGATGGTCGTGAAGGTTTTCAGTTAGCTACACAGTCACAGGCTGATTACCAGTTAATTATTAGTGATCGCCTTATGCCTGAAATGGATGGCCTGCAGATGCTAAAAGCACTAAGAGCCATCGAGGTTAATACTCCTGTCCTTATCTTGAGTGCGCTCGATAGTGTTGACGAGCGAGTAAAAGGTTTGCGATCAGGTGGCGATGATTACTTGGTTAAGCCTTTTGCCTTTAGTGAATTGTTGGCTAGATCTGAAATCTTAGCGGCACGCGCGGCGCCTGTTGCCGCTGCTGCGGATAGTTTACTAACAATGGCCGATCTAGAGCTAAACCGCATGAGCCGAAAAGCGAGCCGGGCAGGGCAGGCCATTGAGCTGAATACTCGAGAGTTTCATATCCTAGAGTACTTTCTACAAAACCCGGGTCGAGTCATCACTCGTACCATGTTGCTAGAACAGGTGTGGGGGCATAACTTTGATCCGCAAACCAATGTGATAGATGTGCATATCAGTCGCCTGCGTAAAAAAGTTGATCTGCCAGATCTGCCATCCTTGCTGCACACTGTACGAGGTGCGGGCTACAAAATGGAGGCGCCTGCATGAGGTGGCGTGATCCGTTTAGTGGCCTACTTTGGATTTATGGCGCAGTAGCTTTTGTTTTTTTATTGCTGGCTTTTCTAATGGCCGATTGGCTGGGGGCTTGGTATGTGCGAGATACCACCAGTTTCGCCTTGGAAACGAAAATGGAAAGCCTTGAAGCTCAAATTATCGAGCAGCAAGAACTGCTGAGCCAGGGTGAGGTTTTAGAGCTGGAGAAGCTACTGAGAAAGGAATTCGAAAAAAGCGGCCCTTACCAGTTTATTATTTCCATGAATGGAGACTTGATCACCAGCTTTGAAGAAATTCCTCCAGATTTCCCTTCGGCTATTCCTTTTCCTGAAGGATTGATGGACTTTAGTACCTTTCATGATGGCAAAGAGGTGAACTTTACTTCTCTCACGACTCCATTGGAGCAGTTTAATGCTGAAGTTACCGTTGCTTTAGATCCTTCTATTTTAAGTTCGGATCATAATTGGCCGGCCATTCTTTTTACGATTATGGTCTCGGTGTTAGGCCTGGGGCTTTCTTTAAGTTGGTATCTTCAAAACCGTATCAAAGCACGCTTGATGGATATTAATACCACCACGGCAGCCATCGTAAATAGCGGAGATCTTAGTCGTCGAGTTAAAGACAGTAATTTAAGCGGGCCCTTAGCCGTAACGGTAGATAATATTAATCATATGCTGTCGGATGTGGAAACCGCTATGCACTCGACCCGGCAGCAGGCCAACAATATCGCTCATGACTTACGTACCCCCTTAACAGCTGCTTATAATCAACTGCAAACGGCTGCGAAACGCTATCCAGAGCTGGAGCACAGTGAAAAGTTGCTGGCAAATTTGCAAAATACGTTTGGCCTTTTACTGCAGATTAATCGCTTAGAGAATCGCAGTGAGCTTTCAGCGCTAGATGATATGGACCCTTACCCTTGTGTGGTCGATTCTATCGAATTATACGAGCCAGTATTTCAGGAGAAAAATCAGGTTTTGCAGTGGAAGGTAGCTGATAACCTTGAATCAAAACCTGAAGGTTTAGGTTTGGTAAAAGCTGATCATGCTTTGTTGATGCAGTCGGTTTGTAACCTTTTAGATAATGCTAGTAAGTACGGTGCTACTGGTGAAGTGATTGAGCTTTGTATAAAACCCTCGGATAAATATTTGTGTATTGAGTGTTCAAACTCGGTAGAGATGGGTTTTACTGGCGGTGGAATAGTTGCCACTGAGGCGATAGAAGAAAAAGCCTTTGAGCGTTTTTATCGTGGTGATCAGAGTCGTACTGAAGAAGGTAATGGTTTGGGCTTGAGCTTTGTGAAAGCTGCTGTGCAGGCGATGGGGGGCGAGGCTAGTTTGAAGTTGGAAAGCGGGAAGTTTGTGGTTTCTATTTGCTTATTGCGTAGCGTTTAAATCTCGGCCTCGATGTGGGGTCAGATCCCAAGGGATCTGACCCCGGGTAGGAGGTGCGATGTTTGGTTTAGGCGATTTATTTACGGTTTTAAATTCTTGCTTGCGAAGTGACTTGAACAGAGCAGGGTTTTTTGAGTGTTTAGAAGGCCGTTCTTTTGCTGGAGGGCGTTGGAAGGGACGTCGGCTTCGACTAGGGTCAGAACCCTTGGGTTCTGACCCTGATTTAGATATCAGCGGGTATTAAATACCACCATGGTTTTGCCTTTTACGGAAACCAAACCTTGGTCTTCTAAAGTTTTTAATACGCGGCCAACCATCTCGCGAGAGCAGCCTACAATGCGGCCAATTTCTTGGCGAGTGATTTTAATCTGCATGCCGTCCGGGTGAGTCATGGCATCCGGCTCTTGGCTCAAATCCAAAAGGGTGCGGGCAACGCGGCCGGTAACATCTAAGAAAGCGAGATCGCCTACTTTACGAGTGGTATTACGCAAGCGCTTAGCCATTTGACGGCCAAGGGCGTAAATAAACTCTGGATGATTTTCAGAAATTTCGCGAAACTTCGTGTAGCTAATTTCAGCAACTTCGCATTCTGTTTTCGCGCGAACCCATGCGCTACGAGCATCGTTGTCTTCAAACAAGCCCATCTCACCGATAAAGTCACCTTCGTTAAGGTAGGCAACAATCATTTCGCGGCCTTCATCGTCTTCAATAACGACGGTAGCTGAGCCTCTAATAATGTAATACAGGGAGTCACTATTATCGCCCGCGTAGATCAAGGTACTTTTCGCAGGGTACCGGCGTCTGTGGCAATAGCTTAAAAATTCTTCCACATGTTCAATATGCGGGGTTAATGGAACGTTATTCAATGTTGACTCCTGGCATCTACGCTTCTGCGTCTGACCCGTTACTGCATCCATCGCAACTCTGCTGATCCGTTCAGCGCCTGTGCCACCAAGCTTGAATACTACAGGTTCTGCAGGCGCGTTTTCGACCGGGCCTTTATAGTTCTAAATTAAAGGTTTTTTGTTTTTTTTATTCCACGGTACAAATCCCAACTACCGTGGCGAAATTAGACAGCGATTATGGCGTTATTACTCCCCTGAATCCATACTTTAAGTTGTTTACTTGGCAAATATCCGATGAATTGTGACTTGTCACATGTTCAAGTTGTGATAGCTGCACGAGTAAAATGGCTACGCCTCGTTGTATACGCTGTGACGTATATCGCCAAACGCGCTGTCGGTGCTAGTAAACCTCATCGTTGCTGAATATTTGCCCAATGAAAAAGCGTTCGCTGCATAAGGATATAGAGACATAGCCTAAAGGAATGGAAAAAGCACCTAGGTGCTTATGGTAACCTTAAGCTTTTGTTTGTCTGAGGAATATCATGAAAGCACAAGTGAAATGGGGCGGAAATGTAAATTTTGTAGCCACGACAGGAACAGGGCACACCATCCAAATGGATGGGCCAGAGGAAAAAGGCGGACAAAACTTAGGCGCACGCCCAATGGAGCTTATGTTAGTGGCTGTTGGCGGTTGCTCCAGCTATGACGTGGTAGGGATATTGCAGAAATCTCGCCAGGATGTGGAAGACTGTGAGGTGTTTGTAGAAGGCGAGCGTGCCGATGCTGTGCCGGCGGTTTATACCAAAATTCATTTGAAGTTTGTGGTGAGTGGAAGAAAACTGAAGGAAAGCCAAGTGAAGAAGGCAGTTGAGTTGTCTGCGGAAAAGTATTGCTCGGCTTCGATTATGTTAACGAATGGGGGCGTTGAGTTGACCCATTCTTATGAGATTGTTGAGCTTGGGGAGTAGGCTCTAACATCCCGGCTCCGATGTGGGGTCAGAACCCATGGGTTCTGACCCCGAGTGTTGGCACTTTGTGTTTGGTATGGTGGTTTTGGGTCGAAACCGAGTTTCTTTACTTCGAGGATTGGTGTCTTAGACTGAAAGATCGCGGCTTCGATGTGGGGTCAGAACCCAAGGGTTCTGACCCCGGGTGTTGGCACTTTGTGTTTGATATAGTGGTTTTGGATCGAAACTGCGTTTCTTTACTTCGAGGATTGGTATCTTAGACTGTAAGGTCGCGGCTCCGATGTGGGGTCAGATCCCAAGGGTTCTGACCCCGAGGTTAGATGCGGTAGCTGGTTTTGGTCATGGCCTTGGACATTAGGCTCATGGCTTGTTTGACGGGGCCGGGGAAGCGAATTCCACCAGCCTCTAGTGCGGCGTGAGAGTGCTTAGCTTCATCTTCCAGCATTTGCTCAACGATCGCGCGACTTTTGCTGTCTTGCGCTGGCAGTACTTCTAAATGCTCTTCTAAATGCGCACATACCTGATCTTCAATAGCGGATACAAAGCCTAAACTCACTTTGTCGCTAATTAAGCCCGCGGTTGCCCCCATGCTGAATGATAGGCCGTACCACATTGGGTTAAACAAGCTGGTGTGGCTGCCCAGTTGGCGGGTACGCTCTTCACACCAGGCTAGATGATCAATTTCTTCGTCGGCGGCGTGTTCCATCTCTTCGCGCACGGCAGGTAGCTTGGCGGTAAGCGCCTGACCTTGATATAGAGCCTGCGCCATTACTTCACCAGTATGGTTTACTCGCATTAAGCCTGCAGCATGTTTGCGCTCGGAATCGCTCATCTCGGCTTCATCTTGCCCGATGGCGGGAGATGGGCGGCTATGGGCTTGGGTGTCGGGGCTTAGGGTGCGCAGGGCGCGATCGGCTTGGCCGATCAGCTGATCTACTAAGCTATGGCGGCGTAGGCTGCTCATAAGTTGCTCGCTACTGGCTTTTAAAAACACCATTCTACTGTATCCTGAAGCAGAGATAAAAACTATCAGCAGTTATACTTTCGCTCGTCTAATGGTTGTGTATGTTTAGGAAGCAAACAAATGAATGAAGATCTAAAAGCCGTATTTGATAGTCGCCCGCCGTTGGTGGTGCTAGAAAGCTATGATGAGAAAACCGCTTTGGATCAAATATTAGAGCAATCGCGAGCCAGGCGGCAGTCGGTGTATCGCTGGTCGGTAACCGATGGCCTCGCGCGCTTAACGTTTGGCCCGCAGCTCAATATGAGCTCGGATACTGCCGAGCCAGAAAAGGTATTGGAGCATATTAAAGCGTCCACTAAACCTGGTTTGTTTGTACTGTGCGATTTCCACCCTTTCTTTAGCGAAACCCCTAAGATTATTCGCCTATTAAAAGATATCGTCTTGAATCATGCGGCGGTTGCGCACTGCCTTGTCTTTCTCAGTCACAAAATTGAGCTGCCGCCTGAACTGGTTCGCTACAGCGCAAGAGTAGAGTTAATTCCACCGAATGATGAAGAAGTTATGAACATTGTTCGCGAGGAAGCCAGCAAGTGGGCAGCAGAGCAAAGTGCGGATCGTGTTAAGGCCGATCAAAAAGCTTTAGAGATGCTGGTGGCCAATGTGCGTGGCCTGGGGCATCAAGAAATTCGCCGCTTGGTGCGTGGTGCTATTGCTGATGATGGTGCGATCACCGAAGAAGATATTCCGATATTGAATCGCGCTAAGTTTGCCTTGATGGATATGGAAGGCGTGCTGAGCTTTGAATATCGAACGGCTAAGTTTGCTCAAGTGGGTGGCCTGGATAATTTAAAATTGTGGCTCAAGCAGCGTCAACAAGCCTTTTTAAAAACCGGCAGCAAAGATGCTAAAGATACGCCTAAAGGTATGTTGATGTTAGGTGTACAAGGTGGCGGTAAAAGTTTGGCGGCCAAGGCTGTTGCGGGCATGTGGGATTTGCCGCTGCTGCGCTTGGATATGGGGGCACTGTATAACAAATACTTTGGAGAGACCGAGCGTAATCTGCGTGAATCATTAGCGCTGGCAGACAATATGAGTCCCTGCGTATTGTGGTTAGATGAGATTGAAAAAGGTTTGGCGCAAGGTGGTGAGGATCACGGGACTTCTAAGCGAGTACTGGGCACTTTACTCACCTGGATGTCGGAGCGCGATAAGCCTGTTTTTATTGTTGCGACCAGTAATGATATTAGTGCGCTGCCGGCTGAGCTGGTGCGCAAAGGGCGCTTTGATGAAATCTTTTTTGTCGATTTACCTGGACCGCAAGCACGTCAGAAAATTTTTGAAATTCATCTGGCTAAACGTGGTTATAAAACCGATATGGACTGGGCCGAATTGCTGCGAGCGACCGAAGGTTTTACCGGCGCTGAAATCGAGCAGGCGATTATTGCCGCTGGTTATAGTGCAGGGGCTGATAAGCACGATGTAACGAGCTTGTCTTCTGAGCAGTTATTGGCTGAGATTTCTGTGAGTGTACCGCTATCGCAGACTATGTCTGAGCAGGTAGGAGCGTTGAGAAGCTGGGCGAAAGATAGAGCGGTGCCAGCGTAAGGCGGGGTCAGAACCCAAGGGTTCTGACCCCATGTGCAGGCACGATTTGAGTGGTTTTGCCTTGCTTTGGAAGAATTGCTTTGTGTCTTTGGAATGCTGCCGCGTTGATTGGTGCGGATGTTTGCAGAGTGATGAATTCTTTTGGGGCAGGGGCTTGATCGATAGCTCGGCTTCGAAGCGGGGTCAGAACCCAGGGGCTCTGACCCCATGTGTTGGTACGATCTGAATGGTGTTGCTTTGCTTTGGAAGAATTGCTTTGTGTTTTTGAAGCGCTGCCGTGTTGATTGGGGTGAGTGTTTATAGAATGGGAAATTCTATTGGTGCGTTGGCTTGATCGGTAGTTCGGCTTCGAAGAGTGGGGTCAGAACCCTTGGGTTCTGACCCCTTTTGGTTTGGGCTTAGCTTTGCTCGCGGGCGATGGCTCGGTAGCCGATGTCGTTGCGGTAGAAGCTGCCTTCCCAGCTGATGGTTTTCACGAGCTTGTAAGCTTCGGCTTGGGCTTCGCTTACGCTATTACCTAAAGCGGTTGCACAAAGTACGCGGCCGCCAGCAGTAACGACTTTGCCATCTTTCATGGCAGTGCCTGCATGGAAAACTTTGGCGATATCGCTGGTATTGTTTTCTAAGCCGTGAATCTCATCACCTTTGTTGTAGCTCGCTGGGTAACCACCGGCTGCGAGTACAACGCCCATGGCGGCGCGGCTATCCCAATCGGCGCTGGTCTGATCCAGTTTTTTATCTAGCGCAGCATTACACAGCTCGACCAAATCAGATTGCAAGCGAATCATAATTGGTTGGGTTTCAGGATCACCAAAGCGGCAGTTATATTCAATAACTTTTGGTTGGCCTTCAGCGTTGATCATCAAGCCGGCGTATAAGAAACCGGTGTAGTCATTGCCTTCTTTAGCCATGCCTTCTACGGTAGGAACAATCACTTGCTCCATAATGCGATCGTGAATTTCGCTGGTTACAACAGGAGCCGGAGAGTAAGCACCCATGCCGCCAGTGTTCGGGCCGGTATCACCATCGCCTACACGTTTGTGATCTTGGCTGGTCGCCATTGGCAAAATATTTTTGCCATCTACTATGACGATAAAGCTAGCTTCTTCGCCGTCTAGGAATTCTTCGATCACTACACGGCAACCCGCATCACCGAATGCATTACCGGATAGCATATCTTTTACCGCGTCTTCGGCTTGCTCAAGAGTTTCAGCAACAATGACGCCTTTACCAGCCGCAAGGCCATCGGCCTTAACAACAATCGGCGCACCTTTTTCACGCAAGTAAGCCAAAGCAGGCTCTACTTCAGTGAAGTTTTGGTATTCGGCGGTAGGAATATCGTGACGTGCTAAGAAGTCTTTCGTGAAAGCTTTAGAGCCTTCTAGTTGCGCAGCACCTTGGCTTGGGCCAAAGCAGCGTAGGCCACGCTCAGCGAAGTAATCGACAACGCCATCTACCAATGGGGCTTCAGGGCCAACGATGGTTAAGCCAACATTATTTTGCTCGGCAAAATCCGCTAACTCTTTAAAATCACCAACGCCGATAGCGATGTTTTCTAATTTGTCTTCCAGCTCTGTGCCAGCATTACCCGGTGCAACAAAAACTTTTTCAACATCAGCGCTTTGCGCCGCTTTCCAGGCCAAGGCATGCTCGCGCCCACCTGAACCGATCACCAATATATTCATAATATTTCGTCAGATGTGAGAGGTTAGATGAGCCCGTAAAAGGCGGCATCGCCTCTGAAAGTTTAAATGTAATTCGTGCAGATCTACCGGGGTCAGATTCCAAAGGGATCTGACCCCTAACTACTATTTTTAAAACCCATATTAATAAGTCTATAAGTGGTGGGTTTGTGTTTCTGACAAGGCGCCTCGGAGCACAGGGCGGGAGTGTACGTTTAGTACATGACCAACCGAGCACCGAAGCAACGCCGTCAGAAACACAAAGACGCCGCTTAGAGCTTATTAATGGCGGAAGTGTCGCATTGATGTGAAAACCATCGCCATCCCAGCCTCATCGGCGGCTGCAATCACTTCTTCATCACGAATCGAGCCACCTGGCTGTATCACACAGCTAATACCAACCTTGGCAGCATTATCAATACCGTCACGGAATGGGAAGAAAGCATCGGAAGCCATACAGCTACCTTTTACTTCCAAACCAGCGTGTTCAGCTTTAATAGCAGCGATTCGTGCAGAGTTTACGCGGCTCATTTGGCCAGCGCCCACACCAATGGTCTGGCCGTTTTTACCGTAAACAATCGCGTTGGATTTCACCATCTTGGCGACTTTCCAAGTGAACAGTAAATCGCGAATTTCTTCTTCAGTTGGTACGCGTTTGGTGACCACTTTTAAGTCACTCGCCGTTACCATACCTAGATCACGATCTTGCACCAATAAACCACCGGCTACGCGCTTAAGATCGAAGCTTGGTGCTGTTTCACCCCAGGCTCCACACTCCAGCAAACGAACGTTTTTCTTTTCAGCAACAGCCGCTTTGGCCTCCGCGCTGATGCTTGGGGCAATAATCACTTCCACAAACTGCTTGGCGCAGATATTAGAAGCGGTTGTTGCATCCAGCTCGCGGTTGAAAGCGATAATGCCACCAAAGGCCGATTCTGGATCGGTCGCAAAGGCTAGTTCGTAGGCGGTATTAATATCGGCCGCAACGCTCACACCACAAGGGTTGGCGTGCTTCACGATCACACAGGCTGGCTCGTCAAATAGTTTAACGGTTTCCAGTGCGGCATCGGTATCGGCGATATTGTTGTAAGAAAGCTCTTTACCTTGAATTTGCTCAGCGCTAGCAATGGTGCCGGCCGCTGCATCTTTCTCAACGTAAAAGGCGCTGTCTTGGTGAGAGTTTTCACCGTAACGCATATCTTGAGCTTTAGTAAACTGACTGTTGAACGTGCGGGCAAACTTATCGTTACCACCAGGCACCATGCGGCCGAAGTAGTTGGCGATGGCACCGTCATAAGCAGCGGTGTGCTCATAAGCTTTAATGGCCAAATCAAAGCGAGTAGCCTGACTAGTTGCGCCTTCGTTGGCTTGCATTTCCGCAATAATCGCTTCGTAATCGCTGGCGTTAACCACGATATTTACAAAGGCATTATTTTTAGCAGCTGCGCGCACCATGGTTGGGCCGCCGATATCGATGTTCTCGATAGCGTCTTCCAAACTACAACCTTCTTTAGCAACGGTTTGCTCGAACGGGTATAGGTTGACCACAACCATGTCGATTGCATTAATGCCGTGCTCGGCCATTACGCTATCGTCTTGGCCGCGACGAGCTAAAATGCCGCCGTGTACTTTCGGGTGCAAAGTTTTAACACGGCCATCCATCATTTCTGGAAAGCCGGTGTAATCCGAAACTTCGGTTACTGCGATGTTGTTTTCTTGCAGTAAGCGGAAGGTGCCGCCAGTGGAAAGCAACTCAACGCCCATAGCGCTAAGTTGCTGGGCAAATTCAACAATACCTGATTTATCAGACACACTGATCAGTGCGCGTTTTACGGCAACCAGGTTTTGGTCATTGCTAGAGCTCATGGTTAGATCCTGTTAGTGATCGAAAAGTGAATCGATTAAGAAATCGTTTCTATCTGTCTCTATATCAGTTTTCAGCGCGACTTAAAGTAGGCCGTACTGTTTCAACTTTTTACGCAGGGTGCCACGGTTTAGGCCCAAAACTTGTGCAGCTTTGGTTTGGTTGTGGCGAGTGTGCTTCATGATCACTTCTAGCATTGGTGCTTCAACTTCAGCCATTACCAACTCGTATACGTCGGTAACACTCTGGCCTTCCAAGTTGCGGAAGTAGTTTTCCATCGCAATTTCAACGCTGTCACGCAGAGACTGGTTACGGCTGGTGTCGGTCAGCTGGTTAGTCTCAACAGGCGTGTTCGCAACCGGTGCTTCAGTGGCGAAGGTTTCTACGCTATTCATGCGGCTTGTTCCTCTATAGTCTTGATTAAGTCGTCGAACAGCTGTTCGACATAATGCTGTTGTTGTTGGCAATCTTCCAATTTGTTAAAGGTTTGGCGTAGGCCAGACCAATCGAAATTTGCCGTATGGGTGTTAACAGTATCTGCAGCCAAAGTTTGCAGATACCAGCCCATATGTTTACGGGCAATGCGCAAACCGAGGTAATCACCATAGTACTGGTGTAATGCCTCGAGATGCTGGCTAATCGTGGTTTGTATGGTTTCCAAACTCAGCAATGGTGCGGTTTTTTGTTCTTGGAGGTAGTGATTAATCTCTTGGAAAATCCAAGGGCGCCCTTGGGCTCCTCGGCCTACCATTACCGCCGCGGCCTGAGTGTGGTCTAAGACCTGTTTGGCTTTGTGCGGGTTTGTAATATCGCCGTTGGCGATGACAGGAATATGGATGCTTTGCACTATTTCGGCAATGGTGTCGTATTCGGCTTCGCCTTTAAAGCGACAGGCACGGCTGCGGCCATGTACGGTAAGGGCTTGGATGCCAGAATCTTCTGCGATGCGAGCGACTTTAAGGCCATTGCGTTCTTCGGGTGACCAGCCGGTGCGTATCTTTAGAGTTACCGGTACATCTACGGCAGCAACCACTTGTTGCAGAATATCAGTCACCAAGGCTTCATCGCGCAATAGGGCGGAGCCGGCGGCTTTATTGCAGACCTTTTTAGCTGGGCAACCCATGTTGATATCGACGATCTGTGCGCCGTGCTCCACGCAAGCTTGTGCAGCTTGGGCTAGCATGGCGGGCTCGGCACCTGCAATTTGCACGGCACGAGGTTCGGCTTCGTTTTTGTCGATAATGCGCTGCTGGGATTTGCGGCTATGCCACAGCTTGGTATCTGAGGTAAGCATTTCGGCCGTTACCATGCCTGCACCGAACTGTTTACACAGACGGCGAAAAGGCTGATCTGTAATACCAGCCATAGGCGCCAGTACAACTGGGCTGTGGATCTGGTATGGGCCAATATGAAACAAGTGTCTTTCCTGCAAGCTGGTTCAAGACCGTCGCTAAGCCATTGTTTTTCAATGATCTTAGGCGCTAGGTCAGTTTTGGTGTGAGTAGTTACTTACTGGCAATCGTTATGATGCTGGTAACTGCTTATTTTTCCACCAGGTCCCGAAAAAGGGCGCATATGATACCTGTAGAGACCCTGCTAAGGGAAGTGGGAATTTGTTCGATTTGCCGTTTTTTTGATCGGTCAAAGGTGGCTGGGTAAAGCTGACGCTTAAAATTGCATTTTGTGTGGGGTGGGCTTGCATTTTAGTTTGGGGGTTTTGGGGTATCTCGGCTTCGAAATGGGGTCAGATCCCTAGGGATCTGACCCCAGGTGTAGGCACTTTGTTCGCGGCTTCGAGGTGGGGTCAGAACCCATGGGTTCTGACCCCGGGGTATGAGATCCCTAGGGATCTCATACCCCGGTGTGAGCGGTGCGTTTATTTAACGTCGACTTTGTAGTTGACGGCTTGTTCGCCTGGATCGACTATCTCTAGGGATAGATGGATTGGGCGCTGAATGGGCATGATGCTGGCCCCAGCCAGTTCGCCGGCTAGATACTCAGCGGGGCGAAAGCTGCGCCTGGCGATGGCTTTACCATCGATGTTGCTAAAGGTTAGCTGAATGTCTGGGAATTCTTGCTCAAAGTTGGCCAGGTTCAGCAGCACCATGTCTACCACCAGTGCTTGCTCTTCTTCTGGGTGGCTGCGCACAACTAAGTTGGAGGCCTTCAGTTTGCTTAGATCGACCTGCGGCGGCAAGCTGCAGCCAATAAAATTACAAGCCGTTTGGTAGAGGTCGCGATAGGGGGGCTGTAAATTTAAATCATCGAACTTGAGCCATGCAAACTGCCCTACGGCCAGCACGATGGCCATAAACGCGCCGCTACCCCATAGCCAATTCCAGCTAGGTTTTTCTTGGCGAAATTCCATTTCAAGCGGCTCAGGCTCGATACTGTCGATCATCTCCGCTTTGCTGGGCTCTTCTTCATTTACAGGTGGGATGGTAGCGGTATCAACGCTTTCTAGAGGCTCTTGCTCTGGAGTGGATTCGTCAAAGCTAGGCTCGATTGCATTGTCTGTTGCATAGCTGTCCTGAGCATTGTCAGCCTGCTCGAGGTTGTATTCACTATCTTGTGCGAGGCTAAGATTACCTGCATCAATTGTATCCATACTAAGCGCATCTTCGAGTTGCCCGCTTAGATCTAATTCGTCAAACTCGCTTTCTTTATGTGGGCCTTCGTCAGCCTGATGATGAGCTTCTGGCGCGAAAAATGGGTCGCTTTGGATTTCCGACTCTGCAAACAGCTCTGGCTCTGGTGGATGTTTGCGGTCAAGAGCTTGCTCGATTTTGGAATGCTCGCTTTTATTTTCAGCGGCCTCAAGCTCCTTCATCATCATTTCCAGAGCCCAGCTTTCATCTAAGCCTTCTTCGTCTTGCTCTTGATGCTCTGAAGTAAAGGCCTGTGGCAAGTTGTGGCTGGTATCTGACTTCTGTTTAAAGTGCTCGGTATCGTCGTCGATAAAGCGAGGCTCTTCTTTTGCTTCTGCTTTCTCTTCCACTGACTCCTCTTCCACGGGAGCTTCTACTTCCAAAGCTAGACTGTTGGTCTCTGCTGCGGGCTCAGTCAGAGCTTCTTCTAGAGATTCTACGCTTACTTTTTCGCTTTCTTCCTGTGAGTTATCAACGACAGGGGGTTGCTCTTCTTCGAGTTCAACCTGCAAAGGTTCGATGTTTAAGTCGTTTGATTCCGGGTTTAAGTCGCTTGAATCTGGCTTGTCTGCAATTAATTCTTCTGCGGGCTCATCATCGAAGCTGAGTGATAACTCATTGCTATCGGAATCTACCTTATCAAAATCTTTGTTGTTAGCAGCTTCTGTCGAATCATTGGCTTCTGCCAAATGGCTTGTTTCTAAAGAGTCTGCTTCGGCGCTCGCTAAGCTTGATTCGCCTTCGCTATTAAAGCTTGTGGGCTCGTACTTGGCCTCATCAAGACTCTGTTCGGCTAGTTGGCTAAGCTCATTAAAAAAGTCATTGTTAGCCGTCGCTTCTTCAGGCCCTGGGGTTTCGATCGGTTCTTGCTTTATCGCTTCGGCTGTAGGTGCTTCAGTCGCTGGCGCTTCAAAGCTGCTAATGCTGGCTTCATTTTGCGATGTAGTTGGTGGCTCTATATCAAGTCCTTCGGAGAAGGCTTCATCCAGTTCTTGATCCAGCTGTTCGGCAAGGCTTTGGTCGATTTGACTGAACGGATCTTCTTCGTTGTCCTCTATCGCCAGTTCCTGGAAGTCTGATTGCAGTGAGCTATCGAGTGTTGAGTTATCTAAAGCTGCGTTATCGCTCTTAGGGTAGTCGTCCCAGCTAGCGGCAGGCTCTTTTTCTTCTTTTTCTTTGGGGGGCTCTTCGCTAGGGGCAGAATTCAAGGATTCTGGAGTTGATGCTTGTGCGGATTGCACGTGCACATCATCAGCCGCTTCATTCGGCTCTGTAGTCTTATTAAGAATTAAGCCATTGTCGACGACGTGGTCAATCGCTTTAAAAACCTGCAGGCAAGAACCGCAGCGCACGGCACCCTTGGCGCTGGCAAGCTGCTGGCTATTAACATTAAATGCGGTGCTGCAAGCTGGGCAGCGAGTGACCATATTATCCACTGTGCTTCTTGTTATTCCTGATCTTATCCGTGTAACTAGCTGTTCGATCAACAGGCCTTTGGACCACAGTGTAGCGGCTCCGTGCTGATTGAGCCACTATCTATGCTGTCTGTCGCTCGCAGAGTTTGCGGCAGTTCTCTACAGGCCGCTTAATCCTTAACTTTGCTTGCGGTTAGGCAGACCCATTCTTCGCGCTGTTGTGGCTCATCAAAGTCAAACCACGGTCGGTAGGCTTCCATTACAACTTCAGCTTGGTTGTACAAAATTCCCGATAAGCAAAGTTTTCCACCAAGCTTAGTCAGCGAGCTCAAGCTGGGTGCTAACTCGGCTAATGGCCCGGCCAGAATATTGGCCAGCATTAGATCGGCAGGCTCTTGCGGGCATTTATTGGGTAGGAAAACAGTGATGGCATCTTCCGCTAGCTTGTTGCGCTCGGTGTTTTCGCGGGTAGCGATTAAGGCTTGAGGGTCGATATCTACACCAATTGCGCTATCGGCGCCTTTTAATAGTGCGCCAATGGCTAGGATTCCGGAGCCGCAACCATAGTCGATAACGCTTTGCCCTTTGATATCTTGTTGCGCTAACCACTGCAAGCACAAAAATGTAGTGGGGTGTGTGCCGGTACCAAAAGCGAGGCCTGGGTCGAGCATTAAATTAATGGCTTCGGGTTCTGGTGGTTCTATCCAGCTTGGGCAGATCCAAAAGTTATCCGCACACTTAATGGGGTGGTAGTTTTTCATCCATTCCCGTTCCCAGTCTTTGTCTTCTAGCTGTTCCCAGCGTCCAGCGACCTTTTGTTGAGAGAAATGTTCTGCAATGGATTCGGTATCGACAGTTGCTTCATATAAGCCTGTCACGCGAGTTTCTTGCCATAGGGGAGTCTCGCCGAGTGCTGGTTCTAATATGGGTTGGTCGGCATTATCTTGCAAGGTGACCGATACGGCTCCGGTTGCCAACATTAGGTCTTCGATAGCTTCTGCTTGATTGCGATCGGAATCAATTTTAAATTGTAACCAGGGCATAATAGATCTCGGTGTGGGATAGTTCGTTGTGGCTTGCTGTGGTGTAAGCATGGCCGCAGCAGGGCGCTTTCATTGGGCGTCTATAGTGCATTTATGGAGCGCTATATAAAGCACCTTATATAAATTGGGCGGGGCTATTATACTGAGCGTCACTATAAAGCCCAGCGCCGTGATGGCATCGGCTGAATACTAATAATGGATTGCAGATATGGAACAGGAAAAACGCGCTTCGTGCCGAGTGAAAGTTCTTTGTCGGATGAAGATTTATCACTCGAGCTTTGGAGAAAAAGAGGTCAATACTCGTGATGTCTCTGATGATGGGCTGTTTTTGCTGTTGGAACCTGAAGTCTTACCGCCAATGGGTACGGTTATTCAGGGGCAATTATTAGGGAGCGCTGGCCCACAGGCCCTATTAAACTTAGAGGTCGTCCGCTGCGAAGACAGTGGTGCGGGCTTTAAGGTGCATAAATCTGCCGCTTGCTTGGATTTGCCGGATCGCCTTAAAAAGCTAGAGGCCTAACTGATTGCACTGTCAACTAAATGCCGAGCATCTGCTCAAAGTGTGAACTGCAACTCATAAAGCTAGGCTTTGCCAGCTTCGGCCCAACTTAAGTGCCGTGGACAAGCTCTAGGCGCATCGCTAAGCTTCCCTCTTGTTTGTCATTTTGCAGCATCTAGGTATCTCCGTGCCCTTTAAAAAGTCCCATGTTCCCCCCGATCTATTAGAAAAAAATAAACCTCAGCAGCAGCGTGCTGTGCAGACTTATGAGGGCATTTTAAATGCCGCCAGTGAGCTGCTTGTGGAACTGGGGGTGGAGCGGATTTCCACTAACCTGATTGCTGAGCGTGCGGGTATTACTGTGCCTGCGCTGTATCGTTATTTTAAGAATAAGTACGCCGTGCTTTACGCTTTGGGTGCGCGTTTGATGGATCGACAGAATCAGATATTAGTGGGGTGGCATGAAACCTACTTTGATCCCAGTGAGCCCGAGAAGTTATTTGTTGAGGTCGAGGGTTTGGTAAGGGAAACCTATGATGTTACTCGCGAACAGCCGGCCAGCCTGGCTGTGCTTTCAGCGATGCGTGCCATTCCAATTCTGCAAGAGGTTCGCTTGCAGTCCCATAAGCGTATGACTCAGTGGCTATTGAGCCAGTGGGAAGCTTTTTATGAGATTGATGATGAAGAGCGCATTGGTGTGCAAAGTCGAATGTCGATGGAAGTTGCAATGACGGCGGTGGAAATGTCTATCGAAGATAGCGAGACCTCAGCGGATATTGCCATCGAAGAGGCTGCCAAAATCATCGTCTTGTATTGGCGCGATATGATCAGCCGTATGAGCTATAAGGGTGGTTAATCCCTCTATTTTATTGAAATTGTTTTTTAACATGCTGGGAGCGTGGGGTTTTTCTGTAATTTAAAAGTTAGTTATGACTATCTTTTGTTTTTTGTTTGGGGTAGGATTCAAGCTGGAAGAAGTATTTAGAATAAAAATGCATCCTTAAGTGGGCCTGTTTATGAAAACTATTTATCAGATTGCTATGGCTTTGCTTTGTGTAGGCTTAGTAGCTTGCGGCGACGGTTCGGCGCCAGCTGGAGATGCCAAGGCCAAGGTTAATTTTCGACAGCTACCAGAAGATCCTCAATTGGCGGCTCTTTACCAGCGCAGTTGTATTGCCTGTCATGGAACCGGTGCGCCGGCAATTCCGCAGACCGGTGATGTGGCTGCTTGGCAGCCTCGGGCGGCAAAAGGCATGGATGCATTACTGGATAATGTGATCAACGGGGTGGGTGGTATGCCACCTTTAGGTATGTGTATGGACTGTGAGCCAGAACAGTTCGAGGCATTAATCGAGTTTATGGCGGCTGGTACGCTGAGCAAATAACCCCCTTAAGTAGTAGATCGCAGGCAAATTGAGAGTCTGTCGATGAAAAGCGGTAACAATAATAGGCAATAGAATGACTAATCGACGTCAGTTTTTAAGTGCATTGGTGGCGACAGCAACAACGGCTGCAGTAAACCCAACCATTAGCTTGGCCGTCTCGGCAACCTCCAGCTCTGATGCGGCCCCCGCTAAAAAGAAGCGTAGAATTCCCTGGCGTAACTGGTCGGGTTCGCAGGAGTGTTTTCCGGCAGCGCGTAAGGCGCCTTCATCTGTGGCCGAGTTGCAGGAGCTGGTAACGGCCGCTCCAGGTATTGTGCGTCCTGTGGGGGCGGGTCACTCTTTTATGCCTTTGGTGCCCACTGACGATACGATTATTTCTTTAAGCCGCCTTGCGGGTGTTATTGAGCATGATGAGCAAAGTAATACGGCGCTTATCTGGTCGGGCACGCGTTTAGGAGATATTGGTGCACCGCTTGCGGAGCGAGGGCAGGCATTGATTAATATGCCTGATATCGATGAGCAAAGTTTGGCGGGCGCGATCTCTACAGCGACACATGGAACCGGCGCTGGCTTGGGTTGTATGTCTAGCTATGTCGACGGTCTGCAGCTTCTTACTGCAAATGGTGAGCTTATTGATTGCAGTGCAGACAATAATGCCGATATTTTTAAGGCGGCCCAGGTAGGCTTGGGTTCCTTGGGGATTGTGACTCAAATACGCATGCGTAATGAGCCGCTGTATCGTTTGCGACGTGAAGCCGAGTGGATGCCTATCGAAGATATTCTCGCTCAGGTAGATCAGTTGGCTGATAATAATCGTAACTTTGAGTTTTACTATATTCCGTTCTCTGGCATGGGCTTTACGGATGTGCATAACATCACTGAAGAAGAACCTTCTCGCACCGAAGAAATGGATCAAAATGATGGCGCCAATACCTTAAAGAGTTTGCGCGATTGGTTGAGTTGGTCGCCTAAATTGCGCGAGCTGATTCTTTCATCCTATATGAGTAGCCTCGATAAAGAAGTGGTAGTGGCCAACTCTTGGGAAAACTACGCCAAAGAGCGCAATGTGCGCTTTAATGAAATGGAATACCACCTACCTCGAGAAAACCTAGTGGCTGCCTTTAAAGAGATACGCGCCGAAGTTGAAAATAACTTCCCCGAAGTATTCTTTCCGTTCGAAGTGCGAGTGGTGAAGTCCGATGATATTTGGTTGAGTCCTTTTAATGGGCGTGAGAGTTGCTCGATTGCCGTGCACCGTTTTTTCCAAGAAGACTTCAAACCGCTATATGCCGCCGTTGAACCCATCTTAAGAAAATACGGCGGCCGCCCGCATTGGGGTAAGTTAAATACTCTAAGCGGCGCTGACTTGGAAAAGCTATATCCTCGCTGGAATGATTTTAAAGCTTTACGTCAGCAGCTTGATCCGCAGGACAAGTTTTTAAACCCTTATTTGAAGGGCATCTTTTCTTAAAACATTTGATCCCAAGAGCTGGAAGCCGATATGCAAAAAACAAAAAGAAATATGCTGCTAGGTTTAGGGGCTGCAGGAATTGCGGCCGCAGCTTTAAAGCCTAGAGATAATGGTGGGGCGCATAGCGATTATTTTAAAGCGCTTAGTGATAATCTGGCGCAAGCCGATGTATCCCAGCCTAGCTTGGTGATTGACCGAGCCAGGCTAAAACAAAATATCGCAACGTTACTTAAGCATATCAATGGGCGTTTTCACTTTCGGGTTGTGGCCAAATCTTTGCCGTCTATTAACTTGCTCAAAGAGGTGATGGAGCAAGCGAATACTAATCGCTTAATGCTCTTTCACCAGCCATTTGCTAATCAAGTGGCAGCGGCTTTTCCTGAATCGGATGTGTTGTTTGGTAAGCCCATGCCAGTGGCGGCTGCCGAGAATTTTTACCGTCAGTTACAGGGTGAGTTTAATCCCGATGTGCAATTGCAGTGGTTAATCGATAGCCCTGAGAGGCTACAGCAGTATGCAGCACTAGCAGGGCGCTTGGGGCGCAAAATGCGCATCAATATCGAAATTGATGTGGGTTTGCATCGTGGGGGTGTGAATAATTCGGCTGATCTTTTGGCAATGCTGGAACTCATTAAAAGCAGTAATTTCTTAAGCTTTTCCGGCTTGATGGGCTATGAGCCTCATGTGGTGAAGCTGCCGGGTAGTGCCGTATCCCATCGTGATAAAGCGATGACTGAGTATCAGAAATATTTAGATGTTGCGGTACAGTTCTTTGGGGCTTTTGATTCTAGCTGGACGCTAAACGCGGCGGGCAGTCCAACCTATCAGCTCTATGATGAAGGTGAGTTTCCCCATAATGAATTGGCGGCGGGTTCCTGTTTGGTTAAACCTACGGATTTTGATATGCCGAGCTTGGCTGATCATGTTGCAGCGTCTTTTATTGCGACGCCCGTGATTAAAGCCTTGCCGACCACCGAGCTTCCTGGTGTGGCAGCGCTGGGTAAGCTGATGGCCTGGTGGAACCCTAATCGTGAGCGTAGTTTCTTTACTTATGGTGGTTATTGGAAGGCAAAAACTGAATCGCCTGCCGGCTTGAGCCCGAACCCTGTATTTGGTCGCTCCACCAATCAAGAAATGCTTAATGGCTCTCGTTCTGTTGAATTGGCAGCGGACGATTGGGTGTTTTTAAGGCCGACACAAAGTGAGTTTGTGTTTCTGCAATTTGGTGATATTGCGGTTATGGAAAATGGCAAGCTCAGCGAGCGCTGGCCGGTGTTTCAGCAGCAGGTTTAAAACTCTGCTGCTTGTTCTGTCCGGGGGCTATAAATCCAATTGCGAGCGCAGATCAGCCATACGCTTTTGGTTTTCTTCTTTAGAAAGCGGTTCGCCGATATCTTCTGGCAGCGCTTTAATTTCTGGCATGCTGAGCTTATTGCCGGCCAATACCTGCTCGCAATATTTCTCGTAGCATTGTTTAAAAATTGGGAAGGCTGTTTTCTCGGCATTGCTGGCCAGCATAAACCAGCCGGCTTCTTTGCCTGCTAGATACACAGCTGGGTGGCTCCAATTGGCTTCGGCTTTAGGGCTTGGGGCGCCGCAAGCTTCTTGATAGGCGCTATAGGGCGCTGGCAGGCCATGCTGGGCTGGCTCACCTTCACAGGCGCGAATCATCTTGTTTAATGTGGGCAGGTAATCGGAGGTTTCCATTACCCGCTTGGCGCCACGCAAGATGGTTTCATTATCGAAGCGCTGTAGACCATCCAGCCACAGACGTTTGGCTTGGCCAAGCAGTTCATCACTACCAAAAGCACTGTGGTATTGATTGTGGTAATTGATGCGAAACAAGCTGAAAACCTGATTGATGGTTTCCTTGCGAGCTTGTACTTCTTCGCCGTTGGCGTTACCAGGATGTGTCAGTGAGGTCTTCGACAAGGCTGCGCTCTCTCGTGCTGCGTGGCTGCTGATTGCTGCCGTTATTATTGGCTACTACGGCCTTTTGTTGCAACTTATGTTGCTGGGCCCAGTGGTATTTTACGTGTTGCAAAAATTTGGTATTCCAAGAGCTATGTGCTTGCTTGGTTTCCTTCCAGTAGAGAATAAATTCTGGCAGCTGCTGCTGGGCAAAATTCATATCAATATTGGCCATGCGCAAGATGTCATAGACATCGGCGCTGGCTTGCCAGTTGTCCGGAATAATATGTGGGTTGGCATCATTGGCGACCGAGGACTGGAAGCGCGCCCATTGGCGTCGTACATGCTGGATAAATTTGGTATTCCAAGTATCCGCACTGGTGCCTTTTTCATGCCAGTAAAGAATAAACTCGGGGATGGCGTCTTCCACAAACTGCGGGGTAATGCCCGCATGCTTGATCATCATTTCCATGGCTTCATGGCTGGGGCGCCAGTTGAAGTCGATGGGGCGCATCTGGTCCCTTTGATGGGTAAAGGTTTCACGCTCGCGCCATTTGTGAATCACACGGTTTATGAACTTTGAACTCCAAGACTTGTGGGATTCGCCACTGTCGCGCCAAAAGGTGACAAACTCGGCCACTTGGGCTTTTGCAAAAGCTTCCTCAACATTCATTTGTCGCAGACGCTGCAGGGTTTCCATATCGGGCTGCCAGTTCGGAGGTATTAATGTAGCTCCTGGCTGCGGCTTGCTGCTCTGAGTTTTTAGATGGCTAGATACAATGGGTAAGCCTTGGCGGCTGCGCGGTGCACTTTCAGGCGCTGCGCTAGCCTGCTCGGCAAAGCTAAACAGCAATTGCTGTGTTTGCTGAAACGGCGCCGATGCGATATGAATTAAGCCCTTGGCCGCCAGGCTCTTGCTTACTCGCTCAACATCCAGCTCATTGAAAAAAGGCAGGCGCTTTTCTCGGTCACTTTGATTGAATAACCAGAATCGCTGTTGGGCGGGCTCGCGAATATCGGCGAGCTCAGTCAATACCGCAAATAAGCAGGCTTCCTCTAGGCCAATTGTGGCCGCAAGGCTAGGCGAGAGCGCCAAAATTCGTTCTTGATCAAATGGTGAAGTCATGGGGCGATATTACCATTGATTGGCTGGCTAAGCTTGGGAAAATGTGGGGGCTGCTTGGGCGGCATATTGGCTTTTGGCTGACAGGTAGTTGTTGCCAATTAAGGTATACTGCGCGCCAGTAAAATCGTAAAGGAGCCTGTGGGTGGCTAAGACAAAAACCGCATATGTATGTAATGACTGTGGCTCTGATTACCGCAAGTGGCAAGGGCAGTGCACGGATTGTGGTGCCTGGAATAGTCTAAGTGAAGTAAAGCTTGGCCCTACGCCCAGTAATAGAGCGGCCAAGTTTGAAGGGTATGCTGGTGCTGCTGGGGGCGGTGTAAAAACGCTCGCGGATATTGATTTGCAAGATGTGCCGCGCTTTAGCTCTGGAACAGGTGAGTTTGACCGCGTGCTAGGTGGCGGTTTAGTGCCGGGATCAGTGGTGTTGATTGGCGGTCATCCTGGGGCAGGTAAGTCGACCTTATTGCTGCAAACCATGTGTTTTTTGGCGGCTCAGAAAGAAGCCCTGTATGTCACGGGTGAGGAGTCTTTACAGCAGGTGGCTATGCGCGCCAAGCGCTTGGGGTTGCCCACTGATAGATTAAAGATGCTATCCGAAACCAGTGTAGAGGCGGTATGCACGGCGGCGCAAAATCTTAAGCCTAGTGTGATGGTAGTGGATTCTATTCAGGTGATGCACCTAGCGGATATCTCGTCAGCGCCCGGTAGTGTTTCCCAGGTGCGTGAGAGCGCGGCCTATTTAACGCGTTTTGCTAAGCAAAGTGGCACGGTGTTGATTTTGGTTGGTCATGTGACAAAAGATGGTAGTTTGGCTGGCCCCAAGGTGCTGGAACATATGATTGATTGCTCGGTGCTCTTGGAGGGCGGACATGATAGCCGCTTTAGGACCATGCGAGGCAATAAAAACCGCTTTGGTGCTGTCAATGAGCTGGGAGTCTTCGCCATGACTGAGCAAGGCTTAAAAGAGGTGAGCAACCCTTCAGCGATATTCCTGCAGCGTGGTGAAGAGGCTGCTGCGGGTTCGTTGGTTATCGTTGTCTGGGAGGGTACCCGTCCGTTGCTGGTGGAGATTCAGGCCTTGGTGGATGATAGTCATCAAGCCAATCCACGCCGAGTCGCTGTCGGCTTGGATCATAATCGACTCAATATGCTATTGGCGGTATTGCATCGCCATGGTGGCATTATGGTGGGCGATCAGGATGTCTTTATAAATGTTGTTGGTGGCGTGCGGGTGATGGAAACCAGTGCGGATTTGGCCTTGTTGTTAGCGGTAATTTCAAGTTTTCGAAACCGTGCCCTTGATAGATCTTTAGTTGTGTTTGGTGAAGTGGGCTTGTCTGGTGAAATTCGCCCGGTGCCTAGTGGGCAAGAGCGTTTGCGAGAAGCGGCGAAACATGGATTCAAGCGAGCTATTGTGCCGATCTCCAATTGTCCGGCTGAGCCTATTGAGGGCTTGCAGGTCTTGGGGGTGAAAACTTTGCAAGAAGCGATTTCAGCGATGGAAGCCTAATTTTCTGGCTACCACTGATGCCTATAATGTAGAGCTTTATCAGCCTAAAGCTGTATTCAGGGAGAGAAACCCAAGCCCGAGTATCAATACCCTGGGGCGTGCTTTATACTGCGCGCTTTTGTTTGGTTTACAGTGCCTAAAAATTGCGCTGTTTTGGCCTCTATTTCTCTATCATTTCCTTTGTGTTAAGTGGCTTCGGGCCCGGTAACTTTGGAACGGATTGAATCCTGAGGCGAGAATTATTTAGGAGTTATAGATGCACATAAGCTCATATGACCATATGAAGCGTATTGCGGAAAAATATTTGAACGCTGACGAGAAGCTCAATATCTACGATTTGGGCAGTTACGATGTGAACGGCAGCTACAAGCCTATCTTTGACAATCCCAATTGGACGTATAAGGGGATTGATCTTGAGGCGGGCCCTAATGTTGATATTGTATTAAATGATCCCTACCGCTGGCCTTTAGAGGCGGAAAGTGCAGATGTTATTATTTCTGGCCAGGCTTACGAGCATATTGAGTTTTTCTGGGAAACTTGGATGGAGATGGAGCGGGCGCTAAAGCCTGGAGGGCGAATTTTGCTAATCGCACCTTCTCGAGGGCCAGAGCATCGTTTTCCGCAGGACTGTTGGCGGTTTTATCCAGATGGTTATCATGCCCTGGCCAAATATGGTGGTTTGGGCTTGGATGAGGTGACTACAGACTGGGAACCACACGCAGCGGAGTGCAGTCACGCCTGGGGTGACACCGTGGGTGTCTTCCATAAACCACATCGAAGGCTGCGCGGACGGATAAAACGTAAGGTTTTGTTGTCTCTAAGAAGATGGCTGTTTCGCCTGACTGTAAAGTAGGGTTTAAGCGCAGTCAAAAGCTGCTGACCAAGAACGATGATGAATTGAGAAGACTCTGTGGAAGATAGCCAACAACAAAAGATCGGGCAGCAGTTAGTTGCTACTGGCAAGGTTTCTAGCCGAGATATCGAAAGGGCTTTGGCTGCCCAAGAGGAAATGGGCGGCTATATTGGCCGAGTACTGGTTAGTTTGGGCTTAATCTCGGAATTAGACCTGCTGGCCGCCTTGGGTCAGCAGCTGAATAAGCGCCTTATCAGCAACGAGGAATATCCGGAAGAAGCTATTCGCCTAGACGGCTTGGCTGAAGAGTTTTTGTTCAACAATCTTGTTGTTCCCTTTCGCAGTAGCGAATCCCAGGTAGATTTTGCGGCAACCGTTCCGCAAGATCCCTTCATTAATAAAGCCCTTAAGCTAGCTTTGGGGCGCCCTGTTAATATTGAATTTGGTCTAGAGAGCGATATAAATGTTGCGCTGGCCAAATATCGCGAGAGCGATGAAGAAGGTGACTTGGATGATGAAGGTGAGGCATTTATCGGTGACGATGAATTCATCGAGCATCTAAAAGACTTGGCGAGTGAAGCCCCAGTGATACGGGTGGTTAATCAGATTATTCACCAAGCCTTAGATCTAGGCGCATCTGATATTCATATTGAGCCTTTTGATGATGGCTTGCAGCTGCGTTATCGCGTGGATGGCGTTTTGCAGGATATGCCGGATCCGCCATCGCCCGATTTATCCGCAGCCATTGCTTCGCGAATCAAGTTGCTGGCTGGTTTAAACATCGCCGAGCGACGTTTGCCTCAAGATGGTCGAATCATGACTCGTGTTAAAGGGCATGAGCTCGACTTGCGTGTTTCCACTACGCCAACAGTGCATGGCGAAAGTATCGTTATGCGTGTACTTGATCGTCAGAGTATTCAGCTTAGCTTGCAAAGCATGGGCTTTAGCGAAGATACCTTAAAAGTCTATTTGGATTTGCTGGTCAAGCCCCACGGCGTTTTGTTGGTAACTGGCCCAACTGGCTCAGGTAAAACCACCACGCTTTACGCCTCATTGGCTTCTATGGATGCTGCTTCCGCGAAGATTATTACTGTTGAAGATCCAGTGGAATATCAGTTGCGCGGTATTAACCAAATTCAAGTGCAAAGCCAGATCGACCTCACTTTTGCGGCCGCTTTGCGATCTATCCTGCGTCAGGACCCCGATATTATTATGATCGGTGAGATGCGTGATACTGAAACGGCGCAAATTGGCGTGCAATCAGCGTTAACTGGCCACCTAGTGCTATCGACCCTTCACACCAATACCGCTGCCGGTGCTATCACTCGTTTAGAAGATATGGGGGTGGAGCGCTACTTAATTACCTCTTCGGTAAATGGTGTATTAGCTCAGCGATTGGTTCGTACGCTCTGTAAAGAGTGTCGTGAGCCTGTAGATTTATCGGCCACTGCAAAAACAGAAGCTGGCCTAGATCGTTTTATGCCTACTGGTGAAAATACTATTTATCACGCCAAAGGCTGCTCAAACTGTAAACAAACCGGTTACCGAGGCCGTACAGCTATTCATGAATTGTTTGTGATGGATAGCCAAATGCATCGCGCTATTTTGGATGGCGCGGATGCAACTCGCCTGCATCAGGAGGCTCGCCAACAAGGCATGATCACCTTGTATGAAGATGGCTTGCGCAAGGTTGCCGCAGGTGAGACCTCGCTTGAAGAGGTCTTGCGAGTTACCCAAGATCAAAGCGATGATGACCAGGCGGCTGAGTTGCGTGCGGTCGATGCCGAGGTGAGTGCTTAAGATGGCGGAGTTTTCCTACAAGGCGGCTGATCGCCAAGGTGCGATGACCCAAGGAAATATTTCGGCTGCCAATAAAGAAATGGCCATTCGTAGCTTGCGCCAGCAAGGTTTAACGCCGGTTTCTGTGCAAGAAGGCTCGGTTAAAATCAAGGCTGATTCGGATAACGTTCGTTTATCCCGAGAGCAGGTTCTGAATATTACCAGTGAGCTTGCCGTGTTAATGCGGGCGGGCTTGCCGATCGATCGAGGCTTAAAAGTACTCATCGATATGAGTCAAGAAGATGAACCTAAAATTGTCCTTGAAGAATTATTGAAAACCGTCAAAGGCGGTAAAGGCTTGAGCACTGGCTTAGAGCTCTATGAGCGTGATTTCGGTGGCTTTTATGTCAATATGGTTCGCTCTGGTGAGGCCAGTGGTGACTTAGCCAATGTGCTTCAGCATTTGGCGGAATACCTTGAAAACGCCAAAGAAGTTCGCTCAAGTGTTGTGTCGGCCCTTATTTACCCAGCCATTTTGATGGGGGTGGCGGTGATTTCTATCGCTGTCATGTTGGGCTTTGTGGTGCCGCAATTTGAATCCCTGTTTGCCGATATGGGTGATGCCTTACCGGCTATGACCGCAGGAGTAATTGCCGCTGGTGATTTTATTACCGGGTGGTGGTGGCTTTTATTAATCATCATCGCGGCCGTTGTTTGGTATGTGCGTCACTGGATAAGTACCGATGAAGGTGAATACCGCTGGCATGGTTATTTGTTGAAGATGCCTATTCTCGGTATGGTTTTGTTTAAATATGAGATGGCCAACTTCTCTCGTACGGTTGGCACCTTGTTAGGTAGCGGTGTGTCACTGTTACAGGCGCTTACCATCGGTATTAATACCGTGGGTAATCGTCATGTAAAAGAATCCCTGCAGGATTTGCCGCCGGCGGTCAAACAAGGCGGCCGTATATCTACAACCATGGAATCTAATGGTAACTTTACGCCCAAAGTGGTTCAGATTGTTCGTGTGGGTGAAGAATCTGGTAGCTTAGATGCGATGATGCTAGAGCTAGCGCGGGTTTATGATGGCGATGTAAAGGTGGGTGTTAAAAGGGCGCTAACCTTTATTGAGCCAATTTTGATTTTGTTTATGGGTGGTGCTATCGCCCTAATTATTATTGCCATTTTGATGGGGATTATCTCCGTCAATGATTTGGTTTAAATCGTATTGGCAGCTGCTTCGTTGGTAGTTGCTTCGCAATAAAAATGATGAGGAAGAGACTGTGAAAAAATCGCTAAATGTAAAAGCTGAAAAAGGCATGACCTTGATCGAGCTATTGGTGGTTTTGGCTATTTTGGCCTTGGTTGCTGGTTTGGTCGGCCCAGCTGTTATGGATAAATTTGGTGGCGCACAGAGAAAAACTGCTGTTATTGAAATCAATGGCATCATCTCGGCCTTGGATATATATAAGCTAGAGGTGGGTCGCTACCCGAGTAATGATGAAGGTCTTGCCGCTTTAGTTGAAAAGCCCGCCAGCGCAAAAGGTTGGAACGGTCCTTATTTATCAGATCGCAAAGTGCCGGTAGATCCATGGGATCGCGAGTATATCTATAAATATCCAGGTGCTAACGGTGGTGTAGAAGTTATTTCCTATGCCGTAGATGGTCAGCCTGGTGGTGAAGGTGATGCCGCTGATATTTCCAGCAATGACTAAGGCATAGCCAGTAAGCCTTTATGCAATTTCGCAGTCGCGGTTTCTCTTTAATAGAGTTAATGCTGGTATTGGCCATTATGGCAGCTGCGACAGCGGCGGCTTTGCCAGCCATGGGTCGCATGTACGATGCCATGCAGTACCGCGATTCTGTACGTTCATTAATTAGCTCCACCAAGGCCGCGCGTTTCAAGGCGCTAAGCTCTGGGCGGTCGGTAGATTGGGTTTATCGCGCAGGTTCTCGAGAAGTGTTGGTGAACGACAAGCTGCAGCAGACCTTCGATGAAAGCTTTTCTATTGAGGTGGTTTCTGCGAAAGAGCTCAGTGGTGACGCCCGCAAAGCGGTTATTCGTTTTTATCCCGACGGCAGCTCAAGCGGTGGTGATATTCGCCTAGAGCATGAAACCGGTAAAGGTGTGCAAGTTAAAGTCGATTGGCTGTTTGGCCGTATCAGTCAGCATTCTTTGGAAGAAGAGTTTATATAATGCGCCGCTCTCAAGCAGGGTTCTCATTGCTAGAAATGCTAGTCGCTATTGCGGTGCTAGGGCTTTGCTTGGGTGCCTTGTATCAAGCAGTAGCGGGTGCAAGTAGAAATGTGTCTTTGGATGAGCAGTATGCCTATGCCTCCGTCCTGGCCGAGTCCTTATTGGCAAATCACCAAGTTGTTCCCATCACGGGTTTGCAGCTAAATGGTGAAACGGAAGGTGGTTATGGCTGGCAAGTATCGACTCAGCCCGCTGCGGGTGATTACCCTGAGGGTATGAAAGAGGGATCGTTGCAGGATATAGAGGTGGTTGTATCTTGGGATGATGGCCACAGAGAACGTCAGTTTCTATTGGAATCAATTGTTGTCGGAGCGGAGGAAAAGCAGTAAATGCCTTTGCGTCGAAATGCCGGATTAACCTTGATAGAAATGCTAATTGCGCTTGCGATCTTATCGCTGGTTTCGCTTGCGGCGACCACCGCCTTAAGGAGCTTCGCACAGAGTCAGGTGGCGGTAGAGCGTAAAATTGAGAAAGCTGAGCAGATGCGAATGACCTTGGCGTTCGTTCGCAGAAGCTTGCAAAAAACCGTGCCTATAATGCACCCAAAGGGCTTTTATACGTATTTTAAAGGGACGGCCGATGAGCTGATTTGGGTTGCACCAATGAGCCAGGTAGGGGCTAAAGGCTTGCAAATTTTACGCTTGTCTGTGGGGCAGGATGGCGAGATGCTCCTACAAATGTTGCCTTACAATAGTGATTGGAAACCACCTGTATGGGCAGATGTCGAGGCTTATAAAATCCTAGCTGGTGGCGCGGAACTGGAATTGGGTTATCGCGCTAATTGGCAAGAACGTTGGCAGGATGCTTGGGATTTATCAACAGAGAGCCCGTCGACTGTTAGGGTAAATATTCGTATGCATGATGAGTATTGGCCCGAGCTCATAGTTCATATGGCAGCTACCCAGGCGGTGCAGTTGTGACCTTAGGCTCCTACCGTAGGCGGCAATCTGGTGTGGCGCTGGTGATGGTGATGTGGCTAGTGGCTGCAATGTCACTTATGGTTGCTTCTGTGGTGTATGTTGCAAGAATGGATGTAAAGCAGCAGCAGCTTGATCAGGAAATGATTCGTGCTGGAGCGCTGTTTGATAAAGCAATGCGTCTATCAATGAGGCAATTCAAGATAGATACAGCTGAAAATAATGCCTCCAAACAGATAGCGCAGCAGTACTTTTTAGAGCATAACTCTAGCGAATTGAAAGTGGAAATTTACCCCGCAAGCGGCTTGATTCACCTAGGGTCTTTGACTCCGGAGCTATTAGTAGCAGTTTTGCAGTTTGGGGTAGGAGTGGAAGGCGGAGAGCTTGCCTCCTTTGTTGAACTGATAGGTGGCGGCTTTTCTTCGGCTGCTATTGATGATGAGCTTTTGGATTTACCTAATCGTTTTAGGGCGCTGGAGGATTTGTTATTGATTCCAGGTATTACTGTCGACCGCTATGAGCTTCTTAAAGATTACTTTTATATTGGTCAAAGCGGTGCTCCTGGGGTTAACCCTGCGGCGGCTCCCAAAGAGCTTCTGTCAATTTTGGCTGAAGGCGATGAAACGGTAGTTGATGAATTTTTGATGTTAAGAGAAGAGGCGCTTAACTCTGGTGATGGCAATGTAATACCTCATGCTCAGTTCTCAACTGGGATGTTGTCTAGCGCTGATAGTTCTGTATATAGGGTTGATGTTAGCTTGGCTGCTGATAAATATGCTTTTCAGCAGCGCTATTGGATTTCAATGATGCAGAGTCGTGAGGGTTTACCTTGGAAGGTTAAGTCAAAGGAACCTGTGCGATCCGTAGAGAGCCGATAAAGTGGTGGCTAGTAATGGTCATCATGGTTTACCAATAATGTTTAACGATTTGATTAAATGAAACTTGAGACGAATAATTTAAGCCTATTTGGCTATGATTTGAGTAATGCTTTTGCTTGGTTACGCTTGGCTTGGCGTGAGCTTCTTTGGGACCGGGACTCGCCTTTACTGCGAGCTTTCGAGGAGCCTGTTCGCCTTTATGATGCCGATAGCTTGCAAGAAATAGGCATATACCGTGGTGATCAAAGATTGGCTAGAGATGATCGCAAAATTGAAACCCAAGCCGTTTGTTTGGCCGATAGCGCTGTACTTTCAAAAACTATTCAGTTGCCTATTGCGGTAGAGGCCGATTTACCTGAAGTCATGTTGTTAGAGGCTGCAGCTAATAGCCCGTTTCCGGAAGCGGATACTGTTATGGGGTGGCGTGTGGCCAAGCGCGAACAAAGTAGCTTAAGTGTTGATTTGTTAATAACTCATAAAGCTGATGCTCGAGCGGCTATTGCCTCGATAGATGGTGCTGAAGAATTATGGGCGCGAACTTCTTCCAGTCTAGTTTTGATGGAAGGCTTTGAGGAAAATAGGCGCCGGCAAAGGTATTTGGGCTCCATTAAAAAGGTTGCCTTTAAGTGTTTTGTGATCGTGCTATTGGCATGCGTTGCGCCTGCAATGGTGTCTGGGTTTCGCTTTATTCAAATGGAAAAGGTCCAACAACAGTTTCAAGATCTTAAGCGTGATTCCGCATCGGCTGTAGCAGCTAGGGAAACCTTGGCTAGTGCTAACGATCTTATGGATAGGTTTAATGTGTTAATAGGCGAACACCCCGAGCCTAGCTACTATTTGCAGCTTCTTACTCAGCAGGCAGCTGATGATGTCTGGTTGCGGAATTTTAACCTGAAGGGGTTGAAGCTGCAGATAACTGGCTATGCTGAAGATGCCACAGCGTTTATACAGCAGTTATCGCAACTAGAGCAGTTTTCGCAAGTTAAGCAGCGTGGCGGCATTCGTCGTGATAACGCCTCTGGTAGAGAAGTGTTTACTTTGGATGTTAGCCTAGACCCTGAGTTTAGGGTTTTGGAGGGTGAAAAGTGAGCATAGTGCAGCGCCGATTTGGTCGGTTTCTTATCGTCATCGCCGCAGTTGCCCTTCTAGTGATAGCTTTAGTTTGGGGGCATTTTGTTTCCCGCTACTTCGAATATTCGGCAGAGATTATACGTTTGCAGCCGCTAATGGCTCGATTTGTGGGAATGAAAAATAGCGAGCAGCGTTTTATAGAAGCTGATCGGCAGGTTAGGGCCAGTTTAGAGCAGCTATCGCTATCCGCGTCCGGTGGTGCAGATGCCGCCGCTGCTGAATTGCAGCGCAAAGTTCGTGCGCTTGCATCGGAGCATGGCATGTCGGTAGCGGGTAGCCAGATATTGCCTGTAGTTGAAGGTGAGGGTTACCAGCAACTCGCCATTAATATGACAATTAAAGGCGAAATGCCATCTTTGCCAAGCTTGTTGCAGGGCTTGCATGACTTAGAGCCAAGGGTAATTATCTCCAGCGCTCAAATTAGCCCTGCTAGATCACGCCGGAATGGCCCGCAAAGTGTAAGTCTCAGGGTGAGTGTATTGGCGTTGAGGACTAGGCCATGAATTTAAACAGCATAACTTCTATGGGCTTCCCCAAGTTGCTTGATCGTATTTTATTGATTTCTATTGTTTCATTTTTAGCGTTGCTCTTATGGTGCGTATATAAGGTGTGGGTCACGCCTGTTCCAGGAGCTGTACTGCCGGCGGAGAGTGCGATGACGCCACTGGTCGTTGAAGATAGGGAGCCACTGGTGGACGCTAATATAATTAACGAGAGGCCTTTGTTTTGGCGAGGGCGAAAACCTGCTGTGATTGAGACAGTTCCTGAGGAGGAGCCTGTAGATTCTGGTACTGGTGACTTGTCTAGGATCAGGGTGCTGGGTGTTTATGCCTCAGGAGCAATGATTTCCGGGGTCAAAGGCAAGGGGCGAGTGAAGCTTGGTGAAGAGATATTTGGCTGGAAGTTGCAGAAGCTTTCAGGGAATCAATTGCGCTTTGCTAAGAATGGTCGCTATGAGTATTTAAGCTTGGAAGAGCCTGTAGACAAGGCTAAGTCTGAAAATGGCGGTAAAAAGAGCAGGAATCGTTAAGCTTATAATTAAGTTTGTGTGAGTTGAGCTGGGAAATCCTATGTTTTTCAGGGGGTTACCTTGCCAATCTGTAGTTGCTTGTAAGTTTTGTGGCGATTTAGTAGTATGCAGCGGCAATCGGCAGCGTGATAAATATAAGTAATAGAGGCCGGGTGGCACTTTGTAAGAGAGCGCGGATATTTTACCTCTCTGTGCTATAAATCAATTTATCGCTTTAAACAAAACTGTAATATTTAGCATTGATACTTGTGATCGACATGATGCGGTCTATAGTATGATTGCTTTTGTTTTGAATTAAATTCCACTTTGTTGATTGAGGGGGCTAAGCTGCTCTTCGTTCTATAAGGTGAAAAGCTATCTGTCAAAGATGGTCGTTTGGCACACTATTCAGCTCTAATTAGTGATTCAAATAGTGCTTGCGAAACAAGTTTTGTGTGGAATAGCGTTAAGCGACAAAAAAAATAGCTAAATCCATGAATTGATAAAAAATTCAGTTGTTTAGCTATAGTTGCTATGTTATTTTACACCCCCGTGTTTACATGGCTGATGCTATGTGAATTATGCGGTAATGCCCAGTACGCTGTTTTATTCAGTAGGGAGTGCTGCATAAATGTGCTTTATGCAGTTGTGTTAAAGAGAAAACTAAAATTGTTGTAAACCTAGGAGCAACATAAATGAAGAAAAAACTGTTACCTTTAGCGCTGGCGGCAGCGGCTGGTTTAACTGGCATTAATTCCGCTCAGGCAGTACACGTAAACCCTGATGGTGAAGGTGAAGTTCTGATCTATCCTTTCTATACTGTAGAAGGTGGTCAGGCTACATTGATCAGTGTTGTTAATACCACTGACAAAACCAAAGCTGTTAAGGTTCGTTTCTTGGAAGCCATGAACTCTCAGGAAGTTCTTGACTTTAACTTATACCTATCTCCACAGGATCACTGGTCTGCTGCTATCACTGCTACGGCAGATGGTGCTCAGGTTCAAACTTCAGATACCTCTTGTACTGTACCTCAGTCTTTGGCTGCTACTACTCCAGGTGTTGCTGGTCCTGCGGTTGCTTTCCGTAACTTCGAATACCAGTCTGACAGCAAGAACAAGGGCACTGATCGTACTCGTGAAGGTTACGTAGAAATCATCGAAATGGCCGAGTTCAATGATGCTGGTAACGCTGCTACAGCGGCAATGTCTGCTAACATCAAACACGGCTCTAACAGTGTTCCTGCTAATTGTGCCGCTGTTGCTGCTGCTTGGAACGCTGGCGGTGCATTCCGCGCTGTGCCTGCAACTCTGGCTTTGACTGAGCCTGCTGGTGGTCTATACGGTTATGGTGTGTTGATCGATGGTGCCGCTGGTACTGACGTGACTTATGATGCTGTAGCTCTAGATGCATTTAACGACACTGTTAACCACACTGATCCAGGTAGCTTGTTGCCTTCTTTGAACAATGCGAGCCCTGCTGATGCTGTAGTATTCACCGATGGTGCTGCAACTACTTTGTCTTTCGTAGATGGTATTGATGCTGTTTCTGCAGCTATCCAGAAATCTTCTATTGCGAACGATTTCGTTTTAGCTTCTGGTGTTAACGCTGAAACTTCTTGGGTTGTAACCTTCCCAACTAAGCGTGAGTACGTTGACTCTACTCCAGCAACTGCACCGTTTACAGTGCCTTGGAGTGCAACTAATACCCAAGCTTGTGAGCCAATTAGCATTACTTACTATAACCGTGAAGAGCAAGGCGTAGCTCCTGATGCGTTGGACTTCTCTCCAACTCCTCCAGGTGCAGCTCCAATATCTTTGTGCTACGAAGCTAACGTAATCAACTTCAATAGCTCTGACGTTCTGCATGCTTCTGATCGTGTAACTCGTAAGTTGGATGTTGTTCATGATACTGGTTGGTTGACTTTGGGCATGACTGTTGATGCAACTAACAACCGTCTAGCTCCAGCTAGCTCAGCTCCAGTAGGTACCACTCACATTAATGGTCTTCCAGTGATTGGTTTTGCTGCTCAGAAGTACGTTAACGGTTCTGTAGGTGGTGTATTGGCCAACTACGCTGGTAGCGTTACTCACAAAGGTACTGTTACTCTTACTCCTTAATAGTAGTAAGTTAGTATCTTAAAAAAGCGCGGCTATATGCCGCGCTTTTTTGTGTCTGGCTTTTGATGGCTGGCATTTATCTTTGATAAGTGGCGAAGTTGCGGCTAGACAAAGCTGTTGTAGTCAACCAGAATTAGCAGTATGGAACTATACGTTATTCCAGAGGACTAATCTGGGTGGCTCAAATGGATGATTTTAAAGTATCGCCGCAGAGTGTGATCTATATAGAGGGTAAATAATGCATAAGCTATCTTCAATTCTTGGTGTAATGGCGACGGCTCTACCGTTGCAATTGGCCGCAACAACATTAACTATCAATGGTGTAACCTATAACGCACCCGGTGGTAGTAACTTTAATAATATTCAGGTTCAGCACTCTAACAATAGCGTTGTTTTAACTACTGAACCGGCATTTTTACTTGACTATGTACAACCAATCGCTGATACCGATAGCGGTAACAACGACTATGATCCTGTTTTTAAGTTATCGACACAAAATTTCTCAGTCGCAGATGGAGCTACCACAGTAGGCACTGTTGAGGCTATGGATGGTGACGATGATTCTGGTACCATTTCCTTCACTGAGCTAACTGATGCTGGCAATCTTTTTGAAGTCTCTCCCACCGGTGAAATTACATTTACTGACCCGAATGGGGCGGTATTTGTAAACGGCGGCAATAATGTACACTTTCTTGGCCTTCAAGCCAGCGA
Organism: uncultured Pseudoteredinibacter sp.; assembly: GCF_947500695.1. GTDB lineage: Bacteria > Pseudomonadota > Gammaproteobacteria > Pseudomonadales > Cellvibrionaceae > Pseudoteredinibacter. Next base: position 95,824 of record NZ_CANMSS010000007.1, read on the forward strand.
TAATGACAGTGGTGGTACACCTAGAACAGCTCAAACTTTAGTGCGCGTTGAAATTACAGATGGCTCGGCACCGGCAAATACAGCGCCTACTTTTGCAGCAGGTAACCAATATAGCTATACCATCGCTAATGGAGCCTCTGGTACAATTGGAACTATTACTGCGACAGATGTTGAAACTGGCATCACTTACTCGTTGACGGGGGCTGATGCCGCCGCATTTAGTATCAACGGCTCAGGTGTCCTAAGTCTGACCCAAGCTGCAAACCATTCAGTTAAGAGTTCATATAGCCTTGCTGTAATTGCAGCTGATACGGGCTCACCTGTTTTACAAACCACTTCACCTACTATCACAGTTAATGTGAGCGCGCCTACCGGTGGCGGCGGCGGTGCGTGCGGCCCGACCCCATCTAACGTGGAATTAAAAGCCGCTATTAATCTTGCGACCCCAGGTACGCAAGATCGGGTAACGATGACTCCAAGTAAGGTGACTTCGATTCCACTCAATACCTCGACTAACCCAACGTACTCAGGACAAATAGCTATTGCTTCTACAACGGGTAACTCGCACGTTACGCGTAACGTTTGGTTGTCTACTTGCCCTGGTATTGCTGATGACTTGTCAACCAATACCACCTATACTGAGTGCCATTCTACAGGTAATTCGACTACAGTCGTCAAATTCCGCCAGACAGGCACAGGTGATTTCCGTACCTGCGGTTTGGATGTGAACACTACCTACTACTTAAATGTAGAGAATCAAAACTGTAATACTGGTCAGTGTGATGTGTACCGAGCGATTTATACGAAAGGCACTCCTTAACTTTAAGGAAGTCATTTGAGGCTAAAAGCGCTGGCAGTTTGCCAGCGCTTTTTTTTGAGAGAAATAAATGAAAAAATCTATAATTATTCTGTCCTCTACACTAATGTCAGCTGCAGTAGGTGCTGGAGTTTTGCTTGAAGGTAACGGCGTAAAAATCAGCAGTGCTGATATTGAGATGTATGTTAAGACTCAAGTGCCTGAAGAGCAGCAAAAGTCAGTTTTAGCATCGCCAAAAACCTTAACCCAAATAGTCGAAACCCTTTATCTTACGCGGCGATTAGCCAATCAAGGTTTGCACGCTAATTTGCTGAATAAAGGCGAGCTTGAGTGGGAGCTTAAGTTATCAGAGCAGCGCTCCTATATGAACGCATTTATTAACCATAAAGTTGATAAACGTATTGATGGAGTCGACTGGAGAGGCATGGCAAAAGAAGAGTATTTGGCTAACAAATCGAGATATTTATCTACCGAAACCGTAGAAGTCTCACATATACTGATTAAGGGTGAAAATCCGAAAGATCAGATGGAGAGTGTGTTGGCTGAGTTGAAGGCTGGTGGAGACTTTGAAGCGCTGGCAGCTAAATATTCCCAGGATCCAAGCGCTGTTCAAAATAAAGGCAACCTGGGTTACATCGTAAAAGGGCAAATGGTACCGCCGTTTGAGAAGAAGGCTTTTTCTAGTCCGGTTGGTGAGGTTTCAGAGCCATTTACTACACGGTTCGGAACGCATATCCTCAAGGTTACCGCAAGAAAAGAAGCACGAATTAAAGCTTTTGACGAAGTGGTAGATTCTATAATTGATCAGCTGAAGCCGGCAGTTCGACAACGTTTTAGGGGTGAAATTATAGATCGTACTCGATCGGAAAAGGGGCCGAACGTTAATGAGGCATCATTTAATACATTCCTTCATCAACATAAAGCTATAGCTCCAATTAGCGGTGAAAAATAAATATCACTCCCTCCACGGCCTAAGAGCCCTAGCAGCGATATCCGTATTGCTCTTCCACTGGGGCTCAGCCATTGGCTTCTTTAGCCAAGCTCAAAAACTGACAACCGTCTCTTTTGCTGGTGTCAGTTTTTCTGTTTTAGCCCCGCTAGATTTTGGCTGGCTGGGCGTTCCTGTGTTCTTTATTCTTTCTGCAGTGTTGCTTGGTGAAGCTTGGAAAGACAAAGAGCTAAATATTTCGTCTTATTTTGACTATCTAAGGCGGCGTTTTCTACGAATTTTCCCAGCGTTTTGGTTGCAGTTATTGCTGTTGGTGGCGCTGGCATCCGTTGCCGGTATTGCTTTCGAGCTTGAAGGTACGTGGCATTTTATTCGGCATGCTTTATTGCTTATTAACCTGCCTCCATGGATGGATATGCCTATAAACCCGGTTTGGTGGACTTTGCCTGTAGAGTTTACTTTTTATCTGCTTTTGCCCTTCATGGCTGTAGTATTTCGTAGCCGCTCGCTGATATATCTGCTGTTATTTGGTTTGCTGCTTACTATTTGCTGGCGTTTGGCTGTATTTAGCTATTATGATTTGGAGAACTATGCGTCTAAAATTTATGTTTTGGATGCATTGCCTGGTGTTATGTTTACGTTTTGCCTTGGGTTGGCGGTTGCTCTTTCGGGTAAAAGTAAAGCAATAACGTTCTTATCTGGGGGGCTGGCTTTCAATTTTGCCATTGTAGGTTTTGTAGGTCTGCTTGTACTGCTTAAACTAAATTTGGCTAGCTATTGGAGTGGGGGCCTTTTGCTTCTAGTTTGGCCAGCAATGGTGGCTGTATGTTTAACGGTTATTGTTGTAAGGCTTAAGTTTTATGAAGTTCGCTTGCTGTCGTCAAAAGTGCTGCAGTATTTGGGCGATATCAGTTTCGGTATATACCTATGGCATTATCCGGTGCTGCAGTTCCTCTCTCTTCATATTGAGAATACCGATCAGGGTTTTGGTTCTATGTTAATATCCCTGCTGGCAACATTAGCCATAACTGTTGTATTGGCGCATCTGAGCTACCGATTGTTAGAGCTTCCCTGCATGCGTCTGTTTAGATAACAAAGGTTTAAGGCAGGATGATGCTTGAGGCGATACTGCTAAGTGTTAAATTGGCTTTGCTGAGTACAGTATTGCTTCTGTTTATTGCGACTTTTATATACTTAGTTCTCCCCAAGCAGGGCATTCTTCAAAATTTAGTCAACACGGTAATGATGTTGCCTTTGGTTTTACCGCCAACCGTTATTGGGTTTTATCTCTTATTGTTTCTATCACCGCAAGGGCCGTTAGCCAGCTGGCAGCTGGCGTTCACCTTTGAGGGATTGGTGATTGGATCGGTTATCTATTCCTTGCCTTTTGTATATCAACCAATACGCAATTCCATAATGGCTATTGAAAATAGTCATTATGAGTTGGCGGCGATAATGGGCGCGGGCCCCTTAGATCGTTTCTTTAGTGTTACCCTTCCTTTAGCTCGGAACGGATTTATTGCCGCTGCTATTATCGGCTTTGCTCATACCCTAGGTGAATTTGGTGTGATTTTAATGATAGGTGGTAATATTCCTGGCGAAACACAAGTGCTGTCAGTACTACTATATGAACTTGTGGAAGTGGGTGACTATCCCTCGGCGCATAAACTTTCTGCATTGTTACTATTAAGCTCTTTTTGTCTTTTACTTTTAATGTCTCGTTTTTCCGAATCTTGGCTTGTTAAAGAAAGTGCAACCCCCGCATTTAAAGGTGGGCAGAATTAATGAGAGAGGTCGGGACAAGTACAAGTGGCCTGGTGCTTAAAATTGACTGCGAGATTAACTCTAGCCTAAGGCTCAGTATAGATGAGGCTATACCCATACAAGGTTTGTGTGCAGTGTATGGCGAGTCGGGTGCTGGTAAAACCAGTCTGCTAAGAGCCATCGCTGGACTAAATGTTTATTCCGGTGCGTATATAAGTTATAAAGATGAGATTTGGCAGGATAAGGCCCACTTTAAGCAAACACACAAACGCAACTTAGCTTATGTTATGCAAGAGGCAAATTTATTGCCTCACTTAACAGCTAAGCAAAATATTTTGTTTGCTTTAAAGCGTCGCAATCAGTGGAATAAAAAAGCGACTAGCGATAATGTTGAATTCCAGAAAGTTATCGAGCTGATGGGCGTCGGAGACTGCCTAGATCGCTACCCCGTACAATTGTCCGGTGGAGAAAAACAGAGGGTCGCCTTGGCGCGAGCACTTCTGACCCAGCCTGATTTATTGCTGTTGGATGAACCTTTATCCGCACTTGATGACAATCGCAAAGCTGAGTTATTACCTTATATCGAACTTATTAAATCAGAATTGCAAAGCTGTATCCTGTATGTCACTCACTCGAAGAGAGAGCTCGCAAAATTGGCGGATAGAGTATTGATGGTAGAGCAGGGACGCTACACATTAAGTGAGGATATTTATTCTTCCCTGTTTCCCGGTGATACAGCTTTGGCGAAAGAAGTTGTATTCGCCGCGAAGGTGGTTGCTAAAGAGCCGAAGTGGGGGATGCAGGTGTTGGATATTGCTGGGCGGCAGCTTCGCCTAAAAGATTCAGGCGAGCGAATTGGCAGTGCTGTTAATCTTTGTATATCGGCTAAGGATGTTAGCTTAAGTCTTGAAAGGCCAGAGCGAAGCAGTATTTTGAATCTCTTGCCGGCTACTGTAATTTCATTACAGGAAATGCCCGACGATTTCAGTATTGACGTTCTATTAGATGTATCTGGACAGCGGTTGTGGGCGAGCATTAGTCGCTTTTCAGCGCAACAGATGTCTTTGGAGGCTGGGCTTGATTTGTGGGCTCAGATTAAGGCCGCTGCAATTGTGGCCTAAGGCTTTATTTTAAAAGGGAAAGCAAAAACCGAGCATTTAGCTCGGCTTTTTAGATTTGGTGCCCAGGAGAGGACTTGAACCTCCACGCCCGTGAGGGCACTAGCACCTGAAGCTAGCGTGTCTACCAATTTCACCACCTGGGCAAAGCTGTGTGGTTTCTTTAAAGCCCGATTGGATTCACCCTTTAGCAATCTATCGATTGCCTAGCGTGGTCACTCTCGGCTCCTGCCTTCGTGACACTCGCGCTTCCTGCGCATCGTCTACCAATTTCACCACCTGGGCAAAGCTGTGTGGTTTCTTTAACGCCCGATTGGATTCACCCTTTAGCAATCTATCGATTGCCTAGCGTGGTCACTTTCGGCTCCTGCCTTCGTGACATTCATGCTTCCTGCACATCGTCGCTCTCGGCTCCTGCCTTCGTGACATTCATGCTTCCTGCACATCGTCTACCAATTTCACCACCTGGGCATTTGGATCTCAAATCCAAGGCCGCGCATCATATTGATTTCATTTGGGGCTGTCAATTATTTTAGAGCTAAGAATAAGCAGCTTATAACGACAAGTTTTTAAAACAGCTCGCGTGCTAAATTCGATTACAGCTCGTCGTAAACTTCCGCCAAACGGTATTAAGTTTGGCCGTTTTCATAGCCATTGTTGATTACTATATAGACATAAAGCCCGAAATCCATCTGCTTGCTGTATGGGTTTTCTGTAGCTAGGAGTGTTTATGAATATCAATACGGGTAATAGCTTTAGTATTGCGCAGCAAGGCTTGCAGCGGAGCCAGGCGAGTGCTGTGGAAGCGGCGGAGTCTATCGCGAGCCCTGAACGTTTGAACGGGCCGGCCGATATTAGTTCGCTTGAAAAGCCTGGTGAAAGACCAGAATCAACAAGCGACACTTTAGAGCCCTTGGCGCAGCCTATTATTCAACTGAAAGAATCCCAGCGACTGTTTGATGCTTCTGCGAAGGTCATTGAAGTCAGTGATCGCACGATTGGTGCATTACTGGATGTTAGTGCTTGAGCGAACGCTGTGAAAGTAGGAGGCTGTCATGATCAGTTTTAGTCCTCAGCCAAGCTTGCCCAATACGGTAAGCCCATTTGAATCGCCTGTGAATAAACCTACCGGTGAAGCGAACCCTGATGCTCAGCAGAGTACCATTCGCCCAGTTGATGAATCCAACAAGACTGAAAAAAATCAACGCCGAGCTCGAAGCAATGAAACTTCAGGCGACACGCTTGAGGCTGATGGCGAAGAAAATAAAGGTAATGCGCAAGGACAAAAAGGCATTGATGGCGAGCCACTAAGTAATCAAGAGCTTGAGCTGATTCAGAAGCTTGCAGCTCGCGATAGAGAGGTACGCGATCATGAGCAGGCCCATGCCAATGTCGGCGGTGAGCTGGCAGGTGCGCCCAGCTATCAATATGAGAAAGGCCCTGACGGCAAAAACTATGCAGTTGGCGGTGAGGTGCCTATTGCCATTCAAGAGGTAGCTGGAGACCCGAAAGCAACCTTAGAGAATGCTCGTAAAGTACAGCGAGCTGCACTGGCCCCAGCCGAGCCTTCCGGTCAAGACAGGAGAGTCGCCGCTCGTGCAGCGCAGCTAGAACAGCAGGCGCTGAGGGAAATTACACTACTTGCAGAGGCCGAACGCCGAGCTAAGGAAGAAGAGGCCAAGATCAAAGCTGAACAAGCGGCTATGGAAGATAAGAAGGATTCTTTAGAGCGTGAAAAGCAAAGCGTGGAAGAACAGCGCATTAGCCAGGCGGAATTGAATCGCAAGAGCTTTGAGCTTACCCAAACCTTGGTGGGCATCCAGAATGGTGGCGCCTCGGCGAATATCGGGCAACTGATAAATCGTGTCAGCTAAGGCCTAATCACCTATAATGAGCTTATTCAATTGATAGGCTCATCATTTCTATATGAGCCCCTTAGCGGGACCCAATTTTGTCAAAAAACAAACAATCGCATGACCCTCATGCGGAGCGTGAAGCCCAAAATTACGCTAACCCAATACCCAGCCGGGAATTTATCCTAAAAAAGCTGGATAAAGCACCAGGGCCACTAACCCACCCAGAGCTTTGTAAGCTATTAGAACTCAGCGATGAAGAGTCTATCGAAGCATTACGTAGGCGCTTGATAGCTATGGAGCGGGACGGGCAGCTAATGCGCAACCGGCGCTGGGCCTATGGCCCAGTTGATCACCTTGATCTTATTAAAGGACGTGTGCATGGCCATAAAGATGGTTTCGGCTTTGTTATTCCGGCTAATGGTGGGGATGACCTTTATTTAGCAGGTCGCCAGATGCGCAAGGTATTTGACGGCGATGAAGTGTTGGTGCGCGATAGCGGTAAAGGCTATCGCGGCAAGCGAGAAGGGCATATTGTTGAGGTTATCGCGCGTAATACCCATCAGGTTGTGGGGCGTTTTTATGCCGAAAGTGGCGTCAACTTTGTTCGCCCAGATAATGCGCGCTTAATTCATGATGTCATGATCCCTGCCGATGAAACTGCTTCGGCAGAGCCTGGGCAGTATGTTGTTGTTGAAATCACTCAACAACCGGATAGGCGCCAACACCCCGCCGGTCGAGTTTTAGAGGTGTTGGGTGATCATATGGCACCTGGAATGGAAATCGATGTTGCGATTCGTTCTCATGGAATTCCGCACCTCTGGCCAAGTGATGTGAGCGCTGAAGCGGCGGCTTTAGATAGTGAGGTCGCAGAAGAAGATAAACAGCACCGCGTCGATTTGCGAGATTTGCCCTTTGTTACTATCGATGGCGAAGATGCGCGTGATTTCGACGATGCTGTACTCTGTATACCCAACAATAAGACCAAGGGCTGGCGTTTGTACGTGGCCATTGCTGATGTATCTCATTATGTCACTTTGGGTTCAACTCTAGATAGAGAAGCACAAACCCGTGGCACCTCGGTTTATTTTCCTGACCACGTCGTGCCTATGCTGCCTGAGGCAATTTCTAATGGTTTGTGTTCCTTAAACCCCGATGTAGATCGTTTGGCGATGGTCTGTGAAATGACCATTAGCGCAAAGGGGCGGGTAAGTGGCTATCAGTTTTATGAGGGTTTAATTCACTCCCATGCTCGCCTGACCTATACCGAAGTCGGTCGCATTCTAGATGAGCGTGGAAATCCGCAAAGTGGCCCTCGCAAGGCACGCACCCAGCTATTACCTTATCTTGATGCCTTGCATGATTTATACAAAGTGCTGCGTGAGAACCGCAGTGAGCGTGGTGCTATCGATTTTGAGACAACTGAAACACGTATTCTTTTTGATGAAGACCGAAAAATCGAAGAGATTGTGCCAGTTGAGCGTAACGATGCTCATAAGCTTATTGAAGAATGTATGCTGTGCGCCAATGTTTGCGCCGCGCGCTTTTTGGAAAAGCTTGAATTACCAGCCCTATACAGGGTTCACGAAGGCCCGGGTGAGGAAAAGCTAGAGAATCTACGTGATTTCCTAGGGGAAATGGGGCTTAGCCTTGGTGGACGTTTGCAGCCAAAGTCCTCAGATTTTCAGCAGCTACTGCAATCGATTGCAGACAGGCCTGAGGCGGGCTTAATTCAAACGGTCATGCTGCGTAGCATGAAACAAGCCGTTTATAGCCCAGATAATAAGGGGCATTTTGGCTTGTGCTATCCAGCCTATGCTCACTTTACCTCGCCAATTCGCCGATACCCCGACTTACTCGTTCACCGCGCAATACGTTCGGTAATTCGTGGGCGTGGGGGCTTAGGTCAGCAATTGTTAGCCTTGTTTAGTAAGCCGCCAGTGCAAAAAGTAAAAGGTGCTAAGGCGATTAGTAAGGCTGCAATTTACCCCTATGACACAGCGGCAATGCTCGGCCTTGGTGAAAGCTGCTCGAGCTACGAGCGTCGAGCCGATGAGGCGAGTCGCGATGTAGTCAGTTGGTTAAAATGCGAGTATCTACAAGATCGGGTTGGTGAGACTTTTGAAGGTATTATCAATGCAGTAACAGGCTTTGGTATTTTTGTAGAGCTTAAAGATATTTATGTCGAGGGTTTGGTGCATATTAGTGCGCTACCCCATGATTACTATCATTTTGAGGCCGCCCAGCATCGATTAATTGGTGAAAAAAGCCGTCAAGTTTTCCGTTTAGGTGACGAGCTTCGGGTGCAAGTTGCCCGTGTCGATCTAGATGAGCGCAAGGTCGATTTGGAGTTGGTGGAGCGCCTCCAGGGCAGTGATAGAAAGGGCAGCAAGAAAAAGCGCAAGACCGGCGGTAAAATTGATACCAAATCAAATATGCAGAAGCTACGCGATTTGGCGGACGATGAAGAGCGAAAACCACGCAAAAAGTCGAAGTCTGCAAAAGGAAAAGAAGGTGCGGCAAAGGCCCCCGCAAAGAAAAAGCCTAGTAAAGGTAATAAAGTACGTAAAGCAAAAAGCGCTTCGGCCTCTAAAAAGCATCAGAAGAAAGTAAAGAAATCAGCGGCCCCTAATAAACGTAAGTGAGCTTTTGATAGGGGGGTATTTATCCAAAATTTTCGGGTAAATACTAGCGCTGAAGATTGAGTTAGAAATAAAAATGGCAAAACTAGAAACTATCTTTGGCTTGCATGCTGTGCAAGCTTTATTGAAATCCAGCCCACAAAGAGTCAATGAATTGTGGGTGCTAAAAAATCGCAACGATCAACGTCTGCAAAAGATATTGGCGTCAGCGCAGAAGATGTCTGTCCCCGTAACGTCAGTCAGTCGAAAGCAACTTGACGAGAAAGTAGAAGGGAATCACCAGGGGGTTATTGCCTTCGCTAAACCAGGGAAGCTTCATGATGAGAAATACCTATATGAGCTTATCGATGATTTAAGCGTTCCTGCTTTTTTATTGGTTTTAGATGGTGTTACCGACCCGCACAACTTAGGCGCATGTTTGCGTACCGCCGAAGCAGCGGGTGTGCAGGCTATTATTGCACCTAAAGATAACTCGGCTAGCCTTAATGATACTGCCCGCAAAGTAGCCTGTGGTGCCGCCGAGGTGTTGCCTTATATTAGTGTCACCAACCTATCGCGCACCTTAAAAGCGTTGCAAGAAAAAGGCGTTTGGATAATCGGTACTGCCGGTGAAGCCGATGTAGAGGTATACCAAAGTGACCTAACTGGACCTATGGCCTTGGTAATGGGAGCTGAGGGCAAGGGTATGCGACGACTTACTCGTGAGTGCTGTGACTCTTTGATTAACATTCCTATGGCAGGCGAAGTCAGCAGCTTGAACGTCTCTGTAGCAACAGGAGTGTGCCTGTTTGAGGCTGTTCGTCAGCGCAACTAATAAGCCTAATCTCTTAAATTAGGTGATTTGAAAAGGAGGTATAGCTTCCTTTTCTGCGTTTTTAAAGTTAAATTTCATCACTATTCCTCCGCGTAGGGGCTGCAGTACTGCAATTTGCCGCAGCCTGAATTCAACTGAACCTATATTCGAATAAATGGCATTTATTTCATAATTTCCTGTGTCATTATTTTTAAAAGCCTCGTCTAAGCTATTAAATAACGACATTGTGCAAACAGCACCTGGAGGAAGGTCCCGATGAAACGTACCATTTATGCAATAGTAGCCGCTTTAATAATTCCATTGTCCCAAGCTTGGGCGGGGAATGGTCTAAGCGATATTCAACAATCACCTGATCAATCACACTTTATTGCGAGGATGGCCGGTGAGGCCAATGCCGAGCGTATATTGGTTGTAGATGCCAAAGCTAAAAAGGCGATTACCGAGTTTGCCAAGCCTCGTGATGCAATGATTGATTGGTATCGCTGGGTTGATAATGACCGTGTTGTCTATCAAATCAAGCTGGCTTCTGATAAAGCTGGTGCAATTAATGGATTGGTGATGGTATATGCGATGGATAAAGACGGTAGTAATCGTAAGCAAATCTATGGTTATGGTTTGGAGCGTTTTAAGCGTGATACTCGAATCAATAAGCGTAAGGAAGTTAAAGCCCAGTTAGAAATTGTTGACACCTTACCCGGTGAGAAGAAGCTGGTTTTAGTGGCCGAGTATCCACTCAAAAAAGACGGTTTGAATAATTACTTGCGTGCTAAAGAGCGCCCAGTAACCCTAAGCCGTTTAGATGTTTACTCAGGCAAGCGCAAAACTGTGAAAAAGGTTAGCTACGCAGAAGCCAAGAAAATGGGTTCTTAAGTAAATAGCTCTTTTTGTTGTTAATTGGGGTGCTCAAAAACTAAGCAGTTGTGAGCGCCCAATCAATTTTTAGTTTCCCTATTTCCAAACTATGGTTCTATTGCTAGTCTTAGCAACTGCCATAAGATGGATGTATTTGATAGGGAGATTACCATGCATAGATCGTATGTTTATCGTACATACTCGTTCCTTTTGTTTTTAGCAGCTTGCATTAGCGCCTCAATTAGCTATGCAAAGCTACCCACAGATAAAGAAATTGCCCACTTCGTTAAAAAGGGCGACTACCTTGATGTAAAAATTTCCCCCGATGGCAGCTCGCTGGCGGCACGTGTGCGCCAAGGTGAAGATATGCTGTTGATGTTTGTGGATATCGCTAGTGGTAAGCCTAGTGGGGCGGTTAAGGCGAGCAATGGGGATATAATCTACGACTATTACTGGGCAAACGATGAAAGAATTGTATATCAGTTTGCCAGAAAAATCGTAAGTACTGAGAACCCAGTAATGGGTGGAATGTGGGCGATCAATAAAGATAATAGTCGACGTAAGCTGATCTATGGTGCTGGGGTTGATAAAGGGAAAACAGGTTCTAGATTAAACAATAAAAGAGACATAAATGCTGCTGTAGAATTTATTAGTCCACTAATAAATGACCCTAAAAATGTTTTAATCGTTGAGCACCCTCTAAGCCCGGTTGGTAAATTTCTCTATGATTTAAGGAATATTGCGCCCTCAGTTTCAAAGCTCAATGTATATTCCGGAAAGCGATATAAGCTTGAAACTTTGCCTACCCCTGGAGCTGACCCTGTAGCCTCACTAGATGGTAAGCTTCACGTATACACTCACCAAAAGAAGAATACTGTACTTGAAGTTTTCTATCGTGATTCTGCATCAAGTTCTTGGTCTGAAGCACCGCTTCCGCCAGGGTTTACGGATCCAAGAGTAGTTGGTGTGAATAACGCGGGAAGTGAGATCTATATACGAGCACGAGATTTTCAAAGTGGGTTTTTCACTATTTATAGTTGGTCGCCAAGTGATGGCGCAATAGTACCGCTGTTCGATACTGAAAATGGAGACGTGAGTAACTGGATTGTTGATCCGCTTAGCAGAACACCGGTAGCGGCAATACATGAGCCTGACTTACCGAAATATCAGTATTTGGATCATCCATTCGCCAAAAATCACAAAATGCTAGCTAAGGCATTTAAAGGGCAGCGAGTTAGCTTTGAAGACTATTCATTTGATGGTCGCTATATTGTTGCTTTCGTCAATGCGGATGTTAATCCAGGTGAGTATTTTTTATTTGATACGCAAACTAAAAAAGCAGATTTTCTAATGGCTGCAAGATCATGGGTCGATCCAAATACTATGAGACCCATGCAGGCGATGCAATTCGAAGCTAGGGATGGTCTGCAAATGGCAGGCTATTTGACGCTTGCAGATAGCCAAAAGAAAAAAGCCCCTCTAGTTGTTGTGCCTCATGGCGGCCCCCATGGGGTGCGAGATTATTGGTCCTATGATAGCCGGGCTCAGCTTTTATCCTATAGCGGCTTTAATGTGCTGCAATTGAACTTTCGTGGCAGTGGCGGATATGGCGTCAAATTTGAAAGATCAGGGTATAAGCAGTGGGGTAAGGCTATGGTTGATGATGTAATCGACGCAACCAAGGCTTTGGTAGAGCAGGGTTATGCAGACTCCGATAAAGTTTGTATTTTTGGTTCGAGTTATGGAGGTTTCTCCTCAATGGCCGCGGCGTCGAGAGCTCCTGATTTATTTAAATGTGCAGTGGGCTATGTCGGGGTATATGACTTAAATATGATGTTTGAGTCTGGAGATATACCTGAAATGCGTGTTGGTCCTGGGTTTTTAACAAAGGTACTTGGCACAGATAAAGCAGCCATGGCTGAGCAATCGCCGGTCAATAATGCTGAAAAAATTAAAGCAGAAGTTCTATTGGTTCACGGGGGGGAAGACAAAAGAGCTCCAATTGAACATGGGAAGTCCATGAAAAAAGCGCTAGAGAATGCTGGTAATAAACCTAAGTGGATGGTTTTTGGTCGTGCTGGGCATGGTGTTTATAACGACAAAGATAGAGTAAAACTTTACCAAGAAGTTATTGGATTTTTAAATGCCAATATAGCTCCTTAAACCACGAACATAGAGTTAACAAAAACCTGAACATAAAAGGGGCGCAACGAGCGCCCCTTTTTATGACAACTATGCCGTTATCCGGCAACGATCAATCAAAGTTTCTACATCAACGCCTTTAGGTAACATGCCATAGGTATTGCCAGAATTTCCTTCTAACCGGCCTGCACAAAATGCATCTGCGATAGAGCTATTGCCGGCTTGAATTAATAAACTTCCCTGCAAGCCTAAAGCCATTTGCTCAACTACGTGGCGGGCGCGGTATTCGATATCATCCAATTCGCTAAATTGTTTTAGCAAGCTATTTAGATGAGTGTCAAAACGTTTATCTTGGCCTTTGGCTTTGTTTAGCTCACCGATAAATGCTTCCAGTGATCCAGGCTCACGGCCCATAGCTCGCAAAACGTCCAAGCACTGTACATTACCACTGCCTTCCCAAATCGAGTTTACGGGGGCCTCACGATAGAAACGTGGCATCAAGCTGTTTTCCATTACCGCCGAGCCGCCGATGGCTTCCATGGCTTCATAAGCGTGACCTGGGGTGCGTTTGCAAATCCAATATTTGCATACGGCGGTTGCCATACGGGTAAACATATCGGCTTCTTCGTTTAAACCGGATTCATCCATGCCGCGACCAAGACGCATGGCCATGGCCGTTGCAGCTTCGGACTCCAGTGCTAGATCGGCCAAAACATTTTGCATCAAGGGTTGTTTGTCTAAACGGTTACCAAAAGCTTCGCGTTGGCTAGTGTGGTGCACAATTTGATACATATGAGCGCGCATTTGCCCCGCGCTGCCACTGACACAATCGAAGCGAGTGCAGGCGACCATTTCTAGAATATTGGCAATACCACGGCCTTCTTCACCAATTAGCCAACCAAAGGCACCGCGTAGTTCTGTTTCACTTGATGCGTTTGATACATTGCCCATTTTGTCCTTCAGGCGAATAACCTGCATTGGGTTTTTGCTGCCATCCGGGCGCCAGCGTGGAACTAAGAAGCATGATATTCCGCCTTCGGCCTGCGCAAGCACTAAGAAAGCATCGCACATCGGGGCAGAGACAAAAAACTTATGACCTACCAGCTCATACTCCATGCCCGCACCGCGCTCGCCAATAGGGTAGGCGCGGGTAGAATTGCGGCGTACATCCGAGCCGCCTTGTTTTTCTGTCATGGCCATGCCGATGGTTAAGCTTTGCTTATCTTTGTAGGACACATTGCGAGGATCGTATCCAGATGACATCACTTTAGGTAACCAGGTATCAGCAATATTAGGCTGTTTTTTAAGGGTGGGTACACTGGCGTAAGTCATACAGGTAGGGCAAAGGTGGCCGGCTTCTACTTGGGTCTGCATATAAAAGCTTGCCGCGCGAGCAACGTGCGCGCCAGCTTTAGGTTCGGCCCACGGCAAGCCGCCAATGCCATATTCAAAGGATGATTTCATCAGTTGATGATAGGCGGGATGAAATTCAACTTCGTCTACCCTACGTCCGTAGCGATCATGGGTTTGTAATGTAGGCTTGTTTTGGTTGGCTTGGGTGCCCGCCAATATTGCTTCTTTACTGCCACAAACTTCGCCAAATTTTTGCATTCGTTCTAGTGCCCACTCGGCACCTTCGCGAACAACTCCTTCCTTTAAACCTGGGTCGTTATCAAAGACGTTATAGTCTTCAAGAACAACTGGCATATTCTCTACTTCGTGGGTATTGGCCTTTATGCTTTCGGCCATTGGATACTGGTTCATCATCGTCTCCAATTATGCGTATTCATTAAATTGTTCGTCGAAATCTTGGTTTTTGAGCTGCGCTTTAGATCCCAAGGAATTTAGGCAAAGGCGGCTAATGCTAAGTGCCAATTTGCGGCTGTCGAATGGCTCGGATTCACCGCTGTAAAACTGATGCAAGGGTGCAAGGAGAGGTTCGGCTAACATGCCCACTACGGCAAGGCTGGCGGTGTGGCTATCCAGCTCTTCAAAGTCACCTGCCTCTATGCCTCTTTCTATAATGCATTGATAAACCTCAGCGTATGCCCGGCGGTAGATCAAGCGCTCCATTTCCAGCGCGGGATCCAAGGGCTCGGCCATTAAGGCGTAGGACTGTACGGGTGCTCGAAATGCTCGCTGGGTAAAGTTAAAACAGCACCTAGCTAGAGCTTCTGCCGGGCGCAAGTCAAGCTTAGCAATTGCCCGCATCTCATCGACCTCCCGTCCACTAAGTTGGCGGAATAGGGCAGTGCAAAGCTCAATCTTATTGGGAAAATAACGATACATGGAGCCTGTCGCCACGCCTGCCTGCTTCGCAGCGGCAGCCATAGTTAGTCCACCAAAGCCCTCTAGAGCTATGATCTGGCGAGCTGCGCTTAAGATCTTAGCTTTAGTATCAGCTTTGCGAGCTTGGATTTTTTCTGTTTCTCGGTATGCCACTTTATGCTACTTGTTGTAATAAGTTAGATAAAGTGAATCATGATTCACACCTTTAGGTCAAGTGCTTGTTCTGTGTGCAATTGAAATAATAGGGTCAGATCCGGTGGCTCTGACCCTGAATCGGTTTTAGGCCCAGAAGCCTAGCTTGAAACCGGCTCCGACAATGACAAAGGCAATCGATAGACATGTTACGGCGATGATATGCCAGGCCATGTCCCATAGATTAGATCGTGAGAGTTTGGGAATTACGCGAAATCGAGCGTCTAATGCTAGGCAAAAGGTCAGCCCCAGGAGTAGGAGTTTACACTGAATGCCCTGTGCTATTGGATTGGCGGAGTTTAACCACTGGCTGGGCTCAGGCAGCCAATGGTGCGCTAGTAATAGGCCAGTAATAATTTGTGCAACGAGAGCCGGCATGCCTATTTTCTCGTAGGCTGACTCGAAGTCTAGCAGCCGCTCTGGAGACATTTCCTTTAACACTTTTGGCAACACGGTTAGGCATAGAACGATATGCCCCCCTGTCCAAATGGTAGCGGCAAGAATATGAATAATGATCAAGCTGCTATAGCTCATTGGCTTTACTCTAATCAGATGAATGATTGATAGAGTAAAGCAAGATAATTGAATGAGAATTGATATCGATCAGTAACAGCTGATCTGCCTTATTCAGGGCTGCCTTAGATCTCTAAATGAATATAGCTTTGGCTGCTTTTATCATCGCTTTGCACTTTGCAGCTGATTAGCCGGTCAGGGCCGGCAGCAAACTGCTGGGTCATATAGGTCTTCAAAGCTTCTAAGCGAGCATTGGCTAGTTGCTGAGCGCTTTTAATTTCAGGTGCGGGTTCTATGCTCGCGTTCTGGGTTTGCTCCTGTTGCTGAAGAGCTTGTAACTCTTTTAAATGGGCGTTTTGTTGAGCGATCCAAGCTTCTTCTTGCTTGCTAATTATTGGGCAGGCGCGAACCCGTAGCTTGTCTTTCTTTTGCAGTAACTGCCCAAGCTTTTGCAAATAGTCCTTTTGCTCTCGGCTTAATTCACCCTGGCCATGATCAAACGCTAATGAATCCAGGCGAATTTTTTGGGCTTGTTCATTCAACCAGCTGCCCACGGTAATTAAAGTTCCGTAAGGCTGAAATGCGTATTTTAGGTAAGTAACACTGGCTTCCTTTAGCGCACGGCTACTCACCTGCTTTAGAATATCGCCGCTGCCAAACTCAGGGCTGCTAATGTCACCATCAACAGGTAAGTCTAGCTTTATATCGCCGTTATCATCTCGCAATAATCCAAGGGCTGAGTCTAAAGGCATGCTAATATTTTGATCCACCTGATCGGCTTTATTTGCGGCTACTCTTTCAAGCTCAATGCTTCGTAAATTGATTTGATTTTTACTCTCTAATTGCTTGCCATCTAACTGACTTTGGCTGTCTAGAGATAGCTGACCAGTGTGAATAAAGTAGCCTGTTTGTTTTTCAAAGTATGGCGACAAGCTCACTAGGTTAATATGTTCAAGATTTAATTTAGCCTGCATGGCTAGGTCACTCGCTAAGGGCTTGAGCACCCCCTCGCTTTTAATCAAACCCTGTGTATCTAATACAGCATCTAAAACCCAGCGACTTAAGCCTTCTTTGTTTTTACTATCGAATTGATCAATGGCTAGCTGCTTGACCTCTAAGGGTAGCTTGACAGCTGGGGTATAGTTTTTATCGCTAATACTAAAGAGGCTATTTCCAAGCTGAAGATCTTCTAATGTAATCCGTAAGTTGTTCTGGGTGTCGGTATTCTTCTGAGCTTCATTGTTATTATTTGATTGCGCTTGTTTATCAGTAGCGATAAAAGGAGCGAGTGCCTTCTCAATTTCAGTAAATGCAGCAAGTTGATAATCTTGTAATAATGTTAACTGACTATTTAGGCCTGTGATGTGCGCTCCTTGCGCAATGATCTCAGCTTCAACGTCCATATCTTTACCATTTATGTGGTGCTCCAGATTCGCAAGCTTGAAGCTTTCAATTCTTTGTTCCTGGGCATTGTCACTCAATAAACGAATATCATCTATAGTCAGGTTTTTTAACTGACTGTTGGCTTTATTTAAAAAAGCACTGTGAAATTCCGGAGCATTAATTTCTTTAATAGCTAGCAAGGCTAGCTGATCGTCGCCTTGGCCGACAGTAAGATCGATATCACTCGCCTTGAAGGCGCCCGATAAGTTCGGCTGCAAGAGCAGACCATCTGCCGTCAGGTTTATGTCGAAGCTGGGTTGGCCGGCGAGTGACAGGCTTTGCTGATTTAGCACCACATTTGTATTGTTCAAAGCAACACTAAGTGAAAGCTGACTGGAGATGGTTTTTGAAAGTGTATCGAAGTGATCTAGCTTAAGTTCTTTTAGCACCACATTACTGTTAATGCTTTCTCCATGCACCTCGGCGGTGACTCTGGTAAGCTCTATGTTGTTAAGTACAGCTCGCCAGGGCTTGCTTGTTTTTTCAGGGGGTAAGGTAGACTCTGAAACAGCTGCGGGCTCTAAATCAAGGCCTTTCAGTCCCCAGCTACCTTGTTTCTCCTCAAGTGCAAAATCAGCTCCACGGATTTTGATGCCATTGATTAATAGTTGCTGGTCCATAAGGTTGGCAATCAAGTCTTCGCTCTCTAAGTCTAGCGAAAGGTTTGAAACGCTAGCCTGTGTCTCGCCACCTTTGAGCAGCTCAACTCCGTTAAGCTCAATGTCCGCACGGCGCCAAGCGACCTTTATATCCTTAATCTGTATTTGAGCACCAGAGAGGTAATCTGGGCTGAACTTACTAACAGCGCTAGGTAACCAGCTTTCTAGAGACAGCAAGGCTCCAACGCTTATAAGTATTAAGGCTGAAAAGAATAGGGCGGCAATTTTAGCAATTAACTTCATGACGACTTCTAGATTGGATACATACAGGGAGTATGACAACAGAAGATGAAGTTTAGCTTAAAGAAAGTGAAAAAGTGTGTGAGATGTTAAAAATCAACATCTCACAGGGCTTAGCGAAGGTGGGAAGTTGCTATATCAGCGCTTACTGGCCGCACTTGGCTAATAAAGCCTTGGCAGTTTTAGAGCCGTTATCACGATCAATGGCTTTACAGATAAAATCGCCAGCCTGAATCAGCTTATCCAGGTCTATCCCGCTCTCGATGCCTAATCCGTTTAGCATATAGACCACATCTTCACTGGCCACATTACCACTCGCGCCTTTGGCATAAGGACAGCCGCCTAAGCCCGCTACGGAGCTATCCACTACCGCAATGCCAAGTTCGAGTGCGGCATAAATATTTGCCAGCGCCTGACCATAAGTATCATGTAAATGCACAGCTAGCTTTTCGGCCGGTACTTTTTTCAAAACTGCCTGCAGCATGGTTTTAACGCTAGCCGGGGTTCCTACGCCAATGGTATCGCCAAGGGAAACCTCGTAGCAGCCCGCTTCAATTAACTTCTCAGCGACCATGGCTACTTTTTCAGGATCGATATCGCCTTCATAAGGACAACCCACCACACAGCTCACATAGCCGCGTACCTTCAACCCCTCTTTTTTAGCCGCTTCCATAATGGGAGCAAAGCGATCCATACTTTCGGCAATACTGCAGTTGGTGTTCTTTTGGCTAAAGGCTTCACTGGCGGCTGCAAAAATAGCCACTTCATCTGCCCCCACCGCTACCGCGCGCTCATAGCCTTTCATATTTGGAGTAAGGGCGGCATATTCAACACCGCTTTGTTTTTGAATACCTTCAAAAACCGCTTCACTACCCGCCATCTGTGGAACCCATTTAGGATTCACAAAACTGCCGGATTCAATATATGAAACACCGGCATCGGCCAGTTTATGAATTAATTCTATTTTGGTTTCAGCGCTAATCGGCGTAGCTTCATTCTGCAAGCCATCTCTTGGGCCAACTTCTACTATGCGCACTTTTTTTGGCATGTTCATGATTACATGTCCTGTTTTCTATTTATTAAATCCGTTAGCTAGTTCCTCGCTGGCTGCACATTAACTTATTACTTGTACATTTTGAGGGATAGCTTAGGAGAGTGCTTTGAAAACCCTCAAAAACAGGGACGTTTTTGGGGAGCCCCCATGGATGGGTTTACGGCGTGTTTTCAAAGTACTCTCCTAAGCTATTCCGGCTCGAAGGCACTTGATAAAACTAACTACGGTATATTTCTATCGGCTTTATGTGCCACTTTAGCTTTCAAAATCGCGTAAATACATCCCTGTAGCTCCCCCACTGCATCCCTGCAGTGAGGGTTTTGAAAGCTAAAGTGTCACATAAATCCTACATCACGGAATATTTTGGCTAATAGCTATTCTTCATTGGCGGCAAAGTCTAGCAGCAAGGCACCACCATCAACCAACTCACCCGGCTGGAAAAAGAAACTATTCACCACACCATCGGCTGGCGCACGAATCGTATGCTCCATCTTCATCGCCTCCATTACCAATAGCGCATCTTCCTTCTTCACCGCATCACCAGCAGCCACCAAATGCGTCACCATCGTACCGTTCATTGGCGCCGTTAAACCGCCTTCACCACCGGTATCTTGATCTTCGCCCATATCAGGCTTGGATATCTTAAAGCTTACTGCACCCTTACTGGTGTACAAACTAAAGCCATCATCATGGGCTGCAACCGTAGCGCTTAAACGATGGCCGTTTAAATCTGCACGCAACTCGCTGCCATCCAGCTTGCCTTGAGCACTAATCGTTTCACCGCCCATATCAATCAAATAGGTGGTCTGACCATTGCGCTGTTGAACCTCAACATCCACAGGGCATTCCTGTTCATGATGTAGCAGAGTAACGGTTTGAATATGGGGCTCGTTCAAGCGCCAGTTACCACTGCAGTGCCAAGGTGAAGTGTGATCACCGCAAGCATTGGCGCGGGCGTCGGCTTCTTCAGCTTGCTGCAGCAGTACAAACAAGGCTGCCAGAGGTAACTCATCACTTAAAGCCTTCTCGTCATCATGGAAAATATCCCCATGATGCTTTTCGATAAAACCGGTATCCAAGTCTGCTTCTTTAAAGGCAGGTGCGTTAGACAAGTTATAAAGAAAATCCAAGTTTGTGGTTAAGCCACTGATACGGTATTCCTTTAAAGCCTTGCTCATGCGAGCCAGCGCCTTATCACGGTTTTCGTCCCAAACAATCAGCTTGGCGATCATAGGATCGTAATAAACACTAACCTCATCGCCTTGACGAACACCAGTATCGACACGAACGTTTTCGCTTTCTTCCGGTGCCTGTAAAAACTCTAAAACACCGGTAGCGGGTAAAAACTCATTATCAGGATCTTCAGCATAAACACGGGCCTCAAAAGCATGACCGCTAATGCTTAGCTCATCCTGAAGCAGTGGCAAGTGCTCACCAGAAGCAACACGCAGCTGCCACTCAACCAAGTCTTGGCCGGTAATATATTCCGTTACAGGGTGTTCTACCTGAAGGCGAGTATTCATTTCCATGAAGTAGAAAGAACCATCGGTATCGAGCAAAAACTCAACTGTACCCGCACCTTCATAGTTAATCGCTTGGGCGGCTTTTAACGCGGCTTCACCCATTTGTTGGCGCAGCGCCTCGGTCATGCCTGGGGCGGGTGCTTCTTCAATAACTTTTTGATGGCGACGCTGAACTGAGCAGTCACGCTCAAACAGGTAAACACCTTGACCATGTGTGTCACAGAAGACTTGAATTTCAACGTGACGAGGCT
This sequence comes from uncultured Pseudoteredinibacter sp., assembly GCF_947500695.1. Taxonomy (GTDB): domain Bacteria; phylum Pseudomonadota; class Gammaproteobacteria; order Pseudomonadales; family Cellvibrionaceae; genus Pseudoteredinibacter. Next base: position 116,939 of record NZ_CANMSS010000007.1, read on the forward strand.
GGGTTAGGTATTTTTCTACCAGCATATGATCATCGCCGAAAGCGTTCATGGATTCACGCTTAGCAGCATCTAAGCCTTCATCAAATTCATCTTCGCTCCACACCTGACGCATGCCTTTACCACCGCCACCGGCAGCGGCTTTCAATAGCACGGGGTAGCCCATATCGTCAGCTGCTTTTTTAATGATGTCGCGGCTTTGATCTTCACCATGATAACCTGGCACCAATGGTACACCGGCTTTTTCCATAATCTGCTTTGCGGCAGATTTAGAACCCATAGCCTCAATGGCGCCAATCGGTGGGCCGATAAAAACGATATTATTATCCGCACATTTACGGCAGAAATCGGCATTCTCAGAAAGAAAGCCATAGCCTGGGTGAATAGCTTGAGCGCCAGTTTTGATGGCTGCTTCAATAACTTTATCGCCTAACAAGTAAGATTCGCGAGAAGGCGCCGCACCGATATGAATGGCTTCATCGGCCATGGCGACATGAAGAGCATGAGCATCGGCATCGGAATAGACCGCAACGGTGCGTACGCCCATTTTCTTAGCTGTTTTTATTACCCGGCAGGCAATCTCACCGCGGTTAGCAATTAAAATTTTGTTAAACATAATAATCTTCCCGCTTATTGAATCCAGTTGGCTTGACGTTTTTCCAAAAAGGCAGTCAAACCTTCTTGGCCTTCTTCTGACACACGAATAGCGGCGATACGCTCGCTGGTATCAGCAATCAATGCGCTATTAATTTCACGTTCTGCAACATCGGCGACTAGCTTCTTAGCCTGGGCGACAGCTTGTGGGCTATTGCCAAGTAGGGCGCCGATTAAATTTTCTAATGCTTCATCCAATTGCGCTTCTTCAACCACTTCGCTAACCAAGCCCAGTGCTTGAGCTTCTTGGGCCTTAAAGCGTTCGGCAGTAAGAAAGTAGCGTCGCGCAGCGCGCTGTCCCATAGCGGCAATCACATAGGGGCTGATGGTGGCTGGGATTAAACCGATTTTCACTTCGCTTAAGCAGAAGCTGGCGCGCTCGCTGGCTACCGCCATATCGCAACAAGCTACTAGGCCAACGGCACCACCAAAAGCTGCGCCTTGTACGCGGGCAATGGTGGGCTTGCTCATAAAGTTTAAGCGGCGCAGCATTTCGGCCAGCGCATTAGCGTCAGTTAGATTTTCCTCATAACTGTAAGTCGCCATGCGTTTCATCCAGCCAAGGTTGGCGCCTGCTGAGAAACTCTTGCCTTCGGCGGCCAGTACAACGATGCGCACTTTATCGTCTTGGTCTGCATCGGCGAAGGCTCCGCTAAGCTCGGCAATCACGCTGTCATCGAAGGCATTGTGAATGTCTGGGCGTCCTAAGCTGATGGTGCGAACACCACGAGCATCGGTGCTGATGTTTAAGGTCTTTTCAATTGATTCGCTCATGATGACCCCTTACATGCGGAAGATGCCGAACTTGGTATCGTCGATTTCACGATTCAAGCTGGCAGAAATACTAAGGCCCAATACCATACGAGTATCGGCTGGATCTATTACGCCATCATCCCACAAGCGAGCGGAGGCATAATAAGGGTGACCTTGGCGATCGTACTCATCGATGATGGGCTGTTTAAACTTAGCCTCGTCTTCTTCGCTCCAGTTTTCGTTCTTAGCTTCAAACTGGTCACGCTTAATAGTCGAAAGAACGCCGGCCGCTTGTTCACCACCCATTACTGAGATGCGTGCATTTGGCCACATAAATAAGAAGCGAGGATCATAAGCGCGGCCACACATGCCGTAGTTACCGGCACCAAAAGAACCACCAATAAGTACAGTAAACTTAGGTACTTGGGCACAGGCTACCGCGGTAACCATCTTGGCGCCGTGTTTGGCGATGCCGCCCGCTTCGTACTGCTGGCCAACCATAAAGCCGGTAATATTCTGTAGGAACACCAGTGGTATTTTGCGCTGTGCACAAAGCTCTACAAAGTGGGCGCCTTTTTGTGCAGACTCACCAAATAAAATACCATTGTTAGCGACGATACCCACTGGATAACCAAAGATACGCGCAAAACCGCACACTAATGTGGTGCCATATAGTGCTTTAAATTCATCGAATTCAGAGCCATCAACAATGCGCGCGATAACTTCACGGACATCATAAGGCTTGCGAGAATCTTTCGGGATAACGCCATATATTTCTTTGCTGTCGTAAGCCGGCTCAACGCTGTCTTGAATATCCATATTCAATGGCTTCTTGCGATTTAAGCGGTCAACCGCTTGGCGAGCTAGTTGCAAAGCATGGTGATCATTTTGTGCATAGTGATCGGCTACGCCCGAAGTGCGGCAGTGAACATCAGCACCACCTAAATCTTCAGCGCTTACGATTTCACCAGTTGCCGCTTTAACCAGCGGTGGGCCACCGAGGAAAATAGTGCCTTGTTCTTTCACGATGATAGATTCATCGGCCATGGCCGGTACATAAGCACCACCAGCTGTACAAGAACCCATTACCGCCGCGATTTGCGGAATGTTCTTTGAAGACATATTGGCTTGGTTAAAGAAGATGCGACCAAAATGTTCGCGGTCTGGAAATACATCATCTTGACGAGGTAGGTTAGCACCACCGGAGTCCACCAAAGATATACATGGTAGATGGTTTTGCTCAGCAATGGTTTGTGCGCGCAAATGTTTTTTTACGGTCAGCGGATAGTAACTGCCACCTTTTACGGTCGCGTCATTGGCAATGATCATGCACTCTTGACCACTGACTCGGCCGATGCCGGTAATAATGCCTGCCGCTGGGACATTATCTTCATAAACTTCATAGCCCGCGAGCTGGGATAGCTCTAAAAACGGTGAGCCTGGGTCCAACAGGTTTTTCACGCGATCGCGGGGTAGTAATTTACCACGGCTGACGTGACGTTGCTGGGAGCGTTCGCCACCACCTTGTTTGATGGTATCGAGCTTGCCTTGCAAGTCGTCCACTTGAGTTTGCATATGCTCGGCGTTTTCTTGGAAATCCGCCGCGCGGGTGTTTAGCTTGGATTGAATTTTAGCCATAGCGAAGTCTCGCTTCCTGTTGGTTTATTGTTTCAAATTCTATTTTGTTGCGTTGTCTTTCAATATCTGGGGTGTCTCACCACGGTGAAACCCTTCGAATGCTTGGTTGTTTTTGTCGGCCACTTTTATTTCGTAAAGTGGTGAGCTTAGGCACAATGAGCTGCCGCCATCTACTGGAATGGTGGCGCCATTGATATAGGCCGCGCCATCGCTCAATAAGAAACATACGGCTGAGCTGATTTCAGATTCGGTGCCCATACGCCCAGTAGGTACGGCCTGGCCGAATTTGGGGATGCGGGCAATCATGTCTGGGTCTTCATAGCTGTCCATGCCTGATGAGGCGATATATCCTGGAGCGACGCTATTAACACGTACACCGCTATTGGCCCATTCGATGGCTTGGGTTTGGCTGAGGTTTTCCATGCCGGCTCTTGCGGCGCCACTGTGGCCCATTAATGGCATGCCGCCAAAATAGTCGGCGGTAATATTCACTACGCTGCCGCCATGTTCTTGCATGCTTTGTTTAAAAACTTCGCGAGCGACAATAAAACCGCCGACTAGGTTGTTGCGTACTACCGCTAGAAAACCATTGGCGCTGATGTCTTTTAGCTCTGCTGGGAATTGGCCGCCGGCGTTGTTTACTAAGCCGTGAATAGGGCCGTGGTTTTCTACGAAGCCTTGAATGACTTCGACGACTCCAGCTTCGTCACGAATATCGACGCTGCCATAATCGGCTTGGCCACCATCACTAATTATTTCGTCTTTTACGGTTTGCAGTTTGTCGATACTGCGTCCAAGTAAAAGTACTTTGGCGCCTAGTGAAGCCAGTTCATGGGCAATACAACGGCCGATACCGGAACCGCCACCGGTGACCAATACGGTTTTGTTGTTAAAACTATTTGCTGCTAAGGATGACTGGTAGCTCATCGGGCTTCCTTTGTATTCTTTATATTTTAGAGTTTTGCTTTTGTGCCTGCTTTGCGGTTTGTTGTCACGCCAGGGGTTTCAAAATCGTGTAAATACATCCATGTAGCTCCCCCACTGCATCCCTGCAGTGAGGGTTTTGAACCCCCTAGCATGACAACAACCCTCGTTCAGTGTTCTTTTTTAAATTTTGTTCTGTTTTCTTGTCGGTTACGTGCCTGTCGGCCGGCTTGCTGTTACTGTTGTGCTTTCAAAAACACGTAAATATGTCCCTATAGTTTCCCCACTGCATTCCTGCAGTGAGGATTTTGAAAGCACAACAGTAACAACAATCCTCTTTTAGTGTTCTTTTAAAGTAATTTTTCTCTGCTTGTTACCGGCTTTGTGTGCTGTATGCGTCTTCAAAAACACGTAAATATGTTCCTATAGCTTCCCCACTGCGTCCTTGCAGTGAGGATTTTGAAAACGCATACAGCACACAAGTCCTACATTCAAAAAGTCACACCATACATTTAGATAGAGTGTGATTCCCAAAATAGTGATTTTTCTAACTCACTAAATGGTGCAACGCAGCTATCGCGCAAAAAGCGCATTTCTCTATTTGGTTTCGTTGAAGAGTTCTCTTCCGATCAACATCCTTCTCACTTCTGAAGTACCCGCACCAATCTCATACAACTTAGCATCACGTAGTAAACGACCTGTTGGGAATTCGTTGATGTAACCGTTGCCGCCCAAGGTTTGGATCGCTTGCAGTGCCATTTGCGTGGCTTTTTCGGCGGTGTATAGAATAACGGCGGCGGCATCTTTACGGGATTCTTCGCCACGGTCACAGGCTTTGGCTACGGCGTATAGGTAGGCACGGCTGGCGTTCAAGTCGGCGTACATGTCGGCAACTTTGCCTTGCATTAATTGGAATTCACCAATGGATTGGCCGAACTGCTTGCGATCGTGGATATAAGGGACAACCTCGTCCATACAAGCTTGCATGATGCCAACCGGGCCACCAGAAAGAACGGTACGTTCGTAATCTAGACCGCTCATCAATACGGCGGCGCCTTTGTTGAGTTGGCCTAGGATATTTTCTTCTGGTACTTCACAGTCTTGGAAAACCAACTCACAAGTATTGGAGCCGCGCATGCCTAGTTTGTCCAGCTTTTGATGGCGAGAGAAGCCAGGGAAGTCACGCTCTACAATAAATGCTGTAATACCGCGGCTGTGGGCTTCCATATCGGTTTTGGCGTAGATCACGTAAGTGTGAGCGTCAGGGCCGTTGGTGATCCACATTTTGTTGCCGTTTAATACGTATTTATCGCCTTTCTTTTCAGCACGCAGTTTCATGCTGACGACATCAGAGCCGGCATTGGGCTCAGACATGGCTAGGGCACCAATGTGCTCACCAGAACATAGCTTTGGTAGATACTTTAGCTTTTGTTCGTGGGTACCGTTTTTGTGGATTTGGTTTACACAAAGGTTAGAGTGGGCGCCATAAGATAGGCCAACTGAGGCACTGGCGCGGGAGATCTCTTCCATCGCGATCACGTGGGCCAGGTAACCCATATTGGTGCCGCCGTATTCTTCGGCTACGGTCATACCCAATAGGCCCATGTCACCAAATTTGCGCCACATATCCATTGGGAATTCGTTTTTCTCGTCGATATCCTGAGCACGCGGGGCCAGTTCGGCTTGAACAAATTGGTATACCGCATCGCGCAGCATATCCACGTCCTGGCCTAGGTCAAAGTTTAGGGTAGGGTATGAAACGTTCATATCAAAGCTCCGTAAAAAGGCAGATATTAGTCAGTTATTTTGTGCTTATGCTTGTTGTTTAGAGGCTAACGCCTCTAGTGCTTCAAGCGCTCGGTTTTCAGATTCTTGCAGGTCTAGCATCATCACTTCGATATCGTGCAGTTGCTGTTCCAGGTAATTCTTGCGTTCGCGTATCTTGGCGAGCAATGTGTTGAGCTGGTCTTCATTGCTTTGGCCTGGGTTGTACATGCCGATAATGTCTCGGCTTTCATCTAGGGTTAGCCCCAGTCTCTTACCGCGCAGTATCAATTTGAGCTTGGTGCGGTCAGCAGGGGTGTAGATTCGTGTTTGCCCCTTTCTTGTAGGGTTTAGAAGCCCTTTGTCTTCATAAAAACGAATGGCGCGGGTGGTGATATCGAACTCTTTAGCCAGCTCTGAGATGCTGTAGGTTTTATTCTTCTGTTCCATATTCCGGCTTTGCTCTTCATTCAAGTATTGAACACTATAAATAAAGTTGACGTTAACGTAAAGGTAAAGCGAGCTTGCGTGCCTGTAATTTTCAGCTATTTTCTAAGCTATTGAGATGTATGGTTTTTATTGTTTGTGAGCGCTAACAAATATAGCGGCAGTGTATAAACGTTTGCGCTAAGGGGCATCTAAAAAGGAGTTATTTGCGGCTGACGCCCTGTAATAAGGCCGACTTTAAGGCTTGATAGTAGCTGCTAAATTGGGCGCTATTGTCTGTCTGTTGTAACCAGTATCGTACGCTATCGAGGCGTAAACAATCGTACATGCGGCTGATCTGCCAGGCGGGAATATCATTACGTATGAGCCCCTGTAATTGGGCCTTCTCAATCCGCTCAATACGGTAGCTTCGGCCTGGGGCGAATAAATCGAGTTCTTGATTATTACCTTGCTCGGTATAGCTGAAGACCTGGGTGTGCTTCTCCAGCATGATTAATAGGCGCTTATGCTTTTCGATCCAGTCGCTGATTTCACCTATATTGGTGGGCACCAGTGCATCTTCCGCATTGCCGATAAGTTCATCTTCTGCCCAAAAGCTTCTATTGGCTAGCCACTTGATGGCTAGGGCCTCTAGGATGGCGCTTTTGTTATTAAAGTAGTTAAAGAAGGTCTTGCGGCTTATTCCTGCTGCTTGCGCCAAATCATCGATGGTAAGCTGTTCAAAATCGAGTGCTTCTAGCATGCTTTCGGCGATTGCCAGAATATGCTCTCGAGTAGCCTGTTTTTTTTCTTCTCTAAGTCCCATAGTCTTTCTGTCTGATGGTGTTGATTTATGGCTGGGTATTCATATAAAGAATGCTTGTTAAATTATTACACTAAGTGTAACTTTGTGTAAAACCTTAATTTTATCGCTTTCAATCTTATGGATTTTCAGCATGCCCATTAAAAAAATTCTTATAGCCAACCGCTCTGAAATTGCCCTTCGTATTGCCCGTAGTTGCCATCTAACGGGGGTAAGCAGTGTGGCCGTTTTTGCTGAAGATGATGCCCAATGTTTACATGTTAAAGCTGCGGATGAGTCTGTAGCTCTAAAAGGCCGTGGTACGGCGGCCTATCTAAATATTGAAGCGTTGATAGCGGCGGCAAAGGCAATAGGGGCTGATGCTATACACCCGGGCTATGGCTTTCTCTCAGAAAGTGCGGATTTTGCAGAGGCTTGTCGTGCAGCTGATCTCTGTTTTATTGGCCCTGACTCTGAGTTATTAAAAAAACTAGGTGATAAAGCCAGTGCGCGCCTACAAGCTGAGCAAGCCAATATGCCCATGTTAGCGGGCATTAATCGGCCCTGTAGCCTAGTAGAGGTAACTGAGTTTTTTAGTCAGCATCAGCACAATGGCGTAATGATCAAGGCGCTGGCTGGTGGTGGTGGCCGAGGAATAAGGCCCGTGCGTCAGCAGGACGATTTGGCTGCTGCATATGAAGCTTGCCAGCGTGAAGCCCAGATTAGCTTTGCAAATGCTGATGTTTATGTTGAGCAGTTGCTGACTGAGGCAAGACATATTGAGGTGCAAATACTGGGGGACGGTCAAAAAGCTACGCATTTGGCTGAGCGAGAGTGTACTTTGCAGCGGCGTAATCAAAAGATTATCGAGATAGCTCCAAGCCCGAGTTTAAGCCAAAGTCAGCGAGATCGAATACATAATGCGGCTGTGCATTTTGCCGAGAAGTTGGGCTACCGAGGTTTAGGTACTTTTGAATTTCTAGTAGATGCCAATAATCCAGATAGTTTTTACTTTTTAGAGGTCAACCCACGCATTCAGGTTGAGCATACCGTAACCGAGCAATTATTTGATGTCGATTTGGTTGCCATTCAAATTGCGCTCGCCGAAGGCAAGACCCTGGCTGAGTTGGGCTTCCCCCTTAAGCGCAGCAATAATAATTTTGCCATTCAAGCTCGCGTTAATTTAGAAGCTTGGGATGCTGAAGGAAACAGTAAAGCCAGTGCAGGTTTGTTGTCACAATATATGCCTCCTAAAGGCGCAGCTATTCGAGTAGATGATTGTGCATATGTCGGATTCAATTATAGCCCGGCTTATGACCCAATGATTGCCAAAGTAATTGCTACAGCCGCCGATTATCGAAGTGCATTGCGTTTGTTGAATAGAGCGATTAGTGAGTTTGATATTCAAGGGGTAAGCCATAATTTGTCATTGCTTAGTAATCTCTGTCAGCACTCTGCGGTGATTAATAATGAAGTGGATACTAAGTTCGTAGAGCAACATTTGCTGGGCTTGCTAGAGGACAATAATAGCGGCCGTTTTATTATCGAATCCGAGGCAGCAAATAAATCAAATACTAAAGGTGCTGCGGTAGAAGTAGCAGAAGGCTGCGAGCTACATAAAGCCAGTACGGCGGCGGTTGTTTCCAGCCTCAATGTGTCTCTTGGTGATGTGGTTCAAAAGGGGCAGGTGATCGCGATTCTGGAAGCTATGAAAATGGAGTTTCCAGTCGAAGCGCTTTGCGCTGGTGAGGTTAAACAGTTGTTTGTTGCCGAAGGTGATGCGGTTAACGAAGATGCAGCATTAATCAGTATTTTTAAGGATGAACAGCTAGAACAATTAGGCAGTAGCGAAGAAGCGCTTGATCTCGATACTGTTCGAGACGACCTTCAAGAAGTCATTGATCGACACAATAAAACCTTGGATGAATTCCGTGAGGCGGCTATTACAAAGCGCCATGCTAAAGGGATGCGCAGTGCCCGCGAGAATATTAATGATTTGATAGACCCAGGCAGTTTTAATGAATACGGCGCTATGGCGATCGCCGCACAACGGAAAATAAAATCGGTAGAAGAGCTGATTGAGCAAAGCCCTGCTGATGGCTTGATTGGCGGCACCGCTTCGGTAAACGGCGATTTGTTCTCTGACGACAAGTCCCGTTGTATGGTCTTGTCCTACGATTACACTGTATTTGCTGGCACCCAAGGTTTAATGAACCATAAAAAGACCGATCGAATTTTAGGTTTAGCAAAACAATGGCAGCTGCCAACAATTTTCTTTGCTGAAGGTGGTGGTGGTCGTCCATCTGATACAGATTTTGCCGGCGTTGCTGGCCTCGATTGCCATACGTTTTCGGCGATGGCAGAGCTTTCTGGTTTAGTACCAACCGTCGGTATTGTGGCGGGCCGATGTTTTGCGGGTAATGCGGCCTTGTTTGGTGTCTGTGATGTCACCATCGCAACCAAAAACGCTACAGTAGGGATGGGTGGCCCTGCAATGATTGAAGGCGGTGGCTTAGGGAGATACAGCCCAGAGGAAGTTGGACCGGTTGATGTCCTAGGCCCGAATGGTGTGCTCGATATTATTGTCGAGGATGAGGCTGAAGCCGTTACTACGGCGAAAAAGTACTTGTCTTATTTTCAGGGTAATTATGAGCAATGGCAGGCCCATGATGAGCGTTTGTTACGCCATGATATTCCACTCAACCGCATGCAGGTTTACGATGTTAGGCAGTTAATTGAACATCTGGCTGATATTGATAGCGTATTGGAGCTAAGAGCAGGTTTTGCGAAAGGTATTATCACAGCTCTGGTTCGAGTTGAAGGTCGCCCAATGGGTTTGATTGCAAATAACCCTAAGCATTTAGGGGGAGCAATCGATGCTGAAGGCGGCGACAAAATGGCGCGCTTTATGCAACTTTGCGATGCCCATGATCTACCCATTGTTTCACTATGCGACACCCCAGGGTTTATGGTCGGCCCAGACTCTGAAGCGCAGGCAACGATTCGCCATATTTCACGAATCTTTGTAACAGCCTCCAGTATCACTGTGCCATACCTGACCTTAGTGACTCGCAAAGGTTATGGTTTGGGTGCACAGGCCATGGCTGCTGGCAGCTTTCACAACCCGATGTTAACGGCGGCTTGGCCATCAGGCGAGTTTGGCGCCATGGGAATTGAAGGTGCCGTGCGCTTAGGTGCCGCCAAGCAACTCGCAGCTATTGAAGATGAGCAAAAGCGCCAGCAAGTCTTCCAGAAAATGGTTGATAAGGTTTACGAGCAGGGCAAAGCTTTAAATATGGCAAGCTACCTAGAGATTGATGCCGTCATCGACCCGCTGGAATCTCGCCAGTGGATTAGCCGAGCCTTAAAGGCTACGCCAGCACTGCAAAAAAGAGATGGCAAAAAACGCCCTTGTATCGATACTTGGTAGGCCCCATATTAGATTGGCAGAGATACTGCTGAGCAGTTTATGCTTATAAGCAAATGAATGTTGGCGAAGTGCGTTTAGATGTATAGACTGCGCGCCTTGCTAAATTGCTGCATGATGCAGCCGAGGAGATAGTTATGAACAGTATTTACCAAGATATCGATAGCGCTCTAGCGGGGCTCTTGGAAGGCGAAAGCGATTGGATCTGCAATCTATCCAATACCGCAGCTGTTCTATGGATGTATTTACCAGAGATTAACTGGGCAGGCTTTTATTTACGCCAAGGCGACGAACTAGTTCTAGGGCCTTTTCAAGGCAAGCCCGCCTGCACGCGTATTCCTATTGGTCGTGGTGTTTGCGGCACCGCTGCTGCTGAGCTAGAGCCACAACTAGTGGCTGATGTACACGCTTTTGAAGGCCACATCGCTTGTGATGCCGCTTCTGAATCAGAAGTGGTTATTCCGATGATAAAAGATGGCGAGTTAATCGGAGTTCTGGATGTAGATGCCCCAGTTAAATCCCGATTCTCCCAAGAAGACGTTGTCGGCTTGCAGGCTGTTGTAGAAAGATTATTGGCTAACGCTTAAGCGAGCTTGAATTCTCATTACAAAAATTTAAAGCTTCTTCTTTAGCAGAATGCTGAGCTTAGCCCTTGCTATGAAGGGGCATCTTCGACATGGAGGAGATGCTGAGCTAGCATGGACGCTGCATTTTGCGACCCCCTCATAGCAAGGACTAAGCTCGGCAGACGGTCAGGTCTGCACGATCCCATTTAATAGTGGAACTAATAGCTCCAAGACATTAAGTTAATCACCAAGATAACGCTTACGCTTGGCCGCTTTCAACTTGCTCAAATCGGCAATAAACAAACCATCCAAGCAATCACCAAAATCCGGATCCACACTAAAGGTTAATAGCTGGAAACCATCACCTTCAAACAGCGCCGTGTACTGCTTAAAGAGTACCGGCATTTTATAACCCGCCTCAACAAAACGTTCCTGCAGTAGCTTCATCGCCTCATCTTTATTTAAACCGTCGTAGTCGGCCGCTAATTCCTGCTGGCTTTCTAAACTCAACTTATAGGGCTGATTGGCCGTCGCCCAGTTTTCCCTAGCGGCATAAAAGTGCTGATAGTAGTGCACCAGCTGATCCATTAGCGTACGTGGATAACGCGCACTCATGCTAACCGGACCAATTAAGTAACGAATGTTCGGGTGATGACGCAGATAAGCTCCAATGCCCTGCCATAAATAATCCAAACTGGCCTTACCCCAATAATCTGGATTTACAAAGCTGCGGCCTAGCTCCAAACCTTGCTCAAGATAAGGCGTGAAATCTTCACGGAATTCATAAAGCGAGCTAGTGTATAAGCCCTCAACGCCTTGCTCCGCCATAATCTTACCCGCCTCGCCGATGCGATAAGCGCCAGCGATTTCGAGGCGTTTATTGTCCCATAGTACAAGATGGCGATAGCTTTTGTCGTATTTGTCCAGGTCTCGTTTACCGCCAGTACCCTCGCCAACTTTACGAAAAGCCACTTCACGTAAGCGGCCAATTTCCTTAATAAGAGAAGTACCGTTTTTGTAATCGGCCAGCAAGATGCGATTTTGATCGCGAGTTTCACCCAGTAGGCGTGCTTGATTTAACTCTTCGAGCAACTCTTGGCGATCTTCTGGGTGAGCAATGGTTTTTTCAGTAACAAAAATCGGCTGACGTCGCTTGCCTATTTTATAGAGATGCTTACGCAGGCGTTTAATAATGCCTCTATCGCCTAATTTTTCGTTGTTCAGTGCGCTGGCTGGAATTGCCTCGCCCACCCGAAATTGTATTTGGGCGGATTGCTTATTAAACATCTCTCGCGCTAGCAACGCGGTGCCTAAGGGCTTAAATAGCATAGAGGCGCTGTAGAACAACAAAGAGTTCTTAGCACCTATAAATACCGGTAATAAGGGCGCTTTTGCTTTACGAGCAAAGTGTAAAAAACCTGATCGCCAGCGAGTGTCTTTCACCCCAGTTGGGCGTGCGCGCGAAACTTCACCTGAAGGAAAAATGATAACCGCTTCCTCGCGCTCTAAGGCTTCCATAATGGCGCGATAGCTTTTGCGTGTGCCAGTGCCAGTCATATTGTCCAATGCAATAAAAAGCGGGTGCAGTGGGCTGAAATTCATCAGCATATCGTTGGCTACGATTTTAACATCTCGACGGACTTCACCAATCAAGCGCAAAATAGCCAAGCCATCTAAAGAGCCGATGGGGTGGTTGGCGATAATAACAACACGCCCCTGGGATGGGATATTGTTGCGATCGCGTGAGCTTACAGAATAACTGAAATTAAAGTAATCGAAGACCTTATCGATAAACTCAAAGCCGCGTAGATCGCCATGCTCTTCAAGAAAATCATTAATTTCTTCTGAGTGGGTTAGCTTCTTAATTAGCGACAGCGTGGGCTTGCGGATTAAGTCCGGCTGCTGGGAAAAGTTTGGAAATTTATTATTAACCGCTTGTTCGATGTCAATCATAGTCAATCTACCTGTGCTCATTGCGGGTAGATTGCGCTCATAAAATGACCTGTACATGACAGCTCGATGACATTTCTGTGACGCTGTGTTGTCCAGCCTTATTTGGTGGGGCTTTTGTTGAGAGAGTTTTTTGTTGAGAGAGTCTTGCTAAGCCAGGCTTCTCAGGTGCTTCAGTTGCTCCTTTAGCAGATCTAAATAAGGTGCTTTGATCGCATCGATATAGACATTGTGTTGATCTTCCGTGAACTCCAGCTGCTCAAGCACATGCCTGTCTTCAAGTAGGCGCTTATCTAGCAAAAGGCTGGCATGGCCTAAAGCGTCGAGTTGGCGGCGTTGCTCTTGGCTGTCGCGATAGGCCGAGAATAACTCACTGTAGCAGCCGCCTGCTGCTGGAGGAATAATGGCAGCTTTAAAGTGCAGCTTGATACCTTGGCGGCTGCTTCCTAATTCGACGAGCAGTTTTGTTGAGCAAATGGCATTGAAAATCCCTTGGTCATTATCGCCGGCTGAGCACTGCCTAAAGCCACAATGAAAAGAATCTCCATCCACCCACAGCAATTCGCCTTGATACAAATTTAACACGGTTTGTAATTGCTGATTAAACTCGTCCAAAAGCTCCTGTAAAGCCGCGGCGCTCAGTTGCTTTTGGAGGCTGGCCAGGTTGCCGCTTTGCACTACTAGCCAAGCGCAGATCGGCGCTTCAGCTTCGGGAGTTACTAATAGGCTTTCTTGCTCTTGGCTGTTTTTATTCTGCTTGGCTTCATGGCGCTGCGGCTCAAGGTAAATATTGATAATGGCCGCTGCGAGTAATAATAGCGCGAGTAGCTGTAATCCATAGGCTTGAGGTTGTTGCAGCAACTCTTGGCTATTTAAGCCAATGGTAACGTAACCGGCGACCGAGTCTTGTAGATTGATTGGCGCGCTAAAACTTTGCTGGGATTTATCGGCCCCTTTTTGTCTGGCGGTTTTGCCAGCTTGGGCGAGTAGCTTGTTGTCCACGCTGTGAAAGGTAACGCTGGCGATACCTTTTTCTTGTTTGGTGGCTTCGGCTAGAACCTGCAAGCTAACCAAATCTCGAGTAAGAGTTGGGTTTTCAGCTTGCTGGGCTAATTTGCGCGCGAGTACTGAGCCGTAATGCTGATTCAGCTCGATTTGTTGTTGCTTAAGCTGGTTCTGATTCGCCCAGCTTAAGATCAAGACCGTAACAAATGCGCCCAGCAAAAAGGCCGAAAGCTTGGGAATGGCGGGCAATTTCATGGGCTGTAAATTACGTTCTCTAATAATTCGGTATAGGTTTAGCTGTTTTGACTTCTTTTCAACTAGCAGCTTCTTAACTAGCAAATCACAGTTATCTTACGCTTTTTGTCGTGAAATTGTAGTCAAGGTTCCAATTATAGCCCCTAAAAGTGAATCTGCGCTGGCTATAAGCGTTTGATATTCTAAACAAGCGTGGCCGCTTGGCCAACATGGCGATTCGAAAAGTAGAGCTTTATAAGGCGGGGGCTTTATAATGCCGTCTTCCCATAGCATAGATATAAAGTCACCATTATGAGTACTCCCGCAATTTCTCTTAGCCAGAGCAGCCTGCGCTGTGATCTAGTACAAGAGCTGCTGGGCAGCCAGCAATCGCTGCCGCAAGCTGAGCAAAGCCCTTCTGCAGATCAGGCCCGATTAATCATCATGTCCACTGAGCTGGAAATTGAGCCTCTAAAAACGCTTTGGCGGAGCCTATTAGATTTAAACATTAAGCAGCTGTTGATCGATAAGCTTTCTTCCCAAGCTTGGCAGCTACTGCTTGATGCACCTTTAAACCCAGATCAAGTCAGTAAAATAGCCACCCTAAAAAATCTTAGCCTTGAAGTCGGCATTGAAGTCAATTATTTAGCTGAAGGTGTCGCGCCTTTTATCCGCGAAGAGGGTGCTTTGGCTTGCTTTGATATGGACTCAACTCTGATACAGGTAGAGGTTATTGATGAGCTGGCCAAAGCCGCTGGCGTAGGGGAGCAGGTAGCTGCTGTTACAGAAGCGGCCATGCGTGGCGAGCTGGATTTTCGCGAGAGCTTTATTCAGCGTATGGCAACTCTACAGGGTTTGGACGAATCGGTATTGGCCAATATTGCGGCGAATATCCCATTGTCTCCCGGTATGCCAGAACTTATCGCCGGACTTAAGGAGCTTGGGTTTAAAACGGCTATTTTCTCGGGTGGTTTTGATTATTTTGCTGGCCAGCTACAGCAGCGATTTGGTTTTGATCAAATATTTGCAAATCGCTTGGATATTGTTGATGGCAAGGTCACTGGTAAAGCGATTGGCGATATTGTTGATGCTCAGCGCAAAGCAGAGCTACTGGAGCAGTTGGCAGCTGAATACAGTGTGCCAATGAGCAGTACCATAGCGGTTGGTGATGGCGCCAATGATCTTTTGATGTTGGCGAAGGCGGGTATGGGTGTGGCGTATCGAGCCAAGCCAATCGTGAGAGAGCAAGCTGAGTTTAGTATTAGCACCCTAGGTTTGGATGCGGTGTTATATCTGCTTGCACAAAGCAAAGATAGCTAACTACTGGGCTTCCCAGCTAGTTTTTGGGGTCATTTAGTTGGATTAAATGGCTTGGGCTGTACGCCCTAGCCATCCATTGTGAAGTCATATTCCATGGTTGGAGCAGGCGCTTGTAAATAATGCCCCTGAATATAATGCACACCAGCCTGCCATAGACTGGATAAAATGCTGGCATTCTCCACTTGCGGAATAAAGCTGGTTTTCCCAGCCTCATGCAGCTCTTCTAGCAACGCGATCAGGGCATCTGGGCTCTGATTGTTATTTTGGATATCCAAAGCGAAAGAACCATCAACTTTATAAAGCTCAGTATCCAGGTGCTTAATGGTGTTGCTTGGGTTTAATGAGCAGCCAAAGTTGGTGATAACGCAGCTTGCTTTAATCGCGTGAACTTCCTTGATAAAGCTTTGCGTGTCTTTCAAATTTTGATTGGCATCTTTTTCACTGATTTGAAAAGCCACGCTATTCGCGCCAATTTTGGCAGCCTGTAAAACTCGACTTACCCAAGCAATTAAGGTGCGATCTTGGATAGAATCAGCACTTACGGTAATCATCAGCTTGGTTTTTGGATTTTGGCTACGTTGCTTGGCCAGTGTTTTCATTGATTCGAGGATGACCCAGCGATCCAGCTTGGCAGCACTGCCTATAGACTTTGCAAGATCTAAAAAGTGAGCGGGCGATATCTCTTCACCTTGCTCATCAAGCATTCGTAGAAGTACTTCATAAAACTCCTCACCTGAACCTCGCAGTGAAATCACCGGCTGGAACAATAAGCGGAAACGCCCTTGGCTAATGGCTGTTTGAATATCATCAGCGTTGGTTTTGTTGGAGCCGATGCGCTCTGGTTCGAATACTTTAATGGTGTTGCTATTGTTTTCAGCGTCGCTGCGAATCTTACTAATCGCTTCGGCTGCTTGATCGATAACGGTATCGCTATCGGTGGAATTCTCATTGATTACGGCTATGCCGATGCTGCTGCTGATTTGCACGGTTTTCTGATTGGCTTCAATAATGCTGTCGTTACAACTCTGCAGAATTTTTTGGCAGCATTGCTGCACGGCTTCCATGGTGGGCAACTGGCTTAATACCATAAAGGCATCATCAGCGTAGCGTGTCAGTATGTCTTTTTCACCTAGGCAAGGCTGGATGATATCAGCGACTTGCTTAAGAACATCGTCACTAGCACTTAGGCCCACTTTGGGCTGGACACGTTCAAAAAAGTGATCGACCTCAATCAGCAACACAAAAGCCTGTGGCGTATCTGAATTTAGCAAGTTATTGAGGTGTTTGTTCATAAACTGGCGGTTATACAGGCCAGTGCCGTGGTCGAGCTGCTTAATCTTTTGCATCTCTTCGACCAAGTCTTGATCTTGAACATTACTTTGAGTTCGCAGTTCAATACAGGGCTCTTCCTCAAAGCGACCATGGCTGAGGGATACGGTTAGCTCTTGAACGCTATCGTCGGCACAGATACATCTTAGTTTGTATTGCTGCTGCTCAAATTCACCACCTTGTAGGGTGAACTGCTGCAAAAAAGCCTTCACTTCGGCTTGCTGAGAGCTTTCAACCAAGTCAATTACTGGGGTGCACTCAACCTCTTCGGCATCGCTGTACTTTAATAGCTCGGCGAAAGAGCTGTTTACGTATAAGCACAGGCCATCTTGAATAAAAGCGATGCCATCACGGGAACTATCTAATAGCTCGTGGGCTCGTTGTTCGGCTTCCCGGCGCTTTTTGTCGGATTGAACACGTTGCTGCCGTTGACGGCGATTCTCCATTTCGCGGTCGATAACTAAGAGTAGGTGCTGATCTTGGTCTAGTTGAACCACATCGCAGGCACCACGTTTCATACCTTCTACGGCGACATGGCTGCCTTCGCGATCGCTTTGTAGGATAACGGGAACATCTTTATTGTGTCGGCGAATGACCTGGATGCAATGATCGACATCGGCGCAGCTATCTTCGGCAATGAGCAGCTCCCAGTTTTGCTCCTGCAACTGTGCTTCCATGGTTTCGGCATTGACCAGCTGGGCACGGACATTCTTGCCAGCATTGTGCAGCATGCTGATGAGGCGTTCTGCCTCGCTTTCTGAGTCATTCAGAATGAGTAGCCGTAGTGTCTGATCGGAAATCATCATCGTCCATTAAAACTCGTGGCAAATACAACGCAAACTTTGCCGAAACCTCAAGCGAACCAAGTAAATAGCTATGGCTGGCCTAAGTTAAGGGAGGCTAATACTAACCCATCGACTTGCAAGGTGAAACCCGCGTTACAGATGCATTTCTATTTTTGGCGGGCTACGTTTAGCCTGTCTCAAGTGTTCTGAACTCAAACTGACTGATTGAGCCGGTATCCATCGTTTTACGGGTGAGTTGTACCGTTTTCTCTTCCCCGCGGCGATTTAGGCGCACCTTTTGCCCCTCTTGAAACGGCACAGAAGGCGTAAGCAAGCAGGCCTTCTTGCGCATGCTTTTCTGCTCAGGAAGAAAGAACACTCTCATATAATCGGCATTATCACCGCTTTTATGAATTAAAGAGGCTCCAAATGGACTCGCGAGACTTGATAAAAGTTCCACACCAAAAGAGCTGGCGCCGCGACTTTGTCTAACCCAGCGGATCATGCCGAGTGTCCAACCGGTGGCATCACCTTCTCTGAGGGCAATCAGCTCTCCGGATTTTAGGGATTTTGGGACGTCTTGCTGCCAATTTAGACAATAGCCACCTTGGCTGCGATCTTCGCTGATGACCTGGTGTATGGGAAATTTGTTCTTTTCCTGCTCATGCTCGCGCTTTGCAAGCTGAGATTCAATATCTAAGGTTGAGAACAGTAAGGGGTCAAAGTTTCGTCCGCTGCCGCCGGCATCAAAGGCGTTGGACCAAGGGTCGTCACTGCTGGCTTCTTGCTTTTGATCTTTTAGGTAGGGGTTATTATCTTGTCCTAAATTTACTTTTCCTGAGCCTAGTACGAAGCTTTCAAACGGAATACCGCCGCTGAGGTGGAAGTGAATGCCACTCATACCAACCAGTGCATCTAGCTTTTGTTTGTAGCTTACTCGCTCGTGAGCACGATGGTATTGGGTGCTCCAGGCTTCTGTTAAGTGCGCAATGAGGGAAGTACTGATTCCTTTAGGAATAGTGAGAACATCATTGCCTTCAAGCTCTCCACCAAGTTGCTTATCTAGTGTGGATAACAGTGGAGCAATATCGACAGCCAGGCAGCCTTCTAACTCGGCAAGAGGGATTAAACTCTTGGGGCTAGGTGGGCTATCGCTATTGGGATTGACCACAAAGACCGACTCAGCGTCGCTTTTGTTGGGGCGCAATCGTATATGCGATGCCCAGAGCTCCAATAGCTTGTAGGCCGTTGAAACATCAAATTGGCGCAACTTATTGGGGTTTGCGCAGGCAAGCAAAATAATTCGTTGATAGGCTTCGCGAATGGTACTTTGAGAAACATGGCTCAGTAGTTCATCTGCCACAGGCAATTGGTCTAAGGCTGAGTTTTGCGCCACTTGAAACAAGCTGTGCATGCTCAACCAAAGGCTTGGCGTTGTAGCGGCATAGAGCTGATAGCTCCTCATAAGTTGGATGCTCAGACCGTTAATGGCACGATGTAAAGCTAAAGTAAGCGCCTGGGCATGAGGGTTTTGCGGGTCACCGTCGTTGAGCTTAGCGTCACAGGCAATATCACGAGCGACGATACAGTAGCCATGGGTAATGTGTTTTTGCAGGGCCAAAGCAACAATCGCCGCTTTCATGGCATCTTCTGGCAGCACCACAGGCTTGTTTAGAAAGCTCTGTGAAAGACCTTGAATGCATCGTTGCACATAAGGTCTTAGGCTTTCTAACATAGCTAGGCGCTGATTGGGCTTGGCTTGTAACCTAGCGACCTCGGGTAGTGCTTTGTATAAGATTACGCTAGTGTGGTTCACTCTGGTGGCAGGTAGGCTATCGGCCCACGCCGCAACATCTTGGGGGCGGTAGCCTTTGCAAAAGCTTAGCGACTCCAAGTCTTGGGGGGGGAGTTTGATCCGCCCAAACAGTTTGATAGCTATTCCAACAGCGCTCATTGAAAACTCATTATTTCCTAATTAGTAGCCATTACTCTTCATTCTTAACTCTAGCTTAGAGTAATAACATTTAGGTGATTTATTGTTCAGTAGCAGCAAATATTCAGCCTCTATTCAATATGCTGCTACTCATCTTCGGCATTTAGTGTGAAGCTTATCACAATAATAGACTAGATTATGGGAGTTTTCGCTGGCTGGCCTGGGATTTCTTGGGTTAATAGTGGCACCAGATAGCCCGGTAACTCAGCGCGTAGCTGGTGATATAGCGCTTGGGCATGCCGATCATCTACCTGAAAGTGCGCGGCACCTTGTACCTTGTCGAGCTGATGTAGGTAGTAGGGTTGAATGTAGCACTCATAAAGCGCTTCGCTTAAGCTTGCTAGGATATCGACATCATCGTTGATACCTTTTAAAAGCACCGACTGATTGTATAGGCGTACACCAGCGTCTTTTAAAGTGAGGCAGGCCTGCTTCAGTTGAGGGGAAATCTCCTGGGGGTGATTGATGTGCAGAACCAGGGATGTTTGTAAGTGTTTGCTGTTCATCCAGCCCAATAATTCACTGCATACCCGTTGTGGAAGTACTACCGGTAGGCGGCTATGAACGCGCAGGCGTTTGATGTGAGGGATTTGTGAAAGCTTCTCTGTTAGCCAGGATAGCTGCTTATCACCTTGGCTTAGAGGGTCTCCGCCACTCAAGATTACCTCGCTAAGACTACTATCTTGGGCAATGTAATTAATGGCATCCAGCCACTGTTTGCGTCCAAGATGGTGATCTTGATAGGGAAAGTGGCGTCGGAAACAATAACGGCAGTTAATCGCGCATTGGTTGCTGGCCATCAGCAATAGACGCCCTTTGTACTTATGAATGACACCTGGGAGGGGGTTAAACTGCTCACTCTCTTCTAGAGGCTCTTTGCTATAAGCGCTGTGCTCAAGGGTTTCGGCCAAGGCTGGCATGACTTGCAGTAACAAAGGGTCTTGCAGATCAGCTTTTTGCATCAAGCCGGCAAAGTGTCGAGTCACTCGTAGCTCGAATTGTTCATTAGCCTTAGGACAGAGTTCGTCCAAACTAATGTTTAAGAGCTCGGCCAGCTCACTGGGGCAGCGTATCAACTGTTGCAACTCTTGCTGCCAGCTACCTTGGGATAAGCCATATTGGGAGCTATCCCCTTTGAGGCCATCGTCTTCAGGCGACACTAACTTTATAGGTGGAAGGGTGGTGTTCATATAAGTGGTATCGGAGACGCTATTGGGGCAATGAGGGGGCTATAAACATATCAGCGGCTATTGTAGCAGTTCTGTGGCTGGCTCTCGAACTTAGCGTTAATGCTAGGTATAATGGCCGGCTTTACGCTCGATCTAACTGTTGGGCTCGTATCTAAATTCAATTTGATGCGTAGCAGGTACTGACAGGGGCCTAGGCCAAATCGAGTATAGCCTTGAACGTAAGATTGGAAACAACCATGGCAAATTACTCTACCAATGAATTTCGTGGCGGCCTGAAAGTAATGCTCGATGGCGAGCCATGCTCTATTTTGGATAATGAGTTCGTAAAACCTGGTAAAGGTCAGGCCTTTAACCGCGTTAAATTGCGTAACTTAAATACTGGCCGCGTTTGGGAGCGCACCTTTAAATCAGGTGAAAGCTTAGAAGGCGCCGATGTAATGGATTACGATATGGAATACCTCTACACCGATGGTGAGTTTTGGCATTTCATGGATCCTACCAGCTATGAGCAGCATCAAGCGGACGAGAAAGCCGTTGGTGAGACTGCTAAGTGGTTGCGCGAGCAGGATGTCGTAACGGTAACTCTTTATAACGGCTCACCATTGGCTGTTACTCCGCCAAATCATGTTGAACTAGAAATCACTGAAACTGATCCAGGTGTTAAAGGCGATACCGCTAACGGAGGCTCTAAGCCAGCGACCTTGTCTACTGGTGCTGTTGTTAAGGTTCCTTTGTTCTTGTCTCAAGGTGAGACGATCCGTGTAGACACCCGCACCGGTGAATACATTGGCCGTGCAAAAGACTAATTTGCTCTTTGCATGATTCCTTATTGAACAGGCCAGCTAATTGCTGGCCTGTTTGCTTTTGGCCGTTTTAAAACTAGATAGTTAAAAGTCTTGAGTGCAAGTTGCCTTCAAAACCGCTGAAACATGAATCGAAACATGGGGTGAAAAATGACAGAAGCAGACTGGCAACCCAATGCAAACTTTGAAACTCTGCGTCTTAGAGCAATTCTGAATCGCTTTATAAGGGAGTTTTTTCACGAGCGCTCAGTGCTGGAAGTTGAAACGCCCTTACTCGCTCAGCACCCCGTAAGCGATCCGTATATCGAATGCTTACCTTGTCTCCACCAAGGGAAAAATTACCACCTGCAAAGCTCGCCCGAATACGCCATGAAGCGTTTATTGGCCGCAGGCTCTGGGGATATTTATAGCTTGGCAAAAGTGTTTCGCGCCGGTGAAAGTGGCCGCCGACACAATGTCGAGTTTACCATGTTGGAATGGTATCGCTTGGGCTTGGATGATCATCAATTGATGCCGGAGTTAGCTGAGTTGGTCTGCCAAGCGGCCAGGTTGATTGCAGCTCAATTGAGCCTTCCGGCCACTGAGTTAAATGTAAAATACCTCAGCTATCGAGAAGTTTTTGTCGAGCACCTAGAGATAGATCCGCACGAAGCTGGCTTGCCTGAACTACAGCAATGCATCGATCAGTACTTGGATATGGGCGATTATCGCTGTGAAGACAAAAGCACAGCATTAGATATTCTAATCAGCCAATGTATAGAGCCTAAGCTAAGTAACGGATTGCTATTTATTTATGATTATCCGGCGTGCCAATCGGCATTGGCTCGCCTGGCCCAGAATGAGCATGGGCAGCTAGTAGCGCGACGATTTGAAGTGTTTTTAAACGGTATGGAGCTGGCCAATGGTTATTGGGAGTTGCAAGATGCCCAAGAGCAGCGCCAGCGCTTTGTGGCTGATAACCAACAGCGCCAGCAAAGTGGCCTGCCTCAGGTTGGCATCGACGAACGTTTATTGGCGGCTATGGAAAGAGGCTTGCCAGAATGTGCAGGGGTGGCGCTGGGGGTGGATAGACTGTTATTACAACTTAGCAAAGCTCAGCATATTGAAGAAGTATTGAGCTTTGCTTGGTCGCGAGCCTAGGCTTTTTTATAATAGGCTTCTTAGGGCGATGTTTGATCGCCTTAAATATCATCCAAATTGCAATTCAGATTGTGGTTCATATTCAAAGCGGGTTGTTCACTGTCGGGGCAGCCAACAACCTTTGCAGGTACTCCCGCAACGGTCGTATGAGGGGCAACATCTTTTAGTACCACACTGCCGGCACCAACCTTTGAGCCTTCACCAATTTCAATATTGCCGATAATTTTTGCACCGGCGCTAATCAATACCCCGGCTCTAACTTTAGGGTGACGGTCGCCAGAAACCTTACCGGTACCGCCGAGTGTGACGGCCTGCATGATGGAGACATTGTCTTCAACGACAGCAGTTTCACCAATCACAATACCCGTGGCGTGGTCCAGCATAATGCCTTGGCCGATGGTCGCCGCTGGGTGAATATCTACCGAAAACACGACCGAAATTCTATTTTGAAAAAACAGTGCTAGTGCTTTGCGATCATGGCGCCAAAGCCAGTTGGCCACTCTAAAGGCTTGTAAAGCATGAAAGCCTTTGTAGTATAAAAAGGGTATCGATAAGGAGTCGCAGGCTGAGTCGCGATGTTTCACCGCAGCAATATCGGCACGCATGGCTGCGCCGATGCTAGCATCATCGCGTAAGGCCTGATGAATAACCTCTCGAATTAACAAGGCAGAGGCTTCGGGGCTTTCTAATTTGTTGGCTAGGTGATAGCTCAATGAGCACTCGAGGGATTCGTGATTTAAAATGGTGGCATGCAGAAAACTCGCAAGAATTGGCTCTTTTTGGGCCTGTTGCTGAGTTTCTTGTCGGATGCTTTGCCAAATAAAGTCGCCTTGATGGTCAATTGCTTGGCCATTATGTTCACTTTGGCTTTTAGGGGCGCTAATACTCATTCGCCTACACCTATTGGTAATCACTTAGTAGTACAACTATATCTTATCAGTGCTAAGTTCGCCTGATAGGGTGATCAATTTTTGTAAAGTCTAATGTAGTTTCGGGTGACTCATTACCGAGCTAAAACACTTGCAGGCTAGGCTCTTGCATAGCTGCCAATTGCTCCCTTAGCGATAAGATATGCTCTGCCCAATAGCGCTCAGTATTAAACCAGGGGAAGGCTTTTGGAAAGGCTGGGTCGGACCAGCGACGAGCTAGCCAGGCCGAATACTGCATTAGGCGTAAGCTGCGTAAGGCCTCGATCAACTGGATTTCAGCGGTGTCGAAATCACAAAATTCTCGGTAGCCCTCAAGAATCTCGCTAAGTTGCTCGGTTTGCTGATTGCGCTCGCCAGAGAGCAACATCCATAAATCCTGAACCGCTGGGGCCATGCGGGCATCATCAAAATCAACGAAATGTGCAGTATCGTGGCGCCACAAAATATTGCCGATATGGCAGTCACCATGACAACGTATCCACTTTGCGCTGCTGCGAGCAAAAACATCTTCCACTCTTTGCAGAATATCTAAGCTCAAGCTGTCATAAGCTGGGATTAACTCATCGGGGATGAATTTATTATCCAGCAGGAATTGGCGGCTATCTGTGCCATAGCTTTTAATATCTAAGCGCGGGCGATATTGAAAATCGCTTTGCTTGCCAAGCTGGTGAATTCGCCCTAAAGCTCGGCCTATGCTGAACAACTGATCTAGATCCCCAGTCTCTGGAGCATGACCGCCCTGGCGAGGGTATAGCGCAAACATAAACCCAGCGTGCTCAAATAAGGTGTCGCCAGCTGAGTTTTGCCATGGAGCGACGACAGAAAGATCGAGGTCTCGCAGCTCTGAACTAAAGCGATGCTCTTCTAGAATCTGCTCGCGGCTCCAGCGCTCAGGGCGATAGAATTTGCCGATTAGGGCTGGGGCGTCTTCTATACCAATTTGGTATACGCGATTTTCATAGCTATTGAGAGGGTAGATACGCAGATCACAAATTAAGCCCTGGGACTCGACGGAGTCAATTACGGTTTCAGGCTGAAGGGCGTCGTAAGGGTGTTGCATAAAAACTCTCTAGCAGGCTGTTGAAAAACGTTTTCGAGGCAGTCAGCGCTAGGCAAAAACAAGCGAAAAAGCGCAGTTTATATTTAATAAATGAGCATTTTGAGCTTGTTTTTAACAACGCGATGGCAACGCAGGTAGTTTTTCAACAGCCTGCTAGCATTGGCTCTCTGTAGAGCTGCAAGCATACGTGATTTTCTTGGCTATTTCTTAGCTATTTATTCGCTAGCAAGCAGCTAGCTTTCGGACGCTTTAAGGGGCGCTTTCTCTGAAATCGCTGATCTTCTGTAAGTAGGCCTTTTGACTCGGCTAGAAATGTCTATAAAGCCCTTTTCTCGGCTTAATCTATGCGTATAATCCTGAGTGATTTTTAAACGGTTTCAGAGGTTTGTAGCATGCTCGCTAAGCGCATCACTAAATTGACTATTATCTTGCTGTCGACAGCGTTAAGCAGTATCGCTTTCGCCCAAGAAGACCCCCAGGCGAAGCTTGAGTCTCAAGCCAATGAAGCGGCAGAAGTCAGTGAGCAAGAGGGTGGCATAGTCGCTGAGAAAGCTACTGAGAATGTTGCTGAACTAGACTCTGAGATAACTGCCGCCGAGATGCCTCTTCGGTCTCCCTTTGGGTTTATGCAATCCCATAGCATTGTCTCGGAAGTTTTGGATGAGGCTCGAGACTACAAGGTTTACTTGCCAGCAAGTTATCACGCTAAGCCAGATTATACATACCCTGTTTTGTACTTAATTGATGGTGATTATAACTTTCTAAGCATTTCAGCCATGGTTGAGAATTTGGCTAAAGGAAATAACCCACTAATTCCTGAATTGATTGTGGTGGGCATCTCGGCTAAGGGCATTGAAAGCTATCGAAATAATATGCAGCCGTCTTTGCCTTTGGGAAAAGGTGGTGATGCTGAAGACTTCTTGAAATTTATTGATGATGAATTAAAAACTGAAATCAACAATACTTACCGCAGTTCAGGCTTTGATATTATTCAGGGCCAGTCTATTGGCGGCTTATTTGTTATCAACAGTCTGCTGACTTCCAGCGACAGCTTTTCAGCTTATGTAGCGATAAGCCCAATGATGTGGTGGGAAGATTATCGCCTTGAAGAAAAAGTAGAGGACTATTTAGAGAAAATTAAAGCTCCAGAAAAGAAGTTGTTTTTATCTCTAGGGAATGAGCCTCGAATGGGAGTTTATGGTTTGGTGGAGCAGTTGGATCGTCATCGTCCACAAGCCATAAAGTGGGACTTTAAACACTTTAGTGATGAGAACCATGATTCAGTTACCTTGCCAGCTATAAGGCACGCGTTAAAAGAGCTATTTTCGGGTTGGTATATTTCCTACAAAGACTTGGCAGCCTATTCTAGCTTTGATCAAATTCGTCAGCATTATCAGGACTATTTACAACGCTTTAATATTAAGCAAGCTATTCCGCCCTACACATTTAAAGCTTTGATGCATCAATATCCCAAGGATGAAAAAGCTGAAAGGGCAGCCGCTTTGTATTTACAAACTACCCAGTATTTACCTTTGTCGCTTATTGATTTGGCGAATCACTTGTCGGCTTTGGCGATTCGAGAAAAAGAGTACGATAAATCAGCTGAGTTATTACAAGCTTCCTTTAAAGAAAATGCCAATGACTATAGCGTGCAGCAGGCAATGGCAAAATGGCACCAAGCTCAAAAGCAATGGCCCGAAGCAGAGCAGGCTGCTAAGCGTGCCTTAGAACTTGCGGAGCAGCAACAGCAAAGAGATTGGAAGATTGCGATTTTAAAAGATGAGTTGTTGAAGATTCAGAATAAAGATTAGAAGTTCAAAAAATCGAGCATTAAAAAAGCCGGCGAATGCCGGCTTTTTCGTATTTTCCACTCGTTAAGCTTGATGATTGTACAAATGTACATCTCGCTGTGGGAATGGGATGCTGATTTCAGCTTTATCTAGGGCAATCTTCATTTGCTCATTGATATCGAAGTAAACGTCCCAGTAATCATCTGGAGTCGCCCAAGGCCACACTGAAAGATTTACCGAACTGTCACCCATGGAATCTACCCCTACAAATGGTGCTGGGCTGTCCATTACTTTCGGGTGATCTTCCATCACCTTCATAATAACTTCTTTGGCTTTAGCAATATCGGCGTTGTAAGAAATACCAATAGACAGGTCAACACGTAGTTGGCCTTCGCCGCTAAAGTTCACCACATTGCCATTAGACATGGCGCCGTTAGGAACGATGACTTGTTTGTTATCTAGAGTGACTAGCACGGTAACGAAGATTTGAATTTCTTTCACAACACCAAGTTCACCTTGGGCTTTAATTAAATCGCCAACCTTATAAGGCTTGAACAAAATAATTAAAACGCCACCAGCAAAGTTCGCTAAACTGCCTTGCAAAGCTAGGCCTACAGCTAGGCCAGCTGCACCCAATACGGCGATAAATGAAGTGGTTTCTATACCGACCATGGAAGCGACACTGAGTGCCAAGAGTGCCTTGAGGCCCCATGAAATCATATTACCGATAAAGCTAATCAGCGTTTCATCAGTATTAGATTTTTTTAAACCGGCTTGGGTGATTTTGACCACGATACCGATTAGCCAAAGACCTATTAATAGTGTGGCCAAGGCTAGTAGTAAGCGAGGGGTATAGCTCATGATGAGCTCGATTGCGACTTGAGAATAATGGTTCAACTGTTCCATTTTTATAACTCCCTTAAAATTAGAGTGGAACAGATGCTAGCAATTGGCGATGAATTGAAACTGAATTATGCAGGGCCGAAGGGCCCCACATATTGATGAGAAAGTGTGGTTTTAGGCGTCTTAACGCTTACGAATAACCAGGCTTCCGATAGAGTAACCGGCACCAAATGAACAAATAACACCGTGGTCGCCAGCGGCCAAATCTTGTGAATATTTGTGGAAGGCAATTAATGAACCAGCTGAAGCTGTGTTGGCGAATTCATCCAATACAATCGGTGCTTCTTCCAAAGAGGCGTCGCGGCCAAGTAATTTTTTGCTGATCAATAAGTTCATATTGATGTTGGCTTGGTGCAGCCACCAGCGCTTCACATCAGCAGAAGTTAGGTCGTGGCGTGATAGGTGCTCGCTAATGTGCTCGGCGGCCATCGGACAAACTTCTTTAAATACCTTACGGCCATTTTGGTGGAATAGGTTCTCTTTCCAGAATGGGTCAACATCATTGGCGCGGGCGGCATGCCCGAAGCTTGAGCGAATATTGTTAGAAAATGAGGTGAACGCCTTAGTGCTTAATACATCCCAGCAGTTTTCGGAATTGGCGGTGTCTTCGGCTTCAACAATAGTCGCTGTGGCGACATCACCAAAAATAAAGTGGCTATCACGATCAGAGTAATCAATCTGAGGCGTAGTGAGCTCCGGGTTAATACATAGTACGGCTCGCGCTGTACCTGCGGTAACCATCTCATAGGCTCGTTGTAAGGCGAAGGTCGCTGCCGAGCAGGCTACCAACATATCAAAACCGAATCCTTCTATGCCTAGCGCTGTCTGAACTTCAATAGCAATGGCTGGGTAAGAGCGCTGAGTGTAGGCGCAGCTTACAATCACAGCATCAATATCGGCGGCGGTTTTATTGGCTGCAGCCATGGCTTCTTTGGCGGCTTCGATAGCCATTAAAGCTTGATCGCTGGTTTCGTCTTCGGCTTTTAGTGGGATAACTGGGCAGAGGCGATCAACATCTAAAATACCTTCTTTGCGATAAACATAGCGGCTCTTAATACCGGAGGCTTTTTCGATAAATTCTGCACTGGATTTGGCTTTAGCTGTTAGCTCGCCAGCTTCGATTGCAGCGGCATTTTCTTCATTGTATTTATCGGCATGGGCATTAAGTGCCTCTACTAATTCTTCGTTGCTTACGCTGTTCGGAGGGGCGTATAGGCCGGTGCCGCTAATGACGATATTTTTATTCATAATGATGTTTTGTTTCCAAAATGCGGTAAAACTTCGTTAATTTGGCCAAAACTGGTCAAATCTGCCATGTTTTAAGAATTGAATCTCTTACTGCAATTGTCGCCTAGCCCTTGGGTGGGTGTCTAATTCCGCATTGGCTTAAGTGGTCATGTGTTGTGGTGTTCTGGCCAGACTGGCTACGCTTACTGATTCTGCTCCTGCGTCCAATAACATATGGCTAATAACGCTGGCGGTGCTTGTGGTGGTAATGACATCGTCTACCAGTAATAGCTTCATACCCACCACGGGGCGGTTTAATTGAAAGCTGTTCTTTAAATTCTGTAGACGCGCCTTTCTCCCAAGCCCCTGCTGGCTGCCCGTCCAGCGTGATTTCTTAACAGCTTGAATTAGAGGTATTGAACAATGCCTCGAGACTACCCTAGCCAAGACATAGGCTTGATTGTATCCCCGCAATAGTCGTTTTAACGGGTGGCTGGGGACGGGCAGTAAGGCATCGAAATTACTGTTTCCATGTTTGTTATGCTGGGCGACGAGCTTGGCAAGCTGCAGGCAGAGAAACCGCTTAGCGGCATTTTTATATTGATACTTAAAGCCTTGAATGACTTTATCGATGGGGAATTCATAGCTCCATAGGCTGATGCAGTGTTGAAAAGGGGGTGCCTGTTTTTGACAGTGGCCACATATTCCCTCTTTTGCCCCGATGGGTAGGGCGCAACGTTGGCAGCAGTGTTCTAGCCAGGGAAGACCTTGAAAACAGCCTCGACACACAGTGTCGCCGTTGTGGCCGCAAAACAAGCAACGATTTGCTATGAGCGCGTTTAGAGCGTTTACAGCCCAATCCTGCTTAGACATGATTGCCCCCTATTCTTCCAATCTTCCTAATTTTAGCGTCCTAAGTCTTATTGTTAACCAGAGTGTGTTAACTGGGTTGACAATGTGGCTTCAGTAATTATGATGCTAAGTCTTAAGATCACAGGCTAGAGCCCAAAGACTGGTTTGTGGCTTCCCATTGAATAAGCGCTTTGAAAAGCAGCAAAAAGAGAATAACCATGATTAACGCCGAGCTACGCCACGACTGGAGCCGACAGGAAATTAGCCAGCTAATGAACCTGCCGTTTAACGAGCTTATGTTTCAGGCGCAGCTTGTGCATCGTCAAAACTTCGACCCTAATCAGGTTCAAGTGAGTATTCTTTGTTCCATTAAAACAGGTGCTTGCCCAGAAGATTGTGCCTATTGCCCACAGAGTGCGCGCTATGACACCGGCTTGGAAAAAGAGCGCTTGATGCAAGTTGAAAAAGTCTTAGCCGAAGCGAAAGATGCCAAAGCTAAAGGCGCAACCCGATTCTGCATGGGTGCCGCCTGGCGTTCACCCAAAAAGAAAGATATGCCTCATGTGACGGCGATGGTGCGTGAGGTAAAAGCCTTGGGTTTAGAAACCTGCATGACGCTTGGGATGTTGAGTGAAGATCAGGCCGGTGAACTGGCCGAAGCTGGATTAGATTATTACAACCACAATTTGGATACTTCACCCGAATACTACGGTGACATTATTACCACTCGCAGCTATGGGGATCGTTTAGAAACTCTAGATCATGTTCGAACGGCCGGCATGAAAGTATGCAGTGGTGGCATCCTGGGCATGGGCGAAGAGCAAAATGACCGTATCGGTTTGATTCAAAATCTAGCGAATCTGCCTGAACACCCGGAATCCGTTCCAATTAATATGCTGATTCGTATCAAAGGTACGCCTCTAGAAAATATGGACGATATCGATCCATTGGAGTTTGTACGAGCGATCGCAGTAGCGCGAATTGTAATGCCCAAATCCTATGTGCGTTTATCGGCCGGTCGTGAGCAAATGAGTGATGAGTTGCAAGCTATGGCTTTTATGGCGGGCGCCAATTCAATTTTCTTAGGCGATAAATTATTGACGGCTGCTAACCCTGGTGAAGGTAAGGACGCTAAATTGTTTGCTCGTTTAGGCATAAATGCTGAAACCCTAGAGCAGCCGCAAGAAGTCGAGAAAGACGACGACACCGTTCAGGAAGAGCTGCTTCAAGCGGTAAATGAAGCTAAATATGATGCGCATTTTTATAATGCTGCAAAGTAACTGCTTCGCGCCTTGTTGATTAGCATATCGCAATATTATGTCCCTTCTTTTGCAGCGTTTAAAAGGCGGCTTGCACGATAGAGCATTGCAACAGCTCTATCGTCGCCGCAAAAGCCTGTCTTCACCGCAAGGTGCTTTGATTTCTGTTGACGGTAAATCACTGCTTAACTTTAGTAGTAATGATTACTTGGGCTTGGCTAATCACCCTGATCTAGCTCACAGAGCAAGTGCGAGTTTAAAGCGTTTTGGTTTTGGTGCTGGGGCATCCCACTTGGTGAGTGGTCATAGCGATCTTCATCGAGAATTAGAGGAATCTTTGGCGCGCTTAACTGGGCGCGATAGGGCTTTATTATTCTCTTCAGGCTTTGCGGCAAACTTAGCCGTGCAACAAGTATTGCTACGCAAAGGTGATGCGGTCTTTCATGATCGCCTGAA
Source organism: uncultured Pseudoteredinibacter sp. (assembly GCF_947500695.1). GTDB lineage: Bacteria > Pseudomonadota > Gammaproteobacteria > Pseudomonadales > Cellvibrionaceae > Pseudoteredinibacter. The sequence goes on from NZ_CANMSS010000007.1 coordinate 148,115, forward strand.
TCATGCCTCTCTTTTAGACGGTGCTCAATTAAGTGGCGCGAGACTGTACCGTTTTGCCCATAATGATTTGGCGCACTTGAAACAGCGATTACAAGGGGCTGATGCCGAAGGCAAACTCATTGCCGTTGATGCGGTGTATAGCATGGATGGTGATTTAGCGCCTTTGGCAGAGTTAGCAAGCATTGCTAAGCGTGAAGGTGCTCTATTAATGGCTGACGATGCTCATGGTTTTGGAGTGTTGGGGGAAAGCGGTGCAGGCAGTGCAGAGCACTGGGGGCTTGATCAGCAACAGCTGCCTATTTTGATGGGCACCTTGGGTAAGGCAATAGGGAGCTATGGTGCTTTTATTGCAGGTAGTGAAGAGCTTATTGAAGGCCTAATTCAGTTTGCGCGCCCCTATATCTATACCACAGCATTGCCAGCGAGTGTCGCTGCTGCAAGTTTAGCGGGCCTTGAGCTGCTCCAAAAAGAACCGGAGCGTCGTACCAAATTGCATAGTTTGGTGGCTTACTTTCGAGGAGCCGCCAATGAATTAGGTTTGCCTCTGATGCCCTCCGGTACCGCGATTCAGCCTTTGTTGTTGGGCTCCTCTGAAATTGCTCTAAAAGTTGCAGAGGCTATCTCGGCGCAAGGTATTTATGTTCCCGCGATTCGCCCCCCAACAGTGCCTGCTAATAGCGCCCGTCTTCGTATAACCATTACAGCAGATCATGAATTAGAACATATTGATCGGCTATTGGATGTCTTGGCAGAGCAGTTGAGCAACTTAGTGGGATAATTAGGGCAGTTGATAATGAATATGATGAGTAACCCTAATTTAAAAGTGGACCCAGAGTTTGCTGAATTGCAGCAGCTAAAATGCAAATCTTATTGGGCCGATGATGCGCAAGCCGAAGACTATGTGCTCATTCACGGCTGGGGTATGGGGGCTGATATTTGGCAGCCCATATTACCCATGCTAGGCAAAGTTAATGTCCACTGTATTAGTCTGCCTGGATTTGATACTTCGTCGCCTGATATTAGTGGGCCTGATATTGATGAGCCTGAAGTGTTTGAACTAAGCGAATTACTCTGTGCGCTGGAAAATACACTGCCAAAGCGCTGCCACTTAATTGCATACTCCTTAGGTGGTTTGCTCGCCCAATGCCTATTACCTTCTGAAAAAGTAGTATCGCTAAGCTGTCTGGGTGTAGGCCCTTGCTTTGTTGCCAAAGAGCATTGGCCGGCAGCAATGAATCCAAATGACTTTGAGATCTTTCTCCGCTCCTTTGAAGAAAATCCAGAAGCTTGTTTGAGCCGATTTGTTGCCTTGCAAAACAAAGATGATAGCCAGAGTCCTACGCAAATTAAAAAATCAATTATTGAGGGGCGTCGGCAGTTAAAGGCCATTGGTTTTAGTAACGACTTTTTTTCAGCGCCTGGAAGTAAGAAACAATGGCTTAATTGCCTGAAGTTGCTCGAAACAGTTGATGCGCGTGCCGCTTTGCAGACGGCGAGAGACAAAAATATTCATTTTATCCTAGCTGAAAGTGATGCTCTTGTGCCGGTTGCTGTAGCAAAGGCTATCGAAGATCTGCAGCAAGATAATATTCAAATAAGCCTGCTTAAGGGTAGCCATAATATTCCGGCCTCGATTGCAAGAGAGTCTCGGGCGGAACTACTGCTTCAGGCTAGCCTAAAAGAAAACCCGGCTGCGTATCGACTGGATAAGATGCGCATCTCCAAAAGCTTCTCTAAATCTGCCAAAAGCTACGACAGTGTGGCTGCTTTGCAGCGGCAGATTTGTCAGCGTTTATTCTCTCAAGTGCCTGCCGAGCATTTTGTGGGAAAAGCGGTACTGGACCTAGGTTCCGGTACCGCTTATTTTCAAAAGTTGCTAGAGCAGGGCTTTAGCAAATCGGAGTCTAAATCTGAAAGTCGAAGCAATGTACTGCAGCATAACCCTACGAGGCTTTTTAACTTAGATCTTGCAGAAGGTATGTTGCAGTTTTCCAAGCAGCAGGCAAGGCAGCGTGAAGAAGAAATTTTGCTTCTGAATGTGGAATACATCGCAGCAGATGCTGAGTCCCTACCGCTGGCTAATGAAAGTATAGATTGCATATTCTCGAGCTTAGCCATTCAGTGGTGCCAGCAAGAAGATCAGCTTTTTAAGGAAATCCATCGTGTACTGAAACCAGGGGCGACTGCCTATATCGCTACGCTAGGACCGCGAAGTTTATGGCAGCTTCGTGAAGCTTGGCGACAGGTCGATGATAAGGTGCATGTTAATCGCTTTCGTGCCCTTAAAGATCTATGCGCTCCAATAAAAAAGAGCGGATTAAGCTTTAGTTTCGAAGAGGCTGATATAGACTTGGCTTTTGATAATTTCAAACAGCTACGCTATGAGTTGAAAACCTTAGGGGCGCAGAATATGAATGCTGGCCAGAATGAAGGTTTATCTTCACGCGAACGCCTCACTAAACTTCTAGCGGCCTATGAGGAATATCGTTACGATAGCGAGCAAGGGGCTAAATTGCCATTGACCTACCAGGTGTATTATTTAAAGTTAACGAAGCCTGTAGCTTAGTTATGACTCGATAGCAAAACACCGGAAAACTCAACAAGCATTGCAAACATACCATGGCCAAGAAAACGTTTTTTGTAACTGGAACAGACACCGATGCCGGAAAAACCTTTATTGCATCGGCTTTACTGCATAAGGCTAATAGTGAAGGCTTACGCAGCTTAGCGCTTAAGCCGGTCGCCTCAGGTAGTGAAAGTCGTGATGAGGGTTTGCGAAATAGTGACGCCTTGATTTTGCAGGAGGCTATGTCGGAAGAGCTGGACTACGAGCAAATCAACCCCTATGCCTTTGAGCCAGCAATCGCGCCACATATCGCTGCCGAGCAGGCTGGTGTGAGGCTCAATGCTAGCCGCTTAGCTGGTTTTTGCCGTGGTGCTTTGTTTACGCCACATGACTTTTCCGTAGTCGAAGGTGCTGGCGGCTGGCGAGTTCCTCTTAATGATCGAGAAGATTTCTCAGATCTCGCAAAAGAGCTGAGTTTGCCGGTTATCTTAGTGGTTGGATTGCGACTAGGTTGCATCAATCACGCGCTCCTAACGATTGAAGCCATTAGGCGAGACGGCTTAACGGTAGCGGGGTGGGTGGCCAATCATGTAGATCCCAATATGAGCTGCATGGAAGAAAACCTAGAAACCCTAAAACAAAGAATGACTGCCCCTTATTTAGGCTTTGTACCAAATTTAGCTGGAAAAGAGAATGCGGCTATCAGTGCTTCCCAGTATTTGCATTTACCGGAATCACATAATTAGATTGCTGCTTATTTTCTTAGGGCAAACCCTGTAGTCTGTAGAACTCTCGTAGAATACTACGCCATTCTTCAAGTTGTTGATCAACAGTTCCGCTCAATGTGTAGACTCTGTTATTAAGCTCAATCACGGCGGGGTCAACTTCTTGTTTAAAGCTACTGGCGAGTTGTTGCCATTCCTGCTCAAACATTTTACTGATTTTATAGCGTCTATAATTGTCTGCTATGGCACTATAGCCGCCTTTGTACCTTCGCTTTTTTGATCCTTGGGTAAGCTCCCTGAGTTTAAGCTCCTCAGCTCGCTCACAAGAATATTGCTGCCATAGTTGATAAATAGCAGCCATTTTTTGATGCAGATTTAGGTAGTGGTCATCGACAGCCTCAATAAACATATAGTGGCGTGCTCGCATTCGCTCTACCTGCTTTAAAATAGGATCGTTATGAGCGAGAAGCCGTTTGATCAACAGTCGGCCGTCTTGCTCTTCAGTTAGCGAATTAAAAGCATCAGGCGATAAGTCTTGAGCGTGCTTTATTTGCGCTAATCGACGAATGTCTAATAACTCCTTGTCTGATAAGCTTAATCGGTAGCTTAAAAGGTCGTTAGCAATTTGATGGTAAAGCTCTTGGTAGGGTAGTTCTTGTATTAGGCAAGCTTGCGAGAAGTGGCTGTATTCTTTATTCGGCTCTTTATTTTTTTGTACAGCCTGTTGCCCCCCTTGCATTAGGGCCCGATATTTTTTGTCCAGCCATATCATTCCACTAGCATCTTTTGCGATGATATGGAGGCTTAAGCTATTACCATCGGATTGTAATACCTGGCCGCTAACTGAAAGTTCTGCCGCCAAATCTTCTTTGGGAACGACACTTACTGCCCCCCAGTAACGACTTTTTGCTAAGGTGTTTCGCAGCAATACAGGTAAATATTGGCGTTCGATATCGGCTATTTCTGAAAATATTTGTTTTTCTACTTGGCTATTACCACCAGTCGTAGCCTGTAGTCCAAATACCTCGATGCTGACGTCCAAAATTCGTGCAAGCTCTTCTTCTTGCTGGCTCTGTAGTAGCTGGGTGTTTTGAGGAACCAAGTTAGTATCATTAATAGGTTTTACCTGCGGCTGCTGGCTGCAGGCCGATGATATGATAGCTGCGAATACAAAAAATAAGCGGCAAAACATAGCCTTAATCATTATTTTTCGCCTCAGCTGCAGAGCTTTGATCATGTCTTAAATTGCAGACTTTGCCTCGACTTAAGGTTTGTTTGCATTGATAGGCTTCATAGCTACCGTCAAAACGTTCATAAAACTGCACGAGTTCAAAGGCTGGACTTCCAGGGTGGGATACACGTGTTAACAAATTAATGGAGTTTCCTGCTGGTGACAGTAAAAAGCGATGGTAGATAGTAGTACCTTCTTCCAACTGGATCCTAAAAATTAAACGCTTCCCGTCCCAGCGACATGTTTCTACGGCAAATTCATTTTGGGTAACAAGCCTTTCGCCTGTTGTGCTGCAGATGAGCTTGGCTTCACCCTCCCTAGCGATACTAATCTGTTTCTCGTCCTGCAGTATCTTCATGGTGTGGTGGCGACTAATCATCTCTGTAAATCTGGCCAGATCAATTATATTGGTGCCGCGCCCTGCGTTGCTAATGACGCTAATGCCGCCAATCTGGCCTCTACTTTCCGGCCGTCGATTACGTTGTTCGGCTTGACGGCGTAGCTCTGATAGCTTTTCCCGGACCCTGCGTTCCCAGTTATCACTACGAGCATAGTCTTTCTCCCAAGTACCGTTAAAGCCTCCCTTGGTATTTAGCAAAGGTATGGTTCCGTTTTGGGAGGTCGCAAATGCGTGCATCGGCACACTGAGCAAAGCGCATAGCAATACGGCAGGGAGTAGACACCAAGGATGGTTCATTTGCTAAAAGGGCTCGCTAAGCTGAATTTATGGATGGAATTATGATTGCTAAAGCTGGGAATAGTTTCAAATATCCGAGATATTCGATCAGGGTAAGTGGTCAGGCCTCAGCCGTAGCTGTTGGTTAGAGGTGTTGGCTGCGTTACATACCTTTCAAGCCTAGGCCTTATATAAAACCCGCTGACTTAGTTTACTTCAAGGCCAGCTTTTTTCTGTTTTTGTGGGCATACATCAGTCTATCTGCTTCGCTAATCATGTCTTTAAGGGGTAGGCTCTGAATAGTGTCGTATATCTTAATGCCATAACTCACCGATAGTTTGATGCTGTCACTATATTGTGAAGCGAAGTTTTCAGAAAAATTCTGGTTGACATCTTCGCAGCTTTGCTGTAATTCAATATCAGACCCTTTGTTGCATAGGGCTAAAACAACAAACTCATCGCCCCCTACACGAGCAATGATATCGGTTTTACGAAAGCTTAGTTTTAACGATTTGGCGAGCGCTTTTATACATATATCGCCTTGTTCATGACCATATTTGTCATTGAGTTGCTTTAAGTTGTCGATGTCGAGATAGATAACCGCGAGATCTAAATGAAAGCGCTGCTGGTCGTTGATGCGTTTCTCGCCAAGACTACTAAGGCCTCTTATATTGTATAGACCTGTGAGTGCGTCAGTAGTGGCGACTTTTTGCAATTGTTCAATGTCTGACAGGTGTTGTAGCTCACCAGAGATTAAATCACGCAGCTGCTGCATAAGTTCGATAAAACTGATTTCGTAGTTGGTGCTTTTGGTATCAATCGAACAGATAGTTCCAAAGACACGGCCGTCAGGCCAAAATATCGGGAAACCGAGATAGGATCTCACCGGACCTTGGCATACGGGTGGGGCATCAGTCCACTCATCACCAGCCAAGGCATCGTTCACATAGAGTTGTTCACGAGTTTCTACCACTCTGCGGCAAAAGCTCTTTATCTCCCAAGACCAGCTATCTTCTGGCGAGAGAAAGTTATCGTGATTACTACTGGTCACGATGGTTGAAAACTCATTCCCTTTAAACTGTACGATTACCCCACAGGATGTGTGGTAGATCCTAGATATTAAGTCGACGGTTACCTGCCACTTTCCAATGTCTAATGACTTGGGCGGATCCACTCGAAAACAGCGTTTGGACAAAGCCATAACACACCCCGCTTTTAGAATGGCAGACTAGGCCGTTGGCGCCTAAATGCCTAAATATATCTTAGTTGATTGGGGTGCTATTGCTAGCTAAAGATGGTGTTTCTAATGCTAAAGTCTAAGTCATGAAGCTTTTTAAACTAAAGGCTATATAGGCTAGCTGACAGGTAGTTTTCCTAAAGGCCCCAAATAGCTTTTGAACCGACGCTTAAACAAATTTGCGACAAGTTGTTTGCTTCCAGCTGGTGCTTAAGTTTTTAAGTTCACTTAGGTGAGCTGTCTTCTGTTTGTAAGCTATTGAATAATAAGGACTATTTTAGTTTTTATAGATTGGTTTGGTTTTCGGCGGTTAATTCAGGCACAAAATGTAATGACTACCGTCATTGACTTTCAAAGGGGATCTGGTTAATTTCAAACACCTGTTTGAATGACTATTTTGTCCCTGTCGCTTGGCTGTATTGTCTTGGGGCTAAATTGGTCTATAAATACCTGATAATCATTGTGAGAGAAGCACCATGGCCGAGTATCAAGCTCCCTTAAAAGATATGCACTTTGTGCTAAAAGAAGTATTTGAAACCGAGAAACTATGGGCAGAATTGCCTGGTTTGGCGGGCGCCGTGGATGTGGATACCGCCGATGCCATTATGGAAGAAGCCGCTAAGATCGCTGGCGAAGTGGTGGGCCCGCTGAATCGTGAATCGGATGAGCAGGGCTCTCGTTGGGACGATGGTGAGGTTACCGCGCCAGATGGCTTTAAAGAAGCTTATGCGACCTTCTGTGAAGGCGGTTGGAATGGCTTAGGTGGTAACCCTGAGTACGGTGGTATGGGTATGCCTAAAACCCTGACAGCCCATGTTGAAGAGATGTTGCAAGGTGCTTCAATTTCTTTTGGTTTGGCCCCAATGCTAACAGCAGGCGCCTGCTTATCAATCGACGCTCATGCCAGCGAAGAGCTAAAAGAAAAATACCTGCCAAATATGTACTCGGGACAATGGGCTGGGGCGATGGATTTGACCGAACCTCATGCTGGTACCGACTTGGGGATTATCCGCAGCAGCGCCAAAGAAAATGGCGACGGAAGCTACACCATTAATGGTAGTAAGATCTTTATTACTTGGGGTGAGCACGATATGGCTGAAAACATCATTCACTTGGTGTTGGCACGCCTACCGGATGCACCGAAAGGACCGAAAGGCATTTCTTTGTTTTTGGTGCCGAAGATCATGGTTAATGACGATGGCTCCCTTGGCGAGCGCAATGGCGTTAGCTGTGGCTCCATTGAAAAGAAAATGGGCATTAAAGGTTCGGCGACTTGCGTGATGAACTTTGACGACGCCAAAGGCTGGTTAGTGGGTGAGCCTAACCAAGGTTTGGCCTGTATGTTTACCATGATGAACTACGAGCGTTTGGTGGTTGGTATCCAGGGCTTAGGTGCCGCAGAGCGTTCTTGGCAATCGGCGATTGAATACGCCCGCGAGCGTTTGCAAAGCCGCTCTCCAAATGGTGTCGTAGCGCCAGAAAAAGCCGCTGATCCAATTATTGTGCACCCAGATGTGCGCCGCATGTTGCTAACCATGCGTGCTTACACCGAAGGCTCACGTGCCTTAAACCATTACACCGCTATGTGGTTGGACAAATCCAAGTTTGCTGAAGGTGATGAGAAGAAACTAGGCGCTGATATGATGGCCTTGTTAACCCCAGTTACCAAAGCTTTTGTTACCGATAAGGCACTTGATTGTACGGTACTGGGCCAGCAAGTTTTTGGTGGCCATGGTTATCTGCGCGAGTGGGGCCAAGAGCAACTAGTTCGTGATGTGCGTATCTGTCAAATCTATGAAGGCACTAATGGTGTGCAGGCGATGGATTTGATGGGCCGTAAGGTAGCTGCCAACGGTGGCAAGTTTGTCGAATTATTTGCCGCAGATATCAATGAGTTTATCGCCAGTTGTGATGACAATATGTCTGAGTTTATTCCAGCTTTGGAGAGCGCCTTGGCGGGCTTGCAAGAATCCACCCAGTGGGTATTGGAAAACGCTGCGAATGATCCAGCTACAATTGGTTCTTCTGCTTATGACTATTTGCACCAGTTTGGTCATGTAGCTCATGCCTATATGTGGGCACGTATGGCGAAAGCGGCGATGGCAAAGCAGGGCAGTGATGAATACTACGATGGCAAACTTGCGGTAGCGCGTTTCTTCTACGCGCGTTTGTTGCCACAGGCCAATACCCATAAGCAAAATATTGCGGCGGGTAGTGAGCCGGTAATGAGCTTGGCCGCCGAGTTGTTTTAAGCGATATTTATTTAGTAAAAGCCCCGCAAGGGGCTTTTTTCTTTTCTGGGGTGGCAAGCGTACCTTGTATAAACTCCAGTTAAGACAACACATTATATTTACACATCAGCCAGAAAGTTGAGGCAGACAATGAGTCAAAGAGAAGTTGTTATTTTAAGTGGCGTGCGCACCGCCGTTGGTAGTTTTGGTGGCAGCCTAAAGGATTTTAAAGCAGTAGAGCTTGCCAGCATTGTAACCGAAGAAGCTCTAGAGCGTTCGGGCGCCGATAAAGCGGATATCGGCCACTGTGTATTTGGTACCGTTGTGGCGGGCGATCGTCGTGATATGTATATGAGTCGCGCTGCGGCTTTGAATGCAGGTTTGGATCAAACTACCCCTGCCTACAACGTAAACCGTCTATGTGGCTCGGGTTTGCAGGCCATTGTATCTGCCGTGCAAGCGATTCTATTGGGTGATTGTGATGCAGCCGTTGCCGGTGGCGCTGAATCCATGAGTAATATTCCATACTGGTTGCCAAGTGCTCGTTTTGGTCAGCGCATGGGTAATGGTGAAATGTATGACCCAATGATCGGCGTTCTAAGCTGCCCAATGAATGGTTATCACATGGGTGTTACCGCAGAGAATGTTGCCGAGCGTTTTGAGATTACGCGAGAGCAGCAAGATGAGTTGGCGGTAAGCAGTCATCAACGTGCCCAGCGCGCTATCGATGCCGGCTACTTCGAATCACAAATCTTGCCAGTAGAAGGCAAGAATAAGCGTCGTCCATCGGTGTTTGCACAGGATGAGCACGTACGCGGTGATGCTTCTGTTGAGGGCATGCAAGGTTTGCGTCCAGCCTTTAAAAAAGACGGCACGGTAACCGCGGGTAATGCTTCAGGCTTGAATGACGGTGCTGCGGCTTTGGTATTGATGGAAAAGGCCGCCGCTGAAGAGAAGGGCTTAAAAGCTTGGGCGACCATTAAAGGATATGCGGTTGCCGGTGTGGAGCCTGCCATAATGGGTACGGGTCCAATTCCTGCGGTTGAGCAGCTACTGGAAAAAACCGGTGTAAGTAAGGATGAGATCGACTTCTGGGAATCTAATGAAGCCTTTGCAGCACAGGCTCTGTCGGTATCCAATGCCTTGAATTTGGACTCTGAAAAAGTAAATCCAAATGGTTCAGGTATTAGCTTGGGCCACCCTGTTGGTGCAACCGGCGCTATCATGGCGGTAAAAGCGATTTATGAGCTTGAGCGTACCAATGGTCGTTATGCGGTATGTACTATGTGTATCGGTGGTGGTCAGGGTATTGCGATTTTGTTGGAGCGCAATGCCTAAGTCTAGCTTCCTAACTATATCCCGCTCTGTTGTTTAATCGGATAGAGCTTCCCTAAGAGCCGGCCTTGTGCCGGTTTTTTGCTTTTCAAGCGGCTACTGTCAACTGGCTATTCTTAACTGACTATTTTCAACTGGCAAGCAATTTGTTTTAATCTGGCCTCTAATTTTAAGCCGTATTTTTAAGGAGTGCCGCCATGCGGATTATGAGTTTTAATGCCAATGGTATTCGTGCGGCATCGCGCAAGGGCTTTTTTGAATGGTTTGCCGAGCAAGATGTTGATGTGCTTTGTGTGCAGGAAACTAAGGCTCAGGAACATCAGCTAGATGATGAGATCTTTTTCCCAGAAGGTTATCACCGCTATTTATTTGATGCTGAGAAAAAGGGCTATAGCGGCGTGGCCATTTATTCAAAGGTAAAACCCCGTGAAGTTACTCGTGGCTTAGGATGGGACCCTGCCGATAACGAGGGGCGCTGGATTGAAGCACGTTTTAGAAATGTCACTGTGATCTCTTTGTACATGCCGTCAGGTTCTAGTTCAGAAGCAGCCCAAGAAAAGAAATATCGTTTTTTGGATCTATTTGAAGCGCGACTACAAGAAATGATGGCCTGTGGTGAGAAATATATTATCTGTGCCGATTGGAATATTTGCCACAAGGAAATTGACCTTAAAAACTGGCGGGGCAATCGTAAGAATTCGGGCTTTTTGCCGGAAGAACGTGCCTGGCTAGATAAAATCTATGATGAATTTGGTTGGGTGGATGTGTTTCGCCAATTAACCGATGAAGAGGTTTATACCTGGTGGTCCAACCGAGGACAGGCTTTCGCTAAGGATGTCGGCTGGCGCCTGGACTACCATGTGGTAACACCTAATATCGCTAAGAAAGCTTATGATTGGCATATACAGCGCGAGCCAAGATTTTCCGATCATGCGCCTATGTGGATAGATTATAAATTGGTGTTAAGATAATCAGCAGATTTTAACGGATGTAGGCCAAATATGAATAATAACGATGAGCCGAAGTTAAGCCCTGAAGATCAAGCAAAGGTTGATAAGTTTGTGTCTTCAGGCGTGAATAGCGTAGAACGAGAGCCCTTTAAACCCTTGCGCTTGCTGGCGATGGTAATTTTAGTGTTAACGGTATTGAGTGGCATCAGTTACTGGATTGCTATCGATGCAGGTTTGGTGTGATTCTTTTAGGCGCCTAATGCGATATGGCTTGCCTGCTGGTTCTTTACCCAAGGTAAAAAATCTGCCGCTGGCATTGGGCGTGATATAAAGAAGCCCTGGGCAATATCGCACTGTAAGCTACTCACCATCTCCCAATCGGATTCAAACTCCACACCCTCAGCGACGCATTTCAAATGCAGTTTTTTAGCGAGGTCTACCGTAGCTTCAAGTATTCTTCGACTGGCTTCATTGTCGCTGGCATATTTGATGAAGCTGCGGTCAATCTTTAACTCGTTAAACGGTATCTGTTGCAGCTTATCTAAAGAAGAGTGTCCGGTACCATAATCGTCAATCGATAATTGAAATCCACGCAGGCGTAACCTAGATAGAATATCGATGCTGGTGCTTAGGTCTTCCAGCATGCTGGCTTCTGTTAATTCAATAATCAATTTTTGCGGTTGAATGCCGTGAAATTTAGCCATACTGCATAAAACATCGGGCAAATCCAGTCTGTTTAAGTGCAGTGGAGAAATATTAATGGATAGGGTTATATCGATACCGTTGGCTTGCCATTGTTTTAACTGAATGCAACAAAAATCAAGAATGTAATGGCCAATGAGCTGGATAAGGCCATGGCGTTCGGCCAGGGGAATAAAGTGATCAGCTGTGATAAGGCCTTTACTTGGGTGTCGCCAGTGAGCTAAGGCTTCAGTTCCAATAAGCCGGCCTGTTTTTACGCATATTTGCGGTTGAAAATAGGCTTCGATTTCTTTGTTTAAAATAGCCTGCCTGATTTCTGAAATGCTAACGTTAGGCCTGTCTTTTTCAAGTTCTAGTTCAAAATTCACATTGAATTTATATAACAACTTTTCTACATCTTCTTGCTCAAAGGGCTTTTCGATAGCGCCAAGGAACTGTAAGCCTTGTTCTCTGGCGAGATGGCTGATGCTGTTGATAATTCTAGGGTCTTCGCCGCTGACTAATACTAATGCACAAGAAAGCTTCAGTTGATAAATATGTCGGATGAGCTCAATGCCATCAACGCCAGGCATATTTAAATCCGAAAACACAATGTCGTATTCACTATCAGGCTGTAATTTCTTTAGCGCGGCACAAGAATTGTTACACACATCTAATTGGAAAATGCCTAAGGCAACGAGCTGGCGCTTCAGTATGAGTAGCGTTCCAGGGTCATCATCTACCAGTAAGCATCTTAGTGTGGCAAAGCCTTGTATCATATTTGTATTTCCAGACAGCATTGGATGGGCTGTTTTCTGCAGCTAGCGAGCGTATATTGCGCCGTACTCTAATGAGCTAACTTTGTATGCAAACTGAAGTGCACAGCTTTTCGAGTTTAGTATTTAAGAGCAGTGTAGCTCTGAGCAGAGGCTTGTCGCTTAGTTATATCTTAAGATTGAGTATCGGCTGCTTTGTTCAATTCGAGAAGAGAAAAGGGAGCAATTAATGAAAATCAGTCGCAAAGAACGAGAATGTGAATAAATAGCAGGGATAATATCCGCACTTATGAATGGGTAATTATTTAAGAGTTGATGATTATTTCGAGTTTTAGAAGGAGGGGTAGGAAGCAGTGGGGAAAGGCTGTCTATTAACGGTTTTAAGCTTTGCTGTCTTGCCAAACCCAGCGAATTGGGTCTCCAAAGTCATCTTTCAATAAAATTTTCTTAGGTCTGCGCCTTGCGGCGGGGGCCTTTTGGGGTTGCCGGCGAGAATCGATGGCTTTGACTACATCAACCACAGGTGTTCGGCTCTGAACTTGCCGTGGGCTAAAGCTATTTTGGATGCCGGCACCATCCGCTAAGCCACTTGCACCTTTCTGATAGCTGGCCACCTCTCCTCCATGGCGGAGAAATTGTTCAATCTGGTCTTCTATCTCCGTGCGAATTTCCGCTTTGGTCTTGGTAGGTTTCACGGTTATGCCAGTGCTTAGCCTAAAAAGACAATTATAGCACTGCTTTCGATAAACGGTTGTAAGATTGCTATAAGTTATGTTTGGCAATCTTGGCAGAAGTCTAGAGTGAGGGAATCTCAGAGATTGTAATGCTAAAAAAAGCGGCCAATTGGCCGCTTTCAAGGGAGATCGATGTAAAAACTACAAGAGTATTAGAAGCGGAACTTAGCCTTGGCGTATAAGGTACGGCCTAGCGGGCTATGCTGCTTCGGATCGTAACTATAGTTCGCTGCATCGTATACGCGTGGTGGCTCTTCATCTAACAAGTTCTTGATACCAAAGGTTAATGTGGTTTCAGAATCGTCAGTAAAGCCCAGCGGCAAGTTAATGCTGTAGTTCGCATCTAGCGTTACATAAGAATCAATATTTTGACTTTCACCTGCTGGAACTTCGCGAGTGGTTTCATAGCTTGAGATGTAGTTCAGCACCAGGTTGGCACGCTGATCTTCATCAATCCAGCTTACGATCATATTCGCCTTAGTTTCAGGTAGAGAGCGCGCGAAGTTGTCGTGGTTAAAGAAACCTGCGGCTTCTACGGTACGGCCATCAGCCAGGGTAAGGTCGTAGTTTAAGAAGTGTGACAAGTTAGCTTTAACAGACCAGGCATCACCCAAGCTCCAAGTGGTTTCAAAATCTAAACCATCAACTTCTACATTAGATGAGTTGAAGTAACGAGTGTTGATACCAATCAGCTGACCATTAGGCGTGCGAACGATATTTGAATCATTCGGGTTAGCAATAACAATACCTTGAGCACTTTGCTGGGTAATTAGATCTTCATAGTCTACACGCCAGTAATCTAGCTTCAGCTCTAGATCGTCAGTAGGCTGGAAGATTATACCCAAGTTGTAGTTGGTGGACTCTTCAGGGGTCAGATCAGCCGCGCCTTGCGAGGCAACTCGGATAAAGGCAACACCACCTTTAGGCGTTCCGTCTGGGTTAAAGTCTTGGATACCCTGCAAGCTTACCGCGGTAGCGTTTAACTGAGACAGTGATGGCTCACGGAAAGACGTAGAAACAGAAGCCCTGGCAATCCACTGATCGCTCAATTGCCAGCGCATGGCGATCTTAGGATCAAGACTGTTATCGTTATCAAGTTTTTCGTAACGCAAGGCAGCGGTGACTTCTAGATCTTCGGTGACTGGAAGTTTGGTTTCCGCAAATACTGCGTAGCTGCTGCGATCCGTTTTAACCTCAGAAACACCACCCAAGAAGATTAGGTCAACTGGGATTGGGTTACCATTTGCGTCAAACGTGATTTCGTAAAGATCATCGGTTTCAACTTCATATTTCTCTTGGCGGGCTTGAACACCGAAAGCGAAACCGGCTGTTCCGCCAGACATTTCAAACATTTCACCGGCAACAACAGCATCCCATACCATCAAGTCTGTAGTACGTTGAGTATCGGTATCGTAAGACAGATAGTCGATCAACTCTTGGCTGTTATTGGCTGGGTTAAATGGGTCAAAGTATTGATCTCCAGTTGCCCCCCCTTGGCCAGCTAAAGCGGCATTTAAGCGAGACTGAATAGTATCTGGCTGAATTTGACGGTATTTGTTCTGGGAGTAGGTCAACGCGGTATCGAATGACCAGCCATTATCGAACTCACCAGTTAGATTGACCGAGAAACGACGGTTGTCATTCTCGCGCGGTGCATTAGGTGATGGGAAACCTGCACCAAGAGGGCGGCCTAGCCATACAACTGGAGCACCAAATGGGTTACCAGGATGATTCGGTAAAATTACCGGGAAAGATAGATAAGGGTAACTCGGTGACTGTGGGTTGTCTTCCACATTATTGTTAGCCCAGCCAGCTTCGGCAAACAACTCCATACCGTTGTCAAACTCATGCGTTAAATTGGTATACAGCTGGCGACGATGCTCTGTATTAACCAAGTTAAAGCGTGGACCATAGTGGAAACCGCAACGTTGACCGCTAGGCTGAGGAATTAATACGCCTCCTGCGGTATCCGTACAACCCGCCAATGGCACGTTTTCAAATGGGCTATAGCTGCCAGCATAAGGGCCATCAGGTACCGTCACCGGTGCTACAGGTAAGAAGGTCGTACCCAAGCTACTGATGGCGTTATCAGCCAGCTCTGGCCGATCAGCAACACTGAGCGGTGTACGATCCAAAAAGTGGCCAGAGATGGTCACATGAGTTTTATCGTTACCGCCGCCCCAGATAAAGCCGACATCTCTATCTTCTTGGTCGTCATCTTGAGTGGTTTGATAGCCTAGATTTACCTCCAAGCCTTCAAAATCTTTGCGGAGAATGAAGTTCACAACGCCCGCAATAGCATCAGAACCATAAGTCGATGCTGCACCTTCCTTTAATACTTCAACACGTTCCAAAGCTTCTGCAGGAATCGTACTGGTATCAACAAACACACTGCCGTCGTTGGTTAGTGAGCCGGAAATGGTTTGGCGACGGCCGTTAATCAAGACCAGCGTAGAGCTTAAGCCAAGGCCGCGTAAGTTGACGTTTGAGGTACCCTGGGTCGAGCCTTGGGTGAATGAATCTGATTGGTTTTCAGAGCCAGAGCTGATCGCTAATTTAGCAATAACATCAGCAACTGTGGTGGCTCCAATAGCATCTAAATCTTCGCGGCCCATGACTTGAACGGGAACAACGGCGTCCCCTGGGCTGCTTTTAATATAGGAACCAGTAACCATAACCTCTTCAATTTCGCCGGCAGACTGCTGGTCCTGTGCTATGCCGGTTTGAGAAAGGCCAAGGGTAATCATTGAAACTGCCAATGGCAGCAACTTTTTACGGGCGTGATTGTGTATCAACACGTGGGATTTCCTCCGCAATTATTATATTTATGTAGCGAGTTCATCGTGAGATGACTATTACAGGTGGTACTGCAATGCAATCAGTGTAATAAAAGCATAAGGCAGTGAATACGAGCTATTTCCTGTTATCACCATTAATTATTGATGAGTATAGTTAGGGTTAATGAAAAAGGTAGAAATTGACAGAGAATGGTCGGAATTGACCTATAAATTAGGCCCAGAATAACTTTATTTTCTATTTTTAATTTCGTTTATAAATAAAAAGTCTAATCGCCGAAGGTTAATAAAAGTTAATTAGGCGCCATTGGCCCTAATTCGCGCCTTATTTCGAAGCTTACTGTTAAAAGCCGTATGACTAATTATCAGCTAGGTCAGTGCACACCTGTTGGTAAATAGTGTCTATTTGCTCCATATCTAACTGTTTGACCCCCATTGCCATCAATAGATGCAAAAACAGCGGCGTGCCTAACTTTCCAGTGGTCATTTTAACTCTCAAGTTTCCTTCTGATTGCTCAACTCCGGCTTCTGCTAGTCGGCGGCTCAATTCTCGGTAATCCAAACCGCGCACATTCTTTTCCATGGCAAAGTAGCGTCGAATTGTTTCGGTCATCTCTGGGCTATTGAATATCTTGCTCATTATTTGATCGCTCTTTGAGTGGTTTGCTGTTCTACGCGCCAATATTTGTTAATTATACGTAACAATAATTGCTTTTAAATTATTTTTCTCATAATATTCATTTTGCGTTAAGAATATGTAACAAAAAAGATTAATAACAGGTGAATGTTATGTTTGATGTGAATGTGTTTGTGTGGGCTGTTGTGGCTTTTGGTGTCGTTCTTATCTTTAAAGGGGTTCGACAGGTTCCCCAAGGTGAGGAATGGACGGTGGAGCGTTTTGGGAAATATACCCGGACTTTGAAACCAGGTTTGAAGTTGATCATCCCGCTAGTGGACAATATTGGCCACAAGCAAATTGTTATGGAGCAGGTGCTTGATGTGCAGCCTCAGGAAGTGATTTCGGCAGATAACGCCATGGTGACCACCGACGCTGTTTGTTTTTATCAGGTGTTGGATCCAGTAAAAGCTTCGTATGAGGTGAATAACCTAGAGCGCGCGATGCAGAATCTGGTAATGACCAATATTCGTGCGGTCTTGGGTTCAATGGAGCTAGATGCCATGCTTTCAAACAGGGATACGATTAATACGGCCCTCTTAACTAAGGTAGATGAAGCGACTAACCCCTGGGGCATTAAAGTAAACCGAATCGAGATTAAAGATATTACTCCGCCGAGAGATCTAATTGATTCGATGGCCAACCAGATGAAAGCTGAGCGTGAAAAACGAGCTCAAATCCTATTGGCTGAAGGTGAGCGTGAGGCGGCGATTAATGTAGCTGAAGGTGAAAAGCGTTCACAGATTTTAAAAGCTGAAGGTGAGCGTCAGTCTGCTTTCTTAGAGGCTGAAGCGCGTGAGCGTGAGGCTGAGGCTGAAGCGAAGGCGACCCAAATGGTGAGTGCCGCTATCGCTGAAGGTGATGCGAAGGCGATTAACTACTTCGTAGCCCAAAAATATGTCGATGCCTTAGGTGAGATCGCCAGTGCGGATAACTCCAAAGTCATCATGATGCCATTAGAAGCCTCAAGCGTTATCGGATCAGTGGCTGGAATCAAAGACCTGATAGATAGCAGCAAAACGGTCGCCTAGAAGTTAAATAGCTGAAAAGGGTTCTTTTAAAGAGCCCTTCGCCTCCCAAAGAAACAAACTTAAATATTAGAGGTAATACCATGGAAGCGATCCAATTTATAGCCGATATGAATTTCTACCACTGGCTCACATTAGCCGCCGTATTACTTATTGCGGAAATAGCCTTGCCAGGAGGTTTTTTTCTTGGTGCAGCAGCAGGTGCTTTGTTTACGGGCCTAATTCATATCTTGATGCCAGAGATGAGTTGGCAATTAGCTCTTACTATTTACTCGGTGAGTTCTGTCGCTTTTAGTTTTTTAGCGGTGACAAAAATGCGCGGCGTATTGGATTTTCAGTCAGACCACCAAAACTTAAATAATCGTATGGACAATTTGTTAGGCGCACACGGAGTTGTATTGATGCCAGCCGGAGAAGCCGCAAAGGTAAAAATTGGAGATACCTTGTGGGGAATAGTACCCGATGCCAGCTTGTTTGATCAGGCCGAAGTAAAGGTGGTCGCTGTAGAGGGAACGAATACGGTATGTGAGTTACTGCAGCGATAAATCGATTTGTCGAAACCGGAAAGCGAATACGACACACTCTTGAATGCGCCTAATAATCAATTCTAAGTGATTGATTTATAAGGAAAACTGGACGCGGTTTTCCTTTGGCGCTATGATTGTTGGGCTGAATTAAATTTTCTGAGGTTTGCGCTATGCAAGGTGATAACAAAGTTATTGAATGGCTGAATAAACTGCTTGAATATGAGCTTACGGCTGTAGATCAGTACTTTATCCACTCCCGCATGTATGAAGATTGGGGCTTGACCAAATTGTATGAGCGAATCGGTCATGAGCGTGATGATGAACTAGGCCATGCGGATTTATTGATTCGCCGTATTCTATTCCTAGGTGGCGTACCCAATATGGCCAAGCGATCGCCAATGAACATCGGCCAAGATGTCCCGGCTATGTTGCAAAGTGACTTGGACCTCGAGATTCATGTGGGTAATGAATTGAAAGAAGCAATGGCCCATTGCGAGTCTGTTAAGGACTATGTAACGCGTGATACCTTGTTGCAGATGCTAGATGATACTGAAGTCGATCACGAGTATTGGTTGCGTCAGCAGCTGGGTCTTATTGATCGTATGGGTATTCAGAATTACCTACAATCAGTAGCGTAATTCAAAATGGCCCCTTCTCCTTCCACGGGGGCCATTCTTTTCACTTTTGATTGTTAACTCCTAAGCAGGCCCGCTTTTAACAATCCTCTTCAGAAATCCGGCTGTAGGCTGATTTTTATATAAAAAACTCAGGAATATTACTGATTTTTGTAATAAATTTCGCTGGCCATCATAGCCTTATTTGGCGTTTCAATTTATTCTAATCTCTTGCAGCTCCCATTAGGGCTGAAAAATGTTTGTGTGCAGAGAGGTTGTCAAAGTGCGTGTACTGATCATCGATGATCATCACTTGTTCCGCAGTGGTTTGAAGTACTTGCTGGCTGGGCTAAAACTCAATACACAGTTCCTAGAGTCGGGTAGCTGTGATGAGGCAATTTTGTTATTTGATGCTGACGAAATTGATATTGTTTTGTTGGACTATTACTTGCCTGGTCAAGATGGCTTAAGCGCTTTGAATATTGTCAGAGAGCATTTTGACTGCCCTGTAGTGCTCATCTCAAGCGAAGATCAGGCCTCTGTTATTCGCAATGCTATTGCCGAGGGGGCAGCAGGCTACATTCCAAAAGCCTCATCCCCGCAAGAATTGGTGGCGGCCCTTAAATTAGTGTTGGCACAAGGGGTATATTTGCCCCCCGGTGTTTTAGGGCAATATGAGCTTAAGCAGTGGAATGAAGAGAGCCAAGCTAAGCGAGAAGAGATCTTGTCAGATCTTTCTAGCCGCCAATTGGCGGTTTTAATGAAAGCTGTTCAAGGTAAAGCGAATAAAGTCATTGCTCGCGAGTTAGATATTGCCGAGGGAACGGTTAAATCCCATTTGTTCGCCTGTTATAAAGCGCTTGGAGTTGATAATCGAACTGAAGCGGTATACGCAACAGCGGCACTGGCATTAATTCCGGCGAAAGAATTTTCAATGTCACCGGCTTAGTTTTAATTTTTATTGCGTTGCAGCTCCTCTATCATTTCTTTTTGTAAGCTGTTACTGGCTAGTGGTTTATGTAAAAGCTTAATATCGGCATCTTTGGCTTGCTGTAAGCGCTCCGGGGCGGTGTCGCCACTGACCAAGAGGGCGGGCAAATTGCTGTTCTTCTGGCGTAACTCTTGAATAATATTGATGCCGGTTTCTTGTTGGCGCAAGCGTAAGTCAGCTATCACAAAATCGATACTCTGTTGCTCCCAATGCTCAAGAGCTTGCTGTTTATTTTCAGCGAGAGCAACGTTAAAGCCCATGTTTTCTAAAAGCAGCTGAGTCGCTCGAGAAACCTGAACATTATCATCGATCAATAAAATTTTTATATCTCTCGTCAAATCATCACTTGGTGGCTGCTCTATCATTGAGCCGCGTTCTGGTTTTAGCCCGACCTGTTGTGGAAAGTGTAGATAAAACTGTGTTCCACGAGTTGATGACTCTAGTCGCAGATCAATATTTAACAAAGAGCAAAGCCTTTTTACAATAGCGAGGCCTAGGCCCAGGCCTTTGCTGCTATCGCGTTCACTGTTGTGTAGTTGGTAGAACTCTTCAAATACTCTTTCCTGCTCTTCTTTAGGGATGCCAAGGCCATTATCAGAAACGCAAATGCACAGGTTGTCAGATTCGATTAATGCAACCTGAACAGTGCCTTCGTCGCTGTACTTAATGGCATTGGCAATCAAGTTTTGCAGTATTCGGATAAGCAGCACTTCATCGTTCATAATGTCTATAGATTTATCTATTATGAATTCAACTTCGATGCCTTTGTCTTTTGCAACAGGCTTAAACTCTCTTTCGAGTTCCGAGAATAGCGCATTAATATTTACTTGCTTAAGCTGCGGCTTAGTAATGCCAGCGTCTAGTTTGGAAATATCCAATAGAGCATCTAATTGTTTGCTAAGAGTGCTTACAGCGCCATTCATATGTTCAATGATTTCTTTGTTGGACTCTTGCTCATTTTGCATCTCAAGGGCAGCGCAAAAGATAGATACGGTATGTAGTGGTTGTCTCAAGTCATGGCTGGCTGCGGCCAAAAATTGGGTTTTAGCCCGATTTGCAGAGGCTTCACTCGTTAGGCTCGCTTGCAGTTTTTTGTTGAGCTTGGCCTGCTCTTGTTGCGCGATAAAAGCTGAGCTGAAGCTCTTAAACATGTCTTTTGCTAAGCTCAGTAGAATTACCCCGAACATCAAGCAAAGCACTGAAACTATATAGCCAGCGAATAGGTTTTCAGGATGCGGGCGCAGAGCCCACATAATGCTGATGGGTAGCAAGCTGGGCAGTAGATAAGCAATAAATATATCGCGTTTGCCAAAAGTTGTAGCCACGGCTCCAGCAGAGATTCCTAACAGGATCATTGTCTGAATAGCCTGTTCTAACACTGAAAAGTAGGGGAAGAATAGGCATGAGCTACCGTGTGCGATGCCGTTCACAGCACTGAGCATGATGGCTATCTCATTGGCCTTTTGTACGTTTTGGTATGAGGCAATCTTTGGAAGTACCAAGGCACGAACCAGCAAGCATAAACCTGAAAAGAATAGCCAGGAAATAACAAGCTCAGCCGCCATATATTGCCAAGCAAAACTTGCAATTAAGGCCATGGCCAAGATGATTGGGTAGGGAACCCGCCTAGATTGCCCTGCTATCAAGCGCAGTATTTCTGCATCGACGAGTTGCTTATCAAAGTGGCTGTTTAGCATGTTCTAATTCAAATATTAGTGTTTTAAACAGTTTACGCGAGTCGGCTGTTGGGTGCATGTGCTTGCCAGCTATTCATGCAGGGATAAAAACTCACTAAGCATTAAAAAGGGCCTAGAGAACAGACCCGGGTGAGGAAAGTTAGTGTTTGTTCTTTACTGTTCTCTGGTGGGCCTTGAAGCGAGGGTTGGACTTGCAGATAACATAAAGACGGCCTCTGCGCCGAACGACCTGGCAGTCTTTATGGCGTAGCTTGGCCGATTTCAATGAGCTCAATACTTGCATTGCACTTACCTTGTTGCTTTCTACTCTTGTTTAGATTTCAAGCTACGCTTTTTAAAGCGGCTATTGAATTGAGCGATACGCCCCTCAGCTTTGGCTTGGCGTTGTTCTCCGGTATACACGGGGTGGGATGCGCTAGAGATATCTAGGTGTATCAATGGGTAAGTCTTTCCGTCTTCCCACTCAATGGTTTGGCTAGATGTACACGTTGAGCGAATCTTGAAATCCTGTCCGCAACTTGTATCGCGAAAAATGACGTAATCGTATTGGGGGTGTATGTGCTTTTTCATGAGGATCAAACCGTGGATATCAATAGTATGATATAACATATCCCAAATGACATGTTAATGCAAATCATTCCCATCAAGAGATTGTGATCGCGGTGGCGCCTCGTCTTTTATTTACTATTGATTATCTCCTGGGCTCTAGAGGTATCTGACTTAAGTTATCCCTATAATTAAGGCTGCTAAGGATATGGCTATATTGTTAGTGGTCTTGAACAATTTGTGATGATTTATAGATGAAACTTGCCAAAAATGTCAGCGTTTTAAATTATGGAGATCAACTTGATGGCTAGATCTACAAAAATAGAAGGCTTAACGCTGTACCAAAGTTTGCTTTGCCCGTTTTGCGTTAAAACCAGAAAAGCCCTTAAAAACTTGGACATGAAAGTAGCGATGAAGGACGTTGGTTTATCTGGCAAGGTAAAGCAAGAGTTGACTCGTGGTGGTGGTAAAGGGCAAGTACCTTGTTTGCGTATTGAGCGTAAAGGCGAGCCGACAAAATGGCTGTATGAATCCAATGATATTATTCGCTACTTCAAGGATCGAAAAGCCAATAGCCTTTAATAAAAAGGCTATTGGATCGATGACACAGCTAGAGTCTTAAATTAGATAATACAAAGCCATGGCGGCGTTCAATATCATTAGGGTGAAGTCAGTAAGGAAAATAAAAAGCATCAAGCCTTTTACCTGCCAAACACCTTCTCCGCGTCGATTTTGAATAACTACAGGCACATTGTGTGCGAACTGAGTCCCGTGAGCTATCGACATGGTGCATAGTAAAACTGACCATTGCGCTGCCCTATCAAACAATTCCGTATTGAATATCAGTAGTAGATTAAGAGCCATAAAGGCTAAATTAAATCCTCCGACAAACTTCCCCGACATGATCAGTGTTTCCATTACGGGGGTGTCTCTATGCTCTTTGGGTACGACTATTTTGGCGAAGATTCGCCCTCGAATATCAAAGGTGTGAAACCCACCGAAAAACCAGAGGGCATTGAGAGCCAAGAGTATTTTTAGTGCGAGGTCTTCCATTGTGATTCCAGTTTATTTTTTAGAGCTATTCTATTCGGAAAGCCCTGTAAATGCTGAAGTTTTATTGGCTCCGAATCGGGGTCAGAACCCAAGGGTTCTGACCCCTGTTTTCCGCAGGGCATAAAGGCCCTCGCGGACTTGAACTGCGGAGCTATCTTGGGTTTATGAAGAGCGAGACGAGTGTTTTAGCACGTTTGTTGAAGTTTGAGGGAGGATAGTGCACCCATGGGCATAAATGCCCTCGCGGACTTGAACTGCGGAGCTATCTTGGGTTTATGAAGAGCGAGACGAGTGCGTTCGCACGTTTATTTGAATTTAAGAGGAGAATGGTGGGCCCTCGCGGACTTGAACCGCGGACCTATCAGGGGTTTATGGAAGGCGAGTCGAGTGCTTTAGCACGTTTGCTTAAGTTTTAGGGAAGGATGGTGGGCCCTCGCGGACTTGAACCGCGGACCTATCGATTATGAGTAATATCTGAACATATAATCCGGGTGATCGCTAAATCAGACTGTTTAATTAACTTATTGCTTTAAAAGAACTTTATATAGTCCCTTGTTGCTTTAGGTAATGTACAGTCATTTTACTTTGTAACCCCGCTGTAACCCCGGAGCACACATGGAGCGGCAGTTCACTTTCACTAAACAAGCGATAGAAGCTCTGCCTCTTCTCAAGGGTAGGGTTGAGTATAGAGATCTAAAAATTCCAGAGCTAAGACTTCGTGTTTCAATGAGTGGCGTTAGGAGCTTCTCCGTATTTAAGCGTGTGTCCAATGGAAGGCCAGTTCGAATTACAATTGGAAAGTACCCTAATGTATCTCCGGCAAGGGCCCGTAGTATAGCCTTGAAGCACCTATCTGATTTGAGCATTGGTATTAACTTCAACGAAGAAAGGCGTGTCAAAGAGATGTCTCAATTGACTCTAGACAGTGTGTATCAAGCGTACAAGGACCAGAAGCCTTTAAAGGCAACTACCTTGAACGGATATGACGGTGTGATGAGAAACCACTTGAAGAAACACATGAAAAGACCACTAAAAGAAATTGGTAGGCAAGAGGTGGTCATGATTCACTCTAGCATTAAGTCAAAAGCTCAGGCGGATCTTACGATGCGTGTTCTTCGAGCCTTGTTTAATTTTGCCAAATATGAATATTGCTACCAAGATGGCAGTCCAATCTTTCCTGAGAATCCCGTGGGCATCCTGTCCCATCGAAAGCAGTGGAATAATGTCCGTCGTAGACAGACACACCTTAGACCAAGTGAGTTTTCAAAATTCTACTTGGCGATGAAAAAGATAAGAAATTCTGAAACCCTTACAGGGAAATCAATCTGTAATGCAATGTTTTTCGCACTTCTAACAGGCTTGCGAAGAGGGGAAATATTTAGGCTGAAGTGGAGTGATGTGGATTTGGCGTCGAAAATAATTACTATCCATGAAACCAAGAATGGGACGCCGTTAGAGCTTCCGATAACCAAATATGTTAATCGAGTTTTAAAACAACAGGATCGAAGTTCAGAGTATGTATTTGCAGCGAAAAATGAATACGGAAGAATACAAGAGCCGAAGAAGGTTGTGGCAAAAGTTAAGAAGCTATCATGTACAAGCTGTGACTTTCATGATCTTAGAAGAACATTCGCTACAACAGCTGAAAGCTTAGATGTGGGAAGCTACAAGCTTAAACGGCTAATGAATCATTCAACAGGCAGGGATGATGTCACGGCTGGATATGTCGTTCTTACTGCGGAGACACTTCGGGATTCTTCCAAAAGAATACAGCGCTTTATAGTCAAAAGGATCAAAGCCGAATGCGGCTTTAGTCCGATAGTTTAACTTCTAAGTACACTGGTAAGTAACTAGTCGAGAAATCTAAGATTTAGGTTAATCTATCTTGGGAAAGTGGAGGATATATGGCTACTAATTACCTTACAGTTGAGCAAGTTAGCAAGAAATTGCATGTTACGGCAGGAACGATCAGAAACAGAATATCTAAAGGGGATCCTATGCCACCCTCAATTAAAGTTGGTAGAAGACGGCTTTTTCCTGAGGACGAATTTGAAAGTTGGATAAAATTGAGGCGTTGTATATAGCGGTTAAAGTTATACGACTATTTGTAGTAGCTCAGACTTGATCTGACAGTTACCCATTTTAAACCGGCGTCTGTCAGTTTAGATCTGAGCTAAATTCTTTCCAGCCCAAATCGATTTCCCATCAAGTAAAGTTTCCATTGGCGTTCTGCCGCAGCACATCTTGCCTTGATGAGTTCGTTCATTGTTATAGTATTCCATCCAATCGTCCAGATCTTTTTGCAATTCTTCCAGCGATGCATAGAGCTTCTTGCGGAAAGTAATCTGGTAAAACTCATTGAGGATGGTTTTGTGGAAACGCTCGCAGATGCCGTTCGTTTGTGGCGACATAGCCTTTGTCTTGGTGTGATCGATGTCATTAATCGCAAGATAGAGCTGGTAGTCATGCTGATCTACACGCCCACAATACTCAGTCCCGCGATCCGTTAGAATCCGAAGCATTGGTAGTTCTTGCTGTTCGAAGAACGGCAAAACCTTGTCGTTCAGAGCGTCTGCCGCTGTGATCGGCGTCTTGGTTGTATAGAGCTTACAGAACGCAACCTTACTGTACGTATCGACAAAGGTTTGCTGGTAAATACGACCGACACCCTTGAGATTACCTACATAGAAAGTATCCTGAGAACCCAGATAGCCGGGGTGCGCGGTCTCAATTTCACCGCAGGCCTCGTCATCATGTTTCTTTTTCTCAAGCGCTGCGACCTGAGCATCACTGAGGATAATGCCTTCATTGGCGACTTTCTCTTCCAGGGCTTTTAGGCGTTTTTTGAAGTTCTCCAGGTTATGGCGCACCCAGATCGAGCGAACACCACTGCCTGAGACAAAAACACCGGCCTTACGCAATTCATTGCTGGTACGGTGTTGGCCGTGGGCTGGCTGTTCTATGGCATAGGACACCACAGCCTGCTCCGTCGCCTCATCAACTCTATTCTTGGGGTTGGGTGCTCTACGGCTCTTGTTAATCAGATTATCGATACCGCCGTCTTCAACAAGCTCTTGGTAGCGATAAAATGTATCTCTGGATACACCCATTACCTTACAGGCTTTGGATACGTTACCCAGCTCTTCCGCTAAATTCAGCAAACCGGCTTTGTGTTTAATGATGGGGTTGTTAGTATGGATCATGAGAGTTACCTCTTTGTTTTGATTAAAGCTTCGACACCTTTATCAAAACGGGTAACTCTCTCTTTATCAAGATGATGTGTCAGATCTGGTCTGAACTTCTACAGACTATTAGTCGAAGATGGATGTCGGTCACCTATTCATAGTAGACCGAACAACTAACTAAATCATCTATTGGCCAAAACCTTGTATAGCTTTTCGGAAAATAAGTTCTTTCCAGAAAGTTGTTCATAAACTGGCATCATTTTTTTTCTAAATGGGAGATCGAAGTCCGAGTGCAAAGCTGTAAGCCATACAGCCCATCGCAGCGATTTTGGCTCATTGCTTAATCGATCGAATCTTGTTAGGTCATTGGATAGAACATAACTAATGTTGGACGACCTAATGGCGTATAAAATCAACCCTAAACTTGTACATTTTAACTCTTTCTCTTTCTTCATTATTTCGTTTTCTACTACTAGTCCGCTCAACATGGCATCCAAGCCTACATTCAATATGAACTGGTCATGTCTATATCCTGAAGATTGAAATTCAATATGATCCTTAAGCCACTTCTGTGAGTCTGCTCTCGATTTCTGGATCCAGTCAAGCTGAGCTGCCTTGCAAGATTTTAGGTGCCCAATCTGTGTGAGAGTATACTTGCCCCTAATCGTTTCCACATACCGAGACATTATTTCCCTGACGTCCTTACTTGCTGGGCAATTGCCAAGCAAGTAAGGCTGTTCTGAAGAATATGCAGCACTTACAGCTGAGTCCAAACATGTGAATGCCGTCGTGTTCAATGAAAATAATACTAATTGAATTCCGAATAATAATCGCACGACCATTTTACTTTGTTCCCTATCAGTGGGGTTAGTAAGGAGTAGTATTTAAACCTGGCGCCTGGAGGTAATGGCTTGGTTGTATAATAAAATGAATATCTTTCTTTGTCGAAATATAATTCAATTGTATTCCTGTTGAGTAAAGCCCAGTCTCCATTTACTGCCGAATTATTGTCAAGTTCTTTCGAAAGGTCATCAAGGATGAAGTGACCGTCTGAATAGAGATCAATCGTGAAGTTCGATTCGCACCCTTGGCTTGAAAAACCTTTTGATATCTCAATGTTGTGAGGGTCACTGCTCGATTCCGTTTTCTGCGAAGCAGAAAAAAGTATGCCTACTATGTTGTTGTCAAATGAATAGTTTTGGAACTCAGATTGAAATACAACCATATTGGGTAGTGCTTTTTTTAGAGTCTGAACGGTATCATGTTGTGATGATTTGGTTAGGCAGCACCTTGGTAGAATGACCACATGACTTGAAGGGAGGTCCTCGTGGTATGCTGGCTGAAAAATTATTTTGTGGCCTGATGAACGCAGTGCGGATAGCACTTTTCTTTCTATAGGGGTGTTTGAATGTATTGAGACTGTTTTATGAACACATGACAAAGATAGGTATGACAAAAAGACAAGCGTTAAGATCGAAAAGAACCTAAATTTCATCGTATCTCGTTGACCTCACCAGACTTTACCTCAAAAATTCTATCGGCTGTATTGACCTGACTTTCTCTATGTGCTGCTATAACCCTAGTAATGCCTAGTGTTTTGAGCGAATTGACAATTATCTCTTCGTTAGCACTGTCTAAATTAGAGGTGCTTTCGTCTAGAAAAAGGAAAGATGGTTTGTTGTATAGCGCTCTTGCTAAATATATACGCTGCTGTTGTCCCGCTGAAAGGTTGGAGCCTAGTCCTCCTACAATGGTGTTGTACCCCATTGTTTTTTTTGTAATATCGTCATGAATTGCCGCTAGCCTAGCTGCGCGTTCTATATCCTTTTCGTCTGGGTTTTCGTCGAAGAATGATATGTTTTCAGATATAGACCCTGAAAAAAGACGGTCATCTTGAAATACTGCACCAATTCCTCTTCTAAAATTGCTCAAACCAAAAGCTTCGGAGTCAATACCATTCAAAAGAACCTTGCCTTCTGTAGGGCGTATTAATCCGCAAAGTATTTTCAAAATGGTAGTCTTACCTGAACCTGATTGTCCAACAAAGGCAATAGTCTCACCAAAATTTATTTTTAGATTAACGTTTTCTAAAACGTTAGGTTGGCCATATGCGTATTGGTAACCAACATTGACGAGCTCAATGTCAAAACCCTCTTTCGGTAGCTCTGCTTTGCAGGCTGTTCCTGAATCTACTACCTCACGTTTAGCGCTAGTTATATCGTGGAGTCGACTTAAATGTGTATCTAGCAGCCTATATGAAAAACACCCACTAAGAAAGGAGTTTAAGCGATTAGAAAAGATCGTTCGGTAAGCTAAGTAAGCAAGTAACAGTCCCAGGGTAAATTCCCCCGATATAACAAGCTCAGCGCCCAAGTATACTACCGCCATCGTTTGAAGGCTGTTAAGGATTAATAAAGAGTTCTCGTTGATTGATAATAAGTAGTTCTTTTCTGAAGACTTATTGACAGCAGTAGAAAGTATTGAGCTCCACCACGAGAGCCTGACGTCCTCTTTAGAATAATTTTTGATAATATTGATGGACTGTAATGTTTCTAACGTGTTCGTCTGCAGTTTTGCTTGATTTCTTATCTCTAGATTTTCAACATATTGAGCTTTTTTGGCAAGACGAACAGAAATAAAAGACTGTACAACTGAAAATGAAAATACTGCAAGTGATAGGATTGGTGAGAAAACAAGCATGACTATAAAAGTGCTGCATAAAACAAATATATCTATCAGAAGATTGGGAAGACTGTGTGCAATGAAGCTTTGTACGGGAACAATTGAATTGATTCTGGTTTGAATGTCGCCATAATTTCTAGAAGAAAAAAAGTCGGCTGGCAGCCTTAAAATATGCCTAAACAGCCTCTCCATAATGTAATATGATGATTGCGCTGAAAAATCTATGATTGTAATTGATCTTACAAACCTTGCTAATACCTCAGCTAGTGCTATGACGGAAAATGACAGCGTTAGTATCAATAAGAGATTTTCATCGTTGGCCGCCAAGGCATCATCGACCACATACCTAAGGTAAAGGGGGGATGCAAGAAGAAAAATCTGCACGATTAGTGAGAGAGTTGCAATTCTCGCTATATTGGAATACAGGCCTGAAGCGTTTGAAAATAAATCTTTGATTTTCAATTGTTCATTAACGCTTTCAGAGGTGGTGAAGTCATCTGAGGGTACTAATTCCAGTGCTACTCCTGTAAAGCTGTCGCTCAACTCATGTAGACTTACTTCTCGTTTCCCTTCTGACGGATCTGTAATTTGTACAGTGTTTTTATTTACACTTTCCAATACTACAAAATGATTGAAGTTCCAATGGATGATGCATGGTAGTTTTAAATCTCGTACCTTTGCTAAGGAGAGTTTTAAAGCTCTACATGTAAAGCCCTCGGAACTAGCAATGGAAATTAAGTCCCTTATGCTGGCGCCGCTGGATGAAAGTTTATACTTTTTTCTAAGGTTAAGTAATCCAGATTCGTTACCATGCCTGTCCATAATCATGGCTATACAGGCAAGCCCGCACTCTGCTGATTCTGATTGGTATATTACTTTGGGTGACTTTTTATATGGAAATGCTAATAGCTTCATTTTTATATTTTTCTTAGTTGTCTGCTATATTGATAAAAAATTTTGAAGAAAAGCGAATACCTTATTGTTTTCTACAGTTATGACACCTGATAATTTCATACCTTCCAACATCTTACCTCTATACTGAGATGTTTGTTCATTGTTTGGTAAGTGAACTAGAACACTGTACATCGAAAGTTTCCCTCCATCTTTGCTACTTGTTCGTATGGATCCTTTCGAAATTTCAGCTACTTTGCCATTTAGCACCCCGTACTTTTGATGTGATATGCCATGAAATTTTATGGAGACATCCATCCCTTTTGAGACTTGATGGGCGTTGTCTGCGGGTACTTGCAAGACGCAAACCAATTCGGCTTTGTCAGGAGCTATCGTTATTACTGGCTCCCTTTCAGGTTGATAACTTGAATTCCTGGCATGCACCAAAATTACTTCACCAGATAAAGGGGATAGTACTTCATATGAATAGTTTCTTTTTTGAAGTAAGAGGTCACGTTCCAGGCTTACAATTTCTTTCTCTAAATCATTCTTTTGCTTTTTTGAATCTATAATTTGTATTTCAGTGTTTAATTCCCTTTCTGTAATATCGAGCATTGTTGTCTTAATTTCATTCTCTATATTGCTAATCCTAACCTTTGATTTTAGTGAGTTTTTGTACAGCCGTTCTCTTTCAATGCTTGTCACGACACTCATGCCTGATTCTCCTTTATATGACGCCAACCTCCGTATGTCTATATCTAATGATTTTCGTTCTTGATCAAGTTCAAATTTCAGGTCGCTTAATTTGTTTTTCCTTTCTTCTCTAAGACTTGTAGTCCTACGTTTTAGCGTTTTCAGTTTCGACTCAATAACCTCCAAAGTGTTATGACTAATTTCTATCTCCTTCTCTATGTAGGATATAGGAGAAATGAGCTGATTAGAGCCCGTAATTATTTCTCTTTGCTGGTCAATGGTAAATAGAACATCTTTTTCAGATACTCTTGTACCTTCTTGAATTTTGTATTTTGATATGTAGCCCTTTTCAGGGCGATAAATATGTACTAGTGGGACGTTATAGGTAACTTCACCTTCGGCAATTACTTTTACAGTAAAATCCAAGAATAGTGACAAGGTTAAAAGCAAGCAAAACACCAATAGCACTGTATTGAACGCTAGTTTGGTAGACGGGCTATCGAATAGGATTTCGCCTTCAAACTTCGGTTTTTGGCTGTTGATTGCTTTGGTGCGGAATATTGAAGGCATAGAGTATAATTAGTAAACCGATTATTTTTACTTGGGCAATTGGTCTATAGGCCATTTGCATATTAGGCATGTATCACTATAAGGCTCTATGCTTGCAATAATGGCTTAAGAGCTGTAAGAAACAGACTTTAAAAAGTTGGCCCTAACAATAGGTTGTGTCTCTTGGTATCTAGAAATCAACTGTCTAGAAAATGCTTTAGCAATAACCCATTCCCTCTCTATATCAAGCCACGCCCACTGGCCTTCCGGATTGCATTCAAGAAACCAGTATGCGCCACTTTCGTCGACAATCATGTCGATTGCCCCACTAAACATTCCACTTTTTCTCATGTACTTAAATAAATTCTCTCTGACTTCCCTAGGTAGGTCGACAGGCTCAATTTCAAGGTGGAATGACCCTAGACGCCAGTCAAGCTTTGTGTACTCTTCTTTTTGGGAGTCAATTTTGTGCGCAAATATTTCGCTTCCGACTATGGTGATTCGCAATTCATAGTCTTTGCGAATTTCTTCTTGTACAAAAATTGGACATGAATTTATTGCTTTGTCATCGGTGTTAGCGACAGTCTCTCTATCTAATCGCATTGTAGACATGTGTCGCCCATTGGATATGCGAGAAGTTTTATCGTCGGATTCAGGAGAGGGAGGGATGCCATAACCGCTTGCATTGCTTTTTACTATGGTTTTCCCGTGTCTATCAAGCATATCCAATATGCTGAACTTACTTGTCGTTAGCAGAGATGCAGGGGATTTAAGACCGCACGAAGCTGCAATACATTGTTGGTAGCCTTTGTGTCTGGACATGTAAACAGCATTGCGATCGTTAAGGGTTCTGTTTGGAAAAATAGCTGAAATGGTAGTGTAAAAAGCTATCCACTCTTGGTGGCAAACATTTAGTGCTCTTTCCTCGACCTCATAGCATAATGGAGTTTCGGGAACTACTTTTAGACGGGTCCAAATAATAAAGTTCTCACCTACCTCCATGCCGTCAAGTGAAAACTTTACTTTTCCATTAGTGTCGATTTCTAACGAGTAATTCCCTTTCGCTTCGAAAGGATCGACAACGACCACATTGATACCCAGTGGGACAATATTCTCAACTACTTTGTTGATATGATGGTCCCTATCAGATCCAAATACAATTATTCCTTCAAATTTCACAACTACTTTCCATCCAAGTTAATGTGGTAAATAAAATTTATCTATTTCTTAGGTTCTCATATAGTTAAATAGAAGTTCGGCGGAGGCCGCCGAACAAAGTTTTAAATTCCGCCATTAAAAGGAAGGCCGCCTCCACCTATTGTGGTATCGTCGCCTTCACCATCTTCGTCTCCAGATTGTGTTTCAACGGTTCCATCGCTGTAAACTATAGTTGTACCGCAGGTTCCACCACCACTTGGGAAGGATATCTCTTCTGGAAGAAGCTCTCGTAATTCTTCGCTGTGTTTATCATGCATATCCAAAACAAGAGGTTTCTTAGCTTCTAGAGTATTCATACTTTAAGTTCCTTTTTTAAAAAATGACTGGCCAATTACTTATGGCCAAGTAAATGCTGCATCAAACAACAAATTCTTTCAATAAGAATTATTCTCAATGATGATGCGCGCGACATTTTTTTGAATTTTCATGAATTTATTCCAACGATGGTTCTAATTTAAAAAATTTAATTTGCTTAGGTCTGAATTAAATTTATGCAGAAAAATCTAGTTAGAGGTTTTGGATTGTTGAGTTCACTTTCTTAGTGCGTCGTTTTTTAAAAAGTTGATACTAAGAGTGTGTGAGACTTTTTAAGACGATACCTTGGCTATTTTTAGTAGTGCTTGGTTTAAAATAGAAGGAAGAAGATTTTTTAAGTAGTAAGGGGGGGATCTCTCTCAACTGGAGATTTCGTAAGGAGATTCAATAGGAGTGATTGTGTTCACACCCATATTTATTCGAGTTTAACTAAGAGTATTTTGTTAAATGTTTGTATCTTTGAAAGGAGTGAGGGGAAATGCGTAGTGTTGGCGTCCCTGCGGTAAGATTTAATTCATGAAGGGTTTTCCTTTACATTGTCTCATTGGTTTGTATATATTCTTTGTGCAGTCATTTGCCGTGCCTAGCCTAGCCTAGGCAACGGAGGTGTTTTGTCGTTTAGCTCGTCTTTTTGCGATTATGATAAATCAGGTGTACTCCAAAGTGCGCCACCGTTCACAAATTTATTCTGGAAGGAATCAGAGAGCCATGAAAATATCTAAATATTACTACTTTTGAAATTTGTTGCATTTATTGCCTCTATACGCTGTTAGGCGTGTTTCTGTACATGCTTGCTGGCTAGTTATGTCGTTGAGAATTTTTAGTTCATTACGATGTCTCCATTCGCAATTATCCGGGTGCGTGTAAATCATCTTTGTGCACAGTTAATTTCCAAGATATAGGATTTTCTTGATAAGGAGTTGAGGGGATGGCATCAAGAGATGTAGAAGATCTTTCAAAAGATGTGCTAGATAAAGCTAAATTGGTACAAAGGGTCATGAGTGAAGTAGGTATAGACTTGCTAATCTATTGCACGCTTCGCTCGTTAGAGGAGCAGGCTAGGCTTTACCGTCAGTCTCGATCTTGGGCGACGATCAGAAGCAAGATACTTGATTTACGTGATAGTGGGCATGGCTACCTGGCCCAGGTTCTCGAAGAGGTTGGGCCTTGTAGTGGCCCACACGTAACTAATGCAGCTCCAGGTGAATCCTGGCATAACTATGCGGAAGCCTGGGATGCTGTGCCGCTAATAGGCGGGAAGCCAGCATGGAATTATTTCGATGCCAAAGAGCAGTGGGAGGCATACGGGGAGTGTGTTCGTCAATCAGGTATGTTTTGGGCAGGGGATTGGACTAACTTTCGCGAATATCCGCACGCGCAACTTCGATTAGGTAATAATCCCCTTAGCGAACTCTCCCCTGATGAATCTCGCCAGTCTTTGACAGACATTGGTTTATTAAAAACTTAAGGAAATAGGGTTATGCTTAACATACTAGCAATGCTCCCCACAATCTTCTCTGCGATTTCTCAGTTCACAGAATTGTTCGATGCCGGTAAAAAGGTGTTTGAAGCGGTTACTGATAAGCCTTCTAGGTCTTCTACTCCAGAAGAATTGCAGCGAGAAGTAGGTCAACTTAGCCAGAGCCAACAGGTATTGTGGGCTACTCAGATGCAGCAAAGTATCGATTTATATAAAGCTCAAAGTGATCGGCTGAATATAGAGCAAGGACTGATTGACGGGAGTATAACAAGCAAATTGACAGCCGAAGCAGCGAGCGAAATTGCACTAGTTCGGCAAACTACGAGGCCTTGGGCTGTAAGGATGATGGTGCACTATGTTTTTTTTCCTTGGTATCTTATCTTGATAGATCTCTCTCAGGAGTTAGTTAATAGATGGTTGTTGAAAGGGTTGTTCAGATTTGAAAATTCAATCGAAATTTTTAAAACATTTGACTACGTTTTCGGTGGGTCGGGAGTTGGTGGCGCTGCGCAATCTGCAGCGCAGTCTGTTCAAACTCTTACTAGCGCCTCGACCGCTATGAGTACTATGTACATGAATAGTGTGGGTTGGGCGACGTCTATAATTATTGCTTACATGGGGTTGCGTGAATACAGCAAGGCAATGGGTACAAGCGGAGATTTGTTGAATCCGGGGCCTGCTAAGCGGCCGACTACCGGAATAGTTAGCGGCATTACAGAAGCTTTAGCTTCAGGGGCAGACTTGGTAGGAAAGGTTAAAAGGGTGTTCAAGAGACAATAGATTTTAGACCTTTCTAACTACGATTATAGTATTCCTTATCGGAAGCTGATGGCTAAATTAGATCATGTACAGGAGTATTTATGAAACAAGAGCATTATATCGCTACAGTAGGGGGAGCATTCCTGCTGGTTTTGGTAGACTTGATGTGTAACTTGAATGCAGCGACGACATTGAAGCTGGGTACTGTATTGGAGCTATACATATTTTCCAATATTTCCATAGGTAAAGGGCTCTTAGGTCTTCTTCTTGTTTTGATTTCTAGTGCGTTTCTTTGTTGGGTGAAGCAACCAAAGGACAGGGCTGCCTCTTTGACGTTAGGGCTCTCGATTTTCGCAGTATTGAATGCAGTTACTCCATACTCTATTGTTTCAGATGGGAAGACTGAAGGCGAGCAAAAAAAAGAGGTTAATAAAGGCCTAGCGAACCACATTAGTATACCTTTGGTTTCTCAAGCATTGGCGCAGGACAAATCCTCCACGCTACAATGTCGAGCGGGTTCAATTGCTGCTGATTCATATTTGAATTCCGAAAAAAATGTATCTTCTTGTAAGCCCTATTTTTCGGGATTATTTGGTTTGGGCTCCTTCTTTAGTAACACCATTGAGTATTGCTACTCTGGTGTTTACTTGCCTAAAAATCAAAAGGTGAAGTATATGTCGAGCTGGGAAACTAGTATACGCTCATATAGGTATACGAAGATTGAGTTCGATTACGAAGGCAAGGTTTGCGAAGGGTGGGTTTCCGATGGGCGGAAGGATACACATCACGTAATTAAAAATTCATGAGTATTGGAGCTCAAGTAAGAAGTGATGCATAGTTAAATTGGAGTGATGCGTAACTCAATTCGTTTGTCGGGTATATTGTTTTTAGGGCCCTTGACGCGAAGCTCGGAATATTAAAGATCGAGTCTAATAAAGTGTAGTTAACAATTCACTTTCAGTTACTCTGTTAGACCTACAAGGAAAAGTTTGGATAGAATGGTTGCGGGATCAGAGTTGATCCCAGGGCTACCCAACGTAAATTGGTGCCTGTCAGTTTATATTTGGATTAAGCTTTTCCTCAAAAGTTCAATTACTACCAAGTAGTGTTTCCATCGATGTCTCCTTGCGGGAGTATTTTCCATAGAGTAGGCACCTAACACAAAATAGGTAGGGGGCCTAGAATGCTTTTTGCCAAAGGTGTTGTTGAATAATCGGTCGAATTCGAAATTAAGATTGAAAAGATGATATTAGAGTTTAATGTTAAAGTTATCGATATTCATAATTTTCTCAATCTGCACTCTATGACGATTTACAGGTGGTAATAGGGGGTAAGAGGTCAGGTTTCCTAGTATTCTATCTTGAGAAATAAGCATGGCTATAGAGTTTGGTCAGAAGAATACAGGTCGTTACAAGGTGGCGAGATTTGAGTGCTGAGAATGGGTTTGCTAGAAATGAAGGGCCAATAGTCTTTTTAAAGAATGGAAGCGGGACCTGAAGGAAAAAAGGTCAGCGGTTCAGGTTTATGGCCGACAACTGTAGTACTTTTGGTGACAGATAGTTTTTCAGAAACTTAGAAGTTTCAGTGTCAAGATTCTACAAATGGCTTGGAAGATCTTGTGCTGCTAGAAGTGCAGATTGCGATTACGGTGATAAGGGAAGTTTTCGAGCAGTCAATAGACGCTACAGGAGTGCTGTCGTTGGTTAATAAGTCACATTAGGCGAGTATGTTCCCACTGGGAGACATATGTCAAAAGAGAGAAAATCATACCCGTGCCCAGAGTTTGGGCACACGTAGTAGAGCTAAGAGAAGTAGCAGGCTTTACCCAAGAATGCTCTGCGTTAGCGGCCGGGGTCGGTCGAGCACTATGTCAGTATTGTTGAGCGAGGCGAGCGTAATGTAAGCCTGATAAGCATCTCTCGATTTGCCGACGCTCTAGGCCTTCATCCTTCAAGGTTGTTTGAGTTCTACAAGACAGAAGATCAGTAGCATCTATTTTTCATCTATAAAGCCACCGGCTTTGATAAGAAATCTACTTTCACCGCGTCACTACAATAATGTAGTGACGCGGTAGGCAACCCCAATCACCATAAGGCCTAGACCCTATTTTCCTGAAGTGACGCAAGGATTACGAGGGGAACGATTTCATTCTCAATTTAAGATACTTCCAAGCAATCCATTCACGTGTGGCTATTGCACCCTCAATAGCAAAACCGCCCCAAACAGGGCCTTCCCAGCTGAGTGTCACCACCGTGACAACAAGGCAACCACTAAAAGAAAGGAGAACCATCGACATTCAAACCCTCATTAAACCTTAGCCCTAACAAGACACGCTACGGTTTATGGCAAATTGCCAAATGGGAGTTGTGTCCCATGCCCTTGGATGAAATCTGATTTTCATCACTCTATTGCCCTAAGCTCTAGACTGGCATAAACACTAACCAAACGAGATAACACTAAACTAAAAATCAGCTGGTCAATGCGGCTAATTCTATTATCGATCTGCTCGATGTGCTTCCCGCCGACTGTTCCTATAGTTGCTTTCAAGTCTTTGCTCTGCAATAATTGTCCCTAGTCCCGGGACTGGGGACAAGCCTGTTTCTTGGGAGAAACATATGAAAAGCCATGACATAGGGCTATTGCTAAAGCTCGTAGCTCTGCAGAATAGAGTCTCGCAAAAGGCTGAGCAGGGGGATGACTCCCTATATACCGCTCGAGGCTTGGAGCAAGAGACTGGGATCAGCAAGACCCAGATAAACCTGTCACTGAACCGCTGTTTTGATGTGGGTTTGGCCAAGAAGGACAGGAAATCAGGGGTGCCTGTGGCCAACCGGCGAGCCTTGTCGGACTTCATCATCTATGGCCTGAAGTATGTGTTTCCTGCTAAACCAGGTGAAATCACCCGTGGAATACCAACCACCTTTGCGGCACCAATTCTGGAAGACAAGCTGATCAGTGCTGGAGACTTCATTATGGTGTGGCCTGATGCCAATGGGGATTCCAAAGGGCAGGCCATTGAGCCGCTGTTCAAATCTGCGATCTATGCGTCAAAAAGAGATCCAGAGATGTATGCTTTACTCGCATTGGTTGATGCGATTAGAGTAGGGCAACCAAGGGAGGCCAATCTGGCTGCAGAGATGCTTGAGCAGCGCCTATAGGAGTAGGAGGTTATGGCAACAATAGATGTGTTACAGGGAATGTTAGAAGCGGTTGCGGAAGCTCTTGGACCTGAATTGCGTGAGCAAATGACCTTCGTTGGTGGGTGTACCACGGGCCTGCTTCTGACCGACGATGTTACCAAGGAGCAGGTGCGTTCGACAGATGACGTGGATCTGATTGTCCATACCATGGGCTATGTGGCTTACGCCGCCTTACAAGACAAGCTCAAAGAGCGTGGCTTTAAGGTGCAAATGCCGAACTCGGATGAAGAAGAGCCTATTTGCGCCATGAAACTGGGGGATCTGCGGGTGGATTTTATGCCCGATGATGATTCCCTCGGTTTCACCAACCGCTGGTATCAGAAAGCCATGGAGTCAGCATCTGATCACCAATTGACGCCTAGCATAACCATCAAGCTCGTTACCCCAGTGTATTTTGTCGCAACCAAGCTTGAGGCCTATAAGGGGAGGGGGAATGGAGATGCCCTCCAGAGTCGCGATATCGAAGACATCCTAAACCTTGTAGATGGCCGCAAAGAGCTCATTCAAGAAATCCAGTTATCTGATTCAACTGTTCAGGCCTACATAGCTGGGGAGCTGGCCGAGTTGTTAAACGATCAGAACTTTGAATACGCCGTTAACAGCCAGGCCAATAACAATACTGATCGTGAAGGGATCCTATTTGAACGTTTAGAACAGTTGGCCGCATTCAGCACAGAGCCGTAAACATACCTCAGGTCTGGTATCTAAAATGAACATCACATGGACGAGTAAACAAGGATCAAAGCGCAAACTAAACAGCGATGCGGTCGCTATTGCGTATGTTGAACAATACCTGATCGCTATTATAGTGGATGCCGCTGAACGGGAATTTGATGGTCGATTACTGATTGGAATCAATGATAAAGGAAAACGTTTAGCTCAACATTGGGCGGACAGTTGCCTATGTGACATCGTTTCACACGTAGCGTACACGGACGAGAACGTTTTAATCGATATTTTACGGTCAGCTCAAAGCCAGCTTAGAAAACACTACCTTCACGATATCGCCAGTTACGGGCTGCTCATTCTCAATAGGGACTCGTATCAATTCGACTGGTGGTTCACGGGGGATTGCCGAGTGGGTACTTATCAAGACCAATGCGAAATTAACTGGCTAAATACCCCCCATCGTTTAGTAAACCAAACGTTTATAAACGGACAAAACAGTCATAAAACAGAGGGAAACGCATCAGTTCAAAATCAGTTATTAACTAGATCCCTGAACGCAAAAAGATTCTCCGCCCCTGAGAAAGTTAGTTCTTGCCTAGACTCAACTCAAGGTCTAGTACTGGCTACAGATGGATATTGGTGTGAGCACCTGTTTCAAGGTGGAAATTTGGATGATCTAGAGGATGATGCGAGTAGGTTGATGATGTCCCAGGGTAATATGATTTTAAAGAATGAAGCAGACACACCCAATTTGTTCGTTTGCTATAAGCAATAGCTCTTCGAAGGTTGGTTGCTCAAGGTTAATGACTAAAGCTACACTTTGCCTTCGGAAACTGAGTATTTAATTGTCTGTTGGTGTTATTAATGCAAGATCAAGAATCAGGGGCTAAAGCGGCGGAGTGGGGTATAAAAAATGCTCGATATATCGCAAAGCAAATTGGTGCTCAGTTGTTAAACAAAACGAGTAATACCTGTATCTACAATGGCTCCAGTGCCGTTATAAAAAGTGCAAAAGAGAACACCAGTAGCGTCGTAGTTACCGTAAGTATGGTCAATACTTTAGACTATGTCATTGGAGCCTTTGAAAGGAGTGACGGATTATTCCACACTTATTTGTTGCCTATGGATAAATTTCGAGACAATGATAGGGAGTCGATAACGGGGCGAGGGAAAGTTAGATTGGTTTCACGTTCCGTATTTGTAGAGCAAGGCTTTCTTATCGGGAAAATACTACCATTATGACCTACGAGATTGTAAGGTTTGTTCGCTAGGAGCCAATGAATCATAGATATAAGTTACTTAGATGTACAGGCTTAAACTTGAATTACTCCCGAAGCAAGTTGGAGCACTATGTAACCTGACAGTTAACGACCCAAGCGGATACTAACCAATGTATACTGCCTTCGGGGTTCAGCAATGGAGAAGCCAACAGAAATGGATTCATTCTTAGGTAGGTATGATATTGAGCGGTCAGTGGTCAATGGAAACAATGGCGAGCCTGACATTCATGAAGGATACAACAGGGAAACCGGCGACTGCGTACTTTTGAAAATTTGGCCGCGCAATGATCGGGTCAATGATGAAGACTTACTATCCCTTTGGCAAAACGAAATAAGGCAAATCCAGCAACTCTCTGAGTATCCAGGTGCTTCAGATTACCTCCTAACTATGCACGAGGCTGGATCTGATGCTGAGGGCTTTTATCTTGTACTTGAATCTGATGGAAAACTACCGTTAGCTTGGCATAAGAGCAATCAACTTAAACGAAAAACACTTACCCTCGGTCATAAAGTCCGAAAGCTTGCATGGTGCAACTTGTCCCGAGTAGCCAAAGGGCTTGATATTCTACATTCAAGAGGACTCATTCATCGTAATCTAGACGAAGGGTCTATTTATACGGAGCATGGAAATTCCCCAGACTACCAACTTGGTGGGTTTGAGTGGAATATACGTTTGAACTCATATGACCCTACTCTACAATCCAAAGGGAATAAAAATGATGAAACCAAATACCACTCTTTTGAACAAGATTGGATTTCATTCGGAAAATTAGCATTAAGAAGTATCGGGATAGATCCTTCAAAATTTTCTCAGACTCCAAACATGGATAACGGATCCATCGGAAAAAAGCTAAATGAATCTGAGAAGCAACTGCTAAGAGGTCTCCTATTTCCATCAATAACGGAGCCATTAGACGGTGATTTTATAATCAAAAATATCGATCAGATTATTAGTGAATATTCCTCATTGTCTGAACGTGAAGTGCTATCTCTTAATCTGACATATATTCACAATAAGATAGCATCGCAGCTATCAGAATCGATAGTTAACGAAGGTCTTACATATTTCGATATAACTAACAGAGATTCTTTATTGGATTTCCTCAACGAGGATTTATTAGACGCAGAGCTGTTGGAGCTAAAACCAATACAACAAAAACCCTATAGATTTGCATTAGCTGGTAACACAAATACATACTTTTTAGAGGAGCATTCTGAGCATGGGTGGAAGTTTCCAGTTCTAGCAGGAGTTTTAAATAAGAGTCTTTCAGACAAATCCATCTTGAAAAGAAAGACAGTCCCTCAGAGAAGCCTGCGAATTATTACTCCTCGAGACCTAAATAAAAATACTCTTGGACTAAAATCTCAGGCTGACAATTGGGAACTAATGATTGATGGTGATGATTCATTTGAAGCTCAAGATGTGACCAAGCTTTATCGAGATGCCTTTTCGTTACTTCACATAATTGAAGGTTTACAGCAGGCCACTGAAATTTGGTCTGTAACAGTAAGTGAGTCCCGGGATCGTAACGACGGAAAATATGAGTACACCCTAAGACACACCGAAGAATCGAGTCGAGAGAAACTATCTGATGCGCTGGGGATCAAACCGCCGGTTGAGCGTCTTTTGGAGGTTGTGGAAATCCCTTTGGAAAAAAATGAAGGTTGGGCGGCTACGCGAGATGGGCGATTGTCTGTCAAAAATGAGCCTCACGAGCTGATATATATTGAGACAATCAGTCCTGATAGTGAGAACCCAGGATTTAGGTTTGCTTGCGGAGCTCAATTTACGTTAGACGAAAAAATATACCTAAGAACTACGAATAGCTTGCGTGGAACTGATTTGATGAAGCGCCGCCGTGATCTAATACAAAAGCTAGATAAATATCAAGGGCTAGTGAAAGCGTTATCATCTCCGTTGATTGCCGCTAAAAATAGCTATGATGAGCTACCAATATCGAGCTTAACCTCTCTGGATGAATCGAAAGAACGAGCCGTATCTGAGATTCTTAGAGTACTACCTATTTATTTTTTACAGGGGCCACCTGGTGTCGGTAAAACATTTCTAGTGACTGAGCTTATCAAACTATGTTTTCAGAGACATCCATCTAGTCGAA
Organism: uncultured Pseudoteredinibacter sp.; assembly: GCF_947500695.1. Taxonomy (GTDB): domain Bacteria; phylum Pseudomonadota; class Gammaproteobacteria; order Pseudomonadales; family Cellvibrionaceae; genus Pseudoteredinibacter. The sequence continues at coordinate 190,222 of NZ_CANMSS010000007.1, forward strand.
TTATTGTAAGCGCTCAAGGTCACGATGCCGTTAATAACTTAATGGGAAGAATAATCTCTGAATTTGAGTCTGTTGACGAAAGCATGCGTCCCCTGATGGTTCGGTCTAAAAGTGATCGCGATACAAATGCAGACGAAAGAATACAAATACGCTCTCAGGCGAAGACCATTGTTGATAATCTCATAAACAGTAAACTATTCATTGGCGCCCCTGACGCTTTGAAAGAAAAAGTACACGCCCTAGAGGAAAAATTTAATAATAAAAATATGGGCTCCTCAATTCCAGACAAAGCTCTTGAATCACTTATATTTAGATCAGCAAATATTGTTTTTTCAACAGCAAATTCTAGGGATATGTCTGAGCTCGTTAATTCTTCTTCATTTTTTGACTGGAGTATTGTCGAAGAAGCTGGAAGGGCAACAGGTTCAGAGCTTCTTGCCCCCATGATGTTGTCTCATAGAAGATTGCTTATAGGTGATCCTAATCAACTGCCTTCTTTTGGGGAAGATAGAGTACAAAGACTATTAGAAAGCCCTTTGAACCTACAAAATGCGCTTGAATCAGCACAAAAGCTTCTAAGCAATTCATTCAATGATGTAAACACTGATGTCCTTCTAGACATGCTTAACGATCAGGCTTCTTCGGATACTTTTGTTAATGTTGTTAGCCGAATGTTGACTCTTTTTTCTTCGCTATATCAAGAAACCTTCGCTAAACGCGGATCTCTTCCAGTTGCTGGAAGGTTGGAGGAGCAACATAGAATGCACCCTGACATTGCCGATATGGTTTCCAAAATATTTTATGACTCCTCCATTGGAACAGCAAAAAAATGTTATGACAGGGAGAGCCTTCCCAGTACATTCTTTTTTAAGATGCGTTCAGGATTGTTTAAAGCCCCAATTGTCATCGTTGACCTGCCGTACATGAATGAGCACAAAATGCAATGGGCTGGAGAGAGAGCTCCCGCACACCATAATCCCTATGAAGTAAACGCAGTTATTGAGATACTCAAAAATTTGCGAGCATCTAAAAGCGCAAAAAAACCGCCTAGCATAGCCATTCTTTCGCCCTATAATGAGCAGGTGTTTAGGTTGCGTCAAGATATATATGGACGGATGAGTAACGAACTTTCTCACTTAAAGTATTTTGAGAACTGCAATGAATGCGTTCATACGATAGATTCATTCCAAGGCAAAGAGTCTGATATCGTTATAGTTTCACTTGTTAGAAACAATACTCGTTCCTGGAAAAGAGGCTTAGGAATACTCGGAGATCCACGGCGAATGAATGTTCTTCTTAGTAGAGCAAAATCAAAAATAATCGTTGTAACAAGCCTCAAATTTCTTCAACTACGCTTTACTCCAGGAAAGCATATTGAAAAAGGCGACGATCTATTTTTTCTAAAACATTGGCTTGAATTTTTAGAAGCCAAAAGCAACTCTTGTCAATTAGATTCGACCGCTGTTTCGATAATTCCATATGCTCGGCTGGGGTTGGGGAGGGGTAGGAAATGACGAGTTCTCATATAGTTCTTCTGCCCGTTTATCGTGGATTACTACATTCAATCATTGAAAAAGGAATTCAATGGAGCGATATAGAGCACTTAATTCTCTATGGTCTCACAACTGGAGATTTTACAATAACGGAGTATCAAAGTTATTCTGGCTTGCCAAAAACTCTCATCTCCGAGACGATTTCAAGACTCATGCACGCAGGGTGGGTTGAGATTCAAGAAACTACAGAAAGAATTTCCTTTCGTGCTTCTCAGAGAGGGCTGGCTGTAGTTGATAGAGAAAGTTTGCCCTCAATGGTAAATGAAGTTCAGAGAAATATACACTATATAATAGACAAATTGAGCTTCTCTGTATTTCCAATTGGAAAGATTACTCTGCTATCAGAATCCAGGGCTAACCGTTTAGTCGCTAGTATGGGCGAAAATCCCCCTCATATCCTGACTCCTAACTACACTGATCAAGAATTACCAGGAATCTTCGAAGTTACCGAAACGATTTTAACAAATCCAGATGAGAAGTTTTTAAGGCACAATTCACAGAAGTCGTGGATAAATCGTAATTCCTTTGTAAAGCTAATCGTAACAGACAGCCAGATAGAAGGGTTACCGAGCAGCATAGCAACCTCCCTTGAGCAATTAATAGTCGATAACGTTAAACAACGCGCGAAGCTAAAATCGTCAGAAAAAAAGGATATTGAATTACGGAAACCAAGAAGGCAAGAATGGAAATCAAGGAGATTGACGATTAACCAAGAGGATGTCGTTATAGGAGGCCCCTCTCATAAATCACTCCTTGAAAGAGTATTTGAAGAATCCAGAAGAAGGATAATTATTCATTCGACCTTTGTTGATATCGAAAAATTTGGGGAGAAAGTAGAGCTTTTCAAGGTGGCTGCTAATCGAGGAGTACAAGTAAGTTTACTATGGGCTATGCCTAAAGATGATAATGGTGCAGGTAAAAAGCTTAGGAAATGCCGTGAAATACTCAATGAAAATGGGCTTAGTCAAAGCGTAAAACTGCACTCTGCACCTACAAATTCACACGCAAAATTGATCATGGCTGATGATGGTAGTGAGGGGTATTTTGCCATCATAGGATCATGTAACTGGTTGTACTCTGGATTCGAGCCGCTTGAAATATCGGTAAAAATTTGTAATCCACATATAGTGGCAGATTGTCTAAGTGTGATTGAAAGGCTAATTCGACGCCCTAAAAATAGAGAGGAATTGCTGCGCGAACAAATTGTTGCATTGGAACATCGACTACGCTCCACACCTGATATCCGCGAGGGAGATTCTTTTGCTGAACTTGTTTCTTCATCTGGACACGAGGAATATGTAATGCAAGCTCGTGATACCGCAAAAGACTATATATTTGTTGCAAGTGATCGACTCGGTGGAGCAGCAGAAACACAGATATTGGTTCCCACTGATAGCGTGGCCCAACGCAAACCAGTTAATATTACAGTAAGTTACAATCGTCGTTCTGGAGTCGCCAAGGAAAAAGAAACCCTTCCTGCTCTAGAGGAGAAATATAAAAATACCGTAAATATTATTAGAAAAAAGGGGGCGCACGCGAAAGTACTATGTTGGGATTCTGATAACGTCGTAATCACTAGCTTAAACTGGCTTTCTAAAGATGCTAATGACCCTAATTGGCTGGGTGAAATTGGCGTTTATCTTCAATCACCAGGTATAGCTGATTATATTAAGGATATGTACTTAAAGAGTTGAAATGTTACATTGTATGTACCGGCTACGAAGGAAGGGGGTAGAAATCACGAACTTTAATTTTGTCGAATGACAGCAGTTGGGTATGCTCAACCTTTTAGTATGTACTTCGGTATGCCTGCTACTGGCCGAAAAACGATATAGCAGATGGCGGAGACTGCTAAAGAGCAGTTAGATCACATATATTACTGCGCGATTGGTGAGTGTTCGATAAAGCTTAGATTTCTATAGTGAAGATGCCCTGGCGATGCAAAGGCTTCGATCGGGCGCTCAATCCTATTCTTGCAGCTCAGGCGAGTATCCAAGCCCAATTGATGTAATGGTCCCAAAACAGCGAAGGCTCTCCATGTATAAACATTAATCACACTCTCCCGTTTCTGAATTGAAGACACAGCCAAGCCCGCAGTTTGGTTTCATCTAATTTGTAAATCAACCTTGGGAATATCTAGCCAAACATGAAGCGGAGAGCTACAATTTAGGCTAGGGGAGGTTTGCATAATTACTCACTGATATGTCGATTTTCCAAAAAAAGTTACAAGTCAATAATATAATTACATTGTGTATGTTTGCGTGAGCTAGTGTTTTAGGCCCAAAATCCGACTGGTAGTAACACTAACCAAGTGAGATAATACCAAGCTGGAAGATAGTTGATCAATTTGGCCTTTTCTATTATCTGTACTACCCACCAATTGTTTCAATTCAGGAATATATCGCTTTAGAAGTACCATTCACATGCACTATTTTTCCATCTGATCCTAGACTATTGATCATGACTCCCCATGGATACTTTATTATTTCATTTCTGTTGTACTCGTAGATGATACACTTAGGGTGATTGCGACTTACTTGTCGTCCCATAGAGAAGTTAAATGAAGCTTGAGCAGCACAAAAGATGTGTACTTTTTCTACTCCATCACTGTTTAGACGCTTTAGTAATTCACGAAACTCTGATTGGAAAGCTTGTAATTTTTCCAGCGACCTCATGTTATCGTATCTAATACTAGGCATTGTTACGCGAATACAAGGAAATGTAGGGGCAACTTTTCGAACGTCCTCAATACTAACTGGATGACTTATTTCCATGATTAAAGCTACCTCAGAATTGGTTTGATAATCCTTAAGGTCAATAATCGGTTTATTGCTATCGCCATATCCACCCAGTTGATACCAAGAGCTCCCGTCTCTATCATAGTCCCATGTAACTAATTTATAAGTACTTCCGAGAAGATAGCCCGCTAAGAAACCAAGGGGGACGGGAGGGGTACCTCCATAATGAATTGTAATTTCTCTGCTACCCGCTTGCTGTATTTTTGACTTTAGCGTGTCTATAAGCGAATGCATTGTAAGCGATGTAGCTCCATCGGGATTGTTCACAACATTATTCGAATAATATGGATACAAATCAATTGGTAAAGTATCACTACCACCAGGTATCCGGGATACAGCATTTATCAAAGGGCTTCCGAGCTTTTCTCTTAACGCAGTATGCTCAATAACTAGATTCAGTACCTTTCTTCTCTTTTTAATTATGTAAATGGATTCCCCAACAACCATCAGCAGACCAATAATACCTACACCTGTTAAAATCCATTCGATGAAAAAACTGTTATTGTTGGCTTCTATAGATACTGAGGTTGTCGAGCCATCCGCAGCTCTATGTATTACGTCAAAAGAGGCCAGGTTAGCACCGCCAAAACCTGTCAAGCATAAAAAAATACCTGCTTTCATGACTAAATTAACTGGTCTTGTAAGCCAAGTTAATATCTTCCAGGAGAATGATTTTAAAAATTTAATGGTGTCTTTCATTTCTGATTGTACTTTTCCAGCTTGATTAGTTTGCCGCTACTTGCATCACCTTCCCAGCAGGCTATCTCTTTAGTTCCTAGAATTATGAAATAGAGTTTGTTACCTTCATAGGTGTCATTTTCTAGTACATTAAGCCAGTCCTTTATGTCCGTTTTTGAGGGTGTCGGGTAGGGCTCTGGATGAGAGTGCCAATTTCCAACATAAGCGCAGGTGGAGCTTGATTCACGCCACTTTCTATGAGCATACTTTTCATGTCCGTTGCCCCGATAGAACGCTGTGCGCTTTCTCCTGTCTCCTCGCATTGGCCTCGAAATATCATCAACAGCAATATGTGTGGAAGCAAGCAGGTGTCTACCGAGGAGTAGCCCGCCTCCCTCAAGTGATGTGCGCTTTAGCTGCCTATATCCTAAAAGCAATTTAACTACTTGGTCATCTATTATTAACCGGCCCCCATCAGACTTACTGAACCGAATGGTCTGATCCACAGGCTTTGCAGTTGTTGGCAATATAACGATGCTCATCTTGTAATTGTTTATCTTCTGCTTTCTTATACCAATTTGATGCTTGGTGGCCATTCGCTTCCAGCTCTTCAGACGTCCCTCTCCAGCTGTATATAGTGTTTGATCGCTGCCCATTGAGAACTCCTAGTACAGCACGTGTTGCTAAAATTGATGTTTGTAAAGCGTCTACATTTGAATAGGGAGTAAATACACCGCCGCATCCACCGACATGCTTACTTATTGTTTGCCCTTGCGCTATAAAACTAGTTCGCGGATGGGGCTTAAACCCCGATGACCTTGTGTAAAGACATTCTAAGCAACCTTTTTTTTCTGGGCGGGCAACTTGCATAACATGCCCGCCGATACCAAATCCGTCCTGCCATGCGTAAATTACCGGAGTGCGAATATCGGATTCATGATGATGGATATTCAGTGCCAACTCTGAACTAAAGTCACCTGTTGAGGATATAACAGTGTCGTAATTGTCTAGATCGATTTCCTCAATGAACTGGCGGATATTCGCCTTTACAGGTACAACCTTGACCCCTGGTATGTTTAACTCGATTTCCCATTTCAATGCATCCACCTTAAGGGCATGTTGAGCAGGGTCAATAAAGCTTGCACCTAGTGCATGGCGATGGATATTTTCAGGTGTCAATATGTCAGTATCTACGAGATGTATCTCACCTACACCCGATTTAGCCAAGTTCATAGCAATGTACGAACCCACTGACCCGCATCCAAATAGAAGAACTTTTTTGTCTGATAAATCGGTGTTTGCTCCGCCTCGTGCTTTCAAATACGTAGGCGATTGATTTCGTAGATGTAGCGGCACAACACACCAGTCTGCACTTGAAGACTTAGCTGGATGCTGAGCTTTCTCTTTGCGGTGAAAACGCACTCCCCATAAGGCGAATTCACCACTCGGCTTAGGGTGTGAAAAGATAATGCTAAAAAAGTTTGACCATTTTTCACTTTCTATCCAATCAAGGTACCTCTCAAGTACGCTAGCTTCAGCATGCTTTTTTATGATCTCGAGGATATCTTCCGCAGTCCATAAAGACAGCAATGGTGGTGGCTCTACTTTATCTGCTAGAGGTATATATGGTATTTTCCTCTGCTTTGATCCCTTGATCCTATTTATCGGAGCGTATAAAGTCTCCTCATTTAGCTTTTCATCTACAATAGCCAAGATGTTTGGGGTGCGTGTTTTTCTAGAATTTTTAGTATCTTCAAATGCGGTAAGAGTTTTAAACTCACTACCCAATTCAAAGAAGCATAGAGTTGGCGCGTAGTCTGAAGGAAGGCTTTCCCAATAGTCTTCAAAATCCTGGTGTAGGTCTTTTTTAGAGGAGTCTTCTGAGTGCTCTTTTAATGTTTCAAGTGCTTCTACAATACATCCTTTCAAGACATTTACTGGATCCCTTATGTCTGCGGCTAATCCTTGAGTGTCTTTATAGCAAATACTGCCCCTCCAATTCAGATGCCCAAAAGGAGCAAATGGTGGATTCACTAGTAAGGAGATTCTAGGGAGATCATAGGGAAACCCATCAGGAACACTAATAGCTAAATCCCAAGTATTCTCCTCGTAGGACGCAGAGATCTTGTAGGTTGGGAGAGAGCTCCTTGGTAAGGCTAGTAATTTATTCGGTTTGAATTCTTCAAAACTATTGATGAAGGGAAGCGCGCGCAAAGCCGCCTCTACATCGGCAACACTCAAACCCATTAAGAAGAAGACCCGGTATTATTAATGCTAATTGCGGTAGCCTTTGCTGTCTCTGAAGCTAGTGGTACTGGAAAGTCGGGAAGGTGTTTCTTGATCTCTTTGCACCCTTTGTCAACTCTTTCCTCTTTTTCTGCGTAGACTAACGCTTCTTTTAAAGATTCAAGTTTTTCCTTCAGCTCTGTCATTTGACGGTCGGTAAGCTTTTCAAATACATCGTTAGCTGGCATCACTGGTAAGATAACTTTTAATCTATATTGCGATTCTCCATTGTCATTGATACCAACTGGTTTAAATGACGTAATGATATTCGAGATCGTCTTACGTAGAGCTATCAGATCATTGGGTGTATCTTCATAAGTGTCTATTTCAGATGAAAAATGATCCATTGCCGCCAAGCATAGTCCGATGCTAGGTACGGTATAACTACTAAATTTTTTACTCTTCCAGGCTTTAAGATATTTCACAATACGCCGAAATTGATAACGCTCACTATCATTTGAGTATTTCCCGTTGATCTCATCGTTTAATCCCTCGGGATCAGACTGAACCCAATCCTCTGAGGAAGAGCTCTTACCCCATGCCAGATCATATCCAACTGAATCATCACGCTTTACATAGATAGGCATATCAACATGGTAATCAGGGTCCCCATTTTTTATATACTGAGTAGTGATACAGGGGTTTTTGATCACCGGAGACCTGCTGGAATGCTCAAGAGCTTCTTTCACAAGCTTCTTAAGCTTCATTGCACCAATGTCATCCTTAGTGCAGTCAAACAAAACACCTACATCAATATCGTAGTCACCATTTGCTGGGTTAATGCCCGTATAAGTGGCATACGAGCCTTGAAGGAAGTATTTATCAACACTTGGAGCGTCATCGTTATTTTTTAGAGCTGCTTCAAGGTTCTGCTTTAGGATCTCCCGCTTTTGTCTCAATAGCTCATTTTCGTTTGAAAGCTTGATGTCATCATGAAAGGCGTCGAATTGTTTCTGTAAATCAGCCATATTGTTTTGCTCGCTTCTACTCAAGAGTTTGTGCACTGCTGCAATCCCTAGTGCTCCTAGGGCCACAATTGCGAATGGGTTCATAAAGTTAGGTGCCTTAAGTAATCAACCTGAATGAACAATTAGGCTGGGTATGTAACCACTCAAAAATGACTGAGTGATTCCTAAGCAAGCTGTGTTTACTGAACGCGAAAGGGGAGAGATGATCGATCAATACTACTTTACATCGAGGAATATTTCCGCGGATCCCATGAAAGAACGATATTTTAACTAGACTACTCATTTTCCAAGCCTCTACGTGGTACTTATCACCTTAATTTCTCTATACCTGGAGGCTTTTTATCTTATTTATGCCGTTAGGGATTCCTTTAAGAGATTTTTTCTCCTTAATCCGGTGTTTATAATACCACCAATTATGTCTTAGACAACCTCTTCAAGAGATTTTTTCTCATTAATCACTTAAAATATGCCAAAATAGGCTGAAAGGATGTGTGCTTGGAGGGAGATTCTCCTTAATTGGTTAAAAAACATGCTAATTAGATTTCGTGTAGGCAATTTCAGCTCTTTTCGTGAACCGGTTGAATTTTCGATGGTTCCAACACGGGAAAAAGCCCACCGTGACCTACATCTGTACAAATCGCATTCAGTGAAAGAGCGCGATCTTCTTAGGGCGGCTGTAATATATGGAGCCAATGCTTCTGGTAAGAGTAACTTTATTAAGGCGTTTTCTTTCGCTGAGAGATTCATAACTAAGGGAGTCAGGCCCCAAAGGGCGATTGGGGCTAATGCATTTAAATTAGATCAAGATTGTAAAGACCGCCCTTCTAGCTTCTATTTTGAAATTCAAATGGAGAACAAGATGTTTTCTTATGAATTCTCAATTACCAATGAAGCCGTAATATCCGAATCACTTAGTGAGCTTACTAAGACAAAGACTAAACTGCTTTTCACAAGGTCATTTGATAGCGATGAGAACAGGTTTGAGTTTGGTGGGTTTTTGGGGAAGCTGAGTAAAGAAGATAAGCAAAAACTGGTTTTCGTTAGTGAAGGAACTAGGAAGAATCAGCTATTTGTAACTGAAAGTATAGAAAGGAATTTAGACTTCTTTAAACCTGTTTACGACTGGTTTAGCAAGTGTATTAGGGTCTTTACACCACAAAGTATTGGTCATGGAGTTGAGTTTAGACTAGGTAATGATGAGGAATTTAAGGAGTTTTTGACCGAAGTATTATCTGAGTTTGACCCATCAGTTGTAGGAATCGAATCTCAATTGGTAGGTGCTGAGGCCGCTTTAGATTTTCCACCTAGATTGTTTGAAGATCTAAACGATGAGCTAGACAACGGTGTGGCAGTGTTTGTTGCAGATGTTGTCAAAGGTAACCGATCTGTTGTTTTGAAAAAAGATGGTGAATTAAAGCTGCTTAAGATTTTTACGCAGCACGAAAGTATAGATAACGGAGAGAAGGTTACATTCGATCTAGAAGAAGAATCGGATGGCACGAGAAGGCTGATTGAGCTTGCTCCATTGTTTTTCGAGCTATTGAGATCAGAAGAGGTCGTAATTGCATTTATAGATGAGCTTGATAGAAGCTTGCATCCCTTGCTGACTAGAAGATTGCTAGATATCTTCTTACGCCATAGAAAAGGTCACATGGCGCAAATAGTCATCTCTACACACAACTCTGTATTACTAGATGTAGATTTACTAAGAAGAGATGAAATATGGTTTATAGATAAAGGGGACGGTTCTTCTAAGCTTAAGTCGCTTCAAAGAGACTTTAATCCTAGATATGACAAGGATATACGAAAAGATTATCTTTACGGGTCATATGGGGGCATTCCTAGGATTAGAAATAGCTAGCTAAGAGTTCAAATACATCTTCTAGTATATTCTCTATTGATTCGTTGGTGGTCTGATTTTTTGGTTTGGTGTGTCAGTGTGGTTATCGTAAATGTAAAGGTTTGGTTGATTATTCAGGTTGTGGTGACACTTAACAAGTTTCTATTATCACCGCACGCCGCCTTCCTCTGTTTCGATCGCAGCAAAGTAAGGTGTTAAAGATCAATTGCTACAATCATGGATATAAATCAAGGGATAAAAGCTTTTAGAAGAGGAATGCTCAAGATTAAAGAAGAGGGATATAGCTTCTCATATCTTGATCAGTTTCCAAATGAATGTTGTGAGTTCTCCTCATATTTGTTGGCCAAGTATCTAATCGAAGAACATGGTCTGTTAAATGTAGAAATGCTAAGGGGAAAAAATCGGTTTAAGCACAAGCAAAGGCATATATGGCTCAGGTCAGGAGACAAGGATATTGATATTGCTGCCAATCAATTTTCATCCACAGATAAAACCGTATTCTTTGAGGCTTTTAGTGAGTGGCACAAGCGATACTGCATCTATGAAGTAGAGAAGCCTGATCCAAGCTTCGACCGGTTTCAGGAAGAATGTAGAGCTCAACTTCTTAAAGACTATGAAAGAATTCTGTGCCACGTAATACCCTGAATAAGCAAATCTAGATAGTGCTTATAGCGTGCTGCTTTGGGCGTTATCAATTATCTGTTATTAACTGAATGAGTATATAACAGGTAGAGGGGGCTACTTAAGAACCGTCAGGTTGGATATCTCCTTGAGATTGACCTTTGTCCGATAAAGCCTAGATTTCTACAGCCTGGGTCTGGCAGTGTGGTTGGAGCGAGATGTAACCCTAGTGTAACCCCGACAAAACCTAGTTTTCTGACCAGTTGTGAGCTTGAGATAGGAGGCGAATAGTTTGGAGGGTGGGGTTACGCAATTGTGAACCCTGGGAGAACTGTCTTGGAGGTTTGGATTTTTGTAAGATGTTGATTTATATGGTGAAAATGGTGGGCCTTCCCAGACTTGAACTGGGGACCTACCGATTATGAGTCGGGTGCTCTAACCAACTGAGCTAAAGGCCCATTTTCACTTTTTACAACTTTTTCGATCCAGCCCTATTGATTATGAGTCGAGTGCTCTAACCAGCTGAGCTAAGGGCCCTAAGAGATGAAAGTCATCAAATTAGGCGAGGGATTATAATCGCCTCGCCTCAATTACGCTAGATCTCTAGCGGTTTTTTTCTCATGCTTTCAATAGCTTAGCCTGCCGGGTAAATATAGCTAGCCTGCAAGCCTAGTGGGATGCCAAGGCCCCAGTAGATTAGTAGGAAAGCGGTCCAGGTAAGCAGTAGCGCAATTGAGTATGGCAGCATCAGTGATAGCAGGGTGCCGATGCCGGTGCTCTTCACATAGCGTTGGCAGTACACAACAACTAATGGGAAGTAGGGCATTAGCGGGGTGATGATATTACTTGACGAGTCGCCCACTCGGTAGGCTGCCTGAGTTAGATCTGGGGATATACCAATTTGCATTAGCATTGGGACTAGGATTGGGCCTATAAGAGCCCACTTGGCCGATGCTGAGCCCACAAACAGGTTAACAAAGGCTGTCAGGAAAACAATGCCCGCCATGGTGACCATGCTAGGCAGAGCCAAGGTTTTTAACACTTCGGCGCCGTTTACGGCCAGTAGTGCGCCTAGGTTTGATTTGCCAAAGGCATCAATAAATAGCGAGCAGAAAAAAGCCATCACAATATAGTAAGACATGCCTTCCATGCCTTTGCTCATGGCGCCAATCACATCTTTGCTGCTTCTAAATGTGCCGGCTATATAACCGTAAACTACACCTGGGATCACAAACAAAAGAAAAATCAGTGGCACAATCGAGCGCATAATTGGAGCGCTGAATGAGGCTAGTTCGCCGTTTGCTGCGCGCAAAGGCGATGTCGACGGTAGTGCGACGGCGATCAAGATACCAAGGCCAATAATCATGGTGATGGTAGCCCAGCGTAATGCCGAGCTTTCTTTCTCACTCAGCTCGCCGAACTTCGGCAGGTCTTCGGTATCGCCATCAACTGCTGTATTCGCTAAGCGTGGCTCGATAACCTTGTCGGTTAAATACCAGCCCACTAGAACCACCAATATGCTGGAAGCTGAGGTGAAAAAGTAGTTGTTCAGTGGGTTAATTAGAATTTCTGGGTCCGCAATCTGAGCGGCAGTCTGGGTGAAACTCTGGAGTAGAGGGTCAATGGCTGAAGGCACGAAGTTGGCGCTGAAGCCGCCGCTGACGCCGGCAAAGGCTGCAGCGATACCGGCAAGCGGATGTCTGCCCATGGCGGTATAGATTACCCCAGCTAATGGGATTACCAATACATAGCCCGCATCGGTTGCTGTGTGGCTAACAATGGCGACCAGAATGACGGAAGGGGTGAGTAGGCTCTTAGGGGTGGCATCGAGCATGCGCTTAATGCCGGCATTGATAAAGCCAGAGTGCTCAGCAACCGCAACGCCTAACATTGCTACCAATACTACGCCTAAGGGGGCGAAGCCGGTGAAGATTTTTACCATGCGCGATAGGAAGTCGGCAAGGGAGTCTCCGGTGAGCAGATTATTAACCACGATGGCTTCGCCGGTACGTGGATCGAGGGCGTCGAATTGAAAATTCGACATAATGGCTGAAAGCCCCCACACGATAAGTAAGCTGATTAAAAAGATAACAGCGGGGTCTGGCAGTTTATTACCAATGATTTCGACTTTGTCGAGCATCCGGCTCAGGCGGGTAGATTCGCCGGCAGCGGGTGATGAGGTCTCGCTCATGTTGTTGGTCCTGTGCTTAGGATAATTGTTATACGCATAGGTTTCGATGATTCGAATTGCGTTGCGACCGAGGGATTATGGCATTAAGCGTAAGGCTGGAAAACCACTCATGGGAAATGCGGATCGGAATTCGGACTTTGTTCGCAATGTTGACTGAATGGCGTGCAGGGAATGACTGTAGCAGAGGGCAGAATTAAAAAAGGCGACTAAAAAGCCGCCTTTATAAGTGTTTCTAGATGAAGTTACTCATCCAAAAAGCTACGTAAATGATCTGAGCGTGAAGGGTGACGCAGCTTGCGCAATGCCTTAGCTTCGATCTGACGGATACGCTCACGGGTTACGTCGAACTGCTTGCCCACTTCCTCAAGGGTGTGGTCGGTGTTCATGTCGATACCAAAGCGCATGCGCAGTACTTTTGATTCACGTGCAGTAAGGCCGCCCAATACATCGCGAGTTGCTTCGGTTAGGCCTTCGCCTGTAGCCGACTCCACCGGAGAGGTAATGGTGTGGTCTTCAATAAAGTCACCAAGATGTGAATCTTCATCGTCACCGATTGGGGTTTCCATGGAGATAGGTTCTTTAGCGATCTTCAATACCTTGCGGATCTTGTCCTCTGGCATGTCCATACGTTCGCCCAGCTCTTCTGGAGTAGGCTCGCGCCCCATTTCCTGAAGCATTTGACGAGATACACGGTTTAGCTTGTTGATCGTCTCAATCATGTGCACTGGGATACGAATAGTACGAGCCTGATCCGCAATAGAGCGGGTAATGGCCTGACGGATCCACCAAGTTGCATAGGTAGAGAACTTGTAACCACGACGGTATTCAAACTTATCAACCGCCTTCATTAGGCCAATATTACCTTCTTGGATAAGATCCAAGAATTGCAGGCCGCGGTTGGTATACTTTTTGGCAATAGAGATAACCAAACGTAAGTTAGCCTCAACCATCTCTTTCTTGGCGCGACGGGCACGAGCTTCGCCGATCGACATGCGACGGTTAATCTCTTTAATGTCAGCCAGTGCCAAATTGCTGTTTTCTTCAATTTGGGCCAATTTGCGTTGCGCACGCTGAATATCAGGGAGATAGCGCTTTAGAGCTTCTGAATAATCGCGTTTCTTCTTGATAACCTCGGTAATCCAGTCATCATTAATTTCATTACCTGGAAATTCTTTGATGAAGGTTTTGCGTGGCATTCTCGCCTTGCGAACCACGCGATCCATGATTAGGCGCTCTTGCTGACGCACCTGATTCAAAGTGTCACGAATGTCGTTGTACAGAGGGTCGAATTGACGTGGTGGCAACTTGAAGAACTTGAAGATTTCCCCCAATGCAGCCTGCTCTTTTGCGGCCTGCTTACTGCCTGCGCCGTGCTTCTCAAGAGCCTTAACGGTTTTCTTTAGCTGTGCTTCCAGCTTGCCAAAGCGTTCTTTGGCTTCTTCTGGGTCGATACCGTTGTTGTTGTCGTCTTCGTCGTCGTCATCGTCGTCAGAGCTTTCAGCCATGGCTTCGGCCGCTTGAGCTTGAGCAAGAGCAGAAGGGACGTCGTCAGCAGGGTCTAACCAGCCAGAAATAACATCAGGAAGGCGACGCTCTTCTTTGTCGATCAACTTGTATTCATTGATAAGGTTTTCAACAGAGCCGGGCCAGTAAGACATGGCTTGCATGAGCTCACGAACACCTTCTTCAATGCGCTTGGCGATAGAAATCTCGCCTTCACGGGTTAGTAGCTCTACGGTACCCATTTCGCGCATATACATGCGCACTGGGTCGGTGGTACGACCGGCTTCGGTTTCAACCGCAGCCAAGGCGGCCGCAGCTTCAGCGGCGGCGATTTCATCGGCAGAAGAGTCACCATCTGTCATCAAGATTTCATCGGCATCAGGTGCAGTTTCGTACACCTTGATGCCCATGTCATTGATCATCTGGATGATATCTTCAACCTGATCTGGGTCAGAAATGTCCTGAGGAAGGTGATCATTGACCTCGGCGTAAGTAAGGTAGCCTTGCTCCTTACCGCGGGCAATGAGTTCCTTAATGCGGGACTGTTGCTGTTGGGCGTTATCGCTCATTCGTGACCTATAAGTTATGCTGGCGAGATAAACAAGAGATTATAGCGCATAAATAAGGGCTTATTCTAGAAAATCAAGCCTGCGCACTGCTTTTATTTACTTAGATGCTATAGCCTCTGTAAGGTTGTGCCTGAGAGCCGCTAATGGCTTTGCTGAATGAGTTGCCTAAAAAGGGCTTTTTCCTCATCGTTCAGCTCATTAAACGCCTTGCTTTTCAGCTCCTGTAGCTTGCTGCGGTGGGACTTTTTTTGCTGTTGGCGTTGTAGTTTCTCTTCGCAGGCTTTGAGTTCGGCGTTGTCGTCAAAGTTTCCTTCTCGCATGGCGGCGGCCAGTACTGAAGTGCTTTGTTCGGCGATGCTTTTGAGTTTTTGCCATTCCTGTTGGCCGTAGCTTGCCAGCCAGTGCCCCGAGAGCTGGTTGACATTGAAGTGAGGTCGGCTGTGCAGGCAGCGAGCTAGCCTCAGCAGAAGCTGGCTGTCACTGTCCTTAAATTGGCCGAATAGCTCAATGTCGGTCAGCTCCTTAGCTAACTCTGGGCGGTTCATTAGTAGGCCTATAAGCAGGCGCTGGGGGCTTAATTTATTGTCGTGCTGCTCGCTTGATGTGGGCCTGTAGCTGCTTTCGCTAGGGCTGTCCGCACCCCTTTGGTATTCCGTGCTGCCTTGATATTCAGCTGGTAGGTGGTCTCCGTTTGGCTCTTCATTGTGCTGAATAGCCATTGACTCATAGCCTTGCCAGGGGTCAGCTTCGCTGCTACTTGCTGCTGCGGGGGTTTGTTCATCAGCGCTTGTGCTCTCTCTGGAGGGGGCGGCTTGATGTTCTGCCGGTTTCGACTCTGTTTTAAACTCGGGCAGAGGTTGGTCGATCAGCTCAAGAAGAGTGTCTAGACTCAGCTCGGTACGGCGAGCAAGATGCTTAAACATGAGCTCGCGGTAGACGCCTTTTGGTAGCAGGTTGAGCATGGGGGCGGCGCGCTTGCTGAGCAGGGCCTTGCCACCCATAGTATTTGCATCGATATCTTCACATAGGCTATCAAATAGAAAATCTTCTAAAGGGCTGGCGGTTTCCTCAATGCGCTGCAAAAATTTATCTTTGCCAAACTGGCGAACATAAGTGTCTGGATCTTGGCCATCTTCCAAAAATAGAAATTTAATCTGCCGGCCATCATTCATGACTGGCAGTGAATTGCTGAGCGCACGTTTGGCTGCATTGCGACCGGCATCGTCGCCATCAAAGCAAAAGATAATTTCTTGCGTGTGTTTGAAAGCCAGGTTTAGGTGGGCTTCACCGCAGGCGGTGCCAAGGGTAGCGACAGCATAATTAATATCAAATTGCGCCAGAGCTACCACGTCCATATAGCCTTCGACGACTAGCAGCTTTTGAATTTGTGAGTTGGCTTGGCGGGCTTCCCAAAGACCGTAGAGCTCCTCACCTTTGTGGAATACAGGAGTTTCAGGGGAATTTAAATATTTGGGTTTTTCATCCCCCAGTACGCGGCCGCCAAAGCCAATAACACGGCCGCGGCGATCACGTATTGGAAACATAATGCGGTCGCGAAAGCGGTCATAGTGGCTGTTCTTACCCTTATTGTGGATAAGCATGCCGCCTTCTTCAAGACGCTTGCTGTTGTGATTGTTGTCGGCAAGCTGCTGTTTAAGATTGTCCCAGCCGGGTGGCGCAAAGCCAATGCCAAAACTTTTACAGATGGCCCCACTTAATCCGCGAGATTTTAAGTAGTTAACGGCTTGGGTTTTATGGCTGTGTTGGCGCAGCTGTAGCTGATAAAACTCGTCAGCTTGCTCAAGCAGTTTGAGGATTTCTTGGCGCTGCTTCTCTTTCTCTTGCTGCGCCGGTGAGATATTTTGCTTTTCTCTTGGTACTTCTACACCGGCCAGTTTGGCCAGCTCTTCTACCGCTGCCGGAAAATCTAGATGCTCATACTCCATGATAAAGCCCATGGCATTACCAGAGGCGCCGCAGCCAAAGCAGTAGTAAAACTGTTTGTCCGGGCTTACGGTAAAGCTAGGAGTCTTTTCTTCATGAAAGGGGCAGCAGGCGCTGTAATTCTTGCCGGTCTTTTTTAGTTTTACACGGTGATCCACCACATCGACAATGTCGATACGGTCGAGAAGATCATCGAGAAAACTCTGGGGTATGCGGCCGCTCATAGGCTTAGTTTAGCGAGCGGCCGTGTTGGGCACAATTAGGCAAGTTTGGCTTTCACTAACTGGCTAACGATACCCATGTCGCCGCGGCCCTGAACCTGTGGTTTCACTAAAGCCATGACTTTGCCCATGTCGCGGGCGGACTCGGCGCCGCTGCTGGCGATCGCTTCGTCAATAATGGCGGCCACTTCTTCTTCGCTCAAAGCTGCTGGCAGAAACTCCTGAATAATGGTGCTTTCGGATTCTTCCTGCTCGGCTAGGTCAATGCGATCAGCATCGCGAAACTGTTGGGCCGAGTCTTTGCGTTGCTTGAGCATCTTGTCTAGTACAACTAAAACGCGAGCATCGTCAATCTCGATGCGCTCATCAACTTCGATGCGTTTAAACTCGGCTTGAACCATGCGAAGCACGCCTAGGCGAGGTTTGTTTTTGGCTCGCATGGCGTCCTTTACGGCGGACGCGATAGTTTTTTTCAACTCAGACATGGCAGTTCCTTAGCTGGTTTTGGTGTGTGGTCTTGAATATAAGGACCTTAGTAAACTTTTCAGTTTGCATAGGGCCAAACGCGCAAGCCCAGCTCGAGGCTGGGCTTAGATACACTCGCTCAAGCGGACTTGAGCTGGTCTGCGCTAACCTGGGAGCAGGTTAGTGGTACTATTTTTAACCTTAGCCCTAAAACTTGGAGTTTAGGGTTGGGAGGCTAAAAATTAGTACAAACGCTGAAACTTGCGAGATTCGCGCTGAACCTTTTTGGCGTGGCGCTTAACAGCGGCAGCAGCCTTACGCTTACGAACGCTGGTTGGCTTCTCGTAAAATTCACGACGACGTACTTCGGCTAGTACACCGGCTTTTTCACAAGAGCGCTTGAAGCGACGCAGAGCGATATCAAATGGTTCGTTTTCTTTCAGCTTAACAGCAGGCATTGTTGATTGTACCTTTATTCGTGTATCTGTTTAATGTGGTGTGTTCTCGAGTTGGATATACGCCTTAGCGAGCTATACAACGCTTGAGCGACCCATACATAGGAATCACACCGTTCCAAGGGGCGCAAATTCTATACAGTCTTGGCAGTGCACGCAAGCTTTTGTGGGATATGTTGGCCTGATGCTATGGATTTTGATCAATATATAGGGCTGCCGCGGGCCAGAACCCCCTAATTTGCTGGTAAGCATGGTGTAAGCTGTTATTATGCCGAGCTTTTATCTGACCCCTCGAAAGGCTTTAAACATGCGAGTTTTAGGTATCGAAACCTCCTGTGATGAGACCGGCGTCGCTGTCTACGACAGTGAGCAAGGGCTATTGGCTCATTGCCTCTATTCTCAGGTGGCGGTGCACTCAGAATACGGTGGTGTAGTGCCAGAACTAGCCTCTCGCGATCACGTTAGAAAGCTTTTGCCTTTAATTGACGAAGTTTTTGAAGCCGCTAATACCCAAAGCGCTGATATTGATGCCATTGCCTATACATCTGGTCCAGGTCTGATTGGGGCATTAATGGTTGGTGCTTGTGCTGGGCGAGCGCTGGCGTATGCCTGGGGGTGTAAGGCGCTTGGTGTGCATCATATGGAAGGGCATTTGCTGGCTCCGATGCTGGAAGATAAGCCTCCGGAATTTCCATTTGTGGCCTTACTGGTGTCTGGTGGCCATACCCAGTTGGTTAGGGTGGATGGTATTGGTCAATATCGTATGCTGGGGGAGTCGCTGGACGATGCCGCTGGTGAGGCCTTCGATAAGGCCGCTAAAATGTTAGATTTGGATTACCCCGGTGGCCCTCAAATCGCTAAGTTAGCCGAACAAGGCGAGCCTAGGCGTTTCAAATTTCCTCGCCCCATGACTGATAGGCCAGGTTTGGATTTTAGTTTTAGCGGATTAAAAACCTTCACCTTAAATACTGTCGCTGAGCACAAGTTGGAAAACGGCCTGCCCGATGATCAGACCTGCGCCGATATCGCCCATGCTTTTGAAGATGCCGTGGTTGCGACCTTAGTCATTAAGTGCCGCCGTGCGTTAGAGCAAGAGGGTTTGAAGACCTTGGTCATTGCAGGTGGTGTTTCTGCGAATAAGCGCTTGCGAAGCGAGTTAGAAACAAAACTTGCGAAAATAAATGCGGGTGTCTTTTACGCTCGACACGAGTTTTGTACTGATAACGGGGCTATGATCGCTTACGCGGGTTGCCAGCGACTAATGGCCGGGCAAGAGCAGGAGCTTGCTGTAAAAGTGCAGCCACGTTGGGACTTGGAGAGCTTAGAAGATATCAGTGAGGCGGTGTGACGGGCATGGATACAGTATTTATTGAAGGTCTAGCTGTTGATGCCACTATTGGTGTTTTCGATTGGGAGCGCCGAATTAAGCAGCGCCTACTGATCGATTTGGAAATGGCCTGGGATATAAAAGCAGCCGCTAAGTCAGATCGGCTAGAGCATACTTTGGATTATAAGGCCGTTTCTGATCGCGTGGCTGAACTTGTTGCGAACAGCCAATATGAATTGATTGAATCGCTTGCTGAGGAAATAGCGGCAGTGCTACGCAAAGAGTTTTCTATCGCTTGGTTGCGCTTGCGTTTAAGTAAGCCAGGTGCAGTTGTTGCGGCTAAAAATGTCGGTTTGTTGATAGAGCGCGGCCAGCGCGGAGATGTCTAATGGCGCAAGTATTTTTGAGTTTGGGGAGTAATGAAGATAGGGAGTTTCATATTCGTTCCTGCTTGGATGCGTTGGATAATCACTTTCAAGTGCTTAATGTTTCCTCGGTCTATGAGAGCGAGGCTATAGGCTTCACTGGTGAGCCTTTTTACAATATGGTGGTAGAAATCGATACTGATTTGGCGCTCGGTCCGCTGAACAACAGTTTGAAAAAAATTGAAGATGAGCATGGTCGCCGCCGTGATGTCCCCAAGTTTAGTGGCCGAACTCTGGATGTCGATATATTACTCTACGATCAGTTGGCGGGGGTTTGTGAGGGGATCGAGCTACCACGCGATGAGATCACTCAGAACGCCTTTGTGCTTTTGCCGCTAGCCGAAATAGCAGCTGATGATGTTCACCCAGTATTAAAGTTGACTTATGCCGAGTTGTGGCGCGCTTATGACAAAGCTCAAAAGCTCTGGACTATCGATTTCCAGTGGCGAGGAAAGTCAATCTCCAAGGCTTCTTGAGCTTCCTATTCGATCTTAGTTGTTACTTTCCGGCAATCGTTTGTAAAAACTGCTGGTAATGTTTAGCCGTCTGCTTGGGGCGCTCTAGCATGGGTAAATGGCCGGTGTCTTCCATAATGATGGTGGTTGACTGTTTTAATCCCTGGCTGAAAATACTTGCTGAAGACATATCAATAATGCGATCGCTGTCCCCCCAAATAATTAGGCTAGGAATGGAAATCTGTTCCAGCTTATCGTCCAATTCAGTTGGATTTGTCATTAAATCCTTGGCGATTTTTTCATTGAATGCTCGTTGCTGCAGGGCTTTTTCTGTGAGGTAGTCTTTGGCGATTTGTGGCATGGCGGGTGGGTGATTGAAAGCCAGCTCAAATAGTCGATCCAAATCTTCTGTGTTTTCAAGCAGCAGAATGTTGCGACCCTCTGCCCAAGCTAGACTGCGTGGGCTTGGCTTTGGCTCTTTAACACCCGCGCTGTTGAGTAAGCCTAAACTCAAGACCTTGTCAGGATGCTCTAGGCTGTAGCTTGCCGCTAACATGCCGCCCATGGAATTGCCGAGGATATGAAAGCGGGGCAATTTTAAAGCTTCGACAAAGGCTTGCAAGCGCTCGACTTGGCTAGCAATATCATAGCTTTGATCTTGCATTCGGCTGCTGTCACCAAAGCCAGGTAAGTCAGGCGCTACGATACGGTAACGATCACTGAATTGAGCAGCAAAGCGAACCCAGTTGTCTTTGTTGGCCGCATAACCATGTAGCATTAACAAGACCGGAGCGTTGTTAGGGCCGCCGCTTAAGTAATGAATATCATGCTTGGCGATATCTATTTGTTTGAGTTCTAGCCCAGCTTGTTTTCGTTCATGGCTGATGCCCGCTTCAACTAAGGTTGCAGGGCTGAGAAAATAAATTGCCGAGTAAGAGGCGATGGCAAGGGCAAGTAGGCCCAGAAAAAAGTAGAGCAGTGTGCGCATATTGGTATCCAGCTTCTTGTTCTTGAAGGTCTCGCTGTAGCGCCATTTAGGCGCGCAAATAATAACCTGAATACTGCTTTAGCTCTAGCTCTTAGGCTGATTATGGGTACTTATTTCGCAACTACTTTACATATTTAGGCTGCGGCCACCATCAATGGCCAGTATTTGCCCGGTGGTATAAGGGGCTTGTTCTGCTAGATACCATACGCTTTGGCAGATTGCCTGCTCATTTCCTAGCTTTTGCATGGGTACTTTTGTCAAAATCTCGTTGTTTTCCGCTTCTCCATCTGGCCAAAGAATCGCGCCTGGTGCGATACCGTTAACACGAATATCGGGAGCTAGCTCTAGTGCTAGAGTTTTAGTTAGCATCACGTTAGCGGCTTTTGCCATGTTATAGATGATGTGCCCTCGCATCGGCTTGTCGGCGTGAATATCAGCGAAGTTGATAATGGCACCTTTGTTTTGTGCGAGTGACTCAGCGAGAGCTTGGCTCAAAAACAATGGAGCTTTCATATTACTGCCCACTAGATCATTCCAGCTCTCTTCGTTGCAATCTTCAATAGGGGTGGAGTAAAAGCTACTGGCGTTATTGATCAATAGATCAATGCCTTGCCATTTCTCGATGGCTTGTTGGGCTAGCTGCTTTAATTCTGACAGCTCGTTGAGATTCGCTTGAATGCAATGGCAGGAGTCGGCGCGTTTTTGATTTAACTCTTGTGCTAATTCTTGCGCAGCTTGCTGGGAATGGCGGTAGTGCAATACGATTCGATAGCCGCCTTGATGAAAGTGCCGGCATAGTGCGGCCCCGATGCGTTTGGCGCCGCCGCTGATTAATACTACTGGAGCTCTCAAGGTTTTTGTCCTGTCGATTTCTGGAGTTGATCTAACGCCTTAATGCGTTGCTGCTCCAATTGTAGGCCTATTTCGCTACCGCTGTAGCCTTGGGCAATAATATCTTTGGCATTAATTCGGCAAGCGACCTGGTAGGCCTGCTCCAAATGCGCTTTTTGGGGGTAGGGTTTCATTTCGAATCCGGTTCTGCCTCTACTATCTGCTTCGCTGCCTAATAGAAAATCTTCCAATGCTTGCGGGTTACGGTAAGCGTCCAACTGTTTAAATAGTTTGGCGATCGTTTTGCCGCGAAGTTCGTAAGCACGATGTGCATGAGTGTGAAACTCCGCTAGGTGAAGTGCGCATCGTAAATGAGCTTTAGGGATACGTAAGCGCCCGCAGAATTGTCGGATTATGGGCAAGCTTCGCTGCTCGTGACCATGGTGGCGAGGTAATATATCACTAGGTGTTTTTGCTTTACCAAGATCGTGTAGCAAAGCGGCCAGGCGCACTCTAGACTCAGAACTTAGCAGACATGCTTGCTCCAACACCATGAGGCTGTGAATCCCTGTATCTATTTCAGGGTGAAACTCTGCTCGCTGGGGGACGCCAAAGAGTGCATCCAGCTCAGGCATAATGACCTTTAATGCGCCGCACTCTCGTAAACATTGGAAATAACTGGCGGGAGTTTTTTCTGCGAGTGCTTTTTCGGTTTCCTTCCATACCCGCTCGGCCACTAAATGTTCAACTTCGCCAGCGTCGACCATTGACTGCATGAGGCTCATGGTTTCTGGCGCTACGCGAAACCCTAAATGCTGATAGCGAGCCAAAAAGCGCGCTAGTCTTAGTATGCGCAGGGGATCTTCTGCAAAAGCATCTGAAACATGTCGTAGTCTTTTATTGCGGATATCTTCTTGGCCACCATAAGGGTCGACAATGTCACCCTCAAGGGATTTGGCGATGGCATTGATCGTAAGGTCCCGCCGGCTGAGGTCTTCTTCGAGCGTGACATTTTCGGTATTGACGCTAAAGCCAGCGTAACCATGGCCAGTTTTGCGCTCGGTTCGGGCAAGAGCATATTCTTCTTTACTTTGAGGGTGCAAAAAAACCGGGAAATCTTTTCCGACTTGCTGATAGCCATCTTTGAGCATTCTATCTAGGTCGTTTTGATTGGCGCCAACAAGAACCCAGTCCCTTTCTACAAAGGGGTAACCCATAAGCTCATCGCGTACTGCGCCGCCAACTAAATAACATTCCATAAACTTCGTGCTTGACCTTGATCGAATCTTGTTCGACACTGTATAGGATTTAGTAATTGTCGGCCAGACTTAGCTCGAATGTTCCTGAGAGGGCTTAGAATCTGGGTGACAATGTTTATTGGCGGGCTCCTAAATGTACGGAGCCGCTTTTGTTTTATGGATACTTAAATGAACACTGTTCTTGCCATGCATATTTCGCGAAAGCTGCCTTGCTCTGCTGTCTATCAGTGGGCCAAGCCATGTGCCGCGCGTGGCAAATTAAGGCGATCCATTTAATCCATATTTGATTATATTGAATTAAAAGGGCCGCCAATAGAGCGGCCTTTTTTGTGCCTCTCAGATTTAGGCCCGCAAGGGGAGAGTTTTGTGAAAATACCATTGTTGTTCGTGATGGTTGTGCTTTTATGGGGGAGCACGCCATTGGGAATTAGATTAAGTAATGAGAGTTTTAGCTTTACCGAGGCAGTCATGCTGCGCATGGGTATTGCTCTACCATTGGCGCTAGGCTTTCTATGGTGGCAAGGCAAATCTTTGATTCAAGATCGCTCTGATTTCAAAGTATACGCTGCGGCGGCGATGGGTATTTTCCCAGCGTTGCCTTTGGTGTATTGGGCAGCCCAGTATATTTCCAGTGGTTTGATTTCGGTTCTATTTGGCTTGACGCCGTTTCTCACGGGTTTGATGACTTTATTGATTTTGAGAGTAAACCCTTTTGACTGGCAAAAGATTTTGGGCTTGCTTTTGGCGCTAATGGGACTGCTTATTATCTTTCAAGGGCAATTGATGTTTGGGCCATCTGCAATCAAAGGCATTCTAGCTGTATTGTTGTCGTCACTTATTTTTGCTCTAAGTAGTGTTTGCTTGCAGCGTTTTGCATCGAACATTGAACCAATGAGGCAAACCGCGGGAGCCTTGTTGTTGTCATTTCCAGCCTTGCTGCTGATGTGGCTAATTACTGACGGAAGTATGTCTACGGATTTTAGCTGGCGTTCTGGCGGGGCGGTGGTGTATTTGGCTGTTTGTGGCTCACTGCTAGGTTTCCCAGCATACTTTTATTTGTTAAAGCATATGAGTGCAGCAACCATTTCATTGAATACCCTGATTACACCAGCTGTAGCTTTGTTTTTAGGGGCATTAATTCTTGATGAAAACTTGCAGCCTAGTTTGTTGATTGGGGCGGCGGTAATTTTGCTGAGTTTGGCGTTTTACCAGGGCTTGTTGGGGAGAGTGCTGCGCTCACTAATGTCTCTACGCCAGAGTCGGGGCTGAAATTGGTAGCGGGTATTTAGCGATAGAAATTAGTCGTGGAAACCTAAATCATTACTCTCTTGGCTCTGCTCATGTTCAACGGGAAGGCTAACGGTAAATTGGCTGCCTCGGCCTGGCTGGCTTTGCATAGTGATTAGCCCTCCGTGTCCCGATGCAATGTTATAGCAGATTGAAAGCCCGAGGCCGGTGCCGGTGCCAACGGGTTTAGTGGTGAAAAATGGATCGAAGATGCGATTGGCAATCGTCTCTTCGATGCCGCTGCCATCGTCGGTAATGCAAATGTCGACACTGGCTTGATTATTGTTAAGCGACTGGCGACTTAGGCTGGTGGTTATGGTGATTTGCCCATGGTCATCAATGGCTTGTTCAGCATTGACCAGTAAGTTAATTAAGATTTGGCTGATTTGTGACCCTATGCAATATACCCTAGGTAGATCACGTTGATAGCGCTTTTGAACTTCCACTTTATACTTCAGCTGATTGGCGACAATATTGAGGCTACTTTCCAATAGATCATGAATATTATGGTGCAGCCACTCTTGTTGCTCAGGATGTGAATACCCCTTGAGATCGGTGACAATTTGCTTGATTTGATTAGTCCCATTTAAGGAGTCGTTAATAATCTGACCTACATCATCTCGTAGGTAATCGATATCAAATTTCTCATAGACCTCTTGCGCCCGCTTTTTGAAATTTTCATCATTACATGCTTTGCCAGTCTCTTTACTGGCCTTTAGGTACTCTTGGAAGTCTTGCAGGTAATCGCTTAGGGTCATCAAATTGGAATGTATGTATCCCACTGGATTATTAATTTCATGTGCAACACCTGCAGCCAATTGCCCTAGCGATGCCATCTTGTCGGCATGAATGAGTTGCTTTTGGGCTTGCTCTAAGCGATAGCTGGCATTGGTTAGCTCTTTAGTTCGCCTGATGACAAGTTGTTCAAGATGAATTTCGCGGCTGCGCAGGGCGAGGTGCGTTTTAACCCGGGCGATAAGTTCGTCGCGATGATAGGGGGTGGTCACATAGTCGGCTGCTCCCCCCTTTAAGGCTTTGCTGATGATTGCGGGGTCTTTATCGGCAGAAACGACAATAATGGTTGGCGGGCTATCTAAATCTAAGTTGGGAATTTCAGTCAGCAGCTCAAAACCGGAGATTCCTGGCATATTGAGATCTAATAACAAAAGGTCAATTGTGTGGCTTTGAAGAATATCCAAACACTGGCTGCCCTCACTGGCTTCGTATAAGCGTGAGTATTCTTGACTCAAAATGCTGCGCAATAGCTGACGATTGACGGGGTTATCGTCCACAAAGAGAATTGAATTACTCATATTTTGGGCGCAGCGTCCTATTGCTTACTTCTTCGCTAGATAGAGTAGCATGCCTGAGTAAGGATGAGGACTACTCAAGAATAGTATGGGCAAAATCGAGAAAGCTGTGAATGCAGTATAGGAGAGGGGAAAAAAGCGCCCCCAATTACATCTAGGGGGCTAAGGGTCTTAGGGTGTTCTTTAGGAGTCTGGTGCGGGGCCCTGTTTAGCTTTTATCAGCGAGGCTGATATGGCTAGATAGGGAATCAATGTGCACCTCTTCGCAACAACTCTATTATCGGTCTAAGATGTCTTACCTGTCAAACCTGACATTTAGTACATTTTGGTATCGATTTCACAAAAAATAGTATAAAAAGTCATTTCAGACAGTTAGCAATATGGACTAGGCTGAAATTGGGGTAATCCTACAGGGCGATTTAAAGAATTCCCTAGGATAATGGCGTGTAAGTCAACATTTATGGATTTAAGATACAAGAGTGGCACTTTATGGATAAAACCCGAGTACTCACCACAGGGGAAGCGGCAAAGTATTGCGGGGTGAATTTTAGGACCGTCATTCGCTGGATTGAGCGGGGCCGCTTAAAGGCCTATAAACTTCCCGGTAGGGGTGATCACCGCATTCAAGTCGATGACTTTGTTGATTTTTTGGAAAGCAACGCTATGCCGGTTCCTGAGGAGTTGCGTCCGTTACCTGCGTCAAACAAAGTTTTAGTGGTTGAAGATCAGCTTGAGATGGCTTCAGCAATGCGTCGGGTATTGCGACGCGCAGGTTATGACGTCGAGGTGGCAGCAGATGGCTTTGCGGCTGGCCTGATGTTGGCACAGCACCAGCCTGCCGTGGTGACTCTAGATATTAAGATGCCTGGTATGGATGGTTATGAAGTTTTGAAAACCATGCGCGAGCAGGCGGTATATAAAGAAACCAAGGTGCTGGTGGTATCTGCAGAAACCGCTGCGGGAATGCAAAAAGCACTAGAGTTTGGTGCCAATGATATTTTATCCAAGCCTTTTGATAATAACGAATTGCTAGATAAAGTCGCTGCGCTGATGGGTTTGCCTGTGGCAGCCAATATGGTTGTTGTGTAGTGAGTATCTGGCGTACTAGTGCTTGTCTTTTCTGGGCTCTACTCTGAGCCCAAATCCCCTTTTTATTTTATCAAGTTGAGCCCATTCTAATGGTAGGCCGGGTGTTGGCCTTCATCTTATCTGTGACATAATGTGCCCCTTTTAAGTCTGGGGGAAGGAAATGGATATTCTGGTTACCGGTGGTGCGGGTTATATAGGCAGTCATGCTGTTATTGAGCTGCATGAGGCGGGCTTTAATCCTGTCATTGTGGATAACTTTAGCAATAGTAAAGAAGAAGCTCTGCAACGAGTGAGTGAGCTGTGTTCAAAGGAGTTCACTTTTTATCGTGTTGATGTGCGAGATGCAGTGGCGTTGTCGGATGTTTTTGCTAAACATAAATTTTCCGCCGTCATTCACTTTGCTGGTTTAAAAGCTGTCGGCGAGTCATGCGAGCAGCCCCTCAATTATTATCAAAATAATGTTGCTGGCACTATGGTCTTATTGGAGCTAATGGCTCAGCACGCGGTGCATAATTTCATTTTTAGTTCTTCAGCAACCGTTTATGGCGATCCGGATAGTGTGCCTATTAATGAGGCCGCAGCGACACGCACCACAAACCCCTATGGTGCAAGCAAACTAATGGTTGAGGATATCAGTCGAGATTTATGTCAAGCGCCAAATAACCCGTTTAAGGTGTGTTTGCTGCGGTACTTTAATCCAATTGGTGCACACCACTCCGGTAGAATTGGTGAAGATCCAAATGGCATTCCCAACAATCTATTGCCGTATGTCTCACAGGTTGCTGTAGGTAAGCTTAAGCGCCTGCAAGTTTTTGGGGATGATTACGATACTGTCGATGGTACAGGCGTCAGGGATTATATTCATGTTGTCGATCTAGCAAAGGGGCATGTCCGTGCCTTGCAATATGTTTTGGAAAAACCAGCTGACTGTTACACCTTTAATTTAGGCACCGGTATTGGTTACTCCGTGCTAGAGATTGTTAAAGCTTTTGAGCAGGCGTCGAGTAAAACCATTCCTTATGATATCGCCCCAAGACGTGCAGGCGATATTGCTGCATGTTTTGCCGATGCAAGCCTTGCCAAGAACGAGCTGGATTGGCAGGCCGAATACTCTATCGAAAGGATGGTCAGCGATGCTTGGCGTTGGCAGTCCCAAAACCCCAGTGGCTATGAATAGCTTGCGCTTGTAAAAAATCCGTCGCATTTTTGCCATCTGCTTGTCAATAAAGCGCAACTAATCTGACATACCCCGGGCGCACACTGGCGCTATCTAAGGCTAAACAGTGTGCTTGTGCCAGGGGTGGTGGAATGAAAATTACAGTATTTGGTAGTGGCTATGTGGGTTTGGTAAGCAGTGCTTGTCTGTCTCAGGCGGGCCACCAAGTGTTGTGTATGGATATCAATCGACAGCGCATTGATGAGCTTTCTAAAGGGGTCAATCCGATTTATGAGCCTGGTTTAGACGAGCTGCTTAAAAACGGTCTAGCGGATGCCAGCTTAAGTTTTAGCAGTGATGTTAAAACAGCGGTTGAGCATGCTGAGGTTCTCTTTATTGCCGTGGGAACGCCTCCTGATGAGGATGGTTCCGCTGACGTTAGACATGTTATCAATGTAGCGCGTGATATCGGTCGTCATTTGCAGAAAAATAGCATCATCGTTAACAAATCCACAGTTCCTGTTGGTACTGCCGAGCAGGTGCATGCTGCAATTTCAGAAGAGCTAGCCTTTCGCGATATTTGTTTAGAATTTGATGTAGTCTCCAATCCCGAGTTCTTAAAAGAAGGTGCGGCAATCGAGGACTTTATGAAACCGGACCGCATCGTCATCGGTACCCATAAAGAATCCAGCGCAGACACTATGCGACGCTTATATAGTGCCTTTAATCGAAATCACGATCGAGTCATGGTGATGGGGACGCGATCGGCCGAGTTAACTAAGTATGCCGCCAATGCCATGCTGGCTACTAAAATTAGTTTTATGAACGAAATGGCTGGGATAGCGGAACGCGCTGGTGCGGATATCGAGCAGGTGCGTCAGGGAATTGGATCGGACCCTCGTATTGGTTACCACTTTATCTACCCTGGTTGTGGTTATGGTGGTTCTTGCTTCCCTAAAGATGTAAAAGCGCTCGAAGCGACTGCTCGACAATATGGGCAGAGTTCTAGCTTGTTGTCGGCAGTTGAAACTATCAATCTAGAGCAAAAGCAATGGTTATTTAAGCGTTTAAGCGATCATTTTAAGGGTGAGCTGCAAGGCAAGACTGTTGCCCTTTGGGGCTTGGCCTTTAAGCCTCGTACCGATGATATGCGCGAGGCGCCAGCATTGGAATTAATGGATGCTTTGTTTAAGGTTGGTGCGAGTGTACAGGCCTATGACCCCCAGGCCATGGATGAGTGCCAGCGCATTCTAGGTGAGCGCGATGATTTGCTATTGGCGGGCACTAAAGAGATGGCACTTAAAAACGCCGATGCTTTGGTTATCTGCACTGAATGGAAAAATTTTTGGTCGCCTAATTTTGAACAAATAAAACATTTGCTCAAAGAAGCTTTAATCATTGATGGGCGTAATCTTTTTGATCCTAATGAGATGGCCGATGAAGGCTTTCGCTACTATTCAGTAGGGCGGCCGAGCTTTCAGCCGCGTAGGGAAGTGGTAGAGCTGTCTGTAGCCAGTTAATCGCAGGCGCAGCTATAGCGTGTTTGATCTTCTAGACACATCACTGTCAGGCTGCCGCCCCAGACACAGCCGGTATCAAGCGCAAACACTTGTTCGGCATCAGTGTAACCTTGTAAGGCAGCCCAGTGCCCAAATACAATTCGGTCTGCGTTGGCTTTGCGATTTTTTATTTTATACCAAGGCTTAAAGCCCTTTGGTGCAGAATCAGGGCCAGACTTCGCTTGAAACTCAAGCTGCCCTTCAGCATCACAGAAGCGCATGCGAGTGAAGTAATTGGTGATTATGCGTAAGCGATCATTGCCCCTTAAGGATTTGTCCCACTGTCTGGGTTCGCTGCCGAACATATGCAGCAAGAAATCTTGATAGCGATCATCGTCTTGCAATACTTCTTCAACTTCAGCCGATCGGCGTAGAGCTTTTTTTATTGACCATTGTGGGGGGATGCCGGCATGCACCATGGTGTAAGCGAGCTCTGGGTCGTGATGAACGAGTTTTTGTTGGCGTAACCAATAGCAAAGCTCGTCACAATCGGGGGCTCTTAAAATCTCTTCGACAGTATCGCCGTCTCGCATAGCTTGAAAGCCTTCGACGATAGCAAGAAAGCTTAGATCATGATTGCCTAACACCACTACAGCGCTGTCGCCTAACTTGCGAATAAACCGTAAAGTTTCTAGCGATTGCGGGCCCCGATTAATTAAGTCTCCAGCTACCCACAGCTTGTCGGCCTTGGGGTCAAAGTCTATTTGCTCTAATAAGCTCAATAGCGGCGTCAAACAACCTTGAATATCACCGACAGCATAAGTGGCCATACTTGCCTCACTCAGTGCAGTGCGTTTGGAGGAAGGAGGGCAAAGGTGGCGATATTGGCTTCGAACTGAGAGCCATCATCGCGCTTCATGGTGTAACTGCCTTCCATAGTTCCAGTGGGGGTTTCAATAATAACGCCACTGCTGTAGCTAAACGACTCACCGGGTTCAAGCCGAGGCTGTTCGCCAACGACGCCTATGCCACGAACCTCTTGTAGTTGTTCGTTTTCATCAAGTATGCGCCAGTGACGGCTTAACAGTTGCGCTGCCTGCTGGCCATTGTTGGTAATACGAATCGTGTAAGAGAATACGTAACGTGGCTCTTCCGGCTTGGATTGCTCGGCGATATAAATAGGCTTGGTTTGGATTTCAATTTCTGACATGTTTGGTTTCGATATTTAAATTTTAACACCAAGGTCTAATAGCTCGTCGCTAAGCGCGACAAATTGTTCGACGCTTAGATTTTCAGCGCGTACCGAAATGTCGGTCTTTAAGGCGTCCAGCTGCTCGCTGTTGGCTAATTGTTTTAAGCCGTTGCGCAAGGTTTTACGGCGTTGCTGAAAGGCTACATTAACAACACGTTCTAGTAGTTTGACGTCTTTCGCAGGGTGGGGCAGCTCTTGGTAAGGCTTTAGGCGGACAATCGCGGAATCTACTTTGGGTTGAGGTTGAAAGCACTCGGGCGGAACCAAGAATAGATTTTCAACCTGGCAGTAGTACTGCACCATAATGCCAAGGCGGCCATAGGATTTCTGTCCAGGCACAGCGGCCATTCTTTCTACCACTTCTTTTTGCAGCATAAAGTGCATATCTTGCACTTTGCCGTGATAGCTTAGTAGGTGGAAGATTAGTGGTGTTGAGATATTGTAAGGTAGATTGCCAACGATTCTGAGAGCTTTATTTTCAGCTAAACTTGCAAAATCAAACTTTAGGGCGTCAGCTTGATGGATTTTAAAATCCTTAAATACCGCAAATTGAGCCAATAAAATGGGAATCAAATCTCGGTCAAGCTCAACTACATTGAGTTTTGGGCACGACTCTAATAAAAGAGCTGTGATAGCCCCTTTGCCTGGACCGATTTCGACAATATTGTCATCTTCGCGCGGCGCGATTGAGCTAACAATTCTCTGAATAATACCTGGGTCGCTTAGAAAATTTTGACCAAAGCGCTTTCTGGCTTTATGGGAAAAAGGGTCCACAGTGTTATGCCTTATCTCTTTGCGCCTATATTCTGGCGCGTTAAATTCTAGCTTGGCTCATATGGCAGGCGTATTGGATGGCGGTAGCTAGGCTGCCGGTATCCGCTTTGCCACTGGCAGCTAAGTCAATGGCGGTGCCATGATCCACTGATGTGCGGATGATAGGTAGGCCCAAGGTGATATTAGCTGCTTGTCCAAAACCCTTAAATTTTAACACAGGCAGGCCCTGATCGTGATACATGGCCAGAACAGCGTCGGCATTATCTAAGTATTTGGGAGTGAACAAGGTGTCGGCAGGTAGTGGTCCAATTAGCTCGGCCTGCAAATCTAATGATTTTAAAACAGGCTCTATTAGCTCTATTTCCTCTCGCCCCATATGACCGCCCTCGCCGGCGTGGGGGTTAAGCCCACAAATTAGGATGCGAGGCTTGGCTAGGCCAAAGTCAGTTTGCAAATCCTTCACTAAAATCTCGATAACTCGACTCAGGCTTTCTTTGGTGATGGATGCTGCCACGTCTTTCAGTGGTAGGTGGGTCGTCGCGAGGGCGACCTTGAGCCCTTCAGTGGCCAGCATCATGACCACTTTGTCGACCTTACATTTCTCTTGAAGGTACTCGGTGTGGCCACTAAAGCTAATACCTGCGTCGTTAATGTTGCCTTTGTGTACAGGCCCAGTAACCATGGCATCAAAGACATTATTGCGACAGCCTTCGATAGCACTATCTAAACATTGTAGGACGTAATCGGCGTTTGATGGGTCTAGCTTACCGGCCTTAGAGTTTGGGCAGTCGTGAGGCAGATAGAATAGCTGGGTTGCTTGATTAGCGGAGGCTTTGGTATTGGGATCAAAGGGCTCAAGTTTGAGTTTAAGGTTTAGCTCAGCGGCCCTAGCTTGTAGAAGCTTAGGGCAGGCTAGGGCAATTAATTGTTGCTGCTGCGCTTGCTGAATCAGCTGTAGAAGTAAATCCGGGCCGATGCCTGCAGGCTCGCCCGGAGTAATGGCAATGCGCTTTGTCATTTTAAACTTTAGTTAGCAGCTATTTTGCTGAGTTTAACTTCTACATAGGCCTCATCGCGAATCTCTTGCAGCCAATTTGGCAGCTCTTCTTCAAAGCGGCGTTTGCGAATAATATTGGCCGCCTGATTACGGATCACAGTATCGGTAAAGTCTTGCTGGCGACGTTCGTCCACTTTAAGGATGTGCCAGCCGAACTGACTGCGAAACGGCTCGGAAACCTTACCCACTTCAATATCGTTCATTGTAGCTTCAAATTCGGGGACAAACTGACCAGGGGTAGACCAGCCAAGATCACCACCACTTAACATTGAACCAATATCTTCAGAGTGGTTTTTTGCTAACTCATTGAAGTCTGCGCCAGCTTCGAGTTCTTCACGAATATGGGTGATTTTCTCGAAAGCTTCTTTATCACTCAAGATCGTGGAAGGCTTTACTAAAATGTGACGAACTTTAGATTGTTCAACGATAGTCTCTTCGCCGCCACGTTGGTTGTAGAGTTTTAGGATATGAAACCCAGCATCACTGCGAATAGGCTCGCTCACATCGCCTTTTTTCATATTGGGTACGGCTTCAGCCAGCAAGCTGGGTAGCTGTGAAGTTTTTCTCCAGCCTAGGTCACCACCTTGCAGTGCCATTTGTCCGTTCGAATTGGCGATCGCGAGTTCCTTAAAGTTGGCGCCGTCATTTAATTGCTGATAAAGCCTTTCGGCTTTCGCTTTAGCGTCATCAACGGTTTCTTCATCAGCGCCAGCGCTTAGGCTGATAAGAATATGGCCTAGCTGATAATCGGGCGAAACCCAGAACTTACCTTCCTGGGATTCCAGGAAGTTATCAATTTCTTGGTCGCTGACGTGAATGCGGCGATTAACGCTGCCTTTTTGTACGCGGTTGATCAACATTTCGCGGCGCAGGCGCTCTTTAAATTGCGCCATACTCATGCCGTCGCTCCAAAGCTGCTGTTGGAACTGTTCCATATTTAGGCCGCCACTTGCCGCCATACGGCCAGTTGCTTGATTGATCTCTTGTTCGCTAATTTCAACTCCAGCGCGCTGCCCCATTTGAAGTTGTAAGCGCTCTCGAATCAAGTGTTCTAAGACTTGGTCGCGCAGTACGTCTTGTGGTGGTAATTCAGTATTCTGCGCTTCTAAGCGTTTGCTGATCATCGCCATTTGCTGCTGTAGCTCTGAGGCCATAACCACATCGTTGTCGACAATGGCTACTACTTTGTCGAGTGCAATAGTTTGGGCAAAGGCACCTGCGCTAAGGCTCAAGCCTAGGCCAGCTATCAATGATTTTACGGTTTTATTGCTGATCATAGTTCTTAGTTCCCAAACATTTCTTCGCGTTGCTGATAGCCGTAGATTGCATCTTTCAAAATGCTGCTTAAGCGTTTACCTGTACCACCTAGGCCTTTAAGTTGGATCTCAAAAAAGATACCGCTGTCTTCCTGCACCTGCTGGTCCACAAGCGTACCTTGGGTGGCCAAGAAGTTATCAATCCAGCGGCGCCCTACAAGGCGGATGCGGTAGCAGCAGCTGTTATATTCGAACCCTGCCAAGGTCTCAAGTTCCCGGCTGTTGGTGACATCGTAGTTGCCTCGGCCAATTAGGCTCCAGCTATCGGATACCGGCCAAATAAAAGAGATATCGGCTTGCTCAATATCATTATCGAGTAGCTCATTGTTGATGCCGTTGTTATTAAAGTCGTTGCTATCTAATTGACCAAAATTGCGATCATAGCGATAGCTTAAGTTAAATACTCTAGCTTCATCATCCATATAGCGGATGTAGGCATTGCCTCGCTCTAAACGGTCATCGTACTGTCGCCAGGTTAAATCCAGGCCGTAGCGTAGGGTTTGCGATAGGCTGCCGCTGAGTAAAAATGCATATTCAGACTGATTGCCGATTTGCCTCTCAAGCCTGTCGAGCTGTCTTCTCGCGTTAATGCGTTCTGCAATATTACTAGAGGAAAGCTGGGCTGTTAGTTGCTGACGTAGCTCTTCGGCATTATTTAGATCACCAAATTCACCGTTTAGGGAGACTAGGCGATCTTCAAAGTAGAAGATTTGCCCTAGGCTAACGCGCAGCCACTCTTCACCGCTGCGTTGATTGATGAAGCGTGATGTTAAGCCGAGTGAAAGCTGATTAGCATCATCAATGCGGTCAGCACCTACAAAGCGACTGGTTCTAAAGAGTTGACTGTAGCCAACAGTAGCGTCAGAGGTGTCAAAATCAATATCGGCGCCGCCTAAGGTCAAGTTATAAAACTCATCTTGATCGGCGTGGTCGCTGTAAAAATAGAACAGGCGTGGCTCAAAGGTCTGCTTGTAATTTTTACCGAATAGATTGCCTTGGCGCTCGAAATAGATGGTGCTATCAAAACCGGCCATTGCAGCAGCTGCATTAGGACTTTCGTTAACACCGTCTTTCAAGTTGATATCGTCGAGTTGATAGGAAAGTGCGCGTGCTCCAATCATTGGGCGAATATAGCCCCAGGCCCATTGCTGGTCCCAACTCAAGCGGTAATCTAAGCGAGCGCGATCACCGATAATTCGATTGCTATTGCGGTCTTTATCTCCGTGGTCAAAACGGCTGTACTCATTTAACAATTCCGCATTGAAATCGCCCCATTGATAATTACCAATTGCTCGGATAGTCGGCAATTGCTTATAAGGTGACTCTAGACCATTGACAATCGTTTGGAATTTTTCGGCTTTTACGGATATGTCCCAATTCTTTAGGCGATACCCTGCCATTGCCAGCTGGCGAAGATCACTCACGCTGTTTAGCGAAAGGCTGGCGGTATCAAGATCGCGTAAGTAATCGCGGTCGCTTACCTGGGTGTAGTCGATGCGAGAGTACCAAGACTGGCCGCGACCTTTTTGCTCAATGCCGACCAGCCAGCGATCTTCATCCAGATAGGGGCTAGCTTGCCCTTCGCTGATAATGCCTTCGTTAACTAGGCGCTGATTGTCTTTGTCATTGCCGCCTTCGTCTTTGGCTAGGTAGGCAAAATTCGCTTCTGTTTCGAAATACTGGTTGAGATGACGTAGCTCGGTTTCCAGCATAAAGCCGCGATCGTTGATATAGCGCGGAGTTAGCGTCATATCGTAATTTGGCGCAAGGTTGAGGTAATAAGGTACGGCTAAATCAATACCACCACTATCGCCAGAGCTAATCGAAGGGAACAATAAACCGGACTTACGCTTATCACCTACAGGAAATTGCAGATAAGGCGTGTAAAAAACTGGTACGCCTTTAACTCGCAGAACGATATCTCTAGCAGTACCGACTTCGGTCTTAGGGTCGATATGAACCCTTGCGCCTTCCAATATCCAAGATGGGTCTTCAGGCTCACACTGAGAATAGCTGGCCTCGGTCATCTCTAGGGTTTTATCTTGCAGACGGCTGATTTGGCCCGCGCTACCATGAATTCCCTGCTGGTGAAGTACGTATTGCGCGTTATGGACTGTAGCTTCGCCGGTGTCCATATCCATATCCATGGCATCGCCTTTAATAAGGACGCCCGGTTCGCGTAGACGGATATTGCCGTCTAGCTCGGCTGTGCTGGTACCGCGATCAACCATTGCCCGATCGGCTTCAAGTTGGCGATAGCCTTGAATCATCTTTACGTCACCTTCCAAGGTGGCGCTGGTTTCCTGCATGGCTTCGGTTGAATCGGCGGAGAGGCGTAATGGCGCGTTATCTGGGTCAAGCTGGGCTTCTTCATCTTCGCGCATCGGCTCTACAAAAGCCCCGCAACAGCCGGGGCTTAGCTTTTGGCGCTGCTCTTCAGATAGCTGTTCTTGATTCACCCAATCCAATGGGTGGTAGCTGTGCACTGAGGTGGCATCGGCGCTGCCTGCGGGGCCTTTCTTGCCACCTAAAAATACATTGCTGCGTTGGGGGCGTTGGTAGGCCTCTGGGTTAGGCTTTGCTTCACAGGCCCAGTTCCCATCGATTGCCTGGCAATCCCATAGCGGGCTGTTTTCTTGAGCACTTGCCCAGTGGGAGGCTCCGCTGCTGATTAGGGCAATGGCGACAGCTAGGGCTGATTTATGACCAAGGACAGGGGTGGCAAAGCGCTTATCGCTTGCGCTAAATGATTGGCGAGTTTTAGCCATGCAGTTCGAAACCCAATTTATCTTGTCTACAAGCGGCCGGAAATAAGATATTCGCCGGCATTATATTGTTGTTTTTAGTGCCGCTGAATGTGCTTATCAGCAGCTTTGGCAAACCGTCGATTCTACTTGGCTTATCGTATGCTGGCTACTGCTAGAGCGGCATTATTGCCCTCTGGAGAGGAAAAGATGAAGAAAAATTTCGAGCGATTGATATCAAGCTTGGCATTTGTCTATGTGGCAGGTACAGTCCCAGCCAAATTCCAGCAGTTTGATCAGTATGTCAGCATCCGATAACACCCCAAATTCCAACCTCGATATCCGCCCACAGCTAGCCGATTGGCTGCAGCAGCAGTTGCAATTCGAGGAAAAGCCCGAACTGATGCCATTAGGTGGTGATGCTGGCTTTCGTTGCTATTTTCGCTTGGCGGGCCAGCCTAAAATGGATGGCCGTGATCTAATCGCTGTCTATGCGCCGCCTGAAGTTGAAAAGAATCATGAATTTATCGCGGTGGCAGAGAAACTTAAGGAAATATCGGTAAATACGCCGACTATTTACGCTAAAAACCTCGATTTAGGCTTTTTCTTGCTGGAAGACTTCGGTAACGAGCATTTATTCGACATTTTAGCCAAAGACAATGTATTAGCTCTTTATGGACGCTCATCTCAGCTGTTGATCAATATGCAGATGACGGATAACTCCATAGCCTTGCCCCAATATGATGAGGCTGTACTTCAGCGCGAGATGGATCTGCTACAACAGTGGTTTTTACCTGAATTACTTGGCTATCAACTGAGTACTGAAGAATCCACCATGCTGGCAAACTGTTATCAATTATTGCTGGAAAGTGCGACAGGACAAACTCAGCGCCTAGTGCATCGTGATTTTCATAGTCGCAATATTATGCTCGCCAATAAAGAGTTGGCGCTCATCGATTTTCAAGATGCTGTGTGGGGACCCATTACTTACGATTTGGTTTCACTGCTGAGAGATTGTTATGTGTATTGGCCCAAGGAGATTGTGCAGCAAGCTCTGCAGCAGCATTGGGATGAAATGCCGGAATCTTTGCGCGCAAACTTGAGTTTTGCCGAGTTTGAGCGTGACTTTGATTTGATGGGCTTGCAGCGTCACATCAAAGTTCTGGGTATTTTCGCTCGCCTTGCTCTACGCGACCAAAAGCACGCTTACTTGAATGATTTGCCTTTAGTGATTAGATATACCATTGAAGTGGCCGAGAAGTATCCGCAGTTTGCCGTTTTTACTGATTGGTTTAAGACCAAAATTATTCCACTGTGTGAGTTGCAGGATTGGTATGTGGATTTCCGTCATGCCGGTGAACAAAGCGCACATTTGAGCCGGGCGGCTCGCTAAATAACCGCCTAAATTTTATTGAGAAGATAAGAAAGTAAAACGATAGGCTGCCAGGGAATATCTATGAAAGCGATGATCTTAGCGGCGGGCAAGGGGACACGCATGCAGCCTTTGACACTGCACACCCCCAAGCCTTTATTAATAGCCGCCGGTAAGAGTTTAATTGAGCATCAAATCGATCGCCTAAAACTGGCGGGAATCACTGAGATCATTATCAATGTTGCCTACCTTGGAGATAAAATAATCCAGGCCCTTGGCGATGGATCTCAATTGGGCGTCAGTATTCAATACAGTGAAGAACCCGAGCCCCTAGAAACAGCGGGCGCCATCTCGCACGCTTTACCTTTATTGGGTGAGGAGCCATTTCTACTTGTGAATGGCGATGTTTGGTGTGACTTTCCATTAATTGAGTTGCTAAACCGGCCTTTGGATGAAGATTTGGGGCGCTTACTTTTTGTTGCGAATCCGGCCTTTAAAAATCATGGTGATTTTAGTCTTGAGCAGGGCAAGGTGCGCCAATGTAAGGCTGGAGATGAGGGTTATACCTATGCAGGCATTGCGCTACTGTCGCCAACTTTGGTAGCTGATTATCCTGAGCGACGTAAGATCTTCCCATTGCGTGAAGTTTTTAATTTGGCGATAGCGCAAAACAAGCTCAGTGCTCAACTGCATCATGGCGATTGGCGAGATATTGGCACGGTAGATCGCCTAGAAGAGCTGCGCCGCGATTTAAGCTAAATTAAAAATCTCGTTTATTTAAAACTTCTTGAAGCAAGGTTTTATGTTAAGGCAGGGTTTTAGCTCGTCCTCTGGCATAGCGGTTTAAAAAGCCTCGTACTCTTTTGCTTAGTGGGTTTTCCCCCTGCGCCAATTTGTTGGAATTTAAAGGTAAGCGCTGCTGGCGATAAACCGCTAGGCCGGCTCGTGTGGCCTCGGCTTTGCGTTTTTCGGCATTTCGCTTGCTGTGCTCGCTATCATCGAAATAAATATCCAGTACAGAAATATTCAACTCAGCCAGAGCAGTGGGCAGTTTGAAATCAGTTTCGCGCGGTAGGCTGTGTTTTGCATTAATGCTAACCAGTGCGGCGACTGGATTTGCGACTCGGGCTTGTGGGTTACTGGGTGGTGGTAGCGGAATTGCGGATATCATTTTAATAGCCCGCACCGCAGCACTGCCTTCGCAAATGATGGCTATATTTAGCAGACCTTGCTGACGTAGGTAGTCATAGCTTTGCATAATGCGCTCGAAAGCCTGGGCTTCCGGGTCGACACTCATGTTTACGGATTCCGCTTCAGTCAGCGTGCTCTCTTCTGCCATTGTGGCCTCAGCATTAGCTGTGGTGTTTTCTGGTGTTGCTTGTGCCACATTGGAGGCTGCTGTATCAGCCATCTCTGTTGGTGTTTTATCGGCTTCCTCTGCGCTATTAATCGCTGTGTATTGCCTTTGCGGAACGCTTGCTGTTAGAGCTTCAGGTAAGCTGATAGATAGGCTTGTCCAGCCGTGCTTGGCTAAGTTTTCGCTCAGTACCTTAGTTGTTTCTGGCCACAGGGCGTGTTGTCCGTCGGCATGCAGTATGATGACCGCGCCATTGGGTACGGGCTGCCAAGCCGCTTGGTATATCGCCAAAAAGCTATCCATCCCCTCACCTAGCCACAAAACAGTGTCTGGGTCACTTTCTTGGGCTAGGGCTGCCATGGACTGCATGGCGATATGCTGTTTATCCAGTTTAGGGCGTTCTATTGCGGAAGAGGGTGGTGCTGGTGCAGGAGAGGACTGCTCACCACCGTTTTGTTCGGCTTGTGGCTCTGGTTCTGTTTGTGTGTCCTCTTGGGCCCAAGTCGGAAAAGGGCTGCTGAGTAGCAGGCAGAGTAAAGCCTTACGAAAAAGGTCTGTGGTAAGAGTCATAATGCTAAAAGAGCCCATTATTTAATCATTGTTGGTATTCAACCTTGTATCGGCGAAAAGCCGTGGCTTTATTATAGCGGCTTGTGACAGTTCTGCGGCTGCAAGCTACAATAGCGCCTTTGATTTAGCCTGGATTCTTAAAATAGCCATGAAAGACTTC
Source organism: uncultured Pseudoteredinibacter sp. (assembly GCF_947500695.1). GTDB lineage: Bacteria > Pseudomonadota > Gammaproteobacteria > Pseudomonadales > Cellvibrionaceae > Pseudoteredinibacter. Next base: position 230,563 of record NZ_CANMSS010000007.1, read on the forward strand.
AAAATAGCCCCATCTATACTCGCAGCGGACTTCGCCCGTCTTGGTGAAGAGGTTCAAACCGTATTGGACAGCGGTGCCGATATTGTTCATTTTGATGTGATGGATAATCACTATGTGCCCAACCTGACCATTGGCCCAATGGTGTGTCAGGCATTGCGAAAGTACGGCATTAGTGCCCCAATCGATGTACATTTAATGGTGGAGCCGGTAGATGACATGATCTCCATGTTTGCTGATGCAGGCGCCGATTACATTACCTTTCACCCGGAAGCGTCACGCCATGTGGATCGCTCCATACAGCTTATTAAGCAAAAGGGCTGTAAAGCGGGCTTGGTGTTGAACCCTGCTACCCCCATTGATGCTGTCCGCCATGTATTACCGCAATTGGATATGTTGTTGTTGATGTCAGTAAACCCCGGCTACGGTGGCCAGAAGTTTATTCCCTATACCTTGGATAAATTGCGCGAAGCTCGTCGTATGATTGATGAGATCGAAGCTAATAGTGGGGCTTCGATTCGCCTTGAAATTGATGGTGGCGTAACAGCTGATAATATCTACGAGATCGCCAAAGCTGGCGCTGATACCTTTGTTGCAGGTTCTGCTATTTTTGGCAAAGAAGACTATCGCGTTGCTATTGATAATATGCGCAAAGAATTGGCCAAGGTTTAAAACGGCCTATATCCGTTAAGCAGAGATTTTTTTGCGATAGGGCGCGGTGGTTTTTATTACGGTTACTGCGCTCCTTATCGTTTCAGTTTGGCTGCAAGAGAGAGAATCTTGATTCTGGGTCTAAAATCTTAGACCACGCTTTACGTCTCTCTGGCTGCGAATGGCTGGCCCTTGTTTTACAGGCCCTTGCTTTGCAAAGTGGGTTCCCAGCCCTATACCAGAAGTACCCCTAGTTAAAAACATTCCATAATAAATAAAGGTGTGCCATGAAAAAGCTGTTCCTTTGCCTTACGACTTTGTTGTGTTCTTCCGCTTCATTCGTACAGGCTTACGATCGTATTACCGGTTCAGAGTTCGCTTCGCGCTCAGAAGTAATCGCCCAAAATGGTATGGCGGCAACATCTCAGCCTTTAGCAACACAGGTAGCTTTGGATATATTGAAGGCCGGTGGGAATGCTGTAGATGCCGCCATTGCAGCTAATGCGGTTTTAGGTCTAGTTGAGCCAACCGGGAATGGCATAGGAGGCGATTTATTTGCCATTATCTGGGATGCGAAGACTCAAAAGTTATATGGTTTAAATGCCTCAGGTCGCTCCCCGCAATCATTGAGCTTGGATTACTTAAAATCACAGGGCGATAAGATTCCAGCTTATGGGCCATTACCTGTTTCAGTTCCTGGGGCGGTAGATGGTTGGTTTGAAATGCACCAGAAGTTTGGCAAGTTACCCATGGCAAACTTGTTGCAACCTACTATCGATTATGCGCGAAATGGATTTCCAGTATCAGAGTTAATTGCTTATTACTTAGATAGAAGTATTTCAGCACGAGCCAAGTACCCAGGCTTCAAAGAAGTGTACATGCCCAATGGGCGTATGCCGCTTAAAGGTGAAATATTTCGCAATTCGGCACTGGCCAATACCTTAGAGAAAATTGCTAATGAAGGTCGCGACGCTTTCTATAAAGGTGATATTGCCCGCGAGATTGATCGCTATATGAAAGCCAATGGCGGCTTTTTAAGCTACCAAGATTTGGCCGATCATCGCAGTGACTGGATTGAGCCCGTGAGCAGTAATTATCGTGGTTATGATGTTTGGGAGTTGCCGCCAAATGGTCAAGGTATCGCCGCCCTACATATTTTAAACCTGATGGAAGGCTTTGATGTAAAGGCCATGGGCTTTGGCTCGGTGGATTATATTCATGCCTTTGTTGAGGCTAAAAAGATAGCGTTCGCTGATAGAGCAAAGTTCTATGCCGACCCAGATTTTAGTGATATTCCTGTTGCTAAAATTATTTCTAAAAACTATGCCGATCAACAGCGCCCTTCAATTAATATGGCAAAAGCGGCAAAGCGTGATCACGCAGGTCCCGTAGATGGCGATACGATTTATATGACCACCGCCGATAAGGCTGGCAATATGGTATCGCTTATTCAGAGTAATTTTCGTGGTATGGGCTCTGGCATGACCCCTGAAAAACTAGGCTTTGTACTGCAAAATCGCGGTGAGCTTTTTAACTTTATTGATGGTCACCCTAATCAGTATGCGCCTGCTAAGCGCCCCTTTCACACAATTATTCCAGCGTTTGTGACCAAAGATGGCAAGCCATGGTTGAGCTTTGGGGTGATGGGTGGGGCCACTCAGCCTCAAATGCACGCACAGATTGTCATGAACCTAGTGGATTTTGGTATGAACTTACAAGAGGCAGGTGATGCCCCGCGGATCTTGCATACGGGTTCGAGCCAGCCTACCGGTGAAATAATGCTGGATGGCGGCTTTGTCAGCCTCGAATCAGGCACCGGGCAAGCGGTGCGCAGAGAGTTGGCCAAGCGAGGCCATGTTTTGCGCGACAGCTTAGGGGCGTTTGGTGGCTATCAAGCCATTTTACGTGACCTAGAAAGCGGCGTGTATTATGGCGCCTCTGAAACCCGTAAAGACGGGCAGGCGGCGGGCTACTAAGTCGCAGTCGAATGGCACTATAAGTGGATTTAGCAGAGTTTGTGTGGAAGCTTCACGAAAGGTGCTAGAATCAGTTTATGGAGTGTCGAGAATCTTGTGGCGCTTGCTGTATTGCTCCGTCAATAAAGCAGGCCATGCCAAATATGCCTACAGGCAAGGCTGCTGGTGAGCTGTGTGCTAATTTAGATCCAGAGAGCTTGCAGTGCCGTATTTGGGGGCAGCAAGGTTACCCAGATTTCTGTCGAGGCTTTCAGCCAGATGTGGATTTCTGCGGTGAAAATCGAGATCAAGCCATGCAGATCTTAAGCTTGCTTGAAGTGCAGACTAGTGCATAGTAGGCCTGCTGCGAAAGTAATTATCAATAACAAGCCGCTGTTGAGCGGTGTGATCGTAAACTTGGGAAGAAAACTATGGCGAAGTTGCCTGATGAACAACGCGAAATTCATGCAAATTACACCTCTCAATTTATTGAGTTGGCCAATAAACTGAAAGATGACGGTGGTGATGTTCAGATCATCTCAGCAGCGCTGATGAGCGCTTCTGGTGTATATGCGACTTATACAACTTCTGGCAATGAAGGCTATTTGCATGAGTCTGGCATTGAAAAAGTGACTCAGGTTTACAAAAATAACCTGACCTTTATTCAGAATCTAAAGAAAGCTCAGGCCGAAGACGCTCAGGCCAATAGCTAATACAGATTGGCCAGCTGCATAGCTGGCCATTGCTCACCTTCTTACATGGGTTAACCCAGCCTTCTTTGCGAGTACTATCGTGGCGCATCTGCTTTATCGTCTAAATCAACTGCCTGAAGATGAAATCATTGAAATACGCCAATTGCTCGATGATGCAGGTATTGAATATTATGAAACCAGTGGCGGCAACTGGGGGATTTCTCTAGCGGCTATATGGTTACATGACGACAGTCAACTGGAAGAAGCTAAGGAACATCTCGAAAAGTATCACCGTTATCGCGCGGAGGCTGCACGTCAGCAACCCGTTGAAAGCTGGTGGTCACATGCCCGTCGCCGCCCAATCAAGGTCTTGGCCTTTTCAGCTTTAATCGCAGCTTTGTTTTATCTCCTATTAGCGCCTTTCGTTGCCATGATGACCTCTGCATAGTCAGCAGAATATTGATTAACTGCTATGCTTACAGCATCGTTGACATTGGCTCGTGATTGATAGCTGAGCTGAAGGCCTTCTATTAAGTAAACAGGAGTTTGCTATGGCGCGCGCTGTTATTTTGCTGCTGATCGTTTTAGGGCTGCAGTCCTGTGGTGAGTCAGGCCATGAGCATTTCTGCTCGAAATATCAATATCTTCATGGCAAGTTAACCGAGCCAGGTGTGCTGCCCTTTCTGACTCTAAAAAAAATGCTACGTGAAGAGCTTAACGAGCCTGCTAAGCGTGAAGATGCCAAGATGGCTTTGTTCGTCATTGGCGATATAGAAAGAGGCCTCATTCGAGGCACTGAAAGCCCTAGAGATTACTGCCTACGCCGCAAGCGTTGGGAGGCCTACCGCTAGCCAATGGGTGGCTAGGGCACTTCTGAATAATGCAGGTTTTGCTCAGCGGAGCTCGGAAGCGCTTAGCTACTAGACGCGCTTCACGCCAATGTCGTACTCTTCGTTGCTCCTTTTCGACAGGCGACCAGTCTGCCTTCAAAGCAGCGCCTCGATTACGATATTGACGTGAAGCCTGAGCAAATCTGCATTGTTCAGAGGTGCCCTAGTAGCAAATTCATCAAATTGTCATATCTAGGGCTTTAAATATATGTTTTGGCGTATATAATGCGCCCCATATGTATCTAGCTTCGGAGGATGAGTGATGGCAGTTAAAGTGGGAATCAACGGCTTTGGGCGTATGGGGCGGCTAGTGTTGCGCGCTGCCTGGCAATGGCCAGAGTTTGAGTTCGTACAGATTAATGATCCTGCCGGTGATGCAGAATGTTTTGCGCACTTGATGAATTTTGATTCTGTCCACGGAAGCTTTGATGGTAACTGTGTGGCCCAAGAACAATCCTTGTTGTTAGGCCAGCATCAGGTGGTCTTTACTCGTCAGAAGTCAATTGAGGCCGTTGATTGGTCGTCTTGTGATCTCGTTATTGAAGCCTCTGGAAAATTTAAGAGCCAGGCCAGCCTACAAGCTTACTTTGATCAAGGGGTGAAGCGGGTTTTGGTTACGGCGCCGGTTAAGGAGCCAGGGGTACTAGATACCGTATTGGGTGTAAATGATCATTTATTTGATCCAGCTAAGCACCGCATTGTCACTGCGGCTTCTTGTACCACCAATTGCCTGGCGCCGGTCGTAAAAGTTATTAATGAATCTTTCGGAATTGTGCATGGCAGCTTTACCACCATCCATGATATTACCAACACTCAAAGTATTTTAGATCAGGCGCATAAAGATCTGCGCCGGGCTCGCGCCTGTGGACAGAGTTTGATTCCTACCAGTACAGGCTCAGCAACAGCTATTATGGAAATCTTTCCTGAATTAAAAGGGCGCTTAGATGGCCACGCAGTGAGAGTGCCTTTGGCCAACGCCTCCTTAACGGATTGTGTCTTTGAGCTGGCTAAAGATACAACGGCGGAAGAAGTTAATGAGCAATTAAAGCTTGCCAGCCAAACCCATCTAAGCGGCGTTTTGGGCTACGAAACACGACCATTGGTGTCGGTGGATTTTAAAACCGACCCGCGTTCCAGCATTATCGATGCCTTAAGTACTCGAGTCATTAATTCTCGACATGTGAAAATCTACGCTTGGTATGACAATGAGTGGGGTTATGCGAATCGTAGTGCCGAGCTTGCTAAGATGCTTGCCCAGCACTGCTAATCAATTGTTTTTGCGTTGCTTTACTGGGACTTTTCGAGGCTAGAAAGATGAATAGCGGCATCCGCCAATATGCTCTGATCTGTGCGAACTACTGGGCTTTTACCATCACTGATGGTGCATTGCGAATGTTAGTGCTTTGGTACTTTCATCAGCAGGGTTTTGGTGCTCTAGCGATTGCCAGTTTATTTGTGTTATATGAGCTTTGCGGTGTGTTCACCAATTTATTTGGTGGCTGGCTAGGTGCGCGAATCGGTTTAAATCAAACCATGAATTTGGGTTTGCTATTGCAAATTTGTGCGCTGGGTTTATTGCTGGTGCCAGCAGATATGCTGAGTGTGGCTTGGGTAATGATGGCTCAAGCTGGCTCTGGTATTGCCAAAGATTTAAACAAGATGAGCGCAAAGAGCGCCATTAAAAACTTGGTACCCCAAGATCAATTATTCCGGTGGGTGGCACGGCTAACTGGTTCTAAAAACAGTTTGAAAGGACTTGGTTTTTTTGTGGGGGCTGCGCTCTATCAATATTGGGGCTTCCAGCAAGCTTTGTTGTTGCTAATGGGATTGTTGTTAATCGCTTTAGTGGCAAGCTTACTGTTGCTCGACAAGCAGCTAGGTCGCAGCAAGTATAAGGCGAAATTTACAGAGCTCTTCTCAAATAGCTCTGCCCTAAATCAGCTTTCTGCCGCCAGATTATTTTTGTTTGCTGCTAGGGATGTTTGGTTTGTTGTGGCTCTACCGGTTTCGCTTGCCCAATATTTTGGCTGGGAGCATTCGGCGGTCGGTGCGTTTTTAGCCGCTTGGATTATCATTTATGGTGCGGTTCAAGGTTTTGTGCCGCAGTTACTAAAACAGCAAGATGCGGCTTCCAAACTGTGTTTTTGGGCTGTGCTATTGGCTACTCTAAGCTTTGCTATCGCATTGCCATTATTATTTTTAGCGGCGGATAATATTGCACTGTCGCAGATGTTACTGTTGTTGGGCTTGCTTGCCTTTGCCGGAATTTTTGCGATTAATTCGGCTTACCATAGTTATTTAGTGGTTGCCTATGCGCGTGCTGACGGTGCGTCTTTAGATGTAGGTTTTTATTATATGTCGAATGCGCTGGGTAGGTTGCTTGGGACGATCCTGTCGGGGTGGATCTTTGCCAGCTTTGGCTTAGCGGCTTGCTTATTGGCCTCTGCTGCCATGTTGCTAGCCGCAGGGTTATTGGCCAGAGGGCTGCCTAGTAGCGAATAGCAGTTTACGCTTGTTGAAAAACCAGAACCCATAAAAAAGCTCGCGAAATCAGCGAGCTTTTTTGTTTTCTATTGCAGTTAGGCTTAAACCGGCTCTACGGTATAGCTCACTGCATTTTGGCGGCGCTTGTCACGAATTTTACGGAGCTGTCGTTGAGCTGGGATTTGCCATTGTGCAACGGTTTCAGATACGCAGTATCCGCGGCTTATTAGCGCATTAATAATGGCATTGGCTGCCCCTAAAGCTTGTTGGCAGCGGTGATAAGGGCCTTGGCTTTTTACTTTATGTGGCTGCTCATCGCTGATGCCCCCTAAGGCTATTAAGGAGTACAGGCCATCTTCTACAGGTTTAATGTGTAGCTCGATGCGTTTCCCTGATGCCGCTAGCAAAACCACAGATGTCCCTATTTGAGGTAGCTTTAGATAGTTAAGTCGCATAGTCATTGCTTCTTTAGCTCGTTAAGTCAGCATCCCGCTGACCGATAAATTTATTTGTTAGCCAGGCCCTTCAATAGGCTCTCTTTATTGGCTGACAAATCCGCAGGCTTAAATTTAACTTTTGCTGCCAAATATCGGATTTTCCCTTCAAACCCCTGTAAAAATAAGGATATTGGCGTCAAAAAACACCTATAGCTTCACTCATCTCCGCGGAAGCGTCAAGTTTCAATCACTCTATAGTTGAATGTTGAGTGTGTATATAAGTCTTTGATATTAAAAATAATATAGCCCAAAAAGTAGATTTATTTTTTATTGACTGGGCGACAACTGGTCACGGAACTGTTGCCCTTTGTGAACCAGCTAACATTTTGTATAGCCAAAATTTTGGCGCGCTCTGCAGCTAATTCGACTTTGAATGTTGGCATATAGAAGCTTGGAGCTAATTTGCGACAAAAGTTGTGCTTGGCTTACTTGTTCACGCGGGCGGAGAAGCTAGGAAGATAGCTGTTAATCCTTCTGAATTCGTCTAGAGCTGAAGGCATTAATTGAGTAAACTTGCGCCGTTTTAGCGGCCCTTCAATTGGAAATCTTATGCTCAGTGAATCCTACCGCCAACGCTTTTCCGGCATCGCTCGTTTATATGGCGATAATAGCCTGATTCAGCTGGCTTCCGCCCATATGATGGTCATAGGCATTGGCGGTGTGGGAAGTTGGCTGGCAGAGGCTTTGGCGCGCAGCGGGGTGGGTGAAATTAGCCTTGTTGATATGGATGAAGTTTGTGTCAGCAATATCAATCGCCAGGTGCATGCTTTGCAGAGTACGATTGGTCAAAGCAAAATTGATTTAATGTCGGCTCGGCTAAAAGATATTAACCCCGATATCCGCGTAAACTGCATCGATGACTTTTTAGATCAAGATAATATTACTGAGCTTGTTGGCCAAGATATTGATGTCGTTATAGATGCAATCGATTCGGGTAAGGTAAAAGCTGCCCTGATTGCGCATTGCCGTTCCCATAAGCAACAGGTGATCACTTTGGGCAGTGCGGGTGGCAAGGTCAACCCTGCACGAGTAATCAGCGGGGATTTAAGCAAAACCATCAAAGATCCGCTGCTTGCCAGAGTTAGAAAAATACTCCGCCAGCAATACGGTTTCCCGCGCAACCCCAAGCGGGTTTTCTCTGTCGAGGCGGTATATTCACCCGAGCAGATGCGATACCCGGATGGTGAGGGAGGTTTTACCGAGCAAAAGCCGAAGCAAGATGCCGGGCAGGGCTTGGATTGCAGTGGTGGATTTGGCTCTATTACCATGGTGACTTCGGTTTTTGCCATGCATGCGGCCACCCGAGCAATTGAGCGCTACCTAGAGCGTGTCCAATAATGTTAGAAGTTTTAGCTATTTGCTAATTTTTGAAGATGCTCAACTAAACTGTAAACGCCGTTGCTACGAGATGGGCTGAGATAATTTTTAAGCTGTAGCTCATCGATCGCTTTAGTGAAATCAAAGTCAGCAATTTCTTGGCTACTGGCGCCTTCTACCCAACTTAATATAAGGGCGCTAATCCCTCTGATCAGGCGGGCATCACTGTCGTGACGAAAATGCCAACGCCCATTATGTTGCTTTGCTTCTAGCCACAAGGCTGATTCGCAGCCAGGAATTAATAAGTGGGTTTGTTGAATATCTTTTTTAGTGCTTACCTGTTTACCCCAGAGGATTAACTGCTTCTGTCGCTGCTGCCAGCTTTTTGCCTGTTTGATTTCTGCCGCACGCTTAGCGTCGAGTTCATTCGAGCTAGGCTTGTCTTCGTTTTTAATTTGTTCTTGAGCACTAAAAAATTCAGCGCAGGCATTTACTAAAGCTTCGATGTCGTTAAGCTTGTTGTAAGGGGCGATCGAGGCGCGCAATAAGCTGCTTTGCCCTAGCTCTTGAAGCAATGGTTGGGTGCAATGATGCCCATGACGTACAGCAATGCCATGTTGGTCGAGATAATCAGCCAGCTCAATATTAAGTTCTTGTTGCTGCAGGCTAAAGCAAATGATCGCCGCCGGATTATCTGGCTGACTAAAAAGCGTAAGCTCTGAGAAATCAGATAATTTTTGATGGGCTTGCTCGCATAGAGCCTTAATGTGTTGTTGCATGTGTACAAGCGGCCACTGCTGAAAGAACTGCAGCGCAGCATCAAACGCAGCGACATTGGCAGTTGCTGGGCTGCCAGCTTCAAAACGATGGGGGGCATTTAAATAGCTGCTATTTTGCAGGCTGACTTGCTGAATCATTCCACCACCGCTGAGCAAAGGGGGGAGTTCATTAAGCCTTTCTTGTTTGCCATAGAGAATCCCCAGTCCTTCGGGGCCAAACATTTTATGGGCAGAAAAACAGAGGAAGTCACATTCTAATTCTTGTACATCAATCTGTTGATGTGCAATGGCCTGCGCCGCATCTACAATAAAGGTGCAATGTTCGGGCAGAAGTTTTTTCAATTCGCCAAGTTGGCTACTGCAGCCCATGGTATTCGAACAGGCGGTGACGCTGACAATGCGAGTTTTTTCGCTAATCAGCTGCTTTGCCGCTTGCCAATCCAGCTGACCATTTTTAATAGGTAGGAATTTTAGCGTCAGTTGTTTTTGCAGGGCTATCTCCTGCCATGGAATTAAATTGGCATGATGTTCTAGCAAGGAGAGAACAATTTCATCGCCCGCTTGCAACTTTGCTGCCAAGCCTTTGGCCAAAGTGTTTAGTGCGGCTGTGCAACTTTGGGTGAAGACGATATTGTTAGCATTTTCAGCGTTAATAAATTCTGCACAATGGTGACGACAGCTTTCTATGGTCTCTGTCGCGACTCGACTAAAACGGTGACTGCCGCGATGGGCATTGCCAATGGTAGATGAATAATAGGCGGAGATTGCCTCAATAACCGAGCTGGGCTTTTGGGTGGTTGCAGCATTATCTAAGTAATGAATGGATTCATCGCGAAGGGCAGGGAAGTGGCTTTTAAAAGTTTGCGGGTCAAAATCTCTTGTCTTCATAGCTGCTGCAGGTCTTATTCTCGCGCTTGGCTTGAGTTAAAGCGCAATTGTCTCACAGATTCGCTGGATTATTTAAGGCCAAACAATGCACGGCTGTTAGCGCTGCTTTGCTCAGCAATATGATGAATATCTTGCTGGCGCAGATCGGCTAGGCACTGGGCTATTTCCAATAGATGTAGTGGGCTATTACTCTGACCTTGCTTGCCAAATAAGGGCATAGAGGGGGCGTCGGTTTCCAGTACAATTTTAGATAGCTGCAGCTTGCTAGCCATACGGCGAGTCTTTTGTGCCCGTGGATAGCTGATGCTGCCGCCAATTCCAATCAACATGCCTTGGTCGATGTAGTTTTGGGCAAGCTCAATACTGCCGCTGAAGCCATGCACAACTCCACACAGAGGTTGCTGCTGTTTGAGAAGTGGGAGCAGTTCTTGTTGTGCTTTGTGGGCATGCAGAATAACGGGTAAGTTGCGCTCCCTGGCCTGCTGTAGCTGCCACTGCAGAGCTTCGATATGCAGTGGTGTGATACCTTTGCTGCCATCTAAGCCGCACTCACCAATCGCGATACAGTTCGGATCTTGCAAGGCTTGCTCAAGCTCTTTTTTCAGCGTGTGGAAGTTTTCCTCATCGACCCACCAAGGATGTAAACCGGCTGCCCAATAACAGCCATCGAATTTATTACACAAGGCTTGGATTTTGGGCCATTGCCTAGGCTCGGTGGCAGGGATGATGAGCTGGGAAATATGGTGTTCTTGGCATTGCTGCCAGAGCTGATCGACATTACTGAACTCAGGAAAGTCCAGGTGGCAATGACTGTCGATCAGCTCCATGATAGTCGCTTTATATAGATGGTAGCTTTAAGTGGCTAGTAGCATGAGATGGCAGGCCTATAGGCTCTGCCAGAAGCTTAGTAAAATTAGCGCTGGGCAGAAGAAACGTACATAGATCGGCCATATCTTCCAGAACAGGCTATCTTCAATATCTTCATGACCTTCTTTGAGTTCGGCTAGCAAGCGGTCGCGATGCATAATCCAGCCAGCAAAAATACACAGTAAAATGCCAAGAATTGGCTGGCTGTACTTGGTGGTGAAATCCACGACTAGGCCAAATAGGCTAGCAAAATTCAAAATAATCACGGCGCTAACCGCAAAAATAATTCCACCAATAATCATTGTGACCACTGGGCGAGAAGCATTACTTCGCTCCACCGCTCTGGCTACAGGAACTTCAAGCATTGAGATGGATGAGGTAAGCGAGGCAATAGTCATCAGGCCGAAGAAGGCGATAGCTACCCAAGGGCCAGCAGCTCCCATGGAATCAAATAGCACTGGTAGCACCTGGAAAATCAAGTCAGGGCCTGCCAGTAGCTCGCCGCTTTCACTGTAGATAGTAGCGCCATGGTGTTGCGCAACAAACATGGCGGGAATAATCAGTAAACCAGCAGTAAAGGCGATACCCACATCCACGGTAGTCACAATAGCGCCTAGGCGAGGCAGGCTGTCATCTTTGCTCAGATAAGAGCCGTAGATCATCATAGTGCCAACACCTAAAGAGAGCGAGAAGAAAGCCTGCCCCATAGCGTTAACGATCAGTTGCGGATCAGATAGCTGACTAAGGTCTGGTAATAAATAGAGTTTTAAACCCTCGGCAGCGCCTTCTTGCATCAGTACATAAACGATCAGCAGGATCAGCAAGATAATCAGTGCGGGCATTAAGCGGCTAGACCAGCGTTCAATACCTGATTCAACGCCGCTGGCGATAATCGCCATCGTAAGGCCGGCAAATAAGCCGCCGAAGATTAGGTTGCGACTGTTGCTCTGTTCGCTAAGCCAGCTGGTCGCGGCCTCCATGCTCAGCATATCGGTAACTGGGGCGAAGAGGTAGGCCACCATCCAACCGGCAATAATGGTATAGAAGCTTAAAATTAGGCTGGCCACTACAATGCCATACCAGCCTACAAAGCGACCAAAGAATTTGCTTATAGGGTTAGCTGCTACAGAAGCCAGGCCATCAACAGTGTTGGAACGTGAGTGTCGGCCTAATGTTAGCTCGGCCATTAAGGCAGGGTAGGCCAAGCAGAATGCCAGCACTAAGTAAGCTAATACAAAGGCGGCGCCACCATTGCTTGCGGTTTGGGTTGGAAAACCCCAGATATTACCTAGGCCTACGGCGGAGCCGGCGGCGGCCATGATAAATCCAGTTTTGGAAGAGAATTGTCCCCTAGGGCTGCTCATAATCTACGTCTCATTATTCTAGTTGGGTAGACGCTGCCGCGTTCTTGTTCTTGAAAGACGGCAAATCATACTCGGTACAAGCTGATTTTGCCGTAATTTGAAGAATGATGCGAGAAATTGGCTAAAAAGCCGGAAATTGGCAATATTTCTAATGGGATGCTATTTGGTCTGCATCAAACGTTGCTTTTGACGGTTCCAATCGCGCTGTTTTTCCGTTTCACGCTTATCGTGTTGCTGCTTACCTTTGCCTAATCCGATCTGGCATTTCACCAGGTGGTTTTTCCAGTAAAGAGAAAGTGCGATCACACTATAACCCTGCTGCTCGGCGGCTTGGCGCAATTTGGCGATCTCTTTTTTGTGCAGCAGCAATCTTCTAGAGCGGGTGGGCTCGGTTACAAAGTGAGTTGATGCGCTGATCAGTGGCTGAATCTGGGCATTTAATAAAAATGCTTCGCCGTTTTTGAAAAACACATAGCTGTCGGTGAGTTGGCCTTTGCCTTCGCGCAGACTTTTAACTTCCCAGCCCATAAGCTCTAGGCCAGCCTCAACTGTATCACTGATGTGATAGTCGAATCGGGCGCGTTTATTTTGAGCGATGGTATTGGGACTGGTTTTCTTTTGCTTCTTTGCCATGGCGGCGGATTATAAAGGTAAGTGTTCGGAAAACCTAGGATTATGCGTCACGCTTATAGCTGGATCTCGAGGCTAGTGGTAGCATTTCGACTATGGATAAGGTTCATGAAAATACAGTTGCGCATCACCCCACTGAGGTTCCCGCTGAAACGGAGACTCGCTGGCTAGGCTATTGGCCCTTTGTTTGGGGGGCGACAGGTGCAGCGGTAAGCTTAATTAATCTCTGGCGTTTCCCTTATTTGGTGGGAGAGCACGGCGGCGGCCTGTTCCTATTGGTTTACCTGCTCTGTGTCATCGTCCTAGCCGTGCCTATTATGCTGGCTGAGGTCTTGATCGGCCGCTTGGGGCGTGGCAACCCAGTATTGGCGGTGGCCAATGTCAGTCGCTTGTCGGGCATATCGAGTATGTGGCGATTAGTCGGTTATCTGGTTATTGCGGCGAGCCTTTTGATTTTACCGATATACAGCGTAATGGGTGGCTGGGGGCTGGAATACCTAAACATGAGCCTAGAGCATCGCTTTGAAGGAATTAGCTTTGCAACCAGTAAAGCTGAATTTGACCGATTTTTGCTCGATCAGACATCGATGCTGGCTTGGCATTCGGCCTTGATGCTGGCGGCCGTACTTTTGGTCGCGGCAGGTATAAGGGTTTTGGCATGGGTTCTGAAGATACTGGTGCCGGGCATGTTTATCATTATGCTGCTCTTGGTGATGCAGTTGTCCTCATTGGATGATTTTAGTTATGCCCTCGCTTGGATGTTCTCCTTTAGGCCAGAAGACTTCAGTTGGAATTCACTTCTATTAGCACTAGGTCATGGCTTCCTCACTTTGGGGGTGGGCCTGGGCGTTATGATGACCTACAGCGGCTATTTACCAAAGAATAGCCAGATGGGGCGTTTAGTGCTGCGTATTAGTGCCCTAGATCTGCTTATTGCTGTTTTGGCAGGTCTAGTTGCTTTGCCTTTGTTGATGTCGATACCTGAGCAGGCACCAGCAGCGGGGCCGGAGTCTTTGTTTGTGTCTTTGCCTGCAGTATTTGGCTCCTTGGAAGGCGGTTTCTCATTAGCAAATTGGTTTTATATCGTCGTTGTTGCCGTTGCTTTAAGTTCTATGGTGCCGCTAATGGAGCCATTGGTGGCTCATATGGTTGATCGTGGTTGGCCACGCTATCAAGGCGCTATTTTTGCAGGTACGGTTTGCTGGACCATTGGCCTGGGTGTCGTAATGTCATTCAATCAATGGCAGCAAGTCGAGCTCTTAGATGGCATGAACTTTTCGCAGCTATTGGATTATGTGACGGCAAATGCCCTGATGCCAATTGTGGGAATGATTATGGCGGTTATTGTTGGTTGGTTGCTGCCAATCGAGAAAGCTCGCGAAGCCTTTCAGCAGGATTCAAAATGGCGCTTCCAAGCATGGTTGTTCTTGTTAAAATACGGCGCGCCTCTATTGATCTATGCGATTTTTATTATGCCTATGTTGCAGGGTTGGCTGAATTGATTGTCAAAATAGTGGTCGCTAAGGATTCTCCATTTTTAATAAGTTCTTTTTAATCGATAAGTAGCAGCCTAGTGTATTTAGTTAATGGACGTATAAATGGCCACTGAAATTGAGCGTAGTGCCCTAGTGGCTTATTCCCAAGAGCAAATGTTTGAGCTAGTTGGGGATATCGAATCCTACCCGCAATTTATGCCTGGCTGTGTGGCGGCAGAAATTCATCAGCAGGGTGAAGATTTTGTAGAGGCCAGTTTGTATCTTTCCCAGGCAGGTATTAAGCAGCAGTTTACTACTCGCAATGTTTTAGAGCGACCGGGCAAGATGTTAATGAGTTTAGTAGCGGGCCCGTTTTCTGAGTTGTCGGGTGAGTGGCGATTTATTCCGCTGGCAGAAAATGCATGCAAAGTGGAACTGAGTTTACGATTTGGCTTTGATAATGCCGTGCTAAAATTAGCCGCTGGAAAGCTATTTGAAAAATCAGCCAATCAACAGGTGGCGGCTCTATGTCAAAGGGCCGAGCAAGTGTATGGACCGAGTAAACTATAAGCTTATAGTTTGCGAGCTATTAGTTTGCAATTTATGTTGTGACGTAACTATTGCGAGCCAGTCATGTGGCTCAAGTGACTCAAAAAGAAAGAGTTAGATGTAACGATGAGTGATATTGAAACTATTTCCGTTGAAGTGGCTTATGCCTTAGCGGATAAACAAAAGATTGTATCTCTATTGGTGGAACCCGGCACGACCGCTTTGCAGGCCGTGAAGAAGTCTGGCATCAGTGAGATCTTTCCAGAGATTGACCCCGATAGCGCTAAGATGGGCATATTTGGCCAAAGCTTGGGCACAAAAGGTTTGTTAAAAGCCCATGAGCATCAACTTAAGGAAGGGGATAGGGTAGAGATTTACCGCCCGCTTATTGCAGACCCTAAAGAGGTTCGTAGACGACGAGCGGCAAAAGCAGCTGAATAATTTAGCGACTTAATGAGAGGCGGCTTGATTTAGGAAGCAACTTTGCGAAGCGCCTCTCAAAAATGAGATTTGCTTCGCCCGTCAGTTTGTCAGCTAAACTGAGAGTGTCATTAATTCCCAGTGCGACTAATTCTCAGTACTGCCTAGCTTCCAGCACCATCCGCGCGGAAATCACCAGAGAAGCGTGCCAACTTATCTTCTTCAAAGAATACAGTGAGTCGTTCCTTAGTCACCTTACCTTTAGCGTCTTTTAAGCTGTAGTAGTAGTCCCAACGGTCTGGTGTAAAGGTATCGGCAATCAATGGGGTACCTAGAACAAAGCGTACTTGGCGCTTGGTCATGCCGGGTTTTAACTGATCAACCATATCCTGAGTAATGATATTACCCTGCTGGATATCGAGGCTATAAACCCCAGGAAATTTAAGGTATGAACAGGCGCTGACTAAGACCAGACAGGCGGCTGCGAAACTGAGCTTTACTGCTTTTTGCATGAAGGGCTTCCACTTCGTTAGACTAATAGGAGATAATACCTGAACTTATTCAATACTGAGAAGACTCTTGGGGGAAAAATGGCTGTTGAAAACCAGGAATTACGCAAGGCTGGACTAAAAGTAACCTTGCCTAGGGTTAAAATCCTGCAAATTCTTGAATCCTCGGAACAGCATCACATGAGCGCTGAAGACGTCTATAAGTCGCTTATGGAAGCGGGAGAAGACGTTGGCTTGGCCACTGTATACCGAGTTCTCACTCAGTTTGAGGGCGCAGGTTTGGTAGTTCGTCATAATTTTGATGGCGGTCACTCAGTGTTTGAATTGGCTCGTGGTGATCATCATGACCACATGGTTTGTACGGACACCGGCACAGTGATAGAGTTCCACAACGAAGAGATTGAGCGCCTTCAAGATATAATTGCTGAAGAGCATGGCTATGAGATTGTTGGCCACAGCTTAGTGTTGTATGTTAAACCAAAGGATTAATTGAAGGCCTTGGTTTGAGAAAAATGGGGCGATTGAGGCCCCATTTTTGGTTTTATGGCTTTACTTAAGGTAGCTGAAGGCAGCTGAGTAAAACCTAGCAAAGAAGTGAATTAGAGCAGATTGTTATGGCAGAAGAACAAAAATCAGCGGCCCCGGCTCGCAATTTTCAACTGAACTTGGTTCAAATAAGTGACCTGGCTTGCCGGATTTTGTATCAAACATTTGTGGTGCAAGCTAAAGATAAGGCCAAGATGGCACTTAAAGATCTAAAGTCAGGTAAGGGCTTGAATGTGGGAACCCTGACTTTAACGGTTACCCATAAAGATACAGGTGTTGAAGAAAAACTTGATCTGCCAATGAAGATAAAGTTGGATTACAGTGAGTTTCGTGGCCCATTTAACTTCCCTTCGTTCGAAGCTTCTGTACGAGCCACGATCAGTTTGATTGGCCAAACTTTAGATGCCAAAGACGACCTAAATATTTTAACGGAAGAGGGCACGGGCAGTGCTTTGATTCATTTGCCAGGTGTGACTGAGCAAGATGGTCGTTATAACGTGATGGTGATGGCGGTAGAACCGGTAAAAGAACGTGAGCGTAAATTGGGCATTGCTGTAAAACTCATGTATTTAGATCCAAATCAGTATGCTGAGATTCGTGATATGCAAGCCGCTGATGGTGAGACTGAAGCGAATTCTTAATCGAAATTGATTCAGTACAAATCAGTCACAAAAAAGCCCGGTTAATACCGGGCTTTTTTGTGACTGTCGATCGTGTTGTAAGATTATTAGTGCACAACGGATAGCATTTCTTTGGCGTGAGCTACAGCTTGCTCACTTCCCGCTTCTCCTCCTAGCATTCGAGCAATCTCGGAAACTCTTTCATCCTCGGCGAGTTTGCTTAAGGAAGAAGCCGCACCGGCTTTATCGGTGGTTTTTACAACTTGTAAATGCTGATGGGCCTTGCTGGCCACCTGTGGCAAATGGGTAACGCATAGTACCTGGCAGCGTTCTCCTAGCTGGCGTAGCATCTGCCCAACCACATTGGCGGTAGCGCCGCCGATGCCGACATCAACTTCGTCAAAGACTAAGCTTGAAGCCGCGCTGGTTTGGGCCGTTACAACTTGAATCGCTAAGCTGATTCTAGATAATTCACCACCAGAGGCAATTTTGCCCAGTGGCTTAGGTTCTTGACCTGGGTTGGTGGCAATTAAAAATTCTATTTCTTCGCTGCCTTTACTGCTGGGTTCTTCTAGGGCGATAAGTGCGACCTCAAAATTGGCGTTGCTCATCGCCAAATTTTGCAGTTGTTTGTTAACGTCTTGTTGCAACTTTTTGGCAGCAGTTTGGCGTTTTTGTTTTAACTTTCCGGCCAATACTTGATAGTGTGAAAGGGCGGCTTCAGCTTGCTGTTGCAAGTGGTCTAAATCTTCATCGACATTGCCTAGCTCGGCCAGTTCTAGACTCAGCTGCTGATGCAGTTGGCATAATTCAGTTGGGTCGATACGATGCTTGCGTGCAATGTCATAAACACGGCTCAGGCGATTTTCTAATTCATATAAGCGTTCTGGGTCTGCCTCGAAGCTATCGACGTGGCGCTGGATTTCCCCATTGGCTTCTTCCAGTTGAATCAATGCTTGGCTTAACATGGATTCCGCTTCGTTGAGAGATGAACTTTTGCTTTGAATCTCGCCGAGTAAATGCAAGCACTGGTTTAAGCCTTGGCGCAGGCTATATTCGCTTTCACCTTCACATAAATCAGCAACTTGCTGGCATTTATGCAAAGTGTCTTCGGCACTGGCCAGCTGCTGCTGCTCCTGTTCAATCTTTTCTAGCTCACCTTCTTGTAAATCCAGTTCATCGAGCTCCGATACCTGGTAGCGTAATAGTTGATGGCGGGCGCTAATTTCTTCGGCATTATCACGTCTTTTAATAAAGCGCTGTTGGGCTTGGCGATAATCTTTAAAGGCTTGCTTTAGCTTTTCCAAAAGTGGTTTTAAAGCACCAAAGTTATCCAGAAGGCGGCGGTGCTGTTCTTTTTTGAGTAGGGATTGATGCTCGTGCTGGCCGTGAATATCTATCAGTAATTCGCCCAAACTTTTGAGTTGCTGCAAAGTTACTGGCTTGCCATTTATAAAAGCTCGACTGCGCCCTTCAGCGGATAGAACCCTGCGCAGCAGGCATTCTTCATCACCATTTTCCAGCTCTTGCTGTTGTAGCCACTTCTGCGCTGCGGGAATGTCGGCAATATCGAAGCTGGCATAAACATCCGCTTTGGCTGCTCCTTTACGCACCTTGTCGGCGTCGGCACGTTCACCAATAGCTAGGCCTAAAGCATTGAGCAGTATGGATTTGCCGGCTCCGGTCTCGCCTGTGATCGCTGTCAGTCCCGTATCTAACTCTAGGATTAGCTGATCAACGAGGGTGATGTTGTTAATACTGAGCTGGGTGAGCATATCCCGCTCCTCCTGGCGTGAATGTGGCCAACTTATGTAACTACTGTCGTTACTATTAAAACTGTCTTATGTTTTACTGTGCTTTTATACAGTAGTTTTTCCAGCCTGCCAATAATCTCAGTGAAAATAGTGCATAAATTGACTCTATGGAGCTGTTGAAGCCGCCAAAAGTGACCCCATATAAGCATTCAGAACGAAATCAAAGCTGAGGTTGAGCCATTAGGTCTAGCCCGGCTAGCCAGTAATAGATGGAGATAGCTGTGTCCTCTGAAGAGCAAAACCCAAATGTAGATGCCGAAGCTACCAGTGAAGCCCCTGAGATGGCCCCGGGGGCCCAAGAGGGAGCAGAAGAACGAGTTGAGGATGTGAATCCGGCGGAGCTTGTACTGCAAATCGAAGGCTTACAGGCCGAGATTGGCAAGTTAAAAGACCAAGAGCTGCGCACTCAGGCGGAAATGCACAATGTACGCCGCCGCGCTGAGCAAGATGTCGAGAAGGCCCATAAGTTCGGTGTTGAGAAATTTGTCGGTGATATGCTGACTGTTATCGATAACTTGGAGCGTGCTTTGGCTTCTATGGATGCCGAAGATGAAGCTTTGAAAGCGGCTCGTGAAGGTATCGAGCTGACCTTAAAATCCATGCAGGATGGTCTCAAACGCCATGATGTAGAGGCGGTTGATCCGGCGGGTGAGCCTTTTGATCCAGAGTTTCATCAGGCAATGACTATGGTGCCAAATCCAGATCTTGAGCCGAATACGGTGATGGATGTATTTCAAAAGGGTTACACCCTACACGGCCGCTTGGTTCGCCCAGCAATGGTAGTGGTTGCTAAAGCCCCTTAATTCATGACTTTGTCGATGAAAAGCTGAGCAAAATTAAGCAAAAGGCCTTGAACTGGCAAAATATGAACCCATATAGCTAGCAAGGCCAATGAAGCAGAGCCCAGAGCTCTCACCAGAACATTTGAATTGATTAAGGCGGGCTGCCGCCAAAGATATTGGAGAAATTCCATGGGAAAAATTATCGGAATTGACTTGGGTACTACCAACTCTTGTGTATCCGTACTAGAAGGTGACAAGTCTAAGGTTATCGAGAATGCCGAAGGCGATCGCACCACCCCATCCATCGTAGCGTTTACTGACGATGGTGAAGTACTGGTTGGCCAGAGCGCTAAACGCCAATCGGTGACCAACCCAACGAATACTTTGTTTGCGGTTAAGCGTTTGATCGGCCGTAAATTTAAAGATGATGTTGTACAGAAAGACATCTCTATGGTGCCTTACAAAATCGTCGCCGCCGACAATGGCGATGCTTGGGTAGAAGCCAAAGGTGATGCGAAGGCGCCACCGCAGATTTCTGCTGAAGTTTTGAAGAAAATGAAGAAAACCGCCGAAGATTATTTGGGCGAAAGCGTAACCGAAGCGGTTGTTACGGTTCCTGCTTACTTCAACGATTCCCAGCGTCAGGCGACCAAAGATGCCGGTAAGATCGCGGGTCTAGATGTTAAGCGTATCATCAATGAGCCAACCGCAGCGGCTTTGGCCTACGGTATGGATAAAGCCGAAGGCGATCGCACCATTGCGGTATACGACTTGGGTGGTGGTACTTTCGATATCTCTATTATTGAAATTGCCGATGTAGACGGCGAGCACCAGTTTGAAGTATTGGCCACCAATGGTGACACCTTCTTGGGTGGTGAAGATTTCGATTTACGTTTGATCGAGTACTTGGCCGATGAGTTTAAGAAAGAAAACGGTATCGACTTGCACAATGATCCACTGGCTCTACAGCGCTTAAAAGAAGCGGCTGAAAAAGCTAAAATCGAGCTGTCTTCTTCTCAGCAGACCGAAGTAAACCTGCCGTACATCACTGCTGATGCAACGGGGCCTAAGCACTTGGTTGTGAAAATGACTCGTGCCAAGTTGGAGTCTTTGGTAGAAGAACTAGTGGTTAACTCTTTGAAGCCAGTGAAGACGGCTTTGGATGATGCCGATTTATCAGTTGGCGAAATCGACGATGTTATCTTGGTGGGCGGTCAAACCCGTATGCCATTGGTACAAGAAAAGGTTGCTGAGTTCTTCGGTAAAGAACCTCGTAAAGATGTAAACCCTGATGAAGCGGTTGCCATGGGCGCTGCGATTCAAGGTGCGGTATTGGCTGGTGACGTTAAAGACGTATTGTTGTTGGACGTATCTCCGCTAACTCTAGGTATTGAAACCATGGGTGGTGTGGCAACTCCACTTATCGAGAAGAACACTACTATCCCGACGAAAAAGTCTCAGGTGTTCTCTACCGCTGAAGACAACCAAACTGCGGTTACCATTCACGTAGTACAGGGTGAGCGTAAGCAAGCTTCTCAGAACAAATCTCTGGGCCGCTTTGACTTAGCTGACATTCCACCTGCGCAGCGTGGTATGCCACAAATTGAGGTAACCTTTGATATCGATGCCAACGGTATCTTGAATGTAAGTGCTAAAGACAAAGCAACTGGTAAAGAGCAGTCCATCGTCATTAAAGCTTCTTCTGGTTTGAGCGATGAAGAAATCGATCAAATGGTGAATGATGCAGAGGCGAATGCTGAAGCAGATAAGCAGTTCGAAGAGTTGGTCACCGCACGCAACACTTTGGAAGGTTTGATTCATGCAAGCAAGAAAACTGTTGAAGAAGCTGGCGATAAGGCCACTGACGAAGAGAAGGCGGCTATTGAAGCTGCGGTTGCGGAAGCCGAAGAAGCTGTTAAAGGCGACGACAAAGAGGCCATGGAAGCTGCAACCAACAAGCTAACTGAAGCTTCAAGTTCGCTAGCGCAGAAATTATACGCCGAGCAAGCCGCGCAAGCTGAAGCGGCCGGTGCTGACCCTGAAGCGGGTGCGCAAGCCCAGCCAGAAGACGACGGTGTTGTTGAGGCTGAGTTTGAAGAAGTGAAAGACGATAAGAAGTAATTCTGAGTCGTTTTGTTAAAACGGGAGGCTTGCCTCCCGTTTTAGTCTTGCCGCAGCTTTAATGAATTAGAGTACGAGACGTTAACTGTGAGTTGTGAATGATTTTTACACTTCACATCTAACGTTTTATTCAATATGAAGAGTCACTATGTCAAAACGTGATTATTATGAAGTGCTGGGCGTTGACCGCGGCATTTCAGAAAAAGATCTGAAAAAAGCTTACCGTCGTGTGGCGATGAAATTTCACCCAGACCGTAATCCAGATGACAAAGAAGCCGAAGAAAAATTTAAAGAGGCTAGTGAGGCCTATGAAATTTTATCGGATGCGCAAAAGCGTGCGGCTTATGATCAATACGGTCACGCAGGCGTAGACCCTAGCCAAGGTGGCATGGGCGGTGGCCAGGGTTTTGGTAATTTCAGCGATATTTTTGGTGATGTCTTTGGTGATATCTTCGGAGGCGCTGGTGGCGGCGGTCGAGGTCGTGGCGGCCCAGCTCGCGGTGCGGATTTACGTTACACCTTAGAGCTTGACTTGGAAAAAGCCGTACAAGGCACCTCGGTAAAAATCAAAGTGCCCACCTTGGTTCACTGTGGAACTTGCGATGGTTCGGGTGCAAAAGAAGGCAGCAAGCCAGTCACCTGTGGCACCTGTGGTGGTATGGGGCAGGTTCGAATGACCCAGGGCTTCTTCTCGGTTCAGCAAACCTGTCCAAATTGTCACGGTAAAGGCCAGATCATCTCCGACCCATGTAATGATTGTGGTGGCCAGGGGCGTGTAGAAGAAACCAAAACGCTTTCCGTTAAAGTGCCAGCAGGTGTTGATACCGGTGATCGAATTCGCTTAAGTGGTGAAGGTGAAGCTGGTGAGGCCGGCGGTCCTCCTGGTGACTTGTATGTACAGGTCTCTGTAAAAGAGCATGAGATCTTCCAGCGCGAAGGCAAAAACTTGTATTGCGAAGTACCTATCAGCATTGTTGATGCTGCATTGGGCGGTGAGCTTGAAGTGCCTACGCTAGATGGCCGAGTAAAGCTTAAGGTTCCTTCTGAAACACAAACGGGTAAATTGTTCCGTCTACGTGGTAAGGGTGTGGTTCCTGTTCGCGGTGGTTCGGCAGGTGATTTGCTGTGCCGTGTTGTCTTGGAAACACCAGTTAATCTTTCCAATAAGCAGAAAGATTTGCTGCGCGAGCTGCAAGCCAGTATGAAGGGTGATAAAAATTCGCCTAAGCAAAGCTCTTGGTTTGAAGGGATGAAAAACTTCTTTAACTAAGTAAGTTTGCAAAACTGGAAAAAGGAAGCCCGCCGTAGCGGGCTTTTTTGTGCTCAGCAGAACAACAAAACTACTTTACCGTCATAATAACTTTGACGCTGTCATCGACTTCACTGCTGTCGATATAAGCGATGGAGTCAGCATTACTGGCAACAAACTCTTTCACTTCACTGTCATCCATTAGTGCCTTGGGTGGTTGGCCTTTCCCTGTGAAAACAATACGCGCCCAGTAAGCATTTAGCTGGCTAGGGTTCTTATTGCTAAGTAGCTGATAAAACTGATCGCGGCTAGGGCTGCCTTCCTCTTGATCAACTGGGGTGAGCTTTTGCCCTCCCAGGCTTTTGCTTTTTCCTAAAAACAAAGCTGACACTTCCGCTTTGGATGCACTGATGCTGGCGCTCGGATGAGTAATTACCGCAAGATCGGCAAAGCAAGCGGAGCTTGATAATGCAGCAATAGTGGTGGTTATTAATGAGAGTTTCTTAAACATATTACACCTATATTGAAAATTGCTAGCGCCTTAAAAAACGGCATCAAAGCCCACCGATAAAACATGAACGCCGTCTTTATCGAGCTCATTGACAAGATTCGGGTTCAGCGCCAATTCGGTACCGATGACAGTATTACCCAAGGTACCATCAAAGTTATCGTAGTCTGCAATCTCTGCCTTTAAGCTCACTTGATTGTTAAGGTTGTAACGCATGCCTAGGGTGATGGATTCCATTGAGACTTTTTGTACAGGCGATACGGCATTACTTTCATGGGAGGCATCCGAATAGGTTTTGGATAAGCTCATATAGGGCATCCACTTTTCGAATTGATAACCCAAGGTGCCTGACATAGCAATATTGCCTAGAAATGGTAGCTTTTTGCCGATGTCAGCTTCGGCACCTTCCAGCATGGCGAACCATTTACCGTTATCGTAACGGGCGCTGGCTGAGTAATAATCGATGTCGTCGGATAAGGGGAATCCTGTGATAGAAATAGTGTCTATCTGGTTGTAAGAGGCTCGTAGGGTTAGCGACTCTTTTTCGGCAGTAAAGGCTATACCGCTAACCGCTTCGGCATCAGCAACATTGGTGCCAGCTGTGCCGTAATAGATTTGAGTATCTGTAATCCAGCTGCCAATCGGGTGGCTGTAAGTCGCATCGACACCTTCATAGGTGGTGAAGCTAGTGACATAAACTTCCGCGGGTGGCCTGACCCAAGGGTAGGCATAGCCAACTTCAATGGATTCAGAGTACATATACCATGGCAGGCGCATTCTGCCGCCACGTAAGGCTAGGTTATCGCTAACATTGAAGCGTAAAAAGGCCCATTCAGCGTCCATATCAAAGTCGTTTTTACCTTTGGCGGTTAGCTGAATAACCGCGTCGATGCTATCACTTACTTTATAGTCAAACTGTAAGCCTGCAATGGTGTCGGGCGAAAAATCCCAATGGGTATCGACACCAGCTTCTAGTGTCACCCCTTTAACATTGGCCTTGGTGGCGTAAACAGATGCAAATCCTTTAATGCTTAAGCGATCTTTCTGAGACTCAATTTTTCGCTTTAAGGATTTTGCTTGTCTTTGAGTTTTCTTTTCCAGCTTAACCAGTCGTTGTTCTAGTTTAACTGAGTCGCTGCCTGAGCTTTGTTGACTCAATGCGTTTAGCTTTGACGTTAATTCAGAAATGGTTTTTTGATCTTGAGCGCTCTTACGTTCAAGTTGTTCCAGTCTCTGCAAAATGTCATTCTGATCCGCCGTGGCAGCTTGCCAAGGCAGGCTGCTTAAAATGGCTAAGGTGATAAGTTTCTTTTTCATGGGGCACCTGTGTACATCTAATCTAAATCGAGGTTTTATACTTTAAATTGCGCCGATACGGCGCTGAGTTGATCTGAGAACTGGCTCAAGTCTTTGCTCATACCTGAGAGATTTTCAGCGCTTTGGGCTACGCGTTGAGTGGCTTCAGTTAGAGCGGAAACATTACTTTGAATGGCGCGGCCGCTGCTATCTTGCTGCTCGGTTGCGGCAGCAATCTGGTGATTCATGCTGGCAATAGAAGCAACACTTCCGGAGATGGTTTGCAGGGTTACGCCGGTTTCTTGTACTTGGTCGGCATTGAGTCCAACTTGTTGTTGGCTGCTCGACATAACACTTACGGCTTCGTTAGAGGCCAGCTCTAACTTTTCGATAAGCTGTTGGATTTCTTGCGTAGAATCCTGAGTTTTTGAGGCAAGTGTTCTTACCTCATCAGCAACAACGGCAAAGCCTCGACCTTGTTCACCAGCGCGTGCAGCCTCAATCGCGGCATTAAGTGCGAGTAGATTGGTTTGTTCGGCGATCACCTTAATAACATCAAGAATACCGCTGACGTTTTCAACATCCTGCTGTAATGAGCTAATCACATTCGCAGCTGCTGTAATATCACTGGACAAATTGCGAATTGATAAGCTGGTTTTACTGATGTTCTCGGTTTCTGCCTTGGCATCTTGGTCAGCTTCGGAAGTCGCTTCGGCCGCTGAGGCTGCTGACCCTGCGATGTTCTCGGTGCTTTGGATAAGTTCATCCATGGCGTGAACCAGCTCGCATGATGCATCTTGTTGCTGCTGGCAGTCGTTCAGAGAGGTGCCTGCTAACTGCTTGAGGCGATCGGCAAGCTGGTTCATGGGCTCGTCGAGTTTTAGCATATCGCCGACTGTGCTGTGTAGCTTGGCGATAAAAACATTAAACCAATTCACCAGCTGTCCAATTTCGTCATTGCCTTGTTGGGTTAAGCGCAAGGTTAAGTCGCCATCACCCTCAGCAATTTCTTTTAAAGAGTTTGAAACATTGTTGATTTGTGAGGTGATCGTCCAAGTGCTAAAGCCTGTGACCAAACTTAAAAAAATCACCAGGGCTATGCCGGCGAGAACGCCGACTTGGGAAGAAGATTCGGCATTGCTATTGGCCTGACTAATCTGTTGGTTGAAATTGCTCAGGGCTTCTTTTTGTCCACTTTGGAAGGCGCTGTTTAACTCTTTGTAGAGCTTCTCTTTGTTGCTCACTAAAGCTGGTATATTTTGCGGGTCGAAATCACCACCGATCAGCGCTTGGGCAAGATTGTTATTGGCGTTCACAAATAACCGCAGTTGCTCCTGCTGTTGAGTAATGGCTTTGCTGTTTTGCGCTTGCAATTGGGCTTGCTGTGCCAAGCCCATTTGCATGGATTTATGCAAATTGTCAGCATTGATCAGGATATCTTGGTCGGCCATGGTGACGGCTGAGTTGTAGATATCTTGCAATCGTTCTAGCTGACTTTGTTGGCTGCTGGCAATCAGCATTGCAGGAAGCTGTTGATCGCGCAGGGTGTTAAGCCGGTCAATGTTGTTATTGGAAACTGTGTATTGATAGCTCAATACCGCACTTAGCCCAATCAATGCGATGATGGGAGGGAGCATCAGCTTCATTTTAATTGATAGAAAATTTAAACCATTCATGTTTCTAACCACTGGCATGAGAGAGATTTCAGCAGTTGCCAAGGCAATGTTGCTGTGTCTTTGCTGTCGGCTAGGTCGCTGAAGGTTTAGCTTTTGAAGAGAATGTTTTTTTGTATATCAAGGGTGGGGAGCCCTAAGTGTTTGATTTATAAGTTTAAAAATTGCAGGTATAGAATTTCTGCTTGAATTTTTGTGCGCAAACTAAAGGTTTAAGCTGGGTATTTGGAATACCTATAAAGATTGAATTAATCGATTATTTAATTAGTTAAAAAGTGCTTATTTCTTGCTTGCAGGATGGTAATAAATGGCGGGTCGCCAAAAGATCATAAAAGACTTAGTCACTGGCCATCTAGGGCTAAATCTATATAATTCTCGTCCTTTATATAAATAAACTAAATCCATAGCAGGATCGAATATGAGTGCAAGAATTGCCGTAACCGGTGCAGCAGGGCGTATGGGCCGAATGCTGATAGAAGCGATTAGTCAAAGTGATCAGGCGGTACTGACTGCGGCGGTAGAGCACCACAGCAGCAGTATGATTGGCAGTGATGCTGGAGAGCTCGCTGGTTTAGGTAAAAACGGCGTTATTATTGTTGATGATCTAAGCAAGGTTCTTGAGCAGGTTGACACCGTAATCGATTTCACGGCTCCGGAGGCTACCTTGGCAAACGCCGCCTTATGTGCGCAATATTCTAAGGCCTTGGTTGTGGGCACAACTGGCTTTGATACCCAGCAAAAAGCCGAGCTGCAAGCTATGCAAGATAAATTGGCTCTATGTATCGCAGCTAACTACAGTACCGGTGTAAATGTTTGTTTAAAGCTTCTTGAGCAGGCGGCGGCAATACTTGGTGATGAATATGATGTTGAGATCTATGAGGCTCATCATCGCCATAAAGTCGATGCCCCATCGGGAACCGCATTGGCAATGGGCGAAGCGGTCGCTGATAGTCTAGGGCGCGATCTTGAAAAGGTTGCCGTTTACGGACGCGAAGGGCAGACCGGAGCAAGAGATAAGGAAACCATTGGTTTCGCTACGGTTCGCGGTGGAGATGTTGTGGGTGACCATACTGTGATGTTTATGGCTGATGGTGAGCGCATAGAAATAAGTCACAAGGCGTCGAGCCGTATGGCTTTCGCTCGCGGGGCCGTTCGCGCCGCGGCTTGGATGGCCGGTCAGCAAGCTGGTTTTTATGATATGAGAGATGTATTGGGGCTCAACTAAGTTTACGCTCATATCCAAAGCATTTTAGGGTCCCCAGGCCCTAAAATGGCTTCTCAAAAGCCCTTTTAATGTGTTCATTAGATGGCAATCTGATGCTTTTGTAGGGTATCTATTAACAAATGCTATTGCAGCTTAATTGATGCCTGCGCCAAAATCTCGCACCATTAAAAACAAAAATGATGCGGTGATGTATGGCTATAGAATTCCCCCACTCCTCTATTTACCACTATCTAAATGCGGTGGCTCAGCAGCGACCTGAGGCAACGGCCTTACGTTTGGTGACAGACCTTAATGACGGTTTTCAAGATATGTCATGGAGTTACCAAGAGCTGCTGGATAATATGCGCCGGGTTGCTAGATTGCTAAAGGCGAATAGCCAAGCTCAGCGTCCAGTCTGCTCCTTTTTGTTGCCGAATATACCCCAAGCTCATGCCATCATGTGGGGGGCTGAAAGCGTTGGTGTGGCCAACCCGCTTAACCCCCTACTTAATGAAGATGCCTTATTGCAGCTAATGGAGGCAGCGCAAACCGATGTTTTAATCGCCTTGGGGCCAAACCCAGTGAGTGATATCTGGCAAAAGGCCGAATCCGTCGCTAAGCGCCTGTCTAAGCCAGTCAAGCTAATACCAGTGCTGTTTCCTGCCGAATCGTACGAGTTGTTCGAGCAACAGCTAACGCAATATGATTCAGCTGAGCTAAGTGAAGAGGAATGGCCATGCTTAGATGATATCGCCTCTTACTTTCACACTGGCGGTACCACTGGCACGCCCAAATTGGCCCAAAACTCTCAGCGTAATCAGCTCGCCTGTGTAGCCCTGCATCATGAGAGTATGGACTTGCAGCCAGGTGATGTGGTGATGAGCGGCTTGCCGCTGTTTCACGTTGCAGGCTCGATGATTAATGGCCTGTCTTGCTTGTGTGCAGGTATCGAGATTATCTTGCCTACCATAGCCGGGTTTCGTGATCCAAATGTGGTTCAAGCACATTGGCGCATGGTTGAAAAATATCAGGTTAGTGTCAGTGGTGGCATTCCCACCTCAGTCGCTTCTATGGTGAATGTACCGGTAGATGCTGATATCAGCTCCTTAAAATATCTGATCTCGGGTGGTTCTCCAGTTCCTGCGGCGCTTTGCCATGATGTCAAAAATAAACTCGAGTTAGAGCTCTATCAAATTTATGGCATGACTGAGTGTGCCGGTGCTATCGCCATGCCGAAAGTTGATAAGCCTACTGTGCCTGGAAGTGCCGGTTATGTTAGTGAGCTTATTGATTTAAAAATCAATGGTGCCCTAAAAGCTGGTGACAGTGGTGAGCTGTTGGTTCGTGGCGAGGTGGTATTTTCGGGTTATTTGGGCCGGGATGAAGATCCGCTAGATCAGGGCTGGTTGCACACTGGTGACCTCGGCCATATTGACGAAGATGGCTATTTGTTTATTACAGGCCGCGCAAAAGATTTGATTATTCGCAGTGGCCATAACATCGATCCTGCATTGATTGAAAATTGTTTGGAGCAACACCCTGCTGTATCTTTAGCCGCGGCGGTAGGTCGCCCGGATGCCTATGCAGGTGAATTACCGGTAGCTTATGTGCAGCTTTATGATGGTCATGACGTTAGCGAAAAAGAGCTGATGGAGTTTGCCATGGAGCATATTGCCGAGCGCCCAGCTTGCCCTAAGTTTATTGAGATTCTAGAAGCCTTACCGGTAACTGCTGTCGGTAAGGTGCATAAACCGAGCCTGCGTGCAGCTGCGATCGAGCGAACAGTGGCTGAATTACTGCCGGAGTTACCAGCTGCCAAGGCCCTTATTTTAGATAGTGGCGAAGTGAAGTTGACCTTTGTTGAAAGCTTATCGGATGAGCAGCAAACATCGGCGTCAAAACTGGCCAATGAATTAAATATAAAGCTGTAATAGAACTTTGAGAGCCTTTTGTGTATAGCCTTTGTAGCAAGGCGTACACAAAGGGCATTCAAGAATTGCCTTTTCTGCCTCAAAAACTAGCCGAGACTTTGCAAAACTTTTAAAAAGACTTTTGCAGGGATCTTAATAGGGACATTAAAAAGAAGGTTGCTGCTAGCTTTTTAGTTTCGCCTTTATTCGCGACAAGCTAACCGCGTCCATGCCAAGGTAGCTGGCGATATGGTATTGCGCGAGGCGTTCGGTAATCCATGATTCGTTGCTTAGTAGCCATTGATAGCGTTCTTCGCCAGACTTTGTTAGCAACACAGCTTCGCGTTGTTCGTTACGCAAAAATAATTCACGAGTCGTGTGGTCGAGCATTTCTTGAATGCTAGGATTACTCTCAATTTTGCGTAGAGCGCTGACAGGCATTTCCCAGAGCAGGCTATCTTCAAGGGCTTGGATCTCATAGGGGCATTCACCTTGATTTAGCCATGCGCTTAGAGATCCAGCCAGTTGTCCTTCCCTAAAAAAGTTCTTATTTCTCTCGCGCCCTTGAGCGCTTGGATAATATTGTCTCAAGAGTCCTTTTAGAATGATGTAGCAGAACTGGGGTTTACTATTGGCGGCTAACAGTTGAGTGCCGGCGCTGACGTTTCTCTCTTGCCCGATATCTTCCAGCAAAGGCCACAGAGTAGGGCTAGAGAGCGCAGGGCTTAGTCTATAGCGAGATAATAATTCCGTACTCATGATTTCACTGCTAATCGATTGGGAGTGGCAGTTTAAATCAGACTGCTAAAGCGAACAATAAAAAAGCCGCCCATTGGGCGGCTTATAAAGTTCTAACAAATTGACCTTAAAACTTTAACTCGTAACGCATGCCAAAACTCAGCTCGGCGGAGCTAATATTGCTGGCACCTGCTAGATAGCGGTAATCTACAAAACCTGAAAGGCCGTGCTGGAATTGAGCGGCTAAGGCCAAGTTAAAGGTCATGTAGCTTTTATCGATCGCATCGGTCCTGACAACCATAGGGGCAAGCGGACTATTGCTATCGCCAAAAGGATCGTGAACAAATGAGGCGATGACTTGGTCTTCATCGTTTTTAATATCACGATAATAATTGCCATTAAATTGCGCAGTTAAAACACCCCAGTCGCGCAGCATAGTGTATGAGCTATGCCAGCCTAAACTGGCGCTTTGCATGCTGGCTTCTTGACTGCCGTAGGCCAATTCTAAACCGCTGTTACCACGCTCATTAAACTGATCGATATTGGTTTTGTTGTATGAAACACCAAGATTTGGACCAATAATGAATGGGCCTTTTATAAAATCGTAGCCTGCATCGAAGGTAGCCAATAACTGGCGACCGCTGGTGCTGGAATCGATTTGGGCATTAACCTGGCCAAACATATCTTTGTATTCAACGCGGCGCAGCATATCGTAATCGCTGTTGCCGCGAGTAACACTGACATCGATATAGTAGTTCTTATCATCATAATAAGAGCCATAAGCGGTCACAAATTGGCTTTCGGCATCCATGGTGCCGCCATTTTGTTTGTAGTCTAAATCGGTATCGGCAAAACCAATAGCGAGCCCGGCAACAGTATTATCGGTAATTCGATAATCAAGCCCCATAGTTAAGCCTTTTACATCTAGGTCATAGCCGTTTTGAGCATCGGTTTTGTCTTTGTCGCCATAAAGAATATTACCATTTAAGAAAACACCCCAGCGTGAGCTCTCTAATAGATAAGTGTCTTCATCGCCACTTGCTGCGCCACCGAGTTTGCTGCTTAGAGCGCTGGCGAGTAGATTGCCATTCAATGTGCCGCTGTCGGTTTGAATATTTAAACCGCTCAGGTCGATGCCACCGCCGCCGCGGCGCAACTGCGTTAAGCGAGTACGGATATTGCTTTGCTGTACGCTGGCAAAATCAGTCGCTGTAGACAGTAGTGCGGCAACTTCTTCGCCGGCAATGGCTTGCAATGCCGCAGCCTGATCTTCATCGCTCAGATCTGGGTCCAGTAACCCATTACAGCGAGTGAGCAAGTTTTTCTGGGCTCCAGAAAGAGGGTTTAATTGATCGACTTCAGCTAGTCGGGGGCAAAGATTGTCGAGGCTTTCTGCTAAGCTTCGTTCATTACGATCAATGCCTGGGGTGCTGGCTAACTTATCTTGCCTAGAGCTTTGTTGTTCTTTGACTAAAACATTTAAGATTTTTTCTGAAATCAAGCCTGCTTTATTGGTGATTCGCGCAGTCACTTGATTCTTGCCTACTGGCAGTAGGGCGGTTGCTTTGATGCCGTTGGCAATCACCTTGCCTTCAAAGATCCATTCAACTTTGTCTATCTCGCTGTTCAAAGAACTGGAATTAGAGGCATCAAGATTAACTTCAACATTGCCATCGCCATCAAAGTCGGTGACTTCAATATCCGCACCAACGTCAACATTTGGTGCTTGAGGGTCTCGCACATCAGCAATTTTAAGTTCAACTGATTTAGGGTTGCCTATTAGTGCGCCTCCAGTAGGGTTGTTGAGCTCTACAATGAAAGATTCGACTTCTTCTTGCAGCAGGTCTTTATTGATAGTGATGGAAACGGTTTTATCCGCACTGTCACCATCGCTCCAGCTTAAGCTGCCTTGGCTAGTCTGAAAGTCCAAGTCTGCCGTTGCGGTATCCGCT
Source organism: uncultured Pseudoteredinibacter sp. (assembly GCF_947500695.1). Classification (GTDB taxonomy): domain Bacteria; phylum Pseudomonadota; class Gammaproteobacteria; order Pseudomonadales; family Cellvibrionaceae; genus Pseudoteredinibacter. The sequence continues at coordinate 262,940 of NZ_CANMSS010000007.1, forward strand.
ACAGTTTGATAGCTGACACTGATGTTTCCAGCTGCCCCTTCAATGCGTTGGGCGGTTAGGGTAATGGTTCCGCTATCCTCGTTGAGGTCAAGTTGAGATTGTGTCCATTGAATAGTTCCCGGGGGCTCTGGGTCATCTTCGTTAATAGTGATTTGAAAGCTCAGGGGTGAGTTTACAGGGATGTCGACATCAAGTTGAGTGAGTTCAACTTGGAAAGTTTCATCGCCTTCAAATTTCTGATCGTCAATAATAGGAATAATGACAGTCTTTTGGCTGCTGTCACCCGCTGGCCAAAGTACAGTTTGGCTTACGGCTTGATAGTCTTCGCCTGATTTGGCGCTGCCGTCTAGTGTGTTTACCTCAAGTGCAATGTCACTATTGCCTGGCTGGCTTAATGAAAAGCTCAGGGTAGCTTGACCGGCGTTTTCATCTACGGAAGTTTGTAGGTTGGCGTTGATTTCAGGGTCTAGTTGATCAGCGGTAAAGTTCAGTATGACATCACAATTTGGTGAGCTGAGGCAGAACACCGAACTTACCACCATTTCATAGCTACCCGCCTCGGGGATGAAGCTAAACACAAATTGTGATTGATTACTGCTGCCACCGGGAACGGAAGCTTGAGATGCCGTGAAGTCGATACCAGGGCTATTTCTTTTTGAGCTACCACGTTTTTTTAGTGGTGAGCCGGTATTGCCATCAAGCGAGCCGCAGTCATAGCTACCTGTTGGGGTTCCAGGTGGTTGTTCATCCCCAAAATCCTCTCCCGGTTGCCCCTCTTCGAAGGGGATGAATGTACAGCTAGGGTCGCTTGTTTGCCAATCTGGGACGCTGGGGCCGCTGAGGTGAATAAAGCCGACTTCCGCGGGATGCTGACTGAGATCTTCATTCTCAAGTATTACGGTTAGCTGCACAGGCTGACCGGCTACTATCGGATTAGAGAGGGTCGCAGAATTAATAACAACTTGAGCGTGAGAAAAGGACCCTAATATAAGCAATAGGAATGCTGTTACAACTTGGTATAACTTCATCTGAGATCAGGCCATCGAGGTTGATTTATTAGTATCAGCTAAGCTACTAGCTGCTGCATGTGGCGCTAATATTATGCCGTGTGTACGATATAAATGCTAAGAAGAAAATCTAGTTATTGCGCCTCATTCATCTTTTCGTTCTTTGATAGCCATTGGGCAGATTTAGCCCTCAATTGCTAATTACTACTAAAGTTTTCCTTCGGTCTGTAGATATTAATACTTGCACACGCAAAATTTGCCTTGGCAATTTATGGCTTAGGCGTAGTTAAGTAAGCAGTTGCTTATGCGTAATCGGTGATACCTGAGGGTAGCCAGGTGGGCCTGAGCCTATTGATGGAGTCTAGAATGAAAAGTTTATCGCTCAAATGGAAGGTACTTCTGGGTGTGACATTAACCAGCATGGCTGCAGTGATTGTGGTGAGTGCTGTGTCGGTGATCACTCAGATTGCTCATATTGAAGAAGAATTAGAACGTTTTGCAGAGACGATTGAGATGGTGGTGGGGGGCAGTGCCTCAGGTGCCCTGGCATTTGATGATAAGGCCACCACCCGTGAGATTTTGGATAATCTCAGCAAGAGTGACCGGATCAACTCCTCAGTAATTTATGGTGGCAATGGGATGCCATTTGCTTGGTTTGAAAAGGGCAAAGGCAGTAAAGGTAAGGCTATTCCCAGTGGGGCGCCGACATCTTTGAATACGTCCTTTGTCGATCACGAGACGGCCCATGAGTTTCGCATGGCTGAACCGATCGAGGCGGACGGTGAAAAGCTTGGCTATATCTATATTGCCGTTAGTCGCGATGAGGTGACGATCGCCAAAGATGAGGCCGTGCAAAGCGCAGGGTTTTCTGTGCTAATAATCTCGGTTTTAGCGGCAATCGTTTCCCTGTTTATATCAAGGGCCATTGTACGCCCTGTAGTAGGTGTTTCAGATGCGCTGCAAGATATGGCAGAAGGTAATGGCGACTTGACGTTGCGTCTACCTGATGATGGGCGTGATGAGATCGCCACTCTTTGTACTAACTTCAATACCTTTATTGAGCGCTTGCATGGCACCATTTCGGGATTCTCAAATAACGCCATGGAGCTGGATCGCCATGCGAATCAGGTATCTCAGTTGGCTCGAGAGACTGAACGGGGTGTTGCCAATCAGCAATCGGATATCAATCAGGTGGTTGACGCGGTGCGAGAAATGTCCTCTGTAGTAGACGATGTGGCTCGTAATGTTACCGAGGCTGCCGAGAATGCCCATTCAGCAGACCAAGAGTCGACTAGCGGTCGTGAAGTCGTTGGCGATACTAGAGTCCAAATTGAGCGCTTAGCTCAAGATATTCATGGTGCGGCTGAGGTTATTGACCAGCTGCGTCAAGGCACGGAAGACATCGGTACGGTATTGGATGTGATTCGTGGTATTGCTGAGCAAACCAATCTGTTGGCGCTAAATGCGGCCATTGAGGCAGCGCGAGCTGGCGAGCAAGGTCGTGGATTTGCTGTAGTTGCTGATGAGGTTCGTACTTTGGCCTCCAGAACCCAGTCATCTACTGAAGAAATTCAAGATATGATTGAGCGGCTGCAAGGTGGTGCGCGTGAAGCGGTACAGCGGATGGAGCAGGGGCGAAAGCAGGCTGCAGAAGCTGTTAAGCATTCAGAAGCGGCCAGCGAGTCTCTGGTATCGATCACCGGTGGCGTAGCCTCTATCCGCTCCAAAACCGATCAGATCGCGAGCGCCACAGAAGAGCAGGGTGCCGCCAATAACGAGATCGAACGTAATATGGAGAATATTGCCGTGGTCTCTAGACAGGCGGCCTCGGGCTCAGCGGCTATCTCATCCAGTATTGATGAGCTGGCTGATATGGCGGCTGCCATGAAGTCTACGCTCGGACAGTTTAAAATCTAAAAAGCTTGTTAATTCGCTGTTAATGGGATGGACAAATAGGGGGGCTTTGCCGTAGAATGCGCAGTTAGATTGCAATAGGCCATTGGCCCACAACCCGCTGGAAAAGCGATGGCGAATTTTAATAAAAAGCGAGATGAGACCAACTGTTTCATCTCGCTTTTTTGCGACTTACGCCAGGCAAAAAACCACATTTCACGTCATGTTTGTAAGACAGTGGCTCGCGCCACTCACTGTGCACCCAAGGATGCGCAGCGCTAGCCCTCGGTCTAGTGATTACTAACAAATTGGCGATTAGTGGTACTCAGTGAAGGTTGCTGCGCTCTTGGTTGATTGCTGAGCTATGTGATTACCCCCTACTGGAGGCTGCCTGTTTAATGAGCCCTTTATTGCGCAATAATTCTCGGCCCGCCATTCTTGTTTTAGAAGATGGCAGTATCTTTCGCGGCAGTGCCATTGGCGCTGATGGACAAGCAGTCGGTGAGGTGGTGTTTAACACTGCTATCACGGGCTACCAAGAGATCCTTACCGATCCTTCCTACGCTAAGCAAATCGTTACTTTAACTTACCCTCATATTGGTAGTGTAGGTGTAACTAAAGAAGACGAAGAGTGCGACAAAATTTGGGCGACTGGCCTAGTGATTCGCGACCTACCTTTGCTGGCCTCTAATTTCCGTAAAGAAGAAGATTTGGATGCTTACCTTGAACGCCACAATATTCTAGGTATTGCCGATATCGATACTCGTCGCTTGACTCGCTTGTTGCGCGACAAGGGTTCCTTGAAAGGCTGCATTATGGCGGGCGAGCTTAATGAAGAAGCTGCCTTAGCCGCCGCCAAAGACTTCTCTGGTTTGAAGGGCTTGGATCTCGCCAAAGAGGTGACCACAGTTGAAAGCTATGCTTGGAATGAAGGCAGCTGGCAGTTGGGTAAAGGCCATGTTGAGCAGACTGAGAAGCGCTTTAAAGTTGTGGCTTATGATTACGGTGTGAAACGCAATATTCTCCGTATGCTGGCTGATCGCGGTTGTGATCTAACCGTGGTACCGGCTAAAACGCCAGCTAGCGACGTTTTGGCGATGAATCCAGATGGTGTGTTCCTTTCTAATGGCCCAGGTGATCCAGAGCCATGTGATTATGCCATCGAAGCCATCCAGGAAATTCTACAGACTGAAGTTCCAGTATTTGGCATCTGCTTAGGTCATCAGCTACTGGCTTTGGCCTCTGGTGCTAAGACGGTGAAAATGGGCCATGGCCATCACGGCGGTAACCACCCTGTACAAAACATCGATGATCAGACGGTATTAATTACCAGTCAAAACCACGGTTTCGCCGTTGACGAAGACAGCTTGCCTGCAAATCTTCGTGCGACTCACAAATCATTGTTTGATGGCACCTTACAGGGCATTCACCGCACCGATAAGCCGGCATTCAGCTTCCAGGGTCACCCTGAGGCGAGCCCTGGCCCGCACGATGCAGCGCCATTGTTTGACCACTTTATTGAATTGATGGAAGCCGCCCAATAAAGGGTCTGCTTAAGCTAGAACGCTATTACTTAGGTAAGAAGAAAGATGCCAAAAAGAACCGACATTGAAAGTATTCTGATTATTGGTGCTGGCCCCATCGTTATTGGTCAGGCCTGTGAATTTGACTACTCTGGCGCCCAGGCTTGTAAAGCCCTGCGTGAAGAGGGTTATCGAGTTATCTTGGTAAACTCGAACCCGGCTACCATTATGACCGATCCGGCTATGGCTGATGCCACCTATATCGAGCCAATTACTTGGGAAACGGTTGCCAAAATTATTGAGAAAGAGCGCCCCGATGCAGTACTGCCCACCATGGGTGGTCAGACCGCACTGAACTGTGCTCTAGCGCTGCACGATAATGGCGTATTGGAAAAATACGGCGTTGAGTTAATCGGCGCGAAGCAAGAGGCCATTCATAAAGCTGAAGATCGCGACCTTTTCGACAAGGCGATGAAAAAAATCGGCCTTGAATGTGCGCGCGCTGAAATTGTTCACTCAATGGATGAAGCCAAAAAAGTTCCAGAGATGTTTGGATTCCCCGTGATTATTCGCCCGTCATTTACGATGGGTGGCTCCGGTGGTGGTATTGCTTACAACTGGGAAGAGTTCGAAGAAATTTGTGCGCGCGGCTTAGATCTTTCACCAACCAATGAGTTGTTGATCGACGAGTCTCTACTCGGCTGGAAAGAGTATGAGATGGAAGTGGTACGCGATAAAAATGATAACTGTATTATCATTTGCTCCATCGAAAACTTCGATCCAATGGGTGTTCACACGGGTGACTCCATTACTGTTGCTCCGGCTCAGACCCTAACCGATAAAGAACTGCAAATCATGCGTAATGCATCGGTTGCGGTATTGCGCGAGATTGGTGTTGAAACCGGCGGTTCTAACGTACAGTTTGCGGTAAACCCCGAAGATGGCCGTTTAGTGGTTATCGAAATGAACCCGCGTGTATCTCGCTCTTCTGCCTTGGCTTCAAAAGCCACTGGTTTCCCAATTGCGAAAGTGGCCGCTAAATTAGCGGTTGGCTACACCCTAGATGAGCTGCAAAACGATATTACCGGTGGTGCAACGCCAGCATCTTTCGAGCCATCGATTGATTATGTAGTTACTAAAATACCTCGCTTCACTTTTGAAAAGTTCGGTGATGCCGATGCGCGCCTAACCACCCAGATGAAATCGGTGGGTGAGGTGATGGCAATTGGTCGTACTTTTCAGGAGTCCATGCAAAAAGCACTGCGTGGCTTAGAAGTAGATTCTGCAGGTTTTGAAGCGAAAGTTGATCTAAGTGCGGAAGATGCCATGAGCAAAATTCGCCGTGATCTATCTACACCAGGCGCTGAGCGCATTTGGTTTGTGGGTGATGCTTTCCGTGCAGGTATGTCCGTGGATGAAGTTTATGAAGTATCAGCGATTGATCCGTGGTTCTTGGTACAGATTAAAGACATTATCGATACCGAAATAGCCTTACAGTCGATGCCCTTTTCCGATATCGATGCTGATTTAATGTTCCGCTTAAAGCGCAAAGGCTTCTCCGATTTGCGTTTATCTGACTTGCTCGGTGTGAGTCAGCGTAAAGTTAGAGCGCATCGCCACAGCTTAGGTATCCACCCAGTTTACAAGCGTGTTGATACCTGCGCTGCAGAATTTTCTACTTCTACCGCTTATATGTACTCTACTTATGAAGAAGAGTGTGAGTCTCAGCCAAGCGATAAGCGTAAAATAATGGTGTTGGGCGGTGGTCCGAACCGTATTGGTCAAGGTATTGAGTTCGATTACTGTTGTGTGCATGCCGCCTTAGCTATGCGCGAAGATGGCTACGAAACCATTATGGTGAATTGTAACCCTGAAACTGTATCCACCGATTACGATACTTCTGATCGCTTGTATTTTGAGCCGGTAACTTTAGAAGATGTATTAGAAATTGTTCATAAAGAGCAGCCTGAAGGTGTGATTGTTCAGTTCGGTGGGCAGACGCCGTTGAAATTAGCACGCGCTCTAGAGTCGGCCGGCGTGCCAATTATTGGTACCGCCCCAGAAGCGATTGACCGTGCTGAAGACCGTGAGCGCTTCCAGCAAATGATCGAGCGCTTGGGCTTATTGCAGCCTTCTAACGCCATTGTTCGCTCTACTGAAGAAGCAGTACGTGAAGCCGAAAATGTTGGTTATCCGCTAGTTGTTCGTCCATCTTATGTATTGGGTGGTCGCGCTATGGAAATCGTTTATAACGAAAATGAATTGCGCACTTATATGCGTGAGGCCGTACAGGTTTCTGAAGATGCACCTGTATTGCTAGATCACTTCTTAAACTCCGCTATCGAAGTTGATATCGATGCTGTGAGTGATGGTAAGCAAGTAGTCATCGGTGCAATCATGCAGCACATCGAACAGTGTGGTGTTCACTCTGGTGACTCGGCTTGTTCATTGCCGCCGTATAATTTGCCAGCAGATGTACAAGATCTCATGCGCGAGCAAGTTAAGAAAATGGCCTTGGAATTGGGTGTTATCGGATTGATGAATACTCAGCTGGCCTACCAAGATGGCAAAATCTATGTGATCGAGGTTAACCCTCGCGCGTCACGAACTGTGCCATTTGTTTCTAAGTGTATTGGTACTTCTTTGGCCAAAGTTGCTGCTCGCTGTCAGGCAGGCATGACCCTAGAGGAGCAGGGTTTCACCGAAGAAATCGTTCCAGATTACTACAGTGTGAAAGAAGCGGTATTCCCATTTAACAAATTCCCTACGGTTGATCCGATTCTAGGCCCAGAGATGAAGTCTACCGGCGAAGTCATGGGTGTTGCTGATACCTTTGCCGAGGCTTATAGTAAGTCTCAAATGGGCGCTGGTGATGCCATCCCGACTTCTGGAAAGGTGTTTATCAGTGTACGCGATTTCGATAAAGGTGGTGTGGTATCTGTTGGTCGTGATCTGCAGAAGCTAGGCTTCGAATTGGTTGCGACTCGTGGCACAGCGAAAGTACTGGAAGATGCTGGTATCAGCGTTGAATTAGTGAATAAAGTTGAGGAAGGTCGTCCGCACATCGTTGATGCTATTAAGAACGATGAAATTGCCATGGTAGTGAATACTACTGAAGGCAAGCAGGCGATTAAGGATTCAGCTTCGATTCGCCGTAGTGCTGAGCAGCACGGCGTGTACTACACTACTACTTTGGCTTCAGCCGAAGCGGTGGCGGTAGCGCTTGAATTCGCCGATGAGCACAAAGTGCGTTCTGTACAAGAACTGCATGCTCGAATTACTGGTTAATACGGACTCTTTTTAAGGCAACACCCTTGAATAATGTAAGATGTAAGTTGCGAGGCTAGTGGCCTTGCAGCTTAATCTTACATTTTTCGTTTTAGGCCTCATAAATATTTTAGGCCGTTATTTGAGAAAGTCTTGGTGACTACTTTGGGGTTGCCAAGGGAATTAGAAAAAAGACAAAAGGCCTCGCAAGATTATCGCGAGAGAATGGATTTTACTATGTTAGATAAAGTACCTATGACCCAAGCTGGCGCCGATGCACTGCGTGATGAGTTGGAGCGCCTTAAAAAGGTAGATCGCCCACGTATTGTCCAGGCCATCGCTGAAGCACGAGAGCATGGTGACTTGAAGGAAAACGCAGAATATCATGCCGCACGAGAGCAGCAGGGTTTTTGTGAAGGGCGTATTCAGGATATCGAAGGCAAGCTTTCTAACGCACAAATTATCGACGTAACGAAGATTCCTCATTCTGGCAAGGTTATTTTTGGCACGACAGTTGATCTGATTAATCTTGATACCGACGATACCGTGACTTATCAAATCGTTGGTGATGATGAGTCAGATGTCAAAGCCAATAAAATCTCTGTTAACTCACCAATTGCTAGAGCGTTGGTTGGTAAGTCAGAAGGCGATGAGGTTGTCGTCCAAACACCTGGCGGTGAAATAGAGTTTGAAATTGATGTGGTGAAACACATTTAATCGATTCTGCGTTAGCAACAAAAAAGCCGGCATAATTGCCGGCTTTTTTGTTGCTAATTTTTAGCTTTGCTTTTTCAGATCTTCCATCAAATACTTAGCCCCCATCCAAAAGAAGAGAGCTGCGAAGACACTACTAAAGGCCATGACCGTTAAAGAGTAGCGCAGTGATTCTGTGCCATACGTGCTAGCGAGCATATCACTCATAATGCCGGCAACTAATGGTCCGCCACCTAGGCCAATCAGGTTCAAAATAAAAAACAAAATGGCCGAAGTCATGGCGCGCATATTGGGTGCAACTAGGGTTTGAGCCATCGCTAATACAGGCCCGAGATACCAGATGCCGAAGAATGTTGAGCCGCCAATGCCAAGAGCAATAAGGGTCATGTTGTCCGAGTACAGCGCAAGTAGGCCCAGCGGTATCGCAAAAATCTGACCGATGCAGGCGATCCAGGCATACCAACGTTTATTTTCTTTGCCGATTCTGTCGGCGAACCAGCCGGCGAAAAATGCACCGATACCACCACCGATGCCTGCACCGAATGCTAGCAGTATGCCGATGTCGGCTGGCTCCATGCCGTGTGAGCGGAATAGAAAGCTTGGCATAAAGTTGCCTGAGCCGTAACTTGAGAAGGAGGCTAGTCCTGAGCCAACGGCAAGAAAAACAAAAGAACGCATGGATTTGAGCGTCTTCAGCGTTTCTTTAAGACTAACGCTATCACCCACTGGCGCATTGTCGTGTTGCCCGCGTGGCGGCTCTTTGATGCTATAGCGAACCAATAGGGCAACGAATATTCCAGGAATTCCTACGACAAAGAAGGCTATACGCCAGCCGTAGTTTTGATCGACCCAGCCGCCTACCAAATAACCCACCATGATCCCAACATAGATTGCTGCAGTATAAAATGCTAACGCTGTACCACGTTGATGAGCAGGATAAATATCGGAAATCATTGAATGTGCCGGGGGACTGCCACCCGCTTCGCCGATACCTACGCCAATTCTGGCGAGCAGCATTTGCCAGAAGTTTTGCGCTAAACCAGAAAGTGCGGTCATGCCGCTCCATATGGCAATCGCCCAAGAAACAATATTGCGGCGGTTGGAGCGATCAGCCCAGCGAGCGATGGGGATGCCTGCAGATACATAGAAGATGGCAAAGGTGAAGCCAGTCATTAAACCCAGCTGGGAATCCGACAAGCCCATGTCGGCCTTAATCGATTCTTGCAAAATCACCAAGATCTGTCGATCGATAAAGTTAAAAACGTAGACAATACTGAGTAGTACTAAAGTGTAGTGGGGCCAGCGGCCAGAGCTCGCAGCGGGGTTGGACGCAGTAGGGTTCGACATAAATATACCTTGGTCACCGCAGCAAAGATTCGCTGAGTTAGCTTGGAAAAGTACTCAGTTCTGTGCCACTCGTTATTATATTTTCATCGAGTGTAAGGGTTATCCCGCATATTTGAAACGGCTTTACACTTTTAATAGGTGATGCTGGTTTATAGATGCGGTGAATGGAGTATTTGTAGAGCTGGCGAAAGCCGGGGTCAGAACCCAAGGGTTCTGACCCCTCTCGAAGCCGAGATGTTTAAGTCGGCAATAAACCTAAAGAAGTTTGGGGGCGGGTGCTACGCAGGCGTTTGCTTATTTGTGCCCCGATATCTTAACTAGGAATTAAAGCTCACGACTTCGAGTGGGTCAGAGCCGATAGGGCTCTGACCCAGTTTGTACAGGTTTACACGCGAGAAATATTAGACAGCTTGGCATTAGGCTTCTTTGCAGCGCGATAAATTAGCGCCACTTTACCAATCTCTTGAACTAGCTCGCTGCGCGATTGCTGGCATACTTCTTCGATCACTTGCTTACGTAGGTCACGATCGGCCACAACCAGTTTTACCTTGATCAATTCGTGATCTTCCAATGCGCGGTCCAGCTCCATCATTACGTTTTCACTGAGGCCGTTACCGGCAACGGTCACTACAGGCTTTAGACTATGGCCTAAACTGCGATATTGTTTTTTGCGATCTGCACTTAACGTCATACAATAGTCTCTAGGTTTTTCCCTTTGCGTGATCCGCTTGGCTAATAGGGTCAAAAAGCGGCGTAAAATGAGTATGGGCCCAAAGATTTGGGCTTACGCAAATAGGGTGCTTGTTACACATCAGCCTTGGTTAATAATTCGCCAAAGCCTTAAAAAGGTGGCGTATTCTACCCGCCATGCGCGCTGATGTCTTTAATTTTAGGGCTCTGTCGATATCTGGCGATAGGCCAACACTGAGGTAATTCCCTTGGCTCGTTCCAAAAGTAGTGGCCGCTGGCTGCAAGAACACTTTAACGATCAATATGTTAAGCAATCTCAGCAGGATGGCTATCGTTCGCGCGCTAGCTATAAGCTGATTGAGTTGGATGAAAAGGATAAATTGTTTCGCACAGGAATGACGGTTGTCGATCTGGGGGCAGCTCCTGGTGGGTGGAGTCAGGTGGCCGCAGAACGCGTAAATGCCAGTGGCGATAGCAAGGGAAGGGTATTTGCATCAGATATCTTGCCGATGGATGGCATGGCGGGTGTCGAATTCATACAAGGCGACTTTACCGAAGAATCGGTATTCAACGAGTTGATGGATCTTATGGGCGGCGCCCAAGCAGACCTTGTAATTTCAGATATGGCCCCCAATATGTCTGGTATGGCCGACGTAGATCAGCCCAGATCCATGTATTTAGTGGAGTTGGCGTTGGACATGGCCCGCCAAGTATTAAAGCCAGGCGGGGTATTTGTCGCTAAGGTATTTCAAGGGGAAGGTTTTGACGAGCTGCTGGCCGATAGTCGCAGTAGCTTTAAGAAGGTTCTGACCCGAAAGCCAGATGCCTCTAGAGCGCGCTCAAGAGAAGTTTATCTGGTCGCAAAGCAGTTTAAGGGCTAAATTTAATAGGTCGCTTTGCTATTGTTTGTTTGAATGCGCAGACCTAGGCAAAGATATCACCCTTTAAACAAAATAGGCGAAACTGTTGTCATACATATTATGGTTTGATGGCAATAGATAAGGCGTTGCAAACAAGGCGTCTGAAAATTGCGCAGCCTTGTCTAATTAGACTGTAAAGAACCGCTAAAGCGTGCTATCTATGTGCGCTGTAAGGCAAAAATAGGGCTACAATGGCTCACCCAACCTGTATATGGGCTAGGTTTTACCCTATTCAGGTCAACGTAGTAGGCCGGCTTTTAGATCAGCTGGCGCCAAGAGGAAATCGCTTTGAACGATATGTCGAAAAACCTAGTATTGTGGTTGGTCATAGCAGCAGTGTTGTTTGCCGTGTTCCAAAACATCAATGGTCAGACCAAGCAAAAGCCACTGGTTTACTCTGACTTTATTGCCGAGGTTCGCTCGGGACAGGTTCAAAAAGTTGTGGTCGACGGCCTTATCATTATGGGTGAGCGCCGAGATGGCTCTACCTTCCAAGTGGTTCGTCCGCAAGTTCAAGACGGCAAGTTAATGGATGATCTGTACAATCATAAGGTACAGGTTGAAGGCAAGCTGCCTGAAAAGCCAAGTATTTGGCAGCAGCTGCTGGTTGCCAGCTTCCCGATTCTTATTATTCTCGTGATCTTCATGTTCTTTATGCGCCAGATGCAAGGTGGCGCTGGTGGCCGTGGTGGCCCAATGAGCTTCGGTAAGAGCAAGGCGCGCCTACTGGGTGAAGATCAGGTTAAAACCACCTTCGCCGATGTTGCAGGTGTTGATGAAGCTAAAGAAGAAGTACAAGAGCTGGTTGAGTATCTACGCGATCCTTCTAAATTCCAGCGCTTAGGTGGTCAAATCCCTCGCGGTGTTTTGATGGCGGGCCCTCCAGGTACAGGTAAAACCCTATTGGCGAAAGCCATTGCCGGTGAAGCCAAGGTGCCATTCTTTTCCATCTCTGGTTCCGACTTCGTAGAAATGTTTGTCGGTGTGGGTGCTAGCCGTGTCCGTGATATGTTCGATCAGGCTAAGAAGCAGGCGCCATGCATTATCTTTATTGATGAGATTGATGCGGTAGGTCGTCATCGTGGCGGCGGTCATGGCGGTGGTCACGATGAGCGCGAGCAAACTCTAAACCAGTTGTTGGTTGAGATGGACGGCTTCGAAGGTAATGAAGGCGTGATCGTTATGGCCGCTACCAACCGAGCCGATGTGTTGGATAAAGCCTTAATGCGTCCTGGTCGTTTCGACCGTCAGGTACACGTTGGTTTGCCAGATATTCGTGGTCGTGAGCAAATCCTTAAAGTGCATATGCGTAAAGTGCCTATGGACGATGCGGTAAAAGCTTCGGTGATTGCCCGTGGTACTCCTGGCTTTTCCGGTGCTGACTTGATGAACTTGGTCAACGAAGCCGCATTGTTTGCTGCTCGTGCGAATAAGCGTACGGTGAGCATGGAAGATTTTGAAAAAGCGCGCGATAAAATCATGATGGGCGCTGAGCGTAAGTCCATGGTGATGAGCGAAGACGATAAGATTATGACAGCTTATCACGAAGCGGGTCACGCGATTGTCGGTTACTTAATGCCAGAGCACGACCCTGTGCATAAGGTGACGATTATTCCTCGTGGTGGCGCCCTGGGTGTTACCCAGTTCTTGCCAGAAGATGATAAGTACAGTCACAGCCGTCGTTATTTATTGGGTCAGATTTCCACCTTGTACGGTGGTCGTATTGCTGAAGAAATGACCGGTGGTGCGGATGCGGTTTCCACAGGTGCTTCTAGTGATATCGATCGTGCAACCAAGATTGCTCGCGGTATGGTGATGAAGTGGGGTTTGTCTGAAAAGCTGGGGCCGCTAGCTTATGGAGAAGACGAAGGTCAGTACCCTGGTATGTCAGCACCGAACTATTCTGGCGCCACCTCAAAAGTGATCGACGAAGAAGTGCGTAGCATTATTGACGATCGTTATAAGGTAGCTGAAGAACTACTGGATGATAATCGCGATATTCTAGAGGCTATGAAAGATGCCTTGATGGAATACGAGACCATTGATTCCGAGCAGGTAGAAGACCTGATGAATCGTCGCAAAGTACGCCCGCCTCGTGATTGGGATGATAGCGATTTTAATAGTCATATCAAATCAGACGACTCTGATTCGAAAGCTAGCGACGAAAAAGACGATAAGCCAGCCGGCCCGATTGGTGGTCCAGCAAACGAAAGCTAATCGTTTTGTAGTATTTATGGCCGCAGTGACAGAGTTGTCTGACACTGCGGCCATTTTTGTTTTAAAGCTCATCACATTTGAGTGACTCTGCCATGTCTCACCCTGTCCTTAACTGCGCCGGCAAATTGCTGGATCTGCAAAAACCTAAAATCATGGGTATTTTAAATACCACTCCTGATTCCTTTTCTGATGGTGGCAATAGCTATCAGCAGGGCAACCTCGATTTGGATCTAGCCTTGCAGCGTGCAGGACAAATGCAAAAAGACGGCGCTAGCATTATCGATGTGGGTGGAGAGTCGACCCGCCCTGGTGCGGCCAAGGTGAGTGCGCAAGAAGAAATGGATCGTGTTGTGCCCGTTGTTGAGCGCATCGCTAAAGAGCTCGATGTCATTATTTCTGTCGATAGCAGTAGTGCAGCTTTAATGAAAGAAGCTGCGGCCGTAGGCGCAGGTTTGATCAACGATGTTCGCGCTTTAAAGCGCGAGGGCGCAGCCGAGATGGCGGCGGAGTTAAAATTACCTGTGTGTTTAATGCATATGCAGGGGCAGCCCGATTCTATGCAAGATAAGCCGCAATATGACAATGTACTTAGCGAAGTAAAAGCCTTTTTATCTGCGCGCATCGATGCCTGTGTTGCAGCGGGTGTTGATAGAGCTCAAATCATTCTCGATCCAGGCTTTGGCTTTGGTAAGACCCTAGAGCATAATGTAGAGCTATTGCGCCAGATGTCGGCATTTAAGGCGATGGGCCACCCAGTGTTGGCTGGGCTGTCACGCAAGTCTATGTTGCAGGGTTTATTGGGTCGCTCTGTTGGTCAGCGTCTGGCGGGAAGCCTTGGTGTCGCCATGCTGGCCTTGCAGCAGGGGGCGGCTATTTTACGGGTGCACGATGTGGCAGCTAGTCGAGATATCTTGGAACTGTATTGGCAGATTGATGCCGGCCATATGCAATAGGCCGAGATGTGGCTTTCTAGATGATTAGATTTTGTAAGTTAACAAGACTTTTATAAATTCAATTAGCGTTCAAAGAGAACAGGGAAAATAAAAACCAGGATGGGGGTGAATTATGAGTAGACAGTATTTTGGTACCGATGGTATTCGTGGCAAGGTTGGTGAGCAGCCAATCACTCCAGACTTTGTTTTAAAATTAGGTTGGGCGGCTGGACGCGCCTTGGCGGAAAGCATCAAGGCTTCTGGCGGACGTAATCAAATCTTAATTGGTAAAGACACCCGTATCTCTGGCTATATGTTTGAATCAGCCTTAGAGGCTGGTCTGATTAACGCGGGTATCGATGTGGGTTTGTTGGGACCAATGCCGACGCCGGCCATTGCTTATCTAACCCGTACTTTTCAGGCCACTGCAGGTATTGTGATCAGTGCTTCTCATAACCCTTACTATGATAACGGCATTAAGTTTTTCAGCCGTCAGGGCACTAAGCTTAGTGATGAAATTGAGCTAGCGATTGAGGCTGAAATTGATAAGCCTATGGTGACCACCGATGGCAAACTGGGCAAGGCAATACGTATTTCAGATGCGGCCGGTCGCTATGTGGAATTCTGTAAAGGCACTATGCCTTGGGGCTTTAGCTTGCAGGGCATGACCATCGTATTGGATTGCGCCAATGGAGCTACCTACCATGTTGCGCCAGCAGTATTCCAAGAGCTCGGCGCAAAAGTCATTAGCATTGCCGTTGAACCTGATGGTTTAAACATTAACCGTGGTTGCGGTTCTACTCACCCTGAAATGCTACGCGATAAAGTAGTCGAGACCGGTGCAGATTTGGGCATTGCCTTTGATGGTGATGGTGATCGGGTACTGTTTGTTGATGGCCATGGTGATGTTATTGATGGCGATGAGCTGCTTTATATTATTGCGGCCCACCGTGCGGCCGGTGAGCACGGTTGCAATGGTGTTGTAGGCACCTTGATGAGTAACTTTGGTTTTGAGCTGGCCCTAAAAGATATGGGCGTTCCCTTTGTGCGTGCCAAGGTGGGTGATCGCTATGTGATCGAAGCCATGAAGAAGAATCAATGGCTGCTTGGCGGAGAGTCCTCCGGTCATATCGTATGCAGTGATGTCACCACAACCGGTGACGGTATTGTAGCGGCCTTGCAAGTTTTACTTGCCGTGGTGGAGCAGGGTAAAACCTTGCATGAACTTAAAAACGGCATGAAAAAGCTTCCGCAAACCATGATCAATGTGCGCCGTAACCGCCAGATTGATTTGGCCGAAAACCAACCGATTCAAAAAGCTATTGCCGCCGCTGAGACTGCAATGGATGGCCGTGGCCGTGTTTTATTGCGCCCTTCGGGCACTGAGCCTGTGATTCGGGTGATGGCTGAAGGTGAAGATAGCCAGTTGGTTTCTGAATTGGCGCAAGAATTAGCTCAGGTGGTAGAAAAAGAAGTCGCCTAAGCCCGGCTTTTTAAGCCTTAATACAAGGCTTCGTACTGTCATTTGGCAGCCTCCTGGAGGCTGCTCAAATAATACCATTAAGCCCTTGTTTTGTTTGCAAGTTTCGCTGCACTCATATACCATTGGCGCCCGCTTTTGGGCAGCATGGCAAAGCTATGGCTTTCGCTGCATAAAATCGATCACTTTTAATCATGGAATCAGGCTAAGAAGACGCTATGGCAAAACCCCTAGTGCTAGGTAATTGGAAAATGAACGGGTCAATTCCCGCCAATGCCGAATTGCTGAAAGGTTTGCGCAACTGGGATGCCAGTAAAGTCTCTTTAGGTGTTTGCCCTCCCGCTATTTACCTACCCCAGTGCCAAGTGGTGCTAAACGGTAGTGATGTCGCTTGGGGTGGCCAAGATATGAGTGAACATGAAAGTGGTGCCTACACCGGCGAGATTGCTCCTGCAATGTTGCGTGAGCTAGGTTGCCAATATGTGATTTTGGGACACTCTGAACGTCGCCAATATCATACCGAAAGCGATGAGCTTGTAGCGCGTAAATGTGCTGCCGCCTTAAAGGCTGGCCTAGTGCCGGTATTGTGCATTGGCGAAAGCCAGGCAGAGCGTGAGGCTGGCGAAACTCTAGCGGTTATCGAACGTCAATTAACGACCGTGATAAACCATTTAGGCCTAGAGGCTATGAGCAATACCGTAGTGGCCTATGAGCCCGTTTGGGCGATTGGTACCGGTTTAAGTGCTAGCCCAGAGCAAGCGCAAGAAGTTCACGCCTTTATTCGCTCTCAGTTGGGCGATGTGGCGCAGACAGTACAGATTTTATACGGCGGCAGTGTCAAACCCGATAATGCCGGCGAATTATTTACCAAGCCCGATATCGACGGTGCTTTGGTAGGCGGTGCCTCACTCAAGGCTGACGACTTTTTAGCGATTGCTAAAGCAGCAGTTCGCTAGAAACTCACAAACAAGAAACGCAAGAGCGTAATATGGATAAGATTATTCTGATCGTACACATGCTGACAGCACTAGGCATTATTGGCCTTATCTTGCTGCAGCAAGGTAAAGGTGCTGAAGCTGGTGCTTCCTTTGGTGGCGGTGCTTCACAAACCGTATTTGGTAGTTCTGGTGGCGGTAACTTCTTTACCCGCGCCACGGCTATTTTGGCTACTGTATTTTTCGTAACCAGCTTTGGTTTGGCTATTGTTGCTAAGCAAAATGCTGGTGTAAGCGTTGATGAAGGTATTCCTACTTTACAGATTGAGCCAGAGTCTGATGTTCCTGCAGCCGCTAGCGACGAAATCTCTGATTCCGATTTGCCTAGCTTGCAAGATGTTGCTGATGAGGCTGCCGCTACTACTGAAGCTGCAGCCAACGACATTAGCGATGCCGCAAATGCTGTATTAGATCAAGCTGCTGAATCTGCCGAAGCCGCCGCTCAAGACTTACAAGAGAATGCTGCGGAGGCTGTAGAAGCTGCTGAGCAAAAAGTTGAGGAAAACAAGCCTCAATAAGTTTTTAGCCTAAGTGGTGGAATTGGTAGACACGCCATCTTGAGGGGGTGGTGAGCTAACGCTCGTGCGGGTTCAAGTCCCGCCTTAGGCACCAAATCAAAGTTCGATATCCTCGCGAACTTAATAAAAAAGCCCCGCTAGTCGGGGCTTTTTTGTGCCTGCTTTTTGTCGCCTGAGTAAAGAAACTGAGGTCGCTTTATCGTTACAGTTCTTACAGCTGAAAAATAAAAAACTGATAATCAAATTCGCTATCACGCATTTCTGCAATAGCGATCTCATCGTCAATATCATTTAAAACTTCAGATTGACCAAGCTTGCTTCGGCTTTTATCGATAGCCGCTTTTAATGGCTTATAATAATTATCCCAAGCTTGATCGCTTAAAGAAAAATCGTCGATAAGTTTTAGTCCTAATTTGTCGGCTTGCACTAGTCTTGAGGCTCTATCCTGCATGTCTGGATAATTGCAGCCCCAGTATTCTCTCGCTTTGTCTGAGGCTGTGTCTGTGCTCCAAATTAATTCGCTAATTACAATAAATGCTCCTGGATTTAAAAAACCTTTCCAGTAACGAAGGGCGTTCTCGAAACCCATGATATAAGCGCTTCCTTCGGACCAGATAAGATCGAAGCGTTCTTCCTTAAATGGTAGCTCCGACATATCGGCATTTAGAAGTTGAATTTTGTCTTGCTGTTTTTTATCGGCAATTTTTGATGCTAAATAGTCTAGCGCACTTGCTTCATTGTCGATGGCGGTAATGGAGGCGTTACTATGTTGGGCCAATGGAAGTGTGGCAACACCGTGGCCGCAGCCTATTTCCAATATGGATTTAATATTGTCTGAAACTAATTTTAATGCGGCTAAGGTTTCATTTTTTGAACCCGGGGCCCAGCGTTCTAGTGAGTTAAAAATGTCATTAAATTCGCTCATATAGCTCTCATGTTGATTTATGTCTTTCGATAACCAGCGCAGCCTTTGGCTGTCTTTGCTGTTTAAACCCTGTGATTGCAGCCATTCTTGGTGTGCCCTTGGGGATTTGGTTTCAGATTGGATGTGAAAATCCCGTAAGCTTTGTTGGCCGATTAACGCTGCGAGTAGCTCTCGCGCCTGCTGTTTTTTAGCAATGTCTTCATCCAGTTGATCGAGTTTTTCTTGCAATAGATCAGGTCTCAGCTTTTGTTCAAATGTATCTAGCGACTCTTGTAGTGATAATCCCGAATTTTTCAATTGCAGTATAAAGATGAGCTTTTCTATATCGTGTTCGCTATAGCTTCGGTAATTATTGTCGAGCCGCTTGGCGCTAATAAGCCCTATTTTTTCGTAATAGAGTAGAGTGCTTCGAGAGACTCCAAGGCGTTTTGCAACATCGGATATTTGATGCATTCCCATGCCCCTAATAAGAAAAGAAACCATCTTAAACTGTATAGCTATAGACAGGTCAAGTCGCGCAATTGAAGATCTCATAGGTTTGGTGTCATACCATTCGTCGCTTTGTTTCAAAGCCCTGATCACCTTTTTACGGGAAACCACTTCACATTTGCCTTTGCTTTATCGATAGAGGACTTGTCAATTAAAGTCGCTTAAAGCTCTATTGCTGCGATATTTAGGACGCCATATAACTCATGGCTATGTTGATTTTAAAGGTGTTTTTAAAAAATTTAGGTGATTAGCCAATAAATATTTAAAACTTGCTTCCATATCAAAGGTATTGGCGTCAAATAAATTTTGTGATGCCGTTATCAAAATAGTGGTATTCCTTGTGAGATTATTCTCAAAACAAAGAATGAGAAGGGTTGCATCTTTTGGCCTAAAATCAATAGAAAGATCTAACTAAATAATTAATTAATAAAAATATTAAGGGGAATGTTGAGAATCAGCCCGTAGATATATCAATGCGTTATTTGAGTCTGTTTTAGCCTTTCATTTTGAGTGGCCATGGATATCGAATATTGAATAGGTGCTTGTTGTATCCCAACACGGCAGGGAAACCCTGCTTAGAGACCATGAGTTTATTCATCCAAGGCGATTAAACGCTTTGGCGAATTATGACTTGAGCGATGGATATTGCTCCCAGGACTACAGGACTTGGACATGGCTGGTAATGATAGTAACAACACAAACCTTTGGGGTGCGTCTACCAATAGCACCGACAGCAATTACACTGCATCTGAAGATGCCGTAGTTATAGGTGTAAAAGGTGAAGTTTCTATTCAGCGAGGTGGAGAAGGGCCATCGGCGCTACTCAATAATGGCGATGCCATTTCTCTCGGTGACAGCATTCAAACCGGTATGGATGCCGCGGTTGTTATTCGCTTCGCAAACGGTTCCTTATTGACGCTTGGGCATGAGCAGAGTGCCAAAATCGATGCGGCAATGCTACGAATGCTGCAAAGCGATAATGTACAGCAAGTCGCGGAAGAAACAGAAGAAGATATAGATTTTGCAAAACTGGAAGAAGGCTTAGAGCAAGGCCTTAATCTAGAGGAGCTTCTACCAGCTACAGCTGCAGGTGGTGCTCCAGGCGCCGGTGGAGGCGGAAATGGTAGCTCGGCGGGAACCGGTGTGCGTTTTACCTTAACCGGTGACGAGACTCTTCCCAATGCAGGTTTTGAAACGGGTACCTTTGGAAATGGACT
The DNA here is from genome assembly GCF_947500695.1 of uncultured Pseudoteredinibacter sp. Lineage (GTDB taxonomy): Bacteria > Pseudomonadota > Gammaproteobacteria > Pseudomonadales > Cellvibrionaceae > Pseudoteredinibacter. Next base: position 283,074 of record NZ_CANMSS010000007.1, read on the forward strand.
TGATAACCAGCAGCCCGAAAATGATATTACGGATACCGCACCTGAAGCGCAGGACGATATAGATCAAGTTAGTAGCTTAACTATCGCAACGGGTAATGTCGTTACCGGAATAGATACAGGCGGTGATGCGAATACGCTTGACGGTGTCATCGATGATTCTGGTGCAAATGGCTTTGCCGACATTATTGTTGTCGGTGTTGCAAGCGGTGATACGCAAACGGATCTAAGTGGTGGCTTTGGTGTTGGTGTCAGTGTCAGCTCCGATAAAGGTGTTCTGCTATTAAATAGTGACGGCAGTTATAGTTACACGCCTAATCGCACCGCAACAGGTGAAGACGTATTCACTTATACAATCGTCGATAATGATGATGATCTTTCCAGTGCCACCTTGACCATCCAAATCGATGCTACTCCAGATTTGCAACTTCCGCCCTCCGATAATCCAGATACCCCAGAAGGTAACGCGTTGGCAAATGCGCAAGGCACAGCAGTTTTTGAAGCTGGCCTAAGCGATGGTACCGGTGAGTTAGCTGATGGCGACGGCACAAATAATAGCGATGGGCGTGAGCAGGCCAGTGGTGTCATCAGCTATTTTGAAGGTGACGGCCAAGCTACGGTTACTATCGCTGGTGTAGCTGTGGCGCTTGATGGTGTGCAACAGGCCACCACAATTACTGGTAGTTTTGGTGTGCTGCAAATTAACAGTGTTAGCAGTACAGAAATTAATTACAGCTACACTTTAAGTGATGCCGTAGATCACAGCGCAGGTCCGGTTTCGGAAGTGTTTTCTGTTGTTGTAAGCGATGCTGATGGTAACGCTCTTGATGATGTCACGGATGATTTAATCATTCGAATTATTGACGATGAACCAATCGCAAATTCTCAAGAAGACAGTATTGATGAAACCTTGCAAGCAACAGGTAATGTTCTAAGTGCTGTTGATATCCCTGCAGGGGATGCCAACGATACTGATGGTGTGGCTGATATTGTTGGTGCTGATGATCCGGGTTTTATTCAGTCAGTGGCTGTCGGTGATCAAGCAGTCGAAAGCGGCGGGGTAGCCGTACCCTTAGTTAGTGATAAAGGCACTCTGATTTTACAGGCCGACGGGAGTTACACTTATACGGCAAACCCAGGAGTTTTTGGTGAGGATGTCTTTACTTACCTGTTGAGTGATGCTGATGGCAGCGCCAATAGCGCGACGCTAACGATCAATGTTGATGCGGCGAATACTTTGGCTGACGCTGATGAAACCGTGAGTGGTCTGCAGGGTGCAACCATAGCAGGCAATGTTTTAGATAATAGTGCAAACCCTGATGGCCCAGAAGATGCGATCGTGCAAGGCTTTACTATTCCAGGTGATACCACAGAATATGCCGCGGGCGACACGGCTACCATCGCGGGAATTGGCGCCATTACGATAGCCGCAGATGGCGCTTATATATTTACGCCCGTACCAACATTTGACGGAGCCGTTCCACCTATTAGTTATACCGTGAGTGACGGTTTAAATGAAGTCGACTCGACTTTAAATCTCACGGTAATTGACCCTCTTGTACCTCCTATTGCAAATTCAGATATCGTCAGCAGTGCCGTGCCGGGTAGTACTGTTGTGGTGTCGGTTTTATCAAATGACAGCGACCCTGATGGAACTTTAATTCCTTCTACGGTAGTGATTAATGGTGCGCCGGGTGATGGGAAAACTCTGGGTGTGACCGGTCAAGGTACTTGGCAAGTAACTCCAGCTGGAGAAATAAGCTTTACACCAGAAGTAGGGTTCATCGATAACCCAGATCCAATTACTTATACGGTAAATGATGATGATGGCTTGTCAGCCAGTGCTCAAGTCAGTGTGAATTATCAAGTTAACGTTACTGTTGAGGATATTTTCGTCAATGAAGGCGATGATGCGGTATTTTCTATTCAGGTAAGTAATGCTGAACCCGGCAGTGTTATCAACTTAGGCTTGCAAGATGGAGCTGGTCCGGATGGAGCAAACGCCCCTTTTGATTATCAAGCTGGATTGATTGAGTACAGTTTAGATAACGGACTTAACTGGACGGCGTTACCGGCAAGTGGTGATGTTGATCTGCCCTCCGGTGGTAGTCCACTCATTTTGTTGCGCACTGATACGGTCATAGACAATCTAGATGAAAACAACGAGCTGTTTGATTTAAATGTGAGCTTAAGCAGCGGCGGTGATGTTGTTGATCGTAGCGCGCAGGCAACTATTCTTGATGGCGATCAGGCTAATATTGCAGTTTCAGGGCAAACCGTAAACGAAGGAACTAACCTACAGTTTCAAGTCAATGTGCAAAATTCAGCGGTCAATAGCAGCGTAACTTTGCAGTTGAGCGATGGCAGTGGCCCTGATGCCGCTGTGCAAGGTATCGATTTTAATACTGGCTTGTATCAGTATCGCTTATCTATAAGTGATCCTTGGCAAGATGTTCCTGCAAATGGCGTGATTACCTTGGCTGCTGGCGGCAACCAAACTGTATTTGTTCAAACCAATACGGTAGTTGATAGCCTCGACGAAAATTTAGAAAATCTCAGTTTTTCGGCTGAGCTCAATAGCAATGGAGCCCTGAGCAATGACTCAGCGCAGGGGTTTATTGTTGATACCAATACGCCGACAATTAATGTCGGCCAAATCAATACTGGCACAGGTGACGTCACTGTAAACGAGGGTGAGGATGCGATCTTTGGTGTGCTTATTGGGAATGCGGCTATCGGTGCAACGGTTACGCTAAGTCTCAGCGATGGTAGTGCAAACAGTCCTTTGGATTACAACACAGGTGATTTTCAATATCGTGAGGCGGGCACTACAACTTGGATTGACGTTCCGGCCAACGGTCTGATCACTTTAAGCAACGGCGGTAATCAAACTTTAGATGTTCGTACTAATACTGTGGCCGATTCTTTGGATGAAGTTACAGAGCAGTTTACGCTGACTGCTGATCTCAGCAGTAATACAAGTAATGTCAGTGATAGTGGTAATGGTTTTATCCTTGATCAAAATGAGCCGACCGTAAATGTAGGGCAACCCAATACGGGTACGGGGGATGTTACCGTTGATGAAGGGCAAGATGCGGTTTTCGGTGTCGTGGTTGGCAATGCTGCAGCAGGCTCTACGCTGACCTTATCTCTTATAGATGGTAGCGCGAACAGTCCGCTGGATTACAATAGTGGTGATTTCCAATATCGCGAAGCAGGAACTACGACTTGGATAGACGTCCCAGCTAACGGTGAGATCACCTTGAGCAATGGAGGTAATCAAACTCTTGATGTTCGCACCAATACTTTAACGGACACTTTTGATGAGCCTACAGAGCAATTTATTTTAAACGCTGACTTAAATAGTAACGGCACCGATGTTAGCGATGCTGGAAACGGATTTATTCGCGATACTAACGCACCTTCGGTTAATGTCGGCCAGCCCAATACCGGCACTGGTGATGTGACTGTTGACGAAGGCCAAGATACTGTCTTTGGTGTGGTAGTTGGTAATGCCGCTGCAGGTTCGACTTTAACGCTTTCACTTGCCGATGGCAGCGCGAACAGCCCGCTGGATTACAACAGTGGTGATTTCCAATATCGTGAAGCGGGTACGACTACTTGGATTGATGTTCCGGCTAATGGTGAAATCACGTTAACCAATGGTGGTAATCAAACCTTAGATGTTCGCACGAATACATTGGTCGATGATCTTGATGAAAACTCCGAGACATTTACCTTAACTGCGGATCTGAATAGTAACGGTACTGATGTTAGTGATAACGCTACCGGCACTATTAACGACACCAATGAGCCGACGGTAAATGTAGGGCAGCCGAATATCGGCACAGGTGATGTGACTGTTGATGAAGGCCAAGATACGGTCTTTGGTGTGGTAGTTGGGAATGCCGCGGCAGGTTCGACTTTAACGCTTTCACTTACCGATGGCAGTGCGAACAGTCCGCTGGATTACAACAGTGGTGACTTCCAGTATCGTGAAGCAGGATCTACCACTTGGATTGATGTTCCCGCCAATGGCGAGATCACTTTAACCAACGGTGGGAATCAAACACTCGATGTTCGCACTAACACACTTGTTGATGATCTCGACGAGAATTTCGAAACCTTTACCCTTACAGCCGATTTATACAGTAACGGCACGGATGTTAGCGATACGGCTACCGGCACGATTAACGATACCAATGAGCCGACGGTAAATGTAGGGCAGCCGAATATCGGCACAGGTGATGTGACTGTTGATGAAGGCCAAGATACGGTCTTTGGTGTGGTAGTTGGGAATGCCGCGGCAGGTGCGACCTTAACGCTTTCACTTACCGATGGCAGTGCGAACAGTCCGCTGGATTACAACAGTGGTGATTTCCAATATCGTGAAGCGGGCTCGACTACTTGGATTGATGTTCCGGCTAATGGCGGGATCACGTTAACCAATGGTGGGAATCAAACACTCGATGTTCGCACTAACACACTTGTTGATGATCTCGACGAGAATTCCGAAACCTTTACCCTTACAGCAGATTTAAACAGTAACGGCACGGATGTTAGCGATACGGCTACCGGCACGATTAACGATACCAATGAGCCGACGGTAAATGTAGGGCAGCCGAATATCGGCACTGGTGATGTGACTGTTGACGAAGGCCAAGATACTGTCTTTGGTGTGGTAGTTGGTAATGCCGCTGCAGGTTCGACTTTAACGCTTTCACTTGCCGATGGCAGCGCGAACAGCCCGCTGGATTACAACAGTGGTGATTTCCAATATCGTGAAGCGGGTACGACTACTTGGATTGATGTTCCGGCTAATGGTGAAATCACGTTAACCAATGGTGGTAATCAAACTCTTGATGTTCGTACTAATACGCTTGTTGATGATCTAGATGAGAATTCCGAAACCTTTACGCTCACTGCAGATTTAAATAGCAACGGCACGGATGTTAGTGATAACGCTACGGGCACTATTAACGACACCAATGAGCCGACGGTAAATGTAGGGCAACCGAATATCGGCACAGGTGATGTGACTGTTGA
>NZ_CANMSS010000008.1 GCF_947500695.1 uncultured Pseudoteredinibacter sp.
TGCAGGTGCAGGTGCAGGTGCAGGTGCAGGTGCAGGTGCAGGTGCAGGTGCAGGTGCAGGTGCAGGTGCAGGTGCAGGTGCAGCAGGATTTTCGATCTGGGATTCTGCACTTGCAACAGCACTATTCGACTCAACAACATCTGCAGCGACGCTCACAGCCGCTACAGGAGCATTATTCGCTAAAGGTTTATTTGGTACCTTAGGCACGCCCTGCGGTTTAAAGGCGAGCATCCGCAAAACAGCCATCTCAAAGCCACCACGTGGGTCTGGCGAAAGAGGCAAGTCTCGACGGGCTAGCAAAGCCGTTTGGTAAAACAGCTGCACATCTTCAGCCGCCATTTGCTGGGCCAATGCAATAACCTGTTCTCGGTCGCCAGCACTATTATCCACGGCATCTGGAACCGCCTGAGCGATTGCCACTCGATGCAGCAGCGCCAGCAATTCGGCCAGTGCAGAATCATAATCGGGGGCCTGCTCAGCCATTTGAGCGACGATCGCAAGAGCTTGGCTACCATCAGCCATAGCGAGCGCCTGACAGATCGATACGATATGAGATTGATCCAAAGTGCCCAACATGGCCCGTACTTCAGCTTCGTGCACTTTGCCGCTACCAAATGCGATAGCCTGATCGGTTAAACTCAAGGCATCGCGCATACTGCCATCGGCTGCCCTGCCAAGTTGCCATAGTGCCGGCTCTTCAAAGGGCACCATTTCTTTATCGAGAATAAACTGTAGATGGCCGACAATGCGCTCAGGGTTCATGTTCTTTAAGTTGAACTGCAAACAGCGCGACAGCACGGTTACTGGTAGCTTTTGAGGGTCGGTAGTGGCCAGTAAGAATTTCACATGCGGAGGTGGCTCTTCAAGTGTTTTTAGCAGCGCATTAAAACTGCTGTTGGAGAGCATATGAACCTCATCGATAAGGTACACCTTGTAGCGCCCTCGAGTCGGCGCATACTGCACATTATCGAGAAGCTCACGAGTATCTTCTACTTTGGTTTTTGAGGCCGCATCCACCTCAATGAGATCTACGAATCGGCCCTCGGCAATTTCTATACAGGCCCCGCATTGGCCACAGGGTTCTGATGACACTCCCTGCTCGCAGTTTAAGCACTTCGCCAAGATACGAGCGATAGTGGTTTTACCGACACCGCGGGTACCGGTGAATAGATAAGCATGGTGCAATCGATTATGGTCTAGGGCATTGATCAAAGCCCTGAGCACATGCTCTTGCCCAACCATTTCACGAAAAATACGTGGGCGCCATTTGCGCGCCAATACCTGATAGCTCATTGCGGTTGCTTATTCCTATTCTACGATTGCGCCATTATATCCCAGACCAGCCAGTGGCCACTACGGTAGGAACGCTTTATTTGCCAAGCAAATCAAATATCTAGCCCACAAAGACAGATAAGGCGAACTCAGAAATATATTACCGGCTAAGGTGCTTCAATCGAAAAGTAATAAGGGGAGATTTAAACGATAAGGAAAGCTTGGGTGGCGGCTCAAGCCAGCCACACCCCGGCACATGACGTCACTACTACCGTTGCTCCCTTCCGGGCCTGGCGGGGTTCGTAGCTAATCATTGCGAGAGGACCGACAAGAGCCACCATTGCAAGAGCGCGGCATTATCCGTGCTTTTTGAGCAACATGCAAGCCCAGCTTTCACGCTGCTCAAAGGCCGCTCAGCCTGTTGATATTTAGAGCAATTTAAAGCTCTCAACAAGCCAATTCAGACCCACATACCTCCTGATAGGCCCAGGCTAACCAAGGTAACATCTTGGCCAAATCAGCGGATTCAACAGTGGCGCCGCACCAAATGCGCAAGCCAGCGGGCGCATCTCGATAGGATTCGATATCGAAGGCAATATTCTCTTCAGCCAACAGTGTACATATGTCCCTTAGCTGTTCCCCACTCGCCTGCAGAGTTAGACACACACTGGTGCTTGATAAGGTCTCCGGATCCTTTGCCAGAAAATCAATCCAATCATTTTCTGCGACAAACTTATGTACTTCAGCCAAATTGGCTTCAGCTTTTGCGACAGCCCAAGGCAAGCCGCCATTTTCTTCAACCCAATTCAGGGCATCTAAATAATCGGCCACCGCCAGCATAGAAGGCGTATTGATGGTAGCACCTTTAAAAATGCCTTCGATCAACTTGCCATTTTTCGTTAAACGAAAGATCTTCGGCAAAGGCCAAGGTGGCTGGTAGCTCTCTAAGCGCTCAACCGCACGTGGACTCAAGATCAACATTCCATGTGCGCCTTCCCCACCAAGCACCTTTTGCCACGAGAACGTAATCACATCGAGCTTATGCCAAGGCATGTCCATGGCAAATACCGCCGAAGTTGCATCGCAAATCGTTAGCCCTTCGCGGTCGTCCGCAATCCAATCGGCATTGGGGACCCGCACCCCTGAAGTGGTGCCGTTCCAAGTAAAGACAATATCGTGGTTCGAGTTTGCTTGGCTTAGATCAGGCAAGAAACCATAATCCGCTTCAATCAGGCGCACATTATCAAGGCGCAATTGCTTGGAGATATCCGTCATCCAGCCACGACCAAATGACTCCCATGCTAGTACATCGACGGGGCGCTGCCCTAATAAGGACCACAGCGCCATCTCCACAGCTCCGGTATCTGAAGCCGGCACAATCCCAACTCGGTAGCCCTCTGGCAAGCCCAATAAGTCAGCTGTTTGCTCACAGGCCTTCTGCAAAGCCGCCTTACCCACGCTGGAACGGTGAGATCGTCCTAAAGTACTAATATCTAAGGCCGAAACAGAGTAAGCAGGACGTTTACTACATGGACCAGAAGAAAAATGTGGATTAAGGGGTTTATCAGTCGGTTTTAGCAAAGCGCTCATGCACAGCCTCGTTACATCGGAGCCTAACAATAGGCAGATTGATCAGGTGGCGCATTATGCCAGAATTCAGCATTTCAGGTATTGTTCTTTCTTATTGCCAAGCACATACCTTCGACTGATAGTACCCAGAGAAGATTCACGTTATTTTTTAGCACTTTGGCCTAATTAGAATCGCGCTGCGGTTTGTATAACGCCAAAAAAGGGCTAGGCTAATAGGAGTAGCAGTCCAATCGAACGGTGCTAATTTGGCACCTAAAATAGCGCTTTAAAGCAAGTTGTCATCTTCTAGGGCACTTAACAATTACTGCGTTTTCGATGACACTGGAACATCTATCGCTTAAATGCCTACCAAGGACGAAGAAGTAGAACCAAAAATAATACCCTTTTACAGAAATGGAAGGTCAGGCAATCAGTCAGGTAAAAGTTGGCAAGCAGATGAACAGGGCTAAGGAATCAATGGACATTGCAAATAAGCCAATTGCTACTTCAGCAATACCTAAGGCCCCCAATAGACGGGCGTCTGAGTCGCTCTCAGGCTGCCTGGCGGCTGCAGTAATAGGTAAATAGCCATAATGATAAAAGACGAAGAAGCTAACAAGCTGAACTCGCAAGCAAGCTATGAGCAAATCGAAGCGCTGGCCGAGACCAATCGCCTGCTCAACGAAGACCTGAACCGCTGGAAGCGCATTGAGCAAAAACTCCAGCGCAGCGAAGAAAAATACCGCATTTTGTTTGAAGCTTCCGGCGACGCACATTTTGTCCTTCAGTCACGCGCCGTCATGGACTGCAACCAAGCCGCACTAAAATTATTTGGCTACAGCGCCAAGCACGATGTGCTTGGCATGGGTTTAATGCAGCTGGTACGAATTAGCAAAACAGAAAGCTCCCTAAGCCTGGAAAAATTCCAGGAAATGATTTTTAAAACGCATAGTCAAGGCAGCCACACCTTTGAATGGCAGGCCCGCACCAAAGACAATTATGCCATTCCGGTAGAAATTCTACTTACCGCGCTGCCCATTGAAGGTGGCGAGGTGTTACAGGTTGTTTTTCGTGACATCAGCGAACGAAAACGTGCCCAGGAAGAAGCCATCTACCTTGCATATTATGACGCCCTAACCGGCCTTCCCAACCGCCGTCTGTTTTTGGATAGGCTAGAACAGAGTTTTGAGAATTCTCGTCGGCGCTCACATAAATTGGCCTTGCTGTTTATCGACCTTGATCGATTTAAAAATATTAATGACTCACGTGGCCATGCAGCGGGCGATGAACTACTGCAATTGTTCTCTGCTCGACTACAAGGATTAATTCGTAGCCAAGATACACTGGCTCGCCTAGGCGGTGATGAATTTGTCGTGCTGATGGAAGATTTAGACAGCAACATTGAAACCGCCACCTCTCATGCCAGCCACCTGGCCGATAAGCTACTACAATCACTAGAGTCCCCTATACCCCTTGAATCTGGCGATTGCCATATCACCGCCAGTATCGGCGTTATGGTATTTCCATTAGGTGACGAATCCAGTGAGTCAGCCTTACAGAAAGCCGATATGGCGATGTATCTGGCCAAACAAGATGGTCGTAATCGTGTGCAAGTTTTTCACGCCTCTATTTACGAGGCGGTAGATCGACGTATCGCCATGGAAAACGAACTGCATAAAGCACTCGCGAATGAGCAGCTCGATTTAAATTACCAACTACAATTTGATCGACACTACCGCCCTGTCGCGGTTGAGGCGCTTTGTCGCTGGAACCACCCTGAGTGGGGAGACATCAGTCCAGGCACCTTTATCCCTATTGCCGAAGAGTCCGGCATTATTATCGAGCTTGGCAAACGTGTGCTGCAAAATGCTGTGGCTGAAATTCATAAACTTAACCTTCGCTTGCACCCTGATCATCGCATACGCTTATCGGTTAATGTTAGCCCACAACAATTTGAACACCCAAGCTTTATCAAGATTATTGAAGCCCTCTGCGAAAAGCATGATTTGCCGCCGGGCTTCCTAATGTTAGAGATTACTGAAAACACTTTCATGTCAGATCTCAACAGCATGGTAGAGTTGATCCATCGCCTACGGGATATGGGCATTTATACTTCGCTGGATGATTTCGGAACCGGCTTTTCTTCGTTGAGCTATTTGAAAAAGTTGCCCATACGAGAACTGAAAATTGATACCTCTTTTATCAGCGAACTCGAACACAATAATGATGATGTGGTATTGGTAAAATCCATTTTAGCGATTGGCCAACATTATCGCCTGCAGGTCGTCGCTGAGGGTGTTGAACTCAGGCACCATCTGCTATTGCTAAAAACCTATGGCTGCGATTTGTTTCAAGGCAGCCTATTTGCGCGCCCTATGCCAGCATCACACCTTGAGGACTTTATTCAAGAGCAGCATCGTCGCTTGCTGGACCCAAGCTTTGATATTACCCGCTCTATTGGCAAAGAAGACAGTGAAGACAACCAAGGTGAACTCAACCTAAGCTCTAACTGAAGCCCCCGCGAAAACTGACACTTTACCAGTCTTTCTGACAATGACCCGAAAAAGAAAAGTTAAACTCAGCGGGCAGACCATACAGGTTTAGAATTTCTATTGTTTCTCGATATTTGAAGCTCTAATATAAGCTCAAAACCCAGCACAGGATTGAAGCATGAGAATATTCGAAACCAAAACCACCCCCAACGGCCGACGCGTACGCATGTTTTTAGCTGAAAAAGATATCGACATCGAGTATGTGCAGGTGGATATTGTAGCGGGTGAAAATATCAGCCCTGAGTTTTTGGCCAAGAACCCAGGCGGCAGAATCCCAGTGTTAGAATTGGACAATGGCAACTACATCAGCGAAACCGTATCTATTTGCCGTTACTTTGAGGAATCTGACCCTAGCAATACCCCGCTAATGGGTAGCACTCCAGAAGAGAAAGCCCGCATTGATATGTGGCAGCGCCTGGTTGAGTTTAATCTAATGATGAACGTCGGCTTTTGCTTTAGAAATGTGACCGGGTACTTTAAAGATCGCGAAACACCAGTAAAAGAATGGGGTGAAGTTTGCGGCGAACAAGCAGTTAAGTTTTATGATGTTTTAGATCACCAACTCAGCCAAAATGAGTTTATCGCAGGTGATAGCTTCAGCATTGCCGATATCACCGCAATATGCGCTATCGACTTTGCCCGCGTTATGAAACTAAACCCAGAAGAGCGTCACACAAACCTACTACGCTGGCGTGAAGCCGTTTCAGCACGCCCAAGTGCGCAGGCTTAAAAAGTTGCTAAATAAGTTAGCAAACTAGTATCAAATAAAAAGGGCCAAACTTCTCGGCCCTTTTTATTTCTTTGTTTATTCCGCACTCTTGTTTTCATTCTAGTAGCTATCGCCGTGCAATGGCGATTCATGCCCTAGTAAAGCAAGCTAAAAACCTGACGTTGATATTTGATCGCCAAAGGATCAGCTTTACCCAGTGCAGCGATGATATCTAAAGTGGTCTTTTTCACCTCACCTTCTTTGCAGTTGATATCTTTACGCAACATGCTCAACAAAAGCTCCAGCGCCTCTTCAGAATGTTGGTGTTGGGAATATTGAATGGCTAACTGCAATTGCAAGTCGATATTTTCAGGGTCTGCTGCCAAGGCTTCTTCTAGTGCTGTAACTTTTGGGGATTTGGCCGCATTCTGCTTCAGATCCAACAGGGCCAACAGCTGCTCATATTGTGCATCTTGTTCAGCCATTGGAATACTTTGAATAATGGCTTCGGCTTCAGCGCAGCGATTCAGCTCCAGATAAACGCGGGCCAGTGTTTTACCGATGGCAATATCTGAAGATGATAATTCATAAGCTTGGCGCAATAGCTCTAGCGCTTCGGCCCACTGTTCGTCCTGCAGTAAAGGTGCAGCTTGCTGTAACAAGGCATCCCAAGGTTTAGGCAAGTATTTCGCTAAAACTTCACGAACCTGCAGCTCGCTTTGCGCTCCTTGAAAACCGTCTACCGGCTGGCCATTTTGCATCACCACTACCGTTGGCAGACTGCGTACGCCAAATTGAGCAGCGATTTGTTGTTGCTCATCGGCATTAACTTTAGCCAACAAGAAGGCTCCAGCGTACTCATTAGCCAAGCTTTCCAAGATCGGCATAAGGCTTTTACAAGGGCCGCACCAATCCGCCCAAAAGTCGATGACCACTGGCCGCTGCATAGATTCATCGATCAGCAACTGCTGGGCATTTTCCATGGTGATATCAACAATAAACTCGCTCATTTAAGGCTTCCAAGAATAGTTTGAAATTTTAGCTTGCTCAGCGGGGTTCCCAGCGGCAACGCTTCTTATATATTTGAAATGGGGGTAAGTATACTGAAATTCAAGGAAAAGAGAGAAATGAACGAGCCTCAAAACGAAGCGCTTGAGACTCGCTGCTTTAGACTAGCTCCTATGGCAATCTGACTAAGCGACAGCCGCCGCGCCGCTCAACATAGCTTCGACATTTGGAGCTTTATCCAAAGGATAGAACTGCTGGGTACAAGACAAGCTATAAGCCTCACCAAGCGTATCAACAGCTTCCTGAAGACGCTGGCTTAATAATTCGATTTCCTCAGGGCTATTCGCCAAGGCAACCACAACAAAGCTGTCATCTCGCATACGGGCCACCACATCCGAACCACGCAAGCGGGTTTGGATGGTCTCGCCTATCGTCGCGAGGGCTTTTTCATAGCTGTCGTCTTCACTTCGACTCAAGCCTTCAACGCTGACACCTATAACGCCAATATCAAAGCCATAGCGCCGAGCAAATTGCATGCAAGACTGGCCCAATGTACTTAAGCCCTGGGCGTTGTACATATCATCAGGATGATCCTTAAGCGCCATTTCGCGCATTAATTCAAACTGATCCCATAACTGTAGATCCTGCTCAATCAAATCACGCAACTGCACCATCAATCGCATGAAAGCATCGCCATAGGCCGTAATGGAATGATCCATTACGCAAATACAACCAAAGGCCGTGCCATCAGGCCATAGAATTGGCATTCCTAGGAAAGAGCAGAAGCCCTCTTCTACAACCTCAGGATTATCAGACCAGCGCGGGTCAGCCTGGGCATCGGCGACGTATAGAGTTTCACCGCTTTCTACAACGGCTTTAGCAAATACATTGGCATCTGGTGCGTAGGTCATACCCGCCGGATAGGGCCCTCGATTGCCAAAGTTAGATGCGGTGTATTGAAAGCCCTGGCGATTGGCCTGGATAATTAGACCTACTGGGGCGTCGTATAACTCAGCCATGAGGCCGACGGTTTTTTGCCATTTATTGAGACAGAAATTTGCAGAGTCTGACTCTAATAGCCATTGATCCTTATTAATCACTCGTGTAACCCCTTTGTTGGGCACTTTGTGGAACAAACTGCCTGGAGTGCGCAGCTAATACTTCTAGCAGAGTTTATGAGCACATGGCTCGCCAAGATCGAGGTGCCATAACATCCAGTGATGGACAACCTCTATAAAACATAGCATTGCTTATTCATCCCTCAAGCTTCAAAAACAAAAACTACGCTATAAGACAAATATCGGTGATAAACCTCATAAAGACAACTAAATCACCTAGTACTTTTGATTGGTTTTCTAGTGATAATTAAGTTTTTGTTGTTTTTAGTCAGGCTAGGTTCAATTAAGCACTATTTATTAGGCAATTAAGACAGGATTAGCTCGGCAATAACAGCAGGCTGCAAGGTGGTTTAACGAGACTCAAAACAACGAGACCGAAGAGGATAGTTTTACGCAGCTATAGAGCTTACTTACTCATGCTATAGCGCTTTTTATTAATAAAAGGAGACAGGAATTAAAGAAAAAGCCCCTTTAAAAGGGGCTTTTTAGGCAGGCTTACAAGCTTTGGTAAACAAACTGCAACCAAAGATCAGGCTTGATAAAGCCACCGCCGTAGTGCTCATTAAGTTGAGCCAGAGGCTTGGCAGCTTGTACGTCCTGCAAACTCTTACCAGCCTTCTTTAATGGTGCCACAGCCGCAATAGAAGCTTTTAACATATCGCGGTATTCACTTAATTCAGCTTTGTTACTCAAACTACCGTGACCAGGAATTACCTTTGTTTTGTCGTCCATTCGTTCCAATGCAGCCTCGACCGCTGCCAAAACACCCGGCACAGAGCCGCCGCTACTTAGGTCAACAAATGGAAAGACGCCCTTGAAATACAAATCCCCCATATGCACAACATTGCTGCTTTTAAAGAACACCACAGCATCGCCATCCGTGTGGGCATTGGGCGCCGCTAGGGCTTCAATATCTTCGCCCGCAAAATACAGTTGCATACGCTCTTTAAAGGTTAGTTCTGGTAGAGCTTCTTTTTTGGCCGGTGGTATTTTGGCGTTGAACGCTTTGATTTCACCGCCACTTAACATGCGGCTTCGTACATTATCTTGTGCGATCAGCAAGGCTTCGCCGGTATTAAATTCAGCGTTGCCGCCGGTATGGTCGAAATGCCAATGGGTATTCAAGACATAGCGTACCGGCTGCTGGCTCAACTTTGCGATCGCTGCTTTAATTTTAGGCGCCAATGGTTCGTATTGATCATCCACCATTAAGTTGCCCTGCTCGCCCACCAGCAAAGCGATATTACCGCCTGAGCCTTGCAACATGAATATTGAACCCGCAACCGGCTGGTGCGTAATTTCAACCTTTGAAAAGTCTTGCTGGGCCGATACCATGGCACTTACACTAAGCAAAGCAGCTATGGTACTGACGGTTTTGATTAATTTGGCGGGCATAATTTCCTCTCACTGAGTCGCTATGAACTATTATTAGAGCCAAAGGCCTATGACTCGACAGCCTGCTAAGGTAACAAAAAGGCGAATGCCTGTTAACCATCCAATAACGCAAGGCATCTTAAATTGCCATATAAGCCCGAGTTAATGCCAGCTTCGCGGGATGAAGCCTTGTCAGCACCGCCACATAGACCTATCATCGCCGCCTTTATTTTAAGCGTCACCAGCATAAAACAGGATTTCTCTTGTCAGATTTATCGATACACAGCTTTTGTCCCGGCCAACGCTGGGTAAGTAATACCGAAGCCGAACTAGGCCTTGGCATCATTGTCGACTCCAATGAGCGCATGGTGGAAATCAGCTTCCCTGCAGTAGGCGAACGCCGTCACTATGCGGTAAACAACGCCCCTCTTAATCGGGTGATTTATCACAAGGGTGATGAAGTCAGCACCATCGACAATCAACGCTTTACCATCGAAGTGATTGAAGAAGACGAAGGTATATTATTGTATGCCGGGCGTACCGAGAGTGGTGATGAGGTTAATGTCAGTGAATTAGAACTCACCAGCTTTATTCAGTTTAGCGCGCCGAAAGATCGCTTATTTGCTGGTCAATTGGACTCCCCTCGCAGTTTTGCACTGCGTTACCGAACCTTGCAAGAGCTTGAAGCCATTGGCAATCAGCCCGTGCAAGGCCTCTCTGGCGCCCGCGTGCAGCTTCTGCCCCATCAGCTCTATATCGCCGAGCAGGTAGCCAGCCGCTACGCTCCACGCGTCTTATTGGCCGATGAAGTTGGCCTAGGTAAAACCATCGAAGCCGGCATGATCATTCACAAGCAACTGTTTACCGGCATGGCCGAGCGAGTGCTGATTGTGCTACCAGACAGTTTAGTTCACCAATGGCTGGTCGAGATGCTGCGTCGCTTTAATTTAAGCTTTAGCATTATCGACAAAGGCCGCTGCGAAGCGGTCGAAGAGGATGAAAATCCATTCGACAGCAGTCAGTTGATTATTACCCAGCTGAGCTTTTTGAGCGAAAACCCTGAGCGCTTGCAAGATGCTTTGGCCTGCGACTGGGATCTATTAGTCGTCGACGAAGCCCATCACCTCGAGTGGAGCGAGGCCGGCCCGAGTCAAGAGTACCAATGCGTGCAGCAACTGGCTGAGCATAGCCGCGGCCTATTACTATTAACGGCAACGCCCGAGCAACTTGGCGTTGAAGGTCACTTTGCCCGCTTACAGCTGCTAGATCCTGACCGCTATCCAAGCCTTGAACAATACCTAGCTGAAGAAGACGACTACACCGCAGTTAATCAGCTGGTGGTAGCCTTGCAAAATGCGAGCGAGTTAAGTGAAGAACAGACACAGCAATTGCAAGATTGGCTGGGTGAACACCAATGGAGCCATTATCAGCAATTAAACGCTGAGCAAGCCGCCCAATACGCCATCGGCAGAATTCTTGACCAGCACGGAACTGGGCGAGTGTTGATGCGTAACACCCGTGACAATATCGCCGGCTTCCCAAGCCGCAAACTGATCCCCTACCCGTTGGCAAAACCTCAGGGCTGGGTCGACCAACATAGCGAGCTTGAGCAGGGCTTAGATGGCGTTTTACAAGCCGAGCATCAATGGGGGCTAAGCTGGCTCAATCACGATGACCGCGTGCAGTGGCTAAAGGATTGGTTAAAACAACATCGCCATGAAAAAACCTTATTGATTTGCCATCATGCCGACACTGCATTGGATTTAGAATCCCATATTCGTTTACGCATGGGCTTGGCCAGCGCCGTATTCCACGAAGGCATGAGCTTGTTAGAGCGAGATCGTGCGGCCGCCTACTTTGCTGATCAAGAAGATGGTGCCGATATTTTGATCTGCTCTGAGATTGGCAGTGAGGGCCGCAACTTCCAGTTTGCCCAACACTTAATATTGTTTGATCTGCCAAGCAACCCAGATTTGCTAGAACAGCGTATCGGTCGCTTAGATCGTATTGGACAAGAAAATACTGTCCAGATACATGTGCCCTACTACCAAAATACGGCACAAGAAGTTCTTCTCAACTGGTACCACCAGGGCTTGAATGCCTTTGAACATGCTTGTCCTGGCGCCCACCATTTGCGCCAGCAATTTGCTGAAGAGCTTAATCAAGCACTGCTTCAGGCCGATGCCGACCACAGCGAACTGCATCAAAATACCTTCGAAGCCCGCGAGGCCTTGAATGCCAAACTAGCCGAAGGTCGCAACCACCTACTTGAACTAAGTTCTTTTAATAAAGAACACGCCGCCGAGCTGGTCGACAATATCAGCGAGCATGAAAACGACGGTGAGCTACTCGACTACCTTGAGAAAGTATTCGACAGTTATGGCGTTGAGAGCGAAGCGCATAGTGAAGCAACCTTGATTATGCGTCCAGGTGATCATATGCGCGAAGGCCACTTCCCAGGTCTTCCTGAAGACGGCTTTACCGGCACGGTGAGTCGACAAAAGGCCTTACACCGCGATGATATGCAGTTCCTAAGTTGGGAGCACCCAATGGTGGTTGGCGCGATGGACATGATCCGCAGCGGCGATAAGGGCAACACTTGTATTTGCAGCATTAAGTTACCACCGTTAAAAGCTGGCAACTTGTTGCTTGAGGCTATTTTCACCATGAGCTGCCAAGCCCCCAAACATTTACAAATTAATCGCTATATGCCCGTGCAAGCGGTTCGCGTCGTGGTAGATGCCAATGACAAAGACTTTTCCAATATCATTAAAGTTGAACACTTTAATCAGCTAGGCCAGAAAATACCGAAGCGAACCGCCCAAGAGATTGCTCGCCAAGGGCGCGACGCTATTACCGGTTTGATCGATAAAGCCGAGCAAATGGCAGCCCCCGAGCAAGAAACGCAACGACAAGCTGCTTTAGATAGGGCCAATGATCAACTTGGCGAAGAAATTGAGCGTTTGCAGGCATTAGCCCAAGTGAACCCCAATATTCGACAAGAAGAAGTTGAACACTTGATTCAAAAGCGCGCCTTAATCTGCGAAGCCATCGGGACGGCCAAGCTCAATCTTGATGCTATTCGCATTGCCTTAACAACCTAGCATCTATTGCAATCATTATTAGACCTACAACCGTGCCGCATCATGATGCGGCCTTGGATTTATTATGTTTATTTTCTCAGCAAGCGCCAAATCAAAAAAAGAACAGCCAGGGTTTAAAATTGGCGATAGTATTCCCTTTATCATTTATATCGATTTTAAAGATATGTTTGGCGCCGAAAAATTAGCACAAATTTTACTATTTAAAGAAGGCTTTCACGATATTCACATCGAGAAACGAAAATTGATTCCCAATGATAAGCTGGATGCCGAGATGGTTAAAAATGATAAGGCATTAGCCGAGGCCCTGGACAGCGGCTATATGATTCAAATGTTCGACGCTCACTAGGCGAGCAAGCGGCAATAGCATGAACGAGCCAACAGAGTTTCATCTAAAAATATCAGACCATGAACAGTCGGCTCGCCCATTGGATTTGTTAAACCAGCATACCGGGCTATCACGCAGCCTTATTAAACAAGCCATGAGCAAAGGCGCTGTTTGGCGACAGCGTGGTAAAAGAGTCATTCCACTGCGGCGTAATAGCGAACACTGCCAAGATATCGAGCAGCTACACTTTTACTACCACCCCGCGATTTTGGCAGAGCAAGCCCTACAGGCAGAATTGCTCGAGGACAAAACGGATTATAGCGTTTGGGTAAAACCCCGTGGAATGCGCAGCCAAGGCAGCCGCTACGGAGACCACTGCGCCCTAGTCAGAGTGGCCGAGCAGCAGCTTAGCCGCCCCTGTCGTATTGTCCACCGGCTCGATCAAGACGCTTGCGGGCTAATATTGCTGGCCCACAATAAAGCCGCCGCACGCCATCTAAGCGAGCTATTTGCCGCTCACACTATCGATAAACGCTACCACATTATTGTCGAAGGCAGTTTTCCTAGCGAATCAAAAGTCGTTGATACGGAGCTAGATGAAAAGGCGGCTCACAGTGAATTCACCCTGCTCAATCAACTTGATCAGAACCGCAGCCTAGTGGCTGTAAAGATTCTTAGCGGCCGCAAACATCAAGTAAGGCGCCATGCCGCCCTATTAGGCTTTCCTCTAATCGGTGACAAGATTTATAACCCCAATGTTGCCAAAGTAGGAAAAAGGGAAGAAACAGCGCTCAGAGAATCTCAGAAACTACAGCTATGCGCCCAGAGCCTTGTCTTTCAGGATCATCATGGTGACCAGCAACATTATGAAATTGACAGCCAAGACTGGCTAGGCTAAAGAAACATCTGGGCTCAGCATCCGAAAAAGCTCTATACCGCTCCCGCCAATAACAACATCGGCAAGATAGACAACAAGGGCCACTTTAAAATTCGAATGGCATAAAAACCCAAAACAACGATCACGATGTCTAGCCAAGAATGGATAGCGCTGCTAAGCACTGGCTGATAAAAGCTCGCCAACAATAAGCCAACTACAGCAGCGTTAACACCAGCCACCACAGCCGCCAGTTGAGCATTCGCCATTAATCTTTGCCAATAAGGTAATACTGCCAACAGCAGCAGAAAGCCTGGTAAGAATATCGCCAACAGAGACACTCCAGCAGCAAGTAAAGACAGCTGCTCTCCTCCCGCAACAGCGCCCAAATAAGCCGCAATACTAAACATCGGCCCCGGAACAATTTGTGCCGCCCCATAGGCACTCAGAAATTCAGCCTCACTGACTAAAGCAGTATCCAATAGGCTGCCTTGCAGCAACGGTAGCATGACATGGCCGCCACCAAACACCAAAGCGCCCGCTTGATAAAACTCACTGGCCAAATACCACAATAGAGCCAACTCTCCTTCAGGCGCAAAAATTGATTTAGGTAACACGGCCAATAGCAAGAAACTCAAGAAGGTGAACAAGTAAAGTAGCGAAGAAGCTTTGACCTTAACGGTCTTGTGAACTACAGCAGGCTTGTCAGCAACCGGGATAAATAGCAATCCAAGTAAGGCCGCCACAACCAGTAAAGACCAAGGGCCGATATTGCTAAACGACAATAGCAAAGCCACTGCAATGGCTAAAAAACGCTTGAATAAGCTATCGCATAAACTCTGCCCCATTCCCCATAGGGCATCGGCTACTACAACAACCGCAAGCAGCTTTAGTGCGTTGAGAATACTGCCATAGAGCCACTCAGGCATATACGGCGTCAGCGCTACTAACGTGAGCAGTAAAAGTACAGATGGTAGGGTAAAGGCCAAAAATGCCAACACTGCAGCACCAAGTCCAGCACGTCGTAAGGCAATTGCAAAACCCAACTGGCTACTAGCGGGCCCCGGCAAAAACTGACAGAGGGCCAATAGACTTGCGAACTCTTTGCTGTTTAACCAAGCCAATTGATCAACAAAACGCCTCTGAAAAAAACCAATATGAGCAACTGGCCCACCAAAGGAGCTTAGTCCGAGCTTTAAGAATTCTACAAAGACTTCAAATACACCGGCATTCTTCTCGGGGGCAGATTTTGAATTGGCTGTGTTCATGGCACCTGGCTATCCATTAAATCAGCTATTCTAAGCCGACTAAATGACAGAACCAAGGCAGGCGCTGTTTTACAGAATCACAAAGGCCCCTGCTGTTTTAAATAAGCCTTACTGGTATTTTTCTGGGTTGCTAGCATAGTCAGCAGGCTTATCTAACTTGCCTTTATGAAACGGTGCTTTTAGCTGCCCGATAAAGCCTTTGGGGTATTCTGGGTTTAACAAGCCTATTTCGGTCACTTCTCGGTCTTTGGGCCAATAAAAGGTGCCAAACACTAGATCCCAAATAATTAGGTTGTTGCCATAATTGGTATTAGATTCACGAATAATCTTTGAATGATGAAACCGGTGTAGCTCGGCCATGGCAAAAATATAATTCAAGGGCCCAAGCTTTAAGCGAATATTAGAATGTTGAAACAATCCGTGTATACCTGTAGTCACAAAATACAATGCCAACACCTCCGCGTTGGCGCCTAGCAAAATAAACGGTACTGTCTCAGGAATATGTAAGAGGATCTTTTCTACCGGGTGAAAACGGCCGGCATTTAGCCAATATAAGCGCTCAGCACTGTGGTGCACAGCATGGAAGCGCCAAAGAAATGATATTTCGTGGGCCCAACGGTGAACCCAATAACGGCCAAACTCGGCCAACACTAACGCCAAGACCAGCTGCGCTAGCAATGGCCAATCCTGGGGCCAAGCTTGCCCTGAAAAAAAGTTAAAATTCTCGCTAAACCAGATAGTGGCCGAAGCCAAGAGAGTGATCCAAATAGCGGAAAGTAAGCGCGGCCACAGGGATTGAATCAGAAATAAATAGATAGTATCGGTTAACACATCCCCGTGGCTCTCAGTCCATTGCTGACGAAAGGGAGTCCACCACTCCAATAGCAGCATCCAAGGGATGGTCCAGCACAGCATGACAACAAACGGGGCTAAAGCAGGCTCTTCTAAAGGAGCAAACAAGCTATAACACAGCAGCAAGCCACCGACTAAAACTAAGGGAAAAGCGACATAGGGCATTAAACGTTGCATAGTAAATTCTTATTTAGAATTGGTCTTGTTTATTATTATGCTCGCATGCATCAGCTTGATCGCCGTGCGGGCGGCAGCCACACACTGGAATTCACGCTTAGGTTTGATCCCTATGAATCCTCCATACGACAGGAAACAATGTTACCCCTTATTTCAAGAGCAGGTCAAATGCAGATTATTAAATGACATTTAATCGACTTCACCATAAGATGCGCAGCTTAAATAAAGGAGCCCTCTGTGAAGATCGATCTGGCAAACTGGCCGCGCAATGAGCATTTTGAATTTTACCGATGCGCCCAAGAACCCTACTGGGGTATCTGTGTGGAACTGGAAGTTGCAAAGCTCTACCAACAAAGTAAAACCAAAGGATTTTCCTTTAGCGCTGCTCTACTTTTTTTAGCCACCAAAGCCGCTAATAGAATTGAGAATATGCGCTATCGCATTGTGGGCGATGAGGTCTACAACTTTGAAACCATTCATATATCCAATGTATTTCTTCGAGAAAACAAGCTGTTTAGCTTCGGCTTTGTCGAGTTTACTAACAATTTTGAGCAACACTGCCGAGATTACAAAAATAAAACGGAGCAAGCGCTGAACGCCCAACAAATTTTACTGGACGAAGATTCTGCTCGACCCGACACCTTGCATTTTTCGGCGCTACCCTGGCTTGGGTTTAGTAGCATGAGCCACGCAAGAACGTTTAAGGCTGATGAAAGCTGCCCAAAAATTTCCATTGGCAAGCTTCAAAAAGAAGGAAAATCATTAAACCTACCCTTTTCCGTTCATGTACATCATGGCTTTGTAGATGGCTATCATATGGGCCTATATATAGAATCCCTACAGGGTCTAATTAATGAATTCTAAAATTAAAAAGGCGGGCTAAGAGGCACTTAGCCCGAAAAACGAAACGACGAGAGCACTACCATCGATGAAAATAATGACCGGGAGCCTTTTGAGGACACCGGCAAATAAAAAGTCGTGTTATTTAGAGCGCCTGAGATTCACGCCATAAGACCCAAATCTAAAAATCTAAAAATCTAAAAATCTAAAAATCAAACATCTGAACCTTGGCACACATAACCCGCATACGAATTTTCCAGGCCCCTAGCCAATCGCTATCATCAGAGGCATTGATCATCCAGCCTGAGCCATCATAAGAAGGCATAAAATAACTAACCTTGCCTTGCTTAATCGCACCGGCTTTATCCAAGACCGCCCAACCAGCGCCCAATGCACGCTTACCCTCCGGGCACTTTACAATCAGCTGCTGCTCAAATGGCTCATCGGTTAAATCCGTTTCCCCCGTTATAACTTCGTAAGCGGCCAAGGGGGCCGATGCATCTTCAGCTTGAGTCAATGCGGAAGCCAAAGCGCAAGCTGACGTAAGCATGATTAGAACAGTTAAACGTAAACCTTGAATTTTCATAGCAGACCTCATGTCAAATTAAGTATTCCCAAAATCTGACGTTATTTTTACCAAGGCTAGCGAAATTTCCGATTACATTGGCTTACCAGGCGAAGCTCTCCAAGCGCCTCATCGAGTGCTAAGTATTGCCCTATCAAATCCTGAGTAAGTCAAACTAGCACTTTCTTCCTATTTTTATCCCTCTTTCTCTCGCTCAGCTCAAATACAGAATTCTTGTGATAGATTTCACATTATTGCATTTGGGGCAAAAGCACCTATTTTTATAAATACATTAGGAAATTAGCACCAGCACCAGCACCAGCACCAATACAGCTAAGCATCAAAGCCACGCGGGAGAGATTAGATTTATGGCTATCAAAGGACCGATTAAATCAAAGCAGCAACATAGCCAAGAACAAACGCCAAGTGCTGATACAGAGTTGTTCTCTTCCGTTAACAAAATCGAAGAATTACTCGCCCAAGGTAATACCCTTGAGGATATTCTAAATCTCGACCCCTCTGCGGCGGGCGCTCAAGGTGGCGCAGCCTCCAGCCTCGCTAATGCTGTGCGCTTCACATTGAACGGTGATGCAGTATTGCCGCTTGCCGGATTCCAAACACAGGCCGGCGATGCGGCGAGCTTTAATAGTTTGGCAGAATCCCCTAATAGCGATACCGAAGTTCTAGCGGAGTTAAGTGTTGCAATACAAGACGGTTCTGACGGGCTACTAAACCAGCAAGAGGTCCATTCGGTGCTGATCAGTGGCGCAGCGACAGGCTATGAAGCAGTGCCAGGGAGTATCATTCAAATTACGGTTAGCAACCAAGATGGACAAACGGTCAGCAGCAGCGCTTTGCTCGATGATACGGCTAACTATCAAGCCCTATTCAATCTTAGTGATTTCAGTGATGGCGATATACTGACGGCAACCGCAACCTTAAGCGACATTGCAGGCAATCAATTAAGCAGCCAAGATGACAGCCTTGTCGATTTGGCCGTCGCTGGTACGCTCAGCGTAAATATTCAAGACGGCGGCGATAATATTATCAATGTCGAAGAACAAAACCCTTTGACCATTAGCGGGCAGTTTCAAGGCTCTGAACTTGTTGCAGGGCAACAGGTGACTCTGCGCATCAGTGATAGCAATGACCAGCTCATCAATACTAGCGCTACACTTGATGAAAATGGCAATTACAGCATAGAGCTTAATGTCAGTAACTTTGTCGGCGAAGTTAAAGTTCTCGCTACAGTGCTTGATATCGCCGGCAACTCCTTGGAAGCGCGCGATAGCAGTATTATTGATAATGCCGTAGACGGAAGCTTAAGCGTTAATATAGATGATGGCGGTGATGAGTTACTAAGTGCAGCAGAACTTGGCAGTGTTCGCTTACACGGAACTGTAGACAGCAGCGAGCTGCAAGCAGGCGATACCGTTGTGCTTGTCATTGTCGACGAAAGCTCAAACAAACGGGAGATCAGTGCAACCATCGATGGCACTGGTCGCTATGAAGCGTTTGTTAATCTTGACGGTTTTCAAAGTGGCGACAAAGTTACGGCTACCGCCCAGGTAATCGATAAAGCCGGAAACAAATTAACAGCCGACGACGACAGTCGAATTGACTCACTCAATCAAGGTCGTATCTCTGTTAGCATTCTCGACGGTGGTGACGAGCTTATTAATGTTAGCGATGCTGCTAATACCAATATTTCTGGCCAGGTCGCGCGAGAAGCCGGTGCCAATAACTTTGTTGAACTGACGATTCAGGATCAAAGTGGCAATCAAATTCAAACCCAGGCAAACCTAGACAGCTCAGGACAGTTTACGATTAACGTAGATCTGAGCAGCTTCAATCAAGGTGATACCGTCACCGTCCTTGCTAGCAACCTCGATGCGGCCGGCAACGCCATTAGCAGCAGCGACACATCGCTACTCGAGCAAATTATTGCCACCCCTATTTTGCAGGCCAATGACGACAACGCTGAATTTCATGGGCAACTGATTAGTGGCAATGTACTAACAGGTACAGGCGCCGACACTTTCAGCGGCCCAGTTAGAGTCAGTCAAATATTGTATCGCGGCAGTCTTATCAGTTTAGATACTCCAGTAGTTAATCAAAGCGGCTTAACTAATAGTGGCCAAAACTATAATTATTCTGTAAGCGCCAATGGCGTTTTAACTTTACACAATCAAGATGACCTAAGTGTTTTGATCTTTAGTCGTGATGGCAGCTATCAGTTTCAGCCAGCCACACAGAATATTGATAACGATGAGCAAATTGGCTACACCATCAGCGACAGCTTTTCCCAAAACAGCGATGCAACACTCACCTTAGTCGTACCTACAAGTGGCGCCAATATTATCCAAGGTACCAACCTAAACAGTGGCGACAATCTTTTTGGATTGGACGGCAATGATCAGATCACCGGCTTAGATGGAGACGATACCATAGACGGCGGTGGCGGCTGGGATGCACTATATGGTGGAGAAGGCAATGACACCATTTTGGGCCAAACTGGATTCGACGAGCTACACGGCGGCCAAGGTGACGATGTATTAAATTCCGGTAACGGCAAAGATAAAAACTATGGCGGTGAAGGCCATGACACCATTGATGGTGGCGGCTGGGATGATTTAATTGATGGCGGAGAAGGCAACGATACACTGATCGGCAATACCGGGATGGATATTATTTTAGGCGGCGATGGCAATGATAATATCGATGGCGGCAATTGGGATGACAGCATTTCCGGTGGTGATGGCGATGACCTAATTCGCGGCGGTCGTGGGCTGGATGTTATGGATGGCGGCGCCGGTAACGATACCTTTGTATTTTCTCAAGCTGATAATTCAAGCAGTAGTGTTACAAACCAAGACACTATCTATAATTTTAATACCGCTGAAGATGTTATCAATTTATCCGATCTTTTAGTCAATTACGATCCTGCTGCGGGCGACGATATCACCGATTTCTTGGATATCCAATTTATCAGCACCGATCAAATGCTACCAAACACGGATCACCTGAATTCCATTGAAGGCAATGTCCGCCCCACGCTTAACAATGGCATCACCGATACGGTTATCCGCATCGATGTAGATGGCAATGGCTCATTTAATGGCAACACTCAAGAAATAGTGCTCGCCGATATAGATCTAAGTAGCTTGGCAAATGGCGAGGCGGCCATTCTTCAAGCTCTTATCAATAACGGCATCATCAGCTTTGATCCTTAGCTATCTCTTGATGCCTCCTCAAGGACTAGAATTGCGTGATAGGCCGTCAAGAAAACTAAAAACCAAGGCCGCTTAGGGTAGTGTCTGCAATTCCCCAAAGCTCCTCTTCACTATGTACTTGCATAGAAAGCGTGTTGATGCCCGTAGCTAAAGATTGTAAACACAAGGCCAGCGCCCTACTGTTCTGGGCTGGGCTAATCAAACCTTCTACCTTGCCGCGTTCAATAGTTGCCTCAAGGGTGTTTATGCTATTGTCTATTTTTGCCTGTAGCGATTTAGCTGTCTTGGCGGGCATTGCATAGCTTTCATTAAGATTATTCATGATCAAACAGCCTCGATGCTCTTTATCTTTAGCGCGCAACTTGCACAGCACTTTAAAGCAACGACGTATAGCCTGAATAGCCGTCAACTTAGGGTTTTCAAGTTCCAACATTGGGTTGTATCTTAGGTACAGTCCCATCGCCTCTTCAAATAAAGCATCCAATGAGCCAAAGCTGTGATAAAAGCTTGAGCGAGTTATTCCTAATTGCTCACAAAGAGACTTAACCGATACTGCTGAGTAACCTTTTTGCCAAAACTCATTCATAGCTAAGTCTAAAGCTACTTCACGATCAAATTGTCTAGCTCTCGTCATAGGTATTACCGGTTAATCATTACTTCAATGAGTGTGCTTTATATTTATTTGTTGCTTCTAAGATGCAGTAGCCAGGTCATTATAGAAAAGCCTTGTCAGCATTGCCCCTATTTTTAGCTGTAGAACTCTGTTTTAATCTTATTGTACACACATGTACAATAAGATTAAAACAATGCAGAACGCCCAAAGAGAGCATAAACATGGCAGAGTTCACTTTTCATACAACGGAAACCGACAATCCAAAACGCAAAGCCCTACTGGAAAAAGCACAAGCCGGCTATGGCATGATCCCCAATATGATAGCTGGCCTATCAGAATCACCAGCAGCGGCCGATGCTTATATGGCCCTTTCAAAAGCGGTAGTAAAGGGCAGCCTCACAAAAGAGCAACAACATGTTATGTGGTTTACCGCTAACGCGGAACACGGCTGTGAATACTGCATGACCGGCCATACTGGCTTAGCTATGATGGATAAAATTGATCAAGGAGTGATAGATTCCGCCAGAAATGTAAGCAGCTATGAAGATCCCAAGCTAGAAGCCTTACGCCAGTTTACACTGATAATGATCCGCCAACGCGGCTGGACAGACGACGCTCAAGTACAGGCTTTTTTAGATGCAGGTTACAGTAAGGAAAATATTATGGATGTGATTATTGGAATCGCCCATAAGACAATATCCAACTATGCCAACCACTTAATGCAAACGCCGCTCGATAAGGGCTCTGAGCCACTGGCATGGAAAAAGCCTACGGCGTAGTTGTACCCAGGCAAGGCACTCACTGCCTTGCCGTCTGGTACCCTTCCCAATATTTCTAGCGACTAACTTACTTACGAGCAAAAAAAGTTACTTACGAGCAAATAAGTTTCTTGCGAGCAAAATAGATAAGAAACAACATCATCGAAAAATAGAATCCCACTGGGGCAATCGGTACTGCCTCAGTTGGGACACTGACCATACCGCTGCGCACAAGCCATACGAAGCTACGATTAGTGAGCTTACTGCCATTTTGCTGCTCCCCTCTAGCCACACTAAAGCTCACAGCATTAGCGGGAATTCCCGCCATCGTAGATCCTGTCCAGTAAAATGGGGACCAAACATTTTGAAAGCCCGCAAGATTCTGTAAACATTGATCCGGGGCCATAGTCACTGGCCCACCTACTCCACAGCCTGTACCGGCAGCGCCCCCAGTAGCTCCCGTACCCGCATGGTTCGGGTTTGCCAAGCTGACATTAAATAGATGCCCTAATTCACTGCCTGTACAATTAAAGCCATAAGCTGGAGCAGTTTCGCAACTGGCATCGGGCTGCATAGCAACAGGCTGACGCCAATCTGAGAAACCTAAGTAGTTCACACTGTTCAGCCTAGCCACCCAAGCTTCGGCATCAGCCCAAGTCATTGCGCCATTGGCCAAACAGATATCAGCAGGAGTATCGTCTACCGTACTACTCCAGCCAGTAAACACCGGATCACCGGCATCACATAGAGTTTTGGCCAAGTTGCCATCGCGTATCCAAGTCAAAGACAAACTCGTGTCTACGACAAAATCACTCCCAGAATTGATCAATGCTGCTTTCGTAGCGTTGCTGTACATCGCCAATAAGACTGTGAATCCAATTAGCCAACTCTGATGTCTTAATCGCATTATTACCGCCCTTTTACGTATAAACACTTCAGGCGCCACTCTATCGTTTAGAGCGGCGTTAGGCGGCTTCGATATGATACGAAATTCGGCCTTTTGATTGTTTATTTAAGCCACATTGAACATCGAACGATCAATACCCACATTCGCCATAGATTGAGGCTATACCTTGCTTGGTATGTTAAACTCTAGCGCCCGCTAATTAGCCGCTCGATACCATGTCATTGTTATTTGAAGAGATTGATCATCAAACGTCGCCACTAGGTGATATCAGCCTGCGCCGTCGCAAGATTCCTGCGCTTGGTGACCGGGACATCTATGAAGTGAAACTCAATGATGAATTTCTGATGTCCAGCATGTTTGTTGATGCCGAGGAGGCTCTTGCGGATTTGGGCTTAGCGGCAAGCGATAAGCAACAGCTTTCAGTGGTGGTTGGCGGGCTTGGTTTGGGCTACACCGCCGCCGCGGCTTTGCGCGATTCGCGGGTGAGTGAGCTGCTGGTGGTTGATGCGATAGAAACCGTTATTGAATGGCACCAGCAAGAACTTGTCCCGCTTGGCAAAGAACTGAATGCCGACCCGCGTAATCGCTATATTCTAGGCAGTTTTTTCGAGCTCGCCAGCGATCCCGCGCTGAACTTTGACCCAAATGACCATAGTAAAAAGTTCGATGCGATATTGCTTGATATCGATCATTCGCCTACTGAATACCTAAACTCCGAAAATGCCGGTTTTTACAGTACAGAAAACTTAGCCAATATGGCGAAGAAACTGCAAGCTGAAGGCGTATTCGCTATGTGGTCGCAAAACCTTCCCGAAGCCAATTTCGAGGCTCTGCTGAGAACGGTGTTCCCAGAGGTCAATTCTCATATTGTCTCTTTTTATAACCCCTTCATGAATCAAGAGTCCACCAACTCTGTTTACGTTTGTAAGCTGGCCTAAATAGCAGCCAGCTGATTTAGCACGAGGTACCCATGGAATATTCCATTAGTCAAAATGAACAACAGCAAATAGCCATAGATTTTTCCATGGGACATGAAGCTTTAGGGCGCTGGTTTAATGATGAGCTTGGTCACCACATTGAGAACATCAATAAACTGCTAGAAACGGTTTTAAAAATTGAAGCAAAAGAAAGCCTGCAACATCAGCAGCAAGGCCGAGAATTTCGCCTTCTCATCAGTGATGATGAAGTGGAAATCTTAGCCAATAGTTTAGACATGGAAACTGAACTACCTGAAAACACCGAACTCTATGAGAGCGAGCTTCGCTCAGCCTGCGGCTTGGCAGATTTTAAAGATGTTTTGCTGGAATGGCGGCATTTTATTAATACGCATGGTAATAACTAGATTTGGTGCACCTTTATCTCACGTAAAGCTAGATTCATTCAAAAGCCAAACAGTAGCCACTTGAGCAGACTGTTCGGCTCCTTAGAATTTTTGATTATTGCTTTTTATCTGAATCTTGAGATGAACTAATTTTCTTCATTAAGCGCTTGGCGTACTTATGATTACCTGAGCCTTCATGGGTCCAATTTGCCACAGACTCTGCTTTGGCGTACGCCTCGGAGTTCTTTCCTGCCCATGCCAATGCTCTCGCAAAATTAAGCCTAATTTGCAAGTTAGCAGGAAGAAAGTACTCCGCCTCAGCCAACATATCTATTGCCTTCGCTGAATCTCTACCTTCGATGAGATACAACTTCCCATAATAAAAATATACTGCTGGGGATTCCTTATCTTGCTTCCAAGCCTTCAATAAATAGGCTCTAGCAAGCGAGATCATATCTGGATCACGACTCCTAGTTGCTTGAAGGTAATCAACAATATTTCCGGCTTGCTGAATCAAATCTTCAAAATCACTCAGTTCTTCGGAAAAGTCATCCACTAAGTATTCACTTAATTTTTCGCTATCCTTCCTATTTCTTCCGATCGATAGCTCCTTCTCTAAAAGATTAACCTTTACCAACTGATCAGGATTTTTCCCGGCTTCTTCTAACCACTTTCGAGCCAATTCTTTTTTCGACGCCACCGCAAACTCAGATAAAACTAATGCTGCTTCAGTTTTTGGCATAGAATGAATATTGACACTAATCCCGTTTAGCAAAATTGCTTTATCGTACTGGGTCGCTTTGGCTCTTCCTCTACGGAAATAGCTCTTTAGCCTTGCATTTAGGCGGCTAACCTTTATAGAAAAGGCATTCTCAAACGCTTCAACATTGTCGACACCCTGATTTTTCAATTGAAAGTACTTGCTTAGACTTTCAGAAAGCCGCCCTTTAAAATCAGGGTGATTATTTAAAAAGTGCACTAACAACCAAGCGTTCGCATAGAATTGAGAATACTTTTCATCTGACCACTGATCCATTTTTATTGGGTTGATTACACTTCGTACATTTAACCAATCGCCATATTGTAGGCTCGACAGCCTGTGCTCAGCAATTTGCCCCACCTGGAAATGCTTGTCAGTTGTTTTTACGGAAGCCAAGTATTCAGCAAAGCCCTCATCATACCAACGAGGATAACGTTGCTGAGAGTGGTTCCTCAATAGAAAATGTACATACTCATGATAGATAACGGTACTACCATCAAATCTTGGACTGTGGGAAACGAAAATTGTATTTTTATCAACTCCAGGCCGTATGTACCCTGCGATATTCCGAGAGATGTCTAATTCCGAAAGGTGCGACTTCTTTACCAAATATATTTTGGTGGGGACTCTGGGCTTTGCCTGATGAATATTAGTAAGCGCCAAAGCAGCGCGCCTAAATGCTTCAAGGTTAAATACTATTTCCCTCGACTTCTTTTCATCCAGAGCGCTATACACCGTAAAGTGGTTACTTTCAATACGGAGCCAATCTTCTTCTAGCAACTCAGCATTAACTGCCGTTGCAGAGATCAATGAAAGTCCCCAAAAAAATAAGGTAAAAAGCTCTACTTTAGATTTATTAGATAGCATGTAACTACTCCCAGCTTCCTTGTTTTACTATATATTCCAATTGTTAGGCAGATTTACTCTCTGAACTCAATCAAATCACCAGGCTGGCAATCCAAAACTCGACAAATTTTCTCTAGTGTTTCAAGACGTATGGCCTTTGCCCTACCCGTCTTAAGCACGGATAGGTTTTGCGGCGTAATTCCAATTTTTTCAGCCAGCTCTTTTGAGCTAACTTTGCGCTTAGCCAACATCACATCTAGATTTACCACTATAGGCATAGCTTTTGTTCCTATATGGTCAATTCATTTTCGGATCGTAATGCCGTGCCGTAGCGCAGCAGCGCATTGAATAAAGACAATGCCAATAAGCTAATCAGCACAGTTAGCGTGTAACCATCGTATATGATAATAAGTAGCGGCAATAGCAAACCCAATAAATACATCAAGCGAACCATCCACTTAGACAAGCCCTGGATTCTGTCTCGAATATTTACACTCTCTTCCATGTCCTTAGCTCCAATACTGAATGAGCGGTTGCTGAACAAGTATCAAAAACAAAATAACAGCAACAGAGTAGCTGCCAGGAAATATATTATCGATTAACGATAACTTCAATACTTAAATCGATAATTCAAACCAAATTATAATATTCCTTTAAGGTATAAGCTTATTCCATATTTGACATAAAAAAATAGGAGGAATAAGCTAGGCTCTACGCGTATATTAGGATTTTCAAATGTCTAGCACAGCCAACTCTCCCCAGGTTCGCGGTTTTTTCGACCCAGATACCTATACCATCAGTTATCTGGTGAAGGACCCCGCAAGCAATGCTTGCGCCATCGTAGACTCAGTATTGGATTACGACCCAGCCTCTGGGCGTAGCTCAACCCATAATGCCGATCGTTTAATTGCATTAGTTAAAGCGGAAGGTTTAAAACTTGAATGGCTTCTAGAAACGCATGTTCACGCCGATCACTTATCGGCTGCACCTTATCTTCAAAAACAGCTGGGCGGCAAGATCGCCATTGGAGTGCACATTACCCAGGTGCAAAATGTGTTTGGTGATTTATTCAATGCCGAACCCGAATTCAAGCGTGACGGCAAACAGTTCGACCAGTTGTTTTGCGACGGTGATGAATTCACCATTGGAAAACTAAACGCAAAAGTCATTCATACCCCAGGCCACACACCAGCTTGTGTTAGCTATTTTGTTGAAGATGCACTCTTTGTCGGCGATACGCTCTTTATGCCCGATTACGGTACTGCACGCTGTGACTTTCCAGGCGGAGATGCTCGCACTCTTTATCAATCCATTCAGAAGCTGCTTCGACTCGATGGCAATACCCGCGTATTTCTCTGCCATGATTATCTTCCTGAAGGTCGCAGTGAATATCAATGGGAAAGCACCATTGCAGCCCAGCGAGAAAATATTCACCTGGCCCAACAAAGTGAAGCCGAATTTGTCAGCATGCGACAAAACCGAGATGCGCAATTGGCGATGCCAAGATTGATTCTACCTTCGGTACAAATCAATATGCGCGCCGGCCATAAACCGCCCCCCGAAAGTAATGGCAAATGCTACCTCAAAATACCCTTGGATGCTCTTTGAGGCAAAGCGGCTGTAAACACCTATAGGGCTGACAACAAATGAACGCTAAATCTTTCTGGCCAAAACTCGTACCCTGGCAAAAAGACTATCGTAAAGCAGATCTTCCTGCCGATGCCCTAGCGGCCATTATCGTTACGATTTTGCTAATCCCGCAAAGTTTAGCCTACGCAATGCTCGCTGGTTTGCCAGCGCAAATGGGCTTATACGCAAGTATTTTACCCTTATTAGCCTATGCTATTTTTGGCAGCAGCCGAGTGTTAGCCGTCGGTCCGGTGGCGATTATTTCGCTTTTAACGGCCAGTACCATTAGCCAATACACTGGCGAACAAGCCATTGCGGCCGCTTTGTTATTAGCGTTTCTTTCTGGTGCGGTATTACTCACAATGGGCCTGTTGCGCCTAGGTTGGCTAGCCAGCTTGCTCTCGCAACCGGTAATGTCAGGTTTTATTACTGGCTCAGCAATACTGATTGCCATCAGCCAGTTAAAACACTTTTTGGCCATTCCCGTAAGTGGCCACAATTTACCAGAAATATTTTCTACATTTTTACAGGCCAGCGATCAATTCAACAGTGTAGCATTGCTCGTCGGCCTTTTCAGTTTAGCTTTATTGCTACTATGCCGCCGGTATTTTTCCACATTACTAAAGCACTTAGGTCTATCGACAGATACAGCCAATCTATTAGGTAAAGCTGGGCCCATTATAGCGGTGGCACTCGCCATTCTATGTGTTCAACTGTTCAAGCTTGATCAAGCGGGCCTTTCAATCGTGGGCCAAATTCCGGCCGGTTTACCCACGCTACAATTACCTGAAACCAACTGGCCCTTGATTCAAGAGCTACTACCAGCAGCAATAATGATCAGCTTGATCGGTTTTGTGGAATCGGTTTCTGTCGCTCAATCTTTAGCGGCGAAACGCCGTCAACGCATTGAAGCCAATCAAGAGCTTATGGGTTTGGGTGCGGCCAATATCGCAGCGGCCTGCTCTACCGGATACCCAGTTACAGGTGGCTTTGCTCGCTCTGTTGTAAGTTATGATGCGGGAGCTGTCAGCCCGATGGCAGGCGTTTTTACTGCCTTCGGCATCGCTATCACCACCATGTTTTTAACGCCTATTTTCTTTTTTCTGCCCCATGCTACTCTCGCGGCCACCATTATCGTCGCTGTTAGCACCTTGATTGAATGGCGCTCCATCAGAGATACATGGCGTTTTAGTAAAATTGATTTTGCAGCCCTGCTTTGCACTTTGCTATTTGTGTTACTTCAGGGTGTGGAAGCTGGCATTATGGCGGGTGTTGGAATTTCCCTAGCGTTACATCTTTGGAAGACATCTCGTCCTCACATTGCTGAGGTTGGTTTAGTACCAGGCACCCAGCACTTTCGTAATAAAGATCGACATAAAGTGATATGCAGCGGTGCTGTATTGAGCGCCCGTGTTGATGAAAGCTTGTACTTCGCCAATATCCGCTACCTAGAGGATGCGCTCTATAGTGAAGCCATTAGCCGCGAAGGTATTGAGCATGTGGTATTGATGTGTTCAGCAATAAACAGCATTGACTACTCTGCTCTAGAGGGGCTTGAATCCTTGAACGAACGTTTACATCACGCCGGCATTCAGTTTCATTTATCCGAGGTTAAAGGCCCTGTGATGGACCAGCTCAAGCAGTCAAACTTTCTAAGCGATATCAGCGGCAAGGTGTTCTTAAGTCAGTACCAAGCCTTCAACCAGCTCTGTAATGAACTCGACGCCACACTCACTCCTAGAATATAAGCCCGCGCCAATTGCTCAGCGTAGCTGATTTTAGGAACTAATTGCAGAAAAGAAGGCCCAACAACACTATCAATCATAGAGTGATAGTGCCGTGGGTCTGGGTAAGTGGATTTAGATAAGGATCTTTCAATAGCGATAGATAATCGCCATATAGGTGCTGACCTTGCTAGGCTAGGCTTCACTGTTCCCGAATATTTAGCCACTACAGACCCAGATTTTTGTCCCCCGAAGAATCTCGTATCACCTTGGGATGGCGCCGCACTCGTCAGCAGCCTTGCGGCATTTGTTATTTTTATCAGCCTCGCCTTGTTGAGCCAGCCAGACTTTGAAGCCACTGAAGAGCAAGCGACCTTAAGCGTTAGATTGCAAGAAATAAATCCATCCGTCACGAAGACAGAGAAAGAAAAAAGTATAGAGCATCAAGCAGCCGAGACCATGAGCACTGAACGTGAAAAGAATCAGGATATTGAATCAACGTCTTCCATAGAATCTCCCCCCCCGAAAGAAGCCACGGTGCACCCCGAATCAAATGTTAAGGCGACAACACTCGATTACGATCTAATTCAATCAATTATCAAAGAAGAAGAATTGTATTTTGACGGCAGTATTAAGCAACATGAGAGCAAAAACACCGAAGCCCATAACACCGTATTTGATAACCGTTTAAGGCAGAAACTACACAGTGAAGAGTTGAGAGATTTTAACCGCAGACGCCAAAGTATAGACGTTGGTAACTATATCGATCAAAGCGGTGTTGAACATTTTAGTGATGGTAAAGGAAACTGCTTTAAGATTATTGATAATGCTGGAGAAACCATGTGGGTCAGAAAGGCTTGCCTTAAAAATCAAGAAAGGACCTTTGAGTTTGGCCGCTTAATAACTAAATAACTTGCTAAGTTATATGGCTTCTTAATTATTTAGTTTCTTATTTAGCTCGGTAGGTAGTAATTAAGAAAAACGGGACCATAGGTCCCGCCTCGGGCAGGCAAACAATTACAGTTTATATCCCATCTCTTCATGCAATACGATGTCTAGACCTTCGACTTCTTCTTCATCGCTCACACGAATACCACTGGTTAGTTTGGATACGATCTTCAACAAAATAAAGCTAACAACAGCGGTATAGATAAAGGTCGCAGAAACGCCAACAAATTGCACCCAAACTTGGGCCGCCATAGTTTCAATACCATCAGCATAACCCCAGCCAGAGAACACTCCGAGTTCTTGTGAAGCAAACACACCGGCCAATAATGTACCAATAATGCCACCAACTCCGTGCACCGGGAAAACATCCAAGGAGTCATCAATTAATAGCTTACGCTTGATCCATTGCGTAGCGTAAAAACACACGACACCCGCAACTAAGCCGATAACAAGCGCACCGCCTGGCCCAACGAAACCTGACGCCGGGGTAATGGTACCAAGACCAGCAACCATACCCGTTACAATACCAAGAACACTGGGTTTACCATGGCGTAACCATTCGATGGTCATCCAAGCTAAGGAGCCCGCTGCTGCAGAGATATGGGTTACCAGCATGGCCATAGCCGCATCACCATTCGCAGCCAGCGCAGAGCCACCATTAAAACCAAACCAGCCGACCCATAACATGCCCGCACCGGTCACTGTCATAGTGAGATTGTGAGGAGGCATTGGCGTTCGAGGATAACCTCGACGATTGCCAATCACCATTGCTGCGACTAAAGCACCAACACCAGCGGTGACATGAACCACTGTGCCACCCGCAAAATCTAGCAAACCCATTTGCTGCAACCAGCCGCCACCCCATACCCAATGACAGACAGGTGCATAAACCAAAATTAGCCAAGCCGCACTAAATAGTAGCATGGAAGAAAACTTCATACGCTCTGCAAAGGCGCCCACAATCAATGCTGGGGTGATCACCGCAAAGGTCATTTGGAAAATAAAGAACAAAGGTTCTGGAATATCACCACTGAGTGTTTCTGCATTGATGCCATACAAAAACGCTTTACTAAAATCACCAATCCAACTATTGCCCTCTGCGAAGGCAAGGCTATAGCCAAACATCAACCAGAGTATTGAAGCGATACAGGCGATTGCGAAACATTGCATAAGAACTGACAAAACGTTCTTGCTGCGTACCAATCCTGCATAGAACAGGGATAAGCCAGGTAATGTCATAAACAATACCAAGGCAGTGGCTGTCAGAATCCAAGCGGTATTCGCACCATTTAAGGCCTCTGCATATACCGTATTTGGCAAAACTCCCCCGAGTAAGGCCAATGGTAAAAATCGTTTCATAAAGCACGTCTCATTAATTGCTATGGTTGTTATAGGCTCTAAAAGCCACTTCGATAGCTGTATAGCAGTAATCGTGCCTAAGCGATGAAAATCTTGAAATGCCTTGTGATAAGGCATACTAAAGGCCATCCGCACCAGCAGGGGGAAAGATTCAATTGAAAAACTGCACTAATAGATAGCAGAAAAGAGAAAAGGTAATGAGAGGTGCACCACTATGATGCACCGAGGCAGGAGGCTATTCTAAGTCACTCTTAAAGAGCACTCCTAGAAAGAAATAGCTCAATTAACGCCCTAATTGTTCAGATAGGCGGAAGCGATAATCAAAGGTGACATCCTGATCGTTGATCATTAAAGCAAAAGCACGCCATTTATCTTCGCTGTCACGGTAAAAACCCGCCAAGCTACTGATACGAAGCATGGTCCCAGTTTTTGCACGGATATGATCCCTAGCACTTGGCAGTAACCAGCGCCAAGGTCGCAAAGCTTCAGCAACAGAAAGCAATTGCTTGGTGCTTAAACGATTGTTACGCGACAAGCCAGCTCCGTCGTAAATTGTAAAGTCTTGCCAGCCAAACTTTTCCCGAAATGTTTTACTCGCATAATCTATCGCCGCTTGTTCGGAAACCACACCACCATTTGCTTCTGCGCCTAATAGTAGAAACAACTGATTGGTGGTGTAATTGTTTGAGTACTCGAGTAATTGCTCAACAACTCTGGCGATCGTTAATGAGTTTTTGTGGGTATAAATTTTATCGGCAGTCGCTGGCACTACTGCTATTTCTAAAGGCAACTGCTTAGCAAACACTATCTGACTAAAAACCTGTGCAAAATATTGCGCAGCCTTATCTCGCCCGCCAGGCAAACTCATACGATAACTACCCTTTACCCAACGCCCTAATTTCTTTGCCATAGGCGTCATAGGTGTTTGGGCTTCACCGGAATACAAACCACGGCGGTCGCGCTTTAAATAAACGGTATTGTAATTCACACCCAAAGCTGAATTTGCAGCGTCATAAGGGTTGTTGGATTTTCCTCGTCCGTCCAGGCGAATCTCTGGAAAAAAGCTATGATCAACCGCCAACTTCTTAACTTTAGTAAGATCTATTGTCTTATCCAAAGCCAGCGCGACCAACTCAAGCTCTTCGGATGTTAAATTCGGATCCCCTAAACCTTTCACCCAAAGAGTATCACCCTGCAGATAAAAGTCCGTGCTGAGCCGATGATCCTCTCCCCAATGCTCTAGAGCCAAATAAGCGACTAATAATTTCATGGTAGATGCAGGAATTAACGGTTTATCACTGCGGATATCGACTGCCCCTCCGCCTTTTGCCGTCAACAAGCTGGCCTCTGGCATCGCTTTAACTTCCTTTAAGTAGTCAGCGAGAGGTTTAGCCTGAGCAACAGCCGGCATGAGCGTGGCAGCGATCGAAATCAGAAACACTTTGTTAAGAATGTCGCGCTTAATAATGTCGCGCGTAAAAAGACCGCTGCCTACCAAGTGCCCCATACGGCTTATGGCTAAAAACATATTTTTGATCATTATTTCAACTATCTATTCAAATCTATAATTATAGTAAGCACAGTGGCTTGTTAAATTTGCTTGGTACTGGCTAGTTAAAACGCTCTACGACGCAATCTACTGCGCACAGTTTGCCAAGCAACAAAGTTAGTGCAGGATTCTGCCATCGAATGCTAGGCAATAAAAGGTATATTATCGCCAGTCCTTAGAGCTCTATAGCCGGATAGAGTTTCGTAAGCCCGCTAGATCTTTTAGTAGTTGCTGATGCTGATCTGAGCCAATCGGAATATAAAGTAAGGTATAGGCCATTTTGGTATAGCGTTCTAACAAGACCTCCAAATCGGGTCGTTGCCTAGAAACACGTGAGCTAAATTGCTGCGGTGTTTCACCGGGCTCTCTAATCCACCCCCCTGCGGCCAGTTTCTTTTCCAGCTCTAACCAAGGCACTAACTCTGCTGCAGGCGCTTCTGGACGCGCGCGCCACCACAACCATAAGGCCAGCAAAGCCAACATGAATGTTGAAGCTCCCATTAATACCGCAACAATTCGCCAGTGTTCCTGTCCACCTAGAACCTTTTGAAAAAAGATCATTTGCTGATCTTGGTCATAACTGAGAACCCAGCTTTGCCAGCTGTAATTTATGGCATCTAATTGCATTTGTAACTGCATCAGTAACGGTGATTGACGTAGCTCCGCAAAACCGTTCTGCTCATTGGCTGTACTGCTCTGCTGAATATAATCGCGAAAGCCCAACTCAATTCGTTCAGGGGCAACCGCACTGGTCGGGTCCACTCGAGTCCAACCTTGCTCTGGCAACCAAACCTCAGCCCAGGCGTGTGCGTCTGCTTGGCTTACCAACAAGTACTTTTCTTCTTCGTTCCATTGTCCACCTTGATAGCCCAATACAACGCGTGCTGGAATATCTGCCGCGCGCATTAAGACCACAAACGCACTGGCAAAGTGCTCGCAATAGCCACGCTTTCTACTAAAAAGAAAATCGTCAACGGGGTTTAGCTCACTTAATAAAGTATCTTGCAAACTATAAGCAAACTCACGCTGGAAAAGCCTCATCGCATTCGCGATCACTCTGCGGTCACTATCGCCTGCCTCACGCCACTGTTGAGCCAAAGCAGTAGCCCTAGGATTGCTCCCCGACGGTAACAGGGTATTTTGATAGCGCTCACTTGGTCCAAGGGACTGACCTTGCCTTTTAAACTCCGGGTAAGAGCGAGCCTGATATAAAAATCGCTGTGAAACTGGTCTTTTACTTAAAAACAAATAATCAGGTGTGCTTAAAACATCTTTAGCCCCAACACTGGCGGTAGTTAAAGCAAATAGCCAAGGTTGAAAACTGGCCTCCATCATGACCTGATAATCAATATAGGGAGAGTTATCTTTCCTACGATAACTGGCAAACTCGACTTGCCAACCATAGTTGTGTTTTCTCTGCTCTTGGGCAATTCTTCTATAGCGCATATTATCATCGCGATCTTGAAAGGGAAGCTCCCAACGACGGCCATCAAAACTGCTTAAGCTTAAGCCCCGCCAGTACAAGCTGCTCTGAACAGGCGCTTTCTTATCTGTAAAGTCTACTCGAAAAGCCGGCGAGTAATCTTTGCTAAGCTGGCTTATATTGCCAGGCTCCATAGAATCGCTAAAACCGGTTTTAGCATTCCCATCCGACAAGGGCACAGTCCAGAGCGAACCAATCCGAGGCATAATAAAAAATAACACCAAGGCTAAAGGTATTGCCTGTAATGTAATTACTGAGGAGGTCTTAAGGCTATGCCAAAAAGAGTGTGTGGCCGTCGCAGTATGCAAGGCCATAAATGCGGCCATCAAAAAGGTAAAAGAAATTATCGCGTACAAAAACGCAATGATGCTGGTGGAAAACAATAATTGCGTAGACGCCACAAAAAAGCCCAGCAATAAAAGAAGCAATACATCTCGCTGCGATTGTAGCTCCAAAAGCTTCAGTAAAAATGCCAGCAGCAATAAAGCAACCAAAGGCTCTAAGGCAAATAATTTGCCATAACTCAGCACCAAGGCAACAACCATAGTCAGCGCCAAGGGTACCTTTACCATAACCTTGGGTGCATCAAAAACTCCGCGCACAACCTGTATGCGCCAGCCAACACACACCGCCCAGACCGCTATCAACCATAGGGGCAAATATTGCATTAAAGGCAAGATAACAGCCCCTTGAGCGAGTAAAAGCCACCAAAGCGCTGGACGCGGAATTTGATAGATCAAACTCATAGCTTGCCTTCCAAGTAGTAATTGCTACTTAGGCTCGCCAGCTGATTGGCCTCGAAATTTGCTAAAGCTCGTAAACAATTTAAACGATGAGATATACCCGTAGCAGGCGCAATTGTTTGCCCAGGTAGTCGCATACCGAAAGGCTGACTGCCATCAGCTAAGATTAACAGCCAATCACATAAACGTTGCAAACGTGCTTCACGATCCATCCCCGGCAAGGCATTCCAATCTACCCAGAGCTGCTCATCAGCATAAGACTGAAAATCTTTGACGAACATGCCCTTGCCCTGAGCGTAATGTTTCCATGAAACGTGTTTTAGAGATTCGCCATCACGGTAACTATGAAAACCGCTGAAATCCTCGGCGCCATCTAATAATACTGGCTCGCTGTCACCGCTACCTTCATCACTCGCCGTTGCTGGTAGCGGACCTGCCTCTACGGGTTTAGGATACACCAGCACAGAGGTATCAAACTTTAACCAAGCCCAACAACGCAAAAGCCCCAGGGGATAGCGACTTTCTACACATAGCAATGGCGGTGCGATAATGCCACGGCGAACGGCATTGATGCTTAATGAGACGTAGCTAGCATCCGCCTGGTCTACCGTTACGGCTTTAGGGTATTGTCCGGCCCAGAACAATCGCACATCGTGATATTTCCGTTTTCCCTGACGGCTTAAACGTAACTCTGCACCAAGCTCGTCTCCAGCAAACCCTTCTTGTAACTTAGAGACTTCGATCTTCAAGCCAGCCAAACTGGCATGTGTATGCAAAATACAGCTGATGAGAATACTGGCGAGTAAAAAAGCCAACGCCAATACTAAATTATTATCGTAGTTGGTGCCCAACAACCACATTAGAAAGATAACCAGCAACAGTGCAAAACCTGCCCCGGTTGGAAAGATAAAAAGATTATTTCTATCCAGCACAAATGAACTTTGGGCAGGCCGACGCTTTAACGCCCAGCGTCTAACCCGACGACGCCAAGCCGCTAGCCAGCCAGTTTTAATTGAATCGCGCTTTTGCAAAACAGGGTTCTTTTTCGATGCTGGATTAAGGCCACTAGGCATGGTGCTAGCCCTGTATTACATCCACTGCATTCAAGACGATATCAACTAGGGCCTCAGCCGCCGCACCATGGCTGCTGGCCCGCAAGCGGTGCTCCATCACCGCTGGCATAACCGCTTGAACATCTTCAGGGATTAGATGCTCACGCCCTTCAATAAGAGCCCAAGCTTTGGCCGCAGAAATCAAAGCTAAGGCACCACGTGGAGAAATTCCGTAGCTAAATCCTTCGTACTCGCGGCTAAACTGAATAAGGCGCTGAACATAATCCAGGACATGATCACTGGCATGAATCGCTTGGGCCTGATCCTGCAAATCCGCCAACTGCTGCAGACTCATGGTGGATTGCAGATTTTTCAATAAGGACCTTGGGTTTATGCCCTTTAATAGCATGCGTTCCGCTGCAGCACTAGGATAGCCGAGTGAAATTCGCATTAAAAAGCGATCGAGTTGAGATTCTGGTAAGGGAAAGGTACCCGACTGGTGCACAGGGTTCTGAGTGGCCAAAACAAAAAACGGCTGGGGCAAAGGTCGCGTTTCGCCCTCTATGCTCACCTGCCCTTCTTCCATGGCCTCAAGCAATGCGCTTTGCGTTTTAGGAGTACTGCGGTTAATTTCATCCGCTAGCATTAACTGGGTAAAAATGGGACCAGGGTGAAAATCAAATTTACTATTTTGAGCATCAAAAACAGAAATACCCAATAAGTCGGCTGGCAGCATATCGCTGGTAAACTGTACTCGCTGATATTGCAATCCTAAAACCGCTGCCAAAGCATGGGCTAAAGTTGTTTTTCCCATGCCCGGCAAATCTTCTATAAGTAAATGCCCTTTTGCCAGCAAACAGGCCATGGCTAATTTTATTTGAGGCTCTTTACCCAATACAACTTTGCCAAGCTGCGCAATGGATTGCTGCAATACCAAGTGGCTCAAGGGTGTCTCCTTTTAGGCCATACAAAACGGAAGCATCTACCGAGGCGACACAGAATGCGCCATCAATATATCGCGTTTACAGAGCGGCTAAGCCACGCTCCATATCAACGATCAAATCATTAATATCTTCTAAGCCGACAGCGATGCGTATTAAGTTTTCACTTATACCCGCTTCTACTTTTTCTTCATCACTCAAACGCGAATGAGTGGTGGTTGCCGGGTGTACGATGGTGGTTTTAACATCACCCAAGTTAGCTGTCAGAGAAACTAGACGGGTGGCATCAATAAAACGCCAAGCCGCCGCTCTGCGCTGCGCTTCATCGCTCACCTTCAATTTAAACGATAACACACCACCAAAGCCACGCTGCTGTTTCTTGGCCAACTCATGTCCAGGGTGGTCCAGTAGGCCTGCGTAATAAACTTGTTCAATCGCATCCTGACCTTGCAACCACTCAGCTAGTTTTTGAGCATTCTGGCAGTGAGCATCCATACGCAAACGCAAGGTCTCTAAGCCTTTTAAAAATACCCATGCATTAAATGCCGACATGGTTGGGCCAGCGGTTCGCACAAAGCCCAAAACTTCTTCCATATCCGCTTTATTACCAACGGCGACACCGCCAACACAGCGGCCTTGGCCATCGAGATATTTGGTCGCAGAATGCACAACAATATCGGCACCAAGTTCAAGGGGGCGCTGTAAGGCTGGCGTACAGAAACAATTATCGACCACTAGCCGACAATTATTAGCTTTTGCCAAAGCCG
Source organism: uncultured Pseudoteredinibacter sp. (assembly GCF_947500695.1). Taxonomy (GTDB): domain Bacteria; phylum Pseudomonadota; class Gammaproteobacteria; order Pseudomonadales; family Cellvibrionaceae; genus Pseudoteredinibacter. The sequence continues at coordinate 38,241 of NZ_CANMSS010000008.1, forward strand.
ACAGAGCTTCAAGATCCGCAACATCGCACAAAGGGTTTGACGGTGTTTCCAGAAATAGCATTTGCGTTGAAGGGCTTATCGCCGCCTGCCAATCTTGTAGCTTCGCAAGCTCAACAAATTTAACGGAAATACCAAATTTAACCAGAAATTTGCCAAACAAATTGCTAGTAGTACCAAAAACACTGCGCGAAACCAGAACTTCATCACCTGGCTTAAGCAAAGCCATGCAAACCGATAAGATTGCCGCCATACCCGACGATGTGGCTACTGCCGCTTCGGCCCCCTCTAAGGCCGCAATTCGATCCTGAAAGATCTTAACCGTAGGGTTGGTATAGCGAGAGTACACATTCCCCTCTACGTCACCAGCAAACTTAGCAGCGGCATCGGCAGCCGATTCAAACACATAGCTAGAGGTGTTGAATAACGGCTCACTGTGCTCGCCCTCAGCAGTACGATGATGTCCAGCTCGGATACCTAAGGTGTCTAGCTGACACAAATCTAAAAATTCTTGGTTCATGGGATTGCCATTGTTAAGGTCAAACTCAGGCACAATATTGAGCTGAGCATAAATCTGTATAGGATTCTATATTCGCATGATCACGAAGCTTGGCAGCATAAAAAGAATGCCGCTTAACTTTCAGCCAAACAAAAAAGCCCAGGGTATAACCCTAGGCTCTATAGTCTAAAAGCCACAAAAGGCTTTAGTGTAGCCCGAGCACAGCTCGGATACCAAATAACAGCTACTTATATAGCTATTACCTAAAACGGTAGCTGCTTACTCTACTGCGCCGTTATGAATACCGATTACCGCAGTATCATCCGAATTATCGACTTTTTTAGCTTTGGCACTATCGCTGCGAGCAGCTTCTAACCTAGCAAAGTAACTATCATCAATATCGCCAGTTAGGTACTCACCGGTGAAAACTGAGCACTCAAACTGATCAATATCTGGGTTACCGTCTTTAGATGCGGCTACCAAGTCGTCCAAGTCTTGATACAGCAGCCAATCAGCGCCAATCTCTTTGCAAACTTCTTCATCGGTTTGGCCACTGGCAATCAATTCACTGGCCGAAGGCATATCGATGCCGTAAACATTCGGGTATTTAACGGCTGGCGCTGCAGAGGCGAAATAAACCTTATTGGCACCGGCATCACGGGCCATTTGGATAATCTGCTGACAAGTCGTACCGCGCACAATAGAGTCATCTACTAACAATACGTTTTTGCCCTTAAATTCAAGCTCGATGGCATTGAGCTTTTGGCGCACGGACTTTTTACGCTGCTGCTGGCCGGGCATAATAAAGGTACGACCAATGTAGCGGTTCTTAACCAGCCCTTCGCGGAATTTAACATTCAGATTGTGGGCCAAAGCCTGCCCTGCAACACGACTACTGTCCGGAATCGGAATCACTACATCAATATCGTGATCTGGACGTTCACGCAAGATTTTATCCGCCAATCGCTCACCTTGACGTAAACGTGACTTGTATACAGAGACACCGTCGATAATGGAATCTGGACGAGCAAAATACACATGCTCAAAGATGCATGGAGCCAAGCTTACTTCATCAGCACAGACTTCGCTGAATAGCTCTCCTTCTTTACTAATAAAAATCGCTTCACCTGGGGCCACATCACGCTCAATGGTAAAACCACTAACATCCAGCGCAACACTTTCAGAGGCAATCATGTACTCGGTGCCATTGGCCGTTTCGCGACTACCGTAGACTAGAGGGCGAATCCCTTGGGGGTCACGGAAGGCGATAATGCCGTAGTTAGCAACCAGTGCCACACAGGCGTAGCCGCCACGTACACGCTTATGTAGTTCACGTATCGCGTTGAAAAAGTCGGCCGGCAATGGCTTGGCTTTATTTTGCTCCAATAATTCATGAGCGAATACGTTGAGAAGCAGTTCCGAATCAGAATCGGTATTCATATGGCGCAAGTCATTTTGAAGCAAATCGCGCTCAACTTCTTCGGTGTTGGTGAGGTTACCGTTATGGGCCAGTGCAATACCATAAGGCGAATTCACATAGAAAGGCTGTGCTTGCGCTGGGCCTGAGCTACCGGCGGTAGGATAACGTACATGGCCGATACCATAGTTACCGACTAAACGTTGCATGTGGCGAGTACGGAAGACATCACTCACCAAACCATTTGCCTTGTGCTGGGCCAGACGCCCCTCGTGGCAAGTCATGATACCGGCGGCATCTTGGCCCCGATGTTGTAACATGGTCAATGCATCATAAATCTGCAGATTGACATCATTTTTGCCGACTATACCAACGACACCACACATAAAGCCTACGCTCCAAAACAATCACGGCGCTACAAACGAATTTGCAGCAAATTAAAACAAAGATTTAAACCAATCAAAGGCCTGCTCAGCTGTGCCAATCGCCCAGCCTTCCATACCTTTAAAATACTTAATCATGGCAGATGCCTGCCACCATGGGTCCTGCTCAACAGGGAGAATTTTTGGAATAATTATGATCATGGCCAGTACTATTGCCACACCGCGCAATGCACCAAACAGCACACCTAAAAGACGGTCAGTCCCCGAAAGCCCAGTGGCTCTCACCAGCTGCCCCAACAGATAGTTGAGTAAGGAGCCAGCTATCAAGGTAAACAAAAACAATATCGCAAAGGCGGCAAGCTCTCTCAGCGATGGCGTGCTCAACCAACCCCCCAGCATCGGGGCCAATTGAGCCTTAAAACTCATGGCGACTAGAAATGCTGCGGCCAGATTGACCAATGAAAGCGCTTCTTTGACCAGGCCGCGAATTAGACCCACCAAGGCCGAGGCCCCAATAATGCCCAAGATCAACCAATCTGCCCAGATAAGTGCCATATTTTTACTCAATAACGCCCCACCACAGGGCTAAACTGCGCGCATTCTACCAGAGCTTAGCTCAAGGCTGAAAGCGTAGAATTAAGGCATCGACCTTTAATAGCTTATCCAGCTCTCGCTTCAACTGCTCAGCTTTTCGACGGCTGATTTTTGGCCCAACAAAAACCCTATAAATCAACCCCTTAGGAGTTTTAGCTGAGCGATAATAGGCCCTATAGTTGCCATCTTGCAGTTGTTTAACAATCGCCTTAGCCTTAGCCTCGGAAGAACTACTAATAAGCTGCAAGACCCAAGCATTGGGCGTACCATCGGCATTTAAAATATCGTTGCTAGCCGTCGCTTGCACAGATGGCTTTTGACTCGCAGGCTTCTGATCCGAACTTTTAGAAGCACTGGGTTTAGACGCGCTGGGTTTAGAAGCACTAGGTTTAGACACACTGGGTTTTGTAACACTGGAATTAGAAACATTAGCTTTGGCAACAAGAGGAGCAGTCCCGGCCTCAGCAGAATCCACAGTGGCCGACTCATCAACAATTGCCTGCTGATCGCCCCCACTGGGTAGGAACATTTGCTCTGGTTTAGGGGCTTGATCTATACCTTCAACCTTAGTTGGCGATTGATAGTTTACCGGCTCAACATCAGGCATTGCCGGAATTTGGCTTACAGTATCGACCTTATGCTTATCATGCTGATCAAAGAGTACCGGCACAAATAGCACAGCTACCGCCGACAATACTACTGCACCAACTAACCGTTGTTTTAAGCCGTCATCCACTGGAATACTTAACCTCTTAAATTGCTTCAATAAGCGGAACTGCCACTTAGAGTACAGCTCTACCTAATAAATCCCAAGCCTATTACTTAAATCGCTGGCGCAATTTAGACAAGCCGCCACTATTGCTCCAAAGACAAATGATTGAGCGCTGCGGCAACGGTAAAGAATGAGCCCATAATAATGATGCGATCACCTTCCTGGCTGCACCTAAGCGCCTCTGCAAAGGCCTCATCGAAACCTGTAAAGGCCTGACTTGCAATACCGGCCGCCGCAAACTCAGAGTATAAAAGCTTGCTAGAAGCAGCTCTAGGGGTATTGGGCAAATCACAGCAATAAGCCTGCTTCACAGAGCCTGCCCAGGGCTCAATAATACCGGCCAAATCTTTATCCGCCATGGCGCCAAGCAGCAAATAATCATTCTTTTCATCTCGCAACTGAGTGCGCAAATGGGCACTGGCCGCAGGATTATGGGCAACATCCAAAATAAGTTCTCGCCCCTGCCAAGAAATACGCTGACAGCGACCTGTTAGCTGAACACCTGATAAGGCTTGTGCGAACGCCTCGTCCCCAGGCCACAGCTGCAGCAATTCAATAATCAGTGCTGCGGCTGCCACACTGGGAATTGGCAAGCCTGGCATAGCAATATCCAGCTGCTTGCTCGCCAACTTTAAAAACAAGCGCCCACCATATACTCGGTAGCTGTAATCTTGCTGAACCTGCCAATGCACGGCTGCTAATTGCCTTGCCGTCTCAGCTACGCCACTGGGCATTTGCGGGCTAGCGCTGATGGCTATTTTTTCCGCCCTAAAAATCCCAGCCTTTTCTCGAGCAATCTGCTCCAAGTCGCTACCTAGCCAATCTTGATGATCAAGCGCAATCGACGTAACTACAGCAATGTCTGCATCAATAATATTGACAGCATCTAAACGGCCACCCAAGCCAACTTCGAGCACAATATAATCACAATCGGCATCGACAAATACCTGCAAGCCCGCCAGGGTTGCAAATTCGAAATAGCTCAAGCTGATTTCTTGGCGAGCGGCCTCAATTTTACTAAAGGCCAGGCAAATCAAATCATCACTGGCATCTTCGCCGTTCAGACGAATACGCTCATTGTAATTTATAAAATGAGGGGAGGTATAAGCACCATAGCGGATTTCGCTGGGAGCTAGAGAGCTATTGGTGTAAGCCTCAAACAACGCTTCCAGACTTGCAACGCAAGAGCCTTTACCATTAGTACCAGCAATAGTTATCACCTTGCGAGATGACAGGGACTCTGGCAGGCCCATTCGCTCTGCAACTTCACGCACACGCGCAAGCCCCATATCAATTTCACTCGGATGCAGGGCTTCGATATATTGTAGCCACTGATTTAATGAACGTGTTGAGGAATTAGACATAAAAAGATGTTACAAAAATTGAGACCAAAACGAGCACAGCTGCCACCGTATCTATAGCTATTAGTTCAACACAGACAGCTAATTTTGCAGCTTACGAGGCTATTTGGTGCGCATCTACAACACTATCTACAGTGCTATTAACAGCACAATCTGCAGCACTATAAAGTGAAAACCCGCTCATAAAGAAGCGGGTTTTGACAATGCTAAATCGTGCAAAGACTTAAGAGTCTTCGCCTTCTTTAGGGGGCGCTTCAGCCTCAATGACTTCAGATTCCTCTTCAGGCTCCACCTCTTCTTGCAGTTGCGATTCATCCCAACTGTAGTTGGTAAATTTACCCAACAAAGAAGCCAAACGATCGCGCATCTCATTACGGTGAATGATCATGTCGATAGCGCCATGCTCCAACAAAAACTCACTGCGCTGAAATCCCGCTGGCAACTTCTGTCGAATAGTTTGCTCAATGATATTTGGGCCAGCAAAGCCCGCTCGAGCGCCTGGCTCGGCCGCATTAATATCACCTAATAGAGCCAAACTTGCAGACACGCCACCGTATACTGGGTCAGTCATAATGGAAACATAAGGTGTTCCCTGTTGTTTTAAGCGCTCAATAATGGCCGAAGTCTTCGCCATTTGCATCAATGAAATAAGCGCTTCTTGCATACGCGCACCACCAGTGGCCGAAAAACACACTAGCGGGATATTTTCATCTAAAGCAACCTTTGCAGCACGAGTGAATTTTTCACCTACAGCATAACCCATCGAACCACCGTGGAAGGCAAACTCAAAAGCGACCGCAACAACAGGCATGCCCTTCAAACTACCACGCATGGCAACTAAAGCATCTTTTTCGCCGGTGGCTTTTTGTGCAGTACTCAAGCGTTCTTTGTACTTTTTGATGTCTTTGAATTTTAGACGATCAATTGGCTCAACCTCGGTAGCCAGTTCCTCACGCTCCTCTTTATCCAAGAAGATATCTAGGCGCTTTCGAGCACCAATACGCATATGGTGGTCACATTTCGGACATACATCATCGTTGCGTTCGAGCTCTGGGCGATAAAGCACCGATCCACATTTGACACACTTCTTCCAGAGCCCTTCTGGTACCTTGCTGGCACCGTCACGACGCCCTTCAGAGCGCACAGAATTAGGAATAATTTTGTCCAACCAACTCATATTTGTCTCGCTGATTCATTGTCACCGATAAGCTCGGTTACGGTATCGTATTTCTCACAAGGCGGTGTAGGCTTCGGGTCAGGCCCTATGTGCCAATTTGGCGGCCTATCCAGCTCTTACACTGCCTAGATTTTAATCAGCCAGGCTAAACTACGTACCGGCTGAGTCATCATTAATTCTCAATGCGCTATGATAAATAATGGGGCGCGGAAGTGACACTAAAATATTCATTCAGTGGCAAAATCCCCCTTATTTTTTCCAATTTGTCTGGTCTGGCAGCAATTAGGAAACTAAGCTCCCATCGAGAGTGCAATCTTAGCCCTTAATCTTAGCTGAACTCCTATGGAAATCGCCGGCCTAGGCCCGAGCAAGAACGCGGCTTTGCCTGAAATCTCAGCAAGTACGCACCGCCTTCAGAAACTGCGCAATCTTGGACAAACACTTGTCCCCTTTTGCTCGCTCGACTCCGCCACTCACATCAACGCCATAGACAGCCGTTTGCTTTATCGCTTGCGCAACATTATTGGCATCTAAGCCGCCCGCCAAAACGATGGGCACAGCAGAATCTTGAGGCACTCTCTGCCAATCAAACTTCTCGCCAGTGCCTCCAGGCACCCCCGGAAGATAGGCATCAAGCAAAATAGCGCTCGCCCCCTGATAGCGATCGATCTCCGCTTGCAAATCAAGGCCTTCGCACATGCGGATTGCCTTCATATAACGACGTCCAAAAGAGGCGCAATATTCAGGGGATTCTTCGCCATGAAACTGTAAGATGTCCAAAGGCAGTTTGTTAAGTAGCTGCTTAACGACGGTTTCTTGTTCATCCACGAACAAACCAACGAGACTGCAAAACGGTGCAACAACAGCGGCAATCTCCTGGGCTCTCGCCATATCCACACAACGAGGGCTTGGCCCATAAAACACCAGACCAAGGGCATCAACTCCCATTTGCGCCGCCTGCCTGGCCTGCTCTACTTGGGTGAATCCGCAAACCTTTACCAAGGTTCTATTGCTTGCTTGTGGCTTATCTGCCGACAGCTTGTTCGCACTCATCTTTGCCTCTAGTCTTCAATATTATTGCTTGGCTGCTTGCCGATGCCCTACCAAGTTCAGATCATCAGGCAGCCACAAGGGCCCCTTCTCTATTTTAGGTATGGCTAAGTGCTCGGGGTAGTGAGCCGCAACAAAATACAAACCCGATGCAGGCGCCGTAACTCCCGCTGCACAACGATCTTGAGCTAGCAGTACTTCCTGGGCCCAGCAAATAGGTTTATGACCACTACCAATCGCCATTAAGACGCCAACGATATTGCGTACCATATGGTGTAGAAACGCATTGGCACGTATCTCCATAACAATCAATCCGCCATGCAAGCGATAAAATTGAATCGCCTGCAGCTCTCGAATCGCATGGCGCGCCTGACATTGTGCCGCCCGAAATGAAGAGAAATCATGCTCGCCAAGCAAGGCCTCGGCGGCAGTTTGCATGACTTCAATATCAAGAGGAAACTTAGACCAGGTTATTTGTCCTTCGAGCAACCCTGAGGAGACAGCTTGATCCGAAATTAAATAGCGATAACTGCGCGCCTCAGCACTAAAACGGGCATGAAACTGTGCTGAAACTTGGTCCGCCCAACGAACTCGAATATCCCGACTCATCGCGGTATTAACGCCTTGCACCCAAGCTTTACTAGGGCGCAAGGCTTTACTGTCAAAGTGCACAACTTGCGCGCTGGCGTGCACACCGGCATCAGTGCGACCGGCACAGACCAAAGAAACCTCTTCATTGGCTACTTGGCTCAGAGCATTTTGCAAGGTTTCTTGAACGGTTTGCTTATCGTGTTTTTGTAGCTGAAAACCACGATAGCGCGCCCCATTGTATTCAATAATGGCCGCGTAACGCTGAACACCTTCTGGCAAACTTTGTCCCGGCAATATTTCACCATTTGTTTTATAGGCTCGAACCATTCTTTTGTTAAATTCTCTATCGCTTGGAAATCGCAGGCATTGTAACTGAGCCACGCTGTTGAAACAAAAAGAGTAAAAGATGCCACAGTGATACGATGATTAAATTCGAGCAATAAAAAAGGCCCTTGTGGGCCTTTAAGATAGTCAAATAAGGGGCTTAGCTTTAGATCATCATGACATTCTGTCGATCAGTTCTTGGGCGTCTTTTTGCTGGCCATCATCACCCTCGTTGACAACTTCCTCTAGGATTTCTTTGGCACCTTCTTTATCCCCCATATCCATATAAGCGCGGGCCAGATCTAATTTAGTCGCAACTTCATCGCTGTCGGCCAAAAAGTCCAACTCATTACTGAGCTCGCTCGCCGCTTCGGCCGGCTTCTCTTCAAGCTCACTATTGATCTCAGGGTCATCGCCCAAGGAGATATCTAGGGCCGCCAAGTCATCACCAAGATCTTCAGCACCACCGGCCAAATCACCAACAGATAAATCGGTAGCCGGTAAATCCATATCACTTGCTGCCAAGGCGTCCAGATCTTTGGCTTCTTCTCCAAAATCAGAGCTGAAATCCTCAGTATCAGATAGCTCAGTAGTCGCGTTAGAATCCAGATCCAGCTCAGTGTCTAGGTCCAGCTCTTCATTTAGATCCAGCTCTGAATCCAACTCTTTGTCGAGTTCCGCTAAATCTAGCTCACCGTCGGCACCTAAATCGAGATCGTCTTCAGTATTTGCATCGAGCTCCAAGCTCAAATCAAAATCATCAGCCTCTGTCAAACCATCGACACCAGCAAGCTCATCACTGACGCTAGCTGTAGCGGGCTCTTGATCAGCCTCGGTCTCATCGTGCATAGTCAGACTGCCGACCACCGTTGTGCCAAGTGCCGCAGCACCAGCCGCCGCTACCGCCGCTGTTTTCTCATCCAATTGCAGTGCTGGCTCATCAATTTCTGCCGAGGCTTCTGTGCTTTCTAAATCGGGTGTCGAGAAGTCTAAATCAATATCATCTAAGCCAGCAGACAGCTGCTCATTATCACCCTCTAAGCTAAAGTCATCTAAAGCAGCAAGCGCATCTTCAGCACTTTCTTCCGCGCCCTCTTCCACTATGGACGCTGTATTTTCTAGCTCTTCAGATGCAGACTCTAAAGGCTCATCGAAAGCAGTCTCGAATTCAATATCAGCAAGACCATCGATCTCCTCCTCTAGAGCTGAGGCATCGAGCTCTACATCGACTTCGACTTCTGGCTCATTCAAACTAACAGCGTCACCTTCGGCGGCATCATCCAAACCTAGTGCGAGATCAAACTCGATATCCGACAGTTCATTGCTGTTTTCTTCGCCACCATCAAGGTTTAGTTCCTCTAGACCATCAATTGACCCTAGACCATCTTCCGCTTGCGCTTCTGAAGCTCCGGAATCCAAACCCTCCGAGTCAAGGCCATCTGAATCTTGATCCAAGCTAAAGTCCATGTCAGACAGATCAAATTCGTCAGCATCCGCATCTAACTGCAAGTCATCAAGGCTTTTCTCTTCGTCACTGATTTCTAAACCAAGGGCATCAAGTGCGTCACTGGCATTGTCAGGACCACCCATGCTTTCACGTAAATTGGCAATTTTAGCAAGTGTGGCATCATCAGCCGTCTTATCTAAAATATCAGCCTGCTCATCAAAGCCGGTGTAGTTCTTAGCTTCGCTATACACTTCAAGCAACTTTAGTCGCGCAGCACTATCGTCAGACTGGGTGCTCAAATGGCCTTGTAATAACGCTTCGGCCTGATCGAATTTACCGTAGGCGATATAGACATCGGCCTCGGACAAAACATCGCTTTCTTCTGGCTCAGCTGATACCTCTTCGCTTTGCTCCAGCTGATTATCAAAAGCAGCGGCAGCCAACTCAGGCTCTACGGCCTCCTCATCGTCGTCCTTTCGGCGACGCAACAAGGCCCATGCTGCCAGTAAAACCGCCACCAAGGCACCGCCGATATAGAGGATGTTTTCCATCAACATATCAACAATACCAGGCTCAGCTTTTGGCGTGCTTACTACGGCTGCAACTTTCTTCTTCGGGGCTGGCTTGGCTTTAGCCGGCTCTGGCTTAGCTGTTACTTCGGTTGATTCGGTATTTCGATCATCAGCTGCTTGCTCATCAGGCACTAACTCAGCCAGCTTTTCAGAATCTTGGGAAGCGCTTTCGATGCTATCTTTATAAGCATCGTTGAGCGGATCAATAACACCTTCCCCTGTCTCATCAGCAACCGTCGCACCCCCCTTCTCTGCAGCCAACTGCAAGGCACGCATTTGCTCGCTGCTCACCTCAACCAATCGTTCCATGGTTTCGATTTGCGCTTCTAAATCCGCCAGGCGTGATTTTAGCTCATCATTCTCGCGACGCGATTTATCTAGCTGCTCTAAGGCCTGGCTCAATTCTGCTTGGCCACTACCTGCACCTCGGCTGGCCGACCCAGCTGTTTCACTAGCGCTTGCCAAGCTCACTCGACCACTCGCTTGTTCGGAGCTAGTATTGCGGCGATTACGACTAGATGCTGCATCAATTGGCGCACCCACATCACCATTAGCATTGCCAGACCAATCAGTATTCTGCTGAGCAACCTCAGTAATAGCCTGACGGGTTGTTAAACGAGAGATTTCAGACTCAGTTGGTATTCTTAAGACTTGTCCACGACGTAGACGGTTGATATTGCCGTCAATAAAAGCTTCTGGGTTAAGGCGCTGAATAGCCAGCATGGTTTGCTGAATACTGGCACCGCGGCTTGGTCGTACCTGGCTAGCTATTCCCCACAGAGTTTCGTTAGCACCTACAGGGCCGTAACTGGAAGTGGATTCAACATCATTTTGGGCAACGCTAGTACGCGGCTTTTCTGGCTCAGCAACCGGACGAGTTACTGGCTCGCTCGGTTTTGGGCGCCGTTGAACTTTATTTTGAGGTTTCGGTGCCGCAGGTTTAGCGGCTTGAACAGCTGGCGCAGCATCTTCGGTAAAAACCGGCAGATCCATCAGCAAGGTGTATTCACGTAAAATGCGCCCTGCAGGCCAGCGGGTTTCAATCAAAAAGTTTAAATAAGGCTCTTGAACTTGACGGTCGCTTCGAACTCTTAGCACTGGGCCGCCAGGGGCTTTTAAATCAACGGTAAACTTTAAGCCCGTTAAAAAGTAATTACGCTCGATTCCTGCTCGCTTAAAGTCATCACTCGATGCCAACGTTGCTAGAATTTCACCTTTATCCAAATCACGAGTTTGCAGTAGTTTAATTTCTGCATCTAGAGGTTGGTTTAATGTGGAGTGTAATGTTATCTCCCCGAGGCCTAAAGCACTTAAACCCGGTGACGACATAGCTGTAACCAAACCGATAGCTACCGCCAAATTACCAAGACGCATAGGATGATCCTTTAATTTTTTGCTTGGTTCGAGGAGTAAAACCCCTATCTCTCTTTGTGCTCAACGCTGTATGTCGCCTCTGTGTTAGACACCATACAAACCGTAAAAAACACAAAGCACAAATCCGCCGATCTTCAGACTTGTCGCCCAAAGTATTCAGTGGATAATGTGCCAACTCTGTAGTGAATCATGAACGCCTCTTACAAGTCGCCCGAGTCTTTAAGCATCATTCCTATCATTTCGGCTAATCAGCTTTAGAGTTGAGCTGCATAAGCGCCCAGAGCCATTATTAAGAAATGTGAATAAAGCCTAGAATATCTCTTCACAATTGCACGTAAGTATTCAATATAAATAGGCTTTTCGCAACTATTCGCCCAGTTTTAGGAGGCATTATTCGGGCTTTAATTGAGCGAAACCGCCTAGATTGAAAGTTTCAGATAAAAAATGAGAGGGCTATCACAGGCATACTGGGACATTGACCCAAAGAGATGAAAGGCGACCACTCGCTGTGGCCACCTTTAACTGGCGTCTTAAGCTTCTCGTAGAATCGCCAACATGCGGCGCAAGGGCTCTGCAGCCCCCCACAGCAGCTGATCACCTACCGTAAAGGCCGATAAATACTGCGGCCCCATATTCATCTTGCGCAATCGACCAACCGGTACAGTCAAAGTCCCAGTAACCGCTGTTGGCGTTAAATCGCTCAAAGTTTGCTCACGGTTATTAGGCACAACCTTAGACCATTGGCTGGCCTCATCTAACATTGACTCAATATCAGCCAAAGGTACATCCTGCTTAAGCTTGATGGTCAAAGCTTGTGAGTGACAGCGCATCGCCCCAACACGCACACATAAGCCATCGACCGGAACTGGCCTTGCATCCAAGCCTAAGATTTTATTGGTTTCTGCCTGCCCTTTCCATTCTTCACGGCTTTGGAAATTATCCAGCTGGCGATCGATATAAGGCAGCAGACTGCCAGCCAAAGGCACACCAAACTCATCTGTAGGCAAATCTTGGCTGCGCATATGCTCGGCCACTTTGCGATCAATTTCCAAAATAGCACTGGCAGGGTCGGCCAGCTCTGGAGCGACGGCGTCACGAATACTGCCCATTTGCGCTATCAGCTCACGCATATTGCGTGCACCAGCACCGGATGCTGCTTGGTAAGTCATGGCACTCACCCATTCCACCAAGCCCGCGTTAAACAAACCACCTAGCCCCATGAGCATTAAGCTGACGGTACAGTTACCGCCGATGTAATTTTTAACACCTTTGGCCAAGCCTTCTCGAATCACCTTATTATTCACAGGATCCAAAACGATAATGGCATCGTCAGCCATTCGAAGACTTGAAGCGGCATCAATCCAATATCCCTGCCAACCAGTCTCACGCAATTTTCCATAAACTGCCGAGGTATAATCTCCCCCCTGACAGGTCAACACAACATCCAGCTTACTTAAACTTTCAATGTCGTAGGCATCCCGCAATGGTTCAATATCGCGGCCAATGTCAGGGCCCGTACCACCCACATTTGAAGTCGTATAAAAAACCGGCTCTATATCTTGGCCACTAAAATCATTTTCAGCGCGCATGCGTTCCATTAAAACGGAACCCACCATGCCGCGCCAACCTACAAAACCTACACGCATTGTTTTCTCTCTTTCACGTACTTCGACGTGCTATATGTGGTGCTATTGTGGTGCTTAAGCGGTGTTTAATAACCGCACTTAAGCTTTTAATTCTAGCCACCCTATTTACCGATCTTTTAGCCACTTTTTAACTGACTAAAAAACGGCAATGGGTGATCTTAAATTCCTAGGAGCTTCTCTTTTTGAGTTTGCATCCTAGGTTTTTAACGAGCGTACTATTTTTTGATACGACTTGTGCTACAACTATGGCGCTCGCGGTTTTAACTTTTTAAACAAGTACTAAAGAGCAGCTACTACAGCATCACCCATTTCGCTGGTACTAACCTTTTGCATGCCATCGGTATAAATGTCAGCAGTACGCAAACCTTGATCCAATACTTTAGATACAGCTTCTTCGACTTGCACGGCAGCCTCTGGCATATCCAGTGAATAGCGCAACATCATCGCTACCGACAAAATAGTCGCCAGTGGGTTAGCGATGCCCTGCCCTGCGATATCTGGCGCCGAACCATGACAAGGCTCGTACATGCCGCAACCGTTTTTATCCAAAGATGCTGAAGGCAACATACCAATAGAACCGGTTAACATTGCTGCTGCATCCGATAAAATATCACCAAACATATTACCGGTAACAATCACATCGAACTGTTTTGGCGCACGAACCAATTGCATCGCGGCGTTATCCACGTACATATGGCTTAGCTCTACATCTGGATATTCAGCTGACAAGCGATCCATCACCTCGCGCCACAATACCGTAGCCTCAAGCACGTTAGCCTTATCAACTGAACACACTTTCTTGCCACGCTTGCGAGCCATTTCGAAAGCATTACGACCAATGCGCTCGATTTCATGCTCGGCATAAACATAGGTGTTGTAACCTTGGCGTTCACCATTCTCTAGTGTGCGGATGCCACGCGGCTGGCCAAAATAAATACCGCCAGTCAGCTCCCGTACAATCAAAATATCCAGACCAGAAACCACTTCTGGTTTTAAGGTAGACGCTTCGGCCAACTGCGGATACAAAATAGCTGGGCGCAAATTGGCGAACAACTCTAGCTCAGAGCGAATTTTCAACAAACCTTTCTCTGGGCGAATTGCGGCGTCTATTTGATCCCATTTAGGGCCGCCAACAGCGCCTAGTAAAATCGCATCAGACTCGCGCGCCAGCGCCAAGGTTTCATCACTCAGAGGTACACCACACTCATCAATGGAGCCCCCCCCAAGCTTGCCATGGCTATACTCAATGCCTAGTGAGCCACTCTTATTTATCGCATCGAGAACTTTTTTTGCTTCGGCGACAATCTCAGGACCAATTCCGTCACCGGGTAAAATCAATACCGTTTTTGACATGCTAAATTCCAATTAAATATTTAGCGCTGCTTTCTCTTTAAGGAAGCAGCAATTCAACTTATAAATCTTGAAACAGCCAAGGCGAACTGGCGCGGCGCTGCTGTTCAAACTGTTTAATATCGTCACTATGCTGCAAGGTTAAACCTATATCATCCAAACCATTTAACAAGCAACGGCGACGGAAGGCATCAACTTCAAAGCTGTATTCACTGCCGTCTGGGCTAATTACCTTTTGCGCTTCAAGATCTACAACAATGCTATAGCCTACATTGTCATACATTTGCTGAAACAGCTGATCGACTACTTCTTCAGGCAATACCACTGGCAACAAGCCATTCTTAAAACAGTTGTTAAAAAAGATATCGGCAAAACTTGGCGCAATAACGCAGCGAATACCAAAATCATCAAGCGCCCAAGGAGCATGCTCACGACTTGAGCCGCAACCAAAATTCTTACGTGCCAATAATATCTGCGCACCCTGATAACGCTCTTGATTTAAGGCAAACTCTGGGTTTATTGGGCGCTGACTATTATCTTGACCTGGATAGCCCTCATCCAAATAACGCAACTCATCAAATAAGTTAGGGCCAAATCCACTGCGCTTAATGGATTTCAAAAATTGCTTAGGGATAATCAAATCCGTATCAACATTGGCGCGATCCATCGGTGCAACCAAGCCCTGCAAACGGCTAAATGCTTTCATAATATTTTCCTTTGCTTGACTTACTGCTGCATCAATTCACGTACATCAATAAAATGGCCGGCAATCGCAGCCGCCGCTGCCATCTCTGGGCCAACCAAATGGGTGCGACCACCATAGCCTTGACGACCTTCAAAGTTTCGATTTGACGTGGAGGCACAATGTTCGCCGGCACCGAGCTTATCGGCATTCATGGCCAAGCACATAGAACAACCCGGCTCGCGCCATTCGAGGCCCGCCTCGATAAAGATCTTATCAAGCCCTTCTTCTTCAGCTTGGGCTTTAACCAAACCTGAGCCAGGCACAACAATAGCTTCTTTAACGTTGTCCGCTTTTTTGCGGCCTTTGACAACGGCTGCGGCGGCTCGCATATCTTCTATACGGGAATTTGTGCAAGAACCAATAAACACTCGATCAAGTTGGATATCGGTAATCGCTTGATCGGCATTTAAGCCCATATATTCTAAGGCACGCTCGATACCTTCTTTCTTAACCGGGTCATTTTCTTTGTCCGGGTTTGGCACACTGGCCGATACCGGAAGTACCATTTCTGGCGACGTACCCCAGCTGACTTGCGGCTCAATACTAGCACCATCGATTTCTACTACCGCATCAAAATGAGCATCCGCATCTGAGTGCAGATCTCGCCACTGCGCTTCAGCTAGATCCCACTGATCGCCAGCGGGGGCATATGGGCGCCCTTTCACATAATCCAAAGTCGTTTGGTCCACAGCAACCATGCCTACTCGAGCACCGGCTTCAATAGCCATATTGCACACAGTCATACGGCCTTCCATGGACATATCTCGAAATACCTGACCACCGAACTCAATAGCGAAACCCGTTCCACCTGCAGTGCCGATTTGGCCAATAATGGCTAACACCACATCTTTCGGGCTAACGCCCGGGCCAAGCTCGCCATCGACCTTAACCAGCATGTTCTTCATTTTCTTGGCAACCAAACACTGGCTTGCGAACACATGCTCAACCTCTGAGGTACCAATACCGTGCGCTAAGGCCCCTAAGGCACCATTGGTAGAAGTATGGGAATCACCACAAACAATGGTCATACCCGGCAAGCAAGCGCCACTCTCAGGGCCAATGACATGCACAATGCCTTGACGCTGATCGTTAATTTTGAATTCTCGTACGCCGAAATCAGCACAGTTATCATCAAGCGTTTGCACCTGGATACGGGCGACATCGTCTTTAATGCCTGCGACACCCGCACTGCGCTCTGCAGAAGTGGTCGGGACATTGTGATCTGGCGTGGCAATAACAGAGTTAACCCGCCAAAGATCGCGCTCCGCAAGACGCAGACCTTCAAAGGCCTGGGGTGAAGTCACCTCATGAATCACGTGGCGATCAATATAAATCAGGGCCGAACCATCATCGCGCTCTTTAACGAAGTGGCTATCCCAGAGCTTGTCATACAAGGTCTTGGCGGACATATTCTTGTCTCTCATTGCAACAGCCTGCTAGGCAAGGCTGTTTAGGTCTACTTATCAGGTCTTTGTGTTTCACCAACCATACAGCTGCATGGGAAGTAAAGTCCCAGCTTTTTACAGGGTATGCATTGCATTCTATGCCCCCAAAATGTATAAATCCAATTTATATTTTTCATACATTCGATTCCATTTTGGAATTCGAATAAATCTTATTCACCCTTTGAGTGAGCACTGGAAATAAGGACTATGGACACACAATCACTGAATGCTTTTTGTGCGGTTGCTGAATTGCGCTCTTTTTCAGCCGCAGCACAAAAACTTCATTTGACCCAGCCCGCGGTTAGCAAACGTATTTCCAGCTTGGAAGAGCAGCTCGACTGTAAATTATTCGACCGAATTGGCCGCACTGTCGATCTGACTGAAGCCGGGAGAACCCTGCTACCACGAGCCAATAAAATACTGATGGAAGTTGAGGAGACCCGACGCCTAATCAGTGACAAAAGCGGCGAGATCAGTGGCACGCTCAATATGGCCACCAGTCACCATATCGGCCTACACCGGCTGCCACCGGTATTACGTCAGTTTTCCCAACAGTACCCCAAAGTAAAACTGGCTATAGACTTTATCGATTCAGAAAAAGCTACTGATAAAATTCTGCACGGACAATTGGAACTTGCGGTAGTAACCCTTGCACCGCAGAAGCACGAGAAGATGATTGCGGAACATATCTGGCACGACCCATTGATCTGCGTAGTTGCCAAAGAACACCCGCTCAACAACGGTAAAGCCATCGAGCTAAAAACTCTTAGTGAACATCCAGCTATATTGCCTGACTTGAGCACTTTCACCGGGCAAATTTTAAAGCGACAATTCGATCAGTTTCATTTACCGCTTGATGTCAGCATGGCTACCAACTATTTAGAAACCATCAAAATGATGGTTTCAATTGGTCTTGGTTGGAGTGTATTGCCCGAAAGTTTGATTGATGGTCCCCTGACATCTATTGAAGTACCTCAGCTTGAAGTCAGCCGAGAGCTCGGCTGCATTTACCATCAGGGGCGCAGCCTATCTAAAGCCGCACAGGCGTTTATTCAGGCTTTGCAGCGCTCGGAAGACTGATCTCCCAAAGGTCATTAGCCTGAGCAGCAAGAGAGTCACCATTACCAGAATAACGGCGTGCGGAAGATGCCGCCTTGCTATATCGGCTGGCCGCTTGGGCGCGATAGAACTTCCATATTCTCGGTTTGGTGCTGGCCTCTAACAGCTGTTTTGCCCTATTAGCAGCACGCTGCCAAGCATTGGCCGCAGAATCAAATTCAGCCAAAGCATCTAACAGCAGCCCTTGTGCTTCTGCCATATTGCCACTGTATCTCGCAAAACGCCTTGCCAGTTTAAGCTGCCCATCTTTTGACATCGCCGCTGACCAGGCCAAAAAGCGGTTTTCCTGATCGGATAAGCTACCGCGTAATTGATCCAGTGCTATGTTTCGGGTCTCTTCATCTTCTTGTTGGCGATACAAATTAAATAACACTAATCCCTGTGAAATAGCCGCAGCTGCTTGCTTATCAACTCGCTTTGCAATCGCAGCGGCGGATTTGGCATCCCCGTTGTTATACAACTCTTGGCTGCTGCTAAAATCCTGCTGCATTGACCACAGCTTCGAATTAAAAGTGGTTTCTGCTTGCTCTAGCTGATCAGCCCGATAGGCTTTGGCTGGTTGCAGGGAAGACAAAACCGTTGGAAAAGCATTCGCTCCCTGCCAATGGCAATAACGGCTTATCTTCCCTTCATTATCGGAACACTGTTCAATTAGCTGGCTTTCCTGCGTTTTACAGGCCTCACCCCAGGCATTCCACAAACCATCGCAGCGACAGTTAATCTTCTGGCACTGCTCTATGTTTTGCGCTGAGACATGCACAGCGCTTGCTAAAAAAAAGAAAACCACTGACTGTGAATACAATAAGGCAGAGCGTAGCTTGGCTGACATAAGAAACCCCCGTACAAAATTCGCCCGAGTTGTTATATTTGTGAACATCCTTGTTGCCGACGGGCAAGACTGTAAATACGCTACTCTTGCCGCCCAAAGACGTCAAGTAGAAGCTGTATCTTAGCTTAATCGAGCCGAGCTTTACGCATGCCCCAATAAGACAGCAGAAAGCCAATTAATGCCGCTCCAGCACAGAAAGCAAAACACCAAAATGGACTAATGTCCCAGAGGTACCCACACAGGATTGCACCTAAAGCACCACCTGCCCCAAAACACATTGCTGTATACAAAGCTTGTCCTTGGCCATGACTACTGTTCGGAAAAAAGCGGTGAACCCACTCGATAGAAACAGCGTGCGCCGCACCAAAGGTTAAAGCATGTAAGCACTGCAATAATATGAGCACTAGCAAAGAATCTACCAGCACAGGCGTTAATAACCAACGCGCCGCCGCCGCTAATAAGGCCGCCCAAAACAGCAGACGAGCACCAAACCGCCTTAGCAAGGCCGGCATATACATAAATAAAATAATTTCGGCCAACACTCCCAGCGCCCAAAGCAAACCAATGGCAAAGCCGGAATATCCATGCTGCTCCAATAACACAGAAAAAAATGTGTAATAGGCGCCGTGACTGACCTGCAGGAAAAATGAGGCGGTAAAAAAGACCCACACTTCACGTCGACTAACAATGGCAAGAAAGCCTGCCCTTGGGGCATTGTCACTGCTTTTATCAAGTACAGAGCGGGGCTGTGCCTCCGTGACCGTTAAACTCGATAACCAAATCGCCAACAACAAAAGCAGCATGGCCATGGGCAGCAAAGCAATAGAAAAGGCATCAAATAAAGCCCCCAAAAGCATAACCGCCACAATAAAACCCACTGAACCCCATAGGCGAATGCGACTGTATTGCTCAGTGTTTTCCGTTAGGTGATCAAGGGTGACCACCTCGAACTGAGCCAGTACCGCATTCCAAAAAAAGCTATAAGCGATAACCACAGCAAACATTGCGAGGTAACTGCTCTGCCAAAAAACACCTAAAAAGCAGAGCGCTGCCAAGCAACTGCCCCAGCGGATTATGCGTAAACGCTGGCCAGTTTTATCAGCTAGATACCCCCAGATATTGGGCGCAACAATGCGAGATATGGCCAGTGCGGCCATGACATAACCGATTTGCTGAGCGGAATAGGACTGACTTTGTAAATACAAAGCCCAAAAGGGAACTAAGGCTCCTAATACCGCAAAATAAAAGAAATAGAAGATCGATAGGCGCCAGTACGGAGTATCCTGACTAGAAGAAGCCGCTGCTTGCGCCCTATACCTATCGAACATTTTGATCAGCGACCTTTAGGCCTGCGGCGGAATGACAGGGATATCGTGCTTTATCGAACCATTCTGTCCACGGTGACGCAGCAAATGATCCATTAACACCAATGCCATCATCGCTTCAGCAATCGGGGTAGCTCGAATTCCCACACAAGGATCATGGCGCCCTTTTGTCACCACCTCAACAGGCTCACCCTGCACATTCACACTGCGACCAGGAATATGCATGCTGGAGGTTGGTTTGAGCGCTATATGGGCGATAAGATCCTGCCCTGTTGAAATACCGCCTAAAACACCACCGGCACGGTTACTTAAAAAGCCTTCGGGGGTTATTTCATCGCGATGCTCAGTGCCAAGTTGCTCAACACAATCAAAACCAGCACCAATTTCAACACCTTTCACGGCGTTTATCCCCATTAAGGCATGAGCTAGATCAGCATCCAAACGATCGAAGATAGGCTCGCCCAAGCCTGGAATCATACCCGTGGCGACAACTGAAATTTTTGCGCCGATAGAGTTACCCTTTAGCCCAGCCATATAAGTTTCCATCTCAGGGACCTTATTTACATCGGGGCAAAAGAAGGCATTGTTTTCGACCTCCTCCCAATCAAAGTTTTCAATTTTAATCGGGCCTAACTGGGACAAATAAGCGCGCACCTGAATCCCACACTCTTGCGCCAAGTACTTTTTAGCCACGGCACCCGCGGCAACACGCATTGCTGTCTCTCGTGCAGATGAACGGCCCCCACCACGATAATCACGCACGCCGTACTTTTGCATATAGCTGTAATCGGCGTGAGCTGGGCGATACAAATCTTTAATATTGGAATAATCTTTAGAGCGCTGATCGGTATTCATAATCTGTAAGCCAATCGGCGTACCGGTAGTTTTACCTTCGAAAACACCCGACAGAATCTTAACTTCATCAGCTTCTTTACGCTGAGTCTCATAGCGGTTTTTACCTGGACGACGACGATCCAAATCACCTTGTATATCGACTTCCGATAGCTCTAATCCCGGAGGGCAACCATCAATGATAGCCCCCAAAGCTAAACCATGGCTTTCGCCGAAGGTAGTTACCGTAAACAATTTTCCGAAACTATTACCGGACATAAGATTTATTACCTTGAACTTTCAATTGCTATGCATACGACTCTAAAAGGTCGTCTTTTATAAAACTAAGGCCTCTAAATCGCTACAGCAGCGAAGGCCCCGTTACTTTATTTGAGTAAGCTGCTCTTTGAGCAGCATAAATACACCATGGCCACCGCGCTCGAATTCTAGCCAAGTAAATGCGACGTCGGGAAATGCCTGTTCAAGTGCTGGCCAGCTATTGCCCACCTCTACAATCAACACGCCGCCATCATTAAGCCTGGCCGCTGCCTCTTTGAGCAATCGACGAGTAAAGTCCAAGCCATCAGCCCCAGAACCCAAAGCAATTTCAGGTTCTTGTTGGTATTCCGCTGGCATAGTAGACAGGTCTTCGGCATTAACATAAGGCGGATTGCTGACGATCAAATCGTAGCGTCGATCTTGCAAGCCTTCAAACAAATCACTCTCGACAGCACGAACGCGATCTTCCAGTTGGTGTCGATGGATATTTTTTTCAGCCACCTTAATCGCCTCAGGCGAAATATCGCTAAGATCCACCTCTGCCCACTCAAAGGCATAGGCACAAGCTATTCCGATGCAGCCACTGCCGGTACACAAATCCAACACTGAATTAGGCGGACTCGCTAACCAGGGCTCAAAACCATTTTCAATAAGCTCGGCTACCGGCGATCGTGGTACCAGTACATGTTCATTAACATCAAAAGACAGGCCACAGAAGTAGGCTTGGCCAGTCAAATAGGCAAGCGGCAAACGCTCGTTTACACGTCGCCCGACTCGCTCAACGATTAGCTCACGTTCGCTCAAGGTTAGCCTTGCTGATAGGGTATCTTTATCGCAGTCCCAAGGAAGGTGAAGAGATTGCAATACCAAAGCTGTGGCTTCATCCCAGGCATTGTCTGTACCATGACCAAAAAACAGCTCAGCTTCGCTAAAGCGCGATGCGGCCCAACGAATATAATCTCTGATAGTGTACAGTTCTTGTTCAACAGCCATTTGAAAAAGGTTCTTACGAGGCAAAGGGGCAACATTGTACGGGAATTGGCGATCAAGCATAAGCTTTTTGACCTGAGTCTCAAAGTTGCCCACAGCCCCTACCCCAGCAAGCACACACTTTTTGTGTGCTCAATAATCCCCTGCTCTACCATAGATCGATCACCGGCAAAGCGTCACTTAAAGCCTCCTCTCAGCTTGTAAAGCCCCAGCATTTTGCTAAACCTTTAGATAAGGTATCAATCTGGGGCAGTAACAAATGATTGGTTTTATACCCTTCAATGGAATGAACTGCCCGCCCCCACCTCGGATCGCTCGGCATCATTCATAACCGGCTTGCCCAAGCGGCAGCCCTGTAAGAGCTTATGCCAAGCCGGAGGGATACCTCGTGTTAAAACTAGGCTTTAAAAACAAAATCCTTAGCAACCTTCTACTTGTTGGCCTGCTGCCCGCATTAGCCGTCGCAAGTTTCGCCCTTTTTCAAGCAAGTGACTCTTTAACACAGCAAACCTTTCGGCAGCTAGAATCTCTGCGGGAAACTAAAAAAGTATCCGTTGTTAACTATTTAAATAATTCAGCTCAACAAATTGCCTCCTTGAGTCGCAGCGAGCTAATTGTTAATGCCACCAAAGAGCTCTCAGAGGCCTACGACGATATTCGCTCACCCGATAGTCAATCAAGCCAGCTAAATAATACGCGTGCAGAGCTGGCCGAATATTACAGCCGACACTTCCTGCCTAAACTCAAGGAGCTTGAGCCAAACAACCAAGTGAATGTGGACGATTTACTGTCTCCCCTTTCAGCCAATGCCATTGACCTTCAACAGGCTTATATCAGTAATAATCCCAACCCAGTTGGTAATAAGCACCTACTGGATGAGGCCAATATCTTTTCGGACTACGATAATGCACACAAAAGCATTCACCCTTATCTACGCGATTATCTAGAGCGTTTTGGCTACTACGATATATTTCTTATTAATTCAGCGGGTGATGTTATTTACTCGGTATACAAGGAGGTGGATTTTGCGACGTCATTACTTAATGGCCCATACGCCAACAGCGGCTTAGCTGATGCCTTGCGCAGCTCCGAGAGAGCCAATGAACGACAGTCGGCAATTTTTATCGACTTTAAAACCTATCTTCCTTCTTTTAACGCGCCAGCAGGCTTTATCGCTCAGCCGATTTTTTCCCAGGGCGAGCGCATCGGCACCTTAATTTTTCAATTCCCTATCGACAAGCTAAACGCCATTATGACGGAACGCTCAGGGCTTGGCGAAACGGGAGAAAGCTACCTCGTTGGTCCAGATAATTTGATGCGATCAGACTCCTATTTAAGCCCTATCGACCATTCGGTAGTAGGCTCTTCTCGAAACCCTGGGAAAGGTGCGGTTCAAACTCAGGCTACCGAACTTGCTGCACGCGGGCAAAGTGGTGCCGAAGTTATTCGGGATTACAATGGCAATCCAGTGCTGTCGGCGTTTTCACCACTGGGTTTTGACGGACTTAACTGGTCGATTTTAGTTGAAATCGATGAGGCTGAAGCCATGGCCGCAGTTGATAAATTGCAATTACTGTTAATTGCAACGGTACTCCTGTGCGTTGTACTCATCGCGATTGTCGCTTGGACCTTAAGCAACTCAGTGATGCGCCCCTTGGGTGGCGAGCCAGAAGAAATGCAAAGCATCACGCAAAAGATCGCCGATGGCGACCTAACCATCAAAATGAAAGAGATCGACAGCCACGAATGTGTTTATGGCTCCGTACAGAATATGGCTTCAAATTTAAGAAAGATCATCAGCGAAATAAACAGCGCCTCACAACGGCAAGCCTCTGCGGCAGAAGAGCTAGCTACGGTCACCAACGTGACCAGCAGCACGATCACTAAGCAATCAGAAAAAACCCAAAGCGTTGCTGCCTCTGTGCAGCAAATGTCATCGTCAGTTAATGAAGTATCCAACACTACCGAGTCGACTGCTCAGGCAGCAAATGATGCTCGCATTCAAGTTAATGCCAGCTCTACCGCCGTAAATGATGCGGCAAAAAATGTAAGGGCCATGGCCAACTCAATCAGTGCCGGCCAGAAGAAAATCGAAACTCTACAAGCCAACACCGATGAGATAGCTGGCATATTGCAAACCATTACCGGCATTGCCGATCAGACTAATCTGCTCGCACTCAATGCAGCAATCGAAGCAGCAAGAGCTGGCGAGCATGGCCGAGGCTTTGCCGTAGTTTCTGAGGAGGTACGCAGCCTAGCAGGACATACACAAGCCGCTACCGAACAAATATCGTCGGTTATTGAAGGCTTAATTTTAGCCGCAAAAGAAGCCGGCAATGCCATGAATGAAAGCGTGGATCTGGCCAATCGTATTTCTACGGAATCTACGGAAACCTCAGAACGATTACAAGGCGCTGCGAATGCGGTAGACCGAATAGCCGATATGACCTCGCAGATCGCATCGGCCTCTAACCAGCAAAGCCAGGTCGCCGAAGAGGTCAGCAAACGCATCGATGAAATCAATATTATGTCGGCCGAATCTGGAGGTTCAATAGGCCAAATTTCAGCGGCCAGCGAAGAGTTAGCTGGTCTATCAAGTAAGCTGCAGGGCCTAGTCCATAAATTCAAATACTAAACGTATAGAATTTAAAATAAGTGATTAAAAAAGGGGCTTAAAAAGCCCCTTTTAAATCTACTACTAAAACAAATTTTACTGAACGGCGTATAAGCTGAGTATCTACTACTTAAGCTGGCTTAGTAGATAGGCATAGGCTAGCGCACTAAGCTCGGCGCGCTGCTTAACATCTGCCGCACCCGCATGGCCACCTTCGATATTTTCAAAGTACAACACGTCGTGACCTTGGCTTTCCATAAGTGCCACCATCTTACGAGCATGACCTGGGTGTACTCGGTCATCACGAGTCGACGTGGTAAAAAATACTTTAGGGTATTTTTTATCTTTGCTGACATTGTGATAAGGCGAGAAGGTTTTAATGAAATCCCACTCTTCAGCAATATCTGGATTACCGTACTCCGCCATCCAGCTCGCGCCAGCAAGCAGCTTGTTATAGCGCTTCATATCTAATAGCGGAACCTGGCAGACCACAGCATTGTAAAGATCTGGACGACGGGTAAAGGCATTACCCATTAACAAACCACCGTTACTACCACCTTGAATACCCAAGTGCTTTGATGAAGTAATCTTGCGTCCAATCAAATCTTCCGCAATTGCTTCAAAATCCTCATAGGCTTTATGGCGATTTTCTTTCAACGCCGCTTGGTGCCAAGCGGGGCCGAACTCACCACCACCGCGAATATTCGACAGCACATAGACACCACCCTGCTCTAACCAGTTTTTACCAATGGTTGCTGAATAGCGAGGCAAAAGAGAAATCTCAAAGCCACCGTAGCCGTACAATAGGGTGGGATTTTTGCCATTAAACTTGAGCTTTTTATCCATCACCACAAAGTAAGGCACCATGGTGCCATCCTTGGATTTAGCCTTATATTGCTCAACCTTATAACTAGAGCCATCAAACATGGCCGGCGTAGATTTAATTTTCTCCTTGCCTGTTTTGCCATCGTTAAATTGATAAAGCGTAGACGGCTCGATAAAGCTTGAATAGCTCACTAGAAAATCGTCATAACGATCATCAACATCAACTAATCCAACAACGGCCTTATCATCGAGTTCTAAGCGATGCTCTTGCCATTTGCCTTTCTTTGTTGGCGTATAACGCACTACTGAGCTGCGTACATTATCCAACCAGCTGATCAACAAACTGTTTTTGGTAAACGCCACACCCTTAATGGTTTTCCCAGCACTCGGAGCCTGGAACAGTTTAAAGCTCGCCTTGCCAGCTTTAATATCCGCCAAGCTTGAGTAAAGCAAAGAGCCTTGCTTAAAGCTATTACCCTGGTGCTCCCAATCAGATTTCAGCAAGAGGTAAACATTGCCTTTAAACAAGCCTTCAACATCGGAATCGCTAGGTACATCAACCGCTAGAAGCTTGCCCTCGTTGTACACGAAGGTTTTGGCATTGTAGAAGTCAGTAGCATCGTGAATAAATACGGTGTTTTCGGCACCCTTGCCCATGGTATAAGAAGCGGCGGAAACCGAGGCTTTATCTGCTTCATAAACGGTTTTACCGTTTTTAAAGCCCTTGCCACGATGCCACATTTTTAAAACCCGTGGGTAGCCTGAGTCAGTAAGGCTCTCACCATCACCAAAGTCCGTACCCACAATTAAGGTATCTTTATCAATCCAAGTCAGGCGAGACTTAGCTTCCGGAAGATACAGACCATCTTTAATAAACTTGCCACTGAGCAAATCAAACTCTCGATACTCAACCGCATCCGCACCACCACGTGAAAGCGCTACCATGCATTGGGTATATTCCGGCTGCAGGCAACTCATGCCCTTATAGACCCAGTTCACTTCTTCTTTTTTACCAAGAGCGTCGATATCTAATACCGTTTCCCACTTAGGCTGATCTTTCTTGTACTCAGCCAACGTAGCTCTACGGTAGATACCACGCGGATGCGTAGCGTCCTTCCAGAAGTTGTAATAGTAATCGCCATTTCGACCGGCATAAGGAATGCGATCTTTATTGTCTAAGACTTCCAGAGCATTATCGACCAGGCCTTGAAAGCCAGGATATTGCTTAATTTCTGCAAGGCTTCGCTCATTCTTTTGAGCGACCCAGTCCAACTGCTTTTTGCCCTCGACATCTTCTAGCCACATAAACGGATCTTGCTCGGCGGCAGAAGATACCGCCGCAGATAATGCGCTGACGCCATAAACAATGGCGGCCCCAAGGTATTTATTCATAACATTCTCGCTTCTTGTTATCGCTTTTTTAGACTACATGAAATTATAACGAGGCAAGGTCAAGCCACCTCAGTGAATGCGAGCGTGAATTAGGAACGGAAAGGGTTTAAAACGAGGGAAAGACGTTGAGTAGAGCTGTTTTTAGGCTTAAAAACAGCTCATAAGTTCTAAGCAGGGCTATTAATGTAACAGCAAATCCAATCTAGCCCCTTCTAAACGGGAGTTAAGAGGCGCCAAATTTGCCAAGTTATGAAGCTGAATGCGCCCTTCTGACACTCCCGCCGCCAACAGGCCAGCCTTCAAGGTTTGCAACATCGTATCTGCTTGAGCTTTAGCCGCTGGCTCTGTATTTGACCGGGAACTAGGCAAGGCATAGGAATGGCCGACAACATCCAACTTAGCTTTAGGGTGGTCTCGCATCAACTCTGATATCAGCTTTAGCCAAGCCGGGAGCAATGCCCCCTGCTGATCCAGTTGACCCGTAGATTGACTTAGTCTTAGCAAGCCCGTGCTTTGCCACTGCTTCCAAACTTGCTCTTTACTGGGTAGCACCGCCGTACCAGCAGGATCACTTGCTAGGCTCAGTAACTCCTGCTGAAGATAAATACGCTGATTACCACGCCTGACCAAATACAACAGTGCAAAATGATCCAGCCCACTCGACTGCCAAAAGTAGCTGCTTAATCGCTGAGAGTCTTCACGCCCGTATAACTGGTAGATATTAAAGTATCGATTGGCCCAATTATTACTCTGGCCACAATCACGTCCGAGACAGTTGAATAAAAGCTGGGCGCCTTGTTTTTTCAGTAGCTGCTCATAATCCCTGAATAAACCAGCCTCACTGTTCTCGGCTCTAAATTCTAATGTACGACGTCGCAGCTTTCCCTCAAGTTGGCGCGATTGCTCTGGCTGCCACAAACCATCGATGCGCTCTATAGGGCCTAGGGGCAGCAGCCATTGCTGCGTCTCAGCTTTTGAGTCGTAGACTACCCGGCTCACTTTGCTATTTTCAGGATCGATCCAGTCTTGAGCCTGCAGGTTGCCCACATACAACAGGCTTAGCAAAAAGCTAAACACCAAGCTAAGATGGTTTTGTTTTGCCGACACTTTTAATATATTCATGGCGTCCCTTTCTGGAACTGCAGTTTAAGTTTAGAACCGCAGTTTGAGTTTAGAGCTGCAATTTGGGTATCAAACCGAAGCCTAGGGCTCTAGAATAGCATCCATTAGGCGTGCAATATCAAATTGATGCTCTTCCATGTGAAGAAAATGCCCACCATCAAATAAATGCTTCTCGATATTGCTAATTTTACCTAGCAAGCCCTCTTGCTTAGCGATGTACTTTTGCAAGCCCAAGCTCGCTGCGATTAAACAACAGCTGGCGGAAATACGCCCCAAAAAAGCTTCAATTTGCTCCTGACTGAGTTTAAACGCCGAAGCGGACATCAATCGTGGATCGCTACTCCAAGTATAACCACCAGCGACAGGCTTAATACCCCGCTCGACAATCAGGCGAGCGGCCTGCTCTGAAATCTTGTGCATGCCTTTTTGTCGAGCAACTATAGCCGCATCGGCATCGTTAAAAATACTTGTTGCTCTATCCTGTCGACGGGCCACATCGACAATTGATTTAGCCAATTGGGCTGGAGAATCTTCCGCCGATATTGGCGGCGGTGCTAAAGCATCAATTAAACCTAAGCCTTTAATTCGCTCTGGAAAGGTCCCCGCTGCCAGTGCTGCGATAATAGCGCCTCTGGAATGACCAATCAGATTAAACTCTTGCCAACCTAGGCTATCAGCTATCGCGAAGATATCTGCAATATCTTGCCAAATGTTATAGGCTAAACCAGGAGCTATATGGGAGCTGTGACCATGCCCTGCGGTATCCAAAGCGATAAAGTGGACATCCTCTAAGTGATTGCTCATTGGCGCAAAGCTGGCACTATTATCCAGCCAGCCATGAATCGCCAGAACTTTTCGACCACCTGGCTTGCCCCATTCTTGAGCCGCAATCACACGGTCAAAAACATCGAAGTGTATATCTCGACCACGACTTAACTGCTCTTTCATGTCATGCCTTACGTTTTGAATTTTTATGACTACGGCTGCTGCAAAGACAGCAAGTCCATACAGGCTGGCAAACAGTCTTCACCTTCTAAGCAGGCTAAGGCACTGGTTCCCATCATATATCGCCCAGGACTCAGATCTGCCAAACTATTGATTAACTGCCCCACCAAAGGCTGATGGCTCACACACAGTAAATCCCGCTGGCTATTGCTAGCAAACCACTCTGATATTTTCTGAATAGCCTGATCAGGCGCACTTTCGGAGCGTAGCTCTAACCAAGGAGACTGATAAATCTTTTCTATTGAAGCTGCATCAAAAGCTAACTCTTTGGCAGCAATTTCGGCAGTTTGCTGGGCCCTTACATAAGGACTGCTCACAATAGTGATAGGCCGTTCGGCGCCTGCTAAAAACTGGCGAACAATAGCTTGGGTTTCAGATCTTCCTCTTTCGGTTAACTCCCTTTCGGCATCAGTTGCAGCCTGATATGAGGCCTGCCCATGCCTTAATATATACAAGCGCATTTCACCTTTCCCCGTTACCTGGCAAGCTAAATAAGGTAGCTATTATTGCATTGCAGCTCACTACTATACCGTAGTATAAATCCAATTAAGATGGCCAATCACGAAATGGAAAGGGTTTTTCTTCACTCGCAAAGCTCAGAAACAACCAAGATTGCAGTACAAATTCAGAAGTGGATTTACTAACAGCTAGAAGTGACTTATTAACGGCTCCCGTAAACAACACAATGATAAATTGCACCAATACAAAAGCAGTCAAAACCACAATAGCCAGCTTCAAAGCTAAAGCGAAAATCACCATAAAAGCGAGACGTAACCAGATCTCGGCGCCCAATAGTGAATATTTATGCTCGTTTGGGGAATCACTCATATCGCACCTTTTGATTTTCGTCTTAGTGTTAAAAAAGATTAAATTATCTGACCTATCAATTACGCTTGAAAGAGTTAAAAATCTTTTTGGGAGTATTCAACATCAGTATTTTGTTCGCCGCCCATTAGCTTGTCAGCGACATCAGCTATACTGTAGTCTTCAAATAAAATACCATGTAAAGCGCTTGCCAAAGGCATATAGACATCAAGCTCATCGGCTTTTTGCTTTACCAATCGCAAGGTATTAACACCTTCCACGGCTTGCCCAATATCACTTTCCGCCTGCTCTAGAGACTTACCCTGAGCAATCGCCATACCTAAACGATAGTTGCGGCTTAAATCTGAAGTGCAGGTTAAAATTAAATCGCCTACTCCGGCCAGACCTAAAAATGTCATAGGGTCGGCGTCCAGATGCTTAGCGAAACGCCCCATTTCAGCCAATGAACGAGTCAATAACATAGCTATAGTATTGTGGCCACAGCCCAGGGCGGTTGCCAAACCGGTAACGATGGCATAGATGTTTTTCAGCGCACCGCCAAGCTCAACCCCATAGCAGTCACTATTGGCATACAAACGGAAGGTACTGGAACACAGCAATTCTTGAACACAGGCTATCAACTCATCATCCGAGCTGGCAATCACTGAACCGGTTTGTTGATGGGCAACAATCTCTTTAGCAAAATTCGGCCCACTCAAAACACCGATGCGGGCATCACTTAATTCTTGCTCCAGGACTTGGCTCATCAAAGTAAAACCAGTAGGCTCAATACCTTTGGTGGTACTGATAACCATTGTTCTAGCTTTTAGAAGCGGTGACACTAAACGAGCCACCTCTCGAAACGCTTTACTGGGTATGGCAATAAAGACCACATCGGCGGCGCTAACAGCTTCAGCAAGGTCGGCCGTTGCACACAAATTGTCGCTTAATTTATAGCCGGGCAGGTAATCACTGTTTTCACGAGCCTGCTGAACTTTAGCAGCCTGCTCTTCGTTTCGCATCCACTGAAAGGTTTTATGGCCGTTAGTTGCCGCGATGTTAGCAATGGCTGTGCCAAAACTGCCGCCGCCAAGAACCGCTACCTGTTGTGGTGTTGTCATAACGCCTTACCAACCTTTTAACTTGTATTTTTAAATACGAGCTTATTGCTTGCCCGCTTTTAATCAGCCGCTGTCATTGCGATTTTACTCGCGAAGCCACGCCACTGATCTCTAGTATGTCGGTCATTTTTATGAAATACACCCAATGCATAAACTCGCATTGAGTGCATTACAACAAAAGCTACTATAGCAAAAGCTTAGTGGCTTAGCTCTAACAAGAGTTTATTGAGCTTTTGCACATAATTGGCAGGGTCTTCCAATTGCCCACCCTCAGCCAAATTGGCTTGGTCAAATAAAATGCCCACCAGATCAGCAAAGCGATCTTCATCGGCTTCCTGATCCAACTTCACAACTAGCGGATGCTCAGGATTAAGCTCTAGATTCGGATTGCTATCTGGAACATCTTGTCCGGCTTGCTCTAATAAACGTCGCATCTGAGCACCCATATCGTGTTCATTGACCACCAAACAAGCCGGTGAATCGGTCAAACGGTGGGTGATGCGCACTTGATCCACACGCCCTTCCAGAGCAGCTTTGGCGCGCTCGATGAGAGACTCAAACTGCTTTTCCGATTCTTCTTGAGCTTTCTTGTCTTCTTCACTTTCCAGCTCACCTAGATCTAGGGCTCCTTTACCGACATCCTGGAATTGCTTACCTTCAAATTCCATCATATGGCTCATTAGCCAATCATCTACACGATCGCTTAGCAGCAATACTTCAATACCCTTCTTACGGAATACCTCTAAATGAGGGCTGTTTTTCGCGGTATTGAAATTCTCAGCAGCCACATAATAAATTTTGTCTTGGCCTTCTTGCATACGCTCAATATAGGCCTCAAGAGATTGATCTTGATCGGCTTTATCTGTGTGGGTACTCGCAAAGCGAAACAGCTTAGCAACTTTCTCTTTATTGGCGAAATCTTCCGCCGGGCCCTCTTTTAGCACCTGGCCAAACTCAGTCCAAAATTCAGCGTATTGCTCAGGCTCTTTGCTCGCCATTTTACTCAAGGTGTCCAATACGCGCTTGGTCAATGCAGAACGCATCGCATCGATATTTGGGTCTTTCTGCAAAATTTCGCGACTAACGTTCAATGATAAATCGTTAGAATCAACAACACCTTTTACAAAGCGCAGATACATCGGCAGGAACTGCTCCGCATCATCCATAATGAAAGTGCGCTGCACATATAGCTTTAGGCCACGCGCTGCTTCACGGTTATACATATCAAAAGGCGCTTTGGCAGGAATATACAGTAAGCTGGTGTAATCCAACTTACCTTCTACCCGGTTGTGGCTCCACTTAACGGGATCTGCAAAGTCGTGGGAGATGTGTTTATAAAATTCCTTGTACTCTTCATCACTCACTTCACTACGAGAGCGAGTCCATAAGGCCGTCGCGGTATTAATCACCTCATATTCTGGAGCGTCTGCGCTATCAGTCTTTTCTTCACCATCTTCCGCAGCCGGCGATTCTTGTTTAAGCATTTCCACTGGCAAAGAAATATGATCAGAGTATTTTTTAATTACCGAACGTAAACGCCAGTCATCAGCAAACTCATTGGCATCGTCTTTTAGGTGCAAGACAACTGTTGTGCCGCGCTCGCTTCGATCGATATTTTCAACGCTAAATTCCGCTTCGCCGTCACATTCCCAGTGCACGCCCTGCTCGCTGGATTCCCCAGCTTTACGGGTAAAAACTTCAACCTTATCGGCGACAATAAATGCCGAATAAAAACCAACACCGAACTGGCCAATCAGCTGTGAATCCTTCTTTTCATCACCGGAAAGATTCGAAAGAAAGTTAGCTGTACCTGACTTAGCAATGGTGCCTAAGTGCTCGATCACATCGTCACGGTTCATACCAATGCCATTATCAGCAATAGTGACGGTTTTAGCCTCTTTATCAAATTCAACTCGAATTTTTAGCTCGGCGTCATTTTCATACAGATCACCGTTCGACAGCGCCAAAAATCGCAGTTTATCGGCCGCATCTGAAGCATTAGATACCAGCTCGCGAAGGAAGATTTCCTTATTGGAATACAAAGAGTGGATCATCAAGTGAAGCAGCTGCTTGGCTTCGGTCTGGAATCCCATGGTTTGTTTTTGTGCATCAACGCTCATCTAAGCATTCTCCTTGGTCAGTCGAGTCACCATTAAGGTGTATAAACCCTGTTATGGGGTTCAATTTCGACTTTTAAAGGGGAAGAAGAGCGGATCAAAGAGATTCTTTGCAAGGGCCCCTTCTTTATTT
Organism: uncultured Pseudoteredinibacter sp.; assembly: GCF_947500695.1. Lineage (GTDB taxonomy): Bacteria > Pseudomonadota > Gammaproteobacteria > Pseudomonadales > Cellvibrionaceae > Pseudoteredinibacter. The sequence goes on from NZ_CANMSS010000008.1 coordinate 71,491, forward strand.
AAGAGGCCCCTTCAAGACAAGATAAGGGTGGCTAAAAATCGCCTCAATCGACTAAAAAGTGAGCTCTCGCAGTGGCTACACTCTCATCGCGTGTTTTATGCCAGCAATTTACCGAGACATTCACCAGTTTACGCCCCTGGCGCACAACGGTGCACAGCGCATAAAGGGGTTCAAGCCTCCCAGGGCGTACATAATCTACCGAAATATCCACGACTTTAGGTGTCACCTGAGTAGGCAGAGTCATCATCAGGTGCAAACTGGCCGATAGCTCCAGGAAGCCACCGATCGCCCCACCATGCAGAGCCGGCAGGGTTGGGTTGCCTACATTACCCTTGCTTGGAGGCAGCACAAAAAATAGTTCATCACCCATATTGTGGGTTTCGATGCCAAGCAGCCTGGCGTATGGAATTTGTTCAATAATTAGCTCAGGTTTCCACTCTGCTCTGGCCTGCTCACAAGCTTTTGAAATGGCACTCATTCGTCTATCTCCACAGCATCGAGGAAGGGTCTAAACTGTTCACTTAAATTCTTCAAAACCTCCTCATCTAAGCGAATAAAGTTAGCTATACAGTGGGCAACGGGGCGATCTTCCTGGCCCTTGGTGTAAGCACGCCCGCGGGCAAATAAGACACTTTGTGAGCTACGATAAACATCAGCACGGGCATAGATATCCTGACCCGGCTCTGCCACTCCCATATAGTCGATGCGAAGATCCATGGTTGGTGTCAGACCAATATCCTCCAAAACCGACGCACAAGCCATACCACAGCAGGTATCCAGCAAAGCGGTAATAGCTCCACCATGCACCACTCCGGTATCTGGGTTGCCGACTAGGCGCTCGCTATACGGTAGGCGCATTTCACAGGCACCCGTCTCCATATGGGTAAACTCCAAACCTAGCTGATGGAAGTGATCGCCTTTATTGGCAGTTACCATCAGCTTACTGAGCTTTTTAACTAAAACGATATCAACGGCCATAAGCCTAGTTATTCCTATTTTGGCGCTCAAGAGATGAGGCAGCCGGGCTGCCTTATTGTCGTATCAGAGTATAGCGAGTTTTATGCCCTAGCCCAAAATGACTTTTGGCACTGATTGCCGTTTTCTTAGCTTTGTAAACTGAGCCCATACTGAAAACGAGGCTAACAATATGAATATACTAAGCGGCACCCCAGTCTGGGTATTCCCTTTATTTGTACTATTACTGACTTTCTCCGTTTGGCAAAGCCGAGCGAGAAGCGCTAGCCTAAAACAGCTGGCGATACTGCCGTTGATTTTTATCTCTGTTTCACTCGTTCGATTAGCCAACATCGATCATTTATTGAGCGCAAACTATCTGCTGACACTGCTTGCAGCTGCGGCTTTGTTCACAGCGATGAGAAGCACCAAGAAAATAACACGAGATGAAAACAGCTCAAAACTACTGCTTGCAAAGGATTACTTGCGGGGGATCGGTATAATGCTAATCTTCTGCTGCCAATATTATTTGGCAGCGCGTCATGCCATTGTCGGGAGCGTCTTGAGTTTTAGCGAGTACACAATGATTAGCACTGCACTCGCAATTGCCACCAGCCCAATGCTAAGTTCAGTTATAGCCGCTGCAATTTTGCAGCAAAGGGCGCTAACGGTCCGTCTATAAGAGCCCTATACCTCTAAGTTGAGAAATCAGCATAGTTTTGCGCGCGCCCTGTAAAGCTTTAAAACTATTCGCTTCCATATTAAGGGCAAAATAGTAATTGGATTTCGCCGATTGTAGATAGCCAACATACCAACCTATATAGCGCCCTTTTCGAATTGGGCCGCCACCTGTTTTTGCAAACAGTTTAACATCAGGTCCAAAAGTTCGAATGGCATTGGCAAAGCTCTTACTCTCTTTTTCAAGGTCAACCTCCATAACCCGATTAAAGATCGTAAAAGTTTCATCTTTCAGTGGCAGCTCGTGACGTGCCAAGCGCCTAAGAAAACACAGCTGCTCTACAGCGCTAATCTGTAGACTCCCATTAAGCCAAAAGCTATCTAATCCAGAGCTTATATCACCATTCCCATAGTGAAGGCCTTGCAAGCGTGCACTCATCGAGTCTTTCCCAACATCAAGGGCTAATTGACGGTATAGCGGTAGCGCCGAAGCATGGAAGGCCTCACGAATACTTAATGGAGTTTGATACCAACTTTGAGGCCACCATTTCTCAACAGGGTAGCGATTCTGGTTAAGTTTCAAAGTATGGCTGGGGCCTGTGATGAGCCCTTCTTCTAAAGCAATGAGAGTATTCACAACCTTAAAGGTTGAGTAAGGTGTGAAACGTTGCTCAGCTCTTTGACGGTTACTGAAGTGAAATTTACCGTCAGCTTCACTTAGCAGCACAAAACTGCAGGATTCATCGCAAGACTTATCAGCCACTGATGTTTCAGATATCGCAGCCTGTGAGCACAGGCCACATAGCAGAACCAGGATTCCTATTAACTTAAGTTGCAACATATTGGATCATTACCGAGCCGTGCAGCGGCGCTCTTCGTATTAGTTGATCAAGACAAACGAACTCTACCTTGTACTCGGATTATATGACACTACCATGACTAACAATAGAAAAGCGTTACAGGCGAGGAGGCCTGCCCCAGTGGGCTGCAAAGTGAACATTAAGCAAAGCTGCAACTAAATCAACATAGGGGCACGACCTGAATTCTACTTTGCTCCACAAAACTCGATTTTGCTATCCATCTCACATAATGAAGCTCGCATTCTCTCGCCACCTTGCTGATAGTTATTTGCCAATAAAAACTGGGCAATCTCTACCATTGGCTTGAGTGAGTGGCCTTGTTGTTTTACAAAATAGTTTAGCACAGGCTGCAATTTGGCCTGCTTATCTGCATCCTCAGAAATTGCATAGGAAGCTGCCAAACGCTGCAATGTCTCCATCGGTATATCTTCAGTAAACCCATACTTCTCTAGCAGCCCATTATAGTGGGCTTGCAGGCTTGCCAAACCTGCCTTCTTCACCTCTCTGCTTGGATTCCAAACAGCAAAGCTTTTGCTCAAGGCAAAGCGAAGTGAGGCATGGCGTGTAGTACTGTGACTTTCTTCAGGGAAGTGCTTAGAGTTAAAACTGCCCTCAGGCAAAGTGGCTAACTTTTTCGATATTTCTTGGAAAGGACTCAACATATGCTCACCCTCATCAGCCATGGTCAAGGTTAATGGCGAGCGTCCATTAGCGTCAAAGTTTTCTGCCATAATCAGCTTACTTAAATAAGCATCATCTAAAGAGGGACTAAAAGCATAAAACTCATTAAAAGCCTCGCCGTCATGCAGCCACATATCGACAGTAAAACGCCCAGCATTTGAATGGCCGGACAAAATACTATAAGGCGCTGTACGGTAGTTTTCCTTCACATAAGGTAACAGCTCACTCAAAATGAACTGGTAAAAATTACTTCGCTCCTGCTTACCAGCGGGCTTGAGCTCGGGTCCTCGACCTTCAATACCCACTACAATAAATTCAGGCAGTGAGCTTTCCAACATCGACAAAGTAGCTGCTGCTGGAAGCGTATCCCATTGACCGTGTAATAAATAGATTACCGGGTATGATCTAGTGCTCTTAGAATAGGAATCGGGTAAACTGATTTGAAGCAATCGATCATCTCCAAGAGCCTTTGACGGGATTACTACTCTTTGTGCGTAACTTAATGAATCCGCCATAAGACTATTGGCCACTAAAGACAACAATAACACCAAAATATTTTTCATTTTACCCCTCAATAATAAGCTTCTACTTTCTATTATTTCGAATTTTCAAAGTTGATTGATCTCTCTAGATCCCTGGAAAGCTTTTCAACTTGGCCAGTTAATCATACAAACATATACCAATGCCAGGTCAATTAGTAGCACTAAGCCGTAAATTACGATCAGTTCAAATCACAGCAGCTGCAAACTCTATCAAAAAAGATAATGAAAGCTCTTAAAAGCCCAAAACCAACTGCAGCCCCATGGTATTTCCACAGGGTAACTGCGGATATAAACCACAGTAAAATAAGCCAAAAATCGATTTTGACATAAATTTAATCCGTCCTATATTTTTAATAATGGACATTAATTTTGGCTATGTCATAAACCTCAATTATCGATCCATAGTTTGTCGAATCAACTAATTTGCACATGGTGTTTTCGCAACTTTTTATGATTCAACTCACAGATTTTTAGACATTATAAATTCTTAAAAAGTAGCCTGGATGCAGCTTAGGGAGCAAGAAATGACACAAACGATGAAAACATTTGTCATGCAGGGTATTGGCAATGTAGAAACGATGGACAAGCCAGTACCTCACGCTCCGGGCCCACTAGATGCTATCGTACGCTCCACTGCCGCTATGATTTGCACTTCTGATTGTAATACGGTTAATGGTGCCATTGGTGAACGCTTTAATCACACCCTAGGGCACGAAGGTACTGGCATAGTTGAGCAAGTCGGCAGCGGAGTGAAAACTGTGAAGCCGGGTGATAGAGTTGTCGTCAATGCAATCACTCCCTGTTATCACTGCCACAGCTGCCAATCTGGTTACAGTTCTCAATGTGGCGATGAAGCTCTTGGAGGGTGGAAGTTTGCCAATACAAAAGACGGCACCTTTGCTGAACTCTTTCACGTTAATCGCGCTGATGCAAATCTGACAATAATCCCCTACTCCATCTCAGAGGAAGTGGCAATTTATACGGCCGATATGATGCCAACTGGCTTTGGCTGCGCTGAAGGTGCAAACATCCCCAAAGGCGGAACCGTCGCCGTATTTGGTGTTGGTCCCGTGGGTTTAATGGCTCTGGCAGCCGCACGCCTTTTAGGGGCAGGACAGGTTATTGCAATCGACAAAATTCCACAACGACTGGACTTTGCCCTGGAGTACGGAGCTGATGCCATCATTAACTTTGAACATGAAGATCCCATTAGCGAGATCATGAAAATCACCAAAGGCAAAGGTGTAGATTCCTCACTGGAATGTGTTGGAGGCCCCAAAGCTTTCGGATGGTGCATAGAGGCAACAAAGCCAGGTGGCACGGTTTCCAACTCTGGCTACCACGGCAAAGGTGAAACGGTACCCATCCCAAGAGAAGGCTGGGGTGTTGGCATGGCTGACAAAACCATAACAACGATGCTTTGCCCTGGCGGAAAGGAGCGAATGCAACGATTGCTAAGACTCATTGAAACAGAACGAGTCAACCCCACTATGCTCACGACTCACCGTTTTGAGTTTGACGAAATCGGTAAAGCCTTCCACATGATGATGAAAAAGGAAGACAACATAGTCAAACCAATTATTTTCTTTGATGCCTACTAAACGCCATCTTAACCAAACCACACTACCAAATGGAGCGTCAAATGAGCGAGACTTTTAGAAAGGCATTCACTGAATCTGACACTTTTTCAATTCGCGAAATATCCCATTATCGTGAACTCGAGCCCCTCGATGCCGTAGTCAAGGTAGATGCAGCCTTACTGACACAGCTAGAGCTTAGCTCTGACGCAAAAATTCAAGGTCTAGGCTCAGCCGCATGCGGAGTCATCACGGAAATCGGTGAAGAAGTTAGCAGTTTTAGCGTTGGTGACAAAGTAGTGTTTAATGCAAATATGCCTTGTTATGTTTGTAATGATTGCCAGCGTGGTTACTCGTCAAACTGCCAACGCACCAGCGTTCACCACGAGGCTGGCGGCTGTATTGCGGAATACATGTTCATTAACAATGCCGAGGCAAACTTAGCGAAACAACCTGAATCAGTGTCCGATGAATTAGCTTGTTATGCACCGCACCTGCTCGCCAAATCCATGCATGCCATTGATAAAGCCTGTTTACCCGTTGGCTCCATAGTGGGTGTGTCGGGACTCGGTCCATACGGCTTAATGACTATCGCCTGCGCAAATTTAAGTTGTGCCGGCTATATCTTTGCAATGGTAAATGAAGATACACACGAATTAAGATACGCCAAAGAATTTGGCGCTGATAGCAGCATTCAAAACCCCAGCGAGCGCTACGAAGCAATCATGGATTACACCAATAGTGTTGGGTTAGATGCTAGCATTGATTGCAGCGGTACCGCTGAAGGACTTAAAGAGTGCATCAATCTGACGCGCATTGGCGGCTCAATCATCAGAACTGAACACCCCAAAGAGGCCGATGGAGAGCTGTTAGAACTCATGCTGGCCGCGCAATCCAAAGATATCAACATACAGAATGTCAACTGCCCTACTGGCAGTGAGAACTATAGCCGAATGCTACGACTGATCGAAAAATTGCGTATAGATCCAAGTATGTTAACCACACACCGATGCGACTTCGAGCAGCTAGAAGAATATCTTCCCACTCTTAATAGCAACTCTGCAGAGCATGTAGAAACCGTCCTAATTGAATTTTAGGAATTTAAGGCAAAAAAATGTCTTCCACACCCACTAGTAGCTCTACAGTTGACCATGCAGATACTGACTCTGAGTCGTATTTGGCTGATGCCTTGCAGCAGAAAGAGGAAGAAATCGCTCAAAAACACCAACAGCTCAGTCGCCTTAACGAGCAAGTGAAGGGGCAAAGAATTCAACTACGAAAAGAGTCTTCCGAACGAATCAATACTCGTAAAAAGCTCTTAAGCGCTTATGGAGAGTTGGAAAAGCGTGTTGAAGAGAGAACCGAAACTCTAGAAGAGAACAAGCGCACACTCACCGCCTTGGTTGAGCAGCAAGTGGGCGACATTAAGAAAACCAACCTAGCTTTGCAGCGTAGCGAAAAAATATACGCCCTAGCACAAAAAGCAGTAAACATGGGGAGCTGGGAGTTTATCAAATCAGATCAGAAAATGAGATGGTCTGAAAATGTATACTCTATGTTTAATATCGAAGAAGGTGCTTTTGACAATTCAATTGAATCATTTTTTGACATTATCTACGAACATGACCTCAACAAAGTAAAGGAATTTTTCACGCTAGAAAGAACACAAACTACAGAGACTGGAGTTGAGTTTCGTCTCAAGAAAAAAGGCGATGGTGAAAAGTGGTTTTTACTGAACGGCGACTCTACCAGCGACCGTGAAATAGATCTAATTGGCGTATTTCAAGATATAAGCAAACGCAAGCTCAATGAGCTAGAGCTTGACCGCTACAGATCCCACCTAGAAGAGGAAATTTCAGCGGCCACTCAAGAGCTTACCGAGAGTAATGACGCTCTACAATCAGCAAAAGAACAAGCCGAAAGCGCCAACAGAGCTAAAAGTCAATTTCTGGCATCCATGTCTCATGAACTCAGAACCCCCCTTAATGCCATCATCGGATTTACCGAAATCATATTGCAAGGCAGAGACCTGAGCGACGAAAACCATGAGTACATGAGTATTGTGAACCAAAGTGGAAATCACTTGCTTGCTCTAATCAATGAAATTTTAGACCTATCGAAAATTGAATCCGGCAAGACTACACTGGAAAAAGAAAACCTAGAGCCCCGCAATTTCATACACTCGCTCTGCATGCTTCTTACTAAAAAAGCTGAAAAGAACAATACGAGAATCAAATACGATATTTGTGATTCAGTACCGGCATACATCTACGCAGACACAACTAAATTACGTCAAATCATCTTAAACCTAGCCGGCAATGCCATTAAGTTTACCCATGATGGGTCAGTCGACATTAATGTCAGCGCAGTACAAAGCGACGAACAAGAAGTGAAGCAACTTCGTTTTGAAGTCATCGATACCGGACAAGGTATTCGACAAGATGAAATCGCCTTGCTGTTCAGCCCATTCGTGCAGACTGAAAGCGGATTGGCAAGTAAAGAAGGCACCGGTCTAGGCCTAACCATAAGCAAAAGCTATGTTGAACTTATGGGAGGCGAAATAAAGGTAGGGTCTGAATATGGCAAAGGCAGCAATTTTAGCTTCACAATCACACTAGAAAACCCAGATGACGAAGCTGAATTCAAACATCGAACTCGGGAGCAAATGTTTGTCAGCGGGCTAAAACCCGGCCAACCATCAAAGAAAATCCTCATCGTAGAAGACGAACCCAACAACACCAAGCTTTTGAGCAGCCTAATGGAACGAGTCGACATGGAGATTCACAGTGTTGTCGACGCCGAGTCAGCTTTAGAGCTTGTTCCTACGCTAATGCCCGATCTTATTTGGATGGACATAATGCTGCCAAAGATGAACGGATGGGAAGCAACTAGGCGAATTCGAAATATGGGGCTTAACAAGGTTCCCCCCATCATTGCTGTTTCAGCGAGTGTGACAGCAGAAGAAATTAGAAACGTGCAAAGCTCTGGCTGTAACGACATCATCCTTAAACCCTATAAGGAATATGAGATCTATGAGGCAATGCGCAGCTATCTTGGACTGGAGTTTGTTTACCCAGAATCAGATGAAATCGAAGAACAGGCGGCCACTACAGACAGCACCGACTTAAGTAAACTGCGCAGCATGCCGGAACCCTGGATCACTGAGTTCCTCGAATCTCTACACTCAGGAAATATAGATCACCTATCCGAGATGACGAAAGAAGTAGAATCTTCGGATAGTGAACTTGCAAGCTCTGTACAAGAGCTTCTGGATCAATTTGAGTTTGAAAAACTGATAGATTCGCTTGAAGGCTGTACCACGATATAGCGAAGAACGTACTATTACTAAAACTTGGCAAGTAGATTGATTGTTATGAGTGACGAATGTTTTGAAATACTGGTTGTGGACGATAACCCCAACAATCTAAAACTGGTCAGAAAGCTGCTAAGCGAGAGAAACTACAAGGTTAGGATTTCCACTAGCGGAGAAATGGCCCTAAAATCCGTCGAGTCATCGATACCCGACCTTATTCTCTTGGATATTACCATGCCAGGTATGAGTGGATTTGAAACCTGTCAGGCATTAAAAAGTAAAGCAGAAACCAAAGATATTCCAGTCATTTTCTTGAGCGCTCTAAAAGAAGAAAACGATATCATCAAAGGTTTTGAGGTAGGCGGAGTCGATTTTGTTACTAAGCCATTTCGCTCAGAGATCCTGCTGGCCCGAATTAAGACGCACACCACACTTAGCCATCTTCAAAAAACGCTCAGCAGTAAAAATGAGACTCTTGAGAAGAATTATCAAGAATTACAGTCAGCGCAAGAGCATTTGATCCGCTCACAAAAAATGAGCGCATTAGGAAAAATGGTTAAGGGAATCTCTCATGAACTAAACACTCCTATTGGGGTATCCATTACCGGAGTTTCTGCACTTGAATCTTCAACCAAGCAGATAATGAACTCGCTAAACAAGGGTGATCTTACCCAATCTGAACTGCTTAATTTTCTTTCCGAAACTAACAACCTCAATACGACAGTGCTGGGCAGCCTAAGAAAGGCTGTTGATCTTGTTAACTTTTTTAAGCAGGTATCGATAGAGGAGCATCACGATGCGAGCTCTAAGTTCAACCTGTATCGCAACTTTGATGATTCGTTTAGTGGTTTTAAAAAGGCATTCGAAGAGCGCAATATAGTCGTTAAGAACGAAATTCCATGCAATCTTGATATCACCAGTTTTCCGGGCATTTTTTATCAGATTTACAACAATTTGCTTAACAATGTATATTTACATGCCTTCGAGAGAAAAAGAGAAGGAACCGTTCTTCTAGGAGCCGAGAAACAGCAAGACAGTGTGCTAATTAGGTTCGAGGATAATGGCCAGGGAATGGATGACGATGTTCAAGAGCAACTTTATGATGCTTTTTTTACCACCAAGAGAGGACAAGGCGGCACTGGACTCGGCATGAATATTGTCTACACCTTGGTAACAGAAAAGCTCGCTGGCTCAATCGACTTAGAATCAAAAGTTGGTAATGGCTCCCGATTCACGATAAGCATCCCACAGGATACTCTAGCCGAAGCATAAAAAAACGGGCCGAAGCCCGTTTTCTTTTTGCAATTTAATTTCTAAATTACAAACGCTCAATAATAGTACTAATGCCCTGCCCTAAACCAACACACATAGTGGATAAACCATAGCGTCCGTTGTTTTGCTGCATAACATTTAACAAGGTACCGGTGATTCGTGCACCAGAACAACCAAATGGATGACCCAATGCGATTGCACCACCGTGTAGGTTTACCTTTTCATCCATGCAGTCAAGCAAGTTTAAGTCCTTCAATACCGGCAAAGCTTGCGCCGCGAAGGCTTCATTCAGTTCAACATAATCGATGTCTTCGATGCTAATGCCAGCACGCTCTAGAGCTTTCTGAGTTGAAGGTACTGGACCGTAACCCATGATAGAAGGATCAACACCCGCAACCGCCATCGCACGAATAACCGCCTGCGGCTGGATGCCTAGCTCTTCAGCCTTTTCCGCTGACATAACGATCATGCACGATGCGCCATCGGTAATCTGTGAAGAAGAGCCGGCCGTTACTGTACCGCCCTTAGGGTTAAATACAGGCTTCAACTGAGACAGGCCTTCTACGGTAGTTTCAGGACGAATCGTTTCATCTTGCTCAACCAATACTAGGGCACCATTGGCATCATGGCCCTGAATTGGAATAATTTCGTTATCAAAACCACCTTCAGTACGAGCTTTGTGGGCTAGACGATGAGAGCGCTCAGCAAACTGATCTTGCTGCTCGCGAGTCATGCCGTGCATTAAGCCCAGCATCTCAGCAGTTAAGCCCATAGCGCCAGCGGCTTTTGCTACGTGCTTGGCTAAGCGCGGGTTAGGATCAACACCGTGATCCATAGCAACGTGCCCCATATGCTCAACACCGCCAATAACAAACACATCACCATTATTGGTTTGAATGGCTTGAGCTGCGGTGTGCAAAGCCGACATAGAAGAACCACACAAACGGCTAACGGTTTGGGCCGCAGCAGTGTGAGGAATATCGGTCATTAAAGAAACCATACGAGCGATGTTCATGCCCTGCTCTTTGGTTTGGTTTACACACCCCCAGATCACATCTTCAACTAAAGCCGGATCTACTTTAGGGTTACGCGCCAATAGGCCATTGATCAAATCAGCCGAAATATCTTCCGCACGACGGTTACGGAAACAACCATTTTTGGAACGACCCATTGGGGTACGGCCAAAGTCAATAATTACTGCATCTCTTGGATTTAAGCTCACGTCTTAATCTCCTATTATTTGGCAGGCTCTACCTGCCAATTGCTATTCGGATTCAGGTCTTTTAAGCGTGGCTTAAAAGAAGGTTTCGCCATTTTTGGCCATTTCACGCAAACGCTCGGTCGCCTGATACATTTCGCCAATCTCAGCGTATTTGTCTGCGCGAGCAACAAACTCAGCCACACCCATATCATCGATATAGTGCAATGCACCGCCGCGGAATGGAGGGAAACCTACACCGTAAATTAGGGACATATCAACGTCGTTTGCACTGTCGGCAATGCCTTCTTCCAAACAACGAACCGCTTCAAGACACATTGGAATCATCAAACGATCAACAATGGTTTCGGCATCGAAGTCCTGGCGAGCATCAACGTGATCAGCCAATAGATCCCAAACAGTTTCGTCAGCGACTTTCTTCTGACGACCACGGCGATCCAGCTCATACTTGTAGTAACCGGCATCGTTTTTCTGACCGTAGCGACCAGCTTCAAACAAGACTTCAGAAGCGCTCTTATAGTCAGCTGACATGCGAGTTGGGAAGCCTTCACGCATAACCGCGCCCGCTTTCACACCCGTGTCGATACCAACAACATCACACAAATAAGCTGGACCCATCGGCCAACCGAACTTCTCCATAACCTTATCGATCTGGACAAAGTCTGCGCCTTCTTTAACAAGGCCCATGAAGGCACCCATGTAAGGACTTAAGATGCGATTTACCAAGAAGCCTGGGCAGTCATTAACAACAACAGGCTTTTTACCCATCGCCAAAGCGTAAGCCACGGTACGAGCAACCGCTTCATCATTGGTTTTCTCACCACGGATAACTTCTACCAAGGGCATTTTGTGCACAGGGTTGAAGAAGTGCATACCGCAAAAATCTTCTGGGCGTTTTAGCGCTTCAGCCAAGTAGCTAATGGAGATAGTAGAAGTATTAGAAGTCAGTACTGCGCCTTCTTTCAACTTAGTTTCGGTTTCCGCCAATACGGCATGCTTCACCTTAGGGTTTTCTACCACCGCTTCAACAACGATATCGGCTGTTTCCATGCCTTCGTAGCTAAGAGCAGGATCGATCGCATTTAAAACGCCAGCCATTTGTTCTGCTGTCATACGGCCACGCTTAACGCGAGTGGACAACAGTTTAGTGGCTTCACTCAAACCTAGGTCGATGCCGTCTTGAGCGATATCTTTCATAATAATTGGCGTGCCTTTTAGGGCTGACTGGTAAGCGATACCACCACCCATAATACCAGCACCCAACACCGCTGCTTTTTCTACTTTAGCGGTAGATTTCTTAGCCCAGGTTTTACCGGTTTTGGCCAACTCTTGGTCACCCAAGAACAAACCAACTAAATTCTTCGCTACTTCGGTTTTCGCCAGCTTGGCAATACCTTTAGCTTCTTCCGCTAATGCACCATCACGATCCAATTTAGCGGCTTTTTGCATAACCTTAATTGCAGTTACCGGTGCTGGGTAATGGGGACCCGCTTGACCGGCAACAAAAGCTTTAGAGGTTTCAAAGCTCATCATCATCTCGATGTCGTTCAACTGTAATGGCTGAAGCTTCTCTTGACGCTTGGCTTTATAGTCAAGTTTACCGGCAACCGCCTGCTCTAGCATGGCGATACCCACTTCTTTCAATTTAGCAGGCTCTACTACAGCATCCACAGCACCGGCTTTAAGTGCAGCATCTGCACGCTGTTCTTTACCAGAAGCGATCCACTCAATGGCATTATCTGCACCAATAACGCGAGGCAAACGCACGGTACCACCAAAGCCCGGGATAATACCCAACTTAGTTTCTGGCAAACCGATCTTGGCTGCGGTCGACATGACACGGTAGTCGCAGGTCAAAGCCATTTCTAAACCACCGCCCAATGCGAAACCATTTACACAGGCAACACTTGGGAAAGGTAAGTCTTCGATAACATTGAAAACTGACTTATTGGTTTCTAGTACGCCGGCCGCAATATTTTCTTCGGATTCAGAAAAATTGTTACCAAATTCAGAAATATCTGCACCGACGATAAATACGTCTTTACCACTGGTGACCAATAGGCCTTTTACATTATCTGCAGAACGTAAGGTTTCCGCAGCTTGACGCAACTCATCGGTGGTCAAGGCATTAAATTTATTAACTGAATCGCCTTCGAGATTGAAATTCAACTCAGCAAACCCGTTGTCTAGCTGGGTTACTGTTATGGCCTTTCCTGAAAAGATCATCTATCAGCCTCACTTTGTGAATGGAATAAAGTTTGAACACTTTTGGCGCCTAAAGGCACGCTACACGCCCAACTTTAGGGTGTAACAAGGTTAAGGATTCGCCCAAAAACGGCCAATGGTAAATCCGACCACATTGCCTGACATAAAAGCACCCAACATTTGGCCCAGCGAATCATTACTAGTAATAATACGCCCTACAACTATCATCTCTGTGAATCATTTACCATTCAGCATGATATGTTGGGAATAGGCAAAGCCTGTGACATGCTAAAGCCCACTAATTACCTTCATATTAGGCTGCCAGCAGCCCAAAATGACATAACCTTTGAACTAAAATAATAAAGCGATTGAGAACACCATGAAGCTAAATGATAAAATCATCGTCATTACCGGCGCAGCCAACGGAATTGGTAAGGCCTTGGCACAACGATTCGCTCAAGAATCACCAAAGCGATTGATCCTTGCAGACATTGATGGCGATAGTCTAAACACCATCTGCCAAGACCTGCCAATGGCAGAGGCCAAAGTCTGTGATATCGGCACCGAGGAAGGCGTACAAGAGCTGGTAAACAGCACCTTAAGTGACCACGGACATATCGATCTATTTTGCGGCAACGCGGGTATCCTGCGCCTCGGCGGCGTAAACACCAGCGAAAGCGACTTCCAAAAAGTATGGGATATCAACGTGCAATCTCATATCTGGGCTGCCAGAGCCGCCCTGCCTAGCATGCTAGAGCGCGGCAGCGGTTACTTTTTAATCACCGCATCTGCTGCAGGATTACTTACCCAACTTGGCTCACTAAGCTACTCGGTCAGTAAACATGCCGCGCTTTCTATTGCTGAATGGCTGGCAGTAACCCACGGCCACCAAGGCATCAAAGTTTCAGCACTATGCCCCCAAGCCGTTGAATCCAATATGACCGCCGGCACCGATGGCAGTGTCGCGGGAATTGATGGCATGTTGCCTGCCGAAACTGTCGCTGACTGCGTGCTTGAAGGTATAGACAGTGAGGAATTCTTAATCCTGCCACACCCAAATGTTAAGCAGTATTTTCAAAATAAAGCCAATGACTACGGTCGCTGGCTAGGCGGCATGCAGAAACTGCAACAGCAATTTGCGGCACTCATGCCCGAAAATGTGCTCGATGGCAGCCAGGACTTAAAATAAAAGGGTTTTCGAGATGGCGAATGTATTAGCGACAGAGCACCTAGGCTATGGCGTATACTGCATTGATACCGGTATGGGGCGCCCAGGGCTAGCCAGCTGCTATTTAATCGTAGACGGTGACGAAGCAGCGCTTGTTGAAACCGGCACACACCTGTGTGCCCCCACCATCATTGCGGCAATTAAGGAACTGGGAATTGAGTTAGCACAGTTACGTTACATTATCCCCACCCATGTGCACCTAGACCACGCAGGAGGCGCAGGAACCTTAATGGCACAATGCCCCAATGCTACGCTATTAATTCACCCTCGCGGTGAAAGGCATATGGTTGAGCCTGATAAATTAAAAAATGCCACCATTGCGGTTTATGGCGAAGAAATATTTTCCGCGACTTACGGTGACCTCATTGCGGTACCAGCAGATCGTGCCATTAGCGTTAATGATGGTGAGTATCATATGCTTGGTAATCGAAAGCTTACCTTCTTAGATACTCCTGGACATGCGCGTCATCATTTTTGTATTTATGACGCTGAAAGTCGTGGAATTTTTAGCGGCGATACTTTCGGCGTTTCCTACCCGGCACTTAATCAAAGCTGCGATGGAAATTTTATATTCCCTCCTAGCACGCCAGTACATTTTGACCCTCCAGTCTGGAAGCAAAGCATTGAACGATTGATGGCACTTCAGGCTGAACGAGTTTATCTAACCCACTATGGCATGGTTGAGCAGCTCAACAAGCTAGCAGAAGATTTAATAGTTCAAATCGACTGTTATGCTGAATATGCCGAAAAGCGAAGCGAAGCACTGGAGAAAATAGAAACTGACATCTGCGAAGACAGCATCAGTAGATTGCGGGCAATGAACTGCCAGCTAAGCGATCAAGACATTCTTAGCATTATTGGCCTGGATCAAAAGATCAACGCCCAAGGCCTTGCCCATTGGGTTAGCAGTCGTTAGACCACTCTTCTTTTAGCTGGCGGAGTTTTATCCTCCGCCAGCAGCCTTCCCCCAGCAAATAATTTCTAGCAATTCATTCAAGTACTCTTTTTTATGCCGATAAAAGCAATGCATCCGACTACCAATCAGCTGATGCATTAGAAATTAAATATAACTGTCATATTAATGTTGGATGCTAGCGAGACGGCAGGAAGCCATCTAGTAGCAAGAAGCTATTTGATGTGAGTTAACAATATGCGTGGCGAGTTACAAAGTATTATTGCAGAGAAATCGGTAAATAGTTTATTCCAACCGATCATAGACAAAGCAAGTGGCGAAATATTTGCCTATGAGGCATTGAGCCGAGGTCCATCAGATAGTGTTTTACACTCCCCTACCCAACTGATTGAGCAAGCTCAGCAACATGGGCTCTTAGCGGCAATCGAGCACCTATGTCGACAAAGAGCCATTGAACGATTCTGTGATTTGTCTTTACCGGGAAAACTATTTCTCAATGTTTCCCCGCAAACCATTCAACAAGTTGATCATCAACAGGGAAGAACCTTAGAACTGCTGGCAGAGTACGATATTAGCCCAGAGCAAATTGTTATTGAACTAACGGAACAACATCCGGGCAGCGACGAAGGCGCTGTTATAAAGGCCCTGCAATATTATCAAGAAATGGGTTTTGCCATCGCTCTAGATGACCTTGGTGCCGGCTATTCATCATTGCGACTATGGTCGCAGGTTAAACCTGAGTTTGTCAAAATAGATCGCCATTTTATTGAAGGCATAGAAGCCGATCCTACCAAACAGGAGTTTGTTCGCTCATTTGTTGAAATAGCGCAATCCATGCACTGCAAGGTTATTGCTGAAGGTGTAGAAACTGAATCAGAGTTTGAGTACCTCTGCCAGTTAAAAGTCGATTATTTACAAGGCTACTTTTTCTGCCGACCCAATGCACGACCACCTACGACTATTCGCCTTAGCCGCGTCGTTCGCTCACACTCCGAAAGGCGCAATGGACATGGAGTTTATGCGCGAAATCTTGCAATTCACTCAATCAATGTCTTTGAAGAAAATACGGTTGAGGAAACGGTACAGCTATTTCTTAACCGGCCCAGCATTAACTCGATCGCTGTAGTAAAAGATACAAAGGTGGTAGGCATTGCCAATAGAAGTCGACTGCAAGGCCTACTCGCCAAACCTTTTGGTCGAGACCTTTACGCCAGCCGGTTGATATCCTCGGTTATGGAAAAAGCTCCACTGATTGTAGATGCACAGCTTAGTATTGAACAAGTTAGCCGCATGGTCACCTCAAGAGCCAGATACCATCAAGAGGATGACTTTATAATATGTGATCAAGGGAATTTTTTGGGTATTGGTCATGTTATCGATCTGCTCAAACAGGTTACCGAACTGCAACTTAAGCAGGCTCGACATGCAAACCCTCTTACTCAGTTACCCGGACTAATCCCCATTAACGATTGCATGGAGCAACTGCTCGCGGGCCATCGTGATTTTGTCGTTTGCCATTTCGACATAGATAACTTTAAACCGTTTAACGATGTTTATGGTTTTTCAAAAGGCGATGAAGTTATTTTAGCCTTGGGCCAAAGCTTGAAAAGTCACGCCGATAATACCAGCGATACCGTGGGTCATATTGGCGGGGATGATTTTGTAGTTTTATGGAACAGCGAGGACTGGAATGAACGACTCAAACGAGTAGGTCAGAGTTTTAGTAATATCAGCCGAGACTTGTATTTGTCAGAACATGTTCAAGCTGGAGGCTTTGAATGCAAAGACCGCTATGATGAAACTCGTTTTTTCCCTTTGACAAGCATATCTGTAGCCGCCTTAGAAGTAAAAACAAAACAATTCAATAATGCCTTTGAGATATCTAGCGCCCTATCACCTCTCAAAGCCGCCGCTAAACAAGTGGCGGGCAATTCCCTAGTTCTTAATCAAGCGGGAAATGCCCAACAATTGTAAGGGGTAATTTATAAGCTACTACCTCTTTACAATCCCCCTATCACTCTATGATTATGCTCAGCGCAAGCAGTCAGCGATATTAAAAGCCAGCTCCAATACCTGCTGAGCATTTAGGCGTGGATCACACTGGGAGCGATAGCAGTTTTCGAGATCTGCTTCACTAACATGGTAGCTTCCACCTAGGCATTCGGTAACATGTGCCCCTGTCATCTCCAAATGTACGCCACCAGGATGTTGCCCCTCTGCTTCAAGCACCTGAAAGAAATTTTGGATTTCTTTTAAGATTTCATCAAATGAACGGGTTTTAAAACCATTCCCAGAGGTTACTGTATTACCATGCATTGGATCGCTGGACCACACTACTGACCGCCCTTCGCTGGCAACTCTAGCTGCTAAGGCTGGTAGCTTTTCGGCTATTTTGTTGGCCCCCATACGGGTGATTAGGGTTAATCTCCCAGGTTCATTTTCAGGGTTTAATCGATCAACCAGACGAATCAAGTCATCACCCTCGACGCTTGGACCAACTTTAATGCCGATAGGGTTTTGAATGCCTCTCATATATTCAATATGGGCGCCATCCAGTTGGCGAGTCCTCTCGCCAATCCAAAGCATATGTGCAGCACAGTTGTACCACTGCCCACTAAAACTGTCCTGTCGTGTTAAGGCCTGCTCATAATTAAGCAATAAAGCCTCATGGGACGTATAAAGATCGGTTCTGGCTAAGGCTGGGTGAGTTTCACTGCTAACTCCACAAACCTCCATAAAATCCAAGGTATCCTGAATACGCCCCGCCAATTCCTGATAGCGAGCGCACTGTTCATTGCCTTCAACAAAATCTAAATTCCAACGGCTGACCTGATGAAGATCCGCCATGCCTCCTTGCACCATAGAGCGAAGCAGATTTAATGTTGCTGTCGATTGATGGTAAGCCTTAAGTAAACGCTCAGGATCTGGCGTTCTTGCGCCTACGGTAAAATCCGTCGCATTAATAATGTCACCGCGATAACTATCAAGGCTTACACCGTCACGCTGTTCCGTATCCGAAGACCTTGGCTTGGCAAACTGCCCCGCGATGCGCCCTACTTTAACCACTGGCTTACGCCCGGCATAAGTCAGCACTATGGCCATCTGCAATATAACCTTCAGAGTATCGCGGATTTGATTCGCTGAAAAATCCCGAAACGACTCCGCACAATCACCGCCTTGCAATAAAAAGGCCTTACCGTTGGCAACATCGGCTAGTTGCTGTTTTAAACGCTCAGACTCCTTGGCAAACACCAAGGGTGGCTGCTGTGCTATCTGCTCTAGCACCGCCTTATGAGCTTCGGGGTCGGGGTATGTGGGTTGTTGCAGAATTGGGAATTGCTGCCAACTGTTCGGGGACCAATTCATGAATGCGGTTCCAGCTAATCAAATAAACAAAGGCTGGGATTGTACCGCATTCGAAGCTACAACAAAGTGCTATTTAATTTACCCATAAAGTGTCTTTACAGGCGTTTCAGAACCAAAGTAGCTCAGCACTACTTTTGATTTTCACAAACAGCATCAATTGCGCAAGTAATTACCGTTACGTTTTGATAACCCAAGCGCTTTAGTTGCTCTGCGGCAAGGGTAGCGCGAGCACCTGAAGCGCAATGAATGTAGATAGTTTGGGATGGATCTGGATGGCTTGTAGACAACTTCATCTCCAAGACTCCTCTTGGGATATGTACAGAATTTGGCGCTGGCTTCTCGGCAACTTCGGCGGCTTCGCGCACATCGATAACGATACCATCGTTATCACTTTGCTCGGCAAAAGCTTCCTCAGCACTTAAGCAGCGTAGCTCTTGTCTAGCCTCGCTGACTAATTCAGGTATTGGGCGCAACATAGTGTTTCCTCAAACTAAACCGTAAAACCCTATATTAGCCCAACCTTATATTAATTCAAAGGCGTTAATTACAATGCGCAGGAGGTTTGCCGTTGATCTGCTGAATGAGAGCCCGAGGCGCCCACCAACAAAGATTGTGGAAGCTTGGCTCACTTTCAAGAAAAGGGTTTTTTAAAATGATCAGTTTAGGCTGTTTTCTTTCAAGCCAATCAATCTCCTCTTGGAAATGCTTTTTAAACAAGCCTCGCATAGAACCGTCTTGCATGCTTCTGTAAAATCCGTAATTGATGCGCTCCATTATCCATTGATAATCCTTATGCATATAAAGATAGATGGGATATGGGTAATACCAAGCATACTCTTCAAACACCTGGATATCAGGAAAACGGCTTTGCCAATACTGCTCTTCCGTAAAAATTTGATTTAAACCTCTAGGGATAGCATCAAAGCGATCCGCTTCCAACATTGGAAACAGATTACTGTAGTGCGGCGTACCCACTAAGGTTAAGTTGTTCGCTTCTAGTATGGAGTAATCTCGCCAATGCTGACCAAAGCCGATGCGCAGCTTTGACTGTATGTCTCCCATAGATTGAATAGCTGAAAGCTTTGCTAAATTCTTTTGGTGGCTCAGCAACAATCGAAAACCCATTAAGCCAGCAACTAAATTACTATCCGTACGAATCAACTCTGGGATTTGATATTGGCGGTGCTCAGACAGGGTCGCAAACATCGGAAATTGTCTATTGCGGATAACCGATACAGCACGCTGCTGAGTTAGTGGCTGGGTCCAAGGCCGTAAACGCAGACGGGGCTTCTCTTTACTTGTATAGCTTAAGATTAAGGCCATAGCATCGGTACGGAATTGGTGGCGTACGTGGGTTTGAAAATACCAAAGATCTACAACTTCTGATCGTGGACTTGAGGTTTGGGACGATGCTATTTGGGACGTGCCTGTTTGAGATATAGCTGAGTAAGAGTTAGCGGCTTGGGCGTGGAGTTCGACAGAGCCAAACAAACCACAAACAGCGCTCAGTGTAAGAGCGAGGATAAAGTGAGACAGCCGAAAAAATGAAACTTGCCTAAACAATATGATATTCCTCAAGGTTATAGACAGCCCGGCGTCCATACATCAAGGCAATATTCTATAGCTAGCGCGCTATACAAACCAGAGTTTGTTCCAAAGGTCGCTAACCTGTAAAGCAAAAACAAAAAAGGCGGGCTAAGCCCGCCTTTTTAAGCAATAAAAGTGCTTACCAACCGGTAATTTCTTTCAATGCTTCACCGATGTCCGCCAAAGAACGAACGGTTTTAACACCCGCGTCCTGCAGCGCAGCGAACTTCTCATCAGCAGTACCTTGACCACCAGAGATGATTGCACCGGCGTGACCCATACGCTTACCTGGAGGCGCAGTAACACCTGCAATGTAAGATACAACGGGCTTAGTAACATTGGCCTTGATGTAAGCAGCAGCTTCTTCTTCTGCAGTACCACCAATTTCACCAATCATCACAATCGCTTCGGTCTTATCATCGTTTTGGAACATTTCCAAAATGTCGATGAAGTTAGAACCTGGGATTGGGTCACCACCGATACCAACACAGGTAGACTGGCCGTAACCAAAGTCAGTTGTTTGCTTAACGGCTTCGTAAGTCAAAGTACCAGAGCGAGATACGATACCTACTTTACCTGGCAAGTGAATGTGACCTGGCATAATACCAATCTTACATTCGCCTGGGGTGATAACACCTGGACAGTTAGGGCCGATCAAACGTACACCCAGCTCGTCACACTTAACTTTAGCGTCAAGCATGTCTAGGGTAGGAATACCTTCGGTGATACATACGATCAACTTAACGCCAGAGTGAGCCGCTTCCAAGATAGAATCTTTACAGAATGGCGCAGGTACGTAGATTACAGAGGCATCAGCACCAGTGGCTTCAACCGCTTCACGCATGGTGTTAAATACCGGTAGACCAAGGTGAGTCGTGCCACCTTTACCTGGAGTTACACCACCAACCATATTTGTGCCGTACTCAATCGCTTGCTCAGAGTGGAAAGTACCCTGAGAGCCAGTGAAACCCTGACACAATACTTTAGTGTTCTTGTCGATTAATACGCTCATTTATTTGCCCTCCGCAGCTTTTACAACCTGCTGAGCAGCATCGGTCAAGCTAGTTGCCGCAATGATGTTCAAACCGCTGTCGGCTAGAACTTTAGCGCCTAGCTCAGCGTTGTTACCTTCTAGACGTACAACCACAGGAACTTTTACGCCTACTTCTTCAACTGCACCGATTACACCTTCAGCAATCAAGTCACAGCGAACGATACCACCGAAGATGTTGATCAAAACCGCTTCAACACTTTCGTCAGACAAGATGATCTTGAACGCTTCAACAACACGCTCTTTAGTTGCGCCGCCACCTACGTCAAGGAAGTTCGCAGGTGCACCACCGTGCAATTTAACGATGTCCATGGTACCCATGGCCAAACCAGCGCCATTCACCATGCAACCGATGTTACCGTCTAGTGCAACGTAGTTTAGCTCCCACTTAGCCGCATGCGCTTCGCGCTCGTCTTCTTGAGTAGGATCGTGCATTTCTTTGATCTTAGGCTGACGGTACAAAGCATTAGAATCGATATTGATTTTACCGTCCAAGCAGTGCAAGTTACCCTGATCAGTGATTACTAGAGGGTTGATTTCTAGTAGCGCGAAATCGTGGTCTTGGAACATCTGCGCCAAGCCTAAGAAGATCTTAGTGAACTGCTTGATTTGATCGCCCTGTAAACCCAACTGGAACGCTAAGTCACGAGCCTGGTATGGCTGTGCGCCAACCAATGGATCGATCTCAGCCTTCAAGATTTTCTCTGGAGTCTCTTCAGCAACTTTTTCAATCTCTACACCGCCTTCGGTGGAGGCCATGAAAACAATGCGACGAGTAGAACGGTCTACTACTGCACCCAGGTACAATTCCTGGTCAATATCGGTGCAGGATTCAACCAAAATACGGCTAACAGGCTGACCATTTTCATCTGTCTGGTAAGTTACCAGGTTGTTGCCTAACCACTGTTTGGCAAACTCTTCGATTTCCGCTTTGTTATCAACCAGCTTAACACCGCCAGCTTTACCACGGCCACCTGCGTGTACCTGAGCTTTAACTACCCACTTATCACCACCGATAATAGCGGCAGCGCCTGCGGCTTCAGCTGGTGTCTCTGCAGCGACACCTTTGGAAACCGGCAAACCGTATTCGGCAAACAACTGTTTGGCCTGATACTCATGCAAATTCATGATGCTTTTCCGTTAATTGATCCAATGCTGCGAACAGCATATTTCTGTTTACTTAACGCCTGTGCATTATTGCCAAGGACGTCCTAATTAAATGCCATATTCGAGCGATTTCTGTCACCTATTGAGCAAACAAAACCGCCTAGCTTTTCCCGCCAAGTTCGAATACAGCCGGGGACAAGCCCCTCAAATCCTTTTGTTTTGTTGTTATTCCATTTGCCCGTTAATCAAGTGCACTTAATTTAACGAGCTAATTCCTGCGTCTATTTTACTTACGACGCTTGCGGTTAGGCATATGAATAGCATGGCCATTTACAGCCAAAGCCGCCTCTTTAACCGCTTCAGAGAAAGTTGGGTGACTAAATACTGTCATGCCAATATCTTCTGCAGTGGTTCCAAACTCCATCGCCAAGGCAACTTGCTGAACCAAGTCCGCCGCATTAGGGCCAACAATATGGCAACCCAAGACGCGATCGGTCTTAGCATCGGCAATCATCTTCACCATACCTTCAGTTTGATCAGCCGCGACTGCACGGCCGATAGCAACAAATGGGAAAAGACCCACATTGTACTCTTCGCCGTCAGCTTTAATCTGCTCTTCGGTGCGACCCACAGCCGCCACTTCTGGGTGGGTGTAGATTACACTTGGAATAATATCGTAGTTTACCAGAGGCTTCTGGCCAGCAATACGCTCAGCGACCATGACACCCTCTTCGGAACCTTTGTGCGCCAACATTGGACCACGAACCACATCACCAATAGCCCATACGCCCGGAGCGCTGGTAGAACAAAGATCGTTTACGTAAATGAAACCACGCTCATCCAAGTTTACGCCGCTATCGCCAGCTAATAGGCCTTCAGTGTATGGACGACGACCAACGCAAACAATCAACTTATCGAAAGTTTCTTTCTGCTCGTTGCCATCAGCATCGGTGAAGGTAACCTCAACTTCTTTACCCTTAACTTCACTACCAGTTACACGACAGCTAGTGCGAATATCTAAGCCCTGCTTAGTTAAGATCTTTCGGGTTTCTTTGGCAATTTGCTGATCCATATTGGCCAAGAAGCTGTCTAGAGCCTCTAAGCAAACCACTTTAGAACCCAAGCGGCCCCATACAGAACCCAATTCCAAACCGATAACGCCTGCACCAATAACACCTAAACGCTCTGGAACCTCTGTTAATTCTAGCGCGCCAGTTGAATCAATGATCACATCACCATCAACAGGAGCCACAGGAATATCAACCGGAACAGAACCAGATGCAAGAATGACATTATCAGCATCAAGAATTGATACATTGCCATCATTGTCAGTCAGCTCGACCTGGCGGCCGGCTAGCAGCTTACCACTGCCATACAAAGAAGTGACTTTATTGGATTTAAATAGACCTGCGATACCACCAGACATCTGCTTAACAATCTTCTCTTTGCGAGCGATCATAGCAGGTACGTCAATGGTTACCTCACCTGTGCCAATACCGTGTGCTTGGTAGTCGTCTTTGGCAGCGTGATATTTGTGCGAAGAATCCAACAGGGCTTTGGACGGGATACAGCCTACGTTCAAGCAAGTACCACCGTTAACACCGGCACCTTTTTTATCTTTCCACTTTTCAATACAGGCGGTCTTCAGACCCAATTGAGCAGCTCGAATAGCTGCAACATAACCGGCAGGGCCGGAGCCAATGACAATCACATCGTATTTGTCTGACATAGATGGTTCCCAACTTGTTCTTTTCTAAATATGAAAAAGCCCAGTGCGAGGCGTTGCCTGCTTACACTGGGCAAGAGTGTTTACAATCAGATTACAGTTCTAACAAGATACGCGCTGGGTCCTCCAGCATGTCCTTGATGGCCACCAAAAACTGAACCGCATCTTTACCATCCACCAAACGGTGATCGTAAGATAGCGCCAAGTACATCATTGGCAGAATTTTTACTTCACCATTAACCGCCATAGGGCGCTCTTGGATTTTATGCATACCCAAGATTGCTGTTTGTGGTGGGTTAATAATTGGGGTAGACATCAGAGAACCAAACACACCACCATTGGTGATAGAGAAGGTTCCGCCAGTCATTTCGTCCATGGTCAACTTGCCTTCGCGAGCACGCAAACCGAAATCGCGAATCGTGTTTTCTACTTCAGCCAAGCTCATGTGCTCAGCATTACGCAATACCGGAACAACCAAGCCTTTATCAGTAGAAACCGCAACGCTCACATCTTGATAACCGTGGTAAACCACATCGTCACCATCGATTGAAGCATTAACCGCAGGGAAGCGACGTAGAGCTTCAGTGGCAGCTTTTACAAAGAAGCCCATAAAGCCTAGACGCGTACCGTTGTGGCTCTTTTCAAACATATCTTTGTACTTAGAACGCAAGGCCATCACTGGCGCCATGTTCACCTCGTTAAAGGTGGTTAACATGGCAGTGCCCTGAGTGGTTTCCATCAAACGCTCAGCAATACGCTTACGCATACGCGTCATTGGTACACGCTTCTCGATACGCTCACCGGCTGGCAAGTTAATCGCCGCAGCAGCTGGAGCGGCTGCCGCTTTCGCAGCTGGGGCTGGAGCAGCCGCCGGTGCTGCAGCTGGGGCAGCGCTATGGTTAGCAACATCTTCTTTAGTGATGCGACCGTCTTTACCCGTACCTTTCACAGTAGCCAGGTCGATACCTTTTTCATCAGCCAACTTGCGAGCAGATGGGCTAGCAATGGCATCACCATCACTGCTTTCGTCAGCGGCTGCAGGAGCGGCTGCGGCCGCCGGTGCTTCCGCAACCGCGCCGGCTTCAATAATGGCCAGTACATCTTCAGAAACAACAGTGTCGCCTTCGGCCTTCATGATTTCTTTTAAAACGCCATCAACCGGAGAAACCACTTCTTGGGTCACTTTATCGGTTTCAATATCAACGATGGGCTCGTCACGAGCAACTGCTTCACCAGGCTGTTTGTGCCAGGTTGCCACTTCACCGTCTTGGACAGACTCTGGAAACGTAGGAGTTTTAATTTCAATAGTCATTGTGTCGTTTTTCCTTCTAAGCCAGGGCCCCTGCCCTGGCGCGGTCAATATCTGGGTTACTAATTAAGTTTTTAATCCGAGTGTTATTTATCGAGATTAAGCGCTTCGTCAATAAAGCGATTTTGCTCTTCAATGTGCTGTGACATATAGCCCGCTGCTGGCGCCGCTGACGCTGGACGACCCGCAAAGCTCAATGGCAAGCTTGCATTAACCTGTTCGATAATTCGGCGGAAATGATGCTGACTGCTGTACCAAGCGCCCTGATTCTTAGGCTCTTCCTGACACCAGATCACTTCCTCCAAGTTCGGATAAGTGGCCAGTTCGTTTTTCAGCTCTTCATCTGGGAACGGATATAACTGCTCCAAGCGAACCAGAGCCACATCTTCTTGTCCGCGCTCCATACGTGCTTCCAATAAGTGGTAATACACTTTACCGGAACACAATACTACGCGCTTAATCTTAGATTTATCTTCAAGATTATCGCCAATCACATTCTGGAATTGGCCTTCGGCCAACTCTTCCAAGCTTGACGTCGCTAATTTGTGACGCAGAATCCACTTAGGCGACATCACCACCAGCGGGCGACGCATTGGTCGAATCGCCTGGCGACGCAACATGTGGAACACTTGAGCTGGCGTGGTTGGGATACACACTTGAATATTGTGTTGAGCACACAGCTGTAAATAACGCTCCAAACGAGCGGATGAGTGCTCTGGCCCTTGACCTTCGTAACCGTGCGGCAACAGCATTGTTAGACCACATAGGCGGCCCCACTTTTGCTCACCGGAGGTAATAAACTGATCGATCACGACCTGAGCACCGTTGGCAAAATCACCAAACTGCGCTTCCCAAATCACCAAGCCTTTCGGGCTGGTTGTGGCATAGCCATACTCAAATGCCAGCACAGCTTCTTCTGAAAGATAAGAATCGTACAACTCAAAAGGAGGCTGATCAGCGTATAAGTTTTCTAAAGGCAGATAAGTTTCCGAATCTTTCTGATTATGAACCACCGCATGACGGTGCGAGAAAGTACCCCGGCCTACATCTTGACCCGTAATTCGTATTGGGAAACCCTGCTCTAGCAATGTTGCATACGCTAGGGTTTCACCCATGCCCCAGTTGATAGAAAGAGCACCTTGGGCCATCTTGCTGCGGTCTTCGTAAATTTTATTTACTTGTCGCTGAACTTGAATGCCATCAGGAACATGGGCAATTTTATTGGCCACTTCCTGCAGTTCTTGCATGTCATAGCCGGTGTTGCCATCTGTTAGCCAGTTATGGCCAATATATGGACTCCAATCAACAAACATCGAAGAGTCTGGCTCACTGACCAAACCGTGGGCCACATGCTCACCGCGATCAAGACGTGCGCGATACTCATTCGACATATCGTCAGCTTCGGCCTGACTCATAACACCTTCAGCAACAAGCTGATCAGCATAAATGGTACGGGTCGACTTGTGCTTACGGATCACCTGGTACATCAGTGGCTGAGTCGCTGATGGCTCATCGGTTTCGTTGTGACCGCGACGGCGGTAACAAACCAAATCAATCACTACGTCTTTGTGGAACTCGTTACGGTAGTCAGCAGCTAGCTGAGTAACAAAGGCAACAGCTTCTGGGTCATCACCATTGACGTGTAAGATCGGACATTCGATCATCTTGGCTACGTCAGTACAGTACTCAGTTGAACGCGAGTCTTCACGCTTACTGGTGGTAAAGCCAACCTGGTTATTCAGTACAATATGAATAGTACCGCCAGTGCCGTAGGCGCGTGTTTGCGACATCTGGAAAGTTTCCATGACCACACCTTGACCCGCGAAAGCTGCATCACCGTGAACAACGATAGGCACTACAGTGTTACCTTCGTTATCATCGCGTCGATCTTGGCGAGCTCGTACTGAACCTTCAACCACAGGTGAAGCAATCTCTAGGTGAGACGGGTTAAAGGCCATGGCCAAGTGCACTTCGCCGCCTGGTGTCATCACATTGGAAGAGAAACCCTGGTGATATTTCACATCACCAGAGCTATCGGAGAGCAAGCGCTTGCCTTCAAACTCTTCGAATAGCTCGGATGGGTTCTTACCCAAGACGTTAACCAAGGTATTCAAACGACCGCGGTGTGCCATACCCAGTACAATTTCTTTTGCACCGAAGTGGCCACAACGTTTAATCGTGCCATCCAAGATAGGGATTAAGCTTTCCGCGCCTTCTAGACCAAAGCGCTTGGTACCTGGATACTTAGAATCCAAGTGACGCTCTAGGCCTTCAGCGGCGGTTAAACGCTCTAAAACTTCTTTTTTGATTTGCTCACTAAACACTGGCTTCGAACGCACGCTTTCTAGCCGCTGCTGTAGCCATTGTTTTTCAGCAAAGTCGGTGATGTGCATAATTTCTGGGCCCACAGAGCCACAGTAAGTTTGCTCAAGAGAGTCGACGATCTCTTTTAGCGTGCACTCATCTTTACCAATAAACAGATTACCCGTTTGGAAAACGGTATCTAAATCGGCTGGTGTTAAGCCATGAAAGCCCAAAGCAAGATCAGGCACTTCATCACGAATCATAATGCCTAAGGGATCTAACTTTGCCTTCTTGTGGCCACGAAAACGATAAGAACTGATCAGCTGAACAACGCTAATCTGCTTAGTTTCGTGTTCGATATCCACACCGCCAGAGCCTGGCGCGGCCAGCGGACGTGCACGATTTTTACCCAGCAATTCAAAGTGCTGGCGAATCGTAGAGTGAGGGGTATCCTGAGTTACAACGCCATTAACTCGAGGCAGTTGATCAAAATAACCGCGCCACTCTTCCGGCACAGCATTTGGATCGTGTAAATATGTATCGTAGAGTTCCTCTACATAGGCCGCATTGCCCCCAGAAATATGGGAGGTGCTCCACAGTAGCTCCATGATGCTTTCTTGCATTTATTGCCCACCTTTAAAAGGGGCGCCCCATCTGCACGGGATACAAGATCACTGATTACTTCTGATTGTTTACAATCGTCCACCACAGCCATACTACAGCTGTAATGCACCAAGGCGATCAGCACGTCAGTTCTTGCCGTCGCTGATTCGGAAAACCGAATCGATGCGCGTGTTACCCAAGCCGATAAATCGACCTAATACAGATAGTCTGAGCATAGCCCAGATTACCCCTGCTACATACATTAGCTTTTGCTATTCCAAGGTTCAGTCTTTTGGACTTCCCCCATCATCACTTCGTCCGGTTCTTCCCCGGTGCTGCAAGG
The DNA here is from genome assembly GCF_947500695.1 of uncultured Pseudoteredinibacter sp. Lineage (GTDB taxonomy): Bacteria > Pseudomonadota > Gammaproteobacteria > Pseudomonadales > Cellvibrionaceae > Pseudoteredinibacter. The sequence continues at coordinate 100,329 of NZ_CANMSS010000008.1, forward strand.
CTTGATGAGCCGATACAACATATCGCCCTGGCTAATTACATAGCCATAGGCACTTAACTCTATTAGACAATCACCGGAGCGTTGTCCGCCATACCACTAAAGGCTAGGCTTTACTTGACTACCCTGCCCTTGGCTTTCGCCGATTAGCAGCAGGTGGCTGGGTAGCTGGGTTCCCGCACTGTTTTATAACTCCCAAAGGAGCGAGCTCTTTTTTATTGACAACCTTATGTGGCGCCTTTTAGATCTTTTTAAGCTCTTATCACTCGATCCGTGACTACGCTGAAATATTTTTTCATCGGATCTTTAAGTTTTCTGGCGCCAATGAGTATGCCTTCAGCACGGCAGACGAGCTTTGCGCCAGAAATCAGCGTCAATTTCGCGCAAACTAGCGCAGAAACATTCGCTTATTAATCATTTAGAGCAATAGTGTAGAACAAAATCACCACTTCGCCCTATTGGGCCTTAGTCGATAGCCTAAGCCAGCGATCAAAGGCGCGATATTTTAACCCTATTTGGGTGAAAATTGATAAGACATTGTTGTTTTTTTACAACGATATTCTATCAAAAGAAAACCTTGGCAGGCCGAAACCCCCAAGGTTTTCTGTAAACCGCTTGTAAGCCGCTTAATCCAGACGGCCAAAGCCCACAATTAAGTGGCGCTTTGGATCAGCATATTACGAATATGACCAATCGCGCGGGTTGGGTTCAAACCCTTAGGGCAAACCGACACACAATTCTGAATTCCGTGACAGCGGAATACACTGAACGGGTCATCTAGATTTGCCAAACGCTCTTCAGTTGCAGTGTCACGACTATCCGCCAAGAAACGGTATGCCTGTAACAAACCAGCAGGACCAATGAACTTATCTGGATTCCACCAGAAAGACGGGCAAGAGGTTGAACAACAAGCGCACAAAATGCACTCGTATAAACCATCCAACTTGGCACGATCTTCTGGAGACTGCAAACGCTCAATAGCAGGCGCTGGCTCACTGTTCTGCAAGTAAGGTGTGATTTTCTTGTACTGCTCATAAAACTGAGACATGTCGATCACAAGATCACGAATCACAGGCAAGCCAGGTAGCGGACGCAACACCAAGGTGTTGTTTTCCACACACTCGGACAAAGCCATTACACAGGCCAAGCCATTTTTACCATTGATGTTCATGCCATCTGAGCCACATACACCTTCACGACAAGAACGACGGAATGCCAAGCTCGGCTCCTGAGCCTTCAACAACTCAAGCACATCCAAAACCATCAGGTCTTTACCCTGAGTGTCCACCTCATAAGTTTGCATGGATGGCTCAGCGTCAACGTCAGGATTGTAACGATAAACTTCTACTTTCAACATGATTCCAAGCCCCGTTTAGTAGGTACGAACTTTAGGTTCGAAGTGGTCCATGGTTTTCGGCGCAAAGTTAACAGCACGCTTACCAACACGCTTGTCCTCTGGGTAGTACATGGAGTGACACAACCAGTTTTCGTCATCACGATCTTGGAAGTCTTCACGAGCATGCGCACCACGAGATTCTTTACGCTCTTCCGCTGCAATCGCTGTCGCTTCTGCAACTTCTAGCAAGTTTTGTAGCTCAAGAGCTTCAATACGGGCGGTATTAAACGCATTGGACTTATCATCCAACTTAACATTTTCAATGCGCTCGCGCAGGTCTGCCAACTTCTTGATACCTTCTTGCATAAACTCGCCTTTGCGGAATACACCAAAGTGATTCTGCATAACGGTCTGCAATTCTTTACGAAGTACCGAAGCGTTCTCGCCGTCGTTCTTGTTATTTACACGATCTAGACGAGACAAAGCGGCTTCCAAATCGGAGTCAGTGGCTTCACGATGCTCAATACCTTCACGCAAGGCCTTCTCAATGAACAAGCCAGAAGAGCGGCCAAATACCACCAAATCAAGCAATGAGTTACCACCTAAACGGTTAGCGCCGTGTACCGATACGCAAGCCACTTCACCACAAGCGTAGAAACCATCAATAATCTGATCGTTACCTTCCGCATCAACAGTCAGCGCCTGACCATCAATATTGGTTGGAATACCACCCATCATATAGTGACAGGTTGGCACAACAGGAATAGGCACTTTAACTGGGTCTGCGTGAGCAAAGGTGCGACTCAACTCAAGGATACCTGGCAACTTGGCGTTAAGGGTTTCCTCACCCAAGTGATCCAACTTCAAGAATACGTGATCACCTTCTGGGCCACAGCCGCGACCTTCAAGGATCTCTTGAACCATTGAACGCGCAACAACATCACGACCAGCCAAGTCTTTGGCGTTCGGCGCATAACGCTCCATGAAGCGCTCGCCATCTTTGTTAATTAGGTAGCCACCTTCACCGCGACAACCCTCTGTAACCAATACACCCGCGCCCGCGATACCGGTCGGATGGAACTGCCACATCTCGATATCTTGCACTGGGAAGCCAGCACGCAGCGCCATACCAACACCGTCACCAGTATTGATGTGCGCATTAGTGGTAGAGGCGTAAATACGACCTGCACCGCCCGTGGCAAATACGGTTGCCTTGGACTTAACGTAAACCACTTCGCCATCTTCGATGTTCATGGCGATCACACCAACCACAGCACCATCTTGGTTTTTCACGATATCGATCGCGAACCACTCATTCAGGAATACCGTGTTGTTTTTCACGTTACCTTGGTACAAGGCGTGCAATAGCGCGTGACCGGTACGGTCCGCAGCTGCACAGGTACGAGCGGCCTGACCGCCCTTACCGAAATCTTTAGACTGACCACCAAAAGGACGCTGGTAAATACGGCCTTCTTCAGTACGAGAAAATGGCAAGCCCATGTGCTCAAGCTCAAACACCGCCTCTGGACCTACTGAACACATATATTCAATAGCATCCTGGTCACCGATATAGTCGGAGCCTTTTACGGTGTCATACATGTGCCAGCGCCAATCATCATTCGGATCATCCGAAGCGATTGCACAGGTGATACCACCCTGCGCTGATACCGTGTGTGAGCGAGTTGGAAATACTTTGGTAATTACCGCAGTCTTATAACCAGACTGGGCCAATTGCAGGGCAGCTCGCATGCCTGCACCGCCACCGCCAATAACGATGCCGTCAAATGAAATCGTGCGCATATTCGCCATGAGTTAAACCCCCCAAAGAATCTCTATGCCCCAAACGACATAGGTAACTGTGATCAAACCAAGAACCATCTGCATCAATACGCGCAAGATAGTCGCCTTGTTGCCCATCAATCGGTTGGTTAAGTAATCCGTCAATACCGCCCACAAACCAATCCAGGCGTGCGCAGCAATTGAAAATAGAGTAATTAAGGAGAAAACACGCATCCACAAAGTAGAGTACAGGCCTTTCCAAACCTCGTAGGTCAACTCTGGAGTTAGCACAATAAAGGCTGCCAGAAAAATTGTGTAAGCGGCCATAACCACGGCACTAACACGTTGAATCATCCAGTCGTAAAGGCCACTGCGACCAAAACTTGTAACTGCAGTTACCATACCCAAACCCCCGCAAGTAGAATCAATACAGCGATGACGGCAATGGCGATTTTCGCGCCCTTCTGGCCACCTTCAAGGTCTTCACCAATACCAGCATCCATAATCAGGTGTCGAATACCTGCCACCATGTGATAAATCAGTCCAGCCAGCGTTAACCAAATAATGAATTGGCACAGTGGACTGCTCAGGGTGTCTTGCATTTCAGCAAAGCCAGCTGCTGAAGATAAGCTCTTATCGAGCATCCAAAGCAAAATGGCTACGCCGGCAAACAAGGCCACACCAGAAACACGGTGAAGAATGGAAACGTAGGCGGTGATGGGTAGTTTTATCGTTGAAATGTCGAGATTGACAGGTCTGTTTTTTTTCACGGTTGTATCACACCTATAATGCCCGGTTTTCGCTACACGCTATGGTCGCTAAACTCGGGGGCGGGTTTGAGACAGTTCAGCAGGCCTAAGGCCGTTTGAATCCACCTCCCTAGCATAGGTAAACAGCACGCTTATTGCCATCTACCCCCCTGCAAGATCGCGCGGAATTATAGAGATCACACTGTAAAATTACAAATGAAAAGGAGTTTATATGGCCAAATGTCTAAGAAAAATATGAACTTACTGAGAACAGTTCACATGTAAGACAGAAATTCGTACAAACAATAAACAAAGCTCAGAATTTGTCGCTTTAAATTGTTTTCACGCTTCACACGCAGCAAAGCAAGCAAAAGCGCGCCCTAAGACAGCCTGTAATAATTTAGAGACTATACTTAAGTCGAAAAAGCCATGGTTTATCCGCTTTAGATCATTGACTTTGACACTCCGGTGCTTATAGTTGTCCACCCAATTAGAGCCAAAGTGAAGAATTTTCGCGAATTTTTAACTAAAAAGGCCGCATAAATGTGCAGTGTTGTTCTCGTACGGATAGCAATTATGGCATCGCCATACACTGCGAAATTGAAGCAGAATTTACAGCAGAAATAGGAGCCCGTAATGACTGATAAGAAAGCTACCCTTTCGGTCGACGGTTTAGAGCAAACCATAGAACTGCCAATGTACTCTGGCAGCGTCGGTCCTGACGTGATCGATGTTAGCAGCTTAACTTCAAAAGGTTACTTCACTTACGATCCGGGCTTTATGGCCACCGCTTCATGTGATTCTAAAATCACTTATATCGATGGCGGCGCCGGTGTTTTATTGCATCGCGGTTATCCAATTGATCAGCTAGCCGAGCACTCTGATTACTTAGAGACTTGCTTCCTTTTATTAAACGGCGAGCTACCGAGCAAAGCTGAAAAAGAAAGCTTTGTAGACACCATTACTCACCACACAATGGTGCATGAGAATATTTCTCGCTTTTTCCGCGGCTTCCGCAGCGACGCTCACCCAATGTCTATTATGTGTGGTGCAGTAGGTGCACTAGCCTCTTTCTACCACGACTCTTTAGACATCACCGACGAAGAGCATCGCAAAATTTCTGCGCACCGCTTAATCGCCAAGATGCCGACCTTGGCCGCCATGTGCTACAAGCACCATATCGGCCAGCCATTCATGTACCCACGTAACGATCTGAGCTACTCAGAGAACTTCTTACACATGATGTTTGGCACACCTTGCGATGAGCCAAAGGTAAACCCGGTATTGGCGCGCGCTATGGACAAGATCTTCTTGTTGCATGCTGATCACGAGCAAAACGCTTCTACCTCTACGGTTCGTTTGGCAGGCTCTTCTGGCGCCAACCCATTTGCTTGTATCGCTGCAGGTATCGCTACTCTGTGGGGCCCAGCTCACGGTGGTGCGAACGAAGCTGTACTAACCATGCTAGAAGAAATCGGCAGCGTTGACCGCATTGATGAGTTTGTTGCCAAGGCAAAAGACAAGAAGGATCCTTTCCGCTTGATGGGCTTCGGTCACCGTGTTTATAAAAACTTTGACCCACGCGCCAAGGTAATGAAAGAAACCTGTGACGAAGTATTGTCTGAGCTAGGTTTGGAAAACGATCCACTATTGGCCATCGCCAAACGTCTAGAAGAAATCGCTTTGGAAGACGAGTACTTCATCGAGAAGAAACTGTATCCAAACGTAGACTTCTACTCTGGCATCATCATGAAGGCGATCGGAATTCCAACCGATATGTTCACTGTGATCTTCGCAACTGGTCGTACCGTTGGCTGGATTGCACACTGGCACGAAATGATCTCTAACCCATACAAAATTGGCCGTCCGCGCCAGTTGTACACCGGTTACGAGTCTCGCGACTACCAGCCAGTGGATAAGCGCTAATCTTTGCGATTACCGCGTACCAAAAAGCCCGAGCACTGCTCGGGCTTTTTGGTTTCTGCCTCTTGTAAATTGCTTAGCCTTAGGTCCAGCTGTTACTCATAAACTCTTGATATCTGGCAGTAAAGAGATCTGATAAACATTGGCTTGACGAGCCGCATCGGCGATAGCCACATAGGTTTTAGCACTGGATTTTCCATCAGCCTTTATAACAAGCGGCGCCTTAGGATTCTCGGCATGCAGCCTTGCCACATTAGCGCGCACGGCACGTATGTCTACCCGGCGGCCCTCCATCCATATTTCATCACTGGCAGCCACCTGAATCAAAATGGGTTCATTAGTACTGCTACTATTTTCAGGGGTAGAATCGGGGGTATCAACGGCTATGCCCACCTCCTTGATAAAGGACGCCGTTACGATAAAGAAAATCAGCATGATAAAGACAACATCAAGCATCGGGGTTAAGTCGATTTCAGCTTTATCAGCAGTATCATGCAAGGACTGTTTACGTCGAATCATCGTATCACCTCTTTCTTTGCTTTATGTATTAAAGCCAAGGCTCTATGGCCCACAGTAATTAAGCTGTGACAACTGAATTAGAACCAAGGCTCCCATTTAGAATAGAGGTGAATCAGGTCAATTGACAAGCCAATTATGCAAAAAACAGGCAGTTTAGACTTATGTCTACATAACCTCGGCAAGTAATTTCTCGTTGAGCTTACGCCATTGCGGCAGGCTTTTTTGGCTACTTGCTTTTAATTTCTTCCCGCGAGCCTTTGCTAGCCATAGGTTTTCACCGTTAAAACTATAAACTGGCAATAGATCATTGCGCTTGGAGGCCGGAAGAATACGCATATTGATATTATCCATAATCAACGGCTCGGCATCGGGCGTCTCGTAATAGGCTAAGACCATGTGCGCCTGGTTGTACTCAATCGCTTTAACATAGGTAATACGAAGCTTCGCAGTAGATACATGGGTATCCTTGAGGGTAAAGTACTTGGCGATTGAATAGTCTTCACAATCCCCCCCATTGGTGCCCAACATTTCAATCGGAGTCGCCCAATAGTCTTCCATGCCCCAGTGGCGCTGATCACTGACCCAGCGCACCTCATTGAAGAAGCGGTTGGAGCTTTTAAGCTTCTTACTTTCGCTAATGGCTTTTTGCGGGTCAGCATTGCGATCCATTAACTTCTTCCAATCTGCCACCCTATTCCTGGCTGAATTTCCGTATTTCGACTCGACCTTATTTAAAACGTGCTCATTGATACCATCAATATATTGCGCAGTAGCCAGCTGGGGCAGCAGGATTAGCGGCAAGCTGCATATTGCGTACTTAAAGCGAGACAAAACGTCCTCTCCTTGATTCAATCTAGGTTTCTTCGACAATGCTTGATCCAGTACGTCCTAATACGGATTTCCATATGACATACTTAAGCTTTGTAGCGGCCAATTTAAGCAAATCTAAAGCGCCACCACTTGTTTTAGGTTTAGCTCAATTTCTCAAGCTTAGCCAGTTGTAAGAACCAGCAATCGAGCTTTAAATAAGGGCAAAATATTAGCCTTAGCAAAGGGAATTTATGGCAACGATTGCAGTCGAAGCATTCAGTGCCTGCTTTGCCATACACTTGTCGAGATTTGGCGCTTAATTCGTGATAGGAGTCGAACTATGAAACCCATGAAATCTCTATGCCTCAGCATCTGCTGCGCAGCATTAGCTGGGCTGATGAGCCCGTTAAGTTTTGCCGAGCCACAAGCTTCCGCCAAAACCGAAGAGATGTCTTTGATCGTCGACCAATCGCGCCTGCAAATTCACCGCAGTAAGGATCTGGAAGAATCCCCAAGGGCCAGCAGCGCATTCAGTCAGATTCAAGTACATCCTGCCAGCGTTAAATTTCGTCGCAACTGGCGACGAGATTACAACCTAGACAGAAATTCCTTGATGGACCACATCAGCAAGCAGGATGAAGAGAAACTGCTAACCAGTGCTACCGAGCTGTTTAATGAGGAGTTTCCAAAAGTCTTACCAAAGCACAGTCGCTTTGCCCTGAGCTCGAACAGCGACAATAAGACCTTAATTCTGAAACCCAAGATCGTAGACCTTGTGATTAACGGACCAGATCTAAAGCACGGCCGCGCCAGCCGCCAGGTTAAGGTTTACTCGGCCGGTAAAGCCACTCTTATCCTAGAAGTAATTGATGGCGCTACCGGGAAATTGCTTGGCACAATTAAATCTCGCCGAGAGAGCCCCGACTACCACGAGCTTCGCAATGCGAGCAGTGTATTTAACCGCGGTGAAGCCAAGCGCATGATCAATCGCTGGGCTAAGGATCTAGACAGAAACTTAACCGCGCTACTTGACGGCACTTCCGTCTAATACGGTTCAAACTTAGCACGTTGAGGCAGAGCGTTCTTTTAGCCTGCCTCTACAAACGCATCCCGCGCTTGCACGCTCAAGCACAGTAACTTAACGCCTCCCAATTCCTTCGCTATCCTCGCCCTAGATTTGAAGCTACAATAGCAAGCTGATTTATCGACAGGCCAAGCCAATGTATTTCCACCATATCAATTGCAAAGACCTTGCTGCTCGCCTAGAAGAAGGAGAGTGTCAACTGGTAGACATAAGGGACCCACAATCCTTTCAACTTGGTCATATTCCCGGCTCTATTCATTTGAGCGATCAAAACTTAGATGAATTTTTAATGGCTGCAGACCCGGATCAAAGTACAATCGTAATTTGCTACCACGGCAATAGCAGCCAACAGGCTGCCGCTTTTTTAGCGCAAAAAGATTTTACCGATGTTTACAGCCTAGATGGCGGAATGGAACATTGGCGGAGTTTGTTTCCGCAACGGGTAGAACAATCTTAAGCAGTGGATAGCCTAGAGTTAAGTCAATATCTCTTAATCGCCCTAGTATTTGTTTGGAGCGGCATTGTTCGCTCCGGGCTCGGTTTTGGCGGCGCGGTTTTATCCCTGCCCTTCTTATTACTGATCGATGACCGCCCCCAAGTATACCTCCCTATTATCTCTGTGCACTTATTACTCTTTGGCGGCCTTACCGTCCTACGAGGGCAACAGAAATTTAAGAATAATCAAAGCGAACACTTAAGTCCGATTGATTGGAACTACTTAAAGAAAGCTATGGGGATTATGCTTGTTCCCAAAATTATTGGGGTTTTAGGTCTGGTCAGCTTGCCCAATAATATTCTCAGCGGAATCATATTTGTGATCGTTTTTGCTTATTCCCTGAGCTATATCTTTAATAAGCCTTTTAGAAGTCAGCACCCCTGGATTGACAATACTTTTTTGATATTAGGGGGATATATCAGCGGCACATCGCTTATTGGTGCCCCTCTCATTATTACGGTTTTCAGCAAACACGTTCATAAAAACCAATTGCGCGATACCCTATTTGCCTTATGGGTTATTTTGGTCTCCATCAAAATGGCCGCATTTATATGGGTCGGCCTAGATCTTCAATTGGAGCATGCTCTCTACCTATTACCGCCTGTTGCACTGGGGCATTGGATTGGCTTAAAGCTGCATCACCGCCTTCAGCAAGCTGAGCCCGTCATGTTTTTCCGGGTCATTGGCTTAGCGCTACTGTGTATTTGCTTAATTGGCTTCTATCAGGCCCTGCAATCTTTTTTCTAATTACCACTAAACCTGGCGCACTAACCGATTTCACCAGCAGCCTTTCTGCGGTTAGCTATGTTTACGATTTCCCTAAAGCAGGAGATATTGTAGAGCTGGAATGGGAAACCGCAAAGCAATCTTTTACTGCACAACGCAGCTTCCGCAACGCATTAGATGAAGGCTTTACGGTCGTCAGATTTAATCGCTCATCTTTAGGCCATGGTATAAGCCATAAACAAGGTGACATTCTAGTCGCTGAACGTGACCCTTCTGAATTTATATTTGACATTAATCGACAGAGTTTTCAATTGACGCGACACAGTGAAAATTTTGGGCGATGCGATTACTCAGGCGATATCACCTTTAGCTTTTCTGGCTTACTCAGTGAAGGTCAGTACAGCTGCGAACACGAACAAGGAAAGCACAGCGCTAGCTTTGGTGTGAGCAATGATGACGGCTTTTTCAGCGGTCGCTTTTCTCTCACGCCTAACGGCAGCCAAGAGAGTTATAAAGATGTTGTTATAGGTATTGCGAAATAGACACGGCCAGCACAACAAAACACCGCAAAATAGAGCTATCCAGCTCCTTTTTTGCTGTGTTTTACTTTGCTTGCTTAATTCTTTACTTAAGCGACTTCAAGCAATAAGCTCTTCAAGGCAAATATCCAAACATTCTTGCAGCGCCTTTATTTTAATATTGCCAATATAGTTTTTGTGATAGACAAACCACAAGCCATCACTGTTTACTGATTCTGGCAACTGATAGGGAATCTCTAACAAATTCTTTTCAGCTTTAGTTTTGAATCCTGCCATTAGTCCAATACCCATTCCAGCACGTATTGACCAATCCAAATCCGAGAAATGATTGCTTTGCACCACAACACTCTGTGCTGGTACTCGTTCCACGAGATACTTGACGAAGGGAATGTGATGTTTATCGGGTGACGGTAAAAGCCAGTCATGTTCAGCAAAGTCGGCTGTAGTTTCTGGCATGCCTCGCTGATTACTGTAGTCACGATGACAATACAGCCCCATTCTGAAATTCAGCAAACGGCGAGCAATAATGTCTGCCCCCTGAGGCTCGCTGCCAGCTCGTAATGACACATGGGTAATACCCGTGGCTGGCGAAATAATATCTTCGGTAGTTAGCAGTCGAATGCTCATGCCCGGAAATCGCTCCCGCATCATTTTGATAGCTGGGGTTATTAAGGAGACATGGTCCGGCAAACAGGTAATTTTGAGTTTCCCGCTGGCCGCGTTTGTTACCGCCTCCATTCGACTGTCGAGCTGGGAAAATAGCTCCTGGATATCTGGCAAGCCCTGCATTAGCACTCTACCCGCATCACTCAATTGATAACCACGCTGGTGCCTTAGAAAGAGTTTTAGGTTCAGGCTTTCTTCAAGCCGGTTAATATCCCTAAGCACCGTAGCGTGACTGGTACCCAGCGCCCTCGCCGCTTTATTCAAGGAGCCCGATGTGGCAACCTGATAGGCAACCCGGTAGAGATCCCAGCTAATTTCTCGCCGACTCAGCCCTATACCTTCTGCTTGCTTCCCACCCATCTCTACCTATCCAGCAAATAACTTGTTCAAATATGAACATCTATTTTATAAATAATTGAATAGCCTTCAAGCCCAAAGCTGGTTAAAGTACGCCTTTCCTGGAGGTAAGAATGATTCGCAACACAATAGAGAGCTATGGCTGGATAAGCATCCTTTTGCACTGGCTAATGGCTTTAAGTATTTTTGGTCTGTTTGGTCTGGGCCTATACATGGTCGAACTGGGCTATTACGACCCCTGGTATCGGTCATCCATGGATTTACACAAAAGCATAGGCTTGGTATTGGCCTTTGTTTACGTATTAAGACTATTGTGGAAGCTGCAACAAGAATGTCCGGAGCCGATCGCTGATAAAGCCTGGCAAAGGCTCGCAGCTCAACTCACTCATGGACTACTTTATCTCGTATTGCTGGCCATTATGGTGAGTGGTTATTTAATATCGACCGCGGACGGTCGCAGTATTGAGATTTTCGCTTTGTTTTCGGTGCCAGCGCTGCCATTTGCCTTTGAGCAACAAGAAGATATTGCCGGTTATATTCACTGGCTATTAGCCTGGAGCCTGATGTTTATAGTCGCTGTACATGCCTTGGCCGCATTACAGCATCATTTTTTATTGAAAGATAACACCCTAAAGCGCATGCTGCGGCCACAATAAGCCGCATTTAGCCAACGCTTATTTTAAGGAAACATTATGTTAATTAAAAACCTCGTTAAACTTACTGCTATAGCCGCCACCGCTGTTGCCAGCATTCAAGCTAGCGCCGCTGACTATCAGGTAGATATTAAAGGCGCCCATGCATTTATTAACTTCAAAATTAAACATCTTGGTTACAGCTGGCTAACCGGCCGCTTTAACACCTTTGACGGCCAGTTTACTTGGGACAAAGATCAACCTAACGCCAGCAAAATCAACATCGAAATCGACACCACAAGTATCGATTCAAACCACGCTGAGCGCGACAAGCATTTACGTGGCAAAGACTTCTTAAACGTTAAAGACTTCCCTAAAGCGAGCTTTGTGAGCGAGAAGATCGAATTTAGCAATGCCACTGAAGGTACAGTAACTGGCACCCTAACCTTACACGGTGTAAGCAAAGCCATCAGCTTTCCTGTAGAAAAGCTCGGTGAGGGTAAAGATCCTTGGGGTGGTTATCGTGTTGGTTTTGAAGGCAAAACCACATTGAAGTTGGCCGACTATGGTATGACTTATAACCTTGGCCCGGCTTCTACTCATGTTGAGCTAGAGTTGTTGGTTGAAGGTATTCGTAAGTAATAATCTATAGCTAAAATGAAAAAGGCCAGCAATATGCTGGCCTTTTTTGTATCAATATAGAAAGGAGCTCAAAGAGCCCCACCCTATTTATTTCTTTGCAATTGCTCTCAGATCAATCGCTTGCCAATGTGGAAAATGCTTTCGTACTAGAGCATTTAATTCCAACTCGAATTCAGAGAATTCCTGTTGTTGTGAAATTGCCTCGCCTTCTAGCAATTCAGTTACCATGCCTGCGCCTACGGTAATATTACTAAGGCGATCGATCACGATAAAAGCGCCAGTGGCACGATTAACTTGATAGGCATCAGCAACAACTGCTTGCTCCAATTGCACATCAACTAGGGCGATGTCGTTTAAGGCAAGCTCACCGGCAGCAAGCTGCTCTTGGGTATTTACATCAATGCGGTGAGCAATATCGCTGATACTCCCTGGGCTTACTTTACTGGCGAATTTAAATAAGTACTCGCGCCCTGGCTGCAGTGCACCTTCTGCCATCCAAACCAAGTGCGCTTTTAAGCGATTGCTTTGAATACTGTCGCCATCAGTATCGGCTTTAACAAGGGTATCACCACGGGAGATATCAATTTCATCTTCTAGGGTAATGGTAATCGCTTCACCGGCGAAGGCTTGGCTTGGTGAATCACCGTGCACCACGATTTCTTTTACCTTGCTTTGCTTACCCGAAGGAAGAGCTTTTAAGCTATCGCCCACAGCGACTTGCCCCGAAGCCACGGTACCGCAGAAGCCACGAAAATCGAGATTTGGACGGTTTACATATTGCACAGGGAAGCGAAAATCTTCGAGGTTTTTATCTTCCGCAATAGATACCGACTCCAACACTTCCATTAAAGTTGGGCCTTGATACCAAGGGGTATTCTCACTGGCGTTAACAACATTATCGCCTTCCAAAGCCGACATAGGAATGAACTGAATATCAGCGCCTTGCTCACCTTGAATACCAGCAAGCTCTTTGGAGAACTCCAGATAATCGCCCTTAATGGATTCAAAAACATCTTCACTAAAATCTTTTAGATCCATTTTATTGACCGCGACCACCAAGTGCTTAATGCCCAGCAAAGAGGCAATATAACTGTGGCGACGAGTTTGAGGCATCACCCCATAGCGCGCATCAATAAGAATAACCGCTAGGTCACAAGTAGATGCTCCAGTGGCCATATTGCGAGTGTATTGCTCGTGCCCTGGGGTATCGGCAATAATGTATTTGCGTTTGGCGGTTGAGAAATAACGGTAGGCCACATCAATAGTAATACCTTGCTCGCGTTCAGCCTGAAGGCCGTCGACTAGCAAAGCTAAATCAATTTTTTCGCCTGTTGTACCATGCTTTGAGGTATCGGCCTGCACAGCTTCTAATTGATCTTCATAGATCATTTTGCTGTCGTGTAGCAATCGACCAATTAAAGTCGACTTACCATCATCAACCGAGCCACAGGTTAGAAAACGAAGCAATTCTTTACGCTCATGCTGGGCAAGATAGGCGTGAATATCTTCTGCAATTAAATCGGATTGGTGGGACATTAGAAATAACCCTCCTGTTTTTTCTTTTCCATCGAGCCTGAGCTGTCGTGATCGATGACACGGCCTTGACGTTCTGAAGTCGTCGTCAATAACATTTCCTGAATAATTTCAGGCAAGGTATTCGCCTCAGATTCCACCGCACCTGTGAGCGGATAACAACCTAGCGTACGGAAGCGCACCATTTTTTCTTGCACTTCTTCGCCTTCTTCTAGTGGCATGCGATCATCGTCAACCATAATCAAGACACCATCGCGCTCAACCACAGGACGTTTTTCAGCCAAATACAAAGGCACAATTGGAATCCCTTCCAAATGGATATATTGCCAGATATCTAGCTCTGTCCAATTCGACAATGGGAAAACGCGAATACTCTCGCCTTTATCAACTTTGCCGTTATAAATATTCCACAACTCAGGACGCTGATTCTTAGGGTCCCAGCGGTGATGTTTATCGCGGAAGGAATAAACACGTTCTTTTGCGCGGGACTTTTCCTCGTCGCGGCGCGCACCACCGAATGCTGCATCGAAACCGTATTTATCGAGGGCCTGCTTTAGAGATGCCGTCTTCATAATATCGGTATGCTTAGCACTGCCGTGAGTGAAGGGGCCCACTCCCATATCTACACCTTCCTGATTGATATGGACAATCAAATCCCAACCTAGGTCTTTAACGCGCTGATCGCGAAACTCAATCATCTCGCGAAATTTCCAGGTGGTATCCACATGCATCAATGGAAACGGCGGTTTGCCTGGGTAGAAGGCTTTCATCGCCAAGTGCATCATTACAGCGGAATCTTTACCCACTGAATAGAGCATTACGGGGTTATCAAACTCCGCGGCTACTTCGCGGATAATATGAATACTCTCCGCTTCTAACTGTTTTAAGTGCGTCAATTGCGCTTTAGAGGCTGCTTCGGACATGGTCGTCTCTTTCAATTGCTATCTTTCATGCTATGCAGGCTGAATAATCTTCAGCTGGGACGGGGCTCTTACAAAAGAACTGTACCCGCACCTAGGCGGGCACATTATAGAAAATCTTTTACCGAAAGGTTAACGACTCTTTACTTCTAAGCTTATGCCGGAAGTCTGAGCCAATTCGACAAAAGTCGGGAAGGAAGTTGCAACATTCGCGGTATCATTCACCACGATGGTGTCGCTAGCGCGCAGGCCAGCAATGGTGAAGGACATGGCGATACGATGATCGTGATGACTTTCGACCTCGCCACCACTGAACACCTCAGTTTGAGCGCCCTTACCTTGGATAATAATACCGTCTTCAGTGGCCTTTGCATCGATACCTAAGCTCACCATACCGTCAGCCATTACCTGGATACGATCGCTCTCTTTCACCCGTAACTCTTCGGCCCCGGTCAATACGGTCTCGCCTTCAGCGCAGGCCGCCGCAATAAACAAGGCTGGAAACTCATCAATGGCTAGTGGCACCTGATCTTCTGGAATACGGATGCCTGTTAACGGCTGGTAGCGAATACGCACATCAGCCACGGGCTCACCACCCACTTCACGCTCATTGTGCAACGTTAGATCAGCACCCATCTGACGTAGAATATTTACCACACCCACACGGGTTGGGTTCATACCAACATGCTGCAAAGTAACATCAGAGCCAGGAGCAATCGCGGCCGCCACCATAAAGAATGTCGCTGAAGAGATATCTGCCGGAACTTCTATCTGACAAGCCGTTAACTTGCCGCCACCTTGCAAGCTAATACGATCACCTTCACGCTTCACCTCATAGCCAAAGCCACGCAGCATGCGTTCGGTATGGTCACGAGTAGGCGCAGGCTCACTCACCGAGGTTTCTCCATCCGCGTATAAACCGGCCAACAAAACACAAGATTTCACCTGGGCACTGGCCATTGGCATGTCGTAGTGAATTCCACTTAGACCTTTATTTGCACTCATTAGCATGGGCGGGCGACCATTTTCGGCGGTACCAACTTCAGCACCCATTTCACGAAGTGGTATGGCCACGCGATTCATTGGGCGCTTGTTTAGTGATACATCACCACTCATTTCGCTGGCAAACTGCTGTCCAGCCAAAATACCGGCCAATAAACGCATAGAGGTACCGGAGTTTCCAACGTAAAGTTTGCCTGGAGGCGCCTCTAAACCATTTAAACCAACACCGTGGATGCGAACACGGCCTTGATCTGGCCCTTCAATCACCACCCCCATATCTCGGAAGGCTTGCAAGGTTGCCAAGGCGTCTTCACCTTCTAGAAAGCCTTCCACCTCGGTTATTCCCTCGGCCAAGGAGCCAAGCATAATGGAGCGGTGCGAAATAGATTTATCACCTGGCACTCTTAAAGTCCCTTTAACACTGCCACCAGGTTTTACATGGTAATCGATAATATCTTGCTGTGAGTCTTGCATGGTTTGGGTATACGCTCTTTGTTCTAGTAGGGTCGTAAAATGATCGCGAGCAGCTTTCGCCCGTGTAAATACGCCCAATAAATGTTCGCTGTTTTCGCTTTCAATGGCATGACGCAGACGGTTTAAATTGTCTGAAAACATCGTCAAGGAATCTAAAATACTGCGCTTATTGGCCAGCATAATATCGTGCCACATCACCGGATCACTGGAGGCAATGCGAGTGAAGTCTCGAAAGCCACCGGCGGCATAACGGAATATATTTTCATTTTCCGAATCGTGAGCCAGGGTATCCACTAAGGAATAAGCGATCACATGGGGCAAGTGGGAAGTCGCCGCCAGCACCTCATCATGCTCAGCCACATCCATTTCTAAGACCTCAGCCCCCACAGCCTGCCACAATTCACGGACCCGTCGAATATGCTCTTCGCCGGAATTAGCATGGGGGGTCAGAATGACGCGATGATCAATATAGAGTTCAGCATTAGCAGCCGTGACGCCACTTTTTTCAGCACCAGCAATGGGATGACCGGGCACTAACTGGCTGGGCAACTCCCCATAAACCTGCTGGGCAGCTTCGATAACGCTACCTTTAACACTGGCTCCATCGGTAATAGTAACCTCAGGGGATAACTTCGCTTTAATATCAGCCAAAGTGGCCTCAACCGCCAAAGTCGGCACGGAAACAAAAACCACATCCCCTGCGCCTAAGGCAGGTTTGATATCAGCAAGATCAGTAAAAGCTTCATCGACAACAGCCAGCTCAACGGCATCAAGACAGGTTTGTTCCCGTCTAGCAATACCGATTACGGAATCGCAGAGAGATCGCTCTCGAGCTGCTTTCGCTAAACTGCCGCCGATTAAACCGATACCAATGACCACCAAACGTTTACATTGGCTCATAGTAACCTCTTTACAGAATGCTTTTACAATACCGCTTCAGGGTATGAACCTAGTACACGAAGATCAGCGGCTTTAGCGCCTACTTCATCCAAGGCTTTTTTCACTACGGCATCTTCGACATGACCAGCAAAATCGATAAAGAACACATAGTTCCAAGTGCCCGATGCCGCAGGGCGAGTTTCGACGCGGGTTAAATCGATACCGTAAATATGAAATGGCTGCAGCAAATCATGCAACGCACCTGGCTCGTTGCGCATAGCCACAACAACCGAAGTTTTATCTTTGCCGCTAGCAAGTACTTTTTGAGTACCAATAATTAAGAAACGGGTGGAGTTGTCCGGCTGATCTTCGATTTTTTCCGCATGTACTTTTAAGTCGTACAAATCGGCAGCCATCTGGCCAGCAATAGCCGCAGCATTCCACTCACCTTTTAAACGCTTCGCGGCATCAGCGTTACTACTAACCGCAATGCGCTCGGCATTTGGGTAATGGGCATCTAACCATTTACGACACTGCGCCAAAGATTGCGAGTGGGAGTATATGCGCGTAATGCTATCGGTTTTGGTGACATCCGAAACCAATAGATGCTGGTGAATACGCAGCTCTACTTCACCACATATCTGCAGATTCGAGCCCATGAAATTATCAAGGGTGTGGTTTACAACACCTTCGGTAGAGTTCTCAACAGGAACAACGCCATAGTTGACCGCACCTGCTTCAACTTCACGGAATACTTCATCAATGGCCGAAAATGGCATAGCCACTGCAGAGTGGCCAAAATGCTTCAAAGCCGCCTGCTGGGTAAAGGTACCCTCAGGGCCAAGATAAGCAACCTTTGTAGGTTCTTCTAAGGCCAAACAAGCTGACATAATCTCGCGAAACAAGCGCGCCATTTCTTCATCATCAAGCGGGCCGCTATTCATCGCCATGGCTTTACGCAACACTTTGGCTTCACGCTCTGGACGATAATAAACTACGGACTCACTGCTTCCAGCTGCTTCTAATGCCGCCTTTTTAACATCGGCAACATTTTGAGCACAGCGTGCACGGTCGCTGATAAGCTGACAAATTTCATTATCGATACGATCGATTTCGTCGCGCAGCTGACTTAGCTGGGCTTCATTAGCGGGGTTATTTTCTTGCTCTGACATGATATTTACTTTGCTATTGTTCGGCCAAAACCGTTTTGCTTAAGCCGTGATTTCTATGGGTTTTGCTTTCTATATTTCTATCTACATTTTCTAGCTGTAGTTTCTATCTATACACTCTATGATCACGCTGTAAATCATTTTAATGACTTACAAATAACAGGCCATAGAATTTAAATAGCCCGATCAGTCTTCACTGTCGGGCTTTTTATTTTGCAGCGAGAGCTGGGCCATTAGGCCCAATTCCCTATTCTTCTTCAGCGCCAGACTCCTCTTCGTCTTCAGCATCAGATTCTTCAATGCGCTCTACTCCGATTAGGTGCTCACCTTCTTTCAATTTGATCATACGCACACCCTGGGTGTTACGGCTCATAACTGAAACTTCATCGGTACGAGTGCGAACCAAGGTACCCTGGTCAGAGATCAACATAATCTCATCACCTTCAAATACCTGAACACCGCCCACTAAAGGACCGTTACGCTCGGTAACCTGCATAGCGATCACACCTTGGGTGCCACGACCTTTAGTTGGGAAATCGTCAACCTTGGTTTGCTTACCGTAGCCGTTTTCACTCAAGGTCATCACACGGCCACCGTCCTGCGGAATAACCATGGAAATAACAGTTTGACCTTCTTGCAAGCGGATTCCGCGAACACCACGAGAGGTACGGCCCATGGCACGAACATCAGATTCTTTAAAACGCGCAGCTTTACCCGCAGAAGATAGCAATAGCACATCATTGCTACCTTCGGTAATCGCGGTGCCAACTAGCTCATTGCCTTCTTCTAAATCGATCGCGATCAAACCCGAGCTACGCGGACGAGAGAATTGGATAAGAGAGGTTTTCTTCACAGTACCATTGGCCGTGGCCATAAAGATAAAGTGATCTTCATCGTATTCTTTAACAGGCAGAATCGACGTAATACGCTCGTCATCTTCTAGTGGCAATAAATTCACCATTGGGCGACCACGCGATTGACGACCCGCCACTGGAATTTGATAAACCTTCAGCCAATACACTTTACCGGCATTGGTAAAACACAAAATAGTATCGTGGGTGCTGGCAATCAAAAGATGTTCAACAAAATCTTCGTCTTTAACCGATGTAGCGGCCTTACCCATGCCGCCACGGCGCTGGGCTTGATAATCCGTCAGCGGCTGGGTCTTGGCATAGCCACCGTGAGAAATCGTAACAACACGATCTTCTTCGGCAAT
Source organism: uncultured Pseudoteredinibacter sp. (assembly GCF_947500695.1). Lineage (GTDB taxonomy): Bacteria > Pseudomonadota > Gammaproteobacteria > Pseudomonadales > Cellvibrionaceae > Pseudoteredinibacter. The sequence goes on from NZ_CANMSS010000008.1 coordinate 119,777, forward strand.
CAAATCTTCAACAGTGAGATCTTCCTGAGAATGCTGAATCGCGGTGCGACGCTCATCACCATAGTTAGAAACAACCTCTTGTAATTCTTCGCGAATCACTTCCATCAAACGGGTAGAGCTACCTAGAATTTCTAGGAACTCGGCAATCTGCTCTAAACGTTCTTTATATTCAGCCAGTAGCTTGTCGTGCTCCATACCGGTTAAGCGGTGTAGACGCAATTCCAAAATAGCTTGAGCCTGAGCTTCTGATAAATAGTATTTACCATCACGCAAGCCAAACTCAGGGCCTAGGCCTTCAGGCTTACAGGCACCCTGCTCTAGACGTTCAATAAAGTCGCCAATTTCGCTGGTTTCCCAACCGCGAGCCATCAATCCCTGCTTCGCTTCAGCGGGTGAAGGTGAGGATTTAATCAACTCAATGACTGGATCGATATTGGCAATAGCTACCGCCAAACCTTCCAGGATATGTCCACGCTCACGCGCTTTACGCAGTAAATAGACAGTGCGACGAGTAACCACCTCGCGACGATGCAGTACAAAATACTCCAACATCTGCTTAAGATTTAGTACTCGTGGCTGGCCATCAACCAATGCAACAATATTAATACCAAATACAGACTGCAATTGTGTCTGTGCGTAAAGATTATTCAGCAAGACTTCGCCGGATTCACCACGCTTCATTTCAATAACAACGCGCAGACCGTCTTTATCCGACTCATCACGAAGACCGTCACTGGCAATACCTTCGATCTTCTTATCTTTAACCAGCTCGGCAATTTTCTCAATCAAACGCGCCTTATTCACTTGGTAGGGGATCTCGTGAACAATAATGGTGTCGCGATTGGTTTTTTCGTTATGGATAACTTCGGCTTTGGCGCGCACATATATGCGACCACGACCGGTGCGATATGCTTGAACAATACCTGCGCGGCCATTAATAATGCCGGCGGTTGGGAAGTCTGGCCCCGGGATGATTTCCATTAGCTCATCGACATTAATTTCAGGATTGTCGATCAACGCCAAACAACCATTTACCACTTCGGTAAGGTTATGGGGAGGAATATTGGTCGCCATGCCCACCGCAATACCGGATGAGCCATTCACTAATAGGTTAGGAACGCGAGTTGGCAATACCTCGGGAATTAATTCGGTATCGTCGTAGTTGGGTACATAGTCGACAGTTTCTTTATCGAGATCAGCCAGCAGATCATGGGACATCTTCTGCATGCGAATTTCGGTATAACGCATCGCTGCTGCGCCATCACCATCAATCGAGCCAAAGTTACCCTGGCCATCTACCAGCATATAGCGCAAAGAAAAAGGCTGAGCCATACGTACGATAGTGTCGTACACAGCAGAATCACCATGCGGGTGATATTTACCGATAACGTCACCGACCACACGAGCCGACTTTTTATAGGGCTTATTCCAATCATTGCCCAATTCATTCATGGCGAACAGCACGCGGCGGTGTACCGGCTTTAAGCCATCGCGTACATCAGGCAGTGCTCGCCCAACGATAACGCTCATGGCGTAGTCCAAATAGGACTGCTTCAGTTCGTCTTCAATATTGATCGGTGATATATCTTTTGCCAAATCGCCCATAAACGATCGCTTTCCTTATTATGCCTATCTTGTCATGCCCGACTGCGGTAGTACGGTCACTCTTGTGGTCAGTCTTTGCTTGCGCATTAAGCCTTTTGTATTCGACATAGAACCACGTCGAATAGGGAAACGCTTAAAAATTAGGCAAAGGCTGCCTGGCTTAGTATTTACCTGCCATTTTCGCTTTATCGCCACCCCCAATTTCAGAAGCATTTAAGCCCCTTTAGCGGCGCGTCATTTGGCAGGCACATAAAGCCGTAAATCTTACCATAAAATCATGCACTTGGGGCATTTCTGGGGCGCTCAAGGTCATTTCCAAAGGAATCCCTAAAGATTTGATAAAATTGACATAATTCTACGCCCATGAGGGGCGTATAATGGCCCTCAAATGGCATAAAAATCGCCATACAAGCTGGCAGCCCACCTTCGCTGCAAGAACATCCTATAATGAAGCTATATACAACGAGCCTAACTTTTAGCGCTCGACCTAGGCATATACTTACAACAATGAGGTCGACCACTTTTTATGACACAGCCGATTGATACCCTTATTCAATGTCGCTGGCTAATCACAATGGATAGCGAGCGTCGCGTACTTGAGCACCACAGCATTGCTGTTAAAGACGGCAAAATTGCCGCTATCGTGCCAAATAGTGAAGCCGAAGATTTATACCAAGCCAATGAATGCATAAAACTTGAGCAACACATTGCCCTACCGGGCCTGGTGAACACCCACGGCCACCTGGCTATGAGCCTTTTACGGGGCTATGCCGATGACTACCCGCTACACGACTGGCTAAATGATCACATCTGGCCAGCGGAAGGTAAGTTTGTCAGTCACGAGTTTGTCGCCGATGGCGCTCGACTCGCAATGGCCGAAATGATTCGCGGTGGTACTACTGCATTTAGTGACAACTACTTTTTCCCTGAAGCCGTAGCTGAAGTCTGCGCTGAGGTGGGCATGCGCGGCAGTTTATATAGCCCAATCCTTAATTTTCCAACCGCTTGGGGCAGCGGCCCTGAAGAAACCATTGCCAAAAGCTGTACGCTAATCGAGCAATATCAAGAACACGACTTGGTCAATATCGGTTTTGGCCCGCACGCACCTTACACCGTCAGCAACGAAGCGTTTTCTGAAATTGCCAAGCAAGAAGCCAAATACCAATGCGGCATCATGGTTCACCTGCAGGAAACACAAAAAGAAGTTGATGACTCGATTGAGCAATATGGCCAACGCCCCACCGAACGCCTACAGTCATTGGGTATTATGAATGAACGTACCCAGTGTGTTCATATGACCGCCGTTAGCGATGAAGACATCAGCATTTTGCAAACCAGCAAGAGTCATGTGGTGCACTGTCCAGAATCCAACTTAAAACTTGCTAGCGGTTTCTGCCCAACAGAAAAGCTGCGCCAAGCCGGCGTAAACGTTTCTCTCGGAACAGATGGTGCCGCCAGCAATAACGATCTGGATATGCTCAGTGAAATGCGTACCGCCTCGATGCTAGCCAAAGCGGTCGATAACAATGCCAGCGCTTTAAAAGCAATGGACAGCGTGGCAATGGCAACCATTGATGGCGCCAAAGCACTCAATATCGATAGCCTTACTGGGAGCCTTGAAGTTGGTAAAGCTGCAGATATTGCTACCGTAGAGCTTAGCGCCTTAAATGCTTTACCCATGTATGACCCAGTAAGCTATTTGGTGTACACCAACTGCAGTCATCAGGTAAGCGATGTATGGGTAGCGGGCGAGCGACTATTAGCCGCTGGACTATTACAAACCATTGACGAGCAAGCTTTGCGCGAAAATGCAATGGAATGGCAAGCCAAAATCAGCGCCGATTAAACGCTGGGATAATGCAGTGCTAGCGAACTCGTATATCTCGGTTCGCTAGCCTCACTAAACCATGTGTAAAATTTACAGCAATTACCAAACACTCAACTTAACCTCCCCCTCTCGCAGTACCTATCACCAATCACCGCTCCTTAAACGATTAAGCTGCTACCAAGCACTTTGCCGTGTTTAACTCTGCTTAAGAGCTATGTCTAAAGATCATCGAAAACGCGCAGGAATCAATGGTAGAACTCTCGCGCCAAGCAGCAGCAAAAATAGGCCCTGTATCACAATCACCCAAACCGGTATTGGCACGGCTTGTGGGCCAGCCGGGGAACGATCACGGTCGGTAGCACTATTATTGCTAGTATCGCTGTCTTGAGCTTGCAATGGTGAGCCAGCATTATTAGGTAATGTTGCGGTTACCGTGTTCACCAAATCTCCACTAAAGCCAGGATCTAAGGTAAAGCTTAACTCAAAGCGCGCACTAGAGCCGGCTGGCAGATCTACGACAGCGCTAATCGCACCACTGCCGCTTGCAGTTCGACAGGCCGCGCCACCGCTTTGAGAAGTACAAGTCCAAGTTGCCGAGTTAACATTGGCTGGCAAGGGGTCATCCACTTGCACCCCTACGGCACCAAACAAGCCCTGATTACTTACATCAATGGTATACACGACCGTTTGATCTGGGGTGTATTCACTTTGGCCATTATCTTTAGTGATTGCTATATCTGCAGGAAAAACCGGTCGATTGGAAACACAGCGAGCCGCGTCATTTCGTGCAGCTCCGCTAGACGTTGCAATTTGTGTTGCTATACCTGTCGTTAAATCAAAGTAGAAAAAACCTGCCCCGTCATTGGCGTTTCCGTAAACCGCATCCGGTGTACCCCAAAGCGCACCGAAAGGGTTGCTGATTCCCGTAGGGTTTGGTGCTAGGGTTAACTCACCGGTTGTTACATTAATTTCGGCTAGATACCATTCTCCGCTGCCAGCCAAATGCAGCCCCCATAAACGGCCATCGGCAAAGGCGATATCACCACTATTGATCTCTAAAGGGCTTCCAGCGCCATCATTTAGACCTACAGTGCTTACCGTAGTCGCGGCGCCGGAAACAGGCCCCGCTCCTAAATCTAGAGTCACCAGAGTATCCCTTGCTGTCCCCGAGAGGACAAAGTACTCACCAGCTGGCGACATATCACCAGCCAAGTAAAACGCGTCAGGCATCCCGGTAATCGCGCCCAAGTCCTCGATCTCAGCATTGGCACCAATCCTGATCAAATGCGCATCTGGACCACTGACGGCCGCACTTGAAACTGACCTCAAGCCGTACATAAAGCGATCAGACTCTCGAAATGCAATCGCATTGTAATCAAGCTTTGCAGCCTGAGGAGCGTTAACTTCGGCAAAATCAACACCTCCAAGAGCACCTGGGTTACCGCTAAAGAGCTGGATACTGTCTGGGCTGCCCTGACTTAGATAAAATGGGCTTGGACATGCGGCAAACTCCGTCGCTTGCGCGGAGGCGAGAGAGGATACTAATAGAGCCGCGGCAGAAACTGCCACTTGATAGAGACGGTGATACAACATAACGACTTCCTACTCACTCGTTAATTTGCGCGCGAGTCTACAGTTAATAACTGAACAAAAGCAAAATATAAGCTAGCGCTAATTATCCCCGCATGGCCTAGGCAGTGTTATAATTCTAGAAATTTACTTAAGTAAGGTTGCACAATCCATGAGCACTTCCGCCTCCGCCAACGTCGATCATGCCGAGGTCGCTAAATTTGAAGCCCTAGCCAGCCGCTGGTGGGATCGAGAAGGCGAATTCAAGCCGCTACATGATATCAATCCACTGCGAGCGAACTATATTGACGAGCGAGCGAAAGTCGCCACTAAAAACTACTTAGATGTAGGCTGCGGCGGCGGAATATTGAGCGAAGCAATGGCCCAGCGTGGTGCTATTGTTAGTGGAATTGATATGGGAGAAGCGCCCTTACAAGTGGCCAAACTCCACAGCTTAGAATCGGGTGTAGAGGTAAACTACCGCCGCTGTACCGCAGAAGAATTAGCTGAGCAAGAAGCCGAGCAGTATGATGTCGTAAGCTGCATGGAAATGCTGGAACATGTGCCCGACCCGGCATCCGTAATAGCGGCCTGCGCCAAACTGTGTAAGCCTGGCGGCGATTTGTTTTTTTCTACGATAAATCGCACCCCAAAAGCTTACGCGCTAGCCATTGTGGGCGCAGAATATATTATGCGTTGGTTACCTAAGGGCACCCATGAATACAGTAAATTTATTCGCCCTTCTGAATTAGCCAGTGGTCTTCGTGCAGCTGGACTCGAGCTTATTGACGTAAGCGGCATGACTTATAACCCCTTACTTAAGCGTTATAAGATCAACCCTAACGATGTAGATGTAAACTATTTGGTTCACGCCAGAAAGCCTGTTTAAGATAATTTTATGTCAAAACTTAAAGCCGTATTGTTCGATTTAGACGGCACTTTGATTGATACCGCCCCAGATTTCATTCGTGTTGTGAATCAGTTATTGGCGGAAGATAATCGCCCAGCAATTTCTGATGTTAGTATTCGAGCAACCGTTTCCGCAGGGTCGCGCGCGCTTGTTCAACTGGCTTACAATTTAGAAGCTGGCGATGAACAAGTAGAAACTATTCGTGAACGCCTGTTAAAGCTTTACGAGAAACAAATTGCCATTGATAGCCGACCATTTGCCGGAATCAATGAATTGTTAAAAAAACTAGGTGAACACAATATTGCTTGGGGTATCTCCACTAATAAGCCTGAATATTACACTCGCCTATTGATGGAACAACTGCCATTGGATCCAAGCCCTGCAATTGTTCTATCACCCGATCAAGTTCCCAATGCTAAGCCAGCTCCCGATTCATTACTGATCGCCTGTGAACATATTGGCTGCTCTGTAAAAGAGGCAATTTATATCGGCGATCATGAACGTGATATTGAATGCGGTAAAAGAGCGAGCATGCCTACAATCGCAGCGGCCTATGGCTATGTCCCAGTAGGCGAAAGTGCCGAGGACTGGAATGCTGATTACACCATTCAATCAGCCCGAGACATCTGGCCAATCATTGAAGAACTGATTTAACTAATCCAACTTTACTCAACAAACTATGAGTAGCAGCACCGAGACAACTATGGATCAAACACAATCACCCCAAGAATTAAGCCTAACAGCAGCCGCATTTATTGCCCCTGGGGATGCTTTAAAAGATAAGGTAATTGCTATTACTGGCGCAGGCGACGGCATCGGTAAAGTGGCCGCCTTAAGCTGTGCAGCTCATGGAGCAACCGTGATTCTACTAGGTCGCACTATTCCAAAACTCGAACAGGTTTACGATGAAATCGAAGCGGCCGGCCACCCACAAGCGGCGATATTTCCCATCAACTTTGAAGGTGCGGTCGAAAAAGACTACAACGATATGGCTGATGCTATAGATGCTGAATTCGGGCATTTGGATGGTCTACTGCATAATGCTGCACAACTTGGGCCACAGACTCCACTAAGTAATTATGAGATCGATACTTGGCAGAAACTTATGCAGGTAAATGTCACAGCGGGCTTTATGATGACTAAGGCACTGTTACCGTTGCTTGAAAAATCTACTGCTGCCAGCGTCGTTTTTACCAGTTCATCTGTTGGCCGAAAAGGTCGTGCTTACTGGGGTGCTTATGCCATTAGCAAGGCCGCCGTTGAAAACATGGTGCAAGTTTTTGCTGATGAAATGGATGGTATTAACAATGTACGAGTTAACTGTATTAATCCTGGTGCGACACGAACTCAGATGAGAGCTTCGGCCTACCCAAGTGAGAACCCTGAAACTTTAAAAACAGCCGCTGATATAATGCCAAGCTACCTTTACTTATTAAGTTCGCAAAGTGAAGGCGTAAACGGTATCTCTATTGATGCGCAGCCGAAGTAACTTTCTGATCACCAATATGAACACTGCCCGCCTAGTCGATTATGATTAGGCAGGCAGTTTTAAAATCTACCCTGGTCAAACCTATAGCCTTCCTTTGCGGTAGATCATTTCCTTCAAAGCCAAACCCCAATAGCGCCGTGCAATGGGGCAAATCGCAAACAACTCAGTGCTTGCCTAATCGGCTTGAATATAACTAAAGCTCTCGCACATTGGCATATCTTGGGCCGTACCACTCATGCTTAACTTAAAAGACTCAGAAACTCTAGCCATGGTTTCCGCAGAGTTTCCGCTCCACATGGCACTGACGATATCGTCGACTAAAAGCAAAGACAGCTGGCAACGGCTTTTGATACGCTCGTGATTACTATAGAGCAAGGCAACTTTGGTGCTGGAACGGCGGATCTCATTGAGATCATAACGCCATATAGATTTTCTCTCGCCATAGGCCTCTACTTCACTCGCCAAACCAATATTGTTTAGCAACCAACGGCTGTCGGTTTTACCTGGGCGTATATCTCGTAATGCCTGAGCCGACACTGGTTGAGTAGCGGTGGAGTACTGCACATCCTTGGACAGATCTACGACGGTACAGGCCGCAAGGTAGAAGCTACTGAGTAGTAGCAGAATAAGACGAGACATATGGACCCCTATTACCCAAATTTAGATAGTAATAGAGTTATCGGCCGCTATGGCCTCAGGCTAAAGCAAATTTACTCATATTTTTATGCATAGTCGCCATGAGCTTTATTTCGGCCTTTGATAAACCACTCTGGCGTTCAATTTCATCTAGCTCCAAACCTTCATCCAACATAGCTGAGGCTCGAGTATAAGGCGTTTGCTCTAAATCTGGCTCTGGCTCATCGTCATAACTATAAGGCGACTGCAATGCATCCCCTGCCGACTCTGAGTCAAGAGACTCGTGATTGAAATGCTGTTCAGATAAGGCATCTTGTTCCAATTGAGCACTTAGGCTGTCTTGAAAGCTTGGGGCTAACTCATTTTCTTGTCGATCTTCCTGATAGCTTGGCTCTGCGGCAAAAGCTTGTTCAGGGATACTTACTTGTTCAACTGGCTTTGCTTGAGATAAACCAGACTCTTGTTCAAGCGCCGCTAGGCTGGCCAACAAACTCTGCTGTTGAGCTTGTAGCTCTCGAAGGTCTTTAGCCACCACGGTATCAGGCGTTTCAGAAACACTATGCTCCTGCTCTGCTGGATATGGCTCTTTAGTATATTGCTCAATTGAGCTGACTTGCTCAGCAAACTGAGTAGGTTCAACCAGATTGAGGCGCGGGCCGCCATCAGCCTCTAAAGACTTGATCCTGCGACCCAGACCAATATTGCTCGCATTGATAGATTTAAGCTCCTGCCGAGCACGTTGCAAATCCTGCAGCTGTCTTTGGATTTGGCGGTTCTGACGCCAATAACTGACACATAGAAGCAGTACTCCTAATGCCAAGCCTGCACCTATATAAACAGTGGGATGCAACATTGCTGCGAACATATTAAATGCCTCATTGCTATCAGTAACGAGTACGGCGACAGGCCTATACCGCCACCTCTTCGTTATTAAGCTCTGCCCACTCTTCCTCAGTAAGCAACTTATCTAAATCAATCAAAATAAGCAGTTCGTCATTTTTATGACAAACACCCTGAATGTACTTGGAGCTTTCATCGTTGCCGACATTCGGAGTTATCTCAATTTCAGACTGACGCAGGTAGACCACTTCGGCCACTGAATCCACCAAAATACCTACCACATGCCCATCGGCTTCAACTATCACAATACGGGTATTATCGGTAATATCGGTAGAATCAAGATCAAAGCGCTCACGGGTATCAATAACAGTTACCACATTACCGCGTAGGTTGATGATTCCCAGAACATACTCTGAAGCCCCTGGAACTGGCGCTATTTCGGTATAACGCAGGACTTCTTGCACCTGCATTACGTTGATCCCGTAAACCTCACCGGCGAGCTTAAAAGTCACCCATTGCAAGGTAGGATCATCATTTACATTCTCATCAATGGCGTTGGCCGACATAATTTCGACTCCCTCAATACGATTTTTGGCCACATTGGGCCCAACAGGCATTATTTCGCGTCAAAAATTTCACGCACCTGTTTTTAAATATAGTCGTTTGCAGGTTCTGTGCCAGGAGTAAACTGGAAAAAGTGCACCCCTTGGTCGGAACATTAAACGACCACCCAAGGGGGTTATCGGCGGGAATTCAGATTTATACAGCCTCAGCCCAATAAGCTTTTGTTGCATTATCGGCGCTAGCGTACAGCTCATCTTCGTTACTAACACTACGCTGGCTAGAAATCCGCTGTTCTAAGTAACGATACAAGGCACCGTAAGCCCGTACACCCTTTGCTGAAGGTTGATACAAATTGGCTGGTACACCCAGACGACTCGCATCACGAAGCTTAGTATCGATCGGGATATGCCCTGGCCACAGGTCAACAGGGAACTCATTGCGCAGCGATCTAACTGTCTGCTGGCAGGCCTGGGTACGGCGATCTACCATAGTTGGGACAACCACCCTATCGATTACCGTATCTAATGAGTGCTGCACCATATCAACGGTTTGCTGCATACGCGCAAAGCCCTGTAAGGATAAAAACTCAGCCTGCACCGGGATAATCAAACGAGTACTGGCGACTAAGGCATTGATCATCAGCACACCTAGAGCCGGCGGACAGTCGATCAACACTAGATCAAAGTCTTCTTCAAGCAAGCTGAGCACCTGGCCTAATATCAGACCAAAACCGCGCTTATTCTGTGAGGTTCGCTCCAAGGTAATTAAACTTGGGGAAGATGGCAGCAAACTTAAGCCCTCATAGGGGAGCTCCACCACAATATCTTTGATTAGGTCTCGGCTAATCGGCCCCTCATGGTTCATCAACTCCGCCGACGATTGACGAAGCGATTGAGGCTTAAGTCCAAAATAACAGCTCATTGAGCCCTGTGCATCTAAGTCCACCAGCAATACGCGCTTACCCGCCTGAGCAGCATAGCCACCCAAAGTTACTGCACTGGTTGTTTTGCCTACGCCACCTTTTTGGTTGGCCACGGTCCAAACTTGCATGATTGAATCCTCTCATTGCCACGACGGTAATGACTTGCCGCCTGCATTTCACCCTATAGGCCAAAGCTTGCCCTTTGGCCGCCTATTAACCACCTAACACCCTATTCAGGAAATACGTCGTGGATTACATGGGGATTAGAGCAAGGCCTGTACCAATATTTAAATTAGCAGCAGGGATGAGACAGATGGTTAATCTGGGATGAGACAACCATTTAAAACAACAATTGAAATCCCAAACTAGGACTAGGTGCAAAGAATGCCCTACTGAATTTCATCATTGGTATAGAGAACACCTTCTTCGGTAGCTTGTGGCTGAAGAATCAACGGCGGCAAGCTTTGCTCTTGTGCCTGTGCAGCAGCTTCGGCTTCCAGCTCATTTAACAAACGCTGCTCGGCCATTTGCCGCATTTCGGCAATTGCCGAAGCACGGCTAGCGGCTCTATTAAGTTCGCTTTGACTCAAGAAACTTTTTCCATCTTTGCTGGCCATTTCCATAGCTGTGCGAGCATTAACGGTAATCCTTTCCGGGGCTCGACGCGAGATCATCAGAACAACACGCCGGTTTTGCTGTCGGCCTTCTACGGTATTGTTATCGGCTATCGGCTGAAATTCACCATAACCCACCGCCGACAATCTCTGTGGCCGCACACCATAGTTGATTAGCAATTTAACAATCGCCGCGGCCCTTGCAGAAGACAACTCCCAGTTACTAGCGTAGCGCAAGGAGCTAATTGCTTGATTATCGGTATAGCCCTCCACTTGTATTTGATTGTCGTAGCCGCGCAATCTTAAGGCGAGCTGCTCAAACAAGGATTTCGCTGCATCGGAGGCATCAGCGCTCGCGCTTGCAAATAAAACATTCGAGTTTAGTTTTATTTCCAGCCACAATTCATTGCTGTCCAACTCAACAAGCTCATCATTGATTAAATCAGCAAACTCACTACTAAGTTCACTTTCCATCTGATTTAGATCGGCCACCAAAGAGGGGCTGCTACTCGCCGAGCGGGCGCCTTGTTGCTCGATTGGTATTATTGAGCCATTAGAAGATTCCAGGGCGATAGGATCTGGGTTGCGCGGCGGCGATGTGAAGATCGCATTTAAACTAGTGGATAGCTCTTTGTACTTCGCTTCATTAAGTTGAGAGATAGAATACATCACCACAAAGAAGGCAAATAACAAGGTGATAAAATCGGCGTAGGAAACCATCCAGCGATCTTGTTTTACTTCGATACTTGCTTGTCTGCGTCGCATATTGCCACCTGCTCGCGCGCTCAATTACGCGGTAAGAATCCCTGCAGCTTAAGTTCGATACTGCGAGGATTCTCACCTTCAGCGATGGCCACAATACCCTCGATAATCAATTCTTTGAAAAGCGAATCAGCACTCACCGACTGCTTAAGCTTATTGGCAATGGGCAGTAAAAATAAGTTGGCAAAAGCAACTCCATAAATAGTTGCGACAAAGGCGACGGCTATTCCGGGGCCAAGTTGAGCAGGGTCGGATAAATTTTGCATGACATGAATTAAGCCGATCACCGCGCCAATGATCCCTATGGTCGGCGCATACCCCCCCATAGACTCATAAAATCCTGCAGCATTGTTATCCCGCTGCTCCTGAGCGATAAGGTCTATTTCCAGAGTTTGCCGTATAGACTGCGTATTATTGCCATCAATTAAAAGCAGCAATGCTTTGCGAGCAAATCGGTTTTTCTCTTTATCCGCTAAAGGTTCCAGCCCCAATAAACCATCACGCCTGGCTACAACGGCCCAGTTGACGACTTGCTTAATACCGCTATCAAAAGCCGGGTAATCGGCGATAAAGATTCTCTTGCCTAAGCGAAGTGCCCGCTGCAAATTTGCCTGTGGAGTTTGTAAAACCGCTGCACCAATGGTGCCGCCCAAGACAATTAACGCGGCCGGACCATTAAGCAATGATTGAAGGCTGCCGCCCTCAAGAAAATTCCCGCCGAGCAATGCTGCCGTACCAATGGCAAGCCCGATGAGAGTTAATAAATCCATTAGCTAACCTCTGATAACTGCGAAGCAAACTGGTGTAGTGGCAAAACATGATCGCTTAGATTGGCTCTGGCAACTGCCATCGGCATACCATAAATAACGGAGCTGGCCTCATCTTGACTCCAAATAACACCGCCACGATTTTTAATCGCTCTAGCGCCCTCACATCCGTCACTACCCATGCCCGTTAGAACAACACCAAAAGAGCGACTAGCAAATGCTTCAGATGCTGAAGTAAATGTCAGATCGACAGATGGCTTATAACTAACAGACTCGTCGCCATCTACTACGTCAAGCTTGAGTGGATTAGATTTATTAAAAAGCAGCTGCTTACCACCTGGAGCTAAATAGGCCGTGCCCGGCTCCATATTTACGCCATGCTCAGCATGGCGAACATTGATCTGGCATTCACGATCTAATCGCTCAGCAAAAGCCATCGTAAAGTTAGCAGGCATATGCTGCACTAAAACTATGGGTATCGAAAAATCTGCAGGCAAAGCGGACAAAACCTCGGTCAAGGCTACTGGGCCCCCTGTCGAGGCACCAATAACTACCACTGCGGGTTTCTGAGCGGGTGCCTGGCTGGCCGCAGCCTTCTTAAAAGCGCTGTCTGAAGTGTTAAAGCCAGTTGCAGGCGCTGCACTGGCGACAGCCGTGTCTCCTCGCATAGCCACCGCTAAAATACGATCTTGCAAGGTTGCACTTAGCTTTCTTGAATCGCGCGAGAACTCAGCAAAGTTCTTTGCCATAAAATCAACGGCACCCGCCGACAAGGCATCCAAAGTAACTTGTGCGCCCTCATAAGTAAGCGAAGAGAACATAATAATGGGAATGGGATTGTTGGCCATGATTTCACGAACCGCGGTGACGCCATCCATCTCAGGCATCTCATAGTCCATGGTGATCACGTCCGGCTTTAAATCAGCAGCTTTCGCCACGGCTTCTTTGCCGTCATTAGCCACTGCAACAACTTCGATATCGGGGTGCGCCCCAATCATTTCTTTCAGACGGTTTTGAAAAAACAAAGAGTCGTCGACAATTAGTACTTTAACGGACATTACGCCCTTCCCCTTATAGCAGACCCAATCAATCCAAGTAGCAACTGCTTGCAAGGAACTCGCGTTCCTTGAATAGCTGTTGGCAGAGGCAGACTTGGCTCTCTATATCATTCGACAGCAAGACATTTGCCAGCGATGCTGGCAAATAATCTTTTAGGCATAGCGCTTTAACATGGCTGGCACATCTAGGATAAGCGCCATGGTACCGTCACCGGTAATCGTTGCGCCGGCCATCCCTGGAGTTCCTTGTAGCATCTGACCAAGCGGCTTGATAACGACTTCTTCCTGACCTATCAATCGGTCAACAACAAAGCCCACGCGATCGGTACCCACGCTGACGATCACCACATGTGACTCAGCCAAAGGATCTACATCTTCTTCAACTAGCCACTTCTTCAAATAAAACAGTGGCACAGCCTTATCGCGAATGGTGACGCACTCTTGCGAATCTACGATATTGGTTTTGGTCAAATCCATCTGGAAGATCTCATTAACACTCATCAAAGGTAGAGCAAAGGTTTGATCTCCAAGCATTACCATTAAGGTAGGCATAATCGCTAACGTTAGCGGAACCTTAATGACCAAGCTAGTGCCTTCACCTAGGCGGGACTTAATATCCACCGAGCCGTTGAGCTGGGAGATTTTGGTTTTCACCACATCCATGCCCACACCACGGCCAGAAACATCTGAGATTTCTACCTTGGTAGAAAAGCCTGGTGCAAAGATAAGGTTAAATGCTTCTTCATCCGTTAAACGTGCCGCAGAATCCTCATCGTAAAGCCCTTTCTCAACAGCTTTTTTACGCAAGGCATCTGGATCCATACCGCCGCCATCATCAGTGATGGACAATAAGATATGATCACCCTCTTGTTCCGCAGCCAGCGTCACCGTACCCACTCGGCTTTTGCCTGAAGCCTCACGCTTTTCTGGTGATTCAATACCGTGATCTACTGCATTTCGAACCAAGTGAACCAATGGATCAGCCAAAGCTTCTACTAGGTTTTTATCGAGGTCGGTATCTTCACCAACCAGCTCTAATTTAATTTCTTTACCCAAGTTCCGTGCTAGATCCCTAACAACACGCGGGAATCGCCCGAAAACTTTCTTAATTGGCTGCATGCGGGTCTTCATTACAGAAGATTGCAAGTCGGCAGTTACCACATCAAGGTTAGCGACAGCTTTTGATAGCGCTTCGTCCTGCGACTTACCGCCAATTCGAACTAAGCGATTGCGAACTAGAACGAGTTCGCCCACCATATTCATAATTTCATCTAGACGCTGAGTATCAACTCGAACCGATGCTTCACCTGATGCCGGTGCGTTCTGTCCAGCGTTGGCTTTTTTCGCATTCGCTATGTTGGTGACATTAGCTTTTGCAGCTGGTTTAGCTGGCTCTTTAGGCTCTGGCTTTTTAGGACTTGGCTTGGCCGCTTCGATTTTGCTGACCTTCTGCTCTGTAGCAGCCGGCGCTGATTCCGCCTTAGCCGTCGGCCCTTGCCCTTTACCATGCAAATTATCCAGTAAAGCGTCAAACTCAGCTTCCGAAATTTCCTCACCACTAGCACTTGATGCTGGCGCCGCTGAAGCTGCGGGTGCCGATGCAGCAGCTGCCCCCGGTGCTTCAGCCGATGGATTAGGTGCTGCACCATGCAGACCATCCAATAATGCCTCAAATTCTGCGTCGGTAATTTCAGGGTTATCAGAATTGATGATTTCATCGACATTTCCACCACTGGCTGGCTTGGCTTTAGCGCCATCCAACTCATCAAGCAGAGCATCGAATTCTTCTTCTGTGATTTCATCACTGGTAGCTGCCTTGGCCGGCTCTTCGGCAACAGGCGTTGCAGCAGCGGCAGGCTCAGCAGCCGGTGGAGCTGCAGGCGCCGCCTCAGCGGCGACCTCACCTTCAGCTTCAGGGGTTGCTAATTTCCCAAGTTCTTCTAACAATTCCGGGCTAGCGGCGCTTGGCGTTTGCCCTGCACTCAGCTCGGCAAATTGCTGATTGACCATATCCAGTGCTTGCAGCACCACATCCATCAGTGCTGGTGATACCTTGCGCTTTCCGTTGCGTAAAATATCAAACAGATTTTCAGTCACATGGCAGCACTCCACCATGGCATCTATCTGTAGGAATCCAGCACCGCCTTTTACGGTATGGAAGCCACGGAAAATGGCATTTAGTAAATCGGTATCCTCAGGGCTATTTTCCAAATCAACTAATTGTTCGGAAAGTAGCTCTAAAATTTCACCAGCTTCTACAAGAAAATCCTGGAGTATTTCTTCGTCGTCCCCAAAGCTCATATTTCACCTCTTAGAATCCAAGGCTGGACAGTAGGTCGTCAACTTCATCCTGACTACTAACGACACCATCTGTCTGCTCGGGATTGATCTGTGGTCCACTCAATTCTTCACCTGCCTTCGCCTCTACTGCGGCTGGGGCATTATCATCTGGAATGAGTCCAGTGATATCTTCAACTTGAGACGCCACCTTGATCAGCTCTACCAAATCACCTTCCAAATCACTGATCAGTGCCATCACACGATTCAGTACTTGGCCAGTGAGGTCCTGGTACTCCTGTTCCATCATAATTCCCTGGAGGTTAGAATTAATCAGATTCGCATCATCACTCATGCGACTCAGAAACATATCCATTCTTGGGTAGAGCTTGTTAAATTCCTGTGCCGACATCTCTCGGCTTTTAATTCGCATCCACTCTGATCGTAACTCAGCAGCTTCTCTACCTAGGCGATCGGCCACTGGAGCGGTTGCTTCAACCCTGTCCATAGTCTTATCGGCCGCTTGCTGTGTCATCTTAATGACATAGTGCAAACGATCTGAAGCGTCTTGAATTTCAGTACCTTCTAAAGGCGCTGGCTGATTGTTTGACTGCTCATCAACATGAAAATTTACTATAGCATTATGCAGGCCGCGCGTTAGGCGGCCCACTGAAGTAAACAGGTGTCGATCACGCGCATCCATCAAGGCGTGAATAAGCTGACCCGCCTCTTCCATCTGATCTGATTCCAGCTTTTCGATAAGCAGCTTGGCGCACTCACGTAGTTCGCAAGTAAAGCTGTCTGATTGGCTGGCAATATATTGGGTATTCATAGACTGTCCTCAGCGAATTGCTTAGCCATTGACCCGTTCAAAAATCTTATCGATCTTTTCCTTAAGAACGGCCGCTGTGAAAGGTTTAACAACATAACCGTTCACCCCTGCTTGCGCAGCTTCTACAATTTGCTCACGCTTAGCTTCTGCAGTAACCATAAGTACTGGCAAGCTCTTAAGATTGTCGTCAGCACGTACAGCTTTCAGAAGATCAATGCCCGTCATTCCAGGCATGTTCCAGTCTGTAACCAAAAAGTCGATGCCGCCAGCTTTCAGCATGGGCAAGGCAGTCATGCCATCATCAGCTTCTTGGGTATTGTTGAACCCCAAATCACGCAATAGGTTTTTGATAATCCGACGCATTGTTGAAAAGTCATCAACAATTAGGATTTTCATATCGGTATCCAATGTAGCCTCCAGGCAGCCCAAAATCGGGCTCATCTAACGGTGAATATATACTTGATGATAGTTGGTAATTCTCGATCTGCGCAGTTGCGTCCGATATTTGTCCGAATTTATTACCTCGAGTTAACGTGTTGGAATTTGTAGAATCCACGCTTACTCAAGTACTTATATTGGTCGTATTTGGGATTTCTTTAGAAATTAAATTAAATAGCACTTTATTTAGCCAGATTGTGGAATATTCGCATAAGAAATGGGCATTACTTATGGTTTGTATCTGCTTTTTTTAGGAAGGGAATTATTACTGAAAACTTATTAATGAAACTAAACACCGAGCATTAATGACAATTTAATGGCACTAGAACGCAAAAAAACCGGCGCTTTTACTTTGCGCCGTTTTTTTGCCAGTCAGAAAGCTTCGATCGAAGCCTTGCAGTGGCTTGACTGTGGATTTGGCTGACCCGAGATTCACTTACGCCAATGATCTGGCCAATTTCTTTTAAGTTAAGCTCTTCATCATAATATAACGCCAAGATCATTCTTTCTCGCTCAGGCAATTCAGATATTGCCTTGGCGAGGGATTCTTTTAAGCCTTCACGCTGCATATTATCGTGCGGCGCTATGAATGCCATGCTGGTCTGCTCGCTGCTCATGCGAGTATCTTCACCACCAAAGGCTTCTTCAAAGCTAAATAAGCGACTGCTGGCATTGTCTTTCAAGACGCTGTAATACTCATCAAGCGTCATCTCCAATTCAGCGGCAATCTCTTGATCAGAGGCATCGCGTCCCTCGCGAGACTCCACGGTATTAATCGCATCCGAAATTCTACGATTATTACGGTGTACCGACCTCGGCACCCAATCGCCCTTGCGCATTTCATCAACGATGGCACCACGAATTCGAATACCGGCATAGGTTTCAAAACTAGCGCCACGTGAAGCATCGTATTTTTGAGAGGCTTCTAATAGCCCAATCATGCCTGCCTGAATCAGGTCTTCTACCTGCACACACGCCGGCATCCTTACCATCATATGGTGCGCAATACGCTTAACTAAAGTCGCATAATCCTCTACACGAATATTGACACTAGGTGTCTGTGTCTGGCCGTACATTGCCAAGCTATCGGATACTGCCATCTCTAAAATCCTGAGTTTGCCACATTGAGCAGCCTTTCAACGAAGAATTCCAAATGCCCTCTTGGGTTATTGGGCAGAGGAAGTTCATCCACTTTTTGTGCCAAGGTTCGAATTGCCTGGGCCGCCTTAGATCTAGGCGCATACTCTAAGATAGGCGTTTGCTTCTGTACTGCTTTACGGACATTTTCATCAAAGGGAATATGACCTATGTACTGCAGAGAAACATCCAAAAAGCGCTGGCAAACTGCATTTAACTTTGCAAATAGTTTGCTACCTTCCTGATTACTGCGGGTCATATTGGCAACCACGCGGAATCGGAAAGTACCATATTCGGTATTCATCAACTTGATGAGAGCATAAGCGTCGGTGATAGACGAAGGCTCGTCGCAAACAACAACTAAAATTTCGTTTGCTGCGCGCACAAAGCTCACCACTGAATCTGATATGCCCGCAGCGGTATCAACCACTAAGACATCTAGATTGTCGGCAATGTCACTGAAGGCCCTGATTAATGCGGCGTGCTCTTGATCACCTAAGGTAGCCATCTGCTGCACACCAGAGGCGGCAGGCACAATATCTACACCACTTGGACCGGGGACCATTATCTCCGCTAGGCGTCGCTCGCCTGACAACACATCAGATAAATTGTATTGAGCTTTTAAGCCCAACAATACGTCCACATTCGCCAATCCCAAGTCGGCATCAAGAAGTACTACCCGGCGATGCAGTTCAGCTAAGGCAATGCTTAGGTTAACAGAGATATTACTCTTTCCAACCCCACCTTTACCTCCGGTCACTGCAATCACTTGAACCGGTCGACCATAACTCATGGGATAATTCGCTCCTGTATCTAGCGGGAATATGGAATAACTCATTAAGTATAGTTGGCTATTTCCATTTATCCTGCCGTTTGGCCAAAAAAATTAAAGTTTTCCGAAGCCAGTATTTTGTTGATTAAAATTCCACCGACTGTTTAAGCAGTCGCGAATCCATTTCCGAAAGTTCTAATGCCGATGAAATCAAATGTTGGCTTCTAGCAACAGCAATATCCTGCGGAATATTCTGTCCATCGGTGCTATAGGCAAGCGGTAAATCATGTTCGATCACCACACTTAAGGCTTCACCCAAACCTGTCGTCTCATCTAACTTACTCAGTACCGCGCCACTTAAACCGCGTCCAGCATAGGCATGGGCTGATGCTTTTAGCATTTGCCATTGGCTATTGGCCGCCATCACCAAATAACTGCGCACAGCTCGGTGTTGCTGCACCAAGGCGAGCTGCTGATGCAACATTGGATCACCATGACGGAAACCTGCAGTATCAATCAGGATTAAGGAACGCTGTTTAAAGCTATCGATAACGTCCTTAAGACTTTCATCTTCCTCAACCACTTTAACAGGCACTTTTAGAATCGCCCCTAAGGCACGTAGCTGATCATGTGCAGCAATACGATAAGTATCGGTAGTGATCAAGGCCACCTGTTCCGGGCCATGCTTCATCACGTAGCGGGCTGCCAATTTTCCAACGGTGGTGGTTTTTCCCACACCGGTTGGACCAACAAAGGCAAATACACCACCCTGCTCCGTAATATCTTTAGGCAAAACGGGAATAGACTGGGTTAGATGGGACAACGCCTCGTTCCAGCTATCTGAAATACTTTGGCCTGGGCTCAAACGATTTAGCAGCTGTTTGCTAACGCCCTGACTCAAACCTAACTTTTCTAAACGGCTACGTACCGCATCTTCAACTGGGTTTTTGACGCCACTTTGATGAGTGGTTTGCGCGATCTGCTCTTCCAATAAACTGCGCATATCCGAAAGTTCAGACATCAACAGTTTCATCTTGTCATCAACATCCATCGCCTGAGGTTGAACAGGAGCCGGATGTGAAGGGGCGCGCAGTTCGCCCTGCATTGCGCGATGATCCACTCGGGTTTGCGAATGCGGCACATTGCTATGCAATGGGTACTGATCGACTTGTAATTGAGGCTGCGGCATTGCTTGGGCTGTGTTTCCACCTTGCCAATGTGCCGCCACCTCACTTGGGTTTACATTATTGGCATGGTTAATTGCTGGGCCACTGGCCACGGCATTAACAGCTGCAATATTTGGCTGCGCGCTCCCTTGGGGGCGTTGGTTTCTGCTAGCCTGTGTTTCAGCTCGCTGGCGTGCCGCCAACATTTTATCGCGCGCTGAGGCAACCTCTTGAGCCAACTCTTCTTGGGTTTTACCAGAGGCCTGACCTCGCGTAGGCGCTTGTTCGCTCACCATGCTGGCGCCAGTCATTTGCTGCGCTAGCTGCTGTCCGTTCATTTGCTGCTGCCAAGCTTGATCGCTCGCCATCGGCAAATCGTAATTGGCAGCAGGGGAATCCTGTAGATGTTTAGTGGGAGTTGGAGCTGGCTTTTGCGGCAGCTCCAATGAGGCCATCACCTCTACACCCTTTTCATTGCGGTGATTGGAAAGAATAACGGCATCCGGGCCCAGCTCATGGCGCACCAGTTCCAAAGCACGTCTCATATCTGCTGCAACAAAACGCTTTACTTGCATTGTACTCTCCTACTCACCCAGCCAAATGAAGCATCGGGTTAATCGTGAATTGCGATCTATGGGCCATCGACGCTGACGGCCATTTCAATCGTAATCTGTTTGTTATCTGGTATTTCGGTATAAGCCAAAACACGCATTTCTGGCACAGAGAAGCGGTTAAATTTCACCATCAATTCTCTAAGCGGTGCAGCGACTAAAAGAATGATGGGCTTGCCCGCCAGCTCTTGCTGCTGTGCTGCATTAATCAGAGCTTGCTGTAGACGCTCTGCTAAACCTGGCTCAATAAACGCTCCATCATCGTTGCCAGATTTTTGTGCCTGCTGTACAGAACCAAGCAAAAGCTGTTCCAACTGTGGATCTAAAGTCATAACAGGCAGCTCTGGCTCAGAGCCCACAAGGCCTTGCACGATTTGGCGAGCCAAAGAGATTCTAGCCGCCGCTTTTAGAGCGACGGGATCTTGACTCTTATCAGAATTGGCGGTGATCGCTTCGGCAATACTGCGCATATCACGAATGGATACACCTTCTTGTAAAAGCCCCTGCAGTACTTTTAGAAGCACGTTCAAGCTAATGGTGTTGGGAACCAATTCCTCAGCGAGTTTGGGCGACTTTTCACTCAAGATATCCAGCAACTTCTGTACATCTTCGTGCCCTAATAGCTCATAAGCATGCTTTTGTAGAATCTGATTTAAATGGGTGGCAATAACCGTGGCTGCATCGACCACGGTATAACCCATGGTTTGAGCGTGATCTTTCTTGGACTCTTCGATCCATACCGCATCGAGACCAAAGGCCGGGTCTTGGGTTTGAATACCTTCTAGCTTGCCAAAAACTTGACCCGGGTCGATGGCCAAGAATGAATCTGGATAGACTTCTGCCTCACCCAAAGTGACACCCATTAGGGAAATTTTATAGGCGGTTGGATTCAGGTCTAGATTATCCCGAATATGCACCGAAGGAATCAAAAAGCCGACATCTTGAGAAAGCTTTTTACGCACACCTTTAATACGGCCCAAGAGCTCGCCATTTTGGTTGGTATCTACCAATGGGATAATTCGATAGCCCACCTCTAAGCCAACCACATCAACAGGCACCACATCGTCCCAGCTGATCTCTTCATTAATATCAGGTGGCTCTACAGCGCCAGCAACAGGAACCAATTCGCCAGCGCCAGCCTGCCCAGCCGAGGCTGGTGCTGCAGAACGAGCAGTAGACTCAGAGCCCCCCTCTTTTGTGGCAGTGTTTCTCTTGTGAATAAAAAACGCCACGGTACCAGTCACAAAGGCCAGACTTAAAAAGGAGAAATGTGGCATGCCAGGAATCGATCCCATCAAAAACAACACACCCGCCGCCACGCCCAGAGCCTTGGGGGAGTCAAACATCTGCCCCATCACCTGGCTACGCATATCTTCAGAGCTGTTAACTCGGGTGACCATGATCGCGGCCGATGTAGACAAAAGCAGCGAAGGAATTTGGGCAACCAAACCATCACCGATGGTCAGCAATACATATTTTTCACCGGCCTCAGCAAAGCTCAGCTCATGCTGCGCCATGCCAACGATAAGACCACCTACAACATTGAGAACAAGAATTAGAATGCCAGCAACTGCATCACCACGAACAAACTTACTAGCACCATCCATTGCCCCGTAGAAGTCGGCTTCACCCGCAACTTCTTCGCGTCGAATGCGCGCTTGATCTTGATCGATCAAACCAGCATTTAAATCAGCATCAATAGCCATTTGTTTACCCGGCATGGCATCCAAGGTAAAACGCGCACTCACTTCGGAGATTCGACCAGCACCCTTGGTTACCACCACGAAGTTAATAATCATCAAAATGATAAAGATGATTAAACCAACCGCGTAGTTACCACCAATAACCACCTCACCAAAGGCTTGAATCACCTTACCGGCCGCATCACCACCATTGTGGCCTTCTAACAGCACGACACGAGTAGAGGCCACATTCAGCGCTAGGCGCATTAGGGTGGCGACCAACAGAATGGTAGGAAACACCGCGAAATCTAAGGGGCGTAACGTATAGATACCCACCAATAAAACCACGATAGACAAGGCGATATTAAAAGAGAAAAACAAATCCAGTAAAAAAGCCGGCAACGGAAGAATCATCATGCCCAGCAGCATCAACAACAACAGTGGCACACCAAGGTTACCCTGGCTTAGGCTGCGCGCCTGGTGGATGGCGGTATCGCGATCGAACTGCTGCGGTAAGGCTCTGATATCGGCGAAACTGGGTAACTGCATAATTCGGCTTTTTGACACTCAAATGGATTGAATATTGAGTATCGCAAGAAGTGTACCGAAATTGCCGCAGGGCGGAATATTTTTGCCACCTAATAAAAAAGCCCGCTAGCAGGCTATTGAAAAACTATCTGCGTTGCCATCGCGTTGTTAAAAACAAGCTCAAAATGCTCATTTATTACATATAAACTGTGCTTTTTCGCTTGTTTTTGCCTAGCGCTGACTGCCTCGAAAACGTTTTTCAACAGCCTGCTAAATAGTGACTCTAGCGGGCTTTTGGAAAATCTCTATGGCAAACAAGAAAGTGTCTGACTGGTCGATTATTGCACGGTACCTTTATGTGCCAATAAGTCGACACGCTTTTCGACTCTGGCAGCAACCGGCGCCATTAAACTGCTGATGTATAAATAATCATCAGTTTCCAAAACGCCTGTGGTAACAGGATAATTGCCGCTTGGGTCTTGCAGCGAAACCTGAACTTCGCCATCTGAGTTTATCGCCACAACATGACCATAAAACTTCGCGGCCGGCCTTACAAATGCAGGAAAGCGTTGAACCATTTTACGCAGCCAAGGCTTATCGGCCAAAGCATCTACAATGGGCAAGCGTGGAGAGACTAAACCAAACCAAAAACGGCCACCTTGCCCCGTTACGATATTGTCCGGGAATCCAGGTAGGTTATCGATAAGGACTTCCATCTGCCCTTCTCTTTCACCCGCAATCCAGTATTTATGAATACGGTATTCGCTGGTTTCATTGATCAGTATAAATTCCCCTGCTGGGTCCATCGCAATGCCATTGGCAAAGCTTAATCCATCGACAAGCAGTTTGGTGCTCTTATCTGCAGGGTCATAAACTAATACTCTACCCGAGCGCGAGTGTTCCATCACATCGAGCAAGCTCGCCTCATAAGTACCGCCGTTTACTTCAGCACCAAAACGCACAGATGCATCTGAGAAGTACATTTTGCCATCTGGCGCGATATCAACATCATCGGCGTAAAGAATTGGGCTATCGCCGATATGATCAGTCAATACCGTGATGGTTTTATCCTTTGCGATGCTCAGCAAACCGCGATAGGCATCGGCAACAACCAAATTACCAGCACTATCAAAGTCCATCCCCAATGGACGACCCTTGGTATCCACCCAGCGCTTAAAGCTGTTCGAGCCTCGATCTTTTTTTAGGACCCAACCGCTATGAACAGAGGCGTAAATCGCTCCTTCCACATCGGCATCCATATCCTCTGGGCCGTGTTCTTTAGCAATATCAAGATGTTCTAGATCCGCAAGTTTATGGTTTTGTTCAAAGATCTCCTGATAACCAGGATCCTTAGGCGCTTGCCAAGCTATTGGCTCGACCGGAACCGGCCAGAAACAAAAATAGAGTATTAATAAGATGACAATAACTGAGCTGATGCGAAACATAAGATGCCTTTTGTTTACTTTTTTTAGGGCGATTCATGGGGTCTTGTCGATAGGCGGGCAAACTATCAAATACTGCCAGCACCGAAAGGGTAAATATCGCAACTGAATATCACAACAAGAATTCTACCCCATCAGGGCTAGCCCCCACAGCCAGAAAGGCTATTTGGATAGTGATTTTATTTGTCGTAACGCATATCTGGCGGAATCGGCACATCTTTTGGGAACATTGGCCTTTCACCCTGACCGCGTCGGAAGTTTCTCAAGCCAAAGACATAGGCCAATACTTGCGCAACCGCCATATAGAGGCCAGCAGGAATTGCATCGTCAATTTCGGTGGTGTAAAAAATCGCCCTTGCCAACTGGGGAGATTCAATAATTTCAACGCCATTGGCCTTGGCAATTTCACGAATCTTAAAGGCTATATTATCGCCGCCCTTGGCAAGCAAAACAGGTGTAGCCATATTATTGGGGTCGTATTTTAAGGCGCAGGCAAAGTGAGTTGGGTTAGTAATAACTACATCCGCCTCTGGCACATTCGACATCATTCTATTTTGAGCCATTTCGCGCTGCAGCTGTCGAATCCTACCCTTAACTTCCGGCTTACCCTCAGAGTCCTTCATCTCATCCTTAATTTCCTGCATTGACATCTTCAGCTTGCGGGAGTTATCCCATATCTGAAAAGGAACATCGACAATGGCAATAAGAATGGTGGAAGCCGCCAAGATAATGGCTGCAATCCCAGACAAGACCATGGAGTTTTCGAGGGCTACATTTACGTCCTGGTATGCCAAACGCAAAATATCTTCTTGTTGCGCCAGTAATATAACGATAAGAAGAATAAGAATAACCGATACTTTACCAACGCTCTTAAGTAGTTCCATCAATCCTTTAACGCCAAACATACGCTTTAAGCCCGACAAGGGGTTCATGCGACTGCCTTTGGGCGCTAGTGATTTGGCACTGAACAACCAACCACCTAAGGAAATCGGACCAATAATACTGGCTAAGGCCAACACGGAAAAAATGGGAACAAGGATGTACAAACCATCGTATATAGATTCACCTAGCTGGGTGAACATCAAGTTTGTATCGAAGACAACATTACGATCCAAGCTTAAATTGAAGCGCATAATAGCTTCCATACGCTCGGTAATATAGCCACCCAACATAAACAAACAAATAGTGCCACCCAATAGCAACACCGAAGTTGTCAGTTCACGCGATCGCGGAACCTGGCCCTCCTCCCGGGCCTTTTCCAGCCGTTTGGGCGTGGGTTCCTCTGTTTTTTCCTGACTGGAATCTTCAGCCATACTGTCGCTGCCTCCAGAAAGAAATTAAGGGTTCTGTACGAGGTTTTGCAAAAACTGCAAAGCCTCATACATAAAAGTATTGAAATTTGGCAAGAAGCTAACAAGGGACACCCACATTAGAAATAAGCCAAATACCAAGGTTAAGGGAAAGCCAACAGCAAAAATATTCATTTGAGGTGCCGCTCGCCCCATCACACCAAAAGCTAAATTCACTACCAATAAGGCGGTTAACAAGGGCAAAGCGATGACTAAGGATGAACTGAACATCCAGCTGCCCAATCCGATAATCATTAAGATAGCCTGTCGATCTAGCCCTACAGTTCCAATTGGGATTGAATAAAAACTGGCGGTTAATGCCTCAATAACCAATAAATGCGCATCAACGGCAAAGAACAACAAAGTCACGGTAATCGAATAGAACTGAGAAATTAAGGGTATGCTAACGCCAGTAGAAGGATCATTCATGGCCGCGAAACCTAGACCTAATTTTCCCGCAATTACTTGGCCACCTAAGACAAAGATCTGCATAAACACCTGCAGTGAAAAACCCATCGCCAAACCGATGACAAGCTGCTGCATGCTGATCACCATCATCTGCAAGGACATCAGTTTAACTTCGGGCATTGGAGGTAAAAGCGGCGTGACCAAAACAGCCAGCGCGAAGGCCAAAGCCAATCTAACTCTGGCAGGAACAACTCTCGCGCCAATCAAAGGCATAGCCAACAACACACCACTTATTCTAGTCAGCGGCCAAATATACTGGCCAACAAACTGAAGGATCTGCTGTTCGCTAATAACCTCCACAGCTTAGCCAATCATCAAGGGAATATTGGTAAAAAGACGATCAAAAAGATCAGTAAACTTGGTAATTAACCAACTACCACCCACCATGATTGTCGCAAGTGTGATCAGTAATCGAGGTAAAAAGCTCAAGGTTTGTTCGTTAATCTGCGTGGCGGCCTGAAACATGCTAACCAAAAGGCCAACTGCCAAGCTCGGCCCTACAATGACAGAAACGATTAACACAATTAAGTAGAGCGCATCACCAAGTATATCCATTACGAGCTCAGGGGTCATAGTAAGCTCCTCAATATCCGTAGCTGGCAGCTAAGGTGCCAATAAGCATCGCCCAGCCATCGACCAGCACAAACAGCATAATTTTAAACGGCAATGAAATAATCAGCGGTGATAACATCATCATACCCATGGCCATCAAGACACTGGCTACAACAATATCGATAACCAAGAACGGAATGAAAATAATAAATCCAATCTGGAAAGCGGTTTTTAGCTCACTGGTGACAAAGGCCGGAATGAGAATATTCAATGGAATCTCGGTAGGCGTAGCCACTGGTGGCTTTTGCGCAATTCGCATAAACAAATCAATATCAGACTCACGAGTTTGCGCCAGCATAAACTGGTGAATCGGCTCTCTTGCCGCTTCCAATGCTTGACGAGAAGTCATCTTCTCTTCGATATAGGGCTGTAAGGCTTGCTCATTTACCACCTCAAACACCGGCGTCATAATGAACATGGTCAAGAACAATGACAAACCAATTAAGATTTGATTCGAAGGCGACTGCTGCAAGCCCAAAGCTTGTCGCAAAATAGCAAAAACAATGATGATGCGAGTGAAAGAAGTCATCATCATCAGCAGTGCTGGCAACAGAGTAAGCCCTGTCATGATCGCCAGGATCTGTAGGCTTACCGTATAGTCTTCACTACCATCTGGGTTCGTAGTAACGGTTAAGGCAGGTAAGCCTGGGATCGATTTGAGTGGAATATTAGCCGCGCTAGGCTCACTGCTTTTAAGCTCTTCACTGGCGATTTGCGCCACTGTGGCCACGTCGGAACCTTGCAGTGAAGTTTCTTCGCTTTGCTGTGCAACACTCAGCCCTACACAAGCGAGTGACATTGTAAAAACCAATACACATAGTCGACACAATGGCAGCGCTTGTTGAATTAGTCGGTCTAGGATCTGTTTTAGCATAGTGAATCTTTTAAAATAGCAGCTCTTTGTAAATATCAGTTCTACCGGCTTTGTTGCTCATCCTGCCCTAAACAGGCTTTTTATTGACTGCCATTAAACCCGCCAGCTTAGCCTTAAAATCAACCACAGCTTCTGGATTTTCTACTACGCGCTCAGGGATACTCTGTTGCTCAAAGCTGTGTAAAGCGTTAATCGAGTGCGCTGTGACACCCAGCAAGATTTGCTGCCCATTAACTTCCGCCAGCACTAGTTTTTCTCGGGTCCCCATACTGGTACTGTTTAGCACCTTGATCGGGCTGGCCGAGAGACTACTTTGGTTCGAAAAACGCTTTAGAAACCATGCCAAGGCATAAATAATCGCAAGAACAAATCCAAGCGCAACAAATACCTGCAGTAGTTGAGTTGAGGCACTGGGCATATTAGCAATTGGCTGCTCGACAGCAGCTTGTTCCGCAAGCGCCAATATCGGTGCACAAGAAATCGTACAAAACAGCTTTATTTGAAGACCAAACTTGTTACTTGCGAAATTCATCTCTGAAACTCCTTCAATCGCATCCGATAGTTACTATCGCAGACGCGCTATTCTTTCTTGTGGACTGATTACATCGGTCATCCGAATGCCAAACTTCTCATTGACCACCACAACTTCACCGTGAGCAATCAAGGTTCCGTTAACCAAGACATCTAAGGGCTCTCCGGCTAAACGATCGAGTTCAATCACTGAGCCTTGGGTCAGCTGTAATAGGTTTCTAATGGATATAGATGTTTGGCCTACCTCCATTGACATAGAAACGGGAATATCCAGAACCACTTGCAAGTCTGGTTGTTCTGCCGAGCCACCAGCGGGCGCCGAAAAATCCTGTAATGGCATAGGGTCAGCTGCAGGCTCAGGTTCTGGCTCAGCCTCTTCTTCACTGACACCCGCTTCTGCCATTGCCGCAGCCCAATCATCTTCAACATCACCGCCTGTTTCGCCGGCCTCATCCATTGCCGCCGCCCACTCATCAGCCATGTCGTCCTGATTTACATCACCCGAATCATTCTGATCGTCATCACTCATGGTTTTCTCCACCTCTTAGGCAATTTGCCTGTTTTACGCTTAGGCTGAAGCCTTATTAAGATCTTCACTAAATTCTTCACTTGCAGTGCTTACCCCAGCAATGCGCAACAAGTCTGCCGTTTCTTCGTCTTTATTCTCAACAACACCTTCAATGCGCATAGAGAGATTTCCCCGCGATTGCCCCAAAGTGCTGCGAAAAACCGGCACACCATTCGCCGTCACCACATGCTCTTCGGGCAGTTCAATTGGGATAACATCGCCAGGTTTTAAATCCATCACGTCCCTCAGTAATAGAGACTTTCTAACAATGTCACACTCTAAGTTAACGCTGGCTTGTAATACCTCTGACTGCATGGATTTCACCCAACGCGAATCAGTTTCATCCGCTTCACTTTGAGCGCTGTTATCCAACAGATCTCGGATCGGCTCCAGCATTGAGTAAGGAATAGTGATGTGCATTTCACCACCACCACCATCCAGCTCGACATGAAACTTACTCACCACAACGATTTCATTCGGGCCAACAATATTGGTCATCGCCGGGTTTACTTCGGCGTTTAAGAACTCAAGCTCTACCGGCATAACGGCTCGCCAGGCTTCCGCTAGGTCCATCAAGCATTGATCTACCACCATCTGCACTACACGCAGCTCAGTTGGGGTAAATTCTCGCCCTTCAATTTTGGCGTGGCGCCCATCACCACCAAAGAAGTTATCCACCAATTTAAAGACCAGCTTGGCATCGAGAATAATAAGACCAGTGCCGCGCAAGGGGCGGAACTTAAGCATATTCAGACTGGTTGGCACGTACAGCGTATGAACATACTCACCAAACTTCATGGTTTGCATGCCGCCAACAGAAACCTCTGCGGATCGGCGTAAGAGATTGAAAACACTGATCCGGGTATAACGCGCAAAACGCTCATTAATCATCTCAAGCGATGGCATTCGACCGCGAACAATGCGGTCTTGTGCGGTTAAGTCATAGAGGACAACATCGCCTTCTTCAACCTCGACTTCGGTCTCGACTTCGCCATCATCAACACCATGCAATAAGGCATCAATTTCGTCTTGTGAGAGTAAATCTTGCATTATGAATACACTCGCTGCTCGCTGATGATTTATTGCATAACAAAGTTGGTAAACAAAACCTGCTCGACGCCAGGCTCACCAATTTCTCTGTCCATCATGGTTTGAACTTCTTCCAGCGCCAATTGACGTACCAGCTCTTTGCCTTCTGGTGTTTGCAACTCTTCATAGATCTGTCCGCTGAACAGCATCACCAAGGCGTTGCGAATCATCGGCATATGCAGCTCTGCAGCAGATAGAGCCTGATCAGTACGCATCATTAAGGTCACCTCAGCCTGAAGGTAACGCTGACGCCCACGCGCTTCAAAATTTACGATAATGGCAGGCTTGAGCGGCAAGTAGATGGCCGACGGAGTCGGCTCAGCGGCTTCCATTTCATCGCCTTCTTCGCCTTCCTCAGCCTCCTCTGAATTTTCTTCGCCTTCACCTTCACCCTCTTCTGTTTGTTCTGTCTTTGCTTCATCAAAGAAGCCCAATGCAAACAAGGTTCCACCGACTGAGGCGCCAATCAATACCAAGCCCAACACAATAAAGATGATGAGTTTCTTTTTTCCGCCGCCAGAGGATTCGTTTTCTTCAGCCATGGGCTCTCCGTCAATTTCCAGTCACTTCTTGGATTACGCATATAGTTGAGCAAGAGCCGTGCCATTATTTTGCCTAGGGCTTCTTACTCTCTTTCAGCATAGTTCAATGAGCATATATCAGCGTCGATTGTGCTTTTATGTGCAATCTGAAGTCTGGCTTTGATGGCAATTAAGGAATTGAGAAGCCCCCTGCTAGCAAGTCAGAGGTATCGCTAACAAGGAGGCTACTGAAGGAGCTTTGGAGACGGTTAAATTAAACAAACACAGCGCCAATATGGCACTTAAACATACGAATCCACCAGAGAAAGCGACTGCCGCAAAGGCTGCTGAACCGCTTCAGTTTCGACCAAATCATCATCAAAAGCTGCGCGCGAACCACCAGAGTCACCCTCAGAATGCTGTTGCGCGCCTTCACCGCCAACGTTTACATCCGCAAGGTTCAAGCCTTGTTCTTGAAACATTTCACGCAAACGGCTTGAGCTTTGATCCAACGCTTCGCGCACACTGGCATGGGGGCTATTGAAACTAACCTGGGCCTGCTCCTGATTTAATTGAATTTTGATCTGCAAGCTTCCCAGCTCAGGAGGATCAAGACGTATTTCCGCTTTGGATATATTTCTAGCTGAGAACCAGGCGACCTTTTCAGCTATTTCAGCTTTCCACTGGGGCTGAGCAATATCAGATTGCATGGTACTGCGACCTTGTACATCGGCTCCGCGCTGTAACTGAAAACTATGCTCCATACCGCTGGTTCGGCCTAGGCTTTGACTATGGCTCACACCCGTGCTTTCTCCATATGCGCTAGCACTCGGGGCACTTGATACTTCCTTAAATAGCTGATTAGTGGTTAATTTTGAAATCGGCGCCAGCTCAGCACTCGCGCTTTTTAGTTTTGGATCGCTTACGGTAGACAGACTCAAGTCAGACGCTAGTTCCTCAGCACCCTCTTCCGTTGGGTTGTTGCTGGTCTCTGGCAAAATGGATGAGCTTTGATTCTGCCGGTTTATGCTTGCTAGCTTAGCCGCCAGCTCCGCATCAATGGTTTTGACGCTGTTTGTTTCAGAAGCCTGAACAGTTGCTGCAGGTGCTGCGGCTTGTAAAAGCGAAGAGTCATCTAGGATCAAATCCCCTGTTTGTGATTCTTCAGTAAGCGGCTGATCATCTGGCAGTTCAACCACCGCAAGCGCCTCGGCATCAAGCTCTACTTCCGTATTTTCACCAGAAAATAATATAGCCCCCGAATCCAACCCTAGATCTTCTCCAGTGGGCAATTCATCGCTAGTAGTCATAGTATCAGATTCGACCGAGGACTCAGGAATCGACACCCCAAGCAAGGCCAGAATAAATTTTTCCTCAGAACTCATATCGCCGTATGTTGTCTCATCAGGCACTAACGGCACTTCATTTGACTGGGGTTCACTTTTTGTTTCGTTTGGCTTGCCCGCTCCGCTCTCTGTGCCGCGCTCGGTTTCTTCTGAACGATTCAGCTTTTCCGATCTTCCAACAGCCCCATCAGGCTTTTCTTGAGCAGGCTGCGCCCGGTGATTGTCAGCGCGATCATTGTCTCGTCGACTGGACGAAACGTCCTGCCGATGGTTGCTGCGATTTCGGGAGTGGTCCAATTCTCTGCTACTATTAGCCGAATCACTTTTATCTCTAGAGTTATCATTGGCTTGGCGGCGCGAATAATCAGGCCCTTCTCCTAACTCAGAAGCGCTGGCACTGCCTGTCTGTTGCCCTAACTGAGATTGCGCAGCCCAGTGCTCAGAGAAGCTCGTACCAGCTGTTTGTCGAGACGAGTTCTTTGGCGTCGGGTTGACCGATGACAGACTATTCAGAAGAAGATCACTTGTTGTCGCTGGCATGGATTTTCATTTCCTATTGATTCAACAGCGGCAAGTTTTTGCCTGCATCTGAGGCTCGAAGCACTCAGAGCACGAAAAACGCTACCGCATTTATGATTTATAGCGCGAACCGGGTGATTTATGAGTAAGCACGGCTATTAGCTGAATGGATTTGCAATTCCGATGCCAGAATTCCTTAGCGATTAAAACCGACTAAGTTAGCGAAGTATTAAAGAAGTTTATTATTGATTAGGCTAATTACTGCGACGGGATGTCAGAAAAGTAGGCGCGTATATGTTCGAACTCGG
Organism: uncultured Pseudoteredinibacter sp.; assembly: GCF_947500695.1. Classification (GTDB taxonomy): domain Bacteria; phylum Pseudomonadota; class Gammaproteobacteria; order Pseudomonadales; family Cellvibrionaceae; genus Pseudoteredinibacter. Next base: position 152,411 of record NZ_CANMSS010000008.1, read on the forward strand.
TTTTAAGTTTAGGCAACAAATAAGTCATTGAACTTTGGTCACCCTCCCTGCCTGCTAATACCAGCTGGTGGCATAGCTCTTCCATAGTTAAAGCACCAATATTTGCACTACTGCCCTTGAGGCTGTGGGCGGCACTTACTACATCGGAAAATTCTGAAGCCGCAATGGACTCCTGAATTTTTTTAAGACGGAAGTCAGAGTCAGAACGGTAGGTATCAATAAGCAAATTAAAATCTTCGCCCATTAAATCACGTAATTCGTTCAGCAGATGTTCATTTAGCACCGCCACCATGTTCCTACTCCCGCCCTGGATAGATTTGCGCCTTGATTAGCAAAGCTACGCCATCACTTTAACGAGCCTAACCCTTTAGGACAAGTATTTATCGCTACAAGGTTTACCCTGCCGACATTCTCCGTGACGCCTTCTGAGTACTCAATTCATCAATGAGCTTTTGTTCTTGCTGATCAACAAGAGCTTGCTCTTCCTTAAGATAACGTGCAATCAGATCTTCCAGCTTACTGATCTTCTGGTTTTGCTGATGCCACAACTCCATGATGGCTTCGCAGTGTTCATTGACCTTTTGAACCATTGCACCCTGCTGATCACAGGCCAATTGCATCCTCTGAATAAAATTTCTTTGCCGCTGCATACTCTGCACATCGGTTTGTCTTAGCGAACGAACCGATGATAAATACTCATCTCGATAGCTTTCTAGCTGGCTTAGCTTATCCTGCTCTTGGGCCAGCTTTTCTTGGTGCTGCGACAGCTGCTGACCAATCGTGTCCAGCTCTTTTTGGTTTAGACTCAATACAATGGCTAAACGTTTGCTACGCAATTTAGCCACCCGCGTTTGCCTCTGACACTGACAATACCTCATCTAACATAGTGCGGGCCGAATTATAGCCCACCGCTTCGTTCATGCCCTGACACACAAACTGGCGCAATTTTGGTGCTCTATCAATAGCCAAATCTACCTCGGGATTACTGCCCGGGCGGTAGGCGCCAATGCTAATCAGATCTTTGTTCTCTTGATAAATTGCCAATAGACGCTTAAAGGCCTGCATCTTTTGTAATTGCTCAGGCGCGACAATATTCGGCATCGCTCTTGAGATAGAAGCCTCCACGTCAATAGCCGGATAAATCCCTTCTTCTGCCAAGCGGCGCGATAAGACGATATGTCCATCCAAAATAGCTCGCGCCGAATCGGCCACCGGATCTTGTAAATCATCACCCTCGGTCAGTACTGTGTAAAATGCCGTAATTGAACCACCGCCTGCTTCACCATTGCCAGCTCGTTCAACTAATTGCGGTAGTTTGGCGAATACTGACGGCGGATATCCTTTGGTAGCAGGCGGCTCGCCGACAGCTAAGGAAACCTCGCGCTGGGCTTGGGCATAGCGAGTCAGTGAATCCATCAGCAACAATACATTTTTACCTTGATCACGATAATACTCAGCCACACGGCAACAAAGTTCCGAGGCCCGCAGGCGCATCAATGGCGCATCATCAGCAGGTGAGGCTACCACTACGGCTCGTTTGAGCCCTTCTTCACCCAAACTGTGATCAATAAATTCTTTAACTTCTCGACCACGCTCGCCGATTAAACCCACCACAACCACATCGGCGTTAGTAAAACGCGTCATCATACCGAGCAGCACACTTTTACCCACGCCACTGCCTGCAAAAAGCCCTAAACGCTGCCCTCGCCCCACTGTCAACAAAGCATTGATCGCTCGGATTCCGACATCCATTGGCTCTTTAATAGGATCCCGTGAGAGAGGATTAATAATTTCAGGGAGTAACTTTAGGCGATCTTTTGCACGCAGCGGCCCATGACCATCGATAGGTTTACCAATACCATTGATTACCCGCCCTAGCATCTCATCGCCAATTGGAATTTGAGCAGCCTGGGTGACCGGACGAACAATCGCGCCAGGCTCAACACCGGCAAAATGCGTAATCGGCATCAAGTAAACTTTTTGTCCATTAAAGCCAACCACTTCAGCTTCAATCTCGACACCTGATTGATTAATGATCTGACAAGTTTGCCCAAGACTTGTACGCAAGCCTTCAGCTTCTAGGGTCATACCTACAAGACGTGTTAGACGGCCTTCGGCAACATAGTCGTAGCTGAATTTTTCAGTGTTTTGGGGTGGGGTTAGAGCACTTAACTCAGCGCAAATATTTTTCATGGCATTGCCATCTCGTACATTTTTACGATAGAAATTTCTGAATCAGAAATATCAATTGGTATTTACTGGTGCTGGACTAATGGAAGCCTCCTCTTCATCTAGGACATCCATTGCTTGCTCTAAATCTTGATTAAGCTCTTGCTGAATTTGGACCTGAGCAACTTGCGTTTGAATTTTAATTTCTTCTTCACTTGCAGCCAGTTCAGCATTGGAAAACTGCTCCAGCAAAGCCTGCCAACGTGATTCAAAATCAAGCACCACACGACTGTGCTCGCTACTAACAACGCAATCCCAGTTACCCAAACTCTCATCAGTACTGAAAGACAATTGACAATCTTCAATTGATAAAGCCGCCTTCACAGAATCAAGCGACCCCGGGTGTAATTTAATGGTTAATTCTTGAGGTTTGCCAGGCAAACTAGCGACGCCCTTTTTAATAAAATCAATAAGCACAATTGGCGAGCTTTGTAATTCTTTTTCAATAAACTGACGGGCAAGCCCTGTAACCATATTCAGGATTAAAGGCTTAAGTTGATCTTGCTGCTCGATGTGGCATCGTTGTATTTGATCAACAATCTGGGAGAACTGTTTAGTTTGGCCACTTAAGCTGGGCTCAAGCTCGGCTCTAATATCTTTTTCACCTTGCGTGCGCCCCTCTTGAAGACCTGCCTCCAAGCCATGCTTTTGTCCTTCGTCATAGCCTGTTTGGTAGCCTTCCTTATGTGCTTGCAAACGTATCTCTTCGAGCTGCTGCGCCGTTAACGGCTCTACCTCTTGCTCAAACTCATCGATAGATTCGTCTTCACCCACTTGAGCTGCGGCTCGATCTTGAGCGAGCTTTTCTTCAGAGGCGATAATTGATGAAGAGCTTTCATCAAAAGACGGGAGTGTCCAACTGCTATATTCCTGATTATTTACTGACACTGCACCATCACCCTTTTTACTCACACTCACCTTTATTAACAGCTCTATTAGCAGCTTTGCTCAGAGCCGTTAATATCTGCCATTCATGCTACTTTAAAGCATCTGCTCGCCGCCACCGCCGAGCATAATCTCGCCGGCGTCAGCCATTCTTCGAGCGATAACCAGAATTTCTTTCTGGGCCGCTTCCACCTCGGACAAGCGCACCGGACCTTTCGCTTCAAGGTCATCACGCAGCAACTCAGCGGCGCGTTTAGACATGTTCTTAAAGATTTTCTCTTGTAAGGTAACGTCGGCACCTTTCAGCGCAATGATCAGCATCTCGGAGGAAACTTCACGCAGTAAGGCCTGAATACCACGGTCATCCACTTCTTGCAGGTTATCAAAGATAAACATCAGATCTTGGATCTGCTGCGCCATTTGCTCATCGATTTCCTTAATGGACTCCATCAACTCGCCTTCAACAGCGCCGCCCAAGTTGTTCATGATTTCAGCGGCTACCTGCAGACCACCCATATCCTTACCTTGACTGGTCGCACTGCCAGAGAATTGCTTCTCAAGAATATCGTTAAATTCCTGCAACGCAGAAGGCTGTACAGTTTCTAACGAGGCCACGCGCATCATAATATCGAGTCGTACCTTATCCGGCATAAAGCTCAACACTTCGGCCGACTGATCTGAATCTAGGTAGGCAACTACAATGGCCTGAATCTGCGGATGCTCATCGCGAATAATATCGGCAATGGAACGTGGCTCCATCCAACGTAAAGTATCCAAGCCAGCGGTATTACCATCCATCAAGATGCGGTCGATTAAGCTACCCGCTTTATCTTCGCCTAAAGCGGCCACCAACATCTTACGAATATAATCATCAGAGCCAACACCAAGCCCGGTAAGTGATTTCACATCGTCAAGAAACTTACCCATGACGACTTCCACTTCCTTCTGGTGGATATAGCCCAAGTCGGTCATCACTGAACCAAGGCGATGTACTTCTTTTGGCCCTAGATGTTTTAGAATTTCAGCCGCATCAGCTTCACCAAGCGCCATCAACAGAATGGCTGCCTGCTCAATTTCGGTACGCGTTGAACTGCCTTCGACTTGATTTTGATCTTCAGCCATTACTACTCTTCCTCAGTTACCCAGGCTTTAATTACCAGAGCCACACGGCCGGCATCTTCAGCAATAAGCGCTTTCACCGTATTGAGCTGGGTTTCGTAATTTTCATCCGGGCTTGGCAATGCCAAGGTTTCACCACCGGTTAAGGTCACTGCATCATCAGCTAGCGAATCGAAGCCTTCCATTTCGACAGCGGCTAGCTCAGCCAGCTGAGCGGCCTCTTCGGCTTCCCGACGCTCACGTCCAGATTCTGCTAGGTTCTTCAGCAATGGACGTAATAAGCCCAACAATAAGATAAGGATAATCAATAAACCCACAGCCTGCTTAGTTAAGTTACCAAACCAAGCTTGCTCCCAGACCGGAGGTTCTTCTAAGACCTCTTCGTCTTTTGCGATAAAGGGCGAGTTCAAAACATTGACGCTATCACCGCGGGCTGAAGAAAAGCCTACCGCGTCGCGAACCAAAATCGTCATGCGGTCCAACTCATCCTGCGCCCAAGGCACACGACTGGCCTGGCCACTCTGGGCATCCATTGCGACCTTGTCATCAATAACCACTGCAACGGTGAGTCGCTTGATATTGCCCTGCTGATGACGCGTGTAGCTAACCGTTCGATCAAGCTCGTAGTTGCGGGTTGCTTGGCTGCGCACACGATCATTAGCTCCACGGCCATTGGCATCTCGAGCTTCCGCTTCTTCGGGCGCTTCTGCCATGCCCGGGGGCTGATTAGTCAACGCACCTGGAATGCCTGCGACAAGATCTGCCCCGCGCTGTTCGTTTAAGGTTTGCTCACTACGAATGGCGGGTAAATCAGGGTTAAATACTTCTTCAGCTTGTTCAACTTGCGTAAAGTCGACATCAGCACTGACCTCAGCTTTGAAGCCTTCTGCACCAACCACCGGCTCTAAAATACTATTAATACGACGCGTAAGATCGTCTTCAACCTTGCGGGTAAACTCACGTTGCTTAGCAGCCATCAGCAACTCTTCATTGTCCTCGCCATGGGACAACAGGCTGCCACGCTGATCGACTACGGTTACGTTTTCTAGCTTTAATTCAGGGATGCTTGAGGCAACTAGATTAGCGATGGCCTTTACTTGCTCGGGCTTTATGCTGCGACCAGCATACAGATCAATAAACACAGAAGCTCTTGGCTCACGTGCATCGCGCACAAACACCGATCGCTTGGGAATTGCCAAGTGAACCCTTGCAGCCTTGACCGTTTTAATCGCGGTAATTGTGCGCGCCAACTCGCCTTCCAAGCTGCGCTTGTAGCGAGCACTTTCCATAAACTGGCTAGTGCCAAGTGGCTGCTCTTGGTCAAGCAGCTCAAAGCCCGTGCCGTCACGGCTTTCATTATTAACTTCAGCTAATTTGATTCTGGCTTGATAAATATCTTGCTCGACAACCAAAATGGTATTGTTCTTTTGATCGACCTTATAATCAATTTCACTTTCTTCTAGCAAACGTGCAATTTCGGGAACGTCAAGAATATTGCTACTGCTAAAGAGTGGACGATAGTTGTCTTCTTGGGTCCATAACACCACCGCAAAGCCAATGGCCACGCTGGCGGCTATGCCTACCATTAGGCCAACCTGGCGCATTAAATTAAGATTATTAAAGCCTTCGACCAGGTCCGAGGAAGATTTCTTAGGGCCGTCGACTCCGCCTTCGTCGGCGAAATCACCCATATCCGTTTCTGCAGTAGACATATCAATCAGCCCCTAAATTACATTGGCATGTTCATAACGTCGCGGTAGGCGTCTACCAGCTTGTTACGTACCTGCAGCATTGACTGAAAACTGACAGAGGCTTTTTGAGAAGCAATCATGACATCAGTCACATCAACCGATTTGTCACCCTGCTCATAACGCGTTGCCAACGCAGCGGATTCTTTTTGCACACTATTCACTTTATTGATGGCCTGCCCCATCATTTCACTGAAGGAAGGAGTTTCTTGGGCCCCTTGAACCTTCACACCGGGACGCACGGTAGAGGCGACTTGATCGACAGCGCCGGGGCCATTAAAAGCCTGGGTTTGTGATTTTAAAGTCCGCATTTCTACTAGTAAGCGATTAATATCTACTCGGTCTGTCATGACTCGGCCTTAAGCTCGCAAAGTTATAGTGACAAAAAGCTGGCGTTAACTGCCCTTTACGGGATATATGCACAAAGCGGGCCAGATGTTGCCGCATAAACAGCTTAGCGGTGAATGCTTTCCGCTACAGATATAGGAATCAAGAAAGCCGGGGGGACAAAAGGTTGGCTATGACAGCTTCAAAGCTGAAGCTGTCTAATAAGAAAACGAGGCCAAGTCATTCAAAATCAAAGGGAAATTCTTGAGTTTCTCGCCTTAAGCGAGCTTCTTCAAGGCGATCCTCTAAGCGCCTGCGGGCATCTAATATCTCGACCGTAGGGCTGATTACAGATTCTAGTTGCGGGTCAAATTCTTGCTCTTGATCTAAGGCTTGATAGTTCATACCGATACTCCTGTCGCGATATGCACACTGCGCACGTTGGCTAAAAGTGGTTGAACGATGAAGATTTTCCGGCTTCTCATCGTTGCCAGCTAAGTAGGCTGCATGGCGAAACTTACCGCCCTACTACCCTCACCGTCAAGTGCAATCTACTCGGCCTGAATGACATTTAAATGACAAACATTAAGCTATTTATATGCCTGCTTAGGCATGCAACGATCAACTCCTAAAGCAAGATGTTGGCTTCTCGCTCTGGACAAAAGCAAATTATTCGGTCAACACATCGATGTACATGTAGTGAAAGCCTATACAAAGGCTTTGAGATAAAAACCCAAAGAACAAAGTTTCATCATCAACATTCCGCTCGTACATTAGAGATAAGCTTGAGAAATCACTCTAATACTTACATACCAACAAAAAAAACCGCTCAAACCTTAGCCTCATAACTACTTCGTATTTTCTCCTCAAAAGATAGAAGCCGTTAACAAAATTCGTATCATCCACTTGATGAATAATACTGAGGGCATGGATTTTTTGCTGCCCTAACAATTTTCTGCGTAAACAATGGAATCCTACTATGACCAGCATCGCAGCCATTCTGGATGATAGCGGCAGTATTCAAGGCCAAGTCCAACACCTAGCTAGCACCGATGACAGCAAACTTGAACTGCAAGGTTCAGCAAATCCCGGCGAGACCGTTCGCATTTACCAGAACGGGGGCGTTATTGGGGAAACTACGGCTGACAGCAACGGTAACTGGAGCTATACCGCGTCGCAACTTAGAGAAGGAAGCTATAGCTTCACTGCGACAGCCATAGATTCCAATGGCCAAGAGTCTTTGCCCTCAAGCGAACATGTCGTAAATGTGGATCAGACTGCGGTTATTGCCAAATCCATACAATTTAAAGGCGCCACCGGCCTGCTAGACAATGGTGATAGCATCAGTAATGGCTTGGTAGAAATCAGTGGTCTAGCCGAAGCAAACGCCCGTGTAGATATTTACGACCAAGGCAATAAAATTGCAAGCGTTCAAGCCGACGCCCAAGGTCAGTGGAATATCGAACTTGATCTGCCTGCTGGAGCTCACGACATCAGCACAATTGTTGTTGACCAAGCCGGCAATGAAAGCGCTGAATCAATGTCGATTAATCTAAATGTTGATGCATCGCAACTTCAGCATGCTAGCGCTTCGCCCGCCAACTCTAGCGGAAATTCAGGCCCGGATGAAGTTGTTTTACCCCCCGGAACAATTATTAAAGATGGCGGCTTCACTAACGACAACACACCTCAAATTCAGGGCACAGCAACTCCTGGCGCAAGTGTAACCTTAACCGTAAATGGTAAAACCTACGGCCCTGTCACCTCTTCACCAACCGGTCAGTGGAGCATTCAAACGGCGGAAGTTCTACCTGAGGGCAAGGCGATTTTTAAGGCTCGAGCAGTCGATAAAGATGGCAAAGAGGACTTTTCCGGATACAGTTTGACCATTGATACCGAAGCCTCGGCACCACCGGTAATCTCACACGGTGACGATGATGTTGGTTTGTACCAAGGCGAACTGCATCACCCCGCTATCACTGACGACGATACAATTACTTTCCACGGTACAGGTACCGCTGGAGAGATCATTTCCATTTACAATGGAAACGTCTTTTTAGGCGCAACGGTCGTTAAAAGTGACGATAGCTGGGAGTTTCGCCCCACAAAGAGCTTTCTAGAAGGCACCCACAATATAGCGGCTTATTCCCGCGATGCTGCGGGTAATACTAGCGAAAAGAGCAACGACTTCCAGATCACAGTTGATCGCTCTGTAGAAGCACCTGAAATCACACACTTGATTGATGACCAGGGAAGCAAAACAGATGATGTTAAACACGGCGAAGCTACCGATGACCAGCAACCTGTTATTGTTGGAACTGCAGAGCCAGGGGCTACAGTTAGCGTAACTATTGACGGTCAGCTTCTGCCGGCCGTAACGGCCGATGACAAAGGTGTTTGGTCGATTCAGCTTACCAGCGACCTGGATGAAGGTGATCACTCAATCAACGCCACCCAGCTTGATTTAGCCGGCAACCAAAGTGGCGAATCAGAAAACTTTGAGTTTGAAATTGTCCTTAATGCCGAACCCGTTGCAAACGATGACAGCTATACTGTTATCAAATCTTCTAAGTTTGATGTTTTAGCAAATGATACCGATCCTGATAACGACAGCTTAACTTTGACTCGTATCGTCAGCCAAGGTAATCACGGCTCAGCACGCATTACTAAGTCAGGTGAGTTAATCTATACTCCTGACGGCAACAACACCCAAACAGTGAATGACACGCTTGTTTATGAGATCAGCGACGGTCGTGGCGGATTTGACACCGCAACGGTCAATATCGAAGTGCTAGCCCCATTAATCAAGCCAACCATCGATTTAAAAGCCAGTAGTGACAGCGGTAAATTTGATAACGATAACCTGACCAATGACACAACACCTACTTTTACGGGTGATGCAACAGCGGGCTCTACTGTTGTACTTTATGCCGACAATAAAAAAGTGGGCGAGACAACAGCCAACAACAATGGAAAATGGACTATCACTAGTACTGACCTAGTCGATAAGATCTACGATTTTCACGTTGAAAGCAGTTTAGGCGGAAGCAGTAAAAACTCTGCTGATCTAGCTGTAGAAATCGACACTATTGTAGAGGCTTCGGCTCAGCTACCATCGGCTCAAGAAAACGGTTCATGGTTTGGTTCTGCGGCTTCTGTTCGCTTCCAAATTTCAGCAAACGAAGAAGTTAGCTACCACATCAAAGATGTTGGCTTCCATTGGGGCTCACGAGTTTGGTACAACCCGGGCACCAGCATTACGGCCACAGGTACGACCTCCTCCGATATCACCGTAGCCGCTAAGTATACTTCCACCTATTCACATGGCTGGTTTACATTTAATGCAGCTTTTACAGATTTAGCAGGCAATGAGCTTGATATGGATCTTACTCCAGTCGTGGTTGATCCAATCACTGCTTTGGCAGATGGTGGCTATCTAGTAACCTACCTCAAGCTTTCTGACACAGAAGGCCAAGGTTTTGATGTATTCGCCCAGCGCTATGATGCCGAAGGTAACTCCACTGGCGATTCATTTATGGTGAATAGCTTTAAGCCTGGCGACCAGATCAATTCCGACGTCATCGGTTTGAAAGATGGCGGCTTTGTTGTCACTTGGCAATCACGCGATCAAGATGGCGACCTAGACGGCATTTACGCCCAACGCTACGACGCTGACAATAACTTAGTAGGCCCTGAAACTCAGATTAATGTTTACACAGATTCTGATCAGCAACGTCCTGCGGTTAGTGACCTAGCTGATGGTGGTTATGTCATTACCTGGATGAGTGACGGGCAAGATGGCAGTGGTGAAGGCATCTATATGCGTCTATTTAACGCTGAAGGTGTTGCTATTACTGGCGATGTTCGCGTGAATGACAGCGTCATCGACAACCAGGCGAACCCAAGCATTACAACTCTAAGTGATGGCCGACTCATCGTTTCTTGGGATACCGAGAACAGCGCTGGACAAACCCAGGCTATGGCGAAAATTTACGATGCACAAGGTCGTAGTCAAAGTGGCGAATTCACCCTATCTAGCGATGGTGGCGCCCAATCACTAAGCCATGTTAGTGCAACCGCCAATGGTGGTTTTGCGGTGAGCTGGTTAGAACAAGCTGGTGAACATACCGCGGTCAAGGTACAACTGTTCAACAGCGACGGAACTACCAGCCTAAGTAGCGCTATTGATGTTCACAGCTCCATCAGTGCGGGAGCCAGCAAACCTGAGGTTGCAGGCCTAGCCAATGGCGACATTGTGGTGACCTGGACTGCTGACGATGGTGAACAATTAGGTGTATTTGCATCGCGCTACAACGCTAATGGTGAAGTGGTTTATGAAAACAAGCTGATCAATAGAGAAGAAAGCGGCGTTCAAACCGAACCTCATATTGTTGCCCTTAACGATGGCGGCTATCTAATTACTTGGGGTGATCTGCAAGCAGAAGAAGGGCGATCGTCTGTTTGGGGGCAGCAGTTTAACGCCGATAATAGCGCTACTGGACCAGCTTTTGAAGTTGGTGAGGTTGCCAATTATGGCAACGAAGCCACAACAAGCAGTAATGAAGAGCTAATCCCTAACGCTGTTGAAGATCAAGGTGAAAGCCAAGCCTCAAGTGGCGGAGATAGCGTTCAAGGTAGTGAGCAAGACAGTGATGTAGATAATGATCTAATCCTTCCACCTGATACTGACGCACTACTTTCTTCCGGCGGCGTATTGACTGATGGTCAAGATCTAGCACTAAATTACAGCACTGAAGCGTTATTATTCAATGTTGATCTAGATAGCCTTAGCTCAGTAGATTTTAATGATTTGCTGATTGACAGCAACCTAGGCCTAAACGACGGCGTCGTATTAGGCGATACCCAATCTGCAAACGATCTAAGCGCCGATCAAGCAAACTATTTTGACGGCAGCCTAGAGCTAAATGATCTTTTAAGCCTCGCTAATAACCAGTACTTAATCGATATCATCTAATCAATAAAATAAAAAAGGGGCTTCTTAAAGCCCCTTTTTTATTTGTATCTAAAAAGTATTAGCAAGCCAGTTGTGCGTCGACATTTAAGCCCAAGTCTTTAAATCGAGCTATTTTATAGCGCAGTGTTCTTGGGCTAATGCCTAATTTACCCGCCGTATTTTTCTTGCTGCCGCCCTCTTGCTTCAAGGTTTGTACGATAATTTCAAACTCACGACGTTTGAGGTCATCACCCAGCATCGCCGAATGTAAATCATCTTCCACTTCTTCTTTAAGCTCTTGTGGGCTAATAACCGGCTGCACTTCCTCTTGAACCGCAGCCACTGTTTCTAATTGCGCTGTGGGCAGAATACTGGGCTTTGGGCTGTAATTATTGGCAAACTCCAGACCTAAATCCTCAGCAGCTATTTGACTACCCGGCTGCAGAATGAGCGCGCGCTGCATCACATTATCCAGCTCACGCACATTACCCGGCCAAGCATAAGCCAGCATAGTTTCTTGGGCCGATGTGGTTAATTCGACACCACGACGGTGTTGTTTTTCTGCGTGCCGTTGCAGCAACTTATTTGCAAGCGGAATAATATCTTCTTTTCGATCCCTCAACGGCGCCCACTGCAGTGGCAATACACTGAGACGATAATATAAATCTTCACGAAACTTGCCTTCAGCAACATAGTGGCGCATATCACGGTTAGAGGTTGCAATAACACGCACATCCAGCTTAATGGTTTTACGGCCACCTAAGCGTTCAACTTCTTTTTCTTGCAAAACTCGCAATAGCTTAGCTTGCAAGCCAAGATCCATTTCTGAAATCTCGTCCAGTAAGAGCGTACCGCCGTTAGCTTGTTCGAACTTGCCCGGTGCAGAGCTGGTCGCCCCTGTATAGGCACCCTTCTCATGACCAAATAGCATGGCCTCCAGCATATTTTCTGGAATGGCGGCGCAGTTGATCGCAATAAAAGGTTTATTGGCTCTAGGGGATTGTTCGTGAACGTAGCGTGCCAATACCTCTTTACCGGTTCCGGACTCGCCAACGACTAAAACGGTGGAATCCGTTTGTGCAACACGACTGGCCAAGCGTAACAACTGTTGGCTAGATTCTGATTCTGCTACCGGCGCACTACTCTGATCGCATGAAGCCCCTTTAACATACTTAGCCACAGTATCGAGCAATAATTTTGGCTGGAAAGGTTTTACTAAGTAATCAACCGCACCCAAACGCATGGCCTCAACAGAGTCACTCACACTGGCATAGGCTGTTACTAGCAACATAGGAATATGGGCGTACTGCTGTCTTACATGAACCAGTAATTCATGGCCTGACATGCCCCCCATATTGACATCCGAAACAATCATATGAATATCACTGTGTAGCGCTAACTCCTGCAAAGCACGCTCCGCGCTTTCTGCGGCAACTACACGATACTCAGCCATTTCTAAGGTATCGCAAAGCGCCTCGCGCAAATCCATATCATCTTCAACTACCAGGATTTTGTGATTATCCATCATAAATTCGCCTGTCTATTTATGTTCTATAGTTATCAATTTTTAAGAATTCTCTAAAAGCGGCAAACAAATTGCCGCACATGTGCCCTGACCCAGTTCAGAATCCAAGCTAAATACTCCGCCATGCGCTTTAGCAACGGAGTGCACCACGGCCAAACCTAAGCCCGTGCCATGGGATTTCGTGGTGTAAAATAATTCCTGCACTTTTTCTACATCAGCGCGATCAATGCCCGGGCCTTGATCCTTTACTACAATTTCTAACAGCTGATCTTGCACACTAAACTGCAAACTGAGGTTTGCTTCGCGGCCCGCCGCCTGAATGGCATTGTTTACTAGATTAAGAATCGCCCCGATAAGCGCTTCACGGTTACAACGTAATAATCTTTCCTCAGCCAGAGGCATAAACTCACAGCTTGATTGACTGCTGTGCAGTGGCTCTTCCATGGCCTCACGCAAGCCTTGATACAAATCACTTAAGGTAATGCTATCGTTCAGCGGCAACTCGCCTTTGGCAAACAGCAACATATCTTGAACCTGCTGCTCCAAATGGCTAAGACGCCCCATAAGCTTTTGTGCAAACTGCTGGCTTTTCTCAACAGGCAATTCACTGGTAGATAAATGCCCAGCGTAAAGCATCGCCGTCGAAAGCGGTGTACGAATCTGATGAGCCAAGGCCGAAACCATTTTTCCCATGGCTGATAAACGCTCATGGCGACTCAATTCAGCCTGAAGCTTGCGGGTAGGAGTTTGGTCGGTCAGCAGAATAATCTGACCACCCTCATCTATCGATGATGTAGCAATACTAAAAAAGCGACCATCTTTGGTGGAAACCTCATGGCCGTCAATTTGCCTTGGCGAAAAGCATTCTTTAACGATATCTCGCCACAGACGACCATCAATGCTCTCGCCTAATAACTGTGTCGCTGCTGGATTGCACTGGCTAACTAGGCCTTTATCATCCAATACCACAACACCACCCGGCAGTACCGATAGCAACGTTTCTAAACGATTGGCTAACTGCTCTCTTTCCGCCAACTCTCGCATTCTTTGTTGGCTAACGCTGTTAAGCTCCTCGGTCAGCTCGGTTACTCTATCTTCTAGCAGTTGATAGGATTCAGCGAGGTGCTGGGACAGCTCATTAAACTGCGAAAAGGCCTCCTGTAGGCGCTCCACATCAGGATTAAAATCAAAGGCAATGTCTGACTTTGCAAATGCAGGAACTTCCATGGCAGTTGGTGAAGGCATATGAGTATCTAACCCTTTTTAATACAAGCTGAGCCAAACGCCGAAAAACTGGCGATTGATCGATTTATCAGGGTTACTGCAAAGCGAGTGCCAATTTGGCTTGTGAATTGCCCTATGGCGATTTAAGGGGGTATAGGAAATCAGCTGCTGACAAAAAACAGAAGCTATAAAAATAAAAAAGCCCGCTATGCGGGCTTTGATATTGATTTATTGGGCTAATTTTCTATGCAGTTATAAGCTAACCGCGCTGCAAGCCGTACTTACGCAGCTTTTCCACCAGTGTAGTACGTCGGATGGTTAGACGATCGGCCGCACGGGCTACCACACCACCGGAATCGTCCAGAGCTTGCTCAATCAAGCTCTTTTCTAAACTCGCCAAATACTCTTTTAAGTTGATACCGGCTTCCGGCAACAACGTGGTATCAAACATACTGACCACATTGGTTTGGCGAGGTGTAGCATCTTCGCTGATGCCAAAATCTTCTTCCTCAACTTCAACATGGCGATATTTGCTCGGCAAATCCTGCACGCCAACAACACCATAGGGGTACATGATCGCCATACGCTCTACTAGATTGGCCAACTCACGAACATTACCGGACCACTGATGACGACACAAAGACAAAATAGCCGCCGAATTAAATCGGATAGAGCCACGGTTCTCACTCTCTAACCTAGAAACCAGCTCATTGAGTAGCAACGGAATATCTTCGTCTCGCTCGCGCAATGAAGGCATTTCGATAGGAAACACATTTAAGCGATAGTATAAATCTTCGCGGAAACTACCTTCTTCGATCATGCTTTCAAGATTGCGGTGGGTTGCCGCAATAATACGTACATTAGTGGGGATGCTCTTGTTGCCGCCAACCCGCTCAAAGGTTTTTTCCTGCAAAACACGCAAGATTTTCACCTGCATATTCAGCGGCATGTCGCCTATTTCATCCAAAAATAGTGTGCCGCCCTCAGCCATTTCAAAGCGCCCTGCTCGCGCGCTAATCGCTCCGGTAAAGGCACCCTTTTCATGGCCAAATAATTCGCTTTCTAAAAGATCTGGCGGAATCGCACCACAGTTCACCGGCACAAAAGGCTCATCGCGGCGGTCTGAATGGTAATGTAGATTACGCGCAACCACCTCTTTACCAGTTCCTGATTCGCCGGTAATCAGCACCGATACATCTTTATCGGCTACCTGGGACATCATAGTTCTAACGGTTTGAATTTCGCGGGATGTGCCCACTAAGCTTCGAAACAAATGCGATGGACGCTGACCATTGCTGCTGGCCGCCAAGCGTTTAGCTTCGCGGTAACGCTGGGCACGGTGTAAGGTGTCTAATAGCTGATTGTAAGTCGGCGGCGTAGTGATAGCCGCTACTAGACTGTGCTTTAATTCCGCTGGCAGGCCTTTACGCAAATCTTCTAAATCAGCGGAACGTTTGCCCAACATAATGATGGGTAAATCAGCATCCCACTGATGGACTTCTTGAATCTGCTCTTGAATTGGGCTTTCGGCCTGACAATCACCTAATAGAACAGCGACAAACTCATCAGGGTTCTCACCCGAGCTATCAATAAAGGTTCGCCAGCCCGATAAGGACGTGGCAACGCTGGGTTCACCAAGAAAGTCCAAAATCACCTTTAGGTTGTGGCGTCGCTCTGCGTCATCATCTACCACTAATACTTTGATGTCTCGCCACATCGTCTTGCTTCCTCAATCTCCAAGGTACCCTTATATGCTCAGTCCATGGCCCATGTCACATACTTGACCACGATTACTTTGCAGAAATCATAAGGTAATTAATAGTCAATACCTTGGCGGGAGTCAATTAAATGACATGAAAAATCAATAATTTAAGGAAGAATTTTACAAAACGATGAAAAAACCAACAGCCAGAGGAAATTTTGACTGTTGGTTTATTGAGGCCCGTCCATAAAGCTAAACTAGTTTTGACTAGTTATTCTGAGCGTTCAGTGCCTCAAAATTAGCCTTAATAAAATCTAAAGAGGAGTTTAATTGCGCCACGATAGTATCGTAGTAAGTGAACTGTCGACTTAGAGAAGTACGGCGTGATTCCATACGGGTTTCTAGCTCAGCTTTCTCTTCGGCAATCTCCTTCAAAGAAGCCTGTAAACCCGACTCTTTCTCAGTTAGGAAGCCGGTCGCACTGAGCGCCGCTTGCAGGAATCGCTCTGTTTGCTCTGCTAAGCCTAAGTTAAAGTTGACGGTACCGCGCTTACCAATCGCATCACCACTGATATTCAGCGCAAGACCATAGGCATCGTTACCCTCGGCACCGGTCAAACGTTGACCACTACCTACGGCGGCTACTCCATTAATGGTGCCAACCACATCTTTGCCCTTAGTTACTTGGGTTTCACTACCATCGCTGGCGGCAATACCCAGTGCACCGGCCATATTGTCTTCAGCCGCCGTAATACGGAAGGTATCTTCATTATCAAAGGCGATTCGCAAACCACCTTCGTCATTGCCACCTACAAAGCTCACTGTGGCATTGCTGCCATCTAGGCCTGTGCTAGTGGTTTGGGCTAAACCAAAGCCATTGGCTCCAGCGTTGCTTGCCACACCATCTACCCCGAACACATCGTTAGTGGTACTGCTAATGCTTAATGCCTCACCTGCTGCTGCGGTATTGCCCTCAAAATAAAGCTGGTTTGTTGCATCGAGCTTGGCAACAATATCTCCAGCAGAGAAGTCAGCATGGGCGGTCAACTGATCATTTAATAGGGTATTAATGTCTGCAGGCAAACTTAGCGGGTCAGAAAGACTGCTCAAATCTAAGGTAAACGTATCGCCATTTAACGAGAATTCTATTTCCGCAGCCGCGAAGCTGGTCGCTCCAGGGATTGTAGTGGTATCTACAGTGCCGGCATTAGTTGATGCTACACGGCCATCATTTACGATTTCGATGGTACCTGCTTCCCCAATGGTAGAACCCTCAAGGACCAAATTACCGTTATCCAATGATGCAGTAACGATACCAGCACCACCTACGGCTGTGTCGATCGCCGCTTGGATCGATTCCAAATTTGTTGTCCCCGCATTTTGATCGACAACAACATCTACCGCTGGGTCACCATTTACCGATAACTTAAAGCTGTATTCTTCACTGGTAAAATCAATTAGGGTCGATAGATCCACACTACCGGCCGCTGTCTTAGCTACCTCACCCGTGCTGGTTTGAGCGTTAATGGCATCTTGTACCGCCGTAGCCAAGGCTTGTCCGGTGGTATAGCTGCCTTGGGCAATTTCAATATCTTCGTAGTTTTTGCCATTTAAACTTAAACTAAAAGTATCGTTATTGGCATCAACAGTAAGCGGCGCAGCTAACTGATCATTGCTGGCTAAGCCAGCCACTTTGCTGGTAGAAGAAACATTGGCAGTAATACCAATATCACTGAGCGCCGCATCAGCACTAAGCACCTGAAAAGATTCTTGATTATTAAAGCTGATATTAAATTGGCCACCGTCTTGCTCGCCGCTGTAGCTAACGGTTGCCGACAAGCCTTGCTGCGATAGCGCGCTATCAGAATTAATTGCACTTTGAATTGCGGAGGCTAAAGCCTCGCCATCACTATAACTGCCTTGGGCAATTGAAATCTCAGCGCTGCTAGTGCCACCAACGCTTATGGTGAAATTATCATTGCTGTCATCAATGACAACCGCGCTTTGCAGCTCTGGCGTGGTACGAAGTGCATCAGTTAAATCCAAAGTTCGCGGGCCTTGACCTGGGCGATAAAGACCAAGATCCTGAGCCATATTACTATCGATACTGTTAAAGGATACCGACGACTTACTGCCATAACTTGCCGAAGTAATATTAAAGCTGTTATTGCTGCTATCAAACTCAACCGAAACAGATTTAGCATTCGCTTTTAGCTTTTCGTCGGCGTTAATTTGGGTTTGTAGTAGATTGGCAACTTCCTCGCCTGATTCATAAGTGCCATGAATCAACTCAATCGCTTCGGAATTAACGCCATCTACGTTTACCGTAAAACTGTCATTTAACGCATTAATAATTAATGGCTGCCCGACACTTGGAGCCTGGCTTAAGCTATGGCCCTTGAACTCACCTTGAGTGGCCAGCTCGGTAACCACCACATCATAATCGCCAGATTTAGTTTGGTTATTACCGCGAATATATTCCACATTGTCCACACCTACACCTGTAGTACCAAACAATTTGGTTAAGGCTTCAGGGTCGTTTTGAGCGTAATTAGTAAACTCAGAAGAATCAAAACTGATTAAGCCGGTTTTTTCATTAGTGGAAATACCAATCTCAGCCAGCGAGTTTACAGTGCCACCCGCCCCTGTCGGCAAAGCGCTGCTTAAAATACGTTTGAGTTGATTTTCCAAGTTTCGAACACTTGGGTCACCGGTAAATACACTACCCTCTTGCTCTTCTAAATTATAAGCCGTGAGATCGTTGGTCAGGGTTTTTAGCTCATTATAAGACGTCACAAAATCCTGCATGCGCTTGTTAATGGTTTCCATATCGGCTTCCACCGTTAAGGTTACCGGCTCACCTACCGAGGTTTGACGCAGGTTTAAGGTTACCCCATTGATCACCCCTGTTACCTGATTGGACTCACGGGTAATCTCCAAGCCATTTACTTTGAGCTCGGCATCAACAGCATTGGTTGCATGCAGCACATTATCGAAATTGGTTTCATTAAATTCAAAATCATCCAAACCATTATTGGCGTTTTGAGTTTCGATGGTAAAGCCATTGCTTTTGCCAGTATCTTCCGATTCAAACAGCAAACGAAAGCCATCACCGGTATCAACAATAGAAGCGCGAATGCCAATATCGGCCGAGTTCACGGCATCACGCACACCGGCCAAGGTATGATTGCCCGAGTTAATCGTAATACTCTTACTGGGCTGGGAAGGATCTTCGGTAAAGCTGCCAAAAGTATCGACTGATTTATCGGCATTTAGCGTGGTTTCTACTTCACCAAACTTAAACACCAATTTACCCTGACCGACAACATCGTTCAGATTATCGTAGGTTTTAGAGGCAATGGTTTGTGAGCGAGCTAATTGTGTTGTTTCAATATTATAAACGCCGGGGCTCGCCAAACTACTGGCGGTGGCGGTGAGCTTATTGCTATCGCTGCTGGAGGTAGTATTGGTTTCAAATGAGGAGGCCAAGGTCAGTGAGCTAACCGTGGACTGCAGGCTAGATACCGCACTTTTGATATTGCCCAACTCAGAAATTTTGGTTTCGAGGTCGACCTTTTCTACGTCTAAACGGTTATCGGTGGGGGCACGCTCAGCCTCAATCAGCTGATCGATCAAATCATTATTAAGAACGCCCGAGCCAACACCTACAGAGGATATACTGGCCATTGTCTAACTCCCCGAATACCACACGATATTCAACTATTTTTTGGTAAATCCTGTTGACGCAATAAGCCCCTCTCAGGCTTGCCAAGTGGGGCTTTTGCTTTGTCGCCCTTTTCTAAATTTCGCTTAGGGGCAACTTAAGGCCTAAAAAAGACCAGGGGTTGTAGCGGCTCAGGGGCTGGGTAAGCCCCGTACCTGATTACCTTGTGGGCAAATTAGGCATGAGCACTGAACAACCGTATCGGTTCTTCGTTATTCAATTTTCGGGCCAAGTCTAAGGCTAACTTATTGGGTAACGGCCGAATTACTTTCGATGTACTGCTGTCAATCACGGTAATTGCTGTACGCACAGTGCTTTCATCCATGGAAAACTGCAATTCTCGCTTGCTAGACTGTACATTGTCATTTAAACGAGAGACGGCTTGCTCCAAGTCTTCTTGCACAGCCTCACTATGGTTAACGGCCTCCGTTACGATTTCTGTAGTATCGGCTTCCACATGTGGCAACTCTTTGCCGCCATCGGTCGGTTTTTTCACCGGCGTATCGGCAGAAGCGATTTTGGGCGCCACAGGTTTTCGTGGTTTGTGCATCATTCAATTTTTATAGACACAAAAAAACCCAATGATCCGATGCCTAAGCATATGAACATTGGGTTTCGACGTTTTCATTAGATGCCCCTATTACTAGAAGACATCTAGGTTTCCTCTGTTATTTCGGTTAAACCTCTATTTACTTTGTTCCGTGTTCGAACTAACCCGTAGGCTCTAAGCTACGTAAGGTTAAGCCCGTGCACTAAACAGCTTTATAGGCTCTTCCTGGTTTAATTTTTTAGCCAAATCTAAAACCACTTGATCTGGCAGCTGGCGAATAACTTCGGAGGTAAAACTGTCCACCACCGTTATGACGGTTTGGCCAGTTTCATCATCCATGGAAAACTTCAAGTCACGCTGGGTTGATTGAACATAATCATTCAACCTGGACACGGCTTTTTCCAAGTCCTGTTGTATTACTTCTGGATCGGCTATTGCCTCTTCAGATAGCTGTACGTCAGGCACCTGAGAGAGAACACCAGCTTTGCTCGTTACAGCCGATTGGCTTAATTCATTCGGCTTTACGCCAAATTGAACCGCTGTATAAGAGTTTTTCACTTCGTTCATCGTCATATCCTCAGGCCGCTGCTTGGGAAGGTAGGTAAAATACCCAACTACCCTCAAGGTTATCTACCCCAAACTTACTGGAGCAGTGACAACACTTGGTTTGGCAGGGCATTAGCCTGGGCCAAGATAGACGTACCAGCCTGCTGTAAGACTCGCGCCCGTGACAACTCAGCGGTGTCGGCGGCAAAGTCTGCATCTCGAATTCGAGAATTCGCCGACGTTAGATTTTCGGAGTTCACCTGCAAGTTTTGCACTGTGGTCTCAAAACGGTTTTGAATCGCACCCAAATCAGCACGCTGCGCATTAACACTGTCTAAAGCATTATCAATCGATGTCAAAGCGGCATTAGCACCCTCAACTGTTGTGAGATCGATATCCTTTAAGAAAGTACCGTCCGTACCACCACCAAAATTACCCGCCGTAAAGCCTATTTCACTCAATGCCGTACTGCCGTTAATACCAGCACCAACTTCAATATCGCCCGCACCGGACAAGGTTACCGTTGAATAGGTTGTGACGGCATTGTCATTGGCCTCTTCCACAGTAGTTTGAGAGTTTGTAACCGCATCGGCCGTGATATCTGATTCAGAAATATTAGCGCCACCGTTCAAACCAAAGTTTTCCGCCGTCACACCTGAACCCGAGGCTGCATTGGTATCGAACGCTAATACTATATTCCTACCATCAGCTGCGGTAAGGGTAAGACTTTCTCCATTATCGGTCGCGGTTACTCCGGTCTGGCCGCTTACTTTATTAATTTGATCTAAAGCATGAGCGCGATTTGAACCTGCGTCAGTTTGGGCCGTTAAGTTGACTTCAATACCATTCACCCAAACAGAACCCGTATTGCCAGCCGTCCCTGCGGATGTGCTTGAGCCACCAACAAATTCTGTTGCATTCACTTCTGCAGTAACACCTGTCTCGCCCGTTGACTTGTTGATGGCGGCTGCAATAGAAATTCCAGAAGCTTCTTTGGAAGAATTATCAGCCCCATCATAAGAAGCTGTATCATCACCTGCCTGGGCAGCTTTGATAGCAACATTGTTAATGACCAAATCGCCTGCGTCCAAGTCTCTGTCATTCGCAGCACCCGGAGTGGTAGTTTCTGTCGAAGCCGCACCTACACCACCGAAGTTACTTAGAACCAAGGTAGATTCCTCACCAGTCGTATCAGAGGTAATAGTGATCAAACCATCGGTGTCTGTAGGCACTGCGGCTGATACAGTAGCACCTGTAATTGTTATGGCAGCAACCAAGTCAGCATTCGTACTGTAAGTACCACCAGCTATCGTAATATTCTGAACGCTACCGCCATCAACCGCCACATCAAATGTTGTAGCAAGCACTGCAGCACCGGTCACGACACTGTCAAAAGTTACTGCTGATGATGCGGCTGTCGGTGCAATGCCAGTTTTAGCTGAAGAACTTACCGCACTAACGCCTGGTGTGTATTCACCTTTAGATAAACCGGCATTGGCTAAGTTTCCGTTGCCGGTACCGTTACCGCCTTGAACACTAATACCCTTAGTATCCCCTTCAGCAATTAAGGTAAATCCACCTTCATAAGTCCCCGCCGATGTTAAACCCGTGTTGGCTTCAGTCAAGCCAGTCAGCGCCAATTCAATATTTCGACCATCCGCACTCTCTAGTGTTACGCCCGTAGCGGCGTCTTTTGTATCAATCGCCTTAACACCTGTTTGCTCAGATACCGCGTTCACCGCAGCCGCAACAGCCGCACGGGTGGTCGCGGCATCACCGGTAGTGTCGATAGCAATATCAACACCATTTAAAGTGATGGAGCCACTGGCTGCCGCTGCAGTTTGAGTCGAGCCCGCCACTGTATTCTCATCAACAACCGCACGCACACCAGATTCGTCTGTATGTTTATTGATAGCCGCCACTTTGGCAATGGCACTGGCCTCTGCGCCAGAGGTTGAAGCATTGTCATCTGCTGCAGAAGAAGACGAAATCTCCACACCATTAATAATCAAATCGCCATTGCCGAGGGCAAAATCAGTACCTACCGCTGACACACCAGATTGATCAGAAACCCCTAGGGTATCTGCGCCCACATCGGAAACTCTTACATCAATCGTTTCACCGGCATTGGCACCCACTTGGAATTTGGTATCAAAGGAGCCATCCAATAACTTTTGGCCGTTGAAATTGGTTTCATCTGCAGTGCGCGTAATCTCAGCAATCATCTGTTGTGCTTCAGCATTTAACGCTTCGCGGTCAGAGGCAGAGTTTGTACCGTTCGCCGCTTGAAGAGCCAACTCACGTACGCGCTGTAATGATTCCGTCATAGTGCCCAAGGCGCCTTCAGCGGTTTGTGCTAATGAAATTCCATCGCCTGAGTTTCGAATAGCAACGGCTAAACCTTGAGTTTGAGAAGAAAAACGAGTAGAAATTGCTAAACCCGCCGCATCATCTTTTGCACTATTAATGCGAAGACCTGAAGAAAGGCGCTGCATGGCATCGGCCTGCGCACCCTGCGACTTGTTTAAATTACGTTGCGCCATGATGGACGCCATATTGGTATTAATGATCGAAGCCATAACAAACACCTTTTGCTTTAAAAAGGCGTACACGCAAACGCGAGCACGCGACCCATTTACATCCGATTCAAATTCCTTGGCGGCCTAAATCGTTGAAAATTTAGACGGCCACTGAACCATTCATCGAATAAAACAGATCACGTTCTCTAAAGATTTTTATTTCAATTGGCTAAACGGGTCTTCGAATCGGTGTTTGTTATGGCTAACAAATTTGTTTAACTAACTGAAAATTATGACTTTTATCGCACTTCTTAATCGTTAAATGTCTTCTTTAAAAATCCTCATTTTAAAAATTAAAACCGCTTTTAAAAACTTCACTTCGGCTGACAAATCAGCAAAAGTAATTTTGCTGACTTATCAATAGCTGCTTAAGAATAATTATTTTTAAGCAGCTTTTTAGAAATTTACGCTTGCGCGCTGAAAAGTTTTAAAGGCTCTTCATGGTTTAACTTTTTTGCCAAATCTAAAACTACTTGATCTGGCAGCTGGCGAATGACTTCGGATGTATAACGATCGGTTACAGTAATAACTGTTTGCCCGGTCTCCTCATCCATGGAAAATTTCAAATCCCGCTGAGTGGACTGCACATAATCATTCAAACGAGAAACGGCCTTTTCCAAGTCCTGCTGCACGGATTCTGAGCTCGCTACGACTGGCTCAGAAGATGGTGCAGTAGACACCTGAGTGTGAACACCAGCATTGCTCGCTACAGACGATTGAATCGGATCGCTAGGCTTTACGCTTAGCGGGGTCGCTGTATAGGAGGTTTGCAAATCGTTCATAATGTTTTCCTCAGGCCGCTGCTTGGTTAAGGGGGCTTGTGGCCCCCTCTTCCTCTAGGTTATCTACCCCAGGATTACTGAAGTAGAGACAACACCTGGTTTGGCAGGGCGTTGGCCTGGGCCAAGATAGAAGTACCGGCCTGCTGTAGAACTCGAGCACGTGACAACTCAGCGGTTTCAGATGCGAAGTCAGCATCACGAATACGAGAATTAGCAGCCGTTAGGTTTTCAGAGTTCACTTGCAAGTTCTGCACAGTGGTCTCAAAGCGGTTTTGAATCGCACCCAGGTCTGCACGCTGAGCATTCACAGTATCTAAAGCGTTGTCGATTGCAGTAAGAGCCGCATTCGCGCCATCGACTGTAGACAGGTCGATATCTTTTAAGAAAGTACCGTCTTCACCGCCACCGAAGGAACCGGCGGTAAAGCCAATTTCGTCAAGAGCCGTACTGCCATTAATGCCAGCACCTACTTCGATATCACCGGCTCCAGAAAGGGTTACCGTTGAATAAGTGGTCAGAGCTTCCGCATCAGCTGCAGTTTTACCAGTACCTGTTGTAGTGATGTCGCTAGAGGAAATAGCCGTGCCACCTAAACCAAAGTTACTGGCAGCTACACCACCGTTATCAGCAGCGTTGGTGTCAAATGCTAGAACAATGTTGCGACCGTCAGCGGCGGTTAACGTTAAACTTTCACCGTTATCGGTTGCAGTAACGCCAGTTTGTCCACTTACTTTGTTAATTTGCTCAAGAGCGTGGGCGCGGTTGGATCCAGCGTCGGTCTGTACAGTTAGATCAACTTCAACACCGTTAACCCATACAGCACCCGTATTTCCATCTGTACCTGCAGAAGTCGTTGAACCACCCACAAACTCCGTAGCATTTACTTCAGCTGAAACGCCAGTTTCACCGGTAGACTTATTAATTGCCGCCGCCACTGAGATACCAGAAGCTTCTTTCGAAGAACTTGAGGCATCAGAGTATGAAGCCGTATCATCGCCAGCTTGAGCAGCTTTGATAGCAACATTGTTAATGACAAGGTCACCGGCATCTAAGTCTCGATCAGCTGCAGCACCAGCATCAGCACCAGCGGTATAGCCAGAAATCGCTGTCGTCGCACCATTACCCGCGGAAGCAGAAACTGCCAGCGCCGAGGACGCACCCGTACTGCTAGACGTAAGAGTAAATAAACCGTCATTCGCTGCGCCGCCATTCACTGCAGTTAAAGTAACTCCACTATTGCCTGCCAAGTCAGCGATAAGGTCGTCATTGTCAACGGCACCACTTAGATCCGCGTTAAAGGTCCAAGTTTGAGTCGCACCATCAACATCGACATCAACGGTATGCGTACCAGATGAGTTATCTGCGAACAGGCTGGATAAATCAATGACACCCGTAGCCGCAGTGGCAGAAGTAGCCGTTGTACCGGTTTTAGCTGAGGATGCTACTGCACTCACCCCTGGGGTATAATCGCCCTTAGACAAACCAGCGTTCGCTAAATCGCCATTTCCAGTGCCATTACCACCTTGAACATTAATTTCTTTGGTATCGCCTTCAGCAACCAAAGTAAACCCACCCTCATAGGTATCGCTCGCGGCCAAACCTGTGTTAGCAGAATCTAAGCTGCCTGCAGTGGCTAGGTTTAATTCAATATTACGACCATCTGCAGATTCAAGAGTCACACCAGTCGCTGCATCACCAGTATCAATAGCTTTCACACCAGTTTGCTCGGAAACCGCATTGATCGCTGAGGCCACAGCTGCGCGCGTTGTTGCTGCATCTCCCGTAGTATCGATATCAATATCAACACCATTTAAAGTAATCGTACCGCTTTGCGCAGCGGCGGTCTGAGTTGAGCCCGCCACGGTGTTTTCGTCAACTACCGCACGAACACCTGATTCGTCGCTGTGTTTATTAATCGCTGCAACTTTGGCGATCGCACTGGCTTCAGCGCCAGCGGTTGAAGCGTTATCATCAGCTGCTGATGAAGAAGAAATTTCAACACCGTTAATGATCAAATCACCATTACCTAAAGCGGAATCTGTACCCACAGCGGAGACACCAGCCTGCTTAGAAACACCTAAAGTATCTGCACCTACATCAGAAACCTTAACATCAATGGTTTCACCAGCGTTGGCACCTACTTGGAATTTGGTATCAAAAGATCCATCTAACAGCTTCTGGCCGTTAAAGTTGGTTTCGTCCGCCGTACGAGTGATTTCCGCGATCATCTGCTGAGCTTCAGCATTCAATGCTTCACGGTCGGAAGCCGAGTTGGTTCCGTTAGCAGCCTGCAGTGCCAATTCACGTACACGCTGTAGAGATTCTGTCATGGTACCTAGCGCGCCTTCAGCGGTTTGCGCTAAAGATACACCATCACCTGAGTTACGGATTGCAACCGCCAAACCCTGGGTCTGTGAAGAGAAGCGAGTCGAGATTGCCAAACCTGCGGCATCATCCTTTGCGCTGTTAATTCGTAGACCTGAAGACAGGCGTTGCATGGCATCCGCTTGAGCGCCCTGGGCACTACTCAAGTTACGTTGCGCTGTCAGCGACGCCATATTTGTATTAATAACCGAAGCCATATCATTACTCCTTAGAGATTACCTGCGCTCCTGCCTAAGCAAGCTCGCGACCTTTTTGATCAAAGTGCTCAATCGTGCGTTCTGACGAAGATGATTGCTCAATCTTTGATGCATCCATAATTGGACAATCATCGGTTGCACAATCCATACCAGATTAGGTAACTGCACTCTGATCCATATTTGCCAAAGCAAAATGTTTCAATGGTCTTAACGGCACCCTAGGGAAATGCTTTAGTTTGAATTTGACCGTTTGTCGTGTTTTTAAACAAAACACCCACAAAACAAATGGAAGAAGTGGTGAATATAAGAGGGTATTTCATAGTCGACCTCTTAAAAAGCCTTTAAAAGTAGTTGTTTTAGCAGCATTGTCTTATCTAATTAAGCTAAAGCAATAATTGCCTAAACTATTTTTACGGACCTTATATATAGACAAGAATTTTTAGATTGTCAGTTTTTCTAGAATTATTTTTAAGCTTCTGCCCTGCTCTAGCGATTAATCTAGAGCCAGTTTTTAGCCTGGTGAATGTGATTTTTAATTAGCTATATAAAGAAGAAAGAAACTAGAAAACGAAAGAAAGGTGAAAAAAGAGGCGTAACACTCAAACTAGCTGCCAACAAAAAATGGCCGATGAACGGCAAGGCACTACCGCCCAGAAAGAGAATTTAAGCGAAAACTTGCCGCTCGACCAGTGGTTAAACTTTTTCTCACTTTTTGTTAAAGCCACCCCGCCTACGGCCGTAAACCTAAATATAAGACACAGGTGCGATGTCACATCGTTAAAAACAAAATGGGGTAATTTATGTTTTACGGCTCAGGTTCTGCAGCAGCGCAATATCAGCGAAACAACAGCTATAGCGCATTGGATGCATCGCCACATAAATTGATCAGCTTATTAATGGGCGGCGCACTTGATCGTCTAGCTAAGGCCAAGGGTCACGCAGAACGCGGCGAACACGAGCAGCGCAGCCGCTTTATTGGTAAAGCGACCGAAATGATTGATTGCTTGCGTGAATCTTTAGATCACAAACATAGCCCTGAAATGACCCGCGATTTAGAGCAGCTGTACGACTATATGACATTTCGCTTGTTCAGCGCGAATGCCGAAAACAACCCTGTGATGATCGACGAAGTGTATAGCTTGCTACATGGCATCTATACCGCCTGGCAAGAAATTGATAGCTAAGTTTGGCCTGCAATTTGCTATATCGCTAATTGCCTGAATAACATCTGCGCTGCAGGTGGAAAAGGACAGCACCGTGAAACAGAATTTAGGGCAAAACGCCCCAGCACACAAAGATAGGACTTTTATGAGCGCTATTCGCAATTTGCGCCTGGCCATTATCGATGCCGCGCAAGAAGAAAGCTGGAATCAATTACTGGATATCGATCAGCAGTTGAGAACCATCCTGGATGGCGGACAGATAGCGGGCCAAGGCGCTGCTACTGAACAAGATATCCTAGAGCTTGGCCGCATCCTGGAATGCTACCAATCAGTTATAGAAGATCTAAAGCAGAGGCAAGAAGATTTAAGCAAACAAGCCGATGCACTGAACAAAGCCAAGCGTGGCGCTATTAGCTATCTAAGCGTTGCTAAATAAGCGTCGCTAAATATCCATACAGGATAAATCGTAAAGATTTTAAACAGACTACTCCCCCAATTGCCAATGGCAATTTTTTGCCGCAGCCTAGCCTGCGGCTTTCTTTTGCCATTTCCTCCAGCCTCCCAGCACCGATAAAAAATCAGCATAAGCCATTGTTTTTATTGAAATTATAATCACCAACCAAAAACATCGAACAAAAACAAAGTAATTGGCAAATATTTTGCTTATTCCCTAACAATGAATTGTGCCCTGGCATTACTGTTAAAAATTTGGCAGCAAGTTAGGTACATTTAAAGAACAATGGGAAGCTAGATTGTGACACAAGCAGCGATAAAGCAGACATCTCCTAGGGACTTTAGCGAGCAGCACCAGCAGCTCAATTTAAGCGCTGGGCAGTGGAAAATCCTAAATAAGTTGCTGAAGAAATCTTCAGACTGCTACGGCAAAAGCCTTGCACCAGGAATTTCACAGCAGGAAGTCGCCGAGTTACGTCAGCGATGCCGTGAGTACTGCAAAAATATTCTGCATATTTACCCACAATGTGCTGATGCCCTCGCCCTATTATCACGTATCGCTCTAGATTGTAATGAATTGGGTAAAGCCAAAAAGCTTATTCGTCAAGCCTTGCAACACGCCCCTGAGGCCAGCGTTTGCTGGTTTAGCTTGGGCCACATCTATTTAGCCGAAGACGAACACCAAAAAGCCCGTGAATGTTTTCAGCGGACTGTAAAACTAGAGCCCAGCCACTTTCGCGCGAAGGCAGCCTATGCCTATAGCTGCTTTCACCAGGGTGAAATTGTCAGTGCTTTTAATATTTATAAAAAGCTGATTCATCAAAACCCAGATGACGCCCACGTTAAAAGCAATCTTTTCGCCTGCTTAAAGCAGTTAACCGCCGATGCGGACACCGAAGATCTGGACGAGCAGCTGCGCTTCTATCTAAATTTAGAGGATGTCGATCACAGCGACCTTTCTCGCTTAATCGCGTCCCTACTGATTCATCGCTATCAACTAAATAACGCCGACAGCCAAGTGGATATCGCCGGCCTTTGCGTAGATGAACTCTATTTAAAAGCGCTAAGAGTTGTTATTTTTAGTAGCGATTTAATCGAGGACTTAAACAGCTCGGTTAGGCAGCATCTGCTATTTGCAAGACGCTGCAGCCTAGATGAATTAAACCTAAAAATTTGCCTCGCCATTCAAGCCTATAACAATGAACATGTCATGGCTTACGATGATAGCGAGCGGATGATTCTTGAAAGTCGTATTCAACAATCTGAACTCATACTGCAAAGTAGCGAAGTCGGACAAGCTGAACAGCTTGCCTTATTGGATAACTGGGTTAGTTTAATGATGTACGAGCCCAGCGCAAACTTTCCAAGCCTTTATACCGGCGCTTTGTTAAATAACCTTATCGATACTGCCAGCAGTATCAATACCGGCGGTGAGCTATTGGCTAACTTGGGGCAGTTATTGAAACTGTGCTTTAGCGACGTCGAGAAAAAAGTTGATATTGAAAGCCTCGGCATAATCAGTGACAGCGTATCTTGCAAAGTAAAAGCTCAGTATGAGGAGAACCCTTACCCTCGTTGGTTAGCTTTACCCTATCAGACACCCACTGAATATCAGCATGCGCTTGATATCTCCTTGCCCGATCATGGCTTTATGCCCAATCAACAAGACAAGAACCTAAAAGTACTAGTAGCTGGCTGCGGTACAGGCAAACATGCCTTGCAATGCGCGCGCTATTTTCGCAACACCCAAGTTACTGCAATTGATATCAGTCACGCTAGCCTGGCCTATGCCAAGAAAAAAGCTGAGCAGTACCAGTTAAACAATATCGTCTTTTTGCAAGCCGACATCCTTGAGCTTGCCAACCTTGAGGCGCGCTTTGATATCATCGAATGTAGCGGCGTATTGCATCATATGAATTCCCCACTTGAAGGTGCTCAAAGGTTGAAGCGCCTACTTAAGCCTGGAGGCCTAATGAAAATTGGGCTCTACAGTGAACGTGCTCGCGAGGAAGTTATCCGCTGTCGCAAGATGATTGCCGAACAAGCTTTAGAAAGCCGACCAAAAGATATGCGCGAGCTTCGTCGCCAAATCTTAGAGCGCCCAGATCAGTGGCCAGCCGTGTTGGCCTCACCGGATTTTTACAGCCTTAGTGGTTGTCGTGATCTCTTGTTTCATGAGCAAGAACACCGCTTCACCCCCTTAGAACTAGAGGCCTTTTGTGAAGATCTTGATATGGATTTCCTAGGTTTTGTTCGAGTGCCTGCTAAACATCACCAGGCCTACAAGACCACCTACCCCTGTGATGAGCTAATGCGTAATCTAAGTTATTGGGATGCCTATGAAAAAAGAAACCCACAAACCTTCGGAGCCATGTATCAATTTTATGTTCGTAACTAGCAGTTACGTCGGTTAGGAACCTAATACAGAGCAATCTGCAGTCTGTACCATTACATTTCCGCAGTAGGAATAGATATTCTTGGAAATTTTAGCCGCTAGCTTGAGCGGCTTTTTTATGCCTGGAGGTTTTACAGAGCCCGAGCAATTAAGCCCGGGCAAGAGAGCTATACAACTAACGAAGGTTATTGAATAAAGAAAGGCCTGCTATTTTTACATAGCTTTGCTGAGCTGCTTGAAGGACAAAGGATTCAAAGGATAATTGACTGCTGGCCTCAGCAAAATCCAAATCTCGAATATTGGATAATAGCTCTGTACTGACAATTTTAAGATCTTCATGAAGTTTTCGGGTGCTGTCCATGGTATTAAGACGCGCACCAATTTCGGCGCGAGTTTCTAGTACGCTATCCTCCGCTGCCTTCAAATTGGTAATGGAGTCTTCGATCAACTGGGTATAAGCCTTTTTGTCTTCTTCACTATCCCCTAGAGTTTCCAAGCCATAAATCAATCGACTAACGCTGGTTAACAAGCCCTGGTTTTCGGAAGACTCAATTAAGAAGGTATCGCCGGTATTCGGGTTGCCCTCAATCTGTACCTGCACACCATTAATTTCGATTGGCTTGCCTGAAATATAGGGCAGGTTTTCTTGTAACACGCGACCATCAGACTTAGAGATAATATTAAAATTAGCTTGTGCCGGTAAGCCTACCAAAGTGCGCTCATCTGGGTTTTGAAACTCAATGATAATGTCTTCTGGGTAGAACTCATCATAAGCTTCTTGATCAACCACCAAGCCTACAGATACTGTAGCCGGAGGCACTGCGGTATTGCTATCACTAGCGAGAGTGGTAAAGGTATTCTGTGCACTTTTGATATCCACAAAAATATCTTTACCGGAATCACTGGCAGGAATACTCACCGTATTGGATATTTTAATAAAGCGCTGACCTTCATCACCTTCAAATACGAAGTTGCGATTACCCGTATCGACAAAGGGCTCAGCCTGGCCTTTATAACCTGCAAATAGATACTCACCAGAGGTATCTTTGGTGTTCATCAAATTTTGTAATTCATCCAAGCGCTGGCGCAGCTCTGCTGCAATTGCTTCTTTATCCGAGGGGATCAAAGCACCATTACCCGCTTGGGTGGTCAACTCTCGAATACGAATCAAGGTATCGTTAACCGTTTTAAGGGTAGATTCTTCTAGTTTGGCTCTATTTTCCAGTAGGTTAATATCTTTTACATATTGATCTCTAGAAGCCAGCTCTTGCTCTAAATCGAGAATTTTGGCGGCATTAACTGGGTCATCCGAAGGCTGCAGGATTCGAGTACCCGCCGAGATCTGACTCTGGGTCTTACCTACCTGCCCGGTCAAATCAACAATTCGATTAACGCTGGTAGTAAAAGTTTGTATTGATGAAATTCTCATGAGTTAAATCCCGGAATACTAGAATATTCCCAGTAAGGTATCGAAAATTTGTCTAGAGACGCTTATCACCTGGGAGGACGCGTTATAAATCTGTTCAAACTTGATAAGGTTTGCCGCCTCTTCATCCAAGTTAACCGCAGAAATACTATTACGCTGCGCTACCGATTGCTCATAAACGACCTTGGCCGCATCACGATTACTTTTTGCTTCGAAGGTTTCCGTCGCGACTTTTTCAACGATCTGTGAGTAAGCTTTTTGAAAACTAGCTTGACCGCCAACAGTCTGCTCACTCATTAGATTGATAAGCGCTTGAGCATTGCGGTTATCTGAATGGCCATCGGTATTAAAATCGACGGTAAATTCGTCGCCCTTGTCTGGGTTGCCACTGATAGTCAAGCCATAACCCATAAAGGCAGATTGCGCCGTACTATTCTGACCAAAGAAGTTACCTTGCGATGCGGCATCACTGCTTAAGCTATAACCATCCTCCATGGTTACCGATACCTCACCAGCAAAGGTTAATGCTTGTACATTGCCACCACCGACACCATTAACTTCTATAATATCATCCGGGCGAAGTGTACCCTGCCCAACCGCTGCGGCCATACCCAGAGGATCGGCACCCAATGGCCCTGTAACACGCAACTGAGTGGACATGTCGTTATCGACAGTATCAAAACGAATCGTGCCGTCGGCATTTTGAGCAACAACAACTTTACCAGCTTCACCAAAGGCTTTATCAACCTGAGTCTGCACATGCTGCAGTAGTAGCTCGGTATCACTAAAACTGCCCTCTAGCTCCACTGTTCTAGGGTTGCTTGCGCCACCTGGCCCATCGAATAGATCTAAATTAAAACTGTTTGGGCCACCGGCGTTAAAGTTAATTGGGTTATTTACATCCACTGTACCTAATGCCGAAGCAGGCTTATTTCCCTTGAACTCAACGCTATCGCCACCACCACCTTCGACCTGGAATTTAAGATCAACACCTTGATTGGAGTAAATTTTTACACTATTGCCATCGCTGACCGCACGTATACCTTGGGCTTGTAGATTGCCATCCGCATTGATGGCATCCGCCAAGTAGTCATTCGTCATTGGAGACGGTAAGTCACCCAATAAATTAGGCTGAGATAAGGTAAGCTGTTTGCCATTCAAGTAGAGCTCAAAATCTGTTCCGGTACCGTTGTCTTTAACATTAAGCTCGGCATAGCTAGATGCGGTTGCACTCACTCCGTTGGCTTCACTCAATAATGCCGCCGCGGCTTGTGCTGATTGCCCTTGGGGAATAACTAAATTTTGAGTTTCTATCTTGCCATTATCCAAGGGTCTAGAAATGGTTATCACTTCTTCGACAATGGCATTACTTGCCTCGGTGCCAATGGGTCCGCTTTGGATTTCCGTTGATAAAGGGGTACGGCCCGCATTAAAGCCGTCACTGATCATAAAGGTTTGACCAGTATTCCCTGGCAATATCTCGTTACTGATGCCTGGGGTAAAAGGCAGGTTCTCTAATGGTGGAACCAAGCTGACAGGGTTTGATGGATCAGTGTTGTCTAAGACATCATAAGATGTCTCTGAAGTAAAACGAATAATCAGTGGCGGTGCCAATTCACCGGCTTTTTGAAAGCTTGGCAAAAGCTCACCGGTTTTGGAATCTACCGCTGATACCACATTACCTTTTGAGATACTGCCGTTGCCGGTATTTCCCGAAGATGTACCTGTCACAATAGGCTGCGCAAAGGCTAAACCATCGGCTTGGATGCCTGTAAGGCTGATATTGGCCGCGCCATTATGAGTGGGCTTAATTAGAAACTGGTCACCAGCACTAAAGTTGCCGCTCTCTAATTTAATATTGAAACCATCCATCTCAATGGTCTGAGGAAACACACCATCGAGACCACCCGTCTTAACCACATTGCCGCTGCTATCCAATACTTCAAAAACGCTGGGGGCTCCACCCGATAAGCGCATCTGAAAATTACCGGATGAAAGTTTACTGGTATCCGTAATCTCGACACTTATTACGCGATCATTGGGAGATTGATTGCCACTGTGGTAAGCCACCCGCTCCAAGGTGGACTCACGGTCATTAATGTCGCGAAATAGCTCAGCGCCATAGTGACCTTCCAAGTCTAAACCACCAGACTGTATACGGTTCATGGTATCGGCAATGGTGATTGCCATTTGACCTAGCTCACTGATCGCTGGATCTAGAAAATTTTGACGATACTCAAGCAAGCCACCCATTTTACCGCCAGTGACATCTTTGGTAATGGTCTTTAAGGTGCCTCCATCTTGAATAGCGATATCGTAGCGAGAAGGATCTTCTTCACCTTGGATAGCCATCACTTCATAAGTGGTAGAACCCACCACCAAACTCTGCCCATTGCCAAAAAAGATATTGGCGTTACCATTACCTTCATTAACTACCGATACATTGACCAAACTGGATAGTTCTCGTAAGAGCTCATCACGTTGATCAAATAGACTATTGGGCGCTTGTATATTGCTGTTGCCCGTAGATTCAACAATCTGCTGGTTTAAGCTGCCGATCGCATTGGCCAAGATATTGATTTGCTGTGTGGTGCTTTCCAGCTCATCATTAATACCGTCAGCGATATCATTCATGGTTTTATCAAGCGTATTAAAACGCTCTGCCAAGATACGGCTTTGCGCCAATACCGATTCACGTGCCGGCAAAGAAGCAGGATCATCGGACGCCGTTGCTACAGCGGCAGTAAAGCTATTTAAAACACCCGACATGCCGCTAGATTCATTGGCGAGAAGATTATCTAGATGAGAAAGCTTGGTGGAATATTCTTCTAGCTGACTAAAAGCCGAACCACTGGTTCGCACTTGCTCGATAACGAATTGATTAACAACCCTTTCAATATCAACCGCTTTAGCACCAGTACCAATAAAGCCTGCCGAAGTGGAAAAGCTATCTTGCGTGACAACATCGACACGCTGACGGCTATAACCCGGTGTATTGGCATTGGTAATATTATTACCGGTGGTATTTAATTGGTTTTGACTTACTTGTAAGCCAGTGCGTCCAATATTTAAGAGGCTGTTTGTCATAATCGGTGCCCATCAAGACTGCTATTAATCCAGCAGCTTGAATTCCTGACGTTGCAAAATTTGCTGGATCTTTTCAGCATATTTAGGATCGGTAGCATAGCCCGCATTTTGTAGCTGCTGAGCAAAAGCCCCAGCATCACTGCCCTGTGCCAACGCACCCTGATAACGTTCGTTATTTTTCAGCAAGCGAGCATAATCGCTGAAGCTTTCTTGAATACTCTCGTATTTACGAAACTCGGCCTGCTCAGTTACCGGCTTACCATCGCGATACTCCAAGGTACCCACTTGCACACTGGGTTCACCTTTTCGGGCTTTAATGTTGAATAGATTGAAACTACTTTTGCCTTCGGAATCTTGAATAATATGCTGCCCCCAACCGGTCTCAAGGGCCGCCTGAGCAATGATGCCCTTGGCTTCGACTCCAAGATAATTAGCAATGCGTTTCGCGGCCGGTGCCAGTTGCTCGATAAAATCTTGAATGCTGCTGGCGATCGATTGAGTCGACACACCATTTTGTAACTCACGCGCTTTATTGGCACCGGCTTCAAAAAAGGCACGGCGAGCATCAGCCGCTTCGGCCATCTTCACTCGCATCGTATCAAGATCAATACCCTCAAACGCTGAACTACTGGTGATTGCCTGCCAGTTAATCTTACCTTCGGCAGCTGAGTTGCGATTGAGCATGGTATTGGCAACTTCTGCCTTCGAATTTTCGCCTGCGGCTTCTGCTTTAGCGAAGTTGTACTGGCGATTCATCTGATTGAAAAAGGCATCGGCCAAACCTAGGCCTCGACCACTGCTCAAGGTCAAGCTCATTTGATCATCGAGCATACCTTGATACATTGAGGTTTCATTGCTGTTTAGAAAGTTGTCTTTACCAAATACTTCATTGGTTTGGCGCATGGTTTTTAACATGGTTTGAATAAACATGGCCTCAAACTGCTGGGCTACCTTACGCAAAGATTCTGGATCTTTATCCCGCCCTGCCTGCTTAATACTATTTAAGGAGTTAAGATCATTATAATTAACCCCAGCGTTGACCAAACTTGGGCGCGACAAGGTATCTAGATTATTCATTAGATCACCACCAATTCTGCTTTTAGGGCACCGGATTGTTTCAAGGCTTCTAAAATTGCCATTAAATCACCAGGGGCTGCGCCGACTTTATTAACTGCACGAACGATATCCTCCAAAGAAGGACCAGGAGCAAACTTAAACATTGGGTTATCTTCTTGCTCAATAGCTACCTGACTATCAGGAACTACAGCTGTAGTACCCGCCGCCAAGCCATTGGGCTGACTAACTTCGACACTTTCTGAAACAGTGACCGTTAAGTTGCCGTGAGTTACCGCAACTGGATCTACTTTTACGTGTTTGCCCACCACGATGGTGCCAGTGCGTGAATTAATAATCACCTTGGCCGCCTCTTCACCTGGGGTGACTTCGAGATTTTCCAACATCGATAAATAGCTAACACGTTGAGATGGGTTTATCGGAGCATCCACCTCTACCGAGGTGGAATCCATTGGGCGCGCCACACCTGGGCCCAATGTGGTGTTAATAACATCGGCTACACGTTTAGCAGTAGTAAAGTCCGAGCGTTTTAAATGGAACACCAAAGGCTGACCATTATTGAAGTTGCTTGGCACTTCCCTTTCAACAATGGCGCCGCCTGGGATACGACCAGCAACTGGAACATTAACGGTAATGCGAGATCCATCGGCACCCTCTGCGCCGAAACCACCGACAACTAGGTTGCCCTGTGCCAAAGCGTAAATATTGCCGTCAACACCTTTTAGAGGGGCCATTAACAAGCTGCCGCCACGAAGGCTGTTAGCATTTCCTAGAGAAGAAACGGTGACATCAATGGTTTGCCCCGCTTTAGAAAATGGAGGTAGCTCAGCGTGAATGGCGACGGCCGCAACATTCTTCAAGGTCACACGCTCACCTTCCGGTACAGTGACACCAAACTGTTTCATCATGCTGAGGAATGACTGCGTAGTAAAAGGCGTTTGGTTGGTTTGATCACCCGTTCCATCAAGGCCAACCACCAAACCATAACCAACTAGCTGATTGCTACGCACGCCCGCTACCGAGGCCAGATCTTTAATACGATCTGCAAAGCTCAAGCTTGAGCTAAGTAATAAAATTAATGCTAGGCCAATATGCTTCATAAACATCATTTCCACTGCCTTTAAAAGGGCCAGTATTCGCTGTTAAAGAATCGAGACAACCAGCCCATTCTGGAAGAATTCGCAACCGCACCTTCGCCACTATAAGTAATGCGTGCATTTGCCAGCTTGGTAGAAGCAACGGTGTTGTTCGGCGCGATATCATCAGGGCGTAAAATACCGCTGATACGAATATATTCATCGCCTTGATTAAGAGTCATCCACTTTTCGCCGCGCACCAATAAATTGCCATTACTTTGTACGCCCGAAACCGTTACGGTGATGCTGCCATCTAGGCTATTGTTTTGCTCCGCATCACCATTACCACTAAAGTTACGCTTACCAATCAGATCGGTTAATAAACTGAGATTTGCTGCCGAGACATTACTACCCAAGATGGTGCCCACACCACCCTGCGCCTCTTGGATATCGATAGTGTTTTCCTTTTTGGTCACCAAGCTGGATGATTTAGTAGAGGTTGTACGCTCAGAAAGGATAATTTCAATAATGTCGCCAACACGATGGGCTTTCCGATCGCTATACAGCGCCAAGCCGACACCTTCACGATACAAAGAGCCAGAAGTAGGTGTTGGTAGAGGCGCTGGCACATCATGAGCAGGCGCGAAGGCAGCCGCACCCGGTTGCGCAGGCGGCTGAATGACACAGGCTGCCAATGAGCCGCACAATAAGGCCGCAGCGCTGAAGCGGAGAACTTTATTTATATTGAGCAATTTCATTGGCTTAACCATTATTCAAATTAAATATTTTGAGAAACAAACTGCAGCATTTGATCAGCGGTAGATACCACCTTTGAGTTCATTTCATAGACACGTTGTGTAGTAATCATATTGACCATTTCCTCAACAATATCGACATTGGAATTTTCCAATGCACCTTGTTGCAAAGAGCCCATACCATTTTGACCAGGAATTGAATTAATCGGATCACCACTGGCGGCTGTTTGGTAATACATATTGCTACCAATCGCCTGTAAGCCCGCCGGGTTAACAAAATCTACAAGCTGAATATTACCCAGCTGCTGACCGGTAACCTGGCCATCGGTATAAGCGGTAACCACACCATCGGTACCAATCGTTACTCGGTTAGTGCCTTCTGGAATGGTAATCGCAGGCTCTAGTAGTAAGCCGTTTACATCAGTGATTTGACCATCACGGTTGAGGCTAAACTGGCCGTTACGGGTATAGGCAATATCTCCGCTTGGCTGAACAATCTGAAAGAAGCCGCGACCATTGATGGCAACATCTAAGGTTTGATCTGTTACTTGCATACTACCCACAGTAAACTCTTTGCTGGTACCCGCAACGCGCACACCGGCACCTAATTGCAAACCGGATGGTAGCTGGGTATCTACCGTAGACTGACCACCTGGCTGGCGCTGGATCTGGTACATCAGATCTTCGAACACCGCGCGATCACGCTTGAAGCCGACGGTTGATGCATTTGATAAGTTATTCGAAATAGTGGTTAGCTGCTTATCTTGTGCAGCCAAACCGGTTTTACTGACATAAAGTGCTGCGTGCATATCGTTACCTATTTCCTATTGCCTATTAGCTAAAGGCAATGCCGTACAAATTTACTTATGAGCTCTGCAATAAACGTGCAGAAGCTTCCGAGTTCTCTTTTACCGTCTTCATCATTTTCACCTGCACTTCATACTGTCTAGCGAGGCTCAATAGATCGGTAAACTCTTCTACAGGGTTTACATTGCTCGCCTCGATGTAACCTGATTGCAAACGTAGATTTACGTCCGCATCTCGTGTCGCTCCCTCAAGGCCGCCATCACGTAGGCGAACTAAACCGTCTTCAAACTTTTCCAGCTCTTGATGATCTATGCTGACCATCTTAATGCGATCGATTTGAACTGGCTGATCAACGCCCTGTCCTAACAAGACAGCTGAAATAGTGCCATCAGAAGCGATCTCAATTTTTTCTGCCGGTGGAATCGCAATAAAACCACCATCACCCAATACAGGATGGCCTGAGCTGTTGCGCAAAATGCCGTTAATATCAATACTAAGCGCTCCATCGCGACTGTAGGCCTCGGTGCCGTCCGGCGCAGTGATGGCAAAGAAACCTTCGCCATTCATCGCGATATCTAATTCGCGGCCGGTATAGTCAATGGGGCCTGGACGAAAATCGGTGCCTGGGTTTTCGGTGAGCGAAAACACACGACTGGGGTGACCTTCGCCGTAATAAACAGCCATGCTGCGAGCTTGGGTAAAGTCAGCGCGAAAACCTTGGGTATTGGCATTAGCCAAGTTATTGGCGTGATTACTCTGTGCCAACATATTATTCTTGGCGCCGGTCATGGCCGTAAAAAGGGCTCTATCCATTGCTATATCTCTGCTCTAGGGCATTTCTCGAAATCTTTGGCCGGCAAATAAAAGCGTCACACAATCGACACTATCGCCGCATTTTTTCATTCAAGAAGTTAATTGCAATATGGATGCCAGAATTAATCACGCTGGGGAAAGCGCAAAAAACTCTAT
This sequence comes from uncultured Pseudoteredinibacter sp., assembly GCF_947500695.1. Classification (GTDB taxonomy): domain Bacteria; phylum Pseudomonadota; class Gammaproteobacteria; order Pseudomonadales; family Cellvibrionaceae; genus Pseudoteredinibacter. Next base: position 192,092 of record NZ_CANMSS010000008.1, read on the forward strand.
AAAATTCAAATAGATAAGAAGCTGATTTGCGAATAAGCCCAAATTAGGTCGCTGAGGAGAATGAAGCTCAAGAAAAAAGAAAACACAGCGGCAAAGCCCCTAGGCAAAGCTTTGCCGCCGCTACCTTTAACGTAGATTGATAATGGTCTGGGTTGTTTGGTTAGCCGTTTCAATGGTTTTAGCATTTGCCTGATAATTACGCTGAGCAATAATCAAATCCACCAACTCGGTCGACAAGTCCACATTTGAATCTTCTAGCGCTGAGGCTTTAATCGAGCCGAGCCCACCACTTTTCGGGGAGGCGATACTAGGCACGCCAGAATCAAAACTCTCTGCCCACATGGTATTGCCCTGTGGCTGCAAGCCTTGGTTATTAGTAAAGTTAGCCATTGCAACCTGCCCTAAGGCCTCTGATTCTTGGTTGCTGAACTGGGCAAAGATAATACCCTCATCACTGATCGTTACACCGGTTAAACGACCTGTGGCAAAACCATCCTGGTCAACAGATTTCACGGTGAATTTGTCACCAAACTGGCTGGACTCACCCATATCAATAGTGAAGTTAGAGGTGGTCGAAGGCTTTGGCACTGGCGCTACCCCGCCCTCTAATACCGGCAAAGGCTTCAACGTGCCGAGCTCCTGACCCTGCGCGTCCAAGGGAGTCCAGTTGGAAATCAAAACGTCATCTGACAAGGCTGAGTTAAAATCACCATTCTCTTTAAAATGCAGATCAAATTCCGCACGGGTCGCCAGTTGATTATCTGGTGCCGCTAGAGAAGTATCTGGGTCACCAACGTCTTTACCGTCGATAGTGACGACCATTTTCCAATGGTTTGGCGAGCTGCCCGCCACTGCTGGGTCGTAGTCCTGCTTAATAAAGTACTGGTTCATGGTGTGGGCATTGCCCAAGCTGTCAAAAACTTTAACCGCTGTTGTATGGTTATAGCTATCCGGGTCATTAGGATCGAAGGGGTTAAGTACTACCTCTTCAAAACTATTGGCGTTGAATGGCTGAAACAAGCCCAATGCTGGCGGATTTAAATTATCGACGGAATAACCATCTTCCAATTGGATGTCGATATTACCGCCTACAACAATTGAATTGCCCGCCGCATTGGTTGCTGTTGCGATGGCCAGACCACCAGCAGAATCAATTTCTAAAATTTGCTCTGGCGCATCTTCGTTACCAATGACCTGAATTGATGTCTCATCGTCACCCGCTGTTAAGGCGAATTTTAAATCGTGTCCGATGCTGGATTTAATCACTAGGTCGCCAGCATCCATCTCAGCTGAAATACCGGAAAGTGTGGTATCGCTAAGATTATTAATCTGGGTCGCTAAACCCTCAAGGTCATCAGCATTTAGCGCAACGCCATTTAGCTCCAGCACCATATTGCCATTGGGGTTATTAAAGTTTGTTGCCGTAATTTTAGCCTCTGTTGACGCCTTTGCCGTTACTCCGGCCAAAGCATTCAATTCTGCTGAGGTCGCCGCGGCGGTCGCGCCCTGGGTACTTTGATACGTGATTGTGCTGCCATCCGGGCCAGTTACATCAATGGACTGTGCTGGGTAGCCATTGTTTACTGCCGGCGTACCGGAGTTATCCGTTAGCGGCAAGGTTAAACCAAGCTGGCCAACATTGCCGTTACCATTATCAATAGTAACCTGCGAGGGGTCACCGTCTCGTAGCGCTCTAAACTCGATATGGAAGTTACCGCCCCCGTCATTAACAGCTACCGCTTGTACATCAATAGCGGTTTGCGGCAAATCGGGAGAAGAGATCTGAGCATTAATGACATTCACCAAGGTGCGAACATCATTGTAATTGTTAACGTTGTTAGGCAAACCTGTCGCGGAGTTTAGATTGATACTCACAGTACCGTTATTACCGGAATCGGCATTCGCTAAAGTGATATCGAAAGTTACATTATCAGTAGAGAAATCAAAACCAGCGCCAGGAAAAGCAGTGCTCGCGCCATCAGCCTGGGTTCGAGTCGGGTTACTAATGCCTACCTGGGTAACTGCTACCGAGTTACCATCAGTAGAGAATTTTTTACCAATTCGCTCTAGTACTGGCTCATTTGCATCAAGGTTAACAGAGGAATCTACAGAGCTGGTTTGCTGTGGTTGTTGCAAACTCGCATCGATCTGTAAATCACCCAAAATACCGTTGGGCTTGCCGGTTTCATCAACGTCAAAACCCTGCAATTTTGCACCGGTATTACTGATAATATAACCTTCATTATCCAGTCCGAAGGTGCCAGCGCGAGTATATAGCTGCTCACCGCCTTGATTGATCACAAAGAAGCCGTCACCACTGATCGCCATATCCAACACGTTAGAAGTTTCGTTAATACTGCCCTGGTTAAATTGCTGAGCGGCTGCCTGCAAACCCACACCAGAACCAGGACGATTCAGAGCCGAACCGAAAAGCTGATTGGAGTAAACATCCCCGAATTCTGCACGGGAGTTCTTAAAGCCAACGGTACTGGCATTGGCAATATTATTACCAGTGATAGACAAATCAGAGTTTGCCGCACGAATACCACTTAAACCTATATTGAAAGACGATGACATAATCTACTCCTGATTTTAAGTAGAGATTTCACTCTACTCGCCGCGGGACATTTTTTGCCGCTGCGGCAAATTTTCACTAAAAATTTCTATATCTACTGCGATACACGATTACTGCTTTAGGTGCTTAATACATTCACTTAATACAATTCAATAATCGTGCCCAATTAATAATTAAATTGCTCTACTTGATCGAAACCAACGGAACCCATTCCTTTCAGATTTAAAGTCAGCTGACTATTTGCACCCATAGTGACACTGCTAACTTGTGCACTTAAAGAGGTATCAAATTGCTCACTATTGCCACCGCTGCTGCCGGCAACTCTAAAGCTGTACTCACCTGGATTTACAGTTTCGTTTTCCGACTGCCAATCCAATAACTGACCATTAAGTTCCAACTGTTTGCCATCCCAACGGAAATTGTGTTCGCCCGCTGGCAAGCTACCCAATGGAATTTGATCAACCGTTGCGCCTGCTTCATTACTAACAGTAAGAAAAACATCACTCGCCGCGTTTTGCATTTTGACCACACCCGATACAACACCATTAGGCGGCAACTGAGTTTCACTGGCCGGTACCGTGACATAACGGCCCACCAATGAAGACGCTTGCAAGGCTTGATTCGATTGAAAGTTAGATTGAAAAGTATCAAAGCTGGTATTTAAGTTATCCAAAGATTCAACACTACTAAACTGAGCTAGCTGGGCCACAAACTCGCCATTTTCAGTAGGGTTTAGTGGGCTTTGGTTTTTCAACTGGGCAACCATCAACTCTAAGAAGGCATCTTTGCCCAACTCATTATCAGCCTCTTTTGTGCCGCCAGACTGAGTCGCCTGAGTCCCATTACCCTGAATCAAGCCGCTGAGATAAGGATTGTCTTGAATACTGCTATTCACCGTACTCATGTTAATTTCCTGCTATAAAACTTAGAGTTAATTTACTGACCGAGGGTTAGAACGCGTTGAACCATTTGCTTAGCTGAATTCATCACTTCGACATTGACCTGAAACGAACGCGAAGCTGAAATCATATTACTCATCTCCTCAACGACATTAACGTTGGGGTAATACACATAACCTTCCTCATCAGATTCAGGATGATGAGGCTCATAACGGCGCTGTAACGGGGCATCACTTTCCACAACACCTAGCACCTGTACACCCGCCGCTGCCGGTAAACCATCGTCTAAGGTGTCAAAATCTACGTTCATGGCATCGCGATGAGCCGCAGCAAATACTGGATGACGACCGCGATAAACCTCATCAATACTCGAGCTTGCTGACTGCGCATTGGCAAGGTTACTGGCGGTAGTGTTTAAGCGAACGCTTTGGGCGTTCATGCCAGAACCAGAAATATTAAATACATTATTCAGAGACATGATACTTCCCCTTACTCGCCGCGAATGGCCGTCATCAGGCCTTTAAATTTGCTGTTTAAAAAAGTGAAGCTGCTCTGGAAGGCCAAGGAGTTTTCCATGTATTTGGCGTGCTCCACATGCGCCTCGACGGTATTTCCATCCACCGATGGCGCCAATGGATTACGATACATAAGCTCTTCTTCACTGAATAAAGTCGCACCACCTGGTCGATGGCCATCATTGCTCACATTCATTTCTAGGCCACGATTTTGTAGTTGCTGTTGATTTTGCAGCATCGATTGGAAGTCAAGATCTCTGGCCTTGTAGTTAGGGGTATCAGCATTGGCTAGGTTTTCAGCAATGACTTCTGCTCGCTGAGCGCGAATGCGAAGGGCCGAATCATGAATTCCTAAGGCGTTCTGAAAACTAATAGCCACGTTGAATCTCCTGCTTAACAATTTGCCTAATGGGCGTTTGCATTAGACAAAGCAAGAGCTGGGCCAAAACAAATAGAAACTTGTTAAGCCATTGTTTTTATGGGACTTTATTGAAATTTGCGTATTTGTACGGACGAGAGGGTAAAGGAATGAGAGCGCCCAAGAAAGGAAAGCGGCAAGGCATTGCCTCTATTGCTTGCGCAACCTGGCCGTCAGCTTTACTTAAGAAAGCAAAACTGGCGGCATAGGGCACCTCTGAATAATGCAGATTAGCTCAGGCTTCACGTCAATGTCGTAATCGAGGCGCTTCTTTGAAGGCAGGCTGGTCGCCTGTCGAAAAGGAGCAACGAAGAGTACGAGATTGACGTGAAGCCCCAAAGGGCGGACCCTGAAGTGCTCATCTACGTTGTTACGCTCCTTGCCAAGGGCTACGGCCATTGCCGGCGAAGCGCGCCTAGTAGCTAAGCGCTTCAGGGCTCCGCTGAGCAAAACCTGCATTATTCAGAGGTGCCCTGGATGTTAAAGAGATAGCTTGATTCGCCTATTAGGCCGATAGTGGCTTAGCGACATAACAGATACCAGGACGGCAATTTACCATTTCATAGTAATCTTCTACCCCACTGATGCCTTCTGAAGCCCCCAAAAACAAAGTGCCTGAAGGGTTCAGGCAGGCATGTAGCCGGCGCAAAATATCTTGCTTCAAGTCCTGATCGAAATAGATCAATACATTTCGGCAAAAGATAATATCGAATTTACCCATGCCACCGTAACTGCTCATTAAATTAAGGGTTTGAAAGCTGACCCGGCGGCGGATATCACTGTTTACCTGCCAAGAATCTTCACCGAGCTGAGTAAAGTAGCGATCTTTGTATATTGGATTCAATCCCCGCGCCATCGCTAAGCCGTCGTACTTAGCGCTTGCCGCCTGATCTAACATTGAGGGTGATATATCACTGGCGACAATCTCCACCGGCAACTGCAATGCCGGAGTTTCTTCAACCGTCATACTGATCGAATAGGCTTCTTGTCCTGAGGATGCGGCCGCCGACCATACCCGAATACGTCCACGAGAGGCCATCTTGCGGGCTTGAATTTCTAGCAGCAAGCTATCTTTAAGCAGTTCAAATGGATAACTGTCGCGCAACCAATAGGTTTCATTAGTGGTCATCGCATCAACCACTTCAAGCCTAAGCTGTGGCGACAAACTTGCGCGACTGATCAACTCCGATAGGCTCGATAGCTTATTGTGCTCGAGAATCTGTTTGACTCTCGTCTGCACTAAATACTGTTTATTTTCGGCAAGATGAATACCGCACTCGGTTTTCAGAAACTGCCTGAACCGCTCAAACTCGATCGCTTCTTCTGGTGCTATTGCCAATGCTACTTCCATCCCTATAAACCCTATGACTGCCGGCATCTAAGGCCATGCTTGCAGAGCCCCATCGTTAATGTAGGGCTCTGTATAGTAAGAGCTATGATCAAGCCTCTTCTATAACGCCTCCGCGAGCTATCACCTGTGTACTAATCCACTTGGCCAACTCATTAGGTTCGAACTTAGCCAAAAATTGGTTAGCGCCAGATTTCTTTACCAACTCTTCGTTTAAAACACCACCCAAAGAGCTGTGTAAAAGAATTGGGATTTCACTGTATCGCTCATCCCCTTTGGCTCGAGTGGCAAAGGTGTAACCATCCATGCCTGGCATTTCAATATCACAAACCACCGCATAGATTTCTGAATTAAGGTTGTGCCCTTCTGCAGATTGCTTATTGAGATAATCCAAAGCATCTTGGCCATTGATCGCCTGAACAGAATCAATATTCATTTTATCGGCCACCCGCTTGATCTGTTTACGCGCTACCGCCGAATCATCAATGATTAGAAGCTTGCGTTCATGGGCTTCATGCATCACTTCATCCGGTACAACATCTTCCTCGATTTCCTCATCGACGGGGTTAACCTCATCAAGGACTTTCTCTACATCCATGATCTCGACAAGCTTTTCATCTATCTTGGCCACTGCAGTCAAATAGTTGTCTTCACCAACCCCAGCAGGCGCTTTTGATAAATCACTCCACTGCAGAGTCACAATACGATCCACGGAGTAAACCAAGAAGCCCTGGATCGATCGACTGTATTCTGTAACGATCAAAAAACGATCATCATAATCAGTGATTTCACCCATACCAGCGGCTTTGGCTAAATCAATAACCGGAATGGTTTGCCCACGAATATGGGCACAGCCAGGGACACTTTCATCACTGTTAGGGATGCTGCTGAGAGCTGGGCAAGGTAAAACCTCTTTTACCTTAAAAACATTAATGCCATACAGCTGATCACCTGTTAGCTTAAACAGCAGTACCTCAATAGTATTACCAACCGCACTGATTGCTTCTTTATAAGCTGCATTTGATCTTGTCATTTTGGATTCCTTCGGAAACTGTAAACCTGGTACCGGATTAATTCTCGCCTCTCAGCTGCCAATATTTTGGGCACGCTTATTGCTTAATCTTCAACAAGCTGTCCCAAAGGGCAAAAGTGTCAATTTTTCAGCGCTTAACCTTGCGTGGCTGTGATACAGCGATTAGCAAAGTTAGCGGCGATCAAAAGCAACACTTTAATGTAAATATTCAATAGGGCTTCGACATGGCACAGAAACCACTTTTTAGATCCGCGCTACTGTGCGCAGGCCTTTTGTTTTCCTGTGCATCTACAGCCCAGTCTGAATACAACACACTATTGCAGCAACAAACCAAGCTCTACTTGGAATCCCAATACGCCAACCTTTTGGATCAAGGCTATGAACGTGTCGACGTGCGAGTAAACCAGGTAGACCGACGCCTGCGCTTAACGCCTTGCGAAAGCCCAATAAAGTTTGAACAAAACAACCCTAGCAAGCTGCGCAATCAAACCAGCGTCAGGCTCAGCTGCGCCTCACCCAAACCTTGGGCGATATTTATAAGTGCACGTATTTCAGCTTATGCCAAAATCCTCGTGGCTGCGCAGCCATTGGTCAGAGGGCAAATCATAGAAAAGGCTGATATTTCTTGGCAGAGCCAAAGCGTGAGCCCCAATCAGACGCTATTACAAGAAGAGCAGTTGATTGGCCAACAAATGAAGCGCTCCCTCCCTCAAGGGGAAGCATTAAGAGAGACTTATGTGACAGCACCGAAAGTGATCCGCCGTGGGGATAGCCTGATCTTGGCAGCACGTTTGGGCAGCGCCAGCGTCAGCACCTCCGCCACAGCTATGGCCGATGGTAAAGTTGGACAACATATCCGAGTGAGAAATAACCGTTCAGAACAGATAGTAAAGGCACGAGTCGTGGCCGCGGGTCGAGTGGAGGTTGTACTATAAGCTGCTTAATACGCCTAGCGAAAAGCGGCGTTCCAATAAAAAGTAAAAAAAGTTAAAAAAATACTAAAGATTACTTTTGAGCAGCCGACAACAAGGGTAAGGAAAACTCTCAGTAGAGCAACTGAGCCCTTTATACAACATCGAAACGAGCGAAAAACACGATATTTATCAGAGGCTTACGATTATGGTCATCAATACAAACAACGGCTTTAACAATGCCAATCAGACCAATACAACACGCGAACGCAATGGCGTAGACAGCAATGCCAAAGCTCCAAGCAGCAGCGCCAAAGAAGGTACCACAGCGGCTAACATGGGCGACAAGGTTATGTTGAGCTCAGAGGCAAAATCATTTGGCAAGCTATCTGCAGCCGTCGCCCAAGCGCCCGAAGTGGACAGTGAAAAGGTAGCCAATATCAAGAAGGCGATCGCTGAAGGAAACTTTGAAGTAAACCCAGAGCGCATTGCAGCCAAAATGCTGCAACAAGAAGATTTATTCAGCTAAAGCCAGAATAAGCAGCTCGTGTTTACTCGTTAAATTCTGAGCCGGTCTCGCTCGGCCGGCCAGAGATAAAGGACTGGTGCAAGCAGCACACATAATTGCTCTACAGGAGAGACAGATGTCACAACTACAAGCCCAACATAGCCAAGGCCAACAGAACCGCAGCGCCTCTTCTATGGCTATTGCTGATTTGGTGGATCAAGATCTAACCAGCAGCCTCGCCCTGCTTCACCTACTGGAAAAAGAACAGGAAGCCTTGCAGGAACGTGACCATGAATACCTTCGAGAGCTGCTTGAAGAAAAAACCGCTCTTCTGAATACGCTCGACTCAGGTTCTCTACAGCGTGCGGAAATTTTGAAAGAACTGCAGCAACCCAATGACCAGTTTGCTTGGGAAAGCTTGATTGACGCCATGGGAGACGATGATTTAAAAGATCACTGGCAATCACTCAAGGATACCATTGCACAATGCCAGCAACTCAATGAAATCAACGGCAAAATCATAGCCCGCAGCCAACAGACGGTACGCAGCTTAATGCAATTGATTCGTGGTGAGGATGGCAAGCAGGGTTTATATAACGCTAGCGGCACAACTAATCGCTCTGGCCTTATAAATAACGCCGCTATTCAGGCTTAGATTTATCTAGGGCCCTCTTTAGGACCCTGCGAATTCTAGCTTTTTCTATTTAATTCTCGCCTTAGCTCAGCCTTATCTTTTTATCAGTGTTTAAAGGCTGAGTTCTAATACCAGGCTGCTGCCTCAGCCACATCATCAAGCAAAATCAAATCTTCTGGCCGGTCAATATCATTTAAGCGGTTTAAAATGCTATAGCTCACCTTTTGATTTTGCAATTCAGCTAGGGTCTTCTCAAATAAATGACTTTGACTCCATGGCATATTATCAAAAACAACACTTAACACTGCGCTGCTAGCCAAACCAATCAAAACGTAACCGCCATCAAAAGCTGGGCCCACAACAACTTCGCTAGATGACTCGAGCTGTTCAAAAGCATCTTCAATATAGCTCGGATCAATAAATGGGCAGTCACTGCCAACAATAACAACACTCTTATTAGATGCCAATCCTAATTCTGCGGCCAGCTTCATTCGCGCCCCTAGATCACCCTCACCTTGGGTGGCGCATTGAAGTGCTTGTTGAATATCAAGCTCAGATAAAACTTTTTCTCGGTCACGCTGCGGATCAAAGCTTCTACCAGCCAAGCAAAGTTGAGATTGCCAGCGCTGCGGCTGATACAGACGACCCGCACAAAATCTCAATAAATTACTATGAAGTGCTTTGCTTTGTTGCACGTTTAGATGAGGCTGCATTCTTGTTTTAACCTGACCCAACTCTGGCCATTTGGCAAACTGAATAAGCAACCTTTGGTTTTGTTTGGACACTCAAGAGGCCTCAGCTGTTGCTTGTTGAATAATAGACTCCAAAGACTGATAACTTGGTGCTGCATACACATCAAAGTTAACATTTGGATAATATCGCTTCGCAAGTGAGTTGGGGCTGACCCCACAGCGATATAGAAATCGAAACCACCACATCATCACTATGGTTTTAAGGATGCCATTCTTTTGCCAACGACGGCTCGAGGTTTCTACCTTAGTAGATAAACGAACGCCGCGAGCTTGGTGCTTTAAACGATCACACAATGCCACATCTTCCATCAATGGAATATCTTGATAGCCGCCAAGATCTAAGAATTGCTTCTTAGACAGACAAAATACCTGATCGCCAGTGACGTTGGCAGTAATCCGTGAACGCCAGTTTATTGAAGAGGCAATCCAAGTGTAGGGAAACTTTTTAGAGCTCAACTTCAAGGTAAAATAGGACCACTTGCCCATTGCTGCAAGTTCACTCATTTTATTTATCGGGGGTGGAGCAGAAAGTTGGGAATCAAGATGCAAGAACATTAACAGTTCGCTTCGAGCCAGCTCTGCACCAGCATTCATTTGCCTAGCCCGCCCTGGGCTACCCACAACACAGTGATCCCACAAATTTCGATGCTGCCACAATAAAGCCTGACTACCGTCATTACTGCCACCATCGACCAAGATTAATTCTGCGCCTAACTCCCTTAAGCACTGGAAGCCCAGTAAAGCACTGTGAAGATTTTGGCTTTCATTGTAGATCGGTATGATGACCGATAAGCAAGGTGGGCACTTGGGCGTCACAGCGCACCACTGCAACTGCTGCCCTGCCCGGCAGTACAACCATAACAATGCTCGGCCACTTGAATCGGCCAACCATTTAATGACTGCTCGAGCAACTCTCGAATATGCAGACGCTGATCACTAACAATCAAATCCTTTGACGATAATGTAGTCGACATTGGCATATCCAACATCTGGTTAAAATCGCAGTCATACATAAAGCCCTGCCAATCAACACTGACTAATTGACGACACATCACCGCGGCTAAATTTTCCGAACTGAAGTTATCTTTTAACAATTGCAGATAATTTTCAAATTCACCTTTAGCGTGCAACACGGCACCAAAGCGGCTAATTGGCATATTGGTAATGGTCAAAAGGTGATCAAAGCTAATGCCATAGTTTTCCGCCAACTCACGCTTATAGTCCGCTTCCAAGCTTGCTTGCGGCGGCGGCAAAAACGCACCACCTGGATTGTAGACAAGGTTTAAGCTTAAATCTGTGCCCTGACCGTAGCCCAGCTTATTGAGCTTCTGCAGCGCCTCTATGGATTCCTCGAATACGCCCTTGCCTCGCTGGGCGTCAACGTTTTGCTCGGAATAGCAAGGCAAAGAAGCACAGATTTCCACTTCATTATCAGCAAGAAATTGAGCTAAATCTTCGTAGCCCGGCTCTTGCAAAATGGTCAGATTACAGCGATCGATAATCTTAACACCCAAAGCTCTAGCCTCGATTACCAGTCGCTTGAACTCAGGGTTCATTTCTGGAGCGCCACCTGTAAGGTCTAAGCACTCGATGCCACCACCTTTGAGCAATTCGATGACAATATCAATCGTGCCGCTATCCATTAATTCGGTTCGTTTAGGCCCAGCGTTTACGTGGCAATGGGTACAGCTCAAATTGCATAAATACCCCAGGTTAAGCTGAAGAATGCTCAAGCGGCCACGCTTTAAGCTTGGAAAATCACTGGGGTATAACAAATCACGGGAATCTTTCAAGGCAAGCCTCTTATCAATCTATAGTCATTTTGATGACCGCAGGCACTTTGGGGTTATGTTTTTATAAAACTGACGTCTGCTTATAACAGTCAGTGTACTCCAGCTGAGCGGGAATTCCTCACAGAGATTTCAAAATTGCCGCGCTATTGATAGAATAGCCAGCTTCGCCCCCGTAGTTAAATGGATATAATAGGGTCCTCCTAAGACTTAGTTGTTGGTTCGATTCCAGCCGGGGGCGCCAGTTTTCGGTCCGACCCAAGCACATCTGCACTTGACCTTAGCCATAGCCTTAAGCAAATGAACCTTGCCATTTTCCAAACTGAAAATATTTTATCGCAAACCGGTGACTGCATCAGAGTTTGCCTAAAAGAACGCCAGCACGAGCATATCGTTAAGATTCAAAAACTGGGGCCTGGGCAAGAAATACAACTTGGCCTACTGGATGGCAAGATTGGCCGCGGTCTTATTGTCGAGCAAGATCAAAGCAGCACAATTATTGAAGTGTCCCTGTGCCAGGCACCGCCAGCCCCTAACCCTATCAAGCTGATTATGGCCTTGCCACGCCCACTTATGTTAAAGCGGGTTTTACAAAGTGCCGTGAGCATGGGGGTTAAAGAAATCCACCTTATTCACAGCAATAAAGTTGAAAAAAGCTACTGGCAATCCCCTCAAATTAGTGACGAGGAAATATTTCAACACGCCCTTCTGGGATTGGAGCAAGGGGTTGATACGGCACTCCCAGAAATCAGCAAGCATCAGCGCTTTAGGCCTTTTGTAGAGGATCTATTACCTGGGTTGATTCAAAACCATAGAGCCTATGTTGCCCACCCCAGTGCCCATGCACAAGCAGCCAAAGCCAGCGAAGAAGATTGTTATTTAGCAGTTGGCCCGGAAGGTGGCTTTACCGATTACGAGGTAGAAAAACTTGAGCAGGCAGGCATGCAAACCTTATCCCTTGGCCCTAGAATCTTACGGGTCGAAACAGCAGTTCCTGTGTTACTGGCTAAGCTGGCCGACTAAATAACAGTGAGTCACTGATAAAGCACTAGTCACTGTTTAGATCGAGCTCTTCCCCTTGAAACTGCTTCTGACTCTCAGCCAATAACTGAATGAATTCATTCTCAGGGATTGGAGGGCTAATATAATAGCCTTGGTATTGGTGGCAACCGTACTGTCGGAGTAAATCCAGCTGCTCTCGGGTTTCTACGCCCTCAGCCACCACATTTAAACCAAGCAGCCTTGCCATGGCGATAATGGTTTCCACCAACACCCTATCACTGCGGTCCTCCGGGATATCACGTACAAAGCTCTGGTCAACTTTTAAGGTTGCTACTGGAAGACGTTTTAGATAACTAATCGACGAGTAGCCGGTGCCAAAATCATCCAGCGAAAAGCTCACCCCCAATACCGATAAAGCACGCATGGTACTGATGGTTTCTTCAACACCTTGAATCACCACACCCTCAGTAATTTCCATATCCAAAGCGCCTTGGGGGATTTGAACATCCGCCAGTATCTGGCAGACATCATCCACAAAACCCTGATGCCTAAACTGCCTTGGGCTGATGTTTACACTAAGCGCCATGCCCTCTTGCCAAAGCCCACGATCGAACCAGTCGCGCAGTTTGGTACAGGCTTGCTCAACAATCCAATTACCCACTTCGATAATTTGACCTGAAGTTTCCAGTACCGGAATAAATACCGCAGGCGAAACCATGCCATCATTAGGGTGATGCCAACGAATTAAGGCCTCGGCACCGACAATACGATTCGTCTCAGTATTTACTTTGGGCTGGAAATACAACTCAAACTGATCGGTTTCGATGGCCCGGTGCAAATCACCTTCCATGGTGAGCTGACGACTTACCTGGTCAGCCATATCTTCGTTAAAGAACTCAACAGCATCGCGGCCTTTGTCTTTCACTTGGTACATGGCGGTATCGGCGAAGCTGAGTAATTCATGCACTGAGGATTTGAAATCTGGGTAAATCACCACCCCAACACTACAAGTTACCCGTAGCTCCATATCGCCGTAGTAAAAAGGCGCTGATAATTGCTGACGGATTTTCTCGGCAACCTCACCGGCCTTAATAGCAGCTGTACTGGCTTCGGTATCCAATACGGTGAGGATGACTACGAATTCGTCCCCTCCCTGCCGAGCCACTAAATCCTCCTGGCGAACCGAGTCTAATAGTCGTGCAGCCATTTCCTTCAGTACGGCATCCCCAACCGGGTGCCCCAAGGAGTCATTGATATTTTTAAACTGATCGAGATCGATAAAAAGTACTGCCCCAAAATAATGGTGGCGCTGTGCCCTACGCAACTCATGCTCTAAACGCTCAACAAGATGCAAACGGTTCGGTAAATTAGTTAGCGAATCATGGTAGGCCATGTGCTCCATTTTAGCTTGTGCACGGCGCTGCTCGGTGACATCAGTGGAAACCGCCAAGGATACAACTTCATCGTAAAAGTCGAGAGGCATAATATGGGTTTGTAAATAGTGGCGTTGGCGGCCATTGATTACATAAATCTCTTCGATTACTTCAACGCCGCTGCCAGATTCAATGACTTTCAAATCTAAAGCCTGAACCCGAGAGATATCCGATAAATAGTACTCTGAGAAATCATGGATGCTGCAACCCTGCATATCTTCGACGGTACTACCCAAAAATTTTGCTAAGGCATGATTGGCGAAAATGTAGATTCCATCGCGATTTCTTGCACCTACCAGAACCGGCAGGCTATCAATGATTTGGCGGACATGCTCCTCACTTTTACGCAACGCAAGCTCTACCGCCCTGCGCTTTGCTAGTGATAGATCCACAGCATCCAATAAACTGTTTGAACTATCGATTACCTGGGCCAGCTCGTGCTCACCGCTGTAATTAATTGGCGTTAAGCGCTTTTCACCTGGATGATCAGGGTTGATCGATTTAATCTCTCTGGCAAGCTTGGCCAATGGCTTAGCCAATACTTGATAGAAAACGGTGAACAACAAAAGAATCAATATGACATTTCGTAAAAAGCCAGCACCAGCCACCAAGCCAGATCGACGGTAGAAACTGGCCAACCCCCAATCGACATCGACCAGCAACTCCATTTTGCCGTGACTTTGCTTATCAAAGACCGGAAAGCGAATCAGTTTTTCGTAGTTCTTTACGGGTTCAACAATCTGGGTGGTTAGCCAAAGAGTATTACTTTGTCTGGGAGGACGCTCCCCCTGGGCTAAGATCATGCCCATTTCATCTCGAATCACAACTCGCTGCACGAAGTCGTAACTCAAAATACCATTAACCACTTCTGTGGCAAGTTCATGATCAAGGGTATGGATTGCTTTTGCGGTTGGAGGGCGAGAAGCCTCCATGATGCGCTCAATAAGGTCGTCGAGCTCAGCCACTTCTTCTTTATAATCCAAATAAAACTGCATGGTAGCTGTCAGCAGGCCCAAGACCATAGCCAGCAGTACGCTAATGCGCATCATTCGGAATGAAATACTAGAGAAAAAAAACGGCACAACAACCCTATAAAAATTAGTACTTAGTTACCAGCTAGCTGTCACTAACTCTTTTTATGGCCAGCTCTAATTATAGACAGAAATTGCCTTAAACGGCGGACAAATGAATCCTTTACTACTGTGTCGACCAGCGGAGGGAGAACATAACGTCCTTTGCACAAAAAGAACATCCCAGAACGAAAAAAACCGCCCAAATGGCGGTTTTTTTCTGCATATTGCGACTGTTTACTTATAACGCGGCGCTTGGTTCCACATAGTCGTAACCCAATACGTCGGCGACAGCCTTATAGGTCACTTTACCGCGGCAAACATTTAAGCCCGCCATCAAGCCAGCATCGCGCTCTAGAGCCTCTTTAACACCACGATTGGCAATCTCAAGGGCATACGGCAGAGTTGCGTTGTTCAAGGCCATAGTGGAAGTACGAGCAACGCCGCCCGGCATATTGGCAACACAGTAGTGCACAACACCATCAACTTCATAAGTCGGCTCTTGGTGAGTCGTCGCCTTGGAGGTTTCAAAACAACCACCTTGGTCAATCGCCACATCGACAACCACAGAACCTGTCTTCATACGGCTGATAATATCGCGAGTTAGCAATTTAGGAGCGGCTGCACCTGGGATCAATACCGCACCAATAACTAGATCAGCGTCTAGTGCATATTCTTCGATCGCCGAAACGGTAGAATAAACACACTTTACGTGACCTTCGTATTCAGTATCCAATTGACGTAGGCGCGGCAAAGAGCGATCCATAATCGTCACATCGGCACCCATGCCTACCGCCATAGCTGCGGCGTTATCGCCCACAACACCACCACCAATCACAAGTACTTTGGCAGGTGCTACACCAGGTACACCACCTAGCAATACACCGCGGCCGCCCTGCGCTTTTTCAAGATGATGTGCACCAGCTTGTACGGACATACGACCCGCTACTTCACTCATTGGGGCTAATAAAGGCAGTGTTCCGTCGGGTGCCGTTACGGTTTCATAGGCCACACAGATTGCGCCAGATTTCACCAGCAACTCAGTTTGACGCGGGTCCGGAGCCAAGTGCAAATAGGTATAAAGAATCTGATCTGGGCGCAGCATTTCGCATTCATTTGGCTGAGGCTCTTTAACCTTAACGATCATTTCTGCCTTAGCGAATACTTCTTCAGCGGTATCGATAATAGTGGCGCCAGCATCGATATACTGCTGATTATCAAAACCAATTGAGCTGCCCGCTTCGGTTTCAATAATGACCTGGTGGCCATTGTTAATCAGCTCTTTAACAGAGGCTGGGGTTAGTCCAACACGGTATTCGTGGTTTTTAATCTCTTTAGGTACACCGATCAACATAATCGCTTCTCCAGAATAAGTAATGGCCTGCCCTTGGAGTAGGAAGACCTTAATCAACTCGGCCTCAACAGAGGATGCCGCTATTCTAAAGTTAGAAAATTAGTGTTTTCATCTGAATTTGGGTTATAGTCAGCGAATTCAACTAGAGGGAACCGGGAAAACAACAGTACAAACCCGCTTTTATAGAATGCTGTAAACCGTGCCGAGGTAACCATGTCCAAACGAGATCGAGAGCTCAATACCATTGACCGAAATATTCTGCGAGTCCTACAGCGCAATGGGCGCTGCACCTATGCTGAGCTATCAAGGCAAGTAGGGCTCAGCGCAACGCCCTGCATGGAACGAGTTAAGAAGCTGGAAAAAGATAATGTCATCCAAGGCTATTCGGCCATTATCAACCCTGAATACCTAGACGCGGCCCTTGTGGTGTTTGTACAAATTCGCCTATTGCGCTCGGCCCAAGATATCTTTGAAGAGTTTCGCAATGCGGCCGCGGCGCTGCCAGAAGTGCAGGAATGTTATCTGGTGTCAGGTAACTTTGATTATCTTATTAAAGCTCGGGTAGCCAATATGAGTGCCTATCGTAAGTTCTATGGGGAAACTTTACTAACTTTACCGGGTGTACAGGAATGTACGAGCTATGTAGTTATGGAGCAGGTGAAAGAAACGCTAGAAATTCCCGTTCACTACAACCGATGAGCCCTAGCTTTTAACGGCAAATTAGAGGCCCGAGGATTACATTAACAGGGGTTTACATCAACTCGGCTATACCACTAGGCCTCGCCAATATTCTCGACTGCTCATGCCAATATCACTGCGGCGTCGACCGCCGCCGAAACGGCGCTCGGGTATAGATAAGTTATGACGGTAAGCACTGCGGCGGTCTGGCTGCTGACGGCGCTTTTGACCACGTCGATCGCCATACTCCTGCCCTTTTTGTAGCCGCTGCACCCAAGCTACGGCGCCAAGCTCCAGCAACATATCTTTCAATTTCTTAGCGAGAACTACTTCAGGAGCTCTTTTAACCACTACAGGGCTACCTTGAGCCAATAGAGATAAACGATCACTACTAAGCCCAAAACGCTTGCGTATCCTTTCTAAAACAAGCTCTGCCTCGCGGCTTTGCGGACAAGTATTGTGAAAGATGACGGCGTACTCAATATCTATCGCACTCATGTGTTTTGCAGACCTAAGCTTAATGAACCTTATGGCCGATTTATTCGGCTAATGTTATTAAGCTAACACAATCAGTGTGAAACGCGTCACATAGTGCCTACCGCTGGGTAAAATTAAGAAGAAGGCATGATTTCCATTATCTGGACGCCTGATTCTTTATTATCAACTTCGGGGATTTGAGCACTAAAGGGGTCTTCGTCCTCACGGCTGGCCTTAGCCTCACCACTTCGGTCTAGAGTTAAAGAAACGAAGTCGAATAAATCACGATCAGCAAGCTGGCTAGGCGACACTCTTTGCAAAGCGGCAAAAATGGTATCGGTACGTCCTGGCTGAGTTTTATCCCAATCCTGTAACATTTGCTTGATCGCCTGACGCTGCAGGTTTTCTTGAGAACCACATAAGTTACACGGGATTATGGGGAAAGCCTTTAATTCAGCATAAGCTGCAATATCACTTTCACGACAGTAGGCTAATGGGCGAATAATGATATTACGTTTATCATCGGCCAGCAGCTTTGGAGGCATCGCCTTTAAGCGACCGCCGTAAAACATGTTTAAAAACAGAGTTTCAACGATATCGTCTTTGTGATGTCCCAGAGCGATTTTGGTCGCCCCTATCTCTTCAGCGAAGCCATACAGTGTACCGCGGCGTAATCTTGAGCATAGGCTGCAAGTGGTTTTCCCTTCTGGAATTACCTCTTTAACAACGCTATAGGTGTCTTTTTCGATAATGTGGTAAGGCACACCGATCTTTTCTAGATAGTTGGGCAGAACCTCTTCTGGGAAACCCGGCTGCTTCTGATCCATATTGACCGCGACCAACTCAAAACTGATTGGCGCTGTGCGTTGCAAATTCATCAGAATATCCAGCATCGCATAGGAGTCCTTGCCGCCCGACAAACACACCATAATCTTGTCGCCATCCTCAATCATATTAAAATCGATAATGGCACTACCAACGTGGCGGCGTAGACGCTTTTGGAGCTTGTTGAACTCTACTCGGGCCTGGCGCCCATCGTGCTGTGCTGTACTCATAGTGTTGTGCTGCTGTACTTAGATCATCTTACAAAAAGGCGGCATTGTACGGTGTTTGAAACTAGGGCGCTATGACTCTGTAGTCTATAAGGCACTCCCCAGCGCTCTTTAAAAAAGCGGCAATGATTTTCCTACGGCAAGCCCTTTAACCTTATTTAAACCTTAATCTCTGCTCGATAAGCAGCGCTGGTTAGTCCCCAGCCCCGAACTATAGGCATTCACCGTAGTAGTTTTCTTGGCATGCCCTTTGCTGTATTACAAATACTTGTGCCTTTACCTGGATCTAAGGCCAATTTTATAACCCTGTTGCAACGCTAGGACTCGCTATGACTTTATGGCAAAAAATGTTTGGTAAACCACCCGTGGCTGAAGAGCGCACTATGCCAGGCTTTTTCAATGAAATGAGTCAACAAGCTCCGATCGAAAGCACTGTGATAAACCCTGAGGTTATTCGGCAGCTGAGAGTTTGGCAAAAGCAACGCCAGTTAATCGAAGTGAAAAGTGCTCGCCAGAGTGAATACCAACAAAGCCTGATACTCGCCGTAGATGTGGCCAATGGTTACTTCGAGATTGATGAGTTATTCCCCAGCCAATACCATGGCCAAATTCGGGCCGGTGATTCACTCCATATCCGTGTCCACAATGGTGGCCAGGTACAGGAAATGGAATGCTCCGTGATGAGCTACCATCATCATAGTGCTATGCCCTACTACAGCTTGGCGATACCGGAGCGCATCGCGCTTGGCCAAAGGCGCAAGCAAAGGCGCATTGCCATTGATGAAGATTTCCCAATCGCCGCCAGTTTACAAACTCCAGTAGGACAAAAGTTATTCGGCGGCGTTGAGAACCTATCCTGTGGCGGTGTGCGCCTAAGGTTCTCTGGTAATCAGTTAAAAGATCTTTACCCGGGTGCGGTTTTACCCATGTGCGACCTCGCCTTTCCTGGAGGTTTCAATATTCGCTGTCGCGCCAAGCTCAAAGGCATTCAATTTTTACGGCAGCCACGCCGTCACACCAGCATCAGCCTTAGCTTCCTAGATCTTGCCCCAGCGCAACGACAGCAACTTGAAGGACTAATTGAAGCCATTGGCCAACGCTGTGATGTGGCCGCTTAGAACATAACAAGGCCACGATGGAATAATTGTAGTGATACTGGATACGGCTTATCGGTTTTCAATAAATATCACAAAACTATCCCACTGGAATAACAATAACGCTATTTAGATTGCTTAACTTGCAGCATATGGAAAACAAACTAAGCTTTAAGCCTAGAATACATTCATTAAACGATAGTCTTTTGTACCTAGAGGTGGTTTGTGTTTCGTACTCCAAGGCTCGCCGCAATATTACTCAGTATTTATTCTTGCTGGAGCTTCAGTGAGCCACTCAAGATCCAGTTAACGCATCAAGGGCAGCTCCAATCTGCCCCGGGCGCTGTGATTTGGCTGCGAGCAACTAAGCCAAATGGAGCTGTAAGCGAGGAAGGCGGCAAGCTAACAGAGCAAGCGGCCAGCACAGCCCATATTATCGAGCAAAGGGATCGACAGTTTTCCCCTTATATCAGCGTTACCCAAGTTGGCAGAGATATTCAGTTTCCAAACCGTGACAATACCGCCCACCATGTTTATTCCTTCTCAGAACCACTTAGTTTTGAACTGCCACTTTTTAAAAAGCGCACACCGGCACCTATTCGGGTAGAAAAACCTGGGCTTATTGCTTTGGGCTGTAACATTCATGATTGGATGATTGCCTATCTAGTGGTAGTGGACAGCCCTTTTTACGGGCAACTGCACAATCAGGTTGTGGAGTTTGCTGGGCTGCCCCACGGCGAGTACCAAGCACTGCTATGGCACCCGGATATTAATTCAGCGCAAGTTCTAAAAACCCAATTGAATTATCAAGGGCAAAAACAATTTCAATGGCCAATACCCCAAAAAATTAACGCTAAAGCACAAATCAAAGCGCCGGTTGAGCGGCTAGATGAAGACGATGATTACTAGACCACTTTAGAACTTAATCTGTGTTTAAGCTTATGCTTATTAAGCCAATAAAAATAAACGACAATATCAACACTTTTAGGCCGACTCATTGGCAGCATATCTGTATGGTGTTAAGTCTTGCTTTAATAACGGCGGTGAACCAAGCCAGTGCTTCTAATAATACCCTCTCCAATTTAAGTCAGCGTATTTCAAGCAAGGGCTATATTGATTTTCGTTGGCAGCACTTTCAGGGCAATAACAGCTGGCTAGACTTAGGGACTGGTCATTCTCGATTTGATAACAGCCATAACAATCGCCCTTTGCTGGCGGATTTTGCAGCTGAGATTAAGGCAGACTTAAAAGCGGGCAGCCAAATTATTACTCAGCTACACGCTTATCCCGAACAAAACTCTGCGCTAGAAATTACTGAGCTCTATTGGCAATATCGACCGCTGTATGCCTCAACAATGCGCAGCCGTTGGCGGGTGGGTTTCTTTTACCCCAAATTATCCATAGAGAATCGTGGCAGCGTATGGAGCTCGCTTTACAACCTCAATTACTCCGCCATTAATTCTTGGATAGGTGAAGAACTTCGCACCTTCGGAGTTGAAGGGCGTTGGAGCTGGAAAATTGATAAATCAGCCAATGAGAAAGCTCCCCTGAAACTCAACCTTACCGCCTCAGCTTTTGCTTACAATGACCCCACAGGAGCCATACTTGCCTGGAAAGGCTGGTCTAACCATGACCTGCAAAGCGGTATTAATAATAAGCTCCCCTTTGCAGCTCCAGCAGGTGTGGCAGCCGCTGATAACATTCAAGCCAATAGTTTCCAGAGCTTTAGAGAAATAGATGGTCGCCCGGGTGGCTATATAGGGTTAGGGCTGTCTCGTAAAAGATCGTTCAAAGTGGAATGGTTTCACTACGACAATCAGGCTGAAGACACCGCCTTTGAAGACGGGCATTACGCCTGGCATACGACATTTAACCATATTAGCGCTCACTATTTTCTAACAAAAGAGCTGGAGGCCTTCGGTCAATATATTCGCGGCCGTACCAGCATGGGGAATGGCTTCGTCGATAATCGCTTTGAATCTGCTTTCATTGCCATTTCAAAGAGCCAAGGCCCGCATCGACTGAGTGCCCGTTTTGAGCGCGCCATTGTGGATGATTTAGACAACACCCCGCTGGATGATAATAAGGAAGCGGGCAATAGCTTTAATTTGAACTACAGTTATTACTTAGCACCCCACTGGAAATTTAGCAGTGAATATCAGCAAAGACGCTCTCGACAAGCAAGGCGTAGTTACCGCCAAGAGCCTATCTACGTCAAAGAAGAGCAGCTGAGCTTCAGTGCGCGATATTACTTTTAACAAGAAGCGTCTCGCTCTATGAAACTGCACATTCGAATCTTCGCACTGTTGGCTATTACCCTGATAGGCTTGTGTATTTCTAGCATGGTATTCCTATACCAGTCTTCCAGCCAGAAGGTCGAGCAGGACGCCTCAGACAAGTTACTTGTTGCACAAAAGACCTTCTTTGACGTCTTAGACAACCAGCATCACCTGCTTAATACCAGTGTGGAAACCGTTGTTAAAGATTGGGGTTTGCGCCAATCCATAGGCCAACGTGACTTTGATACCTTGCAAAGTGTGCTACAAAATCACAGCAACCGTGTTGGTGCCGACGTAGCGTTGTTCGTTGATAATGAAGGGGCCTTAGCCGTTAGCACCATTCGCCAGAACAAAGATCTTCCCCAGCAAATATTGGATCTGGTCAACAATAGCAGCAGCATTACCTTCCAAACCATTACCGAAATCAATCAACGTCACTATCAATTGGTACTCACCGAAGTCAAAGCGCCTATCCGTGTTGGCTGGCTGGGCATGGGCTTTGAAATTGATGACGATATGGCAAATCGCTACAGTGAAATTAGCGGGGTTAATATTAGTTTTGTACTGCCGATGAGTCATAGCTTGCAGTTTATCGCCAGCAGCCTCCCCCCTGAAAGAATGAAGAGCATGCCCCCAACTCCTGGGGAAATAACCGATAAGCCATGGGTGATCCAGCAAGGTCAATGGGAAGATCTTGCGCTTTACAGCCCCTTCGATGAACAATCGAGTAGCGGCCTGGCTATCTTATTTCAGCAATCGCTTAATGAACCGAGAGAAAAGTTTAGCCAGTGGTGGCTGAGCTTATTGTCAATTTTCAGTTTAATTTCTATCTTAGCTTTAGCCTTTGGTTATATTTTTTCCCGTGGTATCTCAAAACCGCTTAACCAACTACTGCACGTCATCGATGATGTTTCCAAAGGTGATTACAACACTCCGATTCGAATTTATCGGCGCGACGAGATTGGTCGTTTGGCGAAAGCTTTTTCACGAATGCAAAAAGCCGTCTCTGATCGAGAAGAACATATCACCTATCAAGCGAGCCATGACAGCCTCACAGGGCTCTTGAACCGTGAAGGTTTAATTGAATGTATCGATGACACCATAAAAGGCCTCGACAGCAGCAAAGAAATAGCGGTTTTGGCCAACTTCAGGCTGAATTACTTTCAAGACATTGTGGACGCTTTAGGTTATTCCTGGGGCGACAAACTGATCAACTTGGTATCTGAACGTTTACGTAGCCGGCTCGACCGTCAAGTCTTGGCACATCTGAACATCGACGAGTTTGTGTTACTGGCCAAAACCAAAGACATCATGGGCGCCAAGGAGATCAACGACCAGATTCACCAAGCTTTAGAAGACCCTTTTTGTGTCAGTGGTATCGATTTAACCCTAAGAATTTCAGTGGGCATTGTGCTCTACCCTTTCAGCGCTCTAGATGCTGAAGGCTTATTACGCCGTGCTGGGGTGGCTTTAAATGAAGCCTGTCATAGCCAAAGGGCAACGGTAACCTATGACCCTATGCACGATGAAGACAGCGTGCGTAAGCTTACTTTAATGGCAGAGCTGCCAAAAGCCATTGCGGAAAATCAGATTTGCCTGCATTACCAACCCAAGCTGAGACATGTTGGCAGTTGCACTCGGGTAGAGGGCGTTGAATGTCTAGTTCGCTGGCAGCACCCCGAGTTGGGATTTGTTCCACCAGATGATTTTATTGGCCTTGCTGAAAAAACCGGATACATCGTAGAACTTACACGCTGGGTATTGAAAAATGCCCTAAAGCAATGCATCAAATGGCGTCAGCAAGGCTTTGATATTGCCATCGCCGTTAATATCTCAGCCTTGGACTTAGCGCAAAAGAACTTCGATAAAGAAGTTGCCCATATGCTAAAAGATGCCGGCCTACCATCCAGTGCATTAATTATTGAAGTCACTGAAAGCGCTGCGGTGGAAAACCCAGAGCAAGCCATTGCTCAGCTAAGCCACTTAAAAGATATCGGCATAAAGCTATCGATTGACGATTATGGCACTGGCTATTCTTCCTTAGCCCAATTAAAGCAGCTACCGGTACATGAATTAAAAATCGATAAAAGTTTCGTGCAAGATTTGGCGACAGACGAAGAAGACCGCACGATTGTCCGTTCGACCATTGAGTTGGCTCACAATATCGGTTTATCAGTAGTGGCAGAAGGTGTGGAAGATGAAGCAACACTAAATCAATTGATTGAGTGGGGCTGCAACTATATGCAAGGCTATTTTATCGCAAGGCCATTGGATGAACTCGCCATGCAAAGCTGGTTAGAAGCGGCGAGTTTCCCAATTAAGTCAGTGCAGCTAGAAGCAAACACAAGCAATTTAAAATCGGCCGTCGATTAAAATAAGCTAAAAGCCTTTGCTTTACTTCTCGCCATTTTGCAGCAGCGTTTCTCTTTCACGCTGATATTCATCAAAACTCTGTTCATATTGCTGGCGGCATTGCTCCTGTACTGCCAAGGGCTCTTTGTCACAAGCTTGCTTTCGATTATCTTGGGCAATCTCATAGATATCCTGCTGAGTGCAGGCTTGCACAGCCAATATCATTGAGAATAAAAATAGCGCCTTCGCTTTAATGGACATGATGCAACCTAAATGCAATTGAGTTAATTGGTGAAAGAGTTAGTATCTAGACGCATTCTTGGAACAATAGTTCACTTCACCTCTCACTTCTCACTTCTAACCTCTCTCACTTCTAACCTCATTCAAATTCCAATCATATTGATACTGAAAGGTTTTAACGGGCCCTTCTATAAGCCCCTGCTCTTGAAAATACTCCCATAGATTGGCTTTCTTATCGCTGAAATCTTGCCAATACCAGTTGAAGATGCTGGATACTTGATAGGCCTTATCCGTACGCAAAAAACCTCGGGGCGACTGCAAAAATGTTTTTTCAGCAAGATTTAATTGCTCGTTTAGTGTCTGAGCGCGGTAAATATCATTCGATAAATTCGGACAACCTACGCTGGCGCAGTTTAAGGCAAAGTGAAAACGTTGATCTTTCCAGATAGGCCTAAGTATTCGGTGCTCTATGTCGTTGAGAGATAATTTAATGCCTGCGACCTCAATCAACTTGTCTTCCCAGGGGCCGCCATTGAATAGGCTTTTAAAACTTAATCGAATGTCCTTGATGGAAGCGACGGGATAATGCTGCAACACCAAGCTAACCACACTCAGGTTGTAGCTGTTAATCCAAAAGGCTTGCTGTTCATCAGCGCTCCAGCCGCGCGGATCAATACTGGCCAAAGAGGTTTGCAGCCTCTCTAGGGCGAGCTCATCTTCTGCCGTTACAGCGGCGTAGTCCACGCGATTTAAGCCAGTGCTGTCTGTGATGACGTAACGCTCTAAAAATGCCTGCCAAAGCTCCCAAGAAGGCTTTTCAGATTGTTCTTTGGTAGTGCGGCTGTTGGGCAACCACTCTTCCCAGAGCTCTGCCTTAGGGGCAGCCTCTAGTGTAATAGCAAAGCAAAGCACGCCCGCTAGACAAAGGTTCAGTAAAAATCGAGAGGGTTTAGGTTTCATAGGGTTCCCAGCATTCTGTAGGTAAACAAGCTTGCCAGCACACTCCATAAACTCCTGTTTATGGGTGACTAATGGTTATGTTCTAGTTTGCCATGGCATATAGGAGATCGATACTCTAGAATAGTTAACCAATTTATAACATTTGGTTAACATTAAGCATGAGTGATAACTTGGCTATGAGCCCCGAACAACTGCAAGCCATCGATAAACAGCATATCTGGCACCCTTATAGCCAAGTCGCCCAGGATCAAAGCCCTGCCCTACCCATCGTCGATAGTGCCCAGGGCGTCTATTTAAAGCTGGCTAGTGGCGAACGGGTCATCGACGGCATGTCCTCCTGGTGGTGCATGCTGCATGGCTATAATCACCCAGTGCTAAACGCTGCCGCCAAAGCCCAGCTTGATAAAATGTCCCATGTTATGTTCGGAGGCTTAACCCACGAACCCGCCATTAAATTAGCAAAGCTTTTGGTAGACATCACACCGGCCGGTTTAGATAAGGTCTTCTTTGCTGACTCAGGCTCAGTGAGTGTTGAGGTCGCCATCAAAATGGCATTGCAGTATTGGTATTCCCTCGGCCGAGCTGAAAAACAGCGTTTAATAACTATTAAGAACGGTTATCACGGCGATACCTTTGGCGCGATGGCCAGCTGCGACCCGGTAAACGGCATGCATCACCTCTTTAGTACTAACCTGCCACAGCATCATTTTTTAGAAGCACCACCCATGGGTTTTGATAAGCCCCCTTGCCCTCGTTATTTGCAAGAAATTAAAGACTATATTGCTAAGCATCACCATGAAATCGCCGCCTTTATACTGGAGCCGATTGTGCAAGGTGCTGGCGGCATGCGCTTTTACTCTCCAGCGTATTTACAAGAAATTAAAGCGCTGTGTGAAGAGTATGACTTGCTATTAATCGCCGACGAAATTGCAACCGGCTTTGGCCGTAGCGGTAAATTATTTGCTTGCGAACATGCTGGCATTAGCCCCGACATATTATGTTTAGGCAAGGCGCTTAGTGGTGGCTATATGACTTTGGCGGCGACACTTTGCAGCGAAAAAATAGCCGATGGCATATGCAATGGAGAAGCTTCAGTTTTTATGCATGGACCCACTTTTATGGCGAACCCTTTAGCCTGCGCTACCGCCTTAGCCAGCACTGAGTTACTCATTCAACAGGACTGGCAAGAGCGTGTTAAAAACATTGAAACACAGCTAAACCTTGGCTTAGCTCCATTACACGATGCAAGCTCAGTTGCGGATGTGCGAGTACTGGGCGCCATTGGAGTAGTTGAAATGAAACAGGAAGTTGATAAAGAGGCTTTGCAAAGTGCTTTGATTGAGCACGGCGTATGGTTGCGCCCTTTTGGAAAGCTGGTTTACACCATGCCTCCATTTGTAAGCACAAATGAAGAATTACAGCAGCTTTGCTCCGCTATGGTGGAGACTTTGAGCCAATAGATCAGAGGCTCCCTTGAACGACAGAAATTAAAAAGCCCTGGCGAATGGCATATTCATCAGGGCTTTTTTGTATTTCTAACGACGCTAAGGGCACCTCTAAATAATGCAGATTAGCTCAGGCTTCACGTCAATGTCGTAATCGAGGCGCTTCTTTGAAAGCAGGCTGGTCGCCTGTCGAAAAGGAGCAACGAAGAGTACGACATTGACGTGAAGCCCCGAAGGGCGGTCCCTGAAGCGCTCATCTACGTTGTTGCGCTTCTTGCCAAGGGCTGCGGCCATTGCCGGCGAAGCGCGCCTAGTAGCTAAGCGCTTCAGGGCTCCGCTGAGCAAACCTGCATTATTCAGAGGTGCCCTAGTTATTAAGACAATTTACGAATACCAACCGAGCTGCGCAATTTATCTAATAGTGGCTCGCTATACCCTCGGGCCTTTTCAGCTCCGGCCTGTAAAACATCTTCAATATAAGAAGGATTCGCCAACAACTCATTATACCGCTCGCGTGGCTCGGCCAGCTCTGCATTAATTAGCTCAAACAGTTGCTTCTTAGCTTCACCCCAAGCAATGCCGTCAGCAAAGGCTTGTCGCATTTCCACTTGCTGTTGCTCATTAGCAAAGGCCTTCCAAATTTGAAATACCGTTGAGGTATCTGGATCTTTCGCTTCACCAGGCTCAAGCAAATTGGTTTTAATTTTGTTGATGTGTTTACGCAGCTGCTTTTCACCTAAGAAAAGAGGGATAGTATTGCCGTAGCTCTTACTCATTTTACGGCCATCCAAGCCCTGCAAAACCGCGACATCATCATCGACTTGATATTCTGGCAAAGTAAAAACAGGCTGTTTTTTACTGGCGAATAAATGATTAAAACGCTGGGCCATATCACGAGCCATTTCTACGTGCTGAATCTGATCACGCCCAACCGGAACTTTATTCGCATTGAAAATCAAAATATCAGCTGCCATCAATACAGGGTAGCTAAACAAACCCATGGTGATACCGTAATCGGTATCCTCACCGGCTTCGGCATTTTGATCAACAGCCGCTTTATAAGCATGTGCTCGGTTCATCAAGCCTTTGGCGCACACACAATTAAGCATCCAACACAGCTCAGCGATCTGGGGAATATCAGATTGGCGATAAAAAACCACTTCTTCTGGGTTTAAACCTAGGGCCAGCCAACTAGCAGCAATCTCTTTGGTAGATTGTGCAACAAGGTCTGGATCCTGACATTTAATTAGCGCGTGAAAATCCGCCAAAAAGTAAAATGAAAGATTATCCTGGTTGCGGCTCGCCTCAATGGCAGGGCGAATGGCGCCAACATAGTTACCGATGTGAGGGGTACCTGAAGTTGTAATCCCCGTGAGAATACGCTGTTTTTCTTTGCTGCTCATGCTTGGTCCAAAATCTTATTTAGGGGCAGCCATAGCCGCCGGGCGCCGCTATGATACAGGGCTTAGAGCATGGCGCATAGTCACTCGGGACTATCTCCCTCAAGCAGCTCAGTGATACAGCGCAGATACCTAGGGCCAAGGCTCGACCAGCTGAAATCGACCGCAGCTTTGGCGACCTCAAGTGTTTGGCCAGCAGCTCGGCACAAGGCCATATCCAGCACCCTGACCGCCAGATCACGGGCTTCTTGCTCAATATCACCAGATTGATAACAACACTCTTTAGCAAACCATTCTGGATAGACCAAACGATTGGGTAGCAATGGCAAGCAGCCGTAGCTACAGGCCTCTAGTACGGCCAGGCCTTGAAAATCATGCTCAGCGGTAGACAAGACCACATCCGCCGCCGCCATTAAGGCACGATAACTCTCAAGGCACTCTTGATAGCCCCAAGCCGCCAGTTTCATTGGGCTATCGTGAGCACTGAGAAGCTTTTTTATCTGTTCAAACTCAGGGGGCACTTGTCGAAAGCTCTGCCCGACGATATACCACTCAATACTTGGGCGCCTATCCACAGGTAGCGCCACAAGCTTAGCCTGTAACGTTTGGATTAAGGCCAGCAGACGATCTGGCCCCTTGTCATATTCCCAGCGGTGGTTCCATAGGATTCGCAATACCCCCGGCT
This sequence comes from uncultured Pseudoteredinibacter sp., assembly GCF_947500695.1. Lineage (GTDB taxonomy): Bacteria > Pseudomonadota > Gammaproteobacteria > Pseudomonadales > Cellvibrionaceae > Pseudoteredinibacter. The sequence goes on from NZ_CANMSS010000008.1 coordinate 220,996, forward strand.
TCGTGGACCTCACATTATCGCTAATTGTGGCTGCTGCGATAGGTACAGGTATAAGCTCTGACTTTGAACTTAAAAGCTCTAGCAGCCCTTTTGGAACATTATCTGGCATCGCTTTAAGCAACTTCTTTGCGCCACTTAAAAAGCTTTGCTGATTGTATTGGCTATTAAAGATCAGCCGGTCTGCGCACAAGGCGCTGTAAATGCTGGTTAACTGCGGCTCCAGCAAACTGTGCTGTTTGGCGCTCTTAGGATAGGCAAATTGATTTTCGTGAAAGTATAAAATAGTGGGCAAACGACTCAGCTCAGGCACAAAACCACGCAATGCTGAAAGATCCACCATCGAGGTGGCTAATAGAAACTGGTAATTCTGCTGCAGAGTTTCACGCTGATTAAAAGCCCAACTCAAGCTATTGCCACGCTGGCGCCAGCTAAAATAGCGCGGCGCTAAACTCAGCTGTGTCCACTGCCATTGCTGCAAACCCTCGCTGAGTTGTCTTCTCCAATAGGCGTGACTTTGGGCATCATAAGCCGACAACAGTAAAGCTTTAGGGGCTGCACATGGCTCTGTCATTTAAGGGTCAAATCGTATAATTGCTTATGTTTGAGGCATGGCTTTTAATGGAAAAATGCCAGCGTTACAGTTCTACTTCCTGTACATCACTGCTGCGCAGTAATAACACATCCAGGCCCGATTGAACCATTAACTGAACCGCCACCTCTGAGCGACGACCACCGTAATCACTGACCACGTACAAAACATCTTTCGACATTTCACTGAGTTTTGGTCGTAAATAAGATAGTGGGATATTCACAGAGCCCGACAGCTGCTGCTGTTTAAATTCGATAGGTAGGCGAACATCGATTAGGCGAATCGAGCGCCCTGTTTGTTGCAGCTTAAAAAACTCAGCGACGGAAACATAGCTCACTAAAGGCTTATGCAGCAGCTCCGCGAAGCTTTCTTTACCTAAGCACATTAGCTCCCCATCACTGCTCATTTCAACCGTAGCATTGCGGGTGGTATTACCGATCAGCGCTTCTTCACCAAAGTAATCGCCCGTTGATAGATTAGCTTTGCAATAACCGGCTGAATCTAAGACCTGAGCTGTACCAGATTTGATGACATAGAAATAATCACCCTGGGTGCCCACCACTACGACCTTTTCGCCTTTTGTGACATTTCGTGGAATAAAACGCTGAAACAAGGCCTGAATATTGCCGGGGGGAATTCGCGAGAACAAGGGCGCCGATAATAAAACGCTCATCCAGTCCTTGCTCATCTGCTCTTCGATAATAGGGTCGGCTTCGACTTGATCATCAGGATCAATCGACAGGCCATCATCCACAAGGCTCGACTCACTCCACACCATAACAAGATCGAGAAAGTCACGCTCGATAACCAACGCCGTAACATCGGTTTTTGCGAATGCTGACACTCTTGCGGGCTGAGTATTGCACAATGGGTGTCGAGCTTGGGGGCTGGTGTGGTTTACACTAATACGAGATAGATCAGCGGCCAATAAATCGACGCCACCTTTGAGCAGGTAAAAGGTTTCAGAGAGTTTTTTACCACGCTGAAACAGCACATCTCCCTTTTTAAACTCTCTGACGCCGATACGCCCCAAAGCACGCTCTAGAAAATCACTAGAAAGGCTATCAAATGGCGAAAACTCTTGTAATATTTCTTTACTTATTGTCATTACTTAGTCGTACATCCATAACCGTGGAGATCACCGCTGCCAGGTTTGCCCCAACAACGGTACTTACACTTAATAATAGCTAGCTTAGCTAAAACGGCCACTCCATTGGCTTTTGCCCGGCCAGGTAACTCAATCAGTTACTACATAGGTCACTACACAAGTAATTTATGTTGGTAACTGCATGGGTAACTACACAGTTATTACCACTTTCCATGCCATATTGTGGTTCAGGTTATACCCTTTGTCTGTCTAAAAATCTATTAAAAATACGATGCAAGGTATAACAGTCTTCGCTACCGGCGAGCTCTCGAATGGAGTGCATACCAAAGGTCGGCACGCCAACATCAACGGTTCTGACACCGATCTCAGTTGCTGTGATCGGCCCAATGGTGCTGCCACAGCCCATATCCGCACGTGTTACGAAAGTTTGTACCGGTAGCTCTTCAGCCAGTAGTTTAAACAAGCCAGAGGTTTCGCTATTGCTGGCATAGCGCTGATTTGCGTTAATCTTGATCACTGGTCCTGCATTGAGCTTTGGCCCATGGTTTCCATCATGTTTATTGGGGAAGTTCGGGTGGATGCCATGGGCATTATCCGCCGAGATCATCAGGCTTCGGCTGATAATCTGTTCGCGAGGATTTATTTCAGGCCAAATTCGCTCTAGGAAACTCGCTAACATTGGACCTTGCGCTCCACAGGCCGAAGCACTGCCGACCTCTTCATGGTCATTACACACCAGCAAAGTACTTTGCTCACTGCCCGCTTGCAGCATTGATTCTAAGCCGATAAAGCAACTCAGTAGATTATCCAATCGAGCGCTGGCCAAAAAGTCACCATGTAAACCGATTTGAGCGGCGCCTTGACAGTCATAGCAACTGATCTCGAAATCTAAGATTTTATCGATGTCCAAATCTGACTGTGCCGCCAATAGTTCTGCACGTAATAGATCTTCGAAGGATATGGCCGCTTCACTAAGGCATAACAGCGGTGGCATATCGGTTTGCGGATTGACACTACGCTTGTCATTAACACCGCGATCAAGGTGTATCGCCAAGCTTGGAATCGTCGCCACAGCGCGCTTGAAATCTACCAGGGCAGACTGTAACTGCTGATCTTTATCGCTAAAGCTGACACGACCAGCTAAGGATAAATCACGGTCAAACCAAGGGTTCAATAAAACGCCGCCATAGATTTCAACGCCCAGCTGGGCATAGCCTTGTTGGTGCAAATCAGGCTGAGGTTTTACCTTTAGACAAGGGCTATCTGTGTGAGCCCCGATCATTCTTAGGCCACTTTCAAGGGGATCTTCAGTGCCATAAACAAAGGCGATTATGGAAGAGTCATTGCGGCAAACGTAGTATTTGTTGCCAGGGCTAAGTTGCCAATGCTCTGACTCATGCAATTGATTAAAACCTGCCTGCTCCAAACGGGAGGCCATGGCTTTTACAGCGTGGAAAGGAGTTACAGATTCATCAAGAAACGCGATACAGCGCTTTAGAAAGTCCGCCGCAGCGGTAGAGTCATGAGCAGTCATAAGCCCTCAATTTAGGAAAATCACTAAAAACTAAGCTTATGGATCTTAGCAGCTTTGGCGCCAAGACTCAGCAAATCAGAGAGATAAAACCAAAAGAGCCGCTAATCTCTAGGGTTAAGCGGCTCGTTCTTCTGACTTAAGCAAAATCAGCCGCGTTTTAGGCGAGCCAACAATGACGAAGTATCCCAACGACCACCGCCCATGATTTGTACATCGTTGTAAAATTGATCAACCGTGGCCGTTACTGGTAAAGAGGCATTGATTCGAGCGGCCTCTTGCAAAACAATCGAAAGGTCTTTGCGCATCCAGTCAACCGCAAAACCGTGATTGTAATCGCCCGCCAACATGGTGCGGTAACGGTTTTCCATTTGCCATGATTGCGCGGCGCCCTTAGAGATCACATCGACAACTTGATGAGGATCTAAGCCAGCCTTTTCAGCAAAATTCAAACCTTCCGCCAAGCCCTGCACTAGGCCAGCGATACAAATCTGATTTACCATTTTACAGAGCTGCCCTGAACCACTAGGCCCTAGTAAGCGACAAGAACGAGCATAGTGATCGATAACCGGGTCAACATGATTAAACACCGTGGTATCACCGCCAACCATGACGGTCAAACTTCCGTTCTCAGCACCAGCCTGGCCGCCAGATACTGGGGCGTCAAGAAAGTGCAACTTACGATTCTTGGCTTCCTGGTAAAGCTCGCGCGCGAGCTCTGCCGATGCGGTGGTGTGATCTACCAGCACTGAATCCACTTTCATGCCTGCAAAGGCGCCATTTTCACCTAAGCATACCTGCCGAACATCATTGTCATCTCCAACGCAGGTGAAGACAATTTCGGCGCCTTCAGCAGCTTCTCTTGGAGTAAGCGCCATCGAGCCACCGAACTCTTCAACCCAGCGTTCAGCTTTTTGGCTGCTACGATTGTAAACAGTTACCGTGCAGCCTGCTTTTTGCAGGTGTCCCGCCATCGGGTAGCCCATCACACCCAAACCTATAAATGCGACTTTTTGATGCATAACATCCTCCAATAAAAAGCAAGTCAGCTTCACCAGCCGCCCCTTGAACGGCCAGAGATAAATGGATTATTTCATTTCATAATAGACTAGCGTAGAGGATTCGCCTTGATTAAGCCTCCTCTTCTGCCTTTCTATTATAGAAACAGAGCAAAAAGAATAGCCGCTAAAACTATTCGATATAAAACGAAAGGTAGCATTCCCATGCGTTCTATAACGGCCATAAACCAGTAAACACAGGCATAAGCTGAGACCGCCGAAACCACTACCCCAATAGCGATTAAGTCCCAAGCTGGCGCAGGCATGGATAACAGCTCTATGCCCTTGTAAGCACCGCTAAGAAAAATAATCGGAATCGACATTAAAAATGAGAAACGTGCTGCCGCATCTCGCTGAAAACCAAGCAGCAATGCGGCAGTCATAGTAATCCCCGAACGGGACGTACCTGGAATTAGCGCAATGGCTTGGGCGCAACCAATAATAAAGGCTGCCCACAGGCTCATTTCAATAATGGATTTACGTCGCGCACCCGTTTTATCGGCGAGCAGCAATAACAAGCCAAAAACTAAAGTGGTTGTTGCTATAACGAGCGGCGAGCGCAACTGAGCTTCAATGTAATCATTAAAACTCAAAGCGGATAAACCTGCCGGCACAGTAGCAATCGCCAAAAACAGTAGCAATTGGCTATGCTCATTGAGTTGACGAGTTTTTAGGGTATTCACAGAGCCCAGGGCTATTGCAATAAGCTCCCCGCGAAAGAACCACACAATAGCCAACAGAGAGCCCACATGCACAGCAACATCAAAAGCTAAACCTTGATCAGGCCACCCCAATAAAACTGAGGGCAGAATTAAATGCCCCGAGCTTGAAATGGGCAAAAATTCCGTTAGCCCCTGAAGTAAAGCGAGTAAAATAGCCTGTAAGCTATCCATATTGTCTCCTGACGATAATAGTAAGTTGTCTTCCTTGTAAGCAACTTGCTTAACTAGCTAGTTAAGCACCTGATCAGCAAATTAGGGTTGGCGGATTCTTTTTCTTTTTTCCCAACTGATTTCATTTCTTAAATATACTGGTTGCACCTGGCGAATATTTTCAGCCACGCCTGCGGCCCAATCTTTACAGGCAATATTTAAAACATCGGCCGCCCAAGGTTCAATGCTCTGATCTAGCCCCTCGGCCTGCTGGGAAAATGCATTTAATTCAGGGTAGTGCCAACCTGGCCCACTGCAATACAACTTTGCTTGGCCTTGCTGCTGTTTAATGAGCGTCTGCATTTTTTCTAGCGCTATAGCCGGATCGTCTAGGGCATCATCTTGCAGTGCGACAAGCTCACTACCATCAAAGCGATAAGCGCCCCAATAGACCTGATTCATTCTGGCATCCAAACAACTGAAATAGAGGGCGTCTTCACTTAAAGATTGATCAAGTGGCCTATCAAAGAGCTGTTGATGTTGCGCATTAGCCATAGCCGCTAATGTTGAAACAGGTATTACCGGGATACCTAAGCCAAAGGCCAAGCCTTGCACAACAGCGAAACAGATTCTCAAACCAGTAAAAGAGCCTGGACCAGCACCAAAAGCGATAGCGATTAAATCTTTACGAGCGACATTCGCCTGATTGAGTAACTCATCAACCATGGGCAAGAGCAGTTGAGTATGCTGTCTTGGTGCCTGGCGACGAATTTCCAACAATTGATTGCTTGGCTCAGAAGGGTTCACGAGGGCAACGGAGCAATAATCCGAAGCTGTGTCCAGGGCAAGAATGTAGCTCATAGGGTATTCAAATAAGGAATTAAAAAAGCAATTTTACTCCAAATACGCAGTACTGTTCACCCCCAAATTGGACCTTATAGCCACAATGCCGCTAGAGAAAAGGAGTTGGAAGCTGGTATTGCAGGCTTGAGCGAGGAAAAGCATAAAAAAGCCCACTGCGTTTAAGCGCAGCGGGCTTGTCAGTGCCTATAGGCTAGGCGAGCTTACTTCTTTTTAGCAGGACGACCGCGCTTTTTGGATTTTGCACTGCTGGCTTTGGCCTTTGGCTTAGCTTTGGCCTTTGGCTTGGCTTTCGCCTTAGGTTTAGCTTTCGCCTTTGGCTTTGGCTTGGCTTTCGCCTTAGGTTTAGCTTTGGCTTTAGCTTTTTTAGCAGCGGCTTTTGCCTTAGCGGCAGCCTTCTTTTCAGCAGCCTTTGCTTTAGCAGCAGCTTTCTTTTCAGCGGCTTTTGCCTTAGCAGCAGCCTTCTTGGCAGCGACTTTAGCTTTTGCTGCCGCTTTTTTCTCTGCAGCTTTAGCTTTGACGGCCGCTTTCTTCTCTGCCGCTTTGGTCTTTGCCTTTTCTTTCTTTTCAGCAGCCTTCAACTTAGACGCTAGCTTTTTAGCTAAAGAACTCACCTTCTTCTTATCAGCCGCTTTGCGTTTAGCTTCCCACTTACTCTGGAACGCTTTCATGGCTTTTGCTAAATCAGCTTCAGATTTGGCGGCCAGTTTGGCCTCTAAATCATCAACTTTTGCCTTAGCAGCCGCTTGTGCAGCTTTGGCAGCTTCAGCTTTTTTAGCTTTCGCCAAGTTTTGCTTGGAAGTTGACACTTTAGCACGAAGCGCTTTGGCCTTATCGGCCGCTTTGCTTACCGCAGCAGCAGCTGATTTTGCTGCTCGCTTATCGACTGCTTTTTTACTTTTCGCTGATTTCTTTTTAGCAGCAACTGCTTTCTTACGAGCAGCAGCAACTTTCTTGGCTTGCGCGGTTAGCTCCTTTATTAATTTGTCTAATGAGGTTTGTGCGCGTGCGGTTGCAGGCGATACATCTACCTTTGCTTTGCTTGCACTTGCTTTTGTTGATGCAGCTTTACGTTTTGCTGTCTTTTTTGCAACTTTGGCCATAAGGTTTCTCCTCGATATTTGCCAGTCCACTAGCAATTAGAACAATAGCACAAAAATTCAACAGCCCAAGGGCTAAAGCCGATATTATTTAAAAAAAAACCAATTTGCACGTTTTTACAACGTTTTTTTGTGTTTTGAAGAGAAAATTTTGTATTTTTTTAAAAATTTAGGGAGTAGAACAGGCTGTTTCTAAGAATTTTCTTATTAAAAGAAGAAACTCTAACAAGAGCTTTTTAATAAAAACATCAAAAAAGATCTTTTAGGTTTTAGAAAATAGCATTTAAGGACTGCAAAAAAAGAAAATGCAGAGCCTTAATCACAGGCAATTGTTATTAGCCGCTGATAATGAGAGTTGAGAATCGCATCTAATTTAAAGCTAATAATTCCTGAGATATCTCGGCCAAACAATCTATATGCTCTTCATTGTCATTTAGACAAGGGATATAAGAGAAGCGCCCTCCGCCTGCATGTTGAAAATCTTCTCGAATTTCTTCTGAGATCTCTTCCAAAGTCTCGAGACAATCCGCAGCAAACGCCGGACAAATCACATCCAGTGATGCTAGTTTATCCTTACCCCACTGCTTTACTACATCCACTGTATATGGCTGCAACCATTGCGCTTTTCCTAAACGAGACTGAAAACTAATGCCCCACTGCTCCTTTGATAAACCCAACTGCTGGGCCAAAGATTCTGCCGTGGCCAAACATTGTTGGTAATAAGGATCACCTAGGTCGACACAGCGCTGTGGTATGCCGTGAAATGACATCAACAGCTTCTCAGCAGAGCCATGCTCCTGACGATGTTGGATAACCGACTGTGCAAGAGCTTGTATATAGGAAGGGCGTTCGAAATATTGTTTATTCACTCGGGCATCAATGATATTTCTCTGTTTTAGCTGAAATGCCGCAAGCTGATCATAAACAACCGCCGTCGTCGTTGCCGAATATTGTGGGTACAAAGGTATTATCGCAACTTGTTCGAACCCCTTTTGCTGTAGATCTTGGAGCTGCTCAGCGATACTTGGCTTGCCATAGCTCATAGCGTGCCGGACGATGATATTTTGGGCGGGATAAAGGGCGTTTAGTTTTTGTTCCAATGCACCGCACTGTCGCTCAGTTATCACCCGTAATGGCGAACCTTCTGGCCACCAGATACTTTGGTAAGCTTTTGCGACCGCTTTTGGGCGAGTAGGCAATATAAACGCGTTGAGAATTAGCCACCAAATAGGCTTAGGTATCTCCACGACCCGAGAGTCACTTAGAAAGTCTGACAGAAAGCGTCTTACTGAAGGTGCATCTGGAGCCTCTGGTGTGCCCAAGTTTACCAACAACACAGCGAGATTTTTAGAAGTTTGCGCGGTTGGATGCTTTGTATCAGAGGGCATATAGGCTTCCTTTAAAGGTACTTTTCTTTCAAGCTGCATACTATCGAAAAGCCATACACTGGTGCAATTATATGGCTAAAATTCTCGCCTACTATGAGTCAGAGCCCAAGATCGGACTGCTGTTTTCGACACACATAAAAAAACCCCGCTAGGCGGGGTTTTTAGAGACAACAAAAGGCTTAGGCTAAAGCCGCGAAGACCTTGTCTTTAATATCTTCCATACTGCCTACACCAGGAACATTGGCGTATTTAGTATCAGCTTTACCAGCACTTGATAAGTCTTGGTAAAAGTTAACCAGTGGCTTAGTTTGATCGTGATAAACCGCTAAGCGTTTACGCACAGTATCTTCTTGATCGTCTGGACGTTGAACCAAGGCATCGCCAGTTTCATCATCCACACCTGCGTTTTTAGGTGGGTTATAAACCAAGTGATAAACACGACCGGAAGCTTCATGTACACGGCGGCCACTTAGACGAGAAACAATTTCCTCATCATCAACATCGATCTCAATAACATGATCGATATCTACTCCAGACTCTAACAAGGCTTCGGCTTGTGGAATAGTGCGAGGAAAGCCATCGAACAAGAAACCATTTGCGCAGTCGTCCTGTGCAATACGCTCTTTCACCAAAGCAATGATAATTTCATCGGATACCAAACCGCCGCTGGCCATAATATCCTTAACCTTCAAGCCCAGCTCGGTGCCTGCTTTAACCGCCGCACGTAGCATATCCCCAGTAGAAATCTGTGGAATATTGTACTGTTCCATAATGAATTGGGCCTGCGTACCCTTACCAGCGCCTGGAGCACCTAATAAAATGACTCGCATTACGGAGTTCTCCTAATTATGTAGAAACTTGTTCATAGCGAGGCCGCTTAGCGGCTCGGCTTCCCGAGGCTCATCTTGGGAGCTTCTTCTAATACGGGATTGAGAGGGCCGTAACCATACACTTAGGCCGTTTCAATCACAAGGGAATTAGCGCCAAGGGACAGCCTTATCGCTCAATATTTGAACAAATTTACAAATTGCCTACAAATTAGAAGCTTTAGCTGCGCTTTGGCTGTCTTTACAACTTTAATGGCGGCCTCATATAGTTGTCACTATATAAGGATAGCTCGCACGGGATTAGTGGACATTAGTCGAGCTTCTCAGGCACTTAATTCGCGCCCCGAATTACTTGGCATCGCTGTTTAGCTTAGCTTGCTGCCAATAACGTTCCAGCTCATCCAAACTATGCTCCTGCCAATTTTTCTGACTGCTATCAACAAGCTGTTCTACCTCTGTAAAACGACGCTCAAACTTGCGATTCGCAGCTCGTAAAACGCTTTCCGCATCGAGCTTAAGGTGGCGAGATAAGTTGACCATACAAAACATCATATCGCCCAACTCATCAGCAATCGCCGCCGGATCTTTCTCTGCAAGTGCTTCTTCAAACTCCTGTCGCTCTTCATCGAGTTTATTAAGCACAGCGCCACTGTCTTGCCAATCGAAACCGACGTTGGCCGCACGCCGCTGGAGTTTCTGGGCGCGACTCAGGGAGGGCAAAGCAACTGGCACATCGGCCAATACCGAAGCATGCCCTTTCGCTGCTCGCTCCTCGGCTTTAAGGTCTTCCCAATTGTTTTTTATATCTGATTCTTGTGTCAGTGTTTTATCCGAAAACACATGCGGATGGCGATGAATGAGTTTATCACTCATACTTTGGGCAATATCGTTGAAGTCAAAGAGACCTTCTTCTTTACCCAACTGACTATAAAAAACCACTTGAAATAAGAGATCACCAAGCTCCTCTTTTAGCTGAGACATATCTTGGCTTTCGATCGCATCGGCAACTTCATAAGCCTCTTCAAGGGTTGAAGGCACAATCGATGCGAAGTTCTGCTCTAAATCCCAAGGACAACCTCCTTCAGGATTTCTAAGCTGGGCCATAATCTCTAAAAGTATTTTTATACCTGGCTGATCATTCATGGTCATCAATAAATTAAGTCTTATTTTTTACGGCTCGCTGATTCCACATTCGGCAATCGATTGAGACGTTCTAGCACGCGGCTCAACTCACTATAACTGTGAATTTCAATATCAAATTGCATACTTACCGTGTGGGAGTTTTTATTGGACAGCGTGTGCATTGCGGTAATGTTAATACGCTCTACATCCAATAAGGCTGTAATATCTCTCAACAAACCGTGACGATCGATAGCTTCAACAGCAATAGAAACGGCATAAACGTCTTGCGGTGCGGCTGACCAAGAAACTTCAATAATTCGCCCCGGCTCTTCCATTTGCAACTGCAATAAATTGGAACAATCTTGGCGATGAATAGATACACCACGCCCTAGGGTAATGTATCCCGCAATACTATCGCCAGGAACAGGATGACAACAGCGTGCAAAGCTGGTCATCAGGTTACCAACACCATCAATGTAAACATCATCATTGTTAAACTGTTCGCTGGCACGACCAACCAATTGGGTAGGATGGTGCTGCTCAACTCCGAGCAGTTTTTGGGCCGTGTTTAATACCTGCCCTACGCTAATATCACTCGCACCGACCGCGACATATAAGCCCTCCAAGCTTTTTAGATTAAGCTTTTGCGCTAGCGCTTCAAAATCTAAATTCTCTACCGCCAAGCGTTTAAATTCTTTATCTAGCAAAGCTCGACCGCTGGCCAAGTGCTGATCTCTGGCCTGTAATTTGAACCATTGCTGAACCTTTGCTCGAGCTCTGGCTGTATTCAAATAACCCAGCGCCGGGGACAACCAGTCACGACTCGGAGATTCTCGCTTGCCTGTTAAGATTTCGATTTGATCACCGGTGGTCACCGTCTGATTCAAAGGGACAATACGGCCGTTGAGTTTCGCCCCGCAGCAGCGATGCCCTACATCGGTATGTATGCGATAAGCAAAATCCAACACCGTCGAGTTAGGCGGCAGATCGATAACATGGCCATCGGGTGTAAACACATAGATGCGATCTTGTTCTACACCACGCTGTAGATCATCTTGTAAGGCATTGGTGCCAAGTTCCTCGCTCCACTCCAAGACCTGTCGTAACCAGGCAATTTTTTGTTCGTAACTGTCTTGGTTTTGGTTGTCGTCAGTGCCCTTATATTTCCAGTGGGCACACACCCCAAACTCCGCCTCCTCATGCATAGCATGGGTGCGAATCTGGATCTCTAAAACTTTACGGTCCGGACCAATAACGGCAGTATGCAATGAACGATAGCCATTCTCTTTTGGCGAGGCGATATAGTCGTCAAACTCATTAGGAATTAGGCGCCACTGACTGTGAACGATGCCTAAGATGGTATAGCAGTCGCGAACCGTTGGTACTAAGACTCGCACCGCGCGAATATCGTAAACTTGCGAAAAGCCAATGTCTTTACGATGCATTTTGCGCCAAATACTATAGATATGCTTAGCACGGCCTTGAATCTCGGCTTCGATGCGGGATTCATTGGCGGCATCCTGCAAAAGCTGAATCACATTTTCTATATAATCCTGTCGATCAACCCGACGCTCATCCAATAGCTTAGCGATGTGCATATAGTCATCAGGTTCTAGGTAGCGAAAAGATAAGTCTTCCAACTCCCACTTGATATGGCCAATACCTAGACGATGGGCCAAAGGTGCATAAACATCGGCTACCTCGCGGGCTACACGGCGCTTTTTATCATCGTTAGCATGTTTGGCGGCTCGAATTGCACAGGTACGCTCTGCCAGCTTTACCAAGGCTACGCGAACATCATCCACCATGGCCACAAGCATTTTGCGGATATTTTCAGCTTGTTCAGCTGAAGGGCTACCGAGAACACTTTCTTCGCTGTCGTTACGAAGATTACTGATGGCAGCCATGCGCAAAACACCAGATATCAACGCTGATATCTGACTGCCATATTTTTTCTCGACAGTTGCTAGCGCTAATTTATGTTCCCGTACAGCACGGTACAAAATTGCGGCCAATAAAACCTCGGTATCCGCTTGCAGATCAGCGAGAATTTCAGCCATCTCCAAGCCGGTACGAAAACAGCCCTGGCTATCGGCCCAGCTGTTTTCTGAGGGCTCTACATTCGCTTCGATTTCCTCGACAAACTGACAAACCTGCAGCAGCAAAGCTTGGTCAGCTGGGCTAAGGTGATCACTATCATCAAAGCGACTTTGTAAACGTCTTATCCAAGAAGGGATATCAACACTGCCGTCGGCAGCTATGGGGTGATCTTCACGTACTTTGACCATAAATAAGTTCACAACGACTAGTCTAATTAGAGTAATACTGCTTACTCACTCTAAATATGTTTGAAAGACTATAGAATTGTGCTCGCTCCTGCTGAAAAATACTGCTTTAACTTGTTATTGTTTTTTTCGTTCTTTAGCGCTTTTGGGTGAATCTTAATGTGCAAGCTAGGGCAGCTCTGAAAGCCTCAGAAATACCCTAGGAACTCTACCTAGACAATAGCGCCATGCATTCTACATGTTCCGTATTTGGAAACATATCCATAACGGACAATTTTTCGAGTCGGTAAGAAGCACCGGCAAGTTTTCGCAGATCTCGCAGAAAGCTCCCTTGATGACAAGAAATATAGAGTATGCGCTGCGGTGAAAGTTCTAATAATGTCGGCACAAAGCCCGCTGCGCCCGCCCTTGGCGGATCCAGCACGATGATATCGGGTTGTGCCTGCGACAATTTTTCATAAGTGCTCAACACACCCTGCCCATCGTCTAGATTAGCCGCCATAAATTCGACATTTTCGAAGCCCAAACTGTTAGCATTTCGTTTCGCCAAGCCGACCATTTCAGGGCTTAACTCTATCCCAAATACCTGGCCGGCTTGTTGCGCTAAAGCAAGGCTAATGTTTCCGGTACCACAGAATAAATCCAGTAAACTTTCGCTCCCTTCCAGCGTTAACCACTCTAGCGCCTGTTTAATCATTGCTTGGTTTAGCGATTCATTGATTTGAATAAACTTTCCTGGCTCAAAGGCGATATCTAAACCATTCAATGGGTAGTGACTTGCCAAAGGCCCCACTTGTGGAATGTAGTCACCCGACTTTTCCTTTTGTACCGCCAAACGCCAATCGCACTGTTCAATTTCGGCACACAATTGGCTAAACACAGCGGCAGGAATAGACTTTACAACACGCAGTAAAACCAAGGGGCTTGGGGCGACATCTAGTAACTCGACATGACCAATGTGGCTTGACCAAGTCAAGTCTTCGTATTGAGCAAAAAAACGATTTAAGCACTGCATAACTTGCTGCAAACTGACACTGAGATTAAGACAATTATGCAAACTTAAAGTGTCATTACTATTGGCCCGGCGAAAGCCCAGCTGCCCTGCTTTGCTAATTCCCAGGCGCGCCCTACGCCGATAGCCAAAGTGGTCACTTGCCAATAGAGAAATGTCTGATGGCTTTTGAACTGCACTCTTCAAAGCTGGAGCGTTTGCAGACTTGCTCTGTGGCCTCTGCCCCAACTTAGGCTTAGATTTTTTGGCGAGGCTTTTTGGCTTAAGTAAGGCCTCCAAGCCTTGCCACATACGATCACGTTTAAAGTGCAACTGCTCTTGGTAAGCCATATGCTGTAGCTGACAGCCGCCGCACTCAGCAAAGTGTTCACACAAAGGCTCTTGTCGCTGCTCAGAGGGGTGAACAATCTCGACCAATTCAGCCACCTCAGCCCCTGCTACATAGTTCACAGTGCAACGCTCACCCACCAAGGTATGGGGAACCTTTATATCCGCTGTTTTATTTGGGGCCTTTAAAGCAAGTTTTGCAACACCATTACCCTCGCTGTCCAAACGGACAATATCTAGTTCTAGGGTTTTGCTCGACTGTGGCGAGCCTTTGCTTTTTGAGCTTAGTGTTTTAGCCGTCTTAAGGCGGGAAAAATGTGCGGAGCGAGACATAAGCAAGAAAATCGTCGAGAATGTATGGCAGCGAGTAGCCAGCTAAGCATACAAGCAATGATAGAAGAACGGCATTTTAACCTGCCAATAAGCTCAATCCAAATCGAATGAGCTTATTATGCGTTCGCCGCAGCATGCGCTAAAGAGAGGAAGGAAAGAAGAGGAAAAATGTGCCGTTTAGCCGCTAGCTAGCGCTGTACAAGCCAGAAGACAGGTAACGATCGCCGCGATCACAAACCACCGCAACAATCACTGCGTTTTCTAATTCTTGGTTTAAACGCAAAGCACCAGCAACCGCCCCACCCGAGGACACACCACAGAAAATGCCCTCTTCACGGGCTAGAAGGCGCATTGTATCTTCGGCCTCTTGCTGGCCCATATTAATCACCCGATCAACTCTTGTCTCATCGAAGATACTAGGCAGGTATTCCTTAGGCCAGCGACGTATACCAGGAATACTGGCGCCATCCTCCGGCTGCAGCCCAATAATTTCAATATCAGCATTTTGCTCCTTGAGGTAGCGAGAGGTTCCCATAATCGTACCGGTTGTTCCCATCGAGCTAACAAAGTGAGTGACTTTACCTTCACTTTGACGCCAAATTTCCGGCCCGGTGCCCTGGTAGTGGGCCAGCGGATTATCATGGTTCGCAAACTGATCGAGTACTTTGCCCTCACCCTGCTCTGCCATTTGCGTGGCAAGATCACGGGCGTACTCCATGCCTTGCTCTTGGCTAACCTCGATTAAGGTCGCGCCATAGGCAGCCATGGCGTCTTTGCGCTCTTGGGTAGAGTTGGCCGGCATGATCAAAATCATTCGATAGCCTTTAATGGCGGCTGCCATCGCCAAAGCAATACCAGTGTTTCCACTGGTAGCTTCAATTAAGGTATCCCCAGGCTGAATGTCACCGCGGGCTTCGGCTCTTTGAATCATCGATAAAGCCGGACGGTCCTTTACAGATCCCGCTGGGTTGTTACCCTCGAGTTTCAGCAAAATTGTATTACTACTCTGCCCGTACAGTCGCTGCAAACGGACCAAAGGGGTATTACCGATATAATCTTCAATGCTTGGAAACACAGGCAGGCTCTCTATGATTGATCACTTCTATAAGAATCCATTCTAATGCCTAGCTGATATAGGGAAAACCTTTCACTTAGAGCGATAAAGTCTTTGCTTGGGGCAATTTGTTCTAACAGGACGCGCTGCTGTTAAGACAAAACCACAAACGCAACCGCATAGTCTTGCTCATCGCTCAGGCTTAAATGGCAACTATTAGCCCCTAAGCGCTCCATATGGAATGAAGCCTTATCACTTAAGAGTACCTCTGGCGCGCCTATTTCATTATTGCGAACTTCAATATGGTGCCAGGACACCCCCTGACCTATTCCAGTGCCCAATGCTTTTCCTACCGCCTCTTTCGCCGCGAAACGCTTAGCAAAGTAATGTAGCGCTTGTTGCTCACCAGCAGCAGCTTTAACGGCGTAAATTTCCTGCTCGGTAGGAGTCAATATACGCTGCAGTAAACGCCCCTGGGTACGCTCCAGACTAGCCGCTACCCGAGCAATTTGCACAATATCGGTTCCTAAACCTTTAATCATGGTTCTCTTCCTTAATGGGCACTGTTGTCAGGGGACGTGAGTACTGCTTGGCTTAGATTTTGAAGACTGCATCTGTCTAAAAAACTCACGGGTTTTTAATGGCTGATAATCAAGCAGCTGATCCAACACCTCGCGCATCAGCATTTTGGCACTGCGAAGCACTTCTGGCTGAGAAAAATCGCGCCGAGAGATTGCGAGCAGATGAGCCCCCGCATAAGTATTCGGCCCTGCACTCTGGCAAAACAAGCCGCTTTTCTGCCAGCGATAAAAGCCCTCGGGATTGATAGCCTGGCCACTCTCTTCATGCTCAAAATCTAAGCCATACCCCAAACAAGTCAGCAACTCTAATTCAAAATTGCGCAATATAGGCTGCAAAGGCTGATCTTCTAACAGATTCAACAAACAGTTTTCATAAGGCTTAAATAGCTCACTGGAACTGTCGTTTTCTGGCAACAGTTTTAACAATAACTCATTAAGGTAGAGCGCGCTGTATAGGCGCTCCCCCTGAAGTGAGAGCGCACTTTGGCGATATTCCCAGCGCAATAAGGTTTTTAAAGAAGTGCGCCCTTGCCAATCGACTAATAAGGGGGTTAAAACCTGAAGGGGCTGACGAAGTTGACGTTTTCCTGATTGCTTGCGGGCGCCTTTTGCGATGACATTAACGCGGCCGTATTCTGGGCTAAACAAGTTGACCAATAGGCTGCTGTCACGAAAGGGGCGACTGTGAAGAACGTAGACTTCTTGGTTTTCGACAACTTCAAGCTTAGCCATACATCGTCACCTAGAAAATCTGCGCAATCTTACAGGTCGTCATAGCCCAAACTGCGTAAAGCCCGCTCATCATCCGACCAGCCTGACTTCACCTTCACCCAGAGTTTTAACATCACCTTGCAGTCAAATAGATGCTCCATATCTTCTCTAGCTTGGGAGCCGATGTTTTTGATCTTAGCCCCTTTATCGCCAATAAGAATTCTCTTTTGGCCGTCACGCTCTACTAAGATCAAAGCCGATATATGCAAGACATGACCCTGGGCGGAAAACTCTTCGATTTCGACAGTCATCTGATACGGCAGCTCATCACCAAGCTGACGGGTAATTTTCTCTCTCACAATCTCTGCAGCCAAAAAGCGAGAGCTGCGATCAGTCACCTGATCCTCAGGAAAAAAGTGCATACCTTCAGGCAGCCTTTTTTCGACTTCTTTCTCGAGCGCATCAAGATTATGGCCGCGCAGAGCCGAGATAGGCACAACTTCCTCAATGGGAAGCTTTTCCATAAGGGTTTGCAAGTGTGGAAGTAACTGCTCTTTGTCTTCCAACATATCAACTTTGTTAACCGCCAAGATGATCGGACAGTTTAAGTTCTGCAAACGCTTAACAACCATATCGTCTTCATCGGTCCAAGCCAGCCGATCAACTAGAAAGACAACAAGATCAACATCGCGAATGGCCGTTGTCGCAGCGCGATTCATATAACGGTTAATCGCCCGGCTATGTTGCAAGTGCAGGCCTGGTGTATCGACGTAAATAAACTGGCTAGGGCCTTCGGTTTTGATCCCAAGCACATTATGTCGAGTTGTCTGGGGCTTGCGCGAGGTAATGCTAATTTTTTGTTGCAGGATATGATTCAACAAAGTGGACTTGCCGACATTGGGGCGTCCAACAATGGCAATATAGCCACAGCGCTCGGGCTGAACATTTTTAGTAGTCATAAATCACCCTTACAACTGTTGTTGCTTGATTAGGCTTAGTGCACTTGCGGCCGCCGCTTTTTCGGCCTTACGACGAGACGTCGCTTTTGCTTGAACCGGTTCTGCCAACAAGGCCACTCGACATTGCACCACAAAGCTCTGCTGATGATGCTCACCGTCAACCGACACCACCTCATAAACAGGCAGTGCTAGCTTGCGAGATTGCATAAGCTCTTGCAGGCTGGTTTTGGGGTCTTTGTCAGTTTCCATCAACTGCTGGGCATCTAAACGACTATCAAACCAATTCAAGACGCAGGATTTGGCTTTTTCAAAGCCAGCATCTTCATAGATAGCACCAATAAGCGCTTCAACAGCATCGGCTAAAATAGAATCACGGCGAAAGCCACCGCTTTTGATTTCACCACCCCCTAACTTAAGGCTTTCGCCCAAATCAAATTCACGGGCAATGGCGGCCAAGGTTTCACCTTTAACCAAAGCTGATCTGACACGGCTCAATTGGCCTTCAGTGGCATCGGGAATAATTTCAAATAAGCGCTGACCGATTACAAAACCTAGAATGGAGTCTCCTAGAAACTCCAAACGCTCATTATTGTGTTTACCACAGCTGCGATGGGTTAATGCAAGCTCAAGTAGCTCAACATTTTCGAAATCATGCCCTAGACGCTGCAGCAGGCGAATGCGGCTTGGGCTTTGAGTATTAGGGTTTGGCACGATCGGTACAGCAAATCTCAGGATTACGGGTATCTAAGCGATGTCTAAAGTGCATGACGACATCAATATTAGAGATAAGATTGTTACGCACTTCATAATCAATAATCACTATAAAGTGGTCATCGATGCGTTCGATGGTCCAATTTTTAGGATCCGAAGCAGCGCCACGAACATTATTCAAAGAAAATTGCTTCGTAAGATTATCGCGCACAGCTCTCGGGGACTTCCCAACAACACTCATAGAGCCGTTGGTAAGAGAGACCAAAGTAGACTTAACAAAACGGTCGTCGATAAAGGCCGGTACCGTTTGGCTGAGAAACATTAACAAAGAGCCAAAGATAAAAGCCACCACCAACATACTTGTTAGTGACATTCCCTGCTGGCGAGACAAGTTCTTAGATGACATGTTTACTCCCACAAATTAGCTTAGTTAATACCACCGACACGATCGAAACTGGGTACACTTAATAAAGACTCCCAAGTCATCCAAACAGCAAAGGCTTTGCCAACAATGGCCGACTCATGAACCGGACCCCAGTCACGGGAATCCGAGCTATTATCGCGATTATCGCCCATCATGAAGTAATGCCCAGCTGGCACCACCCACTCCCCATGGCGACTAAGACGACCAGGGATTATGTTCTTGCGCATATCATGCTCAACCTCACCCAGCTTTTCTTTTACCAATTGATATTGCGGCTGCGCAGGTGGCAGTGTAGCTAACACGGTTTGAGGCATCTCTTCGCCGTTTACGTACAAGACATTATTGGTATAACGAATATGATCACCAGGTAAACCAACGACACGCTTAATATAATAGGTATCTGGCTTATGGGGTGGGAAAAACACCATCACATCGCCACGCTCTGGATCATTAATATCAACAACCTTGGTACGCACAACCGGCAAACGTAAACCATAGGTAAACTTGTTAACTAAAATAAAGTCACCGATTTTTAAAGTCGGCACCATTGATGGCGAGGGAATTTGAAAGGGCTCGGCAATAAAAGAACGCAAGATCAATACAATTGCCAACACAGGGAAAAACGATTTAGCATATTCAACAACGACCGGCTCTTGCTCTGCCGCCGCTTCCAAATCAGCTTGTTGCTCTTCGCTCAAAGTCTTGGAACTTTGCTGATTACTTTTCACTTCGGCCAACTGGCGTTTACGCCCAGGAGCAAGCATCAAAGCATCAAACAACCAAATTGCACCGGTGATCGCAACCGCCATAACCAGCACTAAAGGAAAATTAATATCCATTAAAAGAATTCACCAAAGTCTTTTCAATTAACTGTCGACTTTAAGAACCGCCAAGAATGCTTCTTGCGGAATCTCTACTCGACCAACTTGTTTCATGCGTTTCTTACCCGCCTTCTGCTTTTCCAACAGCTTCTTCTTACGGGTAACATCACCACCATAACATTTTGCGGTTACGTTTTTACGCAGAGCTTTTACCGTAGTACGGGCAACAACATTACCACCGATAGCGGCCTGGATCGCCACATCAAACATTTGACGAGGAATCAGCTCTTTCATCTTGTCAGCAAGTGCTCGACCTTTAAACTGAGCATTGTCTCTATGCACGATCAAGGCAAGGGCATCAACACGCTCACCGTTAATCAAGACATCCAAGCGCACCAGATTAGCCATCTCAAAGCGGTCAAAGCTGTAGTCCAAAGAAGCAAAGCCACGACTTACCGACTTCAAACGGTCGAAGAAATCCATCACCACTTCGTTCATTGGCATATCGTAGGTTACCGAGACCTGCTTACCGGCGTACTGCATATCTTTTTGTACACCGCGCTTCTCGACACAGAGAGTAATTACGGAACCAAGATGTTCTTGAGGTACCAAAATATTGGCCTGACAGATTGGCTCTCGCATTTCCTCGATATCACCAAGCTCAGGTAATTTTGATGGATTGTCGACGTAAGTCGTTTCGCCATCCTTTTTAACAACCTCAAATACTACTGTTGGCGCCGTGGTAATCAGATCAAGATTGTACTCGCGCTCAAGTCGTTCCTGGATGATTTCCATGTGTAACATGCCAAGGAAACCACAGCGAAAACCAAAACCTAAGGCATCAGAGCTCTCTGGCTCATAGAACAAAGAAGCATCGTTTAAGGTGAGCTTGGCCAAGGCATCCCGGAAGGCTTCATAATCATCAGAACTGATTGGGAACAGCCCTGCGTAAACCTGTGGTTTCACCTTTTGGAAACCCGGCAAAGCTTCGACCTCTTCGGTCTTGGCGTGGGTAATGGTGTCACCAACAGGAGCACCTTGAATATCTTTAATACCCGCAACCACATAACCCACTTCGCCAGCTTTCAGCTCTTTGGTTGGGTGGCGTTTAGGGGTAAAGATACCTACGCCATCAACAACATGAGCCTTGCCTGTCGATTTCAGCGTAATCTTATCTTTTACGTTTAAGGTGCCTTCCTTAACACGCACTAGAGACACTACACCTAGGTAGTTATCAAACCAAGAATCGATGATCAAAGCTTGCAGTGGCGCTTCGGTATCACCTACCGGGGCAGGCACTCCATTAACCAATTCTTCTAAGACATCCTCAATACCTAAACCTGATTTGGCGCTACAACGCACCGCTTCAAGGGCTTCAATACCGATAATATCTTCGATCTCTTGGGCCACACGCTCAGGCTCAGCTTGGGGAAGGTCCATTTTGTTCAGTACTGGAATAACCTCCAAGCCCTGCTCGATGGCGGTATAACAGTTGGCCACCGATTGCGCCTCAACACCTTGCGCCGCATCTACCACGAGCAGTGCACCTTCACAGGCATACAGAGAACGGGATACTTCATAGGAGAAGTCCACATGCCCCGGGGTATCAATGAAGTTCAGCTGATAGGTTTCTCCATCACGGGCCTTGTAGTTCAAGGTCACGCTTTGGGCCTTAATGGTAATACCGCGTTCACGCTCCAGATCCATGGAATCCAGTACTTGGGCTTCCATTTCGCGGTCAGAAAGGCCTCCACAATGCTGAATAAAGCGATCAGCAATAGTGGATTTACCATGGTCAATATGGGCAATAATCGAAAAATTACGGATATGGCTGAGGTCAGTCACGATAGTCAAAACATCCAGGGGCGCGCTTTATCAGGCGCCATAAATAAAACGGCCCCGGCATAAGCCAAGGCACAGGAAAATTCTAGGGCGCAAGTCTACCTTATTTAGCTGAGCGGCGCCATTTCAGGCGCACGCCAGTACGGATTTACTCAGGTAGCGAGAAGCTTCTAAAGACAGGGCGGCCATTCACGAAGAAGCGAATTGGCAACAGCTCTTTGGCCGGTAGCTCAGACATGATGCTATGGAAGCCTTCAACATCTTTAACCGCTTTAAAGCCCATCTGTACAATCACCATACCTGGGCGTAAGCCCGCTTTGGCGGCTGGGCTATCTGGGCGTACACGCTTAATAATCACACCACCATCTAGGTTCCAAGCTCGACGCAAGCGATCGCCGACCTCCTCAACCTCGACCCCTAGTCGACCTCCCATATTGGCTCGAGTGCCGGCGACCTGATCATTTTCACCCCCAAGCGAGCCAACAGTCACCTCAAGGGTGATTTCCTTGCCTTCGCGCATAACCTTGGCATCAACCTGATTACCAGGCTGAGTTCGGCCTACCGCATGGGGCAAATCACCCGAAGTGTTAATCTCATAGCCGTTAAACTTGGTAATCACATCACCCGCACGTAAACCGGATTCCGCTGCTGGGCCCTTCGGATCAATTTGTGAAATCAAGGCACCGACCGGCTTTGACATTCCTAAGGAGGCTGCCAGGTCTGAATCCACATCTTGGATAGCAACACCTAACCAACCACGATCAACACGCCCCTTTTCGCGCAACTGCCTAACCACTTCTTTTGCTACTGTTGAAGGGATCGCAAATGAAAGGCCGTTAGAGCCGCCAGAACGAGTAAAGATCTGGGAGTTAATACCAATTACCTCACCGGCCAAATTAAACAACGGACCACCAGAGTTGCCAGGATTAATTGCCACATCGGTTTGGATAAAGGGTACGTAATTTTCGTTGTTTTCGGTTGGGATGCTGCGCCCAATGGCACTCACAATGCCCTGGCTCGCAGTAAAATCGAGCCCAAAAGGAGAGCCAATAGCCAACACCCACTGCCCCACCTTGAGATCATCGGAATCACCAAAGCTCAAATAAGGTAGGTCTTTGGCTTCAATCTTAAGGAGCGCCAAATCAGAACGCTCATCAACACCAATAACCTCAGCATCAAACTCGCGATGATCCAATAAACTTACACTGATCTCATCAGCACCATCGATAACATGGTTATTGGTCAGCAAATAGCCATCTTCAGAGATAATAAAGCCGGAGCCCATTGATCGAGCTTGACGCTGTGGTTGTTGCTGACGCTGACGCTGCTCGAATAAATGGCGGAAGATCTCTGGAATATCCTGCCGCTGCGGTGCAGAGCGACGACTGCGTGCCTTTTCAACGGTATTAATCTTAACTACCGCTGGCGAGCGCTCTTCAATTAAATCGGTAAATTCTGGAAGCCCTCTGGCCTGCAAAGCAGCCGGTAGCAACAACAAAACCATATAAAAGTAACTTTGAAAGTGTTTTAGAGACGATGCTTTGCGTCGTGTCATAGTTAACCTCAGTAGCGTTTTCTACATACGGCCTAGGCCGCAACTGTCTTGAGCTTGGATGTGACTTTAACGACTTGGTTCCAAACTCAAAGCTAATTTTGTTAGCTGTGCAGTTTACGCACAGGTATTTATTGGATAAGGCGCGGCTGATAACGAGACTGGCAATCCGCTGCCGCAAGGCGATAACGCCCCCACAAACTCCCCAAGAATAAGCCTAAAATAGCGCCCGCAATTGAAAAGCCCTCACCACCTAACTGCTGGCCAGCATAGGCCAATACAATCAACAGTAGCAGAGGAATAAGATAGGCGATAGCGGTTGCTCGAACCAAGGTAGACTCTTCGATGCCAATACTTACCTTGTCCTGCAACTTAAAGTCATGCAGCGGGCGGCCCTCTATTGGCACCTTTAGCAAGCCGTGGCTTTCATTGAGATTTTGCAATAAACGCTGACCACAAACATTGCGGCCCCGACAGCTATCACAGCTTGATTTTTGGGTGGTTTGCAACCACAAATGATCTTCGGCCACTGCAATAATGCGGCCTTCTTCTTCAACCATGTGCTACTCAAACTCGCTAGCGCGTTTTAGAACGCACCGATTCGGCAATCTGACGCAGGCTGCCACCAGGAATTTCACCAACCGCTGTCACTGTGTACAACTGCTGACCTAGGGACATTTTACTCATAACCACCGAAGTTGCACCACGATGTGTAGTGCCAATAATCACCTGCTCTTCCGAAGCTGGCTGAACAAAGATAGATAAAGCATTCAAGCCGTCGGTATACATAATTTGATCGCCGCCCGCTTTGGAAGCTTGCTGCCCTGAAAACACAAAGCCTTCTGGCAACCAAGCGGCCTCCCATGTTTGTCGCGTTTTGTGTACTTCAGGTAATTGCTCTCTATCACTACATAAATGAGAGCGGTCCACTTGTTCGACCAGCTTGTCCGCAGCCTGCTCTGGCGCAAACTCGACATCAGCACCCAATTTCAAATCAACAAACTGGAAGCGCTCACGCACTTTATTAGCCCCACCAACCAACTCCAGCATAAGCGGCAAGGCCGTTTCGCGATCGACTGCGATCACATAGCCATAGCGGTGTTCATCGCGAGGCTTGACGCCCAGCAAGAGCGCATCACGATCAGCAATTCGCTGCCGACCTAGAATACTGTATTGATACAGATCCCAAAGGCGCAAAATACGCTCACCCAAGCGCATACTGGCACCTCGTAATAGATGCTCACCTATCGCCGTACAGTTGGCTCCACGCCCTACACTGCGGACCTCACGTCGTGCACCATTGAGCTGCACTAGGCTCTCATGCTCAACACCGTCAATCACTTTATGTGAAATCCGCATACTGTCGACATGATTATCAAATTCGAAGGTTACCAGCCCCTGATAATCCAGCTCTCGCACAGCGCGAGACATCTTATTGAGAATCAGCTGAACTTCTTTATGAATGATAACTTGGCGCTCTTGCTCCGTTAGGGGGCGGGCCCTCGAGCCTTGAGCGCTTTGGTCCTGCACAAGTGGTGCTTCGCTCGACGACTCAGCAGGCGCAGCCGATGGGGGCATATCGGATACCCTTGCGGCAGCAGAATTATTTAAGGATTGTTCAGGGTTTGGCTCGGTTTGAGCGATAGCCATGACGCTGAAGAGAGACAGCGCCACAGCCAAATAGCTAGCTTGCATGTTAGATCATGACCTCACACCGCTCACCAACATGCCCTATGGCAGGAACATAAAACAGCGGGTATTTACAAATTACTGTTCGATTTTTGGAACACGTGCATAAGGT
This sequence comes from uncultured Pseudoteredinibacter sp., assembly GCF_947500695.1. Lineage (GTDB taxonomy): Bacteria > Pseudomonadota > Gammaproteobacteria > Pseudomonadales > Cellvibrionaceae > Pseudoteredinibacter. Next base: position 245,865 of record NZ_CANMSS010000008.1, read on the forward strand.
AACACACCTCGGCCACTATTAGCCGCCGCATTATTGGCATGCTCCATCATTAATATATTAAGGCGTCGTTGCAGCTCTTCTTCAGTTAAGGCTTTTTGCGCAGCCTGCTGACCGCTAAGTTGGCTAGGCATTAAGAAATTAGGGCTGCGATTCACGATAGCCGGATTCTGGCTTCTTGGTAAGGGGCTATTAACACCTGCTGCCAACACCGGCTGCTCAACCAAAGTAGGCTGGCTAATAACTGGACTAGCATCTGCCTCAGCCACTACAGCCTCACCAGCAGGCTCTGCAAATTGCTGCCAGTTTTGCTGCACACCAAGAACCACCACACAAGCAACTGAAGCGGCAATGGCGAAACGACCAGCTCCAGCCCAAAAACCTGCTGGCTTTGCGCTGTGTGGCGCTTCATCAGCCAAGGCCTCTTGGATACCAGGCAGCAGGCTGCTACTGGCTGTAACCGACTCACCACGCATGGCGGCGCCTATCATATGGTAACGGGACCACTGCTCCTCCAGCTTAGCGTCTGACTGCTTAAGCAGCCTGCGCAACTCCATATCACTGGCTTGATCGTCTACCAAAGCCGACAGTGATTCAGCCAATTGCTGACCCTGCTGGCGATGCTGATCAATGGATTTATCGGTCATAGCATTTCCCCATTAAGCACCCTATTGATGGTGCCTTAAGTTATTGCAAATCTATTACAGCTCTTCCAATTGGACCAACTGGAGGCTATATACGTTTAGCTGCGAGCGTATACCTCAGCTGCAGCGATAGTGAAGCTGCGACCCTTCACAATCAAAGCCATTTGCGAGTCGCTATAAGACGACAGCTCAATGACTAGTCTAACAATCATTCAATATGACTCAAAGGCTCTCAAAAGGTTCACAAAAAGCTCACCCAAATTTGAACTGACGCACATTTTTGCTGAGCCAGCCCTAAGACCTTTTAACTAAGCAAAGGTGCTATGGCCTTTTCAATAGCCTCTCGAGCACGGAAGATGCGGGACCTCACTGTACCCACCGGGCATGCCATAACACTGGCAATTTCTTCGTAGCTTAAACCTTCCATTTCTCGCAAGGTTACCGCTGTACGTAAATCTTCGGGCAAATCAGTAATCGCGCGATCTACCACCTCTTGCAGCTCATCGCGAAACAAGTTGTTTTCCGGGCTATCAACATCTTTCAAATATTCACTACCACCATAGAATTCGGCTTCCTCCACCTCAACGTCACTTGCGGGCGGACGGCGGTTGCGAGAAACCAAAAAGTTTTTAGCGGTATTAATAGCAATTCGATAAAGCCAAGTATAAAACGCACTGTCACCACGAAAATTGGGCAAAGCGCGATAGGCTTTAATAAAGGCTTCTTGGGCGACATCATGCACTTCAGCCGAGTCTTTAATATAGCGGCCGATAATAGACAGGATCTTATGCTGATACTTTAACACCAGCAAATCGAAGGCTTTCTTGTCCCCTTTCTGAACACGTTCGACCAACTGCTGGTCTGTTGTTGGCGCCGACTGCGCTGCCATGCCTCACTCCAATCAATCCACTTTCAGGTGGATGCAATATTTTTCTTTTACTAATTCACTGGCCGATTCTGGGCTTAATTTTACCACGGACGAGCCTAAGATAGCTCATAGACTGGTTAAGCTGAGACAAGTTCCCAAATCAATCAGCAAATTACATGCTGAGGTTTTACCTAACTTAGCTAAACTAAGCCACTGTCTTTGCAAAGATTATCCATCAGCCCCCCAAAGCTTGAGATACGGTATACTAGCGCCCAACTTCGCACTCTGTGCCAGTGGATTTTAGGAATGACAGAATGAAAACTCGACACCAATACGACGTGCTAATTATCGGTAGTGGCGCCGCAGGCCTCACCCTAGCACTTAATTTAGCCGAGCAGTATAAAGTGGCGGTATTGAGTAAATCCGATATTAACCAAGGCTCAACCTGGTTCGCCCAAGGTGGTATCGCGGCGGTTTTGGACTCTGAAGATTCTGTTGAAGCCCATGTCAAAGACACACTGAATGCCGGCGCTGGCTTATGCCACGAAGACTCTGTTCGTTTTACTGTCGAAAATAGCGCCGATGCTATCCGCTGGCTGATCGATCAAGGGGTAGACTTTACCCGCGAGGCCGAAAGCGAGGAATACCATCTAACCAAAGAAGGTGGCCATAGCCATCGACGGATTATTCATAGCGCCGACGCCACCGGTCAAGCTGTACACTCGGCCCTTTCAGACCGCACACTTAACCATGAGAACATTGATGTCTATGCTCATCACGTAGCGGTAGATCTAGTTAAACAACCAAGCCCAAACAGTCGCAAGCTACGCTGTGCAGGCGCCTATGTTTATAACCGGCCGAAAGATAGGGTCGATCTGTTTCAAGCGAAGGCGGTAATTTTAGCGACTGGCGGAGCCAGTAAAGTCTACCTTTACACCAGCAACCCAGACGGTGCATCCGGTGATGGCATCGCAATGGCTTGGCGCGCAGGATGCCGGGTGGCCAATATGGAATTCAATCAGTTTCACCCGACTTGTCTATTTCACCCGAAGGCGAAATCATTCTTGATTACCGAAGCTCTACGTGGTGAGGGAGCGTACCTACGCCTACCTAATGGTGAGCGCTTTATGCATCGCTTTGATGAGCGAGAAGAGTTGGCCCCGCGAGATATTGTCGCCCGCGCCATTGACCATGAAATGAAGCGCCTAGGTAGTGACTGCTTGTACCTCGATATCAGCCATAAGCCCGAAGCCTTTATCGCAGAGCACTTCCCTACCGTAAAAGCACGCTGTCTTGAATTCGGTATTGATATCACCAAAGAATGGATTCCAGTCGTACCTGCGGCCCACTACACCTGCGGCGGAATCGTAGTCGATCACAAAGGCCAAACCGATTTACAGCAGCTTTATGCGATCGGTGAAACCTCATTTACAGGCCTGCATGGCGCAAACCGAATGGCCAGTAACTCGCTTCTTGAATGTATCGTTTATGCTCAGGCGGCCGCACGACACATCAGTGACACAATTAGCGATGTCGCCGACATTCAAAGCATCGCCCCCTGGGATGCCTCCCGTGTGACCGATTCTGATGAAGATGTGGTTATTTCCCACAACTGGGACGAGCTACGTCGATTTATGTGGGATTACGTCGGCATTGTAAGAACCCGTAAACGCTTAGAAAGGGCCACCCACAGAATTAAGCTGCTGCAAAAAGAAATTGCGGAATACTACAGCAACTACAAAGTCAGCAATGACCAGATTGAACTCAGAAACTTAGCAACAGTCGCAGAATTAATTATCCGCTCCGCTATGAGCCGCAAGGAGAGTCGAGGCCTGCATTATTCTTTGGACTATCCCGAACTATCGGCTGTTGCGAAAGACACGATTTTGGTGCCCATGAATTTCGCAGGGCAAGATTTAATCGTCAATAGCTCTCAAAACTCTTAGAGCGCTACAATAATTATTAGTAGTTGATTCGCTGACATAACAGGCGCCACTTATTTGCATCATGGCAACGACGCATTAAAAGCAGGCGCCACCCTATTCTATGATCTGGTAGCAAAGACAAGAATCGGCCATAGAATTCATAAACCTTTGCTGATCTATCTTGATGTTGTTGCGCCAATAACAGTGTTGAAAGTCCACGAGAAGATAGCTTAACTCGCCAAATCATCATTTCATAATGCTGCCACTCTAGCTCTAGGCCAGGCGCCCTCAAAAGCTCCTCGTCGACGGATTGCAGCGTAAACTCAAGGCCACCACGCTCACGAGAGCAGCAACACAGCTGAAAGGCCGACATAGACCAATGCTTAAGTAGCCACGTCGCACAACTGAGCAGAAGAACGAGAACAATGAATCCGAAAAGCCATTTGTTGATTAAAGGGAAAAACCACAGGGCGCAGATGGCTATAAGGAGATGCAAAGTGCACAAAGAAAAAGATAGAAAACGAGAAGGCTGCAAAGGCAGCCTAAAGGCCTCAACGGCTCCGCCCGAAGATTTACTTGGCGGCAGCAGCTGAGCCAAAACCCTAGTCTTGCAGGCCGGTGTTATTACGAATAATCGTCACAATTTTCAGCAGCTCTGGGTCTTCAGGGTCTTGGCGCTTTAAAAACCAAGCAAACATATCTTGATCTTCACACTCCAAAAGCGCCCAATAACGCTCCTTGTCTTCTTGCTCAAGACTAGGATAAATATTTTCTAGAAATGGCAACAGCACCAGATCTAGCTCTAGCATGCCCCGACGGCTGCCCCAAAATAGGCGATTCTTCTCCATAGCTACCTCAATTTCAGCTTTGGCTAATTATAATTGAAAGCTTGCGACAGCGACCACAGATGTTAAAAAATATTTTACAATATCGGGCTAAATCAATTAGGAATCACCATGAGCAACTGGTCAGAACTTAAGCAATCCTTATCTCTCAAGCAAAGTAGCAGCGAAAAGGCGGAGACTTATCATAGCCCGCTACAGCTTTGCAGCTTGGATCACAAATGTGCCATTGCAGTGCAAGGCCCAGACAGCAAGAAGTTCTTACAGGGGCAACTGACCTGCAACTTAGATGACGTTAAGCCCAGCCAATGGCGACTAGGTGCCCACTGTAATCACAAAGGGCGCATGATCAGCAGTTTTCGCGCCAGCGCCCTTACTGACGAGCACATCCTTCTTACTTTACGCCATAGTATTAGCGACTCCGCACTCGCCGCTCTGGCCAAGTATGCGATCTTTTCAAAGGTTGAGCTTAGCGTGAGTGACCAGCTAATCGGCTTAGGCCTAGCCGGCGAACAAGCTGAGCAACAGCTGTCCGCGTGGGAGCTTTCCATAACTGAAGGCAATAGCAGCTGTAACGATGGCGTACAAGTGCTAGATGTAGGCGGTGGACGCTTTGAACTCTGGGCAAAACAAGAAAAGATAAAGAATTTGCTTGAACAGCTAAAGTCTGATGCCACATTGGTCGATAACTCCCATTGGAAGTTATTGGATATTCAAGCGGGGATCGCTGAAATTGAATCCGGGGTCGAGGAAGCTATCATTCCTCAGATGCTCAATTTCAATGAACTAGACGGTATCAACTACCAGAAAGGTTGTTATACCGGCCAGGAAATTATCGCCAGAATGCAGTACCGGGGTAACGTTAAGCGACACACCGTTCGCCTTATTGAGAAGAAAGGCGAAGCGCAAGCTGAACTTGAAAGCTTAAAGAGCGGCATGAGCGTTTACAGTGCCGACAAAAAAGCTATTGGTGAATTGGTTAACTTTGCCAAGGGGCCTCAAGGCCTTGAAGCATTAGCCGTTGTCAAAGACGGTGCTGAGCAAGCCGAGCTAGCATTGTCTGAGGATGGACCCTGGAATTTCACGATAGAACCGCTGCCATATGCTATAACTTAAACACCGGTCGCTCGTTGGCGGCCTAAATGCAGCTTGAAACGAGACGACGCAATGAATCCACTAGCGGCCCAAGCCCGTACAGATATTCTTTCCGCCATTGATAATGACGAATTGGTACTGCCCAGCCTGCCTGAGATAGCTTTGCAAGTGCGCGAGGTCGCTGAAGACCCCGACGCCGGTGTAATGGATCTAAATAAGGTAATTGGCAATGATGTAGCGCTAACCGCTAGAATTATTAAAGTAGCCAATAGCCCAACAATGCGTGGCGCCCAGGAAATTACCAATCTGCAAATGGCCCTTTCTCGCTTAGGCCTGCAGTTTACGGCCTCCCTAGCTATGGGGCTTGCTATGGAACAAATGTTCCAAGCCAAGTCGAAGGAAATCGACCGTCGAATCCGTGAAGTTTGGAGCCGTTCTAGTGAAATTGCTGGCATGTGTAATGTGCTGTGCAAATTTCGCACTGACTTACAACCAGACCAAGCAACTCTCGCAGGCCTGGTGCATAATATAGGCACCCTACCGATATTTAAATATGCCGAAGAAAACCCAGAATCTTTAAACAACCCCTTCGTTTTGGATATGCTTATCTATGATCTGGGCGCAGAGCTGGGCGATAAAATTTTAAGTACTTGGGAATTTTCACCGGAATTAGTGCACGTACCTAGCCAGCACTTAGACTTTACTCGGGAAAGTGATGAAGTCAGTTATGCCGATATTGTCACCGTCGCCATGCTACAAAACTATATGGGCGGAAATCATCCATTTGCCAACACAGACTATGCAACCGTCAACGCATTTAAGCGTCTGGGTCTAGACCCCAATATGGAAGATGCTGAAGGTGAAGATATTTCCGCTGAAATGGAAGCGGCAATGTCCATGCTAGCTTAGCCCTGCCTCGAAAAGTACATCCCCCAAGCCAATGACCGCCCCTTTTCACCCAGGGCTACGGTCTTGGCTTTAAAGCCTTCACGCCTAAACTCCTCGCTTAAATACGTCTGCTCTTTTGCGCTCAAAGCTACGTTCAGTTGATGCTCTAAACGCTCAATATTTGCCTCTACTTCCACTATCCACTGATGAATTATCTGTTGGGCTTGTCGCTCTGAATAACGACCGGATTGCACGTCCCGAATCCATTGCATTACACCATGAAGTAGAGCCAACAATAAACTCGATTCTTTTGGCAAGCGAATCTGGGCAAACAAGGAATCCATACATGACTTGAGCTCACAACGCTCAAATTGCTCGTATTGATGACACTTGAGCCATTGTCTAGCCAATAGAAATAAAGGGCTGGCCATTATTAGCTTCGCTTCCAGCAACTGTTGCTTAGAATGAACGCAGAGGTAAGAGCCTTCTCGATGACACAAAAACAAGACTTGAGCCTGATCACGTAAAACCCGAAACAATTCAGCTAATGCCGGCTCCCTCGCTACATACTCAAAACCAAACTGGCTTACTACCCAGTCGAAGCTATTGGCCGAAAAGCCTAGGCTCGAGCCATCCATTCGCGCGAAGTTATGCCTGTTTCGTAGCTCTGGCTGCGGAGAAATATCACTGTAATCAACCCCAGCACATAGACCATCGTGTTCAGCGGGCAGCCGTCGCAAAAGCGCTCCATTACCCGTCGCGATATCCAACACAGATTCTTGTGCTTTGATTCTATTGAGAAAATACTCGGAGACGAAACCGTACAAAGGGCTAGCTGGGTGAGCTTGCAAAGATTCACCTGCACCACCACGCCAATAATGCGACCAACTTAGATGGCTATTCACTCACGGGCCTATAATTGTTTTATTTATAAGGCCTAAGCATGAGCTTAATTGCTCACGGAAATATCACAAAAAGCTAAGCTTTCGTAGAAAAAGTCGTCAAAAATAACAATAAACCACAAGCTAAGCGGGGCTAATGCTAACTTAGACAGTCGGTACTGACCAATTAATGGGACTTAGCCCCCGCTGTTGCAAATATTGGTTCGCAGCAGAGAAATGACCGCAGCCTAAAAAGCCTCGATGGGCTGATAACGGAGAGGGGTGAACAGATTTAAGAACGCAGTGCTTATTGGCATCAATAATACGTCCTTTCTTTTGGGCGTAGCTACCCCAAAGTAGAAACACCAAGCCTTCACGCTGCTCGTTTAACAAAGCAACTATATGGTCGGTAAACTGCTCCCAACCTTTTTTCTGGTGGGAGCCAGCATTTGCCTGCTGTACAGAAAGCGTAGCGTTAAGCAGCAACACTCCCTGATCGGCCCAACTTTGCAAACAACCATGGTTCGGAATGGGCAATGCTAAATCACGCTCAATTTCTTTATAAATGTTCAATAAGGAGGGGGGGATTCGCACACCGGCTGGCACAGAAAAGCTCAAACCATGAGCTTGATCTGGGCCATGATATGGGTCCTGACCTAAAACCACGACCTTTACCTTGTCAAAAGGTGTGCTATTAAGAGCGTTAAACATTAATGGGCCGGGTGGGTAAATGGTTTTACCCGCCGTTTTTTCGGCTCGCAAAAAATCGCCCAGCTGTTGCATATAGGGCTTCTCAAATTCTTCGGCGAGAAGTTCTTTCCAACTGCTGTCTAACTGAATATCACGAGCATTGTTCACAAGTAAAGCCTAATTATTCCGGACGCATAGCTGGGAATAGCAAGACGTCGCGGATTGACGGAGAATCCGTGAGCAGCATTACCAAACGGTCGATACCGATGCCCTCACCCGCCGTTGGTGGTAAACCATATTCCAATGCGCGAACATAGTCGGCATCGTAATGCATGGCTTCATCGTCACCGGCGTCTTTTTCGGCAACTTGCTGCGAAAAGCGCTCAGCCTGATCTTCCGCATCATTAAGCTCTGAGAAACCGTTTGCGATTTCACGGCCACCGACAAAAAACTCAAAACGATCGGTAACAAATGGGTTGTCATCATTACGACGCGCCAGCGGTGAAACCTCAGCTGGGTACTGAGTAATAAAGGTTGGATTATCCAAACGATGTTCAACGGTTTTTTCAAAGATCTCGATCTGTACCTTGCCTAAACCCCAAATATCTTTCATTGGGATGCCCAAGCCTTCGGCAATCTTGCGAGCGCCCTGCTCATCAGCAAGCTCAGCTGGATCCATATCTGGGCTGTACTTCAGGATAGAATCAAATACCGAAATACGATCAAAAGGCTTTTCGAAATCGTAAATGGTCTCGCTTTCTACTTCACCTTCGGCGTTTTTCACCGTATTGCGAACCTTAGTAGTGCCCAACACAGCATCGGCCATTTTGCGCAACATATCTTCGGTGAGATCCATCAGATCATTGTAATCTGCGTAGGCCTGGTAGAATTCCAACATGGTGAACTCAGGGTTGTGACGAGTCGACAAACCTTCATTACGGAAGTTACGGTTAATTTCGTAAACACGCTCAAAGCCACCGACAACCAAACGCTTGAGGTATAACTCTGGTGCGATACGAAGATACATATCGATATCCAAAGCATTGTGGTGGGTTACGAAAGGACGGGCTGTTGCACCACCTGGAATCGCCTGTAACATTGGCGTTTCCACTTCCATATAATCTTGGCCGTTTAAATAGCTGCGAATAAACTCGATAACTTTTGAACGGGTACGGAAAACATCGCGCACTTCAGGGTTAACAATTAAATCGACATAACGCTGGCGATAACGCATTTCCTGATCAGCTAAGCCGTGGTATTTATCAGGTAGCGGGCGCAAAGATTTGGTCAGCAGCTGGTAGCTGTCCATGTTAACGTAAAGATCGCCTTTACCCGAACGATGCAATTTACCTTCACAGCCAACGATATCACCTAGGTCAAGCTTCTTTGCAAAGGGACGTGCCTCTTTGGTGATGTACAATTGAATAGTACCGCTAACATCGCGAATAACAATCCAAGGGCCGCGCATTGCCATCACTCGACCTGCCACGGAAATTTGAATATCGTCTTCTTCTAGAGCTTCTTTGCTGATTTCAGTGTGTTTATCTTGTACGTCCTGAGCTTTATGTTTCGGGCGAAAATCGTTTGGAAAGGTGGGGCCTTCAGCGTCGCGCAGTGCAGCGAGTTTTTCACGACGCACCGCTACTAATTTGTTTTCGTCTTGTGGCTTGTTATCGCTCATGGTTAAAGCTCTTGTCAGTAGTTAATTCAGAAATTTTACAGGCCGGCTTTTAAGCTGGCTTCAATAAATTGATCCAGATTGCCATCCAAAACCGATTGGCAATTGCTGGTTTGCACGCTGGTGCGTAAATCTTTAATGCGCTGATCATCCAAAACATAAGAACGAATTTGGCTACCCCAACCGATATCAGCTTTGCTGTCCTCGGCGGCTTGCTTTTCTTCGTTACGCTTAAGCATTTCCTGCTCGTACAATTTTGCACGCAGCATCTTCCAGGCTTGATCGCGGTTTTTATGTTGCGAGCGCTGGCTCTGACATTCCGCGACGATACCGGTGGGTTCGTGAGTTAAACGCACTGCAGAATCGGTTTTGTTGACGTGCTGTCCACCTGCACCCGATGCACGATAGGTGTCGGTACGAACATCAGCCGGATTGATATCAATTTCGATATTGTCATCAATCTCTGGGGAAGCAAATACCGAACAAAAAGAGGTATGGCGACGATTACCCGAATCAAAGGGCGATTTACGCACCAAACGATGAACACCGGTTTCAGTGCGTAGCCAACCAAAGGCATATTCACCTTCAAAGCGAATGGTGGCCGATTTAATACCCGCCACATCACCTGCTGATGCTTCTTCTAAGGAGGTCTTAAAGCCTTTGGCCTCTCCCCAACGCAGATACATGCGCAATACCATTTCGGCCCAATCCTGAGCCTCGGTGCCGCCTGAACCTGATTGGATATCAAGATAGGCATTGTTGGGATCCATCTCGCCGGAGAACATACGGCGAAACTCTAATTTGGCCAGGTGTTGATTTAGCCCTTCTATCTCGGCCTCTACCTCAGCAACCGTATCTTCATCGTCCTCTTCGACAGCCATTTCCAACAATTCGTGGGCATCGGCTATACCCGCATTGAGGGTATCTATGGTCTCTACCACCGCCTCCAAAGAGGATCGTTCGCGGCCAAGTTCCTGGGCTTTGTCCTGGTCGTTCCAAACATCAGGCTCACCCAGCAGAAGCTCAACCTCGTCTAAGCGCTCTTTCTTGTGTTCATAGTCAAAGATACCCCCTAAGCGTATCGGTACGCGTTTGCAGGTCTTTTAACTGGTTAATAATGGGGTTGATTTCCATAAAGAGTCACTAAATCACTGTTCATTAATGCATCACCAGCCTATTTGGCCCATCTTTATGGGGCTGCACTGGTAATTTGAAAGGCGCGAATTGTACCCCAAGGCCCCCAGCAACTCTAGGGTGGCACTCGATTTAACTATGCGAGAACCGGCGCCCTCCTCTATCTGTCATACTCCGAAATATCATGACCGTTTATCATGAAAAGCCCTATTTCTTTAATGGTTTACTCAACTATCCCTTTCCATGGCCGTTAGCAAATTCAAGGATATTGTCTAGGCAGCTAGCTAAGGAGTAATGGTGATCATGGGTAAAGCAGATATATGAGACTGTCCGCAGGCTTTCATCGCTACTTCTATGCTCTACAGGCCCTGCTTTTAGGCCTGTTAATTTATAGCGCCTATCTAATTCACAATTTTTATCGACTCACCCATGAAATTGCCATAGTAGAGAACACCCGCTTTGACATGGTGGCCCTCGCCAATGAGCTACAGCAAAGCTCAGATCAGCTTACCTTTTTTGCGCAAAACTATGTGGTTACCGGTAAAGCGCAATATTTAGAGTCATTTGAACAGGTCCTGGCTATTCGTGACGGCACGGCCCCGAGGCCGCAGGATTATCACGCCACCTACTGGAATCTCAATGAGAGTGAGCGTAACTCCCTGCATTACGGGCAAGAAAGTGTCGCGCTGAGCGATTTAATGAACCAAATGCCGTATAGCGAAACTGAATTCGCCCTTCTGAGATTGGCTCAAAACCAATCAGATAAGCTGGCCCTCATTGAGCAACAGGCATTTGCACTAGCCGCAAGTGATAAAGAAAAAGCCAAGGCCCTGCTATTTGGTGCGCGCTACAAAGAAGCCAAACACAGCATTATGGCCCCTATCGATCAGTTTTTGATTCTGCTAAATAAGCGATTAGCCGATAAGCTTCGGGGGCTACACCAAAGAGAAGAAAGCTTAGCAAGATCATTGCCGATACTATTGGGCTTAAATGCTCTATTGGTAGCATCAATCTTTGTGATGATTAATATACGTTTTAATCGTCACCATAAAGAACTAGTAAGCCTCTCCATGAAGGATCATCTCACCCGAATAAACAATCGCAAGTATTTATCTGAATACGGACCACAGTACTTACAATACCATCGCAGGCACGCCAACTCCGTTTGCCTTGCCTTGATGGATATCGATCATTTTAAAAAAATTAATGACAACTTTGGCCATCAGGTTGGCGATCATATCTTGCAACACTTTTGCAAAATCGTCGGCAATCGTGTTCGCCAATCGGATACCTTTGTACGCTATGGTGGTGAAGAGTTTGTATTGCTTTTGCCCAATATGGATGCTCAACAATGTGAAAAGTTTTTAAACGAACTTTGTTGTCTTGTCGCCCAAGAAAATTATATTGATCGCAAGCACTGCATCGCCTACACAGTGAGTATTGGCTGGGTAGATAGTAGCAACCACTATGACTTGGAAACCATGCTGCAAAGAGCAGATGGCGCCATGTACCAAGCCAAGCAATCTGGCCGTAATCGAGCACAACAAGGTGATTGCAGCAGTTCAAAACCACTGTTAGCAATTTCAAACTAAATTCAGCCTCCGCGGACCAAAACTTGGCCTGCAAAAATATTCATGCTAAAACAACCCCTGTGAATAAAGATCTTGTTACGAGGCTAAAATGCAACCCCTGTTTGAGCTGGCAGAGTTAGAAGCTGTATTACCCCAAGTTTATCAAACCTTAAACCCCAGTCCCTGCCGACAGTGGCCACTGCTGAGCCAAGAGCTAAGTTGCTCAGCATTTCTTAAGCATGAAAACCACAATCCAACCGGCGCCTTTAAAGTAAGAGGCGGCTTAGTATATCTGGAAAACCTATTAAAGCGTGATCCAGCCTGCCAAGGCGTCGCATCGGCTACGCGCGGCAATCATGGACAATCAATCGCCATGGCCGCTGCCAAGCTGGGGCTCAAAGCTCTGATTGTTGTGCCAGAAGGTAATTCAATTGAGAAAAATGCCGCCATGCAAGCCTTTGGGGCTGAGCTTGTAATAGCAGGAAAAGACTTTGACGAATCCAGGAAAGTCGCTGCGCAAATGGCAGAAGAAAGGGCCTGGCATATGGTGCCCTCCTTCCACCGAGATTTGGTTTTGGGGGTGGCTAGCTACGCTTATGAAATGTTCAATAGCCAGCCCCTTGATGCGGTTTATGTCCCCATTGGAATGGGTTCAGGTATTTGCGCCGTTATAACCATTAGGGACTTACTTCAGTTGGATACCGAAGTTATTGGGGTGGTTTCTACTGGTGCCGATGCCATTAAGCAATCATTCGAACAAGAGAAATTAATTAGCACCGACAGTGTCAATACCTATGCCGACGGCATGGCCTGTCGTGAACCTCAAGCAGCCGCCATGGATATCATTCAAAATGGTGCCAATCGAATTGTCAGTGTAAGTGATGACGAAATAGCTTCAGCCCAGCGACAGCTATTTTCATGTTGCCACACTGTTGCTGAAGGTGCTGGCGCTGCTGCGCTCGCTGCACTCAAGCAAGAACTTGATCAACAACAGAATAAGAATATTGGCCTAGTATTGAGTGGCGCTAATATCGATCGCGAATTGTTTAGCCAAGTTTTGCAAGGCAATACACCGGCAATGCCTGCCTAACAACATCTAAATAGCTATGCCTAAATTACTATGCCTAAATTACTATGATTAACGGTTTAAATCATATTACCTTAAGCTGCAGTAGCCTCGAAAAATCCCTTATTTTCTATCATGGCCTACTGCAGTTTGATATCGAGCATCGCTGGGATAAGGGCGCATACTTAAGCTGCGGCAATTTATGGTTTTGCCTTATAGAAAAGGGAAACTACCAAGCTGCGCCGCAAGGCTATAACCATTTAGCTTTTAGCGTAGCTCAAGAAGATTTTGATATCTGGCAAGAGAAATTGCAGGCCGCCAATGTCCAACAGTGGCAAGACAATAGCAGCGAAGGCGATTCCTTTTACTTTTTAGATCCAGACGGACATCAACTGGAATTGCATGTTGGCAACCTGCAAAGCCGCCTTGCTTCAATCGAAAACCACCATTAAACCGTATCCAAGGGCAGCTCTGTGCTCAATTTAATTTCGCTCATCGCCACACTAGAGTTGAATTCTTGCACCCCTGGCAGTTGGGATAAAACATCACGATACAAGCGCTCGTAGTGCTCCATATCTTTAGTAACGATACGTAATAGAAAATCCACTCTGCCCAGCATCACATAACACTCCGTCACTTCATCGACTTCCCGAATCCGCTCCTCAAAGGCATGCAATTCTTGTCGACCATTGGCGGTAAGCTTAACTTCGGTATAGATGACAGTGTTTAAACCCAACATTTGTCGATTAAGCAGCCCTACTCTCGCCCTAATATAACCGGCTTCCTCAAGCCTCTTTATTCGGCGCCAGCAAGGCGGCTGGGAGAGGTTTACCCGCTCAGCGATTTCTGAGGCCGTCAGGCTGGCATCCCGCTGAATAAGCTTGAGTATCTTACGGTCGACTTTATCGAGATCCATGTTTACCCCTTTTATCAATTGACCTAAAACCTGACTGCATAGAAGGCAGGCTCCGCAAGCAATCTAGATTTTTGCATATGGAAGTATCTTTTAAAGCCACGCCCGCAGCAACAGAGAATATTTTATACCCTAAACACATTATCAAGGTAATTATTATTCACTCAAAAGCCGTATTATCTAAATAAAGGCATAAATTTTACATCTGGATAGGACTATATTTGAGGGCTATGCGAGCCCATTAAGCTCGACATCAATCAGAACAATGAATTAGAAAGAACGAGGCGAGATTATGTCTGTTTTTGACCATCCAGACTTTGACCAACATGAGCAGGTGGCGTTTTTTAACCACCCACAATCCGGCTTAAAAGCCATTGTTGCTATCCACAATACCAACCTTGGCCCATCGCTGGGCGGTTGCCGTATGTGGCCCTACGCCTCTTTTCAACATGCACTCACTGATGTGCTACGCCTATCTAAGGGCATGACTTATAAGTCTGCTGTTGCAGGGCTAAAACTGGGCGGCGGTAAATGCGTCATTATTGGTGATCCACGTGCCGATAAAAGCGAAGCCATGCTACTAGCACTGGGGGAGTATATTAATGGTCTTTCCGGTGCCTATATTACCGCCGAAGACTCGGGCACCTCGGTACCCGATATGGAAGTCATCTCTCGTAGTACAGATTACGTTGCCGGTATTAATCCCGAAGGTGAACACGGTGGTGATCCATCCCCTACTACGGCTTACGGCACTTTTGTGGGCTTGAAGGCCGCAGTGAAGCATCGCTTCGGCCAAAGCGACCTGACTGGCTTAAAAGTCGCCATTCAGGGCGTTGGGAATGTTGGCTTTCATTTGGCTCGACATCTAAAAGAAGCTGGTGCTGAGCTTATCGTAAGCGACATCTTCGCCCAAAATAGTGAGCGTGCTGCAGAACAACTTGGCGCTACCGTGGTTGCCCCTACTGAAATTTACGGCGTGCAAGCTGACGTGTTTGCCCCCTGCGCTTTGGGCGGCAGCATTAACCAAGATACCGTGCATGAACTCCAGGCCAAAGTCATCGCTGGCGCCGCCAATAACCAGCTGGCGCAAGCACAAGTTGCTGAAACCCTTTTAGAAAAAGGCATTCTGTACACTCCGGATTACGTTTTGAATGCCGGTGGCATCATTGATATCGCCTACCAGCGTGAAGTTAAGAGTCGCGAGGAAATGCTAGCCCACGTCGATACTATTGCGCACACCTTAGAAGAGATCTTTGGACGCGCCCAAGAACAAGGTTTACCGACCAACCTTGTCGCTGATCAGGTTGCTGAGCAACGCTTTAACGCTACTGAAGACCTACGCGCCGCGAGCTAAAACTATGGGGAAGGTAGGTTCTCACTGCCTTCCCCGACTTCAATACTAGGGCTCCTCCATCTTATCAACCCACCCGCCCTAAGGACTGTTGACACTAATAAGCCGTCGCCCATTCAAGTCATTTTTCATCTTATGACATTTGTCACCCGAAACTCCTGACAAAGCTCTCTAAAAACTTTTGCTGAGCTTAAGCATACTGATCCCACATTAAACAACAGCCCTCGGGAGATCATTATGAAAAAGCAAATCTTAGCAACGGTTATTGGTATCTTTAGTCTAAACAGCATGAGCATCCTAGCGGACCAAGCCACCATCAATGACATCGAAGCCGCAGCTCGCGCCCTCGACACCGTCAGTCTACAGGAGCTGAGCCAAAGCAGTGACAGTTATGATAGCGCACTGGCCAACTATCGCCTTGCGGTAAGCTTTAATGTAAAAGCCGACAGCGAAGCCGCTAACGCAGCCTTAGATCAAGCCATGGAAACTATGGAAGGTCTAACGGCCGAAGAGCCTGAAAACCCAGAAGCTTGGGCTCTATTGGGACATATCTACGGCACCAAGATCGGCTTTAATCCAATGAAAGGCATGTACTACGGCCCCAAGGCTGGTAAAAGCATCGCCAAAGCAAAAGAGCTTGCCCCCGAAAACCCAAGAGTTAATTTGGTGTCAGGCGTAAGCGATTACTTTACCCCAACTTTGTTTGGTGGCAGCAAGACCACAGCCATCAAGTCACTAAGCTCTGCCATTAATCAATACGCTGATGACAGCGACTCTGGTTACCATTGGGGTCTTGCGGAAGCTTATGTATGGCGCGGTCTTGCACAAATGGAACTGGGTGAGAGCAATAAGGCACTAAATGACTGGCGTGCAGCAGTTGCTATCCAGCCAAACTTCTACTGGGCCAGCACACTGATCGAAAAGCATCAGTAGAAATTATGTCGCGCTAGCAATCAAGTACCTTATCTCGGATAAGGTACTTTACAGCGTCCACACAATCCCTAAAAATGTGTGCTTCAAAAAATAAGGAAACATAATGAAAAACGACTATATGCCTTCACTCTTTGCCCCCCGGGCGCAAAAGTGGAATATGATTTCACTATTGTTTTCCTTGTTTTATTTCCTGCCTGTCATTATGTCGGCAGAGTATTTGAAGCTAGCGGATTGGATTAAAATCTTTGCTAGCTATGCCGTATTTCTCGGTTTGTATTTTTGGGGCTTAAAGAGCGATTCCAAAAATGCAATCTACCCCATAGCGGCACTGATCATTTGCTGCCTTTATGTTTCTAGCTTTACGCCAGGCAGCAATGCTCTGTTTGGTTTTGCGATGTTTCTTACCGCCTACTATTTTCCCTTACCAAAGGCCTTATGGATACTTGCATTGACGATTGCCGCTGAAGTTGTTGCTTTTGCTTTGCTGCGAAATTACAACTTTATGTTTTTAGGGATTGCTGTCTTTTTGAGCTTAGCTCTTTTTATTAACGCCGTTTTTGTACGCAAAGACTTACTGCACCGCTTCGCCGAAGCGAAAGATCAAGAACAGATTCAACAATTGGCAACAATCGCTGAACGTGAACGTATTAGCCGTGACCTGCATGATCTACTAGGACACAGCTTATCGAGTATTGCACTAAAAGCCGACCTTGCTGAAAAACTGCTGAAAGCTGGTCAACATGACAATGCCGCCAAAGAAATCAGCGAGGTGGCAGAGCTAAGTCGAAGCACATTGAGCGAAGTCCGCGAAAGTGTTTCCGGTTTAAAGAAAACAGGCCTGGGCGCAGAGTTCAAACTGATGTGCGAGAGGCTAACAAGTGCTGGATTTGAAGCCGAGTGTGACAATCAACTCAAGGCGGATTCAATCTTAAGCCCCGAGCTCGAAACCACTTTTATTCTGCTATTGAAAGAAGCCTGCACGAATATTTTACGCCACAGCAAGGGTAACAAAGCTCGCCTATGTCTAAAGCTGGAGCAGTCTGAGCTAAACATGAGTATCTGGGACAACGGCGAAAACGCCGAGATAAAACCCGGCAATGGAACCTTAGGCATGCAAGAGCGTTGCTCTGCCATTGCAGCCGACTACAGCATTAGCGCAGGCCTGGAAGGCACTTCTGTGATTATTCGAAAAGAGATAAGTAATGACTAAAGTTTTAATTGTTGAAGATCAAGCTCTGGTGCGCGGTGCTATCGCTGCCCTAATTCAGCTAGAGGAAGGTTTGGAGGTGGTTGGGCAAGCTGAAGACGGCCTGCAAGCCTTGAAGATGATTGAAGAGTTGCAACCTGATTTGGTATTGAGCGATATTGAAATGCCCAATATGACGGGGCTTGAGCTAGCGGAAAAGCTGCGTCAGCAGTTCCCAAAAATTCGCGTCGCTATAATGACCACCTTTTCTCGCGCGGGTTATATTCGACGAGCGATCGAAGCGGGTGTCGGTGGTTTTATTTTAAAAGAAGCGCCCTCAGAAACCCTGCTAGCAGCAATCTCACAGATTATGCAAGGCAAAACAGTTATCGATCCAGAGCTAGCCTTAAGTGCACTTGGCGATAGTGACCCGCTAAGTGATAAAGAACGCAAAGCATTACGTCTAGCTGGGGAAGGTTTAAAGACCAGTGAAATCGCAGAAAAGCTATTTTTATCGGAAGGTACAGTTCGCAATTATTTGTCGGAAGCTATAGCTAAGCTTAACGCCAGTAACCGTATCGACGCGGCAAGAATCGCCAAGCAGAAAGGCTGGCTGTAAAACCTTAAATAGAGCATAGAAATGACTTATCTATTCTTAGCGGCCGCCGTTATCACTGAAGTTTGCGCCACGCTGTTATTAAAAGCCTCAAATGGCTGGGAGAAATGGGAGTATGGCATGGGGTCGATATTCCTTTATTCCTTGTCTGGGCTTATTTTTGCATTTGTGCTCAAATCCATGAATGTTGGGCTAGCCTATGCAATTTGGTCTGGGGTAGGTATCGCCTTAGTCTGCATAGCGTCGGTCTTTATCTGGCAGCAGCGTTTTGATACGGCGGCAATAAGCGGTGTCGTATTAATTTTTGCAGGTACCTTACTAATTACCGTGAAATCCAGTATGACAATGCAATAAGACGCTGATCAGATAGTATACAAAAAGCTTGGCTGGCTCTTTGTATAGACCCTCTCTTAACCTACTCTTGCCTCAGCGTTACCCTGCTATAGCCGCTCTCCAGCTCTATTCCTCACCATAACAAGGCCCTAGGCCAGCCAAATTTTATGCCGTCGAAGCGAATTTTTCCGCATTCTACTTGGAGGGGACTGCAGAAAACCGCTACACCTTTTTGCCGATAGACATAATAATAAGCCCCTAAACTAAAAATACTCATGGAGATTAGCATGACCATAGGCGTAGGCGGCTCGAGCCCCGAAGTAGAACTGGCAAAACTAAGCGAGATAGCGGCCGATATGAGCAATATTGTGCCTATCAGTAAAGAAGAATTTATCGAGCGCCAGCAGCGTGCCTGCCAACTCATGCAGTCACAGGGTGTTGAGGCCTGCTACCTAAATGCCGGTACAAACCTGTATTACTTCACTGGTCTTAAGTGGTATGCCAGTGAACGTTTGGTAGGCGCCCTTCTCTTGGCTAACGGCGAGCTTCACTATATCGCACCGCACTTTGAAGAAAATTCTTTAAGGGACTTTATGCTAATCGATGCTCCGTTTCATGGCTGGCATGAGCATGAAAGCCCCCACCAGCTGTTGGGCGAAGTATTAAAACAAGCAGGTATTGATTCAGGCAAACTAGGTATTGACGATTCAACAGGCTTCTTTCAAGTGGACGCCATCGCCAAAGCTAATCCTCAGTTTGAGATTGTAAACGGTGCTAGCGTCAGCACAGCCTGTCGCGCTCAAAAGTCAAAAGCCGAACTGGCTTTGATGCAGCGAGCTAAAGATATGACACTGGAAGTGCACAAAGCAGCGGCTAAAATCTTACGCCCAGGCATTAGCACCACCGAGGTTACACAGTTTATTAATGAAGCTCATAAACGCATAGGCGCCAGCGGCTCATCCTTCTGCATTGTATTATTTGGCCTTGCTAGTAGCTTTCCACACGGCGTAAAAGATCCTCAGATTTTACAAGAGAATGATTGGGTGCTGATCGATACAGGCTGCCTTGTCGATGGTTATAACTCCGACATCACCCGCAGTTACGCTTACGGTGAAGCCACTGAGCGTCAGCGTCAGGCTTGGCAGGTTGAAAAAGATGCACAAGCTGCAGCATTTGCCGCAGCCCAGCTAGGGCAATCCTGTGAAGTAGCCGATTACGCTGCGCGCGAAGTCCTAGATGCAGCAGGCTTTGGTCCAGACTATGAATTACCAGGTCTACCTCATCGCACCGGGCATGGTTGTGGTATCGATATTCACGAAGGTCCTTATTTAGTTCGCGGAGACAAGACTCCTTTAGCTACGGGGATGGTTTTTTCCAATGAGCCGATGTTAGTGCTGCCCGGTGAATTTGGTGTGCGCCTAGAGGATCATTTCTACATGGGCGAAGAAGGACCTGTTTGGTTTACCGAGCCAAGCCATTCTGTTGACGACCCATTTGGCTATGAAGCCTAGTTCTTCACCGAACTATTCATCAGCGGCCCATTGGGCTGCTGATGAAAATCGATAAATCATCTACTCTTATACCTCGTTCGCCACATCTACCAAGACCTCACAAAAGCGAAGCTGAAAGTCTACACCTTTGCCAGGCTCGCTAATGACATTGATAGTGCCATTAAACCTATCTCGTATCAGATTATATACAATATTCATACCTAACCCTGTTCGTTCACTGTCCGATGAGGTCGTGAAAAAGGGATCAAAAATGTTTTGTTTTTCCTCCGAAGATAGCCCCCTACCATTATCACGGTAATGGATTAGCAAATCGACTCCTGATTGCTGAATCTGAAATTCTATATAGTTGTCCGTCTCACTGGTAAATGCGTGAGCAATAGAGTTTCTCACCAATTGAGTCAACACCTGATACATAGCCGACGGAAAGCTATTAATTTCAAGAGCATCAACACCGATAATTTTAAATTCAATATTATGTTCGCTCAGCTCCCGGCCTTGAGATCCCATTACTGTTTCGATGTGATCGACAATATCAAATACCGTACGTTGATCATCTTGGTCATCAACCGATACGGCCTTAAAGCTTCTAATAAGTTTTCCCGCGCGCCCAAGAGCATTAACAACCACATCAGCTGAATCCTCGGTCGACCCCAAGCCTGTTTCAAGATCATTAGAGGTTAAACTGCCAGCTTGATACCGGCTCTTGAGATGTACAACTTTGCTTTGTATCAGGCTTGCGCCTGTAGCGGCTACGCCTATCGGAGTGTTTAACTCATGGGCAACGCCCCTTACCATATTGCCAATAGAAGCCATCCTCTCTGAGCGAACCAGTTGTTCTTGGGTCGAACCGAGCTGCTCTACAGTGGCTAAAAGTTCTTCATTGGCTTCAGCGAGCGCTTCATTTTTCTTCTGCATTTGTTCCCGGTGCTGATTCTCAAGTTTTTCTTTTTCCTTACGGCTTTGCAATTCGTGGGTCAATAAAGATTGAGCCGTTCGAGACTCAACTAGATTATGCATATTTTCTTTGGCCTTATTTAAGGCGCTCGCAAGAGTCGTCAACTCATCATCAGCTTTGTCTACGCCATCGAGCCGTAGCCGTTCCCCTCCTGGATTACTGTCCATAGCATTCGCAAACTCAACCATTTTATTCAGGTGTCTGGCGACCAAATAATGGAATATTGCCAATATAAAAATTGAGACAGAAAGCGTTTTAATCATTTGAAACGCCAATATAAATAGAAATTTATTGGTCAGCTCGATATAAAGTGGAGACAGAGAGACACGAACCATCAACCTGCCGATACAACTATCATTGGCATTTCCTCCTTTATGGATTAAAAACACCCTCTCTATAAAATCAGCCGATTGGCCAGCGGCTACCCTAGCCAACTCACTAAACTCTCCGCCCTCACATTGGGTCTTATCAACCTCACCGATAAACTCGTCGACTACTACAACTTCGACACCGGGCAAAGAATTTAAACCGCTAGCGATACTCTTGACTTGGCCACGGTCAACCTCCCATATACTCCTGGCTAAACTTGAACGATAGCTGCTATCTATTTGTTGAAATTGGGTTTCGATGTGATTTATGCCAGAACGATAATCCAAGTAGATTTGGATTCCTGTCTGCACACAAGCAAATAGGCTACTTACCAAAAGCACATACAACAGCAATCGCCAGGCCACACTATTGCGGTCCCCCCGGCTAAAAAACTTCTTTGTCGCATTGTGTAAACTACCGCCGTTCATCAATAAACTTCTCCTTGCGGATACTGCATGGTAGTTTGCATAATCAAGTAGCTAGTTGATTATGCAAACATTCTTCCAAATACATTTATTATTGTTAGCAGTATAGACAAGGCTTGAGAAGTTACCCGAATAATAGCTTGGGCGAATATGGATATGGTTTATAGGCGCACAGAGATCAATAGATGGCTTTTACTTGCCTAGTCTAAGAGCTTCCAGCGGAGTGCCTTCACTACGGCTTGAGTCCTATCTCTAGCCTCCATTTTCTGCAGAATAGCTGATATATGATTTTTTACGGTTCCCTCCGACAAGAAAACAGCCGCTGCGATCTCTTTATTACTGAATCCTGCAGCGATGTAACGTAAAATTTGCAACTCTTTTTCACTCAGCTGCTCCATCAACAAAGGGCGACTTAGCTGCTCGTCATCTATACTCTGGAGTGTTTCATTTTGTAGCAATTCCGGCTCAGCCAAAAAGCCTCCTGCGGCGACAGTTTCTACTGCACTGTGCAGTTTTTCTAGGCTAACGTCTTTTAATAAAAAACCATTGGCGCCCGCTCGTAAAGCCTGAATGAACAACTGATGCTCATCAAATGTGGTCAACATAAGAACAGGGGTATTATTGCCCTGCTCTCGTAGCGACGTTACAAAAGCAATGCCATCCATCTTAGGCATCCGAATATCACTAATAATAATGTCTACTGGTTGATCGTTTAGAATACTCAGCGCTTCTTCACCGTCGCTAGATTCCCAACTCATGTGATACTGAGGATTCAACTGTAATAAACGGCTAATGCCCTCGCGGATTAAAGCTTGATCATCCACTAGCGCTATCGAAATCGTCATCTGTAACTCACTATAAAGTTTTTGCTGTGATTAGGTGTAAGTCCATACCGTCGTCATTGGGTTTGAGCTCAACCGAGCCTCCAAACTCTTTTAGGCGCTCGCGCATCCCCAACAGACCACTGCCAGCATGCCACTGCTGGATTGATCGACCATTATCGCTCACCTTTAACTGAAAGGGCTGTTCGCTTGGACAGCTAATTGCAATTCGAGTTGCGCCTCCATGGCGCAAGGCATTACTAATGGCTTCCTGCAAACAGAAAGCCATTTGCTCCGCAAGCTCCGGCGATTCAAGCGCTAGTGAAGCTGGATATATCAACTCGATATTTTCGGGTAAATGTTTATGTAGCTGATCAAGTACCGCCACCAAATCAATAGCTTCTTGCTGCCTACGTGCCTTCACAATTTCACGTAACTGCCCTAGGGTTTCCTTTATCTGCTGACCGATTTCATCACGCCACAGCTGGAAATCCGAAGGCTCGGCATGTTTAGCATGTTCTAGCTGTAAGCTTAGGGCGGTAAGGCGATGCCCAATACTGTCGTGCAAATCTCTAGCGATACGCATACGTTCTTGCTGCTGACTTTGCTGAGCCAGTAAAGCCTGGGTAGCATGTAGTTTTAAGTTAGTGGCTTCCAGCTGCTCTTTGTTTTCCTTGGCTTCTTTTCGAGCTTGGCTGGAAGAGCTGGCAAATAACTGGAAGCCGATAAACATCACCAAACTCAACAAATGTAACGGTGATTCGGTGAAATACTGGGAATAAACAAAGAAAGGAATGTTGAGAATAATCAGAATTAGGTTGTTATATCGCCCGGCCACATAAGGCATCTGCCCAGCGCTCACAACCAACAGCACCATAATGGGTTCAAAGGCATAGCCCACGAACAAATAAAACGCGCCAAGAACCTCAATCGCCACCAGCCCCTTAGCTAACAGGCTATTTTCAACGTCAGCCATTAGGCAGAACCAGGTAAAACACACTATAAATGCCAAAAAAGCTATAGCTCTTTCAATTTGCCAATGTGGGTTCACCTGATAATCAACCGCTGCAACCACTATCACTGTGAGTAGCCCGCTAGCGATAAGAGCCCATTCCCCGAGACTCAAACGTAGATTAAACATAGACATTTCCCTTACAAAAGCAACGGCTTGAACTGGCATTAGTAATCAGCTGTATAAAGCTGAATTACGCCTATTATAAGTTCTAATGCAAGGGTGTATAGGTGCCAAAAGTCATGTTCGCGGCCTGAAGCAGCTATTGCATTTAGTTATTTGACAACGCTTTAGTTATTTGGCTGTGCTTTGGCAAACTGCTCAACAAAGTCCATTAAAGTGCTTTGCAATTGCTCTTTGCTCATAGTTTCAAGGCCGTTTTCTTCGTCCTGCTGTTGTTGCTTTTGAATGGAGTCGAGATATTCTAGGATCATAATTTGCTGGGGCTCAGGTGCGGCAGCTAAGGTCGCGACAAAGCTGTCTACAGATTGCTCCATGATAGGCGCCAATGACCAGAACTGTTCATTTTGCACGCCCTCGAGAGATTCATCCAGAGCTGCCACGGCTGCTATATCGTTGCTGTAGCGCATTACATCGCTACGCTGTAAAAACTCACTGTAATCTTCTCGGTTTTGCAAATCACTTTGTAGGGCTAGGGGTTTTTCGCTATCGCCAGCAAGCGCATTAATCTTGGCAACTTGCTCGTCCCGCTGCTCTGCACTTAAGCTGTTAAGCTTAGAAGCAATTAGGCTAGTGCGAGCTTCATCTTCTCGGTTTAACCAGGCATCCGTTACTAAAAAGGACACCATTGCTTGTTGGTCGCGTTCAGTATCAGCTGGATCTTTGTGGGCAAAATAGCTTCGCCCATCTGAAACTCGCTCTTCTCCAACCCTAGATTTCAACACTATATCCTGAATCACGGTGTTATCTCGCAAACGCGAGATGGTTTCCATCGCGTGGCCTTGGGCTTGCAGATCTTGAGGCTTGTCTTTACTGCCATCGAATAAGGTATCTAAGCCGGTTTTAGTAATGGCTACATAGGATCGCTGGGCAGCGGCATCCAGCCCAGAAAGCTCGCTCATCATTGTCTGCCACTGCTCATTATTAAAGCGGTAGTTTTCGCTTAGGCTAGTAATGTCCTCAACCAAGCTGGCCACCACAGTCGGCGCGTGATTATCGTAACCCAATATCGCGCCACTCCAGTTTTCTGGGTCAGTCGCTTTTTGAGGCACAATGTCAAAAGATGATTTTTTAGCAACAACTTGTGCCAGATAATCAAGGCTTGCATCTTGCGCATCTTTTTCAAATTGCTGCAGACTGTCCATTAATCGTAAGGCATGATCAGCGCTATGGGCGGCCACAGATAATATATTGCTCTGCTGCTCCTCTTGATAAGAAGCCAGGCCTTGCATGAAAGAATCCTGGGCCTCAATGTTTCCAGACAACTGGTTGATGGAATTCAAGAAGTTATGGATATCATTAGCCTTAGCGGAGCCAGTATCCAGCAAGCCTTTCGCGCTATAGGTGGCGCTATTGTCCTTTAACGGCACACCATGGCTAAGTTCTGCAGCCTTTGCTAGCACCTCACTTCTAAGCTCACTGCCCATCTTGCTTAGGTTGTTCATAAAGGCTTCGGCCTTATCCTTTGGCAAGCCATCAAAGCGGTAGTTTTCAAACTTCCCGGGCGTTTGAATCGCCGTAGATACCTTGGCAAAATCGGCCAACTCTTGATCTGTAAGCCCTTCGGCAAACTCCAGAAACTTTTCACTTTCCAATAGACCTGAGTCTACCAAGCCCTTGCCAGCTGAGCTCGGTAAGCGACCCAGTTGGGCTTGCATACGATCCGTCTGCTCGGATTCAGGCATGATCAAGCCATAATTATTACCCTGGAACACCGCAAATTTGGGGAGATCCAGATCCGGATTCAGCACTGGCTTACGCTCTAACTCAGCGCTTAAAGACTCAATGGAGAGCTGCACCGAGGCTATCTGCTCTGAAGATAAGCTAATAGGCTCTGGCGCCACTGTTGATTTAGACAAACCTGAGCTAAGCGAAGTGATGCTTGTACTGAAAGTACTGCTATTAATATTCATTGTCCGGCCTTGGAAAACTACTTATCTTAGATTTATCGGCCGCAATGCTTATATCCGCATACTGTTTATCTAGGGCACCTCTGAATAATGGCGTTGGTGCTCAGGCCTTCAGACAAGCTCACAGTTTAGGCGCAGACTCGAAGGCATACTGTGGCCGTACGTCAAGAGGCTGTAACAACAACTGTGAGCTTGTCTGTAGGCCCCGCAGGGCGGAGCCTAAAGCACCCATCTACGTTGTAATGCTTTTGCTAAGGATTAGGGCCATTAGCAGCAAAGCATGCCTAGTATCTGGGCGCTTTACGGTGTGCCCTTGGGGTAGACCTCCGCTGAGCACTAACGCCATTATTCAGAGGTGCCCTAGCTTTACACTCATCTGACCGACGGTGATTTCTTAGCTGCGGCCCTTCAACACCTGTCCCGCTTTAGGTCTTCCACCTCTAGTCATTCATAGCTTCACTCACTCTTTGATTACAAATTAGCCACAATGACGAAAGTCATGTTTTAGCCGTGTAAAAGAAGTGACCTTTGGCAGCTGTCTGCAGGGCTAGATTTTCGCAAACTAGCATCATCGACAATTACAGAGATACCCAAACGGAGACAGCCACATGAAAATCACTAAGCCATGCAACCCTTTTCGTAAATCTATGCTAACCGCCCTAACACTCGGTTCAGTACTCGCTTCGACACTTTACCCGACTCTAAGTTTTGCCCGCCAAGTTCAGACCAATGAATCGCAACACCAACTGACCTTGCTGATTAAGGGTTACGAACAAAAGCAGGGTGTCACCTATTTGAGCCTTTACGACAATGCAGAGGATTTCAACAGCATGAATGGTAAATCCATTGCCAATGTTCAACACCAAATACAGGGCGATACCTTGAGTATTAGCTTTAACCAGCTCAGCAAAGGCGAATATGCGATCAGCTTGTATCACGATGCGAACAATAATCGTAAATTGGATCGTAACCTCTTAGGTATCCCAAGTGAGCAATATGGCTTTTCCAATGATGTAGGGGCATTTGGCCCGGCAAAATTCGATAAAGCCAGCTTCAAGCTAGATGGTGATAAGACCGTAGTCATTAATTTACGATAAGGGGCTCATCATGAGTAATCGAAGAGAGTTTCTACAAACCTTAGTGGCAGGCACAGCCTGTGGCTTAGCAGCGAAGAGTGGCCTAAGTTTAGCTTCTGGCTCTGCAATGCCAGCTGATTTTGGTGGGGCCTTTAAGTCGGTACCTAAGAGTTTCGAAAAGCGCGCTTTAACATTAGAGGGTAATTGGCCAACAGATTTGCGCGGCTCACTCTACCGTAATAGCCCAGCTATGCTAGAGCGCAACGGTTTTCAACACAGCCACCTATTTGATGGCGATGGCATGATTCAAAAATTCAGCTTGGGAGATGGCAAAGTTTTTCACCAAGCACAGATGGTTGCCACTGATAAGTTTTTGAATGAGGAAGATGCGGACCGTTTTTTGTATCACGGGCTTGGCAGCAGCCCGCCAAATGCTCGAGCAGCGCGCAATAATGACAGCGCCAACCCTGCCAATATCTCTGTACGCAAAATGGGTGATAAATTATTTGCCTTATGGGAGGCAGGCTCAGCCTATGAAATCGACCCTGAAAATTTGTCAACCTACGGACGTGTTGATTGGGGTGAAGATCTCAAACATCTACCCTTTTCAGCACATCCCCTGCGTGATGCCAATGGCGATTGGTGGAATATTGGCTCTTGGATATACAGCGGGCAAGCCCGCACGATTATTTACCAACTTGACGCACAGGCGAAGCTGAAAAGAGTCAAAGCCATCCCAATGAACCAAGCAGGCTATATGCACGCCTTTGCCTTGAGCCAACGATTTGTCATCCTTGTGAACACGGCCCATTTATATACGCCAGGCAAACGATACTTTGATAGCTTTAACTTTGACGCCAAAGGTAAAACGGAAATCGTACTGCTCGATAAAAATGACTTAAGTGTTTTCAAAACCATTGAGATACCAGCCAATTTTGTGTTTCATTTTGGCAATGCTTTTGAGCAAGGTGAGGAATTATTTATTTCTATGGCGGAATATAGAAATGCCGACATTATGTCAAAAGGCTTAGGGCTTGGTCCGCACTCAGCCTTTGCCAAAGAAGCTACGCAATACAACAGCGATTTGAGCGTATATCGTATCAACTTAAAAAACGGCAAATGGCAAAAACAAAGTAGCCAGCTTGCTATGGAATTTCCCAATTTTAGGGAATCAACACCATTTACCGTTCAAAACCTCATCGGGATGGGGCGCCCTACCGGGACCGCTAATAAAGCCGATCAGGACTATCTGATCAGCTATCACCCGCTAAGCGGCGAGCGAGAGATTTATGATTTCGGCAATGGCTTTACCATTGAAGAGCCCTTGTTTATCAATGGTGCCAGTGGCCAGGAATATGTTATCCACAGCTTGGCTGATCGCCAGAAATCTCGCAGTGGATTGGCGCTATTTAGATCCGGCGAGCTCAAAGCTGGTCCGATTGCCATGGCCTGGGCCGAAGAGCAGTTTCCCTTTGGTTTTCATGGTTGCTTTGTGCCTTCTTAGACCTTCATCCCATTCCTATGCTAGCGGCCTTAAGTCAGGCTCAGAGCGAAAGGCTCTGAGCCTAGGGCGTTTACCAGTTTTGTTTTATCCAAGCTCTCGTTTTCGCAATGGAATAATCACTGGCTAATTTATCCATTAGCGGTATCTGTTTTACGCTATCTAGCTTAATGGCCGGCTTTTCAGGCAACTCTGGCTGCACTCTGAGGTAACGGTCACCCAACAACTGCCGCGACTGATAGTCAGCAATTCCGCTCACACCATCCATTAGGACATCGACTAGAGGTTTTGCCCACTGCCCTAAACCCCAATCCAAGCGCTGCCCTTTGATATAAGTAGGTGTATAACCGGTACCTACTGAAAGTAAAACGATATCGTCTAGTTTAGCCCGCTCCGTAGCGACATTATCTTCAGAGATCGCCTGAGCAATGGCCACCATACTGGGGTTATTGGCAAAAACTCCGCCGTCGATATAGCCGCCCACCGATGGGAAATAAGTCGGCGCGGCGCTGGTATACAGAGCGACATCTAAGGCCGACAATTTAGAGTCATTACCTTTACCCTTAAAATTATGGAAAATTTTAGGCTTCCAATGTCTGTCTTTACGCTGCTTGGCGCCATTATCTAAATCAAAGGCAGTAATAGCGACTTTTCGCTTTAACTTGCCAAGCGTAGTGGCGCCCAATACTTTTTTGAGCTCTCGTTTGAGATCAGTTGTAGAGTATTCAGCGCCAATAACTTTACCGAGATCGAGAATATTATCAAAAAGACTGTCATCAAAAATTTTACCGCCGCGCTTTATATAAAGCTGGCAAATATCTTCCGGGCTCAGGCCTTTCGCCAACCCCAATGCCAAGATCCCGCCCGTTGACGTCCCAACAATCAGGTCAACGTCATCTAAAAAGTTTTCAGTGTCTGAATGATCATTTAGGCGCTGCAAAATGCGCGCTGTTATCAAACCTCTCAGACCGCCACCATCCAAACTTAAAATTCGATACTTCGCCATATTGCACCTCCGTTGTGATTGGGCTTACTTAATCAAAGAAAGTGGTTGCGAGGCTATTACATTGACTTACAACTTTGGCATAATGCTCCTTATAAAAAGCACTTAGATTTAATGCTTTGCTCTCTCAGCCATATAACTAGAATAACGTCATGCAGACAGTTCAAGGAAAGAGTAGATGGACTCCATAGATGAAGCTAGAAAAAAGGAAACAAGGGGGCACTGGAAACTCCTGCCAGTTGCCGCAATTATAGTATTTGCCTTCTGTGCAGGATTTATCATCATAGTTGCAGAGAAAATAGAAGTTTTCGGCCAGCTATATTATGGCTTTTCAAAAACGGTTTGGTTTTTAAACACTTCGTTCTTTGGCGGGATTACTTTGAGCTTAGGGATCTTCAGCTTAACCCTCCTAATAACCTCTGGCTTAGTTGCGGCCAAATTAAACTTACCCCTCCACCCCTGGACACCCCTACTTAATTCAACTAAATTTTTAATAGGCAGCTTCGTGTTTTTCTACGTGCTCACTTTAACAAATGAAGCAATCACTGAAAATATCGACATTATCAACGCATGGCATGCCTCCTTCAGAAGAAGCTCGTCAATTCTCTCTTTCGTCATAGATCTAGCCATTATAGGAATTTGCATTTTTATTTTTATGTTAGCTATGGCTTTATCAATTAGAGCAATAGCTATTCCATTTGAAGCCAATAGCATCGCAAAACAATACCCGCCTGATGGCATCAATTAACCCCTTAGCAAACGTTTATAACTGGTATAAACTGAGATATAAAGTTCTTTTTCAAGATAAGTTATCCCCACTAAATAAAAGAGGTAAACCATGAAATCCATGACCTGCAAACAGCTAGGCGGCGCTTGCGATATGGAATTTCGCGCCAATAGTTTTGAAGAAATCGCTGAGCTAAGCCAGCAACATGGCATGACCATGCATGAACAGCAGGACCCGGCACATATAGAAGCCATGCGGGAGATGGGCAAGCTTATGCAGAACCCTGAAGCCATGGGTAAATGGTTAAACAGCAAACGTTTGGAATTTGAAGCGCAGGCAGATATTTAGTTCTATACGCCTTTTTAGCCCTATTAAGCGCTGCTCACGCCAGCGACAAAGTTTCGCTTCAATATTACTGCTCTAATGGGCCTTATTGTGGCCAGAAGCCTACTTTAATCGTCTTAAATATTGCGTATGAGCCTATCGGCTCAGACAGCAATATTATAAGAGCTTGTTATTTCCC
The DNA here is from genome assembly GCF_947500695.1 of uncultured Pseudoteredinibacter sp. Taxonomy (GTDB): domain Bacteria; phylum Pseudomonadota; class Gammaproteobacteria; order Pseudomonadales; family Cellvibrionaceae; genus Pseudoteredinibacter. Next base: position 276,489 of record NZ_CANMSS010000008.1, read on the forward strand.
CCTATTCCATTACTCTTGCTGATCCATTTGTACGCAGTGCGATATAACTATGAGCAAGGAACAACCCAACAATCCCTTACATGGCATTACCTTAGAAAAGATCGTTGTGCAGCTTGAAGAGCGCTATGGCTGGGATGGCTTGGCAAAGAGAGTCAATATCAACTGCTTTAAGAATGAGCCCTCAGTGAAGTCATCATTGAAATTTTTGCGACGTACTCAATGGGCCCGGGATCAAGTAGAAGAGCTGTATATTTCAACCTTTGATAATAAGCCTAAGTCACCCTGGGGTTAAAAGGGTCGGAACCTCGTGGGTTCTGACCCCGGTATTGCATGCAAAATCTGCGCTAGTTACAACTCACATGACCAGGGTCGGAACCCGTGGGTTCTGACCCTCTTCGAAGCAAGCTCGTTCAAATTCAACTTATTATTTATCAAAGCCCGAGCTTCGGGGCATTTAAATACTTGCTTACTAATTTTCCTTTAACGGCTTCGAGTGGGGTCAGAACCAATTGGTTCCGACCCCGGAATTGCATGCAAAATCCGCGCTAGCTACAACTTACATGACCAGGGTCGGAACCCGTGGGTTCTGACCCTCTTCGAAGCAAGCTCGTTCAAATTCAACTTATTATTTATCA
>NZ_CANMSS010000009.1 GCF_947500695.1 uncultured Pseudoteredinibacter sp.
TCAACTTATTATTTATCAAAGCCCGAGCTTCGGGGCATTTAAATACTTGCTTACTAATTTTCCTTTAACGGCTTCGATTGGGGTCAGAACCAATTGGTTCCGACCCCGGAATTGCATGCAAAATCCGCGCTAGTTACAACTTACATGACCAGGGTCGGAACCCCTTGGGTTCTGACCCTCCTCGAAGCCGGTTTATCTAAATCACTGCATATTACTCATCAAAGTCCGAGTTTCGTGGCTTTTGAATATTCAATTATTAATTTTACTCTATTGGCTTCGAGCGGGGTCAGAACCTATTGGTTCTGACCCCGGTGGTTTAAAAAAACCACAAAAAAAGCCGCGCTAGGCGCGGCTTGAAGTTACTGCGGGAACAGTATGATCGACTGAGTCAATTCACAATGAGCTTTCAGTCAGCTGCAAGAAAGACTTACTCGTCTTCCTCGCGCTCAACCAAGGTCATAATATTATAAAGCGCTACAGGCTCGTCATGTTGGTTGCGAACTTCCACATCCCATACAACCACGCCATTGGCTTTATCTTCATCTGGGCGTTTGTCTTTCTTGATTTTCTTCTTACAAGTCAAACGCGTTTGAATGGTGTCACCAATACCAACAGGCTCTACGAAGCGTAGATTTTCCAAACCGTAGTTGGCCAATACTGGGCCTGGCGCTGGATCAACAAACATGCCTGCGGCGGCACTGATAATAAAGTAACCGTGTGCTACTCGTTTACCAAATAGCGAATCGGCAACGGCCGTTTCATCAAAGTGCGCATAGAAATGATCACCAGAGATACAGCCAAAGTTAACAATATCGGCTTCGGTAACTGTACGCTTATGGGTAATCAAAGTGTCACCAATACGAACTTCATTGAAGTTCTTACGGAATGGGTGAACCTTATCAATTAATTGCTCAGATCCTGGGTTAAATTCTTTAGTAATCGCCGTCATAGTAGTTGGCGATGCCTGAATTGCGGTACGCTGCATATAGTGTTTTACCGAGCGCAAACCACCGAGCTCCTCACCACCACCAGCGCGACCTGGGCCACCATGTACCAAAGTAGGCATTGGAGAACCGTGGCCAGTTGATTCTTTGGCACACTCTTGGTTTAACACCAACATACGACCATGATAAGCCGCTGTACTTAGAATAACTTTTGCAGCTTCTTGATCATCCGCCGTTACCAATGAACCGGCCAAACTACCTTTACCCATCTTCGCCAGCTCGATAGCATCTTCGGTCGAATCATAAGGCATCATGGTAGTTACAGGGCCGAAAGCCTCAATCGAATGAGGCACTTCCGTGCTTAAAGGCTTATCACAGTACAGAACCGTACTTGGGTAAAAGGCGCCTTTATCTTTATCGGCACCAACAACATCAAAATCGTCATTGCCACCGTAAACCACTTCCGCAGCTTCACATAAGCTATTAACGGCAGAGCGAACGTCGGCCATTTGATCACGACCTACCAATGCACCCATGCGCACGCCTTCCGCCGCCGGGTCACCAATCTTAATACCATCCAAACGCTTAGCTAAGGCTTCTTGTACGGCTTCAACACGATCACGCGGCACGATAGTACGGCGAATTGCGGTACATTTTTGACCCGCTTTGGTGGTCATTTCTTTGGCCACTTCTTTAATAAACAAATCAAATTCTGGGCTGCCTGGCTCAACACCCGCACCTAGAATTGAACAGTTTAATGAGTCAGCTTCCATGGTAAATGGAATCGATTTGGCCACAATATTTGGATGCGAGCGCAGCATTTGACCGGTAGAAGCAGAACCGGTAAAGGTCACTACATCTTGCTCGTTTAGGCGATTTAAAGTATCACCAACGCTACCACAAATTAACTGAATGGCGCCGTCTGGCAAAATACCTGAATCAACAATTTCTTTAACCATAACTTCGGTTAAATAAGAAGATGCCGTTGCCGGTTTAATAATTACTGGCATACCGGCAGCAATACTTGGCGCCATTTTTTCCAAAAAGCCCCAGCATGGAAAGTTAAAGGCATTGATGTGAACAGCCACACCTTCTTTGGGCACCAATACGTGACGCCCTAAAAAAGTACCATTGGCAGAAAGTCGCTCTACGCCCTCTTCCAACCAAAAGGTTTCATTGGGCATCTCGCGACGCACTAATGAGGAATAGGTAAACAAAGTGCCTAAACCACCTTCGATATCTACCCAACTGTCGGCTTTAGTTGCGCCAGTCCAAGCCGATACGGCGTAAAATTTATCTTTAATGGACATCAAGTGCTGGGCCAAAGCCTTTAAACGATTAGCGCGCTCATGGGATGTCATAGCGCGAAGTGCGCGGCCACCCACAGTACGGCCATAATCAATAGCCGCCTGAAAATCGACGCCTTTACTGCTCACACTGGCAATGGCATCACCGTTAATGGCGTTGTACACCATCACTCCGTCATCTTGACCTTCCAGCCATTGTCCGTTGACGTAACTCTGCAGTTTTTTGCTCATCTAGGCCTCACTTTTATTGTTTAGTCATCACAAGCCACTTGCGATTAACATTGGGCGGGGTCGATTTTGCAATCACAAGCATTAGCTGCGATCACGATACATATTGGTAACACTGTTGTAACACCGTTACTAAAAAGCACCACCAAAAATTTTGGCAGTGCTTTAGGTTGCTTTGCAAAGACTTTGGATAAATCTCTACACATCGACCTTTACACGTCGACTCTTGCACATCGACTAAAGTTGAAAAAAGTATATGATACAAAAATAGTGCTTACAACGGATTTTTCGTGTTATATTTGATTGAAATCAGGGCGAGCACCCCGCGATTATGTTGTTAAGTATAAAATATTGCATGTAAATCAATAACTTATAAGATTAACAAGATAAACATAAAATTATAAACGCCCAGACGTCACAACGATAAATCGAAACTCAAGGCGATATGTACGAGTTTCCCCATAAAATTATTCCGGATCTAGCACCTGGAGGCAGACAGTGACCAGAGAAGTGATAAGCGATGAACTTGAATCCATCGAGAAAGCCAGTATTGATGAACTGCGGGCTTTGCAATTGGAGAGAATGCAGAAAAGCCTGCATCACGCTTATGAGAATTCCCCCCATTATCGCAAGGCATTCGATGCCCACGGTGTTCACCCAAGCGAGCTGAAAGAGCTTTCCGATCTCGCCAAATTCCCATTTACCACCAAACAAGATTTGCGTGAGAACTACCCTTTTGGAATGTTTGCCACCCCCATGGACGATATCGTTCGAGTGCATGCTTCAAGTGGCACAACCGGCAAACCTACGGTAGTGGGTTACACCCAAAATGATATCGACACATGGGCCAATGTCGTCGCGCGCTCCATTCGCGCCGCTGGTGGCCGTCGTAAAGATCTTGTGCATGTAGCCTACGGTTACGGCTTGTTCACTGGTGGCCTAGGTGCTCACTATGGTGCCGAGCGCTTAGGTTGTACGGTTATTCCAATGTCTGGCGGACAAACGGAAAAGCAGGTTCAGCTGATTCAAGACTTTAATCCAAACATCATCATGGTTACCCCTTCTTATATGCTAAACATTGCCGATGAGATGGAGCGCCAGGGTATTGATCCACACAAATTAAACCTACGCTTAGGCATTTTTGGTGCCGAGCCTTGGACCGGCTCAATGCGAGAAGAGCTAGAGCAGCGCTTAGGCATTGATGCTATTGATATTTATGGCCTTTCAGAAGTTATGGGGCCAGGTGTGGCGATGGAATGCGCGGAAACCAAAGACGGCCCGACGATTTGGGAAGATCACTTCTACCCAGAAATCATCAATCCAGAAACTGGCGAAGTGGTACCTGATGGTGAAGAAGGTGAACTGGTATTTACCAGTTTAAGCAAAGAAGCATTGCCGATTATTCGTTACCGCACCCGCGACCTTACTCGTTTACTACCGGGCACAGCTCGTACCATGCGCCGTATGGATCGTATTACTGGTCGCAGCGACGATATGCTTATTATTCGTGGTGTTAACGTGTTCCCTACCCAGATTGAAGAGCAGATTATCGGTACTACTGGGTTAGCTCCTCACTATATGATCGAAGTAAATCGTGATGGCAACTTGGACACCATGAGTGTACAAGTAGAGAGCCAAGACAATATGGACGATGCTCAAAAGCAGCGTACCTCGAAAGAACTGCAACACCATATTAAATCGATTGTAGGCGTATCTACCCGCATTGAAATTGTGCCACCCGGCTCAGTACCTCGCTCTGAAGGCAAGGCCAAGCGCGTAATTGATCACCGTAAACTGTAACCCGAAGCATGTGATACACGGATCGTCTCATATGAGGCGATTCGGTATTGCTTTACATGTAATTAAGTGTTTATATAGCAATCAGCTGCCTGAAAACGGCGCTGAAACAAAAATAATAAGCTCTAGCCCTAATCGGTAAAACCGATGCGAGGTAGCCGAGATGTCCGTCAAGCCAGACCCCAATCGCCAAGCGGTGCAGGCGCTCTATCAGCAGAATCAATCTGCTTTGCTGCGCTTTTTACGTTTTCGTCTTGGTAATAGCAGCGAAGCTGAAGATATCGCTCAAGATGCTTATCATAATTTGATTCGCAGTGAGAATACCGAAACCCTTGAAAACCCTAGGGCCTACCTATTCCAAACAGCGGCCAACCTAGCGCTAAATCGAATTAGAAAACTGCGCCGCCACACCAACTATCAGCAACTGACTGAAGCTGATAGAGAATCCCAAGAGGCCCCAGCGCCAGAGCAATCAGTATTGGCCCAGCAAGACCTTGAGCGCATCGAACATGTACTTGAGAGCTTACCGGAAAAGTGCCGCCAAGCCTTTATTCTGAGCCGAGTACACCACTACAGCTACCGACAAATCAGCGAAGAGCTGGATGTCGCCGTTAGCACCGTGGAAAAGTACCTGATTCGTGCCTTAAAAGAGATGCGACAAGCCCTTTAATAGCTCAAACGCTAGGATCTGATTATCTCAGCCGCTGAAATCCAAATTTTCTGCAACTAATGCCGGAGGCTATGGCATACTTGTGTGTCTATAGATGTAAGTAGATACACGAGATAACGCAGGAATGGCCGAAAACAATTTTGCTAATGCAGCAAACGATGAGCTGGGAAAGCCCCGGCGTGCGCCGAGCCCTGAGGACCTTTCCTGGCCAGCCGATCCAGCTGTGGATGAAGCGGCCGAAACTTGGCTAATCCGTATACAATCCCCCAGTTTCTCGCAATCTGAAGAGCATGAGTTCTTCCAGTGGCTGGAATCTAGCCCTGCAAACCAAGCCGCCTATCTGCGTGCGGAAGCCCTTTGGCACAGCTTGGGGCATTCACCAGAATTAGATAAGCGCCTCAATAACCCTAAGGCTCACAACAAAAATTGGGCACTTTGGGGGAGCTTAGCGACAGCTGCCACCTTAGCCGCTGTTGCTCTTTTGCCAAGCTGGGGGCCTTTAAGCGGTCAACAGGTAGAAACCGGCACCGGTGAACAGCTGCAGATTAGCCTGACCGATGGCAGCCGCGTGCAACTGAATACCCAGTCTTCATTAAACATCGAAATGCATGATGATTATCGCCTGTTAGAACTAGAACATGGTGAAGTATATTTTGATGTCGCCCACGATCCGGATAGGCCCCTAATTGTAAAAATCAATGGTGCCTATGTGAGAGTTTTAGGTACTCGCTTTAATGTCTTTACTGATCAACATCGCAGTGAGGTTACCGTTGTTGAAGGCAGTGTCGATGTCAGCACCGACAAAACATTTAGCGAACTGAGTCAGCTCAGCTATCGCAGCAAACAAGCACTAATCGCAAATCAACAAGTCGAACTAAAATACCTCAGCAGTAATAATTGGGTGGAAGAGCTGATTGGTAAAGTCCCTGCCAGTAAGCGCAGCGAAGTTAGCAGCGTTAACAGTAGCGATGTAATGGCATGGCAGCGTGGCGAAGCCATTTACAATGGCAACCAATTGAGTGAAGTAATAGATGATTTGAATCGCTATTACCCAGGTGGCATTCGTTTACAAGATGACGTACTAGGCCAACAAACCCTAGTCGCCGCCCTACGCCTTGATGACAAAGAAGCGGCGTTGAATACTTTGGCAAGCAGTATGTCTTTAGATATTGTAAAACTGTCCAACGACGAAATTCTGTTAAAAGCACAACGAAAGTAAAATAATAATTCCTAGCCGCCCCGGCATAGGAAACTCAAAATAAAAGGGTCAAATAGACCCACGCAGAGTGGATCTGCGCAACAATAATGATAATACTCAGGAAATGCCTTGCGTGATCATAAGGCCCTAATCAATTGGCGATTGCAGCCGCGAATTGCTGTCGCTACGATCACTGCGTTAGCGGCGATAATGCCCTGCCCGCTCGCCGCTCAAAATTCAGAACAACTCATTAGTAGCATTAGCCAAGCGCAACGCGAAGAATCATTTCAGTTTAATATCCCAGCTGGCCCCTTAGCTGCCGCTATTTTGGAGCTGGCAAGAGCCAGCAAAATTAATATTGCGATCCCAAGCCACTTAATCTCAGCTCAACAAAGCCCCGCAGTACAGGGCGAGATGACCATCGAGCTTGCTTTGCAAGCACTGCTGTCGAACAGTAATCTGCAGCTCAGCTGGCAAAACGAACAATTGTTACTAAGCGAAAAAGATCACATTGCTGCTGAAAAAATAACGGCAACACCAGCCTTGCCACCTCCCGGCGAAGATCACTATCGCCCTATTGAAGAGGTGATAGTTACCGCCCAACGCTATCGCCAAAACCTGCAACAAGTACCTATCGCACTGAGTGTGATTGATGACATTCAAATTGCCAGCGCCGAAATTAACGATTTACAAGAAATTGCTTATCGCACACCCGGCCTATCGATCAGCTCATACAGCCTTGGGCAACCTTCAATTCACCTCAGGGGCATTGGCTCTAACGATGATGGAGCGGCCATGGATTCCTCTGTGGTTTTGTTTGTGGATGATGTCTATATCGGCCGGATATCCAATATCGACCTAGACATATTGGATGTACAACAGGTAGAAGTTCTGCGAGGACCTCAAGGTACTCTATATGGCAAAAACTCCATTGGCGGTGCCATCAATATCCGTACTCAACAAGCCAGCTCCGATAAGCAACTTCGATTCAAATTGGGCTTTGGCAATTACAATTCCCGTCAACTGCAGTTCACTGCAAGTGGAGCAGTCGACGAGCTAGAACAATGGCAAGCCAGACTTACGGCCGATCATCAATACCGTGACGGTTGGCAAAATAATCTTGTTCGCAGCGGCGATAAGCAGATGGGAAAAATAAAGACCCGCCTGCGAGGCCAATTACGCCACCAATTTGATGAACAGATTGATGCTGATTGGAATTTGGATTTCAGCCGAGACGATCTCAACTCCACAGGGCGTATTCCGGTTTCGGCACGGGTCCCCCTGAATCGTCAAGATCACAATGGCAGCGCACTACCCACTCAGTTATTTGCTGAGTTAGGCGGTAATTATGAAAACGCGACCAATGATTTAGCCGGCTATACAGATCGTACAATATGGGGCGGCTCCCAACGCCTTAGATGGCAGCGGGAGCAGTGGCAGCTAAGCAGCATTAGCGCCTACCGTCAAAGCCAATTTGATTGGCTAGAAGATTCATCAGGCTTACCGGCCAGCGCAACCGCCCAAACCGTCGACCTGAATGTTACCGAGAGCTACCGTGAATACTCCCAAGAATTTCGCTTTCAGTGGCAAGCTCGAGAAGATTGGCGTTTGATCGCGGGTATTTATTATTTAAGGGAGCTTACGCGACGTAAAGAAACCTTTTTCTTTACCGGAGCCGAAGCGGTTTCACAGCAATTTAACGTCACCCAAAATCTCGCCTTGTTTGGTGAGATAGAGTGGGATATTGATGACAGAAATCATATCAGTATCGGGGCGCGATACAACTATGACAAAAAGACCCTAAATCAAAGCGCACTTAACGGAAACGCTCCGGCCATCATATTGGAAGACTTTGAGCATCGGCAAAGCAATAGCTGGCAGGACTTTTCACCTCGCCTAACCTGGCGACACCAACTACAAGATGAGTTAATGGTCTATAGCTCAATTGCCGAGGGAATAAAGAGCGGCGGCTTTCAGGGAGTGCCAGGAAATATTGAAGCTGCCCAAAGGATTATTCAGCCAGAGTCAGCCTGGCAATATGAAATGGGGCTAAAAGCACAATGGCAAAATCGTTGGCGCTTAAACTTAGCAACCTTTGTCACCCGTTATCAAGATTTGCAGGTCGTGCAGTTTCGTACCATTGATAATTTTGGAGTGTTCGAGACGACTAATGCCACCTCTGCCCGCCTATCAGGTATTGAACTAGAGGCCGTTTTTTCACCAAACTCACATTGGTCATTTAACGGAAGCTATGCTTATTTACACGCACGCTATGATCGTTTTTTGGCGGCGGACGGGCGTGATTACAAAGGCAGTATTCTCAGACAATCTCCAGAACATACGGCCAATTTAAGTGCTAACTATCAAAGTAACATAGATGACGGCCTATTTAGCGGAAAGCTGAATTGGCATTTAGGCGTTCAATATCAAGGCGAAAGTTATCGTGAGCCAAACAATCAAATTACCATACAACCGGCCATTACTTTATTGGATAGCAAACTCAGCTGGCAACCTATGGATAAGCCTTGGAAACTGAGCATCTGGGGTAAAAACTTGAGCGATCGAGCCTATATCACCCACCTTTATGTTTTGGGCGGCAATGATTATGCCCTTTACGGTACCCCCAGGACATTTGGATTGAGCTTAGAAGCCACACTGTAAATTGAAGTCCCTATAAGCCGGTAAACATCTACTCAAAGCCAGTCTTTACTATCAGCACTAATCCCTAAATATTATTACATTAAATGTAACTTACTTAGATTTCCTGAAACTAACTCAAGGTAAGGCCAACTATAGCCCCAAACGGTCGATTATAAAGCATGAGTAAACATTATTTGCTCTCAGCCTGTGATAGGATGCGTCGATTAAATTAGACTTAGGTTTTTGTGGTAGATGAATGTGTATCAAGCAATTGTGGCGAAGGACGATGCCACTGCTCAGCTTGACGCCATTGAAGGCATAGACAACAAAGAATGTTTCACTATCGTCGACTATGATAGCGCTGCATTCTTAGCTCACACCACAAACACATTTGACTTACTACTGCTGAATCTATCGGATTCATCGCTTGCTGAACAAGATAAAATACTCTGGCAGGTAAGAAGCTCAGCACTGGACATTCCAGCCGAAATCCTGATTTTCTGCCTCAACGAGAGCCCTCTATCTAGTCATCTGGCAGATGGCTTAATCCATGCAGGCAGAAATTTATACAGCCAAGTTGAACGTTTTTATGAGCGTCAGTCTCAATTGTTAAAACACAAAGGCAACAGCGCTATTGATCGCTTTTTGGCCTTTGCTTGGCCTAGGGAGAACTTTCAGTTGACACCCAGGTGGCAACTACAGGAAAACTCCAGCTATCAATATCCTCTCCTGGCCTGCCTGGGAATTCTAGAAGAACAGAAAATTCTCGCTCAATGGCAGCATACAGACATCCTCAGCGCTGGCGATCTTGTCGATCGCGTCCGCCAATGTCCGCGCTGCGACAGTGAGCATTTGAATTATGTGGACATTTGCCCACGCTGTAAAAGCATTGATATCAACAGCAGCGTTTCACTGCATTGCTTTACCTGTGGCCATGTCGGTGAGCAAGGCGAGTTTCAATTAGATACGGCCCTGCGCTGCCCAACCTGCCTTACCCAACTTCGTCATATCGGAGTAGACTATGATCGTCCACTAGAGCGCTTTCACTGTGCATCTTGTGACCATCGTTTTATCGAAGGCCAAGTAATAGCTAGTTGTCACAACGGCCACAAGCAACGACCTGACGAGCTGAAAGAGCGCCGGCTCTATCAATATGTGTTAGGGCCAGCCGCCGAGCAAATTGCCAGCGTCGGACGCATCTTTGATAATCGCGCCTTACAGTGGGGTGAAGATACCTCCATTGAGAACTTTAGCTGGCTACTGCGTTGGAGTAATGCCAGTGCACAGCGCCACCAACACCAACATTTGCTACTGTTTCTAAACTGGGAAGGTGTTGCTGAAGCGATCACCCAATGGGGTGAAGAACGCGCCATGGCTCAAATAGCAGAACTACAAGAGCGCTTGCACAGTGTTATCCGGCAAACTGATGTATTTGCTCAGATAGACTCCGATAAAGCTGTTATTTTACTTTGCCACACCTCGATAAAATGGCTAGATCAAATCGCTGCTAAGTTAGCCAGTATTGAAGCCGCCAATGACGATTCGATATTAAAACTCCAGGTACGAAACTTTCCTCTGCCAAGCCAAGACTTACCAGAAAACACTCAGCAGTGGCTTCTAGCCCATGCCAACAAACTGGAACTCGATCATGTTATCTAGCATTGAGTTTTGGACGCTGAATACATTTTGGAATTTCTTTTACCAGCTGCCCAATATGGTCTTTATTCCTATGTTGGTATTGCTGGAATTACCCCTTATGATCATGGGCATTGTCGGTTGCCTACGATGGTATCAAAGGCGCTACCTAGATGATCAGGCCGAGGCTTTTAACTCGGCCAGCGTGCAACCAAGGCGCAACCCAAAAGTGTCCTGCATTATTACCTGTTACGCCGAAGGCGATGCCATTATTAAAACCATCGATACTCTTGCCGAGCAAGTTTACGACGGCAGCATTGAGATTATTGCGGTAGTTGATGGCGCCAGTGTAAACAAAGACACCTATGCCGCCGCCCTATCCTGCCGCGATCAATTTTCCCAGTATCAAAATCGTGAGTTTGTGATTTTACCTAAGTGGCAACGTGGTGGCCGAGTCTCTACCTTAAATGCCGGCCTGGCGAATAGCAGTGGTGAAATAGTCATCAATGTCGATGGCGACACTTCCTTCGACAACACCATGGTTAGAGAAATGGTGCGCTTGTTTGATGACCCTAATGTACCTGCCGCCGGGGGCGCTCTACGGGCCCGAAATCACAGCGACAACCTACTGTGCAAAATGCAGGGCATTGAATACTTATTGTCCATGCAAACCATTAAAAACGGCTTATCCGAATGGAACTTGCTTAATAATATTTCTGGTGCTTTTGGGGCGTTTCGCAGAGATTTCTTACGACATATCGGGGGCTGGGATACCCACACGGCCGAAGACTTGGATTTGACCGTAAGAATAAAAACTTATTTTCAACGTCACAAAAATCTCCGCTTAGGCTTCGCTCCATTAGCCGTTGGTCACACCGATGTTCCAGCCAGCTTGAAAGATCTTCTAATGCAGAGATTACGCTGGGATGGCGATTTGTTATTTTTGTATCTGCGAAAACACTATAAGAGTCTATCCCCAGATTTAATGGGCACCAAATCCTTTATCTATACTTTGATATACGGTGTTGGCCAGAATGTCGTCTTACCGATAGTGGTATTGTTATACACCATTTGGCTGCTAGTTACCTACCCTATGGTATTCTTTATCGCCTTAATGGCCTTCTTGTACACACTTTATGTATTCAGTGCCGGGCTGCTATTTATTGTACATATGGCACTGATTTCAGAACGCCCCAAAGAAGATATACGCTTTTTAATCTATCTACCCCTATTCCCGCTATACACCATGTTGATGCGCTTTTGGTGTGTATTTTGTTTACTGAACGAGGTACTTCGTCGGGGCCATGAAGAAAGCTCAATGGCACCTTGGTGGGTACTCAAGCGCGGGAACAAGTTTTAAATGGACGTTAGATTTAGCCCCTTAAAACAAACCGAGCCAACTCGCGAAAATGGCGTGCAGCTGCAATATGCCCCGGCAAAACGCACCGCCTATAAGGCCCGCTGGTATCTCATTTTAGCCTTGGCCTTAAGCCCAGTGTTTCTATTTGCCTTATGGTTGTACTTCAGCTGGGTAACTGTTACTTCAGATGGGGTGGTATCTATGACCCCACAAAAATTAGTCAGCCCTGGAGAAGGAATTGTTGACGAAATTTTTGTTGACGTTGGCGAGACGGTACACAGTGGCTCACCGCTCATTCGAATCAAAGCACCGGTGTTAGATGCCGAAATTGCCGAGATTGAGCGAGAGTTAGATATTCTGCTTGGAGCGACAAAACTTAATAACCCGGAACTCGAACGAGTTTTGGAAAACAAGATTACAGCGGCCAAAGAGAACCAAATAAAAATGGCCGAGCAGCTTGAAGAATACCAACAGCTTTACCAAGCTCAAATCATTCAGAAGGAACAGCTCAATCAAATTGAACAGCTAAACTTTCAGGCTGAGCTTTGGTACAAGGAAGCCAAAAGCGAACGCTTGCGAGAACTTGCTGCCCAGCAACGTGATAATATCAGCGGCAGCCAAGCCAACCAGGTACGTCAATTACGCCAGCAATTAGTCACCCTAAAAGCGCGCCGGGAGATGTTTGTTATTCGCTCAACTGATACGGCAACAGTAAATGACATAACCGCTGCCGAGGGTGATATTGTGGGCGGCGGAAAAGAGCTTATGTATCTATCGGCACGCTCCGAAGCCAAAGTCATCGCTTATTTAGAACCCAAGTTCGTAGACTTTACCCAGCTTGATAGTAAAGTCAGTATTGTTTTCCCCAATGGCTATAGTACCGAAGCTTTTATCAGCCAGCCCGTTACCTTAATTAGAACACTACCGAGCCGCCTTGCGGATCCCTTTGAGAACAATCGTCCAGTATTAAAGGTAACACTGTCGTTCAGTGAATCACTACCAGAACGACTGAGAGTGGAAGGCTTACCTGTTGAAGTAAAACACGGTAATGTGGTGATTGATAACCCACAATATCAAGCGGCTTACTTCAAGAACTGGTTCAACTAGCCTTCGACTCCACCCCCTTTAAAGTAATAGACACAGCTACTCGTCTTTTTCAGACTACCTATTTGCATCAAAGTATGGAGGTTCTCTCTAGTTGTGGTGTTATATGGCTTGAGCCCTGTCTAGCCTTTAGCTTTGAATTGTGCAAGGATTGATCAACCCGTCGAACCGTCGCATAAGGCTCACATAACAGCAATAAAAAGAGATGATGACTATGTCCACTCCCCAGGATGTGCAGACGCTTATCCGTAAAAAAAATCGCCTTCGCCTAATCATGGCGCTGTTCATTATGGCCCTGTACTTTGGCTTCGCCCTTGGTTATGGCCCACTGAATGAACTCTTTGCCGAGAAAATGGCGGGCAGCCTCATACCCTTTGGCTTGGTTTACTTTGTAGGGCTGATTTTTAGCTTTGTGATCATTGAGATGATCTATCTGAAAATAGCCAAACAGCTCGATCCGAAAGAAGATGAGGTAAGCCACTATGCGAAATAAGAGCCTATTGGCCGGCCTATTACTGCTAGCACCAAGTCTAGCTTTGGCTGCGGGCAGTATCGATGGTGAAGTAGAGCGCCAAAGCGTTAACCCCACCGCGATTGCCATGTTCTTGGTCTTCGTCTGTATTACTCTGTTTATCAGCTATTGGGCTTCTAAACGTACCAATACCAGTGCCGAGTTCTACACCGCTGGTGGTGGTATCAGCGGTTTGCAAAACGGCGCCGCCATTGCTGGCGACTTTATGTCGGCAGCCTCCTTCCTAGGTATTACCGCACTGATTTACGCAACCGGCGTAGACGGTATGACCTTGGCACTCGCGGCCTTTGCCGGCTGGCCAATGATGCTGATCTTGCTGTCTGAACGAGTGCGCAACCTCGGTAAGGTAACTTTTACCGATGTGGTGGCGCTTAGATTAGAGCAAACCAAAACTCGTGTGATTGCCGTTTTGGGCTCGGTATCTGTTGTAATTATGTACTTGATCGCTCAAATGGTCGGTGCTGGTAAGTTGATCGAGCTGTTATTTGGTTTGCCTTATGAAGTGGCTGTTATCATCGTGGCCGCTTTGGTTATGGCTTATGTTGCCTTTGGTGGCATGCTGGCAACCACCTGGGTTCAAATTGTTAAGGCATTGCTGCTGTTAAGCGGTATCACCATTATCGGTGTACTGGTGTTGCACAGTGTGGATTACGATTTTAATGAACTGCTTCAGCAAGCGGTTGATAAACACCCTCGCGGTGGTGACATTTTAACCAATGGTGTTTGGATCAGCGACCCCATTCAGATTCTTACGCTTTTGGTTTCCATGATGTTTGGTACCTTAGGTTTGCCCCATATTCTGATGCGACTGTTTACTGTGCCGAATATGGAAGAGTCACGTAAGTCAGCGTTCTACGCTTCGGTCTTCATTGGTTATTTCTTTATTTTGCTAATCGTTGCGGGCTTTGGCACCATTGTCTATGTGATGGGCAACCCTGAGTACACCGACTCCGCCGGTAAGTTGTTAGGTGGCGGTAATATGGCGGCCATTCACTTAGCAAATGCGGTTGGTGGTGATCTATTAATGGGCTTTATGTCTGCTGTAGCTTTTGCCACTATCTTGGCGGTAGTTGCCGGTTTAACGGTGGCTGGTTCAGCTGCAATCTCTCACGATTTATACGCGCAAGTCTTATGCAAGGGTAAACCCGACCCTGATAAAGAGATTCGCTTAACTCGTATCGTTACCTTGGTCTTGGGGCTTTTGGCGGTTGCGCTTGGTATCGTTTTCCAGGAGCAAAACGTTGCGGTTATTGCGACGCTTCCAATGGTGGTCGCGGCCAGTGTTAACCTTCCTATTTTGTTGCTGTCTTTGTATTGGTCGAAGCTTACAACACGCGGCGCTGTAGCCGGTGCCATTGTGGGTTTTGTGTCGGCGATTGGTCTTATTATTATCGGGCCAAAGGTTTGGGTAGATATTTTGGGCTTTGAAACTGCCCTCTTCCCTTATGATTATCCAGCTTTGTTTACTATGCCTGCGGCTTTCTTGGCTATTTGGCTTGTATCTATTATGGATAACTCTGAGCGTGCCAAGCAAGATCGCGAGTGTTTTGATCGTCTTGTGCAAAGTTCTGAGACTGGGCGAATAGCTTAATTGAGTATTCATGCTGGTATAAAAGAGCCGCTCTAAGTGGCGGCTCTCACAGCTGACAATAAAAAAGCCCGATATTGAGATTCAATATCGGGCTTTTTTATTAGGTGATTTGCGACCAGAATCTAGCTTGGGGCAGTGCTTTTCCGCTCCGACGCTGCGTCCATGCAGCCACCCGTTCCGTCCAGGAGCCTAGTCGCTCCAAATCACTACCCCAAGCTAGAGTCTTAACCCTGTGCTTTTGTTTTGATATCAAATTACACACTTCATAACATGGGTGAAGAGGTTTTTACTTCGTTGACGGACTGATTAAGTCCTATTTCTTCGATAGTAATGTTGGCAAAGCGTTGGACTCATAATTTGATTTTAGATTGCGCCGCCCAATTGGGCGGCTTTTTTGTACTCTATTATTAAATGCCAAACATGAAGATCATTGAACGGAAAGTTTGCGTCTGGCGAAAACACTGATCAGCAAACCCATCACAAACAACAATCCGACCGGCATGGTTGGAATGCCATTAGCACCGCTGCTCAATGCCAACTGGAAGCTGGCCACCTTACCGGCTACGGTATTTGCAGTACCGTCTCTTGGCGTAATCTGGACACCCAGTGGGCGCCCTTGATCTTGCAGGGTCGGTCGATAGCTGGCGGCTTTGGGTACAGACATCGCGTGCTTTGTATGCACTTTAAGTGCCGAAGACTTTTTCAGCGGGCTAGCCGTTATAAACTCCTTCATGCCGTTTACGACTCTAAACCAACGTACCTCTGTGCCCTGCTCTGCATCGCCTTCATCATCTACATAATCAAAGCTTGCTATCAGCTCGCCTCCAACTTCGGGGCTGCCGCTAATTCGTAGGTTTTCAATACGAGGCTCATTGTTGCCATTGCCATCGGCATCAGCGTCCAACAAGTCAGATACAAAGTCGCCGTCTAAATCCGCGGGTTTATCAGCAGCATCTTTGCTATTGGTTTTATTGGCGGCTTCGTCGGCATCACTATAACCATCGTTATCATCGTCGTCGTCGTTGCGATCGGATATTTTGTCGCCATCAAAATCAGCAGGTGTATCGCCAGCGTCTCTTGGGTTGGTGCCGTTATCTTGCTCATCTTGATCGCTGAAGCCGTCGTTATCGTTATCGGTATCGCTTAGATCCGAAATATTGTCGCCATCAACATCGTTGGCCGGCTTGCTTGAAGCATCGTCAGGATCAGTACCGTTGGCCTTTTCGTCGCCGTCACTAAAACCATCGCCATCACTATCAACAAGGTTTTCGATATCGTCGGGTACACCGTTGCCATCGCTGTCTACCGGCTTTTCTGCCGCCGAAATCAAGCTGGTATTTGATTTATGCTCGAAGCCATCATTGATACCGTCTCCATCGCTGTCTGGGTTACAAATATCACTGCCTAACTCGGACTCAAGTTGATTGCTAAGCTTATCGCCATCCGGATCAGCGTTCGCATCACTAGCATCATCTAGGCGTAATCGATAAGCCAAGCTGGCACAGCTTGCCTGACTGACGCTGGCCAATTCAAAGGCATCGTCCATGCCGTCATCATCACTATCGTGGTGGTATGGGTTTGCGCCATTTTGTGCTTCGGCTAAGTTATTGAGTCCATCATTATCATAGTCAGCCGCGGCCTCATAATGTAATCCCGCTGTGCTAATAGCTTCACCGGACACAGGGTTTAGAAAATCGTTAAAATTTCCTAGCTGAAGCTTAGCCTGTACGAAAGCGTTTAAGCGATCTGGAAGGTTTAGATACTGCAGCTCATACTGATCACTTAAACCATCGCCATCAGTATCGGAATCTGCGGGATTGGTTCCTGCCGCATACTCTTCGGCCAGTGTTAAACCATCACCATCACTATCACCCGCTAAGGCTGCGGCATTAGGCATATTGGAGTCGATCGGATTTAAATCCAAACCGGTAAAGGCTTGATGATAGGTCGCCTCAAAGTAGTCATCAAAACCATCGCCATCGCTATCCACAGTATCAGCATTACTGCCAAAGAATGGATGGCTAGCGCAGCCAGGGTTTGGATCTTGGCGATCACCACTGCGATAAGGCAATGTGCTCGACGGTGGTGTACAGGCTTCTGCCTCTTGACCATTTATTAGCTTATCGCCATCAAGATCAGCATAGAACTCTGGGTAGCTGGGTATTTCAGGTCGATCGAAACAGAATGGGAAAGGCTCAGCTACAAGCAAATCAAATTTAACCAAATTCAAACTTGGAAAAGCCAAGAAATCAAAATTAAATAGATCCGGGAAATCAGGAATTGAAGGTAAGCTGATATTAAATCCAGGTAAACTTACATCTGGTAACAATGATTTTAATTGGCTTAGGATGGCCTCAATAATTTTATTGGCCAATTCCTCTAGCTTATCTAAACCTGGGATATTGCTAAGACCTTCTAAAATAGAAAGTACGGAAAAACTTGTAAAACCGGCATCAATACGTATCTCAAATAAGGCGATAAGTTGAGACAAGGGATCAAAAAACGCATAAAAGGCCTCTTCTAAACGCTTTAGCTGCTCTTCAATTTGATCCAATACCGCCATCAATTCAGCAAGATCCGTTGGTGCCGTGAAGGCATCGCGAACTAACAATACTGATTGATCAGTACTGTAAACAATAGTATCTAAGCCAACGTTTTGATCAGCAGCAAAGTTCTTAATACGATCTTCAAGAGCCTGTCGGCCGGAAGGGAAACTGGACAAATCCACACCTGCAGCCACTGAGCTGCGGTCGTAACGATCATTTTGACCAGTAACCATTTTGCTGGCCGTGTTCAAGACTGGATTAAATCCCAGAGGGGCATCAATATTAAAAGTTACTGGCGTACTGCTCACCTGATACTGGGTTACACCGCCAACAATGCCATTTTCTGTATAGACAAAGCTATCGACAGTAGTCCCAGCTGAACCATTACCCGTAGCGATGATCTCTAGGGCATCCATTCCCTTATTGCCTTCGGTATTCGCCGCACAGAAAAATGCATCGCTGTATAGACCATAGCCCTTATCGACATACTGATAGAGGTTGTCACTAGCGCGCTGCCCTTGTTGAGCTTTGTCTCGTAACTTGGCGATTTTTTCGCGCAGGGGTTTAACGCCTTCGTTTTCAACTCGGCCAACGAAGTTTTCTACGCTATCAACGCCAGGTTTAACGGTGGAAATAATCTGTCGAATACGCGCGCTTTGCGCCTTGATAGGCCCCAAGAAGCTGGCCGCCTTTAACATGGTATCGGCACGATCCAAGTCACGCTTAATACGCTTTAGACGGTCGTGCAAACGCTTCACTTTTAAAGTTGCGTCATAAGCTTGACTAGCGTGTACGCGCAACTGACCTAGATCACTATCCAAGTATTCTAAGTTTGAGCTCAGCTTCTCTAATTCCGTACCCAGTTGCACCGCAGAGCCAAAGTTGTTTGAGATAGTTGGGCTAATAGGCTGTCGAGTACTTGGGAAAACAGGTTCACTTGAGGAGTTTACTTTTAGTCCAGCAATCGCAAGAGCGCCTGTCATATCGCTGGCTGTTTGCACCACGATATATCGACCGGTGCGATTAAAGCTATATTTATCACCCCCATTTACCGCTTGCCATGTGAACAGCTCATCATTTTGATTTTCTGCAGGCAAATCTCTTACAGGGTAGCTCATCGGATCCCAGTCGCTGATCAACAATTGTAAATCAGAACAAACGGCCGCAGTACACTGGCTGCCTAGATCTAACTCAACATCGTTGATAAAGAATGTGGCACCAAGGTCGAGTACCCACCAAGGATTGCTTTGATCAGCTCGGGTTTGAGACTGTGTCGTCGCATTGCCATCGATGGCATTTACGGCCGCTCCATTATTATCCACACTGGGCTGGCGAGCATATTGAAAGCTATTATTGAATCGTTCGTCTACCAACTGCGGCGGGCTGTCCACACCGCTACTAATATCACTGGTATCACCAACTAGGCGTCCATCCTCGCCTGTAGTACCAGCGCGTGATTCCCATACAGAGCGATCAATACAGGCATTTTCCGGCTCGGTTTGATCAAAGAAGGTGGCCGACCAAATAGCTCCGCGCATATCAGCTTCACGAAGATTCGCCCTGGAAAAATCAACATCGCTCAGATTTGCCCCAGAAAAGTTAGTATTTTCCGCTTGCGAGCTATCAAAGCTAGCACCAGTTAAATCAGCCTGAGAGAAATCAGCATTGCTGAGCTGAACCCCAGAGAAATTCAAGCCACTTAAATCTCGCCCACTAAAATTACAGAAACTGAAATCGATATTAACATTACTGCTCCCACTATCGGGCAATCGCGTAACATCACAACGCTTCGCTTTATCGACTAGAGCAATATTAAAACCACCACAACTAGGGCGAACGGCGTTTGCAGGCAAAGGCGTGTCAGGAGTTTTAATACCCACCTCACCAATCACGCGGATTTTATTAAACCCTAAACGCTCTCCATCTTGCTTGATCACCCGAATAAATCGCGTCGTACGCTCGACAGGGATATGATAACTGTTCTGCCCAGCTTCTAGTGTAGGCAAGGTAAATCTAGCGATGTAATCAAAATCTTTTGCAATAGATGGATCAACGCTAAAAGGGTAATCTGACAATAAAATGCTTGCACCAGCCAACTCTTGTTCTTGGCCAGAATTTGGTAGTAGTTCTAATCGGCTAATCTCGTAGCTGTTTTTAAAGTCCAATTGCCAAAAATGCCCTTCGCCTGCGCTGCTTCGAAAGCCGCTGCCTGAGATTGCCGCTTCAGCCGAACCAGAAGAACTCGACAGAGGATTTTCCGTTACCGGAGCGGCGCCCATTGGGTATTCATCTCTCAGTTCAAACTGACCAACAATATAAGCGCCAAGATCACCTACTCCTGCTTGCGCAGCTGGCAGAATATCGGGCTCACCGGCAAAGAGCAAATTACCGCTGGCTTCATGTCGCCGCTCACCGGGATCATCGACGATACCGCTAAGCAGATAGAAAATGTTCAAGCCATTATTTTCCACCTTAATCCACTGAAAAGGTGAAAAATCAGCCTGCCCTATATCAACCTCATCCCCGAGGTTATTGCCAGCACGTTGGAACTTCACTGTGCTCAAATCAACTTTTGAAAAATCGCCTTCTAGGGTTCCTCCCAGCACTGTAACATTGTTAAAGCTGTATGAAAGGCTCGGATTCAACGAAATATATTCGCTGAAAAACTCACAATTATCCCAGTTATTCCTTGTAGAATCCCAATTACACGTTGCTGCCATCGAGTTTTCGACAGTCAATAATGTTAAAGCTAAGCCCAGCCACTTTTTCATACAGCGATACCTCTAAGAACCCAGTGTGCATAGCACATCGATAATGGATCGCATTATGGTTACTTAAAATCAAATGTAACTCCCTCACATAGGGGGGTGCATCGGAATCGGCCAAAGATTATGATGTGCTTAAGGTATGGAAACCCACCTTAGTATGAGATATCTAAAAATGGAATAATGAAAATTATCTGGCCGCCGAGATAAGTTAACCCTATGCCCCTACTACATTCGATTAAAGTTTCGACAGCTCGATTTTTTATAGGGCTAGCCCTGAGTTTTTGTTTCAGCCTTGCACAGGGAGACAATGTCAGTGGACAGGGGATATTGATTCTGGATGAGAAGAAACAGCTGAACGCCACTCAGGTCCTTAAGCGATTACTGCAGGCAAACGATAACGAACTCAGCGGAGCTACCGGTTTTCCCAAGCATGAAAACCAATACTGGTTCGCACTGGAACTGAAGCCAAGTACAAAACGACGTTGGGCTGTTCGCTTGGCCAATGCCCATTTTAAAGAAATTGAAGCATTCCTATACAGTAAAGGTCAACTTATTCACCAGGTTCAGAGCGGTTATCAAGCAAGTACCGAAGGACTACATACTTTATCGGTGGACTGGCTCAGCGAACTGCCTATTGAACATGGTCAAACCTACCAGCTTATTATTCGAATAGCCTCCCCCATTGTATCGTCTCTCAATGTTCATTTAGAGAGTTACGATCAAGCCCTCATTTATTCAACGGCCCGCACCAGCTTTCTGTTCTTCTTAATTGGGATATCTCTGTCTCTAGCACTTCATAATCTATTCTTTGGTGCAAGTGTGCGAGATGTCAGCCATATCCTCTATGCTATTCATTCCCTATTCGGGGTTTTGTTTATCATCAGCGCTTACGGTTTATTCAAGACAGTGTTCGGTTTTTATGATTATGAGCTCTATTTTTATAAACCCGCCAGCGTAGGTGTGCAATTATTTGGAACCTGGTTTTGTTATGTCTTTTTCCAAGTCCCAAGGCGCTTGCGCGAACTCGACTGGGCTTTCAAAGCGCTCATCATATTCTACGTTTTACTGCTAGTGGCCTATCCATTTATGAGCCGCGATGCATTTAGCATCGCCTCAGCAGCCCCGCACCCAATTTTCGGCACACTTATGATAGTTTCTGCTGCCTGGGCTTATATTCGAGGTTTAAAACCCGCTCTTTATGTTTGCATTGGGTGGATTGCACTCATCGCTGGATCGACGTTTCCGGCTCTAGTCACCATTGGTCTGGCACCCGGCTTTGAAAGCATTTTGATGGTGGGCCTGTCTTGTCACGTCTTTGAAATGTACATGCTGTCGCTGGCTATTTCTCAAAAATTTAGATCTATCCAGTTAGACAATATTGCGGCAAAAGAAACCGACAAATCTCGATCAGCATTCATCTCTTATTTTAGCCACGAAGTAAAAACACCCATTAACGGTATACTAGGGCTAATCAAACTGCTAAAACAAACACCACTGGAACCCCTTCAAAACAAATACGTCGAGCAAATTAATCGCAGCGGACATCAGCTTTTACAACAACTTAACAGTGTTTTGCTACTGGAATCGGGTCGGCAACAACAAACCAAAACACAGGCCACCTCCTTGTTAGATATCTTGGACTCTTCAGTTTCTCTTATTCAGGGTCTTTGTGATGAAAAGGATATCTTGGTGGAATATCTGATTGAACCCAATGTCCCCACAGTTATTGAAACAGACCCTGACCTTCTACAGCAGCTAATCAATAACCTTTTAAACAATGCAGCCAAGTATACTGATAGCGGAGAAATTAAAGTTGTCTGCAGTGGCAAGTACCTAGAACAAGGCGATATGGCTCTATCTTTTGCGGTAAGTGATACTGGAATCGGCATTCCTTATGAAGATCAAGATCGAATCTTTCATAGCTTCACCAAGGCGAGTAATAACGATCATAATCACCTTGTGGGTACCGGCATGGGCCTTGCTATCGTGAATAACATCAGTGAGCGCCTAGGCGGGCACATTGAGTTCACCTCGACTCCTGGAAAAGGCAGTACTTTCGAATTTCATTTAAAGGTTCGAATCGCAGCGCATGGAAATGGTATTGATAAAAGCCTTTCTGTACTGTTAGTCGATGATATCGAGCTAAACAATGAAATTATTTCCAGCTTACTAAAAGGCGCGGGACATATCGTTTATAGCACTACCGATCCCAACGATGCGCTTGCGGCTGCAGAAAAGCATGAATTCGATGCAATTTTGTTGGATATTCATATGCCCCTTATTTCTGGGCAAGATCTAATGTCAAAACTTCGTGGTGCTGGCGCAAACTGCGCAATAGTAGGAATTAGCGCAGGCCTCACTCCAGAGCTTAGCGTGCAGCTTCAACAAAAAGGCATGGAATTATTAATGGAAAAACCTTTTTCCTTGCCAATATTTTACAGTTTGATTCAAAAACACCAAACAGGGTTTAGCTCTGATATCTCCGAGCAACGATACGATATCCAATTCATTAACGATATCGCGCAGTACAAAACAGCCATCGAGCTCAATGACTTCTTTAAGCGCTATCAAAAAAGCTGTCTTGAGCTGTCCAATGACTTGGAACAACTTGCTATCGCTAAAAACACTATCGAGCTGGCCGCTTGCAGCCACCGTTTGGCCGGCCTATGCGCTGCGCTCGGTATCTTAGATTGCGCCAAAAAGGCCAAACAGTTACAGCAGCTAAGTGAGGGGGAAGCTGATGGAGAGGCTGTTCAGTGGAGGGCAATTGATATTGCCATTAAACAGTTTCAACATCGACTGAAAAACGGACTTAGCTGGCTGAGCCAACAAGTTGAGCAAAAAGCCTACGCGAATTAGTGCAAGAAAATGCCTCAATGCTGTGCAGCCTCCCTTTGCTGCACAGAATAAGTACTGCGCGCTATATTGAAACCATAGGAATCCATACAAAAACTAAAGTGCTAGTGACACAAGCTTGTAACAAGCGCTTTTTTTTCCACTCTAATCCCATCATAATGTCTTCGTAATCTCTTGTAGTCGTTTATCTTTTACGGCCTTTGTACTCTGGACCGGAAGATTTAACGAACGCCCATCTATGTGCTGGGTATTTTTTGATGTACGGATGTATCGATGAACATTGAACAATGCTTGATTGTAGAAGACGAACTGCTTTTTCAAGATTTGATGAAAAGTTATCTTCAACAGGCACTCCCCAACACTAAACAAGCTTTTTATGCCAATAACATGGCCGAAGCAACACGATTGCTTCAAAAACACCCACTTCAACTGGCAATAATCGACATTAGCTTACCTGATGGTCGAGGCTGCGAACTAATCCCAAAACTAAAAGAAGCCAACGAAGAAATTCTTTGTGTCATCGTCACCATAGCCGACGACGAAGAAACAGTTTTTGAGTGCTTACAAATGGGAGCCGATGGCTACCTGCTTAAAAACGAGCCCGGCAGTGTGTTAATCGATAAGCTGCAAGATATCGTCAATGGCGCACCTCCGCTTTCTGGCGATATATCCAAAAAGATACTGCAGCACTTCAGACAAATTGATAAAAAGCAGAAAAGTCACGATTTAACGCCTCGAGAGTCTGAGATTCTCTCGCTGATCTCTAAAGGCCTGAACCGTACAGATATTGCTGAATTACTAGCACTATCGCACTACACCATTGCGGACCACATTAAATCGATCTATCGCAAGCTGGGTATCTCTTCTCGAGCAGAAGCGACACGCTTAGCCATCGAGCTTGGTATTGAGTAAAACCAAGCTCGGCGCCTTTTGAAACTAACTTTCGGGAGACAGCTCTGAAGAATCAGAGACGCACATATCCAGGTCGTTCAGCACACCATTATTGATATTGTAAATCCAACCATGCACTGAAAGCACCTGCCCTTCACTCCAGGCATTTTTGACTACACTGGTATTTGCCACGTTGCGCACCTGCTCCATCACGTTGAGTTCACACATACGATCAATACGCTCGGCCTCAGACAGTTTATCCAGTTCATCTTTATGGAAGCGGGCTACGTCTTTAATGTGTCGTAACCAGTTATCGATAAGGCCGTGGCTCTTATCTTCCATCGCGGCCATCACACCGCCGCAGCCATAATGGCCACAAATGATCACATGTTTTACCTTCAATACTGCTACTGCGTAATGCAATACCGACAGCATATTAAGGTCGGTGTGAACCACAACATTGGCGATATTTCTATGCACGAAGACTTCACCAGGCGGCAGGTCTACCAAGGTATTAGCCGGCACTCGGCTATCTGAGCATCCTATCCAAAGGTAATCTGGCGCTTGCTGCTTGGAGAGTCGGCTAAAGAACTCGGGGTCTTTATCTTTGATGGATTCAGACCATTTTTTGTTGGCCTCGAATAAGTAACTGAGCTTTTTCAATGGATTAATTCTCTTATGTCTAGGTTCACTCAATGAATTGAGTCACGGCTGCCTAGGCGAACATTCTACTAAACCCGCCTCAAATAAAAAATACACATATAAAGTGGTCGTATTATGGACACTTGCATTAAAAGATTCGCCTCATTACCATCCTTTCGTCCAAATTAAAAACAAACAGTCCATATTATGGACTCCAGAATAATAAATAACGAATAAACAACTAATAAGCAATCAATAAGCGACCCAGCGGCAATCAGCTCGACGCCCACATAACAGACTATAAGGAGTGGCCTGCTATGAAAAACCTGTTCCCTAAAACCCTCTTGGCGAGCATTATCGCCAGCCAAATCAGTATTGCCCACAGCGCGGCATTGGAAGAGATAGTGGTAACCGCAACCAAGCGTGAACTCGGTATGCAGGATGTGGCCATCGCTATATCGGCTCTTTCAGGGGAATCACTGGAAAACAAAGGTGCTACCGACTTCGAAAGCTATGCTCGCCTTTTGCCCGGGCTTTCCTATGTGGATGCAGGTTCAGGCAAGAAAAAGCTAACCGTACGCGGCCTTTCAGACGGCACTGAGTTTGATGCACAGCTGCAGGCTACCACTTCAATCTATTTTAATGATATTCCTCTCACCAGTGGTGTAAGTGCGCCCGACCTTCACATGACCGATATCGCTCGTGTTGAGCTACTTAGGGGCCCACAAGGCACCCTCTATGGTGCCGGCTCTCTAGGCGGAACACTGCGCATTATTACCAATGAGCCTGTACAGGGCGAGTTCCAGGGCAAGATTGATGGCAGTTACGGCGCGACCAAGTCTGGCGATCCAGCTACCGTTGTCAATATGATGATGAACATACCGCTTAGCGATAGCTTAGCTTTGCGTGCGGTCGCTTATAAGAAAGACGATGGCGGTTTTATCGATTACACCCACGCACGAGTAAATGAAGAAGATGCCAATGACATCAGCACCAAGGGTGGCCGCCTAGCCTTGGCTTATGAGCCTAATGATCAGCTGAAAATAAACGCCAGTTATATTTATCAAGAATCAGACGTTAACGGTAAGGCGTGGTTTAACCCAGGCAGCGACCTGAGTATTGACGCTCCTGTAAAAGATGAACAATTAGATACCACTAAAATCTACAACTTCACCATTGATTATGATTTCGGTGACATCGCGCTATACGCCTCATCTAGCTACTTTAATGGGGATAACGATTGGGTATTCGAATATTCTGAAAACGCTTACCTTGCTCTTAAGCCGATATATGATTTCTCTGGTATCGAAGCCATTAGCCCACATCATTTTAATGAAGAGTTTGATATTTTTGCTCAGGAAATTCGCCTGCAATCCGTTGACGACGGCGCTTTTCAATGGACAGCGGGCTTGTTTTATCAAAAAGATAAAGTTGATCATGAGCAAGTCGTTGTGGTGGATAACTTAGGCGGGTTGCTTGATGTTCTTGGGGTACTACAGCCAGGCATTAGTGGTGCCTTAGTAGCACCTGGTGGCCCATTCTATGTTGGCGATGAGGTGGTCTACCGCAATCAAAACGATTTCCAGATAGAACAGAAAGCCATTTTTGGTGAAGCCAGCTACGCCTTCAATGATCAATGGTCTGCAACCATAGGGCTTCGTGTTTTTGAAACTGAAATCAGTGATGTGGGTAGTAGCCGTGGTATTCAGAATCTTTTAACCGGTCGAGTGGGAACACCACCAGGAATCAGTACCGGCTCAGTATCGTCAAGTGAAGACTCAGTAAATCCAAAATTTGAAGTGAGCTTTCGACCTGATGATGATCGCATGATCTACGCGCTCGCCTCTAAAGGCTATCGTATTGGTGGCGCCAACTCAGATATCGCTGTCGCCAGTGGCGCCCCAGCACAGTACAAATCGGACAGTTTGTGGAACTATGAACTCGGATTCAAAACCCAATGGATGGACAATCAACTGCGCTTAAACGGCGCCATCTACTATCTGGATTGGAGCGATATTCAAACCAAATCTCTACTCAGTAATGGCTTTGGTTACATTGATAATGCTGGCTCTGCATCGATTACCGGCTTTGAGCTTGAAGGTGCCTGGCAAATCGATGATATCTGGTCAGTAGATTTTGGCTTCGACATAAAAGAAGCTCAGCTGGAAGAAGACTATATCAGCGCCGGAACCCAACAAGGTGCCGATGGCGATCGCCTACAAGGTGTTCCAGAGTTCAGTTATAACTTTGCTATCAATTTTGACAAAGATATCGCCGATGATATGGCATTACGAGGTTTGCTTGCATATCAATACGTCGATGAATCATTTATGGAGTATGAGTTTGTAGCTGGCCCGCAGCATCGTATCGGCGACTATGCCGTACTCAGTGCCAACATTAACCTTTTGTTAGGCGACAATATTGAAGTAGGCCTTTTTGGTAAAAATCTAACCGATGAAAGAGCGCGTACGACAGCAATAAATGTTGTTGATGAGCGAGTGTTTACAATTCGCCCGCGAACCATTGGTATGAATTTCAAATACCAGTTTTAATAGCTAAAAAAAGTAGTGGTACAGTGGCGACAATTGGTCGCAAGCTACAAGGATGCTAGCTTGCGATCTTTCTTTTGCACAGTAACAATAGATAGAACGTATATGAGATCAATAACAATAATTTCAAAAATTCTCAAGGCCAACTATGAGTGAAGCTGATAATAAACCCACGGCGGTTGATAAAGCCCTTATTCTCTTAGATTTAGTTGCGCAACTGAGTCAACAAGGGCGAGTGCGTATTGTCGATCTTGTTAATAGCTCGGGCTTTCAACGCCCTACGGTGCATCGTCTTATGAGCACTTTAAAAAGTCATGGTTTGGTCACCCAAGATGAACAAGGCTTCCAACTCGGCGGTAAGGTATTGTCTTTAGCCGCTCAAGCCTATAACACCATGGATATTCGCCGGTTAGCCAAGCCTATTATGATGCAATTCTCAGAGCTAACAGGTTTAACTATTCATCTCGCAATCCTTGATGGCAATGAAGTTGTCTACATTGACAAGATTGAAAGCCGCCATCCCATTGTATTAGCGTCGGGCATTGGCTGGCGCGGCAAGATGCACTGCACTGCACTTGGCAAAGCCATGATGGCGTTCGCCGAGCGAGACAATCAAAGGCTCTCCTTACAGGAGCCAATGGAAGCCAAAACCGAACACAGCATTACTAGCGCTGAAGATTTACGAGCCGCGTGGCAGGAAATTAAAAAGCAAGGCTATGCCATTGATGACCGTGAAAACGAAGTAGAGATTCGCTGTGTAGCCTCCGCTATTTTGGACCACAATGGACGCCCACTTGCCGGCATTAGTATTTCAGGCACCACTTCCCAGGCCAGCATGGAAGATGCCCAAAGTAACGGCCAAGAATTAGCACAAGCTTGCTTGGCTTTAAGTCGCGAACTGGGCTATCGCCCTAAACCTATATTCTAGAGAAATGCACATGACTAAAAACAACAGCGTGTTTCCAAAATTCCTTGTTACTCTCGGCGCTAAGTTTTTATGGCGGTCAACATTGTTAAGTGCCTGCTTTTTCAGCCCAATGAGCATTGCCGATGATAGCCATAAATTGCTTAGCGAACCCTATCATTTAGATTCGCCCTTACAATCTAGAACCATTAGTTTTGAAAACCCTACCGGAGCCAAAGGTGAAGGTGGTAAAGCCTCTAGCCCACTGGGCCAAGGCCGTAAAGGTTCCCCAGCTCGCTTATTAGCGCCCGGGGAAACGGTAGAACTAGCCAATATTCAAGGCAGTGGCACAATTCGACACATTTGGGCCACCACATTCCCTGTACCTGCTTTTTTGCGTGGAGCCGTTATTCGTGGCTATTGGGATGGCCAAGAACATCCAAGCATCGAAGCGCCACTGGGTGATTTTTTTGGCTTTGCACATGGCAAAGCAACATCATTTCAAAGTGCTGTTCATTCAGTGGGGCCAAAAGCTGGGATGAATATTTGGCTTCCCATGCCCTTTAATAAAGCTGCTCGCTTTACCATCACCAATGAGCTTCCACAGCCCATGCCATTTTTCTATCAGATTGATTACACCTTGGGTGATCGTCACAGCGAAAAGGTAGGCAGGCTGCATGTAAACTTTCAGCGCCAAAACCCGACCACCAAAACCAAAGATTTTAGCCTACTACCAAAACGAACAGGCAAAGGCCGCTTTATTGGCACGGTGATAGGCGTTCGCCCTAGCGACACTAACTGGTGGGGCGAAGGCGAAATGAAAGCCTATATAGATGGCGATGATAAATTTCCTACCCTGAACGGTAGCGGCGCCGAAGATTATGTAGGGCTATCTTGGGGTTTACAAGATTCTGCCTTTTTATATAACGGTGCTAGCTATCGCGAGAAAGGTGACGATGGCGATACCGGACGTATTTCCATGTACCGCTGGCATTTGCGTGACCCAATTTATTGGCAAGAAGAAGCACATATTACTATTCAGCAAATTGGTCACAATGGTGATACCCCCACTACCCTGGAAGAATATTTGTCTGATCTTTATGAGCGTGAAGATGACTGGTCGGCCGCTAGTTTTTGGTATGAAGCCATTCCAAGCGCTACTTTGCCTCAATTACCCGCGCTGAAATCTCGCATCGCTGACTTGCCAGCAGCTGAAGAAGCGGCACATTAGACCATGACTTACAATGAGACGTTCTAAGAGCTGCTTATGTCTGCGCGTTTGAGATTGGAAAACATTGAGAAGTCTTTTGCCAAACAAAAGGTGCTAGAGGGCGTTAGTCTTCAACTAGAAGCAGGCCAAGTATTGGCGCTTATGGGAGAAAACGGCGCAGGAAAAAGCACCTTAATGAATATTAGCTGCGGTGTGTACCAAGAGTATCAAGGACAAATCTATATCGACGACAGCCCGCATACATTTGACTCACCAAAATCCGCCGAGACAGCCGGGGTGATCATGGTTCACCAAGAGCTAAATCTTCTACCCGAGCTGAGTGTGGCCGAGAATATATTTCTGGGCAATGAAGAAAAGAATAAACTGGGTTTGATTCAGCATGCCTCCATGGCGAATAAGGCCCAATCTGTCCTTGATCAGTTGGGCTTAAACCTACCCGCTAGCACGGCAGTAAAAGAACTCAACATAGGCCAACAACAGCTCGTGGAGATCGCTCGAGCACTTCTGCGTGATGCCAAAATCTTGGTTTTGGATGAACCCAGCGCAGCCTTAAGCGATCAAGAAACCCAGCACCTTTTTACCATCTTACGTCGCCTGACCAAAGAAGGCGTCAGTATCATCTACATTTCACATCGACTGGACGAACTGAGTCAGATAGCCGATCAATTAGCGGTATTACGCAATGGAAGTTTGGTCGCTAAAGGACCAATGCAGGGTTATTCGGCTAATGAAGTAATCAAACTGATGATTGGCGAGGAATTAGCTGATGTACCACGGCGCTCTAAAAAGTGCGCGGACAACCCCAGCTTAAAGCTATTAGAAATAAAAGATCTAAACGGTCATTGGGGAAAGCGCACGCTAAAGGGCATTAATTTTGATGTGAAAGAAGGTGAAATCCTTGGTCTAACCGGACTGCTGGGAAGCGGGTGCGGCGAGCTACTGGAGTGCCTTTTTGGCCTTCGTGACTTTAATAGCGAAGGTCTTGTATTTGACGGACAAACCATCACCACAAGCTCACCACGTGATGCCATCGCACAAGGTCTAGCTTATATCAGTGATGATCGAAAACATGATAGTTTGGTTTTGAATCGAAACTTGCTATTCAATCTTGGCTTACCAACGCTAGCACAACAAAACTCCTTGCTGATCGCTGACGATACGGAAAAACAAAGTGAGTTACTGCAACAGTGGACCGTAAAGTATCAAAGCACCGAGCAAAGTGCTGGAAGCCTATCGGGCGGAAACCAACAAAAATTAGTCATAGCAAGATGGCTGGCGCTCAAACCCAAACTAGTTTTAATGAACGAGCCGACACGAGGGGTAGATGTTGCAGCCAAAGCTGAAATTTACCGGCTTTTAGAAGCGCTAAAGCAATCGGGCATGAGCTTTATTGTTGCAAGTACAGACCTACCCGAGCTCTGTCGTTTATGCGATCGCGTACTTGTCTTGCATGAAGGCTCGATCGCTCAACACTTCAAGCAGCGCCCATTTAGTCAAAACAAAATTCTCAGCGCCGCACAGGGCCACTATGACAGGCAAAACCATCATAGTGGTAACCACCATTTAGAGGAAACATTTAAGTGACAGAGAATCACTCAATTAGCTATTGGTTTTGGCGCAGTAAACTGTTGCTTGGCCTTGCCTTACTTTTTGCGGGCGGAATATTCTTCTCACCCCAAGACAGTGCCGGCGACATTATATTTTTAGCCCCAGGAAACCTATTAAATATTCTTCGGCAAGTGAGCATTACCGGCATCTTGGCGGTTGGTATGACTTTGGTGATATTAACCGGCGGTATCGATCTGGCAGTAGGCTCTTTAATGGCCTTCGCCGCAACACTCTGCGCCATGCTACTCACCTTAGAAGAAACCCATAATGGAGGCTGGATAGGAGGTATGAGCCTAGGATTTGTTGCAGCCTACTTAATCACGATTCCTATTATGGCTTTTCTCAGAAGGGTTTTGGCCGAGGTTTATTGCCAGTGCTTAAGAGTATCAGGATTAATAGTAGCTGCTTATTTAGGCTGGCAATATTTCAACAACTTGCACAACCAAGCCTCCCTACTGGCCATTATTTTAGCAAGTATTACAGCGACAGCTTTGCTCGGGAGTATCAGTGGACAACTGATCGCACGTGGCAAACTTCAACCCTTTATTGCCACATTGGCCATGATGGTGGCTGCACTTGGTATTGCGCGCCTAATGGCTGGGCAAGATATGTCCGTTTTCCCTATCTATAGCGGCATCAATAGCAATGAAAACTTTGAATGGCTGCGTAAATCAATTTTCGGTATTCCTGTTCCTGGCTTTGTTTTTCTGCTCATTGTAGTGAGCTTTACCTTATTGCTTCGCCACTTTAGGTTTGGCCGTTACCTTTATGCCATTGGTGGTAATGAGCGAGCAGCCTATCTATCGGGTATACCCGTCGCCAGGGTAAAAGTTTGGGTGTACACCTTAAGCGGTGCACTCGCCGGAATAGCGGGTGTTTTGTACTGCGCTCAATACTTACAAGGCAAGCCTGATGCCGGAACCGGTATGGAACTTGATGCTATTGCTGCTGTGGTCATTGGCGGAGCAAATCTAATGGGCGGCCGTGGAACTATCCCCGGAACGCTGTTGGGGGTTCTGATTTTTGGCGTCCTCAGCAATGTTTTACAGCTCAATAATGTCGACAGCAATACTCAGCTCTTACTCAAGGGCATCATCATAGTGCTCGCCGTACTGCTGCAGCAGTTTGACTGGAACAAGCTCAAAACTCGATTTATGTCGAGCTAAATAATAACAATATGCGACCAAAGAGAATCACCATGTTGAATGTTAGAATTCTAGCTACGCTACTCACTACCCTACTGTTGTTAACAAGTGCCTCATCCAGCTGGGCTTATCGGATTGGTTTCTCTCAGGTAACCACCACCGAGCCTTGGCGTGTTCTTTTTAATAAGCAATTGCGGGCCGAAGCCATGAAGCACCCTGATATTCAATTGTTTATAGCCGATGGCCAAGATCGAACCGAAAAACAGGTCGCCGATGTTCAGTCTTTTATTCAGCAAAAAGTAGATATTATTCTATTAGCCCCGAAAGAGAGCGCGGGATTAACGGCCGTTGTAAAAGAAGCTATGGAAGCTGGCATACCCGTAATCGTACTTGATCGAAAGATTAACGGTGATGACTTTACCCAGTTTATCGGAGGAAACAACCTAGAGATAGGTCGTCAAGCTGGCCGTAAGGCTCTTGCTTTGCTAGGCGGCGAAGGAATGGCGCAAGGAAATATCGTAGAAATCTGGGGTGGAATGGGCTCGACTCCTGCCCATGAACGTCACCAGGGTTTTGTAGATGCGCTACAAAAGGAAAAAAATTTAAATTGGCTAGTAGACCGACAAGATGGCGACTGGAAACAAGATAAAGCCTATAACATTATGAGCAATGCTCTGCGGGCGCACCCTAAGATCGACTTGGTTTACGCCCACAATGACCCGATGGCCTTTGGTGCCTTTTTAGCCGCGCGCGATGCGCAACGTGAAAAAGATATTTTCTTTCTAGGTGTTGATGCGATCCCAAAAGAAGGCGCACTTTGGGTTAAGCGTGGATTTTTGACGGCGACTTTTGTTTACCCTGCCCCTGGCGTTAAGGCTCTTCAGGAAGCACTACGTCTACTAAAAGGTGAGAAACTGGAAAAACACATCGATTTACCTACTCAGACTATCGATAAAAGCACAGTTGATGCTTATTTAAATGCTAATCGTTAAGGCCAAGGTAGAATCATTGTGTTAGCGATAAACAAATTAAAGCGCAGTCAGATTGCTCTTAGCGAGATCGGTTTTGGTGGCGCGCCTATTGGGAATCTATACCAGAGCCTTGATAACACTAATGCTTTGCACTGCATTTCTACAGCGCTTGCAAACGGCATTAATTATTTCGATACCGCACCACTTTACGGCCATGGTCTGAGTGAGCGCCGTATAGGCCTGGCCCTCAACGAGTCCGAACGAGAAAGCTGGTGTATCTCAAGCAAAGTAGGGCGTTTGTTAAAACCCTGTGCTATAGGGGATTCGGCGGACGCGGGTTTATATCAACAAGCACCACCATTTAACGCCAATTATGACTATAGCTATGACGGTGCTTGGCGCAGCGTAGAACAAAGCCTACAACGCCTAGGGTGTAATTATCTAGACATAGTTTATATCCATGATATTGATTATTGGACCCATGGTACGGAACAGGCCAGAGTTTATTCAGCGGCGTTGAACGGAACCAATAAAGCCTTGCTGGAAATGCGCGAGCAAGGGCTAATAAAAGCCTTCGGGTTAGGCGTCAACGAGTGGCAAGTTTGCGAGCAATTTTTAGCGGACAGTGATCCCGATTGCTTTCTCCTAGCTGGCCGATACACCTTACTCGAGCAGGAGGCACTCGAAAGCTTTTTACCCGCCTGCGAACAACGTGCCGTTGATATTATCATTGGCGGGCCATATAACACTGGCATACTCGCCACCGGCGCCATTGCTGGCGCTTACTACAATTACAGTCCAGCAACGGAAGAAATTCTCGCTAAAGTCAGAGCCATGGAAGCCATATGCAATGACTTTTCAGTTTCCTTGGCCGCTGCTGCTCTTCGCTTTCCTTTACTGCACCCTGCCGTTGCTTCAGTTATACCGGGAGCACGTAGCGCCAAAGAAGTAGAGAGTAATTTATCGCTTATACAAGCTGATATACCTCCAGAGTTTTGGGATACGCTGAAAGACAAGGGGCTACTCCATAGAGACGCACCCACTCAATACCGGGAGACTCTCGCATGATTATCGATGCGCACTTTCACCTCTGGAAGCTACAGCGTGGAGATTATGGATGGATTACTCCAGAGCTGACTTCTTTGTATCAGGATTATCAATACAGCGATTGGCTAGAAGAGAGAGGTAATGATGTTAGGGCTGGCATTTTGGTTCAGTGCGCCCCCACCCTGGCGGAAACTGAGTTTCTTTTAGATATCGCCGACAAACACACTGATATTTTGGCCGTCGTTGGCTGGGTTGATTTGAACACAGACAAAGCTAGACAAGAGCTCAAAGCACTCTCTAAGCACAATAAATTTGTTGGCGTGCGCCCCATGCTGCAAGACATTGCAAACCCACGCTGGATTTTGCAAGAGCAAGTTATCGACAATCTACATTACTGCGCTGAGCTCAATCTAAGCTTAGATGCACTAATAACCCCAGCGCAACTCCCCTATTTCTGCGAAGCAGCCGTACAACTTCCTGAGCTCAGGATTATTATTGATCACGCTGCTAAGCCCAATTTGCGTGAACAACAACTGGAAGAATGGCGAAGGTATATATCAATTTTAGCGGGCATGCCAAATATCTACTGTAAATTATCTGGCTTACTTACCGAGGCAAAAGCGTCCGCAACTGCTAGCGATCTACAGCCTTGTACTGACTTTTTGATCGACCAATTTGGAGTTGATCATCTAGTGTGGGGCAGTGACTGGCCGGTACTTAAGTTAGCTGCGAGCTATAAGGACTGGTTAATTATTACCGCGACTTTATGCAAATCACTAAGTACAAAAGATTACCAAAAGATACTCTTCGAAAATGCACTCAATTTTTATGGCATCACGCTAGCAGCGCCTCCATCAAACTCAACAGAATCGAACTCAACAAAATCGAACTCAACAGAGCCCCATGAGGGAATGACCTCATGACTCAATGTATACAACTGTCCGCAACAGATAACTGCGTCGTCGCATTGGAGGACATTGCTGCTAATAGCTATATTGCAAGCTTTGAAATCACTAGTAAGGAAAATATTTCTACTGGGCATAAGCTCGCATCACATGATATTCCCAAAGGGCAAAGCATCATAAAGTACGGTCAATGTATCGCCACCGCAACACTGGACATCAAGGCGGGTGAACATATACATAGCCATAATTGCAGCATGCCTGAAGGGCCAAGTAGTATAACTCCGCACACATTCGAAAGCTCAGACAGTACTATCGCCCAGGCAAGGCTCGCAGCAAGCAAAACCATAGCGGCACAATTTCTTGGTTACAAGCGTGAATACACAAAAAAAATTGGCACCAGAAATATAGTGGCCGTAGTGGCCATGGTTAGCTGTGCGAATAGCGTGGTACGCGGGATTTGCCAAAGCGCGCAGCAATTTATGCCACAATACAATAATGTCGATGCACTGATTCCGATTTGTCACAGTGGCGGTTGTGCCGTAAATCAAAATGGCCAGTCACTGGAGCTCCTACAAAGAACACTTAGAGGCTGGATCTACCACCCGAATATTGCCGCTGTACTGCTGGTATCACTTGGCTGCGAAACTAATCAAGTTGACCAATTGCTTGGCAGCGAAGCCTGCTCTCAGCCACAAGATCGTATTCAAAGTTTGGGAATTCAAGCCTGCGGTGGCAGCCATCAAGCCATCCGGGAAGGCTTAGATAAAATTAAGTCCTTAGTGGCAGAGGCCAACCAAGCAAAGCGCAGCGAACAGGGTCTCGAAAAATTAAGTGTTGCCTTGCAGTGTGGCGGCAGTGATGCCTTTTCTGGGCTCAGTGCCAACCCTGCCCTAGGGCGTGCCGTAGATATACTTTGCAGCAAGGGCGCCAGAGCAATATTGGCGGAGACACCGGAAATCTTTGGTGCCGAACAGCAACTCTACCGGCGCTGTAGAGACACATTAACTGCACTAAAACTAGAGCAAAAAGTGCATTGGTGGCAACAGTATGCCAAGCAACAAGGCGAGACTCTAGACAGCAACCCAAGCCATGGCAATAAAGCCGGCGGCATCACTACCATTATCGAAAAATCTCTTGGTGCAGTTGCCAAAGCCGGTAAGAGCACCATCAATAATGTCTATGATTATGGCGAGCCCATGCAAAGCCAAGGCTTGGTATTTATGGATAGCCCGGGCTACGACCCGGTGTCGATTACCGGCCAAGTGGCAAGTGGCGCTAACATGATTTGCTTTACCACCGGGCGTGGCTCGAACTTCAATTGCCCAAGCGTTCCCAGCCTTAAATTAGCCAGCAATCAGAGCATTTTTAATCACATGAAAGATGATCTCGATATCAACTGTGGTCGTTTAATCGATGGCGAAGCCGATTTGGATTCCCTTGCCCAAGAGATTGTAGAAAAAATTATTCGTACCGCTTCAGGTGAACCTAGCAAAGGTGAGCAGATCGCTTTATTTGATGATGGTTTTCACCCTTGGAGTCTAGGAGCCGTGCTGTGAATACTAAGGATAAGTTAAGCATGCAAAACGCAAAAACCTTTACCACCCACAATTGCCTGCCTCGTGATGCTAAGCACGCTACCCTAATCGGTCGTATGTGGAGCCAACAGCAAGGTGGGCCCTGTGTGATCCTTATTCAGAATGAGCAGGTATATGATATTACCGAACACTTCCCTACTTCCTCTGCTCTGATAAACACGGAAAACCCCTTAAGATGCTTGCAGGAATTGACGCTTGCTAATCCTTTATGCAGCATTCAAGAGCTACTCAGTGGTACCGAGCAACAAAGCGGCAACCACTTATTAGCGCCCTGCGACCTGCAGAGTATTAAGGCCTGCGGAGTAACCTTTATCGATAGCCTACTTGAGCGTGTAGTTGAAGAAAAAGCCATGGGCGACCGTCAAGAAGCGGCAGCGATTCGCCAATCAATTCTAAGCAGCATCGGTGCCGATATTCACAATATTAAACCCGCCAGCCCGGAAGCATTAAAACTGAAGGAGCTTCTTCAGGGCAAAGGTATGTGGTCGCAGTATCTTGAAGTCGGGCTAGGGCCGGACGCTGAAGTCTTTACTAAGTCTCAACCCATGTCGGCAATTGGATTGGGTGACGCGATCGGTCTTCATCCAGATTCCACTTGGAATAATCCAGAACCTGAGCTGGTAATGTGTGTTAATAATCGTGGGAAAATCGTAGGTGCCAGTTTAGGAAACGATGTCAATCTACGTGATGTTGAAGGACGTAGCGCACTATTACTTGGACGCGCTAAAGATAACAACGGCTCTTGCGTTATCGGCCCGTTTATACGCCTATTCGATGAACGCTTTAGTCTCGACAATATTCGCCGAGCGAGAGTCGACTTACGAATCCTCGGGCAGGATGGTTATCTTTTACAAGGCAGCAGCGATATGAGCCGGATCAGTCGCGATGTCGAGCAACTTGTGCAGCAAGTTATCGGTGAAAATCATCAGTATCCTGATGGCATCATGCTCTTTACTGGCACCATGTATGCCCCTGTAGATGATCGCTTCGAGGATGGGCAAGGCTTCTCTCATCTCGATGGAGATATAGTAGAGATCTATAACGAGCAATTAGGGCTGCTGGCAAACGTGGTGGGTAAAAGCAATCAAGTACGTCCTTGGACATTTGGCATTGGCTCTTTGATCGATAATTTATCGGCTCGGGGCTTTTTATAAGATGTTCAAATCCAGAGCTTCAAACTAGCTACCAGGAGTTCTCATGCTCAAAAAAATCCCTGACATTATCAGTCCAGATCTTTTATATACATTGGCCCAGATGGGGCACGGTGATGATATAGCGATTGTCGATGCAAACTTTCCAGCGACGAGCCACGCTCAAAAACTCATTCGTGCTGATGCTAGCAACAGTGATCAACTGCTTTCCGCCATTTTGCAACTGATGCCCATCGATGATTTTTCAAGCGACTCCTTGCGAGTGATGGCCATGGCCAATGGTGAGCTCCCGACAATTGCCCAAGACTTTTCTAGAATTTGCCATTTTGCTGAAGATAGAGAGGTACTACCCCACGGGCTCAGCCGACAAGATTTCTACCAGCAAGCAAAAAATGCGTTTTGTATCGTCGCCACATCAGAGCGCCGCTTATACGCAAACTGTTTAATACGTAAAGGGGTTGTACCACCGGGATCAACCCACAGTTAAGCGGACACTAATTAATCGAGAACGGAATCAGCAAAACGAAAGCAACAATACGAGAATAAAGCAATGCTAAAAGCAATAAAAAACTCTTTGCTCCTGCTGGGTTTATCTTCAATAGCCCTGGCCGAACAGGGCTTAGTTAAAAACCTTGAGCTACCCAATTCAATTAGCGAGGCCAGCAAACAGGCCATCAGCATCGTCTATCAAGATAAAGCTCCACGCCCTGCACCACAAAGCGACGCCCAATGGCTGCAACTACAAAGTCGGCTTGAAGTGCAATTTCAAACCCTATTTAAAGATGCGGTTCTCGGCGCCTACCAGCCCACACTTAAAAGCCGAAAAGTTGCCGACATTCCGGTCTTAGAAATCACTCCCAAGAACTGGCAAGAGAATAAGAAGCGGATGCTCTATTTTCATGGTGGCGCTTACACGCGCTTTAGTCCGATGAGCACGCTATCGTCCTCTGTTCCTGTGGCAAATGATCTCAACATAAAGACCTTAGCTGTTGATTACAGTTTAGCGCCTAAAGCTAACTATCAACAGATCAATGACGAAGCTCTCGCCGTATATCAATCTTTATTGGAAAGCGGCCATCAGGCGAAAGACATCATCCTCTTTGGTGATTCGGCTGGTGGAGGCTTGGTCAGCACCCTAAGTATACGCATAGCTCAAGAAAAACTGCCCCAACCCGCCGCCCTATTACTTTGGTCACCGTGGATGGATATAGCAGCGAAAGACGACAGCATGATTACTCTTATGGATGCCGATCCAATTTTGGAGCGCGCAGATATGAAAGCGGCAGCATTGGCCTTTGCGCCCAATAAAGCCGAGTGGCAAAACCCCTTGGTATCGCCTATTTATGGGGATTTATCCAAATTCCCGGCGACACTCATCCAGTGCGGTAGCCGCGAAGCCCTATTGAGTCAATGCATACGCTTGTATCAGAAACTGGATGACGGTCATAGAAAGCTCAAACTCGATATCTATGAAGGCATGCCCCATGTGTTCCAAGGCTTCTTTTTTCATATAGAGGAAGCCGTAAAAGCTCGGCAAAAAATGAAGCGCTTTATTGAATCACTGTAAATACATTATTTACGGCTAAACGATTCCAGGGCGGCTTTTACGCTACCTTCGATAACACAAGCGCTTTGCGATTCCACTGAGAAATTTACCGCGGTGGTTTCGCAGATCGCACATAAGGTTTGATCTTGCATAAGCTGCTGCTCGATACGAAAAGACTTCCCACCAATATGGCAAATGTTAAGCCTTAATAAGACCGCCTCATGATCGAACACTTCCCGCATAAACTGCAATTCGGTTTTGACATAAGGTGGAACAAAGGGCTGCCCTACTCGACTGCTAATAATGTCAAACAATTCTAAGCGTTGGTCATTAAACCAGCGATACAAATTCACATTATCGACATGGCCTGCTAAGTTCATATCGCTTTGATTTACTTGGATAGAGCTTTCCAACAATTGTTACTCCTCAATAGAAAATAAAACTTTCTCGTTTCAAGAAAGTGGTAGTTGGCGGGTATTTTTAACCTCTAGCAAGTTAAAACTCGACACAATATTTTTAACGCCGGGGAACTTGAGAATACGCTTCATACTAATCTCACCAAAATGGTCAATACTCCTAGCCACCACCTTTAACAGATAATCATATTCACCACTCATGGCATAGCACTCGGTAATGTACTCTTCGGCCCTAACGGCATCCATAAAGAGCTCGGTATCGGCCTCAGAGCCCTGTTCCAAATCCACTTGCACAAAGGCTGTCACTTCCAAGCCCAAGCGGCGCTGATCGACTACAGCGCAGTAACCGGTGATGACTTTATCGTCCTCTAATTGCTTCACCCGGCGGAAACAAGGCGATTCCGATAGACCCACCTGCTGGGCCAGTTCAACATTGGACATTCGCCCTTCGCGCTGCAATGCCCCCAAAATGGCCTTTTCGGAGGTGGAAAAGCTCGCCTTTTCTATAGACATGAATAAAATCACCCTAAATTTATATTAAACAGGAAGATACCACCTTTAATTGCATTAAAACAGGGGAAAATAGACAGATAATTCCTCTCCGCTGCCCTTATCCTTTGATCCTTACTAAGCCGATGATATTTATTGATGATAAGGAGCCATTAATGGCCGATTTATTTGAGAACCCAATAGGCCTTTGTGGCTTTGAATTTGTAGAATTTGCTGCCGCTGAAAAAGGTGTTTTAGAACCTGTATTTGAATCACTAGGCTTCACCCATATCGCCAACCATCGCAGTAAAGACTGCCAGTTATGGCGCCAAGGTGATATCAACTTTATCACTAACTATGAGAAGAACAGCCCGGCTTATTACTTTGCTGAAGAACACGGCCCTTGTGCTTGCGGCTTGGCTTTTCGCGTAAAAGATTCTCGCCATGCCTATGATGAAGTTGTTAAGCGCGGCGCGCAGCCAATGGATGTTCAGACTGGCCCGATGGAACTCAACCTTCCTGCCGTGAAAGGTATTGGTGGAGCCGCGCTGTACTTAGTGGATCGTTTTGAACCCAATTCAAGTATTTACGATATCGACTTCGTTTATCTAGAAGGCGTTGATAAGCACCCAGAGGGCTGCGGCTTTAAGGTTATTGACCACCTGACTCACAATGTTTATCGCGGTCGTATGAATTATTGGGCGAATTATTACGAGAGCCTATTTAACTTTAAAGAGATTCGTTACTTCGACATCAAAGGTGAGTACACAGGCTTGCAATCTCGCGCCATGACCGCACCCGACGGGCTAATCCGAATTCCTCTGAATGAAGAGGCCGCCGGTGGTAAAGGCCAGATTGAAGAATATCTAATGGCATACAACGGCGAAGGCATCCAGCACATTGCCTTTTCTTGCGACAACCTTCTTGAATGCTGGGATAAGCTAAAAGAAAAGAACATCCCCTTTATGACGGCGCCGCCAAACACCTACTACGAAATGCTGGAAGAGCGTTTACCTAGCCATGGTGAGCCAGTAGATGAGCTGCAAAAACGCGGTATTTTGCTAGATGGTACCACCGAAGGTGGCGAGCCACGCCTATTACTGCAGATCTTCTCAGAAACCCAAGTGGGCCCAATCTTCTTCGAATTTATTCAGCGTAAAGAAGACGATGGCTTTGGTGAAGGTAACTTTAAAGCGCTATTTGAATCGATGGAACGCGACCAAATTCGCCGCGGTGCTTTAGACGTAGAGTAAATGCTCTATTTTTTATCCCGCTAAAAAGCAAAAGGCCAAGCAATTCGCTTGGCCTTTTTTGTTTGTTCAACGCTATTTTGTGCAACGCTATGCGAGCAAGCTCATTCTTTCTGCTCTTGATCTTCCTTTTTACCGCCAGCGGCCGTAGGAAGTAAATTGCTAAGGAAGTTTAATACCGCCATTTGCTGGGACACTTCAGGCTCACCCGGTGCGGTAAGCAAGGGAGAGACAACATATAAGGCTCCCATGCGCTCGTCCCCTTTGCCGCTACCACAGTAACTCGGGCCACTCATTGCCCAAGCAGCGCCCTTATGCCCTGCCAGGCCAACCGGACAGCTACCATCGGCTGTCGCCAAACCACCGGCAACCGTTTCGCCTTCAGCACTAAAACTGGTCAATACCAAGCTGCTCACTTGAAAACCTGATTGCTCGTAGGCAATGGGAGCATCTAAATTGCCATCAAACATATCGGCGACATCGTCAGCGATTTTATCGCCGTTTAGGTTATAAATGGCAGCGTCAGCCTGTTCAAACAGATTAGTCGTTTGCACGGTACCATCGGCATGACCAAACATCGCCTTCCATTCAATATTGGGGTCGTCAGTGCCTTTGAAATTACTCGAATCAGCCTCAAAATTGGCGATCTCATTGAGTTTTTCGACACTGCTAAAGGTACCAATATCATTGGCGGCTGTGACAAAGACAATATAGAAGGTTTCACCTGGCTTTACGCCCTTCGGGACCATGGCTTCTGGGGCTTCCAGGGCCAAAAGTGAAGAACTGAACAAGCAACAGATACTGGCTACTAAAGCTCTCATGGAAAGGCATCCTTTTCCAAAACTGTTTCGGCTTGGCCACGTTTTTCACGGTAGTAATAATTCCTGATCAATCAGGCTTTAAATACCATCAAAAAGGCCAAGTCACTCGATACAATCTAGTACCGCAGTTGCAAAGTAGCAAAAATGGGGAG
This sequence comes from uncultured Pseudoteredinibacter sp., assembly GCF_947500695.1. Lineage (GTDB taxonomy): Bacteria > Pseudomonadota > Gammaproteobacteria > Pseudomonadales > Cellvibrionaceae > Pseudoteredinibacter. The sequence goes on from NZ_CANMSS010000009.1 coordinate 42,490, forward strand.
CGCCCCTTGTGAACCAGCGCACACTTTTAGTGTGACAAATCTGACAATCGCTATTTGTGGTTAAACGGACAAATGAGCTGTCGTCTTAGAGCAAAATAGCTCGATATTTACTCACATATTCGCAAGCAATGTGCCCCTAAATCGTTGGCCGAAATCTGTACGACATCACCCACCTTTAAATAGTTTGGCTCCTTCGCAGCGCCTTTAAGTGCTAACTTAACCCTTAGCTTCGCAGGCAATATCTTAGCCATAAACTTTTTAAATGCGGTTAGGCGCAGAGCCACCCCCGCTGGGGTTCCCGTTAGAATACAATCCCCTGCTTTTAAACCCCTATCGCCGGCAGCTTTAAGGGCGTATTCCAACATGAGCTTGGGTGGGTAAATCATATTACGACAATTGTCTTTTTGCCTCTGCTCGCCATTCACCGATAAACTCAGCTCAATATCAGGGAATGTATCTGGAGATAGTGTTTCAGGAAAGAAAATGGTTTCAGCCACCGGTAAGAACCCTGGCAAGCTCTTGGATAAGGTCCAATACTCCATGCGTTCTTTTTCGCTGGCCGCGAGCTCCCCACAAAGCTGCAAACTGCGGGCACTGATATCATTGGCCAAGAAAAGTCCTAAGCGAGGCATCCAGCCAGGCTGATTTAATTGCTCCGAAGTGACATCTTCATCCAAATACATACCCAACTCAACTTCATAATCAAGCATCAGTGGCATTGTAGGAACAGTGGCTTTCACCTTTTGGGCAATATCCGGGTTTAAGGATTCAAGTGCTTGCCACAAAGAGTCTTCATTGGGCAAACTTAAATCACAATCACCAACAGTTGCTGAGCAGTGTTTGGCAAATATCATGGGCTCAGTTTCTTTCGCCCCAACTTCTTCGATATGAGCCTTATAGGTTAAGCCCAAAGCAAATACTTCACCGATAGAGCTCGGAAATGGGATCGTGCGCATCTTGAGATTTCCTTATTATTTTTGTCTTCAAGCACTACAGTGAAAAGCTTTACATTTATCGATAAAACTAAATCCACCTTGTGGGAATTTATAATACAGTAGGGCAAAGAATCTAACTCCAATCACGGAGCCTGTCATGTCATTTATCAAAGTTAGTGTTAAAACTGCCATAATCGTGCACGGTTACGACAGCCACAATCAAGAAATCAGCGAGGAAGTTAAAGAAGAGAACTTCACCACCAAACTGCTTGCAATAGATCGCCTTCTTTCCGTTAGTGAAAACTTTCTATTGGTGAGCGGTAGCCACGGGCGGGTAATGTATTGGGAATATGAGGGTGTGCTCTTGGATATAGAGGCTTTACTCGCCAACTAATTAAGTAATGCCTTGCATAGGACCTAAATAAAGAAGACAAAAAATTACTCTGCCCTTCCCTCAGGATAGGGTCTTAAATGTAGGCGCCTGTGAGGAAAATCGAAGGTAACAATAAAGTTCCTTAACAAGCCCATCCCCACCACAGCATCAGCAGCGCTAGGGGCGGTTCTCTTGTTCCTAATAATAGCCGGAACGTCTTTTAGTTCTAAGCCAGCGATCGAAATACTTTTTATCGCAGCCTTTTTGTCTTCAACCATGCCAGCGCGATTCACACCCTTACTTAATTTGGGGGTAAATTCTCCATCGGAAAGATCGGAAAACTTACGCGGCAAGTGAATACTGCCACCAAAGCCGGTATCTAGCAAAGCCGTATATTCTCGCCCATTAATTTCAATATCAACAAATGGCCTTTGGCGCCGGTATTTAATACTTACGCTGCTATCAGCCTGTTTCGGCGAATACTGCGTGGTTTCATGCACGGTTACAATCTTACGGCGGCTATCGACTTCAAAAACTGCATCATTAAAGACTTCAACGCCCAACAAGCCATCAAAGTTGTACTTAGCTTTAAGCCAATGATCGTCACTCGATAAAACTGTGGCGTTCATAATGTAGCGGCGCCCGAATAAGCCAATCATTAAGCCCGGGCAAACTTTATACTTCTTCGAGTGTTTCGCAAAGTCGCTAATTAACTGGGAGCGACAAGCCCTGAGTTTTTGATCTTTATATATACCCTCTCTCATCCAAAAGACGCTAGCACCTGAATCAAGTATCACTCGCCGAGATTTACCATTTACCAGAGCTTGAAAGACTAGCCAATTATCCTCAAATTCAAATTTCACAGTCTGTGAATCAAATGGCTGAGATTTACGCGCAGCAAAACTTTCTTGGCAATAAGCTAAAAAAAGTACAAAACAAGAAATTAGTAAGAAATAGCGAGGCATAGCTTAAACTTCCCTTTTTACAAGACATCCTTTTAATTCGCTTATTGAGTTGTTAAAGCGTTACTCGCTCAACTCACCAAAGCGCTTATAGTAACTGGCTGATGCTTCAGGCAATGGCCCATCAGCGGTTTCCATCATCTGACATAAATACTGTTTAGCATAGCGATGTACCCGCTTATAAATATTGGCTGTCAGTAGTTGCGCTGCGTTGCCTGCCCAATCGTTAGGTAGTAGCTCTTGCGGAAGATCGGAATCTTTCAATAGGATTCGGCGATATTCATGCACCAATAAACTGCGCAATTGAAAACAGCTTTTTGGGTCAAGCGGGCCAGTTTTGGGGATTGCCGCTTGCAAGGGACGGAATTTATCCAAAAATTCAAGGTAGCGCGCTTCCAGCTGATCTAAATCCCAACAGTTTGCCGAAAGCTGCTTAAGGGCTGACTGGGATAAGAGATCTTCGGTTGAAGCTGTCATCACCACAACTTTATCGTGAATCTCTAGCTCTTGTAGGGTTTCGTCTAGGCTTTGTCGCTCAGCGCCGGGGCGTGCCATCACTCCAGCGGTAAGCTGCCCAAAACCGGCCCAGGTAAGCTCTTTACGCATTTGCTCACGGGCGTCATCGACGACATAGGCTGGCATCACCAGAGTCCATTTACCATCCCAGTCTTGGCGCGATTGCGCATAGATTCGGCGAGCGGCCTTTTGATACTGGCGTAAACCAAACTCGGTAAAGCGATAATAGCTACGTCGCCCAACCTGAGTTGAATCCAACCAGCCCTCTTGAATCAAGCGGTAAACCGATGTCCGCACTAGGCGCTGGTTTAAACCAAAGGGTTCAAGTGCCTCAATCAAGCTGCCCAACCATACTGAGCCTCCGTGCTGGGAAATTGAATCACCGAAAACCGTGATAATGAGGGAGCCCCCTCTTAGCGGGCGCTGTTTCTGAAAGGCCTCAAGTAGCTGGCTTAAACCAGGTAAATTGCCGCTAGCCGGCTCGGTATTCTCTAGTTCAGAACTATCAGTCAAAATTATTTCCAAATCAAATGCTTAGCTGCCGACCCCAATGCCTTAAAGCCCAATCGACGAATAGCCCTAAGTGTACAAAGCCTCGCAATGGGGTTCAAACCTACTTATGTGCAATAAAGTTTTATTTTACTCCAATTGAAACTTGTTAATAATAATCATTGTCATTATCATTAGCGAAATTTGAAATCTGGAGGCCTTCCCCATGAGCGCAATTAGCGATGCTCGAGTAGCCTTGGTATTTGGCACTGATACCGGCAATACCGAAGAAGTTGGTGAAAAAATATGCGAACAGTTTGCCGGCTTAGGCGTAGCAGTCGAGATGGTTAATATCGTTGATATTGATAGCCAGTACTTTACCAATTACGACTTAATCCTAATGGGTATTCCTACCTGGGATTTTGGTGGCATCCAAGAAGACTGGGAAGAGCGTGAAGACATTATCCTAGATGCCAACTTGCAGGGTAAGCAAATCGCCTTGTATGGCCTCGGAGACCAGCTAGGCTACGGTGATTACTTCCTCGACGCCATGGGTTGGCTGCATGAACGTGTGCTCAAAGTCGGTGCCAAAATGATTGGCTATTGGCCAACAGAGGGTTATGACTTTGAAGCCTCATTAGGCTGCAGCGAAGACAAGTCCTACTTCTTTGGCCTAGCGGTTGATGAAGACCAGCAGTTTGAGCAAACCGACGCTCGAGTTCAGGCTTGGGTAGAGCAGCTTGCCCAAGAATATGATGCCGCGGCAGCTGCTTAAGCGCGCAATTTAAGCGATTATTTCTTTTTCGGCCCGCTAAAACAAAGGAGCTTGCCAATCGGCATCCTTTGGCGCAGCGGGCTATGTTTTTTACCCTTTTGAGCATAAAATCCCCTAGAAGTGAATATTTCGAGTGATTTTTGCCAATGAATATAGAAGAAGCGATCAAGTTGGATAAGATCGATATAAAAATATTAAAGGCCCTACAGGCCAATGCCCGTATTAGTAATGCCGACCTAGCCGAGAGTGTTAACCTATCTCAAACACCCTGCTTGAGACGCCTGCGCAAACTTGAATCCCAGGGCCTGATCAAGCAATACCGCACCCAGCTCGATCGTAAGCAACTGGGCCTGCAGATATCGGCTTTTGTGTTTGTAAAACTCGAGCGTAACACCGCTCAAAATGGCAAAGAGTTTGAACAGGCTGTTGCCGAGCTTCCCCAGGTAATGGAGTGCTGCGTGCTCGCCGGCCGGCATGATTACAGCCTTCGGATTGTCACCAAGGACCTAGAGTCCTACGAGCGCTTTATCAAGCATGATCTGGCCCATGTCGACAAGGTTGCCCATATTGAGTCGACTATCATTCTAAACCAGGTGCTCGATCGAGCCGTTATTGACCTAGAGCGCGCCCTATAGGCGCCAGCTTTAATACGCCGGATATTGTTGCTGTACAAATCCCCTCGTAGACTCATCTAACCCTACAAATTACAGTGCCCCTAAGCTCATTTTGGGGTGCGCTTGCTTATTTGAGCTATAAAAATTAACATTACATGTAAATTTTTTACCGATAAATGGTTGTAGTCTTATGTGGAAGCCGCCCCAGAGAATAAAATTCACTCCATTGGATGAGCCTTGGCCGAGCCAAGAGGAAGCGGCTAGAGCTTTATTGTTCCAAGGCTTTAAATATGGTCCGCTAGAACTCAGCCAACGTAGCTGGATTCCGGCCATGGTTCCTTGGCGTGCCACTGAAGACGGCTATGTGTCTGACAATGTACTGGACTGGTATCGCCGCTTTGCTGAAGGCCAGCCGGGCGCAATCGTTATTGAGGCCACGGGCATCCGCGATGTACCCAGTGGCCCCCTACTACGCATCGGCCACGATCGCTATATAGAAGGTCTAAAAAAGCTCACCCAAACCGTTCATGAAGCGAGTCAGGGCCAGACTAAAATTTATATTCAGTTGATCGACTTCTTGTCGATACGACGTCGTCCAGAGCCCGAAAAGTTCTTTCAACGCTTTTTACATATCGACGATGATTTACGAAAAAGATTTGAACAGCAAACGTCAGAGACAGATAAAACAGAAAGCGAAATTCGATCTGCTTTGGCGGATATGGATGAGGAGGCTCTAGCTCGAGTGCTCGACGAGCGTCAGCTGGAGTCTTTATATCAGGGCTTTCGCGAACGAGTTTTTGACCCAGAGCCACATCTACAAGAGTTGCCCCAAGTTCTACCTGATTTGTTTGCAGATGCCGCAGAGCGCGCCAAGACTGCAGGCTTTGATGGTATTGAGCTGCACTACGCCCACGCCTATACCATGGCCTCTTTTCTCTCTGCCCGAAATATTCGCAGCGATGGCTATGGCGGCCCGCGTGAAAACAGAGTTCGCCTACCATTGGAGGTTTTTGCCAAAGTTCGCGAACGCGTAGGAATGGATTATCCATTGGGCTGCCGTTTTTTAAGTGACGAAATTATTGAAGGCGGTAGCCATTTAGCCGACGCACAGTATTTCGCCACCGAGTTTGCACGCGCCGGTATGGACTTTATTTCACTATCACGTGGTGGAAAATTTGACGATGCTAAGCGCCCCAAGGTTGGGCAAGCCGCCTACCCTTACACTGGACAGTCCGGTTATGAGTGTATGCCCTCCTTCCAGTCCGATGAGCAAGGTCCATTTGGCCGCAACATCGAGCCCACCGCCAGTATCCGACAGGCAATACGTGACGCCGGTTTTCAAACACCCGTGGTGGTCGCTGGTGGTATTCACAGCTATCAGCAGGCTGAAAATATCTTGCAGCAAGAGCAGGCCGATATTATTGGAATCGCCCGCCAAGCCATTGCAGACCCAGATTGGTTTCGCAAAGTAAAAAGTGGCTGCGGTGCAGAAGTTAGGTTGTGCGAGTACAGTAACTATTGCGAACGGCTTGATCAAAATCACCAGGAAGTCACCTGCAACCTTTGGGATAAAGTCGGTCGTGACGAAGACTCAGCCATCCTAAGCCAAGATGGTCGACGCCGATTAATTGCTCCGCAATGGGAAAACAGCGAATAAAAAAGAAAATCTATTCTACGCCTTGATTCAATGACTGACTCTGACTTGTGTTAATATAGCCCCTATAAAAATCATAGGGGCTATATTCATTCCTGCCCACTATTTGTTCTAAGCTACGAACCCTGATCAGCCACTTTACTAGCCATTTATTGGAGTTCCGTCTATGTCTCTATTCAAGAGCCTCGCGATAGCGTTTTGCTTATTATTATCACTACCCACTTTTGCCGAACTTAAAGCTGGTGATCAGTTTCCCGACATTGAATTCACTGATCAATTCGACAAAAAACACAAAATCAACAATCAAGATAGATTGCTCTTAATATCCTTTGATAAAAAGGTATCCGAGCAAGTTCATGAATTTTTGAGTAAGCAAGAAAAGGATTTTCTGAGCAAGCACAATGCACGCTATATCGCAGATATCAGCGGCATGCCCAGCCTTATTACCAAGATGTTCGCACTGCCTAAAATGCGAGATTACGCATACACACTGTTACTGATTAAAGACGAAGCGCTTGCCGAGAAATTTAGTCAGTCAGAAGATCAGCTGCTTATTTTTCGCTTGGAAAATAACATGATTCAAGACATTGAGTTTATAGACCCCAGCAAAGCGGCGCTTTTATTTAGCAAGCCGTAGATCTTCGCAGCCGGTGGGCGGGAATTTATATCTTTCTCGCCAACCACAATAAGCTGTTAATCAAAAACTGCTCATTCTGCTCAGCACCTTTTGCAGCCAAACCCATTTTCCATCTTTCTTTGCCGGAAACTTGAGCAGTAAACATACCCGCCTCGCCGAATACCAAAAGCCTGCCTTCACCCAACTCCAAACTCGCCCCTTGCTGCCAGCCCTGCACTGAAATAGTTGCTGTGTCGTCATCTATACCCCAAGATTTCTTCGGCATATAGGCTACAGCCGCTTTGCTAAAGCTCATAATAGGCTTAGCTTGCGGAGGCGCTAGAAAGGCCTGCCCCATAAAGCCACGAACTTTAGTAATCGCTTGTGAGTCCGGAAGCCCTGTTAGTATTGCATGGCTTTGGAGGCTGTTATCACTGATCTCAAAATACTGCTCACGGCTACCGAGAATTTCGACATAAGAGTTTGAGAAGTGAAAACCAAAAATTTCGGCCAGCTCTTCTGCTGCTTTGGGGAAGGGCATATGATCGGCAATCAACATTAATGAGCCGCCCTCTTTCACCCAATTAAAAAGAGCTTCTATTTCACTACGGCTAAATGCAGGGTAATTCGGCAAATCCCAGTTTTTACGATTCTTCGGGTGTAAGGCATTAGCAATCACAAATATATCAGTGCTCTTGAGCAGCTCTGCATCGATGCTTTTCTGATTACTGGACACCGCAAAGCCTACACGCCTCAAGACCTTGGCAAAGGGCTGATACTTGCCCTCTAAGGTGTGGAAATTGGCATGAGCGGCATCGATAAGGACACGCGGTCGATGTGTGCTTAGGAAATAGTCTTGTGTATTTTTAACTTGATAGCCGCTATCCACTAACTGCTGAGCATTGAGGCTAAAGGAGAGCAGGCAAAATATGAATGTCAGTATTAGGGGCATAATCGTATGCTGAATTATGTTTGCTTATCAGTATTGCGGAAAATCATCAAAATACCCCCCCAGAAACGCAAAAAGCAAGCCGAAGCTTGCTTTTTGAAAGAGATATTTACCGTTTTTGCTTATAGCGCAACGATATTCTCAGCCTGAGGGCCTTTCTGACCTTGAGTTACAGTGAACTCAACTTTTTGGCCTTCATTCAAAGTTTTGAAGCCATTGCCAGAAATAGCACTGAAGTGTGCGAATACATCAGGACCGTTCTCTTGCTCGATAAAACCAAAACCTTTAGTTTCGTTGAACCACTTAACGGTACCAGTAACAGTGTCAGACATTAGATAAAATCCCGTAGGTAAAAATAATAGTGCCTTCATGAGGCGTGTTTAGCATGAAGAAACAGATAAATTCTTTAACAACTACAGGACGATGAAATATAAATTACGTCGTAATGGAACTGTAAAAAGCTACTCGTTTTCAGCTGAAGGCAGGCTATAGGGCAAGCCATATAAAGTCAAGGTCTTTAACATAAACTATTCAGACAAATGTGCTTCAATCCCTAAATTTAGCTCAAATTCAATAACTTAAGGTCAAAATACAGCCAGCCAGTAAACCTGCATTGAAAGCAGAGATAACTAACGGTCACTTTTCACCCAGCTGCCGCTATATCAGATCTACTTAATGTAATAGCCTACAACTTGCCAATTATCGCCCTCTTTTTTAAGGGTCACCGTCTCGGTAGCCCTACTCATTTTTTCAAAACTGGCGCTTAAAGTAACCACAATATACTCCCCCACAGGCGCCCCGGGCAAAGACGAGCGAATATCGCTATTACTGATCTGGCGATTTAGCACCTTACCCAGCGGCTTGCGCACCTGCGTTAAGCCTTTTTGCCAATCATCCTTTGCGACCTGAGATTTAAAATATGGCGCGGCTGCATCCCAGCTTTGGGCGTATTGACCGCTATCAACCATCTCAAGCCAAGATATGACCTCTTTGGATTGGAGCCCTTGGGCAATCGATAAACCAGAATACAAGCCGAAGATTATTACGGCCTTAATAAATAGCTTCATAGTGTGGTCCTTTTTATACGCTTACAACCGAGTTGTTAATAGCGCTTATCTTATTGGGAAGTCTCATTTAATCTAGGGAGCAACGTCTTTTTACTTCATCGGGGTCGGAATCTTCAAATTTGTTTGAGCCACCTATTAAGAAATATACCACGATGTTAGTTCTGACGATTCGCCGCTCGGGGTTGTCGTCGCTAGGCTTGAATCGGAACTTTTGAACAGCTGTCAATGCTGCACTATCGAATACCCTTTCTACACTAGACTTCAAAATCTTAAAGGATCTAGGCTTACCCTCTTTATTGATAACATAAGAGACGTTTACACAGCCATCTAGACCAATATTAAAGGCCCTCCAAGGGTAGCGTGGTTTGTGCGAAATAACGGTTTCCCAGTACTCATTAGAATCCGCAGGGACAGCCAGTATATCTTCCTCTTCAAATACCATTTGAGGGCTACTGCAAGCTTGCAAAATAATGATGAGGGCAAAGACTCTAACAATAAAAGAAATTGGATTTCTAGGCACCTAACTACTCCTTGTGTTTGTACTCTAGCTTTAACTAGGATGGCGAACCTACCGATGGATGTAACTCACTAGAATACAACAAATACTGGTTCTGTTGCTCCTAATTTTCTGGTCTCCCCACGCTCAATCGTTATATTCTTAATAGCAAAACAAAAACTAAAGGAAGTACTATGATGAAGCCCCTCTCCTTTGCTTTGGCCAGCTTAGCTGTTGCCGTAGCAAGTCCGGCTTTCGCCAGCGATAGCGTCAGCAAAATGGCCGATAAAATCGAGCCTCAAGTCATTGAATGGCGCCACCATTTTCATGCGAATCCTGAGCTATCCAATCGCGAATTTGAAACCGCAAAGTATGTCACCAAATACCTCAAGGGTTTAGGCTTGAAAGTACAAACGGGTGTTGCTCATACCGGTGTTGTGGCTGTATTAGATAGCGGTAAACCAGGCCCAGTCGTGGCACTGCGTGCCGATATGGATGGCCTGCCGGTAACAGAAACCGTTGACCTACCCTACGCTTCCAAAGCTAAGTCGACCTATCGCGGTCAAGAAACCGGCGTTATGCACGCCTGCGGACACGATACCCATATGGCCATGCTGATGGGTGCGGCTAAAATTCTTGTCGAGCATAAAGATCAGCTTAAGGGCAAGGTGAAGTTTATTTTCCAGCCTGCCGAAGAAGGTGCCCCTGATGGTGAAGAAGGCGGTGCTGAGCTGATGGTTAAAGAAGGCGTTCTGAAAAACCCGGATGTCGATGCTATTTTTGGCTTGCATATTAATTCTCAAACCGATGTTGGCGTAGTGAAATATCGTAGCGGCGGCATTATGGCAGCCGTTGACCCATACAAGATTGTCGTAAAAGGCAAACAAGCCCACGGCGCTTACCCATGGTTAAGTACCGACCCAATCGTTACCGCGGCACAAATCATCATGGGATTACAAACCGTAGTAAGCCGTGAAGCCAACCTTACACAATCAGCCGCTGTAGTGACTGTGGGCAAGATTCAAGGCGGTATTCGCTCAAACATTATTCCTAATGAAGTTGAAATTATCGGTACGATTCGCACCTTGGATGAAGGCGTTCGTGAGAAGGTACACGAAGGCGTACGTCGCAAGGCTGAGCATATCGCTAAGAGTATGAACGCTAGCGCTGAAGTTACACTGCCGCTGAACTATAGCTATCCGGTAACTTACAACACTCCAGAGCTAATGCGTCAGATGCTACCAACACTGTCTCGCACCGCCGGTGAAGCCAATGTCCAAGAAGTAAACCCAGTGACCGGTGCTGAAGATTTCTCTTTCTTCCAAGAAAAAGTTCCTGGTGTGTACTTATTTGTTGGCGGCAAAGCAAAAGACCGTCCACTTAACGAGGCGCCTGCGCACCATACTCCTGAGTTTCGTGTTGAAGATGATGGCATGAAGCTAGGTGTTAAACTATTGGTGAATTTAACTATGGATTATATGGCTCAAAAAAAGTAATCTGAGCCAAGCGAGTTCGAGGAGCTAACGGGCAATAGTGGTTGGACTGCTATTGCCCGTTTTTTATTTTGCAGGTTTATATATTAATTAGTGTTAACAGGCCCTAGACTACTTGAGCAGACCGCAGCTAAAAAACGGCCTTTTAGCAAAAAGCAGAAAAGTTCAGAATCGAGCAATTAACGATTCGCTTGCTCAAAATAGTATTTCACTAATTGATATAAACGCTCAACATGAACTGGCTTGTCCCCATGAAAACGGTGCAGAAAATAAAATGGCCAAGTTTTTCCGCGATAATCTTCAAGGATTTTTATCACACGCCCTGCACGTAAAGCCTGAGCAAGAGCAAACTCGGGAATTAGCCCAATCCCCAAGCCTTTCTCAATAAAACTCAAGCTGCTGCTGAGGCTATTACAGCGACAAATAAATTGTGGCTCTAATGACATCACCCCATGCAGCTCATGGTGCAATTCAATGCTTTTATCTTGCCATGGTGCCGCAACCATCGCTTGCTCCAACAATTGCTCTGGGGAAGATAATTTACTCGCCGTTTGCAAATAAGCTGCACCCGCGCAGAGCAGCTCTTGGCTTTTGCCAATGTTCAGCGCGCGATACTGGCTATCAGCCAGGTCACCAGCGTAAATGGCCACATCGTATTTATCTTGAATTAAATCCTTAGGCTGATCACTGACGTCGACATGAGGCTCAATCTCAGGAAATTCCACACACAATTGCTGAATAGCAGGAATCACAATATCCAACTCACATGAATGCGGCAACGTAACGGCAAAACGCCCAGATGGACGCTCTTTCTGCTGCTCTACTTCGTTGATTATATGATCCACTTGCTGCTGCAGAAACTCACAGCGTGCCAGTAGGCGCTGCCCCTGTGCCGTCAAGTTCATGCCACGAGTGTGCCGGGACAGCAGCTGCTGACCAAGCTGCGCTTCAAGGCGCTTTATCTGTTGGCTTACGGCCGACTTACTTAAACCTAATTGCTTCGCCGCCGCTGTAAAAGACTGTTGCTTTGCGACTTCTGCGAAGCTGATCAATGCTGGTAGCAACTTACTTCTTTGCATCTATTTAGCCTTAGTTAAATGTTTTAGCTTTGTTTGGACATCTCCCCTCGATCCATTGTTCATTTTATTAAACAATGTGTTTACTGCAAGGTTATTGTCCCATTTTAAATACAAAAATAGACTAACTCCACTGTCTGAACAAACAGACATTTAGCAAATTTAAGCATTGGAGAACACTATGTCAGTACAACAGCACTTTGTATTTCAAAACCTTGAAGCCATCAGTGATGAGGTGGCTGGACCAGAGCAAGCTGAGCTTTTCGGCACCGCCAAGGCCAATTTAGGCCTGGTCCCTAATATGTATCGCAGCATGGCCAACTCACCGGCACTGCTGCGCAGTTACTTAAAGAGCTACTCCGAGTTTCGTGAAAACAGCAAGCTCAGCCCAATTGAGCAAGAAGTGGTTTTTCTAACGATCAGTAAGGATAACGGCTGCCAGTACTGCTTAGCTGCACACAGCATGATCGCCGATAAAGTGGCTCAGATGCCCGCAACCTTGCTAAGCGCCTTGCGCAGCGGTGGAGCGATCGATGATAGCAAGTTATCAGCCCTGCGAGAGCTCACTATAGAACTGAATCAAAGTCGAGGCCGCCCTAGTGAAGCGGTAGTCGCCAAAGCGTTTGCTGAAGGCTATGAAGAAGAAGTGGTCTTAGCAATTCTCGTCGCTATTTCTGCCAAGACTCTTAGTAATTACAGCAACCATTTATTTGCCAACAAATTAGATGATGCTTTTATGGACTATTCTCTTGGCTAAACCAACCTTTACGAGACAAGGCCTATAAGCCAACCCTATACACCATCACCTGGCGAAAGCGGGGCTAATTTGCATCAAGTATTTTAGCTAATAAACTCAATGCTTCCTGCCCAGTATTCGCCACATTAAAACGCATGGTGTTGGCGCCCTGCCCCTCGGCCCTAAATACGTAACCGGGAGCGAGAACCATGTCATTTTCCATTGCCTTTTGAGCCAGCTCGATAGAATTCAATGAGCCGTTCGGCACTTGGGTCCATAAAAAGACGCCGTGTTCTGCTTGCCCGAAAATTTTAAAACCAAGCTGTTCCAAGCCATTACTGGCTTGCTCGCGAGCTTCTTCTAAGCGGTTATGCAATCGACTTAAATGCTTACGATAAAAACCATCTACTAAGGTGGCGTACACGGTACGTTCAGTTATTTCGCTGCAAGTTAACTGCGTTAGCAGCTTTAAATCCATCAGCTCATTGGCCAAGTCTTGCCTGCAAGTTATATAACCTACTCGTAGAGCGGCCGATATGGTTTTGGAAAAACTACTGACATAGATTACCCGATTTAATTGATCCAAAGATGCTAGGCGCGGCCCAGGGTTGGGGTGTAAATCACCATAGATATCATCTTCTAGCAGATAAAAATCATGCTGCTCAGCGAGCTTTAATAACTCAAAGGCTACGCCTGGGCTAATGCAACTACTGGTAGGATTATGAAGAATAGCCGTAGTCATCATTAATTTAGGTTTATGCTCTTTCAACAGGGCTTTTAAGGCAGCAATATCGGGCCCGTCTTCATTTCGCGGCACCGGTAATGCTTCGGCACCAAAAAGTTTAAGCATGCCGAAAAGATTAAAATAAGCTGGGTCATCAATGAGTACTTTGTCTCCAGGGCGAAGCATTAATCGACAAACCAAATCCACCCCATGAGATGCACCATGACAAGTAATAATTTGTGGCACTTCAGCGCGAATCCCAGCTTCTTCCATGCGTCTTGAAAGTTGCTGACGCAATGGTACATAGCCACCCGCTTGACTGTACTCAACTAAGTGCCCGCCGTTTTGGCGAGAAAGCTGGCGTAAACTGCGTTGCACATTGGTGCTTTCCATCCATGTAGCAGGCAGCCAACCACAGCCTGGCTGGAGGCGATGCTGACCATCTTTTAAGGCTTGGCGCAGTGACCATAAGATATCGCCCGCTCTATCTAGCCTACAAGCCGTCTGTACATTGTCTGTTGCCGCCAGCTTGCCAACATAAAAGCCAGAGCCTTTACGAGACTGCAAATGCCCGGAGGCAACTAAACGGTCATAAGCCTGCACCACAGTAAAACGGCTTACCCCATGTTCCTCAGCAAAACGACGAATTGAAGGGACTTTGCTGCCTGATCGCATAGAGCGTTGCTCGATTCTTTGGCTAAAGCCTTGCACAATTTGCTCAACCAGAGGTTGTTCGTCGTGGCGGTTAATCGCTAGTAATGCCAAACTGCTCTCCTCGCCAATGCTATACGGCAGCGTAGAATTCAATATAGAAAAGTGTATTGGTAAAAGCACCATGACAGTGGCATGTACCGTTTACCCAACTGTACATGTATTGTCAGCTAGTAATGGCTTATCTTTCCATAAAGCTTATGTCATAGCAATGGGCTCGAATTTGCTGCTTAGGCGCCATTTAAAACGGCAATATATAGCGAGAACCAAGAGCCCCTAAACCGAGAGTTACCGTGAATAATTTGAGTCTTTACCTCACCACCGTCCTGATTTGGGGCTCCACCTGGTTTGCAATCACCTTTCAGCTTGGTGAAGTTGCATCGCTGGTTTCTGTCGCCTATCGCTTTGCCCTCGCAGGTGTTCTATTAATGCTCTTCTGTGCCCTATTCGGCAAACGCTTGCGCTTTGCATGGCGTGAACATTTGCTGATGTTTTTGCAGGGCAATTTTTTATTTGGCCTAAATTACTGGCTTATGTATTTGACCACCGAAAGAATCAGCTCAGGTCTAGTGGCTGTGATTTTCGCCGGCATTGTATTTTTGAATATTCTCAATGGGCGAATCATTTTAGGCCGCCCAATACAAAGCCATGTTTTGCTGGCCGCCATGATTGGTATTGTTGGTATTTCCATGGTGTTCTGGCCTGAGCTTGCTGCTGTTGAAAGTGCAGGTGGCGATATATGGCTGGCGCTGGGATTAGGCTTTGCCGCCACCTACTGTGCCTCGCTAGGTAATATTTTGTCTTCACACAATCAGGAGCGAAAAATACCCGTGCTGCAAGCCAATGCTTTTGGCATGAGTTACGGAGCGCTGAGTATGATGGTGATAGCTGCAGTTATGGGCCTAGAATTCAATTTTGATAGCCGCCCGGAATATATAGCCTCCTTGCTCTATCTTTCTGTATTCGGCTCAATTATTGCCTTTAGCTGCTATCTAACTTTGGTCGGCCGCTTAGGTGCCGATAAGGCCTCTTATGCCAGCTTGCTGTTCCCAGTGATAGCGCTGCAATTATCGGCCTGGTTTGAAAGCTTCCAGTGGACTTGGTTAAGTATTTTAGGATTGTTATTGGTGTTGATTGGCAATGTTTTAATAATGACACCAAGACAACGCCTACTAGGGCTTTTAAAAGCTGTACCCCAAAGTAAAGCCAGCTAGACGCCCCTTGACCATTTCGCACCACGGAAGGTGGCACTTTGGCTCTGTTTAGAAATCAGCTCCAGCTGCTAAACTGGAGGGATAATTTCTAAGATTAAATGCCTTCGATAAATTCGAGCATTGATACAGGGCCAAAGCCTGCAACCATGGAAGCGACAGCCAACTCTAAGCGCCCCTCTATTCTCGGCCTCGCCCTGCCGAGCATTTCTTTATTTCTGATATTTAATCTGGTTAACCTCGCCGTAATAAAAATTGTGGCCACCTTAGGCACGGCTGAAGTGGCCGCGGTTACCACAGGCTCGAGAATCTTCTTTATTGTTTATGCCGGCATTATGGGCTTAAGCGCTGGTGCGACCGCATTAATCGCCCATGCTTGGGGCGCTGGTGATCCTAAAGAAGCGGCATTGCAAGCCAGTCTTAGCGTTAAACTAGGTATTGCACTAAGTATTGTAGCCAGCGCCCTGTTTATGTGGCTGGTGCCTTATTTAGCGGATGTGTTTCAGCTGCAGGGTGAGGCTAAAGAAGCCACTATTGATTATGTACGCTTCTCTAGCGCATTTAATGCAAACTTCGCGATTATTATATTAATTACCTCGGCGCTGCGTGCTACCGGCGATGGCTGGGTACCGCTGTATATCACTGCATTTTGCAATGCACTATTTCTGCCTCTTTGCGCAGCTCTTACCTTTGGTTGGCCTTTGTTGAATATTCCGGAATTAGGCATTCGTGGCACGGCACTGGGTGGCGGCATTGCTTATGTATTGGGCAGTATTTTGACCTGGTTGCTGTGGCGCCGACACTGCCTGCAACTGCCCTACCAATCAAGCAGCATTAAAAATGATTGGGTAGCCGTAAAGAAGCTTTGGCACATCTCTTATCCGGCAATCGCCGAGCAATTAGTGATTCAAATCGCCCTATTTTTATTTTTAACGGTGGTAGCAACTTATAGCACCGAGGCCTTTGCGGCATACGGCGTTGGCCTAGGAATCTTGTCCATCACTATCGTGATTGGTGCCGGCTTTGGTGTCGCCGCCTCGGCCTTAGTTGGGCAAGAATTAGGGGCAGGCAACCCAGAGCAAGCCATTGGCATTGGTTACCGCACTTTGTTCTGGGCCGTGTTAACCATGACCCTAATGGGCGGACTTACCATCTACTATGCCACACCGCTAGCCAGCTTTATGGTGAATGACCCTGAAGTTATACGTTTAACGGCTGTATTTTTATTAATGCTAGGTATCTCTCAGCCTTTGATGGCGGTCGATTTTGCTCTGGGAGGCGCCTTGCGCGGCGCAGGTGATACCCGCTTTCCATTGCTTTCGACCTTCTGTGGATTTTTGCTGACCCGTATGGCCGTGGCCCTAGTATTTAAGATGCTAGGACTCTCGGTGGAATGGATATTTGGCGCTTTGATTGCGGATTATATTGTAAAAGCCATTTTGATTTTCTATCGCTTTTACTCAAAGGTCTGGCTCAGACCTCACCTTCCCTGCTCTTAAGTTCGCTTAACGCTTTAGCGATATGTCACTCGGAGTACCAGACGTTCAACCGCCTGTTTTTATGGCAATCATCATGACATGTTTTTCTGGAAACTGGTCCAGCTCTAGGTGTTTAGGCAGCATATTATTTTCCAAAAGCACTTCAAGATTTTTATTAATACCTACCGAGCTGTAATAGAAATCATCATCACGCCAACGATCATAATGATCACCTTCATCATCCCCAAAGGTATAAAACAACACGCCACCGCTTTTGAGAAAGCTCGTTAGCTTTTTCAAAACCGACGCCTGTTGGTCGAGAGGTAAATGAAACAAACTATCCCAAGCCAGTATAAAGTCATACTGTTTACTCGTCTGCCAGTGACAAATATCTTCACAGTAAAAATTACAACCAGGGTGTGCTTGCCGAGCCAGGTCGATCATTTTAGGAGAGACATCCACGCCATCCACACTAAAACCCGAAGCCAACAAGCGACTGATAAATCGCCCGCCTGCGCCACAGCCAACATCTAAGGCCTGGCCCTCTTGCGTGGTAAACTTTAGTGCTTGCTCAAACTGGTGAACACCGTATTGCGAATCACGATGTTGCTGCTGCCACCAACTGGCGATTTTATCGTATTTCTGGGCGAGTTCTTAGGGCCTGTTAACACTAATTCGGCCATCACTGCCGAACTTATTTCATCGATTCGGCAAGGCAGGGTGAGCGTATTGTGGTCATTTCACTATAGCGAGCACTAACACAGCCGAGCGATGAAATAAGTCGGCCCGAAGGGTTAGGCTAAAATCGCCTTACTCGGTGTTGCTCGTTGCTTATTTGGAGCGACCAAACTACGCGCCTCGCGCCGTGATTAAGGCGATTTTAGCGCTAACAGTGATGGCCGAATTAGTGTTAACAGGCCCTGGGCTGCATAATAGCGCTCCCCTTTACTGTGTGGTTTTTGGAAAACGCTATTAGGCATGGTAGAAAAGATTATTTTTTAACGCGATACTCTAGTGGCGGCTTACGATCACCAAGCAAAGCTTTATATTCGAAGTTTTTACCTCGGCGCTCTTCAAATTCTGCTTTCGCCGCCTTAATAACTTCAGGCTGCTGATAAAGATCAATCATAGTCGTCGCCATAGTCTTGGCAGCCAGCAGCATGCCCTTATGACCAATAGTCGTGCCTCCGGCAGCTACCGCCTGCCAGCTATGAGCCGAAGTGCCAGGCACCCAAGTCGCGGTACGTAAACCAACAGTTGGCACTACCCAACTTACATCACCCACATCGGTTGAACCGCCAGAAGAATTAATGGCTTTGCTGAAGGGGTAGATTTTGGCTTCGTCACCCTTAGCCTTTTCACCACGCTCGCCCAAACTAATACGTATTTTATCGGCAAACTTTTGCTCTGCAGGGCTATAACTAAAACCACCAAACTGTGCCAAGCTATTGTGCATTAGCTCAGCCAAGGCCACATTAGGTAACACGCTGTGGTTGCCATGGATAACTTCCCATTCCACCTTGGTACCCGTACCCATCGCCGCAGCTTTGGCAATATCTTCTACACGCTCCCAAATAGGCACTAAGGTTTCGGCCGCGGGGCTGCGTACATAATAAAAAACTTCCGAGAACTCTGGCACCACATTCGGCGCTTCACCACCGTTGGTAATCACATAATGAATACGCGCATCGCTAGGAATATGCTCACGCATCATATTCACCATCATGTTCATGGCCTCTACTCCATCCAAAGCCGAGCGGCCATACTGCGGAGCAGCGGAAGCATGAGAGGCGATACCATGAAAGCGAAACTTAGCGGATTTATTGGCTAAAGAAGTACCAACCGGGGCGATGTTTTTATTGGCGGGGTGCCAGTGCAACATAATATCAACATCGTCGAACAATCCTTCACGAACCATATAGACCTTGCCCGAACCGCCTTCTTCAGCTGGCGTGCCGTATAAACGAATCTGGCCAGCCACCTTGTTTTTTGCCAGCCATTCTTTCACCGCGATCGCGGCCGTAAGCGAACCAGCGCCAAAAAGGTGATGCCCGCAAGCATGGCCAGAGTTCATACCTGGCTCGGCCATTTTTTCAGGCTTGGCCGCTTGGCTGAAACCCGGCAGAGCATCCATTTCGGCCAATATGGCAATTACCGGCCCGCCTTTACCATAGCTGGCCACAAAGGCGGTTTCTGTACCCGCAAGCCCGGCTTTAACCTTAAAACCAGCCTGCTTAAGCAGCTCTTGCATCTCAGCCGAGCTTTTATGTTCCTGATAACCCATTTCAGCCAAGGACCACAACTTATCGGCTAAAGCCGTTGCCTGCTTAGCCTGCTTACTCACAGAAGCTTCTACAAAGGTGGCATTTTCACCTTTGGCAATGGTGTTGGCAGCACCAGCCTGTAAGCCTGCCGATAGTGCGATGGCACCCAAGCCACCCAACGCGGCAATAGATAGCTGCTTAAAGGATTTTTTCATGCGGATACATTCCTTATTGATTTATTTTCATCTAGGGCACCTCTGAATAAATGCGTTAGTGCTCAGCGGAGGTCTACCCCAAGGGCACCGCGTAAAGCGCCCAGATACTAAGCATGCTTTGCCGCTAATGGCCTTGCCCTTTGCAAAAAGCATTACGACGTAGATGGGTGCTTTAGGCTCCGCCCTGCGGGGCCTTCAGACAAGCTCACAGTTGTTGTTACAGCCTCTTGACGTACGGCCAGTATGCCTTCGAGTCTGCGCCTAAACTGTGAACATGTCTGAAGGCCTGAGCACCAACGCCATTATTCAGAGATGCCCTAGGCCTGATGAGCTGCAAGATTAGGCCAGGCTGTCTAAAAAAGCCCCAAATGTCCTTTTTAGACAGATTGCTTGATCTTTTTTACCCTTTGTTCGCTCAGCGGGAAGGCCTAGTATGATAGACAAAGAAATTATGTCGCTTAGCCGAGCCGAATACCAGTAGCGATTTCACAACGATTCTCGACCGCTATCCTGCCGAAACGACATAATTTAGAGCATACCCTATAATAAAGGCCTGTTAGCCGATAGCCACACGGTAGCCCGATGATTCAATATTCTTATTAAGCGGCACCGATTGAGAGAGTGATATGAGTGAATTTAGCATTGATTACAGTGAGCTTGCCGTTCCGGAAGGCGGTGATTTAACGGAAGTAGCAACCGGGGTGTACTGGATTAGAATGCCAGTTCCCTTTCACCCAAAACACATCAATGTTTATCTCTTACAAGATGCCAAAGGTTGGTATATCGTCGATACCGGCATCGGCAGTGAAGAAACCAAGCAATTGTGGCAAAAAATTTGCGATCGCATGATGATCGAGAAACCATTGCTTGGGGTTATCGCAACTCACCTTCACCCCGACCACCTCGGTCTGGCGGGCTGGTTGTGCGACAAATACCGAGCGAGCTTTTATATCACCCAGCGTGAATACCTAACGGCTCGTGCGCTTTTTAAGGGCAATAATCGAGAAGACAACTGGGAGCTCACACAGTTTTATCATCGCTGCGGTTTAAATACCGAGCAGATGGAAGACTTCATTAAAAATACCGGCAGTTTATCAAGGATCACTGCTCCACTACCCATCTGCTACGAACGCTTAGAAGAAGGGCAAGAGCTTAATATTGCCGGTCGTCGCTGGCAAATTATTATTGGTTACGGCCACTCTCCAGAGCATGCTTGCTTATATTGCCCTGAACTCAATATCTTATTATCAGGTGATCAGATATTACCTAAAATCTCTCCCAATATTAGCGTGCAATCCCTTGAGCCAAACCAATCACCGCTAAGTGAGTATTTAATCTCGATGGAAAAATTCTTCGAGCTACCGAAAGACTGCCTGGTGCTGCCGTCCCATGGCGACCCGTTTTACGGTTTGCATAACCGTCTTAATCAACTAAAAGCTGGCCACAAGAAAGATCTCGATGGGCTTCTAGAAGCTTGCGAAAATCCGATTCGAGCGGTCGATAGTATTGATATTATTTATAAGCGCGAATTAAAAGGCATTCAGTTTCGTCTTGCCATGGGAGAGGCTCTCGCCCACCTTAACCATCTTTGGAAGCAAGGATTAATTAACCGCGATTTTGATGAAGATGGCTGTTATCGTTATCAAAAATAAGACTCTTTAAAAAACAAATGGACCCGATGGAGACTTTATCCGCGAGACCAAAGAATAGTTATTATATTGAGTTCGCTCTTAGCAAAGCGCGCTTTAAGCACGTACAGAGACTAGTATTTTTCAATGATAACGGCTCGCTACAAAAAACTAGCGGGCAAGCCTTTTCCAATCATATGTCTCAGTTGTTCTTTTTCATAGAACCCTGTGAAAATGAGGTAAAGGTTAGACCACATTTGAAGGCAGGGAATTTTTGCAGTAAAAAACGAGCGGCCATATCCCCTCTATGCCTATTCGGCATCCACTTTTACAACCCGGGGTTGAGCCTGCGCGACGTTCTAAACTGGGAAGAAACCCAGGGCCTGATAAACTATATATCCGCACGACACCCTCTAAAACCGGACTGCCCAAAAGACATAGCTGCTTTTGCGCCCTTATTAGATCGCATCGAAAATCGTGCAAACGACTATTACAGTGAAAG
This sequence comes from uncultured Pseudoteredinibacter sp., assembly GCF_947500695.1. Lineage (GTDB taxonomy): Bacteria > Pseudomonadota > Gammaproteobacteria > Pseudomonadales > Cellvibrionaceae > Pseudoteredinibacter. Next base: position 63,974 of record NZ_CANMSS010000009.1, read on the forward strand.
GCAGCAACAGCTGCTCAACTGCAGCAGTAGCCTTGAGCAGTATTTGAATGTCGAGTCTATTGCCGAACAAATGCATATGCACCCACGCACTTTACAACGCCTTTGTAAAAGCACCTTAGGTTTTAGCCCTAAGCAGTGGTTATTGCAACTTAGGCGTGAACACAGTCTAAAAAACGGTCTAATAGACTGTCACTCATCAAGTAGATACTATAGCGATCAAGCCCACCAGATTAGAGAATTCAAACATTTTACTAGCCTTACTCCTGGGCAGTTTGCCAAGACCTGGAAGCAAAAAACTGTCCGATTTATTCAATCCCCTCACCCCATTGCCGATTTAGGATTGCTGCTCCACCACTAGAGAGCAGCGATTATGTCTACAGAAATAAGCTCGACAAGTTCAAGCTTCGAGCGTTTACGAGCCAGCTTTAATCAGCAAAATGCGATGAAAACACTGGGGATCGGCATCGAATCCGTTAGCAGCGGGCACATAGAACTACACATGCCATATCAGCCAAGCTTATGCCAGCAACACGGATTTATTCACGCCGGTATAACGACCGCGGCGCTAGACAGCGCCTGCGGCTATGCGGCTTTTACTCAAATGCCAGAGGGCAATGGCATTCTCACCGTGGAATTTAAAACCACACTGTTAGCTCCCGCTAAGGGGGAATATTTCATTTATCGAGGCGAATTAATCCGAGCCGGACGCCAACTGTACTTTAGCCAAGCCAAAGCCTTCGCTATTCAAGAGGGGAAAGAAAGCTGTATTGCAACAATGAGTGCAACACTTATGTGTATACAGGGCAGAGAAGAAATTAAAAACTAAATAGGTGATTAACATGCAATTTTCAGGATTCAGCGAAAAACAGGCCAGGGATTTCGCCGCGAAATGGCACCCCGCCTGGACAGGAAACCAACCTGAGTTACTTCTCAGCTTTTACAGCGAAGACGCTATTTATATGGATGGAGGTCTAACTAAGTCTCTAAAGGGGCATGAAGAAATTAGGCCTCACTTTGAAAAACTCTTAAGCCAAAACCCAAACTGGGTATGGCGGCAACGCTATGCGGTCCCCATGCAAGATGGATTTGTGAACCATTGGCATGTCAGCGCACCCGTCGGCGATAAAACCGTGGAAATTGATGGAGTATGTCTTGTGCACCTGCGTGATGGAAAAATCTACCACAATGAAGTCTATTTTGACCGTCACGAATTAGTGTGTGAGATTCTAAGTTACCAATCAAGGTAACAAGCTTAGAAGAAACACCTAGAAAAATAAAAAATGAGCCCAGACAACAAACTGGGCTCTAAAGGTCAGTAAGACACTATATTCTCGTTACCATATTATCGTTACTACATTGAAGTTAAACATCAGCAACTACCGCGATAAAAACCAGACTATAGTGCACCCGCTATGGCGTCCATGGCATTAAAGGCATCCACAAACATATCCATATTGACCTGCTCTTCTTGTGAGGAGAGTTTTACGATGACAATGTCTTTGCTTTGGTCCATGTAAATAATTTGCCCATGAATGCCTAGCGCCAACATAGCACCTTTGTCTTTGTCTTTAACCCATACCTGATTACGGTAGTGGCTAAAGCCGAATACGAAATACTCGCTATCTAAGTAGCATTGGCTTGAGCATTCCGCGCCGGCCAGGGTATCTTTTACCCAAGCTTCTGGAACAATCTGCTCCCCTGCAAGTTTGCCATTGCCTGTCATCATCATTCCAAAACAGGCGAGATCTCGAGTTGTCGCACTTAAGCCGGCACCAACATATAAATGCCCCGCTGCATCACAGACAACATTTGCATCGCATTGGGTTTGCAATTTAGACCACAGATGTTCGCTCAGTAAATTTTCTAAAGGAGCATTCATAGCTCTTTCCAGAATCAAACCCAATATATTGGTAGTCACAGTACGATAGTGAAATTTCTCACCATTTTGCTGATCTTTGCCCTTAAGGGAGGCCGCATAATCCAATAGATTATTGGGGCTAACATCACTTACTAGATCCGGTCGCCAACCTACCACGGCACTTTCTTTCCAAAAGTCGGTATTACGATCTTCATAATCTTCGTGATAATAAGCACCAGCGGTCATATCCAGAACATGGCGAAGAGTCGCACCTTCCCAGGCATCATTATTAAGCTCGGGTAGATATTGTTGAATCGAGGCCTGTGGATCTAGCAAGCTTTTGTCGATTGCGATTCCGGCCAACATACCGACATAGGATTTAGTGACCGAATTAACCAGATGATGGCTAGTGCTAGTCATATTATTCAAATAAAGTTCTGACACGATAGATCCAGCTTTTACCACTAGAAAAGAGTCGGTAAAGCTGCTCTCCAACATATCTGCGACAGTCGCCGTTTCACCCTTGCTGTTTTGAAATGTAATGGCAGATAGATCTTGCTGATTTTCGGTAAATGCAAAAGGCTGAGCGTTTTTGCGATCTAAGCGTGCACTTGGAAAAAATGATTGTACGTGCTGAAAACTGTAACGATTATGGGGCGCCTGATTCCAATTTAGGCTGCTCATTGCTCGAGACATGTAATAATCCTCAGTAAAATTTTAAGAAACGCTGTAAATTCCCACAACCTCTAGAAGTTGTATTCCGCACTTATCCCAAAGGTGCGAGGCTCTGCTCTGATGGGCAAAAACAATAGAAACGCTGGCACATCATTGATGTACAAGAGGTAATCTTCGTCAGTGAGGTTTTTGCCCCATAAGCTGAGCGACCATGAAGCATCTCCTGGCATCATGGCGATGCTGGCATCGATGGTGTGATAAGCTTCGACCAAGTGGTCTGCGGAGTTTTCAGGCTCTAAATATCGTTCGTCTTGCCACTGTGCACTGATCAATGAATCCAGCAACAAGTCATCACCCAAAGATAGCTGATGATTAATCAGTAGGCTGGTCGACCACTCGGGGGTATTTACAGGAGTTGTGCCTTGCAGCGGAACACCATCCACAACGCCATCGGATTCAGTCACTTCAGCGTCGGTATAGCCTAATCCCCACTGCACCATAAGTGAGTCACTCAGCTGCCATTGCAAATCGACCTCTAGGCCCTGTGTTTCCAAGGTACCTACGTTTCTTCGACGTGGTACCACTTCACTGCCCTGGCTGATGTTATCTTGGTAATCATCCACCTTGGTGTAAAACAAAGCGGCGTTTAAGTTCATAGCGCCATCTAGCAATGTGGTCTTAATGCCTAAGTCACCGGCCAATACATCTTCAGGCGCAAAAGTCAGTAAAGTATTGCCCAATGCCAGCCCGCCGAAGCTCATCTCGAAACCACCACTGCGAAAGCCGGTCGACACCGAGCTATACAGCAAAACGCCTTCGCTAGGGTAGTAATTTAAACCAAGCTTCCAATTTAAATCCTCATCGCTTCGCTTGCCATTGGCACTAGCGATAAATTGGCGATCAGCTGACAGCACGCGCGAAAAGGATTGTATCGAAGTATCGGCGGCAGCTAGGTAGCCTTCGCCATTTATTTCCACAGTTTCCTCGGTATAACGCAAGCCAAAAACTAGGCTCAGCTGATCGTTTAAGGCATATTCATTGTTGCTAAAAATGGCCCAAGAACGAGTATCGACCTGGTAGTCGTCTCCGAAGTAAGAACCTAGAAAATCTCTAGAATCCACCAGCTCAACAATCTCTGTAGTATCGTCTTCGTAATAGGCGCCAATCAAATAGGTGAGATTGTCCGACTCGCCTGCTAAGCGCAGCTCTTGGCTAAAGCTGCTGAGTTTACTGTTCCAATCGATGTTTACGCTGCGAATAGGTGTGTTGTCGCTATCCTCTGTGTTTTCCCTTTCAAAATCTTTATAGCTTGTTAAAGAGGTTAAGCTGCCAATCTCTAGCTCATGATCAACACGCAGTCTAAGACCCCATATTTCGCTGTCAGTGCTTTGACTATAATCCGCATTAAACACGTTGCGACTTTTTGGTTCGCGAATAATCTTTGTCGGGTCAAGCTGACCTTCAACACCGGCCGCAAAAGGGTGGGCACCAGGTTGTGATTGAAAGAGGTTATCGTAAGGAGTTAAGTCCCCTTCCTTGCTACCATATTCAGCAGTAAGTAGAACTTTAGTTTGCTCGTTACTCCATTCCAGCATGCCACGCAGCTGCTGTTGTTCCAACTGGCCCAATCTCTTGTTGTCGTAAAGGTTTAGCCAGGGACCTTCGTCATCCGCGTAATCTTTAATTTGAACAGCCAGGCGACCGTTGAGCTGATCACTGAGAGCACCACTAACAAAGGCCTCACCTTCAAAGCGTTGGTAGCGTCCATAGCTGAGTTTTACGCCGGCTTCAAATTCGTCACTCGGCGTATGGCTATAGAAGTTTACGGCGCCGCCAGTTGTGTTACGACCAAAGACCGTACCCTGAGGGCCCTTTAAGGCTTCTACCCTGGCGACATCAAAGAAACCCAAGGACGCCAGTACCGGCTTAAACAAAAAGGTCTCGTCTAGGTGGATACCAACCGGGCTATCAAAGGCGGCCGAGAAGTCATTCAGGCCCACGCCTCTTATTCGAAAAGATGGGTTACCCGCAGCATTATCCATAGCGTTCAAATTTGGCACCATGGTGGCTAAGCTGGTGACATTATCAAGATCTAAGCGATCAATATTTTCGCCTTCCACCGCTGAAACACTTAAGGCAACATCCTGCAACGATTGCGAGCGTTTTTGAGCGGTGACAACAACCTCCTCCAATTGAGCAGCCCCTAAGGAAGCTGAGAAAACTGAAGCTACGGCAATAGAAAGGCAAAGACTTTTTTTCGAGAAAGCACTAGGCATACTCATCGGCTACATCCCCTTTATTCATTATCATTTTGATGTGTTTGCAAAATACTAGGTTTAGGGGCTAACATGATAAATAGCTCGATCGAGCTATTTTAGAAATGCGGCTCAACCCTCGAAAATAGCGATAAGAAGGCCCTAAGGCTGATTAAAAATAGAATAATTACATAGACTTATGCGTGCACCATGATTAATAAAGACACCACACATCAGGTTGTTGAATTAGCCGCAGCCATACAAAATGAAGAATCTTTTGACGATTTTGTAGAAACCACACTCAGTCGCCTAGAAAAAATATTCAAGGCAAACAGCTCCGTTGTGCTTAACTGGAATGACTTTAAATGGGGTGGCCGGACGCTCTCTAAAGAAGATATGTTCTTTCATAACGACAATGTCAATCAAGAATGGAACTACCCCGCCCTGCACCATGAAGACCCACTTTACGAATGGATTCAATCTGGTCACTGCCATGGCGATCTAAATGCTATTCGGCTTAGCGATTTAATCAGCTTTCGGCAACTGAAAAAAACACGCTTTTATACAGAGCTCTTACAGGCCATGGATTGCCGTTATGTACTTACTATGGCCGTGCATCATCAGGGCGACATCTTGGCGAGTATTAGCGTAACCCGCCCTAAAGAGGAACACGATTTTTCAACATCCGATGTACTGTTGGCACAATTGATTACACCTATTTTGGCCAACGCACTAAGTCACATCTTATTAAAAACTCAAAGTGAGCAACAAATAGATATCTTTAATATCCTTAATGACAAATTAGACGATAAAGCCATTATCATTTTCTCGGATGATTTCAAAAGCGTTTATCGCAATGAAAAAATGACGAGGCTGGGTAAGCAGCTCAGCAAATACGGAAATAGTATCAGTGATATTTTTGAGCGCTCCGCAAGAGTCAAGCGCAATATTGAGCTGTTTAAATCTCACAATAAAGCCAAACAGCGCAGGCTTCCCAAGCTAATAAACGATGTCGCTGATATCAATGAAAATCTCAGCATCAGTATTCAGCTAGAGTTTTCCATTCAGAATAACAAAGCTTATTTATTAGTGTATATGGAAAGAAACAGCGATATAGGCCAAGGTAGCGACATCCAACAAGATTACGACTTGAGCCAGCGTGAATATCAAATCTACCAGCTGGCCATCAACGGCTTAAGCAGCCAAGAAATGGGAAAAGAACTCGCGATCAGCCCTTGGAGTGTTAAGAACCACCTCAAGAATATCTATAAGAAAACTGGGGTAAATACTAGGATACAGCTTAGCCAGCTCGCAATCGCCTCGCTTTAATCAGAGCCGCGCTCCCCCCCAAGTAGCGATACATTTTAATCTGGTTTCTGATCAGAGTAGTGATGATTACCTTCGTCATCTACCCAATGGTAAACCTTGTCGCTAGGCTCGGGGTATGAAGCTTTCTCTTCTGTCTCATTATTCGATGCTTCACTTTTCGGCGCTGGAGCATTTTGGAAAGCTTCCAGTATTTGCTCAAACTTTGGGTTTGAAAACAATGCGAAGTAGTCTTTATTCTTAATCTGCTTCTGCAACTCAGGGTCTTGCATGATTTGCATAATTTTTGGGTTGTTACGCAAAGACTCCATACGACTAAAAGCGCTACCTACGGTCTTGGCAAGGGCTTGTTCACCACCTGTCTGATCCGCCAATCCAGATTCTTTCACCAAATCCTGCATTGCAGGCTGCTGCATCACAGCCTGAAATTTCTTGTCTTTCAATAGCGCTTCACTATTACCGCTTCGCATTAGTTGAACACTATCTTTATCCTGCAACAGCTCCCTAAAAGCGGAACTCTCACCAATACTTCGCAAACGCTTAGCGTTGGATAGCGGATCACGCATTATAGTTTGCACCAGGGCTTGATCTTGAGTCTCTGCGCCTGCTAACTGAAGAGCTCGACCGCTTAAGCCCCCTACCATACTCTTGGCCAAGCTCGATAATTTTAGATCCCACTGATGGTTAGGTTTAGGTGTTAACTGGGGTAATTCTGAAGATAATAAACTCATCGCCCAAATTAAAAACAGCGCAAAGATAGAGCCAAGCCCACCCCCAACAATTGCACCGAAAGGATCTTTTGCACTGCTTGGCGGTTTTTCTTCAGCCGGCGCTTTCCAAGGTAATAACAATTTGATTAGGGCCACTAAAATGCGCAAACAAAGAGAAATGGCGAAGCCACCAAGCCCTAACAACGCACCACCAGCCAGCAAATTGCTGAATAGGAAACCAAGCTCAGCAACTTCACTAAGATAAGCAGAAAAAGGTTTTAGGTAGAGATATAAAAGCGCATAAGCACCAAGAAAGGACAATAAGCGGATAAGCGTTTTTAGCCAGCCATTGCGCCAGCCTATATAAAGCCCCAACAACAAACAGATCAGGAAAACTATACTGAACAGCCCCATCATATCCCCCGGTGTTTCGCCTTAAATTTGATTAGCCCATTTTTTAACGAGTGGTTACCCAAAGCACCTGTGCATCTTCTTCGCTCAAGGACAGCAAGCAGTGTCCCATTTTGGCGTCGTAGTACATGCTATCGCCTTCTTCCAGCTCCACTGGCTCATAGAACTCGGTATGCACTGCCACCCGCCCTGATAGAACGAGCATAAACTCCTCACCTTCGTGGCGAACCCAATCTTCAAAATCATCAAAAGAGCGCGCTCTTACCGTACATTTAAAAGGCACCATCTTTTTGTGGCGAATATCGGATGCTAGTAGCTCGTGCTCATAGGTGCTGGTTGGATGAGCTTTACCTTCGCCGGCGCGAGTCACATCACGTCGACCATTCGCTTCAGGGCCATCCGCAGGAGGTACAAAAAGTTGGGGGATATCGATCCCCAAGCCTTTGGTTAGCTTTTGTACAGCTTGAAAGGTTGGCGAGATCTGCTCGTTTTCTATTTTTGATAAGGTCGAGCGGGCAAGGCCGGTAAGATTACTGGCTTCTTCTAAGGTGAGGCTATTGGCTAGACGGATTTCTTTGAGTCGTTTACCCAATTGCAAAGGTTCGACAAAGCTATCGTCGTCCTTACGGGCTACCGCCAATACGGATACATCTCCGCTTTCTACACTCACTGCATCACCTATGGTTGAAGATTAAGTGGGCGATTATAGCTTGTGTACAATGGAACTGCGACAGCAGCAGGACGGAAGAAAACAGCTTCCCTAGATTGAAGAGCCGCCTAGCTAAAGACTACTGGATTTGCGAGGAACCAGCTTTACAGGGCTGTAGCGTTCATTGAGCCACATTTTAAGGTCTGCCAAGGGCATAGGCTTAGCGAAGAAGAAGCCTTGGGCCATATTACATTGGTGCATCTGCAGCAGCTGGAGTTGCTCATCGGTTTCAACACCTTCGGCCACTACCGATAAACCAAGCTTATGAGCCATGGCCAGCACGCTCTCAACCAGCGCCAGATCCTCTTTATCATCAACGATATCACGCACAAAAGATCGATCAATCTTGAGCCAATCTACCGGGAATCGGCGTAAGTAGCTCAAGGATGAGTACCCCGTACCAAAGTCGTCAATAGCTATCTTGATGCCCGCTTTACGAAGTTGGTCCAAGATTTGATAGACACGATCATCCTCCATCAAAATAGACTCGGTAATTTCAATGGTTATTGGCGGGCGTTCCGCAGGTGACAATAGATTTTCCAACCATGCTTCTTCACAACCTGCTGAGCCAAAAAACTCGCGGTAAGATTTATTGAGAGATAGTCCTATGTCCAAATCAAACTCGTTATTAATTCTCAATATATCTGATATCGCCCTTTGCATTGAAATATCCCCTAACTGAGTAATCAAGCCGACATCTTCAGCCAAAGGAATAAATTTCTCTGGGGAAATAAAACCCCGCTGAGGATGCTGCCAACGAAGTAGTGCCTCAACCTCACATATCTCGCCGCTATGAAGATCAATAATAGGCTGATAAAACACTCTCAATTGATCGTTTTCAATCGCATCAATCAAATCCATATGTAAACGCAGCCGTTCATCAGCATCGTCCTGCATCAGCGCGGTATAGTAACGAAAGCGATTACGCCCGAGCTCCTTGGCTGCATACATAGCTTGATCTGCATTTTTTAGCAGAGTATCGGCAGACTCGGCATCATCTGGAAATATGGTTATCCCTATACTCGCGGTAACGTAGATTTGGTTTCCACTAATGCAAACTGGCTGTTTAAGCTCTTCGATAATTTTTCGTGCAACAATATCTACGCATTTCGCATCTTTGATTTGACTGGCGATCAAGGTGAATTCATCACCACTGCGTCTCGAAAGTGTATCGGATTCACGAGTACAAGCACTTAGGCGGCCAGCCACTATCTGCAGCAATTGATCACCCACTGCGTGCCCTAAGGAATCGTTTACCGCTTTAAAACGATCAAGATCAATAAACAATAGGGCAAATTTTTCGCCGCTTCTACTGGCACTCGCCACAGCAGCAACCAAGCGACTATCAAACAAACTCCGATTAGGCAGTTGCGTTAGAGTATCGTAGTTGGCCTGACGCAAGATGGTCAGCTCAGATTTTTTACGTTCAGTAATGTTCTGAATGGCGCCTTTAATTTTCACATGGCCGTTTAAGTGAATCTCGGAATAGGCTTGTATAGCAACCCACTTTTTACGGCCATCCTCTAAGTTAAGCTGTAATTCTAGGGAGGACTCGCAAGCCGATCGACTCAGCTGACGTACAGACTCAATAACCTTTTCCTGGCACTCGGCTTCGATAATATCCAAAAACTCGGTATCGCTAAGCGGCCCCTTATTAAAAGGTACTCCTAAAATTTTAAACACTTCTCGCGACCAATAAACAAAGCCCTTACCCTTTTCGTACTCAAAGCCACCTACACTGGCGATTCGCCCTACCTGCGCTAACATTCGCTCCCGGTAACGCAAAGCAGAAATCAGCTTTTTGCGTTCATCACTTTGACGGATACGCACTTGCAATAAAAACCCACCCATCATCACCAAGAACAGAAATGCCAAACGTAAACTATTTAGGGCCGGGGGTAGATTTTCAGGGGTGTTACTGGGTATTGAAGCCAACTGCCAAATTTCGGCACCAATTAGCATTTCGCTAACCACGGGGCTACTGTCAAAGATAGCGGCATCACCATAAAACACCGCACTATGCCCACCGCTAAAACGTTTTTTACGAATAGCTATTTTTTCGGATTTTGCTAACTCAGTTAAGCCAGCAACCTGATATACCTCATCGACCAACATCGGCGATGAAATTATCCCCCAGAACAACTCTTGGCCAGATTGAACATCGACATAGTATACCGGCGCACGACCAATAAAGGCCTGCCCACCCTGCACGAGATCAATCGGGCCCGCAACAAGCATGCGTCGCTGGCGTGCTACTCTCAGCACATCATCTCTTTGCTCTGCCTGCTGCATATAATCCAAACCAACAGCCGATTCATTACCCTTTAAGGGATAAACGTATTGAATCTGAAAATTGGGGGCGGCGGCAAAATTGAGCAGTAAGGTCTCCGTTCTTAAAATTTCTTTGGCATAGGAGTTGAAATCATCCTTACTGAGCTTTGGGTTTGCCGCGATCGCGATACCCATCCCTTTAATAAGCGATAGATTATTGTTTAAGATGCTATCAAGATTGGCTCTCACCATATCTAAGCGTCTTGCAACATTGGCACGCTCATCCTGCTCATAGCGGTAGGAAATATAGTGCTCTAACCACGCTTCCAAAGCTAAAAGAAGTACTAGCACTCCAGCTAAGAAGGCCCACTGACGGCTGGTTTTCAAATTGATAAAGGCCAGCACGACAATCAGCAAAATAAGCGCAACAGCCGCAGCAACCGCACCGATTAATAGGGATGGCATATCGTGCAAGCCGAGATCCGGCAGATTATGTGGCGGAGTGATATCTGTCGCAGGCAAGCTAATGGCATCTAAAGGTGAAGAAGATTCCTCAACAATGGATAAGGGCGTGCTTTGCGGGGAAACAGCGTAGGAATGACTAGAAACAAACAGAGTACATAGCAATAGCAGAAGCTGCAGCGGCATGCAGCTATGCAAAGATCTATCTGTCGTTGTTATTATTGCTATCAAGGCTTTAGCCACTCATCGCAGGAAATGATCGTGCGGCTACTGCTCCTTACCAATCAGCAAGTGCGGCGCTTTCCAATCAAAAACCCTGTTTTTATTAAGACATTGAAGGTTATCGCCCAATATGGCTATAGCTTAAGCAATAATTGTAATTCCCATGAGTTATTTTGATACCAAAGTACCAATTTAGTGCAATTATCGGGCAAAGCTGCATTGTGTGGTCAATTTATGGACAAGCTGTTTCCTATAGGAAATTTCCATTGCCCTATAGGAAACCCGTTTGCTAAAATTGCCGCCACTTTTTAATCGCCATTTTGGCCCCATGCACCCAAACGCCCGCCGTTACTGGCCTGGGCGAGATTTGCGCCTTGCTGAAAGCTTCTAAGATGAAGCTAAAGCAGCGATTGCGCCGCACAAAGGTATGTCTATGTCCGCTACTCCGTATCAGACCCTGGCCCATCACGATGAGTTTATCAGCCGCCATATTGGTCCCAATTCCGCCCAAGTAGAGGCCATGCTGGCCGAGCTAGGTGTAAGCACTGTTGAAGAGCTCATCGAGAAAACCGTACCCAATGGCATTTTGAAGAAAGATGCCCTGGATCTGGCTGATGCCGTAAGCGAGCAACAGGCATTAGCGGAAATTCGCGAGATTGCTGATAAAAACCAGGTATTCAAAAGCTACATTGGCATGGGCTACCACGATACCTACGTACCTAATGTTATCCTGCGCAATGTATTGGAAAACCCAGGTTGGTATACCGCCTACACCCCTTACCAGCCAGAAATTGCCCAAGGTCGTTTGGAAGGCTTAATTAACTTCCAGCAAATGGCGATGGATCTAACCGGTATGGAAATCGCCAACGCCTCTATGTTGGATGAAGGCACTGCAGCCGCCGAAGCCATGGCCATGTGTAAGCGCCAGATGAAGAAGAACAAATCCAATACCTTCTTTATTGATGCGGCGACTCACCCACAGACCATTGCGGTGATTGAAACCCGTGCCGAGCACTTCGGCTTTGAAATCAAAGTGGGTAATCCTGAAACCGATCTAGAAGGTTTGGAATACTTTGGTGTATTGCTGCAATACCCAGGCACCAGCGGTGAGATCAAAGATTTAACAGCCATCATCGATCAGGCGCACGCCGCCGATGCATTGGTTACTGTAGCCGCCGATATCATGAGCTTGGTGCTATTAAAATCACCAGGCAGCATGGGCGCCGATGTGGTGGTAGGTACCAACCAACGTTTTGGTGTACCGATGGGCTTTGGTGGCCCACACGCTGCTTTCTTTGCCTTCCGTGAAAAATACAAGCGCTCCGCCCCTGGCCGTATCATTGGTGTTTCTATCGATGCCCGCGGCAAACAAGCTTACCGCATGGCCATGCAAACCCGTGAGCAACATATCCGCCGCGAAAAAGCCAACTCCAATATTTGTACCTCGCAAGTTTTACTGGCCCTAATGAGCGGCTTCTACGCGGTATACCACGGCCCAGATGGCCTGCGTCGTATCGCCAATCGTATCAACCGCCTAACGACTGTATTAGCCAAAGGCTTGGAACAAGCGGGTGTTAAGCTGGTACACGATACTTATTTCGATACTCTAGCCATCGAAGCGGACAGCACCTCCAACAACCGTTCTGATATCCTAGCCCGCGCTGCAGCTAAAGAAATCAACCTGCGTCAGCTAGGCGAAGAGCACATTACCCTTAGCTTGAACGAAACCACTAAGCTGGCCGATGTAAGCGAGCTATTGGAAGTCATCACTGGTCAGGCTATCGATGCTGTTGCCATTGAAGCCGAGCTTGAAGCCAACGAAGGTATTCCAGCCGAGCTAGTGCGTGACGATGCCATCCTGAGCCACCCAGTATTTAATCGCTACCACAGCGAAACTGAAATGCTGCGTTACTTGAAGCGTTTGGAAAGTAAAGATATCGCTCTGAATCACTCGATGATTCCACTGGGCAGCTGCACCATGAAGCTAAACGCCACCGCCGAAATGATTCCAGTAACCTGGCCAGAGTTTGGTCGCATCCACCCATTCGCGCCGATCGATCAAGCCAAAGGCTACCAGCAGATGTTTGAAGAGCTGGAGAAAATGCTGCAAGAATGTACCGGTTACGATGCCGTAAGCCTGCAGCCTAACTCCGGTGCTCAGGGCGAATACGCCGGTCTACTCGCCATCAAAAAATACCACCACAGCAAAGATGAATTCGATCGCGATATTTGTTTGATTCCTTCTTCAGCTCACGGTACTAACCCAGCTTCTGCACAAATGGCCGGCATGAAAGTCGTGGTAACCAAGTGCGATGCCAACGGTAACGTCTGCATGGATGATATTCGCGCGAAGGTAGAAGAATATGGTCAGCGTATCTCTTGCATTATGGTGACCTACCCATCCACCCACGGTGTATTTGAAGAAGAAATCGTAGAGCTATGCGATTTAATTCACTCCGTAGGCGGCCAGGTTTATGTTGATGGCGCCAATATGAATGCCCTAGTAGGTATTGCTGGCCCAGGTAGCTTTGGTGGTGATGTATCTCACTTGAACCTACACAAAACCTTCTGTATTCCACACGGCGGCGGTGGCCCAGGTATGGGCCCTATCGGCGTGAAAGAACACTTAGCGCCGTTTGTTGCCGGTCACCCGGTACAACCAGTGCCAGGCACAGAAGTAGCCAATGGTGTGGTTTCGGCCGCACCTTGGGGCAGCGCCTCTATTCTGCCTATTTCTTATATGTATATTAAGATGATGGGTCGTCAAGGCATGAAAATGGCTAGTCAATACGCCATGCTGAACGCCAACTACATCGCTAAGAAGTTAGGCGAGCACTACCCTATTTTGTTTAAAGGCAAAAACGGTTTTGTCGCCCACGAATGTTTGCTGGATCTGCGCCCATTAAAAGAGGCCAGCGGTATTACCGAAGAAGATATCGCTAAGCGTTTAAACGACTTCGGTTATCACGCCCCAACGATGAGCTTCCCAGTAGCGGGCACGCTTATGATCGAGCCGACCGAGTCTGAATCAAAAGAAGAATTGGATCGCTTTATCGAAGCCATGGTCACCATCCGCAAGGAGATCGCCCAGGTAGAATCTGGCGAGTATCCAAAGGATAACAACCCACTAAATAACGCCCCACACACCCAAGATGATGTTATGGCCGCCGAATGGGATCGCCCATACAGCCGTGAAATCGCCGCACGCCCAGCCGAGTGGTTAAAGCACCATAAGGTTTGGCCAACAGTGAACCGTATTGATAATGTGTATGGTGATCGTAACTTGGTGTGCTCTTGTCCGAGTATTGAAGAGTATATGGATTGATTTTTACGCTTATTGAGGGCGAATAAAGTTTGTAAATAGTTGCTATAAAGCCGGAGAAATAGCCCGGCTTTATAGCTAGCCTCGGGAACTCATCTAACGCTTAGTAATTTTAGGGCCTATGTAAACTACTTGTATTTCCGACCTATCGGCAGGAACTGGCCACTCGAAATGAATCCTTAGTTGAGGCGTCTTTATCTTCCCATGAAACGGAAATAACTTCTTCTCTCCATCATATAAGTCAATAAAACTCAGTTTTTCAGAAAAAGTTCTGCATTCATCAGCTGAACTACCTGAGAACCACGCCTTATCGCCCTGAAAGAAATTTCTAAGAATAACATTTGTGGCTTCAGTATGATTGCCACTAGCATCTCTACTATCTAGATATTCCCTCAAGATTCGAAAGCGCTCACAAATACTCTCAAAATTACCAATACTAAATGGTACAGGTGACATTTGCTCATTAACAAGACCCGAAAGCTTAATATGAGGACACTGCTCTTTCACACGATCAATAGCCTCATCCCAGTTACGAGGTTTGGGCAATGACTCCTTTGCTGCAACAACTAGGCTATCAATTCCCCAAATATTTTCTATATCATAATGCCCTAGAGACGCCTCTTCCAATCCATGACGAATAACAAGAGGGCTTTTGCTGTAGTCTCCATCGAAGCTGAATGAAGTCACATCCAACTCCGCTATTTCCCTTCTAGCGCACTCCCCCAACCCCTGATCAGTGACATCTAAAGAACCATATTCAAAATAGTCATCCGGATTATCAACTCTATTATCAGACCAAAACGGACCATTTTTATTAACCCAGCTTAAGATCTGAGCCCGCAGATTCCTTGACACCAAATTCAACACTACATGAGAAAATGTAAGCCCTTCGAACACTTCAACCGAACCTAGTTGCCGTGGACAAAGTACGTTTTTATTCAGCAAGCTATCACTAGTCTTAGCTTTTAAGAAAACCGACATTTTTTCAACAAAGTCATCAACATTATCAAACTGATGACTTAACGATAGATCATTTAGAATCCATTCCATATTGCTTGCTTACCCCCACCCACTCAATGCAGCAAGATCCTTATCTGATTGATCAAAAAAACCTTCAGGCCATTCACTAAGATTACCTTCACTGTCTATTATTGGCGAGGTAACCACAGCTGAGGGATCAAAATCATCTGACGAGGACGAGAAAAAATGAATTGAAACATCACCTTTAGGAACTACATTTTTGGCCACAGCCAACCTGACACCATTCAATACGTGATCACTATGAGTTTCGATTAAGACTTGAACGCCTGCTGCAGCCATAGCCCCTAAAAAGAAACCTATTTTTGATTGGCCACGTGGGTGCAGGTGAGCTTCCGGACTATCTATGATTAATATTTGACCCTTTTTTGCTAGCAGTCCAGCTACCAATATCGGAAACGCATAGGTCAATCCATATCCGATATTAGCTGGCCGCTTCCATTGGTCTTGCAGCCCAGTTCTAAGTTCTAGTCTAACAAGTGGTGTCCTCTCAATATTTACTGTATTTGCCTCACTACCTGGAAAAATTTCATTGGCCCAAGCGCTGAACTGACGCCTCAGAATAAGAGCTTTTTCACTAGGGTGAGCCTTTTCTTTGCAAACATCTTCATCAGAGTGCTGATCAAACCACCATGGAGCAAATTGTCCACTTTCACCTACATCTGCAAACACAGGTTCGAGATTCTCTGGAGAGGGGAAAACATCAAGTGTTCCGATACGAGTAGCACTAATATTGATCACGTTTCTTAAAATAGAATTGATAGTACTATCTTCCTGCAAAGAGCTTCCGGGCTTAACTAACAATGAAGTTTTAGATCGCTCAGATGCGTCGAGCTTTACACGAGACTTTGAACATGCAGCGCTATACTCAAATCGAACTTCTCTCTCATCAGCAAACTGACAGAGAACGTCTCCTACCGAGCCTAATTTCACCAAATCCCCGTTCAGAGGGACACCTGTACAGCCGGACCCCGTCCTCGCCATTTGGCTCCCAAGCAAAACAGATTGAATAGCCGTGGATTTTCCAGCAGCATTGAATCCTGTCAGCAATGTCAAAGGAGACAAAGGGACAAACTGCCTCTTCAAACACTTAAAATTTTCAACCATCAATCCATCTAACACAAAACACCTCCATTGAAATATTCGACAACCAATAAGAATTAACTTATAGACTTGGCCTCACTAAACAAAGAAGCAGCAACCATCTTGACTTGAGATTCAGAAGCCCCTTCGTTGTTTAACAACACAATACATTTAGACTGAAACTCAGATCTCAGATCATCCCTTTTACTCCAATCAGTATATTTTGAAACTTCCCTATACGCGCCATTTACCGCACCTGATAAGATAAATAATCTATGCGCTTCAAAATCCAGCCTATAAACAGGAAGAAGGGTTTTTAGTGTGTCATAGAAAACAATCTGAGACACATCAGACTCTAAGTGTTTGCCTAGCACCATTTCAAGCAAATCATGTCGACATCTAACTTTATTGGAGTTGTTCGTCGACAGTGAGATAGAGTCCATAAAGGTGTCATAGCTCAACAGGGTAGCCACACGACCCACCAGGTCGCCTTTGGCTATCCCAGTAAGTTTGGAGTAATTCTTTGAAAGAGAAACCGCCAACGCATCAAACAAGGATATATTTAAAACTGATTTAGAATTATCCCCATTCCTTTTAGCAAGCGACTTCCTAAATGAATGCTTGCCAAATAGAGTTGCACTCAAATCCATAGCATTTTTAAACTCCTCAAAAACTCTTCCCAAATCTTCAGCGCTCATACGATTCATCGTAGACAACGCTTCAGCGAGGTACTCTTCCATGTCCCCCTTATAACCCTCACTCCCAAGTATATAAAATGCACAAAAGCGATTAATAACCTCTCGATCCCTCATTGACTTAGACTTCAATGACCCTCCTGTTGCATGCAGAAAAGACTCATCCTCAGATGCCTTCTTAAGCCATCTAGTAGCTGGCCCCGAATAAAGGCAATTTCTCATTTGCTGCCTAGTCAGTGGTACACCGCTATTCACTCTCTCAAAGATATCCAGCCTGGCTCTTTCTGGTGCTTTAGAATCTAAAATATAAAGGGTCAACTGGGTATCTTCGATTCGCTCCTGCAGGTGTATTGGAAGCTCTGAAAACTTCTTATTTCTTATCAAGGAATCAGGATCATTACTTCCGATATTTTTTAATGAGAACTCATCCTCTAAATACTTAAAGAACGTTGTCAACCTCTGCAAACCATCAACAACTATAATCTTTCCATCAGTATCCTCTGCGACATAGAGCACGGGAAGAGGTATACGCATAAGGCTGGACTCAATAAGTCTAGCCTGCTGCAACGGGGACCAAACAAAATCCCGCTGAAATTCAGGATCCAGTTTATAGCGCCCCTTCTTAATTCTATTAACCACGTCACCAACGGTTCGCGCATCCTTTCTAACAAACACTGTATCTAGCGGATAATCGCCCCACGACTCAGATGGTTGTTCATCCAATCCTTCTACATCTTTATCAATATTTTCTTCTGACATATTTAAATCCGGATATTAATTATTGAGGCACTGCCAACCTATTTTTCTTGAAATTTTCCGCTTGCTCAAAGATCTCTTTATAGGCATCATCATTGGCGACTGGCGGATAACCATATTTATGCAGTAACATAATCAGGTCTACCTTCAGTGAGGCCTTAATGTCTGCCTTATTATTCCAATCGGGGTATTGAGCTTTATCATCCACCACTTCTTTGACTTCTTTAGCCAGCTCGACCAATTTGCCTTCTGGATAAGTAAAATCATATTTAACGGCTAGGGACTTGAGGATATCGTAGAAGGCTTTTTCTTCGAAGTCGATACCCATATCCTCGAACGAGCTCATCTCTTCGCGCAGTTCACTATAGAGGTCGACGATCTCAGTGGCGAAGTCATCCAATACTTCACCCACCAGCACATCGTCTTCTTTACGCTCGTTGTACTTCTCTACCAAGGTCTTAAACTTCTTACTAAAATCCACGCCTTGCATCTTATTGGTCTTGCTCATCTCGCTAATGGCTCTAGCCAATAGCTGTTTGAGTAGCTCAATCTTGGTGTTGGGCAGTTTGATCTTGTCGATTTTGGCCAGATAGTCATCGTCGAAGATATCGATAGCGCCTTCATTACCCTCGCCCATTTTAAAAATTTCATCAACCCCATCGCTTTTCAGCGCCTCAGCGATCATGTCTTTCACCTTAGCGTTCATCTGTGCGGTATCTGGCGCATTGCCTCGGGTTAGTTTATAAACGATGGAGCGCACGGCTAGGTAGAAGTGAACGTGATCTTTTTCAGCTTGTTTTAGCTCCTCACTGCCGCAACAAATATCATAAGCTGCCTTGAGGCGCTTGGTCAGGCCCATAAATCGCTTTTCCAGCTTACCCACGGACATCGCAAACTCGGCCGCATTGTTCAAGCAGTTAAGCTGTGCTACTGGTTCGCCGCTAAAATAATCGCTGCTGTCGAATTTATGGAATAGCTGACGCAATAGATCCAAGTGGTTACGGACCTCTACCAAAGAGGCCAGAACATCTTCAAAATCGGTTGTACTGGTCTTGGAGTATTTAGCCATCGCCTGATTCATGGCCTTTTTAATACCGATGTAATCCACCACCAAGCCCTTAGACTTTCCGGAAAACTTGCGGTTTACACGGGAGATAGTTTGAACCAGATTGTGCTTAGCCACCGGCTTATCGATGTAAATGGTATCGAGGAATGGCACATCAAAACCGGTGAGCCACATATCCACCACAATGGCGATTTTGAAGTTGGACTTGGCCTTTTTAAACTGGCGATCCAACTCTTTACGGTCGTCTTTAGTGCCCAATAAATCCCAGAGTTCTTTCGGGTCATCCTTGCCGCGGGTCATCACCAAGCGAACTCGCTCGCTCGGTTTAATATCCTTTTGCTCTTGCTCGGTGAGCTCTTCACCTTCTACGCAGGCTTTGACCTCAAACCACCCTGGGCGCAGCTCTCTCAATTCTTGATAAAAAGCATAGGCAATGTGGCGCGAGCTACTGACGAACATCGCCTTAGCCGCCACCGTAGCGCCTTCTTCCGTTCTGGCCTCGTAATGCTCTACAAAGTCTTTAGCGAGCGCCCGAATACGGTCGGGATCACCTAGGATCACCCCCATATTGGCCATGGCCTTCTTGCTCTCTTCTATCTGGTACTCGTTGGCGCCATCCTTCTCGCATTGATCGTAATACTCTTCAATTTCTTTAAGCTTGGCATTCTCCAATACCACACGAGCTGCCCGGCCTTCGTACACAATACGAACGGTAATCTCATCCTTTACCGACTCGCTCATGGTGTAGCTATCCACCACCTGACCAAACACATCTAAGGTGGCATCAATCGGTGTGCCAGTAAAGCCAACATAGGTGGCATTGGGCAGCGAATCATGGAGATACTTTGCAAAGCCGTAGCTCTTCTTCACGCCTTTATTAGGGCCTTCGTCAATCACCGTCACTTTCTGGTCGAGATTGATCTGGCTGCGGTGGGCCTCATCACTGATACAAATCACATTGCAGCGATCAGTCAGTAGCTCGGCGTCTTCGGTAAATTTGTGAATAGTGGTGAGGAATACCCCCCCACTTTGGCGGCCTTGGAGCTTGGCCCGAAGATCGGCCCGTGACTCGACGCTTTCCACAATCTGGTCACCAATATAGCTCTTGGCATTGGTGAACTGCTTACTGAGCTGATCATCCAAATCGGTGCGATCGGTAATCAATACAATGGTGGGGCTTTCAAACTCCACACTTTTCATCAGCAGGCGAGCAAGAAATTGCATGGTAAAGCTCTTACCGCAGCCAGTAGCACCAAAATAAGTACCGCCCTTGCCGTCGCCAACAAAGCCGCCTTCACCATCCGGGCGTTTCTGATGCTGCTTGATACTTTCAAACAATTTATTAGCCGCGTAATACTGTGGATAACGGCAGATAATTTTTACTTCTTCGTGGGATTTATCAGGAAAATAAATAAAGTGTCGAATCACTTCACGTAAGCGGCGCTGATCAAACAGGCCCTGCAACATAGTATGCAGCGAGTCGATACCGTCCTTATCAATCGACTCATTACCCGTAATTTTACGCCAGCCATAGTAGAACTCGTAAGGCGCAAACACCGTGCCCATCTTGTTATTAACGCCATCACTAATTACGCAAAAGGCGTTATAGACAAACAACTGGGGAATATCGCGACGGTAGCGAACCGTTAACTGGGTATGGGCGTGTTCGATATTGGCACTCTCTTCGCGAATAGCACTTTTAAACTCAAACACCACCAACGGCAGGCCATTGATATAGAGAATGCCATCGGGGATGCGATCTTGCTCTACTCCTTCAATGGTGAGCTGATTCACCACCTTAAAGATATTATTGCTGTCTATAGAGTCACTGGCCAGGTTCTCAGTAGCCGCTGCACTGCCAACAGAATAACGGCCAGCTTGCTCAGCCACACAGAGCGTTGCTGCGTGCTCGTGCTCTTCAACCGTTTCATCAACGACCAAATGCTGAACCATAGCTAGGTCGGAGTAATCGATCAGCTGAATATAAATGTCCTTTTGGCTGTGCTGCTCTTTATCGGCTGAGGGCTCCCGCTTCAGGATGAAGCCATCACTGAGCCACTTGCAAAACTGCTTATTGCTGTCGTAAAGATCACTCGCCGGTAACAACTCAAGCTGTTTGATAATGCCGTCTATTTCAGACTCGCTAATATCGTCGCTTTGATATTGCGCTCGCAGATAAGCGCGTAGGTCTTCCTTAATCAGCACTTCGCCCGGTTTCAGCTGTAAGGACTCTCCACTGGCGTGGGGATAGCCCTGCACGGCCAACAATTCAATAATCGCCGATTCCAGCTGTGCTTCAGTAAACTTGATCATTCCATTTTTATCCCTGTAAAACGGTGGCCAATATTAATAACGCAAATGCGTAAAACGCCTACAAAACACCTCTACCAAAGGCCCCTCTGATAAAACCTACACACTGGGCTACCTCTAATTCACCCTGCTTCCAAATTGTACTGGCGTGCCCTCCAAGGGTCACGGTTTGCGCTCCTCGCGATAGGCACTGAGTGACACCACATTATCGTCTATCACCTCACTCTCGGCCTCAGTTTCAGTCGGCGGCAAGCTACCACAGTCCAGCAGGCTCGATGCCGCTTTATCCAATAAGGCCAACATTTCTTGTTGCGGCCACAGATAATCTTTTTGCCCTTTTACCTTGGTGGGGCGATCGGCCAGCCATGCGCCGGTGCGGTAAGACGACAGATCGGCGACCTTCGATTCGTGATAGTAGAGCGAATGCTCTATATCGCCTTTCATACGATTAATGGTGGCTTGCATCGAGCGGTCGCAGACGCTGTCGATCTGTAAAGGTTGCAACAAGGCGTCAGCGGTTTGCATCTGCCAGTCACTCGCACCGGCTTTAAGTAAAGTGTTCATCAAGGTATCGACAAACCGCCACTGTAAATCTTTAAAATCCGCTTTGCTCAGGCAGGACATAAACAAGGGGAAGCGCGTCGCCCCGTGTACCCACAACACACACTGACGGCGCTGCAAGGTAAACAAGTGGGCCTGCCAGCCACTGAGGGGGTTCACCGCTAGTGGAACCTCGCGCTGCACTATGTAGTGGCTGGCCTGCTGTATCGGCAAACGCCCCTGATCATCCACGGGCAATTTCGCAAACAGTGCTTTGCTGGCGTGAAGGTCGATCATGGGGTGGTGGCCTTTAAGGATGGTTCGGTATTGGCTGTTGATGGGAGCCGTAGTTCGCCTGAGATTAGTTTGGGGAGGAGAGTGTCGCGGAGATTGGCGAGCTTATAATTTTGCCTCGTTAGATTAATGCGCTTCTGATATAAAGAAGAAAGCTCAAAATTAAACATTTCGATAAGATTCTCAGGCGGGACAACCATCGATATTGATAAAATACCTGAAGCACTAATATTTGGCTGCGCACTTCCTTGAGCAGAACTAACAACTGCCTCTTCAATTCCTGGGTTATTGAGAGCTGAATATAAAAAAGCATTTCCACCCTTAGACCTAGCGCTTAACTTACAAACCCGTTGGTTAAGGTAGTAGCTCTCCCCATCCTCAGAGACGATTACACCAAACTTTCCAACTGTTGCACCAGTCATCGCCATAACTAGGTCACCATCTGAGAGCAAGAATCCGCCCGCTGCCGAAGCGACTTCATCCGACACTCTATTTACATCGTAAATATCAACACCTCTACTTGCGTTAATATTTTTTATCTTTATCACAGCCTTGCCTTCATCTAAAAAATCTTTACTTTTGAAAGCAAAACCACCGAGCGCAGTTGCAATAAAACTTAAATCCCCCGCTTTCCACCCCTTAGGCACCCAGCCCGCCCCTTCAGCTTCCTCAAACTCACTAGGAAACAGTTTTCGGATTTCTGGGCTTAGGTAGGCGAGCGGGTTGTTGTCGCCTTCGCCGGTGTTCGCGTTCTCTTGAGAAAGCTTGCCGGCCTCTGTTTGTGCCTGGGCGAGCACTTCAGCTCTTTGTTTCGCCCTCGCCTCAAGTTCGGGCGGAATGGGGTTGCCCGCCTCCAGTGCGTTATCGATCACCGGATCAAAATCCACAAACCAGCTTTTAAATAGCGCTTGGGCCATTTTTTCTAGGGTTTGGTTGGTTTGGCGGTTTAGTTGGATTTTGTTATCTAAAGAACTCAAAATCTCCACTGTCCGCTTTTGATCATTAAGACCTGGGCACGGAATATTTAGATTCATTAGATCCGACCCCCTAATGCCGGCCTGTCCAGCACCCTGCTCTACAATCGTCCACATTTCTCCTTTGCCAAGGGGACTGTTAAAAAAGTAGTAGGCAAATTGCGGGTCGATTAGCTCATGGTTCAATCTAACTCTTATCAAATGTGACTCAAAAGCTACGGGCTCATCGTCACCTAAGAATATTGAGCATTTTCCCGCACCATCCAATGTCAGCGACTGCCTAGCGAAAAGTAAGTCGCCAGACTCAACCAAAGAGCTCGACTTTTCCTTATCGCTTAATGGCACTCTGTCACATGGAATGTTAAGCATACGGTCGAAGGCAAATATCTCCCCCATATTGATGAACTTGAAACCTTCACCGCGTATTTTTTTCGGTTTTGTGAGTCCATTCCTTGATGGAACTGAATAGAGCTCACCAAAAGTAATTTTTGGCCACTCATTTCCCATAACCCAAAACCTCCAGATTCTTACGAATTGCATCATCTAAGGTTTTGGCCTCTTCCATCTGCACATAGAGCCTTTGGCTAAGCTCTTTCATCTTCACCTCAAAAGGCACGCCATCATCCTCAATCTCGGCGGCACCCACATAGCGCCCAGGGGTGAGGACGTAATCGTTCTTTTTGATGTCTTCCAATGAAGCAGACTTTGAATAGCCCGCGACATCTTCGTATGGCTCTCCCCGGCCGGAAACTGCTCCTGCGTTTCCGGCACTCGCGCTATCCTGCGCATCGCGCCATGCGTGGTAAGTCTGGGCAATTTTGGCGATGTCTTCTGTGGTCAGCTCTTTGTGAATACGGCTGGCCATCTGGCCCATTTGGCGGGCGTCGATAAATAGGGTTTCGCCTTGGCGATCACGGTAGCCACGTTTGCTGTCGGCCTTTTTATTTTTGGTGAGGAACCACAGGCACACCGGAATTTGCGTGGTGTAGAACAGCTGGCCCGGCAGAGCGATCATGCAATCGACGTGATCGTTTTCAATGATCTCTTTGCGAATGGTGCCCTCGCCGGAGGTATTGGAGCTCATAGAGCCGTTGGCCAGCACAAAACCCGCGGTGCCGCTCTCGCTAAGTTTGCTGAGCATATGCAGAATCCAGGCGTAGTTGGCATTGCCCGTGGGCGGTACGGTGTAGCCGCTCCAGCGCGGGTCGTCGGTGAGTTCGCTATCGGCACGCCACTGCTTTTGGTTAAAGGGCGGATTGGCCATAATGTAATCGGCTTTTAGGTCTGGGTGCTGGTCTTTAAAGAAGCTATCGCCCGCAACATCACCCAGGTTGCCGTTAATACCGCGAATGGCCAGGTTCATCTTCGCCAGCTTGTAGGTGGTGCTGGTGTATTCCTGGCCGTAAATAGAAATATTCTTCTGGTTGCCGTTGTGGCTGTTCACAAACTTGATGGATTGCACAAACATGCCGCCCGAGCCACAGCAGGGATCGTAGATTTTACCTTCGAAGGGCTCGAGCATTTCAGCTAGAAGGCTTACGACTGACTTCGGCGTATAGAACTCTCCCCCACCTTTACCCTCGCTGGCGGCAAACTTACCCAGGAAGTATTCGTACACCCGGCCGACCAGATCTTCCTCACTCATATGGCATTCGTTGGCAAGGGTATCAATATTATTAATAGTATCGAGCAACGCAGCCAGCTTATTGGCCTCAAGCCCCAGGCGGGAGAAGTAGTTATCGGGCAGTGCGCCGGCCAGAGCTTTGTTGTTTTTATCAACCGTATGCAGGGCGGTATCAATCTTGAGGGCAATATCGTCTTGTTTGGCTTGCTTTATCACCGCAGACCAACGGGCCTCTTCTGGCAGGTAGAAGACATTGTCTTGGGTATAAAACTCCACCATATCAATAAAGGGCTCTTTGCCATCATCAATTAGCTTTTGGCGTTGCTCTTCGAATTTGTCACTGATGAACTTGAGGAAGATCAGACTGAGTACGATGTGCTTATACTCGGAGGATTCAACGCTGCCACGCAGCTTATTGGCACTATCCCAGAGGGATTCTTCAAAGCTCTTTACTGCTTTTGTTGCTTTTTTAGCCATTTAACGACTGGTCTCCATAATTCTTAGGTTACTATGCATTCATTTCTATGCATTCATTTCTATGCATTCATTGCCATGCATTCATTGCCATGATGCTTATTTATTTAGCATTGGCTGTTTAACATCTGGAAAATGCCTTGAGGATGACAGTTTTACCCGGTGTAAATACAAGGATCGAACGGTATGTTTTTTAAGCCACGCTGCGAAGACTTTGGCAGCGCTGCGATCATAAATGAGGACTATTTGATCACTTTTTATTTTATCAAGCTCTATTTGATCAGGCTCTACTTGACCAAACTCAGGCTGATCAAGAGCACTAGCAATAGGCCCGAATTGGCCTGTTTCTAGAGTCCCCTCTGATGCTGACAAATCTGCCGGCTCTATCCATGAGACCAGGGAAGACGCCATTTCTGTATTTCCACCGTTTACTGTAAAAATAGAGAGCGTATAGAACCACTTATTGTGCGCATATACAAGCCACTGAGCAGGCAGAATAGAGAGCGAGATCTAGGAGTAATTAGCGGTGAAAGTCACACAAACTCTGACAAGGGAAGAACTGTATGAATTAGTCTGGAAAACACCAATGATAAAACTAGCAAAGCAATTTAGTTTATTAGAAAGCGCCGTTTGTTTATGGTCGATCTCCCCGCTAAGCAACCCAACCTATCTCTTGGCTGTTCATTTACACCATTTTATTGGTAACAATCTCCCCTAGCTTGATCGACTCACAACGATAGAATAAAAGCAGAACTTGGATCTTTTCTTGGGGGTTATTAATGTCACAGTTTCTAAATCAAGTTGTTCTTATCACTGGCGCCAGCGGAGGCCTTGGACGTGAGGCTGCAAATCAGTTTGCAGCAGCTGGGGCAAAGTTAGCTTTGAGCGATATCAATGAAACTTTGCTAAAAGAGCTTGCTGAACAGCTGCAATCGCAAGGTAGCGAGGTCTTTTATCAAAGCTGCGATGTCACCTCAGAGAGCCAAGTAGAGGGCTTTGTCAGCCAAACTGTTGCTACCTTTGGCAAGCTGGATGTTGCTATTAATAATGCGGGCTTGGACCCTGAAGGAACGCCGTTGATAGATATGCCTTTAGAAGACTTTGAGCGCATGATGAATATCAATGTGCGAGGTGTATTTTTAGGCATGAAGCATCAAGTTAAGGCCATGTTGAAACAGCAATCTGGTGCAATTTTGAATGTGTCTTCCATTGCGGGCTTAAACGGCTTTGCCGCTGGTAGTGCTTATACCGCAAGTAAGCACGCTGTTATTGGGATGAGTAAATCGGCCGCTGTGGAATATGGCCGCTTTAATATTCGTGTAAATGCGATTTGCCCAGGTGTTACCGAAACCAATATGTTCGATCGAGCATTAGAGGGTGTTAAAGATCGAGATACCGCTATTAAGCGTATCGGTGCTGACACGTGCTTGAAACGCCATGCTCAGCCAGAGGAGATTGTGCGCGGTATGCTCTTCGCCTGCGACCCTGCCAATACCTATATGACTGGCCATGCCCTATTAATGGATGGCGGTTTTAGTGCTATGTAAGTACAAATAAGCGACTTAATGCTTCCATATGTCAATTGCTCAATATGGCAATATTAACGGTTCTCCAGTTTAGTCAGGTAGATTTATTGACGCTAGAGAACCACTGACGCATGGAAATGCTAACGGCAAAGCGGCCTAACTGGAGCCATAAGACAGCACGAACACCTTGGTCAGAAATTTCTTGCCCATACCGCAGCCATTATCGGCAAATAGGATTTCCGCCCCCAGAGATCTTTAGTAACGTACCTTTAATGTCGCCCTCATCCCTTACATCCCTTACATCCCTTACATCCCTTACATCTCTTTCATCTCTTAATGGGCTGCAGCGATAAGCTGTTAGAGTATACGCTTCAAGTCACCCTGAAATGCCTTACCGATTGGGATCTCTTCTTCGCCAACTTCCACATCATGTTTGGTAAAGGCCGTTATATGATCTGAATTCACTATATACGAACGATGGATTTGAATAAATGAAACGGGCAGCCTGTCTAAAAATGACGACAAAGTACTTTTAACCAAGTATTTTCTTATCGGCGTCACAATTTCGATGTAATCTTTTAAGCCCTTTACAAACAGAATATCAGAAAAACTAACCCTAACATCTTTCCGATCGCAACGTACAAAGAGATGCCCTTCGAGCTTTTCTCGGCCCGATGCAACAACATCTTGTTGTGCTAAAAACCGCTCTATGGATTTAAAGAATCGCGTGAACGTGATGGGTTTCAACAGATAGTCTACTGCATCAAGCTCAAATCCATCCAGCGCATAATCCCTATGCGCAGTCGTAAAAATAACACTGGGCCTATTGCGAGACAGGCTTGAATAAAACTCGGTGCCTTTGAGGACCGGCATTTCAATATCCAGAAACATAAGATCAACGGATTGCTCACTTAGTACTTGACTGGCCTCAATTGCACTAGAACACTTGGCAGCAATACTAAATTTCGGAAATCTCTGTAAGTGAGTTTCAATTAGATCTCTACCCAGCGACTCGTCATCAACAATTAAACAGCTATAGCAATCATTCATCGTGATCCATCATCCCACTGAATAGTTAAATCGACACTGTAGTTATTTTCTGTTTCCTGTATTTGTAAACTATGGCGGACTGGGTACAGTAATTCGAGCTGTTTCATCATATTTTTCAGCCCTATAGAAGGGCTACTTTCAGTCGACTTGAAAACCTTGGGTTTTGAATTACTTATACTAAAGCAGACCTTTTCTCTGTCAGCGTTTAGGATAATATCGATTTTAGATTGCTTTAACTCCTGACTAACACCATGTTTAAATGCATTTTCTACGAGCGTCAGAAAAAGCAAAGGGGCAACAGCCGTGAGGCCATCCACATTATGTTTAAAGGAAACATTTACTCGATCACCAAAACGTAGCTTTTCAAGAGCAATATAGTCGTTGATCATCTGAATCTCCTTGTCCAGTAATACGCTTTTATCATGCGCATTATGCAAAACATAATCCAAAATCCCCGACAGCCTCTCCACTGCTGTAGCCGTTTGCTCCGATCGACACAAGGCCAAGGCGTATATATTGTTCAGAGTATTAAAAATAAAATGCGGATTGAGCTGGCCTTTCAAGGCACGCAGCTCCGCCACCTGCTTTTGCTCTCGTAATTCCAATATATGTTTTTGTCTCTCGTAAAAACTCACAGAAATTAACAAGGCAGAGGGAAACAATAACATTGGCCATTTACCAAGTATTATATATTTGATCATTCCTGAGAGGCCCAATCTCTGCCAAATAGAAAGATCAGCCAAATTAGCCAAATAAAAGGCCCCGTAGGTATCTGGGTAGTTGCTTTCGAGATATAGATAACTCACCAAAATGTAGATTTCAGAAGCCAAAAACATTGTAGCAATTATAGAAACTACAAAAGCAAGCTTTCGGTTTTTATCGAGTAATCGAGGTAGCAATAACTTCAGCGCCACCAAAGCGACAAACCATTGTAATACGGTCGCTAAGCCGGCGACCTCAACCCCCTCACGAATCGAGGAGTAACGCTGCCATTCTGGCCCTAGGTTCACCAAGAAGACAACCGACCAAAACGCGATTAATAAGGATCGTTTTCGAGATTGATCTGAAGATCTATGCACTATAAAAACCGGACTTGAAATATAAAGCAGAACTATAACCAATTTAAGACCAACTGGCACGACTTGTCGCCGAGTATGGGGGTTGCGTCGATAAACCCCGCAAACAAGTCGATAAGGCCCCAGCGGCGGCCTCAGTCACTGTTGAGCGAGACTAGGCTTGGTTTCGTCTACAAACTCACCGCCGAGTAGCAAGGCATTTATGATCTGTCTTTACTTACCTTATTGGAGATAGCCATGCCACACTGTATTCGTATTTTAACTCTTTTAAGCCTTATCCTTTTAAGCGGTGCTAGCGCCATAGTATTCGCCCAAGAGGCTGGCAAAAGCAATTCGACACGAGCCATACTGGTCACCGGAGCCTCCTCAGGAATCGGAAAGCAAATAGCACATACACTTGCCGAAGAGGGCTACTTTGTTTATGCCGGAGCCCGAAAACAAAAAGACATCACCGCTCTAAGCCAATTACCTAATATGCAAGGGGTAAGGCTGGATGTCACTAAAGATAGCGACATAAGCTCTGCAGTAAAACTGATTGAAAAAGAAGGGCGAGGCCTATTCGGGCTAGTCAATAATGCAGGTGTTTTTATCTACGATCCGCTGATAGAAGTCTCTGAAGAGGATATGCAGTTTATAAATGATGTCAATGTCATGGGGCCTTACAAGGTCAATAAAGCTTTTGCGCCGCTGATAATCAAAAGCCGAGGCCGAATAACCACCATCGGTTCTATTTCGGGACTATTCTCAGGAAGGTTATTCGGCCCATACAGCATGAGCAAACATTCAATGGAGGCTTACACCGAGGCGCTTGCTGCGGAAATGGAAAAGTTCGAAGTAAAAGTGAGTATTGTAGAGCCCGGAAACTTTCGCTCAAACATCATGAAAAACATGGAAAAGCGACTGCACTCTATTCGCCAAGGACAGAGACCAA
The DNA here is from genome assembly GCF_947500695.1 of uncultured Pseudoteredinibacter sp. Lineage (GTDB taxonomy): Bacteria > Pseudomonadota > Gammaproteobacteria > Pseudomonadales > Cellvibrionaceae > Pseudoteredinibacter. The sequence continues at coordinate 93,632 of NZ_CANMSS010000009.1, forward strand.
CCCAGTATCAAAAAGAAATTGAAAAGTTAGCTTCCTTCGTAATTTCAGACAGATCACATCACGCCGAGCCAACTCCCGTAGCCAACGCGGTACTGAATTTTATGAGTGCCGACAAAACTAAGCTGCGCTATATGGTTACCCCAAACCAACGAGAGGCAAACCTAGCAATCAAGCGTTCTTTGCAAAAAGTCATTGAACTCAACCAAGATCATGAATTCAGCTTAAATGACGAGTCCCTTGTTGAGATGCTAAGAGAGCTGATGGCAAAGGCTAGAAAATGAACTCTATCAAGAAGAACATCTATTCACTAACACTCATGAGGCCACACGAACAAAAGCCAGCATTAGCGGCATTTTTAATGGCACTGATGTTGATGGCATCATACTTCATACTACGCCCAGTTCGCGACGCCATGGCCAGCGATTGGAGCGACTCCGAACTTAGCATGCTGTGGAATATTCAGTTTTTTCTGGCGACTGGAGTGATCGCACTATACGGAGTAGCGGCTTCTCGCATGAAATTAAAACACCTAGCCCCTATTATCTATGTGTTTTTTTCTGCAAGTTTCGCACTATTCTATGTGTTTTCCCCGCGCCTGGAAGACCCGGTGCTACTAGAGAAGGGCTTCTATCTTTGGGTGACCGTATTCAGTCTTTTGAACCTCTCGGTATTTTGGAGCTTCTTGAGTACTATATTCACAAAAAGTCAGAGTAAACGGCTCTTCCCATTTATCAGTGCAGGAGCCAGTGCTGGAGCAATTCTTGGGCCTACAATCCCGCTGTTTTTCAGTGCGATTATCGGCTTGGATAAATTAATGCTGCTCGCTGCATTGACATTGATACTGGCCATCCCTTTTGCCCTATATTTAATTCAAGGCAATAATAACTCTGAAGAATCCACTCCACCTACCGATATAAATCGCGTGGCTGGAGGCACCTGGTGGAAGGGCTTTTCCGATGTCTTCAGCAATCGCTACCTTCTCTATATTGCTGCTTTTATATTGCTGTATGTGTTTCTAAATTCATTTATGTACTTTCAACAGAAGAACATTTTAGCGGAATTTAGCCGGGTACAACGCACCCAAATACTAGGCGGAATAGATTGGGTCGTAAATTTATTGACCTTTGTCTTCGCCTTTGCTCTCACTAGCCGGATGATTAAATATTTGGGGATGGGTCGAACTCTTAGTAGCATTCCAGTTCTTATGTTTCTAAGCATGCTGCTATTAGCCCTCGCTCCCTGGGTGACGATTCTTCTCGCAGTTCAAGTTGCGCGGCGTGTCGGGAATTACTCTATAACTAGGCCTGCTCGTGAAATGTTATTCACCGAGGTCAGTTACGAGGAGCGAATAAAAGCTAAACCGGTAATCGATGTAGTCATTTATCGTGGAGGCGATGCTGTCAGTGGTTCTATTTTTGCTCTGTTAAGCGATGGCATAGGCCTTGGGTTGGCTGCCATTTCATGTATTGCCGCAGCAATTGCCGCTTGCTGGGCTACGCTAGGCTCTATGCTTGGGCGACTTTATGAACACACAAACTCCATTGAGAAGAATAATTTAGAACCCAGCCACTCTTTAGATCAAAACTCTCCTTTTCAGTCCGAGCCTCAGCGTTAGGAGATTAGATCATCGCTACAAGGGGAAGCCGATACACAGCGCTTCTCCCACTTACTGCTGCGGCCCCATACATATCCTCAGAACAGGAGATCACCATGTTCAAATTTACCATTATCGTATTACTTGTTATCGGGCACGCTAGCGTACACAGCTATGCTAGCAGCGCTGACTATACCGTTATCGATACTACGGTATATGAATCCGTGCATGCGGCTGTCAATGACTCTACTCGTCTCGCGACAGCAAAGGCGAGAGATTCGCATAGAAAGCCATTAGATATCTTGCTGTTCTCTACCGTAAAGCCCAATGATAAAATACTAGAGATCACTCCTGGAGAAGGCTATTACACGGCATTGTTATCAAGGGTTGTCGGCGATAAAGGCACCGTTTATTCTGTAGATCCGGCTAGAGCATTCCAGCATTTACCTCGAATCAAACACTTTTTTTCAGATTATCAAAAGCTCGATTTTCGTGAAAACGTTCAATATTCGGTTCAACAATTGGATCATATTCAACTTCCTGAAAAAGTCGACCAAATTTGGATGGTGCTCTACTACCATGATACATACTGGACTGGTGAAGATAGGCAGGAAATGAACCGCCGTCTGTTCAAATTACTCAAGCCAGGCGGCAGTTTATTGGTTATTGATCACCATGCACATCCAAAAGATAGGGATCAAGTAACCAGAAGCCTACATAGAATACACGACAGCTTAGTTATGACTGAGCTAGTTCAAGCGGGTTTTGTTTTACATTCGACAAGTGACATACTTTCCAACCCAGACGACCCGCGCACTGATTCCGTTTTTGCCCCACAAATACGTGGACGCAGTGACCGTTTTGTTTGGCGTTTAAGGAAGTCATCATCTGAAAGTGGAACCGCTTTCAAATCGCTATATTAGCTTTAGATGGCTTATAGACCTCTGCAGTTGTATTGTTGTTTACCTGTCATATGCAAAAAGCAGAGCTAGCACTTTGTTAGTCTCAAACATCAAGCGTAAAAACATAGGCCATGAAGTGGGAAACTCCTGCCGCACCCTGTATCATTTACTACCAACTTTTATTGAATACACTCAACCCATTTCGGGGTGACAGGCAGCAGGTATACCTTATGTCAATTGAACTAACTCACGGCAATGGAGCCGCTACTCACGCTATTATATGGCTACATGGCCTTGACGCCTCTTGCAATGATTTCCCCCCGGTAGTCCCTCATTTGGGCTTAAATGACAGCCCAACCATACGCTTTGTCTTTCCCCAAGCGCCCAACCGCCCTATTACCATTAATGGTGGCATGCAAATGCCTGGCTGGTATGACATTAAAGGCATGACCATCGAAGGAAGACAAGATCGCCAAGGTATTGAAGAATCTTACGCTTTGGTGGAGAAACTAATCGATGAGCAAATTGCTCAAGGAATTCCAGCAGAAAACATAATTCTTGCCGGCTTCTCCCAAGGCGGCGTTATCAGCTACTACACAGCCTTACGCACTCAACATAAGCTTGCCGGCGTACTGACAATGTCAACCTATATGGTTTTTACCGATCAGCTCGAGCAAGAGCGCAGCGACGCTAATCTACAAACACCTTTTTTTGCCAGTCATGGCACCCATGATCCGGTGGTAACTTTAGATTTAGGCGAGCACGCAGTAGAGACTTTGAAAAAATATGATTACTCCATTGAGTGGAAGACCTACCCCATGGAGCATCAGGTGGTGATGGAGCAAATTCAGGATATTGGTACCTGGATTAATAAGTGCTTTTCTAGTTAATTTGCAGCTCCAATAATGGTTGGCGGAAAATGCTTGGCGGCATATGTACCGCCAAGCAGCTATTCAGCCAGTTACTTTTTCTGGTTTTTGCCTAATTCTTCATCCAACAACTTAATTAACTGGTCGCGAGACAATTCATGTTTTTGCTGAGCGTTTAGCTCAAGCATTTTGCTAAGCTGACGCCTAAGAGTAATCTCGGCTTGCGCGGGCGTAGCCGTTACCATATAGCGAATCTTTGGATTTTCTGATTGCATAAGTTGTAAGGCCGCCTCGGCAACATCAATTGGATCCGGACCTTTTTCGGTTTGATCTAAACGTCCTAACAAATGGCTGCGCGCTTTGCCATAACGCGTAGTCGCTGGCCAGTAGTCCATATCGAGCAGGCGTTTTTTTGCAGCATTACCAATGTTAGTGCCGTAATTACCGGGCTCGATCACATGCACACTAACGCCAAAGCCCGCCATCTCTTGGGCAAAGGCATCGGTGTAAGCTTCGATGGCGTGCTTACTCATGCTGTACGCTCCCATAAACTGAGGTGACAGAATACCCGCTATAGAGCCTGTGGTAGCAATACGCCCTTTGCTTTGCATAATTAATGGGGCAAAGGCCTGGCTTACACGCATTGGCCCGTAAACATTAACATCCATCTGATACTTTACCTGCTCTACGGGCAGCTCCAACATTGGACCGAAAATCGAAACGCCGGCATTATTAATCAAACCATATAGGCCCTTACCTTCGCCCTCCACGACTTTTACAGCGGCATCAATTTGCGCTTGATTACGCACATCAAACTGAACGGCCTTAACGTTTTCCAGCTTATCTAGTGCTGCCATCTCTTCTTTATGCAACACCCCAGCATAAATGTAAAAACCGTTTTGGGATAACAATTTGGTCATGCTAAGCCCTATACCAGAGCTAGCCCCTGTTATCAAAATGGCTTTTTGGGATTGTTTGCTATCATCAGCATTGGCGAACTGAAAAGAGGTAAAGCAGGCAAGAAGCAATACATAAAACAGGGTTTTTAAGTGGGTCATCATTAAGCTCCGTTAGGCGTAGACTCAGATTTACAAGCTTAATCAGATAGCCAGGAAGCTGATAGGGCTAAAAGTGAAATTTTGTGGCTACCAAGCCCCTCTTTCGAGACATACAACCCATACAAGACAACAGGACTAAGAGTGCTAACTGGAACCTTCTTCTGTTTTTAAAGCACGCTTTCTGCACCCCCACAATCGGGCCTGCCAAGCAAGTGCAATAATCACAAACACACTAATGTAAAACAATACACTAAGGCCAATATTGATTACGCCATCGATATCACTGCAGCTATAGCCTTCAAAGCAAGATTCTGACATTAGTAGCGCCGACAATATGGCAACCGCAACAATGCTAATTAGTAGGTACAGAAATATAATGAAAACCCTACGAATGACTGATGGGTAGCGGTAATTATCTGTATCCTTTACGCGCGCTTTTAATCGCTCAGTAACAGGAGCGCTTTCAGGGCTCTTATGCACCACAATACTACGACAGATAAAATCATGAACACCTTGGTGACGCTTACTAGCAGAAACCGTTGCCAATGAAAGAATGCCCAAAGGAAGCTTTAATAAGGTTCGAATAGTACTCAGAAAGATATTTAACTTCTTATCACTATCAATACGACGGACGCGAATTCCACAGAGATGCTGACCAACTGTCGAGCCTGTCAGACTTAGCAGCAACGGCTCTATCGAGGCAACAACAAAAAGTATCAATAAAGATTCCAATTTGCTGTTATTGATACCCAACTTGGAGATTACAAAAATAGCCAGAAACAACCAAAAAGCTATCAACAGGCCATCAATCATCAGGGCCTTTATGCGTCGTGAAAGCGGTGCAAAATAATCCATAGTTTTGCTTACATCCTTTTAAACACAGGGCTTCGCCATTGTGCTGCAAGTTATGAATTTAGCTTAACAAGGCCTTATGCTAGGGGCAAACTTAATTCGCCCCCCCAACTAAGAGCCGAATAATCACTACTTTAGCCAAGGGTTAAATGGCTTTTTAGATTTAGGTTTTTTAGAATCATATGTTCTAGAGCTCGGCTCACCTTGATGAGACGTTTCAGTAGATGAGCTTTTAGACCATGCATTTTGGCTGCTTTTATTTCGCCCCTTACTAGCGGGTTTGAAATCAGCGCCCTGTTTACCGGCACGATCTTTTTTGGGTTTAGCCTTGGGTTTATTTTTCGGCTGATAATTGAGTATCGAAATTGGCACTTCTTTTCGAGGCGTGAAGCCTTCTATTTCACGACGCTCGATAATGTGTCCTAAACGGCTTTCGATAGCGCATAAGTTTTTAAAATCATCTAGTGACAATAAGCTAACGGCCTCACCCTTGGCCCCTGCTCGTCCTGTACGGCCGATTCTATGGATGAACTCATCACTATCAAAAGGTAGGTCGTAATTGATCACTCTAGGTAGAGCTTCGATGTCCAAACCGCGTGCAGCAATACCGGTGGCGATTAAAAATGGCAGCTTGCCAGCTTTAAACTCTTCTAAGGCACGTTCACGAGAGGCTTGGCTTTTACCACTATGAAAAGCTTCGGCCTCAATACCACGTTTACCCAATTGCTCAGCTAGCTTGGCCGCGCCATGTTTCGTTTCGATAAAAATTAAACCCTGCTGCCAATCGTTTTCTTTAATCAGATGGCTTAGCAATGTCGACTTGGTATCTTTATCAACAGCGACCAACCATTGCTCTACCGTGTCGGCACCGCGATGCTGGGCATCAATACTGATATCCTTGGGCCGGTACATCGTCGATTTGGCCAACTGGCGCACAGGCGGTGGCATGGTGGCCGAAAACAGCAAACTCTGTCGGTCTTCTGGCGTGCGTTCGATGATTCTATTAATGTCATCGATAAAGCCCATATCCAACATCTTATCGGCTTCGTCGATCACCAATGCTTCAAGCTCATCCAGATACAGCGCACGTTGATGCAGCAGGTCGATCAAGCGCCCAGGAGTGGCCACCAAAAAGTCCACGCCTTTAATTAGGGCCTCTTTTTGCGGGCCTGAATCCACACCACCTACCATCACCATGCTGCTTTGATCGCAATAGCGAGCATACTGCTGGATGTTTTTATGTAGCTGCTCGGCCAGCTCACGAGTGGGGCTCAGTATTAGACAGCGCACCCGCTTTCCACGCATCGGCTCTTTGGCTTGAAAAGCTTCTAATAGCGGCAATACAAAACTCGCCGTTTTACCCGTACCGGTTTGCGCCGTGGCAATTACATCCTCACCTTGCAATACCACCGGTATCGCTCGTGTTTGAATGCTAGTCGGTTTGCTATAGCCAAGATCGCTCAAAGCGCGGCAAATTGGCTCTGAAAGGCCAAGTGAGGTAAACGGCATGAAATTCTCGGTATTTAAATAGAGGTAAAGCTCGGAGGCTAACCAGGCTCTTAAGCAAAGGCCAGCTCTGATTCGAAGGCTGTACTATAGCAGCTATTGGGCATAAACAGCAGGTTAACTTTGTGCAATTTATAACCTATGGGCGGCCAAATAAATAGTGGCTATCCTCCTCATCGAATATTGAAGGTTTCAGTCATGTAAGACCATCACAGTCCCTTAGGCAGTCAGCTACATATTAGCTCGCGCAAACGGTCACCCTGCCCCTACAAAAATTAGCGTACGCGACTTCATTAAATAACATTGAACTGCTTTCCATTTGAATGGCGCCTAAGTTAAGATATTAGAATTAACTATACCTTACATATTCAGAAGGACTTGAGCATGAATAACCCCCTAGGTGTGTTCCTTACATGCTTAGCAAGCATATCGACCCAGGCTGTTGCTGGGCTAGACACGCAGATTTGTAATAATTCAGATTTAAAAGTCAGTTATCAGGAATGTTTTGCCTTAGTAGATATTTACAACAGCACAAACGGACAAACGTGGCACAAACAAGAAAACTGGGGTGACCTGCCGATAGAAAACTGGTTTGGAGTCAAGGTAGAGAACAATAGAGTAGTTAGCATTTCCTTACCCAACAATAATTTGGATGGCAATCTGCCACACTCGATAAATTCGCTCAGTTACTTAAAAACACTGATAGCCGATAATAATAGACTTCAGGGGGTTCTTAGTGAAAACATTGGGTTTATTAGCAATTTAGAACGCGTTTCTCTATCTCACAACATGATTAAGGGTAAATTACCTCGAAGCTTATTTGAGGCCAGCTCACTAAACTATCTAGATCTAAGTAATAACCAGTTAAATCAAGATTTACCGAATTTCAGCAATTCGCCCAAAGCTGCATTGCTAACCCTGAAACTTGCCAACAACCAGATTACGGGAGTACTGCCTGACAGTTTCAGTCAAAGTGCTCGCATTAGTTTTTTGGATCTTAGCAATAACCTACTAAGCGGAGAGATACCCAACAATCTTTGCTCAATGTGCAGTGAGGTCCTACTCGCTCACAATGCATTTAATGGCGAACTACCTGAACACACTGCTGCGGAGTACATGTACTCCATATCTTTACAGAACAATGAGATATACAGCCAAGCAAGTAACCTAAGTAAAGAAATATCGGCCGCGGGTGTACGGATTGATATCTCAGAAAATGAACTATTTGGAAGTTACACTAGTAATTTATCAAATCGAGGAAATAGCAAAAACACTATTGACTATAAAAATCAGCGCAGTCATAGCTTGGATATACGTAGCATCGCCCTCAACGGACCTGGAACTCTAAAGGCTATTAACACAGACTCCCTTAATCGCAGAATCTTTCAACTTATCCCTTTCGAAAACGCGAACTTGACCTCTATCACAGGCTGCAATGGGAAGTTAGAAGGTAACATGTACTTTTTGCCGCAATCTCAGCAATCTTGCTCAGTAGAAGTGAACTTCGATGACTGCCAGGGTCAGTCGTGCATCTTCGATTTCGGGAAAACTGCCAATGTACCTAATGTGTCTTTGGAAACCCCTAAATCAAATCGTTTAATCTCTGGAGTAGTTCAGTTACGAGGTTGGTTCAAGGATGAGCAACAAGCTCTGAAGTCGGCCAAGAAACCTGCTATCTATGCAAAAATTGATGACGCAGCACCAATTGAGATAAACATCGGAAATCTTCGGTCCGATGTCTACAAGGCAATGAAGATCAATAACTCTACAACGCCGATTGGTTGGAATCTTTTGTTTTATTCGGGCAATCTAAGCAATGGACAACACGAGCTGGAAATTTACAGTGAAGATGGGGTTCTTATCAACAAAGAAACATTTACTGCCTTTACCATTCAAAGCTCTACAGAACAGTCTGAAAAGCAGTATATCAACCAATCTTACCCACATGTGACGGTAAATGATTTTCCATATGCTAATTCGAGCGTAGAGCTAGCTTTTAACACCGCCGAACAGAATTTCTCCATCATTAGTCAAATAGATGCTAGCGGAAAGCAAACTCGATCAAAGCGCCAATGGTTTAGCGGAAGCCCCAAAAGCATTAATAATGGAAGCCTCATCAACGGAACACCTGCAATTAAAATCGAATATCCGAATAAAAACCAAGATGCAACAGGCGTTATATCTATTCGTGGCTGGCACTACAATACAGAAAGCGCTTCAGAAGATATTGAGCTATTTATTAAAATTGATGATGAAGCTCCCATCCCTACAAGCCGCGTAAGCAGGCCTGATGTCCTTGCAGCCCTCAACAAAGATCAAAGCTCTCAGCGGGTTGGCTGGAGCACGCTTTTTTACTCCGGCAATCTTGGCAATGGCCTGCATCGCATAAGGCTGTTGAAGAAATCAGGCTCCCAATATGAAGTTTTAGCAGAAGATTCGTTCACCTCTTTTACCGCCAACAATAAAAGCGGAGAAATTCAGTACTTTAGTGATTTGAAAAAAGAAATAGAAGTCGACGACTTCCCTTTTTCAGGAAGCACCGCCACCCTTTCTTTTGACACTGCTGGTCAGAATTTTTCAATTGTGAAACAAAAACTGACTAACTAAAAAAGCCATTATCAGACTAGGCGTCACTAAATAAATCAGATGGAAACTACTATGATACGGACCTTATTATTTTTATCGCTTATGATTTCATATTCTAGCTGGGCTAGCTCTTTGCTAAATATCAATAGCGATACGGGCGACTATATTGGCCAGGGGAAAAAATTTCAAATCTCTAGCACACAAGCTGAATTTGTTTATCGTGGAAACTCTGACGGGGGAATTTCTTTATCCATAAACAACCCCCCTAGAGAACTAGGGCTTTGGTGGAATTTTGACATTGCCCCACCTAGTGGCGAGACTCTTAAAGTCGGACATTACCCAAATGCTACCCGATACCCATTTCAAGAAAGTACTGAAGCTGGCCTGAGCTTCACAGGTGACGGACGCGGCTGCAATAGGTCAACAGGGAACTTTACAGTTACTAAACTTAGTTATAATTTTGATGGCTCACTGCGTGAATTAGATGTGGACTTTGTTCAGCATTGCGAAGGAGGAACATCAGCTCTAAGGGGGTCACTAAAGTTTGCCGAGGGCCAATCCATTGTAGGAAGCACCGTATTAGGAATTAACCCAATATCAGTAATGTGCATCAATAAAACAACTGGTCAAAGCGTACGCGGTGCAACTGATACCCTTAGTAACGACTGCTCCTCACTCGGCCTAGATGTGGAAAAGGGCCACATTGTAGTAATTAAATTGGTGGGGCAAGCAGAATAGCCCCACCCAAGTGCTGGGGTTGAACCTAATAGTTATTGGCTAGCCATAAATAGCAGCTATTCTTTACTCTGTATAGGCTTCGAGGTTCGACTCCAAGTTTCACTATCGCATAAAAACGCAATACATCCACCCAGCTTAATTTTGTCAGCCGACTTTAGCTCAACCTTGGCCTTATAAGATTTGCCGGATTTAGGGTCATATATGCTGCCACCAGACCATTTGCCTGCTTTTTTAAAAGCGACGCCATCAACAAATACCAAACCCGTAAGCGTTCGCTGCTGTAACTGAGCATCTGTGTTATTGCTATCTAGTAACGTGCCATCTGGGTCATCTTTAATCCACAGTAACTTTGCGCAAAGGCTTTGGCGATCTTGATCGCATGGATAGATTTGCGCTATCGCGCCTTTATCAGCCGCTTCCCAGTAGCCCCAAGGGTCTGTGGCGGCGAGCGACAAAGAAGAAGCGAAACCACATGCGGCACTAAACAACACTACGCTTGTTTTTAAACACAAGCCCAAAAAGCAATCCCTTGATTCTCTATACATGATTAACCCTTATTCATATTTGCCGAAATAACGATACCTGAAGTACTTATACCTGAGGTTCCATCAGAAGTTCCGATAGCCTGCGTTCTAAAAACAGCCCACGTTCCAATAACAGCCAAGCTGCAAGAACAGTATGCATATAGCCTATCGCAAGCTAAATCGTTCAATGTTGAGCAATACCACACTTCCAACACTGCAAAAGAGCCTGCCAGAGGCAGGAGTGAGGCAAGCTAATATCAATCCGCACTTGCCTTTGATGCGTCCAAATAATATTATCGATCGATCGTTCACTCAACAAATTAAGCAAGCAGTAAATGTCAGAAGTTAACCTTTTAGTCCGCGTCAGCGCCCATGAAGAAAGTATTGATGCTTTAAAAACCGAGATGCATAAAGCCCAAGAGATTACTCGCCAAGAGCCTGGCTGCCTGCGTTATCAGTTCTATCAAGATCGCAAGGCTCCCGCTATGTTCTATGTGCAGGAATGCTACCAAGATAAAGACGCCCTCTTGGCTCACGCCAATTCAGAACATATGGCGGCCTATTTAGCGGCTACCAAGGATATGGTCAAATCCGTAGATATGCATAAAGTAGACCCGATATAGCGCCCGCTAAAAAGAGATCAGTCAGCTAAGGATTGCAATGCCTTTTGGTAGGCTTTTGGTGTGGTGCCGAAACGTCGCTTGAAGGCTGCAACAAAATTACCGGCGTGCTCATAGCCTATAGATTCTGCAATCTGAGTTACAGAAAGATCGCCAATATGAAGCTGCTGCTGAGCCTTTTGCATGCGTAGCGATAAGAGGTAGTCACTCATAGAGCAGCCGACTACGGCTTTAAAACAGTTTTTTAAACGAGTTTTACCAATGCCTAAGCGCTTTACTAACTCATCTTGTGTTGGTGGAGTTTGCATTTCTAACTGCAAAATATCTTGGGCTTCACGTATCTGCTCTAGCTCCCTAGGCGAAACCTGCTTACATTGCTCTTGCAATTCTTGCCGCCCTATTTCATCGATGGCATAACATAGCAGCTCTGTTGATTTAGCCTGCAAGAAAGCCATATTCCATGGTCCTCTTTCCTTTTGCTCAAACAAGGTCTTCGCAGCCGCAAGCATTTGGGTTCCCATGGCATAACTGCTTACATAACGGTCTTCTCCTGCAGTAGCTTGCAAGATGTCTTGGGGCAGTTGTTCGTTATCTATAGCAAAGGGCATATCATTAAAGACGCTAGGCGGACAGACCAACATCAGCATCTGATAAGGCTGCCCAGCATCGGCTTGGTCGGTGATTTTCTCGCCGTCTCCACCATAGCCCATAAGAAAGTGTCCTGGGCCCAAGCGCACATCCACACCTTCTGCTTGCAGCACATTCTCACCGGCTGCTTTAAAACAAAACACCAACTGCTCTTGAGGTATGCTGATAGCCGCGGCTTCCCCACTGCAACTTTTTAAATCTAAAACTCGCAGTAAAATTTGCCCCGGTAGCTGGTACAGCGCTTCATAGCCCACTTCATTGTGGGTATCGTGCTCAATATAATGATTAGCATCTCGCTGTTGATATCGACTTGGATCTGAAAAGGGTAGATTTTGAGAGCGCCGTTCTTTCTTATCTGTCATCGAGTCTTCCATACGACCATTCGCATAACTTTTATGGCCGAGCCCATAAATTTTGCTCGGCCATTTTTGCTACATTAAACCTTAGCCAAGTAAATGATCAAGCCCAATGGGCTAAATGCAGTATGGATAAGACTATGAAAAAACCATTGATTATAGGCCTTAGCGTTACCTTGCTGGTGCTAATAGCAACCGGACTATATTTTAAACGCGATATACAACGTGCTCATTTTGTAGCGTCGTTATTTAATGGCCAAGAGCAATATCAAACCTTTGGCCGCCTAGCAGAAATATTCCCTGTTAGTACCATGAGCCCCTCCCCCTCTCCTTATACTATTGCTCAAGGCACAGAGATCACTTTACCGAAGCATTTTAGTTACGATGGCACACGCTATTCCAGCGAGCAGTTTATCAGCGATACTGACACCTCTGCCTTACTGGTGATTCATCAAGGCAAGATTCGCTTTGAACGATACTGGCTAAGCGGCGGCCCAGACGTTAACTGGCTATCCATGTCCGTCGCAAAGAGTTTTATCGCCACCGGTATTGGCATAGCTGTTGGCGAAGGTTTTATCGATGTGCAAAAACCCATTATTGACTACCTGCCTAGTCTCAAAGATTCGGCTTATGATCAAGCCACGGTTGAGCATGTGTTGCAAATGTCTTCTGGCGCCGCTTGGAATGAAGACTACAGCAACCCTGATTCGGATGTATTGCGCTTAGGTAGAATCATGGCCATGGGTGGCTCACTCGATGAATTTGTACCCAGCCTGATCAGCGAAAACACGCCAGGCACCGTGAATCACTATAATTCCGCCGACACTCAAGCTTTGGGAATGCTTTTGGCCGCGGCAACAGGTCGATCTGTAACAGATTACTTACAGGAAAAGGTGTGGCATCCATTGGGCATGAATTCACCGGGCTATTGGCTAATCGATGACTTCAATGTTGAAATGGCCTTCGGCGGACTAAATGCCACCGCCAGGGATTATGCCAAACTGGGTGAGCTCTATCGTTTAAATGGCCTATGGCAAGGTAAGCAACTTTTAAGTCCACAGTGGATCGAAAAATCCACCACAGTACAAGCCCCCCACTTGCGTCCAGGTATTCATGAATTGTTTCCGCTAGGTTATGGCTACCAATGGTGGATACCTGAGGGCGAAGAAGGTGAATACTCTGCCATCGGGGTCTACAACCAATTTATTTATGTAAACCCTAGCCGTGATTTAGTCATCGTAAAGCTATCGGCGAATTCCGAGTATGGCACTACTGAAGGTGAAGCCAGCAATAAAGAGATGGCGACTTTTGAGCTGCTGCGTGCGATAGCCCAACAGTTTCCAGCACATTAACGCTAACCACAACCTCAAAAGAGAGCCCCTAATGAGGAGTTCTCTCGATCAAACGCTGCAGTGCATGAATCACCATTTCAGGTTCATCGAACTGCGGATAATGATAACTCTTGTTAGTTAGCACGACCTGCCCTCGGGGAAAGGATTCGGCCCATTGTGTATGCAGCTTTCCCCACTTCTCTCGCCCTTCATCGCTAAAGAATAATGCCGCTGGGTTTTTATATCGCTTGACCGAAGCAATAACCGTCACAGGAACATCTGGAATCTCGGGGTAATCAGGTAAAGGACGTTTAGCCCAAAAGTCGAGATACTGATTCGACATCCCATTGGCCATATCATCAAGTTTGATTTGCGCGATTTCTTTCTCAGCTTGAGCAAGGTCTATTTCACGCATTATATCTACATCATGTTCTGAGGCTGGTTCAATCAACATCAGCGCAGAGATTTTATCGGGATAGGCTGCAGCAAAGACTCTTGCAATATAGGCTCCATATGAATGTGCCACGTATATCACGGGTTCGTCGACTTTCAATTCTTTGAGCAATAACAATGCCTCTTGGGCATACTCTTCTGAGCTATAATTTTTGCGTAATTTTTGTGAGTTGCCATTACCAAGTCGAGAATATCGTATGACGGTTCCCAGCTTTGAAAAACCTTCAACAACTGGGTCCCAATCACTTAAACCCGCAGAACCACCCGCCTCAAGAAAAATCACCGGCTGCCCCTGGCCAATAATTTCATACTCTATGTTCAGGCCTTTCACCTTAGCTAAACCCAGCTCAGCATGAGCAAAGGCGGAGCACCCTAGCAGTAGAATAAACAGACACAAACGCATACTAGTTTTCCAGTTTCGCATAGCTCGGTGTATCTATATCAACCACCTCCACCGTAAAAGAGCAATTTTTAATTGCTAGGCCTTGCAGGCCACCTAAAACTATCTTGGCCAATTCAGTTTTTTGCTCAGTGCTGCGCCCTGATAGAATCTTCAAAACAACATGTACAAAACCCCTCGAGCTATTGCCTACTTTATAGCCACTGTATTTAGCCGCCCGAAGCTTTACATCATCTCCATTTTTTGAAAATAGGCCTGAAGCGACAACAGTATTGAATACCGACTCTATAAGTGGCTCAGCGCTAAGGTTTTCAGAATGTTCAATAATGCAGTGGGGCATTTTTATCTCCAGTGGCAAGGTACTTTGCAGTTGCAAAGTGATTAGACAAAGTCTCTGCGAGCGAATAAGGGAGTATAACAAATACTGCTCTTGCGCATCGCATCTGACACATTAACTGTTCCAAACCACCCTTTACAGCCCGCCTTCGTCCTAGGAACATGAAGGTATCACACACTCTATTGGCACAGGATTTTTATGGATACTATCGACGCAATTAAAACTCGCATTTCTACACGTGCTTTTCTTGATACTCCGATCAGCCAGGCCGAAGTGGAAGAGATACTAGATATTGCGCGCTTCTCGCCTTCCAGCTCAAACCTTCAGCCATGGGGCACTGTGGTTCTCGCTGGCGACTCCCGCAAAGCGGCTACCGACTTAGCCCTAAATACACTAATGAAAAACCCTGCCGGCGAAGCCGATGAGTTTCCGGTTTATCCTGAAAATCTGCCGCAAAAATATCAAGATCGCAGCGCTGGTGTGGGCAAGGCTATGTATGAACTTATGGGTATAGAAAGACAAGACGAAGCTGCCCGCCAAGCTTGGGCTGTCGATAACTTTAATTTCTACGGAGCACCAGTAGCTATCTTCTTTACCATTGACCGTGTTCACGGCCGCAACCAATGGGCATCGCTTGGTATGTTTATGCAGACAGTTTGCCTAGTCGCCCACGCCAAGGGATACGGAACTTGTATGCAGGAGATCTGGGCAATGGTTCGCAACTCTTTACACAGCCATTTACAGCTAGATGACAAAGACGTGATATACGCCGGACTCGCACTAGGACACCCAGACAAGAGCAAAGCTGTTAACAGCTTGCGTACAGAGCGCGAAGCGGTATCAAGCTTCTCTCAATTTATTGGTTTTTAGTGCTTATAGCCCAGTTATAACAGGATTTAGCTGGGCTATTTTCATATGCAGTTCTTTGTAATATTGAAATCACACTTTCGAAAAGTACTTTCCCCAATAGTGATCATTCCACTGCAGCAGTACTGATCTTCTATAATTAAAACTCTGTACTGGAATGACAGTGATTCCGCCTCAATTACACCGTAAAATTTTCATTTTCTAACACATTACGTAAAGATCAACCCGCTACTTCAGCTTGAGACGACGGACAAAATGCGAGATATTGGCAAGAGTAATGAAAATAGTCTGCTGATTTAGTTTTATGCAGGGCTAAAAATAAGCTGAAGCATGACATTTAAGTAAATAGGATTTTCAAGCATGGACAAGCTCCAACAACTTAAAGCGCTAGGTATCGGTGAAATTGCACATCTCAATGGCAGCTTGCTTGACCATCTCAAAGGCACCCAAACACTATTACAAAGTTGGGGTGCCAATCAAACGCTGTGTGAGGCAGGCCTTTTTCATGCTTGTTATGGTACAGACGGTTTCGATGAAGCTATTCTTCAGCTTGAGCAACGCCATAAGGTTGTTCAGGTCATTGGTGAGCCCGCTGAATCACTTCTCTATTTGTACGGCGCCTGTGATCGAGGCTTTCTCTACCCCCAATTTGACGGATCCGATAAATGCCCCCAATACCGTGATCGATTTACCAAAAAGCAGTTCACTCTTAGCGAATATCAATGCCGTTCCTTATGCGAGCTAACGGCCGCCAATGAGCTGGAGCTTTGTTTAGCCAGTACGGATTTTAAAGCCCGCTATGGCAAGCCCTTGCAGAAACTTTTTAAAGCCATGCAAGCTTTTCTCAGCACAGCCAGCCTGAAAACTATCGGCGAGCTGCTTTAATAAAAGCACATTGTAATCTACTGCTGGATATAAGCCGTATCAATTGAGAGCTCTCCAATACCAGGTCGTTGATTATGTACTTTTTGAAAGAAAATCTGACAGCAGCGTTTTCCCCTGCGTTTAGAACAGTCAAGATACTAAAGGCTACTGTCATTTTAAGTAGCAGCCTATTTTTAGCCGCCTGCTCTTTGGTATCAGCTAACACTGAAGAAGCGAGTTATAACTTACTCAAAGCTGACGGCAATATCGAAATCAGAAGCTACCAAAACATCGTATTGGTAAGCACAGCCATGCAAAGCCAGGGCCGTGACAGTGGCGCCTTTATGAGTTTATTTCGCTATATCTCGGGAGGTAATGCTGGAGATGAGAAAATTGCCATGACTGCTCCGGTATTTATGGATACAGAGCGCAAGGAGAAAATGTCCTTTGTACTACCCGCGACATACACCTTCAAAGATGCCCCCAAGCCTAAAGACAAAAGCGTCAATTTAGAGCAATGGCCACAGCGAACCTTTGCGGCAATTCGCTTTAATGGCCTACTCAGCCCCAGCAACATTGCCGAGCATCGCGATAAGCTCACTCAATGGTTGTCGTCAGAAAACATCGAAGTCAGTGGCCCAGCAATAATGGCCGGCTACGATCACCCAATGACCCTGCCTTCGCTACGCCGCAACGAAGTGCTAATTCCCGTTAACTACAGCGCCAATTAGAACGCTTGAGGGGCTAAGCCCCCTCTGTCTGCCCAGTATCTCTCCATCTGCCTACCTTGCCTCTCTTTCTACATGCCTGCTTTCGTATTGCAGCTACCAACGAGCTTAAGCACTCGAAACCCAACAAAGCTATTGCAATTCCCAGCCTCAAACATATAATGATAACCATTCTCATTCGCATTAGATTAAATGCCCATGAACAATCCATTTCAAGACCCAGAGCTCATCGAAATAAGAGCTCTGATTCGCTCAGGGCGAGAGCCTGATAACCCGCAGCTCATTAATCAATGGTTGCATAGGGAATCATGCTGCGCGAATCGGCGAGGTATCAGACCTTGTACCCGCTGCAGTAAAGAGAGACAGCAAAACCACTACGAGCAACAGTTTTACCTTTTGCTCGACACCATTTCGGATGAACTGATTTCGCCTAACTGGCGGCGCTGCTGCCTTGATGCGATCTGGCAGCCCTTGCATGTATTACATCAACTTATCCATAACGAACAAGATCGAAGCCGTTGGTTACAGTTGCGCCAGGAACTATCACTGTGCAGTCACTATGTAGCCCCGGGATTAACTGCAATCAGCTAACTGGAGAAAACCGTGAGCGATATCCGAATTGAAAAAGACAGCATGGGCGAGCTGGAAGTCCCTACAAACGCCCTATACAGTGCTCAAACCCAAAGAGCGATTAATAACTTTCCGATTAGTGGCCAAGCCATGCCGGAAAATTTTATTCGTGCATTGCTGAACGCTAAGGCGGCGGCTGCACTCGCCAATAAAAAGCTTGGTGTTATTAGCGAGAATCACGCCGATGCCATTGTTAAGGCGGCGGACGAACTGCTTGCTAGCACCACATTAATGCAGCACTTCCCTGTCGATATCTTTCAGACAGGCTCCGGCACAAGCTCAAATATGAATGCCAACGAAGTGCTTGCAACGATGGCCAGTAATATCTGCGGCGAGACCGTATCACCCAACGATCATGTTAATTATGGTCAGAGCAGCAACGACATTATTCCGTCGACTATTCACATCAGTGCCGCCGTCAGCTTGAAAAAGGAGTTGTTGCCGGCTTTAGAGCATTTGGCTAACAGCATCCGCCACAAAGCCGAATTAGTTCATGATCATGTTAAGACAGGCCGAACTCACTTAATGGATGCCATGCCAGTGAGAATGAGCCAGAGCTTAAATAGCTGGGCCACACAAATTAAGCAGAATATTACACAGCTCAAAGCTCAACAAAGCGCGATTCAGAGCCTAGCTCAAGGGGGCACTGCAGTCGGAACTGGTATCAATGCTCACCCAGAGTTCGCAGATATGTTTGCCAAGGAACTCAGCGTGCGCCTGGATATGGAGTTTACCCCTGCAGACAACTTTTTCGCTCATATCGGCTCGCAAGATATCGCCGTTGCGCTATCCGGGCAGCTAAAGACCACTGCGGTTTCATTGTTGAAAATTGCCAACGATCTGCGTTGGATGAACTCTGGCCCACTAGCTGGATTGGGCGAAATTGAGCTTGAAGCTTTACAACCTGGCTCTTCTATTATGCCAGGCAAAGTAAACCCCGTTATACCAGAAGCTACTGCAATGGTCGCAGCACAGGTAATCGGCAACGACACAGCCATCACTGTTGCCGGCCAGTCCGGCAATTTTGAGCTAAACGTAATGCTGCCTTTAGTCGCACAAAATCTACTACAAAGCTTAATCCTATTAAGCAACAGTAGCCGCCTACTTGCCGACAAAGCTATCAGCAGTTTCAAGGTAAATGAAGAAAAACTGCAAGAAGCCTTATCGAGAAACCCTATTTTGGTTACCGCCTTAAACCCTATTATTGGCTATTTAAAGGCAGCTGACATTGCCAAACAAGCTTACCAAGAAGGCCGCCCAGTTATCGATGTAGCACAAGAAAATACTGACCTCAGTCGCGAAGAATTGCTAGATCTATTGAACCCAGCAAAACTAACCCTCGCATAAACCTGTGCCCCACCGATAGCTATATCCACACGGTGGGGCACTACTTATCAGGAGTCAAGAATGCATTCTTTAAGCGCCATTCCAAAAACCTTGCTGATACCATTATGGGCAAGAGGACACGCCACTATCAATGATATTGATAGCTGTAAGGACACCTTTGCCGCCAAGCTGGTATTGGACGATAGCATTGACTTTTCTGATCTGGATAAGATGTCACTGAGCTTCCAAAGCATGATGTTTCATGGTGTAGCCACACGTACGCGGTTATTTGATAAGGCCGTAGAAGAATTTATAAATAAGCACGAATACCCACTAATTATTAACTTGGGGTGCGGCTTAGATTATCGCAGCTACCGTTTAGGCGATCACAATGTAAGCTGGTACAACATTGATGTTCGCGATAGCCATTTATTGCGTAAAGAGCTATTAGAAGCACGGGAAAACATTCATGAAATTGAAGGTGGTATCGATGACTTCAGCTGGTTTGACAAGGTAAAAGTACATCCCGAACAGTCTATTTTGCTGATTAGTGAAGGCACTTTTATGTACTTTGAAGAGAAGGTAATTAAAGAGTTTTTTGACGCCTTCATCAATCGTTTCCCCAAACACGAAGCCTGTATCGAAGTAATCGGAGATTTGCTAAAAGATAAGGTACACCCATCTGTGAAAGCCGTCGGCTCTGATAGTCCATTCAAACATGGCTTTCGAGATACGCGCGCTTTTTTTGAAAGTAATGTACCCACAGCTCGCATAAATAATATCGAGAATCTCTATAAAGCCGACAGCAAGCTACCTTGGTGGCTTAAAACCCTTTTTTATATCAAGCCAGAGTTGAAGTTCCGTCTTGGGTCGATTTTGGTGAGCTACCGCCACATCTAGACAAGCACATAAGTATGCGCCCGACTGCTGTGTGCCAGGTATTCTATAACGTACCCATTAAAACTTGTCGTGGAGTTTTACCATAGTAACGCTTAAAAGCCGTAGCGAAATTCGCGGCGCTTTTGTAGCCAGCCAACATACTGGCCTCTTGTACACTGCAATGTCCACGACCTAGCTTATCGTGAGCGACTTCTAAGCGAATCTTTCTAACGTAGTCAAATACACTGCAGTTTTCGACCCTTTGAAATAAGCGCTGCAAACCACTGGCACTGATGCCGGCTTCTTTAGCGATTAGCTCAACGCTCAAATTATGTGAAGGGTCTGCCAAAATAAACTCGCGCGCTCTTTGCAGCCTGATATTGTCATGGCGCCCAAGAGCCGACTCCTGCGAGCTTTCACCCGAAGCTAGAATAAGCGCCGTAAGGGTTTCGCTAACAATATCAATAGTCCTCGCTTCAAGATGTAAATCGATAAGTTCAGGCAAAATCAAAGAAGGACTAAAAATATCTTTGATTAAGTGATTCAGCCGCTGGCTAGGATGCCACTGGCGCGAAGCCATATTTTGCTGCTTTAGCACCTGCTGGAGTTTTGGGCCAAGCCTCTGCTCGAAACCACTACTAGACAACCACTCTGGGCTAGCCGTAACCACTAAATGGCGAACATATTGCGCCTGTTTAGTGATCCGCTTAAAAGACTCGCTCTCTCTTTTTAATACCGCCGTCGCACTAATACCGCCAAGTTCGGCTTTAGGTTTGAGATCAAAATGGCAATTGCCAATCTCAACATCAACGGCCCCGCGCAGGAAGAAAATGCAAGACAAGCCAGGTGCATGGGAAGAATCTGAACAGAATGCATGCTCCTCTTTGGTATTACTACAGCGCAAGTTCAAGCCTTGGCGCAAGTCACTGTTGTAAAACTTCCCGCGAATTAAGGTGTCATCGGGCCCAATATTACTATCCTCAACAGTAATAGAAGCACCACTGCGCTGTTGAAAATCGCGCAACTTGAGATTGACCTCACCGTTAGAGCCACATTCAGAATCTTGGCCAGGCAAAGCTTGCATCCAGCTTGATTCACTCTGCTTTAAATAGCCCGATAAGGATGGCTCACATACTGGCAATGGTCTCTCCCAACAAATTGCTTGCTAAACAAAGATATTTGACGCTCATGCAAAGGCAATGGTCCTTTCGGCAAATTATACTTCCCGCCGCAACATTTATGCAAATACGAATCAGTCGCAATTGATGCTTTTATTCCAATTCAACACAAAGACCCCAGCCATGAGTAAAATCCACGCCCTTAGGACCTTTTCTTCACTCGCCGCACTCAGTTTGAGCTTATCAATCAACACGGCAATGGCTGAGGAGGCCGCCGAACGCCCCACCGAAGGTGAGCGCTGGTTAGAAGAAGTCACCGTGATCGGTGAGAAGAAAGTACGCTCTTTGAAAGAGACCACCTCTTCTGTTTCGGTGATCAGCCAGGAAGAACTAGACAGCATGCGCTACTTTACCGTAAGCGATGCAGTATCTGATGTGGCTAACGTGGTGTCTCTCAGCGGTGCGGTACCAGATATTCGCGGCGTAAAAGGTAATGGTGGCGCAGGTGGTTTTAACTCAATTTCTGGTGGCGCCAAGGCTCGCGTTTCAACCCTTATCGATGGCGTTGCAGAGCCCTTTGTTGCTGACCTAACCGGTGATTCCGGCATTTGGGATGTGGAACAAATCGAGGTCTATCGTGGCCCGCAATCAACCACCAATGGTCGCAACAGTATTGGCGGCTCCATCTATATCAAAACCGCCGACCCCACATTCGATTGGGAAGGCGCCGCTCGTGTAGGTTATCGCAATCAAGAGAACTATGTGGATACCTCAGTCATGCTATCCGGGCCAATCATGGATGATACCTTGGCATTCCGAGTTACCGCCCAGCGTTTAGATGCCGAAACCTTAACCGACCCAGCAGGCTTTGCCAGTAACCCGCCTAGCTACCCTTTAAATGAGATCGATACCACTCGCTTTAAAGGTAAGCTATTGTGGCAAGTGAGTGACGACACCCGCGTTCTGTTGACCCACTCACGTAATAATGAGCAAGGAGATACTGGGCGTATTTATTACACAGCGACCAACCCATGGGCTTATAAACGTACGTTTTTGCGCGATATAGAAACAGATTCCAATACCACCAGCATCAAACTAGATACTCGTATAAGCGATAGCATGAGCTTTGATATCTTGGTGGCCTACATGAATTATGAGTGGGGCTTTGACTCTTACGAGCCCAACCCAGCGCGCGAGCAACAACTTAGCTTCGATCAAAACAGCCTTAGCGTTGATGCCAAACTAAACTTTGGCAACAACAGCGATCATATAAGTGGCTTTATCGGCTTAGCCTACTTTGATCGCGAGCAGGACATTCTGAGTGAAGGTGCCTTTCCATATTTTGGTAAAGACGAAAACGATTCTAAAGCCATCTATGGTGAAGTGGATTTTGCGATTAGCGAACAATTTAGCGTAACGCTAGGCGGTCGTTTTGAGAAGGAATCCCAGCTACGTGACTTCACTTATCTGCCAATCATTGCACAATTAGATGTTGATGAAACTATCTTCTTACCGAAAGTGGCTTTGCAATACGACATCTCAAGCTCAAACGTGTTGTCCTTTAGTGCTCGCCAGGGTTATAACGCCGCAGGCGGCGCCCTCAATTTCTTTGCGCAGGAATACTATTACTACGATAAAGAAACTGTAGACAGTTATGAATTAAGCTGGCGTGTATCAACCGATGATGGACGAGCCAATTTAACCACCAATATCTTCTATAACGATTATGACGGTTATCAAGCACTAAACTCGGCGCGAGCAATCACCAATATGGATAAAACCGTAACCTATGGTGCAGAGTTTGAAGCTTTATTCCGCCCTATCGCCGATCTAGAGCTACGCGCTGGCCTTGGTTTACTAGAGACTGAAATCAAAGACGGTGGCGCCGAATACAGTTCAGTCACAGGCAATGAACTCAATTCTGCTCCCGGTGTGACGGCTAATCTGTCTGCTAAATATTGGTTCTCAGACGAATTTAACGTAGGTGCTTCTTATAAGTATGTTGCCGAATACTTTGGTGACTTAGAAAACAGCTCCGGCCGAGTTGCGGGCGACTATGGCATTGCGCGATTTAGTGCAGACTACCGTTATGAAAACTGGTCAATAGCGGCATTCCTAAACAACGCCTTCGATGAAAAAGCGTTTACTGTGGTGGAACCTATTGGCCGAAGAAACCCCGAAGGCTATGTCGCCATTGTGCAACCTCGCAATGTGGGTGTTTCTGTGACCTATAATTTCAACTAGGCTCAAGTAAATGGATCCTTTTCTCCTCCTTGTTGCTAGCGGGCTTTGCCTGCTAGCGGCTTTTTGTTTTTATTTGGCCAGCCCAAACCAACTTTTACTAAAACACTCCTACTCTTCAAAAATGCTGAACTTAGGGGCTATGGTTATGGCTTTGCTTGCCGTAATTTCCCTAATGCAATTTATGGGCAAACCTGCGGCAATTTTTCTATTCGTCAGTTTGATGATGCTATATCTGAGCCTATTACCCTTGCTTATCGCTATTTTCAAAAAAAACGAGGATCGAAGGAGTTCATGATGAGTGCAGACAACTCAGCCAAACGCTTTCGTTATACCAATAAACAGTGGTTAGCCAAACTGAGTGCCGCCATTATTTTAGGTTTCTTACTGACAGTAGCCATAACCGGGCTATTAATGGATTTAGTGTTTGGGCCAGTATTTATTTTCTCTGTTCAAGGTCAGTTTTTGATGTGGAGCATAGCCCCCATCTGGGTCCTCATTCTAAGTAGCTGTTTTATCTTCCGCAGCGGATTACGTGCTTGGTGTTATCTAACCGCCGCAAATCTAGCTATCTGGCCATTTGTGTGGCCCTGGTAAATATTTATTGCTAAAGCCTGAAAAGACAATAACAATGATTCGAAATGATATCGTTCGCGTATATCGCGAAGTACACAGCTGGGTAGGCATTTTAAGTGGCCTATTCTTATTTATCGCATTTTATGCTGGCGCCCTTTCTATGTTTGAGGAAGAGATACAGCGCTGGGCATCCCCTCCACTGCAAATGGAGTACATAACCCCGATTGAACAAAGCCAGGATTTGATAGATGCTGTAATTCAGAAACATCCAGGGGCCGCCAAGAACTTCAACATAATATTAAACCCCAGCCCCGAGTATCCTGCCAGAATGCACTGGCAAGAGAGAGATCCAGGTGCAGACGATCATGCGCCGGCTGTCAATTATTTTGCTGATTTTGGCCCCGATAAAGAGCTCATTGTTAGCAAAGAAAAAGCCTCAATCGTTGGCCAGCTAATTGACACCATACACCAGCAAGTAGGCATATTGATTGACCATGAACTGGCCATGCCTATAACCGGTATTGTTTCAGCACTTTACGCACTTGCCTTGGTTTCAGGTTTAATTATTTTACTACCCACATTACTGAAAGACCTATTTGCACTGAGGCTGGCTGGAAAGTTCAAGCGAAAATGGCTAGACATTCATAATTTGCTAGGTGTTTTTAGCTTTCCGTTTCACCTAATCATGGCCTTAACGGCGGTGGTATTCGCATTGCATGACTATTTTTATAGTAGTCAGATGGTGACTATCCACAAGGATTCAACAGCACCTAGAACTGGGCCACCCGCTGTTGCCGCACCGTCTTCTGATAGCACCTACTATCCCATTGATCAATTATTGAAGGATCTCGCGGTATCAGCACCCGAGTTTAAACCTGAGATATTAAATTATCGTCAAGGCCGGGGAGAAAAACCCAAGCATATGCTGTTTGTCGCGGGTAAGGACCCGAGACACCATGCAAGCCGACCCCGACATGGTTTAGTGAATTTGAACGCCTTTACTGGAGAGATCCTAGCCACAGATTATATGCCGGGCCGTCAAGAAGCTCTGCAAGCTACAGTAAGCAGTTTTTTTGCTCTGCACTTTGGAAACTATGGGGGCAGTGTTACTCAATGGATTTATCTTGTGCTTGGGTTGGCTGGAGCCATGTTATTTTATAGCGGCAACCTTCTTTGGATCGAGGCCAAACGAAAGCAAAACCGCAACAAATCAGGCTTTCGCTCGGATCAGCTTTTATATCGCCTTAGTATCGGCGTAAGCTTGGGCTGCATCGCAGGTATTTCCAGCATTATTGCTGCCGCCAAACTTTTTCCTACTCACTGGCAATCTCTAGCTTCGGCTTATACCAGCCTTTACTATTTAGTATTTTTCGCATGTATAGGTATCGCACTACTGCCAATTAAACGGGATGCCAGTGGAATTCTTTTAATTATTTGTGCCTTTACCAGTAGCCTCATTCCGCTGAGTAGCGTTCTCGCTCTAAGCGATAATACAGCCTGGAATCATGCTGATAGCACAGTTTTAGTAGATATTCTGGCGCTAGGTTTTGCGTTAATTTTTGCCCATCAAGGATTTAAGCGCAGCGTTCTATAAGCCAGCGTCTCATGATCAATGAGCCCGCCTTGAATACCCGAGGATTTTACACCATCGTTCCATTTGAATGGCTTGTGAAACCCTGACATTCATCGCTTATTGAATACAGCTTTATGCAATCTCTGCCGCTGCTTTTAGCATGATAGAGCGCTTCATCGGCCTGCTCTAACAGCTTTTCAAAGCTCAGGGCTGTATCAGATTGAATGGCTACACCAATACTTACCGTCGGACTCTTAATTCCCTCTACAGATTTTTCTTGAAGGCTATCTGAAAAAGACTGTGCGAGCGTTAAGGCTGTGCTTTCACAAGCATCGTTTAGAACAAATAGAAATTCCTCCCCTCCCAAACGACCAAAACGGATTACATCACTACAATAGCTAGAAGCAAGCAGAGCAATATATTGAAGAACTTTATCACCCTTAGCATGACCAAAGTTATCATTGATACTTTTAAAATGGTCAACATCTATTAGCAATACAGAAAAACTACCATTGCCTCTGGATAACTGCTCGCCATATTCAATGATCGATCGACGATTTGGAACTGATGTCAAAGCATCGTAATCAGCTAGAAACTTCAGTCGCTTTTCATTTCTTAGAGTAAAAACAACCATGACGACTAAAGATAATATAAGCAGCAAAGCCAGAATTATGATAATCATGGACACACGAAACTTATCCCTTTCCGACGCCAGCTCGAGTTCTTTGAATTTGTTGGCTTGCATTAGTCGTTCAACTTTTAAAGTTTCAGCCTCAAAATCAAAACGTGCCCTTTCTACCTCTGCAGTCATCAGGCGAACATGATCACTACGCTCAAGGTAAAGCTGGTGAACTCTTTCAAAAAGCTCTGAGGACCTTTGGTACTGTTCTAAGCCAAAATAAGCCTCAGCTTTTAAGCGCATAATGTCTCCACCATATTCTGCACGAGACCTATTCGTGAGCTCAGACTCAATGGTTTCACAATTTTCAATAACCCTAGAGAATTCACCGGCCAAAATTGAATAATTAGAACTCGCTAGAAAATACCGCACCCTAATCGATTTTGATTGAACCTGGGGCAGTACAGCGTTTGCTTTATCTAGGTAAAACTTTGCCTTTTCTAGGTTATTCTGATGAACGTGAAAGTTAATCATTGAGCTGGTGAAATCAAGATAGCGCCCTTGATCAGCGGTGGTAGAAACCTTTAAACTTTCTTCAAGCTGGAGGTAATAAGAATAGGCTTGCTCAATGTCTCCCAAGCGAAAATAGGCATCACCAATTTGGTTTAGGTCGTACTTGATGTTCCTAGAATTGTCTATCAGCACATCAAATTCTAAGGCACGTTTAAAAAATTCCACAGCATCCGCATCTCGCCACATACTGCGATAAACAAAACCAGTACGATAATGCATTTCAGCCTGCCAGGCATAGGCCAACTGTTGATCATCCCCCGGGAGAAGTTCTTCAGATAGCACTTTTTGAGCCACCTGATAACTGGCAAATGCTTGCGCAAAATCCTTTTCGCCAGAATACACATCACCTAGTATCAAAGAACTATGAAAGACAATTTTATAGTCATGAGCGGCTTCGGCGTCCTGAATCACCTCGATTAACCATGGTTTAGATTGATCACCTTTGGATAAGTTAGCGTAGGCCAGCCCAAGCAGCATTTTGCTATAGCGAAGAAGAGATGGGGATAGCGGTGATTGTCTATGGATTTCTAGTAGAGTTTTCCTTGCAGCTATAGATTCTTTCAGCTTTCCAGTTCGTACAAGTGCATTTTGATAGTAGAGGTAGAACTGCCCCTGAATAGAAAGCGGATAAGAATTCAAATTTTCTAGATAGGCTTCAAGCTGCTGCCTTTCCTGAAGATCAGACTTCATAAGGAAACGCTCTTTTTCAATCTCGGCTAAAAGGTCTGGTAGCCCATCCGCGACAACCTTGGAGGATAGACTGATTGTGATGGCAGCAAGCGCAGAAATTAACAGCAGCCATGCCTTATTCTTATTTTGCATCTCTAACCCGACTCACTAGACTCGTAATCACAGCTATTCAAGGCCTTTGGGAGTTGAGCCCCCGTTTCCCCTGAGTCTTTTAGTTAAAGCTAACACACTTAAGTTGGGGTCCGAGTCCACCATTCATACAAATAGCGCTTAGTAATTAACCAAAGAGAATATTAACTAGCACTTTATAATCAACTGTTAGATACCAATATCACTTTCGCAGCCCTGCTTGATCAACATTGCTTATATCAGAGCTGAGATTTAATCGAGCTTAGCCCTCTTCTTCAGTCAGAAATATCTGGACCAAAGCCTTCAAAACTGATCATTTTTCAACCAGACCCGCATTGTAAATGGAAGCTTGATGGCCAAGCGACCCTG
Source organism: uncultured Pseudoteredinibacter sp. (assembly GCF_947500695.1). Lineage (GTDB taxonomy): Bacteria > Pseudomonadota > Gammaproteobacteria > Pseudomonadales > Cellvibrionaceae > Pseudoteredinibacter. Next base: position 121,588 of record NZ_CANMSS010000009.1, read on the forward strand.
GGGCACACTAAGCGCCGTTTCTCTAATATAAGCTAAGGATTTCAAAATGGCTTTTGATTACGGCTCGATTGATCTCGGACTCAGAAACCCCTTCAAAAAGGAAGGGCTAGTAACCGCTATTCGAGGGGCTGCCGAAGTAGCAATGGGTGTGTTCCTACTGTTTAAAGCGGCTGCTATTGTTAAAGAAAATGCCGGCATCGGCTGGATTTTGGTGTTATTTGGCTTATTTCTATTGGCCAGTGGTATCCGCTTTTGCGCCAGCGGGATTATCGCAACTCTACGTTTCTTTGTTGGTCGTAACCACCCAACCTCTCTTGCGCAGAACTTTAGTCACTCAGAAGCCAGTACTGCCAAGGAAGAATACGATCATCTTGCCTATACACGCCAAGGTCTTACCGAGATGCTGGTGGGCCGCAAGAATTCCACTTTTGTGGAGCCTGAAGGTATCGTCGCTCGCTTTATACACAGTGTGTTTCCAAAACTCACCTTTATGCCTTACCCAGTTCGAAATATGGCGCAACATCTTTTTGGCGCTTGGGTTAGAACCGCAGTCGCTCTTATCGCCTATGCCTTAACAGCCTTTGTTTCGCTAGCAGGCTTTGCAGGGGACATTGGAGAATTTGCGTTCCCGGCCTATTCTGTAGCCCTGACGATCTACTTATTATTAGTCTGGCGCGCTGCAGGAAAAGACATTAATCGTACAGCGGATAAACGCATCTCTAGCTTAGGCGGTAAAGAGCTAACGAAGGTCATCGCTGGCGCAATATTGCTGCCTGTTATCGTGGGCTTGGCTTTGTCATTCACGTTAAAGGCCAGTGGCTGGAGCACTCTTAAATTGGGCGAGACCTTAGCTTGGTTGCCGGCACCCAATACCTGGGCTTATCTTCTCGGCATCAGTATTGCCGCCGTTATTGCAACTATTCTCTGCGCTATGATGCTGAAAAAGCGTTTAGCCTATTGTGACCCTAAGGCTGAAGTTTCGGAGCTGCGTGAGAACTGGCAGGAATCAGTCCACCCCAATGAGATTTTTATTAATCTTGATAACCTCGTTATGGCGAACCGCCGTTATAAGGAAGTTCCTAACCGTGTCTATCAAGAATTAGAACCAAACCTTGAAGAGCAGGTTGAAGGTAAAGGCAAGTTTTTTGGCGAAATGATCCAAGAGGTACAGCCTAAATTTAAAGCGATGGACTTAGGTCCAGCTTTTAATAGCAGCCGTATGCTTAGCCTAATTACAGGCAATATCGGCTTTCTGGTAGCTTCTATATTGACCGTTTGGTTGGCATTTAATGTAGGTGAGCTTTACAACTACATTAATGAAATTGGCTTTAAGCGTTTAGGCTCTACCCTTAGTGATACTCAAATTACAGAGCTATCAGAACTGGCTGGCTCCGTTATTCATGTGTTTTTAGCGGCGGTATTTATTCGTGCTTTTGCGCGCATCTTAAGTAATGCAGCCCATGTTTTCTTTGCGGAAATGCAATTTGAAAGCCACCTGATCTATGTAAAAGTCGAAGGTACATTTACCGAATCCAAAATCTCCACCGGCACCAGCATTCACGATTCTACCCGCTCGGAAAATACCTTGGTGCGCTCTAGCATTACCCCATGGGTTATTGTCAGCCGTATTGTATCCAGCACCTTCGCCGCCAGCGGTATGCGAAACCTAGAGCACCCACGTTATATTCTGGAAATGCATAAAAACGATCAAGAGTTGGCCAGTATTCGAGGTGACGTTATCGGTTTCTTGAAAGATCGTGAATCTATTGCAGCCATTACCAGTGAGCGTGATCTGCACAATGCTTCTCAGATTCACGACATTAATCAACAATCACGAGCAATCCCTATGCAGAATCAAGCTAACTTGATCCAGCAGGATGAAGAAGCGGCCGGTTACTTACGACAAGAGAAAGACCTGACGGACCCAAACAAAGACTAAATAAACCTACAACCTAGGGCGCTCTTGCCCTAGGGTTGTTCAATCTATAGTCCTACCTGCACTCCTAATCTGCTTTTTCCTAGCACTTTCTAAACTCTTCAGTGACCTAGCCAATCCTCTCTATCCCCTCGCCCCCTCTACTTCCTAAGCCCTGCCCTCCTATGCAAATCACGCTACTTGGCTATTCAACCTGATTGCTGTGCACTATTAAATGCAGTAAGTAGTCCCTATTTCCGGGCGTGAACAAATATGGAGAAAATATGGAGATGTAGATTTTGCCCCACAAATAATTATAATAACGATTCTCATTCGCCATCTTATTGTTATTTAAAGCATCCATGTTACGAAATAGTCTATTTTTAGCCATCTTGGCCGGCCTTTACCTACCTCACTCCAATGCAGAGCAGTATCAAATCACTTTGGAACTGCCCAGTTTTGATACTGGTGATTATGAGCGCCCTTATACCGCCGTATGGGTTGCCAGTGCTAAAAACAAGCCTCAACGAGTGGTCCAGCTTTGGTATGAAGATGATCGCTGGTTAAAGGATCTTAAGTACTTTTGGCGACGTGTTCTGCGCAAAAACGAACAAGCAGCCGACGGTGTCACCGGTGCTACTAAAGGCCCTGGCCTATACCAACTACAGTGGGATGGTTTAGATCATCAGGCTAATACCCTAGCTAGCGGCCAATACAAACTCTGCGCCGAAGTCGCTCGTGAACATGGTGGCCATAATGCTAAGTGCCTGAAGTTTGATTGGCCACTGATTGATAAAGTCGAACTAAAACTGGAAGGCGAATTTACCACCTTAAGCATTGAGTCCAAATCGTGAACACGCTAGCTATCCGCACATTCGCGGCGGCAGCTGTGCTTACCATCTTCAGCTGCACAGCTAGCGCTCAAAACCAGTCCCCGGCTTCGCAGTTAGAAGGCCTAATGCAGCAATGGTTAGCTATTGAGCAACAACGCGAAACCATGCGAATAGACTGGCAAGAAGACAAACTTGTCCTGGAGCAGCGCTTAGATCTGCTAACCGCTGAATCTAAAGGCCTACAAAACCATCTGAAAAAGCACTCGGGCCTAAAAACTAAGGCCCAGCAAAAACGGGAAGAGCTTGCCGTCGAACAGAATACTCTCGAGAGCCGACAGAGAAAGCTGAAACAGGCTCTTGTACAGGCTGATCAACACGTTAATGCCTTACTCCCTAGACTACCCGAGCCACTGAAAAACCACTGGCATGAAAATATACAAAAGCTTGTCTTACTAAAAGAACACCCTAGCAAGCGACTCGATCTTTACCTAGATATGTACAAAAGCTTCGATCGCTTTCGCGAAAAAGTTACCGTACATCAAGCATTGATGCCAATCGCCACTCAGAAAAACAGCGCGGAACAACAAGAAATACTGGTTGATCAAATTTACCTGGGTGTCGCAAAAGGCTGGTATTTAAGTCGGGATGGTCAATACGCCGGATTTGGCGAAGCTGGCAGTGATCAATGGCTTTGGTGCAGTGACAATACGCTTAGCGAACAGCTTGCTGATATTTTGAAAGCTGCAAAAAATCCAGAAACCGCTCGCATTTTACCATTGAATATCAAGTTATCTGGAGAGCGGCTATGAGCAAGAGCTCCCCGATCATTATTATTGCCTTATATCTAAGTCTAGGTCTAAGCCTCATTAATAGCCCTAAGGCCTTGAGTAATCAAGAGCTGGAAAAAGGGCTAAATCGAGACATCAAAAACTCGCAACAGAAATTGCTAAAGCTTCAAAAGAAGCAATCTTCTGAACGCCAAGCACTATCAAAGAAGCTTCACAATGCCGAAGTTAAAGTTGAAGGTTTAAGAGATCAGGCCGCGGCCATCCAGCGCTTAGCTGATGAGAAGACTCTAGCACTGCAAGAATTGCAGGACCGCTTAAAATCTTGGCAAGAACAGGACGCCTACCAAGCTTACGCTCTTGTTGATTATCTTGGTAAGCAGACAGATCTAAATGGCAGCCATGATAGCGATCAACTGCTGTCACTCTTTGAGCAACAAGCCGAGTTGCAGCAGCAAGCACTGAATCCAAGCTGGCAAACCCTGCAGGTTATTGCCGCCAGTGGTGAGCTGCGAGATGCCAAAGTATTGCGACTAGGCCCGATTCGCTGGGCCGCGGCTGATAACTTCGCTGGCTGGCTAAACGACAAGAAAATCCCTGAAATTATTCTTACTGCAAACCAGCAGCAACAGCAAAGTTGGCTTGAGCAATCTCGATCACTCGAGGGGACATTACATTTTGACCCTAGCCTAGAACGAGCCATTAAGATCGCTCAGCAGCAAGAGAGTATCAGCGAGCATATTTATAAAGGCGGGGTTTGGGCAATACCAATTTTGGCATTCGGTTTAATTGCCACCCTATGTGCCTTGTTAAAGAGCTTGCAGTTATTAAGACAGCCAAAATGGATTCCTGCACTGGCCAGCCGAGCTACCCTCGCCTTTAAACGCGGAGATAAAGCCGCCGGCGAGAAGCTGAAACAGCAATTTGAAGGTCGCCAAAGCCTTGGTATACAAGCTCAGCTATTGGAAATTTGTCTACAAGAAAATCATTTAGGACAGCGCGAAGATCGCTTATTCACAAGTTTAATGGCCGATAAGCATCGCCTGGAAAAATGGTTAGGTACTATCGCGGTTATCGCCGCCGTCGCGCCCTTGCTCGGCCTGCTTGGCACAGTAAGCGGCATGATAGAAACCTTTAAGTTAATGACCATCTTTGGTTCGGGTGATGCAAGTGCGGTTTCCTCAGGGATTTCTGAAGCACTGGTAACCACCGAGCTTGGTCTTGTGGTGGCTATTCCTGCGCTATTGTTACACGCATTTTTACAACGTTGGGTACGCCGCCATAACAGTCAAGCCGAAGCCTTTGCTGTAGAGCTGAGCCAGCTTGAATGGTGCAAAGAGCAAGCCGAGGCGACAACGCCATGATCTTCCAAACCGATCAATGGATATTCTGGGCCATTATCGTGGTTGGCCTGATCGCTTATAGCATATTGTTTGACACGCTATTAAATACCAGCGATGAACTTGAACTACGACAAGCGCGCTGTCAACTTGCCGATTCTTGCTTAGCGGCACTCCCCCTTTTGGGCTTGCTCGGCACCATTATGGGTTTACTGCAAACTTTTGCTGATATGGCGGCTGACCATGTTGATTTTAATACCTTAATTGCCGGCGGCGTTGGCACAGCTTTAGGTACCACACAGCTTGGACTGCTATTTGCAGTACCAGGGTATCTCCTCAGCCATTTTTTAAAGAGTCGATTTCAACAGGGCCTCTTATTTAATGACTTCGCAAAGGAGCTAAGAGATGAGGTCTAAACTGAGCCAAAGAATCGAACAAGAACAGAGCAACAGTATCGATCTATCACCGTTGCTAGATGTGGTTTTTATTCTACTAATATTTTTTATTGTAACTACGGTCTTTGTTAAAGAGACCGGAATCGAAGTTGATAAACCCAAGGCCGTTTCCAGCGAGCGATTAGAGCGCAATGTCATATTATTGGCCATCAGCGCCAGCGGCGAAGTAGTCTACGACGGCGCCAATATTGGCGTATCTGGCGTGCGGGCCACGGTCGCTCATGCTCTGGCCAAACAGAAAAAATCGCTCATTATTCAAGCCGACAAAAATACTTCAGCCCAGATTTTGGTGGACGTTATCGACCAAGCCAAGCTGGCCGGTGCCGAGAGCATCAACATTGCTACCAAGCGAGGAAGTTAATATGACCAACGCCGCCTCTATAAACAGCAGTACACTCAACTTAACCACATTAAATATTCCAATGCGTCGAGTTATTTCAGTCGTATTATCCGCTGCCTGCCTAGTTGTGCTATTAACCGTTATCCAGCTAAGCAAAACGACTTTTTTAAAACCGAAACAGGACCTTGTTGTAAGGCAAGTGAGTGTTGCATTGCCACCGCCGCCTCCACCACCAGCGCAGGAACAACAGCAAGTCAATAATAGCGGCGTTGATATTGATTTTAGCTTCAACGCTCAAGGCCTAGCTTTAAAAATGGCAGAGCAAAATGTAAAAATTAGAGAGATTAAGGTAGAAAAACCACCCATTGATAGCTTAACCCAAGTAAATCTCAACATAGACTGGACACCCGATTGGCAGGCCTTCGGTCTTGATCAACTCGATCAACGCCCGCAATTATTGACTCCAATACGTGTCAGTTTCCCGCACCGCCTATACCAACGCGGCGTCAACAAAGCACTAGTTAAGCTACTAGTCATGATTGACGAACAGGGCCAGGTGCATCTACAACAAATCACCCAGTTAAAGTACCCCGAGCTTAAGCCAAGCCTTCAGCAAGCAATAAGCCAAGCTCGCTTTACACCTCCTAAGATGGATGGCAAGTTGGTCAAAGCTGAGTTCATATGGCCGCTTGAGCTGGAGCATAGCTAGATCAACATGAAACTGAATACTCAAAAATCAGTAAGTTTAAAGTTATTGCGCCTTAAGCGAACGAGCCTAATGTGCATTGCTTTGGGCTTTAGCTTAACCATTGCACTTCATACAAGCACAGCACAGGCGGAGGTAAAAATAACACTGCCAACGCCGAATTGGGAAATGAGTTTTAAGCCTCTCAGTAGTAGTAGCAATACCCCTAAGTTAAACAGCGAAGAGTTTGCTCTGATTGATAAGGTGCGCCCCTTATTAGATGAAAAGCAATACCAAAAGGCGAATGCAGAACTTGCCAAGTTGTGGCCGGAACAAGCCAGTGCCGCTCTATTTTACGTACGAGCCCAAGTTCTAACACAACTTAAGCAATACCAGAAAGCCGAACAGGATTATCTTTCGTCGATAAAACTTCATGGAGACTACGTTCTGGCAAGCCAATCCTTGGCGGGCCTAGCACTTAGCCAAAATCAAGCAAAGAAAGCCAGAAAGTACCTAGCCGAAACGATTGCTTTAGGAGGTGCCAGCTCAGATCTTTTTGGTCAGCTTGGCTATCTCAATCTACGTGAACACTCAGCTTTCAGTTCCGTCGCAGCCTATCAAAGAGCCTATGCCCTAGCGCCAGAAAACAAACACTGGCAAAAAGGTTTGCTGATGGCGCTTAGCCAATCAGGGTCGCATCTACAGGCCAATGCGTTAATTGATGAACTTTTAAAAGACGAGCCAAACAATGTTGAACTGTGGCTACACAAAGCCAATGCCGCAGTAAGCGCTAAGCAAAGCCAGCGGGCATTAACTGCTATGGAAATGGCTTATAGATTAGGTGAAAAACAAAAGCAGAACATACAACTTTTAGCACAGCTCAATGTGCAAGCGGGCAATATCGCCAGAGCTGTGAACATTGTTAAAACAAGCCCCTCCTTGTTACAAGACTATTCATACATTGGGCCAATGCTTGATTGGTTGGCTTCTCAGAGCCACTGGAATGATTTAACGACGCTGATCACATCAACAAAGAGTCAAAGCAAACACTTTGATAGCCAAGCTTTAAGCCACTGGAATCATCAACGCGCGAGACTTGCTGCCAATAAAGGACAAAGTAAGCGTCAGGTTCAGTTGTTGCAGCAAGCACTAAAACACAATCCAGCCAATGGTTCAGCGATATTGGATCTGGCTGATATTCGAATTGCTCAAGGACAATTTAATCGTGCTGATATCTTACTCAGTCGAGCGGCTGCTATGAAAGAAAACAGGGAAGCCGCATGGATGAAACGAGCACAAGTGGCTTACCTACAAAAGCGCTACAAATCCGCACAGGAGTTTTTACAAAATATACTTAAGCTCGATCCGAGCCGCAGGGACTTAATTAGTAACATGGATATTCTTCAACGCCTGATTAGACAAAAAAATACCCGATAAACCATGAAAGTAAACAAAACCCTGTGGCGCTGGTCTCGCCTACTCCATATTTATGCAGCCGTCGCCTTATTATTTTTATTGCTGTTTTTCGCCTTTACCGGCATCACCCTGAACCATCCAGATTGGTTTATCGGTGAAGCTCAGGAGCAAGAGCTAGAATTTCAACTTGTAAATTATAAGGCAAGCCAAGGGCTTACCTTTAGCCCAGCTCAGATTACTCAGCTGGAGAACGAGCTGGACGTTAGCTTTGGCAAGCTAAAACTCGAAGATGATGGTGATGTTATATTTTTTGACGCCCAAATGCCTGGAGCATTTGCCAGCGGGGAGCTTGAGCTTGAAAGCGGCTTGGTAAGCGCAAGCCGCAGTGACTCTGGTGTATGGGCATGGCTTAATGACCTACACAAAGGTCGCCACACTGGTTTCGCATGGAAGCTACTTCTCGACATTAGCTCGGTGTTAATTTTGCTGTTCTCGCTAAGCGGCTTGGTCTTGCTATTACCCAATAAGCGCTACTTAAAGCCCGCCATGCTACTTGGCTTAGTTACCGCCGCGATTTGTACATTTACAGCTCTAGTGTCCTGACTAGGGCTCTATAAACCCTCAAACCATGAAGAAAATATGGAGATTTCTTTATTTTTATTGAGAATCATTTACATTTGCATTAGTATTCACGTGATTTAGTCATCACAAAGAATGGCATTTAAATAAACCTTGGAGAATTCACTTATGCTCGGCTTAGTTCGCAAATCAAAAGCTCACATGCTTAGCTCATTAGGGCTGGCGTCTCTAACGGCCCTAGCCGTCAGCACCGCCGCTGCTCACACCCCCTATATTGCCCCAACCAGTTTCGAGCCCGTCATGGGCAAAATGGCAAGCTTCGATGCCTCCTTCTCCGAGGAGTTTTTTATACCTGAAGCCGCCTTCAACAAGGGCAACTTCAAAGTTACCACGCCTTCAGGTGAGGTGGTAAATCCAGACAGCAAGGCTGAGCTGAAGACCCGCATCGTTTTAGAACATGAGCTAAAAGACGAAGGGACTTACCGTATCACTACCGGTGCCCGCCATGGCGCTACTTTCCTGATCTACGATCTCGATGGTGAAGAAAAGCGCGTAATGAATCCTAAGGAGCCAGCCCCAAAAGGCGCCGAAGTTAAAAACCATTTTCAATCGATTACTCGTGCAGACACTTATGTTAGCCGTAAAGCGCCAAGCAATGGTGCATTAAAAGTTGAAGCAGCCGGCTTGCAGATCCTACCGATTGATAATCCGACCGAACTGTTTGCCGATGAAGAATTCGCCCTAAAAATTCTTCTAGACAATAAAGGCATGGCTGAGCAAGAAATCTTGGTATACAAGGCAAACCAAGAGAAAAGTAAGCCCGTCAACTTCACTACCGATAAAGCAGGAGTGGCAAAACTAAGCCTGCCGGCCGGTAAGTACTTACTGCGTGCTCGTTATCGAGGACCAGCTCCAGAGGGCTCCAAAGTCCCAACCCTAAGCCACACAACCACCTTAAGCGTGCAAGTGTTTGAAAACATCTAAGCGAGAATAGCCATGAAATTTCTAAAAAAAGCATTACCCATCGCCGTTGCTGTCGCCAGCATCAGCGCTTGCTCTCAAAACACAGCGGTAAGCGAGCAAAGTCAAGCCAATGAAGCCAAAGCGGCTTTGAGCAAAGGATTAAGCAAGGCGGATCGCGCCAAAGCGGCAAAAGACGATCGCGGCCATCGCGCTATGCCAATGACCGAAGCGCGTCTTGCTCGCATCTTAGACGAGCATGACCACTCCAAAGATAACAGCGTTAGCTGGGATGAGTACAACGACACTCGCCGTAGCTTTTTCGACAAAGTAGACAGTAATAAAAACGGCACTCTAGATACCGAAGAATATGTTTATGAGTACGAAGGCCGTCTCGATGATCGTATCGAAGAAGATCGCAAAGGCCAGGTAAAGCAAACTATTGTACGTTTCGATGCTCTAGATAAAAACGATGACAAAGTAATGACATGGGAAGAGTTCCAAGCTTCTGCCGATCGTATTTGGACACGCTGGGATAGCAACAAAGATGGCGTGATCGACGATAACGATCCAAAGCCAGAAAACAAGTGGAAGAAAAAGCAAGAAGAAAAAACCGCCAAGACTGACAAGAAAAAGGCTAAGAAAAAGCCTCGTCGCCGCTCAGTAATTCGCATGCCTACTACTCACAGTAAAAAGGGTATGTTTACCATTTATGACGGCAACGAAGATAAGAAAATCACTAAAGATGAATTTCTTAACGAACGTCGCTCAATTTTCCACCTTGCCGACCAAGATAAGAGTGGCGACTTAGTATTAAACGAGTATCTCGGTGAATACGAAGATCGTGTAGATGCAGCCATCTCCAAAATGCGTCGGGCAGCTATCAAACAGACCTATGTTCGTTTCGATGTGCTGGATGACAACAAAGACAAGAGCATGACTTTTGATGAGCTTCAGATCTCCGGCAAGCGTATTTTCAATCGCTGGGATAAAAACCAAGATGGCCTTATCTCAGCAGACGATATCGCGGCTAGCAAAAAGAAGAGCGAAAAGGTTGCAGGGTATTAATCCCTAAGCCCAAACAGCGCCCTTCGGGGCGCAAGTTTTCAAATTACAGGTTGTAACTTAAGTGAAACGTTTCCTTTCATCTATGATGATGGCTGGCCTACTGGCCCACAGTTTAGCAAGCAGCGCCGAAGCTATTGAATTTCATAATGATAATGTTCTCGGCACCTCCATGCAGCTTCGTATAGACGCTGAGAGATCAGAGGCTGCTATCGCACAACAAAACGTTATTAATGAAATCAAACGACTCGAGAATGTCTATAGCAGTTACGACCCAAATAGCGAATTAATGCAAATTCACAGTGGTAAGAAAAAAACTTTGTCGACTGATTTGCAAAAGATGGTAGAGCTTTGCCAACACTGGCAAAAGCAGCTGCCGATGGCATTCAGCTGCCGCCTCGGAGATGTTATCGCGGCGTGGAATAAAGCCGAAAAAGAGCAAGCTCGCCCTGACCGAAAGGAAATACGAGCATTAGCACGTAAAGCTCTGTATTCAGAGTATGACTTAACAAAAGATCAAGTCCCACAGGATTTCAAGTGGGAATTTTCAGCCATCGCCAAAGGTTACATTATCGATCAGGCCTTAAACATAGCAAAGGCCAGCGCACCCAGTGCCAAAGCAATTATGCTGAATATTGGTGGTGATATTGCACAATGGCAAGGCGGCCACGATACCCCTTGGAAAGTGAGCATTGCCAACCCAAATCAAATGGATGACAGCCAAGGCTCGACACTAGGCAAGTTAACTTTAGCCAATAACGCTATCGCCTATAGCGGCCACAATGCCCGCAGCCGAAAAATTGGTCGCCGAGAATACAGTCATATTTTACAGGCACGAGACGGCTGGCCGAGAGACTTTCCCCACAACGCCATTGTTGTTGCTAAAGACGCGACCACCGCCGATGCCAACGCTACGGCTTTAAGCACCATGGCCGTATCAGAAGCTATCGATTGGGTGGAATCTCAAGACAGTATTGAAGCCCTACTGATCGATGAGCAAGGGCGGCAATATGCCAGCACAGGTTGGAATCACAATGGTGGCCCCGAAGCACAAGAACCTCTAGCCTCCATTCACTTTTCACTGCCCAAAATTCGCAGTGGCAATTACCGCAAGCCTTACGTTGCGCTGTGGATAGAAAACAGCAAACGTAAAGTCGTGAAGAACTTACTGCTATTAGGCGACAGCGAACGCTGGATGAGCAAAAACAGCCTTTGGTGGCGTCGCCTTGGCCGCAAAGAGCCAAATCTATTAGATATTATGGCCCGCCCTACTCGTCGCGCTGGCCAATACAGCATTGAGTGGCAGGGTCTAGATGATTTCGGTAAACCCCTAAGCAAGGGCAAATACCAATTAATAATAGAAGCCGCGAGGGAACATGGCGGCCATGAAAAAATAAGCATTCCATTTGAGCTAGGAAAGCCATTAAAACTAACCGAGAAAGGCCAAAAAGAGATTCAGCATATAGAGCTGACATTAAGACCAACATTAGTTGCTAACGCTGAGCTTGCAAGCAACTAAATAACGGGGAGACAGAAATGTTTAAGAAGTCTACATTAGCTTTGGCCATTGCTCTAGCGAGCAGTAACAGCTTTGCTCAAGTGCAAGAGCTGGAAACCACCAAAGTAAAAGGTGAAACCAAAGAGAACCAAGAGGTGATCTCTAGCCTTAAAATCGAAGAGAATATGGTTAACAACCTAGATGATCTCGTGCGCGACATCCCGGGTGTTGTTATTAAGGCAGCCGATGGTCGTTGGGGCGGTACTGGATTTAACATTCGCGGTGTTGCGGATGACCGTATTGCAGTATCCATCGACGGTATCGAGCAAGGTGAATCCTTGCAGTACGAAGGCGGGCAAGCTTACGGCTATTTTAAAGGTGGTCGAAACGGCCTAGAACTTGAAACCGTTAAGCAAGTTAGTATTACCAAAGGTGCAGACTCTGTGATCTCAGGCAGCGGCGCACTTGGCGGCTCGGTCCGTTTTGTCACTAAAGATGCTGATGATTTTCTAAAAGATTCCGGTGATGATACGGCGGCCAAGTTAAGTGCCTCTTACGACAGTGCTAGTGAGACTGCGATGGGTAGCATCGCCGCTGCGGGTCGATTCGGCGGCCTTGAAGCCTTATTGATTGGCACCAAGCGTAAAGGACATGAAACCGAAAACCATACTGCTGGCGCCGATATAGATGGCTCCGGTCGTGAACGTCCAGATCCTCAAGATATTGATCGCGACAATATCTTCTTAAAAATGAACTACGACTTCAGCGCCAATAATACCCTTGGCTTTATTGTGGAAGATCGCACAGTAGAAACCGAAACCGACGCGCGCTCATACAATGGCCCTTGGTATGTAGGTCGAATTGGTGACGATACCAGTGAACGTCAACGCATTGGTATTTTCCAGAAAGCCAACGTGGATGCGGGCTTATTTGATCGCATTGAGTGGTCCATCGATCGACAAAATGTCAACTTTGAAGCAAAAACCCACCAGTCGGTTACCTTTTATGGCGGCTTAACGCCACGTGTCGACACACGTACTTTCGATCAAGAGTTAACTCAGTTTAAGTTTGACTTCAACAAACGTATCAAAAGCGGAAACGTTGAACACGATATTTTCTACGGCTTTGCATACTCTGACAAAGAAGTCGATAACGAAGAAACCCGCGTACAAACTCGCGCTGGCCAAGATCCAGCTTTCACTACCCGCCAAGCCTTGGTTCCCCACTCGGAAATTACGAATTATAACCTTTTCGTATTGGACCGCATTAGCCTGAGTGACGATACGAAGCTTGAAGTTGGCTTACGTTACGATGATTATGAGTACGACGCCACTCCATCAGAATTTTTCCAGGATAATCTAGGTGGCAACAGTCTAGGCAAACAAGACTTTAACTTCTTCAGCGGCGCCCTAGGTCTCACCCAAAAAGTTGGCGACAACAGTAAAATTATTGCCAAGATCGGCAGAGCCTTTAAGGCCCCCACTGTTGAGCAACTTTATACTCGAAGCGGCTCGGAAGATAATTGGAGTACAGGTCCTAACCCAGATCTAGACGTTGAAACGTCTACCAACTATGAGCTTACTTTTGAAACCAAAACCGAAGGCGCACGTTTTGCGGTTACAGGGTTCTTCAACAAGTTCCAGGACTTTATCGAGACTCGCCCTATAGGCAGCCGTATCAATGAACTTGGAGAAGTCGACGAGTACAATATTCCTGTTAACGTTAGTGATGCTGACACTAAAGGTTTAGAATTAGTGGCAAGCTTCGATCTAAACAAGACATTAGGCGCTCCTGAAGGCCTAAGTGCTTTCTTTAACTCAGCATATATTGACGGCGAACAGGATAATGGCGACCCATTAACCAGCGTTCAACCATTCAGCTCCAAGTTAGGTATTAGCTACGCTAACGAAACTTGGGGAGTTAACTCTACGTTAACTTACACTGCTGCCAAAGATGCTGGCGATGCCTACTCTACTAATAGTGAGGGTGAACGTGTTGAGCGTGATTACCTAAGCAATAGTGCAGCAGTACTAGACATTACCGCCTTCTACAAGCTTACTGAACAGCTCACTCTACGCGCCGGTGTGTTTAATGTTACCGACAAAGAGTATTACATTTGGGACAGCATTCGCTTTGTAGGTCGTGACGACTTACGCCCAGGTATCGGTGTTCGTGACAACGGCATTTCTCGTTATACCGAGCCAGGTCGTAATTTCACGGTCCGTGCTGACTTTAAGTTCTAAGCACATAGTGGGGTCAGATCCCGTTTTGGTTTAGGGATCTGACCCCGTTCCTGTTAAACGATTTCGATATACCCCATCAACCCCGTTTTCATATGTTCGATAACATGGCAGTGATACATCCAACGCCCAGGGTTGTCAGCAACAAATGCTATTTGCACCCTTTCATTTTTCTCCATTAACACGGTGTCGGTAAAAAATGGCTCAATTTGCTTTTTGTTTGATTTGATCACTTTAAACATCACCCCATGCATATGAATCGGGTGCATATGGGGTGTATTGTTTTTCAAATCGAAAATATAGCTCTTGCCCAATTCAAGCTTTGCCAGAGGTGCCGGAATATTCCCAGGCTTCATGCCTTCCCAAGCCCGACGGTTAATGGTCCAAAAAGCGTGCTTGGCTTTACCCAGTTTATCTGCTGGGGTAACCGCTCCTTCCCACTCAAAAACGAAGTGCTTTGTTTCGGCCTGATCCAGTTTTGGTTCAGATAGCGGGTTCGGCATCGGCATGGGAACTTCTGCTGCAACGGGCTTTTTTAGTGGCCAATCTTCAGCTTTTAAACGCATCAATTCAAAGAATAATCGCCCTTTACCATTTTCGATAATGACTTCCTCCCCTGGCGAGGGCGCTTTAATAGCGATATCAACACGCATACCTGCTCCAATGGAATGGCTCTCCAGCGGTTTAGGCTCAGACAATGGGTTAGCATCAATACTAACGATGTAAGCGGGTCTATTTTTTACCCGCAGCTTATAAACCAGCGTATTGTCTACATTAGCGAATCGTAAGCGAATCCAAGCATTGGCCGGAACGCTTAAGCTGGGCTTATTAACCCCATTGACAGTTTCATAATTACCCGGCGTTCCCATTCGCGCCGCATAGCGAGGAATCGTCAGCGGCTTGAAAGAGCCGTCATCATTAAGGTGCCAGTTCTTTAACATTAGCGGTAAATCTGCCGCATAGTCACCTGGTGAAAACTGTTCGCTATCTGCCTCTTCTACCAGCAATAAGCCAACCAAACCCTTCCCTAGCTGCACCACACTGTTCATATGTGGGTGATACCAAAAGGTACCAGCATCAGGGGGAATAAACTCATAGCGGAAAGTCTCACCCGGCATAATGGGTTTCTGACTTAAAAAAGGCACCCCATCCATAGCAATGTCAATTCGAATACCATGCCAGTGAATTGTAGTAGGCTCACTGAGTTCATTGATCACCTCAATGACGACAGGTTTGCCTTGCTTGGCTCGAATAATGGGCGAAGGATAAACGCCATTAAAGCCCAAGCCTGGGGTTTGAGTGCCTGGTATCAATTCAAATTGCGCTTCTTGTAAACGCAGCTGGTACTGATACTCGCCTAGCTGTTCGATACTAAGCTTGGGCATACAGCCAGTTAAGCTGGCGATTGAAGCTACACCCGCGCCAGCTAAGCTGGCCGATAGAAATTGGCGGCGATTCATAATTCGATCTCGAAATACCTAAGGCACCTCTGAATAGTGCAGGTTTTGCTCAGCGGAGCCCTGAAGCGCTTAGCTACTAGGCGCGCTTCGCCGGCAATGGCCGTAGGCCTTGGCAAGAAGCGCAACAACGTAGATGAGCGCTTCAGGGTCCGCCCTATGGGGCTTCACGTCAACCTCGTACTCTTCGTTGCTCCTTTTCGACAGGCGACCAACCTGCCTTCAAAGAAGCGCCTAGATTACGACATTGACGTGAAGCCTGAGCTAATCTGCATTATTCAGAGGTGCCTTAAGTCAGTTAACTAAGGATGGTTAAATGATTATCCCAAATCATAGCTTTCTCAAAGGCTGTAGTGTTGATCTGGCTCTGTTTTAGCGCTTGTTTCTGCGCCATGTTTTGATCTGCAACTTGATCAATAGCTGTATTTTTTACATTCACAATCTGCCCCAGCCCATTACTGATAAAAAAAGCTTGCTGCTCCTTGGCATAGGCTAGGCCACAGGCATCTCGCAAACCATAGCTCTCTTCGAGCTCTAAGCTGTTTAAATTCCAGCGACTTACAATCCCAGCGCGAGGAGAGCTTAAATAGACTGTGCTGCCCGAAGAGTCTACACTCACGCTACCAATATACTGCTGGTGAGCACGCCAATCCTCTTGTGCCGCGCTGAAGGCCAGTAAATTCTCTTCACCATGGTGGCTAAAAGCCAAGGGTAAAATATTTTCGCTTGGCCCTTGATACTGCGCGGCGATAATGACTCGATCATCTCTGCTAACGGCCATATGACGTAGGCTAAGCTTCGGATCCTCCGGGTAGTACTCGGCAAGAACCTTACTATCATTGCTGTCAATGTATAGCAGAGATGATTGCATGGTATCGATATTGAGTTTTCGTCGCCCGGTATTCGGCTGGGTATGGATCCCTCCCATTGCCACAACTAGGGTTTTACCATCCGACAAACATTCAATTTGATGAGGGCCTATGCCTGGCAAGGGGATTTCTTCCAGCAATCGCCAAGCATCAGCCGGATCAAAAACTGCAATACTGGCGGCTTTTTTATCCAGATGATTTTGCGGCACCAAAACCTTACCATCTTTATTGCGACAAGCGTGGCCAAAGAAATGTCGATTCGCAGAAGCAACGATTTTATTGAGTAAAAGGCCACGCTCAACATCCACATGGTACAACTCGGTACCAGGCCTACGAGCAATAGCCAGGCAGGTTCTAGCCTCGCTGCTTATAGGCTTAACAGCATCTAGCGGCAGCGGTGACATGTCCAACACTTGATGGATACGCTGAGGTAGCGGCAACATAAAACGCAGCTTGCCTTCTATGCCCGCAGCCGCAATACCATAAGGGTTCGCTTTATTGAAACGATCTTGATAGCCACTCAACAGCAGAGTTCGTACGTTAAGCGGTGTATCACAAGAAAACAAACCCACTAATGAAAGCCCAAGCCCAGCAAAAACAAACTCTCGTCTGTTCACCTGAACTCAATCCCCATCGTTATTATTAAATCCAAGCTGAATCCCTAAAGCTGCTGGAATATCGTGTTTGTACAGCGTGGTTAAGGATTTCAAGGATTGATTAACCGCGCTAGCATTATCCGTTTCACCCGCAGTTAAAGCGCTGAAGAAGCTGTGGCTATCGGCTCTTAATAGTTCTTGCGTGGCCAAAAGCTCCGCTTCTATTTTATCGGCTAAGTCTTTTGCGCCCTGGCTTTCAAGATAGCTCTTCATTCCCGCTCGATGCCATAACAAATCGACACTCGCCAAGTTAGCTAGCAAGTTTTTGCGGGAGTTTTGCGAGCGCCAAGATTCCAATAGATAGGGGTTAACTCTAGCGTTCTTGCGTTTGCTACCTAATGCGTCCGCCAGTTTTTTATTGCTCGCGGTTTCCAGCAGGGCAAGCTGGCCGTCAATAATATAGGCAACAGCTGTTTTTGCATCAGGAAAAGACACATTTTCAGGCCCATAGTTACTCAATTGCTTGCCATAACTACCCTGCCACTCTTGCAATAATTTACTGCTATTCACCTTGAGCTGACTGGCTTGCATGCTTAGCAAACCACACAGTGCCCCTTTACTGGGTGACTTACTAGCAAGTTTAGGATCAAATAATAAATACTCGGCCGCTGACAGGCCCTGAACAACGGTACTAGACTTGGCGAATTTCTCCACTGACAAATCAGCATTCTCTGCTAACAAAGGTCGAATCTTTTTAGCAACAAGGTTCTTGCTGTCTGGCCAAAATTGAAACTTCCAGGCCAAGTTTTGCTCATTTATTGGGCCGTAGTTGATCGCCTGTAGTTGCTGCCAAGCTCTCATATTCAAGCGCCAAGCTTCTTGCAAGGCTGTCTTATCCAGCTCACTAGCCGAGTTGCTACATTGAGTGCTTACCACTTCATCAAAGTGTTTACTACGCTCAGCCATATTGCCATGCAGTGGCAATATATAGTCATGCAGTGCCCGATGAATAAAGGCATCTTCAGGAGCTTTTGCACTACAAGCCGCTAAGCTAACAGTCACAATAGCTAACGTGGTTTTATATCCTAGATGTTTAAAGATCATATAAGAATGCCATCATCTGTTCGCGTTGTTTTTTAGAGAGCTTTAAATAAGCCTGCTTTGAAGGTTCCGCTTCGCCGCCATGCCATAAAATAGCTTCTTCGGCACTACGTGCACGACCATCATGCAATAAAGCCTCAACGCCATTAACTGTTTTAATCATACCCAAGCCCCACAATGGAGCGGTACGCCATTCACTGCCTGCGGCCAAAAATTCACGGCTGCCATCGTCAAGCTCAGGACCCATATCATGAAGCAATAAATCGCTGTAGGGTTTGATCCGTGTGTTAGCCAACCAGCTGAATTTATAATTACTTGAGGTGCTAAGCAAAGACTTATGGCAGCTGGAGCAATTCAGCTCCTCAAACAATTTTTCTCCGGCCAGCACTTGCTCATCACGCGGCTTTCGGCGCTTTGGAACCGCTAGATTACTGGTATAGAAGGTAACTTGATCCAATAATGTATCGCTAATTTCGATCTCGCTACCCGGGCGTTTAAGATCGTCCTGCCTGGAGATCTTACGACACAATATCTCTGCAACCGTACAATTCTCACTCTGGAATAAACTTGAACGGATTCCCATATCACCATTGAATGCCGCGGCATTTTGCTGCTTTAAACTTGGCTGCCCGGCTTTCCAACCAAAGCGGCCTATTACCAGCGACTGATTTTCAACACTCCAAACTCGATTCAAACGGCCAGAAATACCATCACCATTTTTATCAGTTGGGTCAGCCATGGCTTCTAGAGTTGAATCGGTAATGGCCTCGAGTAAACCGAGACCTACCATAACAGGGGCTATACGTGCTGATATCTGGGTTTTTGGGTGTAACTCACCGTAAGCAAGCTGAGCAATAGAAAAGCGAGGCTTTTGCAGCTCTACCTCACTGCCATCGGCAAAGCGTATTCGTTTTTTATCATATTGAATCTTAATCTGACCTTCGGCTGGAACTCCTGGAAT
The DNA here is from genome assembly GCF_947500695.1 of uncultured Pseudoteredinibacter sp. GTDB lineage: Bacteria > Pseudomonadota > Gammaproteobacteria > Pseudomonadales > Cellvibrionaceae > Pseudoteredinibacter. Next base: position 140,683 of record NZ_CANMSS010000009.1, read on the forward strand.
ACCAAAATCCTGTAATTGCCCGCCATAATTAGGGTCGGCTTTGCTTGCCTCGTGGGGCGCTAGATTATGCTTACCTGAAACATTTAAACGCAACAAAAGCGAAACGGCGTTATCCGTATCGCTTTGTGGTAGATGCCCTCTCCCGTCTTTTATATGGCAGTTTTGACAGGCGTTGGTATTGAACAGCGGACCAAGACCATCTCTAGCATCAGTGCTCGCTGGTGAGACCACCCAAGGGTTGCGAAAAAAGCTATTGCCAACACTAAAATCTAACCTTCGCATTAGAGGCATATTTGCCGCAGGTTGCGAAAAAGAATGGATACCTTTTGGGTTGACCCGGCTTTTGTCTGGCTTCAAGTCTTGTTCAGCAATACTCGTAGCGGCAAAATTCATTAAGGCTAAAACGCAAAAAAACCGAGGCGCCAATACGCGCTCGGTTTTATGCTTGGCTCTCTGGTCTTTAGCGGAGCCAAGTTCATTTTTTTTCATTAGCAATTTATCTTTAAAATTCGTGATCGGCTGTATCTGGGTTAAGGTTATCAATATCAAGGGCTTTTGCCGCTAACTCAATGTTTCGAGTTTCTTCTACCAATGCATTGATAGACGCATTAATCATTTCAGCGCCCTTTTCATTACCTTCGGCGATTAATTGATCAAAGGCTTCCGGATTTTCTTTCCGCTCTGCGCTATCCACCAATGCTTGCAGTTTCGACTGGCTATTATCTAAGCTCTGTAGCACTTTTGCGGCTAGCTTCTTATCTTTGTTTTCAAGCAAAGACTGGATACTGGGCCCCCTTAGTAATTCACCATCTACACGGCGATACTCTCCAACATAGATATTGCGGATACCAAGGCCGTTATAAAAATGAGAGTAATGGGTATTGTCACTAAAGCAGTCATGCTCATCTTCAGCAGAGTTGGCTTCCAAGGATACTTTCAAACGCTCCCCAGCCAGTTCGCCCAAAGCGAGGCTTCCCATTCCAAAAAGCATACGGGTTAAACCTTGCTTACTGGATAGAGCCAATAGCTTCTGGCGATAGTTTTCATCTTTTGCTGGAGCCCACTGGGCAACCATATAACTTAAGTCATCCATCAATAGCTGGCTAATGGCCGACAAGTATTCACGACGTCGCTCACAATTACCATTGCTGCACTGCTCACCAACAACATAATCTGTATATGGGCGCTGGCCAGCACCTGGATTGTGACCATTTAGGTCTTGCCCCCAAAGTAGAAACTCGATGGCATGGTAACCGGTTGCTACATTCGCCTCAGAGCCTCCCAGCTCATTTAGCGAAGCCAGTAATTCAGGGCTCAAGTTTTTTATATCTAGGCGATTACCACCCAAATCAAGCTCGGTGTTAGCAATGATATTTGCATTGGAGCCCACATTACCTAACTCGGCTTCATAGCTGGCATCATCGACATAATCTATTAAACCTTCATCTAAGGGCCAAGCATTCAACTGCCCTTCCCAATCATCCACAATGGCATTACCAAAGCGAAATACTTCTGACTGCTGATAAGGAACACGAGCGGCTTTCCAAGCTGTTTTCGCTTGCGCCAAGGTTTTTTCTGAAGGCGAAGCCAGCAGAGTAGCAATGCTCTTGTCTAACTTCTTGGCTGTTTGTAAAGCATCCTCAAAGGTCGCGTGAGCAATATCGGCATAATGCGCAACGACTTGCTTTTCAGTCTCCCCTTCAGCATAAAGGTTGGGCGATAGCGCCGCGGCCATAGCGAGTGCTTTTAAAATAAAACGCTTGGAGCTAAATAACATGGAGCTTCCTCGAGCTAGTTGCTGTAGTGAACATTTATGGCTATCTATTGGTCGGAGCCAGAAGCGGTTCTTAGCCACTATTCAGCCTAGGAATTCGATAGCAGATTTGTAAATTTCGCGGGCAAAATCCTACCACTAAATGCAAATAGTTATCAACAACTCAAATAGGATAAATGGCAAAAAGCGGGCAGCCTAAAGCTGCCCGTAAAGAGGAGAGTTAAAACTGATAACTAATACTCATTTTTACATTGCGCCCAACCTCTGCCGGATCGCTAGCTGAGCTGGCCGGAGCACGTAAGTAACGCCTATCTGTTAAGTTATCAACACCAACAACCAAGCTTAAGCCATCGAGCATACCCTGACCTTGGTAGGTCGCGTTTAGGTTCACCACGCTGTAGCCTTCAACGCCATAACCCGCATTCAAATACAGCTCAGAAAGGCGCTTTTGCTCCTTGTATTTCAGCACCTGTGCGCCAATATTCACCGAATCCAGCAACTGGTAATTCACATTTAGCGTTAATTTATCCGCTGGCGCTTCTTGGTAGGGCTGTTTGTCGGTATCGACATTCCCCAAGAAGAAATTAGGCACGCCGGTAGCATCCATATTCATAGTCGAATAGCCAAGATAAACATCAAGATCTTGCCAGCTGTACTCCAATTCAACTTCCACACCACGACTTTGCAAGCCTCCAATGTTTTTGGCGCTGTAGTCACGGTGGGTAGCTACAGGGATGCCGTTGGCCGGCCGCGGACCTGGCGAGCCCTGTTGTTTTTCACCATTTTCGTCGATGTAATACATGAATGGTACATTGTCGATAAAGTTAACAATGTCGTTGTTAAAGAAAATCACCTTGGCACTGATGTTGTCAGCGTATTCCATATCTGCCCAATGTAAACCAAAACCAGCTTCCCAGTTTTCTGAAGTTTCCGGCATCAGATCTGGCTGCGGTTCTTGGTAGCAAATCTTGCCGCCAATATGACAACGCCATTCATCTTTCTTGTATAATTCCTGTACAGATGGCGCACGAAACGCTTCACTATAGCTGGCAAATAAATTCAAGAAATCCAAGGCTTTGTATGTGAGGCCGATGTTACTCGACACTTCACTGTCATCGTTATCACCAAATTCACTGAATTGATTATTGCTCCGCTCGTAGGAGTCAAAGCGCACGCCCAACGTTAGCAATAAAGTCTCATCAAAGAAGTTGGATTGATCGATGATTGAAGCCGAAATATTTGTAGCCTCGCTGTCACCATAAAAAGTGGTAACGCCAGCTGAAATAGTATTGTCTAACTGATTCTGAACAAAATCTTCAACTTCATAGTTAAACTCGATAGCTAATTTGTGGTTAATGTCACCTTCAAATGTCGACAAATTGGCCACACGCAAGCTTTTACGGGTGGTTTCGCCCTCGTCAATACTGTCAAAAATTCGCTGCGCACCATTTCGATAGGTTAAGAACCCTCTGCTCGTTTTATCATAATTCTTTTCAGAAAAAACCGCCTGAACATCTAGATCTAACAGTTCAGTGTCTGGGTTAAAACTGTACTTAACACTACCCTCTAGATAATCATTACTGAAATCTTGGAAGAGTTGTGGGTACAAAACCCCATAGCGCTGACTCATAGCATAAGGCTGATCGGATGCTTCGGTTTCAGACCAATCAAGTTTTACCGCCAACTGCTGTCGATCATCAATCGTCCAACGCGTCTTAAACATAGCATTTTGACGAGTCGAATCGTTTTTGATCTTCGCCAGTGAAGCAACGCCACTATCTTCGCCACGATCACCCACGATATCGATATCTTCATAATCGGATTGGCTGAGCTCCAAAACCATATCCAATTGCTCATCCATATAAAAACCTGTCGCTCCTTTTATCAAGGCATCTGTAGCATCCTGACGAGACAAAGAAACCTTTGCACCGAAGCCGTTCTTATCCAGATAATCACTGGCATCTTTGGTAACGAGCCGAATACTGCCACCTAAGGCACCCGAACCCACTGTCAGCGAATCGGCACCACGCAGTACTTGCACTCGCTTTAAGCTTTGCGGGTCAATCCCCATACTGTTGATGCTTGCGATATTGTTACCGCCGTCAGATTCAATTTTTCGTTTAACATTATCAACCGATACGTGAATTCGCTCCCCATACAAACCACGCACAACCGGCTGACTGGCCAAAGGCACGACACCGCCAGTTAAATCTACGCCGGGCATGTTCTTCAGCAGCTGACTGAGCTCACTCTGCTGTTGACGAGCAATCTCTTTGGCAGTGATGACCGAAATAGACGCCGGCGTATCCTGGTTGACCAAGGTTAATTTGTGACCAATAACCTCAATTAGTTCTAACTCCTCGTCTGCCTTTTTTTCAGCAAAGCTCGGAGCACTGATCGACGCACAGGCAATCGCCATGGCCAATACAGATTTTCCCCCTTGATATCTCATACTTAACTCCCTTCCAGTTTAATGTAAATGAGAATATTTTCGGTTTATTATAAATTTAACGTCCATTTTTATGCTATAAATTTATTTGTATATTCTCTATGGAAATATAGAATGATATGCATTATCATTTGAAACCATTTTGCACCAATATAGAACCTAAAAATAAAGTGGCTTATGGCATACAGTGGCTTTATAAAGGAAACTATTTGGGTTAAGAACTACAAAGTACCGACAAGCCACCGCTCAGGGAGCAACGATCAAGGGGAATCAACATGCAAAAGCTAAAAATTGGAATCACAGCAATATTGGCCATGACTAGCAGCCTTACTATGGCTGATGTAAAGTTTGGCGACGGCGCCAAAATGGATCAGTTACAAGATTTAGCACAAGTAATGCAGGCGCCGAAAGATTACAGAAATCAGACAATTACCGTAAAAGGCATCATCAAAGAGGTCTGCCATAAAAAAGGTTGCTGGATGGAGTTAAGCGCTGGCGAGCAATACGACAACCTGATCGTAAAGGTAAAAGACGGCGATATGGTTTTTCCTATTAGCTCCAGAGGGAAAACAGCTTATGCGACTGGCGTATTAAACAGCACGGATTTAAATATTGAGCAGACTAAAGCCTATTTAGCCCACCGAGCTGAAGAAAATAAGCTTGAATTTGACCCTACCTCGGTAACAAAGGGCATGAACCTTTACCGCCTAAAACCCACTGGTGTGACCATCAGCGATTAAGAGCTGCATTAGCCTCAAGCCCCGACTATTGGAACTACAAGCCGGGGCTTCTCTACCCCACCTCCCCCGCAAAAGCATAGATAGAGAAACACCCGACTTGCTAATAATTATCATTAGCATTGGAATGCACAACCATGTGTTTTGAGCTCAGCTGAACAACCAAATTAAAATACCGTAGAAGATGCCTATATGGGCTTACGCTCCAACAAAGTCGAACTAGCGCCTTTCAAATAAGTTTCTCTCAAAAGCACTGCATACGTAAGAGTCAAACCCACCTAATCTAGGCCAAGGCATCTCATATGAACAGAGTCAGCGGATATATTAGATCCTATAATGGCCAAGTATTACTCAGAATTATCGCAGCGTTTCTGATTGGCTACCTTGCGAGCAACTCTATAGGGGTTGTACTAGCCAAATCTCTACACAGATTTGCAGGCATTTCGCAACCTGAAGCGGCGCTCTATGCCTCCCTGTCTGCCTTTTTGATATACAGCGTGATAATTCTTTGGGCCTTTTCGGTGCGCTCACAAAAAAAACTTTGGCAAGGACTTACCCTGCTAACCCTCACCCTTTCTGGCGTAGCATTTCTACTTTAACTACAAGGCAACCCTACCCAAAGCACCCTACAATTTAATCCAGCAGGTAACTCAGCAAATACCATGAAAAAAGATTTCCGACATTCAATGATCTGGCTGCACACATGGGCAGGCCTAGTGTTTTGCTGGTTGCTATACTTTATGTTTGTTACCGGCACCTTAGGTTACTTAGATAGCGAGCTTGATAGCTGGATGAAGCCTGAGTTGAGTGCGGCCGAGGAAGTCAGTTTAGAAACTGATCTCAATGCAGCGATAACTTACCTTCAAGCTCATGCCGCCGATGCTGAACGCTGGTTTATTTCACCGGCAAATCATCGTGACAACCCTCAATTAAGAGTCTCTTGGCGATATCCGAGAGATTCAGAAAAAAACAACGGTCGAGAGCTTATTAACCGAGGTACTGGCGAAGAACTCCACCACAGAGAAACGGCAGGCGGGCAAACCTTATATCGAATGCATTACCGCTTGCACTACTTACCGAGCGGCTGGGGCTTTCGCTTAGTGGGGATTTTTACCTTAGCCATGTTTATTGCCCTGCTTACCGGTGTGGTCGCTCACCGTAAATTGTTTAAAGATTTCTTTAGCTTTCGCCCCCAAAAAGGTAAAGCCGCCTGGCTTGATATGCATAATCTAAGTAGCATCGCCTCCCTTCCCTTTCAGCTTATGATTACCTATAGCGGACTCATCTTCGCTATTAGTACTTGGATGCCCTTTGTTGGCGTTGCGGCCTACGATTTTGATGTCAAATCGCTACGAGCTGATCTTAATGAAATGCGCGGCCGATCTAGTATCAAAGCGGCCGGAGAAAATGCTGACTTGGTTGGTATGGATATATTGAGCCAAAATATTGAAGCTTCCATCAACGACGATGCTTTAGTGCGCTTTATCGAAATTAAAAATCCAAATGATCGCAATGCCAAAATATTCGTCAACACCCATCTGAGTGGTCCAGTTCAAGAGCAAAACAAGCTTCAATTTGATGGTCGCAGTGGCAAGCTCGAATCAAGCAAAGAGCAAAGTGGAGCCCTGCAAACTCGTAATGTCTTTATTAATTTGCACGAAGGCTTATTTGCCGGTCCAGCTCTAAGGCTTCTCTATATCTTGTCCGGATTATTAGGCACTTTGATGGTAGCTACCGGTGCAATTTACTATGCCCAAAAACGTAAACGCCCTGCACAGGCGCTCAGCAAACAACAGATGCTAGTCGACATCGTAAATGGCGGCACTATTATCGGTCTACCCATCTCAATTTGCGTTTTTATGATGTCCAACCGACTATTGGCAATAGATCTTGATCAGCGAGCCGACTGGGAGGTTCACAGTATGTTTTTGGCATGGTTAGCGAGCTTTGTACTGGCTGCCTATTGGGTAAAAGACACTATGTGGAAAAAGCTTAGTCTTGTGCTTAGCATCACGCTCTTCAGCGTTCCTATCGTCAACTTTTTCAGTACAAACCGAGGCCTAGGTCAGAGCAGCTGGCAAAACGACACTCTATTTGTTGCGACTGATATTGTTATGCTTAGCATGGCAGCTATCAGCCTTTTGCTATGGGGCATCTTAAGTAAAAAAGAGCAACGACAACAGAGCCCGATCAGATCGACAAACGCACATAGTGCAGTCGCATAAAGAGAATATCGATGACTATTTTTGCTGTACTGATCATTAGCTGCTTAGGGTTTTCCTGCATGGCCTTTGCGAAGCCAAAACACTGGAAAGCTATACCTTTTTTGAGTCGATTGCGCCACCCTGGAAAAAGAGTCCAAGAGCTCATGCAGTACTCGGGCGCCATACTACTGATACTGGCCGTTTACACTTGTCAACTGAATTGGGGTTGGGCACTTGGATTGTGTTTCTATGTAGGGGTTCTTAGTATCGCATTGTTTTTTGTAAGCTTATTGATCAGCTACTTCGAGAATACTATAAAAAACTAGCTTTAGTATGGGATTGCTCAGGACTTATCAACACAAACTGTACCCCTACCAGAATGTTTAGCGTTATACAGAGCTTTGTCTGCGCGTTGATATAGGCCCACAAAGCTCTCTTGAGGCTGCCACTGCGCCACGCCTATACTGATACTAACAGTAAAATCGGGTTGCCCTTCAAACTTAAGCTGCTTAATGTTTTCGCAAAGCTCAGCCATCAGCTTTTGAGCAGCAACTAGGTTGGTTACAGGTAGAATTATCGCAAATTCTTCGCCGCCGATTCGAGCGACAAAGTCTGTTCCTCGTAATCGCTGGGAGAAAAAATCCGCCATTTTCTGCAGCACTCGATCACCAAAATCATGGCCATATTTATCGTTAACTTTTTTGAACCAATCCGCATCGGCAATAGCAAGACATAGTTCACTATGATCCCGCTTAGCACGATCAAGTTCATGCTCAATTTTGGAATCAAAAGCTCTGCGATTAGGAAGTTTAGTCAAGGCATCCGTAGTCGCGGCTAGCGCCAAGCGCTTGTTGGCCTCTTGCAAGTCGTGAGTTCGCGACTTAACTTGTTGCTCCAAGCTTTCATTGAGCTCTTGCAAGCGCAGGCTCAGGCCTTTTTCGCGGATCAGCAATTTCATATAGCCCCAACCAACATACATTACCTGCACCGCTATAAACGTAAACATAGCGATGGCAAAAAGCTCTATATAAGGGTCGGTATTGCGGCGATAGTAGAGAGCATCTGAGGTTCCCCCAATCAAAATCAGCATTATCCCCACGAAAGGGATCCATTGTCTAAAAGGGAATCTAATCACGTGATAGATCAAAAATACAACATATAACAAGGCAAGCGCGATATATAACAAGCGCAGACCATGCCCCAGTAATAGAAACTGATGCAAGTCGACCAAAGGAATGCACAGCAGCAAAAGTATCGGCAATACTGCCAAAACCGCACTAAGGGTTTTCAGCTTAGGCCTAGACTCGAACACATCCGGCAATATATGAGCTTGGCCATAAATAAAAATAGCCAATAAGCCTAGAAAACTAATCCAAGTAAAATAGAAATGACTGACGACGGTTAAACCTGGAACAAAATAGGCGATCAAACTTCCCGTCACTAAAAGGCGTACACCCGCACCTAGTGACATTACCACCGAAAAAGCATACATAGCCCTGCGGCTGCGACTAAAGATCGCTTGAGAAGCGGAGTAGATGGCGACTAGCAGGCAGGCCCCTAAAAACAAAATATGCCAGGACCAGCGCTGCATCATTTCGCGATATAAAGTATCGGCATTGCCTAATAGCGGTGGCTGAGATGCACCGCCAGTTCTAAAATCCTCGTTGTACAGGTGAATGATAACTTTGGCACCAGGATACAGTTTTGGCAGTTGGGTATGAGCGCCATTCATGAGCTTTCCAGCAGCTCGCCCTTGGGGCAATTCAGTTATCGGCTGGCTAGATTCCGGAACGAACTCAGATAAAGTATCGTATGTCTTAACAATATGCCCTCGCCCATCATCAACGTAGATACGATAGGCTGATTGAAAGCGCCCAGGCCACAAAGCTAAACGCTCCCCTTCTTTGAGCTGTCCGGAAAGAGACACTTCAGTCCAAAGGCTAATCAATGCCCGCGACTCTTTTTCAGTAATACCCAAGCTATTTAATTCCCAATAACCGGGAATAATAAACTTGGCTATCCTATCGAGATAGTCATGTGAAGATAAAGAGATTTGCTTTGGCGGAATCAACACGCCAGGAACGCCCGACCATTCACCACTTAGCTGATAATGTTGGCAGGCAGGGTCGATAGCATTAATGGGCGAGCTTGCTTTGTTTTCTGCGCAGTCTGCATAAACAAATCGCGCAAAAATTGAGCAAAGTATAAATAGGACAATATTAATCCAGGGCCTTGATGTACTCATAAGTCTGATTCGCTAGCAAAGCCCTGAATACCTCTGGCCACAAAATACGCCATCACAGTTTAGTCGCTAAAACGAATCTGTACAGTTGAGTTGCCGAAAATAGAGAAAATTCATTAAAAACAGGCTAATCTACCATCCATTCCTATTAGGCCGAGATAACATGCAAATCCAATTACCCAACAATAAATATCTACTCATAGCTGCGCTATTAAGTATCGTGGCGGCGGTATTGCACATCGCTATTATTATTGGGGGGCCAGATTGGTATCGTTTTTTTGGTGCAGGCGAAGCTATGGCAAAAATGGCCGAAGCCGGTGAATTACAACCCACCCTAATCACTATAGGGATCGCCACCATTTTGTTCAGCTGGGGTTTCTATGCATTATCAGCCGCAGGCCGGGCTCCGCGACTCCCCTTGATAAGAACCGCCCTTATAGTGATTACTACGATCTATTTGTTGCGCGGCCTATCTGTTCTGTTTATCGCGCCGTTCAACATAGAGTTTCAAAGCTCTTTTTGGATATGGAGCTCAGCCATCTGCACCTTTTACGGCCTTGCCTATGCGATAGGTACGTGGCAGCAGTGGCCTTATTTATCAAAGAAGGGCTAAATTCTATCGATAGAAAAAACGTTTATTTGCTCTAGCCCATTTTCAGTAAGTCTATAAACCCAGCGAATATTAAAGGTTTCTTCTGAACGAAATGGGCGAAGCTTTACGCCATATTCACGATCACCAGCCTGACCTCGCTGATACGCAGGCCTTGGGTCCTGCGCTAATAATTGAGTAATGATTTCTTTCAAACTATCGTCAGCCAACTCTTCAAGAATATTAGCAGCATGCACAGAAAAGCTAACGTCTAACTGAGCAGGTGGCTCTGTGGCAAATTCGTTACGCGCAGTCGTTATTGCGTCAGCATAAGGAACATAGGGTTTGATATCGAGGATAGGAGTATGATCTAAAAGATCTAGCCCGGAAACTTCAATGGCTGGGTTTTGCAAATCGATGCTTTCGATCTTCGCAACCGAAAGACCAATTGGATTAGGGCGCACGGGAGAGCGAGTCGCAAACACCCCCATGCTACGATTCCCCCCTAGCCTAGGTGGACGCACTTTAGGGCGCCAGGGCGTATCTTGGCTTTCATGAAAGATAAACTGCAGCCAGATATGGCTACACTGCTCCAAACCCTGCAAGCAATCAGCTTGGGCATACTCACCAATTAATTCGATGCGGGATCTAATCCCAGGGGCCAGGCCAGGTTGACGGGGGATAGCGAACTTCTCAACATAAGGGGAGCGAACCCTCGCTATAAAATCTAATTCAATTCCCACACTGCACTCTTCTTACTAGCCTGCCCGTCTGCAATTCTAACAGCTCTGTCTCTACTAGGCTTTAAAAAGCCTCTTGGTAATAGGCTTTTGCAATTCGATCACAATACGCCACTAAATTAGCATGGGCTTTGGCATAAGGTGATATCGCCGTTTCACTATTCGACAAAACCAGTTGTGCTAACAAACCAAAGGCCGCCGCATCAAAGTTACTAGGCTGCTCGCCAAAAAAATAAGACTTATCTCCCAATAAAATCGCCAGTGAATCAATTGATTGTTTAGCGATTGACAGGATTTCTGTTTCGCTATGACGCCCCAAGCCATGCTGACTCAAACTTTTACGAATTCCACGGCGCACTATAATCGGCACTAGAATTGATAATGGTGCGGGTAAGGATGAAAACAAGGCCTCTTTCGTCGCTGGCCAACCATCTTCACGAATCCAGCGAGAATGCACCAAGCACCAATATAGATTCTCATCTAAAGATTTAGTTAACAGATAAGATTGAGCTCTTTGCACTTCGCTAAGCTGTGCTTCTAATGGGGAATGGTAATGCTCGTCCAATGCATTAATGATAGCTTGAGAATCTGCGATTACCTTACCATCCCAATTAATGTAGGGCAGCTTGCCCTTTGGCGCTTTACGTAGATACTCTTGTCCATCCACTCGCGTGAAATCAATATTGGCCATGCGCATATAGCAATCTACCTTCAATACAAAAGAAGACGGATCAGGCATCCCAAATGCACTTCCAAAGCCAAACAGTTTGATCATCAAATTCTCCTCATCTATCCAATAAACCACTTATTGGGTTTGCTTAATTCAAGTGAGCCACCATTATCCAACAGTCCCCTTGTCAGCATCTGTCAGTAAGATTTTAATAAATAGTGGCGCTCTTCCTTTTTCTAAGCAAGTTCTCGTAGGACTTGCATCGGCGGTGCTGTTACCACCTTTCGGCTTGCCCAAAGCCCCATTGAGCAAACGATCACAGCCCCGATAAATGGCCCTGCTATCCATAGTTCAGGGTGTGCTTGTAGCGGGGTTTCCAAAACCCACTGCTGCATGGCTAGCAACAGCAGCTCGGCGCCTATCATAGCTAACAACCCAGCCAAGGCACCTAGACATATAAACTCTAATGCCGTACTGCCTAGAATTCGGCGGCGACTGCTGCCTAAGGCTCGCAATATTCCTGCCTCTTGTAAGCGATAGTCCATACTGGCGTTCACCGCCGCGAGCAATACCATTACCCCAGCCAGCAACACTAGAATCAACACCAGCTCAACACCGTCACTCACCTGTGCTGTTAAATTTTGAATCTGCTCAATAACAAGATCCAACTCCACCACCAACACAGTTGGCGACTGACGCAAAAGTTGATTAATAACAGGCTTTTGTTGTGAGGGAATATAAACGCTACTGAGATAGGTCGGCGCATAACTATCTAAGGCACCGGGAGAGAATAGGAAGTAAAAGTTAGGGCGCATGCTATCCCATTCTAAGGATCGAATACTGCTCACTTCAGCTTCTAACGCTAAGCCGCCAACACTAAACTTCAACTGATCACCCAGTTTTAGTTTTAGCCTTTGTGCAATTTCTTTCTCTACCGACACAAAGTGCTTTTTGCCATCCAATTCCAGCTGAGACCACCACTTACCTTCTAAGATTTGATTGTCATCTGGCAAAGTATCGGTCCAGCTTAGATTGGCTTCGCGATTCATTACTTCAGCCTGCTCTTTCATTTTATCGCCAGGCTTACTGTTATTGATCTCCACCAATCGTGCTCTTACCATCGGAAACAGGCCTTGCAACTCCAGCTGCTCATCAGCAAATAATTGCTTAATAGGCTCCACTTCGTGCTGCGCAATATTCACCAAGAAGTGGTTTGGTGCTTTCTCTGGTAGTTTGTATCGCCACTCTTCGATCAAACTGGTGCGGACAACAAAAATCACCAATAGCAACATAATGGCGGTCGCGAAAACTAGGATCTGTGCGACTGTTTGGCCTCGATGGCGTAACAAGCTTGCCCAAGCCAATCTCCAACTGCTTCCACTACGACTACCCCATACTCTACCCAGCTTTAACATCAATAAGGCAATCAGAGCGGCTAAACTTAATAATGCAAAGAAGCCAAGCATCACCACCGCGGTTAAAATCAAATCTTGACTATAAACAGCCACCAATATAAACACCGCTACGATGCCCAATGCGGCCTGCCAAAAGCTAGATACACTCGCAATATGAATGTCGCGTCGCAAAACACGAATGGGAGGAATGGTGGGCAAATTCCACAGCGGCGGCAAAGCAAAACATAATAAGCACAACAGACCGGTAAAAAGCCCCAGACCATAGGGTATTAGCCCTGCAAATGCTAAGTCCAGTGGGTACATTGAGCTGACCACAGAAGCAATTAAGCGCTGCAAAAGTTCACCCAATAACAGGCCACCAAATGAAGCGACAAGCGCTAAAACAAATAATTGTTTTGCATACAAACTGCGAATTTTATTGGCACCGGCACCTAAGCTTTTTAACAGTGCAACTTGATCCGTATGTCGCCTTGCAAACTGTTGCGCGGCGATAGCAATAGCAAGGCCCGCGAGTAACAAACCTAACATCGCGGCTAAACCTAAAAATTGTTTTCCCCTATCTAAGGTTCGTGATAAACCACGCTGAGAAGATTGCAAATCGATAATACGCTCATGAGAACTAAACTGCTCTTTGGCGGTATCTAAAAAAGATGTCAATACTGCCTCTTCTCCAGCGAGAAGCCAGTTATAGCGGATGCGACTGCCAGGCTGAATAACTTCGGTCGCGGGTACATCATCAATATGCATCATGACGCGTGTACCCAATAAGCTCAAACTATCTCCGCGATCAGGCTCGCGAACAATAACCTTACTGGCGGTAAATTCAGCTTCACCAATAAATAGCTGGCCGCCTAGCTCGATACCTAATAGCGGCAATAAACGTGAATCTACCCAAACCTCACCTCGCGGTGGGCCAGATTTAATCTTTTGCAGGGAATCGCTTTGCTGATTAAAAGGCTCTTCACTGATTTCCAGCTCACCTAGCAAAGGATAAGCATCGCTCACCGCTTTGATATCGACCAAATACATAGCATCGCCAGCAAAGCTCATGGAGTTAAAACTGAGTGTTTGAGCCTGCTGTAAGCCAGCTTGTTCGGCACTGTCGTACCAAGCAGGAGGTAATTGACGGGATGAGCGTACTACTCGATCGGCGCCTAGAAAGGTATTACTTTGCTTTATCAAAGCGCCTTCTAAGCGTTGGGTAAAAATGGCGATCGCACTGACAACAGCCACAGCCAATAGCAAAGCCGCTGCCAGTAATCGAAGCTCACCACTGCGCCAATTGCGCCAGAGTAGCTTCAAACTCAACATGGCACTGCCTCCGCTGCGGCATCAGTCACTTCAAGACGACCAGCTTCTAAGGTAATACGACGCTCACAGCGAGCGGCTAGGCGCTCTTCGTGAGTCACTAAAACCAAGGTGGTACCCTGCTCTTGATTCAATTCAAACAACAGCTCAATGATGGTGGCGCCGGTTTTAGCATCGAGATTACCGGTTGGCTCATCGGCAAATAAAATCGTCGGTTCATTGGCAAAAGCACGTGCAATGGCAACGCGTTGCTGCTCTCCACCAGATAGCTGCTTGGGGTAATGGTTCAAGCGATGCTCCAAGCCAACTCGCTGAAGAAACTTTTCGGCTTGCTGCTGGGCATCCTTATGGCCATGCAACTCTAAGGGCAACATAACGTTTTCTAAGGCTGATAGCCCAGGTAAAAGCTGAAAGGATTGAAACACAAAGCCTACATATTCCGCCCGAAGCGCTGCTCGACCTTCTTCATCAAGGGAGCGCAGACTTTGCCCAGCCAGCTCAACATCACCATGACTGGCCGTATCTAAACCGGCGAGAATCCCTAATAAGGTTGATTTACCTGAACCTGACGCTCCGACAATTGCAAGGCTTTCACCTTTTGCCAGCCCAAAGGAGATTTCTTGCAGTATCTCCAATTCTCCAGCGGCTGTACTCACAACCTTTCCAAGTTCGGTAACCTTTAACATGTACAATTCTCTTATAGTTAACGTTATATAGGGCCTGTTGGCACTAAGGTATTCTGGCAGCAGATCCCTTGCAAGCAAGATGGTTCACACTACTTTACCCAAGGGTACTGGCTAGGATTTCAACATGATTTTAGAATAAAGACTGCCCAAACCGATAAATTGCCAAGCATGCGAGATAAAATGAAAATAACGCACAGCATTTGCCTACTAATGGCCATGATGGTCAGTCAACTGACCTTCGCCGATAAAGCCAGCCCCAAATCACAAAATCTATTGGTGCTCGGGGACAGCATCAGTGCTGCCTATGGCATGAAGCCCGAAGAGGGCTGGGTTGCACTGCTAGAGGAAAAGTTACAGCAATACGATGTTGGCACCGTTAATGCGAGCATCAGCGGTGAGACGACCGCTGGTGGCCTCGCGAGAATGCCCGCACTGATAGAGAAATACAGCCCTCGCTGGGTTATCGTCGAGCTCGGTGGAAACGATGGTCTACGAGGCTACCCAATAGGTAGAATGAAGGCTAATCTGGCCAACATTATTGAGCAAAGCCAAGCGGCGAAAGCACAGGTTTTGCTTATTGGCATGCAAATCCCCCCCAATTACGGTAAACGCTACACCCGCCTATTTAGCGAAGCTTTCCCGGAGCTAGCTAAAAAGTACGAAGTCAGTTTGGTACCCACCTTTTTGGAATCCGTCGCGGTAAAGCCCGATGCAATGCAATCTGACGGTATCCACCCAAACTCCAGCGCTCAAGGTGCCCTGCTGGAAACCGCCTGGCCCAGCATCTTAGCCATGATACAGGCGCAATAAGATTCACCATATTCAGTACTGCTGATGACTAAGCGATAGCTAAGCGTACGGCTATCGCCACTCCCACTTATCCGCCAAAACCGCTAGAATGCTGGTTTTACGGAATATCGCCATTTATTGGTGTCACATATGAGGTTTGCATGAGCCAATTGCCCCACCCGAGCTTTGAAACAATCCGCAGCGAAGCCGTGGATTCATTAAATATTGTTGTCCACGAATACCGCCACAAGGTCACCGGTGCCCAACATATTCACATCGAAGCCGACAATAGTGAAAACGTTTTCTTGGTGGCTCTGCGCACAGTTCCTGAAGATTCAACTGGTGTCGCCCACATACTTGAACACACCGCTTTATGTGGCAGTAAGAAGTACCCGGTGCGCGATCCTTTTTTCATGATGATTCGCCGCTCGCTCAATACCTTTATGAACGCGTTTACCAGTTCAGACTGGACGGCCTACCCTTTCGCCAGCCAAAACCGCAAAGACTTCGATAATTTATTGGACGTTTATCTCGACGCAGTATTTTTCTCACGCCTAGACCCATTGGATTTTGCCCAGGAAGGCCACCGTCTTGAATTCGAGGAGACCCAAAACGCCGACAGTGATTTGGTGTACAAGGGCGTGGTTTACAATGAAATGAAAGGAGCAATGAGCTCCATCCCCTCACAGCTGTGGCATACGCTCTGTGAAAAGCTATACCCAACCACCACATATCATCATAATTCAGGTGGTGACCCAGCCAAGATTACCGAGCTTAGCTATGAAGAGCTGCAAGCCTTCTACCAGAGCCACTATCACCCGAGTAATGCCATTTTCATGACCTTTGGTGATATTCCAGCTCAAGAGCTGCAAGAGAAGTTTGAGCAACAAGCCTTGAGTCAGTTCAGCGCCTTAGACAAAACCATCTCGGTGCCGCCGGAGCAACGCTACAATAGCCCGCAACACAGCCAGGCCAGCTACCCTTTAGATGACCCAGAAGCCGACCTAAACGATAAAACCCATATCGTAATGAGCTGGCTGCTTGGCAAAAGTACCGATCTTGCGGCCACACTCGAAGCCCAGCTACTGTCGAGTTTATTGTTTGATAACAGTGCCTCGCCATTGCAGCAAGCTTTGGAAACGACTGACCTTGGCAGCGCACCGTCTCCGCTTTGCGGACTCGATGATTCGCAATTTGAATTGAGTTTCTGCTGTGGCATCGAAGGCAGTAACCCAGAGCAAACCCAAGCCCTTGAAGACTTGGTGTTGAATGTTTTACGTCAGCTTGCTGAAAACGGTCTACCACAAGAGCAAGTTGAGGCATCCTTACATCAATTAGAGCTCCAGCAACGTGAGATTGGCGGTGATAGCTACCCCTATGGCTTACAGTTAATTTTAACGGGGCTTACCGCAGCCACCCATCGTGGCGATGTACTGGCTCTGTTAAATCTTGAGCCAGCACTTGCCGAGCTTAGAGCAAAGGCCGAACAAGCGGACTTCGTACAGAACCTAGCGCGCCGCTTACTGCTTGATAATCAGCACCGAGTCACGCTCACCATGTCGCCTGACCCGCAGTTGGCTAAGCAAGAACTCGATGCTGAAAAGCAGAAGCTTGCGGACATCAAAGCGCAACTCAATGAAGAAGAAAAGCAGGCGATTATTGATCAAAGCCTTGCCTTACTAGAACGTCAGAACCAACAAGATGACGCATCGATTTTACCGAAAGTAGGTATCGCTGATGTTCCTGCCAGCAGCCAATATCCGAGTCCCATCAAAGACACCATTGGCGAACTGCCCTATAACCGCTACGCAGCCGGTACCAATGGTTTGGTGTATCAGCAAATAATTATTCAAACTCCACACTTGGATGAAGAGCTAATTTCCTTACTGCCCTACTACTGCATGGCGCTTACCGAGTTAGGCGTTGGAGAGCTGGATTATTTGCAAAGCCAAATGAAGCAGGCGCAAATCGTCGGTTCTATGTCAGCGTTTTCTAGCGTACGCGGTACAGTCAATGACAGCCAAGAGATAAATGCCTATATCACTTTGTCAGCCAAGGCTTTAAGTAGAAATCATAAGGCTCTTTGCGAGTTGATGTTGGATACCTTACAAAATGTTCGCTTTGATGAGCTGCAGCGCCTACAAGAGCTCGTGGCGCATGCTAGAGCGCGTATGCAACAAAGCGTTACTGGCAATGGGCATAGCTTGGCTATGACAGCCGCCAGTGCTGGCATTAGCCCCTGTGCTAATTTAACCCACCGTCTAACGGGTTTAGCCGGTATTCAAGCAATTAAAAACTTGGATGATAGCTTTGCCAATGAAGCTGCTTTGAAGCAATTTGCTGCACGATTACAAGAGATCCATAAAAAAGTTCTCGCTGCTAGTAAGCAATACTTACTGGTCAGCGATAAGGATTCTTTGGCTTCACTAAGCGATAATTTGCAAGCCCTATGGCCAAAACATCAAGAAGCTGGGAATAGCTCGCTGTCTCTTGATAAACAGGATTCACGCATTCAGCAAGCTTGGACGACTAACACCCAAGTTAACTTCTGTGCCAAAGCCTATCCAACCGTTGCATCCGGCCACCAAGATGCGGCAGCGTTATCTGTGTTAGGTGGCTTTTTGCGTAATGGCTTTTTGCATAGGGCTATCCGCGAACAAGGTGGTGCCTACGGTGGTGGTGCCAGCCAAGATAACAATATTGCATCGTTTAGATTCTATTCTTATCGCGACCCTCGTTTTAGCGAAACGCTGGATGATTTTGACAAGGCGCTCGACTGGTTAGCCAACACTGAGCACGATGAGCAGGCACTAGAAGAAGCCATTTTAGGTGTGATTAGCGCCATCGATAAACCAAGCTCTCCGGCGGGCGAAGCCAAACAGGATTTTCATGCTCGCCTTCATGGCCGCAGCCCCGAGGTCCGAGAGGATTTTAGGCAGCGCATCTTGAAAGTAACGATTGCCGATTTACAGCGCGTTGCGCAAAGCTATTTAAAACCCGAGCGAGCCTCTACCGTTGTTATCTGCCCACCAGCTGGCGAAGAGACCGCCAGCCAACTTGGCTTAGAAATCATCGGCCTTTAGTAAATAGCTGATAATTAACGAAGCGCCCGCCTAGCGGGTGCAAGCTCACCATTAAGCAGTAGGACCCCCTCAATGTTCATTC
Organism: uncultured Pseudoteredinibacter sp.; assembly: GCF_947500695.1. Classification (GTDB taxonomy): domain Bacteria; phylum Pseudomonadota; class Gammaproteobacteria; order Pseudomonadales; family Cellvibrionaceae; genus Pseudoteredinibacter. The sequence goes on from NZ_CANMSS010000009.1 coordinate 159,451, forward strand.
ACCAACTAGAGCCGCGCTTTGCCGAAACGGATGCGCTTGGCCACATAAGCAATACAATATTCCCCATTTGGTTTGAAGATGCACGCACGCCCGTATTTAAAATTTTCAACCCAGAAATGGATGTGCACAACTGGACCTTGATTTTAGCAAGGCAGGAAATTGACCACACAGCCCAGACGTTTATCGGTAAGAGCGTGAGCATTCAAACGGGATTGGGCAAGATTGGAAATTCTTCATTTGAAGTGATTCAAATCGCTGAGCAAGATGGTCAAGTCATCGCAAAGGGTAAAGCTATTTTGGTACATTTTGACTATGAACTTCAAAAAGCCAGCCCTATTCCTGATGACATCAGAGCGCAGCTTGAAGCCCATAAAATCTAATAATGCAAAGCAAGGGCTTAGAGCAACAATAAGAGCAGTAAAATAGCTGCCAATGGCAGCTATTTTACTTGTAAAAAACTTCTTTAAGGCAAGCGCACCTGGAACAAGCCTCCACCGTAGGCGCCACCATTAGCTATACTTAGACTACCACAGTCGTCCTGTTTGGTGTGAAGTTCTGCAATTCTTCGGCTGCAAAAGAAATCGAGCTGGGTACTATTAAACTGCTCGGGTAACTTTTGCAACTGGGCCTGCTCAAGCATAAACTGCGGATAACCATTGCCATCATCTGAAATCGAAATAAGTAGCTGCCCCTCGTCTTCTATTGCCGATAATTTAATGCGGCCTTGACTATACCGCGCGCAATTCACCAGGGTTTTGTAGATCAGTGAAGCAATTAACTCACTGTCGAAATACCAGCTAAAATCTTCATCACATTCCAATTCAACGTCTACGCCACGAATCTGCAAAAGCGAATCGCAATTGGCCAATTGCTCTTGCAAGATATCAATCAGGTAGTGCTCATCAACTTGAGGGACAAGGTCATTCTTAGACAGCTTATGAAACAACTGCAGCTGAAATATCTCTGTATTCAGTCTAGCAGCCTCATAGTGCAAGCTTGCATGAGTTTGTTTTTGGATGTCGTCAAGGTTTTCCTGAAGATCTGTAATCACATCAAGCGAGCTCAGCAACATGCTTAATGAGCTTTTCATGTCCTGCACGCTAGCCGCTAAAACCTGAGGAAAACTAATATTATCATTGCTCATGTGTAGGTCCTGTATCACTGTGGGCCCTTATACTGTTTTATTCAAATGAAACTCGATGGCCACCCTGGCTGATTGAGCGACAAATATCACGCAATTGCCTGAAACGCTCAAATTGAGGGTTATCCATTTCGATTCGTGCTTCTGCCGCTTGTAGCACTTTTTCACAGTGCTGCATTCTCTCTGTACTAAAGCCAAAGGCCTTTATATGCCCAGTGTAGGCCTGCACTAGGTTGAGCATAATGCCCACGTGATTGGGGAATAGCTGCCGAGCTTGCACAAAACAATTGATCGCGTCTTCGTAAAGGTGGTTCTTATAAAAACTGATCCCTTCACGGTTAATATCCTTAACCTTCGCTTGGTTCTCTTCGCTAAGAGGCTCATCCAGAAGTATATCGAGCTTCTCCAACGCCTTTTGATCTTTTTCGTAGAGTCTTACCAACTCACCGAGACATTGCTTTGCACGAGTATTCTCACCCAAATCGAATAAGGCATAAACCCGATCTAACTCAGTCTCAAACTCTTGCCTACGACCGTCAGCGCCCATGTAACCCTCTGTCTGACTAAGTACTTCCTTGGCCTTTTTAGTATTACCTTGAGCTAGGTATATACGAGATTCGATCAAACCCGTTTGTAGCTTCTCATCTTCACTCAGCTCAAAACGTCGATCCAGACTTTCGAGATTGATCAAGGCATCACGTAGGTAATCTCTACCTTCCTCGTGATCCTCATGAGACATTGCAGCGGCAGTTCGACCAAATTGCAAATGATGTTCAATATCATCGTTGCAGGAATTTGTTCCAAGACGAACCGTTTTTCTGAATGCACCAGCAGCGGCAGCCGCATCATTATTTTTTAATGATACGTATGCCAGATCTCTATTGCGCCGCAGTGATAAAGGTGAAACTTTTACAGCCTTTTGTAATAACTGCTGTAAACCTATGCTATCCCCTTTACGTTCGTAGTCAGCAATCAAGGTGTCATAAGCCATCATGCACAAAGGGTTTTCCAAGATAATCTCTCGTAGCATCTTAGTAGAAACATCCCAGAGCCCTTGGCACTGCTTTACTTTTGCCAGTCCTACTACGGCCCAATCAACTCGGCGAGCTTCTAACACACCTTCAAAAAGCAGCTCTGCCAATGTGTAATTTTCTGTATCTATATAAAGTTGGCCAAGCAGTTTTTGGCAGGCTGTGGTATAGCGGCTACTAGAGTCAATTAACTCTTGAAGATGGGCAATGGCCGATTCGTGATTATTTTCATCCAGAGCTTTCAAAGCTGGCATAAGAGCGTCTCGCTGAAGCAGCATGCGCTCTAGTCGTTGCTGTAAAGCCTTGCCATTAATCGGCTTAGTAAAATAGCCATGTGGCTCAAACTCGTTCGCCGCAAGCACAACACTGCGGCTGGATTCCGCCGAAACAAAAGCAAATAAGCTAGTTTTTGGTAACAGCTTTTCCTGCATGAGCTCTTCCAAAACCTGCTGGCCGTTTTTACCTTGACCTAAACTGAAATCGCATAGAATCACGTCATATCGACGTGATTTACAGGCTCTAACAGCCTGAGTGCCATTAACAGCCATATCGACGGCAGCAACCCCGAGGGATTGCATTAATTTGGCTACGGTTACCCTAAAGTTATCGAAATCATCGACAACTAACATCCTTAAGGAACCATAATTGGGGTAGGACATAGATGATTAACTCTAAAATCAGCAAACACTATCCGCGAGAAGCGGCTGTTTTTGTATTTTTCTATCTATTGTTATAGCACTTTTACGGAAATCTGCTTTTACATTTGTCACTTGCTCTAGGCACCGCTAAAATCTCGCCCTCAATATATCGGCCAGTTATGACTAATCTTCAGCTTGGCCCCCCAAAAAAGGTAAATTAGGTGTCAGATCAGCCAAAAAGCCCTAAAGCCAATAAAGAAGGCGGGCTAAGCGATCAAATTTTCGCCGAGCCATTGGCCAATATCGCCGGTTTTAAGTTCGATCAAAAGGTAGTAGATGTCTTTCCCGACATGATCAAGCGGTCTGTTCCGGGCTATGCCACAACCATCAGCATGATTGGTGATCTGGCCCAACGTTACGCCCAGAGCAACAGCTTTTGCTATGACCTAGGCTGCTCATTGGGAGCAGCGACCCTAGCCATGCGTCATCATATTCGTGCCAGCAACTGTGAAATCATCGCGATTGATAACTCAGAAGCTATGATAGATCGCTGTCGACAGGTCATGGCGGCTGATAGCAGCGAGCTAGCTGTGAATCTGCGTTGCCAAGATTTACAAGATTGCCAAATAGAGAAGGCATCTGTAGTCGTGCTTAACTTCACGCTGCAATTTATTCCCAAACAAGAGCGCAGCCAGCTAATTCACAATATTTATCAAGGTTTACTGCCTGGCGGAGTGTTAATTCTTTCAGAGAAAGTCCAGTTCGAAAATCCAGCTCACCAGGAGCTAATGGTTGAACTGCACCATAATTTCAAGCGCGCGAATGGTTACAGCGATCTCGAAATCGCTCAGAAACGCAGTGCCATAGAAAACGTGCTCATCCCCGAAACACTCGATGTGCACAAAGAACGATTAAGCGATGCCGGCTTTAGCAGTGCTGATGTTTGGTTTCAGTGTTTTAATTTTGCCTCTTTAATAGCCATTAAATGATTGAGTATTACCAAGACCTCTTAAACAGTTTAGATTCGGGCCCACTAGAAAAATGGGCCCGAATCATGCCCGTCCAAATTTCTGCCCACCTTAATGAAAAGCGTTATGGAGATTTGCCTAAGTGGCAGGCAGCTATGGCTGCCATGCCTGAAATCGAAGCTGAATACCTGAACTTTAAAGATCAGGTGCATATTGGGCTGCACGATGAGATTGATCAATATACGCAAACTCAATTGGATCAACAGTTACGCGCACTAATCCCTTGGCGCAAAGGGCCCTACCAAGTCTTCGATAGTTTTATTAACACCGAGTGGCGTTCCGACTGGAAGTGGGACCGAGTATTACCGCATTTAGCGCCCCTTAAAAATAAAACTGTATTAGATGTTGGCTGCGGCAACGGCTATCATTGCTGGCGAATGTTTGGGGAGGGTGCAAGCCGTGTCATCGGCATTGATCCGTCACCGCGCTTTGTTGTGCAGTTTTATATGTTAAAACAGCTTATCGGAAAGGCTCCTGTCGATTTGTTGCCTATTGGCATTGAAGAATTGCCTGAAAACCTTCAAGCCTTTGACACGACATTCAGCATGGGGGTTCTCTACCACCGCCGCTCCCCCATGGATCATTTGCGAGAATTAAAAGCCACCCTAAAGCCTGGGGGGCAGCTCGTACTAGAAACACTAGTAATCGAGGGTGAACTTGGGGAATGCTTGGTACCAGAAGGACGTTATGCAATGATGAATAACGTTTGGTTTTTACCAAGCTCAGCAACACTTTTAAGCTGGATGAGGAAGTGTGGTTACAAAAATCCAAGAGTGGTCGATGAAAACACCACCAGCTGTGAAGAACAACGCAGTACCGACTGGATGTTGTTTCATTCTTTAAATGAATTCTTAGATCCCGATGATGAAAGCAAGACCGCAGAGGGGCACCCTGCTCCAAGACGAGCTGTTTTTGTTGCAGAAGTATAGCCCCTGAAGCAAGGTAAATCGCGTACTTACCCATTAGGCAATTTACCTTGCTATCGAAAGTAATGGTTGACTGCTTAAACAATATTGCCTAGGCGCTTTTCATTAGCAATCGAAATCTTACCCGCAATAACTTCTTAGTTCGTCCCGTCACTTTTTAGTGGTTCTTTTTAGGCGTCTTACTCAACTCATTTACTTACTTGCCATAATTATTCTTGGCACACCCACCGAAAGAATTAGAATTTCTTAACGCTCACTGAATTAGCTCATTCAGATTACGTATTTTCCCAAGAAAAGCTAGACCTTTATCACACTTTAAATAATATCTACTTGCTCGAGTCACATTCTTAAAAACAAACAAGTGCGATTAGGCTCTACGCCAAGCAGGGAACTAGACATGGCCAATATTACCAATATCTCTGACGACTACGGTTCAATAAAAGGACAAGTGGGACAAGGAGGAGTGACCGACGATGAGTCTCTTCAACTGCGCGGAACGGCGAAAGCAGGACAAAAGATAAATATCTATAAAGATGGAGAGCTTATCGGCACGACCAAAACCAATAAAGGTGGCATTTGGAAGTTCAATGCCAATGGCCTAGATGAAGGAGAAGCCTCCTTTACTGTCACACAAGTTAATAGTAAAGGTAAAGAATCTAACCATAGCCAATCATTTAACGTGACCGTTGATCACAGCGTCAAGATGACTGAAAACGTATCTTTGAGCAATGATCAGCAGGCCCTAATCAGTGGTCAGTCAACAACTGATGGCGACATTACCATGAAAGGTCGAGCGGAAGCTGGTGCTAACGTAGAAATCATGGATGATAATAAAGTCATCGCCACTGTAGCTGCCAATGACAAAGGCGAATGGACGGTCGATATTAAACTGGACGAAGGCGCACACAATTTAAGTACCAAAGTTACCGACCAAGCAGGTAATACCAGCAGTGTCGAAAAGATAGCGAAATTAGAGATATTAGCCGCTCAAAGTTCCCAGTTAGGGGGTAATACGAATACTAGCAGTTCTGCACCAGCGGTAGTTTTACCACCTGACACAAAGATAGTGGATGATGGCTTTCGTAATGAAAACACACCACTTATTCGAGGTACCGCTACCCCCGGATCTAGCGTAACCATGACAGTGCAAGGGACTACCTATGGCCCAGTCACCACCGATGCTTCAGGGGTTTGGGAAATTCAGGTTACTGTGCCACTACCCGAAGGCGAATCCCTTTTTGCCGCCAAAGCCAGCAATAGTTCTGGGGATGCCTATATCGGTTATCGCATCATCATCGATACAGAAGCTCCAGACAGCCCGGCGATTGTCTACGGTGAAGACAACGTTGGGACACTACAGGACGATCTAGAACATCAAGATCACACGGATGATGACACCCCTGCCCTCAACGGCACTGGTGAGATCGGCAGCACAATCACTATCTATAAAGAGGGCCAATTCTTTGGTTTTACCAAAGTAATCGATGACGGCAATGGCAATGGAGTTTGGTCCTTTACTCCAACTGCAGCCTTGCTCGAAGGCAAACACAGCTTTAGCGCCTACTCCATCGATGCAGCAGGAAACCTGAGTAGTAAGAGTAATGATTTTGAAATTACTGTCGACCGTTCGATAGAAGCACCTGAAATTACTCACCTCGTAGACAATGTCGGAAAAGACAAAGGTAAAGTTAAACATCAAGACATAACCGATGACACTAAACCTGAAATCGTTGGTACCGCTGAAGCCCATGCGACAGTCACCGTATGGGTAAACGGAAAAAATATCGGTGATACCACCGCCGATAAAAACGGAAATTGGTCGATCACCGTCGCTAGCGATCTGAAAGAGGGAATGCACAAAATTAAGGCTTCTCAAACAGATCTGGCGGGCAATAGCAGCGACAAATCTGGGCAGTTTAAATTTGAAGTCGTATTGAATAGCCCACCTGAAGCCAAAGACGATAACTATAAGGTACAGGGCGAAACCACCCTAAACGTTCTTAACAACGATAAAGACCCCGATGGGGATTCACTGACAATTACTAAAATTGTTCAACAGCCTTCCCATGGTACAGTTAGCATTACAAATGATGGCAAGCTGCTATATACCCCAGACAATAGCTTAAGCAGCGTTGTTAACGATGAAATAAAGTACAAAATCAGTGACGGCCGAGGCGGCACATCAACGGCGACAGTTAGCCTTGAAGTTACCCCAGAACTTCCAACACCTACTATCGATCTTAAAAGTTCAAGTGATAGTGGTTGGTACGACTGGGATAATGTGACCAACGATACCACGCCTACCCTGCAGGGTACTGCTCGCGCAAATTCCACAATTTCGCTTTACCAAAACGGCAGTAAAATCGCTGATGTGAATGTCGATAGCAACGGTGAATGGGAATACGATGTGCCCTATATTTATCATGGCAACTATGATTTTCATGTCACCAGCGAAGCATTTGGACTGAGTAGGGATTCGAGTAATCTTTCATTAACAATCGATACCCAAAACACTGCCTACTTGAATCAAGCCGGGGCTGGTATGGAGTGGCAAACCCAAGTTCTCCAATTCAGCCTGTACGCCACCACTAGCGAAGCCGTTAGATATTCCTTAACAGGTTCTGATACTGTTTCTGGCACTTTATATTCCAGTGGCCTAACAAATGGATACGCTTTTTCAGCAAATCATGCCTGGGGGACTTTCGGCTATATTTATGCACGCTTTGAGGATGTAGCAGGCAACATCTCCAATAGCTCTACTGCGGTTAGGTACGGAACCCCACCGCCACCTCCTCCTCCGCGCCACTGGGATCCAATCGCCGCTCTAGAAGACGGCGGCTATGTCGTAAGCTTTGCCCAGCTTTCTGACATCGAAGGCAATGGCTTTGACATCTACGCTCAACGTTATAACGCCGTTGGAGAGAAAGTCGGTGAGGCCTTCTTAGTTAACCAAGAGGAAGTTGGCAATCAAAGCCACTCAGACGCTGTAGGCCTGGATGATGGTGGCTTTGTTTTAACTTGGCAATCTGAAGATCAAGACGGTGACAAGCTAGGTGTTTATGCACGTCGATACGACGCTGATGGACAAGCAATGGGAGACGAGATTCTTATTAATGAATTTACTCAAAGCAATCAGTCCCTAGCAGAGATTACCGCTCTAGAAGGTGCAGGTTTTGCTGTAACCTGGATGAGCGAAGAACAAGATGGTAGCGGGCTAGGCGTATTCTTGCGAATCTATGACAGTAATGGCGAGGCTATTAGTCACGACATTCAAGTTTCCGATAACGCCTTTTCCCACCAAGTTATGTCTTCTATCACGACCCTCAGCAATGGCAATATCGTGGTTAGCTGGCAAGATCATCAATTCGGCGAAGCGGGCATTATTAGGGCTTCAATCTATTCGGCCACCGGCGAGCCCCTACAAAGCAACTTTGATATCAGCTCAAGCGCTGCTGCTCAACAATGGCCATTCATCAGCGCACTTGATGATGGAGGTTTTGCAGTAAGTTGGCATGAAAGTAATGAGCACGGCGAGTCAGCTGTAATGATGCAGAGTTTTGATGAAAACGGTACAGCCTTAAACGATGAAGCCTTCTTTGTTGCTAATGCCTCAGCCGGAGAGCAAGCAGAAATAGCAGGCTTGGATGACGGCAACATTCTTGTCAGCTGGGTTTCGAAAGATGACGATAATACTGGAGTTTATTACAGCATTGTTTCTCCTGAGGGGGAGCTTGTTGTAGAGCAAACGCTTGTCAATCAAAACCAAGCTGGGCAACAAGTTGAATCGCACACTTTAAGCCTAAAAGACGGTGGCTACCTAATTACATGGGTAGAGGTCAATGAGGAAGGCGAGTTACTCGGAGTGCATGGGCAGCAGTTCAACCCAGATGGCAGCTTATCAGGAAATAACTTTGTAGTTACTGGCGCCGACGACAAAGGTGTAACTTCTGAAAGCAACCTTATTGCCGAGCTGAACGACGAAACAATTCCTAGCTTCATTGAAAGCTTCAGTGATACTGACCCAATCGATTTAGATGATTTTGCAGAAGACTTGGCATTAATAGTTCAAGATAGCACCCTTCTATTCAGTGATTTATTGTCGACTGAATTAACAAGTCTTGAGTTAACGTCCGGTTCAAACAGCCTAGATTCGATTTGGAATGACAACTCAATGGGTAGCTATATAGACCTTGGCAATTTACAATTTTCACTCGCTGAGATAAACCTTCTGCAAGAAGGTCATGACGTTAACCACATCATCTAAAGTGCTTGGTGGGCCAAGGATGGCCCACCACACAGGTATTTCAATAGCTATAAAAAGATCAAAGCCAGAATTTTCCGCCTGACGGCTTTTCTAGCCAACATGCTACCACTCTACCCTTTGGATCAAATGTTGATATTGATCATTATCATTGATCGCTGTTTCAATAGAAGCAAGGAAACTCTCAGCATTTAAAGACTTCTCTTGAGATGCTAACTCCTGCATCCATTGAATGACCTTCTCTCGACCAATCAAAGTATCCATTGCATCGATAAACAAAGGCATTACATTGTAACGGAAGCTATTCGATTGAAAAAAATCATCGCCTAAACTTAGCTCACTTAATGGCTTTTGCTTTTTACCTTTAAGCCTCTCCTTTCTCCAATCCACTAAGTACTGCTTAGCCCTTTCCCCATTTAGCTCTGCGACTAAGTTCCACGACAAATATTCAGCCATACCTTCCTCAACGATATTCGAAAGCTCTCCTTGTAAGCCAGGATAACTATTGAAAAGCACATGACCGAGTTCGTGAGCAATAAAGTCATGAGCCTTAAAACGAGCATCTCCCTCTTCGCTAAATAGTCTATCCAAGGCATAGTAATCATGAGAAATGGAAACAATTGTGCCGCCCGACACCCACAGCCAAGAGTTCTTTTCGCTCACCGGTGTAGTTTGAATAAAGGTGATGCCATTGCCTAACGGTTGATCAAACCACTTACTCAACAGTGATTTATACTGCGCAACAACACTTAAACCCTTTTTAATATGATCTTTTTTGACAATCGGATTCAGAACACGATTACCACCAAGTTCAATATAATCAAAATCTCCCAAATACATCATCGGCTCAGCTGGTAGTTTAGAGACAAATCGGTGACTGGAAGCGCGTGCCGGACTGGAGCCATTCACAAAAAGACTTGTACAATCTACGCAGTCTATTTGAAGGTCGTAAGTGACATCCTTATAAAGCCTATCGCTTAGCTTGTCGTAGTAGATGGGTAATAAAGCCGTCTGCATACCATCAATTCTAAGGCTTTTGCCATTAAAAGCGATGTTACCTTTCCAATCGCTACGAGCCTTAAAAGCTTCGCCATAGACCGGGTATTTACCGCTGTAGCGAAAGTTCAATACTTCAGGCTGATACAGTTCATTGGGAACATCACTGGGTATCGTATAAGCAAAGCTCTCATAGAACTGCTCTAAAGACTTTCTGCGATAAGCGAAGTTTTCCGAACCGTCCTCGTTGGTAATGCCCTTTATATTCAAGCCCGTATTAAGCTGAAAGCTATGATCCTTTGAGCGAGGAATATTGCTGATGGTAATATTTGCATCAACGGTTCCTTGCTTAATGGACACTTTCAATTGACCACTTAGGTGGGGAATACCGCTCTCTTCTGCATTCGCGAAGCTAGTACTTAAAAAACTACTACTTAAAAATGCCGTTGCGAAGAGCAAGCGGGCGAAGGGCTTGTGAAACATAAAAACATCCTATTTATTGATTTTCTGCACTGCCGTCCATTACGACAATATACTACCTTAGGGGTAATCCCTCTCGGAAGTATAAAAACATACAAATCTAAGCCAACATCAGCCGCTTTTCCAATCGATATTTTAGATTACTAACAGGCCCATATTTAATTAACTTTAAGCACCTAGAATTCTATAGCTACCCCTCAAGTGGTATTTCCCCCTTGAAAAACCGACCTTAAGCTCGAATAATTCGTAAACTGTCAACAACTGAGTAATGAAAACTATTACTGCAGTCGTTCCAGCTAAATACATAATAATGAAGTCAAAGAGACCCGATAGCCTATGTTTTATGTCAGAGATTTAGATAACGAACCCAATACCTATGCCAATGTATTTAGCTTTATGGGGCTGCCACTTAGTCGAGAACTAAACGAGGACGTTGACGCTGTGATCATGGGTATCCCTTATGACTTGGCCACATCAGGACGCTCAGGGGCACGTATGGGCCCCACAGGTATTCGTCAAGCTTCCGCCCAACTACGCTGGGAAGAAAAGCGCTGGCCCTGGACATTCCACTTGGCCGACAAATTACGCTGTGTGGATTATGGCGATATTTGCTTTACCGATGGCGACAGCGACGAAATGCTAGAAGTCTTAAAAGCCGAGGCAAGCAAGATTTTTGCCGCCGATAAAACCTTGCTTAGTTTTGGTGGGGATCATTTTCTTACCCTACCCCTGCTCCGTGCCGCTGCAGAAAAGCACGGTCAAATGGCACTTATACACTTTGATGCTCATACCGATACCGAAGCCAGTGAGGCCAAATACAACCATGGCTCGATGTTCTACCATGCACCTAAAGAAGGCTTAATAAAGCCTGAGAACAGCATTCAAGTAGGTATCCGTACAGAGTACGATTATGACAATCATCCGTTTCAAGTACTGGACGCTGCCTGGGCAAATGAACACTCACTGGAAGAGGTGCTTAGCAATATTAAGCAACGTGTAGCGGATATGCCCGTCTACTTAAGCTTTGATATCGACTGCCTTGACCCTGCTTATGCACCTGGTACTGGCACGCCCGTGAGTGGCGGCCTAAGCTCGGACAGAGCCCTACAAATTGTAAGGGGTCTACAGGATCTAAATATAGTGGCGGCCGATGTCATGGAAGTCGCTCCGGCCTACGACCATGCCGAGGTTACATCCTTGGCGGCTGCTACATTAGCTCTTGAGCTGTTACATGTCATCGCCGCAAAACGTAGCGCTATATAGCAGCTTGCTTAGCTCCCATATTAATAACTGTGCTCAGAACATGTGATTTCTGAGCACTCAACCAGTTCCGTCGTATTTTAACGACGTCTAATTTATGATCTAAGACAAACTTCAAATCGATTGTTGCGCAAATTGATTGAAAAACAATCACCCCCTTAATATATTGGGTATACACTAGCCAAACGGGGATATCCATGAAGCACATACTGGTTGTTTGTGATCGCAGCGGAGGCAAAAATTCCGCACTCAAAAGAGCCTTAAGCCTACAGGAAAAGACTAAGGCCCATATCACCTTGTTAGGGTTTTGCTACGCCGACATCAAGAACCCAGAAGATCTGGAAGCGGCCAAACTCAGTCGCAAAGATCTTGAGAATTTTGTCTTAAAACAACGGAATACCGAACTTAAAACTCTACTCAAGAAAGAAAAGCTAAGCGCCAAACAGGTGACCGCCAAAGCCGTTTGGAGCAAAGACATCAGCAAGGCAATCTGTAAGTTCTGTGAAAGTCATGACGTAGACTTAGTGATAAAGTCAGGGCATCGCAGTGAAACTTGGATGTATACCTCTACCGACTGGCAACTATTCCGCTATTGTAAATCACCCGTAATGATCACCGCCGGCAAAGGCTGGAAGAAAAAACCACGGATTTTGGCAGCCGTCGATCTGGGCAGCCGCAATAAAGCCAAGATAAAACTCAATCACTCAGTGATCGAGCAAGCTAAAGCCCTCGCCCATGATCTCAACGATGAGGTTCATTTAGTCTACGCATTAAAAGTGCCAGAGGTATTGGCAGATATGGACTTGATCGATCCAAGAAAGTACGTCGCGGAGAAACGCAAGAAACTAGCCCCTTTAATTGAAAAGCTCTGTGAAGAATATCAACTTAAAAAAGAAAACGTGCATATCAAACAAGGCGATGCCAGCAAGGTGGTGCCCAGTATTGCCAACAAGGTAAAGGCAGACGCTTTAGTTTGTGGCTCTATGGCAAGAAAAGGTGTCAAAGCAAAACTGATGGGCAATTCCGCTGAGGCGATTGTTCAAAAGCTCTATACCGATATCTTGGTGGTAAAACCATAGTCCGTAAAACCATAGTCTGTAAAAACAAAGATCTTTAAGCAAGCAATAAAAAAGGGGCCTTAGCCCCTTTTTTATTGCTTGCAGCGTTTCCCTTTACTTCTCGTCGAAGTCGATAACCACTTTATCGGTAGTTGGGTGACACTGACAGGTCAGAACAAAGCCCTCTTCTACTTCCCAGTCTTCCAAGGCATAGTTAACATCCATCTTAACTTCACCTTCGACAACCTTAGCTCGGCAGGTACAACACACACCGCCCTTACAAGCGAAAGGTAGATCGGCTCCAGCCTCTAAAGCGGCGTCCAGAATATTCACACCACCTTCAGCGACTTCTAGGTTGGTTTGCATACCATCAACAATGACCGCAACCTGGCGAACTGGGCCAGCATCTTCTGGGTTTACAGCTTGCTTTTTAGCCGCTGTTGGCGCGACACCGAACAATTCAAAATGGATATTCTTTTTATCCATTCCACGCTCTTGTAGCGTATCGCGAATCGCCTCGGTCATATCTTGTGGGCCACAGATATAAACCTCGTTAACACTGGCCACATCCAAGACCTTATCGGCCAGCATATTCACCTTCTCGGCGTTAATACGGCCGTTAAGGATTTCAGATTCCTGTTCCTCGCGACTGAGCACATTCAATAGCTGAAAACGCTCAGGGTAGCGATTCTTCAAGCCAAGAATGGTTTCGCGGAACATCATATTGGACACACTCTTATTGCCGTATACCAGCGTAAAAACACTGTTTGGCTCAGATTCTAGAGTGGTTTTTAGAATAGATAAAATGGGTGTAATTCCAGAGCCAGCGGCAAAGCCTAAATAGTGCTTACGAGCAGCGGGGTCTAATGGCGTGTTAAAACTACCTTCAGGTGGCATTACCGCTAAGGTATCACCTTCTTTAAGCTCATCATTGGCGAAACTTGAAAATAAGCCGCCCTCAATTTTTTTGATACCAACACGTAATTCGTCATCGTGTACACCACTACAAATTGAGTAGTTACGGCGAATTTCTTGACCTTGAATATCAGCCTTCATTACCAAGTGCTGACCTTGAGTAAAGCCAAGGTAGAGATCTTGAAGCTCACTAGGTACATTAAATACGATGGATACCGCATCATTGGTTTCTTGCTGAATCTTAGCAACCGTTAAATCGTGAAAATGATGATCGGTCATGGTTAATCACTCGTCTTTTTATTGACGACACTTTTTACAGGTGCCGCTATGGCCATATGGCCGCTTATTGTTTAATTAAAAACCGCTGACTTGCTAAATGCACTTAAAATAGTCAAAAGGTTCTTGGCAACTATTGCATTGATATAGTGCTTTACAAGCCGTTGAACCGTGCCTTGAAATTTCTTTCACCTCATGAGAGTGGCACTTTGGGCAACTGACTTCAGGCGCATGTCCTAACATAACTTTTAAACTATTGGTCGACTCCACTGGAGGCGCGATGCCATAGTCACGCAGTTTTTCTTTTGCCGCATCACTCAGCCAATCGCTGGTCCAAGCCGGGGACAAACGGGTCTCTACCTTAATATTCGGTATGCCCAGCTTTTCAAGGCATACTCGAATGTCATCCTCAAAGTGCCCCATCGCTGGGCAACCAGAGTAAGTCGGCGTGATAGTGGCAACAAGGGTATCTTCTTGCCATTGAACATCACGCAGAACACCCAATTCCCTTGCCGATAAAACAGGAATCTCAGGGTCGACCACTGAGCTTAAGGCTTCCTCAATTTCAGTCATGGGAATAGCCTGTGCCTCAGCAACGCTCAAGGCCATAGGCTTATCGCTGCTGATTAAGTTACTACCAATAAAACTGCCAACTGGGTTGTAATCCACCTTAAGCTCCTAGGCTAAACGCCGTTTGCTTTTTACGCTTTAGAGTTCAACAGTCACTAGCTAAATGCTTACCACTGCAAGCCTGGGTGACAACGTTGAACATACTGCATTTCAGCCAACAAAAAGCCCAATTGTTCAGTATGCAAACCTAGTCGGCCACCACTGCGATCATACTCAGGCTCTGGACGTTGCAATGTCGCTTCGGCAAACACCTCATCGACACTAGCGATCCACTTGGCTTTCACTTCGTTCAGGTCAACACCGATACCAGCATCTACCATCATCTGGTCAACGTTATCCATCTCGAACATTTCATTAACGAAGCGAGAAGCTTCAGCGATGGCTTCATTCATGCGCTGGATACTTTCTTCTGTACCGTCACCTAAGCGCTTAACCCATTCAGCGTTATGGCGGAAGTGGTAGCGGCACTCTTTAACTACCTTCTTCGCAATAGCGGCAAGGGTCTCGTCCTTGGAGTTGCACAGCTCAGTATAAAAGTGCAGATTCCAAACATCCGCATAAAACTGGCGAATCGTGGTGTAGGCGAAATCACCTTTTGGCTGCTCCATTAACAGGTAGTTGGTAAATTCACGCTCATCACGATGATAAGCCAAATCGTCTTCGTCACGACCTTTACCTTCTACTTCACCAGCATAGCTATATAGCATGCGGCAACGCCCTAAGAGATCCAAAGCGGTGTTAATTACACCGATATCTTCTTCCAAAAAAGGACCGTGACCACACCACTCTGATAAGCGATGCCCTAAAATCAATGCATTGTCCGCCAACCTTAAGGTATAGGTGAACAAAGCATCTTGCTGTGTTAATTCACTCATTGATTTTACCTAATGTTATGGGTTGGCTTACATGTGTTTTACGTCAGCGGGCACATCATAAAATGTGGCGTGGCGATATACTTTATCGTCCGCTGGCTCGAAAAATGCTTCTTGATCATCAGGCTGGCTCGCCACAATGTGCTTGGCTTCTACAACCCAAATGCTATTGCCTTCGCTACGGCGAGTATAAACATCACGAGCATATTGCAATGCTTGCTCTGCATCGGCAGCGTGAACACTGCCGCAATGTTTGTGGTCCATACCACGCTTACTGCGTACAAAAACTTCCCATAGAGGTAAATATTGATCAACCATTATTCTTCTCCTTCAGTCGCCAGTGATGGCGTAAACTGTGATTATCTAATCGCGCCGCCTTAAGCGACGGATTGTTTTTTATCGGCCTGTTTCTTTTGATAAGCAAGGGCAGCTTCACGCACCCAGTTGCCTTCGTCATGAGCCTTTTGGCGAGCCTGCAAACGTTCATGATTGCAAGGACCATGGCCTTTAATGACAGCAAAGAACTCTTCCCAAGGCATTTCACCAATATCATAGTGGCCACGTTCTTCGTTCCACTTACAGTCGGCATCAGGCACTTCCATACCCAAGTACTCGATTTGAGGAACAGTCTGATCAACAAACTTCTGACGAAGCTCATCGTTAGAGAAACGTTTGATTTTCCACTTCATGGACTGTGCAGAATTTGGTGAGTCGGCATCACTTGGGCCAAACATCATCAAGGCAGGCCACCAGTAGCGATTGATCGCATCCTGACACATTTTCTTTTGGGCTTCGTTACCGCGAGCTAGCGCCAACATGCCTTCAAAACCTTGACGAGCGTGGAAGCTCTCTTCCTTACAAACACGAATCATGGCGCGTGAATAAGGACCGTAAGAAGTACGGCATAAGGCAACTTGGTTTACGATAGCCGCACCATCAACCAACCAACCAATTGCGGGAACATCGGCCCAGCTTAGGGTTGGATAGTTAAAGATACTGGAATATTTCGCCTTACCTGCATGCAGGTCATCTACCATTTGCTCACGAGAAGACCCAAGGGTTTCTGCGGCGCTGTAGAGATACAAGCCATGGCCCGCTTCGTCTTGCACTTTGGCCAATAATATGGCTTTACGGCGTAGCGAAGGCGCACGAGTAATCCAATTACCTTCTGGCAGCTGACCAACTACCTCGGAGTGGGCATGCTGGGAGATTTGGCGAATGAGCGTACGGCGGTAAGCCTCAGGCATCCAATCTTTAGGCTCGATCTTCTTTTCAGCGTCGATGCGCTCCTGAAACTCTGTTTCTAATGCGTCGATGTCGACGACTTGATCTTGCGGAGTCATTATTGTCGTTCCTCCTGGGGCTTATCACTGCGTTAGCTCTGGCTAATTATTGTTCTACTTCTAAAGCAAACACTTTAGAGAGCAGGCCATTAATTAGACCAGTCGAATTTACTTTATATGTTTATGATACGTTTTTAGCAGAAACAGTCAATATTTTTGTATCATTTCAAGGTAAAAGTAGATATATCTATATAAAACAGATAGTTACACGCAAGGGGATTAGCATGAAGTACGTGATTCTAACTCTAGCCAGCAAACTTTTAGGCTGAAAAGGGTCTTTAGTGCACAAAAGCTATCGCTTTTAACTGCCGCTAAGTCAGCAGATCTCTATTACACTTAGCCCAAAACAAAGATAATAAGACTTATGGATCAAGCACCTGACCTATTCGCCATGGGTATCCCCATATTCATGCTGCTGTTTTTGATAGAAATTATCGCTACCCTACTTCGCAAAAAAGACTGGTATCGCATAACAGACACCATCAACACCCTTTCTACCGGCGTATTAAACATTAGCAGTAACACGGTAAGTAAATTTGCCACCATTGCCATTTACAGCTTCTTCTTGCAGTTCGCCCCTACGGAGCTACCTAGCGAGTCCATCTGGACATGGGTATTAGGCTTTATCGCCTACGACTTTTGCTATTACTGGAACCATCGCCTTGGGCACGAACGAAATATCCTCTGGGCTGCGCATTCTGTTCACCACCAAAGCGAAGACTACAATTTAGCCACATCATTTCGACAAACCAGTTTTAGCTGGGTTTTTAGCTGGATGTTTTATGTGCCTATGGCGTTGGCCGGCATTCCCCTATATGTTTTTATTTTTGCGGGCACACTCGACCTGCTCTATCAATTCTGGATTCACACTCGACATATCCCCAAGCTCGGCTGGCTAGAAAAATTGCTAGTAACCCCATCTTCACATCGAGTGCATCATGGCTGCAATGCCTGCTATATGGATAGAAACTATGGTGGTGTATTTATTATCTGGGATCGTCTATTTGGCACTTACCAAGAAGAGCTCGACAAAGAGCCCGTCGAATACGGAATTTCCACCCCCATCCGCAGCTGGAACCCTCTGTGGGCTAACGTGGTTTTTTACCAGCAACTTGCCATGGATGCTTGGCGCTGCAATTCTTGGAAAGACAAGCTACTAATCTGGATTAAGCCCACAGGATGGCGTCCCAGTGATGTAGTTGACCGCTATCCGCTGAACAAACGTGGCGATAATTATCAGAAGTTTGATGTTAAGCCTAGCTCGCGAATGCAGTGGTATTTCACAGCCCAGTTTTTTGCTCTCATCCTAGTGCTAATGCTTTTTCTATCTGTGGCAGATCAACAGAGTATTTTATTCAATACTCTGGCTACCTCGATTTTCGCTTTGAACGTCTACTGGATAGGTGTTTCACTGGAAAATAAACCCGGCTTGTTCCGACGTGAAACCTTGCGGATGAGCAGTTTGTTTGGACTGACCTTTTCTATACTAGCGCCATTTAACTAAGCTAATAAAAAGGGGCTGACGCCCCTTGATTAAATTAGTAATTACCTTTTTTAGCTATCGTACTTCTCCGCTTCAGCATAACTCATACGTTTAATCAGCTCACGACGGCCGGTGTAGATATTTAACGTACTCAAACTCACGCTGCGCATTTTGCTGGGGATATAGTTATACAACCCTTTGCGCTCTAATGGGTATTCTAACACTAAGATTTTACGTTGATCCTGGGGCAGGCGATCTACGATTTTGATTGCCGCTTTCTTTTCCTCTAACCAGCGCGCATTGGCGAAGCGTTTTCCTGGAGCGGAAGAAATGTAGTTTCGATTGCCAAAAATAACCCTTTCCTTTTGATCATTTACATCGTAAACATGGAGACTGGTAAGGCCTTGCAAAACACCTACGTGGTGAGAGTTCGAGCGAAACTGGCAGGCAAACTGGGTTTTACTGATCCATTCACACCAATCAATGGCCTGCCTACGGGTTTCTGGGACTTCCGCTAGAACCTTCTTGGACGCGCGCTCAACAACAACAAATCTATCCTTTTGTCCTTCCAGGTTCATTCTGGCCAATAAGCGCGATTCATCTACAGAAAGTTTTAAATCCGAATATTCATTGGCGGAACTCGCCGAGGTGAAGACTGATGCACAAAGCGCAGCCGCGCAGATTAGTTTTTTGTTAATCATAGTTGCCTCTTCCCTGTATTGTTAACCTAGAACAATATTAGGATTAACAAGCTTCCCTGTCTAGCAACATCAGGCCCCAAAGGGCCCATATAAAAAACTCATATAAAAACCACGGCTAATATCAGGTTTTACCCAAACGCAGACAAACTCAGCCAAATGCCGATAATTTCAGCAGAGGCCAAAGCCTGCAACTTATTTCTATGTCAAAGTCATCGAAACCAAAGTCGCAAGTCCGGCCACCAGAGAAAGCGATCAAACCCGCTCAATAATCAAAGCAATCCCCTGCCCCACACCAATACACATAGTGCACAAGGCATATCGACCGCCAGTACGATGCAGCTGATACATGGCCGTTGTCACCAAACGAGCGCCAGACATGCCCAGCGGGTGACCTAGTGCAATTGCACCACCATTAGGGTTAACACGAGCATCATCGTCTGCAACTCCCAACTCACGTAAGGTCGCCAAACCTTGAGCAGCGAAGGCTTCGTTAAGCTCAATCACATCCATATCATCGATACTCAAGCCGGCTTTCTCTAAAACTTTTTTAGAAGCTGGCGCAGGCCCGATACCCATAATGCGAGGCTCAACACCGGCCGTCGCCATCGCAATAACTTTCGCCTTTGGTGTCAGACCATGTTGTTTTACAGCGTCTTCTGAGGCCACTAACAAAGCACAGGCACCGTCGTTAACACCTGAAGCATTACCCGCAGTGACACTGCCGCCTTCGCGAAACGGCGCACGCAATTTTGCTAAAGCTTCAATACTGGTTTCACGCGGATGCTCGTCTTTATCGACTACGATGGGATCGCCTTTACGCTGCGGAATGGTCACCGAAACGATTTCATCATCAAAGCGACCTTCACGCTGCGCTGCAGCCGCTTTTGTCTGACTCGCCAGCGCCATCTTATCCTGATCTTCACGGCTGATCTTAAAATCTTCCGCCACGTTCTCAGCGGTTTCCGGCATTGAGTCGATGCCGTACTGGGATTTCATCTGCTTATTAACAAAGCGCCAGCCAATAGTGGTATCAAAAATTTCAGCGTTACGGCTAAAGGCGGTTTCGGCTTTACCCATTACCATGGGTGCACGTGACATAGATTCAACTCCACCAGCAACGATCAAATCAGCTTCACCGGCCTTGATACTACGAGCGGCCATACCGACAGCATCCATACCGGAGCCACACAGGCGATTGATGGTTGAACCAGGAGCTTCAATCGGCAAACCTGCCAATAAGGCTGACATGCGAGCAACATTTCGGTTGTCTTCACCAGCCTGGTTGGCACAGCCGTAAAATACTTCGTCCAACTGGGTCCAATCAACGGACGGGTTTCTTTCCATTAAGGCCTGCATCGGTACCGCACCCAAGTCATCAGTGCGAACTTTGGAAAGGCTGCCACCATAGCGGCCAATGGGGGTTCGAATCGCGTCACAAATAAATGCGTCTTTCATAATATCCTCAAACTAGAGCTATTGCTTTTATCAGTCTTCGCTGCCTTCAATAACGGCGCCGCGAATTTTGTATGATTTGCCACGAAACAATGCTAGCAACGTTTCGTCTTGATTAAACACAGAAATATCGTAGCAGCCCGTACGCCCTGCTAGGGAACGTTCTTCAGCTACGGCTCGCAGTACATCGCCTTCACGCCCAGGAGCCAAATACTCAATTGAACAACCTGCGGCCACAGTATTTTGATTACGACTATTGCAAGCATAAGCAAAGGCGGTATCGGCTAGCGCAAACAAATAACCACCATGGCAAGTCGCATGGCCATTTAGCATACGATGCTGCACGATCATTTTTAGCTCGGCCTTACCCGCTGACATAGCGATAATTTCTATTCCCATATCTTGCGCAGCAGGCTCGCGGTCAAACAATGTTTTAGCCGATGCCCAAGCCAATTCATCAGGATTCATTGCTGCTACATCTGCTGCTGAATATTGATCAGCCATACTAACAACCTTTGAATTCTGGCTTACGCTTTTCTTTAAAAGCCGCTACGCCTTCTTTGTAATCTTCGGTACGTCCACCAATACGCATATATTCTTTTTCTAACTCTAGCTGCTCATGCAAACCGTTAGAGGTAGACTCACGCAAGGCGCGCTTGGTCATCGCCAAACCCTTAGTCGGTTGGCTTGCGAAATGGGTAGCTAAGCCCATGGCTTTTTCCATGAGAGCATCATCTTCCACACACTCCCAAATTAGACCCCATTTCTCAGCTTGCTCAGCCGATAGCTTGTCACCTAATAACGCTAAGCCTTTTGCTCGTGCCAAGCCTACCAAACGTGGCAACGCCCAAGTACCACCAGAATCTGGAATCAAGCCAATCTTGCAGAAGGCCTGAATAAAGCTTGCGCTCTTGCCTGCCAGAACGATATCGCAGGCCAGTGCAATGCTTGCACCTGCACCGGCGGCAACGCCATTAACGGCACAAACTACCGGCATTTCTAGGTTGTGTATTGAGCGAATAAGAGGGTTGTAGTTTTTCTCTACCGAATCGCCAAGATCAGGCATCTGACCATCAGCCGAAACAGAACGATCGCCTAGATCTTGACCCGCACAAAAGCCACGACCGTTAGCTGTAATCAATAAGCAACGTGCCTCACCACCGGTGCGCACCTCAGTTATGGCTTGGCGCACCTCTTCATGCATTTGGGTATTGAAGCTATTTAGGTTATCTGGGCGATTCAGTTTTAGTACCGCAACACCATCGTTGATGGAGAATTCAATGGTTTCAAAGCTCATGCTCACTCCTCATTATTCTTCTGACAAGACAGCCACAAGGCGGCCAAATTAGCTAGGCACTTAGATTACACATAAAGATACGAAAATGATAGGCATATTATTTTTTACGTATCACTTTAGGCAACAAAACCACATAGAATGGGCAAGGGGGTATTTGCTGCCTTAGTCGTTTTTCAACTGATGTCGCTGGCGATACTGCCTAGGTGTGAGGCCAAAACTGGATTTAAACACCCTATTGAAGTGCGAGGCATCATTGAAACCCCAGCGAAAGGCAATCTCAGTAATGGTGTAGATATCCATGGCGGGGTCATCAAGACAGCTCTTACAAGCTTCTACCCTTTCGCGCTGGATATAACGCGAAACAGAGGTGTTTTCATCATTGAAGAGCATGTGCAGATAGCGTGTACTGATATCATGGGCCTTGGCTATCCAATCAGGACACAGGCGAGAGTCCCCAAGGTGCTTACGGATAAAGGCCTTGATTCGAAATAGGTGCTCGGTTTTAACGCCATCATTATCGAGGCGAGGGTTGGTTTGACCATGCTCTAAAGCCGTCGCCAACAGATCAAAGACATTGTTTTCCAACTTAGAAGCCAGTAACGGGTCCATATTATCGAGCATCGGGCCCATGCTGTGTACCATCTGGCTGAGCAAGCCATTAGCCCCCACATTGGCTGCCATACGCTGCCCGAGAAAGCTATCAGGCTCACGCACCGCTTGGCGAAGCGCATCCTGGGGAACCGCCAACACGATCTGTCGATAGTGATCGGGAAAGTGTAATTCGTAGGGTTCTGTATTGCTGCACAGCACAAAGTCGCCGGGGCGAAGGTGGGCTTCTTGTCCACGCTGCCTAACTAAACCCTCTCCAGATGACTGGAATTTTACAAGGTACTGAGGACTGTCAATGGTGGACATATGGGCCTTGCGGCGGAACACATTTATAGCGCTGCTGGTAATATCCACAACACCCAGCTTGCTCATTTCACGGGCTTGAATTCTACTTTGAAAGCCATTCACACTGCTTTGCTCAACAGGCACACAGCTCATGTCGCAAAAGGTCGTGCTGACATGATTTTGGAAGCTATCGAAGCTTTCTAGGGTTTCGATATGTGTGGACATAGGGCTTTCTCACGCTAGAGCTCGCCGACTCAGATACAGCTGACTCGCGAGCTATTATAAGCTTCAGCGTTGTGAAACTTTTATTATATAGCGTTAATACTGTCAGAATGACGCCTTCGGGTCTAGTCACTTTACCTGTAAAGTGACCAAAGTCGAGCCAAAACTCGATCAGCCAACAGGCCAGCACTGCCTGTTAGGCAGCCCCATAAGGAGCGCTCGACTAGAACTTGAACAATCTGCCAAAGCTGCACCAAACTAAAAATGATAGGCGCCTTGCAGGCCAATTGTGCGGCCTGGCTCAGGAGTATGGCCATGCGTTCCCCCCAAGATAGGAACATCAAACTTAAACATCGCAACTTCCTCATCTGTTAGGTTGTGCCCATACAAACTCAACTCCCAACCATTGCTCTGCCCCTTTAAGCTCACCCTACTGTTTACTTTGCTGTAGCTCTCTTGAATATCGACTGGGTCGTTATCGCCATCTAGGGAATATTCAGCGGAATAATTTATATTGGCTGTCCAGAAAAGTTCCCATTCGGCACTTAATTGATTTTGATAGTTCAGACTTAAGCTGGCAGATTGATCAGGGGCATAATTCGTCGTTTGACCAGACTGATCGTTTTCACCATTCAAACCACAGGCGGCGCCGACACGATCAATTTGCAGGGCTGTACAAGGTGCATCAACAAAGCTGTCATATTGAGCATCAAGCATGGCCATCGATAAATCCATTCTCCAAGCTGGATTTATTTGCCAGGCCAAATCCAATTCGAGGCCTTGGATGGTCGACTCGGCGGCATTACTTACAGCAAATGAGAGCCCCTTAAAAACTGAGACCTGCTGATTCTCATACTGACTTCTGAACAAGGCCCAATTGGCTCTGAGACGCCCCTCCATTAATTCGTGCTTACCACCAAACTCGAAAGCTAGCACCTCTTCATCGTCGAATTCAAAATCATCATTTGGCACAGTACAGACACTTACACAATTATCAGTACCGGCGTCAGCTGGTTTGCCGTTATCGGAAGCACTAAAACCTCCGCTTTTAAAGCCTTCAGATGCCGACAAATACAACATATTCTGATCGCTTACTTGCCACTGCAGCTGAGCCGAAGGTAACCACTTATCAGTAGATCTTGATTCATTAAAGTTCCTCGCCCAACCGTCAAAGAAAGCTCCTTGAATTGCCGCACCGACAGGATTACTGCTTGGTGTATTTAAGCCATCTATGCTGTCATTTAAAAAAGTGATGGCGCGAACATCTTTGTCCTCATTGGTATATCTCAAACCAATATTGAGCACCCACTGTTCAGCAAGTTGCCAGCTAAGCTGAGTGAAAAAAGCCCAAGCCTGAGAATCTAAACGATAATCCGTATTTCTCGCGGTAACGTCAGGACTGTAAGCCCCCCCGGTAATATCGGTCATCAAAGAACGATTAGGACTGCCGGTTAAGGGCTGATAAAAACCACCTAAGGTAAAATCAACCCCAATATGGCGCTGGTATTCCATTTTTTGTTTTTCGAAGTAAGCTCCGACAAGATAATTAAACGGGCCACCGCTCTTACTTAAGAGACGAAACTCTTGAGAAAGCTGCTGAAAATCTTGGTCATCATCACGATTGATAAAAGTAAAAGGGAGCCAGTCGGCATCCATTCCATCTAAGTAGTCGTAGGCTGAAAAAGCGCTAATCGAAACGAGCTGGTGCTGCACACTATCGTAACGGAATTTGAGTTGTGCATTATGAATATTATTTTCGCTGCCGTCTGGGTTGTTGCCAAGAGACAAACTGCTCTTATCGTTGCCCAAACCAGAATCTCGATAGGCGGTAAATTCTTCTTCAGCAAAAGATGCCAACTCAGGAAAAAAAACATTGGCTACACCGTAGGCGGTCAGCGCAAAGCCGTTGGAGTTTGGAAACTTTACAGGCAAATCTTCGGGGCTTAAATATTCATAGATATAGCCTTTAGCCCCTACCCTAGAAAAATCCGCATAGCTGTATTTAAACTGAACCTCTAGCTCCTTACTCACTCTCCAATTTGTCGTCCAGCGAATATAGCTTTCTTCAGTTTCAGGCTCATCTCGATTCAAAAATTTGTTTTCAATGAAGCCATCACTTTGCTTAACCCTAGCTGCGAATCTCATCGATAGATCATCAGATATGGCACCGCTAAGAATTACGTCTCCACTATAGCCCTTTGGGTCTTCATAGCTAAGCGACAGCTTTCCATTGAATTCTTCGCCATAATAAGCCGACGCCGTAATTATATTAACTGCACCGGCAATCGTATTTTTACCAAACAAGGCACCCTGTGGGCCGCGAAGCACCTCAATCCTCTCGATATCAAACAAGGGGGCTCGATATTGTCGGCCGCGCCCCATATAAACCGAGTCAATATACATGCCAACAGATTGCTCAAAGGCCTGATTGTTTCCGGAACCGACACCTCGCATAAAGATATTGGTATGGACAACGCCCTCACCTATGGTCAGATTCGGCACATAAGCGGAAAGCGATGTCATGTCGAAAATCCCATGAGCCTCAAGCTTAGTGCTGTTTAAAGCCAATACAGAAACAGGGACATCTTGCAGGGATTGCTCACGCTTTTGGGCGGTCACAATGACTTCTTCAAGGGTATCGCTTGCAGACGAGATTTGAAAAGTGATGCTGGCGGCTAAGCCCAGGCTTAGAGATTTTTTTAGCATTCTAAAGTCCCCAGAAATATTCATTTCACTCTGGGAAACCCCGAACTCAGTGAGTAGATTTAGTATAGATACAAATATTCAGTACGCATTATGTAAGAAAGTTCATTGCGTAAGAAGAAAACTATAGGGTTATTGTGGAGGAGCAAGCAGAACTGCAAGGGATAAGAAAAAATCAAACTAAAGCATCAGGAATTTTGAATTTGTGCGTTCAATTGTAAAAATGACAAGGGGGTGGCATTAGAAGCCACACCCATGCAACTTACCTATCTAACGACTCAGGCGACGATTACGCTCCCAGAAGAACTCCGATAGATAATGTAAACCTCTAGCCGACTGATCGATCTCTTTGCTTTCATTATCGGATGTTTCAGCACCTTTCAAATTGGTTTCTGAGATATCCCGAATGTGAGTTACGCTGCGACTAATGTCATCAGAAACATTGGATTGCTGCTCAACAGCTGACGAAATTTGCTGATTCATACCGTTAATACTATTAATGGACTTTTCAATGGCTTCCAAAGACTGTACCGCTTGCATACCTTTTTCCATACACTCACTGGCCTGCGCAATTCCTTGCCCCATCATATTAACCGACTCTTTTGTACTACTCTGAAGAGCAACAATCATAGACTCAATTTGCGCCGTAGAGTCTTGTGTTCGATTGGCCAATGTACGCACTTCTTCAGCCACAACAGCAAAACCACGCCCCATTTCACCCGCCCTAGCAGCTTCAATGGCAGCATTTAGAGCCAGCAAATTGGTTTGCTCAGCAACGTTCTTAATAACATCCAATATTGAACTGATATTATTCCCGTCTTGCTCCACCTTGTTTAGCGAGCTTGACACGCTCTCCATCTCGTTTTTAAAGGACTCAATGAGAGATTGGGTATCTTCTACCACCGACTTACCAGATAAGGCCGACTCCCTAGCATCCATAGCAGAATCTGCCGCCAATTGGGCATTGCTTGCGACCTCCTGAATGCTGGCACTCATTTGATTAGCCGCCGTAGCAACAGAGTCTGTTTCCGAAAACTGCTTGCGAGTTTCATCCTTACTCTGTTTGAGCAAATCACTTACATAGCTCGATTTCTTTTGGAAATCTTTCGAGGTTGCCTGCATTCGCCCAATTAAGCCGGAAGCTTCCGAACGCAACATTTGCAAGGCAAAAGATATTGCCCCAGCATCGTCTTGCCTTCCCGTATAAATATAGCGGGCAAGCTCATCCTCAGAGACCGCCCTACACTCTTCAATCGCATCAATAACCGGTTTATTACAGATATATAAACCTACGGAAAAGCTCAACATAGTTAGTACAGCTAGCATAAGTGCCTGTACCATAGAGATAGGAAAGAGCAAGCCAGCTATTGCTGCACAAAGTAAACTAACTATGCTTAACGTGGCTAAGTTCTTAGTCTTAGTTGATAGAGAAAAGGGTAAGGTACCGCCGTTGTTGATTGTGGCATAGGTTTCCTTAGCTCGGGCAATAACCTCGGGCTTTGCCTTTTGCCTCACCGACTGGTATTCAATGTCATCGCCGTTAACAATCGGTATAGCATAGGCATCGACCCAATAGTAACTGCCATCCTTGCAGCGATTTTTCACGATACCCTTCCAAGACCTATTGGCCTTGAGGCTAGACCAAAGTCCGGCAAATGCCGCTGGAGGCATTTCTGGGTGGCGAACAATATTGTGGTCTTCACCGATCAGCTCTTCTTTTTCAAAACCGCTGATTTTAATAAAATCATCATTTACGTATCTAATCTTGCCCTGAAAATCCGTCGTCGACAAAATATTCGATGACTCATCCAGAACAATTTCATTATCATTAATTGGTAAATTTTTTCTCATGGCGCTGTTATTTCCTAATCACTTCAATAGCAACGGATTCATTTTTATTTGGCTTCAATGCCCACTGTCTTACGTACCTTCGTATTCCTTCTATCGGCAGAAAAAAAACTTCTTTATTCAAATTAGCACAGTTTTTTTGATTGATTTTTGAGCGCACCAAAATAGTTCAAAATGATCATTAACTCTCAGTTATTTTTCTTTTAAATCAATAACTTAAATACCCACTAAAAGTATAAGGTCGAGGCTAGCACTCATATGAATCATTTTTATATGAGGAATTACACGCCACATTTGAAAACTAAAATACGCTTAAAAATCCACATTAAAAATAAGCATTTTTGACTAGATTATTGATCGATCACGATTCAATCAATTGGTCATAAAGTACTATATTGCTTTTGAGATAAACGACTTAAAACGACTTCAGGCCCAAAGACTTTGAAAGCAAGTAGCGGCCTGAGAAATAGACAAATTTGAAGAGTGTTAACTTAGCGAAGAGCTAGGTCTAGCTACCATTAA
This sequence comes from uncultured Pseudoteredinibacter sp., assembly GCF_947500695.1. GTDB lineage: Bacteria > Pseudomonadota > Gammaproteobacteria > Pseudomonadales > Cellvibrionaceae > Pseudoteredinibacter. The sequence continues at coordinate 187,428 of NZ_CANMSS010000009.1, forward strand.
GTGGTTGAATACAGATTGTAAAGGGAAAAAGCGCTCGGCCACGAGGGCCGAGCGATACAACAATTGCTCTAGAACCTGGACAGGAACTGCAAAGCAAGAGATCGAAGCGGTAGAGTGTTCTTAATATGAGTGCCACCTTCCAATAAAGGAATATCAACACCATTATTAGCGGTGTACTCATTACTCAAGTTCTTACCCAGCAGCGACAACTCCCAATCGCTTGCAGTATTTCGCAATACAATTCGCGCATTAAACTTAGTGAAAGCTTCTTGGCTGTCTTCTGGGTCTAAATCGGTTTGCAGCAGGAAATCATCACTGTAATTTGCATCCGCAGCCAGCTCCAATGAATAATCATCATTAAGATCGAACTCGTAGCTGATATTAATATTGGCTGTGTTTTCAGGCGCATAATGCAGAGTTTGCCCGCTCAAATCTTGCTCACATAGGCCTTGGCTTTGGGCTTTCTGCAAAAAGGTACACGGAGCATTGGCATAGCTACCGTAGCTAGAATCCAAATAGGCGTAACTACCGCCTACTGTCAGATTCTCATTAATTCGCCACATACCATCCATCTCAATACCTTGAGAGGTAGCCTCGGCGGCATTACCTACAATAAATGCTAAGCCGTCATAACCTGATACTTGCAGATCTTCAAACTCGGTTCGAAACACAGCTACGTTAAATTGGGCCGCGCCATCCAGTAAGGTGCTTTTTACACCAAACTCAACCGCTTTGGACTTTTCATTATCAAATTCTAACGGCGATGTGGCGGGATTGAGCACCTCTGTATTGAAACCACCGCCTTTAAAGCCTGTAGAAGCGGTACCATAAAACATCACATCATCAGTCAGGAAATATGAGAATTTAATCAATGGAGTAATGTTTGACTCACTGCGTTTGGCCTCTTGCTGGTGAGCGAAGTAGCCAAAAGCCTGCATCAAGCCAGCCGTTGCCAGTGAAGCTGGCTGACCATTAAATTCAATAATGCTCAGCTCGGAGCTGGCTTCCTTAGTTTCGCTTGCGTAACGCAAGCCAGCCGTGACGGAGAAGGCTTCACTGACATTCCAAGTGGCTTCAGAGAATACCGCAAAGCTTTCACTGTCTTGATTAAAGGTCTTAACGCTGCCCGCTTGAGCTGGCACAGCAATAGGCTGCAAGTTGTAGCGCCCATGATCGCGATAACTCAGATCGCTATTTTGGTAGTAAAAACCAATGATGTAGTCCAGTAGCTCACCACCTTCAGAGGCCAAGCGAATCTCTTGGCTGAACTGACTGAAATCCTGACTGGTCTCATTGAACAACAAAGGTACTGGAGAGAAATCCGTATCTAGACCATCCTGACTTTCAAAACCAATATACGCGGTAGTCGATGTTAAACTGTGGCTACCCAGGCTATAAACTGCATTTAAGGTCAGGTTATCGCTCTCTGTGTTCTCGCCCTGCTCACCCAAAGTGTTATCGATATGGGTTAGCTCATCAAAGTTGCTTTCAAAAGACGGAGCAAACTGTGCAAAGTAGGCATCGGTATAAACGCCACTGTCCGTTACCTGATAAGTGGTACCTGCACGTTCAAAACGCCCTTGCTCTAATTTCAGACTAACTTCTAGATCTTCGCTAGCATCCCATAAAAGCGATGCTCGAATCATTCTGTCATCAGTCTCGACACCACCTGGCGCCGTTAAACTATTATCAATTTGAGCGCCTTGGCTGCTTCCCATTAACGCTACACGACCATAGACAGTTTCACTTAACGCACCGTTAATGACAGCATGGGCCTTGCGTAATTCATCCGAACCGAGTGAAAACCCAAGCTCGCCAGAGAAATCGCTACTTGGTTTTGCTGTGGCAATATTGATAGCGCCGGCAATCGTATTTTTACCAAATAAAATGCCTTGAGGGCCACGCAAAACTTCTACTCGCTCCAGATCCAATAAGCTGCCACGATAAGAGCGATCTCGGCCGTGGTATACACCATCGATGTACATACCGACAGACTGCTCGAAGCCTTTGTTTAAACCTGAGCCTAAACCACGCATCCTAATCTGGGTATTGTTGCCCGTACTAATATCGAGATTTGGCACATAAGCGGCCAAATCATCCATATCTTTAATGCCGGCCTCAGCAATCTTGGCACCGCTAACCGCCGAAATAGAAATGGGTACATCTTGAATATTTTCGCTGCGCTTCTGGGCGGTTACTACCACTTCTTCTAAGGCAAAACTACTCTCTTGTGCGATGGCTATACCGCTTGATAAAGCAGTCAATGCAATGGCCTGAGCCAATTGCTTGGGTAAAAATTCACTTCGCATGTTTGTCGCTCTCTAGTTCAAATTGCTATTGTTGTTATCTAAGGCCGAATTCCGGCGCGCAATAATAGTTCAAGCTAGATAAGCTTCATTGTTCTACGGTGACAGCATATTTGCGAATTAGTGACGCCTTTTAAAAAGCGCTTAATTATCAATCAAAGTGATGCCCCAGAAACCTGTTCACCCTCCAACCAAGTTCCTAACACTTTAATTTTATGCCAACTTTCTGGCGCTGTTGTTCTAGGGTTGGCGGATAACAAGGTAAAATCAGCTCGTTTAGAAACCTCAATACTTCCAATATCTTTTTCAGCGTGCATTTGCCATGCAGCGTCGATAGTTATCGCCTCTAAGGCATCTTCAACAGACATTTTTTGAGAAGCGCTCATGCTTTCACTCGAAAATCTGGGCACACGTGTAACTGATGTTTTTAAGGCTCTCATTGGGTCTATAGGTGTCGCTGGGTTATCGGTATGAATACTCACGCGATCATGCAGCTCTGTTGCCCAGCGAAGCGGCATAAAGCGCTCTGCCCTTTCGGGGCCTAGCAATAAGTTTTTAACAGCCTCGCCAAAGTAATAGACATGATCAATGAAAAAACTTGGAGTAGCGCCTAATTCGGCAGCTCGCTTTAGATCTTCGTAACGAATCAGTCCCAGATGCTCTAGGCGATGTCGCAGTGCTTTCTTGCCGAATTGTTTTTGCGCATTTTCTAGTGCATCCAAAGCCTCAGTGTGAGCTCTTTCTCCATGACTGTGAATGGCGATCTGCCAACCAGCTTCGTGAGCATCTCTTACTTTCTGCTGCAAAGAGCGACGGCTTTCCTTTAACAGGCCACGATTCCCCTTTTTCATTTTAATAATGTCTTGGGTAAAAGTGTTTTCCAAATAAGGTTCCGCTGTCGCCATTGCTCCCGTCCAAGGTGAACCATCAAGATAAATTTTAACCCCCAAAACGTGAAAGCGACCATTCTGGTACCCCGGCGTATAGTCTGTCTTGGGCATTTCATCCGCCATCGGATAAACATAGCTGCGCAGCGGGCTGCTCTCTCGGCTCGCTACGTGCTCCAATAGATCTAGATAACCTTCAAACATGGCAACCGGCCCTGGAACTCCTATGGTGGTGTATCCTGCATCAGCAAACGTCTGATATTGATCGATTAAAGCAGTGCGAGCGGCCCAAGCCTGTGAAAGCTTGTCTATCAGGCCAGCCTCATCTTGATACTTAATAGTGGCGATCGCTGACTCATGTAGAATCCCCGATAGATTTCCATCGGCCTCACGTTCGAAATGCCCTCCATTTGGGTCGACAGTGCTTTTATTCAAGCCTGACTTTTCCAAAGCTAAGCTATTTACATAGGCGGTGTGCATGACCTGAGACAGAATAAAAACAGGGTTGTTGGGTGCAATTTTATCTAGCTTATGGCGATCAGGTGGAATTAACCCTTTGGTCAATAATGGATCAAGACCAAATGCCAGTATCCACTCTCCAGGCTCGGCAGCTTCAACTGCTAGTTTTAAACGCTGAAACAAACTTTCTGGGTTTGGGTGACTGAATCCACTCAAGTCAATCAAGGGCGTTAAAAATCGCCTATTGAAGCGTTCGTATTTTGGCTCAGTTAATATAGCCGACGCTATTGGATGCGTGTGAGGCTCTATAAAGCCTGGCATTAAGGTATAACCAGATAAATCGTATTGCTCTGTCGAAGAACCTTGATATCGACTAACCTCCTCATTACTGCCAACGGCTATGATTCTTCCGTTCTTTACCGCCACAGCTTGGGCTTCAGCTTGCATTGGATTTATGGTTACTACTTCGGCATTAGTATAAATTTGATCCGCAGGCCCCACGACCTCTTTGTCTTGCCAATCTTGAGACAAGAGTATACTAACTGCTATGATGCCTATGACAGTTAAGGTAACTGCTACTTTATTAGAGCTTAGTATTTGCATTTTAAATATCACTAAATAAGTCCCACTAATATTTCGATGCCTTTTTGCCCTCAATTTAGGCGATAGAGGCATAGTGAAAAGCTTGCGTGTTTATCGCTACTATGACTCTCGAATTTTATAGATTTTTTGCTTTAGCTCTTTATCAAACATGACACAACAATTGGTGGGCAATGACATTTAACAAGCCAGTGCCCCAGCACAATTACAGTTGCTCTAATGCCTATTTCAGAGCCGTCTTAGATACCGCGGTTTCACTAGGTCTTGAAAAAGCCTCCCTGCTTGGAACATTAGATATCTCTGCAGATTCAATTGCCGAACCCAATGGCCGTGTTCCTATGGATAAGGCTGTGCAATTATTGGAGCTAGCTGCCAAGCTATCTGGAAACCCAGACATTGGTCTCTATGTAGGGCAACATATTAAAGCTGGTTCGTTTGGCCTTCTGGGCTACCTGAATCAATGCAGTGCAAGCGTTTTAGAAGCCAGCCAGTTAATGATCAAGTTCAAACGAATCGTTTTCGATGCAGGTGATACCAATATGCACGAAGAAGGCGATATGACGGTCTATACCTGGAGTGCGATAAAAGAAGAATATTCCAAGCAGCGTTATTTAGTAGATGCGATCTTTTCGGGCTGGGTTCATTTTACTGCCTTGAGCACGTCCATGCAGGGGCTTGTCAAAAAAGTAGAACTCAGCTATGAAGCACCTGTTAGTAGCAAAGAGCATCAACAGCTTTTTGGTTGCGAAGTCGAGTTTTCTTGCCCGCACAATCGCATCTATGTGCGAAGCGAAGATGTAAAGCGCCCATCACCACAAGCCAACAGCGAAATTTTTGAAGCGCTGAATAAGCAAGCCTGCAACTTTTTGGATAAACTTAATTCCCAAAGCTCTACTACGGCCAGCATTCGCCATCACCTCTATAGACTACTCCCCAAAGGAGAAGCAAACATTGAAAGTGTCGCTCTTGCAATGACGGTTAATCGTAGAACATTGCAGCGTAAACTTGAGCAGGAACAAACAAACTTTAGGGCTGTACTGAACAATCTAAGAAAGGAACTTTGTGAGCAATACTTAAAAGATAGCAGTCTATCAATATTAGATGTGGCACTACTATTAGGTTTTTCAGACAACAGTGCCTTCACATCTTGGCACCGCAGCTGGTGGGATGGACGATCCCCAACAAAGCATAGAGAAGAGCTACTCAGTGACGGAAAAGGTTCACCGGCCTTTTAATCTATCAAGTCGTGTCGCGACGGGTCTAAGCAAAGCAGCTACTGTTTTTTCCCTGAGTCGTCAGTTGTGACTTCGTGGTTCATGCCCTCGTGGTTCATGCCTTCGTGGTTCATGCCCTCGTGGTTCATGCCTTCGTGGTTCATGCCCTCGTGGTTCATGCCTTCGTGGTTCATACCTTCGTGATTCATACCTTGATGACTCGCACCATGTCCAGCATGTGCGCCATGCCCAGAATGAGACAGAGGCATCCAAAGTGTCCAAACACCAAAAGCAATAATGCTCAGCGCGAAGAAACGTCGAACGATAATATTTTGAAACAAAGATTTGAAGCTTTCTGCGGCCCAGCCACTTGCTAACACCGCGGGAAGTGTTCCTAGACCAAAGCCCAACATAGCGATAGCGCCACCATAGGAACTACCTTGTGCAACAGCATAAGCTAGAGCACTGTAAACCATACCACAGGGAAGAAATCCCCAGGCCAGGCCTAGTAATACAGCTTGGCCAGAATTATTGACGGGTAAAAGGGGCTTCGTTAAAGGTTGAATATATCTCCAGATATAGGACCCAACTCGTTCGAGATAACTCAAACCGCGCCACCAATTAGCAAGGTAGAGCCCCATAGCAATCAACAAAAGTCCTGCAATAATGCGCAGTACAGAGTTAGCTCCTATTTGGTTGCCGACGGTACCGGCGACAAGCCCTAGCAATGCATAGCTGCTTATGCGTCCAAGGTTATAACTCAGCAGAATGCCATAACGCTTACCCCGCTTTTCCGGGCCTATAGCAAAGCCCAAAGCCGAGGCAATTCCGCCACACATTCCTAAACAGTGACCGCTACCTAATAGGCCAACACTAAACGTGGCTAGAAAAACTGGCCAAAGAGAAACAATATCCGCCATACTTCAACTTATCTGTCGTTAATCTGGGTTGCTGCTTTCGCTACTTTCAGCTTGGCGTTTCTCTTGTTTTGGAGCAGGCTTTTCTTCATCGAATAAAATGCGCTGTCCTTCGGTATCCAAGTCGTCAAACTGATGGTTATCAACTGCCCAAAAAAATACCTTGGCAGCGACAATCACAAAGACAATGGCGATAGGGATTAAAATATATAGACTGTCCATTTTGCACCTCAGCGTTAAGGCTGACTCATAGCTTGTTTAAACGCAGCGCATTAAGCACCACAATTAATGAGCTGGCCGACATACCAATAGCCGCCGCATATGGAGGCACCAAGCCCGCAGCTGCCAAAGGCAATGCACAGACATTATAGCCAATTGCCCAAGCCATATTTTGAGAAATAATTTTTCGGGCAAAAAAGCTACTGTCTATGGCATTTGGCAATGCTCGGAGGTCGCCACTTAATAACAAGCTATCGGCATGGGTTTGTGCAATATCGCTGGCACCAGACATAGCGACTGAAACATCGGCACCTGAAAGTACCGGCACGTCGTTAATCCCGTCCCCTACCATCATTACCGTTTCACCCTGCTCCTGATACGATCGAACCTTCGAGAGTTTCTGTTCAGGGGAAACCAGGGCGCTAGCTTCGCCGATATTTAATTTCTCGGCAATGTGACATACCGTCGCAGTAGCATCGCCTGATAAGAGCTCTATCTGTACTTGCTTATCACCTAAATGCGAAATAGCTGGCTCTGCACTCTCGCGAAGTGGATCTTGTAAAAATATCTCCGCAGTAAGCTCGCCATCGACGGCCAGCACAATAGCTTGCGTATCGATAGGGTTATTCACCAACACAAATGCCGCACGGCCCAGTCGAAGCTCTTTGCCCTGCCACAAGCCGCTCACACCCGCTCCGGTATGGGATTGAATATTCTCTATCTCTAACTGTTGTTCAAAGCCCCGAAACGCCTTGGCAATCGGATGACTGTTACCTCGTTCAAGCGCTGCCGCCAAGGAAAGAACCTTTTCTTCACTTAGATCGTTTTGATGGCATATCACCTTCGCAACCGTTGGCTGTCCTTCGGTTAAGGTTCCGGTTTTATCAAAGACCACTCTGGAAAGCTTAGTTAGCGTTTCAATCACATGACCTTTTACAATCAATAAGCCTTGTCGACGCAGGCGATTAGTCGCCGCCGTTAAAGCCACGGGTGTTGCTAAAGACAATGCACAAGGACAGGTAACCACCAATACCGATAAGGTGATCCAAAGCGCATCTTCTGGTTTATATTGCCACCAGAATAAAAACACAGCGGCCGCGATAATTAAAACCGCCGCTACAAAATAAGCTGCCACCCTATCGGCTATCGCCACCTGGGCGGGCTTTTCCTGCTCCGCTTGGGCCACTAAACGCGAAATAGAAGATAAACGAGTGTTATTTCCTAGGGCCGTAACTTTAATCCAAAGCGGGCTTTCGCCATTGACAGTACCTGCCGCAACATTTTGGCCAACAGTTTTCGCTACCGCCATTGATTCACCCGTCAACAAGGATTCATCAACTTGGCTACGCCCTTCCAAAACATGGCCATCACAGGGAATCGTTTCCCCAGACATCACCATCACAGTGTCGCCAGCATTGATTAATTTTAAAGGCACTGTCTCTACATTTTTATCGCTATCGCAGCGATGCGCGGTAGGTGGCAACAATTGCGCCAAATTACCCGCGGCAAAACCGGCCCTATGTCTTGCCCGCATCTCTAGATAGCGACCAATTAAGAGCAGGAAGGTAAACATCGAAACAGAATCGAAATAGACGTCGGGGCCGCTACTTAGTGTGGCCCACACACTGGCTGAATACGCCAGGATAATGGCAATGGAAACCGGCACATCCATAACCAGATGGCGAGTTTTTATAGCGCGCCATGCCGCTTGATAAAAAGGCACGGCACTGTAGAAAACTACCGGTGTAGCAAAAAGAAAGCTGATAAAACGTAAATAGCCTTGCCATTGATCACTGATGCCAAATAGCTCACCGCCATAAAGTGCGATAGCAACCATACCGACCTGCATCATGCCTAGGCCGGCGATGCTTAGGCGACGTAGGGCCTTGCGGTTTTCATCATCGAGTAGGCGATTTTGATTTTCATCAGTCGCAGGCTGAGGCCTAAAGCCAACATCGCTTAGGCTGGCAAAGATTTCGCTAAGTGAGCCTTCCGACTCATCGTAACTAATCCAACAGCGATGGGTGCTAGCGTTAACGCGCACTTTGCTAACCTGAGGCAAACGTTGAACATGCTGCTCGATTAACCAAACACAGGCCGCGCAAGTAATTCCACCTAGCAGTAATTGTGCTTGTCGGTCACTACCGTCCAACTGTAATACGAAGTCCTGTTGGACTTCAGGCAGGTCATAAACGGTCCAACTGTGTTGGGAGTCTTCGTCAGGACGATCAGCGCTTTCGCTGCGATACTGGTAAAACTGAGTTAGCCCGCCATTCACAATAGCACTGGCCACGGCCTGACAGCCCACGCAACACATGGGCTGAGAGACACCTTCAATTTCCACTGGGAAATCAGCGCCGGCCGGGATTTCTAACTGACAGTGAAAACAGCGCTCTTCGGCTGCTTGACTCACTGGCCACCCATTTTGGCGATCTTGCTATCTTTGAAGTTAATGTCACCATTGAGACGCCATTCCACTTCATTGATATCACCTACTGGAGACAGGCGAAGATACTGACGGAAAGTAAGCTGATGCTCTAAATCGCCGCGATAGCGATTCCCTTGTAGCTGATGCATAAGCACAATTCGGTCATATTCATGATTGGTTGGGTGAATAATCTCTAGCTGGAGCTGCTCTGGATCATTCACTAGACCCGTTACATCCATCAGGATATCGCCAACTTCAAGATCAAATTCAACCTGAGCGGCCAAGCCCAATTCTTTGGCTCGCTCATCCTGCTCTAAACGCTGGTTGATCATTAAGCCATCTTTGTAATAGTTATCACTGACCACTGAGTCATCAGCATTAACCGCCAAGTAAATGGTATAGGCACAGGCAATAACAACAGAGCCTGGTAAGGCAATGAGTAACCAAGGGTAAAACTGCTTGTACCAAGGTACAGTATCTTCAATGGGTGCAGGCATATCAGCATCCTATTCGCTAAAACTTATAACTGGCTAGAAACTAAGGGCTTTTAACAGGGCCCTTTAATCCGGAGCATTATAAACTAAGCCCCCCCAAAGTGCTGTATCTGGATCAAGTAGATACGAGTTCTTTACCTGTTAAGAATTCTACGGCCTAAATAAAAAGGCAGCCATTAGGCTGCCTTTTGCTTACTTCAAGCTGTTCTTGGAATGGATTACTTCGGTGCTGGCCCAATAAAGCTTGCCTTTTGAATGGCGTGCACAGTTTCATCGTCTTCAGCTTCGACCACGAAATAAATGGTCGACTTGGTGGAGTTCAGTTTGTCTCGATCGATTCTTACACTCACTGGTAAGGAGAAGATCTCACCCTCTTCCAAGTAGGCGCGATATTTCTTCTTCATGCGGTAGTCACTTGGTGACTCGCCCGTTTCATCAGCCTGAACGTCCACGCTGAAATAACTTTCACCACGCCCCATATTGTTAATCTTAACCATATAGACGTTTTCGATGTATTCAGGCGTTTCGCGGAACAGTTTGGCACCGCGATCTCGGATAACGTCTACCCCCAATGGAGTACGGGTGCCAACGGTATAAGCAAATAAGCCGATCATTAAACATACGGCAACAACATAGCCAATGAATCGAGGACGAAGTACATGAGTCTCGCCAGTTTCCATGGAGTCTTGCGTCGTAAATCTAATCAAGCCGCGCGGATACTTCATTCGATCCATTACGCTGTCACAGGCGTCAGCACACAAACCGCAGTCAATGCACTCATACTGCAGGCCATCTCGAATATCGATATCCACGGGGCAAACCTGCACACACCAACCGCAATCGATACAGTCACCCAAGCCTTTGGCTTTATAATCTTCACGAGCTTTGCGCTTACCGCGAGATTCGCCTCGTGCCTCGTCATAGGTTACTAACATTGTATCGCGGTCATACATTACAGACTGGAAGCGAGCATATGGACACATGTATTTACACACCTGCTCGCGTAAAAAGCCTGCGTTGCCATAAGTCGCTGCAGCAAAGAAGAAGACCCAGAATGCACCGGCTGGATGCGCATTAAAAGTAAATAAATCTACGGTTAAGTCTTTTACTCCGTAAAAATACCCAATGAATGTCAGACCGGTAATAAATGAGATTAAGAACCATAAGCCATGCTTGGCGGCTTTTTTGCGAAACTTGGTAAAGCTCCATGGGGCCTTATCCAGTTTAATTCGCGCATTGCGGTCACCTTCGCACTTATCTTCTGCCCAGATGAACATTAATGTCCAAACAGTTTGCGGGCAGGTAAATCCACACCAAACTCGGCCTACCAGTACGGTCACGGTAAATAGGGTAAATGCGGCAATAATTAACAACCAGGCCAGTAACATAAAATCTTGGGGCCAGAAGGTTGTCCAAAGAATGTGGAATTTACGCTCTGGTAAATCGAACAGTACAGCTTGGCGTCCTTCGATGTTAAACCAAGGCAATAACATAAAGCCCAGCAGCAGCGGTATACCGGTATAACGGCGCAAGCGCTGGTAGAAGCCTTTTACTTTTCGGGTGTATATTTTGTTGGAGCCCGCTTCATATAAGTCGATATATTGCTTTTTGGGCTTGCTTTCCACTTCCGTGGTAGGAATCTTATCAGTCACAATGAGACCTCTTCAGGTTTTCCCAGTATTTATCTGGGTATCACGGCTATTCACATGCTTTACATGTTTCCATCAATCGCTCGTGCCGCTTTAGCGGTTCTTTTTAGTTGATCGCCCGGACGAGCAATCTAGGTTGGGCTTTAGCCCTTTAAAAACGATGGCTTAAATAACGCCTTACACTAAGGATATGCCACAATCTTTTATGGCGCGAATGTTAAACCTTTTATTACTTTAACTCTAGCTTATATAAGTCCATTTACTTGCACTGGATCAATTAAACGCCTATCCCCTTCTCTATCGGCATTTACTCGGTAATAGTGAGATTCATTTAACATTGTATGCACATAGCTCAGTGGCATCTTGACCGGCTATTCCAGTGCTAAGCAGCCGTCTCAGGGGCGCAAAAAGCGGCATCCGTGCCAGCTCTCGTCCTCATCCGATTCGGACAAGCCCTGAGACGGCTGCTTAGCACTGGAACACCCTGCAATAAATTTCTTTTTAATCTAACACCCTAGACCTAGTCAAAATTATATCAATCTTGATCGACCCATAAATGTAAGAATCTAGGTTGGGGGAGTGATTTGGAGTGACTAAGCTCCTGGATGGAACGGGTGGCTGCATGGATGCAGCATTCGGAACGGAGAATCACTCCCCCAACCCAGAGTCTGGTCAGTCATCACCCCAATCAAAATTTAAAACTCCCTCCTTAATAATGAGAGATCAGGCCAAAGTACAGCCAACTACTAATTATAACAAAGGAAGTTTCGCACAATTGCACCAGCTGATTGAAAGCGACGAGTTTATAAACATAGGGATATTAATAAACACTGCCGATAAAAAATAAAAAACGCCACACTGGTTTCCCAGGGTGGCGTTTTAAGCTTGCTTGATTAATTAATTAAAAATTAATCTTGAGACAAGCTGTATACATAAGCGGTCAACATGCGAATCTTGTCTTCACGTAGTTTGTCAGCCTGAGCTGGCATTACGTTAGCGCGACCGGCACGAACAGAGTGACGGATACCTTCGCCAGTTCCTTCGTATAGCCAGATGCTATCAGTCAAGTTAGGCGCACCCAACATCTTGTTACCAGTACCATCAGGACCGTGACAAGCTACACAAGTCGTGTTGTAAACCTGCATACCTTTTTCTAGCTTAGAAGCGTCGTGCTCTTGGCCAGACATCTTCAGAACGTACTCAGCAACAGCTACTACACCATCCTCACCGATTACATCACCCCAAGGAGGCATTGCACCGTTACGACCGTGAGTAATACTCATTTCAATTTCAGCAGGCGTTCCACCGTACAACCAATCTTTATCGGTTAGGTTAGGGAAGCCCACGTTACCGCCACCATCAGCACCGTGACATACAGCACAGTTGTTGGCGAACAAACGAGTACCAATCTTCATGGCCTTAGGATCTGCAGCAATATCTTCGATTTTCATGTCTTTATACTGACCGAAAGTCTCAGAATATTTTGCATTGGCTTTTTCCATCTCAGCTTCCCACTGACCGACAGAAGTCCAACCTAAAACACCTTTCCAGTTACCTAGAGCTGGGTACATTACAAAATAGATAGCACCGAACACCAAAGTAATAACAAACATCTGGAACCACCACTTTGGAAGCGGGTTATCGTATTCCTGAATGCCGTCGTACTCGTGGCCAGTGGTTTCGTTTTCTGGATCGTCATCATCGCTAACAGCAACTTTCTTGTTCGCGAACAAGACCCAGCAGATCAATACTAAGTTGGTTAAGGTTAATAAAATTACCCACCAACTCCAAAATGTAGTCAACATATTCAAATACCTTTATTCAGCGTTGCTGGACCGGGCGTCTTTCTCGGTCGACGCCTGTTGGTGATCAACTTCGTCGGCAAACGGTAAGTTTGCAGCCTCATCAAAGCCTTTTTTGCGCTTGCTGCTCCACAACCAAATCCAAGTTGCGATAAAGCAAATCATCAAAAAAACCGTTGAGATGCCACGCCAATCGTTAATATCCATAACGCTCTACCCAGTGATTAACGCTTCTGTTTCAACAACAAACCCAGGTTCTGCAAGTAGGCAACCAAAGCTTGAACTTCAGTCTTACCTTTTACAGCTTCCTCGGCACCGGCAATATCTTCATCGGTGTAAGGAACACCCAAGGTACGCAATGCTTCCATTTTCTTAGGAGTCACAGTGTGATCTAACACATTGTCAAACAGCCAAGGGAAAGCAGGCATATTGGATTCAGGTACTACATTTCGTGGGTTGTATAAGTGCGCGCGGTGCCACTCATCAGAGTAACGACCACCTACACGAGCCAAGTCAGGACCAGTACGCTTAGAGCCCCACAAGAATGGGTAATCGTAAACAGACTCGCCTGCAACAGAGTAGTGACCATAACGCTCAGTTTCAGAACGGAATGGGCGAACCATCTGGGAGTGACATACGTTACAACCTTCACGGATGTAAATGTCACGACCTTCCAACTGCATAGCAGTGTAAGGCTTCAGGCCTTCGATAGGCTCGGTAGTTGCCTTGTTAAAAAACTGAGGCACAATTTCTACCAACGCACCGAAGCTGATGGCAACGACCATCAGAATCATCATCAGGCCGATATTCTTTTCTACTTTATCGTGATTCTTCACGGTTATCTCTCCTCTACCTTAAGCCGACTGAGGCTGCGCAGCAGCAGCGTTATCAGATTCAGCTTGGAATGTACGGTAGGTGTTGTAGGCCATAAACAGCATGCCACCTAAGAAGATTGCACCACCTAGTACACGCACATAGTGACCTGGGTAACTGGCTTCTACAGATTCTACGAAGCTATAGGTCAAGGTACCGTCAGCGTTAAATGCACGCCACATCAAACCTTGCATGATGCCGTTCACCCACATAGAGGCGATGTACAAAACAGTACCGATAGTCGCCATCCAGAAGTGCAAGTTAACCAACTTCACGCTCCACATCTCTTTGCGACCTAGCAAAGCAGGAATCAAGTGGTAAAGAGCACCGATAGATACCATGGCAACCCAGCCAAGTGCACCAGAGTGTACGTGACCAACAGTCCAGTCAGTGTAGTGAGACAAAGCGTTTACAGTCTTGATAGACATCATTGGGCCTTCGAAGGTAGACATACCGTAGAAAGACAGAGATACCACCAAGAAACGAAGAGTTGGGTCAGTGCGCAATTTGTGCCATGCGCCAGACAAAGTCATGATACCGTTGATCATACCACCCCAAGATGGAGCCAATAGAATCAAAGACATCACCATACCAACACCCTGGGTCCAATCTGGCAATGCAGTGTAGTGCAAGTGGTGAGGACCAGCCCAAATGTATAGGGAGATCAAAGCCCAGAAGTGGATGATGGATAGACGGTATGAGTAAACAGGACGCTCAGCCTGCTTAGGCACGAAGTAGTACATAATGCCCAAGAAACCTGCAGTTAGGAAGAAACCTACCGCATTGTGACCGTACCACCACTGGATCATCGCATCCATGGCACCTGCATAAGCAGAGTATGACTTGGTCAAGGTTACTGGGATAGCCGCAGAGTTAACTACGTGTAATATCGCAACCGTTAGAATAAAGGCACCGAAAAACCAGTTCGCTACATAAATGTGCGAAGTCTTACGCTTAATAATAGTGCCGAAGAACACGATACCGTAAGACACCCATACCAAGGTGATCAAGATATCGATTGGCCATTCTAGCTCAGCGTATTCTTTTGAAGAGGTCATACCCAAAGGCAGCGTAATTGCAGCCAATAGAATAACCAATTGCCAACCCCAGAAGGTGAATGGGACTAAGAACCCACCAAACAAGGTTGCCTGACAGGTACGCTGTACCACATAGTATGACGTTGCAAACAAGGCACAACCACCAAATGCGAAGATAACCGCATTAGTGTGCAATGGACGCAAGCGACCAAAGTGTGAGAAAGGTTGCATAATGTCATTCAGTTGCGGCCAGGCTAGCTGCGACGCGATCAGTACGCCCACCGTCATTCCGACCACGCCCCAAACGACGGTCATCACGGCGAATTTACGTACTATATCGTAGTTATATGCCGGCTGTTCACCAGCGGTTGCCAAGTTACTACTCATAGCGACTTTCCTAATTGATTTTAAGAATTGAGGATTCTTTTTTCGACCTAACAACGCCTCAAAACTCCTAGGGAGTGTTTTCGGCTGTCATTGGATACTTCTTTAATTACCCCAATGCACCGCAAATTATCTACGATGTCAGGTTTTTATCACTTGATTCCGATCAATAAGACCAGTCAGCCAGCTTAAAAAAGCCAGTCTAGGCAATGAAATTGGCTGAACACAGTCTGCCCTACCGTCCATGGAGTATGGGCTAATTATTTGCTGTTGCCAGCTTTTATAGGTTATTTCGACCTTTATCGGCCGCAATTCGTAAACGCAAAGAGTTCAGACGAATAAAGCCCTCAGCATCTTTCTGGTCATAGGCGCCTGCATCATCCTCAAAGGTCGCAATTGCCTCATCGAACAGACTATCAGCACTGCGGCGACCAACAACCGACACACTGCCTTTGTATAGTTTTACACGAACATCACCATTCACATGCTGCTGGCTATCATCGATAGCGGCTTGCAACATTTTGCGCTCAGGGCTCCACCAGTAACCGTTATAGATTAGATCAGCATATTTCGGCATCAACTCATCTTTAAGGTGAGCCGCTTCGCGATCTAGGGTTAGCGATTCAATACCACGGTGTGCCTTCAACATTATGGTGCCACCTGGAGTTTCATAACAACCACGTGACTTCATGCCCACATAGCGATTCTCTACGATATCCAAACGGCCAACACCGTTCTCGCCGCCCACTTTGTTTAGATACTCCAAAACTGTCGCCGGGCTCATAGCTTCGCCATTAATAGCAACAATATCGCCCTTCTCGTAGGTCAGCTCTAGGTAAGTAGGCTCGTCCGGTGCCTCTTCTGGAGAGACACTCCAACGCCACATTTCGGCATCGTTAGCTTCCCACCAAGGATCTTCCAAATTGCCACCCTCATAAGAGATATGTAGCAAGTTAGCATCCATTGAGTAGGGAGATTTTTTCTTACTGCTGGCGAAGTCCACGGGGATGTTGTGATCTTCGCAATATTTCATAAGGGTTTCGCGGGAAGTTAGATCCCACTCACGCCAAGGCGCAATTACCTGAATACCCGGCTTAAGGGCGTAAGCGCCCAGCTCGAAACGAACCTGGTCATTACCTTTACCGGTCGCACCATGCGAGATAGCATCAGCGCCGGTTTCATTAGCGATTTCAATCAAGCGTTTAGCAATTAGCGGGCGGGCAATTGAAGTACCCAGCAGGTACTCACCTTCATAAATAGTGTTGGCTCGGAACATTGGGAAAACGAAATCGCGGGCAAACTCTTCACGCAAATCGTCAATGTAGATCTCTTTTACGCCTAGCGCTTCCGCTTTGGCTCGTGCTGGCTCAACTTCTTCGCCCTGACCGATATCAGCGGTAAACGTTACCACTTCGCAGTTATAAGTTTCTTGCAACCAGCGCACGATAACCGAGGTATCTAAACCACCGGAATAGGCCAACACTACTTTTTTTACTGAGGACATAATTGTCTCCCGCTATGGATCGATAACTTTGGCTCGCCATTAATAACAAGCCTTGCTTAATAGCCCTGTGATTGCCAGAGGCCTATGGCTGTTACTCGCCATTTTATTATGCAGTCTCTACCTGCTAGTCAAATTTTGAACGAAATTACCGTAAAAGAAGGTTTTCGCGCCTAAAATTTGGCGCACGTATTATACATAGAGGGACAAATATTTCACAGAACTATCCCTAAATTTAGCGCAAAACAACTACACTTTTTGGGTTATCTAAGTTCAAACGTCACTAGAAACAGCGCAACGGGAAAAGCAAAGCGCTAACGTGAAGCCACATCCAAGGAGACTTCGCCTTTTTCGAGGCGAACGGTTACACGACGATTTACAGCACGTCCTTTAGCGGTACTATTGCTCGCTACGGGGTAGCGCTCGCCATGCCAACGAATCTGAATTTTATTTTTATCTAAGCCTGCGCGTAGCAAGTACTCTGCTACCTGCTCTGCCCGCTTTTTAGACAGCTCTAGATTTTCGGCCATGATACCGCGGCTATCGGTATGCCCATCAATATAGTAAGTGGTCACCTCCGAGTCGGCCTTGGCATATACAACCACCTTATCTAAGGACGCCCGCTGCTGTTTGCTCAGCGTCTCTTTGGAACCGCCAAAAAACAGCGTAGTACGCTCAACTTGATCGAAATTCACAGGCAAAAGGCTGGATACGCAGCCAATATAGTCATCATAAACCGGGCGGTAATTCAACGAATTAAAAGCTACAGACAGTGATTCACTATCCCCGTACCATGGCTTACGGGTAATCACTACCTGCTGGCCTTTACCCAGTTCAGCCATAATACGCTCAGCAAGCTTAGGCCCCAGAGTTACCGGCCGCTTGGATTCAACAACATCTATATAGCCAAGATTCGTCACCGCAGAGCGCGGCTTCCAGACAGGCCCTGTTATTTGTAAAGAACCGCGCCCGCGCTTAAAGAATACACTCTTTGTATCTAGGAAAAATTGCTGCCGCTCCCCTGCCCTGCGGTAAAACACCACCTGCCCATATTGAGGCACCATTTGACTCATCCGGCATTCAAAAATAGAGGACTCACTCTCCCAACTAGACTGGTCAAAGCCAGCCTCAAAGCGCATTGCTTCAGCATTTGAGACAAGCAGGAAACACAAAAATAGTGTCAAGCATAGCACCGGCTGCAGCAAATCAAGGCGACGATTAGATTTAAACGACTGCGACATTAGCCCACACCCCTAATATACATTCAATAACTGAAGCTTAGACTAAGAATATCGGCACACAGCGGATGTGCTTTAGGCCCAATTTTGGTAGGATGCCGCGACAAAGAACTATAGTTATCACCATTAGCCTGAATACTGCTTGCAAGGAACCTTAATGAGCCAACGCTTAACCATCTGCCGCCCAGACGACTGGCATATCCACCTACGAGATGGAGTCGCATTAGAACACACCGTAAGGGATGCCTCGCGCTACTTTGGTCGTGCGATTGTCATGCCCAACTTGGTTCCCCCGGTTCTAAATGCAGAACAAGCGCTTGCCTATAAAGAGCGCATCCAGGCTCATCGCCCAGAGGGCTCCCAATTCGATCCATTAATGGTGCTATACCTCACTGATAACACTAGCGCAGAAGACATTGCGGCAGCGAAGGCCGCTGGTATTGTCGCATGCAAGCTTTATCCTGCTGGGGCCACCACGAACTCCGACTCAGGCGTTACCGATATTAAAAACATCTATCCAGCTTTAGAGGCCATGCAAAAGCACGGCATTCGCTTTTGCCTACACGGAGAGGTGACCGATAGCAGTATCGACATTTTTGATAGAGAGCAGCGCTTTATTGATTCAACATTAAAGCAGCTCAATCAAGATTTCCCTGAGCTGAAAATGATTTTAGAGCATATTACTACCAAAGATGCGGCCGACTTCGTAAACGCCGCGGGTGATAATATGGCAGCTACCATTACCGCTCACCACCTGCTGTACAATCGCAACCATATGTTAGCTGGTGGCATTCGACCACATTATTACTGCCTACCCATTCTAAAACGATCAACCCACCAAGAAGCTCTGATCGCAGCAGCTTGCAGCGGCAGCTCAAAATTCTTCCTTGGCACTGACTCAGCACCGCATGCTAAACACGCTAAAGAAGCCGCTTGTGGTTGCGCTGGAGCCTATACAGCTTTTGCAGCCATCGAAATGTATGCCGAGGCTTTTGAAGAAGCTAACGCTCTCGATAAACTAGAAGGCTTCGCCAGTCACTTTGGCGCTGATTTTTATGGCCTTGACAGACATAGCGACACTATCACTCTAGTTAGAGAAGACTGGCTGGTACCCGATAGCATGAATTTTGGTGATAGCGACCTTGTCCCTTTAAGAGCCGGCGAGACTTTGCGCTGGCGCGTTGCCGATTAACCGTAAAAGAATTTAAGGAGCCAGTGTGGCAGTCATGAGCCCGGCCGAAGAAACACCGGACATTAAAACTCTTTTTGCACAACGCTTTCGCGGCTTTTTGCCCGTGATTGTTGATGTAGAAACGGGTGGCTTTAACGCAGAAACAGATGCACTACTCGAAGTAGCTGCTGTAACTCTTCGCATGGATGAGGATGGCCTATTGCACCGCGACGAAACGTTCGCCTGCCACCTTGATCCATTTGAAGGCTCAAACATCGAACAGTCCGCTCTCGACTTCACTGGTATTGACCCCGAGAGTCCTGAACGCGATGCCCAACCAGAGATGATTGCCCTGCCAGAAATTTTTTCTGCCATTCGAAAAGCAGTAAAAGCAAACGGCTGTACCCGAGCGGTCATGGTGGCACACAATGCTCATTTTGACCTAGGGTTTATCAATGCGGCTGCAGATCGCTGCCAAATAAAGCGCAACCCTTTCCACCCCTTCTCTTGCTTTGACACGGCAACTTTGGCTGGCCTTGCCTTTGGTCAAACTGTACTTGCCAAAGCCTGCATTGCAGCCGGCATGGAATTCAGCAACAGCGAAGCTCATAGCGCCGCTTACGATGCCGAGAAAACAGCCGATCTTTTTTGCTTAATAGTCAACAAATGGCAAAGTATGGGTGGCTGGCCTCTACCGCAAGAATAAAAATTTTGAAAACTAAAGCCCTAGCTCTCATAGGGCTTTGATGATAGCTCTTTCTACAATCTTGCTTACACGCAAAATTTTATTTCAATCCGCAACACAAAGTCAGCTCAGCTTCTACCATTAAGAAAAACTAATATCCTCCCCTCCATATACAGCTGACAACTCAATTACATTTTGCTTGTAGAGATTTTGTCCAATTCAATTTCCCATCCTATAGTGATAATTAGAACAAAATTTATTTACTTAGGGTGATCTCTATGCGCTTATCTATTCGCGCTAAACTATTGGCTGGTTTTGCTGCCGTTCTAATTCTTGTTGCAACAACAGCAACTTACTTATTTTTAAATATAAAGGAGATTTCTGAAATAGAATCTCGCCTAACTGAAGTACGCAAGCCTACCGTTATTGCTGGCCTAAAACTCAGCAAGGGAATTAACATAACACTTGCAGGCCTAAGAGGTTACATGATTCTTGGTGGCAACCCTGAAAAGGCGGAGAAATTTCGCGCTGACAGAGCCGAAGGCTGGAAACTTATTGACGAGAGCTTTAATGAGCTAAACACACTCTCAAGAAGCTGGACTGACCCTTCAAATATTCGGCGATTAAACGAAATGAAGGCCGAGATTAAAGAATTTCGAACCGCGCAAAAAGAAATTGAAGACATCGCCCACGCTCAAGATAACATTCCCATCTTGACCCAGCTGGATGAAGAAGCCAAACCTGCCGCTAACGCCAGCACTCTGGCGCTAAACCAATTACTACAGAGCAGTGCTAGTAGTGGGGGCAGCGCACAAAGCCTTAAAGATCTCGGCGACAGCATGAGTAGTATGTATCGCAGCATGGAAAGTCTGCGAGCCTATGTACAGAACGGGCAAAGTAGCGATCTAAATACCTTTAATACGCAATGGGAAAAGAACCAGACTCGCTATGAGCGTTTAAATCAACTCAATCGTTTGCAAGCCAATAGTAACTGGAGTAACTATGGCGATAGCCGATCTAGTTTTAAAGCCGTTGCCGACAGTATCATTAATAGCCGACAGGCAGACGACTGGAACCTAGCCAATTACTGGCTTGGCACGAAAGCAGCACCAAGAGCCAGCGCCGTTCAAGTTAACTTGACTGAAATGCGAAAAAATCAAAACGAGCTAATGAAAGCCGATGTAAAAGTGCTCGCTGCCGATATCGAATATTCAAATGTCGCGCTAGCTATCGGCACAGGCCTAGCCCTGATCATAGGAATCGGTATCGCTGTAACCCTAAGCCAAACTATCGTCAGCAAAGTCAACAAAATCCTAAATGTAAACAAGAGTATCGCCAAAGGAGATCTAGACTTTGACAACCTTGTATTAGATGGAGACGACGAACTTGGAGAGCTCGCCAATGCCACTAATGAAATGGCAAACAGTTTAAGAGGCTTGCTATTTGAGGTTCAAAATGCCACAAATAATCTTGCCAGTGCTGCAGAACAATTGGTAAGTAGTTCTTTGAGAACCAGCAAAGGCATGGAATCTCAAGAGCAAATCAGTGGCCAAGTGGTAACCGCCATGGATGAAATGTTTCGCACTGTTGAGAATATGGCTCAAAGCGCATCCATGGCAGCCGATGCAGCCAACTCTGCCGATCAAGAATCCCGTGATGGCTACAGCATCATGGAATCAAACATGACCTCAATCAACCTCCTAGCCCAACGCATTGAAGGCGCCGCAAGCACCATTGCCGAGCTTGAAGAAGATACCAAAGGCGTCGATGCGATCGTGCAGGTTATTAATGATATTGCGGAGCAGACTAATCTTCTTGCACTGAATGCTGCTATCGAAGCCGCGCGAGCAGGAGAACAAGGACGCGGTTTTGCGGTTGTCGCCGACGAAGTTAGAACCCTCGCCGGCCGCACCCGCGATTCCACTGGCGAAATCAACTCTCTCTTGGAGAAGCTAAAAAATGGCGCTCTACAAGCTGTTAACGTTATGAAAGAAGGACAAGAGCAAACCAATGAGAGCGTTCAAAGTGCCGAAAGCACCAGCTCATCTCTGCAGAGCATCACCAGTTCTGTAAGCACCATTAACTCTATGAACTCACAAATAGCATCAGCGACCGAAGAGCAAAACGCCGTCGCCAAAAAACATGAACGAAAGCATCGATGAAATTCGCCGAGAGACACAAAATGCGATGACCAATATGCGCGAAACTGACTCTGCTGCTCAGCTAGTGGGGCAACATACGAGCAACCTCAATCAACTTACGAAAAAATTTAAGCTGCCTGCAGCATAATCAATTTTAAAATCAGCAATCACACAACAAACGGCAAGTGCGAATTACGTTTTTCGCACTTGCCAACCACTATTTATCTAAGGCCCTACTGGCGCATCCTGACCAATTGACTTCAGACACGAGTAATATCGAATACGTATCGGCTTAAGCGCTGCCGTAGCTTCAGCTATAGCTGCCAAATCACCACTCTGATACGCCGCATTAAGGGCTGCATTTGCTGTATTGTATTCCATCTCTTCCGCACCGCAAAAGGCAAAAACGCCCGCGGAGCTTATCAACGCCAGCACCGAGGTGAATGTAACAATCGCTTTCTTCATGCTTAATTCCTTTTTGAGTTAGTTCAAACAAATAATGAACAACACTAAGAATTTTACAACCAAATAGATAATTGACACGTCAACTGCCAAAAAAATCGTGAGCGAGATCAACATTTATTAATCTCGCTCATTTCATTTGCATTACTAGGCTACCATAGCAAAAAGGGAAATTTTCACCGCCCCTTTTGCTCAACAACTAAAAATCTTACAAGCCAGCTGGACCACAGTCATTCTTTAAGAAAGAAACAATTGATTCATAGAGAAGCTTTTGGTGCTCGTACTCTAATGTATCATAGAAATGATCCGCGCCATCCAACTCTACATATTTGAACGGCTTACCTTGATCTGCAATTGCCTTGCGATATTTTTTGGCATGATCAACAGGCACTCTCTGATCGACTGAGCCGTGAATCATCAGCAAAGGAATATTAACCTTTGCTGTTTCATCTACCGGATTTACCGCACCCAAACGATATTTAAGCTGTCGTTCTTTCTGCACACCACGTAGCTGAGAGCGATAGTAGTTTATCTGCATCGTCATATCTGCGACAGCCGCGCCAGCAATACTACACTGATAAATTTGCGGTGTTCGCGAAGCCGCGACCAATGCAGCATAACCACCATAAGACCAGCCGTACATTGCTAGCCGATCTTTATCGGCCCAACCTCGCTTAACCAGCTCTAGCGCAGAATCATCCTTATCATCCTGCATTTTATAGCCGGCTTCACTTCCATTGATGAAGGAAGCTTTATGAAAATCAATTCCGTAATTAAAAGAACCACGATATTGAGGCTGAACAACCATATAGCCATTGTTCGCCAACATTTGCGCCCACTCATCATAAACTACTAACTCTGGAACAAATGGGCCACCATGTGGAAGTACTATCGCTGGGAATGGAGGCTCTCCATTTGGCACCGTTACATAAGCAGCTAGATCACGGCCATCGCGAGCTTTGAACTTTATGTACTTAAGGTCCGCCAATTTATCCGCTTCAAGCAATGGCTGCTCACTACCAACCTTACTAAATTTGCCCTTATGAAGCAGATAATAAGAGCCGGGATCTCTTGGCCCCGTGTTGTAAATTACCAAGGATTGACTATCTTTAGTGCGACTCAAAATCGAAGTGCGATAGGCATTAGGGACAAGCTGCTCCAACTGCTTATAAATAGCAGCCTCTTCCGCATTAAAGTACTCATAATGCAATTTATCAGTCGCGTAGCTAACTGCAACCACCTCATCATATGAGGTCCACGAATTACTATGGCTACGCACACCACGTACATCTACATCATTGCGACGGTAAATTAACTCAGTGAATTTCTTGCTATTCGAGTCAAATTCCCACAATCCCTCTTTATCATTGCCATTGTTGGCCACGACGAAAAATAAATGGGGGTTACCAACATCAAAGCCAACTACACTGAAATTTTCATAGCTATTTTCACTTAAACGGTGCAGCTCTTTCCAGTCTGTCTCTCCAGGGCGACGGTAATACCAAACATATTCGCCCTTAGCGATATCAAAGCCACGCCCCAACCAAGGATTACCCTTACCATCAAACTCCACCTGCCCTAGAGAGATTTTGCCTCGTAATATTAGGCGCTTACGACCTGTTTTCAGGTCTAGCTCATAATACGCTGTTGGCCTAAACGGCTCAGACAAGCGATTATTTTCAAATTCGCCCGGAATAAATGAATAAATGACTTTCTTTGGCTTTTCGGGCAAGAGATGAGAAATCGAGGCACCAATTTGATCGTATTCTTTAAACTTCTTTGTCTTGAGATCAACCGAGGCCAGCTTAGACTCAAAAACCCCCTGATTAAATCCTTCAATCTTGTCGCGGACCTTTTGTCGCAACCTCATCACAATATTGTCATTCGTTGCCCAATAGATATTCCGCACTTCCATTGGGTCGGCATTTAAACGAAAGGGCTTGGCCGACATATTGTCAGTCTTGTATACCTCAACTATGGGGTCACCCTCTTTTGAGGGAATAGTAAGAATTGCCAGGCGCTTACCGTCAGGTGATAAACGAGCATCCATTACCACTTCGCGAAGGGCAAAATAGTCCAAAGGGTAAGGATCGTTTGCGAATGAGCTCTGCGAAAAAGATATAGCTGCACAAATAGCACAGAATAGAGAAATAAATTTAACCATACAGCCTCCATTGCTGATAAATCGTAGAATTTATACACAATCACTGTATCAATCTAGAACACATAAAAAAAGGGGCTAAAAGCCCCTTTTAATCAGAATGATGCCTATGGCTTATAATCCGCCTGGGCCGCACTCGTTCTTCAAGAAGCCTATGATTGAATCATACAACTGCTTTTGGTGGTTGTAGAATAAAGTATTAGAGAAGTGATCCGCACCATCAAGTTCGACATAAGATACTTTTTTGCCTAGCTTTTTCACTTCACTCATATATTTATGTGCATGGGCAGGTGGTACACGCTGGTCCACAGAACCATGAATTACCAACAATGGAATATTCACTTTATCCACTTCTTCAATGGGTGAAATACTGTCATCCCAAAAACGAAGCTGTTCCAGTTTGCCCGAGCCACGAATACGCGCACGGTAATGATTCACCTGATACTGATTATCGGTTACTGCCGCACCTGCTATAGAACACTGATAGATATTCTGCGCACGTGCAGCGGCAATTAGCGCCGCATAACCACCATATGACCAACCATAAAAAGCCAAGCGGTCCTTATCAGCCAAGCCCTGTTCGACCAAGTACATCATGCCATCATCTTTATCATCCTGCATTTTGTAACCACCTTGGCCACCAGCCTCGGTGTTAAATGCCGATAGATAATGCTCCATGCCATGACCACGAGAACCACGATACTGCGGCTGCAGAACTAGGTAGCCATTGTTGGCTAACATCTGGGCCCACTCATCGTAACGGATACCTTCGGCAACAAACGGACCACCATGCGGCATTACCACAGCTGGGAAAGGAGGCTTACCATTAGGAACCGTGATGTAAGCAGGAATGGTTCGACCATCACGAGCTTTGTACTTAATATATTTAACATCGGCCAGGCCTTCTGGTTTCAACAAAGGATAAGTGCTACCAATTTTGTTGAAATTACCTTTATGAAGAAGGTAATAAGAGCCTGGATCGCGAGGGCCTTGGTTATAAACCGTTAAGGTATTACCATCACGCGAGCGGCTATTCACTCGAATGTAGTAAGCATCAGGCACAATACCTTGGAGTTGTTGATAAACAGCGGCTTCTTGACCATCAAAGAACTCACGATGAGTTCGATCAGTTGTATAGCTTACAGCAACCTGTTTATCTGGATCAGTCCAGTAGTTACTATGGGATAAGGTACCAACGATATCGACGTCTTTACGAGCATAGATCAACTCACCGAATTTCTTTGCTCTAACGTCATATTCCCACAGACCAGCTTTATCTTTGCCGTTGTTTGCAACTACGAAATAGATGTGGGGCTTCTCTGTGTCATAGCCTTTAACGCTAAACTCTTCAAAGCTATCTTCATGCTGACTATAGAATTCTTCCCATTCTCCTTCACCATTAACACGAGCAAACCAGCTTAAGGTTCCAGTTTGAATGTCAAAACCGCGTGCTAACCAAGGCTTACCTTCACCATTGGTTTCAACTTGACCCATAGAAATTTTGCCGCGAAACATTAATCGCTTTGCACCGGTCTTTAGGTTTAACTCGTAATAAGCGCGGGGACGGAACGCACTTGAAAGCTTAGAGCTTTTGAAGTTTCCAGGAACAAAGGAGTAAATAACCTTGTTCTTTTTGGCCGGCAAAATATTGGAAATACTTGCGCCAGCTTGTTCATACTTTTTGATCTTCTTCTTTTTGATATTTACCGAAGCCAGAACAAACTCATACACACCCTGATTAAAGCCATCAATTTTATCGCGCACTTGCTGACGTGCACGAAAAACGATCACGTCGTCTGTAACCCAATAAAAGCTGGTAATTTCCATTGGGTCCGCATTTAAGCGAAAAGGCTTTCCGTCTAAATTATCAGTTTTATAAACTTCAATATACGGATCTCCATCTTTCGATGGGTTAGAAAGCATGGCTACATGCTTACCGTTCGGAGACACTTCAACATTAGAGACTGCTGATCGCACAGCAAAGTAATCTAAAGGATAAGGCTCTGCTGCATTCAGTAGCGCAGCCCCTACCACAGAAAAGAACAGTAATAATAACTGAGCCAATCTTAGTGTTTTCATACATCACACCATTGTTATTTTGACGCCAAAAATGGCATTTTTAGGAAAGCAAAGGAAAAAAAAGCCCGCTAGAGCGGGCTTTTCTATAGGTCAAGATTAGAACTTACGACCTAGCTCGAAGAAGACAGTACGTCCCTGCAAGTCGTAACCAACACCAATTGGAGTGTTATTTACAGCAGTAACTTCGTTACCATCAACTTGTGGCGGCTCTTCATCAAACACATTGCGGATACCACCACCAATGGTCCAAACATCGCCATTGTAGTAGAACGAAACATCATGTTTGAAATAGTTATCAGCGAAACCTACATCACGACAATCAGTTCCACCATTTGCAACACCTACACAAGTGTCTGATGTGAAGCCAGTGCCATTCGTATCGAAGACATCACTGTATTCATCGATATCTTCAACGGCTTGCTCAACAGAACCTACGTAACGAGTCGCCCAAGTAAAGCGATAATCACCATACTCGATTCGGAACGCTGTAGTGCTACGCCATTCAGCAAAACCAAACTCACCTACATAATCTTCGAAGTCTGTCTCACCATTATCACCGGTGAACGTCAAAGAGCGCTCAATTAAGCGATTGAAGCGTGCATCAATACTTAGATCAAACGGAAGGTCAAACATGGTCACTGTTTGTTTCCATTCAACATTGATATCAACACCACGAGCAGTTTCATTATCTCGGTTGATAAAACCAGCATCGATATAGTCTAGGAAGCCGTCTGAATCACGTTGAATGTTCCCACAGAACGTACTAACTGTATTGGTTTCGTAACAATCATTAATCAAGAATTGAGAAGACGGCTCAATAATCGAGTTGTCGATATCAATATCGTAGTAAGTCATTCCTAGAGTTAAATCAAACTCATCAAAGAATGGCTGCTCGAAGCTGAAACCAACAGTAAATGAATCTGAAGTTTCTTCAATCAGCCCCTGGTTACCGCCACGAGCGACTTCAACACTGTAAGAGCTATTACTATTCGCACCAAGAGTTGTTGGATCCACACCCTGCGCACGACAGTTCGCTAAAACAACAGGATCGCGCGAATCACGTGAAGGATCATAACCACCCTGGATTGGATCAACCGCATCTTCAGGCACCACACAATGGTCAAACACAGTGTTAAACCCTGTTTGAGCTCGTAAGAAGTTCTCTCTCAAGTTTGGCGCACGGTAAGAAGTACCAACAGTGGCACGTAGCAGTAATGAATCTACTGGACGATATGCGATTTTACCCGAGTAAGTAGAGGCACTTCCGTACAACTGATCTTTTGTATAACGAGCAGACAAGTTAGCAGTTAACTCAGTAGCCAAGAACTTATCGGCTAGAAGAGGCACTTCAACTTCACCGTACAACTCACGCGTGTACTTACTACCAGTAGCACCGCCATCAGAGAAGAAGCCGAAAAATAGACCGTCACGAGCTACTTCATCAGGGATAGATTTAATACGGTCGTAGCGAACTTCAGCACCAACACCAGCAATCACATTACCAGCAGGCAACTCAAATAAATTACCTGTCATGAAGGCAGAAAATATCGACTGGTAGTACTCGGTTTTAAAATCACGACTATCAAAAAGATAATCACGTTCAGCCTGCGTAGCAAAGTCGCCTACACCAACTGTATACAAAGAGGGAGCGTACATGTTGATGGGCACACAGCCGTCAGAACCATTACCACAGATATATTGACCTGGATTGTTTGGATCTTCACGAGTTGTTGCCAAGGAGTGCTCTAAACGATCACCACGAATACCGGTACGACTTGAATCACCCTCTGACTTACTATACGACCAGTAAGTATCGAAGGTCCAATCACTTAAGCTACCAACATTCAGCTGTGGCAGATCACCGCGCAAACCACCTACGAAGCGAAACTGTTCAATCTCAACGCGAGTGTAGTTGCGATCACCTCTAACAGTAACAACAGGTGTTGTTTCCGCTGCACCGATTGGTCCAACTAGCAATCCAAAGTCAGCAGGTGTACCGCCATATCGAACTCGAACCTGCTCAGCAAATGCAGGGTTAGTTAGCAGCTCGTCATAAGCTAAACCACAATCAACACCATTAACGCCATCTGGGTTACACAAGTTAAATGGGTTGTTTGCAGGTACGTCAGGGAAAATAGGGAACTCTGCGCCACGAATAGTCGTCTCGCGCTTCGAGTACAAAGTTTCAAAATATGGTGTTAAGTTCATATCACCATCAAAAGTGTACTCACCATAAAACATAGCACTGGTACGCTCTTGATCTGGGAACAAATGGCGATAGCCCTGAGTACCATTGCGACTATAGTCTTGATAGGAAGTATCAGCTACTCCATCACCATCGAGATCTACACCTAAACCAAACAAATTGGTTTCAGTAAAGTTACCCCAACCACCGTTTGAACTTCCAGGGGTGTAATAAATACTTCCCGCTGATGGGACAATGGTTCGACCTGTCAAACCTTGAGTAGCTTTACAACCACCAGTTGTTACCATGTTCAACGTTTCAGTAAAGCGTCGCTCTTCTGAATATATACTTCCATCTAAGCCGATTTCACGATGCTTATCACAGCCAGCAGTCCATGGGCGATCATCAGCCGCTGTAGAGTCAGCATTGAAATAATCTAAACCGAAACCGATAAAGCCACGATCCCAGTTTTTACCCCAAGTTACGGTTAAAGTGTTTTCTTCACCATTACCGTGCTCAGGCTGAGTGGTAAACCCACTAATTTCTAACCCATCAAAATCCTTTTTCAGGATCATGTTGGCCACACCGGCTACCGCATCAGAACCATAAATAGATGACGCACCGTCTAACAACAAATCATATTGCTGCACTAGCCCAGAAGGAACCAAGCTCAAATCAGCTGCGGCAGGCGCACCTTCTACACCAGCCGGTGCAAGGCGACGACCATTTAGCATGACCAAAGTACGGCCAGCACCCAGACCACGTAGGTCCACTGTAGTCGCACCAGGACCGTTATCCAAAACGAAGCCAGAGAAGGTCAAGTCGATCTGCTGACCCGCTGCAGCACCAGTGGATTGCAAAATATCAGCTGGGTTAATCAAACCCACATCTTTAGCGCCTTCAGCGTTGATCACCTGTAATGGCGATACACTGCTAAAAGTGTCACGTTTCAAACGCGAACCGGTTACTACCACTTCTTCGATGTCGCGATTTTTGGCCAGGCGGCCAGAGCTTTGCTCTACCTGCTCTTCAGCTTGTGCTTCAACCTGCTGCTGGGTAATTTCCTGGGCATAAGCCGGGAAAGATACTGCTGAGATTAACGCTGCAACAGATACACCAGCCGCTAGAGGCTTTAGCTGCCACATTGCGGTCTTATGACGATCGATCATACATACTCTCCGATGTTTATAGTTGTTATTCGCCCCTTATATAACCTCGCCAAATATGACATGACAAAAATTTCATAAAGGGTTAACGTAAACTTAACGAAAGTAAAAACCTCGTCCTCAAAAAAAATATTAAATTTTGGAACTTTTTTGCTACTTTTGTCGTCATATGTAAGTTAAAACCGAATTTCCCACACAAACGCCTGATTATTAGGCAGTTTCAACTGATCACTACTTTAACAAGTCGTATTCAGCCGCAATTTAGGCAAATTTAACCTACCCCCCCACCGGACAATTTAACCCTCCTCTATTAATACAGGACGAGCAGCTACTTGGGTGGTTTTCAAGGCATAAAAAAGCCGCTAGCTTTCGCTAGCGGCTTTTTAGAGGAGTTTTGCTTGAGCTTATTACAAGCTATCAGCATTCTCGCTCAAGTAAGCAGCAACACCGTCCGGAGAGGCAGTCATACCTTTATCACCTTCGGTCCAGCCAGCAGGACAAACTTCACCGTGCTCCTGGTGGAATGCTAAAGCGTCAACCATACGTAGCATCTCGTCAACGTTACGGCCTAGAGGCAGATCGTTAACTACCTGGTGACGAACCAAGCCATCTTCGTCGATCAAGAAAGAACCACGGAAAGCCATGCCGCCAGCAGACTCAACGTCATACGCCTGACAGATAGCGTGATTCATATCAGCAACCAAGGTGTACTTAACTGGGCCAATGCCACCTTCGTTTACTGGAGTGTTACGCCATGCGTTGTGAGAAAAGTGTGAATCGATAGAAACACCGATAACCTCAACACCACGCTTTTCAAACTCAGCGATACGGTGATCGAAAGCCAATAGCTCAGAAGGACATACAAAGGTGAAGTCCAGTGGGTAGAAGAAAACAACCGCTTTCTTGCCCTTAGTAGCTTCAGCTAGGTTATAGCTATCCACGATTTCACCAGAACCCAAAACCGCTGGTGCTGTAAAGTCTGGAGCTTGCTTACCAACTAAAACGCCCATATTCGTTCTCCCTTAATAAAGAAATATACAAAAGGCCCAGCCAACGCTGAGCCCGAAAATACAGTGTGCTATCGCCTGCTAGCCTTAAGCGTCCTCCTGATGTTATCAAAAGCCTTGTTACAGCTTTAAAACAGCAAGTAGTTGTCGCGCAAAAAACAATCAAACACAGGTTGTGTAATAGCTGAAAACTATAATACACCCCTTATATTTCCTGTCCCATTGTTTTTTTTAATAGTATCGATAGATCCGCTTATCAATTTGTGTTGATGCAAGTCAGAATTAAATGCAAAATTAATTGACACTCATTATCATTAACAATAACATAGCGCCAACTTGATCCTTAGAGCTTTTTCCGCCATGTACGTATGCCTTTGCAAAGGAATTACCGATAGCCAGATCCGCGATGCGGTTTGCGCCGGTGCCAGCTCCTTGCGTCAGGTACGTAAACAGCTTGGCGTTATGTCCCAATGCGGAAAATGCGGTATTCTGACTAGAGAAATCGTGCAGGAAACCGTAGAACAGCGCAATCTAGACGCCAACGAGTCTCTGTTTTACGCAGCCAACTAATAAAACTCCTCTTCGCGCGCGCACTACCAACACATTCACCCTCATAACTCGACTTAAAACTGCTCTCCTAATAGCCCCCCCTTCACCACTACTCGTATTTTGTTTTGAGTTGCCGCTGTCACTTAAATAAACAGCACAGCTCATTAAGCTAAAAGCACCTGATAATCATATTCAATATCATTAATTTTTACTTGAAAATCAACAACTTAGAGACAGCGCAAGCTTGACTTACGAGGTGGCGAGGGCCACACTAAGCTAATCTGCCAGCTGATAGGCAGAGTCGACCGCGTTATACCGCAAGCCGTGATAAACCGATAGCTAGATAGGAATCCCACTATGAGAGGCGACAGCAAAGTAATTGAGCACCTGAACCAGGTTTTGGCCAATGAACTGATTGCCATTAATCAGTACTTTTTACATTCAAGAATGTTCAAAGATTGGGGCATTAAAGAGCTGGCCGAACACGAGTACAAAGAATCCATTGAAGAGATGAAGCACGCCGATGACATTATCGAGCGCATCTTGTTCTTGGAAGGCATTCCCAACCTACAGGATCTGGGCAAACTAATGATCGGTGAAAACACCGAGGAAATGCTGAAGTGCGATATGCGCCTTGAGCTGCAAGCCATTCCCGACCTTCGCGAAGCCATTGCTTATTGTGAATCCGTACAAGATTACGTAAGTCGCGATCTGCTAGAAAAGATCCTAAGTGAAGAAGAAGAGCATGTAGACTGGCTTGAAACCCAACTAGACCTAATTGGCAAGATGGGCCTACAAAACTACATACAGTCAAAAGCCAGCTAATCTCCGTAAGCCCGGCCGTAATGCCGGGCCTTCTTGTCACCCCTTTCAACATTCCAACTTTTTCCGACCAACTGCAATCCCTTCGCACCTCCCCCACAAAATCTCTAGCTATACTCAAATCAGGGAAAATGGAAGCTGAAGCTTTTAGGCATCAGCCTGTTCGAAAAAGATTGGAGATCAAGTTGTGCTAGAGCACTTCTTAAGCGCAAGCAATATCGCGGTATACGGCCTATTGCTGCTAGTAATTATTAGTTGCAGACATCACACAGAATTCAAAGGAAAACTGCTGCTTGGCGCAGGGCTTGCATTTGCCAGTTATTTTTTGAGCCTGTTTTTAACTGCCAATACGTTTCTTTCACAGCTACTCATCAGTACAGCTTTAACTCTTTTATTGGCTAACGTCGCACTTAAACTATGGGAGACATCAGATACCAAGTTAGCTCTCAGCGCTTGCTGCCTAATTGCAGTCGCTGCTGCGACTCCAATGTCGTGGCTACCATTTTTCGAAGCAGCAACCCTATTGATTACAGCGGCAGTATTATTACGATCTGAGCAATCCCGTGATTACTATAGCTGGGGTACCGCCCTAACATTGACCCTCACCGCCCTAACGAGCTTTAGTCAAAATATCTATTGGCTTCATTTAATAGCCTACAGTGCTCTCGCTCTTGTTCTTGCTGCGAGTATTATTGTTCAGCTCAACCGACAGCTTTACATGCAGGCCAACAGCGACCCCCTATCCCAGCTACCGAATCGACGCTGCCTAAATGAGCACGCCGAAGCCTTAGCTAACCGAGAACAGAGTTATTGGTTGTTATTATTTACGCTTGATGGCATCAAACAAATTAACGATACCTATGGCTTTTCCTCCGGTGATAGCGCCATCTGGGTAGCCAGCCGTAAAATGATCTCCGCCGTCGGCAATAAAGATTTTCTAGGACGTAACTTTGCCAAGGAATTCGTTATTATTACAGAGCGCAATGAAGCCGAGCTGGATAAATTGATTGCTGAATTAGAAGGCAGCATTCGCGGCATTGAATCAATCGACAAGCACAACGTCAGTATGGGCATACACTGCGGTCTAGCCTTCAATGAATCGGCAAAAGACAGTTTCAGCGAGTGCTTACAGTCAGCATCAGCGGCTTTACAGTTTGCAGAATCACAACAACTTAATCACGCCTTCGTTAATGAATCTATACTTGAGAGTGTTAACCGAAGAAATGATCTTGAACAGGGCCTTCGCCAAGCCATTAGCGACAAGTCTTTGCAGGTTCACTTTCAACCTAAATATGACTGCCACCAACCCGAAAAAATTGTGGGTGCCGAAGCTCTAGCTCGCTGGCAATATAAAGGAGAAAACATCTCTCCTTTCGAGTTCATCAAGCTTGCTGAAGAGTGTAATTTGATTGCCGACCTCGACAAGGTCATCATGGAAAAATCTTGGCTGCTTGGCAAACAATTACAAGAACAAGGCATACCAATAAAGATTGCCGCTAACTTCTCCCCCACCAGCCTTTTAAACGGCGTATCACTCTTAAATATGGTGCAAGGTATTATTGAAGACAATAAGCTGGATCCACGCTTAATTGAAATTGAAATTACCGAAAGCTACCTCGCCCACGGAGAAGATATAAAAAACCAATTGCAAGTTTTAAGAGATATGGGCATCTCTGTTGCCATGGATGATTTTGGTACGGGCTTTTCCAATTTAGGGCAGCTAGAGGGCTTACCTTTAGACACCTTAAAAATCGACAAAATATTTGTCGATAAGCTGCTCGACAACCCCACGGTCACTGAGTTTATCGTCGACTTAGCAAAAAAGTTAAAACTCCAACTGGTAGCGGAAGGTGTAGAAGAAAACCAACAACTTCAGTGGCTAAGCCAACACAGCTGTCAAATGATCCAGGGCTATTTATTAAGCCGCCCTTTGCCCGAAGCGGATTTTATTAGCCTATTAGAACAAACCGTAAAACGCCCACCTGTACTAAAAATCGCCAAATAAATTGATTGCGGACAAATATATATATTAGAATACCCTAAATTAAATATAGAGGGTATTCACCGTGATTCGCCAGATATTGCTTTGCAGCGCCTTAGCAAACCAAGCTATTAGCGCTAGTGCTTCAGAGCTAAGCCCGAAAAGTGCCGCTATTGATCCTCAGCAGCTAGAACAAGCCTTAGAATTTAATCAGACCATCAGCAAAGCACTTGCTGGAAAGCTCAAGAAACGCCTTATGGCCGCTGTAAAAAGTGGCGGTCTTGAAGCTGGAATCGCCCAGTGCAAGATCGCAGCTCCTGAGATTTCACAACAGCTTCAAGAAGAACACCCCCAAGTGCTGATTAGCGCCGGGAGAACATCACTAAAGACCCGAAATGAAAACAACCAAGCCACAGGCTGGCAAGCAGAACAGCTGCAAGCTTTTGACCGGATAAAAAGCAAAGGGCGCGAAGCTGGGGTTCGCTATAGAGTTTTAGAGTCGAAAGGCAAATTAGCAATAGAATCTATGAGTCCAATACCAACACAAGGTTTATGTCTTAACTGCCATAGCTCACAGTTGACCCCAGGCTTATCTGCAAAGCTCAATGAGTTATACCCAAATGATAACGCTACGGGCTACAGCTTAGGGGATATTAGAGGGGCTTTCGTTATACGAAGCTGGCTTCAAGAACAATAAGACCAGCAGATATAAGGCGATCTTCTACGACATCGTGAAGATCGCCAAGATAATAATTAAGCTTCACCCGCCTTTGGGTTTGGGCCATAGTCATTATCCGGGTGGCTGTCTTGTACGTAAAACACGATCAAAACAATCATCCCAATCAGCGGTATTAACGCAATCAACTGCCACCAGCCAGTTCGGCCCGTATCATGCAGACGGCGCGCGCCGATTGCCAGCGAAGGAACCAGCATCGCCAAGCCAAAGATCATGCCTAGGAATGCCGTACCTAAAATACTATCAACAATCGTAACGACAATTGAAAAAATAAAGTAGAACAGGACAAACATCCAGTACTGCTTACGCCTTGCGCGACCGCTAAAGTCTGCATATCGCTTAAGGGCGTCCATAAAATATTCCATAATTTACTCCTAATGACACTATCTTTAGTAACGTTTATTAACGCTATTTATATTTGTTCTATAAATATGAACAAGAGGAATATCATACAGCAGCAATTGGGAGAAACAAGGGGAACAATACCTTGGTAGGAGCCTAATTAAGAGCCTCTAGATAAACAAAAACCGGCATTCAGCCGGCTTCTATTAAGCTATAAAATACGATGCAGTGAGAATATTAAGCCTCTTCACCACCGGCCGCTGTCGCTTCTTCAAGTAGCGGCTTTAACTCACCGTTTTCATGCATCTCAGTAACAATATCGCAACCGCCAATAAGCTCACCGTTTACCCACAACTGTGGAAATGTTGGCCATTGGGCATATTTAGGCAGGTTTTCACGAATCTCTGGGTTGGACAACACATCGACATAAGCAAAACGCTGGCCGCAGGCCATTACAGCTTGTGAAGTACGCATGGAAAAACCACACTGAGGGGCATTAGGAGAACCTTTCATGTAAAGCAGTACAGTGTTCTCTTCAATTTGCTGTTTGATGGTATCCAAAATATCCATGGGCTAACCTTTTTAACGCTATCTATATATCTTGTGGGTGTGAGCTGGGCTTTATTTAGCTATTTGAATAATCTAATCAGACTACCCATTGCGCCAGCTTTTAATACCCAAGCACTAAGCTGCGGTATTCTACCCGAAAGCCAAGCCCACTAACCAGTAATTTCAATGCTTTTGCACTTATTTTCATTTATGATGGAGGGCTTGGTCGTTGGTTTATCGAGATATACTGCCCCCTGGTAAGCTATGCTCATACGGCCACTAACAATTAAAACAGCGACTTAATCGCAACATAGCAAGTAGTAAAAATCATGAGTCAATATTTAATGAACAACTATGGCAATAGAAACCATAGTTTGAGCCGTGGCGAAGGATGTTATCTTTTTGATGATAGCAATAAGCGCTATTTAGACGCGTTAAGCGGCATCGCCGTATGTGGCCTTGGACACTGCCACCCAGCAGTCACCCAAGCAATTACCGAGCAAGCCGGCACGCTGCTGCACACCTCCAATCTTTTCAACATCGAGCGACAAGAGCAGCTGGCACAGGCCTTGTGCGAAATTAGCGGCATGGAGCGAGCGTTTTTTTCCAATTCAGGTGCTGAAGCGAATGAAGCCGCCATCAAAATCTCGCGCCTATATGCGAAAGCCAAAGGTATAGCCGAGCCCGTTGTGATTACCACCCAAGGTAGTTTTCACGGCCGTACGATGGCGACACTATCGGCCACAGGCAATCCCAAGGTTCAAGAAGGCTTTTCCCCCTTAGTTGATGGATTTAATCACGTCCCTTACAACGACCCAGCCGCCATTGAAGAATTATGCAAAACCGGTAATGTTGTCGCTATTCTGGTGGAGCCCGTTCAAGGTGAAGGCGGCGTTAGAGTTCCAGACGAAGATTATCTGCAGCACTTGCGTCAAATCTGCGATCAGTATGATTGCTTGCTGATGCTAGACGAGATCCAAACGGGCAATGGCCGCACTGGTGAATATTTCGCCTTCCAGCACAGCAATATAAAACCCGATGTTCTTACTACCGCTAAAGGCCTTGGTAACGGTGTCCCCATCGGAGCTTGTTTAGCTGCAGGTAAAGCCGCCGAGCTATTACAAGCTGGCAGCCATGGCTCAACTTATGGTGGTAACCCACTTGTTTGCGCCACCGCCTTAGCTACAGTCAATGAGCTTCGCAAAGAAGAGCTTTTGAATAATGTGCGCGACCGCAGCGCACAATTATTAACAGGCTTAACTATTGCCCTAAAGGGTTGCGAAAAACTAAAAGAAATTAGAGTCAAAGGCTTGATGGTGGGTATCGAGCTTAATGAAAACTGCGGCCAGCTGGTTGAAAAGGCCTGGCAGAAAGGTCTTATTATTAATGTTACTGCTGGCAGTACAATAAGACTTTTACCACCTCTTGTTATCAATCAAGAGCAGGTCGACCATATTATCGCCATTATCAACGACATAGTGCGTGAAGACTAAGATTTACGCGGAGAAGCCCTATGAAGCCAAGACACTTTTTAACACTTTTGGATCTCAACCCAAGCGAACTGAAACAAGTTATTGAGCGCGCCGTTGAACTTAAAGCACTTCGCAAGCAAGACTCTGAGGAAAAAACCTTAGCCGGCAAAGTGCTAGGTATGATTTTTGAAAAGTCCTCTACCCGCACACGCGTGTCCTTCGAAGCTGGCATGGCACAAATGGGTGGTAGCGCCCTCTTTTTGTCTTCCAATGATACCCAGCTAGGGCGCGGCGAACCGATTGCCGATTCTGCTCGAGTATTATCACGCATGGTTGATATCGTTATGATCCGTACCTTCGGACATGACATTGTAGAAACCTTTGCCCAACACTCAACCGTTCCAGTGATTAACGCCTTAACCGATGGCTACCACCCCTGCCAGCTGCTGGCAGACATGCAGACCTATTGGGAGCATCGTGGTGATATCGCTGGCAAAACCGTCAGCTGGGTTGGCGATGGCAATAATATGTGTCAATCCTATATCAACGCAGCCAGGCAGTTCGATTTCAAACTGAACATCGCCTGCCCAGAAGGTTTTGAGCCGGATAGCGAACTTATGGCGCAGAATAAACAACGTATTGAGCTATTTCGCGCCCCTAAGCAAGCCGTCGCCAACAGCGATCTGGTTGTTACCGATACCTGGGCATCAATGGGGCAAGAAGAAGAAAAGCTTGCTCGTGAAAAAGCCTTTGCGGGCTACCAAGTAAATGAAGAGCTTATGAGTCTCGCAAACAGCGATGCGCTTATGATGCATTGCTTGCCAGCCTATCGCGGCCTAGAAGTTAGCGAAACAATCCTCGATGCCGACGACTCTGTAGTCTGGGATGAAGCCGAAAACCGATTGCACGCCCAAAAGGCACTGATGGAATTCTTATTAGCTCAGCACTAAATACACCTGCATTTCAATATGGCTCTATAGCACGGCCTGCTGCCTGCTATAGGGCCATGTGAGGCATTCGTTGAGACAAAACTCGCTCAGCGTATGCCTCTAAAAACTTGAAGACACCTTTACTTTGGCTCGTGTTAAGCCAAGAGAATAGGTTTATAATTCGCCTTCGCTTTATTTTATCTGGATACCACTTTGAGCCCTCACCTTCTCGTAGAAGACCTGCGTTGCTATTACAACGGCCACCAAGATAAACCTGTTGTCGATGGCTTATCATTTGAAATGCAAGAAGGTGACATCGCCTGTCTACTTGGCCCAAGCGGCTGCGGCAAAACCACGGTACTGCGCAGCATCGCCGGCTTTCACCCCTTGGCACACGGCCAAGTTTGCTTAGCCAGTCAGCAAATAAGCTCATCCGCGCACAGCTTAGCGCCCGAGAAACGAGAAATCGGCATGGTGTTTCAGGACTATGCGCTGTTTCCACATTTAACGGTTGGCGAAAATATTTGTTTTGGCCTGAAGGGGCAAACTCAGCAACAACAGTCTGCAGAACTCCAGCGGCTACTGGACTTAGTTAATTTAAGCGGTCTAGCAGAGCGCTACCCCCATGAGCTTTCTGGGGGGCAACAGCAGCGTGTTGCACTAGCACGAGCTTTGGCTCCTAAGCCTAAGCTTTTACTGCTTGATGAACCGTTTTCTAACTTGGACGTGGAGTTACGCCGAAAACTTGCGCTCGAAGTAAGAGACATTTTAAAGCAACAAGGAACAACGGCCATCCTAGTGACCCACGATCAAGAAGAAGCCTTTGCTTTTGCCGATCACATTGGGGTAGTTTACGCAGGAAAAATCGAGCAGTGGGCCAGCCCCTACCAACTCTACCATCAACCTCAAACCCGCTTTGTGGCCAACTTTATTGGTCGAGGCGCCTTTGTGCCCGGCATCATAAGCTCAAACGGGCATATAGATACCGAACTTGGACCTGTGCCTTGCACCCTAGGCGAGCCGGCCGGCACTCGAGTTGATGTTTTGTTGCGCCCTGATGATATCGTACCGGGGCAAGAGCAGGGACAATTGGCTGAGGTTGTGCATAAAGTATTCACCGGCACGGCCAATCTGTACACCCTAAGACTGCCGACGGGTAGCCGAGTTGAGGCCGCCTTAGGTAGCCACATTGATTGCCAGCTAGGCGAGCAACTCAAAATCCAACTCAGCGCCGATCACGGTATCGCCTTTACGCTTTAACTGGCCCCTATCCTGCTTTCAATTGTGGAAGGATAAAGCTGCAGAAAGACCACTTTAAGTGCCATATTTGCGCGGCGATTCAGTTTGCGTTCAAAGTCTGCAGCAGAGGCTAATTTTTCATTATAAATTTTCAAAAATTGATATCGAGAAAGTATAAATTTTTTCCCCAAGGCTGAATAAAGTCTATAACTGGCTCAAGCCCAGATGGACTAAGGCCTAGGGATTAGCGCTCACTGACACAGCAATAAAATCACAACTTATCCACAGCATACCCCCAAAATCTTTCTATTGATTTTCAAGGCCAAGCGCATTATCTTGTGTGTATTGATTGTTGAGCCCCTAGATGTAGGGGTTTTAGTGTTTAAACACCCCACAAACCACAAGTGAAATATTCACTAAATAAGTGGAAGAGGGGCTAATGAGCTGATTTTGGAAGGAAATTTCAGTTTCATGAAACACGACTCTAGCGGAAATAATAACGAGGAAAAGCAGCGTTAAGGAAAGACGTAAGGCTTGACTCAACAGCGCAGCTCATACTGATTGGCCGCCATTAAGCTAACAGATGAATGCAAGAGCTTGTTGGGGTACGCCCGCAATTTACGCCGAACACGTTAGTCGCGAGCAGTATAAAAAGCATCACCGCACAACACCGTAAGCTTGTTAGCAAATAGAGCGGTAAATGGTGTTGGCAAATGGAAGGGTCAGGGGTAATACAAAATCAATGAGCAGCTTAGCAAGCTATTCTACAGCAGATAGATTCAACGACGAGACGGGAAGTTCAAGTGAGCGCCCTAGTCTACCAAGTCTTGTTTTGGCGCCGTCAATCGACAGCATCCAACCTGAGCTAAGCCCGCGCTTTCTTTCAAAGCGTTATGATCTTTCGATCAACACAACTTTAATACAGTTTATCTTTTAAGCTGCCAATTGTATTGGCAGCTTAGATAGTGGTTTTCCGTTTCCACATTAAAAAAAATGGCTGATATATCACATTAGAATTTGCAGCTTTATCGCGGAGAATTAAATGCAAACTGACACTTCAGTGAATGAATCTAGCCCAGCCGCTCCAGCTCCTGCCGAGCAGAGCAGCTCAACCGTTTCGGCAACCGCTCCAGGACAATTGCGGGTTATTAAGCGTAACGGTACTGTTGTGCCATATGACGATAGCAAAATTGCTGTCGCTATGACAAAAGCCTTTTTGGCTGTAGAAGGCGGAACAGCAGCAGCTTCTTCGCGTATTCATGAAACCGTCTCAAGCCTATGTCATCAGGTGAGTGCGACCTTTAAACGCCGCATGCCTTCAGGCGGTACTATTCATATTGAAGACATTCAAGATCAAGTTGAGCTTGCCTTAATGCGCTCAGGCGAGCAAAAAGTCGCTCGTGATTATGTTCTGTATCGTGAAGAGCACGCCCGTCTACGTGGTGATAAAGCAGAGCCAGCTGAAGATCCAGATTACCCAGCAATTCGAGTAATCAATAACAAAGGTGAAAGCGAATCTTTAGATATTGCTCGTATTCG
Organism: uncultured Pseudoteredinibacter sp.; assembly: GCF_947500695.1. GTDB lineage: Bacteria > Pseudomonadota > Gammaproteobacteria > Pseudomonadales > Cellvibrionaceae > Pseudoteredinibacter. The sequence goes on from NZ_CANMSS010000009.1 coordinate 228,651, forward strand.
CACCATTGTTAATGACGCTTGTGCTGGATTAGAAGAAGTAGAGCCTAAGGCCATCTTAGATGAGGCCATGCGCAATCTTTATGATGGTGTATCTCTAGAAGACGTAAACACCTCTCTTGTAATTACGGCACGTACGTTGGTCGAGCAAGAACCAAACTACAGCTATGCAACAGCGCGACTACTTTTAGATAAATTACGCTCTGAAGCCTTGTCTTATTTAGCTGTCGCAGAATCTGCAACCCAAGCTGATATGGCTGAGCTTTACGCCAAGGCCCTGCCTGCGTATATCGAAAAAGGCATCGAGCTGGATCTATTGTCCCCGAACCTACGCGAGTACGATCTAGAAAAACTAGGCCAAGCCATTGACTCAAGCCGTGACGCCCAGTTTACCTATTTAGGCCTACAAACTCTTTACGACCGCTACTTTATTCACACCGAAGGTACCCGCATCGAATTACCGCAGATATTCTTTATGCGTGTAGCTATGGGCTTGGCTATCGAAGAAGAAGATAAGAATGAAAAAGCGGTAGAGTTTTACCGTTTACTGTCTTCTTTCGATTACATGAGCTCTACCCCAACCCTATTTAATGCCGGCACCCTACGCCCACAGCTGTCTTCTTGCTATTTGACAACTGTACCTGATGATTTGCATGGTATTTATGGCGCTATGCAAGACAACGCTATGCTGTCCAAGTGGGCTGGCGGTTTAGGTAATGACTGGACCCCAGTACGTTCTCTGGGTGCTTATATCAAAGGCACCAATGGTAAGTCCCAAGGTGTTGTGCCTTTCCTAAAAGTTGCTAACGACACTGCGGTTGCCGTAAACCAAGGCGGCAAGCGTAAAGGCGCCGTTTGTGCTTATTTGGAAACTTGGCATTTAGACATTGAAGAGTTTGTCGATCTACGTAAAAACACTGGCGATGATCGCCGCCGTACCCACGATATGAATACCGCCAACTGGGTACCCGATCTATTTATGAAGCGTGTGTTTGAAAGCAAAGAGTGGACGTTGTTCTCACCGAATGATGTTCCTGATTTGCACGATCTATACGGCAACGCTTTTGAAGAACGCTACACCCAGTATGAAGCCATGGCTGAACGCGGCGAGATCAAACTGTACCGCAAAGTTAAGGCGGAAGATCTATGGCGTAAGATGCTGGGCATGCTGTTTGAAACAGGCCACCCTTGGATCACGTTTAAAGACAGCTGTAACCTTCGCAGCCCGCAACAACACGCTGGTGTCGTGCACTCTTCTAACTTGTGTACAGAGATTACGCTAAACACCAAGCCAAACGAAGAAATTGCGGTTTGTAACCTAGGCTCTGTTAACTTGGCTCAACATATTGTTGATGGCAAGCTTGATACCGATAAATTAAAGCGCACCGTCGATACCGCCGTACGCATGCTCGATAATGTTATCGACATTAACTATTACTCAGTTGAGACTGCGCGAACTTCAAATATGCGTCACCGCCCTGTAGGTCTAGGCCTGATGGGTTTCCAAGACGCACTTTATAAGCAAAACATTGCTTACGGTTCTGCAGAAGCCGTTGAATTTGCAGATCGCTCAATGGAAGCTATTAGCTATTTTGCGATCTCTGCTTCCAGCGAATTGGCAACAGAACGTGGCGCCTACTCTACTTTCGACGGTTCTTTATGGAGCCAAGGTAAGCTACCGATTGACTCTATTGAACTGTTGGCCGAAAACCGTGGCGAAAAATACCTGCAAATGGATCGTAGCCAAACCCTAGACTGGGATGGCTTGCGCCAAAAGGTAAAAGCACAAGGTATGCGTAACTCCAACGTAATGGCCATTGCTCCCACAGCAACGATAGCCAATATTACGGGTGTTTCTCAATCCATTGAGCCGACTTATCAAAACCTTTACGTAAAATCGAATCTTTCCGGTGAATTTACGGTAGTAAACCCGTTCCTAGTTCGCGAGCTAAAAGAGCGCGGCTTATGGGATCAGGTAATGACCAACGACCTGAAATACTACGAAGGTTCAGTGCAGAAAATCGATCGTATTCCTGCTGACTTAAAAGCAAAATACGCAACCGCATTTGAAGTAGAGCCGCGCTGGATTGTTGAAGCCGCTAGCCGTCGTCAAAAGTGGATCGACCAAGCTCAAAGCTTGAACCTATACATCGCTGAAGCGAATGGTAAGAAGTTAGACATTACCTATCGCATGGCTTGGTTTAGCGGTTTGAAAACCACCTACTACCTTCGTGCTTTAGCAGCCACTACTGCCGAGAAATCGACGATCGATACCGGCACTATGAACGCCGTAGCAGCAGCTGTTGAACCTGCCGCTGCTGCCGGACCGGCTGAAGTACCAAAGGCCTGCTCACTGGATGATCCAGATTGCGAGGCCTGCCAATAATTTGGGGGAGAGCGTCTGGACAGGAGCCCTCCGGGCTCCTGTCCAAGACCTTTCAAGCGCGGCGGCCAGCGCTTAAAAAACGGTCGCACTTACAAGACCACACGAGCATATTCAAGCATTAAAGGATCACTCTATGTTAAGTTGGGATGATTACAGCGAAGACGCAAACACGCCTAGCAATCCTAAAGCTGCAGCGGCACCTGCCACTGCAAGCCCTACCACGGCGGCTGCCGCACCGGCGGCCCCAGCAACGGGTAACAATATCCCTCCAGCAAGCGATATTTTCAGCGGTGTCGAGCTTGACTCTGAGGAAATTACCGCAGGCTTACAAGACCTAGAGATGACCGGTGCTCGTGTGCGCGCAGAAGATAAGCGCATCATCAATGCCACCAGTGATGTTAACCAAGTCGTACCTATCAAATACGACTGGGCATGGCAGAAATATTTGGACGGCTCTCAAAACCATTGGATGCCACAAGAGATCGCCATGGCTGCAGACTTGGCACTATGGAAAGACCCTAATGGTTTGAGCGAAGACGAGCGCCGCATTGTAAAAATGGGCCTAGGTTATTTCGCCACCGCCGATACCGTTGTGGCGAATAACTTATTACTGTCCATCTATAAACACATCACTGCACCTGAGTGTCGCTTTTATATTGGCCTGCAATTCCGTGAAGAGCTGATCCATGCCCACGCTTATCAATACTGCATTGAGTCGCTAGCAATGGATGACGGTGAAATTTGGAATATGTATCGTGAGCAACCTTCAGTGGCCCGTAAAGCCGCCTGGAGCTTGAAGCACACCGAAGTTATCAATAAGCCAGACTTCACCACCGGCACTCCTGAAGCCGATAAAGAGTTTTTGAAGAATTTAATCAGCTACTACGTGGGCGCGGAAGGTATCTTCTTCTACTGTGGTTTTGCAGCCATTTTGCAGATGGGTCGTCAAAATAAAATGACCGGCGTTGCCGAGCAATTCCAATACATTTTGCGTGATGAATCTATGCATCTGAACTTTGGTATCGATTTGATTAACCAAATTAAAATTGAGAACCCACACTTGTGGGATCAAGAGATGCAAACCCTGGCCACCCGCCTAATCGCCGAAGCGGTAATGTTAGAGTGTGAGTTCGCCCGTGACATGATTCCTCGCGGCGTACTGGGCATGAACGCCAATATGATTGAGCAGTACTTGAAATTTATTGGCAATCGTCGCTTAACCCAGCTAGGCCTAAAAGAGCTATGGAAAGGTATTGAAAACCCATTCCCATGGATGAGCGAAATCATGGACCTTCGTAAAGAGAAAAATTTCTTCGAAACCAAGGTAACTGAATACCAGCAGGCTGGCGCCCTTTCTTGGGATTAAGGCCTTGCTTAATGGCGGCCTCATAAACATGAGGCCGCTTTATCTGATTCTGTAACAATGCTGCCGGCAAGGATCTATCCATGAGCAACGACAAAAACAGTCAACGCGAAGCCACCCTAATGGCCTTAGACCAGCTAGCGCAAACCTTGGAAGTGATGAATAGCCTAGTAAGGCGCTTAAAGCTGAGCTTGGATCAAACCCAAGCTGATGCTTCTCCAGCAAAGCCCAAAAGTAAACCTCAAGAGCTTGAAAGTGTTAACAGGGTTCAGCCAAACAAGAGCCCAATAAACGAAAAGCCTACAGTGCATTAAGCAGAATAAACCTGCTTCTTTTTTTCCTCGAATAATAACTATTTCTAGTTATACCAAATAGCCATTGACGCTTGCATCCACCTAAAGACTCCCCCTACAATTCACCTACATTTGCAGCAGGCAGTGAAGCTAGCTAGCAAATGCGGCTGGATGCCCAAGGACAATATAACCAGGTAAGGTTAATGGAAGCGCAGACAAGGACGACAGCAAGGAAGACTATAAAGATCAGGGAATAGGAATGATCGGGTTTTAGGAAAGATTTCGGGCCAGCAATTGCTGGTCCATTTCATATCTAGGACATCAATATTTTTGAGCAAAGCAAACTTCCATTGATTCCCATCAGCTCATTACACAAAGCAGCATGCTAGTTTAGCCTATCTTAGAACCTGGCAGGATTAGACATGGCTAACTCAACTGAAGAACTCCCTTTCCAAGACATTGTCATTGTTGGAGCAGGCCCCGCCGGATTAAGCTTGGCTACCATGCTGTCAGATTCTGGCTTAAGCATTACACTACTGGATATTCAAAACGAAGAAGATCTCGCCTCACCCCAAGCAGATGGCCGAGAAATTGCGCTTAACCACGCTTCCAAAGAACTCTTAGAGAAAATCGGAGCTTGGCAGGAAATACAAGAAAAAGATAAGCATCTACTCAACGAGGCCAAAGTCGAAAATGGTCGCTCGCCGCTGGCCTTAGAATTTCGGGCACAACAAGCTAAGGAACCTCTAGGTTACCTTATTGCAAACCATCAGATCCGCCAGAGCTTATTCAAGCAGCTTAAAAAGGCAAACAACATCCGCCTTTTGTGCGACACCAAGCTGCTTTCTTTGAAGGAATCAAATGAACGCACAACCTTAATGCTATCAGGGCAAAGGGAGCTTTCTTGTAAACTACTGATCGCTGCAGACAGTCGCTTTTCTGCTACCCGAAAAATGAAAGGTATTGCCGCCAAAATGAAAGACTATGGCCGCGTAATGATCGTCTGCAATATGCAACATGAATTAGATCATCAACATATTGCCCAAGAGTGTTTTCATTACGGTCATACTTGCGCCATTTTGCCATTAGGGCCGAAAGAATCCTCCATCGTAATTACTGTTAACTCAGCAAAAGCTGAGCAATTTTTACAGCTAGATGATGCGGCCTACGCAGAGCATGCCTATAAGCTTCTATCGGGCCGGCTTGGCAAAATGACTATCAGTACAAAAAGGCAACCATACCCATTAGTCGGGGCCTATGCCGACCGTTTTACGGCTCCGAGGTTTGCACTGATTGGGGATGCCGCCGTTGGCATGCACCCTGTCACGGCGCATGGTTTTAATCTAGGTTTACACTCTGCGCACAAACTCTCTAAGCACATTTTAAAAGCTCACGCTTCTGGCAAAGATTACAGTGGCCCAGAGGTTTTAAAACGTTACGCCTTTGAACATCAGCTCATGGCAAAACCGGTGTACGAAGCCACCAATTTAATCGTCGGCCTATTTAATGATGACAGCGGTCCTGCAAAACTGCTTAGGAAAACTACATTAGGTTTGGCGTCTCGTTTTACTCCACTGCAAAAATTGATAACACATCGATTAACTCGAGGAGCGAGCAAAGGCTTGCTATAAATCTGTGTTACATTAGCTCGCACACTACCTCTTACAGCGAGCATTATGAGCAGCCCCGAAAATTTGCTTAGAAAAACCTTTGCCGATTTTATTCAGCAATGTGATATCAAAGAGGCCTTAGGCGAGATTCCCATCTCCCAAGGTGGTCGAACACTGATTCTCGCTATCGGCAAAGGAGCAATTCAACTTGCCCAAGCCTCTGAAGCACAGCTATTAAAGCGCTTTCAAGGGAAGTTTCCAGCCACAGCTTATGTACTTTGCCGGCATGGCGAAATCAACCCTTGCCAACATTTTAAAACCTTATTTGGCTCTCACCCTCTGCCCGATCAGAACTCTATAGATTCGACTAGAGTCATCATGGAACAAACTGCGTCACTGGGCATACAAGACAATTTGGTTTGTTTATTATCCGGTGGTGGCTCTGCTCTTTTATGCCATCCTCCAGCAAGTATCCGCTTGCAAGAAAAAATAAGCACCTGCGACGCTTTGCTTCGCAGCGGCGCCGACATCACTGAAATTAACTGTGTAAGAAAACACATCTCTACGGTAAAAGGTGGGCAGCTCGCACGCCAGGCCTACCCCGCTAACGTTTACTGCTATGCCATTTCAGATGTCGTGGGAGATATCCCAGAGGTAATCGCCTCAGGCCCTACTGTCGCCGATAGCAGCAGCCAAGCCGATGCCATCGATATTCTCAAGCGCTGTCAGATCACCCCAGCAGCTTCGATCGCCCAGTACTTAAGCGATAGCAAAAATGAAACTGTAAAGCTTGGAGAAAGGTGCCTTGAAAGAAATCATTTTAGTATTCTACTGAGCCCCAAACAGGCTTTTAGCAGGCTACAAAGCTATTTGGCTGAGCAGGATATCGATATTCATTTCCTAGGGGCGGAATTCACGGGAGAGGCTCGCGAGCTTGCACAAAGCCATGCGAGGCTTGCTATCAATGCCGCCAATAATCAGCCTGCGAAAGCACAGCTATATATCTCAGGTGGCGAAGCAACGGTCACCGTTAGCGGTGCAGGAAAAGGCGGACCCAATACGGAATATGCCTTAGCACTTGCCCTCGCCCTGAATGGCCACCCGCAGATCTATGCCCTCGCAGCTGATAGCGATGGCATCGACGGCGTTGGCGGCAATGCTGGAGCCATAATTAACCCTCAGAGCGTTTTAGGGCGACGAATAGATGCTGAGCAGCACTTGCTGAACAATGACAGCTACGGCTTCTTTAGGCGCCACGGAGGGCTTCTAGAGACTGGTCCGACGTACACCAACGTCAATGACTTTCGCGCTATCCTGATACTGCCAGCCAGCGCTGTAATATAAACCCAGGGTCAGAACCCAAGGGTTCTGACCCTTTTCGAACTGACCCTATTTGATTCTTTGCACAAACAAAAAAGCCCCAGCGCTTTCGCGCTAGGGCTTCTGTGTAATGGCGGAGAGGGAGGGATTCGAACCCTCGATACCGGTTTAGGGTATACTCCCTTAGCAGGGGAGCGCCTTCGGCCACTCGGCCACCTCTCCAAACGAGGGCGGCATAATACCACAATCCTTACAAAATCATAGACTTAGTTTGATTTTTTTCTGCTTTTTTAATGATTTTTATCTGCTTAATCAAACTTGGGATTTACTAGGCCTCAGAAACACAAAAGCGGAGTCCAACCCCGCTTTTGATAAGATCTACGCGCCTAGTATCCATGTCTAGGCTTTGACGCTGGGCAACACCTAGGAAACGTTTCCGTTGGGCTCTTGCTTTTCGCGTTGTATACGTTGATAGATCTCTTCTCGGTGCACCGCTACCTCTTTGGGTGCATTAACACCTATTCGCACCTGGTTCCCCTTGACACCTAGTACAGTGACTGTCACATCGTCACCGACCATCAAGGTTTCACCAATACGGCGAGTTAAAATTAACATCTTGATTCTCCTGTTATTTGCCGGCAGGCCTTACCACGTCGATTTTACATCGCTATGATTCTTTTGACCGCCACACGGCACACATACCTTGCTGTGCTTTCCGTAGCCACTCACCCAGCTTCCTATCGCTCGACCAGTGCTATTTGGGCGGTCTTTTATAGTTCGATTATGATTTGTTTTGTTAGTTCAGCTGTCACAATAAACTAACAAAACATTACTTATCCTATTTCTTCTTCCGGTTCTTTATCCAGATCAAAGGCGGAATGCAGGCTGCGCACAGCCAGCTCCAAATAACGCTCTTCAATAATCACCGAAATCTTAATTTCTGAAGTGGTAATCATTTGGATGTTAATCCCTTCGTTTGCCAGGGTATTAAACATCAGAGAAGCCACGCCAGCGTGGGATCTCATACCAACTCCAACAATCGATACCTTAGCGATTTTGTCGTCAAATGTCACTTCTTTTGCCTGTAATGAATCAGCAACTTCACGCAAAATAGTCGCTGCCTTGTCCATATCATTACGATGCACAGTAAAAGTCAAATCTGTGGTGCCATCAGCCGCCACATTTTGCACGATAACATCAACTTCGATGTTGGCCTCACCAATCGGCGCCAGCAATTTTGAAGCGGCACCAGGGATATCCGGCACACCGCGCACTGTCAATTTTGCCTCATCACGGTTAAAGGCAATACCGGCAACTACTGGCTGCTCCATATCGTTATCTTCCTCATCTAGAGTAATTAATGTTCCAGGCCCCTCTTGGAAGCTGTGCAATACGCGTAATGGCACATTGTACTTACCTGCAAATTCTACGGCTCTTATTTGCAAAACCTTTGAGCCCAAGCTGGCCATTTCCAGCATCTCTTCAAAGGTGATGCGGCTTAAACGTCTAGCGCCGTCCACGACACGAGGATCAGTGGTATAAACACCATCCACATCTGTGTAAATTTGGCACTCATCAGCTTGCAAAGCAGCCGCTAAGGCAACGCCGGTAGTATCCGAGCCGCCACGGCCTAAAGTGGTAATCGAACCACTCTCATCAACGCCCTGAAAGCCCGCGACAACCACCACGCGACCGGCGGCCAAATCTGCACGCATTGGTGCATCGTCGATATCCAAGATACGGGCTTTGGTATGGGCGCTGTCGGTGGTAATTTTTACCTGAGAGCCAGTATAAGAACGCGCATCCCAACCTAAATCTTTTAAAGCCATACACAACAGCGCAATAGTGACCTGCTCGCCGGTCGATACCAGCACGTCCATTTCTCGTGGGTCTGGAATTTGCTGCATCTCTTGAGCAAGACCAATCAAACGATTAGTTTCACCACTCATTGCCGAGACAACAACAACGATGTCATCGCCCTGCTGACGGAAATTCGCAACCTTTTCGGCAACCGCCTTGATGCGCTCTACTGAGCCCACCGACGTTCCGCCGTATTTTTGAACAATTAAACTCATAATTATGCTATTTCTAACCGTTTAATACGGTTTGCTATGGTTATCATACTTATAAAAGCTGGCCATTAAACACTAAAATTTGGCAAAAGTTAACCAGTTTAATGGCCGCCTATGGGACACTCTTATGGAGCGCTCTTATGCTTAAAACTGGGATGCCACCCACGCTTGAACGGAAGCTAATGCAGCTTCCAAGTTCTCTGGCTGATCACCACCGCCTTGAGCCATATCTGGGCGGCCACCACCTTTACCACCCACCTGGGTAGCAACGTGCTTCATTAGATCACCCGCTTTAAATTGACCAAGCAGATCTTTACTGACACCTGCCACCAAAGAAATTTTCTGGCCATCGACAACCGCGACAATAATCACCGAGCTGCCTAATTTGTTTTTAAATTGGTCAACGGTATCGCGCAAAGATTTGGGATCGACATCGCTCAATTGAACAGCCAGTACTTTAACGCCCTGTACTTCTACAGCCTTGCCTAACAGATCACCGCTTGCGGCACTGGCCAATTTTGCTTTCGCGGCTTTTAGTTCTTTCTCTAGAGTTTTTTGCTGATCAAGTAAAGACTGCAGCTTATTTACCAGCTCTTCCGGCTTGGTCTTCAATAGCTTAGCAGCATCTTGTAATTGAGCTTGTTGAGCATCAACGTTATCGACAGCGGCACGACCAGTAACTGCTTCAATGCGGCGAACACCTGCCGCGATACCGGATTCAGAAGTGATTCGTAGCAAACCAATATCGCCCGTGCGCTCAACATGGGTACCACCACATAATTCAACGGAGAACTGCTCGGTGCCCATGCTTAAAACGCGAACGCTATCGCCGTACTTTTCACCAAATAGGGCCATTGCACCTTTGCTTTTTGCGGTGTCCATATCGCAAACATCGGTTTGTACCGCAGTATTAGCACGAATCTGCTCGTTCACCATAGCCTCAATTGCTTTCAACTCTTCGGCCGTTACCGCTTCAAAATGCGAAAAGTCAAAACGTAGACGCTCAGGGTCAACCAAAGAACCTTTCTGGGTAACGTGATCACCCAAAACTTTTCTCAGTGCTGCATGCAGCAGGTGAGTGGCAGAGTGGTTCAAGGCCGTCGCCTGTCGCTTACTAGATACGACCTTCGCATCCAGCTTCTGCCCGAGGCTCAATTGACCTTCGTTTAACTCGCCAATATGTAAATGATTATTGCCCTGCTTTGCACAGTCTTCAACAGAGAATACTAGGCCTTCTGCCACAAGCTGGCCCTGATCACCGACCTGGCCACCGGATTCCGCATAAAACGGAGTTTCGCTGAGCACCACAATACCGCGCTCACCAGCATTGAGCTGCTCACAACTTTGGCCATCTTTAAATAGAGCGATAACAGTTGATGTTCCAGCTAAGTCTTCATAGCCCTTGAACTCAGTCTCGCCATCAATCTCTAGGTTATCGTTGTAGTCGACTTTAAAAGAGCCCGCGGCACGAGCACGTTGGCGCTGCTCTTCCATCAATTTTTCATAGCCGTCTAAATCGATACTCATTTCCCTTTCACGGGCAATATCATTGGTTAGATCGACGGGGAAGCCATAGGTATCGTACAAAGTGAACACCAATTGACCTGGAATTTCTTTGGCATTTAAATTCGCCAACTCGGACTCAAGCACAGCCATGCCTTTATCCAGAGTTTTTTCGAACTGCTGCTCTTCGGTAAGTAAGATCTTTTCGATTTGAGCTTGTTGCTGTTTTAGCTCTGGGTAAGCCTCACCCATTTGATCAACCAATGCCTGAACCAAGCTATGGAAAAAGGCGTCTTTTTGGCCAAGCTTGTGCCCATGGCGAATAGCGCGGCGAATAATACGACGTAATACATAACCACGACCCTCATTCGCTGGGATAACACCATCAACAACGAGAAATGCACAGGAACGAATATGGTCAGCAATCACTCGTAGTGATTTGTTTTCCATATCACTGGTATTAGTCGCCTTAGCAGTAGCGGCCAATAAATATTGGAATAAATCGATTTCATAATTGCTGTGAACGTTTTGCATAACCGCGGCAATACGCTCTAAGCCCATGCCAGTATCTACCGAAGGCTTTGGCAGTGGCGCCATAACACCATCGGCACTGCGGTTAAACTGCATGAATACGACGTTCCAGATCTCGATAAAGCGATCGCCATCTTCTTCAGGGCTGCCAGGGGGCCCACCCCAGATCTCTTCACCGTGGTCATAGAAAATCTCAGTACATGGACCACAAGGCCCAGTGTCGCCCATCGACCAGAAATTATCGGACTGGTAGCGGCCGCCTTTATCGCCAATGCGAACGATTTTCTCTACTGGCACACCCATTTCTTTATGCCAAATATCGAAAGCCTCATCGTCCTCTTGGTAAACAGTAACCATTAGCTTTTCGCTAGGGATACCGAGCCATTCTTTTGAGGTTAAAAACTCCCAAGCGAAACTGATAGCTTCACGCTTGAAATAGTCACCAAAACTGAAATTGCCTAGCATTTCAAAAAAGGTATGGTGACGTGCGGTGTAACCAACGTTTTCTAAATCGTTATGTTTACCACCAGCGCGAACACAGCGCTGAGAGCTGGTTGCTCGATTGTAGCTGCGCTTATCCTCACCCAAGAAAACATCTTTAAACTGCACCATGCCCGCATTAGTAAACAATAACGTCGGGTCATTTCCTGGAACCAGTGAGCTACTGGCGACAATTTGATGCTGCTTCGATTGGAAAAAGTCGAGAAAGGCTTGGCGTATTTCAGCGCTCTTCATGATAAGGCGTTCCACAGTTCAATAGCATCCTGCTGGATGATTAATAGTCAAAAGGCCGCGATTATAACGTTTTTTAGTGACTATTACACGAGGATAAAACAGCGAAAACGAATACAAAGAGAGGGGGAAAAGCGCTTTTGGCACCATTTAGGTGCATTTCGAATGAGAGTCTCGCAGCCAGAGGAAATTCTGGCTGCGAACGCGATTTATTCTTAAAAACCCAAGCCAGCTTCGGTGAACTCTTTGCCAGCTAATAGGTGTAAATGCAAATGGAAAACCGTCTGCCCAGCACCCGCACCATTGTTAATGACCAAGCGAAAAGCTTCATCGATACCCAACTGACGAGCAATATCACCGGAACGCAACATCAAGCGACCTAACAAAGCCTGATCTTCCTCTGAGGCATCAGCCAAACGAGGTATAGGTTTACGTGGAATCAGTAGAACATGCACCGGGGCCTGAGGGGCAATATCGTTAATACAGATACAGTCTTCGTCTTGGTACAAAATCTCCGAAGGAATGTCACCATTAATGATTTTGGTAAAAATGGATTCTTCTGCCACGGCTTAGCAACTCCTATGTTTTCAATTTCGATTACTGGTTACGCCCTGCTTCACGCTCTTCTGGGCTTAACTCTCTTGCTTCACCTTCCAACATCACCGGAATGCCATCGCGTATAGGATAAGCCAAGCCGCTGCCATAGCAAACTAGCTCCTGGGCTTCTTCTCTATAAACCAATGGCCCTTTACTGACTGGGCAAACCAGAATAGATAATAACTTTTTGTCGAGCATTATTAGGCCTTTTCTAAGGAAAGTTCGCGCTATTGTAACAAGGGGATAAATGGATGAATACTCCTACAAAAGCTAGGCCGAGAAAGAAAGAAAATAGCGTTCGTAAGCTGTCGTGACGGCATTGATCGCTGGCGAGGGAAGTTTACTTAACCCTTTAACATGCAAAAGCCCCTAGAGCTTTCACTCTAGGGGCTTTGAGTTTCGATAATTTAAATATAAGTTTAAATTGTCTCGATAGAATTGTTATTAATCAACACCTGCAAGATATCCTGGTCAGTTTGATCAAAGAAGGCCGCATCGGCATTTTCAATTCTGATGGTGTACTCATCCTTGGCATCATCACGAGTATTTGCCACGTAGTCCCCATCAGTATTGATGTGCACGATTATATCCGAACCGTCTTCTTCAAAATGTAAGTACTGATCAAGCGTTGCTGCATCAGCGCCGTCTGGCAGTAGCGACCCTAGATCCAGCACATCGGTACCGATCTGGAAATCCTTAACAACATCTTGCTCGCCTGTCACGATACCGTTATCCAACACAAAAGTATCGGCGCCAGTGCCACCAAACAAAATATCCTCACCGGCACCACCAATTAGAATATCATTGCCTGCCTCACCAAAGAGAGTATCGTTGCCCGCCAAACCATTCAGAGTATCGTTACCCGCATCGGCCACAATCGAGTCACCACTTGCAGTACCATTCAAGGTTTCGCTTGCACCAGTTCCAGTAACGGCACCTTTACCCGCGATAACAATGGTCACATTATCCGTAGTGGTAGAACCATCGCTGTCGGTTACGGTATATGGCACGGTTAAGGTCTGGGTATCACCTGCCGCCAAACTGTCTTTGGTGTCACGATTAACCTCAAAACTGTAACTACCGTCACCTCCTGAAGTAAATGTTCCCAAAGATGGATCAGATGGTGCACCCCAGCTAATTGTCGCGCCGGTATCTGCACCAGAAGCCACTTCAACTTGACCTGTAACCACTGGAAGCGGATCAGTTGATGTCACCTTACCTACCACTGTGAAAGCATTGCTTGCTTCTTCGTTGGTGTAAATTGTATTTACGGAGTTACCATTATTATCGAGGAAACCTTCAACAGAAACTTCATAATTTTGCCCGCCAACCGTCACTGTTTGAGTGGTAGTAGGCAGGGTAATGATATCCATATCTGAAGTAACCTGGTTGCCATTCGCATCAAGAACGGGTGTTCCATCAGGGTTAGTTACCGGCTGAGGGTTACCGTTCGACGTTTCGTTATGTCCCAAGGTTAATGTCAAAGTGACTGGGTTTGAAACACCATTAATAACCACATTAACTGTCAGGGTCATATCGATACTAGTAATGGTTCCCGAATTCGCAAAGGTTGGCCAGTTGTGGTGTGTGAAGGTACCAAACTCAATTAATTGATCCGTTTGAACTACCTCGCCTGTTACAGATGCAAGACCTGTATCGTCCACTAGCTCATAACCCGAACGATTGCCATCTGGGTTCACACCATTCTGGCTAAATGGACGCCCCCATTCAACCTGATCAACCAATGCATCAGCATCATTTTGAATTTCATTAAAATCGAAGCCTGCTTGGTTATCAGGACCGGTCACTTCATTCTGGAAGCCTGCGATATAACTATTGAAAACAATAGTATCTACATCCACAGTCATCACACGAGTCTGGCCGTTGGTGCTAGGCCCATCATCAACAATATCGATTACCAAATTGGTGCTGGCGTCATCACTTACATTGCCATCGTTATCGATTACAGAAACAACAAATGTTTCATTGTCATCTGTGCCGTCGTGATCCTCTCTAGAGGTCAGTTCATATTCGTACTGAACTTCACCAGGGTTGCCATTGCTAGGAGGAATAATCGCGGTAACGGTTAAGGTGCCGTTATCGCCAACAATGCTAGCGCCAACTGCCGCTACAACTGTTGTTCCACCATGGGAGATTTGAACACTGGCGCCACCATTACCTTCAGTAAACTCAATAGTACCTGTGGTTAATTCACGAGTGTCACTATTGTTGTTTGCATTACCGTCTGCAAGCTCGCCACTACCTGAAGCCGCTAAACCAGCTTCAAATACTTGATTGCTACCAGTGATATTCACAGTTGGCGTGCCATCAATAATGGTTAAGTCGGCGGTGTCATTAGCGCTATCGATAGAAATATTACCGAAGCCGCCACCGGACACTGTTGCCAACTGCATATTAACGGTTTCATCTGGCTCATTACCTACGGTGTCGAACAAGGTAACAATATCCAAGTTAACGCTGTTACTTCCCGCAGGGATAGTTACAGCCGCTATCTGAGTATAATCAGAGCCATCAGTCGCGGTACCGGTATAAGTAATATTAACGGTTACGTCGCTAGTTGCATTCGGCGCCGGGTTTCCATTCACATCGAACAAGCCAACCTGGAATGTTCCGGTTTCACCTTCCACAACGCTTCCAACTGGATCGTTGATACGAACAACAACATCACCCTGCACATCATTGATCGTTGCTTCAGCACTTGGGGTCCGACCATCAGCACCTGTGGTGGTATCTACATTTTCAAATTGACTAGCACCGGTACCAACACCATCAATAGTTGCTGTAAAGGTTTCATCGTCAAAGTCTGCATCAATAGCAGTTGGCACATTTACAAGTGCCGTGCTGTTACCATTAGTGATAGTTACAGTTTGTGCCGAGGCCGTGTAGTCGCCACTTTCTGCGGTTCCATTAGCAAAAACAACATCGACTTCCATATCAGAAGTCACCGTCACCGGATTGCCATTTTGGTCAATCAGAGAAACGGTAAACACAGATGTGTTGCCTTCATCGACGGCACCGTTACTTTCAATTACGGCATAAACCGTGTCTTCTGGCCCTGGAGTTGGAGTTCCCGGAGGGCCACCAGGTGTGGTTTCATCATGAATGGTGGTAGTCACATCATCTGTGCTAGTTGCAACGGCCTCATAAGCCGAAGTTATTGCACCGGCCACCGAACCTGCATCAATAGTGACAGTGAAATTTTCCTCATCGTCTGAGATCAAATCATCGACTGCTGTTGTCTGAAACACCTGCCCAATAGCAACATTTTGACTGCTATTGTCGTAGTCACTGTTACCAGCGCTTCCGTTAGTAAAGCTAATATCAACAGTGCCAGCAGCTGGGCTGGCAATTTCGTTACCAGCTGGATCAAGCGCAATGACTTTATAGTACGCTGCTTCACCTTCGTTGGTCGCATTAACACTGCCATCGCCGATGATATTGCCAGCACTGTCGGTAGCTACCACTTTGAGCGTTACAGTATCGTCAGGATCTGGACTGCTTTCATCAGTAATTGCGCTGTTAGCAACGTTTTGAGTACCTACAGCTGTTTGCTCAAAGTTGTTATCGGTATCAACAACAGAAGTAATCGTAGCAACTAGAGGCTCACTACCTTCGGTAACAAAATCGTCATTAGCATCAACAGTAAATTGCGCCTGACTACCGGAAACATTTACGCTAGCTGGCAACGCTCCAGTGTCACTACCCGACGACGCCAAGCCGGTCCAATCGAGAACAACCTCAACACTATCACCGGCCGGAACAGATACTGCATTACCATTATTATCAACCAAGGTAACCGTGTAAGTTAGCTGGCCACCTTCTTCAACGGAGCTTTGATCCACAGAAATTTCTGCAAATACCGTATCCTCAGGCCCAGGTGTCGGAGTCCCCGGAGGTCCACCTGGGGTCGTTTCATCATGAATAGTTGTGGTTACATCATCAGTGCTATTCGCTACTGCTTCATACGCTGAAGTTATAGCCCCGGTGATCGTAGAATTTGCGCCTAAGCTTACTGTGAAGTTCTCTTCATCATCAGACAATAAATCATCAACCGCAGTTGTTTGGAAAACAGAACCAATTGCAACGTTTTGCGTTGCATTGGCGTAGTCCGCGTTACCGGCGCTGCCATTGGTGAAAACAACATTGACATTACCAGCGGCTGGGCTGGAAATTTCGTTGCCAACTGGATCCACTACGATCACTTTATAGTACGCAGCCTCACCTTCGTTGGTAGCGTTGACACTGCCGTCGCCTATGATGTTGCCGGAACTATCCGTAGCAACAACTTTCAATAACACAGTATCATCTGGGTCAGGCGAAGACTCATCGGTAATTGCACTATTAGCAACATTTTGCGTACCTACTGCGGTCTGCTCAAAGTTGCTATCGGTATCAACAACAGAAGTGATCGTTGCAACAAGAGGCTCACTACCTTCAACAACAAAGTCATCGTTTGCATCAATTGAAAACTGAGCCTGGCTACCAGACACATCAACGCTGGCCGGCAATGCACTGGTGTCACCACCTACTGCCGCTAAACCTGTCCAATCAAGAACAACTTCAACACTATCACCCGCCGGCACGCTTACGGCATTGCCGTTGTTATCAACCAGCGTAACTGTGTAAACCAGCTGACCACCCTCTTCTACAGAACTTTGATCCACTGAAATTTCTGCAAACACGGTATCTTCTGGACCTGGGTTCGGTGTCGGATCTGGGTGTGGACCTGGACCTGGAGGCGTACCTGGAGTGGTCTCATCATGGATCGTGGTTTCAACATCATCCGCGCTGTTGGTGACCGCTTCATACGCCGTGGTAATTGCACCAGCAATCGTGCTGTTTGCACCCAAGTTCACGGTGTAGTTTTCTTCATCGTCCGAGATCAGATCATCGGTCGCATCCACTTGGAACACTTGGCCAATGGTCACATTCTGAGTGGCGTTGTCGTAGTCCGCATTGCCCGCGGTACCATTGGTGAAGGTCACATCAACGGTGCCCGCCGCTGGACTGGCAATCTCAACGCCCGCCGGATCCAAAGCGATCACTTTGTAGTAAGCCGCTCCGCCTTCGTTCGAATCGTTCTCGCTGCCATCGCCAATGATGTTACCGGCGCTGTCCGTAGCCACCACTTTTAGGGTCACGGTATCTGGAGCACCTGGAACTTCGGGTGGCACAGTAGGAGGAATGGTGCCCGGAGGTGAACCCGCATCCACGATGGTACCCAAACCTTGTAGGTCGTGGCCGCTAGTCGCGGTGTTGCCGCTCAAGCCGCTCAGATCTACTGTGTAGGTTTCATTACCTTCGGCGATGTAATCATCGGCGATGGTCACGGTAATGGTCGTCGTCGTTTGACCCGCCGTAATGGTGCCGCTGCCATTGGCAATCGCGGTGTAATCCGCACCCGCTGTGGCGCTACCATTATTGGTGTCAAAATCGAACGTCACATCTTGGGTGGTGCTGTTCGACAAGCTCACCGTAAAGGTCATGGTGCC
>NZ_CANMSS010000010.1 GCF_947500695.1 uncultured Pseudoteredinibacter sp.
CGGGATCTGACCCCAATTCTATTTCGTCGAGTGCGGCTGAGGTTGCGCCAGCCTTAACGGGGTCAGATCCCTCTTCAATAAGAATGCGGTAGTCGATTAAGTCGTAGTTTCTATTACGGCGGGATCTGACCCCAATTCTATTTCGTCGAGTGCGGCTGAGGTTGTGCCAGTCTTAACGGGGTCAGATCCCATCTTCAATAAGAATGTGGTAGTCGATTAAATCGTGGTTTCTATTGCGGCGGGATCTGACCCCACTCGATAAAACTCATACTTTACAAAATCGCAAGCCTGCTATTACTCTAAGCATCAACATCGACGGAATGATTGAGTATGAGAATAAAAGCAATTGCCTTTGTGCTTTCAATGTTTGCTGTTCTGGCAGCATTTCTTTGGTTTTTGCAGCGAGACGAAGCGCTCAGCGAAGAGTCTTTAGCGCTGCTATCAAAAGTTGATCCGAGTATAGATAGCCCGGCTTATCGATTCCTAATGGGCTTTGCTGCTCCTAAAGGCGAATCGCCGCTCGAAGAAGGTACTCGCCTGTTACTTGAAATCAGAAAACAAGAAAAAGACAGCGGGTATGCCATTTCATACAAGGAAGGTGGCTTGCCCGCTATTGAGGGCGACTTAGCCTGCAAAACTTGGGAAGACAATTGCCTAAACATATTATTCTCTGGGCGATTTGAAATAGAGAGGCTGCTGGAGCAATACAAAACTCGATTAGATAGGGTAAAAGAATTTTATCAATTTTATGAGTACAACACGCTAAGTGAGCCAATCTTGTCGGAGCCCTTTGCTCCGTACTTGCAGTTGATGTCAGCTGATCGCCTTATCCATATGCAGGCCATTCAACTGCATCAACAGGGTGGCAGTCAGGCTGCAATCGATGCGCTTTATGATTTGTTAGAATCTCAGCGTAAGATGCTGAGTTTACAAGATCAGCTGGTTGGAAAAATAACCTTTCTCGTATCGTTTAGACAAACCATAGATGTGCTTTCTGTAATTGCATCGGAAGCCACGGGTGAAGTGGCATTGAAAGCTATCAAAAACTTCAGTGCTGAAGAACGGGATTTCTCTCGTTCCGCAGCGAGAGAGTTTAATCTTATGTATAACTTTGCTTTGGAGAGGGTTGAGCAGCAGAGGGGGTGGAGTTCCGTTTGGCGTGTGCTTTACAAACCATTGATGACAGTTAATGAATACGCGACTCAATGTGCGCGTTTTATTAAGTTGGCGGGGCTGAGTCCGCTTGATCTTAAAGGTGCACTATCGGATAAGCGTCTCGAGCCAAGCGTTTTTTGGAAGTTACATAATATGGAAGGTGCATTAGAGATTTTAGTGTATCCAAATTTTGAAAAATACGTTGTTCTTCTTAATGATATAGATTCAAAAATTCTACTCTTTAATGGAATCTACGCAGATGGTCGCTCTTTTACTAAAATCGTAAACCCATATTTCCCTAGTGAGTTTGCAAAGTTGGCGGGTGATAAAGTGTGTTTTGACGGTATTGATGAAAGCGGCAATAGAGTGGAAGGTGGCGGTGAGAAATGGAGTCGCTGCCTACTAGTGCGTCACTAGAATTGGATTTCGCCAAAAGATTTTTTTTGGTTATTAAAAATAAGTGTGCAGGACTGAAGTGTCCTGCACGCTAAGTTATTTAATCACTTGTTTAGCTTAGCACTCGCCTAAGTCGGGGTCTTGTTTGCAGTGATTGCTTGTGTCGACTTGGTAGCCAACCTGCTCGCTATCGCTTGTATAACCCGAAGCGCTACCCCACCAATTATATTGCGCGTCAACCGTAATCGGTAAATCTCGGTTGGTATAGAAGTTTGCAAAGTTGATTTCGTTGTTAATAAAACGATTTTCTCTAAGCGTGTAACTATGGTCGATGACCTCGGCGAGGTCCCATCCCGAATTAATCTGAAAAGCAATGCGGTTGTTTTCCAGTGTATTACCCGTGGCTACTAGGGAGCTTTCTTCGCTGAGCCAGAAGCCGGTTTCAATTGCCCGATCAAAGCCTTCAATATGATTGTTTTCGATATTTGCGTGAATGGCTCCAAATGAATGTTCTTCTAAGGAGGTATCACCAGGCATGCTAATGCTGAGATCGATGCCCGAGGCCAGCCAGTAGTCTTCTTCGAATAAATCGCTATCGGCTATTAGATGGTTGTTGCTGATAGTTGCCCCGAGTGTCCCGCCTCCAACATTTTCCAGCCTTATTGGGGCGTTAGCATCGATAAATTGGTTATTGCTGATGTTAACCGTGGCGCTGGTTTCGCCCCAAAGGCTAACTTTAACTCCAATTCCTGGGCCATCGATGACATTGTTTGAGAAGCTAAAATCAATATGGCCTTCGCCTTTGAAGTTGAAATTATTGATAAACGTGTTTGTCGCTCTTTCTGAACTGAAGTGGCTATTGCTAATTTGAATATTAGTCCCATCCCAATTTCCAGGGTCATAACTACTGCCTAAACCGCCGCCACTGAAAATGACATTATCAATACGCAGAGTGATTGAACCTGGATTCAGCTGGATGCCGCTTACACCACCAAGCTGGCTGTCGAATAAAGTTAAGTCGCTTGCTTCCAAGTTAAAGATAGTGGTGTCCGTATGTATTCCAAATACGTGATTTTCACCTCCGCTCAAAGTGAAAATATGCCCTAGCAATACTGGTCGGTCGCCTTCGGCTATAAGGGTGGTATTACCCAAGGTTAAGCCCTTTGCGCCATTTAAGGTTACCCCGCTAGGCAGGTGTCCTAGTGTAAGCTGTTCATTGTAGTTTGACTCGAGTCGCTGATTCAGTGTGTTGGCTAACTCTGTCTCGTGACCGTTTTCAGTAACTTCCTGGTCATAGGCTAGGTAAGTGCTGTGTAGCGGTGTTTCATAGGTGCCCGAGTGAATATAGATAGTGGCGCTTTCTCCGACCTGTTGCGCCGCTTGAGCAATGGTTTGAAAGGGTGTTTCAAAGCTGCCGTTGCCATCGCTTGCGGCATCATCATCGACATACCAAATTTCGTAGGTGCTTCCTTGTTCATCTTTAAGGGCGGTCGCCGAGGGTTCTACAACAAATGCGCTGTGATCTGCCTGCAGAGTGACAATATCAATATCTCGGACAATGGGTGCCATCATGCGTTGTCGCAAACGATTGCCGTTTGCGCTGTCGCTTTGTTGCCCAAAACGATAATTGAGGCGTGCGGTAATATAGGTTTCATCGCCGCGGATATTGTCATGCTGGTGTTCAATCCCTACGCTTAACCAATCTTGCAGTTGGGTTTCAAGCCGTAATCGGCCACCCTCAATAGTTGGACTGTTATCGCCGCTGAAACGAAAAGCGCCTGCATAGGCTCGAAGGTTTTCAAAGCCAGGGATGCGGTGTCCTATTTCAATGTCGGCGCCGCGCATGGCTTCTTCAAAATACTGCAGTTGGTAATCTTGATTCACCCAAATACTGTTGCCACTGAGAAAAGGGGTTTTATCCACCTTTACAGTTTCTATATGAGTGCTTTTTTGTTCATCGTCGGGTAAATAAGCGTTAAAACGCAAATCCCAATCGATACCTAAGCTTTCGATCCCAAGGGTTAATTGCTTAAACTTGTTATCTGCCTTAGTTGTACGTTGATCGTAGAAACCATAAATACCGTAAATTCGATCTTCCGCTTGATTGATACGGCGGTAAGCTAAACCGATATTGCCCTCGCGGGTGCTTTTATTGGATAGAACATAGCGCCAGTCGGCAAATAACAGGGAGCTATTATTCTGATAAATAGGTAGGGTTAGGTCGAAGCGCCCAAGGCTTCGCTCGGAGCCGCCTTTGGCTTCAAAGCGGAGATTACTGCTCCATTCGTTTGCGCTCGCGTTCAGTGAGCAAGCAGCGATGGCTAAGCTTAAGGCTGAGCATTTAAATTTACCCATAACAATTCCTCGTATAGTACCGGCTAGCTATCAATAGTTAGATAGCTACAAATCATGTGTGGCACTTTATACTTCTTGGGAATGTCAGGGTGTCCAAATTAAGACAATTGTTTTTATTTTTCGGACATTGCTCAAAATAATGCTAATCCAAGCTCGGACTGCTAGTTTGATCCAGCGGTTGCATCTTAGCTTTACGCTTTCCGCCCAGTTCGGCATAGAGCATTGCGCTAATAATCAAGCCGGCGCCGATCCAGCCTTTAAAGCCTAAATGCTCATCTAAAAATACATAGGCAAAGAAGTGCGCAAAAATAGGCTCTAGAGCAAATACTAAGGCGACCTTATGGGGCTCCAGTAATCGTTGGCTAGATGTCTGGGCCCAATATGCGAATGCGCTTCCCAGCACGGCTGAATAAAGTACGGCTTGAATAACTACCGAGCTAAGCAATTGCTCTTGAATCGGCGGGTATTCTTGAGTTTCGCCAATACCGAATGCTGCTGCGATTGCGCTATAAACTCCTACCGCCGCAAGCTGATAAATACTGAGCAGTACGACGGGGTAGCGGTCGGCATAGCGATCGGTAAAACAAATATGCAAGGCAAAGCAGATGGCGCAGATGGTGACTAGTATGTCGCCGCTATTAAATTCCAGCTTATCACCCACAGTAAGCATATATAAGCCAGCTGTTGCCATAACGACACTAATCCACACTGCCTTATCAACTTGCTTTTTGAACAGTAGGTAGGCGATTACTGGGGTTAGTGGTACACAAAGGCCAGTAATAAAACCCGCATTAGAAACGCTGGTATAAAGCATGCCTTGGGTTTGGGTGCTGAAGCCTAAGAACAGCAGTAACCCTAAACCAAAACCCGTTTTTAGTACTGGGCCGTGGCCGCTAAAAGAGTGGCGCTCTTTTGACATCCACCACAGTGGTATGAGGCACAGTGCGGCTAGGCTGAAGCGTAGGGTGTTA
Organism: uncultured Pseudoteredinibacter sp.; assembly: GCF_947500695.1. Classification (GTDB taxonomy): domain Bacteria; phylum Pseudomonadota; class Gammaproteobacteria; order Pseudomonadales; family Cellvibrionaceae; genus Pseudoteredinibacter. The sequence continues at coordinate 4,878 of NZ_CANMSS010000010.1, forward strand.
AAGGTATTCACAGCGACAATATCAATAGCTTTGTCGATAACCACAAAGCCAGCACCCCAAATGATGTTCACAATCACTAGGGCCCAAAATGCTGAGCGTCCGGAACGAATCATGTCTAAAAAAACCTGTGCTTATTGGACAAAGCAGGCGATCTTAGCAGGCTTGAGGCTTTCCTCAAAGCTAAGTTGCTAGTTTCAGGTCGCGGCTCCGATCGGGGTCAGAACCCGCGGGTTCTGACCCCAGGTTTGGGCAGTTTGTTTGTGGTGTTGCTGTAATTGATGGAGTTGCGGAGGTTTTGATTTTTTTGCGAGATTGCGCCTTTGACTTGGTCGCGTTTGTCCTTGAGGACGTCTATTGGAGGGCTGGTGTGTGTAGATAGGGACTTCGATTGGGGTCAGAACCCAAGGGTTCTGACCCCTCCTCCCAATTACTTGGCTAGTTTATTTACTTGAGTACGGCGGAAGCAATCTTGGCTGTGATCGTTTACTAGGCCGCAGGCTTGCATATGGGCGTAGCAGATGGTGGAGCCGAAGAATTTGAAACCACGTTTTTTAAGATCTTTACTGATGGCGTCCGATATATCAGTCGTGGCCGGATACTCTTCCATCTTGGTAATTTTGTTTTTGATGGGCTTGTGATTCACATAGGCCCACATATAGTCACTAAAGCTGCCAAACTCCTTTTGAATCTCTAAAAAGATCTTGGCATTGCTGATGGCAGCTTCAATCTTGCCACGATGGCGAATGATAGCGGGGTTTTGCACCAACTCTTCAACTTTGGCCTGATCAAACTTGGCGACCTTTTTGGCGTTAAAATTCGCAAATGCTTTACGGTAGCCTTCACGACGCTGTAATACTGTATACCAGCTGAGCCCTGCTTGGGCGGACTCAAGCACCAAGAATTCGAACATGACTTTATCGTCATATACGGGGACGCCCCATTCTTCGTCGTGGTAGCGAACATAGTCTTCTTTACTGGTGTCTAGCCAGGGGCAGCGGCAGGGGGCTTTCTTGCTGGGCATGGTAAATCTCCTCGTTGGAAGCTCATAATAAAGCCGCTAGCACTTAGAGCAAGTTAAGTTTCTTTGATATGCTTGCCTAACTGCCTTAAAAATAGCTTCTATAATGTTTCTAAGGCTCGGTTTGGCCTGTTGTCCATTTTACCGCCAGGAGTGCTTGCCCCTATGTTAATGCTCTATCCATCCATTAAGCCCTATAAGACCTTTTATCTATCCGTCTCTGATGGTCATCAGCTCTATGTAGAAGAGTGTGGGAACCCGGAGGGGATACCGGTCTTATTCATTCATGGTGGGCCTGGAGGCGGTTGCAGCAAGAAGGATCGATGTTTCTTCGATCCGGAAATGTATCGCATTATTCTATTTGATCAGCGTGGTGCAGGGCGCTCTTTGCCCCATGCTGAGTTAGAGGCCAATACCACTCAAAAACTGATTGCCGATATTGAGCAAATTCGTGAGCGCTTAGAGGTTGATCAATGGGTCTTGTTTGGTGGCTCTTGGGGTTCTACTTTGAGTCTGCTCTATGCCCAAGAACATGCTGATCGAGTAATGGGGATGATTTTACGAGGCATCTTCCTCTGTCGTGATCGAGACCTGCGTTGGTTTTACCAAGAGGGCGCGCATCATATATTTCCCGATTATTGGCAGGATTATGAAGAGATTATTCCACCTGCTGAACGTGAAGATATGATCTCGGCTTATTACCGGCGTTTAACCGGCAGTGATGAGTTAGCTAAAATGAATGCGGCTAAGCATTGGTCGGTATGGGAGGGGCGTTGTTCTACGCTACGCCCGAGTGCTGACAAAGAAGCGCACTACTCCGATCCACATGTGGCTTTAGCCATGGCTCGAATTGAGGCTCATTACTTTGTAAACGAGGCCTTTATTGAGCAAGATCAGATTATTAAGAATGCTGAGAAGTTAGCGGGTATTCCAACCACGATTGTTCATGGTCGCTACGATATGGTCTGCCCGCTGGATAATGCTGTGAGCCTGTATAATGTGTTGCCGGATTCGGAGTTGCATATTGTTCGTGATGCTGGCCATGCCTCAAGCGAGCCTAGTATCACCGATGCACTAGTACGAGCGACGGAAGAAATGGCCGAGCGCTTTAAGGGCGATTTTCATCGCGGGGCTTAGTTGTTTCTTGAGCAATCAAAGCTAACACTATTAGTTTAAATCTGTTTTAACAAATTCAAATGGGGTCAGAACCCGAAAGGTTCTGACCCCGATTTTTATCTCTCTAAGGAAGTATCTTGAAAGGTTTAATTCAAAGAGTCAGTCACGCTAATGTTGTGGTTGCTGGTGAAGAAGTTGGTGCGATTGAGCAGGGTATTTTATTGCTGTTAGGTATCGAAAAAGATGACGGCAAGGAGCAGGCCGATAAGCTGCTTGATAAGCTTTTAAAGTATCGCATCTTTTCCGATGAGCAAGAGCGCATGAATTTGAGTGTGAGTGATATTGAAGGTGGTGTGTTGGCGATATCACAATTTACCTTGGCGGCAGAAACGAAAAAAGGTTTGCGTCCGGGTTTTTCTACGGCTAAGCCACCTTCTGAGGCAGAAGAGTTGTATAACTATTTTGTGTCGAGTTTGCAGCAGAAGCATCAGGGTAAAGTTGCTACTGGTGAGTTTGGTGCGGATATGAAAGTTAGCCTATGTAATGATGGGCCGGTGACGTTTATGTTGGAAGCTTAGTTGTAGCAGCAAGATCACAGCTCCGATTCGGGGTCAGAACCCACGGGTTCTGACCCCAGTGGTTTAGGAGTTGGCTTCGCGCTTAACTAGAGTTTTGCCCATAATGATGCCCACTTCAAACAGTAGCCACATCGGCAGCGCTAGCAAAAGCTGCGAGATTACATCTGGTGGGGTAAGCAGCATGCCCAATACAAAACAACCCACAATGATATAGGGGCGTTTTTCACCTAAGCTTTCGGGTGTGCTCACGCCAGCAGATATCAAGATAAAGGTCGCGATAGGAATCTCAAACGCCAAGCCGAAGGCGAAGAAGATTTTTAAAATAAAATCCAAATAACTACCCATATCGGTCATCACCGATACGCCTTCTGGTGCCACGGATGTGAAAAAGCCAAACACCAGTGGGAACACCGCATAATAGGCAAAGGCGATACCTGCATAAAAAAGAAATACACTGGATACAAAAATAGGCAGTGCTAGACGGCGTTCCTCTCTGTACATCGCAGGCGCGATAAATTGCCAGACTTGATAGATCAAAAATGGCATAGAGACAAAAATCGAAACAAATAGCGTTAACTTAAAGGGGGTTAAGAAAGGTGCGGCCACCTCGGTGGCGATCATGCCTGCCCCTTCGGGTAAGAACTTTTGCAGTGGTGCGGCGACGAAGGTGTAAATATCGTTGGCAAAATAAAATAAGCCAGCAAAAACCAACAGCACAATTAAAATACAACGTAATAAACGGTCACGTAATTCAATCAGATGCTGAACTAGTGGCTGTTCTACATCTTGGTGTTCACTGCTGTCATTCATGATGCTGTTTTATCACTTGTCGGCTGAGGTTTTTCAGCGGCCGCTTGAGGTTCTGAGTTTAGCTCTGAGCTTGATTCTGGCTTAGCTTCATCGCTACCGATGACAGCGCTTTGCTCCGAGGTCTTGTTAGGCTCTTCAATGTCAAGGCTTTTATTAAGTTCTGCCTCAGCTTTGGCTAAACGCTCCATAACCTCTTCATTGTGCAGTTGGCGACGAATATCATCGGCGCCAATTTGCTGTTCAATTTCTTGGCGTGTATCGCTAATGCTGCGTTTAATGCGCCCCCAGTAAAGCGCAAGCTTACGCAGGGTGCCAGGCAGGCGTTCGGGCCCAATAACGACCAGGCCCACTACGGCAATCAGCAAAAGCTCAAAAAAACCAATATCAAACATAAAGCTTACTTTTCAGCTTTTTCGGATTCAGTTTCTTTTTCAGTGCTTACACTTTCGCTTTTATCTTGCTCGACAGATTTAGGCGCTTCTTTATCTTCGCCTTTATCTTCGTCATTCATAGCCTTTTTAAAGCCTTTAATAGCGCCGCCTAAATCTCCGCCTAAGTTCTTTAAGCGCTTAGTGCCGAACAATAGCAACACAATCACTAAAATGATCAGTAGCTGCCAAATGCTAATCCCACCTAAACCCATTATCTTTTCCTCGCTCTAGAAACGCTTACTGCTAGCAGTAAAGCTTATTTGTTTTTACGAGCCGCTTTTTCTTCCAAACCAGAAAGATCAAAACGACGCTCTAATTCACTAACAACAGCGCTGGCATCTTCGCCAAGATGACTAAGCATAACCAGGGTGTGAAACCACAGGTCCGCTGTTTCATAAATAAGGTCTTTATTATCACCACTGTGCTCGGCGTCTTTAGCGGCCAGCACGGTTTCGACGGCTTCTTCGCCAACTTTTTCTAAAATCTTGTTCAAGCCTTTATGGTGCAGGCTTGCTACATAGGAGCTATTTGGATCTGCAGCCTGCTTACGCTCAGTAAGCACTTTACTTAATTGCTCTAGTACATCGTGTGTCATGGTTGGCCTCTGTCCTTACTGGTAGATATCTGAAGGATCTTTTAACACCGGATCAACGATGGCCCACTGTTCATTTTCTAAGCGGCGATAAGCGCATGATTCGCGCCCAGTATGACAGGCGATGCCACCAATTTGCTGCACCTGCATAACGATCATATCGCCATCGCAATCTAAGCGAATTTCTTCTAGCTTTTGAGTGTGCCCTGAGCTCTCGCCCTTATGCCAAAGCTTTTGACGAGAACGCGAGTAATAAACGGCCTCCTGGCGCTCTACGGTAAGCTCTAATGCTTCGCGATTCATATAAGCCATCATCAAAATGCGGCCTGTTTTGCTATCTTGGGCGATGGCGGCAACAAGGCCGTTACTGTCCCACTTAACTTCATCTAGCCAGTTGCTCATTGTTAAACCTTATTGCCGGCTGTTTGCTATGTTTTACTATGAGGGCGCATTATTGCATAGCGCCCGTCTCGGCTAAAGCTAGTGGCGAAGCCTTAACGAAAGTTTAAAGCTGGCGCCAACAGGGCCTAACGATGCCAGAGTAGGGCGAGGCCAACTACTGCCAAAAGTAACGATTGATACGACCAAGCAGCGAGCGCCGGTCCCGCCGCCATTAATAAGCAGGCGGTGCCCATAATAGGCCACAAATAACGGCCTTGGCGTGTCTTAGGCTCTGGCTTTACGATGTTCTGGGTGGCTGGTCGCAAGCGCTGTCTTTCTAGGTTCTCATAGATCAGCTCAGGGATCTCGGGGAACTTCTCCATCCATTCTGGGGCGTAGCGCTTAAACTGCTGCCATAGTGCTTTTGGTGCAAAGCGATCCTTTAACCAGCGCTCAAGATAGGGGTGGGCCGTGCTCCATAGATCCAGATCGGGGTAGAGCTGGCGACCAAGGCCTTCAATATTAAGAAGGGTTTTTTGCAGTAGTACCAGCTGTGGTTGTACCTGCATATCAAAGCGGCGGGCGGTTTGGAAAAGCTGGATCAGCACCTGACCAAAAGAGATTTCTGCCAAAGGCTTTTCAAAAATAGGTTCGCATACACTGCGAATGGCATTTTCAAACTCTCCAATTGGGGTGTCGGCCGGTACCCAGCCACATTGCACATGCAGCTCGGCGACTTGGCGATAATCGCGGCGGAAGATGGCCAGCATATTACGAGCGAGGTAGTACTGATCTTCGCGATTTAAACTGCCCACAATGGCCATATCGACGGCGATATATTTAGGCTGCTTCGGGTTTTCTCTGGCAACAAAAATATTTCCCGGGTGCATATCGGCATGGAAAAAATTATCTTCAAAAACCTGTCGAAAGAAGATGTCTACACCGCGCTCGGCCAAGCGCTTCATATCGGTATTCTGCGCTTCTAGCTGCTCGATATCGGTGACCGGAATGCCATAAATGCGCTCCATGACCATCACATTCTGACGGCAAAACTCCCAGTGCACCTTGGGTACATAAAGTATCGGTGAGTTTTCAAAATTACGGCGCAGCTGGCAGGCATTGGCGGCCTCCATCTGCAGATTGAGCTCATTTAAGATGGTATGTTGATAGTCTTCTACTACCTCAACAGGACGCAAACGGCGGCCATCTGCACTGAAGCGTTCCACTAGGCTTGCTAGGCGAAATAGTAAGGCAATGTCTTCATTGATAGTGTTTTCAATACCAGGTCGTACTGCTTTAACGACGACTTCTTCACCGCTTTTTAACTTTGCCGTGTGTACCTGGGCCACCGAGGCGGAGGCGAGTGGCTCGGCAGAGAACTCTGCAAATAACTCTTCGACCGGCTGGCCCAGAGAGCTTTCAACAATCTTTTGAAATTCAGCTTGGTTAAAGGGCGCCACATTGTCTTGCAGGTGGTTTAGCTCTTTAACGATATCTTGCGGGACCAAGTCTGGGCGCGTAGATAGCAGCTGACCAAACTTTACAAAGATGGGGCCTAGCTCTTCTAGGGCATGACGCAGGCGTTGCCCGCGGCTCAACTCGCCTTTAGGAAACAGCCATAGCAAAGGCTTTGCACTGCGCAACCACCAGGGTTGTTGTGCGCTATCGAGCAGTAAATCTAAGCGATAGCGGGCGCCAACGCGGATAATCTTCAAAAGGCGAAACAGTGCCGTCATTCGGGTTGGTTTCCTTGCTTAGCGGCGCTCAGGGCCGCTTCCAGGCTGTGCTGAAACTTGGCTACTTTAGCGGCCAGTCGCTCGCCGTCATCACGTAGCTGATCTACCGCCTGATTAAAATCTTCTTGTTCATAAGGGTGTGGAGTAGCACGCAGCTCTTCGCTAAGGGCTTCACCGCTGCGTTGCCATACACTGGCTTCGCGTTCGCGCCAGAAGCTCATGCCTTTTCGCACTAGGCCCGCTAGGCTGGGGCCTGCGACATCGCCAAGCAGTTGGCTTAAGGGTTCTTCCCAGTCGATGTCTAAATCTTTGGCGATACCCTGTAGGTCTACTAACAAGCCAGTGCTGCCAAAGACTTGTACGCCGCTGTTGGCCAAGCTGTGCTGGGAGGATAGTCCTAAGTTGGCGAGTGCCATGGCGCTGCCTTTGAGCTGGCAGTCTATTTGGCCTTCATAATGCTGTCGCAGTTGAACCTGGCCGCCGTCTATGAGTACAAAGGCCGTGATAGTTGGCCCCTGACAGCAAATCTGCAGGGTTTTTGCACCGAGCTTGCGCAGCTTTTGTTGGCTGCCTGGGTCATAGTTTAAGGCGCTATTGATCATGCGCTCTAAACTGGCGAATGCGGCTGTGCTTAGGGTTGGGTCCATGCTAAAAGCTCGCTTAGGGCTTAATGCCTTTGTGCAGCGCTACAATGCCGCCAGTCATGTTGTGATATTCGCAGGCTGCAAAGCCGGCATTACTCATCATGTCTTTTAGGGTATTCTGGTCTGGGTGCATGCGGATAGATTCTGCTAAGTAGCGGTAGCTATCGGCATCATCAGTGATCAAGCGGCCCATGGTCGGCAAAAAGGCGAAAGAGTAGGCGTCATAGGCCTTTTCCAGTAATGGATTACCTGGCTTGGAAAACTCTAAAACCAGCAACCGGCCGCCGGGCTTCAATACGCGCAGCATAGAGCGTAAAGCTAGGTCTTTATCGGTTACATTGCGCAGGCCAAAGGCGATGGTGATGCAATCAAAGGTGTTATCAGCAAAGGGCAGAAATTGAGCGTCCGCTTGGGAGACCTGTACATTGCCTGCAACACCTTTATCGATCAGCTTATCGCGGCCAACTTTCAACATAGAGTCATTGATGTCGGCCAGTACAACTTGGCCTTCCGGGCCCACTAGGCGGCTGAACTTAAGGGTTAAATCGCCAGTGCCACCGGCAATATCTAATACCTTTTGGCCTGCGCGTACGCCGGAAAGCTCGATGGTGTAGCGCTTCCACAGGCGGTGGACGCCACCTGACATCAAGTCGTTCATCAAGTCATATTTTGCGGCTACAGAATGGAATACATCGGCTACTCGACCGGCTTTTTCGCCTTTGTCGACGGTTTCATAACCAAAGTGGGTGGTTTCCTGCTCTTGTTTGTGCTCGCTCATAATGCCCGATTCGCTAGAAATTTAGTCGGCCGCTATTTTACAGGCTGGAGCTGTAAATGCCATGTTTGAGAGGCCAAGCTAGACTGAGCTGGGTCAAGGGAATGTTAGGTGTGAGACGAAAGGCGAGAGAGGTTAGAGGTGAGACGAGAGGGTGTGGGTGTATGGGGTAGGCTGCTGTCGGGTAAATTGCCGGTAATTTATGCGATCCCGTCGCAATCTGGGTGCTGCTGTTGCGAAATGGTTTATACTTCAGCTCAGATCAAGTTGTATTTAAGGTAAATTATGTCGCAGCCTGCCAACCAGCATAGACCTGCCCCTATCTATAGCCGCTTTCGGGACGTTTTCGAAGCTGGCTTTAAGATCGATTGGGTTACTGCCAGCTTTCTAAGTATTACCCATGTCTTAGCGCTAATCGCCACACCTTTCGCCTACTTCTTTGCCCCAGAAGGTTTGTGGGTTTGGATGTTGGCGTGGACCATTTTGCACGCCTTAATTGGTAGCCTATCCACCACCGTTTACAGTCATCGCCTAATTGCCCATGGTGCTGCCCGCATGGTGAGCTGGCCGGTACATATCCTGTTTGGTTTTATTGGCCAAGTGATGGCCGTACAGGGGCCTGTTCGTCGCTGGGCAGCTATGCACATTATTCATCATGGTGTGGATCGCAATGGCCAGCATCAGCGTGATCCTTACAGTGCAACCTGGTTCCCAGATGCTTGGCGCAATTTCGCCTGGTCCCATATGCTGACTTATTACTTTAAGCACCCCGAAGACGAAATGATCGAGCGCGCCTATCAAAGTAAGAATCATCCGGCATTGGTTTGGCAAGAGAAGCTCTACATCCCATTGCTGGTGTTGTTGAATTTCTTAGTGCCAATGGCTTTGGGTTTATATCTTGCGGGCTTTGTTGGCATGCTGTGCATGATGATGGCCGGTATCGCTGGTTTTGTATTGGCACAGCACAATACTTGGACGGTAAACAGCGTAACCCATATGTGGGGCTTTACTCCTGGTGCTTTCAGCTCGGCCGTAAACAACTATATTTGGCTAGGGCCTTTGGGCGAAGGCAATCACCACGCCGACCACCATGATTTTGCACGCGATTATCGCAACGGCTTTGGCATCAGCGGTTGGCTATTGGATCCAACTCGTTATGTGATTTTAGGCTTGCGTGCTATCGGTTTGGTAAAAGGTTTACACCGCGCCAATAAACGCCAAGAGGCTGAAATTTTAGCCCGTCGTAAATTAATTCAAGCCCAGACCGATACCAAAACTGCACGTTGGCAAGCTTGGGAGGATAAGTTGGAATTTCTAAAAGGCGAGTGGCTGGAAGCTGCCCAGCGCTTTGAACAATTTAAGCAGCGTAAAAGTCAGCTGAAATTACAGCTTAAAAGCGCCAGCTTGCCGAAAATTGAATTTCGTGAAAAGCTTGAATTGCTAAAAGCAGAAATGGAAGTGGCTCGTCGAGCGATGCGAGCTCGCCGTCAAGCATTCTTAGATGCCTTGTTTGAGATGCGAGCTTTGCCAGCTTAATTTCTCAGTTTAAACGTTCTAGCTAAAAAGGGTTGAAGTGTAAGCTTCAACCCTTTTTAGCTCCTAGGGCTTAGCATTTCGTCATTCTTACTGTGTAGTAGCTGCTTGAATAATTCGCTATTGGATAAATCTTCTGCGCTCATTGGTTTGGCATACCAGTACCCTTGACCGCAGTGGCAATTTAGCTGCTTAAGTTTATTGTGATCCTCTTGGGTCTCGACGCCTTCGGCTACAACATTCAAGCCCAAATTCTTTGCAAGCTCAATGATCGCCTTTACTACACTAAGTTGCTTTTGATCTTTGAGCATATTTTTTACAAAAGATTGATCAATTTTCAGCGTGTCGATTGGAAGCTCGGTTAGATAGGATAGAGACGAATATCCAGTGCCGAAATCGTCAACAGAAATATGATGCCCCATGGTTCGTAGCTGGCTGAGTTTTGTAACCGAGTCGCTCTTATTGGCCATCAGTATGCTTTCTGTAATTTCAAATTCGATTGCGCTTGCTTTGCAGTCGTATTGCGAGAAAACATCCTTTACGGCCTGAATAAAATTATCTTGGGAAAGTTGATGGGCAGATACATTAACGGCAATGCTTAAATCTCTTATGCCGGCATGTTTCCAACTCTCCAGAAGTTGGCAAGATTCATGCAGTACTTGTAAACCAATTTTTACGATGGCCCCGGTTTTTTCTGCGGCATCAATAAATACCCCCGGCATAATGATATCGGTGTTAGGTTTGTACCAGCGTACCAAAGCTTCAACACCAATCATTTCACCAGATTGCATACAAATCTTGGGCTGAAAGTGTGGTTTAAACTCCTTGTTTCTTACAGCCTGGCGTATCTCAGATTCCAGCTTGAGTGCAGTTCGCAGGCTGGAACTCATTTCAGCAGAAAAATAACTGTAGCGCCCCCCACCTTTTGATTTTGCAGAGTGTCTAGCAGCATCAGCTTTTTTAATAAGGTCCTCAGAGTCACTACTGTCATCTGGGTAGATGGCGATGCCTATGCTTAGAGAAACAAAGACTTCTTTGCCATCTAGAATCATGGCCTGCTCGGCACTGTTGATAAGTCGGTCAGAGATTTCGCCGAGTAACTCGTTTGATTGTATATTTTCAATGATGGCCACAAATTCATCGCTGCCCAGTCTGCATAGGGAATCCTGTGGTCTCAAGGTCTGGCTGAGTTTATTGCCAAGCTCATGCAGCAATTTGTCACCATGCTGGTAGCTGAGCGAGTCGTTAATGGTTTTGAAGCGGTCTACATCAAAATAGAGTATGCCGAATTTGTTACGAGTAATGTGATGATAATTATTGATCGCCGATTTTAGTTTTTCTCTAAACAAGTTGCGATTGGCAAGGCCTGTCAAACTATCGTAGTTTGACATAGTTTCAAGTTCTTTCTCGTATTTTATCTGGGAGCTGATGTCGCTAAGAACAACCATATAAAGCGGGCGCTCATACTCATAGCCTTCAATGGCTGAGCCGGTAAAGGATAGGGGGATGTCATTACCCTTGCTGTCTTTACACCAGCTTTTGCCTTGGCTTACGCCGTTTTCTATAAGCTCCTGCCATATTTGGCTGTATTCAAAATCTGATACTTTAGTCGAGCGGCAGCGAGTCAGCGCATGTGGAGAGCTTCCGATTAAGGTTTTAAAAGATGCATTGCTATTTAAAATTCGACTTCGTGAATCGACAACACAAAACCCTTCGGCGGCACTTTCGAAGGCCTTTGCATATAGACGAATCTGCGATTCGGACTTTCTTTCGCTGCGCTTTTTGTCCCAACGCAGGTAGAGAATAAGACCAAGGATGGCAAAACAAAGCAAGCTGTATATGGCATAAGCTGGCCTCGATTTCCAGAATGGTGCGGCTACAAAAATACTGGCGTGGCTAACGTTTTGTTTGTTCCAAATGCTGCGAAGTTCAAATGTGTAACGGCCTGGTTCCAAACCGGAAAAAATAGCGGTGTGTGATGAAGCTTTTACCCAACGCGGGCTGCGCCCAATCAGGCGGAATTCCTCCGACAATACTGAGCGCGAGGAAGAATTAAGGTTTGAGAAGTTTACCGTTAATGTCTGCTCATTCGCGGCAAGCCGAATCTCGCTGTCAGGCTTAAAGTTGGCGCGAAGATTCTGTTCATTGTTCAGGATTTCATAGGAAACAATTCGACTGGCTTGGGTATCACCAGAAGGTAACCTGTTATCTGTATCTAGGGAGAATATTTCTCCAGCTTCTGAAAAAAGCAGTGTCCCCGAGTGGCTGGTGGCTAGTATCTGTGTTGATGGTTTACGAGGGAATCCACGGCTGATGTCGAAACGCTTACTAATCTCTCCTGAGTGACTGACTTGATAGATTCGCTCGCCGGTAGCATTGTTTAACCAGATTGAATCCTGTGCTGTAGAAACGTTGTAAATAATTTCCTTATCGAGCTCCGGGAAATTCTGTGTAGATGTAATGCTAATCAAGCTTCCCTGTCTTCTAAGGTTTAGTTTTAATAAGCCGTCGCCTGGGATCCACAGGGCATCTTGATAAATTGATATGCGGGAGCCATTTATGATGTTGGAGCTATCAATAGCCAGTTTTTCAAAGCGATTTTCATCAACGTTATAGTAAAAAACCGCATCGCTGGTAGATAGCCAAGTCCCCCATTCTGGGTCGCTGTATATATGAGCGCCTAGTAAAGTAGAGACGGTGGGCAGCTGATAGCTTTGGCTTTGGCCATCGCTATGTCGATAGACCTCATTTTCCGTGTTAAACCAAAGCCCGGTTTTCGCAGAGTAGCTCATGTTACTAATCGGGAGATCGCTGAATTTTAGGCTTGAACGATTTTCAAAATCTAAAAGAAAAGCGCCTTGGTTACGAGTGCTTATGTATATGTTGTGTTCATCAATAGCGGTGAAGGATTGAATGGGCATCCCGGTGTTGTAGGAGCGAATACTGTTGTTGCTAAGATCCAAGAGGTAAACGTGTGAGCTGTTCCTGAACCCCAGCCAGACGAATCTATCGCCTTTGATTTTACTGACTTCAACGGAGCTATCGACAATGTTTTTTTCGGGCAGCTCAATTTGGCTAATTGAATCGTTTATCACGCTCCAAAATTGGTAATTATTGTTGACGTAAGTTAGTGCGATATTTCCTTCTTGGTCAAGCGATAGTCGATAGGGGGCCTCCTTTCTCAGGCTGTGTTCTTTATCTTGAGGCTGGTGGTAGTGGTACTCAATAAGGTCTCGGTTTTTACCAATTCGAATCAATACTTGATTGAAAGTTGACAGCCAAATTCTTTGAGACCGATCTTCCAGTAAGCGGTATAGCTGAGGGTGGCTGCCGGCTTGTGTGTGATGACTGCGTGGGGCGATACTGTGTACTATTTCGAGATTACTATTAAATTCGATATAGCGATCGCTTAAAGCCAAGCCGACATTACCATTGCTAAGACTGATAATATCTAAGATATTACCGCCTTCGAATAAGCGCTCTAGTTTTGGGGGCAGATAGCTGAGTTGTGAAATTGGTTTGAATGTATCTTGCCCTTTGGCAAGAATCTGGAGGCCTTGCTCATAAGTGGCGGCCCAGATATTCCCGTTGGCGTCACTGGCAACTCTTCGAAAAGCCTGTTGGTACTCTGAGCCCGTCTCTAATTCAGGTAAATAGTAGTTTTTAAAATTCCCTAGCCCAGGACGAAATAGACTTAAGCTCTTGATAGTAGATACCCAGAGTTGGTTTTCAGCATCTTTAGATAGATAACGGATGTTATTGCTGGCTAATGATGAGCTGGCGTTGCTATGAGAGAATTGATCGACTTGATAAGTGTCCAAATTGATACGAAACAAGCCTTCGTAGCTAGAAGCCCAAAGGTAGCCGCCTTGCTCAACAAATTGATAGATGTCTGCGTTGGCTAATAAGCCGTTCTCGAAAATAGCCTCTAAACGATTGCCGTCATATCGGTAGATAGCTCCAGCTGTCGCTAACCAGTAGAAGCCATTGGAATCCTTAAAGAAATCAAAGCCATTCTTGTTGAGACCCGGCATATCTTTCTCATAGAGCCGGAAATCACTTTCGCTGTGATTTAACGCTTTTGCCCAGAGCGGGAAAAAGCAAAGTAAGGCAAACCAAAACCACTTCATAGTTAACCTGTGGAGCCTAGGGAGTGAACAAGAGTCGTGGCTGCTCAAGGTGACTCCCCAAGCTTGTGAGGCTGTGGGCGAAGTCTTCCCATTTCATCCGTGTTTGGCTCGATATGGAAGATAGCAGCCAGCTATTCTATTGCTAGTGACCCAGGCAACTGTGTACCTAGGCAACTATCATCCATTAAATATAGTTTATGACTTAAGGCTTGGCAATTAATGCGCAGTGCTCATAGCTGTGAGTGTAATGTTGGGGCATATCAGTGGATTACGAGGTTACAGCCATTGATATATGACTAGTTTGAGTATTAGGTCTTTGCCCTATAACCCAGTTTTAGGAATAGTCTGAGAGAGCACCTTTGTTATTCTGGTTCGGCAATTTGTTATTCAGTATCTAGAGGGGTTTATGCCAAGCTTAGCAAGATCTTTTTTAATTATATGCTGTGTGTTGAGTATTCAACTGTTCTATGGCCCTGCGACTAGTCACGCGCAGCAGCCATTTCAAGTTCAGTCTCAAAGTTTGAGTGAGGATGCCTTGAATGCTTATTTGGAGAGTCTGCAATTTTGCTTGGTTCAAATCGGCGAAATGGCGGCCTATACACCTGATCTGGAAGCTCGTTTACGGCAAAATATTCGTCAAAACTTTAACTATTTGCCACAAGAGACACAGCTGAATCTAATTAATGCGCGCTCTATATGGTCGCAATATCAAAATCAGTGGGCGTTTTTAGATATTGACCAGAAAAAGGAGTTTGGCTTCGCGGTTTTAGGTTTGGCTTTTGGTGAGCAAGCTGCAGCGCAAGCCTTGGGGTTGGGGCGAAGCGGATCAAGTTCATTTAACGGCGTAGACGTGGATTCCATTGGTGGTGGTTGCCACGGTGGCCACTGTGAAACAGTTGGCGATACTGTTGAGATTGATCCTAACTAATTGTGAATCTGTCCAATCAAGAAATTGGCAGTGCCTAATTTACTAAGTACTGCCTGTGAATTAGACCTTAACAGGCTGTTGAAAAACTATCTGCGTTGCCATCGCATTGTTAAAAACAAGCTCAAAATGCTCATTTATTACATATAAACTGCGCTTTTTCGCTTGTTTTTGCCTAGCGCTAACTGCCTTGAAAACGTTTTTCAATAGCCTGTTAAGCAAAAAGCGCGTCTCTGTGTTTTTCAATATCCGGTCGCATCTGACGCTTAATTTGCGCGTAGGTAGCGCGATCTTTCTGGGTTAACAGCTGGGCGTATTCAAAAGTTTTCTGTTGTAACTCGTCCATTGCAAATAGGCCATCGACAACATCACCTTGTAGAGCTTCTTCACCTGTTAATGCTCGCCCTAGTAAACACATTTCCTTCAGCACTCTTTTATTGGGCATAAGGCCAACGATATCTTGCATAACGGGGGTAAAAGGAATATTGATATTTACTTCTGGGTAGCAGAATCGGCCTCTGTCGGCCCGCATAAAGCGAAAATCTACAGCGCTCAAGATGATGGCTCCACCGGCATAGCAGTTGCCATTAATTGCTGCCACCGTGGGCATGTCTAATAGCGCTAGGCGGAACAAAAGTTGTTCGAGTGTTTTAACGAACTTCATTAGGCCATCTTGATCTTGCGCGCCTAGCCATTCAAGGTTTATGCCGGTGGACATGGTCTTTTCGTGCTCGCAAGTAATCATCAGTGCAGTATTGCCCTGATACTTTTCCACTTCATCTAAATGAGCTAGGTATTCTTCTACTACTTCTTGGGTGAGTTTATTTTCGGTATCGCCTTCAGTGAGGGTGAGTACGTGAACATTGTCTTTAAGCTCTAGCTTCATTGCAGGCATGGTCATCTTCTCGGTTAAAAAGGTCAGGGGACCAGCAAGTCGACGCTATTTTCGTATAGCAAGCTACTGCTGGGTTGATGTAGCTATCCTGCATGATTGCGAATCACTTGCTCAATGACCATTTTGATCAGAATTGTGACGACAAAGCGCAGAAGCATTAAGAAGGTTGCCTGCTTTGGCTATTGCTGATTGCTGGGTTGCCAGCTTCGATATTGTTTATTCTGGCCATAATTTCATTCAGGCGGGACCAACTCTGAAGCGTAATGGGCAGCACAAGTGCGGCTTCTACAAAGCTCCAAGAGTAACTGATCACGGCGAATATTTTGCCTGCTGTTACTTCGATATTACTTGCGGCGAACCACAGGTTAAAGTAAACAAAGCTGAGTAGTATTAAGAAGATGAGGCCGTAAACGATAGATTCTGTGTCTGACAAGCTAACTTCCAGTTTGCGCAAACGCAGTAAGTGATTCTTTATGCGATTACTCTTTTTGCTTGCCAGAATATCGACTTGCTTTTCTTCTTGCTGATTGTAGACAGAGTTAAGTCGATAAAACCGTTTATGAAATAAACTATAAATGGCCATCATTACGAAGGCAGCAGATGCCGCTGTAATCGCCAACGTTGGGTGAAAGCTGTACAGCACAATGGCGGAAACAAGCAGCTGAATAAAAGATGTCATAAGCTCTGGGGCTTGTTCTTCTAGAAAGTCGGCCAGCTCTCTAGCCATGCCCATGCGAGCATTAAGGGTTGAGGTCGCCAATTGCTGTGAGCGTTGCACGAGAGTTTTACCCAGCTCTACGCGAATGCTACCAAAAACACGGGTGTCATAAGCTCGCCGGCACACGGCGATAAACAACAAACCAAACATCAAAGCAATCAAGTGAATAAAGTTTTCAACGTTATTTTCCAAAAGCCCGTCGATGGCAAAACCAATAAACAGGGGTATAAGAGCCATCAGTACAGTTTCAAATATGGTGAGCAGCCAAGTTAGGCTTATCGACTTCCAAAATCTTGTAAGGAGGCTACTTACTGTTATTGGTAGATTATCTAGCATAGGTGCTCCTATATAAGGCCGATTAGTGCATCATTTATGCTATTACAAAAAACACCAGTAAAGATGTCCAGAATTACTGAGATTGAGTTGTGGGGGAGGAGAAAAGGAGCAAGAAGCTGTGGCTTTAGGCGCTTGCCACAGCTGTATCGAGAAGAGGGTTATTAGATGCTTTTGTCTAACTCGGCTTCCAGAGCCTCTGCTTTTTGATATTTCTCAAGACCGGCCAGGAAGTCATGGTAGGCTTTTAGATTCGGAAACATCGCTAACGCACCGCCGCGATGCAGGGCATCTACAATAAAGCTCATCATAATGTCGGCGCCCGTGAGCTGGCCTCCGACCAGATAACCTGTCGTTGCGCGTTGGTTAAAGAAGGTCATTACCTTTGCGACCTCGACCTGCGCATACTGATCCAACATATTCATTTTGGCGCCATCTTTTTCTACAAACATCTTGAGAAGCAGGGGCAATATGGCTGAGCTTTCTGCAAAGTGCATCCACTGTAAGTAATCAATATAGTCGTTACTGTCTTTATCGGGAATCATATCTGGACGGTACTGCTGGCATAGGTATTCGGTGATGGCGCCAGATTCAGCAATGATGCGGCCATTGTGTTCAATGACGGGGGATTTGCCTAAGGAGTGTATGGCCTTCAGCTCAGGTGGGGCTAGATTACTTTGGGCATCGCGTTGATAGGCCTCGATGCGATACTCAATACCGAGTTCTTCCAATAGCCAGATAATACGCTTTGAGCGAGACTTATTTAGATGATGCAAAACGATCATGGTAACTCCTTTATTATTGTTATCGTTTTGAAGGGCTGCTTTCAATAAAGCAGCCCTCGTCATTTCCGGTCGTTATTTGTTAATGCTGTACTCGTTGTCTTTAACCCCAAATAATTGGGCGTATAAAATAGGAATAACAATTAGTGTTAAAACTGTAGCAAAAGAAAGCCCGAAAACCAAAACTACCGACATAGATTTGAAGAAGGCGTCAAAAAATAGGGGGATAACGCCAAGCACGGTTGTTAGGGCTCCCATCATAACAGGACGGACGCGACTAGCGGCAGCATCAATGATCGCATCCAGCCTTGGCTTACCTGATTCGATTTCTAAGTCTGTTTGATCTACCAGCACAATCGCGTTCTTAATAAGCAAGCCAGAAAGGGAAAGCAAACCAAGAATAGCCATGAACTCCATAGGGGTTCCAGTTACTATCAGCCCTACAACTACACCAATAATCGCTAAAGGAACCACTAGCCAAATAACAATGGGCTGTCGAACGGTGCCAAACAATATGAAGACGACCAAAACCATGGCTAGCAAGCCTAATGGAATAGTTGAAGCCAAATTATCGTTGGACTCTTTGGAGTCCCCATATTCTCCTCCCCACTCTAGTTCATAGCCAGCTGGTAGTGGAATAGCATCGATCTGCGGGCGCACGCGCTCAAACAGGTCAGCTGTTAACTCATTGGGGTAAGGATCACTTTGTGCTTTGATTCTCCAGATTCTGTCTTCGCGACGAAGTTGGCCATCACGCCATATCGTTCTGAATCCGTTGGTAACCTGAGTGATGGGTACGACTTTTCCTGTTGCTGAGCTGACGACCAAAATGTCTTTAATATTGCTAATATCTTTACGCTCATGCTCGGGGGCGCGTGAAATAATTGGGATTTGCTCATCTCGTTCGCGGTAGGTACCAACTTGTCTCCCGGAGAAATTAGTTTGCAATGCTTTTGCTAAATCTTCTCGGCTTACACCGGTTCTCTGGCCAGCATTGGCGGCATATACTGGTTCTACCACAGCTACTGCTTGGCGCCAGTTGTCTTTGACGGATAGGGCTCGGCCATCATTTGCCATAATTTCTTTAGCTTGATTGGCCAGTTGCCTTAGTACTTTCGGGTCAGAACCGCTAAATTCAGCTTCAATTTTAGAGCCGCCGCCCGGGCCGAGTACAAACTTCCATACTTTGCCTTGTGCTTGTGGATAATGATCATTTATATGCGACTGAATTTTCGGCATAAGACCATCAATTAGCTGATAGTTTTCAGTAGAGACCAAGAGCTGCGCGTATGCAGAATTGGGTGACTCTGGGCCGTATACCAGCATAAAGCGTGGTGCGCCGCCTCCGATCGATGCCTGTACGGACTTTACTCCCTCCAAAGAAGAGACAAACTTTTCAAGTTGTACTGTATCTTTTTTTGTTTCACTAATATCGGTACCTTGGGGGAGCCAATAATCTACAACGAATAACGGAGTTGTAGATGATGGAAAAAACCCTGATTTTACAAATTGAAAGCCCCATATAGACGCTGAGAATAGTAAAACGATGCTGAATAATACGCTTATGCGATGGCGAAGGGAAACAGTCAGTAAAGCTTTATAAGCTTGCATTACTTTGTTGTCAGAACTTTCTTTTGTTTCTTCACTATCAGTGCCCTGAGAAAACAGGTGATAGCAAAATAGCGGGGTTATTGAGATAGCGAAAAACCAACTAAACAAAAGTGAAATTAAAATCACCCAGAAAAGATGCCCGGTATATTCTGCTGTGGACCCTGGAGCAAAACCGATAGGAGCAAAGGCAATGATTCCTACTAAAGTCCCGCCAAGTAAAGGCCATATCGAGCGTTTAACAATTCGTTTTGCAATTTCAAGTTTATCTTCACCGCGTTGAACGCCTACCAGTATACCTTCGGTCACTACAATGGCATTGTCTACCATCATGCCTAAAGCGATGATAAGAGCGCCTAAAGAGATTCTGTGCATAGGTATATCAACCCATTGCATAGTGGCTAATGTTGCGAAGACGGTAAGGATTAAAATCGCACCAATTACGATCGCAGACTTTACCCCCATAAAAATCAATAGTGTAACAACAACAATCACTAGAGCAGCGATTACATTTACCACAAAGTTCTGAATCGAATCATCAACAATTTCACCTTGATGATAGAACTTGTGAAGAGTCATACCCGCTGGTCGTAAGTTATCACTAGATTCGATTTTGTCTGCAATGGCTTGTCCAATCTTGACGATATTACTTCCGGAAATTCCAGAGATGCCAATTGATATGGCCGGCATGCCATTAAATCGATACAGCTTTTCATCTGGTTCTTGGTAGCCTCTCCAGACTCGCGCAATATCTTTTAGATAGATTACTCGCCCAGAATTGTCGGTTGAAACGAGTAAGTTACTTATTGCCTCTACGGAGTCGATATTACCAGTAGGGTCGATAACAATGCGGTCGTTCCCTATTCGCACATTGCCCGAGGATACCACGGCGTTTTGTTGGGATAGAGTGTTATAAATGTTTGAGATTGAAACGCCGAGAGCGGAGGTTTCCTGTCGGGAAATTTCTACATAAATTGCCTCTTTTTGCAATCCGCCGATATCTACACGAGCCACACCGTCAACCTGAAGTAGCCTACTTTGCAGGCTTTTAGCATATTTTTTTCTCTCGGCGGGGCTGTAGTCGTTGCCGGTGATGAAATACAGTAACCCAAAAACATCACCAAAATCATCCGCCACATATGGTGTAGATGCCCCGGAGGGAAGTTGCCCGGCAGCATCGTTTACTTTATTGCGAAGTTTGGTCCAAATAATTTGCAAAGCTTCTTTGTTTGGCGAGGCTTCGTATGCTATTTCAACGGTTATTTCTGATTTTCCTGAGCTTGAAACTGATCGAATTCCCTTTACTTCAGCCATTTGTTGAATGGCCTTTTCAAGTGGTTCAGTGATTTCTAGTGCTACTTCCTCTGGGCTGGCACCGGGGTATCCGGTGATTACCTGAGCTTCACGAATAGTAAACTCAGGGTCCTCAAAGCGAGCCATATTTTTGTAGGCCGACCAGCCACCTGCTAGTGCTAGCAAAATAATTATTACGCTTAGCACTGTGTTTTTAATACTGTATTCAGCAATGTTCATTGTTTGACAAACCTCAAATATTCAGATTGGAAAATGGATTTATATGCGCTTATTTCCATTCTTTAATCTTCATACCTTCAGATAAATAGGCGGCACCAGCACCGACAATAGTATCTCCACTGTTAAGCCCCTGGCTTACGATCATAGTACGGCCGATCCCAGGTTCAATAGTCACGACCTGCTTGTGTACCGTCATTGTTTTACTATCAACCAGCCAGGTGAAATCAGAGTTGCCGTCATTGTTAATCGCTCCAGCAGGTACCGCAACTCTTAAAGAATCATTGGTTTTATGATGAAGCTCTATAGTGGCGTTCATACCAGGCAATACATTGATATTGTCTGGGGTGGGAAAAGTAAAACTGACGGCATAAGTTTGCGATGAAGCGTCGGCGATCAGTGTTGCTTCGCTGAATTCACCTGGTATTTTTTCGTTGGGATTCGCATCAAGAATGATAAAGGCCTGATTGTTCTCGTCTTCTGCTGTTTCCCTCGGGATTTTTGCTACGAAACTAGCTGGTAAATCAGCAGTGGCTTTGTTGAGTCCTTCATCAATAATGCTGACGATAACTTGTCCTGCTGATACAGTTTGCAACTGATTGACAAAGGTTTGTGCGATCACACCATCGAAAGGAGCCCGCAAAATCGTGTCGGCTAGTGCCTTTTGGGCTTGGTCAAGTTGGTTTTTACTTACATCAAACTGAGTTTTTCTCTGTTCTAGATCACTTTTAGAAATGGCTAATTTTCCAGCGAGGCTTTTGGCGCGCTCGTACTCATTTTTAGCGTTGTCGAATTGAGCTTTTGCACTCGCGACAGCCGATTTGTAATCGCTTGGATCAATTTTTGCGATCAGATCGCCGGTTTTTATTTCCTGAGCTTCTTTGACTGGAAATTCTTCGAGTTTGCCACCAACTTGTAGGCTGAGCTCTGTAAACTTATTGGCTTTGACCACAGCTGGGAAACGGTTGATTTCCTCTGCTTTCTCGGTACCAATAGTGATTAGCTTTACGGGCCTTACCGTTTCGCTAACTACTGGGGCCTGTTCATTGCTGCAAGCTACGAGTGTAATGCTGATAAAGCCGGCCAATAAAGCCTTGGTGGCGAAATTGTAGCTCATGGTTATCTCCTGATTGTTGTATCGCTACCCATAGAGGCGGGGAGCGGCGAAATGTCGAATAAAAGTATATGCGTCAATTGTGCAGATGGATAAGTTGGCTTGATGGTTTTTGCCTGATTGTGATGTCATTCTAACTAAGTTTTAAAATTTCAGGTACTGCCCATATCGCCGCAGGTGTGCCCGCTCTATATTCTCTGCAAATTTGTTCAATATCTAACTCTGGGTGCTTAAAAAAAGCGAGCATGCAGCGATAGTTAGCCACAGAAACCATCTTAACATTAGGGTTGTTCTGTTTTGTTACAGCCCTTTCGTAATCGGCTCTCCCGCTCCCCTTGCCGCTGTCACTTAGATGGTATTGGGAGTGTCTGGACCGCAGCCAATTAACGGCGAACACATTAGAAGGCAGCTCGATAGCGCGTTGCAGTCGCTTAGTGGTGGGGCATTGATAGTTTTTCTCTTTTTCAGAGTAGGGGCTGCCGCTTTCTTTAGGCAGGACTTGGTCGCCTGAAACGTACAGTCCTGCATCATCTGTTCGCTGCAAAAGCTCGAGCAGCTCTTGCTGCAGTTCTAATCGGGTTTGCTTCAGGTGTTCTTCTTTCTGTTGAAGCGTATAGGCGTGTAGGGCTTCGATTTCCGGTAATGTTAGCTTGCTTTCTAGAATGTCACGGATGTGATCCGGAAGCTTTGATACCCCCTCCTTGTAGTCCTGAATCTCATTGTTGTTCATATGTGGCCTCTTTTGAATCTTAAGTGCTTGATATTTATCTGTTTTTGGTTAGGCTGCCAATAACACTGGAATTGTTAGAACCAAAACCTCTTGCCTGTAGTGCATAGATTAATGATATTTGTATGAAGCCTGTTGATTTGGATCAGTGTTTCCAAAAAACCTTAATGTTTAAATATGTTCAAGGTTGCCTCTCTAATAATCTTAAAGGTTAAAGATATCTATCAGGAGATACTACTATGAATATCAAACCCTTGAACGTGGCTATACTCGTCTCATGTGCGTTTACACTTGCGGCATGTTCGACTACACCTAAAGTCTTTACTGACTCTGACTCTCGACAAGACTTCTCGAGCTATAAATCCTTTTCATGGACAAACGCTAACCCTATGTTGACGACTGGAGAAAGGGTTGTTAGTCCGTTAATAGAGCCTAGATTAATGAAAGCCATCAAAGCGAACCTGGTGGCCAAGGGTTATGATTACGTTGAGGATAAAGCTCAAGCGGATATTGCTGTTTCATTTTCCGTTGGAGCGCGAGATACCGTAAAGCTAGAGTCTGATCCTGCCGTTCTATACGATGTACATTGGCGTTGGGGCGGCCCAAATTACGGTACTACTTTAATGACTAGGACGTATACTAAGGGCAGCTTGGCGATAGATGTCTATGATTTAGAACGAAATAGCCCTGTTTGGCATGGAATGGTTTCAAGTCGCTTGAAAAAGTCAGACTTGAAAAAGCCAAGTACGGATCAGCAGTTGCAGATCGCTGTGGACACTGTGCTGCAAGAATTTCCTGCCAAATAATGCGCTTTTAATACTAACGCTGCTAAAGCCATCATAAATTTAATGGGCAATTGCTAATGGATGTGGTCACTCTAGATAATTTTGTCAGCTTCACCCTCGGAATTGTTGTGTACTTTTTGGGGGTGGCGGTAAATAAAAGAGTGCCATTTCTGCGTTTCTACAACATCCCTGATGCGGTTAGCGGGGGCTTGTTAGCAGCTTTGGCGGCGTTATTGCTATACGGCTTTGCGGATATTGAGTTGAACTATCAGCTTGACGTGCGCGACACACTATTAGTGTATTTTTTTACAGCCATTGGCTTGAATGCTCGCTTAGCTGATTTGTTTAGTGGCGGTCGCCCCTTGCTAATTATGTTGCTACTGACCTTGGGCTATATGGTGGTGCAAAATATTGTTGGCATGTCGGCGGCCTGGGCTCTTGAGTTGCCCCCTGCATTGGGAGTGCTCGCTGGTTCAGCTTCTCTTATTGGAGGGCATGGAACAGCAATAGCGTGGTCCCCAGAGTTTTCAGAGGTCGGTGTTAAAGGAGCTTTAGAGATTGGTGTGGCTAGCGCAACAATTGGCTTGGTTATCGCCAGTTTAATTGGTGGACCTATAGCGCAATTTCTTATTAGTAAACATTCTTTGTCTGGTGAATCTGATGAGAAATCAGGTATTGGGGTTGCGTTTGAAAATGAAGCGCAAACAAAGATCGACCATATTAGTTTGATGTCAACAATGCTGGTTTTGCATCTTGTGATTATCGTTGGCTGGTTTGTCAGTCAGGTGGTTCTGGCCTTTGCTTTAAAGCTGCCGCTCTTTGTATGCTCTTTGTTGGTTGGCATTATCATGTCAAACTTCGTGACAAGGTTTTTCCCAAAAATAGAGTGGCCAGCGCGCAGTCGTGCTTTAGCTGTTATTTCTGACTTTTCTTTAAGTATGTTTTTGGTGATGTCTTTGATGAGCATGCAGCTTTGGGCTATCTCTGGAATGGCTTCATCATTGCTTTTGATTCTGTTAGCCCAAACTGTATCAGCTGTTCTATTTATTGTGTTTGTGTTGTTTAACTTAATGGGACGAAATTATCTCGCCGCAGTATTAAGCGCGGGGTTTGGTGGCTTTGCTTTGGGAGCAACTCCGACAGCAATAGCTAATATGACAGCGGTAACTAAGTCCCATGGCCCAGCGCCAATGGCATTTATTATCTTGCCCTTGATATCGGCTTTTTTTGTCGATATCAGTAACTCTTTCTTAATTCGCTTTGCAATTTCTTTGTAGCTTACATATCAAAGATTTTCACAACTTGGGTATCTGGGTCGCGGTTTAAGTTAGCTTCGGCCAGTTTATCCAGATAGCATTGCCACAGGCTTTCCTGATCCTGCCCAAGCTCAGCTAAATAGGCCCAGCTATATATCCCCGAGTCGTGACCGTCATCAAATGTGATACGGATAGCGTAGTGGCCGTTGGCCTCGATGTCGGTGATGGCAACATGTTGTTTACCATGCTGTAAAACCTCTTGGCCCGGGCCGTGGCCTTTTACCTCGGCTGAGGGTGAATGAACCCGTAGAAATTCAGCGCTAAAGCGATAGTTCTGCTGGCTAAAGATCACTTCCAACTCTTGACTGCGGCGGTGGAATTCTATTTTTTTAGGGGCTTCATGCATATTCGTGTCTTCTACAAGTCTTTTCCGTCAGCTCTTGGGCTGCTGAGGTAAGGGATAAATTCAATGGCGAAACAAAGCAAGGCTAAGCTCCAGCAAAAGGCGGCGCCGTCCCAAAGTGCAGGGTTGGGCCATATACTCGCGGCTAATCTTAATACAACCGCTAGTAGCATTAGGCAATAGCTGCTTAACATTAAACGGCTGCACTCTAGTTTGCGCCCGCTATGACCAAGGCTGACACGCCCGATAAAACCGATGGTCATCATACCGATACAAAGTACAGCTGCACTGTGTATCCAAAAGCTATTGGCAATTAAATGATACTGGCTGGCAGCCTTGCTGATATAGCTAATGGCTAGGCCTAGGTAGGCAATATGCAGTACCCACAACATTGGCTTGCGCCACAAGGCCGTGCCTTGCCAGCCTAACCAGGCCCATATAATTACGGCGGCAAATACTAGGCTACTCGCAGCTTGCAGTAGTTTGATATCTAATAGCGTGTTTATCAGCAACTGTGATATTCCCACTGCAAGTAATATCAAAGGCTGGTTTGGAAAGCTTCTTGGTTCTACGGCCGCTTGGGTGCCATTGCGAGTAAACATCGGCATGACTCGAGCGCCGATGATGGTAATCAGCATCAGTATAAGCTCTAGTGCAAATAAGATTGGAGTGCTGGGGTTAATCTCGAGCTGTTGATGTATTGCTAAGTGGTACAAGAGGTTGCAGATAAAAAACGCGCTTAGAATGGGGATAAACAGCAGGTTGCGCCAATTCTTACTGCGAATGATCGGTGCTGCTAAACATATGGCGAGTGCGGGGATAAAAGCTAGATCAATAATGCTCAACCAAAGAGAAGGCGCTAGCATCATGCTTAGCGGTCGTGGGAGCAGCCAAAGAATGACTAAGCTTAATAACAGTGGGCCTCGTGCGGTATCGAGACCGGTCCAGTTTCTTACTGCGGTTAATAAAAAGCCCGCCACAATGGCGATCGCATAAGCAAATATCATCTCGTGGGCATGCCAGCTAAAGATATTGGCTAAGGGGAGCTCAAGTGTGCCGCGATAAACAAATACCCAGCTCAGCATCAATATGGCACCGATGAGACTGCCAAGGGCGAAAAATGGCCGAAAGCCAACGCTCAGGAGAATTGTTGAAAAACCAGGATTGGAAGGTGTTGGTTCCTGGAGCTGGATCAGGGACATAGTACGATCCTCAGAGTTATACCTTGCTACTTTATCATGGCCTCAGTAAAGCACAATCACGGGGCTGTGCTTATTGTTTTGGCGCAAGAAGTAAGCATTCACATCGAAGTAAATGGCTATAACCATCTGTTTCTTGGGGGTATTTTGAGTTGGTAACAGCAAGGGGGAAAGAAAAAGCCCCTGGAGCTGAATAGCATCAAGGGCGAAAGGAGCATGTTGTTATTTAAACATAAATCGTCGCCTGGGTCATTCAGCGAATACTGTTAAATTGGACATTAATTGTAGGTACCTTAGATGGTATTTCTTAATGTGATGCAATTATTGGGTATAGCTGTAGTTAAAGAGACTCATTCGCTTTAAGCTGCTTGTTATAGTGAATGTTGTTTGAGTATTTTATTTAATGGGGGAAAGTGGGTGGCTACAATTGCGTAAGCTGAATCAAATCATTTCAATCTGCATATTGTTGCTTTGCTTTAGTAGCACTGTGAAAGCTACCGCGGCGCCAAACATAGTATTAATTGTGGCTGACTATATGGGCTACAGTGATATAGAGCCTTATGGGGCAAAAGATATTCGTACTCCGTCTTTGAGCACTATTGCCCGGCAGGGGGTTCAATTTAACAGTCATTACAGCTCAGCTCCAAAATGTATCCCGGCGCGCGCTTCTTTGATGAGTGGCTTGTATCCGCGAAAAGCCTTTAAAAAAGGTCGTGGCTTTGTGGCCGAGAGCAATACCGTACTCAAGGGGCTCAAAGACGCTAATTACAGAACGGCTCTAATTGGGAAGTGGCATCTTGGGCTATCTGAAGGGCGCCACCCAAATGATCATGGTTTTGATTATTTTCTGGGCTATAACTCTTGGACACTCTCCCGTCACAGTCATCAAACTTCTGATGGTGAAAACGGCTTGTATGAAAATAAAGTCCCTATCGAAAGAGCTGCTTATTTAAGTGATCTCTTTAGCAAGGCCGCGCAGGAGTTTGTCGCAGCTAAGAGCGAACGTCCCTTTTTTCTTTATCTTTCCTACAGCGCAGGCTTGCCGCCATATCAGGGGCCAGACTTAGCGCCGGAGCATTGGGGTAGTGGCTGGGATGCTACAGAGGCTAAGAGGTCTGAGTATGTGGCAATGATTGAAAGAATGGATCAAGGGATTGCGAAAGTTATGCAGCAGCTAGATCAGCAGGGGCTCAGCAATAATACATTGCTGATATTTACCTATGATCATGGCGGAAGACATCTCGCAAATTCGGGTCCGCTTTTCCATGGTTTTGATACTTTATGGGAAGGTGGTATTCGCGTTCCCTTACTAATGCGCTGGCCTAATAAGCTGGAAGCCGGGAAGAAAGTAAATGAGCCAAGCATTATTATGGATATCAGCGCTTCTATTCTCGATGCGGCGGGACAACACAAGTTGATCGAGAGTGCTGACGGAAAAAGCTTGCTGCTTAAAGATAGAGAGTCGTTTTCCGATAGGGCGATATTTTGGAAAAATAAGTCGATGAAAGCCGCTAGAAAAGGGCGCTGGAAATACCTTCAAGATGGCTATACGCAATTTTTATTTGATGTCAGTACAGATCCTGGTGAGCGTAATAATTTGTTTTATAGTCGTCAAAGTAAATTGAAAGAGTTAAGTGAGCTATGGGATGTTTGGGAGCAATCCCAGCTCAGCGATTAACTGCAATTGTTCGCAATTCTCTAGGGGAGCATATGGAAGACTTGGGTGAAGGGTTATTTAAAAGTATTTTGCGAATTATTGCTTTAATTTTTCGCGGCTTACTGTGGGTGCTGATCAACAGTTGGGATTTATGCTTTGAAAGGCCAGGCTGGTATATCGGCTGGCCAGTCTGTCGTCTACTCAGCTTGGGGCATTTACCAAAAGAAGCCTGGGGTGAGCCTGACAGGGCCAGTGATAAATGCCAGGCTTTGGTCGCGATAATAGGCTTTATTGCCATATTTATTGTCGCTGTTGGCATTTCTTCCTTTCTTGGGGCGCCGGTTCTTAACTAAACAATACTTTTGTTTCCCTTTTAGCCTCATCATAATTAACCCTTCATATAAACCATAATAAGAACTAAGGCAGTGTATGGGCTCCCTCTATATCCAATATGAATACTGGTTTTCCGCTTTCCAATTAATTACCGCGATGGTCGGTATGGGGGCAACACTAACCCCGAAAGATTTTAAAGAAATAATGCTGGAGCCCAAGGCGGTTAGTAGTGGTACAGCGATTCAAATTTTAGTCGTACCGGCGATTGCATGGTTATTTATCTCGGCTTTTGGTTTGGCTGGCGGTGTCGCCGTAGGTTTGGCTTTAATTGCCTCCGTTCCTGGCGGCTCGACCTCGAATATCTTCACGCATTTTGCTCGAGGAAATATTGCCTTATCCGTCGCGATAACCGCCGTGACGACTTTAGCCTGCTTATTTACTACTCCCTTCATCTTAGATTTGCTCATTGCCAACTATATGCCGGCAGAGTTTGTGATGCCTAAGGCGCACATTATGAAAGAGATTGCGCTGACCTTGTTATTGCCACTGGCATTAGGGATGCTCTATCTCAAATTGTTTCCCTCGACTGCCGAGCAGTTTTCAAAATGGGCGATTCGAGCTTCGATGTTCGGTTTGCTTATGATTGTGGTTGGGGCATCGGCTTCTGGGCGCCTAGATCTACAGGTGTTTGGCTATTTCAATGTATTTCTGATTGTATTCTTTATTTTAGCGATGGGGGTGGTCAGCTGGCTGATCTCTTGGGGCTTGTTAAGGCTCTCTCATGCTGATGCCACAGCCGTTGATATGGAAGTGGTAGTGCGTAATATCAATCTTGGTTTAATGCTAAAAGCTTTGCTGTTCCCAGCAGTGTTGGGGCAGGTTGACCCAGTAGGGGATATGGTATTGTTGGCACTGCTGTTGTACGGTGGTTTGCAGATGTTTGTGGCCGCTGCTTTGATTGCATTGCGACGATCTACGGCACCGGCGAATCATTAACGGTTTAAGGAGCTCTATATGAAATATCTATTGGCGCAAGCAAATATTGCTAAGTTTCGTTTACCTCAAGAGCATCCGGTAAATGCGGATTTTGTCAATAATCTAGATCGGGTTAATGCGATTGCTGAAGATCAGCAAGGCTTTGTATGGCGCTTTACCGGTGATGGTAATGATGCCATGGATGTGCAAGCTTTCGACGACCCGAATATAGCCTTGAATATGTCAGTTTGGACTGATGTGAAATCTCTAGTGAATTTTGTTTACCGCAATCAAGATCACAGGGATATCATGCGTCGACGTAAAGAGTGGTTCGATAAAATCGACTTTCATATGGTGCTTTGGTGGATAGAAGAGGGGCGCATGCCTACACCAGAGGAGGCAAAGATTCGATTAGAGTTGCTCAAGTGCAATGGCCCTAGCTATGCAGCCTTCACCTTTAAACAACCTTTTGCGCCACCGACGGGAGAGTTGGTTGAAGCGTTTCAGGATCGTTGTGCCTAGCCAAGATGGGTACTGGAGCTATAAAGGTATGTGAACGGTTTGAGCAATCCGCAGAAGATGTTTGGGCTGCGATTACTCAGGTCGATGCAATGCGAAGCTGGTTATTCGCAGAACTAATTGCGTTTGAAGCGAGGGGTGGTTTTAAAACAGAGTTCAATGTTCATCTCGATGGGAAGGATTTTCTACACCAGTGGGAAGTGTTGGAGGTGATACCCCGTCGAAAATTAGTCTATAGTTGGCGTTACAAAGGGTATCCAGGCGACTCTAGTGTCACGTGGTTATTGGATGAGCGTAAATCTGCAACCGAATTACAGTTTACCCACGAAGGTCATGAGTCCATTACTGGTGATGATCTGTTTAGTTATAACAATAGCTTGGCAGGCTGGCGTTATCTAATTGGGCAAAGCCTTAAAGATTACTTAAGCTAAACTTTCAGGCTTTTCCACCTCTTTATTATCGTAGCTATAGTTTTCAGCTAACCTTTATAGGGCAATTTTTCTTTCCTCGCCCTTTTTCTGTGCTCCTCTCTAAATATTTTAATATCTGCTGACGGATAAATCCTAGTTGCGCGCTGCTTTAGCGAAAAAAGCGATAGCAAGGCTACTTGGAACGAACCTTGCTGTGTGGCTGGCTAGAAGCTGTTAGATAAAGTGAGAAACGAAAATGTCCGTAGCCAAAGCCACCAAGGTGTTGTTGATCGAACGAGATCAAGCAAAAGCCAAAGTGGTACTCGAAGCATTGGATTGCTCTAGCTATGACGTTAAGCATCTAAGCTGTATTGGAATTTCCCTGCTAAAGGAGATTGATCATGCAGAGCCTGATCTCATTCTTATGGACGTGGAGTCTCCGAGTAGAGATGTCATCGAAAATCTAAATTATATTTCGCAGTTGAATCCCAAACCTGTGGTTATGTTCTCTGAAGATGAGGATCAAAACACCATTTCAGAATTGGTGAAATCTGGTGTGAGCGCCTATGTCATTGGGGATGTGAATGCTGAAAGAGTTCGTTCAGTAATAAGTGTAGCAATTGCAAGATTTCAAGAGTTTCAACAGCTAAAAAATGAGCTGAAGCAAACCAAGAATCTGCTGAATGGCCAAAAGGTCATTAACAAGGCCAAAACCTGGCTAATGACGAAGAAGCAGCTGAGTGAAGAGCAGGCCTATCACCGCATGAGAAAGATGGCGATGGATAATGGTCAAAAGGTGGAAGAAGTGGCCAAAAATATTTTATCTATCGCTTCGGTGTTAGAGGACTAGTAAACGGAGAATCCAAATTGACTGAAAAATCTGTATTGCAGCTAGGTATTATGCCATTGAGTGATAGCGCCCCATTTGTCGTCGCGCAGGAATGTGGCTTTTTCAATCGGTATGGGCTTGAAGTGCAGCTTTGTATGCAGAATTCATGGTCTACCCTGAGGGAAAAACTCTATGCTGGAATACTCGACGCTGCTCAGCTATTAGCGCCCATGCCGCTAGCTGAAAATATTAAGCTTAACGAGGGCCCTCGGCTTATTACGCCCATGGTGCTCAGTCGCAATGGGAACGCTATCTCTATTTCACATGATCTACAGCATGAGATATGTCGCCTCAATGGCAAAACAGAGTTGCTGCAGCCGTTATCGGCGAGAGTATTGGAAAAGCTGCTGGCCGAAGATGGCGAGCGCTGCTTACGCTTTGCTGCGGTTCATCCTTATAGCTGCCACTATTATCAATTATTAAGTTGGTTTAGAAGCTTTGATGTTTCCTTGGAAAGAATCGAGATCATTATTTTACCACCATCACAGATGGTGACAGCTTTGCAGTGCGGTGATATTGATGGCTTTTGCGTTAGTAGTCCGTGGAACACCAAGGCCGTTCGGAGTGGCAATGCATGCACGGTGTTGACAGCTACTGATATCTGGCCCAGTTTCCCAGAAAAAGTACTGGGTTTGCTTGACTGTTGGTATGAAAGCAAGCCAGACACTTGTTATGCATTGATGGCTGCATTGCGGGATAGTTGTCAGTGGTTAAGCAGTAGCGCCAATCGATTGGAGGCGGCGCGGATTTTATCACGTCAAGATTATTTGGATTTGTCTTTAGATGTGGTGGCGCCATCATTGCTTGGGGCTAGTTTGGGCAATGCGCAAAAGCAAGCTCGCCAGGTCCCGCAGTATAATCAATTTCTTACTATCGAAAACCGATCAGATTTCAGTCCGTTGGCCTCCTACGGTGACTGGCTATTGGTGCAAATGCAAAGAGCAGGTCAAATAAAAAGTCGAGATGACTTTTCTGATGTCGTAGGAAGGGCCTATCGTGAAGACATTTATGAGCGGGCTTGGGAGGTTTATGCCTGATACTTGTGCGACATGCACAGTGTTGGTTCAAAATTAGCTCATGTATCTAAGTAAAGTTTGATAAGAATCAGCAAAATCGGGGGTTTAGAAAAGTTGGCATCGACTTTGCAAATCTAATAATTATCTCATGATGTTTATAATCACAACGAGTGTGAAGAGAGAGCCAAGTCTTTATTGACCTGGTTTAACTCTACTAAACAGGCCGCTACAGACGAAAGAAACTTAGTGTGCAAATGAGCTAAAGCTACAACGTTGTAGTGCATTCACAGTCTTACGATATTTCGGCATCGAAGCCCGCAGAACACCATCCTTGGTGATGTTCTGTGGGCTTTTTTTTTGGAGAATTTATATGTTACTTAAACAGTTGAGTCGCTTGGTGAAAAGTGCCGCAATTATTGGTGGCGCTTGTTTTGCGGCAAACAGTGCAGTGGCACAAAAGCTAGGCTACCCAGAAAAAGAAGAGTTGCGCTTTGGTTTTATTAAGTTAACGGATATGGCGCCAATAGCCATTGCTTATGAAAAAGGTTACTTCGAGGACGAAGGGCTATATGTCACCATCGAGGCGCAAGCCAACTGGAAAGTTCTACTAGATGGTGTGATTGATGGACGCTTAGACGGTGCCCACATGCTAGCTGGACAGCCTATTGCGGCAACCATTGGTTATGGTACGAAAGCCAATATCATTACTCCATTTTCCATGGACTTAAACGGTAATGGCATCACCGTTTCCAATGAAATTTGGAAACAAATGAAGCCCAATATTCCGAAAATGGCCGATGGCAGGCCTCAGCATCCGATTAAGGCGGATGCCTTAAAGCCAGTGGTGGATAAATATAATGCAGCTGGAAAGCCCTTTAATATGGGGATGGTGTTCCCAGTTTCCACCCACAACTATGAATTACGTTACTGGCTTGCCGCTGGCGGTATTCATCCTGGATTTTATGCGCCGCACAAAGGTGACACCTCGGGGAAAATTGATGCTGAGGCTTTACTATCAGTAACACCACCGCCGCAAATGCCAGCCACCTTAGAAGCGGGAACCATCTATGGCTATTGCGTAGGTGAGCCTTGGAATCAGCAGGCTGTGTTTAAAGGTATTGGTGTTCCAGTTATCACTGATTATGAAATTTGGAAAAACAACCCTGAGAAGGTCTTCGGTATTACTGAAGCTTTTGCAGAGAAATACCCCAATACCACTATACGCTTAACGCGCGCGCTGATTCGCGCCGCAAAATGGTTAGATGAAAACAATAATGCTAATCGCCCGGAAGCGGTAAAAATTCTGTCGCAGTCGAATTACGTTGGTGCCGACTATGATGTGATTGCCAATAGCATGACGGGTACTTTCGAATATGAAAAAGGCGATAAGCGAAAGGTGCCCGACTTCAATGTGTTTTTCCGCTATAACGCGACCTATCCATATTACTCTGATGCGATTTGGTATTTAACCCAGATGCGCCGTTGGGGGCAGATCAGCGAAGACAAACCTGACAGTTGGTACAAAGATATTGCCAGGAAAGTCTATCGCCCAGATATCTACCAAAAAGCAGCTGAATCGTTGATCGACGAAAAATTGGCTATGGCCTCAGAGTTTCCTGATTTTTCAAACGAGACAGGTTTTCGTGCGCCACAAAAGCACTTTATCGATAACTTAGTTTACGACGGTAATACGCCGAACGACTACATCAATAAATTTACGATTGGCTTGAAACAAGGCGATGCCCTATAGGGCGCGCTGTAATGTCTCGATAAATGTGGGTGGGCACACTATGATTTCGGTAATTCGCCAGTTGACGCAAGACGGTGAGGAGCGGTTCTGCTTTGCTCTGGTACTTGCTCTATTTCAAAATTTTTTAAAGGCACTGCTACTGCCGGGCTTGGGTATTGTGGGCTTTTTATTGTTGTGGTCGATGGCCGCTAGCAGCATCAATACCTCCTTAGGCGCGTTTCCAGGGCCGAAGGCAGTTGCTGAACAGTTGCAAAATCTCTATCTCGAGCATCAACAAGAGCGTGAGAAAGAAGCCGCGTTTTATCAGCGACAAGAAGAACGCAATGCCAAGCGTTTAGCTCAAGATCCAAATTACTCTGCGAAGATTAGGCCTTATACGGGTAAGGAAACCTTTCTGGATCAAATCGCTACCAGCTTAATTACTGTAATGAGTGGCTTTCTTTTGGCGGTGCTTGTTGCGATTCCGCTAGGCATTGCCATTGGTTTAAGTGAGAAGCTCAACACCGCGGTTAACCCAGTGATACAAATTTTTAGGCCGGTCTCGCCGCTGGCCTGGTTGCCTTTGGTAACTATGGTGGTAAGTGCGGTTTATGTCAGTTCAGATCCTATGTTTGCTAAATCCTTTATCGTTTCTTTGGTTACGGTAACGCTCTGTTGTCTTTGGCCCATGGTGATCAATACCTCGGTGGGTGTGGCATCGCTGAACAAAGATTGGGTCAATGTCAGTAAGGTTTTGCGTTTGCCGGCGTTCAGTCATGTTAGAAAGATTGTTATACCTGCTTCTATTCCTGCGATATTTACCGGCATGCGTTTATCGCTGGGTATTGCTTGGATGGTGCTTATCGCTGCAGAAATGCTGGCGCAGAATCCGGGACTGGGCAAGTTTGTTTGGGATGAGTTTCAAAATGGCAGTTCACAATCTCTGAGTCGGATTATGACCGCTGTTCTGGTGATTGGCGTTATCGGATTTTTATTAGATCGCAGTATGTTGCAACTGCAGCGCGCCTTGTCTTGGGATAAATCAACGGAGTTAAGGTAATGCAAGCGTTTCTAGATATCAGCAATATCGACATGGTGTTCCCTACGCCTAAAGGAGACTTTACTGCGCTTAAATCGGTCGACTTAAAAATCAAGCAAGGTGAATTTATTTCACTGATTGGTCATTCAGGCTGCGGAAAATCAACCGTGTTAAATGTGGTGGCGGGTTTGTATCAAGCCAGTATGGGGGGCGTCATTTTAGATGGTAAAGAGGTCAACGAACCGGGCCCAGAGCGTGCGGTAGTGTTCCAAAATCACTCTTTGCTGCCCTGGCTTACGGCCTACGAAAATGTCGAGCTGGCGGTAAAACAAGTTTTTGCCGGCAAGATGAGTAAAGCCGAAATGGCCGAGTGGATCGAGCATAACTTGCGCTTAGTGCATATGGAGCACGCCATGCATAAAAGGCCCGATGAAATATCTGGGGGCATGAAGCAGCGTGTTGGAATCGCAAGGGCCTTGTCTATGCAGCCGCAGGTGCTGTTGATGGATGAGCCCTTTGGTGCGCTGGACGCCTTAACTCGCGCGCATATGCAAGATTCACTAATGGAAATCCAGGATGAGCTCAATAATACCGTGATCATGATTACCCATGATGTAGATGAGGCCGTATTGCTTTCTGATCGCATCGTTATGATGACTAATGGGCCAGCAGCAACCATCGGTGAAATTCTAGAAGTCAATCTCGAGCGGCCACGCAATCGCCTGGCACTAGCCGAAGATCGTGAATACAACCATCTTCGCTCAGCAGTGCTAACGTTTCTATATGAGAAACAACGAAAAGTAGAGCCAATTAAAGCCAAGGATAAATCCAGGGTAGCTCTTAGCAATGCTTCATGATGAAAAATTAGGAATCCATTATGCAACAGATCAAGAATGTAAAATCAAAGTGCTTGCTGTCTGTATTGGCCAGTGTGTGCAGTGTCAATGTAATAGCTGAAGAGATTGTCAAAGCCAATATTGATATGCGCATGCGTTATGAGAGTGTCGACCAGAGCAATGCCCTGCAAGATGCAGATGCCTTGACTTTGCGAACGCGAGTCAGTGTTAGCACAAAGGTAGTTGAAGGGTTTTCGGCGCATATTGACATGGAAGACTCTCGATCTCTATTTGGCGTGGACGATTACAATAATACCCTTGGGGATAATCGTCAGTTTTCCGTGATTGCTGATCCGGAAACCACAGAGGTCGATCAGGCATTTGTGCAATACAAAAACAAAGGCTTCAAAGCAAAAGTTGGTCGGCAAGTAATGACCTATGATGGTCATCGTTTCGTTGGGCATGTGGGCTTTAGACAAGATAGGCAAACCTTTGATGGGCTCAGTCTGTCTTATCAAGCCAATAAAGACCTCAGCTTAAATTATGCCTATATCGGCAAGCGCAATCGTATTTTTTCTGATGAAAAAGATATTGATTCAAAAGATCACTTGATCAACATCGCCTATCAAACATCCATCGGTAAGCTTGTGGCCTATAGCTATATGCTCGAACTTGATCAAGGTAATGGCGCCACTAATGACAGTTATGGCTTTAGCTTTAAAGGTAAGCAAAGCTTCGATGACATAAAGTTTCTCTACGATCTGGAATACGCAACGCAAACTCAAAAGGCCGCCGGCTCAGATTTCGATGCAGATTATCAAAAGCTTGAGCTGGGAGTGCAGGCATCAGGCCTTACGGCAAAATTGGGTTATGAGCTTTTAGGCTCTGACGGCGGGCAATATGGTTTCTCAACGCCGCTTGCTACGCTGCACAAATTTAATGGCTGGACAGATCAATTCCTTGGGACCCCAAAGCAAGGCCTAGAAGACGTGTATGTGTCGCTGGCAGGTAAAGTCGATAGCGCGAAATGGATGGTGGTTTATCACGATTTCTCTGCTGATGAATCGAGCCCTGGGCTTAATGATCTAGGTAGCGAGCTAGGCGTTCAAGTGGTGATGCCCTTCGCAAAGAAATATTCAGTGGGCCTCAAATACGCGACTTATGAAGCCGGTGATGTAGCTGCTGGAAAAGTTGATACCGATAAATTATGGCTGTGGCTTGGCGCTAAATTCTAAAGCCAGAAACCGCAAAAGAAATTTAGCCTGGGAGTAAACATGAAAAGTAATAATATTCTTGTGGTGGGCAACGGCATGGTTGGCCATCACCTTGTTGAGAATGTCATCAAAAATAACCCGGAAGCGAGTGTTACCGTACTCTCGGCTGAGCCCCGTTTGGCTTACGACCGTGTACATTTGTCGGAGTATTTTGCGGGTAAAACCGCCGATGATCTCGCTTTATGCGATGCCGACCTCTATCAACAATGGCAGGTTAAATTTCATTGTAACAGCAAGGTTAAAACCATTGACCGTATTTTTAAATCAGTGACCACTGAGTCCGGTGAGGTCTACAGCTACGATAAGTTAGTGCTGGCGACCGGCTCTTACCCCTTTGTGCCCCCCATTTCTGGTGGCGATCAAGATCATTGTTTGGTGTATCGCACTATAGAAGATTTAGAAGCGATCTCTGTTTCGGCGGCACAAAGCAAGGTCGGGGTTGTAGTTGGTGGTGGCCTGTTGGGTTTAGAGGCCGCTAATGCTCTCAAGCAACTAGGCTTGGAGACACATGTGGTGGAATTTGCGCCACAGTTGATGGCCGTGCAGCTTGATGCAGCCGGTGGTGATTTACTTAAAGAAAAAATTGCCGAGCTTGGTGTGTCGGTGCATACCTCTATAGCTACCGAAAAAATCATCGCCGGAGACAGTTGTCGTTACAAAATGTGTTTCGCCGATGGCAGCGAACTAGAAACCGATTTAATTCTATTCTCAGCGGGCATTCGCCCTCATGATGAGTTGGCAAAATGTTGTGAGCTTGAAGTGGGGCCGCGCGGTGGTATCGTCGTCAACGATGCCTGCCAAACTTCCGATTCCAGTATCTATGCGGTGGGTGAGTGCGCTTTGTGGCAGCAGCGCATTTATGGCTTGGTTGCCCCAGGCTATCAAATGGCGAAGGTGGCTGCTGCGCAGCTAACCCAGGCCAGTGAGCAGCCCTTGTTTAGCGGCGCCGATATGAGCACCAAGCTAAAACTGATGGGGGTTGATGTGGGTTCCATCGGTGATGCCCACGGCAATACCGAAGGTAGTCTTAGTTATACCTATGAGAACCAGCCTGAATCTATTTACAAAAAGATCGTTGTCAGTGCTGATCGCAAAAAACTTTTGGGCGCCGTATTGGTCGGTGACTGCAGTGACTACGATAATTTGCTGCAGTATTGCTTGAATTCCATCGAGCTTCCGGATGCACCCGAAGCCTTGATTCTACCGATAGCCGAAGGCGCGCCAACGCTGGGGGTTGATGCCCTGCCAGACTCAGCTTCCATTTGCTCCTGTCATAATGTTTCTAAGGCCGATGTGATCGCGGCTATCGATGGTGGTGCCTGTGATATTGGGGCGGTTAAAGATTGCACCAAGGCCAGTACCGGCTGTGGCGGTTGCTCGGCACTACTAAAGAAAGTTGTCGATACGACTTTAGAGCAGCGTGGTGTTGAAGTTAGCAGCGATATCTGCGAGCACTTTGCCTTTAGTCGCCAAGAGCTGTTTGACATTGTGCGGGTCGAGCAAATCAAGAGCTTTGATGACTTACTCGACCGCCATGGTAAAGGCATGGGTTGTGATATATGTAAGCCAGCAGTGAGTTCAATTTTGGCTTCGCAATGGAATGAATATATCTTGGCTGAACAACATGTGCCCTTGCAAGACACCAATGATACTTATCTAGCGAATATGCAAAAAGACGGCAGCTATTCCGTGGTGCCCCGTATTGCCGGAGGTGAAATTACACCGGAGAAACTCATTGTGCTTGGTCAAGTTGCTAAGAAATACGATCTCTACACAAAGATTACCGGTGGCCAACGAGTCGATTTATTTGGCGCACGCTTAGAGCAGCTGCCACCTATTTGGGCCGAGTTAATTGACGCGGGATTCGAAACTGGGCATGCCTACGGTAAATCACTGCGCACGGTAAAATCCTGTGTAGGTGAAAGCTGGTGTCGCTATGGTGTGCAAGACAGCGTTGCCATGGCTATCTATCTGGAGAATCGTTATAAGGGGCTGCGTGCACCCCATAAAATTAAAATGGCAGTCTCTGGCTGTACCCGTGAATGCGCTGAAGCACAGAGTAAAGATGTTGGGGTGATCGCCACGGAAAATGGTTGGAATCTTTATGTCTGTGGTAATGGTGGAATGCGCCCGCGCCATGCCGATTTATTTGCCACGGATCTCGATGATGAAACCCTAATTCGTTATATCGATCGTATGCTGATGCTCTATGTGCGCACGGCCGATCGACTGCAGCGCACATCTGTATGGATGGAGAACCTAGAAGGTGGCTTGGATTATCTGCAACAAGTAGTAATCAAAGATTCCCTTGGCCTTGCCAATGAATTAGAAAAGCAAATGACGCACATAGTAGGAGCCTACCAGTGCGAATGGAAAACCACTCTTGAAAATCCAGAGGCGCTCAAGCGCTTTAGATCCTTTGTGAACAGTGATGAGCCTGATGACAGTATTCAGTTTATTCGGGTTCGCGAACAAATATCTCCCCGCTCAACAGTCGTTGCGAGTGAGGATGAGCCTGAAAAAGAACTCGCTTAGGAGAATAAATGATGAATGCTGATCAGTGGATTGATGTATGTACGCGAGCTGACTTGGTTAAGGATTCGGGTATCTGTGTACGCCTTGGCAATACCCAAGTAGCTATTTTTCAAATCACGCGAGGGGAGCAAGAACTGTATGCGATTGGGAATTTTGACCCCGTTGGTGCTGCGAATGTAATGAGCAGGGGCATGATTGGTTCGGTATCAGATGAACCTGTGGTCGCTTCCCCGCTGTACAAGCAGCGTTTCTCCTTATTGAGTGGCCAGTGCTTGGATGACAGTGATGTCCAGCTGACTGTCTACCCGGTACGTTTGCTGGGCGATTTGGTTCAACTAGCGGCAGCGATGGAGCCCTAATGAATAATCCCGGGGCGATTATTGCCAGAGAGGCCTCTGCTTTGGCGCAAACTGTCTGTGCTTATTGTGGTGTAGGCTGTGGTGTTGATATTGAGTTTGAGGGGGGCGTGCCAAAATCCTTGCGGGGTACGCCCGAGCACCCAGCGAATTATGGCCGGCTGTGTGTAAAAGGGCGGCATCTGCTGGAAACGATAGGCCATGAGGATCGCTTGTTGCAGCCAATGGTTAATAAGCAGGCTGTGACTTGGCCTGAGGCCGTGGGTAAAGTAGCCAGTGAATTTAAATCGATTATTGATACGCATGGCCCTGATGCTGTGGCGTTTTATGTATCCGGGCAAATCCTTACAGAAGATTATTATCTCGCCAACAAATTAATGAAGGGCTATATAGGTTCGGCCAATATCGATACTAATTCACGCCTGTGTATGTCATCAGCGGTCTCGGCTTATAGGCGCGCCTTTGGTGAAGATGTTGTACCGTGCAGTTATGAAGATTTAGAGAGTACCGACCTGCTGGTGCTGATTGGCTCCAATGCGGCCTGGACCCATCCGGTCTTATATCAGCGCATGGAGCGAGCGAAGCGCTTGCGCCCTGAGATGAAAGTGGTACTTATTGATCCGCGGCGCAGCCCAAGCGCTGAGCTTGCCGATCTACATTTGCCTCTGGCTCCCGGCAGTGATGCGGCTTTATACAATGGCTTGCTCGATTACTTATCCCAGCGGGATGGTTTAGATGAGGCGTTTATCTCAAACCACTGTGAAAACTTTATAGAGGCTTTGCAGGCGGCCAGTGAGTGGAGTTTGAGTAAAACCGCGCAATACTGTGGCCTTGCCGAATCAGATTTGGATAGCTTTTATCAGCTGTTTTTGCATGCTGATAAAGCCATTAGTTTTTATTCGATGGGTATTAATCAATCTTCTTCGGGCACTGATAAATGTCAGAGTATTATTAATGCCCACCTAGCCTCGGGTAAAATACTGCGTGAGGGCTGCGGGCCATTTTCAATTACCGGTCAGCCCAATGCGATGGGCGGGCGTGAGGTGGGCGGCTTAGCCAATCAACTGGCGGCCCATATGGATATCCAAAACCCCGAACACCGTGACACAGTGCAACGCTACTGGGGTTCGCCTACTATGGCAAGCCAGCCGGGGAAAATGGCCGTCGACCTATTTGACGACATAGCGGCAGGAAAAATTAAAGCGCTTTGGGTGATGGCGACTAACCCTTTAGTGAGTATGCCAAATCGCCCCAAAATTGTTGAAGCGCTAGAGGCTCTGGATTTTCTGGTGGTCTCTGAATGTGCCAGCAATAGCGATATGTTGGATTATGCCGATGTGCTGCTCCCGGCGAGTGCCTGGTTGGAAAAAAACGGTACAGTGACAAATTCCGAGCGCCTGATATCCCGTCAGCGTGGTTTGATTTTGCCGCCCGGTGAAGCGAAGCACGACTGGAAGATTATCAGCGAAGTAGCCCAGGCGATGGGTTTTGAGGGCTTTGATTATCAGCATCCGGCTGAGGTGTTTAACGAGTGGGTAGGTTTAACGGCTTTTGAAAATAATGGCCAACGCCAGCTCGATCTCTCGGCTTTGCAGGGTTTAAGCATTACTCAGTATGATCAGTTTAAACCACGCCGATGGCCTTTTAATGAACGTCAGGAAAGTAAAAGAGCATTTAAAGACGCTCGCTTCAGTACGGCCTCAAAGAAAGCTAAGCTTTATGCCGTGCAGCCCCGCCAACCAGTACAGAATTCCAGTGCTGAATTTCCTTGGCTGATAAACTCTGGGCGCATTCGTGATCAATGGCACACCATGACCCGCAGTGGTAAATCCGCGTCCTTAAGCGGGCACATCGATCGCCCCTATATTTATCTAGCAAAAAAAGATACTGAAAAATTAGGGGTTAAGGCCGGAGACATATTACGCGCGCGATCCAAGGTGGGCTCGGTAACGGCCTTTGTGCAGATATCAGAGGCGATGTGCGAAGGACAGTGTTTTATGCCTATTCATTGGTCGAAACAGTTTGCCTCTTCCGCCAATGTGAGCAATCTCTATGACAGCGTTGTCGATCCCCTGTCGGGGCAGCCCGAACTAAAACAGGCTGCGGTGGCGCTAAGTAAAATCAGTTATGAATCTCATATACAAATCTATAGTCGCCGCCCTTTGGATTTAGGGGCGCTGCCTGCCGATAGTTTTTATCTAAAGAGCCGTGGTGAGG
This sequence comes from uncultured Pseudoteredinibacter sp., assembly GCF_947500695.1. GTDB lineage: Bacteria > Pseudomonadota > Gammaproteobacteria > Pseudomonadales > Cellvibrionaceae > Pseudoteredinibacter. The sequence goes on from NZ_CANMSS010000010.1 coordinate 46,682, forward strand.
CAGGCTTTCACTATTATCTGGCAATGAATCAAGAGCTTGATCGAGCCGTCGCCCTGATTAAGAAATTAAGCGAAGGCGATGCTCAGTGGCTCGGCCACCGTTTGCTTAACAGTGAAAATATTTACTGTCTTCGTGAAGAGCGGTGTGAGCTGCTTGCCTTCGCATCAAATCAGCATGTGAATTTACCTAAGGCCTGGCTTGAAGAGCTAATGTTGGCTGAAGGCAGTAGTCCAGAAAGCGTTAATTCGGTGCTATTGGCCAAACCTGAGCAGAGTTTTTTAAAAGGACGCAAAGTGTGCAGCTGTTTTAATGTGCATGAAAAAACCATAGTCGATGAGATTGCTAAGGGTGCTGCTTCAGTAGTTGCCCTAGGAGAGCGTCTGTCCTGTGGTACGAATTGTGGATCATGCAAAACTGAATTGTCTGCGTTGCTTAAACAACATGCTAGCCCGCAAGATCAAATAGTCAGGGTCAGCGTTTAGAGGTAATTATGGGGCAAGTTAATTCAGCGAAATTTACTGTTTCTGGTTCGACTGTGCGGGATCATTTGGGTAGTGGCGGTGGACGGGTATATTTTGTGGGCTCAGGCTGTGGGGATCCAGAGCTATTAACGCTAAAAGCCCACCGTGTTTTACAAAGCGCTGAGGTGATCTTGTATGACGCCTTGGTGAATGATGCTTTGTTTCAGTATTTTCCAAAACAGACAGAGGCTATTTATGTAGGCAAACGTTGCGCACAGCATAGTCTTTCTCAAGCGGAGATTGGTAATCTCATTTTGAAAAAAGCCAAGGAAGGAAAAACTGTTCTGCGTCTAAAAGGTGGAGATCCTAGCGTCTTTGCGCGCTTGGCCGAAGAAACAGAGTTGCTTAGCGAACATGGTATTCCCTTTGCAATTATTCCTGGGGTAACCGCCGCGAGTGGCTGCGCAGCATACTCTGGTATCCCATTAACCCATCGTGATTGCGCGCAGTCATTAACCTTTGTTACTGCGCAGCGTAAACAAGATGGCAGCCCTGTGGATTGGAAAGCTTTGGCACAACAGCGCGGCACATTGGTTTTTTATATGGGGCTATCAAAAGTCACGGAAATCGCTGAGCAGTTAATTCGAGCTGGAATGCCTAAAGAAACGGCTATGGCGATAGTCGATAATGGTTCATTGGCTCAGCAGAAAGTGATTTGCAGTACATTGGGGGGCATGGAGAGTGACATGCAACATCAGGAGTTGTTAGGGCCGGCGGTGATATTGGTTGGAGAAGTGGTGAATAAAAGGCAGCAAGTTTCCCTCTCAATGTTAGCGGAAGATTACCAGCGCAGCAGCCAAGTGCTGTCGCTGGCTTTGTAGTTCCCGCTCTGGCAGTGCATGCACTGCCTTTTTTTGCTTGCTGGCTTGTGAGCTTACAAAATGAAGCGGCTGAGGTCTTCGTCTTGTGCTAATTCACCAAGCGCTTTGCTAACGTAATCCGCATCAATATTGAGTGGGCCTTGCGTGTCGCTAGCGTCAAAGGAAATTTCTTCCAATAAACGCTCTAATACAGTGTGCAGACGTCGGGCGCCGATATTCTCAGTACGCTCGTTTACATCGAAGGCCGTTTCGGCAATCTTGCGAATACCATCATCGCTGAAGTTGAGTTCTAGGCCTTCAGTAGCCAGTAGAGCTTTTTGCTGCTCGGTAAGAGAAGCACTTGGCTCTACTAAGATGCGCTCGAAGTCGGCAGCGCTCAAAGCTTCAAGTTCTACGCGAATGGGTAAGCGGCCTTGCAGTTCTGGAATGAGATCCGAAGGTTTGGACAGGTGGAATGCGCCTGATGCAACAAACAAAATGTGATCGGTTTTAATCATGCCGTGTTTGGTGCTAACGGTGCAGCCTTCAATTAACGGTAGCAGATCGCGTTGTACACCTTCGCGGGAAACATCACCGCCAGAGTTTTCTTGGCGCTTGGCAACTTTATCGATCTCGTCAATAAAAACAATACCGTTTTGCTCGGCAGCAGTGATGGCTTTGGCTTTAACTTCTTCTTCGTTAATGAGCTTGGCGGCTTCTTCGTCTTGCAGCTGCTTTAATGCTTGTTTGACGGTGAGCTTGGTCTTTTTAGTTTTCCCGGTGTTCATTGAGGAAAACATATTTTGCAACTGGCTGGTCATATCTTCCATGCCAGGAGGCGCCATGATTTCTACGCCTACCGGTGTGGCAGAAAGTTCGAGCTCAATTTCTTTATCATCCAGCTCACCTTCGCGCAGCTTTTTGCGGAAGATTTGGCGGGTGCCAGTTTCGGCTTTTTCGCTCAGGTCTTCGCCGCGTGCTGGAGGTAGTAGAGCATCCAAAATGCGATCTTCAGCGGCCTCGTAAGCGCGGTGCTCAACTTTGGTTTTTTCCTGCTCGCGATACATCTTGATCGACATATCGACTAGGTCGCGAACAATAGATTCAACATCGCGGCCGACATAGCCCACCTCGGTGAACTTGGTGGCTTCTACTTTAATAAATGGCGCATTAGCGAGCTTGGCGAGACGGCGGGCAATTTCGGTTTTACCCACGCCTGTTGGACCAATCATCAAAATGTTTTTTGGGGTAATTTCGTTACGCAACTCTTCGTCGAGCTGCATGCGGCGCCAGCGATTGCGCAGGGCAATGGCGACTGCACGCTTGGCATCTTTTTGACCGATGATGTGTTTGTCCAGCTCGTGAACAATTTCTCTAGGTGTCATTTGGGACATGGTCTTACTCAGTATTCCAGTTCTTCAATGGTATGGTTCTGGTTGGTGTACACACAGATGTCACCGGCAATCTTTAGGCCTTGCTTAACGATGTCGATAGCTTCCATCTCAGTGTTGTCCAGCAGTGCGCGGGCGGCAGATTGAGCAAAGGGGCCGCCAGAGCCAATCGCGATTAGATCGTCTTCCGGCTGAATCACATCGCCATTACCTGTAATGATTAAAGAAGCTTCCTCATTGGCGACAGCCAATAGAGCTTCAAGTTTGCGCAGGGCTCGGTCTGAGCGCCAGTCTTTGGCCAGCTCAACGGCGGCCCTTACTAGTTGCCCGTTGTGGGCTTCTAGCTTGGCTTCAAAGCGCTCAAATAGGGTGAATGCATCAGCGGTGCCACCAGCAAAGCCAGCGATAACTTTGCCGCCGTGTAGACGACGGACTTTGCGAGCATTACCTTTCATCACGGTATTGCCCATTGATACTTGGCCGTCGCCGCCAATAACTACTTTGCCATTGCGACGAGCGGATAGAATAGTTGTGCCTCGATATTGTTCCACGGGACGTCCTTCTAAGGGGGTTGATTGCCAAAAAAAGCTTGGCGATTACCTCTTTAAGTATGGGCAATATTGTGGCTTTTCAAGCGGTAAAGGACTAGTGCTGTGCAAAGGAAGGTAAATTGTTGCGGAGCCATTTGGCTGCGTGACGGTGGGTTTGGGTTATCACGCAGCCATGCTGGCTGTCTATTTTCGTGCTTCGCGCTCGATGACTAAGGTTTCGATACCCTGGCTGATGAGCTTACCGCGAGTATTGGCCAGCTTCGACTTACTTGCATAAGGGCCCACTAAGACGCGATGCCAAATGCTGCCATTGCGCACTTTTACTTCTTCAACTTGGCTGTCGAAACCTGATAATGCCAGTTTGGCATGTAGGCGATCTGCATCCTTGGCGCTGCGAAAAGAGCCAACTTGCAGTAAAAACTCCATATCTTTCTGCTGGCGTAGGCCGCCGCCATCGTAGCTGTCTGGCGACTTTTCTACGACAACTTCAGATTCTTTTAACAGTTCGTAAAAATCAAAGCGCGGTTGTGGGATGCTCTTTTCTTCGGCGGCGGGCTGTTTGCTGCTAGCCTGTTTTGTTGTCTCGTTCTGAGGTATGGGGATAACGCCACTTAGGAATATTAAGAATGTGGCGAGGCTGCCCAGCAGGCCGCCGCTAAGGAACCATAGCCAGCCGCTAGCGCTGCGGCTCTGTGCTTTTTTACTGCTGCGACGCTTATTGCCGCCCGCTGAACCTCGAGAATTACTTCGAGAGTTTGAGTTGCTACGTGAATTGCTGCGGGTGCTTGTGCTGCGCTTTTTCTTGGCGAAATCCTGGCTCATGGGGTCCTTGAACTGCTTACTAACTACCGGGCGGCCCGTCTTTGATGGAGCCGCGAAAACCCGACATTCTACATCATGTCTAGGGGATCGACATCCAGGGAGCAGCGAATATGGTTTGGCAACTTGCTCTGATCCAAGTATTGACCAACTAAGTTCAGTATTTGTTGCATATGGCGGCGGCTTTCGCAGTTAAATTGCAGTTGGTAACGATACATTTGTTTGCGCTTTTCCATTGGGGCTGCAAATGGGCCTAGGTAGATTTGCTCTGGTGTTGGGGGGGCGTATTGCTCTAGCCATTGACGCATATTTTGCAAAAACGACTCTGCCTGCAAGCCGTCACGGGCATCACAGTGTAGCAGGGCTAGGTGCCTATAGGGTGGCATGTAGGCCAGTTGTCGCTCCCGCAATATCTGTCGTGCAAACAAGTGATAACCCTTGTGCAGTAGTGTTTCCAGCAGGGGGTGGTCTTTATTATGGCTTTGGATGATGACTTTGCCGGGCTTTTCAGCGCGCCCAGCTCGCCCAGCTACTTGGGTAATCAGCTGGCCCATTCTTTCTGGGCCACGAAAGTCGCCGCTGAAAAGACCACCATCGGCATCCACAATGACGACGAGAGTGACATTGGGAAAGTGATGGCCCTTGGCTAACATCTGGGTGCCTAACAAAATACAGGGCTGGCCTTGATCGACTTCCTGCAATAGTTCATGCATGGCCTGTTTTTTACGGGTGCTGTCACGGTCGATGCGGATGATTTGGGTGTCAGGGAAATGCTCTTGCAGGGTTTCTTCACTGCGTTGAGTGCCATAGCCTTGGCTAATTAATTCGCGGCTAAAGCAATCTGGGCATTGCTGTGGTTGCGCCATGCTGGCTTCGCAATGATGGCAGCGCATTTGATGCTGGGCTTTGTGCAAAGTCATTCTGGCGCTGCAGTGACGACACTCTGCTACCCAGCCACAATTGTGGCAGATTAAGCTAGGGGCGAATCCGCGTCGGTTTAAAAAGACTAAAACTTGATTGCCTGCTGCGAGTGTATTTGCGATGGAATCTAGGCTGTTTTGGCTGAGGCCACCGATCAAGGTTTTTTGTTTTATGTCTTCAACACTGATGGCCGGTGGTTTGGCGGCACCTGCGCGGCGAGTAAGCCGTAAATGCTCGTAACGACCCTGTATGGCATTGTGCAAGCTTTCTAAGCTCGGGGTTGCGGTGCCCAACATGATCGGGATATTGGCTTTTTTCGCTCTAAATATCGCTAGATCTCTGCCTGAATAGCGCACCCCATCTTGTTGCTTGAACGAGAGATCATGCTCTTCGTCAATGATGATAATTCCCGGACGATACAGCGGTGTGAAAATTGCTGAGCGGGTGCCAATGATAATGCCGGCTTGACCTGTCTTGGCCATACCCCAGGCTTGCAATCGCTCTTTATCATTAAGGCCAGAATGGATTGCAACGATGGGGCACTTGAATCGGTTCTGAAAGCGCCCAAGGGTTTGCGGTGTGAGTCCAATTTCAGGGATTAATACCAAGGCTTGGCGGCCTTCGCGCAGTACTTCGGCGATGGCTTGTAAATACACCTCGGTCTTACCACTGCCTGTCGTCCCTTCGAGCAGGTAGCAGGCAAATTGCTGATAACGTAACTGCTCCAGAGCCGCCTCTTGCTCCTCGTTTAATGACAATGGAGCTTGTTTTTGCTGATCACCTGCGGCAATGGTAGGGAGCTGCTCGCTTTGCCAGTTCAGAAGGCCTTTATCCAGCATGGCCTTGACCACGCTATTGCTGATGCAGAGCCTCTTCAAATCGGTTTTATCAAGCTTTCCTTGTTCTTGTAATGCGCTAAGTAAAGCGGCTTGCTTGCGTGCCTTGCTGAGCCCGCCAACAGGGAGTCCTAAGCCTTCTTGGCTTAACTGAAGGTATTCGTGCTTTGGCAGGCTCACTGCCTCGCCTTGGCGGAGGAGTTTTGGCAGGGCCGTGCTATAGGCCTCCCCAATGGGGCATTGATAATAGCTACTGCAAAAAGAGAGTAATTGGCGAATTTCTTCGGGTACTAGGCTGTCATCATCGAGTGCTGGGCCAGCGTTTTTGAGCTTGGCTAGGGTTTGCTCGCTTTGATGGCTTTGCTCAATGACAACCCCAATCAGTTGGCGAGGCCCGAATGGCACTTTTACTCTGGCGCCGATGGGGTAATCTTGGCCCGCTTCGCCAATATAGTCGAAGAGCTTGCGCAGCGGTACGGGTAGGGCAACCCTAATAATGCGGTGTTGATGGCTTGGGTCTGGCATGGCGTTGTTTGGAGTACCCTTGAGTAACGATCTGGACATCGCCGAGCTAGTTCGGGTGTCTTGCTTGCTGTAGCTGCATTATAAGGAGCAGAGGCCGTTTTATTCCAATCTGAATGGATATTTCCTCTAGGCTAGGCGGATATTGGGCTAAAGCTTTATTTTTGCTTGCGTTCTGGCCTTGTTCTGTTAGTATGCGCCGTCTATTTTTTGGCCGCTGCGGCTGGCCTAAAAGCGCTTTATAGGGTTTCCGTGCTTAGCATTGACTGAGTGGCGGGAACAAGATTAATTAATGAGGCACACTATGAAAGCTGATATCCATCCGAATTACGGTGAGATTACCGCTACTTGTTCTTGCGGTAACACCATCAAGACTGGCTCTACTTTGGGCAAAGACCTACACTTGGACGTATGTTCAGAGTGTCACCCTTTCTACACTGGTAAGCAGAAAGTTGTTGATACCGGTGGTCGTATCGATCGCTTTAAGAAGCGTTTCGGTAGCCGCATCAAGAAGTAATTCTTGTAAGCAGCCGGCAGCAAATTTATTTGCTGCAAGAAAAACCCCTTGTGAGATTCACAAGGGGTTTTTTTATGCCTTGAAAAACGTTTTCTTGTTTCACCTTATGAGTTTGATGCTCTGCTTTAGGGGTGAGAAAAGCCCGCTCTCTTATCTGTAAGCTAATGTTTTTTCAGTTATTTTGCGTTTGTCTATTTATCTTCCTGACTAATATTGATTATTGCTCGTTCAAATAATGCGGCATTTAGGCCAATTTAACCTAGCTATAAGGCTATTTAATGTAATCAATGGTCGCTAACACCGCGATTGTGGTTACAATTGTTATTGATGGCTTTATATGCTGGGAGTATGCTTCCTAGACCTGTCTGAAAAGCCGTCAGAGCTTCGCGGGAAATAATTACAATATTCAGCAATAGTGAACAGGTGTCATAGTGCACTTGCCTGTCGCTTTGCAAACACAAACATAGCAATAGTGGTTGGGACCATGTCAAACGATTTGAAAAAAGCGGCGCTGGATTATCACGCCTTCCCCCGTCCCGGAAAGCTCAGTATCGAATTGAGTACTTCGGCGGAAACCCAAGAAGATCTTTCATTGGCTTATAGCCCAGGTGTGGCTGAGCCAGTTCGCGAAATTGCCAAAGATGCAGAGAATGCTTTTAAGTACACCTTAAAAGGTAATCTGGTCGCGGTTATCACTGATGGTAGCGCCATTTTAGGCTTGGGTAATTTAGGTCCATTGGCGAGTAAGCCGGTAATGGAAGGCAAAAGTCTACTGTTTAAGCGTTTCGCCGGTATTGATTCGGTAGATGTTGAAGTCGACGCAGAATCACCCGAAGCCTTTATTGATACGGTTGAGCGGATCGCCAATACCTATGGCGGTATTAACCTAGAGGATATTAAAGCGCCAGAATGCTTTGTGATTGAGAAAACCTTGATCGAGCGTTGTCAGGTGCCAATTTTCCATGATGACCAGCATGGTACCGCGATTGTTACTGTGGCCGGCATGATGAACGCTTTGGAGATTCAAGGTAAAACTATTTCTGAGGCCAAAATTGTTTGTTTGGGTGCCGGTGCTGCGGCACAGGCCTGCTGCAAACTAATGATTAGCGCGGGTGCTCAGCCTGAAAATATCACCATGCTGGACAGTAAGGGTGTTATTTACGCAGGCCGCGATCACCTAAACGAATACAAAGAAGTTTTTGCTCATGAAACTGATGCAAGAACTTTAGATGATGCTATTGAGGGTGCTGATGCATTCTTGGGGGTGTCAGGACCAAACCTATTGTCTGCGGATCAGTTGAAATCGATGGCTGCTAATCCAGTGGTTTTTGCTTGCTCCAACCCAGATCCTGAGATTGATCCGAAGTTGGCGAATGCTGCTCGTGATGATTTGATTATGGCCACAGGTCGCTCGGATTATCCGAACCAGGTAAACAATGTTTTGTGTTTCCCGTTCTTGTTCCGTGGCACCTTAGATGTACGCGCCAAGGAAATTAATGAGGAAATGAAGCTTGCTGCTGTCGAGGCTATTCGCGAATTGGCGAAGCAGTCGGTGCCAGAGGAAGTGTCTGCTGCTTATGGCGGCGCAGAATTAAGCTTTGGCCGAGAGTATATTTTGCCTAAGCCAACCGATGAGCGTTTGTTGGGCGCGGTAGCTGCTGCAGTTGCCCAAGCTGCGGTTGATACTGGTGTGGCTCGCTTGCCTTACCCTTCACATTACCCGCTTAGATCGATGGCTGATATTAAGTAAGCCTATGCTTTGGTAGTCGTTTTTCGTGGCTACTTGTAATTGGCTGCTCTAAAAAGTAAAAAGCCCGACAAGATAAGTAGTGCTTATCTTGTCGGGCTTTTTTGTTTTTACTGTCTCTTAAAACAATTCTTCTGGCAGCGCCTCATCGCTCTCACTGCTACCAATACTTTCTTGACGCAAAAGTTCTGGAGCATTTTCTGTCCTAAAGCTTTCGTATATAGCGCCAATGGTATTGATGTTAGCTCGCTCACCTGTTTTGGGGTCGATGCGTACGGTGATAATCCCTTCGGGTTGCGGGCGCTTGCTCTCCGCTACATCTTTAAGGGCGGTACGCATGTAATCAATCCAAATGGGTAGTGCGGCCGAGCCGCCGTATTCGCGGCGTCCTAACATCAGGTTTTGATCGAAGCCGAGCCAAGTTGTTACTGCTAATTCGCTGTTGTAGCCAGAGAACCAAGCATCGCGAGGGCCGTTTGTGGTTCCTGTTTTACCGGCTAGGTCATTGCGCCCTAAGCTTTTGGCGGCAGTGCCGGTGCCTTTACGGATGACATCTTGCAGCATAGAGTTTATTAGATAAGCAACCTGAGGGCTAAGCACTCTTTCGGCTGGATTGGCTGGCGCTACAAATGCAGGCTCGGTATTGGTTTCTGCACTTTCTTCTGTAGCGGGTATGTTTTCTCCGAGAGCGGCCAGTTCAGAGGCAAGCTCGGCGGCAAGTTCAGCATCCAATAGATTGTTGTTTGTGGCTGCTGAGTTGGCTTCGTTTTTGTCGGTGGTTTCGTCTTGAGTCTTAGCTTGTTCGCTGCTTTGGGCTGCTAAAGTTTCGCCATCAGAGTCCGTTTCTGATTGGGCAAGCTCTAGATCGTCCTCGACCAAAGTCATTTGTTCACATTGGGGGCAGGCCGTTGCAGGGTTGGCTTGGTAAATAACTTCGTCATTCACATCAACCATGCTGATCAATAAGTAGGGTTCAACTTTGAAGCCGCCATTGGCGAATACCGCATAACCGGTAGCAATTTCTAATGGGGTAAGCGCATAACTACCGAGAGCTAATGAAAGGTCTTTGGGTAATAGCGCTGGCTCAAAACCAAATCGGTCCATGCCTTTGATTGCATTGCGAATACCAATATTGCGTAAAACTCGGATAGAAACTAGATTGCGCGAGCGGTATAGAGCTTGTCGCAATCGAGTCGGTCCGTAGAATTTGCCACCATCATTTTCGGGGCGCCAGGTGCTTTCAAGATTGGCGTCTTCAAATACGATAGGTGCATCGTTAATAATGCTGGCGGGCGTCATGCCATGCTCTAGTGCGGTGGTATACACAAATGGCTTGAAGTTTGAGCCAGGCTGGCGCTTGGCTTGGGTGACGCGGTTAAAGTGGCTTTGTGCGAAGTCGAAACCACCAACCATAGAAATAATGGCTCCGTCTTTGGGGTTCAAAGCGATAAGCGCGGCTTGAGCTTTTGGCACTTGGCTAAAGCGCCAATTACCTTCGGCTTCCGGGCGTAGGCGAACAACATCTCCGACAGCGACAATATTGGTCGCGAGCTTAGGCCTCGGGCCGCGAGCATTTTCTGTTTTAAAAGCTCTTGCTTGGCGCAGTCCTTGCTCCCACTCAATATCAACAATGTCGCCATTGGCTAGCAAAGCTCTAATCTGTTGCTCGAAAACTTGCACCACCACGGCTGGCTCTAGGCCTCCGTAGCGGCTTAGGTTTTCAAGGGCGTCTTGCCATGCGGCTAGGTCTAGATTATTGAAATCTGTAACATCAGTGACACTTGGGTCGATAAAGCTGGCTGGCCAGTGTTGCTCTGGGCCGCGAAAACCTTTGCGTTGATCGTAGGCAATAAGTCCGTCGATCACGGCTTGTTGGGCGCGTTCTTGTAGCTTGCTATTGATAGTGGTGTAAACCTTGAGGCCATCAGTGTAGGCGCCATTACCGTATATATCGATTGCTTGGCGGCGGGCCATTTCGGCGACATAGGGGGCGTGATAATCAACCTTGATGCCATGCACACTGGCCGTTACTGGCTCATTGATGGTGGCGTCATAGAGGTTTTGGTCGATATAGCCTAATGACAGCATGCGACCAAGAATCCAATTGCGGCGAATTAGCGCCCGTTCTGGGTTGGCAATTGGGTTAAATGTGGATGGCGCTTTAGGTAATCCTGCAATCATTGCTAATTGAGCTAAACTTAATTCACTCAAGGGTTTACCATAGTAAACTTCAGCCGCTGCATTAATACCGTAGGCGCGGTTGCCTAAAAAGATAACATTGACGTAAAGCTCTAGAATCTCTTCTTTGCTGAGTTCACGCTCAATTTGCAAGGCCAGCAAGATTTCATTGAATTTACGGGCAAAGGTTTGTTGGCGAGTTAGGAAGAAGTTGCGGGCCACCTGCATAGTGATGGTGCTGCCACCCGATTGAATGTGGCCGGAGCTGACAATTTGTGAAGCCGCGCGGAGTAGTCCGCGAATTGAGACACCATTGTGGGAATAAAATTGGTCGTCTTCTGCAGCTAACAGGGCTTTAGTGTATAGCTCTGGTATATCTGGGTGTCGGATGGGGGTACGGCGCTTTTCGCCAAATTCTCCGATTAGTAAACCATCGCTGGAATAAACCCTCAGCGGAGTTTGTAGTTTTACGTGCCGAAGACTCTCAACTGAGGGCAATTTCGGGCTTAAATACAGGTAAAACGCGGCTAGTCCTGCAATAATGGCACCGCTGCCACATACGGCTAGCCAGAAGGTAAGGCGGAAGAGAGAATTTCGCATGTATTTAATTCTTAAACGGTAATAGTCGGCAATTTGCCAAGAAAGGGGCATTATAAGTGCTTTTTAAGCCATTACCTATGACAAAGGTTGTTGCAGCACACAGTTCAAGTGCTATAACATGATTATCTCATAAGTCACGGATATTGATTGAAAAAATGGGCATTCTGGGATTCTTGGAGTCCAAGGCCAAGCCACTCATTGGTCTGGATATAAGCTCCACCGCTGTGAAATTGCTGGAATTTAGCCGGCAAGGGGACAGTTATCGCGTGGAAAGCTACGCCGTGAAAGCCTTGCCGCCTGGCTCGGTGGTGGAAAAAAACATCAATGATCCTGATGGGGTTGCCGATGCGGTTAGGGCCGTGGTACAGCAATCCAAGAGCAAAGAGAAGCTCGCCGCAGTGGCGGTTGCGGGGTCTGCGGTAATCACTAAGGTTATCGAAATGCCCTCCGGGCTGTCTGAGGATGCCTTAGAAACTCAAATCTCCCTAGAAGCCGATCAATATATTCCTTACCCGCTTGAAGAAGTATCCATCGATTTTGAAGTGCAAGGGGTGTCTAAGAGCAACCCTGAGCAGATGGAAGTTTTACTGGCGGCCTGTCGACGCGAAAATGTTGATTTGCGTGTCGATGTATTAGAAAAAGCAGATTTGACCGCCAAGGTGGTCGATGTTGAAGCCTATACCATGGAGCGCGCCTTCTCTTTGATTGCGGAGCAGCTTGAGCATCAGGATGGCCAGGTTGTGGCAATGGTTGATATCGGTGCCACCATGACGACCCTCAGTGTGCTGGTGGATGGTAAAACTGTTTATACCCGTGAGCAGTTATTTGGCGGTAAGCAACAAACCGAAGAAATTCAACGCCGCTATGGTCTATCCGCAGAAGAAGCGGGCCTTGCTAAAAAGCAGGGTGGCCTGCCTGATGACTATGAATCTGAAGTGCTTGAGCCATTTAAGGATGCCGTCGTTCAACAGGTAACTCGCTCTTTGCAGTTTTTCTTCTCTTCAAGCCAATATAACGATGTTGACCTGATTGTTTTAGCGGGTGGTGTTGCAGCGCTTGAAGGCTTAGGTGATTTAATCGAAGAGAAAATTGGCACCATGACCATGGTAGCAAACCCATTTGCCAATATGTCGGTATCGCCGCGAGTGAATGCGACGGCCCTAGCCAATGATGCGCCTGCATTGATGATTGCAGCAGGCTTGGCGATGAGGGAGTACGATTAATGGCTAATATTAACTTACTACCTTGGCGCGACGAATACCGAGCGCGGCGCAAGCAAGAATATTTAACTATTTTAACTGGGGTGATCGTTATTGCCGCAGCTTTAGCCTATTTGTGGGTCTCATCAGTGCAGGCAGACATTGATGCGCAGAATCAGCGCAATAAGATGTTGAATGATGAGATTGCTATCTTGCAAAGCAAGGTATCGGAGATTAAAGAGCTTAAGAAACGTCGCTCAGAGTTGCTAGAGCGTATGCGAGTTATTCAAGAGTTGCAGGGGCTGCGCCCAGTCATTGTGCGAGCTTTTGATGAGTTTGTTCGTATGGTGCCTGATGGTATTTACATTATCAGCATGAAGCGAAACGGCAATACCATCAGCATGGAAGGTGTGACTGAATCTAATAATCGCGTTTCAACCTTTATGCGAAATCTTGAAAGTTCAGCTTGGTTTCAGGACCCTAATTTAAACTCGGTAACCACTAAGCCTAATCTTGGTGAGCAAGCCAGTGAGTTTAGTATGACGGTCAAGGCTGCCATACCAAAGAAAGATGAATCGGAGGGCGGGAAATAATGTCTGGCATGTCCGATTTTATGGAGCAGCTGCAGAGCTTTGATCTTGCAGAACTGGATTTTGAGAGGATAGGTGTTTGGCCTCTAGCAGGGCGGATTATCGTAGCGTTAATCGCCGTTTCGATTGTTTTTGGCGTGACTTATTATGCTTTTATTAGCGATCTAAAGATAAGTCTCGAAAATCAGGTTTCCGAAGAGGCTAACCTAAAGGCTAATTTTGAGCGTAAGGCGTTTGAATCGGCCAACTTGGTGGCCTATCGCAAGCAGATGCAGGAAATGGAAGATTCATTCGGCGCTTTGCTTAAGCAGTTACCCAGTGATACTGAGGTTCCGGGTCTGTTGGAGGATATCGATGAAAAGGGCAGTGAGAGCGGCTTAACCATATCCAGTATTGAACTTCAGAAAGAAAAGTCTGAAGAGTTTTACGTAGAGTTGCCAATCTCCATTACGGTAAGTGGTGGTTATCACGATCTTGGTGGTTTTGTGAGTGGCGTAGCGGGGATGCCTCGAATTGTAACCCTGCATGATTACGATATTACCAGTGGCGAGCGTGGCGAGCTGACGATGAATATTATTGCCAAAACCTACCGCTATAAGAGTCAGGACGATTAAGCATGGTGCGATATACAGTTTTAATCATGGCTTTATTCGCGTTTGGCGGCTGTTCTTTTGAAGGGCAGCATCAAGACTTGCGCGATTATATTGAAGAGACAAAGCGACGCCCGCGTGGTCGTATCGAGCCTCTGCCCGAGTTTCGACCTTATAAAGCCTTTAGCTACGCGGCTATTAAGTTGCGAAGTCCTTTTGAGCGTTTAAAGGAAGAGCAAAAGCAAGAGTTCGTGGGGAACTCTGTAGGTGTAGAGCCTGATTTGAATCGAGAAAAAGAGTTTCTTGAGGGCTTCGCTTTAATGGCTCTGAAGATGGTCGGCACCATCGAAAAAGATAGTGTGTTGTGGGCGCTCGTCTCGGATGGTGAGGGCGGCGTTTATCGTGTTTCCACGGGAAATTATCTCGGTAAGAACCATGGTCAGGTGATTAATACCAGCCATGGGCAATTAGATATTGTAGAAATTATTCCAGATAACTTGGGTGGTTGGGTCGAGCGCCCCCGAGTTCTCAAACTAGAGGAAGAATAAGGAATTGACTATGTTTTCGCTGCTTAGATCCATAAGCCTTGTAAAAGGGCGCCTCGCGGTTACAGCGTTGCTTGCCTCTTTGGCGACTTCCTCCTTTGCGAGCAAGCTCACCGATATCCAGTTTGCCGAACTACCCGGGCAAAGATTTGAGATTAAACTTAAGTTTGATGAGCAGCCTGATGCGCCCAAGGGTTATACCATTGAGAAGCCAGCTCGCGTAGTTCTCGACTTCCCTGGTGTTGAAAGTCTATTGGCTCAGAAAAAGTTTCCAGTCTCTTTTGATTCGGCAAATAGTGTAGTTGTGCTATCAAGTGGTGGTCGTACTCGTATGATCGTGAACTTGAACGAGTTAGTAAATTATTCAACTCGTGTGGCGGGCTCAGACGTTATTGTCGAAATGGGTAGTGGTAACGGCGCTGGTGACTACATTAAACGCGGCTCTAGCATGACGGCGGCTATGTCCAATGATTCTGCAGAAGGTGAGGCAGAGTACGCAAGCTCAATTACTTCCTTAGATTTTAGACGCGGTGAAGATGGTGAGGGTAAGATTGTTCTTAATCTTTCTGATCCTAATGTGAATATCGACGCTAATTCTAGTGGTGGCAAGCTCATCTTGAACTTTGATGGCGTTTCTATTCCAGCTGATTTGCGTCGTCGTTTGGATGTGGTGGATTTTGCTACCCCAGTTTCGTTTATTGATACTAGCTACGATGGTGGCAGCACCAAGGTTGTTATTGAAACTAGTCGTGAATATGACTATTTGGCATATCAGGCTGATGATCAATATGTAGTGTCGGTTAAACCTCTAACTCGCGTGGAGCGTGAGGAGCGTAAAAAGCAATTTGAGTTTGTCGGCAAGAAGCTTTCTTTAAACTTTCAGAATATTGAAGTTCGTTCGGTGCTTCAGCTAATTGCTGATATTACGGATTTAAACTTGGTGGCCAGTGATACCGTTGGCGGAAGCATTACTTTGCGTTTAGATAATGTGCCTTGGGATCAAGCCTTAAGCCTTGTTTTGAAAACTAAAGGCTTGGATAAGCGCCAAGTGGGCAATGTATTGATGGTTGCTCCAGCGGCTGAGATTGCTGAACGCGAGCGCTTAGAGCTAGAGACACAAAAACAACTAGAAGAGTTGGCGCCACTGCGTACAGAATATATTCGAGTACGCTATGCGAATGCCCGTGAACTGTTTAAGCTGTTTAATCAGCGCGATACTGGTGAGGGTAGTAGTGGTAATAATCAGGACGGAAATTCCACTGGCAGTATTCTCTCTGAGCGCGGCCAGGCAATTGTAGATGAAAGAACTAATTCGATTATTCTTACTGATACAGAAGAGAAGATTCAGGAGTTTCGTAAGTTAATTGCACAGGTAGATATTCCTGTACGCCAAGTGCTTATCGAAGCGCGAATAGTAGTGGCCAATACTGATTATCGTAAAGAGCTAGGTGTTCGCTGGCAGGCTGTAGGGCGTCATCAAATTCGCTCAGCAACTCAGCGGGTACCGGTTCTAGATACTAACGGTAATGCGACCTTTAACTCTAATGGCCAGCAGATATTCCGAACTCAAACAGTTAACCAACGTAGCGGCTTATTCTCTGGTTCTACCGAAGCGTTCTCGGCCGATAACTTTGATGATAATGGCGTGTGGACTCCCACCATTGATCAAGCCAACATGGTAGACCTTGGTGTCGCCAACCCATTCGGTTCTATCGCAATGTGGTTGAGTTCCGACAACGGTTCTCTAGGTCTAGAGCTGAGTGCGCTCGAAGATTCTGGCTTCGCGGAAATTGTATCTCAGCCAAAGGTTATTACTGGCGATAAGCAGATTGCGTTTATCGAGTCAGGTAAGGAATTACCTTATCAGGAAGCCTCTGCAAGTGGCGCGACGGCAGTTTCTTTCCGTCAGGCGGTATTGAAGCTAGAGGTAACTCCGCAAATTACACCTGATGATCGAATTATTATGGATCTATTGGTAAAACAAGATTCACTATCGGGTGAAGAGAGTAATATCCCAATTATCGATGTGAACCGCTTGGAGACTGAGGTTCTTGTTGATAATGGCCAGACCGTCGTCTTGGGTGGTATTTTCCAGGATCAGGTAACTAAGGGTACCAGTAAGGTGCCTGTGCTAGGTGATATTCCTTACTTAGGGCGCCTATTTAAAAAGGACCTGCAGGTTCGCAACAAGCGAGAGTTGCTGATCTTTATTACTCCTAAAATTTTGGCGCAGAGCTATACCGAATAATTGCTTGTGAAGAGTATCGTTTTAGTCGGCCCCATGGGGGTCGGCAAATCCACTATCGGGCGCCTTTTGGCGTCCGCCTTGCAGCGCGACTTTTACGACACAGATAAGTTGATAGAAGATCGTGCTGGCGCCGATATTTCTTGGATATTTGATATCGAAGGTGAAGATGGTTTTCGTGTACGCGAAAGTAACACTCTTGCCGAACTATGTATGCAAGATGACTTAGTTATCGCTACCGGTGGCGGTATCATCATGCGAGAAGAGAATCGAAAGCTGCTTAATAAATACGGTCACGTGGTTTATTTAACTGCCTCGGTAAATCAACTTGTGCGCCGTACTGATAAAGATAAAAAGCGTCCTCTTTTGCAGGTCGATGATCCCAAGCAAAAAATCATTGAGTTGTTAGAGTTGCGTGATCCGCTTTACCGAGAAGTTGCCGATTTTGTAATCGAAACCGACGGTAAGACTCCTAAGCAGGTAGCTGAGACGCTGGTAGAACAAGTCTGAATCAAGCTTGCTGTTTATTGTTCTTGTAAGTTTTCTGGTATTCTTTGTCGGCTAATCTCTACTGCCGGATTTAACCATGCGTACCTTAAAAGTCGATCTAGCTGATCGCAGCTATCCAATTTATATTGGCCCAGATATTCTAGCTGATGAGTCCCTGCTTGCTCCCCATATTAAAGGTAAGCAAGTCTGCTTGGTGACTAATACCACCTTGGCGAAATTATTGTTGCCAAAGCTTAAACCTGCCTTGCAGAAGTATGATTACACCGAAGTGATATTGCCTGACGGTGAAGCCTTTAAAACGCTGGATACCCTGAACCTAATCTTTGATGAGCTTTTGCAGGCCCGCCATACTCGAAAAACGACCTTGTTGGCTTTGGGTGGCGGTGTTGTGGGTGATATGACGGGATTCGCCGCTGCCTGTTATCAGCGCGGTGTGGACTTTATTCAGCTGCCAACAACACTATTATCCCAAGTGGATTCAAGCGTTGGTGGAAAAACGGCGGTTAACCATGCTCTGGGTAAAAATATGATCGGGGCTTTTTATCAGCCCAACTGTGTGATAGCTGATAGCGCGGTTTTGCAACAGCTGCCAAAAAGGGAGTTGGCCGCGGGTTTGGCAGAGGTGATCAAGTATGGCCTGATTGCTGATGATTCTTTTTATGGCTGGCTGGAAGACAATATGTCGGCCTTGAATGCGGGTGATCAACAGACCTTGAGCTACGCTATCGAACGCTCTTGCCAAATTAAGGCAGATGTCGTTGCAGAGGATGAGCGCGAGTCTGGTCTGCGAGCTATCTTAAACCTAGGCCACACCTTTGGGCATGCAATCGAAACCTATATGGGTTACGGAGAATATTTACATGGTGAGGCCGTAGCTATTGGTATGCAAATGGCCGTGACTTTGTCAGCTGCCAAGGGCTGGGTAGATGTTGACCTTATCGATAGAAATAAGAAGCTCAGTGAGGCGGCAAATTTGCCTGTAACGACTCCTGCAACGATGAGAACTGAGGAATTCTTGCCGCTGATGGCGGTGGACAAAAAGGTTTTGGATGGTCGTTTGCGTTTAGTATTATTGTCTAAGCTGGGCAAGGCCGTAGTAACTGAAGATGTGAGCAATGAAGAGCTGGTAGCAACTATTGAGGCCTGTCGCATCTGAATTCATAATTGAGGTGGACATATTAAAGTCGAAGCGGGGGGTTGAGTGGATACTCTGGCCGAATATTTAGATTACTATGGTTTTAGCGCAGAGCCGTTTGTGGGGAAAGGTGGCTTTTTCTCGACTGCTGAGCGTGCAGAGTTGTTAGACCAGATAGAACACTGGTGTGATTTTGGCTCTGGCATCATAGTCGTCGAAGGTGAAGCGGGTATTGGTAAGACAGCTCTCCTGCACGAGTTTTCAAAGCGTTGTGATAACGGAGCGTTGATATCACAGTTGGACGGCCCAGTGCTTGCTGGCCTTGATCAAATGCTGATGTTGCTGGCTGCTGAGCTCGGCGTAGATCTTGTCGAGGGGCAGACCTCAGGGGCGATGCTTGGACACCTGCGCAAACATGTTAAGTCCTCGGCTCGCTCTATGTTTGTCCTAGTCGACCAAGCTCATAAGTTGGATGATCGAGCACTTCTAGCATTGATGGGCTTGTTGCAGGGGCAGCAGGCTGGTGATCTTGGGCTTAATGTGATGGTGTTTGCCGAGCCTGGACTAGCGGAACGTTTAAGCAAGTTCGATGTGGCTGATGTCATCGTTAATCAAAAGTCCATGGGACGATTTACTGAGCCGGAGCTGGCCAGTTATATTCATCACCAACTGGCAGCGGCAAGCTATGATGGTCCTGAGCTTTTCAGCGATATGGAGCTGAAAGAGCTGTTCAAGGCCTCTGGCGGCTTACCAGCGCAAATTGATGTGCTAAGCCAAAACCTTCTAATCAGCCGCCTTTACAACAATCCGGTCGCGAAGAAGGGCTTTCCCGCTTGGCATGTTTTGGGTGTTGGTGCCTTGTTTTCAATTCTGGCTACCGCTTTTGTCTACCGAGCTGAGTTAGAACAGTGGTGGCAGGAGGGTGAGGCGCATCAGCCCAGTTCGGTGCAGCAGGAATTGGCCGCCGAGAATGCTTCTACAGCAGCACAAAGTCCGACGGTTTCACAGGCCGAAGAGGCTTCGTCCGATACACAAGAGGCCAAAGCTGAGCTTATTGATGATGCAGAAAATCTCATCAATGAAGCTCTTACACCTTCTGAGCCAACTATTTCTCGCATTGATGAGCCGGTAAATGATGAGCCGTTTAATGCGGAGGCCGCTAACAGTAGTGGCGCGCCTGAACAGCAAGCAGGAGCCTTGAGTGCGCCTTCTGAAACCGAGACTGTAGCTGATGTTGCTGAGAAAGCAGTTCAAGAGACACAAGAAGCTGAAGAGCTTGTTGCGGCTGATCGGCAAGCGCTGCCTTTAGGGTCAAGGTCTTTGCCACAAAGTGACAATATGACCACAGCTGAACCTGAGCTGCCTACGGGTGAAGCGGTAGGGGATACTAGCTCTATAGCCCTAGCTACTGTAAACGAGTTACAAGACAGTCAAATCGATTACTCAGGGTATAGCCAGGAAGAACTGGCTGAAATAGGGATGGATCCAGCTTTTGATCTTAGTGTTTTTACCGATGATGAGCAGTATCTGCTGCGTTTGCCGGACAGCGCCTATGTCTTGCAGCTCATTGCTGTTCGAACTACCGAGCAAGTAGAGAAATTTATGCGGGTTCAATCGAATCGTGCAGATCTCAAAATATTTAACCGCGAGCGCGATGGCAAATCTTGGTATGTAATTGTCCAGCCGGGCTTTGATACTTGGGAGCAAGTTGAAGAAGCACAGAATAAGCTGCCATCAAGGCAGCGAAGTGGCGGGGCTTGGGCTAGATCCCTAAAAATCATTAAGGCAGATATACGCTCTTTTAGGGGCATTTAGCAGCATATTTGCGAACTTTGCCCGATCATGGCCGAACATTCCATTAGTTCGACTTGCTTATTTCTAAGTCTACAGTTAATATTCAGCGCCCAAATGCCATCAAAGCCCCTCTCTTTAGGGGCTTTTTTGTCTGGGAAGCACAGTTTTGTGCTGGTATCAGCCCACCGTAAAACATTAGAGGCTGAACCAGTAATGCACTCATCGCGCGGAATAGTGAATTAGCGGTGTCTTAATATTGAGGCGCTACTGATATTAGAAAGAAGCGAGCATTCCGCCATAGCAAGAAGAGAGACAGAGCATGACTACTGGACTCTATCGTTTAGACGAATTTAAAGACAACTGCGGTTTTGGCCTAATCGCAAACACCAAGGGAATGGTGAGCCATAGCCTACTAGAGTCGGCTATTGAAGCATTAACATGTATGACCCACCGGGGTGGTATTGCTGCTGATGGCCTTACCGGTGACGGCTGTGGTCTATTAATGCAAAAGCCAGACAGCTTTTTGCGTACCATCGCTGAAGAAAACGGTTTTGAGCTAAGTGCCAACTATGGCATTGGCTCGGTAATGCTAAGCCAAGATCCTATTTTGGCACAGGCTGCTCGTGATGCAGTTTCGGCTGAAATTGAAGCAGAAGGCCTGAGTGTTGCCGGCTGGCGTGAAGTTCCTGTCGATAAATCCTGCCTGGGTCCTATTGCACTTGAAAGCTTGCCTAGCTTCTATCAGGTCTTTGTAAACGCTGAATGTTCATTGCCAGCGCTAAATGCCAAATTGTATATGGCACGTCGCCGCGCGGATAAAGCCTTAAAAGACGACAAGGCTTTCTATATTTCCAGCCTGTCTTCTTCGGTATTGTCCTACAAAGGCTTGATGATGCCGAAGGACATCCCTGCCTTCTATAAAGACTTGGCTGATGAGCGCCTAGAAACCGCTATCGTGGTTTTCCACCAGCGTTTCTCTACTAACACTATGCCGCAGTGGAACTTGGCTCAGCCGTTCCGCATGTTGGCGCACAATGGTGAGATCAACACCATTATGGGTAACCGCAACTGGGCCCGTGCGCGTACGCCTAAATTTCAATCTGAACTGCTTCCTAATCTGGCCGAAGTGGCGCCAGTGGTAAATACTGAAGGTTCGGATTCTTCTAGCTTGGATAATATGCTAGAAGTTTTGGTGCTAGGTGGCTTACCACTGCACCATGCCTTGCGCATGTTAGTGCCGCCAGCCTGGCACAATGTGGAATCTATCGATCCGGAAGAGCGTGCCTACTATCAGTATATTTCTATGCATATCGAGCCTTGGGATGGTCCAGCTGGCCTGGTAATGACTGATGGCCGCTATGCAGTTTGTACGCTAGACCGAAATGGCTTGCGCCCTTCTCGTTGGGTGTTAACGGATGATGATGTTATCACCGTAGCTTCCGAAGTGGGTGTACATGGTTATCAGCCAGAAAATGTCGTCGCTAAAGGTCGTTTAGGGCCTGGTGATATGTTGTCGATCGACACCGAAAGCGGTGAAATTCTCGATACTGATGAAATTAATGAGCAGCTAAAAACTCGTCAGCCTTATCGCAAATGGCTGAAAGAGGGCAACCTAAAAATTGAGGCGACTTTAGAAGCGGAAGCTTACGAAGAAGGTATGCCTCGCGAAGAGTTGCCGCGCTATATGAAAATGTTCCAGCTAAGCTTTGAAGAGCGTGATCAAGTGTTACGCCCACTAGCTGAGCTGGGTCAGGAAGCCACCGGCTCCATGGGTGACGATACCCCGATGGCCGTGCTTTCTGGAAAGACCCGTAATCTATTTGATTATTTCCGCCAGCAGTTTGCCCAGGTAACCAACCCACCAATCGATCCATTGCGTGAGGCGATTGTAATGTCCTTGGGTACGCAGCTTGGTCGTGAGCTCAATGTCTTTGCGGAAACTCCATCACACGGTAAACGTATTAATTTACGCAGCCCAGTATTATCGCCGCGTAAGTTTTACACCATTCGCGAGATGGACAATAAAGACTACCGTACCCAGCAATTTACCCTGCGCTACGACCCTGCAACTCACAGTTTGAAAGAAGCAGTCGTTAAATTATGTGACGATGTTGAAGCCGCTGTGCGCGAAGGTGCTGTGATCGTAATTCTAAGCGACGGTTATCCAGAGCGGGGCATGGGCATGATCCATTCCTTGTTGGCTACGGGTGCGGTACACCACCGTTTGATCAACGCGGGTTTGCGTTGTGATTCAAATATTATTACCAAAACTGCTTACGCCCGCGACTCGCATCAGATCGCTACCTTAATTGGCTACGGAGCCTCGGCGGTTTACCCATACCTGAGTTATCAGGTGCTATCGGATTTAATTCACACTGGCGAGCTTCTAGTGGACCACGATACCGCGCTGAAAAACTATCGTAAGGGTATCAATAAGGGCTTGATGAAGATCCTATCGAAGATGGGTATCTCCACCATTGGTTCATACCGTGGTGCACAGCTGTTTGAAATTATCGGTCTGAACGAAGAAATTGTGGATCTGTGCTTTAAAGGCACTCCGTCGCGCATTAAAGGTGCGAGCTTCGAACATTTGCAGGCTGAGCAAGAAGCTTTGGATACGATTGCTTGGATTGATCGCAAGTCGATTGAGCCTGGTGGTTTGTTGAAGTACGTTCACGGCCAGGAGTATCACGCCTTTAACCCAGATGTTGTACAAACATTGCAGCAGGCAGTTAAAACGGGTGATTACAGCACCTGGAAGAAGTACGCTGATCTCGTTAATGAGCGCCCGGTTGCAACACTGCGCGACATGTTAAAACTTAAAGACGCCAAGCCGATTCCTTTGGGTGAAGTCGAGCCAATGGAAAACATCGTAGCGCGTTTTGATTCGGCGGCTATGTCCTTAGGCGCCTTATCACCGGAAGCGCACGAAGCTTTAGCCGAAGCGATGAACACCCTAGGTGGTCGTTCTAACTCCGGTGAAGGTGGCGAAGATCCTAAGCGTTTTGGTACCAATAAGGTATCGAAGATCAAGCAAATTGCCTCTGGCCGCTTTGGTGTCACACCTTACTATTTGGTAAACGCTGAAGTTCTACAAATTAAAGTGGCCCAGGGTGCGAAGCCTGGTGAAGGTGGTCAGCTGCCCGGCGGTAAGGTAAATGATTTGATTGCAACCTTGCGCTACTCGGTGCCGGGTGTGACTTTGATTTCTCCTCCGCCACATCACGATATTTATTCCATTGAAGATTTAGCCCAGCTGATTTTTGATTTGAAGCAAGTTAACCCTGATGCTCTGATCAGCGTGAAGCTGGTATCACGCCCAGGTGTGGGAACCATTGCGGCCGGCGTTGCAAAAGCCTATGCCGATTTAATTACTATCTCGGGTTACGACGGTGGTACCGCGGCATCGCCTTTAACCTCGATTCGCTATGCCGGTTCGCCTTGGGAGTTAGGTCTTTCTGAAACCCATCAAACACTGCGAGCCAATGATTTGCGCGGTAATGTGCGTGTACAAACCGATGGTGGTTTGAAGTCGGGTTTGGATGTGGTTAAAGCCGCAATCTTAGGCGCAGAAACTTTTGGTTTCGGTACTGCACCCATGGTTGCCTTGGGTTGTAAATATCTACGTATTTGTCACTTGAACAACTGTGCCACCGGTGTTGCAACTCAAAACGAAGAGCTGCGCCGTGATCACTACATCGGCACAGTGGAAATGGCCATGAACTTCTTCCGCTTTGTTGCTGAGGAAGCCCGTGAGTGGATGGCCGCTCTCGGTGTGCGTAGCTTGGAAGAACTAGTCGGCCAAGTGAATCGTATGGAAATTGATGAAGCCAAGACTGATAAGCAAGCGGCCTTGGATTTAAGTCCGATTATTCATACTGATGATTATCTAGAAACAAAACCGCAATTCTGTCAGGTGGCGCAGAACGATCCTTATGATAAGGGTGAACTGGCCGAGCAGATGGTAAGCGATATGATAGCTAACATCGAAGCGAAAGAGGGCGGTGAATTTGAATTTAAGATCACCAACTGCGATCGCTCAATCGGTGCTCGCGTGTCGGGTGAAATTGCCAAGCGCTATGGTAACCAAGGTATGTCTGACAAGCCTGTTACCGTTAAGTTAAATGGAGTGGCTGGTCAGTCGCTGGGTGTTTGGAACGCTGGCGGTTTGAATATCTACCTAGAAGGTGATGCCAACGATTACGTCGGCAAGGGCATGGCTGGCGGTAAGCTGGTAATAATGCCACCCGAGGGCAGCGCCTTTAAATCGAAAGAAACCTCCATCATGGGTAATACCTGTTTATACGGTGCCACTGGTGGTGAAGTTTTTGCGGCCGGTCAGGCTGGTGAGCGTTTAGCGGTTCGTAACTCCGGTGCCCAGGTTGTTGTCGAGGGTGCTGGTGATCACTGCTGTGAGTACATGACCGGTGGTGTCGTTGCAGTACTTGGTCAAACCGGCGTGAACTTTGGCGCGGGTATGACGGGCGGCTTCGCCTATGTATTAGATTTGGATCGCGGTTTTGTCGACCGTTTTAATAATGAGCTGGTGGAAATTCGTCGCATTGGTGGCGAAAACTACGAAGACCATCGTAACCACCTACGCAACTTGATTGCTCAGCACGCCGAAGAAACCGGTAGTGAGTGGAGCCAAGAGTTGTACGAGGACTTCGACGATTATGTCGGTAAGTTCTGGCTCGTGAAGCCTAAGGCTGCCAGTTTGGGCAGCTTGTTGGCGCAAACTCAATCTGATACAGAATAAGCGGAGGGATCATCATGAAAAACCCTAACGCCAAACAAGAACGTTTAAGTAATAACTTTCAGTTTATCGATGTGGGTCGTAACGACCCACAGAAGAAGCCGATTCATACCCGCAAAACTCAGTATGTGGAAATTTATGAATCCTTCACTGAAAAAGAAGTGAGCAATCAGGCCCATCGCTGTTTGGAGTGTGGCAACCCATACTGTGAGTGGAAGTGTCCGGTTCACAACTTTATTCCAAACTGGTTAAAGCTGATCAGCGAAGGCAATATTTTTGAGGCCGCTGAGTTGAGTCATCAAACCAACACCTTGCCCGAGGTTTGCGGTCGAGTATGTCCACAGGATCGCTTGTGTGAAGGTGCTTGTACACTAAATGATGGCTTTGGTGCAGTAACCATTGGTAATGCCGAAAAATATATTACCGATACCGCTTTCGCTATGGGCTGGCGCCCAGATATGTCCAAGGTTGTTTGGACTGATAAAAAAGTGGCCGTCATTGGTGCGGGCCCTGCAGGTTTGGGCTGTGCTGATGTATTGGTGCGCAATGGTGTTAAGCCTGTCGTATTTGATAAGTACCCGGAGATTGGCGGCTTACTAACTTTCGGTATCCCAGAGTTTAAACTGGAAAAATCAGTGCTGACTCGTCGCCGTGAAATTTTTACCGAGATGGGGGTGGAGTTCCGCCTGGAAACCGAAATCGGTAAAGACATCAGCATGGAGCAATTGCTGGAAGACTACGATGCGGTATTTATGGGTATGGGTACTTATAAATATATGAAAGGTGGCTTCCCTGGCGAAGATCTGCCAGGCGTTTACGATGCTCTGCCTTTCTTGGTTTCCAGCGTAAATCGTAATCTGGGTTTCGAGAAAAACGTCGACGACTACATCTCAGTAGCGGGCAAGCGTGTTGTGGTTCTAGGCGGTGGTGATACCGCTATGGACTGTAACCGCACCTCGATTCGTCAACAGGCACGCAGCGTAACTTGTGCTTACCGCCGTGATGAAGCCAATATGCCAGGTTCGGTTCGCGAAGTAGCCAACGCCAAAGAAGAGGGCGTTAACTTCCTCTTTAATCGTCAGCCAGTTGAGATTGTTGGTGATGGCAAGGTTGAAGGCATTAAAGTAGTAACCACTGAGTTGGGCGAGCCCGATGAAAATGGTCGCCGCCGTCCTCAGCCTATTGAAGGCTCCGAGGAAGTGATTCCTGCCGATGTGGTGCTGATTGCCTTTGGTTTCCAACCTAACCCAGCCGATTGGATTGCCGGAAATGGTGTGGCCATCAATAGCTGGGGTGGTGTTGAAGCCGCTGAAGAGCAGCAGTATAAATTCCAGACCAGTAACCCGGAGGTATTTGCCGGTGGTGATATGGTGCGTGGTTCAGATTTGGTTGTAACTGCAATCTGGGAAGGACGCCAAGCTGCTGAAGGTATTTTGGATTACTTGCAGGTTTAGGTTTGTTTTCCTAATACCAATAAAAAAGGAGCTTCGGCTCCTTTTTTATTGGCTGTCTGTTTAATGGCTGATTATTCTCTAAACAACTTGCGAGTACTTCATGGCGCGAATAAGGCCTCCTCTAAATTAGCTCCCTCTAATATTTTGTTTATTTGGCACGCAAATTATCAAATTTGTACCGGCTGTCACTTTTTGGAGCGGTCAAAGCCAATGTTGTCTATACCATATTAACTCAATAGCCCTAGTTTTCTTCGGATTATTTAATGCGGCGAGAGCGGTTCCTAATGGATATTGTGATTGGGCGTTACACAATAACTGCTGATCAGGGGTAGTACTTTTAGCAATTAAATTGATACCAGCTTTCAAATTTAGAGTTGGTTTGCATTTGAACGAGGTGCTTTACGGATGAAAAAGTTCGATATCAAAACCATGGTGCTGGGTGTTATTGCCGCCAGTATCCTTCTTCTATTACTTGCTTCTCTTTTTTCTACCTACAAGCTAAGAGCTGATTTGGAAAAATTTGGGGATCTGTTATCTCATGAAGTTGCTGCGATCCACGGTGCAGACCGGGTAAATATCGAATTTAAACGTCAAGTGCAAGAGTGGAAAAACGTACTTATCCGTGGTGCTGATGATGGACAGAGAGAAAAGTATTGGGGCAAGTTTCTAAAGCAAGAAGAGAGCGTTCAAAAAATTTCTAAGCAGCTTGTCACTCTTTTAGATTTTGATCCTAAGCTGCAGGGGCAAGTTCGTGAGTTTCTCGCAGAACATGAAAAAATGGGGCAGGCTTATCGTACAGGCTTTGAAGAGTTTGTAGCCTCGGGCTACAGTCATCGCACAGGTGATGTGGCAGTGAAAGGTATTGATAGGGCACCATCGAAACTGCTCGATGAAATTTCAAAACAAGTAAACGCCGTTGCGAAAAAGAGTAGCGATGCAACTGTGGCTGAGTCTGAGTTAGTTGTTATTTATGCGGTCGCTTTAACGCTGCTAACAGGTGCGTTAGTGATGTTTGGCAGTTACACAATTTTACAACGAGAAGTTCTAAAGCCTCTTCGTAATACAGCAAGTAACATCAGTGATCTATCGAAAGGTGATTTGTCGATAGAGGTTCCTTGTAATGGACGGGGCGAGATTGGCTTGTTAAACAAGGCAACGTCAGAACTAACCATGCAAATGCGAGACTTGATGTCATCGCTTAATAAAACCTCTGTTGCGCTTAATGAAACAGCTAATAAATTTGAGCAGCAATCCAATATGCAGTCGAAGGCGAGTGAGGAGCAGGTTGCTCAGTCGACTCAGGCGTCCGATGAAATTAGCACATTGGTAGGCAGTGCAGAATGTGCTTTTGATACCGCTAGTCATACCAAAGAAATGACAGAGGCTACCCTCGAAAAGGCTGAGCAAGCCAGCTCGGTCGTTGACCATGTGGATGATCTAATGAAAGCCCTCCAACAAGATATTTTGCATGCGGACCAATCGGTGAGTGCATTATCAGAAAGGGTTGTGCGTGTTGATGAAGTGATGAGTGTTATTCAGGGTATTGCAGAGCAAACTAATCTATTGGCCTTAAATGCAGCAATCGAAGCAGCACGTGCTGGGGATCAGGGCCGTGGCTTTGCGGTGGTCGCTGACGAGGTTCGCGGCTTAGCCCAAAAAACCCAGCAGTCTACTCAGGAGATCGCCTCCATACTGGAAGACTTGCGTAAAGGCTCTGAATCAAGCGTGCAAGCGATGAAAGTTGGACAAGAAAAAACTAACTTTGCAGCAGAGAAAACCAATGAGATCGCTTCTCTGTGGCAAGCCTTATCCGGCGATATATCCAATATCTCAGAAAAAAACGTTGAGCTTAATCTCTCTGCATCAAAACAAAGTGAAGCCGCCAGCGGTGTAGAAGCGTTTATCGAAAAACTAAAGGCAGATGCTATGACGCAAAACCAGCTGGCAGCCGAGCAATTACAAGCCAGTGGAGAGCTACAGGAACTCTCCTCGGTGATTAGTGAAAAGATTGCTTACTATCGGGTTTAGGTGGTGTGCCATCTAGCGTAAAAATGCCTGGATTAGAGAGCGGCTTTCTTCATCGGCTTCTTGGTTAGCTTGTGGGTCGCCATCAAGTGGTATCGAGGCGTCCAGCAAGTGACCTGCATTAGGGTAATGGTGATGCACACAGCTCTTTTCGCCCTTGCTCTGGCGAGCTTTCTTACAAATTAAGTCGGCCATTGTTTTAGATGGCCAAACACTATCTTTGCCACCACTAAAAAGTAATAGATCGGCCTGACTCTGTTCGAGGTCGATTTCTGCTTTTTCTACCGCCGCGGTATCTGTAAGTGAGTTACTGTAGAGATCGACTAAGCTGCGAATATTACCGTTAGCTTTATAAGGAACATAAGGCAGGGGTTGATCGCCCATTGTCCAGCTTGAATTAGGAAAACTCTTTCCTGGTACGATTCCAGGCCATACAACATGGCTTGGTGCTATCGCGACAACTTTGCGTATTCTTTCATCTAGCGTAGATAGTAACAGGGCGGCCTCGGCGCCTTTTGACCAACCAACAACTGCTAGCTCTTTGCTGTGACTCTTCTCTAGCAGCCATGTTTTAGCGGGCTCAAAATACTCCAGTGGGATAGCCTCCAGATGCTTTGGCAGCTTGGCTTCTTTGTAATAAGCCAAGGCCAATACAGGGTGCCCTAGTTGGGATATCTTTTCGGCCAGAACCTTGGGTATGCCTGAGCCAGAACCCTCCAAAACCAAAACCGGTGTCTTATTCTGGTTGCCAGGGTAATAGTTTGCGACGAAGTTTTGTTCTTGTATTGCGGTAGGTAGCGGTGCGGCTAGTGCTTTTACCGACAAGCTAGTTAGCAATGTGATTATCGTTTTATACATTGAAATGCCTTCACTATGATCTTTCCCATTTAGACGAGGCAAAATCAGAATTAGCGCACTGTAAACAAATTCTTGTGTTCTTTTAGCATTCCACAGCTGCGAATTTGAAAATTAACTTATTAGGAATTTTTAGTACAAATATTGCTCAAGAAAGTTGTTTGTCGTAGCTCTGTCGTAGAAATGGCGGGTTCTTACAAAGTAAATTCTCCTTGTAGATTAATCACTTAAGGTAGGCCAGAATATGGAGATGAAAATTAATCGATCAAGGCTGAAAAGCCTGCGTACGGATAAGTTATGGTCTCAGGAGCAGCTTGCTGAGGCTGCAGGTCTTAGTTTGAGAACTATTCAGCGGGTGGAAAGTAGTGGCAAAACATCAATGGATTCATTGGCCGCTATAGCCGCTGCTTTAGAAACAGATAAGGCGCTTTTGTTAGAAGCCGAGCTTGAATTCAAGGCTTATCGTCATACGCAGTATGCTTACTTGATGTGGGTTGTAAGTTTCTCTTTTCTCAGTATCTATTTAGCTAATTTGCAGCGAACCACTATGGCCTCTCATTTCATTGTCGCTGGTGTTATGTTTATTCTGGTGGTTTTGTTTTTCAGCCTTTCAATTCGAGTGAGTGAAGACCGAATTAATTGGCATTTCGGCCCGCGCTTCTGGAAAAAAGAGCTTCCCATCGCTGAAATAGACAGTTGTGAGGTGGTTAGAAACAATGTCTTATTGGGCTGGGGTATTCGCATGCTGAGTGATGGCTGGATGTACAACGTCTCTGGCTTGCTGGCGGTTGAAATACGGCTTAAGTCTGGCTCGGCGATCCGCTTGGGCAGCGATGAGCCCAATTATTTAAAAGAAGCCATCGATGGGGCGATTGCCCTGCACAATAGCAGGGCGGCTTGAGTTTATTGCTGGCAATCTTTGCAAGTATTGATACCAACAAGCTTATAAAGCGGGCAAAAGCCGACTAAGCCGGTTAATAGCGGTATTAGGCCAATATAAGCCCAGGGGCTTTGTAGCCCAATAAATGCCAAGCTTAGAATGGCTAGGCCAACAATAACTCGAATTGCGCGATCGATAGTGCCTTCATTTTTCATGCTAGTCTTCTCCAATAGCCTGTGGACAAGACCAATTCTAAGCCGCTTGGTGGCGTGCTTCAGTGACAAAGTCACATTGCCTTGGGGTTCGCCTTGGGGTTTGTCTTGGAGTTTGCCTTAAAGCATGGTGATTTTCCCTCTGGAAAGTTCTATCAGCCCCTCTAGTTCTAGCGTCTTTAACTGCCGGCTAATGACTTCTCTAGATGAGCCAATGTCGACGGCAATTTCCTGGTGGGTGAGGGTTAATTGGGAGCTTCGCTGTTCTTCACTTCGATTTTGTAGATATTTCCACAGACGTGGCTTTAAGGCTGTTAGCGTTACCGATTCAATTTGGGCCATTAGCTGGTATAGGCGTTCGCTGAAACCTTGAAAAACCGCCTCTTGAAAGCTTTGTTGACTTGTAATTAAGCGGCGAAATTCAGCTTTGGGGACAGCGGTCGCTGAAATATCAGTTTCACAGATAACTTCGGCTGGAAATGGGTCCTGGCCCAGTAAGCAAGCAGTACTCAGTATACAAAATTGCTCCGGCTCAATCCTATAGAGTAATAGCTCACGCCCTTCTGGGTTGCGTGCAATAACCTTTAAGCGACCTTTGGCTAATATCAGAGCGTCATTGCAGGCTTGGCCTTGGCTAAGTAGCACTGAGCCCGCAGGAGCTTCAAGTTGAGGGTGCTGGCTAAGATAAGAGGGAATCACATTGCTGCCTTCTAGCTGATGGACTATTGATCTACTGGACCTTTGATCTAGTGGACGGAGGCAAAGTTAACTTTACAGAGAAGAGAAGGCGATGCGATATATCAAAGGTATTACTAAAAACAAGAAATCAGATAGCTAAAGCTTTAGCTATCTGATTTTTAAGTGGCAATATCCTAAGCGATGGCGCCAGCGTCTCGTAATGCAGCAATTGCGGCGCTGTCATAACCGAGTTGCTGCAATACTTCCTCAGTATTGGCACCAATCGGTAGGCCGGCGTTACGGTATTCGGTTTGCGAGCCACTGAATTTAATGGGGCTGGCTACTTGACGCAATGTTTGACCATCGGCTGCTTGAACTTCTATGTACATACCACGCTCTTGAAAGTGTGGATGCTGTTCGGTTTCGCCAAGGTCTAGTACCGGCTCTACACAGGCGTCCAAAGCCGCAAATATTTCGCTCCACTCGGCGAAACTCTTTTGCCTAAATGCCACAATCAAATCTTGTTTTAGCTCAGCTTGCACATCAGGGTTGTAGTTCATGGCGCGCTCAAACCAATCTGCTTTACCCAAGGCTTCACACAATTGCTTGCAAAATTGCGGCTCTAAGCTGCCCACAGAAATATGGCGGCCGTCAGAGGTTTCATAGTAGTCGTAAAAAATACCGCCGTTCAGCATAGTGCCAGAAAGCTCTGGGGCCTTATCACCTGCTAGATGGCCTGCACCAGCCGTAGTGCTAAGTGCTAAAGCGGCATCGCTCATACTGATATCGATGTGCTGGCCTTTGCCGCTGCCGTGGCGTTCAATCACGGCCGCCAGAATACCCATAACGGCGTGGTGGGTGCCACCAGCAATATCAGCAATTTGAGTGCCGGATAAAATAGGCCCGCTGTCTTTGCGACCGCTATAGCTGGCAAGACCTGCTAGCGCTAAATAGTTAATATCGTGGCCTGCACGATCTTTAAGGGGGCCGGTTTGGCCGTAGCCGGTAATCGAGCAGTAAATCAATTCAGGCTTTTCAGCGCTTAGGGTTTGATAATCTAAACCAAGGCGCTGCATTACGCCAGGACGAAATTGCTCCAATACAATATCGTATTCTTGTAGCAGCTTTTTAACGATGGCTGTAGATTCAGGCTGTTTCAAGTCAAGAGCGATACACTGTTTATTGCGATTGATACTGCCATGACCGGCAGAAATTTCACCGACCATCGGTGGCGCAAAGCGCAGTAAGTCTGGACGTGTTGGTGACTCGATGCGTAAAACTTCGGCGCCCATATCGGCTAATAATTGGGTCGCATAAGGTCCGGGTAAAAGGGTTGAAAAATCTAGAATTTTTAATCCGCTTAATGGGCCGCTCATGGAGAACTCCTGAATCGAAAATACGGTTGTCTTTATGTAAACGGCTACCCAATGGGTAGCCGAAAACAAATAGCTATATTATTCAGCACCATTGCCATGGTGCCATATACTCAATTAGTCGAGTAGGGTACGGCCAATGATTAACTTCATAATCTCATTGGTACCAGCATAAATTTTTTGGATTCGTGCATCGGCATAGGCACGGGCAACTGGGTATTCCCACATATAGCCGTAGCCACCATGCAACTGTAAACACTCATCGATAACCTTGCACTGCAAATCGGTGCTAAGTAGTTTTAGTTTAGCTGCTGTTGGTACATCAAGTTTGCCTTCTATGTGAAGTTCTAAACAGCGGTCAACAAAAACCTGAGCAGATGTAATTTCGGTATCAAGCTCGGCCAATTTAAATTGAGTGTTTTGGAAGGTGGCTACAGAGCGGCCAAAGGCCTTGCGCTCTTTCACATACTCAACGGTTTGGTCTAGGATAGAGCGAGCGCTGGCGATAGCGTTAACACCTACAGATAAGCGCTCTTGCGGTAGTTCTTGCATCAGGTAGATAAAACCCATGCCTTCTTCACCCAAGAGGTTGCCCTTTGGTACGCGCACATCTTGGAAGAATAGTTCGGAGGTGTCCTGGGCTTTCATGCCGATTTTTTCAAGGTTGGTACCTTTTTCAAAACCTGGAGTGCCAGCTTCAACCAAAATTAAGCTAGTGCCCTTGGCGCCAGCATCCGGATCGGTTTTGGCAACAACGATCACAACGTCAGCGTGCTGACCGTTGGTGATAAAGGTTTTAGAACCATTAATAACCCACTCATCACCATCGAGTACGGCTGAGGTTTTTACACCTTGTAAGTCAGAACCGGCACCAGGCTCAGTCATGGCAATGGCGGTAACCATCTCACCACTGACAAACTTAGGCATGTATTTCTGCTTAAGTTCTTCGCTGCCGTAATTCAAAATGTAAGGCACGCCGATATCAGAGTGTAAGCCCCAGCCAATACCAGAAAGACCTGCACGAGAAACTTCTTCATCTACGATGGCGTTATAACGAAAATCTACACCTACACCGCCGTACTCTTCAGGTATGGTTGGGGCAAGGAAACCTTGCTCGCCAGCTTTATTCCAAAGGGCACGATCAACCTGGCCATCTTTCTCCCACTGAGCGTGATAGGGCGCAGCTTCAACTTCTAAAAATTTACGGACACTTTCGCGAAACAGCTCGTGCTCCGCTTCATAGACTGTTCTTGGGATCATAATTCTTTCTCAAATCTTAAATAGGGGTGGTGAACTATTGAAAAGCCTTTCAATAGTAATAGCCCGACAGAGTCGGGCTATTTAGGCTTGCGGGATAGGCAAGCGCGTTTAGCTGTCTTGGAAAACTTCACCTTTTTCAGCCATGTCTACCAAGTAGGCTGGAGGCATGAAGCGATCGCCGTATTTATCAGCAAGTTCTTGAGCGCGGGTCACAAAGTTTTTCAAACCGGTTTGGTTAATAAACTGTAAAACACCGCCGGTCCAAACTGGATAGCCAATACCCATAATAGAGCCGATGTTGGCATCACGTACACTGGTTAGCACCTTCTCCTCGTAGCAGCGAGCGGTTTCTACAGCTTCGATATAGAGCATGCGATCCTTGATGTCTTGCAATGGAATCTGCGCATCAGCCTTGTAGAACTGATCTAGGCCAGACCACAGTTTTTTCTTACCGTTCTCTGGGTAATCGTAGAAACCTCCGCCAGTAGACTTGCCAGCGCGATCTTGCTCTAGCATCGCATCAGACGTGGCATCGGCTGGGTGGGCGCTGTAGCTCTCGCCAGCCGCTTCCATATCAGAAATGGTTTGCTTACGTACTTTGGCAGAAAGGGTCAGAGTAACTTCATCCATTACCGCTAATGGGCCAACTGGGTAGCCGGATAGGTATGCGGCATTCTCAACCGATACTGGGCTAACACCTTCACCTACCATGGCAATACCTTCTTGGGTGAAGGTGCCAAATACGCGAGAGGTGAAGAAGCCACGGCTGTCGTTAACAACGATAGGCGTTTTGGCAATTTGCTGTACATAATCGTAAGCGCGAGCCAGAGTTTCATCGTTGGTTTTTTCACCACAGATAATTTCAACCAAAGGCATCTTATCTACAGGTGAGAAGAAGTGTAGGCCAATAAATTGATCTGGACGCTCAGAAGCTTCTGCCAAGCCAGTAATTGGCAGGGTAGAAGTGTTAGAAGCAAATACCGCTTCGCTAGCGATTTGTGCTTCGGCTTCCTTGGTTACAGTGGCTTTTAGACCGCGCTCTTCAAACACGGCCTCAATGATTAAATCGCAGCCCTGAAGGTCTTCAGCGTTGGCCGTTGGTTTGATCAAAGCAAGGATGCCATCACGTTTTTCTTCGCTCATGCGGCCGCGCTTAACTTTCTTGTTAAGCAGAGTTTCTGAGTAGGCCTTACCTTTATCGGCATTCTCCTGGCTAACATCTTTTAGCACAACTTCAATGCCTTTGATGGCAGAAGAGTACGCAATACCTGCGCCCATCATGCCAGCACCTAGAATGCCCACTTTCTTAACAGGCTTTTGCTCGAAACCATCTGGACGACCGCGGCCGGCTTTAATTTCATTAAGCTGGAACCAGAAAGTACCGATCATGTTTTTGCTAATCTGGCCGGTGGTCAAGGTAGTGAAATAGCGTGTCTCGATGCGAGTTGCGGTATCAAAATCAACTTGCAGACCTTCAACCATGGTGCACATGATAGCTTCTGGAGCTGGTAAAACACCTTTGGTTTGATTACGTAGCATAGCCGGTGCAATCGGTAGCATTTGTGCCAGTGCAGGGCTGCTTGGCTTGCCGCCAGGTACTTTATAGCCTTTAACATCGTATGGCTGAGCGCACTCAGGATTTGCTTTAATAAAGGCTTTGGCTTTTTCCAGCATTTCTTCTGGGGTATCCACGATGTCGTGAATCAAGCCCAGCTCTTGGCCTTTCTCTGGTTTGAACTGTTTGCCTTCTAGCAAACAAGGCATGGCACCTTGCAAGCCCAGTAGGCGAGTCATACGGATTACACCGCCGCCACCAGGCAGTAAGCCTAGAGTAACTTCAGGTAGGCCTAGCATTACGCCTTTAGAAAGTGCGATACGATGATGGCAAGATAGAGCGATTTCCCAACCGCCACCTAAGGCTGCGCCATTAATACAGGCCACTACAGGTTTGCCCATAGTTTCCAGTTTACGCATGGCTTTTTTCAGGGCTTCGACTTCATCAAAGAATTGCTGGGCATCGCTAGGCTGAACTTGGATTAGAGCGGTTAGGTCACCACCGGCGAAAAAGGTTTTCTTTTTCGAGCGAACGATAACACCATCCCAGCTTTCTTCAGTTTCTAGCTGTTTGATGAAATCAAAAAAATCGGCTTGGAAGGCGGCATCCATTACATTGGCCGAGCCATCCTTGCGATCCAAAATCATGTGGACAATATTGTCACTGTCTTTTTCAAATTGTACTGAGCTCATAATTTTTCTCTCTTGGCTGTCTGTTGCTACAGCTAATTAATCTGGATGAGTGTTTACACACGCTCGATGATGGTGGCGATACCCATGCCGCCGCCTACACATAGGCAAGCTAGGCCGCGTTTCAAATCACGAGCTTCAAGCTCATCCAGCAAGGTGCCCAAAATCATGGCGCCGGTGGCACCCAATGGGTGGCCCATTGCGATAGAGCCGCCGTTTACGTTGACGATGCTTTCATCTAGATCTAAATCTTTGATCAGGCGTAGTGCAACTGATGCAAAGGCTTCATTAATTTCTACTAGGTCTAAGTCTTTTGCTTCTAGGCCAGCAATCTTCAGCGCTTTTTTAGCTGCAGGACCAGGGCCTGTTAGCATGATGGTTGGGTCGGTGCCTACAACCGCAGTGGCAGTAATCTTGGCGCGCGGTTTTAAGTTGTACTTATCAGCCATTTCTTGGCTACCGATTAACATGGCAGCGGCGCCATCTACGATACCTGAGGAGTTACCAGGGCCATGGACGTGATTGATCTGCTCGATGTCGTGGTATTTCTCACGTGCGACGCCGTCGAAGCCCATTTCGCCGATGCCTGCGAAAGATGGATTCAAACCAGCCAGTGTTTCTACGGTGGTTTCAGGGCGAATAAACTCATCACGGTCTAAAATGGTTAAGCCGTTTTGATCTTTTACTGGAATGATGGATTTATCAAAAGCACCGCGTTCCCATGCGGCGGCTGCTTTTTTGTGAGATTCAGCTGCAAAAGCATCTACATCAGTGCGGCTGTAGCCATCGATAGTAGCGATAAGATCGGCGCCAATACCTTGTGGCATAAAGCCGGTGAACATATTGGTTTCTGGATCGCAGGCCCAGGCGCCGCCGTCGCTACCCATGGGTACGCGTGACATAGACTCAACGCCACCGGCAACGACTAGCTGTTCAAAACCAGAACGCACTTTTTGGGCGGCCATATTGACAGCTTCAAGACCAGAGGCGCAGAAACGGTTTAGGGTAACGCCGGCAACATCGTCATTCCAGCCGGCAGCCAGAGCGGCGGTTTTAGCGATATCAGAGCCTTGATCGCCGACAGCAGAAACACAGCCCATTACAATGTCGTCTACATCTTCGCTGTTGAAACCATTGCGTTCTTGCAGGGCGTTCAACAGTTGTACCAATAGGGATACAGGTTTTACTTCATGTAGGCTGCCGCTCGCCTTACCGCGTCCACGCGGGGTGCGAATGGCATCAAAAATAAAGGCTTCATTGCTCATGAGCTTATCTCTTTTTGCTGTTCTAAATAGATTGGGATGCGAAGCTCTGCTGGAGAGCAGAAGCTATTAACATCGGTGTGCTATACAGCTTAGGTCATACACGGCGCAGAACAATGACCAAAGTTTTCAAGCGAGTGGGAGAAAATGTCAGCGGACAGTGGTTGGCATGGGGCCATAAGGCCAAACTATAGGTGAGCGCTTGCTCGGCTTTGAATATGCACAGCCGCTGATGTTAGCGGCAAGTCTCGCGATAAGCGCCGGGAGTCATACCGGTCCACTTTTTAAAGGCGCGGTTAAAAGCGCTAGGCTCAGAAAAGCCCATAATGGCCGCAATATCATTAA
This sequence comes from uncultured Pseudoteredinibacter sp., assembly GCF_947500695.1. Lineage (GTDB taxonomy): Bacteria > Pseudomonadota > Gammaproteobacteria > Pseudomonadales > Cellvibrionaceae > Pseudoteredinibacter. The sequence continues at coordinate 84,037 of NZ_CANMSS010000010.1, forward strand.
TAGGTGTGTTTAATCGCGCCAAGTGATAGGTGGCGGTATCACGGCGTACGGCATCTTTGATTTCTTGGTAGGCATTGCCTTCTTCCTTTAGGCGCCTGCGCAAGGTTTGGGTCGTCATATGCAGTCGGTCGGCAACTACTTCAAAGGGTAGATTCTCTACGCAATCGCTGGACTGCAGCATGCCACGGATGCGAGCGGTTAAGCTATTGTCGCTCTTGTAGCGAGTGAGTAGGCACTCTGGTGCATTGGCCAAGAATTCGCTGAGAGTTTGCGGATCTTGCGCAACTGGACGCTCCAAAAAGCGTCGACTGAATACTACGCTATTCTCGGATTGATTGAAGTAGCTGCGACAGGCAAAGAGATCTTGAAACTCGTCGGCATAACTCGGTGCAGGGAAAGTAAAGTTTATTCGCTCAAGAAGAATTGGGCGATCAATCATCCAGCTGGTCCAGCGAATCCAGATGATCATCATGGAGACAATAAACCATACCGGGTCGAGCTTATGTGGGTTGTCGTACATAAAGCTCAAGGTGGCTTCTTCGCCTTGTTCCCCTAAGGCAAAGCCCATTTCATCATGGCACACTCGAGCGTGGCGAATGCTTCGCAATAGTACCCGCCGAAGGTTTGGGCATGTAATGGTTGAGTGGCATTGTAAGGAGAAGTAGCCTTGACGTAAGGGGGTAGACAGAAAGCCAGCTGATTCGTCGTCCATTGCCGCCCAGGTCGCTTTGATTAACTTACCGAACTCATCATTTGGTAGTTGGGTGCTATTATCGGGCAGGGCGCTAAGGTCGATATTCAAATCCTTCATGATTTGGTCGATATCGATACCCTGTTGGCGCGGGCCATTGAGCATTGACTGCAATAAATCTAGTGGAATGCCGGGTTTTGTTTTCATGGGGATATATTAGCACAGGCGCAGATGAATTTGACGGCAGATCAATGCCGATGTACAAAAGTCTTAAGGGTATCAATTTTATTGTCAGTAATCGTCATTGGGCCGTCATGCAAAATTGCATAAGCTCAGTGCAATAAAATGGGCCAGCTTTGCATACCCATTGGCCGTATAACAGATAAGCATTAAAAATATAATCTAATAGCACATAAGATCAAGCTCACATAAAAAGGCAGACACATGACCAGCGCGATGTTTGAAGAGACCACACCCCTGCAACAACTCTATAAGCGTGAGAGTAACTCCCCGGATCAGCTGTATTTGCGACAGTCGGTAAATGGCGAATGGGTGGACTATAGCTGGCAAGAGTTTGGTCAACATGCCCGTAAAATTGCCAGCTATTTAAAACAGCAAGGTTATGAAGATGGTGATCGAGTCGCTATTCATGCTAAAAACTGTGCGGAATGGTTGATGGTGGATATGGGGATAATGTTGGCGGGCTTGGTCAGTGTTCCGCTGTATCCCGGTCAACCAGAAAGCTCGATGCGTTATTGCATGGAACATAGTGAAACCAAAGCGATTTTTATGGGGGCTACAGACAATCCAGGAGCTTTAGATGGCTCAATCCCAGAAGGCGTTCGTCGAATCGGTATTTGGGGTAATGGCCTAGCCGCAGATGATACTACCGCAAAAATCTTTGAAAACTGTGAGCCCTTAGCTGAAAACCCTGAGTTCGGGCTGGATAAATTATTCACCATTATGTACACCTCAGGTACCACGGGGAATCCAAAAGGTGTGATGCACACTTATGCCTCGGTAGCCTTTACCGTGCCTCGTATGATGGCTGAAGAGAAGTACGGCACAGAGGACCGCTTCTTTTCTTACTTACCACTGTCCCATGCAGCAGAACGTATCATTGTTAGTATGGTAAGTATCTACAGTGGTGCCGTTGTTCATTTCGGTGAGGGCTTGGAAACCTTTGTGCGTGATTTAAATCGCGTTAAGCCAACCATCTTCTTTTCCGTTCCTCGTTTATGGAAAAAGTTTAAAGAAGGTGTCGATAGCAAAATGTCACCAGCTAAGCAAAAAATTCTATTCAATATTCCTATTTTGGGCGGCATTCTTAAGCGTAAAGTAATCGCAGGATTAGGACTTGATCAAGCGCGTAAGTGCATCACGGGCTCTGCGCCAACACCGGTTGATTTGCAAGAGTGGTATGTAAATCTTGGTTTGCCATTGATGGATGGCTACGGAATGACGGAAAACTTTATTTACGGTTGTATTTGCCGTGATAAGCCAATTCCAGGCTCAGTGGGTAAACCTTACTCTGATAATGAAGTGAAAATTGGGGAAGGAAACGAGATCTTATTTAAGAGTGGCGCGCTAATGGCTGGCTATTATTTAGAGCCAGAAAAAACCGCTGAGGTATTGCGCGATGGTTATTACCACACAGGTGATACTGGCTACCTAGACGACAACGGAAATCTTTATGTGACAGGCCGTTTAAGCGAAGTTTTCAAAACTTCGAAAGGTAAGTTTGTTAAACCAACTACCTTAGAAACGCGCTTTGGCAATACCAAAGTTTTTGGTCAAATGTGCATCATTGGTCACGGCATGGACCAGCCTATTTTATTGGCTGGTTTGGCTGAAGGTGTTGATGGCTCTGATAGGACTGCATTGGAAGCAACAATTGCCGAAGAACTAGCAGCAATTAATGCTGAACTTCCGCCACATGAATGCATTAATAATGTATTTATCGTAGCTGAAGAATGGACTATCGAAAACGAGCTGTTAACGCCAACTATGAAGATGAAGCGAAATGATATTGATGCTGAGTATCGTAAGTGGGTTGAAGCGACGTTGGCCGCGACTGACACTAAACAGGTTAGCTGGCAAGAGGGCTAGTCTCATTGCCGGGTTTAACGAGTCGGGTTGTTCTGGCTGGCTCGTTAATTTCCTTTAGTGTTGAACTGTTTCACAATCTTGCCTACTTATCATTACTATAGCTAATGCCCCCCTTATATTGACAGTGCATTTTTAAGGCTTATCCCTTATTCTTACCGGTTATTGTAAAGGAAGTGTCCAATCCGGGATACTTCGACCACTTTGTGATAGGGATGTTTCTCGGTGAGTTGTCGTTTTTTTGCACTTTCAAATCTGCTGCTATTGCTTTCTCTTCCTATAACTCTCCAAGCCCAGAGTTTTGTGTTTGGCCCCGCGAACGTTGTGTCGGGCTGCGACGGTGGATGTCCTGGGGGGAGGGAAATTACCCTCCCCAGTGAAAACAACGGGGTGGTGGTCAATGCTATCGCTGATTCGGCATTCGAGGCTTATGAGCTAGATTCTGTTGTTATCCCAGATAGTATTCAATTTATAGGGGCGCGCGCGTTTCTAGATTGCGGTTTAACTACGTTGCAAATAGGGCAAGGTGTTACAGAAATCGGTGAGAAGGCATTTAGCAGTAATAGGCTAACTGACATCGACATCCCCAATAGCGCCACTGTAATAAAGAGCGAGGCTTTTTCTCGAAATAAACTAACAGCTGTGGTGGTCCCACCTGGAACTCGAGTTATTTATACTCGTGTGTATGAATATAATCAGCTAGAGGCAGTGAGCATACCGCCGGGTGTGGTAGAAATTCAGGATCTATCTTTTTATTACAATAAATTAACGTCGGTTTTGCTGCCAAGTAGCCTTGAAAAAATAGGGCCTTGGGCATTTAGATATAATCAGATCGCTTCTCTGCAAATTCCATCAAAAGCTATCAATATTGGCCGCGCTGCTTTTGAGGGTAATCGTCTAGAGTCGGTCAATATTCCAGAGGGAATAAGTAAAATTGAATCATCGGTTTTTGCTTTTAATAAGCTATCATCGATAAATCTCCCGGATAGTATTACTGAAATAGGAGTTGAGGCATTTAGGAATAATGCTTTGGTATCCATTGATATTCCTGACAGTGTTGTCACTATTGGAAGCTATGCTTTTGCCAATAACGAGCTTACTTTAATCCGGATTCCTAAAAATCTTACTGATATAGCGCATGGTGTTTTCAGTAATAATCAAATATCCGCCATTGATTTTCAAGGGGTGGTAAAATCTATAGGGATTGCAGCTTTTAGCTATAACTCTCTGGATACAATTTCCATTCCAAGTCACATAGAACACATTGGAAACTCCGCATTTTATAAAAATCAGCTGGTTTCGCTTAGTTTGGCTGATGGGCTGAAGGATATTGGAAGTGATGCCTTTGAGGGGAATAAAATAGAATCACTAGTTATTCCTTCGACGGTTAGATCAATCGGGAGTAGTGCATTCTCGGATAACATGATAACCACAATTACTATCCCTGAAGGAGTTGAAACGATAGGGCGTTCTGCCTTCTATAATAATCTGCTTTCCACATTGGATATTCCAGAAGGGCTGTCCTCATTGGGGGTTGCTGCTTTCGGGAAAAATAAACTGGAATCCATTGTGTTTCCTGCGGATATGGATCAGATACCTGATGAGCTGTTTATTAAAAATAGCTTTGCTTCACTAGTGATTCCAAAAACAATTGAAAGAATTGGAGCAAGGGCATTCCATTTTAATGTGTTGCAGGAATTGACGCTGAGTGAAGGGTTGAAAAGTATTGACAGGTATGCGTTTGCTGGAAATCAACTAACATCTGTGGTTATTCCCAATACCGTAGACTCAATTGGCTCGTCTGCATTCCTTGGGAATTTGATATCCTCGCTAACATTGCCAGAAAATATTAGTTATATTTCGGCTTTCTCTTTTAAAGATAACAAGTTGTCTGAGCTGATGATCCCAGCAAGGGTTAACTTTATTGGTTGGCAGGCATTCTCTGAGAATCAGATCCGGTCATTGGTTGTTCCAGCCTCAGTGGCTGAAGTGGATTTTCAAGCGTTTGCTTTTAATCAAATAGAAAGCATACTTTTTGAAGGTGACCGGCCCGAACTTGAAGTAACTGCATTTAATGAAAACTCTCCATTACAAAAAGTACTGTTCAAACCTGGACGAACTGGTTGGCCTGGTGCAAAAATTTCTGGCGTGATGCCTACGCCACTGGGTGGGAGTAAGCCGCCTTCTGCTCCGGACCCAGCTCCTGATAAGATAGATTTTAAGATCTCTACCCACAGTGACTCGATGTTCGATAATATGCCATTGAAGCTCGCGGTTCACGATGTAAATATATACGCTGCTGGCAATGTAGAAAAGGCTGACATTCAACATGTGGCGCATGTATTAGCTCAGCTCCTAGATAGTGATGGTGACGGTGAAGCTGACGAGCCCAGTGTGCGTAGATCTATGAAGCAAACTAACTCAACTTTGGTTATTTGGGATAATCAGCAAAACTGGGAGCATCTGGTAGCTTTGATTCCTGATAACATGCAGTTAAGTGGCTTGGAAGCCACAAAAATCAATCGCGAATGGGAGCCAGGTTTGGGGAGGAGGTTCGATGGTGCCTTAGAGTTCGCGCTTAAACATGTCGCAGCTGCTTATGCGAGTACTTACCCTAATGTATTTGGCGCGGCACCGGGAAGCAGGCTTGCTAATGCCATGGATACAGCTAGGGGGGGCTATTTTGAGGTAGTGCCTGCAAGCTACCCTGATGGCGCCTGGTTTGTCTCAAGGGATAACGACTGTAATTATAGATGTATGGTACTGGATTATTTCTACTGGGTTTTGAGCACAAAGCTAGGAGCACATATTGCTCGAGAGGCTGAAATCAATGGAAAGTGGAAATTAAATACGAATGGGAAGCTGCAATCAGTTGATACAGAAATCAATAAGCTGATAACCGAAGAGGCATTTAATCTGCCTCAGGTTTTACCCGATGGAAATTATCAAATTGACGAGTCGGATAATCCAAGAGTTGATCTTGGGCGGTTGTCTGGGACTTGGTATGACCCTAGTGAAACTGGTCACGGGATTATGCTCCAGGTATTTGATAGCGCCTCGTCCTCAGCTGGGGTTACAATGACTTGGTTTACCTTTGATGAGAGTGGTAACCAGCAGTGGTTTTATGGAGATAGTCAACAGCTAGTGGCAAGTCGAAACAATAGTGGCAGCTGCTATGGGGGCGCCGGCAACTATTTTGCTACCTTTCCTACTCTGAGTCGCAAGGGTGGTGAATTCGTGAATAGTTACGATCCGACGGAGATCCAGACTAGCCCCTGGGGAACTCTAAGTGTGTGCTACGATACATCTAAAGACGAAGTGACTTTAAAATATCTAAGATCAAATAATGAAGCTAAATATTCAATGCTTCGCCTTACTCAAACCTCGAAGGCTCGTGGTACAAGGAATGATACTTTAGCCGGGCTTACCGGTACTTGGTATAACCCTTCAAAAAGTGGTCAGGGTCTGTACCTGGAAATGATTGAGCGGACAGAGGGGAAGGTGGGGGTTAACCTTGCCTGGTATGGTTTCAAACACCAAAAGCCAATGTACTTCTTGGGCTCTATTGAAGAAGTGCCTGAATCAGGCGGCTCAATGACTATACCTATTTATGAAACTTCGGGTGCTAACTTTGGAGAAGAGTTTAGCTCGGCAGATGTGCGTCGAGATAGTTGGGGTGAGTTACACGTCGAGCGTGTTAACTGTAATAAGATCAAATTACGTTTTGAAGGCGTCGACGAAGATGTTGAAGAAAGCTTGAGTAGATTGTCTGCAGTATCTGGTAGAGCTTGCCATTAATGGTATGTGAATAGAAGTTAAAAGACCGAGATTGACAGCTCGGTCTTTTGTGTCTCGGAATTATGGCTTGCGAATTTCCTGCACGCCATCTTCTCCGCCTAGTAGCAACACATCCGCCGAACGTTCAGCAAATAAGCCATTGGTCACAACGCCTACAATGCCATTAATCGCACGTTCTAACTCGGCAGGTTTTTCAATCTGCATATTGTGAACATCGAGAATTACATTGCCATTATCGGTAAGCACGCCTTGGCGGTAAACCGGATCCCCGCCAAGCTTAACTAGCTCTCTTGCGACATGAGAGCGAGCCATGGGAATGACCTCAACGGGAAGAGGGAACTGCCCTAAACAGTCGACCCATTTGCTATTGTCGGCGATGCAGACAAACTCATCGGCAACAGCGGCAACAATCTTTTCGCGAGTCAATGCCGCACCGCCACCTTTAATAAGGGCCAGCTCCGGGTTGCTTTCATCAGCTCCATCGACATAAACAGCCATTTCACTGACTTCATTGAGGTCGAATACGGTGATGCCGTGGCCTTGTAATCGCTCAGCGGTAGCTTCAGAGCTGGCTACCGCACCTTGGAAATCACCTTTAATCTCAGCTAAATAGTCTATAAAGAAGTTAGCGGTAGAGCCTGTGCCAACACCTACAATCGAGTGGGCATCAAGTTTTGGCCGTATATAGTCAACGGCAGCTTTGGCAACCGCCTGCTTTAGCTGGTCTTGGTTCATGGAGATCTCATCAAGGTCGGGTATTGGAAAGCTCGCCATTATACTCCCAGCTCAATTTACTGTGAACAGCTCTGGCAAGGCATCTTGGCCGTTCGGCAGGCCGTATTTGTGATAATCTAGCTTCGATTTTTGAATAACAATTAAGGAATTTAGCAATGAGACGTAGCGATTGGATAAAGAAGCTGGCCCTGCCGGCCATGTTGTCCTCAGTAGCTTTGGCTGCTGTCTTGCCTGCCCATGCAGGTCTGGATTTGGCAACCATTGATGCCGAAGCAAAAGCCTTGGAGGCTAAGGTGATCAAGTGGCGCCGTCACCTTCACGAACATCCAGAGTTATCCAATCAAGAGCACAAAACCGCAGCTTATATTGCCAAGCACCTTAAGGCCCTTGGCTTTGATGAGGTGCAAGAGGGGGTTGCTAAAACTGGTGTGGTAGGGGTTTTGGTTGGTGGTAAGCCCGGCCCAGTCGTTGCTCTGCGTTCGGATATGGATGCTTTGCCTGTTACCGAGGAAACGGGTCTACCCTTTGCCTCAAAAGCAAAAGGCATGTTTAAAGATAAAGAAGTGGGTGTGATGCACGCCTGTGGCCACGATGGTCATATGTCGATTTTGATGGGGGTGGCTGAGTTATTGGCTAAGCACCGTGAAGATCTGCCGGGTACGGTGAAATTTATTTTCCAACCAGCTGAAGAAGGCATGGAGGGCATTGAAACCTGGGGTGCTAAACAAATGGTGGAAGAAGGAGTCCTCAAAGGTAAACATGCACCAGAAGTTATTTTTGGTTTGCACATATTTCCCTTTCCAGCCGGCAGCTTAGCGTATCGAGCTGAGGGTTTTATGGCAGCACAAGATCGTTTTGAGCTTACTATTCAAGGCAAGCAGACCCATGGCTCGGCACCTTGGTCGGGGGTGGATCCGATTACTACGGCAGGCCAAGTGGTAACCGCGATTCAATTGATTCCCGCGCGCCAGCTTCCAATTACAGAAGCACCTGCTGTCGTTTCAGTAGGGTCTATTCATGGTGGTGTTCGCAATAATATTATTCCTGATAAAGTTGATATGGAAGGCACTATTCGAACTTATGATGTAAAAATGCGCGAAACCTTACATAAGCATTTACACCGTACGGTAGAGAATATTTCGGCGGCTTCAGGCGCGACAGCGGACTTAGAAATCGTCCCGGGTTACCCTGTTACCTTTAATGATCCTGAGTTAACTCGACAGATGCTGCCCACTTTGGAAAAAGTATCTCCTGGTAAAGTAATGGAAATTAAACCGATTACTGCAGCAGAAGACTTCTCTTATTTTCAGCAGCAAATCCCGGGCTTATTTATTGGCTTGGGTGCGGGTAAGCCAGGTGCAGCTTATAACCACTCTCCGAAATTTGATTTAGATGAGGCGGCTTTGAAGACCGGTGTGAAGGCTTTAAGTGCCTTGACTTTGGACTATATGAACAGCAAATAACAAAGCTTTGTGGCAGCATGGCGCAATTTTGATGCGCTATGCTGTGTTTTCCTGCCGCAATTTCTGCCTGGTTAAGTCAAACCATTCTTCGCTGTCGAGTGCATAACTATAAAGATGTCCTTGCGCCATATCACAGCCTTGTTCTCGAAGGAATTGCTCTTGTTCTTCTGATTGGACACCTTCGCAGATCACTTCCATAGATAAGCTCTTGGCGATAGCGATAATTGTTTTTACCAGCTCGCGATTATGTTTTTTCTCGATGGCGCTGATAAAAGACTTGTCGATTTTAATAATGTCGATAGGCAGCTTGGCGAGATAGCTTAGCGATGAAAAACCAGTGCCAAAATCATCGAGTGCAATTTTGATCCCTTTTTGTCTGCACCACTGCAAATTAGCTACCGCTTGGGGTTCATTGTTGATAAGTACATGCTCCGTAAGCTCAATGCCAACCGTGCGGCAGGGGATGCCGTGTTTATCCAGCATGCGCTGCACTGTGTGCTGAAAGTCTTTGTGATTTATTGTGGCGGCAGAAAGGTTTGCGAAGGTTCTAGGAGGTCTTATCCCGCGTATTATATGATTTTTGATGTTTTTAAACATTTGGCTGGTCACCCAAAAGTCCAGCATCAACATACTTTGTTGTTGCTCGAGGATTGGGATAAATTCCGCAGGGGATATCTCGCCAAGCTGCTTGTGCTGCCATCTTAATAGTGATTCGCTGCCACAGACCTCGGAAGAACCCAGGCGAAATTGTGGCTGAAAAATAAGCTTTAGCTCACCGGCCTGTAAAGCCCTTTTTAAATCCTGAGCGATAAAGTGTACGCGGTGGGTGTTGCGATTGAGTTCCGGGTCAAAATAGAAAAACCCATTGCCACCGTTTGCCTTTGCTTGTGCCAAAGCCGCATCGCCATGCTTTAGAAGTGTACCTGCATCCTCTCCGTCATGGGGTGAAATGGCAATGCCGATACTGGCGGTGACTTTTTCTGGACCTTCAAGCAAATGCAAGTCTTCCGAGAGAGTGCTTAAGAGCCGATTGGCGATATTTGAGATTTGCTGGCTACCTTCAGGTAGATTGAAAGCAAGAACATAGACGTCGCCGCCGAAACGAGCTTTTAAATCTTGCACGCTTACTGATGACAGAATTCGGTCGGCGATGCGCTTTAGTATTTGATCACCAATATCATGCCCATATTGACTATTTACCAGCTTGAACTTGTCGATGCCGATAAACATGACAGCTGTTGATAAATCCAATTGCTGGCTGATCTTCATGCTTTGCTGCAGTAATGAGTGCATTAGCTGTCGGTTCGGCAGCTTAGTTAACTGATCATAGTATTCCAGCTCGTGCAATTGCTGTTGTTGTTGCTTGGCCCCCTCCATGCTGTGGTCAATACAATAGAGTTCGATCTCGTTCTGTGGCGATTGAATAACGATTTGGGTGGTTTGAATCTGCAGCTTTTGACCTTGGCGATTAACCCTTATGCACTTTCTATTAGGGGCAACGCCGGTTTTTGATAGCCATTTTTGTAAAACGGATGGAAAACCTGCTCTTTGGTTTTGGGGGATTAGCAGCTCCCCCATGGTTTTACCGCGAGCTTGGGCTAGGCTGTAACCGTATAAGTCTCTACATGCTTCATTCCAATAAATTACTCGCCCTTCTTTGTCATAGCCTTGTACGGCAAGGTGCGGCAGTTGCATGAGCAGCTTTAGTATTCCTTGTTCGTCATTGGCAAGAGGTGGTAATTGAGACTGAGGCTCTGGGGTGCTAACAAAAATACCGGCGGTCATAGAGAGCTGTTCTTGAATAAGGTAGCTAAATACATCGCTACCTTGGCACTTTTGCAGGCCGCTTTGATTCGGATTTTTGAGTAGGTGCCTGAGGCAAGGCGGGGTGTCGGCAGAAAAGATAGAGGCACTTTGCTCAAGCTTTAACAGTCGCTTGGCTGTTTCGTTGACAAATAGGCACCCAGGGCTGGCCTGGTAAACCCAAATGCCAACCGGTCCGTCAATAATTATGTCGAATGCACCCTGTGACAGGCCTGGGAATATGGAGTCAAAGAATTCTTCATTCTCAGGCAGTGTCAGCGTCCGGCTGTTCAATGCTTGAACCCTTTTTAGGAGTGGATATCCTTCAAGCACTACGCTCTAGGCCAATAAACCTTAATTCCTAGCCCAGATGCTGCTTTGGCATCTTACGCCAAAGGCTCCCTTGTCTTATAATTTGTCACCATTATTAGCTAATTTTTGATCAGTTGTCGAGCCTTATGCCAGAGAGTTACGTAAAAAGAATACTAGATGCCCGCATCTACGATGTGGCCCGTGAAACCCAATTAGATGAGGCACCTCTGATTTCGGCTCGAATTAACAATAATGTGCTGATTAAAAGGGAAGATTTACAACCCGTTTTTTCCTTTAAAATCCGCGGTGCTTTTAACAAGCTTAGATTGCTAAGTGATGAGGAAAAAGCTCGTGGTGTAATTGCCGCTTCAGCAGGTAACCATGCCCAAGGCCTAGCGCTGAGCGCCAAAGCCTTAGGGGTAAAAGCCACAATTGTGATGCCTAAGACAACTCCGGCTATTAAAGTGGACGCCGTGCGCCGTCGTGGTGCAAAAGTAGTGCTCCATGGTGATGCTTATGATGGTGCAGCTGCTCACGCTAACAAGTTGGTGGAAGAGCAGGGGCTGACCTATATCCACCCTTTCGATGACCCAGATGTTATTGCCGGCCAGGGCACGGTGGCGATGGAGATATTGCGTCAACACCCAGCTAAGATCGATGCCATTTATATCCCAGTGGGCGGCGGCGGCCTATGCGCTGGTATGGCCGCCTATATCAAATACGTTCGCCCCGAAATCAAGGTTTATGCGGTAGAGCCAGAAGATGCCGCCTGCTTAAAGCTAGCTATGGAAAAGGGCCGTCGAGCCACTTTGTCTGAGGTGGGTATTTTTGCGGATGGTGTGGCAGTAGCGCAGATTGGTAAAGAAACTTATCGAGTGCTCAAAGACAGCGTCGATGGCGTGATTACGGCGAATGCCGATGAGATGTGTGCGGCGATAAAAGACATCTTTGAAGATACTCGCTCAATCGCTGAGCCCGCGGGTGCATTATCTCTAGCCGGCTTGAAAAAACATGTCGCTGAGCAGGGCTGGGAAGATAAAACCGTGATAGCCATTGCCAGTGGAGCGAATACTAACTTTGATCGTCTGCGTTATATTTCTGAGCGTACCGAGATTGGTGAAAAGCGCGAAGCAATGTTGACGGTGACTCTACCTGAGAAAGCTGGGGCATTTCGCAAGCTAAGTCGAGCCATAGGTCGTCGCGGCATTACGGAATTCAACTATCGCTATGGCTCCCATGAGCAGGCCCATGTCTTGGTTGGGGTTCAAGTGCTTGATGACGAAGGGCGTCATGCGTTAGTCGCAGAGCTACGTGATAAAGGTTATGAGGTCTGTGATATGACTGACAACGAGATGGCCAAATTGCATGTTCGCCATATGGTGGGCGGTCATGCTCCTCAAGTCGAAAATGAGCGTCTGTTTAGCTTTGAGTTTCCTGAGCGCCCAGGGGCAATGGATAACTTTCTAAGTAAAACAGCGAGCCGCTGGAATATCTCTTTGTTTCATTACCGCAACCACGGTGCGGCCTATGGGCGAGTACTAGTCGGCCTTCAAGTACCTAAAGAAGACAATAAGGAGCTATTGGCCTTATTGGATAGTTTGGAGTATCGCTATAGCGAAGAAACCGATAGCGAGGCCTATCGTTACTTCTTGAGCTAGTCATTGCTCCTGCGCACTCGTTCCTAAGCTTTTGTGCTAAGGATAGATCTGTTTATTGCTTGACCTTTCTGGGACGCGCGAGTACTGTGCGCCCCCTGCTTTGGTGCCTGCCAGCCCTCTCTTATGGGCTTGGGTAGGTTAAACGGGAAGCTTGGTGCGTCAATTTTGTTGGCTATTCCAGCGCTGCCCCCGCAACGGTGAAACGACATATGTCGTGAAGCCCGATACCGGCCTTCGCAGAGTCTAAATATTAACGATGAAGCGGAGGGCTTTATCAGTGAACGCCAAGTGCAGCCGCTTAGCTTAGCACTTGTCCGAGCCTGTTCCCTCCCTCAGTCCGAGTGTTTGATTGAGGATCTATAATGCAATTTTCTAAGTTACTTTTCGTCAAATCTGTTTTGGCGCTGGCTGTTACAGCCAATACTCACGCTGCTAAAGAAAGCAAAATTGAAGAAATGATTGTTGTGGCTAACCGCATTGAAGTGCCGCTTCGGCAGCAATCGGCGGCAGTCAGTGTCGTCGATGCCGCAACCATTGAGCTACGCGGTCACGCAAGTCTAATGGATGTCTTGCGCAGCGAACCTGCAATTAATGTTAGCAACTCTGGTGGTGCAGGTAAGGCCTCAGCTTTACGTATTCGTGGTGAAGAAGGTTACCGTACCAAGGTATTTATCGACGGCATCGATGTGTCGGACCCTACCGGTACCCAAATTGGCCCGCAGATTCAGCACATTAGCAGCGCCGGTATATCACGAGTTGAGATTCTTCGTGGTGCTCAAGGCTTGGTTTACGGTGCTGATGCTGGTGGTGTTATCTTGATTGATAGCCGCTCTGATAAAGCTGGCTTAAGTGGTGCGTTGCAAGCTGAAGTTGGGCGTTACGATACTCAGAATTGGGCGGCTAATGTGGCTGTACGTGAACAACAGGGTGATATTAGCCTTGCTGTTTCGAAGCAGAATACCGATGGCTTTAACGCGCGCACTATCGATACCACTGGCGAACTCGACGGTTATGAAAATACCACGGCTCATGTCCATGGCGGTTTGAATTTCGCTGATGGCTGGCGCGTAAGCACTACTTTGCGTGATGTGGATTCTAGCGCTGGCTACGATGGTTTTAGCTCCACGAGCAATCATGTTAACTTTGCCAACTATGAGCAACGTGCAGCTCGTTTTGCGCTTAGCAAAAAAGGTACGCAGTGGGATCATGAGTTGGCCTATAGTAAAAACGAAACTCAGCGTGAAAATATCACCGATTTTCCCTTTGAGGCTGATGGTGAAATCGAAGAATTACAATACCTAGGTGCCTGGAAAGGCGAGCAGAATACCTTGGTGTTTGGTGTCGAGCGTGAGACTCAAGAAGACACTCTGAACCGAAAAGAGCGAGATCAAGATTCGGTATATGTTGATTGGCAATGGCAAAATGACAATAAATTGTTTATCAATGCAGGTGTGCGTCATGACGATAATGATGACTTTGGTACGCACAATAGTTATCGCTTAGGAGCTGCCTACTTAATCCCAACCGCTCTGGGTGAGTTAAAGCTGAAAAGCAGCTGGGGAACAGGCTTCCGTGCACCTAGCTTGTCTGAGCTGGCCTACAATCGCCGTGAATTTGCGCCACCATCAATCCTAGAAGTCAATCTGCAAGAAGAAAAAACCGATAGCTACGATCTAGGTGTTCAGCTGTTCCTAGAAGGTGGTGGTCAGCTAGAAGTCGTGTATTTCGATCAAACAGTAGAAAACGAAATCTACTTCGATCTGCAGACCTTTAGTGGATACCTACAGGGTAACGGCGAAAGCCGATCTAAAGGTGTCGAGCTAAGTTTCCAGAAAGACCTTAGCGAGCAGCTGTATGTATACAGCAATGCTACCTATAACGATACCGAAACCGTGCCTAACAGCGCTGGCGTACGAGAGCAGCGTACTCGTCGCCCGAGAGTGTTGTTTAACGCCGGTTTAGATTACCGCTTTTGGAATGATAGTGTGGTGTTGAGCAGTAACTTCCGTCATGTGGCAGGTCAACGTGATAGCTCTGTCGAGCTTGATGATTACCAAGTTCTAGATGTATCGTTACGTTGGATGGCGACCGAGCATATTGATTTGTTTGTGCGAGCTGAAAATGCCTTTGATGAAGACTATCAAGAGGTTAACAGCTATAACTCTTCTGGCGCGGCCGTGTATGCGGGTTTTAAATTAAGCTTGTAAGTTCCTGCGTAGATTAGGAAACATGGGGTATAGAAGGTATGCATAGAGAAACCGCAAAGCGAACTCTCTATTTGCAGTTGATCCTTCTACTGCCCCTCTCCCTATTGGCGCTCTGTATCGGTACGGAGCCTTCTTCCATTTCAGATGCGCTACAAGCTTTGCTTGGCAAGGCGAATAATACCGAGCAACTCATCATTCGAGACATCCGTTTGCCGCGCTTGCTACTGGCCTTGCTGGTTGGTGCTATGCTGGCAAGCTGTGGCACAGCTTGCCAGGGTTTGTTTCGAAACCCTCTTGCGGATCCGAGTTTGATTGGCGTGAGTGCAGGCGCTTCGATGGGGGCCAGCTTATGTATTGTGTTTGCGGCGGCGGTATTTGATATTCCAGTAAGCTTTCTATTGATAGCGATAAGCGCCTTTCTCGGCGGTGCGTTGGCGAGCTTCTTGGTCTATCGATTATCTTTGGGCGATTATGGAACATCCGTCGCCATGATGTTGCTGGCGGGCATTGCGGTGAGCGCACTTGCTGGTGCGATATCGAGTTTCAGTGAGTTCTACTCAGATAACGAGCAGTTAAGAAGAATCAGTATTTGGCAAATGGGAAATCTATCTGGTAGCAGTAGCATGCAGCGCTGGGGGATGTTTGCTCTGTTGGGCATCGTGCTTGTCTTGTTACAGGTAAATGCTAAAAAGCTAAACGCATTACTATTGGGTGAATCTGAGGCAAGGCACTTGGGGGTGAATGTTGATGGCTTGAAGCTGCTGGTTGTATTTCTGGTTGCCGCTGGCTTGGGTTTGTCTGTTGCCTTGGCGGGTATTATCAGCTTTATTGGCTTGGTTGTGCCTCACATCATGCGCTTATTGGTAGGCCCAGATCATCGATTTTTAATCATAAATTCGGCCCTAGGTGGTGCTTTGTTGTTGTTGCTGGCAGATACCTTAGCTCGCACCATCGTTTTGCCAACTGAGCTGCCAGTTGGAGTTTTAACAGCTTTGCTAGGCGCTCCGTTTTTTCTGGTTTTATTACGCAATAAGCGCCAAAAAATACTATGAATAGCTCATTGCACGAAAGTAGTGAAATGCCGTTGAAGCAATTCGCCTGCCTTGAGGCACAGAGTGTATCTTTGATTCGCTCTGGTAATGAGGTGCTAAAGGATATTAGTTTTTCGGCCTGCGCAGGTGAGCTGGTCGTAATCATTGGTCCTAACGGTGCTGGCAAATCCAGTCTATTAAAGACAATGTCAGGGGAGCTTAAGCCTTCGAAGGGTGTTGTCTATATCCATGAGCAAGAAATTGATCAGCTAGAGCTCTCACAGAGAGCGCAAAGCTTGGCGGTGTTGTCTCAGCATGCTAGCTTGAATTTTCCGTTTTCTGTCTCTGAGGTTGTGGAGATGGGTAGAATGCCATTCGCAACCGGCAGCACCTATGATCAAGATGTTTGTTATAAGGCCATGAAGGCCTTCGATTGCTACGATTATCGTGATCGTATATATACTCAGCTATCTGGTGGTGAGCAACAGAGGGCTCAGTTGGCCAGGGTGTTCGCTCAAGCTTGGCCGACATCCAATTACCTACCCCTATATGTCTTTTTGGATGAGCCCAATAGCTCATTAGACCTGAGCCACCAAAAAATGTTGCTAGAGGCTTGTCGTCAAAGATCTGAAAGCAATGCGGTACTTATTCTGGTTTTGCACGACTTGAATTTGGCCTGCCAATACGCCGATCGTATTTTACTTCTGGATAACGGCCGACTTCGAGCCAATGGCAAGCCTTGGGAAGTATGCACTGAATCCATGCTCAGTGAAGTCTATAAAGTCGATGTGAACGTTGTTCAACATCCAAAAAAAGATTGCCCGGCGGTGTATTTATGATTTTTAAACGATTGCCTTGCAGTGGCTTAAGAAAGTACTTGTTGCTTTCACTGTTACTGTTTCAGCTGGCGCCTAAGGCTATATGGGCCAGTGAATTACCCGTTCTAGCCGAACCCGCTAAAAGAATTGTCGCTTTGGCGCCGCACTTAGTTGAAGTTATTTATGAGGTGGGTGCGGGAGATCGGCTCGTTGCCGCAGTTGACTATAGTAATTATCCAGAAGCGGCCAAGGTCTTACCCAGAGTTGGGGGTTACACTGGGGTCAGTGTTGAGGCAGTGGTGCGTTTGAATCCCGACCTGATATTGGCATGGAAAAGTGGAAACTCTGAGAAGCACCTTAAGCAGCTCGAAGCCTTAGGTTTTCAGGTTTATTATTCTGAGCCCAAGAAACTAGAAGATATTGCCACACTGATGGAAGATGTAAGCCGATTGACAGCCAGTAAAGCAGGTGCTGTTAAGGTTGCAAAGTTTCGAGAAGAGTTGGCGCAGTTAAAAAGGCTATATAAATCGCAAGATAAAGTTTCGGTTTTCTATCAGGTTTGGAATCAACCGCTACAAAGTCTAAATGGCCAGAGTATAGTCAGCGATGTTATCGATTTATGTGGTGGGCGAAATGTATTTCACAATGCTAAGAGTATTGCGCCAAAGCTGAGTGTCGAAACCGTGCTGCGTAAAAACCCAGATGTTATCGTTGCAAGTGGGATGGGTGAAGAGAGGCCTGAGTGGCTGGATGAATGGAAGCAGTGGCCTAGCTTGAGTGCCGTGAAAAATAATCACTTGTTTTTTGTTCCGCCAGATCTAATTCAAAGGCATTCCCCTCGTTTGCTAGAGGGCGCAAGCATATTATGCGAACAGCTGTCTTTTGTAAGGCAACAAAAAGCGAAGAAATAGTATCGAGTCAAACGTATTGGGTGATTAAAGATGACTGAAGATAAAGATCAGCGCCATAAAAAGCGTATGCAACAGCGCAAGGAAATCGTGGATGCCGGTGTTGCTAGGGCCCAGGAAGATAAGGGCGTATTTATTGTGCTAAGTGGTGACGGTAAAGGCAAGAGCAGTTCAGGCTTTGGTACCGTGCTTAGGGCTCTAGGTCACGGTTATAAAGTGGCTGTGGTGCAATTCATCAAAGGCACCTGGGAGTGTGGTGAGCGCAATATGCTGGAAAATATGCCCGACGTAGACTTTCATGTCATGGGTACTGGATTTACTTGGGAAACTCAGGATGATGAAAAAGATAAGCTTGCGGCCCAAAAGGTTTGGCAGGAAGCCAAGTCGGCATTTAATAACCCGGATATACATTTGGTGTTGTTGGATGAGATGACCTACGCCTTGAATTATAAATGGTTAGATAAAGATGAAGTGCTAGAGACCATTGCCAATAGGCCAGAAAAACAAAGTGTGATTATCACTGGGCGTGGTGCAAAGAAATATCTGCAAGATGCCTGTGATACCTATAGTGAAATTAAAGCCGTAAAGCATGCATTTCAGGCGGGTATCAAAGCTCAAAAAGGTATTGAGTGGTAACTCAGTGAAGCTAGATTTTAAGAAATTTAGCAGCTCTGCTCTAATGGTGCAGGGGACTACCTCGGATGCAGGTAAGAGCACGATGGTGGCAGCGCTATGCCGGATATTTTCCAATCAAGGTAAGTCTATCGCACCATTTAAGCCACAAAATATGGCATTGAATAGCGCAGTCACTGAAGATGGCGGCGAAATAGGTCGCGCACAAGCAGTACAGGCAGAAGCGGCTAGGGTGCCAGCCCACACCGATATGAATCCGGTTTTGCTAAAGCCCAGTACGGATACTGGCGCCCAGGTTATAGTGCAAGGTCATTCTATTGGCGATATGCAGGCCTTAGATTATCACCACTATAAAAGCACCGCGAAGCAAGCGGTTTTGGAATCTTTTGCGCGATTACAAGATAGCTATCAATGGCTATTTGTAGAAGGAGCAGGAAGCCCCGCGGAAATTAATTTGCGTGAAGGTGATATTGCCAATATGGGCTTTGCTGAGGCCGTAGATTGCCCAGTTATTCTAATAGCGGATATCGACAAGGGAGGGGTATTTGCACACTTAGTAGGAACGCTAGAGTTGTTAAGTGAAACTGAGCAAAAACGTGTGGTCGGATTTGTGATCAATCGCTTTCGAGGCGATATTGCTTTGCTTGAGCCGGGTTTAGAATGGCTGGAAGAAAAAACTGGCAAACCCGTTTTAGCGGTTATTCCTTATTTACACCACTTTCATCTAGAGGCCGAAGACGCGATAAGCGTCAAGCAGCAAGGAAAAGCCACGGATAACTTAAAAGTCTCTGTACTTGTTCTGCCTAAAATTTCAAATCATACAGATTTTGATCCTCTTGCTCTGCATCCGCAGGTTGAGCTTAGCTTTGTTGATTTAAAGTCGAGTTTGGAAGAGTGTGATCTGCTGATTATTCCTGGCTCGAAGTCAGTACGTTCTGATTTGGCTTATTTACGGGAACAAGGCTGGGAAGATGCCATTAAACGACATCTTCGCTATGGCGGAAAGCTTTTGGGGATATGTGGCGGTTATCAAATGCTAGGTAATAGTATTAATGATCCGCTGGGCGTCGAGAGTGAAGCAGGGAGATGCTCAGCTTTGGGCTTGATCGATATGGATACCGAACTTTATGAGCGTAAAGAGCTGAGTAATCGTCAAGGAAATTTCTTTGATAGCGATATTGCGATCAGCGGTTATGAAATCCATATGGGTAAAAGTTCTGGCGCTGATTTAGAGCGGAGCCCTTTTTTTGAATTAGAGAGTGATCAGGGGCTAGAGCTAGAGGGCTTTCGCTCTGCTGACGGGCAAATATTGGGAACCTATTTGCACGGGTTGTTTAATGAAAGCTCGGCCCTTGAACAGTTATTGCGATGGGCGGGTTTGGAATCTGCCGAAGCGTTTAATTATTTGGAGTTTCGCGAGCAAGAAATTGAACGTTTAGCTCAAACTACTCTTGAGGCCTTGGAGCAACGCGAAGCTGGCAGAGATTTATTGTCAATGTAGAGCTATACATTGGGCTTTGAATTTACTTGGCTGGTTCTAGATTGAAGTATGTAACTTACTCTTAGCCAGTGCTACAAAGTAAAACCAGTGCCGCCGCCTCAATAATTTCTACACTGGCCCCGGCTGTATCGCCCGTGCAGCCGCCAATCCTACTCATCATTAAGTGGCGAAGACCTAGCCAGATAAGCAGTAATATACCTAACTCGATTAAGCCTGCGGGCCAGAGCAGTACAAACAGGCTTAGATAAATTAAGAGGGCTAAGTTGATTACATTGGTTTTCTTCAAATCTAAAAAGCCTAAAGCTGAGCCTGATTCACTCACGTAGGGGCAGAACCTAAAAACAGCTATCGCCGAACAGCGGCCCAACATAAGGATGATGATTAAGCTGCTGGCTAAGTTGGTTGATCCAGTGCCACTTTGCTCGAATAAATGGAACAGTGCGCCATATTTAAGTAATAATAAGCAGATCACGGTAAATACAGCGCCGCTACCGCAACGCGGGTCTTTCATAATGGCCAGGCTGCGACTCTTATCGGCCAAGCCGCCAAGCCAGGCATCGGCTGAATCCGCTAAGCCATCGATATGTAAGCCGCCTGTTATAAAAACCCAAGCACAAAGTAGGATGGCGGCGCTGACACTCGCAGGAAATTGGCTTGATAAAAATAGGCTTAGTACAGCGAGAAGGACGCCGAGTAATAAGCCTACCAAAGGGAAGAGGAGGCCGGATCGACGTTGGTCTTCAATTTTGTATTCCTTTAAGTGCGGCATGGGGATGCGGCTTAAAAACATAAAGGCGATGGCTAAACTGCGCCCGAATCCCGAAACTCGTTCCATATAGGGCCCCATTAAAAACAGATGATAAAAGTGGTCAAACTTAATTTAAACCGTGGCTGATTAACTGCGGCCAGTCTGGCTTGCCTGCCTCATGAAAAATGTCTATTTGACTTAAGCAGGCGTGAGGCACGCTAATTCGAGACAACGGCCTTAGCGACATACCTAAAACATCGGCGAGTATGCAGCGAATAACACCACCATGGCTGATCAATAATATTTGTTTGTATTGGTATTGCTGCAAAATATTGTGCCAGGCCTGGCAAACTCGCTGATTGAAATCGGCCATCGTTTCACCATTGGGAGGGCTGTTCGATACCGGGTCGCTCCAAAACGCTTCTAATTGCGATTGTTGGCTTTTCATGAGCTCATCGATATTCGCTCCCTCCCAATCGCCAAAGTTGATTTCTTTAAAACCTTCCTCGATCAGCAAATCTGAATCGCCATACTGCTGTACTAAATCCTCTGCGACTTGCCGACACCTTTGCAAGGGAGAGCTAATAATAACGTCAATATCTTGCAGTGCTGTACAGACGGCTAGCATTTGTTGATGCCCTTCGCTGGACAAGGGGCTATCCCAATGTCCCCGGAAAATATTGCCACCTTCGCAAATACCATGACGCAATAAACGAATACTGGTTTTCATTATTGACTCACACCTGCTTCAGCGAAGGTGGCCATATTGTTATGAATTTGGCAGGCGCTTTCCAATAAACCAATACACAACGCTGCACCGCTACCTTCTCCAAGCCGCATGTTCCATTCTAACAGTGGTGTCAAACTCAAGCTGTCGAGAATGGGCTTATGGGCAACTTCGGCGGAGAGGTGGCTGGCCAATAAATAGTGCATAACGGCTGGATTAATCTTGCATGCCAGTAGTGCCGCAACACTGCTGATGACGCCATCGAGTAATATGCTTTTGCCCATTTGAGCGGCCCTAATATAAGCCCCACATAAAGCAGCAATTTCAAAACCACCTAGCTCCTCTAGAGCGAGTAAGGCGCGTTGACGTTCGTTTAGATTTTGTGTTTTAGCTTTTTCAGTAAAGCGTAGCACGCCTGCATTGATCAGCTTAGCTTTTTGAGATCGGGCTTCTTCGCTAATGCCTGTCCCGTAACCGCACACTTCGCTGACGTCTTTATTCAACAGGACTGCAGCTAGAGCCGCTGCGCTACTGGTGTTTGCAATACCCATTTCGCCACCGATAAATAAGCTGCATTCAAGCGGGGCTCTATCAAGGGCATTTGCACCTTCTTGCAGGGCTTGTTGCGCCTGCTGGTTGCTCATGGCGGCTTGTCTTGAAAAATCGGCGGTGGATTTTGCAATTACGGCATTGTGTAATCGCTGTGCAGGTTTTTGTCCTCTCGCGGTGTGTTGAGGGATTGGATGGCAGGTGCCAAGATTTACCACCTCCATTTGCGCATCAAACTGCCTGGCCAAGACGCTGATCGCTGCGCCACCGGCGATAAAGTTGCTGACCATCTGTGCCGTGACTGACTGTGGAAATGCCGAAACCCCTTGTTGCGCAATGCCATGGTCAGCGGCAAATACGGTTATTTGCGGAGCCTGAATTGTCGGCTTGTTATTGTTTTGCTGGGCGGCTAACTCAATAGCTAGTGTCTCCAGCTTGCTTAATGAGCCTGCCGGCTTAGTTAGCTGTAGCTGATGTTGTACGGCTTCCTCTCGCTTATCGTTCGAAGGCAGAGTGATGTCTTGGTCAAACCAATATTGAGTTTCAGGCATGAGTGGGTTTTCTTATGTTGATTCTGGGCTTGTAGAGGCCTAGTAGGACTTTATCTATTTTTGCTGGGGTTTAAGTTGCTGCGGTATACCGGCAGTGACGAAGCTTACCTGATCGCAAATTTGGGCAAGATCTTGATGTAACCAGCCTGATTCGTCAACAAATACTCGGGCCAATTTATCCATCGGGACCAGGCCTTGTCCGACTTCATTGCTAACCATTAGCAGTTGTCCTTCGAAGTGGCTTAAGCAGCTTAGCAGCCGTTGTTTTTCCTTTTGCCAAAGCCCCTGGTCTTGGTGGAGCAAACAGTTGCTCAGCCAAAGCGTCAAACAGTCCACTAAAACGATGGCATCGGCTCGGTTTAGCGACTCTAGTGTCTGGGCTAAAGCTGTCTTTGTCTCTTTAAGTTGCCAGTGACTGGGGCGCATTTGTTGATGTCGCTCGATTCGCTGGGCCATCTCATTATCGTTTTGAGAGCTATCGGCGGTGGCGACATAGAAGACTTCTCGCCCTGCCGATTCGAGGGACTTGGCAATGGATTCGCTATAGCGACTTTTGCCCGAACGGGCACCGCCTAAGACTAGATGCAGCATGATATAAGGTTCTCTATTGGAGGAAATGCACGCCATGAAGGCAAGCTATGCCACTTTAAGATAAAAATGATTCTAAAGCATGGGTAAATTGTCTTGTTTCGCATAGAAAGATTGTAATTTTAGACTATTATTTAGTTGATTGCTGCGACAAGTATCCTGCATCACTTGTATAGGCTTTGGCTAAAAGATATTTGTTGATCATTCAATCTGTATGAGATTCTGAGTTTTATCTCCAGTTTGGCCGTTTATGCCTTCGTCTAAAAAAGCTTGTTCATATCACTTTATGAAAAAGTGACCACGGGACTGGAAATCAGCTCCTATTGGCCAATACTCTAAAGGACAGGGTGCAAAAACTTAGCTAGTTCTTGGCCGTTTGGCCGTGCGGTTACACTCGCGTAGAACTGTTTTTAGCTAAAGAAAGATATAGGAAGTTATTAGGACTAGGGCTGGTCCAGGGTGGTGCCCTCTACAAATGGTATTGGGGGGCTGGTATTAAGAATTCTAAAATAAAAGACTATGAAATTTAATGACTCCTGTGTGCAAGAACATATGACTATGGGTTTTGTAACAGTGGAACCAAATGCTTCTTTGAGCGAGATTTTGCAAACTTTAACGGAAGCCAAATCTCCGTGCTTAATTGTTATCGATGATGACAAGCCAGTAGGCATTATTACCGAGAGAGATTTGGTTGGATTGTTAGCGGCGAGCCACTTAGAAGGGAAAAACTTTAGTGACTTATTAGCGCAAGATATTATGACGCCGTCTCCCGTGACAGTGCATTACGGCTCGCCACTTAAAGAGGCTTTCGTTATTTCACAGTCTTACAATATTCGCAATTTACCAGTGGTCGATCCAGATGGCTATTTGATGGGGATTATCGGACAAAACGATGTTCTAGATGCCCATTTCAATATGCTTGATGAGCTTCGAACCCTCTCTATGGAAGACTCTCTGTTGGGGATCGGCAATCGCCGCGCTATGGAGATGGATCTGCAATACACCCATAATAATGCCTTGCGCTATCAGCGCTACTACTCGGTTGTACTTATTGATGTTGATAACTTTAAAAAGTACAACGATCATTACGGGCATCAAGAGGGTGATCGGGTGTTAAGGTTGGTTAGCGATACCATTCAATCCAGCTTGCGTAGCTCCGATAGATTATATCGCTATGGCGGCGAAGAGTTATTAGTGCTGCTTCCAGAGACCTACCCCTTAGTTGCGGCTAAAGTGGTCGAGCGAGTATTAGAAGCGCTCGAAGCTAAAGCGGAGCCGCATTGCGAAAGTGATTATGGCGTTTTGACTGCAAGTGCAGGACTGTATAGCTATGAGCCCGGTTGTGGAATGGAATGGAAAGAATTAGTAGAGCTGGCTGATGGGCAGCTTTATAAGTCCAAACAGCGGGGCAGGAATTGTGTTAGCTGGGAAGGTGATAAGGATTCCATAGCCGCAGCCGCTGTTTAAGCTTGGGGATTAGTCTAGAGCGCCTCGGGGTTTTCAGAGGTGCCCTAGAGTTGCGTTTCTATTTATAAAGCGAGGTCTTTGCAGTACTTTTCATATACCAATCTTTGACAGGCTTGCCCCCTTCTAGTTACTAAAGTAGATTGAATCAACTAGATCCTATCAGGGAGGGCCGTATGAATATTCTTTTAACTGGTGCCAGTGGCTTTATTGCCCAATCTCTAATTCCCCGATTGCTCTCCCAGGGGCACCAACTATTCGCGTTGACCCAGTCTAAAAATGCCTGCGCACGATTATATGGAAAGCAAGTAGAGTGCTTCACTAGCCTCGATGATTATTGGCAGCTTGCGAACAGGCCCAATATAGATGCATTGATTAATCTTGCCGGAGCAGGTATCGCTGATCAGCGTTGGAGTGAGTCGCGCAAAGCGGAGCTGCTCAATAGTCGCATTAACACCACAAAAAATTTAATAGAGTTTATTGCAGCTTTAGATTGCACACCCGAAGTTTTATTGAGTGCTTCGGCGATTGGCTTCTATGGTAGCCATTTTGAAGATGAGCCGCTCGACGAGAATGCTAATCCTCAGCAAGGCTTCACTCATGATTTGTGCAATTCTTGGGAGGTTGAAGCTCTGCAGGCAGAGGAGCATGGCGTTCGAGTCTGTCTTCTTAGGACCGGGATTGTACTTGGGAAGGGAGGTGCGCTTGCAAAAATGCGCTTACCTTTTTCTATGGGCCTTGGCGGCCGGGTTGGAAGTGGCAAGCAATGGATGTCATGGATTCATATTGAAGATGAAGTTCGAGCTATAGAGTTCCTGCTGGAAAATAAAAACGCCAAGGGCGCTTTTAATTTAACGGCCCCAAATGCTGTACAGAATATTGAGTTCACCCGCCTTTACGCTAAGTCTTTAGGGCGTCCTGCTATTTTTCCTTTGCCCGAGATAATTCCAAAGCTTATGTTAGGTGAGGGTGCGGAGTTGTTGCTCGAGGGGCAGAGGGTTTACCCAAGAAAGCTATTGGAAATTGGCTTTCAATTCCAGCTTGGGGAATTAGAAGAGGCATTTTCCGCATTGTAAGGGCATAAAAAGAGCCCAGCTGAGCTGGGCTTAAAAATCGACTAGGGTTTAAACCTATTTAGAAAAAGTTGTATCTAAAATCTATGCCGTAGGTTCTAGGCAGGGCATAAGATCTTCTAACCACTCCTTCTTGCGCCAAGAAAGCCGGTGCGATACTGGTGTAGTAACGTTCGTCCGCCAAATTTTTACCCCATAGGCCTACAGTCCAGTTTTCATTATTGTCGGAAACTTCGAGACGGCCATTGAGTAGCTCATAGGAGTTGATAATGATGTTGCTGCTATTTGCGATATCACCATAAACATCATCTATATAACTATAATCTAAAGATGCACGGGCAATATTACTGTCGCTGATGCTGAAGCGATAAGAAACTTGTGCATTTGTTTGCAGCTTAGGCGTATTCGGTGTTTCATTACCAATGACTGTTGCAGCTTCTGCTGGGTCTTCAGAAGCAAACTCAGTAATTTCACCGTCTAAATAGCTGGCTCCTAAATCGATTCGCAGCCCTTCAATGGGTTGCCAGTTGATATCAAATTCAGCACCTGCAATCTCCGCCTTGCCAGCATTTGTTAGAATGGCATCCTGTACCCTTGTGCCATCTTCCCCAACAATAGTGACTAGTGCTTGTGCTTGCAGGTTGTCATAGTCATAGAAGAATACCGACGCATTTACTCGCAGCGGGATATTACTGGCGGTCCACTTTATACCGGCTTCATAGGCTAATAATTCCTCACCATCGAAAGGCTCCAGTGCAGCGTTAGAGGTAATACCAGAACCATCAAAACCACCTGATTTGTAGCCTTCGCTAATGCTGGCATACAGCAAAGTTTCGTCATTGGGGCGATAGTCTAGCCCGAGTCTCCAAGTTAGCTCTTCGGCATTGATACTGTCTTTGCCTGGAATAATCGGCAAGTCTGGAAATATTCGATCGACTAAAGCTGTGCCATAGGGGTCGAATGATTGTGAGCTGCGATCGATACTGCGTTCTTCTTCAAGATAACGTAGGCCGGTGGTTAAGGTGAATTCCTCAGATAATAACCAGTCGACTTGCGAGAATAGGGCCCAGCTTTCTACTGTTCGTAAGTATTTCGTATCGAGAAAACCTAAAACCGAATCAGAGGCGTCTTGACGCTTAAAAAAATCTACTTCATCTTCAGCGTAATGAATGCCGGCTGTCCAGTTTGTACTTTCTGTTTCACCAACTAATCGAAACTCCTGACTGAACTGCCAAGAATCATTGTATAAATCTTCATTGAGAATTCGGCTGGCGGTACCCTCGGAATCAATCATGTGTCGGTTCAGGGTTTCGTAGCCACTTAACGATGTGAATTCCGCAAATCCTAAATCCCAGCTAACTCGCAGTTGGCCGCCCCATTGCTCGTGATCATTAATTCCCAGTTCGTCTCCTTCCACTGTGTAAGGTTCGTCACTGGCAGGTGTCATTCCAAGAGCGTCTGCACCATCAAGTTTTACCAATGGGATATCGGATTCATCATTAAAATAGTGGATGCTGGAATATACTTCTACTTCTTCGCTTGCCTCCAAAAGAAAATTAGCGCGAATAGATAGCTTGTCTTGTCCGCCGAAGTTGCTGTCAGCTGGGCGCTCTTTAATTCCAGGTATTACTCCAGGTATTCTTGTAAAGCCCGCTGTTCTGCTGGTGCCTAAATTGTTTTGATGGCCGTCCGAGCGAGTCTGCTTTAGGGCGACTCGAGCCGCTAAGTTATCGCTTAGGCTGCCGCCGATTGCAGCCTCGATATCCGTTTCATTAAAACGCCCGTAACTTAAATCTATGTAGCCGTCGGTTTCATGGCTGGGTTTACGAGTAATGAAGTTAATGGCTCCAGCCGTAGTATTTTGTCCAAATAAAGTTCCCTGAGGGCCTTTTAAGACCTCCACTCGTTCAATATCAAATAAAGGTACATTCAAGTAACTGGGGGTTGCCATTGCGACTTCATCAATATGCACAGCTGCTGAGGCACTTACATTGGGTTCTTCAAAGCGTAGGCCGATTCCCCGAATTGTGACGATAGGGTCATAAAAACCAGTAGAAGGGGCTAAGTTTAAACCTGGGGTTAGGGTGCCAAGCTTACTAAAATCGTCGATACCCTTATCCTTCAGGTTCTCAGCGCTAAAGGCCGCAATAGAGATCGGAATATCTTGAATATTCTGCTCTCGCTTTTGAGCGGTAACGGTAATCTCCTCTAGCGTGCTTTGTTGAGCAAAACTGTTATTGGCACATATGGCCAAGGCTAGGGCGCTGAATAAAAATGGTTTGTTTAAGCGTGATCGGGCCATGATGCAAGTGTCTCCGAGGCTATGCTGTTGAGCGTTCAAGTTATTGTTATGCATACAATCATTCATGTATTTCAGTTACTTAAAGCTTCTCGTTTACCTCGGCCAGGCCGGCGGCCAACAGCATTGCTGACTGTATACCGGCCAAGGTGTTTTAACAGCTTGAGTAAGCCAAAATACCTACTGAATATTTACATACATTAGCGTATGTATGAATGATAGGCAAACCGAGTTTCAGTTTGATGACAAGATTTAGCTCGCTTTCAACTGATATCTAGGGTTCGTCCAAAATGCCTAAAGTGGCCTTTTCAGCGATATCAAACAGCTCGTTGAAAACCTCCTTTTCGGGAAACATTAGGTATTCGATAGCAGCCCCGCGCAGGAGGGTTCGCTGCATATAGCGGATTTTTTGAATCTGAGCATGCTTTAAGTCAGAGTGCTTTAGGCAGTTGCGCCATTGCTCTGAGAGCTTGCTGTCTAATTCCTTAAACAGTGGCAGGATTCTCTCTGATAGCTCAGTGTCGCTACGACAAGCGAGCCATATTTGGATAAGAACAATGGTTTCTTTTTGGTGGAATAATTGCTTTTGGAGCTGCCAAACATCCTTCAGCAGTTTTCGTGGGTCTTCGTCTTGTAAGATAGGCAGGTATTGTGCGTAATACTGGTCATACACATGCTCAGCGGCTTGAGCGATAAGCTCTATACGTCGGTTGCCAAAATGGTGTTGCAGCGCGCCACGAGTTACCCCTGATTCTTGGGCAATCAAAGACATGGTGGCACCTTGGTAGCCGTGTTGCTGTATGCAGCGCACCGTCGCTTCTAAAATATTGCTACGGGTTTGATTGCTACGTTCCTCGTTGCTACGCCGAATTAGACTCATGCTTGCCTTCTTTTCCCAAATCAAGCGGGAGATTCTAACCTTTGACCTTTATGTACACAATGCAGCAGGGGGCCGCTAAGGTTTAGGTTAGGCCTTCTGCTTTAGGAGATGGCTTTCTCAAATATTGACATGCAGTCATGTATGTATGTATCTTGTATGTATTCTAAGCGTAGTCTTGCGCTGGCAAACTGCACTGGGCTGTATTAGAGAGGATTTAAGAAATGAAACGCAGAGAGTTAATAAAGTCCGCTGCTTTAGTGGGCGGAATAACCGGGCTTCCTTTGGCGCATGCTACAAAGAATGCAACTGTATTTGAGCACGGTGTAGCAAGTGGCGACCCCTTACAAGATCGCTTTATTATTTGGACGAGAGTTCACCCGAGCCAGGCGTTGCAGACAGTAAGCTGGCAGCTGGCGGAAGATCGCGAATTTCACAATATTGTGCAGCAAGGTGAGCTTGTGGCACAGGCTGAAAACGATTTTACTCTCAAGCTTGATGTTCAGAAATTGCTACCAGCGAAGGAATATTTTTATCGTTTTGCTTGTAATAGAGAGTTCTCGCCAATAGGGCGTTGCAAAACTCTAGCGGCCGAAAATTGTAAGCAGGCTAGATTGGCGGTGGTTTCCTGCTCTAATTTCCCGGCGGGTTACTTCAATGTTTATCGAGCAATCGCGAATAAGCCTGACTACGATGCTGTCGTGCACCTGGGGGATTATCTCTACGAGTATGGTCGCGGCGGTTATGGCACTCAGCATGCTGAAGCGCTATACCGTGAGCCCGTACCGGCCAATGAGCTTAAATCCTTAAAAGATTACCGATTGCGCCACGCACAATACAAAAGCGATACGGATTTGCAGGCTATGCATGCGACGCATCCTATGATCGCGGTATGGGATGATCATGAGTTTGCCAATAACGCCTGGCAAGATGGCAGCCCTAAAAGTAAAAGCCCGGATGCTTGGCGCAAACAACAAGCGGCGGCACGCCAAGCTTATTATGAATGGATGCCTATACGGGAAAACGCCAATGATGGCATAAACCGGCATTTTACTTTTGGTAATTTACTTAGCCTTTCAATGTTGGATACCCGTCTTAAAGGAAGAGAGCGGCAACCCAGTCGTAAGGCCTTTGCGCAGGGGCTGGAGCGCGATCGTGAAATGCTTGGGCAAGACCAGTCAAACTGGCTTGAAGGGCAACTTTCAAAGAACAGCTGTCGGTGGACAGCAATTGGTCAGCAGGTAATGGTGTCGCCATTTCACATGCCTGATTTGCGCAAGGTAGCAGACCCCAATGGAGATTCTGAGTTTGCGCGGTCGCGCTCTCGCAAGCACTATCAAGCGGTAATTGAATCCAGTAAATACGGACAACCCATGTTGCTAGATGCCTGGGACGGATACCCCGAAGCCCGGGATCGGTTTTTAGAAATTTTGGGTAAGCATAGTGAAAATGCCGTCATCCTAACGGGCGATATCCACACGGGAATATGTTCTCAAATTTCGATACCGAGTAGACCTCAACAAAAAATCACAGAGTTAATTACCAGCTCGGTAACCTCCCCAGGCTTAGATGATTATCTGCCAAGCTTCCAGGGGAGTTCGGTATCTGATGCCTTTATCGAAAAAAATCCCCATCTTAGCTATGTCAATGGCAAGGATAAGGGCTGGATAGATGTGCATTTTCAAGTCGATAAAATGTCGGCTTGCTGGATGACTGTAGATAATATCCACTCATACAGCTTTACGGTCAATGAAAAATATAAGAAAACGGTTATTGCTAAAGGTTAGTTTTAATGAAGTTGTCCATTTTATTGTCTCTCGTTATGGTGTTTTCCCCTTTGGTCTTAGCAGGGTCCAAGGATAGCTTGCCGAATTGGAAATCGAGTCTATCTAAAACTCGATTATCACAGTTTATAAGGGATGCAAGTGACCCTGAGGCAAAGAACTATGTTGCCAAAGAAGATCGCATAGCTATTTTTGATGTGGATGGAACCCTTTGGGTCGAAAAGCCAAACTATGCTCAGCTAGATTTTGTCTTGTCACTTAAGGCGAAAGAGCTAGCAAAGGCAAAGCCAAAATCCGAAAAAGATCTTTTGGCACTGTCGTCTGCTGTTTTTGAGGGAGTTAGCGAAAAGGAATATCAGCAAAGCGCGCGCGAGTTTTTGCTGAGAAAAAGTCGCCATTCAAGATATGATAAAAAGCAGGCTCAGTTAGTCTATCGGCCAATGCTTGAATTAATGGCGATGCTACGTGAGCACGATTTTGAAATCTATCTTTGTACTGGCTCGGATGAAGGTCTGATCCGTTCTGTGTCGCAAGAGTTATTCTCAGTCCCTCCGCAGAATGTAATCGCCCAAAATGTCAGTTATGTAATGTCAGATGGCGAATTGGTTCGCTCAGGTATTTACAGAACACCTATCAACTTAGCCGAAGGTAAGGTCAGCAATTTGCAACATAGGCTCGGTAAAGCGCCTGTGCTTGCTGTCGGAAATTCTATGGGTGATTATCATATGTTGAAATGGGTTTCTCGTTCAGGTGGTCTGGCGGCCTTGCTGGTGCACGATGATCAACTAAGAGAATATGACTACGGTAAAAAGAATAAAAAATTGGCTAAAGCTTTTTCAGGTATGGATATTGTTAGGATCAGTATGCGAGAAGAGTTTCTGCAATTGTTCGGCGACTAGATTAGAGAGTGGATTATGCGCTATATAACTTACGGATTGATTCTGATCCTAGTTTTTACAGCTCTGCTTGTGGCTTATGTATGGCAGTCGCTTGGTGGGGCTAATGAGCTGTCCACTAGTGACTATCAATCTTGTGAGCTTATAAAAGGACCGGTCGGTGCTGAGGATATCGAACTTGGGTTTGACGGATTTGTCTATATTTCTTCTGATGATCGTCGCGCTCACCTGAGTGATCCATCTGGAGTGGGGAATATTTATCGTTTTCAGGGCGCTGCTGAGAAACATGATCTTCAGCTTATGGAGCTTCCTGCGGGTTTAAATAGTTTTCACCCTCACGGTATAAGTTACTTTAAGGAAGCTAATAAGGAATACCTTTTTGTTATTAATCATCGTGTCCCTGCTGCAGCTGATGGGGGGCACGATATCTTCCTGTTTAGGATTGATGGTCTTCGTTTAATCACTGCGAAGCAACTTGCTGTTCCAGATGGTTTCTCACCAAATGATATTGCCGCGATCTCTAGCGAGGAGTTCTACTTTAGCAGTGACCGAAAAGCCTTATCCGGAATGGCTATGTACGTCGAAGTGCTGCTGGGTTTGGCTCGGTCCTCCATTGGGCATTATTATCAAGGTCAATGGAAGATGGCCGTGGACGGTTTGGCTTTTGCTAATGGTATTGCTTACTCTCCGCGCCATCGGCAGCTCTGGGTTTCTGAGTCACGAGCGGGGCAGTTACGAAAGTACCAGCAAAATGAAAAAGGTCATCTAGAGTTGCGGCAAACACTCTCTTTGGGTAATAGCCCCGATAATATCTCTGTGTTGGACAATGGGGATCTTCTAGTGGCAGATCATGTTAATGGTGTGGCGCAGGCTCGCAATGCGGATGACCCTACTATTGCTTCACCAAGCCGTATTTGGAAAGTGAAGGCCAATGGCAAGCTTGATATGCCACAGTTGCAATTAGATGGGCGAGCCTACTCAGCTGCAAGTGTGGCGGTAAGTATCAATAATCAGTTGCTTCTGGGGTCAATTTACAATGACGGTTTATTGCTTTGTTCGGCTGAGTAGTAAGTATTTTTGTGCTGAAAATAAAAAGCCCGGCGATAACCGGGCTTCTGGCTTAGACCTTAAAGCTTAGGCTTTAATGGGCTTGTACTTCATTCGCTTAGGGCCGGCATCGGCGCCTTTACGGGCAACAAAGTCTTCATGGTATTCAGTGTAATTACCTTCAAAGAATACAATATCACTTTCGCCTTCATAGGCTAGGATATGTGTCGCTACGCGATCTAAGAACCAGCGATCGTGCGAGATTACCAATGCGCAACCTGGGAAGGTAAGTAGGGCTTCTTCCAGTGCGCGTAAGGTTTCAACATCCAAATCGTTTGACGGTTCATCGAGTAGTAAAACATTGGCGCCTTGCTTTAAAGTATTCGCCAAGTGCAAACGGCCACGTTCACCACCGGATAATTCACCAACACGTTTTTGCTGATCAGTACCCTTGAAGTTAAAGCGGCCGACATAGCTGCGTGAACTAACTTCGTAGTTGCCAATCTTCAAAATATCGTGGCCATCGGAAATGGCTTCCCAAACATTTTGGTTGTCGTCTAGGTTTTCACGTCCCTGTTCAACATAGGCCACTTTAACCGTCTCGCCTAATTCTACAGAGCCTGTATCAGGCTGTTCGGTACCAGCGAGCATACGGAATAGGGTGGATTTACCGGCACCGTTACCACCGATAATGCCAACGATAGCGCCCTTAGGAATGGTTAGGCTTAGATCGTCAATTAACTTACGATCACCAAAGCTTTTGCTTAGGTTTTTGATTTCTATAACCTTATCACCTAGGCGCTCTCCCGGCGGGATATAGATTTCATTGGTCTCATTACGAGTTTGGAAATCTTGCGACTGCATTTCATCAAAGCGAGCTAAACGCGCTTTGTTTTTAGCTTGACGACCCTTCGGGTTCTGACGCACCCACTCTAATTCAGCCTTGATGGCTTTGTTGTGCGCAGCCTCAGCTTTTTGTTCTTGCTCAAGACGCTGCTCTTTGGTTTCTAGCCAAGTAGTGTAGTTGCCTTCATAAGGAATACCGTGGCCACGGTCGAGTTCCAAAATCCAACCGGCTGCATTATCTAGAAAGTAGCGATCGTGGGTAATGGCCACTACGGTGCCAGAGAATTCTTGTAGGAACTGCTCAAGCCAGAATACTGACTCGGCGTCCAAGTGGTTAGTCGGCTCATCAAGTAACAGCATATCCGGGCGGGATAGCAGCAGGCGACAAAGCGCTACGCGGCGCTTTTCACCACCGGAGAGTTTGCTAACATCGGCATCCCAGGGTGGTAGACGCAAAGCGTCGGCTGCCTGCTCCAATTTGTGATCTAAATTGTGAGCATCCCAAGCTTGAATAATATCTTCGTATTGCCCTTGCTGTTTAGCCAGTGCGTCGAAGTCAGCACCTTCTTCGGCATAGGCTGCGTATACCTGATCTAAACCCGCGATGGCATCAAGTGCTTCACGAACACCATCTTCAACATTGCCACGCACATCTTTTGCTTCATCCAATTGTGGCTCCTGCGGGAGGTAGCCAACCTTAATACCTGGCATTGGGCGGGCTTCACCGTTGTAATCGGTATCGACGCCAGCCATGATGCGTAGCAGGGTGGATTTACCTGAACCGTTCAAACCAAGAACGCCAATTTTTGCGCCAGGGAAGAAACTCAAGGATATATCTTTCAGAATTTGACGTTTTGGTGGGACGATTTTGCCCACTCTGTTCATGCTGTAAACGTATTGCGCCATAGCGCGTCAGCCTCCAATCAGTGCATAGAAATTGCCGCTATTGTACCTGAGCCAACAAAAAGTGGCCCGCTCATAGGCTATTTATTTTCACTTTGTGCTAATTTAGCTTTTATAACTTGCATTAATAAACTTACTAAGCCATGATTAGCTCATAGTGATAACAATATAAACTTCGAAATAGCCAGAAATGGAGGCCACAAGCCATGAATTCACCAATAGACGCTGCCAATCTAGAGGTCGCTGCAAAGTGCACCATTATCGAAGACAAGCAGGGCAACCCAGCCCCAAATGCACCCGCTTGGACTAAGGAAATCGACAATCCTTATCTGCATGGTGTCTATGCGCCAATCTGTGAAGAGGTGCAGGCTGATACATTAGAGGTTGTAGAAGGTGAGATTCCTGCTGATCTGTATGGCGCTTATCTGCGCAACGGTCCCAACGCGGTTTATAAACCTCGCTTTAACTACCATGCCTTCGATGGCGATGGCATGTTGCACATGATCAATTTTAAAGACGGCAAGGCCAGTTACCGTAACCGTTGGATTCAAACGGATGCCAAAGTAAAAGAAGCAGAAGAAGGCACGGCTGTTTGGCCGGGTGTGATGGGGCCATTTGATTTCAGTTTGCCAGGTTTCCCCATTAAAGATACTTCCAATACCGACGTGATGTACTACAACGGCCATATTATGTCGCTATGGTACAACGCTGGTATTCCATACAAGCTTGATATGGACACCTTAGATACCAAGGGTAGAGAAGATCTAAATGGTGGCCTTAAGCGGGCACTATCGGCTCACTCTAAAGTCGATTTGGAAAATGGTGAGTTGGTCTTCTTTGATTACTCTGACGACTACCCTTATTACACTTACGGCATCGCCGATAAAGATGGCAATATCAAACACGAAGCTGGCGTTGCCTTGCCGGGCCCGCGCCTGCCTCACGATATTGGCGTAACACCTAATTATGTGATTGTGCATGACTGTCCTTTCTTCCACGACGTGGACTTATTGGAAAAAACCAACAAGCGAGTAATGACCTTCCATCGTGATGTGCCAACTCGATTCGGTGTTCAGCCACGTTACGGTAATGGCGATGAAGTGAAGTGGTTCGAATGCGAGCCTTGCTACATTTTGCATGTAACCAACTGCTGGGAAGAGGGCGATTGGGTGATTCAGGTAGGCTGCCGCTCAACCAATCCAATGCCAAAAGCGGATCCTACTGAGGGTGAGCTTTCTCATATGTTGGCTTATATGCGACTTGAAGCTAACTTGTACGTCTGGAAGTTTAATATGAAGACAGGCGAGGTAATTGAGCATGATATTGATACGCTAAATTCCGAGTTTAACCGCTCTAACCCTCTTTATATGGGCTATAAAACCCGCTACAGCTTTAACCAGTACATTATGACCCGCAAGGATGACGGCGTAGGTACCTTAGCATTTGGTGCAATGCTGAAATATGATGTTGAAAATGGCGATTTAGAACGCTGGGATTATGGCGAAGGTGTATTCGGTAGTGAGGCGCCTTTCTGTCCGGCAAAAGGTGCGACTCGCGATGATCCCGAAGATCAAGGGTACTTGGTGACCATTGCTACCGACACTAACGACTGGACGTCTTACTGTTTAATCTTTGATGCGCGAAATGTTGCTCAGGGACCTGTCTGTAAGTTGAAGCTGCCACAGCGCGTACCAGGAGGCTTCCATGCTAGCTGGGTGCGAGGAGAGGATCTTTACAGCGAGTAAATCTCTTTGCTCTGTAGCATTAAAAAACCCAGCATTTGCTGGGTTTTTTAATGACTTCGCTTGAGGCATAAATACTTGCCTGCTGCAATTAAGCCTAGTCTTTCTTAATAGCTTCAGCGGCCTGTGCGGCGGCCATGGCTTTCTCGTGTTCGTCTTTTTTAATATCTTGCAATACTTGCAAGTTAGCACGAAAGCGCTCGGTTAAGTCATCGATACCTTTTTCTGAAAGGTAGCCGGCATTGCCGGTAGACACATATGAGCAGTAGTTGGCGCTTGCGGTCATTAAAGCGGCAGCAACTAAATTAGGGTTTTCGGTTTCTTGAGCGGCTGTATTGCACATTTCGATAAACAGGCCGGTCAGGCGGTGATGTTCTTTTTGTAGGTCGTCCACGTCACAGTTCCAGTTCTTATTAAAACTGCTGAATGATGCGCTTTGTTGGCATATAGGTCAATATGCTTGGTCTGCTTTGCTCAATTGTTTCCTTAGAGCCGCCGCTATTGCTGGCGAGTCAAAAGTTAAAGCTTTCGTTCCTGGGGCTGTGAACCAGCTCTAAATTAGGAGGACTTAATGAGAGTCCTCGAATGCTAATGCTATTCTGGATTGTGCTGGCGATTTTATCTCTTGTGATGTTTGCGCCGCAATCTCCATTGCAATTCAAGGTCCAAACTTTCCGAATGTTATTTTGCTGGTCGAGCAGCAGTAATAGCTTCAGCTTGGCCTTTTGTCCATTTCTATTGATATCGAGGTTCTTGATTACACCGAGATAGCTTGTCATTTTGCTATGCCCATGGGTTTTGCTTGAGTCAGGTGCAAGTTCACTGAGCTTACCGTCAAGTTGGTGCTTGGCTAGCAAGCTTAAGGCTGCAAGTAATATAAATATAAGTACTAGTCCTACACTGCTGCTTGAGTTATCTGAATCGATTCGACTGTATTCCAAGTTGCTGCTTTTCATCTATACACTCGGCTTATCGTTGATTTAGTAGTCGTTTAGAGGAAAACATAGCGCTGGTGCGTATATTAGAATCCAGCTCTAGCACCTGATGGTCCATGAGTTGGTAACTATGGTCGGCATATAGATCAAATATATCGAGGCTGCTTGTAATGATGATTGTCGATCCGGAATCTCTTAATTGACGTATCATCTGCAATAGTTGGGCGTTCGAACTGGCACACAAGTGTTCGCTAGGATCATCAAATATGATGAGCTTGGGCTTCACAAATATTGCCCTTGCTAAAGCAATTTTTTGTTTGTGGAGAGGGGTAATTTGTTGACCGTCGTCTCCAATCGCGCTCTGGTAGTTTTGCGGTAAACGAAGGATGTCGGAATGAACTCCGGCCATTTTGGCAGCTTTTATGACCTCTGAAATATCAGCATTAGTGAATCGGCTGATGTTTTCAGAGATTGTGCCTGTGACTAATTCGGGTTTCTGGCTGATAAAGGCTATGTGTTCAGCACGATTCTCATCGGTCCACTCGCTAATATCTATATCGGCGACCTTAATGACTCCTTGTAGACATGGGTCTAGGCCTAACATCGCACGGCATAAACTGGTTTTTCCGCTTTGTGCTTGGCCCTTAAAAAGGTGGATTTCGCCAGGGGCTAAGTAGAGATCAGTGTTAAAAAATATGGGGGAGAATCGATCGTCGCCAATGGATGCATGGCGTAGCTCGATACTTAATTCATTGTCGATTGTTCTTTTTGGATCGGTTGATGTCGGTTCTATATTTAATCCCTTTTTAGAGTCGAAATTTTCAGCTTGAAATCGAGTATTAAATTTAAGCGCATCATTTAGTGAGTAAACAATTTGGTAAAAAATGATCAAGCTTATCGCTAAGCTGGAATAGCTTATTTGTGAGCTAAAGGTGAGTTGTGCGCCCAAGATGGCAAGTCCGCAGAAGCTGGCGTTACCGCAAAGCCTGAGCAAGTTCGAGAATAAGCTGTTGATGCCGTTGCAAGAGTTTAGCTGGCTTTGGCTAACTTTGTATCGGCTAAACCAGAACTCCTTAAAGCTTTGCTGCATGCCCATAGCAATAGTGCTATCGCGGTGATTGAAGAATGACGTCAGTAATTGCATTGCATCCGTTTGTTTGGCTTTGGCACTTTTCGCCTCTTCGAATGTTAGCAGCCCTTTGAGTTGATGAAGCAGCCAAAGCAAGAAAACGCACAGGCATGCTAAAGATCCAATGCGAATGTCAACCGCAACAAGAGCCAGCAAATAAAAAGGTGTCCAAAAGCTGTCTAATATGGCTGGAATTCCTGGTCCGCATATTAGGAGCTTAAGTCTTCCTAGTTCTTCCAATTTTGATAAAGGCTTGGCTTTTTCTCCTGCAGACTGAGTTGCCATCTCGGCATCAGGGGTGAATATGTCATCTATGCGTTGTTGCTCTAATTTATTGGAGAAGTCCGAGAGCACCATATGGCGTTGCCGATTGTAATAGCCAATAATTAGAAATGCAGATAGGCTTGTTAAAATAAGCGCAGTTACTGTGTTGCTGCTCTCTATCGGTTGGGCTATAACGTAGCTCGCTAGACCTAATAGTAAGAGGCTCTTAATAGCGCTCATCTGAATGATTCTGGATGAGCGAAGAGCATCGTTTTCTATCAAGATTTGCTTGGTAAAACTGATCATATCTTAATGGCTATACTTATAAATGCTGTGTGCAGTAGTGAATTTGGATGGTGAGCAGTCTCTTTGGTCGCGATTGTGTTCCTTAGTATTCGCAGTCGTAAGTCGACACTTAGTCTCATTGTTTAACTCATCAAGCAGAATATTTAGCTCTTTGACCCATTGGTGCTGGTCTTGGCTAAGACCGGTAAATGGTTGTAATTCATAAAGCCTCTGTAAGCTATCTTCTAGCTCTTGCATAACAGGGTATTGAGAGGATGTGAGGAAATCTTCGATTACACGATCACTGATATACTCTCCGGCTGAATCAATTACGGACTGCCATATAGCATCCATTTGCTGATAAATAAGCTCTGCTTGCTTGCGTTCTACATGATTGAGTACCTTGCACGGGCCTAGCATGGCATCGGCTTCTTCCTTTAATTGTGCGAGTGCTAGCCTTGGGTCGACACGATGGTCAAGCTTATCTGTTTGGTGTATCTCTGTTTTAAAGACCATATTGGTGCAGCTACCATCTTATCTGTCAGCTAGATAATTATTGATGGCCGGCGTACCGCTTTAAATGAATACAATGTGATGATTTGTAGCTTCCTTCTCATTTCGAGGGCCCGCTAGATACAAAACGATACAATTGCGGTAGCTCTGTTGCCAGCAGCCTAGCCTTGCGGGGATCGGGCTAGGTTGCTGGGCTGGGTCAGTAGGCGTTTCAACCGAAGCTACTGAGCCAAACTGTTGTTGCCGCTATTTCTTAAAGGGGCGACCATTTAGGCGGTAAGGAATGGTGTTTCTGAGATAGTAGGCAGCCAGAATATTTGAAGGCTTTAGATCAAGAGGATGAGCCTTATCAGAGGGTGAGTTATTAGAGCGATTCAACTCAATATCGCCATCACCCATTTTAAGAGTGAGTCGCTTACTGAAAATTCGGGATAAATCCAAGATGTTACGCTTACTGCTGCGGCCCATTTGAACCACTTCGCCATTTAGCAAATTTAGCTTGGGTAGTGTTGAAAAGTTTCTAATGGTGTCTTCTTCTAAAGCGCTGACTTCTTGACCTACAGCGCTTAGCTCTAGAGACATTTCGTGACCATTTTCGGTCTTAACATGCGCAGAATAAGCTGTCTCAGAGCGGTTAAAGTCGATCTCGCCCATGGTCTTGGGTAAGCCTAGGCGTCGAATCCCAGCGATTCGAGATTCCTGGCTGGTCACCGGCATAAAGATACAATGCCAAAACTCATTGCCTTCGTATTTGCCTAAGATAAAGATTGATGCTTCTTTGTAGGGTTTGGTATTGGCGTCCATTTTGTAAAAATCGGATATGAATGCAAAGACCATTGGGGTTTCCGGCATGGTAAAGCTGTCGGGAAGAAGTTCGCGGTAGCTATCTATCTCATCGGTTTCATAATAAATAAAAATTCCGTCGTTCTCATAGTAAGTGAATCGCTCTTCTTGAGATGCAGCCTGTTGTGAGCTGAAAAGTGTTGCTATTAGAAAGATGATTGAAGAAATTGCCTTGTACATATCTCTTTGCTCTTGTTTAAAGTGGTTGATAGTCTGTGGTGGTTTTACTTACAACCTATTTCTAGGCCTTGCTCATCTTTGCAGTTATGCTCCCTAATGATTTTTCCATCTTGTAGGGTTGCGCTGCCTTCATAGCTTTTTCCGTTGGCTCCTTCTCTGGATACGTTTTTGCTGTAGCTTAAACCTTCGGCCTCGCTGTAACTGCGTTGTCTAGTCTTGTTTACTGTGCCGCCATTTTTGTTGTGCCGCTGCTTGTTTACCTGCCTCCAGTATTCTCCTTCAGCAGTCCTTCCCCCGTGTTTTGTTCGCAATCCTTCTGTGCCGTCAGCTTTCTCATAGGCTTGCACGTGAGTTTTCAGCACTCCGCCTTTATCATTCCTTCTATTCGCCTTGCGGGTATAAACGGCTCCTTGCCCAGCAATCGAAGCCTTAGACTTTGAGATTTTACTTAGGCTAGACTCGCTCTCTCGCACCCTTGTCGATACCTTCTTTTTATAAATTGAGCCTTCTGTATCGGCAGAAGGTGGACTTGAGTCTGCATGAGTGCCCGCTGAAGATAGGAGCTGGATGCTGCATGCTGCCAGTAGTACAGCCAATTTTTTAATGTGGATATGTTGGGACATGGGGGCTCTTGCCTTTAGATTAAGATGTGGTGTATGTTGAATTAAGCATGAAAAAGTTTCAGTCAAATATCCGTTATGGTAGTGTAAATTTATTGTAAATAAACTTTGGCTAATGGTTGATTATGGTGGAGAAAAACCACGTTTTAGTGATAGAGGATGATCTCGATGCATGTGAGTTGCTGGCTGAATATCTGGATTTTGAAGGCTTTAAGGTAGACACTGCAAGCTCGGGCGTGGAAGGGCTTAATTTCCTAGAAAAAAATCAGCCGGATATTGTTCTACTGGATATTATGATGCCTCAAATGAATGGCCTTGATGTATTAAAACACATACGGATTGACTCCGATGTGCCTGTGCTTATGTTGACTGCAAAGCATGAAGATATGACAAAAGTTATGGGCTTTGAGTTGGGTGCCGATGACTATCTGACAAAGCCATACAACCCCGTTGAATTGAGTGCACGTATTAAGGCTATTTTACGCCGTACAAGCAAGGCTGTTACAAAAAGCAACGCTCACTTAGCTAATCTTGAACTGATACAGGCACGCAGGGAGGTTAAAGTCGATGGCGAAACTGTGAGTTTAACGGCAACAGAATATGATCTGCTGGAATACTTGCTGTTTAGGCCCGCCCAGGTCGTCAGTAAGGAAGAGCTTTTTCAGAATGTCATTGGAAGAAAATATGAGAGCTATGATCGAACTTTAGATATGCATGTTAGCAATCTTAGGAAGAAGATCGACGCAGCGAATGTGAAGTTGGCTACCTGTCGGGGTGTTGGATATGAGCTTATTGAGCTGAAAAATGTCTAAGATCTTCTGGAAGATTTTCTTTTGGTTGATTGTGGTTAATTATGGGGTTGCTACCATATTTTTCCTAGTAAGTGGTGAGCGATTAGCGTTATCTCAAAAGCAGTTTTCGTCTGAAAAACTCAGGAGAGTTCAGCTGCAAAGAATACAGTTTATTACTTATTTGCTGGCAGAATCTGATGAAGGCGTTGCTCGTAAGTTTATTCATGAAAATCGAGAGATGCGGCCTAGAATCTGGGTTCTAGATGCATCCGGTCAGGACATTCTAGATCGTAATATTCCAAGATTAATAAGCAACTCTGAGAGCATACATCGACAGCTGGTTCGTGGCCAAAAGGGCGAGAGCTTTGAAGTTCTTACTTTTATTCCTGAAGAGATCAAAGAGCCTTCTTTACTGCAGGGGAAGCACAAGAAAAAAGTTAGAGTATTGGTTTACTTTCTAGGTGGGCTTATTGCCAGTTTTTGGCTGGCTTGGTATTTATCAAGGCCTATCAGAATGCTCTCAGAGGGTGTTAGGAACTTAGCAGAGGGCAATTTTGAGAAAATCTTACCAAGATTAGGCGGGCGAAAAGATGAGCTGGTAAGCTTGGCTGGTGATTTCGACAAAATGGCCCTTGAACTTCGGGAAAAACAACAGTCGCTAAAAGTCTTGCTTGGCGATGTGTCTCATGAGTTAAGATCACCCTTGACCCGGGTTAGATTGAGTCTTGGCCTGCTGGAGCAAAAGCAAGAAAATATTACTGCCAAGGACTTCGATCGGGTAAAGGCGGAGCTGGATCGCCTGGATGATTTGATCGATCAAATACTGACGGTGAGTCAGCTGGAAAATAATCCTGATTACCCTCTAAATGACTGCGTTGAGTTAAAAGGATTTTTGCAAAGTACCATTGAAAGGGTTGATGTGGAAATTGGTCGCGGCTCCTGTAGGGTGTCTCTTCATCAAAGTAATGTGCCAGACGAGCTGTTGATGAGCGCGAATAGGGAGATGCTATTAAGGGCCTTTGAAAATATCATTAGAAATGCGCTGAAGTACACGCCCCCCAATGGCCGTATAGATGTGGAGCTGTTTGATCGACCAGAGGAAATCTGTATCCACGTTACTGATGAGGGGCCGGGGGTTCCCGAATCAGAACTGGATAAGATATTTTCACCGTTTTATCGTTTAGATCCATCCAGAAGTAGTCAGGGGTATGGCTTAGGTTTGGCAATATGCAAACGGGCCATCGAGCATAATAATGGCAGTGTTGTGGCTAGGAATGCGACCCGTGGGCTGCGAATAGAGATTAGCTTTCCGAGGCGACTCTTCTTGAGCGACTGAAGAATCCTTCTGGCCCGCTTAGGCGGTTTGTTGATGGTTGCCAATTTATATTCATAAGTAGGCTATTTAAGGCATTTGTAGCGCTAATCCCCCCCACTTTGTCGACATTGATACAAAGCGATACATTTTAGCAAAAAAGTACGCAAACACTGATTCTATCTGCTGCTAAAATACCACTTATTGTATTTGCCTTGAGAGGCGTCAATTGGCTTCTGTAACAGGTTGGTAAGTGAAGCGGCTGTTCTTCTATTTATTTGGTTCTATTGTGGCCTTGTTCCTGCTGGTGGGGGGGATGTCCTATGCCATTTTGGAAGCGCAGAATGAAAAGCGCTATCTAGAGCATATAGACAGTCATATGCTTCCTGTTGCTAGCCTAGTGTCAGTAGGTCTTCAGCGTCAATCAGCAGCTAAACAGTATGAGTGGTTGAACTTGGTTCGTGAGCTACTTGGAATAAGCTTGGAGCCCCGGGAGCTCCCTTGTGCTACAAGGCTAGATATTTCTACAAAGACGGTTGGCGGGCAAAGCTATGAGACCTGCTTTCAAGTAGAAGGTAATAAATCAATAGTATTTCGCTTAGAGGCACTCAGTGAAGAGTTGTTCAGCACCATGGCCTTTCTGATTCTAAATGAGTTAGGTACGGTGCAAGCTAAAGAGCGGCAGGCTCTATTTGATCAGATAAAACGTAGTGCTCCATTTCCTGTATACCGATCGAAAAAAGTGCAGCAGAAATTGTCGGATAAACAGCGCTCTTTATTGCAGCAAGGCCGAATCATAGTGCAGTGGAAAAAGCAGTTTGATAAGGCAGAGCATTTGTTAGTTGTAGCTCCATGGGGAGGGACAAGTGATAGTCTAGTTCTCGGTCCGATACCGCTTTTTGAGCCTTA
Organism: uncultured Pseudoteredinibacter sp.; assembly: GCF_947500695.1. Lineage (GTDB taxonomy): Bacteria > Pseudomonadota > Gammaproteobacteria > Pseudomonadales > Cellvibrionaceae > Pseudoteredinibacter. The sequence continues at coordinate 127,576 of NZ_CANMSS010000010.1, forward strand.
CCCTAAAAATCAAATCTATTTAATTATTTTTGTTGTGCTTTTACTTTTGGCCAGCTTCGTTCTAATGATTCTTAAGTACTTAACAAGGGAAATCCAAAAGGTTCAGTTGGACATTGATACTATTAGCCGAGAACAACTCGGGCTTGCATCCATTCCCTATCATAGTGAATCGATTGCTTCTATTGGTGAAACAATCGTACAGCTTGTTGAAAGAATCAAGTATTTGCTACAAGAAAAGAACTATGCCATCAGGGCGATCTCGCATGATCTTAGAACGCCCATTTCACGTATGCTATTTAGGGTGGAGTCGATAGAGGAGGATGTGGGGAAGGCTGCCTTGCCACTGAAGCGTGACCTGCTTCATATGGAGTCGTTAATCAAGCAGTTGCTATCCTATGAGCAGCTGAGTGTTAATCAAAAGTTATCATTGCGAAAGGTTGATGTGGAGCTTTTAGCCAAAGAGGTCCTTGCTGGTTTTTGTGAGGTCAATAACCATTTGACTTATGTGCTTCACATGAGCGTGGGCGATGGTGAGCAAGCTTGTTTCATAGATAGAGAGCTTATCTATCAGGCTTTACAAAATCTATTGCAGAACGCTAGTCGTTTCGCTGATGCGGAAATTATTTTAAGTATCTCAATGCGAGATGGGGAGCTGGAGTTTGCTGTGCTGGATGATGGCCCCGGCCTGCCATTAAATGGAAATGATAAATTGTTTGATCCCTTTTATAAGGCTGATAAAAGCCGTGGTGAAACAAGCCTTGGGTTTGGGTTTGGTTTGTCTATCGTTAAGAAAATAGCATTACTGCACGGCGGCAAAGTTGAAGCAAGTAATAGGTCCGGCAAAGGGGCTGCATTTTATATGCACATTCCCATTAAAAATGAAGAAGTCGAGGAGGCTGAGCGTGTTTAGCCTGAATCGATTGGTATTGCTTGTCTTCTCGTTGTTATACTTCGTTCTTGCAAGTTCGGTAGTTGTTGCCAATGAGCTTGATATTGATCCTGTTCCGGAAAAGCAAGAGTTAAATAAACAAGAGTCAAAGCAGGTCGAGCCAAAAGCAATTGAATCAAAGGCTGTTGAGTCTGGGAAAATAGAGAAGAAAGAGAAAGATCAAACTGGCAAAGATGGCAAGCCGCTTAGAAGTAATGACAGCGGAGTGGATAAAGAGTCTAGTAACCAGACCTCAAAGCCCGCTGTTGTGGAAAGCTCTGGGCGGGAGCTTGCTAGTGAGCAACAGTGGCAGGACTGGCTGAAAGATTCGCAGCGCCAGTTTGGTGTGGGTGTTAGTGGTAGCGTAGAAGAAAAAATTAATATTTTAGATAAAAGTAATTTATTGGATGATCCAAGTGGTGTGCTTGCAGAGGAAGAGCTGGATGAAGGTATTTAAGCCGACGCAGCTTCTTAGTTTCGTTACCGTTTTAAGTCTATGTTCCTTGTGGAGCGCTGACCTGTATGCGCAGTCGCAAGCTGATGAGGAGCATTTGCGAGAAGCTCTCTCAAATAATTCAGATAATCACTTGGCGCGCGCAAAGTTGGTACAGTTGCTGGTAAAGGATGATCGGTGCTCCGAAGCGAAGTCTAATGCACAACAGATTATCGTTGCTGAAAATGTCCCAGAGCTGGTGAAAGATAACCTTAACTTGCTGGTTCAGCATTGCGTAGCTAAGCGAAAAATCAAGCAAGAAAGCCAGCGAGCATCTAACTTTGCTTTACTTGTTAAGCCCAGGGTGGGCTATGACAGTCGGCCAACTTCCTTTAGTCAGGATTTAGGCTTTGCTGGCTCTTTGCTTGAGGGTATTCCGGTCTTTGGTGTTGTGGATAGACCAGTTTTTGATTTTTACGATCCGGCTGCATTAGGGGCTGATGTCCGCGATGAGTTTGAAAATGTAGGCTGCGTACAGAGTGCTTGTGATGCAGGGCAGGGTGACGAGTATGCGGCTATATCTGCGGAACTTGCCTATGCAAAGCAGTTTGAAATCTTTGGCAGTAAGCCTAGTCAGTTAATCGTGAGAAATAGATTCTACAATCGTTCATATGCAAATAATGATCACTATGATGTCAATAGTATTAAGGCTGGATTGGAGTTTAAAACAGAGATCAATAGCAATCTGGCTGCCGTAGCAGGCATTACCTGGTGGCAGCAAAAGTCGGCTGCTGATCTAGAGTTTAGCAGCGTTGGTAATTATATCGGGCTAAACTGGAGTGTGGATCAATATGAAGCGTCTTTGATAATTGAGTCACTCAGAAGAAACTATAGCCAGCACGAAGAAATTGATCGAACAGAGACTCGCTCAGCCACACTGTTGTTCTCCACGCCTTTGTTTGACAAATTTATGAGTCTATCGGCCCATTATAAATTCTCCGAAAATGATGTTTGGGGATTTTGCCAAGTTTGCCGCCTTAACTTTTCAGCGCCGGTCTTGAGTCAGGCTCGTTTTCTAGACTATCACAGCGGTAGTTATGGCTTTGATGTAGAAAAGCCCTTAAACAATGATTATGTTATTAAGGCTGGTTGGCGATATATAGACTATAAGGGTCTAAGCAACGGTGTTGATAACTACAGCCGAGTAAAATTAGAGTTGTCTAAAAAAATTAACTCAAACTTAGAGTTAAACATAAATATGCGCTCAGAGCGCCACAATTCCTCATCACATGAATTGGATGATCGAAACGTTGTCTCATTGGGCCTAGGTTGGGTTTGGGATGGATAAGCACAAGATCTTAATCGTTGAAGACGACCTAGAATTGGCTGAGCTTACCTCGGACTTTCTAAGTAAGTATGAATTTCAGTGCTTTATCGAGCCCAATGCTGAATTGGCCTGCAAGCGTATCGTTGAAGAAGACTATGATTTAGTTTTTTTAGATTTAATGCTGCCCGAAATGGATGGCTTTGAAGTCTGTCGACATGTTCGAAGTCAATATTCTGGCAAGATTATAATGCTGACGGCCCGTACCGATGTTATTGATCAGGTAGTGGGTTTAGAGATCGGTGCCGATGATTATATTCCTAAGCCAATTGAACCCAGGTTATTGTTGGCAAAAGCGAGAGCTTATCTGAGAGCGCCTGAATTGACTGAAAAAGAATCAGCGCCCGAGACACTCTCTAAACTTAGCTATAACGGTTTAGCTCTCGATAGAGCGCGACGTAAGCTGGAAATAAACGGCCATGGTATTCACCTTGGCGATCTAGAATTTCGCGTGCTGGAGTTATTCTTTACCAACCCGGGCAAGGTTATTAGTCGGGATATGATTTTCAAGCATATTCGCGGAATAGAATATGACGGAGTGAATCGACAGGTTGATTTGCTGATATCGAGACTTAGGTCAAAGGTCGAGTTAGACCCCAAAAATCCAGAATTGATCAAAACCGTTCGTAATCAGGGCTATGTCTTAGCCTGTCTCGCCGATAGCTAGCTGTATACATAAAGGTTCTCTCTATATGTAAATGCATGCTTTTGCCTTATAGTGTGCAAGCGATTGATGGATATAGTCGCGCTATTCTGTATTTACTGTATCTGCCCATTGCTCTGTGTTGATGGGCCTATTCATTGAAGCTTAGTCTTAAAGAAAGGATATCTTTTGTACAAGTATTTTTTGTGTTTCATAGCCATTCTCCTACAGGCATGCGCCAAGCTACCCAATAAGCCAGCTGTATTAGATCCAGATCCTGTATATACCCTAGAAATCATTGCCCCCTTGGGATACAAGCATGCAGATGTCGACATGCCGTATATTCCGCACCTTTTGGAACATTTATTGATATCTAATCTTGTGCGTAATGTCGGGTCGCTTCGGGATGGGAATGTGTCCGTGTCTGCCACAACCGAGAGGTATCGGACACGATATGAGTTTCAGTTCTGGGAGGACAATCCCGCTACGGTTGAGCAAGCGCTGGAGAATTTCTTTAGGCCCGAGAGTTTTGCTCTGGCTGACATCGAGCGAGAGTATAAAAGTATTTATATTGAGGGCGGTAGCAAAAAGCACAATGTTAAAATCGTAGAGCAGTATCGTGATAAAAATATAGATATATGCGCATCGCTTGGGCTTTCTTGTGGGCCAGACCTTATGACGCAGTTTGAATTGGCGGCTTCGATTGATTATGAACTTGCTCAACAAGCCCTGATGAGAAGCTGGAAGCAATACTATGACCGCGATAAGGTATCTATCATCGTTACGGGCCCAGTTGCATCGAAGTTAGCAAAGTTACATCAAAACTTAGATAAAACGTTATCAGCAGATCCAATAAAGTTGGAAAAAACGGCAGTTGCTAAAGGGGCGCATCAAGATCTTGTTGTTTTAGCCAAGGCAGGAAAGGAAGCGCTTTTCCGAAGTGGCCTGTCGATCGAGTTTGATTTGGAATCAGTTGAAGATGAAAAAGCTTTCGATTCTATTCTTGAGGGTGTAAATCGAGGCCTAAAATACTATGTTGACAGGCGATCCCTCAGGGATGGGTGGTTTGCTCAAGTCGCTGGCCAGCATTGTTTGTACAGCGCTTATAGTAGTTGCAGGGCAATGACTTGGTTGTTTGGGGATGCAAAAGATCCGGATGAAATGGAGGGCCTTCTAAATAAGTTACTGAGTCTATTTCAAGAGGGCGGTTTGGATCTGGACGGAAACTCCTTAGCTTATTCTTTGGTTGTTTGGCTTGATGATGACGCTGGCCTTGATCAACTCCAGAGCAAGCTCGTCACGTATTTAGGGCGAGAGTTGAAAGATGAAGGAGCGATTCGCTATTTCGAACCGGATCGGATTTCTAGTTTTTCGTCTGTAGCAGTAGAGGCTTTTCCCAAAGAGGATGCTCCTATAGTGATTTCCTCTCCGGCTGAGGGGGCGTCGAAAAAGCAAATCAAAATTCTTGAGCTAAAGTCGGCTGGCTATTCATCAATGCTACCTAAATACACCGAATTCTTGACGCACTATTTCAAATCAAGGTGCCATAAGCTGGATCTCCAATCTATCGTGAATGAAAAAAGTAGTATATTTCTAGAGTTCAATACTGCTTTAGGCATGGCTGAAGTAGTATTGTGTTTAGAAGGAAAAGTGGGGCCTGAGTTAAAACGAGATGATGTCAATTTACAGTTGGAATTTTATAATTTTAACAATATGAGTAATAAACTTGGAAAAAACAACCTGGACAGTGTTTGGGTAGAGGCTTCTACGGGAATTGGAGACAGCTATATTCTTTCTGACTCAGAAAAAAATGAGGTGTATGAAGTTTTGGGTTCTCTGAAGCTTACGGCGTCCGCAGCTCTAGCGGAAAAGAATTCGGCAGTAGAAGAGGCCTCGTTGATTAATCGCCTTCAGAGGGCTAGCTGCGAAATAGATTTCCCTGCAGCTTTTGATAAGGATAAATTGATTGTCTCCCCCGCCTTATACGATCTGCCTGGCCAAGCCCCCGTTTACCAAGCTGGTATAGCCTATCTGCTAGATGATGTGGATATTGAAGGAAAAGAATTCCCCTACGCTAGGTTTTATACATCCGCAGCCTATGCCCAAGACTTCGCGTCTTATGGAGCCAATGTTGAGTTTTTACAGTATGCCGATAATGTGGTTGCCCTGTTTTCGCTGCAAACCATGGATGCAAAGCGGGTCGTTAAAACCCTTAATGAGTTGCGGAGTTTATCTGATAGCGTCTTGGCTGAGGCATATGATGGCAAGACCTTTGATAGTGTGAACCTAACGGACTTGCCCATCGAGATATTCGAAAAAAAGAACTGGGCCAAAGATGTCTTTCTACCTTCGCAGTATCGAAAAGCTTATGGAACGAGGGTGGTTAACAATTGCCAATAGGCTAGGGGAGGAGCCCCCCCTAGCCTTGCTTGGATTTCCTATTTTGGAATCGTTTGCAGCAACTTGGCAATTTCAGCCTCATAAAGCGCTTGACGTGCTTCTGGCTTGGCTTTACTGGCCTTGCCTAGTTTTACACTGCCACGCCATAACATCTTTCCACTCTTGTTGGAGTTTAAGTCGATAATTAGCTCGGGCTCTAGGCTATCTGTTTCTTTTGCTTTGGCTCTCCACGAGCCACTATTAGCGCTGCCGCTGTAATTACCGGTTAGGCTCATGCCGTCGCGCTTCCCGGAGTCTAGGTAATAGCTGGCAATAATATCGGCTTCAAGAGGATTAAAAACCTCGTCGAAACGCCCCTTCATCTGGCTCGCTATGGCGCGCTCTACACGCTTTAACTCCATTTCGGTAATTTGGGTATCCCGTAAAGTACTTTGTCTTGAGGATACTAGGTAGAAGCGTTTAAATTCACTGAACTGGGTTGCGGTGTCATAATCACTTTGAATATTGCCTTTATTACAGGCTGCTAGAGCTACGCTTAGTGTTGCCAAGATCAAATATTTTAAGGCTTTCATAATACTTCCTAAAACTTTATCAAGTTACGCTATGTTAATAATCTTCGCTTTCCCAGGAGTAAAAGCAGCTAATCGCTAATACTAACCAAAGGCCTAAACCACCCCAGTAGAGTGTTGGTGACTCTTCTCGGTAGATAACTTCATGTAGGATGGTGTAGCCAGCATATAGGTCGTAAACGACCCAGATTAGCAGCAAGACACCGATTACTTTCCAGAAATTTGTCATGGCTCTTCCCAAATTGAGGTGATTGGTGAGCCCTGTGGATACAGGGCTCTTTAACATGGGAATAGTGTAAGTTAGGGAGGGAGATAAACGTGTCCGCTTTTACGGATCAGCCGTCCTAGGCAGAATCAGAATCGTTCTGGTGGACGTGGTAGCTGGCCTGCACAGAAGACTTTGCTCGGTACATGGCTTGGTCTGCCTTGCTGATTAATGTCTTGGGGTTGCCAGCATTGAAAACTTTACTGCTGGCTACGCCTAGGCTCCACAGCATGGGGTGTTCGCCATTGTAGGACCGACTGCTATCAATTAGCCTTTTGGCAACTTTCTCGGCACCTTTGAGATTGGTGTTGCTGAGTACGATGACAAACTCATCACCGCCTATTCTTGCTGCGAAATCAACTCCTTGGCGTAATGTGTTGCGGATCAAGGAGGCCGCGCCAATTAGCTGCATATCACCACTGGCATGACCATATTTGTCGTTGAGGGATTTGAAATTATCAAGGTCGCAATAAATAACCGAGATATCTTGGCGGTGGCGTTGATGTTCGCCCCAGCTGTGTTGCAGGGCCTCTTCAAACCCGCGCCTGTTCAATAAACCAGTTAAAGGATCACTATTAGCAATTTTAAGGAAATCCTGTGTGCTACTTTGCAGCTGCTTCTTAGATTGTCTATAGCTCCAAACCAACATAAATATAGAGCTGGCTGCAATTAAAAATATACTCAGTTTGGCTATATTTTCCAGCTTGCTTAGTGATGGAGTGTTTACCATAGCGTGGTGTATCGAGAGACCTCCACGTATATCGCCGACTTTCCAATCGGTTTTAGGGCTGTCTGGCAAGCTATTGTGGCACCCAATACAGCCTTCTTGCATCACCAGTGGTTCAACATAGTCAAAGCTTAGTTTGTTACTTTGATGAGAACTTTTAAATACAGCTTCAATTTCCTTGCCAGCGGCTTTTTGTTCTCGAAACTTTTGTAAGGCGAGTTTTTCAAAATCTGATTTCGCGCCGCCATCTTTAATTCGGTTGGGGAAGGGGTGCTCGCTAAACATGCGAACGCGTATATTGGGCTGCTGTTGGCTAACCATTTCAGCAACTTCGATGGTGAAGGTTGCCGGATTTGGCAGCGCTAGTTTTTTGCCATGATAATCCGCCCCAATATAAATATCATTTTGTTTGCTCAGGGGCTTCGCCACGTTTTTATTGTAGTGAATTCGGGCGGCATTCATTGTCATTGCCATAGCGCGGGCTGATTGCAAGGCAGTGCTTTCAACGGCTTCTAAGGCTGAATTATGTAAACCCACCAATGAGGCAATGATAATTGCTGAAAGTGCGATGCTGTACCAAAGTAGGCGAGCACGAATCGAGATACCACGTAACACTAAATACCTATCTTGGGGTTCTTCGATAAAAAACTAAAGAACAAATCTGCTTCCATGGGCCTGTGAAAGTAAAACCCCTGTGCTTTATCACAACCTAATTTTTGCAAAATATCAGCCTGCTCCTTGGTTTCTACACCCTCGGCTATTGTTGTTAAGGAAAACGTTTTGGCAATATTGATAATAGACTCGACTAAGGCGAGGCTGGACTCATCATGCTCTATATCGGCTACAAATGATCGATCGATTTTTAAAGCAGAGAATGGATAACGATTAATGTAAGATAAACTAGAGAAGCCTGTGCCAAAGTCATCGATAGAAAGCGCAAAACCGGCTTGGTTAAGCTTTTTTAACTCTCGTAGTGCATGCTCAGGTTCATTGATCATCAAGTTTTCAGTGATTTCAATTTGTATATCTTGTGCGTTTAGCTGATTCCTTTGTAGAACCTCTAGCCATTTTTTGCAGATATCATTGCGATCTAAAATCTCGGCTGGTGAGCGATTTACTGAAAGGCATAAATGCTCATAGCCCAGTTCTTGTCGTACTCGACATAAAAATTCACTGGCATCCTTAAACATCTTATCGCCAAGATCACGTATCAGTCCGGTATGCTCGCAAACCTCAACGAATTCTTGTGGGTTGATGCGGCTCTGCTCATCGCCTTGCCACCTTGCCAAAGCTTCAAAGGCCATTACTTTTCGGCTATCTAGGCACACGATAGCTTGATAGACAGGGTAAATACGTTGATTGATGCCGTCTTCGCTTAAGCGTTTATATATGCTTTGAAAACGTTCGCTAGATTGCTTTATCTGCTGATCAAAAAAAACTTGGGTGTTGCGGCCGTTTGATTTCGCCCTTTGCAGGGCCAGCGCTGAATTGCTTTGTAAGGTATTGCTGCGGTCGCCGTCTTCTGGAAATAGGCTGGCGCCCGAGCTAAAAGTTATATTGCCGTTAAAGCCAGGAGCTGAAAATTCTTCGCGAACGAATTCTCTGAATTCTTTGATTAAATCTGCAATTTCAATTTGGTTTTTGTTCTGAACGAACAAGCTGATTTCATCTGCACCCGATTTGCAAATCAGCTCTTCTACTTCGAAATGATTTTTTAGTGCGAAGGCGAAGCTCTTAGCTACATCGTCGGCGACTTGATGGCCAAAGAACTGATTGATCGACTTGAAGTTGTCAATATCAAAATGAATATAGGCGCCGCATTGACCTGTTCTTCCTAGCTGCTCAAGTACAGGCTCTAATTCTCTTAGAAAGGTTTGGCGTCGTAATAGGCCGGTCTGCTCATCGTGAGTCGAGCGGTATCGCAATTGTGCTTTGCTGCGCTGCTCCTCGGTGATGTCTCGGTAGAACTTTACAAAAAAACTTGCTGTATCTTTATCGTTCTCGTAAATCCCAATAATATTGGTTTCAAGCTGCTTTAGTTCGCCACTTGCGCTTTTTATCTCTTCGATAATGGGCGGGAGTTCAAGCATATCGGTATTGAGATGCTGCCCTATTACTTGAGATTGGTTTAGGCCAAATAGTGTTTCAAATGCGGGGTTAACTGAGCGAATTTTCTGCTGCTGGTCTGCGATTAAAATACCATCATGGGCGCATTGAAGTATGCTGCTCGATAAATTAATCTCACGATTTCGCTGCTCCAACTCCAGCAATTGCTCGGTCAGCGCCAATTGGTGCAAATGTCGCTCTACTTCAGCGGTTACCCGAACCGAGAAAAGGTCGAAGACATCGTGAGCCCAATCTGGGTTTGGGATTTCGGATTCATACAGTGCACTAACCAGGCCAATTTTTTGCCCTAGACTATCGAGTAAGACCTTGCCGATGTAAGAGTGTACTTGCATGTCGACGAGATGGTGATCATGCGGAAAACACTGCTGAACATTTAAGTTGTAGGCGCAGCTACCATGGCTTGCGAGCTGCTGACAGGGAGTGTTTTCAAGTGGGTAGTTTATAGTTTTGGCTTGCTGACCATTCTCATAGCCGGCAATGACACTGGCGTTCTCTAAAGCACTGTCTAGAGTGACCACGTATACATATTGGGCCTTTATTAGGCCAGCAAGTTTCTGTGAAAGCTGATTTAAAAAATCGGCTCCAGTAAACTGACTGATTTCTGAGATAACCCTGACATATTCAGGGTTTAAACCACTTCTATTCATACTTATATTCATACTTAGCTACGATCAAATACCGGCTAATCATGTGAAAGCACTGATGTGAAGAAAGTATGTATGATGATTTAGATACTGTCTAATTAGTTATAGTTAATATTTCTTTTAACCATATCAAAGCTGATGTTTTTATTGGTGGCGGCTGCGGCGGTATTGGCTGGGTGATAGGCCAATCTGTTTTTTAAACAGACGCGAAAAATAGTAGGCATCCTCATAGCCGAGACTGGCAGATATCCGCTTAACGGACTGATCGGAGCTATCGAGTAGGCGACAGGCATGCTGCATCTTTAGAGCAATAAAATACTGCATGGGCGATTGCCCGGTTAATTCTTTAAACACTTTGCTGAAGTGGAATTTGCTACGGCGCATATGCTTTGCTAGCTCATCAAGGCTAAAGTTACTGTGCAGGTGCTGTTGCATAAAGGCCTCAACTTTCTCCATATTGATGGCTTTTTTGCTGTCTAATTTTGACTGGCGAGCGAGTAGGGCCAATAGGCTTATCAGTTGCTGGGTTTGGTGGCAGCCATGAATAAAAGCTGTGCGGCTGGTGGCGGTATAGCGCACATCAAAGAGCGACTCAAACGCCGCCAGCACTTGAGGCTTGGTGCCTATGTCATGAATCGAGCCACTTTGGGCTGGGCTCAGTAGCCCCATTAATTGATCGGCTAGCTCGCCGTCGAAATGCAGCCAATATACCGACCAAGGCATCTGTTCATCGACCCAGTAGCGATGAGCTTGTCCCTTGGGGAGGGCTATTAATTGTCCTCGGGTGATGCTCTGTGTAGGCCCCGTCCCCAGCTGGAGGTAACCTTTGCCGGCGGTGCAATAGAGCAGCAACTGATTATCATGATCTTGGCGTTCCATATAGTGCCCGAGAGCACTTGGGTAATAACCCATTGCTACCGGGTAGGCGCCTTTGGTTAGCGGGTTGATCATCAGCCATTCAAACAACACGTGGGGAGTTAGAAAACGTGTAGCTTGAGGCTGCAGGGGCCAGTCTGAGGTAATTGGCATAGAATTTTGTCTTACTTAAATAACAGCAATATAGTCCATCATAAAGCCAATATAATCAATCGAATTGGGTCTTATAGCTATGTTTAACTAGACTCAATAACGCAATATCTAACCATCGAGGTGATTATGAGCTTTAAATTCCCTTCCCAAGTACCTCTTTTTATTGAGGGTGAGTGGCAGCAAAGCCAATCTAAGCAGTTGATTCCGGTAACAAATCCGGCCACTCAAGAGGTGCTTACCCAAGTACCTTGTGCCACGGAAGATGAGATGGCTCGCGCCATTGCTTCGGCGGCTGAGACTTTTAAATCCTGGAAAGACACGGCAGTGCCCGTGCGTGCTCGCATTATGTTGAAGTACCAGCAGCTACTTAAAGAGCACCACGATGAGTTGGCTGAAATCCTATGCCAAGAAACCGGTAAGACTTTTGAAGATGCTAAGGGCGATGTGTTCCGTGGCATTGAGGTAGTTGAGCACGCTTGTAATATTGCCAGCTTGACGATGGGAGAGACGGTTGAAAACGTAGCGCGCACCATTGATTGCTTTTCGGTAACTCAGCCGATTGGTGTGTTTGCGGGTGTTACGCCATTTAACTTCCCCGCTATGATTCCTTTGTGGATGTTCCCTCTGGCAATCGCCTGCGGCAACACTTTTATTTTGAAACCCTCTGAGCAAGATCCGCTAACGCCGACTCGTTTGGTTGAGTTGTTCGAAGAAGCTGGCGCTCCTAAGGGTGTGTTGCAGGTTGTTCACGGTGGTAAAGAGCAGGTAGATACGCTGCTAACTCACCCTGAAATTCAGGGCATTTCTTTTGTGGGCTCAACCGCTGTAGGTGAGCACATTTACCGTACCGGTACTCATCATTTGAAGCGTGTTCAATGTATGGTAGGCGCTAAGAATCATATGGTTGTGATGCCAGATGCTAATAAGCAGCAGGTTATTAATAATCTTGTTGGGTCCGGTTTTGGTGCGGCGGGTCAGCGTTGTATGGCTATCTCTGTTGTGGTTGCCGTGGGTAAGAGCAATGAGTGGGTTGAGGAGCTGAAAGCTGAAGCTCAGAAAATTCGCCCGGGTGCTTGGAATGATCCAGAAGCTGCCTATGGTCCGCAAATTAATCCGCAAGCACGCGATCGTGTTTTAAGTTTTATCGAGAAGGGTAAGCAAGAAGGCGCCAACTGCATTTTGGATGGCTCTGATTGTACGGTAGAAGGTTACCCGGACGGTAATTGGGTTGGTCCTACCATTTTTACCAATGTAACGACGGATATGGAGATTTATAAGAATGAAATCTTCGGTCCGGTTTTGTGTGTAATTAATGTCGATACTTTGGATGAGGCGATCGAGCTAATTAATAACAATCCAAATGGTAATGGTACGTCTATCTTTACGGGCAGTGGTGGCGCTGCGCGTAAATATAAGCACGAGATTTTGGTTGGCCAGGTAGGTGTTAACGTTCCTGTTCCTGTGCCGCTGCCTTTCTTCTCTTTCACTGGCTGGCGCGGTTCCTTTATGGGTGATCAGCATGCTTATGGTAAGCAGGCGGTACGTTTCTATACGGAAACTAAGACGATTACTGAGCGTTGGTTTGATGATTCAGAGGAAGCTGCTTTGAATATGACGATTACTATGAAGTAATTGTTGGGCAATTTGAGTTGGGTGGTAGGAGTTTTGCGGTGTTGATTAGCACCCGCAACTCGCCGTAAACCCATCCCTGGGGGCTCGCCTTCGGGGTCCCTCCCGAAGACGGTTGCGGGTGCTAATCAACACCGCAAACTCTAGAAACTAATTGCAGTCTGAGAGCTTTTTGTAGCTTCAATGATTGCACATTGTAGTTTGTCTAGAGGAGCGTTGGTGGAATTAGGCATCTTCAGCATGGAAGCTGAAGGTGAGCCCCCAGGGATGGGTTCACGGCGACCTAATTCCACCAACGCTCTTCTAGATAAACGGCCGATAGCCACTTGCTAGTATTGAAAAATCCACCAAGAGAAAAGCTATGGATTTTAATTTAAACGAAGATCAACTGGCTTACCAAGAAGCTGCAAGAGCATTTGCGGAAGGTGAGTTAATGCCGAATGCGGCCGAGTGGGATGAAGAAAAGACATTCCCACTAGAGACTATCGCCAAAGCGGGTGAAATGGGTTTTTGCGCCATGTATAGTCCCGAAGAAGTCGGTGGCATGAACATGAAGCGAACGGATGCAGCAATTGTGCTGGAAGAACTGGCCAGAGGTTGCACGGCGACGGCGGCATTTATATCAATCCACAACATGGCCTTGTGGATGATAGCCAACTGGGGTACTGAGCAGGCAAAAGCGGAATTTTGTCCGACATTAGTGACCGGTGAGCACCTCGTAAGCTATTGCCTAACAGAGCCTAATGCAGGAAGTGATGCTGCCTCATTGCGTACCAGCGCGAAAAAAGATGGCAGCGATTACATAATTAATGGCGGCAAGATGTTTATTTCTGGCGCCGGCAGCACCAAAGCCTTGGTAGTAATGGCGCGTACAGGTAGCCAGGATGATGGTGCAAAGGGTATCAGCGCTTTTGTAATTCCTGCGGATGCTAAAGGTGTGAGCTACGGAAAGAATGAGCCCAAAATGGGCTGGAATGCTCAGCCTACCCGTGCCATCAGTTTTGAAAATGTTAGAATCCCTGGTCATTACCTACTTGGCAAAGAAGGTGAAGGTTTTAAGTTTGCTATGATGGGGCTCGATGGTGGACGTATTAATATAGCTACGACCGCAGTAGGTACGGCTCAGGCAGCGCTAGAAGCAAGTCAGCGCTATATGCATGAGCGTAGCCAGTTTGGAAAGCCCTTGGCAAATTTCCAAGCCCTGCAATTTAAGTTGGCCGATATGGCAACTGAGTTGGTGGCGGCAAGACAAATGGTTCGATTGGCTGGCTTTAAGCTAGATAATAATCATCCCGATAAAACCACCTACTGTGCGATGGCTAAACAATTTGCCACAGATGTTAGTTTTAAAGTGTGTAATGAAGCCATGCAAATTCATGGTGGCTATGGATATTTACGCGAGTATCCCATCGAACGTTATGTTCGTGATACCCGTGTGCATCAAATTCTTGAAGGTACAAACGAAGTTATGCGTATGCTGGTTTCTCGCCGCATTCTGCAGGACGGAGCAACGGAGTCGATACGATGAGTGAAACAGGTTTATTAAAATACGAAACGCGTGGTCATACTTGCATTATCACCATGAACAATCCTCCGGCCAACACTTGGACGCCAGAAAGTCTACGTGAGCTAAAGGCTAAGGTTGAAGAATTAAATGCAGATAAAGATAACTATGCTCTAGTTATTGCCAGCGAAAGCGAAAAATTTTTCTCGGCTGGTGCCGATTTAAATCGCTTTAATCATGATGACAAAGGTCAGGCCTTTGAATTTATTGGCGCCTTTGGTGAAGCATTTGAAGCATTAGCGGATTATCAAGGTGTTTCGATTGCAGCGATTACAGGCTTTGCCATGGGTGGTGGTCTGGAGACAGCTTTGGCCTGTGACATCCGTGTTTGTGAGGAGCAAGCTCAGCTGGCCTTGCCAGAAGCGGCCGTAGGTTTGTTGCCTGGTGGTTTAGGTACGCAGCACTTGCCTTGGTTGGTTGGCGAAGCTTGGGCGAAGCGAATGATTCTTTTGGGTGAGCGTGTTAAGGCTGAAAAAGCTGAGCAGATTGGCTTGGTTCAGGAAGTAGTAGCAACTGGCTCTGCGCTTGATAAAGCCGTAGAGCTGGCGGAGAAGGTTGCTAAGCAATCGCCAACTTCCGTGCGAGTTTGTAAAGAGCTCATTATGGCGGCTCGTAGCCAAACCATGAATTCTGCGCGAGCTTTAGAGCGTGAGACCTTTGTGAAGTTGTGGGATACACAAGATCAGAAAGAAGGTGTTGCGGCTTTTATTGAGAAGCGGGCTCCCGATTGGAAAAACGCCTAAAAATGGATTTATGGGCGCACTTTAGGCCCGATGGCGGCGTCAGCGCTGTGCTCGTTCAGTTGCGTACTTCGTGTGCGCGCCTTCTCTGTGCGCAGTGCTTCCTTGCTCTCGGGCCTAAATTACACCCCTAAATCCATTTTTCCCCACGGTAAAAATTTCATTCTTTTGGTCTGGCTGGTCCGTGCTGACGGGCGAATGGAAATAGATCTGAATTTAAATCTGAGAAGCGATGATGGCTGAATTATCTGTTTTGTTTGAAGAGTTGGAAGCGGCGGCTGGTAAAAAAATCGGCGTGGCAACTTTAAATGCTGAAAAATCCCTTAACTCTCTTAATTTGCAGATGATCGATTTACTGCAAGAGCGTTTTAGTGCCTGGGAAGAAGATGATGCAATTACCTGTGTGTTTTTGCAGGGTGCTGGCGATAAGGCATTTTGTGCGGGCGGTGATGTTGTCGCTTTGCATGGTGGCAGCGCTGCCTACGGCGAGGCGGTCCCAAACGATTACTGTGTAAACTTTTTCGCGCGTGAATATGCATTGGATTATCACATGCATACTTTCAAGAAGCCTATTATTTTATGGGGCCACGGAATTGTGATGGGGGGCGGCCTTGGTTTAATGGATGCTGCGAGTCATCGTGTAGCGACAGAAACCAATCGTATGGCCATGCCGGAGGTTACTATTGGTTTGTACCCTGATGTGGGCGGCACATGGTTTCTAAATCACGCTCCGGGTAATACAGGTTTGTTTCTCGGTTTAACCGGCGCCAATATCAATGCGGCAGATGCTAAGTTTGTTGGCTTGGCAGATCGTTTGGTGGCTAATGAGTATCGTGCCAATGTGCTGGCAGATTTGCAGGCTGCGGATTGGGCTGCTGATGCGGAAGCGGTAGTTAATAAAGTGCTGCGTGCTTACGAGGCCAAGTCTCAAGATAAAATGCCAGAGCCTAATGTGCGCCCCAATTATGATTTGATTAATCAGCTTTGCGATGGCGACTCCGCTGCTGAAATCTGTCAGCAAATTTTGGATTATCAAACGGAAGATAAGTGGCTTTCGCGTGCCATTGGTACCTTGCGTAATGGTTGTCCAATTACGCCGCATTTGGTCGTCGCTCAAATGCGTGAGGGAGCACATAAAGGCTTGGCTGATGTGTTTCGTATGGAGCTAGTTATGTCGCGTCATTGTGCGGCGAAGGGGCACTTCAAAGAAGGTGTGCGTGCGCTACTGATTGATAAAGATCGTCAGCCCAACTGGCAACATAAAAACATTGCCGATGTGACCGCCGCTGAGGTCGCAGAGTTTTTCGTTCCTTTTGATGATGATCCTTTAAGCCACCTTTAAGTCGACTAAGCGTTGACTCGAGGCCAAAGTATCCTAATTTGGAGAAAGTTATGAGCAAAAATATTGCCTTTATTGGCTTAGGAAATATGGGCGCGGGTATGGCGGCCAACCTAGTAAAGGCGGGCTTTACGGTTACCGCTTTTGATTTGTCGGCCGAGGCTTTAAATCAAGCTAAAGCTAATGGCTGCGCGGTTGCCAATAGCGCGACTGATGCGGTGGCCTCTGCTGATGTGATCGTATCCATGCTGCCCAATGGGCAAATTGTTGAAAACCTATATATCCACAATGACAAGCTGCTTTCATCGATAGCAAAACATGCTTTGATTATTGATTGCTCGACTATCGCGCCAGAAAATGCCCGTAATCTTATCGCTGCGGCAGCTGATGCAGGGATTGCGGCAATTGATGCGCCGGTGTCTGGTGGTGTTGCTGCGGCAGCGGCTGGCAGCTTGGCATTTATGTGTGGTGGCGAGGAGTCAGCCTGTGAAGCGGCTAAACCTGTGCTTGAGGCCATGGGAGCTAATATTTTCCGCGCTGGTGATGCGGGCGCAGGGCAGGTGGCTAAGATCTGTAATAATATGCTGTTGGCTATTCATATGACAGGCACTGCGGAGGCCTTGCAGCTGGGTATGGATAATGGTTTAGATCCAGCCGTTTTATCCAATATTATGCTTAAGAGCTCTGGTTGTAATTGGAGCCTCGAAAAATATAACCCGGTTCCTGGGGTGATGGAGGGGGTTCCATCCAGCAACAATTATCAGGGCGGCTTTATGGTTGACTTGATGTTGAAGGATCTGGGTTTGGCGATGGAGGCTGCCTTGGCAAGCCGATCATCCACCCCAATGGGTGCTGCGGCGCGTAATTTGTATAGCTTGCATAAAAACAGCGATCAAAGTGACAAGGGTGCGAAAGACTTCTCTTCTATCCTTGAGTTGTTTGCAAGGTAGCCTACCTTATTGAGTGGCGTATTAAGCTGTTGCTACATGTTGACATGATTTAATACGTCGCTTTTCCACATCTTTAAATATTTCGAATATCCTCTTTTACTAATACGGTTAAGTGGCGTTCCTTTTCGTGCGATTAGTCACCGCTTGATTGTTTGCCGTTTTACTTTTGGCCAAGTACTATCAAGACTCGTAGTCTAATATCAAGGTTAAAAGCCCGTATCAAGTTAATACATGGCACTTAGCCTACAATTCTTACAAGGTTTACATTATGTCCTCAATGCTTAGTCGCTTGGCGGCTACTTGCTTTGTGCTGTTGTCTGGCTCTGCGCTCGCTGAGTCTGTGCCAAAAGCAAAGCTTGAACCCTGTTATCTGCCCAATTTATCTGATCAAGTATTTTGTGGTGAGCTTACTCGCCCAGAGACGGTCGGTGGCGAAAAAACAATTGCCGTGCACTATGCGGTACTGCCTGCGCTGAGGGATAATTTTCCTGGGGAGGCTGTACTTGCAATTGCTGGGGGGCCGGGGCAGTCGGCAATGGATTTGGCCGCTCACTTCAATCAAACCTTAAGCGATGTGCGGCGAGAGCGAGACATCTTACTGATTGATCAGCGTGGTACCGGGCGCTCTAACATTTTGCATTGCGATGAAATGGATTCTCTAGAGCAGTTATCCTTTGACGATCAGAGTATGGACATCGCTAAAGAGACTCAGCGCTGCAAAGATGATTTGGCAGTCGATCTAAATGGCTATACTAGCCGCCAAGCGCTTGCTGATTTTGAAGCTATTCGTAAAAAGCTAAATTACGAAAAGTTGCATTTGTTTGGCACTTCTTATGGCACTCGTATGGTGCAGCTGTATATGCGTCATCATCCTAATGTCATCGCAACAGCGAGCATGGACGGTCTTGTGCCGCTGCAGCAAAATGTTCTTGCAGTGGGCGAATCTGTAGACCACTCTATGGAGCTAATGCTAAAGCAGTGTGAGCTCCAGCCGGCTTGCCATAATCGTTTTCCTAACCTCAGGCAAGATTTTGAAAGTCTGCTGAGTAATATTGGCGGGCAAACCCTGTTGCAAGGCGTAAAGCATCCGATATCGGCAGAAGGAGCCGCGCTGCGCCTGACGAAATCAAAGCTCAATGGAATTTTACGCTTAGCGCTATACAGCCAGCAGGCCAGGAGTTTACTGCCTTATGCTATTGATCGTTTAAAGCTTGGTGATAGCGGGCCTGTGCTTGGCTTGTTTGGTTTGACCATGTCTGGTTTTGATCTTGCGATGGGCATGCATGCAGCGGTGGTCTGTGCAGAGGACTGGCCAAGATTAACAGAGCAAGATAGGCAAGCCTTGAAGGGAAGTTTAATTGGCGAGGATATGATTGCCGCATTGGATATTGCCTGTCCGATTTGGCAGCTGGAGGCTGATGTTGCAGATTTTGCAGAGCCTTTGCACAGTGATATTCCTACATTGTTGTTGTCCGGAAAATATGACCCCGCGACACCGCCAGCGTGGGCCGAGACAATGATTGAACAGCTAAGTCATAGTCGACATATCGTCTTCCCTAATGGCACTCATGCAGTAGCGGGGCATACCTGTGCTGATGAATTGATCACTGCTTTTATCAGCAATCCTAAGTTGGATGAGCTCGATGTGAGCTGTGTTGAAAAAGATAGGGAGCGAGGCTTTTTTATAAATGCCAATACAGCTTCGGCCGCAGTAACAGAGAAGGAATCTGCTGATGATTGAGGTGCACAATTTAAGTAAAAAGATTGCCGATGTTCAGGCCTTGGATCAGCTGAGCTTCAGTGCAGGCGATGGAAAGATAACCGGTTTGTTAGGGCCAAATGGTGCCGGTAAAACGACCTGCCTCAGAACATTGTTTAATCTGCTTGATGCCGATAATGGTTGGGCTAAGGTGGATGGTATTAATGTGAAAGAGAATCCTCTAAAAGCTAAGAAGGGATTGGGCTTGTTCCCTGACCCTTTTGGTTTGTATGAACGCTTAAGCCCTCGGGAGTATATTCAGTACTTTGCTGAGTTAAATGGCCTTGCAAGTTCAGCGGCGAGCGCCGCTTGTGAAGAGGTGATTGAGCGTTTGCAAATGTCGGATATCGCTGATCGTCGCTGCAAAGGCTTTTCCCAAGGTCAGCGCATGAAAACGGCCTTGGCGCAAGCGATCGTACATAAACCCCAAAATATTGTACTTGATGAGCCCACCCGTGGGCTTGATGTAATGAGTACGCGAACTCTGCGAGACTTGCTGCTTGCCCTTAAAGCCGACGGGCACTGTATTTTATTTTCATCTCATGTGATGCAAGAGGTATCCGCTTTATGTGATGAAGTGGTGGTGATGGCCGCTGGCAGAGCAATTGCTCAGGGGAGCCCGGCTGAACTTTGTGAGCGCACAGAGCAAGATAGTTTAGAAGAGGCCTTCATAAGTCTTATCGGTTCAGATGAGGGGATTGCTGCATAATGACCGCTTGGATAAAGATTTATAAAAAAGAAATGAAGGATGCCATACGTGATCGACGATCAGTCATGGCGGCCTTGTCATATTCTATCGGCACCCCTTTGATCATGTGTATTTTGTTCATCGCCATGATTGATAAATTTTCGAGTCCCAGTGCCTTGTATCTTACGATTGAGAATCCGCAACAAGCGCCAGAGCTAATGCGTCATTTGCAGAGTAAGGATATTTTTTCTAAGGATGCCTTGCCGGAAGGCAAGAGTACCAAAGCCATCACTTTAACGATCGATGACGGCTATTTGTATGCCATGCAGCATGGAGAGTTGGCAACACTTACTATAACGGCCGATTTCTCAAACGATAATTTGCGCAGCTCGATTCGACGTTTACAGCGGGAGCTTAGAAGCTTTTCAAGGGAAGTCGCAGCGTTACGTTTAATTGCGCGAGGTGTCTCGCCCGAAGTTATCAGGGTTTTGGATGTGCAGGCTAAGGATACTGCTAAGCCAGAGGCAAAAGGTGGATTCATTATTGGTGTTGCTATCTTTATGATGATTTACGCCGTGTTTATCTCTGGTATGAACTTGGCCATTGACACTAGTGCTGGTGAGCGCGAAAGAAACTCTCTTGCATTAATGCTGAGTTTGCCCATTCGCGTAAGTGATTTAGTCCTGGGTAAGCTGCTGGCGGTAAGTAGCTTTGCGCTATTTGGTTTATGCATGATTTTGTTGGTGTCGAAAATAGCTTATGCCTATGTGCCATGGCAGGAGCTGGGCGCCAATGTCATTATTGATGGCCGCTTCGCCTTATATATGTTGCTGTTCAGTTTTCCTCTGGCTTTGCTGGCGGCCAGCATGCAGTTATTTGTGTCTTTTATGGCAAAAACGTTTAAAGAGGCGCAATCCTATTTAACCATTGTTTTAATTTTGCCAATGGGTATGGCCATGGTCACAGGCTATGACATTGGCCCAGACATGTTACGCTGGCTGCCGGTTTCTGGGCAGCAAAAAGCATTGATGGAAGTGGTAAAAGGAAATGTGCTGCCTTGGGATTCACTGCTGATGGCGACGGCAATCACTTTGCTGTTAACGGGCGCGCTGGTAGCTGCGCTGATGAAGTTGTTAAGTAGCGAGAAAACGGTCTTTTCGTTATAGCGTCGCTACTCGCTTTCTGGCTTCCCTAAACTTGGGGGGGCCAGAAAGCTATTAGACTTCGATTAGTCGGCCTTTAAGTCCATTATGAGTTGTACATTCACCGCCGCAGAGCTGGCGATATCAATATTGCCTACAGTGCCGGCTAACTTGTTAAGGTTTGAGTTTGGAATGCCAAAGTCGCTTGCTGAAACAAGTACGGCTTTACGGCTGCTAACCATTAAGCGGCGGCCGGTGTTGGCGACTAGTAATTCTAAACCTAACTCCTTGCTGCCTTGCCAAATCTTTAAAGTCCCTTTCACCAACATCGACTTTATCTCACCGGTTTTGGGGAGACTGTGTGGGTCAATATGGGCGCTAATTTCAATCGATGGGTATTTGTCGTACTCAAAAAATAAATCTCTAAGTCTTCCATCACGAATAGGGTTAATGGTGTCTAGGTTTTTTAAGTCGATATGGGCGACAAATTTCCCGTTTTTATCAAGCGCGCCGCTTAGCTTGCTAATGGTGGCAGGCTCGATAATGTATTGCTTCTTGGTGGTGGCAAAGTTAAGGGCAGATAGCTCGGGATTAATTTCGTAATGCCCAGCAAAGAGTTTTGGGGCAAGTAGAATGCACAGGGCTAGCATCCAGTACTTCATATTATTCTCCGTTATAATTGTTACTTTGTAAGCAGCATAGCAGAAAAAAGGGGCTAGAACCTATGGCTCTGCCCCTTTTTGGTGCTGCGTATTTAGAAGAAAGCTGACTTAGCTTAAGCCTAGTTTCTTCTCAAGGTAGTGGATGTTCACACCACCTTCGGCAAATGCTCGATCGCGTGCCAATTCCTGTTGTAGCGGAATGTTGGTTTTGATGCCGTCGACAATCATCTCATCCAAAGCGCTTCGCATACGTAGCAAAGCTTCTTCGCGAGTATCGCCAAAAGTAATTAACTTAGCGATCATTGAGTCATAGTTAGGCGGTACCAAGTAGCCACTGTATAGATGTGAGTCTACTCGTACACCTAGCCCACCTGGCGGGTGAAAGTTAGTTACACGGCCGGGGCTCGGCAAAAATGACTTTGGATCTTCGGCGTTAATGCGTGCTTCAAATGAGTGCCCTTTGATGACAATGTCTTCTTGTTTCAAAGAGAGTGGTTCGCCACAACAAACGCGAATCTGTTCTTTGATTAAGTCGACACCGGTCACCATTTCGGTAACTGGATGCTCAACCTGAATACGGGTATTCATTTCGATAAAATAGAAGCGACCGCCCTCGTATAGGAACTCAAAAGTACCAGCGCCGCGGTATCCAATTTCGATACAGGCGTTGACACAAGATTGCTGAACTTCGGCACGTACATCATCAGGAATACCTGGTGCTGGTGCTTCTTCAAGAACTTTTTGGTGGCGGCGTTGCAAAGAACAGTCGCGATCACCTAAGTGAATGGCGCCACCCTGTCCGTCGGACATAACCTGGATTTCTACGTGGCGAGGGTTCTGTAAAAACTTTTCCATGTAGACAGTATCGTCACCAAAAGCCGCTTTTGCTTCAGCTTTAGTAATGGCGATCGATTGGATCAGCTCTTTTTCTTCATGAACAACACGCATGCCTCGGCCACCGCCGCCAGCGGCAGCTTTGATGATAACCGGATAACCGACATCGCGACCAATGCGTAAGCAGGTTTCTTTGTGCTCCGGTAGTGGGCCGTCAGAACCCGGTACGGTTGGTACGCCGGCGCGTTTCATGGCTGAGATGGCCGAAACCTTATCACCCATTAAGCGGATCACATCGGCATCGGGGCCGATAAAGGTAAAGCCGCTTTTTTGTACCTGCTCTGCAAAGTCAGCATTTTCCGCAAGGAAGCCGTAGCCGGGGTGTACTGCTGTAGAGTCAGTAATCTCCATGGCGCTGATAAGAGCTGGAATGTTTAAATAACTTTCTGGCGATGGGTTAGGGCCAATGCAAACTGATTCATCAGCCAATCGCACATGTTTCAAATCGCGGTCAATCTTCGAGTGCACCGCTACAGTTTTAATGCCCATTTCTTTACAGGCACGCAAAATGCGTAGTGCAATCTCACCGCGGTTGGCAATGAGTAATTTCTGTATCATAAATGTTTCCTCAATGGGCTATTGTTTATCGCTTAGGGTGGAAGTCGATTTAAACAATAGTTACCAGAGGTTGATCAAATTCAACTGGCTCGCCATCTTCGATCAAGATGGCTTCGATGATGCCGGCTTTGTCTGCTTCAATTTGGTTCATCATCTTCATGGCTTCAACAATACAAACCACATCGCCAGGTTTAACCTGCTGGCCTACTTTCACAAACGGCGTGGCGCCTGGGCTTGAGGCTGCGTAGAAGGTTCCAACCATTGGCGATTTAACCGAATGGGTGTTGCTAGCCGGAGCGGCAGGCTCGGAACTTTCGGCTGGGGCTGCAGCGGCAGCTGGAGCAGCGGCCGGCATCGGAGCGGCTGGAGCCATTGCAGGCATCATTGAAACGGTTTGCATGGAAGAAGAGCCGCGGCTAATGCGAACTGATTCTTCGCCTTCTTTAATTTCCAATTCGCCGATATCAGATTCTTCTAACAGCTCGATCAGTTTTTTAATTTTACGAATATCCATGTTTAAACTCGCTAATTGTTCTGTCGTTAAAAACGGTTGTGTTGGTTCAAGCTACATTCTCTATTGCCCAATCCAAAGCTAGTTCATAGCCTTTGGCGCCAAGGCCGCATATAACGCCCACAGCAATATCGGAAAAATAGGAATGGTGTCGAAAGCTTTCTCTTTGATGCACATTAGATAAATGCACTTCAATAAAAGGGATGTTTACCCCAGCCAGCGCATCACGCAGTGCAACGCTGGTATGGGTGAAGGCTGCCGGGTTGAAGATGATAAAATCAACTCCTTCGCGGCGGGCATCATGAATACGTTCAATCAACTCGTATTCGGCATTGCTCTGCAGGGCCATTAGATGGTGGCCAGCTTCTTTGCATTGTGCGCTTAAGCTTTGATTGATGTCTTCTAAAGTTGTGTGACCGTAAATCTCCGGCTCGCGAGTGCCAAGCAGGTTCAGGTTTGGGCCATGTAAAACCAAGATGGTGGCCATAGCGGCTGCCCTTTATTGTGATTATTGATCAGATGAATATGGGCAGTGTGCACGATTTTTGGGCGGATGTCTATGTGATTGGCGAAAAACCCGTGTTTTGACGAAGATGCCAACAAGATTGGCGAAGTTGTGCTTTGTTTTTCTCATGCAAAAGTCGAGCATATGCTGTGTTTTTGCAAGAAGTGTATCTTTTCGGAGAAGTTGTAATGCTTTTCTGGGTTTTTAGCCTATGTTTTGGTCAACTTCTGGGAAGTTGCCTTAAAGTGGCATTGAAAAGGCGCTTAAAAGCGCCGATCTAGCTAATTAGTCTTGGTGGAAGAGAGTAATATCTCTTCTGTGAGCAGTTGAGGAAGTATTTGCACCTGACCTTTATGGTAAAAAAGGTATAAAGGCACACCGTTTCTACCATGGCTTTGCAGTAAGGAAGTGATCTGGGCGTCGTAGTTCGTCCAATCTGCTTTCATGGCTAGTGTGCCTTGCTGCTCAAGCTGCTTTTCGAAAGCTTCGGTAAACGCTATACGCTCATTGGCCAAGCAGGTTAAGCACCAAGCGGCCGTTGCATTAATAAATACAGATTGCTGTTTGCTTAGCGCGCCATCAAGCTTTTCTTTGCTATAGCTTTGCCAGAACCCATTCGCAGGTTCTGCAGATTGGGTGGAGAGTTTATCCATTACCCATGGAAGTGTGAGAGCCAGTGCAATAGTTGCGATGCTCAGTATTTTGTTTAGCGCGCTTTTATAGCGTAATAGCCAAAGGGCAAACGATAGCAGCGTTAGGCCAAATAGCGCCAATGCCATCGCATCACCACCAGCTTGGCGACCCAATACCCACAAGAGCCAGATAGCCGCAATAAACATTGGGAAGGCTAGGGCTTGTTTTAAGGTCTCCATCCAGGCGCCGGGTTTTGGCAAATACTTGCCAAGCGTAGGTATATAGCTCAGTAATAAAAACGGGGCAGCCATGCCAAAGCCAAGAGCTGCAAAAACAGAAAGTGCGACGGCAGGGCTCTGGCCTAGGGCAAAGCCTAATGCGCTGCCCATAAATGGCGCCGTACAGGGGCTAGCTACCACGCAGGCAAGCACGCCGGTAAAAAACGAGCCTTGATAGCCTGACTTCTGAGTCAGCCCTTGGCCGACTCCCATTAGGCGATTACCAAACTCTGCAAAGCCAGCCAAAGAAAGGCCCATGACAAAAAAGAGGTAGGCTAACAGGCTAACAAAGATTGGCGACTGTAACTGAAAACCCCAGCCTATGGTCTGCCCGCTGGCTTTTAAAAGCATCATGATGCCGGCAATTAGCACGAAGCTCAGTACTGCGCCTGCTGTATAGCTCCAGCCGTGTAATTTTTTATTGCTTGAGCTGTTACTGGCTTCCGCTAGGCTTAAGGCTTTGATGGATAAAACTGGGAATACACAAGGCATCAAATTTAGGATCAAGCCACCTAAAAAAGCAAAAATAATCGCTGCCAACCACGAGTCATTAGAGGGCTGGCCAGAATCTGGTGCTACTACTTGTGAAGGAGCAGGACTACTAGTGATTGAGCCCTTGTCGGTGTTTACTGTGTACCACAGCGTATGGGGTGGATAGCATAAGCCGGCATCGGCACAGCCTTGGAACTCCACTGCTAACTGATACTCGCTGTGATCTCCAGCTGGGCTTGCAATCTCAATTTGGGTGTTGTGGTAAAAAACCTCTAATTCTTTTTCAAAAGCTAGATCAAAAATTCGCTTACCATTTTGTAATTTGCCATTAAGCGTTTGGCTTTGCTGATCGTGCCATTTCTGGAATTTGAAACGATCCTTGTAGAGGTAGTAGCCATCGGCAATTTTCCAGTCTAGAAATATCGTCTTGTCTTTAAGGCTAAGACTGGCCTGATAGGCTTCTTCGATAGGAAGGAAATCAACTTGCTCGCTGCTGTTGACGGTAAACGCTGAGTTTAAAGCTGAACTCTGCTCGCTTGGGGCAAGTGAAAAGCTGGATTGAGCTTGGTTGGTATTGCTGGAAGCTTGTTCCAGAATGGGCTCTACCATTGGTTCGGCGGCAAAGGGACTTTGTGCCTTATCTTCCTGGGCTAGTGCCAATCCGCTAAGAAGCATTAGCATGCTGAGGAAGCTAGCAAGGCGTTTATTAAAGCTCATAAAACCATCTCTATAAATTTCTTAGCTGTAATCAGCTGTCGGTAGCAGTATTGATCTGCTCGACGGTAGTGCTTTGATAGAGTCATTTCAAAGCAGGATTTTGCTGTTTAGCGTTTGCTTTGTGCAGCGCTTTGTTGCACAGTCTCGCAATCTGAAGGGATTATACGACTAATAAAGCGTGTACCCACCCGTAATTATTAAAACTTAACTCAAAAAAGTATCACAAGAGCTGTTCATGTATCTTAGAAGCCTACTGCTGCTTTTGCCCTTCGCGTTAGTGGCTTGCCAGGCGCCACAGCCTGTGGCGGTGAAGAAGCCTGTTGTCGTCAAGCAAGCTCCGAAAGCTGATGGCAAGGCTGCTGAAGTAAAGCGTTTATTAAATGAAGCGGAAAAGGCTCTTGCCGCCAATCGACTGACCATCCCCAAAGGTAACAATGCCTTTGATCTGTATCGCCAAGTTATTAACCTCGACCCGGCCAATGTGCAGGCAAAATCAGGTCTGCAAATGATCCCGTTGCGCTATGTGGAAATGTCACGCTCGGCGGCGGCTAAGGGAAGCATCTCAAAGGCTAAGACTTGGTTGAGTAGGGCTTTATCGATCGATCCGGATAATGCACCAGCTAAGACAATGCTGGGTAACCTGCAGAAGGTAAATGTGCCTGCGGCGGTGAAAACCAACCCCGGGCAATCAGCCAAGAATGACAATCTGTTTTTAATTGACCCGCAAGCCCTAAAGTCTAAAGACGATAGTCTACAGCCATATCTGCAGCTAATTGCCCAGAAGGCCAAGATGGATGGTTTGCTGGCTATTATCAGTGCGCCTACAGATGCCGATGGGCGCTGGATCTATCTACAGATGAAGAAGGCCTTGCCAGGCTTTCGTTTGCGGGGAGATATTCGTCGCGGTCGACAACCCCAGGTTAAATTGGAGTCGCCCTAAATCCCGCTTGCTGCTCAAAAATGGCGCAGGTTGAATCAAGTGCCGTTTTTGGAGGTCCTGGCGGTTAAGCTGGGTTTTTCTTCTATGCTTAAATTGAATCCTTAAGGAGATTGCCTATTTGGCCGATATGAGGATGATACGCTCAAGCCCAAAATGGCTTTGGGGAGCTAAATCATAGGGGATAAACCGCAGTGACTTTGTTTCGACAATTAATTATCGCCATTAGTGTGCTTATGTGTACCCTGCTGGCGGTGAATCTAGTCATTAGTGTCTTGAATGCGCGGCTCTATTTTCATGAGCAAATGCAAAACCATGCTGAGGATACCGCTACTTCCTTGGCTTTAACCTTGTCTGGCCCGGCGGCACAGGCTGATGATGCGCAAGTTCGCTCATTAGTCGATGTTATCTTCGACCGTGGATATTATCGTAATATTGTCTTTCGCAAGAGCGTCGACAATCAACCAGCTATTCATCGTGAGCTGCCCATAGCGGTTGAAGGTATACCTGATTGGTTTATCAGCATCATTGATTTGCCTGAACCGGTTGGTCAAGCCGAGGTGGTCAGTGGTTGGCGAATCCTCGGAAATGTAGTTGTTGTTGGTAATCCTGGCTATGCCTACCGAGACCTCTGGCGTGTCTGCATTCAATACATTTATATTTTCCTCATCACCGCGGTCGTTTGTTATGGTGTTGTAGGCCTTGGTTTGCGTTATCTATTACGCCCCTTAAGCGAGGTGGAAAGTCAGGCTGAAGCCATTTGCCGTCGTGAATTCCCCGTACAGGATGAACTGCCCAAAACGGTGGAGCTGCGTCGCGTAGTAACGGCCATGAACCGCATGGTACAAAAGGTTCAGAGTATGTTTCAGGAGCAAGTTGGGCTTACTGAGAGTTTGTATAAGCAAGCTCACTTGGATCCTGTTACTCAGCTTTCAAATCGTCGTGACTTTGATGCCCGCATGACGGCTTATATCGAATCTGAGCGTAGTGGTAATCGCGGTGCCTTATTGTTGCTGCAAATCCAGGGCTTGATCGAATACAACGACAGTCATGGCCGAGAGGCGGGTGATGAATGTTTGCAATCCATTGCCAAAACTCTCGCTGAAGTGGTCACCATGAACGATGCCATTGTTGGCCGACGTTCCGGTGCGGATTTCTCGATATTTGTCCCGGAAGTCGATGAGGAGCAATCTAAATCATTAGCTGCCGAGCTAATTAATGCGCTTTCTCGCCGTAGTTGGTATCAAAGCAAAGAGCTGGCGCCTTATATTGGTGCTGCCCATTCAGAATCCATCGCACGTGAAAATAATCTACTTTCGCAAGCCGATATGGCCTTGAGGCAAGCTCAGCATCATGGTGAAGGTGGTGGTAATTGGGCGATAGCCGAGCGTGATACAGCTGAATCTGCACGTCCTGCTCACGAGTGGGGTGAAATGATTACTTCAGCCATCGAGCGCCGTGCTTTTGTTTTGCACTATCAGCCAGTGTACGGGATCGATGGCGGCTTGGTTCATCTGGAAGTGCTTTGTCGTTTGCAAGAAGGCGAAGAGTTGTTAACGGCAGGTGTATTTTGGCCAATGGTGGAGCGCTTCCACTTAAGTGCTGACTTGGACAAGGTATTGATAGAAATGCTGGCCGAGCAAAGCCCAGCCGGTGGCTCAATATTGTGTGTGAACCTATCTCCTAATTCATTGCACAACGATAAATTCGCGCCTTGGCTGGAAGGCTTTTTAAAGAGTAACCCTCAGTTTGCCGAACGCTTACAGTTGGAGTTACCAGCACAAATGCTAGAAGCGGACGAAGAAGTGCTGCGTACTGTGGTCGAGCGCCTAGGGCCTGCCTGTGCGGGTGTCTCCTTGGATCACTTTGGTGTGGCGGGCAGTGAATTTATGCATCTGCAGAGTATTGATCTGCGTATGCTAAAGGTCGATATGCGCTTTACCCACAGCATGAATCCTAAATCTGATAGCCGCTTCTATGTGGAAACCTTGCTTAAGATCGCGCGTAGCTGTGATTTAACCCTCTTTGCTGAGGGGATTGAGACCGAAGAACAATGGCAGGCCGTAAAGGATTTGGGGCTAGATGGTGGTCAGGGTTATTATCTTGGTCGACCTAGTGATCAGCCGTTGTAAGCTCAAGTTCATATAGCCTAGAGCATACTCCGGCCATAATAACGGAGTATGCTATGGGCTCATCCCTAAAAATATGTCGTGTTATCCCTTTCTTGGTGCTGGCTATTCTGGCTTGGCCTGCCTTTGCGCTTGAGTTGGTAGAAGAGGCCTATAGCCGCCCCTTACCACCTGGGCAGAGCACCGCTGTGGTGTATTTGAGCGTAGAAAACAGCAGTAGTAAAACTATCAAATTGACCTCTGTGAGCAGTTCTTTGGGTAAATCTGCCGAGTTTCATCGTCATATACATGAAGACGGCATGATGATGATGCGCAAGGTGGAGCAGCTGGAAATAGAGCCTGGCAAAATTTTACGGTTTCAGCCTGGCGGATACCATATAATGCTATTTGGGCTTAAGCAGCCGCTTCGTGTTGGAGATACCTTTGTTGTGCAGTTAAACAACGCTGACGGCGAGGTACTCGATGCCACGGTAGAGGTGAAAGCCTATTAATCGGTTTGTATAGAGAATAAAGCTCAATTGGAGCTTTTTAATACAATCCGAGCTTTTAATTTAAGGAGCTAAGTAATGAGTTATTCAGCAAATGGGGGTGCCTGGTTTCGAGGTGCGGGTTTTATCCTAGGAGTTTTCCTGCTGGTGACTGTGGTGCTAGGCATATATTGGAGCTCCGAGCCAGGTGAGGAGTTTTATTTATCTAAGGATAGCGAAGTACGCTTTCGCGCTTTACAGAATTCCAAAATTACCGGTGTAGAGACGACTAAAACATTGATTAGTGTTGCAGACACTCTACTGTATAAGCCGGGTGGGTTTTTATCCAATGATATTGTTCCACCAGGGGTGTGGCTGGATAATATTCCAAACTGGGAATACGGCGCATTAATTCAAGTGCGTGATTTAAGTAAGGCTATGCGTGAGAGTTTTAGTCGCTCGCAGTCACAGTCTACCGAGGATGTAGATTTAGCCTTAGCGGAACCTCGCTTCAATTTTGATCACAATAGCTGGATGTTGCCGGCCTCTGAAAAACAGTACAAAGAAGCGACCATGTACTTGCAGCAATACCTGGATCGTTTGGTTGATGACAACGCCAGCGACGCACAATTTTTTGCAAGGGCAGATAATTTACGCAATTGGTTGCGCACTGTTGAAACTCGACTAGGTAGTTTGTCTCAGCGACTCAGTGCTAGTGTGGGGCAGCGACGTATTAATACTGATTTGGCCGGTGAGGAAAATGCCAGTCAGAGTACCCCCGCGCCAGCTGAGTTAGAAGTGAAAACGCCTTGGTTAGAAATTGATGATGTATTCTATGAGGCTCGCGGTTCAACTTGGGCACTCTTGCAGTTTTTGAAAGCTATGGATAAAGACTTTGCTGATGTACTAGAAAAGAAAAATGCGCGAGTTAGTTTGCAGCAAATTATTCGAGAGCTTGAGGCGGCGCAAGAGCCTATTCTTAGCCCAATGATCGTCAACGGCAGTGGTTTTGGTATGTTAGCCAATCACTCTTTGGTAATGGCTTCATACATTTCTCGCGCAAATGCCGCTATTATTGATTTACGTGAGCTGCTGTCTAAAGGCTAAACTTTTCTGCATATTGCAGTTGCTTAAATCCTGCGAGGCATGTTTTGTCTCGCGGGGCGTTAAACCCTCCTAACCTTTTCTCATCTCTTTATGTTCGACGCTTTTATTTTAACCCGCGAGTGGAAAGATGCCCCTAGAGGCGTTCGTCTTGAGCTGTGGGTGGCCAGTGATATCGGGCCGGTAAAAGTGATTATTGATAAACAAGAGGCGGTTTTTTTTGTTGCGCAAGATGAATTGGCTGATGTTCAAGACATTCTTGGTGTGACTTGGCGTTATGCCGAAGTATCGATGCGAAGTTGGGATAATCGTGAATTGATGGCTTGTTACAATCGCAGTCAGAGGCGTCTGCGGGATGGCTTGCGGCAGTTAACCTCTCGTGGCATTCAGGTTTGGGAAGGGGATATTCGGCCTCCAGAGCGCTATTTGATGGAGCGTTTTATATTTGCCGGTATTGGCTTTGATGCAAAGCCTAAGCTGCAAGCAAAAGATTTTCCGGTTTTGCAGCAGCCGCGCTGCCGGCCATCAGATTACAAGCCAAAATTAAACGCTATATCCATTGATATCGAGACCTCCTTTGATGCTCGTAGCCTATATTCTATCGCGGCTGTTGGTGACTGTGATCCAATAGTGTTTATGGTTCAGGTGCCTGAGCATCAAGAGGCTATCGAGACAGGGTGCGTCGACAGTGAATCCGGCGAAGCTACATTGCTGTGGTTTGATAGTGCAGCTGAATGTTTGCAGGCATTTTTCGAATGGTTGAATGAGCAAGACCCTGACGTTTTGATGGGGTGGAATGTGGTGCAGTTTGACCTGTGGGTGCTTGAGCAAATGTGCCGTCGTCATGGTCTGCGTTATGCAATTGGCCGTGAGGGCCAAGAGCCCAGTTGGCGACAAGCCAATCAAGGTGGGCATCAATTTATAACAGTACCCGGGCGAGTTGTCCTAGATGGTATCGAGTTGCTTAAATCCGCCTTTTATAATTTTGAGAGTTTCGCTTTAGGGGCAGTGGCGGCCGAATTACTTGGTAAAGAGAAGCTGATTCAATCGGAAAATCGAGCTGAAGAAATTACCCGGCAGTATAAAGAAGAACCCATTGCACTTGCCAAATATAATATTCAAGACTGCCAGCTGGTTTGGGATATTTTTGAAAAGACCGAGCTGATGGATTTTGCCTTGGCTCGCAGTCAGCTTACCGGGCTGTCTGCGGATAAAAGTGGTGGCTCGGTGGCGGCCTTTGAATACGCTTATCTACCTCTATTGCATCGTGCTGGTTTCGTGGCCCCAAACCTTGGGGAGCTGCAATCGTCGGTGGTAAGCCCTGGCGGCTATGTAATGGATTCAAAGCCAGGTTTATATGAGCATGTATTGGTGCTCGATTTTAAAAGCCTATACCCTTCAATTATTCGTAGTTTTAATATTGACCCTTGTGCCTATTGGCAATCGCAACATTTATCTTTGGGCGACGAGGATTGTGTAATGGGCTTTAATGAGGCACGTTTTTCACGCCAGCATAGCTTATTGCCAGATATTATTGCTGAGCTGTGGAAAGAGCGAGAAGTAGCTAAAAGCGATAACAATCAGCCATTGTCCCAGGCGATTAAAATTATCATGAATTCTTTTTATGGTGTTTTAGGTTCCCCGGGTTGTCGGTTTTTTGATCCTAGGGTGTGCAGCTCGATTACCCTGCGTGGTCATGAAATTTTAATTGCCACCAAGCATTGGATTGAAAAAGCCGGCTACCGCGTTATTTATGGCGACACAGACTCCGTATTTGTACATTTGCCAGAGGTAAGCTCCAATGAAGAGGCGAACAGTATTGGTAGCGAGCTTGCCCAAAAGCTAAATCAATATTGGACGGAAAGATTACGGCAAGACCACCGAATTAAAAGTTACCTTGAAATCGAGTTTGAAACTCATTTTAGCCGCTTTTTTATGCCCACTATTCGAGGTTCAGAGTTGGGCAGTAAAAAGCGTTATGCCGGTTTAGTGAATCGCGATGGCAAAGAAGAAATGGTGTTTAAAGGCTTGGAGAATGTGCGCACCGACTGGACGATGTTAGCGCGGACTTTTCAGGAGGAGTTGTACCGTCGTGTATTTCTAGAATTACCTTACCGAGATTATGTCGAGGCGAAGGTCAAAGCTGTGCTGGCAGGCGAGCTGGATGATCAATTGATTTACCGAAAGCGTCTAAGGCAGGAGTTAAGTGACTACCGGCACAATATCCCCCCTCATGCACAGGCTGCCAGCAAAAGGTTAGAGCGAGACGGCCATCTTTGTAAGCAGGGTGATTGGGTGAGTTATGTGCTAACTCTAAATGGCCCAGAGCCTCTGGAATGGTTGCGCGAAGAGCGTGCCAGCGCCCTGGATTATGGCTTATATGTTGAGCGCCAGCTTAAGCCCGTTGCTGATGCCATTTTATCGATGGCGGGGGATTCCTTTGACGACATTGCTGCCAGTCAAATGAGTCTCTTTCATTGACATCTCAGCTAGCGCTACCGTAGCTATTGTCGCGGCTACCTTTCGTCGGTAAAGCGAGAGAAATCAAGCACGTATCTCAGTATTTAGCTGGCCGACTGGCGCTGGCCTTCTATCTTTAGGGGTAGCTTTGGCGCATTTGCCAAAGGCGCTATTGGCACTTGAGAAAACACTGTTTCTGCCGATACCGCTAAGAGACCTTAATTGAATCGGTAGAAGCCGCTAGTGAACCCTACATCTTCAGAGCCAAAGTGGGCCGTACCCACGCCATTGAGCACATTGAGAGATATCAGTGCTTTAGGCTTTGGCCGTGAAGAGGCCGTGAAGTTGTGTCAGTTGTTAGCCGACAACACCCGTGAGGGCGTTATCTTTCTAGATCGCCAGGGGCAAATTCTGATGGCTAATGCCACTGGTAGTACGCTCTTGGGTGGCTCGCGTCAGTGCTTAGGTAAGCCTCTAAACAATCTCTTGCAGGCGATGAGCCCAGATGGCTATCAGTGTTCGGTGCAGGAAAGCTTATTCAAGCGCCTTTGCGAAGGCGAAACCTGCACAGTGGCGCTCAGTCATGGCCCTGCCGATTTATATTTAATTCACAGCCGTCAACTTAATACCAAAAGTGCTTATGCCGTAGCTTGGTTACGTAAATTAAACTCCCCACGTGAGGCGATGCTGCGAGCAGGTGGCTTGGATAGCTTAACGGGCTTTGCTGGGCGCCAATCCTTTGAAAACGCTCTGAGCCAAGCCATGGAGAGGGCGCAGTCCGGTGTTAGTTCTGGGCTGCTCTATATAGATTTATACCATTTCAAAGTGGTCAATGAGAGCTGCGGTAATGATGCTGGTGATGAGCTGCTAAAGCAGGTTGCGGGTATTTTTGTTTCCTGTTTGCGTGGCAAGGATATGTTGGCGCGCCTTGGTAGTGATGAGTTTGGCGTACTATTAAGCGATTGCAGTTTGTCTGGTGCCCAGCAAATGGCTTCGCGCATTGTTAAGAAAGTAGAATCTTTTCGCTTCCGCTGGTCCGGCCAAGAGTTGGCGATCGGTGTCAGTATTGGTGTTGTCGCGATTAATGACGAAGGTGAGTCGGCGAATCAGTTGCTTGCAGCGGCGAATGCTTCGTGTAATGTCGCCAAAAAATCCGGTCGCAATCGCATCAAAGTTTATCATGGCGACGCTAAAATGAAGGCGCGCCAAGAGTCGATGCAATGGTTAAGTAAGATTCAAAAAGCCATTGCAGAAGATCGCTTCGTTTTATATGCCCAACCTATTGTAGAAACCGCCGATCTTGATCGTCATCATCACAGCGAAGTTCTCTTACGAATGCTTGATGAAGAGGGGGGCTTGGTTAGCCCGGGGCAGTTTATTCCGGCTGCTGAGCAGTTCGGTTTGATGGAAGAGTTAGATCGCCTAGTTTTACGTAAAGTGCTGGCCTTTATGTCAGAGCAAGATTCTGAACAGCATTATGCGGTTAATGTCTCCGGTGCAAGCTTAGGGGACTCTAAATTCTGTGATTACGCCTGTAAAATGTTAGATAAAACAGGCGTAAACCCTCATCGTATTCAATTCGAAATTACCGAAACGGCAGCAATCAGTAGTCGCAGAGCTGCCTTAGAGTTCATGCGAGAACTGGGTGATCGTGGTTGTAAGTTCTTTCTGGACGATTTTGGCCGCGGCCAGTCATCTTTGGCTTACCTACGAGATTTGCCGGTACATTACATTAAGATCGACGGCTTGTTTGTAAAGAATATGCTTCGTGACGCTAAAGACTATGCGATGGTTAGCACCATTAACCACTTGGCTCACGTGATGGGGCTGCAAACTGTCGCCGAATATGTCGAAAGTGAAGAGCTTCGACAAGCTTTGGAAGAATTGGGTGTCGATTTTATTCAAGGCTATCTGGTATCCCGCCCTGAGCCTCTAAAATAAAAATATTTTCACTAATTGTCTTTTTCTTGTCCTTTTCTTGCATCGCTGATCGACGTATGGGTAAGGTACTGCTTTGTGGTGCTGATTATTTACCCGTTCGCCCTAGGCGATCAAAAATATACAGTATTGAGAAAAGGATCGAGAATATGCAATACATCGCATTGATATACAGTGATGAAACTTTTGATGATGGGCCAATTGAAGAGCTATTGGCTGAGTACCAAGAATTCACCGATAAAGTAACAGCCGCTGGCGTTATGCGCGGTGGCGATGCCTTGGAGCTAACCAGTACCGCTACAACCGTACGTATGCGTGATGGCGAACTACTACTCAGTGATGGCCCCTTTGCCGAGACGAAAGAGCAGCTTGGGGGCTATTATTTGTTTGAATGTGTTGATCTTGATGAGGCCGTGTATTGGGCTAAGCAGATTCCTTCAGCTAAATACGGCAGCATCGAAGTTCGCCCGATTATGCCTACCGATGGCTAGTTACTCAGTAAATTGGCGGGACTTGTTGAACGACGAGTCCCCTCAAATTATTGCCTATCTAAGCAGACAGTGCGGTGGTGATATCGCTAGCGCTGAGGATGCATTGCAAGAAGCGACACTGCAAGCTTATGAACATTGGGCTGAAAATGGTTTGCCTGAAAAGCCCGCAGCTTGGCTATGCCATGTCGCGCGCTGTCGCTTATTGGATAAGCTGCGGCAAGATTCTCGTGATGGGCATCGCTTTATAGATGGTGAGCTTTTAGCGTCAGCGGTTGATCCTTCGGGCTTTATATCTGAACAGGATATTGCTGCCGAGAGCTTAGAAAATAATGATCAGCGTCTTGCGCTGATTTTTTGTTGCTGTCATCCGGCAATCGATGAAACCAGTCAGCTCGCATTGTTGTTACAGTTGATTGGGGGGCTGAACTATCGAGAGATTGCCAGCCAGTTATTGTTGTCGGCTGATGTCGTTCAGCGGCGTTTGAGTCGCGCGAAGAAGAAAATTAAGGAAGCTAAAATACCTTTCGAAGTACCAGAGCAGGAGCAATTGTATTCGCGCCAAGGGCATGTCCGCTCGATGATTTACTTGATGTTTAATCATTCGATGGAGATGACAGCCGAGCAGGCCGAACCTTTATTGCGACAATCAATAGACTTGTTACTGCTATTGCGTAAAACGGTCGATAGCCCTGAGAGTATGGCCTTGCATGCGTTGCTAATGTCGGTCATGGCTCGGCGAGCAGTTGGGACTTATGAGTTTGGACTTGCGCTTTCTGAACAGGATCGTAGTCAGTGGGATACGGTGGCAATAAGGCAAGCTGATAGCTTACTACAGCAGGCCTTGATGCTTCAGCAGCTGGGCCCTTTGCAGCTGCAAGCTGCCATTCACCTGTTGCACTCTCAGTCGCCCTCATGGGAGGAGACGGACTGGCAACAAATTGTATCGCTGTATGATTTATTAATTAAAATGCAGCCGTCCGCCTTGCCAAGGCTCAATAAATACATGGCGCAATTTTATTCTGGGGCAGACGCCCAAGAGATAATGGATAAAGTGAATGGCCTAACGCCGGAGCTTGAGAATTACTCGGCCTTTTATGGGGCTAAAATGATTTTGTTGTTGGAGCTGGCTGATTTTTCCTTGGCAGAGACGGCATATCAGCATGCTCTAGAGCTTGAGACTGCGCCTCGCCAACGTGAGTTGTTAACTCAGAATTGGCAAAAGGCGCAGCTTAACAGAAAGGATTTACACCTGAGCCAGTAATTCTTGGTACTGCTCTTCGCGTAAACGTGGACCATATTGAGCTACTAAAGTTGAAGCGCAAAGGCTGGCTAGTTTGCCGCAGCGTTCATAATCCCAGCCTTGGCTAAGGCCATAAAGAAAAGCGCCCGCAAATAAATCCCCAGCGCCGTTACTGTCGATGGCTTGGACTTGTTGTGCGGCGACTTTAATTTCTTTCTCGCCGTCCCACAATAGAGCACCTTCAGCGCCGAGGGTAATTGCAAAGCTATTAGCGTGGGCGCGTAATGCTTGGGCGGCTTCTTGGACATTGGCACTGCGGGTAAAGTGAATAGCTTCGGCTTCATTACAGAAAAGTAAATCCACTTTTTCGCCAATCATCTCGACAAGACCATCGTGGAAAAATTCCACCATGGCAGGGTCAGATAGACTCAGAGATGTTTTCACTCCAGCGGCACTGGCCACTTCACGTAATTCGATAGCGGCCGCTTTGCCGCTTTCCGAGCTGACTTGATAGCCTTCAATGTAAACCCACTGGGATTGTTTAATGGCATCATGATCAAGCTGCTGAGTAGAAACCTCAGCGCTGGCACCTAGAAAGGTATTCATTGATCGTTCAGCGTCAGGAGTGATCATTACTAGGCATTTACCGCTGATGCCAGTTTCGGCATAAACGCTGCTGGGGTAATCAACACCAGCTTGTTGCATATTTTCGGTAAAAAATCGGCCAGTTTCGTCGTTCGCTACGCGGCAGGAGTAAAAACTTTTCGCTCCGAAATAATTGGCTGCAATGATAGTATTTGCACCAGATCCGCCGCAGGCTCTCTTTGAGGCCACCAAGTGGTCCGACAGTTGCTTCATCAATTGATGTTGTCTGTCCTCGTCAACTAAGGTCATCAGACCTTTTTCGACACCGCATTGGTTGAGGTCTTGATCGTTCACTTCGATTTCAGTGTCGACCAGTGCAGCGCCCAGGCCATAGATGTGGTAATGACTCATGCAAATACCTTGCTATTCAGCTCGCAAAAGGGCGCTATTATGCTCATTTCGGGCCTGCTGATAAAGCCCACAAGGTACAAGAATTAAGGCAATTAATGGCTCCTAAGGCAAAAAAAGCCCCCCGCAGACCTTTTTACAGTCGCTGGTGGTTCAAATTACTATTTTTATTGGCCCTGATATTTGGGGCGTATTTGCTCTATTTAGACTATACCATTCGCAGCAAATTTGACGGTCGCAAGTGGGCGTTACCTGCCAAAGTGTATGCTAGACCGCTGGAGCTCTATCTTGGGCAGCAGCTGGATGCTAAATCCCTAGAGTTTGAACTGAAGCAGCTTGGCTATCGAGCTACCAAGCGCCTGTCTCAAGCCGGAGATATGGTGCGCTTGGGAAATCAGTGGCAAATCTATAGCCGCGGCTTTGTCTTTTGGGATGGTGATGAGCCGGCGCGGAAGATCAAGCTGCGCTTAGAAGAAGGCTTTGTGAGTGAGCTGCAAAGCGTAAACGGTAAAGCTCTAGATATTGTCCGTCTAGAGCCGTTAGAAATCGCCGGGATATACCCAAGTCACAATGAAGATCGCGAGCTATTGCGTTTGATTGACGTCCCGCACTTGCTTGGGGAGGCGCTGATTGTGGTGGAGGATAGAAACTTCGCCCATCACTTTGGGGTATCTCTTAAGGGGATCGCGCGGGCAGCGCTTGCCAATTATCGGGCAGGCAGTGCAGTACAAGGCGGCAGCACCTTAACACAGCAGTTAATCAAGAACTTCTACTTGAATCAGGAACGTAGCCTACAGCGTAAAGCCCAGGAAGCGCTTATGGCAGTGTTGTTGGAGCTGCGCTACAGCAAATCTGAAATTCTTGAAACCTATATTAACGAGGTTTACCTAGGGCAAAGTGGCAAGCGTGGTATCCATGGTTTTGCATTGGCTTCGAGACATTATTTTGGTCAGCCCATTCAAGAGTTAAAGCTGGAACAATTGGCTCTGCTAGTGGGCATGGTAAAAGGAGCCTCGTATTACAATCCTTGGCGCAACCCTAAACGAGCCACCGAAAGGCGCAATTTGGTTCTGAAACTAATGTTGGACCAAGAGTTGATTAGTCCTCAGCAATTTAAACAAGCCAGTAAAGCGTCTTTGGGGCTGATCAAAGCGGGCTCGAGATCTGCTCAGCGCTACCCAGCATTTTTGCAGCTGGTTAAACAACAGCTTAAAAGAGATTATCAAGAAGACGATCTACGCAGCGAAGGGCTACGAATATTTACCAGTCTCTCTCCGTCAATCCAACAGCAGGCTGAGCACAGCCTAAGCCAAAAAGCCGCTTACCTAGAGCGTTACTACGGCATGAAGAAACAAAGCTTACAGGGCTCTGTAGTGGTTAGCTCAGTGGGTGGGGCCGAGGTTCTTGCTCTAGTGGGTGGTCGGGATAGTAAAGTTTCAGGCTTTAACCGGGCGCTGAATGCAAAGCGACCAGTAGGATCGCTGCTAAAGCCAGCAATTTATCTAACGGCGCTTAATCGTAGCGAGCAGTACACTTTGGCCAGTCGGGTGAGTGATGCAACGGTACAGGTTAAGACCCCTGAAAACAGTATCTGGCAGCCGCGTAATTTCGACCGCAAGAGTCACGGTGAAGTTATGCTCTACGAGGCCTTAGCTAAATCCTATAACCAAGCGGCGGCTCGATTGGGAATGCAGTTGGGCTTAGGAGATGTGTTTGCGAATATCGAAAGGCTCGGAATTGACGCTGAGTTACCGCCTGTTCCGGCTGTGCTCTTGGGAGCGGTTGAGTTGTCGGCCATGGATGTTTCTGCTTTCTATCACACCTTGGCTAATGAAGGGGTCTATTCCCCTATGCGAGCCATTCGTGAGGTTACCTCTAGTGCTGGCCAACCGCTAAAACGTTACCCCTTGCAAGTCGAGCAGCGCTTCTCATCAGATTCCGTGTATTTGAATCAATTTGCTATGCAGGCCGCTATGAGAATCGGCAGTGGTCGCTCGGCCTATAAGGAGTTGCCCCAGAATTTAGAGGTGGCCGGTAAAACAGGCACCACTAATGATCAGCGCGATAGCTGGTTTGCTGGGTTTAGCGGCTCACACCTGGCAGTTGTCTGGCTTGGTCGTGATGACAATGGCAGTACTCCATTAACCGGTTCAAGTGGTGCCCTGCGGGTGTGGTCAGATATCTTCGCCAATATACCTACTCAGTCATTGGTCGCGCAGCCGCCTTTGGGTGTGGAGTATCATTGGATTGATGTCGCCAGTGGAAAGTTGAGCCAAGCTGAATGCCCAGGAGCAATTGAGCTTCCCTTTATTGCCGGTAGCCAGCCCCAGGAGCAAATTTATTGTCAGCCTCGCCAGCCCAAAAAACGTAGCTGGTGGGAACGTTTGTTTGGTCGAGGTTAATCTCGGCAGCTTATGATTTAGGAGTCTGAAAATGATTAAGGGTATAGTCGCGCTAAGTTTGCCATTGCTATTGATGGCCTGCGCGAGTCAATCGCCTGCACCCCAACAAGATTTGGCAAATGGTCGGGGCACCGCGAGCGAGATGTCTAATGAGTCACCCTCATCTCCGCAAGCTACTGCACATGAGCCAGAAGGTTCGCCAGCAGCATCGAGGCCCGCCCAACCGCCTCAGCAGCCTGTTCCTATTCGGCAGAGAGAGTCTCGCAGAGGGGCATTGCCAGGTGCGGCCCAGAGCTTGTTAGCAGCGGCTTCCAGCTCTTTTAAAGCTGGCGACTATAGTGCCGCTATAGCAAGTGCAGAGCGTGGATTGCGAATAGCGAGAACATCCCCAGAGCTGCTCTTGGTACTGGCCCGCAGCTATGAACAGCAAGGAGATTATGCCCAAGCCAGGGTGTTTGCTGAGCGAGGTATGCGTTATTTATCGGCAGGAGAGCGACGCGGTGAATTTGAAAGCTTATTAGGGCGCCTTGGCCAATAACCTTATATTTAGCGCAGACTAACTCGATATTCCCACTAATGCTGCTAAAATGGTCAGGCGAGTCACTGGGTAATAGTGAATAATTAGATAGATATTGTCGTCATTCGTGGTTTTAAGATGACAATTTTGCCGGGGACTCGACTAAACTCAAAAGGTAGTACAGTAAACCAAGGATTGGGCTGCGCACCTTGCTTGTTTGGCCATGGATGTAAAAGAAGCAAAAATTATGAGCAATTTGAGTAACGACAAGTCTGCAACTTCGGCAATCTCCCCTTTCACTAGCGCGCAGATAAAACAGCTATTAGAACGTTGCCGGGACATCGTTGTAGATCAAGCGGGGCCTCGACTAGAGGAGTGCCTGGAAAGCCTAGATGAGCAACTTTTAGAGTTTGCCACTGATGCCCCGACAGATGCTGAGCAGATGCAGTATTTTGATGTGCAGAGAGATTTCCGTAAGCGCTCAGCATCGTTAGTGCAGCTATATGGTGAATGTTTGGCAGGATGCTTTATTAAATTCGCCAACGGTCAGTTAAATACCCAAACAGGCGAAGAGAAGTTTTCTCGAGATATGTTGTCCTTGGTGGATAATGAAGATCTCGAAGAAACCATCGCCATCTCGTCAATCAATCATGCCGCGACCGATAACTTTGGCGAAAGCTTGTGGCTGGTCGCTATGCGCTTTGGGCAATTGCGCGGTGGTAGGGAGTTGCCACCTGAGCAAAACCCTGTCAGCCCTGTGCAATTCTGTGAATCTTTGCGTCAAACACTGCAGACGGTCGGCTGTGCCACTAAGATTAAAATTCTGTGTTATCGCACTTTTAGTAAAATATTTATTCCCGTTCTTGATGATATTTATCAGGAACTGAATCAGTACCTGAGCTCAGAAGGTGTACTGCCTGAGTTAAGCTATGCGACAGCTATGGCCTCTGGCCATGCTGGAGACGCTGCGGCGCCTGCAGAAGAAGTGCTTGCTGAGTCGCTTGACGACGTTTTTGATGAAGCTGTCCAGCAAGAAGTTGGCAATACAGCTGAACCTGGAAGTGCGGTGCCTGGAGATGCTACAGCAGGCCCAGCAGCTGGCATGGCCCCTGGCCAGCAGGTTCGTTTACCGGTGAGTGGTTTTGCTCCACAAGCCGGTGCGGCAAGCCCAGATCCTTCAATGCCATCTCCGCAATATCAGCAGAGCTTGGTCAATGCCATCAGGGTATTGCAAAACCATTTGGCGACAGATTCTTACCGTACCAGCACGACACCCGCAGCTTCTCTGGCTCAAGTTGAGCAGCCTAGTGGCAACAACAACACCTTGGTGGTGGATGAGGGCTATAGCGCTAGTTGGAAAACCGCTGCTGTGCCTTCTGAAACAGGTTTTGCGCCGGCTCGATCTGGAGCGGCTGTCTTTAGTGGGCCACAGTTATTGCAGGCGCTGCAAAACCTTCAGGTTGGCATTAATGCGGGTGAGGGTGAATTAATTCGCAGTGAAACGCTGCTGGCCGATTCAGATCAATTGCAAATCCAAAGTGTTGCTCAAGTATCGCAGCAGCTCAGCAGTCAATTGCTTGGCGCCTCAGAAGAAGAGGGGCAGGCTGTTGATGTGGACGATATGCAGATTATTGATTTGGTGGGCATGTTATTCGATTACATGTTGTCTGATGATAATCTACCGAACTCTGTGAAGGCCCTGTTGAGCTATTTGCATACCCCATTTTTGAAGATCGCTTTTATTGACCCAGACTTTTTCGAGCAAACCGATCACCCCGCTCGCTTGCTATTAAACAGCTTGGCTGAAGCAGGTACTCGCTGGGTGAGTAACGATGGTACTGCGCAGTATGATATCTACCCGCGTATCAAGGCGGTAGTCTCGCGAGTTCTGGAAGAATTCCAGAACGATGTTCGCCTTTTCGCTGAGTTGCTACTGGAATTTAGCGGTTACACCAAAAAGATCGCTCGTCGCCAGGATTTAATCGAGCGCAGGGCGATGGAAAAGGTCCAGGGCGAAGAAAAGCTCAGAGAAGTAAAGCTGCAAGTTAACGAGCAAGTTAGCATGCGTATTGAAAATACCGAGCTGCCGTCTGCTGTTCTGTTGTTGTTATTGCAGCCTTGGTCTGATTATTTAGTCTTCGTCTTGCTTAGGTTTGGTAAAGACTCTGAAGAATGGCAATCAGCGCTGACCGTGGTGGATAACGTTATTTGGACTGTGCAGCCTAAAGAGCAAGATAAAGATAAGGCTCGCCAAATGGAAATGCACGATGACTTGTACGAAAAGCTTTCCAAAGGCTTTGATACCATCGCCTATGACCAGACAAAGGCGAATAAGCTGCTAGATGCGTTGTTTACTCTGCAGAAAATGGCATTGCAAAGTCAGCCTTTGCAATTTGCACCTGAGCCAATGCGATCTAAACTGGAAACTATGGCGGCGGAAAAAGCCGGCGCACAACCTGATGACGAAGATGTCAGCGAAGAAGAGTTGCGCATGGTGGATAGCTTGAAGATGATCGAGTTTGGCACCTGGTTTGAGTTTAGTGATGGCAAGCGATTAAAGGTTGCCTGGTACAACTCAACCACCTTGCACTATATGTTGGTCGATCAGCTAGGTAAGAAAGTTGATTTGAAAACAGGTTTAGAGTTGGCTAGAGATATGCTTTCCGGGGAAGCCAAAGTGATTTCAGGGGCGACCAAGCCATTCTTCGAGCGAGCCTTAGAGAACATCTTCCAAAGCTTAAATACTAAAGCTGAGACTAACTCTCAGCAAGAAACTACGGAGAGTTGATGTGAGTGAGAATCGTCGCAAATTAGAGCGTCGCCGCGTTGAGATTTCTGTGGTGGCCCACAATGGCGTGGATGATGAGCCGCTTGGGAAACTGGTGAATATTCATGAGGAGGGCCTAATGATAATGAGTGAGGGCCCTTTGCAGACCGAATCAATTTATCAATTGGAGCTTATCTTGGATTCGCCAATTGATAGTCAAAATACGATTCCATTGGTTGCCGATTGTCTGTGGCAGAGCCCTGCTAGCAGCGATGGCAGCTATTGGGTGGGTTTCAAGATTGTTGAGGTGTCGAGTAAATCGATTGATTTAATCGGGCAGCTTTCCCAATAAATTGGCCCCAGTAATAT
Organism: uncultured Pseudoteredinibacter sp.; assembly: GCF_947500695.1. Taxonomy (GTDB): domain Bacteria; phylum Pseudomonadota; class Gammaproteobacteria; order Pseudomonadales; family Cellvibrionaceae; genus Pseudoteredinibacter. Next base: position 171,600 of record NZ_CANMSS010000010.1, read on the forward strand.
CCTGGGTTTAAGCTATGTCGTGGGTTTAAGTTACATCCTGCGTTTATGTAGAAAAATTTAAACAAAAAAGCCGGCATTAGCCGGCTTTTTTGTTTTCAAACAGATATCTATCCAATTTACAGGGACTTGCGGCTTAGAGTTTGGCGAAAACTTTTTCAGCCGCATTTAGGGTCGCGTCGATGTCGGCATCAGTATGAGCTGCTGACATAAAGCCTGCCTCATAAGATGCGGGTGCTAAATAAACGCCCTCATCAAGCATGCCGTGGAAGAACTTGTTAAAACGTTCTCCGTCGCAAGCCATCACTTGTTGGAAATTTGTAATAGTATCGGCCTCAGTAAAAAAGCCACCCCACATGCTACCTACATGATTGGTAGTAAAGGGAATGCCAACTGCCGCCGCGCGCTCTTTTAAGCCTTTAACTAAAGCTTCGGTTCGTTTGAAGATCGGCTCATAAAAACCCTCGGCTGAAATTAGCTCTAGAGTTTTCATCCCGGCGGCCATTGCTACGGGGTTTCCAGATAGGGTTCCCGCCTGATATACAGGGCCAAGTGGGGCAATGTATTCCATGATTTCACGCTTGCCGCCAAAGGCGCCAACCGGCATGCCGCCGCCCATTACTTTGCCTAAGGTCGTCAGGTCTGCTTGTACGCCGTAGTGGCCCTGTGCGCCGGTATGACTGACGCGAAAACCAGTCATCACTTCATCGATGATTAGTACGCTGCCGTATTTGTCACACTGCGCTCGGAGGCATTCCAAAAATCCAGGGATAGGTGGTACACAGTTCATGTTGCCAGCTACCGGCTCGACAATAACACCTGCAACCTGCTCGCCAATTTCAGCAAATGCTTGCTCTACGCCGGCGATGTCATTGTAGCTCAGGGTCACAGTGTGCTCGGCAAGCGCGGCCGGTACACCTGGAGAGCTTGGAACGCCCATCGTTAATGCACCAGAGCCTGCTTTGATTAATAAGGAATCGGAATGGCCGTGATAGCAGCCTTCAAACTTGATGATCTTATCGCGTCCAGTGAAGCCGCGGGCCAAGCGAATTGCGCTCATGGTGGCTTCGGTGCCAGAGTTTACAAAGCGAACCATGTCCATGCCTGGCATCAGTGCACACAATTTCTCGGCTAACTGGGTTTCGATTTCAGTAGGTGCGCCAAAGCTTAAGCCGAGCTGTAGCTTTTCAATAACTGCGGCGATAACTTCCGGGTGGCTGTGACCAACAATCATTGGTCCCCAAGACTGTACGTAATCGATGTACTGTTTGCCATCGGCATCGAAAGTGTAAGCGCCTAGAGCTTTTTCAAAAAATACGGGAGTGCCGCCAACAGCGCGAAAAGCCCTAACGGGAGAGTTTACTCCACCGGGTATGCATTGTTGGGCTTCTTGAAATAACTGTTCTGAACGATTCATAAGTTTCCTGAAATCAATTTAGTGTTTCACCAATGCGGTTTAAGTATGACAAGTAAAACAATGGGGATTAGCAGTAACACTGGTGCTTCATTGAACCAGCGAAAAAATACATGATTGTGTTGATCTTCGTCTTGCGCCAAAGAGCGCATAAAATGACGACAAACAAAGTGATAAATAACCAGTAAAGCCACCAGCGATAACTTACCCCAAAACCATAAGCTGGACTGATAATAGGCCCAGTTATAGCTGGCTGTCCAAAAGCCTAAGATGATCGTCGCAATCATCGATGGGGTGGCGATGCCTCGATAAAGTTTGCGTTCCATTATCACGAAGCGCTCACGGCTAATTTTGTCTTGGCTCATGGCGTGATAGACAAATAAACGCGGCAGATAAAACAGCGCGGCCATCCAGCAAATTACCGCAATAATATGAAAGGCTTTGAGCCAAAGCATAGTGTATTCCTAAGGGCTAATCGCTTTGTTTAACCGTAGAAGTTGTTGATATCTTCTTGGGTAATAACGCCTATTGTAACGGTTTGCAAACGGCTTTGCTTGGTTACGATCAATGCTTCGACTTCTTGTTCTTGCAGGCTAGTTTTTGCCTCAAATAAGTTAGATCTTTGGTCAATAAAGCTGGCTTGAAGGCGGCTGGCGGGAATGGCCAGTAAATCAATTTCGGCGTTCGGGTCTTCGACTTCTTCAATGAAGCGAGATAGATCGGCGGCCTTCATAACCAGTGGGCTTTTGCTATTCAGTACCAACCAATTGGGCTTTGGCTTTAGCAGTTGTTTGGCTGCCTCTAAGTCAATTACCGTGCTGCAGCTTTGGCAGCGACCACTCATAACGCTACGTACTCCAGCTCTGCTGAGTACCTGCTGGCTTGGTGATGTTTCTATCGCCAGGCCCTGGGTTCTTAATTGAGCTAAAAATATACCATCATGACAGAACCACTGGCGCGTCGCTAAACAGGCTACAACGATCATCAGCATGGCTGGAAAGATAATGTCGGGTGTTTGGGACAATTCCAGTACCGCTAGCAGAGCAGCCAGTGGTGCGTTCAGTACGGCAGCCATCATGGCAGTAGCGCCAAGTAAAGCATAAAGCTCAGTATGGGTGGAGGTGACAGGAGATAGATTTGCACCCATTTGCCCAATTACCGCACCTAAACAGGCGCCGATTACCATGACTGGGCCAATGACACCTCCCGTGAGTCCTGCTCCAGAAGAAACCGCGCTAGCTAGAGTCTTAGCTAGAACCAGGGCGATTAACAATTGTATGCTCATTTGCCCGCTGGCGGATTCTAGAATGGTATCGTATCCGTTGCCCATAATTTGTGGCCAAAATATGGCAAGCATTCCAGTAAGTAGACCTGCAGCAGTGGCTTTAAGCACGACCGGAAGGCTGTTCATTTTTAGGGTTGCTAAATGTAGGCGAATAAATAGGCCGGCCGCTAGAGCAATGATTAGCCCACCAAAAGCAATATAAGGTAGCTCCCAGAGGCTAAGCAATTCCCCTTGGATTCCAACAAAGCTTAGAGTCTGCGCAAAAACCGCTTTGGAAATGGCCGCGCCAGCCACTGAAGCTAGAATTACCGGGATAAAACCGCTGATGGTGTATTCCATCAATACGACTTCCATCGCGAAAATAACGCCGGCGATAGGGGTGTCAAATGAAGCTGCGATAGCTGATGCTACGCCACAGCCCACAAGTGTTCGCAGGCTGTTGTTGGGAAGCTTCAAAAACTGCCCTAAGAGGCTTGCCATGCCTGCACCCAAATGCACTGCAGGGCCTTCCCTTCCTAGGCTTTGGCCGCTGACTTGAGCAAGGCAAGCTCCGATGAATTGAACAGCGATGTTGACACCAGGTAGGCGGCCTTGGAAGTGATGAAGCCTGGAGAGCACATGGCCAACAGATACATGTCGGTTTTCAGGCTTTAGTGCCTGTAAAAATAAACCAATTATTATGGCTCCAATGAGTGGTAGTGCGAATCGCACTTCAACTGGTAGGGATTCAAACTTTTTACCGGCAAAAAAGCTCTCGCTTGGGGCATCAATGGCAAGGCGAAATAATACAATAATGCCTGCGGCCAATAGTCCGCTAAGCAAGCCAAGCAATGTCATCAATGGCAACGCTTCAATATGAGCCACGCTATGGCGGGTGTGGTCGGCCAATTGGCTGACTTTCCTTCGCATGGCAAGGGAGAGCTTGCTGTTAGGTGCTTTGCGCTGGCCCATTTTGTTGTTTAAGCCCTTATTTCATGGGGTCTGGAGAGAAATTTTGTCGCCCCAGTTCTTTTGCTTTAGGGCGCTGACCTTTATTATAAGAGATTAATTAGATTTTGGCTGTGTTTAGTACTTGCACTTATAACATTGCACTTTGGCAAGTTTGGACTAAATTTGTGGTGAGGCAACGATTGTCGCTATTGGCCACGCACAGCAGATAAGAACAGTAGTCGTAGCAAATAGCAGTTGAGGTAGTAGTGATTAAAGTAGGCATTGTTGGAGCAACAGGTTACACCGGCGCAGAGTTATTACGTCTTTTGGTTAACCACCCTAAGGTTGAGGTAAGCATGATTACCTCGCGTGCGGAAAAGGGGATGGCGGTATCCAGCCTGTATCCAAGTTTGCGAGGGCGCTGTGATATCGCCTTTTGCGAGCCTGATGTAGAGCTGCTAGCGCAGTGTGATGTGGTGTTTTTTGCGACCCCGCATGGCGTGGCACAAAGCATGATGGCTTCTTTGATTGCCTCGGGAACCCGAGTTATTGATCTGTCGGCTGATTTCCGAATTAAAGATATTGCTTGTTGGGAGCAGTGGTATCAGCAAGCACATGCCTGCCCAGAGTTAGTGGAGCAGGCAGTATACGGTTTGCCAGAGGTAAATCGCGAACAAATTAAAAGTGCTCAGCTGGTGGCTTGCCCTGGTTGTTACCCGACAGCAACTCAGCTGGCGCTGATTCCACTGTTGGAAAATGGCCTAGTGGATCCGGCTCGTTTGATCGCCAATGCTGCTTCAGGTGTAAGCGGCGCTGGTCGACAAGCTAAAGTCGATAATCTAATGGCCGAAGTAACAGATAGTTATAAAGCATATGCTGTTGCAGGACACCGACACTTGCCCGAAATTGAGCAAGGGTTGAGAACAGTGCAAGCTGCTGATCAAGAGCCAGTCGAAGTGACCTTTGTGCCGCATTTACTGCCAATGATCCGTGGGATCCAGGTCACGGCCTATGCAGAGCTAAAAACGCCGGGCGCGGTGGATTTGCAATCCTTGTTTGCAGAGCGATACGCAAATGAAAGTTTTGTTGATGTGATGCCCGAGGGAAGTTGCCCACAAACACGTTGGGTGAAAGGGTCTAATCAATGCAAAATTGCGGTGTATCAGCCTCAGGGGAGAAACACTGTAGTTGTGTTGTCTGTTATCGACAATCTTTGTAAAGGAGCCTCAGGGCAGGCGGTTCAAAATATGAACCTAATGCTTGGATTTGAGGAAACATTAGGGCTGGAGCAGTTGGCCCTGTTGCCCTAGTACCTAAAGTACTGGGCTGGGGATTCGCCGAAGGGCAGGGATGATACCAGGCGATTCAATCTTACCTTGATAAAGAGCAGTACTATTGGAGGTGAATATGGCAGTGGTAAAAGGAAGTTATCAATACCGTTTAAGAGTGGTCCAGGATGAGCCGGGCAAGCGCTATGCGGGGCACTTCGTTACCGCAGCATTGGTGCTGACAGTCGGTTTGGCGTCTTATTTTTATGGACGTTATCAGCTGCAGTCTACGCAAGCTGATGCGACGGCTGAGTTAGTCCAGCTGCGCTCGCAGTTACAGAGCAAGAGCTCTGAAGCTGAGGGGCTGCGCCAAGAGGTTGCGAACTTATCCTTGGGCTCTGAGGTTGATCGCAAGGCCGCCGAAGGTGTGCGCGGTGAAGTCATCCAGCTAAAAGCAAAAATTGCTGAGCTGGAGGAAAATGTCAGCTTCTATCGAGGCTTGATGTCCCCTACAGCCAATAAGCGCGGCTTAACAATTGGTTCACTTGATGTGATTGCCACTAGTACCCCGAGGCATTATCAGTATAAACTCGTGGTCCAGCAATTGGCCTCCAATCACAGTCACCTGCGCGGACACTTGAGTTTTAACGTAGTGGGCAGAGAGACTGATGGAGAAGTTCGCAGTTTTGCGCTTAAAGATTTGTCTAATGATGTTAGTGGTGATCAAATCCGTCTTGGTTTTCGCTACTTTCAGAACGTGACAGGTGAGATGGTATTGCCAGAGGGCTTTACTCCCGAGCGTATTGAGCTGGTGGCCAAGTCTACAGGTAGGGATGCCGTTGAAGTTGAGAAGAAGTTTGGTTGGCTAGTGCAGCAGAGCTAAAGCCCTTGCCTGCCGCTTCTTACTCCACATAACTAAGAGTAAGAGTCTAATCATGTTTCCAAAAAAGGAAAAACCAATGGCATTTGCGGCAGGTTCAACCACTTTAATTTCCAAGGCTACTGAGATTGTTGGTGACTTACACTTTAAGGGCAATCTGGAAATCGAAGGTCGCGTTAAGGGTAATATCGTTGCGGAAGATGGCAGTGATGCCCGTGTAAGAGTTATGGATGGCGGTGAAGTTGAAGGTGAGATCCGAGCGCCTTCCATCGTGGTCAACGGTAAAGTGTCCGGTAACGTAAACTCTAGTAAGCATATCGAGCTTGCTGAAAAAGCGATTGTGCAGGGCAATGTTAATTACCATCTTATCGAGATGGTCAAAGGTGCCCAAGTCAATGGAAGCTTGGTTTACTGTGATGGTAAACAGGCTGTTCTGACTGCTGTAGATGGCGCTAAAGATCGCGCTGTCGAAGCATAAGCTGTAAAAAATCTGTTTCGGGTGGCGCTGTAGCGCCGCCGCATTCCTGCTTTACATATGCGCTTCAGCATATCATTCAATAGTTGACTGTTTTCCTAGGTTAAGTGGATAATAGCGGCCGAAGTACAAAGGTTAAAAATATGTCTGAAGCCCAAATGTTTACCCCACAAGCTCTCGAAGTTACTCCTAGTGCGATCAATAAGGTCCGCAGTCTGGTGGAGGAAGAGGCCAATCCAGAGTTGAAGTTGCGTGTCTTCGTAACGGGTGGCGGCTGCTCAGGCTTTCAGTATGGCTTTACCTTTGATGAGTTGGCAGCAGAAGATGACTCTGTTGTGGCAGTGGATGGCGTTGAAGTTGTTGTGGATGCCATGAGCTACCCCTTTTTAATGGGGGCGACTGTCGATTATGAGGAAGGTTTGGCTGGCTCTAAGTTTGTGATCACCAATCCGAATGCTGCAGCGACCTGTGGCTGTGGCTCTTCCTTTTCTATCTGATCCTTTATTAGCCTTGCAAGCTTTGAGTCGAGCAGTAGAGCTGCTCTGCAGGGTTTTTGTGGGTGCTTGCTTGAAATTGCTATCAGGCTGGGTAGATAGCCCCAAGAATTCTATTTCCTTTTGCGCCTGTCACGCTGGGTAAATTCCCGCTTTTCTTGTGTATGCATTGATGAGCAAGCCAGGCGAAAGTCATTGCTTCAACCCAGTCTGGGTGAACGCCTAAACAGCTGGTATCTGCTACCGTGAATTGCTCGAGAAGTTCATCCAGCCGTTTCATGAGTGCGCTGTTATGAGCCCCGCCCCCGCAAACATAGAGTTCGCCCTTGGGCTGCAGTTGCAATACATGCATGGCTATACTGCGGGCGGTAAATTCCATGAGTGTGGCTTGCACATCCTCTGGGCTTAAGTTCAAGCCTGTAAGCTGCTGCTCCAGCCAGGGCATATTAAAGGCTTCTCGGCCGGTACTCTTGGGTGCGCTTTGTTCTAAAAATGGGTGCTTTAACAATCTTGTTAGTAGGTCATCACTTACGCTTCCGCTCTTGGCCCACAGGCCGTCTTCATCGTAGGGCTTGCCTTTGTATAGCGTTATCCAGGCATCCATTAATGCATTGCCTGGGCCGGTATCAAAGCCGATGACATCTTCTTGCAAGCCAGCTGCAGGGATATAGCTGATATTGGCCATGCCGCCAATGTTTACGGAAAAGCGATTGCATGTTGGGTGCTGAAATACGGTTTTGTGAAATGCGGGGGCTAGTGGTGCTCCCTGACCACCTGCGGCAATATCTCTGCGGCGAAAGTCAGCAATGGTACAAATTTGCGTAGCTTCTGCAATGCGAGCTGGGTCGCCAATTTGCAGTGTGTAGCCTGCCCTTGTCTCGCTTTGAGGGATGTGTCTAATGGTTTGACCGTGACTGCCTATGGCGGCTATATCTTCCGGATTTAAACCTTGTTGCTCGACTAGGCTGAGACTGGCTTGGGCAAAGGTTTCGGCCAGTTCTATATCAAGCTGAGCGAGTTTGTTTATTTCATCTGGACCGCTAAGGGCTAGTTCGCTCACCAATGTTTTTGTATGGCGGGGAAGGGGAGCTTCCAGTGTGCCCAGTAGCTCAATATGGCCGCCATCGATGTTGCTGTCATCAATGGCGATCAAAGCCGCGTCTAGCCCGTCGGCGCTGGTGCCTGACATAAGGCCGATATAGTATTCGCGGCTCATTTGCTTCTCTTTATTAAAGTGTGTTGCTGGTTTCTTCTTCGAGTCCGGCAATTTGACGCGCAGCTTGCAGATCCCCCATTTGTACCAGCATTGGTTGGGTTAGCTCTTTAAAGCGTGTTGCTTCTGTTTTAGCGATTGAGCGTGCTTTTGGCAGTTTAACGGTTACGGGGTTACGCACACGTCCGTTTACATAGAACTCATAGTGTAGGTGTGGGCCAGTTGCTAGGCCAGTTGAGCCTACGTAACCTATAATTTGCCCCTGTTTTACACGCTTGCCATTTTTAATATTTTTACCGTAGCGGCTCATATGGGCATAAAGTGTTTTGTAGGCGCCGCCATGCTTGATGATAACAGCCTTGCCGTAACCACCTTTCCGGCCGGCGTGAACAACCTTTCCGTCACCTGCTGCACGAATGGGGGTGCCGCGGGGTGCTGCATAGTCGGTACCTTTGTGGGCGCGAATACGATTTAAAACGGGGTGCTTACGGCGTAAGTTAAAGTGCGAGCTAATGCGGGCAAAATCGACGGGGGTACGCAGAAACTCTTTCCGCATGCTGTCGCCGTCGGGGGTGTAATAATGACTGCTGCCGTTTTCATGGGTGTAGCGAACGGCTTTAAAGGTCTTGTCTTTATTAGTGAACTCAGCGGCCAAAATCGGACCATTGCCAATATGCTTGCCGTCCAGAAACTCCTCGTTATACATCACTCTGAAGCTATCACCTTGGCGGATGTCCAGTACAAAATCGACATCCCAGCCAAAGATATTGGCCATCTCCATGATCAAGGCATCGCTTAACCCGGCGTTTTGTCCAGCTAGGAATAGTGAACTATTAATGGTGCCTTCATGGTAGCTCGGCTTTAAGTCGGGCTCGCGGGTTAGGGTTTCGGCTAAGAAGGTTTCGCTATCGCGGCGAAAGCTTGCGGTGTTTAGTTGGTCGGTTTGATAGCGCAGTTCTTGTAGCTTACCTTCGGCGATGTGGAAATCGATGGATTGCCCTGGGTGGATGCGGCGTAATTGCTTCGCTTCTTTACAGCTGCTGACCAGTTCGTGAAGATCGCTATCGTTTAGGCCGGCACGTTTAAAAATTAGCGAAAGATTGTCGCCACGTTTAACCGTTTCGCTATGCCAGTCAATTACCGCTTCGGCTAGGGGGACTGCTTCGTTCTCTGTGCCTAGGTCTGTAATCTCAAGGTTAGCAGGTTCCGCGGAGAACTCTGTTATTGCAACTGTGCTTGCATTTAGCTGCTGCTCGCTAGCTTTAGTGTGGCTTGCTATCTTTTGGTCGGTAAGCTCTGGGGTGCCTTGGCTGCTAATTGCTTGTGGTTTGTCTGCTTTGTTGTCGCCCATAAAGGCCATTGCGCCAAGCGCAAAGCCAAGGCCGGCAGCCATAGCAAGATTTAGCAGAGGGAATCCGCGTAGAGTTTTTGGGAAATCTTTCATATTTTCAGCGACTTGTAGTCTTTTCTTATGTTCGCACAGTAAAACTTGGTCTTAAGCTGTGTGTTTATATCAAAAATAACCCTACGAAGCACCCTAAAACCGTCATTCGGCGGGCATTTGCAGCAAGGCTCTTGTTTTTCGGAATCGTTAAGGTAAGGTTGCGCCTCTTTTATAGAGGCCTATGACAAATCTAGGCTTCGGATGTTCAATCAAAAATGCCAATTTAATGTGAAAGGTAGTGATATGTCTCAGGTCGATTCGGGATTGCTAGAAGACTTAAAGGCGCGCGGCTTGTTAGCGCAGATGACGGGTGAGGAAACCTTGCCGGAGTATTTGTCAGCCGAGTCTCGCACCCTTTATTGTGGCTTCGACCCTACCGCTGATAGTTTGCACATTGGTAGCTTGGTACCTCTATTGACCTTGCGCCGCTTTCAGCAGGCAGGCCATAAGCCGATTGCATTGGTTGGCGGTGCTACAGGTTTGATTGGTGATCCAAGTTTTAAGGCGCAAGAGCGCAAGTTAAATACCGCTGAAACGGTTTCCGGCTGGGTTGAAAAATTGCGCGCCCAGGTGTCGGCTTTTATCGATTTTAATGATGAATCAAATTCCGCCCTTGTAGTGAATAACCTGGACTGGACCCAGGATATGGATGTGCTGAGCTTCCTACGTGATGTGGGTAAGCACTTCTCCGTTAATAATATGATCAACAAAGAGTCGGTTAAGCAGCGCATTGATCGCGAAGGTGAGGGCATATCCTTTACCGAGTTCACCTACTCTTTATTGCAGTCATTTGATTTCGCTGAGCTATATAAGCATCACGATTGCAGTCTGCAAATCGGCGGCTCGGATCAGTTTGGTAATATTATTGGTGGTGTTGAGCTTACCCGTCGTCGCTATGGTGGTAAGGCTTATGGTTTGACTTTGCCTTTGGTGACTAAGGCGGATGGCACTAAGTTTGGTAAAACTGAGTCGGGCACCATTTGGTTAGATGCTAATAAGACTTCTCCATATGCTTTTTATCAGTTTTGGTTAAATACAGCGGACGCGGATGTTTATAAGTTTTTGAAGTACTTTACCTTCCTTTCTGTAGCAGACATTGATGTGCTAGAGGAAAAAGATAAGGCTGCTCAAGGTCGCCCCGAGGCGCAGGGTGTTTTGGCTAAAGAAGTTACGCGTCTAGTGCATGGTGAAGAAGGCCTAGCTGCCGCAGAGCGGATTACCAAGGCTTTATTTTCGGGTGATGCTGGCGACTTGTCAGCTGAAGATTATAAGCAGCTGGCTCAGGATGGTTTGCCAAGTTACGCCATCGAGGCAGGTGATTTGCAAGAACCTTTAACTACCTTATTGGTGAAGGCGGGCTTGGCAGGTTCTGGTAAGCAGGTAAAAGATGCTTTGCAGCGTCGTGCTCTTCTAGTTAATGGTGGCGCCTTCGGTGCGGAAGATAATATGAATGCTGAAGAAATCTTTTCTGCAGCCAGTGCTCGCTATGATCAATACTTTTTGGTTCGCTTAGGTAAGAAGAAGTATGCATTGCTGAGTTCTTCTTGATGGTCGCAGTTCGTTCTTTAAAAAGCCCGCGTTAGCGGGCTTTTTTGTGGCTAAAAAACAGCCATAAAAACTTTTTGTAAAAAAACTTCAAAAAGGGCTTGCCAAGGTTTCGATGCTGCGTATAATGCGCGCCTCTCCTGACGGAGAAGGGCAGAAAAACAAAGCTGATGAGGCGGTTTTTCAGGCAAGTGTTACAAGGTTTAGCGAGTTTCCAAAACAACGTTAAACACTTGAAAAGATTTAAAAAAACACTTGCAAAGCTCAACGGGGTGTGTAGAATACGCCTCCCTGATCAAGACGAGGTCTTGGTCGCAACGACAAGCTCCAGCAGCTGTCGGTTGTTTAAA
>NZ_CANMSS010000011.1 GCF_947500695.1 uncultured Pseudoteredinibacter sp.
TTCTCTTTTTGGTCTGTCCCATACTATACCTCTTTCATTGACAAAATTACTGTCCATGAAAGTGGTTACAGATCAGATGGTTTGGAGCGCAGCGGAAAACCAGTCCGACAACATGCGCTTGTTATAGCCTTACCACGGTATTTTGCTTACGTGGTTTGAGCAACTTTCTTTCTTGATCTGTAAATTGATGCTCTGCATCAACTTTATCCGAAACGTTTCTGGCAATCTCATTCATGAGCTCCAGGCCACCACCAAAGTTGAATAAATAAAGAGGCAAATATTCATTAGCTGATAGTTTTAATGTCAGAGTGCAACTATACATCGCGTCAACCATAGCCTGCTCTTTCAGTCTATGCTTGCCACCATAAAAGAAATTATGCCATTTTGATTTGGGCAATCCCGGTATAACTTTTTCCAAGGCTGAAAGATCTACACTCAGGTTCACTGGTGCGCCTCTACTGAGTATGCCTCGATCCAGGCTCCATACCTCTTTTTCTTTATATTGCCTTAACCTGAAGTAACCAAAGGTCAATGCAGTCACTAGAACTATGCAACCAGCCATTATTTGACGAGTTCCAATGGCATATTCAAACCCCATATATTCAAAGAGTGTAATTAGTCCTCCTGAGAATACGACTGCACCGAAGAATATTGAAACTAGAACAAACTCTAATAAGAGAGAAATCCCAACTCTGAATGTGATTTTTGTTTTCATACTCTACTGCTATAACGCTCAAAGCAGAGGTGGCGGAGCCATCCTGCCCGCAGGGCTTTACTGCCTTTTCTTGTTAAGTATTTAAACGCCACTAACTGTCCTACGTAAATCTTCCATATATGCCCAATTGGCTAGAGGGAACTCTTCATCTACAAGGGTTAGGAATATCCTTGTTTCTGCTGTAGATAGCTGCTCGAAATTCCATCCCGTGTCTGCGTCATATCCATGATCTAAAAGATAGTTCCATCGATGCTTATCACACAAAACCTCACCTGGAAGCCCAATTTGTAGAAGATTCATGTGGTTCAGCCTTAGCCAAAACACCAATTCCTTTTCGCTTGTCTTATTCTTTATATAGCCCATATCAACCAACTATATACTTAACGCTTACAGCAGCGGGCTAATTTGGAGCAAGGCGGAAAATTGGTCCGCCTGCCTGTACTTGTTAAATATTGCCATCGCCGCTCTCAGTCGCCTTAAAAATATGGTACGCCCAAAATCCACCAACAAAAATACTACTGGCATAAATAGATAAGATTATTAGGTTATACTCTCGCTTTACGTCACCAAAAAAGTACCACCACAAATACCCACCACAAAAAAATGCTAGAGCAAATCCAATGTTGGCAACAACTATAGGCAGAGCTACAAAGATACTCTCATCATAAAGCTCACCCTTAAACGACATAAAGTTAAGCGCTACACCCACTGCCATCGCAACTAGCAGACCAGCAAGCCCTATTCGATTTAGAAGGTTAAGTTTCATCTATACCTTACCAACTCCGTAGTATTTAACGCTTTTAACAACGGTGGTTTTGGAGCTGCGAAGCAGCGGAAAAGCCGTCCGGCCCCAACGGGGCGAATTGCTTAAACTTGTTAGCTGCTACTTCCAGAATTGCCACCATTTTTTTGAACTGACGGCTCTCATTGCTTCACCTTCGGCTTTCAGCTCTTGCCAGTTGGATTGGCCATCCTCTCCATATACTTCACATTCATCTCCTTGTACCTTTGCATTGAGTGCAACAGCTATCTGATACATTTTTTTTATGATTTCATCGTCGGGGTTTTTAACTTTTATGTTGCCCTCAGAATAATCAAACCAAGCCATATTCCCATCTTTGTCATGACCAGAAAAACCAGTCCAGACAGCTAGGCCTTCGCTTTCCACTCTTAAAACCCCATTGGGAGTCTCTGCTTCTGCGTATCCGTCTAGCCTCATATCTGGTGAAGAATTTACAAAATTATTCCATTCATCAAGCGTTATCTGATCACCCTCTTCTTCAAACCATTCTTCTTTTCTGGTGATGTGTAGATCGTATCCCATGATTCTCCTCAGACAGCTAACGCCGCCAACAGCGGCCGAACGCTTTTCGTGAGGTCCAGCACAAGTGTTTTTTGCTTGTGCGCTGTTGCTTGGCCTTGTTATGTGACGCTATCAATGAACATGCCCCGGTTCCCAAAACCAGTGTTTATGAGACTGGCTATTAACCTTATCGCTTGTCGCATCATATCCGGATCCAACGTGTGAATATGGAGTAAACCCGATCCATATTGCCAAAACAACAGAAAGAGCATAAGAAAACCCACTCAAAATCAACTTCTTTCTGTATGACTCACAAAGTAATCTCGCAGAAACAACAAGGATCGTGAGTAGATACAAAAACGCTATTGGGCCACCAAATACTAATAGGATCATTGGCAACCAAATGATGATGACAAAGGGCAATGCCCAAGTTAAGGCCAGCCTTTTCATCGCCATTGCCTTGCTACTTTTACACATAACGCTCAAATTTGCGGCGAACGACAGTGAGTCCGAGCGCCTTAGCGCTGAACAACATTTTCTTGTTAAATGCCACGTTCTACCACCTTGTTGCTACCTATAAATTCTTGGGCCTTTTTGAGGGCTTTAACCACCTTAATACGCTTTGACTCTTCCCGAAGGTAGAGCGGAAGGCGCTCATGCCATCGTTGAACCTCCCAATGATCAGCCGCGCCTATATATTCACTTGTACTACCTGGGTGCTTAGTTTCGTAGTATGCCAGGCACTCTGAAAGTTGGTCAGTGTTTAAAAACTGAAAAGTGAACCCACAAGCTTCAACGAAGTACACCCAGTTATCTCGGATATTGTCAAAATCCGACCTAGATTCGTGGCAGGCAGCTTCGCAGCCATACATGGCATTACCATGATGTCCTTTAGTATATTTTTCCTTCCAGATTGCCATAGCATTTAACGCTCAAATTTGCGGCGAACGATAGTGAGTCCGAGCGCGACAGCGCTGAACAAGATTTTCTTGTTATGACTCATTTAATTTACAAATCTCCTGGCCTGCCTCAACAAATTGACCGCTTGAGACATAAATTTCTTCGATAGTGCCATCACAGGGCGCTACAACTTCAAATACATGTGAGGGTGTATCAATTTCAGCTATTATTTGGCCTGCCGATATGTAGGCCCCCGAGGTTATAAGCACTTTACATTCAGGTCCCATGTAAACTTCACCATGAGGATTTGCCGGCATTTCAAAGAAATCTGGCACTCGAACAATTCCCCCTTCTGGGAAGTACTGCTCCTCTTGCTGTATATCTACAGAGCCTTGCTGCCCTAAAGCTCCGCTTAACCATTTAAGTAGCTTATCTTTCACTTTTCACCATATTTAGAGTCATAACGCCGGTAGCAAAGGCGAGCGATAGCGAGTCCAGGCCGCGTTTTTTGCGGCCGATTTTGCCTACCCTTGTTAAATGTTTGCACTACTTTATACCTTGTAAGTAACTAATGACGTCCTCAGGGGTATTGAACAAACCGCGCCCTTCTACGTAGCCGATACTATCCGAGAATTCCAGTAAGGAAATTGATTCTGGGAAAGGTTTTAAATGATACTTACCAGAAACAACGGAAAATCTACCTCTCTCGTTTGGTACCGTAAACTCAACGGATAAACCGATACCATTTTCATCCCAGAAAACCCACAGCCCATCCTCTACGTCTATGCCTTCGCAATATGCGATTGCCGCCTCCCTTGTAGGGAAGATTTCTAAACCACGATCATCTGTTGAGAATGCGAATGTGATCATCTTGGACATTTAACGCCCAAAGCAGCGGCGCGCGATAGCGCGTCCAGCCCGCAGGGCGATGCTGCCTTTGCTTGTTAAGTTTTTGTATTTAGTTGAACTCATGGTCGCTATCTATTACTGCCTGGGCATCTTTGACTTTTGCGAGCATTTTGCACCTTGGGTAATTGACACTAGGGTCGTTTTTCGACCATGTTAAATGCACAAGCGCATACCCCATTTCCCTTACCTCAAAAATAACATCATCGTTACTCTCATTCTTTGCAACAGCTTTGAACTGGCCCTTGAACTTATACAAGTGGCTTGATGGATGAAGCTCTCGATCCAACTCCGTTTCCAAAGCATCTGAATTGACAGGGATATTCCACGGCTCTTTTAAATGCAACATCGATGCTCCGTAAACTTAACGCCCAGCACAATCGTCGGCTAAAGTGGCACGTAATTGCGCAGCAATTTGAGTGACACTTTCGACGGTCGGTTGCTGCTGCTTGTTAGGCATTTACGCCCTCAATAAATTCTTCGACTTTTAAAATGTCAGATCCCGATATTGTCTTAACTCCAAAATCATCTTCGCAAAGGATATCTGCAATATTAGAACCAGATAGGAATCTAAAATGCTTGATTTTACTTAATCTACCCTGAGTCCTAAATTCTCCAAATTCAGCAAGCCATTCGGATTCAATAACTTCAAGTGCTGGATAATATGATCCACTTTTAGTTTCCGGTGGCTTAGCCGTGTCTTTAGACTGATCCATTGTGGGATGAGAGAATTCATCATGTATCGAGTAAGCTAAGGCCCCGTAAAAAGAGATTTGAAGATGATCTTTGTCTTCCCCGCAATCACAGATTATCGTCAAATTATTATCACATAAAGACAGAACCATAATGCCAAAGAGCATATCTGGCATATCAAAATCGATCTCTAACTTTCTATAATGTTGGGCCAATACTTGCTCCTATGCCTAACGCCTTGCTCACCAGCACATACTGCAGAGAGCGTTTTTGTGTGAAGATGGAGCGCAGCGACAGACACAAAAACGAGCGTAGCAGTATATGTCAGTGTGCAGCAACTTGTTATATTCCTTTTACTCCAGAAACAAAGTTATGGTAGGCAGACCATTCAGGATCATTTTCCATCTCTATTTGTATCGGGTACACTTCATGCTCGGCTAAAAGCTCGTTAAGCTTACCCATCCATTCGTTGGAATCTTTAACGTACCATATCCATTCTTTGCGTCCGTTGCCAGTTACAACCAGCATCAAATGCGATGTGCCGTTTATGTCAAGTGATGCTATTGCATCTTCAAAGGTGACCTGTTTCTCGTTCGTATTTTTATCAGGCATACCATTATTTTCTTCCTTTTCAAATGGCCAATATATATTTATCAAAATAGGAAAATCTGATTCCTTTTCTCCATCGGGAACACTTTGCATACTCCTATAAATGACAGGCTTTCCTTCTTGCTCACCTTTTGCTGTGAAATATATGTTTTCGGCATCTGCACTAGACATAAAAAATAACCATATTAAAAGGGTACTAAAAATCTTCAATTTCCACTGCCCTCTCGATGGAATATAACGCCCGGCTTTGGGGCGCGCGTTTTTAGCGCGTCCTGCCGCGCAGTTCAGCGGCGAACAACAGCCACTTGTTATACAGTCACTTACTGCAACTGTAAGCATGACCAATGATGCTAGCGGTAGTACCACCTAGCTCGCTTTCACTCTGCGTTGCTTGCTGGACATGGACATACGTAGCTCCCAGATCAAAAGCTTTATTTCGAAGATCGTTACGAGAACCTTGAACAGCTGCATGGTTGGACGTGATATCATCTGTCCACCAATTGCCTTGACCTCCAACTACTTCTCCTAGGTAAGTGCACTCAGCTGATGGTTTTTCATTACTAATGAATACTACCGACGCGCCGGGCTTAATCGGCTTCGCCGAACAAGCCGACAGAAGC
This sequence comes from uncultured Pseudoteredinibacter sp., assembly GCF_947500695.1. Classification (GTDB taxonomy): domain Bacteria; phylum Pseudomonadota; class Gammaproteobacteria; order Pseudomonadales; family Cellvibrionaceae; genus Pseudoteredinibacter. The sequence goes on from NZ_CANMSS010000011.1 coordinate 5,747, forward strand.
AGTACAATGATCGATAGTCTAAAATAATTCACTATATCTTCCTTGTGTATAACGCCCAAAGCAGCGGCGAGCGTTAGCGAGTCCAGCCCGCGCGCTTTTTGCGTGGGCGATGCTGCCTTTGCTTGTTATACGATTTTTTTGATTATTGCTCATACTTTATAGCCGTATTGGCTTGTAGCTAAACACTTTTTCGGCATAACCATCTATGTCGAAGCTACCATCCCTATTATTAAATTCATCAGAATGGTATATGTAGTCTGTGTACTCTGGGTCAGGAGAGATTAGATCAAGTCTCTCAAGGACTTCAGATTCCCGCTCCTCACTTGGAATTGCAAGAAGTTCTAAAATCAAAGCCTTGAATTCGTCCTTAACTTGTTTCATTCCACTCTCACTGAATTATTTGACTCGTATAACAGCTAAATAAACAGACAAGCAGAATTACAAGCAAAAAACAGACGCGTCTTATTAATACGGGGATATCAGAAATAATAGGATGGTGTCCGTTTTAATGCCTAGCTGCATTCCTTTGTCTAAAGCTCTAATTTATTGTTTTATCTGGGGTTTTACAAGTACTAGAAGAATCATACTTAATTAACGAGACCTGGCGCTTAAGTCGTTATTTATTGGCCGTTAAATTGCTTTTTCTCTTGTGTAGCGGATTAATAGAACGCAGCTAATTCTCGTATGTGGTTGATTAACTTATAGCTTTGAAAGGGTTAATTGTTAATTCCCCAATTAATAGGAAGGTGTACGGCTAATGGTTTTAAATTTAAACCGGTATTTCAATCCATAAACCGTGAGTTTCAAGGCGTTTGCTCGCTTGGGGAAAGCTTTAGATATGGCGTTGGTCTATGGTAAATACTAGGGGTTCAGGCACCTGGCACCTTTTTAAAAAGGCACCAAGTACAAGGCGATAGCTAATCAATAAAGCCAAACAACACTAAGCTGCCTGTGTTTTATTATCACTAAACTCATCGGCAATGCGCACAAACTCGGCTTCGCAATCTATAAAGGCTTGGATTACATCGGGGTCGAAGTGTTTGGCGCTGCCTTCTAGGATGATGCTTTTGGCTTTTTCGTGGCTAAAAGCGGGCTTGTAAACTCTGGCGCTGATTAGGGCGTCATAGACATCGGCCAGTGCCATTAGGCGGCCGGATACTGGGATGTCTTCACCGCTTAGGCCGGCTGGGTAGCCGCTGCCGTCCCATTTTTCGTGGTGGCTTAGGCTAATTTCTTTGGCGATTCTTAAGAAGGAGTTACTGCCCAGTTGGCGCTCGGCGACGGCTAGGGCCTCGGCACCGATCTGTGGGTGGCTTTTCATAACTTCAAATTCTTCATCGGTCAGCTTGCCGGGTTTTAGCAGGATATTATCGGGAATGCCTACCTTGCCTATATCGTGCAGCGGGGCCGATTTATAAAGCAGTTCTATGGTGTCGTCATCCAGTTGCTCGCGGTATTTTGGATTTTTGCGCAGCTCTAGTGCTAGGACTTTTACGTAGTTTTGGGTGCGCAGAATATGCCCGCCGGTTTCGTTGTCGCGGGTTTCGGCTAGGCTGGCTAAACCTAAGATGCTGGCATCGCGGGTGATGCTTAGCTCGCGGCTGCGCTCGGCCAGTGCGGCAATGGTTTTATTGGTGTGTAATGCCATAAGGCCAAATTCATCGTTGCTGCTTACTGGCACTTCGGCTTCTAAATCGCCTTGGGCGACAGCGGCTAGGGCGCTTTGCTCCATGGTGATAAACATTTTTAAATTATTGGCATAGGCAAAAATAATGCGCAGCACGTACACCATAATTACGGCCACGACAAAAGAGACCTCGGTAAGAATATAGCGCTGTGCGGTGGCCAGTGGCAGATCTTCACCTACCTGTTGCAGCCAATGTAAATCTTTATTGATCACCATAAACACTACGCCAATTACCGCGATAGCACAGGCGCAGGCAAAGTGACTGAATTTATGGGTAAGCGGGTAAGGGTCGCAATCTGGGGTGATATGCTCGCCGGCATCGGCTAGCTGCTCGGCAATTTTGCGCTCTTTCAGCAGGGCTTGATCGCAGGCGATAAAAAAGCCAAAGATCGCCATGCCGATAATAACCTTTAAGCCGCTTTCTAGGGGGGATTGGTGTAGCAGGCGAAAGTAGGCGGCTAGGGCAAGGCCGGTAAATAAGAATAGGCCCATATCCAGAATAAACTGGCGTTTAACCTGCTTTTTAAGCTCGGCATTACTAATTTGCCCATCGAGCAAGTAGCGCCCAAGGCCAATAACGGCAAAGCTCAGCATTATAGGAATCAGCAGTGCGCCCAGGCTCAGGCTGTCTAAAAAGGGGCACACTTGTACGCCGTATAGTCCAAATAGCGCGGCCGCGACCAGATAGTGTTGTCGGTAGCTTTGTGTCATTATTCAGCAAGCCTTTCAGGTATCAATACACAGTTTTAGATTATGTCGGCGGTTTTTAGGCAGTCTTGAAAACATTGTGTTCAGCTCAGTCAACCCATAGCGGTAATGCCGCAAGGAGTCAGCATGGCGAAGGTATTAGGTGTCGGTGGTATTTTTTTCTTCTGTGAGGATCCCAAGGCCCTGGCGGCTTGGTATCAAGAGCATCTGGGCTTGCCGATAGATCCAAGCTATGGCGGCTGCGCTTTGCAGCCTGCGGATATGCCCGAGCACGGCTACACCGTTTGGGCGCCCTTCAAACAGGGCAGCGATTATTTTAAGCCTTCCAGCAAAGAATTTATGATGAACCTGGTGGTGGATGATTTGCCCGCTGCACTTGAGCAGGTAAAGCAAGGCGGCGCGGAGCTTATCGGCGAGCCGGAATCTTTCGATTATGGCGATTTTGGCTGGTTTATGGATCCGGCCGGTAACAAGATCGAGCTTTGGCAGCCCAAGGGCTAGCTTATCTCTCTTAGCAGCTTCCACTAGGCGCCGCTAGTCTGGGCGGCGCTTGTTCAGGCTGTTTTCTAGGCCGCTTTCAGCTAGCGGCTGTAAAAGCCCCTAGCTTTACAGTTTTATGGCAGTTTTCATTGATTTTATCGCCTCTACACTCGTCTTAGCTCTATGAAGCGGCGGTAATGCAGTAATACCCATTGTTAATAAATATTGTTAAAAAATAACGATATGCCCAGATAATAAGAGAGAAACATGTCTGAATACCCCTTTATCCCATTAGATTTTCAACAGCAAAGCGAAGCCGAGATGGAAGCCAATGCCCTTAGCTTCTACGAGATGATCAAGCGCCGTCGCACCGTGCGCGATTTCTCGCCAGAGCCAGTGCCGCGCTCGGTAATTGAAAATGCTCTAAAAGCCGCAGGTACGGCGCCCAGTGGTGCTAATAAGCAACCGTGGCACTTTGTGGTGATTAGCGATGCGGAAACCAAAAAAGAGATTCGCCTAGCTGCCGAGGAAGAAGAGCGCCAGTTCTATTCCGAGCGTGCTACCGAAGAATGGCTAGATGATTTAGCACCTTTAGGCACCGATGATAAAAAGCCCTTCTTAGAAACAGCCCCTTATTTAATTGCCATCTTTTTGCAAAAGTTTGAATACGATGAAGAAGGCACCAAGCATAAAAACTATTACACGGCAGAATCGGTAGGTTTAGCTTCTGGCTTTTTAATTACCGCATTGCATCAGTCGGGCTTGGCGACTTTAACCCACACCCCAAGCCCAATGAAGTTTCTCAATAAAATCTGTAAACGCCCAGAATACGAGCGCCCTTATATTTTATTGGTGGTGGGCTATCCAGAAGAGGGTGCCCAGGTGCCAGATATTACTAAAAAGCCCCTAGCAGATTTTACAACGTTTATTGAGTAACACGGATTTTCTCACTTTTTAAAACACTACAAGACCAGCACTATGAAAATACTAAAATTTATCGCTTACGGTTTGCTGTCTATTATTATTCTGGGTGGCAGCTTTGCGGCCCACGAATGGTATGCCAAGCCATTTTTTATTAATAATTTCTTTAATCGCGAAATTCTTAAGCAGGCATTAAAAAGCCCAGAAATGCTAAGCCAGCTACATATGCTGGAAAACATTGGCATTCGAGGGCACAACAGTAAACTGGATGACGATAGTATTGCCGCTGGCGATGCCATGATTGCCGATCTAAAAGCTGCCAAGGCGGTGCTGGATGATTACGCAGTCGAAGATCTAAGCGAGGCCGAGCAGTTATCAAAAGCCATTGCCGATTATCTCTTTGCCTCGGTGGATGATTTCGAGCGTTATCGCTTTCATAACTACCCGGTAAACCAGTTATTTGGTGCGCAAAACGGCTACCCAAGTTTTATGGAATCTACCCATGAAATTAAAATAGCCGAAGATGCTGAGAACTATATTTCACGCTTATCGGCAGTGGGTAAAAAGTTTGATCAGGTGCTAGAAGGCCTAAAAGAAAGGGAAAATCGCAATATTCTGCCGCCACGCTTTGTAGTAGATCGTGTGCTAGAAGAAATGAATAACTTTGTTGGCACGGCCCCAAAAGAGAATATTCTTTATACCAATTTAGAAAAGAAATCGGCAGAAATCGAAGGCTACGATAATAGCCAAGTGCTGTCCGATGCTGAAAAAGCGATTCAGGCTGATGTGTACCCGGCCTACCAAAAGCTGATCGATTACTTTACCGCACTGCGCGATAAAACCACCGAAGATGATGGCTTCTGGAAATTACCGGAAGGCGAGGGCGCTTATAAAGCGGCGCTGCGTTTATTTACCACCACCGATTTAACCGCCGATGAAATTCACAATATTGGTTTATCGGAAGTTGCTCGCATCCAAGCTGAAATTTTGGCGATCTTAGCTGGCGAAGGCTACGATGTTAGCGCAGGCTTTAGCACCGCTATTGATGAGATGGCCAGCAAGGAAGAGTTTTATTACCCTGATACCGATGAAGGCCGCGAGCAAATTATTGCTGATTATCAGGTGATCCTAAACGAGATTGATAAGGGCTTGGGGCAGGCCTTTAGCTTGCGCCCAGATACTGGCGTGGAAGTAAAACGTATTCCGGCCTTTAAAGAAAAGACCGCACCTGGCGCCTACTATCAGCCGCCAGCTATCGATGGCTCACGCCCTGGGCAGTTCTTTGCCAATCTCTACGATATCAAAGCCACGCCTAAATACAGCATGCGCACCTTGGCTTACCACGAGGGCATTCCGGGGCATCACTTTCAGGTGGCCATTGCTATGCAGCTAGAAGGCATGCCTTTGTTCCGTCGCTTCTCGCCATTTACTGCCTATGTAGAAGGCTGGGCACTTTATGCCGAGCAAGTCGCTTGGGAGATGGGCTTTCAAAAAGATCCTTTCGATAATATTGGCCGCCTACAAGCGGAGCTATTCCGCGCAGTGCGCTTAGTAGTCGATACCGGTATTCACGCCAAGCGCTGGACTCGCCAAGAAGCCATCGATTATATGATCGCCAATACCGGTATGGCCGAATCCGATGTCGTTTCCGAGATTGAACGCTATATCGTCATGCCAGGCCAAGCGACCTCTTATAAGATTGGTATGATGAAAATCTTAGAGCTACGTGAAAAAGCCAAAACCGCGCTGGGCGATAAATTTAACCTCAGCGATTTCCACGATGTGGTGCTTAAGAACGGCGCTGTGCCGCTGGATATTCTTGAGCAGTTGGTGGATGAATATATCCAGGGGAATCAAGCCTAGCTCCATATTAGCAACTGTTTATCTACAGGCCGCCTTATGGGCGGCCTTTTTCGTTTCTGTATCCCTGGTTTTTTACATCTTGTTTCTGGTATTACCTGTTGCCGGTTTTGCCTGTCGCTGGCACCGCCCTTATCCCACACCATTTGAATCTTGTCGCGATCAACCTGGCCATTATCGTTTTCAGCCGCTTGAGTATGATTCGCTTGGCAGTTTGCTGGGGTAGGCTCTTGTTTGATAAATGATAATAATTAATAATTGCATTACTATTTAATAACCGTGTTTCTATCTAATAAATACACGCAGCCCTAAGCTGCTGCGATTCACTGATCAAGGCCGATTATGTTCTTCCATCTTATGCCCTTGGCGTTGGCAGCCCTGGCGCCACCGCTGTGTTATGGGCAGTTAGTTAGCAATAAGATTCCCCTTATTATTCAACGTTTGTTAGCACTTGCTTGCTCGCTGGTAGCTGTAAACTATTGGGCTGCCGCTCTTGGCTGGGAATGGGCGATTCCCTTTTTGCTGTGCTCGCTGATGCTGGCAGGCTTTGCTTGGGTGCTGATACTGCGTCGCTATGAGGGCTTTAAAACCCCTTATCAATGGCTATGCCTTGGCCTAGCGGCGGCGGGTTTGTTGCTCAATCTGGGAGGGCTTTGAGATGGGATTTTCAGCTAGAGCACTTACCGCGGCTATCGTTCTGGGCTTAATCTTTGCCTTGTTTGCAGCGGTTTTTATGGCGCAGTTCTTACCCTTAGAAAAACCTTTGCACCGTACCTTCTGGGCTGGCCTTTCGGTGCCTATCACTTGGGCTTGGGCTAGCTTGTGGCTATTTAGTCGCGAGCGATTTTCTCGCGGCGCATGGATTTTATTATCTGTAGCCTGTGGTCTGTTATTGCTAGCCATCGGAGGTATGCAGTTGTGAGCGATCAAAAAAACAAACAGCGTGCTTTCTTTCAAGGCTTAATGCGCAGCCACAAGCAGCTGGGCGCAGCCCTTGGTATTTTTATTTTTGTGCTGTGCTTTAGTGGCACAGTCAGTATCTTCCACGGCGAAATCGCCATTTGGGAAAGTGCTAAGCTTTCCAATGCTTATGGGCCCGTTGCTGGCCGTTTTGATGATGCGCCGATAGATAAAATTATGCAGCGTGCCATTGCCGATTTTGGTGGTGAAGATGGTCGCGATGTCGAGGTCTTCAACGTTCGCCAAGATACCCCTGGGCAGCGCTTCTTGGTGAGTAACACCCATACCGAAAGCGATGAGGCTTGGCATTTAAGTTATTGGGATGGCAGCACTGGTGAGCTTATTGCGCACCAACAAATGGGCATCAGTAAAATTGTGCGTGAGATCCACACAGATTTTTATCTGCCCAGCCCTTGGGGTCGCTACGCTATTGGTGTGTTGGGTGTCATTTTTATGATGATGGCTGTCGGTGGTATTTTGATTCACCGAAACTGGCGACGCGAATCCGATCAGTTACGCTTCGATCAAAAAGATCGTCACAAGTGGAGCGATCTCCATAAGCTATCTGGTTTTTGGGCGCTACCTTTCCATATCACTATTGGTTTCACTGGGGCCTTGCTGGGCTTGCTGGGTGTCATTTTAATTATGATGGCACTAGTGGCCTACGGTGGCGATCAAGATGCTGCCATTGCGGATATCTTTGGTAAAGATCCTAAAATGTCTCACGAGCAGGCGCCTATTCTGGCCATGCAACCTTTTGTGACGAAGGCCCGTGAGGATATGCAAGCAGGTTTTAATCCTCAGCGTGTTACGGCGGTTTATCCTGGCGATAAAAATATGTTCGTTTTAGTGTACGGCAGTTATCCGGAAACTTTGGGTATTGATAGCTTTGCAAAATACCGTGCCGATACTGGTGAGCCAATTAAGTTTGTAGATTACATTCACGATAATGTTGCTTTGCGAGTCTACTCAGCCTCTGTGCCTTTGCACTATGCAACTTTTGGTGGCCCTATGATGAAGTTTATTTACTTTGCTTTGGGTATTCTAAGTTGTTTGCTGCCGGCTACGGGTCTTTATTTGTGGTTGCGCCGTCGCCCATTCGATTGGCAGGCTCGTGTAGTTTATTGGGGTTTACTCGCGGTTCCAGTTGCCAGTGCCTTTGGTTTTGCGGGAGCTCTCTTCGTTAAGTGGCTACCGGCCTTTACGTCACTAAGTTTTGCGGCAAGCTCTATTTGGTATTCCGGAGCTGCTTTTGTACTAGGCCTTCTATTTGTCGCTTGGCAAGCTTGGCGTGGTGATAATATGCAAGCAGGCTTTGTTCAGTCGATGGCTCTGAGTGCTATGTTGCTAGCGCTTACGGCTGTGTTTGATATTGTGTTGCAAGCAAGTCAGGGCTTTTCTTTGTGGGCGCCACAAGCTTGGGGTACCGATGTGGTGTTGCTGTCAATGGCTGCATTGGCGTTTTATTTGAAGCAGCGTTTGCAGCTGAAGTCAGATGTTGCAGATGAGGCTGTAGTGTTGGCTGGTTAATGCCTGCAATTTTAAGTCATAAAAAGGCGTGGTTTATTCACGCCTTTTTTATATTTGTATTGTGCAGATTGGGCCGCCTGCCATGAGTCAGAGAGGCAGCGCAGGGTACGCAAAAAGCAGCATCCATGCTAGCTCGGATCCTCTTGGATTCGCACCGTCCAGGTGCTCAGCCTGCGGCCAAGCCCAAAATCCCTCCAAGGGATTTGGTCGAGTCGGAGACGCCCCTGCACAGCCTCTCTGACTCATGACATTCTACTATTGCGATATTTTTGAAAACGGATAAGTTTTTTAACTTTAAGGCGAACTGATTATTCAGCTTCAAGTGGTTTACAGAGCTATTCGAATATCGCTTTGTAGATTTCATGTCATAGGGTAACGGGTCAGGAACCGTAGAGCAGCATGACAAATCTCTCTGGAAGAGATTTGGGCTTGGCCGAAGGCTGAGCGCCCGGACGGCGCGAATCCACGCTGCGAAGTCGAGCGCCCCGGATGGTTTAAGCGTGTTCCAGGCCCGTTACCCTACGGCCTGAAATCGGTCAGTTCTAATTGATCTCTTAGAATCCCTATAGAAAATTCGATTGATTAAACTAGGATCCACTTTCTCTACTAGGCACCGTCACACCACAAACATCAACAACACCCGGTTGCTCTACAAACCAATCCTCAGGTCGGTTAGCTCGCGACAGAATCAGCTCCTTAAAATCTGCAGAATCGGTCTTCATAACTTGCCAATTCTTTTGCTCGGCCTTGCTTAGATCGGCTGCCACTTTCACAGAGCGGATAGGATTGTATTCCTTGCTTTCATCTTTCGGCTTATCACGCTGTAAAGATAACAAAGCCCCCATGCCGGAAATCACTCGACCAAAGACCGTCACATTTCTATCTAAATAACGAGGGGCATGGCCAAGAACAACGTAGAATTCCGTACCGCCACTATCAACCGGATTGTTTCTGGCCATCGCAAACGCACCCGGGCAATGTACCATCCAACTTTCACCTTTCGAATTCTTAGCCGCCGCAAAGCCCGTTACAAAACCCGTGTCCTCAGCAAAACTGTCTTTAAAGCGTAGCGGAGTAAAATCTACTTTATTGTTCGTGTAGCGCTCGCTCTTAATCGCACGCTTAGCGTTCTTGATAGCCTTCTCCTCAGAGGCATCACCACCCTGAGCAACAAAGCCTTCAACAAAACGGTAAATACTTAAACCATCGTAAAAGCCTTCACGTACCAAAGCCTTGGTGTTGCTAACATGGTTTGGCGCAAATTGCGGGGCTAGCTCAATCCAGACCGTGCCGGTATCAAGTTGCATGCGTAGCAGGTTTTCATTATCGATATCACGCCAGCTACTGTCCTTGGCTTGAGCGCTAATCTCGGAAGGGGATCTAGGTTTAGAAGTCTGCTTATCAGTGCTCTTATCAGCAAAAGAACTGGCGGCACCCAAGCATAAAGTGGCGGCAGTTAGAGAGCAGATTAGCTTCGCGGTAGTGTTCAACTTCGAGTATTTATTGTTTTTCATATTGGCTCCTGCGCTTGGCTAGAAGATGAGCTCGGTAAGCTCCTCAGATTGCCGATTGAGTCTTTGCTCGATAGTAACATTAATGCTAATGTTCGTATATTGTATACAATCTGTATTCTTAAGCGTGCAGCTAACTCTGTGTCGAAATGGAGCCCCTATGAAGAATTGTCTTTCCTTTCTAAAAAACGCTAGCCCAGTAAAAACGAAAGCCATAAAGCCCGTGGCCCTACTGGCGGCCTTTTGTGTGGCGCTGACTTTGAGCTGGCAAACGCAGGCCGAGACCAAACGTCGCCATGCCTATGCTATCAACAACGTTACCGTGATTGATGGCAATGGCGGCTCGCCCCTAAAGCGCCAGAGCGTATGGGTGGAGGATGGCGTGATTAAAGGCCTAGGGAATGCGGGCAGCTTGAGCTTGCCAGATTACGTACGAGTGATCGATGGTCGGGGTAAATATTTACTGCCGGGCTTTATCGATACCAATGTGCATGCCTCTATTTACGGCAATGCTCGCCGTAAAGAAACCGTTGTGAAATACGGCGAGCGTAATGATGAGCTAGTGCTGGAATTTGTGCAGCGTCAGCTTAAGCGCGGCGTTACTACCGTGCGTGATAGTTACGGCTCATTAATGCCACTAATGCAGGTGCGCGATGATATTGAAGCCGGTAAAGCCGTGGGGCCTCGTATGTTGGTGGCCGGGAATATTATTGGTTGGGGTGGGCCGTTTTCCTTAACCTTCTCGCTGATTAAAGAATCTGATCTGACCTTGTTCCAGCAAAAATGGAATGACAGCATTGCCCAAGGTGTTGGTGAAGAAACCATGGATATGGGGCCCGAAGAGCTGCGCAAAGCCATTAATGAATATTTGGATAAAGGGCCAAACTTTTTGAAGTATGGCGGTACCAGCCACTTCGGTTATCCGTCTTTGATTGGCTTCTCGCCGCGTACACAAAAAGTGATTGTTGAAGAAGCACACAAGCGTGGCTTGGTTGCCGAAACCCATGCGACTAGCCCAGAAGCTCTACGAATGGCGGTGGAAGCAGGCATCGACTTAATTCAGCACCCAGAAATTTTAAGCCGCCGCTACCCGCAAGATTTAATCGACATGATTGTGGAAAAAGATGTGATCTGTGCAATGCGCAGTAACACCTTTACTGGTGATATGTGGGAGAAGCATTTGAAGCGTCGTAATGCAGCGCTGAAAGCCTTAGAAAATGCACCCGCCCCATTGACCAGCGCCGAGCAGCGTGCACGTAATGGCCGCCTAGGTGAGTTTTATGAAATTGAGCGCGACAATGCTATTCGCCTAATCAAAGCCGGCTGCCGTGTTACCATCGCAACAGATAACTACCAAGGTAAAGCACCAGAGTTTCGTAAATCTCCAAAGAGCATCGATCAAGAAGCGGGTATTGGTAGCTTGCTCGCGATCGAAGGCTTGGTGGAGTTAGGCATGAGTGAAATGGAAGCTATTGTAGCGGCGACTAAAAACGGCGCTATCGCAGCACGCAGCCTAAAACAATTCGGCACGGTAGAAGTGGGTAAGTCCGCAGATCTACTATTGCTAGATGCTAACCCGCTAAAAGATATTCGCAATATTCGTAAGCAATCTATGGTGATGGCCAAAGGTAAAGTGATCAATACCGAGAAATTGCCCCAGCAGGTGATTTTCTATACCGGTGTTTAATATCGCTGCTCGAGCTAAAGCGAACTATAAAATAAGCCTGTAAGCAAACAGGCAGAAATACCCAAAAAATGGCAGCACTGACCTGTCTATTCAGGGTATATTGCGGCTTCTCTACTGTAACAAACATTCCAAAACTATAAGGAGAAGCCGCGATGCCAAAAGTGTATGGTGCAATTTTATCCCCCTATGTTCGCAAAGTGCTTTTGGTGCTAGAGGCCAAAGGTGTAGCCTACGAGAATGAGCAGGTTTTCCCTGGCGCCTTGCCAGAAGGCTATACCGACGTCAGTCCATTAGGAAAAATCCCAGCGTTGAGTGATGGCGATTTTAACCTATCTGATTCCACTGTAATCAACGAGTACCTTGAAGAGCGCTACCCAGAGCCTAGCCTGATGCCATCTTCTGTGGAGGCTCGCGCCGAAGCCCGTTGGCTAGAAGAGTTTGCAGATACTGCATTGGTAGAGGCCTTGTTAGTGCCTTTCTTTCAGCGTGTGGTTGCGCCAATGCGTGGCTTAGAAACCAATGAAGAAGCTATTGCCAAAGCCGAAGCGGGTAGCATTCCTAAAGCGCTGGACTATGTTGAAACGGTAGTGAATGGTGCCGAGTTCTTGGCCGATGGCAAATTAAGCATTGCCGATATCGCCATGGTTTCCCCGTTTATTAATGCCGAGATCGGTGGCTATAAATTGGATGCCTCGCGCTGGCCAAAAACAGCGGCCTATGTAGCTTTTGTACGCAGCCAGGAAGTTGTACAGCAGCGCGAAGCTCAAGAAAAAGCATTGCTTGGCGGCTAACCTCAATTTATTGATTGATAATAATTATGAAGTTAAGTGTTCTCGACCAATCTCCATTGCGCAAAGGCGGCAGTGCCGAGCAGGCCTTTAGTGAAACCTTACGTTTAGCCAAGTATGTAGAAGAGCTTGGCTATCATCGCTTTTGGGTTTCCGAGCACCACGGCACTGATGCTTTGGCCGGCAGTGCTCCAGAGGTTTTGCTAGGAGCATTGGGTGCGAGCACTGAGCGTATTCGAATTGGCAGTGGCGGCATTATGTTGCCTCACTATACGCCCTATAAGGTCGCCGAATTAGGGGCGAGCTTATCCGCTCTTAATCCAGGAAGAATCGATTTAGGTATTGGTCGCGCGCCGGGTACCGATATGGTAACGGCGCGTTTGCTGGCGCAAAATGGTCAGCCAGACTTCTCGCGTTTTCCTGAGCAGACAGCCAAGTTACAAGAAGTTCTTTACGATAAAAACTTTCAGCCCAAACTTAGACCTCAAGCTGAAAGTCCGCCTGATCTTTGGATGCTAGGTTCTAGCCCAGACAGCGCCGCCTTGGCCGGGCAGTTGGGTTTGCCTTATAACTTTGCTTTGTTTATCAACCCAGCAATGGATGGTCGCATTCTGGCTTACTATCGCCATTGTTTTCAAAATGAGGCTGGCCCTGGGCGCCTATCTATGCCTCATACATCTTTAACCGTCAATGTGTTGGTGGCGGATACCGAAGAGCAGGCCCATTATTTGGCCCGTAGTCGTTTGGTGTCCTATCTAAAGTTTATTGCAGGTAAAAGCGATACTGAAATCTGTTCGCCTGATGAAGCCGCAGCGTATCAGCTTAGTCCTCAAGAAGAGGCTTTTGCAAATCAGCGTATGCAAAGCTCAGCCATTGGTTCGCCTGAGCAAGTCAAAGCAAAGCTGCTTGCACTGGCCGATGAATATGGCGCTGATGAATTGATGACAGTGAGTATTTGTTACGATTTTAATGATCGTTTGAGGTCGCACAAATTACTAGCGGAAGCATTCGAGCTTGCTTGAGTTCTTGCCTGAAGTTTTTTGGCGCGCTAAGAAAAAAAAGCCTTTCAAAGAAAGGCTAAAGCGAACTGAACTTTGTAATCAGCGGAGTTAGTAATTCTGAGAATTTCTCTGGCTCTTCGAGCATCAAGAAATGATTGCTCCCCTCAACAACAGTAAGATCAATGCGCTCGGAGAAGGCGGGAATAAAGCGTTCTTTTTCAATGGCGTATTTGTTTCCATCAACAATAGCAGCAACTTTTCCCGGGTAATTGTCTAGAATGCTGCCCATATCGTAACTTAAAAACATCGCCAGAATTTTTATGCCGTCTTCTGGCTGGCTACTTCTAAACTCCCTCAATACTGACGATTTAATTGATGGGTGGCAGTTTTCAGTAAGATAGCTGCTCCCCAGCTCCATCAGCGCACCTTGATAATCAAGGCGGATGTACGCCAGCATTTCATCGATTTTTTCTTGGGCTTGCTGTGGATACAGATCCATGTGGATAAATGAATCGGCCCCAATGACAGCGCGCACCTGTTGTGGGCGAAGTTGGCCGATAGCAAGTGCTAATAAGCCGCCATAAGAGTGCCCGATGATAATGCACTGCTTTATATCTTCTTCATCTAGGATGAGACATAAGTCTTTAGCAAGCTGATCAACAGTGCGTGTACCCAGTGGTAAAGCCGAATGACCAAAACCAGGGAAATCAATATTTAAGGTTCTAAAGTTTTGTGCCCAGTACTCGGCATGGTAATCCCATACCCAGCGTGAGCCGCCCCAGCCGGGTAAAAAGCAAATGGCTATTTCACTGGCAGGGCCATTACGGGTGTAATGGATGTTACTGCCGCGCAATGCAATATGCTTTTCTATAGGGCGGTTGCTGGACATAGTCAGATACCTTAGAAGTTCATTTCAAATGTTAGGCCGTAAGTGCGCGGCGGTGCGAAAAATTGCACGGTACCGATTAGGCCATCTACGCGAATGGAAGATTGAACCACTTCTTTATCGGCAAGGTTGCGCCCCCAAAACGAGATGCGCATATCATCACTTAAATCATAACCCACGCGGGCGTTGATGATAGTGTTCTGATCACGTTCTACGGCATTGTCTTGGAATGGGTCTAAAAACTGCTCGCTCTCATGGCGAACATCGACTCTTGCTGTAAGTGGGCGATCAGCAACTTGCCATTCGTATTCGGCACTAAAGCTTAAGCTAAGCTCTGGAGCGCGAGGCATGCGCGCGCCTGAACGATCCACTTCACCCTTATCAACCTCATTTGGGTTGAGGGCTGAGAAATCTTCGAAAGTTGCGTCTAGGATTTGCGCCGAAAAGTTTAATTCCAACTCATCCACTGGAAAAATAGTAGAACTGAACTCAAAGCCCTGCACTTTGGCGGCGGCTGCATTAATCACAATCTGAAAAGTGCCAACCGCTGAGCCTGGTGGAATGGTGTTTAGCTGTAGATCATCGTAATCATAGTAAAACACGGCAGAGTTAAACTGCGCGCGCCCTTCCCATAGAGTCGACTTTAAGCCTAACTCATAAGCCCAAACATATTCAGAATCGAATGCGTTGGACTGAAAAGTGTTGGTGCTAAAACCGCCGGCTTTGTAACCGCGCGAGATCGAAGCGTAGGCTAGGGTGTCCTCGTCTGGCGTATATTCTAGAACTAAGCGAGGGGTTAGCGCTTCATAATCGGCATCCTGCTTTAGCTCATTGTTGGCTAAAACTTGTCTAGTGCTGGCCGTCATGATGGTTTGTAAAAAATCCAGTTCCCGTTCGTCTTTGCTGTAACGAAGGCCGGCACTCAAAGACCACTCATCCGTGAAGGTGTATTTAGCGTTACCAAAAATTCCAAATGACTTGGTGACAACATTGCCATCTGGTTGATCTAGCAAATCTGAAAGCCCGGGAACTGGGAAAGTAAGAGCAACGTTCAGCTGTTGGTCTGCCTGCTCTTTGAGGAGAAATATTCCTGTCACCCATTCTAAGTTACTGTCATTGTCTGAAATCCACTGCACTTCTTGGGTAATGGTTTCAGAGCCAAAGTTGGGTGAGTTAGAAGCATAATCGAGTTGCGAGCCATCTAAGTCCAAGTGTACTTCAGCTTCCGCATCGCGATAGGAAGTGATCGACTTAATAATACTGCCATCCAATTGCAACTCAGCGCTTAGATTAACGCCAAGAGATTCCGAGAAGTTTCTGCTGTTTTCGTTAATGGCGACTTTGTAGGGATCGTCGTAACGAATAGCACCAAAACCATCAGCAATGCTTGAGCCGCTGCTGGTATCTACATAGATGCCCAAATTACGAGTACTGTCTTCACGGCTGTAGTTAACGCTTAGAAGCAAGCTTAAGTCATCACTTGGGTAGAACTGTAGATGACTACGAAGGCCAATATAATCTTCATCATCCAGAGTGGTACCGCTGTGTAGGTTTTCCACATAACCATCACGACGGCTGGTCATACCGGCAATGCGCCAGTTCAGCTTATCTTCGATTAAAGGCACATTAAGCATGCCCTCGATACGTTGCTTGCTGTAGTTACCAAGGCCAACCGAAAGCTTACCTTCTAGCTCATCACTTGGTTTGTTGGAGTAGAAGCTAATGGCTCCACCAGCGGCGTTACGACCAAACAGCACACCTTGTGGGCCTTTAACCACGTCTACACGTTGAACATCAAAGAAATCCTGCAGCGAAGAGTAAGAACGCGATTGGTAAACATCATCGATAAAGGTCGCAATACTGGACTCAGCGCCAGGGGAGAAAATATCGGTACCCACACCGCGCAGATAGGGCTGGCCAACTACTGAGTTAGTGGTGAATACCAAGCTTGGATCAATCACTTGTAGATCCATGGTGTTCTCCACACCGGCTTGCTCAAGTTTATTACCTGAGTAGGCACTGATGGCGATGGGGATATCCTGTACGTTTTCGGCGCGTTACTGCGCGGTAACCACTACCTCTTCGATGAGATTGGCGGCTGGCGCTTGGCTGCTTATCGCTGTGGCCAAAGCCAATGCGCTGAGCTTAAAGCTTAAAGGGCGGCTATTGATCATGGTGCTTA
This sequence comes from uncultured Pseudoteredinibacter sp., assembly GCF_947500695.1. Taxonomy (GTDB): domain Bacteria; phylum Pseudomonadota; class Gammaproteobacteria; order Pseudomonadales; family Cellvibrionaceae; genus Pseudoteredinibacter. Next base: position 21,948 of record NZ_CANMSS010000011.1, read on the forward strand.
TCGTTCTCACAGGAATATCCTCCGATATTATCTTGCCAGCATTTCATGTTGATTAGGGCTGGCGGCTAAGTCGTCCTCGGGTATCTATTTCACAATAAATACCGTCCTGGATAATTATTATGCTTTACAATGTAAACTAATATAGTTTACTGTGTAAACAATAAATTTGAGAAAACAGAGATTTTCAGAAAAAGCACTTAAATGGCGAAGCTTCATCCTTCTTTATAATGGAAAGCTTGTTTTGAGGCTTAAACGCTATAAGTAGTAAAAATATAAAAACAAAATGTTATGAGCGACTGAATATGACAACAGAAGATCAGCTAAACCAGCAGCAGGATTTTGATATCGACAAGTACATCCCTTTTCAAATTGTTCTGACCGAAATGCTTATGTATCGGGTGGGCAAACCCAATCAGGCTAAGGATGTGGCCGCGGTAGAAGCGCTTTCTCAAGGTGAGTCTCGAATCTTGACCTTTATTTATTCGGGTAAGGCTTCATCACCCTCGGACCTTATCGAGCACTTGTATATCGATAAGGCATTGGTGACTCGCAATGTAAGTTCCTTGGTTAAGAAAGGCCTACTAGCTGTAGAGCAAGATAGTCAGGATCGCCGCCGAAAAAATTTGGCGGTCACCGCGAAAGGGGAAAAGGCGGCTCTAGCACTTGTCGATCGAATGCAGGATTTCGAGCGTCATTTGGATTCAGCTATTAGTGCTGAAGAAAAGCAAACCTTGATGAGCACACTGTCGAAATTAAATGATCTTTGCCACAGCTACAAAATCAAGGACTAAGTAGAAAGGTTTTGGATATGAAACTAGCCCAGAGTTACCAGGCTGCCCGCGAAGAATTTCTATCGCTTTGCCAAGAAAGAGAATTGTATGTAGAAAGCTATGTTATGCCTGATAGTTTGGGTATTAACGGAGAGAAGCTCGCTATCGATGTCGCTTTTTACGGGCGCTTTAGTGCGAATCGTTGCTTGCTGGTTTCTTCTGCAGTACATGGTATCGAGGGCTACTGCGGATCCGCAATTCAGTGTGCTCTGTTGCGCTCAGACTTTCTCGATAGCTGCCCAGAAAATACTGCGGTAGTGTTTGTACATGGTTTAAATCCTTACGGTTTTTCTTATGGTCGTCGGGTCAATGAAAGTAATATCGACTTAAATCGAAACTTCGCTGACTTTTCAGTCACTCCTGCTGTTAATGAAGCCTTTTTAGCTATGGCTCAGGAAGTTTTCCCTGGTAACTGGCAGGGCAGTGATCTAGACGCGATTCACAAAAAGGTAGAGGGTTACATTGCCGAGCACGGTAAGACAAATTTTCAGGCTGCAATGATGGGCGGGCAATACGATCGCAGTGATTGCACTTTTTATGGTGGCGCAGCCGAGAGTTGGTCGCGTGACAACTGGCACCATATTGTTAAATCACTCTCAGCTCGCTATAAGTTTGTTGTTCATTTGGATATGCACACTGGCTTAGGAGAGGCGGGTGAGTGCGAGGTTATTTATGCTGGTCGACCAGATGAAGCCGTGGTGGCATTGGCGCAAGCTTGGTTTGGAGATGTGTTTGTACCGGGCTCAGCGCAAAGTAATGCAGAGGCGATACAGGGTAATTTGGGGCAACACCTTGATGAGCAGGGGATCGCCAATGTCTCGGTAGCTTTAGAGTTTGGTACCCAACCTTTCGAAAAAGTCGCCCGTGCGCTGATTGATGATAACTGGCTCGGTTTTAATCCTCATTGTGATGCAGAATTAAGACAGGAAATTAGTAAACGATTGAGGGCAGCATTTGCAATTGATCACCCTGCTTGGGAAGCCGAGGTTTGGCAGCTTGCGCTGAAGCACTGTAAAAGAGCCGTGCGAGGACTTGGTGGAGTGAGTTTGGGTTAGCGTTTTAGCTTGCGGCTAAAATTGAAGATGTATCTGAAATAATCCGCCGCGACAGAGCGTCGCGGCGGTTGAAGAGGTTTGTCGACTTACTTATTTCTCAAAGTAAAAAGCTTCACGCTTATTGTCGCGATTACCGACTTCATCCATAGTCTCTGCATTGAACAAGCGACCATTAACCATCACCAAATCAACACGATCCGTTTGGCGAATGTCTTCCAATGGATTGCCATCGATTACAATCAAATCAGCAAGTTTGCCTTTCTTGATAGAACCAATGTGCTTATCTAAACCAAGAGATTTAGCCGGGTTGCTGGTAGCCGTTCGTAAAGCTTGCATAGGCTCCATGCCACCTTGAGCATACATCCAAAGCTCCCAGTGAGCAGCTAAGCCTTCACGTTGACCGTGTGCGCCAATATTGGTGAGGATGCCAATGTCGTTCAGTTCCTTAGCGGTTTTAGCAACCGTAATATGGTTGTAGTGATGATGAGGCGCGGTTGGTCGGCGCATGGCGCGCTTAGCTAAAACGTCGGCCGGTACATATTTGCTTAGGCGTGGGTGCTTCCAAACTTCGGTTTTATCGTACCAATAGTTTTCGCCCCAAATACCACCATAGGCAACCACCAAGGTCGGCGTGTATGCCATCTCGCCCGCTGTCCAGAATTGTTTAATATCGTCGTAAACTTTTTCTGTTGGGATAGAGTGCTCTAAGGTTGTGTGACCATCGGCTACCATGCTTAGGTTATGTTGCAGCAAAGACCCACCTTCAGGCACGACCATCATTTCTAATTCGCGCGCTGCTTGAATAACTTGCTGGCGTTGATTGCGACGTGGCTGGTTATAGCTCTTCACTGAGAAGGCGCCCGCTTTCTTTAAGCGCAGCAGGTGAAATTTGGCATCATCCAAACTATCCACATGGGAGGTGTAACCTGGGCCAGAGGCGCCGTACAAAATAGTACCGGTAGAATAGAGGCGCGGGCCTACAATCTTACCGGCTTTTTGTAATTCGCTAGCGCTGAAAAACTCGGTGGTGTCATTTGATGGGTCGTGGATTGTGGTTACACCCAATGCTAGGCCAGCGTAGTTCTTCCAGTTTTGCTGTGGAATGATTTCATTGCTGCCTTGTGAACCATGGGCGTGAGCATCGATCAAGCCTGGCATAATGGTTTTGCCAGAAATGTCGATAGTTTTTGCGTTATTAGGGATTTCCACTTCACCCGCTTTGCCAACCGCAACAATGTGATTGCCATCAACGAGTACCACACCATTGTCGATAACTTTATCGCCATCTTCCATAGTGAGTACTTGGCCGCCAACAAAGGCAATGCTACCGCTAGGAACATCAACCTTTTGATTAAAGCCAATGGCGGTAACGATAGGTTCTTTGTTTAAGGTCTCTTTGTTTTTAGCATCGGAGGAGCCTACATCAAACAAACCTTGTAGCTCGGCTTGGTAAAGGTCGGCACCTAGGCTCCAATATAGCTCATTGCTTTTGGCGTTCCAGCTGATGTTTTCGCCAGCGCGTACGGAGAGCTTTCTTACTGGAAGATTTTTCGCTTTCGGGCCAATGGTAATTAAGTGGCCACTTTCTACAAACGGCGTTACAAAGACTTTAAAGCGCTCAGCGAATGCCAAGTACTTACCATCAGGTGAAACTTTAAACTCGGTAGCGTATTTACCTTCGTATAAAGACTGCTCTTTTTTGTCTTTGATATTTACGCGAACCAGGGATGGCTTCTCGCCATGGCGCATGGCATAAATGCGATCATTGGCTGAACCGTACTGAGGTAATACGCCTTTTTCGGTAATTAACTCAGCTTTGCCGCCTTTGCTGCTTACACGATAAATGCCGGGGTTTAGGCCCCACTTAGGATCAGTAATGTAACCGCCTTTAGCTTTGCGATAGACGATATGCTTGCCGTCAGGTGAAAACGCGGCTTCAACATATTTGCCAGGCTCTTTAGTGACGAGCTTGGCTTTACCGCCACGGGCCGACATTACCCGAATACTGCCTTGCTCCTGGTCATCCCAAGTGCTAAATACAATCTTCTTACCATCGCGAGAAAAGCTCGGCTGCAATTCAAAGTGATCGCTTTGCTTGGTCAAACGGCTCGGTTTGCCATTTGGTAAATTGCGGCTGTAAATATGACCCAAGGCTTCAAAAATAACCTGCTTACCATTCGGTGAAATCTGCACATTGCGCAGCATATTCACGTCAAAGTTGTCTTGATCAATGTTCTGATCAAAGCGCACAGTGGTTTGCAGCTTTTTAGTGGCCTTAACATGGAATGGAATATTCTCAGCTTTTAGGCTGTCGATGTTGAGTTTATGCAGTTTGCCTTTGGCCCAAAACACGAGATTTTTATTGTCCGGTGTCCAAGCCATGCTTGGGTATACACCGTGAATGGCCCAGGTTTCTTGCATATCGCGCTCAAGCTTGTCATAAAGCTTACGCTTCTCACCGGTTTTTAAATCCAGTAAAAACAAAGTGGTCTGAAAATCTTCACGGGCAATATAGGCAAGATAGCGACCGTCTCTAGAAGGGGTTGGGCGAATAGCGCCACCACGACCAGAAAGAATCACTCTGATCTCGCCGGTTTCGCGATCATAGCGTTTTATTTTATAAATGCCTTTTTCAGAATCTTTGCTGTAGTGGAAGGTTTTTCCAGGGGTGGCATCTTGTGAAAAATAAACGTAACGGCCATCCGGTGAGAAGGCTGGCTCGCCTAAATCTTTTTGCTGATTTGGGCGCTTGGTAAGCATCAAGCCTTTGCCACCAGCTTTGTGATACATCCAGACTTCGCCGGCGCCCAATGAGCGTGTACCCGTAAAGTGCTTACGAGCCACTAGGTAGTCGCCATCTGGGCTCCACGCTGGGCTATTTAGCAAGCGGAAGGTTTCATCGGTAACGGCGGTTTGTCCGCTGCCATCGCTATTCATAATCCAGATATTGTCGCCACCGCCTTGGTCGGAGGTGAAGGCAATGTGTTTGCCATCTGGGCTGAATTTTGGCTGCATCTGCCAAGCGATGTCGGTCATTAGTGCAGTCGCTTCGCCACCGCCAATCGGTAAGGTATAGATATCTCCCAGCAGGTCGAAGGCAATGGTTTTACCATCGGGGCTGACATCGATGTTCATCCAGGTGCCTTCACGCACGTCGATATTGGCATCGATAAACTCACCTTGGGGGGCGTTAACGTCCCACTTGGCTTTCTCGTCTTCTTTGGCTTTGTCGGCCGCGTGGGCCAGAGGTAGGGTTAAGCTGCTGCACATCAGGGCTGCGCTAATGCCGGCAGCCAATAAGCGGAGTTTCATCATAGTCTTCTTATTGCTGTTAGAAAGTCGAGCTTATTATGGCGGCAGGGATAATGTGGCGTCCAGCCGCTTACCGAAGCCGTAGTTGCTGCTATGGTCTTCGGTTTGGCTGGTTGAATATTCTGTTTGGAGGGTTTTTGCCGAACTTTATGCTTCTGATCTTAAGGTCTTACGCCAAAGCTCTTTGCCAAGGCGGTTAAAGTGCTTCACTGTCATGGTATTCTCAAAGCCATCAATTTCAATCTCACCAAAGAACTGGTAGTTGTCTGATGGTGGCGAATTGGGCGGCATATCGTCGGGTATGCCTTTAAATATCAATTCTGGGCCGAAGGTGTTATCCAGCTCGCCGGGGCCAAAGCTGCCCGCATGAAGGGGGCCGCTGACAAATTCCCAGAAGGGCTTGAAGTTTTTGAACTGCGCTTTGTTGGGGTTGTAATAGTGGGAGGCACAATAATGCACGTCGGCGGTTATAAAGTGCACATTGTGAATATCTTTCTTGGCAATAAACTCCAGTAAGTGTGCTATCTCTAATTCGCGCCCTAGCGCTGGGCCATCGCCATTGGCAGCATTCTCGGCCACTTCACTTTGCCATTCTGTAACTCTCAGCCCGAGGGGCATGTCGCTGGCAATAATTTTCCAGCTGGCTTTTGAATCAGCTAGCGATTGCTCTAGCCACTGTAGCTGTTCTTCTCCTAAGAAGGCGGTTTCTGCTGAGGCTTTCTCTTGTCGGTTTAAGCTATTGGGGCCGCGATAACTGCGCATATCCAAGAAGAAGATATCTAACATAGGGCCGTGGCTAACCTTGCGATAAATTCGTCTTGGATCTTTGGCGTTTAGGCTTATGGGGTTACATTCTAATAATGCATGACGTGCGCGTTCGGCCAGTAGTGAGGCGCTTTTTACGGTGTAACGCTTATCATCGAGTAGTTGTTCGCCGGGGTACCAGTTGTTAACAACTTCGTGGTCATCCCATTGTTGGTAGCTAGCTACTTGCTGATGAAACTGGCGAAATTTGGGATCAAGAAAGTTGTAGTAATAGTTTTCCCGAAACTCTTGGGTAGTTTCGGCAACTTTGCTTTTGCCTTGGGTTTCTACATTCTTCCAAGTGCTGCCATCTTTTAAATTTATCTCGCTGGGGATGGGGCCGTCGGCATAAATTAAGTCACCACAATGCACTAAAAAATCGGGCTCGCGTTTTAACATTTCAGCATAGCTGTGCATGCCGCCTCGACTACTATCAATTCCGTAACCTTGCCCGGCGGTATCTCCTGACCAACAAAAGCGAATGCGGCCGGTATCTTTATGGGCTGTTTTAAATTGCCCTTGATGTATATCACCAAATAGGCCCGGTTTGTCTAGGCTTTCGAATTGCACGCGATAAAAATACTGCTGTGCCGGGTTTAAACCTCGTAGGTAGGTTTTGGCGTTAAAGTCAGTTTCCTTTAATGCAGCGGTGCCGGCGAAGCGTAGGCTCTGTTTGAAATCCGGATCTTTGCTAAGCTCTACCCACATTAATGATGGCTTTTCGGTACGCCCCCATATTACGGCACCATTCTGACTAACATCACCACTGCTGATGCCGGTTTGTATTTCCGGGCGCTGTGATAGGGCGCTAATGCTGGCGCTGGCCGGTACGCTGGCGATTCCAATACTACCAAGCTGCAGAAACTGTCGTCTTTTTATCATGTTGAGGCTCTTGTATCTTCAGGCTCTATAATCATCTTAATAACGGTATCTTACAGTAATATGTTGGGGATTGTTCTTTGTTGTGTGTTCCCTTCGAACCGGTAAAGAGTCCATATACCCATGCAAAACGCGCCGTGAACCCATCCCTGGGGGCTCTCCAAAAGCGTCCTTGCTTTTGAAGGTTTTGCATGGGTATATGGACTCTTTACCTACCTGTGTGGGTTTATATAGCCTAAGTAGATTTTAGTTCCTACAAGAGCTGATCTAGAACCGTAAAGCGGTATGGACACCGCGACCCGAGCGCCCGCGGATGGTTTAAGCGCGTTCTAGGGCAGCTCTTGTAGGGACTAAAAACGGTCAGGCCTCATTGCTGCTTGTTTCAAACATCTTGGCTAGTTATTGTTAAACTTGAAAATATATCAACATCACAACTCGGCGAGTAAATCAATGAAAATCAAAGAAGTCAGCGAATTTACCGGCATTAGCGCGCACACCATTCGTTACTATGAAAAGCAAGGCGTATTGGAACTGCCAAAAAAGGACAGCAGCGGCCATCGTAACTATTCAGATACCGACGTAGAGTTGATTAACTGGGTGGCTTGCATGAAAAATTCTGGTATGTCACTGCGAGATATCAAAGGCTACGTAACAGCCTCTATAGAAGGGCGCAACGAAGACGCCTTAGTGGCATTGAGAATACATCTAGAGAAATTAGAAGAACAAAAAAAGAATATCGACCACTATATCGACGTCACCGAAGAAAAAATAAATCGCCTGTCTAATTAAATGTATTACCAAAACCGCAAACTCAAACGACAAGTGAGCCCCTATCTGCAAAGATATGCAATTTAAGGCCTAAGTTTTATCAAGGCCTTTGACTTAGAGTATGCTCTAAGTTGCTAGTCTACAATGGCTCGTCAGCACTACTTCAAATACCACTGTTGATCAAACCGAATGGTGCTGGCGGGCACTTACTAGATCACCCGATGCTTGCTAAAAGGTAAAAAGCGAGTAAGTAAATTGTAGAGGAAACGCCCATGAATATTGATGTCTCGATTGTAAATGCCTTTGTAGTAGATGGGCGTGGCGGCAACCCAGCTGGGGTAGTCTTAGATGCGGATCGCTTTTCAAAGGAGCAGAAACTAGAAATCGCCGCACAAGTGGGCCTATCCGAAACGGCATTCGTCTCGCACTCGGATGTGGCCGACATCAAATTGGAATTCTTTACCCCTACCCGACAAATTGCCCACTGTGGTCATGCAACGGTTGCCACCTTTAGCTATCTGTCCCAGCAAGGCTTATTAAAAAATAGTGAAAGCTCCAAAGAAACCATTGATGGTAACAGGGCTGTTAAGCTGGTTTCCGGTGCCGCATTTATGGAGCAGATAGCCCCAATGTTTGTTTCGGTTAATAAAGACAGGCAAGAAATTCTTGCGGCTTTGAACATAGCTGAAACCAAGTTGTCTTCAGAGCCCTTGATCGTCAATACCGGAAATAGCTTTTTGATTGCCGAAGTGGATAGCCAGGGCACATTGGAACAACTGAATATCAATCAAGAGAAAGTTGAAGCACTATCAGAGAAATACGATTTAATCGGTTTTTATATCTTCAGTCGTGAAAGTTATACCGGTTCCGCAGATGCCACTGCAAGAATGTTTGCTCCGCGTTATGGAATTGAAGAAGAATCGGCAACCGGTATGGCGGCAGGGCCTTTGGCTTGCTACTTGTATGAGAAAAAGGCTATCGATAAAAGTGAGTTTTTGATCGAGCAAGGCTATGCCATGTCTCCGGCATCGCCCAGTCAAATCACCGTCAAACTCGAGTTACATCAAGGTAGTATTCAATCATTGATGGCTGGTGGTCATGCGGCCGTATCTGAAACGAGAAATCTCAATGTTCAGTAAAATTGATATAGTGCTCGCCTTTCGGGATTACAGTGCCTATGTGGGTGCTGTAATTATACCCTTGTTCTTTAAGCGAATTTATTAAGGCCTCAGATTTATCTGCAGAAACAGACATTAACAAACCACCGCTAGTTTGTGGGTCTGCCAATATTTCTGGGGCATTGCCAGCACAGTGTTTTGTTATCTCACGCATATTCTGGGGGTACAGACTGCTACGAACCCCTTGTTCAATAAGGCTGTGCGCACCTTCGAGATAGGGCAGTTTAGAGCTGTAAATATTTGCGCTAAGATTACTGCTGCTCAGCATTTCTAATAGGTGGCCGCCTAAACCAAAGCCGGTAATATCCGTGCAGGCTGATGCGCCGTATTCGATCGCGAGTTGGGCTGCATTAAAATTCGATTGCAGCATTTGCTCAATCGCTGCATCTAGCCATGGACCTTTGCTTGTTAGGCTTTGTTGGCCGGCAAAAATTAAACCGTGACCTAGGGCTTTACTTAGGATTAGTTGCTCGCCCTCGCGCAATTCTGATTTCAATAGCTTGTTGTTTTTTTCGGTATGGCCATTAACCACCAATCCTATTTGGCTGTTTTCTGCCAAACTACTGTGCCCGCCAATCAATAATGCCTTGTGTCTCTCTAATTCGTAAAGAACACCTTGCAGTATTCGCTTAAGGTCTCGATTTACAATATTCTCACCGGCATGGGCGATGCTGATTAAGGCTTGTACACTGTGCGCTCTGCCGCCCATAGCAAAGATGTCGCTCATGGCATGTAGGGTAGCGATTCGCCCCTGTTCAAAAGGATCGCTTACTAAACCGTGAAAGCTGTCGACACTCTGGAAGATTTGTTTTTCTGTGTTGATATTTAAATGTGCAGCATCTTCACCAAGGTTGCTTTGATCGAGTGCGGGGCTAGTTTTAAGTTGATTAAGAATCTTACTTAGGGCATCGCCGGCTACTTTGGCACCGCAGCCGCCGCAGTGCATATCGGGTAGTCGCTGGCTTTCAGGAATATTTATCTTATGTTTGCCCTTTTTCTTGTGGCTCGGCATCTGAGCTGGAAGCTTTTCAAACATCGCCATAAATTTTCGATCGATGCGGTTTTTCCATTGCCACACTAAAGATTCCGTCGTGCCTGGCTTGGATACAGATTTATCCCCACGGCTGGCAGCTGCTGATTTTTTACCTAGGCTGATCAGCTTTAAGAATTCTTTTTGGGGTTTGTGCTGCTTAAGTTTTTTCCCTTGGGCGATACGCTTTAAGTTTTTAAATAGAGTTGGGCCCTGACGTACGGCAAAGACTCCGGCCTGGGGCCTTGGGTGCTTAATTTGTTGGGCGGTGTCGCCCGCTGCGAATAACCAAGGGTGGCTGATCGACTGCAAACTATCGTTCAGTAAAATAAAACCTTCTTCGTCGCACTCTATACCAGATTCCTGTGCCCAATTCGCTGGTTTGGCTTGAGTGCATAGTAAGTGAAAATCTGAGGAGAGATTTGTTGTTTCGCCATTTAACGAGCATTCGATGCTTGATGCAGTAAAACGATTGACGCGATGATTAGGAAAACACTCTACTTGGTATTCTTGCAGCGCTTTTTGCAAATGTTTGCGTAGCTTGTCTGGTGCATTGGGCAGTAGCTGCTGCTGCGGATAAATCAGTTGCAGCTCGGCAGTCTTGTTTTCTTTTTTGAGCCGCTCCGCCATCGCTAAGCTAAGTTCAATACCCGCGATACCGGCACCAACAATGCTGATGACGCTGTGATCATATTGTAAAAGTTGCTGCCATTTCTGATAAAATTGACTGATCGGTTTTACCCCTATGGCATATTCTTTCGCCCCTTCGATATTGAGGTCTGGAGTAATACCCGTGTTAATTGAAAGGTAATCAAATTCGAGATCGGGTTGTGCTGCAAGGCTTAAGCTTTTCTCATCACAGTTAACGGCGAGAACCTGCTCATTGATATAACGTACATTGGCCCATTGGCAAAGGCGCCTTAAATCAATATGACTTTGCTCAAAGCTGTAATGCCCAGCAACCAAGCCTGGTAGCATTCCAGAGTAGGGGGTGTAACTGCTGGGGCTAATTAAGCTGAGCCGAACGCCGGGCACAGGCTTCATGCCCCACATTTTAATAACTTGGGCGTGGGCGTGACCGCCGCCGACGAGAATAATATCGATATAGTTTGCACTGTCCATGACTGGATTATACGACAGTGCAATCAATAAATGCTTGATCAAGACCGATTAGAACATCGGCCCTTGCTGATAGGCTGCTTAAGGTTTAAGCAATAGCGTATGCGCTCGGCAGCTCTTTAACGTCTTGGCTTGGAATGTCGAACAAATAGCTGTACAAAATATCAACCATGTTCTTGTTGATGTATTGCTCTAGGGCTTCTAGTGTTTGGAAGGGGGGAGAAACTTCTACACTGCTGATATCAAGATATTCGCGCGTACTTAATAAGTAGGCACCCGCTTGCACGACGATTTTGAAATCAAAATCTTGCTGCATGCGCAGTAACATTGGGTAAAGAGCTTCCTGCTGACTATTGAACGCGAATTCCGTTTCCGAGTTCCAACTTCTATCTAAAGTGCCCATCGATGGCCCCTTGTCATTTTTATCATTGGCGGATCGGTTAAGGCCGCAAATTACAACATGAGGCGGCAATTACTGACGTGACTAGCGTCACATAAAATCTAATACTTATTGATTTTCAATGAACTGGAGCTTAATGCTTAGTAACTAGCTTAATGCTCATTTGTTGATCAGTCAGCGGAATAAGTGTGCAGAATAGGACTGCTAAGGCATGAGCTGGAAATTAAGGTAGAAGAAAAAATCAGATCGAGGAAAGGGGTTTCGCGAGGGAACGACTCGTCCCCCGCTAGGATTGGTGCCTATTAAAACTTAGGCGACACTTTCTTGGGCTTCGGCCGGAAAACGCTCACGTAGGTAATCGATGATATCGTTGGATTCATACAGCCAAGTGCTGTTTTCACCTTCATCGATACGTAGGCAAGGCACTTTGATGCGGCCGCCGCCATGCTCTAGTTCAGAGCGGTAAAGCTCAGAGCCTTTGGCATCACGCAGTGGCAGCTCTAAATCAAGGCGTCGCAACTCGCGGCGTACTTTTACGCAGAATGGGCAGGCCGCAAATTGGTATAGCGCAAGATTGCCAGCTGCAGCTTGTTGAGCGGCTTTCGCCTCTGGGCTCAGTGGGCGCTTACTGGGGCGGAATATGGCATTCAATAATAGAATAATGCGACCTAAGATCCAGCGAATGAGGGCCATGTTTACTCCTGCTTATGTGCTTAACGTCTTGCTTGTGCCTTGCGGCGTTTAAAGGTTCTGCTCGCGACACCAATCAACCAGCTCTTGGCAGCGACCGCGGAATAGTACTTGTCCCTGCCGCTGTTGCAACTGGTATTTGTACATTGGGTCGTAATAATCGCGAAGTAACTGCTCAATGGGGCCATAAAAGGCGCTGGCTTCTTGCTGTTTAGACCAGCTTTGGCAGGCTTGTTCGAACTCTTTTTGCAGTGCCTGATAGCGTAAACCGCCTAGGCGCTTGCGGATACGGTACAAATTAGCACTCAAGTTGTGGCTAAATTCCTCTAGCGAGATATGTTGCAGCGGGCTTAGCACGTAATCTTCAATCACCCACTGGCAACGTTGCTCTAAAGGTTCCTCTATTTGGACTAGAGGGGCCTTTTGCATGGCGGCTTGTAGGTAATCCGGCAGGTTCAGGCGGCCAATTAAGCGACCTTCGTCCTCCATAAGCACCGCTCTCTCTCTGCCGAGCTTAAGCCAACGCTGGCTGATATTGTTTTCAAAGCTTATCTGAGCGGGTTGCTGAGCGTTAAGCAGTTGCCCAAAGGCAGAGCCTCGGTGACAAGCCTCAGCTTCTAAATCGATGCAGCGCTCGATTTGCTCTATCGCCTTAGTTTTACCGCTGCCCGTAGGGCCGGCAATAATGATTAAGGGTGCTTCTTGGCAAGCTTGTTTAAGCTCCTGTAGCAAAAATTGGCGCATCGCCTTATAGCCACCTTTAACGATCGGGTAGTCGATGCCATGTTGCTGGAGAAGTTGCTGACTAAAGCGCGAGCGTAGGCCTCCGCGAAAGCAATACAGGCAGCCTTCGGGGTTTGCTCGGGTAAACTCGGCCCAGTGATTGATACGCGCTTCAATAACTTCTTCGGTGGCCATCTGCCAGCCCATCTCAATGGCAGCGTCTTGTCCTTGCTCTTTGTAGCATAAGCCAATGCTCTGCCTCTGCTGGTTATCTAGCAAGGGCTTGTTTTGGGCGTGCTGGAAATGTCCTTGCTCGAACTCTATTGGCGCGCGAACGTCCAGCATGGGGCGATCCGATAGAAAAATCTTCTGATAATCATCAACAAACATAATGCGCTCGAGCCAAAAAGCGTAATTGTAACAAGGCTTGTACCAGACTCGCTAATGGGGCTGAATTGACTTCAAATGAGTAGTCTATGTTACACTTAATTTATTAATAGGATAAAAAGAGTAATAGGTGATGGTACGTATAGAAAAGAATGGCCCTGTCAGCACCATAATCATTGACCGCCTCCATGCTAAAAATGCTGTGGATGGTCCAACCGCTAGAGCATTGGCCGAAGCCTTTATGGCCTTTGAACAGGACGATGAGGCCAAGGTGGCCGTGTTCTATGGGGATGGTGGCTTCTGTGCTGGCGCTGATCTAAAAGCTGTAGCGAGTATGGACGGTTCTAACCCGATGGTAGATCCTGCGCCTATTAAGGGCGAAGCTGTCAGCTTAGATGATAGTGGCCCGATGGGACCTTCGCGTCTATTGCTTAGCAAGCCTGTTATTGCGGCCATCGAGGGGCATGCCGTGGCCGGTGGCATGGAGTTGGCGCTATGGTGTGATATGCGTGTTATGGAAGAAGACGCTGTCTTTGGTGTGTTCTGCCGCCGCTGGGGTGTTCCCCTTATTGATGGTGGTACCCAACGTTTACCGCGTCTTATTGGCTTAAGTCGCGCGATGGATTTAATTCTTACTGGCCGCCCAGTAGATGCTCAAGAATCCTTGCAAATGGGCTTGGCGAACCGGGTAGTGGCAAAGGGTACTGTGCGTGAAGAGGCTGAGAAATTAGCGCTGTCTATTTGTCAGTTTCCACAAGAGTGTCTGCGAGCTGATCGCCTGTCGGCTTATCAAGCATTCGATGGCAGTATTGAAGAAGGTTTAACTCTGGAGTTTAATCGTGGTCGCCCGGTGGTAGATCTTGGCTTGGCCAGCTCTGGTGCAGCGCGCTTTGCATCAGGTAAAGGTCGTGGTGGAGATTTCTCGGATATCTAAATTTGATATTTTAAGGAAAACCGCTCATCCCTGAGCGAATAGTGTTATTTGATAACTTGGTAATCCTGTTCGCTCAACAAGTCCACTCCGCATTTTAAATTGCTAATCCATTTTAAGAATTGTGCAATCATGGTACGGCCAACAAATGGTCGGCCATGCTGTGGCACGATCATTTGTACGTCTAACTGGCTGACCATTTTTGCCCACAGTCGGCAGGCTTTGTTGCTGGTCATATAACGGCGGTGAAAGCCTTCCATTAATTTAGTATGAGCGGCAAAGTCATCTACTGGCTCGGCAGCATCGCTATCGACCATTGACGCACCCATATCCCCAGAGAACAAAATTTTACTCACTGGGTCGTAAAAGTTTATGTTGCCCACTGAATGTAAAAAATGTGCAGGTAGACAAATAATTTCATTGCGCCCAAAAGGAATCTTTTGGCCTTCATCGGGCACGGCAATAATTCTATCGTCGACGGTGGAGCTGAGTTTGTCGGTAATAAAGCTAGATGCCAAGTGCGGTAAAAATCGCGACCAAAGTTTTGGTGTGACTACCTTACAGTGACTGTGCATCATCCAGCGTGGCAATGAGGCGATAATATCAGGGTCTTGGTGCGACGCAAAAATATAATCCAAGTCTTGTAGACTGACGTGTTTGCTGATTTCAATCGACAGCGGCGTATAGGTTAAATCGCCGCCGGGATCGATCAATGCGGTGTGGTTTTCATCAATAATCAAAAACTGGTTGGCCTGGACGCCATGACCTTCCACCAGATCTGAAAATACGATGCAGCTATGGTTATCTTTCCGGTAAAGAACCGTCGCTGCTTTACTAGAGATATTCATGTAAGAAGGCCTCTTTTGGGCTTTTAGCACTGGGTTTTATGATTGGGCCGTGCACATTAATGCTGAGGGCTCAAAGAGCATATGATCTGGATCAAGATCGTGGTGATAGTTAGCACAAAAGGACTAAAAACTGAGCGGGATTCAGGAGGAATACAGCTCAGCTTTTAAGTGGGGATGTTATTTGTCAATTTTTTTGACAAATACCTTGGAGTTTCGCTGGTAGTTATAAAATGACTGTTTTTCGTCGGGCAAGATCGCAACATTCGCCGCTTCAAAACCCTGCTCAATAAACCAGTGTGCGGTTTGTGTCGTGAGTGTGAAAAGCTGCTCGAAGCCTAATTTTTTGGCCTGACGTTCGATGTGCTTAAGCAGTTTTGCAGCTCGTCCACCACCTTGATATTCAGGCGATGTCACTACGCAGGCAAGCTCTCCAGAGCCGGCGGAGTTAAATGGATAAAGGGCTGCGCAAGCGATAATGGCACCGTCTTTTTCCATTACTGTAAAATGCTCAACTTCCATTTCTAAGCGCTCACGTGATCGGCGCACCAGAATGCCTTGTTTTTCGAGCGGGCGAATCAAATCCAGTATGCCGCCAACGTCACTAATGCGTGCCCGGCGAATCAGCTCATAGCTGTCGCGGTAAACCATGGTGCCAGCTCCATCGCGGGTAAAAATCTCTTTTAGTAGGGCGCCGTCGTCACCGTAGTTCAGTACGTGAGCGCGGGCAACGCCTTGCTCACAAGCGCGATAGCAAGCCTCTAATGCCAAGCGATGATCGTTTAAATCGCCATCGTGGCCCAGGGTCGCTTGGCATTCCAGTAAAGTTAACTCCCGATACAATTCGCCCTTGGCGTTGTAGGCGCCGTCTTCAGAGCAAAATGCGATTAACTTATCGGCTTTAAGATCAATAGCTACTCGCGTGGCCAGCTCGGCATAGGATAGATTAAAGGTTTCACCAGTAGGCGAATAACCCAGTGGTGAGATCAAAACCAGTTGGCGATTATCCAGCATGGTTTCGATGGCATCTGTGGCGAGCCGACGAACCTTGCCGGTATATTGTAAATCCACGCCACCAATCACACCGGTTGGCATCGCGGTGACGAGATTTCCGCCAACCACCTGTACATACTCGGCGCCTTTTGGGGCATTTAAGTGGCGGCTAAAAAATGCAGCTTCGATCTGGTTGCGAACTTCACCGACAGACTGACAAACCAAACCCATACTTTGCTGATCGGTAACGCGTTTGCCTTTGTGTATCTGGCTATCAAGGCCAGCCGCGGCAAAGCGAGATTCAATTTGTGGTCGGGCACCGTGAACTAAAACCAAACGCACACCTAAACTGCTTAGCAGATTGATGTCGCTGACAATGTTTAAAAAATTATCATGGGCGATAGCTGCACCTGGCAGCATTAATACAATGGTCTTGCCGCGTTGCGATTTTATATAGGGTGTGGTGTCGCGGAACCATTTTACGTAGTCTTGCTTGTTCACTTTGTTAGGCTCTTTTTAAAACAGGTCTTGAGTATAGCCCGTCAATCGGGCCAATTAAAAGCGAGAATGTACCCATGATAGGGCGGTTCTGGTCACTCTATACGGGGCTGCTATTTTTGCGGAATGCAGAAGCGATTAATCAGACCCGAGATAATATCGATGGCTGGCGCTATTTGCTCTTGCGCAATAAACTCATCCGGCTGGTGGGCTTGATCGATACTGCCTGGGCCAAGTACCAGGGTCTCAATACCCAACTGCTGAAGGAAGGGTGCTTCCGTGGCGTAGGCTACAGCTTCACTATCGTGCTGGCAAAGCTGTTCGGCGGCTTTTACCAGCTCGCTGCTTCTATCTTCGGCAAATGGCTCGACACCACCGAATAAGGTTTCCAGTTCAATAGTCACCTGGCGTCTTTGGGCAACGATGGCGATACGTTCTTTGATCGCTTGGCGCATCTCGTCATTGCTCATTCCCGGAATAGCTCGCAGATCAAATTGCATAGCGCAGTCGGCGCAAATTCTGTTGGGGTTATCGCCGCCGTGAATGCAGCCAAAGTTCATGGTGGGGGTGGGTACCGCAAAGCCCGGGTTCTGATAACGCTCTTGCAGCTCTTGGCGAAACAGCATCAGTTCGCTCATCACCTCGTGCATAGCTTCCATGGCGTTATTGCCTAGCGCAGGGTTTGAGGAGTGGCCGCTTTGGCCAGTAATACGAAGCTCCTCCATCATAATGCCTTTATGCATATAGATGGGCTTTAATCCTGTTGGCTCACCTACGACGGCATAGCGTGCCTGCCCCTGTTCATTAAAACCTTGTGCCGCTAAGGCATTCGCGCCACTCATGGAGCTTTCTTCGTCGGCCGTGGCAAGGATAATTAAAGGTTGCTGGAATTCGGCTTTTTCAAAGCGCTCGATGGCCGCGAGAGCAACCGGGAAAAACCCTTTCATGTCGGTCGCGCCTAAACCATAAAAACGCTCATTGCTATCGGTCAATACAAAAGGATCGCTTTGCCAGCGGCCTTCATCATAGGGCACAGTATCAGTATGACCGGCGAGAACCAGGCCGCCTTTACCTTTGCCGCGACTGGCAATTAGATTGGCCTTATTTTCGTGGCCGTCTACGGGAAGGATCTGTACATCAAATTGCAGCGCTTCAAGCCAGCCGGCTAGAGTATGGATGACTTTTATATTACCCATATCCCATTGGGCAGAGTGGCTGCTTACCGAAGGGATCTTTACCAGTTCGGCAAGACGTTGCGTGAAAAGCTTTTCGTTCATTGCGGCTCATCCATGGGTTTAGGATTGAAACAGTACAGGAGCGATATGGCCCTACTGTGGATGAAAGCTTGGGGATTTGCAATCGCTTGAACGGTGTTCTTGTTGTTTGTTGAAGGGCTTAGCCCGCTTCCCTGTGGGCTAAGTGAAAGCAAGGTATTACCCCCACTTTCTTTTTGACTGAGTTCTTAGAAGTTGGCCTCTAAGGTAAAGCTAAGCTGACGTGGTGCGCCAAGGAATAGTTCGCCACTGCCAGTGTCATTGCGGATTATGTACTCTTCATCCAGCAAGTTGTTGACTTGAACATAGGCTCCAAATTTATCCCACTCGTAACCCGCACGCATATTAACTACCCAGCGAGAATCGTTGTTTGGGTCATACTGTGGGGTGTCGGGCTGCGCTTGTGTCCAAGGCGTATTACTCGAAAGCGACTCATCGGTGTAGTTGGCATTGGCATTAAATCTAAAGCCATTGTCGCCGTTGTAAGTTACACCTAAGTTTCCTGTCCATTCAGGTGCGCCAGCAAACTCGCGCCCTGATAAGTCATAGGTATTGGTTGGCAGGATCAATTTGAATTCTTTGAATTCAGTTTTGGCGCGGCCAATAGAACCGTATAAGCTAATTTCATCAGAAAGCTCATAGCTGGTTTCTAACTCAATACCTTTAACCTCTGAGCTACCGGCGTTACGAGTTTCAGTGTCGTAACGGTTACCCGATAGCTGTACCGCAACTTGCTGATCGCTCCAGTCCAAGTAGAAAGCGTTAGCGTTCACGGTTAAACGTTTATCCAGCCACTGTGAGCGGAAAGAAAATTCATAGTTGTCAGTAAATTCTGGGTCAAACTGATAGTTGTAACCCTTGGCGATATTACTGCCCACACCACCTGAGCGATAACCTTTTTGGAAGGTGAAGCTGGTGGTGATGTCGTCATTCCAGTGATAGCTTACGCCGAGCTTTGGCAGTACTTCAGAAAAGTCAGCGTCAACTAGAGGTTGAACACCAGAGGCATCAGCAGCCATTTGAAAGAGCTGGGCGTTTAAGCCAGTAATCAGTGCCGCTAGAGTAGGGTTAGCTGCAAAATTTTCTGGCTTAGGCAGTGCATCGACATTATCAATAGTAATGCGCGTATCGCTGCTGTTCTCTTGGCTTTCTTTGTCCCAACGAATGCCAGCAAACAACTCCCACTGATCATTAATGTTGTAGCTAAAGTCAGCGAAAATAGCTTTGGTCGTAACAGCCTGGGTAAGATCGGCGTTACGGCCAAGAAGAACTGGATCGGCTGGTGCGTATAAGCCTAGAACCATATTGGCCAAGTTTTGTGGCAAGCCCAGGCCGCCAAACGCTGGAGGCGCAACTAACAGTGTTGGTACACCAAGAGATTGCAAAGTGATCTGCTGGTTGCCCGTTACCCGGTCATCAACATCCAGATCTGAATAGTAAGCGCCAATCAAGCCCTTGAAGTTTTCATAGTCAAAACTAAAACGAAACTCTTGGCTTAGGGTTTCATCAATACGTTTGTCATCGAGTATTGAGCCTGGAGTTGGGCCAGCATCGCCATCCCAAAGATAACCATAGTCAGCATCCGTATAAGTGCTGATCGATTTAAAGTTCCAATTTTCGCCGAGCTCATAGCTCAACTCTAAAGTAATAATATCGGTTTCGGTAAACTCAGTGATCGGGTCGTTATGGGCATTAATACGATGATCAAAAGGGCTTTTTCCCTCGCCTGGGTTGTCGGTATAACGAGTACCTTCATCGGCATCGGTATAGGAATAGCTCAGCAGTGCCGAAAATTCTGGTAATGCACTTGGCTCCCAAAGTAATTTGGCGCGCAGATTTTTCGAATCAAAAAAGTCAGGAGTGTCATTGCGGGTAGGATTGTGGTTATAACCGTCCCATTGGCGTTGCTCGCCGGCAATGCGAAAAGCCAGCTCGTCTTCTACGATACTGCCGCCAGTAGCAAAGGCCGCTTCACGTCGCCCATCTTGGCCGCCACCGATGCGAAATTTTGCATCCCATTCATGGCTTGGATTTTTGCTATTCATAACAATAGCACCGGCCAGAGCATTACGTCCCTGCAGGGTGGATTGTGGGCCACGTAATACTTCAACTTGTTGTAGGTCCCAAGTCGAAAAGGCACCTTGCTGGATCACGCGATAAGGCATTACCGCGCCATCGATATAAACACTGGTGAGGTAGCTATTACCGCTGCCAGAGACGTTAAAGGCGTCGATTCCGCGAATATTGAAGCCCACCCCTGGCTGAGCTGTGATATTGGCGGTGCGCTCCATAACTTCAAAAAAGTCACGAATACCTTGTTCTTCCATCGCAACATCGGTGACTACGGCTACCGATGCGACTGTGTCCTGCAATGAGCGGCTGGTCTTTTGGCCGGTAACAATAATTTCTTCTATTTCATTGGCTGAGGAGGCGTCGTCAGCATAAGAATTGGCACTTACGGCCAAGGGTAAAAGCAAGGCTGCAAAAGGCAGTTTGGGGTTAAATTTCATGGTTCTCCACCTATGGTACATATTGTTTTTGTGGTTACTAATAAAAATGGTTCGCATTATAGTTATCGTTTGTGCCTAAGTAAAATGTATGAAGTGAAGCTCAGTTAACCCTGTGTGGAGTGGGTGCTTGACTGGTCGGCATAGCTCGGTATGCTGCTGGGAATAACTTATAAATAGAAACAAGAGAAAATCAGAGAGATCAGAGGAAGATCCAGTGAAGCCTGCTATTAAAGCGCACCCTCATGTCGGCAGTGAATATGTAGACAATGAAACTGCCCCCTGCGTTATCGAGCTACAGCAGCTCAATAAAACCTATCAAAGCGGCGATTTACGCGTCGAGGCTATTAAATCAATCAGTTTGCAAATTCGAGAGAATGAATTTGTCGCCATCATGGGCTCTTCGGGCTCGGGCAAATCGACCTTGATGAATATTCTGGGTTGCTTAGATAAGCCCAGTGCCGGTTCCTATTTACTCAATAATCGCAATGTATCTGAATTAGAAGACAAAGAGTTGGCGGCCATTCGCAACCGTGAAATTGGTTTTGTATTCCAGACCTTTCATTTGTTGCCACGCTTAAGCGCTTTGCAAAACGTAATGCTGCCTTTGCGCTATGCCGATGTGGAGCGCGCTGAAGCCAGCGCTCGAGCAAAAGAAATGTTGCAAACCGTTGGGTTGGCAGATCGAGTAGATCACTTGCCCTATGAGCTTTCAGGTGGGCAGCGGCAGCGGGTGGCGATAGCCCGAGCCTTAATTAACAAACCCAAAATTATTTTTGCCGATGAGCCAACAGGCAACTTGGATAGCAAAACATCCTTGGAAATTATGGCCCTGCTACAAGATCTGCATAAGCAAGGGCAAACGATTGTATTGATTACCCATGAAGCGGAAATCGCTGAATTTTCTCAACGATTACTATTAATGAAGGATGGGGAGTTACAGGATGTATAAGCTCAACACTATTATTGCCCGGCTACTATTGGGTACTTCGCTTATTGTTGCTAACTTTGCCTCCGCTCAATCATTGCTAATCAGTGGCTTTGTGGAAGCTCGTTTTAAGCAACAATTTAGCACGCCAGATTCTGATTCTTGGCAATTACAGATCAAATGGTTGGAGCAGGAAGGCAAGCAAGTAAAGGCTGGCGACACCGTGGTGGTGTTTGATGCGGCGGCCTTGGAGTCGGAAGTAGAGGCCGAAGAAGCAAAATTGAGAAAGACAGAAGCTGAAGCTAAAAAGACGGAGCAGAAACTAAGGCTCGAGCGTTTGGAGGCGGAATCTTTAATGAAAATCGCACGCTTAGAGCTTGAGAAGGCCGATTTGGACGCCTCGATTCCAGCCAGCCATTTAACAAAAATTACATTCGAGAAATATCAGTTAGAAAAGAAAAAGAAGCAGTTAGCTCTGAAGGAGCAAGAGCAGGCGCTTGCCCAAAAAGAAGTGGAACTGGAAAATCAAATCGCGACCGCGAAAATTCAATATAAATCTGCCCAGGCTGAACTTGGCCGTAAGCAGGTCATGCTAAAAGGACTAACTCAGAAGGCTGAACGCAGCGGTGCGGTGGTATATGTACGACACCCGTGGACAGGGCAAACCATTAAGGCCGGCGATACCGTACAAAAAGGATTTGTGGTGCTTGAAATTCCAGATACTAGTCAGCTTTATATCAAGGCGTGGCTGAATGAGGTCGACATCGCTAGGGTGAAAACCGGGCCGGTTGAATTGTATGTAGATGCTCTAAACAAGGCGGGCATCAAAGGCCAGTTAAAGCATATTAGTCAGCAAGGTGAATCTCGCCCAGTTTGGGGGGAGGCCTATTATCATGCATTAGAAGTTGAACTTGATGATAGCAGTTTTGATGCCAGCCAATTATTGCCAGGTATGAGCGTGATGGTAAGGCTCTCGGGTAATGAGCAGCAATTGGCGGGAGAAATTTAATGAAAAGAATTCTGCTAGTGCTGTTGATTGCTACATTAACGGCTTGTGTAGAGTCAGATCAAAGTTCTTATCGAGTTAAGCTTGAAGCGATTGATCTTAGTATCGATTCAACTGGAGAGTTAATTTCTTCCGATTCAATTAAAGTCAGTGCGCCATTTATTAAACGAACTTGGCAGTACAAAATCACTTATCTAGCTGCAGAGGGGGCAGAGATAAAAGAAGGCGAAAGACTGCTGGAATATGATACTCAACAACAGATGCAACGCTTGCAAAAAAGCAGCGCGGCATTACAGGCCGAGCAAAAAAAGTTAGAAAGTGAAAGTCTAGTTAACGAGCAGGCGTCAGAAGATTTAAAACTGTCGCTTTCAGAAACCAGAATGCAACTCAAAAAAGCTCAGCGTAAGGCTTCTCAGGATGGAGACTATGCCGCTAAGTTGGATGTTAAGCGCCTAATCGTGGAGTTGAAGATTGCTGAGCAAGAGCTTCTGCTTGAAAAGGCTCGCTTGGAAAGTCAGTTAGCCGAAGCGAAAATGCAGAAAGAGATCACTGAGTCGGAGATAGCGCGCTTGAGTGCTGAGGTGCAGGGGCATCAAAAAGGATTGGGCAACCTGCATCAGAAGGCTAGGAAATCGGGCGTCGTCGTACATCTAAAAGATTATCAAGGCAATAGATTCTCAGTGGGTGACACTGTTTATCTTTCCCAGAATATCCTAGAGATACCCAACCTCAATAAAATGCAGGTAAAAACGACCATTCAAGAGCATCATTTTTCTGATCTAAAGCTGGGTAAAGAGGTGAAAATAAGATTGGATGCTCTGCCTGATCGAGTCTTTCAAGGGCGCCTACTTAAAATCGGTAAGATTGTTCGTATGAAAGCCCATGATGACCCCAGCATGGTTTATGACGCCATTGTAGAGCTGGAGGAGTCTGACCCAGAGATAATGCGCCCAGGTATGGCTGTTCGCTTAGAGGTGCTCAAGCAGCGACTCGAAAATGTGGCCGCATTACCAAAGCGATATGTGAAGTACGATGGCGAGCAAGCCTATGTGGAGCTGGATTCTTGGTTGGGTATTAGTCGAAAGGATATCCATGTTGCAGGCTTTGTGGGAGATAGAGTGGTCGTTGATAAAGGCCTTAATGGAGGAGAGCAATTATTATGAAGCGATGGATTGCACTGCCTCTTATTCTGAGCTTGCTCGCTTGTGCCGAAGTAGAGCAGGAAAAAACCATATCAGTAACAGTGGAGCGTGCCGACTTTAATGTAGTTTTGAAAGCGAAGGGTGAGCTACAGGCCAAAGAGAATAAA
The DNA here is from genome assembly GCF_947500695.1 of uncultured Pseudoteredinibacter sp. Classification (GTDB taxonomy): domain Bacteria; phylum Pseudomonadota; class Gammaproteobacteria; order Pseudomonadales; family Cellvibrionaceae; genus Pseudoteredinibacter. The sequence goes on from NZ_CANMSS010000011.1 coordinate 45,414, forward strand.
ACCATTTCAGCCCCGATGAGTTCTATGAATGCGCTGCGTTTAGATTGGTTAAAGCCAGAAAACAGTACCGTAAAAAAAGGTGATCTGTTAGCGAAATTTGATGCTAGTCGTTACCAGTTGAGTTTGCAAAAAGCACAGTGGGCATTACAGCAGCATGCTTTAGCGAAGAATAATACCCAGTCGCAACTCAGATTAAATGAGATGTCGGTACAGAGCGAAAGTCATGTGGTTGATGAAGAACTAGCACTAAGTGAGCGTTTTTCAGTGGATGATTTGCTGGTCTATAGTAAAAACGAAATTGCCGACCAAATGCTGGATAAGGAGTATCTGGGCTCGAAGCGCGAATATCTGGACTGGCGAAAAGAGACCTCTGTTGCTCAAGGCAAGGCGCAAGTGGCGGTCCACGAAGTCAAAGAGCAGGCTGAGCAAAGCACTATTGATCGCAACGATAAAGTCTTGCAGCAGCTAGAAGTATTTGCTCCGCAAGACGGTATTTTTATCTACCATAAAAATTGGCGCGGCGACAAAGTTCAAATTGGGCAACAGCTTTGGTCGGGCAGTCGCATCGGCAATATTCCTAATCTTGAAGCTCTGCAAGCTAAATTGTTTGTCTTGGAGAGCGAGGCCTTAGGCATCGAGCCTGGTCAGGCAGTTGAACTGCATTTGGATGCTTTCCCCGATAAGCTTATTAAAGGCGAGCTTTTATCGATCTCCTCCGTCGCGGCGCCGCGTTCTAGAAAAAGCCCCATCAATTATTTTGAAGTTATTGTCGACATTAAAAATACGGATTCCAGCTTTATGCGTCCTGGACAGCGTTTGCAGGGCGATATATCCATCGTTAGCAAAGCTGATACTTTGACAGTGCCGCGACAAAGTTTGTTTAGCAAAGATGGCGTTCATTGGGTCTATGTTAAAAGCTCAGCGGGCTTTGAGAAGAGGCTGGTTGGCTTGGGATTGAGAAGCTTGAGTCGTGTGGAAATTAGTCGCGGTTTGGAATCTGGTGAGCAGGTAGCGCTGAGCTTGCCCGGTAATTTGGTGGAAATCTAATGGCACTTAGAGATGATTTTTATGATGCGGTCGATCAGCTCTGGCATCACAAGCTGAGAACGCTGCTTACCCTGCTGGGAATTGTGTTTGGAGTGGGTGCAGTTATCGCCATGATCAGTGTGGGTGAGGGTGCTGAAGAGGAAGCTCTTAGCTTGATCGATTCCATGGGGGTTAGAAATCTAATCGTGGAAGAGCGGGATATCGATAAGGAGCGATTAAAAGAGCTGCGCAAACATTCTATAGGGCTAGCGCTTTCTGATGTGGAATCGGCTCTGGATACCATGCCTTTTGTTCTTAATTACTCTGCGGAAAAAGATTTAGATGTGCATACCTTGTTTAGTGCATATGCGCAGGGCGATAGCAGTGTACAAGGGGTGAGCGAAAGTCACTTTGAGCTATCCAGGAGTGCTATGTATGAGGGGCGTTGGATTAGTGAGCGAGACGATCGCTTATTTGCCCAGGTGGCTGTTTTAAGTGAAGAGGCCGCTGCCCAGCTTTTTCCCCAGCGCAGTGCTGTTGGAGAGATATTCAAAGTAAACCATGTCTGGCTGGAAGTGATTGGTGTGCTTAAAAATAAACACTTATCGAAAGACAGCTTTCAGGGGGTAGAGCTATCGGTCAATGGCAATACGATATTTCTTCCTCTGAGTACAGCGCAAAAGCGTTTTAAGCATGCTGAATTAAGTAGTGAGCTGGATAGGTTTAAGCTGGAGTTGAAAGAGGATATTCCAGCGGTGGCTGCCGCTAAAAGCTTAGAGCATTTGTTGCTCAAGCGTCATGGCCAAGAGAAAGACTTTGATGTATTGGTTCCGGCAGCGCTACTGCAACAACATAAAGCTACTCAAAGAATTTTTAATATTATCATGTCCTGTGTTGCCGGTATTTCGCTGCTGGTTGGTGGCATTGGTATTATGAATATTATGCTGGCCAGTGTTTTAGAACGTACTAAAGAAATTGGTTTACTGCGAGCTGTAGGTGCTACCCAAGAAGATATTCGCAATCAATTTATGGTGGAGAGCTTTACTATCTCGGTTATTGGGGGCTTGTTGGGTATTGCTTTGGGCTTTGCGTTGGCGGCAGTTATTTCACTGTTTTCGGGTTGGCCGGTAGCATGGTCTCCCGTAGCGATTGTGATTTCGGTGGTGTTTTGTTGTGGGGTTGGTTTGTTGTTTGGCATCTATCCAGCAATTAAGGCTTCCAAGCTCGACCCCATCACTGCATTACAGCGAGAGTGATCAGGCTTGGTGGGCTAATTTTACGATCTTGTTTGTTAACGTTCGCTACTGGCGAGTTTGATGGCCAGTGCGACAAATACAGTTCCGGCTATACGATTTAAAATAATTTGAGCTTTAGGTGAGCGACGCAATAGTTGGCTAAGAAACCCAGATAGAATCGCTATTAGCGAGAAGCAGACGAAAGCTACCGCCATAAATACCGCGCCTAAACTAACAATCTGAAGGCTGACATTGCCCGCGCTTGGATCGGTGAATTGGGGTAGGAAGGCCAAGAAGAAAATCGCCACCTTGGGGTTGGTGATATTCATAATGATGCCGCGTCGGAAAAGCGTGAAGGCCGATAGATTATTACTTTCACCGGCCTCAATATCTTCGGCGCCAGCTCTAAAGGCGCCCCAAGCGAGATAGAGCAGATAGGCTGCGCCCACTGCTTTTAGCGCAGTAAAGGCAACTGCACTCACCTGAAATATAGCAGCCACTCCTGCAGCGACAGCAACAGTGTGCGCAATTAGGCCGGTGCAAAGGCCGAGTGTGACCATGATGCCAGCTTTACGACCACTGAGAGCCGACTGGGTTAACACAAAAATATTATCAGGACCTGGTGCGAAGGCGAGCAGGGCTGATGCGGCAATAAAGGCAAGGAGAATATCTATACTAATCATGGGCGAAGCATACCACTAATGCCCGCTTTAGAGAGCAGTGAATTATGCTGAATTAGTGACGCTTTAGTTTGTGTCCCTGCATGGGGATGCAGACAAAGTACAGAAAGCCGCTGAACAGTAAAGTGCCCAGTAAAATATCCTGCAAGCCGCCGGCTGCGCTTATTTGCATGAGCGCGAAGATGGTCGCAACCAGAAGCGCAGCGCGGCTATGGCTATCGAACCTAAAACTCCACAGCGTATACCAGCTGGTTTTGAGGGGGGTGATAAACAATCCAATGCAACGCCGGCCTAATTCTATCGAGGTAAACAACAATATCGCTGCGACTAGCACATCACCAAAATTTTGGCCTAGGCCAGACGCCAAATAAACACTCAGCAACAAGCTTAGCAATGCGACTAGAGATAAAGCTACAATGGTATGAGATTTTTCATTCTTGAAATAATGGGGGGCTTTAAACATATCCTTGATCTCCCAGTTGATTCAATTGCGAAGCAAACTCCTTGTTATTACTTCACTGTTGAGTGTAGACCAGTTGAGAAAGGCGAATGTTAAAGTTTTTTGAAGGGTCAATTATTGCTGTGCTACTAGGTCGTTTCCGCTCTCTGGCGTATGGAAGGCAAGCAGGAGTATTGGGAAGGTGCGGCAGGGGCTGGCCCCTGCCTGAAAAACCCGGCTGTTTAGCCGAAGATTCCTTTAAATAGGAAGAAGAACACAATGGCCAAGCCGGCACCTGCCGGTAGGGTAATAACCCAAGACATGGCGATGGTGCCAATAACGCGTAGGTTCAATGCACCGATGCCGCGAGCCAGGCCAACACCCAAGATAGCGCCTACTAAGGTGTGTGTGGTTGAGATCGGCAGGCCTGTGCCAGATGCCAATACTACTGTGCCGGCAGCACCTAACTCGGCAGCAAACCCACGGCTTGGAGTAAGCTCGGTAATCTTTTTACCAACCGTAGCAATCACCTTAAAGCCGTAAGTCGCCAAGCCTAAAACAATACCTACGCCACCGAGTAAAAGGATCCAGCTAGGCATCATGGATTTAGCTGCAACACCGCCGCTCTGGATTACATTAACAACAGCAGCTAGTGGGCCAACGGCGTTAGCAACATCGTTAGAACCATGGGCAAAGGCCATCGCACAAGCGGTAAATACCATCAGAATGGCGAACACTTTTTCTACACTGGCGAAGCGATTGTTCTCGTCTTCTTGGTACTTGACCTTGTTGAGCAAGAAGATACCAAAGGCCGCAACGGCTAAACCAATAATGGCAGCGATACCGATAGACTCGATAAAGCTGAGTTTAAAGCCAGCATCTTTAAAGACGTGTTTAAGGCCTTTAAGAATGGTCACCATGGCAATCAAAAAGCCTACTGCAAACATATACATTGGGATATAGCGTTTGGCATTGGCAAAGGGATTATCGGTATCAAGAATCAATCTCTGTACGCTGCGGAACAACATAAAGGAGATGGTGCCTGCCAGCACGGGCGAAACGACCCAACTGGCAACAATCTTCATGACTTTGCCCCAAGAAACGGCGTCTACCGAAATACCAACAGCGGCAAAACCAACAATCGCACCGACGATAGAGTGAGTCGTAGAAACCGGCCAACCCATGATACTGGCAATCAATAGCCAGGTGCCGGCGGCCAATAAGGCCGAGAGCATCCCGTAGACTAGTAACTCGGGCGTATCGTTAAATAAATTGGGGTCGATAATTCCTTTACGAATGGTGGAGGTTACCTCACCACCGGCCAAATAGGCCCCTAAAAATTCAAATACCATGGCGATGATAATCGCCTGCTTAATGGTTAAAGCTTTAGAACCTACAGAGGTTCCCATGGCATTGGCAACATCGTTAGCGCCGACACCCCAAGCCATAAAGAGGCCAAAGATACAGGCCATAATTAATAGCACATTGCCGTATTCTGCGAGCACGGTCATAGTTAACTCCACATCTTCTTATGCTCCCCTTAATATCTGTGGGGAGGTTTTATTAATTATTCGTTACTGGGCTTGTTATCGGGCAAGTAAAAGCTGTAAGCGAGAGCCTACTTTTTCTGCACGATCAGCTAAATCACCAATCCATTCGATTACGCGATAAAGGAACATCACCTGTACAGGCGGTAGATCTTCTTCAATTTTGAAGAGCGCAAGACGCATTTGGATCTCTAGTCTGTCGGTATGGCTTTCTTGGGCATCAAGGTCTTCGATAAGCTTTTCAACCAAATCCATTTCCCGGCCGGAGAAGCCGGTTTCCAATAACTCGTCTAGTTCATTGATGGCTTTGTGAGCTAGACGTGCGGTATCAACAGCAGCCTGTACAAAGGCGGTAAGCTCTGGTGCGATTGCCGCAGGTGGTACCATTTGGCGACCCAGCATAATGCCTGCAATATCTTTGGCGCGATTAGCAATCTTATCTTGCATCGCCAGCAGCTCTAAAAGATCCGTACGGGGTACAGGTAAGAACAGACTTTTTGGCAGATGACGGCGTAGTTCGCGCTTTAGCTCATCGGCTTGATTTTCTTTTTCTGAGATATCTTGTTGTATTTGCTCGGCTTTTTTCCAGTCGTTCTCAAGGGCGGCCGAAAAGAAGTCTAATAGCAATTCAGCGGCACTGGTGGCCACTTTCATATGCTCCTGCATAGGGGTAATGGGTGACTTACCAAATAGGCTCGTCAGGGGGTTACCAATAACCATAGGAAGCTCCCAATTTAGGGTGTTGATTTGGGCTTGCCGAGGGTCGGCAAAGTGGGCGCAGTATAGTGCTAGCGGGCCTAGCCGTCATCACAAATATGACAAAAAAATGAACTTTATTTGACAGTGCCTGATCTAGCTCTAATGGGCGCCAAACATGGCCTTCAGTCAACAGTAAATGAGGGGCTGTAAGCCCTTGATTTATGGTGTTATTTAAGGTGATATATCCAGCGACTATGCTAAGCTAGCTGCTAAGCACAATCTAAGCGAGAGCCCATTATGAATGCCGTTTCAGATCGAATACTCAGTTTGCGTAGTGTCCTTGATGACCTTCGCGCAGATGGCCGGCTAAGTGCCGCTGATGCCAACGTGCTGATCGGCTCTAGTCGCAGTAAAGATGAAGCGTCGATGCACCCCATAACCTATGTCGCCAATCAGCGTTTAGATGATCAAAGCCAAGAGGGGCAGATCCTCAATGCCGATGTCCTGAGTCAGTGGATGGCCGATAAGGCGGGCTTGCCGGTGTTTCATTTAGATAGCTTAAAACTGCGGGCGGCGGAAGTAACGAAGGTGATGTCCTTTGCCTTCGCCAAGCGCCACGACATTCTTTGTGTTGAGGTGAGTTCTGACCATATTACGGTAGCTAGCAACCAGCCCTTCAATAACGCTTGGGTTGAACAACTCGAGCATGTTGCACGCAAGAAAGTGCGCCGTGTTTTTGCCTTCCCTGGCGATGTGGATAAAGCACGTGCAGAGATTTATACCTTATCTCGATCTATTTCTGGTGCTAAAGGCCTGCAGGGTGGCACCTCGGTCAGTAACTTTGAGCAATTATTAGAACTCGGCAAGCTGAAGGATCCAGAAGCCAATGATCAGCACATTATTAATATTGTTGATTGGTTGCTGCAGTATGCTTTCGATCAGCGCGCTAGTGATATTCACTTAGAGCCGCGCCGTGAAACTGGCAAGCTGCGCTTTCGTATTGACGGCATCCTACACGCGGTTTATGAGCTGCCGAAGGGGGTCTCCACCGCCGTTCTGAGTCGAATGAAGATTCTTGGTCGCATGGATATTGCTGAAAAGCGAAAGCCTCAAGATGGCCGAGTGAAAACCAAACGTCCAGACGGCAGCGAAGTAGAGCTTCGCCTTTCGACCTTGCCGACGGCTTTTGGTGAAAAACTGGTGATGCGAATTTTTGATCCTGATGTGCTGTTGCGCAGCTTTGAGGATTTGGGCTTACTTGGAGATGACCTTGATCGCTGGCAGGAAATGGTTGGCCGTCCAAACGGTATTGTGTTGGTTACCGGGCCGACTGGCTCCGGTAAAACCACCACGCTTTATACCAGTCTTAAGAGCTTGGCCACTAGCGAGGTAAATGTTAGCACCATCGAAGATCCCATCGAAATGGTTGAAGACAGTTTTAACCAAACCCAGGTGCAAAATAATATTGGTTTGGATTTCGCTGCCGGTGTAAGAACCCTGATGCGACAAGACCCAGATATTATTATGGTAGGAGAGATTCGAGATCAAGAAACAGCGCAGATGGCCTCGCAGGCTGCCTTAACTGGCCATCTGGTTTTGAGCACTTTGCATACCAATGATGCCGCCGGTGCCTTGAGTCGACTGTTGGATTTAGGTTTACCGGCTTATATGATTCGCTCTACCTTAAGTGGAGTGGTTGCGCAGCGTTTGGTAAGAACCCTCTGCCCGCATTGTAAACAAGAAACGCCTGTAGATTTGGATTTATGGAACAGTTTGGTTGCGCCTTGGAAGGTGACGCCGCCGAAGCATGTTTATAAGCCAACTGGCTGTAATGAGTGCCGCCACACTGGTTATCTAGGCCGCCAGGGCATCTACGAGATCCTACTGTTAAGTGAACATTTGCGTGGCTTGATCGATGATCAATTAGATTTGCAGGCTATGCGAAAAGAAGCAATGCGAGAAGGTATGCGGACTTTGCGTTTATCCGGTGCGCAAAAAGTGTCTGCCGGTACGACCACTATCGAAGAGGTTATCCGTGTGGCTCCGCCGCCGGAAAAATAATTTTATAGCGCCTTGATTTGGTATTTATTGAGTAACGCTTTAAATGCTGGACTTTTTTTAAATTCCTGCATGGCCGATGAAAAGTTTACCGCTTGTTGTCGGCTAGTGGCGGCTTTTGAAAACGCTATAAACTCTGTGGCGCCTATTATCTTCTCTTCCAGGCAGCACAGTTCTTTTTTTCTTGGGTGAAAATCTAATGTCGATTGTTCGATTAGAATTGCTTCGAGCCGCCTTCCTAGTAGTAATGAAATTAAGTGGGGCTCGCTGCGCCCAATCGCCTGAGTGTTTAAGCTGATATCTTGTCTAGCAGAAAAAGCATAATCGTAGCCATCAACAGTATTGATGGTTAACTTTTCTGGTAATTCTGTTATTCGTTTATTTTTGTCGATTGCTGGATGTTCTTTTAAGGTGCAAATTGTGTAGCTGGTTGTGCCTAGCTCGTTACCGGGAATAATCCAAAAGTTGCGTCGGTTTTCTGGAATATCGTAGGCGATCAGCAAAACATCTATCTTGCCTTGACGTGCTAGGGCGCTCGCTCTTCGCCAAGGTAGTGCATAAAAACTCACTTCTTGTTCCAGTGATTGTGCCACTTGCTTGGCTAGCTCAACATAAATGCCTGACGCTTGGCCGTTTTTATCGGTGTAGGTATAAGGGGGGTAGTCTTCATCAGTGGTCACAAAGCTAAGGCTTTGGCTTGCCACAATGGAAGCGTTTGTTATCAACACAATAAATTTCAGCAAAACAAAAATTTTGAACATGAGATGGCAATAGGTTTATGGGTTGTCGATAAATGTTCTTAGTTACGGATATTGAAATGTTTCAATATCAGGGTGCACTCGAAAGTATAAAACTATTTGCTGAAAATACGCTCAGACTTTTGACTGTTTTGCTTGGATGGTAAAGCCGGGGGATTTTATAAGTGAGGTGGCGCGGGGGCGCTTTTAGGATTTGGGTGAGATAAGGCAGAGGCTACAGGAGCCTCCGCCTGAAAGCTTCTTATAGGCGGTGCATTGCACAGATTTTGTTGCCTGAAGGGTCACGCAAATAAGCTAAGTATAGCTTCATGCCATTACCTTCACGTACGCCTGGATCATCTTCAATAGCTACGCCGCCGGCCGCTAAACCCGCAGCATGCCATGCGTCGGCTGCTTCGGTAGTTGCGGCTGCAAAACCAATGGTGCTGCCGTTGCCGCCAGTGGCTGGCTGGCCATCGATAGGCTTGCTCAAAGCGAAAATGCCGGCATCAGTAAAGTAAAAGCAGCGACCTTTAGGGTCGATTACACCTGGGCCGTGTCCTAGGGCACCCAGTACCGCATCATAAAATGCTTTAGATTCTTCGATATCGTTCGCGCCGATCATAATATGGCTAAACATGTTGTCGCTCCTCGCTCGTTTTTTGTACTGGCCTTATGGCCGAAGCTTGTGAATGCCCAAGATTTGCAGACTTTAGCCTTCGGTTCAATGCAATTTAGCGCTTCTTAGCATTTATTGGTCGCGCTTGTCTCAATTGGCTGCTTGATTGTCACCTTATGGCTCGCGGCTAAGGCTATAGCGGTTGGCTTTTGTTTGATCTTGGCCCTACAACTCTCTGGGCTTTTAAGCTAGGGTTAGCCATAGAAATAGCAATAGCCATAGCAATTTAAGACAAGTAAAAAGAGACTATCGTGTTAGCGTCCTATGTACCGAACCAGGCGAATTTCCATACCATCCTTGAGCAATACAGCCAGCAATGGCAAGAGCGTGCCAGTACAGAACAGCAGGCCAGCCTAGCAAGTCTACTTGCCGATCAGGGGCTAGCTAAGCAGCTGGCCAAAGCATGGCTGGGTAGCGAGTTCATTTTTCATTGTTGCCGCGATCAGCCGCAGTTGCTGATTGATGTTCTGGGCAGCGGTGAGTTGCAAAGTGCTTGGTCAGTTGATGACTTTACCGAGGCTTTAAAAAATCTAAGTGCCTCCGCCGAAAAAGACACGGAGCTGGATAGGGCGCTAAGACTATTTCGTCGCCGTGCGATGTTGCGCATTATTTGGCGTGACCTTAATCAGTTGGCTCCACTAGAAGAAACCACCGCCGATATGAGCGCCTTGGCTGAATGCAGTAGTCAGCTAGCTTTGGAGTTTCATTATCGTGCCTTGGTGAAGCGGTATGGTTTGCCGATAGGGAAGGAGAGCGGCAAGGTACAATCCTTGGTGATTTTGGGGATGGGCAAGCTGGGCGCCCGTGAGCTCAATGTTTCTTCCGATATCGATTTAATCTTTGCTTACCCAGAATCCGGTGAGACAGAACATCGCAACCTAGAGCCGGGCGCTCGCCCGAAAAAAACCACCAGCAACCAAGAATTTTTTAACCGGTTAGGTCAAAAAATTATTAAGAGCCTAGATGCACAAACCGTTGATGGCTTTGTTTTTCGTGTGGATATGCGCTTGCGCCCTTACGGTGAGAGCGGTTCATTGGTGATGAACTTTGGCTCCATGGAGGAGTACTACCAAACCCAAGGGCGCGAGTGGGAACGCTACGCCATGATCAAGGCGCGAGTCATTGCCGAAGGCGGCCCAAGCCAAGAAGATCTAGCCGAAGGTTCTGCTGGCGATGAGCTAATGGAGCTACTGCGGCCGTTTAGTTACCGTCGTTATATTGATTTTTCTGCTATCGAAGCCTTGCGTGACATGAAGCGCATGATCAATCGCGAGGTGCATCGCAAAGGCATGGCCACAGATGTAAAACTTGGCTTCGGTGGTATTCGCGAAGTGGAATTTGTGGTGCAGGTTTTCCAGCTGATTCGCGGTGGGCGTGATCAGCGTTTGCAAGAACGCCGAGTGCTAAAACTATTACCTTTATTGCAAGAAGATGGTTATCTACCTGAAGGTGCTGGTGATCGTTTGGCGAAAGCCTATCGTCTATTAAGGCATGTCGAGCACGCCATTCAAGGTCACCAAGACAAACAGACTCAAGCATTGCCGGTGGATGAAAACGATTTAGAGCGCCTGGCTTGGGTACTGAATTATAGGAACTGGGCAGAGTTAGATGCTGTATTGCAGTCGCATCGTGAGCAAGTCAACGCAGAGTTCCAAGCCGTAATTGCCGAACCTGAGGAAGAATCCAAAGAAGAGGATGAATCGGAAGCGTTTTTGCCACTTTGGCTGGGCGAGTTAGAAAAAGATGGCGCCATCGAGTTGCTAGAGCAGCGCGGTTACCAGCAATGTGAAAAACTGATTCAGCAGCTTAATGACTTGCGCCAGAGTCGAGCGATTTTAGCCATGCAGGCCGAAGGCCGCGATCGCTTAGATAAATTTATGCCGCGCTTGTTGCACACCTTAAGCTTGGGGCGCAACCCAGAAGAAGATATTGCCGAAACCCTGAGTCGTGTTTTGGGTTTGGTGAGCTCGGTGGCACGCCGAACTATCTACTTGGTGTTGCTGACTGAAAACCCCGTTGCCCTAGCGCAGTTGGTTCGTCTTTGTGCGGCCAGCCCTTGGATTGCCGATCAGCTATCGCGACATCCCGCCTTACTTGATGAGTTGCTAGATCATCGTAGTTTGTATTCACCGCCTAGTCGCCAAGAGTTGGCCGATCAGCTAAGGCAGGAATGTTTGCGTATTGAATGGGATGACCTAGAAGGCTATATGGAGGCTCTGCGTTATTTCCGTATGGCCAATGTGTTGCGTATTGCGGCCTGTGAAGTAACCGGTGCCATGCCTTTGATGAAAGTCAGCGATCACTTAACGGATATTGCCGAGCTGCTGTTGGAAAAGGTCATTGAAGTTGCCTGGAAGCAAATGGTGGATCGCCATGGCCAGCCTCGAGATGCCGAGGGGGAGTCTGTTTCCCGCCCTGAGTTTTTGGTCTTGGGCTATGGCAAGGTGGGCGGTATTGAGTTGGGGCACAGCTCTGATTTGGATCTGGTTTTTATTCATGGTGGTGCCCAAGGGCAAGGCACAACAGGTAAAGATGATACAGGTGAGCGCAGTCTCGACAACTTGATCTTTTATACTCGCATGGCTCAAAAAGTTATCCATATCATGAATACGCAAACCGTGTCTGGGCAGCTGTACGAGGTGGATATGCGCCTGCGGCCCAATGGCAACTCTGGAATGCTGGTCACAACGGTTGAGGCATATGGGCAATATTTACAGCAAGAAGCATGGACTTGGGAGAAGCAAGCTCTAGTTCGTGCGCGTGCAATTTCGGGCTGTCGTTCACTGGCAGAACAATTTGATAAGGTTCGCCAAAATATCCTCTGTCAGCCCCGTGAATTGGCAGCATTGCGTGAAGATGTTGTACAAATGCGCGAAAAAATGCGCAAACATTTGGCCACGCAGGGTTCAGACGACGAAAAAGCCCAGCGCTTCGATATCAAGCAGGATGTCGGAGGTATCGTGGATATTGAATTTATGGTTCAATACAGCGTACTTGCCTGGGCTCATGAACAGCCCTCTCTGGCGAAGTGGACGGATAATATTCGTATCCTGGGTTGCCTTGAGCAAACAGGGTTTATATCGGCAGAAGACACTGCCCAACTTATCGAAGCTTACAAGGCCTATCGATCCGCCGGACACCGACTCGCGCTACAGCGCCAAAAAAGTGTCTTGCACGGAAAATCTGAATTTACAGCTGAACGCCAATCGGTGCAGCGACTATGGCAGCAATTGATGTTACTGCCTAAATAGTGGCTTGGTTCTGGTGCGCTTGGCTTTCCTGTCCACTGTGACGCTTTTGAAGATTGTGGCGAGTAAAATGAGGGTTTGTAACAGGATAGCGCTAGCCTTGACGGCGGATGCTTTGCCTTTATATTTCCTTAGTTGATAACGAGCTTAATGACTGAATGGCGTTGGTTTTGCGCTGCAGTCACTCTAGATTAGTTTGAGGTTTCAGATGGCCGCGTTTGGTACAGTTTTCATGCCGCAAATGGCACTTTCTCGCTTTGATGGTTCTCGCTGGAGTGAGGCCGAAATGGTCGCTAGCGATAGCATTTCTTTGCATCCCGGCGCCCATGTCTTGCACTATTCGAGCACCTGTTTTGAAGGTTTAAAGGCCTTTAAGCAGCCTGACGGCTCAATCAAGCTTTTCCGTATGGATAAGAATGTAGAGCGTTTCGCCCAAAGTAGCGAGCTGCTGTCATTGCCGTCAATCGATAAGCAGGCCACGGCAAAGATGATCACGGATATCGTTGCATTGTATGCCGATGAAGTCCCTGCTCCACCGGGCTCTATGTATGTTCGCCCAACGCATTTTGGTATCGATCCTGCGATTGGCAAGGCGGCGGCCCCCTCCGAGACCTCATTGCAATATGTTCTATTGTCACCTGTAGGTGAGTACTTCAGCAGCGATGGTGGCGGTTTGCGCTTGTTACTGGATGAAACCGGTATGCGCTGTGCGCCGCATAATGGCATGATCAAAAGTGGCGGCAACTATGCCAGTGCCTTACGCCCAATCATGCAGGCCCGTGATAAGTACAAGGCCGACCAGGTGCTTTTCTGTCCAGGTGGCTTTGCCCAGGAAACCGGTGCTGCGAACTTCTTGTTGATCGACGATGGTGAGGTGATCACCAAGGCACTCGATGAGAGCTTCTTGCACGGTGTTACTCGTGACTCCATTCTTACTCTGGCCAAAGATATGGGGATGAAAGTCTCTGAGCGTGAGCTGTCAGTAGAAGAAATTCTGGAGCGCGCGGCGAAACCAAGCTGTGAGGCGGCCCTTTCTGGTACTGCTGCCGTACTTGCCCCAGTAGGAACCTTTATTCACAACGATAAAGAGTATCAGGTTGCTGATGGCAATGAGGGCCCAGTAACTAAGCAGCTGCGCCAAGCGATGAATGATCTGCAGTGGGGATTGGCTGAAGATAAGCACGGCTGGTTGTTTGACGTATAAGTGCAAATAAGCGCCCGCTGGCATTCTGATTGGGAGCATCTGGCGTCGTAAACCGCCATTCCAGTACGCTTCTTTATGGCCAGAAAGAGCTTGCCGTATAGACGCCGATCACTTTAGTGGTCGGCGTTTTGCCTTTAGGGCTGTTATAATCCGCGCTTTGATGAAGACAAGGCAAATTATCGTGTGGCCCAACTCGGCTAAAAAGAACAGTGAAGGCTATATTGAGGCCCAATTCCGCCAGCAGTTTCGCCCGGCGCATTTGCTTAATTTCCACGCCCTGTGGGAAATGCAGTTTCTTGATATCCACAAAATCTCCTTTCCAGAGACCGGTCAAAGCCTGATCGACCGCTTTGAACTTGATGGTCTAGGTGCCTTTTACATTAAGCGCCAATTGGATCGCAGTGTACGCACTTGGCGTCGTCCCTTTGGCGAGCCAACCTTTGCCCAAGAGCTGCGTAATATTCGCCTGTGCGAACAGTACCATATTCCTACACTAGAGCCGGTTTATTATGGTGAGCGTCAGATGGAGCCAGGGCCGGCGGCAATTCTTATTGTTAGGGCCCTAGATGGCTATCAGTCGCTGCAAGATATTTTGGCAAAATGGTATGGCCTTGAGCGCCATATTCGAGAGTCTATCTTGCTGACGACTGGCAAGGCTTTGGGGCGTATTCATGGTGCAGGTTTAAGCCACCGCCGCCTGCAGGCCGACGATATCATTATCGATCTTACCCAAATTCCCCAGTGGCGTTTGGCAAGCCCGCAATATATAGCGCCTGCTAAAAGCCGTGATCTATTGCTGGAGCTGCAAGGTTTTCTGGCGAGTATTTCCGTAGTTGGTGAAACTGAATTGGATTTCCTGCTAAAAGCCTATATCGAAACTTGCCCGCAGTGGACTGATGTAGGGGCGCTGAAGCAGGCGCTTTTCCCAAGCCGGCAGGCAAGCTAGCTCAGTATTAATTCGAGAATGGTTTATGACAGATCATAGCGCTTCAGAGTCTGGGCAAAAGGCCAGCGGAGCACAAACTTATCGCCGTTTGTTAAGTTATCTTTTACCCCATAAATTTATGCTGACCATGGGTTTGATTGGCTTCGCCATTTTTGCAGCCTCCCAGCCAGCATTGACTAAATTATTTGGTATCTTGGTGGATTCTATCAACGGCGGAGAAAGTGATTATAAAATCATGATCCCGCTTGCCGTTGTGGGTATCTTTTTTATTCGTGGCGTTGGCACTTTTATTGGTAGCTATGCCTTATCAAAAGTCTCTCTGGGGATTGTGCACAATCTACGTGTGCAACTATTTGATCAGTTAACTTTAGCACCCGGAGAGTACTTCGACAGTAATAATTCTGGGCACTTGGTTTCTCGTATTACCTACAACGTTACCCAAGTAACTGATGCCTGTACGGAAGCGATTAAAGTTCTGATTCGCGAAGGTCTAACGGTTATTGTCTTATTGGGATATTTAATCTGGGAAGACTGGAAGCTCACTTTGGTGTTTGTCGCCATCGCTCCTATTCTTGGTTTTATTGTTTCAAAAGTCGGTAAACGTCTACGTCGCCTGTCCAGCAATATCCAGCTGACCATGGGTGATGTTACCCAATCAGCATCTGAAATGATCAATGGTTACAAAGTCATGCGTAGTTTTGGTGGTGAAGACTATGAGCGTGGCCGTTTTGAAAAAGCCAGTGTTGCCAACTTTAAACAGAATTTAAAAATGGTCACGACGGCGGCTATTAATACACCGGTTTTGCAGTTGATCGTCGCTATTGCTTTGGGGGTGCTAATGTACATCGCCCTAAGTTTTATGGGCTCTTCCACCCCGGGTGATTTTATTGCCTACCTAGGTGCGGCGGCCTTGATCCCTAAACCGGTACGCCAGCTCAGCGAAGTTAACTCGAAAATTCAAAAGGGTATCGCCGCGGCCGAAGATATTTTTGCTCAATTAGATGTTGAGCCAGAGCCTGATTATGGCAGCCATACTAGTGAGCGTGTTGCTGGTAATATCGCTATTAAAGATTTAGATTTTGCCTACAATGCCAGTGAAGGAAATGTTCTTAAAAATATCAATTTGAACATTAATGCCGGGCAAACCGTTGCCCTAGTGGGGCGTTCCGGCAGTGGCAAAACGACCTTGGCCAGTTTGATTCCGCGTTTTTATCATCACGAGCAAGGCAGTATTTGCATTGATGATGTTCCACTGAATGACTATCGGCTAGCAAGCCTGCGACAGCAAATTGCTTTGGTGAATCAAGACGTAACTCTATTCAACGATAGCTTGCGCAATAATATTGCCTACGGTGGCCTAGCCGATGTTGGCGAAGAGAAACTTCGCCAAGCGGCTGAGGCGGCACATTGTTGCGAGTTTATTGATCAGTTTAGTGATGGCTTTGATACCTTGGTGGGTGAAGATGGTACACGCCTAAGCGGTGGTCAGCGTCAGCGAATTGCTTTAGCCAGAGCCTTGCTAAAAGATGCGCCGATTTTAATTCTGGATGAAGCCACCTCGGCTTTAGATACTGAATCGGAGCGCAAGATTCAGTCAGCGCTGGATCGCCTGATGGAAAATCGCACTACCATCGTAATTGCGCATCGCTTATCCACCATCGAAAATGCCGATGTTATCGTGGTGATGGAAAAGGGCGAGATTGTAGAGCAGGGTAGCCACCAAGAGCTGCTGGAAAAAAATGGCGCCTATGCCAAGTTGCATGCCATGCAGTTTGGTGAAGAAAATGTAGTGGATTAGAAAGTGCAGTAGAAAGTACAGTAGAATAGGTTTTATAGAGAGTGCGGCGGAATAAAGCACTTACAGCAGTTTTTAGTGCATTTATTAAAGCGCTAAAAACGGCCAGCAATCTATATTTGAGTTGTTTTTGAGGAGAGAATCATGCAGTTAAGCATGCCCCGTTTTGACCAAGGCAATGTGCTGGTGGTTGGCGATGTAATGCTTGATCGTTACTGGCAAGGTGATACCGCCAGAGTATCTCCTGAAGCCCCGGTACCTGTTGTCAATGTAAAGGCGACAGATGATCGTCCAGGTGGTGCCAGTAATGTTGCCATGAATATTGCCGCGCTGGGTGCCGCTGCAAACCTTGCTGGTTTGGTCGGGCGAGATGAAGCAGCTGATAGTCTGCGTGAATCTTTAACTTCTGTTGGTGTGAATTGTCTTTTTAGTGAGGTCGGTGATAAACCGACTATTACCAAGCTACGCGTAGTGAGTCGTCAGCAGCAGCTTTTGCGAATGGATTTCGAAGAGAACTTTGCGCAACAAGACAGTGAATTATTAAGCAATAGTGTTTCGCTGGAAAATGTTCAGGTGCTGTTATTATCGGACTACGCTAAAGGCAGCTTACAGCACTGCCAAGCATTAATTGCCAAAGCTCGCCAAAAAAATATCCCCGTTTTGGTAGACCCTAAAGGGCATGACTTTAAGCGTTATCGCGGCGCTACTTTATTAACGCCAAACTTATCTGAATTTGAAGCCGTTGTTGGGCATTGTGCTAACGAGGCTGAGCTACTGAGTAAAGGTCAGCAGCTTTTGCAAGATTTAGACTTGCAGGCCTTATTAATTACTCGTGGCGAGCAGGGCATGACCTTGCTACAGGCCAATGTTGAAGGTGAATTTCACCTGCCAGCCAAAGCCCGAGAAGTCTTTGATGTAACCGGTGCAGGCGATACGGTTATCGCTGTATTGGCAGCGAGCCTAGCGGCTGGCAGCGAGTTGCCGATGGCGGTGGCCCTAGCGAATGTTGCCGCCGGCATGGTAGTGGCCAAGTTGGGCACGGCTACAATCTCCGCTCCTGAATTGCGCCAGGCAATCAGCGAAGGCCAAGAGGTGGAATGCGGTGTTGTCAATGAAGAGCAGCTAATATTGGCGTTACGCGAAGCCAAAGCGCGGGGTGAAAAAGTTGTTTTTACCAATGGCTGCTTTGATATTTTGCACGCCGGCCACGTTGGTTACCTAGCCGATGCTCGCGACCTAGGTGATCGTTTAGTTGTGGCTATTAATAGTGATGAATCGGTCTCACGCTTAAAAGGTCCTTCAAGACCAATTAATCCGGTTGATCGTCGCATGGCGGTCTTGGCGGGCTTATCGGCTGTTGATTGGGTGCTGTCGTTTGCTGACGATACTCCAGAGCGTTTACTAGAACTAATCCAGCCCGACGTGCTAGTAAAGGGCGGCGACTACAGTGAAGAGCAAGTCGTAGGCTGGGAAATTGTTAAAGCCAATGGTGGTGAAGTTAAAGTGCTAAGCTTTTTCGACAACTGCTCAACCACAGCCATCGTAGAAAAAGTCATCGCTGACGCCGATAAATAAACAGCCGCTACACAACGGGGTCAGATCCCAAGGGATCTGACCCCGCTCGAAGCCGAGATCTTTAAGGCCCACCTTTCCCATCTTAAAAACCACCAATTCTTAACTCAGCCTTTCTCGTGGTCAATATAAATTTACCGCCAGCAAAGTCGGCTTATAGTAAACAAAATCGCAAACGCCCAAACAGCATGCTTCTACCTAACGAACGGGGTCAGATCCCAAGGGATCTGACCCCAAATCGAAGCCACGTTCCTAACCACTCTAAATCCGCCGCCAAAGCACTTAAACCCATAAACCTCTCACTTAAACGGCTTTTGCTGTGCTCTCATCGCTATATAAACTCGAACTGTTATAGTATAACGTTTTGCTATACCCCTAAAAAACCAATAAGTAGGAACTTGCTATGAACAACACAGGGCTATTGCGCTCTTTGAAGCTCATGCTGCTTGGTACGGCTTGTGCTATTAGCGTCCCGAGTTTTGCTGAAGAGAAAGAGGATCAGGCGCCACTTTCCAGTGCGACCTTTAAAGGCTTAGAACTGCGCAACATTGGGCCGGGCTTTATGTCGGGTCGTATCGCTGATATTGCTATCGATCCAAAAGATACCAGCACCTGGTATGTTGGCGTTGGCTCTGGCGGTGTTTGGAAAACCAAAAACGCGGGCATTAGCTGGAAGCCTATTTTTGATGGGCAGCCGGTTTATTCAATCGGTGCGGTGGTTCTAGATCCAAGCAACAGTAACACTGTGTGGGTAGGCAGTGGTGAGAACGTAGGCGGTCGCCATATCAGTTTCGGTGACGGCGTTTATGTTAGTCACAATGGCGGTGCTAAGTGGACCAATGTGGGGTTGAAAGACTCTGGCCATATCTCCGAAATTATTGTTCACCCGAAAGACCCAAACACCGTATGGGTTGCTGCTCAAGGCCCGCTTTGGAAAAAGGGCGGTCAGCGCGGTTTATTTAAAACCACAGATGGCGGTAAAAACTGGAAGCAGGTTTTGGGTGATAAAGAATGGGTTGGTGTAACCGATCTTGTGATCGATCCTCGAAACCCCGATGTGCTTTATGCAGCTACCTGGCAGCGTCATCGTACCGTAGCGGCCTATTATGGCGGCGGCCCAGGCTCTGGTCTGCACAAATCTAGTGATGGTGGTGAAACTTGGCAAAAGCTCGAACAAGGTTTGCCTAAAGAGGAAATGGGGAAAATTGGTCTAGCTATTTCACCAATTGATCCTGATGTTGTTTATGCGGCTATTGAATTGAAGCAGCGCACTGGCGCCGTATTTCGTTCAGCAGATCGCGGAGCTTCTTGGGTTAAAGGTGCTGATGCGGTAGCGGGTGGTACTGGCCCTCACTATTATCAGGAGCTTTATGCTAGCCCCCATTACTTTGATCATATTTATCTTGCAGGTGTTCGCATGCAGGAGTCAAAAGATGGCGGCAAAACGTTCGCGGCAATGAAAGAAGCCCATAAACACAGTGATAACCACGCCATGGAATTTATCGCCGGCGATAAAGACTACATGATGGTGGGCTCTGATGGTGGCTTATATGAGAGCTTTGATTTAGGCGAGCATTGGCGATTCCATAAAAACCTACCTATTACTCAATACTATAAAGTGGCCTTAGATGATGCTAAGCCGTTTTATAATATTTATGGTGGTACTCAAGATAATAACTCCCAAGGTGGCCCTTCGCGTACCGATAGCGAGCACGGCATTCTAAATTCTGATTGGGAGGTCATTCTATTTGGTGATGGTCATCAGCCGGCGACTGAGCCGGGTAACCCCGATATTGTTTATGCTGAATGGCAGCAGGGCAATTTGACACGCTATGATCGCACTACTGGTGAAATGGTTTATATCCAGCCGCAGCCTGGAAAAGGCGAAGGTCCAGAGCGTTATAATTGGGATGCGCCCATTTTAGTGAGCCCCCATAAGCCAACGCGTTTGTACTTTGCATCGCACCGTGTTTGGAAATCTGAAGATCGCGGTGATACTTGGACAGCGATTTCGGGCGATCTCACTAAAAATCTAAAGCGTATAGAACAGCCAATTATGGGCAGCACTCAAGGTTGGGATGGTGCTTGGGATATTTATGCGATGTCCCAGTACAGCACCATCACTTCTTTAGCGGAATCACCTGTGCAAGAAGGCTTGATCTATGCCGGCACAGACGATGGTCGCATTCAAGTGACCGATAATGGTGGTGAAAATTGGCGTAAGATCGACATCAACAAACTGCCGGGCGTGCCTAAGACGGCCTTTGTTAATGACATCAAGGCCGATATGTTTGATGCCGATACAGTTTATGTAGCCTTAGACAATCATAAGTTTGGTGATTACAAACCTTATCTCTATAAAAGTAGCAACCGCGGTAAATCTTGGAAGTCCATGGCCGGCGATCTGCCTGCTAAGCACCTGGTATGGCGTTTAGTACAAGATCATGTTGATGCGAATTTGTTCTTCTTGGGCACCGAGTTCGGACTGTTCTTCAGCATCGACGCTGGTGAAAAATGGGTTAAATTGCAGGGCAATGTTCCAACAATTTCTTTCCGTGATTTGGCAATTCAACGTCGTGAAAATGATTTGGTAGGCGCAAGCTTTGGTCGCGGCTTCTTTGTGCTGGATGACTATAGCGCTCTGCGTAATCTAACTGAGCAGCAGTTAGAGCAAGAGTCTTTATTATTCCCGGCGCGTGATGCACTTTGGTACATAGAGCGTAGCCCATTAGGGGGTGATGAAATTGGCTCCCAAGGCGAAAATACCTATCGTGCCCCCAACCCTGAGTTTGGTGCGACATTCACCTATTACTTAAAAGACGATATTAAGAGCTTAAAGGAAATTCGTCAGGCCAAAGAAAAGGCCCAGAAGAAAGCGAAGAAAGCCCTTAAAGTACCGTCTTGGGATTCCTTAGCCGCCGAAGAGCGTCAGCAGCAACCTAGCTTGTGGTTCACCATTCGTGATGAGCGGGGCAATGTTGTACGCAAGATGCAAGGCAAGGCGAAAAAAGGTATTCAGCGTGTAACTTGGGATCTTCGTTGGCCTGGCCATCAGGCGGTAGGTTTGCAGGGCGATTATTTTGATCCTGTACCTAGAGGCCCCATGGTCGCGCCAGGTAATTACACCGTGAGCATGAGCAAGGAAGTTGATGGCGTAATTACTGAGCTTCAAGCGGCCCAGTCATTTAAAGTCGTTCAAATGCATAAGCGTGGCGCACTAAAAGATGTCGATGGTGCAAAAGTGGCGGCCTTCTGGAAAGAACTGGCTTCTGTGCAGCGTGTCTCTACCGCCACCGCTAAGGCACTTGCCGATTCGGTGAAACGTTTAGATTTGCTTGAGCAGTCCCTGGATCGCACGGTAGTCGCGCTAGGTGAGCATGATGCTAAGTTCGCCGCCCTGCGTGCCGAATTGTTAGCCTTGGACAGCCGTTTGAATGGCAATCCAGCTAAGAACAAGGTCGGAGCTTGGAATGGCGTGGGCATCAATGACCGTTTATTTCATGCTCAAATCGGCACCTTCCGTTCAACCTATGGCCCAACTCCAGCGATTGAGCAGAGTGTTGCTATTGCTAAGGGAGAGCTGGGTGAGTTGCGTGATGCTTTGGAAGAGCTGCGCAATACTAAGATTCCAGCTTTTGAGCAGCAGCTGCAAGCGCTAGGTGCCCCTTGGGTTCCTGGGCAGCCACTGCCTAAGTTGTAATCACTCGGCTTTAATATCGGGGTCAGAACCCATAGGGTTCTGACCCCATCCTTCCTTCGTATTCAGCCTAATACCAAAAATCACGCCCTTCGACCGAAATTCACTTTTTCTCTCTAATCGAAGCTCAGCCCTTCTAAGATACAAACTCAACAAACACATTGAGTACTGAAGGAGCACCACCATGTTAGAGCGTTTTTCACAGTTTGATAGCACAGCCTTATGGACCGAACACGGGGCTTTCTTGTTGATCTTTATTCCCTTGTTTTTGGCGATCTACTTTTTACCGAGTTTAGTTGCCTTTGTATTGCGGCGCGAAAGCAAGAAAAAGATTTTACTGGCGAATATTCCAGCAGGCTTATCTTGGATTGCCTGGTTTGGCGTCTTAGCTTGGGCAGTGAGTGGTAAGCAGGAAGAGGAAAAATGTTAATTGCCGTTTACCTAGGGGCCTGGGCATTGCTATGCTGCCTAGAAGAAATTAATCAGCAACAATGGTTATCATGGATATGTCACAGCGCCTTAGCGTTTGGCTGGCTGAATGTCGCCAGCCAAGCACTGCCTATAAAATTGCCTGCTTTATTATTGTATTAGTTCATGTCAGCAGTGGCTTTATTCTTATGGAGCTTTTCCTAGAGGACATTGCTAGGGATCGTTTAATGCTGCTGCTTCGTCTTCTGGGCGAGTCTCTAATGATCGTGGTAATCTGCCATGTTTGTATGCGGCCTTTTCTTCGATTAGGAATCCTGCGTTCAGGGCTAAATGGAACTTCATTTGCGGGCCTATTCCTCTATTGTGTTCCAGTTGCGGGTGCTATGTCATTGTTAATGTATGGCATCGCCAGTGTTTCGGATTTTTCGGATTTTGATATCGATAGTATCCAGTTTACTAATAAAGCCGGTGAGACCTCTAGCCACAATCGATCTACTTCAGCCTATGTGATTTATGCGGGGCAGCAATATGCATTTCTTCTCTTTTGGGCTGCGGTATATCTATCTTGGCATTTCTATCGCAAGCGTGTTGAATTATCTCGTGAGCTTGAAATCGCACGTTTACAGCAATTAGCAAACCAGATAAACCCCCATTTTCTATTCAATACGCTCAATAGTATTCGAGCCTTGGTTTACTCTGATCAAGATAAAGCGGCCGAAACCATTACCCAGCTTTCAGAGCTAATGCGAGTTCATATGCACGCCGAGGTTGCAACGCTTAGCCGTTTTGAGCAAGAGTGCGAACTAGCTGAGAGTTACTTAAAAATTGAACTGCTGAGGTTGCAGGAGCGCTTAACCGTTAGATGGGATGTAGCGCCCAATATCGGTACGGTGCAGATACCAAGCTTGGTATTGCTTACCCTATTAGAAAACGCCGTTAAATATGGTATCGCGCCTTCAAGTAAAGCTGGCGTAATCGATATTGAAGCGAAGCTAGTTGACGAAGGTCGCTTCCGTTTAACGGTTAGCAATAGCTTGCCCGAAAAGAGTGCCGAAAAAGGTAATGGTATTGGATTAAAAAATATCGAGAAACGTCTGCAGCTACTCTATGCTGATCAAGCTACACTATCCATCAAACATGCACAGCAGTTTACTGCTGTAGTGGAGATTCCAATACCATGAAGTTATTGATTGTTGATGATGAGCCGCTCGCTCGCCAAGAGCTAGAGCGCCTACTGGGTCGCTATGATGATATAAGCTCGCTTAAACAGGCTGCCAATGGCAAAGAGGCACTGGAGATCCTACAGCAAGAGAGTTTCGATACCGTCTTTGTTGATATACGTATGCCCGAAATGGACGGTATCGAGTTGGTAGCCAGTGCCGGAAACAAAAGCTTGTTTGTGTTCTGTACCGCATACAGTCAACACGCGCTTGAAGCCTTCGACTTAAATGCCTTTGATTATCTGTTAAAGCCTGTTAATCCTAGTCGCTTAGACCAGGTCATTGCTAAGGTACGCTTGGCATTAGCTGACAAGTCTTATCACGGCCAGCAAGAAAAGGCGGCCTCAGTAGAACAGCTACCAGAAAGCCATGGTTTTCTCCTAAAATTTGGGCACGACTACCGAATAGTGCGTTTGCAAGATGTTCAGCGATTTGAAGCGGTTGGCAATCATGTGGCCGTTCACCTGGAAAGTGAAAAATCTTTTATACAAAGCTCTTTAAGTCGTCTAGAAGAAAAGTTAGATAGTAATGTGTTTTTCAAGGCGAGTCGCAGCGACATTGTCCGTGTAGATGCAATTGCTCAGGTGGAAGAAGGTATGAGCACGGGCAGCTTGATGTTGATGCTCAAAAACGGGCAGGAAATAGAGGTGAGTCGAAGACAGGTACAGGCTCTAAAAAAACAATTTAGTCTGTAACTTAATATAAGTCTAATTAACAGCAGCTGAGTCTTTCTCGGTGGATTCGCGGTATCTTTCAAGCGCTGGCTGAATGTGGTTTTCTACCCTTTCTTGTACGATGTGCTGTAACTCTTTAGGGTAGGCATTTAGAATGAAATCCTGTACATATTTCGGGTCCTTTAATAATCTGTAGATTACCCTATTACTATCCTTAATAATTTGCCTACCCAGTTCAGTATTGCTGCACGTAATGTAGCCTATTGGTATTAACTCCTCGAGCTCTTTAATGGGAAGGCTTATCAAGCCTTTGGCCTGAAGGTTGGTTTCCCAACTTCTCTTTGCACTTGGGTAATCAATGGTGAAGTCAATTCGATTCTTTTGAAGTAGTGTCAATAACTCCTTTCCTACTTGTGAGCTACTGCGGGTTAATAGGTTTTCCTCAGTTCCGTGTTCTCGAAAAATCTCATCTAGTATTTTTCCCATTGTGCGCGAGGGAACCCCAAGTCTAGAGTCTCCATCTTTTAAGATTTTATGGAGTGGAACTGGAACACCGTATTTACTGAGCTTTTGGGCATTTTTTTCAAATGTAATAATAACGTCTGAAAAACCAGTGAAATGGGGTATGGATTGAATCGCAATTTTATTGAATGCGTCTGTACGCCGCATCGTTGAATGACAGTAATCACCGGTAGATAACAACCGAAAAAAACGCTGCTGATTTACCAAGGTGGGTGAGCTATGACGGTATTGAGGTAATTCTTTTATGAAACGGTTTCGTATCCGATCTACATACCCTTTGCCTTTGTTGGGGCCATAGGAAATTTCAAACGGTGGAATGTCGAGCGCCACCCAATTAATAACGGGTTTGTCTTCATAGGCATAAGAGTAAGACGAGAGGACTAGGGTGCCAAGTAGTGATAGCTGCACCATCAAATAGATTGATTGTACATCGGAAAAAATACAGTTTTTAATGCGCAAAAGTCTACTCCTGTTTATAGATTCACTGTAGTACGTGATCTATAAACAGGCAAATAATAAGTTCACTGTATCTTAGGTCTAGCTGGAAAAATGTTCTTTAACTACCGGTTAGCGGCAAGAATCATATCCGATGCCTTTTCAGCTATCATCATGGTCGGCGCGTTAGTATTGCCGCTAACTACAGTTGGCATAATCGAGGCGTCGATAACTCGCAAGCCTTCTACGCCATGAACGCAAAGGTTGTCATCAACTACCGCCATTTCATCATTACCCATTTTGCAAGTACCTACAGGGTGGTAGATGTGGCTGGCATTTTCACGAATATAAGCTTCAATCTCTTCATCGCTTTGGCGGGCAGATCCCGGGGTGATTTCAGCACCGCTGACTTTGCGCAAGGCTTCCCCTTGTAATAATTCGCGACCACGTTTTACGGCGGCGACTAGCAAGTTCATATCTTCAGCTTCGCTGAGAAGATTCAAATCGATAACAGGATCATCAGTCGCATTTTTACTGGCCAAGGTAACGCTGCCACGACTCTTCGGGCGCAATACACAGACATGTAAGCTATGACCATAAATACTGTAAAAGCTGGTGTCACGTCCATGGTCGCCCATCGCGGCAGGCGAGAAATGTAACTGAATATCGGGTCGTTCAGCGCTTTCTCCAACTTTGATAAAGCCACCGGCTTCAGCCACAGTAGAAGTTAAATTGCCGCGACGAGCAAAAATAAATTGGAAAAAAGCTTTGGTAGAATTCCATAGTGCTTTAGGGCGAGTGAGCGCCAAGCTAGTACCGGTATTTTCCTTGGTGGTGATCAATACATCGGCATGCTCTTGTAAGTTTTGCCCGACGCCCGGCAATTCATGCACAGTTTCAATGCCATGCTTATCAAGCTCAACTTTGTCGCCAATACCTGATAGCTGCAATAACTGTGGAGAGCCAAAGGCACCCGAGCTAATTAGAACTTCTTTATTGGCCTTTAATATGCGGCGCTGATTCCCTTCAATAATCTCAACACCAACTGCGCATTTCCCCTCAAAGATAATCTTGCTGGCATGTACCTTACTGATCAGTGTTAAATTACTGCGTTCTTTAAGTACTGGGTGAAGATAGGCCGCTGCAGCACTATGGCGCAAGCCGTTTTTCTGAGTAGCTTGAAACCAACCAACACCTTCTTGTTCGGCACCATTAAAATCCTGAGTCGCTTTTT
Source organism: uncultured Pseudoteredinibacter sp. (assembly GCF_947500695.1). Taxonomy (GTDB): domain Bacteria; phylum Pseudomonadota; class Gammaproteobacteria; order Pseudomonadales; family Cellvibrionaceae; genus Pseudoteredinibacter. The sequence goes on from NZ_CANMSS010000011.1 coordinate 71,490, forward strand.
CACCTTGCTCTACGGCAGAATCGATAAAGGCCTGGCTCAAGGCATGCTGACTGCGCGAATCGGCCACATTTAGTGGGCCGCCAGTACCATGCAATTCATTAGCACCACGCTCTTGGTGTTGCGAACGCTTAAAATAGGGCAGTACTTCTTCAAAACTCCAGCCCTTATTCCCAGCGGCCGCCCAGCTATCGTAATCTTCCTTCTGACCGCGCACATAAAGCATGGCATTGATCGAGCTACTACCACCCAGCACCTTACCCCTTGGGCAATAAATCTCTCTGCCATTAAGGGTTTTCTGTGCACTGGAGTTATAACACCAGTTAAACAAGCCGCCCGCTAAACTGGCCAAAACCCCGAGCGGGGTATAAACCAATGGATTGCGATCACTACCGCCGGCTTCAATCAAACAAACGCGATTTTTAGGATCGGCCGATAGGCGATTGGCCAAAACACAGCCCGCCGAACCGGCGCCAACGATAATGTAATCGTACATAGGGGGAGCTCACTCTTTATATTTATCTCATGGGCTATGGTAATGAAAGTGGTTCGCAATTGAATGTATTGTTTTGACACTTGGTGCCAGATTTTGAGTTCTAGTAATGGGTTGACCGGGCCGGTCTCTAAGGTGGTGTAGATTGGTGGCATATTGAAGATTGTTGCGCAGTAGATTTTAGTTCTTGTGGGAGTAGATTTGAAACCGTAGAGAGGTATGACCAATTTTCCCGGAGAAAATTTGGGCTTGGCCGAAGGCTGAGCACCCGGATGGTGCGAATCCACGCCTCGAAGTCGAGCGCCCGCGGATGGTTTAAGCGTGTTTCAAATCTGCTTCCACAAGGACTGAAATCGGGCAGTCTCAGCCATTGTTCATAGTCTGCATATAACTCTCAACATTCCCCACCAAATGCTGCAAATTAATCGTCCCAATAATCGCCGCCGTCGCGCCAGGATGCGAAAAAACAAACTTCATACTTTCCGCAACACCACTAGCTTGATTGTTATGGGCAATGTGCCCACTGGCTAATGCTTTTTTGATAAGAGCTGTTTTATGATTAGCGGCACAAAAATCCAATACCTCAGCCTCAGCTGTTTCATTCAAATTGTAAGTAATCATCACACAGTCTGATTGCTTTGCAGCAGCAATGCCACCGGCAACCGTTTTGGTAGACATGCCCGTGGCACGAATTAGACCAGCTTGTTTTAGCTCAGCGAGTGCTTCCAAACCACCCTGAGAAATAACATCTAAATCATTGCCATCAGAATGTAGCAGAAGCATATCAATATAATCCGTATTCAAACGCCTTAAACTACGCTCAACACTTTTACGAATATGCTCAGGTCGAAAGTCAAAACTGGATTCACCATTATCGAACTCTTCACCTGCCTTACTAACAATCACCCAATCTTCACGTTGCCCCTTTAAAAGCTTACCTAAACGCTCCTCGCTACTGCCATAAGCTGGCGCAGTATCGATAAGATTTATCCCGCAGGATTTTGCAGTGGCTAATAACTCTTTCGCCTCGGCATCACTCGGTAACTCGAAAGCACTTGGATATTTTACCCCCTGATTCCGGCCAAGCTTCACCGTGCCAAGTCCCAGAGGACTGATATTAAAGTCTAAGCCTGGGGCGTTTTTTTGAGGAAGCAGAACATGGCTCATGAGCTAAGGTCTTCTTTGGATGGAAAAAGTTTATCCCAAGGTGCTTTAGAAATTTTAGCTTCGGGTAAATTGGGTAGAGTAGATTGTTGGCTTAGAGTTTGATCCGCCGCTTTAAGTTGCTCGATAGCTTGATCGGCAAAGTTCGGGCTAAGCGCCAGTTTAGTAGGCCAGCCGACGATAACATTATTAATGCCTGCGGCACATTCGGCAAAGGCCTTGTCTGGTCTTACCAAACCCTTCTGCCTAGGCTCAGCGCGATTAATGGGAAGGCTGCACCATTGGGCCTTACTAAAATCCAGCCAAGGGAATAATTCAGCCAGCTCTTGCTTGGCCTGGTCAATGAGTTCTTCAGGGCTTTGCTTAGCGCCAGCTTCTGCCAGGCTGCCGCCCAAATACCATACCTGCTCGCCATCTTCGCAAGAGTGACTAGAGATGGTTAAGCGTGGAGTGCTCTCAGCACCCATACAATGGCCATAAAAACGAAAAGGTAAGTTATGTTTTACGCAGACCTGCTGCAATGGCCTTAGCTGCATGGTGGGTTTTTTCAGGCCTAGGTTTTCCAGTAAAGTGGCATTAGCTTCGCCAGCGCAAAATACAAAATTATTGGCTTGAATAATCTGTTCTTCACCATCTTCATCGGTGAGGCAAAGCTGTGCGTTATCAGCTTCTTTAAGCCAGTGGTGCTTGCTTGGTAGTTTAAAAATTCTCTCCCGATAAGGCTCGCTAAGTGCCTTAAGTAATGAAGGCGTATCTACAACGATATCCAAAAGTTTATAGACTTGTGCACTACTTTGGCCTTGGAAGAGCGCGGGTAAATCCGCGCCTTTCACTTGCTCCACGCGCCCGCGTGTAAGTTTGCTGGCAAAGAAAGTACTGATCTTAGAGCTGCTCAGCTGGCTAGAAAACATATAGAAGTCTTCGCTCAGCAGCTTGGCAGATTGTAAGTTGATTTCGCCCGTGCCAGCAAAGCACTCACCCCAGCGGCGGGGCATATCAGCAATCGCCTCGGAGGCACCGCTAAGTGCGCCAGCTAGGGTGTACTTGATGCCGCCATGAATCATTCCTTGTGAAGCTAAGGTTTGCCCAGCGCCAAGAGCCTCTCGCTCAAATAATGCACAGTGCCTGCCCTGTTGCTGCAGGCGGTTTAGTAGCCATAAGCCAGCAATGCCGCCGCCGATAATGGCGGTATCCAGTTTGATGGGGGCTGATGCCATAGGTCTTTGAGCCTCGAGTGCTGAGCTGCGTGCAGCTACTGTATGGTATTGGCAGATTGCTTTATTATAACGTGAATTAATTAAGAGTCTGCTTTAGCCCGATGCGTTTTTTCTACAGCCTAATCTTTTACCTTGCCCTGCCGGCCGTTTTACTGCGCTTGCTGTGGCGTGCCATCAAGGCGCCGGCCTACGCTAAGCGATGGCAGGAGCGTTTTGGGCTGTTTCCAAAGCTTACAGATTCGCGCCCAGTGATATGTTTGCACTCGGTATCGGTAGGCGAGACGATCGCGGCCAGCCCGCTGATAAAGCGCCTGTTAGAGGACTACCCTGATCATCAGCTAATGGTGACTACAACTACACCGACTGGCTCGGCTTTACTGCAGGATCGTTTTGCAGGCCAACTGGCGCATGTGTACTTGCCTTATGATCTGCCCGATGCTGTCGCACGCTTTTTAAATAAACTAGAGCCAGAGCTTATGTTGGTAATGGAGACCGAGCTGTGGCCTAACTTATTGGCGGCTTGTAAAAAGCGAGGCATACCCAGTTTGCTACTAAATGGGCGTTTATCAGAGCGCTCGGCGAAGGGCTATCAGCGGGTTTCCGCCTTAAGTGCTCCAATGTTCGCTGCCTTAAGCGGGGTGTATGCCCAAAGTGAAGCAGATCGGCAGCGCTTTATTAGTACAGGTGCAAAGGCTGAAAGCACGGTTGTCAGTGGCAATATCAAATTTGATTTGCAATTAAATAATGAGCTGCGTGAGCAGGCCAAAAAACTAAAGCAGCAGTGGCGCGAATGCTCAGCGGGTAAAGAAAAATTCCTCATTGCCGCCGCTTCCACTCATCCGGGCGAAGATGAAATTATCCTTGAAGCGTTTGGCCAGCTGCTACAGCAGGAGCCACAGGCCCGTTTGTTGCTGGTTCCTCGTCACCCCGAGCGTTTTAATGAGGTTGCTCGCTTAATTGAAGAGCAAGGCCTGAACATGCAGCGCCGCAGTGAAACTAAAAGCAGCAAGGCCCTAGAAGATAACTGCCAAGTTATCTTGGGGGACACCATGGGGGAAATGTTGTGTTTCTTTGGCGCTGTTGATGCTGCATTTATTGGTGGCAGTTTGGTGGATCGCGGCGGTCACAATATGATTGAGGCCGCAGCATGGGGCTTACCCATCGTTACCGGTAAAAGCTGTTTTAACTTTGTAGAGGCGAATAGTCTTTTGCAAACAGCTGGTGCATTGCTGCAAGTGGAAAATGCTGCAGAGTTGGCCGATCACTGGAAGCGATTAATGAATGAGCCCGAGCAGGTAAAAACTATGTCGACGGCTGCCCTAGAGGTTGCTGAAAATAATCGCGGAGCTTTAGATAAAATGATGATGGGCATTGCTGCCCATCTAAAATAAGCACTTACTGTGGCGCAGGGCAGTCTATGCCTCCAGCAGATTGAACTCGCTCTTCAGTGCCTGGATGGGTGCTGAGGTAGTTTAAGGCGTCTCTAAGGTCAAACTCTTCGTCCCAGCCCATTTGTTTTTTCAGCTTCTCTTTCCAATCGAGTTCTTTTTCTTCCTTGTTATCTTTTTCTGCCTTGTCGCTGTTAGGTCCTGTCGTGCTGGTATTGTTTTTTGGATCGTCACTTTCCAATTTTTCTAAAAGCTCGGCAGCATCAATTGGCTCTTGCTCTTTCGGTTTTGCATCTTCAATAACGATATCGCCGACATTGTTTGTATCGAGCGTAATATCATGAGCCGCCATAAGATGAGTTAGGCCAGCGCCGAGGCAGCTGCTGGGCACATTGATTTGCTCTAGCATCTCAATGGAGAAATGATCCGCTTCTCGTTCAAGGTCGCGGCTATAAGAGAGTTGCTGGAAAATAACGGGGCCGGAAACAAGCACTGTCTCCGCTAAAACGCTGACATCACCTACAATAACTGAGAGCAATGCGACGGTACCCAAAGATTGAATGATATTGCGGATACCGTGATATTGCTCTACATGGCCGGCTTCATGAGCTAATACCGCCAATATCTCATTTTCATTATTGAGTGCCGTTACCAATTCATCGGTTACCAGTATGTGGCCACCTGGCAAGGCGAAGGCATTAGCACCGATGCCGGGACTGCTTTTGCTTAATAGGGTATAGCGCTGTTGATTGGGTAGGCGCTGCCAAGCGTTTTCTAGCAGGCGCTTGCCATCCTCATCGAGTTTGCTTTCGTTGAAATATCCTTGAAGCTGCTGCAAGGCCTGATTATCTAAAGCCAGCAAGGCCTCTTTGGGTATTTGAGGGGCTAGCACTTTCGCTGCCAGCGGCATGCCCACTTTAATATACAGTAGGGCAATGACGGGGAGCATTACCATAGCGGCCAGTGCAAAGCCGCGGCTTTTTTCCCAATAGTGAACTAGCCGCGAAGCGCTGGGTTTTGCAAAAATTACTTCAATAGCCTGGTGATCTTCACACTCAAAGCAATCACCATTTGGCAATTCAATGCGATAGGGCATGCGGCCAATTGGGGCCGAAAGCTGGCACTGCTCAATAGACAGCTCTTGCAGTATTTCGCCACTGCTCTGAAAGCGTAAACGTTGCCCTTCGTTGAAAAGCTTCGCTGAAACTTGCTCAGAGCTATGGGCTCGATAATATTTCCCGGTTAGGCTCATGTTGTATTAAAACCCGAAGTCAAAATCAAAGGCTTCGCCAACTTCATCGCCTACAGCATTGGTGTGTTGCTGATTGTGGGCAATAAATTGATCGCTATCACCGCAGTATTCAATGGCTTCAATTTGCATTTTTAAGATGCGAATTTTAATCCATGGGTAAGCAAAGCCCAGTGTAATCACCATCAATACCGTATTGATCACCCAGAGCTTGGCATAGGCATAAATGCTGAGGTTTGAGCGAAACTTGATATCGGCCAAGGTGAGAGTGTCAAAGGTGTCATTAAAAATACGACCGCGCCAATAGGCATACGCCGCCATATAAGATGCGATCATCAATCCATAAACAAAGACAATGGCAAGGGTGATCAGTATCGCCATGCTGGCGCCGCCTTCGAACTCGATGCCAAAACCAAAAATAATTGCTGCTGCGATTCCGGCAATAATGCCGCCAATGAGCATAACGGCCATACCCGCGGCAATGGATATACCGAAGGCTATCCAAAAATGCTCAGAAAAACGGCCGCGCTTTAAGTCGACATTGAATGTGCTCTGGCCATACTGACTATGGCGGGTATTAAAGTTGCGAACATCGCAAATAAACAGTGGAAAGATAAAACACATGGCCATTACGATAAGACCATAGAAGCCCATTAAGCGGGTAAAGTCTTCCATGCCTTCAAATGGATCGATGTCTTCACCGCTTTGGGCGTCATCTTGAATATCGTCTGCAGAGAATTCAGGACTTATGCTGCCATCTTCTTCATTATAGTTGTACTCAGTGACGGCTGACTCGCTCTCCTCAAGTAGCTCTTGTTCAGCCTGCTCTTCATAGCGCTGCTCGGCGCGCTGTTCCATATCCTCGCTCCAGGCCAGGATTTCATTACTGATGTGGATAATTCCGGCTGCAGCAATTAATAGGGCAACCAAATAAGGCCAAAGCGCTTTGTAGGCATCACTGATTTTTCCGTTGAACCCAAAGCGAATATTACGCAAGCTGGTGTGGCGTAAACGAAAGCCTAAAGCGCGCACCATAAACATAGGCAACAGGCCAAGAACAATAGCGGCCGATATAAAGGGGATGGCGTTATGGAGTAATGCACCTTGGGACCAGCCGATTAAAAGCACAATAGCAATAATTCGACCTAGCAGAATCTGCAGCGGCTTGCCGTGAAAGTCCAATCGTCCGCCGGCAACTTCGGTATGGCCATAAAAATAGCGGCGCTCACGCACTGTAGCCCAAGCTGAGTAGATGCCGAGGGTCAACAAGGTTAATACTAAATTGACAATCCAAATGCGAAAATACTCGCCGCCATTGCCGTGAAATTTTATCAGTTGCCACTGTGGCTCGGGAGAGCTCGCTGCCGGCGTGCTAATTGGCTCGTCCGTGGAGGGTGATTGGGAATCTGACATGGGCATTCCTTATGTTTACAGTCTATTCCTTGCGCAAAACTGTATCATCTGAGTACTGTTTTCTGCATTTGGTGCCCAAGTGTACGTTAAAAGCGCAGCACCAAGCCATACCGCCAGTGAAAATCAGCGTTTTGCACTATACCCATGAATATGTCCATGGATATATCCATGTAAAGGCCCTTATAAAAGCTCATCCCAGCACCTAAAATCCAGTACAATAAACAACTTATACCGCCTGATTTAGAAGAGAGCCCCATGACGGAAGCATTGTCATCCAATATCGAAGAAAACTTCGACCGATTTATCGTAGAAGCCTTAGAAACTGGCTGCGTTTGGGGCTTGGAAGGCCCAGAAGGCTGGGCTTTATGCCCATCGGAGCAATATGGTGAAACGGACGTTATGCCATTTTGGAGCCAGCCCGAATTTGCCAAGGCCCACTGTGTAGAGGATTGGTCGGCTTATCAGCCCGTCGCAGTATCGGTAGAAGAGTTTATGGATAAATGGCTGCCTGGTATGCATGAAGACGTTTATCTAGTGGGTATCAATTGGGATAGTGAAATGGAAGGCATGGAGATAGAGCCGCTGGACTTATTAGAAGAATTCGAAAACGAAATCAGCTGATATGTATCCTCTAAACTATATCGAGCCGGTTTTTCGGCCCCCTAGCGAGTGGAAGTCCCTTATTCTGCAAGTAGCCAATGGCTGCTCATACAATAAGTGCACCTTTTGCGAAATGTACACCATGGAGCAAAAGCGTTTTAAACCTAAGAAGCCCGATGTGATCGAGGCGGAGTTACGTCAGATCGCCGAGGCTGGCTACCCTGTTCAGCGAATCTTTTTAGCCGATGGTGATGCGATGACCTTATCGGTTCGCCGCCTCAAAGAAATCCTGCTGTTAATTAAGCAGTACTTTCCCCACATCAGCCGAGTGTCTAGTTATTGCTTGCCTCGCAATTTAAAGAATAAATCTGTCGACGACTTACAAGAGCTCAGAGAGTTGGGTCTTAGCCTAATGTACGTCGGCTGCGAATCTGGTGATGACGAGGTTTTGGCTCGGGTTCGTAAAGGCGAGAGCTTTGATAGCTCCCTAGATGCGCTGCATAAAATTAAAGCGGCCGGCATGAAAAGCTCGGTGATGATACTTAATGGTTTGGGTGGCCCGACCTTGAGTGAGCAGCACGCTATTAGCTCTGCAAAATTAATGAACGCCGCCCAGCCCGATTACCTATCAACATTAGTTGTCGAGTTTCCAAGGGGCAGTGAGGACTTTGAAGAGGCCTTTGAGATTCCTTGGCGCAAATTAGAGCAGCTGGAATTATTCCGTGAGATGGAGCTGTTGTTGGATAATCTAGAATTAGACAAAACGATTTTCCGCAGCGACCATGCATCCAATTACCTAGTGTTAAAAGGTGTGCTAGGCAAGGATAAAGGCAAGCTATTAGATACGGTGCGCACCGCTATCAATAAACCTGGAATGATTCCATTGCGACAGGAATGGCAGCGGGGTTTATAAGGATTTTTCATGACTGACATTGAATGGGATTTCCCGAGCCCTCACACGGTTGATATAACAGTTGTTGAAGACGATATTGACGGCCTCAATCACGCCAATAATACTGTCTATGTGAAATGGTGCGAAATGGCCGGCTGGGGACATTCTTGCCATTTGGGTTTAGATATTGAAGCTTATCGTCAGTTAGATAGAGCGATGGCGATTCAAAAAGCCGAATACGAGTATATGCAAGCCGCTTTATTAGGTGATGAATTGCGAATAGCCACCTGGCTAACGGAAAGTGACGGCAAGCTCAGCATGACACGTCGCTTTCAAATCGTGCGCTTAAGTGATGGCGCAACTATGTTACGTGGCCAATGGAAAGTGGTTTGTATTGAAATGAGCAGCGGTCGACCGCGTCGCATGCCGCCAGAGTTCAAGGATGGCTATGGTGCGGCACTGGTAAGCGAAGTAAGTTAATACAGGCAAAGCAATGAGTGACGACGAAGATTTTTTTCGCCAGAGCATGGCCGATGTTCAGCCTATTAAGCAGCCTAAGCGCGTAAATCTAAAGGCCGAGAGCGCCAGCAATCCGGGTTTAGAGCATCGTAAAAAAGCGGCAGTAGAAGAAATGCCCAGCCACCAAGGTGATCCGCTGTCCGATGAGTGCATTGAACCGGTTGATCCGCTAGAGATTATTGGCTACCAGCGTCCAGGTGTGCAGCATGGGGTGTATAAGAACCTACGCTTAGGTAAATACCAAATTGAGGCTCGCTTAGATCTACATCACAAAACGGTAGAACAGGCTCGCCGCTCGGTCTATCAATTTATTAAAGACTGTATTGAGCATGATATCCGCTGCGCCCTGATAACCCACGGCAAAGGTGAAGGCCGTAAAGATTCTGGCTTAATTAAAAGTGCGGTGGCCCATTGGCTGCCCCAGATAGATGCCGTCTTAGCATTTCATTCCGCACAAAAGCACCACGGCGGGGCCGGTGCAACTTATGTTATGCTGAAAAAGAGTGATAAGAAGCGCCAGGAAAATATGGAGCGGTTTTCTAAGCGTTAGTTTTTTGCGGAGCAGAGTTTACGGCTCTGCCTCTACACACGCTGGCTGAAACTTTATTCTTCTGGCAATGTTAACAAGGATTGTTTGTGTTTAATTTAAAGAAAAATAAAGCTATCTCATTGGCAATATTCTTGTTGCTTGCCGCGATAGGCTTGTTCTTTTTTGGTGGCCATGAAAATGCGACTGTAGATGATCTGGCCTCACCGCAATCAAATCAAAAGCCCAATCCTAGCCTGCGCGATACCCTGAAAGTAGAAACGCCTGACGAGCCCGAGAAGGTAGAAAGGAAAAAATCAGACGCTAAGCAAGCAGAAAGAGATTCTGTTAGCACTGCATCCCGTACCTTCGTATACACACAGGAGCACTGGAAAGCTCTACAAGAAAAAGCGAATAATCAATTATCCTTGTTTAGCTCGGAACTTTGGTCTGATGCGGAATTTGATTCCTATGTTCAGCTGCTAGAGAAAGGGGATAGTTCGGCTATTGTTAATTTTCTACATATTCACGCCAATTGCCGTACCAAATTTAGGGAGATGATCGAGGGAAATTGCGCCAAGATCAATCGCTGGCGATTGGATAAGAAACTCGAAGACCCTAATTTTAGCTTATTTGATGAATATGAGAAGTTAGTGCTTTCAGGAGACGAATTAGCCAGCTATTTGTATTACGCAGTTCTCGAAGATGCCATTGAGTCCGAAGATGTAAATATCCGGGCTTTCCCAGAAAAGTGGATTGCTAGGCGTGATCGCGTTAGGGCTCACCTTATGGAGCAAACAATTCAGGGCAGCCCTGGAGCTGGAATGAGTTTAATGTTTGATGCTCTTTTTGGTATAAATGGACCTGTAGATTTGGTGCGGGCTGCGGCCATTGGACGTTATTTGCATGAGCAAAGCCCTGAACTGTTGTTTGAATTTGATAATATCACGGATGATTTTGTTCTAAGGCACGGTATAGATGCGGCAGAGGTAGAGGTGGTTTACGAATATCTATTCGGGCATCTTTAAATGCCAGTGATACGAATTGCCATATAGTTGAAGTGTGTGCGAGGTCAACTTTAAAGCAGGCTAATATGGAAGGTTTATGCTTAGGAAATTAGCATTTGTTGTTATAATCATAATTGTTTCGTACACCACTTATCATTATTTTGTAGGTGCCACACAGTCTGCGGCTCATAAAGGCGTTACGCATGTATCTAATGGCCGCTTAACTAAAACCAACTCGCCTCAACAAAACTCAATGCCCTCCGAGTCGGTTGATGTTGTAAAACTATTTAATGCTTCAAGCAATAACTTTTCATCCCGCTCTTCTATTACCCTTAAAGACAGCGAGCACTCAATTAATAATCAACTAAAGCTGCTGGCTCAAGCATATAAGCCAAATGCGGAAGTGATAGCAAATGTCGAGCGCTTTGAGAATTTTCAATTTGAACTAATAGAAGAAATTGGTGAAATCATCACAATGAAAGAGGGTGATGCTCCCCAAGAAGGAGACCCCGATGAAAACCCTACCTATGCTGAAAATAAGGCCCATAAAAGTGATGATGTGTATGAGTTGGCTTTATTTACACAATTTATAGGTGAATGCTTTAGGAGTGGGTTTAAAGATAAGCCCGCCTGTACAGGAACTTATGGTACAGACATTAATAGGCTATCCATTCGGACGCCAAGAGCAATCGATAAGCTAGACCAATTGGCTTTGCAGGGTGATCTACAAGCGCAGTCTCTCTATCACGCCTCTTTACTAAGTGCCGTTGACAGCTTTGATATGAATACCGCCAGGGATACCGAGTTGTGGTTGCAGCGCCGCCTAAGAATGATTGGCTATAGCTTAAAGTTCGCAAGGGCCGGGTCAGCGCTCGCGACCAAACAGCTAGCGAAGCTATTTGACAGTAGTGATTATATTGAAGCGCAGCCTTTTTGGGCCGCAGTGTTCTACAGTCAGCTGTCGACTTTAGACAATAGTGGTAGCTTTGATATTCAGCGCTTGATTTCGAAAAACGGATTGGATGAAGGTGAAATAGAGCAAGCAAGATATGACTTGTTTGAAGGTGATAACCAATAGGTCTCTATGAGAATCTTAATAGGAAAAGTAAAACTTGCCTTGCTGTGCGCTTGTCTCATAGTTGGAATACTATTGCTTTGGCTGAAGGCTGGTGTCGATTCAGAATCCGCTATTCAGGATGTAAATGAGGTTGGCACCGCAAGTAGTGGCAACAGCAAGGCTCATGGTGGAGGTGAATTAAACCAAGGCCCCCCTCAAAGTGCCCCGACTCAACGAGTCACGGACAGTGATAACTTTGCCGACACAAGAATTCCTTCGAAGCCAAGAATGTTGGAGTTGGCAGTTTCAGCTTCTCAAGATGAAGTGCAGCAATTGGCAATCACTTGGCCTGAATTGAAGGAGCAAATGCAAGAGCTCAGGGATGCATTTGCTATCCGGGCTAATAAAGATGAAGACATAGCCATAGAGGCAGTCACTCATCTTTTAAAAGGTGTAGAAGATAACAATGCATTTGCTGTCGATAAGCTTAGGAATGTAATTTTTCGCTGTGAAGTCGGCTTTGTTGAAAAAATTGATTGTGAGCAAATAAATCGCTGGGTTTCTAAACAAAAAGAAAGTAGAAGCCCATCTCTATTCGAGAGACTAGAAAAGCAGGCTGTAAATGGTGATATATATGCCCAGTATTTATATACACCAAACTTACAATTTGCAGTCGGGAGTCGTGAAGTCAACACGGCTCGAGACGTACAGCTGTGGATGGGGCGCCGGCAGCGCATGCTTGAGTATCTAGTTAAATTTGCTAAGGCGGGTGATGTTGGAATGCAGTTTTATCTGGCGGCTACGTTTGAGGGTAATTATTTAATTAAATCTAACCCATTTTGGTCCGCCGTTTTCTTCAAGCAAGTTAAGCTGCACTATGGGGAATATCACCCATATGAAAATTTGGTCGAACTTCACAAACTAGATGAGGCCTTAATCGAAGAAGCTCGCGAAGATTTTTTCGACGACTGAGTGTGATTTCTTCGCTGCAGAGTAATAGGGTCAGAGCTCATTGAATTTATCTACTCGGTTCTGCCCCTATGTTTAGCATTGAGCGTGCAGCCCTTTAGTTTAACTCGGGGGCGCATGCCCCTCACATTCATGCTCATGCTCTTCATCTAGGTGTTTCTCGCCACACTGCAAACAATACTGATTAAAGCTGATTTGCAATGTCTTACAAGATCCGCATTCGCGTTTAATACACAAGCCACAATACACACAGTACTTATTATCCGGGCTGGCGAATTTACGATCACATGACGGGCAAATACCTTTGTGAATTTTCTCGAAAGAGTTTTCTAGGTTGCGCTCGTTGTTTTGTAAACTATTGCGACGGCTCTCTTCGTCACGCTGCTCCATTTCGCGTTTCTTTTCTAAATAATCCTGCAGTTTGTTAATTAAGAAACGCCCCACCAAGAAACAAGCCACGATACCTACGATGGAGCGTACATAACCGCCGTAGTTAGGGAAGTAAGGCACTAATTCAATAAAGAAGGCGTACAGCGAAAAGTAGCCCCAGCCGTAAACAAATGGCCAGTAGCTGGACTCGCGATAGCGTTTGAATAGAAACACTGCAAGGGCTAGTAGGGGCAACACAAAGGCAAGGCGGATTAAAAATGCCTTTAGGGTATTGCTGCGTTCATCTTCGAGCATCAATTGGCGGGCATCCGATTTTAGCTCTCGGATTTCTTTGCGTAGCTTTTCGCTATCTTGGCGTAATAACAGCAACTGTTTTTCCAGTTGGTTTTCGCTTTGGGTTGCCGTACTAATTGCCACTCGCCCCTGCTCGATCTTTTTACGTATAGCTTCTACTTGTTGGTTGCTTTGGCTGTCTTCTGTGACATAGCGCGAGGCCAGCATTTCTTTATAGTTTTGTTGTTGTATGCCCAATACTTCTTTTAAACCGCTCAGCTCGGTTTGTACGCTCTGGCGCTGAAAACCCAAGGTTTCCTGTTTTAGGCTGATGTCGCCCTGCTGCTGCTCAAATTGCGAGAGTTGCGCCTTGTCCAAATAGTCTTCTAGTTGAATGTTGGTATGCCGGCTTGGCAGGTTTTTAATGATGAGTGAGCCGCCTTGTAGTAGAAAGTAGGTGAATACCAAGGCGATGATATGGAGGAATATATTAACGACTTTACTAAGTTGGCGACTGGATTTCATGATAAGGCTCTAAAGCTCGGGTAGTGGTCGTGGATAGTTGTGCTCATAGTAGAGACTTGAACTATAGGGTCAATAGCTCTGTAAAAAGTATCACATATTGATACCTTGTGGCTTATTGCTGAGTGCTTTTTTCGGGGCGCACACCCGGGGTCAGACCCCGTTTTTAAAAAATAACCGAGCTCAATAACCCGCTATGTTTTCTTAGATGTGGGGTCTGACCCCTTGTCTGTTGAGAAATTCGAGCTTTATGTGGCAAGAACGGGGTCAGACCCCGCTTTTAAAAAATAACTGGGCTCAATAACCCGCTATGTTTTCTTAGGTGTGGGGTCTGACCCCTTCACTTATCTAGATAAAAAAAGGGCCCCTTCGAATAAATCTTAGGAGCCCTACGTACGGAAATCTGACTTACTGCTAAATTCTTTCTTTTTAAAACCGGGGTCAGACCCCGTTCTTAAAAAATAACTGAGCTTAATGAGCTGCAGCGCTTTCTTAAGTATGGGGTCAGACCCCTTACTTACGTGGAAATCTTACTTAAGATGCGCCTTATACATTCATCTCAGGAACGTTATCTGGCACTACTAGCTTGCCACCGGTTTTGCTAACAATCTCTTCTACGCTCACGCCAGGGGCACGCTCTTTTAGAATAAACTGGCCATCTTCGATTTCTAGGTAGGCTAGATCGGTAACTACTTTCTTAATGCAGCCAGCGCCAGTAAGTGGCAGGGTACATTCGTTAAGCAGCTTAGAGTTGCCGTGCTTATCAGCGTGGGTCATGGTTACGATAATATTGTCCGCGCCCGCTACTAAATCCATGGCGCCGCCCATACCTTTAATCAGCTTGCCTGGAATCATCCAAGAAGCGATATTGCCTTGCACATCAACTTCAAAGGCGCCCAGAACGGTAAGGTCTACGTGACCACCGCGAATCATGGCGAATGATTCGGCCGAGCTAAAAATAGAGGCGCCGGTAATGGTGGTGACAGTTTGTTTGCCGGCATTAATCATATCGGCGTCTACTTCCTCTTCGGTAGGGAAGGGGCCCATACCCAGCAAGCCGTTTTCAGATTGCAGCATGACTTCCATACCTTCAGGTACATAGTTGGCCACCAAAGTTGGAATGCCGATACCTAGGTTTACGTAGAAGCCGTCTTGTAATTCTTGCGCTACGCGCATTGCCAGTTGTTCACGTGATAAAGCCATGATCAATCTCCTTATGCGCGTACGGTGCGTTGTTCGATACGTTTTTCGAAAGTGCCTTGAATCAGGCGATCCACATAAATACCTGGGGTGTGGATCTGGGTCGGATCTAGCTCGCCCGGTTCAACAATCTCTTCAACCTCTACAATGGTAATCTTGCCAGCGGTGGCTGCCATTGGGTTAAAGTTCTGGGCGGTGTGGCGGTAGATTACATTGCCGTAGGTATCTGCCTTCCAGCCTTTCACAATGGCAAAGTCACCAGTGATGGCTTCTTCCATAATGTATTTGCGGCCATCGAATTCGCGAACTTCTTTACCATCACCCACTGGGGTGCCGTAACCGGTAGCGGTATAGAAAGCAGGGATGCCCGCGCCGCCAGCGCGCATTTTTTCAGCCAGAGTGCCTTGAGGTGTTAGCTCAACTTCCAGTTCGCCACCTAAAAGCTGATCTTCGAATAGCTTGTTCTCGCCAACATAAGAGGAGACCATCTTCTTAATTTGCTTGTCTTCCAGCAAAATACCTAGGCCAAAGCCATCTACACCACAGTTATTGGAAACAATGGTTAGCTCTTTGGTGCCCATCTTCTTGATTTGAGCAATACAGCCTTCTGGAATGCCGCATAGGCCAAAGCCACCGGCAATTACCGTCATGCCATCTTCTAGGCCGGCCATGGCTTCTTCGTAGCTGCCGACAACCTTATTGAAACCGGACATCATCCACCTCTTTTTTGTTATGTCAGAGTCACGCTCATTAGCGCTTAGGTGGCCTAGCTTGGTGGAATTCGCTATATTTAGCAAATATAAAAAAATTCATAATTGATAAATATTTTAAATATATTGAATGTATTCAATAGACGGAGAATGGCGACTTTATGAGCCAGCGCCCATCATTTACCCATAAGCAGCTGCGAGCCTTTGTAGCGGTAGCAAAACATCGAAGCTTTGCCGAAGCCTGTGGTGAGCTGCACCTTTCTCAGCCAGCCTTAAGTATCACTATCCGCAATCTGGAAGAGCAGTTGGGCGGGCCCTTAATAAATCGCAGCACTCGCAGTGTATCGCTCACCCCAGAGGGCGAGGCCTTTTACCCAATCGCCCAGCGCATATTGCAAGACTGGGAAAGTGCCTTTGACGAAATGCATAACCGCTTCGCGTTGCGCCGTGGTCGCTTGGCGATGGCCTGTATGCCATCGCTAGCGGCTAGCGTATTTCCTGCGTTAATGGCGCGCTTTCACGAGCAGTACCCTGAGATCGATCTAAGCCTAGAGGACATAGTTATGGAGGATGTGCTTTCTGCCGTGCATTCCGGCCGAGTAGAGCTCGGTATTGCTTTTGAGCAAGAAATACCCGAAGACATTGAGCAGCAACAGCTCTTCAGTGATAGGGCTGTGGTAGCACTTCCCCCTAGCCATGTCTTGGCTAAGAAAAAGCAACTCAACTGGCAAGATCTATCGCGCTACCCTTTTATTAGCCTAAACGCCCGCTCGGGCTTTAGGCGCAGTATCGATACTATTATGCAAGAGCAAAACGCCGTGCCTGAGCGTATCTATGAAGCGAACCAGCTAACCACTGCAGGCCGAATGGCCGCCGAAGGTTTAGGCTTGTGCCTGGTACCGGGTTTTTGTCAGGCGCAAATGGAGCAGATGGGTTTGCGGTGTAAGCCGCTCGTGGGGCCGGTGTTTAAAAGGGCGGTAGTTATTCTAAGTAGGCGGCGGCATGGGCTATCAGCTCCCGCTGGCGCTATGACTGAATTGCTCATGTCTAGTTTTGATTTTGTCGATTAAATTGTACAAATGTCCAATTCGGTAAAGAAGGGTTAAACAAGACGCTGATTGACGGGGCTTCAATTAGACTGCAAGTCTATAAAAACTCTGGGCCACCGAGCCTGGAACACAATAAGCCTTTAGGCAGGATTAGCTCATGATCGAATTTCAGCTCAATGGCGAGCCCGTGTCCGTGGATTTGCCAGCCGATACCCCTTTGTTATGGATTATTCGAGAACATTTTCAGCTCACTGGAAGTAAGTTTGGCTGTGGTATGGGCTTGTGTGGCGCCTGCACCATGCATGTGGACGGTGTCGCCAGTCGTACTTGTATCACGCCTATTGCCGCTGTAGCAGGGAAGGCTGTTACAACGATTGAGGGTTTGGGCTCAGACGAGAATTTGCACCCTGTTCAAGAGGCTTGGCTAGAGCATAATGTGCCGCAATGTGGCTACTGTCAGCCAGGGCAGATTATGTCGGCCTCGGCCTTATTGGCCAATAACCCCAAGCCCGATGATGCCGCTATTGATGCTGCCATGAGTGGAAATATTTGTCGCTGTGGCACTTATCCACGAATTAAAAAAGCCATTAAAAGTGTGGCGGCCGTGCAGCATTTTGATCCGGCGACAGTGTCTGAGCCTCAAGTGGCTGGAGGTGAGTCATGAGTCGTTCTGTCAGTTCTTTACCACGTCGTTCATTTCTAAAATTATTGGGTGCTGGCGGCTTAATGTTAAGTATGCCGACTTTGGCCAGTGATATGCCTTTGTTGTACAGCCAAGGTGATGCCTTGATGAGTGATGGCGTGTTGCAAATTACCCCGAGCGGAGAAATAGTTTTTTTAATGCCCCGCGCTGAAATGGGGCAGGGTACCAATACCGGCCTTACTATGCTGATCGCTGAAGAGCTGGATACTCCACCAGAGATGATCACAGTATTGCATGCGGGTGTTGGGGAAGAGTACAAGAATCCATTGTTTGGTATGCAAATGACGGGCGGCAGTACCAGCATTATGGCGCACTTTGAGCCGCTTCGAAAAACCGCCGCGACTGCTCGTGAAATGATACTGCAGGCCGCCTCCGAGCAGCTCAATATGGATCCGGGTAGCTTAAGTATTCGTGATGGTAAATTATGGTTCGCCGAGAAGTCTTACGGTCTAGGTGATTTTGTTACGCGAGCTAGCCAATTACAGCCACCTGAAAATGTTGTGTTAAAAGCCAATGGCAATTTACGTTTTATCGGCAAAAAACAAAAACGTATTGATGCGCTAGCCAAGGTTACTGGCAAGGCCCGCTTTGGTATTGATGTGGGCAGCCCTAGTGGCGACACAGTCATTAATGCCTCTGATCAAAATATTCCTAATTTAAAACGCGCTGCCTTATTACGTTGTCCGGTAATTGGTGGCACGGTAAAAAGTGTGAATGCCGATGCTGTTAAAAATCTAGAAGGTGTACAGCAAGTCGTCCCCATTTTTAATGGCGTGGCCGTCGTTGCCGAGCACTACTGGCAGGCCAAAAAAGCCTTGGCTGAATTGCAGGTAGAGTGGGATCTGCCTGAGCTGGCAAAGCATAGCTCGGCTGATATACGTAAAACCTTTGAAGCGGCTCTAAGCGAAGAAGGTCAAACCGCCTTTGAACAAGGTGATAGCAAGGCGGCCATCGCCAGCGCCAATAAAAAACACAGCGCCGATTATCATGTGCCATATTTGGCCCACGCGACCATGGAACCCATGAACTGTACCGTTTGGTTACAAGATGATGTGGCTGATATTTGGGTGCCGACTCAAGGCCCTGATGCTAGCCAGTCGGTCGCTTCGGAATATTGTGATGTGCCGCGCGATAATATTCGAGTGCACAGCACCTTTTTAGGTGGCGGTTTCGGTCGCCGTGTAAATCAGGATTATGTGGCTGAAGCTGTTGCTATTGCCCATGCTTCTGGATTACCCATTCAGCTGGTTTGGAGTCGTGAAGATGATATGCGTAACGACTTCTATCGCCCTGCGGCCTCGGCACGCATGAGCGCGGCGATTAATGATGCGGGTAAAATTGATGCTTGGGATGTCACCCGAGTAGGCCCGAATATTACCGGTTATACCATTGATGAAATGGCTGGCATGTTTTTACCGGAATTTTTACCCGGTGGTTTTGTCGATTGGATCAGTAAGCGTGGCCATGGCGTTTTTGAAAACTGGACGGTTGATCACAGCAGTATTGAGGGGCTATGGGAAGAATACAGTATTGCCAACAAAACCGTGCGGCAGGTTACGGTTGATCCTGGCTTACGCTTAGGTTTCTGGCGTTCAGTGGGACATTCTTTTAGTGGCTTTTTCAAAGAAGGTTTCTTCGATGAATTGGCGATTGTGGCAGAAGAAGATCCACTGGCCTATCGCCTGAGTCACTGTGATGATATGCCAAGACTGGCTGCGGTTTTGAAAAAAGCTGCGGAAATGTCCAATTGGCAAGACCGTGAAAAATTAGCAGTCAAAGGGCGCTTCCTCGGAATTGCTGGGGTTTTCAGCTTTAACTCTTATGTAGCGCAGGTTGCGGAAGTTTCTGTAGAAGCCGGTCAAATTAAAGTGCATAAAGTGTATTGTGCGGCTGATTGCGGGCGTGTGATTAATCCCGATGGTGTCGCTGCGCAGTTAGAAGGGGGTATTATTTTTGGTTTGTCGGCGGCACTCAGTGGCTCTATTACTTTGAAAGATGGTGCTGTTGAACAGGGTAATTTCCACGATTATCCAGTTGTGCGAATGCCTGAAGCTCCGGAAATTGATTTGCATATTATGCCAAGCACGCAAGCGCCTACCGGCGCAGGTGAACCAGGCGTGCCGCCAATTGCCCCTGCCGTAGCCAATGCTGTATTTGCAGCGACGGGACAGCGTCTGCGCGAACTGCCTTTGCGTTTGGCTTAATTTTTACAGAGGCTTATTGTGCAAGCAGAACACGAAGATATTTTACACAGCGCCTTACTTGCTACTCAGGCGGGAAAGTCGTTGTGTTTGATTTCCGTTATGGAGACCTTTGGTAGCTCGCCTAGGCCGGTAGGGTCTTTGTTAGCTGTTGCGCAAAGTGGTGAGTTTTGGGGTTCAGTTTCTGGTGGTTGCATTGAAGAAGAGCTGTTGGAAAGCCTAAAAGAAAACTGGCCGCAATCGGCCGAAGTTCGCCTGTATGGCGAAAGCGAAGAAGAGCGCGCACGCTTGCAATTGCCCTGCGGTGGTTGCATGCGCTTATACGTGCAGCCAGTGACGGAAAGCTTATTAGGCGATGCTCTGCAGGCTTTAAAGCAGCGCCAAACAGTAGCCTTGCTTAGCCAGCTCGATAGCGGACAATGTGAAATACAAGATTGTGATATCTGGCAAGAGCATCAGTGGGACGGTGAGCGTTGGCTCAATGTTTTAGGGCCGCGTTGGCAGTTGTATATCGTTGGCGCTGGGCCCATTTCGCAATATCTAGTTCAGTTAGCCGAGCTGCTTAATATTCGCTGCGTAGTCATTGATCCACGCCCTGAATATGCCGAGCAGTGGCAAGAATCTTGGGCGCCTATTTATCGCCAATATCCCGATGATGTGTTGGCTGAACTGGGGGTGGACAGCCATAGCTTTATTGCCACAGTAAGCCATGACCCTAAGATCGATGATCTCGCCGTGATGTATGCACTGCGCTCAAAGGCAGCCTATATCGGTGCCATGGGCTCAGTAAGAACCAGCGCCAAACGTCGCGAACGTCTGCAGGAGCACTTTGGTTTTAGCGATCGCGAGCTGAAAAAGCTAAAAGCCCCAATTGGCTTAGATATACACAGCAAAACCCCAGCAGAAATTGCGGTATCAATTCTGGCCGACCTCATCGCCGTAAAAAATGCATAGTTCCATATCCAATTTAAATGAGCGCTTGCAAGTTTGCTTTTTAGCCGCCGGTTTTTCCCGCCGCTTCGGTAGCTCTAAACTACTCGCTCCAATGCCAGATGGCCGCAAACTAATTGAGCACAGTTTGCAACCATACCTAGAGCTGGGTTTATCTCCTACAGTTTTTTTAAGGGCGGATGATCAAGCGCTTATAACAAAGCTAGAGCAATACTCCTTACCGACGATTTTATTAGAAGATGTGAGCGAAGGCCTATCGGTTTCCGTTCGTGCTGCTGCGGGATATGCTCAAAGTAAAGAGCATCCATTTACCTTGTTCGCATTAGCCGATATGCCATATCTTAGGGCCCGAGCTTTGGAAATTTTCTTGAGCGCAATAGATTGGCAAGAAAATTCAATCTTCGCACCGTTCAGTCAAGAGCTAGGCAGGCTAGGTAATCCCGCGATATTCCATCGCAATTTTTTAACTGAATTTAATAACCTGCACGGCGATCAAGGGGCAAGGCCGATACTAAGCGCAAATCCAAATGATATGAGAAAAATAGATTGCCCAGATACTGGCTTCTACAAAGATGTTGATACAAGAGAAGATCTAACAAGTGGCAGCCCAGCGGGGTCAGAACCCTAAAGGTTCTGACCCCACTTCGAAGCCGTAATATCTTTTCATTAATCGCGTTTTTGATTAACAACTGACAGGAATGAAAGCGGCCTAGCACATTACCCTTTGCTTCAGGTGCTAGTTATCAATGAGCATTAGCAACCTGGCCACCATCAAGCACAATCGTATGCCCATTCACAAAAGCCGAAGCTCGCGAGCTTAAATAAATCGCGGTGCCCGCAGCATCTTCCGGAGTGCCCACGCGCCCCGCCGGAACCGAAGCTGCCGCCGCTTGCTCATCGTGATCCAAAATAAAGGCCGTCATCTTGCTTGGGAAAAACCCAGGCGCAATACCATTAACCAACACATTATCTTTAATCAAACGTGCCGCCATATGAGTGGTTAAATGAATCACCGCCGCCTTACTGGCCGAGTAGGAATAGTTTTCCATGTTAGGGTTGGTTAAACCGTTAATGGAAGCGATATTAATAATGCGGCTGCGATCTTCAGCACTCGCGCCCTTTCTCAAAAGAGGTAGCAACTTCTGACTTAAAAAGAAAATAGACTTGGTGTTCAAATCCATCACCCGATCCCAGCCTTGCTCAGTAAACTCATCGATAGGCTGCCCCCAAGTCGCACCAGCGTTGTTAACCAAAATGTCTACTTGTGATTCACGGGCCTGAATCTCAGCGACAAAGTTTTCAATGCCTTCCATTGTGCTCAGGTCAGAGCTAATGGCAATACACTCGCCTTGCTTGCTTAACTCAGCAGCAGTGGCTTCCAGTTCAGCTTGCTTACGAGCCGTGATATAGGTCCGAGCGCCAGCGGCCACAAAGCCTTGGGCAATCATAGCGCCAATACCACGAGAGCCGCCGGTGACGATAGCGACCTTACCTTGTAAATCAAATAGTGCTTGCATGGTTAACTCCTCAAAATGTTTTGTCCCATTGTAAGATTCAAATGTAATAGCGCAAAGGGTGAATATTGACAGGATGTCGCACATAGATTGTGTGCTGGTGCGCGCCCAAAATGTCTACTGGTGCAATGATTGCAAAACTAGGCTCAGCTTTACTTTTGTATCATGCAAACTGCCGATTCATTCACGTTTATATGGCGCAGATGGGCGTAGCATTGCCAGCCATCATTGGGGATAGATTCAAGTCAGCGGCAGCAACGGCCGATAACAACAATAATGAACCATGCATAAAAGGATGATGCATACCATGATTAGTTCACAGCGCGTTAAAAGGGTTGAAATTGAAGAGTATCAAGGGATACTGCCGCATCTTGTAGTTGTCGCCCTTGGGCACTGCTGTCAGCAGCCTGATAGCGCCATTTTGCGCCTTGCGAAGCTGCAGCCCAATGCAGACGAGGGCATTTATGACTTCGACTTCTGCATGGACCCACATCAATGTGAGTGCTCTGCTCACAATCAAAAGAAAAACCTTAACAGCTATCGCTTGATGCACCCGCAAACGGCCAGCTTCACATGGGTAGATTTCCCTAAAAACTTAAAAGCTGTTCGAGTCAATTCAGCAAACAATAGCTTGTTAGAGTGCCTTAGCCAGCCAGAGGTCGCCCAGGCGATCTAATAGTACTGGGGAATAGTATCGGGGCGGCCCGCCAGACTTTGCGGTTGAATTCGCCCCCAGCCCTCACTATCCTGAACGATTCCGAAAACTATTGTATGGCGTCGTTATGGATAAGCCTCAATTAGAAAAGCTGTTATTAGATTCTTTATCAGATAATCGACTGGATAATCAGGAAAGGCGAGAGCTGCGAGATTTTGTACAGGCCTTGAGTGGGCCTGAGAGAAATTTTGTGCGCAATCGAGCTTTTGATGTGGCCAAAGATGCCATGTCGAAAGACGATGGTAATCCAGCCGCTATTCTTGAATGGCTGCAGAAAGTGGTCAAAGTTTGTAAGCAAGATAGTGGCTTCTACAAGGCAGACCAAGCTTACTTTAGCCCTGGTAATACCTGTCGCCAAGCCATTATTCAGCAGATTAACAATGCCCGCGAGCAGATCGATATCTGTGTGTTCACGATTTCAGATGACAAAATTAGCGAAGCTATCTTAGCGGTGCACCGCAAAGGTATCGATGTCCGAATAATCAGTGATAATGATAAATCCCACGATATGGGCAGCGATATAGATCGCTTAGAGGCTGCAGGTGTCGAGCTGAGGCTAGACGACAGTCCTTACCATATGCACCATAAATTCGCTTTGTTCGACCGTCGCCTGCTAATCAATGGCAGCTTTAACTGGACCCGTAGTGCGACCACCAAGAACCAAGAGAACATTGTACTGACTTACGAACGCGATTTGTTACGACAGTTTTCTGCGCTCTTTGAAGAGCTGTGGCAGGCTTATAAATAATAGCCTGCCTTTAGCACAGCCTGCTGGAGAGCATTTAGTTGGAATGCTGATCAACAAAATCAACAATAGTCTTAATAAAACGCTCAGGCTCAAAATAAAAGGCGGCAACATGGGTGCCCCAGGCGCCATGGTCTTCATAAATCCAGTGATCGCTAGCTGGGTCGGCAAAGTTAGCATAATTAATTGCTGGTCTAGCCTGGTGTAGGGTTTGGGCATGTTCTAGGCGGGTTACTGGGTCGCCAACATCTTGCAGTAGTAAAGTGGGTAGATTTTGCTTAAGGGCAATTTCTAAAGCATTTGCGTGAAAATCGCGCTGCTGCAAGGTACTCCACACAACCATATCGGCCAACCAGCCGGGAATACCTGTGCTGGCTTGAGCGCCTAGTTCTAGCGCATCTTCGGTGTGAAGCATCGGATCAAACAAAATTAAGCCGCGGCTGCGTTTATCGATATCAGCTAGGTGGATTACAGCAGCGCCACCCATCGATAATCCAAAGCTAAAAATCGGTAATTGTTCAGGGTTGCGTTGTTCAATCTGGTCGAGCGCAGCGATAAGGTCGGGGCGCTCGGCAATGCCCATCCCTAGCTCGCCTAGCTCACTTCTTCCTGAGGTGCCATGGTTGCGCATATCAATTGCTAGTAGGGAATAGCCTTCGGCAAGTAATGCTTTATACATAGCCAGCGAGTTGGGAAAGCGACCTTCCTTGCTGCCATTGGCCCCGTGTACCATCAGTAAAATAGCTTTCGCTTCGGTCGCGGGCATCCACCAGGCGTGCAGTTTGATGTTTTCGTCCTTCGGCTCGAAATATAAGTCTTCATACGCTAAGCCGATGTCGCTAGGATTTTGCTTTGGTACTTGGTTTTTGGCCTCTAGCATATAAGCGGGCAGTACCAAGCCGATCAAAACAGCGGCTATTGTGGCGAAAATGGCCAAGCCGACAGCGAGCTTTTTCATATAAATTCCTTTGTCTCTATTATTGTTTGTTTATGCAGGTCAATGTATTGTAAAAATAAGCCCCTGTGGGCGATGCCCAGTTTAGGCATAATGACAGCATAGAGTTAGTCCTAGGAGTTAGCCCTAGAGTGTCACAGCCAATACCAACAATGTTACAACAGTTAGGGCACCATTTTTAAGAGTTGCTCAGCGCCTGATAAGAGAAGAATTGTGAAATTTCAAGTTATCCCCGTTACCCCTTACCAGCAAAACTGCAGTTTACTGTGGTGTGAAAAAACCATGGAGGCTGTCATTGTTGATCCGGGTGGCGATCTTGATCGTATCAAACAGGCTGTGCAGCAACTGGGTGTAAAGCTGGTTAAGATTATCAACACTCATGCGCACTTGGATCATGTGGGTGGTGTGGCAGCTTTGGCCGAAGATTTGTCGCTTCCAATCGAAGGGCCGCATTTAGAAGATGATTTTTGGATTCAATCTCTTCCTAATCAGGCGCAAATGATGGGCTTTCCTGAGGCAAATACTTTTGTCCCCAATCGTTGGTTACAGCAAGGCGATGAAATTCAATTTGGCGAAGAAACGCTCGAGGTTCGCCACTGTCCAGGCCATACTCCTGGGCACGTTATCTTCTTTCATCGTGCTTCAAAGTTAGCCGTTGTTGGCGATGTATTGTTTCAGGGGTCTATTGGTCGCACAGACTTTCCTCGTGGCGATTTTGATACCCTAGTGAAATCAATTCGTGAACAACTATGGACCTTGGGTGACGATGTCAGTTTTATTCCGGGTCACGGCCCTATGTCCACCTTTGGGCAAGAGCGCAAAACGAACCCTTTTGTTTCCGATAAAAACTTTGGCTAACTACACAGGCCAAAAAAAGTTAATACAGCAGTAGCAAAGAAGTAGAGAAAGATATGACAGAAAGAATTTGGTTTACAGAGCCTGATATTGCAGAGTTTTCTAAAGGGCATAAAGGCACCGCCGTTGAGGCGATGGGTATAGAAATTACTGAAATTGGTGATGATTATATTCGCGGCACTATGCCCGCTGACCATCGTACTTTTCAGCCTTTTGGTTTGATTCATGGTGGCGCCAATGTTGTGTTGGCTGAAACCTTGGGCAGTATTGGCGCCAATCTAGTGATAGATCCCAGTCGCGAGTTTAGTGTTGGTCAGGAAGTTAATGCCAACCATGTGCGCGGCGTACGAGAGGGCTTGGTGACAGGTACTGCAAAGCTTGCCCATAAGGGAAGAAGCTCTCAGGTATGGGAAATTCACATTGTGGATGATCAGGGTCGCCTAAGTTGTATCTCGCGTTTGACTATGGCAGTTGTTCCCCACAAAAAGTAGTCCCTCATAAAAAGTAGCTCCCCATAAAAAGTAGTCCCTCACAGAACTAGCTTCGCGTAGAAAATGGAGCTTAGAGTTGATGACTTAAAAGCGCCTTATAATAAGGCGCTAATCATTTTTACGTAAAACCGACTCCATGGCTTGGCGAAGTGCTGTCGGAATTTCTACCGCGTCGCGACTCTCACGATCGATCCACACATGGGTGAAGTGTCCTTGTGCGGCGGCTTCTGTGTCGCCCTCAGCAAACAAGGCCGCGGCATATTGCACTGAGCTTCGGCCAATCTTATTGACACGCACGCCGATATCAATATTTTGATGTTCCGGCCAGCCCAGCTCCTTAAAGTAATCACAGCCTGAGTTGACAATAAGCCCAATTATTGGGCCGTTGGCCATATCTAAGCCGCCTTCTTGATGCAGAAAAAGATTGACAGCATTGTCGATAAACTGGCTATGGACATTGTTGTTGAGGTGGCCATAAATATCGTTATCTTGAAATTTAGTGCTCATTTGAGTGAACCAATAATAGTCACTGCGGCTATCGGCTGATGGTTTCATAGTTCGATCTTTATCGTTTTATCTATGCTGAATAATCTTTAATACTGAGTAGAAGCTTTGAGATGGCTGATCGCTCTGCTTCTGTCAGCTCAGGGCGCCAAATTTCAAAAATGAGTACTACTCTCTCTGAATCGGAATTGTTCCAAGCTTCATGCTCTATGGAATCATCAAATATCATTATTTTACCTTCTTGCCATGATCGAGCTTCGTTGCCACAACGTAGTGCGCCGCAATTTTCTGGAATGATCAGCGGTAAATGGCAGATAAGGCGAGTATTTAGAAAACCGTGGTGAGGCTCAATCTTGGTGTTAGGGCGCAGACGAGAGAAAAGTACATTGGGAGAGCTGCCTGGAATCTTGGCAAAAGGAATTTTTTCTAGTGCAGCGACGGTATTGGGGAAATGATTCTCGGCGCTGCTTTGACGTTCGCCGCTTTTCCAAAGGTAAAAAGCACCCCAGTCATCATTGTCCCAGTTTGTGCTGCCACTCAACGTTGGGACATCTTCACTGCTTTGTAGATAGGGTTCGAAGCTCACCCCTTTTTCTAAAGCAGCTTTGAGTTCTTGTATGATAATGGGTGTTTGTGCTTCTAGCTCTGTAACCCAGTCAAACTGATCGGTGTCAAAAAACTGTATGTGGGGAAGCTGGGGAAAAAAGAATTTCGACGGTTGCTGTGGGTAAAATTGTTTTTTGCCCATGCTTATGTCCAGAGCTTCTTGAAAGCGTACTCCGGTTTTTTCGGCATCGAGCCCGAGCTCATCCATTTGTGCTTGTAAATAATTTAACTGCTCAGCGGCAACGCTGTCGTGGTTTGCTTGAGCTCTGGCTACCTGGGCCTGTAAATCCGGTGCTAGCTTGTCGCTTTGCTGAGCTTGAAAAAGAAAGCCTTGGTAAAATTCTGCAGCCGCGTCTTTGTCGCCCTGATGCCATAAATGATCGGCCTTAAACAATAGGGCTTGAGGGTTTTGTGGTTGGATTTGCAGGGCCGTATTAACGGCCTCTAATGCACCCTGAGGATCTTGTGCGTTGCCGCAAGCAAAGGCTAGACCCAGCCAGATACCGGCATTGGATTGGGCTTGCGGTGTTTTTAATACCGCTTGGAAAAGTTGTTTGGCCTGGGCGGCTTGCCCATTACGCAGTGCTAGGGAAGCTTGGTTTAGTTGTTCTTGAATGGCTTGCATGGCTTCTATTCTGTGGTAATCAATAAACGCTTAAGAGTAGAGCCTTGGGCAAAGCGGCACAAGCTTTTTCAGGCTTATGCCGCCGAGTGTTTGCTTGTCTGTGTGCTTAGTGCGGTTTTAACTCAATGCGGGCGCTAACACTGGTAATCATTACGTCAGCGGAACCACCGTTTAGGCTCATCTCCAAGGAGCTGCCAGGGCCATACTTGGGGCGCTTGGCTTCATGGTCGGAAAGTTTGTTCTTAATGCGGCCTCCGGCATGGTTCTGTAGGCTGAAGTCGGCTGAGACCTTAGGGTCTAAGCTGAGTGTGATATGTCCGCTCACAGAATCGATTCGAATATCGCCATTATCAGCTAGGCGATTTACATTAATGTCCGCCGATGCGTTGGCCACTTGAATGCTTAGCTCCTGCAATTGTTCGGCCATCGCGGCTAATTCAATATCCGAGTTTACCGATTGCAGCTCGATGTATTCGGCCTCGGTGGTGCTATTGATCGGGCCGTTAACAGTTTGGAATTCTAGCTGCCCTCTAGAATTTCGATCTTCGATGCCGCCATTGATACTCTGAATTTCAATCTGTCCCTGTAGGTTTTCGGTGCGAATATGACCATTAATGGTTTCTAGCTGAACTTCCGAGCTTAATGAGCTGGCGGTGATATCGCCGTTTACAGTTTCAATGCTGCTGCCACCATGAATGCCGCTGACCTCGAAATTAACCAGCACGCCTTCGCTAAACAGTTTACTGTTTTTGGGAATGTGAAAGGTTAGATCAGAGCCCTTAGAGCGATCGCGATAATTGCCTCGTGGCATATCCACTTCAAAGATGACTCGGTTGCCATGGCGTTTGAACTCATAGCCATCGGCTTCATCATCAAGCTCGCCACTGACTTTAACTTGCTCTTTGTCCCAGCCGATAATTCTAACGTCGCCGCGCATGTTATCGATAAGTACACGACCGTTCGCTGCCGCATCTAAGGTTTGTTCTATGGTTTGGCCAGCAAAACTTACGCTGGAAAGTAGTGCCAGGCCGAGAGTTAACATTGTTTTGTTCATTTCGTTCACCTTAAATTTGCTGCCACTTTGGTGTGTGGACCTTATTAATAAGGTCTAATTGCTGCTGGTATACATTGCCTAACATATGAATTAAAACCGCATTGTCAGGGTCATCTTCCAGAGCGTTTTTTAGGCTTTTGGCGGCCTCTTCCAAGTCATTGAGTTGCTGCTGCCAGTTGCTAACCAATGCTTCTTGGCCTTGGTACCTCACTAGCATCTGCTGCTTTTCTTGTTCGTACGTATCAACCAGTGCGGTAATGCCGCTGTCTATTGTCGGTTCTTGGCTCGGAAGCAGATCCGGGCCTTTTATTAACAATACTGCGGCCAATACTGAGGCAGCGCTGCTGAATGCAATCTTACTGTTAATGGATAAACCATTCGGGGTTTTCTGCTGCTCTTGGTTAATGGCTTTTTCGATGCCTGGCCAGAGATCGCGCTTGGGGCTTATCTCTTCGGGGCATTGGCGCTCGTCGGCCAAAAGCTCATCTAAACTTTTACTGTGCTTCATGGTTCAACCACTCCTGCAATAAATTGCGTGCGCGATGGTATTGGGCGCGGCTAGCACCAGATGAAATCCCGAGCATCTCGGCAATTTCAACATGGCGATACCCTTCCACCCCGTGCAAGGTAAAAATAATTCTCGCTCGCTCTGGTAGCCTGCAAAGCAATTTGTCTAGGCTAGAAAGCTCGATATTGTCTTGTTCCAAGCTGGCGCTTTGGGGCTCTGGCACGGCTTCGTCTTCTTGGCTAAAGACCAGTTTTAGCCAAGATTTATGCTTACGCAGATAATCTAAAGTGGTCCGGCTCGCCAAAGTGTGTAACCAAGTGCTAAATCGACTTTGCTTGTTAAAGCTGTCGAGCTTGCGCCAGGCTTTGATAAAAGCCTCTTGGGTACACTCTTCGGCAGATTCCGAGTTGGCGGTCATGCGCAGGCACAGGGCGTAAACCCGTCTATAGTGCCTTTCGTACAATTGCTTAAATGCCTGACTATCGCCATCGGCGGCCAGATCCACCAAGGAGCTATCTGGGTCTTCGCCAGCGTAGGCTTGTACAACAGCCGACATATGCTCTCCTCGTGAATATGATCGTTGGTTTGTAAATTATGACGTGAGTCGGTCCAAAAACGTTTGTTTGGATTGCAGTTTTTAACAAAATCTTGGTTGAGCTCAATAAATGCGCCAAAACCCCCGTTCAGCTTATGGTATAGTGCGGCCCAATTTTGCACAGTTTAAAGGTAGTGGATTCACCCATGTCCCAAGCGTTTCCCGAGTTAAAGAATGATCGCTTTTTGCGCGCTCTATTACGTCAACCTGTAGATCTTACCCCAGTATGGATGATGCGCCAGGCTGGGCGCTATCTGCCGGAATATCGGGCTACTAGGGCCCAAGCCGGTGATTTCTTGTCGCTATGTAAGAACACTGAGCTCGCTTGTGAGGTTACCCTGCAGCCTCTTCGTCGCTACCAGCTAGATGCCTCAATTCTATTTTCAGACATCTTAACCGTGCCAGATGCGATGGGCCTAGGCCTATACTTTGAAGCGGGTGAGGGGCCTAAATTTAAAAAGCCGCTGCGTAGCGCTGCCGATATTGAGAATCTGCCAGTGGTGAACACGGCTCAGGATCTTAGCTATGTGACCGATGCAGTCTCTATGATTCGCCGTGAGCTTAATGGCATGGTGCCCTTAATTGGCTTTACTGGCAGTCCTTGGACCTTAGCGACCTATATGATTGAAGGTGGTTCCAGTAAGGACTACCGCCGTACCAAGGCGATGATGTATGACCAGCCTGAGCTGTTTCAGATTCTGCTAGATAAGCTAGTAGACTCGATTATCGACTACCTGAATTCGCAGATTAAAGCAGGTGCTCAAGCGGTACAGATCTTTGATTCATGGGGTGGTGCTCTGGCCCATGATGCTTATCTGACCTACTCATTGCTGCCCATGAAGCGCATTATCGATGGTTTGATTAAAGAGCATGATGGTCGCCAGGTACCGGTGATTTTGTTCACTAAGGGTGGCGGTCAATGGCTTGAGCCAATGGCGAATAGTGGTGCCCAGGCCTTGGGGCTGGATTGGACGACCAATATCGCCGATGCCCGTGCGCGTGTGGGTAGTAAGGTGGCTTTGCAAGGCAATATGGACCCAAGCATCCTTTACGCCTCGCCTGATCGAATCCGACAGGAGGTAGGCACCATCCTTAAGGCTTTTGGAAAGGCTGAGGGGCACATCTTTAATTTGGGGCATGGAATTACCCCAGAAGTGGACCCAGATCACGCTGGAGCCTTTATTTCGGCCGTTCACGAGCTGTCTGCAGACTATCACTAATTGGTTGATTAGACTAAAATACCACCAAGGTAATTGTTTTTAGCCCAGCTATAAGCTGGGCTTATAGAGAGACACGTTGGTTATTTGATCCCAAGCGGCTTCAAGGAGAGGACATTGGGCTTAAAGCAGGTAAAGGTAGGCGTTAACGATTTGGTGCTGGGTATGTTTGTATCCGGTCTAGATCGCCCGTGGACGCAAACCCCTTTCCCGCTACAAGGCTTTTACCTTCGCGACCTAGAAGAGATCAACCAGCTTAAGCGCTACTGTAAGCATGTCTATATTGACGTGCAAAAAGGCAAGGGGCCCGCCAACCGGCCCCATTCGCTCGCACCTATTCCCCGTAAAAAGACAGAAGCCCCCGAAAGAAGCCCCAGCAATCAGCCGCTGGATGTGAAGGTGTCACCTTTGAAGGTGCGCCACAATGTCTATAGCCATTACACCCCCCTGAAGAATGAAGTTGAAGCGGCGCGAGCCTTGAATCAGCGTGTTGCTAAGGCGATTTCTGAGATTGATGAGGGCTTGGCCAGTCTTGATACCCAGGTGCTGTCGAATACTCGCAAAGTAGCGGGCGAAATGGTCGA
The DNA here is from genome assembly GCF_947500695.1 of uncultured Pseudoteredinibacter sp. Classification (GTDB taxonomy): domain Bacteria; phylum Pseudomonadota; class Gammaproteobacteria; order Pseudomonadales; family Cellvibrionaceae; genus Pseudoteredinibacter. Next base: position 102,948 of record NZ_CANMSS010000011.1, read on the forward strand.
CAGTGTGTTGCGAAATCCAGACGCTTTAAGCTGGTTAAACCGAGTTCGCGATGCTGATGAGCACAGCTATAGCCACTCCGTTCGTAGTGCAATTTGGGCCATCTTGTTTGGTCGCTATATTGGCTTGTCAAAAAAAGATTTGGATGTCCTCACCTTTGGTGTCTTGCTTAAAGACGTGGGCAAGGTCAAATTAGACGCTGCCTTGTTGCGCAAAGATAATCGAAGCGATGAAGAAGAGCTAGAGTACGAAAAGTTTGTGCTTTATGGTGTCGAAATTCTTCGTAAAAGCAGACAGGTTGAGCCTCGTGCTGTTGCTGTTGTGCATAGCCACTGTGAGCGCATTAATGGAAGCGGTTTCCCGCAGCATTTAAAAGGCGACAAAATCCCTGTGCTGGGCCGTATTGCCGGCCTGGTTAGCTTTTACGATGAAATCAGTAATCCGCGCAATAACAGCAAGGCTCTGTCGCCTTCCCGTGCGGTAGCGCGCCTGTACGAGTTGCGTAATGTCGCCTTCCAAGAAGATTTAACGGTAGAGTTTATTCGAGCCATCGGCTTGTACCCTACTGGCACTTTAGTGGAGCTGAGCAGTGGCGAAGTTGCTGTGGTGGTAGAGCAAAACTTTGAGCGTCGCCTAAAGCCCAAAGTTATGCTTGTGCTTGATAAGGATAAACAGCCCCTTAAAAAGCAAGTCGTGGTTGATTTGGCTAAAAAAGATATTCGTCTGCAAAAGCAGATCGATAAAGGCAAAAAGCGATTGCAGGATGTCGATCGAATTGAAATCTCTCACGATCTAGAGCCCTCTAGCTATCCAGTGGATATCGCGAAGGTGAGAGATGACTACTTGTTCAGTACCCAGCGAAAGGGCATTTTGGGGCGCATAAAACATTCTCTTATGGGATAGAAAAAGCTGTGCCCCAACAGCTTTTTCCAATTATTTCGTTTCTCTTACTCTTCAGGGCTGCTAGTTTCTTGCCCCATAACTTGCCCCATTACAGTTGGGTTGCCAGCGCTTAATTCTTCTTGCCAGTTCATTGTATCTTTGGCAAATAGAACAATCGCTGTAGAGCCTAGTTTAAAGCGGCCCATTTCTTCACCTTTGTCGAGCGTGATGTCATCGATAATTTGGTCGTAGTCATGGCGAACAATTTGTTTTAGCTGTGGTGTGATTTGGCCGGCCCAAACGGTTTCGATGCTGGCGACAATCATGGCCCCAACGAGTACTACGGCCATTGGTCCTATATCGGTGTCGAAAACACAAACGACTCGTTCATTTCGGGCAAACAAACGCGGAACATTTTCAGCGGTGGTTTCGTTAACTGAAAATAAATCGCCGGGCACGTGAATCATGCTGCGCAGCTTGCCGGCGCGAGGCATGTGAACGCGATGATAATCTTTAGGTGATAAATACACCGTGGCAAATTTTCCGTCATTAAATTCAGCGGCTAAATCGTTAGCGCCACCCAGTAATTCTAAGGTGCTATAACTTTGACCTTTGGCTTGAAAAACTCGGCCGTGCTGAATCTCGCCAAGCTGACTGATCGCCCCATCGGCTGGAAAAACAATACTGTTTTCACTGTTGTCAATCGGGCGGGCGCCTTCTTTTAGGGCGCGCGTAAAAAAGTCGTTAAAGCTGGCATAAGCGCAAGGATCTTCTTCGGCGGCTTCGCTCATGTCAATATCAAAGCGATCGACAAACCAGCGAGTGAAAGGATCTTTTAACCATTTGCTTTGGCTATTAGCGATCTTGCCCATTAGACGAGACAGCAAATGCTGGGGCACCAAGTATTGAAAGGCGATAAATAACTTGTCCATGAATAATGTTTACCTATGAAGAAATTTCTGTATCGCTAAGGTTGCCCCACTCTGACCAGGAGCCTGGGTAGGCCCTGACATCGTAGTCTAATGCCTTAGCGATTAAGTAAGTTAAGCCTGAGCGGTGGTGGGTTTGGCAATGGGTAACGATAGGGCGGCTGCCATCGATTCCTAGAGCCTTTAAGTAATCACGCGCATCAGTGCGAATTTTTAAATGTTTGTCTCGATCCATAAAATCGAGCCAGTTGCCATTAATGGCTCCTGGAATGTGTCCGCCACGTTCGGTAAGTACTTTTTCAGCGCGGAATTCTTCGGGGCTACGGGCATCCCAAATATCGATGCTGCCAGGGGCACCCAATAAAAACTCAATTTCCTTGTGCTCAACGCTCGGGGCTTCGCTAATGCTAAATGGGTAACTGGCGGCTTGTTGCGCCTCAGATTCACCAGCCTCAAGTGTACCTGCTATAGCCTGCCAAGCGGTCAGGCCGCCATTAAGATAGCTGTAGTTGTGAAAGCCAATGCAGTCGAGCAGCCAAATAAAGCGTCCGGCCCAGCCGCCACCTTCATTGTCGTAGATCAGCAAGTGGCTGTCGGCTTGCAGGCCTAGTTTATCGACAATGCTTTGCAGTTGCTCTTGCTCGGGTAATAGGCCCGGTGGTTTACCGCCGCGAGTCGTGGCCTTGGGTTCTATATGGATGGCGCCAGGCAGGTGGCCCTTGAGATAACTTTCGCGATCACAAAGATCAGCAATAATAAGTTGAGCTGGAGCCTCTAGGGTTTGGAAGTCCTCTGGCTCAACAATTAGGGGCAACAATGTGGAAGCTCCTGGCATAGCAGTTCCTTATTCTTTTCTAAAGCATTTTTCGGGCGCGTAGGGGCTTATTGTATGCCAAGCTAGAAGCTCGCGCTAACGCTATAGCAAAGCATAAGGCAGCTCTGAATAATACAGGTTTTGCTCAGCGCAGCCCTGAAGCCTGAGCTAATCTGCATTATTCAGAGGTTCCTTAACGATTAGGGCATACGGCTAAGCTTTTAGCTGCTGTAATAAGGCTTGATGAAAGCCATGACCTAGCTGCTTGAAGAATCTTAGATGCTCATCATCGAGCTTTTCATCTTGTACTAGCATCAATAAAGCTGCGGGCTTATTGGCCACTAAGATCGACATTAAAGCGATTTCTTGCCCTGGGTGAAGGAGTGCCTTTAGCTCAGCAGGGAGGCTTGGGTGCTTGGCATCGAGGCGCACGCAAGCGGATTTTTGCATGAGGCGATGGCATATATCGCTGCGGCTGTTGCTGGGGGTGAATGGATTGGGGCTGATACCTTCCTCAAGGCCATAGTGGTGCCGGCTTTTGAGTTCCCCGCGGTTGTTCACCCAAATTAAGCCAGCCTTGCTGGCCAGGCCTCGTCTTAAGCTTTGCAGGGTAAACTCCAGCAGATGTTTGCTGCTTTTAAAGGCTTGCTTGCTTAATAGTCGCTTTAGGCTGCTTTTAAGTATTTCGCCATTGATATTCGACGGTTTAGTCCCGCTTTGGGAAGCCTTGTTCGTGGTTTCCTCGGACGGGGCGGCGACAAACTTCGGCAGCCAGTTGCTAAGCTGCCATTGGCAATGTTGCCAGCGCATTGGATGGTAATCTAAGGAGAGGCTAGAGTGCCAAGGCATGCTTAGCATGCTGCTTTGCAAATGGTCGTTAAGTTGCTTGCGGCTTAAACCGCTGACGCCGCTTAGTAAGCGCAAATGTTTTGCAAAGCCAGTTGGATTCCACAGTTGTTCAATAAGCCCATGGCAAGTGACCAGCAACATCTCTGGTTGAAATGGCATCGAGCTAGGACGGCCTTTTTTACGCTGTTGAAAGCTACGCAGTGCTTGGCGAAATTCTTGCTGGCTGTCTTTGTTAAGATATTGCCAGCTACGGTTGAGCTTATTTAAAGTGGCGCAGTACTGACTAAATTCCGCCATGACCTCACTGTATTGGCAATCCAGCAAGCTATGTTGAGCTTGTCGTAAGCTGGCGCCATTGTGCTGCAAAAACTCCAGTTGAACTTGCATATGGGGCATGTCGATGGCAATTCCCCATTCTGGCAATCTAAAAAATAAGCTGCTCAGTTCGAATTGTTTGGCGGTGTCGCTATTGTTGACTGAGGCAATACGACGGAAAAATTCACTGGCTAGATTGCTGTTGATGAGGCTTCGACTTAGTACCGCGAAATGTTGCTGCAAATCTTCTGGTTCGAGTTCTTCGCAGCTGCGTATAGTTTCGATAACTTGCGGGATGCCGATTAAACTAATGAGCTGTTCAAGTTGTTCTGGCCATTTTGAACGATCACTAATGAGCTGGTTTGCACGGCGGCTGAGTTGCCAGCATAGCAAAGGGTCTTGCCGGCATAGGCTGGCGATAGAGGCGGCAGTTGCGCTGGGTTTTTGGCAAGCGTTCAGGGTGAGTTGCCGACTGCCTGGCAGTACTTTCCAGTGTAGTTCACTTAGTTTTTTGGACCAGTAGTGAAAACCCTCTGCCTGAGGCCGGATTACCAGCTTGGCTGCTGCAGACATGCATACCCCTTAATTATTCAACGCCAGATGCTTTGAAGTGGGTAGCTTGTCTTTGGCTGGGCTACTCCTCAAAACTCCTTAGGATATGATAGTAGCTGTTTATCCTTTCCGCTCGAATTCTTCCTTCAGCGGCGGCTTTTTGCAGGGCGCAGCCGGGCTCTTTTTCATGTTGGCAATCTCTGAAGCGACACTGGCCAATAAACTCTTTTAATTCCCTAAAGCCCGCCATCAGCTCATTGACCTCTAGGGGCCAAAGGCCAAACTCTCGAATACCCGGGGAATCAATCAGATGTCCGCCGCCAGGGAAGTGCAGCAGCAGGGCTGTGGTGGTGGTGTGGGTGCCTTTTTGTCGTGCGGCAGATAAGGCTCCGGTGCGCAGCTCTAGGCCTGGCATGAGGCTATTTATCAGCGAGGATTTGCCTACCCCAGATTGACCTACAAAGACACTGGTGCCTTGTTTTAATAACTCGGTCAGCTCATCCACGCCTTCCCCCGTAGCGGCGGATAGCTGCAGAGTTTGGTAGCCTAAGTCTTGGTAGAGCTCGGCCAGTTTTAATACTTTTGCTGATTCAGAGCCACCGTCGAGCTGGTCGCATTTGTTGATCAGTAGCAGTGGTTCAAAGCCAAGCAGCTCAGCGACAACTAGATAGCGATCGATAAGATTGCCAAAAGGCTCAGGGTAGGGGGCTACCACAATGACCAGTCGATCAATGTTTGCCGCAATGGTTTTAATATTTCCATGGCTATCAGGGCGGGTTAGTACGCTGCGGCGCTCCAATACGGCTTCAATCACACCAATAGTCTGCCCTTGACGCCATACTACTCGGTCACCGGTAACGATGGAACCAAGGTTGGCACGTAGGTGGCAGCGTTGGCTGATTGCCTCATCTTGATCCAAGCTTTCGACCTCAACTTGGGTGCCGTAGTGGGCGATGACTAGGCCATTTTGTTCGTCGCCTAAGCTGTCGGCTTCTAGGCTTTCTAGCTCCTTGTTGCGCTTTTTACTGGCCCGTTCAGCCCTTTCGGCTTGGATCTTTTCAATACGCCAAGCTTGGCGGCGGCTGAGTTTGCGCTTCGACATACAATATGAGTGCTAAAATTAAGTTAGAAAGATCGCCATGGTGCCAGTACAATGCTCTGGCAACAAGTCTTTCAGTCGCTGCGCTTAATAAAGAGGACACTCAATGCCAGTATCGGATACTCATTTAATTTGGATCGATCTCGAGATGACAGGTCTGATCCCAGAGAGTGATGTGATTATTGAAATCGCCACTATCGTGACCGATGCGGATTTGAATATTCTTGCCGAAGGCCCTGTGCAAGCGATTAAGCAGCCCAAAGGGCGAATGGAAAAAATGGACGCTTGGAATACCAAGACCCATGGTGAGTCAGGTTTGACTGAGCGAGTATTGAGCAGTCAGGTAAATTTAGGACAAGCCGAGCAGGAGACCTTGAGCTTTTTACGTCAGTGGTTGCCCCCGGCTGTGTCGCCCATGTGTGGTAACTCGATTTGTCAGGATCGACGCTTTATGGCTCGCTATATGCCGGAGCTGGAGGCTTTTTTCCATTATCGAAATCTTGATGTCAGTACTATTAAAGAGTTAGCCAAACGCTGGCGACCCAGTGCTTTAGAGGGTTTTAGCAAGCAGGGCTCTCACCTAGCCCTTGACGATATCCGTGAATCGATTGCTGAATTAAAGCACTATCGAGGACAATTTATCGACCCTGAATTTGGCTAGTCCTTAGAGCCTTCAGCGAATTTACAAAGCCTTCAGCGAATTTACAAAGCCTTCAGCGAATCTACAAAGTCTTCAGCGAATCTACAAAGCCTCAGCGAGCTTATGAAATCTCAGTAAAAAATAACACTACTGACGTTTTATCTTGCGCTTACGCCGACGCCCGGGCTGTTTTTGCTGGGCTATCGCCCAACTAAAGTGCTCGTGCAATACTGCATCAGCTTCGGGTAATTTTTCTTCTAATGCTTTAATGATTAAGGCATCGCTGCCGGCATTGGCCAGACCAATACTTAAGTTTCTTTGCCAGCGTTGAAAACCGATCCGGCGTAGAGGCGAGCCGGCAGTGCGCTGTAAAAACTCTTCCTCTGTCCAGCTGAATAATTCTAAAAGATCGCTGTCATGAAGTTTGTGGCGCGGCAAAAAATCTTGCTCTACGGTGTTATGGGCATATTTATTCCAGGGGCAAATGGCTTGGCAGTCATCGCAGCCAAATACGCGATTGCCCATGGGGTCGCGAAATTCTTCGGGAATGATTCCATCAAACTCAATTGTTAAATAGGAAATGCAGCGTCTTGCATCTAATACATAAGGCTCAGGGAAGGCATCAGTAGGGCAGACTTGCAAACAAGCCTTGCAGTCTCCGCAATGCTCCTCACTGGGTTTTTTATTAATGGGGAGTTCTAGGTTGGTGAATATTTCACCAAGAAAAAACCAGCTACCCACCTCCCTGTCGATCAATAAGGTATGTTTTCCTGTCCAACCAAGCCCTGCTTTTTCAGCCAGTGGCCGCTCCATTACGGGGGCGCTATCTACAAAGGCTCGAGCGCCGTGTTCGTGCCCGATAAAATCTTCAATTTGTTTGGCGAGTAGACTTAAGCGTTTACGTATTAATTTATGATAGTCACGCCCTAAGGCATAACGAGAAACATAGGCTTTGTTAGAGTCTTTCAGCACTCGAATGGGCTCGGTAGAGGGCGGCAGATAGTTCATTCTTGCGCTGATCACCCGCCGGGTGCCCGGCAGTAACTCTTCAGGGCGGCTGCGTTTATTGCCGTGCTCACCCATCCATTGCATATCGCCTTGGTAGCCTTTATCCAACCACTGTTTTAGTTTGCCTTCTTGCTCTTGCAGATCTATATCGCTGATGCCGACTTCCTGAAAACCCAGCTCTCGCCCCCAAATAGGGATCATTTGCGCGAGTTGCTCAAGTTTATCTGGCTTAGTCATAGAGTGTGCCTATCGCCTGCAGCTGTGGCTTGGGTATAATTCGATAACAACATTGGTGAGTCTTGGGCTATTAATGAATCCGCAGGCTCAATAGATAGAGAAAACCATGCAAAACCATACGCAAAGCCCCGCTCTTCCGAGCGCATTATATACTGCTGAACAAGTAAAAGCCTTGGATCAAGAGGCGATTAATCGTCTTGCTGTGCCCGGTATAAAATTAATGAAAAGAGCTGGCCGAGCCGCTTTTGAAAAATTATTAGAGCATTGGCCAGATCTCGATAGTCTGACGGTTTTTTGTGGCGCTGGAAACAATGCCGGAGATGGCTATGTGGTGGCGGCGCTAGCGGCTCAAAAACGAATTGCTGTTGATATCGTGCAATTGGCCGATCCAGAAAATTTGCCAGCTGATGCCCATAAGGCTTATCAGTTTGCACGACAGGAAGGTGTGATAATGGCGCCTTTCCAAGAGCATGGTGGCATCGCTGGTGAGGTGGTGGTTGATGCCCTGTTGGGGATCGGAAGCCGTGGCGCGCCACGCGGCGACTATGCTGCAGCTGTTGCCCAGATTAATGAAGCTAATAAGCCTGTAGTTGCGCTGGATATTCCATCGGGCTTATGTGCCGATACAGGTCACGCTGAAGCCGCGGTAAATGCTGATATCACAGTCTGCTTTATTGGTTTAAAGCGCGGCCTGTTGACTGCCCGAGGCCCTAAACATTGTGGCCAGCTTTATTTTGATGGCTTGGGGGTGGCTGACGACTGCAATTCTCAAGTCGCTGAAGTGGAAAGGATGAGCAGCGCTCAACTATTGGAGCGCTTACCGGCCCGTGAGGCCGATGCCCATAAAGGTCGCTTTGGTCATGTTTTGGTGATTGGTGGTGACCATGGCTATGCCGGTGCGGCTTTACTATCTGCAGAGTCGGCCGCGCGCTGTGGCGCAGGTTTGGTTAGTGTGGCTACTCGAGCCGAACATATTGCCGCAATTGTCAGTCGACGCCCTGAGTTAATGGCGCAGGCGGTGGTTTCAGGTCAAGAGCTTATGCCATTGTTGGAAAAAGCCTCTGTCGTGGTTATCGGTCCGGGCTTGGGGCGCAGCCCTTGGTCTGAGCAACTTTTACAGCAAGCTTCGGATTACTGTGCTGAACAAAATGTGCCGATGGTGATGGATGCTGATGCCTTGAATATGTTGGCTGAGGCTCGTGTTATCGAGGGTGCCAGAGACAACTGGGTATTAACTCCACATCCTGGAGAAGCGGCCCGCTTATTGGCCTGTGAAATCAGCGATATAGAACAGGATCGCTTTGCCAGTGTTGCTAAGCTGCAGCAAAAATATGGCGGCGCGGTGCTGCTAAAAGGCGCGGGCAGTCTAATTTGTTGTCATCAAGCGGCGATTGGCCTAGCCAGTGTGGGTAACCCAGGCATGGCAAGCGCAGGCATGGGTGATGTCTTAAGTGGCGTTATTGCGGCCCTGATCGCGCAAGGTATGTCCCCTGGTGATGCTTGCCGCTTGGCAGTGTGCTTACATGGTGACGCCGGTGATTTGGCGGCCGATGAGTTTGGTCAACGAGGCATGCTTGCCGCGGATTTGATCCCCTACTTATCTGAGTTATTGGCGCAAGTTTGATGGTGAGACTTTGATGGTGAAAATTGTTAAAGAGTTGGCAGATGAGACTGCCAGCCTTGAGTTGGCTGCTGAGTTTTCAAATGCCTTGCAAGAGCAGTTAAGTACAACAAAGGAAGAGCTTTCGCTGAATTTTCCAGATGGCTTGGTGGTTTTTCTTTTGGGTGATTTAGGCGCCGGAAAAACGACCTTTAGTCGCGGTATTCTGCGTGGCTTTGGCCATCAAGGCGCCGTTAAAAGCCCCACTTATACGCTAGTTGAACCTTATGATTTAACTGTGCCGGTGTTTCACTTTGACCTGTATCGCTTAGCGGATCCAGAAGAGTTGGAATATATGGGGATACGAGATTACTTTGCTCCAGGGCATCTATGTTTGATCGAGTGGCCGAGTCGAGGGGAAGGCTTTTTACCAGAGGCGGATATTGTTATTGAGATAACGGTTCAGGGAACGGGCAGGAGCATAGAGTTACAGGCACAGAATCCCGCTAGTGAACGAATTTTGAAAAAGCTGGCCTAATAAAAAACGGCTTTCTAGTAGGGTGTTAACAGCACATAAAAAAAGCGGCTATACTAGAGCTATTAGTTCACCTTTAAAGACTAGCAGCATAAGCTAGCTATAAGGCCATTTAACTGCCATAAGTAGCAGTGAATTAATTATAAAAGAGCGTGTGCATCTGCGGTTTTCTCGCAGTTGTGTTTGACCATAATCGGGGGAAGCGATGGGCTTTCGAGCAAGTAAAATTTTGCTGCCTAAATCATTGGGTTTAGGGCTTCTCCTATTGTCTTTACTACATACTTCCTTCCTGCAGGCCAAAGCTCAAATTGAAGGTGTGCGTTTGTGGCGTGCGCCAGATCATACCCGGGTTGTATTTGACCTATCGGGTCCTTTAGAGCATAAGTTGTTCAGCCTAGAGAATCCTCATCGCTTGGTTTTGGATATGGAGTCTGCTGGCAACCAATTTGCACTTGCTGACATCGATCTTAGCAAGACACCTATTCGACGCATTCGCAGTGGCGCGCGTGATAAGCATGATTTACGTGTGGTGCTGGATCTCAATGAGCAGGTGAAGCCGCGTAGCTTTTTATTGAAAAGCCACGGCGATAAACCTGACCGTTTGGTGCTGGATCTATTCGATAAAAATCTGCGCACTGAAAAAAAGTTGGAGCAGAGCCAGCCCAGCCAAAAGCGTGACATCATTATTGCAGTTGATGCAGGGCATGGTGGTGAAGACCCTGGCGCTATAGGGCCAGGCCGCCTGCGAGAGAAAAATGTAGTGATGGCTATCAGCAAAGAGCTGGTGCGCCAAATCAATCAGGTGAAGGGCTACAAAGGAAAGCTGGTTCGCACTGGCGATTACTATATCGGTTTACGAAAACGCCGGAACATTGCTCGCGATATGCGCGCCGATTTATTTATTTCAGTGCACGCGGATGCCTTCAAACACCCTAGTGCGAGTGGTGCCTCGGTGTTCGCCTTATCTAGACGTGGTGCAACCTCAGAAACAGCTCGCTTTCTCGCCCGCAAAGAAAACGAGGCCGACTTAATCGGTGGTGTGGGAGGCGTAAGTTTAGAAGATAAAGATGAGGTCTTAGCGGGTGTTTTAGTGGATCTTTCGATGACCGCTAGCTTAAGTTCAAGCTTGCAGGTGGGCGATAAAGTACTCAAATCGATGGGTAAGATTGCCAAGTTACATAAGCGCCGTGTTGAACAGGCTGGCTTTGCGGTGTTGAAGTCGCCGGATGTGCCTTCGATATTGGTGGAAACTGGCTTTATTTCCAATCCTAAAGAAGCTAAAAACTTAGGCAGCAGCCGTTATCGTAAAAAGATGGCCAGCCAGATCTTTAAGGGGGTTAGGACCTACTTTGATGATAAACCACCAGTAGGCACTTACTTGGCATGGGTGAAAAACGGTAAGCAAAATGGCCGCTCCAAAGAGTATATTATTGCCAGTGGCGATACACTGTCTGGCATTGCTGTGGAATACAAAACCTCGGTAGCGGCTATCAAAAAGGCTAACAAGTTAAGCAGTTCCCGTATTCGGGTTGGCCAGCGCTTAAAAATCCCGACTTCTTAAGCTCCGTCTTAGTCTCGCTTCTTGCTTCCTTCTAGCTTCCTTCCGAAAGGTTCAGCTCATATTCTTTGGGGGTGATAAACTCCTCGAACCTCGTTACACTTCCCGCCTTGTCTGTACGGATCTATTGCCCATGTCGAAAATCAAGCTACTTAGCCCCCGCCTTGCTAACCAGATTGCCGCTGGTGAGGTGGTCGAGCGGCCCGCTTCTGTGATTAAGGAACTGCTGGAAAACAGCCTAGATGCCGGTGCCACTAGAGTTGAAGTAGAGATTGAAGCTGGTGGTGTTAAATTGATGCGTGTTAGGGATAATGGCGGCGGTTTGGCAAAAGAGGATTTACCACTCGCGCTCTCTCGCCATGCCACCAGTAAAATCTATGAGCTAGATGACCTTGAGGCTGTGGGGACTTTGGGTTTTCGTGGTGAGGCTTTGGCGAGTATTAGCTCGGTTTCTCGTTTAACTCTCACCAGTAATTCTGGGGAGGCTGGACAAGCCTGGCAGGCCAGTGCCGAGGGGCGGGATATGGTCGCTGAGCTTAAGCCTGCTGCGCATCCACAGGGCACTACGGTCGAGGTGCGGGATTTGTTTTTCAATACTCCGGCTCGCCGAAAGTTTTTGCGTACAGAAAAAACTGAGATGAATCGCATCGACGATGTCATTAAGCGCTTAGCGATGTCACGTTTTGATGTCAATTTTGTGCTGCGTCACAATGGCAAAGCTATTCACAATCTCCCTGTTGCCAGCAATCAGCATGAAAAAGAACGTCGCCTAGCGCAGATCTGTGGCCCAGCGTTTATGGAAAATGCGGTGCACTTGGATATCGAACGCAGTGGCTTGCGTTTATGGGGTTGGGTCGCCTTGCCAAGCTTCTCCCGCAGCCAGGCGGATATGCAGCACTTTTATGTCAATGGGCGCGCCATTAGAGATAAGTTGGTAACCCACGCAGTAAGGCAGGCTTATCAAGATGTTTTGTATCATGGTCGCCACCCGGCGTATGTCTTATACCTTGAGCTAGATCCGGCTACTGTGGATGTCAATGTTCACCCTACCAAGCATGAAGTTCGCTTTCGCGATAACCGTATGGTGCATGACTTTTTGTTTCGAAGCTTGCATCGGGCTCTTGCCGAAGTTCGCCCAGATGATCAATTACCGAGTGCTGATGCCAATGTTCTACAGGCCACTACAGCACCGATTAGCGGTGTAGCGGCAGGGGAGTTTAAACAGCAGGAGGCGATGGATTTCCGTGCCCAAAGTGCTGGCTTTAGCAGTGCCAATATGACGCCAAACCAGTCCAGCTTTGCACCATCCTCTGCGCCTGCTTATGCGCCGGAACGTCCTGCCGAGCATCAATTGCGTGAGCAGATGGCAAACTACGCTCAAGTTGTTGCGCCAAGTTCACAGGGCGGCTCGCTAGAAAATATTGAAACACAAGACGAACAAATTCCGCCATTGGGCTATGCGATTGCGCAATTAAAAGGCATTTATATTCTGGCTGAAAATGCACAGGGAATGGTTGTTGTTGATATGCACGCCGCTCACGAAAGGGTGGTGTATGAGCGGATGAAGATTTCTTTTGCCGCCGAAGGCATTAAAGCTCAGCCCTTGTTGGTACCGCAAAGTTTAGCGGTAAGCCAAAAAGAAGCCGATTTTGCTGAGCAGTTTAGTGATAACTTTAGCTCATTGGGCTTTGTGATCGAAAGAGCGGGCCCAGAGACTTTGTTGGTTCGCCAGGTTCCGATGATGTTGCACAAGGCTGATGTGGAAACCCTGGTGCGAGATGTGCTGTCTGATTTAATTGAGTACGGCGATAGTCGTCGTATCACCGAGCACGCCAATGAAATTATGGCGACTATGGCCTGCCATGGATCTGTGCGAGCGAATCGCAAACTTAGCATTGCAGAAATGAATGCTTTGTTAAGGGATATGGAGGCCACCGAGCGCAGCGGCCAATGTAATCACGGGCGTCCAACCTGGTCGATGCTAAGCCTGGACGAAATGGATAAGCTCTTTATGCGGGGACAGTAAGGGAATCGTTTTCCCTTTGTTGTCTCTGGGCATTTAACAGTTCAATAAGTTCTTTCTGTGTAAGGGGTTTGGCGAATAGATAGCCTTGACCATAATCACAGCCATTTTGATTTAGGAACTGATGTTGCTCTGGGTTTTCGATGCCCTCTGCAACAACCTTCAGTTGCAATTTGTGAGCCATGGCGATTATCGCCGCCGTAATTTCCATATCGCTCTGGCTGCTAGGAATGTCCATAACAAAGGAACGGTCGACTTTTAGGATATCTACTGGCAGTGATTTCAAGTAGCTTAGGGAAGAGTAGCCGGTACCAAAATCATCTATCGATAGGGTAACCCCTAAATCACGTAGCTTTTGCAAAAGCTCAAAGCTCTCTTCCATATTGCCCATTACCATGGATTCGGTAATTTCCAGCTCAAGATGCTCGGTCGGGAGCCCAGTGGCTGCTAAGGTTTTTTCTACTGATCTTAAAAAGCCTGGGTCGGTAAATTGTCGAGCCGAAATATTTACCGCCACCTTAATGGGGGGTAAGCCAGCCTGTAGCCAGCCGGCAACTAAACGGCAGCTTTCTTTTAGAATCCATTCGCCCACGGGAACAATTAAGCCGGTCTCTTCTAGTGTGTCGATAAACTGATCAGGGTATTGCATGCCCTTGCTTGGGTGGTTCCAGCGGATAAGGGTTTCCATGCCGCATATCTCACTGTTGTGGATATGCACTTGGGGCTGGAAATACAATACAAATTCTCGATTGGCCAGAGCGCTACGCAATTCGTTTTCAAGTGACAGCTGGCGGGCCGCTCGCAGGGTAAGCTCTTTGCTAAACGGGCAGTATTTATTACGGCCCATGGCTTTCGCCTGATACATTGCTAGGTCAGCGTTTTGAAGAAGCTCTTCAGTGCTGATGCCATCATGAGGGGCAACAACGATTCCAATGCTGGCAGAGATGTTAATCTCGGTTCCAGAAATATGGATCGGCATAATTAAGGTGCTGAGGATATGAGACGCCAATGCGTGAGTCTCGCTGGGGTCTTTTACGGTATCAATTAGAATGCAGAACTCATCACCGCCCAGACGGCCAACAACATCTGCCGCACGCACACAAGATTTTAAACGGTTTGAAACAATACCCAGTAATTTGTCGCCGGCGCTATGGCCAAGCGAATCATTGATGCGTTTAAAATTGTCCAAGTCTAAAAACAATAAAGCGAAACCTGTTTGATTTCGTTTGTAACGTCGTTGGCGCAGTTTGATTTCTTTTAAAAAACAATACCGATTCGCCAGCCCAGTTAGATTATCAAACATGGCTAAGTTTTTAAGCTCGTCAGTGCTTTCTTGTAACTGCATTTGCAGCTGATCCAGCTGGGTGGATAACTCGCCCTCGGCTTCCAGGAGTTGGTCAACTTCATCAGCAAAGAAGCGGCGTGGTTTTTGCTTTTTTAGTAAGCTAGATGCCAGCTCATATTCCCCTTTGATTAAGGTACGCATAATTTTAGTTTGACGGATCATGCGATTAAGCGGGGAGAGCATCATAATGTACAGTGCAATACAACCTATCAATAGCGGGCCAATAATCTGGCTGAGCGACTGCTGCTCGATATCCTGGGTTGCCTGAACGGATTGACTAATGTCGGCTAGGATAACGAAGCTCAAGCGAGCATCCATAAACTGCGGCATCGAAAAGATACTGATGTCGTAAGTTCGATTATTTGAAGATACACTTTGGCTTGTGCCGATGCTGTCGGTGAAGCTGCTTTGATGCGAAAGTCTAATAATATGGGCTAGATTCTTCTGCCTTTGAGTTAAGTGCAAAATAGATTGCGCCCACTCGGGGATGTCAGGATTTTTAATATGCGGGCGTCGACTAATAATACCGATATCGGTTTTGGTAACTCGGCGAAAATCATCCAGCATTTGACTAAGCTGAACATCGATTTGGATCAAGAGCGGGCCGCGGGGGCCAATTAGTGGCACCAGTATGGATTGCAGGCAGTGGCTTTCACAGCTTATCTTTGAGCCCGATTGGGTTCCGTTTAAGGCTTGCTTGATCAAATTGTCTGGCATTCCGGGCGATTGCCCCCAGCTGTTTAATTTCTTGCCGCTGTCAGAATAAAGAGTGATGCCTTCAATTCCCCAGTCTGCTTGCAGATACAGCCAATAGCGAGCAATAACCTGCTCTAAGTTTTGGCCTGGGTTGGATTTCATGGCTTCCGGAATACCGCTGGCGACTTGCTTTAAATGTTGTTCAGACTGGGTGATAAGGCCGTTAAGTAAGCTGATATGTTGTTGATGAATTTCCGCGCGCTCATTGGCGTTAGCTTTGCTCGCTCTTTGATCAATAAAGTAAAAGAAGACGCCACATAAAAATGCCAGTAATAGACTAACGGCAAGAGTGGCTTTCCATCTTAGACTGATAAACATTGTGTACTCTTGCTGGCTTTAGGCATTGGGGCTGTCTTTTTGGCTGTTGCTCAGCCGTCCTAGAGGATTCCGCTAGGGGTGCCGGCGATGCGGCTCCCATTTATTTTCAATCCATTGTTACTGCGACACGTGCAGCGATCTTTGCGCCGCACTCCTAAGCATAGTCTAGTATTAGAATCATTTACTGCATTATTGGCTGCTACGCTTAATGGTAATACCTTTTTGCAGCGCATGACGTTGGAACAGGCGATTATCCCTAAATAACAGACTAAATTATGGGGCGCTGTTCAAAAATGGAAACCTTGTCATGCTTACTTAACGATTATCGGCAGATAAGCCCTAATTATTAAGTTCTATATAGCCAGTTTTTGCACTAAATAGCGCGAAGGTGAGAGAATAATTTAATTCGCAGTTATACTGAATATATGACGTTTACTATATCTTTTGGAGATAGCACCCTGCCACAAGTAGTGTTTTTAATGGGGCCGACGGCCTCTGGCAAAACGGCCCTTGCCTTGGAGATAGCAAAGCAGCTGCCGGTAGAGATTATTAGTGTCGATTCCGCCTTGGTCTATCGCGGAATGGATATTGGTTCGGCTAAACCGAGTGCTGCTGAACTTGCACAAGTTCCGCACCATTTAATTGATATTCGAGATCCTGCCAGCCCGTATAGCGCTGCCGATTTTCGTGTCGATGCCGAAGCTTTGGTTGAGCAGATTATCGCTCGCGGCAAAACCCCTGTTTTGGTGGGTGGCACCATGCTTTATTTTAAGGGCCTTCTTGAGGGCATGGCTGACATGCCAGCGGCAGATCCTACTATTCGTGCAGATATTGAACAGCTGGCACAGCAGCAGGGCTGGCCAGCTGTGCATGCTGAGCTTGAAAAAGTGGACCCTGTAGCCGCTGCGGCCATTCATCCGAATCATTCTCAGCGCCTCAGTCGTGCTTTAGAGGTGTATCGATCCTGCGGCCAGACCATCACCGAGTTGCGCAGGCAACAGCAGGCGGGTGCAGGGGATAGTTTTCAAGACCGTTACCAAGTATTGCAAATGGCCATAGCACCGCACGATCGAGGCTTATTGCATCGGAGAATTGAGCAGCGATATCGACAAATGATCGAGCTGGGCCTATTGGATGAAGTAAGGGCAATGTACCGACGGACTGATTTACATGTCGCCTTGCCATCTGTGCGAGCCGTGGGCTATCGTCAAATCTGGCAGTACCTAGATGGTGAGTTAACCCTGGATGAAGCTGTGGAAAAAGCCATTGTGGCAACCCGTCAGTTGGCGAAAAGGCAATTGACCTGGCTAAGGGGCTGGCCTGAACTAAACTGGGTTTACATAGACAAAGAAGATGGGCAATTGTTACCGGAAGGTGAAATTATCGCCCAAGCAATGGGATTTATTGCCCGAAAGGACATATAATGTTTATGTCAGTTGTAAAAGGCCTCATTTGAGACCTTTATTACGCTTGTTTCTGCCTCTTTTGAGCCGTCCCCAGCGATTTTTGGCTTTGAAGAGTGTTTTTGCAGGAAGTTTTTTGCTTATTTTTAAGGAGAATAACAATGTCAAAGGGGCATAGCCTACAAGACCCTTACCTGAATGTGCTTCGTAAAGAGCGTATTCCAGTGTCCATCTACTTGGTAAACGGTATTAAGTTGCAAGGCCAGGTCGAATCTTTCGATCAGTTTGTGGTTTTGCTAAAAAACACCGTTAGCCAAATGGTTTATAAACATGCAATTTCTACGGTTGTTCCTTCTCGCCCAGTTCGTGTGCCTATGCTGAATCCAGCAGCAGGTGAAGGCGAAGAAGGTTAATCAAAGAGGGTAACCTTGTTTTTTGATCGACCCGATTCAGGTGAGCTGGCGGTTCTGGTTCACCTGGATCTCTCTCGCAGTGATGATTCAGACGACCCGCGTGAATTTGAAGAGCTAGTGCTTTCAGCCGGCGGAGACCCAGTTGCTTTTGTAACTGGCCAGCGTCAAAGTCCCACCTCAAATTTTTTCATTGGTAGTGGCAAGCTTGATGAGCTCAAGCAGCTAGTGCAGCTGCATGGTGCCCAATTGGTTATTTTTAACCATGTGTTGAGCCCCAGCCAAGAGCGTAATCTTGAGCAAGAGCTCGAGTGCCGAGTGCTAGATCGCACCGGATTGATCCTAGATATCTTTGCCCAGCGCGCCCGCACCCACGAAGGTAAATTGCAAGTTGAGTTGGCGCAATTGCGTCATATGTCTACCCGCTTGATTCGAGGTTGGACTCACCTTGAGCGCCAAAAAGGTGGTATCGGCCTGCGTGGCCCGGGTGAAACGCAGCTTGAGTCAGACCGTCGGCTTTTACGTGGCCGTATTACGACCATCGAAAAGCGCTTGGAAAAAGTACGCAAGCAGCGTGACCAGGGGCGCCGCTCTCGCCAGCGCGCAGATTTACCCACCGTATCGTTGGTAGGCTACACCAATGCGGGTAAATCGACCTTATTTAACATCATTACCGAGGCCGGTGTTTATGTAAAGGACCAGCTGTTTGCAACACTTGACCCTACCATGCGCCGTGTTGAGTTGGACGGTGTTGGTGCGGCGGTACTTGCAGATACGGTAGGTTTTGTTTCGCATTTGCCTCACAAGCTGGTAGAAGCATTTAGAGCAACACTCGAAGAGGCGGCCAATGCGGATTTGTTGTTGCATGTTATCGACGCCGCAGCCGAAGAGCGTGATCGTAATATTGAGGCGGTGGCTGAGGTCTTGGATGAAATCGGCGCCGGAGAGATTCCGTCGCTGAAAATCATGAATAAAATTGATTTGATGGGCTTGCCAGCTCGTATAGATCGAGACGATACCGGTCAGCCGGTGGCCGTTTGGCTCTCGGCTCAGAGCGGTGAAGGTGTGGACTTGCTCTTGCAGGCTATTGCTGAGCGAGTCGGCCGCGATATGATCCATCAAACCTACAGCATGGCGGGCATAGATGTAGCGGCCAGTGGGCGTTTGCGCTCTCGCTTTTATGCCAACAACGCGGTGTTGGCAGAAGGCTATAATGACGAGGGCGTCATGCAGCTTGAATTGCGGATGCCGCGTAGTGATTTTTGTCGAATCTTAGCCGCAGAAAATTTAAAAGAAGCCGATGTTGAAATAGCGGCTAATGCTACAGGCTAAGTTTTACTTTGTGCTTTTTGCCGCAATTTAGCGTAGTACTGCGCTATTAAGTTGCGTAAGTTTGCTTGTAAAATGGCGTATCAGCCTTATATTGATGAATAACAATTCACAGGTGGTTTACCGCCTTTTGACTGGAGAAACTCTATGGCCTGGAATGAACCGGGTGGGAACAATAAAGACCCTTGGGGCGGTGGAAACCGCGGCGGTGGCAATAAAAACGATGGCCCGCCGGATTTAGACGAAGTGTTTAAAAAACTCCAGGATCGCCTCGATAGTGTCTTTGGCGGTAATGGCGGTGGTAGCTCTTCCAGTAAGGGAAGTGGCTTGCCATTTATGCTGATCTTTATTGTTCTGGGTGTGTTTTACATAGTTCAGAGCCTCTATCAGATTGATGAGCAGGAACGTGGTGTCGTTTTGTTTTTAGGCAAATATGACCGCACTATGGGGCCGGGATTGAAATTTGCTCCGGCTTTTATTGAGCAGGTTGTGATTGTAAATGTTACGAAACAACGTACTCATGCAGCTCAGTCTTCAATGCTGACGAAAGACGAAAATATCGTTCAGGTTGATTTGTCGGTGCAGTACAACATTGCCGACCCGGAGGCTTACACCCTGCGTGTAAGAAACCCGGACGGCACTTTAGTGCAGGCAACCGATTCCGCCTTGCGCCATGTTGTCGGTTCATCACGCATGGATGATGTGCTAACGGTGGGTCGAGAAAAGATTGCCCAGGACGTGCAGATTCGCCTGCAGGAGTATTTGGACAACTATCAAACCGGTATCTTGGTCAGCAAGGTAAACATGGAGGGCGTTGAGCCGCCACGTGAAGTGCAAGACGCCTTTGATGATGTGATTAAAGCTCGAGAGGACAAAACTCGTACCGAAAACGAAGCTCAGGCTTATGCCAATGGCATTATTCCTGAGGCGCGAGGTAAGGCCCAGCGTATGGTGGAAGAGGCTAATGCCTATCAAGCCGAGGTAGTTAGTCGTGCGAAAGGTGAGGCAGAGCGCTTTACCGATCTTTTAGTAGAGTACAAAAAAGCCCCAGAAGTAACCCGTGAGCGCATGTATCTAGATGCGGTTGAGCAGGTGATGGCGCGTTCATCCAAAGTGATGATCGATGTGGAAGGTGGCAATAACATGCTGTACTTACCTCTGGATAAGATTGCCAAACCAAGTGGTAGTAGCTACCCATCCAGTCAGGTGGTTTCACCAGATGTGGTGCGTGATATTAAGAACCGTGTGATCGACGAGTTGCGTCGTGATGCTGCGGCCAGTCGTCGTAGGGAGGCTCGCTAATGAGTACTAAAACGTTATTTGGCTTACTGCTCATGGGGCTGGCCTTACTGATCGGCTCTAGCAGTTTGTTTATAATTAATGAAACTGAGCGTGCGGTAATGCTGCGTTTCGGAGCTATCGAAAAAGCCGATATAGAGCCAGGCTTAGGTTTCAAAGTGCCTTTTATGAATAATGTTCGTCGCTTTGACGCACGGATACTGACTCTAGATTCACCTCCTGAGCGTATTTTTACCATTGAGAAAAAAGCTTTGATGGTAGACTCTTTTGCTAAGTGGCGCATTGCTGATGTTGGTACTTACTATCAAGCAACCTCAGGTGAGGAGCGTACAGCCGTACGTTTGCTTAGCCAACGCGTAAATGAAGGCCTGCGTAACCAGTTTGGTGGCCGCTCACTACAAGAGGTGGTTAGTGGTGAGCGTGATGAACTGATGGCCGACTTAACCCGCGATCTGAATGAGATTACTCAGAAGGAAATCGGCGTTGAGCTGGTCGATGTGCGAGTGAAGAAAATTGACTTGCCTGAAGATGTTAGTGGCTCGGTATATGACCGTATGACCTCAGAGCGTGAAAAGGAAGCCCGTGATTATCGTGCAAAAGGTCGTGAACAGGCTGAAGTTATCCGCGCTGATGCAGACCGCCAAAAAGCCGTACTTGAGGCCGAAGCTTATCGTGAGTCTGAATTGATTCGTGGTGATGGTGATGCGGAAGCGGCGTCTATTTATGCCGCTGCTTATAATCAAGACCCTGAGTTCTATTCATTTGTGCGCAGCTTGAATGCCTATAAGAACTCCTTTAAGGGTCGTGAAGATATGTTGTTGGTGGATCCAAAGAGCGATTTCTTCCGCTATTTGAACAATTCCCAAGGCAAATCTTCCAAGTAAGCCTTAAATAGACCATTGTCCATGAGGAAATAGCCCAAGGGGCTATTTTCCATGGCAAAGAAAATGGTAAAATCAGAAAAACCGGGCCTTGGTCCGGTTTTTTTGTGTGTGGGCCAAAAACGGCCCTGAGAAGAGTAGGTTCGCAAGTGGTGAGCTGGGCTTGTCCAGCTCCATTAGTGTTTGGAGGGTGATCCCTAACGACGCTGTCACCATCGGCACCACCCGGTCGTACAAGGGCCCGGTGAATGATTCACACATTCGTAAATTCCTAGCTTTTATAAGTTGGGGCGGGATCGTGATAAGCGTCCCGATAAATGTACCTGAATTAATTAAACGTGAAGGATTGTCACCATGAGCACTGGCCCGGCCAATGTCGACCGCTGGTTATTGCCCGATGGCGTGGAAGAGATGCTGCCCGCTGAGGCGGCAAAAATCGAAGCTTTACGCCGCCGTTTGATCGATACCTATCGCAGTTGGGGTTATGACCAAGTTATTCCCCCGCTGATTGAATACACAGATTCGCTACTGATTGGTCTTGGGCATGATCTTGATCTGCTGACCTTTAAAATGACCGATCAGTTAAGTGGCCGCACCTTGGGTATTCGCGCGGATATTACTCCGCAAACTGCCCGTATGGATGCCCACAGTTTTCGTCGTCAGGGGCCAAATCGCCTCTGCTACGCAGGCCATGTTCTGCACACCAAGCCAAAGGGGCCACTGGCCACTCGCTCGCCGATTCAAGCGGGTGTGGAGCTATTTGGTGAGGCAGGTTTAGACGCCGATATTGAAGTGGTTTCCTTAATGTTGGAAACACTCAAATTAGCTGGAATTGAAAAAGCCAATATCGACTTAGGTCATGTTGGTATTTATCGCGCTGTTGCCGAGGCTGCCGGCCTGGATGAGCAAGAGCAACAAACCTTTTTTGACCTGCTGCAACACAAAGCGATCTCAGAACTGGAACAATGGCTGGAAGGTTTATCGCTGTCCGCTGAGTATATTGATTTGCTACAGATGATGCCGCGCCTCGCTGGAGATCAGTCAGTGTTGGCCAAAGCTAGGCAGTGGTTCCAAGGTGTATCTGAAGATGCTTTAGCTGCGCTGGATGAGTTAGAGGCTATTGCGCAAGTTATCGAGCAGCGTTATCCGGATACCCAGATGTACTTCGATCTTTCTGAGGTACGTGGTTATAACTATCACACAGGTTTGGTGTTTGCGGCTTATGCCGATGGCGTTGGTCAGGCGATTGCCAATGGCGGCCGTTATGATCACATTGGTGAAGTGTTTGGCCGTGCGAGGCCCGCGACAGGTTTTGCTGTTGATGTGACTAAGTTGGCGCAGTTGTTGGAATCGAGTCCTGCTGAAGTGAAGGGCATTTACGCCCCAGCCAGTGAAGATCCCGCTCAGTGGCAGGCAATTCAAACATTGCGCAGCCAAGGTGAAAGAGTAGTTTGTGGTTTGGCCGATCAAGTGGCCATCCAAGAAGAGTTGGCCTGTGATCGCCAGCTAGAGTTAATTAATGGCGACTACCAAGTCGTTGAGTGGCGTTAAGCCAGCAAAGCTTTATACAGTTAAGAGCGTGAAAACATGGGCAAGAACGTAGTTATTTTAGGCACCCAGTGGGGCGATGAGGGTAAGGGTAAGATTGTTGATCTACTTACTGATCAAGTTTCCTTGGTGGCTCGCTTTCAGGGTGGTCACAATGCAGGCCACACTTTGGTTATTGAAGGTGAAAAAACCGTATTACACCTGATTCCATCGGGTATTTTGCGCGATGGCGTAACCTGCATGATTGGTAACGGTGTGGTGTTGGCTCCCGATGCTTTGTTAAAAGAAATGGCTGAGCTGGAAGCTAAAGGCGTGCCGGTACGCGAGCGTTTGCGCTTGTCACCATCTTGCCCTTTGATCTTGCCTTACCATGTTTCTTTGGATCAGGCTCGTGAAGCTGCACGCGGCAGCAAAAAAATCGGTACTACTGGTCGTGGTATTGGTCCTGCCTATGAAGACAAAGTAGCTCGTCGCGGTTTGCGTTTGGGTGACTTAATGAATGCTGATCGCTTCGCGACGAAGCTAAAAGAAGTGTTGGAATACCATAACTTCGCGATTGAGCATTACTACAAGGCTGAGCCTTTAGATTACGATAAAGTTTTGGCCGATGCTTTGGCTTGGGGCGAGGAGTTACGTCCATTAGTCGCTGATGTAACCGATATGCTGCACAATGCTCGTGAAGCTGACGAAAACATTTTGTTTGAAGGTGCTCAGGGCTCTTTATTGGATATCGATCATGGTACCTACCCATTTGTAACTTCTTCAAATACCACTGCAGGTGGTACAGCTACTGGTTCTGGCTTTGGTCCACTTTATTTGGATTATGTTTTGGGTATCACTAAGGCCTATACCACGCGTGTTGGCTCTGGTCCTTTCCCTACCGAGCTGTCTTGTGAAGTTGGTAAGCACTTGGGTGTTGTTGGTCATGAATTCGGTGCAACCACTGGTCGTGAGCGACGCACAGGTTGGTTCGATGCGGTAGCGGTTAAACATGCTATTCGTATTAACTCTATCTCTGGTTTGTGCCTAACTAAGCTTGATGTTTTAGATGGCTTAGAGAAGGTGTGCATCTGTACGGGCTACCAAGATAAAGCGGGCAATGCTATTTCTGTACCTTTTGATGCGGAAGGTTGGGAAGAAGTGCAGCCAATCTATGAAGAGATGCCAGGTTGGACTGAGTCTACTGTGGGTGCTCAATCGATTGATGTCTTGCCGCAAGCGGCGCGCGATTATATTGCGCGCTTGGAAGAGCTTGTTGGTGCGCCGGTTGATATCGTTTCAACAGGCCCTGATCGCGTAGAAACCATTATTTTGCGTCAGCCATTTGCGTAATAATTAGTTTGTTCGTGAAGTTCAAAACGCCTGGCTTATGCTGGGCGTTTTTGTTTCTGGGTTGTACAAAGGAGTAGATGTCTGGCCGCTTTTTGCCCCTGTAGAGCCTAATCTGGAACGAGCTCAATCCGTGGATTCGCACCATCCGGCGGTGAAGAGTTTTTGCAGTACTATCGGTTAATCTCCAATGTAGATTTTAGTCCCCGATCATAAGATGAAGAACCGTAGAGCAGCACGGACGCTGCGAAGTCGAGCGCCCTTGGACGGTTTAAGCGCGTTCTACATCTTATGATCGGGGGCTAAAAGCGGTCAGGAATCCGCTCTACCTACAGAGTTTTCGTTGTAAATTAACATTGCCAGCAACGGCGGGAAAAGCAACCAAAATCCTGAGGCGGGCATTAGAGTTACCCCAAGGCAATTAATCACCAATAAGACTATGGCTATCGTCTTGGGTACGGCTTGGCCATGCTTCTCAATGCTCAGCACCAATAGACCAATTACAAACAGCAAACATCCGAACAGTAAAAACCATGTGGCAAGGCTTTGTTCGATATTATTGATACCGTTTATAAAACCTTGCTGCCCAATTTCTTGCAGCTCCTTAGTAAAACTGCTGATGCCAAAGAGTGTGTGCAGTAGCGCAACCACAATAATCCATATGCCTTTCCAGTTTTTCATATTAGCCCTTTATTATTCTGTGTTGGTCTTAGCTTAAGGCCTTTGAGTTTATAATGGTATTTTAAATGCCTTAAGATAGCTCAAATTAGTGATATCACGATTGTGTTAATCTTTCTTGAAGCGAGGCATACTGTCTGCGTAGGTATAAAAAAGAAACTGAACTAAGAAGTAGCGAGCATTGCGATGTACAAAGCTGCCATTTTTCCTGTGTTACTAGCTGTCATAACTCTGGCGGTATTTCCTATACAATTAGCTGCGGCTAATTTACATGCCAGTACGAGCTCTGTTCCTCCATACGTCTACCAAGACGAAGGGGAACTATCCGGTTTGGCTGTTGAAATTATTCGTGAACTAGAACGCCGCCTAGATTTACCCCCTATAGATATTCACATTCAGCCTTGGAAGCGTGCGCTGCGTGATGCGGAAGATGGGCGAAGTAATTTTGTGTTTATGTCTGGGCCAGATAGCGAGCGCGAGCGATGGGGTGACTATATGAGCAGCCCTATCATTGTTGAGCGCTATAAGTTGTATCGTCTTAAAACGAAGGCTATCAGTTTGGCAAGCGATTATCAGCAAGCGAATGCCTATCGTATTGGCACCGAACGAGGCTGCCTTTATGGTCATGGGATTTTAAGAAGAGCAATTGACCAGAAATTTTTTAGCAATACTATCTCCAGTGATACTGAAGCCAATTTGAAAATGCTGCTGACGGGTCGGGTGGATGTGATAGCTGGAGATGAGAGAAGAGTTCTCTGGAATCTAAAGAGGATGGGTATTGAAGATAAAGTTGTTGCGAATAGCTTTATTGATAATGCGCAAGAGCTTGTCCTAGAATGGCCCACTTACATTGTTTTTTCAAAAAAGCGCAAACAAAAAGCTCTGAAAGCTCGTTTCGAAAAGGCTTTGCTAGAATTTAAGCAAAGCCAGTCCTATTTAGAGCTGTTAAAAAAATACCAGTCTAACTGATCGCTTTTATGCTAATCATGAAAGCGAACGGTTTCTCCATTGCTGGCGTGCACCAATACTTCTACGTCTTCAATTTTATCGGCAAGCTGTAGTTCACCAAAACCGGCATGATTGTACAGTGTACGGCTGTTTTTGTTGTTGGGGCGCCTGTGTTTGATGCGCATTTTTCGGCGTTGAGTAAACCAGTTTAAAGGTGACTTTGAGCCGTAGAATAGGCGGTTTAGTCTATCCAGCCAGCTCAATAACTTACCAGGGAAGGCATTCTTAAAGCCACTCGCGGTAGCCTGCAATATACGAGGGCTATTTTTTCTAAAGCGCAAGCTAATGTCATAGGCAAAGGAGTAATGCACATCACCAGAGAGGATAATAAAGTTTGGTGGTGTTTTGCCATGCAAAAATATATTTAGCATGACATTGGCTGCGCCAGGATGTGCCATCCAGTTTTCGGCATCCACTAAAAGTGGCTTGCCAAAGAAGGTAAATATTCGTTGAATGACTTCGATAAGTTTCACCCCAAATACTGGTGCAGGTGAAACCATGATGACCGAGTCTTCGCCAATCAGTTCTTGCTGTAGTTCGCTAAGGCTTTCCCAATCCATTAGTCCTGAAGGTTTTCCTGGGCTGCTTTCTGAGCGCCAGCGATGAGTACGAGTGTCCAGTACGATGACTTTGGGTTTGGTATCTATGCAGTAATGCCATTCTTGCCAGTCTAGAACGGTGTCGATAAGTGATTCATGTTGCTCGATACCATTTTGGGTAAAACAATGGCGAGTATCTTCTCTTAAGTCTTGCAACTTTTCTGGACGGTTTCCCCAGGCTTGGCAAAGCCAGTACGCGATTAGGGTGTTGCCGATAATACGCCGCGACAAGGGGTTGTTGTAAGCAGCTTCTTCCCAGCCTCGGGTTAGGTTCCAGTCGTCGGTGACATCATGGTCGTCAAATATCATATAGCAAGGCAAGCTAGCGAGTACTCGCTGAGCTTTGGGTAGCTCACGAATAAAACCGTCGAGTATTTGTTTTTCCTGGTCATAACGAGCTAAATATTCGGCAGGAATTTTTTCTCTGGCGCTTTGCCAGTTGATCAGAGGCCAAAGATTAGGAGACCAGCAAAGCAGGTACATTGCAATGCTCTCGGCCAATGTGATTAAGTGGTTATGCGCACCGGCCGAAGTGAAAATTGGTTTGCGAGCGCCGCGGAAAAAGCTGTCGGTAACTTCCTGATTACTTTTATCTTGTGGCAGTAATTTCTCTCGCTGGTAGTAACAGTACGGGTGGTCCAGCAGAGCCGATTGGCTATTGGCCATCGCACCTTCCCAGGATTCTGTAAACAGGCCGAGCTGATCGATAAGTTGGTGAATTGCCGCGAGCATTGGGCCGGCCACATCGTCGGCGTAGATTTGATCGCCGCTCATCATTAGTAATGCAGGTCTTTCGTCGCTGCTTTTCATTTCGGCTAAACGATCATCCATGCTGGCGATAGCATCGCGCTGTGGGTGATGGGGCTTGCGACAGGAGCCGTGCCAAATGCGGTCAATTTCGCTCTTCAGGCGAAAGCGGGTGGCTTCATCGCTACTGTATTTTAGCGATGAATTGAATGCTTCGCTCAGAACTGTCAGTTGATAAAAGTAATCCTGCTTAGTGCTCAATGCCACTTTTACACTAAGTAATTGGATAAAGCAGTGTTCACCAAGCTGAATGTGATCACAGTTGTGCTCATCAATGTTAATGCTTTGCTTATCGCCTTTTTCACTTTCAATAATGAGCTGGCCAGTAAGCGGCTGGCTTGTAGCAATCCATAAAGTGAAATTTTCTTGGTCAATATGGCGCAGTATTGGGCCTGCCAGTACATCAGGCAGTGTGGCTGTGTCTTGCATTATTCTTTAGCCCTTTTGGGATAGCATCTGGTTTAAAATCTGACAGTCGTTAACAACTTGTGCCGCGTAGCTTTTTGCCGCGTCGACAATACTTTCCTCATGCCCTTGCAGTTTAGCTTGTACAGCCTGCTCAAATAATTTTGATCTTCGATCACCTCGGCAATGGGCTAATGCCAAAGCTTTTCCGCAAGCTGATGCGTAATCGGTAAAACCACCTTTACAGGCCTTTTTACCTAGGGCGATATCTTCCGGATCAAATCCTAGGCGAGCATGATGGCGAGAGCGTATTAACCAATGGCCATCGCGCCACTCAGTTTCGTCGAGAACCATATCGGGCGAGCGCTGCATTCGGCGCTGGCACATTACCGTTAGGTGGGCAGGGTTCAAACGATTATTTGGGCTTAGATCTGGGAAGTAAAGTATTGGAGCGGCTTCACGCTGCTGTTTAACTTCTACCAGATGACAGAGTTCCAGTTGGTCGGCATTGGCATCTTTTGGACCAACCAAAAGATAGTAGCGATCCATATTGACCGATCCTGTGCCAGCATTAAGGCGTTTTACGATATCTAAGATAAAGTCGTCCACAAAAGGCGACAAATCATAATGAATGCTGTCGTATTCTTCAGGGCTTAATGCTTCAAGGCGATCTGGACGATTAGCAAAGCATAGTGGAGAGGCTTCGAGATCTACAGACTTTGCTATAGCACTTTTACGATAAAAATCCTCTCCCTTGGCAGAGCGTCGCTTGGCTTTGTTAAAGCTCTTAAATAAAAAATGTTGTTCGTCGACTCTATCCAGGCCGTCTTGATAAAGTTTACTATCGGAGCTGAGGCAGCTGTCCACATAGCTGCGTACAAAAGCCAGTGCAGCAAGCTCGGCGCCTTCTTGGCTAACAAAAGCTTTTCCCCTGCCTCCTTCGGCTTCGACTCGCCCTTCGCTAATAGCCTGGCAATGATCGGCACATAGAAACAAACTGCAACTGAATCGAATGAGATCCCAGCTCGCTTGCCCCATGCAGGCATCGTCAAAATCATTGGGGCTAAAAATAATATCGCTACTATGGGAGCCCTCTTCACTGAGAAAGCCAAAATTGGAGCTGTGGCAATCACCCATAATTGTGGTTAAAGGCATGTCCAAAAGGTTTTTTGGGGCCGCTAATCTACCCGAGACAATATCCTGATAAAACAAAGGTGCTGAGCCGCGAAAAAAGATAAAGGGACTGCGGCTCATCTTGTGATGCTTGGGAATGCCTAATTGTTGATCAACCCGCTCAAGACAATCTTGGATTTCTTGTGCTCTGGCTTTTGATTGGGGTCGGTCTTGGCTGTGGCTTGCTGACATGCTTTCTCCGTCTAGAATCACTAACGAATATTTAGACGAGTGTAGCAGGCTAAGGGTTGAAGGGATAAGGTAAGGAAATGCAAATGAGTTGTGTGGCGCAGCTGGGGCGAGAGGGCACAATCTATGGAGTTCGCTTGATCCTGTTATCCAGGCATTCCCCGCTCCTGCGCCGTCCAGGTGCCCACGGGATACCGCTTTTCCGTAAGCATATGCCCGCTCTTGCGCCGTCTATGGCGCCCGCTTGATACTGTCATCCAGACATACCCCGTTCCTGCGCCATCCGGGCGCCCACGGGATACCGCTTTTCCATAAGCATAAAAAAACCGCTAGGCCTTGTGGCTTAGCGGTTCAAAAAAATCTCTAAATATTAGAGAAGAAGCGATGATGAAACTGACTGATAAGTAAGCCTCGCAAGCTTACTTAGTTAAATCCTGTACGGCGATGAAGGCCAACAGGGCTAGATAAATACCGAACGCTGCTTGCAACATGTGTCTAATCTCCTGCTTAGTGGTTTGCGGCGAGTTATTCGCTGCTTTCTTTAAGATGTGTGTAGTCTAGTTATTGGCCTGTTATGTTTCCAATGGTTTAAATTACTGACTATAATGAATTCAATTCATAACAAGATAAAAACGATATAAATAGCGATGGATACACGTCAGCTGGCCAGAATGGACTTAAATCTTCTGGTGGCATTTCAGGTTTTGTTGGAAGAGCGCCATGTTTCAAGGGCGGCCGATCGCCTTTTTATTACTCAGTCGGCGATGAGTAAGACCCTAGGGCGTTTGCGGGACCTCTTCGATGACCCACTCTTTACCCGCAGTTCTCACGGTATGGTGCCAACCCCAAGGGCTCTAGAGTTGCAGTCACAGGTGCAGGGGGTCTTATCCCAGGTGCAGTCGATTACCGCTGGGCAGCAATTCGATCCCAAAACCTATGAGGGGGAGATTTCAATTGCGGTCTCAGAATATGTCGGTGTTGTGCTACTGCCGGCACTTATGCAGCTATTGCAACAAGAAGCACCTTTATTGCGGGTCACGACCTTATCTCGGGTAGAGTTGCAGTTGGATGAGCTTACTGATGGTGGTTTGGACTTCGCCATCCATGTGCGTCGCAGTCACTATCGCCCGGAGTTTAACCTCAAGAATTTAGGGTCCACCAAGCCCGTATTGCTGGTGCGTAAAGGGCACCCTCTATGGCGTCAGCGCAAACCTGACTGGAAGGATATCAGCCAGTACCCTCGTGTTGCTTTGTATATGCCCAATGTAGAGGAAATGGAGCTGATTGATCAGGTGGGTGAGGTGTTCTATCAAATGGAGCATGATATGCGCGAAGTGTTTGAAACCTCCCACCTGTATACAGCTATGGAAGTCGTACGCCGCACCGATTGTATTATGATGGGGCCGCCCTTTCTAACTGACTTCGCGCAATTTGGTGGTGGCTTGATGAGCCTGCCCATCCCTACTCACCAAGAAGTACAAATCAATTATGTCTTGGTGTCTCATAAGCGGACGGAGAATTCGCCATTGCATAGTTGGTTGGCTGAAAAGATTGTTGGTTTATCGCAATTATTCAATGTAGAGCCAGAAGAAGATGACAACCCCTATTCGGCCTTTGGGCGAGCAGGGCAGCGCGGTCGTTGGACAAGGTCTTAACATACAAGGTTTTAACAAAGATGGGCAATATTCTAGAGCAGCTTAAATCTGTTGATGCTACCCCCTTGTTTAGCTGTCTTAGCGAGGCTGGCCCGCTGTCCTTGCGTCAGACCGAGCAGTATCGCTTTCTGGAAGTAGATGGCTTTATGCAAAGCGTGATGGATTTGCAGCAGCCTACAAAGGCTTGTTTGCCTCATGCCCAAGTCATCAATCTAGCGCAGCTTGCTAGGCCAGAATCAATCTTGATGGCAGGTCTTGGTGGTGGCGATTTGCTGCGTCAATTTGCCTTGCCGATAGGGACCAAACAGTTCACTTGTTGTGAAATTTGCCCTGACATTATCGAGGTTTATCAAGTTTATTTTGCTAGCCACTCTCCTGTTGATGGTCTGCAGTTACTGCAAGAAGATATCAATGATTTTATTCCCCAATGTCAACGACAGTTTGATTTAATCATATTGGACGTTTTTGCTGGAGCACGGCAGCCCGAATGTTTGCAGCAGGAGAGCTTTTTTCAAGAGTGTCACAGCTGCTTAAGTGATGATGGACTTCTTGTTGTGAATGTCAAAGTAGAGCAACAGTCGCAGTTGTTGCAGCTAGCTTTGGGCTTAAGGCGAGTCTTCGATAAAAAGATATTAATGGTGCCAGTTCAGCATTGTGACAATGTCATCGTGTTTGCTTTTAAGGGGAGCCCCTTTGCCGAATCTAATGCCGATTTTGTTGTGCAACTGGATGAGCTTAATTCCACCTTGCCCAGCCCGGTGCCTCTCACACTGGGTGAGCTGCAGGCATGCAATGTTCAGCTAGAGGGTGGGGAGCTTGAACTGTGGCATATAAAAAATAATAAGTAGCGAGTGAAATATGTATCAGCGTATAAAAGAGATTGCCAATGATATGCACCATGGTAAGGGGCATTTCAATGAGCTCTTAAGCGAAAAAGAGGGTGCTGAAACAATCCATTTTTATCATGCAACGGGTTATCCCTTTGGCAGTTATGCCGATATGCTGTCGCGCTTGTCTGATGATTATAATATTTTTGGTTTGGCCCATCGTGGTTGCTGGGAGGATCAAGCCGAGCCACAAGCCAACATTGCCTGGCATAATTATGCCGATGATCTTATCGAGTTTTTAGACAAGCAAAAGCGTGGCCCAGTTATTGGTATGGGGCACTCGATTGGTGGCGTTACCACAATGTTTGCAGCAATCAAACGGCCTGATTTGTTTTCCAAAATAGTTTTGATAGATCCAGTATTTGTAGCGCCGCCGCTTTGGTATATGTCGCGCTTGGCGCGCCTGTTCAATAAGCCTGTGCCAATGGCAGCCGTGGCAAAAAAGCGTCCAAATCAATGGGCAAGCCGAGAAGAGGCTGTTGATTTTCATCGCTCTAAGAGAGCATTTAGCCGTTTTACCGAGAAGTCCATGGAGGCCTACGGCCATTTCGGCATAAAGGAAACAGATAAAGGATTTGGTTTGCGTTTTAGTCGTGACTGGGAAGCGCATATATACAGTTCAGTACCTTATATCTGGCGCCAGCTGTCCAAGTTGAAATTACCCGTGCTGGGCTTGCGGGGAGAGTTTTCTGACGTGCTGATGGATAAGTCTTGGGGGCGCTGGCAAAAACTGCGTCCGCAAGATCAGTTGTTTAGCTTGTCGGAAGCTGGCCATATGCTGCCCCACGAAAGGCCATTGGAATGCGCTGAGCATATCAAAGAGTTTCTAAGCAGATAGTTGATTATTAGCGCTTTCTATTGTCGCTACTGATTAAAAAGCTTGACGAAAAACGTTAGACTATCGCCATGATAGAAAGCAAAGCCTCACGACCAGAACTGCCGGGTATTCAGCTTATTCGCAGCAAGCGTAAAAGCTTGGCAATCACCATTGAGGCGGGGCGGGTTATCGTGCGTGCACCGCTTCGACTTCCCAAGTCTGAAATTCAGGCATTTATTTTAAAAAAGCAGGCGTGGATATTACGTACGGTAAAATCCCAGAGTGAGCAGCTTGCTGAAGTTCCTCAGCGCCAGTATATCGATGGTGAATATCTTCCTTGGCGGGGACGCTCCTTGTGTCTTCGATTAAAGCCAAGAAAACGAATTACCGAAAGAATCGGCGATGAGCTATATACCTCAATAGCGGAAAAGAGTCAGATTGAAGAGCGAGTACAGGCTTGGTATCGCAAAGAGTCTAAGCTTGTTTTAACTCAAAAAGTCGAACGCTTGACGGCCGCTCATGGGCTGAAATTTGCTGAAGTAAAAGTCAGAAAGAACAAGCGGCGCTGGGGACATTGCACCTCTAAAGGGGTATTGCAGTTCAATTGGCTGATTATGTTGGCGCCAGAGTCGGTGATTGACTATTTGGTAGCTCATGAAGTGGCTCATTTACGCCATTTTAATCATGGTCCAGAGTTTTGGCGCTTGGTGGCATGTTTTGAGCCAGATTACCAACAGGCTCAAGCTTGGCTGAAAGAAAACGGTCATCTATTGGTGTTGTAAGAGGTGTTGTGGCTTTTTGAGGGTGCGCGAAAGTGCAATAGAACTAAAATCAAAAACGGGGCTCGATAAGCCCCGCTTTTGTTTTGGCTATAAAATATTTTTTATAGCGCGTCGACATCAGCGCGGTTGATCGACTTGCTGTCAGTCATCCACTTGTCCAAAGAGTTAATATCTTCAGGAGATAAGGTACCCGCAGCCTGCTTAAGGCGTAGGTTGTTTAAGATATAAGCGTAGCGAGAGTTGTCGTAGTTACGTTGGGCGGCATACAAGCGCTGCTGTGCTTGCAAAACGTCAACGATATTACGAGTACCCACTTCATAACCTGCCTGCGTGGCTTCCTGTGCGCTCATATTGGAGGTTAATGCTTGCTTCTGCGCTTTAACCTGAGCCACATCAGTCACAACTTGAAGGTGGGCCGAACGAGCTTGTTGAATGGTGTCGCGCTGGGACTTGTTTAACAACTCTTGGGCTTGCATCCAGCTTTGATACGCTTGGCGGCGTTTAGCAGAGGTGCCGCCGCCAGAGTAAATTGGAATGTCCAAAGTTACCGCGAAAGTCGTTCCGTCCACTGTGCGGCTATCAGAAGCCGTGGTGGTGCCCTGGGCAATAATGTCAGTATTGCTGTCGTCATAATCGGTGTATGAGATACGGCCGTTAATGGTCGGGTAGTGACCGGCTTTGGCCGTTTTCGCACCTTGCTTAGCGGACTCAGCGCTCGCCTTGGCAACTTTTAGCGAGTAGTTATTCTTTAGAGCGAAATCAACCCAGTCGGCGCGCGCTGCTGGAGTAGGGTTTACAACCGGTAGCTCGTCAGATAGCGGTGCAATAGCGTCAGCTTTTTTGCCGGTAAGCACTTCTAGGGCTTCAAATTGAATGCCCACATTACCTTGACCTTGCAGGGTACGTGCATTGGCTGAGTCATAAGCGGCTTGAGCTTCATGGACATCAGTAATGGCAGCTAGGCCTACTTCAAAGCGTTGCTTGGTTTGTTCTAGCTGGTGCGAAAGCGCTTTTTGCTCGGCTTTGGCAGTGCTTAAGGTATCTAATGCTTGCAGGACATTTAAGTAGGATTCTACGACGCGAAGAATCAGGGATTGCTGTGCGGCTGCAAATTGATATTCAGCTTGTTTGGTTTGCGCTTTACCTTGTTGGTAGCCATACCAAGCCGCCATATTGAATAGGGGTTGGTTCAGCGTTGCAGTGTAAGCTTCATTTTCACGTTCGATAGCTGTAGTAACGGCAGGGCCGCCAGTGAATAGCGCACCTACGGAGTCCTGTTCGGTCTTAGAGTAACTTGCACGTGCGGTTACATTGGGTAGTAGGTTTGCTCGGCCAATATTTACGGCTTCCTTACCTGCTAAGAAAGCTGCTTCGTCCGCCTTAATTTGATGATCATTTTTCAAAGCTTGCAAATACACTTCCTGCAAGCTGTCAGCGTAACTTCCGCTAGCTGCTACTAGGCCGCTGATGGCGACGATTAGGGTTTTTCTTAACATAGGTTTTGTCCCTGGTATTAAAGCAAAGTGCCTAAAGCACCGATCTGCATATTAGACGATGCTGCGGCGAAAAAGAGCAGGCTGCTTTTGAAATTTAGCCGCTAATTTTAGCCAGTTCACCGCAACTGGTCGACTCGATAGCCTTTAAGGATAGCAAACAAGCCGTAAATAATTGTTAATCGAGCGATTGCAACAATGGATTTTTCTGTTGGCTGCGCCACTGTTGCGGGCTGATTCCCTGCCAGCGCTTAAAGCTGCGAGTGAAAGCGCTTAACTCCGAGTACCCCAATACCGCAGCTACATCGGTAAGGCGATAATGAGGTTCGGAGAGGTAATCTAAACTGAGTTGGTGCCTTACGCCGTCAATCATATCTTGGAAATTGGTATCTTCTTCGTGCAGGCGGCGTTGTAAGGTGCGTTTGCTGTAGCCGATAGCGCGTGCGACGCTTTCCAATTTGCATTGGCAACTTGGCAGCATGATACAGATAACATGCTGGACCTGCTCAATCAGGCTGTCTTTATGGCGGCGCTCTAAATACTGGCGTAATAACTGCGGCAGTGCCCGTGCGGACTCGGCGATTGGCTGCTCAAGTTGGCTGGGCTCAAACGATAGGCCAACAAAATCATGATTAAATGCCACTGGGCACTTGAAAAAGCGGCTGTAGATACTGGCGTGATCACAGCCGTCATGTTGCAAATAGGCCGCCCGCAGTCGCAGTGGTTCACCGTACAAGATTTGCAGCAAATTATAAATTAAGGCCAATGCATGATCTTGCAGAGCTTGGCTTTTGGCAATGGCCTCATACTCACAATGAATAATGAATTGGACGATTTCACCTTGCTGTCTGAGTTCAAGGCGAATCATCTGCACGTTAAACTGCAAATGATCGGCCAGCATCTGTAAGGCTTCGCCAATGGTTTGGCTTTCGGTGGACATGATACCGATTGGGCCGTACACCCCAACCGCTTGGCGGCTGGCCAGCTCTAAGCAAAAGCTTGGGCTCTTAAGGCGTTCGCGGGCCAAGTCCAGCAATCGCACATGGCGATCGAAAGGATTGAGTGTTCCGCTTTGCAGATGCAGGGTTTTGTTATTTTCTGGCAGCTCAAGGCCGGCTTCGCGATACAGTGCTGCAGGGTCGCCGCCCAGTTCGCTGACATATTCGCTGAAACCGTCTAAATACTCACTGTTGATCAAAGGAGCTGACATGGCAAAGTATCTGTGATGAAAAGCCCAATTGTGTTTTTCTGGCGCTAAAAGTCAATACGAATTACGAATCTTAGCAGCACGCGCTTATCATATTGATCTCTGCAAAGACCTAGAATAATCAATAAATAAGGATTCTTTATGAATATTGTCGCTATTTATATGTTGTTTAACCTGCTGCTCTTAGTTTTCAGTAAGGCGCCAGTCGCTATTGCGATGGCCAAGCAGGGCAGTGGTTATGACAATGCTAGCCCTCGTGAGCAGCAAGGAGAGCTGGCTGGCTGGGGTAAGCGAGCTTTGGCAGCCCATCAAAATGCGATAGAAACCATTCCTGTTTTTGGTTTAGCCCTGCTGACGGCTGCTCATTTGGATCTGGAGACTGCACAATTTCACCTATATGCCGGCGGCTTTGTGGCCTCTCGTCTTGTTTACCAAATTTGTTATCTGGCAAATTGGGCAACTCTACGCAGCGTGGCTTGGATAGCAGGCTATGCTTGTTGCATAGCCTTGGTGGTGTTGTCCTTGTAGTGTTGCGTTTGTGTGGCTCCACTGGAGGTACTACATAAGTGCGGTGGAGCGAAACAAGCGTTCCTCGCGGAAAAAGTGCGACATAATGTCGGCCATAACACCGCGCAACCATAAGTGGGGCTGGCTATTAATGCTACGGCGATGTTGAATGATGACCATCTCTAGCGTTGGGTAGCCAAGCTCTATCGGCATGGTCTTATAGGTATATGCTGGGTTGTGAAGTTCTTTGTGATTATCTGCTGTCACTAGCAGGCAGTCGCTTTTGGCGACCACATCCAAGGCCGAAGATAGCGATGAGGTCTCTAAAACGATGTCACGTTGCTGGCCACTCTGGTTTAGGATTTCATCTACTACACCAATATTGGCGTGGGTAATTTGAGCGATATACAAGCGCACATGGGGAAAGGACAGGTAATCTTCAAGGCTAATCTGCTCTTGTGCGGCCAGCGGGTGATCTGCGCGCATGGCGCAAATCACTTCGCCAAAGCCGACACTGGTTTTGACCAGCTCTTCAGGCATTGAGCGGTTGATGTGAATAACAAAGTCGAGCTGGCCTGATGCAAGCTGTTCGGTAAAGTCGGTACTAACCTCAGAAATGGTCAAACTTGCTCTGGGCGAGTGATCTTGTAAGGCTAGACTTAAATCCGGAATAAGCTGATCGAGGATGACTCCGGGGCCTGCAATATTGAAGCGCCCATTGTACGAGTCGGGAATAAACTCCTGGGGGTGCACTAGGTTGCTGATTTGATCGAGTAAATCCGGCAGCTGTTGTTCTAGCTGCTTGGCCCTCGGGGTTGGGATCAAACCATGAGAAGAGCGAGTGAACAGCGGATCGTTTAATTCCTCGCGCAGTTTTTGCAGGGTCTTACTCATAGCGGGCTGCGATACATGCAGTCGTTTGGCGGCATGGGTCACATTACGCTCTTCAAGTAAAACACGCAGAGCGCTTAAAAGGTTTAAATCGGGACGCATTGTTTGTCTTCCTAGATAAGAAATTCCTTGAGGTTATGCTAAATCAGGTGAAAAGCAATTTCAATTATATCTGCAATTTGTTTAAAGTAGATATAGGCTGTAGCCATATATAAAGTGTATTCGCATAAGTAATGACTCAGCTGCCATCATAGCCAGATGTACCCTTGGCGTGAACGATAACGACTACAGAGGCCTAAATATCATGCTTAAGCCCATTCTGAGAGGGGTAGCTTGTGTTCTGTCCCTGGGAGCCAGCTGGACCGCTCTCGCCCAAGATCGTCCCAATATATTGGTGTTTTGGGGTGATGATATTGGAATCACCAATATCAGTGCCTACAGCCATGGTTTGATGGGATATAAAACCCCAAATATCGACCGCATTGCTCGCGAAGGGGTGATGTTTACAGATTATTACGGTGAGCAAAGCTGTACGGCAGGTCGTTCAGCTTTTATCACTGGTCAGAGTCCAATGCGTACCGGCTTGTCTAAGGTGGGGTTGCCAGGTGCTGATAAAGGTATTCGCAAAGAAGATCCAACGCTGGCCTGGATGCTGAAATCCAAAGGTTATATGACCGCACAGTTTGGTAAAAACCATTTGGGTGATCGCGATGAGTTTTTGCCCTCCAACCATGGTTTTGATGAGTTCTTTGGCAATCTATACCACTTGAATGCAGAGGAAGAGCCTGAAGATCCAGATTATCCAAAAGCGCCGGGTTTTCGTAAGCGTTTTGGCCCGCGTGGCGTAGTGCATTCCTATGCAGATGGCCGAGTTGAAGATACTGGCCCGCTAACTCGCAAGCGTATGGAGACTGTCGATCAGGAATTTGTCGATAAGGCTATGGGTTTTGTCGACAAGGCTCATAAGGCCAAGAAGCCATTTTTTGTTTGGGTGAACACCACTGGCATGCATTTTCGTACGCACCCAGCGGCGGATACCAAGGGTAAATCTGGGCAAGGCTTTTACAATGATGTAATGGTGGCTCACGATGAAAAGGTGGGCGCAATGCTAGATCAGCTGGATAAGCTGGGTATTAGCGATAACACCATTGTGATGTATTCCACCGACAACGGTGTGCATTACAACACCTGGCCAGATGCAGGCATTACTCCATTTCGATCTGAGAAAAATACCAATTGGGAAGGTGCCTATCGTGTGCCGGCTATGATTCGCTGGCCGGGTAAAATCAAGCCGCAGGTTTCTAATGAAATTGCCTCGCACTTGGATTGGTTCCCTACCTTGATGGCTGCCGTTGGCGAAAGCGATGTAACCCAACAGTTGCTGAAAGGTAAAACTGTCAGCGGCCGTAAATATAATGTGCACCTGGATGGCTATAACTTGCTGCCCTATCTGCAGGGTAAAGAGAAGAAGTCACCGCGTAATCACTTTATCTATTTGTCGGATACCTCAGATATTGTTGGCTTACGCCGTGAAGATTGGAAGCTGGTTTATGCAGAGCAGCGCGCCAAGCGCTTCGATGTTTGGCGTGAGCAGTTTGAGTTTTTACGTATACCGAAGCTATTTAATCTGCGTCGCGATCCTTATGAGCGTGCCGATGAGCACTCAAATGCTTATAACGAATGGTGGGCGGATAAGGTATTGCCACAGTCTGCAATGGCCTCAACCGTCTTGATTCCGTTTTTACAGTCCTTCAAAAAGTATCCGCCAAGACAGAAGCCGGATACCTTCACCATCGATCAG
This sequence comes from uncultured Pseudoteredinibacter sp., assembly GCF_947500695.1. Lineage (GTDB taxonomy): Bacteria > Pseudomonadota > Gammaproteobacteria > Pseudomonadales > Cellvibrionaceae > Pseudoteredinibacter. The sequence continues at coordinate 141,504 of NZ_CANMSS010000011.1, forward strand.
ATCGTAGAGAAGGCGCAAATTTGGGAAAATGTGCAGTATAAGTAAGGCTTATCCCGCATCAAGCCTGTAAATCGACAGATGTTACAGGCAACAAAAAGCCCAGCCCAGTGCTGGGTTTTTTGTTATGCTTTCTTTAGACCTTAAGCGGTCTTTTGACGCTAAGGACTACCAATAGCAATAACTAATAATAGGTTTCCTCATGGATGCTTTGCGTCAACAGTTTGCTGAGCTGCGCAGCAGTTTGCATCAACGTCTAATTGGCCAAGAGGCTCTACTAGATTCGCTTCTTCTCGCGCTATTGTGTAATGGACATATTCTCCTTGAAGGCTATCCGGGGACAGCAAAAACGCGTTTGGTAAAGCTGCTAGGGCAGAGCATTCAAGGTGATATGGGGCGAATACAGTTTACCCCTGATCTTTTACCGGCCGATGTTACCGGAGCCGAAGTGCTGCACCAGGACGCAGGGCAGCAAAGTCTTAGTTTTCAGGCCGGCCCAATTTTTAACAATCTAATTCTCGCTGATGAAATCAATCGAGCGCCGGCCAAAGTACAGTCTGCATTGTTAGAGGCAATGGAAGAGCGGCAGGTCACGGTTGCGGGTAAAAGTTATTCTTTGCCCGCGGTATTTATGGTTGTCGCTACCCAAAATCCCATTGAGCAAGAGGGCACCTATCCACTGCCTGAAGCGCAGTTGGACAGGTTTTTATTAAAAACTTGTGTGTCATATCCTGATGCCCAAGAAGAATTGAATATTATTCGTTTAGTTCGTAGTGAAGAGCAGCAGGCAGAGCCGTTGGCTTGCACGATCAGTGAAGATAATTTGCTGGCGGCTAGGCAAGCCTTTCAAAAAACACATGTGGCGCCGGCGATAGAGCAATATATTGTTAATCTTGTGATGGCAACACGCCAGCCCGAACTGTATCAAGACAGTCGCTTGCCTCAATATATCCAATTAGGTGCAAGTCCAAGGGCCAGTATTGCATTAGATAAATGTTCCCGAGCGAGAGCTTGGCTTGCAGGGCGTGATCATGTATTGCCTGAGGATGTTGCTGCCGTGCTACCGGAAGTTATGGCCCACAGAATTCAGCTTAATTATCGAGCCCAGGCCGAGTCCTATAGCGGTGCAGATGCTTGTGCTGAACTATTGGAGCAGGTTTTGGTGTAACGGTAAGTATTCCATGACAATACTTTTGGGCGGCATGTAATGGCAATCGGAGACGGCAAAAGTCCAGCTTTCAAAAAGCTGCTTGAAGCGGGTATCCAAGTGGATATGGAGGCCTTAATTCATCAATCCGAGCCCAGTAAAAGTTTAATGCCATTGTTTCTGGAGGGTTTGCTTGGGCCTTTACTTGGCCATCGTAGTGGTTCGCGCAAGGGTAGTGGTCTAGATTTCGCCGAGCTCAATCACTATCAGCAAGGTGATGATATACGTCACGTTGATTGGAAGTTGAGTAGTCGCAAGCAGAGTCCTTATGTACGCCATTTCCAAGAAGAAAAAGAGCAGCGTTTTGAACTGCTTGTCGATCAAGGCGCAAGTATGTTGTTTGGCTCTTTGGCTGATAGTAAGGCGGTCACAGCGGCTAAGCTGGCAGCTCAGATTGGCTGGCAGGCTATCCATCAAGGGGACCCTTGTTCTTGTTCTGTAGTTTCCGCCTCCGAAGTTCATTGGGGGCGCTCGAGTCGAAGCCTTCAGTCTTGGTTGCACGCTTTATCCGATCTACAAAAAAACAACCAAAATATTAATCCAAGGGCAGAGGCATCAGATCAATTGCTGTCGTCCAGCTTAGAGGAAATGCTCAATCGTCGTTATCGCGGACGTCATGTTTATATCATTAGCGATTTTATGAGTTTGCTGGTGGAAGAACAGAAAAATCGTTTGACGCAGCAGTTGGAAGCCTTATCTCAGCATAATTCACTTCGTTTAATTTATATTTTTGATGAATTGGAGCGGAGCTTTCCTGAAGCAGGTTTTTTACCGATATCAGATGGGTATCATCACGCTGAAATCAATAGTTCTGACTCGGGTTTGCAACTCGCTTTGCAGCGTACCTTTTCGCAGCGCTTGCAATTCTTATCGCTTATTGCCTCATCTCTACTCAACATTAAGCTGTTGCCTTTTGATTGTGCTTTGCAATATCGAGGAGAGCTCTCGTGAAACAGGACGTCTCTCTAAACGATCCTGAAAATAAACTTCTCGATGCTGAGATGCAGGAAGAACAGCTGGCTGCATCCATTGAGGGGGCAAGGCCGGATTTTTGGTTTCAGGGTTTTGGTAATGACTGGCTAGAACATTTTTACGAGCTGGAATCTGTGGCCGGTGAATTGCCTAGCGGCTTGCAGATGTACGTTCCTAAAACAGAAATCCTATTGCTTGGGCTTACCTTTTTATTAATCGTATTACTGAGGTTTTGGCTGCTAGGAAAATTGCAGGGGCAGTTGGATTATTACCGCTTGGAAGCACAAAGCGAGCTAGAAGATGTGTTTGCCGCTATCGAGAAGGATGAGTTGGATAATACCAATCGTCTGGCTGAAATCCTGCAGCGCTGTTTACTGGTATTCACAGATCGAAAAACATTGAACTCCCTTTCTGAGTCTCAGAGGCTTGAGCTTATTAATCAGCTTTTACCGAGTAATGCTCCTGTATCTTTTAGGCTAGAAGAACAAGAGTTCGCTGCTTTAGAGAGAGCTCGCTTTGAAAAAACGACAAAGCAGCTAGACCAAGAACAACTTAAGGTCTTGCATGGCAAGCTTTTGTATTGGGTGAACAATCATAAAGTAGGTGAGTTGCATGTTGTCCTTTGAGCAGCTCTGGGTTCTGCTGCTATTGCCCTTGCCTTGGTTAATAAGAAAGTTAGCTCCTGCTTACGGTAGCCAACGCCGCTCTCTTCAAGTGCCGTTCTTTAAGGCTTTGCTTAAAGAGCAGGGGCATGTTTTACAAACACAAACTGTTCAGCGGCGACGCAAAATCCAGGTATTTTTGTTGTTGTCGGTATGGCTACTGTTATTGCTGGCCGCGGCCAAGCCTGTGTGGTTGGGCGAACCTGTTGAGCTGCGAGAGCCGGCTCGTGATCTGTTAATCGCTGTTGATTTGTCCGGTTCAATGGCTGAGTTGGATTTTGCCCCAGTAGGAGAGCAGGCCATGTCGCGGCTGCGGGGAGCTAAGCAAGTATTAAGTGCGTTCTCTGAAGCGCGCGAAGGCGATCGGCTGGCCTTGATGGTCTATGGAGACGCTCCTTATTTGCAATTGCCTTTTAGTGAAGATAAGGCGCTTTTTAATACGCTGTTAGAAGAAAGCCGAGTGCGAATGGCAGGGCCTAAGACTATGCTGGGTGACGCTATTGGTTTCGCCTACAAGCATTTTGTGGCAGAGAAGCAAGCTAGCGATGCTAGAGCTGCAGATCGCAGTCGGGTATTGTTGCTGCTAAGTGATGGCAACGATTCTGGCAGTCGAGTGCCACCGAAAGAAGCTGCACGCTTAGCGGCCAGTGCTGGAATTAAAATTTACCCTATTCTATTGGGTAAACTGGATGCCGTCGCGGAACAAGCTGTCGATGAAGAGCAGTTGCAAGGTTTGGCGGATATCACTGGTGGACGCTATTTTCATGCTGAGGATGCTGATGCCTTGACTCGGGTATCTGAGCTGTTGGATCAGCTAGAGCCCAGTCGATTCGCCGTTCATTACTATCAACCGAGCCACAATTTATTTTATTGGCCAGTACTTCTGGCTGTATTGCTGGCCTATCTTGTACATTTTTATTTGGCTAGCCAGGCTTTTAATCAGCGCAGACAGAATGCCTCAGTTTCTAGCTTGGAGGCTGACAATGATTAGTGTCTGGGAATACTGGCAAAGCTTCCACTTCTTACGGCCTTGGGCTTTATGGTTGCTGCTGCCGGCAGTGTTTTTGTATGTGATGGCCTTATTGCAAGCCCGTTTAGCAAGCCGCTGGGGACAGATCATAAAGGCAGAGTACCTAGACATACTCGCTGTGGATAGCCGCCATCATTCTTGGCTAAGCCCGCTAATGTTGATGCTGATGACTTGCAGTTTGGCGGTTCTAGTTGTTGCTGGCCCCAGTTGGCAGCTCAAAGCTAACCCGCTAAAGCAAACTCAAGAAGCAATTTATCTTGTATTGCAACTCAATGAAGAGATGCAAGAAGATGAGCAGCGTTTGCTAACGGCGAAATTAAAAATACGGTCTCTATTGCAAGACAATAAAAATTTACCGGTTGCTCTTATGGTCTTTTCCGGCAGTGCTCATAATGTATTGCCTCTTAGTCGAGATCATCAAGCGATAAACTTGTATCTTGCCGATTTGTCAGCGGACTTAATGCCGGAAGATGGCTACAGACCTGACTTGGCACTGCAGCATGTACAGCAGCAGCTTGATCTGCGGCGATACCCACAAAGCACGGTTGTGGTGATTGGCAATAATGAGAGTCTCGTTGAAGTCAGCCAGTTTTCTGGTTTTAAATCGGAGCTATTAAAAATTTACTGGTCTTATGATGCCCAGGAAGTGCCCGCGTTCTTCTCAGAGTTAAACTTCGAGGCCTTGCAAATGAGCCCCGGTGATAGCGACCTTAGTCACTTTAAATGGTTGCTTAAAAAGCAGCAGCGGAGCTTGGCTTATGGCGAAGAAGATGATTGGCAAGATGCAGGCTATTTTCTATTATGGCCCTTATTAATCTTGGCTTTGCTATGGTTTCGGCGTGGTATGGTGCTCAGTTGGACTTAAGCTATGTATAAAACGAGGCAGCAACAAATCAAGCGAATAAAAATGCTTTTTGACGTAAATCTTATGGCATTTTTATTGTTGTTGCTTGTCTTGCATATAGTATTTGCGCTTAAGCCCGAGGTAAGTCCTAAACAGTGGTGGTGGACAAAGGAGCAGCGTGCGGCTCAGCACTGGCAGCGAGCTGAATATTTGCAGGCGGCTCAGTTATTAGCTGGGACGCGGCCGGCAGCCATTGCTTACTATGCGGCTGAAGACTTTAGCAAAGCTGAGGCGTTGTTCTTGAATGAACACGATGAGCAGGCTTATTTTGCTCTGGCCAATGGCTTGGCTCATCAAGAGCGCTATAGTGATGCAATTATTGCGTATCGTATGGCACTGGCTCTGCAGCCGCTTTGGCCAGAAGCGGAGCACAATTTAAAGCTTATGGAGGTTCTGCAAGAAAAGCCTCGCCAGCGCCGCGATAAAGACCAAGATAGCAAAAGTGATTTCGCCGCTGACGATATTTCTTTTGATCTGGACAAGGACAGCCGTGATCAGCAAGTAGATGATGCCTTAGCTAGTGGTGATCTCAGCGAGACGGCACTGCGGCAGCTTTGGTTGCGCCAACTAAATCGCAAGCCAGTAGACTTCTTGCAAAGAAAATTCGCTTATCAATGGCATCAGCAACAGCTGAAAGAAAATGCAGGGGAAGAACAATGAACCCCCTGATTTTCCCGTGGTCCGTATTCGCTTCGCTATTAATGACCTTAGTTAGTACATTTGTTTTTGCGACAGCTGAACAAGAGCCGCCTCTAGCTTTTGTGCGTATCGCTTTGCTTGATGAGCCTAAAGAAGCTTTGCTTGGGCAAGAGAGACTTTTAAGTGTCAAGTTATACAGTAAAACTTGGCTTCGAAAAGCACCGCGTTATCCGGAAATTGAAATTGATGGTGCTTTAACAGTACGACCATTGTCTTTTGCAAATCATAGCCAAGAGCAAATAAATGGTGTGGAATATATTGTCCAAGAACAGCAATATCGAATATACCCCCAGCGCTTAGGAGCCTTCTATATCCCCCCTGTGGTGCTGAAGTTAACTTTAAGTTTGGCAGGGGAAGAGCATCGCTTATCACTGCAGAGTGATGATCTAATATTTACTGTGAAGGAAACTGCGTCAGCGATCGTGGCTCGTGACTTACAGCTGGAAGAGAATTACCAGCTTTTGCGCCAGGGGGAGTCAATAGATTTGGCAGAAGAGCAGGAGTGGGAGCTACAGTCGGGTGATATCTTAGTTCGTAGCTTGTCGCTGAGGGCAGAAAAGATAAGCGCTGTGCTTTTGCCAAGCCTACATTTATTAAATCGCCACCCCGACAACTCATTGGGGAGTGGTGAGGGGCGCCAGTTTTCTCAGCAAAGCAATGAGCTTGGAGCGCTCTACACCGAGGTCAGCCGCTTAGAGGATTTAGAAAATCGTGGCGAAGTTAGCGCTATTCGTGAAGAGGTATGGCGTTATGAGTTTGGTTCTACAGGTCAGCTGGAGATACCGGCGATAACCTTATCCTACTGGGATAGTGATCTGGCAGAATATCAGTACAGAGAGTTGGCCGCTAAAACGATTCATGTTGGGCAGGTCGCCCCATGGTGGTTGCTCGTTACCCTATTATTTGTATTGTCTATTTCGGTGCTTTTATATTATTCAGCTGCTGTCCTGCCACTACTGAAGAGGTTAAAGCCTCAACATCCAGTAAGTTCGGAGAAAAGCCTATTTAACGAGCTGCTTGGCGCGCTAGATCATAACGCCGCCCAGGAGGTCTCTCGCATAATACCTCAATGGTTACAGCATTATGGTGTCGACTCAGAAGTTTTGGAGCCGTATATTCAGCTAAGAGTATACTTGTCTATGCCCTATGAGTTAAAAGGCGCTGTTTCTGAAAATGATGAACGTGCTGAGCGAACTAAGATAGAGCAAATAGAATTAGAGCAAATTAAAAACGAACTAAGATCTTTGCGTTTAGCTTTGCAAGGGCACAAGAAAAAACAAAAGCTTGATAAAAATATATGTTTACCCCCTTTAAATCCCTACAGCAAAAGCTAGCCGCTGCGCTGCTCATGCTTTTACTGTTGTTGCCAGCTACCCTCTATGGAGCTTGGGTTGGCAGTGAACAGTGTAAAAATTGTCACTCAGAAGCTTATCAAGCTTGGCAGGGCTCCCATCATGATTGGGCGATGAAGCCAGCTAAGCCAGATTATGTATTGGGTAATTTTAACAATAGCCGCTTTGATCACTTTTCTGTGCTGACTGAATTTTATACTCGGGCTGGCGATTATTTTGTAAAAACCCAAAATGCCAAGGGTAAAATGCAAGAGTTTAAGGTGGCCTACACCTTCGGCTTTTATCCTTTACAGCAGTATTTGCTAGAAATGCCCCACGGTAAATTGCAAGCTTTAACGGTTGCTTGGGACTCACGCCCAAGCTCCGAAGGTGGTCAGCGTTGGTTTCATCTTTATCCTAATGAAAAAATTCCTGCAGGCGATCCACTGCATTGGACGGGGGCATACTTTAACTGGAACAGTCGCTGCGCTGAGTGTCACTCGACAAACTTGCAGCGAAACTATGATCCAGTATCCCAAAGCTATAACACTCAATGGTCGGAAGTGAATGTCGCCTGTGAAGCATGCCATGGCCCCGGTCAAGATCACCTCGATTGGGCGAACTCGGGCGCTACAGAAGGCGACAAAAAGATTCGACGTCTGCATGCTAAGGGGCGATGGATTCTAAGTGCGGATGATGTCATCGCGAAGCGAGAACAAGGCCCCCGTGTAGCGGGCGAAATAAGCGAGCAGATTAATGTTTGTGGTAGCTGCCATTCTCGCCGCCGTTTACTACACGAAAAGCGTGAGCCAAAAGCCGCAGAGGATTTTCTTGAGCAGCATGCTTTGCAGACTCTGGTCGAGCCCATGTATCACCGTGACGGTCAAATTCACGATGAAGTCTTTGTACTGGGCTCGTTTATGCAAAGTAAAATGTATCAGCATGGCGTGGAATGTAGTAACTGTCACGGGCCGCACAGCCTAAAATTGCGTGCGCCGGGGAATGCTGTTTGTGCGCAGTGTCATTTGCCCACTGTTTATGATCAGCCAAAGCATCACCATCATAAAGCCCAAAGCGCTGGGGCGCAGTGCGTAAACTGTCATATGCCAGAAACTCATTATATGGTGGTGGATCCCCGTCGAGATCACAGTATTAGAATTCCTCGTCCAGATTTGAGTGAAGAGCTTGGCAGCCCCAATGCTTGCGTGCAATGTCATACGGATCGCGATAACAGCTGGGCCAGCAAACATTTTAAAGATTGGCTGCGATCAACGGGTAAGACCTTGCCAGAGAAACCCGCTTTGGCCGAATCGAATCCACGTAAGCTGTTGTCCCGTATTAGTAAAGAGCCTGCGATTATCGCGGCAAGTATTTTGGAGCGCTTAGCACAGCAACCAAGCAATCAATCGCTATTGGTTGCTCAATCACGATTGCACCATCCAGAACCGATGGTGAGAGAGGCCGCGGTGAACTTTATGGCTGCCTTGCCTCTGCCGCAGCGATTACAAGAATTGCTGGCCAGTTTGGATGAACCAGTAATGGCTGTGCGTTTAGCGATTGCTCGGCAGACTCTGGGTGCCGATACGGAGTCATTGGATGCCTCGCAACATCGAGCCATTAATGGTTTATGGAGTGATTACAAAAACAGCCTGATGTTCCATCAGGATACTGCAGCTGGGCAATTGAATTTGGGGCTTTATTTTTTAGCGCTTAATGATCTTGCTAGAGCTGAGCAAAGTTACCGAAAAGCCATCGAATTAGAGCCCTTGCATCTAGGTGCCCACTTAAATCTCGCTGATTTGTTGCGCCAACAGTCTAAAGCCGAGCAGTCCTTAGCCTTATTGCGCAAGATTAGTCGTGCTTTACCTGATGCCGCCGCCGCACAGCACGCTTTGGGTTTGGCGCTAGTACGAGCGAAACAATACCAGCCCGCCGTGGCGGCTTTGGCACAAGCTGCTGACTTAGAACCAGATAATAGTCGTTACTCGTATGTTTATGCGGTGGCATTGCATTCCACTGGGAAAAGCATCAAAGCTCGTAATGTTTTGCGTGAGATGGCTGCTAAGTCTTTGTTGGATAGCCAGGGGCGCCGATTTTTAGCACAGCTAGAGCAAATTACCCGATAGCAATTAACCGGATGTTGATTAAATCATGGACTCAATAAATGAGAAGTCGCTACTCACCGAAAGCCAGTTTGAGCAAAGCGATGTTGAATATGATCAAAAGGAAGTTGCCTACGGTGGCTTTTTTGAGATGCAAAAGTGGCAGCTGCGTCATCGTATGTTTTCAGGTGAATGGACTGAAAACTTTCAGCGCGAAATCTTTTGTCGAGGCAATGCTGTAGCCGGAATTATTTATGACCCATGGCGCGATGAGATAGCCTTGATTGAGCAATTTAGGGTTGGTGCTCACGCCCATCCTACTGGCCCTTGGTGTTTGGAGGTGGTAGCAGGGATGATGGATAAGGGCGGTGAGAGCCCCGAAGAAGTTATGGCTCGCGAACTGGAGGAAGAGGCTGGCTTGCAAGCTAAGGATATGGAGTTTATTTGCCGTTACTTATCTAGCCCTGGCGGCACCGATGAAGAAGTATTTCTATATGCTTTGTTATGCGATCTTAGCGAGGCTGGGGGTATTCATGGCCTTGATGAAGAGCATGAGGACATTCGTTTGCTGGTTTTTCCAGCGCAAGAGGTGTTTGCTGCTATGCTTAACGGAAGGATGAATAACGCGGCTACCTTGATTGGTTTACAATGGTTGCAGCTAAACCGGGAAAGACTCCGTGGCCAAGCCGCTGTAGTGGAGTGAAATTGCAACTTTAAGTCGAATGTATTTTTATGAAACCGCGTTATAAAGTAGACCTACCAGGACTGCAGGCACTATGTGGCATGAACTATGCTAAATTGCTGCGCTTAATGCCCGCTAGGGACTCGCGTGATTGCTGGGAATACAGCGCCAGTGCTGATGGTGCACATAAAATAAGCATTCGTATTCTAGAGCGAGCTCCATACACCACCACGGTAGTGGTGGAGCAGCAAGGCAATATCCATAGGTGGCTTAGGGAGTTATCGTTGGCGGTCCGAATCTATCATGATGCAGAGATGGCCGAGGTTGTAAATTGGGCGCAGTATCGTCAATTTTTAGGACGTTACCCATACCCCAATGAGCAAATGCATCAAATGGATGAAAAAACCCAGCTAAATCGATTTTTATCGGACTGGCTGGGCCTCTGTCTTGCACAGGGTCACAGTTTGGAATATTCCAACTTCACTAAACTAGGTGAAGGGATATAAAGTGAAATGAGGGTTATTGTGCCAACGGCGGCTATATTAAGTCGTTGTTCAGTCTTAGGTGCTAGATTTGCCCCAAAGAACGCGCCCCCTGGGCGGGTATAATTAAAAGGTGTAGCGGTGATTCTACCCATCAATGCAGAGCGCCCGGTAAGGGTGTTGCAGATTACAGATTGCCACTTAGGGGCTGAGTCTAGCGAGACTCTGCTGGGCTTAAACGTGGAAGCCAGCTTCGTCGATGTGCTGGAGCATGCCCTTGTCCGTGAAGAAACTCCCGATCTGATTTTGGTAACCGGCGATATTGCTGGGGACCCATGTGCCCAGGCCTATCAACGCTTTGTTTACCACCTAGAAAAAGCTTTTCCCGAAGTGCCTTATGTTTGCATACCGGGTAATCACGACGTACCGACGACTATGGCCGCAGTATTTCCTGAGCATTCCATACCTAAAGTGGTCGAGTTGGGTGATTGGCTTATTCTACTGCTGGACTCAACGATTCCAAACAAAGAGCATGGCGATCTCAGTGCGCAAGAATTGGATTTCGTGCAAAAAACTCTAATGCATAACCCTGATAAGCGCGCCATCATTTGTATGCACCATCAGCCGGTAGCGGTTGGCTGTGAGTGGATTGATCAGTATAAGGTTGCCTCTGCCGCGCAATTCAAAGCGCTATTATCCGAGTTCGATAATGTAGAATTGGTCTTGTGGGGCCATGTACATCAGGCCTTTGAGACGGAAGTAGAGGGGGTACGTTATATGGCTAGCCCTTCTACCTGTATACAATTTAAACCAAACTCCGCCGATTTTGCCCTGGATCGCTTAATGCCGGGCTACCGTTGGTTTGAACTAGACAATCGCGGCCAGCTTTCAACTCGTATTGAGCGCATCAATCAACGGGATTACCCCATAGACTACAGCAGCAATGGCTATTAATATCCTTGTTTTGGAACAGCGGCATAAGGCGGCTGTGTTTTAGGATACAAGAATGCCCGCTCTGCTCTACATCCACGGTTTTCTCAGCTCTCCGAATTCCTTTAAAGCCCTACAGGTAAAAGACTGGCTGCAGCAGTATCGTCCGGATATTGCATACCATTGCCCCTTTTTGACGGTCTACCCTGATCAAGTTCAGGCTGAGCTTGATCGTATTGTGGCCGAGGTGAGAGCGCAGGGTGAAGATCTGTACTTGATGGGAAGTTCTATGGGGGGCTTTTGGTGTAGCTATTTGGTAGAAGAATACGGCCTGCCGGCCCTACTTATCAATCCAGCTGTGCGTCCTTCTATGCTGATGCCAGAGTATGTTGGTAAGACATTAAAGAACTACCATACGGACGATAGCTATACCCTTGAAGCTAAGCATATAGAGCAACTGCGTGCTCTATTGCCTGAAGAAATTACTCGCCCAGATAATTACTGGGTGTTACTGCAAACAGAAGATGAAACCTTGGATTACCGCCAAGCGGCGGAACTGTATCGGCATTGCAAGCTCACCATTGAAGAAGGTGGAGATCATGCCTTCCAAGGTTTTGAACGTTTTATCGAGCCGGGCATAGATTTTTTAGCCCAGCATTATCAAAAGGCGTAAACGCTCAACGATAATACAGAAGCAATTAAGGACCCTGTATTTATGGCAAATTATAGTGCCGAGGATATTGAAGTACTCACGGGCTTAGACCCGGTTAAAAAACGCCCGGGCATGTACACCGAAACGACACGCCCCAACCACTTGGCCCAAGAGATTATTGATAACTCTGTGGACGAGGCGCTGGCAGGTCATGCTAGCCAAATCGAAGTGGTATTGCATAAAGATAATGCCATGACGGTAACCGATGATGGTCGTGGTATGCCGGTGGACATTCACCCAGAACAAGGCCGCCCTGGTGTAGAAGTTATCCTTTCTACCTTGCACGCCGGTGGTAAGTTCAGTAATGATAATTACCAGTTCTCAGGTGGTTTGCATGGTGTGGGGGTGAGTGTTGTTAATGCTCTCTCTAAGCAGCTATTGGTGACGATTCGTCGTGGTGGCGAAGTTCATCAAATGGAATTTCGTGATGGTGATAAACATAGCGATCTAGAGGTTATTGATAGCTGTGGTAAACGTAACACCGGTACTGCTGTAAGATTTTTACCCGACCCTCAATATTTTGATTCCAATAAGTTTTCAATCTCGCGTATGCGCCACGTATTGCGCGCAAAAGCGGTGCTATGCCCTGGCTTAAAAGTTGTTTTTAAAAATGAACAAACCGGCGAGAAAGATGAATGGCATTATGAAGACGGCCTACGCGATTATCTAAAGGCAGCAACTCAGGGTTGGGAAGTTTTGCCAGCAGATCCCTTTGTGGGCAGCTTTAGCGGTGACAGTGATGCGGTCGATTGGGCTGTGCAGTGGTTGCCCGAAGGTGGTGAAGTTACCCAAGAAAGCTATGTGAACTTAATTCCAACAGCGCAGGGCGGCACTCACGTGAACGGCCTGCGCTCGGGATTGCTGGATGCGGTGCGCGAGTACTGTGAGTTTCGCAATTTATTGCCGCGCGGCGTCAAACTTGCGCCCGATGATATCTGGAATAACTGCTGTTTTGTTTTAAGCACAAAAATGGGCGATCCACAGTTTTCCGGTCAAACCAAGGAGCGTTTATCGTCGCGTGAAGCGGCGGCCTTTGTTTCCGGTGTGGCAAAAGATGCATTTGGTTTATGGTTAAACCAGCACACTGAAGAGGGCGACAAGCTCGCCGAGTTTTGCATTAGCAATGCTCAAAAGCGTGTACGTTCCTCTAAAAAAGTTGCCCGTAAAAAAGTTACCCAAGGCCCAGCCTTGCCAGGTAAATTGGCGGACTGTTCCAGCGGCGAGCCAGAGCGCGGTGAGTTATTTTTGGTAGAGGGTGATTCGGCGGGTGGTTCAGCCAAGCAAGCCCGAGATCGTGAGTTTCAGGCGATCATGCCCTTACGCGGAAAAATTCTAAATACTTGGGAAGTGGATAGCTCGGAAATTTTAGCTTCCCAAGAAGTTCATGATATCTCAGTTGCCTTGGGTATTGATCCAGGCAGTGAGGATTTATCGAAGCTGCGTTATCACAAGGTTTGTATCCTAGCGGATGCGGACTCAGATGGTTTGCACATTGCCACCTTGCTATGTGCGCTATTCCTGCGCCACTTCCGTCCGATGGTTTCGGCGGGCCATGTCTATGTAGCGATGCCGCCCTTGTACCGTATTGATGTGGGCAAAGACGTTTACTATGCACTCGATGAAGCAGAAAAAGCCGGTATTCTAGAGCGCATTAAAGCAGAGAAAAAGAAAGGTAAGGTAGGCGTGCAGCGCTTTAAAGGCTTGGGTGAAATGAACCCGCTGCAGTTACGTGAAACCACCATGGCGGTTGATACTCGTCGCCTAGTCCAGCTGGTTTTAGAGCCAGGCGATGATACTAATCAGGTAATGGATATGTTACTGGCCAAAAAGCGTGCGGGTGATCGTAAGACTTGGTTGGAGCAGAAGGGTAATTTGGCTGAGGTGTAACGATAAGTTAACTCATTTTCTATTGCACACCGCTGCTAGTTGGTAATGTATATAAATTAAGCTTTGCGCTTGGCGTATGGTAATAATATAAGGTATTTAAATTGAAGTTCTATATTAAGTTTGTCTTCGTAACTGTGGCTATATTTTCAACGGTATCTACAGTTGCGGCAGGGATTAAGATTAGTTCCGTTCATACAACGGAGCAGGATTTGGCAGAATTCAATGATAAGCTTCTGGCTTTACTTGATCCTATATCTGAAAAAGACTTCAGTATCCAGAGCGTCAAAAAGCTGGAATTTAGCCGGCGATCTGGAGTATTGGTTTGTGTAGAATCCAAAAAACAACAATACCCCTATAAGCCGCCTTACGCTTTTTTTAAAAGCGGTTCGGTAATGTATCACTTGGGTGGAGGTGAATTTTGTCATCTGCCAATAGGAGAGCACGCATATACAGAATATCGTCTAAAAAAACCTGGAAACTTAGGCATTAAGGACGGTGATAAGGAAGCTATCGGTAATGGTCAAGTGGTCCTGGAGTTTACTGTGACCTATGAAGGAAAGGCTGAAAACTTGCGGATTATAAGTAATAGTACTAAATCAAAGCGTGCCGAAGAGATCGCTATTGACGCTATATCAAGGAGTGAATATCGAACGCGCGAGGTTGCGGGCCAAAAATCAAGTGTGCACGGTTTGCGCAGGACTTTTACTTTTTAGGTTTTTTGTTACGTACATTTCGATAGTTTAGCTCTGGGACGGCTGTAAATGTTCGGGCGGTCGTAAGACTTGGTTGGAGCAGAAGGGTAATTTGGCTGAGGTGTAAATTACCCTCCCTAGGCCCGACTAACAGTTTGGCCTAGGGAGCTAAGATCACAAACTTTCAGGGAACGATATGAAGCAAGAAATGGCATTAATGTGCATCGCAGGCGCGGGACTGTGCTTGATAACTGCTTGCGTACCAGTCCAGCCTTACAATTCGGAAGGCATGATTAAGGTTTCTTATATTAATTATTCTGGTAATAGTAACTTTGAGCCAATAAATACGCCGAAACCACGCTTTCCTATGAGCCTATACGGCAAAGAAGATGAGGGTGATTGTAAAATGCGCTTCGACGTAACACCCATGGGTAAGCCTGTTAACATAAAGGCAGTCAACTGTAGCCATGTGGGCTTTAAAATGGCATCAATACTTTCGATAAAGGAATTGCGCTATCCATTGCCACACCAGCAAGGTGATCCTGTATTTGTTGAAGGTGTTGAATACAACATTAAGTTTCTAGTACAGTAATAAGTAAGTGGCTAGCTACAGATCGCTATCTGACTTTGCTTTAAAGAAAATTTCTGAAATATAATTCTCCCCACATTCTTCAAACGTAACTGTCCAGCCATGATACTGACATATGCGGCTAATAATCTCCTGCCCATAACCATAGCCTTCGCGATTCTGCTGCTCGGCGATATTGTTGGATGAGCGAATAAATTCATTGTTGGCTTCAATGCTTAGCTGTTTGCAGCCGTGATTTGCGCTGTTTTTAATCAAATTGTGAATGGCAACGCTGAGCATTGCTTGGTGGGCTAATACTCTGCAGTTGGGGGCGATATCCATGTTTGCCGTCATATTCTTTTGCGTCATGATGTTTTCTTGTCTGAGCACGCTATGGCGGATCATGTCTTCTAAGTTGCAGTGTTGCCAATGTTGAGTTGAAGCGGGTTGGTCATGTTCTCGGCCTAATGCTAAGAAGGTATCAACTAAGGTCTCAATATCATTTCCGGCATTACTTATACGTTGTAGGTTACGTGTGTATTTATCTTCATCTAAATCTTTTAGCTGTAAAACCGAGATGGCATTTCGGATGATGGCGGCTGGGGTGCGCATTTCGTGGCTGGCATGGCGGGTGAACGACTTTTCCCTTTCGAGCTGATTGGCGTTTTGCTGTAATAGATGCGCTAGGGCTCGGCTCAAAATCCCCAGCTCATCTTTTCGGTCTTGGCCATGTAAGCTTCGCCCAGGTTGCCAGTGAACACTTGCGTCTTCCGCAAGCTCGACAATCGGTTTGGCTAGAGTGCGAGCAAGAATTGCTGCGATAAAAAAGCTGGCAAATAGAACAATGCTGCCAATGGCAAATAATGTACTTGGTATGGTGTTGTCCAGTTGATGAATGGAGCCGAGCTGGTTTTCATCTAGGACAATAAATATTCGGTCATCGTGCTGTGTTAGCTCGGCCACTGCGATATGATTGTTGTCATCGCTCAATTCATGAATGCCACTTTCTAAAGATAAATATTCTTTGGGAATGGCTCCTTCGCTTTGTCGATAACTTTTGAAATAACTGGTGCTTGGTAATTTACTTGGCCCTTCTAGCAATACTCGATCGAGTTCTCGCTTTAGATAGCTTTGAGCAATATGATCTTCTGTGCCATATATCGATAACTCAATCAGCACGCTGTAAAAAACAACAACGAAGAGTGAGAAGGGCAGCAAATTGGCAAGCACTCGCCAGAAATAGGAATTAATCGGGTATAGCAAGACGGTAGCCCTTTCCGTGAATGGTTTTGATTAGCTGGCTATCAAAAGGCTTGTCGATAGCCATTCGAAGTCGATAAATATGTGTGCGCAAAGTATCACAGTTTGGCGGCTCACCCTGCCAGAGCTCTTTCTCAAGCACCTCTCGGCTAACGGGTGCGGGGGCATATTGAGCTAGGGTTTCCAGTAAACGAAGCTGAATATGGTGCAGCTCTATGGTTTTATCTTGTCGTTTTACCTGCTGTGTTTGCTTGTTGATCTCAATATCACCAAGTTGAACAAGCCTAGCTTTAGTGTTGCTTTTACGCTGCGCGAGTACTTTGAGTCTTGCTGCCAGCTCGGCTGGAGCGAAGGGTTTTACTAGATAGTCATCACAACCCGCTTCGAAGCCAGCCAGTTTGTCTTCTAATGTATCGCGTGCAGTGAGGAAGATAATAGGCGTGCTTAAGCCATGCTGCTCTCTCAATATTTGGCATGCACTCAGGCCGTCCATCTGCGGCATGTTTACATCCATAATCAAGACGTCATAGCTATTGTCCTTACATAGCTCTAGGCATGCTTGACCATTAAAGGCGAAGTCGATCTCGAAACCCACTTCCATTAGATAGTCGGCTAACGACCCTGCCAGCTCAGGATCGTCCTCTACTAGGAGTACGGTAATGCTCATTCGAACACCTCTTGCTAGGAACGGCACATAGAAAATGATGAGCTATGACCATGAAAATTTCAAATGGTTGCGAAAAAGTGTGTTTAATTTCAGTTCACATTCGGATCACATTATCGTTGCTAGGCTTGCCCGCCAAGAGGTGAAGTATGGGCAAGTTTTTCTTATATTTTGGCGCGAGTTCTGCGGCTACATTGATGCATTACATTGTTTTCTATCTGTTACTTGGCCTTCTGTCGGCGGTCTCAGCTAGTGTTGTTGCGTCTATTGCTGGGGCACTTCAAGCATTTGTTTTAAATAGAAAATATGTCTTTAAGTCTCAGTTTAACAAAGGCTTGAGCCTACGGCGTTTTATGTTCGTTGCCAGTTTGTCCTGCCTTGTTAATTTGTTGTTGGTGTGGGTTTTAATAATGGGGCTGTCAGCAGGGCCATGGTTCTCGCAAGTTATCGCAAGTTTAGCGACGTTTGTGCTGGGCTATTTTTTAAATTCGCAATGGTCCTATGGTTAGTTGCCAAAAGAAGGTGTTTATGAATAAACGACATATCGAAGTCACTATCGTTGTGCCTTGTTATAACGAAGAGGCTGTGCTGCCGAGTTTCCATGGGAGAATCATGAACGTGTTGGCCTCTACTGATGGTTGCTGTGAAATTCTGTATATAGACGATGGCAGCCAGGATGAGACCTTTAAATGGATCTCTGAATTTTGCTTACATGAGCAGGTGCGTGGTATTCGATTCAGTCGTAACTTTGGCAAAGAATCGGCAATTCAAGCTGGTATCGATCATGCTAAAGGGCAAGCGATCATTCTTATTGATGCGGATCTTCAAGATCCACCAGAACTAATTCCCGACATGATCTCAGCATGGCGCTCAGGCTATGATGTGGTCAATATGCAGCGCGAGTGTCGCGGCAAAGAGGGTTTGGCAAAAAGGCTTAGTGCCAAGGCCTTTTATCGTCTTATCGCGAAGTTGAATAAGCGTTTGCATTAT
The DNA here is from genome assembly GCF_947500695.1 of uncultured Pseudoteredinibacter sp. GTDB lineage: Bacteria > Pseudomonadota > Gammaproteobacteria > Pseudomonadales > Cellvibrionaceae > Pseudoteredinibacter. The sequence goes on from NZ_CANMSS010000011.1 coordinate 159,275, forward strand.
CCCAATGAGGTGAGCGATTTTCGTTTGATAGGCGCAGAGGTTATTCGCTCCCTGCGTGCTACCTCAGAGCATTCTCGAAGTTTCAAGTCTATGGTGAGTTGGTGTGGTTTTAATAGCATCGAGTTACAGTACAAGCGTGACGAAAGATATGCCGGGGATACCAAGTGGAATCTATGGTCCCTGAGTGATCTTGCGATAGAAAGCATAATGTCGGTATCAAGAAAACCCCTAAGGATTTTCAGCTTTGCCGCAGCGCTACTATTTATTTCTAGCTTGCTTATCAATCTTCTGAGTCTTTGGTTTACTAGTTTTAATGTGGGTATTTTCTCCTTATTGCTGCTCTCTTTCTTGGGCTTGGGCCTGGCTATGATCGGTGAATACCTCGGGGCTACTTATCAAGAGATAAAGGGTCGTCCGGGCTACCTAGTTGCTGATTTTATTGATAGTGAGTTTGTGGAAAATACCTCGGAACTAAATTTCGTTGATCAGCTTTACCCTGTTAAAGATTTACCAAAAGTGTTTGAATTATAATGCCATTCACAAATCTGGGAGCTGATCTATCAGTAAATAATAAAATACATTTATCAGGTTTCTTGAAAAGTGAGAGGTCCGCGCTCTATTTGTTGTTGTTTGTGGTATTGCTATTTCGACTTTGTCTAATGGCCATGTATCCCTTGTTGGACACCAGTGAGGCACGTTATGGTGAAATGGCTAGAAAAATGGTCGAGCTCGGTGATTGGGTGACCCCAATGTTTGACTACGGTGAGCCTTTTTGGGGTAAGCCGCCCTTATCTTTTTGGATGCAGGCATTGTCGATCTCGATGTTTGGTGAATCAGAATGGGCTTTACGCTTGCCTTCCTTTCTTTGTCTCTGCCTTAGCTGTTATTTGTTAATTCGCTGGGGGCTAGAGGAATACTGTGAAAAAAGTGCTGTGCTCGCTGCAATTATCTTAAGCAGTTGTAGTTTAGGTTTTGTTGCCTTTGGTGCAGTGTTAACCGATCCCATGTTATCTGTGTCTTTGTTGTTAGCCCTCTATGGTTTCTGGCGTGCCGTACAATATCAAGATAATATTTTGGCCTTGCTCGGTTTTATCGGTTTAGCCTTAGGCATGCTTGCTAAGGGGCCAATTGCTCTGGTTTTATTTTCTGTTCCTGTATTTCTATTTTTGCTTGTCAATAAGGCTTGGTCGAAGCTGCTTTTATTGCCATGGCTGAGAGGCCTGGCTTTATTTTTTCTAATCACCATGCCTTGGTATTTAATAGCAGAGTGGAAAACACCTGGGTTTTGGGAGTACTTTTTTCTGGGTGAGCATATTTATCGTTTTATGAAGCCGGGCTGGAGTGGAGATCTCTATGGTAATGCCCACCTTCATCCGCGTGGCTATATCTGGTTATACGCTTTAGTATCAAGTCTTCCTTGGTGCCTACTGCCTTTCTTTAAGCTTAGACCTTTTGGAAGATTAGCCGGGCTATTTAAATCTAGCACAACATTATTTCTTGTTTTCTGCACATTAACTCCGCTGATGTTTTTTACCTTGTCCAGAAATATACTGTGGACCTACGTGTTGCCAGCGCTGCCTCTATTGGCTCTATTGCTGGCCGTGATTTTGGTGCGCTTAGCTGTAAAGTTTCGATATTTAATGATTTCGGCCGCAGTCATACCGCTAGCTGTGTCTTTATTGCTGGCTGATGGCCGTAAGTTTGAATCTTGGAAGAATCAAAAGCCTATTATTCAATACTGGCAGGCAGTTAAAGAAGACGACGACTTGCTCTATACCTACCAGCGGCGCATCTACTCGGCGGAATTCTATAGTGGAGGCAAGGCTCGTCAGTTGCCTTCCGAGCTAAGCAGTGTTGTCGGCCAAAGCTTTTACTTAATCGTACGAGAGAGCTACTCCTTTCAAGAGCGTATGCTGCAGCATGCCTGCGAGCTTAAGAACACGCTTAATGGCAGTCGCATTTACTACTGTGAGATGTGAACCGAGGGGCTGATCAAATGAAAGTTAAAATGACGCTCACATTTCATCAGCACAGCATTCAGCCTGTAAAAATTCGATCAGCGCTTCAAAGTGCTCGTATTCGGCTTGGCAATACAGCGTTCTGCCGTCGCGGGTTTGGGAGAGTAGCTGGGCTGAGGCCAAGCTTGCTATATGGTGGGATAGGGTCGAGTTGGGTATCTTCAGCTCTTCCTGCAGCTTGCCTACGGCCATGCCGGGTTGGCCTGCTTTGACCAAGCGCTTATAAATCGATAAGCGAATAGGGTGTCCGAGTTCTTTTAGGGCCTTGGCGGCTATTTCGATATCCATTGTGTCTCTGTACTGCGGTATTTGATATTTCGATATTAGCAGAAATATCTTGACCTGGCCTTCCTTTAAAACTATATTTCGACAATTCCAGAAATATAGTTTTATTATTTTGTAGTTATTAGAGTTTTGTAGTTATTAGAGTTTTGCGGTTATTTCGGTTTAACAGTTATGCCTGCAGATCGTTGTTTCAGCTTGAGAGATATAGGAGGACAAGATGATGACTCAGTCAGCTATCGCGGCGAGTTTGGAAATGTTTGTGTTTTTGGTGGCTGAGCTAACCTTGCTGTTTTTAGTGGTGAGCTATGCTGTGGCTTATTTGCAAACTCGGCTGCCGCCACAGAAAATTCAAGACATTCTGGGCGCCAAGCAAGGCAAAGGCTACTTCTTTGCAGCCTTGCTGGGGTCAATTACCCCGTTTTGTTCCTGTTCGACCATCCCGTTTCTAAAAGGCTTGCTAAGAGCTAAAGCGGGTTTTGGAACCATGATGGTGTTTCTCTTTGCCAGCCCGTTACTCAATCCAATTATTATTGCGCTTTTCTTTGCCACCTTTGGTGCGTCGGTAACATTGTTCTACTTTGTGATGGCGATGGGGGTATCGCTAATTGCCGGTATTGCTCTAGAGGCCATGGGCTTTGAGCGTTACATTAAAGCACAGTCCTATGAAGCTCCTAGTTCAAATAGTTGTTCTCAAACTTGTGGCCAGGAAGTTCAAAAACAAAGCTTATGGCGTGAATTGTGGGAGTCGACTTGGCAAGACTTTAAAACGGTTTTGCCCTATTTGATGGCGGGCATTGCGATTGGCTCGGTGATTTATGGTTTTATGCCCACCGAGTGGGTGGCTAAATTTGCCAGTGCGGAAAATCCATTCGCCATTCCTGTGGCGGCGATTATTGGTATCCCACTGTATATCCGAGCCGAGGCTGTCATTCCATTGAGTGCGGTATTAGTCACTAAAGGGATGGGGTTTGGTGCGATAATGGCCTTGATTATCGGTAGTGCTGGGGCAAGTCTTACCGAGGTGATTTTATTAAAATCCATTTTTAAAAGTCCGCTAATTGTTGCCTTTTTATTGGTTATCGTGAGCATGGCGATTATTTCAGGTTTTCTATATGGAATGATCTTCTGAGGGCCGCTGGAGGCATGAGCAGATTGCCTTGCTAGTTGTTTATGCTGACTATGGAGTCGATTCGGCTTAAACTGCTTAAGGCAGCTCTGATTAATGGAGGTGCCTTAATAGTTAAGAATAATAATTTGCTGGCGACAATGCTCGCCCAGTAATCCTTACTAGGAGCCTCCAATGCATTTCTCCGTTGAATCTTTTCCTCATTTTGTCAGTGAGGATATTTGCTTACAGTTTAACCGTGTCTGGCAGCGATTGGCTGAGCCGGGTTACTGGTGGACAGCACAGCAGCGCAAATTAATTGTTGAGGCTATGCGAGCGGCGAAGCCTAGACCAGTTTACGACCGCCAGCGTGAAGCGGTGTCGAATTTATCTCACGAAGAATCATCTCAAGAATACTTGAGCCCACTGTTGCTCGATACCATCGAGCGCGTTAGCACTGAGTCGGGGCAGTTGGATGGCGAATGGTGTAAATCCGTCTGCGAAAGAGTTGGCGAGGGTGCTTATGTAGAGCTGGTAGCCTTGATTATCTTGGTGTTGCCTATTGATCGCTTTTGCATGGCACTGGGGCGAGATTTGCAGCCTTTGCCTGAGCCCCAAAATGGTGAGCCCTTAAGAGCTTACCCAGAGGATATTGTGGCTAACGGGGCTTGGGTGCGCCAAACAAAATCAGCGGTTGCAAACAAAGAGTTGGTGAATGTTTCACGCGCCTTAAGTATCTGCCCGATTGAAAATGGCCTGCGTCGTGATCTGGTGGATGCTATGTATATGGAGGGCCATAGTTTTTTCGATAAGTTGTGGCACAGAAAATCTTTATCGCGTACTCAGTTGGAAATTGCGGCCACCCGCACCTCTGTGATCAACAGGTGTTTTTATTGCGCCAATGGGCATACCATGATTTTGGATATGGCGGCCAAGGCTAGCGGTGATGCCGTTGATTTGAAATCCCCTCAGGGCCAAGAGGTGAATGACATTGGCGTCGAGCATGGTGAGCTAATTTTAGACTATACCGAGTTCGCAAATCGTGAGCCCGAAAAAGCCTATGAGCAGCACGCCAAACTCATTGAGGTGCTGGGCGAAAGAGCTGCCATGGAATTGGCCGCGGTAGTGGCTATATTTAATGGCTTAAATCGGACTAGCGATCCAACCGGAGTACCAATGGAAGAAACCCTGATGGCCTATGGGCGATTAGGCAATAAAACCGAGAGCCTAGGCTTAGCGGAAATGACAGGTATCAATAATACCGAGCGCCCTTCTTTGCTGCAGAGTATTTGGATTTTAGTGAAGTTTCAGATCCGGCGTATTATGGGTGAGGGGCAATAGGCACTGCTGCTATTGCTCAGCGAGGTATTCTTTCAGCTCTTCAAAAGGTAGGGCGGGGCTAAACAAAAAGCCCTGCAGCTCATGGCAGCCATTACCGCTGAGAAACTCTTTATGGCTGTTTTGCTCTACCCCTTCGGCAACTATTGAAAGTTCGAGGCGTTTAGCCATCTCTATAACACTTAGAATAATTTCCCTGGCGTTTGCGCTTTGATCAATTTCTTGGGTAAAGGACTGATCTATTTTAATACGCTTATAGGGTAGCTGTTTTAAATGGCTTAAGGATGAATAGCCGGTTCCAAAATCGTCAATGGTAAAGCCGATGCCAAAATCGTTGAGCTGACTCATAACTTTCATGGCCGTGTCGATGTCTCGCATCAATGTGCTTTCGGTAACTTCAAACTCTAGGCTCGATGGCGGAAGGCCGAGCTCCATAACAATAAGTTGCACACGGCTGACAAAGTTTTCGGATAAAAATTGTTGGGGTGAAATATTAAGGCCCATTTGAATATCTTCATGGCCCAGTTCGCGCAATTGTTTTAAATGGAAGCAGGCTTTCTTTAAGACCCAGTCGCCAATTACCGAGATCATGCCCGAGTGCTCAGCCACAGGAATAAAACTACTGGGGCTGATCCAGCCAAGTTTTGGGTTCTTCCAGCGCAGTAGGGCCTCAAGGCCATTGCAGCTACAGTCGCGTACGTCGATGCGAGGTTGAAAGTGCAATTCAAATTCCAATCGGTCGATAGCGTGGACCAGAGCTTGCTCCAGCTCATAGCGGGCCTGTACTTCTTGGCCGATGGTTTCCGAATAAAAGCAGTAGCTATCTTTTTCGTCCATGCGAGCTTTGAACAGTGCGGTGGAAGCGTTGCGCATTGCCTCCCCAGCGTCGTGACTGTCTTTCGGCCAGCAACTTATGCCCATATTTGGTGATAGGATTAAGCTCTGGCGGTCTCGGGTAATTGGGCGGCTGAAGCTGGCATCTAAGCGCTCTAGCAAGTCTAGGGTATTTTGCCCTTGTTGATCGTCGCTAACTAAAAAGGCGAAGTCATCACTATTAAGGTGCGCCATAAAATAGCCAGGGCGATTAATTTCACGCAGCTGCTCGGTAATTTGTAGTAGCCCTGCTTTACCCAAGCTCTGATCATAAATGCTGTGACTGGCATCGCTCCAATTAAAGTGGCAGATAATCAAAGCGATATGCTGGCTACTCTGAGCTTGGATAATACTGGCAAGCTCCCGCTCGAGAGCTCCTTGGTTGGGTAGCTCGGTAAGCGGGTTGCGGCTACTTAGTTCGTCCAGTTTATCTTGTAGCTCCTGCTGGGTTTTAGCTTGGTAGTGTAGGCGCCATAAGTTCCACAGTGGCCAGCAAATCATTAGGCAAGCAATGCTAGCGGCCGGGGCAAACCAATATCCGCTAGCTAAAAGCATTGCCGAAAGCGTTAAGCTTGCGCTGATAAAAACTAGGGTAAGTGAGAAACCATAACGCAGCGGCGCCAACATGATAGCGCTGGCACCCAGTAAAATAATCAGAACGCTGATTAACCACTGCTGCCAGGGGTTTAGCTCTTGAAGCACTTTGCCTTGTAATAAACCATTGAGTTGCTGGGCGAGCAGTTCTACGCCAGGCATTCTTTCGTGCTCTCGGTATGACGGGGTAGCAATTCGGTCCCCAATCCCGGTTGCTGTTACACCCACGAATAGATATTTGTTATTCAGTTGATCTAACTTGATTCGCTGACGTAAAACATCGGCATAGGAAAGTCGTGTTGCTTGATCTTGGCGTAAGGTGAATGGAATTAAACCTCGCTTGTTGCGTACCCAGCCAGCAACGATTCTGCCTTCGGTATTGTGGTTTTGCAGTTTGTCGAGTTGTGGTACTGGGTCTTTTGCAAACTGTGCCATGGCCAGGGGCATTGATGGCCAATGGGCATCGCCCATGCCGCCATAGGCATGAAACTTTCGATTTAAGCCGTCAAGATCAAGCTCTACATCCACATGGCCAATGCCGGCCGCGCCAGCGGCAAGGCTTGCCATTGGCAATAACTCGCTAACCCCGGATCCTTGGCTAAGCAAAACAGGAGCAGTGATCAAAAAGGTTTTGCCATTTTTTTCAATCGCCTTGGCTAGCGCTTGGTCAGCACTGGCTTCTTGGGGCTCTGAAAAAATAATATCTAGGCCAATGGCCTTGCTGTCGTATTGGCTGAGGACATTCAATAACTCGGCGTGAATATTTCTGGGCCAAGGCCAGCGGCCAAGCTCCATGATGCTGGCATCATCGATATCGATGATGACAATATCTGTGGACATCTGTGGTGCCTGAACCGGCAATAGTAGATCGTAGCTGAGGGTGTCGAAGCGATTGAGGAGGTTGCTATAGCGCAGCCCGCTGGCCAATATTAAGAGGCCAGCGAGAAGCAGGATTGCAACGCCCAGTGTCTGTCTGTCTCGCCCGGGCATATTACCGCCTGCTTAGATGATCAAAATGGCAATAATACCAAGAATTAGCGCCCAATGGCTGTTATCGGGTAAGCCTTCAATAACTTGTGTGCTACCCCAAGGGCTTTCGTAACCATCGGCTTCAATAGTTTTTACACGCATATAGCGCTGATTACCTGTGTGTGGCTCAAAGGCAAACTGTGGTACATCGGTGGTTTCATCCACAATAATGCGCTTAAAGTTTTTATCCTTGGCTATTTGCACTTTGTAGCGCTGGCCTTCGCCGGTTTTTTCCCAACTGGCCAGCAGCTTGCCATCATCGCCACTCGCAAGGGCGGTCTCGGGCTCTTTTGGTATCGGTTTTACGTTGTAGTGGCGAGTGACGCCAACCGGGCCATGCTCTCCGTCGGTAGTAATACTGGTTAGGCGCCAGTAGAAGTCGCCCAGTTCTGCTACTGCATTGCTATCGAATTGGCGGGCTTCGGTTTCTTCTTTGAGCAGTAAATTGTTGAATTCTGGATCGCTGGCTAGTTCAAGTAAATATCGCTGAGCGTCGCTGGATTCGGTCCATTGCAGAGTTGGCCATTCGGCGCGGTAGCTCTGTTTGTTGTGCGGTTTCAAAGGCAGTGGTGGCTGAGGTCTGGCATCCAGCACGAACTGAGTCATCTTTTCGAGGCCTTCTAAGCCCAGCTCATCGATGCCGCGCACACGCACAAAGTACTCGCCATCGGGCAAGTCTGGTAAAGCCGCTTTGTTGTACTTGCTGACACCTTGCCACAATAAGGTTTCAAAGGCGGCGTTTTCGCTGACTTCTGTTCGATAAGCTTTGGCACCATCGAGTGCATGCCACTCTAGGCGCCAATTGAGCTGTCTGATGGCGCTGGGGATGGCTTTAAATTTAGGTGCTGGTAGCAGCTCTTTCGGTTTGCTGGGGGCTTCGCCCGCTTTTACCTGAGTGCCGAAACCCGCCGGAACCAGCGTCTGGGACTTGCCGCCAGCAACAGCGACTCTGCCTTCCACTACCTCGATATTGGATACCTCGCCGTTGTCATTTGCGACAGCGCGGTAAGCGGTGCCTCTAACCGCACTAATGGCGGACGGGGTGTGGATTTCAAAACGCGAGCCAGGGCCGATAGCGGTGGTGACTTTTGAGCTTAAGCGGCCCTGCAGGAGCTTAATACGTGAATCCACCATACCTGTGCTGCCGTGTGCGCTAAGGTGATCAAATCGCACAATGCTTTGGTCAAAAATGGAAACTATAGAGTTGTCTGCAAAACGGATAGCAACACCGCTGTTTTCGCCAGTACGTATAACATCGCCTAGGTAGATTTCCATGGCTTTGCTGGCATCTAGGCGCTCTTTGCTTTGGGCTCGTTCGATTTCGGCTTGGCCGGTAATCGAGTGAATGCGAGCAGGTACTAAGTTTGATTTAATCCAAGCCATCGGTACGCGGATAACTGAACCTGGCTTCATTCGAGTTGGATCGCTGATATTGTTTATCTTGCGTAATTGCTCAAAGCGGGTGACCTTATCTAGGTGTTTTTTACTAAAGTTCCAAAGGTTGTCGCCATCTACTACGGTGTAAACCCACTCATCAGCGAGTGAAAGGTGTGTAAAGCACAGGCTTAAAAAGCAAAGTGCAAGCTTGTATCGCAGGTGTTTGCGCAACATAGTGTATTCCAGCTAAACCGCTTAAATTGAATTTCTTTTAGGGCGTGATTTATGCGCCAGACCAAGTATTGGCAGCTCTAATTTGATAGGGAATGTTAAATTCCTTAAAAAGACTGCTTCTCCTTGTATTTGGCTGCGTAGTCTACCAAAACTAGGTATAAATCCCATTGAAAGTGCCCTCAGTAAGCCGGCCAAAAGCTTAATTTGAGAAGGAGTACACGCCGGATGATCTCGCGGCCTAGACAATTACTCTGGCGCTTGAGCTGCACTTCCACTGGGCAAAGCCCTGCATTATGGGTTCTCTAAGATGAATATAGGCTGAAAGTGCTAATTTATGTTCCGAGCTGGATTCTTTCTTGCTTCTTTTGGTGCAATTTCGACTTCTCTACCCCTGCTAACTGGCCGCCCATCAAACTTTAGCTAAACTTTGAAAAAAACCAATAAAAAGTACCAAGACTTGATCCTCAATTTAAAGGACTATTAGCTTTCACTAGGCTTAGGTAAAAAGGTCTATTTGTTTGAGTTAGGGTGCGATTAAATTAATTAGAAAAACTTAGGGCGGTTAGCAATGGATGCAGCGACTACAGCAGTAATTCTTGTGGGTTATCAGAATGATTACTTTTCGGCTGAAGGTATTCTTCATTCAGCATTAGAAGATAATAGTCGAGTACAAGAAGTGCTCAACAATACCTTAACTTTACTGGAGGCTTTGAAGCCCAGTTCAGTTCCGTTTATTCATACGCCAATCGTTTTTACCGAAGACTATAGTGAATTGGTGGAGCCGGTTGGTATTTTAAAGATAATCAAAGATACCGGTGCTTTTAAGCGAGGCGCTCCTGGATCGCAAACGGTGCCTGAGTTAATGGCCTTGGGGTCGCGGATGTTAAGTTTGCCTGGAAAGCGGGGCCTGAACTGCTTTTCAAATACTTCTGTGCATGAACACCTTCAGCGAGCAGGCGTAAGCGATGTGTTAATCGCCGGTGCGGTAACCTCTTTATGTATTGATACAGCAGGAAGAGAGGCCGCCGATTTAGGTTATCGAGTACACATCCTAGAGGATTGCATGGTGGCTAGAACCAGTTTCGAGCAGGAATATTTTGCAAAAGAAATCATGCCTCTGTATGCCAATGTTATCGATAGCAAAGCAGTAATCGCGCAACTATGCGCCTAAGCGTTTAGGTGCGCCAAATGTCCAGCAGCAAAAGCACGCTACAAAATGAACTTCTAGCTCAGGCTCAAACTCGTTTGATAGAAGAGCTGCAAAGTTCTCAGCGTCATTACGCACATCTAGTCGATCACCTAAAGGATGTTGTTTTTCACTTAGATGAAAATCTTTCCTGGAGTTTTTTGAACCAGGCCTGGACAGAGCTCGCGGGGCAAAGCGTGGAGCAGAGTCGTGGGCAGTCTGCTCTTAATTATTTTCGAAGCTCAGACGCAGAACCTTTCGAGCAGGCTTTATTGCAATTGCTTAGTGGTGAGTTGGCTGATCTAGAGGCGCAATACTATCTATTGCGATGCGATGGAGACGGCCGTCATGTTGAGGTTTCTTGCCGCGCAATGCGAGATGATACTGGGCGCTTGAGTAGTGTGGTTGGTGTTATACGAGATGTTTCTGAACGCTTAGAGAGCGAGCAGAAGATATATCATATGGCCTATCATGACTCCTTGACAAACTTGGCCAATCGTCGACAACTTATGGAGCGTCTATCGAGTGTCTGTGTGCCTAGCAGCTCTCGCTCAATTGCCTTACTGTACTTAGATCTTGATGATTTTAAAGACGTCAATGATATGTATGGGCACTCTGTTGGAGATGCGGTCTTGCAAGAAATCGCACAGCAAATACCTATAGTTGGCTCTTCTGAAAATTATTTGGCAGCGCGTATTGGTGGTGATGAATTTATTATTTTGTTTGAACAGTTGGCAAGTCATTATCCAACTGCTCGTGCCCATCTATCAGAGGCTGCTAGAGGCTTACTTGAAAGAATCTCGCGTATTAATAAGCATGTGGGCACATTTAATGAAATCAAATGCAGTATTGGTATTACCTTAGTAAATAGTCAGTCCATTTCTGCCGAGGAGTGCTTAAAGCAAGCCGATTTTGCCATGTATCACGCAAAGCGTGCTGGCAAGAATAGAATACAGTTTTATGATGCCGAGCTTGCTAAGCAAGAAAGTCGTAGGCAGCAACTACAAAGAGAGTTATGCGAAGCTGAGCGTTATGGTCAGTTTACCGTGTTTTATCAGCCGCAAGTCGAGGCGGATAAAAATAAAGTACAAAAAGCTGAGGTGCTTCTGCGTTGGCAGCATCCACAGCGTGGTTTGCTAATCCCGAAAGATTTCATCCACGAGCTGGAAAACAGTGATCTTATTAAACCTCTCGGGCAATGGGTGCTGGATCAGTCTCTGGCACAGCTGAGTGCATGGAGAAAAATGGGCTACGAGAGCTTAAGCCTATCGGTTAATGCCAGTGCAGGCCAGTTTCAAAACCCTGAGTTTGCTGACGATGTTCGACGCTCCCTTCAGCGCTTTGATATACCCGGCGAGTGTTTGGAAATTGAAATCACCGAGACAACAGCGTTAAACAATGTCCATAGCGCGATAGCGAAGATGCGTGCCTTAAAAGATATTGGTGTAAAGATAGCCTTAGATGACTTTGGTACGGGCTATTCTTCCCTGTCTTATTTGAAACATTTACCCATCGATACCATTAAGCTGGATCGTAGCTTTGTGCAAGGCCTGCCCGACAACGGTTACGATAGTGCGATCGTGCAATCCACCTTGCTGATGTCTAAGCACCTTAAGCTGAGCTCTGTAGCTGAAGGTGTAGAATCCGAAGAGCAGTGCCAGTTTTTAAAGGCTCTAGGCTGCGAGCTCTACCAAGGCTATTTGTTTAGTCCGGCTATCTCTGCGGATCAATTTGCTGAGTACTTGCTGCAGCGTAGCTAGTCTTTCTTTTCTCTCGCTCTTTCTCCGATTGCTTATTCGCTGATCCGTGTTTGGACGCCTGCCGGGATGGTGGTATGGTGTGCCCAAATTCAGTTCTGTTTCATCTCAGGAGAAACTGCCTTGTTGTTACTAATCACCTTTATGGTGCTGGCTATCGCTATTTCATTCTTGTGTTCGGTCATGGAAGCGGTGCTTTTAAGTATTACCCCAAGCTATATAGGGGTGCTGCGTAAAGAAAATGAAGCATTGGCCAATCGAGTGCAGTCCTTAAAGGACAATATTGATCAGCCGTTGGCTGCGATTCTGACTCTAAATACGGTTGCCCATACGGCGGGTGCTGCAGGTGTGGGGGCACAAGCAGCCGCAGTATTTTCAGATGCGGCAGTCGGAATCGCCTCAGCCATTATGACCTTGCTGGTATTGGTGCTCTCTGAGATTATTCCTAAGACCTTGGGAGCCAGTTATTGGCGCGGACTAACACCCATCGTATCTTTGAGCTTGGTTTTCTTGGTAAAGGTATTTAAGCCATTTGTTTGGATGTCAGATCGCCTGACTCGCCTGATCGGCAAAAAGGAAGATGAAGCCCACTTTATTCGTCAAGAAATTGAAGTAATGGCTGAGCTGGGTTCAGAGGCTGGCGCCTTAAACCAAGATGAAAGCGATACCATTCGAAGCTTATTAAACTTTAGAACCGCTAGCCTAACCGATATTATGACGCCACAGACTGTGCTCTTTAAGGTGCATAAAGATATCACAGTGGATGACTACCTTTCAGAGCATGGCTCAGTACCCTTTTCGCGGGTCTTAGTCTTTGATGAAGATGGTGATGATGTGGTGGGCTATGTCCATAAAAATGACCTGATGTTAGCCTATCACCGCCTTGGGCATGACTATCGCGTGGGTAAACTTATCAAATCTCTTTATACCGTTCCTGAAACTCTAGCGGCCCCTAGCTTGTTTCAAAACTTGCTGCAACGCCGTGAGCATATAGCTTTGATTGTTGATGAGTATGGAGCTGTGCAAGGTATTGTCACCCTAGAAGATTTACTGGAATCTTTGATTGGCGTGGAGATAGTTGATGAGCATGACCGCGTCAGTGATATGCAAGTGAAGGCGCAGCAGTTATGGAAAGAGCGTAGCGAAGCCCACGATAAAATCATTGATGATAGTGGCCTCTCTGATGACTTGGCTAGTGATCAAGATGACGATGGCCAAAATAACAGTGCGCAAGATAACGGCGACCAAGGTAACAATAAAACAGATTAAAACGGGATAATCATGTTTATTCAAACAGAAGAAGAGTTGCGTGAGATATATGGCTTTCCAACTGGGAGGGCCAAGGACAAGCAGCTGCCTAGTTTGGAAAAACATGCAATTAACTTTATCGCTCACTCGCCTTTTATGTTGCTCTCTACGAGTAATGCTGCGGGGAAGTTAGATTGTTCCCCGCGCGGAGGCTCGCCTGGTTTTGTTCATGTTAAAGACGAGAACTGTATTCTGATTCCTGATGCTAAAGGGAATAATCGCATTGATAGTCTGGTGAACATCGTAGAGACGAAGAGGGCGGGTTGTTTATTCCTGATCCCGGGGGTTGATGAAACTCTTAGGGTTAACGGTCGTGCAAGCATCAGTGCCGATCAAAGTTATCTTTCCTATTTTGAAGATCAAGCTAAGCCTGCCATAAGTTGTGTTGTTTTGCAGATTGAAGAGGTCTTTTTGCATTGTGCAAAGGCTCTGATGCGTTCTAGCTTGTGGGACGTGCAATCACAAATCGAACGCTCTCGTTTTCCTACTATGGGGCGGATGATAAAAGAGCAGTTGAACTTGGGCGGAGAAACCGAAACCCAAGAACAGATGATTGAGCGTTATAAGAAAGACATCTAGCCGCCAAGACTTAATAAGTTCTTAAGATCTAGCTGCTCATTGCTAATTTGCTCTTGCGTAGGCGAGATGTCTGATTTTAATAATTGTTTTGCTGTCATAAAATCTTTCGGGCGGTTGATACAATCTGCGGCAATTAAGCGCTTCGCCTTGAAATACCAGACGCTAAAGTTTTCTTCCTTTGGATCGCCACGCACTACGTAGTCGCTATAGCCCATATTAAAACCAGCTATTTGCAGTTTTACGTCATATTGGTCTGACCAAAACCAAGGGTGTTCGATACTTGGTAGGGGTTTATTACAAAGAGTGGACGCAATAACTCGTGCCGTATCATTGGCGCTGGGTACCGACTCTAGGCGAACCTGCCTATTGAGCTTGGGGTGTGGGTATGAGCAGCAATCGCCGGCTGAGAATATATCCATATCGCTGCTGCGGCCTTGCTCGTCAACAACGATACCGTTATCGATACTTAAGCCTGCCGCTTCGGCGAGCTCGGTATTGGGTATGACGCCGATACCAATAATAACCATATCTGCTGACAGCTCTCGACCATCGGCGCAAAGTACAGCCTCGACTTTATGTTCACCCTTGATGGATTCCAATTGAACCTTGTTGAGGACTTTTACGCCTTCACTCTGGTGTTTGTTGCAATAAAAATCAGAAACTTCGCTAGCGGTAACACGTTGCAGAATTCGATCGCCCGCTTCCAATACGGTAACGTCGGCTCCAAGTTTGTTGAGCGAGGCGGCGGTTTCTAATCCTATATAGCCGCCACCGATGACGACAACGCGCATATTTTTCTTAAATTGCTTTTGTATGCATTTGCTGTCCTCGGCACTGCGCAGATAGTGTACTTCTGGAAGATGAGCGCCGCTTAATGGGAGAAGTCTAGGTCGAGCGCCGGTACATAGAACTAGCTTGTCGTAGTTTAGAAGCTCGCCATCGCTGAGCTCTAGTTTCTTGTGGCCGCGATCAATACTGATTACTTTGCAAGCAAGCCTCAGAGTCACATCCAGCTTTTCGTATGCTGACGCCGGACGAATCAGTAATTTGTCTTCTGCGAGCTCACCACTTAAAAATGCTTTGGATAATGGTGGCCGTTGATAGGGAAGCAAGGCTTCTTCGCCGATAAGAGTTATAGGACCGGTCCAGTCAAGTTGTCTTAAACTGGCGACTAGCTGCGCCGCAGCGTGAGAGGCGCCGACAATTACACAATGCATGCTAAAAATTCCGAGTAGGTTTTGATGTTTTCAGAGGGCTAGAGAGAAACTAGCAAAGACGTAAATAGGCCGGGCAAAACAGCCCGGCCTAGGCATTTACTAAGAAACGGCTTTAATAACCTGGGAGAAGTTATCCAGCATTTCTAGTTCTTCTTCCTGCTCAAAGTAACCAACATGGTGCCAGCATACAAATTCTTCAGTGCCATACTTTTCTTTTAATGCACCAACTTGATCAATAACCTGGTTGACGGTGCCTTTCCAAACACGGCCCATTGGTACATTGTACGGCGGAGCATTGTAGGCAAAGTTAAACAGCTCTTCGAAATCGCGATAGTGCTGTTCAGCTTGGGCTTCGTTTGAACCAATGGTTAAGTGGCCCCCGAGCACCAAAGTGTTACCTACGGTGCATTCGGTGTGACCATGTTTGTGGGCTTCCTCGATATACAGGTCCATGGTCATATCGATAAATTCTTCTTTGGCTACAAAAGCAACCAGCTTGGCCCCTTCTTTGGCCCAGAACTTAGCGGTTTCCATTGACCACGAGAAAGGCACATACAGCGGTGGAAAATCACGGCCTTCACGAACCCGCGGGCGAGGTACGATGCCGGTCTTTTTCAGGCGGTCGTTCTCATCCAGTGCGCCTTCTCCGCCCCAGGCTTTGGTTGGCGGGAATGGCCAAGTGATGTCAGTTGGGGGGATGTCCCAGAACTCGCCATAGTGGTTAAAGGTTTTATTGGTCCAGGCTTTTTTGATCACCTGCCAAGACTCCTCCATCAAACGGCGATTTCGGGCATCTGCTTTTGAACGATCGGACTGGGTGGTAGTGATATCCAAGTACTGGGATAAATTGTTAAGCCAACGCGGGGTGTTGCCACGCACGAAGCCACAGAAGAGGCGACCATTAGTCATGTGGTCCAGCATGGCCAAGTCTTCTGCTAGGCGCATTGGGTGGTGGGCGGTCAGTGCCATGCCTACCTGGCCAACCATTAGGTTCTCAGTGTGTTGGGCAATGTGCAGGTTCCACAGTAGTGGATTGGTAGTGGTTTCGATACCCTCAACTTGAAAGTGGTGCTCGGTCATACAGAAGCCAGCAAAGCCATTTTGGTCGGCGAATTGCATCTGTTCTGTGGTGCGCTGTAGCAGCGTTTCAAAGCGATCTGGGTCGCCACCAGGAAGCTCGACATCTTCACCTTTGCTGCGCATATAGGGCTGTACAAGTATATGGGCCTTCATTGCTAATCCTCTAATGGTATGAACGTTCGTTCGATTATAGGGTGGAAGTGAATATTTGTATAGATGTTGGCTGATGAAAGATCCCAAACTGGGGTCAGAACCCGCGGGTTCTGACCCTGTTCTTCGGTGCTGTGATGTATCTGCAGCGGCGGGCTTGAAAGGTTACCTATATGAAGCTTCGCTGCACTTAGGTGTGTACTTAAAAATCGTGCAGGCATCAGGGGTCAGAACCCGCGGGTTCTGACCCCGCTCTTCGGAGCCGTGATGTATCTGCAGCGGCGGGCTTGAAAGGTTACCTATATGAAGCTTCGGCGCACTTAGGTGTGTACTTAAAAATCGTGCAGACATCAGGGGTCAGAACCCGCGGGTTCTGACCCCGCTCTTCGGAGCCGAGATGTATCTGCAGCGGCGAGCTTAAAAGGTTA
>NZ_CANMSS010000012.1 GCF_947500695.1 uncultured Pseudoteredinibacter sp.
ATAACAAGCACATCAAAAATCGCTCCACTTCGTTGCGCTGGACGTCGCTGACGCTCCGCCTTTTATGTGGGCGTTATGAGCTACTAGCGATGAGATTTATTGGAATAACACTAATTATGTTCTCTTTTTTTTCGTTCGCGAGTGGTGGACCAAAAGAAGTAACATTAACTCCTGAGCTGGCAGAGACTTTGGGTTTTAATATTCAGGTGAATCCTGAAGGCCTTGCAATCATGATCGAAATGGAGGGGCCGCTGGAAAGCCCATCTGGTTGTCCTGCCAAAAGAAGCGGATCATTCCTTCTTGGTTCAAATGGTGAGGAACTATTTGTATATATAACCGAGTTGCCAGTGTCCAATTCAAAGCCAGAAGCTATCGGATACTACACGAATAAATCGCATGAAATGGGTGTGTTTATTGACTATTTGTGTAAAGGCACAAAAGTGTTAAAAAGTATCCGGTACTCTGTGCCATCAATTAGCAAGTGGCTCATAACAAGGCCATCAAATTGACCGCTTTACGCTGCGCTTCAAGCGGCAATTTATGGCGGCGTTAAGTGGCTATGAAGTATAAATTAAAATTAGTAGTGCCAGCCGCATTGTTTGGGGTATCGATGGGGCTTGTTCCACCGTATCCATATACGTATCAGATGGAGATAACACTGGGTGCGATGCTTGTGTACTACATTTTGGGCTGCGTGATAAAGAAGCAAAGTCGAAATGCGTTTCAACTTGTGGGTTTTTTAGCTTTTTTATGTATGCTGGTAGTAATATTTTGGTTTTGGCACTTGTCTATACCGCACGGGATATGGTTCCCTCCAGATTATTTTCCAGTGGTTCAACAGTTCTATCAGGTGGATGGTGAGTCCGGGTACGATGCGAAAGTGTCGAATATTTTTATCACCCTTTGGTTAGGTGCGCTATTTATTATTTGGATTCGCCACTTAACAAGGAAATTAACTGCACGCTTGTCAGCGTCGGACGCGCAAAAAGCGCGCGCCGGTTATTGAGGCGTTATAAGTCGTTGAGGGTGTAAGGTGCATAAATACCAATTTCGAATTGTGATTAGTTTCCATTTCAACGATCACGGTGATGATCGGCGTAGGTGGTTTATGTTCGGTGATGATTGTCATAGGCGCGTGCCAGTAGAAATGGAAGGGGTAGATGACCTAAATACAATTGGAATGTTTGTAGAATCACCTGGTACCTTTTATGAGGGAGACTCCTGCGAAGCTGATTGTATTGTTATTGCTCCTGAACTATTCAAGCCAGCAATCCATCCTGGTTGCAAAGGCAAACTGTGGGATGGTGGTTTTTTCGCTGATGTAAGCGTGTTGGAAATATATGAAGATGGATGGCCAAAAAACTTATAACAAGTTAAGCCACAGCGACACAATGCACTCCGCTTAAATTTTGTGCGGAAAAATAATCGCACAAAACCAAAGCTTCGGCATTGGGCGCGTGCTTAAAGCGTTAAATGCCTATGAGCCAAGAACTGATTGAGGCAGTGAGAAATAAGAAAATTGATAGTGTTCGTAAGTTCATTGCTGATGGTTTTGATCTTGAGTATTGCGATAATAAAAAAATGACTGCTTTATCTCACTGTTGCGAAGTACAATCATTAGATATCTTAAAAATATTAGTTGAGGCAGGCGCCAATGTTAACCACAAAGATGAGCTTGGTTATCGGCCGATAGATATTGCTGGTTGGTATGGTGAGTATCGAAACGGGGCCTATACAAAACAATGCCTAGATATTATTGCCTATTTAAAGGAGCACGGTGGTGAATCATTTAACAAGAAAAGCCAGTAAAGCCCTGCGGGCAGGATGGCTCCGCCACCTCTGCTTTGGGCGTTATATGCTTACGAGGATTGAGCTGTGAGGCGTCAATTACAAAGTTTGTGCTACTTTCTTTGTGCCATTTCAGTAGTTGGAGGAATGGCCGACATTGTGTTGCAACTTTACGAAGGTAGTGAGGTACTTCGTTGGCGTCTAACGATCATTTTAATCGGCGTCGGTGTTGGTTTGCCCATTATTTTGTTCCCACTTCATGTTCCTTCAGAGGCAGAGGATCTGAACTATGATGAGAATGACTTATCTTCCGTATATCAAAATGACAGTAGTACTTTGTCAAGCTTAGCACCTGACTTAGACAGTGGGGTAAGTGGTGATGACGGTAGCCTTGACGGTGGTAGAGATGGCGGCGATTGAAGCCTCATATAACAAGTGGCTGTTGGTTGGCCGCAAAAAGCGCGGCCGGGACAGCCTACACGTTCGTTGCGGCTGCCCCAAAGCCAAGCGTTAAGTTTCTATGAAAGTATCGGAAGGAATCAGGCTCATAAAGCCTCAAATAGAAATACCCTGGGGAATTGATCAATCGTCGTGTAAAGCGATGTTTGGTGATTTTTGCCTAAGTAAGAAAACTGATAGGGTATATGAAGTTCGCTGCCAATGGCTGTCCACTGAACCAGAGATACTCACTTTGATGTTCAACCAAAATGGGCTGCATACCGTTGAATTACACCGAGTGCCTAGTAAGCAAGTGGTAAAGTCTTTCAAGCGTTGGCAGTCATTTGCAGAATCACTATTAGGTGAGCCTACTAGCAAAGACCTCGAATATTTCGAAGGCCCTGAAAGTTCATATTGGGAGAAAAGCGGAGTTCATGGTTATCACAGGTACTATTACAAATTCGGTTTTGTCGAGAAGCTCGGAGTTGTCAAAACTTAACAAGCCGCAGCAATTGCTCCCGTTGGTCGCTGGGATCGCCAAAACGCTGCGCTTTTTTGTCGTCCCCTGTGCGGAGCGTTAGGGCACAAATCAAATATGGAGCTTTGAATGAGTTTTAAAGGGCATAGGTACATTGCAAGACCCGATGGTAGTAGCAACGAAAGTTGGGAGGCGTATTCATGTGGCTACTGCGGAACGAAAGTAAGTGGTGCCGTAGTGTCATATTATGACTGGAATACTCAGCTTGGAGATACACAAAGAAATAAATGGCTTCTCTGCCCTAACTGTACAAGACCGTCAGTTAAATTTAACAACTCGGTCTTTCCCGGCTCTCCTTTTGGCCCAGAAGTTCAAGGTTTACCCGAAGAAGTAGACGGCTCCTATAACGAAGCTCGCCGATGTATGGAGGTCAATGCATTCACGGCGGCTGAGTTAATTTGCCGAAAAATATTGATGCATGTGGCAGCCGATAAAGGTGCGAAAGAAGGTGAATCATTTGCTTTCTATCTAGACTATCTAGAACAGCAAGGCTATGTAACGCCACCGATGAAAGGCTGGGTCGATCTCATACGTCAGCATGGAAATAAATCTACTCATAAATTAGATAGCCCAGAGAAGGAAAGGGCCCAGAGCACAGTAATGTTTACTGCCGAATTACTAAGGTTGGTCTATGAAATGGAGTTTATGGCAAATCAATTCACCCAAGGCCAGCCCTAACAAGGCCAGCCAGAGGGACCAAATAACCGCCGCTTTGCTCTGGTTTTTCGGCCCCTGCTGGCGGCGTTATACCTACTGGAGAGCAAAGTGCTGAGTGTCTGTCTTAGAGCTGCTGTTGTCGCTTTACCTTACTCGATTGTTGTTGGGATTCTTGTCTACTATACAAACCTATATTTTATTGGCTTTCATGATCTAACTGAACAGAAGAAATACGCTGGTTTTGAGGCGATAGAGTATATGCTTAAATTTCATGGGCCCATAGGACATCTTTCAGATGCATTGTTGAATATTACATTGGTAGCATTCGTATCATTTTTTGCTCTAATCATTCAGGGTTTCATGTATGAGAGGTCTGCGAGTGTATAACAAGCCGCAGCAATCGCTCCCGCTGGTCGCTTGGACAGTCAAAACGCTGCGCTTATTTGTCTGCCCATGTGCGGAGCGTTATGAGTTCCTACGAGGCATGAAATGAAGAAAGAAGTTGATGTCTATCCAGATCTAGAGCCAGAAGAAGATAAGATTTACCGTCTGGCTGAGGCTGTAACTAGTCTTATTCCTGCTGGTCAAGTAATGCTTCACTCATTGATATCTCCTCCAGTACAGCGACGTATGGAATCCTGGATTGCCAGCGTTGAAGACCGTCTAGCTGATCTGGCAAGCACAGGTGATATTGATTTGGCCTTAATCAAGAACAAGGAGGAGTTCTCCGCTTTAGTTCTTCGGTCTATACAAACCGCATCGGTTACCAGCCAACAAGAAAAACTCAATTATCTCGAAAACTTCATAGTTAATGTAGCAAGAGTTCCAGAAGTAAGTGAAGATGAATTGTATGTGCTTCTTAGCATTTTAAATGAGTTTACGCCATCTCATATAAGGGTACTTCACTTCTATGCCCATCCAGAAGAATATGCCAGCAAAATAGTCAATGTTCCTTCTGATGCTCCGCCAAATAATCAAGCACAGGGTCGTGAGCTAGCTATAGTCTTTGGGCAAGGTGATGCTGAGTATTGGCAAAGTGTCTTTTGGCTTGTTTCTGGTCATCACGTAGTTACAAATCATACTTCTCCAGTTAAAGCTGCTATGCCTGTCGAGAAAACAGTGTCAGGTAGGGCAACCCGTCTAGGGTTAAAGTTATTAAATATGGTGGTAGAGTAATGTGTTTAATAAACACTCATAACAAGCAGCTCAATCCGACCTCCACTGCGTTGCTCGTTTTGTGCTTTTCCGCTACCCTCGCACAAAACAATCAACTCCGTTCCGGCGGCTTAGCTGGGCGTTAGGGCGTCACTGCATCATAGTTAGGGAATAATATGGCATTAAAGGACTTTTTTGAAACAGTAGAGTCGGAAGTAAAGACTACTGTTTCTAGCGATTTTGATATTGAAATTACTGATACAAAGTTTGTTCCAAATTTTGATGATTCATGTATTACATTTGATAATTTTGATGATAAAAAGAAAAAGTGTAAGCGGCTTGAAAGCTGTGTTCTTTACGTCGACATAAGAAATTCAGTTCAAATCAGCGCCTCAAAAAAACCAAAAACTCTTGCTAAGACATATTCCGCATTCGTTCGTTCAATGATCTTGTGTGGCCGATATTATGGTGGTCATGTTAGAAACATTATTGGCGATAGAGTAATGGTGGTATTTGATCAAGATGACTGCTTTAAAAACGCAGTGAATACGGCCACTCTTATGAATAGTGTTTGCAAATATATTCTTAACGAAAACATTACAACATCGACGATTGAGTGTGGTATAGGAATAGACTACGGAAAGATGCTAATTACTAAGTCTGGTGCAATCAAGCAAGGTTCAGAAAAAGAGTTTTACCGAAGCTTGGTATGGCTAGGTCGACCTGCAAATGTGGCATCAAGACTGACAGATTTAGCCCACAAGAAAGAAACATATACCATACCTTCTGTAAAGCAGGGTAACCATTATAAGTATATCGATGAATGGGTGTGGTTAGACAAAACATATGACCAATTCATTGATGACCTAGAAGTCACTCACACTAGAAACCTGCGCCACAAAGATGATAATTTCTGCTCATTTTTTAAATCAACAATGGGGCCATATAGCACAGAGAATAGCCCCATATTGATGACTAAAGCTGTATACGATGGTTTGAAGAAGGCTTGTCCCAACGATAATGCCGTTAAAAATGGCTGGTGGAGCAAGAAAGCGATAGAAGTTAAAGATTTTTCAGGCGATGTATACGGTGGTGATGTTATATTCACTGAAGTCAAGGAGATAGAAGGTGTCTGATACTAGCGAAGTAATGGAAAGTACACTTTCCAATATTAACGATTGGCTCAAATTTGCTGAGGCCAAAAATGGTGCGCTCTTGGCGTTGAACTGTGCACTTGTTTTTGGTGTGGTTCGTACGCTGTTAGGTGTGGATAGTTTGCCGAACGAAGTGAAGTACTACGGTTACTTTGTGATTGTCCAGCTACTTGGATCCTTAATCCTTTCGTTGCTTTCAATATTACCTAGAACAACTCCTCCCTGGTGGATTAGGTTTCCTAATAAAACAGAAAATGATAATCCATTATATTTTGGCGATGCATGTAAGCACTCACCTAAAAGCTACTTAAATTTAATTCTTGGTGAATTGAGCATCAGTAAGCACGAGAAAATACATGAGCATCTTTCACATCAAATAGTAATTAATTCAAAAATCGCTTTCATTAAGTACAGTCAGTTCAATAAATCGGCTTGGTTACTTGTGTCGGCATTTCTGACGCCAATAGGCGCGTACATTTTATTAATGGTTAAGGAGTAAGAGTCTTGAACAGCCCTAACAAGCGTAGGCTATCGGAACGCTTTTCGCTCCTTCGTCGCTACAAAACGTCCGCAGCTACGGGCGTTAGAAGCACAAGCAATGAATAAGCATCGACTAAAATTTATAGCCCTAATTGTATTGCCTCTTTCGCTATTGGCATGCTCCAATTTCTTAGTGGGGCCGCCAGAGGAAGAGGTGGCACAAGATATTGAGTCGAATACTTATAAATTTTTAACATGGTATGACGGCTGGGGAGGTCATACTGTTTGGGGTGATGGCAAGGTTGGCGCGTGTTTCACTTGTGGTAGCGTAATGTGTGGTAGTACCAAGGTAGAATTCACAGTTAGCTATGACGCTCATACGAGAACTGCTGACAGCAAGTATCCTCAGGAGAAAGAATTTGCAACAATATATAATTCAATGTTGCTTGCGCACTTTAAACAAACAGAGCAAGGGTGTAGTTTTGAACTTATGCCCACAACTGGCGGTTCGGCTTCTAACAATTAGCTGCACCGAAAAAACTTCGTGCTTCGATCGAATTTTGCGTATATGAAATCTAACCGAATACGGACTTTGAATGTATATTCTGATTGGCTCGAAAAAGCCAAGTATGAGCTTTCACGCTTCGAGCAGTCGAGTGGTGTATATGATATGGCAAATTGCTTTTTGACATTAAACGCATTACCCGAATGGATAGAGAAATCTGATGAGGCTCCAGGTAAGTTGAAAAATGTAGCAACTCAAAAGATTTTAATTATGAAGGGCCAGAATTTTGATCTCGATGAGAATAAGCTAGATCAAATTGATCATCAACTGAGATTGGTTAGGTTGTTTTGCAACCACGCCAAGCACGGTAGCTCGAAGGATAAACTTGAACATATATCAATGAGCGCTCCATTCCCCTTGTCCTTTCCTGTTGAATTTGAATTCTTAAAGGTCGGCTCTGAGTTTGTAAGGGTTGTAAGTGTCCTTGATGGTGTCCTCAATTTTTGGGCCAGCGAGCTAACAAATGCTTAGCAAGCGAGTTTGTCGGAACGCCTTTTCGTTCCTTTGTCACTACAAGTCGTCCGCAACTGCGGGCGTTAAGGCAATAATGAAGATTTTCATCTTTTTCTTCTTATCCACGGTGTCCTGCGTAGTTAGCGCATGGGAGTGTGGTGATTATGACAAGTATTCTCAGAGTGTTGGGCAGCATCTAGAGATAGCCAGTGATGTTTTTTTTGGTCGGGTCTTGTCAGGCTCAGTAGAAAGTGAAGGTGAGAATGGGTTTGATGTTTCAATAGAAGTAGATGTTCTTTTGGAAGTTAAGGGTGATTTAGAAGACAGAATTACGTTATTCACCCACTCTCAACCTCCGTTCCCAGAATTTATATTGGGCGGAAGTTATGTCTTCTTTCTATACGGAAATACGAGTCTTGATTTCTGTAATTACCTAATTGAAACCGCAGTGCCTATCGACAGCTTGGACGAACTTAGGGAATATTCAAAAAGAAGAGATATAAGATCAGTAGAGCAAGTACGAGAGGTTCTCATGTACATTGAGGGGAACCTTAACAAGTGACTATGTTGTCAAACCCTAGCTTCGTCCCAGTATGTATTGTTCTTTACCATCACATTTAAGATCGTTGTCTGCTCTTTCATGCAAGCAACCAACACTGTATCTTGTTCACCCGTATCAGCTAAGTCTGTGGGTCTGTTATTCTCCAAGATAAGGAAAATTTAATGAAAAAACTGCTTGTCTTACTGCTGTTACTACCTGCGTTTTCGCTTGCAGGCGATATTACTATTGTTGGAGGTAGTTCTGGGGTTGTGCGCTCTGATTCCATTACTGTGCGAGCTACTCATGTAGCAGTGGATATTACTGCTGAAGTCGATGAAGATGGGCTTCTTGAGCAGTGGGAGAGGTTGGATAAGTTCAAAGATCGTCTTGGTATACTAGCTAGTAAAAGGGGGGATATGAGTATCAAGCGTGTTGCATCTACGTATAATGGCCGAGGCAAAAGCTCGCTGCTTGGCTCTTATGGCCCCGCTAGCAGCTACCGAATGAGAGTTTTTACTCCGTTGTCAGATCGGGAGAATGTCATTGCAGCCATAAGGCGGCTCAATGTATTCCTTGAATCAGCTAAGTCTTCTACTGGCTTAGAACTACGCACCGGAAAATATGCTCTAGCTATAGAAGACAGAAATTTATATTCAGAGAAGCTGCTGGAACTGATTAAAGAAAGAATCAACAAGCTAAAACAAGGTCTTGGGGAAGAATTTAAAATTAAAGTAGAAGACTTCTCTGACGACGTTAGGGCAGTACAAAATGGCGAGGACACCATCGCCCTATATTATAACTATGAGCTTAGCTACCACCAGTAGGTCGTCAAAACTCGATATATGTAAGAATGAGTGTTGGTATTCCGCCTATTTCAACCTAAGGGCTCTGATTCGAAGATACTGAGAGTAATCATGCGAAGGTTTTGTGGTGCATGTTCTTATATATGGAAATTATTGGAATAAGATAGCATGAAATCCATTCCCAACTACTTAATATGCCTATTGCTTCTTCTTTGTGGCTTAGTGTCAATAGCTGAGGTATCAGTGAATTTAGATGGAGGCGAGCTATCTGACAGAGCCACAGTGCTTTACTCAGTTATTTTTGCTTTTGTAACGGCCACATGGGTTCTTCACGATGCGAGAGAGTTAGATTTCAGTGCGCCGTTTGATTTTGGCCTGTTTATCTACTTGTTTTTGCCTATATTGCTTCCGTATTACTTGTTTAAAACCCGTAGGGTAGATGGGCTGATGATGTTCTTTGGTTTTGTGGCAATCTATATTTTGCCTTCCTTCGCGGGTCTGTACGCTTACGTTTATTACTCCTGATGTTGAGCGGTGTTGGAACGTAATTGAATCTGGCTCGCTGTTTGGTGGAGCCTGGAGGTCATTTTGAGGTTGGGGCTGCTGTCGTATATCTGTCGTGGTCTTGTTGCTGTAGTCGAGGTATAAATGTGTCGATATTCTCTAATGTAGTTCAGCATTCATTAAAATGACCGGTACATCAATGTGAATATTCTAAGAATAATCTTAATCGCGATAGTAGCTATAGTCAGCGCGGCAGCTGGGCTTGCCAAAATTATGCAGGCACCACAAGAACTGGAGTTTCTACAAGGGTTTGGTTTAAGCGTTTCCCAGATTGCCATTTTCGGAGCGATTCAGTTAGCTGGGGCGTTATTGCTTGTTTGGCCTAGAGCGAGAGCTCTTGGTGCTGTAGTTACTATCTTTGGCTTTGCGCTTTCTAGCTTCTTTATCTTTAAAAGCGGAAATGTGCAATTTGGTCTGTTTTCTTTGTTGCCAATTGTGTTGGCTTTTATTGTTTTTTGGCAGGCGAGAACAGTTACTGCTGGCTTACAAAATAAGCCAGCAGCGGATTGACTTCTGTGCGGGCTTCGTTATTCTTTATTGCGACTGTACTGATGGTAAATGTAATTTGACCTGTACCGTGACAGTTTAAAGAATCACTTCGCAGTCTGTAATTATCGTCATTTATGTTGCCAGAGATGATCAGTCTAGCTTTTCTATTAGTATCGTTGATTTTTTCTTTGTACGATTCTGATATTACCCTCGATAATAGGGCATATATTTTTGTTGATTCAAAATCAATAATTGATTAGTTATCTTTAGTAAGTAAAGTATCGCTTAGTGAGTCAGAGTCATCCCTTCGCTTTGATTTTCAAGATCAGTGCACTTTTTTCTATGCCCAAGCGTTGAGCAGAATGTTTGCTACACTTTAACTGTGATTGTCTTTATTGATTGTATTTTCACAATAGCCGCATAAAAATCGCATTGCCTCTGCGGTTTTAAGCAGGATAAATCCACATTTTGAAATCTCGTGAATACCATGCAATCAATTATAAATCTCTGTGCTGTAATGCTTGTTGCAATCAGCTCAAGCGCTAATGCTAAAGATACCATTACATGGGCGCTTGTCGATTGGCCGCCTTATTTTATCACTCAAGGAGAGTTTCAGGGGCAGGGCGTGGGCGATCGTTTTACCGATTATTTTATTACTCGTTTACCTGGCTATGAGCACGACAAAAAGGAAATGACTCTAGCAAGAGTCGAGAAGGAAGCTCAATTAGGAAGAACTACCTGTATGACCAATCGGTTTTATACTGAAGAGAGGGCTAAGCTTTCATATTATACTAAACCTTATTCAATGAGCTTGTCCCTAAAAATAATACTGATGGAAGATACCCATAGGCGTATAAGAAGGCCGAGCGAGCTGTCTGTAGAAGTGATTAATGAAGGATTTATGCTTAATGGTGCACTCGAATTCGGCCGATCTTATGGAGCAGACTTAGATCCATTACTTGAACAATACTTATCTAGTCCATTGCTATCGAAAAGGCGCACCACTTCAGCACAGCTGCTGGATATGCTTCAACTAAAGCGCCTCGACTACTTTATAGAGTACCCTCTGAATTTCATCTATTTAACGCAAACAAGAAGCTTAGACCCAGGTAACTTCGTTAATGTCGAAATCAGTGAATCTCCCGCCTACGTTTTATCTTGGGTTAGCTGCAGCAAAACCGAACTGGGAAGAAGGGTGGTAGAGCAGCTGAATAGTGTGATTGATGCTGAAAAAGCAAAGCCAGAATACTTGGAGCTGGTCACGCATTGGCTTCCTGAATCTGACGCGCAGAAATTGGAGGGCTACTATCGGGAAGAGATTCTATCCGAGTAGCCTTGGAGCAGGCCGTAACAGAAAATAACGTTCTAGCTTATTAAGCAGTGGCAGGCCTACTTATAATAAAGTTATTGTTGCAACAGCTGGGCGAGAAATCCTTTCTGTAAGCCTTTTGGGAGAGACTGGTCGCCCGATGTGGATATGTATATCTTCTCAAATAGCTGCGTCATATTTTTCTGTGTAAATAGTGCTCAAATTATCTCTTTTTGCTTCCTGTCGCCTGTCTGTCGTGGCCTTGTCGTGCTATTGTCGTAACAGACAAGGGCAAGTTAGCAGGATATTTTCACCTTTAGTAGTAAAAGGTGAATCATATGGACGTTATGATTAATAAAGAGTTGATTAAAACGCTAAGAAAGCAGAAAAACTGGTCACAAGAAGAGTTAGCAACGGCTGCTGGCTTAAGCTATAGAACCATTCAACGTATAGAAAGTACCGGCAATTGCGCTTTAGAGTCGAAAAAAGCTCTTGCTTCCGCACTAGAGGTTGATTTAGACGAGCTCAATTATAAACCTCCGCAGTCTGCCACTAGAAAGAGGTTTATGAGAGCGGGCGGCATTGCATTTAGAGCTGCCGCTTACTTGTTCATTCCTCTAGCTCTCGCTACTCTAGTGCTGCTGTTTAGAAACTTTCAGAAAACGGCGGTTTACGAGGTAGTTATCGCCAACCCGAACGATATCAGCACACATCGCCATAAGGTAAAAATCAGCCAATCCAAGGCAACAGTAGTCCAGTTACGTAATGGCTATACCCTAGAGGTAGAGCTCCTATATGGTTTTACTCCCAGATTAAAAACCCAGCTGTTCCATACGAATGAAGCCGGCCGGCAGCTTTTGCATAGCAGTAATCGCAGTGCGACTGTATTCCACCCTGTTAAATACGTTATTCGGCCTGGCAACAATGTATGTTTTCAGTCACCTATGCGAGATGTCGATGGGGGTTGTGCTAAGGTTTAGCTTCTTGCGATTAAAAGCGCTTCACGATTACAAGTTTGGTGAGGTATCAGAACTGACGTTGTAATAATTGGCCACAAACCATCGTCTTATTACCAATGCTCGATCACGACACTGTTTTCTTACTTTATCTATAGGTTAAATTATGAGTGTTCTATCTGTTGTTGTAGCCATTTTGGTCGCGGTAATCATGTTGCTTGTTTCTTTGTTCCACTTCTATTGGGCCTTTGGCGGCGAATACGGTTTGCAGTCGTCGGGGCCTGTTATGGAAGAGGGGGTCGAATTTAAACCGCCGGCGGCAGTTATTTTTGTAGTGGCCTGCTTATTGGCGGGGCTAGCAGTATTGTCATTGCAGCTGGTTTGGCCATGGCAGCCCATTAAGGAATACATTGCCTATGTGGGATACTTGATATCTTTTGTTTTTATTGTCCGTAGTATTGGTGATTTTAAATACGTTGGATTTTTTAAGAAGGTCTACAATAGTGACTTTGCCAACTTGGATACCAAATACTTCTCGCCCTTAATTCTTCTTTTAGGAGTGTGTTTTGGGGTATTATCAGTGTTTGGTGTATAGGTAGTATTAACTATGAATAGCTTGGCAGGAGGCTGAGGCTATTTTGAGGGGGCTTGCTCTGTGCGAACGGCCCCTTTTGTAAGGAGAGTTTATAAATGCGCCGAAATCATATTAAGGATAATTCTTTATTTTTACTCAGCTTTTTTTCAAAATCATCCTGCTTGTCGTGCGTAATCTGGCCATCTGAATTTATTTGAGTGCTTGTTGTTTTTAAACTGGAATTTTTTTATGAGAAAAATAATAGCTGTTTGGCTATTTTTGCTTACTGTCTCTCCTTTGATTATGGCTGGAAATTCGATGGGTGCAGACAGTTTCGCTAAAAAGTACATAGCCTTCATTTCCAAGCTATACCCCACATATACTGTCGAGAAGCATGGTGAGTTAGAGGTGCGAATTACTGCGCCAGGTGGCGAGAAAATGACTGCCTTTTTAGACAATGCCTATACCGATTACATTAATGACCCAGATGACCTTGAGCGTGTGTTGACTGTATATTCAAAGTCAATTGCTGCTAGCTTGAACTTTGATAAAGCGGGTTTAAGTAAGGATCAACTTGTTCCTGTTATCAAAAACAAGGCTTATCTATTCCGATCTTTAGAGATGCTCGCAAGCACTGGGAAGGCCGGGCTTGTTTATGAAAAGTTAAATGATGAACTCTATGTGCTCTATGCCTTTGATGCGCCAAATGCGATGAGGTTTTTAACGGAAGCTGATCTGGATGTGTTTGGCTTGGTGAAAAGTGAACTTCGAACGATCTCTACATCCAATTTGAGAGAACTTATTCCTGGCCTAAAGCTAGAGGGGGATCCCGCCTCTCTTTCTATGGTGGTGGTCGATGGAAACTACGAATCTTCTTCCATCTTGTTTGATGACATTTGGACCGATAGGCACTTTCCTGTCGAAGGTGATATTGTGGTATATATACTGGCGCGAGATTTGGTATTGGTTACCGGGTCGAAAGATAAGGAAAGCCTTAACAGTATTCAGGAAATTATAGGTGAAAACCGTGGTCAGTTCTCCCACCCTGTTTCTGAATTAGGATTTGTACTCATTAATGGCCAGTGGAAACTATTCTCGCCATAGCTGTTGTGCTCTGGTGTTGTGATCGCAACTTAACTTAAGTTATTAGGGAGCATGTTCTCGTGGAGACGCTAGATAAGCTACTCGATGAGCTTCGCTCGATTGCTCAGCTCGGTCTCAACTACTCAAAAGATGAATACGATCTTGAGAGATACCGCCGCTTGCTGGATTTATCGGCCCAGCATTATGAAGCTAATTGCGGCCTTTCTTCAGATATCATCAAAGAACGATTCCAACAAGAGCTAGGTTATATTACGCCGAAGGTTGGCGTCTCGGCTTCTGTCTTTGATACTGAGGGCAAGCAGCTTCTGGTAAAGCGTACCGACGATCATACTTGGTGTTTGCCTTGTGGTTGGGCTGAGGTTGGTGAATCTCCACAAGAATCATTGCGTCGCGAGGTACTAGAAGAAACGGGCCTGATTGTTGAAGTTAAAGATCAGATTCGATTAGGTTATCGAATGCCTGGAGAATTCGGTCTGCCCCATACCACTTATCACTTGCAGTTTTATTGTACGCGTATTGGTGGAGGGATTTGTGGCTCGCACGAAACTACAGATGTCGGTTTTTACGATATGGCCGATATCGATAATTGGCATTTGGACCACGCAATTGAAGCAAAAACTGCGCATCAGTATTGGGAAGCTGAGCTGAACAACAAGTAAGAGTTGAGGATTAAACGGAAATGGTAGAAAGCAGCCACGATTCTTAGAATTGAGGCTGCTGTTTAAAAGCTTTAGGAATTTTTAACTCAATCAAATTCCTCTAGTGGCATATGCTTGCTAACACCTTCGGCAATATTACCACCGCCATCGCGTTCCGCGACCACTTGTTTAAAGCCAACTTCTTGGGCACGTTCACGGAACCATAGGCCTTCTGGAGAGTGGCGTGCAACGCCATCGAAGAAGGTGGCAAACATTTGGGTTTGCTTTAAACCCATGCTTTCGTAAGCTTGATTGACCGTCATTTTGCACATCATCAGCTGATTGCGCGGAACGCCCTTGATGCGATTGGCCAGCTTCATCACTTCATCATCAAGCTGCTCTTGTGGTACTGATTTCAAAATTAGTCCCATTTCTTCGGCTTCTTTGCCGCTTACCAAATCACCAGTGAACAACATACGTTTGGCTTTTTCGACACCTAGGCGATACACCCACATCATGGTAGTCGGTACACCCCAAACGCGTGCAGGCGGGTAACCAATGCGGGCGTCGTCGGCCATGATGATCATATCACAGCACAACGCGATATCGCTGCCACCAGCTGCAGCGGCGCCGTGAATTTTGCAGATGGTGGGTTTGCGAGCGCGCCACAAGGACATAAAGTCTTCGGTGTTGCGCGACATCATGGCGTAATCTTCGGTTGGATCCCAAGGCATTTCTTGGCTGCCGTGGATCTCGCCGGAGTTTTCCTGGGCATATTGAACCAAGTCATAGCCACCGCAAAAACCTTTGCCCGCACCTTGCAGAATGATGACGTGGACTTCTGGATCGTGCTCGGCTTTTTCTACGGCTTTGCGAAGATCGGATGGCAAGCGATCGTTAATCGCATTTAAACGCTCTGGGCGGTTTAAGGTTAAAGTCGCTATGCGATCTTTGACTTCATACTTTACGGTGGATTCACTCATGGTGTTGTCTCTCTCGTGCTTCTAATATTGTGTATAGTTTTCAGCTTTCGTTTTGTAAAAAGCTGCTGTTGTCTTTCCGAAACTGGTCTTAGTATCGTGACGCTTGCCGAGCTTTAAGCTAACGACAAATACCTTGCTCGATTAGGGAGTCAATTTCGTTGCTGCTCAAGCCTGCGGTGGCCAACACCTCTCGGCTGTGTTGGCCTAGCTCGGGGGCTTCTTGATAAGGCGCTGTGTCTTGGCGGGAAAAATTCGCCGCCATGGCAACGCGGGTATATTTACCGGCGATTCTGTGCTCGGCATAATCAATCATCTCGCAGGCTTGAATCTGTTTGTTTTCAGGTAACTGCTCCATGGTGTTAATAGGGGCGGCTGGCACATCGGCTTTCCACAGTCGCTGCAAGATATCGTCGCTGTTTTGATTCATAAAGATGGGTTTTAAGCTTTCCACCAGCTCATCCCAATGCGCAAAGCGGTTTTGCATGCTGTCAAAGCGTGGGTCTTCTAATAGTTCTTGTACGTCGAACTCTTCCACTAAACCATTGAATTCTTTATCGGCTAGGATGACCAAAACGATTTCACCATCTTGGGTTTTCCAAGGGATGTAAACGCGCTTGAAATCTGGGTAGTTGAGCTCGCGCCCGGCAGCGGCGATGGGCCAGAAGGCATCGCAAGCCAAAAAGCCAATGGCGGCCTCAAGCATGGAAACCTCTACTAATTGTCCTTCTCCGGTGCGTGCGGCCTGTACCAGTGCGGCCGTTACAGCTTGGCTGGCAGTAAGCCCGGTGGTTTTATCGCATATGGTCTGTCCCAATAGCTGGCTGGGCTCCTGTAAGGACACCATGCCAGAGAGGGCTTGAATGATAGGATCGTAAGCTCTCTGCTCGGCCATGGGGCCTTGTTCGCCAAAGCCCGTAATGGCGGCATACACCAGCTTGGGGTTGTGTCGTTTTAAGGATTTGAAATCTAAGCCATGTTTAGCCATCACCCCTGGGCGGCTATTGCAGATAAACACATCGGCATCACGGCATAGGCGCTTGATTAGCTGTTGGGATTCTTCTTTTGAGAGATCCAGCGCTAAAGACTTCTTATTGCGGGCTAAGCTTAAAAAAGTCGCTGATAAACCTGGAGCCAATATTGGACCAAGATGGCGTACTAAATCGCCGGCTAGGGGCTCAATCTTAATTACCTCGGCACCTTGGTCTGCCATGATTTGGGTGCAAAGTGGTCCGGCGATTACCGTGGTGCAATCGATTACCTTAATACCACTCAGAGGGCCGTTGCTGCTGCTTGTGCTAGTCATATCCACTCCCTTCTTTTGCTTGTGTTTATTATTTTTGGCGGTGCACCAGTGCCTTGTTTTAAATGCCTAGTTGGTTCAGCAACAAGAGAGTTGCAGCCGGCCGTTGGAGAAAACTATATACGATACAGTTTGTACTGTAAATAGATCTGCCTGATGAGGTACAATGCCCAGCCTTAAAGCAGGCCTTAGCTGTTGCCCTAGTATTGCAGGTGAATGCTGAGGGCATAGACAGGTAGCCACTGGATAAGTAGTCACCGGATAATAGTCACTGGATAGGTAGTAGGCATGTCATCAGAAAAACTAGCGCGTGGGCGCCCGCGTAGTGAAGAAGTCAGGCGATCGGTGCTGGATGCCTTTGTGGCGGCAGCCTCCGAAGAGGGCTATGAGCGCGTATCCATTGATGCGGTGGCCAAATCGGCTGGTGTAAGCCGCAGTACCATCTATCGCTGGTATAAAGACAAGCGTGAGCTGTTGCTGGATGCCAGTGTCGATATTATTCAGAGCAATCAGTTCGACCCAGCCGATGACGCCTTTGACTTGGTCTTGGAGCGCTTTTTGAGCGAAACCTTTGCTACCGCTAATCATATCGGCCAGCTGTTTACTGCGATGATGGCCGAAGCTCAGGCCGATGAGCTATTTGCCCAACTGGTCTGGCAGCGCTATGCACAGCCGCGTCGGCAGTTGCTGTCGACCATTCTACAGCGTCACCCTAAAGCCGCTGCTTTAACGCCCGATCGCGAAGCGTTTATTCTGGATGTGCTATTCGGTGTTATCTGGTATCGAATGATGAGTCATCATGCGCCATTGGATGAGGCCTTTGCTGAGCAAATACAGCAAACCGTCGATCAATTAATGCAAAGCGCTTCGACTTAAAGAAACTTTACCGTTTTGCCTTGTTGTTTTGCCAAATTATTTTGGTTTCTTTGCAAAAATAATTTTTTCTTCTGCTATCAGGCACTTAGCGTTATCGCGGTGCTACCTTTTTATTTTCAAAATAGATCTTCACTTAAGTGTCCGCGGACACTTTGAATTAATTCTTTTCATTTTACCGCTCCTAGGGCTCTTTCCGTCGATGTGGATGTGCCAAAGTTCATTTGTCTCCGTCTAAGTTTGTAATTAAGAAATTAATTAAACAGTTTTCAACAAACATCATTAAGCAAACGTTTTTAAAAAGTAGTTTTATACAAAACTTAAAAGGAAGACATTATGAAAAACCATAGCAAAAAAATCGCTCTTGTAACCGCAACCGTTGGCGCTTTGTTCTTAGCAAGTGGAGCCCATGCCATTGTTGGTAAATCCACCCTGCAAGAAAGTGTCAGTGTCGTTGGCTTGGATATGGCACAGAGCCAAGATCAAAAAACCTTAGAAAAACGCGTTCACAATGCGGCCGCTAAAGTGTGTGGTGTTGATCAGGCTATCGATTCTCGTTCTGCCAGTCGTATTGCCGATAGCAAGCGTTGTTATCGAAACTCTATTGAAGCTGCCATGAAAACCGTTGAGTTGGCTGCGCGATAGTGATTGTTCTAGAAAAACTGCTTGGGCTGATCATGTTATGCCGGCCCAGGCGGATTATCTAATATGACATTTTTGTCATGTTCTTGATAGCTAGATCTGCTTGTAGATCAATGGCTATGCCTACTGAAAGCAGATAGCTTCTACGGAAGCTCTCTTCTTTCCATTTTTCTCTCCTTTTTTCTTCCCATTTTCCTAGTCTCTGTTTCTCCCGTATCTTATTCCATCTCTGCTTTAACTGGATTATTGAACTCTTTGACTCTTAAGTATTGGTAAACATTTTTACCAAAAGATATTTTGTATACATTATTCAGAGTTACTGTTTTTTCGAGTAGCGTTAACTGGATTTTAAAAATAGCTTAGCGGTAGTTTTTGTCTTGGATTAGGCTGGGCTAACAACTTCTAGTGAGTGTTTTTCTAGACAGCTTTGGAAGCATCGGAAAACTTTTAATATGTAAATTTGTGGCGCTTTTCGAATATCAGGGGGCTTTTACTAATGGCATCAATCGCTTAATTAACTTTGCGTTAGTTTGAGGCTTAATTGGGTTAAAACTTTTCACCGCTTAAGTAACTCTTTTTATCGATCAGCGTATCCTTTTTTGCTTTGTTACCGTCTAAAGTTAGGACACAAGAAAACAATATAAGATTTATTTAGCAGTACCCTAGCAAAAACATAAAGCCCCATAGCAACGTTTAAAAGGTAATCGGCATGAATAGCAATAGCAAAAAAATCACTCTCGTTTCAGCGTCAATAATGGCTCTTTTTATGGCAGGCAGTGCCCAGGCCATTGTCGGTAAAAGTACGAGTGAAGAAATCG
The DNA here is from genome assembly GCF_947500695.1 of uncultured Pseudoteredinibacter sp. Lineage (GTDB taxonomy): Bacteria > Pseudomonadota > Gammaproteobacteria > Pseudomonadales > Cellvibrionaceae > Pseudoteredinibacter. The sequence goes on from NZ_CANMSS010000012.1 coordinate 18,823, forward strand.
TTAGTTTCTCGGACTTAAACTTATCGAAGGTGGAAGGGCAGAAAACCCTGCAGCGTCGTCTTGAAGCCAGTGCAAAGAAGGTTTGCCAGGTTGATCAAGCGATAAATACCCGTTCGATCAGTCGTATAGCAGACAGTAAGCGCTGTTATCGTGAATCTGTAGAGCTGGCGATGAAGAAGGTAAAATTGGCCAAGCGTTAATTTACTGGCTAAAGCTCTATACTGGAGCCGCGACATTGTCGCGGCTCCAGTGTTTTCACCTCTCAAACCTGTCTTGATTTAGCCCGCTGTTTCCAATTCTAAATTGCTCTTTTAGTAGTTAGCGTTAACCATAGCTGCCAAGCTTTTAAAGGCTTTGATTCTATTTTCTGTCCATGGGTGTGCATAACTAAGGCGTAAATTATTGCGGTAGTTATCCTGTGCTGTGAATAAGCGCCCGGGGGTTAACACTATGCCTTGCTCTAGCGCCTGCTCATATAAGGCCAGCGTATCAATGTGTTTGGGTAGTTCTATCCATGCGGCTAGCCCACCACTGGCTTGGCTGCAGCGGGTTTCTTCGGGTAAATAATCTTGGATTAAATGGCGCATTTCCTGATAGCGCTCTTGATATTGGGATCGCTTGCGGCGCAAATGCTTATCTAAGCCGCCTTCGGCAATATAAAAGCTCAAGCCCTGCTGACTTAGCTGTGGTACCGCAAGGCTAGTGGCCAGTTTGGCCTTAATGACTTCCTGTTGATAGCGACCTGTGGTCAGCCAGCCAAGGCGTAGGTCTCGAGATAGGTTTTTAGAAAAAGAAGAACACTGTAAAACAATGCCATCTTGATCATAGGAATATAGGCTGCGAGGGCGCTGCTGCCCAAAGTACAACTCGCCGTATATATCATCTTCGATCAGTGCAAAGTCATGTTGCTTGGCAATTTTAAGTAGCTCTTGCTTGGCTTCTTCGGGCATGCTGGCACCGGTTGGTGTGGCAAAGCAGGGCGAGCAGATAAGCGCTTTAATAGGCCAATGCTGTGTGGCTAAGCGCAGGGCGTCGATACTTAAACCTTCATTAGCTGAGCAGGGCAGCTCTAGCGCTTTTAAGCCTAGAGTCTCGATAAGCTGCAGGCTGCCATAAAAGCCCGGGGATTCCACCGCGACAACATCGCCCGGGCGAGTGGTCGCTAATAACGCTAACAACAATGCATGTTGGCAGCCATTGCTGATGATAATTTCATCCTCGTGTGCCTTGGCGCCGCCGTGGGCCATCAGTTGTTGAATCTGCTTGCGCAGAGCGGGCAGCCCTAGCGGCTCATCGTAATACAAGTACTGGGCGCTGCTTTGTTGGCGCTGGGCTCGCCCTAAGCAGCGTTGCAATTTTTTATTGCTGGGTTCGCTGTCATGGCCTGGGTATAGATCAAAAGCTGCCCCTCTTTGCATAATGCCCATTAGGATCTGTCCTTGATCCAGTGTTCTGGCATCGACTTTAGGGCTACTAATCGCAGGGCTGGCAAGTTGATGCTGGCTTTGGCAAACATAAAAGCCCGAGCGAGTTCGTGCTTGCACTAAGCCGTCTGCCTCTAAGCGCTCATAGGCACTTAAAACCGTCGCTTTCGAGAGCTGCTCGGTTTGGGCTAAATGGCGAATTGAAGGCATTTTTTCGCCTGCCGCTAACTGCCCACTTTCTATCTGTTGGCGTAATTCACGCTCGAGTTTTAGGTATAAATAGTCATTCATGGTCAAAACGGTACAGTTTAAAAATAATTAATAGGTACAGTTGTAATATTTGAAATTCTGTACCTCATTATAAACATTTTTGTGCATCTGTACCTATGTGTGTTGCATCTCTAGACTGCTGCCTCATAACCGTGACAGAGATCGCCCTGATGCCTACCAATTCTAAACCAGAAAAAATCCCTCTAGTGTCCTTGGATGTCGCTCCCCCCGAGGGGCAGCAGTATAAAGAGCTCTATGAGGGCCACCGAGTTTATGTGCGTAAAACCCAAGGTATTTTTCAGCGCTTGCGTCGCAATATCGCTGTGCCTTTGATGTTGGGGTTTTTCTTATTGCCATGGTTACGGATTGATGACCGCCAGGCCGTATTTTTGGATGTCATCGAGCAAAAATTTTATGTCTTGTGGTGGGTGTTTTGGCCGCAAGATACGATCTTATTGGCGAGCTTATTAATTATCGCGGCCTTCGCCCTATTCGCAGTAACAGTATGGGCAGGAAGAGTGTGGTGTGGCTTTGCTTGCCCGCAAACCGTGTGGACCTCTATTTTTATATGGATTGAGGATTTTTTTGAGGGCGATCGCAACAAGCGAATTCGCTTAGATGCCGCGCCTTGGTCATTGGAGAAGATCCGCAAAAAAGCCAGCAAGCATATTTTATGGGGCTTGGTGGCCGTTGCTACCGGCACCACTTTTATCGCCTATTTCTATGGCATGATCCCGCTTATTAAGGACTTGGCGACCGCTCAAATCTCATTAGAAAGTTTTTTGTGGACGCTATTGTTTGTTGTGCTCACCTATCTAAATGCTGGCTATATGCGAGAGCAGGTGTGCAAGCATATGTGCCCTTATTCGCGCTTCCAGTCAGTTATGTACGATCAAAGTACCTTAATGGTGAGCTATGACGAGCAGCGTGGTGATCCCCGTGGCCCACGTAAAGCGCGCAGCGATTACAAAAAAGGTGGCTTGGGCGCGTGTATCGATTGCGATTGGTGCGTGCAGGTTTGTCCTGCGGACATCGATATTCGCAATGGTTGGCAAGCCGAGTGTATTAACTGCGGCTTGTGTATTGATGCTTGCGACAATGTGATGGAGCGCATGGGCTACCAGAAAGGTTTAATTCGCTTTGCTTCTGCCCTAGATCTAGGCGGTTTTTGGCAGCGCTTTAAGCAGCCGCGTATGTTGGGCTATAGCCTCTGCTTGGTATTAATGTCGGGCTTGTTTCTTAGCAACCTAGGTGGCCGCGAGCCACTATCCATCGATGTTATTCGTGACCGAGGGGTGCACTTGTACCGTGAGCGCAATGGTCAGATAGAAAACGTCTATACCGTAAAGCTTAATAATATGTCGGACCGCCCGATGGAAGTGCAGCTAGGCCTAGCGGCCAAACAAGGTTTTAGTCTGTCTGGCCGTCGTAAGCATTATTTGGAAGCCGGTGAGGTTTTCACCGTGCCGCTCCGCATTAGTATCCAGGCTGATGGTTTGGCTAAGAGCAACTATCAAATCGCCATTTCGGCGACTCATAGTGGCAATACCGAGGCTAAGATCGAGCAAAAGGTCGCGTTTATTGCGCCAATAAAGAGCTAGGCTGGCAAGGCCTAAAAGGTAGCTTTAACAAATACTAACACTCAGCTACACCTCTCAGTTACCCCTGTTTTGGCAGGCTTAGAACTTAGTTTTTAAGCCTGCCTTCTTTTTGGCGGGAGCCATGAGTTTGCAGCAGGTGTTTAGGTGTTAGGAGTCAACAAGCGAATTATTTGGGTGGCGAGCTGTGCATTAGGCGTGGTATTAGCCGGATGCTCTTGGGCCCCCAAACACTATAGTCCTGATACGGCTGAGCTAGATATACCCGAATATTGGCAGTCCAGCCAGCGTGGTGAGCCGCAATCGCTCGACACGCTGTTAAGTAAGCAAGCAGGGCAGCTAGATCTACTTAGTTTGCTGCCCAGCTTAAATTTAGAGTCTAAGCTAGATCCCTTATTTTCAGCCAACCCAAGCTTTCAGCGTCGCCTGTATCAGCTATTAGAGCAACGTGCGTTGCAGGGGCAGAGCGAAGCGGCTTTGCTACCCTCTTTGAATATCACCGCCGATAGAGATCGAACCGCATCAGCAGGCCAAAAGGCCAGTAGCCAACACAGTCTACGCTTAAGTAGCAGTTGGGAGCTGGATGTCTGGGGGCGTTTAAGTGATCAGTTGCAAGCTGCCGAATTCGATAGCCAAGCTTTAGCCTTAGAAATTGAATACGCTAAACGCTCTTTGTTGAGCGATGTGATTCAGCAAGCATTATTCTTATCTAATGGCCGCCTGGCTTTAGAGTTGGAAGAGCGCCGACTTGCTAGTGCGCTAAAAAATGAGCAGCTGATTCACCGGCGTTACAGAGCTGGTTTAGGTAGTTTGCGTGATCTGAATGTAGCGCAAACCGAAAGCTATCAGCGGCGTGCTGCTACGGAAGTTCTGCGAGAAAGTCAGCTTAACTATCAACGGGATTTGCAACGATTGTTTGCCGATTTTGAAATGCCGACGTTCGCAGAAAACACTTGGCAAGATGTAAAGTTTCCTGAAATCTCAATGCCAGCAACAGTCCTGGCCCAGCGACCCGACCTGCAGGCGGCCTTCAAAAAAATCAAAGCTGCGGACCTGCGAAGTGAATACAGCTATAAGCAATTACTGCCTAGCTTCACCATTAATGCCAATCTCTTTAATAGCCAATTGAAAACGGCTGACCTACTCAGCAGTGACCCTAGCTGGAATCTATTGGGCCAGCTAAGTCAGAGCCTGTTTCAGGGTGGAAGAATCAAATCAGAAATCAAAGCCGCCGAAGCGAGAGCTGCACAGGCCTACTGGTCCTATAAAGAAGCCTTACTCGGCGCTTTTTTTGAAGTGGATTCGGCACTGAGTAAAGAAGCTAGCTTGGCAAAGCAGGAGCAAGCGCTAAAAGCCTCCTTGCGTTACGCGCAACAGAGTCATATCGACGTTGAACAACGATATCAACGTGGATTGAGCAGCATCTTTGATGTGCTTAGTGCCCAGCGTACTAGCTTCGATCTGCAGGCGCAGCTCTTGCAGTTGCAATTGGATCGAGCCAGTAACCGTTTGAACTTGGCCTTGGTAATGGGGCTGCCAATCAAAGCCACAACAATTTAATGCTATGTCTTTTTCTTCATACAAAAGGCAAGGAAAGAGTGGGAACTAAAAAACTATGCTGAGTAAGCTTAAGAGCAATACGCTTTGGATTTCATTAGCGGGGCTAGGCCTGTTAATGCTATCGCTGGCCTATACCGTCTATGCCATTGAAAATCGGCCGGAGCCAGAAAAGTACCAAGAGGCCCAGCGCAAAGTGTTGGTCACGGTGGAAGCGATTAGTGTGGGTGCTCACCAAGGGCGGGTATTTGCCAATGCCGAAGTGCGCCCTAAATATGAGATGAGCCTCAGCTCTGAACTATCGGCTCGCGTTGAGAGCTTGCATCCTCTCTTTGAAACAGGCCGAGTTCTGAGCAAAGGAACAAGCCTACTTAAAGTCGATGCATTGCGCTTTCAACAGGAATACGCACAGGCGCAGCAGAACCTGGCACAGGCCAATTTAAACCTGCAGCTTGAAAGACAAGAATCCAAGCAAGCACTGCTGGAATGGCAAGAGAGTGGGTTGGCGAAAGGGGTTAGCGTAGCGAAAGGATCGAAGACAGCGAAAGCATCGAAGGAAACGAAAATTGAAGCGGATGACTTGCGTCTGCGTAAACCTCAGTTACAACTGGCAGAAGCCGAAGTCGAGCAGGCCACTGCTGCACTCAAGCTGGCAAAGCAAAATTTAAATAGAACCGAGATGCGCCTACCTTTTGATGCCGTTATTAGTGAACGTTTAGTAGCACCGGGGCAGTTTTTACAAGCGGGGCAGGCTGTCGCAACAATATACAGCGCCAACGATCTAGAGCTAACCGTGATGCTTAAACCGTCGGAGTGGCAATTGCTTTTCGGTGCTACTCACAGTATTGAGAATTACCAAGCGAGTATTATCTTAAGTGGAGATGATGGCAGTAGCTGGCGGGCAAAAATTGCTAGGGCCGGTCAGGCCTTTGATCGCCAAACCCGTTTGCGACCTTTGGTATTGCGTGTTGTACAAGACCCAAAGCAAGAGATGTCTCTTTTGTCAGGTAATTTTGTGGGGGTGGAAATCCCTGGACGGGTTGAGCAAGGCCTAATGGCTGTAGCGGCTAGCAGTGTGAGCAGCAGTGGTGATCTATGGTATGTGGATGCCAAAAAACGATTGCGAAGCTTTAGCGCCGATATCGCATTTCAGCACAAAGGCAATGTTTATGTGCGTCCTCCCGCAGGGCTGGTTAGCCAAAGCTTAGATATCCTCAGTAGCCCGCTTCCACACTATGTAAATGGCCAGCAGGTCGAAGTGCAAAGGCTGAATCAGCTGGCTGTTAATAGACGTGGTGCTGCGCAATGAATTCGTCTGATCAGCATAGCGACAAGCAAGGCATGGATAAGCAAGCGATCAATAAAGGTGTCGTTGCCTGGTTTGTACATAATCCCGTTGCTGCCAATTTATTGATGCTGCTCATCTTAGCGATGGGGCTAGGAACGGCGGCCTCCTTACGTATTGAAGGCTTTCCGAGTGTAGAGCCGAATCGCATCAGCATAGATGTGCGTTTTGAAAGTGGCGACCCCCAGCAGGCCGAAGAAGGCATTGCGATTAAGATCGAAGAGGCCTTGGCTGGGCAGGCGGGTATTAAGCGAATAGCTTCGTCCAGTACTAATAGCTCGGTTACCGTCACCGTTGAAAAGCAGCATGATTATGACCTCGATCGTTTAACCGCTGAGGTTAAAAATATCGTCGATGGTATTCCCAGTTTTCCTGCTGCTGCAGAGAAGCCGATTGTTTCACGCCAGCAATGGGATGAAAGTGCTATCTGGGTGAGCGTTTATGGTGATGTAGGGCAGCGAGAGTTACAGCAATTTAGCCGCAGACTAGAAACAGACTTGTTGAAGCTCGGGAGCGTTCATAAAGTCACCCGCAGCGGTTGGCGCACCGATGAGATTTCTGTAGAGCTTGATGAGTACGCCTTGCAAAGCTACGGATTAAGTCTAAACGATGTGGTTGAGCGTATTCGAGCTGAGTCCATTAGTGAGAGCAGTGGGGAGTTGCGTTCTGATAAAGGTTTGATTCTGCTGAAGGCTGATAAGCAACGTTATAGAGCTTCAGAGTTCGCGCAAATAGTTGTTAGCAGCTACGCCGATGGCCGTGACGTTTTGTTGAAAGATATTGCCACTATTCGCGAAGGATACGAAGAAAGCCCTAATGTACTTTCTCGCTTACATGGAAAACGTGCTATCACGCTAGAAGTGGGCGCAGGGCGGCGGGACAATATTATTGAAATCTCGGAGCAGGTTAAAGAACGTGTGCAACATTGGCAGGGCTCAGGCGATACTCCCGAGGGCGTAGTTATCGAAGCCTGGTGGGATCAAAGTAGCAATATGATCGATCGCCTGAATTTGATAGTTGATAACGGCTTGATCGGTATTCTGTTGGTAATGTTGGTGTTGACCATCTTCTTGAACTTTAAGGTTGCTCTGTGGGTGGCAATGGGTTTGCCGATTTGTTTTGCCGGTGGCCTAATTTTAATGGGAGGGAGTTTTTGGGATCTAACCTTGAACCAGTTAACCACCTTTGGCTTTGTATTGGTGCTAGGGATTTTAGTGGACGATGCTGTTGTAGTGGGGGAAAGTGTCTACTCGGCACGCAAAGAGCTTGGTGATAATGTAGAGTCCACAATCGTGGGGGTACAGCGCATTGCGGTGCCAACCGCATTTGGTGTATTGACCACGGTAGCGGCATTTTTTCCCTTGTCTTTGGTTGAGGGGCAATTGGGCTCACTCTTTTCCCAGTTTGCTTTGGTGTGTACCGCCTGCCTGATTTTTTCCTTGATCGAGTCTAAATTAATTCTACCTGCGCATTTAAGACATCTACAAACTCAGCAAAATCAGCATGAAGATGAAGCTAAAAAGCCGAAGAACATGGCCACTAGAGCCTTGTCTTTTGTGCAGGGAAAAGCGAATAATTTGATAGTTCGTCTCAATGAGGATTATTACCAACCTTTGTTAGATAGGGCTCTGCGCTTTCGCTATGCCACGTTATTGTGTTTTTTCGCAGCCTTTGTCTTGGTTATCGGTATGGTGCCTAGCGGAAAGGTAGGCTTTAGCTTCTTTCCTGATATCCCTGAAGATAATGTCTCAGTGTTCTTTAGTGTCAGCCAAGGTGGGGGCTATGGCTTGTTGCACCGTCAGGTCGACAAGGTGGAACGAGAGATTGCGACCTTAGACCAAGAGCTTCAAAAGCAATATGCTGTAAAGGAGGCATTTACGGCCCGTGTCTACTCACTGGTGGCGGATGATCAAAGCGGCTTGGTTCAGATTGAGCTTAGCTCGGCGGCTAGAAACTATATTGATTCCACAGAATATGCAGAGCAACTGCAAGAACAGCTCAATACTTACGAAGGTTTGCAAGATCTTATTGTTTCAACAGACGACTTTGAAGATAAAGATGTAGAGCTTAACCTGCTATCGGAGGACGCCAGCCAGTTAAATGGTGCCGCACAAATGCTAAGTGTAAAGCTCGCCGAGTTAGCTGGGGTGCAGGATGTTCACAATAACTATGCGGCAGTACAGCCTGTCTTTCTATTTGAGCTGACCCCGCTCGGCCGCTCTCTTGGCATGTCCACGGCGGATTTAGCCCTGCAAATTCGGCAGAGCTTTTATGGTGCCGAGGTACAGCGCATACAGCGGGGTAAAGACGAGGTTAAGGTCCGAGTGCGCTATCCATATCAGCAGCGCCAAGATATTACCAGCCTTGAAAATGCTCGTGTGCGCAGCCCCAGTGGGGAGGTGCTACCGCTAGCACTGGTGGCAAAGGTTAAGACAGAGCTAAAGCAGGAAACCATTCGAAGGGTAGCCAATCGTCGCTCGGCGACTATTAGTGCAAACCTTCAGGAACAAATACTCAGTAGCTCAGCTCTAATCACCACTTTGGAAAATGAAGTCTTTCCTGAAATTAAGCGCCAGTACCCCAATATCGATATCCTGATTGATGGGGATGCCGCTGAGGAGGAAGAAAGCTCGGATTCTTTGCTTGGTATTTTTATGCTGTCGCTATTTAGTATTTACTTTTTGTTAGCTGTGCCACTTAAATCCTATTGGCAGCCATTTGTCATTATGTCGGCTATTCCTTTTGGAATTGTAGGAGCCGTAATCGGGCATTGGGTAAATGATTTGGCGATTAGTATTCTATCGATATTCGGAATTCTCGCTTTAAGCGGAGTTGTGGTGAACGATAGCCTATTATTATTGAATCAATTTAACGCTTTGCGTTCCAAGGGCGTAGCTTTGCATGATGCACTCCTACAGGCGGGTGCTTTGCGTATGAGGGCTATTGTATTGACTACCTTAACAACGGTACTTGGCTTAGCGTCTTTGCTGCAAGAGACGGCTTCTCAAGCCCTATTCTTAATCCCGGCAGCTACATCACTGGCCTATGGCATTACTTTTGCTACTTTGGTGACATTAATATTAGTGCCAATTGTGCTTATGATTGCAGAAGACATTCGAGCACTATTTTTGCGCATGCGAAACAAGTTAACCCCTCATACATTGGGAGCCCGCGAATGAATATTCAAACTCTATTAGTCGAAGATAATATTAATCTGGCGACTACTATCGCGACTTATTTGAAGCTAGAAGGTATTGAGTGTGATTTTGCTCCCAATGGCGAAGCGGGTCTAAACCTAGCTCTAAATAACAATTACCAAACCATTTTACTGGATATTAATCTGCCCAAACTTAATGGCTTTGAAGTATGCGAGGCATTAAGGAATCAGGGGGTTGATACTCCAGTTTTAATGCTAACCGCGCGCGATGCCTTGGCCGACAAGTTGAATGGTTTTGATGTAGGTACAGATGATTACCTAGTAAAGCCCTTTGAAATGGAAGAGCTGGCTGCGCGGATTAAATCGCTCTCGCATCGTCGAAGCGCTCAAGCCAAGAAACTATTCTTGGCCGATATTGAAGTCGACTTGCAAAGTAAAACGGTTTGCCGGGGTGGAAAGTTGATTGATGTGACGCCAACGGGCTGGACCATATTGGTGGAGCTAATGCGAAAATCGCCGGATATTGTAAAACGTGATGCCCTGGAGTGGGCGATTTGGCAGAATGATGTTCCGGATACTGATTTGTTAAAAGTTCATATGTATCGCTTGCGTCAACAGCTTGATAAGCCCTTTGATAAAACACTGATTCATACTGTTCCCAATCATGGCTTTGTTATGCGTGAGCTGAATGTTTAAAAAGATATTTTCTATCGGGCCAAACCGTAGTATCAAGAGCCTATTGATGTGGTGGATTATTGGTGCAGGTACCATTTTTGCACTGATTTTTGCCATCATGTCTTCCATACTTCTAAATCTAGGGGTATTACTAAAACTCAAAGGTGAGGCAGAAAGGGAAATCTCCGCTTATATGTCTCGTCTTGAGAACGACCCGAATGCGCCGCTGATGGCCGATGATTTTTACCACGTTTACACCTCTATCGATGATATTCCCGAGCCTATCAAGCTGATTTTTAAGCCTGAAAATTTCGAGCATGAAGATTATGATTTCTTTGTCGATATTGATTATGACGAAAGCGAAGATACACCGGCTGATGATTTCAAAGAGCTGTGTGAAGGGCAAAACTGCCAAATACTCTTTTTGTATGCTTACCGTATGCCGGAAGGTCAGTGGCTTTATCTGTTAACGGGCATACAGCTAACTGAAGCTGAAGATCAAGAGCGAGATACGGTTCAAGATGCTGCGCTTTATTTTGCCCTATTTATTATCTTATTGTTTTCCCTTCTAGCTCTTTTGCTATTTCGTAGAATAAGCCAACCTGTTCATGCTATTTCACAGTGGGCAAGCGAGCTGACGGTCGATAATGTAAAACAAGATTTGCCGAGTTTTCGTTATCGAGAGCTCAATGTTATCGCGTTAAAGCTTCAAGAAGCCTTTGCCAGGACTGCGGAATCAACAGAAAAAGAACGAAGATTCTTGCAATATGCAAGTCATGAGCTTAGAACGCCTATTGCCGTAGCTGCCGGAAATATTGAACTTCTTGAAAAGCTCGACGGATTCAGTGATCTCTCTGGGCAAGAGAAGCAGGCTTTAGAGCGCATAAAGTACTCCGTAACAGATATGCGACTACTGACCGAGACACTGCTTTGGTTGAATCGAAAAGATGCGATTAGCCCTCCTGTAGAAAAGATCGATTTACTGGAGCTGTGTCAGAGCTCTATCGACGACAATAGCTATCTATTGAAAGGGAAAAGTGTCTCTATTGATCTAAGAGGCTTGTCAGTATACGTCGAAGAACCCCCTGTATTTTGCACTATTCTAATTTCAAATCTAATTCGGAATGCGTTTCAACATACCCAGAAAGGTGGTGTGGAGGTAAGTTTATCCGATAATGGCCTGCGAATTCTAAACTGGGAAACAACTGACTCTGCTTCAGTGACGGACTCGGAACAGGTTGGTTTCGGTTTGGGCTTAGATTTAGTAGAGCAGATTGCTGAAAGACTGGGGTGGTACTATCACTGTGAAATTACAGGCAGTGGTCGTGAATGCCTATTGCGATTTAAACCTGTGTAAAGTTAGTCGGTTTGGGAAATTAAATCTTTTTAATACACCTCATGGATACCTCTGAATAAATAAGATAGCCACTATCTTAAACAAGAGGAACAATGGCATGAGGTTTTATCAATTTATCACCGCAGCTTGCTTATCTACTTGTGCGCTAGGCGTGTTGGCACAAAGTGATGAGCGTCATGACGAAGACAGCGAAGGCTATGCTTTAGGCATACTCGTAGGCAATGATCAATCTCTTTATGTGGGCGGTGATGATGAAATTCAGCCCTTTCCCTTTATTCAAGCTCGCTGGGGCAACTTTTTTATTGGTGGGCCGGGCCTTGGATACTATCTATACGAAGATAACGGTTGGTCTATCAGTACCTCAATAGCCCTTGACGGTATCGGAGATACGGATCGCGATAATAGTAAGTTGCTTGCTGACATGCCTGAGTTCGATAGTATCGTAATGGGACAGATTGGAATATCGAAAGAAACCAACTGGGGTGAGTTTAGCTTGTCATTGGCTTCAGATGTAAGTGGAACCCATGATGGTACAAGTGCCGAGCTAGAATACAGTTTTGAAATACCTATGGCAGGCTGGATGATTGAGCCGTCGATTGGCTTGCAGTGGCAAAGTGAAGAGATTAATCAGTACTTTTACGGCGTGGAACAACAATATGTACGCCCTGATCGTGCATTTTATAAGGCCGATGCCGGTGTGAATTATAGCGCTGGAATCATGGCTATGTACCCATTTATGGAAAATCATGCCGTGGTTTTAAATCTGGAATACGAGTCCTATTCCAAAGAAATCAGCGATAGCTCCATCGTGGACCGCGACAATACCTTCAATGTAGGTATTGGTTATGTATACCGTTTTTAAAGGCTAGGAAGTCCTCTCCTCCTTTGGCCCGAGCAGCGCTCGGGCTTTTTTAAGGTATCAGTTTGGAGTATTTAGCGATTATTGATTATGGGATAAATCTCTTTAAGCAACCATTTCTCCAATGCTATCCAACCATCTTCAACTTGCATCATTGCTGTGACTTCTAGTTCATTTTTGGGATCGGCCCAAAAAGTAGTGCCGCCCATGCCGCCCCAAAAAAAGCTACCTTGCGCACGCACATCACCCGCAATTTCCTTTATGCCTAAACCATAGCCAAAGCCTACTCCCTGGTAAACCCTCGGCAAAAAATGAGTGTCTAAACCCTTGGTTTTACTGCTTAACATCAGTGCTGTGCTCTTTTCTGAAAGCAGCTTTTTCCCTTCAAACTCCCCCTTGTTGGCGAGCATGCTAACAAAATTACTGTAGTCTTCGCTTGTTGAAACCAAGCCGCCTCCACTGGATAGCAATTTTGGCTTTTCTAAATAAGGGCTATCTTTGGCTCGTTCGCTAAGTGATATCTTTTCTTGATTGAATACAAATGCGGCTTCAAAGGTACCTGCATCGTATACGTACATATCGACCAGGCGATGTTGCTCTTTCTCTGGCACGTAGAAAGCGGTGTCTTTCATATTCAAGGGTTCAAAAATAAATTTCCGAAAGTAGGCATCCAGCTTAAGGCCGCTTACGCGCTCGATGATGGCACCTTGGATATCACTGGCGATGCTATACTTAAGTCTCTCACCTGGTGGAAATTTTAAGTCGATACCGGATAGATCATCGACAAGGTCGTCTAGGGTATTACGGCGGCTGAGCGGATTGGCAATCAAATAGCGAATATCTACCCAGCTCTTTAAGCCGCCGCCGTAACCGAAACCAGCGGTATGGGAAAGCAGTTGGTGAATGTTAACGGTATACACCTTACCATCAACCTCGAACGGTTCGAACTCTGGTAGATACTTACGAATATCATCGTCTAGTGAAATGAACCCTTTATCCAACAGTTGCAGCATGGCAACAGCAGTAATGGGTTTGCTCATGGAATAGATGCGAAATAGTGCATCCTTGCTCATAAGCTTTTCTTTAGAAATATTGATCTTGCCATGGGCTTGGTGGTGGATAACATCGCCACGGTGTTTCACCTTTAGCACCAAACCGGGTAGTTGGTGGGCGTCCAATAATTCCTCAATTTTTTGGGACAGCCGTAGATGGCGAGCCTCCGAGCTAACGATGACTGGATGACTATCCGCTAAATGCGGATTCGCCAAAGGCTCTTCAGCCGCTGTACTGGTCGCTATCACTATCCAGAACATATTGATAAGTAAGGGTAAAAGTTTGGCGCTTTTCGAGGGACTTAGCAGTGTCACGGGCTTTGATTCCTGAGTTATTGAGAATATGAGCCTAAGATATCGCCGACAAGGTCAAAGCCAGGTGAAATTATCACGATAATTTGGGAAAGCCCTTGTATCTGCTGATTTACATCAAAGGTGTTTCGCCGCCAACAAGACACAATGCCTGCCCTGTAAACCAAGTGCTTTAATCATTACAAAAGGAAAACGGTTTTGCTTCGAGTGATAAGTGTACTGCTGCTGGGTCTGTTGTTGCCTGGCTTGGCTCAGGCTTCAGATAGCCCAGGTCAGTTAATGGATCTAACCCAGCACTGGGTTGGCTATGCGGCTATCGCCGTATTTGTAGTGGCCTATACCTTGGTGATATTTGAAGAGCAGTTGCATATGCGCAAGTCTAAGCCAGTGCTACTGGCGGCCGCTGTGATATGGGTGATGGTAGCCATAGTCTACCGCCACCATGGTGATTCCCATCTGGTCGAATCGGCTATTCGGCACAATTTTTTAGAATTTACCGAGCTGTTCTTTTTCCTTCTAGTGGCAATGACCTATATAAATGCCATGCTGGAGCGTGGGGTATTCGAAGCCTTGCGAGCCTGGTTGGTACTAAAAGGTTTTAGTTATAGGGCACTGTTCTGGTTGACGGGTGCCTTATCTTTTGTGATCTCCCCCGTGGCCGATAACCTAACAACGGCTCTAATAATGTGTGCCGTTATCTTGGTGGTCGGTGAGGGCAAGCCGAGCTTTGTATCGATTGCTTGTATTAATGTAGTAGTGGCCGCCAATGCCGGTGGTGCCTTTAGCCCTTTTGGAGATATCACCACCCTAATGGTTTGGCAAAAGGGCGTTATCGAGTTCTTCGAATTCTTTGCCTTATTTGTGCCTTCATTAGTGAATTTCCTTGTGCCCGCTTTGATCATGCAGTTCGCGCTACCAAGCGGAAAACCACCGGCTGGCGATCATGAAGACGTCAGTATGAAGCATGGTGCGTTGGTAATCGTTGGATTGTTTCTGCTTACCATAGTTACCGCGGTGAGCTTTCATAACTTTCTACATATTCCACCTGTGTTTGGCATGATGGCAGGCCTCGCCTATTTAAAACTCTATGGTTATTCCCTACGCCGCCGCTCTTTAAGTTGGCACAGTGGCAGTGAAAATCCACCCGGCTCCCATGACGATCCCTTTAATTTTGATGTATTCGAAAAGATCGCTAAAGCAGAGTGGGATACGCTGTTCTTCTTTTATGGCGTGATCTTGGCCGTGGGTGGCCTTGGTTTTATTGGTTACCTGAGCTTAGCTTCCGGCTTTTCTTACGGCGAGCTAGGCCCTACTACATCCAATATTCTAGTAGGCTTTTTATCGGCAATTGTGGATAACATTCCCGTTATGTTTGCAGTGTTGACTATGAACCCTGAAATGTCGCACAACCAGTGGCTGTTGGTAACATTAACAGCTGGAGTTGGTGGTAGTATGTTATCCATTGGCTCCGCCGCTGGCGTTGCGTTAATGGGACAAGCTAGAGGGCAATATACTTTCTTTGGTCATTTGAAATGGACACCGGTGATTGCCTTAGGATATGGGGCGAGTATTTGGGTGCATCTATTGGTGAACGCGTAGAGTTGAATTGTGATTGGCTTGAGAGTGATTGGGCTCTTAAGCCTACTCTATTTAAGTTCCTCAATGGATTCCATGTTATTTATGCCGCAATTGTTTCGTACTGCAGCGTGTTTTCGAACCTTGTGAGTTTGATTCGAAAATTTTGTTTGAGAGTTATCGCTTAAGACCAAGGTTCATTGTGGCGAGGGAAGACGCCATTCTTTTGTAGAATCTTGGCGGTAATAATATTGGGGAATTAAATGGTACCGGAGGCCGGACTTGAACCGGCACGCTATCGCTAGCATCGGATTTTGAATCCGACGTGTCTACCAATTTCACCACTCCGGCACAGAGGGCGAACGCGGGTGCGTTGCTGAAAGAGGGCGTGATTATAACAGTGACTTTTATGCCGTCAAGTATTTATTTTAATTGGTTTTTTTAAAGTGCTTGCTGCTGTCGTTTGAACTGCTACCATGGCCAGCCCTCTAAGAGCTAAGCTTGCCTTAGGGCTGTAATCCGGTAGTCATTCGAGTAGATCAAGCTATGAGCGCCAAGTCGCACCGTTTAAATCGTAAAATTCATTTCTGGGGAGCCATTATTTGTGCGCTGCCGGTTTTGATTATGATTGGCTCGGGGGTATTGCTGCTGCTTAAGAAGGAAAGTGATTGGATTCAGCCGCCTACGATTAAAGGTAATAAGGGTGAGCCTACTCTGGCCTATGTGAATATATTGGCTAAGGCCCAAGCTGAACCTTTATTGGAAGTTGAGAGCTGGCAGGATATTAAGCGCTTAGACGTTCGCCCTAGTAAGGGAGTGATAAAGCTGCAGAGCCGCAATGGCTATGAAATGCAGTTGGATCAACAAAGTGGCGAGGTATTGCATATTGATTTTCGCCGCTCAGATGTAATTGAGGCGATTCACGACGGTAGTTTCTTTCATGATGCCGCTAAGTTGGGCTTATTTTTGCCGGCATCGATTATCTTATTTACCCTTTGGGTGACTGGGATGTATCTCTTTATTATCACCTTGCAGGCTAGAGCGCGGAAGCGGCGTCGGATAGGTAAGTAGTAATTCAAGCACATCGGCTTCGAAGTGGGGTCAGAACCCATGGGTTCTGACCCCGTTTGGTAGAAGTTTGGTGGTTCAGCCGTTGCGATCTTTCTTAGTTTGTTCTTTCTTAAAGCCCTTTGGGTGGATTTTATAAGTGCATTTTGAGTGTGTGGGCTTTGGTCGTGCCGGATAGTTTGGTGGGGGCTTAAGGTTCTCGGCTTCGAGGTGGGGTCAGAACCCATGGGTTCTGACCCCGTGTTTTTTGGGGCTTACCAGCTTAGGTCGATGCCGATGCTGATGCCTCGGCCGGGTTCGTTGATGCCGGAGCCGTGGCTGCGGTAGGCTTTGTCGCTGATATTGTTTAGATCCAGATACCAATGCCCTTTGGCCTTTAAAAATGTCTGGCTGAGTTTATGGCTGCTGCGAAGGTTGATTACCGTGTAAGCCGGAGTGCCTCCCGGTGGAATGCGTTCATCATCCTCCAAATCGGCGGGGCTTAAGTGGTCGGCTTTGGCGCTGTGGCGTATTTCCAATTCGACTTGGTGACCTGGGACCTGCCATTGCACCGCAAGTAATCCGCTTGAGGGCATGCTGCGGCTAAAATATTGATCGCTTTCAAAATCTGGCAAACTTTGTTCACCTTGTACCCAGCTGCTATTGCCTTTTAGTGACCAGTTTGAGTTTAGGCGCCAGAGCCAGCTGGCCTCAAAACCATGCATAAAGCCACTGGAGCTATTGGCTTTGCTAACCTCGGTTAAACCATCAACAATGCGGCCAGTGGGCGTGCTGGTAATGTAGTCTTCAATATCGGTATGGAAGGTGTTGAGCTGCCACATTAGGCCGCTATCACTGGCAAGGTTTGACCAACGTATAGCCGCTTCTGTGGTAAGAAAATGTTCGGGATCTAGATTCAAAGCCGCGATTTCAGTTTCATTGCTACGGCTTTTTCCGAAACGACTTAAATCGGCAATATTAGGTGCGCGAAAAGCTTGGCTTATTCCAAACCAGGCTTGCCATGGGCTGCTGATGGGCTGCCAAAGCAGCTTAATGCTGCTGGAAGTGTTACTCCAATCTTGATCGTAACTGGCGGCATTAGCGCTGCTAGGATCTTCAAAGCGGCCGATATAGGCGCTAACCCAGGTATAACGACTGCCCAGTTGCCATTGCCAGTCGTCGCTGATGTCGTAATGCCACTGGGCATAAATGCCGACTTGGCTAAAGCGGCTATCGTCACCAATAGGGCCTTGGATTCTTTCGCGTAGTAGATCGCCTTGCTGGTCGAGCTCCTCACGGCTGCTGTCAACAAGGTCGCGATAAATATCTAAACCATAGGTAAAGCGGTGAGCGCCTAGCTGGCTATGCAGTTGAATATCTAGGCCGCTCATGCGTGAATCGAAGCGCTCCATGATCCATTCACCATTACTTTTTTGGCGTTCGCCAAACTCTAGCCATTGCTGATTCGACAGTGTGATCTCGGCCCTTTGCAACCAATTGACTTCGGGCTCGCCAATAAGTTTGATATAGCCAAAGCGGCGTTGCTGATCTTTGCTGCGGTGCAAATCATTGCCAACACTCGTGCCAGCAAAGCTCTTTGCAAATATTGTGGAGTGTGTGCGCCAAACATCATCCTGCTTAAGGTTTTGGTAAAGCGCTTGTAGCTGCCAATGGCTATTGAGTTGTTTTAGATATTTAAAATCATAGCTTTGTTCTTGGTAGCCGCTGGTAGCTAATTTACCTAAATCGGCCGCTTCTATATTGCCAAAATCTTTATAGCTAAAGCCCGCTAATAAGCCCCAGTCCTCACCGTGCCCAATATCCAGTTGAGTGCGGCTGCGCAAACTGTGCTCGGCACTATTCCAACGCAGTTGCTGGCCTAAGGTGGCGCTAAATACATTGGCACTAAAACGGCTTGGCTCTTTACTGTGTAAATTTAAGGTGCCGCCTATAGCATCGCTGCCATACAGCACAGAGGCGGGGCCATTTATTAGCTCTAAGCCGGACAAGCCTTGGCTATCTATCAAGCCAAAATATTCACTAGGACCATCACGGTAGACCGAGTTGTTGTAGCGCACCCCATCAATCAAGGCCAGCGTGCGATAGCCCGTAAAACCACGAATAAACGGCGAGCCATGCCCATTGGCTGTCTTTTGTACGCTAACACCAGGCAATCCAGCAAGGGATTCCGGCAGGTTACGGCTTTGCCTAAGTGATTCCTCACTTACGCTGTAGCTCGCATAGGGCAGATCTTCCAGTAAGGCTTGCTGGCGGGCCGCAGTAACTAAGACTTCATCAATAAGTGGCTCAGCGTGGGAAGAACTGGCTGCTATCGCTGCGCTGAGCAGGCTAAGCAGCAGGGGGCGTTGGTGCATAAAACTCTTGTGCTGGTTCGGAATACAAGTCTGAAGCCCGCTATTTTAAAGGCTTCTGGCTAGCTAGGGATATAGCCCTGCAAGCGTTTCGGCCCGGCACTATAACGCTTTGTAGACAAAAGTACATGGGAATTAAAATAAATTACAAATGCTATTGATATGGATTCTCATTATCTGTACCATTCCGCCAAATTCTGCTATGCCCACATAAAAATTAGTGATTAAAGCCCAAAAAGAGGCAGAAGGCTGGCTCAAAGATTCAATAAATGAGGATTGGAGATCAATATGAAAATTAAACTGCTAGCAGCTGCAGTCGCTGCTGCGGTTGTTGCCCCAAGTGCAATGGCTGGCGAAAATCTATGGTTGTACACCAAGGGTACTGATACACGCCCTGAAGGCAGCTTTGAATTCAAAGTGAGTGATATTTGGCGTAAGGGTAAAAACTCTGGCAACTACGATTTTCACGATATTCGTCCGGAAATCGAATACGGTATTACCGATAAGTTGAGCTTGAGTGTTGAAGGTATGATCTTCCACCACGACTATCGCGTAACCGATTGCATGGGCCCTATGATTGAAACCCAAGGCGGCACTTGTACTGAAGATGAAGAAGGTGTTGAAGATCCTGGTCCTGGTTTTAAAGACACTCAGTTTGGTGGCTACGAAATTGGATTGAAGTACAACGTCCTAAGCCCATATAAAGATGACTTTGGTTTGTCCTTGGGGGTGGGTTACGAGCGTCGTGACAAGTACCGCTTAGACGGTGCTGACATTGATCAGGACTCTTTCACTTTTACCACTTTCTTACAGAAAGACTTTTTGGATGACACTTTAGTTTTTGCACTGAATGTAAAAACTGAATTTGAACGTCGTAAGTCTCCTGGTGTTTTGGAAGAAGAAATTGCCGTTGATGCATCGGCTGCGGTTTCTTACCGTGTTGCGCCTAACTGGTTTGTGGGTTTGGAATTCCGTCACCAGTCTGATTATCTAAACCCAGAAGAAGAAGGTGAGTTCGATCCTACCTTGAAGCGTTCTAGCTTTGATTTAAGCGACTTCCGCATTGGTACTCAGCACCAAAACGGTAACTACTTTGGCCCAACTATTCACTACGCTCAGCAGAAGTGGTGGGTAACAGCTGGTGCATTGTGGCAGGTTGCTGGTGGTGGTTCTTGGCACTCATTCAGCAATAACAACCGTAACTGGGATGAGCACGAGAAGGTGCACATCGGCTTTATTTACGGTTACGAATTCTAAGTTTCCCCTCAATGATGCTTAGTTTGGGCAGCTTTTTAATCAATTAGAAAGCTGCTTTACTCTTGGGGCCCTCGGCCCCATTAGTGTTTTATATTCTCTTATTTTATTTTCTTAGAGAGGTTCTTATGGATAGGCGTTCATTTACCAAAATGGTGTCTTTACTTGCGGTCGGTACTTACTTGCCAGCCATCGAAGTCCATGCCAAAACCTATCTGACTATTGATCAAGCTCGCAAGCTATTGTGGGGCGATGAGGCAATGGAACAGATCCCGGTGACTTTGTCCGGTGAGCAGGTTAAGAGTATTAAAAAAGCTTCTAAAGTTCGTGTTCGCAACGATAAGTTGCAAGTCTGGAAAACCGAAAGCGGCGGCTGGTTTATCGTCGATCAGGTTATTGGTAAACACGAAAATATTGATCTAGCTTTCGCTTATGATCATGAAGGTAAAGTGATGGGTTTTGAAATTTTAACCTATCGTGAAACCTATGGTTACGAAGTGGCCAACCCTAAATGGAAGGCCCAATTTAATGGCCTTGATTACAAAGAGCACCTTAAGCTTGATAAGCAAATTAAAAATATATCCGGTGCCACTCTCTCTTGTCGCCATATTACCGATGGCATCAATCGCCTAAGTCACACTTGGGAACAGGTTCTTCGTCACCTATAATACGCGGCTGAAGTGATAGCCGAGTGATAAAATGACAACAAACCGAATTAATCGGTGTAAGCCTTTGCTGGGTACTTATGTGGATGTATCCATAGAGGCTGATCTGGATGATGAAGAAATATTAGATCTCAGTATCGATGCCTTTTCAGCGATCGCTGAGGTGCATGAAGGTCTGGGTTTTCACAATCCGGATAGTGAGCTGTCTGAGATAAACCGTTGGGCTTTGTTAGGCATCGAAGATCCGATTGCGATCTCAGAAGATATGCGCAGAGTTATGGGCTTGGCGCTTTCGCTTAGTGAAGCCAGTGATGGTTTATTTGATGTCACTATTGCGCCACAACTCGTAGACCAAGGTTCTTTGCCGAATATACATCATGGCGCCATTATTGTGGGGTCGGGTGCTAGCGGATCGGCTGTTGCAGGTTCGGGTAATTGGGAAAACGTACACCTCAGTGATGAGGGCTTGAGCTTCTCTGCTCCAGTGCTTATTGATCTGGGTGGCATTGCAAAAGGCTATGCCGTTGATAAAGCCATCGAGCGCATTGGTGCGGGTAAAATGGATGCCGATGTAAAGTTGAATATCAATGCTGGCGGTGATCTGTATTTAAGTCATTGGGAAGAAGAAACGGTGGGTGTGCGCTACCCGGATGAGCCCAATAAAAATCATAAAATGCCCATGTTGGCGCCAGCTTTGGCTACCAGCGCTTGTTATTTTACCGAACAAGACAGTGTGATGATTCACCCAAAAAGCGGTGAGGCCACAGTGCGAGGCTATAGTGTTTCAGTCTTTGCCGAGCAATGCATGTTAGCCGATGCGCTAACTAAATTGGCATTTTTGAACCCGAGGGATACCCGAGTCATTCGCCAATATAAAGGCCGCGCCTTTATGTTAGATAGCCACAATGGCTTGCTTGAGTTGTAAGGCTCGCATAGCGTAATTTAGATAATCGCGAATCATAAAAGTACCTAAGCTATGGCTTATATAGATGTAAGAATTCCAACAAGCTATCGTCGCCTGCTATATCTCGCTCTTGCGGTGAGCTGGGTGACAGGTATCGCCTTTTTTATTCTCAGTCGCTTTATTACCGTGGAAGGTGATTTTGGTCCTGAAAAGCATCCCTTACAATTTCCCACTCTAATGGTGCATGGCGCGGCGGCCTTTATCGTGATGATGGGCTATGGTGCTGTTATGATGAATCATGTCTCGGCGACATGGCGTCTTCAGCGTTTGCGGGGCTTTGGTATCACTTTGCTTGTGGTATTGCTGTTTCAGGTGATCAGTGCCTATTTATTGTATTACCTATCGAGCGATGAGATTCGTGGTGTATTTGCCAATCTTCACGCCCTAGTAGGGCTAAGCTTCCCTCTTATATTAACTATCCATATTGTTACCGGTCGTCGCCAGCGTGCTCAGATGCAGGCTCAGCTCGAGGCGCGTAAAGCGGCCCGTAAACAACAGCAAGCGGCAGCGGCATAGCAAAGCTGGTATTTGCGCTCAATAGCCGCGCTACTCGTAGCCAAAGCCTCGCTTTTGATATACTCTGCGCTGCTTTTTTAAACTGCAGTGCTTATCATGCGTCGCCAAGATTTTTACTACGATTTACCCGAACAGCTTATCGCCAAGCAGCCAGCGGCTGAGCGACGTGGCAGCCGTTTGTTATGCCTAGATGGCCCAAGCGGAAACTTAGACCACCAGCAATTCCCAGATTTATTAGATCAGCTCAATGAGGGAGATCTAATGGTGTTTAATAACACCCGTGTTATTCCGGCGCGTGTGTTTGGGCAGAAGGCGACCGGTGGCAAGGTAGAAATCTTAGTCGAGAGAATAGTCTCGCCTAAACAAGTTCTGGCTCATACCCGCGCCAATAAAAGCCCTAAGGCTGGCAATATCATCATATTGCAAGATGGTAGCGAAGTGACCGTCACTGGGCGTCAGGGCGCCTTGTTCGAGTTGGACTTTGGTGGGCAAGAGGTGCTCCCCGTGCTTGAGGCCATTGGCCATATGCCGCTGCCGCCTTATATTGATCGCGCTGATGTGGATAGTGATAAAGAGCGTTATCAAACCGTTTATAGCGATGAGGAAAAAGCTGGGGCTGTGGCAGCTCCTACAGCGGGGTTGCATTTTGACGATGAATTATTGGCTGCCATAAAAGCTAAAGGCGTGGATTTAGCTTTTGTTACTTTGCATGTTGGCGCCGGGACTTTTCAGCCGGTAAAGGTCGATGACATCCATCAGCATCAAATGCACAGCGAGGTTATGGAAGTTTCCAATGAGGTGTGTGAGCAGGTACTGCGTACCAAAGCCCGTGGTGGCAAGGTGGTGGCGGTAGGCACCACCTCAGTGCGTTGCTTGGAATCCGCCGCCCAACAAAGTATTTCCCAGCTGATTGAGCCCATGCAGGGCGAGACCGATATTTTTATCTACCCCGGTTATCAATATAAGGTCGTGGATGCCTTGGTGACCAACTTCCACTTGCCTGAGTCTACCTTGATGATGCTGGTGTCGGCTTTTGCGGGTTATAAAAATACCATGTTGGCCTATCAAGAAGCGGTTGCCGAGGAGTATCGCTTCTTTAGTTATGGTGATGCGATGTTTATTCGCCATAACCCTGAGGCTATTAATGAAGTGCCAGGCCAATAAGTTGCCTGTTAGCAGTGTTTTACCGAAAACGTATTTAGAACAAATTAAATCGAACAATTGAACTGAAAAACTGAACAGAAAGGTGCCCCGTGAGTCGCGAATGTATGATGAGCTTTGAATTGGATAACAGTGACGGTAAAGCTCGCCGTGGTCGATTGAAATTCCCTCGTGGTACTGTCGAAACCCCGGCTTTTATGCCGGTGGGAACCTACGGCACGGTTAAGGGCATGTTGCCGCGTGATATTGAAGAGATTGGCGCCCAGATTATATTAGGCAATACCTTCCACCTAATGCTGCGCCCAGGTACCGAAGTGGTTAAAGCCCATGGCGATCTGCATGATTTCATTCAATGGAAGGGCCCAATTCTTACCGATTCCGGTGGTTTTCAGGTGTTTAGCTTGGGTGATATGCGCAAGATCACCGAAGAAGGCGTGGTGTTTAAATCTCCCATTGATGGCTCAAAAGTAGAATTGAACCCTGAGATCGCCATGCAGGTTCAGCGCGATCTTGGCTCAGATATCGTAATGATCTTCGATGAGTGCACGCCTTACCCGGCTACCGAGCAAGAAGCGCGTGATTCTATGGAGCTGTCTTTGCGCTGGGCAAAGCGCAGTAAAGACGCCCATGGCGATAACCCTTCGGCGCTGTTTGGCATTGTGCAGGGCGGTATGTATGAAGGTCTGCGCAGCGAATCTTTACAGGGTTTGGAAGAAATTGGTTTCGATGGTTATGCCATCGGTGGCCTTTCAGTGGGTGAGCCCAAAGAAGATATGGTGCGTGTATTGGATCATTTGGCCCACACTATGCCAGAGAACAAGCCTCGCTATTTGATGGGGGTGGGTAAGCCAGAGGATATTGTAGAAGCCGTGCGTCGTGGCGTGGATATGTTCGACTGCGTAATGCCAACCCGCAATGCTCGCAACGGTCATTTATTCACCACCGAGGGCGTGGTGAAGATCCGCAATGCCAAGCATCGCCATGATACCAGCCCCTTAGATGCTGAGTGTGATTGCTATACCTGTCAGAATTTCAGCCGTGCTTATTTGCACCACCTTGATAAGTGTGGGGAGATCTTGGGTGCCGAGCTTAATACCATC
Source organism: uncultured Pseudoteredinibacter sp. (assembly GCF_947500695.1). GTDB lineage: Bacteria > Pseudomonadota > Gammaproteobacteria > Pseudomonadales > Cellvibrionaceae > Pseudoteredinibacter. The sequence goes on from NZ_CANMSS010000012.1 coordinate 43,083, forward strand.
CATAATCTACGGCACTATCAGCGCATCATGTCTGAGTTGCGCGAGGCAATCGCTGCTGAGCGATTAGAGGATTATGTGCAGGAGTTTTATGCGCGTCAGGGTAAAGAGGCCCCGCCGCTGACTTGATATAACTCAACTAATGTAGTGATATAACCAGTTCTAGTTATAGGCCTTTTTCCTGAATCGCCGATAATTACTGGGCCCACAGCGAACGACATACGGATATGTAATTGGGTGCGGATTTCTTGCGTACGCTGTGGGCTTTCCCTTCTTTTTTTGCTCTAAAGTCCACCAGCTGCTCGTAAATTAGACACTGTTCATGTCGCTGAGCTTGTATTTTGTGCAGATGCCCCCACTTTCTCTCACAAGCCCTAATCACAATAGCTTGCTGTTGACCAAAGCGATATAATTCGGGCCTTTTGCTGGGCCATGCCCTTATTTTTGCTGATCGATTGATCGGCACCACAGTCGTAAACGGAAAACACTATGCTGAACCGCTATCCGTTCTGGAAGTACCTAATCATTTTGGGGGTTACGGCCCTAGGCCTGATCTACTCGGCCCCAAATCTCTATACGCCTGATCCGGCTATTCAAATCTCGGGTCAATCGGCGGCTATGCAGATTAATGATGAGCTATTAGAACAAGCAAATAACGCTCTTAAAGAACAAGGTATCGATTATTTTGGCGAGCAAGCCAACGGTAAAAATGCGCTCATTCGCCTGCGCAGTGCCGAAGATCAGTTAGCTGCCAAGCAATTGTTGACGGAAACCTTGGGTTATAACTACGTTGTGGCCCTAAGTCAGGCGCCAACGACTCCAGAATGGTTACGTGCCTGGGGTGCGGAGCCTATGAAAAAAGGCTTGGACTTGGCCGGTGGTGTGCACTTCTTGCTAGAAGTTGATACCCCCAAAGCCATTGCTAAGCGCATGCAAACCAATGTTAGTGAAATCAAAAGCCAGCTGCGTAAAGAGAAGATTCGCTATCAATCGGTAAAATTAGGCCGTGATAATGTGATTATTGCGCGCTTTAAGACGGAAGAAGCTCGTAATAAAGCCACTTCACAAGTGCGTGAAAACTTCCCGAATATGCAGCGCTTTGTTGATACCGACGAAGATGGCACCTCGGTACTGCGTGTACAAATGACCGAGGCAGGCATTAAAGAAATTGAAGATTACGCAGTTAGTCAGAACTTAACCACCTTGCGCAACCGTGTAAACGAGCTGGGTGTTTCTGAGCCGATTGTTCAGCGCCAAGGTCGGACCCGCATTGTGGTGCAATTGCCCGGTGTACAAGACACTGCTGAAGCAAAGCGTATCATCGGTAAAACCGCTAACCTAGAGTTCCGCTTGGAAGCGAAGCCAGAAGCCTCGGTTGCTACCAAGGAATCTTTTGGTTACCGCAGTGAGCGCGATCAGCAGATCTGGGGTAACGCTTTCTTAGAGAAGAAAGTCGTGATCACCGGTGATCATGTGTCTGGTGCTCAAGCCAGCTTTGATACCCAAACCAGCCAGCCTCAAGTAAATATTAACCTGGACAGTAAAGGCGGTCAGAAGATGCACCGCAATACGCGCAATAATGTTGGCCGCCGCTTAGGTGTGCTGTTTATTGAGCAGAAGACCCAGGTGAAATACGTTACTGGCGAAGACGGTAAAAAAGAACCTAAGTACACTCAAGTTGAAGAGAAGAAAATCATCAGCTTGGCAACGATCCAATCAGGTCTAGGTGTCCAGTTCCGTATTACCGGTTTGGACAGCCCAGCTGAAGCTTCTGAACTGGCACTTTTGTTGCGCTCTGGTGCTTTGGCAGCCCCAATGTACTTCGCTGAAGAACGTACCATTGGCCCATCTTTAGGTGCTGAAAATATCGAGCTGGGTATTATCTCGGTACAGATCGGTCTAGCCTTTGTTGTGCTCTTTATGTTGGTGTACTACCGTGCCTTCGGTATCTTCGCCAATATCGCTCTAACTCTAAACCTAATTTTGTTGGTTGCCGCCATGTCGATCTTGGGTGCAACGCTAACCTTGCCGGGTATCGCTGGTATCGTTCTGACCGTAGGTATGGCGGTGGATGCGAACGTGCTGGTGTTCTCGCGGATTAAGGAGGAGCTGGCCAATGGCCTGCCGCCGCAATCGGCCATTAACGCCGGTTACGATCGCGCCTTTACCACCATCTTGGATGCCAACATTACCACCTTGATCGTGGCCGTGATTCTTTATGCGATTGGTTCTGGCCCAGTGCAGGGCTTTGCGGTAACGCTATCCATCGGTATTTTGACCTCGATGTTTACTGCCATTATGGGCACCCGTGCCTTGGTTAACTTGGCCATCGGTGGCCGTAAAATCCAGAAGCTGTGGATCTAGGAGCAAATCATGAGTAAAGCTAAGAAAGAATTGAAAGTGATTCGCTTTATGTCCCAGCGTAAGCTGGCGGCGATCTTTTCCTTGCTGTTAATCATTGGTTCGATTGCCAGTTTGGCCACCAATGGTTTGAAGTTCGGTTTGGATTTTACTGGCGGTTCACAAATCGAAGTAGGCTATCAAACACCTGCCGATGTTAACGCTATTCGCCAACAATTGGTGCAAGCGGGCTTCCCTGATCCTGTCGTAGTTCACTTCGGTGCCGAAACCGATGTATTGATTCGCATGCAGGAAGATTCTGACGCTGAGCTAGGCGATAAGGTGATGGATACCCTGCGTACTGACGGCTCCGATGTTGAATTGCGCCGGGTAGAGTTTGTTGGCCCGCAGGTGGGTGAAGAACTACGCGACGACGGTGGTATCGGCATGCTATTCGCTTTGGCGGTAGTTATGATCTATGTTGCCATGCGTTTCCAGTTTAAGTTTTCGGTAGGTGCGGTGGCCGCATTGGCTCACGATGTGGTTATCGTTTTGGGCGTATTCTCGGTATTACAGATCGATTTCGATCTAACGGTATTAGCAGCGGTGCTAGCGGTTATTGGTTACTCGCTAAACGATACCATTGTGGTATCTGACCGAATTCGAGAGAACTTCCGTAAGATCCGTAAAGCGGATTCTGTCGAAGTAATCGATATCTCACTGAGTCAAACCTTGGGCCGTACCTTGGTAACATCTTTGACCACCTTATTGGTATTGGTTGCGCTGTTCTACTTTGGTGGTGAGCTAATTCACGGCTTCTCCATCGCATTGTTAGTCGGTGTGGCGATTGGTACCTACTCGTCAATCTACGTGGCAGCAAATGTGTTGTTAATGATGGGCATTTCTAAAGAAGACCTAATGCAGGTTGAGGTTGAGAAAGAAGGTGCTGAGTTTGACGAAATGCCTTAAAGTGCATTAAGGCGTTTATCAGTGAAAATAAAAAAGCCCTGCGGGGCTTTTTTTGTAGATGGAATTAGAGCTGTTTTTGACGTTGCTAGCTCGGCAGTTGTTGTTATAAGGATGTCGTCTGAAAGATGTGTAAATTAGCTTTTAGGGTTGGTCTTTGCCTACTGGGGTTATCACTTTACTCGGTGAATATATATGGGCAGCAGATCTTTAGTTGCATAGGGAAAAGCGGCAAAAAAATCTACACTGATAAGCGTCATCTCTGCAAGTCTTCCGGCGAGAAAGCTCAAGACGTTATACAACATGTTGAGCTTGCCGAGCCAAATTTGCACTCAAAGTACGGTGCAACCATCAGTAAAGAGTATCGCAACTACGCCTTCAGATCTTATGAGCCTCTAACGGGCTATAACATAAATATCATTGCTGAAAAGCGCCTCACTACAGAGCATCCAGAGCTTCTTCAGAAGGCTGCAGTTAAGCTCGAAAAAGCTGTGCGTAGAGCTTTCAAAGCATTCCCATCGAGCATTTTAGGAGAATTCTCTGATGTTAAGTTCTATCTCTTCACTGGGGATGAGGCGAGAACTGGGGGGAGGCATGGCGGACAGTGGTACTTTAGAGAAGGTAATCGCTTCTCGCGGCGATTTGACGATAGTGTGGTTGTCAGATCGGTAAAGGATTATATAAAGTACAAAAGCCTTACGGCTGCGCAGTTCGCTGTACATGAATTGAGTCACGCCTATTATTCTTATCACTGGAAGCGCTTATATAGGCCTGCGAAAAAGGCTTTTGAAAACGCCAAAAATAAAAAACTCTACGAAAATGTAGAGCACAAAAGTGGAAGGCTTGTTACGAAAGCCTATGCCAGAGAAAATTCACATGAATATTTCGCAGAACTGGCAACAACTTATTTTTTGTCAAATAGCTATTACCCCTTTAATGCCCGTGATCTTGCGACTTATGATCCAGAAGGCTACGAAATGATTGAAAATGCCTTTCTCAATATTGAGCCAAACTAAGCCCTTACATTACTAAACCACAATTAGATTGATGCACGTTAAAGCACTTCTATAATAGGCTTCTTACTTCGTTCAATTGATCTTAGGCCTTATATGAAAATCCCCGTCATTGAAACCGAGCGACTTCGCCTTTTACAACCAAGTGTCGAGTGCTTTGAGGTGTATCGAGATTTTTATACTGATGCGGAAGCTTCAAAAATGTACGGCGGCCCCATCAATGAAGAGCAGGTGTGGGCGCGTTTAAAAGCTGATCTTGGGTCCTGGTATTTATTAGGCTTTGGGGTATGGGTGATTCAAGAAAAAAGCAGCGATAAATTGATGGGTACATGTGGTTTTTGGCAGGGTAAATCCTGGCCTAGGGAATTAACTTGGTGGGTAATGCCAGAAGCTCGCGGCCAGGGTGTCGCCACTGAAGCCTCAAAAGCCGCTTTGGATTATGCTCGCAAGCATTACCAGTGGCCGAGTCTAGAAACCTATATGAACGATGATAACCATACTGCCCGAGCTCTAGTTGAAAAGCTCGGAGGCAAGAAAGTACGCCGCGAATCTTTTTCCGATGGCTTGAAGCGAGATATATACCAGTTTCCTAGCCTTTGATAATCACTGACGCTTAAGCTTCCGGCTTAACTGTTGCGCCTTTGGGCTTTTTAAAATATGACCAATCGAAATGCATATACCAATTGTCTTGGATTGGCCAAATACAGATTAAAAAGCTCTTGAAGCCCTTAGCACTTACGCAATCTTCATCATTAAGCTCTATCTTTTCAGGGCTGTAGATAATGCTGCTAAAGAGCGTATTTCCGCCAGCTTCTGAAGTGGTAAATGGAATATAGACTTGCTGTCCCTGTTTTTTATAGGCTTGAACTTTCGCCTCTTGAAGAAGCTTTCGTATCTTGCTCGCCAATGCCTCTGGAATCTCAATCGGGGCAGCATTGTCATCTGTCGCTGCATAAGCTTTAAGATCCCCTTGCGGGGAAAGATAAGCTTTACTGACTGAACTCTCTCGCTTGGCATACTTTATCAGTTCAAGAAGCTCTTTCTGATGGTTGATTAATAGTGTTCTAGCGACAGTAAATTGATCGTCTTGCGCCATTTCTCGTGTGGGCTGGTAAGCATCAACTGTAAAGCTATAAAGCATGCATAAAATAAAAGACAGGCGGCCCAGGGTTTTCAGGGTTTGGTGCTCGATCATATTCACTTAACAACTCCCTTGCATGTGTATTATTCTTAGCGTTAGCCTATCAGCTAATTATTGCTCAAACAAAGTGTACTGCACGGAGAAAAATAACGATGAGACACATACAGCAATTAAACGCAGTTGTTTTTACCCTAATCCTTACGGTATCGATGAATGCAGCGGCAGAGATTAAACTCGATGCCAAACTAGAACCCTTTAGAGCCTTTATTGGTACTTGGCAGGCACCTATGAACTGGGGCAAGGACAAAGGCACAGTGCTGGATGTCGCGCATTGGCAAGCGGCATTGAATGGTAAAGCATTAAAGACAGTGCACTCGGTAAACGATGGCGATTATGGTGGTGAGAGTTTTATCTTTTGGGATAAAAAAACGAAGAGCTATAAATCCTTTTATTTTACGACGGCAGATTTTTATACCGAGGCGACGATTAAGCTGGAGGGGGAGAATAAATTTTCTATTTTAGAAAAGGTTGAGGCTTCATCAGGTGGCTTGTCCAGCGGTATCAGCGAAGTTAAGTCCACCTGTGAGATGATTAACGGCGAGTTGCATATGTCTACCTCTTACTTAAAAAATGGCAGCTGGACAAAACCAGAAACACGACGCTATACCGCAAGCAAGCTTAAGCCAAAATTTAAGCATGAGCCTTTGCAATGAAAACCCAGGGGCGTTTGTTAGGGCGCTATCTCTCGACTATAACCCCAGGTGAACTGCGTTGGATAGGGTTGCGACCCGCTAGGAAGGAGCGCGTCGTAGATGTAAATTCGGTGTTGGCGATTGCTGACAGAGGCTTGGAGGGAGATCACCGCTGTGCAAAAACTCCTGGCTCGGCAAGACAGGTAAGCTTAATTAGCGAAGAGGATCTGAGCTGTATTAAGCAGCTTTGTGGTGTCCGCGAGCTAAAACCAGAACTGTTAAGACGTAATTTATTGGTTCGAAATGTGAATTTAAATATTTTACGACATCAGCGATTTAAAATAGGCGAGGCTGAGTTTGAAGCGACTGCGCAATGCCATCCATGTTTTAGGGCCTGTTAACACTAATTCGGTCATCACTGTTAGAGCTAAAATCGCCTTAATCACGGCGCGAGGCGCGTAGTTTGGTTGCTCCAAATAAGCAACGAGCAACACCGAGTAAGGCGATTTTAGCCTAACCCTTCGGGCCGACTTATTTCATCGCTCGGCTGTGTTAGTGCTCGCTATAGTGGAGCGACCACAATACGCTCACCCTGCCTTGCCGAATCGATGAAATAAGTTCGGCAGTGACGGCCGAATTAGTGTTAACAGGCCCTAGGATGATTGAGCCACTTGGCCCTTCGGGCCCTGCCAATATGTATGGTTATGGTGGGCTTTGTGCAAAAATAACCAAGACTGGCCGAATCTCAGTTGGCGATAAATTAGAGGTAATTCAGCCTTAAGGTTTGTGATAAATTGCCCCAATAAACCCAGTATTTAACTCAGTTAATCCCTAGCCCCCGTCATATTCTAGAGCTTTTTAAAGCTGCTCTTTAGTTCTTTAGTGAAAGCAATAGAAACCCTAATAAAATCAATGGCTTTCTTAGTTTTCACTGAGTTTGTGATATTGAGCCAAATCAAAAACCTCATACCTTATGTTGAATTAAAGCAATGCTCTACTACATTGTATTTAGACGACAGCATTTTCAACACGTCAGTACGCCAAACAGGGAGGGCAGAGCGTATTGTTTTGACAGGTATTATCAATGAATTTTTCAGGTTTGAGTATTAGGCAGAAGCTACTGATCAATAGTGGGATCAGCGCTTTTGTACTCGTAGTTCTCTGCTATGTAGTTTTTGCGTCATTAAAGTCCTTAAACGATAGCTCCAAAATGGTTCAGCATACTTACGAAGTTATTGATCAATCCAATGGCTTGGTTGCTTCGATGGTAGATATGGAAACTGGCCTAAGAGGTTTTTCAGTTGCCGGGCAAGAGGACTATCTTGAGCCTTATCACCAAGGTAAAGATAACTTCCAGTCTTACTTTAAAAAAGCGCGGCAGCTCACCAGCGATAACCCTGCACAACAAAGAAGATACGATGCAGTAAAGCAAAATGCTGAGCAGTGGCAAGCTTATGCTGAGAAAATGATTGAGCTACGCCGTGATATTGCCTTGGGCGATGATGCCAATCATGAGCTACGCGAGCTGATTGATTCCGGTATCGGCAAACAGAAAATGGATGGCCTTAGGCAAGATATTACGAGCTTAGGGAATGCGGGCTTGGGCAGATCTCTATTGGCCGCAATGATCGATATGGAAACAGGCCTGCGAGGATATATGCTCAATAGAAAAGTTGAATTCCTCGAGCCTTATAATGCCGGTAGGGCAATTATTACTTCAAGAATTTCTTCGGTTGCAGGCACTAGTTTAGAGGCCAATATTCAAGGCTGGATAACAGACTATTCACAAAAAGCGATAGCGCTAGTTGAGGAAGCCAATAGACATCCTCATATGGATACTTTGTATGCGGAATTCGCTAAGAAGCAAGGCAAGCAATATATGGATCAGTTGCGTGCCCAGGTAAAAGAGATTGTTGATATTGAAAACCGTCTTATGGATCAAAGGCGCAGCGCGGCGGAAAGCTCTAGCGATTTAACCTTATTGATTGTTACTGTGGGTGGCTTGCTTGCCGCACTCGCTTCAATGGTATTCAGTGGGATAATCTCCAGAACAATCACTAAGCCGATCAATGAAGTGGTGGATGTCGCAAGATCTTTGTCAGAGGGTGATCTACGAGTCAATATCGAGGCGAAAAACGATAATGAAATCGGTAGTTTGCAAGGGGCGTTGGGCACTACTGTGAGCAACTTGCGCGAGATTATTTCTCGTATGTCCGATGCCAGTGGTGACTTAACTCAAGAATCCAATAAGCTTAGTGACGTCACCGCAGAAACCAGTGCAGGATCTAAGCAGCAGCTTAATATGACCAGTGAAGTGGCAATGGCCATGGAGGAAATGTCGGCTACCGTTTCTGATGTCGCAAAGAATGCCAGCGTTGCCGTTAGCTCGGCAACGGAAGCAAGTGACGAGGCAAATCGAGGGATGCAGGTCGTACAAGTGGCCATCGATTCAATTAATAAGCTCGAGCAAGAAGTTAGCGGAACCTCGGCGAAGCTCAATGAGCTAGAGGGTGAAGCCGATAATATTGGGGGCATCCTCGATGTTATTCGAGATATTGCCGAGCAGACCAATCTGTTAGCGCTTAATGCTGCAATCGAGGCGGCCCGGGCTGGGGAGCAGGGGCGTGGCTTTGCAGTTGTGGCTGATGAAGTACGCAGCCTCGCTGGCCGGACTCAAGAATCTACCGAAGAAATTCAGAGTTTGATTGAACGCCTTCAGCAGGGCGCTAGAGATGCAGTGGGTGCCATGCAAAAAAGTCAAGAGTTTGTAGTGCATAGCGTGGATGAAACCAACAAGTCGGGTGCCGCTTTGCAACTGATTTTCAACGCGGTTGGTGAAATTTCCCTAATGAATACCAATATTGCCAGTGCTGCTGAACAGCAAAGTGCTACAGCTGGACAAATTAATCAAAGTGTTGCGGCTGTGAATGATATTTCCCAGTCTAACTCAGTTAATAGTAACAAGATGGTCGAGTCTAGCGAGAACTTAAATGCTCTTGCTGGGACGCTTGGTGAGATGGTTCAGAAATTTAAGATATAAAGATGTCTTAGTCGCGTGAAGCCCTAGTATCTATGATGCTAGGGCTTCTGTGTGTTTCCCCGCCTTATTTTCTGCGCAGTTAAACAGTTGCTGCATGGAGGCTTCGGGTAGCTCTCTTTCATACATTTTGCCTATAGGGTTTACTACTGGGCTTTGTCACTATAAAAGCGCTGATTCAATCGGAAGTTTTGTGAGGAAAAACAAATGGGCGCTGTGATATATCGAATGATACTGATTTGGATGCTTGTGCTGAGTGCTCTGGGAGCATTATTTTTGCAAAAGCTAATGGAGCAGTCTGAGTTGTGGTCCTATGTATTTGATTTTTCTTGGGGACTGGCCTTTTGCTTGCTTGTGTTTCTACTTCTAAAAAAGTTGCCAGGTAAAGAAAAAGCTTGGTATTTCGTTTTAGGGGGCGTGGCTTATTATATTGTTAGTGATTATTTTGGGGGTGGATCATGGGCTTATGGCTTGGCGCTCATTGTGGCGTTTGTAATCGCACATCTTTGTCAGCCACTGCATAGGCGGGAATAGAATTTTTCCGCACATTATTCCTCTGCCCCAATTCCTTCAAGACATTGCATTGCCGCCTCAGCTTTTTCATAGGGTACATAAATATGATCATGGTAGAAGGCCGCCACAACATTGGCGCTAATGCCAGCTTGGGAGAGTGCTCCACTTATCGCAGCAGTGAGCCCTACAGCCTCTAAGCTAGAGTGAATGCTAAGGCTGATGGCAGCAAAGGCCTCACTGCATTCTAAGGCAAGTAGTTTAGCCTGCGCTTCTTCAAGTATTAAGCTGCTGCCTTCTGATTCCTGATAAAAACCCTGTAAATCGCTAATTTCAATTTGGTCTAAGATCTTTGGCAGTTGCTCGCTATCAACAGTAGCGAATACCCAGCAGCCCTTTTGTAGCTTAGGTTGCATATTACTAAGTAGTACGGAAAGATTGTTTTCGCCTTGCATAGTTTGCGCTCATATCAGTTTGTAGGTGGTGAAGCAAACAACTGTTAGCATAATACGTCTCTTATGTGATGTTGCAATGATTAGTGCCTAATTGCGAGGTGTCGCTAACTGCACTTATGTTCGACAAGCCTTCGCGTGCTTTGTGTCAATACCGTATATGCTTTACTATCCTAGCTCGATGTTTAAATCATTTGCGGAGCTTACTTCCATGCGCTTACGACAGCTTTTGTTCGTCTTGCCTCTCTTTACTGCGCTATCATCCTTAGCTGCTGACTGCCCTGATATATTGAAGTTTGAAGCCCGGAAGCTACGTTCCAGCGAGCGTGTTAATTTCTGCGAGAAGTTCTCTGGTAAGCCCTTGCTAGTCGTTAATACAGCAAGTCATTGTGGTTATACTGGGCAGTTCGCAGATTTGCAGGTGCTTTATGAAAAATATCAGCCTCAAGGTCTAGAGGTTGTAGGTTTTCCATCCAATGACTTTAAACAAGAAGCCAAAGATGAAGCAAAAACCGCCGAGGTATGTTACATCAACTATGGCGTTAAATTTACCATGATGAGTAGCAGCCCAGTAACGGGTGATGATGCGAATACGCTGTTTAAAGAGTTGGCCGATAAAACCGGTAAAGAGCCTAAGTGGAATTTTAATAAGTACTTAGTGAGCCCTGACGGAACACAGGTGAAGTACTTCCCTTCAAAGGCGAAGCCTTTAGGGGGCGATCTAGAGGCTGCGATTCAGCAGAGCTTGCAAAACGAATCTTAGTTTTTGTCGCTTTTAAAACCTGCTGATTTGATGTGAAAGGCCAGGCTGAGCACGGTGGCACAGCCTGGCAAAAGGCTTACCCCTGAGCGTTAATACTGTAGTTTTCCCGTGGAAAATGCACATGAATTAAACCGAAATCTTCAGTATTTCTGGCCACAATAATGCGCTCTTGATTTACCGCGACAAGCTTACCCTGCACTGGCACAAAGCCATAGTCAGAAGGGCTTACAGCAACATCTTTGTTTAATAGTTCATGTCCTGCTGAATCAATAATTTCCCTTGGTTGCGCATTTCTGGCTGTGCTGAATGCATCGGCTTGGCTTATTTCAACACGCTGGCCGTGGCCAATAGCGGCCACACGCCGGAACCAATCTTGTACCTTTGCGTCACACTGCAATTCCCTGCGGCTACAGTTTACGTGCAGCCATAATGGGTGGTAAACGCTAAAATCTACTGCTGTGGGGGCATTGCCATCTAGCCATTCATGCTGATCTAGCTGCTTGGATATTCTGCTGATTAGATCTTCTATTAAGGCTTGGGACTGCTCGAGATTCGGACGCTTTGCATCGCTGCCTTTTAACAGCTCGCCCCGATCTTTAATAAAACGAAAAGCGCCTATAGGGCCAAATTTAAGCAACATAGTGCTTAAAAGTCTGAGAGGAGGTACTGAAGACACAGCAGCAAAAAATGCTTCGCCCTCGGCAAATTGAGCAATGCTCTTTGCTTCTGGGCTAGCGTTTTCGGGGTTTAGCTCGGCCTGTTTCGCCAGTGAGGCAATTTCCTTAGCGATTAAATCACTGTCACAAAATATATCCGCACCAATTTGGGCAACCGGTATTCTGCGATAGCCACCAGCGAGAGGGTCAACATTGGGTCTTGGCAACCATACCGGTGAGAGTAGGGACTGCCAGCTCAAATTTGCTAAGCCAAACATCAAGCGAATCTTCTCAGCGTATGGCGAACTATCGTAATGATGCAAAATCAAAGTGTTGCTCATCTATGGTATCTCCGTGTTAGCCGGCTGTTAGGTTTGTGCCTGATGTTTCGGCTATATATTCTCTGGGTATTCTCAGATCGCCTTCACTTCGGTTGCAAAGGTATACTCGCCAAGCTCTTGACGTACCAGTTCGGCAAGGATTTCTGCATCTTTGCATTCAAACTGAACTAGCTGTCCGTGCTTTTTCGAAGCCTCGACACTAAAGCTGGCCTGTAATTCTTGCAGCTTATCTGCAAGGTGTAGGCTTACCACCTTCGCTACAATGTCATTGCGTAAATCGGGTTTGAATATTTTACCTACAGCAGTTACCGGCATTTGCTCTACAAAATAAATTTCTTTAGGCACGGCTGCTCGCTCAGCAATATTGCCCATAGCAAACTCCAAGAATTCTCCTTCGTTCTCTGCTTGATCGGGTTTTAGTTGTAGGTAGACCACAGGTACTTCACCAACACGCTTATCAGGCTTGCCAATAGCAACTGCTTCGGCAACAGCCGGGTGAGTGTAAAAGACTTCTTCGATCATCTGTGGATCGATATTATGTCCACCGCGAATAATAAGGTCTTTACTGCGGCCGGTTAGCCACAAATAGCCTTCTTCATCGAGTCGGCCAAGGTCACCGGTATTAAACCAGCCGTCTTCAACCCATTGCCCTTGATTTTGCGCAGCTTGTTTATAGCCATTAAATACATTTGGCCCTTTGATAGCGATGCAGCCGGCTTCATTGGTATCGCAATCACGTAGCCAGTTCCCGTTCTCGTCGACTTCAACGATGCGTAGCTCCATATAGGGTAAGCGCAAACCAACAGCGCCAACTTTGCGCTCTCCATAGCGTGGGTTTGCAGTGGAGGCGCAGGTGCCCTCGGTTTGACCATAGCCTTCTAAAATAGATAAGCCGGTTTTTTCTTCAAAGTTACGGATCAGCTCAGTGGCTAAAGGCGCTGCGCCACATAGGCAGAAATCCAAACTGGATACATCACTATCGCCAATGGGAACTTCAATTAATCCGCTAAGAATGGTAGGCACGCAGCTGAAGTAGCTGACTTTATAGCGCTCAACAATACGCCAGAAATCTTTAATCACCGTTGGATTACGATAGCCTTGGGGGCTTGCTAGTACAGCCTCAGCACCTTGCGCCCAAGTTGCTAAGCCAGTAACAAAAACGGCGTTTACATGAAATAGCGGCAAGCCAGTTAACGAAACAGCCCCAGGGCCAATATCGAGCCCAGCTTCCATTTGCCATACAGTGGTTAGCTCATTGAAGTGAGTGTGGGGCGCCAGTTTGGGTGTGCCCGTGGTGCCGCCAGTATGGAAGTATGAGGCTATATCGTCCTGTTGTATTTCACGGCCGCTATCTAGACTGTCGCTATTGTGCTTAGCAATCGTGTCATCAAAATCTAAAATAGTATCGCTTAAGTATTCTTCACGATCGGCTGTCATGGCCGCCGCAAATTCGGCAGGCATAAGTTTGCCCATATCAACAGCCAGAATATGGCTAAGGCTTGGAACCAATTCTTTAACCGCGATGGCTTTATCCCAGAGCTCAGCACCAGGAAATGGGGCTAGGGTAACCAGAACTTTTGTTTGCGCTTCATTAAGAATCGCAGCGATATGTTCAATTTCCAATAAAGGATTTATTGGATTAAAGATGCCCGCAGCTTCACTGCCCCAGATAGTAAAGTGGGTATGAGGCAGGTTGGGTAATAGCATGGAAACGGTGTCATTAGCATTGACGCCAAGCTGGTGCAGTGCATTGGCTGTCTGGGTAATTTTTCCAAACAGCTCTTTATAGCTGTAACGAATAGGTTCCTCATCGGCGCTACCCTGTAATAAAAAGCTCAGTGCTGTTTGCTCGGCATATTGCTCTGCTTTATCACGCAGCAAATCATATGTGCTGCTGTGTTCTATGCGCTCTTCAAAAGGGGTGGTCTCTAGGGCTTGTAGGTCTTCGAGTGAGGAAATATTCATCATGCTTTTCGCTATTATTGGTTAGATGTAAATCGTTAGGCGTTAGATGTGAGACATTGGATGATGACTAGAGCTCTCGCTCCTTTCGCTTCACATCTCACATCTCGCGTCATTAAATTCCCGTGCAGTGTATTGCACCGTCTACTGGCAGAACTGTACCAGTAATAAATGAGCCTGCATCACTGGCTAAGAGTATCACTGGTCCTACTAATTCTTCTAGCTTACCAAGGCGTTTTGCTGGCATGCGCGTTACGTATTCTTGTCCGGCTGGACTATCAAAATAAGCAGTATTAATTTCAGTTTTAAACCAGCCAGGTGCGATTGCATTCACGCGGATATTATTAGCCATTAAATCTAGAGCCATAGAACGGCTAAGTTGGACTACGGCGCCTTTAGAAGCACAGTAAGCGCTTTGTCCGTACTTGGCAGTAATGCCGAGCACTGAGGCGATATTGATAATGCTGCCCGGCTTTTCGGCTGCTACTAAGCGCTTGGCGCCTTCTTGGGCCACGTGCCATACACCTTTGAAGTTGGTGTCCATCACAAAGTCTAAGGATTCATCGTCAATTTTGAGAAAGTTCTTTGCATCAGCAACGCCGGCATTATTTACAATAACATCGACCGTGCCGAAGGTACTTTCAGCTTGATCATAAGCACTTTGAATACTGTCTTTATTGGTAACATCCATCGATACAGCAAGGGCTTTGCCGCCTTGTGCTTCGATCTCTTGCACAAGCTCTGCTAAACGCTCTTGGCGTCGTGCGGCAACAATAATATTGGCACCGGCTTTGGCAAGCCCAAGGGCTAAGCAGCGTCCGATACCAGAAGACGCACCGGTGACCAATGCATTGCGACCTTCAAGAGAAAATTGTGGGAGGCTCATGATTATCTCCTTTCTAATGATCACCTAATTGAGAGCAGGAATTATCAACTAACTGTGGCTTTATCGCATTAACATAAGTTAGTTACTAAACGCATTAAGTTAGCAGGATGAATAACTGAGGGTAGGTGAATCTATGTGGGGTGGCGTAAGAAGTGAAAACTGGCAGCCCGAAAGGCTGCCAGCTAAGTGTGTTATACGATTTCGAATAGACCAGCAGCACCCATGCCGCCGCCAACACACATTGATACAACGGCCCACTTGGCGCCGCGACGCTTACCTTCCAATAGAATGTGGCCGGTAGTACGCGCACCTGTCATGCCGTATGGGTGACCAATAGAGATTGAACCGCCGTTAACATTGTATTTGGCTGGATCAATACCCAAGTGATCACGACAGTACAAGCACTGCACGGCAAAGGCTTCGTTAAGCTCCCATAGGTCAATATCATCTACGCTCAAACCATGCTGTTTTAGCAGCTTAGGAATCGCATAAATAGGGCCAATACCCATTTCTTCTGGCTCATTACCTACAGTCATCATGCCGCGATAAATACCGAGTGGCTCGATATTGCGCTGCTCAGCCAATTTGCCGTCCATCACAACACAAGCAGAAGCGCCATCAGATAACTGGCTAGCATTACCGGCCGTCACGCAACCACCTTCGATAACTGGGTTTAGACTTTGTAGATTTTCTAGGGTAGTAGAAGGGCGGTTACCTTCATCTTTTGTTAGCGTTACTTCTTCATAAGAAACTTCTTTGGTTTCTTTGTTAACAATGGCTTTAGTTGCCGTGATAGGCACAATTTCATTGTCAAACAAGCCAGCTTCTTGAGCAGCAGCGGTGCGCTGTTGAGACTCTAAAGAATACTGATCTTGTACTTCACGGCTAATGCCGTACTTCTTAGCGACATATTCAGCAGTTTGTAGCATTGGCATATAGGCATGCTCGTTCATTTTGAGCACGTTCTCATCGAACTGATCTGCTGCCATTTTGCCGTAAGGAATTTGCACGGCAGAAATGTTGTCCTGGCCACCAGCAACAATACAGCTGTAGCCGTCAACCATAATTTGTTTGGCTGCAGTAGCGATAGCCATTAGACCAGAAGAACACTGACGGTCGATAGTTTGAGCGCCTGCTGTTACCGGAACGCCAGCAGCGATAGAAGCGGTACGAGCAATGTTGTTTGCGGCGGTGCCAGCGTTTAGTACGGAACCGATAATGACATCTTCGATTTCAGCGCCTTCGATACCAGCGCGCTCTACCGCGTGCTTAATGGCATGGCCAGTCATGGTAGGTGATTTGATATTGTTTAATGCGCCACGAAAGGCCTTGCCGATCGGGGTGCGAGCTGTTGATACGATAACCGCTTCTTTAGTCATGGTGTTGATCCTCGTTAGAATTTATAGGCATTATTTAGACATCAGTCTAGCGCCTGGCCCTCGAGCACACAGTGCTATGAAGGCCGAATTTACGGTGAATTAAGACGCTTGCTCGGCGTCGTACTGCTTAAAGCTTTTTCCTTCGCTCGCTAAACGCTTGAGCAATGGAGAAACCTGGAACCACGTTTGGCCATAATTGCCCAGCTGTGTTTGATACTTCTCTAGCGCGGCAACCACGGTATCTAAGCCGATTTCATCAGCATACTGCATTGGGCCGCCACGATAAACGGGGAAACCATAGCCGTTGCAGTAGATTACATCGATATCACTGGCGCGATAGGCGATGCCTTCATCAAGGATTTGGGCGCCTTCATTGATGAGTGGGAATAAGCAGCGCTCTAAAATTTCTTGATCACTAATCTCGCGTTGCTCAACGCCATGTTGCTCGGCCAGAGCTTTGGCTATGCTAGTAACTTCTGGATTGCTCTGCTTATCTCGGCCCTCATAAATGTAAAAGCCTTTGCCGGTCTTTTGACCGTAATTACCTTGATCATAGAGTGCATCACAAACAGCGGTGTAACTATCGTCGCGGCCGTAGAACATATCGCGATTGCCTTGACGGGTTAGATAGCCAACATCGATGCCAGCAAGATCAATCATGGATGGTAAGCCCATCGCCAAGCCCCAGTTATACAGAACTTTATCGATCTGCTCTGGGCTGGCGCCTTCCATTACTAAGCGTGACGCTTCACGTCCATAAGGCTCTAGTCCACGGTTACCAATAAAGCCCCAGCAAACACCAGCGACAACAGGCATCTTGCGAATTACCTGAGCCATTTTAATGGTTGTCATTAGTACATCGTTGGCGGTTTTGGCGCCGCGAACGATCTCTAATAAACGCATAACATTAGCGGGACTGAAAAAGTGCAGGCCAATAACATCTGCAGGTCGCGAAGTGCTGGCGGCAATTTCATCGACATCCAAAGTCGATGTGTTAGTTGCTAAAATAGCGCCTGGTTTACAGGTTTTATCCAGCGTTGCGAAGACTTGCTTTTTGATGTCCATGTTTTCAAAGACTGCTTCGATAACAATATCCACTTCGGCCAGATCAGCATAATCCAAGCTGCCCTGAATTAGATCCACTCGCTCGTCAACTTGAGCTTCAGTTAAGCGACCTTTTTTAGCGCTGATTTCGTAGTTCTTACGAATCACCCCTAGTCCGCGCTCAAGCGCATCTTCTTTAACTTCTAGTAAGGTGACAGGAATACCGACATTGGCAAAGTTCATGGCGATGCCGCCACCCATGGTTCCGGCACCGATAATGCCTACGGTTTTAATTGGGCGCAGCGGGGTTTTAGGATCGACGCCAGGAATCTTAGTGGCGGCGCGTTCGGCAAAAAAGATATGCTGCTGGGCGCGGGCATGAGGGGTTTGCATGCAGCTTTCAAACAGCTCTGTCTCTTTAGCTAGGCCTTCGGCAAGTGGTAATTCACAAGCCACTTCGATGCATTGGATATTCATTTCCGGCGCATAAAAACCGCGAGTTTTGCGTGCAATTGATTTTCTAAATTCTGCGAAAAACTCCGCGCCTGGGTTTTCAACTGTTAAATCAGCACAGCTTTTACAAGGCGCTTTTTGCGCGGTTAGCTCTTTGGCGTAATCGATGGCGGCCGCAACAAAATCTTTCGCTTCACCATCAAAGATTCTATCGATAGCGCCGGCTTCCATCAGTTTGCTTGCGGAAACTGGAGCCCCGCTAGTTACCATCTTGGTAGCCATTTCGGCGCCGATTAAGCGAGGTAGGCGTTGAGTGCCGCCTGCACCTGGAAGAATACCAATGTTCACTTCGGGCAAACCACATTTAGCGCTTGGCAAGGCGATACGGTAATCACAAGCTAGGGCCAATTCAAAGCCGCCACCCAAGGCCATACCATTAACCGCAGCCACTATAGGTTTAGGGCTATTTTCTAACTCAACTAATAGGCCAGGGAGCATGGGTTCGGTATTAAATCCACCCGCTGCAAATTCAGCGATATCAGCGCCGCCACAAAATAGCTTTCCTGACGAAGCGATAACAATCGCATCAATGTCCGAATTGCTTATTGCTGTCGCATAGGCTGCTTTAATTGCGGAGCGTAGATCTTTACCGAGACCATTAACCGGTGGGGAGTTTAATGTGATTAGCGCAATATTATCTTGCTGGCTATAGAGTGCCGCTGAGCTCATGGTGTTTCCTTGTAATCTATATGAAAACAAAAAGGGTAAAGCAAAAGGGCAGCCTTGCGGCTGCCCAACTTCTTATACCTTATTTATTAAAACCAAGCGTCTTGCATGGCTAAACAAGTATCGTCTTGGCTTTGCAGTAGCTTGGCTTGGTAATCAATTTCTGGCAGTTCCCACTGAATGTAGTACTGGGCGGCTTGCAGCTTGCCACGATAAAAATTCTCTTCGTCCTGGTGAAGATCTGTTGCCAGCGCCTTAACCGCAATAATGGCTTGCTTCAGCCAAATCCAACTTACCAAAACACGACCAAACATATCGAGGTAAACCGTGGCATTCGCCATGCCCAAATCAACTTCGCCTTTGCCTAAGGTACCGAGCAAACTCATGGTGGTTTGATCCAAGCTCGCTAGCGCGGCTTCGATAGACTTGGCCCAAGCTGAAGTTTCTTCGATTGTCTTAGCTTCTTCGGTACTGGCAAGAATTTCATCTTTTAAGGCTTGATAACCTGCTAGGCCATTCATTGGTACCTTGCGGCCTAGTAGATCCAAACCGTGAATACCTTCGGCACCTTCATGAATTGGATTCAAGCGGTTGTCGCGGTAGTACTGTTCAACAGGGTATTCGCGAATATAACCAGAACCGCCCAATATCTGAATGGCATGCTCGTTAGCACGTAGGCCATATTTTGATGGGAAGGATTTCACCATTGGGGTGATTAAATCCAGTAAGGTGAAGGCTTGCTTACGCTCCTCTTCAGTCGTTGCAGTATTTGAATCTTCAAAAAGCTGACTCGCGTAAAAGCACAATGCCATCGAGCCCTCGACATAAGCTTTTTGTGCCAGCAACATACGACGTACATCGGCATGCTCAACAATATTGACCTGCTTTGACGTCGGATCTTTTTGCGAGGGCAGTCGACCCTGTGGGCGATTACGCGCATAATCCAACGAGTAGTTATAACCTTGGTAGCCCAACACGGCAGCGCCCAAGCCAACACCAATGCGTGCTTCGTTCATCATTTGGAACATATAGGCCAAGCCTTTGTGTGCTTCTCCTACTAGATAGCCAACAGCGCCATCTTTTTCGCCAAAACTTAGAACGGTAGAGGTGGTATTACGGTAACCCATTTTGTGCAACAAACCCGCCAGTGCTACGTCATTGCGCTCGCCTACGCTGCCGTCTTCGTTAAGCAAGAACTTAGGGCAGATAAATAGTGAGATGCCTTTGGTGCCTGCTGGTGCGCCTTCGATTTTAGCCAAGACCATATGGACAATGTTTTCAGTTAGGTTGTGATCACCTGCTGAAATAAACATCTTTTGACCAAAGATGCGGTAAGTGCCGTCGTCTTGTGGCTTCGCTGTGGTTTTAATATCGGCTAGGGCTGAACCTTGGCCTGGCTCGGTTAATGCCATGGTGCCGGAAAAACGCCCGTCCATCATCGGTGGCAGATATTTGGCTTTTTGAGCCTCATCACCAAAGCTATGAATCAGGTTGGCTGAGCCTAAAGTAAGGAAGGGGTAGCCGGTAGATGAAATATTAGCGGAAGAGATATAGGACATGGCTGCGCGCAGAATGATTTCTGGCATCTGCATGCCGCCTTCTTCAAAATCGTAATGGGCGGCGAGGAAGCCTGCCTCTGCGAAGGCATCCCAAGCTTCCTGAGTCTCTGGAATTAGGTGTACGTTTTCGCCGTCAAAGGTCGGCTCGTTGGCATCACCTTTGGCATTGTGGTTGGCGAAGTACTTTTCGGCGATGGTTTTGGCGGTTGCCAAGGTGGCATCAAACACCTCGCGCGAATGTTCTTGGTAGCGTGGACGCTCTAGCAGGGCTTCACTGTTTAAGAACTCATAAAGTAGGAATTCAATATCGCGGTCGTTTAGTAGCGGTGTCTGTGACATGGTAGCTTCTCGTGATTATCGCTATTGGAGCTTTTTGGGGTCTACTTTCCTACCTGCACTAAAGTAGGGGTATACCCCTATTTTCACTAAAAGGTCAGAGCAAATCAAGTGTTGTAAGGGTGGGGGAGTCTATTGAGGCCGAGTTGCTTATGAGATCTCACTAGTCGGACCGACTTTTATGGGTACGAGGAGCTTTGCTGGGGACGCAAAAAGCGGCATCCGTGCCAGCTCGGCTCCTCTTGGATTCGCACCATCCAGGTGCTCAGCTTTCAGCCAAGCCCAAAATCTCTCCAAGAGATTTGGTCAAGTCGGAGACGCCCCTGCAAAGCTCCTCGTACCCATAAAACTCTGCATTTGGGGTTTTAAGGGTTATGCAATCAGAGTCGTGCCGCCATCAACTGGGATAATCTGCCCAGTAATAAACCCTCCGGCTTTACTGGCTAACATGATGGCTACGCCCGCGATATCGCTGGCTTCACCCCAGCGGTGCATTGGTATTACGGCGCATTCGGCTTCGAAGGCCTCTTTATCGGTACTCAAAAACTCAGTCAGCTTAGAATAGAAGCGACCGGGTGCGATAGCGTTAACACGAATGTGGCTCTCGGCCAGCTCTTTACCCAAAACGCGAGTAAGCTGATGCACAGCAGATTTACTGACCGCATAGGTGAAATTATCTAGGCCATTGCCAACGATACCGGCAATGGAACCGATATTGATAACGCTGCTATAGCTGTCCTGACTAGCCTTGGCCTTAAGCAGGGGTAGCAAAGCTTGGGTTAGGAAGAATGGGCTTTTGGCATTGATATCCATAACCTTGTCCCAGCCTTTTTCTGGGAACTGGCCAAACTCGCCAGCCCAGCCAGTGCCGGCATTGTTTACCAGTACATCAATATGGCTTTCGCGCTCATTTAGGGCTTGGGTTAAAGCGATGATGCCTTCATTAGTAGCAGCATCTCCAGGCAGTGCAACGCAATCGCCGAATTGGCTAAGTTCCGCTGCTGCCGCTTCGCAGGCCTCAGCTTTACGGGCGGTGATGTAAACACGTGCAGCGCCAGCCTCAAGATAACCCTGAGCAATGTAATAGCCAAGGCCGCGTGAGCCACCTGTAATTACACATACCTTGCCTTGCATTCCAAATAGATCATTTAGCATCTTGTTCTCCGATAATCGCTATCTGTTACTGACCAGTCCCTGCGCTGGGAATGGGCAGAGACTAACAAAGCCAGGCTGCAAGGGCTTATTTATTCTTGTGATACGCAAACATTCACGATTCACTTTGCTTGTGGGAATTGCTGCTTTTTCCACTAAGGGGAATCACCTATAATTGACCTTCAAAGACGCGAAATTATTAGGTGTAAAAACCATGGACAGTCTGGAGCCAGCTTCCAATCTGCAAGAATATAATGAAGCTCGCTATCGTATATTGGCTGAGCAGTCGGGGGTGATGATTACCTTGCACCGTCCGGGTGACTGGGCCTATACGGCTGTTAATCCAGCCGTGGAGCAGCTCACAGGTTATCGCGCTGATGAATTGCTGGGCTTGCCGGCTTATGAAATGTTCCACCCGGAAGATGCCTGGGCCATGCAGCATAAGCTGATACCGGCTATTAAAAAGCACGGCACGCGCACCTTTCGCTATCGCTCGCGCAATAAGCAAGGTGAATATCGTTGGGTTGAAAGTACCCATCGTTCCATTCGCGATAAAAACAGTGGTGAGCTAAAAGAGATTATTGCCGTTACCCGTGAGGTTCAGCAGGAAGTGGAAGCTGAGCAGGCGGTGCAGCGTTTAGCGGATGTGGTAGAGGCCAGTGCCGATTTGGTTTTGCTTTGTGATGAGCAGTTGCAGGTTTTAGATTTAAACAGTGCGGCAAAGCAGGCCCTAGGGCGTGGCCAGGACGAAGAGCGATTCTCTTTGCGGGACTATTTGGCCACTGAGAGTGTGCAAAAGATTCGTACCATTGCGCTACAAGTGGCGCGTCAGAAAGGGCGCTGGAAGGGCGCTATACGTTTAAAGCTGCCGGGGCGAAAAGAGGGCTTGTGGCAGTTAGAGCAGTTGATCGCGACCAGTACCGAGCCGGTCTACGGTTTGTACTCCCTAATTATTCGAGATCGTAGTGAAGAGTTGGCGGTGCAACAGGCTTTGCAAGATAAACAGCAGCAGTTAACTCACAGTGAACGCTTGATGAGCCTCGGCGAAATGGCCAGTGGCTTGGCTCATGAAATTAACCAGCCATTGGCGAGCTTATTGAACTACGCGCGCGGCGGCTTGCGTAAGCTAAAGCGTGATGAAGATTTAAGCCCGGAGCAACTTAATAAATTATTGAGTGCGATGGAAAAACAAGCGGAAAGAGCGGCAGCAATTGTGCAGCAATTACGCTCGATGGTGAAGAAAACCCCGCATCGCCCAGAGCTCATTGAGTTGCGCCAATCTCTGCGTGAAGCTGCCGAGTTCGTCACTCAAGAGCTAGAGCAGCAAGTGGTGAATATTGTTTTTCAAGAACCCAAGGTAAATGCTTGGGTGATGGCCGATAAGGTTCAGCTTCAGCAGGTGTGGGTGAATTTGTTGATCAACGCTTTGGAGGCAATGGCTGAAAGCGCTAACCTTGATCCTACTAAGCTCAATGAAGACCCTCGCACCATTAAAATCCGTATCGAAGAACAGTTGGAAGTCGCATCGAAAGGCCGCTACTGGCAGGTGGCAGTGAGTGACCAGGGGCCAGGAATTCAAGCGCAGGCGATCAAACAGGTATTTGAGCCTTATTACAGCTCTAAGAACTCAGGTCTTGGACTTGGTCTTTCAATATCTCGTTCTATCATTGAGAGCCTTGGTGGTCGAATAGAAGTAGAGAGTGATGGTAACAGTTACAGTTGTTTTAAAGTCCGTTTAGCGGCCGCAGGTGAAGACTAATGAATCCAATACTAATTGTTGATGATGATGCGGACTTTCGTGAGTCTTTGTCTTGGTTGCTGGACAGTGCCGGTTATTCCAGCCAGGGCTACGCGAGCGCTGAAGAGTTTCTCGAGTCCTATCGAGGTGAGCCGGCCTGCCTATTGCTCGATGTGCGCATGACCGGAATGAGTGGCTTGGAGTTGCAGCGCCAATTGCTCGATAAATCCTATCAAATACCAGTGATACTGATCACCGGGCATGGTGATGTACCGATGGCTGTGGCCGCCATGAAAAATCATGCCTTTGATTTTATCAGCAAGCCTTTTAATGACGAGAGCCTGCTCGATATTATCGCCAAGGCGGTGGCTGACATTCCTAGGCGCTTTGCTTTGCAAGGCCAGCAGCTTGAAGCAAGGGCGAACTGGGAAGAGCTTAGTAAGCGCGAGCAGCAGGTGGCGTGCTTGGTTGCCGAGGGCGGTAGTAATAAGAGTGTTGCTGAAGATCTAGGAATCAGCGTCAAAACTGTTGAAATTCATCGTTCTCGAGTTATGAAAAAGATGAAAGCTGATAGTTTAGCGGCTTTAATACAGCAGATAGCAATGCTTTGATAATATTGGATTGAATAACCTTATTTGATCGCTTTGGCGCCTCTTAACGCAAACTGCTTGAGACTCCTTAATTCCTCCATATTTAGTGCAAGCTCGCTGCCTAGTATAAGCAGCAAGTCACAGAGATGT
The DNA here is from genome assembly GCF_947500695.1 of uncultured Pseudoteredinibacter sp. Lineage (GTDB taxonomy): Bacteria > Pseudomonadota > Gammaproteobacteria > Pseudomonadales > Cellvibrionaceae > Pseudoteredinibacter. The sequence continues at coordinate 66,966 of NZ_CANMSS010000012.1, forward strand.
GGCCATACCCATTAAGAGAATCGAGGATGTAAAATGAAAAAGCTACTTACTATGGTAATTGCACTGGCGGCGACTTCACAGGCTTATGCTTTCCCTGGTGGTCAGGAGATGAAGGAAAAGTTGGACTTAGACGGTGACGGTCACATTAGCCGTTCTGAAATTAAAGCCGCTAAGTCTGCCCACTTTGCTGATATTGATGCCAACAAAGATGGTCAGCTAAGCCGAGACGAATTGAGCAGCTATGGTGAAGCGAAGAAAGCCGAGATGCAAGATAAGATGTTTGCGCGCCTAGATGCTAATAGTAATGGCACGGTAAGCGTTGAAGAATTTTTAGAGCGTCGACCAGAACAGCAAGAGCAGGTTGCGAAGAATTTGTTTGCACTAGCGGACAAAAATACTGATGGCCAACTTACTCAAACTGAGCTAGTTGCCATGAAGTCGGATCGTGCGGGCGTGAAGTTCGCTCGTATGGATCTAGATGGTAACGGTCAAATTAGTGAAGATGAGTTTGAGCAAGGTAGCCGTCGCGGTAAAAAAGGCATGCGAAAGGCATTTCGCCGTTAATAGAGGTCTTTTAGCTAAGAGTGAGGAATGCTGAATGCTGTATCTATATCCTTGTAAATTGTTATGAATACTTGTTATGAAAATTAAACTACAAGGTAAGTTGTTTCTCGCTTTTGCTTGCGCTACCGCCAGTGTATTACTCGCGGTAGCTTGGTTTGCAAACTGGAATTTCGACAGAGGGTTTCGGGAATATTTAAATCAAGCGGCCATTGAGCGCACGCAATCCATCCGAAACGCTATAGTAGAGCACTACAAAAGTACCGGCTCCTGGCAAGATCTGCAGGATAATCCCCAATTACTAAGACAGCTTATTTTACAAACCATCGATTGGGATAGACACCAGCGCTTTATTGAAAAGTCGAGGCGAACCGATGGTAGAAATGTAGATCGAAAGCAAGAAAAGCATCGTCGAAAGATTTTTGAAAGGCATTTTCGTGAAGCACGTTATCTGCGTTTGTATGATGAACAAGATAAGCTCATCATCGCCTCATCGTCTTGGCAAGGTGGTATTGAAGATGAGCTGCGTGTTCCTCTGCTATTTGATGGCAAACAAATCGGCACCTTCGCACTGCGCAAGGTAAAGCTCAAGCGTAATCGCCTCGATTATGAGTTTCGTGAGCAGCAATTCAAAAAGCTGTGGAAAGTTGTCGTTTTTGCATTGCTGATTTCCGGGCTGTTATCCTGGTTGCTGTCACGTAATTTGATTGCTCCTATTCGTGAGCTGGCAAAAGGCACCGCGGCATTGGGTGATGGAGATTATGCACGTCGAGTCGAGGTTCGTGGCTCCGATGAATTGGCCAATCTCGGTCGTGATTTTAATCAACTGGCCTCTACCCTAGAGAAGAACGAACAGTCAAGACAGCAATGGATCGCCGATATTTCCCATGAGCTACGCACGCCTTTGGCAGTACTGCGAGGTGAGATTGAGGCGGTTCTGGACGGTGTCCGAGAGTTTAATGCGGACAATGTAAAATCCCTCCATGCCGAAGTTCTGGCATTGGGACGATTGGTGGATGACTTATATCAGTTGGCTTTATCTGATGCAGGAGCCTTGGATTATCGCTTTAGTCAGGAAGACCCGCGCGAGTTGCTGGAGCTCTCCCTAGATGCTTTCGATCTACGCTATCAGCAAGCGAGTTTGTCTTTATCTGCTCCCAATTTATCCCAGTTGAATGCGGCCATTAGAGCAGACCGGAAACGTTTTACCCAACTGATGCATAACCTTTTGGAAAATAGCCTGCGTTACACTGATGCTGGTGGCCAGGTTGTTTTGAACGCTGAGGTTTTAGATAAAGACCTAAAAATTATGTTGGTGGACTCATCGCCTTCAGTGGCACTGGAGGATCTACCGAAAATATTTGATCGCCTGTATCGCGTAGATCAGTCCCGTAGTCGGGAGCATGGAGGTTCTGGTTTGGGCCTGTCATTGTGTAAAAATATCGTTGAGGCTCATGGTGGGCGTATCAGTGCCGAAGCTTCGGATATCGGTGGTTTAAAGGTGAGTGTTTACCTTCCGCTTTGGTCTGATGAATAGGCTAGGCGATTAGCGGCTAGGGAATGGTTTTGGGCGATCGGTTTTAGAAGAGGTTTTATAATGGCAGAGAAAGTACTGATTGTAGAAGATGAGCCCAAGCTGGCCCAACTTCTGCACGATTATTTAAAACAAGAGCTCTTTGAATGCCATATTTCCCTCGATGGGGCTGATGTGGTTGATTGGGTTAAGACAAATCAGCCAGATTTGATTTTATTGGACCTAATGCTGCCAGTAAAAGATGGTATGACTATCTGCCGAGAGCTTCGTCAGTTTTCCAGTGTGCCAATTATTATGACTACCGCCAAGGTTGAGGAGATTGATCGCCTGCTTGGTTTGGAGCTAGGTGCTGATGATTACATTTGTAAGCCCTATAGCCCGCGAGAGGTGGTGGCGCGTGTTAAAGCAGTAATGCGACGTTATCACAGTGCGCCCACTCAAGAGCAAAACAGCAATGAGATTGTCATTGATGAGCAGCGCTATCATGTAGAAGTATTTGGTCAGGCCTTGGACTTAACCCCAGTAGAATTTCGCTTATTTCACTATCTTTATCGTCATTCGGGGCAAGTTTTTTCACGTGATCAATTGATGGATAAGCTCTATAACGATGGCCGAGTGGTCACAGATAGAACCGTTGATAGTCATATTAAAAACCTGCGTAGAAAGCTAGCCGCCGTGACGGAGCAAGAATTGATTCACTCGGTATACGGTGTGGGTTATCGCTTTGAGTTGTAAGGGCTTTTATTTCGAAGACAAATGATAGCCAGACAAAGAAAAAGGGCTGCAATAATGCAGTCCTTTTTGCTTTTAAGATAAAACGGTTCGCCCTTAAATTGGATCACCTGGCGGCAAAACAATACCCTGCAAACTTCCTTCTTGTTTCTTTAACCACTTATCGATATCACGGGCAATTTGTTGCTCATGGGCACTGGCTTTGCGTTTATCTTTTAAGCGCTTGCCAAGCATGGCAAGTTTTTGATTAAGCTCTGCTCGTACACTGTGGCTGGTGTTTTTATGGGCAGCGCTGGCAGCCATTTTCTGTACCACTACTTGTTGTACCACTTCTTGAATCTGACGATCTTGTGGGTCTTTTGCGGTCTTAATGTCCCAGCTAGCTTTTAATAGCTTATCCAGTACCTCTGTTAGACTCGGGTAATCACCACGGGAGGCAAAGTTCTCTAAGCGTTGTAAGCGCTCAGGGCGCAGGATTTGCTCTACGCTTAATGCCGCCGATGCCTCAATCGCCGCTTCCGTATCAAAGATAAGATTAGCGCGTCCATTCAGTGTTTCACCTTGGTTGAAACGGCCTTCAGCAGGTGTAACTAACTCTACTGCGGCCTTAGGCAGGCGTAAGAACTCTGGACTTAAACTTTCTAGAATCAGATCTAATGCACGAAGCTGCTCAGCTTTAGGCACAATCTCAACAGTCATCTGGCCATCACCGCGGCTAGCATAGCGGTAATCTGCACCACCTAAACTTTGAGCTGCGGCGTTAAGCTGGAAGCGATGATGCATATAGCTCGGCAGCAAGATATAACGCAGATTACTGTAGGGCTCGTCAGGGCGTAAAAGCTGCTCACCAAAGTTATCTAAAGCAATGCGGCGCACTTTATATTCGTGGGCCAGCTGGTCGACTAGGTTACTACCATTATCCCAAACCGAGGTTTTAGGGTGTGCGGCACGAGTGAATTTATTATTAATGTGGTTTATATAAATTAAACCGCGATCAATACTCTCTTTAATAACAGCAGCTAGCTCGGCCTGTTCTTTTTCTTTATCGAACTCACCGTATAACCAACGAATGCTTAATTTATCGTATTCACCAATGCGCTGCAGGTAGGCGTTGCTTACATCTAGCTTGCCATCTTTAATGTCGATCATTGGCGCTGGGTAATCCATGACACTTTCGCGACCATAACTAGAGGCCATAAAGTTATGAGGCAAGCCGATAGTGTGGCCGACTTCGTGCGCAGACAACTGACGTACACGGGCTAGGGCCATTTCAACCGCCGCCTTATCGCTGCTGCTGGCCATGTGTGCTAGGTATTCAAAGCTTGGGGCATCGGCTAGGATGCACATATTGTGATTGTCGCTATTACTATGGTTCGTTCCATGGCTGTCACTGTGCATTGGGTAACCTTCCAATGCTTTGCGAGCATGTAGATAATCTTGGCGCAAACGCAGGCTGCCTAGGTTTACATTGCCCTTGATAATTTCCCCAGTACGCGGGTCCATAATAAAGCTGCCGTAGGAGTAACCGCGAGTCCGGCGATGCGTCCAGTGAATCATGTTATAACGCGAATCTTGGGGGTCGGCATCTTCAGGTAATACCTTTACCTGGAAGGCGTTAATAAACCCTGCTGCTTCAAAGGCTTCGTTCCACCACATGGCGCCTTCGATTAAGGCACTGCGGATAGGCTCTGGAGTACCGCCATCCACGTAGTAAACAATCGGCTCTTTGGCTTCAGAGCGGGCGCGATCTGGGTATTTCTTTTCTAAGCGATGACGGCCAGCCAAGCGTACAAATAAATCTTGCTCTATCGCAGTGCCATAATCTTGATAAGTGTGGCCCAGGCTACCAATTCTTGGGTCGGCGTAGCGTGGGGTATAACCCGTAGGTGCAGCAATAAAGGTGTGATGCTGACGTAAGGTTACGGAGTTTGCATTTGCAGCCGCGCGCCAAACCAAGTCACCGGGTTTGCTGCTCGCAAAGGTTAGACTAACTTCCACCTCGGTGTTATTGGGAAAAGCTTTGGTTCTCGGCATGTGAAAGCTGCTGCGGTTTTTATCCAGCTTAAACTTACCTTGCTTTGCGCGATCTAAACGAGCAATAACTTGATGGGTGTCGCGAAGGAAATAATCATTAGCCTTTAGCAGATATTTGCCTTTGCTTTGGGCAACAATGGGAAATGCCCATTGGATCGATTGTGCAAAGGCTTCTTGTACCGCTTTACGTTCTGCTGGGTTGTCACTATCAGCGCGAAACTTATAGTTTTTTTCCCAAAAATAAATTTTCGGGCCGACTTTACGAGCTTCCAATACAAAGGTGTGCCCAAGCTGGCCGCGATCCAAACCGACAGGGTTGCTGCCTAAGCCCGAGGCCAATGAAACCTGATAGATAAATTCTTTATCAAGGTCGGCGACGGCCATATACAGATCGCCTTTATCTTCATCCCAGTATAAATCGACAAACCCTGGCATAGCCTGCATGCCCTTGGTCTTACTGGCAATGCTAGGCAGTGATGCCTGGCTTAGCATGGCACAGCACAGTAAGTAACTGGCCAATAGCAGTTGAGTAGGACGTAGGCGTCCGAGGTGAAGCTTTGAAAGCATATTTATTATCCTGTTATGTCAATTGGGCGGATGACTATGGGGCGCAAGAAGGCAGCGGCGCGCTGCCTTTACTACAGCTCTTATCAAGACGAACAAAAGCCCTAATTACGCAGCTTGTGAAGCTAATTAAAGGGCAAACTGGCAGCCGATTCTACAGTTGTCGATTTTGACCAGCAAAAAGGGTAGGCTGGAGCCATTTGATGGCTGAGTTTGCTTGCATAGATAGTTTAAAAAGACAGTTTATTGAGGCAAGCTCACAGGGCAATAAGTAGTAGATGGTGCAGAGGAATGGTTGAGGATTCGGGTAAATCGCAAGGTAAAAACAATGGGCTGTCGCGTCTTGGACAAAAGATGGCGGGTGATTCTGGCATTGTTAGCTTAATGGACGATTTAGGGCAAGCCTTGGCACTAAACCCTGAAATGATATTTATGGGTGGTGGAAATCCAAGTCGAATTACCGAGCTAGAAGATATCTTCGCTGAGAAGCTTCAAGCGGTTTTGGCGGATGAACGCGAGCGCCATAAATTATTTGGAATTTATCAATCTCCACAGGGCGAACTGGAGTTTTTGCAAGCGGTCGCCCGGCTATTAAATGAGGAGCTAGGATGGCCTGTCAGCGCTGCTAATATTGCAGTGAGTAATGGCTCTCAGTCGGCCTTTTTTAATCTATTCAATATGTTTGGTGGCCGACAAGAAGACGGTAGCTACAAAAAAATCCAACTGCCTTTGGCGCCAGAGTATTTAGGATATGCCGATGTGGGCGTTGAAGAAGAGCTCTTTGTCGCGGCTAAACCTAGGATTGAAGAGTTGGATGATAATCTCTTTAAGTACCGTGTGGATTTTGATGAGCTGAATGTCGGCGACGATATTGGCGCTATTTGTGTATCTCGCCCAACCAACCCAACCGGTAATGTACTTACCGATGGTGAAATCCAAAAGCTTGATCAATTGGCAAGAGCGAAAGGTATCCCCTTGATAATCGACGGCGCTTACGGCACGCCGTTTCCCAATATGATCTTTAGCGAAGCGAAGGCGCACTGGAACGAAAATACCATTGTAGTGTTTAGCTTTTCTAAGCTAGGTTTGCCTGGTGCTCGAACGGGGATTGTGGTTGCCAATGAAGATGTGATTAAAGCATTTACCAATACCAATACCATCGTTAGTTTGGCTTCCGGAACATTGGGGCCTAGCATTGGTAAACAGCTATTTGCAGACGACAGTATTTTACGAATCAGTAACGATATTATTCGCCCTTACTACGAAAATGCCTCAATGCTCGCTCAGGATGCGGTAAGGCAATCTTTTCAAGGCTTGCCTTATCGTTTACATAAGCCTGAAGGCGCGATGTTCTTTTGGCTATGGTTTAAAGATCTTCCCATCAGTAGTGAAGAGTTGTATCAGCGCCTAAAAAGCCGCGGAGTATTGGTGGTTGCTGGGCATCATTTCTTTGTTGGGCTAGAAGAGGACTGGCCCCATAAGGATGAATGCTTGCGCGTCACCTATAGCCAAAGCCCAGAAGTGGTAGCAAAAGGGATCAGTATTATCGCCGAAGAGGTTGGCAAGGCTTATCAGGGTACATAAATCTCTCTTTTTGCAGTGCCTGCAGTTTTTCTGATGTTCTGGAATTAATTCTCTATAAATCAGATGGTTAGGACGTTTTTTGTATCAATTTGACGCTCTTTTCATCATCTTCTCTTTTTGACTTCAGCAAAACCAAAGCAGGCCGCTATAGCTTGGACTATGGTTAAGAAAAGGCCTTGTTTTAAGGCTGACTGCTGTTCTTGTAAAAGGTGAGAGAATGACGACTAAGCAATATCGTTTGGTAACCCGCAGTGATTTCGATGGGTTGGTGTGTGCGGTTCTGTTGAAGCATCTAGATATGGTGTCTGATATCAAGTTTGTTCACCCTAAGGATATGCAGGATGGCAAGATTGAGATAGACGATAACGATATCACTACTAATTTGCCTTTCGTGCCGGGTGTTTACTTGGCGTTTGACCATCACCACTCCGAAACCGTGAGAAACGGGATTCGTGAGAACCACATCATTGATCCTGAAGCCCCGTCTGCGGCCCGGGTAGTGTTTGATCATTATGGCGGGTTTGGTGTATTTCCTGAAAGCTGGGATGAGATGATGGCTGCAGTCGATAAGGCGGATTCGGCCCAGTACGTACGAGAGGATATTGTTAACCCCAAAAACTGGGAATTGCTTAACTTTATTATGGATGCCCGCACGGGTTTAGGTCGCTTTCGGGAATTCAGAATCTCCAATTATGAGCTGATGATGCAGCTGATTGATTACTGTGCCAGTCACAGTATTGAAGAAATATTGCAACTTGAAGACGTGAAAGAACGCGTCGATATGTATAAAGAGCACCACTTATTGTTTATGGACCAGATCAAGCAAAATACTGAGGTCCATAAAAATGTTGTTGTGTTGAATCTGCAGGAGCAAGATCCAATTTGGGCGGGCAACCGTTTTATGATCTATGCGCTATTTCCTGAAATCAATATTTCTATTCACCGCATGTGGGGCCTCAAGAAGCAAAACACTGTGTTTGCTGTCGGTAAATCGATTTTAGATCGCAGTTCGAAAACCAATGTCGGTGAATTGATGTTGAAGTACGGTGGTGGTGGCCACTTGGCGGCCGGTACCTGTCAGGTAGAGAATGATAAGGCTGAAGAAGTTTTGGCTGAATTAATCGAAACCATGAATGCTGATGGCTAGTGCTTGCGAGATAAATTATGGCGTGACATACAGTTGTTTATATATTGCCACTGTAGATCCCTAACGCCATTGATCCCAAGCGTTTAAAACCTTTCTGCTATAACGGTAGCTGCCATAGCTGCCGTTATAGCGCGCCAAGGCTTCCGGCCAGCGGCCTTTTTCCCTATCTAAATAGTGCCGCAAAATGGTACAGCCATAACGTAGGTTGGTATCCATTTTGGTGAGGTTGTCTTGCGGGCGGCCAATTTCTTTTTTCCAAAATGGCATGACTTGCATCATACCTTGTGCGCCCACTTTGGAAATAGCAAAGCGATCAAAATGGCTTTCGATTTGAATCACGGACAATACTAGTTCGGGCGGCAGATTTTGACGGCTGGCTTCGCGATGTACGGCTTTGAGAACCCGTAAGCGATATTCTGGGTCTTTAATGTATTTTTTGAGTACTTGTGATTTAGACACCAGCCAGACTTCAGCATCAAAGCGATCTTCAAAACTGTCAGCGGCGGCAATACTAGATTTAAGGCGTTTACGTAATTCGGGATCAATCTCTAGAGATTGGGCAGTGCTGAAGGCGCTTATGGAAAATGCGAGCCAGCTTAAAAACAATAATGCAACGCTGCTTTTAAAGTGCCGCACTATTGTTGAGGTTGAGATAAGCTGGCCATTAATCATAGGCTATTGATTGTCGCTCTTGGTTTAAGCGATGTTAACGCCCAGCTTCTCGCTTAAGAAACTGTTTAATTCACTGCGAGCAATATCTTGGCTTTCCTCATCGCGACGGCCTTTGTACTCGATGCTATCTTTGGCTAAACCTTTATCGCCGATCACTAGGCGATGCGGAATACCCATCAAATCGGTATTGGCCAACATAACACCCAAACGCGCTTTGGCCTCATCCATCAAGATAACATCAACCCCGGCAGCGCTTAGTTTTTCATAAAGTGCTTCACATTCGGCGGCCACGTCAGCAGATTTATGCATATTGATCGGTACAATGGCCATTTGGAACGGCGCGATCGCGCTTGGCCAAATAATACCTTTGTCGTCATGGTTTTGTTCAATAGCCGAAGCTACTACGCGAGTAACCCCAATACCGTAACAACCCATGCTCATCACAACGTCTTTACCGTTCTCATCCAGTACTGAGGCATTCATAGCTTGAGAATATTTGGTGCCAAGCTGGAAGATATGGCCCACTTCGATACCGCGTTTGATTTCCAGCTGACCTTGGCCACATGGGCTTGGGTCACCGGCAACAACATTGCGAATATCTTCAACTCGGTTTAACTGCGCATCACGCTCCCAGTTGGCACCGGTGTAGTGGTAGTCATCTTCATTGGCGCCACAAATAAAGTCGGCCAAGTGCGCGGCACTGCGGTCAATAATGGTTGGAATGTTCAGGCCTACTGGGCCAATTGAGCCGACGCCGACGCCCAGTTCGGCTTTAATGCGCTCTTCAGGGGCAAAGCAGAGTGGGTTGGCAACACCGTCGAGTTTCTCGGCTTTAATATCATTTAGCTCATGATCGCCTCGCAAAACCAATGCAATAAGAGCTGCGCTTTCCTCTTCTTCGCCTTCTGGGGTTTCACCCAACACAATTAAGGTTTTTACGCTTTGGGCTGGGTCGGCATTTAGGAATTCGCTAACGGCAGCAATGGTTTTCTGCTCAGGGGTGTGAACCTTACTCAGTTCGGCTGTAGCAGCAGGGCGCTCGCCAGCGGGGGCTACTGCTTCAGCTTTTTCAACATTAGCGGCGTAGTCACTGTTATTACTGAATACGATATCGTCTTCACCGCTTTGGGCGAGAACGTGAAACTCATGTGAGTGAGCGCCACCAATCGAGCCTGTGTCGGCCAGTACTGGACGATAATCCAAACCGATACGGCTAAAGATGCTGCAGTAGGTGCTGTGCATAACATCGTAGGTTTCTTGCAACGATTCGGCATTGCTATGGAAAGAGTAGGCATCTTTCATGACAAATTCGCGCGAACGCATCACGCCAAAGCGAGGGCGGATTTCATCGCGGAATTTGGTTTGAATTTGATAAAAATTCGCAGGCAGCTGTTTGTAAGAGCTGATTTCATTGCGAATCATATCGGTAATCACTTCTTCGTGGGTTGGACCCAAGCAGAAATCACGCTGATGACGGTCTTGTAAGCGAGCCAGCTCTGGCCCATATTCCTGCCAGCGGCCGGATTCTTGCCATAGCTCAGAAGGCTGAACTACTGGCATCATCACCTCTTGGGCACCTGATTTATCCATTTCCTCTCGGACAATGGTTTCCACCTTGCGCAGTACTCGTAAACCCATCGGCAACCAGGTGTATAGGCCGGAAGCTAGCTTACGGATCATGCCGGCACGTAGCATAAGCTGGTGGCTGATAACTTCAGCGTCGGCAGGGGTTTCTTTTAGTGTAGCGATCAAAAATCGACTGGCGCGCATAGTGGTTCGTATCTCGTATCAAGCGGTTTGCGGTTGTGCCTGGTCTTGCTATGCTGGGTTTAATCGGCAAAAGCGAACTAGGCAGGCGGCCTTTGGTCTAAATGGACACAATCAGGCATCAAATGAACCCGCTATTTTAAGGCGACAGTCTCTGGGGGTCTACGCTGATTTGTTCGTCTTAGCCCGGTAATACCATATATAAGCCTATTTTGAGGCTTAAGTGGTTAAAATTTGATCGAGGATTCTTCTATGGATGAAACCATGGATACCCAGCCATTTAAGCTGGACCCACAACTTGCCGATTCTACAGTGGTAGTCGGCCACTTCCCGCTATCTTTGGTGCTACTTAGCAAAGATGCCAACTTCCCTTGGTGCTTGCTGGTACCTAAAAGAGCTAATATGACGGAATTGCACCATCTAAGCGATATTGATCGTCAGCAGTATGCGAAAGAATCAGGTTACTTATCTGAGGCCATGGTGGCTTTATTTGCACCTGACAAGATGAATATGGCGGCCTTAGGGAACCATGTTTCCCAGCTACATATTCACCATGTGGCACGTTTTAAAGATGATGTGGCCTGGCCTAATCCGATATGGGGTGCCGCGCCGGCGAAGGAGTACGATGAAGAGGAACTACGTTCCAGATTGTCTCGACTGCGAAGTGCATTAGCCTGCGATTTCTTTCAGGCGGAAAGCTAAATAAAAAAGCCCGGCATAGCCCGGGCTTTTTTATTGCAGCTGGGGTCAGAACTCAAGGGTTCTGACCCCGCTTTCGGGGCCGTGGTTTATTTGGTTCAATAGATTTTATTGAAACCACGATAGTATCTTGTGATTTTGGGGCTTTTTGAGAATGTCCAAAGCCAGTAAGTTATCGGCTTCGATTTGGGGTCAGAACCCTTGGGTTCTGACCCCGGTAGTTGGGAAGGAGTGAGTGGTACTTAAAAATGCCAGCGGCCACGAACGGTGAATGAGCGTGGTTGCTCTAAAGCTGCCTGATGCGTACCATTAAACAGCGGCGTATCATTCACATAGCTTAAGGTATCTTCATCCGTTAAGTTATTGGCAATCAAGCTAACATCCCAGTTGCCATCAAGCGGTGCGAGGGTAAAGTTGGCATCTACCTTGGTGAAGCTTTCTTGCAACGAAACAGGGTCAAGATCAGCTTGACGATACACATCATCTGTCCAGCTCAGATTCAAGTTGCTCACCAGTTCAAAATCAGCGCCTAGGCTTTGTGTGTGATTAAAGCCCACACTGAATTGAAATTCAGGAGTATTCTCTGAGGTGCCGCCGGCCAAATTATTAACGCCAGCTGCTGAACAGCTACCATTGGTATAGGTGAGTGCGGCAGCGGCTGCCCCAACATTACTGCCTGCATTTAAAGCGGCCTCATAAGCGGCTTGGCGAGCGCCAGCAAACTGGGCTGCAGTACAAGCTTGGTTCGGGAACTGCTCAAATTCAAAATCAATATAAGCAAAGGCCGCTTGCACATTAAGATTGTCAGTGATTGCCCAGCGACCATCGATCTCCAAACCTTGAGTAACTGCTTTTGCGGCGTTTTGCACTACAAAAGTGGTGCCGCCGGTAAAGATAGAAGCCTGCAAGTCATCAAACTCGGTGCGGAATAAAGCCAAGTTCATTTCTGCGGAGCCATCTAACAGTGTCATCTTGCTACCGACTTCAAAAGTGATGACCTCTTCTTCTTCAAAAGAAGCATCCTGTGAATTATTCGGCTGACCCTGTGCCATATAGAATGAGTTGAAACCGCCGGCTTTAAAGCCAGTAGATGCGCTGGCATAAACCATGGTGTCATCGCTTACATCCCACTGGAAGTTTGCCGACCAAGTTAAGCTTTCTTCATCGCGACTCATCCCCGGATCACTAGAATCAAAGCTGTGAGTCGAAAACTCGCCAACGGCTTCTAAAGCACCAGCTAGAATAGCGTTATCGGTTTTTTCGGTACCGTTTTCGATAAACTCTGTGGCATGAACGCTTTGCGAAGCGGATTTTTCTTCTTCGGTATAACGCAGGCCTAAGGTCAAGCGAGTAGTATCGGAGATTTCATAAGTGCCCTGAAAAAAGACCGCCCAGCTTTCATTTTCTTGATCGAGCAAGGCGTAGCGATTACCACCATTAATACCCGCATTGACTAAAGGCTCAAATGCCGCAGCTTGGCCACAAGCACTTGCTAAAGATGCGCCCGCAGCGCCAGCAGCACCCACCGCGCCGGCAACATTAGTGGCAGTAGCAAGCGCATCACCGGAAACAAATAAAGCGGGGTAGGCAGCGCCTAATGCACCCGCACAAGCTCCATTAAGGAGAGGTTGCAGAGTTCCAAAGTTAAAATAGGTTAGGCCATCAACCGTTAAATCTTGCTCTTGATAAAATAAACCGGTGATGTAATTAAAATTGCCATCGACATCCGAAGCAAAGCGTAGTTCGAAACTTTTTTGATCAAAGTCTTCGCTATCGTCAAAACGTACTGAGGAGGTGGGACCAAAATCCGCATCCAAGTAACGTTGGAATTCATAGGCCGAATGTCCAAGAATGGCGGTAACTGTACCTTGCTCAATATCATGCTCTAGAGTAATTGCTGTTTCGGTGCTATCGCCATCGAGTCGACCTGCGGCGCCAAAATCCAATACGCCATTGGGGTCATTAACAAACTCGCCGTTGGCACCAAAGTGAGTAAATGGTGCTTGGGGAATATTACCCATGCTGATGCGATAATCGGCTGCGCTACTAATGCCAAAAGCCGAAAGGCCGCCGGCGACCAAAATATCCCATGGCTGGCCCACAGTCGTGAAGTCGGCCGCTTCGGTTTTTATGCGGAGCAAGGTGTTGTCGCCAAGATCGATATCTAAGCTAAGTCGACCGGCTTTTTCATCACTGACGGGAACATCGGCATTATAGAAACTGTTATGCACCCAGCCTTTATCCATCTGGCGGTTCATGACAAAAACCCGACCACGAACACTGTCACTTAATGGACCTGAGACAAATCCTTGCAGCTCAGTGGTTTCAAATTCCGTGTTATAACTGGCGCTCAATTGGCCAGCGAATTCATCGGTCGGTTTGGCAGAGCGAATATTCAGCGCGCCCGCGATGGTGTTTTTGCCAAATAGTGTTCCCTGTGGACCGCGAAGAATTTCTACTGCTTCAACATCTAAGAAAGAGTAACGTGACTGGGTGCCACGCCCGCGATAAATACCATCTACAAAGGTACCCACAGACTGCTCGAAGCCCGCTTGGTTGCCAGATTGAATACCACGAATATTAATTTTGTCGCCAATAGGGTCCTTGGTAACCGAGAAACTTGGCACGTAATTATTCATATCGGTAAAACTTTGAATACCCGCATCGGCCATTTTTTCTCCGCTCATGGCCGAGACAGAAATGGGAACATCTTGCAGGGATTCGGCTCGCTTTTGAGCGGTTACGATCACTTCTTCTAAAGCCTGGGCTTGGCTTAAGTCGGCAATACAAAGGCTACTGATTGCTAGGGTTAGTAATTTGCACTGGGGCTTAAAGACAGAGTGTCTTGGCATGGCTCTCACCTATCGTTTTTATTGTATGTTTTTAATTTATCGATACAGCATAGGGCTTAATTCGATTTTAAGGCTATGCGCAAAGCGACAAGCACTTGTCAGTAGAAACCTTAGGCCGATAACTTGTAGGCACTAGAATTTCTATAACCCCCCTAAACCGCAGTTCGTTATCACGTCTTCAATAGAATCAACTAAACCGAATAAATCCCGGCCTCGAAAGCGGGGTCAGAACCCAAGGGTTCTGACCCCAGATCGAAGTCGATAACTTGTTAGTATTGGAAATTCTTTAGAAACCCCTAACCCGAAGCTCGTTATTACGGCTTCAATAGAATCAACTAAAGCGAATAAATCCCGGCCTCGAAAGCGGGGTCAGAACCCATGGGTTCTGACCCCAGATCGAAGCCGATAACTTGTTAGTATTGGAAATTCTTTAGAAACCCCTAACCCGCAGCTCGTTATCACGGCTTCAATAGAATCAACTAAAGCGAATAAATCCAGGCCTCGAAAGCGGGGTCAGAACCCAAGGGTTCTGACCCCGGTTCTTTGCTAATGACCTTGCGGGGTGATGCTTTAGTAGTTATGCGTGGTGTTTATATTTGTCTTTAGTTTGGGTTATTTGTGAGCGCGTCACTGTTAGTGAAAAAATGGCCGCTATACACAAGAGATTTGGTATTTTTGAACATATCATTCCTATAGCGTAGATCTATAATCGAGGATAAATAACAATAACGTTGTAAAGCCCATGGAAAGTTATACATCTCTTAGTAGCTGGATTTCGGCCTTAGACATGATATTACTGCAACGTAATGTATCGTATTGTCAGGTGCTGAAGATGGCGAGTATTGACCAGCAACAGCTGGGCAACCCCTATGAGCGCATCGAAGTCAGTACCATAGCGAAAGCTTGGCGTATCGCCACTGATTTGTGCAACGATGAAAACTTAGGAATTTCCTCGGCACATTTATGCCAGCCAGTACATTGGCACGCTTTGGGTTTGGCGATGTTATGCAGCTCTTCGGTTGCGCAGGCACTTCAACGAGTGGTGCAGTTTGAAGAGCTACTCACCAATGTTATTAAACAAAGCTATTGTCGCGACGAGCAATTTTTTTATCTTCGCATGAAAACAAAGATTCCCATTGAAGAAGTGGGTTTGGAAGTAGTTGATTTTGGTTTTGCTGGATTACTTGCAGTTTGTCGTTCTATTTTTCCAGGTGAAATTACCCCGGTTCGCGTATGTCTACAACGACCCGCTCCGTCAGACCCAAAATGCTTTGAAGCGTTTTATGGTTGCCCGGTTAGCTTTTCTTGTGAGCAGCATGAGCTGGTGTTGCCTTTGGAGTTAGCCGACCGAGTACTGGATCACTCAGACCCTCAGCTGGCCGAGAGACAGGACGACCTCGCTCAGGATTACATCCAGCGTATTGTGCATAGCAGTTTTGTGTTACGCACTCAGGACGCAATTAAAGAGCAATTACCGAAAGGTGAGCCCAGTCAGCAGGGCATTGCTGAGCGACTGTGCTTAAGCCCAAGACAATTACAGCGGCAATTGCAAAAAGAAGGTAGCAGCTTTACATCACTGCTGAAGGCGGTAAGAAAGGAGCTAGCCCAGCAATATCTGTTGCAGCATTATCGCCCAATAACAGAGGTTGCTCTGCTATTGGGCTTTGCCGATCACAGCAACTTTACACGTGCATTTAAAACTTGGTTTGATTGTACGCCCTCGGAATATCGCGAGCGTACTCAAACGGAAATTTAGTGCAAGTAAAGCTGCTATTACAGCTCTTGCTTAGCGCGAGTTTTCGATAAGATAAAATCGCTATGGCTTAGGTGCACTAGGTCGGCAATTTTACGAATCATATACTCTTCGTATTTATCAAGATTGCCATCAGCATAGGCAATCTGCCACATATACTGCACTAAGTCGCGCTTTTGAATCGGGTTGTAGTTCTGATTGATCAAGGAAGTAAACTGATGGATCGAAGTGGCATCACCTTGCTCGGCTTTTGCCTGTTCAATAATGCAGTCGAGCTTGGGCTGAGCAATACCCATCTTTTCATTTAGGATACGCTCAAGTGCTTTTAGCTCGTCTCCACAAAAGTGCTCATCAGAAACGGCAATCTCAATCAGCAGAGCTGCTGCGGCTTGGTGCAGTATGTCTTCTGGGCTGTCACTGCACATGCCATCTGAACTGGCGGCACCTTCAAACAGATTCTTAAAAAATTCAATCATAGTGGCTGCTTTCAATAAGTTATTGTTGCGCCAGCATAGCCTCTAACTTTTCCTGATCGATAATAAAGTTACGGATACCTTCGGCTAGCTTCTCAGTCGCCATGGCATCTTGATTACTCTCGAATCGGAATTGGACTTCGCTTAGGGCGGCCTCTTTTTCCTGTGTACTTGCATCGTTGATTAGACGACGTTCTAAAGCAGAATGATCATTTCTCAGCGATTCTAACAACGCTGGGCTAATGGTAAGGCGATCACAACCGGCCAATTCTTCAATTTCTTGGGTATTGCGAAAGCTGGCACCCATTACGATGGTATCGTAGCTGTGCTGCTTATAGTAATTGTAAATGCGGCTAACCGATTGAACGCCGGGGTCATTGGCGCCACTGAGATCCTGATCGGGCTGTTGCTGCTTATACCAATCTAAGATGCGGCCAACAAAGGGAGAAATCAAGGTCACCCCGGCATCGGCGCAGGCGCGGGCTTGGGCAAAGCTGAACAATAGGGTCAAATTACATTGAATACCTTCGGATTCTAGCTGTTTAGCCGCTTGTATACCCTCCCAAGTAGAGGCGATTTTAATTAGCACGCGATTGGGTTCAACATCGAATTTAGCGTATTGTTCGATCAGTTGACGAGCTTTATTGATGGTCGCTTCACGATCAAATGATAAACGCGCATCCACCTCGGTGGAAATGCGGCCAGGCACTAGTTTTACAATCTCATTACCCAGTGCAACGGCCAGGTAATCGGCGGCTTG
The DNA here is from genome assembly GCF_947500695.1 of uncultured Pseudoteredinibacter sp. Lineage (GTDB taxonomy): Bacteria > Pseudomonadota > Gammaproteobacteria > Pseudomonadales > Cellvibrionaceae > Pseudoteredinibacter. The sequence continues at coordinate 84,098 of NZ_CANMSS010000012.1, forward strand.
TTTCGGGTCTTGATGCTTGGCAACCGCTTCTTTTACTAGGCCTTGGTATTGTTCTAGCTGTGCGGCTTTATATACCAGCGAAGGGTTTGTGGTGGCATCTTGGGGTTGGTATTTGGCGATGGCTTCGATATCGCCGGTATCGGCGACTACATCGGTCATGCTTTTTAATTGTTCAAGTTTGCTTTGGCTCATTGCTGCTGGTTTCCTCTCGCAAATCCTTTGCTATCAATGTGTAATTTTATACATACTCGTTAAATGGCTAAGTGGCCTAGAGATAGCTCGATACTAACATAGCTTGAAGAAGGGGAAAGCCTTGCTGCTTGATAGGATTGAAGTAATCAAGTTAGAAGGCTGTTAATGAGTGCTGACGAGAGTTTAAGGGAGCATTCCTGCGCTGATGCACCGCGGCTTCGATCTGGGGTCAGAACCCATGGGTTCTGACCCCGCCTTCGGAGTTGGGGTTTATCGGGTTCAGCTGATTTTATTGGAGCCGTGATAACGAGTTGTGGTTTAGGAGGTTCTGGAGGATTTCCAACACCAGCGAGTTGTAGGCTTCGATTTGGGGTCAGAACCCGTGGGTTCTGACTCCGCCTGGTGGGTATCGGCTTAGGATTTAGGGTTATACCAAACCGGTGAGCTGTAGGCTCTTTCTTGAATAAGCTTGGGGTAATTGCTTTCTTTCAACTGCAAGGCCTCTGCATCCAATGTGGAGTGGCGCTTGCTTGGCATTTGAAGTAAGCGCACATAATAAAAGGCCCGTTGGCTAGGGTCGAAATCTGGGTCTTGCCATAAAGCGAGTAGCTCTTTAGCGCCTTTAAGAGGCGAGATAATTTTACCGTCTTTTAGTTCGGCCTCGGCAGCCGCTATTTGGCCAGACGCGGGTAGTTCACGTTGATCCGATGCGGCTACGGTATAGATCTGTTCATGGTTATTACCGTCACTATCTAACCAGCCCTTGATGACTTCAATGCGCTCTAGGGGTCGAGTTATTGGGTCCATGCTGGCGCGGATAATAAGCTGTGGTGCTTTAGCATCGCCGTTTTGATAAAGATCTCCGCCCATGGGCACGCCTGAGGCATAGCCCCTATCGGCAAAATCTTCAGCGTGTAGATCTTCTTCATTAAAATCCCAGCCAGCAAAGAAGCGCAGGCTCATGCGCGGCCCGGTGCTGGCATAAGTTTCCTTACGGCGCATCGCTTGAAAGATACTTTGACGATCGTTGTTATCGGCCCACACAGCGGCCAAACCTTGTGCCGCCATATCCCAACCTTTAGGGCCGCTGCCCTCATCGGAAAAGGTACCACCGGCTTTGTTTTCAGGGATGGAGTCATAAGCCATTTTGCCCCAAAAGTTTTCCTCTTCAGCCGAGGCAATACCAGTATGGGCATCGGTAGAACCGATCATGCCAAATTTATAAGGGTTAACTCCGGTTTGCTCTTCCAATTTTAAACCTCGCCCCAGCGCCGTACGGACATAGTCACCAGGCCTAGCCTTATAGGCTTCTTCGCCAGTTTGTAAGTAGTGATTAAAAGGCTCGAAACCGGCGAATTGGTCCTCAGGAGATAGGCTGGGGTGGGCCTCTGAATCGCCTTTAATTTGAGTGACTTCTACAATGGGCTCCCACTGCATCCGGGTGTTGGCGTATTCTGCGGTTATGGGTTTGCGGTCGAGAGTTTTATCATCAAACATATAGCCTTTGGATATGTTCGAGTTATGAGGAATGGCAATAAACTCGGCGCCCGTTTCCTTTTGAGTTTTTTCCAGCCAGTTCCAAAGGTCCTCTGGATAAGGGCCGTCGATAAAACTGAATGGCTTGTATTGCTTGGCCTGCTCGCCTCCATTAGGGCTGATGACGATACGATGCAAATTGGCACCAGCGGGAATAGAGCTCCATTCCCAGCCGGTAAAGGTGGTGAACTCGCCAGGTTTATTGTGACGCTCGGCGGAATCGACAATGGCGTGCCATGTTTGAATCTCGATATTACTGGTATCACCTAAGGTGTCATTGGGTGCTGGATTTCCTGGATCTATCACTGGATCCTCGCCAGGATTATTCAGTTTAACTGGCAGGGCATCGAGAAATAGCTCAACGCCGGTGCCATCTGCAATCGCTGAGCGGATAACTTTTATGGAAAACCAACGTTTAAAGTTTTTCCAAATACCCTCGTCGGGAAAGCCGCCGTCGTTTTCGTTGATATATTTCAGCACACCCATCAACTCCGCATGATCGGAGACTACTAGAAAATCTAATGGTGTGTTGATGCGAATACGCGCCTTGGTATATGGGTGCATAATCCACTGGCCTTGGGCCCAGCGATAGGCGGTATCGGGGTCGGCCGTCTTGTTCTGATTTAAATAGGCATCAAAAGAGTAAGAGCTGTGTAAGTGGGTATCGCCCCAAAGTAATTCACGTTCGCTGTTGGCAAGTAGGCTACTGCTTTGAGTAGCAAGCGCTAAGCTCAGGCATAACATTGAAGCCGTTTTGGCATGACGGAATAGGGGAGTTTTCTCCATGATAGACACCTAGTTTATTGTTATTTATGTCTATCAATATGCCCTGAGATTTAGAGCTTGTTAATGGGCAAAATGACATTTGGTGCCACTCTTTTTCTTCCTTAAAGTGGCACCGAGTTTTTAGGAGTAGGGTATTCTGAAGATTAAGAAGCGCCTTGCGCGGTTTCCCAGCGTTCGAGCTGATCTTGAGTATCCCTATCCCAAGGGTGAAAGCCATCGCGATAGTATTCTTTCCACATGGGGTAAATTAGGCGCAATATGCCTTTTTTGCCAAACAAGAAGCCCATACCTTGCCACCAAACCTTAGGTTTCCACAACTGACCATCGCGTTTGAGCATGTGAACTAAGTGCACGAAGATATCCATTAACAAGAAGAAAGTGGCTCGTTTCAGGCTTTTCTTACGAGTCTTCTCGTCACCACCTACAGCGCGGAAAACATCGAAGGCAACGGCTTTATGTTCCATTTCTTCCACCGCATGCCAATCCCAAAGCGCGCGCATCGTTGGGTCGGCTTCTTGGGCCATAGTGCTTTCAGGGTCTAATGCCCACTCGGCCATAATGGCAGTGATATGTTCCAAGGCAGCGGTAATGGATAGATGCTCTAAAGGGGTATACAGCTTTTGACTAAGAGCCAGCTTTTTCTTAAGGCGGTTTTCCATATATTCAAGATCATAACCGCGCTGATTACACAGGCTTTGGTTGTAGCGCTCATGCTCACGGCGATGCACGTTTTCTTGTCCGCAAAATCCTTTGATCTCTTGCTGCAATTTAGGATCAGTAATTTCACCGGAAAAATGGCGCACGCTATCGATAAAGAACTTTTCACCCAAGGGGAAGGTAATCGACATGGCATTGAACCATGCGGTTTTGAATGGGTGATCGCCATACCAATCACGGCTTAAGCATTCGGCAATTTCATGCTCTCGATTACGAGGGTGAATATCGACATATTCCGGGGTGTGGGATTGCTGGCTCATAAGGGGATCTCGGCTATATCTATCGTATTTATGATGTTTGAATGAATTATAGGCAGCTAAATTGAATTGGATGGGGTTGTATTCGGTCAAATAGGGGGTTAAATTCGGTTAATCTATTCCTGCTAGGAGAACTAGCCCTTGTTTAACGATGTGGAGCACAATTTTATCCAAGTCATGATGGAGCTGGGCTTGAACCTTCAGCTCATCGGTCAAAACCGCAGTCTTGCAGCAGGCGGCTTGGGTGAAGATGAGATTCGTGAGCAAATTATCCAACAGGCTTTAGAAGCTTCAGACATTGCCAGCATCGGCTTGGAGGTTGGGCACCGGATCTCTTTAGATCGCTTGGGGGTGTTTGGCTATGCCTTGATGAACAGTGTGAATGTTGATGCGGCTTTAAAATTATTGCTGCAATATCAACGCGCCTTAATGCCTCATGTTTCCCTTTCTTTACTTCCTGCTGGAGAAGACTTTGCCTTGGTATGTCACGCAAAGCATCTGAGTGCAAAACATGAGCGCTTCACGGTTGAATCCTTATTTGTGATCGTGCGCAACTGTGTTGAAAGCTTATTCCCGAATGCCTCGGAGCAGCAGCTTTATCGTTTTGATTACCCTGAGCCTTCATATGGCAATCGTTATCGAGAGTTATTAGGCGAGGATGTGAGTTTTGCAGAATCTCAAAACGCCATCATTATCCCCGCTGATATGTTACAGCGTGAAATCGCCCAGGCTGATCCGATTAGTGAAGCGCTTTATCGTCAGCAGTGTGATGAGTTGTCTAAAAAACTAGGGCGCGCCTCACAGCTATCAAGCCGAGTTCAACAAATCTTATTGCGTAATCGTGGGCAGTTTTTATCGGCGCCAGAGGTTGCTGCAAGATTAAATATGAGTGAAAGCAGCCTGCGCCGCAAGTTGCGTTCCGAAGGACACAGCTTTCAGAAGTTACTTGATGATTTACGCTTGCACCTTGCACAGCAGTATTTGAGTAGTACTAAACTCAGTGTTGCAGAGGTGGCGCGTCTCATTGGCTTTGATGATGTAGCAAATTTTCGTAAGGCATTTTTTCGCTGGAGCGGCGCCACTCCCTTTGAGTGGCGAACGCAACAATATTAGTGACTAAAGAAATTCAAAGCATCATTAAAATAGCTTTCTGTTTTTTCCCAGACTTCCTCCAGCCATTGTTGTTCATCAATAAAAAACGCCGCCAGTGTTTTTTCCTGTATTTCAGCCTTTAAGCTGGCTGCGCAATCAGGGTTATTGTATAGCCAGTTAGCTTCAATAACTGTGCTGAGCATGGTATCGATGGGCACGGTACCAAATTCCAGGGCTACGCATAGCGCAGCAGGGTAACAATCCAGCAAGCCGCAGCAGAGTGGGCCGCTAATATCCGGTGTTGAGCTATCTGCGCTGCCGGGTGCGATGACCTCTCCGTTTGAGAAAACCTTCTTGGTAAGTTCAAGATTTTCTGGTTTGCCGGTATAAATCAATTCACAGGCGCCCTTAGGCCCAAGGCCTGTATGTAAATCCATATGAATAAGCTTGTCGCATTGTTTGGCATGCTTGGTACAAACTTCTCGCCAGGCCTGATTTGACCAACTAGCTGTGTGGCCACCAAAGTAGGGCGCTTGGGGCCAGTGATACTGCCCCTGTGTCATTTTTCCTTGGAAGTCTGTCCAGCTGTGTAGCTCAATGTACTGATTTATATTTTTTAGAATGTCCGTTAGATCGGCAGATTGCCAGTGCCTTGGGTAGGCTTCATCGATAAATTGTGTTTCCTCTTCAGTTGCAATGCGACTTGTAGAGAAATCAATAAAGTTTCGATTTAGGTCGATATTGTTTTCATTGTTACGTGTGTAGTGAGAAAAGCCATAAGGATTAATAGCATGCACAAATATTAGCTGAATATCCTTGTGGATATTGTGCGGCATCATTTGCTGCATAAGTAAAATTTGCATGGCCGATCCGCAGTAGGCCTCTACGCCATGAACGCCTGAAGAAATAATAATCTTCTTTGATGCATGTTTATCGCCATAGAGGGCGACATCACAAAATAAGTCTTCGCCGTTTATACCTGTGACATTTGGGTTTTTATAGCTCTCTATTTCACAAGCTAAATCTGTCGCCGTATTTAGAAACAGACTTCGCGCTTCGAGGTATGTATTGCTAACAGCATGCGCAAGCGGGCCGCGGATTTGACTAAAACTCATAAAATTACCTTTTAGTAAACCCTCCAGCCCCATGATCTATTTAGGCTTTAAGGTTCAAATTGCTCATTGGCGATTAAGAGCTTATCGAGCATCTCGAAAAGCTGGGCTTTTTCGCCTTTGCTTAAAACACTATCAAGGTGCTGGCCATATCGTTTTAATACCCCAAACTCAACTTCGGCATATTCGCGGCCTAAATCTGTTAGTACCGCTATTTTGCTGCGCTGATTGTTCTCTTGGCGCTCATTGGTCAAAAGCCCCTTCTTGGCGAGATTCGCCAAGGCTCTCGTCACCATGGCGCGATCGAAGCCATATACATCAGCTACCGCTGAAGGTTGCATTGGGCCTTTTGATGCCAGCAAAACTAATATTCGAAACTCTGTCTGCGGTAAATCCGCGATGGCCTTAGCCCCGGCAGCTTTTTCTGGCTTTAGGGAGGCATGCATCTTGGTTTGTGTCACCACTAACCTAAAGGGGATGTAGTCATGAATATCAAATTCACTAATTGGCTTACTCATAGATGGCTCGTTCTTTAAAAATCAAACAATTGTTTATACAGCCTTTGTACAACGCTATGAATAAATTCTCCACAATAGATTGACAAAGTCAATTATTTGAATAATGATTGACTTTGTCAACTGTAAAGTGGCCCATTAAAATTAATTTAACGAAAATGCAGAGAGGCGTTGGCAAAATGCTAATAAATAAAATTGCTATTAAACGACATGCTTTGTTTATGGCCCTAGCCGGGGCAAGCCTGAATCCCATAGCAAGCAATGTGATGGCGCAAAGTGAATCCACTGATACAGATCGCAGCGTAGATCTGGAAGAGGTAGTGGTAACCGCTCGTAAACGTGAGGAATCCTTGCAAGATGTGCCCTTGTCTATTCAGGCTTATAGCGGCGAGGATCTAGCACTGGGTGGTGTTGATAATGTCGAAAACCTCGTTGGTAAAACGCCAAACCTTTCTCTAAGTTCGAATCTCCTATCACCGGGTAATGACTTTTTAAATATTGTAATACGCGGTGTGGGTTCCCAAAGTGCTGGCGCACCGGCCGTGGGAACCTTTGTTGATGGTGCGTTTGTGCCCTCCCTGGCTTTCGATATTGGCTTTTTGGATGTGGAGCGAGTAGAAGTATTACGTGGGCCACAGGGCACTCTTTTTGGTCGTAACACACAAGGCGGTGCCTTAAATATTGTGGTGCGTCGCCCGGATGAAGAGTTTCGCGGTAAGGTGGCATTGAGTTACGATGAGTTCGATACAGTGCGAACTCAGGCGGCTTTTTCTGGTCAGTTAGCTGAAAATTTTTATGCCGGTATTGCCGCTGATATTTCTCGCACTGATGGCTTTTTAGAAAATCCAGTATTGGGCGCTGCTGCCGGTGGTGGTGAGCGCTCCAGCTCTGTGCCGGCAGATGCCGAAGATAAGTACTCTTGGCGTAGTGCCTTTCGCTACAGCCCCAGTGATGAATTGGATATTAATCTAAGCATCGATAAATCCTATCGCAAAGGATTAGATGGTTTACCCGGCGTGCCGCGCGGGCAAGAGGCTTATATTGTTCGCAGTGATTTTCAAATAGATGCACTCTATGATAATTATGGTGCTGCTTTAAATATTGATTATAAAACGGATGATATTGATATCACGGCCATTACCGCCTTTCGAAAAGTCGATACCTCGCTACCTTTTGATTTCGATGGCTCACCTGAACGCGGTCCAAACTTCCAAGATATTCGCAGCAGCCAAGAGCTCTTCTCCCAAGAGCTTCGCTTTTCTGGAACAGTTGGTGAGGATATTGATTGGCTAGCTGGCGCCTATGTGTTCCGTGAAGAACAGCGTTCAGATCGATATATTCAATTCCATGATATCGATCTTGCCTTGCCAGGTACCTCCTTGCTGGTGGATAAGCAAATTCAAAATTTAGAACGTAGCGGCTACGCGGTTTTCGCCGATGTGATTTGGAATCCAAATGATTGGTTAGAGCTGGGCTTTGGTGCGCGCTTTGCCAAAGAGACTGTGAAGTCCCAAGCGGAATTAGATTTTGCCTTGTTGCTCGGCGACTTGCCCTTAGCTGTAGTGAACGATTCGCCAACAGGAAAGTTGGACGACGATAATATTTCACCTACTGCATCGGCACGTATTAAGTTAAGTGACGATATCAGTTTATATGGTCGCTACGCCCGTGGCTTTAGAGCGGGTGGTTTCCCATTGGCACCGGCCAGCCCAATCTCAAATACCGGTTTTAACTCTGAAATCTCAGATAACTATGAGTTAGGAATCAAGGGTAATCTTTTTGATGGTCAAGTAGACTTTGATTTGGCCTTGTTTCGAATTGATATCAGTGACCAGCAGTTAACCACCATTGTGTTCTTCAATGGCGATCCTAATCTGCCGGTAGCAGCCGTAGGTAATGCGGGTGAAAGTCGCTCCGAAGGTGCTGAGTTAAATCTAAATTGGAATGTCAGCGACAGCTTTAGTATTAATGCCAGCGCGGGTTACACCGATGCCGCTTATACTCAGTATATTGATACTCTAGGGGATGACCGCTCGGGCGAGAGCTTCCCTTATGTGCCTAAGGTGAATGCCTTATTGGGTGCAACTTGGAGCTTCGATATTGCTAATGGCGCGGAACTAGAGCTAAATGCCCAGTACCGCTATGTTGATGAAATCCTCTCCGGTAGTGGTGTAGATATCGACTTGCAGTTCCCGGTGGATTCTTACGATGTGCTCGATCTGCGTGCCTCAGTTTACAAAGACGATTGGCGAGTAGATGTATTTGTAGAAAATGCGAGAGATGAATTTATTGAAACACGAGTATTTAATAGCTTTTTCTTTAGTGAACAGCGTCCATTCTCAATTGTGTTGCCACCGCGCAAAGCTGGTGTTCGCTTTACTTACAACTTTTAAGTTGTAAGTAAGTTAAAATCAGGCAGAGATTAAATGCTCTGCCTGATTTTTGCATTTGTCTGGTAGGGCATCTTTCTTGCTAATTGACAATTAAGTTTCACATTTGAAAATTCAGGATTTGGTAGCGCGATGTCATTAACTTTAATTGATCACTTTAGCCTTGATTCGGCTTGCCTTAACTTTCCTGAAGGCAAACTCTATTACTATAAAACTATCGCCGCACCAGCAGATTTGCCAACGCTAATTTTAATTCCAGGTTGGGCCGGTGCAGCGGAAATGTGGCAGCGGCAGTTAAATGCTCTTAGTGGGCGCTTCAATTGCTTGATTTTTGATTACCCTGGCTTTGGTCGCTCGCACTTCCTATCGGCGAATGAGGCATCTTGTAATCTGAACTTTCACGCCGAATTAATCAAGCTAGTTCTTGATCAAGAAGGTACTGGGGAATGCATCGCGATAGGCCACTCCATTGGTGGCGCCTTGGCATTAACCCTTGCAGAGATAGATACTCGAGTTACGGCGGTTATCGGTGCAGATTCTTTTACCTATATGAATCTCTATCCGCAAGCTGATATGCAAACCGCGATGGCTGTAAAGCAAGGGTTAATGGATGATTTTACTGGCAGTTTAAATGGCCTGATGGACGAGTACTTTCCGCCCGGTTCCGATGCCGAATTGCGTAATTGGGTGACGAAAACCATGGCAACGGCTAATGTCCCTGTGGGTGCCGCTATTTTAGAGCAGTTTATGTTGTGGAGCTTGCGAGAAAAGTTAGATGCTTACCATGGCCCGGTCTTTGCGATAGCCGCAGAAGATACCTATGTAGAAGAAGACTTTCAGCCCGCTTTTGGCGATCGTATCGAGGTCACTTGCATCAGTAAGGCTGGGCACTTTTTAATGTTGGATCAAGCCGAAGCTTTTAATCATCGCTTGCTAAGCTTACTGAATAAACTGGCTTAAGCCTAAGAAGCTTTGAGCCAGTTAACTCTTAGTAAATCGCGCTTAACGAATAAAAGCTGCCGCATCTTCCATAACTTCAATACCTGCACCCGTCTTGTGAATATTTTCACTGATATGGCGACGAAATTGCCGAGCGCCAGGCTGACCTTGAAACAAACCCAGCACATGGCGGCTCATAAAGTTAAGCTTATGGCCGCCTAACAGCTGCTCACCGCAATAGTCCAGATACTGTTTGTAGATAGTCATTCTATCGGGAATAGGGCGCTCGTCTTGATATATACGCTTATCGACTTCAGCCAACAAATAAGGGTTGCTATATGCTTCGCGTCCCACCATAACCCCGTCGACTTCCCGCAGTTGCTCTTCACAATCATCGAGGTTTTTAAGCCCCCCGTTAATAATGATCTCTAGCTCAGGATATTCTTGCTTTAATTTGTGAACCAATGGGTAACGTAGTGGCGGCACTTCACGATTCTCTTTCGGGCTTAAGCCCTGTAGCCAAGCTTTGCGGGCATGCACAATAAAGGTTTTGCAGCCTGTAGCGGCAATAGCTTCCACAAAGCGGCACATATCAGCGTAGTCTTCCATATCATCAATGCCGATACGATGCTTAATGGTGACATCAATGCTACAAGCATCCTGCATCGCCTTAATGCAATCAGCCACAAGCTCCGGCTCGGCCATCAATATCGCGCCGATCTTACCTTCTTGCACGCGATCGCTCGGGCAGCCGCAGTTCAGGTTCACCTCATCATAGCCCCAATCTTCAGCAAGCTTGGCACAGTGTCCCAGATCCTCAGGCGCAGAGCCGCCAAGCTGCAAAGCAATAGGGTGTTCAACCTCACTAAAACCCAAGTGCCGCTCATGCTTACCCCCCTGGATCAAAGCCGCTGTGGTCACCATCTCGCTATATACCACTGAGTGTTTGCTAATCAGTCGCCAAAGGTAACGGCAATGGCGGTCGGACCAATCCATCATAGGTGCTAAAGTAAACCTTCGATTCACTGGAGCCCTTGCTACATCTATGTTTCCGGTTGATTTGTAAGGATTTTTCGACAACTTATTTTGACCCGTTTTAAACTAATTTTTCACTATTTTTCAATACCCGGTGCAACCAAAGTGCAACTAAAAATTTGGTTGCACCGCTGGAGAAATATATGGCAACAATCACGTCACGTAAACGCAGAGGTGGAATGAAATACTCCGCTGTCATTCGTATAAAGCGTAATGGTAAGGTAGTTCACTCAGAAACAGAAACATTTGATAAGAAATCTCTGGCAAAGGACTGGGCTGCGCGGCGCGAATCCGAGTTGAAGAGGCCTGGTGCCCTAGAGCAGATGCAGCATAAAGATTTAACGGTCGGCCAGGTGCTTGAATGGTACCGTGATGACTTTGATGGTAAATCCAAGTTTGGTAGATCAAAACTTAGCCATATAGAATTCCTGATTAAGCATCACTCTCTGTCAAAGCTAGATGCCATCCAGATGAAATCCAGCCAGCTTGTTGCTCATATAAGCGAGCGTCGTCGGTTAGGAGCGGGTGCGTCGACAGTGAACAACGATATTATATGGCTTCGGAATGCATTCCGAGCTATGCGAATAGCTCGAAACATTCCACTGGATCTTCAAGTTATTGATGATGCTAGCTTCCTCTGCCGAAAGGAAAAGTTAATAGCAAAGTCCACTCAACGTACTCGACGTCCATCATTAGAGGAGTTAAATAACCTTATGGGATGTTTTGACGATCGTGATGTCCGTGCCAGCATACCTATGGCGGAAGTGGTTCTTTTTGCTCTATTTTCAAGTCGACGTCAAGACGAGATTTGTCGAATTCGGTGGACTGATCTAGATGAAGAAAATCAAAGGGTATTGGTACGAGATATGAAACATCCTAGAGAGAAAGTTGATACCTGGGTATTTTTAACGGATGCTGCTTGGAACGTCATACAGCGACAACCTAAACTCCACGAAAAAATCTTCCCATACAATGGAAAATCCATTAGTGCAGCTTTCACTAAGACTTGCCACCTTTTAGAAATCGATGACCTTCGCTTCCATGATCTCAGGCACGAATGTACAAGCTGGTTGTTTGAGCTTGGGTGGGATATTCCGAGAGTGTCAGGTGTTACTGGCCATAAGTCGTGGTCAAGCCTACAAAGGTATACACATTTACGAGCATTGGGCATTAAGGATAAATACAAAAATTGGGTGTGGTTTCCCAAGGGCTAATTCTGAAGACGTTGCCAGTCTTTCCTGGCTTTTTTCTTTAGACTGTCAATGTGGTTGGCTAAATCTGTAGCGCTGACTAACCACGTACTTTTTTGAGACCCTCCACGATAAACTGGCACCGGCAGTTGCTGATTCCTGGCGTACGCACTAGCTTTTCTAAGATTCATTCCAAAATATTTTTCACAGCAAGCTTCCAGTGGAATATCTCCGGTGCCAAATTCAGCCATCAGCGTAAAAAAGGTGCTTCCTTTATACATGTCATTAAGCAATAGGTGAGTGTGCCACACTAATATACAAGAGCGTCAGCATCCTTAAACCCTTAATCTTACGGTGACAACTGAAAATATTCTCTCCAATTAATCGGGGAGCGAATCAACTTTCGTAGCTGAGCTTTAAGTCAGAGTGATTGTTTAAAAAGCAGCGTTTACTTTATAAATACTGGAGAACGATTCGGATCGTTTTGTAAACGTTTTATATTTGAAATTACCAGAAACAGTCGAGAATTGAATATAAAGTTTGAGCGGCTGCCGCTGAACTTAGAATAATATCTTGTCACTGTCTAGTTACAAAGAGATTGGAATCGTAGCAAACGTTTATGAACGTTTTGTTCGTATTTGGATTGTTTTTGATCACGCTTTATAACGTTTAGTAGATAAGCTTTGAAACGGTTGTCAAATGTACACACTGAGCGCAAACGCTCCTGACTCGCTGGCGAAGCGCGGGGGTAGCAAATGGCCAGTGGCTCACCGGAAGCCGCAGCTAAGTGACGAAGCGATAGCAGAGGAGTCTGAACGGGTGAGGAAGCGCGAAGCCTTGCACTTGCCATGCGCGAGGGGCAGGGCCCCATAGGGAGATCTTACTTTGATGTGGTAATCCCTTGGTCACTGGATTTGTCCTTTAACGTATCAAGCAGCTCTGAGACCTCCATTCCCATATGATGTGCAACAGGCCTTAAAAACTGATCCTGATGAGGTTTATCCATAGATTCTAGAGCCTGAAAAAGTCCGGTAAGTAATGACCGTGACTGTAGCTGCTGATTGGATTCCAACTGAAGTTCATTGAGACGAACGTTTACAAACGTTAAAGCGCTCTGTACCAATGAGTTCACCCAGTAATAGCCAAACAAGGCTCGTTCGTTCAAACCACCGTTCTGTTCGCCGAGTTCTAAGCTGTTAATCATCTCAATCACAGCATTGGCTCTGTCTATCGCGTCTAAGCAGTCCGTGAGCGTTGCTGGATTACTGGATTGACTGAAGAACGGATGGGGTGGAACGGGGCTACTCGTTGCACCTTTGTTCGATGAGTTGATGTCCATCTTTCCGTTTAACTCCCTGAACCCTGCTGATTTCAGGGCTTTTAAGCTGGATACGTATATGAAATGCGACTTATAGGCATCATTATACTTAAATTTGGTTAAAAAGCGACTTATAGTCCGTTGGATTATAAGTCACATAATATGAGTATGTGCCCATTGGGGGACATATGCCAAAAGAGAAAAAACCATACCCGTGCCCAGAGTTCGGAGCACACCTAAGAGAACTTAGAAAAGAAGCCGGCTTCACGCAAGAAAGCTTTGCGTTAGCCGCTGAGTTCGATCGAACCTATGTGAGTGGCGTTGAGCGAGGCGAGCGTAATGTAAGCCTGATAAGCATCTCTCGATTTGCCGACGCTCTAGGCCTTCATCCTTCAAGATTGTTTGAGTTCTACAAGACAGAAGATCAGTAGCATCTATTTTTGATCTATAAAGCCAAGTGCCTGTAAAGCATGGGATTGGATATGAAGCCTACCTTCACCGCGTCACTACAATAATGTAGTGACGCGGTAGGCAACCCCAATCCCCATAAGGCCTAGACCCTACTTTCCAGAAGTGCCGTAAGGATTATCCGCAATAAACTCACTTTGTTCTCCTAAGATACTCCCAAGCAATAATTTCATGTGTGGCTATTGCACTTTCAATAGCAAATGCCTCTAAGGCAATAGGGCTTATATCTCTCCTAACAAGGAGCCATAACCCGCAAGCGCCTTTCCTTGGTAAATAACTGGGGGAGGGCATTATCAGAAACTCAAAAAGGAGAAATATCACGATAACGATAGCAGCAACATGCCGTCTAAGTACCAACTAGGTAAAGCCCATTGATACTTCATCGGTACGAAAGGGAGTGGTGTCCCTAGGCTTTAAGGCCAAGTAATTCGCTTTGCCCTTTGCAGCTCATTACTGCAAAGCAGCCATTAACACTAACCAATCAGTCAAACACCTTTATCTCTGCTGCTAAAATTCATCACATCATAGAAACGAAAATCAGAAATTTTATTTATCCAACTCTAGGGAAAGAATCCTAAAGTAATATTGGCAATAAACGCTTCACACTGTAATTTTCTACTCTGAGGGTATTGCAGTGCGTAAACTAAACTTTCAGCTAAAGCAACTGTGTAAAACTAGTCGAGATGGTAGCTATACAACACAAAGCAACCGGCACAATATATTGCAGAAAATGGCTGAGGATCTATACAAGCTTGGGTTCCGAGGCATGCAGGCAAAATCTATTAAGCAAAAGCATGTAGAAGCTCTCATAAACCAATACAAACAAGAAGGCTTGTCCATAGGGACGTTAAAAAACAGAATCTCAGTGCTACGCTGGTGGGCTAACAAAGTGGAAAAGCCGCAGGTTGTCGCAAAAAACAATGAGTATTATGAGATCGGCAGTCGCACAATGGTTGCGAAAACCTCAAAGGCACAAGAGCTAGATCAACAAAAGCTTAACTCAATCACTGATCCTCATATTCGAATGAGTCTAGAGCTACAAGCAGCCTTTGGCCTCAGGAGGGAGGAGTCAATAAAGTTCATTCCGTCATATGCTGATCATCAAGATCACATTCGACTCAAATCCACTTGGTGTAAAGGTGGTCGAGAGCGAACAATCCCAATCAGAACGGAATACCAGAGAGCTATTCTCAATAAAGCACATCAGTTGGCGGGAAGGGGCTCCTTAATCCCCAGCCAACTATCTTATGTTCAGCAAATGAGACGATACGAGAATCAAACCTCTAAAGCAGGATTGTGCAAAATGCATGGCCTGCGCCACGCCTACGCTCAAATACGATACCAAGAACTCACCGGCTGGCCTGCTCCTATCAATCAGGGGCCCTCTAGCATGCAGCTCATCTCAGGACAAAAGCAAATAGATCTCAACGCTAGGCTCATTATCTCTAAAGAAATGGGGCATGCTCGAGAACAAGTCACCGCTGTCTACTTAGGGCGCTAATGTATTCTCAAACCTGCAGCTCCATGGTTTTCGTTGAAGTCACTAGTTCTTATGACCTTTGATGAGAGAAAGGTAAGTCAACAAGTTGGCATATTCACAAAGGTGTCAAAGGACCTCTAGTAAAGGGGGGAGCAAGCGGGTGCTGCCCAGTGTTTAGTAGCTTAAACTTAAAATCTAGTTTTTCTCCATTATCCCTAGACAACACAGATTGACACCGACAATCAAGCCTGTATCGAGATTGATGTACCTTTTAGCTACCTTGCAGCGGACATGGATATTGATCTCTTTTCTGGGTCCATTCCGTCTATCTTGCTCTCTATATTAGCCGCAATAATAACTAATAAAATGATCTGGAGAATTGTAGCGATGCTCACTGTGTGAGTAACAAAACATAGAGCTAGTCATTCCCTAAGTATGAATAAGGAATAAACTACATGTGCGGCTCCACAAGGGAGCCGTTTTTCTGTATTTTACTAATAGAGATATAGCTAATATCTAGCAGTGACGCTCGATTGCTTCCTAATTCGGCCAGCCGCTATAGGAAAAAAAGTCAATGCCAGAATAATTAGCAACGGTATTGGAAGCGCCGGTACAGATTGGGCACTTTGAGCACCCGGCGAATTTGGTACACCGTTTACGCCTAAGTTATACCAAGCTGGAGCTCGATTATTTAATGCAATACCCGAAGCCCTTGATATTATCGCAACCTCACCAGGATTACTTGTTGGCAAACCGTCACCAAAGCCTGCACTAGTAACAGCTGGGTCAGTAACCTGTCCATAGAAAAAACCAATCTGCCCTTCTCCTGCCGCAACGCTATACGCGCTTGATCTTATGACTAACTGAAATGTACTTCTGACCGAGTAGTTCTCGTCATAATGCCCAAGTTCGACGTAGGTCACGACTAATTGGTGTGGTGTAGATATGTTTAGGTAAATGAGTGAAGGGGCGTCAGTGGTACTGTCTAGATCCGTAAAGGAGCCCGCTATCATAGGCGCAATTGATTGGATGTTTAATGGATCAGCGCTATAGGAGGTTCCACCTATACCAAAGGTTACATATCCATTGCTACTAATATACAAACCGTTGTAATTATTCCCAAAGAAATTAATGCTAGACCCTCCTGGGAATGACACGGGGCCCTCGAAGCAGTCATCACAATCACTTACCGTAATTAGCGGCGCACCAAAATCATTAGTGTAGAGCTGCGCATTGGTATTATGTACAAACATAAGCATCGTCGACATAGAGATGGCTAATAACTTGAGTTTGGCCAAGGTGGGTTTGAGCATTAATGGATCTCCAATTACTTATTTTGTTAATAATATGGTTGTTGTAAATCAGGGCATTTAGAACCGGTATGTTTAGGCAGTAGCGAGGATTCGTCCTTCATTTTGTATCGAACTTAGTCTGTTCTTGTTGTATCGAACTTAGTCTGTTCTTGATTTCAAAGAATCTAATTCACTCGCAGTAACTACGTTTTTACTACCACTTAATTCGGGCGCAATCATACACAAACGCATAGGAATTCCGATGACCTTATTGATCGACAGTAGGGAACATTTTCGATCATGGGGATTTGCTTATTTGCGATTAGGGGAATTACATATGCGGGTTTATGGATATTAACTATTAGCACTTTCTAAAATATTTGATACAAAAAGATACAAATAAAAGTACATTACAGAGCCAATTTACATATAATTGTCAGCATAGATTATGTAGCAGCCTTGCAACTGGTCCCCTTCGTTAAACAATCACTGAATAGTGGTTTAATGTAGTAAATGGCCTACATGGGTTCATGGCGAATAGAAATAGGAATTTAGGTAAAACGTGGGGCCATACTTTGTCAGTGCAAGTGAGCTAGACACTTTATTAAGCGATTTAAACAGTACGGTTATAAACACAAACCAATCGGAAATTTTAAGTTATTCACAAAATAATCCTATTGGAGATTTAACCGAGCCCGAAAATGAAAAGAGCAATGTAAGTGATCTTGTGGCGCTTCCCCAAGCTCTAAAGATGCTTGCAAATCACCAGGCTCTTACGTTTGATGAAAGCTACTCAATCTCTAAAAGAAAACTGAGAAAAGGAAGTACAAAGTTAATATTTTCCGCATTACAGAATTGTAAAACCTTAGAGGAAGCACTGGTTTCCTTGGCTGAAAGCTACAATATTCTTCACGGAGGTGAGTTTAACCTAGTTATCAAGGAAGGAGATACTATTAGCTATGTTGTAGACGACAAAAATTTTCACTATCAAATTGAAGCCGTACCATTGGCAATTGAATTAGCGCTACTTGGTATTCATTGCACCCTTTCATACTTGTGTGGCCGCCCACTGAAAACCACTCGAGTGGGGAGCAAAAGAAAGAATCAGCCAGAATACAAGCATCATCTAGATATATTCAGTTGTGAGCTGGAGTTTTCAAGACAACAATATGAGCTTAGCTATGAGATCAGCCAAGCCAGCCTAGATATACGTCTTCAATCTGTAGAAGATATTATCGATGTTCAAAAAAATTATTATGAATATTTCATAAAATTAGTGCATGACGAAGACAAGGCTAACTTCTTACGTCATTGTAAAGGTAAGTTACTTACTGCTAGCGCTAAATACGTCCTAGTTGAACAAGAATACATTGCTAAATGCCTTGATATCAGTGTAGCAACACTCAGGCGTAGATTAAGAGAATACGGTAGTAGCTTTCGAGAAATAAGAGACGAATGTAACAACGCAATAGCTTGTAAGTTCTTATTGAGGGGCTGGGAAATAAATAAGATCTCTGAACAACTAGGCTATAGCGATGTGCGGAGTTTTACAAGAGCATTTAAACGCTGGCAGGGTGTATCGCCATCTGTATATGCAAAAGTTAGCGCCGTCAAGAAAGATTGATTAAATCGATTCCCTGTTACTCTAAAGTCAAAATAAATCAACCTTTGAGATCTAGTTTTGATGAGCTTTATTATCCTACTTCAGTGTATTAAATATTTTATGATTCAAAATTAACAGATGAGATTTGGATACATTTTAAGAATAGAGCTGTATTTTTAGAAGCTTTAGAAAATAGTTGTTAGATAGCCAATGATTAATACCTAGGCATTTGATGCTTGGCCAGCAAATGCCGAAAATTTCTATTTATATGATTTTAAATTGTGAATTAACATCGCACGTGAGCGAATGCTTAGTTTTCGATATATAGTTGTCAGTTGGTTTTCAATCGTCTTCTCAGAGCACTCTAGAGCCAAAGCTATTTCTTTATTAGTTTTGGCTTTTGCGACAAAGAAGGTGATTTTCTTTTCTTTATTACTGAGGCTATTGAAAATCTCTGGTATCTGAAGTATTTCCAAATAGCGATAGCCTAATAGTTCTCCACCAAATAATATTGCATTTTCACCGTATGAAAACCCTTCTTTATAAGAAGTCTCGCTACAAAGGTTATCAGAGCTACCCCTAACTTTATCCACAAAATCAAATAAACAAAAATCAAAATCTAAGGATCGACAATACCGTAAGGCTGCATAAAGTAGCTGTAATCGATGAGCTTGTACTAACTGTGGTCCAAGAATTTCCAACGGACATAAACTATCATCTACATCGCTAGATTCTTTATTTACGTCTATATATATAGCATGCCGGCAATTACTTTTTTCACAATAATTCAGATAACTGGATTGAGCTTGCTCCAGAGATGAATCCATGAACGTGATCGGCGATGAAATTTCACCCTCCCGACTATTTAATCCGCTTCCCTCTCCAAAAGAAGTGAACCAATGGAGTCCACTGATACTCAACTCTTTTTGAATGTGGTTTATGCACTCAGCCCTAAAACTCTGTTGATCTAAAATATGGATAAAGCTATATATTTTAGCTACAACCTTGCCAAGTTGAAGGCTAGCCTGTGGCTTGCTGATCTGTAGTACAGACATATCAAATTTTTTTAATCGACCTAGAAATGATTTGCTCTCTCGATTCGCAGTTTTTGGTCTTTAGAATAGATTTGACATGGTTTTTAACTGTCGCCTCACTGATACCCAATTTATCCGCAATTTCTTTATTAGAAAGCCCTTTTGTCACCCAGCTCAGTATTTCTCGCTGTCTTTTGGTTAGACTAATTCCTTCATTCGCTGTCGCATAGAGGTACAGCAAACCTCTAGCGCTAACAGCCCTAAATCTTGTATCGCCAATAGTAAACTCATCCACTATCGGTCTCGGAATAGCTAACTTACCTTGATTTATCAATGAGTTTTCATCTGCGAAACGCCAAAACTCATCATCCGCTTCTATCAAATTTCCATAATGATCCACTACCACCTTCAAAAGTCCTGGTTTCGAAGGTGACGCTTGAAATCCATCTAGGATATTTAGTTTTAAAGCTGCACAAAGATTGGGAGCTAAAAACTCTTTAATCTGCTTCTCCGTGACAGAAAAGGGCTTTTGCTCATTGTGACGAGCCAAAGTAATAATATGCATTAGTTGATTTTCTGGGGCCACTGTAACAGTTATTAGCGAATGGTACAGCTGATACTTTTCGCAATAGAGCTTATACATATCTGATGCAAGCCAATCTTCTTCTGGCAAGATATCAAGTATATCTTTAGTGTGCCCTAAATTTCCTAGCATCACTCCAAATATTTGTTGAACTTGTTGAGAGACGCTAGATAAATCATGGTAGTCCTCTATAAACCCTTTCGGAAGATTCAAGGTTAGGGCATCTTGTTCATAAAATGGTATTTGTTGCTCGGCTCTTGTTATCCATACACCGCTGTCTGCATCTAGATGTTCCGCGAATAGTTTAAAAGCCGCTTCCTTAAAGGAAGCGTAAGGTTCCTTCAACGCTAACTCAAAAAATTCGCCTACTATTTGATCAAGATGCCTGAAATTGTTGATACTGCCTTCCATCAATTTATAAAGCTCTTAATGGTGAAGTCGACTCGTATAGCCCTTTCCCCCTAATGGGTAGTAAACAGCTATTTCTGTTTGTCGTGATCGTCGGTAGCTCAATGGTGAAACCTATTGAGCATCAGTGCTTTGAAAGCGTATTTAGTTTACATCAGTCATATTTTAACTGCTACCAACCTCTGATTGCTGGGCTTTTCCTACTCGAATAAACTCCGCGCCCTTATAAACCCAGCAAGCCTCTACCAACAGGCGGTATGGGTTTAGAGCCTTAACGGATTTAGAGGAAGAAATGAGAATAATTTTTTTCATATTGCTTTTAGCAATAAATGCGGCTGTTTGTAACTTTGCATTGGCAAATGATATCTCCTTGCAGGATGAGAACTCTGAGTTTGCCACCCGTAGCTGCAAATTGAAGCAATATATAAAACACAAAACAGCACTGCCTGCTGATTGCCGCTGCGGCTCAAATCGCTCAAATTCAAGTGGTCTAAACGTTTGTCAAAGGCCAACTGAAGTCGCTAGAAATATGGGTGTTAATATTGGTAAGGGGCCTTCATTCGCAAACTATTATAATTCACGGTTAACCGGTGGTTTCATTGATTATAAAAACAATGAGCTTATTGCTTCTGTTCAATGGGGCTCAGGAAAAGAGTCTAGAGGCTTAATTGTAGCTTACGATATGTCTGATTGGTCTCGCCGTTTTGTGAGTGGAGATGCTCAAGATGAATATGGGCACCATGTAATTGCTAAAGGACCCAGTTTTTTTAAGTTAAAAGATGTTCAAGCTGGTAAAGATGGATACTGGTACGGGTTCTCCCATGAGCAGGTTAAAGGAGGTGGCTTAAGAATCTTGCAAATTGACCCCAAAACTGGTGAACGCAAGTTAATTTGGGCTGGCAGAGATAATAGCTATGGCCAGTGCCCTTCAGGCAGAAAGATAGTTAGAAACGATTCTCAGAAGTATGTCCAGTACACACAAGAGGCTTTCGCTGTAGATCCATCAAATGGCTCGTTCCTACTCACGTTTAGCAACAACAAAATGGGTGGCACAGGTATAGCACGTATTTCATCAGATGGATCAACTTGTAACTTTGTCACCTTGAGTGGTAGTCGCGACGATAATCTTAAAGTAGGCAGAGGTTTTGATCTACGAGGCCCAATGCTAGGTTTGTATATCCACGCCGGGAAAATTTTCACGCACTCCAGTGGGGAGAAGACCTTTTACGAGATAGACCCAAACAATGGCAACCGAAAAGCTTTAGCACGTAAAGGCCCTAAACCACCCGCATGGAGACGGGTAGCATGGGACGAAGAACGGAAGGTATTTTGGGTTTCTGGAAAGATGAACTCTGTTTCTATTGCCGCCTTTGATCCCGCAAAGAAAAAGTACCTCATTGCCCACAAGAGTTGCGGAAAAAAGTTCCCTTGGGCGTGGTACCCCCTGTGTATGGGTGGCCCGATAAGAATCAACTCTCTTAACTACGGCCCAATGTGGCTAAACAAAAAGACTGGCAATCTTCTTTTTGGACAGGATTTGATTGGCATTGTCGAATTCGAACCATCAACTGGAAATTCAATCAATCGTAGCTTCTAACTTATTTAACTAATGAGACTTATATATGTATAAAATTAAAGCTATAGCTTTTATGCTAGTGTCACTATTTAGCACCTCTGTAATTGCAGATCCATTTGTGTATGGCATTACCACGTTTACCGCAGCCAATGGTAATACCGGCATATTTTCAGGTAGCAACAGTGTTCCCGTAACTTTTTATGTGACGCTCGATAATGGTGGTAATTCTAGGTTGAATCAAACCTGGGCAGTTAGTGATATTCAGGAAGTAAGTTTTGTTCTGAATGGTGTTAGGGTTAGCACAATTAATACCCAAGCTCCAAGCTATATCCTAAATGCTACCGGTACAACCACCACCTTTCAAAGCGATACATCAGGAAACATGACCCTTGTACCCAATGGTATCACGGGAAGTAACTCATCAGCAGGGGCAGTCACCGTCGGGAGTGACCCAAGCTTATTGGTTGACTGGGATTTATTGGGCCCTGTTTTCTACTCTTCTAACCTTGGTGCAAATCAATTTTTGTTGTTAAACCCTCCTTTATTAGCAAGTGCTCCTAGTAACTGGATTTTCTATTCGTCTGGTGCACCATCTGGCGGGGGGAGTAGCGGCGGCTTACCTTCGGCTGGAGTTTCTTCTCATTCAGTGCCCAGCTTACCTATCTATGGAGCTGTTTTCTTAGCCTTATTGATGTTTACTTTTGGTTCACGCCGAGCAAAGCTTAATAGTTAAGCTGCTTATGCAACTGCAGTCCCTTTGCCTGCAGTTGCTTTTTTCTCTGGGTGGGGCTATTAAATTATTTCATCAGAAATTGGGCAGGGGTGGATATCAAAGCCTGGTACGTTACCTAGATGATTATACGGTTAGCGTATTATTGTCTAAATAGAGTGTTGCGAATTGTGGAGTACGCTATCCATAGAGTGCGCTTTGCACTTCGATTGTATCGCCCCCTAGGCCTTATCTTCATTCAACTGTGTCATCCGATTTGTCGGTTTAGCGGTAGGCAATGGCGCTGGAATAAGCGGCGGCTAAGGTAGGCTAAATTCAATCTTCCCCTCTTGAATAAGCTCAATTTCAAAACTATTTAGTGTAGAGAAAATTGTCTGTATGTTAATTATGTTATCTGAGCGGTGGAGTATTAAGAGCGCGTTATATAAAAACCTAGCAGTTACTAAGCTACCAGTCTTTTCGAATTGGTGATGAGTAAGAAAAAGCTAGCAGCTAATAGATAGTCTTTTTTGTGGAAATTCGCGGGAACAAGCTACATTTTATAGCAGTTAAAGGTTGCATGCTTAAGGTCTGTTGGTTAAGGGTAAACCCTAGAGATACTAGTTTTTGAATCAATGTGTTACCTAGGATATGGGCAACTCTGGTTTGATATCTAGCTCCTCGATAAACCGTATGGCGGGCCCTAATGGCATGGTCTTATCGGCATCCTTTGCATATACCATGTGAACGTCCTGCCGCATCTCGAACGCCCCTTCAACTTGATACAGGTGCCCTTGTTCTAGGTGCGGTTGTACAAGTGCTCTTGGTAGGTAGGCCGCACCCTGATGGCTTAATACGAACTCCAGGGCAATGTGACTCTGAGCGGTATGGAGCACGGGGGCGACGGGTTCCGTAAATAAGCGTGCCTGCTGTAGATTAAATGCCGTACCCCAGTCAACAAATACATGACCAATACGTGGAACGTCCGAAAGCTGAATGCTGGCAACATTACATACCATTATCAATTCTAGGTGGCCTATCTTTTTGGACTCAAGGTCTATATTAGTGGGGGCGTCAAATACCACAGCAATATCTAATCTGCCACCAAGTAATGAGCGGATAAGGTGCTGTGATTGATTGATCTCTGTACGCATATAGAGATTTGGAAACTCGAAGGCAAGTTTGGGCAAAACCGACTGTAAAAAAGTGTCCCAAAGGTTAGATGTACCGCCAATAGAAAGCTGGAGGTTTTGCTGCTTAGGGGCCCCCACCTCTTGCACGGCCAATTGCCAGATAGCCAACAGGTTTTCAGCATGAGAAATAAGCCTCTCGCCAGCCGGTGTTAGCAGAATATTGTTACGCTGGCGAGTAAACACCTTAACTCCCATGGTGTCTTCTAGCTGCTTGATACGAGAACTTACTGCTGATTGAGTAAGGTATAGATTCTCAGCGGCATGCCCGAAATGGCGGGTTTTGGCCACCTCAAGAAATGTCCGCAATAAGTCTGTATTCATCAGTACACCAGTTCGATCAAAATAATCTATCGATAACAAGAAAAATCTATCATTTTACAGTCTATAGACACAAGTAAATAATCTCGCCTAGTCCAATTCCTCTATTAAAGATGTCTATTGATATGAAAACTTCATCTTTTGCGTGTAATAGCAAATTTTATGCACAAGAGCACTTTCCTTACGGCTTAAGTCGCAGTGGAGAGTTCACTCGAGAACAAGTTTCTCTATTAGAAAACCATGGCCGCGCGTATCAAGCTTTGTGCGATGGCAGTCGAGAAGCCAACACAGAAGAAGAAAGGGGCTTTATTTTGGTTTGTCGGGGTGAAAAGGCAGCTAATAGCTCTCATGAGAAGGCTTGGTTGCGGTTTTGCGAAAAAACCCAAGGTCAGGCAGCGGTCTCCTCGCCAAGCAAAGCAGACCCTTCAGTTTCTGAGGCAAGCGGCTCAGATTTAGTATTTGATGAGGACCTATAAAGGGCTTTTGGGAGAACTACTGTGAAAATTTGCTTTTTGATGTATCCGTGGGATCGAATAGAACCCGAAACCGACAGTACATTAAGGTTAATACATGAGGTTGCCTCGAGGCACATCACTGTTGCAATAACAACGCCCAATAGCCTGACTATTCGCGATAGCGTGGCCTATGCATATTGTAATGTATTGAAGAAATCGACCAAAGTAAGTACTAGCATTCCTTCTTTTTATAAGAATGCCGATTTCAAGCGCTGTAAGCTGCCCTTAGCTGGCTTTGACGCCATTATTATGCGGGCCAATCCACCGCTAGATACTACAGCACTAAACTTCCTCGATTCCGTGCGTAACGACGTTTTTATCATGAATGATATCGATGGTCTTCGCATCGCGAATAACAAGCTATATCCCGCATCATTCAGTGGCGAGGCTGCACGCTTTATCCCTGTGACTCACGTGTCGAAGAGTCAGGAGTACCTAGAGCAAGTACTTGAAGAATCGGCAACTGATCAAATGATTATGAAGCCATTGGCTGGCTACGGTGGTCAGGGCGTCATCGTTGTAGAAAAAAGCGCCTCCCGTAGCTTTCGATCCCTTTTAGATTTCTATATTGGACGAGATCAGGGGAATTATGTGATTTTGCAGGAGTATGTGGAAGGCGCCTCCGAAGGAGATGTACGTATATTAGTGCTCAACGGCGAACCCATTGGTGCCATGAAGCGCGTTCCATCAGATAAAGATATTCGCTCAAATATCCATGCCGGAGGCAAAGAAGTTAAGCACGTACTCACAAAAGAAGAAAAAGCGCTCTGCAAGGCTTTGGGACCACAACTCGTCCGTGATGGTTTATATCTTGTTGGCCTAGACGTTATCAATGGCAAGCTGATCGAGGTGAATGTGCTAAGCCCAGGAGGTATCACCAGAATCAATAAATTGAATCGTGTGAAACTGCAAAAGACGATTATCGACTTTGTTGAAAATGTAGTGTCTACGCGTGAAATGGTGATTGAAAGAAAAAACAATTTTCGTAAGGTTATTGAAGATGCTGAAGTTATCTGAAGCGGAGATCATTAAGCGAATTACGGCCGGTGAGCTGTTTGAGTGCGAGATAGAAGACGGCAGTTTTCTACTCAAGGTAGAATCCCATACTCCTGCCATTTGCACAGCGATACATGCAGGGCATCAGTTTAGGTCAAGGCTAGAAGACTTATGCTTACTTAATGAAGGTGAGCGCTTATATGAAGAGGACCCGTACACTGACCAGCTTATCCAAGCTATGCCGATTACTTTGGTCGCTCAAGACTCTCGTTATGAGTATGATTTAAATCGCCCTATCTCTAGCTGTCTATACAAGACGGCTTGGGGCAAAGAGGTTTGGACGAAAAAGCTCCCTTTGAAAGAGCGAAATATCAGTATTAAAAAGCACCAGTCTTTCTATCGAGTGCTGGATGCCTTGGTGAGTTTTATCGAACAACGATTTGGAGCTTCGTTAATCTTTGATGTTCACTCATACAATTTTTTACGTCAAGCTGAAGACAGTCCTACTTTTAATCTTGGTACAGAACAAATTGACAAAGAACGATGGCAGTACGTCGTTGACTTATGCGTGTCAAAGTTATCTAAGATTGAATTACCCAATCTGCCTGTAAACTTTAGGGAAAACGGGGTATTTCATGGGCGAGGGTATTTGATTGCACATATCAACAGCCGCTTCCAAAATAGCCTTGTTTTGCCTCTGGAGGTAAAAAAGATCTTCATGGATGAAATGACTGGCGAGCTCTACCCATTGGTGATGCAGGCTATGAGCCAGCAGTTCAAGAACTGCCTAGTGGATATTTCGGCCATTTTCTCGCGCCGATTCACGTCTAAGCGACGTGTGACAAAATCTGACATGTTGACGGAGAAGATGGACCCGTCGATTCTCAAAGTTGACCGAGCTTTGTACCGCTTAGCCAAGGGCCTAGAAACTCTGTACTACATTAACCCGATAAATATCCCATCTGAAAGTAAATGTTTCTTTAAGGGTAAGGGAAAGTACCAGCCTAGCTTTCAATATCGCCCTCTAGACATTGATCCATATCAGTTTCGTGAGAAACTTTACCGCTTACCCGTAGATACTATTCGAGATCCTAGCATTCAATCACTTTACCGTGATGTGATAGATGGTTTGAGTGAAAAAATTGATTTACTGGTAAAAGCAGGCCAGGCTGACTTTCTATATGAATCCCTCAAATACTATGGAGAACCAACTATTAGTGATGAGCAAAATGCTCGCTTTTTACTTCATGCAAATGGAATAGGACACGAAGATGAAGAGCGCGTCACAACCGAACAGCTAATTAGTCGCTTTAAAGAGGCCGCGAGCCAATGGGGGATGGGGTGTAAGGTAGAAAGCAGTGCGAAATTGGTCGCCTCAGCGATGGTATCAAATAGCCGTAAGGCTGTGCTTATTGCTAAGAATCTGAAGTTAAGCAATACCGAAGCTCAAAGCCTATTGCACCATGAGCTGGGTGTGCATATGGCCACGACACTGAATGCGGCTTCACAACGATTGAAGGTTTTCTCTTTGGGGTTACCTGGCAATACATTGACGCAGGAAGGACTGGCAATTCTTAACGAGTATCAATCTGGAAACATGAGCCTTAAACGCCTTCGCGGTCTAGCCCTGAGGGTTCTTGCTGTGAAAGAAATGCTGAAATATGGTGATTTCAGACACACTTATGCTTTTTTACATGAAGAACATAGACTTTCAGAGAGCGAAGCGTTCAAGTTAGCCGTTAGAGTGCATCGTGGTGGTGGTTTTACTAAAGATTATTTATATCTCAATGGTGTTGGTTTGGCTTTAGAAACAATAAAGACGCAAGACATTAAAAACCTTTACGTGGGCAAGACAGGTTTTGCCTATTTGCCCATCATTAATGAGATGGTTGATCGACAATTAGTGAAGGCACCAAAATTTTTTCCAGAGTTTCTGGAAAAACCAGTTGCGAACACTCCTGTACTCGATTATCTAATGAGCTGTATTCGTTCAAGTGATAGATCGTTTCCGAAGAAATACGCCCATTCAAATGGTGTTGCGGCTTAGAGTAAGTGATTCAAAGTTAGAAGATCGAAAACTAAATATCAATAATATTGTGAAGGGAGAGCCATGGAGTTTCCGGAGTTTTTCTTGCTATTGGATTTGATAAATAAGCACAAGCTGGTCGCCTCAGTGGTATTGATATTGGCTTTGCTTATTATCAGGTTTCTAATAGTGTTCTTCTTGAAGTCAAGGCCCGCTGGTGAAAACGAACTGCCTAAACGCCTGATAAATACGATTAGCAATGTAACCAGCTTGCTAATGTTTGTAGGTTTAATAGTGGTTTGGCTGTCTGAAATACGGTTTGTAGCTCTGTCTATAGCTACGTTTTCCGTAGCTCTTGTCTTGGCTGCCCGTGAGTTTATACAGTGTGTGATAGGCGCTTTTTACCTTGCTAGCACAAGGTTATTCAGTGTAGGGGATTGGATTAAAGTAGGGGAATCAAACGGGGAAGTTATACGAAGTGATTGGTTGAGTACAAGCCTGCTGGAGGTCGATATGGAGTCTCATGGCTATTCTTACACGGGTAGGACGTTGGTTATTCCTAATAATCAATTTGTATCCCATAGTGTTGCAAATTTAAATTTTATGCGCCGATATGTGGCTCACTCATTCTCTATCGTATGTCTTCCAAATGGAGAAAACCCGTTTAAATATGTTGACTATTTGATTGAAAAGTCTGAGGTATATTGCCAATCGTTCAGTGAAGTGGCGGAACGTTATAGCGGTCTTATTGAAAATAGATTGGGTATAACTCTACATGGACCTGGGCCCAGTGTGCGTATTACCACTACTGAGCTCGGAAGGCTGGATTTCTCGATAACAATTTTCTGCCCAACACATGATGCCGTTGAGCTAGAGCAAAAGATTACTAGAGACTTTCTTGAGGTGCTTTATTTGGAAAGTCCCGGAATCCAAGGGGAAGACAAATTGGATAAGGAGTAATACTCACCAAGTAAAATTGGAGGCTTGCTACCGGCTCAAGGATCAGCTGTTCGTCGGGTTTTTGATAACTGCTTTTTGTAAAATTAAGTTGTTAGGGTATGTTGCTAGGCCTTGGCTGGTGTTAATTAAGACATGAAACAACGCTATTTCTTCAATTTCACCAACGATTTCAGAGTCTTTATCTAGTATTCTAATCTTGTCTCCGACACGATAGGGAAAACCAAAGAAGATAATAAGGCTGGCGGTGATGTTGCTCAGTATCGACCATTGTGCAAAAAGAGCTACACCTAAAACAGCAAATATAGACGATAAAAATATAGTTATCTGTGTGTATTCTAGGCCTAAGAAAGTTATCGTTAGAGTGGTGTAGAAGGCAATAAGTACGAGATTAATCGTTTTAGATATATACTTCACCCTATATTGACTAACGGATTTTGAGGTCCCAAACCTAGCTATAGCTGAGTTTGTGAACTTTATACTTAGAAGTAATCCTGCAATGGCAAGAATTGGGATTATGAATTCCATTTTTTCTCTAATGTCTCTTCAATTCGGTCGAATTTTTCGTGTAATAGTTTTAGTTCTAGCTCTAACTTCAAGTTTACTTCAAATGCAGCTTGTTGTTGTAATCTATCTTTAGAAGATTGTCGGTTCTGTGACATCATTATTATAGGTGCTTGAAAGGCGGCTAGGCTAGATAGTCCTAAATTGAGCAGTATATAAGGGTAGGGGTCGAAACTGTGTAATCCTAAAAGCTGGCCAGTATTTAAGACAATCCATATCATAATAAACGCAAAAAATATGCCTATAAAAGTCCACGATCCACCAAATGCAGCGATCTTATCTGCGGCTATCTGCCCGAATGTTAATCCCTCCTCGAAAGTTTCATTTATATCTTCCGAGACAGAAGTCTTTTCAGCAATGCTCTCAATAACTTTTTGCTCTCCAGAACTGAGCTCTTTATACGGCTGCCCAAGTAAAGCTTTAGCTAGATTTTCAAAGTACTTTTTCATAATTACTCTTTATCAAAACTGTCTACAATTATTGCTCCCATCGATGCGGGCATTGTAATAACGATGAGTCGTTTTATCGCTATATAAGGATCTTCCAAAATGGGAAATTTATTGAGCGATAATAAAACCAAAGCTACAACTGTGGCTGCGATAATATACGCTATAAAAATTCTAATGCTATAAACAAGGATTCTAAATTTAATGTTCCCCTGAAAGACATTCTGATAAGCAAATATCGCTAAAAATAAAATAGATAATAGAAATAAGAGGCCCAAATTTAGGTTGGGGAGGGATTCTCCAAGTCTCCAGGCCTCTTCTGAAAATGAAATAGGGACTGCTAAAGCGAATGCGCCGATAATTATTTGGTTAATATCCTCAAGGTTAAGGCTAAGATTTAATTTCATGCCAGATAATATATCCTTGTTTATTCTTTGTCAGAGTTATTCGTGCTTCTAATTTCGGATCCGTTTATGAAGTAATATATCATATGTCGTTACACTTTGGATGCCGGTTTTTTGCATTCTTTAACTTCTGAAATCAAGATACACTTTTTGGACAATGGAAGATGTTTTATACATGAGGTGTTCCATTTCGGGGTGGGCGATCCTCTATATTTTCATAGTCCTGAATTGTCATTACGTCTCATCGGAAGGATGGTGGATTCAGCAACATGAATACCATTTGACGCCTGCGTGTTTTTGGGGTGTTATTTTTATTAACCTATAACTGGACAATAATACTACTTTAGAGCTTATTTAAATTTGTAGGAATAATGCAGGTCTCACCATTTAAAAAGGATAATGAGGGTTGATTGGGTTAAGCCTCAGAATGGATATAACACGCCTCGTTAAATGATAACTAAGCTATTTATAGTTACTTCTGACTTAGAGACTCGAGTAATTGCGCTTGGGGCTGAAAGAGGTAGATCTATACGCTTGTGGGATTCTCGGCTAGTCGATGAACTCGAGTTAAGGGTGGGAAGGTTGCCGATTGTAGATTGGATTTTATCAGAGAGATCTTAGTAGTATTTCATGCATTCCTCTCGGGGTATCTTGGTCGTTATCGGTTCCGTTGCGCAAAAAGTTGAACGCATGTAAGCGCGTATCAGGCTACACCCGCTATTTGAACTGATCTCACTCAAGAGTATTGGTTTCAAGAATCAGTGCAACCAAAATGCAACCAATGGAGGCTTTAGCTTTGTATGTGTATGAAAATACACAAAATAACTAATGCTTGCCCCGATCCATCATGGGGGCCAGAGAAAATCGTCTGGAATGGTCGGTAGTTTTTGGTGGTTTTGATTTGGGTGCTACCATTTTTTAGTGGGGTCGCCTGAAAAGATATTTAATAAAGAGGGGACTATTCTAACACTAATTGGCAGTGCTACATATTTACTACAAATATTTTTGTAATACTGGGAAGTGAGCTGCGGGTAAAAGAATCTATTTATTAAGGTAATTTCATTTAATTTGGTTGTCCCGTTCGAGCCCTCTTTGGTGAGGGCTCTCTCAAATTCAGGTCGCGCCTATCAAAATTCGAGGAAGTCTATACAGGGGTTTTGCGTAGGTTGCACACATACGTGACTTTGCTTATTTCACTAAAGCTCCTTCCCACGCAAGAATAGCGGCTTTACGATCGCTTCCCCAACGATAGTTACCTAGTTCACCGTTGTTTTTTATCACTCGGTGGCAAGGTATTAAGTACCCAATTGTGTTGTTTGCTAAAGCCGTACCAACAGCTCTTGATGCTCTCGGTGAGCCGATTAATGTTGACACTTGAGAATATGAAAGTTGTTGTGAAGGGTGGGTGTTTATTAGTGCTTCCCAAACTTTTACTTGGAAGTTCGTCCCCTTAAGGACTAAATGAATATTGCCTCGCTCAAGTGGTGATGAGAATACTTTTCGACTTAGCTTCTCTGCTTCTTCATTGTTTAGTGTGAAGGCCGCCTTAGGCCATTGTTCATACAAATTATCGATAGTAATTTGTTGCTGGTCCACAACAAACTGTAGATAGCAAATCCCTCTGGCTGTCCATCCCAGAACAGCCTCTCCGAACGGGCTTGAAATCACGCCATACTCAATTGATACGCCGCTACCCGCGTTTTTTATTTCACCTGGGGTCATACCTTCACATGTCACGATAAGATCATGCAGTCTCCCTGTGCCAGATAAGCCAACGTTTTGACTTGCTTCAATTAAATTACTACTACTCTTCAAGGCATCAATTGCTGCTTGTTTAGTAATCGATTGTAAAAATCGTTTAGGTGAAATCCCAGCCCACTCTGAAAATACTCTCTGCAAGTGATGCTCGCTCATATGCACAGCTTTAGCGATATCTGAAAGTGATGGTTGTTTATCAAAATGACCATGAATATAACGAATTGCCTGCTCTACAACACTATAGTGACGATGCGATTCAATTTTGTTCATGATATGGAGCCCTTTGCCAAAACGTGAGCCTTTGGATGAATCCAGTCACAAACATAGTTCCAGCAATTACTAAGATTGAACCAATAATAGTATTTAATCCAATTTCTTCATCTAAGAAGATATGTCCCCAAAAGATACCAAATACCGGTATTAAAAAAGTTACTGAAAGGGCTGATGATGGCCCTAAGTCAGAGATTAAACGGAAGTAAAGCAAATAAGCAAGCCCAGTACAGACTACTCCGAGCAGAACGACTGACGTTAAAATGTCTTGAGTTGGAGCCTCTCTTAATGGAAAGAATGGCAGTAGAGGTAAAACGATAATAACTGAAGCCCACATGCTACCATGCGCATTATCAAAAGCTTCAACTGTAGGAGCATGTTTTGCGTAGTTTGTGGCAATGCCGTAACTGACCGAAGCCAGTATAGCGGCCACTATGGGTAATGTCGCATTCTCCCCAATATTAACGGCGTCCCAGCCGACCAGTACACAGACGCCTACAATACCTAGAAAGAGCCCTAATGAGACGCTTTTGCTTAAAGTGGTTTTTGTCCAAACAGCAGCTATTATTGCTGCCCAAATCGGCGCTGTTGAATTTAAAATGGACAAAGATGACGCATTTAAAACCTGTGCCGAATAGGCAAAAAGTAGAAAGGGTAATGCCGAGTTAAAAAAACCTAATATAAAAAAGTGCCTAGCATTTGAACCAAGTTTAAGGCTTCTTTTAACAAAAAAAGAGATAACAAGTAAGGTTATAGCAGCAAAGCCAACTCTGGCTTCAATAAGTGCTGCTGGCCCAAGCGGATTGGCCGCAATGCGCATAAATAAAAATGACCCGCCCCAAATAGCAGCTAAGGTTAGAAGTCTGATGAAGCTCGTAACTGGCATTTATGTAGTCCTAAACATTACTAATCCCAGAATTCTGAAATGAAGCAGCTCATTACTCAACCCGATTCTTGCTGAAATTCAGGGTTTGTCTTGTTTTGGCTAATGAGTGAGAAAGGAATAGGAAAGTGTACGCCTTTATCTGTGACTTAGAGTCGACCTTTACATCACCCATGGTTTCAAGGTATTGAGTTACTTTCAGTGATCGTTTATAGATTAGAGTTTCAGCTACTGGTGCTGAAAAAGTGCTACTAAGCTAACTATCTTTTACGTAAGTTATTGTATTTATTGAAGTAAATGAAGCGTTGATCCAGTCCATTATGGGGGCTAGGGTAAAACGTCGGTTCATGTTGTTCTGTAAATCTATGAATTGGACTCTATTCTATCAGTTTTAAATCTATCGTGGGGATTCTGACTATCTTTTGAAATCTGAGTTTAATATCGGGTCGTCTCGATTTGACCAGATCAACAGAAGTTTGCAATATCCCATTTTTGATGCTTACTTATAGCTTGTCCAAATCAGAACGGCAGTATTAACGATATGCTTAAAGTAACTCGCTTTATTTGAATATAGATATGATGTTCGATTCAAGTTTCTATTCCGTTCGCAACTCTGAGCTGCATTCGAGAACGCAAAAGGGCGTTATTGTGTCGATTTTACTGTATATGTCGACGGCATTGCTGGAGGTCTATGCACTGGATGGAATTGTCACGGATAGATATTCACCATTGCTAATAAGCTCTGTTACCTGCCTTTGTTTGGCGGGGCTGGGTTTAATGACCAAGCTTAAGGCGATGAAACAGCACATCGATATTATAGTGATCCTAGGGGCAGCGGTATTTTCTATGCAACATGCCTTGTATTTTGATAATGGCTTAGAGGACGCCAATTACCATTTCGTCTTTTCTCAGATATTGGCAACATTTGCGGTGATTTTACTGTGCAGTACGATTTCGGCGTCGCTGTCTGTTATTGCTGTGATGTTGCTATTACCGCTATTGATCGCCTATTTACTGCCGGGGCCCGCCGAACATATTCTTGACCCGGTATCCCTATATTTTTTAGTTATGGGTGAGGCAGTAGCCGTATTCTATGCAGTGGTTATCGCCGCCGATGGTCGTAGTCGAGATCAAGCACAGTTTGCATTGGAGCAGCGGTCTCGGGAGAACTTTGATCTTGCCAACCGAGACCCCTTGGCCAATTGTTACAATCGTCGCTATTTCGACGTTTATTACGATCAGGAGTTTTTTGAGTCCTTAAGTGCAAATCGTAATCTAAGCTTGATTATTATCGATATTGATGACTTTAAAAGCATCAATGATCGTTACGGTCACCCTGTTGGAGATTATGTGATCAAGGGTGTGGTTGATTGTTGCGCTAGAACTATTCGCCCTTCTGATACAGTCGCCAGAATCGGAGGGGAAGAGTTTATCATTGTGTTGCCAAAAACTTCCGAACAAGAGGCGTTAAAGCTAGCCCAGGGTATTCGTGAAAGTGTAGAGCATTCAGGCGTAAAGCTAGCTAATGGCGATAGCCTGAACTTCAGCATAAGTCTAGGGGTTGCCTCTTTGAGCTCATCGGATAGCAGCATGGAAACCCTACTTCACCGAGCTGATAAAGCTCTGTATCAGTCTAAAGAAAATGGGAAAAACTGTGTCACAGTGGGCTCTGTTGCTTAGCCAGTTTAAGCTAATAGTGTTTGGGTAACCCTTCTCTAAATGAAAATGTCGATGCCCGGCTTATAGGTGTCGCCGATTATGCTGGGGTGGAATACCTCTTATTAGTCCGGTTAAAGTCTAGACCATTCTGGTCGAAAAGCTAATTAGTAGATCTCTTTCACGCCTGGTGCTTTTTGGCGTCCTGCCGTAACGCTTACTTGTAGATTGCAGGAAAGATTCCAAAGGCTGTGCTTACGATAATGAATTATTACAGGGCGAAAATGAAAGTGATTAACTGTTTCTCAGTAGTGGCTTGCCGCACGGATCTATGCTTAAAACTTGAGGTTTCTACATTATGAAAATACGCTCCAAATCGATACTAATCAGTATCTTACCGGCCTGCGTTATTTTGGTAACGACTCTAGCTTTGCTTCTGAGTTCTTATCGCCAAGATGTTGAGAAGGGAGCGTTGCGAGAGCTGACTGTGGAGTTGGAAGCTCTAGGAGCTTCGATTGATGGTAAGAATTTCAATGCAGTATCGACAGCAGAGACCATGGCGGCGACCCAAGTTTCAGGTCTATTTGGAGCGTATCAACAGTCTCTTAAGTTTGCGCAGCAAATTCTCTTGACTCACCCAGAATACCAGGGGGCTTATTTTGGTTATGAGCCCAACTCGCAGCTAGACATACCCTCTGTAGAACTAAATTTAGCACAAGCCACGACGGAAAGCTGTTGTGTGGACGGACGATTCCTACCGTATTTTTCACGCGCTGAAACCGGTATCGAATTATCGCCTCTCGCTGATATGGAGAGCAGCCTCTACTATCAGGGTGTGAAGGAAATTTGGGAAGCGAATAAAAGCAAAGATGTTCAGGGCTTGATTACAGAGCCCTATGTGTATGAGGGAGTGCCACTCGTTGAGCAGGTTTTCCCAATCATCATTGACGGCGAGTTCAAAGGCATCGCGGGTGTAGATCGCCGCCTCGACAGTTTGCTGGATCTAATTGATGGGTTTAAGCCATACAATTCGAGTAAAAGTTATTTAATCAGTCGTCTTGGGAAAATAATTACCTCGACAGGTCGCGCTAACGAATTATCGATGAAGCCACTGAGTGACTATCCCGCGTTAGAATCGCTTTTTGTTAAACCGACAAGTGGGAGCAAAAGCCGTGTGACAACGGGGACTGACCCTATTAATGGTCAGGAAATATTTGTGATTTACACAGCGATCAACACTGGTGACTGGGGATTGGTAACAACGGTTGAATCTCAAGAGGTTCTTGCGCCGGTGCTTAGCAGTACTCAGGAGTCTATTCTCACGGCCTTAGCTCTTCTTCTTGTCATGTGTGGGGTAGTATATGGATTGATTAATGCTATGGTCAGTCGGCCCCTGAGTCACATTGTTGATAAATTTAATGAAGTCGCGAGTGGAGGGGGAGATCTGACCACACGCCTAAACTCCGATCGGGCCGATGAGGTAGGAGACTTATCCCGAGCTTTTAACCAGTTTGTTAAAACTCAGGCTGACATGATTGTGAAGTTGGATCAATCGGTCATGACTTTGAACGAACAAGGTGAGGTAATCCAGGGAGATATTGAAGCCACATTGAAAGCAATCTCATTCCAGCAAAATGAAAGTGTTCAGGTTTCAGCTTCTGTCGAAGAGATGTCTCACAGTTCAAAGGACGTTGCTGAAAATGTGTCCCAAGTCGCTAAGAATATATCAATCGCCCGGGGTGATGCGGAAGACGGGTTAAGCTCGGTAAGCAAAGTGGTGAACGAGGCAAATAGTCTAAAGCTCAACTTGGACGAGATGAAAAAGACTGTTGATGATGTTAGTCAATCGGCTTTGCAAATCAACAAGGTACTGGAAGTCATCAACGGCATTGCTGAACAAACTAACTTATTGGCTTTGAACGCGGCTATCGAGGCTGCTCGTGCGGGAGAAAAAGGTAGAGGGTTCGCCGTAGTTGCGGACGAGGTAAGAATGCTGGCACAGCAAACTCAGGAATCTACTTCTGAGGTGGCCTCGGTGATCGAGAGTTTGCAGAAAAATTCAGACCTTTCTGTTTCCAAAATGGGGGCGAACCAAAGTCAGCTCAACGAACTTATGGGAATAGCCGATATTGCTGGACAGTCCTTGGAAAAGATTCACGCATCGGTCAAACAAGTGGATGCTCTATCTGGACAGATTTCAGTGGCAACAGAACAGCAGTTTGGTGCGTCTCAAGAAATTAGCAAGAATTTAAACACTATTTCAGATGCTGCGACGGATTGTGAGAAACTTGCTCAAAATACGTCAGCATCTATTAAGAAAATGGATGCCACCTCAAATGAGGTGAAAGACCTGGTGAAACAGTTTCAGGTTTAAGTTTTAGCCGTCCTTTCGCTTTGCTAAGTTGTGTGAATTTCTACTGAATAATAAAATTTTATTGATTGAAAAGGTCAGAAAGCTTTTCTGAAAAATTATCACGATAATTATAGAGGGTAAGAAAATTTTGAGAGTTCGATTTGAGTGTCTACATTGCTCTTAATATAAACGGTGGTTAAATGTCAATCATAGGTAGCAAGTTTGCAGGGTAAGAGGTATTGATAGGCTAGGTTTCCTTTAAGCTATGTCGAAAACCTTTTGATAAAGCAGTTATCTAGGAGGAATATTTTGGTTACAAAGAGCTCTAAGATAAAAATATAGCCATTAGATTCGCTTAAATTGGACTATAGAAAGAGTATTTTTTGTCTTTTTATTGTTAATAGTCAGCAGGGCCGCATGCCCTTTGATGGTAGTATAGGCAGTGAGCTGCAAAACTTGGCCCTTGTCCTTGGGGTTTAGTCATTACACGGATATACGCCTTTAAAAGGGTCAAAACATGTCCCCGGCTCGGGATCTTTTTCTTTAAACGCGGGTTTACCAATAAGCTTCATGGCGCCAGCATAATTGGCTAAGAGCCCATTCAGTGAACCATTGAAATATCTATGGGTAGAAATACCGATAACAGGTAGACCAACAAGTGGTTTGGCGTCGGGGGCTGTGCTTTTTAAAATGTGTTTTTTTTCATTTTCCTTATTACGCTTATAGTCAATGACCAGATGGCCATTGTTATGTGCCACCTTTATATTGCTAGAGACTGGGCCCATTTTTTTGTTTTTAAACCACAGTTCACTGCTATTTGTACAGCTCGCGCCAATAACATCATGTAATATTTTGGGGCGTGCTATGAAGTCTAGGGCTGGTTCCCGAACACCTTGGGATTCTCTATTGAAGTGACTATATTCCGGCGATTCGCAGGCCTTAAGCTCGGCGTCGATTTTTTGTGTAAAAGGGGCGGAGGCCTGCGTTGTTGATACATGGTGCCGACGGGTGGGGTAGCTGAGATACCATCGAGTTCTAGCATTAACACTATTTTCTATAGTGTAGTCGCCACTTAGCTGGGGCTTCATAAAAATAGCGCTGGCCGCCTCTAGGCCGCTAGCAAAATCCAAGCTTAGGTAGCCTTCATTGCTGTGTAGGGTTGCAGTGGCAGGATTAGTATCGACAAAAGAGGGCGATTCATGGCCGGGTTTTGTGTGTATTACCCGCTCGGTAAAGGCCCCAACGGCGGTGGCGTTGTAACTGATATTGGTCCCATCGGCTACATGGATAAATGAGGCCGTGCCGTGCAAGCCGCCACTGGGCTTGCTAAGGCTTGCTTCATCAAAAAAAGCGCCACCTTCTTGCCAAGCGGCCGCTACCGTTTCGCAGCCTGCATTGCTTAATTTTCCTTTACGGCTGATGCCGGCCAATAACTCGGTTTGGCTGCTGTCAATCACACCCATTTCAAAAACTTCGATATGCCCTTGTCTTACCCTCTCTGGCACTTGATCATCGCTAGCCGGGGCGAAGTGTTCAAAACGCAAAGGGGTAAATTGGGCTGACCCCAGTTTCTGCATGCCAATATTACCGGGGTAGGTGCAGGAAAAATCGGCGGTGCCCAAATGGGCGCCATCTTCTGTGCTGGCAATTAGGGCGCTCCAGTGATCATAGGGTGCAAGGTAAAGGTTAAATTCCAGCACGATCTTAGAGTTTACACCTTCCATAATACGCACTCTTAGCGCTTTGCTTTCGTCTTTGCTGTTTACAATAGTGAGCAAGGTGGATTGTCCTTCGGCAGCGGTATAAGCCGGGAAGAGCAAAACCTGACCACTATCATTGGGGTTAATATGAATGGCTTGGCTAAGTTGGCTGGCGAATAGCATGGCCCATAACACAACACCAGATAGGCTTTTTACGATTACTCTATTTCCCATTTAAATCTTCCTTGTTGATGTACAGGGCTTCGCAAGCCATTAGTGGTCTAGTCGCAAAGCTGGCGACCTGAAGCTTGGTTTAAACATGCGTCTTTAATGGCGGGCTTGCCTATAAGCCTCATGGCACCTGCATAATTCGCTAAGACACCACCAACCGATCCATTGACATAAATCTGAGTGGAGAAGCCTATTGCAGGTAGTCCTATAAGTATTTTAGCTTGGGTGTCTATGCTTTTTAAAATGTGGGCAGGATCTTTTCCCGCGCGTGTGTTGTATAGAAAATCAACAACTATATATCCATTTTCGAACACGGGTCTAAGTACTGGGTGGTCTTTGTATTCACTTGTGTCTTTGTTAAGTTCAAATACCATACTATTCGTGCAAGTTGTACCAATGCTGGCTTCCGGTGGTGGAGTAAGCAATGGATCTGCATACCTTGAGTTGATGTAAACTCCTTGTTCTTCCCTATTGTAGTAGAGATAGTCTGGTGACTCGCACGACCTCAGCTCTGTATCAATTTTTTGTGTAAAGGGTGCAGTGGCCTGTGTTGTTGACACATGATGTCGACGGGTGGGGTAGCTGAGATACCATCGTGTGCTAGCATCAATCGTTCCAGCTCTAACAAAATCGCCTACTAGTTTCTCTTTCATAAAAATAGCACTGGCCGCTTCTAGGCCGCTGGCAAAGTCTAGATTCAGATAACCTTCGTTACTGTGTAAGGTTGCGGTGGCGGGATTGGTATCGACAAAAGAGGGCGATTCATGGCCGGGCTTTGTGTGTATAACCCGGTCGGAAAAGGCTCCAACGGCGGTGGCGTTGTAGCTGATATTGGTGCCATCGGCTACATGGATAAATGAGGCCGTGCCGTGCAAGCCGCCACTGGGCTTGCTAAGGCTTGCTTCATCAAAAAAAGCGCCACCTTCTTGCCAAGCGGCCGCTACCGTTTCGCAGCCTGCATTGCTTAATTTTCCTTTACGGCTGATGCCGGCCAATAACTCGGTTTGGCTGCTGTCAATCACACCCATTTCAAAAACTTCGATATGCCCTTGTCTTACCCTCTCTGGCCCTTGATCATCGCTAGCCGGGGCGAAGTGTTCAAAACGCAAAGGGGTAAATTGGGCTGACCCCAGTTTCTGCATGCCAATATTACCGGGGTAGGTGCAGGAAAAATCGGCGGTACCTAAATGGGCGCCATCTTCTGTGCTGGCAATTAGGGCGCTCCAGTGATCATAGGGTGCAAGGTAAAGGTTAAATTCCAGCACAATCTTAGAGTTCACGCCTTCCATAATACGTACTCTAAGCGCTTTGCTTTCGTTTTTGCTGTTTACAATAGTGAGCAAGGTGGATTGTCCTTCGGCAGCGGTATAAGCCGGGAAGAGCAAAACCTGACCACTATCATTGGGATTAATATGAATGGCCTGGCTAAGTTGGCTGGTGAACAACAACAGCAGGGCGTAAACAGCGACAATAATATGCTTCACTTGCAGCTCCTTAATCCTTGGAAGTACCCGTATTGTTAGCCACTGAATGATAAGCTAACTCCTAAGCTTTGTAGTATAAAACCTGCTCTATATTAGACCAAGCCCTTAAATTCACTTATTAGCGGTTTTGTCGGCGTTTGTACGTCTGTTGCCGTGTTTGCCACGCTGAGAATTACAAAAGCTGTGAAATATCCGCTAGTTGCTTTCGGATACTTGCTTTTGCTTCCCTTCTTTGGGCTTTTGCTAAGTAACCGAGCTAGTCGTACGCTGTTCAAAACTGCTAAATATGATAAGTTTCATTTTTTAATGCCTGTATTTCGGTGTAATCCATGATTTTGAATGTGAACAAAATGACGTCTTGTAAGCTACTGTGTTTGGCGGTATTCGCAATGTCTTCCTTTGCCAGGGCTGAACTGAGTGCTATAGAAGAAGAATTGGCGCTCCGTGTTGAGGCTCAGCTAGCTATGGCAAGCGCTGAGTTGAAGCAAGCAGTAAACATCAACAGCGGTACCATGAACTTTGCCGGTGTTGAAAAAGTTGGCCGTCTCTATCAACAGCAATTTGATGAACTGGGTTT
Source organism: uncultured Pseudoteredinibacter sp. (assembly GCF_947500695.1). Lineage (GTDB taxonomy): Bacteria > Pseudomonadota > Gammaproteobacteria > Pseudomonadales > Cellvibrionaceae > Pseudoteredinibacter. The sequence goes on from NZ_CANMSS010000012.1 coordinate 124,661, forward strand.
TCGTACCGAATGGCTACCGGGTGAAGCCTTCAATAGAGCTGGGCATTTGCAGGCCAGTTATGGCAGCAAGGGGCCGAAGATTTTGATGATTGGCCATTTGGATACCGTTTTTACCAAAGAAAGCGCTTTTCAAGAATACCGTGATCTAGGTGATGGCAAAGTCGCAGGCCCCGGTATTACCGATATGAAGGGCGGTAATACGATTGTGGTGGCGGCTTTGCGAGCCTTGAAGGCCGAGGGCTTATTGGATCAGCTGCAAGTTCGTGTGGTGTTTACTGGCGATGAGGAAAGTAGTGGTCGTCCATTATCGCTATCTAAGCAGGCTTTAATTGAAGGTGCTAAGTGGGCCGATATTGCCTTGGGTTTTGAAGATGGCGATAGCAGTATTAAAACGGCCGTGATTGCACGCCGAGGCTCTTCCGGTTGGAATTTAAAAATTAAGGGCCGGCCGGCGCATTCTTCGCAAGTGTTTAGCGACGATGTGGGCTATGGTGCGGCTTATGAGATGGCGCGTATTTTAAATCAGTTTCGTGAGCAGCTAGATGGCCTTGGCTCGGTAACCGTTAATCCGGGGTTGCTGTCGGCGGGTAATGCCCAAGAAGAGTTTGCGATGAATAATTCGGTCGCGGCATCAGGTAAGAGTAATATCGTGTCGCAATGGGGCTATGTAAAAGGTGATATTCGTACCTTGAGCCCAGAAGAGCTTGCTAAGGCGCAGCAAATTATGCGTGATATTGTTAGTCAAAATCTTAAGCATACTTCGGCCGAGTTAGTCTTTGCTGAGGGTTATCCACCAATGCCGCCGACGGATGCCAACCGAGCTTTGTTAAAGCAATATAGCCAGGTGAGCGAAGATTTAAACTACGGACCGGTAGCGCCGGTTAATCCTCGCAAGGCTGGTGCGGCTGATATTTCTTTTGCGGCGGATCATGTGGAAATGGCATTAGATGGTTTGGGTTTGATGGGCTCAGGTGGTCATACAGTTGATGAAGTAGCCGATATGGATAGCTTTAAGAAGAATATTCAAAAAGCCGCCATATTGATGCATCGCCTGGCTCGTGAAAAATAATGCCATAAGAAAGCAGCACAGCGAAACCAGAATAAAAACTACAGCATAGAGCACGCGCTTTGATAGAAGAGTTAGAGCCAAGTTATCTGCATATTCCCACTATTCCAGCGGGCTTTCTGCAGCATTTGGCCGAGCCCTTACTAGCGGAAGATCGCTTTCCTGCTGCTTTACTCGACGATTATCAATGCTTGTTAGCTCTTGATAAATTGACGGTTGCTCAGTACAGCGATTTCAGCGAACAGCTTTGTCTGCACACCCAGGATGAATGGCTTGGGCTACTGGATAAGGCTGTGCCGCTGGGCAGTCATGTTGCCTTATTACATCTGTTGCATCCAAGCCCTGATCTTTTTACCGCCCTATCCAATGTAAATCGTTTCTTTAGTTTGTTTCTTGATGGTGAGGAGCAGTTATTAGATTTATCGCAGTGGCAAACGGAACAAAAGGTTTACATGGGGATATGTACAAAGGTTGAGCATTTAGAAATTGTTAGCTTGATGCGCGTGTTGAAGTTGAGTTCATGGCTATGTCAGGAGCAGCTTCCGCTAAAGAGCTTGAGTTTTAGTTTTGCCCCCACTCAGTTTGATAAAGAGTTTGCCTATTTATTTGGTGCCTGGCCGGATTATCAACAGCCGCGTGCTTGCATTCAGTTTCACCCTAGTGTTTTGAATAAAGCCGTAGCCCCTGCTATTGATGCCGAGCAGTACGCTAAAGATAATCGAGTGCACTCATTATTGTGGCGCAATGAGAGTGATCTGCAAAAAATGGTCTATGGCGATATTGCCGCACATCTTCATGAGGCTGCCTTTTCTGCTGATCATGTCGCTGAGCGATTGCATTTATCGAAAGCGACATTGGGGCGTCGTTTAAAAGAAAAGGGCAGCAGCTATTCCGATATTCTATCGCAGGTTAGAAAAGATAAGGCTTTGCAGTACCTGCATAGCGCTGATGCTGGGGCCTCGGCGAATGCGATGAGTATAGAGCAGCTTGCTGAAGCGCTAGGTTATATCGAAATGGCTTCTTTTAGTCGAGCCTTTAAATCGTGGTTTGATTGCTCCCCCAAACAGTATTGGCAGCGCTATCATGCAAGGCGCTCAGCTACTGTCAAAAAATAACAAATTTCTGCAAGTATTCGACTTTCCAGGTTTTCCACGTCGCCCTATATTATCGCTATAACGATTAGCCGGGAGGACACCATGAGTGATGTCTTAAAATCAGATGTCTACCATAGTATGGAGACAGCCAGTAAATATAAGAAAACCCAGTCCAATGCGAAAGATCGTGTAGATCAAGAGCTGTTACAGCAGTATTTAGATAAACTGATGCAAGATGGCTATGTAGTGGTACCAGATCTCTTAAACCAAGAGCAGCTTGATATTATCCGTGAAGAAGTCACGCCTATGTTAAACCATAAGGGGCGTAATTTTTTTGAGGGTGAGCTTACTCAGCGGATTTATTCGGTTATGGCAAAAACCTTCGCATTGAATCCGATGGTTGAGCATCCGATGATCTTGGCTTTACTTGATGCGGTTTTGATGCCGAGCTATTTATTGTCTCAGTTGCAGGTTATCAATATTTTACCCGGTGAAAAGCAACAGCCGCTTCATGCCGATGATGGCTATGTGCAAATGCCGCGTCCAAGAAAGTGTGTCAGTGCCGCTACGGTGTGGGCTATTGATGACTTTACGGCGGAAAACGGCGGCACGATGGTTATTCCAGGCTCCCATAATTGGGGTGATAAGCATCCAGATGAAAGTGATTTAAAGAATCAAGTTCATTGTGAAATGAAAGCGGGCTCGGCGGTATTTTTCTTGGGAACCTTGTGGCACGGTGGTGGTGCTAATGTTTCTGATCAGCCTCGCTTAGCGGCTACGGCGCAATACTGTGAGGGTTTTATTCGGCCGCAAGAGAATTTTAGTTTGTCTGTGCCTTTAGAGCGAGCGGCGCAATGCTCGGAGGATATAAAACGAATGTTGGGCTATTCCATCTTTGGGCCGTTTATGGGCATGGTTGATGGGAAGCATCCTAAGCGTTTGTTGGAGCCGTTTTAAAATAAGTAAGTTGCAAGCATAAAGAAGGGGTCAGAACCCAAGGTTTCTGACCCCGTTGTTGAGCGAGGATTAGGGCTTATTCGCGCGCAGTTTAAATTCTACGCTAGGTAGATTTTCACCGAATAGCTCAATTGGACGCCACTGTTGCTGGCTGAACAATTTACTCTGGTCAATAAAATGCGGCGATTCAGGATCATGGGCTTGGCCATAGCTTAGGAACATTTCACCCTTTGGACCTTGCTCATCAAACTGCAATGCCATCACAAAACTGGATCCGTAGTTTACTGGATAGCCAGAAACTGATTGCTCAGCTTGCTGACGAGTTCGCAGCGGGCTAAAGGGTTGTTTGCTGGCCGCTTTGCCGATATCCACCAAAGCCAACTCTGAATGACCACGATTACGTGCACGAGTATGGGAGTAGTTAAAAATACCTTCCCAAGAATAACCACCACTAATAGCAATGGGCTCTAGGCCTGCGGCTTTAGGAATATTTTGAATATCACCCAGTTTTGCATCCAGCGCTACTGCATTGTCTTCCAATCGTTTCGCCGCTTTGGCAAGAGCCAGCAACACTTCATCTTGCTCTGCGTTAGTCGCAGGGGCTAGGCCACCGGGTGTCATTGCGGGTTTAGCAGGGTCAAAGGCATTGGCGAACAGTTTATCATTAAGGTCACGATGACCACGTACACGGAACTCTGCCAAAAACTCACGCATTAAATGTGCGCCTTGGCTATCAAGCAGATAGCGGCCATCCCAATTTTTTAGGCTGTCACATGCGGCTGATAAATCATATTCGCCGCTGCCCAAAGTTTGCAGCGGGGAGGCTTCACAGCGCTCGGCTAGGCTGGCTCGAAGCTGTTGGCCAAACAAAGAATGATTGTCAGTGAAAACAGATTTTAGCTCTTCGTAACTAAATAAATTGTCCTCGCCGGCCGGCTTGTCTGCGCTACGATTACTGATCAATAGGGCATTAAAGCGTGTACGAGGACTGCGATGGCTGCGCTCCGGGCCGTAAACAATACTAAAGCCTTCCAAGGGTTCTTCAATATGACTCAGCCAATGGCTGGAGTTAGCATTAAATACATAGTCATTACGCAAAGCCTGTGGCGCCTCCTGAATTGGAATTAAGCCGCTTTGGCGAGCGCCTTCGGTGGGCTGCCATTCAAAGGCCGCTTTATTTCCTGGCAGTAACATGGCACCGCCGCCGTCACGCCATAACCCGGCAAGTTCTGGGCTATGCATGGCTTTGCGCCAATAGCCTTCAGCTGCTTCGCTGAGCTTAGGTGTTTGAGTGCCATCGATATACAGAACTCGTCCGTCTTTGGCGGCCATCATCGTATTCACCCAAGGGATGGAACGATGATCGCTAAAGGCTTGTAAGAACTCTTCTGGGCTCTGCGCTTTGGCCATGGCAACCCAATGACTGAGCATGCCGGTATTATCTAAATTGGCGTCGCGAATGCTGATGGCCGATTTATCTGTCCAAGCAAGGCTGGGGGCCAGCGAACCTAGATTAACAATAGGGCCGAAATGGCTGTTGTAGACAGTATGCTCTTGGGTTTGCGGCTCGTTGTCACCCTCTGGGCTGCCAGCCGGAGCTTTTACTTTTATGCTAACCGTTTTGGCGGTGATATCTTTAAAGCCATCCTCATAGCGGTAGCGCATCGGGTTGCTAGGATCTAGCTCAAGTTGATATAGGGTAAAGCGCTTGGATTGAGATACTGTGTGGGTCCAGCCTAGGTTTTCATTGAAACCAATGCTTACCCCGGGCAAACCAATCATGCCGACACCGGCAATATTGAGCTCGCCTGGGATGGTGAGGTGCTGTTGGTAGAAACGCAACTCGCCATCATAGGGGAAGTGAGGGTTGGCCATTAGCAAGCTGTTTGCATCACTGGCTTTCTCTTTACCGATTGCCCAGCCATTACTGCCAATGCCTCGGGAGGTCAATAAATGTTCAGCATCCAAGCTAGGTGCTGTAAGGCTAACTTTTTCTCCAGGTGGTTTTGCTGATGCAATAGCCCCTAGAAAAGCTCGGCTGCTCGATAGCAATGCCAAATCCATATGGTAGGCCAATAAATCTTCCACGGTGATGGTGCTTACCCAATCCGCATTGCGGCAAGGGGAGGGATATTGGCTTGGATCTTCGCGTTCACTGAGATTTTTATTAAAGCCGTCAACATAGCCTTGCAATAAGTTCTGCATATCTGGCTGCAGGGCAGGGTAAAGAGTCTTAGCACGATCAAGCAAGCCAAGGGATTTATAGGCTACATCGGCCAAGATGTATTTATGCTTTGGGCCGGCTCCTAAATAAAGCGCTGCCTCGCCCCTAACATTTCGGATTTGCTCAGACAGTGTGCAAAGGTTTTCTCTAGCTTGCATATAGCCGCTGGCATAGCCCAAGCTGCCGTAGTCCTTGGCCACGATATGAGGCACAGCATATTTATCCAAATGCACATCGGCCGAGTAGTGGTAGTTTTTTTCTGAGGCTTTAGTTTCTACCTGCTTGGTCGGCTCATCCTGTTGGCTGCAGGCGCTTAATAGGCCAAGGCCAATCGCGCATAGTGGCAGGGTGTAGCGTTTATGGTTTATTTGCGCAGGGTATTTGGCAATTTGAGCCATTAATCGTTTGGGCATTTGCGAGTCCTTCATTGTTATTATCTCGTGAGATAGCGGTCAGTATATCGCGCTACTTGTGTAATAAAACCGACTTTGTTCAGAATTTCATTTCTCTGGTACGTGAGGGTGAAAATGTGCAGGAGCGGGCTACACTTAAGGTATCTTTGAATTTGCATCCGAGCGGTGGGTAGAGCTGGCTTAATATTTGAAGGAATATGCCGATAGCATGCTTATGGCTCCGTTTTTGTATTACATAGGCAATTTTGTTTCATGCGTTTGTTAAAGGTTCAAGCCGAAAACCTACGCCCCGGCATGTTCGTTGCCGAGCTAGATCGACCCTGGCTGGAAACTCCATTTACCTTGCAAGGCTTTGTCGTCCGTGACGATGAAGATGTTCTATATATCGGTCGCTATGTGGATTATGTCTATATTGATGCCGACTATTCGGGCTCCAATCTATTCCTGCCCGAGCAGCCAAAGCAAAAAACGGTTATTAAAGAACGTCTGAGTATCAAAGCTGACTTTGAACAGGCCAAAAGCTCTTTTAATTCGGCCAGTGAGTCTCTCGATAGGGTATTTAGCGCCCTCAACAATGGCGCGCAAACCGATATTCAAGTCGTTCGTGAATCTGTACAGCCCTTAATCGATGGTGTCTTTAAGAATAAAGAGGCTATGGCAGCTCTGGTCCGGATGAAGGAATCTTCAGATTATCGCTATCAACATGGTATTTCCATGGCAGTCTGGGCCGCGATTTTAGGGCGCCATATTGGATTGCCTATCGATGAGCTAGAAAAACTGGTGGTGGGTTGCGCCATGTGCGATGTGGGCATGACCCGTTTGCCTGATGAAATCTTTCAGCAGTCCTCAGGTTTAACCGAGTACCAGCGGCAAATGGTGGAGTTGCATACGCGCCTGGGTGTGCAGATGGTTGATGAAAACGGCAATGCCGATATTGAATTGCTGTCGATCATCAAAAGCCATCATGAACGTTTCGACGGTAGCGGTTACCCAGAAGGTTTGACTGGGGCTGATATTCCACTCTTGGCTAGGGTGGCGGGATTAGTCGATGCTTACGATGCCATGATTACTCCACGACCTTATGCGCCCGGTGTCTCGTCTTATGATGCGGTTCAGGAACTGATAAAGAGCAAAGGCGTTTTATTCCAAGACGCTTTGGTAGAACAATTTGTTCAGGCGATCGGCTTATTCCCTACCGGCTCCTTGGTGGAGCTCAATACCGGTGAGGTGGGTATTGTCGTTAAGCAAAATGAAATGCGCCGACTTAAGCCTGAAGTCGTTCTAGTGTTGGATGAGAAAAAAGAAAAATTAGCAGCGCTTAAACTGTTAGATCTAGCTGATGAAAACGTGTCTATTAGCCAATGGATTACCAATGGCCTGCAGGCCGGCAGCTATGGCGTAAACAGCGAAGAGTACTTTATATGAGTGGGAATAAAGGCAAACCATCATATATTGGACTAATCGAAATTGCCGATTACGAAGGTTTAGTTGGCCGGCATGGCCCGGCATCCGCCCAGTTGCTACTCGAAGAGTTCTATCAGCGTTTGCAGCGCTGGGCTCGCCCCCAAGATCAAGCTAAGGTTCTTAAAAATAGGCGGTTTATGGTCATGCTAGATGGTGTGCATGACGACGCTCAGCTGCAATTGGCAACCGCGAAGCTTATTCGTCTATTTGAAGCGCCCTGTGAATTAATGGGAATTACTGCACCGATAAAATTCAAGGGGGGATTTTGTCTACACGAAGGGCAGGATGCTGAGCAAACCCTTTTGCGCTGTCGAATAGCCTTGCGCCAAGCTCGCAAGGGCGAGCTGGCTATTCAGATATATCATCACGAATTCCAAGCCAGCCTTGATGACGAACCGCGTTTAGTTGAAGCGCTTGAGCGAGCCTTGGATCGAGGTGAGTTTCAACTCTATTATCAGCCAAAATTGCACACCGGTTATCGTACGGTAATTGGTGCCGAGGCGCTGTTGCGTTGGCACAGCAGCGATAAGAAAGTGATTAACCCGGTGCAATTTATCGATGTGGCTGAGCGGCATGATGTTATTCGCCCGATTACTTGGTGGGTGATGAAGTCAGCCGTAGCACGCTTACGCAACTGGCCGGATAATCTTGGCATTTCGGTGAATGTGCCACCTTGTTTATTGCTCGATGATGAAATCGTGACGGTGCTATCCGATGCCTTGGCGATATATAGCGTTGCGCCGCATCGTTTAACCATTGAAATCACCGAGAACTTGATGATCAGTGATTATGAACACTTGGTTCTGAATTTACATTCTCTGCATGATATCGGTGTCAGAATTTCCATTGACGACTTTGGTACGGGTTATTCTTCGCTAGCGCAGTTTCGCAACTTGCCTGCCAATGAGCTTAAAATTGATAAGAGCTTTGTGCTGGCCATGCGTGAATCTGAAAAGGATATGGCTATTGTAAAAGCGGTTATTGATTTGGCCAGAAACTTCAGCATGCGGGTTGTTGCTGAAGGGGTAGAGGATCAGGAAACCGCCAGCCTATTAACCGACTTAGGCGCCGATCAGCTGCAAGGCTTTTTGTTTGATAAACCTTTGCCGCTGTCGGATTTCGAAAAACGATACGTCAAATAGACCTCAGCTATGAGGCCGAGGCTAAAGCCAAGGCAGGAAGCCAGCGATTAACATGCCTGCTAATCCAAATAAACTCAAGCCAAAGGCCACACTTCTAGCCAGCGAATAATTAGAGTAGTAAAACAGCATGTGCAGCAGGCGGCCTAGTAAGTACAGCGCTGCGCTGTTGTTTAGCCAATTCGGCGATGCGGCAGAAAATATTCCAAACATGGCCAGTAAAATAAAAATAGCGACGCTTTCGTTAGTGTTAGCATGGCTTCTAAACGCTCTAAACAAAAAGCTGCTTTGATCAACTTCAATGGGGTGTCCTGGTTTATGTCGACCCTTTAAGCCTGCGACATCCAATATCAGCAGCTGGGCAAAACTAAGTGCGGCCATTAATCCCATCACTAAAACGGTCATGCTATAGGCATCATTTACTTGCATGCTGTATTCCTTTCACTTCCAAATCTTTAGGTTTTAGGCTAGGGCACCTCTGAATAAAGGCCTGAGCTCCAACGCCTTTATTCAGAGGTGCCCTAGAAACTCAGCAAAACATATCCCATAGCAAACGCCCTGTATAGTGCTGAAATTGCAAGAGCGCATTGCAGTTTTATATCGCGCCATTTTATATCGCGCCATTTCCTCTTTGACTCTTTTCGAGCTTCTATGGGTGGTCATATTGTTAGCTTGCTACATTGTAGTAGTTATGTTAGTTTTCGCCTGCTACATTGTAGTAGTTTGTAGGTTGAAAGCGGTAGATTGTGAGATTGAAGGCCGCAATAGCTGAAGAGCCAGCGTGCTAAAAAGAAGATAAATGGTAAGAAAAAGTGAAGAGACTTCCAGACCTCAGTAAAGCTGAGTATGAAATATTACGTGAACTTTGGCGATCCGGAGATAGCACGGTTAGGGCCGTTCATGATCAATTGGCTGAATCGACCGATTGGGCATACACGACCACCAAGACCCATATGGATAGAATGGTAAAGCGTGGCTTGTTAAAACGTTATAAAGATTCTGAAGGTAATCAATACAGTGCTCTGCTCAGTAAGCCTGAAGGTCTAGTTAAGATGGTACGTTATTTTGCCGAGCGTGTCCTAGAGCTTGATGGCAAATCCGTGGTTTCGATGTTTGCGAAAAGTGAGGCGCTAAGCCCACAAGAGATTAAGCAGCTGCGTGAACTATTGGAGAAAGATGATGACTGATTTGATAGCGCTATGGCTAGATTTTTTGTATCAGCAGTCCCTTTGGGCAGCAGTCCTCTTTCCGGGGATATTACTTGCTGTGTATGGTTTACGTAAGTCTTATCCGGGCATGCTGGTGGTTATCTGGTTGTTAATTCCATTGCGTTTGCTCGCACCTACTGATTTGTCATTTGAATACAGCTTAGCGAGCTGGATTGGAAACTTGCCTGTAGAGTTTAGCGAGCCGGCATCGGCAGTTGATGAGCCTTGGCATCAGTCACAGATTGAAGCTGTTGCCAGCACTTCGCTGGTCGAGCAGAATCTTTCGGCTTGGCAGTATTTACTCTTTGTTCTGTGGCTAAGTGGTTTTACCTTCTCTTTAATAAGCTTTTTAAGGGCTAGAGATAATCTCAGCAAACAAATCAAAGGTGCAATAGCCCTAGAATCTGGTGAGGATCTACAAACCCTGAAAAATGCGCAGCATGATTTATCATGCCGAAGAAATGTGAAACTTTTTAAAAGCAAAGACGCCCATTCAGCCTTTACGCTAGGAACTGTAAACCCTGTTATATGCTTGCCAGGAAAGCTGTGGGACGAATTGGATGTGCAAGATCGCCGCGCCATTATTTATCACGAGCTCGCTCATGTGAAGGCCTATGATGATCTATTGTTATGCTGCCTGAACCTAATACGTTGCCTGTTCTTTTTTCACCCTGCGATGTGCTATGCGCAGGCTCAGATCACCCAGCAACGTGAGAGGCTCACCGATATAGTAGTGGTGCAAAATTCTTCTCTAGAGCCCAAGCAATATGCCAAGGCCTTATTGAACTACATCGAAAAATCAACATTGAATCGCTTTGCGAGTGTTGCCCCCAGTGTTGGTGGCCAGTATTTACTAGTGAAATTAAGGATAGAAGCAATGGTTGAAAATAGATTGAACTACGGTTTTGCACACAAGTTATCGAGTCTACTATTGATGATTTGCTTGCTGAGTTTTGTTTTGCCAATGGAGGCTTGGTCTGAAAGTCATGGCAAGGTAAGCGGAGAAAACAGCCAGTCAAAAAACTTGCTGTTTAAAAGGCCCTTGCTCAGTAAAAAAATCTCGTCGGCTTTTGGTATGCGAAAGCACCCAATAAGTGGCAAATTAAAACAGCATAATGGTATCGACTTACCAGCTAGCCTCGGTAGCCATGTGTTTGCAGTTGCCGATGGTAAGGTTGTAAAGGTGGTCGAAGATAGAGGCTCCAAACCCAGATATGTCTATATTGATCATGGCCAAGGGGTGGTCAGTCGATATTTCCAGCTTGGGAATATTCAAGTCAAAGAAAATGATTGGGTTCGCTCTGGCCAGCAGATCGCAGAAATAGGATCGCCTTATCGTGGAACCGGCCCGCACCTACATTTTGAAGTTATGAAAAGCAAAGAGCATGTCGACCCGATGAGCTTCTTCGAGACGTTTTAAGATCTTTAGGATACGGTGGGCATGCTGCCCACCGCGCTTGTTGGCAGATTGCCGAGTTAAGCCTTTGCTAAGAGCTCTTCAACAAAGTCCAGTCGATCTTGACCAAAGAACATCTCTCCTTCTAAGAACATGGTAGGTGCGCCAAAGATTTTTCTTTCCGCAGCCTGTTCAGTGGCTGCAATTAATTCAGCTTTAACCTCATCGCTCTGGCTAAGCTCTATAAGTGCTTTTGCATCCAAGCCCGCTTCGAGCAATGTGCTGTTAACAACGTCCATATCCCCCATATTCTTTTCTTGCTGCCAAATGGCTTGGTAAACGCAATCGACATACTGTGCAAAGCATTTCAGCTTTTGGGCTGCTATGGCGGCACGCATTAAATAAAGAGTGTTGATAGGGAAGTGTGGGTTGAATTTGAGTTCCACCTGGTAGCGCTTAGCAAAACGAGGCAGATCATGGACAAGCATATATTCACCTTTTGCCGGGATGGCGATCGGTGAAGTATTGCTCGTTGCCTTAAAAATACCACCGAGTAGCATTGGGCGATATTCTACCTGGCAGTCATACTGCTTCGATAATTGTTGTAAGCGCATATGGGCTAGAAACGCTGTGGGGCTGCCGAAGTCAAAATAGAACTCTATGGTTTTGCTCATTATTATCTCCCTAGCTATACCCTGTGTTGGGATTAAGCCTTGTTAGCGGTAATTTGAATTGCTGATTTAATTTGTAATAAAGAGGTTCCAATATGGAACCTATAATAGATTTCTTACGAACTCTGGTCAAAGAGTTTCTCCAAGGCCTGTTCCGAAAAGCGCTAGTGTCGTCTTGGGTCATCTGTTTTAATGTGCCCCTGCCTGTTCTAGGCATCTTTGCTTAAGGGGAAGTTTGTGTCGTTCAAAGACAGTGTCATGCTGGTTCTGCTGGCCGCCATATGGGGTGGCTCTTTCTTGTTTATGCGTTATGCCGTCCCTGAATTTGGCGTTGCCCCGCTAATTTTTTTACGCGTTGGCTTAGCTGCTTTGTTTTTGCTGCCATTGCTGCTGTGGCAGGGCAAGTTGGCAGGCTTGAAGAAAGTTTGGCATTTGAGCTTTATTAATGGGTGGGCAAATTCGGCGATTCCCTTTTGCCTTATTGCTTATTCATTACTGACCCTGAGCTCTGGCTTTGCCTCTATCTTAAACGCTGTAACCCCTATAGCTACGGCCATCGTGGGTCTGATTTGGCTAGGTGAAAGAATGCCGCTGCTTAAGAGTATAGGGATGTTGATTGGCATCGCGGGGGTAACCTTGCTGGCTTGGAATAAGCTCTATGTTAGCCAAGACGATACCGTGCAAGTGGCCTTGGCGATTGCTGCAGGCGTCGTTGCCACCTTGTTTTATGCCATATCGGCGATTTTTACTAAGCGCTACCTAAATGGTGTCGACAGTATGGTTTTATCTACAGGCTCTATGTTGGGGGCAAGCCTGCTATTGCTGCCCTTAGCGTTAATCTATTGGCCTGATCAATCACCAAGTATGCTCAGTTGGCTGGCGGCCATCGCCTTGGCTATTGTGTGCTCGGCCTTAGCCTATTTGATGTTTTTCCGCTTGATTCATACAGTTGGGCCGGCGCGGGCGACAACGGTAACCTTTATTGTCCCGGTATTTGGCATGCTATGGGGCGCGACTTTGCTTAACGAAGAAGTCTCAATGTTTATGCTGCTCGCTTCTGCGGTGACCTTATTGGGTACTGGCTTGGCCACCGGGGTGATTTCAGGGCGTGGAACTGAAAAGGAAAAATAATACGGCACAGGTGGAATTAGCTTGGGTAAAGGGAATATAACGGGATATCGAAGTAGAGCTAGGTAAGCCCTCGCAAGGGCTCACCGACGAGGCTTAGTTGATAGAAGGCTTGTCTTCTTGGTCAACCAGATTGCTGATCTTGCTGGTAAAGTCCCCAGTCGCTTGGCAGGGTTCTTCGGGGCTCTGTCCTGCCTCCATAAAGGCGAAATAGTCTTCGGTCAGTGTGCGCCCTAAGGCCCTTCTATCAGCCGATTTGCGGCGTTTTCTATGGAAGAGATCCAGCGGGAGATCTTTGCAGCGGTCCTGCTCTAGGCGGCGGTCAGCGCCTTTTCGTCTATCGACAAAAATCTTACTCATATGCATCAAACCTATTGTTACAGCCAAAGTATAGTAGAAAATGATTTAGCTGCATTATCCTTATTTTTAGTATGGTCTAATCTGCTGTCGTATATGGCCCGATGTAATCGGCCATCAAATTGAGCTGCCTGTCACTTTTAAAAGTTCGCTATAATGCGCCTTGTTGTGTTCGAGGTCTAGCCCTCGGCCGGAAATGACCCAGAATTGTGCAGAGCTGCCGAAATCCCTTGTGATCTGTATCTCACTGAGCCCCTTAGCTCCCTGTGAAACTGTTCAGCTGCAGCCTGGTATTAGTAATGAATTAGGACAGATATGTCACAGCAAAGAACAGAAGGCCCAGTTCAGTCGGCCATTATCGAAAAGCTGCAGGCACTTGCGCCCAGCCATCTAGAAGTCGCCAATGAGAGCCATGGCCATAATGTGCCGCCAGGCTCGGAATCGCATTTTAAGGTAGTGCTAGTGAGTGAAGCCTTTAGCGGCTTGCGCCAGGTACCTAGGCATCAAAAAATATACGGCCTTTTAGCCGAGGAAATGGCCGGTCCAGTGCACGCCTTAGCTTTGCATACATTTAGCCCTGAAGAGTGGTCTGAGCAGGCTGTTCCAGAATCCCCGAATTGTTTGGGCGGAAGTCTGCATGACAAGAAGAGCGAGGGTTAGTTGATGAGCTTGCTAGAAGAACGCTATGTCGTCATGGCGCTGTATAAATTTACCCCCTTTGCCGATTTCGCCAATTGGCGCGAAGGCATTCAGTCCGCCATGATGGATCATCACGTAAAAGGCTCCTTGCTGATTGCCGCAGAAGGTATTAATGGCACCGTGGCAGCAGAGCGAGATGGCATTGAGGCGATAAAGAAATATTTAAATAGCATTCCTGCATTGGCTGATTTCAGCTACAAGGAATCCTTCTGTAAAGAGCAGCCTTTTAATCGCAGCAAGGTAAAACTCAAGAAAGAAATTGTGACCATGGGGGTGCCGGCAATTGATCCTCTGAAGGTTGTCGGCAGTTATGTGAAACCCGAAGACTGGAATGCGCTGATTTCTGATCCAGAAGTCGTATTGGTTGATACCCGCAATGATTATGAAGTGGAGCTGGGTACTTTTAAGGGGGCGCTAGACCCCAACACAACAAGCTTTCGCGAATTCCCAGACTATGTGGCGAAAACTTTAGACCCCAACAAACACAAGAAAGTCGCTATGTTCTGCACCGGTGGTATTCGCTGTGAGAAATCTACGGCCTATATGAAAGAGCAGGGTTTTGAGGAGGTTTATCACCTAGAGGGCGGCATCTTAAAGTATCTAGAAGAGGTGGACGAAAAAGAAAGTCTTTGGGAAGGCGAGTGTTTTGTATTCGATGGCCGTGTGACTGTTGATCATCAATTGCAGCCTGGCCACTATGAGCTTTGCCATGGCTGCCGACACCCGATAGATGAGGACGCACGTAATTCGGAAAAATTTGAAGAGGGCGTTAGTTGCCCGAAATGTTTTGACAGCTTGAGCGACGAGCAGCGCCAACGCTTCCGAATGCGCCAACAGCAAATCCAACGTGCAAAAGCACAGGGTCAGGATCATATTGGTGGTGATGTGCATAGCTTGCAAGAGCAAAACCGTGCGCGCAAACAAGCCTTAAAGGCCGCCCAGCGTGAAGCCAGTTTAGCGGCGCAACGCAAATAGTAAAGGCTTATAAAGCCAATGAAAAAGAGTAACAGCATTGTTTCTCAGTATCTAAAAACACTGCTGTTGCTTTCTTTGTTCTTACAGGCATCCTGTTCCCAGCTGCCTTTAAATAGTCCGTCATCTTCCAAACTTAAGTCTTTATTAGTTGCTTGTGAGAGAGCTGATGTCACGACTTCCCCGCAGTTTATTCATCATCCTCATTGGCCAGTATTGGCGGCTAACCGTTTTTTATTAAGCTATCAAAAACAGCCGCTTAGTTTTAAGCAGTGGCAAGCATGGCTTGATGAGCTTTCTGCTTTGCAGCAGGGGAATGGTAAATCAGCAGTGCAGTCAAAGTCCTGTATGAAAGTGCTGCGCAGTGATGCGGTTTACCAATTACGTGAAGAACTCTTCAGCGAGTGGCATTCAAGCCTCTATGCCGCTTGGCCTGTGATCGCCGATATTATGAAGCCCTTTGTAAATCGTGCCGTTGAACAAGAAATAGAACACAATAAAGGCATTGAAAAGCAATTTCGCGCGGTAGCACATCCATTAGATATGGGAATGCTAAAGGATTATCAGTGGTATGGCCGAAGTATTAACTCAAACCACAGTTTTCAAATGTCTGATATACCACTTAGTCCATTGGGTTTGCCTGAGTTGAGTGCACTGCAAAGAGAAGCATTGCTTGATAAATGGCAGCCGCTTTGGGCAATAAATAGCATGGCTGAAAATGATCGTCCGCTAAGCTTAGCTAGAGTATCGGGAGAGTTGCAGATTGATAAATCGCCAAGTATTTACCGATATATTAGTTATGGTAGATTGCAAGGCGAGATTATTTTGCAACTCAATTATGTGATTTGGTTTGCGGAGCGAAAACCAGAAGGTTGGATTGATCTTTTAGCTGGGCAGTTCGATGGGATTCAGCTTCGCAGTCATTTGGACTTACAAGGCAATGTCCTAGCCTATGACGCAATGCATAGCTGTGGTTGTTGGTATCAGCTGTTTAGTTCGCCCAAATTACGTCAGACTAAAAAGGCAGAAGGCGAGCCTGTGTATCTATCGTCCTTTTGGCCGGGTAACAAAGCCCCGATAGTTGTCCTTTCTGCCAACCAGCATCAGTTGCGGGCATTGCTGCCATGGCGAGATCGAGCTTGGGAGGTAGCAGACAAAGAGCTTATCTCGCTTAATAGCAAGCCTTATAGTGAGTTGGAAAGTTTGTTTGATAAACAAGGCTTGCTAGCAGAGTCCATTCGCTTGGAGCGGTTCTTGTTTGCGCCTTTGGGGGTAAAGGCTGCGGGCAGCATGCGCAGCCGTGGGCGCCACCAAATTGCTTTTACCAGTGAACGCTATTTTGACCAGCCTGATTTGCTTGAAAGTCTGGGTTTCGAAAGGGTTGAGCCAAGATCCGACTAAGGTCTTAGGGGCAAGCCTGCATGGCCTTGCTACAGTAGCGCCTCAATGAATAGATGAGGTTAATATGAGTACAGCAGCTTCCGCCAAATTGAATAAAGTCGCCCTAGTAACCGGCAGCAGCAGTGGTATCGGTCTCGGTATTGCCCGTCAGTTGGCCGCTGCAGGCTATGATCTCATGTTGCATGGCTTAATGGATGTAACCGAGGGGCAGGCAATGGCCGCAAGCTTTGCCGAGCAGCATCAAGTTCGCAGCAGTTTCAGCGATGCGGATTTAAGGGATCCGACTGCTGTAAAGGCCTTAGTGGAGCAGTGTATCGAAGAGTTAGGCAGTGTCGATATCTTGGTCAACAATGCGGGGATTCAGCACACCGAGCGCCTTGAAGACTTCCCTGAACAAAAATGGCATGACATTATCGCCATTAATCTCAACAGTGCATTTTTTGCTATGCAGGCGGCGATTCCAGCGATGCGTGAGCGTGGTTGGGGGCGAATCATTAATATTGCCTCGGTTCACGGTTTGGTCGCTTCTGCTCAGAAATCGGCCTACTGTGCAGCCAAGCATGGTGTGGTAGGGCTTACAAAAGTTGCCGCCTTAGAAAATGCTGATGCTGGGATTACCGTCAACGCTATCTGCCCGGGTTGGGTTGAGACAGATCTAGTAAAACCACAAATTCAAGCCATAGCTGATCAGCAATCGGTTTCCTATGAGCAGGCGCGCGCCGAGTTGGTTGGACAAAAGCAAGCCATGACCAGTATGACTCAGCCTGCTATGCTTGGAGCCTTAGCGGTCTTTTTGTGTTCCGACGATGCCGCTACAATGACAGGGACTGCTTTACCTGTTGACGGTGCTTGGACATCCCAATAATAGCGGAGCTGTTAATTGGGCGAAGTTAGATTGTCCAATTTTTCTATTTTGTGTCTGCTTAGTTAGAGTTAAAGAAAACCATGATTAAATTGATAGTCGCCGATGATCATCCCCTATACCGTGCGGCATTAAGTCAAACCTTAGCCCAGGCCTTTGATGGCCAAGAAACCTTGTTGTTCGAGGCGCAATCTGTGGCTGAGGTGCATCATCTTCTGGAATCAGAGGAAGATATCGATTTAATCATTTTGGATTTGCATATGCCGGGAGCCCAAGGCTTTTCGGGCTTGATTAACCTGCGTGGTTGTTATCCCGAAATTCCGGTGGTTATGGTTTCTGGTAATGATAGCGTTGATGTGCAAAGCAAAGCGGCCAGTTTCGGTGCGGCGGGTTTTATTTCAAAGTCCTGCGAAACGCCTCAGTTGTTAGAGGCCATGCAAGCCTTATTGGCGGGTGAGCACTGGTTTGGTGAATTGCCCGAAGATAGGGAAAGTGATGAAAAAGAGGAGTTAGCCCAGAAAGTAGCTAGCTTAACTCCGCATCAATTTCGCGTCTTCGTTATGATTGCCCAGGGCTTGCTGAATAAGCAAATCGCTTATCATCTTGGAATCTCCGAGCCGACAGTTAAATCCCATGTAACGGCTATTTTCAAGAAGTTGGGGGTGCGCAAACGTACCGAAGTTATTATTGTCGCCAATAGCTTGAGTGAATCCGTAGAGGATTTAAATCAGCAGATTTTAGAAAGCTAAAATCTGCGCAGTTATTTTTGCTCGCTTCTGATTTCTATTTGCTGATTTTATCGAGCAAAGCTCTAAGCGCTGCCGGCTTGACCGGTTTTTTTAAAAAGTAATGCCCCGCAGCGGTGGCCTGTTGCTTGGCTGTTCCGGTTCTATCCGCTGAAATTATAATCGCCTTCAAGTTATTCTGCTGTTGCCTTTGAATTTGGACTATCCAGTCTAAACCGGTTTCCCCTTGATCAAGATGGTAGTCAGCAATCAGCAGTTCTACGCTTGCTTCGCTCTTTACTTGCTCGATCGAGCTTAGGTGATTTACCCCAAAGCCCCATTGCTCTAATAAAAGGCGCATCGCATCAACGGTATCGCTTTCGTTTTCGATGAGGTAGATAGAGCGCTGCGATCTGTTGTGTAGGGTGGGGATCTTTTCTTGTGGAGCTGGTTCAGTGCTTGCGTTGCAGTGCTTGCTAGCTTTTGCCAGTGGTACGGCTACACGGAAAATACTCCCTTGCCCTACGCTAGATTGAAAGCTCAGAGGTAGTTTGAGCAAGTTGCAGAGTCTTTGTACTGTCGCCAAACCCAAACCTGAGCCTTCTTCATTGACCGCATTTAGGCGGGTAAACTCTTGGAATATGCTCTCATGGCTTTCTTGTGGGATGCCAATGCCGGTGTCCCAAACCTCAAAAACCAGCTCGTCGCTTTTTCTTCTTGCTCCTAGTAACACCTTGCCGGAAGCGGTGTACATAACGCCGTTACTGACGAGGTTTTGGATGATGCGCAACAGCAACTTAGGGTCGCTCTCAATATACGCAGAGCTTTGCTGGCAGCGTAGTTGAATGCCCTTGCGTTCTGCGCTGAGCTGAAAACTATCGCAGGCCGCCTGCATAACTTCGTTGGCTGGGAAAACGCTGTGCTTCGCCTGGATGGCACCACTATCAAGCTTGGCGATATTGAGGAGCTGCGAAATGAGGTATTCGCTGGATTGAATTGCTGAGCCAATGCGATCCAATATGGGCTCTTGATTGCCCAGCTTTTGTTGCAAAGCTTCTGTAAATAAACGGGCAGCGTTTAGGGGCTGCGCTAGATCGTGGCCTGCTTCGGCCAAGAAGCGGGTTTTGTTTTGATCCGCTTCGGCGAGCAGTGAGTTCATACGCTGCAACTCAGCGGTGCGCTCGGCAACTTTTTGCTCGAGAAGATTTTTGTGCTCGGTTAGTTCAGTTAAGGCTCCACGATAATCCGTTATATCCGTATAGGTTGTTACATAGCCACCATCCGGTAAAGGGTTGCCGCGAATTTCTAAAACGGTATTGTCGGCCCTTTGTCTTTCAAAAACATAGGGTTGACGAGCAGCTAGGTAGTCCATGCGTTTTTGAATATGCTCTTCTACATCTCCGGGGCCGCATTGCCCGCGTTCAGCATTAAAGCGAACCAGATCGGCAACCGGGCGACCAACATGAATTAATTTGTCTGGGTAATCGAACAATTCCAAATAACGCTGATTCCAAGCCACTAGCTGTTGGTTGCTGTCGACTACACTAATGCCTTGACTGATGCTATCGATGCTAGATTGCAAGGTGCTTCGGCTGAACTGGAATATTTGAGAAGTTTCTTGTAGCAGTTCCAAGTCTGAATGCAGCTTGGGACGATTTAATTGGCCCGCGTAGCGAATAATATGATTGGCGCTAACGCTGCCGATAACACCTGAGAGCAAGTTCTCAACGAATTCGATAGCTTGATCATCAGCCCACTGCTGCTGTCTTTCACTTTCGGGGTGCTGGCTGTAAAACTGATCCATAGCTAGCTTAGCTTGCTCTGCACCTAAAAAACTGCTGGCTAATCGTTGTAACTGCTGTGGATGAATCAAGCGTTGGGGCAAGTTGGTTTCTTTACGTCGATCCCAAAGGCTAAGGCCAATAAAAGCTAGGCAATTGAAAAACAAGCTCCACAACACACCATTACTGATTGGCGATAAACCATCGATGGCGAAAAGTTGTTGCGGGCGCAATAGCTCGATACTAAACGGACCATTTTCGATAAAGCCTGAGTCAATCCAGCCCGCTAAGGCCAGAGCTGGAGCCAGTAAGGTATAGGCCCAAATAATAAATCCTAGTAGTAATCCACCCAGTACACCTCGGGCGCTGCGGGCTTGCCAAAATAAGGCGGCAATCAATGCAGGAGCGAATTGAGCAACCAATGCCATTGAAAGCAGGCCAATTGAGCCCAAGGCTTCACTGGAGCCTAACCAGCGATAATAAATATAAGAGAGCGCCAACAAGCAAATGATCGCTAGGCGTCTAAACAGGCGTAGGGCTTTACTTAAATCGGGCTGCTCGGCTAACCAGCGACTGCGGTATAGTGCGGGCATGATCAGTTCGTTACTGATCATTGTTGAAACGGCCACGCAAGCCACGATAACCATTGAGCTGCCCGCAGATAGACCGCCGAGATACACTAAAGTGGCCAGTACGCTATCACCGTTTTGCAGGGGCAATAGCAGGGCAAACTTCTCTGGGCTTAAACCTTGCCCTTGCAGCAACAGCAAACCGCCATAGGCAATGGGCAAGATGGCGACGCCAAAGATCAGTAGATAAACGAATAGAATACGGCCCGCAGGTTTTAAATCTTCTTCGTTACGGCTTTCCACAACGAGGGCATGGAACTGTCTTGGGAGGCATAAAATTGCAGCAGCACCTAGCACCAATGCAGCGATAAAGCCTTGGTCCTGCTCGCGACTATTGACGATCTGCTGAACATAGCCGTCACTGTTTATTTCTTGCCACAATTGCCAAGGGCTGTCGAAGTAGTTAAAACAAATGACGAGCGCTAGTAATAAGAAAACCAGAAGCTTCAGCACGGATTCAAAGGCGATGGCCAGCATCAAGCCGTCATGATGCTCATTGCGATCTATGCGGCGAGTGCCAAAAAGAATGGTAAACAGTGCCAACGCAATCGCGGTATAAAGCGCGGTATCTTGCAGTAAAGAGGGCTGGGTAGGTGATTGTGCGCCGCTTACAGTATGGCTAAGGGTATGAAAGCTGCCTGCGATGGCTTTGAGCTGCAGGGAGATGTAGGGCAGCAGAGCAATAACTGAAATGATGGTAATACTAAACGAAAGAGCTCGGCTGCGCCCATAACGGCTACCTAAAAAATCGGCAATTGAAGTGCTGTTTTCCTGTTTGCTGATTCGGATGATTTTCCGCACCAAAGGTGCCGCCAGTATTAAGGTTAACACTGCCCCAATAAAGGTTGGGGGGAACCACCAGCCGTTATACACCGCTTGGCTGGTGGTGCCATAGAAGCTCCAAGCTGTGCAGTAAATAGTGAGGGATAATCCGATCACCCAGGGTTTTACTTTCTCTAACCATGCCTTTGAGGCGCGATCGCCGATATAGGCCACTGCAAATAAGCAGAGCAAATAGGCTATGGAAAGTATAGAAATATCAACTGGGTTGAGCATGCTGTTATTAGACAGTTAAAAAGCTAACACTAACAGGCAAACTAAAAGGGGCCAAGCTTGAAGCTCCAGAAACTCTAAAAAAGTAACCTCAATAAAGCAGCCCCAATAAAGTGGCCTGAAGCTATTTTTGCTTTGGCAACTTGCCCCCGTGGGCTTATGACGCAATAAAATCTATTTACAGCTTGATCCGGTCAGCAGAGATGTCAATATTGCTTGTCTGGCTAAAGTTCGGTACTCCCTTAGCTTCAAGCTTCAATTGCCCCTTACTGTGAACACGCTGATGAGCTGGCAGTGCATTGCCATGCTGTAAATGTTGCCACATAGCATCTAATGCTCGTTCGAAGTAAACATGCATTGGCACTAGATCTTGGCGGAATTCAGGGAAACTGAGTAAGGCATCAAAATGCTGGCCATTATCGATCTCGATATAGCGCACATTGTCGCGATCTGGAAAGCGCTTCGCTCGCAGCACCATATAGGCACGGGCATTATGGTTGGGGCCCACTAAGCTATCGTGGCTACCATGAATGATGATGGCGGGCTTCTTATCAATATCACCGCTTAGCGCCAAGCTTTTCAAATTATTTTGCAATTGCTTGTCTTGGTAGAATTTTGCCAAGCATTGAAAGCCTTCAAAACTGCTGTCGTTTGGATCAAAGATGTTGAGTGGCAGCCCCTTATAGGCAAGGCTAACACCGCCGGTGTTTGGAATGCCGCTACTGAGCCCATAAAGAGCTTGCCTTGCCGCTTTAGGCATTGCCATGGCTTTACCGGCTTGCTGGTATACAAAGCTAAAACCGCAAAGATCATCTTTAACGTCGCGAGCGCCATAAGCATTGGCATAATTAATCGCGATCGATGGCCACAACTGATTAACTACTGCAAAAGCTTGCAAAGAATAGCTTGGGCTTAGCATACCGGTTTTTTCTAGCTGCTCACGTGCGGCGTTGGCTAGATTTTCATTGTCTTTGATAAGACCTGCGCTTTTTAAGTTCTCGCAGCGTTTGTTCAAAGCGGCGTGGGCCAGTTGGCTTGCGCTGTGGAACAGTGAGCTTTCATTGCTTTTTGTGGCGAGTAGTGCACAGGGTTGATACAGCGCATGTTGGATGCCCACATACAGGATATCTTTGGCTGTTCCGCGATAGCTATCCTGCTCATGTTGAACTTCGAACTTGAAGTCCGACGGCACATTTAAGGTTGGTTCTGAAGCCACTACCGCATCAATCCAGTCACTTTTATCAAGCTCGGCCGCTTGGATGACACTATTGCCTCCGTTGGAGATGCTGGCCGCAATAACATTGGTGTTGGGCTTAGTGAAGTAGCGTTTGCTGTCATCGCGGTGATGTTGATTCAAAAGGTAGAAGGCCATCTGTACCGCTTGCAGGGTAAAGCGTCCCCAATCTTTTTCAACGTGCTTGCCACTATGAGCGTGCTTGCTCGCAATGCGTAAATCCTTTGGGTCAAAAACTGTTGCTTGGCCGCCGCTTAAAAGGCCATTGCTTTTATAATTGTCACCATTGTCTAAAAACTGAAAACCGGTACCGGTACCTTTATCGGTGTAGGCTACTGCACAGGAATGTCTTAAGCCCCAATCCCCGGCTGTACCTATAGCTCCCCAGACGCCTCTTGAGCCTGAGCTCGGTGCGGCAATTATGCAGGGCTTTTGGGGATTAAAACTGTCGGGGATCTGGACCACAATATTGGCCGCCAACTCGCCATCCGAATAGTGAATGCTGCTGCTATATTCATGCCCGGCAATAGGTTTTTGTTGCGCGCTTGGCCCATAGAGGCGACCAAATCCCGCATCAGAATTAGTGCTGACAATAGCGCGATAATTGTTATAGATGGCTGCGCGACGTAAGTCTTCTTCGCTAATATTATCTGGGTTTTCTAAGCCGGGTTGTTTTGGATTCTGCAATCCTTGGAAGCCTAAACCGGCGCTCAGCAAGTCGTTACTCTTGCCATCAAAATAGCTGTGTTGGATATCACTGTGCTTGAAATTTAGCAGCTTTGCTTCTTGTGGTATTTTCTCAGAGCTAGCACAAGCGCTAAGACTCAAAAGGCCCATTGCCGCTGCTAGGAGCGTTTTGCTGCTTGGAATAGCCGATGAATGATGACAAATAAAGCTCATAACTTGCTCACTAAATCAGTAATAGGATAGCTAGGGCAGTACCGATTAAAGGTACCACAACCGTTAGGGCGCCCATCGGCCAGTAGGCATCTTTATGGGTTTCGCCGCAAATCGCTCTGATGGTGGTTACCACATAGCCATTGTGAGGTAAGGAATCAAGTGCGCCAGAGGAAATCGCAATTACCCGGTGTAGAGCTTCAGGGTCGACACCTGCATCGACATAGTGAGGCCCTAAAATAGGCAGTGCGATCGACTGGCCGCCAGAGGCTGATCCCGTCAAGGCGGCGATAGTGGTTACGGCGATAGCCGCTCCAATTAAAGCATCACCCGGAATACCGGTGATGGCATCTACCGCCATGGCAAATGCTGGAGAAGCCTTTGCAACTGAACCAAAACCTACTACAGCTGCAGTATTTCCGATGGCCAACAAGGCGCCGGTGGTGGCAACGCCAATGGCTATAGACATATTACCTAAACGCTGTGTGTTAATTAATGCCGCAGCGATACAGCCGGCCAGCAAGGCGACAATAAGTGCGTATTTGCCGTATATCTCATGAGTAAAAAACGTTACTCCAAGAACGGCGGCTATTGGAATCATCGCTAAAACAGGAGAGGGAAGCTTATGCTCGCTAACTTCTTTATCTCCATCGCGCGCAACAAATTGTTCTCCATTGGCGACTGCTTTTTTCAACATGAACTGCAGCCAGATAAAACCCATCGCGGCCATTGCAACGGCGACCACAGCACTGACTTCCCAGGCGGCATATGGCGAGGTGCCTAGATGTTCGATTGGAATCCAGTTTTGAATTTCTGGTGAGCCGGCTGAAGTCATAGTGAAGGTGACGGAGCCAAAGGCCATTACGGCAGGAATAAAGCGCCTTGGTAAGTTCGCGCGTTTAAACAAGCTCACGGCCATTGGATATGCGGCAAAAGCGACCACAAAAACTGAAACGCCGCCATAAGTTAAAATCGCGCAAGCAAGAACTACCGCCAGTGCTGCATTGTGTTGGCCAATATGGCTAGTAATCCACAGTGCGATGCTATCGGCGCTGCCACTGTCTTCCATCAGCTTGCCAAATAGAGAGCCCAGCAAAAACATAAAAAACCATGCCGCAACAAAACCACTGAAGCCGCCCATATAGCTGGTAACAAAGCTGACCGCGGATTTATCATCGAGTGGCGGAAACATATGCAGACCACTAGTAAAGGCCACAATCAAGGCACACAGTGGCGCAGCAATCAAAAGATTCATTCCGCGGATTGTTAAGACGATTAACAAGGTTAATGCGCCTGCTAGACCAATAATACTTAACATTGTGTGTCCTTAGGGCCTGGCAATGTCTTTGCAATGCCATTATTAGTAAAGGTACACATTGTTGATGTTGTCAGGTTCCGACTCCACTATACCTTGGTAGGAAGGTCGAATTTATTCACGTTCAAAAATTACCTCAGGGCTGAGCTTGATGCCTTTAAATGAAGGGTTTGGGAGCCAGCAGCAACTTTAGCTTGCCTGGGTGATCATACCTTGGTCTAGAGGCCAGTAGAAAAAAGATCCAGTACAGTGATGAGCAATAAGAAAAACTGGTGAGTAAAAGCGTCTAAACAGACATTACAGTCACCACATAAACTGCACTACAAAATTATAAAGCTAAAAGAGAATAGGACTGAGACGATGAAACAGCCTTCATTTACCCTTAAGTGCTTGCCCCAAGCGATTGTCGCTATCGGACTGAGTGCTGGCATTACTGCCCCCCAGGTTTTCGCCCAAGAGACCATTGCCCTTGAAGAAGTCACAGTAACCGCGCAGCGCCGTGAGCAATCGTTGCAGGATGTGCCAATTGCCGTAACGGCATTTAGCGCCGATGCTTTGGAACAAGCTGGCACTGCGACTATCGTAGATCTTCAGCGTTCTGCGCCAAACACCACCTTGCAAGTAAGCCGTGGTACCAATAGTACATTGACCGCTTATGTTCGTGGTATTGGTCAGGCAGACCCGCTTTGGGGTTTTGAGCCTGGTGTTGGTTTGTATGTCGATGATGTGTACTTGGCTCGCCCTCAGGCTGGTGTGCTCGATGTTTATGATGTAGAGCGTGTGGAAGTTCTTCGTGGTCCACAGGGTACGTTGTACGGTAAAAATACCATTGGTGGTGCGGTTAAATACGTGACCAAACGTTTAACTGGTGAGCCGGAATTTACCGCCAAAGCCGCTGTGGGCTCTTATGGTCAGCGCGAGATCGAATTATCCGGTCAAATGCCTTTGATTGAGAATGAACTCTCTATCGGCGGGGCGATCTCCCGCAAAAAGCGCGACGGTTTTGGTACCTTTTTGCAAAGCGGTGAAGAGAACTATAACAAGGATATTTTTTCCGCTCGTTTAAGTATGGAATATACCCCTAGCGAGAACTTGTTCATCAGACTGGCGACCGATATGTCAGATGATGATTCCAATGCTAAGGGTGGCCATCGTTTAACGCCAAGTTTGCGTATCCCTACCGAGGTGACTCCGGGTAACGTATTCGATTCTAATGCGGATATGGACACTAACAATGAAGTGAAGAGCTCAGGTGGTTCTTTAACGGTTGAGTACGATGTTAGTAATCAACTAACCTTTAAATCGATAACCGCTTACCGAGAAGGTGAAACCTACACCAATATCGATTTTGATAATACTTCCTTGCCTTCTTTGCATGTTCCTGCGGTTTATGATGATCATCAGGCTTCGCAAGAATTTCAATTAAAGTTTGAAGGTGAAGGCGTCAACGGTATTGCGGGTGTTTACTATTACACCGGAAATGCATCGGGTGCGTTTGATGTACTTTTGGGAGCATTCGATGGCTTTTTTGGCCCTGCCTTGCCGGGTAATTTTAACGCTTTGACTGCAGGTAATGTAGATACCGATAGCTATTCAATCTTTGCCGATGCGACTTTCGATATTTCCGATAAGCTGAGCTTAAATTTGGGCGGACGCTACACCCGGGATGAAAAAGAAGCAACGGTATTTAAACAAACCCAAGGGGTAAATGGCCGTTCGGATCGATTGGGTGGTGTGGTCTTAGGATTCTTCCCTGCTGCAACAGATTACACAAACTCTGATACTTGGAGTGAGTTCACTTTCCGCGCCGGCGCAAATTACCAGTTAAATGACGATTCAATGGTGTATGCCTCTTTTGCTCAAGGTTTTAAGGCCGGCGGCTTTGATATGCGCGGCGATGCGACCAAGCTACCATCGACTGTTGACGGTTATGATCCTGAAACAGTGGACACTTGGGAAGTCGGCGTTAAATCCGAGCTATTGAACAAGCGTCTGCGCCTAAATGCCGCCCTATTCTATAGTGATTATGAAGACGTACAGGTTACTGTGCAGCAATCAGCTGATGGCGGTTCTAACTTCGTATCCGCAGTATTGAACGCCGGTGCCGCAACCATTCAAGGTGGTGAATTGGAAGCCGTTGCTCAGCTGAGCAAAGATTTAACGGCTGAGTTTACCCTTGGCTATATTGATGCTGAATTCGATGAGATTATCTCCGGTGGTGTGAACGTAGCGAATACTTGGGAATTTGCCAATACACCTGATGTGACTAGCTCTTTACGCTTCGTTTACAACCATGATCTTGGTGATAACGGCAGCTTGGTAGCTTCTACTAGCCTAGCTTATCGTGGCGAAACTCAGATATTCCCACAGGTCGCTTCTCTAGTCGATGAAGACGCCTACACGCTTTGGGATGCCTCGGTAATTTGGTATGCCCCTGACGAGCATTGGACAGTTGGTCTTCATGGTAAAAACCTAAGCGATAAAGAGTACCGCGTAGGTGGTTACAACTTCGCCAACTTAGGTTTGGAATCTTCGGTGATCGGTTACTACGGTGACCCACGTACCGTGACTTTAAGTGTGCAGTACAAAATGTAGTTCTCCACCTTCTGTGCTACCCGGGCAATGCCCGGGTTTTTTTTGAGTGCTCTTTACCTACTGTTGTTATCAAAATTCCTATTTTGATAACAACGTCGTCGCGTCCCAGCTGGCGCATTTGTGTGAAAATGCTGGCGGGTACGTGA
>NZ_CANMSS010000013.1 GCF_947500695.1 uncultured Pseudoteredinibacter sp.
CTCGCTTGGGTATCAATCGCCGGTGAATTATGAAAAACTATGTGCATGAAAGTGTCCACAAAAGTGGTAGCAGATCACCACCTCTGCTTTGGGCGTTATACCAATGTATGAATCAATAGATACACCGAAGCCAGAATTGTGGGCTGTTACAGCAAATATTGTAAAAACGCGAGAATTTGGCAGCGAGAAAGAACGTAGAAATGGCACAAGGTTTTTTTCAGGTGGTGCCAAGGTATTTGTTGTAGCTGTATTTTGTGGTGCGTGCGTTGATGTGATTGTTGTTGGGCGTCACCGGGGCTCAAAAAAATATATCCATTCGGTAGTTAAAGTGAATTTATTGGAAAACCTCAGGCTTAATCCTATATATAGCCCGAAGGTTCATGAGCTGGCCTCGAATATATCAGAAAATGGGGCGTGGGTGACTACCTCGAAACAAGATGCCCAAGAAATTTTAACTATTTTGCCTCGTTGGCAGGCGAGTTGGGTATAACAAGCGGCTGTAGTCGCCTCACGGGGGTTGGGGCGGCCTTTCCGTTGTTTGTTTATGCGCTTTTCGCTACGCTAGCGCACACTATTAGCTACAAGTCCGCCCCTAAGCCGAGCGTTATATGTACATGAGGTACCCACTATCAAGCTAACAGAAGAACAAGCTTATCTAGCTATGTTTTCCTTTCTGGAAGAGTATTACAGCCTGACTAAGTCCGATGATGTCGGAGCACTGCTGGGCAGTATGACCTTGCTGAATGATGGAACTTCATCTGATCCAGCAATAATTGAAGACTGGAAAGAGGCTGTGAATCGTACTTTGGAAGAAGGTATAGATGCCAAACTTACAATCAAAAGCACATAACATGGCAAAGCAGTGGGCGTCGCAAATCGTCACACCCTTTGCTTTCGCGAAGGCTGCGCCAATTTACTTCGACCGCTGTTTTCGGCGTTATGTGTAAAAGATAATTATGAATTTCAAGTTCAAATGGTACAGCATTCATATACTTGCGATAGCAACGCTACTATTTCTCGTTTATGGTATTTTAATGAACATTAGATTTTTTCTGTTTAACCTCGAGTTTTCGGATATTTCTGATATTGAAATTCGCTTTGTACCAAAACTAGTTCTTCCCGCTTTTTGTTTTTGGGTGTTTATGCTTCGTGACTACTTTAAAAAGCGTCGGCCATCTATCCCAAAGTATTGGGGCTGGTGCTTGGTTGTGTTTAATTTCGCATCTTTGCTTGCCTATTTTACATTAATCTGGAGGCCGAAAGCGCGTGAAGTTAACGCATAACAAGTGCCGGCTAGCGACGTTGCAAAAAGCGTAACTTGATCTGTAACCACTTTCATAGACAACAATTTACTAAACACAAACCTAGCCTTATTTTCTTTCCTGGCTGCGTTGAAAGAGTGATAAATATTACTGATAAAGACCAGTTAATAGAGGCTAGGGCTAGGTCTGCGCACGGCTTGTATTGTAGAAACTAAAATAAAGAACTGGCGCCACCATCTTCTTGCAGCGCCACCAATTTGCTTCAGGCACGCCTAAAACAAGCTATACAACTTATACAAACCAAGACAAGAAACCAAAATCACTACAAATCCGCCTAGACAGTTGGCTAGTGTGCCGTTTTTATAGGTACCCAGTAATTTCTCTTGGTTCATGGCGAGCAATAAAAATATCGCAATTAATGGCAGCAGTAAGCCATTGGCCGCCTGGGCAAAAATAATCGCTGCTAGTGGTTTGGTGCCGGCGATAGCGAATACTGCACCGGTTAGCAATACCACAAACCATACAGCGCGAAAGCGTAGATTGTTAAACTCCGTCGACCAGCCCAAGGCGCCACATACGGCAAAAGCGGCGGCTAGTGGCGCGGCAATGGCGCTGGTCAAACCTGCGGCCAGCATGCCAATGGCGAAGCAATACTTTGCGGCCGGGCCCAGTAGGGGTTCTAGTTGTTGAGCTAGCTGTGCCGCTTGAAAGCTATCGCTCTGGCCAAAAAAGGCTGTTGCTGAGGTGGCGATAATAGCTAGGGTTATCAAGCCACCAAAACCAATTGATAGCCCGGTATCCCAGCGGCTATTACTCAGTGCTGCATCTATATCTTGCTCGCCAGATTCCTGGAAAGATTTGCTTACGCTGCTGGCGTGCAAAAATAAATTGTAGGGCACTACGGTGGTGCCAATCAGGGCAATCACCAATAGTACGCTGCCATCTGGAATGCTAGGGGTAAACAGGCCTTTTAATATGCCAGCCCAATCTGGGTCAACCCAAAATAAAGTTAGCAAGAAAACAAAACTCATTAAAACGACTAATGCAATGAGCGATTTTTCGATGAGTTTGTATTGCCCGCTGGCCAGCAAGGCAAAAGCCAGCAATGCAATAATGGCAGCGGCGGCTTGGTTGGAAAGCTCAATCGCGCTATTAATACCCAGCGCGGCACCAGCGATATTGCCGGTCTGATAGGCTGCATTGCCAAGGCCAATAGCCGCTACAATAAGGAATATACTCAGGTTTTTTAGCTCTGGGCTTTTAAAGCTAGAGCGCACTGCCTCTGCTAGGCCTTTGCCAGTCACCAAGCCTAATCTGGCCGCCATCTCTTGCAATACGATGGTAGCGAATACGGAAAACAGCAATGCCCATAATAAGGCAAAGCCAAAACCTGCCCCGGCCTTGCTGGCGGTGGCTACCGTACCGGGGCCGATAAAGGCTGCAGCGACTAATAAGCCGGGTCCGAATTTTTTCATGGTGAGTGTTTGCCTATCGATTATTAAGAATTGATATTTTACAGAGAATGTAGAGATTTAAAACTGAGGGCCGCGCCTATATTGGGGTATAGGCGCGATGCATTTTAAATGCAGTCGATGTAGCAGGTATTGCCGGCAGGGATTAAGGTGTTAACTGAGCACTGTTGAAACATAGGAGGCTCTGGCATACGGCCATTGTTGGGGCAGCCGCTTGGTAGTTGAATGCTTTTAATTTCTAAGGTGATACCGCTGTCATTGCGATAGTCGTTACTGGTGCCGCCTGAAATTGTATGACTATTTTGTGTGCGGCCGTTAATGGCGATAAAGTTGCCGCTGGCTTGGCTGCTTTCAATTATGCTAATTCCGCTACCTGCGCCAAACAGGATTAGGGATCCAGCTGCTAACAAACCAACATGCAGTTGAGCATGTCCTTTGGCTTTAAACCTATAGGCTACATAGCCGAGTAAGCCACCCAAAAGCAACAGCAGTGGAGCGCCAAAAATGGGGACTTCTTGCGGGCTTGGCGGACCAATAACAATTTGTGCATGGCTGGCTTGGCTAAACAGGAAAAGAGCAGCAATGCTGCCTAAAGCTCGAAGTTTCATAACTCACCTTATGATTTTAGTTTTTGCCCAGCCTTGCTGGGTGCATATATTGAATTTGGAATTGCTACACTAACTACAGAATTACAGGCAATCGATACGACAGCGTTCGCTAGCCGGAATTAGAACCCCGACTGCGCATTGTTGTACGCCTGGAAGGCTGGGTATGGGGTTGTTGGGGCAGTTGCTGCTCGGCAAGTTTATGCTTTTAACTTCAAGCGTGATGCCGGTATCGTTTCTATAATCGTTAAGATCACTTGGCAGAATGTTGTAGCTGTTGTCACCTTGTAGAGTGATGACTACAAAGTTTCCGGCCGTCGCTTCAGAGTACTGAACGAATCCGATACCACCGCCTAAGGACAGTAAGGCTGTGGCTCCAGCTAGCAATAAGCCGCTTTTTAGTCGGATAAGCTTTGGTCCGCGAAAACGATAAGCAATATAGCCTAAGAGGCCGCCAAGAATGATTAATAGTGGGGTTCCCATGATGGGCACTTCTTGGGCAGCCGGGGCGCCAATGACAATTTGGGCTGAGGCGAGCTGTGAAAACAGGCTAAGACATAGAATAGAAAAGCACAGGGAAAGAATGCGCATCTGCAGAACCTCTAAGACATCATTTCTAGTTATTGTTGTTATTTTGAACTCTAACAGATGATATGAAGGCTGTCGATACAGGCGACATCAGAAGTCGTGAGGCTTGGTTTTCTTCTGGCGCTCTCAGGTATTCCAGCCCTAATTGACGCTCGTCCAAATCATCCTTGGGTAGCCTTTTCGCCGTTCTAAACAGGTGGTCATAGATCGACAAAATAGTACCGTAATTGCTATCGGTATAATGCCGTTCACTGAGGTGATGCACCCGGTGGAAATTAGGTGTTGCGATAACGGTTGCCAGAATCTTATCCAACCAATCGGGCAGTAAGGTGTTGGAATGATTAAAGGCGATGAGCAGCATGCGAATAACAGGGTGCCATACCGCTACCATAATAGGTACGCCAATAATGACCATAAACGGAGCCCCTAAAAAGCTATTCACGATAAGCTCTAGTGGGTGATGGCGATGTGCGGTGGTGGCATCAATTCTAGTGTCTGAATGATGGGTGGCATGCAGGCGCCATAGTAGCGGAATGCGATGAGCAAACCTGTGCAGCATGTAGTCAATCAACTCATAGGCTAAAACACCGGGAATAAAATAATAAATCCAGTGCCTGTCGGTTTTGCTTAACGGCGCTGCCCAACTAAACGCTTCTTGCAGCCATTGCCCGATGGCTTGGCTAAAGGGAAGTAAAACCGGCTCTAAAGCGTAAACAACTAGCAAGGTGTTTAGTGTGGCTAGGAATAAATTACCCGGCCAACGTTGCTGGATATTTTGACTGCTGCCAGATCTTTTGTTGATATCATCCCAAAGCAAAAACAACATCATGCTAATGATGGTGCCAGCGATAATGACTAGCTTGGAATTGTGAAAAAGAAAATCAGACAAGGCTCGCTCCGCAACAAGTAGTACCTAATGGCCTCAATGGCTGTTGTTGCGGAAGAATACCGATTTTAACCAGCCAAGGGTACTATTATCGCGCATTACCCAGCGGTCGAGGTCTTGTTGATTTTGTTGGTAGAAGTCGCCGTCTTGAAACATTAGCTCGCGTTTCAGCATGCGGCGATTAGGGTTGAGCTTTTTTATTACCTTGGCGGGGTTACCACCAACCACAACATTATCCGGCACGTCTTTAACCACAACTGAGCCTGCGGCAACCACAGAGTTTTCTCCAATGGTGACCCCTTTGCCCACTTTGGCGCCGTGGCCAATCCAAACATTATCTTTCAATACAATGGGCTTGCTGCAGCGAAATGGACGAAGACGATTGTATAGGCCATGCCAGTCACTATCCGCAATATAGCAATCGGCTGCGAACATACAGTTATCGCCGATGGTAATAGAAACTGCCGAGGTAATGGTTGTGCCAGGAGATAGCAGGCAGTAGTTGCCTATTTTGATTTCACCATCAAGGTTCTTGCCGCTCCATGAGGTTAACCGTACAGGGTTGTAGTTAGAACTGATAATGTGCGGGTAATCCCCAACGTGAATATTGCGGCCAAACACCTCCACAGTTCTGGGTTTTAAAATAGCAGCGCCTTTGCCAAGGTGATCGAACTGCGGGCGCAGAAACCTTTCAATCCACCAAGCTTCAAATCGGCTGACGATATTTTTTAACCAAAAGGGGCGATGCTCTTGTCTCACGGTGTTTTTCCAGTTTTTTATATGTCCTAAGCATATCAGTTTGGCTGGCTTGGGTATGTGGTGTATTTGCACAAATTCAGCGCGTACAAGCTGTTTTTTTGAGCGTTCTTGCGATCTACTGGTGCGCAAATCACTTGCAGCAGTGCTGTGGTGCGCAAGAATAATGAGCTGGCTAATTGGCATACATCTTGAAGTACAGCTTACAGAATATGTAAGAAAAGGTGTCCAATGAAGTATTTAAATCGTCGCGCTGTAAAACATGCTGACTTAAACCCTGCGGCCAAATTATTTGGTGGCGCACTATTAAGCTGGATTGATGAAGAGGCAGGAATTTACGCAAGTTGCCAATTAAGCACTAAGCGATTGGTTACCAAATATATGTCCGAGATTAATTTTTTATCATCGGCGGTTTTGGGGGATATTGTTGAAATCGGGATTGAAACAGTGGCGGTGGGGCGAACGTCGATTACTCTAGCCTGTGAGGTAAGAAATAAAGAAAGCAAGCAGGGGATTATTCGGGTGGAGCAGATTGTGATGGTGGCAGTAGATGCCCAGGGCAAGCCCCGGGCGCATGGAATTGAAAAAGCTTAAGGACCATTACAATCAATTGCACAAAAACTGCCGTCAGCGATGGTGGCGCCAGCGGTACATCGATTGGCGGTTGGGGAGTCAGCGCAAGCTCCTGGCAAGCTAATGCTGATGACTCGTAAAGTAATACCGCTATTATTATCGTATCGATTGTAACCATCGTATACGTTCATGCCTTCACTATCACCGTTAAGAAAGATGCTGTGGCTAGCTTGGCTGTTGCCGGCAATATTTACGCTGTGGTTGCTATTTATTCCAGCTTCCACTTTGATTGCGGGGTAAAGTGCTGCGCTAATGCTGGCAAATCCAAGAACGCCACATAAAATCGCTAAAGAAGTGCGTTGTGCTTGTTTAGTAAACCCCAGCTTATAGGCTAAAAAGGCCAGGAACCCGCCTAGTGCGATCAGTAGAGGAGCGCCAAAAATGGGGACCTCTTGTGCAGTTGCCGGGCCTATTACGATTTGTGCATTTGCACTTGAACAGATAAAGAACAAAATAAAGGCAAGCGCTGCCTTTGTTTGGTGCTTCACAAGCATGGGGTCACTCCTAAGTATTGTTTTGATTGATGTGCGCGGAGTGTATCTAGCTTAACGTGATGTTCTCAACCACTATTACTAGTGTTTAGCGTTAAAAGCGAGACTTGGCGCAACTTTTGTGGCGTTTATGCGCTGCTAATTGAAGTTTTTTGGCATTGCTTTGCGCTGGTTTTCGCTATTAAATGCCTATCTTCGTAAAGCGGTTAAGCTATTTTTAGGAGCAAGCATGAGCATTGAGCTACCCATCGATATTGATCAAATTAAGGGCTTTTTAGCCGAAGATGAAGGGGAGGCGCTGTTCAATTTTGCCCAGCAATCGGCTCAGCTAGGCCCGGTACTGGAAGTGGGTAGCTACTGTGGTAAATCGACGGTTTATTTAGGTGCGGCCTGCAAGGGAAGCCCCAATGTTGTCTACGCCGTTGATCATCATCGCGGTTCTGAAGAGCACCAATTGGGTGAGGAATACCACGACCCAGATCTGTACGATAGCGGTGTCGAGTTGATGGATAGCTTTAAGGCTTTTCGCTCTACCATGCGTGCGGCTGGCTTAGAAGATACCGTGGTGCCGATTGTGGCAAGCTCGGCTTTGGCCTCCAAAGGTTGGAACACGCCACTTGGTATGGTGTTTATCGATGGCGGTCACAGTGAAGAAGCCGCTCAAACGGATTATCGCAGCTGGGTATCCCATATTAAGCCCGGCGGCATCTTAGCGATTCACGATATTTTCCCTAACCCGGCGGATGGTGGCCAGGCGCCATACAATATTTGGAAGCTTGCTAAGGCATCTGGCCTATTTGAAGAGTTACCGATGGTGAATACTCTGGGCTTGTTCCGCCGTAAGTAATCGCCTTCTGTTTTAAGGCAGCCAGCCGGCTGCTATTTTCCTTTTTAATTCATCCAAATTAGCGCAGAAGATAAAATCTGTTGAAATATATTAGTGCTAATATATTATGCTCTAATGAATAATAAAAACACCTTAGAGTCAGAGCTTGGCCTAGGTCAGGCTTTGCGCCGTCTGCTTGATCTTAGTGATAACGATATGGACAGTTGGTATCAGCAATTGTCTTTCCCCTATCGGGCGCGTTATACCCCCCTATTAAGATTGCTTGCCGATGGCCCGCAGATGGTGGGGCAGTTGAGTGAACAGCTGGCTGTTACCCAAGGTGCGGTTAGCCAAACGGTTCGTCTTATGCTGGACGATGGTTTGATCGAAAAAGCTGCCGGTAAGGATGCTCGCCAGAGTGTGATATCTCTTAGTGCATCCGGTAAAGAAGCTTTGGAGCTATTGCGGCCACATTGGCAAGCAATGCTGCGAGCTGTGGATCAATTGGAATCTGAGCTTGGCTGCCCCTTGCGCGATAATTTAAGCGCTGCGGCTGAAGCTTTGGAGTTAGAGCCCTTCAGTGAACGAGTAGAGCGACAAAAAATGGCGCCTATAGAAAAACGTCCGGCTGCTGTTCAACAACAGAACCCATTTTCGATTGCCTCTGCAGAATATCAAAAATTTCGTCCCAGCTATCCAGAGCAGTTAGGGCAAGCCCTTGCTGAGTTGTGTGAGCACCATGATGTGGCCGTTGATGTTGGTTGTGGTAATGGCCAGTTAAGTACAGTGCTGGCGGCTTATTTTAAAAAGGTCATTGCTGTAGATAATAGCGCGGAGCAAATTCAGCATTCCCAGCAACAAGAAAATATTACTTACCAAGTAGGCTCTGCGGAATCTCTGGGTGGCGATATTCATGGTGCAGGTCTGATTGTTGCAGCCCAAGCCGCCCATTGGTTTGATCTAAATAGCTTTTACGGGGAGGCTCGTCGAATTGCTAAGCCCAACGCAAGCATCGCCTTAATTAGCTATGGTGTGCCCTATATTGAAGGGCCGTTAAACGCTATTTTTCAGCAGGGTTATTGGCAAGATTGTTTTTCTTATTGGCCCAGCCAGCGTCGCCCTGTCGAAAACGGTTATGCGGATTTGTATTTTCCTTTCGAAGAAACAAACTTGCCTAATGTGAGCATTGAGCAAGAGATGAGCTTTGAAGAATTGCTTGGCTATATATCCACTTGGTCGGCCTATAAGGCGGCGCAGAAAAAAGATGAATTGGCGGTATTTCACAGCTGGTTTGAGCGCTTACAAAAGCAGTGGGGTGATAAGCCAAAACAAAAAGTGCTTTGGCCTATTGCGGCGAGAATTGGCAAGCTAAGCTAATTTGGATTTCTCAGCTTAGCTTTTATCCTAAAAAATTTGCCGATTAGGCTTCTCGTGCCGCTTGTTTTTCGCTAAGTGATTTTTCATTACTTTTACAATCATAGCGTTGAAACTGGCAGCACTGAAAGATATCCCAAGCGGCGGTGTGCTGGGTTAGTGCATCGGCCGCAAGTAAAATGGCGCCTGCTGTCCAGGTAGTTTTCTCTTCTGGCCAGATGATTTTTTCTTTGTATTGATAGCCTGTCCAATAAGCGCCGTCGTTATTGTCGCGCCATTGATGTAACCAGCTGTAAACTTGTACCGCTTTTGCATGTTCGTCTGCCGCTAACAAGGCCATGGTTAGCTCGCAAGATTCGGCGATGGTTACCCAAGGTTCGTCGCTCACACACAAGCAGCCCATATTGTCCCGCACAAAGGTATCCCAACGTTCGGCAATACGTTTTTTGGCAGCTTCTCCTGTGATAGCACCTGCAAGAATTGGGTAAAACCAATCCATCGAAAAGCGCTCTTTACTCTCCCAGGTGCGGTCGAAATACTCAGGGTGATTAGCTAATGCCGTGCCGAGTTTTTCATAGGCTTGTAGGTAGCTGCTGCAGTCTTCATCAAGTTCTTCAGCGATAGCGATGGCACATTCAATACTTTTGTAAACCGAAGAGCAGCCTGTAACAAGTGCATCTTTAAAGGCGCGGCCATCGGGTTCTATAGCCCAATAGATTTCACCGGTGGGTGCTTGCAAGGATACGACAAGATCGATCGCCTTCTTAACGGCCGGGTACATACGTACCAAAAAGTCCCGATTCTGGCTGATGCGGTAATGGTGCCAAACGCCAGTTGCGATATAAGCAATAAAATTGGTTTCGCGTTTTTCTTTGTAGACTTCTTTGCCGTCTAGATAATTAGCGTACCAGCTGCCATCAGCTAGCTGATTATCAGCTAGCCATTGATAGGCTTTTTCGGCCGCCTCATATTCGCCCGCAATAGATAAACCCATAGCGGCTTCGCTGTGATCCCAAGGGTCGGCCTTATGGCCTTCAAACCAAGGAATCAAGCCGTCTTCAAGTTGTTGGCTAAGAATATAGTCAACGGTTTTGCGAAGAAATTGTTCGGGGAATAAACCCTTGCTTAGCAATAAACCGTCCATCTTATTCGCCTGTTGTTGCGGCATGTGTTGTTGCGGTTGTCGCCGTTGGGTCTTTCTTAAAATACATCACGATACTCTTACCCATGATGGGGTTTAAGATTTTGTCTAAAGCCTTGGTGAGTAATGGCTGCTGCATTAAATCCCAAACTAAAAACTTATGATAATGACGCAGCGCCCATACTTGATCATCTTCTTGGCCCCAGTATTTACACTTCAGCCACCAGTAAGGAACGTGCAGAGCATGTGCCCAGTGGCGGTAATAGCGTGACCAACCTAAGTCTTCTACCTCTTGGCGCAAATGCATGGCATTAAAAATGCGGATATGGCCACCGGGGGTGCGGTGATAGTCTTCGCTTAAGCGCCAGCAGATATCTTCCGGCCAAGCGCGTGGTACGCTGATAGCAATTACGCCATCGTCTTTTACAACTCGCTGAAGTTCTTTTAATACGCCTTGGAAATCTGGAATGTGCTCCAGCACTTCAGAGCAAATCACTTTATCGAAGCTATTGTCTTCAAACGGCAGCTCTAGAGCATTGGCGGTTTGAAAGTGCAGGCTACGATTTTTGTTTTCTGGGTCAACAAATTGTTCGGCTCGCTCACGGGCGGTGGCTAAATCTTTTTCGCTGAGATCAACGCCAATAGCTTCTACATCGGCATGCAAGTATGCCCCGATAGTGTGACGTCCTTCGCCGCAACCGACATCTAAAAATCGTTCGCCGTTTTTTAATTCAAGGCGATCAAAATTAATGGTTTGCATAAATCCTATTTCCGTTCGGCCAGCATCTGTTGGTAGTATTGACCGAACTGTTCTGCGGCAACCTTCCAGCTAAATTTTTCTTCTATTCGTTCACGACAGCGTAAGCCCATCTCTTTTCGGCGCTCAGGATCTTGCAACAACTCAGCAATGGCCTTACTCAAGGCTTCGGCATTACCGGCTGGTACTACCACGCCAACATCACCAACAATTTCAGGGAGGGCGCCACCGTCACTGGATATTACCGCAGTGCCACAGGCCATGGCTTCGCCTGCCGGTAGGCCAAAGCCTTCATATAAAGAAGGTGAAACGGCGATGCTAGAGGCGTTGTAGTGCTGCACTAATTCTTCGGTACTGATACCCGATACAAAACGCACCTGCTGCTCTAGCTTCAGCTTCTTTAACTGCTTAGCGGTATCGCCATCTTCACGCAGTTTTCCGACCACAAGTAATTGCAGCTCAGGAAAATTCTCGCGCAAATTCGCCATTGCATCTAATAAATAACGCAGGCCCTTAAGGGGCTGGTCGGCTGAAGCTGTGGTGATGAGTTGCAGAGGTTGTTTCTCAACGTCGCTACGTGGTCGAAAGGTTTCTGTATCGATGCCGTTATAGACTAGGCTAATGCCATCACTGCTAATATCAAAAGCATCAGCAATATCATGGCGTGATTGCTCAGATACCGTAACGATATGGTTTAGCTTTTGAACCACACGCTTTTGCATTCTTAGAAAAGAATGCCAGCGTTTTACTAATAGTCGATCTTTCCAACCTTGGGCGGCATTCAGTGCCAACTGGCGATCCCGGGTAATTGGGTGATGCACGGTGGCGACTACCGGTAGGCCGCGCTTTTGAATGCTCAGCAGTCCCCATCCGAGGCACTGATTGTCATGCACCAGATCATAGCGGTGGCCGTGTATTTTTAAATACTTAGCGGCGCGGCGACTGAAGGTATAAGGCTCCGCAAAGCCACCGGTTAACATGCTCCACCATTCAAAGGTGTCACTGAAAGATTTCAGATGTTTTGGGCGTAAAGCGGTGACATGGTTGGGGGCACTAAATAGATCCAAGCTTGGCATCTGGATCAGCTTAACGCGAGGGTCTAGATCTGGATAAGGAGGCCCGGATATCACATCCACTTGATGCCCAGCGTCTACCAAAGCCTTACTGAGATACTTGATATAAATACCCTGGCCGCCAACGAAGGGCGCGCTGCGGT
The DNA here is from genome assembly GCF_947500695.1 of uncultured Pseudoteredinibacter sp. Classification (GTDB taxonomy): domain Bacteria; phylum Pseudomonadota; class Gammaproteobacteria; order Pseudomonadales; family Cellvibrionaceae; genus Pseudoteredinibacter. The sequence goes on from NZ_CANMSS010000013.1 coordinate 12,008, forward strand.
AGCCCAGCAGGCAAATTCTGAGGGAGCGTTGTGCGTCGGTATCGGCACGGTTATTGGCATTGCTATCGGCAATGTTTTGGCTAAAGCTGTTCACGATGGATAAAGGCTGCTTTTCTGGCTGCTAATTGCGCTCATTGTTAGCGCCGAAGGCGGTAACAATGACTCTGTGAAATTGCCGCACAGTGTGACACAGCCTATAATCCCTCGGCAATTCCCTCACAGGTAATGACGATCACCTGAAGTAGGGGGAGCTCATTCCTAAAGGTAGTGCTGCCAGGGCAGCTGGGGGAAACATTGAGCCAAGACGAGCTCTCAGATAAGTCCGAGTTAGATGATCAGCCGCAAGAGGCCGCATTTGGACGCATGCTTAAATTTTGGCGCTCCCAAAGTGGTCTATCGCAAGCCCAGCTTTCCGCACGCTTAGGTACTTCTAGCCGCCACATTAGCTTTCTTGAAACCGGTCGCAGCCGGCCCAGTCGCGCTATGGTCCAGCGCTTGCAGCAAGAGTTTGACTTGTCTTCACGTGAGGGTAATTTGCTGCTGCAATCGGCGGGTTTTTTACCTAATAGTGTCGCGACTCGGCAGGTCTTGGGTGAACGCCTGAAGCGCCAAATGGGCTGGATGTTAGAAAAGCACGAGCCTTACCCTGCGTTTATCGTGAATGATCTTGGTGATGTGCTGTTATTTAACCGTGCCTGGTTAAACCTCATGCAGCAGGCGGGTTTGAAAGCGGGTTGTGAAGCCAGCGGTATTCAGATGAATATGTACCACCTGTTTTTCTCAGAAGAAGGCATGCGCTATGTGATTGATGGCTGGGAAGATTTTAGTTGCGCTTTATTAATGCAGGTAAAAGAGCAGCAGCTACTGACCAATGACAGCAAGCTTAATGAATTGATGGAGTGGTTAGAGGCTTATCCAGGTATACCAAAGAATTGGTCAGAGGTTGCCAGGCAGGTGCGCTTTGATTCAAGTTACGATATTCGCGTGACTTTGCCGCAAAGCGATTACTCTATGAAAACGGTAGTCACCGCCATTGAGCCCATCACTTTAAGTGCAAATGGGACTTTTAAACTTCACAGTTATTTTCCGGGCGATTTAGCAACGCAGCAGTGGTGGCAATCGGCGGCGACTCGCAAAGCTTATGGCGAGCTAAAACATCCGCTTCTAGCAACTGCCACCTAGACAGCAATAAAGCTTAGTGATCGCCGTGATCTACACGCTCATCGATGGCATATGCCAACAAAGCTCCGACAGTCAAAATCGCAAAAATTCCCGCCATGAAAACGATCATTACAGCAGCGGTTACAGTCATTGTCTTCTCCTCGACAGATAATTAATGGGTTTTCTGTATGGCTAAGACTACGCCTGTGCTTGGCTTAGCTTATTGATTCACGTCAACAATTGCTCCGCTATATTGAATTTTGCTAATTTACGTGTAAGCCTTTATTTTAAGTGCTTTTGAGTAATCTGTGCCGCTGGTGTTTGACCCCGGCTGAGCGGCCTCATAGACTGATGCCCGCATGCCCATACTGGCCACTTAAAATAAGAACTTAATATGTCCCTAGCCGAGTTACTCCCCCGTATTGAAACCGCTTTAAATCAATTTGCCGATGCTATGTGGAGCACACCGCTGGTAGTGCTATTAGTCGGTGGCGGTTTGTTTTTCGCGATCTATTCCAGATTGCAGCCCTATCGTCATCTTGGTCATAGTGTTGCGGTATTGCGAGGTCGCTACGATGACCCGAATGCGCCGGGGCAGGTTTCCCATTCGCAGGCTTTGTCGACAGCTTTGGCAGGCACCATGGGGCTGGGCAATATTTCCGGTGTTGCTATCGCCATCGCGGCTGGTGGGCCTGGTGCAATATTCTGGATGTGGGTAACCGCGGTTATTGGCGTGGCCACAAAATTCTATACCGCTTCATTAGCGGTGATGTTTCGCGGTAAAGACAGCCTCGGGGAAACTCAGGGCGGTCCGATGTATGTCATTCGAGAGGCTTTACCTAAGGGTTTCTTGCCGTTGGCTTATTTGTTTTGCTTAGCCGGAATGATCGGAACCTTGCCGGTGTTCCAAGCTAATCAGTTTATCCAGCTGCTGCGTGATGCCGTTGCGATTCCGGCAGGCTGGGCCACCGCTGAAAGCCATATCGGTTTTGATTTTATTGCCAGTAGTTGTGTGGCCTTGCTAACGGTGGTGGTGATCATTGGCAAGATTCAGCGAATTGGGCGCTTAACAGTGCGCTTGGTGCCGGCTATGGTGGTGCTCTATTTGCTCTTTACCGCCGTGGTGCTGTTCCAATACATCGATCAAATTCCAGCGATGCTGGCGTTGATTGTTAGCGATGCTTTTACTGGACAAGCCGCTGCCGGAGGTGCTTTAGGCACAGTGATTATGATTGGTGTGCGTCGTGGGGCATTCTCTAATGAGGCGGGTATTGGTACTGAATCCATGGCCCATGGTGCGGCCAAAACCGATGAGCCTATTCGTGAAGGCGTCGTAGCAATGATTGGCCCGGTAGTAGATACCCTAGTGGTTTGTACCTGTACCGCACTGATTATTTTGCTGACGGGCGTGTGGCAAGATCCAGTGGCCGGGGCTGGAGTGACTATGACCGCGACCGCGATTGAAAAGGTATTTCCTGGTGGTGGAATCTATTTGCTACTGGTCATGGTGGCTTTATTAAGCTTTAGCACCATTGTTACTTACTGGTTCTATGGTGCTAAGTGCTTGGGCTTTTTAATAGGAGCTCAGAGGCAGCATTATTATACGCCCTGCTACATTTTCTTGATTGTGCTTGGTGCTGTCGTCTCGCTCGACGTGGTGAATGGATTGCTGGTTGGGGTTTATGCCATCATGGCGATTCCAACCATGATCTCTAGTTTCGTGTTGGCCCCCAAGGTTAATGCGGCCGCTAAAGATTATTTCCGACGTTTGAAAGGTGGAGAATTCGATTAGCCGCTTGTCATAAAGTGTAAGGAAACTTACTTGATCTGTAAGGCGTCTATCACTACATTGGACCTCTAGTACAAGGAGGTATTCTGATGGATTTGGTATTTCAAGCAAGCTGGCCAGCCCTCTGGGCAGCATTGCTAAGCCCGCAAGGCATCATTGCGAGCTGTTTGTTTTGTATTGGGGTGTTGGGTTTTCTGCTGTTTCAAGATATAGGGGAAAACTTGCGCTCTTCGTTGCTGTCGCTAGCGCTTTTTGCATTGCTAGCATTGGCCTATTCTTATTTGCAGTTCAGCCAGCCAGCTATCCCCCCAGCACTGGCTAGTGCTCCTCCTATTAACGCAGCTGCTCCAAAGGAAATTAATAGAGGTATCATTACTCGCGGAGAAGGTGGTTTATCTTCTGACGAAGCGGGTTATATCTATATCGGGCGATACCATAAAAGAAATTGGCAAAGCGCTTTGTTTAACGATCCTGAGGGGCCGCTGCGAACAGGTGATGTTTTGCAGCTGAACACTCATCGCGAGATGTTTGCCTGTGCTCCATACCGCAAGAAGATGCTAGATTTGCGCTTTACCTACTGCAAGGAGGTCATTGGGCAGGCTCAAGCCGAAGACAATGTGCGAGTCGTAAGACCGCCTATTATCGTGGGCTTGAGTAATGTTTGGGTTTACGTCACTAAGGTGAGTGGTTAGCGCTGTTAGCAGTCAGTACCGGTGCAAGTTAGTAAGTAAGGGTCTCTAATAGAGCCGCCTAGACTTGCGTTGGCTTCATCTGAATAGCCACCAATTTCCATTAGCCATAACCAAGAGTGAACTCGCCAGCCTTCTGGGTCGCGTGGTAAATCTAGTTCTTTTTGCTCCATCGTATCGAAGATGCAATTTAAATTGTCTTTAGTGATATGCAGCCGAAAGAACTGTTCTTTGCTGAAAGTCTTGTTGTCGAAGCTGTCGCTATAAATCGATTTTTCAAAAAATCGGCACTGCTCATCACTTTCTTCGGCAGCAAGAAGTGGTGCAGAAACAAAAGCTGAATATCCATCGTGAGCACTGAAGGCGGGGTAGACTCCGCGCATATCGTACAAATTGGCTAAGACACCGATAATTTGCCCGCTGTCGTTTTGTAAATAAACCACCATAGAGGATTGCCCAATCGCTTTTCCTTTGGGTGAATTGGTGTCGCGATAAAACTGCGGCAGGCGATGGAAAAACTGAAATGTCAGGCTCCAGTCTGCCTCATTGCTCCAAGGCCTCGGTGCGTCTTCGATGTCATAAAGGTATTGGTAAGCACAGTGTGGGCCTCCGCCGTTAACAGCTTGCCAGTCAAATTGCCAAGTATTAATCATGCAGCCCGCCTGGTAGCCGTGCAGTTGGATGGCGCTGCTCCCAGTCGGAGGTGCTAGGTCAAACTCCCCAAATTGGTTTTCGGCGTCGGTATGAAATCCCGTGTAATAACCGACATCATAGCTAATATTTTGCTCGGCAGCGTTTGGACCTAAGTGTCTGATAAAAAGCTGCGGCTTATTAGCTTCATAAGGATCAACAGTTATTAAGCCGTTTTGAACAACGATATGATCTTCTGGTGAGCTAATAAATTGTGGGCTGGTGTAGATTTGTCCGATTTGCGCGTGGGCGTGATTGATGGCAAGCCCCGACACTAAAAGAGAAGCAAGTGCAGATCTAAAAAACATTACTTTGGTGTCCATTCCAGAAAATTTGTCTTCAGTTTATATCAGGATGCAATTGAGTCCCTGCGCCCTGATATAAACGGTAACTTCTGCGGCATGAGTGTTATGTATTAGCTATTTTCCGTTTGATATTGAAAGACCTCCTCTAACGGGCGCTGAAATACGGCTGCAATTTTAAAAGCCACTTCTAAGGATGGGGAGTAGCGCCCCGCCTCAATAGCTAAAATGGTTTGCCTAGTGACCCCAACCGCTGTAGCCAGTGCTTGTTGGGTCATTTCATCATGTTCAAATCGCAGGCGGCGTATTTGATTGCTAATTTGGCATTTGCTCATATCACCTCCGACTGCGATTAGATACCGCGATATAGATAATAAAGCTGGCGCCCTGCGTTACTTAGCTCGGCCAAGATTAAGCCGATTAATAACAGTAATAGTGGGTGGGCTAGGCTTAGTTCACCGCGGTCGCCACCAAATTGAACGGTCAGGCCAAATTGCACTAGGGCCAGTACGATGGTGGTTTGGCTAATGGTTGCGGACCAATATGCGCCAAGCTGGGCTGCCTGTTGCTCTCGTTCGTCGCGTTCGTCTTCCGCTTCTTTATTTGCGACGATGGCGATTGCGATATGGCAGAGAATATAGGCGATAACGGCCATAAAGAGCACGCTAGCGACCACCTCATAGGCTTGTTCAATGTTAAATAGAGCTTCATTGCCCGCTAAAATCAATTGCTTCACGGTATATCCGATTAAGCCCAGCATAATTAGGGCGTCGACCCATAACACTTGTTCACGATAAGCCATTACTTCCTCCTTGGTATAACTTGATTAACTTGGTGTTAATAATATTTGACATGGCGAATCCTAGTTTGGCTTTAACACCATGTCAAATATACTTGACATGGTGTTTGTAAAACTTAACAAGCGCCACTGTATTTATGGCAACTTAGCCGGAAGCGCGGTGCTGGCAGCTTAGAGTCTTATGAAAAGATGGCGGTGAGAGAGGGACGAGAGGAAACGAGAAGAACTAAGCTGATCTAGAGGTATAAAAAAGGCCCGGTGTAGCGGGCCTTGTGTACGATTTAGCGCTGCGCTAGTAGGGCGAGTGCGCGCCCTGCGGCTTGGCGAACCTGATCGGGGGCGGTGCCTCCAATGTGGTTACGAGCGGCGACTGAACCTTCAAGAGTAAGAACTTGGAAGACATCGTCGCTGATCTGGCTGCTAAATTGCTGCAGCTCCTCTAGGCTCATATCGGAGAGATCCTTGCCAGTCTCTAGGCCGTAGGCGACGGATTTACCCACAATCTCGTGTGCATCGCGGAAAGGCACGCCTTTACAAACCAGGTAATCAGCTAAATCTGTGGCGGTAGAGAAGCCACGTTTAGCAGCTTCCAGCATGGCCGCTGGCTTGGATTCAATGGCAGGAATCATATCGGCAAAAGCGCGTAGGCAATCTTTAACGGTATCCACCGCGTCGAATAATGGCTCTTTGTCTTCCTGGTTATCCTTGTTGTAAGCCAATGGCTGAGACTTCATCAAGGTGAGTAAGCTGATCAAATGACCATTAACACGGCCTGTTTTACCACGTACCAGCTCTGGTACATCTGGGTTCTTCTTTTGCGGCATGATGGAAGAGCCGGTGCAGAAACGATCTGGCAAATCGATAAAATTAAACTGCGCTGATGTCCACAATACTAACTCCTCAGACATGCGTGACATATGGGTCAGCAGCAGACTGGCAAAGGCACAGAATTCGATAGCGAAGTCGCGATCGGATACGGAGTCCAAGCTATTTTCGGTGGGTTTGCTAAAGCCTAGCAACTCGGCCGTCATATCGCGCTGAATAGCGTAGCTGGTGCCAGCTAATGCCGCGGCGCCTAGTGGTGATTGGTTTAAGCGCTTGCGGCAGTCTAGCAGGCGACCAAAGTCACGCTCTAGCATCTCGTTCCATGCCAGCAGGTGATGGCCGAAAGTCACCGGTTGGGCTGTTTGTAGGTGAGTAAAACCTGGCATGATGGTGTCGGCTTCGCCTTCGGCGAGCTTGATTAAGCCGTCTTGTAGGCGGGTCATTTCAGCGCTGATCAGATCTATCTCATCGCGGAGCCACAGGCGGATATCGGTCGCTACCTGATCGTTGCGAGAACGGCCGGTGTGCAGTTTTTTACCAGTAATGCCAATAGCCTTAGTTAATGCTGATTCGATGTTCATATGAACATCTTCAAGTGGAATGGACCAATCGAAGCGGCCGGCTTCAATGTCGGCCTGCACGGTTTGCAAGCCCTGAATGATGGCATCTCGCTCTTCTGCGCTGAGAACGCCCGCTTCGGCCAGCATAGTGGCATGGGCGACGGAGCCCTGAATATCTTGTTTGTACATGCGCTGGTCAAATTGCACCGAGGCTGTAAAACGTTGTACAAAGGCGTCAGTTGCCTCACTAAAGCGACCGCCCCATTGCTGATTGGTGGCGTCGTTTTGGCTATCGCTCATGGTTAAATCCTGCTTTTTTTAATCTTAAAGTATTGGTTTGCTATTGCGCCTAAATAGGCAGAGCCCACCTTAGGGTGTGGCATTATAGTGCTTCATGCCGCCTAAGGTAACTGATCAACCTTTTGGCCTTGTAGAGTCGGCGCTCTGAAGTATGACACCGTACAATTCAGCTCAGTTTAATTACCACCGTATTGATATGCTCTCTAGGAGAGGCTTTGTTTAATAGAAATAGTGAAAAGCGCCAATTAGAACAAGGGGTTAATGAAGCTCTGAATATTCAGGGTGATTTCCTGCCGGATCTCAAGAAACCATCTGTGGCCTTGATTGTTGTCTTAGTGTGTGAGCTATTGGCGATCACCCTGAGTTTGGCAGCCTTTGGTTTGGAAGGCTTTAATTGGCAGGGTTTTGGTATGGTTTCTTTTGCGGTGCAATGGATTGCGCTGGCATCGCTACTTTTTCTAGCCTTGATGTCGAGCTGGCTCAATAAGCGCCACCCGGCTATAGCAGGCCTAAGCTGTTTCGTCGTGGTTCAGCTGATGACCCTATGCTTGTTTAGCGTGGTTATCTCTCAGTATGGCGATATGCTGCAGTTAAATTATTGGAGTCTTGGGCAGTTTTTGCTGATCTCCATGATTATTTCAGGCATTGGCCTGCGATACATGTACCTGCAGCAGCAAGTGCGTAACCAACAGCAAGCTCATTTGCACTCGCAGCTGCAGGCGCTGCAATCAAGGATTCAGCCCCATTTCTTATTTAACTGTATGAACACGATTGCCTGTTTAATCGAGGTAGACCCGCAAAAGGCAGAGCAAGCGATTGAAGATCTAAGTGAGCTGTTTCGCGCCAGTCTGGCTGAGCCCAAATTGGTAACCCTAAGGGATGAAGTCACTTTATGTGAGCGGTATTTGGCGATGGAAAAACTGCGCATGGGTGAGCGCTTACATACCGAGTGGCAAGTGGCTGACGAAGCCTGGAATATGCCAATACCGAGCTTGGTATTGCAGCCCTTATTAGAAAATGCCATTAAGCATGGCGTGCACCACTTGCCCCACGGTGGCACTATTCGAATAAAGGTGCTTAAACAGAATGACGAGCTACACTTAGTAGTAAGCAACCCTCTGGTTCAAGAAGCCCGCAGCTCTGGTAATCAGCTGGCACTGAATAATGTGCTAGCCCGCCTAAAGGGACACTTTGGAGAGAAGGTTAAGTGGAGTATCGAGCAGAATGACGAACTTTACACAATTAATATTCGTTACCAATTGAAGAAATTATGAGCTGCTGCCGATAGCTATAATTCAACACAGTAAAAAAACAAGTGAGATCTAAGTAATGAGCACAATCATGGATGTTTTGGTCGTCGATGATGAGGCGCTAGCCAGAGAGCGGTTGGTTCGAATGATTTCCCGCATGGATGAGTGTGAGGTTGTGGCGCAAGCTGCAGGTGCCGATGAGGCTATGCAAGCTATTCAGTCGTCAGGTCCAGATGTGGTATTGATGGATATTTCCATGCCGGGTGAAGATGGCCTGTCAGCAGCTAAGCGAATTTCTACGATGCAAGATCCACCAGCAGTGGTGTTTTGCACGGCCTATGATAAACACGCTGTTGAAGCCTTTGAGGCCCAGGCGGTTGGTTATTTATTAAAGCCAGTTAGGCAAGAGCAGCTAGAGCAAGTTTTGCATAATGCTCGCAAGCTTAATCGTATGCAGTTGGCGGCTCTAGATGATATGGGCAAAGAGGATCGCCCAAATGCCCGCAAACACATAAGCGCGAAAACTCGTCGTGGCGTCGAGCTAATTCCATTGGAAGATGTGTTTTATTTTCTGGCCGATCAAAAATACGTAACGGTTTATCATCGTGGGGGTGAAACCTTAATCGATGATACTCTAAAAGAGTTAGAGTCAGAGTTTGAGGCTAGCTTTGTGCGTATTCACAGAAACGCTTTGGTTGCGCGCAGTTACATTGAAGGTATGGAAAGAGCCGCAGAAGGGCACTATGTGATGCGCTTGCGCGATAGTGATGAAAAGCCTATTGTGAGTCGTCGGCATGTAAGTCGTATTCGTGCAATGCTTGCTGAAATGTAATAAATTTTCTCTTCCTTCCAAAAGCCTCGATTGTATCGAGGCTTTTTTGTTTGTGTGCAGAAAAATGACCTTCTGCTTATTTTCTTGCCGAGAATTAATTTTCAAAAATGAAAATTAATTCTCTTTTTATCCGTGGCAAAAATTCTATTAATTGAAATGTAAGATTTATTTATTATTCATAAATGACAGCTTATTGTGAAGAGATATTGCTGGGTTATTTGCTTCGGTATATCTCTCTTATAGCCGCAGGTTACGTTTCTTGTGTTTTTTTGAAAAAAACTTTCTTATCTCTGATTTGGGGTAATGTTTCGTCTAAATCCTTGTGATAGTATCGGTGCCAACAATTACTTCGACAGGGAGCTCGAAACCAAATGGCACGTCCCAGTGTTAAAGCTGAACGCACAGAAGAAATTCTCGATGCATTCGAGAGATGTGTTGCTCGACTGGGTGTTGAGGGCACAACCTTAGAAAGAATTGCCGAAGAGTCGGGTTTGCGACGAAGCCTGTTGCGTTATCATATCGGCAACCGCTCCGAAATGGTGAAAGCCTTAGCGGATCGATATATCAAATCTTCTAGAGCTGAAGCCTGCAAAATGCTTGCTACAATGCCTGAGTCAGAAACTAGCGCACCGTTACTTGATTATTTGTTTATCAATATTGATGAAGATCAACGCCGAAAAATTTTAGTAGCAGAGGCTTTGGTTTCTGGTGCAGATCTCTATCCCGAAATTAAGCACCGTATGAACGAGTGGTACAGCAATTTTGTCATGATACTGTGTCGCATAATTAATGTGGATTACCCTGATGCTGATGCGTCAGCGCAACGTGAAGTTGCATGGGGCTTAATCAGTTTGGTTTTCAATGTTCAAATGATGGCTGCTTTGGGTGGTGGTGAATTAGTGATTCGAGACAGTCGCCGTGCAGCCGAACGTTTGCTACTAAGCCTAAAGGTGAATGACCCAAAACCAGAGGCTGAGCGAAGCTTTGAAGGCACAGCGGAGCTTATTGCCTAGCTTCGCTAAACCTGTAACACAATATAGTTGGTTGTTTTTTAAGCAGCGCTTGCCTGAGCTAAAACATAGGAGCAGGTTCTCTGCTCTGTTATTATAGGCGCTTGATTTATTGATTAAGTGCCCATCATGTCCCGATCTATTCGAATCGCCACGCGTAAGAGTGCTCTAGCCCTATGGCAGGCTGAGTATGTTAAAGCTGAACTAGAACGTCACCACCCAGACTTAGAGGTAAGTTTGGTACCCATGGTCAGCAAGGGCGATAAAATTCTAGATGTGCCGCTTGCCAAAGTAGGTGGTAAAGGTCTCTTCGTTAAAGAATTAGAGCATGCGCTTTTAGAAAAGCGTGCTGATATCGCTGTTCATTCCATGAAAGATGTACCGATGGAATTTCCGGAAGGCTTGGGCTTAGAGGTTATCTGCCCGCGTGAAGATCCACGTGATGCATTTGTCTCCAATGAATTTGCCTCCCTAAATGAGCTTCCGGAAGGTGCCGTAGTGGGAACTTCCAGCCTGCGCCGCCAGTGCCAGCTATTAGCAGCTCGTCCGGATCTGGATATCCGTTTTCTGCGTGGCAACGTTAATACTCGTTTGGCAAAGCTGGATGCTGGTGAATACCAAGCTATTATTCTTGCAGCTGCTGGGCTAATTCGCTTAGAAATGGCTGATCGTATTCGCGATTTTATCGCTCCTGAGCTTAGCTTACCTGCCGGTGGCCAAGGGGCCGTGGGTATTGAATGTCGAGTGGACGATGAAGTCTGTAAGAAGCTTTTGGCTCCCTTGCATGATAATGAGACGGCTAGGGCTGTTTTAGCTGAGCGTGCTATGAATCGTCGTCTAGAGGGCGGTTGCCAGGTGCCTATCGCAAGTTATGCCATAGAGCGAGATGGTAAATTATGGTTGCGTGGCTTGGTCGGCGATCCGGATGGCAGCACCATGCTATTTGAAGAAGCGGAAGGCAATTTAAATAGCGGCGAAAGTATGGGCGTAGCAATGGCAGAACGCCTACTGGAAGCTGGTGCCAAAGAGATTCTCGACAAGGTCTACGGCAATACGCCCTAATTCAGCTTAGGTTTAAAGGTGATGAGCACAATGAACTTAACTGGGCTTAATGTGCTCCTATGTCGGCCAGAGCAGGCAAGTAATAGCTTGCAAGATAAAATCATAGCGGCAGGGGGGCAATGTTTGCATATTCCCTGTATGGAAATTGCTCAATTGGGCGAGGAGGCGGCCATTGCGGCGATCAAGTCTAGAGTTATGGACCTTGATCAATACGCTTTTGTGATCTTTATTAGCCAAAACGCCGTCAAATACGCTGAGCCTTGGATTGATCAGTATTGGCCTCAGCTGCCTATGGGGCAGCGCTATCTGGCAATTGGTGCTGCCACCGCGGCTGCAGCTCGAGCTATGGCCTTTACTGAATTGAGTTCGGCGGAAGGTGCCATGGACAGCGAAGCACTCCTAGAGCTAGGGCAGTTGCAGGATTTAAGCGACAAAAAGATCCTTATTTTTCGCGGTAAGGGTGGCCGAGAGCAACTGGCACAAACATTAAGCCAGCGAGGTGCTAAAGTTGACTATTGCGAGCTTTACTGCCGCATTCGACCGGCAATGCTGAGTACCGCCTTAACTGGTAGCCAGTTTTCTGAGCTATCTGGGCGAAAAGTGATCTTGGTGCATAGTGGAGAGTCCTTAGAACACTTGCACTATGGAATAGAAGAAGCCGGGCTTGGCGCCTGGTTAAGTTACCCATTGATTTGCCCGAGCTTGCGTGTTGCCAATATGGCCGAAAGCTTGGGTTTTGAGAAGGTTTTAGCTGCCAGTAATGCCGGTGAGCCCGCCATGCTGGAAGCCTTAAGTACATTGGCCAGCTAAGCCCGTAATAGAATTTAATTTAAAACCCCGCTGCTAGGGTGACCTTGCACAAATGGAGTTCACATGAGCAATACCGATAACAAAGATCAGCTGCCTGCCGACGATAAGGCAAAACAAGAGCAGCAAAAACCTGAGCAAAAACAGCCAGAATCAAAAACCGCCAGCGCCGCTAAGCCTGCTGAAAAAGCAGCTAGCAAAAAAGCTCCTGTTGCTAAAGAGAAGAGCTCGGGTGCCGGCTTCTTTATTTGGTTTGTGGTCCTACTACTATGCGCCGCCGTTGGCGCTGGTGGATATTTTGGCTGGCAGTTCTGGCAGCAGGATAAAGGTCGCCAGGAACGTGAAACTGAAATGGCGACTTTAATTGAAAGCCAGAATCAGCAGATTCTGAAACTAGCCAGTGAGCAGCAAACGGTATCGGCTTCGGTAGCTGGCACTGATGAAGTTGCTCAAACCGTACAGGATTCATTACAAGCCGTGCATCAGCGTTTAGATGCTCATAATAAACGTCTTATCAGCATTTCCTCTACCAGCCGTGATGATTGGCTATTGGCCGAGGCCGAATACTTATTGCGTTTGGCGAATCAACGTTTGCTAACCGAACGTGCCACCAAAGGCTCCCAGGGCTTGCTGGAAACCGCCGATAAAATTTTGGCGGAAATGGACGATGTGGATCTATTCCCAATTCGTCAGGCTATCGGTGAGGATCTCGCCGCATTAAAGCTAGCGCCAAAAGTTGATCGTGATGGTTTGTTCTTGCGCATGGCGGGTTTGGCAAAGCAGATTGATAATTTGCCGACTTTACCTAAGCGTGTACCGATGGCTGAGCGTAACCACTCAATGGAAGAGCCTGTATTACCCGAAAATGTTACTTGGCAGCATCGTATGCAAGGCTGGGCAACATCGGTTTTCGATTATCTAAAAGGCTTTGTACATATTCGTCGTAATCAGCCGGTCAATGCGCTGCTGCCACCTGAAGCTCAGGCCTATGTGAAGCTTAATCTCCGCTTTATGATTGAGCGTGCGCAATTGGCCATGTTACGCGAAGAAAAAGTAATTTATGAAACCTCGATTCAACAAGCTCGTGAGTGGCTGCAAGATCAGTTTCCGCCGAATAGTCAAATCGAGGCTTTCATATTGGAATTGGATGAGCTTGAAAAGCAAGAAATCGTTGTTCCTCTACCAGACATTACTTCATCGCTCGAACAGTTGCGCGTTTACATTGAACGATTGCATAAAGTGAAGTCGACTCAGCCAAAGCCTAATACTCAGTCTCCGCAAGTAAGTGCGAGCAAGGAGGCTTAATCATGAGATTTCGTTGGAAGTTTAAATTACTGGTTTTGCTGGCAATTGTTGCCGGCATATTCTATCTCGATTATCTAGTACAACATGATAGTGGCTATGTGCTAATTGCCTTCGGTAACATCAGTATCGAGATGAGCTTTTGGTTTACTGTCATTTTAGTTGTGGCTGCTCTATTACTTGCTCGTTGGACGGCTAAGCTATCCAAGGGCAGCGTCAATCTCGTCAAAAAAAGCACCGACTTTATTCTCTTTGGTAGTGCCGCCGCTGCTCAAAAGCGCACTGAGAAAGGCTTGGTAGAGTTTATTGAGGGTGATTTTAAATCTGCTCGCAAAGATCTATTAAAGTCGGCCCACAATGTTCAGGCCCCTGTACTGAATTATTTGGCAGCAGCGCGCAGTGCTCATGAGCTGGGTGATGAGAACCAAGCAAACGAGCTGCTACTAAAAGCCGAAGAAGTGGCTTCAGAAGATAGCTTGGCCATTATAATTACTCAGGCTCGTATTCAGTTCTCTGCAAAGAAGTATGAGCAATGTGTGGCGACTTTAGAGAAGGCTCGCAAAATTTCACCCAAAAATGTTTTGGTGCTGGAATATCTTCGCAATGTTTACACAGAATTAGAAGACTGGGAGTCTCTAGAGCGTCTGCTGCCAGAATTAAATCGCCATAAGGTGGGTAGTGAAGACGAGCGCCTGGCTTTGTCAGATAAATTGTATTTAGCATTGATTGATTTGGCCGGTGAGCAAGCAAGCCGCATGCAAACCAAAAACGCCATCGCTAAACTGCAAGAAGTATGGGAAGACCTGCCTAAGGATGCGAAGAAGCGCCCGGCAATGGTTATGGCCTATACCCAACAATTGCGTCGCTACGATGGCGATGCGATCGCCGAAAATTTGTTACGTCGCCACTTGCAGAAAGATTGGCAAGATAATCTTATCTCCCTCTACGGCTTACTAGCCGGCGAAGATTTGGATCGTCAACTCATTCAAGCCGAGAACTGGCTAAAGCAACGCCCGGCAGATGCGGCCTTGCTGCTCAGCTGTGCTCGCCTAAGCTTACGCAATGAGCTGTGGGGCAAGGCGAAAGAGTATTACCAAAACTCCATCAAACAAAAGCCGAGCGCAGAAGCCTGTGCAGAGCTTGGTCGTTTATTAGCCGCTATGGGCGAGCATGAGCTTAGTACTCAGTACTATCAGCAGGGCTTAAAAAGCGCAGCTAATGTGCAATCTCAGCTTCCCTTACCGAAGCCAGCTTAATGTCACAATTGGGTGGTCAATTGGCCACCCAAGCCTAAAACTCTCTTTTCTGGCGTAAATATTTTCTTTTTTGCAGATCTTGGCGTATGTTTAATACTAGGCCTTTGTTGATTTCGTTTGTTTGAAACGAAGGCGTTGCTGTAGTTTTCTGAGCGCTGATTTGCATTATGTTAAGACCTTTAGCCAATGGTATCTTATGCTTCCTGATTGGGACTTTATGGGTTGGAAGCATCCATGCTGAAAATTTGACAGAATTGATTGAGCGTTTAGAAGTGCGGCGCTTGCAAATGAATTTTGATGCTGATGTTCGAATTCAGCTTGAGTCAAAGCTCAGTGAATACCCTCAGTTGCAGCCCGCGCGACAGGCGCACTATCTAGTGCTGTTACAAGACGCACAGCTGCGCTCTGGTGAGATTAAAAAATCTTTGCATACCCGTGAGAAGCTAAAACCACTAGAGCAATTATTTCCGTCCAAACACTTGAGTCTTTATAGCCTAATGCTTGAGGGCATCGCAAGAGCTTACCTCAACCAAACATCTGAAGCGCAGAAAATTTACGAAAATTTGGCTGTGAAGGCTAAAAAAGAAGGCGATTACCTTTTGTACTTTCATAGCCGCTTGTCCTTAGGCGATTTGCTTACTGGCTTAAGAGATTTTAGCCAAGCTTTGCTGCAATATAGTGAAGCTCAAAAAGTACTTACTGAAACCCTTTTGCCTACGCTTGAAGAAAAAGAGCGTTATAGTAAAGAGGGCGAGATGAACTATCGCATTGGTTATGTCTATGGGCGAATGTTGCGGCACGAAGAAGCAATAGATTTTATTGGTGAGGCCTTGCGTTTAGATACTCTGGCAGGTAACCAGCGCAACGTCCGTTTTGATCTTTTTCGTTTGGCAGAGGAAAACCGTCAACTTGGAAAAACAGATGAAGCCAAGGCTTATTACAATAAACTATTACTTGCTGCGTTAGCTGGGCCACACCCAGATGTCTATAGAGTGTTCGCGGCGAAAGTTGGCTTGGCTCGATTGTATATTGAAGAGGACGATTCTCAGCAAGCTGCTCTTAGTCTTGATGAAGCCTCAGATCACATGAAAGAGGTGGAGAATCGACCGCTTCTAATGCGCTATCATCTTGCCCGCGCACAACTGGCTTTACTGCAGGGGCGGCATGACGATGCTGTGAAGGCAGCTAGTTTATTTATAGATATCGCTGGAACTGAGCAATGGGACGATTTGGGTATAGCAGTTTATGAGGTGCTTGGGGCTGCGTACGAAGCCTTGGGTCAATATACAGAGTCATTATCTTCTTTTCAAAAAATGCATGAGCTCTATAGAAAACGAAGTGACTATGCACGACTCATGGCTGCAGAGGTTGAGCGGACGCGTTTTGACTTCGAGCGTCGAGAATTAGAGCTCAAAAGCCTATCAAGAGATAAGAGGATTGCTGAATTAAAGTTGCAATCTGCTGAAGTGAGCGCTGAACTTGGGCGGGAAAGGTTGGTGACTGCCGTGCTATTGATTGCCTCATTGTTGCTGCTGATTTTGATATTGGTATCCGGGCGACGTCGCTTTAAGCGGCTGGCAGAATACGATGCCTTGACGGGCGTAAAGAATAGACGAGCTATTTTGGGGTATGGCGAGAAAGTCTTTCGTAGTCGTGAATCACTAGCTACTCTTTTAGTAGATATAGACTTTTTTAAGAGAATCAACGATAACTTTGGCCACGCCTGTGGTGATGAGATTCTTTGTGCTGTGGCCAAAATTGCACGTGGACTTTGCGAGCAGAATGTCGAGTTTGGAAGGGTTGGTGGTGAAGAATTTCTGTTTATCTTACCGCGCAAAGACTCCAATGAAATAGGCACTTTTTCTGAAATGTTTATGGACAAAATTCGACAGCTGAAACTACCTGACGGGAGTTCATTAAGTTGCAGTATAGGTATCAGCCAGTCAAACGGTGAACTATCTGATTTTATGGGGCTTATCGAAAAGGCCGATATTGCACTTTATAGTGCAAAAAGATCTGGTCGTGATCGAGTTGTTTACTATTCTTCTGACTTGGAAGCTTAAGTCACCTGTATGGATTTATGGCAATTACTAGTCCGGCGTTCCCTCGTTTCTTGAAGTGAGTAAAAATAGATACTTTACTATTAGTTTTTAGGTTTTCCAGTTGGTATTTTCTAACCCTTTTTTCTGTATTGCCTTTCTCCTTTGGCTAAGTGCTTGCCACTTTCTTCCCTATAAGCTTAAGTTTAAGGGTGTAAGCCCAAATAGTTTGTTCATTCCAATGACTTAGGGGTGATGCGGCTTATCCTGAGTTGACCGTTAGGTCATTCTTCGCTTAAAAACCTGATTGCTGGATTGCTAGATGAGTTTTTATCTTACTGGGCGGCCTCTTTACCTATTATTTCTATTACTCTTTTCGCTATCGTCAACTGCTGAAACACTGTCTGAAGTTATACAGCGTTTGGAGGCAAGGCGCTTAGATATGGACTTTGAAGAGAAAGAGCGTGCTTTGCTAGACTCCTATCGTGATCAGTATCAATCCTTGCCGATTAAGTTACAGCTGAACTACTTGGTTCTCTTGCAAGATGCGCAGGCCCGATCCAATAAAATTTCAGAGTCTCTGAGTACTCGTGAGACATTTAAGAAGAAAAGCGAAGGTGTTGCTGGTGTTGATCATTTAAGACGCTATAGCCTACATTGTGAGGCCATAGCGTATTTTTATCTTCATCGCATAACAGAAGCTGTGCAGGCTATTGAGCAGACCATAGAGATTTCACGTTCTCAGGGAGATCCCCTGCTCGAATTTCATGGCTTGTTAAAGCTGGGCGACGTCTATGCCGGTGATGGAAAGTTCAGCAAAGCTATTGCTGAATTCTCAAAGGCTAAGAAAGTTTATAGTGGAAGGCTGCTGTCTGAGTTAAATGAAAAAGAAAGACACAGTAAAGGTGGTGAACTTAGCTACCGGATTGGTCATATCTATGGACGCATGTTTCGTCACCAAGAAGCTATTAGTTATATCCAAGAAGCCCTACGTTTAGATAAACTTGCAGAAAATCAAAGAAATGTTCGTTTTGATTACTTTCGCTTGGGTGAGGAGCATCTGGCGCTTGGAGACCTAGAATCCTCAAGTTATTACTTTTCAAAGCTAAAAAAGGCCTCTAGTGGTGTGGCAGGGGTTGACGAGGGTATGTTATTTGCCGCAAAGGTTGGCTTGGCTAGAGTCTATTTAGCAAAACAGGATTTCAATTCTGCACAGGAATATTTGAGCTTACCTGCAGGGACGGTAAAGAGGGTAGAAGATCAGTCCTTGTTGATGCGTTACTATTTGGCCTTAGCGCATCTAGCCTTGGCGCGAGAAGATTTTGAGACGGCCTTGATGCATAGTGAACGCCTAACAAATTTGGGGGAATCTATTCTTTGGTACGGAGTCGGTGCAAAGAGTAGCGAAATAAAAGCCCGGGCTTATGCTGGATTAGGGCGCCACGAAGAATCTGCTAAGGCATATTTGGAGGTGGTTGCTCTGGAAAGGGAGCGCAATGATTACCTGCGATTGATAACAGCAGAAGTAGAGAAAACCCGTTTTGATTTTGAGTTGAAATCACTCGTCGTAGAGAATCTTTCTAGAAAAAATCAATTAGCAGAGCTTAAGCTTGAAGCTACCGAAGCACGTGCATCAGCATCGAGAGATCGATTATTCACCGCAATGTTGTTGATCGTCTCGTTATTGGTAGTTGTATTAATTTTGGTTGTCGGTCGAAGAAGGTTGCGTCGCTTGGCTGATTACGATGCCTTAACAAAGGTGCATAATCGACGTGCGATATTGCGGATCGCTGATGAGGCTGTTGCCAAATTTGATGTGCTAAGCGTATTAGTAGTCGATGTGGATTTTTTTAAATTGATCAACGATAAATACGGCCATGGTCAAGGGGATAGAATTCTCTTGGAGGTCGCCGCCATTGCGAATAAGCACTGCGACAAAGATCAGTATTTTGGTCGTATTGGCGGCGAGGAATTCCTTTTTATCTTGCCGAAGCTTGCCCTAGTGGAAGCCTCTTCTTTTGCTCAAGAGTTTTCAGAAAAACTCAGGCAAATTAACTTGCCAGATGGTGGCAAAGTTACGGTCAGTGTGGGAGTGTCACAATCTGAAGTGCGGGGTGATAATTATACTAGGTTGCTGGAACAGGCCGATATAGCGCTTTATCGAGCAAAAGAAATGGGCCGCAATCAAGTGTGTATTCAACGCAGCCCAAATCAGCCGACACTGGTGTCGGCTGTGTGATGCATTTGCTAACAACCTGCTAAATCAGTTTGTTATCGCTTTCGGGCAAACGAATACCAAGATCATCCCACATGGCATCCACCTTATCTTTTACCGCTTGACCCATGGTAATGGTTACGCCCCATTCACGATCGGTTTCACCGGGCCATTTATTGGTGGCATCCATACCCATTTTTGAACCTAAACCTGAAACTGGTGAGGCAAAGTCCAAATAATCAATCGGCGTGTTTTCGACCATGGTGGTATCACGCATAGGGTCCATACGAGTGGTCATCGCCCAAATTACATCTTTCCAATCACGAGCATTCACATCGTCGTCGGTAACGATCACAAACTTGGTGTACATAAACTGTCGCAAGAAAGACCAAACCCCCATCATCACGCGCTTGGCATGACCTGGGTATTGTTTTTTCATCGTCACTACCGCAAGACGATAGGAGCAACCCTCGGGCGGTAAATAGAAGTCGACTATTTCTGGAAACTGTTTTTGCAAAATGGGCACAAAAACTTCGTTGAGCGCCACACCTAAAACTGCTGGCTCATCGGGTGGACGGCCGGTATAAGTGCTGTGGTAAATCGGATCTTTACGATGGGTGATCGTTTCTACAGTAAACACCGGGAAGCGATCTACTTCATTGTAATAACCCGTATGATCACCGTATGGCCCTTCATCGGCCATATCATCGGGATAGATAAACCCTTCAAGCACATACTCGGCACTGGCGGGAACCTGCAAATCATTACTGATGGATTTACAGACCTCGGTTTTATCATCTCGCAGCAAGCCGGCAAAAGCATATTCACTCAAGGTATCCGGCACCGGTGTCACGGCACCAAGAATCGTCGCTGGGTCGGCGCCGAGAGCAACGCTGACTGGATAAGGCTCGCCCGGGTGCTTCTCTTGCCACTCGCGAAAATCTAAAGCGCCACCACGATGGCTCAACCAACGCATAATCAAGCGGTTTTTACCCAGCTTTTGCATACGGTAAATACCTAGGTTCTGACGCTCTTTATTGGGGCCACGGGTAATCACCAATGGCCAAGTAATTAATGGCGCTGCATCGCCGGGCCAGCAAGTTTGAATAGGAATCTCGTCAAGATTAACCTCATCACCTTGCTTAACAACTTGCTGGCAAGCTGCCTTGCTCAACACCTTCGGCCCCATATTGAGCACCTTTTTGAAGATGGGCATCTTGCTCCAAGCATCTTTCAAACCTTTAGGAGGCTCGGGCTCTTTCAAAAAGGCTAGCAATTTACCCACTTCTCTAAGAGCTTCCACACTTTCCTCGCCCATCCCCAAAGCAACCCGCTCAGGAGTACCAAACAGATTCGCCAAAACCGGAGTCTCAAAGCCTACCGGGTTTTCAAAAAGCAGAGCTGGACCACCGGCTCGCAAAGTGCGATCGCAGATCTCAGTCATTTCCAGATTAGGGTCTACCGGCGTATGGATGCGCTTAAGCTCGCCGCGTTTCTCCAGCAGCTTGATAAAATCGCGCAGGTCTTTGTATTTCATGGTGTTACCGCAGTTGATAGGCGTTAAGAGGCCAATAAAAAGCTAACTTTAACATGAAAGGCGCCTCTGTTAAGGTTTGTAGACTCTTTGCTGCACTGTCTTCTTGCAAGCACAGTGGTAGTCAGTAGGGCCTAAGCAAACAATAACAACAAAGGTAACTCTGCGATGAAAAAAGTCCTAATGGCCAGTGTCGTAGCTGGCATCATCATGTTCTTCTGGGGTTTCGTATCCTGGACCGTACTCAGCTGGCACCAAGACGTCTCCCACCGCTTTAGCGACGAAGCCGCTATGGAAGCCAGCATCAAAGCTCAGGCGCCAGAGGCCGGAATCTACTTCCTACCCTTCGAAGAAGAAGGCTTCAAAGAAGGCGGCGCCTCAATGTTTGCCAGCATCGTGCCCGAATACCACCTCAACATGCCCGTCACCTTAGGCGTTGGCCTATTGTGCTACATAGTCTCAGCCTTTCTTGTCTGCCTAGCTCTAAACATGACCTCAGGCCTCGGCTACGGACAACGACTCGGCTACATCTGCCTAATAGGTCTAATCATCGGCTTCGTTGGTCACTTTCCATACTGGAACTGGATGAACTTCTCCACCCCCTATGTACTGGTCATGATTGTCGATTCGGTAATCAGTTGGTTACTGGCTGGGCTGGTGATAGCTAAGTGGGTCGAGGGTAGGGTTCAAGAATAAGCCGGATTGGAGTTTTTCTTTTACTAAATTGTGTTTAATAAATGTACCTCGATGCAGATTTCACCCCGCACGGTAGCGAGTCAGGAACCGTAGGGCGACATGGAGGTCGCGAAGTCGAGCGCCCTCGGATGGTTTTAGCGCGTTCCAGACTCGCTACCGTGCGGGGTGAAAGCGGTCAGTTTGCTACGGTATTTAGATATGGCTAGTTATTTCATGTAGTGATTCCAAATAACGACTATTCACCACCAAACTTGCCGAAGACCGCAGCAACAATCACAATAGAGGGCTAAACAAAACAAAACATAAAGTAAGCATTGGAGTTTACATGAAGCCCGAAACCATAGCATTGCACGGCGGATACGAAGGCGATCCAACGACCAACTCAGCCACCACCCCAATCTACCAAACGACCTCATACACCTTCGACAGCACCCAGCACGGAGCCGACCTATTCGACCTGAAGGTACCGGGTAACATCTACACCCGCATCATGAACCCAACCACCGACGTCCTAGAAAAACGCCTAGCGGCACTAGAAGGTGGAATTGGCGCATTGGCTGTAGCATCCGGCATGGCTGCCATTCGCTACGCCATCGAAGCAATAGCCGAAGTGGGCAGCAACATCGTAAGTACCTCACAGCTATACGGCGGCACCTACAACCTATTTGCCCATACCTTCCCACGCCAGGGAATTGAAACACGATTCGTTGATGCCGACGACTTCGATGCAATAGCAGGGCTAATTGACGAAAACACCAAGGCACTGTTTTGCGAATCCATCGGCAACCCCGCTGGTAACGTCGTAAACCTAAAGCGCTGGGCCGAAATTGCCGAAGCTCATGGTGTACCACTGATTGTCGATAACACCGTAGCGAGCCCAAGCTTATGCCGCCCGTTTGAACTGGGCGCTCATATTGTCGTGCACTCATTAACCAAATATATTGGTGGTCACGGAACAACCATCGGTGGTGCCATTATCGATTCAGGTAAATTTGATTGGGCCAAGCACAAAGATCGCTTCCCAGTAATGAACACACCAGACCCTTCGTATCACGGCGTGGTTTACACCGAAGCTTTAGGTGAAGCCGCCTACATCGGCCGCTGTCGCGTAGTGCCATTGCGTAACACGGGCGCAGCCATCTCCCCGCATAGTGCCTTCCTGATTATGCAGGGCTTAGAAACCTTATCTTTGCGAATGGAACGCCATTGTGAAAATGCCCAAAAAGCGGCCGAGTTTTTACAACAGCATCCATCAGTAAGCTGGGTAAACTATGCGGGCCTAGCAGATAGTCCACACCATGCAAACTGCCAAGAAATCTGTGGCGGTCGTGCATCGGGTATCCTAAGCTTTGGAATTAAAGGCGGCAGCGATGCGGGCGGTAAATTTATCGATGCCCTACAAATGATATTGCGCCTAGTAAATATCGGTGATGCCAAATCGTTGGCTTGTCACCCGGCCAGTACTACTCACCGCCAGCTATCTCCGGAAGAATTAAAATCGGCCGGCGTAAGTGAAGAAATGGTTCGCTTATCCATTGGTATTGAGCATATCGACGATATTATTGCCGATATCGATCAGGCTCTAAAAGCGGCCAGCTAAGCAAAAGCGGCTAAAAGATAGCAACACTGATATGGACATGTTATGGAAAAACTGCAATCACTTTTAGCCGAAATTCCAGGCTTGCTATTACCACTGCTGCCGCTCTTGGCGGTAGTGGCTTTCGCAAGCTTGGTTTTATATTACCTCAGCAAGAAAGGACGCGAACCTTCAGAGGGCGCACGTTACCGTAGCCAGTGGATGACATTGTTAGTGGTGCTGGTTGCTTTATGTGCCGCTATCATCGTGTTGCCGGTAAGCGATAGCCTGCAAGGTAACCTTCTTACCATGCTGGGTTTATTACTCACCGCCATTATTACTTTATCTTCCACCACCATTGCCGCTAATGCGATGGCGGGTTTAATGATCCGCTCATTGGAAAATTTTAAGCCGGGTGATTTTATTCAAGTAAATAATCACTTTGGCCGTGTTACTGAGCAAGATCTATTTCATATTGAAATCCAAACCGAAGATCGCGATCTGCTCACCTTACCAAATGTCTATGTAGCGGCTAATCCAGTAAAAGTAGTGCATGCCAGTGGTACCGTGGTTACTGCTGAAGTGACTTTGGGTTATGAGCTTGATCACCATGATATTGAGAAACTGCTTAAGCAAGCTGCGGAAGATGCCGGCCTATCGGAACCTTTCGTGTATGTGATGGATCTAGGGGATTTCTCAGTCTGCTATCGCGTTGCAGGTTTCTTAGAAAATGTTCGCACGCTGCTATCGGCTCGTAGCAAACTACGCCGTCATATGTTGGATAAATTACATGGCGCCGATGTAGAAATTGTATCACCGAATTTTATGAATCAGCGTCAAGTTGCCGATCAGACTTTTATCCCTCGGCCTCAGTATCGCCCGAGACTTGCTGAAGAGAAGGCACCAGAAGCCATCGTTTTTGATAAAGCGGAAAAAGCACAATCGTTGCAAGAGCTAAAAGACGATTATGAAGAGCTTAAGCAAGAAGTTGCTAAACTAGAGGCCGAGAAGGACGCTGACAATAAAGCCAAGATCGAAAAAAAGCGCCGTAGTCAGAAGGCTATTCGCCTAATGATACAGCGCTTGGAAGAGCGCAAAGAATCTTAAGTCTTTACAGCTTTAATTGATTGGCCAGTAATAAAGTCATTGCATAGCCTGCAGTATAGGCTATGGCCAAAGCTGGGAAGTAACGTAGATAGCTGACAAAGCTCAAGCTCTGCACTTTACTCATGGCAATAATGCCCGCAGCGGATCCAATTGCCAGCAGGGAACCACCCACACCGACGGCATAGGTTAAACCCAACCAGTTCTCGGTATTTAACTCAGGTGATGCTTTTAGAAGCGCTGCCGTTAGCGGTACATTATCCAGTAGGGCCGAGCCAGCGCCGGCCACATAATTGGCGTAGCGTGGATCAAATTCGCGATAAAGTTGGGCCAAATCTTTTAGCACCCCCACTTCTTGCAACATGCCAACTAATAGTAAGATGCCTAAGAAGAACAGCAGGGTGTCGTACTCGATCTCACGGATATATTCCAAAATACGAGTCTGCTCAGCATCTGTTTTAATGCTGCGGCCAACTAAGAACATAAGCGAGAGGCCGCTAAGAAAAGTTAGCACTGGTGGTACGCCATAAAATAAATTCAGTAGCATGGTTGCGCCAATTGTGGCGAAGAATATGACGGCAATAATAATATCGATATTGTGAAAGTTGGCGGCTACTGGGCTGGCGGAAACACGACCCTTAGCCCCAATGCTTAGGAGCATTGCCAGCAATAAAACGCTTAAGCTCGCTGGCAGTAGTAAGGTAATCAGCTGCTGCATGCTCAGATGGCCATCAAGAAAGATCATTAGTGTGGTTACATCGCCGGTAATTAAGGCTACACCGCCAGAGTTCACAGAGAATACTACCAATGCGGCCAGTTTAATTTGTTGTTTGGCTTCGAGCTTAAAGGCTTGTAATAAGCCAAGACTAACCAAGGTAGCCGTTACATTGTCACAGATCGCTGAAAGCAACAGCGCAAATAAGGCCACGATAAACATCAAGGCTCGTAGACTTAATTCTTGGGGCACAATCTTTTGCACCACGTTCTGAATTAAACCCTTAGCGTTTAGGTACGCCACAAAGGTCATGGTAGACATCAAAAACAACCAGAGCGTGGCTATTTCTAGCAGGTTTTCATTAAGCTGTTCTTGAACTTGATGGGAGGCTTCTTTTGAATCGGCTGCAATAAATAAAATTAGCCAGGAAAGGCAGCCAAAAAACAAAGTGGTTTTGGCTTTGTTAACGTGAATAACTTCTTCAAACACAATACCCAATAGTGCGAGCAGGGCAAGTGCAAGCAGGCAGTACTCCAGCATGTCGATCTCTCAATAGTCGGTGGAACGGGGGAGGTGTTTATAGACTATTGTTGTACCTCGGCTGGCGCGCATAAGACCACAGATTGAAGAGGGGCGCAATTACCTATTTGTAGTGCCTGTTGATGTTTAGCGTTTTTAATCTGGTTGTGAAAGTAAGTGGCTTCGATCCGCAACTTGTGTGTTGGGTATGCTTTGCTCCACGAGTGGCGGCCTTCCAGGCTGCCCTCGTTCCCAAAAAAGCCAAGCAAAAAGACGCTTGTCTTTTTTGCTCAGTCGGCGCTCACTCTTAATTGTTCCGCAAAGCACGCCCAACACACAAGCTGCTCAGAAAGGCAGTATTGGCGTTGAGAGGTGGATTGGCAAAGAGGGTTTTAACTAGGAATGGAAAAATATGAAGGGGATAAAGGAAAATGGAAAAAAGAGGGCTGCAAATGCAGCCCTCGGATAATACTTAGTCAACCTTGTGCAAATGCAAATCTTGCTGTGGATATGGGATAGAGATCTTCTTCGCATCGAAGGTCTTCTTAACGGTTTCCTGCATAGCAAAGAACACGCCCCAGTAGTCAGCAGAGTTCACCCAAACACGTACCGTGAAGTTCACTGAGCTATCGGCTAATTCAGCAACCACAATCAAATGAGCTGGGTCTTTTAAAATTCGATCATCAGCAGCAATGATTTCTTCCAAAGCATCGCGAGCGGCATCGATGTCATCGTCGTAGCCAATACCAAAGCTCATGTCCACACGGCGAGTATCTTCCGTGGAGTAGTTAGTGATGCTGCCATTTGAGATTGGGCCGTTAGGAATAATGATGGTCTTATTGTCGCCAGTCTTCATTACGGTGTTGAAGATCTGAATAGACTGAACCACACCAGCATGACCTTGTGCTTCAATAAAATCGCCAACCTTATAAGGCTTGAACAAAATAAGTAGAACGCCACCGGCGAAGTTTGAAAGACTGCCTTGCAAAGCCAAACCGACTGCCAAGCCAGCAGCACCCAAAACAGCTACAAAAGAGGTAGTCGCAATGCCTACCATAGAGGCCACGCTGATAATCAACAGGGCTTTTAAACCGATACCAATAATGCTGCTTAAAAAGCGTTGCAGAGTGACGTCTAGTTCATTCTTTTCCATAGCTTTTACGGTTAGGTTTACCACCTTACCAATTAGCCACCAACCAATAACCAGAACAACAATCGCCATACCCACTTGTGGGGCCCAGGCGGAAACAAACTCGGAAACAGCGTCCATAAAAATCTCCTAAAATGGTCAAACAAAATGCACCGAATCTCTAGCATAGCGCTAACTTAAAGGGCTAGCTAGGTTTGCGAGGGAGTATATGGAAAAAGGCTGTACCCAAGCTTAAGCTTGGGCACTTTTTTTGGGGTGAACTTGGAGTGGGGGTTGTGTTATTTGCTCAAAAATTCAGCACGGTAGCCGGTATCATTCTTAAAGCATCCACCCAGCGCCAAGGTGCTGGTTTGTGAGCTGCTATCCATCACACCGCGAGATTTCACACAGTAGTGAGTGGCTTGCATGCTTACTGCAACATTGTCTGTTTCAAGTAGAGTTTGCAGGGCGAGCAGAACTTGTTGGGTTAAGCGCTCTTGCACTTGGGGGCGCTTAGCAAAGAAACGCACAATACGATTGATTTTAGAAAGACCGATAATCTTCTTATTGGGTATGTAAGCCACTTTGGCGGTGCCATCGATGGTCACAAAGTGATGCTCGCAGGTACTGGTCATATCGATATCGCTGACCTTGATCATCTCATCCACGGCCATTTTGTTTTCGATTAGAGCGATCTTAGGAAAACTGCTGTAATCCAAGCCGGAAAAAACCTCATGGACATACATCTTAGCGATGCGATGTGGGGTCTCGGCGAGGCTGTCATCCGTTAAATCGAGCCCAAGAGTGCTGATGACCTCTTCCATAAGCCCTTGAATTCGTAGATACTTTTCTTCGTTGCTTAGCTGAGTATCTTGCATAGGCGTTTCAAGGCCTGCAGCCACAAGGGCGGCCTTCACGCGTACTGCTTCTGTGCTGATTGTATTATCTTTTTTAATGGGTGATATCGCTTTGTTCATGGTGTTTCCTAAGGTCTATGGTAGCACAAGCTTAGGGCCACCGAATCGGCGAAGCGCAAAGCGTGGGGTTTATCAATGCAGACTTCAGCATAATCAATGCTGGGGTGCTCACTGCATAATTCCAGTACATCACTAACGAGCTTTTCGAGCAACAAAAACTGACCTTGCTCCACATGTTGAATTATTGCTTTGCAGATAGTTTTGTAGTTCAGCGCGCTATCGACATCGTCACTGGCAATGGCTGGATTGGCTTGGTAGTGAATTTCAGCATTGATCACTACGTCTTGATGTTTTTCCCGCTCTTCGGGGTTAAACCCGATCAAGGTGCGTAATCGTAAATTGCGGATATGTATCTTGGCTAAACGTGTGGTCATTGTCGTCCTTATCATAAGCCCTAGAGCTTTTTACGTTTTGCGGCGCAAATTAGATCTAGCCTAATTTTTATACCCACTCAGCTAATGGGGCTTTGCTATTGCGAATACAAAAACGGCACCAATAAAGGTGCCGCTCGTTCGCTACTTAAAGAGAAGTGCTTACTTGCGCTTCATCGATAAGAAGAATTCATCATTGGTCTTAAAGTCTTTCAGACGGTCAACCAAGAATTCAGTTGCGGCAATGTCTTCCATATCGTGTAGTAGTTTACGCAAAATCCACACGCGTTGCATTTCGTCCTCTTTCATTAGCAAGTCTTCACGACGGGTGCCAGAGCGACGAACATTGATTGCTGGGTAAACGCGTTTCTCGGCTACTTTACGATCTAAGTGCAGTTCTTGGTTACCTGTACCTTTAAATTCTTCGTAAATAACTTCGTCCATTTTTGAGCCGGTATCGATCAAAGCGGTAGCGACGATAGATAGGCTGCCACCTTCTTCGATGTTACGTGCGGCACCAAAGAAGCGCTTTGGACGCTCAAGAGCATGGGCATCAACACCACCGGTAAGTACTTTACCAGAGCTTGGAATTACGGTGTTGTATGCACGAGCTAGACGAGTAATGGAGTCCAGTAGAATTACTACGTCTTTTTTGTGTTCTACCAAACGTTTGGCCTTTTCGATCACCATTTCGGCCACTTGTACGTGACGTGAAGGAGGCTCATCAAAGGTAGAGGCAACCACTTCGCCGCGCACAGAGCGCTGCATCTCGGTTACTTCTTCCGGACGCTCATCGATCAATAGCACGATCAAGTGTACTTCTGGGTTGTTGCGGGTAATCGCCTGAGCAATGTTCTGCATCATGATGGTCTTACCAGCCTTAGGTGGCGCAACAATCAAACCACGCTGCCCCTTACCAATTGGCGCAACCAAATCGATAATTCGACCGGTTAAATCTTCGGTAGAACCGTTACCGGCTTCCAGGTGCAAACGATCATCTGGGAATAGCGGGGTAAGGTTTTCAAACAGGATCTTGTTCTTTGAATTTTCAGGCTTATCAAAGTTGATCTGGCCTACTTTTAATAGAGCAAAGTAACGCTCGCCTTCTTTTGGTGGGCGAATCTTGCCGGCAATGGTGTCACCCGTACGCAGGTTAAAGCGACGAATTTGGCTAGGGGACACATAGATGTCATCAGGGCCGGCTAAGTAGGAAGAGTCTGCGGAACGCAGGAAACCGAAACCGTCTTGTAAGATCTCAAGTACACCGTCGCCGTAAATATCTTCACCGCTTTTGGCGTGGCGTTTAAGAATGTTAAAAATAATGTCCTGCTTACGCGAGCGACCAACATTGTCTAGGCCGACTTCTTTGGCAATATTAAGCAGTTCTTCAATAGGTTTGGTTTTTAGGTCTGTTAAATTCATAGAATTAGAATTGGAAAATTTGGCCGGGAAGGAATGGCCTGGGGTGAGTGAACGTTATGTTTAGATCAATATAACTGTAAATTTTAACCTTCGAGCTAGGTTGCGGCTCAAAATTAAGGAAAAAGGATCGCAGGTTTTGGCGCTTATTGTTTGCGTTGCGCTAGACCAGCTAGCACGGGCCTTATGGGGGCAATGGCAAAATCTACCTAGTCAGCACAGAAATATCGAAAGGAACAATAGCAATCGCTAAGTTGATTCTAATGGATAGCTGTGGAGATTAATCTATTGGGAAGATTAGCCGCGAAACGCGCTTAACTGACTGGATTATAGCGTACTTTTTACACCATGCAAGACTTGGGCGGCCAAGAAGGCCGCCATTTGGCTAAATTATAGGCTGCTGTCGATGAACTCAACCAATTGAGTCTTAGACAAGGCGCCAACTTTCATGGCGTCCATGTTGCCGCCTTTGAAGATCATTAGGGTTGGAATGCCGCGGATGTTGAACTTGGCTGGTGTTTCCTTGTTGCCATCAACGTCCATTTTGCAGATCTTGATTTTGTCGCCGTAATGGTCGGCAAGCTCATCCAATACCGGAGCGATCATTTTACAGGGGCCGCACCATTCTGCCCAAAAATCAACCAGCACAGGGCCTTCGGCTTGTAAAACGTCAGCTTCGAAGCTGCTATCGGTTACGTGAACAATGCTACTCATGGGTATTCTCCAGAATGTCAGGCGGCAGCTGACTGCCAAAAAAATTTAGCGTAATGATAAGGATTGGCTGGCTATGAAACAAGGGCTGTAAGCGTCCTGCTGAGTCAATTGCGGCATAAGCTTAGTTCTACAGCCACTCGCCGGCCGTCAATTCACACAGCTTCGACCGGCCCATTTGGGTCAACTTAAAGTTGACCTAATGTCTCCAAAAGCATTTGCTGATGGGGCTTATCATCAGGACTTTGCTTTGCCTGTGGGGCAATGTAGTTACCCTCGGCATTGAGCTCCCAGCGCCCTTGGGGGCAATCCAAATAGCCTTGCAGCTCAGCAATCACACGCTTTGCTAAGTTGGATTTGGCAATTGGGAAGCAGGTTTCTACGCGGCGGTTAAGATTGCGCTCCATTAAATCGGCGCTAGCACAGTAAACCTGGGCCTTAGCATTGGCGAAGTAATAGGCTCGAGTATGCTCCAAGAAGCGGCCGATGATGGAATACACCCTAATGTTCTCAGAAATACCGGCAACGCCTGGGCGCAAGCTACACATCCCACGTATGATTAGGTCTACTTTTACCCCCGCTTGTGAGGCGCGATACAAAGCCTGAATGACTTTGGGCTCAGTGAGGCCGTTGGTTTTAAGGATGATATGGGCTTCCTTACCTTTGGCAGAGGCATCGATTTCATCATCGATTAACTTCAACAGCTGCTTCTTTAAGGTAAAGGGCGCATGTAACAAATGATTTGAGCGCTCGGTTTTGCCCATGCCGGTCAGCATCTGAAAGACCTTGTGCACATCTTCGGCTAGTTCGGGGTTGGCTGATAGCAGCGAGTAATCGGTATATAGGCGAGCATTACCGCTATGGTAATTACCAGTGCCGAGGTGAATATAGCGCTTAAGCTTATCGCCTTCCTTACGGACGATAAGCAGCATCTTGGCATGAGTTTTATAGCCCACCACACCATAAACCACGACAGCGCCGGCCTCCTGCAAGCGGCTGGCGAGTTCTAGGTTTTCTTCTTCATCAAAGCGAGCACGCAGTTCCACTACCGCAGTCACTTCTTTACCGTGACGTGCCGCTTCAATTAGCGCATCCACCATGGGGCTTTGGTCACCGGTGCGATAGAGAGTTTGCTTGATGGCAACAACATTGGGATCTTTAGCGGCTTGGCGCAGCAGGTCGACTACCGGATTGAAGGATTCAAAAGGGTGTAGCAGCAGCTGATCTTTGCTGGCCAGGGCATCAAATAAATTGTCTTTGCGGGTAAGCCCTTTGGGTAAGCCCGGAGCAAAGTCTGGGTACATCAGGTCAGGTCGATTGACCATGCCAGGCACACTCATCATGCGCTTAAGGTTTACTGGGCCATTTACACGGTATAGCTCGTCGTCACTTAGGCCAACTTCTTTTTGGAGGAAATCCACCATTTCATCGGGGCAGTTATCGGCGACTTCTAGGCGCACAGCATTACCAAAGCGGCGTGAATGCAATTCGCCACGTAGTGCTCGAGCCAAGTCTTCCACACCTTCGGTATCAACATCCAAATCTGCGTTTCGCGTAATTCGGAATTGATAGCAGCCCTTTACCTGCATGCCAGGGAAGAGCTCTTCAGCGTGCGCATGAATCATTGAAGAAAGGAAAACAAAATTATCACCGGGTTCGCAAAGCTCATCAGGGAGACGTACTAAGCGAGGCAAGGAGCGCGGTGCCGGAACAATCGCCAGGCCAGATTCACGACCAAAGGCGTCTTTACCATCTAACTCTACAATAAAGTTCAGGCTTTTATTGACTAGCCTTGGGAATGGGTGAGCGTGGTCTAGCCCAATCGGGCTTACTACCGGCAATACTTGCTTGTGAACGAAATCAGAGATCCACTCGGCCTGCGGTTCTGTCCATTGATGGCGACGCAAGAAGCGGATATTTTCCTGCTCCATTGCTGGAATCAAAATATCATTGAGTGTGTCGTACTGCAGTTGTACGGTCTCGTGACATTCTTGTGCCAGCTGATCGAGAATTTGCTGCGGCAATAAGCCATCTGGACCAGGGTTATCTCGACCCAGTTTTAGGCGTTGGTGTAAGCCGGCCACTCGAATCTCAAAAAATTCATCCAGGTTTGAACTGAATATTAGTAAAAACTTTAATCGCTCAAGCAGTGGGTGACTCTCATCCAATGCCTGTGCCAGCACTCGCTGATTAAACTTCAAATGACTCAATTCACGATTGATGTAATACTCAGCGGCACTTACATCGATGTCTTTCGAGCTGTCTGTTTGGCTCTCTTCTTTAGTATTGCTTGGCATAGGTCTTCTTTCTTAGCTTGGTCTCTGTGGCCAATGGCGCTGTAAATTAGCGTATGGAGTATAGCCTTGGGAGCGATTGTTACAATAATATGCGATGTCTGTGACACTTTTATGTGATTTAAAAAGTAGGCTAATGGTTCGATAAACTCTATGCTGACTGTTATATGTCGACAGTCAATGGCCCTTAGCACAGAGAAAAAGTATTTAAGGATTTTGAAATGGTTAAAAAGATAGCTATTTTGGCGGTATTGGCCACAGCTATTGCGGTGTTCTACCTAAACGGTGGTGCGCAGTATCTATCATTGGAGTTTTTCCAGCAGATGGTAGCTGAGAAGCCACTCGTGGCCGGTCTATTGTTCTTTCTTATCTATGTCGGAGTGACAGCAGCGTCTTTGCCAGGTGCCGCTTTAATGACATTGATTGCTGGGGCCGTTTTCGGTTTCTCTTGGGGGCTATTGCTGGTTTCGTTTGCGAGCAGTATGGGAGCAACCCTGGCTTTTTTAATTGCCCGCAGTTTATTGGGTGATTGGGTGCAGGGTAAGTTTGGCGATCAACTGCAGACGGTTAATGACGGCTTAGAGAAGGAAGGTGGTTTTTATTTGTTCACCTTGCGCCTGATTCCGGTGATTCCATTTTTTGTAATTAATTTGGTTTTTGGTTTAAGCCGAATTAAAGCCTGGACTTTCTATTGGGTTAGTCAGCTAGGAATGTTGGCAGGTACGGCAGTATTCGTAAATGCAGGCGCGCAGCTGGCAAATGTAGAAGAGCTGAGTGTCTCTGGTGTATTAACCCCTCAAATTATATTGGCCTTTGTTTTATTAGGCGCATTCCCGTGGTTGGCGAAGTTCTTACTGAAAGCCATGGGCAAGGGAAATTCCGAGCAAGAAAAATCATAAACACCAGCGCAATTAAGAGAGCTAAACAGTATGTTTTCAGGTAAAAAATACGACACTAATTTGCTGGTGATTGGTGCTGGCAGTGCCGGCTTAATCTCGGCCAATATTGCCGCGACCCTTAAGGCCAAGGTGACCTTAATCGAACGCCATAAAATGGGTGGTGATTGTTTAAATACCGGTTGTGTGCCCAGTAAAACCTTATTGCGCTCGGCTAAAATTCGCCACCTTATGAATGAATCGGAGCGCTATGGCTTAAAGGCTGCGGAAGTGGCTGTGGATTTTCCTGCCGTAATGGGACGGGTGCAATCGGTCATTAAACATATTGAGCCCAATGATTCTGTCGAGCGATACACCTCTTTGGGGGTGGATTGCGTTAGTGGTGATGCCAAGTTGATTTCACCCAATAAGGTTTTGGTAAACGGAGAAACAATTTCAGCTAGACACATTATTCTAGCAATGGGCGCAAGACCATTTATTCCTGAAATACCAGGCTTGGATTCCATAGACTATTTGACGTCGGATAATATCTGGCAGCTGGAAGAGTTACCTAAGTCAATGTTGGTTATGGGATCTGGTGCGATAGCCTGTGAGATGAGCCAGGCATTCTCCCGATTGGGCTCAGAAGTGACTATGGTGCAACGCTCTTCTTCTATTTTGAATAAAGAGGAGCCAGAAGTCGGCGAATTTATGCTGAAGGCGTTTGAACAAGAAGGCATTCAGGTAAAACTCAATAGTAAGATTGGCGAAGTAAGAAAAGCCGAGGGTGGCGGCATTGAAGTTTTCCTGCAAGATGAAAGTGGCGGGCATAGTTGGCAGTGGTACGAGCAAATTTTATTAGCGGTAGGTCGCAAAGCAAACACCGATGGCATGGGTTTAGAGGAAGTGGGTGTTGAGCTTAATGCTGACGGCACGGTAAAGGTTGATGAATACCTACGCAGTAGTCATCAAAATATTCTAGCCTGTGGAGATGTCGCTGGCCCTTATCAGTTTACCCATATGGCATCGCATCAGGCTTGGTATGCCACGGTTAACTCATTGTTTGGTTTTGTGAAAAAGTTCAAGGTCGATTATCGAATCGTGCCGAAAGCCGTTTTTACAGATCCTGAAATTGCTAGTGTTGGAAAGTTAGAATCTGAATTGAAGGCCGACGGAGTAGCTTATGAAGTCGTACATTTCCCGCTAGATGATATGGACCGCGCATTAGCTGAAGGTGAAGCCAAGGGCTTCATCAAAGTACTGCTCAAAGATGGCAGTGATAAAATTTTGGGCGTGACGATTGCGGGGGCTCATGCCGCCGAGTTAATCACCGAATTTATTCACATGATGAAAATGGGTAAAGGCCTGAATCATATTTTGGGTACTATTCACATCTACCCGAGTTTCAGCGAAGCCAATAAATATTTGGCTGGGCAGTGGAAGCGTAAACATGCGCCTCAGTGGGCACTCAAAATACTGCAGAAACTACACGCTTGGCGTCGTTGAAAATAGCCAGCTTATTGCTGGCTACTCACTATTGCTCATCTCTTGTATGCCGATACGATTAAAGAGCTCAGCGAAGGCTTTAATGGTAAGGGGTTTGCTTAGGTGATCGTTAATCCCAGCGGTGTACGCATTGTCGGTGTGTTCACCTTTTTCATGTGCCGTTATAGCGATAATCTGACAGGCTCGCAGCTCATTTTCAGATTCAAACTCCCGAATAATGTGGGTGGCTTTAATGCCATCCATAACCGGCATCTCTATGTCCATTAGAATCAAAGGAAACTTGCCAGGGTAGCGCTCGAAGAGCTCAACCGCTTCTAGACCGTTGTTGGCGATAACTGGCTCAATATTAAATTTAGCCAGGATTTTTTGGGCGACAATAATGTTGACATTGTTGTCGTCGACCAGCATCACATTTAAGCCGTCTCCAGCCTGAGGGAGGCTCGTTGTTGAACCTGACTCTGCTTTTTCTCCGTTGCTATTTTCGGGTAGAACTTCTTTTTCTTCTTCTTGCAGCTTTAATTGAAAGGTAAACCAAAAAGTAGAACCTTCTCCGGGCTCGCTCTCCACTCCAATATCACCATGAGCAATTTGAACAAGACGTTTGCAAATAGCTAGGCCTAAACCCGAGCCTCCATAACGGCGTGTAGTGCTGGTGTCGGCCTGTTTGAATGGTTCAAAAAGATTGGCGATTGAGCTTT
Organism: uncultured Pseudoteredinibacter sp.; assembly: GCF_947500695.1. Taxonomy (GTDB): domain Bacteria; phylum Pseudomonadota; class Gammaproteobacteria; order Pseudomonadales; family Cellvibrionaceae; genus Pseudoteredinibacter. Next base: position 47,020 of record NZ_CANMSS010000013.1, read on the forward strand.
CAGTAATGCCAATGCCTGTGTCGCTGACGGTAAAGCGGATCAATACATGTTGATCGTCTGTATTTTCAAGACGAGTCGATAATATGACTTGGCCTCTATCTGTAAATTTTACAGAGTTACTTAATAAGTTAACGATGACCTGACGTAAGCGAGTAGGATCACCAGTAACTTTGTTGGGCACAGAGGGATGTCGTACAATTCGAAAGTTTAGATCTTTCTGTTGGGCTTGGCGGGTGTAGATCTGACTGCAGTCGTCCAGCAGATCATGTAAATTGAAAGGGTAGTTTTCAAATATTACTTTATTGGCTTCGATCTTCGAGTAGTCCAGCACATCATTTAGAATATGCATCAAGGAGTCACCCGAGCGGCGCATGATGTTGACATAGTGTTGCTGAGTCTCGTCAAGCTCGGTGTCACCCAATAACTCAGTCATACCAATGATGCCATTCATCGGTGTACGAATCTCATGACTCATGGCAGCTAAGAAGAAACTTTTAGCTTGGCTAGCGCTTTCGGCTTCTTGCTGCTGTTTAATAAAATCCAGTTTTTGTTGCTGTTCATGCACTAGCTGTTGTGACATGCTGCGACGCATTTCGATATCGCGTAGTAGACTAGTTCGCATGATGTTGAAACCCCGAACTACGTTTCCAAGCTCGTCATTTTGTTCGTTTTTACGGCCCAACCGTAAAGGCTGATTCAAATTGCGAAGGGATAAATTACTGGCGTAACTAGCGATATGCGCTAGATGCCGAGTGAAGAGACTGCGAATCAAAAAGAAAATAGCCAGTGATACTAAAAGTGATTTAGTAAATTGCATCGCGATAATAAAGCGAGCGCGTTGCCATAATTTCTTGTAAACGCTATCGAGGCTAACGACTATGCTGAGATCACCAAGGTGTTGCTCGCTGGTATTAATGTCGCTGTAAACCAAAGGATAAATGCGAGTCATTTGGCGCTCGCCCATGGGTTCGGCTTTATCGGACGCTGTTATAGCGCGCGGGTGATCATCCCAATTGGTCCAGTTAACCGTCACTTGCACAACATCATTAACGTCGAGCATGCTATTAACCTGCAGGCGTAGCTGCTCCTCATCGAAATTCCACAAGCTCTTGGTGATGCTGGATAGGGTGCTGATGCGGATCTGTTCTAAACGTAAATCAAGTTCTTTTAGGTCGTCTTGAAAGGAAGAGCGCAGTTGTACAACAACCGCAATTAGCGTGATGCCCGAACTAATAAGCAAGATCCAGGCGAGCAGTCTAACGGTGAGAGAGTTTTGATTGGCGCTATTGTTGAGATCCCACATGTTAATGAGCTCACGGCTTCCCTGTTGTTAACGGCTAATGCAACGAATTTAATGTGTTATTTTTTTGATACTGCAGTTATGCATAGCTGCTACAGGTTAATCGACACAGCGATATATGCCAAGTGTTTAACAGGCGCGCCTTATAACTGCCGCCCTACTAACTTAATCAGACTGGCTGGCTAATCAGCTGGTAGAAAACGTGCAATAACATCGTTCAAAAAGCGCTGCCCCAAATCGGTGGGGCAAAGTAAGCCGTTTTCTATGCTAACTAGGCCCTCAGATTCCAGTTCTGATAATTGTGGTTTAATGGCTGAAAAGGGTAAAAAGGTACGTTGCTCAAATAGATCCAGCTCAAAGCCATCACTCAGGCGTAGCGCGTTCATCATAAACTCTAGAATCAGTTGCTCGCCCTGCACTATCTCTTCGCCAGCCGTGTAACTTCGGCCGCTGTCCAAATAATGGGCAGGCAACCGGGTTTTCCAGTGTCTGTTGACCGCTTGTTGGCGGCTTATCTTTGCATGTGCGCCAGCGCCAATGCCTAGATAATCGCCGAACTTCCAATAATTAAGGTTGTGGCGGCTTTGTTGGCCTCGGCTATAAGCCGAAATTTCGTATTGCTGGTAGCCGTGTTGAGCAAGTAACTCCTGCCCTTGAATTTGAATCTCGGCGAGCTCGTCATCTATCGGTAATAGCGGTGGGCGCTTATAGTATTCGGTATTCGGCTCGATGGTTAACTGGTACCAAGATAAATGCTCAGGCGCCAAGGCGATAGCCTGCTGTAAATCTTGCTTGGCCGACCCTACGCTTTGCTGGGGCAGGCCGTGCATAAGATCCAAGTTAACATTATCAAAGCCGGCTTTGCGAGCCATCTCCATGGCCTTGCTGGCTTGATCGGCGCTGTGAATTCTTCCCAGAGCTTTAAGTTGTTCGTCACCAAAGCTCTGCACACCTATTGAAAGGCGATTGATACCAGCTTGTCTATAGCCCGTAAAGCGTTGCTGTTCGGCAGTTCCTGGGTTGGCCTCCATGGTGATTTCGATATCTTGTTCAAAGCCCACAATTTCTTCACAAGCAGATAAGATGCGTTCAAAGGCATGAGGGCTGAACAAGCTTGGTGTGCCGCCGCCGATAAATATAGATTGCAGCGCACGGCCTTGGCTCAGGTCTTTACTTTGTTGTAAGTCTTCAATAAGGCTGTCGCAATAGCTTTGCTCTGGCAGTTCTTCTTCAGCGCGGTGTGAGTTAAAGTCGCAATAAGGGCATTTGCGAATACACCAAGGAATGTGGATGTATAAAGAAAGGGGGGGGAGCGACTCCCGTATAGGGGCGCTCACCGTTTTTCTTCCATGGCCTGCATCAGCAATGCCAACGCTTGACCGCGATGGCTAATTTTGTTTTTTAGGCTGCGATCAAGCTCGGCTGAACTGCATTGTTGCTCCTCTAGCCAAAACAAAGGGTCGTAACCGAAACCTTGTTCGCCGCGAGCTTCGTGCAAAATGCGCCCTTCCCAGCTGGCGTGGCAGATTAATGGGGTAGGATCTTTTTCGTGGCGCATATATACCAAGACACAGTGGAAGCGCGCGCTACGCTGGCTGTCATCAAGGCCAGCTAATTTTTCCAGAAGCAGAGCATTGTTTTTTTGATCGGTAGCTTCTGCACCGCTAAAGCGAGCAGAATAAATCCCTGGCGCACCTTGTAAGGCATCGACCTCTAGGCCGGAGTCGTCGGAAATTGCCGGCATGCCAGTAATAGCACAGGCATGGCGTGCTTTAATGATGGCGTTTTCAACAAAGCTTAAGCCGGTCTCGTCGGCGTCTTCTACTCCAAGTTCACGCTGGGGTTTGATATCAATCGCCAAAGGTGAAAACAGTGCTTGGAACTCTTTGAGCTTGCCCTGGTTATTGCTTGCCAGGACGATGGTATTGGATGTCATATTCTTAATCGGTATTCATTTTACGGTGGAAGCTAAAGCTATGGCTTTGCTCTGAGCCTTCAGGTGTTACATCGATATGAAAGTGCAAGACTTCTTCATTATCAAAACGTAATGGAGCCAAGTAATAGGTGGCGTTTTGCTCTTTGATTTCAATAAACTCCAGCTCGCGGGTCTGCTGAATTAAATTTTTATAGTTGCCGCTAACGGCCGCTTTGCCGCCGCGGATTTTGCCATTTTTTAGTACTGCAATATTAACTAGAGCTCGATTAGAGCCGCGCACTAAGTTATAGGCTTTGGCAATCTCAGCGGGAATAAAGCTGCTATTAAAAACACTGAAGAATATTTTGTAATCACCAAACTCTTCGTAAGGTTTGCCGAGCTCTCGGGCCTCTTGGGCGAAGCTGTTTATGCTCAAGCTGCAAAGCAATAAGGCGAATATAGATTTTATGGAAGACATGGCTCTACCTATCGTTTACGAAGATGATACATGGCAGTGATGCCAAAGAAATTAGGCAGGGCTTGTTTGATCATTCGGCCGCTACCCTGGGTGGTCACTCGACGACTGATGATTTCTATCGAGAGCTCTTGGCACAAGACTTCAAAATCCTTGAAGGTACAAAAGTGAATATTCGGTGTGTCATACCACTGGTAAGGTAGTAAATCAGAAACCGGCATGCGGCCCGAAAAAGCTAGGTGCCAGCGTGCACGCCAGTGGCCAAAATTTGGAAAGGTAACAATACATTCTTGACCAACTCGTAGCATTTCCTGCAGCACTAAATGCGGGAAGCGCATGGTTTGCAATGCCTGAGTCATGACGACGGTATCAAAACTATTATCGGCAAAGTTACCCAGGCCCTGGTCGAGGTTTTGCTCAACAACATTTACGCCTCGGGCAATACAGCGACTAATTTGTTCTGGCCCAATTTCTAGGCCGTAACCATTAACGCCTTGCTCTTGTAAGCGCTCCAAAAGCGCACCATCACCACAGGCGAGATCGAGAACTTTTTGCCCGGGCTTGATCCAAGTGCTGATGATATCTAGATCACTGCGCATTGTTAGAAACCTCCAATTGCTGGGCAATGCCTTTTAAATAATTTGAAAAGACGGTTTCGTAACGCTGATTGGGGAGCAAAAATGCATCGTGACCGGCGTCGGATTCAATCTCGGCATAACTTACGGATTTACCGGCCGCCATTAGGGCATCGGCGATTTCGCGTGAACGAGCCGGTGCAAAACGCCAGTCGCTGGTAAATGACACCACTAAGAATTTACATTGCGCGTGGCAAAAGGCTTTGACCGGGTCGTGATCATACTCGCGTGCTAAATCGAAGTAATCCAGCGCTTGGGTCATTAAGATATAGCTATTGGCATCGAAGCTGGTCGAAAACTTTTCGCCTTGATAACGAAGATAGCTTTGAATTTGAAATTCTACCGGCTCATCTTGACCTTGCTCGAAAGTTCCTGAGCGTAATTGTCGGCCGAATTTTTCACCCATGCCATCACCCGATAAATAAGTGATGTGTCCGATCATTCTGGCGACCGAAAGGCCAGCACGGGGGATGATGTCTTGTTGCTGATAGTGGCCTTCAGCAAACTCTGGGTCGCTGCATATCGCTTGGCGAGCAGTTTCATTAAAGGCAATATTCTGCGCGCTGAGCTTCATCGCTGAAGCAATAACAATGCAGTTCTTCACGCGTTCAGGATATTCCAGTGACCAGCGCATAGCCTGCATGCCGCCAAGACTGCCGCCAATGATGGCTGCCCAACATTGAATACCAAGTAGATCGGCCAAACGAGCTTGGCTGTTTACCCAGTCGCGCACTCTTAGACGAGGGAAGTCTGGTCCCCAAGGCTTTTGGGTTTCGGGGTTGATACTATTGGGGCCGGTTGAGCCATCGCAGCCGCCGATGTTATTCAGCGATACCACAAAGAACTTGCTGGTATCAATTGGCTTGCCGGGGCCAATATAAGCATCCCACCAGCCTGGTTTGCTCTCTTCATAGCTGTGGAAGCCCGCGGCATGGTGATTTCCAGATAAGGCATGGCAAATCAATATGGCATTACTGGCATCGCCGTTGAGCTCACCATAGCATTCATACATCAGCTGGTATTGCTCAAGCCTGCGGCCGGACGCTAACTCTAAAGCTTCGTTAAATTCAGCGCATTGGGGTTCTACTAAGCCAACGCTATGGTCATCAATCTCGGACATCTTCGCTATACACCAACCATTCTTATACGCCTTCTATTCTTATACACCTACTACCAGGCTTGCGATGGCGCCACCGATGCCTACTTCATAAGCTAGGCTGCTCAGTAAAATGCCTAGAATACCCAACACCAAGAAAGCGAAGATCGGGCTGATATCAAAACCACCAAGATCAGGCACTAGGCGCCGAAACGGTCGCATCATTGGGGCCAATAATTGATTCAATAACAGCACCGCAGGGTTGGGGTTATGTGGCGCTATCCAGCCTAGAATGATCGATATAAACAATCCCCATTTGTAGATGCTTAGGGTTAATCCCAGCAAGCCAACTATAGACCAGGTCAGTACGTGGAAGGGATTTAAAAAGCCCAGGCCAACAACCGCAGCACAGGCTTCAATGAGCAGCCAGTGCAACGTAATGGCAAGCACGACACAAGCCATGTCGAGCCCAAACAGCCCGGGAATTATTTTGCGCAATGGCAACAATAAAGGGTTAGTGGCCTTTACTAGAAATTGCGATACCGGGTTGTAAAAATCGGCTCTCGCAAGCTGTAGCAAAAAGCGAATCACAATCAGCGCGATATATAGGCTGCCAAGTGTTTGTAAGACATAAAGGCCAATTTCATTGAGCGCCCCCATGATGTTCTCCTCAGATAAAAGGGTCTATAAGCTTTGCTGCGAATTATAGGCTATCGTGCCTGTGCTCGCTGCTGACTTTGCGTTGATTTGCAGTTTAGCCCAGCTCTTTGGCCATCTCGCGTGCGCGATTACTGCAGGCCTGCATAGCGCCGGCAAATAAATCGCGTATGCCATTATCTTCAAAATGGGCAATCGCTTGGGCTGTGGTGCCACCAGGTGATGTCACTCGGCGGCGCAGCTCGGCAACGTCGACATCACTTTGTTGCGCTAGGGTGGCGGCCCCAAGTACGGTTTGTATGCACAATTCTGCAGAGCTATCAGCATCAAGGCCTTGGGCAATGCCCTCGGCAATCATGGCCTCCATGGCTAGGAAGAAGTAGGCCGGTCCACTGCCAGAGACGGCGATAACCGAATCGATAAGCGCCTCATCCTCTAACCATTTGACGATGCCTACAGAAGCTTGAATGTCATCAGCCAGTTGTTTTTGATCGGCACTACAGTTTTCATTGGCGTACAGGCCTGCCGCACCAACCCCTACCAGTGAGGGTGTGTTTGGCATGGAGCGCACAATGGCCAAATCTTCGCCCAGCCATTGATTCAAGCTTTGCATTGGAATACCGGCAGCCAGTGAGATGATCAACGGCTTATGCTGCAAATGGGGTTTAATTTCACTGGCCACCTGCTGCAGCATTTGCGGCTTTACGCCTAACACCACGACATCCGCAGCGCTACAGGCTTGGCAATTGTCGTTATCGGTGTGTACTGAGAACTCTTCTCGCAGAGCCTTAAGGTTTTTGTCACTTGGGGCGCAGGCGATTATTTGATCACTTGTGAAGCGGCCTTTTATCATCCCGCCAATAACAGCGCTGGACATATTGCCGGCGCCAATAAATGCGATTTTAGGTGGCTGGCTGTTCATTTTTTCTACACTTGTCCTATCGGCTTTTTCTGTATTTCTGATTAGTTGCGGGGCCCAAAAATATCGCTGCCCACTCTTAACATGGTGCTGCCGGCTGCTACAGCCGCTGCAAGATCTTGTGACATGCCCATCGATAAGGTATCTAAGCTAAGCCCGGCCTTATTAAGCTCATCTTGCAACTGCTGTAAACGCTGCAGGCTTTGAAGTTGCTCTGAATACTCTTGGCGTGGTTTTGGAATCGCCATTAAACCGCGAACCCTAAGCTTTGGTAGTTTACTTATCTCAATAGCCTGTTGCGGCAATTCCTGTGGGCTAAAGCCAGATTTGCTTTCTTCATTATCCAGATTTACCTGCAGGCAGATGTTTAGCTCTGGCTGTTGCTCGTCTCGTTGTTGGGAGAGGCGCTGTGCAATTTTTAATCTATCAACACTGTGCACCCAGCTGAAGTTCTCGGCAACAGCGCGTGTTTTATTGGATTGAATGGGGCCAATAAAGTGCCAGCAGATATTTCTGGCGGCTTGTGCTTCATTTTGGAGCAGGGCTAGCTCTTCCTGTTTTTGCAGGGCTTCTTGCAAATAGTTCTCGCCAAAATCAATCTGCCCAGCACGATAAGCCTGCAAGATATCGATCAGCGGTTTGGTTTTGCTTACAGCTAATAATTGAATATCGCTGGCTGAGCGTCCACTTTGGCTGGCAGCCTCTGTAATGCGTGATTGCACTATTTTTAAACGTTCAGCAACGGTTTGAGCGGGATCGAGCATCTTTTTGCACAAATAGGTGGAAATTAGCGGATGGGTATTTGCTTTTCTTGGGTCTCTAGGTCAAAGTTTACCGTATAGCAAAGGAAAACACCTCAACTATAATTGAGGGTGGCAGCGAGGGCGGTGCACGGTGTATGGCTTGTTCGACTGCTAAATATAAACCACCTAAATGAAGCTCGTTGGCTATTAGATGCGGGCTGCGGTGGGGGAAGACACCAGTTTAAGCTGTTTTGAGGCCATTATGGATATTACGGAGCTGTTAGCTTTTAGTTCTAAACAGGGGGCATCTGACCTCCATTTGTCGGCTGGATTGCCACCTATGATTCGTGTTGATGGCGATGTGCGCCGCATCAACCTCCCGCCGATGGAGCATAAGCAGGTTCATGGCCTGATTTATGAGATCATGAACGATAAGCAGCGTAAGGACTTTGAAGAGCATCTGGAAACGGATTTTTCATTTGAAGTGCCCGGAGTTGCTCGCTTCCGTGTGAACGCCTTTAATCAGAATCGTGGTGCCGGTGCGGTGTTCCGTACCATTCCTTCGAAAGTTTTAACTATGGAAGAGCTGGGCATGGGCCAGGTCTTCCGTGAAATCGCAGCCGTGCCTCGTGGCTTGTGCTTGGTAACAGGGCCAACTGGTTCGGGTAAGTCCACTACCTTGGCGGCGATGATCGATTACATCAATGATAATAAATACGAACATATTTTAACCATTGAAGATCCGATCGAATTCGTACACGAATCCAAAAAATGTTTGGTAAACCAACGTGAAGTGCATCGTGATACCCACAGCTTTAGTGATGCACTGCGCTCGGCTTTGCGTGAAGACCCCGACATCATCTTGGTTGGTGAGATGCGAGATCTGGAAACCATTCGCCTAGCCCTAACCGCGGCAGAAACCGGTCACTTAGTATTTGGTACCTTGCACACCACCTCCGCGGCTAAAACCATTGACCGTGTGGTTGATGTATTCCCTGCTGAAGAAAAATCCATGGTTCGATCCATGTTGTCAGAATCCTTGCAGGCGGTGATTTCTCAAACGCTAATGAAGCGTCAAGAGGGTGGCCGTGTGGCAGCGCATGAGATTATGCGTGGTACTTCGGCGATTCGAAATCTTATCCGTGAAGATAAGGTTGCCCAAATGTACTCAGCTATTCAAACCGGTGGTGCCATTGGTATGCAAACCATGGATCAATGTTTATCGGATTTAGTTGAGAAGCGTATTATTTCTCGTGAAGTGGCGCGGGAAAAAGCCCGTATGCCAGAAAACTTCTAAGCTCGTTTGGTTTAAGGAACCGATATGGAATTTGAACGCTTATTGGCGATGATGGTAGAGAAAGGGGCTTCGGATCTTTTCGTTACAGCAGGTGTTCCACCGTCAATTAAATTACACGGTAAAGTTGTACCTGTTACCACCACACCTTTGTCTCCAGAGAAAACCCGCGAAGTGGTGTTGGGGGTGATGAACGAGCAGCAGCGCCAAGAGTTTATTCAAACTCACGAGCTAAATTTTGCGATCAGTGCCCGTGGTATTGGTCGTTTTCGTGTCAGTGCTTTTTACCAGCGTAACCTAGCTGGAATGGTGCTGCGTAGAATTGAAACCATTATCCCTAAAATTGATGACCTAGGCTTGCCTGCCATTATTAAAGATTTGGCGATGGTTAAGCGTGGCTTGATTATTTATGTGGGGGCGACGGGTACCGGTAAGTCAACGTCACTTGCGGCAATGATCGGCCATCGCAATGGCAATTCAAAAGGGCACATTATTTCAATTGAAGATCCGATTGAATTTATCCACCAGCATCAGGGTTGTATTGTTACCCAGCGTGAGGTGGGGATTGATACCGATTCTTTTGAAGTCGCACTGAAAAACACCCTGCGACAAGCGCCTGACGTTATTATGATTGGTGAGGTACGAACCCGAGAAACCATGGAGCATGCAATTGCTTTCGCGGAAACCGGGCATTTATGTTTATGTACCTTGCACGCGAACAATGCTAACCAGGCTTTGGACCGTATTATCCATTTCTTCCCAGCCGATCGTCACAATCAATTGTGGATGGACTTGAGTTTAAACTTGCGCGCTATTGTCGCTCAGCAACTGATTCCTACGCCGGATGGCAATGGCCGTCGCGCTTGTTTGGAGGTGATGCTGAATTCACCTTTAGCTGCGGACATGATTCGTAAGGGTGATGTTCATGAGCTTAAAGAGCTTATGAAAAAATCCAATGAATTGGGGATGCAAACTTTTGATCAGGCTTTGTACGAGTTATATGACTCGGGTGAAATTACTTATGAAGATGCTCTGGCACACGCAGATTCGCCAAACGATTTACGTTTGATGATTAAGCTAGGCTCAGAAACCGATGCCGATTACCTTAGCAATGTGGCCAATGAGCTTTCTTTGCAGGGTGATGACAATGATGATAAAGGCCGCTTGTTCTAAGCGGCTGTTTTAGGGCTGGTCTTGCTTGGCCAGCCAGCTTTCCAAAATCAAACGAGCCGCGATTGAATCGATGGGTTGCTTGGAATAATTGCCGTACTGTCCTCTCTCACTAGCTTCTTCTTTTGCTTCAAAAGAAGATAGGCGCTCATCCATCATCTCGACTTTAATGCCAAAGCGGCCATGAATGCGGTTGCCAAACTTTCTCGCCCTTGCGCTAAGTTCGCTTTCGCTGTCATCCATATTGAGAGGCAGGCCGACCACGATTAAATCAGGTTGCCACTCTTTGAGTAGCTTGGAAATTTCATCCCAGTTAGGGGTGCCATCTTTCGCTTTGAGCGGTTTTAATTCTTGCGCAGTGCGGCTCAATAAATTGCCTTGGGCTAGACCAATGTTACGCAGGCCGTAATCAAAGGTCAGCACGGTTTTGATTGTGCTCATAGTGATTCCTGCTTAGGCGTGCCCGGCTGTTGATTGCAATGTGTCTGGGTCAAAGCCTAGTGAAGCGACCGCTTTTTGCCATTTTAGGTGGCTTGGAGTTTGAAAAAGAATCTCGCTATTGGCTGGTGCTGTTAGCCAGCTATTGCTTTGAATCTCTTCCTCCAGCTGGTCGGGCGCCCAACCGGCGTAGCCCAAGCTAATTAAAAAATGCTGTGGGCCGCTACCCTGAGCTATATGCTCCAATAATTCCAGTGAGCCTGATAAGGCGATGTCTTCGCTGATAATGTCAGATTTTGCATAAGGGCCATTATCGGTGCTGTGCAAAATAAAACCTTGCTCTTGTCTTACTGGGCCACCGTGCAAAACTTTTTGCTGCATTTCTTTGTCGCAGTCGATATCCAGCTGTTCAAGGATTTCGTCAAGCTTGGCTTCGGTTTCTTGATTCACCACTAGGCCCATTGCGCCCTCATCGTCATGGTGACACAAGTAAATCAGGCTGCGTTCAAAATTTGGATCGTTTAAGCCTGGCATGGCAATCAAGAATTGATTGGCGAGATTCATGGCTTGTTTTTGCGTTGACATGGTAGGCCTTTTTTATCGGCTGGTGCTCAAACCGGAAATTTCAAAATGCCAGGTTCGAATAATTTCTAGTTTGTCCGTTGTTTTGCGAATCTCCTGGGGGAAAGGCGCAAACGGCGAGGCTAAATAAACAATCTGCAGGGCTGCGCGATCAAGCAGTTTTTGACCCGAAGAGTGCAAGATTTCAACTTTATCGACATTGCCATTAGGTAACAGCGTTACCGCGGCGCGCAAGGTGCCGGTGATGCCGCGCTGCAGTGCTTCATCAGGGTAGTTACGGTTGCCGACAAATTCGATCTTGCTGGCCCATTTACTTAGGTATTCGGCATCAATAGAGGCGCGAGTAGCCACAGAGGTAATGCGTCGAATACGTGGGCGTTTGGCATAGGCTTGGCGCTGTCGTGCGAGCTTGGCGTGCAAGCTGGCAATCTCGGCGCTGTGTAAGAGTTCAACATTAGACTCGCCTTGGCTCTTTTCTTGGCGCTGCTGCTTATCTTGGCTACTGCTTATTTTGCGACTTTGCCCAGTGGTGGCTAAGAGCTTTTGCTGTTGCGCGGTTTGCTCGCTGCGTAGGCGCTCACTGGGAGGGGTGATATCTCTAATTTGGGTGTCGGCAATAGGTGCCTGTTTGTCGACTGTCAGCTCGCGTAATTCATCAATGCTGCCGCTAGCTTGCTGATTGTGTTGGGCGAGAAAGTCGGCTTTATCGGGGGCTTGAGAATCTTTGTGAGTCGCCAAGGTAATATTTAATGAAGCCGCAGGCTTAGGCTTCATATCAATATCAAATGTCAGGCCAAGAATAATAAGCGCGTGCACAGCCACTGCGACAAAGGCAGTAAAATACAAGCGGTCATTGCTACTTGGGCTTGGCGTGGCGGCTATAGACATTTTGCGATTATAGCAGCGCAAGCGTTGATGCAAACGCTGCTTTAAGCATATTCAAGATTAATTAATACGCTTGGCGATCGCGTCCATCAATTGTTGGCCAATATTTGTACCGTAGGCTGCATCGATCTCGCGTACGCAGGTGGGGCTGGTGACATTAATCTCGGTAAGATAGTCACCGATAACGTCTAGACCAACAAATAGCAGGCCTTTTTCTTTTAAGGTTGGGGCTATTTGTTCAGCAATCCAGCGATCGCGATCGCTTAACTCTTGAGCGACACCCCGGCCACCGGCTGCTAGGTTGCCGCGCGTCTCGCCTTCGGCAGGGATGCGGGCTAAGCAATATGGCACTGGTTCGCCGTCAACAACCAAAATGCGCTTGTCGCCATTGCTGATATCCGGGATAAATTTCTGAGCCATGATGGTTTCTTGACCAAAGCGGGTCAGGGTTTCCAAGATAACGCCTACATTGGGGTCATCCTGTTTGCAGCGAAAAATACCGGCGCCGCCCATGCCATCAAGTGGCTTAAAGATCACATCGCCATGGTGCTGGTGAAAGTCACGCAGCTGCTGGTCGCTACGGCTAACCAATACCGGTGGGCAGCACTCTGGAAACTGAGTGGCAAAGACCTTCTCATTGCAGTCGCGCAGGCTTTGGGGCTTGTTCACGATCAGGCAGCCTTCGCACTCGGCGGCTTCGAGAATGTAGCTTGAGTAGATGAATTCGGAGTCAAAAGGAGGATCTTTACGCATCAATACGGCGTTTAGCTCAGCAATGGGCTGCTGCACTGTGTCGCCAAGCTCAAACCACTTTTCTGGGTTGGCGAAAACCTGCAGGGGCTTCATGTTGGCCATGGCGCGGCCTTGATCCAGGTATAAATCGGCCTGTTCCATATAGTACAGCTCCCAGCCTCGCTCGGCAGCAGCTAACAACAAGGCTAAGCTTGTATCTTTTTTGTACGTAATGGCGGCGATTGGGTCCATAACGACACCAAGTTTTACCTGCATAATCAAGCCTCTTCAAAATAGGTGGGTGGCAAGCATAAGAACTTGTGTGACATTAGGCAAATGCTGTTTTGTGTCAAGGTACTGTAAGGTGAATGAGGTACATTGGCGGCTAGATCCTCTTGTGGGCTCCCCAGCGCAAAATTTTGTTTTGCCGGCTTTCGTAGAGAATCGATTACTTTTTATCTGCCAATGCCCATCAATTCCCTAAACTCTGTGAGCCTTTGCTTATCTATTTCAACGGGTTATGGATAAAAGCTAGGAACTGTGTTAAAAATTGGCAGCTTGGCTGTAGCACAGTTGCGCCAAATGCCGGCCAACCGCTTTGGCGAGAATATTCCTTGGCTGGACTATATTTGTTGGACGCCAAAGCGAAATTGAGCTTCAAGGTGAGAAGTCAATCAATGAAACAGCCCCGCGTAAGCGGATAATTATTATAGCTACTACTCAAAGGTCACGATCCGATGGATGTAGATTTTGAAAGCCTTACGGTGATGGTCATCGACGACAGTAAAACGATTCGTCGTACGGCCGAGACCCTGCTCAAGAAAGTAGGCTGCGCCGTAGTTACGGCGACAGACGGATTTGATGCGCTGGCTAAAATTGCAGATAACAGGCCAGACATTATTTTCGTCGACATCATGATGCCGCGTTTGGATGGTTATCAAACCTGTGCATTAATTAAGAATAATAGTCAGTTTAAATCCACTCCGGTGATCATGCTGTCCAGTAAAGACGGCTTGTTCGATAAAGCCAAAGGGCGGATTGTCGGTTCAGATGAATACCTGACCAAACCATTTAGCAAGAGTGAACTTATCGGCGCGATCGAATCCCAAGTGCGCCTGACTAGTGCTTAAAACTCTAACAACAATAAAGCCAGCATTGGGGGGAATATGGCAACCGTACTTATTATCGATGATTCACCGACAGAGACCCACAAGCTCTCGGGTATGTTAAGTAAGAACGGACATGCAGTGATCACAGCAGACACTGGTGAAGCAGGCATGGATAAAGCCAAAGCAGAACGCCCAGACGTGGTGTTGATGGATATTGTAATGCCTGGTCTAAATGGCTTTCAGGCCACTAGGCAGTTAACCAAAGCTCCTGAGACCGCCAACATTCCGGTGATCATAGTAACCACTAAAGATCAGCAAACCGATAAGGTTTGGGGTATGCGTCAAGGTGCAAAGGCCTACTTAACAAAACCGATTGAAGAAAAGACGCTGTTGCAGACTATTAATGATGTGATGTCTTAATGGTTAAGGCAGTTAGACGGCAGGTATCACTATGAGCACGACTGCTAGCGCTTTTGATGTATTATCCGAGCTTTCGCTCACCGCTAAGCCTGGTGGCGCCGGTAAAGACCTCGATGCTGAAGCTCAGTTACAGTGGAGCGGCATCGGTTTTTCTTTGTTTGGCGAGCAGTTTATTGCCCCGGTAGGCGAGCTTTCGGAAATGCTCGAGATACCGGCCTCAACTCGTTTACCTGGGGTGCAGCCCTGGGTAGTCGGAGTTGCTAATGTGCGTGGTCGATTGCTGCCGTTATTTGATATGGCGGCTTTCTTTGGCGGCAAACTTAACAACTCAAAAAGACAGCATCGTGTACTAATTTTAGAAAGGGATAGCGTCTACGCTGGTCTGATTGTAGACCAAGTTTTTGGTATGCAGCATTTTCCCCTGGAGACTTTTCAGGAGCAGGCCAATAGCAAATTGGAGGCAGTAAGCAGCTGCTTGTCCGGTTGTTATCAGTTAAGTGATAGCAACTGGCAGGTTTTTAGTACTGCCAAATTGATCGAAGATCCAAGATTTGCCAATGCCGCGTTGAGCTAATTTGGTTTTCGCTGTAGCTGGCGAGCCCTTGGAAAAATATACTTAAATGCTAATAGGTCAGGAGCGCCTAGCATGAAAAATGATTCTAAAAGTTTTGCTTTAACCGTACGCAGCAACCCGTTCATGGCGGCGTTGATTGCAGCTCTGGTGGCATCGCTTATCGCTATGGCGGTGAGCTTTTATTTACTCCAGCGCGATGCTGGAAAAGACCAAGAGCAGCTCCAGTTAACCGCTGAATTACGAGCTTTATCGTATCGACTGTCGTCGTTGTCCCGAGAATCTACCTCCGGTGATGAGAAGGCATTCTCTGAGCTGTCTAAGGTGGTTGCCACCATGGACAGTACTTGGCAGACAGTACGAACTCAGGATGAAAGCAACCGCACTATGATGGCGGCTGAGTACGCGGCCTTTGATAGCGTTTGGCAGCGTGTGAAGTCAAACTCGCGAACGATTGTTAACAATAAAGACACCATTATCTTCCTCAATGATGTTGCAAACACTCTTAACCAGTCGCTTCCAGAGCTGCAGGCAGAGCATAACAACATTGTAGAGATTCTTTTGGAAAGTAACGCACCGGCGGATCAGGTGGCGGTAGCCCAGATGCAGTCTTGGCGTGCGGAACGTATTGGTCGAAACGTAGATAAGATGCTTCGCGGTGGTTCCGATGCAATGGAATCAGCGGATCAGTTTAACCTCGATGCAAACTTGTTCGGTAAAGTTCTTTCCGGCATGAGTGACGGCGACGTTGCGATGAGTATTTCGAAGGTAACCGATACCGATGCAATCGAAAGTTTGGTGGAAATTAAAGAGCTTTTTGATTTCGTAAGTTCCTCGGTAAAAGAAATCTTTGAGGCATCACCTTCACTGTTTAAGGCCCGTCAGGCGTCTGATGCGCTACTGGATGACTCCCCAGTATTGCTAGAAACCTTGAGTGATTTAACCGACGGTATTGCAACCGCGTCTGAGCAGCGTCAACCAAACAACACCACCATTGCTGTGATTGCATTCATTGGCGTTGTACTGTTGATCGTAATTGGTGCTCAGCTACTGAGCAGCTCTCGTAAGCGCTTAGAAGAATCCGCTGCGGCGAACGATCGTAACCAGCAGGCGATTCTGCGATTACTTGATGAACTTGCCGACCTCGCTGATGGTGACTTGACCACCTCCGCAACGGTAACGGAAGACTTCACCGGGGCCATTGCGGACTCGGTTAACTACGCGATTGACCAACTTCGTATTCTGGTATCCCGAATCAATACCACCTCAACCAGCGTATCGTCAGCGGCACAAGGTACACAGCAAACGGCGCTGCACCTCGCTGAGGCATCCGAACACCAGGCGCAAGAAATTGCCGGTGCATCGGCAGCGGTAAATGAAATGGCGGTAACCATTGACCAAGTATCTGTAAACGCCGCCGAATCAGCGGGCGTTGCGGAGCGATCGGTAACGATCGCTAACAATGGTGCGAAGGTGGTACAGAACACCATCACGGGCATGGATACGATTCGTGAGCAGATTCAGGACACCTCAAAACGTATTAAGCGATTGGGTGAATCATCCCAGGAGATTGGTGATATCGTAAGCTTGATTAACGACATTGCCGACCAAACCAACATTCTTGCATTGAACGCCGCGATTCAGGCATCGATGGCGGGCGACGCCGGTCGAGGTTTCGCGGTGGTAGCGGACGAGGTACAGCGATTGGCGGAACGTTCTGCTGCGGCAACCAAGCAGATTGAAGGCCTGGTAAAAGCGATTCAGAACGATACCAACGAAGCGGTAACCTCGATGGAACAAACCACGACTGAGGTGGTTAAGGGTGCGCGCCTAGCACAGGATGCGGGTGTTGCACTGGAAGAAATTGAAAACGTATCGTCTAGCTTGGCGGAATTGATTCAAAGCATTTCGAACGCTGCACGTCAGCAGGCTTCATCAGCTGGTCACATTTCTAATACGATGAACGTGATTCAGGAAATTACCTCGCAAACCTCATCGGGTACCAGTGCAACGGCACAATCAATTGGTAACTTGGCTGACATGGCGACCGATCTACAGGATTCGGTTGCGGGCTTTACCTTACCCGAAGGCATGCGCATGGATTCGGCAAATGAAGATGATGTGGTCTTCTCCGAGGCCGATGATGCCGATGTGGAAATCAGTTTAGATGATGTTGATGGCTTAGATGCATCATTGGATGAAGAAGAACAAACCTTGGAAGTCGCTGGTAATCAGTAAGACGAAATAGGGGTGAACGAGGTCTCTTAAGATAACTGTTAAATGTCTTGGTCTTTACAAGTATCCAGCGGATTGAGCGATTTAGAGTTTAATCGCTGGCGAAAATTATTAGAAAAAAGAGCAGGGATAGCAGTTGGCGAACAGCTTCGCAGTATGTTGCAGGTGCAGATTAATCAGCGCATGCAGGCGATAGGTTATAGCGACTACTCGGCTTATTACGAGTTTGTGCATAGTGGCCTTGGCGGTCGTTTAGAGCAGGCTCTATTGATTGAAAAACTGGTGGTCAGTGAAACCAGTTTTTATCGGCATCGGCCATCGTATGATTTTGTAAATTCTGCATTTGCGCAGTTTTTAGAACGCCGACAAGCGAATGCATCAATGGCTTGTTTTGATGTTTGGAGCATAGGCTGCGCCAGTGGAGAGGAGCCTTACTCACTAGCAATGGGTTTTGAAGATCAGCTGGCTGGTCGCGAGTTGTATGGCTCTGGGTTTTACAGCATTGTGGCTACGGATATTAGTCACAGGGCCATCGCGCAAGCACGCAAAGGTGAATACGGCAGAACTAGGTTCGATACCGTGCCGGATGAACAAAAGCAGCACTATTTTGAACAGTTAAAAGATGGGCGTTATCGAGTAAAGCCCGCGTTGGCAAAAAGTATCTGTTTTAGTCAGGCCAATATTGTTGATATCGACACAATGCCGATAGTGAAAATGGATCTAGTGTTTACGCAAAATATGTTGGTGTATTTTCGTAAGCCCCAGCGCCTAAGAATATTAGATTACATCGCCGAGCGCTTAAAGCCAGGTGGCTATTTAGTGCTTGGTTTGGGCGAGGTAACCAAGTGGCACAATCCGCGCATGCAAGTGGTGGATGTCGGTGCTGTGCAGGTTTACCAGCGCAATAAAGAATAATTGGGGATACTTCCTACTATGGAAGAAAAAAGAGACTTAACAGCACTGGATTGGGTACTCGGTGAAATTTCCGAGTCCCTAAATCAATCCCGGCAAGCACTGGAAGCCTATATGGGCGATGTGCAGGATGCTACCCAGCTGCGATTCTGTCTAACACATTTGCATCAGGTCTACGGCAGCTTGCAAATGGTTGAGCTTGAAGGCCCAACCATGTTGGCTCAAGAAATGGAGCTGCTTACCCAAGAGATGCTTAATGGTGCTGTGGCAGCCGATAATACAGTTGCCAATACTTTAATGCGTGCCATCGTACAGTTGCCGCTGTTTCTACAGCAGATACAGCGTGGTACGGGTTTCCATTCTTCAGCGGTATTTCCCCTCGTTAACGAACTGCGTGCGGCACGTGGTGATTCGCTCATTATTGATTCTGTGGGCTTTAAGCCTGATCTGTCGGCGCTGCAGTTACGTTTCGGTACGGCGCCTAAGCTGCTAGCTGATCAAGATCATTTTCTAGCGGTAGCTAAAAAGCTACAGCAGATGTTCCAGTTTGCTGCGGCCAGTGTTCTGCGCGGCATGAATGTAAAAGATAATCGCGATTATCTAAATAAAATTTTTCTTCGCTTAAAGGCTATTAGCCAAGCGAGCCCACGATTACAGCAGTGGGATATTGCCAAGGCTTGGTTAGACAGCCTAAGCAATGAAGATCTTTCTTCAGGCTTGGCAGTGCGCGCATTAATGCGTCATTTGCATCGTGACATCAAACTGATCTCCCAAAAAGGTGTGCCAGCTTTAAATGTAGCGCCTAACCAGGAGTTATTGCGTACCCTATTATTTTATGTGGCTTGTAGTACGGAATCATCCGATGCTATTCGCGCCGTACGTGAGCGCTATGCCCTCGATCAAGCCTTTGGGGGTAATGATCAGGCGACTATCTCCAGTGTGTCTGAACCACAGCTCGATACGATTCGTTCGGTGACCAAGGCACTGAAAGAAGAGCTGGATGAAATTAAACAAACCTTAGAAAAGTTTAGTGAAGACAGCGGTGAAGCTCACTCCCTAGAAGATATGTTGCCGGTATTCCAGCGCGTTGCGGATACCATGATGGTAATGGGCGTTAATGAGCTGCCAAAACAAGTTAATCAAATAGAAGAGTCGTTGCGCCTAAAGCTGCGTGATGGTGACTTACACGGACAAGAGTTGATGACGCTGGCGGAAGACATTCTGCATGTTGAGCATCAGCTTGAAGCTATTGCAAGCTCTGGTCGATTACAAGAAACAGTTGACAGTAAAACGCTTGCCGCATTAAGAATCGATGACGCCCAGCAGGCTGTAGTACAAGAATCTTACAGTCGCTTAGAAACCGTAAAGCAATCTATTGTTGAGTATATTGCCTCGCAGTGGGATGTCACCCATCTGCAAGAAACCCCAGCTCTGTTAAAAGAAATTGCGGGTGGTTTAGCGATCATTCCACTGCAGCGTGCTGCCAATATTCTATACACCGCCGCACGATATATTGACGATAAGTTGCTGATAGGCGATGCCGGTGCGCCGCAGTGGGTAGAGTTAGATACTCTGGCAGATGCTATATCCAGTGTTGAATACTATTTGGAAAAACTGCGTTCTGGTGTTGATAACACCGAAGATCAACTACTCGAAGTTGCCGAAGAAAGTTTGGCGAATTTGGGCTATGCCGTAGTTGAGATTCAGTATGTCGAGCCAGAAAAAGAAGCAGCTGCTGTAACTGATCATCAAACTCAGCATGATACGCCAGCCGTTGTTGGAGAAGTTGTTGAGCAGGTCGTTGAAGATCTAAACGCGGCAAATGAAGAAATTGATCTAGCGGAAACAAATACATTCGCTTCCGTCCCATCCTCGGTGCAGCAAGATGATGACGAGGATGAAGATGAAGTCGATAGCGAAATTCGCGAGATCTTTATTGAAGAAGCGGCGGAAGTTATTGAATCTATCGATGATTACTTCCCGCGCTGGGCAATGGATTTCTCTGATCAAGAATCGCTGGGCGAGTTCCGACGCGCATTCCATACCTTAAAGGGCAGTGGCCGATTAGTAAAAGCCTTCAGCATTGGTGAGTTGGCTTGGTCGGTAGAGAACATGCTTAATCGCATTATCGATGGTGCGATTGAGCCAAACGAGCAGCAAGTTAGTTTGATTAATCGTGTTCGCTCACATTTGCCTGGTCTGGTTGAAGCCTTTGCCGCGGAAACAGCGGTAGAAAATGAAGCGGAGTTGCAGCAGCTGCAAGAATGGGCAGCGGTGCTGGCCGATGGCGGCAGTGTTATTGGTTTGGATGACAAGCCAGAAGCTGAGGAAAATACTGAAGAAGAGCAGGCGAGCGACTCAACTGCTGATGAAAGCGATACTGCTGTCTCAGCTGATGATGCCGAGCCACTCAGCCAAGAAGACGAAGAACGCGAAGAGGAATACCAGCTTTGGGGAATTTTTGTGTCCGAAGCTGAAGGTCATTTGTATGAAGTGGGCCGCTTTAACGAGCGCATGCTGGCAGCCGCCCCTTTATATGAGGCACCGAGTGATCCAATGCAGCGTGCCTTGCACACCTTGAAAGGTAGTGCCCATATGGCAGGTGTTACCGAGGTGGCCGAAATCGCAACGCCGCTGGAAGGCCTGGCCAAAGAAATGCGTAACTATCAGGTTGTTTTGAACCAAGATAGTTTGCAGCTATTTGTCGATGCCCGTGAATATATTCAAGCGGCTCTAGAGCAAATTAAAGCGCGCCAAGAAATTCAAATTCCAGAAAAAGATATGTTCTTGGCTCGCGTTGCCGAGCAGTACGAGCTTAATGTTGGTCACCTGATTCACCAAGAGCAGGATTCACCACTAGGCTCTGCAGATCCAAGTAAGCTCACCGCCTTTATGGCCGGTGGAATGGATTTGTTGCTTGATGCTGATCGCCTATTGGTGAGCTGGCGTGCGGGTGGCCCGGCCGCCGATGTGGCAACCATTAGTACCGAATTACATGCATTGCATGAGGCTGCCGAGCAGGCACGTTTGCCGCAAGTGGCGCAATTAAGTGAACAGCTATTAGCGGTTTACAAACATGTGCCAGCAGATGCTGAAACCTTTGATGCTGAAGTTTTGGGGCACTTAGAACAAGGTCATGAATGTATTCTGGATATGCTCGATGCCGTAGCGGCAACCCAAGAGCTGCCGTTGCCAAGTGATGAGCTGGTAGCCGCCTTGGAATCTGATGCGCAAGGCCTAGATATACCCGAGGTAAGCGAGCCAGTTGCCGATGTTGATGATGGTGAAACTGAAGTTGCTGAGCAGGAAGTGGTTGAACCAGAAGCCGCCGAGCTAGAAGCAGCAGAAGAGGTTGAAGAAAAGGTCGACAGCGAGCCTGAAAGCGAAACGGAAGTCGAAGCCGTTGATGAAGGCACTGAAGAAGTTGCAGAGGTTCAAGAAACGTCGGCCGCACCAGAAGTTAGCGAGCGTGAAACCAGTCAGTACATTAAAGGTTTATTGGATGCGGCGGCTGCCAAGCCTTCTCAAGTAGTAGAAGAAGTAGACGCTGAAGACGAAGTTGATCCCGAAATTCTAGAAATCTTCTACGAAGAAGCCGAAGAGCAAATCGAAGAGATTGAAGAAGCGGTACACGATTGGGAAGAAGCGCCCAATGATCATCAGCATGCCGATGAGCTTAAGCGTATTTTGCACACCTTGAAAGGTGGTGCACGTTTGGCGGGTCTGTCGACGCTGGGCGATTTAGCGCATGATTTCGAAACTTATCTCATTAATAACTCAGAGCAAGCCAGTAAAGACCCCCAGTTCTTTATTCAGGTGCATGAGTATCAAGATCGCCTAATCAGCAAAATCAAAACTACCACTGATGATGCTGCTGCCGTAGAAGTTGTTGAAGAAGAGACAGAAGAGCAAGCGCCTAAAGAAGTTGCTGTTGTTGAAGCTGAACAGGTGCAAGTGCAAAGCCAGGCGCCGGTACAAGGCGAGCAAAATAAGCTGCAAGTTCAACGCAGCGCGCCGCAAGAAGTTATTAAGATTCCAGCCGATCTTCTTGAAAGCTTGGTTAACCTCGCTGGTGAGACCTCGATCTCCCGTGGCCGAATGGAACAGCAGGTATCCGATTGGGGTCAATCGCTGGATGAAATGAACTCCACCATTATGCGTTTGCAAGAGCAGCTGCGACGTTTGGATATCGAAACCGAAGCCCAGATCTTGTTCCGTCAGGAGCAGTTGCAGCAGCATGAAGATTTCGATCCGCTGGAAATGGACCGCTACTCTCAGTTGCAGCAGCTATCGCGCTCATTAACTGAGTCGGCTTCTGACTTATTGGATTTAAAACATACGCTATCTGATAAGGCGCGAGATGCCGAACAGCTACTACTGCAACAGTCGCGCATTAATACCGATTTGCAAGAAGGTTTGATGCGTTCGCGAATGGTACCTTTCTCTCGCATGGTACCGCGCTTACGCCGTATTGTTCGTCAGGTATCAACCGAGCTAGGCAAGCAAGTTAACTTGCAGATGGAAAATATCGAAGGTGAAATGGATCGCTCGGTACTTGAGCGCATGGTTACGCCTTTGGAGCACATGCTGCGTAATGCGGTGGACCACGGTATTGAATCAGCCGAAGAGCGTGCCGCCGAAAACAAAGCGCCGCATGGTCGCATCGTATTAAGTCTAACCCGTGAGGGTGGCGATGTTCTATTGCGCTTGGCTGATGATGGTCGCGGTATTGATCTAGAGAAAGTTAAGGCCAAAGCTATTGAGCGCGGCATGATGGCCGCCGATGCCCAGCTGAGCGATCGCGACATAATGCAATTTGTTGTGCAGGCGGGTTTCTCTACCGCTGAATCGGTGACTCAAATTTCGGGCCGCGGTGTTGGTCTTGATGTTGTAAGTAGTGAGATTAAACAACTTGGCGGTGCGGTTACTATTAACTCACAGCAGGGCCAAGGTACTGAATTCTTAATTCGCCTACCGTTTACGGTATCGGTAAACCGCGCCTTGATGGTGCAGATTGGCGACGACTCCTACGCCTTACCATTGAACACCATCGAAGGTATTGTGCGCGTTAGCCCGTTCGAGTTAGAGCATTATTATCAAGATCCCCAAGCACGTTTTGAGTACGCCGATGAGAACTATAAGGTTCGTTATCTTGGCGAAATGCTTGGCACTGGCGCTAAGCCAAAACTGGAAGATCAGATTCTTCCGCTTCCGGTCGTGCTAGTAAGAACCACCGAACATGTGGTTGCGATTCAAGTAGATTCCCTGATGGGTAGCCGCGAAATCGTGGTGAAAAGTCTTGGCTCGCAGTTTGCGGGTGTGCAGGGTTTATCCGGTGCAACTGTTATGGGTGATGGTAGCGTGGTTGTTATTATCGATCCTGTGGCCTTGATTCGTCGCCAAGCAGCCATGAGTTATCAGCCGCAGCTGCTGAGTGAAGAGCCTGCTTTACCAAGCGGTGAAAACGACGAAATTACCGTAATGGTGGTGGATGATTCTGTAACGGTACGTAAGGTAGCTGGCCGCTTCTTAGAGCGTCAGGGTTATCGCGTTATTACTGCTAAAGATGGTATGGAGGCACTGAAAGTTCTGCAGGACGAAATCCCGGCAATCATGTTGCTGGATATCGAAATGCCACGTATGGATGGCTTTGAAGTTGCCAAGAACGTACGCGGTAGTCGTCGCTTGCAAGACCTGCCTATTATCATGATTACCTCTCGAACTGGTGATAAGCACCGCGAGCGCGCCATGGAACTTGGTGTGAATAAATATATGGGTAAGCCGTATCAAGAAGAGGCTCTGCTAGAAAATATTAATGAGCTGATTGGCATTGTTCCGCGAGCGCTTGAGCAAGCTTAACGATGAAGCGAAATTTGCAGGGCTTAAAGCTGGGTGTTATTGCTAATGATGATGCCAGCCTAGAGGGCTTTAACGACTTGCTAGCCGGTTTAGGCTGCAAGTCTATTTTTGCAGATACCTTGTCGAATATAGATTGGCAAGGCGAAATCAATCAGCTGCAAGCCGATGCCTGGATTGTATGCGTAAAAGATCATGACGATGATGCTTTGGCCGATTGGTTGGCCGAGCAAAGTTGTGCCTTGATGTTGGCCGATGAAGATATCCCCAAAAAAGATTCAGCGAGCTTCGGCGAGTGGCGTCAGCGTTGGATGCAAAAGTTGCATAAGCTTCGCCAAGGCGAAACCCAAGTAGCCCGTTGGCCAAAGCAACTTTGGATTCTTGGTGCTTCAACCGGCGGCCCAGAAGCGGTAAGCGAATTTCTCGCCGCACTGCCCGATGGTCTAGATGCAGGCTTTATTTATATACAGCACAGCAGTGTGGCCGGCGTTCCTCTGATTCGTCAGGTGGTCGAAAAACACAGCCCTTACCCAGTAGAAATTGCCGAAGCCGGTCAAGCGGTTGCCGCTGGCAAGGTGCTGATGTTGGGCGCTAAAAAACGCCTGCTGTTAAACTCTCAAGGCATGTTAGAAGCCGATGGGCGCGCATGGGCCAGCGATTTTTCACCGAGTATCGATCAGTTTGTTTACTCGGCCGCGACCAAAGTGGCGGCAATAAATAGCTGTCAGCTGGGTGTGATTATATTTAGTGGTATGGCTGGGGATGGCGCCGAGGCCTGTCGTTTCGCACAGCAGCGCGGTGCGCAAATTTGGGTTCAGAGTCCTGAGTCCAGTATTAGCCCTTATATGCCAATAGCGGCTGCCGAAATCGCCGAGATCGAATTTAGTGGCAGCCCTAAACAGTTAGCAAAAAATATTAGTCAGCAGCTCAGTGATGTACAAGTAGAGGTGCAAGCCGCCGAACGGGTCGAGAACCAAGCAGGCGAGCAAATACCAGCAGCAAAATTAGATAAGGTCGCCAGTTAAGGTCTGGAGTAATTTTTATGGAACAACTTGCCCAAGAACGCCCCACAGAAGTCCCCAGTCTTGCGGTGCCGGTGGCTGGCTTTACACTATTATTACCGACTATTTCAGTAGCCGAAATGGTACCGTATCGAAAATCTCGTTTTATCCCAGCTGAGCAAGAAAGCGTAGGTTATATTGGGCGCTATGAGTGGCGAGATCAGCAAGTGCCTTTACTGTCTTTTGAAGAGTTAAATGGCTTACCGCGCGGCGAGGTTTCTGGCTATAACCAGGTGGCGATCATCAATGCTACGGGCATAAGTTCTGAACTGGCCTATGTGGCCGTGATTGCCCAGGGTATTCCCCATGTAGCACGAGTAACACCCGAAGCAATTCAAGAGTTACCCGATGCTCCTGATTTTCCCTATGTGAAAATGACCGTTATCGTTGATGGCCAAGAAGCGGCCATTCCCGATGTGCCCGCTTTAGAGGCGATGGCGGCCGAGCTTTAGATACTGGCAATAAGTATCGAGCTAATTTCTTTTTAAGCCTGCTTGGCAGGTTTTTTACAAATCGCCCCAGTGATATTGCAGCAAGCTTAATGCTGCTAATGGGGCGGTTTCTGTGCGCATAACCCTTGGCCCAAGGGTAAGGGCTTCAAAATCTACCGCCTTGGCAGCTTCAATCTCCGGTTCGCTCAAGCCTCCTTCAGGGCCGATTAGTAGGCAAGCCTGTTCAATCGATTGGCTTGGATCTAAACCTTTGCTGTCGCGATGGTGCAATACCCATTTTTGCCCCTTGGGTGCATCTTCCAAGAAGCTATTAATGTTAATGGCATTGTTCAAGCGGGGTAGCTGATTGCGTTGGCATTGCTCGCAGGCGCTGATCAGAATTTGCTGCCAGTGCTGCTGTTTTTTCTCTAATCGTGGGCCGTTTAGCTTAACTTCGGTGCGCTCGGTGAATAGCGGGCTAATTTCTGTCACACCTAGTTCACATGCCTTCTGTAAAACCCAGTCCATACGGTCACCACGAGACACTCCAATCGCTAAATGGCTGTGTAATGGGGATTCACGATCGACCTTGTTATGATCGGTAATCGTTACTTGAGTGACTTTTTTGCCGACCTCATGAATAATAGCTGAGTATTCACCCCCTAAACCGTTGAATAGGGTTAGTTCACGGCCTGCAGCCATTCGTAAGACTTTGCTGACATGACGTGAAGCAGCCTCTTCTAGGCTGATGGTCTGACCGCTTGATAATGTTTGTGGGGTGTAGATTCTCGGAATGCGCATGGCGAAGCCGCTAGAGAGCAAGTGAATGTTAGCGACTAAGCGCCAGTGGCTGCTCATAATAACAGAATTGAGCGGTCAAACCTAAGATATGGATGTAGTGATGAAAGCCACCTTATTGATCGTAGAAGATTGTGAAGCCACCCGAGAGCGACTAGAAACCGCCATTATCGAAGGTGGTGAATTTCGCTTGGTGGGCTCGGTGGGCACCTTTAAAGCCGCCGCCGCCATGCTGGAAAACTCATCCCCAGATATCTTACTTACCGATCTAGATCTACCCGACGGTAATGGTATTGATCTGATTAAGATGCTGCGCCAAAGCAAGGTTAGCACCCAGCTGGCTATCGTGATTACGATCTTTGGTGATGAAGCCCATGTGATCAATGCGTTGCGTGCAGGTGCATCGGGTTATCTACTGAAGGATGATGAATTCTTCGAGATCAATAACGCCATTAAACAAATGCAAGAAGGCGGCGCCCCTATAAGCCCAGGCGTAGCGCGTTTCTTGCTTCAGGAATTTAAGCCAGCACCAGCCCATGAAGAAGATAGCCATAATACCTTGAGCGAGCGCGAACACGAGATCTTGTTGTTGGTCAGTAAAGGCTATACTTCTAAAGAGATCGGCAATATGCTGAATGTATCCTTTCATACGGTAAATGCCCACGTTAAGAATATTTATAAAAAGCTAGCGGTTACCAACCGCACTGGGGCCATCTATGAAGCCACCAAAAAAGGCATTATCTAAGAGCCTAACACTGTGAAGCAGCACAAACAGAGTTTGATATTTCCACTGGCCGTGTTGGCCGCTATGCCCACCATGGCGATGGATGAATCCATGGATTTGGATTTGCCAGTTGTTATCAGTGCAAGCCGTTTAAACCAATCTATTTTACATAGCCCCTCAGCGGTAACCGTAATCGATAAAAACATGATTGCGGCTTCGGCCTATACCGATATCGCCGATGTGTTGCGCCTAGTGCCTGGCTTTCAAGTGGTGCGTGCTGATGGCCGTACTCATTCTGTGAATTCTCATGGCGGTGGCTGGGAATTCAGCAACCGCCTGCAAGTATTAATCAATGGCCGTACGGCTTACCTACCTACTTTATCGGTTGTTGATTGGGATACTTTGGGCGTTCATATCAATGATATTGAGCGTATCGAAGTGGTACGGGGGCCTTCAGCTTCAGCCTATGGTTCTAATTCTATTTCCGCAGCTATTAATATTATTACTCGTGAGCCAGGCTTGAGCGAGCCTTACCGTTATTCCGTAAGAGTGGGTAATAAAGGTGAGCGTGAGTATCAAGCGAGTTGGTCTGGGCAAGGCGCTTTAATGGATTATCGCGTAAATCTATGGAAACGCCGATCCAATGGTTTAGATAATTTTCACGATTTTAAAGATCATGACAATTTTAGTTTTGCCGGCGTTAGTCAGCTATCCGATGGCTCTAAGCTAGATATTGAGTTTAACTTTTACAATGGCAAAACCGGCGCTGCCGAATTTAGAGAATTCCAGCCAAGAGATCGAAAGGTCAATGGTTTTTCAGCAAAAATTGCCTGGCAGAAAAATTACAGCGCCAACAGCGATTTTGGAATCAAAGCCTATTACAGCGATCGCGATGAAGACGACCTTACCTTTACTATTCCACTATATGAAATCGTAGGCTTAAGCCCAGAAGTCTTCAAATTAGTTACTGGATCGGACGATGTGTTTTACCGCACCGGCTACAGCACCCATAAAGGCAGACGCGCCGATTTAGAAGGGCAATATAGCTGGCACGGCGATGGTGGTTTTAAAGCGGTTGTAGGTTTGGGGGTTCGGCAGGATTTCTTAAAAAGTATTTCCTATTTTCCGCAAAAGGGTGAAGTTGAAGAAACGAGTTTTCGAAGCTTTGCCAATATCCAGCAGCCTCTAAGTGAAACCGTTTTGCTTAACTTGGGCTTGCTTTATGAGAATACCGGTGATCAAGGTTCTCACTGGTCGCCGCGCTTAAGTTTGAACTGGGAGTTTAAGCCACAACAAAGTTTACGTATTGCGGCGTCTCAAGCCTATCGTCAGCCTTCTCTACTAGAGGCAAACTTTGATACCAAAACAGAGTTAAGCAATGGCTTTTTGCTGGATCAGCGTTACATCTCTGATGAGAATTTAGAAGCCGAAAAGATCCTCAACCTAAACCTTGCCTACCAAGGGAAATCTGGCTTTTGGCAATGGGAGCTAAGCGCCTATCGTGAAGCCTTAGATAATATGATCGATTATGCTTCTGATCGCTCGGTCATTGATCCACTGCGCAATTTTGCGACCCGTATTGGCAATTATGATAGCTACGACAGCCAAGGCATAGAGGGTGAGATCAGCTACCGCCCACAATTGAATAAATTTATAAGGTTTCATTTTAATCGTGGCAGCAGTCACCATTACTCGCTATTGCGAATAAACCCATCTCTGCCAAGAATCTATAAGGATCGTGCGCCTAAATGGAGTGCGGGGATTTTTGTGTCTTATCCCATAAATCAGTGGCAAGCAGGCTATTCCATACAATATATGGACGAAGTCTATTGGGATGGTTTTGGAGATCGCGTGAAATCATACACTCGTATGGATCTCTCCCTAGCTAAAACTTGGGATATCGGTGACAAGGAGCTGGAAGTGAAATTTGGAGCATTGTCGTTTAATAGCTCATACCAAGAATTCAATGAGGACCTATTTATAGAGCCTCAGTACTATCTCGGTTTTACTCTGGCCAAGCGCTAGATGACAGCTCGTTATCTACTTTTATTGGCGCTTTTATTTGGCAGCCTTCCGGGCTTTGCCGATATACATATCCTTGTGCCTGAGCAAAGTAAATCTTTAGAGGCCGCCGCCGAGCAAATCAAAACTGAAATGCGTAGCCGTGGTATCGCCGAAGATGATCTGTCGATTCGCTACGGTCTGCAAGCACCTGCCGAAGGTTTTGATAAAACTGATCTATTACTAGCCCTTGGCCCAAAGGCCGCTAACTTTGCGCTGCAGAACGGGCAACAGAATAAGATTGTCTTTAGCTTTGTAGAAGAAGCTTTTATCCGCGAGGCTACCGAAGGGCGCAAAGTTGGTAGCTGGGCAGCCATTGTGATTAATCAGCCACTACAACGTATGTATGCATTGGCAGAGTTACTCTTGGCTGAGCGATCCAATAAAACAGTTCTTATCCCCAATAGCTTGAACAATGCGCTACTCAATAAGCAAGTAGAGGATTTAAGCCAGAGCGAAGCCCTACAACTTATTCACCGCAGCATCGAGCCAAATGCTAGAAATATATCCCGCTTAGAAGATGAGTTTTATCAGGCGGCTATGATATTGGCACCACTGGATAATGAATTATGGCGCGGAAAAAATGCTCGCCTATTATTGCATCAGGCTTATAGCTACCAATTACCTATCGTTGCCCATAGTCGTGCTTTTACCAAAGCCGGTGCTATGCTTGCCGTTTATCTCAGCAAAGAGCAGGTCGCTAAAGAGACGGCAGATCTAGTGAAAACCTGGCAAGCGGCCGATAGCTTTGCTCAAGATGCCATCGTCTACCCCGAGGCAAACTTAGAAATTAACGACAATATTGCTAGGGCCCTACGTTACAAGCCAGAATTAATCCGTCAGCAGCTTCAGCAGCCGGAGCAAAAGCAAAAAATTCTAGGGAGGCAGAGTCGTGCTCGCTAGAAATATTCGCAGTCAGTTGCTATTTATTGCCATGATGCCGCTGCTGCTAGTGGTAGCTGCGGTGAGTGTCTTTATGCTCTCTGAATCACTAGATGATATCGAAAGTAGCCTAGAGCGCCGAGGCAATGATATTTCAACCCAAGCGGTGTTGATGTCAGAGTTTTATTTTTACACCGGCGATGTGCAACGTCTAAGTGAAATTGCCGGCATCTTAATCAATATCGATGCGGTGAGTTCGGTTCGCTTTGTGGATGTTAATAATAAAATTCTGGCTGAGCAAAGCAAACACAATACCGTCATCAATAAAGATCGTCTGTTTATTATCCCGATATACAGTAAAGATGTATCGCCAGATGAAGTGTCTGCCTTGGCGGGCATTGAAGAAGATCAAGAAGAACGCCTGGGGCAAATCGAAATTGCATTATCCAGAGACGAGCATTCCAGCCTGCGAGAGAAAGCTTATCTTCGTATTATGGTTGTCGCCGTATCCGCCGTGGCTCTGGGTATCTTTATGGTGTATTTATTTGGCCGCCGCTTAAGCGCTTCACTTTCCAATATGGCCGCTTCGGCAAAAGAAGTGAAGATGGGCGATTTAAATAGTCGCAGCCCTGAGGATGGTGAAGGTGAAATTTTAGAATTACAGCGCATGTTCAATAGAATGGTCGGCAGCTTGCAAGAAAACGAAGTGCAGCTGCAAAACCGTATCGCCCAAGCGACCAAATCCTTAAATGAATCCGTAGATGAGCTATCGCAAAAAAATACCCAGCTAGAGCAGCAGCGTCAAGAAGCCATTGAGCTAGAGCGCAGCAAGGCCATTTCTGATGAGCGTGCTCGCATAATGAAAGATATGCACGATGGTATCGGTGGCCAGTTGGTGGCCTCACTAGCCATGATTGAAAAAGAAAAGAACAGCGAGATACGGGATAATATTTCTTCGGCACTGCGAGAATGCCTAGATGATTTTCGCTTGATCATTCTATCTTTGAATGTGAGTGAGAGTAATTTACAGGCCTTGCTGGCCGATTTTAAATATCGCATTAATAAAAAGCTTGCTAAGTTGGGTGTAGGATTGCGCTGGCAGGTAGCCACCGAAGTCGATCAAATAAATATCCAGCCCCAGCAAAGCTTGCACTTGTTGCGCATTCTGCAAGAAATGTTCGCCAATATTTTGAAGCACAGCGAAGCAGATGAAATTACCTTGAAGGTAAGCTTGAGCGACAAGGAAGTTTTGTTGCAAGTGGATGATAATGGAAGCTTCGATGAACCTGAACAAGCTGGTGGGCATGGCCTAAAGAATATGCGTTGGCGAGCTGAGGAGCTCAAAGGACATTTTGAGCTGAGCCAAAACGAGCAAGGCGGTGCAAGCGCGAAGCTTTCCTTTCCTGTAGATGCTGCTTCCTAGCTGTTGGTTTATGGATTTGTAGCTTTTAAAAAGCCTATTAAAATCGTTATGTGATCTATGAATTTACTTGAGGAATATATTCCTGATTACTCTGGGCATATTGCAAAGTTAAAGTATAGCGTTGAGAAAGAAACACTTGAAATAGTGTTTTTTGATCGGCCTGAAGAATTCAATATTGTTTTAAAACTCGTATTTTATGGTGTCAAGGAGTTGCGTGAGGCCGAGTTCGAAAGGCCTGAGGATAACTGTATTGAGCTAGCGATTGGTTTAGACTCAGTTATTGGAGGTTACTGTCTCCATACGGACCAGCGCGAAATACATTTTCAAGCAAATAGAGTGGAGTCTTTTAGTGTCGATAGATAGCAAGGCCAATCAATCTCCAGAGCTACACTTTGTTTCATTTTGTAAGCTCCGCTAACGGCATTAAAAGTAATAGAACTATGAGAATACTTGCACTGCTTATACTTTTTTCCGGAGTAGTTTCGGCTGGAGAGATAACTTTACTTAAAGGCCAAGCTTATACTGTACCTGATGGTAAGGTGTGGATTATAGAGAATACTCCGGTTTCAACTTGTCGAGTTTGTACAGCCGACGTATACGTTAAAGGTGAGCTAAATAATATTGAAGCAGCTGGTGTTATATTTAGCGGGGAGTTCAATTTTTCGTTTAGTTCTAATTCAAATGGTCCAATTAGGCTATTTCCAGGTACTAAAGTGACTCTAGGCGATAGTCGTGGGTCGCTAGTTGTCTACGAAGAAGAGCTTTAAGCGTACAGCAGAGCCTTACAACTGATAAGGCGTTAACAAACTGATTAGTTGCGCACGTTGATGAATATCTAGCTTTTGGTAAATGCGGCGAATATGTGTGCGGCAGGTGCTTAAGCTGATGTGTAATTGCTCGGCGATAGCCTGATCAGATAGCGCACCATTTAGTAATTTTAAAACTTCATATTCACGTTGGGTAAGTCCAAACTGTTTAATCAACAGCTGCCCGCTCTTCTTGCTTAGCCTGCGCATGCTATTGCGAAAATGCGGCGCGATAATATCCAGCATATTCAAATCTGTGGCTTCAAAGTTACTGCGTGCTTTGCTGCGCCATATGCGAAAGTCCGCTAGGTTCTCACCGCTTTCATCAAATACATACAGGTTTACCCCATAGTGCATGCCGTCGCGTGCTAAGAAGTCTTGGTAAAATTCGGTCTTTTCAAGATCTTGCTGCTGCATAATCTGATTGACCGATACCGCTTTGCTGCACTGGCGCATCTTGTGGGTAATGGGGTCGTGAAACTGAAAGTAATCCTTGTAGCGGCCAAGGTTGCTGTCATCTAGATTGAGTTGGCAGGGCTCGGCGAATTGTTGCTTATCGTTTTGCCAGATATAGGAGGCAAAGTGATCGGCATTAAGCAGGCGCAATAGTGCATGGCCGCAATCCATGCGTAGCTTATAGGCATCTTCAGCGGCGCTGAAGTGCTCGATCAGCGTTACGGTATCTTGCCATTGTCGTTGAGAAAGCCCCATATTGAGCCCCATCTATTGCTTAATTTGCTGTGTGCCGTAATGTGGCATCCTAATAGCCTGATCATCGGCGATTAGCTCACCATCAGCGATCTAGGCTTGAGGCCTAGTAGGGCGGCTACGTCCTATTTATGGTTATGGAGGTAGGCCAAGGCACAGCTGTTAATAGTAGTGTTGATAGCCCCTTCTAGTCTATGATGAAGTGAATAAAAAATAAACGACAAGCTTTGGGCCGCTGCTATATTAAAGCCCCCATCTTATGCCTGTTAGCCCACTAGGCAGAGTGAATTGTGAGGATAGAGTGAACTTTGAACTTAGCTACGGTAGCCACCTGGCCACCAAATTAGAACGCAGCCAAGCCTATATGCAAAACGCCGGTCTTGAGGCCGTGATGATTGGCTCGGGCGTGCAAGAGCCTATCTTCCAAGATGATTATTACCACCCCTATGTGGTGAACCCGTTTTTTAAAGAGTGGCTGCCACTCTTACAGGTGCCCAACTGCTACCTGCTGATTCGCCAAAGCGGCCGCCCTAGCTTGTTCTTCCATAAGCCGCTTGATATCTGGCATAAGGTATTAGCCATGCCAGATGATTTCTGGACAGCGCATTTTGATATTGTGGAATACGCCGATGCCGATCAGCTGAATAAGCTATTTAGCCCAATTAAAGGCGCGGCGGCCTTTATTGGTTTGCCAGAGGCTATGCCGCAAATCAGTGGTATTGAGTGGCAGCTAAACGAGCCAGCTTTACTGAATCACTTTAAGTTTTACCGTGCCTGCAAAAGCGAATATGAGCAGCAGTGTATCGAGCTGGCCAATCAGCAGGCGGCTAAATGTCACACTGCCGCCAAAGAAGCTTTTATGGCCGGCGCCAGCGAGTTTGAAATTAATCAGGCTTATCTCGGCGCCCTAGATTTGCGCGAACAAGATATGCCCTATGGCAATATTATCGCACTGAATGAAAACGCCGCTATTTTACATTACACCCATCTGCAAAAGCAGCGCTTAAACCACAGCCGCTCTTTTTTGATCGATGCCGGTTTTAGCGTTAATGGGTACGCGGCCGATATCAGTCGTACCTATTGTCGTGAAGAAAGCGAAATTGGCGTGCAGTTTATGCGCTTAATCAGCGAGCTAGATAAAGCCCAGCTAGCGCTAATTGATGAGCTAAAACCTGGTATGCACTACCTAGATGCCCATAAAGATATGCACCGCCGAGTGGGCGATATTTTACAAAGCGCTGGCATTATTAATATCGATGGCGAAGCTGCATTGGCCGAAGGTATTACCAGCAAATTTTTACCCCATGGCCTGGGGCACCTTTTAGGTGTGCAAGTGCATGACTTAGGTGGCTGGCAGCAAGATGAGGCAGGCACTAACCAAGAGCCACCAGCGAGCCACCCTTATTTGCGCTTAAACCGTAAGCTACAATCCGATATGGTCATTACCGTAGAGCCCGGCATTTATTTTATCGAGCCATTATTAGCCGAGCTACAAGCCAGCAGTCAAAGTGTTTGTGTTAACTGGCAATTAGTTGATGCCATGCGCCCATTTGGTGGCATACGCATAGAAGATAATGTAGCCATTAAAAAGGCAGGCAACGAAAACTTTACCCGAAAATACCTGCCGCATTAATCGGCCAGTGCACACAATGTAAACGAACATCGGGTGTCTATTGAGTAGAGAAATTAGAAAGAAAGCAGAAAGCGTAAAGAAAATAGAAAAAGAGAAGCGATGATGAAAAAAACAAAACTACTGGCACTGCTAGCCGCCAGCATTAGCATGCCAAGCTTAGCAGATACCCAAATTATTCACGCCGGCACATTATTGGCCGTGCCTGGCGAAAAGCCACTAAGCCAACAAAGCCTAATTATTAAAGATGGCCACGTACAAGAAGTAAAAGCAGGCTATATCAATGCAGCGGATGTTGGCGATGATGCAAAAGTTATCGATCTAAAAGATAGTTTCGTAATGCCAGGCCTAATGGATATGCATGTACACCTGCAAGGCGAGCTAGGCCCCAATAATGACAGCGAACGTTTGCGTATGTCTGATGCTGATGTGGCTATGCAAAGCGCTCATTTTGCTAAAAAAACCTTGATGGCAGGTTTTACCACGGTGCGCGATCTAGGTGCCCAAAGCCCGCAGCATATTTATGCACTACGTGATGCCATTGCCAAGGGCTGGTTAGATGGCCCGCGCATTGTGGCATCGGGTGGCGTTGCAGTAACCGGTGGCCATGGTGATGTTGATGGTATGCGTCACGATCTATTGGAAAAGTACACTTCTAAAACCATCTGTGATGGCCCATACGATTGCCGCCGTGCTACCCGTCGTGCCATTAAGTTTAATGCCGATGTTATTAAAATTACCTCCACCGGTGGCGTGCTATCCGATACCGATACCGGCACCGGCCAACAAATGGCCGATGATGAGCTACGCGAAGTTGTCGATGCCGCCCATGCTTTAGGTCGCAAAGTTGCCAGCCATGCCCACGCGGCTGAAGGCATTAATGCTGCACTGCGCGCCGGCGTAGATAGCATCGAACACGGCAGCTACGCCGATAAAGAAAGCATCAAGCTGTTTAAGAAAAACGGCGCCTATCTAGTGCCCACACTATTGGCAGGCGATACCGTAAAACAAATGGCCGAGAAGTCGAACTTTATGTCGCCCGCCATTAAAGAAAAGGCGATACGCGTTGGCGGCGATATGATGGATAACTTCAGCAAAGCTTACCGCGCTGGCGTTAACATCGCCTTCGGTACTGATTCCGGTGTATCTCGTCACGGCATCAATGCCGAAGAAGCCGTACTAATGACCAAAGCCGGCATGAGCGAAATGGATGTGCTGCAATCGGCCACCGTAAATGCCGCAAAGCTAATCGGCCAAAGCAAAACCCTAGGCACACTAGAGCCAGGTAAATACGCCGATATCATCGCCACCAACGGCAGCCCACTAGCAGATATTAAAGAGCTATTGGATGTCGATTTTGTGATGAAAGCCGGTAAGGTTTATAAGCTGTAGTAAGGCCAGCAACTTTAAACCTAAGGCAATTCTAAACCTAAGGCATCTAAAACCCAATAAGGCATTAGCCGCAAGGCTAATGCGCTTTACCCCATTTCAACGACTCGCTTGTAAGCAATCCATTAAAATTTGCTTTGATCAAGTAGAGCAATGCCAATACTGGTCATTGCTTTGTCTGCTGTAACCCAAATAATGAGACTGTATGAAATTTATACCAGTAGCCTGTATTGCACTGTTAACCGCATCTTGCGCCTCACAACAAACTTATAAGTTCTACCAAGGCCCCCAAAAGCTGCCAACAGAGCTTTCCACAATCAAGCCCAAACGACCATTTGCCGCCCCCGGCATTTATGTACGATATGTAGACGGAAAATACATATCCGAGTATGAGTCTATGGCTGGTTATCCGGCGACGGTTCAAGAAGCCAATATGCTAAAGCCACTGGTTTTTCAGGTAGAGCCAGGCCCGCATCGATTTAATGTTGGTTTCACCTATACCGATGTGGCTAACAAATTTGCCACAGTAAGCCAGATGACAAGCTCAGCCCTAGCAAGCGGCGTCGCAATCGGATCATCGAAAATCGTAAATTACCGACAATTTGCCGATATAGAAGTAAACACAAAAGCCAACAAGGTTTATCAACTTAACTACCAGTGGGACGAGAAAGCGGGCGTTACCTTTTACGTAGATGAGTGCGATCAACAAGAAAAGGCCTGTAAAAAGATTCCTGCCAAAATTGAAAAACAGGAATACACAATCACCCCGGGCTTGCCTACGGGCTACGATCTGCTGGCAAAGTAGCTAGGGCCAGTTTGAGTGATATTTGCTTGGTAATGGGCTTGCATCATAACTAACTAATAGTTGCAGCCCTAAAGCACATTAACCAAATGCCATGGCCTCTTAAAAGGGCCGGCACTTCAGCCTTATACAGTATTAATCGTAAATCGCTTAATCCTGAGTCTTCCGCTTAATTCGGGAATTAACTATT
Organism: uncultured Pseudoteredinibacter sp.; assembly: GCF_947500695.1. Lineage (GTDB taxonomy): Bacteria > Pseudomonadota > Gammaproteobacteria > Pseudomonadales > Cellvibrionaceae > Pseudoteredinibacter. The sequence continues at coordinate 83,869 of NZ_CANMSS010000013.1, forward strand.
AACACTCTAAAACCTACCCAGTAATCAATCATTTACATAAAATATAGGGTTGCTTAAGATCTGCTACACAAGAGAAAAAGCAAAACACTGGCCTAAAAATGATGATATAGGCGCCAGGTCTGTTTAATTCGGTATGAATTTCCTGCTACTTGTAAAAGTGCAAATAAAACAATAAATTAGAGCTTTAGACAAAGGAATGCAGCTAGCGATTAAAACGGACACCATCCTATTATTTCTGAAATCCCCAAATTAATAAGACGCGTCCGCTTTTTGGTTGTAATTCTGCCTGTCTGTTTATTTAGCTGTTATGTTTCTGAGGGGCAATGAATGGCAATCTGGCAATTCCCAATTGAATTAGTACCTTCACAATGGGTTGAAACGAACGACTTTAATATTGAACTGCTCTATGGCGAAGAAGGGTATGATACGACACTGGCTTGGGAAAATTATCAGCCAAACAATAATTATAAGCAGATATTTACAGATATTTTGCCTGTTACTGATTCGTGGGATAAAGAATTAGAATTATGGGGCGATACAAAAGTTCATGATATTAGTGTTTGGTTCGATGAGGGTAAAATCTTTAGCATTGGGTTTAGGTTAGACTTAAGAGAACAAATTAGAGAGTTAGTTAATAAAATAATTTCTGCGGCAGAAAAACTAGATTGTTACTTCTTCGTGCCTGGTCAAAAGATTATATTTAAACCTGACTTTATTTCATTTATCCAATATGCTCGCCAATCTAATGCGGCAAAATTTGTAAATGATCCAATGAAATGCTTAGATGAAGTTGCAGAGAAACATAACAAGTAGCCGCACAGGAAAAATTACTCGCAAGCTTGTATTCTTCCTGTGGGCTAGGCGTTAAGCATCAAAATGAACTACGGATATACTAAACTGGCAACCAAATGGAATGAGACGGAAATGAACAGTATTGGAGTTCGTTTAATCAAGACTGCGCTGTTTTTTATTCCGCGAGCTAATCCCGATCAGGAAAAGCTATATCCATCTGTTGCCAAGTGGCTCATCGAAATAGATGAGCGCGGGATTCCAATACGAGAAATAGGAATAGATCAAGACAATGCCCCGGTATTTACTGCTCCAAATGATCGGAATTTTGGATTCTGGATGGACAGTGATAAGAGGTTTAAGGTTGATGAATTGGAGCCGTCTAGCTATGAAGAATTTGAGTCTTTTTGGCAAATGGTGGCACAAAATGCCTAACAAGTTGCCCAATTGTGCTCCGGCCGCAAAAAGCGCGGCCTGCGCGGGACAGCCTACACTGCGTTCCGGCCGCCCATTGGCAAAGCGTTAAGCGAAAGGGAAGTATGCGAGTACAGACAGATACAGCAACGATTTTGCTCTATGATTTAGCTTGTTTAAAGCATCGATTATCTGATGCATGTGACTGGTGGTCTATTCCCAGAAAAGAAATCGAAGAGATTAACTCTGGTAATGTCATATTTATTGGCACTGGGTGTGATGGTGTATTTGAAATAGAAATCACCGAGGACACACCTCCAGAAAAAGCGATTTCATTCACCATCAAAAATAAGTCGGGTAAGTTCTTCTTAGGTGGTGGAGAATGTGTTTCAGGTGAAGATCTGGAACCAGATGAGGATGATGGGATTTTTCTTGATTATCCTCCAGGTAATTACCAAGTTACAGCCTGGGAAGGTGAAGGTAAATGCATATTAAATATCTCATTAACAAGCAAACAAGCGGTCAACAGCTATGCATCCAGTCCAAAAATCCCTTAACAAGCATCAGCAACGGACTGTCAAACCTGTCACTCAAATTGCCGCGCAATTACGTGCCAGCTTTGCCAGCGGTTGTGCTGGGCGTTAGAAGCTCGAAGTATGGCACGTAGAAAACAACTAAGAGGTATCGCCGGGAATCTTGCGCAATGGTGCCTAAGTAGGAACTTTGACTCTGAAGGTTATTGGGCTGTCGGGAAGTTGTATGCTGAAGCCCAGCATAAAGGGATTAGTGCTATTACACTAAACCTGATAGAGAAAGAGTTTACTCCGAAATTGCAGGCTAAAGAGTACGCGGTCAGCTTGGGCTTATTATCAAAGGTGCTTGAGTGTTCAGTTAATTCTTCTAGAATTTCTGAAAGTTGGATTAAAAGTGTTGTCATTAGTTTTGAGTTTGAAGTTGAGTATGTACATAAATGGCACTATTGGGGCTCTGCTTTAGGCAAGCCTTTCAAGTGTAGGGTGTCAATCGAGAGTGATTTGAATAAAGAATATGCATATGAGACGGGTTGTAATGTCTGGGTTCACAACCCTAAGAGGGAGTGTCGCAGGTATGGCTTCTAACAAGTCAATGTTGTTCAGCGCTATCGCGCTCGGACTCACTAGCGTTCGCCGCAAATTGAAGCGTTATATCTATCGAATATGAGCAAAACATTACACATATCTGCAACAATCACTATTGTTTGCCTGCTGGTTATGCGGGTTGTTCCGTATTATGAAGGGCTTGCATTCGATAAGTTCTGGTCAATTCCAATGGGAGTTCTGCCTGTAGGATTGATTGCGTTCTTTACATTCATTGTGAGCGCTATCTCGTGCCTTATCGCAGTCGTAAAAAAACAGAAAAGTCTAAATCATCTTATAGTGATGGGATTGCTGCCTATTCTAGTGGTGGCGATTTATAAATTTCCATTCCCAAGCTACATAGATGGAATGCACAAAACAGTACAAGATGCCCTGCCACTAGATGAAATAGTAAAGCTTTCTATCGAGGCCAGGGAGATTAACCCCAAGTGGACTAATTATGAGGAACACGACAAACTTATAGAGAAGCTACGCACCAAATATCCCAATGCCTTAAACCTTTCCCACACACCCCCTAGAATCGGAGTGTCAGATAATCATGTCTCAGTATTTTATGGCAGTGCATTGGTAAAGCACTGGGGCTATTTGTTCACGGAGTCAGATAGTTTTCCTATCGAGCACATACCTGAAGGTATGTATAAGCAGGTTTATAAAGGTGTGTGGGTATACCATGATATCTGGTAAAAGGTATAACAAAGTTATCAACTACGCGCCTACGGCGCCGGACGCAGCAAAGCTGCGCCGGTTATAACGGCGTTAAACACCTTATGGGTATTGTTGAGCTCCACAATTACATCTCCGAAGTAGCAGAAAGTTTGCCCGAGGAAGAGAAAAAGCAATTACTAGAGCTTCGGGATTCACTTGACGAGTTAGGGCTAAAAGAGTGGGGCTATAAACTAGAGCTTTTCTCTGGCGATATGATTGAAAAAAATATTGGCGATTGGAACAAGCTAATTGTACTGCAAGGTGAGGCAGAGCGTGCAGGCTCATTTGAGGTTAAGCCGCTCTACGTACTGCTGATCCTGATCTTGGTCGTGTTGGTGATATACAATGTTTAACAAGCGCAAGCACACGGAACAACTTTCCGTTCCTTCGTCACTACAAGTTGTCCCGTGTTGCGGGCGTTAAATGTCTACAGGCTGAAAGATCAATGCAAGGAAAGGAAATAGACAAATTCCTAAATAAATACTGTGACAAAGTCGCAACCGACGAGTCAGGCTGGGAAATACTATATAGAGCTAAGAGTACGCAAGAGTATTGGGTAAAAACCTACCCCAATTCTGAGCAGCACGGTGGCGGCAAGCCAGTTGTAGTCAACATTAGTAAAGAGGCAGCAGAGGCCAAATTCGGTGTTTAATATTAAGTCACAACATTTAACAAGTGCAGGCATGCGACGCGGAAAAGCACCGCGCACATGCTGCAAGCGTTAAATGTCTATGAGAGTAATTGGCCTAGTATTTTTAATAACCTTTTTGATTGGTTGTGTTCATAACCAACCTTTCAGCGGTACCGAGGAATCGGCAAGGGAATTATTAATTGGTCAGTGGCATCTGGAAGGTGAGCCCACATCAATCACTTTTAACCAAAATGGTGCGGGTCTTATTGAGACCTATTTTAAGCCAGGGCATGTAACACTAGATAGTGAGCTTACTTGGTCTGTGTCAGGCAACCAGCTAATAACTGAGCCGGCGCTAGAATCGCAGGATAAACGGGCTAGGGAAACCTATATTATTCACCAGCCTTGTGGGGCTAGCGTGGTGCTAAAAAGCATCAATGGTAGGCGCGTATTAACACTTACGGAAAAAAACATTTAACAAGGCGGTGTTGTTGCCGCGCAAACGGCGCGCGGCTGGGACAGCTTGCGCGTTGCTCCAGCTGCCCCAAACCTTGGCGTTATAAATCGTTATGAATATCGATGAAATTTTCAAGATCGCAATAGCTGTCATAGCTTCGATAGGGGGTAGCGCCATACTCCTGGCCGCTTTTTCGAGTTGGCTTGGTAGCTTGTGGGCAAAGCGAATGCTGCAGAATGAGAGGGCAAAGCACTCAGAAGTACTGGAAGGTATTAAGAAGGAACTAGATATACTTAAGCAAAAAGAGATTACTCGCCATTTTGATAAGCTTGCGATCTATAAAGATGTGGTACATTTAATTAGTGAAATTCTCCGTGAGCTAGAGGCCGTTGGTACAGAAAAGCAGGATAAAATAAGCCCGGAAGTGGAGCATGCATTCGCTTTATCTCGAAATAAAGCTTATGGCTATCTAAGCCTTGTTTCAACTCAAGATGTGATGGATAAATACAACGACATGATCGACTTTTTCATACCGATTATGTATGAAGGCCAAAGTGCGAGCTGGATCGATATGAGGTCAAAAGCGGATGCGCTACTTAATGCAATGCGCCTAGATTTAGGTATTAGAGATAGTAGTATCATTTATCAGGGGGCAAGATAATTTATAACAAGTTGTGGCAGCAAGGGTGCTTCGCACCGGGACAGCTTACACTGCGTTGCAGCTTCCCCTGCACAAGGCGTTAGGCGGTATTATGGGTGTAGCAAATATTGTAAGAGAAATAGCCCAATTGGTGGGGGTCAAGCTGATCCCGTTGATGCCTATCATTGTTTGCAAATCGAAATATTAAAATTAATGCCCTATTACCTAGCAATTGGTAATCTTTCTTTATGGGAGGAGGCTTTTACCGAGGCCCTAACTGATGAAGATGATTTGTCAAATATTGGCGAGCTAATACGAGAAATTTTTGAGTTTGGTCGTTACAATTTATACTGTAAATTCGACGAGAAAAAAACAGTGGTGGCATTCAATAATCTTTGTGACACATTGAGCCGAAATAAAATTAATCATAACTTATTGAATTTAGATTTAGATTTAGGTGTATGGTAGTGCGCCTAACAAGGCCAAGCAATGCGGCCACTGAAAGGCGCGGCCGGGACAGCCAACACTTCGCTCTTTTGTGTTGTCGCTGTAGCTCCAAATTAACACAAAAGAGGCTACGTATTGGCAGCCCTTGTTGGCGACGTTATGTGCTTTACATGATTTAGAGTCTCGAAATGAATAAAAGATGGGCATTATCTGTATTTATATCGATGATTTTTGGCGTAGGAATAATCGCTTATTATCACTTAACAATAAAGAAAGCGATTTGTTTAAGCTCCGATGGTGTTTGGTCGGTTTTTTATGAAGGTTGTGACATTTCTGTGGAAGGTGGGTTTTATTCGATAACAATAAGCCCTGTCGCGATGGCAACAATTTTAGCTATCTGGCTATCGCTTATTGCACTCTTTTATCTTTTACTGGGCCGCTTTCATAGTTTAGGTAGATAGCAACTCAATGAATGAGATTACACATAACAAGTGGCTGTTGTGCGGCCGCAAAAAACGCGGCCAGGACAGCCTACACGTTCGTTTCGGCTGCCCCAAAGCCAAGCGTTATACGAAACCAATATGAAGCAATGGTGTGACATAAAGAATGAATTCGATACGGATGGCTCTCTGAGAGACATCTATGTAGAAAATATAGATTCGGCTGTTTGGAATGATTTTATAGGTGAGGTGAAGCGATCAAAGTACAAGTTTGAATTTTCCCACGGAGATGTCGAAAAGGAATTACCTTTTGATCTAAATGCAATCAAGAGTATGCAACAAGCTGATCCTACGACCTTATATATCTGGGTAACCGATAATATTCAGTTAAATTGTCATTTCTTCGTAGAAACGGAAATCGAGCTAGATGTTTCACCGCATGATATACAAACAGAAAGCGCATATTCCCAACTAGTAGCCTTCCTTAAATGGTTAGCAACAGTTACTAAAAGTGAGGTCAAATTAACTCATGAAGGTATACAAGAGCAGGTGATCTTAAGTGTCTGCTAGTAAATCGTATAACAAGGCCAAGCACAATGCCCGCTAAAAACGCGGGCGGACGGCCTACACTACGTTTCGGCCGCCTGTGTTGGCGGCGTTATGTTTTATCTCGAAGTGGAGTTTCGATGAAAGTTATTTATGTTCTAATTATTGGAGTTTTGTTATCCGCCTGTACCAACAGTCCGCCTCAAAAAAGTACTAGCGTTGAGTCTGAAAGCTCACAGGAAATTACTATTACTGGCACTAGAATTAAAAAAGCGGATTTACCTTCAGGGCCAAAATTAAAAATGGGATTGAATAAAGAAAATAAGAATAGTAACTTCATGGAAGCTCTTGCGACTATGCAGACTCTTCCACAGCCAAAAGATATCGGCGATTGTAATGGCCTACTAAACGCTTTAAACGGTGCTAAGTTAGAGTTTGTTGTAGTAAATTCAAATAAAGTAGTTTTAAAAAGAGAGCACGGGGTATACGAATACGCGTTCGATGATGACAGTTGCCCCACAAATAAAACATAACAAGTTGCATCAAAAAGGACGCATGCTCGCTGACCACTTTTTTCTTATTCTCTTCGGGATAAAAGGTCAGCAAGCATGCGCCTTTGTGCAAAGCGTTAGAGGAGAGGGTAATGACCAGGATTGCAATTATTATTTGTTTAATATTCATCACAGGGTGTGCATCTACCAGCAGTATTCCCTTGCTTCAGAAGTATGGGTCTTTGCCAGAAGGCTATGGAATTGTCGCAGTGGCTACTGGCAGAAATGAGGTTTCGGGTATCTCTTTTAGTAATTTGTCGTTTGTTAGCTATCACGTTATGAAAAAGAATCCTGTGGGTGAGTTAGAAAGAGTCAAGTTTCTTCCTGCGGAGCCTGGCGCACCTAAGTATCCACTAGGTAACTTAGGCAAAGGGAAGTACGGTTTTCTTCATATCTTTGAGATGCCTATTGGTGAGTATTTTTTAATTGGCCAAGAAGGAAGAGGAAGCAGTGTGGTTGTAGCTGGTGGCGGTGCATTCGGAGTTTTTGACGAAGGTTTATCTGCTACAGGAATTGCTTTCAAGTTTGATGTTAAACCTGCTCAAGTGAACTACTTGGGTGAAATACTAAACGTCGATGATAACTTGGTTACAAGTAGCATGCAGCTTTCTAACTTACTCACAAGAGATAAAGCGACTGCTCTAAAAATGAGTAAAGAGCTAAGTGGCATTCCTTTTGAGTTTACGCCGGTAAAACCTCTAACAAGAAGCGCCATGTGACGCAAAAAACGCGCACATGCGTTTTACGTTATGTTTTAAGGAGACATCATTGGATATACCGCCTTTTGGAAAAATAGATTCAAAAAATATTGAAGAATATTACGATGGTAGCGTAAATGTCGATGGCAAAGATGTAGAGATCGACCTCAATTTCGAATCTGAATCGGTTGATGATGAGCTGCTAGAATGCGTAGCGACTGTAACTTCTAGAGTTCCAGAGCTCGCTAACAAAGCATGGGCTGCAATATCTGAAGATTGGGACCTTGGTTCGGAATCAGAAACGGCAAGATTCTATTTGCAGCATCATCTAGATGAATTTAGTGAGGAAGAAATCGTTAAGCTCTTTGGTACTCAAAGCGTTGATAAGTCAGTCTTTTTAAAGGCATTATCACTAGTTCGAATAGGACTATACCCTGAAGATGATGAAATGTTCTCGTTATTTGATATTCAGCTTAATCAGGATCTAACTGACTATTTAATGTCTGTATCGATTGATTCGGATGGCCAAGTAACTGGAATAAGTTTTGAGAGTTAAAACATAACAAGTTGCTGCACGCTGGCAAATACTGCTACGCTCGTTTTTGTGCTTGTCGCTGCGCTCCAATGTTACACAAAAACGCTCTCCGCAGCATGTGCAGGTGAGCAAAGCGTTAAGTGTCCCTGAAATTATGGAATTTGATATTAATCCGAAATCTCTAGAAATGGTTAATGCTGTATGGGAAACACCTTATGGTATTGCTGCTGCGTTGCTGTTCTATAGTGGGCTAGCTGTATTGCTGATACTCATGGTAAAGCGTCATAATATGTCAATTGTGCAAGCTTTGCTGGCTCTAGTTGGGCTAAAAAAAGTGCCAGAACGCGATATGATTTTTAATCTATTTTTTGGTGTCATTGTCGTTGGCTGCTTGGGTATGCTGGTTATTTCACTGCAGATTGTTGCCGATGTTGCAAACTAATACACTTAACAAGGTTGGCCATTACGCCCGGCCAAAAAACGGCCGAGCGGGACAAGCTACACTGCGTTCCGCTTGCCCATGCCAACAGCGTTAAATACTACGGAGTTGGTAAGGTATAGATGAAACTTAACCTTCTAAATCGAATAGGGCTTGCTGGTCTGCTAGTTGCGATGGCAGTGGGTGCAGCGCTTAACTTTATGTCGTTTAAGGGTGAGATTTATGATGAGAGTATCTTTGTAGCTCTGCCTATAGTTGTTGCCAACATTGGATTTGCCCTAGCATTTTTTGTGGTGGGTATTTGTGGTGGTACTTTTTTGGTGACGTAAAGCGAGAGTATAACCTAATAATCTTATCTATTTATGCCAGTAGTATTTTTGTTGGTGGATTTTGGGCGTACCATATTTTTAAGGCGACTGAGAGCGGCGATGGCAATATTTAACAAGTACAGGCAGGCGGACCAATTTTCCGCCTTGCTCCAAATTAGCCCGCTGCTGTAAGCGTTAGGCCTACAATTTACCTATGAGATATTTAAAGCTAACTGGAAAGGCTTTCATTTTGCTTTTTTCGATAATCGGGTTTATATCTTTGTTCGCAATTGTAGATCCACTGCCTGGCATCGATGAGGCAAGAAATCAAAAAGTTAAGATCGATCTAAAGGTCATTGAAATGGGGCTGCAAGTATTTTACTTAGATAACGGGGTTTATCCGACTTCGGAGCAAGGTTTGCAAGCTTTAGTACGCAAGCCACAAGGGAAGGCGCCGTTCCTCAATTACAAGAGCGAAGGCTATCTAGAAGCACTTCCTGTTGACCCTTGGGGGAACGAATATGGATATAAAAACATAGGTGGTGATAGAGAACGCCACAGAATAATATGGAGTAAAGGTAGCCCGAGTTCCGGTTACCAGATATCTATGTGGGTTAAAAGCCCTAACAAGAAATTGCAGGCCGACGCAAAAAAGCGCGGCTGAATTAAGCGTTAGGGCACTGCGCGTTGTCAATGCTGGTATTTAAGCAATATATAAAGGAGTAGAAATTGTCGTTTAAAATCACGGAGGCATTTTTTGACGGTCGTATCTTGCCACTTACATTTAATACAGAAGAGTCTATCAGTGAAAATCACTATACAGTGGTTGTTGGTAAAAATAGCATCGGAAAAAGTCGGCTATTAAGCGCAATTATCGGATCATTTGAGTCGCTAGGGGAAAGCGGGCGTATTCAAAAAAATAGATCGGGTCTGGGCCGGCGAGCAGATACTGTTTTAGATGATTTCTCTTTGATATATGAAAAGGATGGGGCTGTAGCTGGTTTAACCGTAAATCGTGGTAAATGTGAATATTCGGGGGAGTTTGTCTTAGGGGGTGATCCCAATGACACCTTGCCAAATAAAATTGTAGCGACGTCAACGACACCCTACGATAAATTCCCGATGGGGCGGAAGAACCCGAAAAGACCAGATACAAAATGCAGTCGGTACACCTATCTCGGCGTTAAAAGTGGATTTGGCCCCCAGTCGTCAGTCTCGTTATTAGATAGATTAGTTGATTCATTATTCCGATCTTCAAAAGAGGGCCAACTTAAGCTGGATAAAATAAAAGGAGTTTTTAATTTTTTGGGTTATTCGCCCCTGTTAACAGCAGAGTACCAGTTTGACATATCACCAGGACGATTCTTGTCACTTCTTAACGAGCACGGTATTAACCCTTCTGAGGCTCAATATAAACATCCCAGAGTCCGTCGGGCTTTAGACATTTTGTCAGGTGATAAGTTGTTATTGGATAAGGTTGTTGAAGCGTATGTTGAGTTGAAAAGAAATCTTGGTATGGAGAGACGGATAGTTTTCGATGTTGGGTTTGAAGGCAACTATCTTCCTGAATATCTTATTGATTTATTTGAACATACTGAGCTTCTTAGAAACTTGGGGTTGATGAGGTTATCAGACATACATCTTTATTCTGACTCTTCGATGAATGAACCCGTTAGTGTTCGTGATCTGAGCTCTGGTGAACAATGCATTATCGCAACAATAATTGGTATAGCTAGTGAAATTGAAGATAGCTCATTAATTTGTATTGATGAACCAGAAATTAGTTTGCACCCTGAATGGCAAGAAAAGTATATAGACCTTCTGTTAAAAACATTTGATTCATATAGAGGCTGTCACTTCATAATCGCCACGCACTCACCGCAGATAATATCAAGGATTCATGGAAAGAACTGCGCAATTTTAAAAATGAATAGTGGTGAGTTACTGCCCTCTGATAAATACTATAGGAAATCTGCTGATTATCAGCTTGCAAATATATTCGGTGCACCAGGGTCGTCAAATGAGTATGTAACCAGAGAGTGCCTAAATTTAATTACTAAGATAAGCAAAGGTAGTGCGACCAAGAAAGAAATAAGAAGTGAGGCTGAACCATTAATCGAAATGAGGCCGCTGCTAAAAGATAATGATCCAGTATCCTCATTGCTCGATGCATTGATTCTTGCATTGGAGTATGAGTCTTGAAAATACAGTCGGCTGTTGTTTATTCAGAGGAAAGCCAGTTAGTAGTTGATCAATATGAGAGTGATAGAGCAAGTCAGAATCATAACTATTGGTCAGATGATGAAGTGGAAGAGGTTAAACGTGAGATAAAGTCACACTATAAAAGCGAGCAGAATCTGACTTGCGTATACTGTAAAGTAAAGTACCCTGTCCAGCACTCGGCTGTTTGGGATGTTGAGCATATCGTTGCAAGAGAAAACTCACCCCACTTCATGTTCACACCGAAAAATTTATGCGTCGCATGTAAAGACTGCAACAATGAAAAGAGTAATAAGCATGTTCTAACTAATAGAAGAAGAGTGAGATACCCGACCAGAAGCAGTGACTTTACAATCATTCATCCTCATATTGATAACTATGATGATCATATCGCCATCCACTTAGGAACTATATATTCGCCAAAAAGCGACAAAGGAAGAGAGACTATTGAAGCATGCGGGTTACTTAGGTTCTCTTATAGCGCTGGAGGCTGGAACAGCGCTATAACTCAAATACCAGATCTAATGGAAACTGCAAATAATATGTTGAATGAGGAGAGTGAGGCTGTGAGGGATCAATTGATGATGCAGATTCTTTTGCTAGCTCAAATCCAGCTGAGTAACTCACTTTTGATAGATGATTAAGGCCCTAACAAAGCCATGCAATCTGACTCCGTAACCTGTCACGCCTTGTGCGTGCCGCACAAAATCGTGCCAGATTCCTACGCAGTTGATAACGCCGTTATGTGTCACCAAGGCAATGAAGTATAAAAATATTTATTCTGCGATACATAATTTCGGTGATAGTTTTACAAGTTTCATGAACTATACCGAAAATGGATATGTCATTAGTGATTTGCATGAGATTCATCGCAAGGGCATCGATATTGAGCTGAATTGGCTTACAAGAGAATTTCAGCCAGCTGAGTATGCTACAGAGGGTATCCTTAAATCTATTGGGTATTGGGGGGGATCATTTGAGGGGTCATCTTGCTAGTGAAAATGTGGAGTTAGAGCGTTTAACGTCAATTTTTTTCAAGTGGCCTGCTCGGCAACGAAAATTCATGCTTGCTACTGATGATCGCGGCAAGGAATATAAGATTTACGTAAATGAGATCAAGTAAAACACATAACAAGGCGGTCAATGGCGCCTGCGGCTGGACTTCCTTACGCTGCGCTCCAGTCAGCTGAATGAGGCGTTAGGGGCACTCCGTGATGAGACTGCTGATATTTCTGGTTATTCTATTTGATCCCGCAATCGCTTCTTCCGAAGATTGGGGATTCGAATCTAGGTCAGTAGCTTCTATCAAGCTAAATCGAGAGGTTGCTCCTGGAGAGTACAACTTGATATCTTGCTCTATTGTCGATTCAGCTGGAATGATAAGAACTAAAGAGGGGAAAAGTTTTGGCTTCTGTTTTACCGAAGGTAGCGACAGCAGGATGGCTGTTCTTAAACTGACAGAAACGACCCAAGAAATATGCTTATGGCAGCATACGGGTTATTGCGATGAAGGAGGGATGTGTGAAAGTTATTCTATTCTCAATGACTGCGCCATTGTTCACCCCTAACAAAACACGGCAGCAAAGGCGCTTCGGATGGTTGATATGAGAAGATTTGCGCTTTTGATGTTGTTAGTGGGGGTCCTTATCTCTTGTCCAAGAGTAGAAAGCAAGGAAGGCATGCAATTGTGGGTAATGATCAAGATGGATTCCTACTTTCGTACACAGAAAGAGCTTAAGATTGTCGATGAATTAGCGAATCTTATTGAGCAGAAGAAACTGGGCCTTTTAGATGGCCATAGTAGCGGTGGTCATCAGTTTGAGGTCAATTTTTATGAAATATCAGATTTTGCAACTGCTAAATCAGTAGTTGAGTCGTTTATTAATGATAATTACCCCAAACTTTCATACATTGTCTCCAATGATTACGAGATGCTTTATGAAACGCTATAACAAGGTGCTGCTAGGAAGAAAGGCTATACTTGTGTTTAAGTTTTTTATTAGTGCTTTATTACTATTGGTCTCATGCACAGCTACAGCTGATAATAATCTTGCAACCTGCTTAAAAGGGAAATACCCTTCTTTGTGCAAAAAACACTTGCTAACGGAAGCTGAAAAATCACAAGTTCTAAAGGCTGAAAAACGGGAAAATCTAAAAATTTGTCTAGTAGGAAAATACCCCAGATTATGCAAGCAGCATTTGCTAACCCAAATCGAAAAGGAACAAGTGCTACAGGCTGAAAAACGGGAAAATCTAAAAATTTGCCTAGTAGGAAAATATCCCAGCTTATGCAAACGGCATCTCTTAACTCAAACCGAAAAAGAACAAGTACTACAAGCTGAAAAGCGGGAAAATAACAAAATTTGTCTAGTAAGAAAATATCCCAGCTTATGCAAACAGCAACTACTGACCCAGTCTGAAAAAGAACAGGTGCAAAAGGCAAAGAAACAAGAAAATCACAACAACTATTTTTATGAATCCGCTCCTGACATTGTACAAGCCGAATCTCAACAACCCCATTCAATCCCTTCAATCCAAAGCGCTTACAGTTCCCCGTCATTTAATTATGAATTAAATACAGAAGGCTCTAATGGAATCAAAAATATATATAACAGTTCAACAAAATATTACTGTCAAAACCTTACAGCGTCAGAAGCGAATAACCTGTATCTTGCTGGTCATACATATCTAGACGCTGATAGTGACGGTATTCCATGTGAGTGGGAAAGTAGCAAATATAGCTCTGGAGAGACATACAGTACAAAGGCGTATTCTCCACCCTCATACTCTGGAAACTGTCACTATGTCTCTGGCTATACAAGGAAAAATGGGACTTATGTTTCTGGATATACTCGGTGTAGATGAAAGTCCTAAAAAGGACGGTAACAGCGGACTTGCCTATGCAGCGGTTGAATTTTGGTTTCGTGACTTCGTTTTCGGAAAGCCCTTTGTGTAGGCGTTGAATGTATGAGCTAATGAAATGAAGTTGGAAGAGTTTGAAATTGGCATGCGGCCAGTTCAGTGTGGTTGTTGTGATTACTTCTCTCTAGCAGAGCGAGGTAGATGTTTAGTTTGCCCGGTTTGCTTTTGGGAAGACGACTACGATTGTGTTTCCAATGAGAGAATTTGCGTGGAAACCAGATCAGATCTTAATGGGGACTCAACTCTTAGAGAGGCGCGAGAGAATTTCAAGGTATTTGGTGCTTGGCACAATGAATTTTCCGAAGTAGTTATAAGTAAAAAAGAAAGAGACACCTTGAGGTATGAACCTAGAGACATATAACAAACTATGGTTCAGAACTTTAATAGCTTCGATTTCCCCTCCACTTTAATAATCCGTACATTAATGCGCTGTGCGCTATAAAGAGCATGATTGACTTTATTGTTTTTGTATTAATTATAGTGACGATAATGGGGTTTCTATTGTCGTTTCCTTTGTTAGCTTATTACTTAACAACCGCAGAGAACATTAAAGACCATTGGTGGAATGTAATGTGGTCAATAATTAATGATCACACAGGGCTGCCCCCAAAGTTAGTGGTATTCTTCTTTATTCTCTGCCCCGCAGGAATATTTGGCTTCATTACAGGAGTGTACAATTTAGATAGCAGTAAAAATTACATATTTGCAGCTGAAATAGCTGGGTTGACTGGCCTGATGTTTAGTAATAAAAGCTTCCTTAGGATTCATCGAGAGACTTTAATCGCGAAACTAGCGTCTTCTTCGTATTGCATTTTCATAGCTATCACGTCATATATGTACGCAATAGGATCAGTTGATACTGACTTCATGATGAAGAACTGGGTTTTATACTCATTAATATGGGGCGGGCTACTTTTTGTCGCTCTAGTTAGGCTTAAAACCCTGGAATTAAAGAATGTACAAGGCGGTCAAGAAAAATCGCCATGAATTACGTGGCTGTCTACCGATAAGTGCAGCTGAGTGGCTGCCCAACCCCCCCCCAAAAAAATAGCAATTAAGCCGCCAAACAATTCCTTTTGACTCAAGCTCAGCATATGAGAAAATTGCCGCACTTATAGGTATAGCTGCTCGACAAGCTATAGGGCAGCTATATCACCGTAGAGCCATTCGCTAGCTCTCCAAGCATTTACCACCGGGGTCGCTGTTTATCCAATAGCGCTGCCCGCAACACTCCAGATCCACGAGGTAGCCATGAGTGTACATGAAATTCGTCATCCTTTAGTTCGCCACAAGCTAGGCATTATGCGTAAGAAAGATATGAGCACTCGTAGCTTTCGCCAGCTAGCTGCAGAGGTGGGCAATTTGTTAACTTACGAGGCGACTAAGGATTTAGAGCTCGAGGAATGCCAGATCGAAGGCTGGTGTGGTGATATTACGGTCGAGCGCATTAAAGGGAAAAAGGTAACTGTAGTGCCTATTTTACGCGCTGGCTTGGGCATGTTGGATGGCGTCTTGGAGTTGTTGCCCAGCGCTAAGATCAGTGTTGTTGGCTTGTATCGCGATGAGGAGACCTTAGAGCCGGTAAGCTATTTCGATAAGCTTGCGGGCGATATTGACCAGCGTATGGCTTTGGTGATCGATCCTATGCTGGCCACGGGTGGCTCGATGAATGCCACTATTGATTTGCTTAAGCAGGCGGGCTGCACATCGATTCGTGCATTGGTGCTGGTTGCTGCCCCGGAAGGCATTAAAGCTGTTCAGCAGGAGCATCCAGATGTGGATATTTACACCGCATCAATCGACGATCACCTAAATGAAGCCGGTTATATTATTCCTGGCCTTGGTGATGCCGGCGATAAAATTTTCGGCACTAAGTAACGGCTCAGCTTCTTCTATTGGTAAATGTTATGAATAACGATCATTCGCCTGCTTCTTGGCGTACGGTGCTGGCCGGTTTACAAATGCTGTTTGTGGCATTTGGTGCCTTGGTGCTTATGCCGCTGATTACCGGTTTAAACCCGAGTGTGGCTTTGTTTACCGCCGGTGTGGGCACGCTGCTTTTTCAATTAATTACCAAGCGTAGCATCCCTGTATTCTTGGCCTCCTCATTCGTGTTTATTGCACCTATTGGTTTTTCCGTAGAGCAGTGGGGCATAGCGGCCACTATGGGGGCTTTGTTTTGCGCAGGCCTGGTTTATGTAGTGTTAGCCGCTTTGGTCGCTTGGCGTGGGCCTGGGTTTTTACATCGCATCATGCCACCGGTGGTTACTGGGCCAATTATTATGGTGATTGGCTTAAGCTTGGCACCACTGGCGGTGAATATGGCCATGGGTAAAACCGGTGATGCCAGCGCAGAGCTATTCCCCTATGTTGACGCTATGTTGGTTTCTATGCCGGCGCTAATCACTACGCTTTTAGTGGCGACATTAGCCAAAGGCGTATTTAGGCTGGTGCCAATCTTGGCAGGTGTTGCCGTGGGTTATTCCATTGCCTTCTTTATGGGGATGGTTAATCTTGAGGCCGCAAACGCAAGCCCTTGGTTGGCAGTGCCGGATTTTATCGCCCCAGAATTTAATATAGCCGCCATACTATTTATGCTGCCGGTCGCTATTGCTCCTGCTATCGAGCATGTTGGTGATGTGCTGGCGATCTCTAATGTTACCGGTAAAAACTATATCGAAAAACCCGGCCTTCATCGCACGCTTGCCGGTGACGGTGTAGCAACATCCGCAGCCGCCCTTTTTGGTGGCCCGCCGAATACGACCTATTCGGAAGTAACCGGCGCAGTAATGCTAACCAAAGCGTTTAATCCCGTAATCATGATATTTGCAGCATGCTTCGCCATCGCCCTAGCCTTTGTGGCAAAGTTTGGCTCGCTGTTACAAACAATACCCACCCCAGTTATGGGCGGCATACTGATTTTACTATTTGGCTCAATCGCCAGTGTGGGTTTGAATATTCTGGTCAAAGGCCAGGTTGATATGAGCTTGCAACGCAACCTCGTTATCGTATCAACTACCTTAGTTTTCGGTATTGGCGGCATGGTTCTTGGTCAGCAAGGCTTTAGCCTACAGGGCATTAGCCTGTGCGGATTAGTGGCCATTATCCTGAATCTGATTTTACCTCGTGGCGATGAAAGTGAATCCTTAAATGCAGAAAAGGAAATTGTTGAGTCGATGACGAAGGGTGGGGATTAGCGGTATCGCCCCATTGTTTGTTGCTAAGCTATCTTACATAGTGGCGATTAAGTAATAACTACAATTTAAACTCATACTACGGATTGATTATGGAAGAACTAGAAGTTAAATGGATGCACGCAGTACACGTTTGGTGGAGTTTGCTCTGGAGAACGATGGCTTGGGTTATACCCCTATCTTTTGCGTCTGGAGTGGTTTTTGACCTTCTTTTTGCAGCGTTTAGAGCAGATATTCAAGAATATATTATAATTCCTCAGTTATCTGGCTTTCTGATTGGTGTTTTCATTTCAATTTATGTAACGAAAGAAGTGTTGGTGAAAACATTTAAGGGCTATCGTATAGCCTTAATAAAAGTTGAGGACAGTGCCGAGTAAGATATATAGAGATCGTTTCTGAGTAGAATTTAGTCATTCTGAATGATGGGGGCTTATTTAATGTTCAGAAAACTAATTAATATATTTACAGTAAGGGTCGATCTATAAATAAACTAAAGGAATAGTAATGCGATACATTTTAATTTTGTTGATTCTATTAACTACTGCATGTTCAAACAACGTGGCCCAAACTATTTATATGCCCAATGAAAAGGCGACTGATAAGGCGGGAGAAAGAAAGCATAGATTGTTACATATGCCTAAAATGAAATACCCTCGATTTTTATGGAATCGGGGTATAGAGGGCTTTGCGGTTGTTGAGTTTGATATTGATGAGAAGGGGCTTACCCAAAATCATAGAGTAATCGAATCGGAAAGAGGTGAGGTTTTAAGTGAACCTGCTATCGATCATGTGCGTAAGTTTAAATATAGCCCTAAGATGGTTGATGGTGTCGCCGTTATGGCAGAAGGGGTTCGTCTGCGTATTTCCTTTTGCTACCCAAGTCGAAGGCATGAAGAGGGTTTTGTCTTTGAAAATAGATCCGAGAACTGTAATCGCTTACACCCGGAAGAGTAGAAGTGCTTATGTTCACCAAAAGGGGCTGTTGTCATCAATACAGAAAATAACATGGATATGAGCTTCATTGATTCAATTGATTGGGGGAGTATGCAACACGCTTACGGAGAAGCATCGAATGCTCCTGCAGAAATAGCTAACCTGCTTAGTAAAGATGAGGATAAAAGAGACGATGCAGTATATGGATTTCTTTATAGTTCGGCATATCATCAAGGTACAATATACTCATGTACACCAAGTGTAATGCGATGCGTAATCCATATTATCCGAAATGAGGGTATCACTTCGTTAGAAACTATAGGAAAGCCACTTATTCAGGAGCTTCTAGGTTTCTTAAATGCTTGCGCTTTTACATGGCGATTTGAACCTGATATAGCGAGCGCTGCTTTTGAAGGCCGTGATTTATACAGGGAGTATATTGATCACCCTGATCGCAAAACATCTGCTCATGCTCAAGAGCTTTTAAAAATTTGTGAGCAGTACGAAAATAACCAAAAAGTCCGTTAACGGGGCAGTAGATTGAAATATATTCCAAATAAAATCTCTTTGGCTGAGCGACTCTGGAATATAGCGTTGTCTGCCTTGTTATTGATCTATGGCGGATACGGAATATATATCAATGATTTATATCTGCCAGCAAGGACTGGATCAGGGCTTAGTTTGCATGATGGGCCTGCAATACTGATGTTTGGGGCCTTCGCTTGTGGGGCTTTAGTGATGTTGTCAGTTGTTGTTGATCACTATGATGAGCGTGATAATGAGTACAAGTACCAGGTCTTCGCTAGGGTGTTTAAATACCTTGCTTGGAGCCTGTTCGCTGCGGCTTTAATTTACAACCTGCTAAATTAAGCGCTTTATAAATGTGTCACTTAACTCAGCATTCCCCTTCGCTGCTTGAAAGTCTTATGACACCTGTTCTTATAGCCATCCCTGCGCCGCTGGAGTAAGCTTAAAATCCAGTCGCTGTATTCGTTCCCGGTGGTCGCGATAGCTTGGTCATTTCTGGCCTGGGTTGCGCGGGTTCTTTGTGGTCTGTGTGCCTGTGCAAAACAGGTGCTTTACTACCACCGCCGGAGGGATTCTAAAATGATTAAGCAGGGTAAATATCAGGCCTTTATTGGAAGTGTATTGCGAGGCTGCCGCTCGTTCTTTTCTGTTCCGTTTTCCTTATCTTTTCTACCGTGCTTTGCTTTGAGCTTGTCTCTGGGTCTTAGCGCTACGGTACAGGCCCATGAGGGGCATCAAGATGAAGATATTATCTTGAAGGATCTGGGGAATCTTGGTGAGGTCGATTTTAAAGTCTCTTGTGATAAGCCTGCGCAAGAAGCTTTTAATACGGGCGTGGCTTTACTGCACCATATGATGTATGCCCAGGCCGAGGAGTTATTTCAAAAGTGGAAGCAAAAAAGCCCAGGCTGCGCCATGATGCATTGGGGCTATTCCATGTCGCTGTTTCACCCACTATGGCCAGATAAAATCTCTAAGATGGCTTTAGCCAAAGGGCAGCGGGCTATTAACAAAGCGGCTGCTTTAAAAGTCCCCGTACGGGAGCAGGCTTATATTCAGGCTGCCGCTGAGTTTTATAAAGATTGGAAAACTGTCGCTGAGCCCCAGCGCATTAAAGCTTGGGCAGATGCCCATAAGGGTATTTATAAACAGTACCCTAAGGATGTAGATGCTATTGCCTTCTACGGTTTGGCGCAGTTAGTAGTGGCTTCCAAAACGGATAAAACCTTTTCCGCAAATAAAAAAGCAGGCGAGTTGTTGGCAGGGATCTTAGAGAGTAACCCTCTTCATCCCGGCGCTATTCACTATAGTATTCACGCTTACGATAATCCGGTACTGGCCGAAGTTGGTGCTGAACCTGCTCGCGCCTACGATAAAATAGCACCCGATGTACCTCATGCTTTGCATATGCCCACTCATATTTTTGTGCGTTTAGGCGAGTGGAAAGATGCAATCAGTTGGAATGCGCGCTCGGCCAAGGCCGCACTTAAATACCCGTCGCATGGTGCAACCTCAATGCACTATGTGCACGCGTTGGATTATTTGATTTACGGCCAATTGCAGTTAGGTAATGGGGCAGAGGCCGTAAAGGTATTCGAGCAGAGCCATGCTCACCACCCAATGCAAAATACTTTCCCGGTCGCGTATGCGCTTTCAACTATGCCGGCTCGGATATCTTTAGAGCAGCAACAGTGGCAACAAGCCAGCCAGCTGAAAACTCACGAGCCAAGCTATATCAACTGGGATAACTTCCCTCAGTTGGAGGCCATCAGTTACTTTGCCCGTGGCCTAGGCGCCGCGAGAAGTGGTAACTTGGATGCCGCACGCAATGCCTTAGCTACGCTAAATCAATTGCATGCTAAAGCAACCGCCATTAGCCCCAACTACTGGGCGCCATTGGTTAATGCCCAGCGTAAATCAGTTAAGGCTTGGTTGTTGTTTGCTGAAGGTAAAAAACAAAAGGCTTTGGCTTTGCAACGTGAGGCAGCTGATATCGAAGACTCCCTTGATAAAGACCCAGTAACACCCGGTGCGGTGTTGCCTGCTAGGGATTTACTTGGCGATATGCTGCTATTGGATGGTAAGCTTGAGGCCGCACAGCAGGCTTATAAAGCCAGCTTAAAAATTGGCCCTAATCGCCGTTATAGTTTAGAGGGCATTAAGAAGGCTAAACAAATTTAAGGTGAGCTAGCAGTTATAAGATGTATCAAGGTATTTTGATCGTTTCACAGCTACTATTAGCTGTTATTTATTTTAGTGCCGGTTTGAGCAAGTTATTACCTTGGTTTCCCAATATTATTGGGCCGGTATGGTTGATTGATGAACTGGCCAAATACAATTTGGCATTGTTCGGATATTTTATCGCTATCGCACAGGCTGTGGTGGGTGGCTTATTGTTCTTGCCGCGCTTTAGATTGGCAGCCAGCTTAATGCTGCTGCCAATGCATTTGTGTATTACGGTTATCCCTATTTCACTTGGGTGGCAGGGTACACCAATCGTTAATGGCTTGTTGTTGATAATGTTGCTTGCATTGCTATTTGACGATAGGCATCAACTAAAGGCACTGTTACTTAGTCAGGCTGAGTCGCAATACGATAATAATAAGCGTACCTATTGGTTAAGCTTAGTTTGCTTTTGTTCCTTGGCTGCGTTTTTAAAATACGGCACTGCTTTCTTATAAGCGTGCTGCTTAACTTCATTGGTGTATGTAATGGCTAAAACCTTAAACCCTGTTGTTCAAAAATGGCTGCAATGCTGGGAGCAGGGCGATATTGATAATTTGCCGATCACGGATGATTTTAGCCATAGTAGTCCCTTTGGGCTTATTAAACCCAAATCCCGTTATCTAGAGATTGTAAATAAGAACAAAGCCGACTTTTTGGGTAACAGCCTTAAGGTGATTAATCATATCGAAGAAGGCGATAAGGCCTGCATTCAGTTTGAACAGAAGAATAAAAACACCGGATTAGAAATGACGGTGTGTGAATGGTATGAATTAGAAGGCGATAAGATTAAGGCGATTCAATCTTTTTATAATATTGGTGATGCCAAGATTGAAGGCTAAGCCCTTTGGGCGTTAGCCTTGCGTTTGAGTATCCGTTAGCGTTTTGTTCTCACGCTCTAATCTAAATCTTTTGCGAAGCGATCGCTACGGGGTAGAAAGTAGTTTTCATAATCGAAAGATATGGCAACTTTGCCAGCGCGGCCTCGTAGTTCCTGTTGTGGGATAAAACCATAAACTCTGGAATCGGCACTGTGGCTGCGGTTATCGCCCAACACTAGATACTGATCTGCGGGTACGGTAACGGTTTCAAAGTTGGCTAATGGGCCGTTGGCTTGGTCAATTCTTACTTTATGTGGGCGGTCGGCTAGCTCTTCGATAAATAATCTATCGCCAAGTTCTTTATAGGCAAGGGCTTCGCCATTAATAATCAAGCGGTGATTATGCATAGCCACTTTATCGCCCGGTAGGCCCACTACCCGTTTTACTAAACGCTTATCGGCCGCGACAGAATCAAAAACAACGATATCACCACGCTCTGGGCTATGTGCTTCTGTGATGAGCTGGCCGGTAAAGGGCACTCGCAAGCCGTAGGCCATTTTATTAATGGTAATACGATCGCCTTCGGTGATGGTAGGTAGCATAGATCCTGTTGGTACATCGTTCCAGTCGGCGATGGCGCTGCGGAACATCATCATGCCGGCGATAAACAGGAATAAGCCTCGGTTGTCCTTCCAGAGTTTTTGCATAATTACTCGCTCACTTTAAGAGGTTTAGGCTTAGAGTGAGCAAGTGTGGCTTAGTTCGATTTTGCTTGATAGAAATCGACTCTAGCCCGCAGACAATAAGAGTGCTGGCTTAGGTGGTAAGCTTGGCGGTTTCTTGGGCGATTATCTTTTCTTCATTGGTGGGGATAACTAAGCACTGTATGGCCGAGTCGGGCTTATTGATACGTGCCATGCCTTGAGCATTGCGCTGTTCATCAAGCTGCAAGCCAAGCCAGCTACAGCGCTCGCCAATACGCTGGCGTATTTCGGCTGAGTTTTCGCCAATGCCACCGGTAAATACGATGCTGTCTAGGCCTTGCAGGGTGCCAGCTAGGCGGGCGATCTCCAATGCTGCGCGGTAGCAGAATATATCGACGGCCAGTTTGGCTTCTTCGGCATCAGATTCCAACAGAACTTTCATTTCAGAGCTAATACCCGAAACACCTAGGCAGCCGCTTTGGCGATAGAGTAAATCTTCTAGCTCATCGAGGCTGAGGTTTTTTTCGCGCTGTAAATACAGCAAAACACCAGGGTCGATACTGCCAGTGCGGCTGCCCATGACGAGGCCTTCTAGGGCGCTAAAGCCCATGCTGGAAGCTACTGATTTGCCCGTTTGCATGGCACACATGCTAGCGCCAGAGCCTAGGTGACAGACAACGGTTTTATTGGCGCTGAGGTTTTCCTGCGCCAGTTGTTCGGCAATATATTGATAACTTAAGCCATGAAAGCCATAACGTTGCACGCCCGCTTCGCGGTATTGTTTGGGTATGGCATAGCTGCGCTCTAGTTCCGATTGCCCGACATGGAACATGGTATCAAAGCAGGCAACTTGCTTTACGCCTAGGCAGAGGCTTTGACATAACTCGATAAGTTTAATGTTAAAGGGCTGATGCAAAGGCGCCAAAGGAATAAAATTACTTAATTGATTTAGGGCTTGCTCGTCAATAATACAGGCCGCAGAAAAGAGTTCGCCGCCATGCACAACGCGATGACCAATAGCGGCGATATTTATTTCGCTTGCCTGCTGCGCTAAAAAGTCCAAGGCAAACTGTAGGCAGTATTTATGGGCCACCAAAGATTGTTCATCGCTTGCCTCTTCGGCCTTGGGAATATTTAGCGAGATCTTTTGCTTTTCAATCTTGCTTTGATAGCTCGCGCCGGGTTTTATTTTAACGCGTGCATCACCGTAAATATCCGAAGTATCTAGGCGCAGCAATAGCTCGCGGTTATTTTTATTGAATAGCCCAAGCTTTAAGCTGGAAGAGCCCGCATTAACCGTTAAAATCGCATCCATACCAATATTCCTACGCCCTAGTTTTTGTGGAGTACCAGTTGTGACGCCAGGGCGCAGCTGGCCAATCTGGCAAAGGTGCCATCGGCGCGGCTATTTAGGACGATAGGCACTTTAGCACCTAGGGCGATACCGGCTGATTTGGCATTGGCTAAATACATTAATTGTTTGGCAATCATATTGGCCGATTCTAAATCAGGTGCCAATAAAATATCGGCATCGCCCGAGACTGGCGAATCAATATGTTTATCTTCGGCGGCTTGTTTTGAGATGGCATTATCAAAGGCTAGTGGGCCATCTAAAAT
Organism: uncultured Pseudoteredinibacter sp.; assembly: GCF_947500695.1. Taxonomy (GTDB): domain Bacteria; phylum Pseudomonadota; class Gammaproteobacteria; order Pseudomonadales; family Cellvibrionaceae; genus Pseudoteredinibacter. Next base: position 107,767 of record NZ_CANMSS010000013.1, read on the forward strand.
GCCCCCTTTAATTTGTCCTCGATCGGCCATTTTACAAAGTGCAGCAGCATCAATAGTCGCAGGCATATAGGATTTCACTTTTTCTACTGCGGCCAGTATGGCGACTTTAGGTTCGCTAACACCCAAGGCATGACAGAGATCGATACAGTTCTGCACGATGTCTTTTTTCTGGGGCAGCTTTGGGTCAATATTGATTGCGGCATCGGTAATCATTAATGGTTTGTGGTAGCTCGGTACATCTAAAACAAACACATGGGATAGACGGCGCTCGGTTCTGATGCCGTGCTGTTTATCGATAACAGCTTCTAGTAATTCGGCGGTTGAAAGATCGGCCTTCATTAATATTTCCGCTTGCTGCTCTTTTACCATGGCTACTGCTTTGTCGGCTGCGGCATGGCTGTGCGGGGTGTCGATAATGGCATAGGGGCTGATGTCTAGGCCTTCTTCTTCGGCGCAGGCGCGAATGCGAGCTTCTGGCCCTATCAATAACGGCTCGATAATACCTTTCTCGGCAGCTTCAACGGCGCCGCAAAGACCATTTTGCGCTACAGGGTGGACTACTGCTGTGCGTATGGGGCGTGCGGCAATGGCGCGCTCTATAAATTGTTCTAATTGGCCGTGTGCAGCATTCATCATAATTATGGGTTCCTATAAGCGCCTTAGATGGCTAGAAAGATAGCTCAAATTTTGCCTTAGAGTATATCGGCTTTAAGTTAACAGAATATGATTTATATCGGTTTTTAATTCCACCAGCTTATGGAAATTAATGTTGGCAGTCGCCTGAATAAACCCAGTATACTGCTGTGACTTTATGCTGTGCGATAACAACAATAAGCTTGGGCAAATGCGTTGGCCTAATTGACCAATAAGGCTTAGTAATAAAGCTGAGTAATAAAGTTGCACTGTAAAGTGGCAGGCAAGATAACAATAACGATCAGAAAAACGGACACAACTATGAGTAATAAAGGCGAGCAAGCTGAAAAGTCAGCAGGTTTTCAGTGGCTGGGTTTTACTGCACGCATTCCATTTGTTCACACTCGGGTTTGTTGGCCTGAGCTATTTCAAGGTATTTTGATTTCGGCGGCCACGGCTTTGGCTTTGGTGCCTTTGTTAACGGGCTATTTTGGTTTGAGCTTTGAAGAGGCGATTGCGATGTCGTTTATTCACAGCTTTTTGATCAGTGCTTCGTGGATGATCTTTGGTGAGCCTTATGCCTCTGGTTGGTTAACGCCAGCTTTGCCGTTTGTATTAACGCTGTTGTTGTCGGACAGTTTTAGCAGTGCCACTGAGCGGCTGCAGATGATGACGGCCATCTCTTTGGATTTTGCGATTTTGCTGGCCATTCTCGGGGTCACGGGGCTTGGGGCTAAGCTGATTAAGGTGATGCCTGAGGTTTTAAAGGGCGCTGTTATTTTGGGTGCTGCGGTGGCGGCCTTTTTGAAGGTTTTTGATCTGCAGGCCAGTGATAATATTTTTAATACTCATCCTTACAGTGCCACAGTGGCGATTGCTTTGTCTTTATTGCTCGCTTTTTCGGCGCCTATGCATCGTATGGCGGCTAAGTATCCGATGGTGGCTCGTTTGGTCGCTTTGGGTTTGCTTCCGGGCTTTATTCTGGGGGCTATCGTGGGTGCGGTAACGGGTGAGCTGAAGTTTGATATTCAGATGGGTTTCTTTGCGCTGCCTATGGTCGATATGTTCAATAAGGTGAGTCCTTTTGTTATCGGGTGGCCAAGTTTGGATATGTTTTTGCAGGGTATTCCTTTGGCGTTGATTGGTTACATTTTGTTTTTTGGCGATTTGGTAACTGGTAAGGAAGTCTTGGCGATGGTGGAGAAAAGTCGCGAGGATGAGAAGTTGGATTTTAATGATTCCCGTACGCATATTTCTGTGGCGATCCGTAATGTGATCAGTGCTTTGTTTGCGCCGTTTTTTCCAACTCAGGGTATTCTTTGGACGGGTATTCATGTTGTGATCGCTCAGCGTTGGCAGCAGGGTAGGAAGGCGATGAATTCTTTGTATGATGGGATTTCGTCTTATTACATGATGGGTTTGCCGTTTATTTTCTTTATTGCTCCGGTGGTTACGGGTATTAAGCCGATGATGCCGATTGCTTTGGCGGTGACTTTGGCGCTTACGGGTTTTGCTTGTGCTTATGTGGCGATGAGTAAGGCGAATAATAATGCTGAGCGCGGTTGTATGATGCTGTCGGCGGTGTGTTTGGCGGTGATGGATCCTTGGTTGGGGTTGATTCTGGCGGTTCTGTTGAGTGTGTTTTTGGTGGACTTTAAAGCTGAAGCGGATGAGACTTAAAAAATTAGCTGCTTGGTGGATTGCTAGCCATTACAAATTAAAGTGAATTCTGGGCCGGGTTTAGCCATTGCGGTAGTCGGTCTGGAACGCGCTTAAACCATCCGAGGGCGCTCGACTTCGCAGCGTCCATGCTGCTCTACGGTTCCTGACCGACTACCGCAATAGCTAAACCCTACAGTGCGATTGATTGAAGGATTCTATGTTTCGGTTGATACAGGAGCCGGGTAATCATAAGTAGGCTGGCTTATGGTAGATGGGGCAGAAGGTTTTCCAAATCACAGATACAAAAAAGCCCGGAAATCCGGGCTTTAAGAATTTGGTTTGCTCGCTTTTTTAGGCGGCTGATTGGTATTTTTTGAGTGTGTCGGCAAAAGTTGGTTTTTCGCAGACAAACTCTACAAAGGCGTCGACTCCGGCACTAGCTTGGTTTAAGTCATCAAACGGGCCAATATTAATTCGCTCGCGTGTACTGTAATACCAGTAGTCTCCCGCTTTAAAGCAACGTTCGCTTCTTGGCGGAACTCGTCCTGATTCGCCTCTCCTAGGTTGCGTATTAAGTGCTGTCATTGGTACTCCTCCCTGTTCGGCACTGTGTTGTCACGGCTATATTCTAGCCTATGATTCGATAAATGCGATTATCGTTTAGTCTAATCGGGAGAAATTCATACTAATCTCCTACATTGACTAAAAATAGATCAACTATGGCTGACTTGCCACTTGATTGGAGTATTTTTGTGCGCCAGTTCCACTTAATAGTGTGGAAATGTGCACAAATTCAATGCCTGCGATGCGCAGTGGTGGGGTTAGGCGCTCTAGGACTTCTAGGGTCTCAGGGTAAGGGTGGCCGATGACGATGGCGTAGCCGGTGCGCTTGGCGTGTTTGATGGCCTTTTCCAGTTGGGCCAGGATATCTTGGTGATCACGGCTGTTGTCTAGAAATACGTCGCGGCTGGCACTTGGGATGTTGTTTTGCTCGGCCAGTTGTTTGGCCTGGCTTAGTGGGCTGGTGCGGCTGTCAATGAAGAAGTAGGGGGTTTCGCGTAGTTCGTCCATTAGCCATTGCATGGCTTGGGCTTTTTCGGTGAGAGCTGAGCCCATGTGGTTATTAACTCCACGGATGTGGGGTACTGCGGCTAGGCCTAGGCGTACGGCGCTTTTAAATTCTTCTTCGGCCATGCCGGTGGTGAGGCCGCCTTGTTCCAATGGGGCGTTTTCGTTATGGCTGGCCATGGGGAGGTGCAGCATGATTTCTTTGCCAGCTTGATGTCCGGCGTCGGCCAGTTCTCTTGCATTTGGGCTGTGGGGAATTACCGCTAAGGTGATTGGCACGGGCAGTTTGGCGGTACGGTAGCCGTTATCGAGGTGGTAGCCAATATCGTCGATGATAATCGCTAGGCGTGGTTTTTCAGCATGGCTTGGCAGGCAAGCTGTGCTTAGTAAAGCCAGCAATAGGATAAAGCGGTTTTTCATAAAGCGATTATTTCTTGCTCAGCAGGCTTAGGCCTTTCAAGATATTTAGCGCTTCATAAAGCTGGTTATCACGCTCTAGCAGTTTGCGGCCGTTTTCTTGGCTGCGTTTGCGTTCTTCGGCATCGCTTTCTTCACCGCCATTACCATTGCCCAGGTGGCCAGATAGGTCGGCCTCGGTGACGCGTGCTCTTGGTTTGATGGCTGTGAGTCGGGCGCGTTCCACTTCGATATCTGGCTCGATACCTTGTGCCTGGATGGAGCGGCCGTTCGGGGTGAAGTACAAAGAGGTGGTTAGCTTGATGGCTTTTTCTTTGCTGATTGGGATTACGCTCTGGACTGAGCCTTTACCAAAACTGCGAGTGCCAATCACGATGGCGCGGCGGTGATCTTGTAGGGCGCCGGCCACAATTTCTGAGGCTGAGGCAGAGCCGCCATTGATTAGTACGATAACCGGCAGGCCGTTGGTAACATCGCCAGCTTCGGCGTCGTATTCTGCATTGGCACCTTTAATGCGGCCTTCTGTGTAGACGACGCGGCCGCCATCCAGCAGTGCATCGGCCACTTCAACTGAAGAGCGCAGTACGCCGCCTGGGTTGTTGCGCAAGTCGATGATGATCCCTTTAAGGTCGTTTTCAGATTCTGTTTGTAGTTTATCAATGGCTTTAACAAAATCTTTGCCGGTTGGAATCTGGAATTGGGCGATACGAATCAGGCCGTAGTTTTCATCCAGTAAGCGCGAGCGAACGCTGGTGACTTTGATGTAGTCGCGGATGATTTCAATATCTTTGGGCTTTTCTAGGCCTTGGCGCATTACCTTCAAGGTGATTTTGCTGCCTTTTTCGCCACGCATGAGTTCGATGGCTTCGGATAGGCTTTTGCCTTTGATGCTTTCGCCATCAATTTGCACGATCAGGTCGCCAGCTTCGATTCCGGCTTCAGATGCTGGGGTGTCGTCCATTGGGCTGATCACCTTCACGAAGCCATCTTCCATACCCACTTCGATACCAAGACCACCGTATTGCCCGGTGGTGTTTTCTTTGAGGTTGTCAAAGCGGCTGGCATCAAGGAAGTTTGAGTGCGGATCTAGCTCGCTGAGCATGCCTTTGATGGCGTATTCGAATAGGGTGGCGTCATCGACTTCTTCGATGTAGCCCGCTCGAATATCTTCAAAAACACGGGTAAAGGTGCGCAGGTCGTCCAGTGGCAAGCGGCCCCGTTCGGCTTCGCTTTCGCCCGGCTCAGTTTGGCCGTGACTCACTCCAGTCGCTAGGCCTAGACACAAGGCAAGGCTGATCTGCTTTATTCGGCTAGGCCTCATAGTTGGCATCCGTTATCCGTTGATTCTTATAGCTAATTCTTAAGTCGCAACCATATCACAATTACTGGGCGCTGGCGTATCTAATAGGATGGAAGCCGCCGGTCGTCATTGGCTGGGCAGGGCTGCTTAGGCGCGGCACCAGCGGGCAGGGTTGGTGGGGTTGCCCTTGTAGCGTATTTCAAAATACACCCCAGATTCTTCAAGGCCGCCGGTATTGCCTACCTTGGCGATGACATCGTTACTATCAACCCAATCGCCGGTATCTTTTAGCAGGGTTTGATTGTGGGCATAGAGGCTCATATAGCCTTCACCGTGATCCACGATTATCAACATGCCGTGGCCCTTGAGATAATCGGAAAACACTACACGGCCATGGTGAATAGCACGCACTGGACGACCATCATTGGCGCGGATAAAAACGCCTTGCCACTTTAACTTGCCATCGGCGCGGGGGCTGCCATAGCGATGGCGAATGCGGCCGCTGCTGGGCCACTTTAATTTACCTTTGCGCTTTTTAAAGGCTACGCCATTACTGGGCAGTTTGATGTTGGCCAATGTTTGGCTAACTTCGTCCAATAATTTTTGCAGGCGTTTTTGGTCGGCAGCTTTGCTGACCAGCTGAGCATCTTTTGAAGCCAGGGTTTTATTTAAGGCCGCTAGCGTGCGGCGGCGTTCGGCCTGCTTTGAAGTCAGCGCTTGATGTTGCGTTTGTAAGCGGCTTTGCTGTTCGCTAATGGCCTCTGCTTGCGCCAAAATCTTTGGCTCAATTTCATCCAGTCTGGCGATGGTCTGACGAAACTCATCCAGTTTGGCTTGGCGCGCTTCGACAATATATTGGTAATAGCGCAGCTGTCGGCTAAATTTATCCGGCTCTTGCTGGTTTAGCAGTAGGCGAAGATTGCCTTGCTGACCTAAGCGGTAAGCGCCGTTTATTTCTTCGCCAATATGTTTTTGCTGGCTACGTTTTTGCTGCTGAAGTTGCGCCCGCTCGTTATTGAGCCGGCTTAACTGCTTTTTTTGGCTGGCAAGTTCCCCTTTTAAGCGGTCAATTTTCTTCAGCAGTTTGGCGATGTCTTCTTCCGAACCCTGCAGTTGGTTTTGCAGGGTGTTACGGCTTGATTTTACCGAATTAATTTCACGTTTAAGCTCGGCGATGGTCTCGCGTAATTGCTTGAGTTTGTTTTCGTATTCCGTAGCTGATTCCTGTGCCATGGGCGCGCTTGCCCAAAGCAAGCAGGCGCATAGGCTGGAATAGCGGGCTAAACGAGCAAAAAAACTTTGCATACTTTTCTCCGCGTTATCAGTGTGCCGCTAGGATCGCTAAATTCTTGCCATCCATTTCTGCAGGCTGTTCGATACCCATTAAGGTCAGCATGGTAGGTGCCACATCGGCTAAGCTACCACCTTCTTCTAGGCGAATATCGCGTGGACCATAATATACAAAAGGTACCGGTAGCGTTGTGTGCTGGGTATGCTTTTGGCCACTGATTTCATCGAACATGGTTTCCACATTACCGTGATCGGCTGTTACCAAAACTTCGCCGCCGGCTTTATCGATGCTGGTAAAGATTTCGGCTAAGCAGCCATCGACAACCTCAACAGCTTTAATAGCCGCATTGTAGTCGCCAGTGTGACCAACTTGGTCGCAGTTGGCGTAGTTACAAATGATCACATCGTATTTGCCAGATTCAATGGCTGCGGTAAGTTTTTCAGTAACCTCTGGCGCGCTCATCTCCGGCTTTTGATCGTAGGTTTCTACATCAGGTGATGGAATTAACTCGCGGCATTCACCGTCGAAAAGTTCTTCCTGGCCGCCACTAAAGAAGAAGGTGACATGAGCGTACTTTTCGGTTTCCGCAATACGCAATTGTTGCTTGCCTTGCTTAGCCATAATCTCGCCAAAAGAGTTAACCAAATTTTGCGGAGGGAAGGCGCAGCTTGCTGGAATGTCGGCGGCATACTCTGTGGTCATAACAAAGTCGGCCAAAGCTGGGCGTTGCTCGCGCTCAAAACCATCAAAGCTATCGTCTACAAAAGCGCGGCTAATTTGGCGGGCGCGATCGGGGCGGAAGTTCATAAACAATAAGCAATCGCCATCGTTAATGGTGGCGGCTTCTTCGCCTTCAGCGGTAATCACGCTGGCTTTAACAAACTCGTCGTCTTCACCACGGGCATAGGCGGCTTCCAATGCACTAACTGGATCGGCGTAGCGATAGTTGGCTTTACCTATGGTCATTAGATCGTAGGCTTGTTGCACTCGATCCCAGCGATTGTCACGGTCCATGCCGAAGAAGCGTCCGCTGACGGTGGCAATACGGCCTAGGCCTTTTTCGCGCAGTAAACTATCGGTTTGCTGCAGTGATGGCTGGGCGCTGCGAGGTGGTACATCGCGACCATCAAGAAAGGCGTGTAGATAAACTTTTTTGGCGCCACGTTGTGCGGCCATTTCGATGGCGGCATTTAAGTGGGCTTCATGGCTGTGTACGCCACCGGGCGACAATAGCCCCATAATGTGGACGGCGCCTTCATTGGTAACGGCTTTATCCACCGCTTGGGTGTAAACCGGGTTGGTGAAAAAATCACCATCGGCAATCGCTTTGTTGATACGAGTGTAATTCTGATAAACCACTCGTCCGGCGCCTAAGGTCATATGGCCCACTTCCGAGTTGCCCATTTGACCTTCAGGTAAGCCTACGGCCATGCCCGAGGTAGCAATCAAGGTATTGGCCCTGTCTTTCACCAAGGCATCCCAGGTGGGGCTATTGGCATTGTGAATCGCGTTATGCTCTTGGCTATCGGAGTAGCCAAAACCATCCAAAATGAGCAGAACCAGAGGGCCTTTTGCCGCCGTCATTGTAACTACCTTATAAGCTATGGTTGAAAAACGGCGAATTTTACCCTTTTGTGCCCCTTAACACCATGAAATCTAGGCTAGAGCGTGTATACTGCGGCGTTTTGATTTTGATGAGCTTGGCGGCCAGAGTTTGATTTGGTCTCTTTGCGCTAATGAGGGCTGTTAAGGCGTGGACGTACTGGTATTTATTACTGAGCAGTGGATGTTGGTCAGTATTTTGTTTGGTCTGATTTTTCTCTATGTCTTCACCGAGAAGCAAAAGGGCGGTAAGAGCATCAGCAGTCATGAGCTGACACGCATGGTGAACGATGGCTCGGCAGTGGTTTTGGATGTTCGTGAGGCCAAAGACTATAAAGCTGGCCATATTGTGGATGCCGTAAATATTCCTTTCAACGCGATGGAAAAACGCATCGTTGAGATGGATAAGTATGAGGGAAAGACCATCGTTATCGTTGATAAGATGGGTCAACATGCTGGTGCCGTAGGCAAGCAGCTTGCCCAGCGTGGTTTCAGCATTAGCCGTTTAAGTGGCGGCATGATGGATTGGCAGGGTCAAAACCTACCTGTGGTTAAAAAGTAGGAGGACTTATGTCTGAAGTAACCATCTATTCCAGTGATTTTTGCCCCTTTTGCCATCGAGCCAAGGCTTTGCTGACAGGCAAGGGCGTTGATTTCAAAGAGATTAAAGTTGATGGGCAGCCTGAAGTGCGTGCCGAAATGATCAACAAGGCACAGCAGCGTACGGTGCCGCAAATTTGGATCGGTGAGCGCCATGTTGGTGGCTGCGACGATCTATACGCCCTGGAGCGTGCCGGCAAGCTGGATGGTTTGTTGGGTTAAGGGTATTGGCGGTGGCCTTGAAATCAAGAAAACCACCCCAATCTGTTGGGTATTGGCCCGGCAACTTTAACTTCGCTTAACGCTGAAGCTGGTTGAAGAGCGATAAAAACGGCGATAAATTCGCAGCGATTTATCGTTTAGTAATATGGATAGTAGACAATAACAGGTGTTAAACACCTTAAATTTAAAGTAGGCAAGATTATGGCTGAAGAGCATAACCAAGAAGCTGCAGCGGCAGCAGAAGAACAAACCGGTCAACAATTCGCGGTTCAGCGTTTATACGTTAAAGACATCTCCTTCGAAGCTCCTATGGGCGCCGAAGCGTTTACCAAGCAGTGGCAGCCAGCTGTAAACCAAGAGTTGGGCAACAAGGTAAACAAGCTAGACGACAACAACTACGAAGTGACCTTGACCATCACTGTAACCGTTAAGTTGGGCGAAGAAACTGCATTCTTGGCCGAAGTTCACCAGGCGGGTATCTTTGCTATCTCTGGTTTGGACGAGCAGCAGCTAACTCACGTATTGAACACCATGTGCCCGAACATCTTGTTCCCATACGCTCGTGAAGCTATCGACAATATCGTAGGTAAGGGCAGCTTCCCTGCTTTGATGTTGCCACCTGTAAACTTCGACGCATTGTTTGCTCAGGCTGTACAGCAGCAACAGCAACAAGCTGGCGAAGCTCCGGCCGAAGATACTGCTCACTAAGAGTTGCTTATCTTCCGATAAAAAACGCCGCTTATGCGGCGTTTTTTATATCTGGCTTTTTTCGGTTCCCTTCTTGGAAGGCTGGTTTGCTGTTTATTTGAACAGCGTTTCCCATGATAGCCTTCCCTCCAATTTAAGCCCATAAAACTCTTTGGTGGCTTTTAAAATTTGGTCTATGCTGTAATCTTCGCTTTTCTGCTAATTCTAATAAGGCATGCATAAGATCCCATGGAAGATATTCAAATAGAAGGTGCTGCTCCTGAGGATGCCGCTGCCATGGCCGATCTTATCTACAGCTCTGGCCCAAAGGCATTTGATTATGTTTTCGGTGCAAAGGCCTTAGGTGGTAAGCGAATGACGGCGAAAGATTATCTTCTACATGCAGCGCAGCGTCGTAATGGTCAGTATTCCCATCGCAACCATGTCCTTGTACGCCGCAACGGTACGGTGTTGGGCTCCATGTTTAATTACGATAACCGCGGCCTAAGTGCTATGTATCTGCCAACCATTATGTCGGTGATTGGATTTTTCCGCTGGCGTATTTGGGGAGTGGCTAAGCGCTCTAATGTGATTGATCAGGTTATTAAACCGCCCGCTGATGATCTTTTAGTGGTGGCCCATCTCGCTGTCGCACCAGAAGCCCAAGGATTAGGAATTGGCTCTAAGTTGATCGATTATGCAGCTGGTATTGCTAAAGAGCATGGCTATGCCGGTTTGGCTTTAGATGTCTCGATGGAAAACCCAGCCGCACAGAGACTCTATGAACGTTTAGGGTTTGAAGTTTGTGCCGAGCGTTTATCGCCTATTGATGAAGTTCCCGGGCATCGCTATATGGAGTGGCGCTTTAGCTAGTAAATTAGCAAGGGCTGCTTTTTCCACTTTTCTTTTTAGCTTACATTGTCAGCACCTTGCACATTACAATTTATTCGTGCTCCATTTGTAAATCTTTAAGTTTTCTCGTCAGCGTATTTCTTCCCCAGCCTAATAACACTGCGGCGTCACGTTTTCGGCCGGCGGTATGTTTTAGGGCTGTTTCAATCATCGCTTTTTCAAAGCGTGGCATGGCACTATTGAGAATTTCTTTTTGCCCTTGCTTAAGGGCATTTTCGGCCCACTGGCGTAAGCATTTTTCCCAATCACCATTGGCCATGCTAGGGCCGTCTTGTTGCTTTTCTAATAGCTCTGGCGGTAAATCTTCGATATGAATTTCGCGGCTTGAGGCCATTACGGTTAACCAGCGGCAAGTGTTTTCTAACTGTCGAACATTGCCCGGCCAATCTAAAGAGCACATAAAGGCTTGTGTTTGGGGTAATAAAACCTTGGGTTCTACATTCAGTTCTTTTGAGGCACGTCGAATAAAATGCTCTGCCAATTTGGGTATATCTTCTTGTCGTTCGGACAATGTTGGGATATGAATTCGAATAACATTTAGGCGATGAAATAAATCTTCGCGGAATCGATTGTCGGCGACTAGCTGTTCCAAATCTTGGTGAGTCGCTGCGATAATTCTGACATCAACTTTCACTGGTACATGGCCGCCAACTCGATAAAATTCTCCGTCGGCTAAGACCCTCAATAATCGTGTTTGAGTATCGGCGGGCATATCGCCAATTTCATCTAGAAATAAAGTTCCGCCATCAGCTTGTTCAAAGCGGCCTTGACGTAAGCTACTGGCGCCGGTAAACGCGCCTTTTTCATGGCCAAATAACTCCGACTCCATTAAGTCCTTGGGAATAGCTGCCATATTGAGGGCAATAAAAGGATTCTGCTTGCGGGGGCTGTGGCGGTGCAAGGCCTGCGCAACCAGCTCCTTACCCGTACCGCTTTGGCCATTAATTAGTACGGTAATATTCGACTGTGATAGGCGGCCGATTGCACGAAACACTTCTTGCATAGCAGGTGCTTCGCCAATAATTTCGGCATCACTGTCTTCGGTATTTGGGTTTTGCTGAAACTGTTCGGCAGCTTGAATTAAAGCGCGCTGTGTCATCGCAACCGCTTCATCAATATCGAAAGGTTTTGGCAGGTACTCAAAGGCACCACTTTGATAAGCGGATACCGCACTTTCCAGATCTGAGTGTGCTGTCATAATAATAACTGGCAGATTTGGAAAGCGTTCTTGCAACTGTCCTAGGAGCGATAGGCCGTCGGTGCCAGGCATGCGAATGTCACTGATGATCACCGTAGGCTGTTTGCGTTCCAGCTGTGCCAAGGCATCATCACCACTGGCGAAGCTTTCGGTATTGATGTCCGCTTGCTGCAAGGCTTTTTCAAGTACCCAGCGTATGCTGCGGTCATCGTCGATAATCCAAACCGTTTGTTCTTGCATATTCATTGCTCGTTGGCCTTGCCGAGGGGTAAATAAATAGAAAATTGTGTGTTGCCGACCTGGCTATCACATTCAATTAAACCGCCGTGCTGGCTGATAAGTTGCTGTGAAATTGCCAGTCCCAATCCAGTGCCGTTTGCGCGCCCGGTGATCATGGGGTAAAAAATATGACTTAATATATCCGTTGGGATACCAGGGCCGTTATCGATAATGTCCACCCTCACCACCAGGCGATGGAAACGTTGGCCGATGGTGAATTGTCGTTGGATACGGCTGCGCAAAATAATTTTTGCGTTTTCAGTTTTGCTTTCGAGTAGTGCTTGTACCGCATTACGGGCTACGTTTAATAAAGCTTGAATCAATTGCTCCGAATCAATCGGTAAGTCAGGGATACTTGGGTCGTAATCTTTTTCCAGCACAATACGCTGGCCTACCTCGGCATGAATGACGGCAATAATTCTTTCCAAGACTTCGTGGATGTTACTGGGGCGTAATTGCAGAGGCTGGTTGGGGCCTAGCATGCGGTCGACCAAATTTCTAAGTCGGTCGGCCTCATCGATAATAACCTGGGTGTAGTCTTTTAATGATTCGCTATCCAGTTCTTTGGCCAGCAGCTGCGCGGCTCCGCGAATGCCACCAAGAGGGTTTTTGATCTCATGGGCCATATTGCGGGCGAGGTTACGGCTGGTTTCTTGGGCGCTAAGCAAAGCCTCTTCTCTAGAGATGCGCAGCAATCTATCCAAAGGCTGAATCTCAATGGCTAAGCCTTCTTCATCTGCCAAGGGGGTGACGCTGTAATCAATGGTGAGTTGGCTGCCATTGGGTAGCAGCCAGCAGGCACGACGTTTGGTGTACTGAAGATGTTCCTGCAGAGCTTGCTGCAATGTTTCGATGGCTTCATCACTTTCTTGGAAGAACTCCAAGAAAGACTGGTTGGCCACCTGTGCTCGACTGACCGCCAGCAGGTTTTCGGCGGCCGGGTTCATATGCATAAGCTGCAGGCTGGGGTCTACAATGACCACGGCTGTACTTAAGCTATCGAGCAGTTGTTGGTAATTCATAAGCTCCGTCGCGTTTTAATGTCTGAATCTTGAGCTCTTGGCTCTATGGACTGTAACGCCAGTTCTGAGGGCAGTGTGCGCATCGCTGTGGCGCATGCTTATCCAATTGAATAGTAAGAGCAAAAAGCAAACCAAGAATGTATGACCTAAAGGAAATATTTTTAACTTATTGATTAATAAGAAGAAAAATACAAGCCTCCTATCTTTGGCAAGTCTAGATGCAGGAATAATAGCGAACTTTTCGAGGGGGTGCACCAATATGGTGCGTAAGTGTATTGGCTATGATCGAATAAGGGGCTGTTGCTTTAGTTGGCTCGGGGTCTGTGCACCCAAATGGTGGCCTTGGCAGGCTTGGTGAGCTGTTTGCCGTTGGAGTCTACTAGGCGAGCTTCAATTTTATGCTCGCCACGGAAAACCTCCTTCACTGTTGCTTTGCCATCTTGGCTCGGCAGCAGCTGGCCATCCATATAGATTTTAATTTGAGCAGCCGCGATGGCCGCCTGTTTGGCGTCATCGATCTTGCTTTGTTCTGGGCTGTTACTGCGCACATTCACCTCAAAAGCCGCTTCAATATGAAGATCGCGCTGGTGGGCCATTAAGTGGCTGCCATCTTTGGGGCTACGTAGGTAAAGCTTGTAGTTGCTGTTAAAACGCGATTCCACCTGTTGGCGCTGCTGCGCCAGCTTTTCAAGATCTAAGCCCGGGGTGGTGTTTACAGGAGGCAGCTCGATTTTCTCGTTGTTCGCCTCATCAGCAGGCGTGTCGCTATAGGTGACATTGCCCTGCTCATCGATATTTTTATAAATCTGAGCGATTGCCGGGCTAATGGCTAAAGCTGCTAGCAAGAGCACAATATAGGATTTCATACTGTTTTTACCTGGCTGTCTCATTAAGGCTTATGGTGTAAGGCGTTTTTAAATATCTAAATCACCGCGCTTCTATTTAGATTGCAGTACTTCAAAAAAGTGCCTTATCTCCCAGTCTACGATTAAAGTGGCTGCGCTTGCAAAAATCGGTGCAGCTCTTTAGGTATGCTGGTGACATCTGCCTTCGCTGCCAGATCTTTAACGTCGGCGGAGTTAAACGTATGCCAATAAAGTATCTTTTTGTCGCTTTGGTTGGCGCAACAGTTTAGTGCGGCGGCGGCAGTTTTGGCGGTATAAGTGGGCTCAAGCTCTATTTGGGTTTGCTCAAACATCTGCTGTGCCCATAGGCCTTCGTTGCTGGCATGACCGTATCCTCGGCCATAGTAGTTGTCCTGCAGTTGAATCTCAGGAAGCTCGATGCCTTTAAGGCTTGGTTCTATTTGGCATAGGTATCTGTAACAAGCGCGTCGTAGTTTATGCACGGTGCCGCGAGTACAGGCAGGAATAGGCCCAATATGGGAGGGGGCCACGCGTATGCCGACCAATTGTGATTTTAACCCAGCTAAGGTGCAGCCCAAACTTAAGCCGGCCAATGTCGCGCTGGAGCCAACTGGGCAGTAGATGTAATCGGGCTCTGGCACAATACCGGCATCGATTTGTTGTTTGAGCTCAAAGGCCGCGTTAACAAAGGCAATGCAACCGGGAATATTAGAGCCGCCTGCAAATAAGTAATAGCGTTTTTTCGAGTGCAAAAGGCGGCCAAGATAAAAACTCAGTGCGGCTCTAAACAGTGAGCCTTTAAATTTAAGCTGAGCATTAAAGCGATGCATGAGTTTTAAATTTTGTTGCACATGGCTGGTTACAGGCTGTTTGAACAGTAGCAGTCTAAGAGGAATGCCCATTTGCAAGGCATAAATTGCAGTCGCAACTCCATGGTTAGTGCCAATGGCTCCAAAACTGACCAGATCCTTTTTTTTCGATCTTATGACGTCGGCGAGAATGAATTCTAGCTTTCGGACCTTGTTGCCCCCGTAAAGGGTGTTGGTCTTATCGTCGCGTTTAATCCATAGGTTGGGTGCCAGCTCTGGAAGTGGCTCAATTGGGGTCGGGAGCTTTGCTAATGCCAGTGAGGGAATGTGTTTACCAAGACCGGGGATGGCTTCAAATAAGGGCCTTTTCATCGAAATCTATAACGCTCGCTCGACTGGGATTAATGCATGGGGAGCAATTATAACTGACTAGGCAAAAGGTAGTAGTAAAAACGAGCTTAATGTGGCTTTTATTGAATGATGTTCTGGAGGGGGCTGTTTTTTGTGGCTAGGGGCTTGTGCTTGGCAGTTCAGTATCTTTGCTAGTGGAATGCTCAGATGCGTTTTCGTCAGGAAGCACATTTTTACCCGCTAGTGCTTCGTATTCAGATTCAGCTTGATCTTGGGCTTGGTCGACGGCCTGATCCAAGTTCTTAGGCAAGGTGACTTCGAACATTGCCCCTTCGGGGGCTTCGGTGCTGCAAACGATGCTGCCACCTAATCGCTGAGTGACCAGATTAAAAACTATACTCAGGCCTAGGCCAGATCCGCCTTTGCCTCGCTTGGTGGTAAAAAAAGGATCATAAATTTTACGCTTTATGCTTGGCGAAATTCCGACACCATCATCGCGGTGAACCAGTAACACAGATTGATCCTGGCTGTGTACATCAATATAAATATTACCCCCTTTGTTGGGCGCGCAGCCGTGTTGAATAGCGTTATTAACTAGATTGGTAATCAGCTGTGCGACGATGCCTGGGTAACTGTGCAGCACTATGTTCTCAGGGCATTGGATATGTACTTTGCAATTAGAATTTTTGACGGTCGGGGATAATGTCTCGAGAATCTGACTGAGATAATCCTTTAGTTGTATTTTTGAAAATACCTCGTTGTGTTGATCAACGGAAACATTTTTAAAGTTGCGGATGAGTTCGGAAGAGCGGTTTAGGTTTGCCAAGATTATGCTGGTGGTTTTGATGGTATTTCTCAGGTAGCTTTTGAGGATATCTTGGGTGAGGGACCCGTCTTCAAAATTACTTTGCAGTGATCGGCTACTATCGTGGAGATGGGATGCGGCCGTGACGCTGATACCCAGTGGTGTATTAACTTCGTGAGCCACCCCTGAAACCAGTTCTCCCAAAGCAGCCATCTTTTCTTTTTCCAGTAGTTGTTCTTGGGTTTCCATAAGCTCATCAAGAGCCTCGCCGAGTTGTTGGCCGCGCAGCTCTAGATCGTTATTTTTTTGATGTAGCTCTTGGGTTCGGTCCGAAACCAGTTTAGAAAGCTTTCGCTTTTCCTGTTTGTGTTGGTACAACCTGAGTCGATAGAAACCCAGTAAAGCCAAAATGATCAGCAGAGTACACGCAGCTTTGAAAGCATTTGATTGATACCACTGTGGTAGCACTTCTATGCTTATGGCTTTGTTGGGGATGGTTTCAATATTTCTGCTGTTTGTCCCTCTTAGATGAAGCGTGTAACTTCCGGGTGCTAGATTGCTAAACAGTAAGCTATGCTGGCCAGGGGGGATACTTTGCCATTGGCCTTGTTCATTTTGCAGGTTGTACTGAAATCGATTTTTTCCTGGGTTGGTAAAATCCAATATGGCTAGTTCCACGGAGAGTGTAGATTCAGCGGCCTTCATGCTGATACTTGGCTGATTGTAAAAATTTAAAGCCTCACCATCTAGCGATACATTGCTAAAAGCAAGGTTTGCTGCTTGTTGTGGGATGTTTAATGTGTCTGGCAGTATGGAGATGAGCCCGTTTGGCGTTGAAAAAAGCAGTTCTTTGTCTGAGTAGGATACGGCTAATTTGCCTTGGCTTAAAAAATAGCCGTCGGATTGGTTTAATGGGTAAAAGCTGTTGTTTCGCTTATCAAAAACCCCTTTGCTGCCCCATAGACGGCCGACATTATCTTCGACCATGACACCAAGAAAAAACGAACCTTGAGGAGCGCTTTTTATATTATTGAGCCTCTCAAAATGGATCTTAGAGTCTTTTGTGCGACCTTCAAATAAACCGTTACTTGTGTCGGCTCGTAGAATCCCTCGTTTATCCATGTGAATGGTTTTGACATCGACACCCACTAGGTGGCTTGCGTGGAGGGCTGATTCACTGTCTGCTGAGAGTGCGTTTTCTAATGAGAAAAGCCCGTGTTCCGATGAAACCCAAAGAGTATTTTGCTGGTCAAGAATAATATTGTTGGTGTAGCTGTATATGACATTGTTGGGGGACTCCATTCGGAATTCTTGATTTTCCCCGCTAGCCAAATTAACGCGCAGCAGAGAAAGTGTATTGCAGCTAAACCATGCATGGTTTGCAATAACACTGCTGACGCCGAGGGAATCACAAAAGTCATTTACCTTGATGTCTTCAAGAGATGCTTGGGATCTTTGGTATCGTTTTATACGACGATCCTGGTAGACAATAGCAGTGCTGCCATCGCTCAGAGTCTTTATATTGGTCAATTTTATTGGGTTCTGGTCGCTGCTTTGGCTGAAGTGTCTGAGTTCTTTGTCGACTTCTAGAAGCGATTTAGGTAGGGGGATTTTGTCGCCGTTCTTATCTATTAAGTTGAGCCCCTCCCCGGCAAGAAGAAAACCCTCATCACCCAGTTTGCCCATGGCGCTGACTTCTTTAATATCCAGCTGGTTTTGCTTGTTATCATGACTGTAAATAATTTTACTGCCCGGCGCATTACTGTTAACAGTGCTTAAGCTTTGATTACCCGCTAAATAGGCAATCCATATAAGGCCGGTTTTGTCTTTTAGCATGGTGTGCACGGTATTGTTTGCCAAGCTGTTATCGAAGCCGCGCTGTGTGCTTAAAGCTCTTAGAAATCGCCCAGATTGGCGATCGATGACGGCAATGCCTTTGCCATATACCGATGCCCAAATTTCCTGCTCATTCGCTTGGATAATGTGTCGAATGGTGGCGTGTGGTAGGGCTGGAAATTGAGAGTGACTTGGGTGGCCGCGGACAACGGTGCGGTCGTCGTCGGCCAGCCATAGTAAACCCCCTCTGTACGTGCCTACCCAAATTCTTTGCTGGGAGTCTTTAAAAAAGTTATAGGCTCTTTTCGATTCGATTTCGGGGGTATTGCTATAACTTTGCAAGGATTGAATCGTTTGGCTTTCAAGGTCGAGAATATCGATTCCGCCATCTGTCGCGACGAGCATTTTCCCGTGCCGATCTTCAATAATATCAAACACAGTGCTATGGCTCAGCCTTTGCTCATTGGGGCCATCCGCTCGGTAATTGGTAAAAGTTTGCTTACCGTAGGGTAGATGGCTTATGCCGTCATAGGTTGCTGCCCAGATGCCTCCATTTTTGTCTTCATAGAGACGATAAACTTCGTTATTGGCTAAGCTGTTGGGGTCGTCTGGATCATTTCGATAAAAGGAAAAGCGATCCAGCTCTGGGTCATAAACTGACAGAGTGGATTTTGTTCCTATCCATAGGCGCCCGTCTTTTGCGGCAAGCAGGGCGTAGATTTTATCTTCGATAATGCTGTGCGGGTTATTGCTATCGGGTCTATAAGCTTTGAATTCATAACCGTCATAGCGAAATAATCCATGCTCGCTGCCTATCCAAATAAAGCCTTGCTGATCTTGGGCAAGTGCTCTTACTCGTGGTGTGCCCAGCTGGCCTTTATCATGTATATGCGAAATGAGCTCTTGGCCATGGCGAGCGAGTAGGGGTAAAGACTCGCCATGTGTCGTGCTACAGAGAAGCAAAAAAATAAGAAAACGAGTAATGCAATGCACGATCTATCCTGCAGTTGTGAGGCTTAGGTGAATCTTGATTGGTCAAGGTTCACTAACAACTCGGCTCTCTATCTGAGAGTTATTCTTGCGCTGTTTTATTGAGTATAGGCAACTTTTTAAGGCTTGCTTGTGTGGGAAAAGGGTAATTGTCTGTGACTAGGTTAATAAAGGGTTGAGTTTGGAGGGGGGGAGGGATTGAGATTGGGGGTGATGTACAGAGATAAAACTGGGCAGGACGCTCAAGGCGCCTGCCCAATCAATAGCTTATACGCTGTAGTACATGTCAAACTCAACAGGGTGAGTGGTCTGCTCTACGCGATTTACTTCTTCCATCTTCAGGTCGATGTAAGCTTCGATCATGTCTTCGGTGAAAACACCACCGCGAGTTAGGAACTCGTGATCTTCAGCCAGTGCATCCAAAGCTTCACGCAAGCTACCGGCTACCTGTGGAATTGCTGCTGCTTCTTCAGCTGGCAAGTCGTACAAGTCTTTATCGGCTGCATCGCCAGGGTGGATCTTGTTCTGAACACCGTCTAGGCCAGCCATCAACATAGCAGCGAAGCACAGGTATGGGTTGGCAATTGGGTCAGCAAAGCGTGCTTCAATACGCTTACCTTTTGGTGAGGCAACGTATGGAATACGGATAGAGGCTGAACGGTTGCGAGCCGAGTAAGCCAACATAACTGGCGCTTCAAAACCTGGAACCAAACGCTTATAAGAGTTGGTGCCTGGGTTAGAGAAAGCGTTAATGGCTTTAGCGTGCTTAATGATACCGCCGGTGTAGTAAAGGGCAGTTTCAGATAGGCCAGCGTAGCCGTTACCGGCAAACTGGTTTTCGCCATCTTTCCAGAAAGACTGGTGCACGTGCATACCAGAACCGTTGTCGCCAACGATTGGCTTAGGCATAAAGGTCGCTGTCTTGCCGTAAGCGTGAGCAACATTGTGTACGCAGTATTTTAGAATCTGAACTTCGTCAGCTTTTTTAACCATGGTGTTGAAAACCACACCAATTTCACACTGACCGGCAGTGGCTACTTCGTGGTGGTGTACTTCAACGTCTAGGCCCATGGCTTCCATGGCATTACACATGGCAGCACGAATGTCGTGTAGGCTGTCTACTGGTGGTACTGGGAAGTAACCGCCTTTAACGCGAGGGCGGTGGCCCATGTTGCCATCAGCGAAAGATTTGTTGCTAGACCATGCGGCTTCTTCAGAATTGATCTCGAAGCTGCAACCGCTCATGTCGTCTTTCCACTTTACGTCGTCAAAAACGAAGAACTCAGGCTCAGGACCAAAGAAAGCGGTGTCGCCTAGGCCGGTAGACTTCAAGTACTCTTCAGCGCGCTTAGCAACTGAACGTGGGTCACGCTCGTAGCCTTGCATAGTGGAAGGCTCAACAATGTCACAGCGAACGATTACGGTAGGCTCGTCGGTGAATGGGTCTAATACACCAGACTCGTCATCTGGCATCAAGATCATGTCAGACTCGTTAATGCCTTTCCAGCCGGCAACGGAAGAACCGTCGAACATTTGGCCGTCTTCGAAGAAATCTTCGTCAACAACTTTGGCGGGAATCGTTACGTGCTGCTCTTTACCTTTAGTATCGGTAAAACGCAGATCTACCCAACGGGCTTCGCTCTCTTCGATCAGCTTCAGGGTATTCTCTGACATCTTCAACCTCCAGGGTGCTATGGTCATGGCTAATATAATAAATGCGCGGTCTATTCCCTTGCCGGGTCTGCGACCTTAATGCATACGGGTCTACACATGGCAAATACCATGCCAGTCTTATTTAGGGCGGATAGCCAGTGTTTTTAAGGGCCTTGATACCCATGGCACCAAAATTGTGCGCCAAATTGGTGTTTTTTGAAAAATAAAGCACCAATATAGTGCAATTTGCTGCGGTGTTTGTCGTTCGGGCGCTTTTGGTGCAGTTTGCTGGGCTGGATTGTGCAGAGCTGAACAAAAAAGAACCACAAACAAGTCATTTGATGAAAAAGTAACCGTGAGAAATCCTGGCGACTGTTTTATAATCCCGCCCCCTCGCTGCTCGGCGTCATTTTAGCTGGCATTGCGGCCTCGTTTCTTTACTCGATTCCTTATTAGGTATAAAGCAAGACTTATGCACATTATTGTTCGCCTTTTTTCAGAGATCACCATTAAAAGCGCACCTGTACGCAAGCGCTTTATTAAGCAACTGCGCAATAATCTGCGTGATTTGCTGCGCCCAATTGACGCGGGCATCAAAGTGACCCGTGAGTGGGAAAAAATCGATGTTATGGCGGACGGCGATGACCCGCAGTTAATTCAGAAGATCAGTCAGGTGTTGGCTTGTACGCCAGGTATCGCGCACTTCTCATTGGTGCATCAATACCCATTAGGTGATCAGCATGATGTGTTTGAAAAAACCATGCTGCACTGGAAGGATGCGCTTGCGGGTAAAACTTTTTGTGTGCGAGTAAAGCGCACTGGCAGTCACGAATTTACCTCTACTGATTTAGAACGCTATGTAGGTGGTGGTTTAAACCAGCACACCGAGGCTGCAGGCGTAAGCCTTAAAAACGCCGACATTACTGTGCAACTGGAAGTTAAAGACAATCAGCTGTTTGTGGTTGAAGCAAGGCGCCAGGGTATGGGTGGCTTCCCTATGGGGACACAGGATTCTGTCTTGTCTTTGATATCGGGCGGTTTTGATTCAACGGTTTCCAGCTATCTCACATTGAAGCGCGGCTTACGTACCCATTATTGCTTTTTTAATTTGGGTGGCCGTGAGCATGAGATTGGCGTAAAGGAAGTTTCATTTTATTTGTGGAATAAATTCGGCTCTTCTCACAAGGTGCGTTTTGTAACTGTGCCTTTTGAAGAAGTTGTGGGCGAGATTCTTAAAAACGTAAAGAACTCCCATATGGGAGTGATCCTTAAGCGCATGATGTTACGTGCCGCTGAGCAAGTCGCCGACGAGATGGAAATTCAGGCGTTAGTTACAGGTGAAAGCGTGGCCCAGGTTTCTAGTCAGACGCTTACAAATTTATCTGTCATCGATAAGGTAACTGATACCTTGGTGTTGCGTCCGTTGATCACCATGGATAAAAACGACATTATCGATATCTCACGTAAAATCGGCACAGAAGAATTTGCTGCGGCTATGCCTGAGTATTGTGGCGTAATCTCTAAGAAGCCAACCACTGCTGCTAAGATGGAAGATGTTCTAGAGCAGGAAGAAAATTTTGACTTCTCTGTGCTAGAGCGTGCAGTAAGCGATCGCAATGTGCAGACCATTGATGAAATCATGGCGGATACAGAGCAGGAAAGCGTTGAAGTAGAAATTCTTGCACAGCTGCCAGCTGCAGCGAAGGTGATTGATATTCGTCACCCAGACGAGGTAGAGCAAAGTCCGCTGAAACTTCCTGAGCAAGAAGTTATTTGCATTCCTTTTTATAGTCTCAGTACCAAAGCGGCGAGCTTAAAAGAAGGTGGTCCTTACTATCTATATTGCGATAAGGGCATTATGAGCCGCTTGCATGCCAGTCATTTGGCTGACGATGGTTATGCCGTTGGCGTTTATCGCCCTTAGTGGCCTATAGCTTTTATCTTGGGGGCTTTTATCTAAGAGCTGATGTCTAGAGCTTTTGTCTAAAGGCGATTGCTAAATTTAGAAGAGCATTAATCGCCATGCTCTTCTAAATTTAAGGCGGTTTCAAACTTCACGGTTCGAATGGAAATGGAGCTGTGAAATTTTCGAATGTTGCTATTGCTGTGCAATACGCGGTCAATAAACTTTTCATAGGCGTGAATATCGCGCACCGATATCAGTAAAATAAAATCCACTTCACCAGTGACTTGATAGCATTGGGTAACTTCTTTTGCCGCTAGTACTGCCTCGCGAAACTCGCGATAGATTTCTTGCCGATCACGTTCCATTTCAACG
This sequence comes from uncultured Pseudoteredinibacter sp., assembly GCF_947500695.1. Lineage (GTDB taxonomy): Bacteria > Pseudomonadota > Gammaproteobacteria > Pseudomonadales > Cellvibrionaceae > Pseudoteredinibacter. The sequence continues at coordinate 130,248 of NZ_CANMSS010000013.1, forward strand.
CTGACAATCAACTGCAAGCCGTGCCCAGCAAGCTGCGGATCGAGCATGGCGGCTTCCTGCAAAATGATCCCGCTTTCCCGCAAGCGCTTAACCCTTTGCAGACAGGCGGGTGGTGACAAGCCCACTTGGGCAGCCAGTGCCTGATTGGCAATGCGGTTGTCTTGCTGGAGCTGAGACAAGATGGCGATGTCTATGCGGTCTAGATTATAAGATTTCATTTTTCTTGCTTTATAAGAAACTCAATAAAGTAATGTGTTCATAATAAATCAAATATTAGCCATAAGCCTACAAATACAAAATAATTCGATAGTCACATCAGGCACAATACCTTTAATCTGAAGGCCTTATTTTGAAGGCGCTGTATATCGAAGAGGTGGTGGTAGTGCAGAAGTTCTTTAACGATTGGTGGGCCGAGACTCAAAGGGTCTGTTGGAGCCTATTTAAAGTCATGCTGCCAGTTGTTATTGCTGTGAAATTGCTCGATCAGTGGGGCTTTAATGAGTTATTGGCCGACTTTCTTGCTCCGCTTATGCAGGCAGTTGGCCTACCTGATTCCATGTCCTTGGTGTGGGCCGCGACTATGCTGTCCAATATTTACGCCGGCATGTTGGTGTATGTGCAGTTAGGTGAGCCTTTAAGTCAGTCCCAAATCAGCATTTTAGGGGCGATGATGCTGATTGCTCATGGCTTGCCCATGGAGGTGGCGATTGCCCGTCAGGCTGGTGTCTCGGTGGTCTTTAGCCTGGTGCTGCGCATTGTGGGTGCAATTGTTTTTGCTTGGCTGATCAAGCTTGCTTATGAGTTCTGGCCCCAAGACCAGGCGGCAGAGCTGTTATGGCAGCCTGATTTTGAACAGGCGACCACGTGGTGGGGCTGGGCCCAGGAGCAGCTACTGAGCTTTGTGGTGATCTTCTTGATTGTGGCTTTATTGCTGGCTGTGCTGCGTCTGCTTAGGGTGTTGGGCGTGGAGGCCCTGATCGCCTGGTGCTTGGCGCCGGTGCTTAAATTACTGGGTATCGCCAAAAGCGCCATGACCATTACAATTACCGGCATCACACTGGGTATGGCCTTTGGTGGTGGTATCTTAATTGATGAGGCGCGTCAGGGAAGGGTAGAGCCCAAGGATGTCTTTAGCGCCATCATGATGTTGAGCTTATTGCACAGCCTTATCGAAGATACCTTACTGATTTTACTGCTGGGTGCAGATTTTAATGCCATCTTCTGGGGGCGATTACTGTTTTCCTTGCTGCTAGTCGCTTTGTTAACCCGCTTGTTAAACCATCCTAAATTAAGCCGCTTATGTTATCGCGATATGCGTGAAAAGCCTGCAGGCTAGGAATTGCTAACTATACTCTTAGGGAATTGGGGCATTCGGTGTCAGTTTTTGAGCTTTTATGCCAAATACAGCTCAAGAAGATAACCGTTTGTCCGATAGCCTCAGTAGAGACAAGATAGCAGCGCAGCGAGCGAACAAGCATGGCAAAGAAGTCACAGGAATCCCAAAGTAAACAGAAGAAGGTCATTGGTGGCCTTATTGGCGTGGTGGTGGTGGCTACAGCTGTCGGTATGTTTGTCGCAAATCAAGGGCCTGCTCTGGCTGATCCAGATACCTTCAGTGACGGTATTCCGGTGTATGGCAAGCTTAGCCTCAATGATGCTCGCATTGCATGTGAGCGCTATACCCGCAAAAGCTTGGGTAAGCAGTTAAAAACCCTATCGGTAGATACCCGCTCTAGCCGCTTGGACAATAAAAAAGGCCAATATCTGGTCTATATGGAAGCCTATTTGTACGAGAATGAAATGGGCGGCGGCAAAAGCGATCACTATTATGTGAATTGTGCTTCTGATAAATCAAAGCTCAGCTTGGCTAAGTATGAGCTGATTAAAAACGAAAACGAAAAAACCAAAGCTAAGCGTAAGGAAAAAGGCAGTCGCTACGGTTGGCAGTAAATCTCTATGAGGGCGGGCCCTTAAAACCTGCTCTTTATAGCCGGACCCCAATATTCTACCGGTAAGCATTTGGGTAGTTTGTGCTTACTAACAGGCTCTTTGAGGCCCTTTGCCTCGCTTTGCATCCCCTTCTGTAACAAAGTCACTCGATCCCCCATAAAAAACCTAAATTGCTCATGATTTCGTCAGGCAGTCTCTGTATAATGCCGCGCTTCTTCGCCCAGCTGGGCTGTTTTTTAGAGAGATACATTGTGATCGAGAATTTACGCAATATTGCCATTATTGCCCACGTTGACCATGGCAAGACCACCCTAGTTGATAAGTTGCTGAGCCAATCTGGCACCTTGAGCCGTCGTGATGAAGGCGCCGAGCGTGTGATGGATTCCAACGACCAGGAAAAAGAGCGCGGTATTACTATCTTGGCGAAGAACACCGCCATTGAGTGGAATGGCTATCGCATTAACATCGTGGACACCCCTGGGCACGCCGACTTCGGTGGTGAGGTAGAGCGTGTACTATCGATGGTGGATTCAGTATTGCTATTGGTTGATGCGGTAGATGGCCCAATGCCACAAACTCGCTTTGTAACCTCTAAGGCCTTTGAGAAAGGCTTGAACCCAATCGTTGTGGTCAACAAAGTTGACCGTCCGGGCGCGCGTCCTGATTGGGTAATCGATCAAGTTTTCGATCTATTCGATCGTTTAGGTGCGACTGATGAGCAGCTAGACTTCCCAATCATTTACGCTTCGGCGCTAAATGGTGTTGCCGGTCAAGAGCCAGATGACTTGGCTGAAGACATGACCCCGCTATTCGAAATGATCACCGAGCGCGTTTCCGCACCTAAGGTTGATCCAGAAGCGCCTTTCCAAATGCAAATCTCCGCTTTGGACTATGACAGCTACGTGGGCGTAATTGGTGTTGGCCGTATTTCTCGCGGTACGTTAAAGCCAAACCAGCAGGTTGTGATTGCAGCGGCCGATGGTTCTACTCGTAAAGGTAAAGTACTTAACGTTAAGGGCTACTTGGGTCTTGATCGTGTGGACACCGAATTAGCCAGCGCGGGTGACATTGTTTGTATCAATGGTATCGATGGCTTGGGTATTTCTGACACTTTATGTGATCCAGATAATGTTGAAACTCTACCAGCATTGAGCGTTGATGAGCCAACCGTATCGATGACCTTTATGGTTAACGATTCTCCGTTCGCGGGCTTAGAGGGTAAGCTGGTTACTTCGCGCAATATTAAAGAGCGCTTGGATCAGGAATTGATTCACAACGTAGCACTGCGTGTACAGCAGGGTGATAGCGCTGATAAATTTATCGTATCAGGCCGTGGTGAATTGCACTTGTCGGTACTGATTGAAACCATGCGCCGTGAAGGTTTTGAAATGGGTGTATCCCGCCCTGAAGTAATTCAAAAAGAAATCGATGGCGTAATGCAAGAGCCTTTTGAAGCGGTTGTGATTGACGTTGAAGAGCAGCATCAAGGTTCGGTCATGGAAGAGCTTGGCTTACGTAAAGCTGAAATGACTAATATGGAGCCAGATGGAAAAGGTCGCGTTAAATTAGAATTTATCGTTCCTTCGCGTGGTTTGATTGGTTTCCGTGGCTTGTTCCTAACCCTAACTTCGGGTTCAGGTATCATGACCAGCATCTTCGATCACTACGGTGAAGTAAAGCAGGGTGAAGTGGCTAAGCGTCAAAACGGCGTATTGGTTTCTATGGTGAAGGGTAAAACCTTGAGCTACTCCCTATACAGCTTGCAGGATCGTGGTCGTTTGTTCTTGGGTCACGGTATTGATATCTACGAAGGCCAGATTATCGGTATTCATTCGCGCAGTAATGACTTGGCGGTAAACCCAACTAAGGGTAAGCAGCTAACCAACGTACGTGCATCGGGTACTGATGAAGCCACTATTCTTACTCCGCCAATCAAGCACACTCTTGAGCAGGCGCTAGAGTTTATTGAAGATGATGAGCTGGTAGAAGTAACACCAGAGAGCATTCGTCTGCGTAAGAAGTTACTAACTGAAAACGAACGCAAGCGTGCTAAGAACGCTAAATAAGTTTTAGTTTTTAGTTAAAGAAGAAACCGGAGCTTGCTCCGGTTTTTTTATGTCTTGGTTTTTTGTCCGGCTGAGGTTGCGCAAGCCTAATCGGGGTCAGATCCCACTTTGATAAAAATGCTGCAGTTGATTGAGTCGTGGTTTCAATTGAGACGGGATCTGACCCCAATTCTATTTCGTCGAGTGCGGCTGAGGTTGCGCCAGCCTTAACGGGGTCAGATCCCTCTTCA
>NZ_CANMSS010000014.1 GCF_947500695.1 uncultured Pseudoteredinibacter sp.
TGCAAGTGGTATGGCTAAGTTTTAACAAAGCCCCATTTTTCCTGTTCTTATAGTCAATCGATCCAATTCAACACCTCAACCCCGAGTACCTGCACGATGCAAGTGGTATGGCTAAGTTTTAACAAAGCCCCATTTTTCCTGTTCTTATAGTCAATCGATCCAATTCAACACCTCGGCTCCAAAATGGGGTCAGAACCCATGGGTTCTGACCCCGCCTCGCAGCCGAGGTGCTTAATCCAAAACAACACAATCAGAATCCACACCTCTCCTCACAGAAGTAGTAAACAAGCCCAGCCTACCCCCTTCCCCCAATCAAGCTCGCGCTTTATAGTACCCAGCTATTCCAAATAACAATAAAAGGCAGTACATGAGCCATAACCCAGAAACCCAATTCGAGGAATGGCAAAAGGCCATTCATGGCGACAAGCTTTATCGCTGCAGTTGGCGAATTGAAACCCCCAAGGCTGTTGTGCAGTTGGCCCATGGTATGGGGGAGCATATTGCTCGCTACGATCGCTTTGCACGCTTTCTAAATGCTAACGGCTACAGCGTTTATGGTGCTGATCACCGTGGTCACGGTAAAAGCTCTATTCCTAGCAGTTATGGGCATATGGGCAAGCGAGGCTGGGAAGGCTGCCTAGACGATATGGCTGAGCTGGCAGGAATCGCGCGCGAGCAGAACCCTGGACTGCCCTTGTTTCTTTTCGGCCACAGTATGGGGGCTGTGCTTTCTCAACAGCTAATCACCGATATAGAAGAGCCATACGCGGGTGTCGTTTTATCGGGTTCTCCTGGCTTTGTAAACAAGGCTCTAAGCAAGGTGGGGCGTTTGGTGGCTCGTTTTGAATCTTGGCGTCTGACTGAGGCTGGTAATAGCGGGCTGCTTAAAGCTTTGGTGTTTGATGGCAATAACAAGCCTTTTAAAAACGGAGGTGATACCGGTTTTGAGTGGTTAAGTCGAGATGCCTCAGCGGTGCAGGCTTATATTGCCGATGAGGCCTGTGGTTTTGTGTTGAGTAATGGCAGCATGGCCGAGTTCTTTGCGGGAATGTTGGCAGGGCAAGATGCGCAGGCTATTTCCAGCATTCCGAAAAGCCTCCCCATGATGATTCTATCAGGCACGGCTGACCCGGTTCATGAGGACACCAAAAACCTAAGGGCTATGCGCCTTGCCTATGAGCAAGCGGGCCTAAAGCCGGACTATAAGCTCTATCGCGGTGGTCGACACGAAATGCTTAATGAAACCAATGCAGAGCAGGTGTTCAGCGATATATTGGCCTGGTTGGACAAAAGTATTGACGTTTAAATTCTCTTTGGTGTGAGTGCAAACTACGCTTTCAGGTCATGCCCTGGTTGGCTTTATGATTCTTCACGATTGAAATTGCCCAGTATTGCTGGGCTCTGGCAGATATGTGGTAGAATCGCCCTCCGATTAGCCAGTTGGATAAATGCATGACCATTGTGAGCGATAGACATTCAAAGGATGTCTATGACTTAGTTAAAGATCATATCGCCAATCTTAGCCAGACCCCAAAGTTTACTCCCGAGCAACAAGCGGCCTATAAAGAAAAAATCAAAGCCAAGTTAAAGGAGCATAATGCGGTACTGGTGGCGCATTACTACACCGATCCTATCGTCCAAGCTTTGGCCGAGGAGACCGGTGGCTGCGTGTCTGATTCCTTGGAAATGGCTCGCTTTGGTCGTGACCATGATGCCGATACTTTAATCGTAGCCGGCGTTAAGTTTATGGGAGAGACAGCTAAAATACTGACCCCCAATAAGCGTGTTCTGATGCCAAATCTAGAAGCGACCTGCTCTTTAGATTTGGGTTGTCCAATTGATGAGTTTTCGGAGTTCTGTGATCAGCATCCAGATCGCACGGTAGTTGTCTACGCCAATACCTCGGCGGCTGTTAAGGCGCGTGCCGACTGGGTGGTGACTTCGTCTATTGCTCTCGATGTGGTTGATCATTTAGATGCTCAGGGTGAGAAGTTTATTTGGGCACCTGATAAGCACTTAGGGACTTACGTGGCTGATCAAACGGGCGCCGACATGATCTTGTGGGATAGCGCTTGTATTGTGCACGAAGAGTTCAAGGCGAAGGGCATTCAGGACCTTAAGGCTTTGTACCCTGATGCTGCAGTGCTTGTTCACCCAGAGTCGCCTAAAGCTGTTGTTGAGCTGGCCGATGTTGCGGGCTCTACCTCACAGCTAATTAATGCGGCTCAAACCTTGCCAAACCAGCAATTTATCGTGGCAACAGATCAGGGCATTTTTTACAAAATGCAACAGCTATGCCCAGAGAAAGAGTTCTATATTGCCCCAACGGCAGGCTCGGGCGCGACTTGTCGCAGCTGCGCCAATTGCCCGTGGATGGCGATGAATGAACTGGAAGCTTTGGCCAGCGTATTTGATAAGCCTGAAAATGAGATTTTCGTTGATGAGGATCTGATTCCCGCAGCAATGAAGCCATTACAGCGTATGTTGGATTTTGCGAAAGCTAATAAGTGATTGCAGAAATGTAGTCGCTAGGCGCCCGCAGTAGCGGGCGTTTTTGTTTGGCTTGAGTAAAAATTCAAGGGCCAAAAGCCTTGCCATTCAGTCTGAGTAATGTCTGAATAAGGGCTGTGTATTTTTCTAATGGGTAGGGCATTGAAGCCAGCCCAATAATAATTAGCGAGACTCCATGTCCACCTCATTTATCCATTTGAGACTCCATACTGAATACTCTTTGGTAGACAGTATCGTCCGTATTAAGCCCCTTGTCGCCAAAGTAGCTGAAATGGGCATGCCGGCGGTGGCGGTTACGGATCACTGTAATTTCTATGGTTTGATCAAGTTTTATAATGCCTGCTATGGGGCAGGTGTTAAGCCTATCGCAGGCGCTGATTTTTGGATGGCGCCTGAAGACGCTGAGGGCAAACCCACATTGATAACCTTGCTATCAATGGGCCCCAAAGGCTACCGTAATATCACCGAACTTATCTCAAGGGCCTACCAAGAAGGTCAGGTGCATGCGCACCCTTATTTAAAGCGTGAGTGGTTGGAAGAAAAGAGTGATGACATCATCGTTTTATCTGGTGGTCGTCACGGTGATATTGGCTTGTCTTTATTGGCCGATCGTCAAGCGCAAGCGGAAGAATCCTTGCAGCGCTGGTTGCAGCATTTCCCCGATCGTTTTTATCTTGAGTTGCAGCGCACTGGGCGTGAACACGAAGAAGATTATTTGCATGCGGCGGTGGATTTAGCAGCGCGTTTCAATTGCCCGGTAGTAGCTACCAACGATGTACGCTTCTTGGCGGCGGAAGAATTTGAAGTGCACGAAGCGCGAGTGTGTATCGGTGAGGGTATGGCCCTTGATGATAAGCGTCGTGAGCGTAAATATTCCGATCAACAATATTTGCGCAGCCCGGCTGAAATGGAAGAGTTGTTTAGCGATATTCCCGAAGCCCTGCAAAACTCCGTAGAAATTGCCAAGCGTTGTAGTGTTGATATCGAATTGGGGACTTACTATCTACCGGATTACCCCATTCCCGATGACTTTGAATCCGATCCATTTTTTAAAGAACATATTCCCTATGAGACTTTAGCTGGCTGGGCCGCTAAAGCGATGGAAGAAAAGTGGGCGGGTCGCGAAGAAGAAAAAGAATATAGAGAAATGCTACAAACCAATATCTTCTTCCAGAAGATATCTTATGAAGGTTTGTACGAGCGCTTGGAAATTATTCTGCCCGATAAACAAGCAGAAGATTACCCTGCGCAGTTAAAAGAATATACCGACCGTTTGCAGTTCGAGCTCGATATTATTATGCAAATGGGTTTCCCGGGTTACTTCCTGATCGTAATGGACTTTATTCAGTGGTCAAAAGATCACGACATTCCTGTAGGGCCTGGCCGGGGCTCCGGTGCCGGTTCCTTGGTGGCATACGCTCAAAAAATTACCGATCTCGATCCGCTAGAATACGATTTGCTGTTTGAGCGATTCCTAAACCCTGAACGTGTATCCATGCCCGACTTCGATATCGATTTTTGCATGGACCGTCGAGAAGAAGTGATTGAATACACCGCGCGCCGCTACGGTAAAGACGCGGTATCGCAGATTATTACCTTTGGTACGATGGCCGCGAAAGCGGTGGTGCGTGATGTGGCTCGCGCCCAGGGTAAATCCTATGGCCTGGCGGATAAGCTTTCTAAGCTAATCCCTGCTGACCCAGGTATGACTCTCGCCAAAGCTTACGATGGTGAGGAAGCCTTGCGTGAATTTTTGGCCGACGATGCCGATGGCCAAGAAATTTGGGATATGGCCAAGCAGCTAGAAGGTGTAGCGCGTAACGTAGGTAAACACGCCGGTGGTGTAGTAATTGCTCCCACTAAGCTGACCGACTTTGCGCCCTTGTATTGTGATGAAACTGGCGCGGGCCTCGTTACCCAATATGATAAAAACGATGTGGAATCGGCGGGCCTGGTTAAGTTCGACTTCTTAGGTCTACGTACTTTAACGATCATCGATTGGGCGAAAAAGATGATCGATAAGCGCCTGCTGGCCAAGGGTGAGCCGGAGCTGGATGTTGCCGCAATCCCCCTTGATGATGACGAAACTTTCGCGCTATTAAAGCGCGCAGAAACCACCGCAGTATTCCAGCTGGAATCCCGTGGTATGAAGGATCTCATTAAGCGCTTACAGCCCGATAATATTGAAGACATGATCGCACTGGTGGCGCTGTTCCGTCCGGGACCATTGGATTCGGGCATGGTTGATGACTTCGTAAACCGTAAGCACGGCCGTGCTGAAGTTGCCTACCCCGATGCTAAATACCAGCATGAAAAACTTGAGCCCATTCTAAAGCCTACCTATGGCGTTATCGTTTACCAGGAACAGGTAATGCAGATCGCCCAGGAGCTAGCCGGCTATACCTTGGGTGGTGCAGATATGCTGCGTCGAGCTATGGGTAAGAAGAAGCCTGAGGAAATGGCCAAACAGCGTTCTACTTTTGAAGAGGGTGCGATCAGCCAAGGAATCGATGGCTCTCTTGCCATGAAAATTTTTGACTTGGTAGAGAAGTTCGCCGGTTACGGATTTAACAAATCTCACTCGGCCGCTTATGCGGTAGTTTCTTATCAGACCGCTTGGCTAAAAGCTCATTATCCGTCGCAGTTTATGGCGGCTACTATGTCTTCGGATATGGATAAAACCGAAAAGGTTGTAACCTTTATCGAAGAATGTCGCGAGATGAAGCTCAAAATGTTACCACCTGATGTGAATATGGGTGAGTTCCAGTTCTCGGTAAACGATGAAGATGCTGTGGTATACGGTTTGGGAGCGATTAAAGGTTTAGGTGAAGGCCCTGTTGAAGCCATATTGAATGCTCGGAAAGAGGGGCCATTTAGTGATCTTTTTGACTTCTGTGCCCGTGTTGATTCGCGCAAAGTTAATAAACGTGCCCTAGAGGCTTTAGTTCGCTGTGGTGCATTCGATTCGGTTGGACCGCAAAGCGATTTGGATTTATCTCGCGCCATTTTAATGGAAGCTATTCCTGAGGCCGTTAAAGCGGCCGAACAAGCCAACGCCAACGCCAACGCCGGCATGATGGATATGTTTGGCGAGGTAGTACCACAAGCATCGGCAGGTGATGTTTATGAAGAGTTTGCTGATCGCACTCGTCGCTGGAGTTTGAAAGAGCGCTTAGAAGGAGAGCGCTCCACTTTGGGCCTTTACCTGACGGGCCACCCCATTGATGAATACCATGCTGAGATGAAGCACCTGGTAAGCTCGCGCATTAGTGACCTTCGCGCCGATAAAGAATCCCAGCAAGTGGGCGGTTTGGTGGTCGATATGCGGGTAATGAAGACAAAGAAAGGCGCTTCTATGGCGATCGTTTCGCTGGATGATCGCACCGGCCGTATTGATGTGGCAATCTTCCCAGAGGCCTTTGAGAAGTTTAAAGATTTGTTGGCGAAAGATAACTTGCTGATTTTAACCGGTAAGGTTAGCCACGATGACTACTCTGGTGGCTTGAAAATGAGCACCGATGCGGTTTCCAGTCTTACTCAAGCTAGGCAGCAGCGAGCTCGTGGCCTTAAGTTGCAAATCGACAGTAGCAGCATGCCGAAGGGCTTTATTGCTAGCTTGGCGGGCGTTTTTAACCCGCACCTTAACCAAGAGGGTTGCCCATTATTAGTGGAGTATAGTCGCCAAGATGCCCAGGCGGAGCTGGTCTTGGGTGGGCGCTGGCGTGTGGCCCCCAATGACGAGCTGATTGATGAATTGAAGTCCAGTCTTGGCAGTGAACGGGTAAGCTTGGTTTATTGAGTGTAAATTGGCAGCTCAATTGGCGAGTTTGTCCGTCTTGAAAGGCTGAATTATAGTCGACTCCAGAGACGCTTTCGCGTATCGTTACGGCTATTTAAATGATGGTGAAATCACCGCACATTCGGTGCCAAAACAGCCCAAAATCAAGCTGTATAGGCGCTGAATGATTGTAGGTTTTTTGAGCACTTTGTGGCTCTAAGATTTTGCTAAAGACCCCATTAGTGTAAAGGCGCCCAAGCACCTATGAACCCGAATTATCTGGATTTTGAGCAGCCCATTGCTGACCTAGAAGCAAAGATCGAAGAGCTTCAGTTGGTGAGTGCGGATAACGATCTCAATATCACCGAAGAGATCAGCAAACTGCGTGAAAAGAGCAACAAGCTGACCGAAAGCTTGTACTCCAATCTAAGCCCATGGGATATCGTAAAAGTAGCCCGTCATCCACAGCGCCCTTATAGCTCTGACTATATTGCTCGCATCTTTGATGATTGGGATGAGCTGCACGGTGATCGCCACTTCGGTGACGACAAGGCTATCATTGGTGGTGTTGGCCGTTTGGAAGGCAAGCCCGTAATGGTTATCGGCGAAGAAAAAGGTCGCAGTGTTACCGAGAAGGTTAGCCGCAACTTTGGTATGCCGCGCCCGGAAGGTTATCGCAAGGCTCTGCGCTTAATGGAAATGGCTGAGCGTTTTAAAATGCCAGTGCTCACTTTAATCGACACCCCAGGGGCCTACCCAGGTATCGATTCAGAGGAGCGTGGTATCTCTGAAGCAATCGCACAAAACTTGGCGGTAATGTCTCGTCTGCGCACGCCGATTATTTGTACCGTTATCGGTGAAGGCTCCTCTGGTGGTGCATTGGCAATTGGTGTGGGTGATCAGCTCAATATGCTGCAGTATTCCACCTACTTTGTTATCTCACCAGAAGGCTGTGCCAATATCATTTGGAAAACAGTTGAAAAAGCTCCACTGGCCGCTGAGGCTATGGGGGTGACTTCTGACAATCTGGAAAACTTGGGTATTGTTGATACTACTATTCCAGAGCCCCTAGGTGGTGCCCACCGAGATATCGATGCCATGGCGGCCAGTTTAAAAACTCACTTGGTAGAGCAGGTCGATCGCTTGGCCCAAGTGCCACTCGAAGAACTACTCGAACAACGCTATGAGCGTTTGATGAGCTACGGCAATCCCGATGCCTAAGTGATGTTCGAAAAAAAAAGCCCGCTGATGCGGGCTTTTTTGTGCCTTGCGGTTTAATAAGTTAATAGTGAGCGAGTATATGACAAAGCGAGTCTTAATCACCGGCGCCGGTCGAGGTATAGGTGCAGCGGTCGCAAAAGAGCTGGCAGCTTCAGCTTATACCGTAATTATTAATTACCGCCAAAATCGTCAAGCCGCTGAGGTATTAAGTAAAGAAATCGAAACTGCTGGGGGCGAATCCTATACGCTGCAAGCGGATATCAGCCAGCGGGCGGAAGTCTTGAGATTATTCGAAGATATTGATCGGCAGTGCGGGCCAATCACCCATCTTGTTAATAATGCGGGAATTTTATACGCGCAGTGTCGCTTTGAAGATATCGGCGAAGATCGTTTTCAGAAAATTCTTGATACCAATGTTCTCGGAAGTTTCTATTGCTTACAAGAGGCGATAAAGCGAATGCAGTCAGGCTCGGCCATTGTCAATGTATCCTCCTTGGCAGCCATCACAGGATCACCTAATGAATACATCGATTATGCTGCCTCAAAAGGCGCTCTCGATAGCATGACTATTGGTTTGGCCAAAGAACTGGCTAGCAAGAATATTCGAGTCAACGGCGTTCGCCCGGGTTTTATTTATACCGATATGCATGCCGATGGGGGTGAGCCAGGCCGTGTTGATCGCTTAGCCAGTCAAATTCCTTTGCAGCGTGGCGGCCAGCCAGAAGAGGTGGCTAAGGTGATCGCATGGCTGCTATCGGATGAGGCGTCTTATGTGACTGGAAGTTTTATTGATGTGGCTGGCGGGCGCTGATTTTTTGTTTGAAAAGTGTTCAATATTTCCCTGTGCCCATAGGGCTGGGATTTTGCACTACCTTTTTCCCTCAAAGCCAGTAAACTAGCGCCTTTGGCGAGTTTTATATAAGGCCCTTTGGCAGTAATGAGTGTATCTGAAGTCTGCTTCCAGTTAAAAGGAAGTAATATCACCTCCATAGTATTGGAGCTGAAAAACTACCCCTCCTCTGATTTTCTCAATCAATTGCAGAATAAGGTGTCTCAGGCGCCACAGCTGTTTGCGGATTCGGCGGTGGTTATTAGCCTGGAAAAGTTTAGCCCTGATTCAGTGGTTGATTTTCATGCCTTAATTGGCGACTGCTTTGAAGTGGGCCTGCACCCTATGGCCTTTCGGGCCGTAGCTGATGAGTTGCTGGATGCGGTGAAGCAAACAGGTCTGCCGGTTTTACCAGGTGCTGCTCGATCAGCATCAGTTCAGGAGGCCGGAGAAGATAATAGTGCTCAAGAGCAGCCCTGTGCTGTAGTAGGTGATGGGGAACAGGTCGAGATGAGCTTGGAGGCAGTTCCGTCAGCTAGCCAGCAGGGTGATATTCCACCGGAACCTGAAGCCGTTAAAACCATCATAGAAACACGGGTTGAGATTCAAGAGAAGCTAGTACATAGGCCGGCTAAAATCATTGAGCGACCTGTGCGGGGCGGTCAGCAAATCTATGCAGAAGGCTGCGATCTTATCGTTTTAGCACAGGTGAGTGAGGGCGCTGAGGTTTTAGCCGATGGCAATGTGCACATCTATGCTCCATTACGAGGTCGTGCTCTTGCGGGCGTTAAGGGCGATAGTAATGCCAGAATATTTTGTCAGCAGTTGGAGGCCGAGTTGGTTTCGATTGCTGGTATTTTTATATTAAGCGATGAGCTCAAAGATAAAGCTTGGAAGCAAACAGCTCATATTCAATTAAAGGACGAGCGACTAGAAATCGCGAAAATTAACGATAAGTAGGTGAACGAGTGGCAAAAATTATCGTAGTGACATCAGGAAAGGGCGGTGTTGGTAAAACCACCACCAGTGCATCCATTGGTACAGGCTTGGCTCAGCGTGGCCACAAAACCGTTATCATCGATTTCGATGTGGGCCTGCGCAACCTAGATTTGATCATGGGCTGCGAACGTCGTGTAGTGTATGACTTTGTAAACGTTATCAATGGTGAGTCTAATTTAAAGCAAACTCTTATCAAAGATAAGCGCGTTGATAATCTTTATATTTTGCCTGCATCACAAACTCGCGACAAAGATGCGTTATCTCAGGAGGGGGTGGAAAAGGTTCTTGATGAGTTGAGTGAAGACTTCGATTTTATCGTCTGCGATTCTCCTGCGGGTATTGAGCGCGGCGCTCAGATGGCCTTGTATTTTGCTGATATGGCGATCGTTGTAACCAACCCAGAAGTATCCTCGGTACGTGACTCGGATCGTATTTTGGGTATTTTGCAAAGCAAGTCCCGCAAAGCCGAAAAGGGCGAGGTTGTTGAAGAGAAACTATTGGTGACTCGTTATAACCCTGAGCGTGTAGAAGAAGGCGAGATGCTTAGCGTCGAAGATGTGAAGGAAATCTTGGCGATTGAATTACTAGGTGTTATTCCTGAAAGTGAGGCGGTGTTAAAAGCGTCTAACCAAGGTAGCCCAGTTATTCTTGATGATGAGTCTAATTCGGGTAAGGCTTATAGTGATGCTGTAGGTCGTCTGTTTGGTGAGGAAATCGAACATCGTTTCTTGGAAATAGAGAAGAAGGGCTTCTTCAAGCGTTTGATGGGGGCTTAAGGATGAGTATTTTTAGTTATTTCAGATCACAAAAGAAGCCGAGCTCGGCCTCTGTGGCGAAGGAGCGTTTGCAGATTATTGTAGCTCATGAGCGTAATAAGCGTGAGCAGCCGGAATATATCGAGAAGATGCAGCAGGAAATTCTTGCGGTGATTCGAAAGTATGTTGAGATCGATGATGAGCAGGTCAAGGTGAACCTTGATAATAATGATGAGTGCTCTATTTTGGAGTTGAATGTAACGCTTCCCGAATAAGCTGCGCTGATCGAGTAGCTCCGGGGTCAGATTCCCAAAACAAAAAATGGGCCACTAGGCCCATTTTTTGTTTTGGGAATCTGACCCCTTTTCTTTTGAATTCTAGTTAGTACGGCTCAACATGTACTCAGCAACCGCCAAACGAGTATCTTCATCTAGGTAATTCTGCGGTGGCATTTCTGGATAGTCGTCGCGTTTCTTGGTTGGGTTCGCAATGTAATCCGCAAGGCCCTGTGGGTTTTCCATATATAAAGCTTGAATTAGCTGAACCGGAGGGCCAACAATTCGGCCTGTATAACTGTGGCAACCGGTACAAATACCCAAATAGGCAATCTTGCCTTTGTTTTCTGCAGTAATTTCTCTCGGTGGTACTGGCTCCGATAAACTGTAAGTTACAACGTCATCAGTGTTGTTAAAATCACAATCTTTAAAATCGTTGATGCCCACAGTGATGTAGCGATGACGGTTGTTGATGCAGCTGTCGCTGCTTTTCCCAGCTCGAATAATATCAGGATCACCCGTTTTGAGCTCGGTAAGCATCAGTGCTTTGACTTCATCAATGGTGTCATAACCGTTACGCATCATTAGATTATCCAAAATCGCTACTTTATCTGGATAAGGATCGGAGCCTTCATCGATTGTGGTGTTAGGCGCGTTATAGTGATCGGTGATCATAATGCCAGCGGTTTTGTGATCGGTAATAATATTATCTTCAATAACTACTTCATCAGCGGCCATTACCAAGATGCCGGTTCCAGGCGGGATGCCAGCTACAGTGGACCCTGGTGCGCCAAAATTCGGATGGTTATTGCCAACTACAAAGTTGTTTCGAATGATGACATCGTAAGTGGTTTTGATGGGCAGGCCAGGAGTAATAAAAGCTAGGATGCCGCCGGTATTATTATGAACATAATTATCTTCCACGATACAGTGGCGGCTGTTTTCTATTTCAATACCGGCTACTGAATCAAATACCTCGTTATGGGCGACGTGAACATTATCGCTCATACCCACGTAAATGGCGGCGTCTTCAATACCTGAAATAATATTATGGGAAACGATGCCGTTTTTGCCTAGCTGCGGGAAAATTCCGTATACGCCGGTATCAACAATTACATTGCCGCGAATCTCAAAATTATTACCGGCCTGGCCCATAATGCCATTGCCTTTGTATTTGGTGATAAGAAAATTTTCGACAGTAATATTGTTGCCAGAATACAAAATGGCATCGTTTAATTCACCTCGACCATTCAGCTCGGCGCGTTGTCCTTCTTGGATAATACCGACTAAACGAATACTGTCTTTATCGATATAAATGGTCTCTTCATAGCGGCCGGGCATCACCATGATGGTATCGCCTGGCTTGGCGGCAATCACGGCATCTTGAATTTTTTCACCAGGGCTTACCGTTATAGTATCGCCGCTACCGGGTAAGACAAAATCTACTTCGGCGTTCAAGTTTTCATCTTGCTCGGCTTGATAACCACCTGCGAAGCTTTTATCCACCTGATTAGCCTGAATAACTGGGGCTTTGTCTTTGGCCAGAAACTGTCCAAGTCCAAAACCTACGGCTAAGGTGATGGCAGCGAGTAAAAGGCTTTTGTTCATTGTTATCTTCTCATTGCTGTCTGTGGGGTGCTGTCTTTGCTTTCCTTGCTTGCGGCTGGTATATCAGCAAGCACTGGCAGGCCAGAGGGCAGCTGTTTAGGTGTTTCGGGTTTAAAGGTTTCATCGCTCAACGTTTTCATAAAGCTGACGATTAAATCTAATTCTTCTTCTTTCAGATTGGGCTCCCAAATATGCCAATGGATTTGCATCTCTACGCCATTAGGAACCGCATGGCCGCGGCCCTTGTTATAAAACTCTGTGGCTTCACGTAAGCTTGGGAACACACCGGAGTGCATATAGGGCGCGGTAAATTCGATGTTTCTTAAAGTGGGCACTTTAAAGCCACCTTTTAGTACGCTGCTGTTAAAGGTTTTCTCAGCGCCAATATCTAACACCATACCCTCTGGCTCGGGGGTGCCAATAACGGCGATTTGGTTGTTGGTAAACAATGGCGGTGTATGGCATTCGCTGCAGCGCGCGACAAAAGAGCGAAATACATTCATGCCGGCTATCTCTTCGGCATTTAGTGCTTTGTGGTCACCGTGAGCATAGCGATCGTAGCGACTATTTAAAGAAATTAAGGAAGCTTGAAATGCTGCCAGTACCATTAGCAGTTGTGGCTCTTCGATCACAGTGCTGCCAGGAAAAGCCTCACTAAAAAGTCTTTGGTACTCTTTGTTTCGATTTAGACGTTCGAGCAACTCTACTGGCTTATTGTTCATTTCCTCAGGGGCATACAGTGGTCCTTTAGCTTGCTCTTCTAAAGTCTTGGCTCGGCCATCCCAAAAGAAGCGATCTAAAAAGGCACTGTTCCATAGGCTGGGTGCCGATCGCGGAAGCAGCTTTCCGTCGAAGCCTACCGATCGACCATGGCCATCACTAAAGCCTTTGTCGGGTTGATGGCAGCTGGCACATGACTGCACCTGGTTTGCAGATAAGATAGGATCAAAAAATAAATAGCGGCCTAGATCAATTTGCTGCGGGCTGTAGCCATCCACATGTTTTGGCAAACTGGTTTGGGTGCCGCCGACTCCGCGATTCTGTAGGGAGTCGTAAAACTGATATACCGTTCTAAGCTCACAGCGATTGCCCTCTACCTTTTCAAATCCGGCAGGGCAATGGCTACTAAGGCTAATTCCGGCGGCTAATATAAGGCTGCTAATCATTCTCTATTCTGGCCTTTGTTTTTTCTCAAAGCTATCTTTAAGCTCTTCTTTTAACTTAGAGCTTTGCGATAAATTGGCTTATCAATTTGATGTCTTGTGGCCCCTTTAAGGTATTTGCCATCATTTGCATTTGTTTTGCGTAGCGGCTATTTGCACTGCGCTTACCGCTTCTAAAGTGTTCTAGCTGCCTTGTTAGGTAAGCTTCATCCATACCGGCCAGTCGAGGAGAGTTTAGGGCTTTGTTGCCCTCGGCTTTGACGCCGTGGCATCCACCGCAACTGGCTTGATATAAACGATAAGCAGCATCACCACTGCGTGCGGGTACTTGAATCTCTTTGCTGGGTAGGGCACTGATGTAGTTGGCCAATAACTTCCGTTGTTGTTCATCTTGCAAGCTGGCTGACATGGCGGCCATTTGTTGAGCGTAATGATCTTCTTGGCCGCGTTTGCCAGCGGCAAACTCCGCCATGGCTCGCTCTAAATACGAGGGCAGCTGTCCGGCCAGTGTTGGAGCACCAAGTGCGGCTTGCCCTTCAGCTTGCTGACCATGACAGCTAGCGCAACTTTGAAAAAGTTGTTTGGCCTGTTGTTTTGCAGTTGCTTCGGCCGATGCGGCGCCGCTAAAAGGCATGAGCAGTACAGCGCTAAGCAAGGCAATGGGCTTAAAGCTTAGGCGTAGGCTAGCTTTAAAGGGGCGCTTTATCATGACAAATCACTCGCTGATATTATTGTCAGCGTAGATTGCCGTCATTAAAGGCTGAAATCTCAGTGATTTTAAAATTCGGCAGCGAAAGATCGCCTAGTTGAGCTGGCTTTTGCGATAAGCGGTGGGTGTCATGCCTTGGCTATCCTTAAAGGCTTTATTAAATGAGCTCAATGAACGAAATCCCGCATCAAGTGCGATATTCAAGACAGCGGTGTCTTGCTCGGTTTTTGAGGCGAGCCTTTCGCATGCTTCTTGCACGCGGTAGCGATTCAGAAAGTCATTAAAATTGCGATGGCCTAGGCCTGCATTGATGATGCGCCGTAAGCGATACTCTTGAATCTCAATCTTCTCTGCTAGTTGGCCGATGGTAAGCCCCATCTCGCGATAAATCTTGTCACCTTCCATCAGTTGGCTAATGGCATCAAGAACTTCTTCTGGAATCTCTTCTTGTTCTTGAGGGCGCTCAACTTTTGAAGCATTGGGTTCTGTTTCTATCTCGGTATTGGCTTGAGACACAGGAGGCGCTTGCTGATAAAAAACGTCCTGCTTAAATTCCAGCAATACACAGTTACACAGAAATAACATGACCCCAGCGGGCGCGTATTGCCAAATGGCCAGCCATTCGACGCTTGGAAACAATAGTTGCTGCGCGGCGATTAGGGCGAAGATGTAAAAGCCAATAAAGGCCGAAAACCAAATGCGCAGATTTCGGCGTTGCTCTAAAAGATCATCTTGCCAGTGGGCCAAAATGACTTTGAGCGCCCAGCCGAGGAGCACAAATTCAATAAACTGAGGTAGCTGAAACCACAGCAGTTGGCCTATTTGAGATTCACCTAGATCAGCGAAAGTTGCTGCCGTGGGGAAGACAACGGTAATGATAAAGGGGATTAACTGCCATGGTCGCAGCCGGAAATGATCGTCAAATAAGCTATAGCTAAATAACCAAAATAATCCGGGTACCATGGTTTGCGCAGGGTACAAAATGGCCCTAGCCCAATCGGCGCTAACCCAAGGGATAATCAAATAGGCGGCATCGGCTAGCAATAAGGCAATAAACAGTTTTTCGCTTAAGGCATGCCCTGTTGGGCGACGCAACAGCAGTACTGTGCATAACAGCAGCTGGGACAGGGAAAAGCTGATAAAAATATCAATCAGATTGCTCACGGATTACTTTACTTCCTTTACCCCATAAAGGCATCACTCAGGGCGTGCTGGGGCTTTATTATTTTATCTTTGCTTGAGTCTAACGCTTGCTGACTTCGGCTGCCAGAGTTCTTCATTATTCTGATATTCCCTGATTTGGGCTTCTGGATTTCGAAAACACTCACTCAAACGCTGTTTGGCCCGCATTGTGGGGGCTTGGACTGCAAAAAAATCAATGACGATTTTTAAAAACACTAAGCATCTATTGCCAGATTCTGGCAGATTTCACGCTCATAGCTATAACAGCAAATGAAATAACAATAATAAATAACAACGACGGAGAGCGTTATGTCGCGATACCCAGCCTACAGGCCGGCCATTCTCAGTTTGGCCATCAGTCAAATTCTTATCGGCAATGCCAATGCCCAAAGCAATGAACCCAAGTTCGCCCTAGAAGAAGTTGTGGTAACCGCTCAAAAGCGTGAGCAGAATGTTATGGATGTGCCTATTGCCATTGATAACTATTCTTCGAAGGATATCGAAAATACCGGTGCGCTCTTACTTGAAGATATCGCCGATTATATTCCGGGGTTTGAGGCCGGTGGTGCGCTAACTCAAAGTACCTTAACCATTCGCGGTGTCGCCAGCTCCAATATCAGCTCTGGTGGAGACGCCTCGGTGGCCACTTTTTATGATGGCGTCTACCTGCCGCGTTCAGCTACCACCATTGCCTTCTCGGATATGGCCCGCATCGAAGTACTTAAAGGTCCCCAGGGCACTCTGGCTGGCCGCAATGCCGCTGCAGGTGCGGTCAATATTGTTCCTAATCGCCCGCAGCTAGGTGAGCAAGAAGGCTTTGTAAAATTAAAAACGGGTAATTACGATTTTCAGCGCTGGGAGGCAATGATTAATCAGCCTTTATCTGAAAATGTCGCTGTTCGTGCCAATCTAATGCTTAACCAACGTGATGGCTATATCGACAATGTGGTGCCAGGCGGCGCTGATATCGATGCCAAGGATATGCTTACCGGCCGATTGGCCCTGCTTTGGGAGCTTAGTCCGGATACCCGCTTGCAGCTTAGTGCGGATTTCGATGACTCCGATAACGGCCCGGCTCCATCGGTAGGTTATAGCGCCTTCTCGCATAATCGACAGCCCACTAGTGGGGTAGTGGCCAACGATGTGATCAATGGCCAAGAAACACGCGATATGTACTCTCTAGGCTACCGCTTAGAGCACGATATCAATGAAGAGTGGTCGCTAGCATGGTGGGCGAATTATCGCGATCTAGACACCACCAACCGTCAGGATGAAGATGGTGGTAGCCACATCGATCGATATTTAGATACCGATAATATTGAAACCAGCGAGTTGTTCTATACCGAGTTGCAATTGAACTTTTCCAATGAGCGATTCAAATACGTAGGTGGTTTCACCTATTCGAGTGAAGACAAAAGCCAGACCACACAAATTAATACCACCGCAGATACAGCCGCAAACTTGGCTACCCAGGTATCCAATGGTTTGCTAGCGGCTGTAGGTGCAGGCTTCAGTATCGACAGTATATGGGATCCAACTGGTTGGGCCATGCTAACAGGGGCGCTTGATCAATTGGCCGGAGGTGCTCTAGGGACGCCTTTGGATCAATCATCGGCCTCTTATAATGGTGTGTTGGGCTTTCTATATGCCAGCCCCTTTGCGCCTCAAATTCAGCCATTTAGCCCGGTACTAGCCGCCGGTTTTATCGCTCCAAGCTACAGTGGCCAGCTGTTCACCGAAGAAGTACGAAACACCGGTGAATTCGTTAACTGGGGTGTTTATAGTGATATCGATATTAGCGTAACAGATGACTTTAATCTGATCTTCGGCTTGCGCTACAGTAAAGATGAAAAAGATTTTACTTGGTTCAATGCGACAGCGCCTTTAGCTACTCAGCTCAATCAAGAGCGTGCGGCGCTGGCAGCTGCTGGTTTGCAAGTTGCGGCTTTAATTCCACAAGCTACCAATTTGCTTAGCCCTTTGAGTCAACAAGGGGTTGGCCTAGTGACGGATCGCTTAGTGAGCGCTAAAGATAGCTGGAGCAAGACAACCGGTCGGGCCATTGCCCAGTATCGCCTCAATGATAAGGCGATGGTGTTTGCGTCTTACTCAACGGGCTATACCTCTGGTGGCTTTGACAGTTTCGTCGTTAATACCGCGCAGCAACCATTGGCCCCAGAAGAGGTGAGTAACATTGAGCTAGGTGTTAAGGCAGATTGGCTCAATGATCGATTGCGTACGCGCTTAAACTTCTTCGATATGAGCTTCGATAACCGCCAGCGCTCTGTATTTTCAGCTGATCCTAATATTCCAGGTTTTTCAGCGCCAATTATTATTGCAGGAGATGAGGATATCGAAGGTTGGGAGCTAGTGATGCAGTGGCTGCCAACGGACAATATTCAACTTGGATTGGTAACCACCTCCCGTGAAACCAGCAGTCGCTATAGTGAATATATTGACGCCAATGGCAATCAACGCGGCGGTGATCAAGAAACGGCGGATACCTTAGATGAATACACCTTTACCTTTGATTGGGCCTTCGATGCCGCCCAGGGGCAGGTGAATTTACATGTGGATTATGTCTTTAAAGAGCAGCAGTTCGATGAGGATGATGCGGGCTATTTGCCGGAGTATGAGCAAATCGAAAACTTTGGTGATGACCGTAAATTCCTGAATGCTCGAATCGCTTGGCGCAGCCAAGATGAGCGTTATGGCATAGCTTTGTGGGGGCAAAACCTATTAGACAACCGCTATACCAGTATCCCCGGTGGATTAGCGGCCTCGGACTTGGCTTCTCCCACAGTCTCCCTAACAGAACCTAGAACTTACGGTATTGATTTGGAGTATCGCTTCTAGCCTGACCAGGTATATGGGGCCTGTAGAAAGGGCCTCCTTAGCTCCCGATTTCATCCTCTATCTCCTTGAGCAAAGGGGCAATTGCCCCTCTTTTTCGGGTTTTCTTCTGTCTACTCGTTAATTATAGTGGTACCCGGGGTTTGAGCCCGGCTTATACCCCAGACACTCTCCTAAAATCATAAGAAAGGTTTTCTCATGTCAGAGACCCCAGATACTCTTGCCGCAGAGGCGGTTGAAGCAGCACAGGCGGCTTCAGCGGATGCCGGCACCTCCTTGCAGACCATTGTAGACGCTATTAACAGTGTGGTTTGGAGCCCTGCGCTTATCTATACCTGCTTAGCGGCTGGGCTGTTTTTCAGCATCATGACCCGCTTTGTACAGCTGCGTTTATTTAAGGAAATGATTCGCCTGCTGTTTTCAGGGGGTGCTTCAGAGAAGGGGGTGTCCTCGTTTCAGGCTTTGGCCGTATCGTTATCTGGTCGTGTCGGTACCGGTAACATTGCTGGTGTTGCAGCGGCTATCGGCTTTGGTGGCCCCGGTGCAGTTTTCTGGATGTGGGTAGTGGCTTTTTTAGGGGCTTCTACTGCTTATGTGGAATCTACTCTAGCGCAAATTTATAAAGAAGAGCATGAAGGTCAGTATCGTGGTGGCCCGGCTTTTTATATCGAAAAAGCGACGGGTCAAAAATGGTACGGCATTTTGTTTGCTATCGCGACGATTCTGGCTTGCGGCATATTGCTGCCAACGGTGCAGTCCAACGCGATTGGTAATGCAGTAGATTTGGCCTTTGGCAGTGGCACCATGTTGGATACCGCTTTGGGCACTATCAGCTCAACTAAGGTTATTACCGGTGCAGTCGTTGTGATGATTTTAGGCTTTATTATTTTCGGTGGCTTAAAGCGTATTGCTAAGTTCGCTGAATTTGTCGTGCCATTTATGGCGCTGTCTTACATCATTATCGCCTGTGTGGTTTTGGTTCTAAATATCGATCAAGTTCCAGCGGTATTTGCTTTGATTATTGGGGATGCATTCACACCAATGGCAGGTATTGGTGCGGCCATCGGTTGGGGTGTTAAGCGTGGTGTTTACTCCAATGAAGCCGGTCAAGGTACTGGTCCTCATGCGGCAGCGGCGGCGGAAGTGCAGCATCCAGCTCAGCAAGGTTTGGTGCAGGCGTTCTCGGTATATATTGATACCTTGTTTGTATGTTCCGCAACGGCATTTATGATTTTGATCAGCGGCGCCTACAATGTTCATGGTGAAGGTGGCTTCTTGGTGCAAAACTTGGCAGCGACTGTTGATGCCAACAGCCCGGCATTCACCCAGCATGCAATCGAATCAGTATTCCCAGGTGTCGGTGAACCCTTTGTGGCGGTAGCCTTATTCTTCTTCGCCTTTACCACTATCTTGGCTTACTACTATATCGCTGAAACCAATGTTTCTTATGTGCTGCGTAGCATTAAGATTCCAGGTGCTTTCTTTATCTTAAAAGTGATTATGATGTTTGCCGTATTCTACGGCAGCGTGAAAGCGGCGACTCTGGCCTGGGGCCTTGGTGATATTGGTGTGGGCTTGATGGCTTGGCTGAATATCGTGGGTATCTTAATTATCTTCTTTATCGCTAAGCCAGCGATAAAGGCCTTGCGTGACTATGAGGCGCAGCGCAAAGAAGGTGTCAGTGAATACCGCTTTGACCCTAAGGCATTAGATATTAAACATGCTGATCTTTGGGAACAGAAAAACTCTGAGTCTTAAACTCAGTAAAGACTAGCAAACGGCCACTTCTTGTGGCCGTTTTTGTTTGAATAATTCGAATGCAAAGTGTTTATCTGAAGCGATAAACTGCCATTCTAATCTGGCACTAAAGGCTATGGAGGCAGTATGACCAATGAAGAATTTAATACTTTTTGTGCTTCTCAAACGGCCACAGAGCATGTTGTACAGTGGGGTGGGGCGGATGTGTGGAAGGTTGGCGGTAAAGTGTTCGCCATTGGTGGCTGGACAAAAGTAAAAGGCCAAGCAGATAAAGAGGTAGGCTTTACTTTCAAAACCTCTGAAAACAACTATCTTTTTTTAGAAAATAAAGAGGGTTATCGGCCTGCTCCGTACCTCGCCTCAAGAGGCATGAAATGGATTCAAAAAATTGGGGTAGATAGTTCTGAAGACGAAGCATTGCGCTATTACATTTTAGAATCTTATAAGATGATCGCCGCTGCCTTGAGTAAAAAGAAGCAGCGAGAGCTGGGTATCATCAACTAGACGAATCAATATAACAAATATAGGGGCTCAAGGCCTGTGGATGAACAAGCATTAGCAGCTAACCAAAGCAAAAAAGATCCTAAGAAATTTATAACACCTTTTGCTTTTAGTGTATCTCCCAATCTTTACGGAGTGGCTCTAGCATCGCCACTAAAAAGAGTGCTGGCTATATTGATTGATCTTTTTGTTATTGTGCTATTGGCGGAGTTAAGTAGCACATTGTTGGCTATTTTGATTGCTATCGTTTTTTGGCAGATTAGCCGCCAATTTGCATTGGCCGATGAAAAACCGGTGTTAAAAGTCTGCTTACGTGTATTTGCGAGTCTTATATTGTTCGGGCTTTTGGCATTCTACTATGCGCAAAGTGGCTTGCTGGAAGAAGAGCAAAGCTTAAACTGGAGCGTTGGGGATGAAAGCTCTCCTACAGAGGATGCATCCCTGGCCCAAGGTGCCGCCTATGCCATTACCGCTTTTCAGCAGAATCGTTTAATAGCAGAGAAAAAAGAAAGTCTGATCGACAAGCCTTGTGAGCCTGCCGCTGCATGTTGGCAGAGCACTTTTAATGGCATGGCACAGCAGCTAGTCGACATAAAAGCTCCCAAAGGTGTTGCAGAAGATATCATGGCGGCGGCTTTTGAAGAATCTGAGTTGTCGGCCGAGGCCATTGCCGAAATTCGTTCTAAGTTTCCTAAAGCTTATCTTCAACTAATAGCAGCTGTGCCGAGCGATATCCAAGAGACGGCGAAAATTACTGAAAGTGATTCTACAGCTGCCCAAGACAGCACTGAAAAAGAAGAGTTAAGTAGCGCGGCTCAAGCGGCTACTGAAAGCGCGGAAGAAGAAAATGATGGGCAGCATGAAGACACTGGAGCGAGCCAAGCAGAGCCTAAAAATAAATACAGTATTGTCGCCTATATTAATGCCCTCTTGGCTGATTTGGGCCTAGGCTTTGGTTGGGCCGCCTTCTACTTTACGGTAATGAGTGCCTGGTTTACCGGTCAAACCGTGGGTAAATACTTGATCGGCATTAAGGTGATCAAGCTTAATGGTGAAAAGATGAGCTTGTGGGAAAGCTTTGGTCGTTACGGCGGTTATGGTGCCGGCTTGGCCACCGGCTTAATGGGCTTTATACAAATTTATTGGGACCCGAATCGTCAGGCCATTCAAGATAAAATCTCGGAAACTTTGGTTGTTGACTTGAGAAAAAGTCGTTATGACTTTTTACATGAATCAATAACTTAGCGCATTACATGTTTCCTGCCTGATCGTAAACTAGATCCCCTGCTTTTTTTGTTTGATCATCTAGGCCAACTGCTTGTTGTACTAAAAATCTAGGCCGTCCTTTAAGCTCGTCGTAGATTTTGGCAATATAACTGCTAATGGCGTGTAGCCCTACCATAATAATACTGGTAGTGAATAGTTGCAAAATAATTACAGTGGTGAAACCTTCATGGGCGTTACCTGTAGCCCAAGTGTATAGCGAGTGGAAAACTAAGATAAAAGATATTAGCAGCATTAGGTAGCTAAATACCCCAATGAGTTTAAGTGGAGCATAGCTAAAAGCTAGAAGGCTATTCTTGGCGTAGCTGAACAGCTGGAAAATAGACCAGGAGCTTTCCCCTTCGGCGCGCTCAAGTGGTCTGAAGTCAAGTTTCTTCTCTGGGTACCCCATCCAAGCTATAAGGCCCCGGAAAAACCGTTCTTGTTCCGGCATGGACAGATACTTCGTGATAATTTCTTTATCTAGTAGCTTGAAGTCGCTTGCTTTCTGGATATTAAAACCACAAATTTTGGTAAACAAATGGTAGTAGGCGCTAGCAAATGTTCTCATTACATAGCTTTCGGATTGTCGTTCACTTTTAACGGCTGAGACAATCTTATATCCCTCATTTATCCAGGCGGAGATCATGCTGGGAACCAGGTCAATTGGGTGTTGAAGGTCAGCATCGATTACGATGGCCGCGTCACTTTGGCTTTGTGTTAAGCCTGATTCAATTGCCGCCTCTTTACCAAAGTTTCTCGCGAAGTTTATTCCAATGATATTGGGCAATTTCTCTGATAGCCCCTCGATTCTATTCCAGCTATCATCAGACGAGCCATCGTTTATGAATATTATTTTATAATCAACTTTGGGGAGCTCGGCATTCATCACTGAAGATAGCTTTTCCTCGAAAAGGTGGATATTCATCGCCTCATTGTATACTGGCACTATAAAATCTACAGTATGGGGGGAACCCTTTAATTGCATGTTTCTTTCCCTGTTTCTACTTTAGTCAATTCTCCATCGCTATAAGCAAAAATTGCCTTACTTTTCGGGCAGTCACATATCTTATAGCAGGCTTTTGGGCCGGTTTCTGATTGTAAAACTCTTTCCCTTATATCGTACAAACCTGCGTGATGCCATTTTGCGCCAGCAGGCTTTAGAATGCTGAATGATCTTTCTGCAAATAGAAACGCCTCACCTTCTACTTTTGTGCGTTTAAATATATCTCTGTGGAGGTTTGCCTTAGCTAGTGGAGACTGTGGATTGTAAACGCTTAGATTCTTGTAGGTGCTAAAGGAAAATGCGATGATCAGCAGCAGGTTAATGCCTAAGTTTAGCTTTTTGGAGCGACAAAGAATGTTAGCCCAAAGCACTGGTAATAGTAGCATTACGAAAACAGCTACGAAGGTATAGTTATAGTTTACTCTTGCCGTTGGCATTACAGGGTAGGCTGGAACTAAAACGCCAACAGCAAAGCTCGCTCCGACCATGAATATACCCAGTGTTTTTAGTTTGTTTGCTTTAAATACCACTGCCAGGCTGACAAAAAGTAAAAGGACATAACTATACATTAAGCCCTTAAAGTGATTGAAGTTGATGATACGTGTAAAAAAATTTACGACATCTGTAATACCTTGATGCTCTATTTTCGGACCATAGCCGCTTATAAGTCTGTCCCAACCTAGTGCGTAGGCTCGATAAGGGATGTAGATTAAAACAATGACTATATAGGGGAGTAAGTGTCGAATCGCACTCCAGCTTCGGTTGTTTATTGCAATAAAGGTCAGGTATGCGGTGAAGAATCCAAACAAAGGAACATAAACTTCTTTATTTAAGCAGGCAACAAAATACGCAATGGCTGAAAAAATAAGCTTCCAATAACCTCCTTTTTCAATGAAGTTCTTAAGAAGCACAACACTTAGGCAAGAATACAGTAAACCTTCGATATAATGCCTAGTGCAGAGAATTTGTATTATTGTATAGCTAACTGGCGTACTTAGAAAAAACAGACTAAAGCTTGCTGCAAGCCAGGTCGACATCCAATGGCTCAATACCCAGTATATAGCTAGGCCACAGATGGTAACAGATATTACTTGATGTATATGTGCTGTGGTTGGGTCGAGGCCACCTATTTTATAGTCTATCCAATAATTAAATAGAAGCCAGGGGGTAAAATTGGCCGGTATCATACCCAGCTCCTCGGCTGGTGTTGTGAATACTCTTAGGCCGTCTAGGGCTACCTTTTTTACGTGTTGGGAGTCATCGAACATCCACCATGTTTCTAGAAGGAAGCTGTAGTAATAGCCAAGAAAGGAAACGACGATAATTCCTGGTATGACTATGTTAAGTAAGTGGACAGTTTTTTCTCTACTTGTATACATAGTGCTTTAGTAATAGGTAGTTAGTTGGAATAACTAAACACTCAAATGCCAGTTTAATAATGACGATATGGAGGTCTGATATGGTGGAAAAGTATTCAATTCCAATGAGGACTACGCTATATGCAAATATCCATACAAGTACATATTTTATCCAAGTTCCAATTGTGTTCTTTTCCGTGTCCTTAAAGCTGACTTTTTTGTGGATAAAGTAACCGCCAAGGGCTCCG
Organism: uncultured Pseudoteredinibacter sp.; assembly: GCF_947500695.1. Lineage (GTDB taxonomy): Bacteria > Pseudomonadota > Gammaproteobacteria > Pseudomonadales > Cellvibrionaceae > Pseudoteredinibacter. The sequence continues at coordinate 24,018 of NZ_CANMSS010000014.1, forward strand.
GTGATTCTCGCAATTAGTAATGAGACCGGGGTGCTTAGAAAAATGGCAGTAATTAGAAAAGTTAAATTGTCTAAAACCCAAATCAGTCCCATAGATAGGACATAGCGAAATTGTGTTGAGTTCAGTAAAGGGAGGCTTGCCAAGAGAAATTCCTTTTTAGCTTGCTTGCCGGATAAAAGATAGTGGCGGGATGATACATAAAAATGACAATCATGGATATGATCTGTTACTCCTTCTGGTTTATTTTTCTCCCATATGGTTCATTGATAGTGATGAGTGGTTTGAGCTTGGCATGGACTATGAGCCTTCGCCTATTTGAATTCTTTGCCTGTGGGATGCCAGCAGGCAAAGGGATTTAAAAGATTAGTTTTCGATTCTATTGAGGAGCCGCAGTTGGCGTGCACTGGCTAATTGGGGATTGGCTACCATATTGAATCTTTTCGGTGCCTCTAAGAACGGCACAAGCATAGCAGATTCCGCTAAACGAAGCTCTTGATAGGGTTTTTTATAGTAGAATCTAGCAGCGCTTGCCAGGCCCCATGCTCCATTACCAAAATAAACGCGATTTAGGTACATTTCCAGTATATCTTCTTTACTGAAATTGGCTTCAATAATACGGGCCAGCTTGGCTTCTTTGAATTTTCGTTTTAGTGATCGTTTTTCATTTAAAAAAGATTTGGCCAGTTGTTGGGTAATAGTAGAACCACCTGCGACAAATTGATTCTTGCCACTGAGCCTAGCGCCAATATTACTTAGAGTGGCCCGGGCCACCGATTTTAGGCTAATGCCTTGATGATTGTAAAATCCTTGATCCTCGTGCTGCAATAATGCCCGAGTTAATGTGGCGGGAACCTGTTCGATATCTACTGAGGGGCGTGTTCTAAGGATATTCTGATAACTCTGTTGAATGTCCTGCAAAGCTAATTGCTCTAGGTATTCGTCTTGACTTTGTTGGTTGAAATGGGTGAGCAAAGCAAGGCTGACGATAAAGCTTAGAGTGGGGATAGCAATAAGTTTACGCTTGAGTGTTGCTGGCTTGATAAGCATATGAAGTCTCCGTTTGAGCGTTTTTTGACTTAGCCAGGCTTGTGTTGCAAAGCCCGTTGTTTGGCTTTGTACTCGCTCAGCGCTGCTGATTAGCAGCTTGCTGTAGGTTATGGGGCTGCTATTGGCTACCGTTAGTTGGTCGCACTGCAGCTCTCTTATAAGTTCTCCGTGGCGGCAAAAAGCCCAAAGTAATGGGTTTAACCAAAATAAATGCTGAAGTAATTTCTCGGAGAGTGACCACTGATGGTGGTTGCAACGCAGGTGATTGAGTTCATGCTCTAGAATCAATCGATATTCTTCGCTGTCTTTTCGCAGTAGTGCCGGAAGAAAGATTTCGGCATTACTTAGTCTAGAGGAAAACGGCTGTTTTAAGTTGTTACAGTGATAAACTCTTATATTGCCTAGATTTTTGCAGTCTCGCCGAGATTTCCTGAGCTGACCCAAACTGTAAAAAGTTACAAGCAACTTTACGGTAAACAGTAAAAAGCCTATGGTACCAGCAAATATTATTAGGCTACTTAGTATGTGGATTGTGTCGGATAGCCCTAAGCTTAACCCTGCGTAGTCTCCATTAAAATTTAAATCTTCCTTGCTTTCGATTTCACCCTTAAATTCTTTAGATAATCCTTCAGTTGAAGCATGCGTACTAAAAGACTTAGCTTCAATTATTACAGGATTAGCTTTGATTGCATTATTTAAAAATACGGCGATAAACAGGGGTGGCAGAATCATCAAAAGAAGAATGCTCTTTTGAATCTTAATGTTCCAATCTAACGGCAATCGACTTGGATTGATGAATAATACTGAACACAGCAAAGGGGCTATAAATAACTGGGTAAGTAGAAAATACAAAAACAGTTGCTGTAAAAAGAAACTTATTTCAAACATCATCGTAGGCCTCAAAATTGCATCGTCACGTTGACACTTTATTTTTGCGCTTCTTTTTCTTTAATCATCGCCTTTAGCTCGTCCAGCTCTTCGGCACTGAATTCATTTTCCTGTAAAAAGTACTCCGCAAAGGAGAGCTTATTGCCGGAGAATAAGCGGGTGATGATGGTACTTAGGCGTCCTTTGGTGACTTGTTCGGATAATATCTTTGCAAAATAAGCATGCTGCTTGCCTTGTTTTTGGTGGCCAACCAATCTCTTGACTTCCATTTTTTGTAGGGTCTTTAAGACGGTGGTATAACCAGGCACATCCGATTCAGGCCAAAGCTCGATAATGGTATTGACCGTTGCCGCCTCACCGTTTTGCCAGATGCATTGCAATATTCTCAGCTCAAGCTCAGTTACTTTTATTTCGTCGTTCATACTCAATGATCTCAAGGCTAATACAGCTATTGTTCTCACATTTGTCATCATTACGGCAAAGACACCAACCTACGATGTTTGTCGTACTTGAAATAGCTTAATACGACACTTGTCGTATATCAATAATTTATTACTATTTTTGTCGTATTTTCTCTCACCTCTTGAAATATAGGGCCTCGCCCTCAGTAATAGCTGTAAATCAGCGTGTTTGTGTACTTGCTCTATGTTGCTATTAAGAATTGTTTTACTGATCTTTGCTTTGGTTCTGGCTGCCTATGGTGGCTATGCAATGCTGGCTGCTGAGCTTATTTTGCCTACGCTTAGCGGAGTGGAAAATGGACGTTTTGTGCAGCTGGGTGGGCTAACAGCTTTGTTTGGTGGCGCTACGGTATTGGGCTTGGCTGTTATGTTAGCCTGCTCGATGTTTGGAGCCTTAACTCGCCACCCTGTTCGCGAAATGCAGTTGCAAGATGCTTCGGGAATTGCTCTGAGGATTGCATTCGCGGCTTTTACAGTTGCCTTAATCAGCGCGGTGATGGGGTGGGATAGTATCTATAGTGGATTTTTGGCTGTGAGCGAACCGGTGGATGTGCATTTGCACCCCAGCGCTATTGAGTAGAATGATTTTAGTCGCGCTATGACATGGGTTGGACGAGGGGAGTTAGTGAAGGCGTAAATAAGCCTAGCATCGCTTCCGGCACCAGGCTTTAGCGACTTAATTAGGCGTCAATTAAGCCGTACTCGTCACTAAGGATATCGATGATTTCTGATTTTGGATTGGCAGAAAGCTCGATTTTTTCGCCAGTGATCTTTTCTGCAATACCGCGATAGGTTTCAGAAACCTGCATTAAAATAGCTTCTGGCAATGCATTGTCACGGGCTAGGGCGTTACGCTCATCCATACGCTCTTTATTTAAAAGAATGTCTGGATCAGGGAAGTGGTTCAGCAATAACTGACGGAATTCTTCTTTTGAATTCTCCACAACTTTTCCGTCGCGATAAGATGGGCCGTCCCAGATGCGCGAAGAATCTGGAGTACCTACTTCGTCCATATAGATCAGTTTTTCCTGACCATCTTTACCGGTCACGTAACCAAACTCAAACTTGGTATCAACAAAGATTTGATCCAGTTTTTCAAGCTCAGCCGAGATAACATCAAATCCTTCACGCAATAACTTCTCGTATAGATCGATATCGTCTTTGCTCTTGAAGTTGAAAGCTTCTACGTTATTGTCGATGTCCTGGCGAGTAATGTTTACATCGTCTTGCTCAGGTACACCTGGAATACCTGTAAGGATACCTTTGGTAGAAGGAGTAATTAGCAGCTCTGGAAGCTTGCTGTCTTTCTGTAACTCGTCGGCGATCTGAATACCGCAGAATTCGCGCTCGCCCTTGGCGTAGCTGCGCCACATTGAGCCAGTAATGTATTGACGGCAAATCGCCTCGATCATGACAGGCTTAGCTTTTTGTACGATCCACACAAATGGGTGTGGAATATCTAGGATGTGGCTATCTGCCAAACCCTGCTCTTTAAACAGCTTAAACCAATGATTAGAAATGGCGTTTAAGGCTGCACCTTTACCGGGTACGCCATTCATTCCACCTTCGCCATGCCATACACATTCGAAAGCCGAAATACGGTCACTGATTACCATAATGGCCAACGGGGAATCAGGTGCTACATCGTAGCCCTTTTCTTCGATAAGGCGACGGCTGTCGGCTTCGGTTAGCCAGTATACAGAGCGAACTTTACCGCTGTGTACAGGGGCATCGGTACGGATAGGTAGGTCGTTATTTACGGCCAATACTTTATCGGCAAGACTCATGGGTTTGTCCTGTGCATTGCTTAGCTGTTCAAAGGTTACTTTTTGCTGCTTGCGTCAGTTGGCAAGCGATCTAGAAGCGCCAAAGGCATTGGGCGGGTTTTCTAGAAAGGGGATTCTACCAGAACTCGCCGCAGTTGCCAGATTTTCAGGACTTTTCGGCGTTTATCACCAGTAGCTATGGGATATGAAGAGCTGATGGCTTTGGAGATGAGGGTACGGCCAAGCAAGGCTTGGCCGAAGAGGGGCATAAAGCCCCTAGGGGAAATCAGGCCTTTTGCAACATGGCGAACATTTCGTCCTTCAGGTGCAAACGCTTAAGCTTAAGCTCTTCCATATGCTCGTCACTGGTTGGAGAGTCGTTTTGCTCTAGGCCACGCACATTGTGATCAAGATCGTGGTACTCCTTAAACAGTTTGGCAAAGTGGCGGTCATTCATTTTTAGATCGTGAATTTGATCGCGGTATTCTGGTAGTTCGTGAACTAAATCGTGCTTCTCAATATTCATGATATTTCCTCAGCTAGTTTGAAAGAAGAACCTTTTGTTTGGCTTTATTATCGGCCTGCTAGCTATTGAGGTGTTGATGTGGGTCAACAATATATGCGGATAAAAACACGGATTGTTAGAGGCCGATTAATGGCGCTTAGAAAACAAAAAAGCCGCTAAAAAGCGGCTTTCAGATTGCTTCAGGAATAAGGGTTTGCTTATGCCTGAGCTTGCTCTAGCGGAGTAATTTTGAAATTAGTGAAGCCATAGATTGTGGTTATCACCGGGCTTAACAAATTAAAGAAGCAAAAGGGTAGATAGGCAAATGTGGCAACGCCTAAGGTGCCCGCCATAAATACACCGCAAGTGTTCCAAGGGATCAAAGGTGAAGTGATAGTGGCACTGTCCTCGATGGCTCGAGACAGGTTTTGCGGCGCCAAGCCACGCTTTTCAAACTCAAGCTGGTACATGCGGCCAGGAATCACAACGGCAATATATTGATCTGAAGAAACAAGGTTCACACCAATACCTGTACAGACGGTAGTGAAAATAAGGCTACCCGTATTTGAGGCTAGGTTAATCAGGCTATTTACCAAGCGCGCTAGAATGCCGGTCTTTTCCATAATGGCGGAAAAGATCATCGCACAGATAATCAACCAAACGGTATTGAGCATGGAGCTCATACCGCCACGGCTAAGCAGATCGTCGATATTGCTATCGCCAGTAGTGGATTTATAGCCGTCAAATAATACCGTCCAGCTGCCTTTAAGCATCTGCAGAGCATCACCTAAGTTCTCGCTGGCGCCCATCGCAATGACGCTATCAGCTTGAAAGATTACCGCAAACACCAAGCCCAGCATGATACCGGCCCAGATGCTTGGTATCACCGGAAACTGCTTGTAGGCCAATGCAAAAACAACGGCCAATGGCAGCAGCAAATACAAGCCAATAGTGAACTGACCTTCCAAGGCTTGCATGGTGCTATTTAGGGTATCCAGCTCGCCGCCGCTAGTGTGTTGGCTGCCAACCCAAGTAAATAGAATAAGCGCAATAATAAAGCTTGGCGTAGTGGTCCACAGCATGTGGCGGATATGAGTGAATAGATCGGTGTTGGCCGCGGCGGCTGCTAGGTTAGTAGTGTCAGATAGTGGCGACATTTTATCGCCAAAATAAGCGCCAGAAATAACCGCGCCGGCGGTTGCCGCTAGGGAGAGATCTAGCACTGTGGCAGCGCCAATAAAGCCAATACCGATGGTGCCTGCAACTGTCCAAGAGCTGCCAATACATAGAGCTACAATTGCGCAGATCAAGCAGGCCGCAGGGTAAAACCAAGCAGGGTCGAGCAGCTGTACCGCATAATAAATCATCGATGGCACAGTGCCTGACATAATCCAAGCGCCAATAAGACTGCCCACCGAAAATAAAATCATGATGGCTTTTAGGGCGATAACAATACCAGATTTGATGCCGTCTTCGATTTCATCCCAGCTATAACCGTTTTTAATACCGATGGCGGCAGCGACCGCAGCGGTAAGAATTAAAGCGATCTGGTTGGCGCCACTAGAGGAGCTATCACCATAAAAATATACCGAGGCAGACAGTAAGGCCATCAATACCAAGGCAGGGATAATGGCATCAAAGAGGCTGGGGGTTCGGCTATCCTCACCCTTACCCTCGCTAATAATTGCTGGGCTCTCTTCTTTGGTTTCGCTGATTTCGCTCATTCTTGTTTACTCATTGTTTTTATTGTTTGGCCCTAACCATTAGCTGATCTAGGGCTGTGCTTGCCAAGGTTCTTTCGGCAAAGCTATATTTGATAGACGGCACCCTTACCGATGCCCTCAAAGGCGCGTACTTTGAATTGACTGTTAGGCGCTGCCTTTTTTAGCTGCTCAGCGATATAGCAAGCAATCCATTCTACTGTGGTGTCGGTAGGAAGTAGCTCGCAGCAAGCCGCTGGCAAGCTGATATCAAAGTTACCCTGGGCGCTTTGATAGGCAAAGCTGAGCTGTGTATCGCTACGCTCGCTGACATCAAAGTCACTGCCTAGATAAATATCACGCCAGCGCTCAGACCATTGAGTCTCTAGAGCTTTGTCGCGCTCGCCGTCGCGCCAAATTTGGATGCGAGAACGATGGCCGTGAGCAATGCGTTGGCAGTTGCCGGCATGCTTTTTTAAGCCATGGCTGTAGTGGTAAAAAGCGTTATCGCCCAGCTGTTCAGGCTCGAATTCTAGGCTCAGGCGTTCAATAGTATCCGGAAGAAGGGAGCGAAGCTGTTCAATACTCCACTTGGCCACGCTGCTTGCGTTGATTTCTTCGGCGTCAATTAGGGTAATCGCCTGTGCAGGAGAGCGACAGCTGAGTTCTTTATCTCCAAAGCGCCAGCGCAAACTGATGTACTCACCCTCTTCTAATAGGCTTAAGTTTGGGCTGTGTCTTGGTACTAATAGGCAGTGATCCAGTATTTCATCCAGCCAGTTACGCAGTGTTTTTTTCACAATGCCGAAGTCGCAGACCATGCCCTGTTCATCAAGGGCGCCATCCAGTTCGGTGCTGGCCAGCCATGTTTCACCCAGTAAGCCACGGTTTGGGTGCAGGTAACTGAAATCAACATTGGTCAGTTCATCGACAAATAACAACATAGGGGGTAAATAGCTCGATCAAAAGGCCGCCTATGATATAACAGCCCTTGCAGCTGGGCTATTGTCCAAGCCAAGTTCAGCATTTTTGATGGAATCTATTATGCGTCACAATTATAAACTCAGCTTTTTTGTCCCTCGTGATCACTTGAATGCGGTTAAAACGGCTGTTTTTACAGCGGGTGCTGGGCAGCAGGGGGATTATGAGCATTGCTGTTGGCAAACTTTAGGGCAAGGGCAGTTTCGCCCGAATGAAAAGGCCTCTCCTTACATCGGTCGATCTGGCGAGCTAAGCCAGGTGGAGGAGTACAAAGTAGAAGTGTTGTGCAGCGCTGAATGCATTAAGGCGGCCATAACCGCCTTAAAGACTGCCCATCCTTATGAAGAGCCGGCTTATGATGTGATTGAGCTGCTGGACTTTTAGTTGGCTGTCCAGCTTATTTCCGTAGTTTATTTCCAGGAATCCAATTGGCGTTGTTACCAGCTCTTAGCTTGAAGGCTTAGGCATCTGGGTTTACTGGGCCAGTATTACCTAGGGTATAGCGCGCTGGCTTGGGCGGCTTCCAGTCTCGCCCTTTGGGGTGCACAAGATCTTCGCTGCGCACAGGGTATTGCCCGCTTTGGCGATCATTGAAGTAATACTTAAGGGTTTTGCCGACAACCATAAACGCTAAATCATCCCAGGGAATCTCATCTTCACTAAACAAGCGAACTTCTAATGACTCCGGGCCTGGCTCAAAATCAAGTGAACTTAACTGCCCTCGATAAAACAGGTGAACCTGGTTTATCTGGGGCAGGCTGAACATGGTGTATAGGCTGTCTACCGCTATTTTAGCTCTGGCTTCTTCCCAAGCTTCGCGCAAAGCGCCTTCTTCGGTAGTTTCGCCGTTTTCCATAAAGCCGGCGGGTAAGGTCCACTTGTCGTAGCGCGGCTCAATAGCCCGGCGGCACAGCAGTACTTTGTCTTCGTGAATGGGCAGGCAGCCTGCAATAATGCGAGGGTTGCTGTAATGAATGGTGTCGCAGCCGTTGCACACGTGGCGTTCGCGGTCATCCCCAGGTGGGATAATCAAGGTCACTTTTTCGCCGCAGTGGCTGCAATGGTTCATAACTCAATCTCTTCTTCGACAATCAGTGAATTATACCGAAGTGGTGAGGCAAGTTTAGGGTTGAAATGGGCGAAAGTTGGTCGTGAAGGAATTGTGGGTGGCATAGCCACCCAAATGCATTAACCCGGAAAGCTTAAAACCTTTGCATTCTCAGCCATTGGAGCTGGACTGATTTCGGTCTTACCGGTTTGCTCATTTAAGATTTGGCTAAGTTCGCCAAGAGATTTTTGCATCATCTCATAAACCTTAACGCATGAGCCCATAGGATTATTGTGTAGTTGGCGCTGGGCATCAACTTGGAATTGGATACCTCGCAAGCGACGCTGCATATGACTAGGAGCACTAGTGATGGCGGCTTCAATCTGACTGCTACGATAAGCCTCAAAAGCGGCTGGGTCGTTTACTGCTAAATCTTTCAGTTCGTCGAAGCTGAGCTCCGTGCTCGATGTGTTAGTTTGACTACTCATAAAGCTAACTCCTGTAAAAGCGTTTGCAGACTACCTTTCCCCGTCAAAAATACTGCGCTTGCAAACCAATGGTCTTGGGTGTTTTGAATATTGTTGTTTTTTTGACGCTGGCTGCATGTTAGCAAGCTCGTTTTCGGCTGGATAGCCTGGCGCCTATATCTTCTTTTTATAAAAATATGTCTTTCTTATTTGATTTTCTGTCATTTTGAACTAAGGCGTAAGGGAAAATTCCCTTTAACCGACATGTGGTTGATTATTAAACGTCTAGCTTGAGGCCAGAAATGGCGCGGATTTAGAGCATATTCAGGGAAATGGGTTTATACTCTTAGGCATCTTTTTACTGATGAGGACACTATGCTTAAGCGCCTGCGGTCTGGCCTTGAAGAAAGCCCAATTAGCCAAGAAACAGGGACAACTAACCGACAAGCGGCAGTCTTGTTGGCGCTCACTGACGATCCAGTTGAGCCAGAAATTGTCCTTACCCGACGCGCAGAGCACCTCAATAGTCACTCCGGTCAGGTAGCCTTTCCCGGCGGTAAATGGGATGAAACCGATAACAGTTTGATGGAAACCGCCCTACGGGAGAGCCATGAAGAGATCGGGTTGCCCCCAGAGCAGGTCGAAGTGCTGGCTAGTTTACCCTCCGCCAAAACCCGTTTCGGTATTCATGTCACACCATTTGTGGGTGTAGTTCCCAAGGATCAGCCGCTAACGCCTAATTTTGATGAGTTAGATGCGATATTCAATGTACCGGTAAGCTTCTTCTTAGATGATGCTAACCGCAGCCGCACCGATATCTTTGATGGCTCTATGGGACGCTTTTGGGCGCCCGTTTGGCATTACGACGGTTACGAGATATGGGGCTTTACCGCGGGCATACTGGCGAACTTTCTCAACCACACGTTGGACGCTGGCCTAGGTGAGCAAAGCCAAGCACCCGTCAAAGTCTTCGCCTGAGCTTTCTTTCTATAGGCATCTATTATCTATAGACATCAGACATCTATTCCTTTATGGGCCAAGCAGCTTCATTCGAAAGCGCCTAAACCTCTGTGAAGTTAAGAACCACAACCCATAGCCTGAAGCTAAGGTTACTAAGCCCAATATCGACATAAGCTTTAACAGCCAGTTGTTAAAGTCTTCGCGCTCTTCAAAATCCATAATATGCAGCATCCAAAGGAAATCGAAACCCCGCCATATCCAATTTCTTCTGGCGGTAACGCGACCACTGTTGGCGTGCACATAGAGTTTGCTTTGCTTGGGGTGATCAAAGCTTATTTGGAAGGCTGGTAAGGGGCCTTTGTATTCCGAGTTGTGTTGCTGCAATAGCACAGTACTGAGAATAGGGCTGTTATGTGCAAAGTCGTCTTTAGCGATGGCCTCTGCGGTAGCGCTGCTGATTGGGCTAAGCAATTGCCCTGTGCTGGCTTCAACTAGGCGGCTCTGATGGCTGTCATGCTTGAACCAGTATACCCAGCGCCCGCGCCACTGGATGAGTTCAACGCTATGAATAGCGGCTAAATCGACTTTTTGCTTAAGCTCAGTAATCGCCAACAAGCTTTCGGTATCGAGAGCTTTAGCTTCAGGCTTAGGTTTCACATCGTATTGGCCGCGGACATTATCAATATGAAACCAAGCAAAGTAGGCGCCCCCTAATGTCCAAGCAAAAAACTGTAGGCCGATCACTATGGCTAGTCGTCGGTGCCAGCGTCGCATAAAGCTTTGCAGGGTTTTCTGTCCCATGGCTTCTCCTTTTTATTGTTTTGACTATTTAAACACAGTTTGTTGTTGCCATAACTGTGGCGAAAGGACGCAGCGCCATACCAAAAATTGCAATGATGAATAGTGATTATTTCTTGTGCAGGCTGCCATTTGGTGGTGCTTGCCCCTCTAAAGCTTCATAATGCCGTACGTGATTACCCTGAAATATAAGTAGGTGAGAAGGCGAGTTATGAAATACCGATTGGGTGATAAAGCCCCCGAATTGCGTGGTGAAAAACACTTTATAGCCGACAGCGCTGATGTGATTGGCGATGTAATTTTAGAAAATAACAGCAGCATATGGTTTAACGCTGTACTGCGTGGCGATAATGACACGATCACCATTGGCGAAAACTCCAATGTACAGGACGGCGCTGTTTTGCATACCGATCCAGGCGTAAAGCTAACTTTAGGTAAAGGCGTCATTGTTGGTCACAATGTAATGCTGCACGGCTGCGAGGTGGGTGATAACAGTTTGATCGGCATTGGTGCTGTGGTTCTTAATCGCGTCGTTATCGGTAAGAACTGCATCATTGGCGCTAATGCTTTGGTGACTGAAGGCACCGTCATTCCTGATAACTCTATGGTTCTGGGTTCACCTGCTAAAGTGGTTAAGCAAATAGATGATGCAACCGCTGAATTTTTAAAGCTCAACGCCCAAGTCTATGTTGATAATTTGGAGCGTTTTAACGAGCAGCTGGAGCCAATTGACTGATGGTTAATATTATCAGTGAAACGGAAACGCCATTGCCCTCACCTTGTGTTTCCATCTGTGTATTAAATGACGACGACATCTGCGTCGGTTGTTATCGCAGTGGTGAAGAAATTAGCCGTTGGGGTCGTTACAACAACACTGAAAAGCGTGCTGTTTTTGAAGCAATGCAAGAGCGCGCTAAAAAACTGAATCCTTTTTTGTAAGAAATACGTATTTTTAAAAACGCATAACAAACGGAGCATGGGGTCTATATGAGCACAACGGTATTTGGCACACCATTTTCAAGCGCTGCCACTAAGGTTCTTTTGTGTGGCAGCGGTGAGCTCGGTAAAGAAGTGGCGATTGAATTACAGCGTCTAGGCTGCGAAGTTATTGCCTGTGATCGTTACCCCAATGCACCAGCCATGCAAGTTGCTGATCGTAGTCATTACTTTTCAATGTTAGATGGTGAAGAACTACGCCGTGTTATCGAGTTAGAAAATCCTGATTATATCGTTCCTGAAATTGAGGCCATTGCCACCGATACCTTAGTGGAGCTAGAGCAAGAAGGTTTTACGGTAGTGCCTACTGCCAAAGCTGCGCAGCTCACCATGAACCGTGAAGGTATTCGTCGTTTAGCTGCAGAAACCTTATCTTTGCCCACCTCTAAGTTTTGTTTTGCCGACACTTTAGAAGCGTATCAAGATGCTGTTGCTGAAGTGGGCATGCCATGTGTAATCAAACCGATTATGAGTTCTTCGGGTAAGGGGCAGAGTGTTGTTAAAAGCGAAGCAGATATTTTATCGGCTTGGGAATACGCTCAAGAAGGTGGCCGCGCTGGAGCAGGGCGAGTGATTGTTGAAGGTTTTGTCGACTTCGATTATGAAATCACTTTGCTAACCATTCGCCACAAAGGTGGCACCAGTTTTTGTCAGCCTATTGGCCATCGCCAGGAAGATGGCGATTACCGCGAATCTTGGCAGCCTCAACAAATGTCAGAGACTGCGCTTGCAAAATCTAAGCAGGTTGCTGCCAGCATTACCGATGCTCTCGGTGGTTGGGGCTTGTTTGGTGTGGAACTGTTTATTAAAGGTGATGATGTGTACTTCAGTGAGGTCTCTCCGCGTCCTCACGATACCGGCATGGTCACTTTGATTTCACAAAATCTATCCGAGTTTGCTCTTCATGCTAGAGCCATTTTAGGTTTGCCTATTCCTGAAATTGAGTTTTATGGACCTTCGGCTTCGGCGGTTCTTTTAGTAGAAGGCAACTCTCAGGATTGTCGTTTTCATAACTTGCCCCAAGCTTTGGCGGAGCCTGGTACGGACTTTCGCTTATTCGGAAAGCCTGAAGTTGTCGGGCAGCGCCGCATGGGGGTGGCTTTAGCGCGCGATAAGGAGAGCGATTTGGCGGTTGAAAAAGCCTTACGCGTTAGCCGAGCGGTACATGTGCAGTTATAATTTGACTAAAGACGCCTGATTGCTATTGTGGCTTGCATGTTGGCAGGGCCTTACAAATAATCCTGCCAACATAATAATCAATTTGTAAGCACAATAATCGGTCACTAATGAATACTGTACTTTCTTCCCAGCCTAAATTTCGAAAGTTAAAATCACCTATAAGTTTTATGGTCTCTACTTTGGCATTTTCCATTGCTCTGCAATCAAATGCCAGTAACGATGACATTGAACAAGTTATTGTGAGTGCGGAGAAAACGCCGCGTCTGCTCTCTGATCTTCCGCTTAGCGTCAGCCAACTTGGTCAACAAGAGCTGCAGGGTATTGATGCTGTTCATCTTAATGAAGCATTGGCTCGCGTGCCTGGAGCTTGGATTAGCCGTGGTAATGGGCAGGAGCAATTAACGTCTTTACGCTCTCCTGTGTTAACGGGTGCCGGCAGTTGTGGTGAGTTCTTTATTGCAGAAGATGGCGTTGCCTCTCGTCCAAGTGGTTTTTGTAATGTAAACCAGTTATTTGAGTTAAATACCGAGCAGGCCGCGGCCATTGAGGTAATTAAGGGGCCGGGTACCGTTTATTACGGTGGTAATGCACTACACGGAGTAATCAATGTTATTTCTCCAGAGCCAAGGGCCGGTGGTGAGCTAAAGCTTGAGGCTGGGCCCGACGATTTCGCTAGAGCACAAATGCGCATTGGCCATAAGGCCGATGAGCAGTCCATTGAGCTGCGTTTTTCTGGCAGCCACGATGGCGGCTATAAAGACGATTCTGGCTATGATCAGCAAAAGCTAGGCTTGCGCCATGATTACACCGGTGATCAGTGGACGGTTAAAACGCTGTTTTCAGCCAGCAATCTTAATCAGGAAACTGCTGGCTTTATTTTGGGTAAGGACAGTTTTAAAGATTCCGATTTAAAACGCAGCAACCCCAATCCTGAGGCCTATCGTGATGCCAGTTCTTGGCGTTTGAGTAGCGCTTGGAGTCGAGCTGTTTCTGATGATGCTGAATTGACTATTACACCTTATGCTCGCTCCAGCGAAATGGAGTTTATTCAGCACTTTTTGCCAGGGCAGGCTTTAGAAGAAAATAAACAATCGAGTTTTGGTGTACAGGCAAAATGGCAGCAAACTATTAGCAGTGATTTAATTTGGACTCTTGGCTCTGAGTTAGAATACGCAGATATGGAATTACGCGAATTCCAAGAGAACGACACCGATCATCCGAGTGCTTTTTTACGGGCAACGATTCCTGCAGGCCTTCACTATGATTACCAGGTCGATAGTAACTTGGTGGCACTCTATAGCCAGTGGCGTTGGCAGTTAAGTGAAGACACCCTGCTAGATGCTGGTGTTCGCTATGAACGTCTAGAATACGATTACGATAATTTAACGACTGATGGAACCCTGAAAGTAGATGGTAGCCAATGTTTGCTATTCGGCTCACCGCGTACTTGCCGTCATGCTCGTCCTTCAGACCGAGAAGATAATTTTGACAATGTGAGTTATCAGTTAGCATTGCAGCAGGACTTTACTGAGCAGCTTAGCGCTTATGTAAGGCTATCAAACAGTTTCCGTGCTCCGCAGACGGCTGAGTTGTACCGTTTGCAAAAGGGTCAGACCGAGGCAAATCTAGATTCTGAATCTTTGCAGAGTTTAGAGCTTGGTATGCGTTATTTATCGGAACCGCTTAGTTTGCAGCTGGCTGCTTATACTATGCGCAAAGATGATTTCATTTTCCGTGACGGTGATGGTTTCTACATCGATGAGGGTAAAACTAAGCATAAAGGTATTGAGCTTGATGCTAAGTTAAAGCTCTCTGATCAGTGGCAGTTAGCGGTGGCAGCTAATTGGGCTGAGCATCTTTATGATAATAACCCTGATCCAAGCTTGGGTGAGATTAAGGGCAATGACATCGACACTGCGCCGAATACTCAATTCAATACTCGTTTACGTTGGCAGCCGAATGCGCAACTGAGTACGGAGTTAGAGTGGCTCTATTTGGGCGACTACTATTTAGATCCTCAGAATTTGCATAAGTACAGTGGTCATTCCTTGTTAAACCTTCGTATGGCATGGCAGCAAGATGAATGGCGTTTAGCCGCTCGTTTAACGAATTTAACGGATAGAGATTATGCTGAGCGAGCTGATTTCGCTTTTGGTGACTACCGTTATTTTGTTGGCCAGAGCCGTGGTTTGTATTTGAGTGCGGCTTATAGTTGGTAAATTCTGAATATAGTCGGTGGATATCTGACCGGCTGTTATGGGAGAGGGAAGCTTTGCCGGGGACGCAAAAAACTGGAGCCGAGCTAGCATGGACGCTGTTTTTTGCGCCCCCTACACGCCCTACCCCACCTATGATATTCGTTCAGTCTTGCACGTTTTACAATTTGACTATTCGGGCTTGGCTAGCAATAAACCCTCCAAGCCAGCTATAATCGCGCTTTTGCCAGTTTCCCTTATGAGTCAGTCCCCCAGCCAGAACCCTGAGCTGCAATTCCTATTTGAACAGCTAAGCAACACTATGGATCGCGATGTCCATCGTTTGCGTCGGCAGCTGCGTGATCTTCAAGCTCGCCTGAAAGACGGTAAAGAAATCGATCAGGGCTTAGCAAAACTGCAGAAGGTTGTAGCGGATTCCTGCGCGCTAAAAGAGCAGCGCCAACAGGCAGTGCCGGAAATTGGGTATCCAGAAAACCTACCCATTGCCGAAAAGCGCGAAGATATCGCCAAAGCCATTGCTGAAAACCAAGTGGTGGTGGTAGCGGGTGAAACTGGCTCGGGAAAAACTACTCAGCTGCCTAAAATTTGCCTGGAACTTGGACGTGGAATTGGTGGTTTAATTGGCCATACTCAACCAAGGCGAATAGCCGCAAGAACCGTTGCTAATCGTATCGCTGAAGAGCTTAATACGCCCTTGGGTGAAAAGGTGGGTTACCAGGTTCGTTTTAATGATCACTCAGGTCCAGATACCTACGTCAAATTGATGACCGACGGTATTTTGCTGGCAGAGATTCAACACGACCGGTTTTTAAATAAATACGACACCTTGATTATCGATGAGGCTCACGAACGTAGTCTCAATATTGATTTTCTACTGGGCTATATAAAAACTATACTACCTAAGCGCCCAGATTTAAAAGTTATTATTACCTCCGCGACCATCGATGTAGACCGCTTTAGTAAACATTTTAATGATGCACCAGTGATTGAAGTTTCTGGTCGAACCTTTCCCGTGGACGTGCACTATCGCCCCATGGGGGAGAGCGATACCGATGATCTGGATTTGAATCGCGCCATTATCGATTCCATTGAAGAGATTCAAGATATGGAGCGAAGCGGCGGAAAGCGCGGTGGTGACATTCTTGTCTTTATGAGTGGTGAGAGAGAAATTCGTGAAGCCGCTTTGGCGATTCGAAAAGCCAATATCCCGCATTTTGAAGTGTTGCCTTTGTATGCTCGCCTGAGCTTAGCAGAACAGAATAAAGTTTTTCAAAACCATAAAGGTCGTCGCATTGTTTTAGCGACCAATGTGGCTGAAACCTCGATTACTGTACCGGGCATTCGTTATGTTATCGACCCTGGAACTGCCAGGGTGTCTCGTTACAGTTATAAAACTAAAGTACAGCGCTTACCTATTGAAGCGGTTTCACAAGCCAGTGCCAACCAGCGCAAAGGTCGCTGTGGCCGAGTCAGTGAAGGGGTTTGTATACGCTTATACAGCGAAGAAGATTTTCTTTCCCGCCCTGAATTTACCGATGCCGAAATTCTGCGAACAAATTTAGCCGCTGTTATTTTGCAAATGTTGCAAATGCGTATCGGTGATGTACGCCATTTTCCCTTTGTTGATAAACCTGATTCTCGATTAATCAATGATGGTTTTAAATTACTGCAAGAGCTTCAAGCTATCGATACTAAGGGCAAGCTGAACCCGATGGGGAAGCAGATTGCCAAACTTAATGTCGATCCGAGTTTGGCGCGAATGGTGCTAGCTGCAGGGAATTTAGACTGCTTGGAGGAAGTATTGATTATCGTCAGTGCTCTTTCCATTCAAGACCCCAGAGAAAGACCGGCGGAGAAAAAGCAGCAGTCGGACGAAAAGCACCGTCGCTTTAATGACGAGCATTCGGACTTTATTAGCTTAGTAAATCTCTGGAAATACGCCGAAGAACAGCGTCAGGAGCTTTCCCAAAACCAGTGGCGCAAGCAATGTAAAAAAGAATATTTATCTTATTTGCGTTTGCGTGAGTGGCGAGATATTCATCACCAGCTGCGTTTGGCGGTAAAAGATTTAAAGCTCAAGAGCAATGGCGAACAAGCGGCCAGTTATGAAAATGTGCATCGCGCATTGATCAGTGGATTGCTTGGGCGAGTGGGTTTTCACGATGAAGAGCGTACCTATATCGGTGCACGTAATCGACGCTTCACAATCTTTCCGGGCTCTGGACAATATAAAAAGCGCCCTAAATGGATGCTTGCTGCAGAGCTAATTGAAACCTCACAATTATTTGCCCATACGGTCGCTAAAATTGAGCCGGAATGGGTATTAGCAGCCGCCAAGCACTTAGTAAAACGAAGCCACTCAGAGCCCCACTATGCAGGGCGCAGCGGGCAGGTTATGGCTTTTGAAAAAGTTAGCCTATATGGTCTGGTTTTGGTTGAAAAACAGCGGGTTAACTACAGCCAAATAGATCCAAAACTCAGTCGTGAAATATTTGTTCGTGAAGGCTTAGTGGAGGGGAAGTATCCGCAAAACCGCAAGGTTCAAGGCAGCAAGGCTAAGTTCTATCAGCATAATCAACGCTTAATTGCCGAGCTACATGAGCTTGAAGCAAAAAGCCGTAGGCGTGATCTTTTGGTAGATGATGAAGTCATCTACGAGTTCTACGAACAGCACTTGCCAGAATCGATTGTTAATTTGGCGGGTTTTGAACATTGGCGTAAAGGTATTGAAAAAGAGCAGCCTCAATGTTTGTTCTTACAGCGCGAAACTCTAATGCGTCATGCCGCTGAAGGTATCACCGAAGCACAGTTTCCCGATGAGCTGAACTGGGAAGGACTAGGCTTTTTACTGAGCTATCACTTTGACCCTAAAGCAAATGATGATGGTGTCAGTTTACATGTACCTGTTGGTGCACTGCATCTTGTGCCAGAGCATCGTCTGGATTGGTTAGTGCCAGGTTTGCTACGTGAAAAGTGTATTGCCTTGGTGAAAACACTACCGAAGGCTATGCGCAAACATTTTGTGCCGGTTCCAAATTTTGTGGATAAGGCCTTAATGGGAATGGATGCGCAGAACCGACCACTCACCGAGGTGTTGGCCGAGCAGCTTAAGCGGCATACCGCCGTTGATATTCCTAAGGAAGATTGGAGGGTTGACTCTTTAGATGCCTACTACCGCTTAAATATTAAAGTAGAAGATGAGCGAGGCAAGTTAATTGAAGAAGGGCGTGATCTGCTAGAGCTGCGTGAGCGCTATAAGGGACAAGTTCAAGAGCGTTTGGCTGATGCAGGCAGCAGTATCGAACGTGAAGCTATTGAAGAGTGGAATTTTGGCGAGTTAGCCAAGAGCTGCGATCTAAAGCGTGCGGGTGTTAGCATCCGGGCTTACCCGGCCTTAGTGGATGAAGGTAAGCAGATTGCACTGCGCTTACAAGATAATCCTGTTGAGGCCGAGGTGCTTAGCCGGCAGGGGATTTTGCGCTTAGCCCTAAAAAGCATGCCTGCAACGGTTAAGTATCTGCATAAGAACACTTTAAAGCAGGGTAAGGACATCGGCTTGAGTGTGGCCAATATGGGTTCGCGCGATGGGGTTATTGATGATTTATTGCTTTGCGCTCTAGCCGAGCTTCTACCCACAGAGCTACCGCGCCAAGAGCAAGACTTTAAGCGATGGTTAGAACATGCAGAGCCCGCGCTAACGGCCAAAACCAATGAGCTTGCGGCAATATTTGAGCGTGTTCTTAAGGGCCTGGTAGACGTTAAGAAAACCCTTAAACAGCACAAATCCCAATTGGCAATGGCCTATGCGACCGCGGATATTAACGAGCAGATAAATAACTTGTTTTATCCAGGTTGTCTCTATCTTAATGGCGCCGAGCGGATTGCTGATTATTTGCGTTATCTTAAAGCGATTAGTCTTCGATTAGATAAAGTGGTTTTGAATGTGCAGCGTGATCGTGTTCACATTGCTGAGCTGCAACCTCTATGGCAGCAACACTTTGAGCGAATCAACAAGCTTGGCCTAGCCAGTTTTAGCCAAGACGCCAAATGGCAAGAATATCGCTGGTTACTAGAAGAACTGCGTATTTCACTGTTTGCACAAAGTTTAAAGACCCGTGTCCCTGTTTCCAGCAAACGTCTCAATAAACTGTGGCTAGAAATTATTCAATAAAGCGTTTTTATCACTGTACCACGCTTTTGTCGCCTATTCTTCCTGAAGGTCTGGGTGACAGTTTTGTTTTAGTGGGGTCGTTTTATTCTCTGGAAGCCCCGTAAGCGTTTAACTTTTATAGATAGACCCTTGCTGTGAAGGGTTTTTCCTCTATTCGTTAGTGGCTTGTGATAGAACCGTGACAACTTTTCCCAGTATCTTGAGTCATACTTCACACATCGCAAGTTTTTGCAATCGCCAAGCGCTTTAACTCGTTATACAGTGGCTTGGCAGAGTTAAAGCTTTTACTTATTCTGGTTTTGTTCTAACCTTCTAGAGCTGCTTTAGCCAGTAATGATGTGTAATTTCAATAACATGCGCCTTGTCGCATAACAGTACAGAATAGAACAGTACATACGCATATACAGAGGAAATGAATTATGTCTAAAAAAACTACAATGACTCCTATCGCTGCGGCTGTTGGTGCGGCAATGTTGGCATCTGCTTCCATGAGCACCGTAGCGGCTTCTGAAAACCCATTTGCAGCCACTGAACTAAGCAGTGGTTACCAGCTAGCTGCTGCCGATATGGAAGGCAAGTGTGGCGAAGGTAAGTGCGGCGAAGGTAAAAAAGCCGGCGAAGGCAAGTGCGGTGAAGGTAAATGCGGCGGCGACAAAAAAGCTTCTAAAGAAGGCAAGTGCGGTGAAGGTAAGTGCGGCGGCGACAAAAAAGCTTCTAAAGAAGGTAAGTGCGGCGAAGGTAAGTGCGGCGGCAAAAAAGCTTCTAAAGAAGGCAAGTGCGGCGAAGGTAAATGCGGCGGCAAAAAAGCCGGTGAAGGTAAGTGTGGCGAAGGCAAGTGCGGCGGCAAAAAAGCTTCTAAAGAAGGTAAGTGCGGCGAAGGCAAGTGCGGCGGCAAAAAAGCTTCTAAAGAAGGTAAGTGTGGCGAAGGCAAGTGCGGCGGCGACAAAAAGTCTTCTAAAGAAGGTAAGTGTGGCGAAGGCAAATGCGGTGGCGCTGCCTAAGCTTAGCTGAGTAAATTCATTATTCAGTCTAAAAAAGCGCCGCAATAGCGGCGTTTTTTTATGCTCATGGATGAGCTGTATCCAGCGGGCGCCTGAGCAATTCCCTTGGAGGGAATTTCGGCTTGGCCGCAGGCTGGACACCTTGGATGGTGTTCATCCACGGCGTAGGAGCTGGGCATGGTCAGGACGACCGGCCTAAATTTGCTCCTGCAATTTAGGCATTTACCACATACCTTTGGTTCGTATCCAGCGGGCGCCATGACGCTGTAAATAAAAAACAAAAAATCATCTAGCTTGTGAGATTAGCGCTGCTAAGGCAGCATCAAACCATTACCAGGAGACTAATATGTCAGTAATTGAAAACTTTCCTGTGCAAGGTGTCGGCGTTGGCTTGCGCCGCAGTATGCTAGATGATGCGCAAAAACTCAGCCTAGATGATGTGCAGTTTATGGAGGTCGCCCCTGAAAACTGGATTGGCGTCGGCGGCCGTTATGGTCGTATGTTCAAAGAGTATAGCGAGCGCTTTCCAATTATTTGCCATGGGCTCTCCCTTTCCATTGGCTCTCCAGACCCTGTCGATGTCGATTTAGTAAAATCTATTCGTCAATTTATGAATGAGCACAATGTCCCTTATTACTCAGAACATTTAACCTATTGCAGCGAGCAAGGCCATCTATACGATTTACTCCCCATTCCATTTACTGAAGAAGCTGTACATTACACTGCCGAGCGTATTCGTCAGGTACAAGACATTCTTGGTGAGCGCATTGCGATGGAAAACGCCTCTTATTATTGCGCTCCCGGGCAAGAGATGAGTGAGATTGAGTTTATCCGGGCGGTTCTAGAAGAAGCTGATTGCGATTTGCTATTGGACGTAAATAATATTTTTGTAAATAGCATCAACCACGGCTATAAGCCTGAAGAATTCCTTGATCAGCTTCCGGGTGAGCGAGCTAAGTATATTCATATTGCCGGCCATTACGATGAGGCCGATGATTTAAAAGTCGATACTCACGGTGCCGATGTGATTGATCCGGTATGGGGCTTGTTGGCTCGGGCCTATCAAAAGTTTGGTGTATTGCCGACGCTGCTGGAGCGTGATTTTAATATCCCACCAGTTGATGAGTTAATGATTGAAGTAGATAAAATTAAATCTATACAGGCTGAGGCCGAGGCTACTGCGCTTACTTCAACACAGCAAACAGCAGAGCCGCTTGGGGGCAATCAGCATGTCTAAGCAGAATTTAAGGCAGCTGCAACATGAGATGGCGAGCCATTTGCGAGACCCTCTCAATGTCGCGGGCCCTGATGATGTCGAGCGACGTCGTTTGAAAATCTACCAAGATCTGATTTTTAATAATATCGAAGGTTTTATATCGGGCGCTTTTCCGGTATTGCGTGACTTATATAGTGAAGAGCAGTGGCTCAGCTTGATGCGCAAATTTGTAATTCAGCATGAGAGCCATTCACCGTACTTTCTCCATATCAGCCAGGAATTTCTTCGCTTCTTAGAAAATGAATATGAATTGGGCCCGAATGATCCGCCATTTATGCTGGAGCTGGCCCATTATGAGTGGACCGAGTTAGCACTCGATGTTTCCGAAGAGGAAGAGCCAACGAGTAGCGATTTACTGACAATGACTGACGAAGCCTTACTCGATGCACGTCCGCAACTGTCGCCATTGGCGTGGCCATTGTCTTATCAGTTTCCGGTGCATCAAATTGGGCCAGATTTTCAGCCTGACTCAGTGCCGGCAGAAAATACTTTTCTGGTGGTTTATCGCCAAGACGAAGAAGTGAAGTTTATCCAATCTAATGCCGTGACTGTCCGTCTATTGCTGTTATTGGCTGAGCATGATGAAAGAAGCTTAAGGGATGTTCTTTTACAGCTGGCTGATGAAATGCAGCATCCACAGCCGCAGCAGATATTGAGTTTTGCGCTTGGTCTAGTTCGAGATTTACTGTCTAAAAACATTCTCTATTAGCTGAAATCTAGGCAGTTTTCTTTTTGATCAATCTTGCTTGTTTTTTAGCTTCTTGAGTATCTTTTTGCTTTTCAAAGCGCCTTCCGACAAGTGGTGCATTATTGAACAATTCGCAAAGTGGCGTCTAAATTTTCAATTTTTGAAACTTAAAGCGCCAAGTTGCTGTAAAAATGCGCTCAGTTGCTTCTGTGCGTTTTTTATCCTCCCTTTGTAAGCCCCTGATTTTATTGCCGATTTAAATTTTTTTAATTCCACTACTAATTCCTCGCTTTGGTCATATAACTGAAATATTTCGCGAGTAGATTAGCTGCATTCATTTTTTGAGTCAGAGCCGGGCTTTAAAAAATCTGTAATGTTTCTGTCATAAACGCCGATAGCGGGCTTAAATGATAGTAGGTGGGCTCTGAATTGAGTTTTAGATGTACCGGGTGCCTTCACTACGATGGCGCTTAAAAATATAAAAGCGCGTTAACTAGCGTTTGAACAGATAGCTGAAATAATCGATATAGGGGACTACTCCATGAAAAAAGCACTTTTGCCTCTGGCTATTGCTGCTGCACTGCCAATGTCAGCTCTAGCTGATGTAACCGTTTACGGTAAAGCAAACGTTTCTCTTCAGTCTACTGACGAGAAAGGTGATCGCACCACTGAATTAGTAAGCAACGCTTCTCGCATCGGCTTCAAAGGCAAAGAAGACCTAGGTAATGGTCTGAAGGCTATCTATAAGTTTGAATACGAAACTCAAATCGATGACGGTGACAAAGACGGTCAGACCTTCACTCAGCGTAACATCTACGTTGGTTTGGAAGGTGGTTTCGGTCAGGTTATCGCTGGTAAGTTCGATACTCCTCTGAAGAAAGCCCAGAAGAAAGTAGATCTATTCAACGACTTAGAAGGTGATATCAAGTCTATCATCACTAAGAGTGACAACCGTACTAGCAACACCGTTCAGTACACTTCTCCAAAGTCTTGGGGCCCAATCCAAGCTAAAGTTGCTTATGTTGCTTCTGAAGATGACAACGTAGATAACGGCATCTCTTCTTCTGTTGCATATAACGACAAAGACGCTGGTGTTTACTTGGCTGTTGCTTACGATCAGGACGTTGAAAAAGAAGGCGCTGAAGTTGTACGTGCTGTTGGTCAGTTCAAGTTGAGCTCTTTGCAGTTGGGCGTACTTTGGGAAGATCAGGACGCTGGCCCATCTTCTTTGAATGACGGTGACGGCTGGGTTGTTTCTGCTAAGTTGAAAGCTTCTAAAGACGTAGCTCTTAAAGCTCAGTACGGTCAGTCTGACATCGTTAAAGACGATGCCAAGACTTGGAGCTTGGGTATGGACTACAAACTGTCTAAGAAAACCAAGTTGTTCGGTTTCTACACCCACGAAGAAGCTGATAACCTAGCGGAAGATAACGATTACGCTGGTATCGGCATCGAAATGAAGTTCTAAGATCCCTTTGTGATCAGCCCCGTACTCTAAATACGGGGCACTTCATTTTAGAAAATGCCACTTGTATACAAGTGGCATTTTTGTATCCACTTTATAATAACTCTCTTTAACTTCGCTCGGAGTATCAATATGAAGCCACTTCTACTCAGTCTATTATTGGCCATTAGCCTATCTTTTCCGGCCTGGGCCATTGCTCAAGAAGATGATGAAGACTGCGTATACGCTGTTGATATCGATGACGAAGATATGTCCGACTACAATATTTGTGGTAAGAATAGCGGCATCAATAAGGTGTTGAACGATTTAATTGATGGTGGTGAAAAGAAGTCCACTGCGTCGAAAGAATTTAAGCAAAAGGTCGAAAAGGTAGAGGCTGTGAAGATTGACTGGCTAAAGAGTGCCGATGCTCTGTCTCAGCGCCGTTTCGAACTACTGCAATTGATTGCCCAAGAATGCCCCAATGGCTTTGAAGTAAAGGGTGAAAAATATGCAGTTGGCCCAAATAACGGCCTAGATCTGCAGTTTGATTATCGTTGCAACTGATTTTTCTCTGAATTGTATACAATTAGCTCACTCTTAGCCTGCTAAGTCGCCCCTCCTGCTGGAGTGAGCTATTAACAAATCTTATTAGAGCTATAGCGGAATCCTTACAAACTCGAATTGTCCAAACTGCCTAAGCAACCTACAATAGTTTAACGGTAAATATTAGGTGAAATAACGTGACGATTCGCAAAATGGCCGTTGCAGCACTACTCAGTATGGGTTTGGCTGCCGGCGCTTTGGCCGAAGAGGCCAAGCAAAAGGAAAATCCCGCTGACCCATGGGAAGGTTTTAACCGAGGTGTCTTTGCTTTCAATGACACCATTGATGGTGCTGTAGTGAAGCCACTGGCCAAAGGCTATAAAGCGGTTACTCCAGATGTCGTGGAAACCGGGGTTAGCAATGTATTTAGCAACCTTGGTGAAGTAGGCAATATTGTTAATGGTTTGCTGCAATTCAAAATAGGCCAGGCCAGCAATGATACCGGCCGTTTATTGATTAACTCTACTTTCGGTTTGGCGGGTCTATTCGATGTTGCCAAGCATATGGGTTTAGAGAAGGGCACCGGGGAAGACTTTGGTCAAACATTGGCCGCTTGGGGCGTAGATTCTGGTCCTTATATTGTCCTGCCATTTTTAGGCCCTACTACGCTGCGTGATGGTGTTGGCTTGCCGGCAGATAGCTATCTGAACCCGGTAACTCACATTGATCATGTACCAACTCGTAATACGACATTTGCAACAGAATTGCTTGATACTCGTGCATCCTTACTAGGAGCCGAAGGTGCAATTTCTGGCGACAAATACAGCTTCATTCGTGATGCTTACCTGCAGCGTCGTGAATACCTGATCAATGACGGCCAGGTGGAAGATGACTTTGGCGCTGATCTAGATGATGAAGATTTCTAAGAGTTATCTGCATTAGTGCTTATAAAAGCTCGTCCAGCGGACGGGCTTTTTTATTGCCTATTGTTTAAGTGCGCTTAAACTATGTCGGTAAGCCTGCACCGCAGGTAAGCAAGCTGCGAGAATAGCCGCTAGCAAAATCCACGCGGCCAGCTTGCCTGTTTCAAGCCCAATAAAATCAGCGCTGATATATATTCCGTACTTGCTGCTTAAAAAGCTTTGCCCTAGGCTTAATGCAATAAAAAGCATGGATGCTCCGAGTGCCATGCTTGCTACTGTGAGCAAAAGCGTTTCAAGCTGAACCAGCGAGAATATATAAATAGGTGAAGCGCCAATAACTCTTAGTAATTTTATTTCCTGCTTACGTTCACGTGCATTGGCCATCTGTAAGGCAAGCAAGCCCAGTAGGGCTGATATAAGCACAAGAGCTGAAACCAAGCGTAGGATATTTTCCAAGCTGCCCATCATATGCCAGAGTTCTTTTAAGGTGACTCCCGGCAAAATAGCGAGCAGGGGCTCGCTTGGGTAGTTGCTAATCAATCTTTGCAGCTTGAATATATCAATCTTCCTCTCTAAGCCCAGCATAAATGCGGTAATGCTGTGGCTGCTTATGTCGCTATTTTCTAGTTTTAAGTTACTTGGATCCAATGAGTTTGCCAGCTGCTTATCATGAATAATTTCAATGCCGGCTAAGCTGCTAATTAAAGATTTGTCTACGGCAGTACCGGTAGCTTTGAGAATGCCACTTACGGTAAAACTGTAATCATCGTGTTGGTGAAAGCTACTGGAACCTATGCCGTGGGCAATATGAAGTTTGTCGCCGACTTTATACCCTAGGCGTTGCGCAACTTCAGCCCCTAAAACCACGTCCAGAACAGTCTCGTATGCATGGCCCTGCTCAAATTGCAGGGTTTGGTTTTGGCCATATTGGAAGTATTTAAAATAATCTTGATTGCTGGCGATAACGCGGTAGCCCCGGTGTGAGTCACCCATCGATAAAGGTATAGACCACTTTACCTTGGGGTGCTCGGCTATCTCTTGATAGCTTTGCCAGCTCAAATTATTATTGGGTGAACCGATATGGAACACAGAATATAAAAGAAGATTCAGTGGGCCGCTGCGCGCACCGACTATAAGATCGGTACCTGAAATGGCTTTGGAAAAACTTTCTTTTGATTGCAGTCGAATGTGCTCAACCCCCAGCAAAACAAAGATGCTTACACTAAGAGCGATGAGACTGATGATTAAAGATTCTTTTCTATTCAATAGGCTCTTATAGGCTAGTCTGATAAACATCACTTGACGCCTCGCTGAACGATGTTTTCAAAAGCTTGTATGCATTCAAAATGCGCTTGTAAGGCCTCATCGTGACTAACCATGAGCAAGCTGCAATCGAGCTCCTCGAGTAATGACTTCAATGTACGCATAAAATCATCACGATTTTTCGCATCCAACGCAGAGCTTGGCTCGTCGGCTAAGAGCAGCTTTGGTTTTTTTAGTAGGGCGCGCGCTATCGCAACGCGTTGTTGCTGCCCTATACTGAGTTCTCTAACAGCTTGCTGCCAGCAAGGTTTCGGTAGATTCAAGCGCTCAAGCATCTCCCCAGCCGAGGTTTTGCCGACCGGATTATTATTGCCCGAAAACTGAGACTCCAGCTCAATATTCTCTATGGCGTTTAGGTAGGGGATGAGATTGAACTGCTGAAATATATAAGCGGTGTGCTGAGCTCTAAAACGATCTTGCTGCCTACGGCTGAGCTTGACGATATCCTGACCAAGAATGCAAATTTCTCCTTCTTGTGGAGTAAGCATTCCGCTTAGCAAGTTGAGAAAAGTTGACTTGCCACAGCCTGAAGGACCATGAATAAGCACTTGCTCGCCCTGCTTTAGCCGCCAATGGGGGATCTCAATAAAGGGCTTGTTTTGCCTCGGGTGGCGAAAGCTTAAATCTCTTATCTCAATCAAGACTGTCTACCGTTTGCTCAAAATTGTCTTCCGCATAGCCTATGTTTACAGTGGGTATGCATTATCTTGGTGATGTTATAACATAACATATTGGGTTTGATTTGAATGCCTTTTATGGGCTCGTTAATGACATTCAGTGGCACTTGTGCAGAGTAAAAAATGTACGGATTGATAACTTCAGTATTTTCTTTTAGTAAACGCTTTGTTTTGAGGCTGGCTCTCGTTTGTGCGAGCTTTATATTGATTTCGGCCTGCTCGACTGAGCGAGACGGCGAGACCGATGTGGTCGTGATTATGGAAGCTGACGAGCTAATTAATGAGCTGGCGGAAGAGTCGAAATCGGCCACCAAGGTGCCGCAAGGCAAAGTCGGCACGAAAAAAATCGACTATTTTAAGCCTGTTGAGTGGATGGATTTGATACCTGAAGATGATCTCAAGGTCTTAATGAGTCCGCCAGAATATATCGCAGATATAGAAGAGGGTAGTGAGGAAGATAAGTTTAGCTTATCTATTGAGGGCGCCTTAAACGATGCCATGGATGATGACTATATGCGCGCAATGACATCAACAAAAACTGTAGCCGAGCTAGATGGTCTTGCCGTACGAATTCCGGGCTTTATTGTGCCTTTGGATATGGATGAAGAGCAGAGAGTAACGGAGTTGTTTTTGGTGCCGTATTACGGCGCTTGCCTACATATGCCCCCGCCCCCACCAAATCAAATGATCTATGCCAAACTGGAGCGGGGTATAAAAATGGATACACTCTATGATCCATTTTGGCTATCAGGTGTTTTGAGCTCTTCGGTCGTTGAAAATGATACGGCGACCTCGGCTTACCAAATGGAGGTGTTGGACTATGAGTTGTTTGATCACTAAGAAAAGTATATCTCTAGGGTGTAGCTAAAGAAAGCTTATAGTTCGCCGTAAATTTTCTGATAGCCGTCGCTAAGGTATTTATTGGCAGCGACTACCGCTTTGGAAAATTCTTTTTGTGGCTCAGATAAATTGCCAAGTTTGCTTAAGTCTTCCTCATTTTCCATTCGGCTTAGTGGTGGTACATGGCAATTTGCTGGTATGTCGATACCATCAATTACAGCATTATGGCGAATAACACAGTTATCCCCCACAAAACTTCTGAAAACCACACTGTTGAAACCAACAAAGACATTGTTAGCTATTTGGCAGGGGCCGTGAATAATACTACGGTGTGCGATTGAACAACGTTCACCTATGCTGACCTCAGCACCTGCCACCGAGTGAATAACCACGCCGTCCTGAATGTTGCTATTGGCACCAATGCGGATAGGCATCATTGTGCCTTGTGCATTAATTTCATCAGCCCGAATCACGGCGTAGGGTCCTACAAATACATTGTCTTCAATTATAACCTTTCCGCAGATAATGGCCGTTGGGTCAATAAAAGCACTATGAGAAATTTGAGGCTGGTCGCCGCTAGGGTTTGGTCTAATCACGGTTATATCTCGAATAAAATTTACTATCAATAGCTACGGCATTATGGGCATGCAAGCTTTCTTGGTGTTCTACTTTGATATAGAAATCGGTGATGCTGGAGTCTGTAAGTAAGGCTGACTTTATTCGCTTTGCCGCGTCTTCGCAGAACATGAGATTTTCAGCGTTTAGGCGGGCGAACTCTTGTTCATCTTCCCGCTTTACGGCTGTTTGAACGGGAGTGCCAATGCTTTTCTCAATCTCGAAAATAAGTTGTGGAAGTTTCTTCGGATAAAAATTCTCGAGCTTCAAGTTTATATAAGCCATGGAGCGCTGGCTATGGGGTGTTGCGACCGACCCTTCTTCAGACTTAATCCAATTCAGTATTGTATTGGCATCAAAGGGCTCAATTTCGAATCGCTGCTGTAGGCGATCTGCCAATAGTTGGCGCGATAGGGATGCTGAGTAGGGGCAAGTACTGGAATACGGTATTTCTAATAGTAAGTCGTGAAAAAACTCGCCCTGTCGATACTCCAAGGAGAATTGAATGGGGTAGCTTTGATACCCAGAGTATTCGCTTAGTAAAGCTGGTTTTTTGAGGCAAAGCGGAAATCTCAGTTGTAGCTTGGCATTTTGACTGATGCCATCTTGCCCAGCGACGCAGTTTTCAAGTAGCAACTTTAGCCTGTTAGTATTTAAGTCTTGATGGCTAAGTTGCTGCTTAAGCGCTAGATAAAGGCGAGACATATGAATGCCTTTTTGCTCTGGGTCGTCTAAGCTTACGTAGATGTCGACCTCTGCGTTAAGTTGTTCTTGAGCAAGACTACTACCACTAAGCCGAATCGGTAATGCAATACCTTCCATGCCAACCCACTGTAAGCAGCTGGCGTTTTGGTATTCTTTTTTTTCCGTTATATCTGAAAGCGTGTTCGGGTTGAGACTGTTCATTTGTTAAAAGCTAATCGTTGTGCACATGGATCGCTGATGATTTTATTTCCGTCAAAGACCTGTTGGCCATTGACCCAGGTAGAGCTGATTTTTGACGAAAATCGATGCCCCTGAAAGGGTGTCCATTGGCAATGGTAATAATTATTGTCATGGCAGGCCATTGTGTTGTTCTCGAAATCAACTGCGACTAAATCGGCAAAGTACCCTTCTTTAATAAAGCCTCTTCTATCAATTTGATATCGCCTGGCAGGGTTGTGGGCGGTTTTCTCTACCACATCAAATAAACTCAAAATTCCATTGTTGACATGATCTAGCAGGCTTAGCAGGGCATGTTGTACTAGGGGTAATCCTGCCGGTGCAGTAAGGTAAGGCTGTTGCTTCTCTTGCCAGGTATGCGGGGCGTGATCGGTGGCGATGATATCAATAGTGCCATTTCTCACTGCGTTAAGAAGCGCACTTCTGTCGCTGGCCTTTTTGATAGCAGGGTTACACTTGATTAAGTTGCCGCGCCTAGGGTAATCCTCCTCGGAAAACCAAAGGTGGTGTACACAGGCTTCGGCTGTTATGTGTTTGTTATCAATAGGCCCTGAATCGAACAGCTCGAGCTCTTTTTCGCTGCTGATATGGAGCACGTGTAATTGGCTTTGGTGCTTTTTGGCCAGCGCTACAGCTAGAGAAGAAGAGCGATAGCAGGCTTCAGTGTCTCGAATTTTGGGGTGATCCACTATGCTCGGTTTCAAACCAATCTCTTGGTAGGCCTGTAAGTTATTTGCGATGGTTTTGCCATCTTCGCAATGCGTCACAATAAGGCTTGGACACTCTCTAAATATGGCTTCGAGCTTTTCGCTATCTTCCACAAGAAGATTTCCTGTAGACGCCCCCATAAACACCTTTAGACCGCAGTGTGATTTTGGATCTAGTGCTTTGATCTCGTCGAGGTTGTCTTCTGTAGCTCCTAGATAGAACGAGTAATTGCCAAAGGAGTTGTGTTTAGCTAATTCAAATTTGCTTTCTAAGGCTGCAATACTGGTGGTGCTAGGATCTACATTTGGCATCTCCATAAAGCTGCTTATGCCACCTGCGACTGCAGCACGTGATTCGCTGGCGATAGTGCCCTTATGAGTAAGTCCTGGTTCACGAAAATGAACTTGGTCATCGATCATCCCAGGTAAAAGAGTTTTTCCCTGTAAATCAATAACACGGTAATTGTTGTTAGCACTTATGCTTCCAGCGATGCTATCGATTTTATCCCCTTTGATTAGAAGGTCTGCTTCAATGCAGTTACCTTGATTGATCACCAAGGCATTTTTTAACAGTGTTGCTTTTGTCATTAGGACTACTTAAAGATCACTTTGCTATGGTTTTTGCTGAGTTCTTCGTGCCCCTGATGCTGATTTTTAATCCAGCTAACATCTAATTTCTCAATGGCAGGAAATATCTCGTTTAGGTTTACGCTCAAGCTTTTTATGTGATCGATATTTGTGCAGTTGAAATGATAGTGTGCACTAATATCGCTATGCTGCTTGGCTTCGGGAATACTGATGTGGGTAGTATGTATATGATCTGCAATATTGCTTCTTTTATCTTCGACTGCAGAAAAGTCGGAGTTATGTTCAAGCAGTTTGCAGTCGCCGCCTTCGAATTGAAAAATCGAGCGAGCGGCTTGAAGTTTGAGCTTTGCCTGGGCTAGCTTTAGTTTTTCATCTTTCTTATGCGCTTTATGCTCAAAACCTACAATATCGGCAGCAGAGCTTTGTAAATCTATTTCAATATCCTCACCTTCCATGGCGATGCTCATCTCAGCTTCGCCATGTTTGTGTGCGCTAATGGTTTTGTGATGGTGCTCGCTATGTCCATAGCATAAGCAGGAAAAGCTGAGTATTAAAAAACAGACCTTGGTGAAAAAGATAACAGTGGCAGGCATCTCGAAATCTCTACAATTAATCATCAAGCAAAATCTAAGGTGAGTAATAAGCGTTTTTCATCGGCTTTAGGCGAACGATGAATTAAAGCAGGGATCATCGAGCCCTCCCAAGAGCCACCTTTAAGCAAGGCGACATCGCCTGCATTTAACTGGCGTGTTTTATTGTCCTTATGATTACGATCATCGCTGCAATCACTAGTTAGAGCGTTAATAGCCTTTAGATCTTTATGGTCGGCAATCCACTCTGTACCTGGGCCGCAGTAACTGTGTACCAAGCGGCAGGGAACTTGGTCGACATGAAAGCGAGGGCACATAGCATGATCGAGCACGCGTAACCGCATTCCTGCTTGTTGCAGCCCAAACAAACAGCAGAACATATCGATAAGCTGGGCTATATCTTGGCTTAATTTAGCGCCCAATTTTTTTCGCATTAACATAGTTTGGGCATTCTCAGGGCTCACTATTTCACGCAGCTCAAGAGCATGCTGGCGTGCCAATAGTGTTTCTAACTCTTCGTTGATAGCCGGGCTGATCTCTCGTTGCCAAATGGCAATATTGCAATGCTCTTCATAGATCTTTGCGAGAATGTCAGCCTTATCCGATATCTCTGGGCGAGCTAATGGCAGGCTTAGAACTTGAGCTGATTTCATGGTATTCCTAGGTGTTGAATCTTGTTTATCGGTTTGTTTTCACATATGCTCTTCTAAATGATATGTTATATCATTGCACATTTGTGGTGATAAAAACAAGCTTATTTAGCTCTGTCCATGGTGTGCGCTTGAAATGGTTGCCCTAGGGGCTCTTTGCTAGCGGCTTGTTGATTAATGGGGTACAGTGCTGGCTTTTATGGTGGGCCTTCAATCGGAGGCAATAAGAGAGGTGGCTCGTGGGAGTTCAAGAAGTGCAAGCCTGTTTAGATAGCGCTCATCAGCGCTGTAGCGAATCGGGTTTGCGTTTAACGCAAAAGCGGGAACAAATTCTTAGGTTGATGCTGGAAGCCGAGGCGCCTTTATCTCCTTATGAGGTGGTAGATCTATACAATGCCCAGGCCGAGCAAAATATGCCGCCGAACTCGGCCTACCGTATTTTGGATTTTTTGGCCGAGGCTAATTTGGTCCACAAGCTGAACTCTGCAAATAAATACATTGCTTGTTCTCATATTGCCTGCTCGCATCCACACAGCGCTTCCCAGTTCTTAATCTGTAGCCAATGTAAAACAGTAAAAGAGGTTATGATGGAGCCGAAGCTGCTCAAGGAAATTCAGAAAAACGTCAGTTCTGCGGGCTTTAAGATGCGGCACCCAAGTGTTGAGCTGGAGTGCTTATGTGGAGAATGTTCAGAGTCGTAAGCTTTGTATCAATAGATCGATTTAATTAAAAAACGGCAGCGTGCAAAACACGCTGCCGTTTTTATTTATAAGCCGAGTACTTGCTTACCTTGCTTAAAGGTAATGTCCACAGGGATATTGGCTTCTTGCAAACGGGCTAAATCAGCCGCCAGGCCTTTACCAATATTACCTTTTTCGTCAAAAAGCTTACCAACACCTTGGTAGTCGCCTTCACCTTGTAAACGTAATATTAGCTCAGATAACGACGCCATGGCTTTGCTCATATTATCCATGTTTACGCCATACTGGCCTTTGTCGTTACGATAAAAAGCGCCTTTTTCGGCGAAATAATTAAAACGAATCATATTGGCTTTACCATGGGCAGAGCTGGCACCAAAGCGAACCGAGCGAAAAATACCCGCTAGGAAGGTGGTGTAATAATCTTCCAGCTTGCCTTCGGTGATCATGCCATCTTTTAATAGCTGGCTAACCATGTATAAACCTAGAATGTCGGCCTTACCTTCTTCCAGTGCAGAAGCATGCTCTTTTAATGCTTGTCGAACAGTACCTTTGCCATTGATGGTATTTTTAATGCCAAGGCCGTGGGCGACTTCGTGGAACATGGTGTTGCTAAAGAAGGCATTGAAAGTAATATTTTTGCGTTGCTCGGGAACGATCAATACTTCAGAAATTGGTTTTAGAATATGATCAAACTTGGCTTGCATAGCATTCTTAAGCTGCAAACGGCGTGTGCCTTTTGATAACTGAACTTCTTCGTCATTGGGTAGGTTAATGGCGATGGTTTTACCACCCGCATTAGAATGCCCAGCATAATAAATGACATCGTAGGCGTTTAGATCGGCGTTACTACCCGGCATTTCTTGCTTGTACTTTTCAGGTACAGGTAAGCCCTTTTGCAACGCAGGCAGTGTGCTTGCAAACTTGGCTAGGCGCTTACTCCAGGACATGTCTTTTACAAGGACATAGGCCTCATAGGCGGCGCGGTATCCATAAAGCTGATCTTCATAGGTTTCGATCGCACCAATCACAACATCTATCGGATTATTTTTCATATCCATCCATGCCATATCGGAAGGCTGGTAGTCATCACTGGTGATGGCCTTTGCACGCAGGCGCAAATAGTTGGCGAAGTCTTTATCTTCGGCAAGGTTTGCTGCACGCTCTAATAGCTTGGCGGCCTCGCTAAGTTGCTTGGCATAGGCTTGGCTATACGCTTGGGTTTCCAGCTTACCGTCTTTTTCTTTAACTAATGAGTAGAGGCCTTTTTTATCGGCAAAGTTTTGTTTTTCGAAGTTTTCTTTGCTCATGCTGTGTGGGTAAAACTCAGCACCTAGAGCCTTCTCTTTGTAAGCACTCAAAAACGGCTGGTCGGCTTGTAGGCGATCCCAGGGGCCATAGTTGATGTTGGCAAATTCACGAACCTTTGGATCTTTGATGCTGGCAAGGAAGCTCTCTTTGTCTTGATAGAATGCCTGTTGCCAAAATAGATCATCCATGATTTTTGAGGCATCAATCAACACGGCCAGCATTTTCTTTTGATTGGCACTTAGGTGGCTAAGATCGCTGTTTAGAGTAACCTCTTGGTAGATATCCAAGCGGTCTTTGAATTCGGGCAATAATTCTGGATTGAGTAGCTGGGGCTCGGCGGCTAGGGCGCTATGGCTTACCGCTAAGCTCAATAAGGCGGCACCGGTTAATTTTCGGCCCAGTTTGCTGATTGGGTTCATCATCCACTCCTGTAGTGTCTTTTGTTTACTTAGTTAAGACGCTTGGTGGGAGTGTTCCCTGAAGATTTGATGAGAGAAAGGTGTTTGAAGAGTGTGCAGGTCTGACCGCATGTCTTGGGTGGGGGACTCTTTGCCGGGTACGCAAAAAGCGGCGTCCATGCCAGCTCGGCTCCTCTTGGATTCGCGCTATCCATGCGCTCAGCCTTCGGCCAAGCCCAAAATCCCTCCAGGGGATTTGGTCAAGTCGGAGACGCCCCTGCAAAGAGTCCCCCACCCAAGACATTCTGCATTCGAGTATATTTTTGAACAGAGGGGTTTATCGCAGTACGTTTCTTTGGGA
Source organism: uncultured Pseudoteredinibacter sp. (assembly GCF_947500695.1). Lineage (GTDB taxonomy): Bacteria > Pseudomonadota > Gammaproteobacteria > Pseudomonadales > Cellvibrionaceae > Pseudoteredinibacter. The sequence continues at coordinate 58,779 of NZ_CANMSS010000014.1, forward strand.
ACTACTCCGATGTAGCTTTTAGGCCCTATGTGAGCTGACTTGGAACCGTAAAGCGACATGGACGTCGCGACCCGAGCGCCCCGGATGGCTTGAGCGCGTTCCTTGGCAGCTTACATAGGGCCTAAAAGCGGTTGGTTTTCACTGAATGGAAAGGGGTCTTATAAAGGGTTGGCAAGCACAGCATGTGCTCGCCGGAAACGTGTCAGGAGTGTTACGCCTCTAGTGCCTGCTCAACAGAAGCCAGCTTAACCGCACACACAAACACCTGCATAGCCAAATCAACTTCATCTACCTTAGGCACGCTCGGAGCAATACGGATATTACTGTTCTGCGGATCATTGCCATAAGGGTAGGTGGCGCCGGCTGGAGTGAGTTTAACACCGGCCTCAGCGGCCAGTTCAACCACGCGCTTGGCAAGACCAGGGCGAGTGTCGAAAGAAACAAAATAACCACCAGCGGCCGATTGCCACTGACCTAAATCGTTATCACCAAAGGCTTCCTCTAAACGACTTAATACGACCTCAAAGCGTGGGCGCAGCAAGTCGGCATGCTTCACCATATGCGCTTTCAGGCTCGCCATATCTGGGAAAAGCTTAGCGTGGCGCAACTGGTTCACCTTATCAGGCCCAATGCTTGCAACCGAAAGAGTAGCCTTAAATGCAGCTAGGTTAGCAGGGCTTGCTGCCATAAAAGCCACACCGGCACCAGCAAAGCTAACCTTAGAAGTGGAAGCAAATTGCAGCACAGAATCTTCAGTGCCGTGTTGCTTACAGAAATCAGCGATAGCAGGCAGCGCAGCAGCGTCGGCATTTAGATCATGCAGGACATAGGCGTTATCCCAGAATACCCGGAAGCCTTCACCAGCAATGTTGCCTAGCTTAGCGATACGTTCAATGGTCTTGCTGCTGTATACCGTGCCTGTTGGGTTCGAGTACTTTGGTACGCACCACATACCTTTGATGCTCGGATCGGCTGTTACCATGGCTTCTACCTGATCCATATCCGGACCGTTCTCATCCATGGTTACAGCGAGCATCTCAATGCCGAAATGCTCACAGATGGTGAAATGGCGATCATAGCCAGGAACTGGGCAGATAAACTTAACTTTATCCTGCTTCTGCCAGGCACTGTCTGGGCCAGCATAACCAAAACTATAGGCTTGCAGCATGGCTTGAAACATCAGGGTTAGGCTGGAGTTGCCACCCACTAAAATCATGTCCTGGGGTACCGATAGAATCTCAGCACCTAGCGCCTTCATTTCAGCAATGCCATCGAGGCCACCATAGTTGCGCACATCGGTACCATTACTGCTGGTATAATCACCTTCTAAAATGCCATCTAAGTGGTTGGATAAGTCTAGCTGTGCACTAGAAGGCTTGCCGCGGGTAATATCCAGCTGTAAGCCCTGGGCTTTAAAGTTCTCAAAGTCCTGCTGCAGTTGGGCTTGCCACTGTTGCAGTTGTTCTTGGCTGGCTTGATTAAGATCCACGGAAGGCTCCTTAAATTAAATGCTTTGCTATTGATTCAGTGCTATGCCTTAAAAAGGCAGGGCATTATAACGCAAAGCCCGAGATTAGACCTTGATAACTATCAGTAAGGTAGACCAAAGTGGATATTAAAGTTCTAGCCACCGTATTTATAACCATCTTCTTAGCTGAGTTTGGAGATAAGTCTCAGATCGCTGCTTTGCTTTATTCGGCGGATAAAGATGTAAGCAAGTGGACCGTGTTTTTAGGGGCTTCCTTGGCGCTGGTAACTTGCGCTGGCCTAGGGGTTTTGTTTGGCCAGTATATTTCGCAGTATGTGAATGAACGTTGGTTAAATACAGTCGCAGGCGCGGGTTTTGTAATTATTGGTGCTTGGACCTTGTGGCGCGCTTAGCCTGCTTTAGCTTTATCTAAGGTGTGATGTCGCTAAGCTCTATCTGAAGCATCTTAGGCTGCTTATCTTTGGGCAGCCGCTTACCTAGTGGCTTTAAGCTTACCTTTCTAACACCTAAAGAACGCAAATCTTCTAGAGAGTAATACCAGAACTCAAAGTCCTGCTTTTGCTTTTCGAATTGAGCTAAATGCCCCACTGAATTGATTCTTTGCTGTACTCCAATGTCGTCATAGAAGGCCGCCTCTCTATTGTTGGCCTTTTCCATATACTGCTTAAGTTGTTTTTGGGCTTGCTCACGAAATTCTTGAGGTACTTGGCTGAGATCGGGTTCTGAGCCAGGGATGCTTGCTCCGCCGTGAAAGCCTAAGGCTTTTAGATAAGGCAGGCTTTTATTATTACCGGCAGTAAAAACATAATTAGCACATGAGGAGAAACAATAAGAGTTTACGGCTACATTTAGCTTGTTTTTGAATACATACTCACCTAGATCCATGCCCTGGTGAATATCCCCGCCGCCGCTTTTTATTTCCAGAGTCTTAAGCTTGTTAGGGTAGGTCTTAGCAAGGTCGAACAGCTGTTTGTTGTTTTCAGCACTTATTTCAGCATGATAAAAAGCTCTATCACCTTCTATCCATACCTTAGCGGCGTCATTGGCAACAGAATAACTGCAGGCAAGTAAAAGGGCTGTGCTCAGTAGTGTAATCGTTCTCAAATTTAACCTTTTCAATTTTCGGGCTTAACTTAATCGTGTAGGGCTTATTAGTTGAGTGAGCCCCGGTGTTTTTCAACAAGCTTGATAGTATGCTCAAGTAACTCTTTACTACCTGGGGCGCCGTGGGTTGGAATTACAGAATCTATTACTGGGAAGCTTTGGATAATATTTTTGACTGAACGGTCCCAGCTATTTACATCGCCATCTTGAGTGTTTCCCATACTCTTGGCATTGCCTGGGCGAATTAAGCAGCCGCCGTAGAGTATCTTTTCATCGGGTAGATAGACCACAATATTGTCGAGAGTGTGGCCTGCGCCGGGTTTAAACGTGATTAAGGGGCTAATGTCACTGCTCCTATTATTGCTGTCAAAACTAAGATCAAACTCAGCAGGCATTAACTTATTGCTCGGAGCAAGATCGTTAGAGTGGGGATTTGCCCAAGTTTTTATACCGTAGCTTCTTACGGTTTCGACGCCGCCCATTTTATCGGAGTGGGCGTGAGTAAACACGGCGCGGGTGATAGGGCGCTTAAGGTTTGTTTTTGCCCACTCCAATATAGTTTTGGTTTGCGCATTATTCCACGCTGTGTCGATTAAGGTAGAGTTTTCCTCATCAAGAACGATTAAGCCATTGGCGGGAATTGTTCCCCATTTATCAAAACTCTTGTAGCTGGTATGCATCCAGACATTTCTAGATAGCTGGGTAAAGACGACATCAGTTTCAATGTTTTCAGAGTGAGCCTTGGCCGCATGACTGTTTACAGTAACAGCACTGAGCATTGCCATGCATAGGCTAACAAGAATAAATTTTGCCATATTGCTGTTTACCTTTTCCTATCTACCTATCCTTAATCATCCATTTGATGTTATATCAATGGACTTCTCTATTTGCTTTTGTCTACTTGCTTTAATCGAGCCAAATCCACTTGGAAAGTTCCAGCAAAATTCATTTATTTGGCAAGGTAAGGCATCATTTGCATAGGTGGTCCAGCTTGCTGTTCTAGATCATCGTTGATGTCGAAACGTGGATCACGACTGCTCACCCAAAGATGGCCTTCAGGTTTGAAATCGGCTGGGTTATCGAGGGTGGATGCTAGGAATACAATGACACCGTCCAAAACCGTAATGTCAGAATATAGGGCGTCACCGCAGCTGTCACAGCGATGTTCGATAAGATCTTTCCCAGAGCCACCTTTGCTGTGGTAAGTGGCTGTGTTGCCATTTATGTCGATCTGACTTTTCTGGATCAAAAATAAACTGACGCAAGGCGCGCTATTGCGCTTTTGACAGGCATGACAGTGGCAATAACCAGAATATAGAGGTTGGCTTTTAACTTGGTAGTTAACTTGGCCGCAACGGCAGGCTCCACGCATAGTTTTTCACTTCTTATTATGAAAGGAGCAATGATTATAAGGGGCTTATCAAGTCAGTGCATTAGTAAAAGTTAGTAAATATCGATACGCTTGTAAATTCTCTCAGCCCGGCTATTTATCTTAGGTATTCTATGGCTTTTAGCGCTATTGCTTTACCGGCCTCTTTTGCAATTTACGCTGCAAAGTACGGCGGTGCATTCCCAGTGCGCGGGCGGTGGCGGAGATATTACCGTCGTGTTCGCTCAGTACTCGCTGGATATGCTCCCACTCTAGGCGGTTTACCGATGGGGGCTGGGTGCTAATTTCTACATCGGCATTACCTTGGCCTTGTTCAAAGGCATTAAGAATGTCGTCGGCATCGGCTGGTTTGCATAGATAGTTTTGTGCGCCGAGTTTGATGGCTTCAACCGCAGTACTGATGCTGGAGTAACCAGTCAGCATCACGATTTTTAAATCTTGTTGTTGCTGTTTTAGTTTTTCAATGAGTTGCAAGCCGGACTCTTCGGCCAACTTTAAATCGACAACGGCTTTGGAAAAATGGTGAGCTTGGCACAGCGCTAGTGCATCTGCAATGGTGCAAGCTGTGTAAACATCAAACTCTCGCTTTTTAAAGGCTCTATGTAAAACCTGTAAAAAGACCTCATCATCGTCCACTAGCAATAGCTTTTCGGTTTCATCACTCATGAACGTTCCTCGGTCTTTATTCGCTCAGCGGCAGTCGCAGTTCGGTATGGGTGCCCTTGCCATCGCGATTATACAGCTTGATTTCGCCGCCGTGTCGGCTAATGCTTGCATGACTTAAAAACAATCCTAGGCCAAAGCCCTTACCCTTGGTACTCACAAAGGGCTTACCAAGTTGCTCGGCGATTTCGATGGGAATGCCTGGGCCATTGTCATCGATGGTTAGCATAAACTCTTTATTGCTCCACGCCATTGTGACCGCAATACCCGTCGGGCAGGCATCGGCGGCGTTGTTCAGCAGGTTTAACATGGACTGCCCAATAGTTGCATCAAAGCTGATGTGTTTTTCTGGGCAATCTTTACCCAGCTGTATGTCGGCTTCAACTTCCGGGCGCATAATCAACCACTGCTCAATAATATCGTCGCAATAAGCATGCAAATCTTGCTGGCTCTGAGTGCCTGCTTGGCTTTGTTCGGCGCGGTTGATTAGGTTTTTTAAGGTACTATTACATTGGCTAACTTGTGATTGCAGCAGTTCTATATCGGCTTGCAGCTCTGGGTTGTCTGGGTGATCGTCACGCATTTCGCTGAGCAGCGTTTTAATGGTAGATAAGGGCGTGCCCAACTCATGTGCGGTACCTGCTGCCAGTGTTGCAACGGCCATAAGCTGTTGGTTGAGCATCTCTTCTTCACGAAGTCTCGTCAGTGCTTGGTCTTGGCCGCGAATATTGCGCGCCATTTGCACCACAAAATAGCTAATCAGCAGCGCGCTCACCATAAAGTTAATCCACATCCCCAGGGTGTGCATATTCCACTGTGAACTACCGTGATTATTATGGTCTTCGTGCACCATGGTAAGTTCATGGTGTTGGCTCATTGGCGAAAGTTCTTCAATGGGAATGTGGTAAATCAGTAATGCCGTATAAGCGGCAACACTCATAGCCGTGAGTATAGCGGCATAGTTCCAGCTTAAGGTGGCCGCCGCAATACATAGCGGCACCAAATAATAAGAGACAAAGGGGTTATTGGCCCCGCCGGAAAAATACAGTAATAAACTGATGCACAAAGTATCGAGTAAAAGCTGGGAGAAAAACTCTAATTCGGTTACAGGCCAAGGCTTTTGCAAGCGCAACCAGGTGAGCAGATTAATGGCTGTAATGCCCGTTAGAATTAAGCCAAGTACGCTATAGGGCAATACTAGATCCAAGGCGAAATAACTGCTGACTAATGCAATAGACAGTGCGCAGATAAGTAAGCCGCGAATCACCATTAAGCGACGTAAATTATTGGTCGGGGCAGCCAGGCTGAAGGAGTGATCTTGAATCATATTGGTACTAATAAACTCGTTGGCGAAAAACCGGTGGCGCCCTTAAACTTGCACCTTGTGTTTCAACACTGCAAGCGGTGCTGGGAGCCACCTTTTAAGCTATGAGTAGATAGAGTAAGACAGAGCAGCTCGTTTGCCTACTGCTTACCACTAGCAATTTAGCTCCAGAGCCCAAAAGAAACAATGTGACATGATGTCGCACAATAAAAATTCCAGAGCTTGGTCAGAATTGAGCTTGATCAAGGTAGGCTTTAAAGGGGATAGAGTTCTGCAAGCGCACTCCTAATGAGCTGAACTTTACGGTGCATCTTATCCGCCGGCGTATTGGCAAAACCCAACACCAAGCCATTAAGACCTTCTCCACCGTGACAATACTCGCTAAGGGCGCTGGTATAGAGTTTCCGTTTTTCTAATTCGCTGACCAAGCGCCGATCTTCAACACCTTGCTTGGCAATAAATACGATATGCATTCCCGCCTGCCGTTCTAGCGTCCGCCCCCAAGGCTGCAGGCTCCGCATAGCATCCTGGAGTGCCAAGAGCTTTTCTTTGTAGGCAATACGCATGCGACGTAAGTGACGATTAAAATGCCCTTCCTCCATAAAACAGGCCACCTGGGCCTGGCTAAACAACGGCGGTTGGCCATAGCTAGCAAAGCGCGCTTGACTAAAAGTCTTAACGAGTGGCTCTGGTAGAACCAGATAACCAAGCCGCATGCCTGGGTAGAGTGTTTTACTAAATGAACCCATATAGATCACCCGCTGATGCTGATCCAAGCCTTGCATACAAGCCAATGGGCGATGCTGATAGTGATATTCACTGTCGTAGTCGTCTTCGATTATCCAGCTATCATTCCCGGCGGCCCAATTCAGCAGAGCCATTTTCCGCTCGAGAGACAACACCTCGCCCATGGGGTATTGATTGGCCGGGCTGCAATAAATCAGCTTGGGTTTTTGCTTCGCTTTAAAAATGACTTCGGGGTTCAAACCATGCTGATCGACAGGGCAGGGAATATGATCATTACCCGTCAGCCGCAAGGCTCGCATAACACCCCGATAACCGGGGCTTTCCATCGCCAAAACATCGTCAGTGGATAGCAATAAACGCATACAAAGATCGAGAGCCTGCTGTGCCCCCGCAGTAATCATGACTTGCTCTGGCCTACAATTCGCGGCCCGTGATTGCTGCAAATATAGAGCGATGGCCCTTCTTAATGGCCAAAAGCCAGCCTCGTCCCCATAGCCCATATAGTCTTGACTGTGCTTGCCTAACTGCTGTGCTATGCGCTGCCAAATCTTATGAGGGAAGGCGCTAAGATCTGGCACCCCCACACAAAAGCTCTGATTAATATCATCAGAGCTTTGACTGTTGTGTTGTACGGTTTTTGTTGCCGGAGAACTTTCCAGAATTGAAGCCTTGGCACTGTGCAGCTGGTCGGGCAGAGGGCTGGCAACAAAGCTCCCCGCACCGCGTTTGCTACTGATGTAGCCCTCAGCTTGTAATTGCTCATAAGCCGCCATCACCGTATTGCGCCCCAAATTCAGCTGCTCGGCAAGATTGCGACTAGAAGGGAGCTGGCACCTAGCGGGCAATTGGCCATTTAGCATCAACTGGCGCAGGCCCATATACAGCTGCTGGCTTAAGCTCTGCTTGAGTGACTTATCGAAACTAAGCTGTCGTATTTCTTGCAGGCAGCTGGGAATAGCCATGTTGGTTCCTAATTCATCAATTAAATTGGCTCCATTAAATTATAAAAATTGGATCTCAACAAGGGGCCAATTGCTGGCTAAGCTTTATCTCATTAATTAGCCGCTATAAGACGTAGTTAGAGAGATAGCCTGATAAGGAGTCAGCATGTCTGAGAACATTAACAACGAACAAACCCTAGAACCTTTAAGCCAAAGCCCAAAAACCCGACTAAGACGCTCACCCAAAAGAGCAGTTTTTGATCGCCAGGCTTTGTATAACATCTTCGATGAAGCCATGGTGGCCCACGTAGGCTTCGTGCAGGATGAGCAGAGCTTTGTAATTCCGATGCTGGTATGGCGCTGGGAAAATCGTTTATTTATTCACGGCAGCAACGGTAGCCGCATGATTAAAGCACTTTGCGGCGAGCAATCAATTTGCATCACCGCCACCTTATTGGATGGCATGGTAATGGCCAAATCGGCTTTTCATCACAGCAGCAATTACCGCAGCGCGATGGTGATGGGATCTTGCTATGTGGTGGAAGATAAACAAGAAGTAGAACAAGCGCTTGAGGTCTTTATGGAGCTAATCGCCCCCGGCCGCTGGCCGCATCTGCGACCACCTACAACAAGTGAATTAGCGGCGACTACCGTGCTAGCGATTGATATTGAAGAAGCCTCGGTAAAAATACGCAGTGGTGGCCCGATAGAGGATGAGGGTGACTTGGATTGGCCGGTGTGGACAGGCGAATTACAACTACGCCAAAAAGTAACGGCCGCTGTTGAAGACCAATACAGTGTGGGTGAGATGAGTGATTATAGTGAAGCTTGGGGGGAGCGTTGGGGTTTGTAGTGGGTGTAGCTTAACCCTCCTAAGCAGAAGTGAGGTTTTTTAAAGACGCCTTTAAAGGCTTTCTAGTATGCAAGCTGCAGCTTTGCTCTCTATTCCCCTCTGATCAGGAACCGTAGAGCGGCGTCCATGCCGCTCCACGGTTCCTGATCAGCGATCATCTGGGCTAAAATCTACGTTGCGAAAATTCCGAACAACAAGAAAAGGTGGAGGGGTTGTAGTTAAAGCGGCTAGCTCAAAACCGAGTAAGTGCTAAGCCCGCACTAAAACTTACAACTCCCGATGCCTCTCCAACGTTTGCCAATGTTTCTCGCATTGACCTTCCATCAACGGCAACTCTTTTTCCAAACGATCAACCACAAAATCACGCAAGGCCTTAATGCGTGCCGTATTGCGCAAATCAATATGACTTAAAACCCAAAGCCCCATACCCTGATAAAGCGGAATACCAGGAACACGAATCAACTCCGGAGTCGTATCACCAAGACCACAGGGTAAGCGCGCCATACCGCAGCCAGCTCTAGCTAACTCATAGATACCATTAATAGTAGAGCAGTAATGCCTGACTTTTAGCCCCGGCATATATTCCTCAACCCAGTCTGGCGTATTCGGCCCATTTTCTGTCCAATCGATCGCACAAATAGATTGTGGCTCTTGCTGATACTGCTGCCACACATCCTCAGTGCAGTAGACCGTCATCGCAAAACGACCGAGTCGCTTACCCACCAAATCCGGAGCAGGATTATCCGTCGCACGGAAAGCCAAATCTGCCTCGCGTGCACCGAGATCTAAATTTTCATCCTGTAAAATTAATTCTAAATCGATATGGGGGTGCAAATCCAAAAACTCCTTTAGCACCGGCGCCAACACCCGGCGGCCAAACATATCTATAGCAGTAACCTTAATGGTTCCAGCAAGCTCTTGCTTATCTGCCGTGACCAAACGATCCATAGCGTTAACAGATTCGCGCATATTTTCCGCATAGGGAATCATGCTTTCCCCAAGTGGCGTGATACTTAAACCTGTCGCTGTTCGCTCAAAAAGTGGCGCGGCTAGCTGCTGCTCTAAGGCAGAGATACGACGTGAAACCGTAGTGTGATTGACTTTTAGTAGTTTGGCTGCTGCGGCCATGGAGCCACTTTGCACCGTGGCTAAAAAATAATTAAGATCGTTCCAGTCAATGTTTTTCATGCTGGTTCCTTAGGCGGCAAGCATATTTTATTGGCATTTTTAGCCGAAAAAGCAGCCATTGTGTGCTTTTTTTACTCGGCTTTTTGTCTCGGCTTTCACCCAGTTTACCCAGCCTCATCGAAACGGTTTAGTGATTTTCCTATTACTTATCGTATCTTTACGCAGCTTATCCATTATTAACTGTGCAAAAATGCAAAGCATATTTGCCGTTTCTGTCATTGTTGCAGCCTCCCCTAAGCATTAGCATGGCCATGCTTATTTTTGAGGAGAATATCATGAACCGTTTTGTTAAAGCTGCTGCATTTATCGCAGCCGCACAGTTGGCTTTAGTTCCAGTTGCCAGTGCCGGTAAGAAACAAGAGTACATCAAACTAGCCGAAGAAACTGCTGCACAGCAGTTTGAAGTTGCTGCTGACAAAGTTCGCTTTAAGCAGATTAGCACTACTGGTGGTTTTGCGCGTGTTTATCTGAAAGTTCACACTTCAGATACTGAAAAGAAAACTGTTTTCTGCAAAATTCGTAAAAAGAACAAGAACGTAGAATTCTGCAAAGAGAAGTAATTTCTTCATATTTCTTTGAATGGGGGCTCGTGGTGTAGCCCCTTTTTTTTGCCTGACGTTTTGTAATTCAAAGTATATGGTTTACAGGGTTATTGCGACGCCCTGCCAACTGTTAAGGCACTTCTGAATAGTGCAGATTAGCTCAGGCTTCACGTCAATCTCGTAATCGAGGCGCTTCTTTGAAGGCAGGCTGGTCGCTTGTCGAAAAGGAGCAACGAAGAGTACGAGATTGACGTGAAGCCCCGAAGGGCTCCGCTGAGCAAAACCTGCATTATTCAGAAGTGCCTTAAACATTTACTTTTGATATTTCTCTCCTGGTAGTAACCAATACAAGCCCTGAGTTAAAACCGTAGGATAAGTTAGCTCATGGTGGGCCTGTTCGACAATTTGTTTATTCAAGCGCAAAGAAGGGTAGTTGCGCTGTTCCAATTGATCGTAGAGTAGCCCGAAATCTTTCACCATATTGATCGGGGTGGGTTTATTGTAATCGTCATTACTGCCCGCAGGCCGTTCAAAAGCGCCAACCCCCATAAACAGCTCCGCATTGATATCCATGGTTTCTTTAGCCACGGCCAGTTCTTTCTTGAGTGCCCAGCGATTAGAAAACCAAATAGAAGGGCTGGAGATTAAATAATAACGAAAACTGTCACTGTGCTCGAAGAGAGTGTACAGCCCAAAAATGCCACCTAAAGAGTAACCCGCGTAAGCGCGACGCAAACTGTTTATGCGGTAGCGGTTCTCGACTAATGGAAACAGCTCTTGTTTTAAAAAGCTAAGATATTGCTCGGCTTCACCGTTGGGATTGTCTTCGGTTTTGGGGGTGAAGTCTCGTCGCCGGCTTTCAAAAGGGCGATCGCCCGGTGAATAAGAGATGCCCACCAAAATGTGGTGTTCCATTGCGCGATTGATCATCGCTGCATGGGTAATGCCGGAGGCGAGCTGAAAAGAATAGAGCCCATCATTGAGATAGACCACGGGGTATTTGCGCAGCTGATTGCCTTTATCAAAATAGCTAGGCGGAAGCTTGATATAAATATCGTAGCTGCGTCCTAGTTGCTTCGATTGAATTTGTAAGACCTCGGAATCTGGTATTTCAAAGCCAGCATGCGTTGATCTGTTTATGGCGCTTGCATTGATGCTATACAACACCAATAAAGCAAGCAGGAAGCCTGTATAGCCCCGTCTTGTTGTTAACAACATTTTTCACCCTAATCCCTTAATTATATTGAGCACCGTCTTGGTACCCATTGTGCCGTTTTAGGCGACAGTCGTGTCTCGCCGAAAAGCACTATTTTTGTATAGCCCCAAATGTGTGGCTTGGCGCTCTAACGACGCCGTTCATCCATTGTAGGGCAGTGCGGGCTTTGGGTAAAACGGGTGCTTATTTAAAGCGTAGTAAAAAACTGTGCTCTAGGGCGACAATTCCTTTCACTTCTTCAGGGATCTGCCCTAGGGGCTCAATTTCTGCAGATCCTGAGATCAATTCATCGAGCATAGCTGGGCTGATACTAAATGGCGGGCCTGACTTTAAGCTTTGATCGTATTCCAAAGTAATCAGCAAGCTTTGGCTGGGTCTCGGCAGTGAATTGGCCAGAAACTCGCAATACTGGCGGCGCATATCCAAGGGCAGGGCGATCATAGAGGCTCTATCGTATATCCAGCGGCAGGTGCTCAATTGTTCCGTATTGAGGGCAAAAAGGTCGCCGCAATACAGGGTGTAGTTTGCCGCTTGGTATTTTTGCAAAGCGCCGGCTTGCTCAACATGAGGTTCTAGTCCCTGCTCTTGAAAGAATTCTTCCACGGCAATTTGGCTAAGTTCTACCCCAATCACCTGTAGGCCTTGCTCAGCTAAAAAGACCATATCGAGGCTTTTACCACACAACGGGACAAAAACCGTATCACCTGCGCGGGCATTAAGTGTTGGCCAATGTTCAAGCAAGCTATTGTTAAAGCGCCCTTCATGAAAGCCAATTTGCTGTTCTTGCCAGCGCTGCAGCCAGAATTCTTTTTCCATAATACCTTCTCTATAAAGACCATTAAGCGCGACCTCTTAATGCTCGATACCAACTATTTATCGATTTCATGCGCTAATTCCTGCAGGGCGGCAATGTATCAGATGAACCGTTAGAAATCAGGTATGGAATTGCAAAGGCTTCAGCTTTCGACTCGGTAGCAGTGCTATAATGCGCGGCTTAAATTTGTATAGGTATATTTATGTCATCGGCAATGCAGGCAACCTTAACCCAGGGCTCGGTCGCAAAAACCTTGCGAGATATGGCAGCGCCTATGGTGATCGGCTTATTGGCGATGATGTCCTTCAATGCTGTCGATACATTTTTTGTCGGGCAGTTGGGTGAAGATGCCCTTGCGGCGATGAGCTTTACCTTCCCAGTCGTTATGGTTTACACCAGCTTGGCGATAGGCCTAGGCGCGGGAACCTCGTCCTGTGTTGCCCGTGCGATCGGCGCAGGTGATCAAGCGATGGCAAAGCGTTTATTAACCGATGTATTAACCATTGCTCTACTGATGTCGGTGATTTTCGGAGTATTGGGATGGTGGTTTATGGAGCCCATTTTTTATGCCCTTGGCGCCTCCGAAAAGCTGATGCCGCTGATTCGCGAATATATGGATATTTGGTTTTTAGGTATCCCCATGGTCATTATGCCAATGGCTGCCATGGCCGGATTGCGCGCTATGGGGCTAAGCAAATTGCAAGGCGTGGTCATGGGAATCTCAGCTATTGCCAATGGCCTATTAGACCCCTTGTTGATTTTTGGTTTGTGGGGCTTTCCACGATTGGAGTTAGCCGGCGCGGCTTGGGCTAGCTTTATCGTTCGTATTGGTGTGATGCTGGCGGTGGCGCATATTTTAATTGTGCGATTGCAGGTTTTAACTAACCCCTTCGCCAAATTAAATGAGTTGTTAGCTTCTTGGCGACAGGTCTTTCATGTGGCGATTCCGGCCATGGGCACCAATGTGATTATCCCGCTGGCCAGCGCTATCGTAGTTGCCATGGTGGCCAGTCATGGCGAGGCTGCGGTTGCTGGCTTGGGAGTCGCGCTGCGTGTAGAGCCCATGGTACTGATTTGCTTTTATGCGTTATCTGCAGTGATGGGGCCGTTCTTTGGTCAAAACCTTTCGGCCTCGGCAATTGATCGTGTGCGTGAGGCACAAAGTGTGGCCATGCGCTTTTGCTTAGCGATGGGCTTGGCGGTAGCGGTCTTATTAGCCCTGGGTGGCGAATGGCTGGCCAGCCTATTCAGTGATTCACCTGAGGTGATCGCCGTGGCCAAAGATTACCTGCTGCTAGTGCCTATAAGCTATGGCTGCTACGGCATGGTGATGTACATTAATGCTGCCTTTAATGGCATAGGTAAGCCAATGCCGGGCCTAGTGATTTCCAGCTTGCGGGTAATAGGTTTATATCTACCGATCGCCTGGTTGGCCATGGAGTTTTGGGGGCTAAAAGGCTTGTTTATCGCCACGGCGGTAACCAATGTGGCTGTAGGCCTGATCGGCTATATTTGGCTGCGCAGCCATATCGAAAAGAGCGCCGAGGCCCTTTGCCCTAACAGTTAGCCGCTGCTTATATCCTCCTGTTGTTCTGTTTATAGCTTCTGCAATTTAGCTTAAAGACCGTGACATCATCGGTCTTTGGGTTCTCCTGCATGGTTTTCTCTTCTTTACTTGCCGACCGGTCGTTTCGGTCTTTACAAATATGTTATATTAGTAAATACTAAATTAATTTTTCATTATTTTGGTATGGCTATGAAACACCGGTTAATGGAGTGGTCGCTAGATCACCCTAAGCGCATCTTTTGGCTGACGGGCCTTTTATGTCTTTTGTCCTTGGCTATGTTTCCGCGTATCTCGGTGGATACCGATCCTGAAAACATGTTGCCCCATGAGCATCCAGTGCGAGTGCTGCATGAAGAGATAAAACACCGCTTTGGGCTGTCCGATATGGTGGTGCTTGGAATTGTGAATGAGCGGCACGATCAAGGCATCTACAATGCGCGTAGCTTATGGAAGCTTTCTCAGTTGAGTGCTGCTGCATTGGCCATGGAAGGGGTGGTTGATGATGATCTAATGAGCTTGGCTGAAAGCGATAACATCACTCAAGGTAAAAATGGCGAAATTGCATTTAATTGGATGATGCGAACTGCGCCTGTAGATGATGAGGCGGCCCAGCTTATCGCTCAATGGGTAGAACGTTTACCGCTACTCAACAACACCTTGGTGTCCGCCGATCAAAAAGCCGCCGCGATTTATATTCCCATTGTCGCCAAGGATCAAAGCTACCGAATTTACCAAGAGCTGCTTGCGGCCATCGAGCAATTGCCAGCCGGCGATGAACAATTTCACATTACCGGTTTGCCAGTCGCTGAAGACACCTTTGGTGTAGAAATGTTTAAGCAGATGGCGGTATCGGCGCCAGCGGCTGGCCTACTGATCTTTATTCTGATGCTGTTTTTTTTCCGCTCAGTTCCCTTGGTAACTGCACCTATGATTGTCGCCATGGCGACGGTGATTATTACCATGGGCGCGATGATTGGTATGGGCTTTCCGGTGCATATCATGTCATCGATGATACCGATCTTTTTAATGCCGATTGCCGTGGTGGATTCGGTGCATATCCTATCGGAATTTAATGATCACTACCGCCCGGGCATGGATAAAAAAGCCTTGGCAGCAAAAGTGGTCAATAATCTTTTTCAGCCGATGCTGTTTACCTCGGTAACCTCTATGGTGGGTTTTGCATCACTGAATACCGCGGACATCCCACCGGTAAGAGTGTTTGGTAGTTTTGTGGCCATTGGTATCGGCGTTGCATTTTTGTTGAGCATAACCTTGGTGCCAGCCTATATGTCTAGCCTATCGGATCAGACTTTAGCAAGCATGGCCAAACGGGTTCACAGCGATGAAAAGCCCAATAGTTTATTGGCGAGGTTTTTACGCTTACTGCCTAGTTTTACAAGCTCATTCCGTTTATTGATTGTGCTCGTTGCTATGGGAGGTTTGCTCTTATCCGGTTTAGGCATCAGCAAAATTAATATTAACGACAACCCGATGAATTGGTTTGAGCCAGAGCATCCTATCCGCAATGCCGATCGGGTTTTAAATAGCCACTTTGCAGGTACTTACGAGGCGTATCTCAGTTTTAGTGCGCCGACTAGCGACGTAGAAAATGGTAGCAAACTACGGGAAATTCTGGCGCGCTCGCCAGAGAAAATTCAAACTGAATTCGCAGATCTACAACTCGCTGGTGAAGACTTGGCTACAGCGTTATTTGATAAACAAATGGCCGCCAGCGATGAAGAACTGCTTTGGTGGGATGAGTTATCGCTGGCTTTGGATAATGCTGGCGAAGAACAACGCTTGTTCTTGCAAAGTGAGTATCTCAATTACTTAGAAGGAGTGCAGGCCGTTTTAATGGCCAATGGCTATGTGGGCAAAACCAATGGCCTTGTCGATTTACTAAAAACGGTAAATCGGGAACTGCATGGTGGCCAAGTTGAACATTATCGTTTGCCGGAAACGGCAGAAGCCGCAGCCCAAGCGATTTTGACCTTCCAAGGTTCTCATCGCCCTGGGGACATCTGGCATTTTGTCACACCTGATTACCGCTCTTCACTCATTTGGCTACAGCTAAAATCGGGTGACAACCAAGATATGAGTGCAGTGCTGGAGTCGATGGATAAGTGGTTTGTCGATAATCCGCCACCTAAAGGCCTTGAGGTTAACTGGAGTGGTTTAACCTACATCAATGTGGCCTGGCAAGACGCCATGGTGAGTGGCATGTTGCAAAGTTTATTGTCCTCCTTTGTAATCGTTGCACTGATGATGATGTTCCTTTTTCGCTCGGTCATCTGGGGCTTAATCGCCATGTTACCGCTGACCTTAACCATCAGTTTGATTTACGGCTTAATTGGTTTTACAGGCAAAAACTACGATATGCCGGTTGCTGTGTTATCGGCTCTTACCTTAGGCATGAGTATCGATTTCGCGATTCACTTTATCGAGCGTTGTCGTGCCTTAATGAAAGAGCATGGTAATTGGCAAGAAACGCTGCAAGCAATGTTTGAAGAGCCTGGCCGGGCAATCAGTCGCAATGCCATCGTAATTGCATTAGGTTTCACTCCCTTGTTGCTAGCGCCACTCGTGCCATATCAAACCGTAGGCTTATTTTTGGCCTCCATTATGGCGATCTCCTGCATCAGTAGCTTATTACTGCTGCCGAGTGTGATCTCCTTCGCTAGAAAAATCCTATTTAAATCATCCGAGCAAAGTGCTTGATAGGAGCGTATTCAATGAAAAATATTTTCACAACACTAATACTGATAACACTCTGTGCACTGGTAGGCATCAACGCATCAGCGCAAAGCAGTGCCTCAGAACTTAGCGTAAAAGATATCGTTCACCAATCGAATCTTGCCACGGTATACGCGGGTAATGATGGCCGCGCCCAGGCACGAATGTTGATTGTCGATAAACAAGGTCGCAAACAAATGCGCCAATTCACTATTTTGCGCCGCAATGTAGAAAAGGGCGGCGATCAACAATTTCTTTTGGTTTTCTCGCGTCCGAGTGATGTAGCCAAAACCAGCTTTCTGGTTGAAAAGCACCCCGGTAAAGATGACGATCGTTGGTTATACCTACCCGGTTTGGATCTGCTAAAACGCATTGCAGCCGGTGATAAGCGAACAAGCTTTGTGGGTTCTACTTTCTTTTACGAAGATATCTCCGGCCGTGACATCAATGCCGATAACTACCAGCTAATCGCCCAAGACGAAAAACAATGGCTGCTGAAAGCAACACCTAAAGACAGCACCAGCGTAGAGTTCGCCTACTATCAAGTCAGTATTGATAAGCAAACCATGCTGCCCATTAAGGCCGAGTATTTTGATGGAGGAAACGAAATGTACCGCCGCCTTTCCGTGCGTAAAACCGCCATGGTTCAAGGCCTGCCCACCGTTACTGAAATGAAAGCTGAAAACTTGCGCGATGGTAGCTTTACCATCAACCAAATGCGTGGCATCGAGTACGACGTAGGCTTGCCACAAAACATTTTTAGCGAACGCTCACTACGCATGCCACCTAAAAAATGGCTAAAAGGCCGCTAAGTACAATGGGCATAGTAAGCAAAAGAAAGTCGAAGACTCTAGCCGCATTGCTGGCACTGCTTGTCGTCACGCAGAGCATAGCAGCATTTGCTCAGTCGAGCGCTACACCAAAAAAAGAGATCGACTCAAAGAACCAAGATTCCTTAGAAGATGATTGGGCTAGCGATGGCCGGGGCGAAGACAGCTGGGTCGATGAGCCATGGGGCGAAGAAGAAAGCTCAGCCATCGAATGGCGAGGCTTTAGCGAATTCGGCCTAGGTGTGTTTCGCAGTGCAAGTCCAAGCCCAAGCCCAGATGGCAACAGCTTAAATGAGTGGCGCAATCAAATATCGGCCTCTGGCTATCTTGGCGAACATTATTTAAGCAGCAAAGTGGAAATACTTTACGACGATGTGGACGATAACAACCTACAAATAAAATGGCGCGAGCTTTATATCGACTCGCCCATCACAGAAAACATCAGCAGCCGAATAGGGCAGCAGGTACTCACCTGGGGAACGGGCGACTTTGTTTTTCTAAACGACTTCTTCCCCAAAAACTGGCAATCCATGTTCTCAGGTCGAGACGACGAATACCTAAAAGCCTCCTCGGCCAGCGCCAAATTCAGTTACTACAGCGATAGCTTCAACGCCGATATCGTTTGGACACCAGAATTCCACTCGGGTATATACATCCGTGGCGAACGCTTCGCCTATGCCCATCCTGCGTACCCCGAGCCCACCGCCGAGCGCCTTCAAGTAGCGCGGCCCAAACGCACAGTCAGCAATGGCCAGCTTGCGGCAAGATTATCCAAAACCCATCAAGGCATAGAATACGCCGCCTATCTTTATCGCGGCCTATACACCCAACCCAACAGCTTCAACCCAGAAACCGGCCAACAATACTTCGCCGGCCTAAATGCCTACGGCGCCAGCATACGCAGCCCACTTGCAGGTGGCATCGCCAATGCCGAATTCTCCTACTGGCAATCACGAGACGACAAAGACGGCAACAAGCCCTTTATACCCAATAGCCAAATCAAAACCCTAATCGGCTTCGAGCGAGAAATCATCGCCAACTTCACCGCCGGCATGCAATGGTTCAGCGAACTCAACCTAGATCACCAAGCGGCCAAGCAAAATTCATTACACAACGGCAGCCTACCCAATCGCTGGCACCACAACCTAACCTTAAGGCTCAACTACCTAGCTATGCAGCAAAAGCTAACTTGGTCACTGTTTGCTTTTTACTCACCCGACGAAAACGATTTTTACCTAAAACCCAAAATCAACTACCGCCACAGTGACCAGTGGAACTTCACCCTAGGTGCCAACGAATTTAATGGAGACTCACAACAACAGTGGGGCCAATTCAAACCATCAAGCAACATTTACTTCCGCATTCGCTACAGCTTCTAAAAAAGGAATCACAATGACCGTCAACCGAATGCTCCACATCATCGCCGGTAGCTTCATCATGATCAGCCTAGCGCTAGGTCATTACATAAACCCATGGTTCTACGCTTTCACCTTCTTCGTCGGTGCCAACCTATTCCAATCCGGCTTCACAAACTGGTGCTTAATGGCTGATATCTTGAGAAAGTTAGGTCTAAAAGACGAGCTTTAAGCCTCTTAGACAGCTCTTTGTCAGGAGCCGGAAATACAAAGATAACTTGCGAGTGCAAAGAAAAGCTCGAATTAAGGGTTTCGTTCAAACAGCCAAAGTAGATTTTAGGCCTTACGATTCCTCATCAGGAACCGTAGAGTGACACGGACGTCACGACCTGAGCGCCCCGGATGGCTTGAGCGCGTTCCAGATTAGGGATCGTAAGGCCTAAAAGCGGTCAGGCTTTAACATCTTTGGGCTAAAGGAAGATCAGTTAGCCTGATAGCTAAAAATAACCTAAAGAAACAAGCACAACACTTTAATAATTCCAAAAATTGACCTAGCATTAAACCATCATAGGTTCTTGGATAAATAGGCATGCGGCTTGTTTACATGGCCCTAGCCTATCTCTGCGTAGGCCTAGGCGTAGTGGGTATCTTCCTACCCGTATTACCCACAACACCCTTCCTACTACTCGCCCTCTGGGCCGGCAGCAAAGGATCACGACGCTTCAAATGGTGGCTACTACGCCACCCCAAATTCGGCCCCGGCCTAAGACTCTGGTACCGCGAAGGCTCCATCCCCCTACAAGCCAAAATCATGGCCGTACTCTTTATCAGCGCCAGCTGGTGCATACTATTCTTCAAAGGCACCAGCACCAACCTACTGATCGTACTCAGCCTAATCCTACTAGGCTCCGCCAGCTTCATCATCAGCCGCCCGACCGCCAAATAAAAACCAACAGCCAGAAACAAAAAAGGCCCTGCCACCGCAAAGTGACAGAGCCTCAAATCTAAACAGCTTGCTTAAAGGCGGCGCTCTAAGCCGTAACGCTTTCCTTCGGGCTGGTATCAAAAGCAGTAGCGGCTTCGTCATTCACCGCCGCAACCTGGCCAGAAAGATCCTTACCCAAATAGTGATAAATTACCGGTAGCACTACCAACGTGAAGACCGTACCAATCAACATACCGGCAACCAAAATGATACCAATACTATTACGAGCTTCCGCACCAGCGCCGGTAACCAAAACCAAGGGGAAATGACCCAAAACCGTAGCGGCCGTCGTCATCAAAACAGGACGTAAACGCGTAGCGGCCGCTTCCTTAACAGCCTCAATCTTGGTCCAGCCTTCCTCTTGCAGTTGCTTGGCAAACTCCACGATTAGAATACCGTTCTTAGCAATCAAACCAATCAACGTGACCAAACCAATCTGCGAATAAATATTCACCGTAGTTAAACTCAAAAACGGGAACAACATCGCGCCCGCCAAAGCCAACGGAACCGAGCCCAGCAAAATAACCAAAGGATCACGGAAATTATTAAACTGAATAGTGAGCACAAAGTAGACCACAATCAGCGCAATGATCAACACACCCATCAGCGTATTGCCTTCCTTACGTAACTGGCGCGACTCACCGGCATAATCCAAAGTAAAACCAGCTGGCAATACCTCCTGAGCGATTTCCTCAATAGTGCTTAAGCCTTGCTCACGAGTCGTGCCCGGCAAAACACCACCAAAGATACGGAAGGATTTTTGCTGATCAAATTTACCCAACAAACGCGGACCGGTAACCTTCTCCAAACTGGCAATGCTGGAAACAGGGATCATATCGCCGCTGGGAGTGCGCAACTGCAGGTTCAAAAAGCTCTCCGGATTCCCGCGAGCCGATTCCTTCAGCATAGGAATCACCCGGAATGCCTTACCATTACCATCAAAACGGTTACTAAAATTAGATGACAGCAAAACACTAAGTTGCTCGCTTACCGATGATAAACTCATACCCAAATCGGCAATGCGATCGCGTTTTAAAATAAAACGTACCTGGGGTAAATCGATATATAGATCGGTATCGGCAAACATAAACTTACCGCTTTGATAAGCCTTGCCAATAATTTGTTCGGCATAGCCGCGCATCTCACCGTAGCTGGCCGGACCTTGAACGACCAGCTCGACATCAAAGTTACCTGCGGTAGGCAAAGACGCTGAAAGAATAGGCAATACCTTAAGCTCGGCAATACCACCTAACTTACCAAAAACTTCAGGCAATAACTCTTGATTGCTACGGCTACGTTCATCCACATCACCTAACAGCAAGCCGCCAAAGCCACCACTGGCACGCAGTACCTGCCACATACCGTGGGAAGATTCAGTCGTCAGCAGAGTATCAACCACCTGATACATATTGGTATTGGTGTACTCCAAGGAAGATTCTGGTGGTGCCGTAATAATCGTATTAATACTGCTATTGTCTTCAATTGGTGCCAGCTCTTTTTGCGAGAACATATAAAAGGGCACCGTTAGCAGCGCAATAAAGATGGCCGCAAATACCAACTGGCCACGCCAGTTAAATACATGGCCTAAAAAGTTGCGATACCAGTGCTGGGCTTTATCGAATTGCTGGTTAACCCAAACCGTCATGCGGCTTTCTTTACCGCCTTCTGGGCAAACCGTAGCACTCATAATGGGAGATAGCGTTACAGCCACCAAACCAGAAATTAAAACTGCAATGGCTAACGTAAAAGCAAACTCTTTAAACAAAACCCCGGTTAAGCCCGAAAGAAAACCAATAGGTGCATATACCGCCGCCAACGTAATGGTCATCGCCGTTACGGGTGCTAACAACTGGCGCGAGCTGGTGAGAGCGGCTTGAGTGCGGCTCATACCGTTGCGCATATGGCGCGCCACGTTTTCAACCACCACAATAGCATCATCAACCACCAAGCCCACCGAAAGCACCACCGCTAACACGGTAAGTAGGTTTAAGGTAAAGCCCATAATGGCCATAGCGGCCACAGCGCCTAAAATAGAAATAGGAATGGTAATGAGCGGCACCAAGGCTGTGCGGAAAGAGCCCATCAAAGCAATCACCACAATGCCCACCAGAAACACGGTTTCCAGTAAGGTGGTGAAAATTTCTTTTAGTGCCGCGCGCATATAGAGCGTGCCATCGTAACCCATATCAATGGTGACGCCATCGGGCAAAGTTGGGCGAATATTATCGAGCTGGCGATAAACTTCATCACCAATTTCAATTTCGTTAGCGCCCGGCAAAGGCCAGATAGAAATAAAGATAGTAGAGCGCTGTAAAAAGCGGCCGCTTACCTGGCCTTCGACTTCGCCTAATTTAATATCGGCAATATCTTGCAAATAAATTAAACCATCGCCCGTATCGCGTACCACTAGTTGCTCAAAGTCTGCAACGGTTTTTAAGGTACTGTCGGTTAATAGATTAATGCGATGACGAGCATTCTCACTTTCACCAATGGTGGCAATAATATTGTTATCACGCAGTGCCGTGAGTACTTCATTGGCGCCTATTTTATAGGCCGCTAAGCGGCTTGGGTCTAACCATACTCGCATAGCTGGATCGCGACCGCCTTCCAAACCGATACGCTGCACTCCATCGATAGAAGACAGGATGGGGTTTACCCGACGTGATAGATAATCGTTAAGCTCAGAGCGGCTATAGTCTTCGGCATATACCGGTAAATAAAATACCGCATTGGCGCGATCGGCTCGGCTAACAGAAACGGCCGGATCTTCGGCGCCTGCAGGCAGTTCAAAACGAATTTGGCTTAAGCGCGCATTTAGCTCGGCCAATGCGGCAGTGCTGTCTTCATTGAGCTTAAGCCAGCCGGTAACGGTACTGGAACCTGCAACGGTATTGGAATCGACATAATCAATACCGGGCACGGTAGCAACAGCGCGCTCGATAGGATCGGTAATAAACCCCTGTACTGTCTCGGCATCGGCGCCGGTATAAACTGTGCTAACCACCAATGAAGCACTTTCGATTTTCGGGTACTGCAGTATAGATATTTCCTGCGCGGCGCGAATGCCGGCGAGCAGTAAAATGGCAGAAACCACAACGGCTAGGACAGGCTTTCTAACAAAGATGTCCATTAAGTTAGGGCGATCATGTGAGTTGCTCATTGTGCCCCCTTAGTATTAGCTTGCTCATTGGCACCGGTGTTTGATTCTGCAGTAACCGTTGGTTTGGTTTGAATAAATACTTTTAGCCCTTGGCGCAGCTTGAAACTGCCAATGCTGGCTACTAGGCTACCCTCGGCAATGCCATCGCGAATAATAAAACCTTCGTTACGGCGCGGGCCTAGCTCAATGCGCACGCGCTCAGCGCGATAAAAGTCACCCGCAGCATCTGGATTTAGGCGATACACATAATCGGCAAATTGATCGCGGCTGATGCTCACATCCGGCACCCAACTAGCCGCTTCAATTGCACCTGCACTTAGCTTCACCTCTACAATGCTATTGCTGTTGAGATTTGTGTTTTCCGGCTGCTCGATACGGCCGCGATATCGTAGCTGGCGTGAACTACTATTAACTTCGGCATCGCTGGCAACCAGCTGGGCCATTACAGATTGGCTAGGGTTAAGCTGTACTTCGATCTCACTGCTAACATCTAAGCGAGGGAAATCCTGAGGTACAGAAAAATCGACCCAAATAAAATTATTCACACCCACCAAGCGAGTGATCATCGTATTTGGGTTTAAGTACTGGCCGGCCTCTAAAGTGTGCAGACCAACATGGCCTTTAAAGGGCGCCATAATGGTTTTCTTATTGATAACCGCTTTTTGTGCAGCAATTTCGGCCAAGCTGGTTTGGTAGTCGGCCTCGGCGCGATCGAGCGCTTCGGCGCTAACGCGGTTTTGTTTGCGTAGCTTTTTATTACGATCCAAAGTGATCTTGGCTAAACGTGCACTGGCATTGGCTGCACGTAGGCGAGCTTCTTCTTCGCTAACATCCAGCTGTAGCAAAACCTGGCCGGCTTCAATAAGGCCGCCTGATGGCAAGTTTAAGGTTTTAATTTTACCGCCTAATTCAGTACGCAAATCCAGCTGCTGCGGCGCAATAAGCTCGCCACTAACGGTAAGCTGCTGTCGAAACTCGGCGGCTTCAACGGTAACTGCTTTTACGGTGGCTGATGGTTCAGGGAACGATTTACCAATCGCAATGGCTTCTTTTATCTGTAAAAACTTTACTGTGCCAAGGCCGGCAAAAACCAGCAGGCAAAGTACGATAGTGATTATCCAACGGCGAAGATTCATGGTGTGTAATCCAATAATATTAAAATAATTGCTTAACGTAGTCCGGCGGCGTTTACCGCTGCCAATGCGCGTTGTACGCCGGCATCATCAACTTTTTGTTGCCAGTCATAACTGTTCAGTAGGCGCGTAAAATTTTTAATCAGCAGATCATCGGCTGGCAGCGGGTAAGGTAACGGCTCAGCTAATTGAATGGCGCTGCGGTTATGTTGGCGCAGTACCACTTGTGAATAGCCCACATGCATAGACCAGGTTGCTGTACTGAGCTCAGCGATAGTGGTATTGCTGGTTTCGATATCCAGCTCGCCACTATCGATGGCGCTTTGCCACAGCTTTTCAAACAGTGCCCCGCAGGCTTCAATGCTTTGCGACATATTCTCTAACCAGCGCGGTGAGGCTCGGCGCAAAATCGCTTCGCAATTTACTAGGGCATCAAGATGGCTATCGAAGTCGTAGCATTGGGTTTTGTGCGGATCTAATAAACCTAGGGCGATGATCTTTTCGGGCGTGCTCAAATCTAGGTTTAGGGTTTGGGCAAAGGTGTCATGTAAACGTCGGGACATGCGTGTGCCTAAGGCCACTAGGACATCTTCTTTGCTTTGCACATGCTTATACAGAGTGCCAATAGAAACCCCGGCCTCCTTGGCAATGGCCGACATGGTGAAATCCAGCAGAGAGGTTTGCTGCACGCACTTAGCAGCGGCACAAAGGATCATATCCTCTTGCTCTTGGGGGCTGTGTTTTGGGGCTGGTGGCATAATTTTCAACCATATTTAGCTAATATGAAATCTATTCGAACATCATTCGAATGCTGTGCGCATTCTACGCCGCTAGGTCTTGGAGTCAATAAAATTGCCGCTATTAGGGCAATAAGAATTGTTAATACCCGTGTCTGTTTTTACGCTTTAAGGGAGCTGGCGGATCTTTAAACGGGGCACAGATACTGCTGATATTAGCTACGGCGTGCTTAGTCTGTAAGTGCCTGCTTGCTCCAGGTGCTGGGGGCATGGCCGGTCCAGCTTTTAAAGGCGCGGCTAAAGGCGGCACTATCGGCAAAGCCAAGCTGCTCGGCAAGTACTGCCATGGATAGCTCGCCCTTACGCAGGGCTTGTTCGGCTCGGCTTTGTTGCACCTCACGGCGCAGCTCTTTAAAGCTGGCCCCTTCGGCTTCCAGTTTACGGGCTAGGGTGCGGGGGCTTACGTGCAGGGCTTGGGCGAGGGTTTCTCGGTCGGGGATGATGGCTTGCAGTTGTAGCTGGCGCTTTACTAGCTCTACATAACGGCTTTGGCGGCGCAGATCCGCCGAGACTCTTTGTACTAGTTTTAGATACGCTCGATAGATGGCTTGGTTTTGCCTAAGGGGCTCGCGATCAAAGTGACCGGGGGCACACAATAGCGAGGCGCTTTCTTGATGGTAATGCACGCAATCACCAAAGTGCTCCTGAATCATGGCTTCTTCTGGGCCAGGTGCAAAGGGCAGGTGGACCGCTACTGGGGTGCAATCTGGGCCAGCAATATCTTCTATCAGCGTGGCTGAAGATACCAAGTCTCGTAGCAGGCAAAACTCCTGCAGTTGCTGGCCTTTATGACCCAGCTTGATATCAGGCTCTAATTCAAAGCGGCAGTAATCGTGATCTTTAATACGTCCTAATTCGATATGGCTCTGCCCCCAGGTAAGCTCTGGAAAGCTCAATATGGTTTGCACGGCATGCTGCACTGTATCGGCATGCATGGCGGTAAGGCCTAGCAGACCAAATAGGGTAATCGAGGCATTGGCGCCGGCCTCCAGGGCCAAGAGGCGATGGCTATTGGGTTGATGGGCTTCAATCAACGTTAGTAACAAGGCTTGTTCTTGTTCTTGTTCAATAGGGTAATCTGGATCTTCCAAGGCAATTGGCGGTATCCCGCAGGCTAAGGCAATTGCCTCGCCATCTTGACCCATCTCTTCGAGCTGTTGCAGCTCTAGCTGAATACCGAAAGCGCTGCGCTGACCGACCAATAAGTCGCCCCGGGCCAAGACTTGCTTTTCTTTGTTTGCTGTCGATTTTGGGTTTGCCCGGTAGCCTGCCATGTTGAATGTCTGCGCTGTACTAATCTGATGTTGTAAAGTTTGGCAAATCGTACCACTATGGCCTGAAATATCAAAAGCCTGGCAGCCCCCATCATCGCTAAGCGGGGGTGGCTATGGCACAGTTTGTACATAAGAAGTAATACCCAAGCGGCCTGGCTATGAGCCTGTGCCGAAGACTCACGATATAACAATAATGTAGCGAGGCGATTGTGGAAGCATTAGACGTTCTGATTATTGGCGCAGGTATTTCCGGCATTGGCATGGCTTGTCATTTAAAGCAAAAATGCCCAGATCAGAAGTATGCCATTTTAGAAGGCCGTGAAAACTTTGGAGGCACTTGGGATCTTTTTAAATACCCAGGTATCCGTTCTGATTCCGATATGTACACCTTTGGTTACAGTTTTCGCCCATGGACTAATGGCGCTGATATCGCTTCGGCCGAATCCATTCGCGAATACTTGGATGAAACTGCTACTGAATACGGTGTGCATGAAAATATTCGCTACAGCCATCGTGTGGAAAAGCTGCAATGGAACAGTAAGGAAGCGTGCTGGTTTGTCCATTATCGCCACAAAGGCGGTGAAGAGCAGATTCTAAAAACCCGTTTTTTGGTAACCTGCACGGGCTACTACAATTACGAGAAGGGCTATTTGCCTGAATTTCCTGGCTATGAAAATTTCAATGGCTTAAAAGTGCATCCGCAGCAGTGGCCTGAAGATTTGGATTACAAAGATAAGCAGGTGCTGATTATTGGCAGTGGTGCGACGGCGGTAACTTTGGTGCCGTCTATGGCCGATGAGGCTGCCCATGTGACTATGCTGCAGCGCTCACCCACTTATGTTTTTACTCGCCCGGCGCGCGATCCTATTGCCAAGTGGCTACACAAATTCACACCCGATAGCTGGGCGCATTATCTTACCCGCGCTAAAAATATCTTCCTTAGCTGGTACATCTTTTCTAAATCTAAGCGTAGCCCCGATGGTGTGCGTCAGTATCTACGCGATATGGTTAAAGGCGAGGTGGGTGATTCGGTCGATGTTGATGTGCATTTTAACCCAAGCTATAACCCTTGGGATCAACGTATGTGCTTGGTGCCTGATAGTGATTTGTTTAAGTGCCTAAAAGAAGGCAAAGCTTCTATTGTTACTGACCATATTGAAACCTTTACCGAAAACGGTGTGCAATTAAAATCGGGCGAGTCGATTGATGCCGATATTATTGTGCCGGCGACGGGATTGGATCTGCAGTTCTTGGGTGGCATTGACCTTTATAAAGACGATCAAAAAATCGAATCCGGTGAGTTGGTAAATTATAAGGGTATGATGTTTGCTAATCTGCCGAATATGGTTTCAGTATTTGGTTATACGAATGCCTCTTGGACTTTGAAAGCCGATTTAACCTCGGACTATGTATGTCGTTTAATTAAGCATATGAAAACCACTGGCCGTAAGCAGGTGATGCCTAAGCTGGATTTAAATGGTTTTGCCCAGAGCCCGATGATCGATTCTTTGAAATCCGGCTATATTAGCCGTGCTGAGAGTATTATGCCTAAGCAGGGTGAGGGTTATCCTTGGCGTAATCAGGATAATTATTATCGGGATTATTTTGCGATTCGGCATGGTAAGTTGGAGGATGGGGTGTTGGAGTTTGTTTAATATGTGTCTGGGGTCGGGTGTTAAGTTTTTTAACATCTGACCGCTTAAAGGCCGGGTTGCCCCTAAGCCACGATCGGCGGCCCTCCCGGCTTCCCTCCTTCCTAAAAAAGCCTCACAAAAAGACGTGAGTCTTTTTTACTCTCTCGGCGCTCGCTCTGATTGTGGCTTAGGGGCAACCCGGCCTTTAAGCTGCTTTGGTGGTTTTGTTCTCGTTGTGTTGGTTTTGGGAGTCTAGCAAAACTTGATGCTTTAAGTGTCAATTCTTTTGGCCTTGGTGTGAGTTTTCAGGTGCTTGTAAAAGTTCTGGTAAAGCAATAGATTAGAGCTTTAGGCAACGGAATGCAGGCTGTCACTCGAAAGGATGCTATCCATTAATTCCTGGGTTCTCCAGGGTGTTGAAAAATTCCAGTTTGTCGTCTTTTATGCTCGTCTATCGAGTGAGCTTTTAGGAAAAATACATATGACCTGGGAACGGAAATATTTTTTGCCGACCGATAGTGATGTTTTGTCTTTCTTTGTCATCTTTGGCGAATTTGTCGATAAAGTTAAAATTTCGGCTTCAAAGTATAATTTTACCGAAGTCCCCCAAAATACTGATATTTCAAAATACCATGATGGGACTTCACCAGAGTATAGGGATGGATTTAGATCTGGATACCTTTGGCAAGAATTGTGTATAGAAAACCCCGAATTGGCTAGGGCTGTGGCGATCGCGCCAAGCTGTGTCGTTGTTCGGACAGAGTTAGATGATAAGGAAGCATTGGATTACCTTCGGAATATCATAGGTCTAGTCACGCACTTCCTTGATAGTGGTGGTGTTTGTGTGTATGAACCACAAAGGTTCAAGTGGTGGTCTCCGGGGGAATGGTATGAGAGTGTTTTTTTACCTAAAAAACCAACCCCATATCAGCACACTGTTGTTCTTGTGTCGAAGCAAGAAGATGGAAAGCTTTGGTATCACACTCGAGGGCTAAGACTTTTTGCTCGCCCTGATATTAGTGTTCACGATGTCACTGAGGAAAACTCGAAAAGAGTGCATGAAATGATTAATCGCTTCATTGAGTATCAGGCTTATGGGGGGGTAATCAAGGATGGGCAACATATTAGAATGAAAGGGCTGCCCTCATCAATGTGGTGCGAGCATCGAGGATGCGAAGAAGATCCAGATTTTAATAATAGACATGTTGAAATTCATTGGGAGTGAGCGCTTTGGAAGGGCATTTATACTGACAGAATTTGAACAGTCGAAAGGGTTGGTCAATGGCCGTGATATTGGTTGAATGTTGAACGGATAGGTTTTGTTTCAGTTGAAATTGAATCATGCGATAGCGTGTCGTTTTGCTTTGGGGTATCAAAGAAATAGCGACAGTGTTGTGTTAAAACCTAGAGTTGTCTTCGAGTCGAGCGCTATGTAGTGAGGAAACAATGAGGTATCTATTAGCTATTTATCTGCTATCCATAAGTGCAGTATCTTTTGCAAAAGAGAAGTGTGACCCTAGTTCTATTGGTGTAACTGATAGCTCTAGCGAGATTGAACGATACTTTTATACGGGTACCTGCCATTATAGAAATAAAGATTATTCTTTATCCGTGAAGAATTGGGAGGGTCTTGCCTTGTTGGAGGCTGAGTCTGCTTCGGATGAAGAGCTTAAGGTTGATGTCCTTAATAATCTTGGATATATGAAATTTTTCGGATTTGGAACTGAAAAAGATCAAAAAACAGCGATCTCGTATTGGCGCGAAGCGGTATTGCTTGGCCATTACGAAGCTGAATATCACCTTTGTCACGCATATGCTGACAAGAAACAACCCACGTATAATCTTGCCAAAGCCAGAAAGCACTGTGAGAAAGCCAAGTTAATATATAAGGGAAAGGACGACTCTAATTCTGAAATCTTGTCTATTATCAATTCGTACTTGGAGAAGATCGAAAGATAAAACCCTCCTTGGAGCAGGCCTGATAAGTTATGAGCAAGAGCTTTCTGATATTCGACCTAGACGGAACCCTTAGTGACCCTAAAGATGGTATTGTTCGATCTATCAATTATGCTCTTGAGGCGCATGGTTTTGATTCTCGTGCTGAAGCTGATCTTTTGAGCTGCATTGGGCCCCCACTTGATGCTTCGTTTAGAGAGTTATTGCAGACTTCTGATGAGTCACTGATAAGTTCCTTGGTTAAAAAATATCGAGAACGCTATGCTGATGTGGGGTTTGCTGAGAATTGTTTGTACGACGGTGTGTTTGACTCCTTACGTTCCTTATATGGCGAGCACCCCTTGGCGGTTTGTACTTCAAAGCCTGTTGCATTTGCACGCAAGATTATCGAGATGTTTGATTTGGATGGCTTCTTTGAATTTGTCGATGGCGGGGATGTTGGCATTAGTAAGGTAACGCAGTTATCGGATCTTAGCTCTAAGGGGCTTGTTGGTCCCGGTTCCGTTATGGTGGGTGATCGTATGTTTGATTTGAGAGCAGCTCATGAAAATGGCTTGAGGTCTGTTGGGGTGCTTTGGGGTTATGGTAGTTTTGCGGAGTTGTCTGCAGAGAAGCCTGTCATGATGCTGGATGAACCAAGGGAGTTACATCGCGCAGCTGGATCGTGTGTGTAAATTTTAAGCGTCCTTACTTTGAGTGCTCTGTATCCAAGGGCGCGTGCTTGGGTAGTTTTTGCGTTTCTCTATTTAGACAATTGTCACATTTGGGTAATGACAAGCAACGATAGTTTGATCTGGATCTAGTATCGAGCTATTGAATTAAGCTGAGGAGCAGGGATTGGCTATATAATGCATCGGCTTAAAATTTAGACCGCAAGTTGCGGTGAGATACCTTTGATTTTTTGGTGGTAAGGAAATTTTTATTATGCTACGGATATTATTACTTGTTTCATTCGCTTTAATTTCTGCATGTTCATCGAACCCGATGGCTATATCTTCTCAGCAGGAACTTCAAAACCCGACAGCCGAGGAAGCTCAGGTGGTTTTTCTCCGCTCAAGCTTTGTTGGTAATGCCGTCAATGCGTCTTTATATGAAGTTAATGGCGATAAGGTAAAGTTTATTGGTGTGCTCGCTAACGGTACTAAGATTCCTTATAAGACCACGGCGGGAAAGCATGTTTTCATGGTAGTCTCAGAGGCTGCTGACTTTATGGAAGCTGATTTGAAGCCTGGTAAGAACTACTTTAGTATCGCAACGCCAAGAATGGGAGCTTGGAAAGCCCGCTTTTCTCTATGGCCCATTAAAAATAGCACGGATGCAAAATTCAATACTTCAGATTCTGAATTCAAGAACTGGGTAGAAAAAACCAAGCTAGTTGAGAATACTGAAAAGTCCTTATCTTGGTATGAGAGCAATAAGAACAGTGTAAAAGCAAAATACAAGAAGTACTGGCCGGTTTGGCTAGAAAAAAGCAAGGAAGACATTATGAAGCGTACGCTTTCACCTCAAGATGGTATGTGATTTTTCTGCAACTAAAGGCGTGTTTTACACGCCTTTTTTCTGTCTGAGGCTTCCTCAGTAAAACCTGGTTTATACAGCTACATTTTTTAAGGGTAATGCATTGGCTTATCTTCTATTTGGTGCTGGGGTCATTTTATTATTTGGCCTTTCTATTTTGTTTGCTATCGATGGTTTCTATGAAGAAGCTCTTGCTTATGGTGGTTTCGGAGGTCTGCTAGTTTCCTTTACAGCTATTATTTGTTTTACATAAAGCCTAAAGATCAGCAGGTATCCCGAGATAAGTTGCTATTTTGGCTGATTAATAACGAGCAAGAAATACGGCAGTATGGTTCTCGCTACAAGCGCGAGAATATAAAAATGGATACTCTCATTGTTCGTTATACGATAGTTTACTCGGCGATTATTTTCTGCCGCCGAACATACAGTAACTTCTATGTTAAGGCTTCTGATGCGGCTTTTAATGTTAAGTGTTTAAGCTTGTTGTCTAATTTTCTGTTAGGGTGGTGGCAGATCCCTTTTGGTGTTTATTACACACCAAAGTCTCTTTATGAGAACCTTTTAAGTAAAAATTCCATTACCGTTGCGGAGTTTTTTGAAAATAAAGATTTCTATCTTGAAGATATGGGGTTGGTCCAATAAGGGAGGCCTATGAAAATAGAAGAGCATTATCCGTCATGTGGTGGCGATTAATTGCCTCGCTAGACGGTCAGGGTTTTTATGGCTGTTTTGAATGTCAAGACTGCACTGCAGCCTTACCGGACCAGGTTATTGCTGATCAACAGCAAGCTGTGGATGGTGTTTACTATTTTAGTCGTTGTGTTTTTGGGCTATCCAGAGGTTTCGAATCCGCCTGATTTCTGGGCGTGTGGTATTATTGTCGTTCTGGCTTTATTATTTGTGTTAGTTTCATGCGAAGTCTATTTAAAGCTTATTAAAAAAAGGTAAGAATTTTAGCGAAGCGGTAGTCTCATATTGCTTGCGATATGCGCGCGTAAAATTTACCGGGTAAATTACCTGTAATGGTTTACTTAATAATAATATGAAAATACTACCGTTTGAGCGTTACAGCTTACCCACAAATTTGGGCCAAGAAGAGCTATACAGGGCTATAGATGAAGCTTGCCGCTCAAGAGGCTTTGCTGGGCCGCGCAGATCTATCCATGGTCGTCGTGATGGCAATGACTTTAAAGTTTATCGCGCCATTCGTTATCAAAACACCTTTTTGCCTTATGCCTTTGGTAGGATTCAGCCTGATGGCGGAAGGGCATCTGTTGATATCACTTTGAGGATGAATCTATTTGCTATCGTCTTTATGCTTGTTTGGTTGGGCGGTACTTTTGGCATTGCATTAGTGGAGATGCGCGATATTAATGGCGGAGAGCCAAAAGTCCCTTTTATTATGTGTGGGGCTGGCTATCTTTTAATGCAGGCCGCCTTTTGGTATGAAGCATCCCGTATTAAGTCGCTTGTAGAGAAAATGGTGTATGGCCAACAACTATAGTGCCCTTTACCTTATAGCAGTCCAAAAAATAATCTCAGGAAGTATTGGCAATGAAAATGAATTATTTTGTCTTCGGCACTAACGATAAACAAAAAGCCGTAGCCTTCTATGATGCGTTTTTTTAAAGACTGCGGTTTAGTAAAAGCCCATGATGAGGGGCGCATGACCCTATGGGCCAATGAAGAGATGATGTTTGCCGTAGCTGAGCCTTTCGATGAGCGGCCCGCTACTCACGGCAATGGTACCATGCTGGGCCTTAATCTTGGCTCTGCGGCCGAGGTGGATCGCTTATATGAGCTAGCTTTAGAGCTTGGCGGTTCGAGTGATGGTGAGCCGGGTGTGCGATCGGGCCGATATTCTGCGTATATTCGCGATTCGGATCAGAATAAAATCTGTTTGTTTGAATAAGCCATTTATCAACAGGCGGCCTTTTTGATAGCTGCCACTTACCACGGAAAAGCCTCGTCAAAGCTAAGGTAAAACAAGCTCGCATGTGCAAGCGAGCTGCTAAGCTAATATGTAGGCTATCAAGGTCTGGAGGATAAGATGGATTGTAAGAAAGCCAAGCAAATCAATATCACGGTTTCAATACTGTTTGCCCTTGCCATGTTGCTAAGCTCATTCTTTATTGTCGATACGGATTTGTCGCAGAATGTGGTCTTTATGCTAATCGCAGTTTGGCTTGCGCCATTTTTTTATCTTAGTAAAAAAAGCCGTGAAACGAGTTCTTAGACCGAGTTTTAATTTAGTCCCAGTGTTAATTAGGTAGATGAATATGGACTACTTATTTGTATACGGCACTCTAGCCCCTGGGCGAGTTAATCATCATGTTGTGGCGGACATTCCAGGCGTATGGTGTGAGGCTACAGTGACGGGGCGCTTACTAGAAGAAGGCTGGGGCGCTGAAATGGGCTACCCCGGTATCGAATTACCCCAAGTGGATGTGAATCCAGAAGAATACACTGGCATTAATGGTTATGTATTGGAGTCTCCAAATCTGGCAGATTTTTGGGGTGCGCTAGACGAATTTGAAGGCGAGGGCTATGTTCGAGTGCTCACCGAGGCAAAGCTGTCAGACGGACGCACCGTGAGTGTCAGCGTTTATACCCTTGCTGAAACCTAAGGGATTCTTTAAAGGAATTTGATATATGGAGCATATTGATTTATCAGGTGCCATTTTGGCATTCGGTATTGTCTTTTGGCTAGCGGGCGGGGCCAAATGGCTAGCTGAGAAAACTCGGCAGCTTAAGTTGGAGAATGATTTGAAGGAAAAAGAGCTTAAGGATAGCTGAAGCCCAGTTTTCCTGCGCTATAGGAGAGAAAATGAAGCGTATTGAATTAGTATGCTTTTCTTTGATCATCGCGTCGTTTTTTGTCTTAGTGATTTCAATGGATTACTGGGCTATTTTAGAGGGCACAGAGACTCAGTTGTCAGGAATTATTGCTGAGATTAGCTCGGCAGTTCCTGGCGGGAAGGTATACAGTGAGCCGACTTTAGTTTCGGGTGATTCTGGAATAACAGAGTTTAGAGCAATAGCTCTGGTATTAGCTTTTTCTGCGGGTATGAACCTCTTCGCAATAGCTCTTGCATCTTGGCATAGGTTTAAATCTGGCCCATTTAAGTTATATGTACCTT
This sequence comes from uncultured Pseudoteredinibacter sp., assembly GCF_947500695.1. Lineage (GTDB taxonomy): Bacteria > Pseudomonadota > Gammaproteobacteria > Pseudomonadales > Cellvibrionaceae > Pseudoteredinibacter. The sequence continues at coordinate 93,132 of NZ_CANMSS010000014.1, forward strand.
TGATAGTTGTTTCTGCTGTGTTGATTGTGGCTATTTCATACGTTGCAGTGAAATCCGCTATATTTTTCTAATCTGTAACGTAGCAGCGGTAAGGGGAGCGACTTAGTGGAGTTGATTTTTATATTAACAGTGGTCCTAGTTTTTCTTATTGTTTTTACGATTGAAGTGATAGCGCCGGCTTCTAAAAACAGCTGTGATAAGCGTTGGCTGATTTTGTCTTCGGGTGTAAATGCTTTTCAGTCTATTTTTACTGTGGTGGCTGGTTTGGTGTTTACGCAGACTTTTTCACAGACCGCTGTTTTTCAATTGTCTACGCATAATATCGTTGTGCAAGGTGCCGCTGGATTCGCTCTGACCAGTTTTATAGCTTACTGGTGGCACAGGGCAATGCATAAATTTGATTTGCTGTGGCGGATATTCCATCAATTACATCATAGCCCGCGTCGGATTGAGGCGTTAAGTTCTTTCTATATGCATCCGCTAGATGGTATTGCTGCTACCTTTCTTAACGCTATGTCTTGCTATGTGATCTTGGGGTTGAATGCTTACGGTACGGCAATTAGCCTGCTAATTGCTGCCATTTACAACATATATATTCACGCGGATTTAAGAACCCCATACTGGCTTGGCTTTCTTCTACAGCGACCAGAGATGCACAGGGTCCATCATAAGCATATGCACCATAGTCATAATTATGGTTTAGCAATATGGGACTTACTTTTTGGAACATTCGAAAATCCGAGAGTGTATGTTAAAGAGGTGGGGTTTGATGAGGATAGAGAGCGTAAAATTTACGACATGCTACGTGGACGAGATGTTTATAAAATGAAGTCGTGAATTGCTATCAGTGATAAAGATCCATAAGCCAGCCAGATTTAAACATTAGTTCTGCCCCAATTGATTCAAAAGTGTTGTTCTAATATGACAGCTCTATATATGAACAGATTTGTGACGCGCAGCTCGTAGCACTTAAATGTATTTACCGCTCAACTGAATGGCTTTGGCTCACTACGCTCTGCAACCCACACAATCAACGGCAAAATCACTCCCCACAAAAACGCACAAATAATCCCCGTTACCATGAGCTCGTAACCAAAGCTGACCGCGCCGAGTTTATTGGCGGCGATGTAGCTGCTGGCGCCACCGAATGCACCGAGAACGGGAAGTAGCAACTTGCGCTCCCACAGCGGTCGAAAGCTGTGCCTTAGGGTGGCGCCGAAGCATAGCCAGATGCAGCCCAGCCAAATTGGGGCCGGTTGAAGGCTGTTTTCAAATTGCCATACAGAGGCCATCGCTAATACATTGTCTAGGGCGAAGCCAAGAATGCCCACGATAAGAATGAGTTTGAGATCTAGTTGGCGCTCGGGCGTAAAAAACAAATGGAGGGCCACAAGCAGCAGCGCGAGCGGCACGGCTAGGTTGCCGTAGAGAACTAGGCTCCACCAGCACAGCTGAAAACCGATCATATTGGCCCCAAACCAAAGGGCGCTGCTGCTATTGGGCATGTCTTGCTCCTGCATATATTCCTTGTGTTTACGGCTGGTCAGCGCTTTCAGATCAGTATTTATTGCAAAGAATGCCTAAATTCTATGTTTTTGCGTGTTCCGCACAGCGGAATTAGTTGCTAGTATAGCGGAATTGATTCTGCATAGGTGTGTGTTGTGATACGAGATCAAGAGAGCCACAAGGCCCTGCTAGAAGCCCTTGGGCGCTATGTTAATGAGCGTCTGCGTCCACTAGAAGATCAGGTTGCTGAGGACGACAATATTCCTGATGAGGTCGTGCAGGAGATGCGCGAAATGGGCCTGTTTGGGCTAACTATTCCTGAGGAGTACGGCGGCCTTGGTCTGACTATGGAAGAAGAGGTGCACGCGGCGATGACTCTAGGGGGCACTTCGCCAGCTTTCCGCTCCTTAATAGGCACCAATAATGGCATTGGTTCTTCGGCGCTCATCTTTGATGGTAGCGACGAACAGCGACAGCGTTATTTGCCGAAGCTGGCCAGTGGTGAGGCGATTGCTTCATTCTGTCTCACAGAGCCGGATGCTGGCTCGGATTCAGCTGCTTTAAAAACTCGCGCTCGTAAGGAGGGCGATCAGTATATTCTTAATGGCAACAAGCGCTTTATTACCAATGCGCCGCGTGCCGATTTTTTTACCGTGCTGGCCAGAACGGATCCGGATCAGCCAGGCGCTCGTGGAATTTCAGCATTTATCGTAGATGCAAAAAGCCCCGGCATTAGCTTGGGGGCGAAAGACAAAAAAATGGGACACGCGGGCTCTCATACCTGCGATGTAAACTTTGACGATGTGGCGGTGCCAGCCGAAAACCTAATTGGCGGTGTAGAAGGTAAAGGCTTTTATACCGCCATGAAGGTGTTGGATCGGGGGCGTTTGCATATCGCAGCATTGAGTGTTGGTATTGCTCAGCGCTTACTGGATGACTCAGTTCGTTTCGCTTCAGAGCGTCAGCAGTTTGGTAAACCCATCGCCGAGCATCAAATGATTCAAGCCATGTTGGCGGATTGCAAAACCGAGATTTATGCCGGGCAGGCAATGGTATTAGACTGTGCTCGTAAACGAGACGATGCTTTGCCACACAGTACTGAAGCGGCCTGCTGCAAATTGTTTTGTACAGAGATGGTCGGACGTGTAGCCGACAAGGCTGTGCAAATTCATGGCGGCAGCGGTTATATATCGGATTATGGTGTTGAACGTTTTTATCGCGATGTGCGTTTGTTCCGTTTGTACGAAGGCACCAGCCAAATACAGCAGATGGTGATTGCAAGAAATTTAGTGAAGGAAGCCGGAATTTAAACCCCGTGCAGGAACCTGGGGTCAGAACCCGTGGGTTCTGACCCCGCTGTTAAGTGGTAGATGTATAAGGCCAGCAAGGTTTTTAGAAGAAAGTCGAAGCCGATGATTGGGCTTTGACGTTGAATTTAAACCTGTGCAGGAACCTGGGGTCAGAACCCGTGGGTTCTGACCCCGCTGTTAAGTGGTAGATGTAGCAGGCCTGTAAGGTTTTTAGAAGAAAGCTGAAGTAGATGGTCGGGCTTGGGTAATGGATTTAAAGCCGTGCAGGAATTTGGGGTCAGAACCCAAGGGTTCTGACCCCTATAGCCCCGAACAAGAATTTTGGAAAGAAACATAACAGAGGAATAATAATGAATATCGACTTTTCCCCGGAGGAAAAAGCCTTTGAGGCTGAGGTGCAGCAGTTTCTTGCTGATAAGCTACCCAAAGAGATCAGTGAAAAAGTCTTAGCGGGCACTCCTACCAGCAAAGACGATCATGTACGCTGGCAGAAGATTCTAGCCGAACAAGGTTGGGCGGCAGTGAACTGGCCGGTGGAGTATGGCGGTACTGGTTGGACGCCAACTCAAAAATACATCTGGGCTAATGAATGCGCCAAAGCCGGTGCGCCTGATGTTGTGCCATTTGGTATGAAAATGGTTGCCCCTGTTATTTACACCTACGGTAATGAAGAGCAAAAGCAGCGCTTTTTACCGGATATTTTGAACAGTAATGTATGGTGGTGTCAGGGTTATTCTGAGCCGAATGCTGGTTCTGATTTGGCTTCCTTAAAAACCACCGCGGTACGCGATGGCGACCATTACGTCATTAATGGTACCAAAACCTGGACCACCCTAGGTCACTACGCTGATTGGATTTTCTGTTTGGTACGCACCGGTGACGCCAATACCAAAAACCAAGAAGCGATCAGTTTTGTGTTAGTTGATATGGATGATCCGGGCATTACGGTTTCTCCTATTATCACGCTAGATGGCCATCGTGAAGTTAACGAAATCCATTTCGATAATGTTCGTGTACCTGTAGAAAACCGAATTGGTGAAGAGGGTAAAGGTTGGACTTACGCTAAGGTGTTGCTAACTCATGAGCGTACCGGTATTGCCCGCGTTGCCCACTCCAAAGTGCGTTTGGAAAAACTTAAGCGCCTTTCCGAAGAGTCCTCTGCTGGCTTGGGTAGTCTTGCAGAAGATTCTCGTTTCCAAGCCAAGTTGCTGGATGCTGAGATTGAGTTACAAGCTTTGGAGTTTACAGAGCTACGTACCTTGGCGGCCGTAAGTACTGGTAAAGCACCTGGTCCAGAATCCTCTATCTTGAAGATTAAAGGCACTGAAGTTGCTCAGGCGATTGATGAGCTGTATATGGATGTCGCTGGCTACTATAGCTTGCCCTTTGTTAAAGAGCAGTTTATGCCAGAGTACGAAGGTGAACATGTCGGTCCGGGCACAGCTGCAAATACAGCACCGAAGTATTTCAATAATCGCAAAGCTTCCATTTACGGCGGCAGTAACGAAATTCAAAAAAATATTATCTGCAAAGCGGTATTAGGTTTATAAGGAGCGCGACATGGATTTTTCTTTATCTCAAGAGCAGCAAATGCTGCAAGACAGTGTCGCCAAGTTTGTACAAAACGATTACGACTTCGACACCCGTATGGCAACCGTAAACAGCGATGCCAATTTTAACCAGGATTTCTGGAATCTATTCGCCGAGCTGGGCTGGCTGATGGTACCTTTTTCAGAAGAAGATGGTGGCATGGGTGGCGGTGCTGCTGATGTTATGGTGTTAATGGAAGAGTTTGGCAAAGGCATGCTAATGGAGCCTTACCTAGCCAATGTGATTCTAGCCGGTGGCTTGTTGGCTAAATGCGGCAATGAATCACAAAAGGCCAATCTGGCAGAAATTATGGCAGGTCAGCAGCAGTGGGCTTTTGCCTACACCGAAGCTGATAGCCGTTACTGCTTGCATAAAGTTAGCTGTCAGGCAGAGAAGGCTGGTGATGGTTTTAAATTAAATGGCCAGAAGTCGGTGGTGTTTAATGGCGCTGCGGCGGATCACTTTGTTGTTTTGGCTCGTACCTCTGGTGATTCTGCTGATAAAAATGGTTTGAGCCTTTTTCTTGTAGATGCCAATGCTGAAGGCGTAAGCCGCAAAGCTTATAAGTTACAAGATGGTAGCAATGCTGCGGAAGTGAGCTTCAATAATGTTGCACTTGCAGCAGATAGCGTACTGGGCGAAGAGGGTAATGCTCTTGCTGCTGTAGAGGCTGTTATCGATCAAGCTACCTTGGCTGTTTGTGCTGAAGCTGTAGGTGCTATGGGTGTTAGCTTAGAGAAAACCGTTGAGTACACCAAAACTCGTGTTCAGTTTGGCGTGCCGATTTCTAAGTTCCAAGCTTTACAGCATCGCATGGCGGATATGTTTGTTGAGCACCAGCAAGCTAAATCCATGTTGCTACGTGCGGTAATGCTAAGTGAGCAAGATCCAGCGGCCGCGGCCAAAGCTATTTCAGCGGCTAAATATCGCATTGGTACAGCGGCGCGCAATATCGGTCAAGAATCTGTGCAGATTCACGGTGGAATTGCCGTTACTGATGAGCTGGATGTCGGTCACTACTTTAAGCGTCTAACCATGTTGGAAATGATGTTTGGTAACAGTGATTACCACGCTCAGCGTTATCAGGCGTTAGCCTAAAGCAAAGAATGGGGTCAGACCCCAAAAGGGTCTGACCCCGCTGTTCAGTGGTAGGTTTTTCCGGTCTTATTTGATCTATAAAGATTAGCTGAAGCAAAATTGTTGGGTTTAGGCACAGAAATGCAAATCGTGCAGGAACCTGGGGTCAGAACCCTTGGGTTCTGACCCCGCCTTT
>NZ_CANMSS010000015.1 GCF_947500695.1 uncultured Pseudoteredinibacter sp.
GACCTTGATCATCGGTTGCGCTTAAGGTGCCGTTTCCAAGATCCGGTTTCTCCGGCGCTACAGTGTCCACGGTAATCATGTAAGGACCCGTTACTGGACTCTCTTGACCATTGGCCGCTTTGGCATCGGCATAGAAGTCGTACCCACGATCATCAAGTGCTTCTGCAGCGGTTGGTGTGTAGCTCCAGTTACCCTGACCATCACTGGTGGTTTCGAATAACTTAGTACCACCGTTAGCCGGATCACCATCGTAAATACGGATGGTGGCATTTTTAGGACCGGTACCAGTAATGGTTGGGCGATCATCATTAGTGATGCCTTCATGAGCGATGGTTTCATCTGGACCACCGGCTACGGCAGGCACATCATCAATCACACTCACAATACTTGGCGCACCTGGCGTACTGGTATCCAGTTCAAAGGCTAGAGGCGCTGTTTCACTAGATTCATTACCTGCCTTGTCCACAACTTTGGCAGACACACTATAGTTACCACTAGTAAGTGCAGGGCTTGGGTTTACCTCCCAAGTTGCAGGATCCCCCGCATTCACGCCAGCGTTCAAGCTAACGTTTTCAATAACTTGAACGAGGTTACCGCTTTCGTCGCGAATAATTACTGTTACAGTAGCTCCTGCTTCGAACTCTGCACTTTCTACAGTTCCGCTAAAAGTAGGCGTGGCGTCATCTATTGTCGAGTTGTTTACAATAGTCCCTTGTACCAAGCCCACATCATCCGTGCCGATAAAGCTGAGCATGTCTTCTGGATTCGTGCGGTCTATCGTTAAAACAAAAGGATCACTTGGCTGCGACTCGTTACCAGCTGGGTCTACGCTGGTCGCCGTATAAGCATGCTCACCCTCTGGCAATGCATCAGTTGGCGTATAAGTCCAACTGCCATCATCTTTAACTTTAACCTCATCGACAACATCACCATCTTTATAGATACGAATGGTTTCGCCAGGCGTACCTGTGCCATTAATTTTTGGTGTATTGTCGTCAGTGTGATCGCCACTGTTTAATTTGCCTTGTACCTTACCCACATTATCGTCGGCATCATTAATAATCGGAGCAGGGCTGGCGGTAACATCAATATTCAGCGTAAAGGTATCATTAACATCGTTACCGGCAGCGTCTATAGCTGTCGCGGTAAACTCAACAGCACCTTCAGGAAGATCATCGGTAATTTGGATTTTCCAAATGCCATCACCATCAGCGGTGACTGGCCCATAAGTTTTACCATTTACCTCTAAAGTAACTTCTGCACCGACCTTTGCACTACCGACAATTAATGGCCTAACGTCGTTAGTTAAACCACCATCGTTGATGTCGTTTGTTGTACCCGGTGCTTCCCCTGGACTCGGAACATCATCAACCGCTTTATCAATTGATACGGTGATATCGCTCGTATCAACAGTGAATGTAAGCGGGTCACTTGGGTCGCTTGGACCATTACCAGCTTCGTCGATTACCGCAATTTGAACAGAATGAGGACCATCAACTAAAGGCGGTTCTGGAGTGTATTCCCAGTTTCCTTCTTCATCGACATCAACAGTAACAACACGTTCATTGTCCGTGCCAGCATCTATTGTAATGACGACTTTGCCATTTGGCTCATCCACTTTACCGTGCAAACGCGGCTTAGAATCATCCGTGGTTTCACCGTTATTAATTGGGCCAGTTACAGCTCCAATATCATCTTCAGCTTTTAGTGAATCGGTTCCTGGCTTGTCAGGGGCTGTCGTATCAACAGTGATGGTATAAGGACCGGTAACCTCACTGGCAGGTCCGCCAGCAATGCTTGCATCAGCATAAAATTCGTATTTTCCATCGACCAGCTCTTCACCCGCAGCTGGAGTGAAGGTCCACTTACCCTCACCATCAACAATGGCTTCACCAATTTTGCTTCCGCCTTTGCTCGGGTCTTTGTCGTAGATAGTAATGGTGGCACCGATTGGACCAGTGCCTTCTACAGTAGGCCGATTGTCATTACTCACGCCATCCGGAGAAATTGTTTCCGTACGCCCATCTTCATTGCCAACATCATCAAGAACGCGAACAATACTTGGAGAGCCTGGCGACGCAGTATTAATATCAAAATTTAAACCGTTGCTTTCATCAGACTCATTACCTGCTTTATCAACGACCTTGGCGGTAACGGTAAACGAACCATTACCTAGCGCCGGACTAGGAGAAGCCGTCCAAGTAGCCGGATCACCAACATTCGCTCCAGCGTTAAGGCTTACTCCCTCAATAAGCTGAACTATTTGGCCACTGTCATCCCTAATAATGACAGTTACGGTTGAACCTGCGTCAAATTCAGCGGAAGCAACTTCACCAGTAAACTCAGGTACCGCATCATCAATAGTACTGTCGTTGATGATCTCTCCAGTTACTGAGCCAACATCATCGAAACCTTTAAAGTTTTCAACAGCATCAGGATTAGTACGATCAATTGTCAGAACAAAAGGATCACTTGGCTGCGACTCGTTACCAGCCGGGTCTACGCTGGTCGCCGTATAAGCATGCTCACCCTCTGGCAATGCATCAGTTGGCGTATAAGTCCAACTGCCATCATCTTTAACTTTAACCTCATCAACAACACCGCCATCTTTATAGATACGAATGGTTTCACCAGGCGTACCCGTACCATTAATTTTTGGAGTATTGTCATCAGTGTGATCGCCACTGTTTAATTTGCCTTGTACCTTACCCACATTATCGTCAGCATCATTAATAATCGGAGCAGGGCTGGCGGTAACATCAATATTCAGCGTAAAGGTATCATTAACATCGTTACCGGCAGCGTCTTTGGCTGTCGCGGTAAGTTCAACAGCACCTTCAGGAAGATCATCGGTAATTTGGATTTTCCAAATGCCATCGCCATCAGCGGTAACTGGCCCATAAGTTTTACCATTTACCTCTAAAGTAACTTCTGCACCGACTTTTGCACTACCGACAATTAATGGCCTAAGGTCGTTAGTTAAACCACCATCGTTGATGTCGCTTGTTGTACCCGGAGCTTCCCCTAGGCCCGGTACATCATCAACCGCCTTATCAATTGATACAGTGATATCGCTCGTATCAACAGTGAATGTAAGCGGATCACTTGGATCGCCTGGACCATTACCAGCTTCGTCGATTACCGCAATTTGAACAGAATGAGGACCATCAACTAAAGGCGGTTCTGGAGTGTATTCCCAGTTTCCTTCTTCATCGACATCGACAGTAACAACACGTTCATTGTCGGTACCTGGGTCTATGGTAATAACAACCTTGCCATTAGGCTCATCCACTTTGCCGTGCAAACGCGGCTTAGAATCATCCGTGGTTTCACCGTTATTAATTGGGCCAGTTACAGCTCCAATATCATCTTCAGCTTTTAGTGAATCGGTTCCTGGTTTGTCAGGGGAAACCGTATCTACGGTGATGGTATAAGGACCGGTAACATCACTAGCTGGTCCACCAGCAATGCTGGCGTCAGCATAAAATTCGTATTTGCCATCGGCCAGTTCTTCACCCGCAGCTGGAGTGAAGGTCCACTTGCCCTCACCATCAACAATGGCTTCACCAATTTTGCTTCCGCCTTTGTTTGGATCTTTGTTGTAAACGGTAATAGTAGCGCCGACAGGGCCTGTACCGGTTATTGTTGGCAAGTTATCGTTAGTTATTCCTTCATGAGCGATGGTTTCATTTTCACCACCAGGTACGTCGGGCACATCATCAATAACACTTACGATACTTGGCGAGCCTGGAGTTGCAGTATCAATAGTAAAGCGTAGCGAACCAACAGGGGCAGATTCATTGCCCGCCTTATCTACTGAAGTTACGCTGATAGCATGACCGCCATTAGCTAACGCAGGACTCGGTTCAAAGGACCAGTTTCCTGTAGGCCCAACTTCGATGCCGCTTGCGATCAACTTGCCATTGTCATAAACATTGATCGTTGTCCCGGGCTCCGCGCGACCACTAAAAGTCGGCACACTATCGTCGATGGTATCGCCATCCGAAATTGGCCCGGTAACCGGACCAACATCATCAATACCAACAAAGTTGATAACCGCAGTCGGTGCTGTAAGATCTACGGTGTAATCAAATGACGCACTTTGTGCGCTCTCATTGCCATCACTATTGGTGCTACTAACCGTGAAGATATAATCATCTTCTGCCAATTCGTTTGGCACATCAAAGACCCAAGACCCGTCATCTCGAACATCTGTCTTGCCTATCACAACACCATCAAGATAAACATTGATGACATCGCCTCTTTCACCTAAACCTTGCAGTTGTGGCTTTGGATCATTACTGATGGCGCCGCTGGCCATCTTACCAACGATCGGAGCCACATCATCATAGATGGAAGTAATAAGGGGCACCGAGCTTGAAGATGTTACAAAGTCTACAGATTCTGTCGCCGACTCTCCTGCCTCGCCGTCTGAGTTTTCGATAAAGGCTTCAAGGCTTAAAGTTTCACCATCAGCTACTGGATCTACTTGAAATAGTATAGACCCGCGATCTATATCGGCTTGGGTGATAACTTGGGACAGTTCTTGGCCTGTATTTGTTTTTAATACAACATTATCACCAAGCTGAACGGTTGCAGGCAGTGTTACCTCTACATCTACATCGCCATTCAGTTCTTTGGCAACAATTTTGCCATCGTTATTCTCATCTTCAACTACACGAATACCAGGTTTAACTTGCGCCTTACCCTCAACAAGCGCACTTGCAGAGACGGGGTCGGAGTTGTTACCAGCTGCATCACTGATGGAAGCGCTAACTACGAAGTCGTTACCTTGACTAACAGAGTTTAAGGAGATGTCGACATAACCATTGCTTAGATGGTCAGCAGTAATTGTAATAAGGGTTGGAGTATTTGCCGCAGCTTCAACTCTTAAACTATCGCCTACTTGAGCACCTACTGGTAGCTCAATACGAACATCAACCGCACCATCTTGTTCCGCTATACTAATAACGCCATTATTATCAGCATCTTCTAAAATGCTAACGCTTAAGCCAGTGTTTAGATCACTTAAATCTACCTTAACACTCGCTTCGCCCTGCTGCCCCTCGTTACCTGCTTTATCTCGTACCGACGCACTTACCTCAATGCTTGAGCCATCTTGCGGAGCTGGAAGGCTAATTGAAACCAAACCAGCATCGATATGAGATTGTGTGATTACAACGGTTTGCTCTGGCCCACCGTCTACGCTGTAAACCAAAACATCATCAAGCTGAGTACCGACTGGCAAGCTGATTTCAACAGCTACGCTAGACTTACCTGTCAACTCCCCTGTATTTAGCAGGCCATCCCCTGGGTTATTATCATCAACAAACGTAATAATTGGCGCATCCAAACCACTAATATCAATTTGTGCACTATCGCTAACTTCTCCGGAAGTATTTCCAGCGGTATCTGTTAAGGTCGCCTTAATTTCAAAAGTCGCACCATCTGTAGGCATATCATAAGAAACCAACAACTCCCCAGCTGCTACCTGCTCTGCGGTTAAGGTATAGGCGCGAGGGGCGCTCGAGTTACTGATTAAAACCAATCTATCACCAACTGCTGCATCGGCAGGCAAATCGATTTTTACATCTAGCGCGCCTTGTCGCTCTGCGGTATTAATAAAGCCGTCATTGTTGGCGTCCTCAATGATCTCAACGCTCAGCGCACTTAAATCAGAGGTATCAATTACAAGCTCTCCCTGACCTATCGGACCCGCCACTCCGGCTTGCTCTACATGGGAGCTGATAGAAACTGTTGTGCCGCTTTGTGGAACAAGACTGTTTGTCGTTATAAAACCTGTATCAATATCAGCCTGACTAATATTCAACGTGATGGGCGCGCCACCATTTAGCTGATAAACCAACTTATCGCCATCGTTTAGACCCGCAGGCAAATCGAACTGTATGCTCAAATTCGCTAAGCCCGCTGCCTCTGCGGCATTCAGGAAACCATTCCCATCAAGGTCATCGCTAAAGTTTACACTTGGCGCACCAGTTACTGTGTTGGCTGCCATGCTAACACTGTCCGTCGCCGGCTCAGATGAATTGCCATCAGCATCAAATACTTCGGCTTTAACCTGAATTGTCTGATTTGCAGAAGGTGCTGCAGTTAACACCTCAATAGAGCCGCTTTGCACATGCGCGCCTGTGATGGTGATGGTTCGTGGAACATTGTTTACTTCTAAAATTAAGGTGTCACCCTCTTTGGCACCATCCGGTAAGTTCACCTCTACTGTTATTTCGCTCGCCCCGTTTAACTCCGCAGCACTAAGCTCTCCATCATCATCAGCATCTTCTAAAATTGAGACAGACAAGCCTGAGCTTAAGTCAGGCACTTTCATTTCAACTTCTTTTTCGCTTTCGGGGCCTGACTCACCAGTTTTATCTTCAACCTTAGCCTTTACATTAACTGTTTCGCCATCATCCGGCGTTGGCACAGTAATAGAGACTTTTTTCTCATCAATAATTTGCTGGGTAATTGGTATCTCTCTTTCACTACCATCAACAACAACTATTAATTTATCCCCCGGCTCAACTCCGGTTGGCAAAATAATATCAACCGTTAACTCTGTCTTCGCGCCAACTTCCTCTTTGTTTACCTCACCATCGCCACTAGTATCATCTACAAAAACAATCGCAGGAGAGCGCACCGGCTGTAAATTCATTGTGGCAGAATCACTAGCCGCATCACTTACATTACCCGCGGCATCAAAAATCTGCGCTTCCACTTCTAGTGTTTGTCCATGCCCTAAAGCGTCAACAGAGAACTGTACGGTTCCATTACTAATATCTGTATCAGAAACAATAATCTCTCGAGGAGATTGGCCAGTAACATCTACAATTAATTTATCGCCAGCTTTTGCTCCAGCCGGTAGATTGATAAGCACATCAACACCACCAGCTCTGCTTGAGTTCAGCAATTCTGTAGAGCTGATCGTACCATCGTCATTATCATCGGTACTGAGTTCAACACTCAGCCCAGGATTAGCCCCTTTGAAGTCTGTCACATCGACAATTAGACTACCCTCAGCATTTGGGCTATCAACATTCGCTTCACTCGTTACCTTAGCCACAACCGACAATACTGAACCATCATTTGGTTGAGGAACGGTAATGGTGAATTGGCCTTCGTTCAGTAATTGCTGAGTTACGGGTACAGAGGTCTCTGCACCATCAATTGTTATTGTTAATGTGCTTCCCACTGGAGTGTTAGGGTCAAGCGTGACAACCACATCAATTTCACCATCAACATTCGCTGTAGACTCATCAAAATTGAAGTAGCCATCTTTATTAGAGTCTTCAACAAAAGAAATACTTGGTTGTGGCGGTGGAGTTTCATCAACTAAATCAATAACAAAAGGCTCTGGAGTACTCGGTTCGCTGGTATTACCAGCTTTATCGGTTACATCAACAACGACTTGGTATTCACCCCCAGGAGGCTCAGGCAAAATACTTGTCGGAATAGTCACCTCAACGCTTCCGCCGTCTTCAGGGCCAACGATATATTCTATTTCCTCTGTTCCTCCGCCAGGCAAAGTCACCTTAACGGTAACTTTGTCTCCAGGTTCCGTGCCGCTAGGAAGAACTATTTGTACCTGCACCCCATCTTCAAGCTCTTCTTCATCGACGTTATCTTCCGCTTCAGGGATCGTGACAATCGGCGCCGTAATTTCACCGCCCTCGCCAGGAGCAATCGTATCAATAACAATATCAACTGGGTCACTGGGCAAACTTACATTCCCTGCAGGGTCAACCACCGTAACTTGCACAACATACTCACCATCAGGAGGCGAAGGTAAGACATTTACAGGAATAGTTACTTCTTTAGAACCTTCTTCACCAGGCTCAACAACGGCCTTAACATCAACCTTTTCACCACTTGGCAAAGTAACCGTAACAACTACCTCATCACCAGGCCCTGTACCTGATGGCAAGCCGACAATTACTTGAATACCATTCTCAAACTCTTCTTTGTTAACTCCGCTTTCTGCCTCAGGAATTGACACTGTCGGTTTTTCAGTGCCGCCACCCGGTGGAGTTGTATCAATAACAATATTTTCTTCTTCAGTGGTTTCATTACCAGCAGGATCTACGGTACTAACCGTTACGTCCGTACCAGGCTCTTCAATCGGATCTGTCGGGGTAATTTCCCACTTTCCTTCTGGATCAACCGTTGTAGTTCCAATCACCTTACCGCTCGGGTCAGTGATAGTGACCTGATTTCCTGGCTCGCCGGTCCCAGTGATAGTTGGTGTGGTATCGTTAGTAGGAGCTAATGGATCAACTGTTAGCAGCGGCGGACTGATATCAACCGTGATAGAGGTAGTTGATGTTTCGCCTGAGACACCAGCAGGGTTAAATGGTGTTGCAGAAATTTCTAGAGTTTCACCATCTTCTGGCAAAGGCAAATTAACAGTTACATTACCAGCTTCAATGTCAGCTTGGGTAAGCCCCACCACCACACCATTAACAACAATTGTTGAACCTGGCAGTAAGCCATCTGGCAAAGCAATCGAAACGGTTACCTGGCTATCATTTTCAGCGATATTAATGAAGCCATCTCCATTGGCATCCTGAACTACCGTAAGCGACAGCTCGCCTGGCGCAGGAACACCACTACCGTCATCAGCTCCGGTTCCATCACTCAGAGACGTAGCACCGCCAATGCCTGCCCCCGAACCAAAGCCTGCTTGAGGCAGCACCTGCCCACCGGTGTATTCAAAGCGCACTCCGCTTCCAAGGGAGCTACCACCAGCACCCTCACCACCCGCAGCCGTTGCAGGAAGCAAATCTTCAATACTCTCTCCGCGCTCCAGAGCTTCAATTAGACTGGCAAACTCTACATCTTCCTCAGTATCAGAGGGCTCTTCGAAGGATTGCAGGCGCTCAATTAACTCTTCATCTATTAATGCTGACTGGTTAGCGCCCACTGCAAGCGCCCCACCTTCAAGAAAGCGGATCACAATACTGGCATCTCTAGCCGTTTTGACGGCATCCCCGAGATTTACGGCCATACCCGCCTGCATGACTTCGCCATTTGCTATATTGTTCACAACTCCCTGTACGGCAACAACTACGCCAGCTGATGAAAGGTTTTGGGCATTAATTCCAACTGATAAGTCAACCATGACAGCTTCCTGAAAATTTTCGATGATGATTAATCTTGTGCCTATTCAATTCAGCATAGGCAACAACCGCCGCGCATGTGCGCGCTTGTTTCCCCGAAGCAAAGCCTATTGATAAACGGTTATGCGCGCCCGAATGCCGATGGCCATGCTTAAAACTGCAAGAATTCATTGCCCATACAACGGGCCAATTGAATTTGGCTAGGTGTCCCTAGTAATAGAGATTGCGCGACATTGACAAATAGAGAGACCAGAGCATTGCTTAAAGAGGGGAGTCAAACGGTAACCACTACAGAATCACCACTCGAAAATATTTCATCCCTTGAAAACTACTCTTTAAAACGGGCTTAAAAGAGAGCAAACCCTTAGCTTAAAAACGATCGCAAATGTGACGCGCATCACACTAACAATCGAATCATATTAAGAGCCCGAATAGGTTCAAGTAGCCCCAGCGAAAAACCATACAAAGCTACGAAAAGGAAAGTTAAATGGGCCTATAGCCCAAGCCCAAAGAATCAAATTGACGAAAGGAACTAATACTTTTATCTGCCATATCACCCATACCGAAAAGCCATAGGTGATATATACCAATGAGAATTTAGGTCTGATTTAGAAACGAAGCAAGAAACCCCTACAAGCGATCAGTGATTTGTTGCAATTGATTGATTGAACAGCCGAAGTTAACCCTGGCAAAGCCATCCGCACCAAAGTCTGCACCTGGAGATGGGCCAATCCCTTTCTGCTCAAACCATAGCTGCGGGTCTGCATGCCCAAGGCCTCGAGCATCGATCCAAGCTAAAAAAGTAGCCTCACCACTATGCATCTCAAGCCCTGAGGTGCTATCGATTGTTGCTTTTAATATGGCCCTGTTGCGACGTAAATAGTCTAATAATTCTGCATGCCATTGACGCCCACCATTAAAAGCTGCGGTAGTTGCCAATAGACCCAGTACATTTGCCCAAGGAGCCAGCCCATTGGCCGCTTTCGCAAAACGACGCCGCAACGCAGCATCAGGAATAACCCCAAACGATACACCTAAGCCCGCAATATTGAATGTCTTCGCTGCAGACATCAAAGTTACCGAACGCTGCTGCAATGACTCAAGGCTAAATGCCGGGCTGTGTTTAACTCCGGGCTCTAGAATCAGATCGCAATGAATCTCATCACTGACTAATATCAACCCATGCTTGTCACATATATCTCCTAGGTTCTGCAAACTATCTAAGCTAAGCACTTTGCCGTTTGGGTTCATGGGATTACAAAGAATCATTATTTTACTGCGACTGCGCGCGGCATATTTTTCGATAAGATCAAAATCCAGCTCAGCGCCGCTACCCGTCTGCAGGACCGGAACCGCTAAATTTTCCAACTGGTGGTTCTTATGTGCCTGTAAAATAGGTGGGTAGTTTGGAGTCTGTACAATTAGGCTATCGCCCGGCTCCGAGTAAGCTCGACAAGCTATGTTAAAACCAGGTACTACGCCTGGCATCCAGACAATCCATTCTTCAGGAATCCGACAACCATGGCGATATTCGAGCCAATCCACGATGGCTTGACGGCCCTCGTCATACTCTTCCGGCTTTAAATAGCCCAGTACACCTTGCTGATTGAACTCGCTAATCGCTGAGCGTACAGATTCGGGCGCCGCAAAGTCCATGTCAGCCACCCAGCAAGGGATGATGTCGCGCCCCTTATAACGGTTCCATTTAAAGGAGTATTTAGGATCGCGATCAATAATGCGGTCGAATTCAAAGCTCATAACAAACCTTAAGCGTGGCGGTGATAATTTTGTGAACAAACAATTAGACAAATCATAGTAGCAGCGTCTTGCACAGGGCAAGTACTACCGCTATGGTGCCTGCCAATATTGTATTTTTGGATAGGCTGGCAACGATGCGCGAAGACGTTAAAGAATATTACGGCAAGACATTAGCAGGTAGCGAAGATTTGAAAACCGATGCTTGCTGTACCCTAGAGGCCCCGCCGCAAAACATTAGGGATATACAAAATAAGATTCACCCTGAGGTATCAGGTCATTATTATGGCTGCGGTCTTATTATTCCCCAATCTATTGAGGGGCTTAAAATTCTGGATCTAGGCTCTGGCTCTGGAATGGACGTTTACACACTGTCAGCGATGGTCGGCGAACAAGGTCATATTGCAGGTGTCGACATGACCGACGAACAACTCGCTATTGCAGAGCGACACCGGGATTACCATGCTGATGCCTTCGGCTATTCAAAAAGCAATGTTGAATTCCACAAAGGCTATCTGGAGCAACTGGATGAGCTCAATCTTGAGCCTGGCAGTTTCGACTTAATTATTTCTAACTGCGTCATTAATCTCTGCCAAGATAAAGAAGCCGTATTGAAACATTGCCACAGCCTATTGAAAGAAGGCGGCGAGATGTATTTTTCGGATGTTTATAGCGATCGCCGCGTACCCGATACATTGCGCACAGACCCAGAGCTATACGGCGAATGCTTAAGCGGAGCTTTATACTGGAACGATTTTCACAATCTCGCCAAGGCCTGCGGCTTTGCCGACCCACGACTGGTCGAAGATCGCCCTCTTGGGCTCAACAATGACTCTGTAGTAGAGCGCATCGGCCATATTGGTTTTTACTCTGCTACTTATCGATTGTTTAAAATTAGCGGCTTGGAGCCTTTTTGCGAAGATTACGGTCAGGCCGTTAAATACCTAGGCGGCGTTGAAGGACAAGAGCAAGCCTTCAGTTTAGATAAGCACCACCATATCGATAAAGGTCGTTTGTTCCCAGTCTGCGGTAACACTTACCGAATGCTCAATGAAAGCCGCTTTGCCAAGCACTTTGAGTTTTACGGTAACTGGGATACTCACTTTGGTATTTTCGAGGGCTGCGGCACAAGTTTGCCTTACGATCAAGAAACAGGCTCAATACAAAGTCCTTCAGGTGGCTGCTGCTAGCAGCCTATTTACCCGAATAGAGTGACCTAATCCCCGTGTGCGCCGCTCCACAATGGAAGGCGTCTGGGGTACCATCCCAGTTTTTAATCACTGGTAACACTACATGTCGCGTCGACACGAAAATCTAGACCAATTTCGCGGGTACTTTTTACACCCCAAGTTTTGGCCACTTTGGCTTTGGTTCGCCATATTATGGCTAGTCGGGCGCTTGCCACTTCCAGCGATTCGTGGCTTGGGTAGCGCTACTGGCAAACTGGTTTATAGCGTTGCCAAAAGCAGACGTCGAGTGACACTTCGCAACCTAGAGCTATGTTTTCCTGAAAAGAGTGAAGCCGAGCGAGAAAACATAGCCAAGCAAAGCTTTGCCAATGCAGGAATGGCACTATGGGAGTCTGGCCTAATTTGGTTTGGTCGCCTCTCCCGTATTCGGAAGATGCACAACATCATCGGCCTGGAGTACCTCCAAAAACAAGACGATGAAGCAATTCTCGCTCTAGCAATGCATAACAGCTGTTTAGAGCCTGCCTATGGCCCTCTAGCCCTTGAGCACAGCATGAAAATACTGTTCCGCGTACATAACAACCCATTCTGGGAGTATGTGGCGCAAAAAGGAAGGAATCGTTACAACTTAGAGCTGGTTTCCAATAAGCGTGTAAGTAGATTTGTCGAATATATGCGCGAAGGCCACACCGGGCTTATTGCGGCTGATCATGACCTAGGTCGGAAGAGTAGTATATTTGTGCCGTTTTTCGGTATTCAAACCGCCACGGTTACCACTCCAAGCACCCTAGCTACAGCGGCTAATGCCAGAGTTGTATTTACTTGCGGCTATCGCACAGCCAAGGGTTATGAGGTCGAAATCAGCCCCATGGAGAATTTTCCTAGCGAAGATATTCACGCTGATATCGAGCGATTTAGCGCCACAGTTGAGGCCCATGTGCGCAAGCACCCCGCAGAGTATCTCTGGATGCATCGCCGCTTTAAAACTCGCCCAGAAGGCGAAGAAAGCTTGTACCAGAAGAAAGACAAGAAGAAATAGCCCTTTCCAGCTATAAAGCTCAAGCAAATCACCTGACAGCCGGGGGCCTAGGGCAGTATAATCTGACCTTTTTGCCACCCCGGTTGATAGAGAGATATGGAAGAGCAATACCTGCCACAAAACATCGAACAGCATGCCCAGAAACATTGGGATGCCAAACGCAGCTTTGAAGTTACTGAAGATCCAAGCAAAGACAAATTCTACTGCCTGGCGATGTTCCCTTACCCTAGTGGCAAGCTGCACATGGGCCATGTGCGCAACTACACCATTACCGATGTAATCTCTCGCTACCAGCGTATGCAAGGCAAGAACGTCCTGCACCCAATGGGTTGGGATGCTTTCGGCCTGCCGGCTGAAAACGCGGCTATTCAAAACAAAACCGCTCCAGCCAAGTGGACCTACAGCAACATCGAGTACATGAAGGGGCAACTTAAATCCCTAGGTTTCGGCTTTGACTGGTCTCGTGAGCTAGCGACCTGTCGTGATGACTACTATAAGTGGGAGCAGTGGTTCTTTACACGCTTATACGAGAAAGGCTTGGTCTACAAGAAAATGGCCACCGTTAACTGGGACCCAGTCGACCAAACCGTACTTGCTAACGAGCAAGTTGTGGATGGCCGAGGCTGGCGCTCAGGTGCTTTAGTTGAGCGTAAAGAAATCCCTCAGTGGTTTATCAAAATCACCGACTATGCCGAAGAGCTTCTCAGCAGCTTAGATCAGCTTCCAGATTGGCCTGAGCAAGTGAAAACCATGCAGCGCAACTGGATTGGCAAAAGCACCGGCGTTGAGATGAACTTTGCTTTGGCCAACGAAATTGCCGGCCTTTGCGAAATCGATGTTTACACTACCCGCCCCGATACCGTAATGGGTGTAACCTATGTGAGCATCGCCGCCGAGCATCCAATCAGCCTTGCATTAGCTGAGACAAACGCCGAACTTGCTGACTTCATAAAAGAGTGTAAGAGCAACTCTGTGGCTGAAGCCGATATGGCCACCATGGAAAAGAAAGGCTTGGATACCGGCTTGAAAGCGATTCACCCGATTAGCGGTGAAGAAGTCGCCATCTGGGTGGCCAACTATGTATTGATGGATTATGGCTCAGGTGCTGTCATGGCCGTACCTGCCCACGATGAACGTGACTTTGCTTTCGCCAACAGCTATCAGCTACCCATCAAACAGGTGATTGCCAGCAAGCTAGCCGATGACTCAGCCTTTGACAGCAGCGAGTGGCAGGAGTGGTATGGGCGCAAAGGCGACACTGAAACCATCAATTCTAGCGAGCATTTTCCAGAGCTAGACGGTTTAGATTTCCAAGCCGCTTTTGATGCGACCGCTGAGAAATTAATCACCTTAGGCAAGGGCAGCTTAAAAACCAATTTCCGCCTACGCGACTGGGGCGTTTCTCGTCAACGCTATTGGGGCGCACCTATCCCAATGTTCAATCTGCCTGAAGGTGGCGAGATCCCTGTGCCATTAGAAAAGCTTCCGGTATTACTACCGGAAGATGTGCAGATGGATGGCGTACAGAGCCCAATTAAAGCTGACGCCGAGTGGCGCAAAGCCGAACACAACGGTCAAGCCGTTGAGCACGAGACTGACACCTTCGATACCTTTATGGAATCTTCTTGGTACTACGCTCGCTATACCTGCGCCAACTTAGATGACGCCATGCTTGACCCTGCAAAAGCAGACTATTGGCTGCCGGTCGATCAGTATGTTGGTGGTATTGAGCACGCAATTCTGCATTTATTGTACGCTCGTTTCTTCCACAAATTAATGCGCGACGAAGGCTTAGTAAATTCTGACGAACCCTTTAAGCGTTTGCTTTGCCAGGGCATGGTATTGGCCGACTCTTTCTACCAGCAAAACGACGACGGCAGCAAAACTTGGTTTAACCCTGCCGAGGTAGATTTAGAAAAAGACGATAAGGGCAAAGTGATCGCCGCTAAATCAGCCGAGGGCCAAGCGCTTATTGCTGGCGGCATGACTAAAATGTCGAAATCTAAAAACAATGGTATCGACCCGCAAACAGCCGTTGATCAATACGGCGCCGATACAGTTCGTTTGTTTACCATGTTCGCTGCGCCACCGGAGCAGACTCTAGAATGGAGCGATGCAGGTGTAGAAGGCGCTAGCCGCTTCTTACGCCGCCTATGGAAAACGGTTTATAGTCATCTACAAGCGGGTGAGCCAGGACAAATTTCAAGCAGCGGTTTGAATGATCAGCAAGAAGCTTTGCGTCACAAAGTACACAGCACCATTAAGAAAGTCAGCGATGACTATGGCCGTCGTCAGACTTTTAATACCGCTATCGCCGCTGTCATGGAAATGATGAATGAAGTAGGTCGTCAGGCCGATCGTTCAACACCTGAAAATCTAGCCGTGGAGCGTGAAGCCTTAGAAACAGCAGCTCTGCTGTTAGCGCCTGTCACCCCTCATATTTCACAGCATTTATGGGCTGCTTTGGGCAATGGCGAAGATGTGATTGATGCCCAGTGGCCAACCGCCGATGAAAGTGCTTTAGTACAATCTAACATCATGCTGGTGGTTCAGGTAAACGGCAAAATCCGCAGCAAAATTACCGTAGCCGCTGACGCTACTGAAGAAAGCATAATCGAAACAGCCAAGGCCGATAGTAATGTGGCGAAGTTCTTAGCTGATAAAGAAATCAAAATGTGCAAAGTGATCCCCAATAAACTGGTTACCTTTGCCGTTAAATAGCATTGTAAGGAATGATAATAATGAGACTTTTCATGCGTTCAGCGCTAGTTGTAAGCATCATCACCCTGCTAACTGCTTGCGGCTGGCAACTGCGCGGGCATGTTGATCTCGCGGCTGACATTGGCTCCCTACAGGTCAGCTCAAGTGACGATGAGTTGCTACGAGATTTGAAGAGTGCGCTGTTACGCAACAACATCACTCTGAGCGACTCAGATCCCGACTACAGACTCAACTTGGAAAAGATGCGCTTCGATCGCAGAACCGCATCAGTAGGCAGCCAAATCTTGGCAGCCGAGTACGAGTTGAATATGCAAGTTGCTTATCAGATCTCTCAAATGAAGTACAAAGAAGGCGATAAGCCTTATCTTGACTCAGCCAGAGCAAGCACAATTCGAAGCTACGCCTACGATCCAAACAACACACTCGGCAAGGATCAAGAAGAGCGTCAATTGCGCCGTGAAATGCGTAATGAGATCGTACAGCAAATTCTGCGCCGCCTCGCCTTAATCAGCCAGCAGAACGAAGCTTAAATATGGCAAAGCTGCGCGCCGAACAACTACAAACCAGTTTAAAAAAAGAACTTAAACCGGTTTACATCATCAGCGGCGAAGAACCTCTACTGGCCCAGGAAATGGCTGACGAGGTTCGATCCGCGGCGCGCAAGCAAGGCTATAGCGAACGCGAAGTTCTACATGTTGATCGCAGCTTTGACTGGAATCTTTTGCTCGATAGCGCTAACGCTATGTCACTTTTTGCAGAAAAGAAAATTATCGAGCTAAACATGCCTGGCGGAAAGCCCGGCACAGAAGGCAGCAAGGCTCTACAGCAATATTGCGATAATGCTAATGACGATAACATCCTGTTAATTCACAGCGGCAAGCTGGATCAAGGGCAGCAGCGAGGAAAATGGTTCAAGGCTATTGAGAAACTTGGCCACAGCGTTCAAGTCTGGCCCATCAAGGCAGCTCAGCTACCCCACTGGATAAAGCAGCGCTTACAACAAGCAAATCTATCGGCAGACCCTCAAGCTATTGAAATCTTGTGTGCTAGAGTTGAAGGCAATTTATTGGCGGCCGCTCAAGAAATTGAAAAGCTCAAACTACTTGCTGAAGACCACCACATCAGCAGCGAACTAATGAATAGCGTGGTCGCCAATAGTGCACGCTACGATATTTTTGATCTTGCTGACAAAGCTTTAATGGGTGATGCCCAAGCCTGCACTCGAACACTACAAGGTTTGAAAAGCGAAGGCACAGATGCCATCCCTGTGCTTTGGGCACTGGCACGCGAGATTCGTAGCCTAAACCAAATAGCGCACGCTCAAGACCAGGGCCAAAATTTTGATTGGGCTGCCAAGAGCGCCGGCGTTTGGGACAAACGTAAACCGCTCGTTGCCGGCGCACTAAGACGTTTAAACAAAGCCCAGCTGGAACTGCTGCTGCGAAAAGCTAACGGCATCGACAAGGCAGCCAAAGGTATGCGCAAAGCCGACGCCTGGAGTGAGCTTATGGATTTATGCCTATGCTTATGCGGCCAGAACAGCATCCACCCAAGTTTACAACGGCTATCCCTTAGCCTTTAAGTTAGTCCATCGCCATGCCACAAGCTGCAGAGACCCAATTCCATCTTTTGGATAAAAGCTGGACATTAAAACGCTTTCCCGCCAGAAAAAACGACCCTCTTAGGGCTTGGGATGCGGCCGATGAGTTTATCCTGCAAGAAGTTCAAGGAAAGATTCAAAGCGAACACAGGGTGCTAATCATCAACGATAGTTTTGGGGCAATATCTACAGTGCTGGCGGATGTTAAACCCCACTGGATTAGCGATTCCTTTATCAGCCAACAAGCCTGCAAACAAAACTTGACGCTTAATCAGCTTAGTGAAACTTTTATAAGCTGGGACGATGCTCAAGAATGGCCAAAGCAAAAGTTTGATTGGGTGTTAATAAAGCTTCCTAAAAGTCATGCCCAACTGGAAGACCAGCTATACCGCCTGCGCGATTGTATCCATAAAGATACTCGCATCATCGCCTGCGCAATGAGCAAAAACTTACACAGCCAGAGCATTAAGCTATTTGAAAAGCTCATTGGTAGCAGCCACACCTCTTTAGCCCAAAAGAAAGCACGCTTACTGTTTGCCAAAGCAGAACAGCTTGACCATATGGACTCGCCTTATCCAAAGTCCTATCAGCTCAAGCAATACCAACTTGAAGTATTCAATCATGCAGCTGTCTTTTCTCAACAAAAGCTGGATATTGGCACAGCCTTTTTGCTAGAGAACTTCCCAGAGAATCACAATTATAAGAACATAGTCGATTTAGGCTGTGGCAATGGGCTGCTGGGGATACGCGCCGCACAATTACACCCCGAAGCTAACATTGATTTCTACGATGAATCTCAGGCAGCCATTGCCAGCGCAAAGCTGAACGTCCAGCACAACAATCTAAATAGTGATCGCCTTTCTTTTCACTTAAGCAATTGTCTAGATGGTGCAGATGAAAGCAGCGCCGATTTAGTGTTAAACAACCCCCCATTCCATCAGCAACACAGTATATCCGGCCATATCGCCAAACAAATGTTTCTGCAAAGCAAAAAAGTTCTAAAGCCTGGGGGAGAATTGTGGGTAATAGCCAATAGACACTTAGGCTATCACAAGGACTTAGATAAAATTTTCGGTGGTCACAAGCTGGTAAAAAGCAACAGCAAGTTTGTGATTTTAAAAGCGAGAAAATAGTCTAGCAAACAACAAACAGCGCCCAGCTAAATACCTAGACCAATATTATTGTTGGCCACCAGCTCAAGTTTACGCTTAATCGAAAACAGGCTTTCTTCAATCTCTTGGGCTGAAATCGGTTTAGAGAAGTAAAAACCCTGGGCATAATCACAACCCTGTTTTTTCAACCAGAATTTCTGATCACTGGTTTCGATACCTTCTGCTACCACCTTCAAGCCCATATTGTGCCCAAGATCGATAATTGATTTGGCGATGGCGGCATCATTTTTATCTTGGTAGATGTCACGAATAAAGCTTCTGTCAATTTTTAAAGTATCAATGGGAAACCGCTTTAAATAGGCCAGTGAAGAATAACCTGTACCAAAGTCATCCATGGCTAAAGCGACACCCATTGCGTGCAAACGCTTCAACATTAAAACAGATTGCTCTGCATTTTCCATCGCAGATGTTTCCGTGATTTCCAGCTCCAAGCTAGCTGGCGGTAGCGAGTGTTTATCCAAGACCGACTTAATGAAATCTGAAAACTCACCTTGCAGGAATTGCCTGGGCGACAGATTCACCGCAACAGAGCCAATATTTAGGCCGCTATCCAGCCAAGCGCGCTGCTGCCTGCAGGCTTCATCTAACACCCACTCACCCAGCGGCACAATCAATCCCGTCTCTTCTGCAAGGGGGATAAAATCTGCTGGAGACATAAAACTACCATCACCAAGATCCCAGCGAACTAGAGCTTCAACGCCTATCACGTCGGTATTGTGAAGATCAATTTTAGGCTGATATAAGAGCTTTAATTGATTATTTTTAATGGCTTTACGGAGTTCATTTTCACGCAACAAAGACTGCACTGCCTGCTCATTCATGGAATGATCAAATAAACGATAAGTATTCTTACCGTCGTCCTTCGCTCGGTACATCGCCACATCGGCATGCTTAAGCAAGGATTCACTATCTTCACCATCAGCAGGAAAAACACTCACGCCAATACTCAGGGTACTGGTAATCTCGTAACCTCTTAATTCAAAAGGCTCAGTACTAATATTTAGTATTTTTTCAGTCACCAAGGCCACATCGCTTTGATGCTGTATATCTTCAATCACCAAGACGAACTCATCACCACCTAATCGCGCTACTGTATCTACTTCACGCACACAAGAGACTAAACGTTCAGCGATCACCTTTAGTAAGGCATCCCCAGCATCATGTCCAAAGCTATCGTTGATGTATTTAAAACGATCAACATCAAGCAACATAATAGCCACTTGAGTATGGTTGCGCTTTGCCCTCGCCAAACTATGTAATAAGCGCTCATGAAATAATGTGCGATTTGGAAGGCCCGTGAGCTCATCATGAAACGCCAGATAGTTGAGGCGCTTTTGCTGTTCCTGCATTGCAAGCTCGGAATGTTTACGCTCTGTAATATCGGTACATATAGCGCAGCTCGCAAACAACTTTCCTTGCTGATCAAGCAAAGGAAAGCGATTAATCCAGTAGTACTTGGGTTCGCCATCATCTTCCGAGCAGTAAGAAAACTCCCAGTCTGCATTTACATCATCTTCGCTTTCGGGCTTTCCAGCCCAAAGGGCTTGGGCGATTTTTTCAGGAAAAAGAGCGTAGACATGATGGCCGTTGTAACGTGTACTGGCCGACTGCGAAAGCTCATCATTCAGATGATGATCACTACTGAGGATAACATTGCCGCCAAGATCTACTACCGAGATAAACACGGGCGAATGATCCAAAATGGATCGAAGATAGACCTCGCTAGCCCAAAGTGCTTGCTCGGCGACTTTTGCTTTTTCGAGCTGCTGCTGATGCTGCCAGGTTACAATCAAATGCTGTAACACAAGCCCGCAAAATACCTGAAGTTGCTGTCGCTCCTGCAATAGCTGCTCAGCTTGAGCCGCTTCAACATTTAGCTCCAGATACAACTGCCCTATTGGCTCATCCCCCTCACCAATAGGCACACAGGCTAAAGTCAGGCTTGAATCAAGAAAGCCCTTCTTGTCCTTAGCAAGATCGCTTACGGCATAAAACTGTGGGGCAGCGGAGTTATAACAATGATGGACTTGTTCGGAGGCAATTCGACGAAAATTGCTTAGGTCCGTATTGAGCACCGTGAGGTTTTCACCTACTCCGGTGCCACGCACCCAATGCTCTCCAGATTCATTGGTAAGTAATACAACGCGAGAAACATAGGGCAAATCCGACCAATTTTTCAGCAACCACAAAACCAATTCGCGATGAGGCTTGCTCACCACTAATTGGTAAAAGCGCCGCATTAGATCGACGGCCGCTAGTTGTTTTGGCATCCGCTCACCCCTACTACTTCCCAGAATCAGGAATAAATCAGTAGATAAAGTAGCGGCTTTAGACGCCTAAACTTTAGTTTGAGATTAATTGAATGCGCCTAAGCTCAATAGCGCAAAGCTACTAAGACTGATTACTAATACTGCAATCAGATTAATAGCAAAGCCATTGCTCACCATATCGGCAATTTTGACCTGACCGGTACCAAACACGATTGCATTGGGCGCTGTAGCTACCGGCAACATAAAGGCGCAACTTGAGGCTAAGGCAGCGGGCAACATTATTAAAGCTGGCTCCATGCCTGCTGCAATTGCTGTCGCCGCCAAAATAGGCATCAGCAGAGTGGCTGTCGCCGTATTACTGGTAACTTCCGTCAAAAAAGCCACCCCAAAGCTCAGCAAAATTAGCAGCAGTAAAACTGGCAACTGATTAAAGCCTGCGAGCGCTTCACCAATAGCTTGGCTTAGGCCCGTGCTGGTGAAGGCCTTTGCGATTGCAATACCTCCGGCGAAAAGCAGTAGCACGCCCCAGTGAATTTGATTGGCGCTCTGCCAATCCAGTAAACGCTCACCCTCACCGTCTGGCAAAATAAATAGAACAAGGACCGCACAAAGTGCGACAGAGCCGTAATTAGCGTTAGGCAACCACTGTCCCCAGCCACCAGAAGGTCCCTTTAGCGTAACCCAGGCGATTGCGGTTAAGGCAAAAACAAACAACACTCTGCGCTCTGCTTTTCGCCATGGCCCAAGGTCTGGCAACTGAAGCATGCTAGTGTCTTTGCCGAGCGAACGACTCAGCCAAAAACCGGCTAAGGGCACCAGCAATATCACCACAGGAATAGACCACTGCATCCAATCGACAAAGCTTAATTCAACACCGGTAGCATCTTGATAGGCCTGCATCATAATAACATTGGCAGGTGTTCCAATTGGGGTTCCTAAACCACCAATACTCGCTGCATAGGCAATGCCCAATAATAAGGCGATCATCAGCTTTCGATCTGTGCTTTTTTCAAGCACAGCCAAGGCTACAGGTAACAACATTAGAGTGGTTGCTGTGTTTGATATCCACATCGATAACAGTGCTGACGCTGCCATAAAACCCAGTACTAAGCGCCGCTGACTGCCTCCGCCAAAAAGACCAACCATCCCCAGCGCCACACGTCGATGCGCGCCGCTTTTTTCCATCGCTTTAGAGAGCATTGCTCCGCCCATCAGCAAGATAATTAAGGGGCTACCGTAAGCCAGGGCGACATCTTTGGGGGTAAGAATCCCCAGTAGTGGAAATAGTCCTAAAGGAATTAGCGAGGTGGCAGGAATAGGGATGGGCTCGAACATCCACCAAAGTGCACACAGCAGAGTGAGCCCGGCGGTCATACTTGCATCGATAGGCCAGCCTTGCTGCCACATCATAGCACCCAGTAATGCCGCCAGTATTGGAGCAAGCCAAATCATACTGCGCTTGAGCCAAGCAAGAGCCGGCACAGAAGTCGTCGCTTCAGACATGAGATTTTATTCTTATTTTTAGTTGAGAAAGGCCCAGTTTGCGGTCGTTGAAGGTAAGAAACCCGACTGCCTTAGAGCCCGAGCAATATTACCTTTAACCCGCAGCTTACGCATTCCTCGCTGGAGAGAAAAATAGGTTCGCTTACCCTTGGGATGCAAGCGACTGATGATAAAGTGGCGAGTACCACTCACCTTCAGCTTAACACCGGGCACAGGACTCAAAAACTTTTCTAAGTACTGTAAGGGCCTATCAGCTGATGCCGTAAAGGGTGCGGCAATTAAATCACTCGCGCCACTGCAAGACTGTTTAGCTATTTGATTCCAATCTGAGCTTAAAGAGAGATCTGCAACCTCTAAAGATTGCAGCAATTCAGTGACCATTGGCCAATTAGCGTGTGAGCTCAGTCTAAACTGCTGTAAACCTGACAGATCGATGATGGACATAGGGCGACCGCAGCTATACAAGCCTAAATGGAATTCTCCTTGACGAATAATCGGGTCACTCACCCACAGGGATTTCGCTCGGCTTTGGGTTCGCTCACGCCAAATAGAAACGCCACCCAGCAACGCATCACCTTTTTCTACCTTAGAAAGGATGCTGAAGCTCGAGGCGGATTTAATCTTAATTTCGCCCTTTACCCCACCTAACTGCAGAGCCTGCACCAGAAGCACCAACTCGATGACTTCTAGGTTAATGAAGGGATCTTGATGTTTCAGGGTGTAGTCGGCACTGAAACGATAATCGCGAATATCGCCCAGCTGGCGGCCAGCGGTAAAGTCGCGAAAGCCAGAAACCACAGCAGCAGGCGCCAAAATAACGGTTTCGCCATCTGCAAAGGCCGGAAAAGCAAGCACTGAAAGGGGCAACAGCACTGCGCCAATCAGTAGATTTTTCAACTTGCGTAAGCCTTGCAACATCCAGTGCACCCGTTTCTTTAGATCGAATTCTCTATTCTACCCAGCTCACTCAGGCTATCAATGCTTATGGACAAATCCATTATTTAGCCAAGCGCTGCTTTTCAGGCTAAAAGTTTCGCCAGAGCCATATATAATAACCACAAGCGGAGATGTATGCACTTACTTACACTTATTTTAAGTCGGCACAATGAGCAGCATAGAAATAAATAATATTGGTAAAAGTGTAGCGGGTTATTACTCTTGTACATATAAATGTCACACTTACCGCTAACAATCTGCTCACAAATTGGCCGATGGCGATTAAAGTATGGGCATCTACCCTCAACAGCGACAGCAGGCGCTTATGGAACTCGATAAGCCATTATTTTGTATTGCACACCGTGGCGGATCCCAACGCTACGAAAACACTCTACGCGCCATAAGCCGAGCATTAGAGCTTGGAGTGGATGCCATTGAGATCGATGTTTGGAATGTGCGGGGCGAGCTTCTGGTCTTCCATGACCGAAGGCTAAGCTCAGGGCCTTTTAATGGCGAGTTACTGGTACAACAAGATCCAGAAGAGCTCAGGAAGACACCACTATCTTGTGGCGAGCACATTCCGACCCTGCTAGAGGTCATGGAGCTGGTTGCCGATAAAGCATTGCTCAATATCGAGTTAAAAGGACCCGGTTGTGTGAAATCAGTCAGCCAACAGATAGAGGACTTTGTACTCTATAAGCAAGGCAGCTACGAGTCCTACCTAATCTCAAGCTTCGACCATGTTCAGCTACACAAGCTTAGCCAGCGTTTGCCTGAAGTTAAACGCGGAGCACTATTCGCTGGCGTACCGTTAGACTATGCCGCCTGCTGTGAGCAACTTGGCGCCTACTCGCTCCATGCCTGTCTTGGATTCTTGCGGCAAGGACTTATCGATGACGCCAGTGCCCGAGGGCTAAAAACCTGGGTGTACACCGTAAATCATGAAGAGGATATGGGGCATTTAGCTGCAATGGGGGTAGACGGCGTGTTTACCGATTTTCCTGAAAAGGTATTGGCGCTGAACACTGAATACCTACTAAGGCACCCGAAAGTGGAAAGCGGAAGCTTTTAGTTTCCGCTGAAGATTTGAGCTGATAATTAAATCTAAAACTTTTAGAAGCTCTTTTGAGAACTTGGTAAAGAGCCTCTTTGCCGTCTAGCTGAAAGCCGCCTAGGAAACTTCCTCGCCATGGGCCTGCTTATCAGCATGATAAGAAGAGCGAACCAAAGGCCCACAAGCGGCATGCGTGAAGCCTAACTCTTTCGCCATGGCGGTATACTCATCAAACTCGTCAGGATGAACGTAGCGATCTACCGCTAGGTGACTTTTGGATGGCTGCAGATACTGACCAATTGTCAGCATATCAATATCATGCTCACGCATATCCCGCATCACCTCAAAGATTTCCTCTTTGCTTTCACCCAAGCCCACCATTAAACCTGATTTAGTCAACACATCGGGGCGACGCTTCTTATACTCTTTCAGCAACTTAAGTGACCAAGCGTAATTTGCGCCGGGGCGAGACTGTCGATATAAACGAGGAACGGTTTCCAAATTGTGATTGAATACGTCCGGTGCTTCAGCCTCTAAAATATCTAGGGCTTTATCCATTCTGCCGCGAAAATCTGGAGTCAGGATTTCAACCTGTAAGTTTGGAGATAATTCGCGGGCGTCACGAATACAATCTGCAAAATGCTGAGCCCCGCCATCACGTAAATCGTCGCGATCAACTGAAGTAATCACCACGTATTTCAAACGCATCTCAGCAATCGCTTCGGCTAGGTTTCTAGGCTCATCTTGATCAAGCGGCAATGGCTTACCATGGCCAACATCACAGAATGGGCAGCGCCTTGTACAGATCTCTCCCATAATCATAAAAGTCGCGGTGCCACCGGCGAAACACTCACCTAAATTGGGGCAACTCGCCTCTTCACAAACACTGGCCAAGCCGTTTTTACGGAGGATTTTTTTAATGCGGTCCACTTCAGGCGAGGCCGTCATACGAACTCGAATCCACTCGGGCTTTCGCTTAACCTCATCACTGGCGATAACTTTTACGGGGATGCGCTCCACTTTGTCGGCATCACGGAGTTTTTCGCCGGCTTTATGTCGGCGGGTGCGCTTTACTGGCGTATTCTCAGATCTATCACTCACGATTGTCTCACTCACAGGCCCCAGCATCAGGCAGGCCTGCTACTAATGTTTTTTTATCGTAGCCCAACTGCTCCATTAAGCAGCGAACCAATTCATTCTCAATGCTATCCATACTTGGCGTTGGCTCGATCAGATCAGCCATTTGCACCATTTCCAAACCCTGATAACCACATGGGTTTATTCTTAAAAACGGCTCCAGCGACATCTCAACATTCAAACTTAAGCCGTGAAAGCTACACCCCTTTCTTACCCTCAATCCTAATGACGCAATCTTTGCTTCATTTATGTAGACTCCAGGAGCGTCAGCTTTCGGGTAAGCTTCCAGATCAAAGCTGGCAAGGGTTTTTACTAAAGCCTTCTCGATAGCCGTTACCAAATCTCGAACACCAATACCTAGACGACGGAGATCAATTAGCGGGTACAATACTAGCTGCCCCGGCCCGTGGTAGGTTACCTGACCACCACGATCTACCTGTACCACAGGAATATCTCCAGGCATCAATACATGTTCTGCCTTACCGGCCTGCCCCTGAGTAAAAACCGGCGGGTGCTGCACCAACCAAAACTCATCAGCACTGTCGGAATCACGCTGATCAGTATAGTTAGACATAGAGCGCCAGACGGGCTCGTAGTCCATTAAGTCAAGCTTACGAACTTGTACTGCTGGCATTTATAAAACCATTTTAACCAAGGGGCTACTTTGAAGGTCTTTATGCAGAGCCTCAAGCTGCTCTACGCCGGTGGCCGTGATAAGTACAGTCAAAGATTGAAAGCTACCTTTGCTACTGTCTTTTAGGCGAATCTTCTCCGGATCAAAACCAGGCGCATGCTCATTGAATACACGCATTACTAGCGCGTGCAATTCATCACCTGCATCACCCATAACTTTAATGGGGTAATTCTCGCAAGGAAATTCAATTTTAGGGGCGTCTGGCTGGCTCATCTTGTCGTTCCGAGTAGATCAAAGTACAAGAAGCATTATACCGCAAAGCTAGCCAGAGAGAGAGGAAGCGGCGAATTCAGGGATTTGTACTAAATTCGCCGTAAAAAACGACTTAAAAAGAAACTTAAGCGAAGAGATTAAAGATAAATAGCTTGATCGTATCCCATAAGCGCGCAAAGAAGCCCGCCTCTTGAACTGGCTCTAGAGCGACCAACGGCACCTCCGCAAGCTGTTTACCATCAAGCTCAAGCTGCAAACGCCCCAGCTCTTGCCCCTCGGCAATAGGCGCCTCAATAACCTCATCGAGCTTAACACTCTGCTTTATACGCTCTTGCCCACGTCTTGGAATCGTTAAGGACAATGCCTTGTTAACACCAATAGCAACTTCCTTGGCCTGTCCACCCCATACACGCTGAGAGGCAAACTGTTGACCTGCTTCCAAGGCTTGATGCGTCTCATAATAGCGGAAACCGTAGGCCATTAGCTTTTGAGACTCTGCAGCACGAGCTTTATCTGAACGGGTACCCATCACCACAGAAATCAAACGCATACCACTTTTCACACCAGAAGCCACCAAGCAGTAACCCGCCTCTTCGGTATGGCCAGTCTTCAAACCGTCAATTGATTTATCTAAAAACAGCAAGCGATTCCGATTCATTTGATCGATGCCGTTGTAAGAAAAAGATCGCTCCGCATAGATTTCATAATGCTCAGGATAATCATTGATGATGGCTTTCGCTAAAATCGCCAAATCACGAGCCGTGGTGTAGTGGCCTTCAGCTGGCCAGCCGGTGGCATTTAAAAATTGCGTACTGGTCATCCCCAATATCGCCGCCTGCTGATTCATCACATCAGCAAAGGCTTCTTCACTGCCCGCGATATGCTCAGCCAAAGCAACACTAGCATCATTGCCGGATTGAATAATGACACCGCGCAATAAATCCTTAACGCTAACCTGAGTGCCTTCGCGGATAAACATTTTAGAGCCGCCCATCTTCCAAGCTCGCACTGAGATATTAACCATATCTTCAGCCGCTACATTTCCCCTATCCATCTCACTGGAAACGATATAGCTAGTCATCATCTTTGTAAGGCTTGCGGGCGGTAGCATTTCGTCCGCATTATGCTCAACCAGCACCTCACCGGTTTCAGCATCTATCAGTAAATAGGCCGTTGCTGCCAATTGCGGTGGAGCCGGTATAAGCTGTTGAGCCAATGCCGACGTTACACTTAGGCACAAGATTAAAAAAGTAACAATAGTTCTCATGTGTCTAGACAGTCCTATTTATTTAGTCATTTACCACAAACCCCGAACCTAAGCTCAGGGCCTGTAAAGTTTGTTTTACAGCCGTAAGATCACCCACTTTCTGCAGTGGGCCAATATGCACCTTAAATAAGCCTTTCGCTTGTTGCAATCGCATAGGCTCAGCAATTTGTTGCCGCAAATCCGCCATTAATTTTTCAGCCGCCGCTCTTTGGCTAAACGCGGCAACTTGCAAAAATGACTGATTGCTTGCAACCGTTTCATTTTTGTTTTGGCGCTCTACATCAACGGCAGCGAGGGCTGGCGTGTTAGTTTGTGAAGCCGCCACATAGCCCGGGTAATTCAGTGGAGGGTTACCGCTATCTATAGCCTCTACCGAAACCATAGCTGTACCCTGCTCTGCAAAACCTAACTTGCTGGCGGCAGCATAACTTAAATCAATTATTCGATCACCGTGGAAGGGACCTCGATCGTTAACCCGCACCACTACCGAACGGCCATTTTGGTGATTTGTGACCCTAACATAACTGGGAATTGGTAGTGTCTTATGGGCAGCGGTCATTGCGTACATATCATATACTTCGCCATTGGAAGTATTACGGCCATGAAATTTTTTACCGTACCAAGACGCTTCACCTTGTTGGCGAAAGCCTTTCGAATCAGCCATTACATAATAGCTGATCCCAAAAATTTCATAGGGGCTTTTATTGCCCGCACGCCCACGACTTTCTTTTTTAGGGGTAGCATCCGCCAAGCCTGAGAAATCAAGTGGTCGAGAGGGACCACTATCTCTAACTTCTTGTTGACTACAGGCAGTAAGCAATAGCAGAACAGCCAGCTGTCCCAATTTAGCAATATGCTTAGCCTGTAAAAAATCCACTATATTATCCTTTAGCCTTTTTTAAATCGTATTGTTTACGAATTTCCTGAGCCAATTGGTAAACCGCCATAGCATACATACGGCTATGATTATAACGGGTAATAACATAAAAGTTGTGCAAGCCCAACCAATACTCGGTACCTTTAGCTCCTTCCAATTTAACAAGGCTGCTAACCTCGTCGCCAGGAAGCTCTAGCATTGCCTTGAAACCCGCCTCGTCTAAAGATGAAACTGTGTACTTTGGCTTAAGCGACTGATTAGCCAACTCTGCTTTAAAGTTCTTTTCCAAAGCGGCCCGGGCAACCACTGGTGCCCCCTGACGCCAGCCGTGGTGTTTGAAATAATTAGCGACACTGCCAATGGCATCTCTTTTGTTTTTCCATATATCGGCAACCTTGTCACCATCAAAATCAACGGCATAAGAGCGGAAGCTGGACGGCATAAATTGTCCGTAACCCATCGCACCTGCATAGGAACCCTTCAGTGCCAATGGATCCTGCTGTTGCTCGCGAGTGAGTCGCAAAAAGTGCTTGAGTTCCTTAGTAAAGAACTCACTCCTTCTAGGGTAATCAAAAGCCAAGGTAGCAAGAGCATCCAGCACTCGATAGCTACCCATAATGCGCCCATAGCGAGTCTCAACGCCAATAATGGCCACTATAATTTCCTGTGGTACCCCATACTTCTCTGAGGCAGCATCTAAGGCCGGTTGATTTTTCTGCCAAAACTCAACCCCCTTAGGCGTGCGCTTACCATCGAGAAATAACTTGCGGTAATCTTTCCACTCTAGAGCTTTTTCTGCCGGGCGCGACATGGCCTTCAAAATCGACTGTTTTTTCTTAGCCTCGGCAAACAATGCTTCCAATTTCGTTCTATCGAAATCATGCTCAGCGACCATTTCATCGATCAACTTAATGGCCTGAGGGTGCTGGGCATAATTTTCAGCAACGCTTAAGGTAGATGTCAGCGACGCCGATATTGCCAGCATCGTCACTCCAATATTCTTTAAACCTGTAATCATCTATAAGGCTCTTCTAGTATCTCTGCATATCTTTCAATAAAACCAGTTAGTCTTTTTATAAAGCCAACTTACCATTCAATAAATTTTAGCAACCCATACAGCAATCAAAGTGTTCAATAAGCGACGTTTTAGCTCCGTCCCTAAGGCCAATGCCGCAACTAAAGAGCTGCCATCGACATATCAAATACTCACCTTTCTACGCTCAGTACTAATCGCCATTAGCAAACCAAAGCCTGTGAGCAGAGTAACCAAGGCTGTGCCACCATGGCTAACCAAGGGCAAAGGCACTCCTACTACTGGCAATAAACCCGTCACCATTCCAATATTTACAAAAATATAAACAAAAAAAGTGAAGGTAATACAACCTGCCAATATTCGGTTGAAGCTTGATTGCGCTCTAGCAGCTATCAATAGGCCGCGACCTAAGATAAATAAATAAATCAGCAATAGTAACAACACACCCAATAAGCCAAACTCTTCAGCTAAGACTGCGATAATAAAATCTGTGTGGCTTTCTGGTAGGAAATTCAACTGGGACTGAGTACCATTCATCCAGCCTTTTCCGTACACTCCTCCGGAGCCAATAGCCGTTTTTGATTGAATAATATTCCAGCCCGCCCCAAGTTTATCGGCCTCAGGATTGAACATGGTTAGGATGCGCTGCTTCTGATAATCCCGCAATACAAATTGCCACATAGGCCAAGCACTCATTAGGGCTAGCAAGGCGGCCCCCAAAATATAGCGCCACCGCAGCCCTGCGAAAAACAGACCTATCAAGCCAGAAGCCGCAATCAACAAAGAGGTTCCTAAATCAGGCTGCTCCAGAATAAGCACCGTTGGCAGACCAACAATCATTAAGCTCACGACAATATGCTTAAAGCTTGGAGGTAATACTCTCACCCCCAAGTAGGAGGCCACCATCATCGGCACAGCGAGTTTGATGACCTCTGAAGGCTGAAATCGAAAACCCCCTATACTCAACCAACGCTGCGCGCCCTTCGCCCCAGAACCCATAATCAGCACAAGAGCCAGCAAGCCAACACCCCCGAGATAAAACCAAGGTGACCAGCGCTGCAAAAAGCTCATCTTAAACTGCGCCGCAGTAAACATGGCGACATAGCCAAGGGAGATAAAAACTGTTTGGCGTTGAATGTAATATTTGGTCTCTCCGCTGGCACTATACAATACGATCAAGCCAAAAGCGGTAAGCGCCAACAAACCAAGCAGCAAAGGCACATCAATATGAATTCGCTGCCACACGCCCATCGGCTTGCGTAAATCACGGCTTGCCTCCGGCATTCGGCGTTGAAAGTCTTGCTGTACCATTAGCGGCCTACCTCGACATTGTCGAGCTGCCCATGAAGCAAATACTCATCGAATATTTCGCGTGCAACTTTCGCAGCCAAAGAACTCTTTTCCCCATTTTCTACAATGACAGCAACTGCTATCTTTGGGTTTTCCGCAGGCGCATAGCCAACAAATAAGGCATGGTCCCGCTGTCTTTCTGCTAGCGCTTCCGAATCGTATTCCGCATCTTGTGCAATCCCAACCACCTGGGCTGTTCCGGTCTTTCCGGCCATTCGAAAATTAGCCTTTCTAGCAATCGACTTAGCTGTGCCTCTTTGCCCGTGCACCACTTCTTCCATTGATTCCATAACCAGCGACCAGTTTTTCTCACTGGCCTCGACAGCCTTAGTCGCTTTATCCGACAGCTCTTGTTCGCCCACTTTTTTCACCAATCTAGGTTGGCGATGAACACCTTTTGATGCCAAGGTTGCGGTCATTGAAGCCAGCTGCAAAGGCGTCGTCAAAACAAACCCCTGACCAATCCCCATATTCAAACTGTCGCCCGGAAACCAAGGCAAGCCCCTAACCGCTCTTTTCCATTTACGGGAAGGCCATAAACCAGATCGCTCACTGGGGATATCAACACCCGTACGCTCACCTAAACCAAACTTATCGCCAAAATCGTGCATCCGATCGATGCCCATGCGAAACGCCAAGTCGTAGTAATAAACATCACAAGATTGTGCAACAGCTTGCTTTAAGGCAATACGATGACCATGACCACGCTTCTTCCAGTCTCGATATTTGCGTTCTTCACCTTCAAGCTGATAGAAGCCCGGATCACGCACCGAATAATGCTCATCGATTATCTTGGCTTCTAGCCCACCCAAAGCCAACATTGGCTTTAAGGTCGAGCCTGGCGGATAACCACCTTGAATGGCTCGATTAAAAAGCGGCAGGTCCGGCGATTCATTCAAAGCTCTATAGTTTTTATAACTAATACCAGTCACAAATAAATTAGGGTCATAACTAGGTGCGCTCACCATGGCTAAAACACCGCCGGTTTCAATTTCCATAGCGACTACAGCACCACGCCGACCACCGAGTGCAGCATAAGCTTTTCTCTGTAACTGAGCATCCAGAAACAATTGCAAGTTCTGGCCCGGAGTAGGATCTGTTCTCTCCAATACCCTTAACACTCGACCTCTAGCATTGGTTTCCACTTGCTGATAGCCAACGTCCCCAAGTAAAAGCCTCTCGTACTGTTTTTCCAGGCCGATCTTGCCAATGGAGTCTGTGCCGTTGTACAAGGCATATTCTTCAGGGGTCAGCGATTTAAGTTCACGCTCATTAATTCGCCCCACATAGCCAACATTGTGAGCAAACAGATCTTGTTGCGGGTAGTAGCGTACCAACTGAGCCTCAACCACCACTCCTTTTAAGCGGTATTCGTTGACCGCAATCTTGGCGATTTCTTCTTCACCCAAAAGATATCGTAAAGGAATTGGTTCATAGGGACGACGGCGACGCTTAGGGCGCTTTAAGCGTTTATAAAAGTCTTCCAGTTCATCGTCACTGATATCCACTAGCTGGCGTAGCAAGCGCAAACTTGATTCCAATGAACCAACCTGCTCTTTTACAATTGAAAGCGTATAACTGGGACGATTTTCGGCAAGCAGCTCGCCACGACGCCCATAGATTAGACCGCGCGTCGGCGGTAAGGGTTGCACCTGCACCCGGTTACGATCAGATTGGGTAACATAGGTCTCATACTCAACAACTTGCAGAGTATATAGGCGTGCAATAAGCACAACGATAAGCGCAACAATTAAGGCAGCGACGATAATAGCGCGTCGAAAAAAGATTCGAGCTTCATTGTAATGATCTTTAAAACGCAGATGCTCAGACATGGCGGAATACTTCAGCTCTGCTCAAGACATTAACTTGTGGGAGCTGTTGAATAAGCCCCCTAGCCAGGATTTGTTCCATGCCGTCCCCAAGCAGCTAAACCACTGCCGTCAAAGCTCTTCACTACATCACCCTTTTGTTATTTGTGATAGGGGTGATTATTTAAAATTGTCCAAGCCCGATACAGCTGCTCGATCAAGACAATCCTCACCAGCGGGTGCGGCAAT
Source organism: uncultured Pseudoteredinibacter sp. (assembly GCF_947500695.1). Taxonomy (GTDB): domain Bacteria; phylum Pseudomonadota; class Gammaproteobacteria; order Pseudomonadales; family Cellvibrionaceae; genus Pseudoteredinibacter. Next base: position 32,997 of record NZ_CANMSS010000015.1, read on the forward strand.
GTCAGCGCTGATAGCGACCAGCGCACATCCGCGCGCTGTAAACACTGCTGCGATAAGCCGTCTGGCCCACCAATTAACAAGCTGTAATTATTACCATCCATGCGCCAGTCTGCCAATTTATCGGCTAGCTGTTCGGTACCCCAAGGCTTGCCCTTAACATCAAGAGCGATCACCTTGTCACCATCTGGAATGGCCGCAAGCATTGCCTCACTTTCTTTAGCAATGGCCTTTTCTATTGAGGCGTTTTTGCCTCTAGGGCCAAGCGGCAGTTCAAGCACCTCCACCGGAAAATCCCGTGGCAGTCGCTTTGCATAATCTTTGTAGCCAGTTTCTACCCAAGCGGGCATTTTGGTACCAACAGCTATAATTCGAGTACGCATAGTTGAATTAGTTCAGATCGTCTTCGTCACTTTCATCTTGGCGATTTGCGGGCTCCATGGACCAAAGTTTTTCCAGGTCATAAAAGCGTCGGCTTTGCTCCAACATAACATGCACTACAATGCTACCTAGATCTACCAACACCCACTCACCGGTTTCCATACCTTCAACCCCAAGAGGTTGCTCACCGGCCGCCTTAGCATCCATCACAACATTGTTGGCTAATGACTTCACATGACGGTTAGATGTTCCCGTAACAATAACAAGGGTATCCATTACATCGCTTAATTCAGCGACATCCAAACTTACAATATCTTGCCCTTTGACATCTTCCAGAGCATTGATGACAACTTGATTTAGATCCAAAAATAAAACCTCTTTGAGTTAGTTCGCACAGTATAGGCTGTGCTCTTCAATATAATTCGCCACACTTTGCGGCAATTCAGACAATTGCGAAGCAGGCACACCGGCAGCAAGCTGCTGCCTAATTTTTGTTGATGAAATATCCATTAAAGGCGCCTCAAGCAACATCCACCTGCCTTTTGGAGCCGCTAGCAATGGCGCAATATCAAAACACTGCCGAGCATTTAGCTCAGCCTGTAACTGCGGCGGCTGTGTTTTTGTGCCCTCAGCCCAACTCCAACCTGGGCGAGCCAAGACGATCAAATTAGCCAGTTCAAACAACTGTTCCCAACGATGCCAGCGATGCAGCTGCATTAATGAGTCTAGCCCCATACAAAAGCATAGGCAGGCTTTTTCATCATGTTCTAGGCGCCACTCCAGCAACGTATCCACAGTATAAGATGGCCCACTGCGCCTCAACTCTCTAGCATCCACCGATAAACTAGGAGCCTCTGCCACCGCTAAACTCAACATTGCTAAGCGCTGCTGCGCAGAGACATTGGCCGAGCCCTTCAAGGGCTGCTGAGCAGCTGGCAACAAGGCCATATCCTGCAAGCCCAAACTTTGCTGCGCCTTTTCAGCAAGGTATATATGGCCACGATGCACAGGGTCAAAGCTTCCCCCGAACAAGCCATAAGCCGAAAGTTTAGTTGCGGATGTGGCCATCACCGAACACTATCCACTTTTGAGAAGTAAGCCCTTGCAGACCAACAGGCCCTCGAGCGTGAATTTTATCCGTTGAGATACCAATTTCCGCACCTAAGCCATACTCAAAACCATCGGCAAAGCGAGTTGAGGCATTGGCCATAACCGACGCCGAATCAACTTGAGCTAAAAATGATCGAATACGACTATAGTCTTCACTCACTATACTCTCGGTGTGACCTGAGCTGTGGCGTGCAATATGGGCAATCGCCTCGGCCATGTCGCACACTACTTTTACCGCTAACACTGGAGCCAAATATTCCGTGTCCCAATCTTCTGGGCTTGCTTGAACGAGCAAGTCACCATCAGCCTCATTAATTTCATGAAGCTTTGAGTAAGAAGCTTCACAGGCGCGTAGCTGCACACCTTTATGCCAGTAAGCTTTTGCCAAATCCGTTAAAAACTCACCCGACAAATCTTCATGTATGAGCAGGGTCTCCATCGCATTACAAACACCATAACGGTGTGTTTTGGCATTAACAGCGATAGCTTTTGCCTTATCCAAATCGGCCTTATCATCAAGGTAGACATGGCATATGCCGTCTAGGTGCTTAATAACATTTACCTTGGCCTCATTGCTTATTCTCTCGATTAGGCCTCGGCCCCCACGAGGAACAATGACATCGACAAATTCCGGCATAGTAATCATCGCCGAAACGGCCGCTCGATCCGTAGTTTCAATAACCTGCACAGCATTTTCAGGCAGTCCCGCTGAGGCAAGACCCGCAGTGATACATTTGGCAATTGCCTGATTCGAATGAAACGCTTCCTTACCACCGCGTAATATAGTGGCATTGCCGGATTTTAAGCATAAACTGGCTGCATCAATGGTCACATTTGGACGCGACTCATAAATAATCCCGACCACCCCAAGCGGCACTCTCATTTTACCGACCTGAATGCCACTCGGCCGATAGCTCATATCACTGATTTCGCCACAGGGGTCCGGCAATGCTGCTACCTGCTGCAAACCTTCCACCATCTGACCAATACCAGTGCCTGTAATCGCCAAGCGATCCAATAAAGCGTCCTCTAAGCCAGACTCTCGTCCCAGCTGCAAGTCGGTTTCATTGGCTTGTAAAATTTGTTCTTGCTGAGCCTTAAGCTCGGCGGCTATTGCAAGCAAGGCCTGATTCTTTTGGCCGCTATCAACCAAAAGCAGCTCCCGCGAAGCCGCTCTTGCCTGTTGCCCCAACTGGCGCATATAACTATCAATATTCATAACTTTGCTATTTACTTGGTAAGTTTATCGGCTTGTATTTTCAAGCTTTTGGCCCGAGACGGCAGTAATTTACCACCTGCCATCCAATAAACGAGCATAACTGAGCATTATACCTTGTTTCCGGGCAGCTGACTGCGCCGAACAGCCAGCAATTTTAGGCACCTTAAAACAACAATAAACGCCAAGTTTCAGCCAAGGTTCAGGGAAACACTTTTAGCCTGAAACTCTGATCTGGTTGATCACACAAAAAAGGCAAGCAAGGTGGCACATATAACCGGCCGACATTTCAGGCATTCCGGTGTAAGATGGCCTTAGACGTAGTTGCAGGCGCCAACGCCAAATGCGGTGCCATAACAGCACTGATTAAAATAAGCGGCAAATATCGCTCGCTATCAGCTCGCTTGTTCTAGACTGCTTAATAGCAGCCAATGCTCTAACCGGAACACATTAAATGACACAGCATCGAATCCTAATTGCTTCGCTTTTCGCACTTATAGGCCTTGCCTCACCAATTAGCGGAGCAGCCAATGGCGACGAGTCGTTAAAGGCCGACAAGCAGGCTCTTGAGCAGCGGATAATGTTTCAACTGGCCAAAGCCGGTAGCAAAGACGACGGCAAAGCGACCCCAAACGGGCAGGCAGAAGCCGCACAAAAGGCCCTTAAAAAATCCAAGGGGAAAGTTCTCAAAGTTCAAAGAGGACAGGCCGGATACACTGTGAAAGTATTAACAGCCTCTGGTAAAGTACAACAAATATGGATTGCCGATTAAAAATCAGCGCCTAGAATGCCAACAATACTAATTGGCGTCATAAAACAAAAACATACGCCACCACCGACTATTTCACGTGGCGAGAGATCATTACGAGACCAGTTATGCGCTTACTTGTTGTCGAAGACGAGCCACATATCCGCGAGCAAATATGCACGCAACTCAAATCTGCTGGCTATGTTAGCGATGCTTGCGGCGATGGCCGCGAAGCGATTTTTTTAGGTACTGAACACCCCTACGACCTGGCTATCATCGACTTAGGCCTTCCCGAAGTCGACGGTCTTGAAGTAGTGAAAACACTACGCGCAGAAGGCAAAAAATTCCCAATCCTAATCCTAACAGCTCGCGGTAATTGGCAGGACAAGGTTGAGGGCCTCGAAGCTGGTGCCGACGATTATGTTGTTAAGCCATTTCAAAACGAAGAATTACTCGCCAGAATCAATGCCTTGCTCCGCCGCGCGGCAGGCCACGCCAGCCCAAGCCTGGATTATGGCCCACTAGTCATCAACACCACCGCCAAAACTGTTAGCAGAGATGGCAATAAGCTGGAGCTCACCAGCTTCGAATATAACACCCTTGAATACCTGGCACTCAATTCCGGCAAGCTGGTTTCAAAAACTGAATTAACAGAGCATCTCTATGATCAAGACTTTGATCGTGATAGTAATGTCATCGAAGTTTTTATTGGTCGCTTAAGAAAGAAAATCGATCCCAATGGTGATTTAAAACCTATCGATACGGTTCGCGGCCAAGGTTATCGCTTTGCACTGGAAACACAAAATTAAGGCTTCATTCCTTTGCGTCTATTTCGCTCTCTCGCCTCGCGCTTTACCCTAGCGTCACTTTTGGTTTTACCTGCAGTACTAGGGTTAAGCGGCTATATGCTCGACCAAGCCTTTCAACGCAGTTTAAGCACCGCAGAAAAGAATCGCCTTAATAGCCAGATGTACTTGCTGCTTGGCTCAATAGATATCAGTGCAGGCCAACCCAAGCTATCACAAGAACTAAATGACCCAGACTTTAGCCGCCCAGGCTCTGGTCTCTATGCCTGGGTGCATACCCCCCTTGGTATGCAATGGCAATCTCCATCCGTTTTATTTCCAACGCCCAGCAACCTAATGCCCCAAAGTATCGAGGCTGGAACACAGCATTTTGAAGAGATAAGACATAGCAGCCAAGGCCGCGTCTTCAGCTTGCGCTTTGACGTGGAGTGGGAAAGCAAAGACGGCAACCTTCCTATTCGACTGACCATATGGAGAGATAGCGCAATTTGGAATGCCGAGCTAAGCACTTATCGGCAACAGCTTGGCCAATGGCTTGGTAGCTTGGGTATCTTTATCATTTTTGCACAACTACTCATCATGCGCTGGGGTTTACAACCCCTAAAACGATTAAAAGATGATATCGATAAACTGAGAGAATCTTCAGAGCAGCAACTACCTGGAAATTATCCTTCAGAGATCATTCCAGTAACTCATAGTTTGAATCAAGTGCTGGCCAATCAAAGCCAGCAAAGCGAACGCTATAAAAACACCCTGAACGATTTGGCCCATAGCCTGAAAACACCGCTGGCGGTAATCTCGGGATTCGCCCAACAAGACCCCGAATTCGAAAAGAAGCTAGCTGATCCGCTGCGCCGAATGGACGAAATCATCAGCCACCAGCTCAGCCGTGCCAGCCTAGGCGCAAAGATAAACATCAACCACAGCATTGATCTACGCCAACTTTGCAAGCGCCTGATTACTGCCCTAGGTAAAGTGTACGGCCGAGATGAAAAAGATTTTTCATTATTGATTCCTGCGGACTGTCGCATTCAAGGCGAAGAAGCTGACTTTATGGAGTTAATGGGCAACCTGCTCGACAATGCCTGCAAATATGGGCGCCGACAAGTATTTGTCGACGCCGAGGAAATGGACGGTCAGTGGGTGATCCGCGTGGAGGATGACGGACCCGGGGTAGCAGGCAACCAAAGGCAAAGCATTCTTACCCGTGGCCAACGCGCCGACACCGCCAATAAAGGTCAAGGAATTGGACTGGCAGTTGCAATTGATATCGTAAGTGCCTACAGCGGTAGTGTAGAGGTTGGCCGCTCTCCAATTTTGGGCGGAGCTTCTTTTATTCTGACCCTTCCGGTGCAGCGTTAGCCGACTCTGCTTTCGTTACCCCTGAAACAAACAGGCTTTGTAATTGCTGCTGATTTGTTATTACCCATAAAAAAACGGGCACCAAAACAGGCAACATCAAAGTGGCCAACTGAAAACCAAGTGCAATAAAGTCTCGCGAAGCATACCAGTAGCGATTTGCCTCAATAAATGCTCCGCCAAGCCCAACCATTACTGACTTAGCACAAAGAAAGACCATGCTTACAATAATAACAAGGTACATAACGAGCACGGATATAGCGATATGCTTCTTAGGCTGCCAATTCCACAGGGCCGCCTGCAAAGAGAAAAAGAATGGTACGGAATAGCTCAACACACGAACATTGGACTCAAAAGCCAAGGCATAACCCGCAGCGCGAGCAGGAACCAAGCGCCCCTGAACCTCTCCCCAATTGGTAGCCGCCTGCAAACTACCATCAAGCAACTGTAGGCTATGAAAGGACTCAGATAAAAGCAAAGCCAACAACCAACCCGAAACGTCTACTGCTGGCTGCAACCACCAATCACCAATAAACCACCAAATAGCAAAGCAGGGGATCATGGCTAAAATAATTCTTAGAAAAAATTTACCCGCACCCAATTGCGGCTCTACTTGAACACTCATGCAGCAGCCACTTCAGGCTGAGCCTCTTCTTGCCCCTTGGCTATGATTCTCAACCACACCAAAAAAACCGCCAGCACATCTACCATAATCAACACTGGCCACAGATATAAATGCGCCCACTCGAACACCTCCATATTCCACTGGCCAAGATAAAACAAACTGATAATGCGCAAGATATTTGCTAGTTGAATGGCAAAAAAACCAATAACCACAACCGCGAGCTTTTGCTTTATGGTTGCAGGGAATGCAACTGCTGCAGCGATTAGCATAATGGTCGCTTCAACCCCATTGCAGCCAGGCTCTATCGACACCGCAAAGCCATTTGCCGAGCTCTGCAATATCTTGCCATAGGCCAATACATCAGCATCGAAAGGGATAATAATTGCGACGCAAATTTTAGCGATAAATGCTGTAAAAGGCAGGATCACACTTTGCTGCACAGGGCCAAGCATTTCCAATCCAAATAGCACAACTAGAACGCCGAAAAACCAAGCACTGTAGCGAAGCATGTAATTTCCTTTTAATAGCTTGCTCTAAGCAGGCTCTGGACCTAAAGGCTTAAATAAAATAATCAACTTGGGTAACAACACCAAGGAAGCCAAAGTTGCTGCAATCATCGAACCGCCGGTTAACAAGCCAAAATAAATCGACGGGATAAATTCTGACAGCGACAGCACTGAAAAGCCAACAATAATAGTGATCGCGGTATAGTAAAGCGCTCTACCAATGGTGCCATGAGATCTATGCATAGTGGCAATATAATTACCATCCTTTGCAAATTCACGTTTAAAGCAGGTTATATAGTGAATTTCATGGTCAACGGCAATACCTACGGTAATGGCCGCTATGGTAATCGTCATCATGTCTAAAGGAATGCCGGCAATTCCCATTCCCCCCAAAACCATAAAGGCGGCCAGCATATTAGGCACGATAGCGACCAAAGCCAAAGAGAATGATCTAAACAAGATAACAAACATCACCATGATGGCTATAAAGACCGCGCCAAGAGTCATGATCTGAGAGTCAAACAAGCTGTTTAGCATATTATTGTACAACACCAACATACCGCTAAAGTGGATTTGCTCAGGCGCAAAGCCCAACTCATTAATTGCGTGGTCTCGTATCTTGGCCATGATCGTCATACGATCAAGATCTGCACTGGTTTCCACCAAACGCATGGAAATTCGTGTCTGCTCCTGCTCGATAGCCAAATATGGTTTTACCAAGACATCATTAATACTATCCGGCAAGGCTTGGCGGAGGATCGCCAACTCGAAATCGCTCAAGCTCCCGCCATTCACATCTTTTGCAACTTTATAGGCGATAGCCAACGATTGAACTTTACCCACTTCAGGTAGCGACTCTAAGTAATCGTGTAAAGACTCGACCTTGCGCAAGCCTGCGCTGGTAAACCAATAAACCGTATCGGCTTCGGCAGATTCATCAGCAAATAGATCATCACCGAACTCATCATCAAATTCGTCCGAAAACTCATCATCTTCTTCAGCTTCAAGCTCTTCAGCGACCGCAACCTCAGGTGCTATATCGATAATAATCTCGAGCGGCATAGTACCACCCAAGCGACGGTCAATAGCTTCCATCCCCTGATAGATCTCAGTGTCCTTATGGAAGTAATCGATAAAGCGGTTATCTACTTTAAGTAAGCTTATACCGTAAGCCGATACTAATGCCGCCAAAATTGAAAGTGTGATAACCAAACCACCGCGTTGCTCCGCAAAACGAGAGAAGCCCAGGGTAAAGGCTTTCGACTGATCGCCATTGTCCTTGGGATCGCCCAGAGGCCACAGCATCAAACCGGCCGGCAATAGAATAAAAGCCATGCAAAAACCAACGGCCAAACCCATGGTCATCATCCAGCCAAAATCAATAACCGGGCGGATTCCACTCACCACTAAGGAGACAAAAGCAACCACCGTGGTCAGTGCCGTAAATAAACAAGGGCGCAACATATAGTGCACCATGTCCATGACCAACTGACCCTTGCTCCAATGCGGGTGCTCACCATAGGACTCACGAAACCTCACTACCAAATGAATAGTAATGGCTAGAGTGGTAATCAATAGTAGGGCAACGAAATTCGAGGAGATAACCGTCAGACGCCAATCCAACCAACTCAGCAGCCCCAACATCAGAACAGCCGTCAGAATACAGGTCGACAGCGGCAAAATGATAAATCGCCATTGGCGAAAGATAACCGCTAGCAAGAGCACGATAAAAATAACGATACCCAAACCAAAAACAATCAAATCACTTTGGATAAAGTCAATCATATCGGCGGTGATCATCGTCACACCACCAACAAACATTTCGGCTCGATCGGAATAGGACGTTACGACCTCCCGTACTTTAGCAACCCTAGCCTTATCTTTAACAGCCGCCTGGGTGCGATAATCTAAAAACTCCGCACTGACACGCTCATACTCTTGCAGCTGTTCTGCACTCAGTTGCCCAGCCTTAAAAAGTGCTCGCAATTCGTCACGCTGTTTCACCAGCGCCAAGTATTTATTGTCTACCTTTAGGTTCGCCAAGATTGCCGTTGTGCGACCATCTGGGCTCAGCAACATGTCGCGATATATTGGGCTATTCCAAAACTCTTGCTTGGCGAGCTCTCGGTCAACTCCTTCACTCATCAGCGTTCGAGGCTCGTCGCTTAAATCGGTCAAGCTGAGCTTGGGGCTATAAAGCAAAGGAACATCCAGCATACCCAATACAGAATCTACCCCCTCAATTTGGGCTAGTTCATCTGACAGGCTGCGCAGGTCACTGATCGACTGATCTGAAAATAAATCGGCGTTTGGACGATAGGTAACAACTAAGAAGTCACCGCTTTGGTAGCGACTATAAACCTCGCGGAAGTAATCTAAGTCTTTATCGTTTTCAAGGGTAAGCGACTCTGATGAAGCATCCAGCTTGAAATTTGGCAAACCAGCTGCCGCCAAGACAGTCAACGCTATAACCAAAATTAAACCCAACCAAGGGCGCTGAATCACTAATCCTTGGTAAATTGCCGCTAAACCTCTTAGCATGATAGACCTTATACTCCGAATTCCCCCTCCGCCGCGGGGGCTAAATTGTTACAGCCGCTGGGGCTAGATTGCTATAAAAGCCGAATAATATCCTATTGAGGCGCTAATAGCCTGAAAAAGACAGAAATTCACCGAACTTTACACCTGTGAAAACAGTAACTTAGAGCTCAGCTTACGACGATTACAAGGGCTTACTCTGAGCGACCACACAAGAAACCTTGATTTAATAGCCAAGCCAAGCCTAGCATTTACGCCCTCAGCCGCTTATTGCTATTCCAAGAGGCCAAATAATTGAGCCCCTCATTGCCGAATGGTTCCACAGCGCAAGCCAATAACATCTGAAGAAAGGTCAATTTTTATGCACAACGCCGTAATTCTCGACGCCGATAGTCTAGGCCCAAAAGACCTAGACCTGAGTCCACTACTCGACCAAGTAGAGCATTGGGAGATACACGGTACGACGAACATGAAAGAGCGACTAACTCGCTGTCAAAATGCGGAGCTAATCGTTAGCAACAAGGTGCTTCTTGATGAAGAGTTAATCTCAGCCTGCCCCCAATTAAAACTCATTTTAATTGCCGCCACAGGCAGTAATAACGTAGACCTTAAGGCTGCCAAAAAACACGGCGTAAGAGTATGCAATGTGGCAGGCTACGGGACCGCCAGCGTCGCCCAACACTGCTGGGCGATGATTCTCAATCTGGCCACTCAGTTGAGTCGTTACCACCAGGCTTGCCGAGAAGGCCAATGGAGCCAAAGCCCTTTTTTTTGCATGCTGGATTTTCCAATTACCGAACTCAGTGGTAAAACACTTGGGATTATAGGGCACGGCAGTATTGGCAAAGCTGTCGCCGACATAGGTAAAGCCTTAGGCATGAAGGTAGTGATTGCCGCGCGCAAAGGAGAAGCCGCGCAACCACCGCGAGTAGGCTTTAATAAGCTATTGGAACAAAGCGACGTTATCAGCCTGCACTGCCCCCTCAATGAGGACACCTTGTCACTGATTAGCAAGGCCGAGCTAGCAAGCATGAGAAACAACGCACTGTTGATCAACGTATCACGCGGTGGACTCATCGATGAAGCGGCATTACAAGACGCACTAGAATCTAATCAAATTGCTGGTGCAGCACTAGATACCCTCAGCCAAGAACCTCCCCCAGCCGACCACCCTTTGCTTCATTTGAATGATCAAAACTTACTACTGAGCCCCCACTCTGCATGGGGCAGCCAAGAAGCTAGGCAAAGACTACTAAACATTATGGCTGCCAACCTCGAGAGTTTTTTAGCTGGCCGAGAACAAAATGTTTTAGCCTAACGGCCCAATATTGCAAATGGGCCCTATCACTCTCCCCAACGCGGCATAATGCTTTGCTCGATACCCAGTTGATCCAGAATTCGTGCGACCACAAAATCAATCAAGTCTTCTATAGATTTGGGATTGTGATAGAAGCCTGGGCTCGCTGGCATCACAATGGCGCCAAGCTGAGTGAGCTTCAACATGTTTTCGAGGTGGATAGCCGAGTAGGGCATTTCCCTAGGCACCAACAACAGCGGCTTGCGTTCTTTCAGAACTACATCAGCCGCCCGCTCAATAAGATTATTGCTTGCTCCGCAGGCAATAGCCGATAAGGTTCCTCCACTCGCCGGGCAGATTACCAGTGGCGCGCAATGGCTTGAGCCCGAGGCCACCGGTGAGAACCAATCTTCTCGACTGTAGTAACGCAACTGTTCGGCGTCTACTTGATAATGCTGGCAAAACCACGATCCCCAAAGCGATTCATCTTCAGGCAATTTGAATTCTGTCTCAGTGTTGATAACAACAGCTGCGGCTCGTGACACCATCAAATTAACACGACAATTCGCGGCTAAAAGACATTGCAGCAAGCGCAATGAATATTGCACTCCAGAACCACCGGTAATAGCTAGACTGATTGTTCGCATTAGCCCACCTCTTTTTCACTTAAAGCATTTAATAAACGCTGATGCAGGCCACCAAAGCCGCCATTACTCATTAGTACTACATGGTCACCATGTTCTATCGATTGCAATAGCTGCTGCAACAAGTCATCGATACTGTCAGCCACCAACAAAGAGCTTGCGACCGAGTCAGCATAATCTTCTAAACGCCAATCCATACCTTGAGGCTGCAGGCAAAATACTTGATCTGCTTTTACGCAAGACTGAAAAAGAGTCTCCTTGTGAACCCCAAGCTTCATGGTATTAGAACGAGGCTCCAAAACAGCCACTATACGCTTGTCCCCCAGCTTATTCCGCAGACCTTCTAGCGTTGTAGCAATAGCGGTTGGGTGATGAGCAAAATCATCGTATACCGTTACACCCGCTACTTCACCCAGCTTTTCCAAGCGTCGTTTGACGCCAGCAAACTGCCCTAAGGCCTCAGCAGCATGAGCCAACTCAACACCAACATGCCGAGCGGCAGCGATAGCCGCCATCGCATTGGCCACATTGTGCTGGCCATTTAAATCCCACTCAATGTCAGCTTGCTGTCCCTGAGGATCTTGCAGTGTAAATTGACTACCATCGGCATTGCAGGCCAGCAATTTCCAGTCGCCTCCTAGCGATTGAATATCGCTCCAGCACCCCATCTCCAACACCTCTTGCACCGCTGGCACATCCGCTGGGTAAATAACCTGCCCCACACTCGGCACTGTTCTAACAACATGATGGAACTGCTTTTGGATATCAGCTAATGAATCGAAGATATCCGCATGGTCAAACTCCAAGTTGTTAATCACCAATGTCTGGGGGCGGTAGTGAACAAACTTAGATCGCTTATCGAAAAAGGCACTGTCGTATTCATCGGCTTCAATAACAAAGAAGTCCGACTCACCCAATCGTGCTGACACAGGGAAATTAGCAGGCACTCCGCCAATCAGAAAACCGGGTGACATACCAGCAAACTCCAGAATCCAAGCTAACATCGAGCTGGTAGTAGTCTTTCCATGGGTGCCTGAAACCGCCAACACCCAACGGCTTTGCAACACATGATTACATAGCCATTCAGGCCCAGAACAGTATGGCAAGCGCTTGTCTAAGACATATTCAACAGCTGGGTTTCCGCGCGACATGGCATTACCGATAATCACCAGATCTGGCGCAGGGTTTAAAACGTCACTGTCATAGCCCTCGTGAAGCGTGATGCCAGCCTGCTCCAACTGCGTACTCATTGGGGGGTAAACATTGGCATCGCTGCCACTCACCTGATGGCCAAGCGCCTTAGCTAGCTGCGCCAAACTCCCCATAAAGGTGCCACAGATTCCTAAAAAATGAATGTGCATAAATTCCTCATAGCATGTCCCCCAAAGAGGGTACCGAAAGGCCTAGAATTGGCGGCCTAAATCGATGCAATTGTGATCAGTTTACAGTATGATGCGCGCCACTGAGCACGCTGACTGGCCTGCCAGTTCCACAGGACGATGTATCTGCTCCATATTTTTCACTAAAAACGAGTCTGAGAGAAGCTAATGGCTAAAAAGAATGCCTTTTATGCCCAATCTGGCGGTGTAACCGCTGTCATCAACGCCAGTGCCTGCGGGGTTATCGAAGCTGCCCGCGCAAGCAAACAAATAGGAAAGGTGTACGCAGGACATAATGGAATTATTGGAGCCCTGCGCGAAGAGCTAATCGATACCAGCAAAGAAAGTGCAAAAACCATCACGGCCTTGCGCCACACTCCGTCAGGAGCCTTTGGATCTTGCCGCTACAAGCTTAAAAGCGTGGAAGAAAATCGCGCAGAATATGAGCGCCTGATCGAGGTATTTAAAGCTCATAACATCGGCTATTTTTTCTATAACGGTGGCGGCGACTCTGCCGATACCTGCCTGAAAATTTCTCAACTTTCACAAACTATGGGTTATCCGATTCAGGCTATTCACGTGCCTAAAACGGTCGACAATGACCTGCCGATTACCGATAACAGCCCAGGCTTCGGATCGGTTGCAAAATACGTTTCAGTATCGATCAAAGAAGCAGGCTTAGATGTTGCCTCCATGTGCGAAAGCTCTACCAAAGTGTTTATTATGGAAGTTATGGGGCGCCATGCAGGTTGGATTGCCGCCGCCGGCGGTCTTGCCGCTGAAGAAGAAGGCGACGCTCCACATATCATTTTGTTCCCAGAAATTGCTTTCAACAAAGAAAAGTTTTTAAAGAAAGTAAAACAGTGCGTCAAAAAATATGGTTTCTGCGCAATTGTTGCCTCTGAAGGCGCGCAGTACAAAGACGGCACTTTCTTAGCAGATGCCGGCACTACCGATGCCTTTGGCCACAAACAGTTAGGCGGCGTAGCCCCGACTCTTGCCAATATGGTGAAAGAAGAACTTGGCTACAAATACCACTGGGCACTGGCTGACTATCTGCAGCGCTCTGCACGCCATATCGCTTCAGGCACTGACGTTGAACAGGCTTACGCCGTAGGCCAGGCCGCTGTAGAAATGGCTTTAGCTGGCAAGAACGCCGTTATGCCAGCCATTATTCGCGGCAAAGGCAAAAAATATAAGTGGAGCATTGGTGAAGCACCATTAGATCAAGTCGCTAATGTTGAGAAAATGATGCCTCGCAACTACATCAGTAAAGATGGCTTTAGCATCAGCGAAGCTGGGCGTGACTATCTGTTACCGCTGATTCAGGGTGAAGACCTGCCACCATTCAAAAACGGCTTGCCTCAATACGCCAAGCTGAAGAAAGTTATGGTAGATAAAAAACTTAAGAAAAAGTTTAAGGTTTAATCCTTAAACTAAAATAAAAAAGGCGGCCACTTGGCCGCCTTTTTTATTTTTCAGTCTTTTCTGCTGGTCCCCAAACCGCCTCCAAACGCGCATCTCGACCACAGCGGTAGCGATAGTAGTGATAGCGCACTGGGTTCTTCTGGTAATAGTCTTGGTGGTAATCTTCAGCCGCATAAAAAGAGCTGGCCTTAGTAATCTCAATAGCAATTTTTTCACCGCCGGCTAAAGCAGCCTTCAGTTCGCCGGACTTTAGCTTGGCAAGGCTGCGTTCTGCCTTTGCTTTTTGCTGCTCGTCATGAAAGAAGATCCCTGGGCGATATTGGCTACCCTTGTCACAAAACTGCCCCTTACCATCAAAGGGGTCCACATTGCGCCAAAATACCGCCAACAATTCTTCAAAGCTGACCTTTTCTGGGTCAAATTTTATTTCCACCGCTTCGGTATGGCCGGTTGTACCCGCCGAAACTTCACGGTAGCTAGGCTTGTGCTTATGACCACCAATATAGCCTGAGACCGTACTCTGAACACCTTCAATTTGGTCAAAGGGCTTTTCCATACACCAAAAACAGCCGCCGGCAAATGTTGCCGATGATAACTCCGCAGCAGAGCTGCTTAATCCAGCCAAGGCGGCACTCATCGCCACCGCAAGCGCCGATAGATTCACTGTTACTTTTCGCTTACTGAACATACTTTACCCCTACTTCATTGAGCCCCATATCTAGTCTAGGCCGCAATGTACCCCTTTCGACCACTAATGTTATCCAAAAACTCTCACATGTTTGTATTGCCATAGACGTACAAGGCAAATCGCACGACTGTCCCCGTGATTAAACCTTAATCTATATAGCCACAGCCCGCGCTGGACGTATATAATTCGCCACCAACTTATTTATGCTCCAACCATTGGGGCCAAACCAACCAGTAGAGTAGCATCATGAGCTTCGACAAGATCCCAGCTGGCAATGATTTGCCTAACGACATCAATGTAGTCATTGAGATCCCTGCCAACGCAGACCCTATTAAATACGAGATTGAAAAAGACGCCGACGCCGTCTTTGTCGACCGCTTTGTTGCGACTCCAATGTTCTACCCTGCCAACTACGGCTATATCCCTGCCACCTTATCTGAAGATGGCGACCCGCTGGACGTGCTTGTAGTGAGCCCATACCCAGTAATGCCAGGCGCTGTTATCCGTAGTCGTCCAATTGGCGTACTTAACATGACTGATGAGTCTGGCCCAGATGCTAAGCTATTGGCTGTGCCACATAGCAAGTTGACCAAGCTATACGAAGATGTAAACGAAATTGGTGACCTGCCAGAGCTTTTAATCAAGCAGATCGAGCATTACTTTGAGAACTACAAAGCACTTGAACCTGAGAAGTGGGTTAAAGTAGATGGCTGGGCCGATGCAGACGCCGCTCGTAAGGAAATCATGGATTCACGTGAGCGCCACCTGGCCCAAGAAAAGTAAATTTTTTGCTTTTGACTCAGTGACTTAGTGACTTAGTATCAAAGCCGCTCATCCTGTACAAACAATCAGCGGCCTTGAAAAAAAATCACTAAATTGCAAAAAAAAGCTTTTCAAAAGCCATCATTGTGGTACTATGCGCGCCGCTGTCAACGAAGACAGACGCAAATCCGGCATAGCTCAGCGGTAGAGCAGTAGACTGTTAATCTATTGGTCCCTGGTTCGATCCCAGGTGCCGGAGCCATACAAGCCCAAGCGGGCAATAAAAAAGGCCATCCTCGGATGGCCTTTTTTTATGGAAATTCACCAGCTAAGCAAACTGGGCGAGCTTAAGCTCGCGACTAACGCTCAGCCAATTGAATCGCTGACAAATCAAAATTCAATGGTGCTGAATCCTCTTTTTGCTCTCCGAGATTTTCACCAACTGGTGCCAGCTCAATATCGCTCGGGGCTTCCATTTCTGGCACCGGCAAAGGACGCTCCGATTCATCAAGCAAATCCTCGCCAGCTTCCGCCAAACTAATGCCACTGAGATCAACACCTATAGGCGGAACCTGCTGCTGCATTTCATCATGATCTAAAAGATTCCCCTGCATTGGCCTCAAGTCAGCCTCAACTGGATATATCTCCACAACCACTTCATCTTCACGATACTGATCCGCCAGTAAGTCGCTGCCAACAGGCGCCAATATCAAGCCCTCCTCTAAGGCGCTCTCTTGACGAGCCTGGACCTTCGGGGCAAAAGCTAAAGTACCACTCGGCTCCTGCAGGCCTGCCCCACTATTCTGCTCAGCAAGCCTTTCTGCCAGGCTCGGCTTACTGGCCTGTTTTTTATCGGCCGCTGACTCAATCGGGGTTGGTGGCGCCTTATTGAGCTCTTGAATCTCTACTTGGGCGCCAGCTTGCTGCAAGGCTTCTGTATAGCGATCAGCTTCCAGTTTTGGGAGGTTTTTCTTGATAACCACAGGCCGGCCAGAAAACAAGCGCTCAAGCTGAGTATCATTCACCTTAAAAAGCTTACCAAGACGCAACTTAACATCTGAAATATTGTGCCCGAGCACAATATCCCCGCGAAAAACTAAGTTGTATCGTTCGTTTGACATAAACACCCTAGGGCTTTGCCCTTATTTTCCTTATATAAGATGTTGCTTTCGTTTAAAGCTAGACCCTTCTAGCGCTACTCGCAACAATCATCCAACTGCTGATCCATATCCAGTGCTGGGCGACCAGGTGACGCCCCTACTGGCTTAGCGGGCACACCAGCAACCGTGGTATGAGCCGCAACAGAGGATAAAACGACACTGCCAGCACCAATTTTAGCCTGCCGACCAATGCAAATATTACCCAAGACTTTTGAACCAGCGCTGATTAAGACCCCTTCGCAAACCGTCGGATGGCGCTTTCCACCCTGACAACCTGAGCCACCAAGGGTAACGGAATGCAGCATTGAAACATTATTATGTACTATCGCCGTTTCACCGATCACCACCCCGGTAGCATGGTCGATCATAATACCTTGCCCAATCGTGGCGGCCGGATGTATATCAACACCAAATTCTTGCGAGATTTGATTTTGAAAATACAAAGCCAAGCCCCTGCGATCACTTCGCCACAAATAATTGGCTACGCGATATGACTGCAAGGCCTGAAAGCCCTTGTAGTACAAAAACGGCATTAAGTACTGATCGCAAGCTGGATCGCGCTCATAATAAGCTTTCATATCAGCTACGGCGGCCGATATCATTTGCGGCTCTTGGCAATAGGCTGCTGAAATGACTTCTCGCAACATCATCGCAGGCACCGCATGGGAATCTAATTTGTTAGCCAAATGAAAGCTTAGTGAAGCAGGCAAATCCTGATGATTTAAGATCGAGCCATGATAGTAACTGGCCAAGCAAGGCTCTGCCTCGCCCGCTAATTTTGCTTCCGTTAATAACTGGGACCAGATCTGGCTGGCTTCGGAGATTGCCTCTGCAGTCATTTTTTCCCCCATTTTCAGCCAATTAGCTGATTAGACCATTTTTAACAATTGTGGGAGTTGCTCCATTTGGCAAAATTGATAAACCCCCGGGCGCTGCAGCAACTCTTGATTACGTAAACCCTGCCCTTCTGGATCAAAGAAACACACTTTCATACCTGCAGCGATTGCCGCCTCGACACCCGCCTGGGAATCTTCAATAACCACACAATCTTCAATCGCAGCATGCTGCTCTTTTGCAGCATGTAAAAATATATCTGGGGCAGGCTTACCGTTAGCAACGTCTACAGCACTATAGATACGGCCAGCAAAGCGGTCCCACAAACCGGTTTTGCCTAAAGTAACCCTCATCTTGCCATGACTCCCGCCCGAAGCAATACAGGTTCGCCACCCCGCAAGCTCAAGCTGATCGATCGCAAACTCAACGCCATTTATTGCCTTTAGGTCTGACTGAAAACGATTGAATGTATCCTCTTGCATCGCCGTCAAAAAGTGACTGGGAATGGGGCCACCAAGCATCTCGATGAGCTGCTTCATACAGCTTTTCATTGAGTAGCCTTTGAATCGATCAAAACACTCCTGCGCACTGACATTTAAATCCAACTTCTGCAAGTGCTCAGCAAAGACCTCTGCGGCGATGGTCTCACTGTCCACAATGACACCGTCACAATCGAATATAACCAACATGCACTTAACCCCTAAAACCTGATAGCAACAGCCCGCAGCTCGAAACAGTGATTGACACCCTAATCAACAAAAGCAACTCTTAGCTGCATAAAATTTGCTCTTAGGGCGTTAGGATGTATTATAACGCTTAGCTTTCTCCATTAAGACCCGCCGGGTTATTAACAATAAATATAACGAAAATGGGAATCTAGCCTTATGTCCGACCGCGATAGTGAGCTACTTGAGCTCAAAAATCTAGGGATTGCTACGGTCAATATCCTTAACGCTATTGGCGTGCACTCTCGTCAGGAGCTCCATTCCATGGGGCCTGTGCAGGCCTATGTCCGCATCAAACAGCGCGGCATCCATGTATCCAAAGTTATGCTCTATGCCCTACAAGGCGCCCTTGATGACAAACATTGGAATGAGCTCAGCCAAGAGACCAAAGACCAATTGGTTCAAGACGCTGACGATCTTGCCGCCGGAGAAAGCGCCGCCCATTAAGTCGACGTCCAAAGCTAATCTAGCGATAAAGTTAATGCGCAAAGGCACTTCACTAGCCCAGAAACAATAATAATTCCCATTTGCTATTGACATGATAATGAAAACCATTATTATTTAAACCGTTGGGCGGCAACGCTCAACTTGAAGCGGCTTTTCGAGTCACTTCTCCTTATCAGGCTAATCACGGTTGTCGGCTACCCTCGGGTAGCCGTTTTTTTATGTGTTAAAGTGTCGCGATGAATACTGATAAGCAATGGCACGATCTCCCATTTAGCCCCGAAGATATCGCTGAAGGTCAAAGTAAAGGCTTTCTGTTAAACCAGCAGGCTTATTTTCTGGTCAAAAAACACGGTCAAGTTTACGGCTATGAAAATAGCTGCCCACACTTAAAGATAAACCTTGAGTGGAAGCCGGACAGCTTTCTCGATTTCGACAAGAGCCTAATTCAATGCTCAAGCCACGGAGCGCTATTTAACATAAAAGATGGCAAATGCGTTTCTGGCCCCTGCATAGGGCAAAGCTTGCAGCCATTGAAGCTAAGAAAGCTAGATCACAGCTGGCAAGCCGAAGCGTAATTTGAATATAAGACCAACAATTACTAAGCATTTTTGAGTATTTACCGAACAAGCAAACAGCATCTACAATGGTTTTAGTGTAGGAAGATACGTAACCAAGCCCAGGAAGGGGCCCGCAAGAGGTATCAAGGATGTCAAATCAAACACAACGACCAAGCCCGTCGAGCTTTATCGGGCAAGCGCGAAGCCAGCTCAAGAAAGAGCTGTCTGAGCTACTCTATTCTTTTATTAGCCAATACAAACCAGCAGCCCCTGCCAAAAGCAATGTCTGGATAGAAGAGTGCAAACGGGATCTGCAGCTAATGCTAAGATCAAGTCGTGCTCGT
The DNA here is from genome assembly GCF_947500695.1 of uncultured Pseudoteredinibacter sp. Taxonomy (GTDB): domain Bacteria; phylum Pseudomonadota; class Gammaproteobacteria; order Pseudomonadales; family Cellvibrionaceae; genus Pseudoteredinibacter. The sequence continues at coordinate 52,548 of NZ_CANMSS010000015.1, forward strand.
AAAGCCTATCTGCCACCCTGGCCTCTTGAATTGATTCAGATACAAGAAAAAGATCAAAGCGAACACTTACAAAATCTAAACGACTATCTGCAGCAAGAATTACTAAACAACAACCCCAAGTGTAAACTCACTGTACTGGATGAAAGCTTAGCTAATGAACGCAGTATTGATATGCATGCGAGCAAAATGCTACTTCCAGCATTAAAGGCGAGTTTCCAAGCCAGCCGCGACGTCGCCCCTGAGCTCCACCAAAGACACTGGCTCCACCTAAACTTTAATTTAACTATCGGCCGCCACCTTGCTCTGCACAAACTTGGCCACACTTTCACTGTAAACTTGATAAGCTGCATGCAACTTGCCGGCGCACTCTGCTGCTTGCGTTACTTAGCAACCGCCCTGCAGAAGCGCCCCGACCAATCTGACGCTATAGAATGGCTGGCCTATGACAGCCTAGAAAATATAGCCCCTGAGCTTTCTCAAAAAATCGCCAAGGACTGGCAACTAGGCGAAGAAGTTTGCCAATCCTTAAGCACGACGGGGACATCTGACTCCCTACTAAGCAAAACGCTGGAAGATTGTGATATAGCCAGCAGCAGCTGCTTGCTGTTCAACCAAGAAGTGATTAACGAAGAGGCCGCGGCACATTATCTGAGACAATGGCAGCTTCCCATTCAGCTGTTAAGGCAGTTCGCCCCAAGAAAATCATAAGCTAAGCCCAGTCTAAGGGCTTTCCACTAAGCTTGATCTGCTGATCATCTAAGCTAGCCGAATAAGCCAGCACCTCTACGCCAGCATTTTGAGCCTTTAACAAGCTCTCTGTGTATTCCGGATCAATATCGCGGGCGACAGATATTTGCTCTACAGCACTGTGCTGCACACAAAAAAACAATATGGCTCGCGCTCCAGACTTGGCAATTGTAGCGAGCTCTTCAAGATGTTCACGACCACGTTTGGTGACGGCGTCTGGAAATTCAGCCAAGCCATGCTGCCTCATTAAGGTCATGCTTTTTACTTCAATATAACAAGGCCTAGAGTCATCTTTTGACTCTTCCAGCAGGAAATCCAATCGTTTGCCGCTCGGCAAGCGCACTTCTCGACGACAGCTTTTATAATGCGCCAAAGGTGCAATAAGCCCGGCCATCAAAGCCTCCTCCAAGAGCCCATTAGCGCGAGCGCTATTTACACCCACAAGGTGGCCCCACTGATTTTCAGCAATTTCCCACGTATGGGCATATTTGCGCTTTGGGTTATCAGAGGTGGAATACCAAACCCTACCGCCTTCCACCATGCAGTTTGTCATCGAGCCGGTATTTGGGCAGTGAATGGTTAATTTTTCACCATTCGGGCCGATAACATCGGCTAGAAAGCGTTTGTAACGCCGAATTAACTGCCCTTGGATAAGCGGCGGAGAAAATAACATATAAAAGGCTCTATAGTTTCAAAGCAAGATAGTTTAACGTTGATGCTATGACAGCGGTATCCGTCAAGGTGATACGCGCCAAGAAAACATTGATTAGGCTAAAAATTACTGGCACCTAGGAATGACTTCTGGTAGCTTGCACCGTTCGATTTAGGGACCCTTGAATTAAGGAAAACAGCCCCAACATGCGGGTCTGTAGAAATAAGTAGAGGCGCATAATATGCCCAGCAATAAAAAAGAGGCCGCAGCAGGCTTCACCTTGAGAGGATTCGAGCCTTACCAAGCGAAAAAAGGCGAAGAATACATGAATGATGCTCAAATGGAGCACTTCAAAGGCCTGCTGTTAGCGTGGAAAACCGAACTCATGGAAGAAGTTGACCGCACCATGAGCCATATGAAAGATGAGGCAGCTAATTTTCCTGACCCAGCCGACCGCGCCAGCCAGGAAGAAGAGTTCAGCCTTGAGCTGCGCACTCGTGATCGCGAACGCAAGCTGATTAAAAAGATCGACTCCACCATGGAGCGCATCGAAAATGACGACTATGGCTTTTGTGATGCCTGTGGCGTCGAAATCGGCATTCGTCGTTTAGAAGCTCGTCCAACAGCTACTTTGTGTGTTGACTGCAAAACACTCGACGAGATTAAAGAAAAACAAATCGGCGGCTAATCCCGTTTGGCGCGGCATGAGGCCGCGCCATTTCCCATGTCTACTTCCTATATTGGCCGATTTGCGCCTTCACCTACCGGCCCCTTACATATGGGCTCTTTGCTTGCAGCATTAGCGAGCTTTTTAGATGCACGCTCACAGCAGGGCAAATGGCTGATCAGAATTGAAGATCTAGATCCACCACGAGAACAAGCCGGCGCAACAGACTCAATTTTACACTCCCTGGAAGCCCATGGCCTTCTGCACGATGACGAGATTTGCTTTCAAAGCCAGCGCCATGAGCGCTACCTTGAAGTTTTGGAACAACTGTTAAAGCTTGATGCTATCTTCCCCTGCCAATGCTCCCGCCAAGAGCTGGCAGCAAACAGAGGCATTCATAACGGCCGATGCCACAGCAGCGAAGTAAAACTGCAAAGCCCTGGCTGGGCTTGGCGAGCCGCTATCCGAGCAATCGACTTACAGTTTGACGACGGACTCAAAGGCAAACAAGAGCAAGCTTTAGCTGAAGAGGTGGGCGACTTTGTACTGCTACGTAAAGACGGCTTATTTGCCTATCAACTCGCAGTCGTCGTCGATGATATAGATTTCAATGTAAGTCATATTGTACGCGGAGAGGACCTGCTCAGCTCAACAGCTCGACAGATTTATCTTTATGAGCTTTTAAACTGCACTCCTGCTAGGTACTTTCATTTACCTTTGATCTTGAATACTCAGGGACAAAAGCTCAGCAAGCAAAACCATGCTCCAGCAATTCAATCTAGCCAAGCATCCGAGAATATTTATTACTGTTTACAATTGCTAGGCCAAAATCCAAAGGCAGAATTCAAGGGCGCCCCATGCAAAGAATTAATACAATGGGGTATTGATAATTGGAACTTAGAAAATATCCCGGGCAAGCTGCCAGAGCCGGCGAGTTAAACTGATGATTGCGATATTACTAATACGTTTAAAAAAAGCAGGGCTTACCGTAATATCCAATAAATGTCTAAAGCGAAAACAGTCATAAGCTGCAATTAAGAGACGAGCACGAACAATATGAACAACCAACAAACATTGATCGCCGTGCTCATCATTGCCTATGTCTTTTCGCCCACCCTGCTAAATTGGATGATCAACCCAGAAGGAAGCTGGTTGAGGCCCTACATCATTTGGTTTTTTATGATTATTGCGGCAATTTTTGTTTACCAACCATGGCGTAAAGACGATCAATCATGACTCTGTCAGAAACTTTGGTAATAGCGGCTACCACAGCTTATTTGCTTTCTTTTTTAGCCATTCTATTAGTCGCGGGAAAATTTCGCTGGCTACGACGCTTAAGCCAGCACCCTGCAACCCAAACTTTAGCTCTAGGCGTTTTTGCCAGCGCTTGGAGCTTATACGGTTCGAGTCAATTGGCCTTAGAGTACGGTTATGGTGCATTTGCTTACTACCTAGGAACCGGCACCTTATTTCTCTTTGCGCCCTTAGCTTTGGCTCCACTAGCTGAATTATGCAGACGCTATCAATTGCAGTCGCTAGCCGATCTATTGGTGTTTAGGTATCACAGCAATAGCGCTGGACAACTCGCCACCCTCTTCCTCGCGCTTGCATTAATGCCCTTGCTGGCAGCGCAATTGCAAAGTCTCTCGTTGAGCTATGAGCTCATCACCCATGGCAATCATTACGCCGAAGATAGCATTCACAGTAACGATTTTGCTACTTTAGGTTTTGCTGTCTTAGTACTCATCATCAGCCTGATTGCCGCTAGCAAACAACATTATTCTCGACTACCGCTGGTACTGGCCGCCGATACCATTGTTAAAATCTTTGCCTTTAATGCAATCGGTCTGCTGGCGATTTTTGCTGTATTTGGCGGCTTTGATCAACTTGACAATTGGCTATTAGAGCACCCAGAAAACGTTAACCTTCTGTATTCGCCGTTACGAGAAACATCATCTCACACTCTGCTACTTGTCTTTATTGCCAGCTCTCTGATCACCCCCAATCTCTTTCATAGTGCCGTTATTCAGCAACCAAGAAGTAATATCAGGAGAATTCTGCCCTGGGCCTTCCCTACGCTTTTGCTGCTTTTTGCCTTTCCTATCTTCCCTGTACTTTGGGCCGGCTTTGAGAGAGGCGTACTAACTCAACCAGAATTTTTTGCTTTAGGGCTTCCAATCTCTATGGAGCGACCCGCCTGGACACTCATTATGTTTATCGCTGGCGCATCGGCATCAGCAACAGCTTTGATCACGATATTGATCAGCCTTAGCACTATGGTCGTCAATCACTGCTTATTGCCTATGGCTGGAATCCGCCGTGGTAGTGGGCTCAGCAAGCAATTGAAAAGGCTACAGCAAATCGCTATTTGCTGCTTAATGATTATTACCCTTGGGCTTTATAGTTTGTGGCAAGGCCAACACAGTTTAACCGAGCTTGCCTTGCTGAGTTTTATTGCAGGGGCACAATTTGTGCCTGGTTTAATTGCCATCAGTTATTGGCCCAGCGGTAATCGCCAAGGATTTTTAGCAGGACTGAGTGCGGGGGCCGCGATTTGGCTTTTAGGCTTGGCCATGCCCACACTATTTAATATTAAGAGTATTAATTTAGGCTACGGGCCGCACCTTCAACTGGGTTTAGAACATTGGGATACAGTGGCGCTCTTATCACTTACCATCAACAGCCTGATATTTGCCTGGGTATCTTATCGCAGCCAGGCTACAGCAGAAGAAGTTTATAGCGCAGAGCTTTGTGCGGAAAACGAGCTGAGCCAACCGAAGCGCAGCAGCTTAGACGTTTTTTCTGTCAGCGATGTTGAGCGGCGCTTAAGCTCCGCGCTCGGCAATCAACCAAGCCGTGAAGCTATCAGCAAAGCCTTGAGCCAACTCAAACTGGATGAAAATGAACGACGTCCATACGCACTCCGACGATTACGCGATCAACTTGAAGCGAACCTGAGCGGAATTTTGGGCGTTAATATGGCTCAAGAAATTATCAGCAAGTACATCCCGCTGCGAAAACACAAAGGCTCATCTACCGATGTTACCTTTATGGAAGAGCGGCTTGAGCAGAATCAAAACAAACTGGTAGGCCTCCCGGCTGAACTAAACAATCTGCGACTTTATCACCGCCAAACCCTGCAAGAGCTTCCCATGGCCGTTTGTTCCATTGGCCAAGATTTAGAGGTCGTACTTTGGAACAAAGCAATGGGACATTTAACACGCCTAGCTGGCGACAAAATTAGCGGCTCACACTTAAACGAATTGCCTCCTCCATGGGGGCCGATTATTAGAAACTTTTACCACAGTGGAGCAACTCACTGGGCTAATCAAGAAGTAGAGATTGATGGCCAGCCTCATTGGATCAGCTTGCATGTGGCAAAAGTTCAAACGCCTATGGAAGGCCGCGCCCAAGGCACCGTCATACTGTTAGAAGATGTTACCGAAACTCACCGACTTGAACAGGAGCTTATGCATAATGAGCGCCTAGCATCGGTTGGTCGTCTAGCGGCAGGGGTCGCCCATGAAATTGGCAACCCAGTAACAGGCATTGCCTGTCTAGCACAAAACCTACGCTATGAGTCAGAACCTGAAGACACTCAAGAAACGGTTGCACAGATTCTTTCGCAAACCGACCGTATTACCCGAATAGTGCAGTCACTAGTTAACTTCTCTCATACTGGCCAAGGTGATCAAAGCCAACTTCAAAGTATTCAGATTCGTGAGTGTGTAGCCGAGGCTATCCACCTTCTGGAATTACACCCAGAGAAGCAAGAATTGCAGTTCATCAATAAGGTATCCGAGCAGTATCTGATACTGGGTGACAGCCAACGCTTGATTCAAGTGTTTATCAACCTGCTCAGTAACGCTAGAGACGCAAGCCCTGCTGGGGCCGAAGTTACAGTAGAGGCAGAGCCAAGCAAAGATCAGTTGATACTGAGAGTAACGGATCAGGGCCCAGGTGTACCCGAAATGATAATGGAGCGCATACTCGAACCATTTTTTACCACCAAAGACCCTGGAGAAGGCACCGGCCTTGGCCTCGCAATGGTTTATAGCATCATGGAGGAGCATTCTGGAAGCGTCGAAATACGCAACCTAGGCCCTAAAGAGAACCCCTCAGGCGCGCAATTCATCTTAAAATTCCCCCTTAAGCCTTGAAACTGTGTGCTATGGAGGTAACACTATGCCTCCCCTGAAAAAGTAACAGTAACACTGATCAATTGGTGAGCAGCTAAGCTATGAGCAACATTTTGATTGTGGAAGATGAAGCCATTATCCGGACCGCCTTGCGCAAGCTATTAGAGCGCCACAAATATACCGTGAGTGAAGCCAGCTCGGTTAAAGAAGCTACCACCAAGTATAAGCTCACCAATTTCGAGTTGATCATTAGTGATTTACGCCTGCCTGGCGGACCGGGGACCGACCTCATTCAACTAGCTGGTGATATCCCAGTATTGATTATGACCAGCTATGCCAGCTTGCGCTCCGCTGTAGACTCTATGCGGATGGGTGCCGTTGATTATATCGCCAAGCCATTTGACCACGATGAGATGCTAGCCTCGGTGCGTCGAGCAATAGGTAAAGCCAACGCTGCCGCAAAGGCCCTCAATCAATCAAAATCCTCAAGCCAAGCTATTGCCGGCATGATTGGCAGCAGCCAGGTAATGAAGAACCTCTACAATCGCATACACAAAGTTGCGCCGACAGGCGCAACCGTATTGGTACATGGTGAAACCGGCACAGGTAAAGAGCTCGCAGCAAAAGCTATTCACCAAGAGAGCCCTCGCGCCCAGAACCCACTGATCAGCGTAAACTGCGCGGCGATTCCAGAAACCTTGATTGAATCAGAGCTGTTTGGTCACGAGAAAGGGGCATTTACCGGTGCTGACAGCCATCGTGAAGGGCTTATTGCCGCCGCTGACGGTGGCACCTTGTTTCTGGACGAGATTGGTGAACTCCCCCTTGAAGCTCAAGCGAGACTGCTACGGGTGCTACAAGAAGGAGAGGTTCGCCCTATTGGCTCTATCCACTCTCAAAAAGTGGATGTTCGTCTCGTCGCGGCTACCCACCGTGATCTGAGGAAGCTTTCCGATGAAGGGCGCTTTCGCCAAGACTTGTACTTCCGCATTAATGTAGTGCAACTGGATCTACCGCCCTTGCGAGAGCGAGGCAAAGACGTTATTTCATTAGCCGAACACATGCTCACACGCTACTGTGAAGCCTTTAAAAAGCCAGCTTTACGTCTAAGCCCTGAAGCGATACAGGCGATAACCACCTATACCTGGCCTGGTAACGTGCGCGAAATGGAAAACGCCATGCAGCGCAGCGTCATATTGTGCGAGGACGACAAAGAGATCTCACACGACCTTCTAGGGATCGACCTCGACCTTGTCGAAATAGACGACCCGACCGATATTAAAATTATTCAATCTACTTTAAGACCCCGCAAACCGACCCAAGAACCAGCGGAAGACCTCTCTCTAGAAGACTACTTCCAACGCTTTGTGTTAGAACACCAAGACACAATGAGTGAAACAGAACTCGCTCGCAAGTTGGGAGTCAGCCGCAAATGCCTATGGGAACGACGTCAGCGCTTGGGCATTCCACGCAAAAAAACCAATCAAGCAAAATAGTAGACCTCTCAAGCCCACCTCAGTCCTAAGCACAACTTAAGTGCCAAGCCCATGGTGGGCTGGCATACGATTGACCAAAAAGTTCCCCATCTTGACCCAAAGTGTTACCCGCGCAAGCCAATACGTAACGTTCTGCGAGATTTTCGGTAACGAATTTGGGTAGCAAATAATCTGCTTTTTTCAAGAAATTTTTATAAGTCATTGTTTTTAAAAGAATTTTAAATATTGGCACGCTAAATGCTTTTATAGTCGCCAAATAATAACAACAAATAATAAAAATAAATCAACAGACACAATAATAATAACGATACTTAATATGCATGGTTAATGCATAGTGATTACAGTAGTGAATATATTGATACTGCTGACCTCTAAAAATAAGCACAACAACAAAAAATAACAATAACAAGCGTAAAACTGACTGACTGCACTGGACAGGGTTTGCCAGAAAAGCAAGTTGCTAATGGGGGCAAGGACTCGCCCCACTAATAACAATAACGAGGTATTCGTTAGTACAAGTTACCACCTTGCTTGAACGGGAAGCTTTATGCTTCCCGTTTTGCTATCTCCGATATCAGTATTTCTAGTTTGCTACCTTTATTCCCTTACATGGGCCTATTCGAATAACCATGTTACACTTTGCCCCATTCTAAAAACGCAATACCTAGCCTGCCCTAAAGAGCGGCCTTTATTGCCTTATTGAGCCGAGAATCAGGCCCTGTCCTAATAATATGTTTACACGCGTTATCCGTTCTATTAATAGCTTGTTTAAGTCTTCTAGCCAGTATGAATACCCGCAAGAAGCTAAGATTATCCCTCGTGATCAACACAGTATTTCACGAAAGCGCATTAGCCGCAGTGCGATCAAAGTAATGAAGGTGCTCAATGAAGCAGGCTTCGAAGCTTATCTGGTTGGCGGAGGTGTGCGCGACACCTTATTGGGAGGCAGTCCTAAGGATTTTGATGTTGCCACTAATGCAACTCCTGAGCAGGTGCGCAAGCTCTTTAGAAGCGCCCGGATAATTGGCCGTAGGTTCCGAATTGTTCATGTACGCTTTGGCCGCGAGATCATCGAAGTTACAACCTTTAGAGCCAATCACGACAGCTCCTCAAACAGCACCGAGTCACGCCAGTCCAAAGAAGGTATGCTGTTACGCGACAACGTTTTCGGCGATTTACGCTCAGACGCCTTGCGCCGTGATTTCACTGTGAATGCACTCTACTATTCTTTAGATGGTTTTAGCATCCACGATTACACCAATGGCGTTAGCGATCTCGACAATAAACTTATTCGTATGATTGGCGACCCCAAAACCCGCTACCAAGAAGACCCTGTGCGCTTGCTGCGTGCAGCAAGGTTTGCTGCCAAGCTAGGTTTTGATATCGAGCCGAATTCCGCCGCCCCCATTAAGCAAATGGCGCCCCTATTAGAGAATATTTCTTCTGCCCGCCTATTTGATGAATGTCTAAAGCTATTCTTAGGTGGCAAGGCCCAGGCTACACTGGATAAGCTAAGAGAATATGAACTACTAGCGCCCCTGTTTCCCGCTACGGCGGCAAGACTCGATCGTGACGAGGGCTTCGATCAAGCCCTGTTAAAACTGGTGATGCAAAACACCGATCGCAGACTTGCCAATGAGCAAAGAGTTACTCCAGCCTTTATTCTTGCGGCCTTACTTTGGGGGCCTTTGCAAGATGCTCTCGCACAACAGGACCCTAAAAATCCCCCCGCAATGCGGATGCATAAGGCCGCCCAAAAAGTCATCGATGCACAATTAAAGCATACTGCAATTCCCAAGCGCTTTTTGATTACCATGCGAGAGATCTGGGATTTACAGGGCCGCCTGCCCTTACGTGCAGGAAAACGCGCTGTACGCCTAATGGAGCATCAACGCTTCCGTGCAGCCTATGACTTCCTACTGTTAAGAGAAAACGCCGGGGAAGATTGCCAAGGTTTGGGCAAGTGGTGGACTGAGTTCCAGGATGCTGATGAGGCCAGACAAGAGGAAATGCTAGCAGCTCTTCCTAAAGGGAAGCGACCACGCCGAAAAAGACGTAAGCCTGCCAATAAAGAAGCCTCCTCATGACAGAGGCTTTTATTGGCTTAGGCGCCAATCAGGGCGATGTGCTGACGACCCTGAAGAGTGCCTTAAAGCTTATAGAGGCTCATGAACAATGCCAGCTGCTTGCTTGCTCGAGTTTTTATCGCAGCAAAGCATTGACCTTAGATGACGAGCCTCAAGATGACTATCTTAATGCCGCATGCAAAATAGAAACTCAACTTGAAGCCATTCAATTATTGGATTTTTTGCAATCTATTGAGGACAAACTCGGACGAGTTCGCCAAAAACGCTGGGGCGCAAGGACCATTGATTTAGATATCTTGCTATTTGGCCAACAGCAAATCAGCAGCTCAAGACTGGCTGTCCCCCACCCCCAAATAAGCAATAGAAACTTTGTCATGCAACCACTTTTAGAGCTGGATGAAGATTTAAAGATTCCTACAATGGATTCTTTAAAAACATCTGCAAAGGCTTTAGGCTGGGAAGGCTTAGAGCGTCTGCCAGAGGAAGCACAATGAGTCATACTGAGAGCTTATCGCGTCGCTTGATCGCGGTTGAAGGGCCAATAGGGGTAGGAAAAACCGCTTTTGCCAGCAAGCTGGCTCAACATATCGGCGCCAGCACTTTATTGGACAATACTCAGAGTAACCCATTTCTAACTCGCTTCTACAACGACCCCAAGTCACTTGCACTGCAGACCCAACTGTTCTTTTTATTTGAACGCATTAGGCAACTTGAAGGCCTGCAGCAAAGTGACCTCTTTGCAGGAAATACTGTCTGCGACTTTTTAATTGATAAAGACCAGCTATTCGCACATGTCGTTCTCGACGAAGACGAATTAAAGATTTACCAGCAGGTGTTTAGCCACTTAAAATTCAAAGCCCCTAGTGCCGATTTAGTCGTTGTCCTGCAAGCACCTGCTGAAGTTTTAATGGAGCGTATTAATCAACGCGCAGTTGAGCAAGAGCAAAATATCAGCTTAGAGTATTTACAGCGCTTAAATGAAGCCTACACACAGTTTTTCCATCACTACCAGTCATCTCCCTTATTGCTCGTAAATGCAAGCGAGATTGACCCGATCAATAATGAAGAGCACTTTTTAGAGCTGCTTGAATACATGCAAAATATTCACTCAGGCCGCCATTACTATAACCCGAACCCTGCGATTTAATTCACTGCTAAGGAGTCAATTATGCCTTACGCCAGCCCACAAGCCGAAAGCAAACTTACAACGGCTGTAACGACAAGCACGCTGCGCAAAATGAAAGCTGAGGGTGAAAAGTTTATTACTGTTGCCCTTTACGATGCCCCCATGTCTGCGATGGCGCAACGCTGTGGTGTTGAGGTTCTGCTAGTTGGCGACAGCTTAGGCATGACCGTTCTAGGCTATGACAGCACAGTCCCCGTTACTATGGAACAAATGATTTATCACGTTGAAGCGGTAAGGCGAGGCAATGACAAATCATTAATCATGGGTGACATGCCCTTTATGACCTACGCCACACCAGAACAAGCCATGATCAATGCGACCCGCATTATGCAAGCGGGCGCTCACATGGTGAAAATCGAAGGCGGTGAATGGCTGGCACCAACCGTAAAAATGCTCGGTGAACGAGGCATTCCTGTTTGCGCACACTTAGGCCTAACCCCCCAATCCGTGAATAAACTGGGTGGTTTTAAAATTCAAGGGCGCGATGATAAGCAGGCCGAAACTATCCTGCGTGACGCAAAGCTACTCAATGAAGCCGGAGCAGACTTACTGGTTTTAGAGTGTGTTCCCAGCGAGCTTGCTAAGCGCGTTACCGAAGCTGTTTCCATGCCTGTGATCGGCATTGGCGCCGGCCGAGACACTGATGCTCAGGTTTTGGTTATAAACGACATTCTAGGTTTGACTGAAAAGCCGCCAAAGTTCTCTAAGAACTTTTTAATCGAAGCAGGAGACATCCCCAGCGCTTTAAATAAGTATGCGGCTGACGTTAAATCCAAGGTATTTCCTGCCGACGAGCACAGCTTCAACTAGAAAGCTTTGATCCTAATGACTGTTGCCCCTAGATACTGTATCTAGATACTACAAGGGGGCAACAACTCTCCCTTCAACCTCACGACATAGCCATCAATCTTTGCTTGGAAACTACGTAAATATTGGCGAGCGTTTTCAAAATCTAGAAATTTTCCAGAATAGACGGCCAACTGGCCATTACGGCGAACTCTACATAACGGTTCGAGATCCTGATTCTGCTTTACAAAACGCCCTTCATTAATTGGCCCCCTAAAAGTCGCCAGCTGGACTGTGTAAAATACCTGGCCTTCCTGTGGCTGCCAAAGATTATCCAGCCTGCCATTATCAAAAATTGTTTCCTGATCCTCTACAAACTTTTCCGTATTGGCAGAAATGTCGTCCGTTTGCTGATATTGAAGCTGCCCTTGTGAACTCTCTGCGAATCTCTCGCTGGAAGCGACAAGTTCTATATTCCGCCTCCGATAAAAAGCAGGTGTTTGCGCTGCTTCTTCTTCAACAACCGAAGGGCTTCTTCTTTCTGGATTTTTATCCGGCGCTATTACATCAAGCTGAACCACCGGGTTACGAGATCGCAAGCCGCCGCCTTGATTGGCGAGCGCTTGGCTGATAGATGAATCCCCCAAATTAATTTGAGAAAGGCTTTGCAAACCTGACACTCTTTTAGTGGCACTGCTTGGTTCTTTTTTCAATGCACTGGAGGCTGGCATCACACCCTCTGTAGTTCCAGCAAGTGCTTGAGCAATTGAGCTCGGCTTAGGCTTTTTAACAATATCAACTTTAGGTCGGGTTTTTGAGTAGAGTACGACCCTATCATTATCGCTACAATCGAACATATCTTCTTCACTAAGCTTAAGCTCGTAGGCGTTAACACCTTTGCGCTGTAAGTTTTTGATGTAGCTTTTTAACTGTTTACGACTTTCAAACACACCACTATAGGCTACAAACTTACCATTTCGTCTGGTGCGGCAAATAAAATCAACCTGCTTATTGTTGTTGATAAACTGCAAGCGCTTTTCGTGGGTCGCAAAGCTAGCTATTTGGGAGGTAAAGTAGCTCTTTTGATAAGGTAGCTGAGCAGGTGAAACCTTTGCAATCGAATCTGGGTGCGATACCAGCCACAATTCTCGCGCACCATCACAACTAAACATATCCTCTTGCTTAAGCCTTAAAACATAAGCACCTTTGATCCGACTTGGTAAACTCTTTAAGCGAGCCCGCGCCTCAGACTCCGTTTCGAATGCACCACTATAAGCGGTGTAGCGGCCATTACGCCTCTGTCGACAAAGTAATTCTTCAATTTTGTTTTCAGCAACGAAACTATTTCGCGCTTCTTGCCCTTCAAAACTTGCCAGCTGAACGGTGTAATAGCTGGCCATGACTGCTGCACCGCTTGTTGGGGCTATTGAAACTGTAGCGGCTGATTCAGTAGAAACCTCTTTAGACTTCGCGGTTAAGTTTCCGTAGTTCTTATCGTCATACATTTGAATAAGGCGAACACCGGGGACTTCTCGGCTTTTATCTACTTGCACGACTGCAGGGCGCCACAAACTAGGCTCAAGAGTACCAACCATGACTAGAGCTACCATGGTATCTAGCGCTTCTTGCTGCTTAATAAACTCCCCGACATAAACAAAAGCTTGTTGCCCAGATAATTGGGTGCGGTGGAAAACAGGCAGTTCTTCAGGTAACTGGGGCATGGCATCCCCAGAGGTAAGCAATTGAATAGAGTAACGTTGGCCAGCTTCGATTTGAGCTTCCACGGTGTCACTATCACAACGGTATTTTTTTAGTAAGCCTGCGCTTAGACAGAAGCTTTCATTAAAGTCTTCAGTTTTAGTACTGTTGATAGACTGACTTTCCGCAGTATCTAGCAGCTCGTCCTCTACCGCTAAATCTGCTGATTTTGGGACTGCCCCCAGCTGCCAGCTGCCCAATACCATTAAGAGGCCTAATAAGCCCTTCCCTAAAGCCATAAGCATTCCTATTGTTCTGTAGCTCTTAAGTACCCCGATTCTACGTCACTTTGAGTTGATTCACAGCCGTACGAAAGATTGAAAGAACCCCTAAGCTCAGAGTAAGCGTTCATTTAGAGCAATTGCTTAAGTCTCTCCTCGAGATTCAAGCAAGGCCTTAAGCTAACATTATCCAACTTGACAATATAAGCACCCAACTTTTCCTGCCCAGGCAGGTCAAACAAGTGAGGACGGGCATCTTTAAAGCTTTCATAAACGCCGTAATAAACAACATAGGCATTTCGGCTGTTGCGGCGACAATAGAGCGGGTATTGCTGGTATTTATCGATTAATTCAGCCCTTGCGGCCTCAGTTCGATATGCGCCCAACTGGATACTAAATACTCGGTCGTATTGAGCTGCCTCTGACAAACCACTTTTAGCAGTAAAAAGTACCGCCAAAAACAAAACAACATACCTAAATATCACAATAACACCTTTGACTATCTACTTCACAGAAGCATACCCTGCCTCTAATTTTAGGTGTCGTCCTTGAAATGAATTATTTATCGCGGCTTCTGATGCGATCACTTTTATTTTTAGATCGTTACGCAAAAGATTTTTTCGACAATAAAAAGCCCGCCAATGGCGGGCTTTTTAGTACAACTATTGCTCTGCTAATTACTCAGCATCGCCCTCAGTTGCTGCCTCTCCACCTTCAGCTGCGGCCGCATCAGCAGCTGCTTCTTTGATGGATAGCTTGATACGGCCACGCTGATCAACATCAAGGCATTTAACCTTAACTGTCTGACCTTCTTCAAGGTAATCAGTCACAGCATTAACGCGCTCTTCAGCGATTTGCGAAATGTGCACTAGACCATCTTTACCAGGCAAGAAGTTAACGAATGCACCGAAATCAACGATACGAACAACTTTACCTTCGTAGATCGTGCCAATCTCAGCTTCAGCCGTAATGGCTTGAATCTTATCAAGAGCGGCCTTTAAGGAATCAGCGTCATCGCTGTAAATCTTAACGGTACCGTCATCTTCGATATCGATAGATGCACCAGTTTCTTCGGTTAAAGCACGGATAGTAGCACCGCCCTTACCAATGATGTCGCGAATCTTATCTGGATCGATCTTGATGGTTTCAAAGCGTGGCGCGTTGTCGTTCACTTCTTCACGAGCGGTTTCAATAACCTTGTTCATCTCGCCAAGAATGTGCAAACGTGCGGCCAGAGCCTGCTCTAAAGCAATGCTCATAATTTCTTCAGTAATACCTTCAATCTTGATATCCATCTGCAGAGCAGTAATACCAGAAGAAGTACCAGCTACTTTAAAGTCCATATCACCCAAGTGATCTTCATCACCTAGGATATCGGTCAATACGGCAAAGCCTTCGTCTTCTTTTACAAGACCCATCGCGATACCCGCAACAGGAGCTTTAAGAGGAACACCAGCATCCATCAAAGCCAAGCTAGAACCACAAACAGAAGCCATTGAAGAAGAACCGTTAGACTCAGTGATCTCACTCACTACACGCATTGTGTATGGGAAAGCCTCTTCATTTGGTAGAACCGCAGCAACACCGCGACGTGCCAAGCGGCCATGACCAATCTCACGACGACCTGTACCACCCATACGACCAGCCTCACCAACAGAGTAAGGAGGGAAGTTATAGTGCAGCATGAAGTTATCGCGGTGCTCACCTTCTAAGGCATCAATAATCTGTGCGTCACGAGCAGAACCTAGAGTGCTAACAACCAAAGCCTGGGTCTCGCCACGGGTAAACAAAGCTGAACCGTGAGCTTTTGGTAAAACACCCACTTCAACTTCGATCGCGCGAACGGTTGTGCTATCACGGCCATCAATACGAGGCTCGCCCGCAACAACACGAGAACGAACAGTTTTCTTTTCAAGCTTGCTGAAAATAGAGCGAACTTCATCAGCACTTACACCAGCTTCATCATCCGCCAAGGTTTCAGCAGCCTGATCACGCAATGCACCCAGTGCATTGTAGCGCTCCATCTTGTCGGTGATGCGATATGCGTCACCAATGCCAGCGCCATATTGCTCAGTAACTTTCGCAGTAAGCTCTTCATTAACGGCTGGAGCTGTCCACTCCCAAGTATCTTTACCCGCTTCAGAGGCAAGTTCTGCAACAGCTTGGATAACAGCTTGATACTCTTGGTGAGCATACAATACCGCGCCCAACATAATATCTTCAGGCAATTCAGCCGCTTCGGACTCAACCATCAATACTGCGTCTTTGGTACCTGCTACAACCATGTCTAGCTCAGAAGCCGCTAGGGATTCATAGCTTGGGTTTAGCAAGTAACCACCCGCTTCAGAATAACCTACGCGAGCAGCACCAATTGGGCCCGCAAAAGGAATACCTGAAACAGCTAGAGCCGCTGAGGTACCGATCATGGCAGCAATATCAGGATCGGTCTTTTTGTCAGTTGACATCACTGTACAAACGACCTGAACTTCGTTCATAAAGCCATTCGGGAATAGCGGACGAATTGGTCGGTCGATTAAACGAGATGTCAGAGTTTCTTTCTCAGATGGACGACCTTCGCGCTTAAAGAATCCACCAGGGATCTTACCGGCAGCGTAAGCCTTCTCCATGTAATGCACAGAAAGTGGGAAAAAGTCTTGGCCTTCACGAGCGCTTTTTGCACCTACAACGGTGGTTAATACGCTGGTTTCACCAATCGTTACCATGACCGCGCCGGTTGCCTGACGAGCAATACGGCCGGTTTCTAGGGTTACGGTCTCATTACCGTATTGGAATGTCTTGATTACTGGATTCACGACGTTTCCTTCTTTTATCTTCTATATATCTTCTCTGCCCTCAGGCCCCATTGCCGGAGGGATTTATACATTCTGGGCGCAGCTTTACTAGACAGAAGCAAACTCTTCTGCAGATAAGTTCTGACAACCCAAACCGACAGTGTCGGATTAACCAATTAGTCCTTGAGACTCATTGGGAAATTCTGGATAAAGCTAATAAGCCTTAGCGCTAAACGCAGCCGCAAAAAAAAGTGCCCGCAAGCGGGCACTTCCGAAGGTCTTATCGACGCAGACCTAACTTCTTGATTAGGGCAGCGTAACGATTCAAGTCCTTACCCTTCAAGTAATCCAACAACTTACGACGCTGGTTTACCATGCGGATCAGACCGCGGCGAGAGTGGTGATCTTGCTTATGATCAGAAAAGTGACCTTGCAACTTGTTGATGTTGTGAGTCAACAAAGCTACCTGAACTTCTGGAGAACCAGTGTCACCTTCACCACGAGCATGTTCTTGTACAATCGCAGCTTTTTCTTGAGCACTTAGTGCCATAGTCATATCCTCGTTTAATATGCATAAAGTCATTCGGCCCAGCCGTGCATATTTACAGCGGGGCTAAGCCCTTGCGGGCATATCGCCTGAGCCCTTCTAAAAGGGACGCAGAACAACCAACACGAGGTTGGATCCTGTATTTTAGCCGTTTTTAACGACTAAACCTAAATATTTAGTTGGCCAATAAGCGTTTAGGCGCCACTCGACCATCATCTGTCAACTCTGCAACGCCTAAAAAGCGCTCAGCGGAGTCAAAAACCCGCACCATATCACCTTCATCGCCAATACGATAGACCTGAGCATCCATAACGGCATTGCCCTGCTTGAAGTAATAAGCAGAATCATCTTGCAGTACAATACTCGCCAGCTGGGCCACCGGAGCATCGGTCGCTAGCAGGTGGTGATCTAACACTTCGGCCAAACCTTCACCGCGCTCCTCTGCAAGCTGCTCAAGGCTAACAGCGCTGGCCTCTTCAAAGGGGCCAGCAGCCATACGATGCAGCATACTTACATGGGCCCCACAGCCTAGAAGTTCACCAAGATCCTCTGCGATGCTTCGAATATAGGTCCCCTTTGAACAAAACACCTCGACATCAAGCTCGGCGTATTCCTCACCTAGGGCCTTTGCACTGCGAAACTCCAGCAACTTAAGCTCGTAAACAGTTACATCACGAGCTTCTCGCTCTACCGTGATGCCCTGACGGGCCAGCTTATACAAAGGTTGGCCATTATGCTTAAGCGCCGAGTACATCGAAGGGACTTGTTTGATATCACCGCGAAAGTTTTCTAAAGCCTTAGCCACAGCGGGTTCGTTAAGACCATCCACCGATTGACGCTCTCTAACCTCTCCGTCGGCATCCCCTGTCTCGGTGCTCACCCCCAAACAAAAGGTGCTTTTGTAACGCTTATCGGCATCCAAGAGATACTGGGAAAACTTGGTAGCCTCACCAAAACAAAGCGGCAGAACACCGGTAGCTAAAGGGTCTAAAGCACCGGTATGGCCGGCTTTGGCCGCAAAGAATAAGCGTTTAGCTTGCTGTAGAGCATCGTTCGATGTCATGCCTGCATCTTTATGCAGAACCAGCACGCCGTCTAAGGCGCGCCCTTTAAAACGTTTACGACCCATGATAACTATTCTGCTGTATTTTCAGATTCATCGCCCTTATTGGCGAGATCCTTTGCTACCGCATCGTCAATCAACTTGCTCATGCGATTTCCGGTAAGCGCAGTTGCATCATAAAAGAACTGCAAACGAGGGGTCGTGCGCACATCAAGCTCTCGAGCCAATTGGCTACGTAAAAAACCAGCCGCATTATTTAATGCTTCAGCTGCCTCTTCGCATTTCTTGGGGTCATCTTCCCCAACAAACGCCACGTACACCTTAGCCATAGAAAGGTCACGACTAAGTTGCACATCGTTAACGTTCACCATGGGAACACGCGGATCGCGAACTTCGAATTGAATCAGCTGAGCTAGGCTGCGTGCAATTGCATCACCCAGCCTGTCAGTACGCTTAAATTCTCTAGCCATCGTTGGGGCGCCAGCTTAGAGCTCGCGCGCTACCTCTTTCACATCATAAACTTCGATCTGATCACCAACTTTAACGTCGTAATCTTTAACGCCGATACCACACTCCATGCCATTACGCACATCTTGGACATCGTCTTTAAAGCGACGTAGAGATTCTAGTTCGCCTTCAAAAATTACAACATTGTCGCGCAGTACGCGAATTGGCTTGCTGCGATATACGGTACCTTCGGTAACCATACAACCGGCAACCTGACCAAATTTCGGTGAACGGAACACTTCACGAACATCCGCAATACCAACAATCTCTTCAACACGCTCTGGCTCCAACATGCCAGAAAGAGCGCCTTTCACTTCATCGATTAGCTGGTAAATAATGCTGTAATAACGAATTTCGATGGATTCCGCTTCGGCCAAGCTACGAGTCGCCGCCGCAGCTCGAACATTAAATCCGATTACAATTGCACCACTAGTCAAAGCCAGGTTGACATCATTTTCGGTGATGCCACCAACACCAGAAGAAACAACGTTAACTTCTACCTCATCGTTACCAATATCAGCAAGTGCTGCCGCAATTGCTTCCAAGGAACCACGCACGTCAGTTTTCAGAACAACTGGTAAAACTTTCTTATCGGCGCTGCCCATATTGGCAAACATATTTTCAAGTTTAGCTGCCTGTTGACGCTGCTGACGCTCTTGCTGAGCCTTGTCTGCACGCTGGGTAGCAAGCTCACGAGCTTGACGCTCATCGGCCAATACCGCGAACTCATCACCAGCATTCGGGGCGCTATCCAAGCCCAAAATCTCAACTGGAGTAGAAGGCCCAGCTTCTTTAACTTGCTTGCCGTGCTCATTAACCATCGCACGAACGCGACCATAGCTTTGACCAGCTAGAATGACATCACCACGCTTCAAACCGCCACCTTGAACCAATAGGGTAGCGACAACACCGCGGCCTTTTTCCATACGCGACTCAACAACAACACCACGAGCAGGAACATTAATTGGCGCTTCTAGCTCTAGCAATTCTGCTTGTAGAGAAACCGCTTCTAAAAGCTCATCGATACCCTGACCGGTATGGGCAGAAACAGCAATAAACTGTGTATCACCACCCCAATCTTCTGGCACAACCTCTTTGGCAACCAATTCGTTTTTAACACGATCTGGATCAGCGGTTTCTTTATCAATCTTGTTGATAGCCACAACCAAAGGCACACCAGCGGCACGAGCATGCTGAATAGCCTCTTCGGTTTGCGGCATCACACCGTCATCAGCAGCGACCACCAAAATAACGACGTCGGTACACTGAGCACCACGTGCACGCATAGCAGTAAAGGCTGCGTGACCTGGTGTATCCAAGAAGGCAATTTCACCGTGACTGGTTGGTACTCGGTAAGCACCGATGTGCTGAGTAATACCACCCGCTTCGCCAGAGGTAACCTTGGTTTTGCGAATATAGTCCAGCAAAGAAGTCTTACCGTGGTCAACGTGACCCATTACGGTAACAACCGGAGAACGTGGAGCTTTTTCACCGTCCTCAGTAGACAAACTCTGCTCTAGTTGGGACTCAAGGGTATTCTCAACCTTCTCGACTACTTTATGTCCCATCTCCTCAACAACTAATGTTGCTGTTTCGCCATCAATAGCTTGGTTCAAGGTAGCCATTACGCCCATTTTCATTAGCGCTTTAACAACTTCGGCACCCTTCACCTTCATCTGCTGAGCGAGTTCTGAAACAATAATGTTCTCGCCAATTTCTACTTCGTGCACAATTTTTCCTGTCGGCCTTTTAAAGCCGTGTTTATTACCTGCCAGCTTGATGGCTGCACGCCTAGCAGGCTTAGCCGCTTTGGCAGGTTTGCTGCGACGAGGATTCTCCTTAAGTACCGGCTCAATCTCGTCATCTAGAACAGAAAGGTCAACTTTTGGCGCCTTCTTGGTGCCAGTAGGTTTCTTAACAACCTTTTTAGGCTTATCAATCTCTTCCGATGCTTCTTCATGCTTAGCACGCTTCTTCGGAGCCTGACCATGTTTGCCTTTTTCTTCTTCCTGCTTGCTTGCAGCTGCTTCGATAGCCGCTGGGTCTGCTGGTGCAGATTCGGCCTTCTTAGCAGTCTCTTGTTTCTTCTTCTCGGCGGCTTCCTGCTTGCTACGCTTAGCCTCTTCCTCAGCTTGGCGGCGAGCTTCAATTGCAGCAAGGCGCTTTTGCTCAGCTTCATCGACAAAGCTAGATGCCGGTTCTTCTTGCTTGGGCGCCTCTTCAACTTCTGGAGTCTCAGGCTCTTCTGGCTCTGCAGCAGCCTCTACAGCTGGCTCTTCTACCACAGGTTCAACCACCGGAGCAGGCTCAGTTTCTAGCACAGGCTCAACAGTAGTCTCTTCTACCGGAGCGGCAGCTTCTGACTGTTCCTCCAAAGGATCCCGCTTAACGTAAGTACGTTTTTTACGTACCTCTACATTTACAGTTTTACGGGCCGAGCCACTGCCTGTTTTCAAGGTCGTAGTGGTTTTACGTTTGAGAGTGATCTTTTTAGGAGCTTCACCGGTATCACCGTGACTACTTTTCAAAAAAGCCAAAAGCGTTTGCTTTTCTTCATCGGTCACGGTCTGTTCCGCAGACGTCTGTTGCAAACCAGCATCTTTCATTTGAGAGAGGAGCCTCTCAACTGAGGCACCTACGGATTTGGCAAGTTCGCTTACTGTTACTTCAGCCATTATCTTTCCTCAGTTAATCAATTATTCCGCGTCTTCCGCAAACCAGGGCTCACGCGCTTTCAAAATTAAGGCCGCGGCACGCTCTTCATCCATTCCATCAATTTCCATTAATTCATCGACGGATTGCTCGGCTAAATCTTCCATGGTTGGGATGCCACGGCTTGCAAGCTGAACAGCCAGTGCTTTATCCATGCCTTCCATAGTTAACAGGTCTTCAGCAGGCTGAGCACTTTCAATAGCTTCTTCAGTTGCCAAAGCCTGGGTCAACAAGGCATCTTTTGCACGAGCGCGCAATTCTTCAGCAATGTCTTCATCAAAGCCTTCGATATTTAACATCTCTTCAAGCGGCACATACGCCACTTCCTCAAGAGAAGTGAAGCCCTCTTCAACCAACACGCCAGCAACATCTTCATCAACATCCAGAGCTTCCATAAAGAGCTCCATATAGTTGCCGCTTTCTGCTTGTTGTTTTTCTTCCCACTCAGCAACACTCATGACGTTGATTTCCCAGCCGGTAAGCTCAGAAGCCAAACGAACATTTTGACCAGCGCGGCCAATTGCCTGTGCCAAGTTATCGTCTTCAACAGCAACATCCATTGAAGAGGAATCTTCATCAACCACAATGGATTCAATCTCAGCCGGCGCCATTGCATTGATAACAAATTGAGCAGGATTATCATCCCACAACACAATATCAATGCGCTCATTACCAAGCTCGTTAGAAACCGCTTGTACACGTGAACCACGCATACCAACACAAGCTCCAACTGGATCGATACGACCATCATTGGTTGAAACTGCAATTTTCGCACGAGAACCAGGATCGCGAGCAGCGCCTTTTAGCTCAATTACTTCTTCAGAGATTTCTGGAACTTCAATCTTGAACAGCTCGATCAGCATGCCTGGCGCAGAGCGGCTCAAATAAAGCTGAGGGCCACGAGCTTCTGGGCGTACATCAGCCAAGAAAGCACGAACTCGATCCCCCATACGGAAGACTTCACGACCAACCAACTGATCGCGAGCCAACAAACCTTCGGCATTATTACCAAGGTCGACGATAATATTGTCGCGAGTGACCTTTTTAACGGTACCACTGATTAGCTCGCCTACTTTATCGCGATACTCATCAACGATCTGCGCGCGCTCAGCTTCGCGAACTTTTTGTACAATAACTTGTTTTGCTGTTTGGGCGGCGATACGACCGAAGTCAACATTTTCGATCTGCTCTTCGTGAACATCACCAATTTTTAGATCTGGGTTCGCCTCAGCGGCCTCTTCTGTGGTGAACTGAGTTCCCAAGATTGCCAAAGTGTCATCGTCCACAACCTCCCAACGACGGAAAGTCTCGTAATCACCATTACGACGGTCAATCACCACATAGATGTCTGACTCTTCGTCATATCGCTTTTTAGCCGCAGTCGCCAAAGCTAACTCAATAGCTTCGAAAATAATTTCCCTGTCTACGCCTTTCTCATTGGAAACCGCATCAGCAACCAATAAAATTTCTTTACTCATAAGTGCCTCTTAATCCACCACTTAATTGCAATCGCATTAATTAAAATCGAAACCACTAAAAGCTTGGTTCGACATTGGCTTTTTCTATCCACTCGATCGGCAGTACATACTCATCGTTATCCACTACCACGAGAATTTCATCACCTTCAACGCCATTTAACCGGCCCTGAAATTTTCGGCGCCCTTCAAATGCCTGACGCAACTTAATACTTACCTTCTCTCCAACATACTGCTGAAACTGTTCCAAGGTATATAAAGGACGGTCAAGCCCTGGGGATGACACCTCAAGGGTATACTCTCCAGTAATTGGGTCTTCTACATCCATGACCGCACTCACTTGGCGGCTGACCTGCTCACAGTGTTCAACACCGATGCCATCTGGAGACTCAATATAGAGTCGTAAGGTAGTATGACGACCCTGTGACAAATACTCCAAACCCCAGAGTTCACAAGCAAGGGATTCTACCACTGGCCGCAGTAGCTCCTCCAATTGCTGTTTAGATGCCATAAAATTTTTCCCGACGGTCAACACCGCCTATAGACAGCTACAAAAAATGGGCCTATAGCCCATTTCCTACATTTGGCGTCTCAATCGCCAACGCTCAGATACGAAAAAGCCCCTAATAAGGGGCCTCTCGAAGGCGTCCACACTACCAAATTAAGTAATGCCACGCGCTGAATTTGGTAGCGGGGGCTGGATTTGAACCAACGACCTTCGGGTTATGAGCCCGACGAGCTACCAAGCTGCTCCACCCCGCATCAACATGGTTTATTGGGCTTGCCCTCAACCAAGGCCGCGAATTATAGGGAGGTGGTATACCGGCGTCAAGCCCTTTATTATAGATTTGTCTTATTTCTCAAGACCTTGGCTAATAATAGTACAAGCTGCCGAAATAACGACTTTCGCCTAACGGCAGAACTACCCGCTGCACGGTCAAGCATTGGCAAAAAGCGACGATATCATTATATAGTAGTGGAATTAGCTCATTAGCCTCGACTCAAAGCCCGAGGTTTTTAAAACATGTTGATGGATCTGTATTATGCTCAAACAGTGTCTTTTACCCCTTGCAGTCACCTGCATTGTCTTTAGCGGCGCAAGTAATGCTTTTAAGTTGCTAGGCCCGTCTTGGGAAAATGGTAGCGTGACTTATGACACATCCTTTCCTGGCGCCACCCCAGCAGGCCAAAATTGGAGCAGTGCCATGCAGCAAGCTGCGAATAAATGGGGCGATCAGGTCGAAGGCTTAAATATCACCTTTACAGATAATGGCTTTCACGCCTGCGCTGGCTATACCGGCGCATTCCCAGAAGACGGCAATCAAAACGCGAGCGGCTTTTATACCCAAGCCTGCGATGAAGCCTTTGGTACAGATGTAATTGCGGTAACACTGTCGCGTAGCTTCGGCTCTTTCTATGTCGAGTCAGACATTGTGTTCAATAGCAATGAAAGCTGGAGCGTCTATGACGGCACCACCCAATCCGCATTAGATTTTCGCCGTGTCGCTGTGCATGAGTTCGGGCACTTAATTGGACTTGATCACGAAGAAACAAATTCTGCCATTATGGCGCCGTTTATTGGAAGTATATTCAATCCAACTACAGATGACTTAAATGGAGCCAGAGATATCTACTCTCCCGCGACCGGTGGAGGAGGGAACTCTGGCGGCGGCAATTCAACTCCAGCCATCCAAATCAGCCTGGAGGAACCTTCTAGCAATCAAGCTGCAAACGGCGTAACAAATATTCGCGGCTGGGCCGTAGGGATCAGCACAATTCAAAGGATTGAGCTTTATGTTAACGGAAGCTATGCAACAAATATTCCCTACGGTGGGGACCGGGCAGATGTAGGCCAAAGATTTCCTAGCTACCAAAACTCTAGCAAATCCGGTTTCTCGATGATATTTAATTGGGGCAACTTACCAGCAGGCCAGCACAATATGGAAGTTAGAGCCTACGACAGCGCCGGCAGAACAGAGTCAACGTCTTCTAACTTTACGGTTCACGCCTTTGACACAGCATTCATCAGCGACCCTAGCCAAGTTCAGATCCTGAGCAGCGCAACTGTAAGCGGCAACAATACTATCACCTTGAACCAAGTAAGAGCTGAAGGTAAAAACTACAAAGTCGTTTTACGCTGGAACACAGCCACCCAAAAATGGGATGTCGCCGAAATCGACTAAGGGTAAAAAAACTGATAGATGAATGAGCCCCTGAAGCGCCTCTATAGCCAGATAAATAAAGATGACTCAATGCGCAAAAAGCGGGATGTATGAACCATTCACACTTAAAACTTGCCCTTTTAGTGAACTAACATACGCTTTTAAGACCCTATATGATTGCATTATCCTCATATATGGCCAATAATCGACCATTGACTAAAGGTTGATTTTCACTATGTGAAAATCCCGCAAAATCAGACGCTTAGAAAGCAAAGCTTTCAAACTACGTCTATAATTGACTCAGGCTCAAATGGATAAACATGAGACCATGAAGAAATCAGCTAGAGTTTTGTTGGCAGGGGCCCTGTGTACCGCACTGGTTATGCCCGCCCAATCTTTTCAACTGCTAGGCCCGCGTTGGCAGGATAGCGAAGTTACTATTAACTACATCCCAATTGTACCGGGAGTGCCACTTGCTGGGCTCAGCCACTGGAATAATGCAATGTCTGAGGCCATCGACTCTTGGGCACAAGGTGCTCCAGGCCTTAAGATTAATAAGATTCAAGCCACCGCCAACCCCTGCGCCGGAATATCTAATGGCTCAGGGGGCTTTGTCTCACCTCACGACGGGGACCTATCAGGCGTAGCATTCGCGGGGGATATTTGCGGCACAGCTTGGAATGCAGGAACGCTAGCAGTAAATGTATCCTTTTCGAGCGGCGGCTTTTATTCAAATAGTGACATCCTCTTCAATACCGCCGTCAATTGGGATGTCTACAGCGGCCCGATTCGCCCAAATATCTTTGACTTCAAGCGTGTAGCTGTCCATGAGCTTGGGCACCTATTTGGCCTAGGACATGAAACCGAAAACCTAGCCATTATGCAGCCGTTTTACGATGACGCTGACAATATTGACGACATGAATATGGAAATGCCAACCCCTGATGATTTTGAGGGGCTCAACGCTCTATATTCAAGTGCAAATTCTCCAATGGCTATCAACCTTGAAGAACCGAGCTCAAACCAAATTACCGCAGGAATCGGCAATATTCGCGGCTGGGCGGTGGCTAACGCAGGTATCGCTGAAGTAGAAATATACATAGATAATGTTTTGCAAGGTAATAGCCCTTATGGGGCAGCTAGAGGCGACGTAGGCAGTGCCTACCCTAACTATCCTAACTCTGACCGCTCTGGCTTCTCAATGGCCGTAAATTGGTCGCTCCTAGATGAAGGTCCGCATACGGTTATCGCTCGAGCAATCGATAACTTAGGCAACATCAAAACGGACAGCGGTCTAGCTATTGTAGAAAAGTTTGACACTCAGTTTGTATCTTCAGCTGACCTAGTAAAGCTAGCCGGAAGCGTTAGCACCAATGGCGACAAGGTAACCCTCGACGATGTGATGGTGATTAACAAGCCGTATCGAGTTGAGCTTAAGTGGAACGCATCAAGCCAGCAATTTGATATCGTCAACATTATTAAATTATTTTAAGAGCCCTGCTCTACCGACACAAAAGGTAAACACAATGAACACTTTACGCAGTACTATTGCCACCGCCGTAATGGCTTGCGCCTTGGCCCTACCTGCTCTAAATGTTTCTGCGAGCAGTGTCGCTCAAAAATCGATTAACGATCTGGCGACCACATCAGACATGATTTTCGAAGGGCAAGTAGTTGGCATTCGCTCCGAGGCGGTAGGTAAAAAAGTTTATACCTACATCAGCTTTGAGGTTAATGATGTCGTTCGAGGCAAATATGCTCAAGATACAATTGAGCTACGCTACTTAGGTGGCACCGCCAATGGCGCCACCATGAGAGTAGGCGACATGAAACTGCCATCTTATGGTGAAAGAGGTATCTACTTTGTTGAGAAGCTTGGCGGCAACACCGTACACCCGCTTAGAGGTTGGGGGCAAGGTCATTTCATTGTTAAGCAAGGCAGTAACGGCGACAAAATTTACAACAGCCTAGGCAAAGCGATTACTGAAATTGATACTGGCAAACAAGCTAATATCAGCAGCGCTGTAAAGATCAACAATCACACTGCTGCGGGTGTTGAGTTTGACACAGGTGCAAAGCAAGTTATGGACTTAGGCTCATTTAAGGATGCGATCCGAGGCTTAAAATAATGAAAACCTGGCAAACAATAGGCATTTCATTAGGAGCAGCTATTGCTACCACTGCAAATGCGTATGAGGTTAGCGGCTCAAGATGGGAAAACGGACAATTTAAAATGTACGTAGGCGTCGCCGCGACAGTCCCATCCCTAGATTTCGACGACAACCCTATAACTTGGAACAGCATTGTTCAAGAAGCACTGGGCGCTTGGAACAACCCAGTCCAAGGGTTAAACATAGAAATTGTCGATGAAACCAGAGATCCTTGCGAGGGCTATACCGGTGTAAATACTGAAATAGCAAATTCGCCAGTTGCAACAAATGAAGACGCTCCTACTAGAAACGACACAGCCCCATTTGAGAACGGAATTGGCCTAAGCGCAGATGTCTGCGGTGAAGTATTTGGCAGCGGCGTTTACGCAGTTACTTTATTGCAAACCCGACCAAGCCAGCCAGGGTTTTATCGTGAAGCAGATATTGTTTTTAACCAAGCGTATCAATATGACCGTCATAATAACGGCTTTGGATCGGGGAGCGAGCCGGGCACTGCAGGAAACCCATTAGACGTCCGTAGAATTGCCATTAAGCAAATTGGCTATGCTTTAGGCCTTAGGGACGAGAGCAATCAGCCCTCTATCATGCACCCAAATGCTGCTACCCGTACGATCACTAGTCCTACTTCTGACGACTTGGCTGGGATGAGAATCCTTTACCCTAACCCCGTCTCTAGCAACGACCCTGATGTACGCTTATCAATTGAAGAGCCAAATAGCAGTCAAGTGAAAAGCGGGATTAGCAATATTCGCGGCTGGGCTATTGGCTTAAAAGATATTCGCTTGGTTGAAGTCAGCATCGATAACGGTAGCTATCAGAGCATCCCTTACGGAGGCGTTAGAACTGATGTAGCATCGGCTTTTAGCCAGTACCCTAAATCTGGGAACTCAGGCTATTCCATGCTGTTTAACTGGGGCCTACTAAGCCCTGGCCAACATCAGATTCGCGTACGTGCTCACGACATTGACGATAATGTTGCAACAATAACGCGCAATGTAACGGTTGCCAGTTTTAACGACAGCTATGTAAGCGCAGTCAACATTGGAGGCTCTTCTTCAATCAGCAACCAGAAAACGGTCACGCTGAACAATGTTAATGCCGACAATCAAAATTACACTGTTAAGCTAGAGTGGGACAACGCCGCTCAAAAATTTAATATTGTCAGCACACAAGCTAATTAATACTTTACGGGCCCAGCCTTTTGGGCCCGATACCTCCCCTTCTAATTCTCCAGCTCAGCCTTTAAATCAACAAGACCTTTATTCTGGGACAAAGATTCATATTTAAGTAATTCGATTACAGCTTCGTACTGAGCTGTCTTAGAAATACCTTCAGAAGCAAAGTTTTCCACTAATTGATCTACTACTTTTTGCAGCTCTAAAACAGCTTCTTTGTTCCTAGGGTGTTCTTGATAGGCCGCATCGAAATAAAATAGTGCTCCGTTGATGTCACCAAACTGTATTGCTTGCCTGCCTTCTTCAAGTTTCGCCAAAACACTTTGCTGCTGAGCAGGCGGCAGTTCATCAAAGGGAATATCTGGCCCAGCCTCTGGCTGAAAGAAAGCAATATAAACCGCAAAGCCCGTTAACATTGCCGCCATGGCAAAACTCAAGCGTTTAACCAATAAGCCTGCGCCAGAGAATTTCTTTTGAAAACTAATGGCATCGTCAAAGCGATCTGCCCTTTTAAACTGCAAGGCTTTGCTGATAGCTTGCCACTGATAACCTTTAAGGTTTTTTAGTTTCTTTGCAGAAAGGGATTCTTTTTCAGCTTCAAGTGCTGATCTTCTCCCAAACGGATGTGCACCCTGCATCAGCTCATAGGCAATCAAGCCCAGTGCATATACATCATCGCTTGGGTGAGGGTCGCTGCCCTCAAACATTTCATAACTCGCATAGGTAGGAGTCAAACCAACCAGCTCATCAGGATCTGCGGCTTGCTCTTCACCTTGGGCGTAAGCCCTAGCAATACCGAAATCCAGAATTTTGATTTCACCCTCATCGGTGACAAAAACATTTTCGGGCTTTAGATCTGAGTGAATAATATTGCGCTTATGGGCATAAGAGACTCCGTTAGCAATATCATTGATAAAACGAATTTTCTCAGTCGCTTCTCCTTTCCCGGACTGAATATAGTCATCCAAAGTTTGCCCTTTGAGTGACTCCATCGTCATATAGTAAATATCATCATCTCTATCAAAATCGTAGACAGTAATAATATTGGGGTGAGCTAGAGTCTGTGATTTTTTGGTTTCACGTTGTAGTGCAATTACGGCCTTTGAGTTTTTTTGCAATAAACCGGTGATAACCTTAATAGCAACGTAAGGGTTTGGATCGCGGGCTTCCTCTTTGCGCAGGTCCTTAGCGTGAAATACCGCTCCCATACCGCCTTCGCCAAGCTTTCGCTCCAAAACAAAGCGGTCTTTGATAACGTATCCCTGCACCATTTTAGCTAAGGGCGAGGCATCGACCCTTGGCATGGCTCGCGTGCCCTCTGCCAGCAAGGTTTTGGCTGAGGTGCTAACAACAGTAGCATCATCTTTTACTATGGTCGCAGCCTCATTAGCAACAATCGTAGCATCTTCACCGCCTGCTGGCGCTAGGACTGTAGTAGCGTCATCATGGCCGCTTACAGTGTCGGCTAATATCGTCGTCTCATCACCAACAATCGTTGTTTTTTCACCCTCAGCTGGCAATACAACAGTCTTGTCTTGATTGTTTGAAGCAATTTGAGTCTTCTCTAAATCAGCATTGCTTTTAATTGTTGTTTTATCATCGCTCATATTTGAAAATCTCTAGTCAACTTTATCTATTTCATTTAACAGTGAAGGCCATGCGGTTTCCCAGCAACAGCTGTGATCAAAACCATCTAGCTCAATGTACTTCCCACCCTTACGGGAAACAAATTCTTTAACCGTTGCAGCAAGAATATTTCTGTCTTCTCTGCCAATAATATGCACAGCATCAACATCTACCAACGGAGCTTGATCTATCGGATTTAACGACTCGTGCAAAGGCAGATATGACAAGCGCTTTGTCCAGGTAAAGTGGTCTAAGTTTCCAGCCACTGTTACCACTTTAGTCACGGCATCTACACGAGATGCTAATAGCATAGCTAGTGCGCCACCTCCACTATACCCAACAAGCTCGACGCCCTTTTCGCTCCCAGCGCGATCAGACAAATACCCCTCAAGGGCACTCACCATGGAGTCGACCACCTCTCGCGAATACCTTGCACTCGTCCACAAGCTATTGTTACAAGCAGCTTCCAAGCCATGGTAGCAAGGTCGCCCCAGATACAAACTCTGCTGAGAATCATATTTCATCAGTTTCAATGCGATTGGGTTTAGCGGCGTTGGGTCATCGTTGACATAGCGCCCCAGCAACCAAGGGGTCCCGTCACCACCAATATACACCCTAAGTACCCCGTTCGATCGAACACCTTTTTTTTCAACTAACCAATGCCGAAAACTACTACCATCTTGCCAATAGGCATTAAGGCCATTGTTGTCCACGTATTCATCATAATTAAAGGGCTGCGTTCCGCAGCCCTGGGCAATGAGCGCCCATAAGACAATGAAGGCACTCTGGTATCTTTCAAGCGACATTAAACTAGGCTTCTAAAGCTAAACACCTTTGGGGACAAAGAAAAAGTCGCCGATTTCGTGTCCTGCACCTTTGATCGACTTGTACACCGGCTCTTGTAAAAATTCATATTTACCGGCTTCATCGGTAACTTTTGACTTAATACCTTGGAATAACTCAGGTGCAGCTAATATACGATTATTACTTTTCAGTTTATCCAATAACGCTGTGGCAAATACGGAATGGCCATTATCACCATTGTCAATTACTGGACGATCTCCGCCAGAGGTCAATAACAATCTCGAACGGCGAGGCAGCTTATACTTAATATATTCTTTAGTTTGCTTTTCACTCTTTTGCTGGCCAGCGAAAAACAAATAGCCTGGGGAGCTCGACAACAAGCCGGCGTAACATGAGTCAGAGATTACAAATACGCGACGGGCCTTAAGGCGAGCCAAGTGATTAGTTACAAATTCGTTGGGAACCCAACTACTGTCATCTGGCGGCGGGTTAGCATTAACTGGCAACCAGTAACCCGCTTCTCGCTCACCCGTGCTAATACGATTACCATGACCTGCGTAATAAATTAGGAGGTTGTCGTTTTCCTCGAGTTTTTCACTTAATGCGTTAACCGCTTTCATTACACTCAAGCGATCCCCATTCAGCAGCAATTGCACCTCAAATCCATATTGCTTATCTAATATATCAGCTAACTGTTTTACATCATTCCTAACCGTGCTGAGGTCATTCAGCATTGCATAATCTTCGTTACCAATGATTAGGGCGTAGTATTTACCAAAATTTAAATCATCTAGTTTTATATCATCAGCGGCGCCACTGGTTTGCACCTCAACGGTAGCAGGGGCCTCAAACTGACTAACTGCGACAGGTGTTCTTAATACTAACCCCTCTAGTTTAGTCTTTGCCTCTTTCTGTGATTCCCGCAGGCCCTTTACCAAGCCTTTTAATAAAGCAAGCTCTGATTTTTGCTGAGTATTTAATGCTTGCGTCGACTTCAATCCTTTATTTTTTTCTTCAAGGTTTTGAATTTGGGTTTCAAGCAGCTTCAACTGTCCATTTTTCTCAGCCAGTTCATCCTCTAATTGTTTACGAAGTTCCGCTTGCTGCTCATTAGCGACTGACTGGAACATCACACTATCTTCAGGTAAACCCCAAGCCTTACGATACCAGTTAAGTGCCACTACTTGGTTTTTTTCAATACCCAGCCCTTGTTCATACATAGTGCCTAAATTGAATTGGCCACGCTTATTACCTTGCTCAGCCGCCTTGGTATACCAAATAAGGGCAGCCTCATAGTTAGGCGCTCCGCCAAGGCCTTTCTCGAATATCTCACCGACATTGACCTGCGCTTCTGGGTCCCCCTGCTCGGCAGCTGGCATCCATACCTTAAGAGCGGTTTTATAATTTGCCCTGTCATAGGCTGTATATTCACCACCACGTATGTTGCAGTCAGCAGCAGTTGTCTTAATTGGCCGCCTTGCTGTCATATAGGTGGTGCGCCCCAGTTTTCGCAATTGACCGGGCAAAAGACAATCGACAACATATAAACCGCTTATTTCATCCTGTACATTAGCAGGCTTTGCTGTGAGCTCCGCTGATGCCAACAATACAGTGCCAAAGATTAAAACTGCTGACCGTATATTATTTGAAAACTGGCCATATAAATGAGAATGCATGTTAAGTACCTTTTGTGCCATAACATCAAGAGCGTAAGATAGTAAAGAACGTAGCTCCATTACCATTGCTTACCAGTCTAAATCAGTGTGTAAGGTCTATACACCACCAAAACTTAGTATGACTAATCAGCATGACATATTTAACCTGATAAGAACATAAACAACATCAACCGTAATAAAAGCAAATTCACTATGAGCAATAACTATAAACAAGCCCACTATCAGTTTCTAAGCCTCAACGATAAAGATAAAACATTACAGGTTAAACTAAACCGACCAGACAAACTCAATGCTATCAACTTAGATATGCTAGAAGAGCTTTGGACCGTATTTAGCGCGCTAAGCTACGATGATGATATACGCGTGGTAATTATTTGTGGCGAAGGCAAAGCGTTTTGCGCAGGTTTAGACTTAGAGGGCCCCCTATCTGAAGGAGCAACGCTGAATAACAAAGAGCGCATAAAAATTCAAAAGAGACTCTCACGACTACTAAAGCTCCTTTATGAGCTTCCACAGGCCACCATCGCAATCGCCAAAGGCGCCGCCTGTGGATTTGGGCTCGGTCTAATGTGTGCTTGTGACTTGAGGTATGGCAGTGAGAGTCTTAAGGCTAACGCTGCATTTATTCGCTTAGGTTTCACTGGGTGCGATATGGGCGTTAGTTACTTTCTCCCCAGAATAATCGGCAGTACAGCAGCTAATGAAATGATGCTAACTGGACGATTTTACGACGCTAAAAAGCTCATGGATAAAGGCTTCTTGGCTGACATCGTAAGTGAAGAAAACCTTATTGAAACAGCACTGGCAGCAGCTAACGATATGCTACGCAATTCACCTATGGGCCTTAGACTTACCAAAGAGGGAATTCGGGTGAATAGTAATGCGCAAAGCTTAGAGGCTGCCTTAGCCCTTGAAGACAGGCAGCAGATCCTGAGTGGCTACTCCAGCGATCAAATGACCGCCCTTATGGCCTTCCTCAGTAAATCTGAACCTGAGTTTAAAGACGACTAAGCGGCTTACTCAAAACACGTTAAAGGGCGCCGTAGGCGCCTTTTTATTACCCAAAAAAAGATGTCTAAAAACGTTGCATAAACCACAGGCAATAAAAAACCCCTGCCGGATATCCGACAGGGGTTCTTTGGAATAAAAGCTTGACGATGACCTACTCTCACATGGGCAAAGCCCACACTACCATCGGCGC
>NZ_CANMSS010000016.1 GCF_947500695.1 uncultured Pseudoteredinibacter sp.
AACGAGCCTAAGCCATCCGGAGCACTGATCGTAAATGTATTGCCAGTTGCCGTACCATCTTCTTGAACGCTTTCATCACCTGTAGCGCCAGCATTATTGTCATCAATGGTAACAGTTGGCGCACCGTCACTTGTTCCAGTGACAGTAATCGTTACGGTGGTAGTCGAGAAGCTTCCGTCGTTATCTTTTAAGGTGTAGCTGAATGTATCGGTGGCTGCTGCGCCTTCAGCAAGTGCTGCCGCACCTGCACCTGGGGTGTAAGTATAAGAGCCATCCGCTTGAAGTGTTAACGAACCAAGCGAGCCTGCAATTGAAGTATTAACACCACCAGAGATATCGCCGGTTTGTGTACCGGCAACTACGCCGGTAATCGCTGCTGGATCAGCGCCATCTACATCGGCACCACCAACATCGGTACGAACATTACCAGTTGCATTAGTTACAGCGTTGGTTGAATCCGAATCGGCATTAGCAACAGGCGCGGTATCTGTAACTAAAATATCCAACACGCCTGAAGCCGTGCTGCCCGCTAAGTCTTCAATGGTAACCGCAAAAGCGTCAGTAATTTCTCCACCTGCATGGTCTTTTGCTGTTCCGCTCGGATCGTAGTTGTAGGTCACTACGCCGCTAGGTGGATCGTAATTGGTGATAGTCAAAGTGCCTTCGCTGCCCGCAACATTAATGTTACTGGACGATGCATTCGCCAATGCTGCAGCACTAATAAGCTGCCCGGCAATGGTAAAGGTTGCCAAGCCATCTGGCGCACTGATAGTAAAAGTATTGGCGGCAATGTTCGAGTTTTCCGCCACACTTTCATCACCAGTAGCTGCGCCATTGTTGTCAGAGATAGTGACACTCGGATCACCATCATCTACAGGGTTAATGGTTATTTGTAACTGAGAGTTAACTGTGGCGACTCCATCAGTGACCTGATAATCCACCGTAGGGCCTGCACCGTTATAGTTTGGTGCAGGACTAAATGTATAACTGCCGTCACTGTTTAAAGTGAAATCACCAATGGCTACACCAGCCTGAGTAACAGGAACTGTTGTGCCTACTGCGTAGCTTGTGCCACCGATACTAAAGCCAGTTACAGTAGCTGGGCTTGGCCCATCTGGGTTGCTGCTATTATCTAGAACATTGCCACTGGTAGGAGTGTCTTCGTTGGTACTGACACTTTCGTCGCCATCCGTTAAATCGTTTACCGCTCCTACACTCAAATTCAAAGTTGAGTTTACCGACGATGCACCATCACTTACCGTGTAGTTAACAGCCGGAACAGGGCCGGCATAGTTGCTGGCAGGATTAAAGATAAAGCTGCCATCACTGTTAAGCGTAAGCTCGCCTACGGTTACACCACCATCAACAATAGTAGCAGTATCACCGGCCACATAATTTGTACCGCCGACCGTAAAGCCTGTAACTTCAGCTGGCCCAGGGCCATCTGGGTTTACGCTATTAGTAAGGACGTTATCTGACAAAGGTGTGTCTTCGGGTGTAGAAAGAATTTCGTCGTCATCACTTAAATCATTCACCGCACCAACGGAGATAGTTAAAGTAGAAGAGACCGTATCAACTCCATCGGTTACGGAGTAACTGACCACAGGAACCGGGCCGTTATAATTTGGCTCTGGTGTGAAGGTAAACGAGCCATCGGTATCAATAAATAAACTACCAACACCGTTTATCGTGGCTGTTTGACCAGGAGTATAGCTGCTGCCATCAACAGTGAAGCCCAGCAAAGTTTCGGAAGGTCCATCTGGGTTGACAAGATTTGCCAAGATATTTCCGGTACCCACAGTATCTTCAGGTACCGTCACAACTTCGCTGCCGTCGCTTAGAATATTGGGCGCAATAACCGTGATATTTAAGGTAGAGGTAACCTCGTTAACGCCATCACTAACTGTGTATTGAACTGCTGGCACTGTGCCCGCAAAACCAGAGCTAGCACCAAAACTGTAACTGCCGTCGGCGCTAATTGTAAGCGAGCCTACTCCTGCAATAGTGACCGACTCACCGGCCTGATATTCTGTTCCGTTAAAAACAAAACTAGTCACCACCGCCGGATCCGGACCGTCTGGGTTATCGGTATTCGCTAGAACGTTACCCAAATTAGTTTCGCCAGATAAAAGCGTAGCGGTTTCGTTACCGTCATCCAAAATATTGGCCGCATCTACATTGATGATCAACGTCGCAACATCAGTAGAGCCGTCCGCGTCTTGCATTGTGTAAGAGAATGTATCTTCCCCAAACGCACCAGGGTTAGCAGTGTATTGATAACTGCCATCAGCATTTAAGACCAATGTTCCCTTGTCAGAAACAATTGTTTGCCCTACTCCGGTATTGCTCTGTTCAGCGCCGTCGCCACTGACAACACCTACTACAACTGCGGCGCCCGCGCCATCGGCGCCAAGCTGATCAGCCACACCATCAGTATTGTTTGCATCACCAGCTGCTACATCCTGAGCTGTAATTACATTGCCCGTAGCCTGTAAACTCACATCAACAGCATCGTTCTGGTCTTGCGCTATCGGGGTATCATCAATAATCTCGATAGTTAAAGTCGAGCTGATATCGTCAGCTGTATTGCCATCACTGTCACTGATCAATACGGAAAAGTTTTCTTGTACCGTTCCTAGACTATGATCTGCAGCCTGATCAAGTTCGTAACGGTAATTAATACTATTAGCGTCGACTGATGTGATTATTAGTCGCCCGAATTGGCCTTGCACTTCGGATACTTGCAACTCGCCATTGACGATAATATTAATACCAGAAATTTGCACAGTGGCAGCACCATCACCAGCGAAGTATTGAATCGCACCTGCTGTGATGTTCGAACCATCTCCCGCCGATGTGCCGCTGGGCAAACCAGCTTCGCTAACTGTATTCTGATTCGCACCTGAGCCATCAGGGCCCGGAGGTGCAATGTCTAAACTTGGAATTGCATCGATATTGATCGTGAGGGTTGCTGTGGATAGATCACCATCCGCATCACTGACTGTGTAACTGAATACGTCTTGGCCAGTTGCCTCTCTAAATGGCGTGTATTGGTAGGAGCCATCAGCATTTAAAATCAAAGTACCTTTATCAGAGCTAAAGGCTTGACCGACATTGCTGCCATCGCTGACCTCAGCGCCCGCTCCGGTCGCAACACCCACAACAACGGAAGCGGCAAAGCCGTTTATCCCTCCGTCATCAGCATTGCCATCCTCGGTATTGCTATCGCCATTGGCGGTATCAATACCTGTCACCACATTACCTGTAGCTACTCCTAGACTGTTTACAGAGTCGGTATCATCAGTAGCCTCAGGTACGGAATCAAAGGCATCGGACTGCTGATTGGGGTCAGTAAACTCAGTGCCAGGAGCATTAGTTTCAAAGCCGGCCAAAGGGATTGTTTCTTCGCCAGTAAGCACGAAGCGCACACCCGCACCTGCTGCGCTACCTGATCCTGAAGAGGTAGGAGCCGTGCCAGCCGCCGTTGCTGGCAGCAAATCCTCTAGGTTTAGCCCTTCTTCTAGGGCCTGCTCCAAACGGTCGAAATCCACGCCTTCATCAATTGAATCATCAACTTTGTTTGACTTAATCAGGTCCAATAAACGCTGATTAATATCGATTTGTTGCTCATGACCTAGCACCAACATTCCGCCAGCAAACTTTACCAATACCGCTGAATCTGGGCCGGTATGCAGAATTTGCCCCTTCGTGACGCTGTCGCCCACAGAGATGGAATTGCCATTTTGATCTACGGTTTTGCCCTTTACTGCAAAAACAACCCCCTTTTGATCACTTATTGGCAAATTTTGAACATCTTTAGGTGCAATACTAGTCACTGCAATTCCCTCTAAAACAGGTCAGAACTCTCAAAAACACTTCAGCTAGATAACAAGGCGACATAACAAGCAATTGTTGTTATAGCAATATACATTTTATAGCCAAAATGTGATGCACGCCACAAAGTGGTAGTCCGTCCATCCGCTCACTAAACCAAATGTACGTTTTTATAAGAACTTTAGTGTTAACGAGGGTTCGAGTAGCCAGAGTATACTTGGTGCCTGATAATATGATGCACTTCCAAGAAGCAAAGCTCCTGTTGAACAGCCAAAGGGCCTTATCAGCCCCCAGCCACTCGCTAACCTGCAGCTAACAACATCTGCATAGATTGCCACTTCGCTTCACCTAATCTTATCAGCTACTGCAAGGCTCTAATCCCGCACAGAACCTAATCTCAAAGCAATTTCACGATCCAAATCAACAAAACGCTATATAAAACTCAGCGTAACTGGAATTCCCAACACCATAGCCGAAACTACCCCAAGCCCCCTTTAACCTGGAGTATCACAATGCCCAAACAGCAGAGCGGCACAGCACAGACGTTGCAGAACAAGGAAGTGATGCTTGATGACGATGAATTTATTGTCAGCAAAACCGATACCAGCGGTAAAGTCACCTATGTGAACCGCACCTTTATGTTTGTATCGGGATACCTTGATACAGACATTGTTGGTAAACAACACAATCTGGTCCGCCACCCAGATATGCCGCGCGGCGTGTATCGCCAAATGTGGGCCGAGCTTAAAGCCGGAAATGAATTTTTTGGTTTTGTGAAAAATCGCTGCAAAGACGGCTCGTTTTATTGGGTTTTTGCCAACATCACACCCGACCATGACGAAACAGGAGCTCTTCGCGGATACTATTCTGTAAGACGAAAAGCTAACCCTAAAGGCATTGCTTTTATGGAGCCGATCTATCAAGCCATGCTTGAAGAAGAAACAAAAGCTGACAAGAAAAGTGCGCCTGATAGATCCTGGCAAATAGTTGAAGATTATTTAAAGGAAAAAAACCTTAGCTACAATCAGCTGGTGCTATCACTGGATGAATAGAAAACGAAGGTAGGAGAAAAACACTCGAAGGTAGAGAACCCACCTTCGAGTTAAGCTGTGTTTAGCTCACAGCTTGTGAGTAAGAATCTATCGCACTCACCACTTCACTCGAAGCAGTTTGAATCTTATTAATAACCTCACCCGTCTCTTGGGCCAATTCAACACCGTGTAGAGCTTGCTCTAAGGTTTTACCCATACTGGTCGATGCTGAAGATGTATCCTCTTGGATGGAGTGAATCATTGTTGATATTTCAGAGGTAGATTGTGAGGTTCTCGCCGCCAATTGCCTTACCTCATCAGCAACTACCGCAAAGCCCCTACCCTGCTCACCTGCACGGGCCGCTTCAATAGCAGCGTTTAATGCTAGCAAATTAGTTTGATCTGCAATCTCTTGGATGGTGCTAATAATAGAGTTAATTTGAGTAGAGCGTGCGTTTAGACTTTCGATATGCTCAGATGATTGCTTCACGGAACCCGCAATATTATTCATCTCTTGGGCGGCGTTTTCGATAACAGTGCCGCCTTGCTTGGCGATATCTAAAGTTTCACCAGAAATCTTTCTGGCGATTGACGCGCTCTCTTCAGTGCGGTGCGCCATCTCAGTTTGCTTTGTAATATCAGAAGCAAACTTCACTACACGGAATAAACGCCCCTTGGTATCGTAAACCGGATTATAAGAAGCCTCTAACCACAATACACGACCGCTAGCATCAACACGTTTGAATTGCCCAGCGGCAAACTGGCCATTATTTAGCTGCTGCCACATCTGCTTATATTCATCGCTAGCAACCAATTCGGCATCGCAAAACATACTGTGGTGCTTACCCACAATCTGTTCTTTGCTGTAGCCCACTGTGCTTAAAAAGTTCTCGTTACAATCGATAATAGTACCGTCGGGTTCGAATTCGATAATGGCAGAAGATCGGCTAAGAGCATCCACTTTGGCCTTAATTGACTGCTGCTCCATCACGCGAGCTGTAATATCAGCAGCGAATTTCACTACCCGTTCGACCTGACCGTTATGACCACGAATTGGATTATAAGTCGCCTCAAGCCAGACCACTTCACCCTCTTTATTTACCCGATCGAAACGTCCGGATACCAGCTGACCTTTGCGCAGATCTTCCCAGAATTGACGATACTCTTCGCTCTGAGCATAGTCTGGCGCGCAAAACATACGATGATGCTTACCCAAAATTTCATTGAGCGAGTAGCCGGTTGTTTTTAGAAAATTATCGTTAGCCTTCAATACATTACCGGCAGGATCAAACTCGATCACCGCCATAGATTGATCAAGCATTCCCAGCACAGATTTGCAGGCTCGCAGCTCTTCCTTTAGCTGGTTGTTTTCTCTCTCTAACTCTGCAGAACCAAATCCAAACATTGTCGAACACCCATATTATTAAAACGTGATATTAAGTTATCGCTTAAATCCACCATAACTTTAGGTTATTTGCTTAATTATTGCGCACCATAACCGTGCATATACCCAAGCAGCCAGAAGCGGAGCGCCCTTCAGTAAGATTTCACTTTGTGCCATTGCGTCTAAAGCAACTTTTAATGGCCTATATATTCACTCTAGCAGTTTCTGGGACAAGTATTTGCCGTTCGTCAAGTGGTCGTTCTAATTTGAATGCGTTATGCATTACCACCAGAAACAGGCAATTTGATAGCACATTGGGCATGTGCCAAGGGTGTTGTAGGGCAGCAGCTATTCAGCCTTAGATGGCATAACTGATACAACTGCACTAGGAGTGATTAGCGGGCACGATCAGAAAAACAAGCTAGGGGCTTAACCTGTCTTGCAACACATAACCCAAGGTGCGAACCGATTCCATTTGCCATGTTTTAAAAATTGTCTAGCTCACTAAAGGCAACAACTTTTGCTCTAAACAAGTTGCCATTAAAAAACTCAAACACATGAGTCATGAGCCACATTGTTAAAAACGATTTTCATTCTCAACAACTTTTAGTAATTTGAACGTCTGCCTACTAATACTAGTAATGCAAGCACTACAGCCCTCGTTAGATAATTACATTTTTACCTTTTAGACCTGCAGCCCAATTTGTGGAAATCCCATATTTTGCGGTAACAGCCTGTAATCGCCTTAGCCTAGAAAAACAGAATAAGGTTCGCCAATTATTTAAGTAGAACAATTTAGGGAAAGCAACATTATGTTTAGCCAGGGGTCATTAAATAGCAAGATTCTTCATCTGTTACTATTTCTTGGGGTAGGGCTTTTCAGTTCTGTTTCTAAGGCCGAGGATTATCAGGTTACAGGAACTACCATAAGTGGCGGCACCAGCAAAGTGATTGGTTCCACCATGACCTTTGAAGTGACTGTGGAAGAAGTGCCAAGCGGAAACTCCCCTAGCAGCGTGCCAGTTTCCCTAAGCAACACAGGAGGTTCAAGTTTGGGATGGAATGCCGGCCCCAATTGTACTCCAGACCTTACTCCTCCAACTACAGGCTTTACTTGTACCGCTCCGGTCGGCGTAGGCAATCCCATTACTTATACTTTTACCTCCGCAGAAATTGCACTTGCAGATAGTTATAACGTTTCTGCAGACATTAGTGGACCTAACTGTTCTTCAGGCTGTACTGGCAGCAGCGCATTTACAGTCTATGAACCAACAATAACAATTGCCCTCGCAAGCGGCGGCAGCAGTGTAGTAGAAACTGATTCAGGCAGTTCTAGCGTAGTAGTTGACTTTACACTTAGCGAGCTTCCCGCAGGAACAGGCTTTGTTACCAGTGCTTACGAAGTGCTTATTACAAACACACCGTTTGCCAGTAATCCAGCAGCAACTCAGACGAGTGATTACACACTGCCGAGTACGCCACCTTATCTCAGCTGGGACTCTAGTAGCTCACTTACGCAATCAATGACTATCGATATTGTTGGTGACACAATTCCGGAAACAAGCGAATCAATCTATATCGTACCGGGGGATATTTTTGGCATTCAATTCACAGGCCCAACGCCTCGCTTCGAGCTAGAAATACTTGATAATGATTCACCACCAGGTACTCCCGAGGTTAGTGTTACCTCTGCTAATAGTATCAATGAAGGAGCCGGCCCCCTCGTAGCTACCGTTAGCATCGATCAACTTCCTATTAGCCTTACCAATGTAGATTTGGTTTCTACATCTGGCACATCACCAGCCGCCAGTAACGATGACTTCGAGGAGAAAACGGTAACGATTCTTTTTGATGGCCCAGGCCCAATTTCTAGCCCGAATTACACTATTATCAACCCAACCACTGTACAGGTTAACTTTGGCATTACGGATGATAGCGACGTTGAAGGTAATGAAAATTTCGATATCTTTCTTAATCAAGCAACAGGGCTAACAATCAGCAGCACCGATGGCTTTCAAAATATCAGCATCATAGATAACGACGCTGTTGCTGCGCCGCCGCAAATTAATGCCAGTAGCCAAAGAAGCTTTGCGGAAAACTCTGGCCAAGCCAGTATTACTTTTACTCGCACTGGAAGTACGACAGGCGCCCTGAGTTTTGACTTTGCCACAGTGGATGCCAGCCCAATTATAAAATCGGCAGCTACCAGCAGCGGCATTGCAACTTCCGGAGCAGACTATACTAGCACCAGCACTACGGTTAGCTGGTCTGCCGGTGAGGCCGGCAACAAAACCGTTAACATTCCAATTATTAACGATAACTTATTTGAAGGTGATGAGACCTTCCAAGCTCTAGCAAGCAACCTAACAGGTTCCGCAAGTTTTAACTTCGACCCTGCAATGGTGCTCACTATCGAGGAAGATGATGTTGAACCTGGCGGAGAATTTAATTTTAGCGCTGCAAGCTATGACGCAAATGAGGATGCTGGCACAGCCACTATTACGGTAAGCCGCATTGGCGGCAGCAATGGAGCCGTCAGCGTAAACTACGCGACCAGCGATGACAGCGCCAGCGCCTCTAGTGATTACAACTCAAGCGCAGGCACTTTAAACTGGGCAGCTGGCGACACCGCAGATAAAACCTTTAGCATTGCTATCAACACGGATATTCTGAACGAGCCCACCGAAAAAGTAATACTTTCATTAAGCAGCCCTACTGGCTCGGCCACCCTTGGTAGTCAAGCCAGCGCCGTTTTAAACATTCTTAATATCAACGAACCTGGCTCCCCTGAAATTAGCAAGGAAGATATCAGTGTTACCGATTTTGATGGCGATGGTTTAGTCGAAGTGGTATTGGACGCTACCGGTAAAATTGTCAGTGACAACCCGATCAACGACGTCAACTGGATCAAAGATGGCGATACTATCGCCACAGGAATGACAACCAGTGCGAAACTTCCCATTGGTACTCACCCCCTACGAGTTGTAGCTACCGATAACAACGGCAAGATGGCGGCGGTAGATTTTATTGCTGAGGTGAAAGAGCTCGATCCAGAAACAACCCGCATGCTAAGTGACACCTCTGGCCTGAATACCGAGCAAGGCACAGTGGCCGGCGCCCTAGATGATCTTTGCCCACGCCTGTCTGAGCTAGGTCAGCAGAACGGTTTAACGACAGGGCAAAACAATCTCCGTAATCGCTGTGAGCAACTACGTGATCCTGACCTGGATGATGCTGATATTGTTGATGCTTTAGATCAAATAGCCGGTGAAGAAGCCGAAGCCATAATTATCACCGCGGCACGCTTTACTAATATGCATCAAAGCAATCTGCGCAACCGCTTTACCCAGCTACGTCGTGGCGGCAAGACATTGATTGATGTCAGCGGCTTAAATATGCGCCTTGATGGCGGCAGCTTAAACGGCAATATGTTTGCAGCCGTAGGGCGTAACTTAATTGGCGGCGGCGCTGCAAGTGGCGACGAAGCTGAGCCTGAAATTTATAGTGACTCACGCTTTGGCCTATTCATGAACGGCAATATTTCTTATGGCGAGCGAGACCCGACCAAAAACAACAGCGGCTTCAAGCTAGATATTGAGGGCATTACCGCAGGTATGGATTATCGCTTTACCGATAAATTTATTGGCGGTATTGCAATCGGCTACTCAAGCAGCGATCTCGATTACGCTAACGATGGCGGCGTTTTGGAAGGCAGCAGCACATTCTACTCAGCGTACACCTCCTACTATAGCGATAAGAATTATTATATCGACAGCAGCCTCACCTATGCGGATTCCGATTTTGATGTCACCCGTCACATCAAATATCGAGATATGTCTGGCTTAGTAGACTTACGACGTGGCGGCAGCACGAGCGGCGAACAATTGCTGGCCACTTTGGATTTTGGCTGGGATTATAACAACGGCCCTTGGACATTCGGCCCCAACGGTAGCTTCAGCTATAGCGACACTAGTATTGACGGCTATGCGGAACAAGGCGACTCGGGCTTAGAACTACAATACAGCGGGCAAGATAACGTCACAGGTACTCTAGGCTTAGGCTTCCATGGATCTCGTGTATTCTTGATGGACTGGGGCGTACTTATCGCAAACCTAAACGGCAACTACTACCGCGAGTTTAAAAACCAAAACGGTATTATTCGTGCTAGTTTTGTACATGATCCATTTAGATTAGATAGCACAAACCCAACTCAAGAAATGCTAATTGTTTCAGATATTCCAGACCGCAATTATTTTAGCTTAGGTCTCGGCTTAGCTGCACAATTTAAATATGGCTTATCAGGGTTTATTGACTACCAATCCCTTCTTAAAGCCGACAATATAGAATCAAGAGAGCTGGCCTTCGGCCTGCGCTATGAAGCAAAATTTTAAAACATCTTAGCCTCAAACAAAAAAAGGCCAGCAATTGCTGGCCTTTTTCATGGATAATGACTCAGCTTCGACGGTGATACCAATTTACAGGTTTAGAATATTTATCAACCTGGTCAGCGACATCCAGCACTAAGGCGAAAAGCGCCATGCGCACAAGCACACCGTTATCAGCCTGCCTAAAGATGGCCAAGTTTGGATTCTGGTTTAAATCATTATCCAATTCATTTGCACTTTCACGAGAGTCTCGCGGCAATGGGTGCATAATAACGGTATTGGGTTTACAAAACTGAGTGTAAACCGCTTGGTTCAGTCGAAAGCGCCCACGATAAAGATCGGCCTCTTCCTGACTAGAAAAGCGCTCTTCTTGGATACGCGTTGCGTAGGCAATATCTTGATCACCTAAACTTGCCGCCAA
This sequence comes from uncultured Pseudoteredinibacter sp., assembly GCF_947500695.1. Taxonomy (GTDB): domain Bacteria; phylum Pseudomonadota; class Gammaproteobacteria; order Pseudomonadales; family Cellvibrionaceae; genus Pseudoteredinibacter. Next base: position 11,056 of record NZ_CANMSS010000016.1, read on the forward strand.
ATCATCGGAGATAAGCACCGAATGCCCGGCTTCACGCAATTGCTCAATGATCGCCTCAGGCATAGCTAGCTCCGGTGGTGAAACCATGGTCAGCTGCACATTCTTATAAAGCATTAGTAACTTACATAGCGAATGCACTGTACGGCCATGCTTTAAATCGCCGATCATAGCGATACGCAAACCATCGATATCCCGATTGTTGGCCGCAAGCTCTTTCTTAATGGTATACAAATCCAGCAAGGCCTGGCTTGGATGCTCATTTGGGCCGTCACCACCGTTAATCACTGGCACTCGGCTAGCAGCGGCGAACTCACCCACAGAACCTGCTGCTGGGTGGCGCATACAGATCACATCACTGTAACCCGATAGAACCCTTGCGGTATCGTATAGCGATTCACCTTTTGCGATGGCCGATGATTCAAAGCCCGTAGTTTCACGCACCTCACCCCCAAGTAGGTTAAAGGCGCAGCCAAAACTTACCCTGGTGCGAGTACTGGGTTCAAAGAACATATTGCCCAGAATGGCCCCCTCCAGCACACGGGTTACCTTATGGCGCAATGCATAAGGCTCCATTTGGTCGGCTACTGAGAATACTCTTTCGATGTCGGCTCGTTCGAACTGACCGATTGAAACGATATTGGCGCCTTTAAAATCCACATAACCCCCTAAATTAGCCAAAACGCTGCCCTACAGGAGATCTATGCAACGATGCAGGCAGCGAAAAAGAAACCGGCGTATTGTAGCTTGTTGTAGCCACCTTCAACAGCATCCTATGGAAATGGCCGCTTCCACGCACTAACTGCGGAGCTTTGATTACTAAAGAGTCTAATGTTTTCGCTAAAGGCTAGTTTTATATGACCGATATACCCTACACAACTTTAATTTTTAAGAATCGTGACCTACAGTTATAGAGTAAAACAGCCTGTAGGCTGGGCCGAAAAGGGAATGCCCCATCTATGCGGCCCGCGCAGTATCGTTGAAAGGAACCAAAGTGGCTTTAAACCAAGAAAACCTCATCAAATTTTGCAGTGCCGGCTGCGCTGGAAGAGTTCTGAATAATCAGGAGCTGCGCTGGAGTGCGCCCAGCCTGTTTGATGACATTTTCGAGCTTTCATCAAGCTCTCAACTCACCTTTACCCATGGTGAGCTGCTAAAAGCCACTATTCAAATGGCCTCGTCAATGATTTTCGCCAAAGACGACCCAAAGGGGGTTTCCCCGCTCGCCAAGGCAATTCGCCGCTGGCGCGATGAAGAACGCTTCGACACCCCAGAAGAGGCCGAAGAGGTTCTCAGCGAACTATTAGTGCAAATGGTAGACCAGCGCTATAACGAGATCCAAACCATCATACAAGACTGGCGTGAGTACTCCCGCTCGGTGAGAATTTGCAGCTTCAGCGCTAAAGCAGAGAACATGAGCGCTTGGGAGCACTATGGCGCAGCGCACACTGGGGCCGCACTAAAATTTCGCGGTAGCGATCATGACGATAGTGACTTTAACTACCCAGAAAAGGTTAACTACAAGGGTATTTGCCCAGAAATTACCACGCTTAAGCAACAGCTCAACAACATTGTGACCGCCAATGCGGAAGATCACAAAGATGAGTTTAGGGGCAAGCTTCTACAAAAAGCTCCGCATCAAAAAGACGTCGCAGAATGGCGCTGCTTTCGCTACCAAGAAACCGAAAAAAACAGCGACCCTAAAACTTGGTTTGAAGATGTTCACTTTGAAACCGAAGACCTTGCCGCTGTTTATTTTGGCGCCTTTATGGACGAAAAGGCCAAGGATGTCCTAATGCGTCTTTTGCAAAAGCGTTATCGCCGAACCAAAATATTTCAAGCAAAGATCGTCACCGGTAAGTTCGAGCTAGAGTTCGAGCGCATTATGACAGTGTAGGTGATGGCTATGCCAGCAAGCCATCACCATAGGCTTCCAGCTGATCCAGCAGAGCCGCCTGTTTTTCACTAAGACCAGCTTGCTCTCGCCACCAAGCAATTCTCTCAAAAAAATCTTCTAAAGTAATGGATGCCCCAGCTTCTGACTCAGTCAAGCGAGCAAAGCGAAAGGCCTCCCACTCTTCGGCTTCCTCAGCCGTTAAACTGTTTGGAAAGTGCCTAGCCTTATAGCGAAACAAGAGCGCTTGCAAACGTTGATCTTGAAACTGGATACCGCTATCGGCTAGCTGATTTTCATCGGCCTTGCGCACCCGCTCCATCACGGCCTTATCGCCATCAGCAAAAAAGCCCTCGTAAAGCATTCGCTCGGGATCTGTCTGCGGAGAAAATTCATTATGGGAATATACGTTTTGTAGCGTTGCCAGCAAGCCACCTTGCAAAATAGCTTTATTAATCTTGCTCCAGTTTTGACGGCACTGTGCCAAATTGATTTGCAAGCGCTCTTCTTCGGCGTCTTTTACCATCGCAGCGGTAACCAACATTGGGCTTTTGTTCAAATGAACAAGTTTTAAAGCTATGCGATCGATACCTTCAGGCAGCTCTGCACTTGGCGCATACAAACGCTGAATTATTTCCTCGGCTGGCAAATTGAGCAAAGGCTCCGGATCAACCATAAGATCGTAGCAGATTACCGCGTTCTTATTTTTAGGATGCATCGCGATAGGCATTACCAGTGCAGAACAGAATCGTTCCGCAGGAAACATAGAAGAAATATGCAGCAGAGGCTTTCGGCTCTGTAAATCAATAAGCTCCATAACCTTGCGTTTATCTCGCAAGCCATAAGCATAGTTGTACAAGCCTGCCTGTTTTTCCTTCAATAATTTCGCCAATGCGATCGTGGCGTAAACATCACTTAAGGCATCATGAGCGGCCTCATGAGCAAGACCATTGGCGGCCGATAGATGCTCTAGTTTAAAGCTTGGTTTGCCATCCTCATGTTTTGGCCATTCAATGCCTTCCGGTCGCAGTGCGCAACACAGGCGCACGACATCGATTAAATCCCAGCGAGAATTACCGTTTTTCCATTCACGCTCATAGGGGTCGTAGAAGTTACGGTAAAAACCATAGCGGCTCACCTCGTCATCAAAGCGAATACTGTTATAACCCACACCGCAAGTACCTGGAGCGGCCAATTCTGCTGCAATAGCCGCCATAAACTCAGGCTCAGACAAGCCCTCTGCCAGAGCTTTTTGTGGGCTAATACCCGTGATTAAGCAGGCATCAGGCTTTGGCAGCGTATCGCTACTGGGTTTGCAATACACCATCAGGGGCTCACCAATGATGTTTAGATCTTCATCGGTCCTAATGCCTGCAAATTGGCTGGGCTTATCTAGGCTCGGCACTTCACCCCAGGTTTCATAGTCATGCCAATATAGTGTATTCAAGTGCTGCTCCCCTCGCTTAAAGCGGCAAATAGTTCATCGCTGTATTTTGCCATGACTAGATCGTTAAAGTGCAGACCTTTTACAAAGTGAGTGTGCCAGCGTATTTCGATTTGCCGATAACTAAAGTGGATTTCTGGGTGATGATCGCAATGCTCCGCCGCCACTGCTAAATACTGAACAAACTCCAAGCCACTTAAATAGTCACTTGGGCTATAACTACGACAGATTTCCAGATTATCCACAACACGCCATGCATGTTTCGATAGCTTTAGATCGTGAAATAGATCATCCACCTCTTTGACGTTGAGCGCCTTGGAGTTTTTGCTATAAGACTTTAACTTGGGCAGCTGAAGCCCGGGGAAGGGAGAGTAAAGATTGGGATCAACAGACATGGGGATAAGCTCGTTGTTCAGGCTAGCCCATAATGGCCCAGCACTATGCTGGGCCGATCAAAGCCAGGACTTAGATTGACTTACCCAACATGCGGCGTAAAGTGCCGTCTTTATCGATCACATGGTGCTTAACGGCTCCAATTACATGTAGGGCAATAGCTACAATTAAGATATCACCACCCCAGCCATGCAAGCTGTGAGCAAGACCCGCCAATGACTCATTGATCGGTGCAATTTTAGTAGGGTCAACAGCATCGAAGTTTTTACCAAATAACTCCAGGCCAAAGACATAGACACCACGACCACCCATAGCAGACATTAACACACCTGAAATAGGCATCAATAGCGTACCAACAATCAATAAATAGTGAGTAATTCTAGAAAGAATATTCTCAATCGCTGTGTACTGGCTAGCAGGCTCTGGCCAGCCATTGCGCATACGGTTAATAACTCGAGGCAACACCACCAAAAGAATCAGGACGCCTAAAGACTTATGAATAGGGTAAAGAGAATAAACCTCGTTCTCTTCCATATAAACGCCAACGGCCAGCAAGCCGATCATCATCAGGCCCACTACCCAATGTAAGGCAACTGTGGTTTTGCTTAGTTTTTGTGCGGTATCAGACATAGCTACTTCTCTTATCAAAGGTCTTATCTAAGGCTTTAAATCTATTGCGTTAAAACACTATTTTTAGAGGGGCATTATATGGCAAGAATGTGAAGTAAGTGTGCATTAGGCCTTATTTGACCTTACGAGACGAACAACCCATCGCATTCATACCCACCTCCACAGCAACACTATCGCCATATTTGATCATATTTGCAGCGCAAACTGGCCATTTTTGGGATTTAAATTAAGCAAAACAACAAAATTGACCCAAACTCTCAGGCTAAGACATGTTCAAATCACCCAGCTTTAAACTCATTCTGATGCTCTTTCTATTTTTGCTACTTGTTATTCCCATCACCATGGTGCAACTCAAAACCGAGGATAGGGCCAGTAGTCAAAACCAAGCTCAATACGCAGTGGCGCGACACTGGACCGGGAAACAGTGGCTCGGCAGCCCGGTGATAGCCATCCCATATCAAAGCAAAGCTATCGTCCAAGACAATGGCTATAGCTCGGCCCCACGCCAATTGTGGACATTGATACCCGCTCGAGAAGCCTCTCTTGAGGCAGAGTTATCGGTAGAGAATCGTAAAAAAGGTATTTATGAAATCCCTGTGTATCGCAGCAGCTTTCAATTAAACGGCAGCTTTCAAACAGAAGATATAAATGCCGCGTTAAATAAGCTCGCTAGCGATCCTACTGTTGGCCACATAGGCCAAGCAATTTTAAGTTTGAGTTTTGCTGACATGCGAGGCCTCGAACAACAAAGCCTGAAAGTTAATGAACTAAAGAGAGATTTTGAAGTAGGCAGCAAACTAAAGAACCTCCCTCAAGGCTTACACTACCCACTTAATGAACTAATCGATAATTCCAAGAACGAGACATTACGTTTTGAGCTTAGCCTGCAGCTAAAAGGCATGAGCGAGCTTTACTACCTCCCCCTGGCACAGAACAATCAATTTTCTCTGCAAGCTAATTGGCCTCACCCAAAGTTTATGGGGGCACAACTACCCAATGACTATCAGATTGAAGATGACTCCTTCTCTGCCAATTGGCAAAGCAACTACTTTGCTCTGGACAACATTAGCTATATCGAAAGCTGTTTAAAGCAAAATACCTGCGCAGTTATAGAGAGCAAAAACCGTTTATTGTTGGGTGTGGATTTTATTAACCCTGTCGACATTTATTTAAAAACCGAACGCGCAATCAAGTATGCTTTTCTTCTGATTGGCTTAAGCTTTATGGTGTTCTACATAATTGAACATATTAAAACGCTTTCCATGCACCCTATTCAATATGCTTTTGTCGGCCTAGCGATTGCTATATTTTATTTATTGCTACTCGCCTTGGCTGAGCATATTGGCTTTGCCTTAGCCTATTTTGTGTCCGTAACAGCTTGTTCAATATTGTTATACGGCTATCTGAGGAAGGTTCTAAACAGCAAACCATTAACACTTTCGTTTACCATTGGCATTATCAGCTTGTGGGCCTTGTTGTACATAATTATTCAAGCTGAAGACTTTGCCTTGCTTATGGGTAGTGTTTTAGTCTTTGTATTACTGTCGGCATTAATGTTGGGCACGAGAAACATCGACTGGTATAAACTAGGTCAAAATGCAAAAACAAAAGTGGACGAAAGCCTAAGCTAAGCAATACAAGAAGACAAAACAGAACCATCAAATCGCCAGGGGCTCTGCAAATACTTTTGCAGAGACTCTGGCTTAGAAAGAAAATAGCCTTGCAAGTGCTCGCAACCCAAATCCTTCAACAGCAAATACTGACCATGAGTTTCTACGCCTTCGGCAACCACTTCCACATTAAGGCCTTTAGCCATTGAAATGATAGCCTCTACAATGGCTAAATCTTCTTGATTTTCTGGAAGATTAGTAATGAAGCTACGGTCAACCTTTAAAACATCGATCGGCAACTTACTTAAGTAACTCAATGAAGAGTAGCCCGTACCAAAGTCGTCAATAGCAAATCGTGCTCCCATTTTTTTAAGGGCCTTAATAACTGACAAACTGGCTTCTACATCATCCATTACCACACTTTCTGTCACCTCAAACTCAAAGCAGGCCGGATCCACATCGTAGTAGTTAAGAATTACCGCGATATCATTAAGTAAGTGCCTATCATGTAACTGTCTAGCCGATAGGTTGACAGCCACTGATATATCAGCATTATTGTGCTTTTTCCAGCTAGCCACAAACTCAGCAGACATCGCTAGAACCTGGCGACCAAGATCTAAAATTTGGCCAGACTCTTCCGCTAGGGGGATAAACTTGTCGGGTGGTATAAAACCTTTTGTCGGGTGGGGCCAGCGAACCAATGCCTCCACAGAAAAGACTGCAGTGTCGAGGAGATTCAGTTTCGGCTGAACAGCTAAACTTAAATCCCTTTGTTGCAGAGCTTTAGCCAAATCCGATGTAATTTGTAGCTTCTGCCTTAGCAACCTACCTACGCTATCACTATAGTGCTCAAAGCCATTCTTACCATTAGCTTTGGCTTCATACATAGCTTGGTCAGCTTTTTTATCAACTCTAATGGCTCTCGACCATCTTTAGGACAACAAGCTATACCCACACTAGCACTTATGCCAACACTAAACTCAGAAAATTCTTTGCGTAATTGCAGTCGGCGAATAACTTTACGTGCTAATATTTCTACGTCGTCAACAGTAGAAAAATCACAAACTATAGCAAATTCATCACCACCGAGTCGCGAGATTAGAGCCCGATCAGGAACACAATGACGCAACTGCTCAGCAACCTCGGATAAAAGTTCATCACCGGCGCTATGTCCTTGACTATCATTAATTTGCTTGAAGCCATCCAAATCGATATATAAAACATACAAACTAGATTCGCCTTCAAAACTGCCGTTTGCTTTGGCGGTCAATTCACGTAGCAACAAGGTTCGGTTTGGCAAGCGGGTCAACTGATCATAGTGAGCTAGAAACTCCAATTGAGCTTCGTTCATTTTAATTTTGGAAATATCAGTGACCGTTATAATCACTCCATCATTATCACCCTGCGCATTTTTTATAACAGCAACCGATGCCACAACAGGTACATTGGGAGCGTTCTTTACAAGCAGCTCTGCCTCCCCCCTCCAACTGCCTTCTTTAACCACTCTTTCTTGCAGCTTACGAACGAGTTCTTCCCTGGCGTACTGGGGTGCCAAGGTCATTAAGTGCTGTCCCAACATCTGATCGGCAGAGCTCTCGCACAGCTCCTCGACCTTTGGATTTACAGAAATAATATTAAAATCAGCATCAGTAGCGACAATGCCATCATTGGCATTTTCAAAAATGGTTTGAGATAGCTGAAGCTGTCGAGTTCGCTCGTACTCTTGAGTGACGTCCTGAGCGGTCCCCAACATACGTACAACTTCACCATCTGCATTTAGAAAAGCTTCACCGTTTTGTCGAATATGGCATATAGATCCATCAGCCTTAGCGACGCGATGCTCGAATACAAAGGTAGAACCTTGCCGGCCACCTTCAATTAAGCTCTCTTTAAATATCTGAACATCATCGGGTAAAACAAGATCATATACCGTTTGAATACCATGAATTTCAAAATCGGTAGGCAGCCCAAGAATAGAGTAGATTTCCTCTGACCAAGTAACCCGATCCTCAGGCAGGTTCCAATCCCAAGTTCCAATCTTCGCAATAGCCTGCGAGCGTCTTAGGCGCTCTTCGTTTTCACGCAGTAACTTTTGCTGGTCGGCCTCATAGGCTAATTTTGTTTCTCTACATCGCAATACCGCAGAGACACAAGCTTGGCCGTGCCAATTTAACGGCGCCAGCTCAATATCAATAGCTACCTTACTGCCATCTTTAGCTAAAGCAAAAAGCTCAGCAGCATTGCCCATTGGTCGGCGAGTAGGCGCCTTTACATATTGCTCACGATGACGCTTATGCACATTACGCATCGAACCGGGCAATAGAACCTCTACCGGCTGCCCCTGCAACTCTTCTTTTCCGTAGCCCAATAACTCCTGAATGGATTTGTTACACCAAAGAATCTCTCCTTGATGGTTGCAAACAATCAAACTATCGGGGATAGCATCCAAAAGGGTGGAATCTGCCAAGGCGAGAGACTCAGTCGGCACAGGCATACTCCAAGCAAGGCAAACTGATTCGTAGCGCACACGGCAAGGCAAAGACCACACGCAAAGAGGGGGCAAAATTCAGGTCTTGATGGACACCTGAGGGTATTATTTCGTAACAACTCATATACGAATACTTCGGCCGAAATTGAGCTGACTTTATAGTGAGGCTAATTTAGCCAGCATTGCATTAGCCCCTATTAATTTAGGGTTATATTAATCTTTGCCCAGTGCCTTAATCAAGCGAATTAATTAGAACTTTGGCCTTTAAGTTGTCAGCTTATGATGATCGGCCCAGCTTAGCGTACACACTTCATTTATTGTCCAAATTGATCATAAAGAAATTGCCTGAAATTTGCTTAAACAACCATATACCGCTAGTCGATGAGGCATCGAAAGTGAACTGTATTAACTGACTATCAATGCCTGAACTGGCTTTCCATCTGCAAAGCTACAAATCACTCCTATACTCAAAAATGAACGCTGTTTTTTGCTTATACGCAAGTAGCGCTTGCCCAATGCATTATCGAAGGAACTGCAATTATGACTAATAATAAGGTGCTTATCTGCGATGATTCGCGATCTATTCGCCTGATGACAAAACGCTTGCTACAGGGAAACGGCTACCAAGTGGTTGGTGAAGCGAGCAACGGTACAGAAGCAACAGAGGCCTATAAAACACACAATCCAGATTTAGTCTTGCTCGATCTAGTGATGCCAGAGACCGATGGAAAAACGGCACTGCGCCAAATCGTCCAACACAACCCTTCAGCAAAAGTCGTCATTTTGAGCTCACTCGGTTCTGAATCTGATGTTGAGGAATGCTTACGCAATGGAGCATCTTCCTATATTCAAAAGCCTTTTGAAGAAGACATTTTACTTAGCACATTGAGCGAGCTGTAAAAAGCAGGAGAAGATGATGGCGACTAAGTTTTTCGGTCAATTTTTATTAGAGCACCGCTTGATTAATAAAGATCAACTACTAGAAGCTCTAGCCTTCCAAAGAGCAAATAACCCTTTACTGGGTGAAATTGCCGTAGAACATGGCTTTCTAAGTATGGAGCAGGCTAGGAAGGTTAATCAACGACAACAAGCCGAAGACGCTCGTTTTGGTGATATCGCTGTCAACATGAAATTTATTAGTGTTGAACAGTTACAACAACTTATTGGCCTACAAAAGCAAGGGCGAAAGTTTTTCGGCGAAGTACTAGTTGAGCTCGGGCACTTAAGTAGCGATGAACTACGTGAGCAGTTAGAAGCTCACCACAATGAACAAACTTTAGCGCTCGCCCAAATTCAATCTGCTATTAAACAACATGGCAACACCTACAATATCAATGCCTTAGCAGGGATTGCATGCCGACTTAGTCAGCGAGCCTTAGCGACTCAGGCCCACTTTCAAGGGCTAATATCAATCAGCGAGCTACCCTATACTCCTGAAGAATATTTTTTAAGTAGCATCACGATCGAAAGTGTTAGAGATCTCACCATCACCCTAGGCTGCAAAGAGCAAGTAATGACAGATATCGCTTGCCGACTGATCAAAATCCCAACAGATGAAGTCGATAGCGAGTTAGCTTGGGATGCCAGCGGAGAATTTTTAAACTTGGTGGCAGGCTACTTTGCCAAGGAAACCATTCCCGACGATTGCAGCTATAAAGCCAAGCCCCCTGTCTTTAGCCGAGACATCTCTAGCTTGAGCACCATATTTGAACAGGTCGCGATACTACGTGTAGAAACTGACATTGGCAGCTTAGCAATCTGTTTGAGCTCCTAGGTCATACAGATTGCCAGGTGGCGACTTGCCGTAATATAAACTTCGGCCCTAATTAATGTTAACAACCCCCCCCCACTTGAGGGGTGGTACTTTCGACCTACACATGTAATCCTTTAAGGTTAAATTAACCATAAAACTTTAGGGGTTATAATGCTTAGGGCCGCCACATTTTCTACAATCTGTCTTGTTGCTTCATTAGGAAGCTCTTTTTCAATTGCCGACCAAACAGTTTTCGATGACCACATTATCGTAGGTAATCAGTGTGTCGGTGTAGATTGCTCGATCAATATCAACTTTGGTTTTGATGGCCTTGTTTTAAAGCAAAACAATACCCGAATACTATTTCAAGATACTAGTAACTCAGCGTCATTTCCAACTAATGATTGGCGACTAGTGGCAAATGACAGCACTAACGGCGGCCGTAACTTTTTTGCTATTGAGGATGTCAACACCAGCAGAATTCCATTTATGGTAATGGCCGGTGCACCAGAAAATGCGCTCAACATCAGCAATGAGGGTTTCTTGGGGCTAGGGACCGACGACGCCCAAAAGTCTCTGCACATTAATAGCAACAACCTGCCCAGTATTCGATTACAACAAAACAGCAGCGGTGGTTTTCCAGCGAGCTTCTGGGATATCTCAGCCAATGAACTTGGCCTTAGTTTTACTCAGGACAATCAAAGCAAACTTGCCATTTTACCTAACGGTGACTTAAACATTGCCGGGGATATCACCACCAGCGTTGCAGAAGCCGACTTCCCCGATTATGTATTTGCTAACGACTACAGCCTTATGCCTTTGCAACAATTAGGAGAATTCGTTCAAAAAAATCATCACCTCCCCGAGATCCCGCCTGCCGCCGAGGTGGCTAAAGATGGCCTCAATATGAGCCAATTGCAGCTTAAGCTATTACAAAAGGTAGAAGAGCTGACTCTTTATACTGTTAAGCAACAACAGGAACTGGAACAGCTGAAAGCTGAGCTTGCCTCGGTACGTAAACAGAACCAACAACCTTAAAGCAGGCACAGTATGAAACGTTTATTACTTGGCTTGCTTACAAGCTTAGGGGTGAGCACGGCCTACGCTCAGGTGAACTTTAATTTAAGTAGCTCACCCAATAATATTGAAGCTGGCGATATTAGCACACTGACTTTTGACATTTATTCCGTCGATCCTTTAGAGAATATAGACTTTGCAGTAACTCTCCCTGCAGGAATGGAGTTAATTCCAGACAGCGGGAACGGTGATTGCGGTGTTATCAATCCAATTCCAGCCGGGGGAACTGTTGTCGAATTTAGCGCTCGCCGCTTAGCAAAAGATACCCTATGCAGACCATCAGTAAAGGTGACATCACCGACTGTAGGGACTCATTTCATTACAACTTCAGATTTAAACAGTCTAGGGCAAATTATACCCATAGCAAACCCTGCATCAGGAAACCTGACAGTATCTCTAAGCGATCCCGACATTAACCACCGATTGGAGATATCAAAAAACAACCTCGTTCCTGGCGAAGTAGCTACACTTTCAGCGGTAATAGAAAAAATAGGTCCCACTATAGTAAGCAGTGGAGGTTTAAAAGGAAGGCTATCGGACAATCTATATTTCGCCAGCCCTGTAGATATTAGCTCAAACTGCAATGGCCTTTCTGCGACTATAGATGAGTCTCGCCGCGAATTTAGCATCTCTTCTTTTGGAACGCTTTTTAGCGAGTGTAGAATCGATGCGGATGTTGTAGCAGTTTCGGAAGGCACAGCATCGGCTTATGTAGAGTCAAATTACTTCAGTGGTGTCAGCAGCAAAGTACGCAGCAAAAATTTGCTAATCGAAAATGATTCAGCCGACATTCTTGTACTAAGTGAGAGTTCTGGCCAAGCGACTCCGGGCGGCAGCGATCTGGTAACCCTAAGAATTAAAAACCTCAAGCGTAGCACTCTTGAAGACATTAATTTTCTACGTGACTATGGTGCAAATATTAGCGGCGCTAATTTAAGCCCAGCAGCCAGCGTCAACTCCTGCCCGGGCGTGCAATTTAACGGTGGAGAAGTCAGTGCAAATATAAACAATTTATTGAGCAATGAAGAATGTACCATCGCCTTTAATTTGGAGATTCCGGCGGGAGCAGTTGCTGGAAAATTTCAGAACATCACTACAACTGCAGATGCACTAATCAATAGTAGTCGCACAGCACTTAGCGTCGCGGCAGGCTCCTTCAATATCAGTGAAGCCGTCGATGCCAGTTTGAGTTTTTCAAGCTCGGCAATTAGTGCTGGCGATGATACAACTTTAAGCCTAGAGATAAGAAATTCAAGCACAACAAGTACCGCTTCAGATATAGCAGCTTCTTTAACACTTCCTCCGGAGCTCAATGTCAAAACACTACCAGCTGACAATTCCTGCGGCCCTGGATCCCTCATAAGCCAAACAATTAACAACAATGAACGTCAACTGCTTGTTCGAGGCGGAATTCTCAGTGCTGGTGGCAATTGCCAGCTGGACTTCATTTTAAGCAGCCCAAATAGCAACTTCTCTCGACAGTTAGAGATTCCCAGCTTCCTGGTAGTGAGTTCCGTGTCAGGTGAACAGTATAGTCGAGAGGTTCCTGCAACTGCTGTAGAACTTGTTGGTGGACCAAAGATATTTATTGAACACCTGCTAAGCGTGGGCGAATCGCCTTATTTGCAAGCCTCGAACACGTCTAGATTCCAACTTTATATCGATAATGGCAGCCCCTTGCTGTCTATTGACCCACCAAGTGCCAAAAACGATATTCAACTTGAATTAAATCAGGGCAGCACAACCATTGGCGTTATCAGTAACCTTAGCAGCGATACAAGCTGCCAAGGTGCAAGCATCGATAATAATGGTACACGCATACAGATTAGCGATTTGGATCTTGCATCAGGGCAGCGTTGCGGTATCACTTTCGATATTGTAAATGATGCTAACCTCGCCCCTGGAGCCTACTCTCTCGAGCTAGAAAACACACAGTTTACAGCCGTCGAAACAGGACTTATCACCGCTATCCCAAGCAGTTCTTTGAACTTACAAAGTAGCCCGGTAATAGCCAGCTTAGCTTTTTCTAAAGATCATATTGAAGCGAACGAATCCGTTAGCCTAACACTGCGCCTTGAAAACACGTCTAATTTCGAGGCAACAAATGGAATACTTGACGTTATCCGGGACTTCCCTGGAAATTTTGTAGCCAGCAATGCTACCGACATCTGCGGTGTAGGCTCTACTCTTAGCGTCAACGTAACAACTATGTTTCTGAGAGATTTTTCAATCCCTGCTAACGGCTATTGTGAAGTGACGGTAGACCTTACTAGCAACCTAGGCGCTTCGCCCGGGCATTTTGCTGCAAGAAGCCTAATTGGTGGAATAAGCTTAAACTCCAATGCCACACAATTCCCAGCCTCCGTAGGAATTCTACAGATAGTCGCAGATAATCAGTTTGCCGATGCATCAAGCTCAGAGCTAAGCACAGCTCCTGCTGATCGCGACGGTGACGGGGTAAGCGATGATGAAGAATTTAACTCTGGCTTCGATCTAAACTCAGATGGAATAGCCGATTTTACTCAATCTAATGTCGCCACTCTTCGTGGTAGCTCCGTGGGCAATATTCTTTTTGAAGTTAGCGGCGGCTGCAACCAAGTAGAGCAGTTAGCATTAAGTAATGTAGACAGCTCTAGCTTTAACCTCTGGGGCTCCGCAATTTCATTCGAGCTACCTTGTAATCAGGCCGATATCCGCCTAGTTTACGATAGCTTGCCTGATGCAGCGGCAGGACAGTTAGTTGAAGTACAGAAATTTGGCCACCAGGCACCGAATTTTTCTGGGAGTAAAAGCTGGTACACACTCAACTCAGCTGTAATCGATAAAAACAACAATGAAATTCGCTACTCGCTTACAGATGGTGGGCTTGGTGATGATACACCTGTCGACGGCCGCATTGTCGACCCAATAGCTGTAGTTGTAAGAGCGCTAGGTAATCCTACCGGCGTACCCAGCACTCCTCTTGCTGTTCTTGCACTACTATTTGTTAGTTTGATCGGACTAGGGAGCCGTCATATTAGGCGCAGACAGCTACAGCCAGATAAATAGCAAAGCTATGCAACACTTTGACTAGCACCCATTGTGCGCTGAGAAATCAAAGGGGTGAGCTTCATAAGAAGCTCGCCTCTTTTTCCATCCAGCAGGCCTTGATCCTGACTCGCTAACAATAACATCCCGCGACGCTGTCCAGCCTCCCCGAGAGGAATACCCAAAATTGAATGGGCATGAGTATTGCGCATAAGCTCACGCATCAAGCGACTATCTTTGATTTTTACTGCAAAGCTATCGATGTCCTTTTCGGTCCAAAGTCTCTTCGCAATGATATGCCTAGCGATAAATTCAGCTAAATTACCGTCTTCTATCGTTGCTGATTTAGCAAACCAACGTTTCATGCTGCTGGCAGGGCTTGCGGCCTGCAAACGTAATTCAGCTTCCTGTAAAGAAATAATCCCTGCCCAATCAACATTAAAATAATCACCACAAATATCGAGAACGGCATCCACTGTCTGCTGTTCACTGGCGCCCTCTTCAAGTTGATCCAGCAGCTTAAGAATAAGATCGATCCGGATGGACAATGAATTAAACGCTGTTGTTACTTCGGAAACCTCGTCTTTACCCTTAGCCGCCAATTGTAAACCAAAATTACCCTCTGCTACTTTATTGGTTGTTTCTGCCAAACGCTTAACGGGTTTAACTACCGCCATAAAAAACCAAAAGCTGAAAACCAAGCTGGCGACAATAACAGCCAATGCCAAACTTAAAGCGAATTGCTGCTGTTTTCTTTGACGCTCCTGATTATACAGCTCTGCTTTTTCAACCAGTAGCTTCGCTAAGGAAGTCAAACCTGGCCCTTGCTCGCGGATTTTTTGCGCCGCCCACTCCAGCCTAGGTTCATCCTTGTTATCACCAATAGCTTCGTTATAACTTCGAATAAAATTAGTTAGGGCAAGCTGCCATTGCTGATGGCTTTGAGTCAGCCCTGCTGTACTAAGTTGCAATATGAGAGAGCCGCCATCGATATCCGCTAAACGTTCACCCAAATGCAAATCATCTTGCTGCAGCGAACTGACGGCAGCTTCAAACTCTTTGTAATACAAAGCTACATCACGAAAATACGATTGGTAATCCCTGGGCGCATTCGCCCCATAGGCGGCAGCTTTGGCCTCTAAGGTTTTAATGTCGCGCTCTAGTGTCTCTGAAGAAGAAAGCAACAAGGTAGACTGTTGCTCTAAACGAGCACTCTGATTATGAAAGATTAGATTGAGCAGGGCGATCAATATTAGCAATGCACTAAATATGGCCGTTTTCGCAGCAAGCTTCATGGGCTTCTCCAGCATTTTTATGTGTGCAAATGCTAAAAGCCATCTCATCTTGAATTATCACAAATCTATGGCGGCAAGCTCATTAGTTTGTTAAAGCTTTATACCGGCCAATTAAAAACAAAGCTCTAGCGCTATTTAGGGCAAGCTCACTGGCAACTTCTACTTATGGTGTGGGCAGATCGAACAGCAGCGCCTGGCAAGGTTTATTTATAGCCTCCAGGGAAAAGCCTTCGCCTGATATAGCCATGGCATCCCCCGCTTTCAGGAATTCACCAGCTAAGCGGGCCGACCCCGCAATCAGGTGTACATAACAGGCTCGCTCTCTAGCTTGATG
Organism: uncultured Pseudoteredinibacter sp.; assembly: GCF_947500695.1. GTDB lineage: Bacteria > Pseudomonadota > Gammaproteobacteria > Pseudomonadales > Cellvibrionaceae > Pseudoteredinibacter. Next base: position 26,998 of record NZ_CANMSS010000016.1, read on the forward strand.
GCTCCACTTCTCGCCTGTTTTAAGACGTAGCATTTTAAGCTCTACATCTTGTTTTACTTTTAATGAGCCGTCTTGCCCCCTAGGGCTAAGCAATAGTTCTTCAGTTAAATGTTGCTGTAGGCTTTTTTGTTGGTAAGTTGGCTGCCCGCCAAGGCTATTGGGCTCTATCCAGATCTGTAAAAAACGTAAACGCTCATTTTTGGAGTGGTTATATTCAGAATGGCGTATACCGCGGCCTGCACTCATTAACTGAATATCTCCGGCTGGCAAAATAAAGCTATTACCCTCGCTATCTCGGTGCTCCATCGCTCCTTCTACAACATAGGATAGAATCTCCATATCTTGGTGGCTATGGGCACCAAAACCTGCCCCAGCAATGACCAGATCATCATTTAAAACTTGCAGAGATGAGAAGCCCATAAACTTTGGGTCATAGTAGTTTGCAAAAGAGAAAGAATGTCGACTTTGCAGCCAGCCATAATTAGCTGTGCCTCTTTGTGAACCTCGACGAATATACTTCATACCGCCCTCGATTACGCTAACTCAGGGTTCTTTAGATCATAACTACACATACGAAGGGCGCCCATAAATTCTCGGGCAGCAGGGCCAAGCTTGTCGCGATCTTGGTAATTCAAGTAAAAACTCTGACTGCGCCTTGCTCCTTCTGCCAAGGGGATCAATTTTAACTCGCCACTTTGCAATAAGCTGGAGACCGCTGGTAGTGGCAGCCAAGCAAAGCCCATACCTTGTTGCAACAACGCTATGGAAGCCTGCATATGACTCACCGTCCAGCGCTGTTCTGCACCTAGCCAACCCACATCGACACTTTGATGCTCGGCTGAATCACGCACTACAATTTGACGATGAGATTTAATATTTTCATAGCTGAGCTCTGCACCATTTGAAAACAATGCATGCTGATTATGCGCCACTGCTACAAATTCAATATTACAAATTTCTTCGTTCAAACCCTCGGGCATTGGCAGAGGTGAAAGAGCAATATCTACTCGCGCTGCTGCGGTTAATTCATTGGCGCCAGAAAGCGCTGTCTCCATGATATCGATGCGCAACTGGGGGTAGATAAGCGAAACCTGATCTAGTGCTTTGTAGAGCAGATTTTTCGGGAAGGCGCTATCAACAGCTAGCCTTAACTCTGTTTCAACTCCTGCCTGAAGCGATTTGGCTACGGCTTCTATGCGTGCACTCTCTTCTAATAAATATTCCGCGCGCCGTAGCATCAGCCGCCCGGCTTCGGTCAAAAGAGAGCGACGCCCTACTACAGTCAGCAGTTTGATACCCAGAGATTCTTCTAACTTATTTACCGCATGGTGAATCGTCGACTGGCTTTTATGTACAACGAGTGCAGCCTGATTAAAACCGCCAGCATCCGCAACGGATCTAAACATTCGCCATTGTTCAAGAGTTGCTTTTTGCATTACTCAAAACGTCCTCTATCGTGTGGACGGAAGTAATCAATATCTGGGCCTGCAGGAACAACGCGGCTAGGGTTGATCATATCGTGGCTGTAATAGTAGTGCCGTTTAATATGATAAAAATCGACAGTCTCGGCTATTCCAGGCCATTGATATAATTCGCGCACATAATTGCTGATATTGGGGAAATCTTCTAAACGCTGGCGATTACATTTGAAGTGGCCATGGTACACCGCATCAAAACGAATCAGTGTTGTAAATAATCGCCAATCAGCCTCGCTAATTTGTTTGCCCACTAAATATCGCTGCGCCGATAGAATTTCTTCTACCCCATCCAAAGCAGAGAATAGGCGATCGTAAGACTCTTGATAGGCTTTTTGAGAGGTAGCAAAGCCGCTACGATATACACCGTTGTTGATATCTTGGTATACCCAACTATTAATCTCATCAATTTCGGCGGCAAGTTCTTTCGGATAATAGTCATCTTGATTACCGCTTAACTCATTAAAGGCCGAGTTAAACATGCGGATAATTTCAGAGGATTCATTGCTGACTACCGAACCTGTTAATTTATCCCACAATAGCGGCACAGTGACTCGACCACTGTAATCCGATTTATTACGGGTGTAGATCTCATGCAGCTGCTTTGCGCCAAATAAATCATCACCACTGCTGCCCTCGGCACTATTGAAACTCCAACCTTGATCCAACATATCGGGGCTAACAACTGAAACCGAGACATATTCTTCAAGGTTTTTAAGCTTTCTAAAGATCAAGGTACGGTGCGCCCAAGGGCAGGCTAAGGAGACATACAAATGATAACGGCCAGCCTCAGCTTTAAAACCCAATGCACCATTGGGGCCTTCTTGGCCATCAGCGGTAATCCAATTCCTTAACTGGGCCTCTTCACGTTGAAAATGGCCATCGTTACCCTCGGTGTCATACCAGCGGTCGTGCCACTGTCCTTCGATTAGTAGGCCCATTGCCTTGCTCCTGTTATTTAAAACGCCCTTGATGGAGGTTTAAGTTAGGAGAAAGTTTAATGTTCTATGGAGTGTATGAATAACGGAATTTATTGAAAGGTTTGTTCTATGGATTCGAATAATTAGATTTGGGGTGGAGAAGAGTGTTTCGATCGAGCATGAATTTGGGGTCAGAACCCGAGGGTTCTGACCCCGTTGGCGGTGCTGCTTAATAGGTAGGTTTATATTTTGGCTGGGCTGAATCCTTGGGGCGGGATTGGATTCGCGCTCCTGCGCTCACCCCTTCGGGGTTGCGGCTGGGCGCCGCAATCCAAAATCGCTCCGGGCGATTTTGTGAACCCGGGGCGTGGTCATTCACACGCCGGCTCCACCAATACCAAAAAAGGCCTACCCCGCGAGGGATAGGCCTTTTTTGGTATTGGTGGAGCCGGCGGGATTTGAACCCGCGTCCGTCAGCACTCCGCCTTAGGGTCTACATGTTTAGTTCCGCCTGTTAATTTAGCGCCTTACAGCCCGGCGGGCGTGACGTAATTTGCGATCTCAGTTAAATGTTTAGCAGCGCCACCCTGAGCAAATATTGCTGCGATCCTATTCTGAATGACAGTCAGTAACGCGGTATAGGCACCTTGTTAAGGACCGCTAGGGGCGTACCCCTAGGTGGTACAGCAAAAAGCTACTTACGCAGCTAGTTGAGCACCGTAGTTGTCATCATTGGCAACTAATAATGTGCAGCTTTGGATTAACGTGATTGGCTACCATCACGACATGCACCTAAGGTTTTGTCACCGGCGTCGAATCCTAATCGGCCCCGGAGTTTCAAGCTTTGGCAGCAGCCAGACCTGAAACCCTCGCAATGCGAACCGTGATTATAGCCTGAAACGGGGAACTATTTCACCTAAGATCTTCTAAGTTCTCATTAAAGAAAGGCTAAGCTTGCGCCTGCTTTCAGGCTTTGGCTAAACGGTATACACTTTGGCCTTTTATTGAGACCTGTAGATCTTGGAGATAAGTATGAAGCGTTTTACCGCTCTTTTGGCCAGCCTTACACTGGCGCTGTTTAGCTCGCTGGCAAGCGCCCAGGCTAAGTTTCAGGAGCACAAGCACTATGAGGACGTTGCTCCCCAGATTTCTGCGAAGGGCCTTCCGAAATTTGTAGCGGGCTTCTTCTGGTATGGCTGCGGCCATTGTTACGCCTTTGAGCCAACCTTAGAAAGCTGGCTAGAGCATAAGCCTGCCGATATCGCCTTTAGCCGCATACCAGCCGTTTTAGGTCGCAACTGGATCCCCCATGCCCAAGCCTTCTATGCCACTGAGCAATTGGGTATTAGCGATAAGACTCACCAAGCACTATTTGATGCCATTCATAAAGATCGTAAGAAGTTGTTTGCGCCAACAGATATTGCCGAGTTTTTAGCAGAAGTTAGCGGTGAAGATGCCGCCAAGATTTTAATGCATATGAATGCCCAAGATACCCACAAAGCTATTGCTGATTCTATCGATACGGCACAGAAGTATCGCCTACGCGGCGTGCCATCTATTTTGGTTGGCGGCAAATACTTGGTAGATCCCGGCGCGGTTGGCCAAGAATTAGGGGCGGTTATTGATTTCCTATTGAACCAATAAACAGCAGCTTGAAGCCATAAAAAACCGGAGCATGCTCCGGTTTTTTATGGCTAGTGTATAAACGTTTCACTGCATTCCGCAGTTCTTATTGGTACAAATCAGTTTTCTTGCACATCACCCGCCACTTCAATGCGGGTATCTTGCCTAGCCTCTCTAAGCTGATCACCTTGGCGGCGCACAATATGTTGAATCAAGATCTCTTGGTCATGCTCACTCATATTGGCAAAATCCATACGGATGTAGAATTTTTGCTTTTCTTCATCCATTCCACATGAAACGACGCTGGCATAGCACTGCACCAAATGATTGCCGGGTTTTAATGACATTTCTAAACTAATCGTCGCACCTTCTGGTATCGACTCATCGGTGAATAGAGCCATACCACAAGCACTGATATTCACCTCATGAACTTTATAAGCCACGCGGCGAACCAAGCGGCTATCCAGCTCTAGTTGATTAATTACCGCGCTTAATTTGGCGTTTAAGGTTTCCATCAGCTCCGCAACCAAGGGATCGCGAGTCTGCAATTGGCCACATAGATTAGCTATTTTATTATCGTATGAAGCGATCAAGTTCATTGAATCGACAGGCTTAATCTCTCCATCTAACTGATCAGCCAGCTCTTCATCGCTCAGTAGGCGATAGGCAACACCTATGCTGTCGTCAATACGAAAAAAACGGCGGCGTTCATGGCTCATAGTGTCTTCCAGTCATTGCAGTGGCAATACCACTGCTGATTTAAAATATTTCGTTTGGTTTTAGTTCAAACTGATAATTTGGTGGTTCTAGGTCTAGGTTGCGCAACAAGTCCTGCCCTTCCTGATTTTGCAGCAACTTCTTATCATCTTCATTCAGTTCATCATCCAAGCCTTGACTGATCATGATCTCAACTCGGCGATTTTTGGCTCGGTTTTTACGATTGGTGTTTTCCACTAAGGGCTTGGTTGCCGCATAGCCGGCCACTTCGAAACGGTTCTCTGCCACCCGCTTGCCCACCATCAAGGCATGTGCAACCGATACCGCCCGCGCTGTAGAGAGCTCCCAGTTCGATCTAAATCGTTTAGTCCGAATTGGCAAATCATCAGTATGCCCTTGCACCTGAATCCTACCAGGCTGCTTTGCCAGTACCGCTGAAACCTCTTCTAAAACCTGAAAATATTTTTCGCTTAGTGTTGCCGAGCCAGATTTAAAAGAACCTTTCTCGCGAATTCGAATAATGATTTTTCGGCCAATGGTCTCAATTTCAATTTCACCAGTGACAATTTGCGCCTGCAAAGCTTGCGCTAGAACAGCTGCATCGCGCTCCGTTTCTTTTACTAGCTCTTCGAGTTTTTCTTCAAGCCTTTCTTGCAGCTCTTTATCGCTGGCCTTCTCGACACCGGCCTCTAGATTTTCTTCACCCTTTTCGATATCAAACTCATTGGCTTGATCGAATTCCAAACTGGACTGGGTGATATCTTCGGTCTTCTGCCAAATCTCATTGATCGGTGTTGGCTCTGGGATAGCAGGACTAAATTCACGGGCGATAATACTGGTGCCCTTTGGCGGATCTGTCACCGCCAGTTTGGTTTGCACACCAAAAGCCTGAGAAAGAGAACCCGCTAAGCGTTTAAATTTTTGTGCGTCCATCTCCGAGAATGACAATAGCAATACGAAGAAACACATCAATAGAGACATCAAGTCCGCAAAGGTACCCATCCACGGGGGGAGGCCTTCAACGCAATCACAACTTTGCTCTTCTTCATCACTCATCTGTCACCCCCACTACTCAGATGCTTCGCGCTGGCCTTCCGGCAAATAGGTGCGCAACATAGATTCGATAACACGAGGGTTTTGCCCGCCTTGAATGGCCAGCAAAGCATCGATCACTAAGCTTTTGATCATCGCTTCTTCGGCGGCACGCAATTTGAGTTTGTCGGCCATTGGCTCACAGAAGGCGTTCGCCATTACCGCACCATAAAGTGTGGTCAATAGTGCTACCGCCATCGCCGGACCAATCGACTTTGGGTCATCCATATTTGCCAACATCGCCACCAGACCAATCAGGGTTCCGATCATCCCCATTGCTGGTGCCATACTGGACATAGACATCATGATGTTGGAGCCGATTTTGTGGCGCTCTTCGGCGAGCTTTTTATCGTTGCTCAGCAACTGCTTAACGACATCGGCATCATGACCATCCACCAAGAGCTGAATGCCCTTTTGAAGAAAGTCGCTGCTAACCTCTTTACCTTCGAGTGATAGCAAACCGCCTTTACGCGCTGCATCAGCCAACTCTACAATTTCATCAATTAATGGGCCAGGCTGCTCGAGCTTATTGGTCATACCTTTACCAATAATCTTGCCCACGCCTAAAAACTGGCCGAGGCCAAATTTGGCCATCACCGCAAAAATACTACCGCCGACTACGATTACCAGCGACGGTATGTTTACAAACATACCTAAGTCGCCACTCATTAGCATGGTGACGATGATAAGACCAAAGGCGCCGATAATACCGACTATGGTTGCTAAATCCACAGATTGCTCCTTAGCGTGCACTCATCATGAAGAATGAGTGGTTTATAGGTTTCGCTATGGCTTATATCGGCCATTCCCAAGACAAGTTAACCCCTTATCTTTAAAATGTAGTACAGCCAGCAGCTTAAGCTCACAATTTGGCGCCTGCATTCACATTGGCGTGACATAAGGGCCGCCGTTTTTTGCAGCTAAAGGCGCATTGACCAAGCTGTTAGCGTCAGGTAGGGTGGCGCCATTCTTTTCATAGCGTTGAGTACACCATGACAAAAGAGAAAAAACCGAGTTTTGAGACCTCTTTAGCCGAGCTCGAGTCACTAGTAGAAGCCATGGAGGCCGGCGACATGAGCCTTGAAGACTCTCTCGCTGCATTTGAAAAAGGCGTGAAGCTAACCCGCCAATGCCAGCAAGAGCTCAGCGCTGCCGAGCAGAAGGTTGAGCTATTAATGGAACAGCAAGGTCAGTTAGTAAGCCAACCCTTTGACACTCAGGATACCGGCGAAAGCTGATCCACCATTAAAAGGTAAGCACCTCCGTGAGTTTCGATTTTTCCGCCTATGTACAGCAGTGCCGAGAGCGCGCTGATCTAGCCATTAGCCAAGCGCTAAGCCGAGCAAAATGCCCGCAAGCTACACTGCTCGCCGCCATGCAATACAGCGCAACTAACGGTGGTAAAAGAGTGCGGCCTTTATTGGTAATGGCCGGTGCTGAAGCTTGCGGCAATAGCCAAAATCCTGCTGTGAATAGCGCTGCAGCCGCTATCGAAATGATGCACGCCTACAGTTTGATCCATGACGACTTACCAGCGATGGATGACGATAAGCTGCGACGCGGCTTACCAACCTGTCATATAGCTTTTGATGAAGCCACCGCCATTTTGGCGGGAGATGCCCTGCAAACCCAAGCTTTTAGCGAGCTGAGCAATATCGCCAACTGCCCCGATCGAATCAAACTGCGACTGGTTCAAGAATTGGCCTCCGCCTCTGGCGCAGCGGGTATGGTTGCCGGCCAAGCCATTGATTTGGCTTCGGTTAATCAACGCATTAGCCTTGCGCAACTTGAGCAAATGCACCAGCTAAAAACAGGTCGTATTATTAGAGCTGCTATCCGCATGGGAGCCATCGCTTCTGGCAATAGCAACGCAGCCCAGCTGCAAGCTCTAGATAAATACTCAGACGCCATTGGCCTAGCCTTTCAAGTACAGGATGACATCTTAGACGTCACCGCTGATACCGATACCCTTGGCAAGCAACAAGGTGCTGATGAACAGCTTAACAAGCCTACCTATGTGTCGCTGCTAGGACTGCCCGCAGCCCAAGCCAAGGCCGAGCAACTGCGCCAAGATGCCCAACAGGCCATAGCGGGTTTTGGCCCAGAAGCCCAGGCCTTACGTGCTTTGGCCGACTATATCGTCGAAAGATCACATTAATCGTCTAATATATAGGCCTGCTTATCCGCCAGTTCTTTGCGTTGGCGGGCCGGGCCGAATACAATGGACGATCCTCCGCGCCAGCTCAGATACAGCATGGCCGTGACAACCCTGATAGCTTGATGATGTGGTTGCCTAGCAACCTAGAGACCTAGTACTGAATGTTTAAAGAAATCCCCCTAGAGCGGCCATCGACGCCCCTATTGGATAGCATCGATTCGCCAGCACAATTACGTGAGCTGGAAGAAGAACAGCTGCCAGAATTAGCGCGCCAGCTGCGTGAGTTCCTGCTGTTCAGCGTGGGGAAAACCGGCGGCCACTTTGGTGCTGGGCTAGGTGTAGTGGAGCTCACCATTGCATTGCATTACATCTATCAAACTCCAGATGACCGCTTGGTATGGGATGTAGGCCACCAAACCTACCCCCATAAGATCCTTACTGGGCGCCGAGAAGAGTTGCAAAGCATACGTCAGCTAGACGGTTTAGCCGGCTTTCCAAAGCGCGAAGAGAGTGAATTCGACACCTTTGGAGTGGGCCATTCAAGTACCTCTATTAGCGCCGCATTAGGCATGGCTTTGGGTGCTGAGCAAGACGCTATTCAGCAAGAGCAAGACCCCGAGCAACGCCGCAAGGCTGTTGCAATTATCGGCGATGGCGCGATGACGGCGGGCATGGCTTTTGAAGCCTTAAACCACGCTGCCCATACCGAAACCGATATGCTGGTTGTTCTGAACGATAACAATATGTCGATCAGCAAAAATGTCGGCGGCCTAGCCACCTATTTCTCTAGAATTTGGGCCAGCAAAACTTATAACCAAATGCGCGAAGGCAGCAAAAAAGTGCTCAGCGCTATCCCGCAAGCTTGGGAATTTGCTCGCCGCACTGAAGAACATATGAAGGGCATGGTTTCTCCTGGCACTTTATTTGAAGAGCTGGGCTTTAACTATATCGGCCCAATTGATGGCCACGACCTGCCTCGCCTTGTCCACGACCTCAGAAATTTACGGGATATTAAAGGCCCGAAGTTGCTTCATATCGTGACTCAAAAAGGCAAAGGTTTTAGCCCCGCCGAAGAAGATCCGGTTGGCTATCACGCGCTTAATAAAATTGAAGCGCCCAATAGCACACCAGTAACGGCGGTACCAAAACCACCTAAATACCAAGACGTATTTGGCGCCTGGCTATGCGATCAAGCTGCGGCCGACAAACGATTAATCGGTATTACCCCAGCAATGTGCGAAGGCTCTGGCATGGTGAAATTTGCCGAGCAATATAGCGAACGCTTCCACGATGTTGCGATTGCCGAGCAACACGCGGTCACACTAGCAGCCGGCATGGCCTGTGAAGGACAAAAACCGGTAGTCGCTATTTATTCGACCTTTTTGCAACGCGCCTACGATCAATTAATTCATGACGTCGCTTTGCAAAACCTTGATGTCACCTTTGCCATTGACCGAGCCGGCTTGGTCGGTGAAGACGGCCCTACCCATGCCGGCAGCTTCGATCTTACCTTTATGCGCTGCATTCCCAATATGATCATCGCAGCACCTTCCGATGAGAATGAATGCCGCAAATTACTGAGCACTGCCTATCAATACAATGGGCCATCTGCTGTGCGATACCCTCGCGGCAACGGTGTTGGTGTCAGCATTGAAGAGACCCTTGATACGGTCATTATTGGCAAAGGCATTCAATTAAGCCAAAGCAAAAACAATCGCATTGCCATTTTAAATTTCGGCACGCGTTTGCAAGCGGCGAAAGAAGCCACGGCCGCAGTTGATGCCAGCCTATGCGATATGCGCTGGGTGAAACCTATCGACGAAGAGTTGATTTTAAAAATTGCTAGTAGCCATCAGCTGCTTGTCACCATAGAAGAAAATGCTATCGCCGGTGGCGCTGGAAGTGCTGTCAGCGAATTTTTAAATAGCCAAGGTATTTGCCTTCCGATGTTGCAACTGGGTTTGGATGATCGCTATGTAGATCACGGCAAGCCACAGCAATTGCTAGAAAAAGAGCAGCTGGACGCTAAAGGCATTCAGCAGGCGATTGAAAAACGCTGGGCAGAATTCAGCGCTGCACAACAGGATAGTAAACCACGCAATTTGGCCTAGCCAATTTCGCTGGCTAGCAGCTAGTAATACAATAAGAATCAAGAATAAGGATACACCTTGAGTAATCTGCATGCCCCGCCAAGCTTTGGCCGGGCCTCCCTACTTCATGCCAGCTATGATTTAAAACGAAACTTTAGCAGTTTCAAATGGCTATTGTTTGGCGGCAGCTTCCTTATCGCTTGGGGCCTCGTACTGCGCTACGTTATTTTGGCAAGCACACGCCTGATAGAAAGTGGTGAAGAAAGCGGCATCAGCCTGTTGATTCTCGACAAACTTCAATTGCTACAACGCTTTGATTGGCCAAGCTATGAACTGGCCATTTGCTGGTACCTGCTCGAGCTATGCTTACCTTTGCTAGTTATGTTGCTTAGCGCCGACTTATTGATTCAAGATCGCCAGGCTAGACGCTTACGCTTTTGGCAAGCTCGAAGCCATCGTTTAAGTGTTGTGCTTGGACGCTGCCTGGCGAAAGCCGCGATACTCGGTGGCATTCTCGCCATCGCCATTTTCAGTACGCTAGCGCTTAGTTTAAGCCGCCAAAGCGGCGGCTTTGAAGCCAGCCTTGGCGGCGCTATTGTCATGTGGCTATTATTATTTTTTCTGGGACTGCCCTACATTGCCTTAATGAGCTTAAGCAGTATTTTTGCTTCCAGCCCTATTCGATCATTACTGCTCGCATTTATCGGGCTGGTTATTATCGGCTGGCTATTCTCTTGGCTCGCGAATAGCATCGCACCATTTGCCTTGTTCAATAGCTTATTACCAGGCTCTCATAGTCAGTTACTGGAACAGTGTTCCGCCAGCGAATGCCTACCCGCAATTGGCCTGCCGATTCTGCAAAGTAGCTGGGTACTAGTGTTGTCTCTTTGGCTGTGGAAGAGGCAAGACATATGAGCTTATTGGAATGTCACAACCTAAGCAAAAGCTTTGGCACGGTCGAGGCTTTAGAGTCGACTAACTTACGCCTGGACAAAGGCAGCCCGATTGCCTTAATCGGACCCAATGGCGCTGGCAAAACCACTTTTTTTAGCCTGCTTTGTAATTACATACAAGCCAGCAGCGGTGATATCAAGCTACTCGGCGAACCCATCGACAGCGCGAAGATACAAGGGCGAATCGGCAGCCTGCCGCAGGATGCCCAGCTTGATAGAGAGCTAAGTATTGTGCAGCAGCTTAGCTTTCTTGCGCGCCTGCAAGGCTTTAGCAGCTCCGCTGCAACACAAGAGGCTTTGAGGGTTCTTGGCCTTGTTGACCTTGCTGAATCAGCCGACAAAAAACCACAGCAGCTCAGCCATGGTATGAATAAGCGAGTACTATTTGCGCAGGCCCTAATTGGCGATCCAGAGCTGGTGTTACTCGACGAGCCCACTGCGGGTGTAGACCCTAATAATGCACGTTTAATTCGAAACATTATTGAGCAACAGTCGCACAAACAGACCTTCATTATCAGCTCCCATAATATTGCTGAACTAGAAAAGCTCTGCCAACGAGTGCTGTATATTGAACATGGGGTTTTACAAGAGCACCAGAGTCATCAAAACAACACTGGCGACAGTGCCGTTATTGAAATCGAGCTCTGCCAGGAACAAGCTGAACAACTACGCCAACAACTTAGCCGCCTTCCTTCTTTTCAGCACGCCGGCAGCCGTAATGCAAGGCATCTATCGATTCGCTACAACGCTAAGGAAAAGGGTTTCGATCGCCAGCTGCTGGAATTGCTAGCCAACTCAGGCATAGAGTACCAGCAGCTTAAAAAGGGGCTTAGCCTGGAAGATCAATTGTTTTCTGATAGCAACTCTTGATTAAACTAGCTCGACAAGGATAGACCCCAGACATAAAAAACAGCTTAAGGCGTTCTGGCTAAACTCCACGAACACACTAAGCTGTTTTCTATTTTCCAAATTACACCTTAGCTACCTTTGTGAGATGCCGCCACACATGCAGCCTGATCGTACATACCCACCATTAAATTAAGAGCTTGAGTTGCGCCATTTAGCTTGCCTTCAAACTCAGCAATCGAGCCCGTTAAACTCAGCAATAACTCTTGGCGATACTTGGCATATCGATCGGTGACCTGCATACCAACTTCTGTGACTTGATAGGTCACGCCTTTTTTACTATCACCCTTCGCTTTTTCAATCAATCCAGCCTTGCTCATTTTGCGCAAACTGTATTGCAGGTTCGACAGATCATCGCGATTCAACAAACGAGCTAAATCAGAAATACTCTTAGGACGATCATGCATGCGAATCATATGCAACAGGGCATTGTCGGTGCCGCTAAAGTTGCCCTCTACACAACAGGCTAAGCAGTCTGACTGCCAGCGTTCGAAGGCTTCGGATATTCGAAATAAGGCAAACTCTAACTCAGTTAGTGCAACCTCATGAGTATCCGTTGCCAAGTGCCATTTTTTATCTAGAATTTCGTTGCTGTCTTGGCTAGTTACATTGTTATTGTTCATCGGCTTCCTTGGTATAAAAACTTCAAGCCTAGAATAACGAAAAAGCACAACAGAGGCACCCGCTGTTGTGCTTTTTTGTTTACCATTTAGCCTTTTATAAACAGACTAAATAAAGCTATGTAGAGCAAAGACGCTTTAGCTGTCAGCAGTGACCGGCATACGGATACCTTTACGCTCTAAACGTGGAACCACTTCTTGAATAAAGTAAGGCATCTCTTTTACGTAGTCGACAAAGCCTAAAACACTGCCGCCAAAACCAGCATTGTGAAGCGACTCTAGGCCATCCGCTACAGTATCTGGATCACCCACTAGCGGGAAGCCACCATGACCCGTAGCCATCGCTTGCTTCATTTGTAAAATTTGATCTTTCGGGAAAGACTCAGCATTCTCAAACATAATCCGGGTAATATTATCCACCGCACCCCAATCGGCATTCTCTTCGGCGTAGTAGCGGTGATACTCCTCGGCCTCTTTCTTAGTTGGACGACACACTGAGAATGACAACGTTAGCACACCAATATCACGACCAACGTTTTTACCAGCCGCTTTAATATCTTTAATGTCCTGCGACGTCTTCTCCAAATCCATTGCTGGTGTAAATAAAAAATCAGCATTATTGACAGCAAACTCACGCCCTTGAGCAGAGCCCGCTGCATTAAAGATGGGTACATTGTTTTGCACCGGGTGTGGTAGCGAGTAAGTTTGCTTTAGCTTGTGCCAAGCCCCCTCATAATCGAAAGCCTCATTTTCTTTCCATAGACGTTTCACAATATCAAACCACTCTTGGCCATAAGCATAACGGGTCTCATGATCATCAGGCAATTCCTGGCCCAGCGCCTCATACTCAGGACGGTTCCAGCCACACACCACATTCAAACCTGCACGGCCGCCACCGATATGATCCATGGTAGCAATCTGCTTAGCCAGTACCACAGGGTGGTTGCAGGAGGTGTGGATGGTCGAGAAGACATGAATATTTTTGGTGTGAGCCAACAAAGCTGTTGCCCAGGTGATGGTTTCCAAAACATTGCCGTGGAAATTGGTATCGCCACCATAACCAATCCAGCGAGCAATAGGCAGTAAGAAGTCAAAGCCCGCTTCATCGGCCATCTTTGCCATCTGCAGATTATTCTCCCAACTATTATCCCAGCGCTCAGGCACCTTGGTGACTGCCAAGCCGCCGGAACAGTTAGCCGAGAATGTACCTAACTTAAAGTGGTCGCGATGAAAGTAGTGGTTTGCGCTCATGATTCACCTCATTATTTTTATCTGGCGTTAATTTAAGGTTAATTTAACCTTTAAATTAATACCTTACAAGTAAATCAATGCATTTTTTGAAGCTTTAGGTAGTCGTTTTTCTGGAGCTATATCAGACAAGCCTTAAAGGCATAGTTAGCGCTAACATACCCACTATAACAAGCTTGATTTGCGGGCTTAATGATCAATATCTCAACAAATTACCCTGCTTACGGAGGCAAAGGCTCTGCTTTTCGTTTAGTAATACAAAGCTTTTGCAGCAAAGGCCTGCTCTGAGCGATTACAACAATAAGGCTCCCAGAGAGCTGAGGAATGATTATGAATTCAACCGGCCCACTGATTACCAATGATGCTGTAAGCTTCGGCCTGCTAGCACTTATCCTTGCGTTAATCATGCATACCGCCAACAATGCCGGCCCTCGGTGGAAGCGCTTTTACAGCATTGTTCCAATGCTATTGATTTGCTACCTAATACCTTCGCTATTAAACACCTTTGGTGTTATTTCTTCTAAGGGCTCCGGCCTTTGGACCATCGCGAAAAACTACTTTTTGCCAGCAGCCCTAGTGTTGATGACGTTAAGCATCGACTTAAAGGCCATTATGCGACTTGGCGATAAAGCCATTATTATGTTTCTAGTGGGCACCGTGGGCATCGTAATCGGCGGCCCCTTGGCAATCCTTATTATGTCTATGTTTAGCCCGGAAACAGTCGGTGGTGTCGGCCCAGAGGCGGTTTGGAGAGGCCTTGCAACGCTAGCTGGTAGCTGGATTGGTGGCGGCGCCAACCAAGCCGCCATGCTGGAGCTATACCAATATAACCCAGCCAATTATTCGGCCATGGTTACAGTCGATATTATCGTTGCCAATATTTGGATGGCCTTTCTACTTTGGGGAGCTGGTAACAATGCTAAAGTTGATCGCTGGCTTGGAGCGGATACCACTGCGATTGATGACGTGAAGCGTCGCTTAGAGGAGTACCACGGCCGGGAGAAGCTAGAGCTGGACCTACCTAGGCTTACAGCCATCTTCGCCATTGCTTTTGGCACCGTGGGGCTTTGTCACCTTCTTGGCGATGTGCTGGCGCCATTCTTTAAAGCCATTCCGGCAACTTCAGAAAGCATCCTGGCGAACCACTTTTTCTGGATCGTCATTGTTTCCACCACCATGGGGCTAGGACTAAGCTTTACACGCTTTAATAAACTCGAAGGCGCTGGCGCCTCTAAGTTTGGCAGCTTGTTTATTTATCTGTTGGTGGTGATCATCGGCACCAAGATGGATGTGATGAAAATTGTCGAGCAGCCAGGCCTGATACTAGTGGGCATCATTTGGATGAGTATTCATTCCGGGCTGCTGATTATTGTAGCCAAGATAATACGCGCACCTTTCTTTTTCTTAGCCGTTGGCAGTAAAGCTAATGTTGGAGGCGCCGCATCAGCACCCATCATTGCAGCGGCCTTTCACCCCTCCTTAGCACCAGTAGGGGTGTTACTTGCCGTACTGGGTTATGCACTTGGAACCTACGGCGCAATGCTTTGCGCTTGGCTAATGTCGTTAGCAGCGCCGGTTTAGCTTTTAACGTTAAATGGCGTAAGTCAATCGCCCTCTTTTTAGAGGGCGATTGACTTTAGGTGTGGCGGTAGGCACTCAGTTGCTCTGATAAGCCTAAGGATATCTCTGAAACCACTTCACTGGCCTTTGACGAACCTTCAGCTAAGCCAGCGGTTTGCAGACTGAGATCAGACAGTTTTGCAGCCTGAGCACTTAACGATTTAGATAAATCAATCTGCTGTTTTGAACTGCTTGAAATGCCACCACTTTGCGTTGCTATCAAAGTGATGGCCCGAAGAATTTGCTCAATAATTTCGCTGGTAGCTTCAGCCTGCTCAACACTTTTACTGGCCGCCTGCACACTGTCACTTAAAGAATTTGATACTTCCTGGCTGCTGGCTTGTATGGCCTCCACCATGGCCTGAATTTCATTTGTTGAACTGGCGGTCCGTTGCGCTAGCTGCCTAACTTCATCAGCCACTACGGCAAAACCTCGACCTTGATCTCCAGCTCGTGCCGCTTCAATGGCAGCATTGAGCGCTAATAAATTTGTTTGCTCCGCAATTTCGCTGATAACCGACAGCACACCACCAATGGCTTCACTACTACTGGATAGCTTTGCCATATCATTCGAGGAACGCTGCACGATGTTAGCTAATTGGTTTATGGCATCAATCGTCCTTGCTAATCTCTCAGAGCCGATCGCCGCGGCATCTGTCGCAGATTTCGTTTCCTCGCTGCTAGCTTCTGCGGTACTTAAGACATCTTGTCCTGCTTTAAACACACTATCGACAGACTGCTGAACAGCAAGCAGCTCCTGATTTTGGAGCTCTACTTGAACATCAACCTTCTTTGCCCCACTGACCAAATCACCGGCAGAATCCTGCAACTGTTTTGTAATAGGACGCAGCGAAGCTAACAACTGATCCAAGACGCCAATCATTTGATTCACGTCTTGCCCTAGCTCGCCAATCTCGCATTTTGAATTCACTGCAACACGGCCAGAAAAGTCCATACTCTGAATTATTCCCGCCACTGACGCTCGAATACTTTCCAGTGGCCGCAATATACTACGGCTAAGCCAAAGGCTCAGTGCCAATTGAAAAATAGTTAACACAGATAATAAAATTAAAATTTGATTGGTAGTCTCCGCGAGTCGTTGATCGGCGGCAATTTGTTCGGCCTGTGCCAATTGAGTTTGCTGCTCGATCAGCTGATCGAGAGATTTAAACAGCGGCTGTAATCCAGGATACATTTTCATGTCTACAAACTGGCCAAGCTCGTAGGTAGATTTAGATTTTATCTTTGATTCGAGCTCTTTAATGGTCGACAGCGATTGCTCAACAGCCGGGGCAATCTCTAAAAGCAGTTTTTCTTCTTCAGCAGTTAGAGAACGCTCGCTGAATTTTTCCCAAAGCTCTCTAATATGCTGATCTGCATTCAGAATTGTTTTCTCACCCTCACCCCAAAAAATCATCTGGGCGCGCAGCTGGTGAGCAGTGTCACTAACCTCATGACTGTAAACTCGAGACAGCTCTTCTAGAATCCAAACAGGTTCCAAACGTTGCTGACTGAGGTTTTTTGCAAATGAGACTTCAGAGCGTATCTTAGTCCAAGCCATAAACGACACAAAGATACATACACCGATAGACATTGTGACTAGAATTCCAAGCCTATGGCTAATACGCAAAGTCATGTTTGCCTCCTTGGCAATTGCTGCGGTACCCATTCAAGTGTCGGCGATAGTCTCGATTAGTAAACAGTGTCATAAAAATTTAATCTAACTGACCAAATTTGATTATTTAACCATTAAATATGCAATTTAATTTAAAAGGCAAAACTCCATATTCATAAAATTTAGGCATAAAAAAACCGGCATCCTCTATGAGATATGCCGGTTTCTTTAGAAACGTTTGCTTACTCTTCTTCAGCAGCCGCTTCAACTTGAGGGCGATCTACCAACTCAACGTAGGCCATTGGAGCCTTATCGCCAGTACGGAAACCACACTTCAAGATACGTATGTAACCACCTGGACGATCCTGATAACGAGGACCTAATACAGAAAATAGTTTACCTACAGCTTCTTTGTTACGTAGACGGTCGAAAGCTAAACGACGGTTAGCTACGCTGTCTTCCTTGGCCAAAGTGATCAAAGGCTCAGCGTGACGACGCAGTTCCTTCGCTTTAGGCAAGGTTGTTTTAATCAACTCATGCTCAACCAATGAAGAAACCATGTTCTTGAACATAGCCTTACGGTGTGAGCTGTTGCGATTCAGTTGACGGCCACTATGACGATGACGCATGACTCTAAATCCTTCATTTGGGCCTTCAATTTACATCGAAGGCGCTATTAACGTTGGCATTGGCTGGGCCAAATGCCAACCATATTACTTTAAGCGTTGAATTTGGCTTAGTCGTCAGCACGTAGGCTGGCTGGTGGCCAATTCTCCAAGCGCATACCCAAAGACAAACCGCGAGAAGCTAGGATGTCTTTAATTTCGGTAAGCGACTTCTTACCCAGGTTCGGCGTCTTCAACAACTCTACTTCGGTGCGCTGAATCAGGTCACCAATGTAGTAGATGTTCTCAGCTTTCAAGCAGTTAGCAGAGCGAACAGTTAGTTCTAAGTCGTCCACAGGACGCAATAGAACAGGATCGATCTCTTCTTCTTTCTGCTCTGGCTCAGCTTCTTTCTCGCCTTCAAGGTCGACAAATACGGCTAGCTGCTGCTGAAGAATAGTAGCTGCACGACGAATCGCTTCTTCTGGGTCAATAGTACCGTTGGTTTCTAAATCCAAAACCAGCTTATCCAGGTCAGTACGCTGCTCAACACGGGCACTCTCTACAGAGTACGCCAAGCGACGAACTGGGCTGAAAGAAGCATCCAACTGCAGACGGCCAATAGCGCGAGTTTCCTCGTCATCGCTACGACGTGCATCAGCAGGCTGGTAACCACGGCCGCGAGCAACACTTAACTTCATGCTCAACTCGACATCGCCAGTAATGTTAGCGATAACGTGGTCTGGGTTTTTGATCTCTACTTCATGATCAACTTGGATATCACCAGCAGTAACTACGCCTGGGCCTTTTTTGCTCAGGGTCAAAACCGCTTGATCTTTACCGTGCATAACCACGGCAACACCTTTTAGGTTCAACAGGATTTCGATAACGTCTTCCTGGATACCTTCAATTGCACTGTACTCGTGCAATACACCGTCGATTTCAACTTCAGTGACAGCACAACCTGGCATTGAAGACAACAAAATACGACGTAGGGCGTTGCCAAGGGTATGACCAAAACCACGCTCTAAAGGCTCTAATACAACCTTGGCGCGAGTTGGGCCGGTGTCGGTAACATCAATGTGACGCGGGGTCAAAAATTCGTTTACAGCACTCTGCATAGCCATACCTTAGGTTAGTCCGTTACTTGGAGTAAAGTTCAACAATTAGGTTCTCGTTGATCTCAGCAGGTAAATCTGCACGATCTGGAACGCGCTTGAAAGTGCCTTCCTTTTTGTCCGAGTTCACATCAACCCACTCTACTTCAGAGCGCTGAGCAGCAATTGCCAATGCATTCTGGATACGTAGTTGAGTTTTAGACTTCTCACGAACAGCTACAACGTCACCTTCTTTCACTTGGTAAGAAGCAATGTTTACTACTTGACCATTTACAGTGATTGACTTGTGAGATACCAACTGACGAGATTCAGCGCGAGTAGCACCGTAACCCATGCGGTATACAACGTTATCTAAACGAGATTCCAACAGCTTAAGCAGGTTTTCACCAGTAGCACCCTTACGACGGGCAGCTTCTTTGTAATAACCGCGGAACTGCTTTTCTAGTACGCCGTAAATGCGACGAACTTTTTGCTTTTCACGCAACTGAACACCGTAGTCAGATAGACGACCACGACGAGCACCGTGTACACCTGGTGCAGTTTCAGCTTTACATTTTGAATCTAATGGGCGAGCGCCAGACTTAAGGAACAAATCAGTTCCTTCGCGGCGAGCCAATTTACAAGTTGGTCCGATATAACGTGCCATCTTCTTTAAGCCCCCTTATACGCGACGTTTCTTAGGAGGACGACAACCATTGTGCGGAATGGGTGTTACGTCCGTAATGTTGGAGATTTTATATCCAACGTTATTTAAGGCACGAACAGCAGACTCACGGCCTGGTCCTGGACCTTTTACTTCAACGTCTAGGTTCTTTAAACCATAGTCCTTTGCAGCTTCACCAGCGCGCTCTGCAGCAACCTGGGCAGCGAAAGGGGTAGACTTACGTGAACCACGGAAACCGGAACCACCTGCGGTAGCCCAGCTCAGGGTGTTGCCCTGGCGATCTGTGATAGTCACGATTGTGTTGTTAAAAGAGGCGTGGATATGGGCGATGCCATCAACGACCGTCTTTTTTACCTTTTTACGGGTAGTTTTGCTTGGCTTAGCCATAACGATCTTCCTAACCTTTATTTCTTAATTGGCTTACGCGGGCCCTTACGGGTGCGAGCGTTAGTCTTAGTACGCTGACCACGTAGCGGCAAGCTGCGACGATGACGCAGACCACGGTAGCAACCCAAGTCCATCAAACGTTTGATGTTCATGGAAATTTCACGACGTAGGTCACCTTCTACAGTGATTTTACCCACTTCGGCGCGAATCGCGTCCATTTCTGTTTCAGACAATTCGCCGATTTTAGTCGTTTCTGCAATACCGGTAGCAGCAAGAATCTGCTGTGCGGTGGTCTTACCTACACCAAAAACATAGGTCAGAGAGATAACGGCGTGTTTGTTATCTGGTATGTTTACACCAGCTATACGAGCCATCTAGATACTCCACATATCATATAAATTGTAGCGCTGACAGCAATTAACAGCTCCCTCAGCACCAAAAGGCGCGAAAGGATACCGATAAAGCCGCACAAATGCAATAGCCCGGAGGTTTCCCCCCGGGCGACAGTCAACGCCCCCAAATCAGAAGGCAGTGATGAACTGCTTTCTGTTAGCCTTGACGCTGCTTGTGACGTGGCTCGGCGCTGCAGATTACTCGAACAACACCATTGCGACGTACAACTTTGCAGTTACGGCACATCTTTTTAACTGAAGCACGAACTTTCATGTTTCAACCTCTTTCAGAAGCTAGGCCCTTCCCTTAGCGGGAATTGCCGTAGCCTTTTAAGTTAGCCTTCTTCATCAGTGAGTCGTACTGATGAGACATCAAGTGTGATTGCACCTGGGCCATGAAGTCCATGACCACCACTACTACGATCAGTAGTGAAGTACCACCTAGATAGAAGGGCACATTAGCCGCTACTACCAAGAACTGAGGTAACAAACACACCGCGGCAATATAAACAGCGCCAACTACCGTTAGGCGAGTCAAAACACTGTCAATATATTTTGCGGACTGTTCACCTGGACGAATACCAGGAATGAACGCGCCGGATTTCTTCAAGTTATCTGCTACTTCTTGCGGGTTGAACATCAACGCCGTATAGAAGAAACAGAAGAAGATGATCATCGCGGTGAACAAAATAAAGTTCAGCGGCTGACCAGGCCCTAACCAAAGGGCAACTTCTTGTAAAACTTCGGCAGCAACACCTTCTGAGCCCTGACCAAACCACTGAGCTACAGAGGCTGGGAACAACAGAATACTGCTGGCGAAAATGGCAGGAATAACACCAGCCATATTAATTTTCAGTGGCAGGTGACTGCTTTGCGCACCACGACCAGGCTGACGTTTGGCATAGTTCACTGTAATACGGCGTTGACCGCGCTCCATTCGAACTACAAACCAGATCAGCGCAATTGCCAAAAAGGTAATTGCCAGCAACATCAAGATATTGATATCGCCCTGCTTCGCGCCTTCAAAGGACTGACCAATCGCTGCTGGCAAACCAGCAACAATGCCCGCAAAGATCAACATGGAGATACCGTTACCGATACCGCGCTCTGTCACTTGCTCGCCTAGCCACATCATAAATACAGCACCGGTTACCAAAGAGGTAATCGCTACGATGTAGAAAGACATTCCACCGCCGCCGTAGGCTAAGCCTTGGCTCGCCATACCAACTGTCATGCCGGTGCCTTGTACAAGGGCCAGCGCTACGGTCAGATAGCGGGTGTATTGACTGATCTTGCGACGTCCTGCATCGCCTTCTTTCTTCAGCTGTTCAAGGCTGGGCGATACTGCAGACATCAACTGCATAATAATCGAGGCAGAGATATATGGCATGATACCCAATGCCAGGATACTCATACGCTCTAGTGCACCACCCGAGAACATATTAAACAGGCCAAGGATAGTATCCTTGCCCTGATTAAAGAGGTTCGCAACCTGATCTGGGTCGATGCCCGGAACAGGAATATGGGTGCCGATACGATAAACCAGAATCGCTAAAAACAGAAAACGAAGGCGAGCCCAAAGCTCGCCTAGTCCTTTCTGATTCGCTAATGGCATCTTTGCCGTTGCCATCGCTACCTCACTTAGCCGTAAGCGTTAACAAAGTTATTCTTCGACCTTGCCGCCAGCCGCTTCAATCGCAGCCTTGGCACCCTTAGTTACTGCAAGACCTTTAACGGTCACAGCTTTGGTCAGCTCACCAGACAAGAACACTTTCGCGCGCTTCATGTTTTGCTTAACCAAATCAGCAGCCTTTAGAGCTTCCAGATCGATAACTTCTGCTTCAACTTTGTTTAGCTCAGCCAAACGAACTTCAGCGGTTACACGACCAATACGGGAAGTAAAACCGTATTTTGGAAGGCGCTTCTGCAAAGGCATTTGACCACCCTCGAAACCTGGACGAACACTACCGCCAGAACGAGACTTCAAACCTTTGTGACCGCGACCACCAGTTTTACCTACACCGCTACCGATACCGCGACCAACGCGCTTACGATCTTTAACGCGGCCAGGAGCGGGGCTTAGAGTATTTAAACGCATTGTCTTACTCTCCCTCTACCTTAACCAAATAGTTTACCTTGTTGATCATACCGCGAGTTGAAGGCGTATCTTCAACTTCAACAGTGTGACCAATACGGCGTAAACCCAAGCCTGCAACACAGGCTTTATGGGACTGCAGGCGTCCATTGGTGGACTTAACCTGAGTAACTTTAACTGTTTTCTTAGCCATGGTTATTTACCAGCTCTTCAATTTGAACTAAGCGTAAAGCTTAGTTCAAGATATCTTCAACACTCTTGCCGCGCTTGGCTGCAACAGACTCTGGAGAAGCCATTGCTTTCAAGCCTTCAAAAGTAGCTCGCACAACGTTTACAGGGTTGGTAGAACCGTAGCACTTAGCTAGTACGTTCTGAACACCGGCAATTTCTAAAACGGCACGCATCGCACCGCCAGCAATTACACCAGTACCCTGAGAGGCTGGCTGCATGTATACCTTAGAGGCACCATGACGACCTTTGGTTGGGTATTGAATGGTATCGCCATTCAATTCAACCTGGATCATGTTGCGACGCGCAGCTTCCATTGCTTTTTGAATAGCAACAGGCACTTCACGAGCCTTACCACGACCGAAGCCTACTTTACCGTTACCGTCACCAACAACAGTTAGTGCAGTGAAGCCGAAGATACGACCACCTTTTACAGTCTTAGCAACACGGTTAACCTGAACCAGCTTTTCCTGCAGGCCTTCTGTGTTGGCGTCTTCTTTTTTACCGTTAGCCATATCTCAACCTTTAAAATTCTAAGCCAGCTTCACGAGCAGCGTCAGCCAAAGCTTTAACGCGACCGTGATATTTAAAACCGCTACGGTCGAAAGCTACTTTTTCAACGCCAGCGGCTTTTGCACGCTCAGCGATTAAAGTGCCAACAGCTGCAGCTGATTCAGCATTACCAGTTTTACCACCGCGCAAGCTCTTATCAAGAGTTGAGGCGCTGGCCAAAACCTGGCCACCGTCACCGGCGATGATTTGTGCATAAATATGACGTGGTGAGCGGTTAACACACAAACGTGTTTCACCTAGCTCACGAATTTTAGCGCGGGTGCGGCGTGCACGACGCAAACGAGATTGCTTTTTATCGCTCATGACCTATGCCCTACTTTTTCTTAGCTTCTTTACGACGCACATACTCATCGGCATAACGAACACCCTTACCTTTATAAGGCTCTGGTGGACGGAAGGCGCGAATTTCTGCGGCCGCCTGACCAAGCAATTGCTTGTCAGCGCTTTTCAGAACAATTTCTGTCTGACTTGGGGTCTCAGCTTTTACACCTTCAGGTAAGGTGTAAACAACAGGATGAGAAAAACCCAAAGTCAGGTCTACAGTGTTACCCGCTGCTTTTGCACGATAACCAACACCGTTAAGAATCAGCTTCTTCTCGAAGCCCTGGCTTGCGCCAATAACCATGTTGTTAATCAATGCACGGGTAGTGCCCGCTAATGCGCGGGACTGCTTGGCGCTGTCACGACCAGCGAAGGTTAACTTGGAATCATCCAATTTAACTTCAACTTTATCGTGAACGTTTAGCGCCAAAGTACCGTTGCTGCCTTTAACAGTGATGTCTTGACCTTTAAGGTCGACAGTCACGCCAGCAGGTACTTCAACCGGACTATTTGCAACTCGTGACATTACGATTTCCTATAAAACTTTTAAAAAAAGTTAAATTAAAATACGGTGCAAAGAACTTCACCACCAATGCCTTGGGCACGGGCAGCGCGATCGCTCATAACACCTTTACTGGTAGAAACAATAGCGACACCCAAGCCACCGCGTACGGTTGGCAGGCCATCTTTACCAGCGTAGTTACGTAAACCTGGACGGCTTACACGGTCAAGCTCAGCAATTACTGGCTTGCCCTCAAAGTACTTCAGCTCAACAGTAAGCTCAGGCTTAGCGCCTTCTGCAACACTGTAACCGCTGATGTAACCTTCGTTTTCTAAAACTTGTGCAACACTAACCTTCAACTTAGAAGAAGGCATGGTTACCTCAGTTTTTGCAGCTTGCTGACCGTTACGAATGCGGGTCAACATATCTGCTAAAGGATCTTGCATGCTCATCGGAATCTGCTCCTAGGTTCAGCGATCTAAATTACCAGCTGGCCTTAACCAAGCCAGGTACATCACCGCGCATGGCAGCTTCACGTAACTTGTTACGACACAGGCCAAACTTGCGGTAAACCGCGTGTGGGCGACCGGTTACGCGACAGCGACGTTGCTGACGAGCTGGGCTCGCATCACGCGGCAATTTCTGCAGCTTAACCTGGGCTTCCCAAAGCTCTTCTTCAGAGCTCTCTGGGTTGGCGATGATCGCTTTTAGCTCAGCACGCTTAGCTGCGTACTTTGCCACTGTAGCTGCACGCTTAGCTTCACGTGCAATCATAGATTTCTTAGCCATGACTCTACCCTAGCCTTTGAAAGGAAAGTTGAAGGCTTTCAACAGCGCGCGACCTTCTTCGTCGGTGCGAGCACTGGTGGTGATACAAATATCTAAACCACGTAGCTTGTCTACTTTATCGTAGTCAATCTCTGGGAAGATAATTTGCTCGTTCACGCCCATGGAAAAATTACCACGACCATCAAACTGTTTAGGACTGATGCCGCGGAAGTCACGGATACGTGGGATAGCAATAGAAACCAAGCGCTCTAGGAATTCGTACATACGATCCTGACGCAAGGTTACTTTACAGCCTACCGGCCATCCTTCACGAACCTTGAAACCAGCAATAGATTTACGAGCTTTGGTAACAACAACTTTCTGACCAGAGATTTTCTCTAAATCAGCAACTGCGTTTTCCAAAACCTTTTTGTCGCCAATAGCTTCACCAACACCCATATTGACGGTGATTTTGGTGATGCGCGGCACTTCCATCACGTTTGCCAAACCTAGCTCTTCTTTAAGCTGGGCAGCAATTTCGCTCTGGTAAAGTTCTTTCAACTTAGCCATTTTACTCTTACCGTTTTACCGTCTGCTTTATGCGTCTACGGCTTCGCCGTTGGATTTGAAGATGCGAATTTTATTTCCATCTTCAAGGATTTTAAAACCAACCCGATCAGCTTTCTGGGTAGCTGGGTTGAATATCGCTACGTTAGAAGCCTGAATAGGGGCTTCCTTCTCAACGATACCGCCAGCAACACCTGCCTGTGGGTTTGGCTTTTGGTGCTTCTTAACAATCTGCACACCGGATACGATTAGGCGATCGTCTTGCAAAACCTTAACGACTTTGCCTCGCTTGCCTTTGTCGCGGCCAGCGATAACAATCACTTCATCTTCACGTTTAATCTTACGCATTACCCTGTCCTCAATACCTAGCTTGTCGTACCGTTACAGTACTTCAGGAGCCAGAGAGATGATTTTCATGAACTTCTCACCACGGAGCTCGCGAGTTACAGGGCCGAAGATACGAGTACCCACTGGAGCATCACTTGCATTAAGCAATACAGCAGCATTGTCATCGAACTTGATCAGAGAACCGTCAGGGCGACGAACACCTTTTTTGGTGCGTACCACAACAGCCTTCATGACCTGGCCTTTCTTTACCTTACCGCGAGGTATGGCTTCTTTTACCGTTACCTTAATGATATCGCCAACAGACGCGTAACGACGGTGAGAACCGCCCAACACTTTGATGCACATTACACGGCGAGCACCACTGTTATCAGCGACATCTAAGTAAGATTCTGTTTGAATCATCGTTCGTCTCCGAAACTCTAATGCACACTACTGAATTAAATTTCAGCAGCGCGCTCTTCGATTTTAACCAGAGCCCAAGACTTAGTCTTTGACAAAGGACGAGACTCAGAGATGGTTACAACATCACCCATCTTGCACTCGTTCTGTTCGTCGTGGGCCTTCAGCTTAGATGACTTACTAACATACTTGCCGTAAATCGGGTGCTTAACGCGGCGCTCAATAAGAACAGTAATGGTTTTATCCATCTTGTTACTTACAACTTTACCAGTCAGCGTGCGTACCAACTTTTCTGCTTCTGCCATAGTTAGTTACCTGCCTTTTCGTTCAGCACTGTCTTGATGCGAGCAATGTCTTTACGAGTCTGGCGAATCAAATGAGTCTGATTCAACTGACCAGTAGAGGCTTGCATACGCAGTTTAAATTGCGCTTGCAGTTGAGAAAGCAACTCTTGGTTCAGCTCTTCAACTGATTTTTCGCGGAGTTCTTGAGCTTTCATTACATCACCGAACGTTTAACGAAGGTTGTACTTACTGGCAGCTTACGAGCAGCCAACTCAAATGCTTCGCGGGCCAATTCTTCAGAAACGCCTTCCATTTCATAAAGAACTTTACCCGGCTGGATCTGAGCTACCCAGTATTCAACATTACCCTTACCTTTACCTTGACGAACTTCCAAAGGCTTTTCAGTAATAGGCTTGTCTGGGAATACTCGGATCCAAATTTTACCGCCACGTTTAATGTGACGAGTCATCGCACGACGAGCCGCTTCAATCTGACGGGCTGTGATACGACCACGGCCTACAGCTTTCAGAGCGAATTCGCCGAAGCTCACTTTAGAACCGCGATGCGCTAAACCGCGATTGCGGCCTTTTTGCATTTTGCGGAACTTTGTACGCTTTGGTTGCAACATGTGGCGTACCCCTTACTTAGAATTTTTCTTCTTCGGTGCAGGCTTTTTGGCTTCAGCTTGCGCTTCTTCCATATCGCCAATCACTTCACCTTTGAAGATCCAAACTTTGACACCAATGATGCCGTAAGTTGTGGCCGCTTCAGCAGTTGCGTAGTCGATGTCAGCACGTAAAGTGTGTAGAGGTACACGACCTTCACGATACCACTCGCTACGAGCGATCTCAGCACCACCAAGACGACCACCAACCTGGATCTTGATACCTTCAGCACCCTGGCGCATGGCGTTTTGTACAGCACGCTTCATAGCGCGACGGAACATCACACGACGCTCCAACTGCTGTGCAACACCTTGGGCTACCAGAGTCGCATCCAGATCAGGCTTGCGAATCTCTTCGATGTTAATGTGGACAGGAACACCCATCTCTTTGCTAACAGCTGTGCGAAGCTTTTCAACGTCTTCACCTTTCTTACCGATCACGATGCCTGGACGGGCAGTGTGAATAGTAATGCGAGCTGTGTTAGCAGGACGCTCAATGTCTACACGGCTAACAGATGCGTTTGCCAATTCTTTTTGAATGTACGCACGTACTTTCAAGTCGGTATTCAGCTTGTCTGCATACTCATCGCTGCCAGCATACCAAGTAGAGGTGTGCTTCTTAACGATGCCCAGACGAATACCTGTCGGATGTACTTTCTGACCCATAACGTCTGTTCTCTTAACTGTCGGCGACTTTAACGGTGATGTGACAAGAACGCTTTAAAATGCGATCTGCACGACCTTTCGCACGTGGCTTGATACGCTTCATTGTTAAGCCTTCGTCTACAAAGATTGTAGAAACTTTCAGCTCATCAACATCCGCACCTTCGTTGTGCTCAGCGTTTGCAATTGCAGACTCAAGCACTTTCTTGATAATTTCGGCACCTTTCTTCGGGCTGAAAGCCAAGATGTCTAGCGCTTCTTCAACGTGCTTACCACGAATCTGATTTGCTACTAGACGCGCTTTCTGAGCCGACAAACGAGCACCGCGCAATTTTGCTGCTACTTCCATTGTCATTTACCTCTTAGCGCTTCTTGGCTTTCTTGTCTGCGATGTGTCCGCGGTAAGTGCGGCTCGCAGCGAATTCGCCCAGCTTGTGACCAACCATTTCTTCGTTAACAAGAACTGGCACATGCTGACGACCGTTATGCACAGCGATGGTTAAACCAACCATTTCCGGCATGATCATTGAACGGCGAGACCAGGTTTTAATTGGACGCCGATCATTTTTTTCGATCGCTGTTTCGACCTTCTTAATCAAGTGAAGATCGATGAAAGGACCTTTTTTCAGTGAACGTGGCACTGTTCTTTCCTCTTTCAGCTACTTACTTAGACAAGATTATTTCTTGCCACGACGGCGTACAATCATCTTATCGGTACGCTTGTTCTTACGGGTCTTATAACCCTTAGTAGGCGTACCCCAAGGTGACACCGGATGACGACCGCCAGAAGTACGACCTTCACCACCACCGTGCGGGTGATCTACCGGGTTCATCGCCACACCGCGAACGGTAGGACGAACACCACGCCAGCGAGAAGCACCTGCTTTACCCAGAGAGCGCAAGCTGTGCTCACTGTTAGATACTTCACCCAAGGTAGCGCGACACTCAGATAGAACCTTACGCATTTCACCACTACGTAAACGTAGAGTTGCATAAGCGCCATCACGAGCAACCAGCTGAGCCGAAGTACCTGCAGAACGAGCTATTTGAGCACCTTTACCAGGCTTCAACTCGATGCAGTGAACAACAGAACCTACTGGGATATTACGCAGTGGCAAAGTGTTACCAGGCTTGATTGGCGCCGCGTCACCAGACACGATTTCAGCACCAGCGCTTACACCTTTAGGAGCGATAATGTAGCGACGCTCACCGTCAGCGTAA
Source organism: uncultured Pseudoteredinibacter sp. (assembly GCF_947500695.1). Lineage (GTDB taxonomy): Bacteria > Pseudomonadota > Gammaproteobacteria > Pseudomonadales > Cellvibrionaceae > Pseudoteredinibacter. Next base: position 55,834 of record NZ_CANMSS010000016.1, read on the forward strand.
CAAACCAAAGCGATATTAGCGCTGCGATTTGGATCGTATTCAAGACGCTCAACTTTGGCTGGAATGCCATCTTTGTTGCGCTTGAAGTCGATCAAACGATAGTGTTGCTTGTGACCACCACCAATATGACGAGTCGTAATACGACCGTTATTGTTGCGACCACCAGACTTAGACTTCTTCTCTAGCAGAGGCGCGTAAGGAGCACCTTTGTGCAGCTCAGGATTGACGACACTAACAACGTGACGACGACCTGGAGAAGTAGGCTTACGTTTTACAATAGCCATCTCAACGTCTCCCTTACTCTGCTACGGCAAAGTCAATATCTTGACCTTGCTCTAGACGAACGTAAGCTTTTTTCCAATCGCTACGCTTGCCCATACCGTGACGGGTACGCTTAGTTTTGCCCTTTACGTTCAAAACACGTACACCTTCAACTTTAACTTCAAAAAGCTGCTCAACTGCGGCTTTGATTTCAGCTTTAGTGGCGCAAGTAGTTACTTTGAAAACTACCTGGTTGGCGGCATCGCCAGCCATCGCCGCTTTTTCAGAAATCACTGGACCTAGCAGCACTTTATAAATGCGTTCCTGGCTCATCCCAATGTCTCCTCAAGCTTTTTCAGTGCAGCAACAGTTACTACAACCTTGTCAAAGCGGATCAAAGCTACTGGATCAACAGCCTGTGCATCGCGAACGTCAACTTTGTGCAAGTTGCGAGACGCTAAGTACAAGTTGGAATCGATCTCTTCAGTAACAATCAACGCTTCAGTCAAGTCGAACTGCTTCATTTTCGCTACCAGCTCTTTAGTCTTTGGCGCTTCAACAGCGAAAGACTCAACAACTACTAGGCGATCCTGACGATTCAACTCAGACAAGATGCAGCGCATCGCAGCGCGGTACATTTTCTTGTTCAGCTTTTGCTCGTGGTTACGAGGCTGAGCAGCAAATGTAACACCACCAGAGCGCCAGATTGGGCTACGGCTGGTACCAGCACGTGCACGACCTGTGCCCTTTTGACGCCAAGGTTTGGCGCCGCCACCAGAAACCGCAGAACGGTTCTTCTGGGCCTTAGTACCCTGACGAGCACCAGCCATAAAGGCTACTACCGCCTGGTGTACCAGGTCTTGATTAAATTCACGACCGAAAGCAACATCAGATACAGAAACTGTACCCTTAGCGCCTTCAGGTGTTGCAATATTTAATTCCATGGTCATCCCCCTAGGAAGCCTTAACCGTTGCTCTGCAGTTTCACAGCAGGACGTACAATCACGTCACCACCTGGAGCACCTGGAATAGCACCCTTAACTAACAGCAGATTGCGCTCAGCATCAATGCGAACCACTTCTAGGTTCTGAACAGTTACCTGCTCGGAGCCCATGTGACCAGCCATTTTTTTGCCTTTGAACACACGTCCTGGGGTCTGACATTGACCAATTGAACCAGGAGCACGGTGGGAAATTGAGTTACCGTGAGTAGCATCTTGCATATGGAAATTCCAACGCTTAACGCCACCTTGAAAGCCTTTACCTTTAGAGGTACCGGTAACATCGATTTTTTGACCAGCTTCGAAAGTTTCAACGGTGATTTCACCGCCAACCTCGAAAGCTTCTTCATTGTCGTTACGAAGCTCCCACAAACCACGACCCGCTTCAGCGTTAGCTTTAGCGAAGTGACCTGCAGCAGACTTAGCGACACGGGAGGCACGACGAGACCCTACGGTTACTTGTACAGCGTTGTAACCGTCGGTTTCCACGTTCTTAACCTGGGTGATGCGATTAGGATCAACCTCAATCACAGAAACAGGGATGGAAACACCATCTTCAGTAAAAATGCGAGTCATACCGCTTTTGCGGCCGACTAGACCAATCGTCATTTTGCTAACCTCTCAGTGTACGGGGCTTTTACCCGCTATGGCCGCCCATCTCAGAGCGTTACACATACCTAAGCATTGAGGCTTAGGTTTCGGCATTAATTAAATAATTAACCGAGACTAATTTGAACCTCAACACCAGCAGCTAGATCTAGCTTCATAAGTGCATCAACAGTTTTCTCAGTCGGTTGAACAATATCCAACAAACGCTTATGTGTACGAATCTCATATTGATCACGCGCATCTTTGTTTACATGCGGAGAAACCAATACAGTGAAACGCTCCTTACGAGTCGGCAGCGGAATCGGACCCCGAACTTGTGCGCCAGTACGCTTTGCCGTCTCAACAATCTCCTCAGTAGAAGCGTCGATGAGCTTGTGGTCGAAAGCCTTAAGGCGGATTCGAATTCGTTGATTCTGCATCTGAACCAAACTCCAAAATCGTTAATAAATTTACCCATTTCACAAAGCCTTACGACCCTGAAAAATGGAAGCGGAATTCTATAGACCCATTTCAAGCTGGTCAAGCCTTATTTGTAAAAAAATTAACCAGCACAGAAAGCAAGCACCTCCAGCCCTGCCCGCGAGCCTTAAATCCACACAAACTGCCCGGTAGCACCTAAAGCCACATTCCTGCTAGACTGCCCGCAGTCAAATAATAAACCTACAAAAATGACCTACAAAGCAAACCGAATCAGCCAGGTGTTCCAGAGCTATCGCCAGAAGTTAGCCAGTAGAATTCGCCACCTAGTCAAACCCCAGGATATAGACGACATTATCCAGGATACCTTTGTGCGCTGCTACGAAGCCGAGCTAAAACAGGAAATTGAATACCCGAAAACCTATATGCTACGGACCGTTCAGCACCTGGCCATCAATCACAACCAGCGCTGGGACAATAGCCGCTGCCAGCATATAGAGGATTTTGACGAGCCAATTGTCCAATTACTAGCACCAAGTGCAGAGCAAGACTTCGAGTCAAAAGAACGATTTTTACAGTTTTGCCGAGCGGTAGAACAACTGCCTGACAGCTGCCGTAAGGCCTTTGTACTCAAAAAGGTCTATGGCCTTAGCCAAAAAGAAATTGCAGAATACTTACAACTCAGCGAAAGCACGATAGAGAAACACATTGCCAAAGGCATGCGCCTCTGCTTTGCCTATATAAGGAATATAGAAGAGCAAGAAAGTAGCCCCCAGCACACCCCAAATGGCAAACAAACGAATACCGCAAGACAATGAGCAAGCTACGCCTATTAAGCAATAATGAAGACAGCCTCGACCAAGCCAGCGAGTGGCTAGCCAAGGTCGACAGAGGTCTTAATGAAAGCGAAAAACTAGCCCTAAAACAGTGGCTAGAGAGTAATCCTATGCACCGCCGAAACCTCTTCGATATGGCCGCACTCTGGGATTCCATGAGCATGCTTAGCGAACTCTCCGCCATGTTCCCACTGGAAGAACAGGCAAAGCCCAACAAGACAAACTGGCGCCACTACGGCTCCGTAGCCGCAAGCCTTATGCTAATAGGTATCGGGATCGCCTTTTTTTGGGTCAAAGAACATGTTCTGCTGCAAGAGGAATACATTACCGCCATTGGGGAGCACAAGCTATTTGAGCTCAACGACGGCTCAAGCATCCACTTAAACACCAATAGCCGCGTTAGCGTCAACTTCAGCTTTGGACTGAGAGAACTTAACCTAGAGCAAGGCGAAGCGCACTTTAATGTAGCACATGATAAAAAACGGCCTTTTATTGTGAGCGCCGGCAATCAAACAGTTACCGCAATCGGCACAGCCTTCAACATTAGACTGTCGCAACAAGACGACATGGAACTACTGGTCACCGAAGGACGCGTATCCCTGGCAAGCGGCACCACAGACACCCCCACCCCCAAAACGATGCCAACTACCACCTACCTTGAGGCCGGACAGCAAATAGCACCCAATATATCCGCCCAGAGCCCAATTGAACCTGTCACCAGCGCCGCCATAGATGGCAAACTAGCATGGCAAAGAGGTTTTATTGTTTTTGACGGCACCCCTTTAGGCAAGGCCCTGCAAGAAGTGCAACGCTATGCCAAGTACGAAATTGTTGCCGATAAAGATATCCAAAACCTTGAGATTGCCGGATACTTTAAGACCAGCGATATCGACAAGTTAATCGCTTCCCTAGAACAGAGCTTCGACCTCAACTCTGAACGCAAAGGACAAACCATTCACCTTCGCCAACGCTAAAGTATGAAAACTATAAATATTTTTGGTGGTTCATGGCGGAAACTCACACACCAACTGTCAGCTCTTGGCAAGGCTGACGGATCTTTGTGCATTTATATAACTATCTGCTTTTTTGCCACACTCTGGCAAAGCAGCAATAGCCTAGCAGCTCATGAGCAAGAGCTAAGAAAGACACACTCTTTCAATATACCCGCACAAAGAGCCGACCGAGCACTAACCGAATTTGGCCGCCAAAGTGACAGCACCATCGTGTTCTCATTTAAGGCAACCAAACCCTTTAAAGCCAATACCTTACGAGGGCGACACAGCCTAAAGCAAGGTATTGAGCGACTACTAAGAGGCAGCGGTTTAATAGCTCGCATTGGTAAATCCGGACAGCTGAGTATTGAAATACAAAGCCAACCGGAGAGTGCAGTTAATATGACTAATAAAAAAACCTTGCTAGCCGCCGCTGTCGCGAGCGCCGTAAGCGCAGGCAGCATGACCACCATCGCCCAAAACAACAACGCTGAAATCGAAGAGGTCACTGTACTTGGCAGCCGCCAAGCTGGTCGATCAGCTGGAGATATGCCTGTCCCTGTAGACACCTTAAGCTCCGATGCCCTTTCAAACAGCGGCCAAACGGAAGTCGGCCGAATGCTTCAATCTCTGGCGCCATCTTTTAACTTTCCAAGTTCATCAATATCCGACGGCACCGATGCGCTACGCCCCGCCACCTTGCGCGGCCTAGGCCCAGATCAAACCTTAGTTTTGGTTAACGGCAAGCGCCGCCACCAAGCCTCACTAATACACATCAACACCTCGGTTGGCCGAGGCACAGCCGGCGTCGACATGAACGCCATTCCCGCCTCTTCCATCAAGCGCATTGAAGTTTTGCGTGATGGCGCCGCCGCCCAATATGGCTCAGATGCAATCGCAGGGGTCATCAACATCGTACTGAAAGATGATGACGAAGCCGGCCATATTGGTATTTCAAACGGTGAATATTCCGAAGGAGATGGCAATACCACTAATATAGATTTCTCCAAAGGCTTCACACTTGGCAGCGATGGCTACCTAAACATCTCTGGTAACTTTCGCGATCGTGAGCACACCAATCGCGCCGGCCTACACGGCTCGTGCCAGTTCAGCGGCTGCGCCGACACTGACGGCAACGGCATTTTGGAAGCTGGCGACCCAAGAGAAGTAACCGCACCGAGGCAAACCTTCCGCATTGGCGATGCCGATTCCGAGCAGACCGCCCTAACCTTAAATGCCGGAGTCGAAGTAGGCCAAGGCGAGCTATACGGCTTTGCCACCTATTCAAGTCGAGATAATCAATCAGCCGCCTTCTTCAGACACAACGCCAATAACGGCGGCAATGCACCACTCTCAGATGGTGACGCCACTATCCCAAGCGGCTTCCTACCTAAGATTAATAGTGAAATCGAAGATATCTCGGTAAATATTGGCTACCGCTTAGAGCTGGATAGCGGAGCAACATTGGATTTCTCATACACCACCGGTGAGAACAGCATCGATTACACCACCAGCGACTCACTTAACTCGTCCTTTGCCAACCACCTGCTTAACAGCACCAATATGAGCGACGCCGAGATTCGCAGCAGCGTACCCAGGACCGCCAAGGCGTACGGGCTAGAGCTTGGACTTGATACTTTTAATGTCGATTTTACGCAATCCTATGGCGACCTCGCACTGGCAGCAGGCGCAGCCATTCGCAAAGACAGCTACAAGGTTATACCTGGCGAAGAGTACGCCTATAACGATTACGACACTCAAAATGGCGTCAGCCTTTATGACAGCGATCGCAGTGGCGGTATTCAAGGCTTCCCGGGTATCGGACCACAATCAGCGGTTGATGAGGAGCGCGATGTAAACTCCCTCTATATAGATGGCGAATACCAAGTTAGCGACGAGCTACTGATTAGTGCCGCCATGCGCTATGACGACTATGACGGCTTTGGCAACACCGTTAACTACAAGCTCGCAGGCAGCTTTGAAGCCAGCGATACCGTACGCTTGCGCGCCGCTGCCAGCACCGGTTTTAGAGCCCCCTCAATGCAGCAGCTGTACTTTAACAATGTCAGCACTCAATTTGTCACCGACAGCAGCGGCAATCTTGTTGCTGCAGAGCGCGGCACTTTCCGCAACGACAGCCCGGTTGCCAAAGCCATTGGCATACCTTCCTTAAAAGAGGAAGAGTCCGTTAACCTTAGCTTTGGTATCGTCGCCGATCTTACTGATCACCTAAATATGACTATCGATTTCTATCAAGTACAAATCGATGATCGTATCGTAATCAGTAAAGGTCTGGGACTTGGCTTAAACGATGAGCTAGACGCAGCCCTTAATAGCGCTGGCGCCTCGCAAGCTCAGTTCTTCCTAAATGGCGCAGACACCGAAACCAAGGGCGTCGATATTGTTGCCTCTTATGAAGGCATCGAGATTGGCAACGGCAATCTTGATATCACCTTTGCAGCCAACTACACCAAAACCGACGTCACCGGCCTATTCACCCCAGCCGACGGCGGTCTTGCCACATTAAGCACTGACCAGGTATTTAGCTCCCAGGACATCTCAATTATCGAAGAGTGGCAACCAAAGGATCGTATTAGCCTTAGCGGCTTCTATAGCAATGATAACTGGACTGCCAACCTATCCTTCAATCGCTTTGGCGAGTACACCATTGAAGATGGCGGACGCCAAACCTATGGTGCTGAGATTTTGACCGATCTGCGCATTGCCTATGAATTCGACAATGGCTTTGGAATCAACTTCGGCGGCAACAACATTTTTGACGTCACCCCTGATGAGAACCAAATCGGCAACTCTCGTACCGGAGCTATTGAAGATGGCCCTGGCGGCAACCTTATTGTCGACAGCAAAGGAGTGTTTACTTACTCTCGCCGCTCAGCGCCATTTGGCTTTAATGGAGCTTATTATTACTTCGGCTTAAGTTATGACTTCTAAGCGTCGCAATTGCCGTCTAAAATAGCCCCACAAGCTGCTTAAGATCAAAGCCACCCCAAATTGGGGTGGCTTTTTACTATGAGCGTGCAAAAAATCACCATTTTTCTACTATTTTAGGTTCAATAAGCGCGCAAGAATCCGTATAATTGCGCGCTATTTTTTTGGAATTGGACTTGGTTTAACTCGAGAAACAGAAATGTCTGACTTATCACACTACCGTAACATCGGTATCTTCGCACACGTTGATGCCGGTAAAACTACCACTACTGAGCGTATCCTTAAGCTAACCGGTAAGATCCACAAAACCGGTGAAGTACACGATGGTGAATCCACCACCGACTTCATGGAGCAGGAAGCTGAGCGTGGTATTACCATCCAGTCAGCAGCGACCACCTGCTTCTGGAAAGACCACCGCATGAACATCATCGATACCCCAGGGCACGTTGACTTCACCGTTGAAGTATATCGCTCTCTAAAAGTACTTGATGGTGGCGTAGGCGTATTCTGTGGTTCTGGTGGTGTTGAGCCCCAGTCTGAAACCAACTGGCGCTATGCAAACGAATCTGAAGTTGCTCGTATCATCTTCGTAAACAAGCTTGACCGTGTGGGCGCCGACTTCTTGCGCGTTGTTGGTCAGGTTGAGAAGGTACTGGGCGCTAACCCACTGGTTATGACTCTACCGATCGGCCGCGAAGATAACTTCGTTGGTATTGTAGACATTCTAACCAAGACCGCTTACAAGTGGGATGACTCTGGCCTACCAGAGAACTTCGAAATCATCGATATCCCAGAAGATATGGTTGATCAGGTTGACGAATACCGCGAGCAGATGGTTGAAACCGCTGTTGAGCAAGACGACGACCTAATGGAAGCTTATATGGAAGGTGAAGAACCTTCTATCGAAGACATCAAGCGCTGCATCCGTAAAGGCACCATCGCTCTAGATTTCTTCCCAACTTACTGCGGTTCTGCATTTAAGAACAAAGGTGTTCAGCTAGTATTGGATGCTGTTGTTGATTACTTGCCTAGCCCAACCGAAGTTGACCCACAGCCTTTGACTGACGAAGAAGGTGAAGAAACTGGTGAGCACGCTATCGTTTCTGCTGAAGAGCCACTACGCGCCTTAGCATTTAAGATCATGGACGACCGCTTTGGCGCCCTGACCTTTATCCGTATCTACTCTGGTGTTTTGAACAAGGGTGACACCATCCTTAACTCTTACACTGGTAAAACCGAGCGTATCGGCCGTATGGTTGAGATGCACGCTGACGAGCGTACCGAATTGAGCACTGCTCAAGCGGGTGACATTATCGCCGTTGTAGGTATGAAGAACGTTCAAACTGGTCACACCCTATGTGATCCTAAGAACCCTTGTACTCTTGAGCCAATGATCTTCCCAGAACCAGTAATCTCTATTGCTGTTGCACCTAAAGATAAAGGTTCTACCGAGAAGATGGGCGTTGCTATCGGTAAGATGGTTGCAGAAGATCCTTCTTTCGTTGTTGAAACTGATGAAGATTCTGGTGAAACCATCCTTAAAGGTATGGGTGAATTGCACCTAGACATTAAGGTAGACATCTTGAAGCGCACCTACGGTGTTGAGCTTGAAGTTGGTCAGCCTCAGGTGGCATACCGCGAAACTATCACCATGCCAATCGAAGACAGCTACACTCACAAGAAGCAGTCTGGTGGTTCTGGTCAGTTCGGTAAGATCGACTATCGCATCAAGCCTAATGAGCCAGGTGAAGGCTTTACCTTCGAATCTACCGTTGTTGGTGGTAACGTTCCTAAGGAATTCTTCCCCGCAATCGAGAAAGGCTTCAAGGGCATGATGGACGAAGGTCCTCTAGCTGGCTTCCCTGTTCTAGATGTTCACGTTGAGCTTTACGATGGTGGCTACCACGCAGTTGACTCCTCTGCTGTAGCGTTTGAAATTGCTGCTAAAGGCGCTTTCCGTCAGTCCATGCCTAAGGCTGGCCCTCAGCTGATCGAGCCTATCATGCACGTTGACGTGTTCACTCCAGACGATCACGTTGGTGACGTTATCGGTGACTTGAACCGTCGTCGCGGCATGATCAAAGATCAAGAGCCAGGCACCACCGGTGTTCGCATTAAAGCTGACGTACCACTAGCTGAAATGTTTGGTTACATTGGTCACCTTCGTACCATCACTTCTGGTCGTGGTCAGTTCTCTATGGAGTTCAGCCACTACATGCCTTGTCCGCAAAACGTTGCTGACGAAGTGATTGCAGACGAGAAGGCTAAGAAAGAAGCTAAGAAGTAATTAGCGCTTTTTAAGCAAAAAGAAACCCCGCCAGCTTACGCTAGCGGGGTTTTTTATTGTCGCAAAAATCATAGAACTACGACTTTATAGTAAATTCCATGTGGGCAAATTTACCAGTAAAAGGACTAAAGCTTAAGCTCCCATCACGGCAAGAAAGAACATAAGCCCGCAAAAAAAGCGGCTCCTCAGTTGCCACTGCAACGGAATAATCCTCATAGCTTGCGGCATAGCTACTAAAGTGGCCTCCCTCCCCTCCTTCTAATAAAACCCTTGGATAAAAACGAGAAATAAGATCGGAAAGGACACTGCCATTTGCTAATTTCAGACCTGATTCGAGCCTTGCCCAGTAGCCGTAAAACCTCTGCTCTAAATCGGAAAGTGGTAGTGATTTTAACTCGCCAGCTATGCTCGGATGAAAATACGCTTCTGCAAATTCAACAAACTTTCTTCGCCGATGCCGCTCCACATCAACGGCTACAGGCCCACACTTCGATACCGCCAACAAAACAACATCACCGCTATGAGAAATAGCGATATCAATATCCCATGGAGGCTCTAAAACGGGAGGGAGGTCTTTACGCCTGACGAGCCTCATTGCAATAGGCTCGGATATCCCAAACACACCAGAAAGAATTATTTTTAGATAAAACCGTGAAACCAAATACTGATAGCGCCTCTGCCCTTGCAGCAAGGACAAATCTTGCAGCTCAGCAGCCTGCAAAACCAAAGAGGCCAGCTTCTCAGCTGGCCTCTTTATCTGTTCCGTCAAGGGAATAAGAAATAAATCGCAAGCAGTCATCACTTCAACTTAACAATATCGCCTTTAAGAGCCACGCCAGCCATAATCGCCCCTGCATGGCACTCATATTCCTCTTTACTGCTACGCTCATTCTTCTTGTAATAGCTCACAATGTTCGTAACCGCATTAGCCCCTTCTTTTACTGCTCGGTCCTGCAAGGCGATCATAGCCGACAAAAAGACCCACTTGCATGCTTTTTCATCTGATTTACCAAAAGCATTTGTCTTTCGATTTGCTACTGCAGAAGTAATTAATTTTGCCCCCTTAGGGGTTGATGCAAAATGGAATGTAACTCCGGCATTCAACTTAGCCTTGGCATCGGCCGTATTCATCGCTTCGCTTATAGGGAGATAATGAGTGGTATCCCTTGCCCAACAAAAAGATGAAAACAAAGCCAATAATAAACTCGATATAGCAACAAGACGCCCCATGATTACCTCCAGTATAAATCACAAACTTGTATCAGTTCTCATTAGTTTACTTAAGCCAGGCATGAAGGTAAATATACCCCCAAGCCAAGAGAGGAAATCTTAGCAAACGCATGATACTATGGCACCCTATCAATAAGGCTAACGCTCACCCGAGAGTTAGCGTTGACGTAATAACTCCACAAACTGATGATTAAAATAACATTCAGCGTAAATGCATGGACCGCTCAAAGCCCAACCATTCAAGGTGTAGATGAATGGCGCGCGTGGAGCGAAGGCAAAAACAACCTTCGCGAAGAAACAACCGCAAGCCCAAAGAGCATCCCCCCAATGCTTCGGCGACGCCTCAACCCCTTAGGAAAACTCGCACTTAGTTGCTTCGAGTCACTTCCCGAGCACCAAGCCGATGCTGTGGTATTTTGTTCAGAGCACGGCGAGGTGGAAAGAACAGCCTCATTACTCAGTGCAATAGCCCGTCACGAAGACATGTCACCAACAAGCTTCAGCCTTTCTGTACACAATGCTATTGCCGGCATCTACTCCATCGCCAACAACTATGAAAAACCAATAAATGCCATCTGCGCAGGTCCAGACAGTATTTTTACAACACTCATCGAAGCATACAGCTTACTGAAAGATAATCACCAACAAGTAGCATGCCTAATATACGATGAACCTCTACCCAGCATGTACTTGCCCGCACATCAACTAGGACAACAAGCGCTGGCCATTGCACTCTTAATATCCCCCAGCTCCCGAAAAGCAGGTAGTAATGAATTTGAGCTTCAGGGTGAGCCGCTTAAAAATACGCCAGCACATACAGAACAAACAGCATATCCAGGGGAAGAGCTTATAAAATTTCTCCTAAACTCCGATGCGGAAATGCAGTACACCAGCAGCGGTCACCACTGGACATTAAAGCGCTCAAGTTAAAATGAACCAAATAAACTATTGCTGGCGACTAATAGCTACCGCCATAAGCTTTTTTTGCTTCGGCTTAGGCGGTCTTTTAATGCCACTAGCTGTCCTACCAGTAAAACTAATTACCAAGGATCCGCAAAAACTAGAAGTACGCATTAAGTGGATGATTCATAAATCATTTTATTTGTTTATGCACCTCATGAAAGGGCTAGGAGTGTGCACATTTGAAGTGGAAGGAGCACAGAAACTAGATCGCAAGGGGCTTTTAATTCTGGCAAACCACCCGACGCTTATCGATGTTGTTTTTCTAATTTCCCTGATCCCTAATGCTGACTGCGTTGTCAAGTCAAGCCTCCTAAAGAACCCTTTTACCCGGGGGCCCATCAGCGCAGGCCGCTATATTGCAAATGACCATGCCGAAGACACCATTTTGGCAGCCAAGCATTCGTTCTCTAGAGGAAACTCTCTGATAGTATTTCCAGAAGGCACCCGTACGCAACCAGGAAAACCTCTCAAGTTGCAGCGCGGAGCGGCCAATATAGCCATTCGCACAGCTAACAATATCACGCCCGTTATCATAAAATGCACCCCTTCAACTCTAACGAAGCAGGAGCGCTGGTACAATATCCCGCATCGCCGCTTCCACATAAGCATTAATGTTAGAGATGATATTCCTGTTACTTCCTATCTGGATCGCGCGCCCTCCGTAGCAGCGAGGGAACTAAGCAAAAGCCTTACAGATTACTTTGAAAAGGAGAGTAAGTGAGATGAGCAATCTCGAACTAGAAATCAAACAGCTCATAATAGACAGCCTAGACTTAGAAGACTTGAGTTGCGAGGACATCGACAGCGAAGAGCCATTATTCGTAGATGGACTGGGCCTGGATTCAATTGACGCACTTGAACTTGGGTTAGCAATTCAAAAAGAATACGGCGTAAAGCTAGACTCTGACTCAGAAGAAAATAGAAAACACTTCGCCAATGTAAAATCTCTTGCCGCCTTAGTTGCGCAGCATCGCTCTTAAGGAGAAGGTATGAGCAAGTACAGTGAAGAGCAGATTAGCCAAAAAGTAAGCGATGTCATTTGCGAGCTATTCGAGCTAGATGCCGATGAGGTCACCCCCCAAGCCAACCTTTACGAAGATCTAGACATTGACAGCATTGACGCTGTTGATCTTGTTGTGGAGCTAAAAAAGTGGAGCGGGAAAAAGATACAACCAGAAGACTTTAAAAGTGTTCGCACCGTTGAAGATGTTATTCAAGCGGTAATTGAGTTAATGAAAGAATAAGAGCTGACCATATTGAATAAGCTGCTGCTAGTTATTCTGAGTATTAGCTACCCGATCTTGGTATTTTACGGACTCCAAGAGTTCGGTATGCGCTCATTAATATTGTTAGTGTTGCTCATTGCGATTTTACACTCTTTTAATTTTTATCGCGGAGATAAAAAAAGCCTCATTTGGATTCTCGCCTGCCTTGCCATAGCAGCTTTTTCTTGGCTTAGCGGTAGCGATATTTGGCTCAAGTTTTACCCCGTTATTATTAATCTTGGAATGCTATCCTTATTTTCCTGGAGCTTACTCAACCCTCCTCCAATTATCGAGAGGCTTGCCAGGCTCACAGAACCTGAGCTGCCTGAACATGCGGTTCGCTATACTCGCGCGGTCACCATCGTGTGGGTGGCCTTTTTTGCTTTCAACTCCGTGATTGCAGGCGCTCTTGCTCTATTTGCAAGCGACGAGTTATGGGCCCTATATAATGGTGGGATAGCCTATTTAATTATTGGCTTGATATTCGCTGTTGAACGGCTCTATCGCAACTATTATCGATCAAAGCACGAAAGATGACTACAGCACTTAAGCTCGATAAAATTTTAGCAAGCTCCAGAGATGAGAATGAAATAGTAGCCTCGCACGGCTCTAAAAAGCTCCGCTGGAGTGAGTTTACTCAAAATTGTTCACGCTATATTCAACGCTTCAACAAACTTCCAAAAGGTGCTTGGGCCCTACACAATAGCGACGCCTACGAATTCGCATGCCAATTGATTGCCTTATGGCAACTTGGTAATACCGTTTATCTAGCAGCCGACACCCAGGCGGTCAGCCTGCAACGGCTTGAGAAAAAGGTTATCGGTTTTATTGGAGACTTTCCCAGACAGCATCGCACATCGACAGAAGAGCACAGACTCGGCGGAACACCTAATTCGTCGGACCATCAAGACATAGCGATGGTCATATTCACATCGGGCAGTAGCGGGGAGCCAAGCGAAGTCCCCATTCGCCTAGCACAGTTTGAAGCTGAGGCCGCCACTCTTGAATCTCAGTTTGGCCATCTTGTACAAGGGTGCAGCTTTGCCAGTACAGTAAGCCATCAGCATCTTTACGGGCTAACATTCTCTCTATTGTGGCCTTTGCTCTACAAAAGAGAATTTCCCTGCCAGCGAGTTCACTATCTTGATGAACTACCCACGGCTTTTGAACATCACAAAAAGACTGTTTTAATTAGTACTCCCAGCCATTTGAGCAGACTACCGCCTAATGTTGACAAGAATACCATTCACCATTCAAGTCAAGTTGTACTGTCTTCGACTGCAGCACTTACAGCCCAAGACAGCAAAGCTGCGAGAGAATACTTCCAGGCCGAGGTCATTGAGATATACGGCAGCTCAGAAACAGGGGCTATAGCATGGAGAAATCAAGCCGAGCAGCCATTATGGGCGGCACTTCCCGGAATAAAAATATCAAATAACAACAATAAATTTAAAATCAAAAGCCCTCATAGCTTTTCAGCCAACTGGCAGAACGTCAATGACGAAATCGAAATAGCCGACACAAACACATTTAGACTAATAGGAAGAAGAGATCGGATAGCCAAGGTAGAGGGAGTTAGAGTTTCCTTAAACGCCATTGAAACACGCATCTGCGAGTTAGACAGCATAATTAGAGCAAAGGTTATTAGCATTAACTCTACAGGGGGGCTTGGTGCAGTGATTGAAGTTAAACCTTCGGTCGTACTGAGCAGTCAGTCAAGAAGGGCCCTAACGGCTAAAATTAAACAACACCTACTCAAAGAATTTGTACTGCCAACCATCCCCAAAAAGTGGCGCTTTATGGAGCGCCTTCCCGAGGACATGCAAGGCAAAGTACGCATGAGCGACCTAGAATCGCTTTTTCCTCGAAAGGAATCAAAGCAATGAAGAAACTTTTTCCCGAGGTTTTGCGGAGCGAAACAGCCTCTGAAAGCATCAAGCTTCTACTAAACATATCTCCAGAGATTGAGTACTTTGACGGACATTTTCCAGAACAGGCAATACTTCCAGGGGTAACTCAAATATTCTGGGTCAATCACTTCGCGAGAATTCACCTAAGCGCGATAATACCAGCAGAAGAACACTTTTCTCATCTAGAGGCCGTAAAATTCCAACAAGTTATTCGCCCCGGCGAGAAAGTTCAATTACAGCTTGAGTATAAAAAAGACAAGCAAAAGCTCTACTTTAAATACTTTCGCGAAGAGCATCAGTTCTCATCCGGACGCCTTGTTTACGCACTGCCTTCACAGCTGGGAACAAACCATGTTTAAGCCCTGCGCGGTAATACCGGTTTACAACCATCCGGACACTATAAAAGATACTACCGAGCAGGTTTTGAAGCAGGGTCTGGACGTGATACTTATAGATGACGGGTCAGAACAAGCTTGTGCTATTGTTTTACAGAAAATTGCCCAGTCGCATACGGGAGTACAACTCGTTAGACTCAATCACAATCTCGGCAAGGGAGGTGCAGTAAAAGCAGGTTTGCTCGCTGCGTTTAAAAAAGGTTACAGCCACGCTTTGCAAATTGATGCGGATGGTCAACACAATCATTTAGACATACCGGTTTTCCTCAAGCAAGCTGAGAACATGCCAAATACGCTAATCTCTGGGCTACCTAAATACGACAAGTCCGTTCCAAAATTGCGCTTTTACGCACGCTACCTCACCCACGTTTGGATATGGATTAACACTCTTTCCCTAGACATTAAAGATTCAATGTGCGGCTTTAGGGTATACCCCTTAGCAAGATCAGCAGCCTTGCTAGAAAGCAAGAAAATGGGGGACCGCATGGATTTCGATCCTGAATTCATGGTGCGCTGGCACTGGGCTCACCCGGATGTTTTCCATATTGAAACCGAAGTCCAATATCCACAAGATGGAATCTCGCACTTCCGTGGCGTGGAGGATAACTGTTTAATCAGCGCAATGCATGCCAAGTTGTTTTTTGGCCTGCTTAGCCAACTACCAAGGCGAGCATTAAAACGCCTCAAAGGTGGCAACAGCAATGGATAAGCAGCATTGGTCAGAATTACGAGAAGCTGGCGCCTTAAGCGGTATACGCTTTATGTTTTTTGTCTACAAGCACCTGGGCCGGCTGCCATTTAAACTGGTTCTATATCCAGTTATTTTATATTTTTATGTCAGGCGAGCAGAAGCCCGCAACGCCTCGTACCAGTACCTAAAACTACTATCTGAATTTGGCAGTGATATCCAAGCAAGTAAACTACTAAGCTTTAGGCACTTCTTGGAATTTGGAGAAAGCCTGCTAGATAAGTTGGCTGTATGGCAAGGTGATATATCTTTAGAGGACATACTTTTCCATCCTAGGGAAGAGTTTTTAGACTATTGCGCAAAAGGCAAAGGGGGAGTTTTGATAGGCTCTCACTTAGGTAACTTGGAAATTTGTCGTGCACTGTCACTTCAGCAAAAAAACACTCGCATTAACGTCCTGATGCACACCTCTCACGCAGAAAACTTCAACAAGCTTCTCAAACAGTTAGGCAGCGAACAAATCAGTATCATCCAAGTTAACAGCATCAACCCTGCAACCGCCATGATGCTCAAAGAAAAAATCGAGCAAGGTGAGTTCATTGTACTAACTGGAGATCGAACTCCCCCTACCGGAGAAAAAAACAGCGCCCCGGTCAACTTTCTCGGCCAACAAGCAGATTTTCCAAACGGCCCATTTATTCTAGCTTCGCTACTAAAATGTCCTGTCTTTACAATATTTTGTTTTCGCAGTCGAACCCCCAATTACCGCTATGAAATATTCCTAGATAAATTCTCAGATCAACTCTTAATATCAAGAAAAGATCGGCATTCTAGTTTAGCACTGCACAGACAGCGTTTTGCTGATATTGTGGCCAGCTTTTGCTATAAATTTCCACTGCAATGGTATAACTTCTATTCTCTTTGGCAAACCGATGGAAATAACACGAACTCCAATACTAGCGAGGAGGATTAGCTATGGAAAAGCCAAATAGCCTCAGCATAGAGACCACATTAGAGATACCTTTTCATGATGTTGATCTCATGGGTGTAAGCTGGCACGGGCATTACGTAAAATACCTAGAAATAGCGCGCTGCAAGCTACTCGATTCTATCGACTACAACTATATGCAAATGCAGGAATCAGGTTATGCCTGGCCAGTGATAGACATGAGACTACGCTATGCTAAGCCAGCAAAATTCCAGCAAAAAGTAAAGATTATAGCCACCATTATAGAGTGGGAGCATCGCCTAAAAATTAGTTATCTTATACGAGACCTTGTCAGCGAAGAGAGGATTACCAAGGCATACACGGTTCAAGTCGCGGTTGACATCAGCAACGGAGAAATGCTTTTCGCATCGCCACCAGCACTTATTGATAGGGTAGAAGCTAATTTATGACTAGCCCCCAAACCATCTTAGTTTTGCTTGGCTTAATACTGTCAAGCATCAGTAATTATGCTCTTGGCTTAGACCCAAAGATTCAGCAGCAGCTTTCCCAAATAGAGTTTGCAAACAAGGGGAATTTCAAACAAGAAAACAAGCTGCAAGGAA
This sequence comes from uncultured Pseudoteredinibacter sp., assembly GCF_947500695.1. Lineage (GTDB taxonomy): Bacteria > Pseudomonadota > Gammaproteobacteria > Pseudomonadales > Cellvibrionaceae > Pseudoteredinibacter. Next base: position 73,187 of record NZ_CANMSS010000016.1, read on the forward strand.
TACCTTTCCCTATTAAATCTAGCGGTCATTATGAGTTTTCATCAGGAACTTTAACTTGGCAAAATAGAAAACCCATTAAAAGCTCCTTAGTACTTACCGCTGACACCATAGAACAATATGTTGCAGGCGAAAAACGACTCTCCGTCAGTGCTGATGAGCAGCCCATTTTGCGCACTATTAATCAACTGTTCCTCACCCTCTTTGATCGAGACTGGAGCAAACTCTCTGAAAGCTTTAAGCTAAAACTCACAAACACCGAAGAGCAGTGGCAGCTGAAACTAACCCCTAAACAAGAAACCATAGGTGTCGCCATTGAATCTGCCTCGGTATATGGCGATATAAAGATAAGACGTTTCGAGTTCACAAAAAGCAACAAAGATCAGACAATGATTTGGTTTACCGATGAAGACAAGTAATGCTCAAAAGCTACTTTTGGCATTCTGGTTACTCATCATCAGCGCCAGCATTGGCATAATAGCCACCACCTTAACTAAAGAGAGTCGCTTTGAAAGTAACATTCTGAAGCTGCTACCTTACAACAACACAAGCCCTACAATTCAAGCGGCTGAGACAAAGCTAAACAACCTTTTTTCAAGACGAGCCGCACTCATAATCCCAGAAACCCAAGAAAAAGATACTGCAATTGAAAGCGTAAAGCTGATTAAAAGAAAGCTTAATGAAAGCGGACTCTTTTCAAGCATCATAACAGGCCCAAGTCGCGAATCAATACAGGCTAGTACCAAGTTCTACAATGCGTACCGCTATAGTTTGTTAAGCCCAGCAGATAAACAGGCCCTCAAGTCGGATCATAAAGCGTTTATAGATGAAGCCATTATCCAAAGAAATAGTTTGTTTAGCCTTTCCCAAAGCACAAATATTCTAGAAGACCCAGGCCTCACGTATCAAAATTGGCTTTCTCAGCTAACGAACGGTTCCCAGCTAAAGCTGGATAAAAATGGCTTTTTCGCCCAATCAGAACAAGACATATATAGAGTTGTTTTTTTGCAACTAACTGGCTCTCCATTTGAGCAAGACTACCAATCAAAAGTTATTACAGCCATTCAAAACGCAAAACACACTGCCCAATTGAGAAACCCTAAACTTGAGGTTTTTCAATCAGGGCTGCTGTTCCACGCACAACACGCCAGCAGTCAAGCCAAGAAAGAGATTAGCACCATAGGCCTTGGGTCAACGATAGGTGCCGTTATTTTATTGCTATTCGCCTTCCGGTCGGCAAAGCCAATCCTATTAAGCCTTAGCGCAATAGCGTTCGGCTTTTTAGGTGCTTTAGCTATCTGCCTGATAGTTTTCCACAAAATTCATTTAATAACCTTGGCTTTCGGTGCGAGCTTAATTGGCGTATCGATAGATTATTCGTTTCACTTTTTTAGCAGCCAACAACGCAATCCAAATAAAATTCTAAAACGAATAGGGCCCGCTCTTGCACTGGCACTGACCTCCTCAGCGATGGCCTACCTTTCGCTAACACTTACACCATTCCCAGGTCTTAAACAGATGGGATTATTCTCCGCCGCAGGCCTATCAATATCCTGTTTAACTGTGCTAGCAATATTTCCACTTTTCCCGCCGGTGCCCCAGAGAACAACACCTAGCATTTTCAATCTCATTCAGAATACCAAAAGACCTAATGCCTATCTTACACTCTTGGTATCCACACTCCTGGCTGCACTCATTGGATGCATCAAGCCCTGGAACTTTCAAGATGATGTGCGATTACTTAATAGCTCCCCTGAAAAGCTCATCAAAGATGAAAAACTCAGCCAAGCTTTGATTGGCGGCATGGACAGTAGCAGGTACCTACTCTTCAAGGGGGGCGATTGGGAGTCAATCCTGCAAAAACAAGAAGAACTCCAGCAAGACTTCATTCAAATGACTGCCAATAAGAAACTGGGTGGCATTCAATTACTAAGCCAGTATATACCCTCCATACAAAAACAAAGAGAATCCCAAAAAGCTCTGGCCGAGTATGTATATAACAAAGAATCGCTGAACTATTACTTTGAAAGGTTAGGCCTCCCAGAAAGCGCTGCCGCACATAGCCTTGAACTATATAAGGGGTCAGCGGCCAATCAACTCAGCTGGTCGGCTTGGTCAAGCTCGCCCATAGCAGAGCTGGCCAGCCATCTCTGGGTAGAAACTTCGAGCAACGAGAAAGCCGCCATAGCAGCGCTCAAGCCGCCTATTGACCCTCTCTCTCTCTCTGCACTGAATTCAGATCAGGTGCAGTATATTGACAAGGTGTCAAATATCTCACTCATAATGAAGCAATATCGACTCGAAATCCTTTTACTTTTAGCGCTAAGCTACGGGGTTGTATTACTTATCTTATCCATCCGGTTTAAACAACATGCGCTGTTTATAATTTTGGTCCCATTGATGTCAACACTTTGCGCCTTCTCATTAATGTCACTAATGGGTATATCCCTTAATATCTTTAGTGTTCTAGCAAGCCTGCTGGTATTAGGGATAGGCCTAGACATGGGAATAGTACTTAGAGAAGAGTCGTACAGCAGGCACGCTTGGCAAACAATTAGCCTATCCGCATGCACAACGTTATTAGCATTTGGGCTTCTTAGCTTGAGCGAAACTCCGGTGCTCTATCACTTTGGGCTAACCATTTTACTCGGCATAACTTTTAACTGGTTTTTCAGCTGGTCCTTGTCGGCTAAGCAGCACAGCAGAGAATACACGTCATGAAAAATATAGACCGCCTGGAAGCGGATGTGATTATTATAGGTGCAGGCCCTTCAGGAGCAATTGCGGCAGCACAACTTTGCAATAAAGGGCACAATGTCATCGTACTTGAAAAACAGCATTTCCCTCGATTCTCTATTGGTGAAAGCCTTCTACCACAATGCATGTCTTTTATTGAGTCCAGCGGAATGCTAACGGCGGTCGAAGATGCTGGGTTCCAGTTTAAGAACGGCGCCGCTTTTCGCCTTGGGGATCAATACACTGAGTTTGATTTTACTGAGAAATTTTCGCCTGGCTGGGGCACCACATTTCAAGTTCCGCGAGGAGAATTCGACCACATTCTAGCTCAACAAGCAGAGCAAGCCGGTGCTAAAGTTTATTACGGCCATGAAATCACAGCGGTAAGCACTGGAGCTAACCCATTCTTAACCGTACAGACTGAAGGCGGCGAGAGATATACCGCAGCTGCAAAGTTTATCTTAGATGCCAGCGGTTTTGGGCGAGTGATCCCACGCCTTTTAGATTTAGAAAGCCCATCTAACTTTCCTGTACGCAAGGCAATTTTTACCCACATAGAAGATAACATTCAACGTGGGCTTGAACGCAACAAAATCCTAATCACCGTACACCCAAAGTACAAGGATGTTTGGTACTGGTTAATTCCTTTTTCTAATGGTCGTTGCTCAATAGGAGTTGTAGCCACCCCTGAATTTCTCGACCCTCTACCTGGCACATGCTCTGAAAAACTACAGCAGTTATGCAATGAAGACCCAGCCTTAAAGGAGCTCCTACAATCCAGCAGTTGGGATACAAGAGTCCAAGAAATTTGCGGTTATTCCTGCGACGTAAAATCACTTTGGGGGGAGGGTTTCGCCTTGCTTGGCAATGCTGGCGAGTTCCTAGATCCGGTTTTTTCCTCTGGCGTTACTATAGCAATGAAATCGGCGAGCTTAGCCGTTCCAATCTTAGATAGACAGCTGCACGGAGAAACTGTTTGCTGGGAAAGTGAATACTCAGAGCCCCTAAAGCAAGGGGTAAATACTTTTAGAACTTTTGTCGAAGCTTGGTACGACGGTCGTTTTCAAGATGTTATTTTCTCCAAAAACCAGTCTAAGCCGATTCGAGACATGATAAGTTCGATACTTGCCGGCTACGCCTGGGACCTAAAGAATCCTTATGTAAAAGACAGCGAGAGACGATTAAATGTTTTGGTGGAAACTTGTAGGCAAGCTATTTAGTCTTGTCACTACCCTAAGCCTAATAGCTTGTACGCACACCTCTTTGCTGCAAACAGCTCAACTCCCACTTTTGCCGGCCGATAGTTGGAATGCTAAATTCCAACTGAATCAGTCTATAACTATTAGCGGGAAAGATGGTGCCCTACTGCTCGCATTAGTTAAGAAAGAGGACAGTCTGGAAGTCACAATCCTCAATAATTTAGGCCAACGACTCGTTCAGTTAAGTCATACCGGCCTGGGTGTTCGATTGACAAAGCACTGGCCAGATATCACGCTCCCAGCTGATGCCATTACTAGGCAGCTACAAGCCTCACTTTGGCCTATTGACATTTTAACCCAATTCTACAGTGAAGGATGGTCAGTAAAGGAGTCAAAATGCCAAAGAGATATCTCCTATCGCCAAGATTTGATTCTTACGGTAAATTATTGCGCTTATGCAGAAGGTAGCACATCACAAAGGCTGCTTGGTGCGAGAATTGAAGACCATAAAAGTGGCCTTTCAATTGATATTGAAACTCACGAGCTAACACCGTTATGAATAAGCAGACAGGCTACCTTTCAAAACCAGGTATGGTTTGTGCGCTTGGAGCAAATAGAGAAGAGATTTCTAAGCAGCTATTTTCTGACAGCCCCAAAGGATTGAAAGCTGAACACAAGCTTCATGGAACAGACGACGCTCCCTCTGGCAAGGTGCGCACAGAATTGCCTAGTACTGAACACTTACCTGCCCCTCACCGCACTAGGAATAACCGGCTGCTACTAAGTGCCGCCCTTCAAATTCAACACGACTTGAATCAAGCCATCAATCGTTATGGAAAATCTAGAATCGCGGTAATTGTAGGCACAAGTACATCCGGAATTGCCGAAGCTGAGGAAGCTATTTCTCAAAAATTCAAAAACGGAAAGTGGCCTAACTCGTTCGACTATAAACAACAAGAAATAGGCGCGCCCGCTCAATTTCTTGCTGACCATTTCGAGCTCGGTGGCCCGAGCTATACTATCTCTACGGCCTGCTCATCTGGAGCAAAGGCACTGGCAAGTGCTAGGCGGCTCCTCAATGCTAATGTGTGCGATGCCGTAATCTGTGGAGGTGCCGACAGTCTTTGCGAGCTAACACAGCAAGGCTTTGCATCTTTAGGTGCTGTAAGCGGTGAAATCTGCCAACCCTTCAGCCAAAACCGCAATGGCATCAATATTGGCGAAGGGGCTTGTTTGTTTTTAATGAGCCGAGAACCTAGCTTGATTGCTTTAGCTGGAGTTGGGGAAAGTTCTGATGCTCATCACATTTCCGCTCCTCAGCCAGAGGGCACAGGAGCCGAAGCCGCTATGCGAAAAGCGTTACAGGACGCAGGAAAGAACGCCGCTGATATTGATTACCTAAATCTCCACGGTACTGGGACAGAACAAAATGATAAGATGGAGAGCTTAGCAACCGCCCGAGTCATTGGCGACCAGTGTCCATGCAGTTCAACCAAAGCTCTGACTGGACACACTCTGGGGGCAGCAGGTGCGCTAGAAGCCGGCTTCTGCTACTTAAGTCTTGAACATAATATGCTTCCAGCCCAACTAGGCGACCACCAGTGGGACCCCAACTTGCCTTCACTAAATTGGCTAAAAGCAGTAAAGAAAGGCAGCAAGGTCGATAACGTGATGAGCAACTCTTTTGCTTTTGGTGGAAACAACATCAGCCTGGTTTTATCAAAATCCTTAGGCTAAACAAACATAGATAAACATGTATACGATAGAACAACTAATAAGTCATAGGGGCATAATGAGCCTTCTTGACGAGGTAACTTACTCTCAAGACAAGCAGCTGAGAGCTAGGGCTACAGTAAAAGCAGACAACCCTTTTTTAGTTGACGGCCATTTACCTATTTGGGTAGGCATAGAATACATGGCACAAGCTGTTGCCGCCTACGCGGGCTTAGATGCACTAAAAAAAGGCGAAGAAGTGAAGCTAGGTTTTTTAGTAGGCACCCGCAAATACAAAAGCCAGGGAACCAAACTTGCTATTGGCAGTAAAATCAAGATCAGCATTGAAGAGTCCCTGTGGGGTGAAAATGGCCTGGGAGCCTTCCAGTGCGAACTCCAAGGGGAAGACCCTAGCGGCCACCGCTGCACCGCACAAGCCAGCTTAAATGTGTACCAACCAAACAGCATAGAAGACATTATAAAGGGGGGAATGTGAGTAACACAGTTCTCATAACGGGATCTAGCCGCGGCATTGGTAGGGCCGTAGCCTTGATGGCCGCGCAACATGGATTTGATATCGTTCTTCATTGTCGACGTAACGTTACCGCAGCAAATGAAGTCGCCGAAGAAATTATTAAAATTGGACGAGATGTCCGTGTACTGAGTTTTGATATTGCAAATCGTGAGGAATGCCGAGAGTTACTTGAGCGAGATGTTGAAACTCATGGCGCATACTATGGCGTAGTCTGCAATGCAGGCATCGCCAAAGATAATGCCTTCCCAGCCATGCCTGAGAATGAGTGGGATGAGGTAATTCACACCAATCTCGACTCATTTTACAACGTATTGAACCCACTAATTATGCCGATGGTTCGGCGACGAAAAGCAGGACGAATAGTAACTCTTTCTTCTGTATCTGGCATATCTGGTAATCGCGGCCAAGTTAATTACAGCGCATCAAAAGCTGGAATCATTGGCGCAACCAAGGCTCTAGCAATTGAACTTGCTAAACGCAAAATCACAGTGAACTGCGTAGCCCCGGGTCTCATCGAAACCGACATGGTTGAAGAGGCGCCACTAACAGAAGCGTTAAAACTCATTCCTGCCCAACGTGTTGGACAACCTGAAGAAGTAGCAGCTGCAGTTTGCTTTTTATTATCAGAAAGTGCTTCTTACATTACCCGACAAGTAATCTCGGTGAATGGAGGCATGGTCTGATGAGGCGCGTAGTAGTCACAGGCATGGCCGGAATTAGCCCAATAGGGAACGATTGGGGCACCATTGCAAGCAATCTAAAATCCGGCAGCACCGGCATTCAAGTTATGGAGGACTGGGGAAAATATAACGGTCTCGAAACTCGCCTCGGAGGCCCCTGCGATTTTAACAGGCCCAAACACTATAGCCGCAAGGACGTTCGCAGTATGGGGCGTGTAGCTATTATGGCCACACGAGCCACTGAACTGGCCTTGGAAAACGCACAACTTCTTAATCACCCCCATATTTCTGACGGTAGCACAGGTATCGCTTATGGCTCCTCTGCTGGCACACCGAGTGCTATGGGGGATTTTGGAAACATGCTTTTAAACCATAGTACAGATGGCTTAAATGCAACGAGCTATATCAAAATGATGGCTCACACCGCAGCCGTTAACATTGGTGTGTTTTTCGGCGTGAAAGGACGGGTCATAACCACATCGAGCGCCTGCACATCAGGAAGCCAAGGCATTGGATATGCCTACGAAAGCATTAAATACGGGCAGCAAGATATTATGATAGCAGGAGGCGCAGAAGAACTTTGCGCAACTGAAGCGGCGGTATTCGACACGCTTTATGCTACTAGCACCAAAAATGACTCTCCAACACGGACACCCTCACCCTTCGATGCGAATCGTGATGGGTTGGTTATTGGTGAAGGTGCTTGCACCCTTATCCTGGAAGAATACGAGCACGCAAAAGACCGAGGCGCGAAAATATTCGCCGAAGTTGTTGGCTTCGGAACCAATTCTGATGGAAATCATGTGACACAACCATCACCTGAAACGATGGCAAATGCAATGCAAAGAGCCCTTCAAGATGGACACCTATCCACAGAAGAGATTAGCTATATTAGTGCACACGGCACGGCCACTGACCGCGGCGATATTGCTGAAAGCCATGCTACCGCTCAAATATTTGGCTCAAAAACAGCTATTAGCGCCTTTAAAAGCTTTACCGGTCACACCCTAGGGGCCTGTGGAGCGCTTGAAGCCTGGGTATCCATAAACATGATGAACGAAGGCTGGGTACACCCAACTGCCAATCTCCACAATATCGACCCCGAATGCGCACAGCTAGACTATATAACCGGCTCTATTCGCGAACTAGACTGCAATTATGTAATGAGCAACAACTTCGCTTTCGGAGGTATTAACACCTCTTTGATCTTCAAACGATATATCTAGCAAATATTCCGTACAAAACTTACATTAAGTTTTGTACGGCCATTGATTCTCGGGGTTAAAAAACAACTTCAACTGTTTCGCCATCAGACACTCTACACTCGCCAATACCACCATCCTCTATCCCCCATCGAGCAGAGGCAAACTGAAACTGGCATTTCATATTCCGACCACGATCACCTAACAATAGAGCTTTAGCAGAAGACGAACGTTGAGTTGAATCACCCAAAACCCACACATCATCACGCGACGACTCACCGATACGGATTTCATCGCCCTCACTAACTTCCGATGCTTGAATAAACTTGCCTTCGAATCTCTCACCACTAGGCATTGTTAAAGATAACTTACCATCACTATCCATGAAGCCTTGCTGATACTCCATGCGCACAACTTCACCGCCACTCACACCCTCGATAACACCAGTAGATTCACAGGCACTTAAACCCAAAACTGCAATGGAAAGTAGAACAGAATTGTTAAAAAAATTAGATTTGAACATTATTTTTCCTCCGAATAAAAACTGTATTCTGGAGGCGCGCCTTAAACTTTCACTTAACTCAATGTTAACGCTTTATTAACAGCCCAAATAAATACCAAGGTGGTGCTCCGTAACATATAGAAACTGCAGGCACAAAAAAGCCGGCACTTTGCCGGCTTTTTTGTGCAAGTTGACTATTACTGACCAACTTTCAGCTTGCCACCTTTACCCAAGCCACCTTTAACTGTTTGGGCCTTGTAGTTGCGTAAAGCTTTAACCATATTGTTGTAAGAATCCGCAAAAGACGCAGCGATGATCTTGCCCTCTGGAGTATTGGTAAAACCACCAGCACCACCTACAGCACCAGCAAAGAATCCTCCAAACAGGTTAAAGTCGTAGTTTTTGGCGTTGCCGACCGCTGCTGAGATTTGCACACCTGAGCGATTATCAATTAGCAATAGAGTCGTTGACGCCTCATTCTTTTTAAGGCCGCCAGCGATTACACCGACAGTTGAACCTAAAACCCCACCCAGTAGGCCGCCTACGCCACCAGTACCTTTCGCCGAAAACTGGATTGAAGGGTTCATAGTGTAATCAGCAGCAACCATTTGACCTTTACCAAAGTTACTACCTGAACGCATTTCGCCGGAATTCATCAGCTCGCGCTCGGTATTCATGGCCTGCATAGCTCGTCCCCGCTCAACAACTACAAAGCAGTTTGACTGCTGAATCATGGTGCGAATAACAGGAATAGTACTACCCAACTGAGGATAGCGTGAGGCATAAACATTCCACCAAGGAAGTGTGCGGTCCTCAAATACCGACATCGTGCCAAGCGGCTCAGAGCAACTTTCTAGTGCGGTATTTTTATTTTCCGTGTTTGCACCACCGGCCGCACCAGAGACTGTGTTGCCGCCGGCATTACCCATCGTTGGCATCGTTCCATTACATGCGGCCAAGCTTAGCGCCGCCGCACTCATTGCAACTGTCAGTAATTTTTTCATAATTCCTGTTTATACCCCATATTAGAATGTTCTGGTGAAAGTGAGTCTAATTTAGCTTTCATTAAAAAACCATACAAAATAGCTACTTTTAGTGATAAGTAGCCTGTTATTACGTTAAATTTAACGAATTAAAAATAGCTTATTCCTGAGTCACTTCAATAACATTAAGTTACGAGCATAAAAAACCGGGGCAAGCCCCGGTTTTTAGATTTTGAAAATCGAGTTAACGATTAGTCAAGAATCTTAGATACAACACCAGCACCAACGGTACGGCCACCTTCACGAATCGCGAAGCGTAGACCTTCGTCCATGGCGAT
>NZ_CANMSS010000017.1 GCF_947500695.1 uncultured Pseudoteredinibacter sp.
ACCGATGACAACACGCCGAAGATTAATGGTACCGGTACCGCGGGTGAAACCATCCGTATTTACAAAGACGGTAGCTTTGTTGATGAGGTGACGGTTCAGCCAGATGGCAGCTGGACGTACACACCGACGACAGCCTTGCCAGAAGGTGAGCATGTTTACACCGCGAGCAGCGTGGATGATGTGGGCAACGAATCGGTACAAACCGGTCCGTTCTCGATCACGGTTGATCGTACGTCGCCAGATGACATTACTAACTTTATCGGTACAGACGATGTCGGTTTGGTAACCGGCACCATCGTTAATAACTCGACGATTGATGATGCGACCCCAACCTTCAGCGGTGAAGTGAATGCGGCGGAAGTCGCGATGGGTTCTACGGTTACGGTGATTATCCGTGATGAGAACGACAATGTGGTTCAAACCATTACTAATGTCGCTTTGGCTGCGGGTGCAAATCCAGGTGACCCAGCCACATGGAGTACGGATCCAAGCCCAGCACTAGGCAATGGCAGTTACAAAGTAACCGCGAAGGTGGTTGATAAAGCAGGTAATGAATCTAACGAAACGGATCCTATTGAGTTCGTGATTGATACAGCTACTCCGGGCGCGCCTAGTATTGTGCGTGTTGTGGATGATGTTAATGATCCAGCAGATGAGGTTGATATTAGCGATGGTGGCATTACTAATGACGATACTCCAACAGTTCATGGCACCGGCCCGAGTAATGCGACAATTACTCTATATAGTGCCGATCCAAACGGTCTAAGTGATACCGATAAAGCTGCTATCGCCTTAGGGACCTTTACTACCGGTAGCGATGGTAAATGGAATATAACACCTTCCGATTTGGATGATGGGGTCCATACATTTTATGCTGATGCACGTGGTGCTAATGGACAAGTCAGCCCATCTACAGGCCCTTACACTATAACTGTTGATACCAGTGTTCCGAATCCGCCAGATATTACGATCACAGGCACTTTAAATGCGGAAGATGATCAGGGTGATCAAATCGGCCCAATTAACGAAGGCGACACCACTGACGATGCTAAGCCGCGTTTACATGGCACGGTAACAGAGCCAAACGGTAAGGTGACGGTGATTATAGATGGCGGTACCCCGAATGAACGTACGGCAACCGTGGACGTGGATGACCAAGGTAATTGGGAGTATACGCCAGAGCCGCCGTTAACGGATGGTCAGCACAATGTTCAGATTGCTTTAACAGATGAGGCGGGTAATGGCCCAAGCGCACCAAGTAACCCTCTTAGCTTTATTGTGGATACGACGGCGATCACTATCACCATTGATAAAGCCGTGGATGACGTACCTAACCCAGGTGAGCCTGCGGATACCACTAAAGATATTAACGAAGGTGAGAAAACCAATGACACTACTCCACTGATTGTGGGCAGTGCTAAAGTGGGTGCGGAAGTTACCTTAAAGGTGAACGGTCAAACCTATGGTCCGGTTACCGCTGATGGTAATGGTGAGTGGAAAATTCAAATACCAGATGCCTTACCGGAAGGCGCGGTGACCTTCAAAGCGACGGCAGAAGATGCTTCGGGTAATGAAGTTGAAGATACTTTCACCATCACTATTGATACCACGCCAAACGCGGTACCTGTAATCACCGATGCGGACGATAACGTGGGTAATGTTCAAGGTAAGTTGAACAACGGTGATCACACCGATGACAACACGCCGAAGATTAATGGTACCGGTACCGCGGGTGAAACCATCCGTATTTACAAAGACGGTAGCTTTGTTGATGAAGTGACGGTTCAACCGGATGGCAGTTGGACGTACACACCGACGACAGCCTTGCCCGAAGGTGAGCATGTCTACACGGCGAGCAGTGTGGATGATGTGGGTAATGAATCGGCGCAAACGGGGCCGTTTTCAATCACGGTAGATAGAACTGCGCCAGATGCAGTAACTAGTTTCGCCGGCTTTGATGATGTGGGCACTTATGAACAAATCGCGGACAACTCCGTTATTGATGATAATACGCCTACATTTGAAGGAACCGTAAAACTCTCGGACGCAGCTGATGGAGTGCACGTTAAGCTCTATCTGGATGATGGTTTGGGCGGGGATCCAATAGAGTACGATAATATTTCTGTAAATAACCAAACAGGAGCATGGACGTACGACCCGAGCCCGGCATTGGGTAATGGCACTTATACGGTTTTTGCCGTTGTTGTAGATGAAGCAGGGAATGAATCCTCAGCTTCGGATGACCTAACCTTTACTATTAACACTGCGACCCCAGGGGCGCCAAGTATTGTTCGGGTGTTAGATGATGTTGATAACACCGGTGGTCGTACAGATGAAGTGGCTCATAAGGGTTTAACCGATGATGCAACCCCAACGGTAGAAGGGACAGGGCCTTCTGGTGCTACTATTCGTATTTACGACGGAGATCCAAGCAGCGGTGGAGTTCTTATCGATACTGCTACGGTGTTAGCTGACGGCACTTGGAGTTATACGGTTAAGGATAACTCTCCGTTGGCAGATGGTAAGCATGATTTCTATGCGGATGCTGTCTTTGGTGGTGGCACGCCGAGCCCTGTTACTGGCCCTTATACAATCACTATTGATACAGAGATTCCTGAGCCTCCATTAAGTTTGCGCGCATTTGACGACCAAGGAAAGGAAACTGGTTTCGTTGTACCAGGCTCTACTATAGATGATACAACCCCAACCTTTAGTGGTAAGGCTGAAGCGAGAGCTACAGTGCATATCTATAATGAAAAAGCTGATGGAACCATTGAGAAACTGGGAACGACTACTGCAGATGACAACGGAGATTGGAGCTTCCAGGAAACGCTGTTCTTTATAAAAAATGAAGAAGTGCCTTATAAAGTTTTTGTTACTCAAACTGACGAGGCGGGTAATGGTGAGAGTGACATAAGTGACGTATTAGACTTTATTCTTGTTGGTGGAATTGACATCGATATTGATAATGGAAAGTTGAGCCTTAAAGATAATGATGATGCCGATAATGTCGTGACTGATGTTAGTCAAGCGGGGCAGTCCGTTGGAGTGACGGCCGCGGCTACAAATCTGAAAGCGAATGAAATCACTACTAGTTATAGTTTCGAAAATTATAATGGTGATTTGTTTGAGATTAATCCTATTACTGGGCAGGTGACTTTAGCAAGGGATGCCACCGCAGCAGATATCGGGTCTCACGATTTAACCATTAAGGTTTCTACCCTAATTATTACAACAGGGGAAGAGCGAAGTGCTTCGAAGGAATTTACTGTTAGTGTTGCTGAAAATGTAGAACTGAACCCTATTACCGATGAGGATGGTGAGGATGACAGCGTATACAGTGATGCCTCAATCGGTGACGAGGTAGGAGTTACGGCAAGGGCCATAGATGAGAATACAAATGACGTCGTAACTTATAGATTAGATAATGACGCCAGCGGTTTGTTTACAATTAACGAGCAGTCAGGCCTTGTAACTTTAGCCCGTGAGGTGGAAAGCTCAGATCTGGGTACTAAAACTATTAAAGTTATTGCTGAGTCCTCAGATGGTAGTGAAAAGGAAATGGATTTCGATATTGAAGTTTCGGATAAAACCTATGAAAACTCCGCTAATGTATTGAGTGGTAGCTGGACGGGCGATTCTACTCCTGATGGTGATGCTCAAGTATTGGCGGCGAGTGCTAACGTTACTTCTACTGTTACAAGCTTTGAAGCTGTAGCAGGGCAAACTTACGAGCTAACAGCATCCATTTCGGTTGATGAAGAAGCTGGGAACAAAAAGATTGTAAAAGTCGAAGTGCTAGGCCCGAATGACAATGTTATCGAAGAGAAAACTATTAGGTTCAATGGCAAAACTGAAAACGATGTGGATATCTCGATAAATGCTGATACGGCTGGAGAGTACAAGGTACGAATTAGCAATATTGCCCCTGACGCCAGTGTCGAAAGAACAGTATCTATCGATACTATCGCTATAGCCGGTGCAGATGCGAGCCAGCTAATTACTCCTCTGGTGTTGGATCTAGATGGCGATGGTACTGAAACCATCTCTAAAACTCAGGGAGTGAAGTTTGACATCGATGCAGATGGCAAATTGGATGTCACCGGCTGGGTTGCAAGTGATGATGCTTTGTTGGTTTACGATCGCAACCAAGATCAGCAGATTAACGATGGCTCAGAATTGTTTGGTGCAGCAACCCAAAAAGCCGATGGCACTTTAGCCAAAGATGGCTTTGAAGCTCTGCGTGAACTAGACAGCAATCAGGATGGTGTTTTCGATGCAAATGACGACGCTTATTCTCACTTGCAGCTATGGCAAGACCGCAATAGCGATGGCCAAGTGCAGGATGGCGAGTTATTTGGTTTGGATGAAGCTGGTGTTATCAGTATTAACTTGGATGCGCAAACTAATGATGAAACCGATAATGGCAATATCATTGGTTTGAGTTCGAGCTATACGGATAAGGACGGTAATGACCTAAGTGTTGATGACGTCTGGTTTGGCTATGATTCTGGTGCTGCGGATAATAGTGAGGCTATCGAAATCATGGATCTTATCCAGGATGCTGAGGTAGAAATTCCCGAGCTTTCGCAAGCCCGAGATATCCCTGCTGAGTTACTAGAGGGCCAAGATAAAGCTAATATCTGCTACTTCGATAGCTTAGTCGGCCAAGAAAATATCGATGTCGAGATGATTCAGGGCTTGGTTGATACTCAGAAGTCGCTACTTGATCACTAGCTAATTGACCTTAAAGCGGCTTAGGCCGCTTTAAGGGGCCTTTGGGATTATCGATTCGGTGGGGTTTCTCAAATAGCCCAGTACGCTAGTACTGGGCTTTATTTTTAGTTATTATATTGTGCGCAATATAGTTGTTGGCAATGTTAATGCTTAACCCAAATACATCAGGAGCATATAGTGAGCAATATTTTTCAGCACAGTTTGAATCAAGCGGGCGCCGCGCCATTGGATTTGTCTCAATATGAGGGCAAGGTCCTGTTAATCGTAAATACGGCCAGTAAATGCGGTTTTACTCCACAATATAAAGGGCTGGAGGCTCTATATCAGGACTATAAAGACAAAGGCTTAGTCATTATTGGCTGTCCATGTAATCAGTTTGCGAGCCAAGAGCCGGGTAACGACTCCCAAATCAGTGAGTTCTGCGAGTTGAATTTTGGCGTTACCTTTCCATTGGTCGCGAAACTTGATGTGAATGGCGATAATGCTCACCCGCTATTTGAAGATTTAAAGCAAGCGGCACCAGGAATCTTGGGTACTAAAAAGGTAAAATGGAATTTTACGAAATTCTTAGTTTCCAAAGATGGGAAAACCGTTCAGCGTTTTGCGCCTAAAGATAAGCCAGAATCAATGCGTGCGGCCATTGAAGCTTTACTGTAAATACTTAAATACTCTGGACAACGAAGGCCTATGCCTAAAGAAACCCTTGAAACTGAGCTGCTTTATTTAGATCAGCAGCTTTGCTTTCGCCTCTATACGGCTTCTCGACTAATCATAAGGGCATATCAACCCCTGCTTAAAGAGTTGGATATTACCTACCCCCAATATTTGGTGTTGATGTTAATGTGGGAGTGGAAAGACAAAGATCAAGAAAGCTCTACGGTAGGGCAGTTGGGGCAGCGTTTGCAGTTGGACTCAGGTACCTTGACGCCCTTGCTAAAGCGCATGGAATCAAAAGGCTTGTTGGAGCGCTTTAGGGGACTAGAAGATGAGCGAGAAAGGCATATTCGCCTGACAGATCAGGCTATCGCTATACGTGAAAAAGCCTTGGCCTGGATGCAGCTTGCTAGAGAGGGGGAAAGGACTAAAGGCTTAGATTTGGAAGCTTTGTCGGGAAACCTGGATGCTCTGATAGACTCATTTTCCTAATTAATTCCATATTTTAGGATAATCCTTTTCCTGTGGTGGGTTTTTGCGTTACTTTTTGCAATTTTATCCTAAATAAGTCTGATTTTTAGGATGGCTGTTGATGTGTTTTTAGGCTGCCTGTACTATGTGTGGCCTGTAAGCAATGCTTCCTACATAAGGTAGCCACAAACAGTATTAGCCATGAATTGCCATTTTTCTAAAAATACTCGCATCAGCTCTTTCGAGCTAGCTTCTCTGCGCCTCCAGCTGCAGCGACTGCCGCTGCGCGGCTAATATTGATTTCCCCCGTTTTTATACACAATTTCTATTTATTATTTAGGTTGCAACCATAGCAAAAGCCTAGGATTTCATTGGAGTGATAAGCCATGTCTAAGGACAAATTGGTCATTTTTGATACTACCTTGCGCGATGGGGAGCAGAGCCCCGGCGCATCCATGACAAAAGAAGAAAAGATTCGTATCGCTAAGATGCTAGAAAAGATGCGAGTAGATGTAATTGAGGCGGGTTTTGCGATAGCCAGCCCAGGTGATTTCGAGGCCGTTAAGGCTGTCGCCGAAACCGTAAAAGATTCCACAGTATGTAGTTTAGCCCGCGCTATGGGGCCGGATATTCTACGTGCCGGCGAGGCATTAAAGAATGCGAACTCAGGTCGCATCCATACCTTTATTGCGACTTCCCCTATTCATATGAAGTACAAGTTGCAAATGGAGCCTGAAGAGGTTTTGGCTCAAGCGATTGATGCCGTTAAGCGCGCTAGACAGTTTACCGATGATGTGGAGTTTTCATTGGAAGATGGCTCTCGCACGGAGTTTGAATTTGCTAGCCGAGTTATTGAGGCCGTTATCGATGCGGGTGCGGGCACGATCAATATTCCAGACACCGTAGGTTACGGAGAGCCAGCTGAATATGGTTTGATGTTTAAGCGCCTGATCGAAAATGTACCTAATGCAGATAAGGCAATTTTTTCGACCCACTGCCATAACGATTTAGGTTTAGCTGTCGCCAATTCACTATCGGCGGTAATGAATGGCGTGCGTCAGGTGGAATGCACCATCAATGGTTTGGGTGAGCGTGCGGGTAATGCCTCATTGGAAGAATTGGTGATGGCGGTACAAACGCGCCATGATGTCATGCCGGTATATACCGATATTGATCCGGTACATATCGTACCAACTTCGCGCCTTGTTTCCAGCATCACAGGCTTCCCTGTTCAGCCAAACAAAGCCATTGTTGGGGCCAACGCTTTTGCCCATGAATCAGGAATTCACCAAGATGGTGTGTTAAAGCATCGTGAAACCTATGAAATCATGAAGGCAGAAGATGTCGGTTGGAATACCAATAAGCTTGTTCTAGGTAAGCATTCAGGCCGTGCAGCAGTGAAGGCTCGCTATGAAGAGTTGGGTATACAGTTTGAAGAGCATGGTGAATTCAATCAGATATTCCAAGCTTTTAAGCAGTTAGCTGATAAGAAACATGAGATCTTCGATGAAGATTTGCAGGCTTTGGTGGGCGAGGCTCAAGAGGTTGAGGAAACCTATGGCTTTGAAAGTATGGAAGTCAGCTGTAAAACCGGTCAGTCGCCCCGTGCAAAATTGGCGATTCGAGTTGGCGAGCAGCTGATCGAAACTGAGTCTGAAGGTAGCGGCCCAGTCGATGCGGTGTTTAAGGCCATTGAAAAGCAGTTCCAAAGCGGCTCGGACTTGTTGTTATATTCAGTGAATGCGATTACCCAAGGCACCGAGGCTGTGGGCGACGTAACTGTCCGCCTAGAGCGCAATGGTCAGCTGGTTAATGGTGTGGGTGCCGATACCGATGTGGTAGCTGCTTCCGCGAAAGCCTATCTGCATGCTTTAAACTTGCTAGAGTCTGGAGTGCGTTCTCACCCACAGCACGGTGTATAAGCTGGTAGAGCAGCTAAAGTGTCGAGACTGCATCTAGGTGGAAATGTAAATTTCCACCGCATTAGCTATTGAAAAATAAAGCGCCCGGCATGAATGTCATCCGGGCGTTTTCGTATCCGTCCGATCAGGTTAGAATAGCCCTCCAAACAACCAGTTGACCTGCTAATGTACGAAACTACACGCCACCAATACCTGGCCGCCATGGGCATCGACAGTTATATGCCGCGTTGCTTATTGCCGAATGCGCCTGCACCCTTTGAGTGTGAATGGCCTACGGCTGCTGTTGGGGTGGGCGCTGAGTCAGCTGGGCAGCCAGTTATAGAAGGGGCGGCCTCGGTTGAGGGCTACACTTCTTCGGCAAATCTTGCCGCAACTGTTAGCAGTGACTCAGATATCGCTCCTGTTGAAAATGCTGTTGTGGAGCGACCAGCGAAAGGTGGTGCGGGTGCCGCTGAGCTCTTGGCTGGCTTTGAACCTGAAAACTCTCGCAAGAAAAGCTCCCCAAGCAAAGCTAAAGAGACCAAAACAGCAAGCAGTTTGATTGAGCAGCCAGCTGAGGCTTTACGTTTCAGCTTAAGCGTATGGCGTTTTGATGAGCTATTGGTTGTCGATAGTCGTCATAGTGAAAAAGCCCTGCCCACGGAAAAATTACTGCTTAGTATGTTGCAAGCGTACGGATTAAAGCTGGGGAACCTGCCCAAGCCCCAAGTTCTGCAGTGGCCCATGTTTGATATGCCTCAGGCTGAAACCGGGGCAGAGGCGGCGCGCGAAATGTTGGGTGCCTTCTTAGAGACCTTACTGGATAAGCCGTTGCAGGATTGGTGGCTTATGGGTACTGATGCATTCCATTTACTTCCGCCTGAAACCTTAGCGAAAGAGCATAACGGTTATGCTCAGCTTATTAAGGCTGAACAATTGCAGGGGGCTAGCGTTAGCCCGGCTGCACAGCTAATTACCATGCCTAGTCTTGCAGAGATGCTGGAGCGCCCGCAGCTAAAAGCGAAAGCTTGGCAAGCCATGAAGCAAACTATGTCCTCTGGCAGCTAATTTCCGAATAGAAAGCATGACTGAATTAATTCGTGCAATTCAAGAAACTGATTTGGCATCCATGCTCCGAATAGAGCAAGCGGCACACAGTCATCCTTGGCCATTAAATCAATTTTCTAAGCGTCTAGATTGCAGCCGCCACCTTCATGCCGTCTTACTAATAGAAAATAAAATTTGCGGCTACTATCTAGCTTCAGAGGTTGCCGGTGAAGCCGAACTGCTCAACATTTCGGTTGATACGAGCCTGCAGGGAAAGGGCTTGGGGGCTAAACTTCTAAAACACTTAATCTCTAAGTTGAAGGCCGATACTAGCGAAGTTTTCTTGGAGGTGCGCGCGTCGAATGTGCCCGCTATCAAGCTCTATGAAAAATTAGGCTTTCACCAGTTAGGTTGTCGCCCCAACTACTATCCGTGTACGAAACAGGGGCGTGAAGATGCCTTGCTATATGCGCTTTCCTTGCTTGAGACGACTTAAATCTCTTCTTGAATTCGAAAGCTAAACTTTTCTTCTACCTTTGCTGTTTCTACCGCTTCATCGTCTATTTTTCTGGGTGAATATTGATATTCGCTCACCGCTTTGATCGCGGCCAACTCGAAAACACTATTACTGCATTCTACGGTTTTGATTTTCGCCGTGTACCCTTCTCGAGTGATCGTAAAAGATAGTATGCAGTGACCCTCGATCCCCATAAGCAGTGCTTCTTTGGGGTAGATGGGGGCTGTTTTTGAAATTGCAGAGTATGCTACTGATCTTGCGTCCTTGTCTGTGCAAGACATGAGTAAAGTGGCAATAGCCACAAGGATTATTCTGCTCAACTGTATTCCTTATCGTCTTCTTTTAATAATGTACTGACTCTAGTTTTGGAAAGGGGCGTATTCAATAAGGCCTAAGTAGTAAAACCTAGTGGATTTAGCTTTGGGTTTTAAGCGGCGATATAGTGCTTGATAGCCAGGAGGCTTTTAGTTAACCTAAGTCTCATAGTAAAAGCTACAGGCATTGATGTGGCGTCCCTAATGTGAATTTGCACTCTAGCCGGGAGAAAATAATGACAAACGATGTTTTTATACTGGGAGGAGCCCAGACAGACTTTGCCCGTAATTGGTCCCGTCAGGGGTTGGAAGTAGGCGATATGATGGAAGAGGTGGTGCGCGATGGCCTTGCCTCTAGCCAGCTAGACGCAGCGGATATCCAAAGCGCCCATGTCGGTAATTTTGTTGGCGAGCTATTTTGTGGTCAGGGCATGTTGGGTGGTGTATTGGCCCAAAAAATTCCAGAGTTCAGAGGGCTTCCTATCTCGCGTCATGAGGCGGCTTGTGCCTCGGGCAGCATGGCTATTCTTGCCGCAATGGCCGATATCGAATCGGGCCGCTATCCAACAGCCTGCGTCGTTGGTGTTGAATATATGCGTAATGTGCCGGGCGATAAAGGGGCGGAGTACCTAGGTTCAGCGGCATACACTGGGCACGAAGGGCAGGGCGTTACTTTTATGTGGCCCCATATGTTTAGCGAGCTTACCTTAGAGTATGAAAAACGTTATGGCATCGATTATCAGCACCTCGGCGAAATAGCTCGTATTAATTATGATAATGCCAAGTTAAATCCCAATTCTCAATCACGTGCCTGGGAGTTTGCTGAAGGAGCCTTTACCGAAAACGACGAATTAAACCCGGTTATCAGTGGGCGAGTACGCCGTAATGACTGCGGTCAAATTACCGATGGTGCTGCGGTTGTATTCCTAGCGTCAAAAGAATTTGCTGAAACGTATGCCGCTAAAAATGGGCTGGATATTAACGCAATTCCGCGCATTAAAGGCTGGGGGCACACAACAGCAGGCATAGCTTATAGTGATAAAATCCTTGCCAGTGAACATCAAGAGCTGGTTTTCCCTCATGTTAATCAAGCCATCAAACAAGCATTTACTCGCGCGAATGTAAACTTGGAGCAGATCGACGCCATTGAAACTCACGATTGTTTCGCGATGACTGAGTATATGGCTATCGATCATTTTGGAATGACCAAGCCAGGTGAATCTTGGAAGGCTATCGAAGCTGGTGATATTGCAATGGGCGGCAAGCTGCCAATTAATCCAAGCGGTGGCTTAATTGGTTTGGGGCATCCAGTCGGTGCAACCGGCGTGCGTATGATGCTGGATGCTTATAAGCAAGCCAGTCAGCAAGCGGATTCTTACCAGGTGTATGGTGCAAAAAATATTGCCACTTTAAATATTGGTGGTAGCGCTACGACTACAGCAAGCTTTGTGGTGGGGGTTTAAGCAACATCGCTTGAAATCTTAATGATTAAATACACTTTTTAAAAAACAAACTATGCGGATCGCTTTGGTAATCAGCAAAAGGTCCGCATTCAGTAAATCCATTTTTTCTATACATGGCGACGGCGGGGTAAAATGCTTCGGCGCTGCCAGTTTCCAAATAAAGTGCTTCAATACCTTGCTCTATCGCATATTTTTCTATGTGGGCAAGAAGTAACTGAGCAATGCCGCGCCTTAAAAAACCGTCTTTGGTTTTCATTGATTTCAGTTCGGCTGCGTTGTTTGAAAATTGTTTTATAGCGCCACAAGCAGCGAGTTCTTTATCTTCTCGGTAGGAGAAAAATGAAACTGATTTGCCTTGTAGAGCTTCTTGGTTTAAAGCATGCACATTTTCTTCCGGGGAGTGTTTAAGCATTTCCAGTCGGTGCTGCTGCAGTAGCTCTACGATATCTTCTGGGCAGCCAGTTTCTTGTCTTATCACCTATAGTCCTTAAAGTAGTGTTTAGATATTCTATGTTAATTGTTTGCACTGTTTTAGTGCTTGGTGTGCTGTAGTGCCCCAGTATTAAACGCAAAGTGGTTTTTAAAAAGAAGAAAACAATGGTATTCCGTAGGTTCAAGCAATGAGAGCAATTAGCAAGCCAATAATTCTTGAGCGCAAATAAAAAAGCCTCAGCAATTGCTGAGGCTTCTCGTTTGATAACAGTGTCGTTTTAAACTATTCGCCAACACTGTCGTAATGTGACATGGCTGCTGTCACAGCCGCGCCACGTTCGTGTGTAGCGCCTTGCGCTGCTAGTATGTTGTCTAGCGCGCTCAAGCAAAGCAGTACGTTCTCTTCATAACAAGCTTGACCCATTAGGCCGATGCGCCAGGCTTTACCTGCAAAAGCGCCAAGGCCCGCACCGATTTCCAAATCGTATTGTGATAGCAAGGCTGAGCGAACAGCGGCGTCTTCAATACCTTCTGGAATCTGCACAAGATTTAATTGTGGCAGTCTGCAAGATTCGTCTACCAACATATTTAGCCCCATGGCCTCTAAACCTTTCACCAGAGCTTCGTGGTGGAACTGGTGGCGTTCAAAAGCTAAATCTAGGCCTTCCTCTTCCAGCATGACTAATGATTCATGCAGGGCATACATGGCATTTACAGGTGCGGTGTGGTGATAGGCGCGTTTGCTATCGCCCCCCCAATAACCCATCACGAGTTGCATGTCTAAGAACCAGCTTTGAACCTTGTGCTCACGATTCTTGATGGCTTCAACCGCCTTAGGGCTAAAGGTAACGGGAGAAATGCCTGGTACACAAGACAGGCATTTTTGTGAGCCAGAATAAACGGCATCGGCGCCCCATTCGTCCACCTTCAGCTCAATACCGCCAAGAGAGGTTACGGCATCCATAATGCTAAGGGCGTTATTGTCGGCAGCAATTTTACACAAAGCAGCCGCATCACTTTCTACGCCGGTAGAGGTTTCCGCGTGTACAAAGGCCAGTACTTTGGTATCTGGGTGCTCGGCAAAGGCGGCTTTTACCTTGTCGACGCTTACTGGGGTACCCCAGTCATCTTCCACCATGATGGCGGTAGCGCCACAGCGTTCTACATTTTCTTTCATGCGCCCGCCAAATACACCGTTTTGGCAAACAATGGCTTTGTCGCCTGGCGCGAGCAGGTTAACAAAGCAAGCTTCCATGCCAGCAGAGCCTGGCGCGGATACCGGAATAGTTAATTGGTTTTTGGTTTGAAAGGCCATTTGCAATAGGCCTTTGATTTCGTCCATTAAGGTAACGAACTCTGGGTCAAGGTGACCAATAGTTGGGCGGCCTAAGGCGGCTAATACGCGCGGGCTTACATCGGAGGGGCCAGGTCCCATCAGGGTTCTCGTCGGCGGGTAAAAAGGTGTTGCCATGGTGTTTCCTATTGTATTTGTTGTACTTGATGTCGTGATTTAAAAATTCATTCTTGGCTATTGCCGCCAATCTCTCCGGCAAGGTTGGCGCACATTGCATCGGCTAGGGCTGGGCCTTGTAATCCTTGAGCTATGAGTACATGGGCTTTTGCAAAGGCGGCCTCGAGATTGATGTCGCTAGCGTGCCTTACGCCTGCGCGGCTCAATACACTGCCAGTCGCATAATTGTCCTGTTGCACTCTGCCGTGGCGGCATTGGCTGATGTTGAAAAGACAGATGTCTCTCCCTTTGGCTTCAGCTAATGCGGCGACTAGGGCAGAGTCAGCGGCAGGTATATTACCTGCCCCAAAGCTTAGCAACAAAACTAATTTTAGGTCTTTAGAGGACAATGCTTGTTGAACGCTTGCGGCGCTAATACCTGGGTAGAAGTATATCAACCCTACACTACCATGCTGTTCTGGGGTGATCTGGCCGTCATAAACAAAGGCTGTAGCTGGTTTTGTTCCCTTGCCATTGTTGTTTACAAAGGCATGAAAGTCCTGGCTGCTGGCCTTGTGGCAGCGGTTGGCTTCCAGTAATTGGTCTCCGAAATAAAGGCTAACTCCTTGGTAGCCACCATCGCGGCTGCGCAAGGCACCCATAAAGTTATCTACGGCATCGTTCTCTGGTAGCAGTAGAGGTACTTGGGAGCCTGTGAAGATGATGGTTTTAGGGCTGCCAGTGAACATAAAAGATAGTGCCGCTGCAGCGAAGGCCATGGTATCTGTACCATGAAGGATGATGTAGGCCTTGTAGTCGCTATTGGCTTTGATGGTGTCTGCTAAGCGCTGCCAATCGCTAGGGGTAGCGTCTGAGCTGTCGATCAGTGGGCTCATGCTAATAAAATCGAAATCAGCCATTTGTTCATGGGCAGCTAGTGCGTGACGTAGATTACTTTCTAGCTCTGCGTTCGGGGCAAGGCCGTTTGGGCCGGGGGCCATTCCTATTGTGCCGCCAGCATAAATCACAAGCGTATGATGCATAGTCCGTTCCCCTTTTCTAATTAGCTTTAAATGGGGTGATTTTAACATTGCTGATGTTTTATTGCTTTTAGAGAGATCAATTGTAGATGGAATAGCTGTTTGGTTCGGTGGCTTCGAGTTTTTCTGGGCAAATCTAAAGCAAGGCCGCTTGCCAGCTACTACACTTCTGGCCTTAAATAAAAAATCCGCTGTTATCTCTAGCAGCGGATTTCAAAAGCTATAACGAAACGAGCTAGTCGTTATTCAGTGGCTTACAGTTGGATCGCTTTGATTTCCACAAACTCGTGTAGGCCTTCATCGCCCCACTCGCGACCATTACCAGACTGCTTGTAGCCACCAAATGGAGCGTCGTAGTTGAAACCGCCGCCATTTACATAGCATTGACCGGCTCTAAAGCGTCGAGCGATTGCCAAACCGTCTTCCTTATTTTTCGCGTAAACACCGCTAGAAAGACCGTAAGGGGTATCGTTAGCGATGGCTACTGCGTCATCTAGATCCTGATAAGGAATCATAACGATAACAGGGCCAAAGATTTCCTCACGAGCGATACGCATCTCATTGTTTACATCGCGGAAGATGGTTGGTTTCACATAGAAGCCTTTCTCTAGGCCTTCAGGTGCACCCAGACCACCTGTCAATAAAGTTGCTTCTTCCATACCGATTTCGATATAGCGTTGCACAGTATCTTTTTGGCGAGCAGATGACATCGGGCCAACAAAAACTTCTTCACCTTCATAGCCTACAACTAAAGATTCAGCGTGAGCCTTAGCGATTTGGGCAGCTTCATCGTACTTGCTCGCAGGTACCAACATGCGAGTTAGTGCAGTACAGGTTTGACCGGTGTTGATCATGACGTCGTCAACGCCACATTTAACGGCAGCTTCTAAGTCGGCATCTTCAGTGATGATAAAGGCAGACTTACCACCAAGCTCTTGGGTAACTCGTTTAACAGATGGAGCTGCGGCCTCGGCGACCAAAATGCCTGCGCGAGTAGAACCGGTGAAAGAAACCACATCGATCTCAGGGTGGCTGGACAGTGCGGCACCAACCTCATGGCCAAGGCCAATAACTAGGTTGAACACGCCCGTAGGGAAGCCTACTTCGTGCAACACTTCCGCTACGACGATATCCTGTAATGGGGTTTGCTCTGAAGGTTTAACCACTATAGTACAGCCGGCGGCTAGGGCCGGTGCAATTTTGCCCATTAGCTGATTAAGCGGATAGTTCCACGGGTTGATGAAACCACATACGCCGGCGGCCTCTTTAACTACCAAAGAGTTATTCACCTCTTTAACTTTTTCCATTTCAGCACAGCGATCGGCGTAACCCTCAAAGGCACTTACTGGACCATCGATTTGTAGCCAAGGAGTAATATGCGGTGGGCAACCCATGGACTGGGATACGGCAGCCACTAAGTCGTCACGACGCTCACGCAAGCGGGCGGCAGCTTTACGGATCAAGTCAGCGCGAAAATCAGCACTGCTGGTGCTCCAGCTATCGAAGGCGGCACGTGCGGCAGTTACAGCGCTATCTACGTCTTCTTGATTACCCAGTGCAACTGTAGCGACCACTTCTTCGGTGGCAGGGTGAATCACATCGTGACGGCCTTGGCCTTTGGCATCTTGCCACTGGCCATTGATATAAAACTTATCGTGTAATTTACTCATCAAATACTCCTCGTCTAGACGGCGCCGCACTGTGTAGTAAAGCCTGTTGCTATGCACAGCAATTGGGCAGCTATGATCACTTTAGCAGGCACAGTACGATAGATTGTTTGGGGCGTATATACCCTAATAGGGTTGGTTAATCTTCCAGCTCTCGATCGATCGATAACCAGTCGCCAACGCCGATATTTTGACCATCACCGCGCATTAAGCTGGCGTTTTCACCAAAGGCTGCGGCCTGGGGTTTGTCGGGCATGGCGTTATAGAGTGCTAGGGTTTTGTAGGGTTCCTGCTCAGGGTAGCGTTCGCCGGTCTTGGGGTTTACGCTGATCATGCTGCAGCGCTCGCAGCGATCATGAAGCTGCAGAGTGTATTCACCGCCGGAGTTGTGAATACGTTTGTAGTCATGCTCACTAAAGGGTTCTAACCCGGCAACGACAATATTGGGGCGGAATTGCTCAATTACTGCCGTAGGCTTGTCTTCGGCCGCGAGGCGCTGGTTTAGCACTTCTAGTGAATCGCGGTTGGCAAAAAGAAAGGGTGCGGCGTCGGCAAATATTGCCGCTTGATCGCCGAAGCGATGGGCTTGGCTTTGCAGACGTTTGAAGTCTGGAGCCATCGCGACAAGGCGCAAGGGCTTAGGGCTCGCTAAGGCTTGGCTGAGCCAATGGCCTACTTCATCGCCAGCATCTAGGACCCGGCATTCATCTCGCCATACCTTTGCCTTCATTTCTTGGCCGTCAGGTAGTTCAATCGGGATTTGAACAGTAGGTGTCGAGGGCATCAGCTCTGGGCTTTTAAGGTGAAGATGATACTCATCGAGCGCCGTGGCGATTAAGGCCATTTTGGGAAGTTGTCGCTGAGTGACAAACTGGCCGTTATCGGCTCTAACAATCATCCAGCGACGGTCGTGTAAGAGGCCCGTATAAGTTAGGCTAGACTGACTCAGGGCGATGCCACGCAGTGATTTAACCGGGTAGATAAAAAGATCGGTGACTCGAACGCGTGGCATGCAACTTCCTTAATTGGTGGCCCTGTAACTAATGACGCAGTAGCTTACTTATTTTGTAGTGCAGCAAAGGCCTCTAATTGTTCAGGGGTGGCCTCTTTTTGGTGCTTGTCCTTCCATTCAGCATAGGGCATACCGTAAACAATGTCTCGTGCTTGTTCGGCCTCTAACTCAATGCCTTGCTCATCGGCTGCCGCTTGGTACCATTTGCCTAGGCAATTACGGCAAAAGCCCGCCAGAATCAAAAGGTCTATATTTTGAACGTCTTTACGCTCATCTAAGTGTTTTAACAAGCGTCGAAAAGTCGCCGCTTCAAGTTCGGTTTGGCTTTGTTTATCCATGCTTATCTCTGAATCTAAAAATAGGTTTCTTGCTTGGGACTAGTTTACGCGCCAGGGAGGATTTTTGCGATTCTCTCCACCCCAGAATAGACAAATATGATTGCCGCTGGGATCGAATAAGCGCGCTTCGCGCCACAGCCAGCGCTCGTCTTTAGGGGATTGGGTGAACTCGACACCCGCTGCGCTGAGGCGTTGATATTCCTCGTCGAGCTTGTCGGTTTCAAAGTAAATGACATTGCCATTAGCAGGGGGCTTTGCGTCGACCTTATGCAGTGAAAATGTAGCTTCGCCGTTTGGACATTCAAAGCGGGCGTAGTGATCGGTATCGACAATAAGATTTAAGCCGAGCAGTTGATAAAAGGCGACCGAGGCCGCTAAATCGTGAGCGTCAATGGTAACTTGATTTAAATTCACCTAGGCCTCCAGTCTCTGGCTATCTTTTATGAGTTTGGGTTCACTGTCGTACTTAGCTTAATAGACCCACAAAGTTACATGGCCTTTGGCGGCTGTCTAGCTGCTCAAGTAGAATTCCGTCCCAAGCAGTACGGCAAGCATTATTAGAGCCTGGTAAGCAAAAGATAAGGGTTTTATTCACGAGCCCAGCCATGGCCCGAGATTGAATGGTAGAGCTGCCGACTTGCTCTAAAGAAATGTAGCGGAACATTTCGCCAAAGCCGATCACCTCTTTATCCAATAGTGGGCTTATGGCTTCCGGAGTACTGTCGCGACCTGAAAACCCTGTGCCGCCGGTAATTAAAATTACTTGAACTTCGGGGTTAACAATCCACTGGGAGCAAACGGCACGAATCTGGTAAATATCATCTTTTACTAAATCTCTGCTTTGCAAGGTGTGGCCGGCTTTTTCCAGCAGTTCTACTAATAAATCGCCAGAAGTATCGTTGCTGCTATCGCGGGTGTCGGAAACGGTCAGTACGGCAATGCGCAATGGAATAGCTGTGTCGCTTGGGCTTGGTTTGCTCATGAAAAATCCTTACAGACCAAATTAACCGCCAGTGGTATTCATAAAGCGGACGATTTGAGTCTCATTAATGTCGAAGTGGTGACGCTCGGGTTTATTGCCCATTGCGTCGATAATGCTGTTTTTTAGACGCTCTGTTTCGCCAGGGTAGCGCCGCATAATGGCTTTTAAATCGAGTGAGTGCTCATTGCCGAGGCACAATAATAAGCGCCCTTCTGCGGTTACGCGTATACGATTACAGCTGGCGCAAAAATTATCGCTATGGGGGGAAATAAAGCCGATTTGGCTGTCATTTATCTGCCAATAACGCGACGGGCCGCCTGTGCTGTAATTGCTATCTTTTAGCTGCCAGCGTTTTTGCAAAACATCTTGAATATCTGCAGAGCTGATAAACTCTTCACTGCGCTGGTGATCGTCAATATGGCCCAGTGGCATAGCTTCAATAAAAGAAATGTCAAAGCGCTCTTGCAGGGCAAACTCTACTAAGTTTTCTAGTTCGTCGGCGTTGCGGTTTTTCAGAATAACGCTGTTGAGTTTAATTCTTTTAAAACCAGCAGCCTTGGCAGCTTGTAAACCTGCTAGCACTTTTTCGAGCTTGCCTGTACGACTTAAGGCTTTAAATCGGTCCGCATCTAGGGTATCTAAGCTGACATTGATACGATCTAGACCGGCTGTTTTTAAGGCGGGTGCTAGTTCTTCTAGACGCGAACCATTGGTGGTCAGCAGTAACTCTTCCAAGCCCGGTATTTGCTTTAAACGTCGGACTAAATCAACTACCCCGTTGCGGATCAGGGGCTCGCCGCCGGTCAAGCGAACCTTTTTTATCCCTAGCTGTACAAAGGTTTCTACTAGGGTTTCGCATTCCTCTAGGCTCAGTACTTGGGCTCTGGGTAGGAACTCCATATCCTCTGCCATACAGTAGACACAGCGAAAATCACAGCGATCCGTCAGGGAAAGCCGTAAATAATCAATCTGTCTGCCAAAAGAGTCGCTAAGTGTCATAGCTTGATATTAACCCAAGTGACTTCGGCTGCCAGTGTCGAAATGGTCAAAATTTGTTAATCCAGCTTAAAGGAGGTCTTCAGGGCTATTGATATTTTTAAAGCTTTCAGCGTTATCGAAGTTAACGCTGCGATAGCCCCATTGGCGGATAAAACCCATAACGCGTCGTTCGCCGGATTCAAGGTAGGTTTTTAACTCAGCAAGGCAGCTTAAAGGCCATAAGCTATGCAAGGGGTGTGAGCGGCCGGCACATTCGGCTAGTATGATATCACTGCGCGGCTCAGAATTGCCTAGCTCCGCTTCCTTTAAAAGCTGCTTGTGCAGTGAGGGCGTTTGTCTGGGGGTGTCAACTGGGGAAACGAGTAGCGCGTCAATTTCTAGTTGCTGATAGGCACAATACTCTAAAGCACTCAAAATCCCGGCTAAAGGACCATAATGTTCCTTACTTGCGTCGTAAAGCAAGCTGGGCTCCAGCGACAGTTGTCCAATTACAGTTTCAAGCTCCTTTTCTATCGCTGTGCTGAAAGGCTTGGGGCCGCAGCTTAGTAAGATGATGCCTTCCATTTGCTTTTCCAACGCATGTTCCAAGAGGCTGCGGCCCTGGTATTGGGCCAGGGCCTTGTTGTCAAAGGCTTGTTTCATCCGTCGCCCTTCACCACCACATAATATGACACTGGCACAGTTCACGATGGTCTACTCTGGTTTAGCTTGGTCAATACTAGTCTGAATTTCGACATAGGGCTCTACTTGATCTCGGCTACCCCAATTAGGGTGGCACTGGTTTATAATCTAGCTGTTACGATAGTGATTTTAGAAGAGCTGGGGCGAGGAATACAGTGGCAGAATTATCCATTGACCAAGTAAGACGAGAGTACCTGCAAGGGGGTTTAAACCGTGATCAGCTTAAGGATTGCCCCATAGCGCAATTTGAGCACTGGTTAAAGCAAGCTGTTGATGCTGGGCTTAAAGATCCAACTGCAATGACAGTGGCCACGGTAGATTCAGAAGGCCAGCCCAGCCAGCGTATTGTTTTGCTTAAAGGCGTTAGCGAAGCGGGTTTTGTTTTTTATACCAATTATGGCTCGCGCAAAGCGCAGGAAATCTCACAAAACCCAAGGGTTAGTTTGCACTTTCCGTGGCATGCATTAGAGCGTCAAGTAAAGATAGCTGGGCGCGCTGAGAAAGTCAGTCAGCAAGAATCGCTAAAATACTTTTTGTCCCGCCCAGAGGAAAGCCAGCTAGCTGCTTGGGCCTCCGAGCAAAGCCGACCCGTTTCTTCAAGACAGTTATTAATGCAGCAATTTGCTTCAATGAAGGAAAAATTTACCGCTGGTAAAATTCCACTGCCCGATTTTTGGGGCGGCTATCGAATTGTGCCTGAGCGAATTGAGTTTTGGCAGGGCGGCGCTAATCGATTGCATGATCGCTTTGAGTATCGAAAAGCAGAAGTAGGTAGTTGGGATATTAAACGCCTAGCGCCTTAGAGAGTTTATAAGCCCAGTTGCTGTAACTAATCATCACTAACAACTGGACTCGAGCTTATATCCTAGTGTTTTTGAAATTCTGTCTTAGATTTAGCTTCAGGGAAGACTAACTCCATAGGCTCTGGCAGGCCATGTTCATTGATTATTTGAGCGTGGCTACGGTTTAAATGCCGAACATTTTCCACTCCGCAGGAATGCGCTATTACATCTAGCTCCTTAAGCATATTTTTGGCAAAGTGAGCGACACGCTCCGCTTTGTTTGTAGGGTCTAGTCCGTGTTGTAGTTCTTTGTCGTGGGTGGTAATGCCAGTTGGGCAGGTATTTTTATTGCACTGTAGCGCTTGAATGCAGCCCAAAGAAAACATAAAGCCACGGGCTGAAACCACAACGTCGGCACCGATACACAAGGCCCAGGCCACATTGGCTGGATTGATTAGCTTGCCTGAAGTGATCACACGAATTCTATCGCGTAAACCGTATTCCACCAATGTATCGATAAGTAAGGGCAAGCTACGCTTTATTGGTAAGCCCATAAAGTCAATCAATGATTGTGGGGCGGCACCTGTGCCACCATCACCGCTGTCGATGGTGATAAAATCGGGTGCGTACTCAAAGCCTTTTTGGTGAATAAGCTCGCATAGCTCCCGTAACCAGTGGCTCTGTCCAATGACGGCCTTGAAGCCAACTGGTAAGCCGCTGACTTCGCGAATGTGGTGAATTTTATCGAGCAGCTGATCAAGGTTTTCAATATCAAGATGGCCATTAGGGCTAAGCGAAGCTTGGCCTTCTTTTATCCCTCGGATTGCCGCAATTTCGGCCGTTACCTTCTCGGCCGGCAAAATGCCACCCTTGCCGGGCTTGGCACCTTGTGCAAGTTTTAGTTCGATCATTTTAACTTCTGGATGGGCAGCTACTTCTCGTAATTTATCGTCACTCAAATTGCCTTGTTCATCACGCACACCATACTTGGCGGTGCCAATTTGAAACACGATATCGCAACCGCCACTAAGGTGATAGGGCGATAGGCCGCCTTCTCCGGTGTTCATCCAAATTCCAGCTTTTTGGGCGCCGTTGGATAAAGCCGTAACGGCTACTGAAGACAGTGAGCCAAAACTCATCGCGGAAATATTGAATACGCTATTCGCCGCATAGGCTTGCTTAGCGAAGCCCTCGCCAAAAACAACTGGCGCGGCATCACTAAACTGATGTTTTAGTTTTGGGAATAGGGCATTAAGAAATACGATGTCACCCGCTTGGTTTAGTGGGCGGGTAGAACCAAAAGCTGTCGTGGTATCAATATTTTTGGCGGCTTGATAAACCCATGTACGCTGAGCCCGATTAAAGGGCAGCTCTTCTCTATCCATGGCAAAGAAATACTGGCGAAAAAACTCACCTAGATGTTCAAACCAATATCTAAAGCGACCGATCACTGGATAGTTGCGGCGTATCGCGTGGCGGGTTTGAGTAACATCCACCCAGTACATATAAACAATCACGCCAATTAGCGTTATTAGCGCAAGCAGTAGTAACAAGGCAGCATATTCGATAAACAGAGCGGCCGTGCCGTGCATTACATCGCTGAGCATCGTAGTTTTCCTTCAGGCTATGTTATACATTAGAGGTATTTTTGGACCTGTTAACACTTATTCTGCCATCACTGCCGAACTTATTTCGTCGAATTGGCAAGGTAGTGTGAGCATATTGTAGTGATTCCTCTATAGCGAGCACCAATACAGCCGAGCGATGAAATAAGTCGGCCCTTCGGGTTAGGCTAAAATTGCCTTACTCGGTGTTGCTCGTTGCTTATTTGGAGCGACCAAACTACGCGCCTCGCGCCGTGATTAAGGCAATTTTAGCTCTAACAGTGACGGCCGAATAAGTGTTAGCAGGACCTAGATCCTTTGCTGCAACATTATAAGCCCCGTAAAATTAGGGTAAACAGCAAAGGCGAAAACCTTTCAATAGGAGTAGATAATGAGTATATGGGGCATAGGCTTAACAGAAGCTGGCGCAGCAGAAAATATGGTGTGGCAAGAGGTTGGGGATGTCAGCCCTAAGGCCGGTGAAGTTTTAATCAAGGTTGCGTATGCTGGTGTGAACCGCCCTGATGTGTTTCAGCGCCTTGGCTTATACCCGCCTCCGCCAGGTGCGAGCCCAATTATGGGCTTGGAGGCCTCAGGTGAAATCATTGCCTTGGGTGAAGGAGTAACAGGCTGGCAGCTTGGAGACAAGGTCTGTGCGCTGTGCAATGGTGGCGCTTATGCTCAGCATGTTGTCGTACCTGCTGAGCAGTGCTTGCCGGTGCCGGAGGGGTTGAGCATGGCCGAGGCCGCTGCATTACCCGAAACCTGCTTTACTGTATGGACCAATGTTTTTGATCGCGGGCGCTTACAAACTGGTGAGAACTTTTTGGTTCACGGTGGCGCAAGTGGGATCGGCACTACGGCCATTCAAATGGCGAAAGCCTTAGGGGCTAAAGTGTTTGCCACGGTGGGCAGCGAAGAAAAAAAACAAGCTTGTTTACAGTTAGGTGCTGATGTCGTTTGGAATTATCAAGATGATGATTTCGTCGAGCTCTCAAAAAAGGCCAGTGAAGCTAAGGGCATTGATGTCATATTGGATATGGTTGGCGGTGATTACATTCAAAAAAATATGACTATGGCAGCTAGAGATGGTCGTATTGTTAGCATTGCATTCTTACGCGGTGCGAAAGCGGAGCTTGATTTTAGACCGGTAATGGCTAAACGCTTAAGCTTAACGGGATCTACTTTGCGTCCCCAGACGGATCAAGAGAAAGCCGCGATTGCTAATAATTTAAAAGAAACCGTTTGGCCTTTGATAGAAGCTGGCAAGTTTAAACCTCTACTGGCTAAAGAATTTCCTATTCAGGACGTCGCCGAGGCCCATCAATTAATGGAGTCTAATGCACTGATAGGTAAGGTTGTTTTAGCGGTAGAGTAAGAGCAGCTAATAAAGAAAAGCGCAAATTAAAAAAAGCTATAAAGAGCAGGCCCAAATAACAACTCAATATAGCCACTCTAAATTAGCAACCCAAAATAGCAATAGAGATCGCTATGGCCCATAAGAAATGTCCCCGCTGTGTCGATGAAATATTGATACAGCATCGCTATGAACAACAAGAGCTGGACCTGTGCCGACTTTGTGGTGGTTTGTGGTTTGATAAAGACGAGGTCAATGCCGTTATTCGCTCTAAGAACCCCGATGTTGATTTGGGCTGTTTCAGTGAGAGCTTTGGTGAAAGCTTAGGGGATTCAGAGATTGATTGCCCGAGCTGCCAGGTGAATATGCAAAGACACCATTTGTTGGAGCATTTTCACTTAGAAATAGATATATGTATTGAGTGCAATGGCAGCTGGTTGGATCGGGGGGAATTGCCACCTGTAGAGCAAAGTCCTGAGCTTGACACGCACCTAAAGGAACTTAACAAGGGACTAAGTTGGAAGACGTATTTTTTCCAGTTGCTCTCTCAGTTGCCCGTTGAATTTAATATCAAGGCAAAAAAAACACCTTATGTGAATTACACGCTGCTGGCTTTAAATATCGCTATCTTCTTGGCCTATTTCTTTAACGATGACAGCTATAACTGGGTAATAACTCAGTTCGGAATGACGCCATCTATAGTGGCAGCTGAAGGTCAGTGGTGGACACTGTTGAGCTGTGTGTTCCTACATGGTTCGGTATTTCATATCGTAGGTAATATGTACTTTTTGGCCATTATTGGGGACAACCTAGAGGATGCTCTCGGACATATTCCATATTTTCTGCTCTATTTAACATGCGGTGTCTTAGCGTCGCTAGGAACGATGATGTGGCGATACGGCTCTGATATACCTTCTTTAGGCGCGAGCGGTGCGATTGCTGGTTTGTTCGCTATGTATATGGTTTGGTTTCGCCATGCCAGCTTAAGTTTTATGTTTATTGTTTATCAGAAAAAACTCTCGGTGATATGGTTTTTTGCCTTGTGGCTGGGAATAAATGTTGCAGGCTTATTGTTTTTTGATGATGGTATGGACTACGCCGCGCATATCGCAGGGTTCGCGGCTGGTTTGTTATTCGCAATACTATTAAAGGACTGGGTACACAGAAAAAACCCTTTGCTGAGTATATTAGGGCATGAGTCAATTCAGCTAAAACGTTGAGCAATTGATTGTAAGTTTTCACCCTGACCGTAACTTTATCCTGACCGTAACTTTATATTGTACCGCCAGATTGGAGTAAGCATATGAGCAAGCCATTAGCAGGCATCAAAGTAATCGAGGTGGGGCAGTTATTGGCGGGTCCTTTCGCTGGCTCCATGTTGGCTTATTTTGGCGCGGAGGTCATCAAGGTGGAGCCGCCTGGTGGCGACCCTATTCGTGGCTGGCGAGAATTAAATAACGGCACCTCTTATTGGTGGTACAGCCTAGCGCGTAATAAAAAGAGTGTTTGTATCGATCTAAAACAAAGCGAAGGGCAGGCTTTGTTAAAAGAGCTTCTCAAAGATGCTGATGTACTAGTTGAAAACTTTCGCCCCGGTGTAATGGAAGGCTGGGCTTTAGGACCTGAAGACGTTAAACAGTTTAATCCAGCCTTGGTTTATGCTCGAATTTCAGGTTATGGGCAAAATGGCCCCAATGCTAAAAAGCCAGGCTTCGCATCGGTCTGTGAAGCGTATTCTGGTTTTCGTCATGTTAATGGCTTCCCTGGCGAAGCTCCGGTGCGGCCTAATTTAAGTATTGGCGATACCATAGCGGGTATTCATGCTGCACTAGGTATAGCACTGGCTTTAATCGAGAGACAGAAGTCAGGCGAAGGGCAAACGATTGATGTTGCCTTGTATGAAGCTATGTTCAATTTGTTGGAAGCCGTAGTACCAGAATACTCCGGCGCAAGTAAAGTACGAGAAGCTTCCGGTACTACGGTAACAGGCATCGTACCTACTAATACCTACCGCTGTGCAGATGGCAAGTTTGTCGTTATCGGTGGCAATGGCGATTCTATTTTCAAACGCTTGATGAGTGGCATTGGTCACCCTGATTTGGCAGCTGATCTGCGCCT
Source organism: uncultured Pseudoteredinibacter sp. (assembly GCF_947500695.1). Lineage (GTDB taxonomy): Bacteria > Pseudomonadota > Gammaproteobacteria > Pseudomonadales > Cellvibrionaceae > Pseudoteredinibacter. The sequence continues at coordinate 25,567 of NZ_CANMSS010000017.1, forward strand.
TGCGAATAACGCTGGCCGAGTAGAGCATGAAGACGAAATTGATCAAATTCTATCGGGCTGGTGTTCAGCGAGGCCGATCAATGAAGTCTTAGCGGTAATGGCGGAGCAGCGAGTTCCCGCAGGTCCAATCTACAACGTGGAAGATATGCTGGAAGATCCACATTATCAAGCGCGTGGAATGTTTGAGAGAGTTGAAATCGACGGTAAACCCTTAGATATCCCAGCTATTTTGCCAAAACTCGATCGTACCCCTGGTGGCACCGAATGGGTTGGGCCGGAATTAGGTGAACATAATGATGAGGTACTTCAGCAGTTAGGTATAGGCGTTGAAGAGCTTGCGCGTCTGAAGGCGAGTGGTGTAATCGAATAAACTCTTAGGCAGCTGACGGTCAATGTCTTTCATTGGCTGCTTTGAATATAAACTGGCAGATCGGTAACCGGCGGCTTTTCTCCAAGGTTATAGAGCATATCGGCTATATGGCCACGGTGATAAGTGGAGTGATTCGAGACGTGAAGAAGCATGGTTTCTCTTGTCATTGCACTTTTTTCTCCGTTGATAAAAGAGAATTCAAGCACTTCTCTTAGTTGCTTATCACTTAAGTTTTCTTCATGGTTGCAAAACCATTGGTTGAGCTCTGACATTTCCGCTAGCAGTGTGCTGATACCCGCTGGGCAGGAAGGTGTCTTCGATCGAAAGCTATTTGGCTTGCTTTCTAAGTGTCCTTTCCATATCAAGTCAATTCTGTAGATGTGATTCATCGTGTTGAGAATGCTGCCAAAAATAATCTTCTGTTGTTGAGCTAAAAGTTCATCAGGGAGATCAGATAGCGTCTCTAAAATTCTTTTATCTGCCCAGGCCTTATAATCGATCATTAATCCACTCAATCGCTTTTGCTGCATTATTTGCTCCATGTTAAAGGGGGAAAGTAGAATTTCGTTGATTTGATTACAGGCTTATCCCTTGTGCACGATTGTAATCACAGGGCCTGATAATGTTATAAGGAAGCGTGGGAGAATTAAAGTGAATGAATGCTATAAAGGTAGATGCTGTTGTAGTCGTGCAGCGAGACGAACAAATAAAAACAAGCCCTCCTTTGAGGAGGGCTGGCGTATTACAGCATGCTGCGCAACATCCAAGCGGTTTTCTCATGAATAACCATGCGATCGGAAATCAGTGAGGCGCTTGATTCGTCATCGGCTTCCTGGGCTAGAACTAAGACTTCGCGGCAAGTTCTCACCACTTGTTCGTGAGCCTCGGTTAATAGCACCAACATATTACCTGCTGCGGGGACGCCGTCTACCTCTTTTATTGAACTTAATTCAGCCAAGGCCTTATAAGTACCTGGCGCAGGGTAGCCAAGGGTACGAATACGTTCGGCAATCTCATCGACTGCAGTGGCCAGTTCGGTGTAATGCTCTTCGAACATCAAGTGCAACTCACGGAATTGTGGGCCGGTTACATTCCAGTGGAAGTTGTGTGTTTGCAGATACAAGGTGTAGCTATCGGCCAGCAAGTGGCTTAAACCTTTAGCGATAGCGGCACGATCTTGATCGTTAATACCAATATTAATAGCTTGTCTTTTGGTCTGGCTCATGGTCATTCCCCTTACGTAGCTGTTACTCAAACGGTTTAACTCTTCAGTGGGATAACTATAGGCAAAATCTTTGATTAGTTAAAATTAATTAAATATATCTGCTTGATAGTTTTCTATGTTGTTAATGTGGGTTAGGCTGTAAAGGAATACTTAGGTTGATATTTTATAACCTTAAGTCTAATAAATTAGACTTTTACGAACATAGGCTTTGGTGCAAACTAGGCTTATCTTCACAAATTAGCAAAATCTCTGCGGGATTGGCGGTTTAAGTCTCCCGTTATGCTGAAATTGCCTATTATAGTAGTACGGCTTTGCCGACACTCAGCAACTTTAAGGAGACACCTATGCTTGATCTCAAGCGTCCCGATTTACTGCGTACCCAATCTTTTATCAATGGCCAGTGGGTAGATGCCGATAATGGCGCCACCGTTGAAGTTCGAAATCCTTCTAGTGGTGAGGTTGTAGCCACTGTTGCCAGCTTAAGTGAGGTGGAAACCCGCCGCGCTATCGAGTGTGCGGAAGAGGCTATGAAGGCTTGGCAAAAGACCAGCTGTAAAGAGCGCGCCAAAGTGTTGCGCACTTGGTACGACTTAATTATGGCCAATCAAGAAGACTTGGCCAAAATCCTAACGGCTGAGCAAGGTAAGCCTTTGACAGAGTCCATGGGCGAGATTGCTTATGGCGCCTCTTATATGGAGTGGTTTGCCGAAGAAGCCAAGCGTGTAGACGGTGATGTTATCCCTGCCCCATCTGGGGATAAGCGTATTGTGGTTATCAAGCAGCCGGTAGGTGTCGTTGCTTCGATCACTCCTTGGAACTTCCCGAATGCCATGATTACTCGCAAGGTAGCGCCAGCGATTGCGGCGGGCTGTACGGTGGTAGGTAAACCCGCGACTGAAACCCCGCTTTCTGCATTAGCCTTATGTGTGCTGGCTGAAGAGGCCGGTGTTCCCGCTGGTGTAATGAACATGGTGGTGGGTTCCAGCTCGCGAGCTATTGGCGGGGAGATGACAGGCAACCCCATTGTGAAGAAGGTGACATTCACAGGTTCAACGCCAGTGGGTAAAGTTTTGATGGAGCAGTGTGCCGCTACGGTTAAGAAGACATCTATGGAGTTGGGCGGTAACGCGCCATTTATCGTTTTTGATGATGCCGATCTTGATGCCGCGGTAGCTGGCGCTGTCGCTTCTAAATATCGCAACGCAGGCCAAACCTGTGTTTGTTCCAACCGAATGCTAGTGCAAGAGGGTGTGTACGATGCTTTTGTTGAGAAGCTCGCAGCGGCCGTTTCTGATTTTAATGTTGGCGATGGCTTTAGTGAAGATGTAACGATGGGACCTTTGGTAAATGCCAAAGCCGTTAATGATGTTGAGGCAATGGTGCAAGATGCCGTTGATAAAGGCGCAACATTGGCAGCCGGTGGTAAGCGCTCAGATCTAGGTGAGTGTTATTACGAGCCAACAATTCTGACTGAAGTTAAGCAAGATATGCGCGTCTTCAGTGAAGAAATTTTTGGCCCCGTTGCGCCAATCTTTAAATTCAGCACAGAAGAAGAAGCCATCGCGATGGCTAACGATACTGAGTTTGGTCTAGCAGCTTACTTCTATACTCGCGACATTGGTCGTGTATGGCGTGTAGGTGAAGGTTTGGAATACGGTATTGTCGGTATCAACGAAGGTATCATCTCCAATGAGATGGCGCCGTTTGGTGGTGTTAAGGAGTCTGGCTCTGGTCGAGAAGGTTCCAAGTACGGTATGGATGACTACCTAGAGCTGAAGTATATGTGTATGGGTGGTATTGATAAGTAAATACTACTTAGAAAACCTAAATACCGTTAAAAGCCCGGTGCTAGCTTTAGTGCTGGGCTTTTTTGTTTTCCGTTAGCTATTCGTTTTCTTGAAAAACAGGCTTTGAAAGTTTAGCTAGCTTTGCCCTTACTCGGCGAGATCGTATGCTTCTTTTAAATGCTGACAAAATACAGACAGCGCTTTGTTACCGCTATTGTTCTTAAAGCAGGCGGCAATATTTGCTTGATAGTGAAAACGCTCGGCAGCAAGCCTCTTCAGTTCGCCTTTCGCGACCAGTTCATTGGCATAGTATTCAGGGAAGTAGCCGATGTACAAACCAGTTTGCAAAAGGGCTAAACGTGCTTCGTAATGATAAGCCGTAGCGCGACGCTGTAATTTATTAATTACTTGGCTGGCTTGTGGGTTGGTCTGGATGCCGGGATGAACAAAGCGTTGTTGCTTAATAAGCTCAGCATTAATGACTTCACTCGATGTGTTAAACAAAGCGTGTTCTTTGCCGCAGTAAAGTTGATATTGCTCTTTATACAAAGGTAAATAGCTTACTGAGCCAAGCTCTCGGTGGCAGGGTATAAAGCCGATGTCGGCTCGGCCGGCCAATAAGGCGCGCTCGATTTCAGGTAGCACTTCGGTGGCGATAGAAATTTCCACATCAGGCGCTTGTTCTGCAAAGCGTCTTAATACTTCGGTTAATAAAAAATTCTCTTTATCTCCCAGAATGGCATCACTGCAGAGGATTTTGAGTTCGCCACTTAACTGGTTATGCAGGGCGCTGATTTGACTTCGAAAGCCCTCAAGAGCCGATAGTAGTTGCAGGCAAGCTTGATAAACTTGCTTGCCATCGTCGGTTAGCGCAAAGCCGCTGCGGCCACGGCGACATAAAATTAAACCTAAACGCGCTTCTAAATCAGCCATATGAGTACTGATAGTAGAACGGGCAATGTTTAACTCGGTTTCTGCTGCACTAAAGCCACCACACTCAGCGACGGCCTTGAAAATTCTTAGCAGGCGAACGTCAACATCGTTAATTTTGCGTTGCAATGACATGGTGTTGCTCTTTTAGTTGGGCTAGAAAAAGGGTTAGCAGGCGATCGCTGATGGCATCTTTGCGGTGTGCCGCGCTAATGTCGCTGCGATAAGATTTTCTGCGAGCTTTTAGTGTACGAATTTTTCCCGCAGCAACCAAGGGGGCTGCAAAGTGTTCAGGTAAAAAGCCGATAAAAGCCCCTGATAAGATTAGCTGTGCCCTAGCTTCCATATGCCCAGCGCTGGCCCGGCCATTAAAGTTATGGGTGAGCTTTTGAATATCTGGGTTTAGTTGATAGTCGGCGTGCACAAAAGCTTGTTCGGCCAGCATTGTTTCTGTGATATTTTTATCTGCAATTTCATAGAGGGCGTGATTGTTGGCACAAAATAGAAAGTGCTGCTCTTGATAGAGATGGTGATATTTAAAATCTGGTAGGCTGCGGTGGTGAGCAATGATGCCTAAATCTATCTCTTTTTTGGCTAAAGCCGTTTCTATATCGATTTGGCTGGCGTTGCTTAGGTTTAAGAATACATCGGGTGCCTGCTCTCGAAAGCGCGCTAGGCTGGCGTGCAGCTTTAAGTTTTTATCATTTAAGGTTCCGTCGGTTATAGCAAGCTTCAGTTCACCACTAAGCGATGAGTGTTTGAGGCTATCAATATGGCGATCAAAGGCCTCGGCGCTTGCCAGCAAGCTTAAGGCTTCACGGTAAACAGACTCTCCTGCAACGGTGAGTGCAAAGCCTGCTCGCCCGCGGCGACACAAAGTAGTACCCAGACGATGCTCTAACTCAGCCATATGATTGCTGATGGTGGATCTGGCCAGATTTAACTCGCGTTCGGCCGCTGCAAAACCACCATTATCGACGACAGTCACAAATATTCTCAGTAGTTTAATGTCGGCATTCATAAACAACCTTTTATAGTGTAATTCGTGCAGCTACTCTCTTCTATTTGCTAGCAGCAATATCCGATAAAGTTCGATTTTTTCAACCTAATGGTTTTATTGTAGGCCTTTATCGAATTTATGTCTCGGTTAAAATTTATGTCTCGGTTAAACCGCAGCAAAACAAGAATAGCTTGAACTGATAAAGGTGATTTATGACAGATAAGGTTTTGTACGAACCACTTGGTGGTAATGATATGCCCCGCTTTGGTGGGCCTGCGACATTTATGCGCTTGCCGGCCGTGGATTTGGATGAGCACCTAGATGTGGCTTTTCTTGGTGTGCCTTTTGATATCGGTACGTCGAATCGCCCGGGGGCTCGCCTAGGGCCGCGTGAGATTCGTGATGAATCGCGTATGCTACGTCCTTTTAATGTCTCTACTGGTGCCGCTCCCTTTGACAGTCTAACTATTGCTGATAGTGGTGATGTCCCAATTAACACCTTTAACCTGCAAAAGAGCATCAGCATCATCGAAGAGTTTTACGATGACGTAATGGCTAAAGATATTATGCCGCTCACCATGGGTGGTGATCACACAATTGCGTTGCCTATTTTGCGAGCCTTGAAGAAAAAGCATGGCCCTGTTGGGTTGGTCCATGTTGATGCTCATGCCGATATTAATGATCATATGTTTGGTGAAAAAATCGCCCACGGTACGCCTTTTAGAAGAGCCATGGAAGAAGGCCTGCTAGACGGCGAACGAGTTGTTCAGATTGGCTTGCGTGGAACCGGCTATTCGCCTGATGAGTATCAGTGGTCTCGTGATCAGGGTTTCCGCGTTGTTCAGGCTGAAGAGTGTTGGCATAAAAGCCTTGAGCCATTGATGGCGGAAGTTCGTCAGCAGCTAGGTGATGGCCCGGTTTATATTAGCTTTGATATCGATGGGTTGGATCCAGCCTATGCTCCGGGAACCGGCACCGCTGAAGTGGGCGGGCTTACGGTTCATCAGGGCTTGGAAATCGTGCGTGGCTGTAAAGGTTTAAATGTGGTGGGTGGTGATTTAGTGGAAGTTTCACCGCCTTACGACACTACCCATAACACTTCGGTTGTCGCTGCTAATTTATTGTACGAAATGCTCTGCGTACTGCCGGGTGTTCAGTATCACGAATATAGCTAGCTTAACAGTCGCCAAGGGCTAACCCTTAGGCGACATGCTCTGGCATAATGGCTTCTTACCCTGTTTTATTTGGGGCAGAAAGTCACAAAGAGGTCATTATGCTGGACGGTAAGAGCGTTGTTTTAATTGGTATGCCAGGTGCTGGTAAAAGCACTATTGGTGTGATGTTGGCTAAAGAATTGGCCAAAGATTTTATTGATACCGATATTCTTATCCAGTCTCGCGAAAATGCCACCTTACAAGAGATTATGAATGAAGGCGGCTACCTTCACCTACGTGATATCGAATCTGATGTCATTCAAAATGCCCACTACCATAATCATGTCATTGCCACTGGAGGCAGTGCGGTCTACTGTGAGGCTGCAATGAAGCACTTGGCAACTTTGGGGCCCATTGTCTATCTAGAAGCGAGCTTGAATGAGTTGCGCCAACGTATCCATAACTACGAAAGCCGAGGTATTGCACGTCGCGAAGATCAAAGTTTTGAGGATGTCTTTGCCGAGCGCACCGAGTTATATCGCCGTTATGCGGATATTACTATTGATGGTGATGGCAGCAGCCAGGGAGCTGTGCTAAAAACTACCGTAGAAAAGTTATTGGCGCTGTAAGTATTGAAGCGCGCTAGATTAAATAGCTTCGTCTAATCATTTCAGAAACAAGCGAATCAATCGAATAATAAGGAATTCTCAGATGGCGCGATTTTTGTTGATCTGCAGTGTATTGGTATTGGCGTCCTGCTCAGGTCTATCCCAAGAAGAATGTATGAATGCGGATTGGGAGGCCATTGGCTTTGAAGATGGGGTGGTCGGTAAGGGTTTAGAGAAAGTGGGTGACTATCGAGAAGATTGCGCCAAACATGCGATCAAGGTAGATCTAGAGCGTTATAAATACGGCCGAAACATCGGTTTGAAAGATTTTTGCCAACCTGCTTCAGCGTTCCAAGCGGGCCGAAGAGGTTATATATATAAAGGGGTTTGTCCTGCTGATCTAGAGCCGGCTTTTGTAGGCCCTTATGAAGAAGGCCGTATCGTATTTCGGGCTGAGCAGCGATTTAATCGTGCTGAATCCGAGCTCAATGGTGCGGAAAACAGCATTGATCGTATTGAGCGAGATATTCGCAATCGCGAGCAAGAGTTATTGGATGACAAGACAGCTGCAGATAGACGCCGTCAGTTATATAACCAAATCGAAGACTTAAAGCGCGATTTGTACCGAGAAAAGGAAAAAATTCGTGATTTACACGAAGAGGTCTATCAAGCTCGCCGTGAGTTTGAGGACGCTCAGGCGCAATATGGTAGATAGTTTGGCTGGTAGCTAGATGAGCTAGGGTTGCATTGAGCAACGAGTTACTAAGACATAAAAAAACCGGCTTAGGCCGGTTTTTTTATTCTAGCTGTAAAGCAGGTAGCTTATTCAGCCATCTCTTTTAGCTTCTTCAATGGGCGAACTTTCACCTGGATTGAAGCTGGCTTAGCTTTAAACATGGTTTCTTCACCAGTGAATGGGTTGATACCCTTGCGAGCTTTCTTAGCTGGCTTTTTCACAGTGGTGATTTTCATCAGGCCTGGCAGAACGAATTCGCCACAGGCGCGCTTTTTGATGTGACCTTCGATTACTGCTGATAGCTCTTCCAGTACAGCGGATACCTGTTTTTTGCTCAGTTCAGTATTTTCGGCGATTTGAGTAAGGATTTGAGTCTTGTTGTAGCGTTCCTTCACCGCTTTAATTTTACGCTCTGGCGCAGCAGCTTTTTTAGCTGGAGCCTTTTTAGCAGGTTTGCGAGCAGCCATAATCCGTTCCTTTATAATATTTGGGTATCTTATTTATCATTTAGGCCTTGTTGGATTCTAAGCAGGTCTCAGAGAGCCAAAAAAGCCTATATATACAGTCTTTAATGTACCGCCTAAGCGGTTGAGCCTATATATATAGTATTCAAACGGCCCTAGCAACCATAAATGTGCTTAAAACCCCATTTATTTGATATTAAGCGGTATCTGCATCCGCTCTTGCTCGCTAGTCTTAACCTAGAGTGAATAACTGGCCGACTAGGGCCGAAATCCTTTGGCTGCCCCAGCCGCTCAAAAAGCCACCGCTGAATTGGCTTTTAAGGGCAAATCAGCCCATTTGGGTGTTTGTCAGCGCGTTATGCTGGGGTATAATTGCCGGCTTTTTGAGCGGGGCAGACTAAACTGAGCCCGGCCATTTGTATGTGCCAGAACAAGGCGCAGCAAAAAGCACCAGCAAGTAGTTATTGTTAGAGGAAGTTGGCCGTTTGGCCGATGAAAGAGATTTATGCCGATTTATGAGTATCAGTGCCAGGAATGTGGGCACCAAATGGAAGCTCTGCAAAAACTCAGCGATGAGCCCTTAAAAGACTGTCCAGCCTGTCAGCAGCCCCAGTTGCAAAAGCAAATATCCGCAGCTGGCTTTCGCCTAAAAGGCAGTGGTTGGTACGAGACTGACTTTAAATCTGGCAAAAAGAAGAACCTGGCTGGCGACAATGCCCAAGCATCTGGTTCTGATTAAAGGCTGCAAAGCCGAGACGTTCACAGCAATTTAACCTAGGCCAAAAGCCGAACTTACAGGAAAGCAACATGCGTTCTATTTACGGAGGCATTCTAAACGCCTCACACATTGATCAAGAAGTAACCTTGTGTGGCTGGGTCGATACCCGCCGTGATCATGGTGGCGTTATCTTTATCGATCTGCGTGATCGTGAGGGTATTGTACAGGTGGTATTTGACCCTGATGGCCAGGATGATTTCAGCCGTGCAGAGCGTGTGCGTAGTGAGTTTGTACTGCAGGTAAAAGGTAAGGTCCGTGCCCGCAGCCCAGAAACAGTAAACAGCAATATGGCTACCGGTGAGATTGAAGTCTACGGTACCGAGTTGGAAATCCTGAACGAATCTGCGCCAGTACCATTCCAGATGGATGAGTACACCAATGTGGGTGAAGATGTTCGTTTAAAGTATCGCTACTTGGATTTGCGCCGTGATGAGATGCAAAACAATCTTCGTTTGCGCTCAAAGGTAACTAACGCCATCCGTAACTACCTTGATGATAATGGCTTTTTAGATATCGAGACGCCGATTCTAACTCGCGCCACACCAGAAGGTGCGCGTGACTACTTGGTGCCTTCACGTACTCATGACGGTAAATTTTTCGCATTACCGCAATCGCCACAGCTATTTAAACAGCTGCTGATGGTTTCGGGTTTTGATCGCTATTATCAGATTGCTAAATGTTTCCGTGATGAAGATTTGCGTGCCGATCGTCAGCCTGAATTTACTCAGATCGATTTGGAAACCTCTTTTATGAGCGAAGAGGAAATTATGTCGGTAACTGAAGGCATGATTCGCAAGTTGTTCCAAGATGTTCAAGGCGTTGATCTAGGTGAATTCCCACGTATGCCATTTGCTGAAGCAATGGAAAAGTACGGTTCAGATAAGCCAGACCTACGTCTTCCGCAGCAACTTGTTGAAATCAAAGATCTGCTTAAGGATATTGAGTTTAAAGTTTTCGCTGGCCCTGCTAATGACCCGGCTTGTCGCGTAACCGCATTGAAAGTGGATGGTGGCGCTCAGCTATCTCGTAAGCAAATTGATGAGTACACCAAATTTGTTGGTATCTACGGTGCGAAAGGTCTGGCCTGGATCAAAGTTAACGAGATCGAAAAAGGCATAGAAGGTCTGCAGTCGCCAATCATTAAATTCTTGGGCGACGAAGTGACCATGAATGTCATGGAGCGTACCGGCGCGAAGAATGGCGATATCGTATTCTTCGGTGCTGATAAAGCGAAGGTAGTTAGTGAAGCTTTAGGTGCATTGCGTTGCAAGTTGGGTGAAGACTTGGATCTATATACCAGCGAGTGGGCGCCGCTTTGGGTTGTTGATTTTCCAATGTTCGAAGAGATCGAAGGTGGTTGGACAGCCTTGCACCACCCATTTACTGCGCCTTCCTGCGGTCCAGAAGAGCTAAAAGCTAACCCAGGTGCAGCGTTGTCGCAAGCTTACGATATGGTATTGAACGGTACTGAGCTAGGTGGTGGTTCGGTTCGTATTCACCAGCAAGATATGCAGCAGACCGTGTTTGAAATCTTAGGTATTGAAAGCGAAGAGCAAGAAGAGAAATTTGGTTTCTTGTTGGATGCCTTGAAGTACGGTGCGCCTCCGCATGGTGGTTTGGCTTTTGGTTTAGATCGCTTAATTATGTTGATGACTGGTTCTGCCTCTATCCGTGACGTGATTGCCTTCCCGAAAACTCAGACTGCAGCTTGTGTTATGACTGACGCCCCAGGTGCGGTAAATACCCTTCAGTTGAATGAGCTTAACATCAAGCTGAAGTTAAAAGAGAAGCCTGAAAGCGCAGAGTAAGACTCGGCGACTTCACAAAGGCCCCGTGTGTCTGCGCGGGGCTTTTTTTATGCCAGTTCCAATCAATTTTGAAATCGTCACCTGGTTTGAAAGCTATTTTCCGCTAAAAGATAGTTTAGAGAAAAATGTTTTTAAGACCGAAAGCGCTAAGTTGACGATGGATCCCCCGATTAAAGCCTTACTAGCTATGGATAAACTTCAAAAGACGATGGCGCTTATTACAATGCTGGAAGGTCTTAATGACGTATGCAGCGCCAACCCAAATACTGACTTTCAAAAGATTATTTTAGCGCTTTGAAGTAATTACCCTTTGTCTTATCGAGCGATCGCGAGTAAACACAATGGTTTGCGTTCTTGCTATTGCCTAATCACTAATTTCTTCCATTAAAAACGCTCGCTGCAAGCTAGCTTAGATTTAAATTCACCTATACTCAAAAATATCATGGGTTTCATATGGGTGAATTGAATGAAGCTATTCCTGCTACGGCTTTTCTGTAGTTGGTTTTTGGTTGCTGAGGTGAGCCGAGCTGGGGATATATTTGATTTAGGTGACAGGCATTTTCAGAGCGTGTCTCTTAATGGCGCTCGTTCCTCTGTTATTACTTCGATAGCCCAAGGTCCTGATGGTCTAATTTGGAAAGGCAGTCAATGGGGATTGTTTTATTTCGATGGGTATAACTATCTTCGGCCAGAGGGCTATAAACAACGGTTCAAATCCTACAATCGCCAATATATAAAAAGAATCTGGTTTTCGAAGGCGGGCGATCTATTTGCCGGAACGGCAGCAGCAGGCCTTATCTATTGGGATATTTCGAGCAATGAATGGCTTGCTTTCAATATCGAGGAGGCTTCATTGCCGAAAGCGTGCAGTGGGCGAATATCGGCTTTTGCTGATTCATCGGCTGGCGCTGTTTGGGTGGGTACAGATAGTGGTCTGTGCTTATTTGACCCAAAATCCAGAACTTTCACCGCAGTAAAGCTTGCTTTGCTTCCTCAGCGATTTTTTAGGTCACTCTGGCTAGAGGGCGATAGACTTTGGTTTGGCACTCAGAATGAGTTTGGGTTTATACCTGAAAAGGAATTGATTGAGGCGCTTAAAAGTAACGCTGACTCTCCGGGTATAGAGCTACTAATTGATGATATTTCTGTTTCTTCAATCCGTTCTGATAGCGATGGTGTAATTTGCGTTAGCAGTGAAAACACAGCAGTATATGGAGTGTACCCTGATGGCCAGGTAAAGCCCCTAGTGGGTAGCTTAGCAACGGCTGAGTTGGCAGTAACAGAAGATGAATTATGGTTGGCTAGTTATTCAAAGGGGTTGCAAGTATATGACAGGAGGACTGCTGAGTTTATTGAAAGTTTCCGTCACGATAGCAATGTTGCATCAACGCTAGATAATGATGAGCTCGAATCAATTCTTTATGATCAGTCGGGCATTTTGTGGGTTGGTACACGAGGGCATGGTTTCAATACTATTGTTCCCAGTCAGAATTCCTTTCGTTTATTGTTTCCTTCTCCAGAGAAGGCTAACAGTTTAAGTGTTGCCAATATTCACATTGTAAAAGTTATGGCTGATGGGGAGGTATGGTTTGGCTCGACAAGTAATGGTGTCGACGTCTTTGATCAAACAAAGGGATTAATCCGATCGTATCGGCACCAAGCTGGTGTGAAGGGTGCATTGCAGGGGCCTCATATTTTATCCATAGATCAGGAGGCTGACGGTACCATTTGGTTAGCCAGTCAATCCAATGGTGTTTTTCGTTATCTAAAAGGCAGCGATAGCTTTGAACATTACTTTGAACAAGATGGGGTATTAGGTGGTAGGTTGAGACATGTTTTTTTCCGTTCAAATGGCGATGTGCTAGTCGCTGGTGAGCGTGGAGTGGTGGTAAAGAAACAAGGGAGTGAAAGTTTTACGCCTCTTATGATGGAAGAAGAAAACTCTCCCTTACGGTATTCAATTCTGAATATCTATGAGCGTCAAAATGGCGATGTTTGGTTAAACGGCATGGACCGCCAATACTTTCTTTCGGCAAACTCCTCAAAAGCTAAGCAACTTTCACTAAGTTTGCTTGATGGCTCGCCCCTACCGCAAGGCTCAACGCTTGGTATTCGGGATTCAAAAAGTGGTCAGTTTTATATGTATAAAGGTGGCAAATTACTTCGTTTGGCCAGTGTTGTTGAGGCTGACAGGGCTATATTTGAATTGGTCCTGGATGAATCCTACGGAAAACTAGACCACTTTGAAGATGATCAGGGTGTTTGGTGGGCTTACGGGCAGTGGGCAAATACAAATACTTGGGAGCAGGGGCGTTTTGGTGAGGCCGATGGCATGCCAATGACATCTGGCTGGATTTTTTCCTTAGATAAAACTACAAAAGATACTTATCTTTATGGCTCGCCATATGGGGTGGTCATGCTCAAGGCGAGTCGCTATAAACGCTGGGTCTATCAGCCGCCAGTGAATATAAGTTCTTATACTATCGATGGTAAAAGAATTGATGGCAGTACGAAAAAATTTAGCTTTCCGGCGCATTCGAAATCACTGAGCTTTGAATTTAGTGCGTTAGATTATTCGTTTCCAAAATCCAACCGATATGCTTATCGGTTGCTGGGCTATGATGAAAACTGGACCGAAGTTGATTATAAAAACCGTCGGGCAACCTATACAAATTTAAGTCCGGGGGAATATCAATTTCAGGTAAGGGGAAGTAATCGCCATGGTTTGTGGAGTAACGAACAGGCAGTAATTGCTTTTAAGGTGATGCCCAAGTGGTATCAAACATGGTGGTTTACACTTCTCGCGCTGCTGTCAATTGTTTGCCTGTTGTTGCTTGTTTATCGTTGGCGGGTTAAACAGTTGCGACGTAAACAGCAAGAGTTAGAGGGTTTGGTGTCGTATCGAACCCAAGAGTTAGAGGCGTCCTTGAGCGAGCTGCAGTCGACACAGAAAAAGCTTCTGGTTAGCGAAAAGATGGCATCGCTTGGTCGTTTGGTGCGTGGTGTGGCTCACGAAATTAATACGCCGCTGGGAGTAATAAAAATGGCTGCTTCTAGCTTAAGAGAGCAAGCAGAAGTTTTACATTCTAATGCTAGTAACTCCATTCAACAGCAAACAGGCAAGCCCTTGGCCACCAGTTTTGAAATGATCGGGAAAAACATAGATCGCATTGCTGGTTTGGTGAGCACATTTAAAGAATTGGCTCCGGATGAAAATGTATCAGTGATTAAGAAGTTTGAGTTGGATGCTTTAATTGATAGTTCTTTGCGAAGCCTAGATGAGCGCCTACAAGGGGTGCATTGTCGTACTTCTGGAGAGTCCGGGCTCAATATAGTCTCAAACTCCAATATCGTGCATCAGGTTTTGCAGGAGATCATTGAGAATGCCCTGTGTCATGCTTGGGCCAAAGACTGGGCGGATAGTAATCACTTTGAACAAGCGCAGTTGCATATCTCTTGGGGGGGAGCTGCCAGTGATGAACATTCAGTCTTCATTTCCGTGGAAGATAATGGCAGGGGCATTTCTGAAGTTGATCGCGCCAAAATCTTTGATCCCTTTTACACGCTTCATGATTCGGCTGATACCTCAGGTTTGGGGCTTCATGTCGCCTATCTAAAGGTTAGCCAACAGCTCTTTGGTGAATTACGTTGTGAAAAAGCGCCAAGTGGCGGCTGTTGCTTCACCATGATTCTTCCTATTGACCCAGAGGCCGCTATCGGGGAAACTACTGGATAAATTAACAGTGTGCTGTTGATGTCTAGATATACAGATGTATAGATGACGTATAGACGATATATAGGCTTAAGCACAGGGCACTTCGATAACTCTGGTAGATATGTCTCGAGCATTGCGAGTGTTGGGTATAGACCCAGGTTCACTAAAAACCGGTTTTGGTGTCATTGATGTACATGGCAGCCGCAATGCCTATGTATCCTCAGGCGTCATTCGCCTGCCTGCCGATCGCCCCTTACCCGAGCGTTTAAAGATAATTTTTGACTCTATGTTGGAAGTCATTGATGAATATCGCCCTGCCGAAATTGCGGTGGAGCAGGTTTTTATGTCTAAAAGCGCCGGTTCTGCTTTGAAGCTGGGGCAGGCGAGGGGGGCTGCGATTGTGGCTGGCACCTTTCGAGATATCCCTATTGCGGAGTACGAAGCTAAGAAGGTCAAGCAGTCGGTAGTGGGCAGTGGCGCCGCGGATAAACAGCAGATGCAGCAAATGACCAAAACCTTATTAAAATTGTCTGATGTTCCCCAAGAAGATGCGGCTGACGCCTTGGCTGTCGCACTTTGTCATATTAACTCTCGCCGGCACTTTTCTCAGCTTGGTGATGCTCGCCAATACCGTCGTGGGCGAGTGGTTTAATGGCTGTTTTGGTGCTGATGCAGGTTCTTAGATATGAAGATGGCGAAATTAACAAGTAAGGAAGATTTATGATTGGTCGCTTAAATGGGCGAATCTTGGAAAAGCAGCTACCCATCGTGCTGCTTGATGTACAAGGTGTGGCTTACGAGGTACAGGTGCCAATGACCAGTATCTATCGCTTAGGAGCTATTGGTGATGAAGCGATTTTACATACCCACCTATCGGTAAGTGAAACAGCTCAGCAGTTGTTTGGCTTTGCAGAAAAGAAAGATCGAGAGTTATTCCGTATTCTTATCAAGATCAATGGCGTGGGCCCTAAAATGGCCCTGGCGATTCTGTCCGGCATGGAGGCAACAGATCTCGTCAATTGCGTAATGAGTGATAACGTGAGTGCCTTGGTAAAAGTACCTGGGGTGGGTAAAAAAACGGCTGAACGACTGATCATTGAGCTGCGTGATAAATTAAAGGATTGGGAATTGCCCAGCATGCCGCTCGCTGAGCTAGAGGCTGCCAGTGCGGCAAAGGTTTCAAATGCTGCGCAAGAAGAAGCGGAGAGTGCCTTGGTTGCCTTGGGTTACAAGCCTGCCGATGCCAGCAAAATGGTTATGGCGACCAGTAAGCAATTTGCTGAAGAAATTAACGGCGCTGAAGATCTCATCCGTTTAGCATTAAAGCGTACTTTGAATTTACCCGCGGCTTAGCCCTCGGAACTGGTGAACTGAACCCCCATGATTGAAAAAGACGACCTGCAATCTGAGCGAATTATTTCCCCGCAAGCTCGTATGCAAGAAGAAGTGGTGGACAGGGCTGTGCGCCCCAAAACTTTGGGTGATTATGTCGGTCAGCCGGTAGTGCGTGAGCAGATGGAGATCTTCATTGGGGCGGCCAAAAAGCGTGGCGAAGCTTTGGATCATACCTTGGTATTTGGGCCACCTGGCTTGGGTAAGACCACCCTTGCCAATATCATTGCCAATGAAATGGAAGTGGATCTTAAGACCACCTCTGGTCCAGTTTTGGAAAAAGCTGGGGATTTAGCTGCCCTGATGACCAATCTCGAGCCGGGTGATGTGTTGTTTATTGATGAAATACATCGCCTAAGCCCTATGGTGGAAGAGGTCTTGTATCCAGCAATGGAAGATTACCAGCTGGATATTATGATCGGCGAAGGCCCGGCTGCGCGTTCGATAAAACTAGATTTGCCGCCTTTTACTTTGGTGGGGGCAACGACGCGAGCTGGTCTGCTCACCTCACCGCTGCGAGATCGCTTTGGTATTGTGCAGCGCTTGGAATTTTATAGCGTCGCTGACTTGAGCAGCATTGTAGCTCGCTCTGCTCGTTTGATGGGTATCGATATGCAAGATGAGGGCGCCCATGAAGTGGCTCGTCGTAGTCGCGGTACCCCTCGTATTGCCAATCGCCTGTTGCGCCGTGTAAGAGATTTTGCGGAAGTGAAAGGCGATGGCCATGTCAGTAAAGAGGTAGCTGACAAAGCCTTGAATATGTTGAATGTAGACCATCATGGCTTTGATCATATGGATAGGCGTTTATTGCTGACCATGATTGAGAAGTTCGGTGGTGGTCCCGTTGGGGTGGATAATCTTGCTGCTGCAATCAGTGAAGAGCGTGACACCATTGAAGATGTGCTCGAGCCTTACCTCATTCAGCAGGGCTATATGGTGCGAACCCCAAGAGGGCGAATGGTGACAGATCTCGCCTATAAACACTTTTCTATGATTCCGCCAGAACCTAAAAATTGAGCTATAGCGGTCGTAAGCTACGACCGCTATAGTTTCCTCTTTTCCGTGAGCTTAACTTCCCCTACTAAGAGCCTCCACATTGGGCTAAACTGCGGCCTTTTGGTTCGAGTAATTTAGCTCGCTTCTCGCTAGCGAGGATGGAGAGATTTTGAAAGAAATTCAATCCGGGGAATTTTCCCTGCCTGTGCGCGTCTATATCGAAGATACAGATGCTGGTGGTATCGTTTATTACGTTAATTATTTGAAGTTTATGGAGCGAGCGCGAACCGAGTTTATGCGTTCTAAAGGCTTTGATAAGGCTGCCGTCGGTGGTGATGGGCAGCTTATGGTGGTGCACTCGGCCAATGTTAATTATCGCAGGCCTGCGCGCTTAGATGATGAGCTTGAGGTAAGCGCAAAGGTCATTCAGCTGCGTCGCAGTTATTTGGTATTTGCGCAGCAAGTGCGGCTCAAGGGCAGTAATGAAGTGCTCTGTGAGGGCGAGGTAAAAGTTGCCTGTGTTGATGCAGACAACATGAAGCCCAAAGCGATGCCGCAGGCAATACAAGACGCTTTGAGTCAGGGCGAGTAGTTAAGCAGGTATACACTGTTTATCGGACTTAAGTCTGCAATCTGCTTAAGGCAAGATTGCCGTTCCCAGTTTGGGCGGCCAACGAATTTTAAATACACAATAAGGAAACAGTAACAAGATGCACTCTGCCGAACCCTTATCTATATGGGGCCTAATTGCCAATGCCAGCTTGCTGGTTCAGCTTGTTATGGCGCTATTGTTCTTAGCCTCTGTTGTCTCTTGGGCCATGATTGTGCAGCGCGGTTTGTATCAGAGCAAAGCTAAGCGTGCGCTAGTTCAATTTGAGCGCGAATTTTGGTCGGGAGTCGATCTAAACCAGCTGTTTAGACAGAGCAATAGTCGCTCTGCCAGTGGTAAGGTCGATGGTGTGGAAAGCATTTTTCGCGCCGGCTTTAAAGAATTTACTCGCTTGCGCCAGCAGGTGAGTGCAGATCCTGATGCGGTTATGGAAGGTACGCAAAGAGCAATGCGTGTTGCGCTTGCCCGTGAAGAGGAAAAGTTAGAGCAAAGCCTACCTTTCTTGGCCAGTGTGGCCTCGGTAAGCCCCTATATCGGATTGTTTGGTACGGTTTGGGGGATTATGAATTCCTTTCGTGGCCTGGCAAATGTCCATCAAGCGACCTTGGCTACCGTAGCACCGGGTATTTCTGAGGCCTTGGTGGCAACGGCGATGGGCTTATTTGCGGCCATCCCTGCGGTATTGGCTTACAACCGATATTCAGCCAGAGCAGAGACTTTAAGCAATAGCTATGAAACCTTTGCTGAAGAGTTCTCATCAATTCTGCATCGCCAAGTGCACGCTAAGTAGGTATAGCCATGAGTTGGAAGCGCAGGGTTAAAAAGAAACCCATGGCGGAAATCAACGTTGTGCCATATATCGATGTGATGTTGGTTCTGCTTGTCGTGTTTATGGTAACAGCGCCGATGTTGATGCAGGGTGTAAAAGTAGATTTGCCCCAAGCACCTTCGGCCCCATTGGATGAAAAGCAAGATGAGCCTTTAATTGTTTCTGTAGATAAGGCCGGTCTCTATTATCTGAATCTAGGTAAAGACGACAAGGTTGCCAAGCCTATCGCACAAATTACGGATACAGTTGCCAAGATTTTGCGACAAAAACCGAATACCCCTGTGTTAGTCTGGGGTGATCATAATGTTGATTATGGTTTGGTTGTTGGCTTGATGACTCAGTTGCAAGCAGCTGGCGCACCTTCGGTGGGATTAGTGACTGAGGCCCCAAGGGAGAGCAATGCGCGCTAATCAGAAGGGTTTAGAGCAGCGTCAAGGCGGCTTTGGTGGTATTGGCATTTTGGTTAGCGTGCTTTTACATGCCTTATTAGTGGTGGTTATTCTGTGGGGCTGGGAAAGCAGTGAAGAGCCTCAAAAGCGCCGAGTGACCCCTAAGTATGTGCAGGCAAAACTGGTAGAAATTAAACCCAAGGCTACCCCAAAGGCCACTCCAAAGCCTAAACAAAAAGTTATAGATCTAACTAAAAAACGCCGTGATGCCGAGCGCCGTAAAAAACAAGAGCGTGATAAAGCAAAGCGCTTAGCGCGCGAAAAGGCGGAACGAGAGCGCAAGGCCAAAGCGGCGAGAGATAAAGCCGCGAAAGAAAAGAAAGAGCGTGAAAAGGCTGCTCGCGAGAAAGCGGCAAAGGAAAAGGCGGCTAGAGAAAAAGCTGAGCAGGTCGCCCGCGAACAAGAATTGCAGCGTCAAATTGATCAAGAGATGCAAGCTGAGCGAGAGGCTATGTTGGCCGAGCAGCAAGCTGAAGAAGACCAGATGGTAGCCCAAAGTTTTATTGGTTTGATCGCTCAACGAGTAGAAAATAATTGGTCTCGCCCTGCTTCAGCTCGTAAGGGTATGCAATGCGAACTGCGTATTCAGTTGGTGCCTACTGGCCGCGTAATCAGTGTAACCGTGGTTAAATCCAGTGGTAATGCGGCCTTTGATCGCTCTGCTGAGCAGGCGGTAAAAAAGGCCGAGCAGTTCCCAGAACTTAAGCAATTACCACCAGCGGTGTTTGAACGAAATTTTCGCCAATTACGATTGGTATTTAATCCTAAGGACTTGAGATTGTGATGACTATCCATCAACACATTAAATCATTGGCAGTGCTTATTCTATTGAGCATTACGGCCCTAGCCAAAGCGGAATTGACCATCGAAATTACACAGGGCGTCGATAACCCAGCAAAAATTGCCATTGTGCCTTTTTCTTGGTCTGGCAGTGGCCCTCTGCCGGAGAACGTCGCCAATATTGTATCGGCCGATTTGCTGCGTAGCGGCCAGTTTGATCCAATTCCTGAAGGGGATATGCTGTCCTTCCCACAAGATGAGTCAGAAGTCCTGTTTCGTGATTGGGCGCGTTTGGGTACCGAATTTTTACTCATTGGCTCAATTAAACCAAGCTTGTCTGCTATGGGCACCAATGGCTATCGTTTAGATTTTCAGCTATTTGATGTGCTGGGCCAGCGTCGCATGCTCAATAAGAATGTTACGGTAACCTCTAAAGGCTTACGCGATATGGCTCACTTTGCCAGCGATGAGGTTTATGAGGCGGTCACCGGTATTCGTGGAGCCTTTTCTACCAAGATGATTTATGTAGAAGCGAATCGTAATCGCCAGGGCAAGCTGATTTATCGTTTGAATCGCGCCGATGTCGATGGCGCCCGCCCAAGCTTGTTATTGGAGTCTGATGACCCATTGCTGTCGCCAGCTTGGTCGCCCGATGGGAAGCAGGTTGCCTATGTATCTTTTGAAACCGGTCGCCCGGCAATTTTCCGCCAGGAGCTGGCGACCTCTAAGCGTGAGCAGCTGACCAATTTTAAAGGTCTGAATGGTGCGCCGGCTTGGTCGCCAGATGGTAAGAAGCTGGCGATTACCTTATCTAAGGATGGTAACCCTGAGATTTACGTCTTAGAAATTGCCTCTCACCGATTAACTCGAGTAACCAATCATTTTGCGATTGATACCGAACCGAGCTGGACGGCTGATGGTAAAGGGATCATCTTTACCTCGAATCGAGGTGGTAAGCCGCAAATTTATCAAAAGACACTGGCCTCAAGCCGTGTTGAGCGTCTTACCTTCTTAGGTGATTACAATGCGCGCGCGCGATTGTCGCCTGATGGTAAAACTCTGGTGGTAGTGAATCGCCAAAATGGGGTATTCCACATCGCCGCACAGGATTTAGAGACTGGTGATCTGCGCATCTTGACCGAAACCCGTTTGGATGAATCGCCAACGATTGCGCCAAATGGCGCCATGCTGATGTACGCCACTCGTCATCGCGGCAAAGGTATTTTGGCAGCCGTCTCTCTAGATGCAGGGGTGAAGTTTAGATTGCCATCTCAGCGCGGAGATGTGCGAGAACCCGCTTGGTCGCCATATTTTAATTAATAAGTGCAAGCTTTGTGGTCTAGGCCTTGACCTTAGCTGCTTTAGCCGGTATTCATAGGAAGATTTGAGAGCTATAATCGAATCGTAATAGTGACAGGGTTTAATATCCCATTGTCTGATATCTGACCAATAGATTGGTGGCTATCTAACAAGAAGAAGGTTCCTGTCACCAAATAGCGGCTTGGGCCCGATTGCACGACATTATATGTATTTTTTTGCGGTACCTAAATTGACTGATTTTTGCGCAGCGAGCGTATAAAGATTATTGGGAGTTAACTATGACACTTAAAACAATTAAAAATAGCTTGGGCTTGGCCATTATCGTAGCTGCCATGGCTGGATGTAGCAGCACTGGTGATACTAAAGAAGATGATGCTGGTAACACATCTACTAATGGTGCTGACTCTGGCGTAGCCACGGGTACTGCGGATAACAACGGTTTAAGCAGTGGCGATAACAGCGATCAGTATGCTGAGCTAGACACTGTATTCTACTTCGACTTTGATCAGAGCTTATTGCGCCCTGAGTCTCGCACAGCTTTGACTGGCCATGCTGCGCGCTTGAAATCTTCTGGCGACAATGTTCGTTTGGAAGGCCACGCAGATGACCGAGGTACTCGCGAGTACAACATGGCTCTAGGTGAGCGTCGTGCTAATGCGGTTCGTGATTTCTTGTTGCTACAAGGCGTTAGCGCTAGCCAGCTAGAGACTGTTAGCTACGGTGAAGAGCGTCCTGCACAAGATGGCACTAGCGATTATGCTCGTGGCCAAAACCGTCGCGTTGAACTTAAGTAAGTTATTTTGATGAAAGCTCCATATTTAACCGCTGCTCTTGCAGCGGTTTCTTTATCTGCCGCCCAGCTATCCTTTGCTCAGGCTCAGGTCGTTGATACTCAGCCTATTGTCGATAACCGCAGCCCAGCTATTTCTCAGTCTGTTCCTGTATCTAATTCCTCCGCTGACAGTCAGGCGCAGGTTTTCTATCAGCTGCAGCAGTTGCAGCAAGAAGTGTTGCAACTACGTGGTTTAGTGGAAGAGCAGGCCTTCGAGCTTAAGCGCTTCAAGCAGCAGCGCATGGATGACTACCTAGATTTGGATCGTCGCCTTGCTTCGCTAGCGAAGACAGCGCCGACAAGCACTCCGGGTTCATTGGTAAGTGCTCCCAGTACCGTAGCGAATGTTGCTTCTGCGGCAACTCAGGCGGTATCGGCGGGTGATTTACAAGATTATAGAGCAGCGATCGACCTGGTATTGCACAAGCAAGACTACGATCAGGGTGAAAAGCTACTTCTGCAACATATTGCTAACTACCCTAATAGTAAATTTTTGCCGAACTCACAATACTGGTTAGGACAGATCTACTTAATCAAGCGTGATTACGAGCAAGCAAAGCAACGCTTTCTAATCGTGAAAGAGCAATTCCCAGATCACGATAAGTATATTGATGCCGTGTTTAAGTTGGGTAAGGCGTATCATTTGCTTGGTGATAATGCCAGTGCAGTGCCACATTTGCAGCAGGCTGCCAAAGACAGTGGTTCTGTTGGCAAGCTGGCTGAGGCTTATCTAGCGAAGAATTTCCGCTAATAGCACCGAAACGGTCATCGCACTGGCATCGGATTGAGCTGGTATAGGGGCGCAGATTTCTGTAGAATCTGCGCCCTTTGTTTGTCTGGCTAAAAAATGCACAGCGAGAAGTATGGATTCCAAGCAGTTAAGAATTACTGAGATTTTTCACTCTTTACAAGGTGAGGCCTTGAGTGCGGGCCTGCGCACGGTATTCGTGCGGCTGACGGGTTGCCCATTGCGTTGCAATTACTGTGATTCTGAGTACGCCTTCTTCGGTGGCGAAAAAATGTCTCTGGCCGATATTGTGGATAAGGTTGAATCCTATGGTGCTCAGCACGTTTGCGTGACTGGTGGTGAGCCACTTTCCCAGCCGAACTGTTTGCCGCTGCTTAGTGTTTTATGCGATGCGGGTTTTGAAGTCTCTTTGGAGACAAGTGGCGCCATGCCGGTAGATAGCGTGGACCCACGGGTTATCAAGGTAATGGACCTTAAAACCCCAGCTTCGGGTGAGTCCCATCGCAATCGCTATGAGAATATTGAGCACCTAACGAGTAATGATCAGCTTAAGTTTGTGATTTGCAGCCGTGAAGACTATGAGTGGGCTCGCTTTAAATTAGCAGAATATAATTTACCGGAAAGAGTTGCTGAGGTATTGTTCTCTGCAAGCCACGAGGAATTGCCTCATCGGGATCTGGCCGATTGGATCGTCGCTGATCGCTTGCCGGTAAGGTTTCAAATGCAGTTGCATAAGCTTTTGTGGGGAGATCAGCCAGGATTTTAGCCCCTAAACTACGTACCAGATGGATCTAGTATCAAGTAAAGCGCGTTCTCGCTAAAGAAGCTATCGCTTATAAGCGACCAGCCCTGAAGTAGGTTATTGCTAGTATGAAGATCAGTCCGTATCTATTCACCGCTATTATCTGTTTATTTTTAATGAGCTCCTTGTCGAGAGCTCAAGAGATATCAGAGGTCGCGCCAGTAGATGGTAACAACTCATTGCAAATGGTTGTCACCAATATTGCTCCATGGGGATATCTGCAAGACGGTAAGGCTCAAGGTCTTCACGTTGAGTTGTTGCGCGATATTGGTCGTGAGTGGAGTAAAGCCTACCAGCTAAAGGTGATGCCCTATGCCAGGGTGGCCAGAGATATAGAGCGGGGTAAAGCTGATCTTAGTGTGCTGTTTGACTCCCCTAGTTCTGAAGAGGCGGCGCATCGTATTTTGCCATTACCGAAGGTCGACGTAATTATGGTGATGCGCGAAGACTTAACGCTTGAAGATCTGCAACATAAGCAAAATCTTAAGGTGGGGAGATTACGTTTGGGCTTTTACGGTGCGGATTCCCTGCCGGTAAAAGCACAGCAGTGGGTAACGGTTAATTCGGTAGCCCAAGGTGTGGGGATGTTAGGGCGTGAGCGCCTGCATATGTTGGTAACAACCGCTCCCGCCTATAAATATGCATTGCAACAGCTGGGCATTGAGCAGGTGCCAGGTGTGCGCGCAGAATATTTAAATAGCGTGCAGGGCTCGGTTTTTCTATCTCGCCTGAGCTCAGTCAACAAGGCCGAGATTGAAGCGGCCACTAAGCGAGCGATCCTGAAGCATTGGGACAAGTTAAAAGAAATTAGTCAGCTTCATAATGCAGCTAATGTGTTGCGGGAATCTTCTTTGGAGATTGCTGTACCGATTGTAGCCGCTAGGTAGCTGAATAGAGGGTTTGATCAGAGTTTTATATGACTGCAAAGAAAGCTGTAATTTTGGTATCGGGTGGTTTGGATTCCACTACTGTGTTGGCAATTGCTCAAAGTCAGGGCTATGAGTGCTATACCTTGAGTTTTGATTACGGGCAGCGCCATAGAGCTGAGTTGCAGGCCGCCGAACGAACCTCAGCGCTAATGGGGGCCCAAGAGCATAAGGTGGTTCGTCTTGATCTTGGTACCATCGGTGGTTCGGCCTTAACCGATACCTCTATTGATGTTCCTGAAGAAGAGGGTGAGGGTATTCCAGTTACCTATGTGCCAGCTAGAAACACGGTCTTTCTTTCAATAGCTTTGGGTTGGGCAGAGGTTTTGGGGGCTCAGGATATCTTTATCGGAGTTAATGCCGTGGATTACTCTGGCTACCCTGACTGTCGTGGCGAGTATATTAAAGCCTTTGAGCAGATGGCGAATCTGGCGACTAAGGCCGCAGTAGAGGGGCAAAAGGTCATCATTCAAACGCCGCTCCTCGAGCTAACAAAGGCTGAGATTATTCAGCAGGGAAGTGCTTTGGGGGTAGATTACCGCAGCACCGTGTCTTGTTACCAAGCTGACGATCAGGGCAGAGCGTGCTCTGTCTGCGATAGTTGCCGCTTACGTCGCCAAGGTTTTATCGATGCTGGCGTCGAAGATGCGACCTTATATCGGGCTTAGTGCCCCGCTTTTGTATAAGCGATTGTTTTTCAGTGAAAAAAATCTTAAAAATCTCAAAAAAAGGCCTTGTCTTTTGCCGTTAAATCATTAAGATATGCGCCTCTTTTGGGTCGTTAGCTCAGTTGGTAGAGCAGTTGGCTTTTAACCAATTGGTCACTGGTTCGAATCCAGTACGACCCACCAT
>NZ_CANMSS010000018.1 GCF_947500695.1 uncultured Pseudoteredinibacter sp.
TTTCAAGTGTTTAACGTTGTTTTGGAAACTCGCTAAACCTTGTAACACTTGCCTGAAAAACCGCCTCATCAGCTTTGCTTTTCTGCTCTTCCCCGTCAGGAGAGGCGCGCATTATACGCAGCATCGAAACCTTGGCAAGCCCTTTTTGAAGTTTTTTTACAAAAATATTTAAAGACGCTTAAATTTGCATGAAAGCTGTTAATCGAGCCTTCTTTTACTTCTGGGATATCCAACGAGAAAGGCCGCCTTCCGGCGGCCTTGTTCCGACAGGAGCCTATAAACATAGACCACCTATTAGGGAAATCAAATAACTAAAGAACTAATTTTCTTCTACCGGGCGAAACAAACGCCAGCACCACAATACCGGTCCAGATAAACCGTAGATACCAAAGATCACTAGCAACATTGTAGAGGGCGCACTACTCACAACAGCAAAACCAATGACCACCGCCAGCATTACTACAAAAGGAACACGGCCACGAAGATCGATACCTTTAAAGCTGCTGTACTTAACATTGGATACCATCAGCAAACCAGCAAAGATGGTCACGATCGCCACCAGCATAGCAAGCTCGGTAGATAGCAACACATCATTCCACTGCCAAACTATGCCAGCCACTATCGCCGCCGCGGCTGGGCTCGCCAAGCCGACAAAGTAACGCTTATCGACTACATCCACTTGGGTATTAAAGCGCGCCAGGCGAAGTGCCGCACAAGCAGCGTAGGTAAACGCAGCCGTCCAACCAAATTTTCCTAGCTCAGCGAAGCCCCAAGAGAACACCACCATGGCCGGTGCCAAGCCGAACGAAACCATGTCGGATAAAGAATCATACTGCACGCCAAACTCAGAAGCGGTATTGGTCATGCGTGCCACACGGCCATCTAGCCCATCAAGAATCATAGCCACAAAAATCGCAATAGCGGCTGACTCAAAGTTTTGATGCATGCCAGCAATAATGGCGTAGAAACCGCTGAATAGCGCACCCGTGGTAATTAGGTTGGGAAGCAGGTATACCCCGCGGTGCACCACTTTTTGGCCATTCTCGGCCACTTCTTCCACATGCTCATCGATAGGCAATAGATTTTCCAGGCTTTTATCCTCGCCTGAATTGTCTTTATTGTTATCTTGGTTTTCTGGTTGATTCATATAAATCCTAGAACAATACCGTTGTAGAGCCGCATCATACTGGGGCGGCGCGGCAATGACCAGAACCAAAAAGCCCCGGCGTTAGCCAGGGCTTAGAGGACCACCGATAAAGGGGGCTATTGCTACAGTGCTTATAATTCTGCCTCTAGGGCTGCACCTTAGTTTTTGGTTTTATCGATGATCTTGTTGGACTCAATCCAAGGCATCATGGCGCGCAACTCAGCACCTACCTTCTCGATTGGGTGGGCCGCATTATTACGACGACGCGCAGTCATAGATGGGTAGTTAGTCTGACCTTCAGCAATAAACATCTTGGCATACTCACCATCCTGGATACGCTTAAGGGCATTACGCATAGCCTGACGAGACTCTTCGTTAATAACCTCAGGACCAGTCACGTACTCACCATACTCAGCATTGTTTGAAATGGAGTAGTTCATGTTGGCGATACCGCCTTCGTACATCAGGTCAACAATCAACTTCAACTCGTGCAAACACTCGAAGTAAGCCATTTCTGGCGCATAGCCTGCTTCAGTCAGAGTTTCAAAGCCAGCCTTAACCAACTCAACCGCGCCACCACACAATACAGCCTGCTCACCGAACAAATCAGTTTCAGTCTCGTCTTTAAAGGTAGTTTCGATAATACCCGAGCGACCACCACCTACGCCCATAGCGTAAGAAAGCGCAACCTCTTTAGCCTTGCCAGAAGCATCCTGATAGATTGCAATCAGATCGGGAATACCACCACCATTAACAAACTCGTTACGAACTGTATGACCCGGTGCCTTAGGCGCAATCATGATTACATCTAGATCTGCACGCGGAACAACTTGGTTGTAGTGAATCGCAAAGCCGTGAGCAAAAGCCAAAGTAGCGCCCTGCTTAATGTTTGGCTCGATTTCCTCGGCGTACAACTGACCCTGGAATTCATCTGGAGTTAGGATCATTACAACATCTGCAGAAGCAACAGCTTCAGCAACTTCAGTTACCTTAAGGCCGTGAGCCTCAGCTTTCGCAACAGAAGAAGAACCAGCACGCAGACCAACAGTCACATCCACGCCAGAGTCTTTCAAGTTACATGCATGCGCATGACCCTGCGAGCCGTAACCAATGATAGAAACCTTCTTACCTTGGATGATAGAAAGATCGCAATCCTTATCGTAATAAACCTGCATTTTGTACTCCAAAAATTCTATTAGCTGGCTCAGTGCCATACTTTAACGAGGTGAATACTAGCCATTTAAATGCGTTGCGTAAAATGATATATTTGCAAGATAACATCCCACATTTTGCAACATGGAATATCTGCGCCGATGGATAGCAAAAGCCTTAAGCTATTTTTACACCTAGCCCAAAGCCTGCACTTTAGTCGCACCGCCGAAGCTATGAACCTAAGCCCCTCCGCCCTAAGCAGACAAATTCAGCAACTGGAAGAACGCTTGGAGTGCAAACTGTTTGAGCGAGACAATCGCCAAGTACAACTCACCCCTCAAGGACGCAAACTGCAGAGCTATGCCCGCGAATCATTAGAGCAATGGGAAACTTTTCGCCAAGACCTAAATGCCAGCGACGGAGAACTAAGTGGCAGTGTCAGCCTCTATTGCTCTGTCACCGCCAGTTATAGCCTTCTCTACCAAATATTAAAACGCTTCAGGCAAGAACATCCCAAGGTCGAGATCAACCTACACACCGGAGATCCGGCCGACGCTATTCGCAGAGTGCTAGGAGGCCATGAAGATTTGTGCATTACCGCCAAGCCCGAAAAGTTAAGCAAGGAGCTAAGTTTTCACAGTATGGTTCACTCACCACTGCTATGCTTGCAAGCTAAGAAGGCCAGCATTCCCACCCCCAAGAACGATAAAGACTGGGCGGAAGTTCCATTGATCATTCCTGAAACAGGCCTTACTCGAGAAAGGCTCGACGCCTGGTTTCAGAAGAAAAAGCTCAAACCCAATATATACGCCCAAGTCAGCGGTCATGAAGCCATTGTAAGCATGGTAGCGCTCGATCTTGGTTTAGGCTTTGCCCCACAAATCGTAGTGGACAACAGCCCGCAGGCGAAACAGGTTAAGCTGGTAGAAAAAGCTCTGCCACTTGGGGATTACGATGTTGGGATTTGTACGCGCAGCAAACGCTTAGAAAAAGATAGGATTATTGCGGCATTTTGGGAGTTGCTTGGGGAGCATTGAGACTGTGCCTGCGGCAGGGGTCAGAACCCTTGGGTTCTGACCCTGACTTGCACTTATTTATTGAGTCGATTATCAATTAGCTGATCGACTACAGAAGGATCTGCCAAGGTTGAAGTATCACCTAGGTTTTCCAACTCATTCGCAGCAACCTTACGCAAAATTCGACGCATAATTTTACCCGAACGCGTTTTCGGCAAGCCTGGCGCCCACTGAATTAAATCTGGCTTAGCAATTGGCCCAATCTCTTGATTACAAAGACCAACCAACTCCTTCTTCAATTCATCAGAAGGCTCTTCGCCATCCATCAAGGTGACATAGCAGTAAATACCCTGCCCCTTAATATCGTGAGGGTAACCAACAACGGCTGCTTCGGCCACTTGAGCATGCAAGCCAAGTGCTGATTCAATTTCCGCAGTCCCCATACGGTGACCAGAAACATTTAGCACATCATCAACACGTCCAGTAATCCAGTAGTAGCCATCCTCATCGCGACGAGCGCCGTCACCAGTAAAGTAATAGCCAGGGTAAGTGCTGTAATAGGTATCAATACAACGCTGATGATCACCGTATACAGAGCGAATCTGACCAGGCCAAGATGCTTTGATCGCCAAGCTTCCCTCGCCCGCACCTTCCATCTCTTTACCTTCTGCATCAAGCAGCACAGGCTCTACACCAAAGAAAGGCAAGGTCGCCGAACCTGGCTTTAACTCAGTTGCACCAGGTAATGGCGTTAACATGTGACCACCAGTTTCTGTCTGCCACCAAGTATCAACAATTGGGCAACGGCCTTCACCAATCACGCGGTGATACCACTCCCAAGCCTCAGGATTAATTGGCTCGCCAACTGTACCTAATAAACGCAAAGAAGAACGGTTGGAGCGCTTAACAAACTCATCACCTGCACCCATCAAGGCACGGATAGCCGTTGGCGCGGTATAGAAAGTATTTACTTGGTGTTTATCAACAATATCCCAAAAACGACCAGCATCTGGATAAGTCGGCACACCTTCAAACATCAAAGTAATGGCACCATTGGTGAGCGGGCCATACACAATATAACTGTGGCCCGTTACCCAACCCACATCAGCCGTACACCAGTAAACCTCACCAGCTTGGTAGTCAAAGGTGTATTTATGGGTCATCGCCGTATGCAGTAGATAGCCGCCCGTGGTGTGCATCACCCCTTTTGGCTTGCCGGTTGAGCCGGAGGTATACAGAATAAACAACGGGTCTTCAGCCTTCATCGGCTCAGGGTCACAATGCTCATCAGCCGCTGGAACCGCTACGTGGTACCAAACATCACGCTCTTCGTTCCAATCGATTCGACCACCGGTGCGTTTAACCACCAAGCAAGTGTGAACATCAGGACAACTTTCAAGAGCGCGATCAGCATTGTATTTTAGCGGGACAGCTTTACCACCACGTACGCCCTCATCGGCGGTAATTAAAACCTGGCAGTCAGAGTCTAAAATACGATCTTTAAGAGCATCAGGTGAAAAGCCACCAAACACCACCGAATGAACTGCACCGATGCGAGCACAAGCCAACATAGCGTATGCGGCCTCGACGATCATCGGCATATAAATACAAACTCGATCGCCCTTTTTAACACCGCGAGCTTTTAGCGCATTGGCCAACTTACACACATGCTCATGCAGATTGCGATAGGTGATAGTTTTAGTGTCGTAAGGGTTATCCCCCTCCCAAATAATCGCAGGCTCATCGGCTTTATCGGCCAAATGACGATCAATACAGTTGGTAGTGACGTTTAAAACGCCATCTTCAAACCACTTGGCCTCACCCTGATGAAAATCAAAATCGCGTACTTTGGTGAAGGATTTATCCCAGCTCAGAAACTCATGAGCTTTTACTGTCCAGAACGCTTCCGGCTGCTCGATAGACTGTTGATACATGGCCTCATAGCGCTCTTTGTCGATATGAGCGTTGGCAGCCAGGGCCTTGGGCACTGGGTAGATATGGGATTCTGACATGGATACTCCTCCATCATCGCTGTAGTTATAAATTAATATGCCTCTTATCATAGCGATTACAGCGCGTTTGCCTAGTTCGACAAACGTCGAAAGCGGACCGCCCCCCAGGCAGCCAAAAGCCAACGCCCGATGATTGGCTATACTTTTAGGCCTACAAACAACACAGCCACTCAATACAGCCACCTAATATAGGCCCAATATGAGACTCATCTTTGCCATCGGTTTTTTCCTCGCTTGGACAAGCCTAATCGCCGCCCTTAGCGGAGGTCTTGGAGGCTTTATCAATGTGCCTTCCGCCGCCTTTTTAATTCCAATCGTTTTGTGTCTTGCCTTAGCCTCCACTAGCAAACAAGCCTTAATGGACAGCTGCCAGTTATGTTTTAAGGGCCAAGCCATTGAAGACCCGAAACGTACCCAGCAAGCGCGATTGTTTTTACAAGTTGCCGCCAAACAAAGCCTACTGATTGGCGCTTTAGGAGTACTAATTGGTTGGTGCGCCATGGCGGCTGGCATTGAAGACTGGAGCAATTTTGAACCCGCCTTCGGCATAAGCTTACTTACCTTGGTTTATGGCGTTATGATGAAGGCCATATTTGATATTGCCGATAAACGCATCGAGGGCCGCTTTTGCAATCAAGGCATTAGCTGATGTCCTAAACGCAAAACGCACACTGCCAAGGACAGCAAATGCACTTTAAACAAGTAGCAAATAAATTACGACAAAATGGCGTAAGCCTGGCTGCCACGATTTTAGTCATGTTACTCACAGGCTGCAGCAGCCACACTATCCACTTATTTGGGGACAAAAAAGATCTGCACGAAGAGCTGCAAAGCAAAAGTGGATTCAAAGTTATTGCTCGCAGCAATGAGAGCGCCAAAGCCTTTACTCAAAACACCTTGATAAGCCCTAGCGATTTAAAACAACAAGAGCTGCAAAGCTTAATAGAACTACTCAAGCAACAAGGAGTAGAAATCGACCATATAGCCTACGGCAGTTATCGTAATCACAGCTATCAAAACGGAAATATTGGTTTGTATCTCGCGAACGATCACGGCAGCCATCGCTTAGATATACCCACAGCAGAGATAGAGCAGGTAGATTTCACTGGCCAATATCAATCTATAAACTGCCAAGACAGCTGGCAACTGGAGCTAAAGGGCAATCGCCGATGGCAGGTAACACATAAGGGGCTAATAACTAATGGCCACTGGCGCAGCAAGGGGCACACGTTAATATTGCTACTCCCCGACTCTAGAATAAGGTTTGATGGCCACCCCAACAAAAAGCATAATAACGTCCTACAACTGATCCCCATAGATCATGAAAAATTACCCTGGCGCTGCCAATATCGAAAGCAAAGTTCATAACAGCAAGCGCCACATTGAGCAAAAGACATCATGACCATCCAAGAACTAGAACAACTTTGGCAAAAGGAAATCGCCGAGCAGCAA
Organism: uncultured Pseudoteredinibacter sp.; assembly: GCF_947500695.1. Lineage (GTDB taxonomy): Bacteria > Pseudomonadota > Gammaproteobacteria > Pseudomonadales > Cellvibrionaceae > Pseudoteredinibacter. The sequence continues at coordinate 6,780 of NZ_CANMSS010000018.1, forward strand.
GAAAAATACCGCGATATAGATTTAAACCTTAGCGACGTAAAAGTGGAACTTCACAACGCCACATGGTGCCCCGACTGCGTACGGGAATGTTCTGAACTGCTGGCGATAAAAGCTGCCTTAGGAAGTAAAGCCCCAAAGGTTTCGCTAATCAGCTATGAAGATAAAGAACACTACATGAGCAACAAGGCGAGCTTAGACATTAACTGCCTGCCGACTATAGTCTTTACGCGAGGCGAGCAAGAATTTGCCCGTATAGAAGAAGACTCACAAGGAAAGACATTAGGGCTAATCTCTTAAAACAATCTTAACCCTAACACCGGATAATGTTTCTTTAACTTAAACTTAGAGAAACATTATCAATCAAACGAGCACCTTCAGTGTACATAGCACCCAAGATGGTAATTTCCATATCATCCACAGCAGCCATTTCCAAATCTTTGCTATTACAGATATTAAAATAGTCGATTCTAAAGCCTGCGCCCTGGATCAGCTCGCGCGCTTCGGCCTGCAGCTTAGAGTAATCTCTCTCACCAGATTTTATAGCATCAGCGGTAGCATTTAGCGCTTTGTTTAAAACATGCACTTTGGGGCGCTCTTCTTCGGTAATAAAGCCGTTGCGCGAACTCATCGCCAAGCCATCTTTTTCACGATGGATAGGCGCTGCCGTAATTTCGATATCCATACAAAGATCTTCAACCATACGACGAATAATCGCCAGCTGCTGATAATCCTTAATGCCAAACACTGCCTCGTCAGGCTCAACAATATGAAACAGCTTGGTAACAACCGTGGTTACGCCTTCAAAGTGGCCTGGGCGGCTCGCACCACACAGCACATCAGTCATGGTTGGGCAGATAACACGGGTTTGGTTTTCCAAACCGTTGGGGTACATCTCATTATCATCGGGATGAAAAAGAAAATCACAGCCTACACTGCGCAATTTATCGCAGTCATCATGAAAGGTACGCGGGTACTTATCCCAATCTTCATTCAGACCAAATTGCAGGCCGTTTACAAAAATCGAGCACACTACGATATCGCAAGTTTTTTTCGCGGTTCGCACTAGCTCCAAATGGGCATCGTGTAGATTACCCATAGTTGGCACAAAGCCAATGCGTTTACCTGCCAAACGTTCTGCCTTCAAGGATTGACGAAGGGTTTTAATATGATGAAAAACTTGCATGTAACCGTCTCTGCTATGCGCGCAGCCTTGCAGCTGCACAGGCTAAAATTAATAACCCGGGTCCTGCTGGTTGTAATACTCAGGAGCCAAATTTTCAAAGCGCGTAAATTTACCCACAAAGGCGGCCTTGGAGGTACCTACCTCACCATTACGCTGCTTGCCCACAATTAATTCCGCGATGCCTTTATCGGGGCTATCTTCGTTGTAATATTCATCGCGATAAATAAATAGGATGACATCCGCATCCTGCTCGATCGCACCCGATTCACGCAAGTCCGAGTTCATCGGGCGTTTATTGGGACGCTGCTCCACACCACGGTTAAGCTGTGAGAGCGCAATAACCGGACAGCTAAATTCTTTGGCGATAGCTTTTAATGAGCGGGAGATTTCAGAAATTTCTTGGGTTCGACCTTCAGTGCTGCCTGGCACCTGCATTAGCTGCAAATAGTCAATCATGATCATGCCCGGAAGACTTTGCGCTTCGGCGTCTTCAATGCTCATATTGGGGTTTTCCGTAAGCAGGCGGTTTTGATGGCTACGCGCCACCTTCCGAGCACGCGCCCTCACTTCTTGCGGACTAAGGCCAGGGGTATCATCAATATAAAGAGGACGACCTTTGATCTTTGCCACTGCGGCCGACAGTTTTGGCCAATCTTCTTCGGTAAGCTGACCGTTACGAATTTTGCCCTGATCAATACGCCCAATGGATGACAACATACGCATCATCAAGGCATCAGCTGGCATTTCCATACTATAAACAAGGCTTGGCCGCTCTTGGGTCATCATCGCCGCTTCAACAAAGTTGAGCGCCAGCGCTGTTTTACCCATTGAAGGACGTGCCGCTAAAACAATCATCTCACCCGGCTGCCAACCAGAGGTACGCTGATCCAGCTCATCAATACCCGTTGATAAACCGGTGATATCGCTATCGGAGCGAAACAGAGTATCGATTTTTTCTACGGTGACCTTAAGCAGGTCATTGGCACCAATAAAGCCACCTTCTTTCGGGCGCTCTTCAGCGATCTGCGCGACTTTGCGCTCGGCCATCTGCAGCAGGTCATCGGAGTCCATGCCGGCCGGCGCCATACTGTTACGGGAGATCTCGCCAGCAGCATTGATTAACTGTCGTAGAGTAGAACGCTCGCGAACGATTTGAGCATAAGCGCCAACGTTCGCAGCACTGGCCGTTTGATCAACCAGCTCGGTTAGGAAATGTAGGCCACCGCAGCGCTCTAACTCATCATAACGATCAAGCTCTTCGGCTACAGTGATGATATCTAGGGGCTTTTCGGCCGCAATCAACTCGGCCATGCGCTTGTACACTAGCTGGTGTACTTCGCTATAGAAGTCTTTCTCGCTCAGCGCCTCTGCAACAGCGTCATACTTCAAGCTATCGAGCATCAGGCCGCCCAATACGGCACGCTCTGACTCTAGCGAGTGAGGCATTTCTACCTGAATTTCCTTATCCGCTGTATTTGAGTAATTATCTGACATGCACAATGCCCCGATTGGCGACCTGATAAACCAAGAAAATAGCCGCACAGTTTAGTAAAAAGCAGCGCCCCTTACCAGCCGAAGCACTTCGCAGAGCCTACTTTTTAACCAGCGCCACGATTCAAAATTCAATACTGATATTTGACAGGCCTCTAGGGTATTATCTTGCAGCCAAAGTTAATGCGAAGAAAAGGGAGTATTTATGGCTTTGTTAGGGATAGACCTCGGAACCACCAATAGTGCATGCGCTATTTGGACAGAAGACGGACCAAAACTGGTGCCCAACCGCCTAGGAGCATTTCTGACACCTTCGGTCGTGCACATTGAAAGTTCCAAGCTAAGTGTTGGCGAAGTGGCAAAAGCACAACTATACAACCAACCCAAAGCAACCATCGCAAACTTCAAGCGCTTGATGGGCAGTAATCAGTTAAGCAAAATTGAAAATAAAAAGCTGTCTCCTGCGGAGCTGTCCGCCCTTGTACTTAGGAGCCTAAAAGAAGATGCTGAGGTCGCCACTGGGCAAACCATTACCGAAGCCATTATTAGCGTACCGGCTTACTTCAATGACAGCCAACGCATAGCGACCAAACAAGCAGGCGAACTAGCTGGCCTAAAAGTCAAAAGGCTCATCAACGAACCAACGGCGGCAGCTCTTGCCTTCGGACTACATGAGAAACCCGAAGGTTATTTTCTAATTTTAGACTTGGGCGGCGGCACCTTTGATGTAACGCTTATTGAGTACTATGACGGCATTATGGAAGTGCACGCCTCTGCTGGAGACAACTATTTAGGTGGCGAAGATTTTTTGCAGGCCTTAGTAAAAAAAGCCCTTTGGGATCACGAGCTAGCTATCGAAAAAATAGACCCTAGCGAACTTGAAAAAATACGCCTACAATTCGAAGCGGCTAAACGCCAAACGGGGCCAAACCTCAAAGAAATCATTAGCTTTGAAGTTAAAGGCAAGCACTATCAAATCAACTACGATAGTGATTGGTTTAACGCCGCTTGCGCGCACCTTTTACTCAAAGCCCAGCGACCTATTCGCCAAGCACTCAATGATGCCAACTTAGCACCGCAAAAACTGGATGAAATTATTTTAGTTGGAGGATCAAGCCGGCTGCACCCCTTTCGCTCTATGGTGAGCAAGCTACTCGGCCGCTTACCGTCAAGCCAGATAGATCCAGACACCGCAATTGCTCTAGGCACTGCCGTGCAAGCGGGCCTAGCTGCCAAAGACAAAGCCCTCGATGATTTTGTACTTACTGATGTCTCCCCCTACACCCTCGGCATCGACATTCTTAATCAAGATGCACCACACAAAGGTAGTTACTTTTTACCTATTATTGAGCGCAACACGACAATTCCAACTAGCCGGGTGCAAACTGTCTACACCGCTCATGACAAGCAAAAACAGATTGAAGTGAACATATTTCAAGGGGAAAACCCTTACGTCAGCAACAATATTCACATTGGTAAACTCAACGTATCGGTACCAGCCGCTCCAGCAGGGGAAGAAGCCATTGATGTGCGACTCACCCACGACAGTAGCGGCATCATTGAAGCCGATGTACAGGTACACAGCAGCGGCAAAAAGGTATCTACAGTGATCGAACAGTCGGCCAATCACTTATCTGAAAAAGAGGTACAAGAAGTTATTAGTAAAATCCAGGCCCTTAAGTTTCACCCCCGAGACAATGAAGCAAATCGCGAACTTCAAGCAAAAGCAGAAATGACCTACAGCTCCTCCCTCGGTGAAGCACGCGAATATATCAAGCAGCATCTAGGGCAGTTTCAAGCAGCTTTAGAAGCTCAAGATGAAAGAAATATCGCCAGCGCTAAAGAAGAGCTTGAAAAGCTACTGGAATTTATCGAAGAACAGGAATGGACTTAATCGAGTGGACATCTTTAAGCTACCCGAAGGACACAATGAGCGTGATATTAAAAGGGCCTACGCGAAAGCTCTAAAAACAATTGACGTCGACAAAAACCCCGAGCAATTTCAACAATTGCATCAGGCTTACAAACAAGCACTATTTGATTTTGAGAAAGACCAGCTCAATGAATTAGAAGGGCAAACAAAGCAAAGCATTCCTAATTCTGTCGACTCCGACAGCTTAAACGCTGTTCTAGCAATGGATCATAAGCTTGCCGAGGGCACAGCCTGGGAGATGGACGAGAGCAATAACGAGCAATGGCTCGATCATGACTCTTTAACAAACACTCCACCTAATGAAAGCTTCGACCAGTCTGAAACTACAACAGAAACATCTGATAATGCGGTACAGACACAGCAACTAGCCAAACTCGAAGAGCAGCTAGAACAACTACTAGCACAGCCAAACCAGTGCATAAAACTTCAAGCGTGGCTATTTCTCAATGAATTTCCCGAGCTAACTGATTATGATTTTTGGCTGGAAGCAAGCCAAATTGTTTACGACAAAATTGCTTTTTCACAATCACCTGACTACAAGGGGAAAAAGCCAGACCTTAGCCGTGAAGTATTGGCGTTTATCGACTCGATTTTTAATTGGTTTGAATATTTAGCCGATCCAGAAGAGCCCGCATACAACCATCACCAGTGTTTATATAATCGAGTACAAGAATTGCATGGCATTTTGCCACCGAGTACAGAAATCAGAACAGATAACAGCAAAACTGACGGGTTCCAAATTCCTCTGCCGGGTATATGTGCGCTAGCACTCGACATTTCAATTGTCATTTCTTTAATTGAAGTGCTAAAGAGTTTAACATCGCAGAACGCACTCAACTCTCTCTTCAGCGGTATTTACATACCTTTACTAGGACTCGTTTATTACCTGACCTTCCTAAGCAGCCCCCTCCAAGGAACCCCTGGCCAATTCATCAACAACATCAGAGTAACTAGATATGACGGACAAGCTCTCAGTTTTTTAGATTGCCTACGGCGTAGCTCAATCCTAATCATCATAACTGCATTCACTATTTACACAAACTGGATTTATTTGGATTTTTATAGCGGCCCTATAAGCTGGTCAATTATGTTCATCCCCATGATCACCATCGGCAGTTGGTATTATTTAAAAAATACAAAGCTTACTGAACGGATCGAAAAAAATGGTATTTTTGAGAAAGATGTTCTTTCGACATCTATTTTTGCCACAGCGATCGATTGGGTTCTCATCTTATTGCTCATGGTCGGAATACAAGAAGTGTTTGCATACCCCGCAATACTAGCCCTCGAAGGCAAGCACGGTTTCACGCTGCATTTATTTTATTATGTAATCTGCCTAAGCAGCCCACTTAACGGAACCCTCGGCCACCTTTTTCTCAAGGTCAAAGTTGTCAATCGAGACACTCAGAAGCCTAACGTGAAAGAAGTTATTGAACGCAGCTCGGGGCTTATTTGCTGGACAGCCTGCTCTCATCTAAGTCTGCTTATGACAGCAGAGCAACAAGACCTATTCAAGGGCCAACTAAACATACTTATATCCATACTGTGCTTTTTTATTTGGAAACACTTCAACCAAAGTCATTTAGCTAGCAGGCAATTGAAACTCTAGCAGCACGCATAAAAAAACCGCCACACCCTTACAGCGCGGCGGTTTTTTAGCTTTGCTAAGCGTTAAACCTTATTCAGGGATAACGTTAAGAGCAACAGCTACGGTTACTTCAGCGTGTAGCTGGATATCAATCTGATATTCACCTACTTCACGCAGAACACCTTCTGGCAATTTAACTTCAGACTTGGCAACTTCTACGCCAGTCTTAGTGATTGCATCAGCGATGTCACGAGTACCGATAGAACCGAATAGCTTACCTTCGTCACCAGCATTGGCTTCGATAGTTACAGTCAAATCGGTCAACTTCTCACCGCGAGCCTCTGCGGCTGCTTTCTTCTCAGCGGCAGCAGCTTCCAAATCAGCGCGACGCGCTTCGAAGTCTGCAACGTTTTCTTTAGTTGCAGGTACAGCTTTACCTTGTGGTACTAGGTAGTTACGACCGAAACCAGCTTTCACTACAACGCGATCGCCGATACCGCCTAGCTTACCTACTTTCTCGAGTAGAATAACTTCCATCTCGTTAACCCTCTTGTGTTAGGTGGGCCTGTCTGCAGCCTTAGCTGCTTTGGGACAAGCGCCCACGAAAATCAATCCACGAATCCAGAACCGCCAGTAGCGTTAATAGCATTGCCACAGGGCTTGCAAAAATTAGTGCTAAATACATCAGCACCAACCACTGCGTTCCCATCTGCCGCTGTTTTACTACAAAGTGCACAATGGCAATACCTTGTAGTAATAAAGGAAAACCGAATAAGCTTGCCCAAATAGCGTAGTCACTACCCTGGCTAAAACAGTACAAAGCCGAAACGAAGCAGATCAACACACTGCTCATATTCAGCCTTAGCTGACGAAACTCCTCACCGAAACCACCTGGGTTATACAGCGTGGACTGCCACCAGCGCGCCAGAATTAAACTGGCGATACTGCTGAGCGCCAACACATAGGCAATTAGGCCTAAGGCGAAACGCTCTCCAGGAACCGGCAACTGAGCAGCTTGCTCACCCTGCTTGGCCTGGGCTTCAATTTCCTTAAACAGATCTCCTAAAATCTCCACCAAACCCTCAACCGGGGCTGGGACTACCTGCCCTAAAAGCAAGCTGCCTGCGGAGCTTAGGGCCACCATTGCCATAATGGCAGCACCCCAAGAGATACTACGGCGCAAAACTAGCGCGACTGCAAACACTAACAACAGACTCAGCATGGTGATCAAAGCCATTAATGGACCAAGATCGCTAGCAAAGAGTGCCAGTAGTGCCGGCAACATCGCCACCAACAATACAAATGTACCGTCGCTGACGCCCCGACGCAGAGTAACCAAAGCTACCGTAGCCGGGCTAATCAGTGGGAACCAACTCCCAATAAGGGCGGCCACTGACGCCTGCAAACGTCCTCGCATTATAAATTCAGCAAGGGCGCGCACAGGGCTTCTTATTCGTGACTGTCGGTGTAAGGCAGTAGAGCCAGGTAGCGGGCGCGCTTGATAGCGGAAGCCAGCTGACGCTGATACTTAGCCTTGGTACCAGTAATACGGCTTGGAACAATCTTGCCAGTCTCAGAGACATAGGCTTTCAAAGTATCCAAATCTTTGTAGTCGATCTGCTTAACGCCTTCAGCGCTAAAACGGCAGAACTTACGACGACGGAAAAAACGTGCCATGATCAGTCTCCTTATTATTCGCTAGCTGCTTCTTCGCTAGCGGCTTCTTCAGCTGCTGGCGCTTCGGCAGGTGCTTCTTGGGCTGGACGCTCTTCGCGACGCTCACCACGGTCACCACGATCACCACGTGGTTTACGCTCGCGTTGCTCTTTGTCAGCCTTAGCGATTGGAGATTCCTCGGTGATCGCCTCATCAGTGCGGATAACCAAGTTACGTAGAACGGCATCGTTGTAACGGAAGTTAGTAGTTAACTCTTCCAACGCTGCTTCGCCACACTCAACATTCATAAGAATGTAGTGAGCTTTGTGGATTTTGTTGATTGAGTAAGCCAACTGACGACGGCCCCAATCTTCCATGCGATGTACCTTACCACCATCAGCTTCGATAGCAGCGGTGTAGCGCTCGACCATGCCGGGCACCTGCTCGCTCTGATCTGGATGAACCAGAAATACAATTTCGTAATGACGCATATTTGCTCCTTACGGGTTAAGCCTCCCGTCAGACGTACCTTCAAGGCGCAGAGCGCATCTATGGAAAGTACCGCGGTAAGGCAAGGAGAGGCCATATTGCTTTTACCGGCGAACCGGAACCCCTGGCCAAAAATAAAGGGGCGCGCATTATATGCTTAGGCTGTATAAAGATCAAACATCTTTGTCTGTAACCGCCTGATGGACACTTGTTCTACAAGACCTAAGTGTTACCATCAGCAGCCTAATAACGCACAACAACCCCGAAAAGGATTCGACCATGCCAGCTTCCGGCCGCACTTGGGCCCGTTATATCGGCCTTGCGCTAATTGCCGCAATCATTGCCTTCTTTTTAGCCAACCCCAAAGCTTATAGCTATTTGCGCTACGGCCCCAAGGTCATTAATGGCCTAGGCGCCAAGCTGCTTTGCTCAGGCGTCTTTGTCGCCGGACGCGATGCCCAAGCAGTCTTCGAGGAAGATGTACTTACCTCTCATGCGCTAGCCCAATACAGCAGTTTTGACATCAACCAACAAACTGAAGAAGTTACGGTAAATAGCTACGGGCTGTTTACTCAAAAGGCTAAGTACAATCCAGATTTTGGCTGCAGCCTTTACCACAATGAAGCGCCAAGCTTTGGCGCCCCAGAAATCAGCCAGCAAACCGGCTTCCAGTGGGGTGAAGTTGAAGTAAACCAAGATATTCAGGGCATCCTTGATAGCATTATTGCCGAAAATAGCAGCAAGCCCCATATCGACAGTCGTGCTCTTATTGTCGCCAAGCAAGGCAAGATTATTGCCGAATCCTATGCGCCAGGTTACGACCAAAGCAGCCAGTTCTTATCTTGGTCGATGGCCAAAAGTATCACCTCCAGCTTGGTAGGTATTTGGCTAGAAGAAAACGGCCAAGACATTGATCAGCCCCCAGGCTTTAGCGAGTGGGAAAATGATGAACGTAAAAATATTCAGCTGCGCCATCTACTGAATATGGCTAGCGGACTTAAGTTTGATGAGAGTTATGAACCAGGTGACAACGCCACCCGCATGCTATTTTTTGAAGATAATATGGCGCACTACGCCCGCACTGCAGCTGCGGAAATTGAAGCCGCCCCAGGTGAAAAGTTTGTTTATTCCTCAGGCACCACCAATATCCTTTCCGGCTGGCTATTCGATAAATTAGGCGGCACAGAGAACTACTATCGCTTCGCCCAAGAAAAACTATTTTTACCCAGCGGCATAACAGGAGCGACCTACGAGCCTGATGCCAGCGGCAGCTTTGTAGGTAGCTCTTACCTTTATATGACTGCGCGCCAGTGGGCTAAGTTTGGCCAGCTGTATTTACAGCGAGGTAATTTAAACGGCCAGCAAATTATCCCTGAGCATTGGGTAGATTTTGTAAAAACCCCGATAAAAGCAGCGCCACGAGGTGAATATGGTGGGCAGTTTTGGCTAAACGCTGGCGCAGCCGACGATTCCAGCAAGCGCATGTTTAAAGATTTACCTAGCGATCTTTATTTGGCCTCAGGCCACAACGGCCAATACGTCGTTATCATCCCGTCACGCGAGCTGGTTATTGTTCGTCTAGGCTGGGCCAATGGCGAACGCTTCGATCTAAACGGACATTTCGCAAAAATCCTAGCGGCACTCTAATGCCCTGCATGAACAAAGGGGTCAGAACCCACGGGTTCTGACCCCGGCTCGAAGCCGCATCACCTAAATTCAGCCAATCCATCAATAAAAATCACCAAGCCACAGAGCCGCCCTACAAGTAGCCCCAAAACTAAAAACCAAGCACAAACTCAACGGCTAAAACCACATAAAGCCTAGAAACAAACACCCTGCATGAACAAAGGGGTCAGAACCCACGGGTTCTGACCCCGGCTCGAAGCCGCATCACCTAAATTCAGCCAACCCATCAATAAAAATCGCCAAGTCACAGAGCCGCCCTACAAGTAGCCCCAAAACTAAAAACCAAGCACAGACTCAACGGCTAAAACCACATAAAGCCTAGAAACAAACACCCTGCATGAACAAAGGGGTCGGAACCCAAGGGTTCTGACCCCGGCTCGGAGCCGAGGGGCTAAAATCTAGCGAAATTCAAAGGCCACTAGATTAGCTAGTACTAAATATTTGCGGAGCGCAAAAGACAAAACAAAGCTGGGAAAACAGGCCGTGAACAGCCAAACAATCAATGCCAAGAGAAGGCAGCGGAAGCGATAAAACTTAAAAGAGAAACTTTCTAGAAATAGGGTCAGAACCTACAGGTTCTGACCCTGCAAGACTTATGCGTCTTCGCAAACCTCGCGGTAGGCATCTGCATCTAATGCAGCGTCAAGCTCAGAAACGTCAGCTGGCTTAACTTTAAAGAACCAACCATCGTCATAAGGAGAGCTGTTTACGGTTTCTGGCTCATCTTCCAAAGCTTCGTTTACCGCTACAACTTCACCGGTAAGAGGCGAGAAGATATCGGAAGCGGCTTTTACAGATTCAACAACACCCGCTTCTTCGCCGGCGTTAACCTGTGAACCCACCTCTGGTACTTCAACATAAACAACATCGCCTAGGCTATCTTGGGCGTGATCAGAAATGCCAACTGTTACAGTGCCGTCAGCTTCTACACGCGCCCACTCATGGCTCGATAGATACTTAATTTCATTGCGCACTTCACTCATGGACTAATCCTCTGCTATCTCTACTGTATTAATTAAAAAACTTGCTTACCGTTACGGACGAAGCTCGGCTTAATTACCTTAACTTCTACTTGTTTATTTCTCATTTCAACTAAACAAGTATCACCAATCTCTTTGGGCACTCGCGCCATGGCAATAGAATAGCCTAAAGTCGGCGAGAATGTACCACTGGTAATTTCACCAGTAGCCTCAACACCCGGCACAATAACTTTCTGGTGAGCACGTAAAACGCCTTTTTGCTCCATCACCAAGCCTACCAACTTCTCTTTAACACCGGTTTCTTTGGCGGCCTCCAAGGCTTTGCGACCGATAAAGTCACGATCTTCAGGTGCCCAAGCAATGGTCCAAGACATATTGGCTGCCATTGGCAGAATAGCCTCATCCATGTCGCTTCCGTATAAGTTCATGCCTGCCTCTAGGCGCAAAGTATCACGAGCACCCAAACCACAAGGCGCTACATCAGCAGCGACTAGATCTTTCCAAAACTGCACAATAGCGGCTTCTGGGACCATAATTTCTAGGCCATCTTCACCGGTATAACCGGTACGAGCAATAAACCAGCCATCAACTTCCAAGCCTTGGAATACCGACAGAGAATTAACCACCTCAGCCTTATTACCACCTAAAACGGCGGCAACCTTAGCTATTGCTTCTGGGCCCTGCACAGCCAGCATAGAAAGCTCTGGACGCTCACTCAGCTCTACTTCAAATGCTGCGGCCTGCTCATTCATCCAAGCCAAATCTTTCTCGCGAGTAGCGCAGTTCACAACAGTGCGGTACCAACCGTCCATATTGTAAACAATCAGATCATCGATCACCCCACCCTGCTCATTCAGCATACCGGTGTACATAGCCTTACCAGTAACGGAGCTAATCTTCTCAACATCATTGGCCAGCAAATAGCGTAGAAAGTCTTTCGCGCCAGCGCCTTTCACGTCAACAATGGTCATATGGGACACATCAAACATGCCCGCCTCACGGCGCACCTTGTGATGCTCCTCTACCTGAGAGCCATAGTTGATTGGCATATCCCAACCGCCAAAATCAACAATTTTGCCGCCTGCGGCTTCGTGCTCTGCGAACAATGCAGTCTTATTACCCATTACGCTACCCATCCAGTTAAGCCCCAGCCCAGGGGGTAAATACCCTTACACACTACTTGAAACCACCCGTTTTCGGCATGTTTCCCATAATGCACATTGTGTTTCCAATAATAGAAAAACGGCATTGTACTGGTATTAGCAGCAAAGGCAATCACCCCCAGGATAAGGGTAAACTCAATGGATAATTTGGACGCTAAAGGAAGACTGATAATCGCTAGAGAAGTGAGCAAGCGCCCCCAGACAACAAGAGGACGCCGCCAATACAGCCCCTTCAGATCAAGACTGCATCAAGCTCTCAAGTTAGAGCTTAGAAGTTTGAGCCTAGAAGTTATAGTTCAAAGATACCGTAGTATAACGATCGGTTTTCTCGGTACCTGGATCTACATCGGTATTGTGCTTGGCCAAATAGGCAATTTTTAGCGCCAGCTGCTCAGTCATGGCTACTTTTACCGCGACTTCAGCTTCAAGATAGGTATTCTCTTCACCAGCTTCGCTCAACAAGTAGCTTTCTAGCTTAGTGGTATCCGTTAGCTGCTGTTTGTAAGAAACCTTGCCTAGAATTACCGCCTCGTCTTCTTTTTCTTGATTAAGGCGACGCTCACTGCTTCGGAAACCCGCACCGACCTCTGCATCTAGAATAGTATCTTCGGTTTTAATAACGTGATAGCCCACACCACCAGTTAAGGAAGACTGGTATTCAAAAGCACTAAAGCGATCATCTTGGTAGCGATAGTTACCAAAACCGTAAACATCTTCATTAATCTCATAGCGGCTATTGAAGTTAAATGTATAAGCTTCAGCACTGGTTTTGTCATCGTTAGAAGCCGTATTAGCGCTAACCTCGGCTTTATGGGTCCAATCGTTTTGCACATAGGAGATCAACAATTTAACAGCCAAGGCTTCACTCTCAGAGTTGCCCGCCACACTGTTATAGCCAAGATCACCTTCACCTTTCCACTCACCGGCAAAGCTAACGCTAGATGCCAATAAGGCAGACACGAACAGGGTTTTATTTAATTTCAACATAGGTTCCTACTTGTATTACATTCTCTAAAAATAAAAACAGCCAACTCACCAAAGCTTAGACCAATCATTAGACGACTAAAAACAAAGCCAAGCTCAGGTTTAAGATGATGGGGAGGAAGATACTTTAAGCGGCTGAACTATAAATGAACCCTTATAGCTCAGCATAAAAATCAGGAAATAGTGGCAGATAAATTATCAAGGCAAGTAACTAGCGACGAGAGCGACGAATCATCAACACCACTGGGGCAAGACTCAGCAGCACCAAGCTTAAGGCAGGCAAGGCAGCACGCTCCCACTCCCCTTCTGAGGTCATCTCATATACACGCACCGCCAGAGTATCCCAGCCAAATGGGCGCAATAATAAAGTAGCCGGCATTTCCTTCATCACATCTACCAACACTAAAAGCATGCCAGCAAATATACCGGGCGATAGCATTGGTAAATATACCCGCCACAACAACTGCCATTTATTGGCGCCCAAGCTTTGTGCTGCTTCTTGAAAGCTAGGTTTTAAACGCTCGAAGGAAGACTGAATAGGCCCAAGCCCCACGGTAAAAAAGCGTACGCAGTAAGCCAGTATTAAAGCCACTACACTGCCCACCAATATTTGCTTAGGCGGCATATCCAGTAACGCCCGCACCGGCGCCACCAATACAGAATCCACTTTGGCGAAAGACAACATAATACCCACAGCAAGCACAGAGCCAGGAAAGGCATAACCCAAGCTTGCCGCACGCATTGCAAAACCTTTTGCGGAAATATTACCCAGCTGGCGCTGTCCAAAAGCCACCGCGATTGCCAAGCTCACCGTTAAGCTTGCAGCAATTGCCCCCAAGGCGAAGGTATGTAAAACCAAATCTATATAGCGCTGATCCAAACCACCAAGACCAGTTTCCACCACCCAAAACAGCAGCTGGCCAACCGGAATAACAAAAGCCAAAACAAATATCAGCAAGCAGTAACCAGTGGCTAAATAAGCCCGCGCGCCTTTTAATTTAAAACGCTCCCGCTCTTGAGCCGGCACCTCAAATAAACGACCGCCACCGCGTGCTTTTTGCTCGGCAAACAAAGCCAAGGCTACAAATAACAACAATACCGAAGCTAGCTGCGCTGCCGCTGGCAAATTAAAAAAACCAAACCAAGATTTATAAATAGCAGTGGTAAAAGTATCGTAATTAAAAACCGCAACCGCACCAAAATCTGCCAAGGTTTCCATCAGCGCCAAGGCGGCTCCCGCTGCAATAGCTGGGCGCGCCATAGGCAACGCTACCGACCAAAAAGCCTGCAATGGTGTGCGCCCCAACATACGCGCCGCATCTACCAAACCACGCCCCTGACTCATAAAAGCACTGCGACTTAGCATATATACATAAGGGTAGAGCACCGCACTTAAGACTAAGCTCACCCCACCTGCACTGCGAATTGAAGGCACACGAAAATCGCTACCAAACCATTCACGTAATTGAGTTTGTACAGGGCCACTAAAATCAAACAAACCCAGCGCCACAAAAGCAACCACATAAGTTGGGATTGCTAATGGCAGCATCAAGCCCCAATCGAGCCAGCGCCTCCCCGGGAACTCGCAAACCGAAACCAGCCAAGCCAAACTCACCCCTAAAAAGATGGCGATACTGCCAACACCAATGCACAGCTTTAAAGTATTGCTCAACAAGGTACCAAGCTGGGTTTGAATAAGGTGAGCCCAAATATCGCTTTGATCGCTAGTCCAGCTTAGGGCAATGACCAAAATTGGCATTAATACTAAAGCCGCCGCAAACCAAGCCGGTAAACGCCAGAAATGCTTACGCCATTTTGTAGATTGAGCATTCACAAAGAAGGACTCTTTGTTCGCTGAGGGCTGATTAGAATCATCATTAGATGGTTGATCAGAAGGGGGCTGGGGCACGGCAATTTCACTCATGCCCCATTTTAACTGGTTTCAAGCTGCAGCAATAGCCACAGCTTGCCTACACAGTTAATTAAAAGCCTTAAAGACTAAGCCGGAATTAACGGTAGCCGGCTCGGTCCATCAACTTAACAGCATCGGCCTGCAACTTACCGGCCGCCTCAACATTAACCAAGTCAGCTTTGAAATCGCCCCATGCTTGCACTTCAGCAGAAGGCTTAACAGTTACATTCACTGGATACTCATGGTTAATCTCAGCGAACTGGCCTTGGGCCTTATCGCTAGCCAACCACTCCAATAGCTTGCGCGCTTCAGCTGGCTGCTTGGCGTGTTTGGTAATACCGGCACCAGAAATATTTACGTGTACACCACGGTCTTCTTGGTTAGGCCAGTATAGTGCCAAAGCAACATCTGGGTTTTTCTTCTTCAAACGACCAAAGTAATAAGTGTTAACAATAGTGGCGTCACACTGGCCAGCAGCTACTGCTTCCATGGCCTTGGTATCGTTTGAGAAAGGCTCGGTAGCTAGGTTTGCTACCCAACCTTTAACGATCTCTTCGGTTTTTTCTTCGCCTTGAGTCTGGATCATGGTGGCAACCAAGGATTGGTTGTACACCTTCTTAGAAGTACGCAAGCACAAGCGGCCTTTCCAATCTTCAGCGGCCAAGGCTTCGTAAGTGCTTAGATCTTCTGGTTGTACACGCTCGGTTGAATAAACAATAGTGCGAGCACGAATAGATAGGCCAAACCAATCATTGTTAGCGGCCTGCAAGTTAGCAGGCACATTGGCTTCTAATGATTCGGAATCTAAAGAAGCAAACAAGCCTTTATTGCTAGCCTGCCATAGGTTGCCAGCATCTACCGTCATAAACATATCGGCAGGGGTAGATTCACCCTCAGCAGAAAGGCGCTCCATCAATGGACCAGCCTTATCGGTAACGTAGCGCACTTCTACGCCAGTCTCAGCAGTGTATTTTTCAAACAAAGGCTTGATCAGGTGCTCTTTACGGGAAGAGTAAACAGTAACCACAGGGGCTTCTTGTGTTTCTTTGGCTTTAACTTCGGCCTTTTCTGCAACCGCAGCTGCAGTTTCAGTGGTTTCTACTGCGGGCTTACTTTCTTCTTTCTGACTACAGCCAGCAACAGCCAACGCCATCAATGCCAATGACGGAGCCCACTTTGCCTTCATTTGAATTGCCTTCATGCCAACCTCATTCTTTATGCCGAGCTTTAACGGCGGGGAACTAGAAAAGATGCAAATGATAGAGATTACTATTCAGCAATGCAATGACGACAATCAACTGTTGAGACAGGTACACTTAGCCACAAGATAAATAGCCGATAAGATAAGAAGTATCCATGAGCAACTTGCCGTCCAAATTAATGGACCCAAAGTTATTCGCCAAGCTGGTATTAGCTTGGTATGACCAACATGGCCGTAAAGAGCTTCCCTGGCAGCAGGGCATCAACCCCTACCGGGTGTGGCTTTCCGAAATTATGCTGCAGCAAACCCAAGTAGCCACGGTAATCCCCTACTTCGAGACCTTTACCCGCAAATTTCCTGATGTTTGCAGCCTAGCTAAGGCCGATATAGACGAGGTGCTACACCTCTGGACAGGCCTCGGCTACTACGCCCGCGCCCGTAACCTGCATAAGTGCGCGCAAACCGTTGCCGAGCAATACCAAGGTGAGTTTCCAGGAACAGTTGCCGAGCTAGAAGAACTGCCCGGCATAGGCCGATCCACCGCTGGTGCCATTGCCTCCATCGCCTTTGGCCAGCCAGCGGCTATTTTAGATGGCAATGTAAAACGCGTACTAGCACGGCTTCATGCTGTGGAAGGCTGGCCCGGCAATAGCAAAGTGCAACAGACCCTATGGCAAATTGCCGAGCACTACACGCCAAATAAACGTAACCCAGAATACACTCAAGTAATGATGGATTTAGGGGCCACCGTTTGTAAGCGCAGCAAGCCATTGTGCGATGCCTGCCCGCTACAGGATAGCTGCCAAGCCCACGGCCAAGGCAACCCTCAAGATTACCCAGGCAAAAAACCCAAAAAAGAAAAGCCCGTACGCGCCTGCCAAATGCTTATCCTGCAAAACCCAGCTGGCGAAGTACTTTTGCAGCAACGCCCAAGCCAGGGCATATGGGGCGGCCTTTGGTGCCTGCCAGAGCTCGCAAGCGATGCCAATATTGCCGAGCACTGCATTAGCCAACAGCTCAGTAATAGCGAGCCCGCTACCGAGCACTGGAACAGCTATCGCCATACTTTTAGTCATTACCATTTAGATATCACCCCGGTGCTGGTGCAAGTAAACCCCAAAGACAAGATTGCCGAAGCTGGCGAGCAGTGGGTAAATCCCGCCGCCCCAGGCGAGCTAGGCCTAGCTGCCCCCGTTAAAAAGCTACTAGAGCAGATAGCGGCCATACAGCAACAACTTCTTTAAAGCCCAACCAGCACAGAGATGGGCAAATGCCCTCCGGAGGGGTAAAATCCCCCTCCCTTAAATAGAAGGATATCGCCATGAGCCGTATGGTTTTTTGCCGTAAGCACAAAAAAGAACTGGAAGGCCTAGACCAACCACCCTACCCCGGCCCCAAAGGCCAAGACCTGTACGAAAACGTATCTAAACAGGCCTGGATGGAATGGATGCAGCATCAAACCATGCTGATCAATGAAAAACGTCTAAACATGATGGACATGACCGCGCGCAGCTATTTAATGGAGCAAATGGAGAAATTCTTCAGCGGCGAAGAAGTAGACCATATCGAAGGCTACGTACCCCCTAGCGAGTAAATCAACAGCCCCGCAGCCGAACAAAAATTAGACTAAAAAGCCAACAAAAAGAAAGGCTTAAATAAAGTCTTGACTCTGCGGCGGCGAACAGGTTTAATACGCGCCTCTTTACGGGAGCAACCCGTAATATTTGCCCGGATAGCTCAGTCGGTAGAGCAGGGGATTGAAAATCCCCGTGTCGGTGGTTCGATTCCGCCTCCGGGCACCATACACAAACTCTGTTAGATCAGAGACTTAAGAAGCCAGGCATTTGACCTGGCTTTTTTATGCATTTTAGAAACGAACACATTAAGTACACTAGACTGGATATCCAGACTCATGCATCACTGACTCTAGGTACTCGCGCCCAGCATCCGTTAGCTTGACCCCTCTACTAGTAGTAGGACCATCTGATATCGGAACCTCTCTAACGAGCTCCTTATCTTTCAGCCGATTGATAAGCCCGTCAACTTTATCAACGCTCATTTCTTTCAAATATTCATTGGCGAAGCGAATAGAAGCCTGGACTACGCCAGACGAGGAGCGAGCAATTATTGATAGCAAGTAAATATAATCTCTTTCGAAACCAGCTCCATATATGAATATGTAAAAGGTATCATTCACATTTTTAAGATCAAACCCGACTAAAAGGCTACGAAGGTAGAGCAGATTTATATAATGCTCAAGAAAGTGGACCGTGCCTTTCGCGGAGCTAATATCAGGCTCCGTTAGCAACACATCCCGAAGCTTGTAAGCCCCCACAGAATGCCCATTTATCATCTCTTTTAAAACTTTGGGATCTACAAGCCTACGAGTTTCTGGCCTATCAATAGACAACTCTTGCGCCAGCCTAAGCTGTTCCTGTAAGCCCAGAATCTTGTTTGACGAATCTGTTTGCTGACTACCAAGCGCGGCGTTTTGAGTATTTAATCTTTCCACATCCCCTTCGAGTTCTTCTGCTATTTTTTTGATCTTTAATAGGTCAGACAGAGGTACCAATTCCACTTCCTTCAACTTAATAATCCGATTGGAGATAGAGGTTTTTTTCTTTGCCGCATAGTGAGAAATCCAACCAGAAAAAATGGGCGAGAGCAGCAAATATAAGTAGGCAAAGACCAGTGGCAAAGCAATATTTGAAAGAAAAACATTCAAATAAACAGGAGAAACAACATCACAGGTTTCAATAAATACCTTTTGGTAGTAACAATCAATAAATTCAATTTTTGAGGTGAAACTTTCATCCGAGAGAAGTAAAAGACCTATTTTATGGTTTACGATAAGCCATGCCAATAGGAAGGACACAAAAAGCGGATTGCCCCCCCTGTCATATAAACCTGCCTTCACTTCATTGAAAATGTCTTCAACCGTCAAAACCAACCTCCTTATTTAAGGTATTTAATGGGCCATATACAAGAGCTGCCTCTAGATGATTTCGAGACATATGCGCATATCGCATAGTCACCTTAACATTAGAATGGCCAAGAATCCTTTGCAATACCATTATATCACCCCCGTTCATAATAAAATGACTCGCAAAAGTGTGCCTTAAGACATGAGACATCTGGCCAGGAGGAAGAGTTATTTTGGCTCGATGAATTGCAGAGCGAAATGCCGACAGGCAATTAGCAAAAATTCGTACAGTTCCAAATCGCCTCCTAGCGGATAAAGCCTTATACAACTTCTCATCGATAGGGACTGTTCTATTCTTTCGAGTTTTGGTTTTTACGAATCTAATGGTGTTGTTCGAGAGCTGCGCAAAAGTGAGCCTTTCCACTTCTGACCATCTAGCCCCGGTAGCCAAGCAAACCAGAACAACCCAAAACAATGATTCATTAGCGCTTTTCCTGCAGGAAACAAGCAAACGTTTTATTTGATAAGTCGTTAAATATGACAACTCAGCTTCATCCAATGGCAGTGGAGCCAAACCGACTAACGGGTTAGAGCTTAGGTACTGAGCTTTAACCAGCTTGTTAAATAAAGTCTTCAAATACACCAGATCATGGTTACAAGTGTTTGGAGAGATCCCAGAATCAAGACGTTTCTTTCTATAAGCCAAATAATGACCTGGCTTTAAATGGGATACTCTTAAGTCACCAATATCTTTGATGATATGCAGCAGCTTTCGCTTTCTTGCTTCACCATCTTTTAAATTCGCACCAAAATACTGAAACCAAATATCAACACATACCGATAATTTCGCATGATCTAATTGCAGACGCCTTTGGCCCATTAACTCTTGCTCTAACCTTTTACCTTCTGCACGAGTCTTGCAGATCCTTCTTAAGTGCGGACCATTTGTACCCTGAGGCCGACAGGAAACCAGCCAACGACCATCTTTTTGCTTTGTTACTGCCATTCTAAGCCGCTACTCCATTTATTCGATGCTCTTGAAGTCTTTTATCTACAAACTCTGTTAAGTACATATATAGCTCTGTAAGGCCATCAAAGGTATGGGCACCAAAATAACTGGCCAGCTCTTCATTAAGACCTGAACTCATAATGTATTTAACCGTTGTTTCCACATCAATACCGCGCCTTGCCATTAGCTTTACTAAGTTTCCCAACCAAAAAGCCACATTGCGTTTTGAACTGATGCTAGGTGCTTTAGCTTCACGCTTGTACATCCAGTCTATCGCCGGGGGATAGATAGAAATATCTTCCAGTAGCATCTGCCATACAGGGTGGATATAGCTGCTAGAGTGCTGGTAACGAAAGTTATTCATGGCGTACCGCCATAGGTTAGTCAGGTGTGGGATTAGGTCTTGTAAGTCACGAATTTCTAAACGCCCACCATCGGGGCCTTTAGAGCCATTGCAGAATTGCCGTATTACAGAATGGTGGAAACGCATCTCTAAGCGCTTTACCTGATCACCCGGCTGATATTCGGAAACAAAGCAATCTTCGACAGATGGAGTGCTGGCCCACTGTCTTTCCCAGAAACCTATTTTATCGCTTTTGTTAGCCTCTTCTGTTTTATCGTATAGGCAAAACTGCAGGGAGCCAGAGCTACCGAAGGTAAAGGTTTCTCCATTGCCATACACGGCAGAAATATCGTTGAGATTCCATTGGGCCTCTGAGATTGAATTAACCTTAAACTGCCTCTTAGCCTTGCAGGTAAGCTTTCTTTCAAAGTCTAGCGGAACATCAAAGCCTTTAAGGTCAACAGCGATATGAATGGCTACAGCCTCAGGCACCACCTGTATGGCAAACAACTGCCCTATCTTCACCATTTCTTGGCACAGCGCCGCAGGATCACTGATTAGCAGCTTTTGGGGAGTAACTTCGATTTTCATATGTGAGGCCGATTCATCTACCTCAGCAAAGAAGCTTTTGAGCAGGACAACATAGCCGTAATCTAGGTTTTTCAGTATGTATTGATAACCGCTTGACTTAGACGAGCGTGTCACCATCCAATCGATGCCACCCAAGGTGATAAAAGGGCGCGCCCTTGCTGCTTTCATATCTTCTAGCTGATCAATGACGTGGCGCTTGGGAATACAGTTATACAACTGCTTTAAGGTATCAATGCCAGAGTGCAAAACTCGCACATTGGATAAGTCGTAAGATTCAGAGCCGGACTTATTAGTAAAAACGTTATCGTCTCGTTGCCATGTTTTATTTTCGTTTCTCATTAAAGTTACCTTCAAAGTGGGAAAAGTGGGATTTATGTCGGTACGTGTTTTACAGTGCAGAGCACCCCCCTATTTATTAACGTGTTACAAGGACGTTAGCCGCTGGATGGCGGCTATTGGCTGCCGCCAGTAAGCCGCCATTCCAGCGATTGTGGATTGCTTTTTTGTACTGCAGGTAAACAGGGTCACTTGATAGATGTTGCTCTTCTGTCTTAGCCCTTAGGTAATAAATGCCATTCAACATAGCTAGGGCTAAACAACACTTGGTAGCACTCTCTACATCGCTCACAACAACGAACGGCACAGAAATAAGCCACCAGCTTAAATTCTTACAAACGTAAGCAGGATGCTTTAGATAGCGGTATGGGCCAGCTGTAATAATTCCGCGGTTAGTCAGGTTAGAAAAGCGCAAACCAAAAGCCACAGTCGACATCGTGTAAACAGCGGTAAGGGCCAGAATGGCGATGCCCCATAGGTAGAGCAGAAACTGATGATCACTAAGCCACTGATGCCATTTCAGGCCATTGCCGTACTGAATATAGAACTTTGAAACAAACGACCAAAATGGTTGATAGCAGGCCAGCGCAACAGACCAACCTAACAATGTACTTTGGGCGGTTCTGATATGCGCACCAAAAATTTTTAAAGTACACAAGTAAGCCACCACCACAAAAATCAAATCCACGTAGTACAACAAACCTATCGCGATATCGAACAGCTGCAGGAAAGTGACAGTATCAAAATTAATAGATAGAGATTTTAGCCAGGTGATTTTCCCCAATGCATAGACATACATTAGAGGATAGAAAAAACCTTTAACGGCCCAGCCTAAAAAGTGGTGCTTGAGCTCTTCTTTTTTTAGGTAGCTAGAGTCACCCAGTAACAGCCGGCCTAAGGCATAGTACGAATCTTTGCTGTCATCGATACGCGAAACAACAAAGCCAATATAAAACGGAGATGCCAGCAATAAGAACGGGCCAAAGTCTTTGCAGAGTTTGTAAAACGGTGCATAGAACCGGCCGGAGTATTCGGGAAGCAACCAATAAAAAAACGCTACCGAAAATACTGTAAGTAGCATCCCAAGTAAGCGGGGCAGTATTTCGGTAGCAACCAAAGGTGTTTTCTTACGGATCACCATCCTTGGTGAGCTTCTATATTCACTCCAAGCCATAGGTAAAAACAAGACCAAGGCAACGATTTGGAGGACATTTTCGTCTGACAGCGATGAAATGCGAATTAACGCGACAAGAACAATGGACGATAAGAGCAGGCCTAATAGGTTTGCCCGGATATCAGAGGCGGACTTTGGCATTGTGGGATACCTTAACGAGTTATAACTTTGGCTTATCAGCGGGGAATGGATCGGATTCACGACGTTTTCTGAACCCTTCCGTATCGTGCATGATGAAGGCTTGGGGACGACGGCGACGGTATTCCTGTGCCGCTCGCTGACCTTGTGTTAATGGTCGTGTTTGAGTTTCAGACACATGAGCAAAGCCATTAGGTATTTCATCTCTAGCATCCGGGCGAGTCGGATCAAAGAAGCCGCCTTTAACTACAGCCTTACAGATGGCTGCACTCACATTCATTCTTGTGCCTTGTTGCGAGAAGCAGTGACAGCCCTTCATTTTGCTGGTGGACTCAGGCCTATCGTGATCACTCCAGTTAACGCAATTCGGCCTTGGATAAGTAACCGGCTGCATTACTTCTCGATACACAGGTGCTGTCCATGGCATGCCTTCAACCTCAGGCGTGTACGCTTGGATATAGGTCATTTCTGTTGGATCTTTCACAGAGTTCAACGGGGCATTGGCGGGATCAGCTAAGCCCTTATTGAATTGCTCTTGATTCGGCTCTGTTGGTGGTGCTGGAGATATTTGAACGTAGGCGTAATAGACCATACCTAGGCATAGAGCCAACGCACCAAAGAACATAGCAATGCGACCTTTGGGAAGCTGCAATTTATGTGTGTGCTGATCAGCAGAGTGATATTTACCGAAGTACTTTTTATCAAGCTTGCAGATCACCACATTGGCGTTTTTACGCTCTGATGGTGAATTTACATTGTCACAACAGCGAGGCCACATAAAACGATTAACAGCGGAAGAACCAAAGATTCGATCATAGTGATGATGTTCATTGATCAGACCTTTAATAAACGGATCAACCTGACCACTTACCTTTTGGTTGATCAGTAGAATGTCCATTCCCTTGTGACGGTGTACGGCCAATTCTTTTACATGCTTAGGTGGTTGTTTAGAAGCATGGCGAACAGGGAAAACGTTGTAGGCCTCATCAAAAATAATCACCGAGCCCGACGGCAAGTCAGGCCACTTGAACGCCTCTTCTTCAGTGAGCTCTGTCCAGCCAAATGATTCATCAAGGTCTTTAATACCAAAATAGTAAACAGGGCGATCTTTGAAGCGCTCTTCTTCAGCCACGAACTTGATCGTATTGAGTGTTTTACCTTGTCCGGGTGTACCGGTAATTTGATATAGCATGACTATTTACTCTGTCCGAATACAATACGGTTATAGGCACCGCGTATTTGTCGAATCCCTACAGCTGCAACGTAAGCCGACATGACGATATTCACGCAATCGAAAAAGCCCATCATGCTAGCCACTTGTTGAGCCTCACCAGAAACAGCACCAAGCGCCCTATTCAAGTAAGTGATGATTTGATTCATAGCCGCATCGATAGCCACAAAAGAAATAATGGTCATTCCTAAGGCCGTGATGGTTCGCATAATCGCGTGAGCAACCAGCGCACGAACCACAAAGGCCACTATCGAAGGGAGAGCGAGCGCACCATATACAACGGGTAAAGGCATTGTTTAATCCTCCGTTATCGACTTAAACAAGATATGGAAGGCCGCCAGATACGCCGCTAGGTACATCAACATCGATATGTATTCGAACAACTTACAGATGTACTTAATGTCGATATCGATCTGGCTGCCAAAGATAGAAATGGGCGGTATGGGATAGCATTGCTCCCCCAGAGATTTACCGCCCAACCCGGCAGGGAACAAATTGTTAAGAACTTGGTTGATTTGATTACTTGGGTCTAAGGCTCTTTTTTCGCCGAGAAAGTTGTCGACCAATTCAGAATCGGTAGTCACCTCAGCTTCAACGAAGGCTTTTTCAAAATCTTCTAACTTGCCTTCTTCACCGCAAATTAATGTGTGCTGCTGTTTGAGCATTTCACACTGGATGGTTCCCTCCGTGCATTCGGGTTCGCTACCCTCTTCACACTTACCCGCTGTATAGCCCTCGTTCTGGCAACGACTTTCCCAAGTCTGTAATTGAATGCCACACATGACCGGATCATCACCCGCGCAAACAGGCTCAGCATCGCAAGAACCGCCCGTTGGAGTTGTGCCGCCTTCGCCCTCGCCTTCACCTTCACCCTCACCAGAACCGCTAGAGCTAGCCCCGCCGGATGAACCATCGGTACCGGGACAACGGTCATAGCGGAACCTAGAATTTGAACACTCTGGATCATTTGGGAATGGGTCGGTGCTATCAGGATCACCATCACAATCCGCATCATTTGGACAAGAGCCACCAGAAGTGCTTGAACTAGCTGGAGGCACACCACTGCTTGACGTGGAACCCGAGCTTGACGACGTACCGGAAGGCACACCGCTTGTGCTAGAGCCGGAAGAACTCGAACTTGTTGTACCGTCGCCGTCGCCATCACCCGATGAAGAGCCAGAAGAGGTAGAACTTGAGTTAGGGTTCGCTGGACAGTCAGCCAAATCCCAAACGGGTACGCCACTGCCAACACAAATTAATGGAGGGTTTCGATCACAACTTCCACCTAAAGGCGGCCAACCATCTTGGCAAATATTGGGCTGTGGGCAATCGTCACCTGTGCAATATGGGTCAGGGTCACAACGACCAGAGGAATCTGGGGGACTACCATTTGGGCACGAATAGACTGGACCATCCCAAGGGTCTACAGGATCACCAGAGCTTGAACCGTTACTGGATGATGAGCTACCGCTTGACGTTGAACTGCCTGAAGAAGAGCCGGTACTTGAGCCTGATGAAGAACTTGTACCACTACCCGATGTAGAGCCAGAACCGCTGGAAGATGACGAGCCACCACCAGAGCTAGAGCCACCCGAAGTTGAAGACGTACCAGAGCCAGACGTTGACCCCGAACTAGAACCTGTACTTGAAGAACCATCGCCCGATGAAGAACCTTCACCGTCACCAGAGGAAGAACCCTCCCCCTCACCATCGCCCGATGAGGAACCATCGCCATCACCTGAGGAAGAGCCACCGCCTGAAGTAGAACCGTCGCCATCGCCTGACGACCCACTTGGTGCACCGCCAGAACTAGAACCACCACCTGAACTTGAACCACCGCCGCCTGAACTTGAGCCGCCGCCTGATGTACTGGAAGTACTACTGGTTGAAGAAGTACTTGTTGTACTGGTAGAACCGTCGGAGCTTGAACCTGTAGTAGAACCGCTAGAACTTGAGCTTGAACCGTCACCACTACTTGAACCCGAAGAACTGCCTGACGTACTAGAACCGTTTGAAGAAGTGGACGAACTGGAAGACGAGCCACTTGTAGAACTTCCACCTGGGCCCGGGCATTTGAATTGATCATAACTTGTAGAATTACAATCAGGGTCATTAGGGTGCGGATCTTGGTCGTCCGGCTCGCCGTCGTTATCATCGTCCGGATCGCTTTCGTCCGGATCACCATCTTCGTCGTTATCGTCCTTACAAATACCGCCGTCCTTCGCTGGATCAGAGGTTTGTTTTTCCTTACAGCGGCCATAAAAGTAATGGGTTTGCACAACCCCGGGGGAAATTTCTTCACTCGGGCCAATATACCGATAGCTGCCTGCGTAATAGCAATATTCACCACCTTTTGCGGCCTTACATGCTCTAGATGCATCACCTTTGGTTCCATAGTGATGCCTAATAACAATATTATTTGCGAAAGCGAACGAAGGAATAATTAACAAGGCTGCCAGTAGAAGAATCAATCTCATGGTTTGAGCCCTAAGAATCGAAAAGTATTTTCATGCCTGTGAGCCAGACAAGGAGGATGTACATAGAAAGCATGGGAAAGCCCTCTTAAAAAATCTCCCCTCCCCTGTTACCAGAGGAGAGGAGCAACGGGCATTAGCGCTTAACTAGACCGTATAGGGAGCGACCAACCAAGAACAACACACCGAAGCCAAGCATGGCCACAATGATGGTTTCTACAGCGGTTTCGCCAGCTTCGATTTCAGTAACAACAGCCGCCGTATCGATGGCCGCTTGAGCACCGTTTGCTAACGCAAAAGTACCGGCAACGAACAAAGCTTTGTCAGCGTGATTACGGGCACGGGCAAGTAGTTTTTTCATGGGTATATACCCCTCTCTTTGATTAAAGTTAAATGCACTTTTTGTGCTCTTTTGCCCGATCTATATATTGTTGTTTTACTTCTAGTGGCTTATTCAGTTTTTGTATTTTTGAATAAGCCGAATAAGTTTTTCCCTATCCAGCAGACAGCAAGGAAAGTTGTCGTTGCTGCCATAATTGCGCCGATTTCGGCTTGTTCTAATTCTGGAAAAGGTGGTGGTACTTGTTCAGCCACTTTGGAAACCAACTCAGCTTCTGTGATGGTTTGCAGAGTCCCTGCACAACGAACATTGTTGTTATTAATCTTGGTGAAGTTGCTATCGCAATATAGAAAACCCGCCATGATTGATTCCTTTGCTACCGCGCTACGCTTGCTAGATCAGTGTTCGGTTTGAAAGGCCGCAAATAAGCAGGCCTTTCAAATCCGCTCCACCGATCAATTACTGGGTCTTAGCCGGAGCTTGGCGAGCTGGTGCAACAGGCTTAATACCAATGCAGTGCTGCCCCATCTTTCCGCCAGCTGCCTTTTTAAGGCGTACTGAGATAGTGGCGTCGAACGGGTACTTATCGGATTTCATTTCCTCGTACACACGCTCATCACAAGAGACCTTCATAATCTCGATGCCTTTAGCGTTTTGTTCGGACTCATCTTCTACATGCTGACCAACGTACAGAGACGCGAAAGCCTGACCTTCCATACGAGCGATAGAGCCACCGTAAACTTGAACATTCATTTGTTGATTCATCGTGTTTTCCTCTTTGGTTTCTGCCTAAGTTTTTAAACTCGACCGGCAGTCGTTAATCGAGTCAGGGATTTAAGAAGCGCCGCCCAGAGATGTCCCACACACCGAAGCCCAAGCGACGCAAATCAGGAGCCTGAGTATTCACCCGACTCAAAAAATTCTTTTCCGGCTTTTAGTTCGTCTTGAAGCAGACTGAGATTGACTAAGCGTTGGCGTCCGATTTTGACGCTGGGTAAGGTGCCAGCTTGGATCCAGCCCCTTACCGTATCCTTGGTAGTACCGCAGTAAGTGGCGAACTGCTCTTGCCCCATAACTGGCGGCAAAACAGACAGTTGTACTGGTGTACGAAAGTTACTTTCCATTTCTATGCCTTAGCTTGTTTTGAACCTGCACGAGTTTTGATATGCTCGTTGCTGCATGTTTGTTCATAAGTAGATTTATCGTGTTTAATATACACGCTATAAATTACCGGGTCCATTAAACACGATATTGTATTTTTCTATGATGCAGGAAAGGCTCATTGAGCTAATTAATATGGAATCATCAGAGCGACTGAGGTTCTCAAAATTTGCAGAGAAAACTGGTTTGAGTCGAGACATCATTAAGAACCTCTACCACGGAAAACAGAGGTTTAACGAGGAACATATCGAAGCGATATGCTCTACATTTCCAACGTTTAGATATTGGTTTGTTTTTGGCGAAGAAGCCCCAGAGATAGGCCAAGTAAGCCCGTCGACAGAAAAGATTCCAACTACCGGTTAGCCAGGGAAACCGCATGCAAAATTAACAACATGTGGTTTAGTAGAAGAGGTAGTAAGGAAGGCAAGAAGGAATGAAAAAAAAACTATACAAGGTAGTTGGAAGCGCTACAGGCCTGAAGGGCCTAGAAGAAGCCGTCATGGAAAAAATGGCTGAAGGCTGGCAACCAATTGGTGGCCTAGCCTTCAACCAAGGATACCCCTACCAAGCGATGGGCAAAGTTGTAGACCCAGAAGCTAGATACAAGCCAGCTCCGTCAGATAAGAAAGAGCAGGAAATCAAACCTAAAAGCCTTTCTGCGAACGAGGCCAATAGAAAATTGGATAATTTGACATAGGGCCTAAATACAGTTTAGCGCGTTAACAAAAAGCTGAAGCCCACCTCCCCAAAAACTATAAAGACTCAGGAAACATTGTGAAAGTTGGCCATATAAATGGAATTATTCCATACACAGAAAAAGAAGTTGATATCAATCTGAACGGAAAAAATCTTATAATAACGGGAAAAAACGGTTGCGGAAAAACCCAACTACTCCAATCAATTTTCAACGTCCTTCAACAATCATCAAACTACGCCGACAACCACGAGAGAACGATCTCGAATCTCAAAAGCGCCATTTCTCGAAATTTAAAATATATCAAGTCACTTAAAGCAAAGCTTAACGGCCAGAAAAAAAGCGAAGATAATTTAAAAAAAGCCATAGAATTAAGACACAATTATAAAAGCGGCCCATCCCTAGATGTGATGAAAGATCAGCTTTCTGAAATTAGAAAAACAATAACATCTCTAGAAGATGCTATACAAACAAGCAGGATCAGCACCAAAGAAGCTAAAGACCATGCCAAGGATAGACTGTTAACCTATAGGTCGTATCAGGAAGACAACGGAAGCGATGTAATCAAGGAAACCGTAATTTCTTACAATGACATCAAGTCGCCTCCAAATATAAACATTTTTTTCAATGCTTTAAGAGAGCTAAGCGTAGAATCAGTAGAAAGCATACAATCTCTCGAAAAGGAAAAGGCAAACATATCGTTCCAAGTTAGAAAGGGAAAATCAAATAAGGGAAATGGAAATGCTGGTTCATTACTAGAAAGGTTTCTAGCCAACTGGGAAGTAAAAAGTGCATTGAGCGAGAGGAAAAACAACTATTCGGTCACCAAGGAGCTCGATACATGGAAGAAAAAACTAATAAGCAACCTAAAAATCCTTCTAGATGATGAATCTACAGACTTAATTTTTGATGAAAACTCCCTCAACTATCAAATATCACAGAGCGGAAAAAGCAATTTTTCTTTCAGAAACCTCTCAACAGGGTACTCTTCTGTATTAAAAGTGTTCACCGACCTCCTTATGACAACAGAAGTTTCCAGTCACACACCAGAAACTATAAACGGGTTTGTTATAATCGACGAAATTGATGCTCATTTACACCCTTCACTACAAAGAAAAATACTCCCCTTTCTAAGCAACCTATTCCCAAACATTCAGTTTATAGTCTCCACACATTCACCGTTTGTAATATCGTCGGAAAATGACACTGTTGTTTACGATCTATCATCAAGAAAACTTATCGACGCAGACTTGAGAGCATATAGCAACGAGATTATTTTACATAGCATATTCGACGTCTCAGACCACTCATTATACCTAGATGAAATACTAAACAATTTGAGCAATGAGAAGTATATAAGAGAGAACATCAGCAAAATAAGAGGATTAATAGAAAACTCAACGTTGTTAAATGATGAATCATATGTGCAACTCAGTTCTGCATACAGATCAGCTAAAAAAAAGATCGGCAAGATTGAGGACTGAAGATGTTCAATGTAAAGCGAGACGTACCAACACCAGAGTCCCTAAAAAGCGCAGGAAAGAATTACAACAACCCAGACGTACTAGAAGCCCTGAACAAAATATTTCACTCAAAGTGTTACATTTGTGAAATCAAGGAGCCGACGTCCATCGCTGTAGAGCACTTCAATGCAGACAACCCAAACAGGACAGACTGGGAAAATCTGTATTTTGCTTGCACTAGATGCAACTCCAATCTTAAAGGGAATAGATACAATAACTTGCTTGATCCTGCTGACCCGGAAACCGATGTATTCAGACTAGTACACCATCGAGCACCCTCAACCCCGAATACTGAAATAACGATTAGCAAGGCTACTGACACACCAGACTCAAAAGAAATTAGCGAGACATTAGAACTTATCAACCTAGCGTTCAACGACGCAAGTACAGGAAACCGCAGCGTATCACGCAGCTTTCTTCGTAAAAAGGTGTTTAAGGTACTAGCAAAGGTCTCAAGAGAAATAGAGAAGTGGTGTGATGAAGACACCCCAAGACACAAAAAGAAAGAAGCTGAGCAACAGATCATTCACTTCCTCAGAGTAGACCAAGAATTTTCGGCATTTATAAGGTGGCTAATTCTAGATGACCTCGAACTACAGCCCGTTTTTGGACATTATATTGAAGACTAAACTCGAAACATAAAATGGTGAAACTGGTTTAGCACCTAGCTACATTCAAGGAACACCTAGCGAACACTCAGCATGTACAACCATGCAATAACAAGCAGCCACAACCTAACAAGCCATTGTTTTCGTTGAACTAGATATTAATAGGCTTTAGAGACAGCTTTTGAAAATCCCCGTGTCGGTGGTTCGATTCCGCCTCCGGGCACCATACATTAAAAAGGCTTATCTTCGGATAGGCCTTTTTTGTTTTTATCGAGTTCATTTGTGCGGCATCGAACCTTGTTCGATTGATTCGCCCCATCCATAGGGCTCACCCTGCGGGTCGCTACCGCGATCCAAAACGACTCCTGTCGTTTTGTCCGCCTCCGGGCACCATACTTTAAAAAGGCTTATCTTCGGATAGGCCTTTTTTGTTTTTATTGGGTTCATTTGTGCGGCATCGAACCTTGTTCGATTGATTCGCCCCATCCATGAGGCTCACCCTGCGGGTCGCTACCGCGATCCAAAACGACTCCTGTCGTTTTGTCCGCATATATCGAAAAGCCCCCCTCACTGCATCGTGCTTCAACTAATCCCCCCCCAAGTTATTTAGAAAAAGAATGAGTTTTGTTATGCTCAACCTACATCGTAGCACTAAAGCACTAAGGTGCCGGCACGGAAGCCTCCCGAAAAATCAGCAAAATAGATTTATAGGGAATAGCAGTAAGGGAAGTAATTCTGTATGAAAAATAAGCTGTACAAAGTTGCAAGGAGTGCGGTTGGCCTAAATAGCCTAGAAAAAGGCGTCATGAAAAAGATGACTGAAGGCTGGAGACAACTATTCGGAGGGCCAACCTTCTACGAAGCCCCCCTTTCTCCCCGAACGAGCACTTCGAAAACTTGCCCGCCTAATGTAGAAACTCTTTCTTCAATTTCTCCACCACAGCTTAAAAGCTACTATTGGTCACCCCCCATAAGCAAGTGTATATGAACAAACAGAAGGAACTGAGAAAAATGAAAATTTCTAAAATTCATATTGAGAAATTCTTAGGAATAAAACACCTAGAAAGCACATTCAATGGCAAGCTTCAGCTTATCGCGGGACCAAACAATGCCTGTAAAAGCACAGTACTTAAAGCAATAAATTTATTTTTCACCGGAAATGATAGACACGAAAAATCAGATTACACACCTCAAAACAAATACTATGAAAGTGACCACACTAGGCCGACCACCAAGATAAGAATTCATTTCAAAGAACTGACAGATAGAGAGAAAACAACATTTAAAAATTTATGGCTTCCCAAGAAAAAAGAAATATGGATAGAGCTAAGAATAGACAAGCATGGGAGAGCAGGCTATCACACTTCAAACAGCGGCAACGGCAAGAGTGCTTTTGAGTCTCTATCAAACATTTACGACATTATGTATATACCTGCGGTAAGAGCCGGCACTAACTCCCGAGAAAATGAAAACCGAAAGCTATTCATAGCCGCCAAGGATGCTCTAGCACGACAAAGGAAAGGCGAATTAAACGAACTTCAAAAACAATTTAAACTTAGAGCCAAAGGAGTTTCTAAAGTCATAAGCGAGATCCTTACAGAAAGTACAAAAACAATCTCTAACGACTTACCAGGTGAAGCAGAAATTGGGTACGATATCCCTGAGCATGACGAAATACTAGATCTCATACTTTCTAAGACCAAGATAAAAACACGAAAGCGAGAAGATCTGACAATTGAAGACGAAGGGACTGGGTTTCAATCTCTACTCTCACTGGGACTACTACGGCATGTATCATCTAGAAATCGCAGTAGAAATTTATTGCTACTTGTTGAAGAACCCGAGGCGTTTCTCCACCCCCAACATCAAAGGTCAGTCTCTGAGTACTTAAAGGAGTTATCACTAAAAAATCAAGTTATTGTAACCACCCACTCTTCAATCCTTATAGACTCAGTAAAGATTGACAACATACTAAGACTACCAAAAAAACAGGATGGCCTAACATACAAGTGGGAATGGGATTCAAACAACATACAAGATATTGAAAAGCTATCTAGATTTTGCAACACCGAGAATAGCGAAATAATTTTTGCTGACAAGGTGATACTCTGCGAAGGAATATCTGATTTCTATATAATAAATCAAGTGAAAAAGAAGATTTTAAAGGGGGACCAGTACAAAAGGAACATTTCGACCATGGGTGGTGACGGCAGCTCGATCGTTCACGTAGCCCAACTGATGGATATATTCGAAATCCCATACCTAACAATACTAGACAAAGACTGCTACACCGAAGACAGAACTACACTGAAGAACATCTGCAAGAACAAGAATAAGCAAATAACTTCCGAAGAACATACATCTCTTGACAAGCTGAAAGCAATTGACTGCCAAACTTCCGATAATGCTGCAGACTGCAGAAGAAGGGCCAACCAACTACTAAGAGATAGAGAGATATATTGCCTTGGCGGCGACATAGAGACAGCAGTGTTACACTCTTATACCAAACAGAAATTACTCGAAGCGATAAGACCCGAGAACTTAGCCTTGATAGACAAAGCTGTCTTAAGTGAACTAAGCCAATTAAAAGCCTCTGACTATAGGAAACGAATAAATTGCATAATGGGGGCGAAAGGCTGGAATAACGACATACCTAAAAGCGCTAGAAACAAAAAAGTTAAACCTCACAATCTAAAAGCGATTGCGGAAACAAATGAGGGAGCAGAGACAAACAATAGTGACTTGCGAGCATTGAGAGAGGCCATAACAGTCTTCATTGAGAAAGGATAAGGGTGTTCAGCAGCTTACTAAGCGCACAGATAAAATGTCAAAGAGTGCGAGCATTTGTGCAGTATCTACGGCAAACTCAAAGCCACCATAGGATCTTCAAGGACATGCTAACGAGGGTGTTTTTGAAAATTCCGAGCCGGAGGCGGCTCAACACCACCTCCGGCACCATACATTAATTTTAAGCTTAGATAATATCTACAAGATCACTTTCAGTTTTAATCTCGGGCAGCTCGCTTATTGCATCATTCCAAACTAGAACGTCAGGTGCATCGCTGCTGGTTTGGGAATCTGCTTCTAGAGATTTAACATTTACTGATTTGGTTTCTAGGGCTTTTGGTAATAAAGCATCTAGATTTTGCTCTGCTTTATCTAGCGCCAGCACATCTTGTAGCTCAACGGAGTAAGAAGGCTCGTCACTGGAGGCAAAACTAAACTCTGCGCCTGAATCAGCAGTCGGCGATTCACTAAACAGAAGCTCATCTTGCTCAACCAATAAGCCCCCTGCTGTGGTTTTACTCTTGCCTGTACTCTGAGAGCTCTCTTGAACATCATCAATAGTATCTTGCTGTGCTTGTTCTGGAGCTTTCTTCAACGGCGATGAAGATACATTTTGTGTATCAAAAATTGAAACCGTTAAAGTACCCGTGCTGCTTTGGGAATCTACCACAGAGCCATTTGCGGTTTCATTCACCACGGCCGTCACTTCCAGATCGTAATCAACCGTTGCGCCATTGGCTGCGCTATTGGTGCTGCGCACAAATAGGTTATTCAGATCGGTACTGCTGATATCTACGCTGTTGTTTCCGCCACCTGCGGTGAACAACAAGGTATTGCCATCATACACTTCCCAACCATCTGGAATATTACCCAGCGTGATGGAAGCAATTGATTCTGAGCCATCGGTATCTTGCAATTGAACAGAGATACCCGAGAGCTTAATCTTCGCGCCCTCACCGCCTTTATTCAGCTCAATCGGATAGTAACCGCCAACATTACTATTGTGATTTGAGTTGCCAGCTGTTGGCCCTGGTACAAATTCAGAATACTGTGCGCCGGTTGCCTCTAGGGTATCGATATCCCTGAATACAACAACATTGCTATTACTCAAAGCTTGCGGCCCACCACCATCGAGGTGAATACGAATGGAAAAGTCGCCCGGCCCTGAATGGTTGTAAACATACGTTTCCAATGTGTAGTAACCGGAAGCTGACACAGTGTAAGTACCTGCAGCCGTATAAGAACCGGCACCCTGAGAAACAGTTTGAGCTGTTGCGGTATCGTAAGGCCCCCAAGTATTGCCATTGGTACGTAATAGCACAGTACCACCAAGCTCAATCTTAACAGCGTCATCCATATACCCAGAAAAAGAAACCGTTTGCCCTTCTTCAAGGTAGATTAATGATGTGACTTTTTGTAGCTGTCTTGCACCAATATCGGTTGCGCCATTATTGCCAGAAGCGTTGTAGGGTTGAGCAGGCGTGCTGACATTGCCGTTCAACCCAGCACTTATATTTTCCAGCTGATTACCCGCTTGCGGACCTGTAGCTGCGTTATTGTAAACTTCTCGAGTGAATCGATCAGAGCTAGGAATTTCAACCAAATCGATATGCTGGTTATTGCCACTGTTGTAATTCACCAAGGACGTATCGATCAACGCGGCATCCGCATCTGGAGTGACATCAACAGTAAAGCTCGCAGGCGCAGCGCTCCAGTCGTTGCCATCATTCACACTGAAAGTAAACGATGCGTAGTCTGCTTGCTGATCACCCGTGCCACTGCCACCATAAGCATCAGAACCGGATTCATGCTGATCAGGAACAAATTGAAGGCCTGTATTTGGCGCCGCCGTATTATTCAATTCTGCGGCAGTAATAACCTGCCCAGCGGTAACGGCAACACCGTTGAGCATCAATGTTCCGTCAGCCGGCAAGGAATCAATTCGTACCGAGGACAATTGATCGCCAGTATCAACATCCGTAAAGCCAAAATCAGAAACGCCAAGTTGAATTGCCACATCCTCATCACCCGACTTGGAGCTCGCAACAGCTTGCGGGCCCTGATTAGTGCCGGTTACTGTGATGGTAATGGTTGTTGTTGAGAAACTACCATCCGCATCTTTTAGAGTGTAACTGAATGTATCTGTCGCACTCACACCTAGCGCCAAAGATTCAGCCGCAGCACCTGGGGTGTATGTGTACGAGCCATCAGCCTGAAGTGTTAGAGAGCCCAGCGAACCCGCGATAGCCGTATTAACACCACCAGAGATATCGCCGGTTTGTGTACCAGCAACCACACCGGTAATCGCTGCTGCATCAGCGCCATCTACGTCCGCGCCACCAACATCGGTGCGAACGTTACCGATTGCGTTATTATCCGCATCAGTTGA
>NZ_CANMSS010000019.1 GCF_947500695.1 uncultured Pseudoteredinibacter sp.
ATCGCCATGGACGAAGGTCTACGCTTCGCGATTCGTGAAGGTGGCCGTACCGTTGGTGCTGGTGTTGTATCTAAGATCCTAGACTAATCTAAGATCTTCGCGGGGCTTCGGCCCCGCTGTTAAAGTTTTAGGCCACTAGTTCAATTGGTAGAGCGTCGGTCTCCAAAACCGAAAGTTGGGGGTTCGAGTCCCTCGTGGCCTGCCATTATTTAAGCTGATTGTCAGCTTGGAAAGGTTTCCCAAAGTTATGAGTGCTAATGCTAAAGCAGAACCAGTAGAGTTTCGTTTTGACGCGCTGAAGTGGCTAGTCGTTGTAGCTTTAGTTGCAGCTGGTGTAGTGGGGAACTCTTATTTTGCAGAGCAAGCTTTGTTGTATCGCGTTTTGGGTCTTGTGGCTCTGGCGGCCGCTGCTCTGTTTGTTGCTGTGAATACAGCAAAAGGCAACGCGTTTTACACCTTGTTGCAAGAGTCGCTGGTTGAAGTTCGTAAAGTTGTTTGGCCATCGCGACAGGAAACTAATCAGACCACGTTAATTGTGGTGGCAGTAGTTATTATTATGGGCATCTTGCTCTGGCTACTGGACACTTTCTTGGGCTGGTTGGCATCGCTGATCATAGGATAAAGGTGACCCATGGCAAAACGTTGGTATGTGGTTCACGCGTATTCAGGCTACGAAAAGAAAGTAGCTAATGCGCTTAAAGAGCGCGTAGAACTTCACGGTATGCAAGACCAGTTTGGCGACATTCTGGTTCCTACAGAAGAAGTTGTAGAAATGCGCGGCGGGCAGAAGCGTAAGTCCGAGCGCAAATTTTTCCCAGGTTATGTTTTGGTTCAGATGGAGTTGTCTGACGATTCTTGGCACTTGGTGAAAGATACTCCTCGAGTGATGGGTTTTATTGGCGGTAAAGCTGATCGCCCGGCGCCTATTACTGAGAAAGAAGCTGAAGCTATTTTGCAGCGAGTTGATGACTCGGTTGATAAGCCTAAGCCTAAGACTGTCTTTGAGCCAGGTGAAATGGTTCGAGTTATTGATGGTCCGTTCAACGACTTTAATGGTGTTGTTGAGGAAGTTAATTACGAGAAGAACAGGCTACAAGTTGCAGTTCTGATCTTCGGTCGTTCTACTCCGGTAGAGCTAGAGTTTGGTCAGGTGGAAAAAACCTAATCCAGACTGAGTTTAGTCTAGCGTGGCTAGGCAATGCGCCCTTTTCGCTGAAAAGTGAAAGGGGTTTTCGCGTCTCTACGGTTTTAGCGTAGCTAACGTAGGGTTTCGGGGAGCCAGAGACACTGTTATCGAGATTGCGATCTGGTAATAGTCGAGGCGTTTAACCCACTTTAAAGGAGTCTATTATGGCTAAGAAAGTAGAAGCTTATATTAAGCTACAGGTGCCTGCAGGCGGCGCCAACCCAAGTCCACCAGTTGGTCCAGCTTTGGGTCAGCACGGTGTGAACATCATGGAATTCTGTAAGGCGTTTAACGCACAAACTCAGAATTTGGAAAATGGTGCACCAGTTCCTGTTGTGATCAGTGTATATAACGATCGCAGCTTTACCTTCACTATGAAAACCCCACCGGCTTCTTACTTGCTTAAGAAAGCTGCTGGCATCAAGAGTGGTTCTGGCCGTCCTAACACTGAGAAAGTTGGTAAAGTTACCCGTGCTCAGTTGGAAGAGATTGCTACTGCTAAAGAACCAGATTTGACTGCTGCTGATATGGATGCTGCTGTACGTACCATCGCTGGTTCTGCACGCGCTATGGGTCTTGAAACTGAGGGTGTTGTGTAATGGCTAAGTTATCTAAGCGTCAAAAGCTGATCAAAGAAAAAGTAGATCCAGTTAAGCAGTACAGCATCGATGAGGCTGTAGCTCTGCTAAAAGAACTTTCTACTGTTAAGTTTTCTGAAACCGTAGATGCGGCTATCAACTTGGGTATCGACCCTCGTAAATCTGACCAGGCTGTTCGTGGTGCGACTTCATTGCCTCACGGTACCGGTAAAGATGTACGCGTTGCTGTATTTACCCAAGGCGCAAATGCAGATGCCGCTAAAGAAGCGGGTGCTGACATCGTTGGTATGGATGAGCTAGCTGCTGAAGTTAAAGCTGGCAAAATGGATTTCGACGTAGTTATCGCTGATCCAGCCGCCATGCGAGTAGTTGGTCAACTGGGTCAAATCTTAGGTCCTCGTGGTCTAATGCCTAACCCTAAGACTGGTACCGTAACTCCAGACGTAGCGACTGCCGTTAAAAATGCAAAAGCCGGTCAAGTGCGTTTCCGCGCTGACAAGGGCGGTATCATCCACGGTGGTATCGGTAAAGTTTCTTTCGAGGCTGGTGCGTTGAAAGAAAACTTAGAAGCTCTTATGGCTGACTTGAAGAAGGCTAAGCCAGCTTCTGCTAAAGGCGTATATTTGAAGAAGGTATCTCTGAGCACCACTATGGGCCCAGGTATTACCATCGACCAAGCTAGCCTAGATCTTTAATTTAGGCAGCTAAACAGAACTTTGGGGTCTGCTCTTTATTTTTAATAAAAGCAGGCCGTCAAAGACCGCAGGGGCCAAGCTACACATAGTGTTGTTAGGCTTAATCGAAGAGATTCGCCCCGCGCAGACGGTGTGACCCATTCAGTATTAGCTGGATTTGATCACCGGAAACTCCTCACATA
The DNA here is from genome assembly GCF_947500695.1 of uncultured Pseudoteredinibacter sp. GTDB lineage: Bacteria > Pseudomonadota > Gammaproteobacteria > Pseudomonadales > Cellvibrionaceae > Pseudoteredinibacter. The sequence continues at coordinate 2,663 of NZ_CANMSS010000019.1, forward strand.
AGTGAGGGTGAAGTAACGATTGAGTTATCAAAATCTAAACAGTTAATGTGACGATTTGATGTGCTTAATCAAATCCAGGAGAAATCTTGTGGCATTAGGACTCGAAGACAAAAAAGCGATTGTCGCTGAAGTCCAGGAAGCTGCTAAGTCTGCTCAGTCTGCAGTTGTCGCCGATTCACGCGGCGTAACTGTAACCGACATGACTGCATTGCGTAAGCTAGCACGTGAGAACGGCGTTTGGTTGAAAGTCGTTCGTAACACCCTAGCAAAGCGCGCTCTGGAAGGCACTGACTACGAATGTCTTAACGACAGTTTTGTAGGTCCTAGCATTATTGCATTTTCTAACGAGCACCCAGGTGCTGGTGCGCGAATTCTTAGTGATTTCGCCAAAGACAATGAAAAGCTAGAGCTGAAAACTGCGGCATTCGAAGGAGCGATTACTGACGTTGCGCTGTTGGCTAAGTTGCCAACATACGACGAGGCTATCTCTCAGTTGATGAGTGTTATGAAAGAAGCAGCTGCTGGCAAATTGGTTCGTACTATTGCGGCCATTCGCGACCAGAAAGAAGAGCAAGAAGCAGCTTAATTGGCTGTGTTGCTTAAACCGTTATTTTGAGCGCTTGCTCACTACTGAATATATAGGAATTGAAAAATGTCTCTATCTAAAGACGATATCATCAATGCCGTTGCTGAGATGTCTGTAAAGGACGTTGTTGAACTAATCGAAGCAATGGAAGAAAAGTTTGGCGTAACTGCTGCCGCTGCTGCTGTAGCTGTTGCTGGTGGCGACGCTGGTGGCGCTGCTGAAGAGAAGACTGAATTCGACGTAATTCTAACTTCTGCTGGCGACAAGAAAGTTAACGCTATTAAAGCTGTTCGCGGCTTGACTGGCCTAGGCTTGAAAGAAGCTAAAGCTCTAGTTGAAGGTGCTCCTGCTCCTGTTAAGGAAGGCGTATCTAAAGAAGACGCTGAAGAAGCTGTTAAAGCCCTGGAAGAAGCTGGCGCTTCTGCTGAACTTAAGTAATTCAGCATCCATGGGAAAAGTTCTAATTTCGTATTAGAACTTAAGGCTGGCGAGTGATTTAACTTGCCGGCCTTTTTCCGTTTTCAAAAAGCGGAATTTTTGTCGCAACTTTCTACGTGAATTGAAGATAAGTTCGACAAATTAAAAATGGGCTGTATGCCAGTTCGCAGAGGAAGCGGCATCAGTTGGACAAATTATTTGTATTTAGGTTTCAGTACAAGCTCTCTACGACGAATGCGTAGATGACTTAGAGTGAAACGAGGCTTCATTAAGTGCAAATAACTTGTGCAATTGATTGCGCAAACAGCAGTCCAGATTGCAAATGAACTTTGCAATATGTAGTACCGAGCAGCTGTAAACAGCTGCGGGCAATAACCACGCAAACAAAAGGAGCTGAATGCTCCTGAGACTGTAAAGTCGACTACAAGCTGGGGAATATAGATGGCTTACTCATATACTGAGAAAAAACGTATCCGTAAGGATTTCGGCAAGTTGCCGCCCGTCATGGACGTCCCTTTCCTCCTGGCGATCCAATTGGATTCCTATAGAAAGTTCACTCAGGCTGGTGTTTCTCCTGAAGCACGCCTGGATTATGGTTTGCATGCGGCCTTTAAGTCCGTATTTCCGATCGTTAGCTACTCCGGCAATGCTGCGCTGGAATATGTTAGCTACGTTTTAGGTAAGCCTGCCTTTGATGTAGGTGAGTGTGTCCTTCGTGGCGTTACTTACGCTGTGCCTTTGCGCGTAAAAGTTCGCCTAATCATTTATGATAAAGAGTCTTCAAATAAGACTATTAAGGACATCAAAGAACAAGAAGTCTACATGGGTGAAATCCCATTGATGACTGATAACGGTACTTTTGTAATTAATGGTACCGAGCGAGTGATTGTATCTCAGTTGCACCGCTCTCCAGGTGTATTCTTCGATCACGATAAAGGTAAGACTCATAGCTCTGGTAAGTTGTTGTACTCCGCACGAGTTATCCCTTACCGCGGTTCATGGTTGGACTTCGAGTTTGACCCTAAAGATCTTGTATACGTACGTATCGATCGTCGTCGTAAGTTGCCAGCAAGCATTCTGTTGCGTGCTCTTGGTTATACCACTGAGCAGATGCTGGAAATGTTTTTCGATACCAGTAGCTTTAGCCACCTAGAAGCTGAAAGTGCTCGCCTAGAGTTGGTGCCATCTCGTTTGCGTGGTGATGTGGCTACTTTCGATATCAAAGACAATGATGGCAACTTAGTTGTAGAAGAAGGTCGTCGTATTACGGCTCGTCACATTCGTCAGTTAGAAAAAGCTGGCGTAACCGAGCTAGAAGTGCCTCGTTCTTACATGTTAGGCCGTGCACTAGCGCGTGACATTGCTGATCCAAATACTGGTGAGTTACTGTTTGAATGTAACACTGAAATTACCGAAGAAGTATTAGACGGTTTGGTAGAGGCGGGCATTCAGGATCTAATGACCCTTTACACTAATGAGCTGGACTGCGGTCCGTTCATGTCTGACACCATGCGCGTAGATCCAACTCGCACTGAGTTGGAAGCTCTCGTAGAAATCTACCGCATGATGCGCCCAGGTGAGCCGCCGACAAAAGAATCAGCTGAGGCCTTGTTCCAGAACTTGTTCTTCAGTCAAGAGCGCTATGATCTTTCTGCGGTTGGTCGCATGAAGTTCAACCGTCGCCTGTCGCGTGAAGAAGAGACCGGTGAAGGTACTCTGTCGAACGAAGATATCGTAGACGTATTAAAGACCCTGATTTCCATTCGTAACGGTCAGGGTGTAGTGGATGATATCGATCACTTGGGTAACCGTCGTGTTCGTTCCGTTGGTGAAATGGCCGAAAACCAATTCCGTGTAGGTTTGGTTCGTGTAGAACGCGCTGTAAAAGAGCGTCTATCCATGGCCGAAGCTGAAGGCCTAATGCCTCAGGATTTGATCAATGCTAAGCCTGTTGCTGCGGCTGTTAAAGAGTTCTTTGGCTCTTCTCAGCTGTCTCAGTTTATGGATCAGAACAACCCGTTATCTGAGGTAACTCACAAGCGTCGTGTTTCTGCGCTTGGCCCAGGTGGTTTGACTCGTGAGCGTGCTGGTTTTGAGGTGCGAGATGTACACCCGACTCACTATGGTCGTGTATGTCCTATTGAAACACCTGAAGGTCCAAACATTGGTTTGATTAATTCTTTGGCAACTTATGCCCGCACTAACAGCTACGGCTTCTTAGAGAGCCCGTATCGTAAAGTGATTGATGGCGCAGTTACCGACGAGATTGAATACCTATCTGCAATTAACGAAGCTGAGCAATGTATTGCTCAGGTTTCTGCAGAGATGAACGATAAAGGTCAGCTGACCGAAGAGTTGGTTTCTGTTCGTCACCAAGGTGAATTTACCTTAAAGGCTCCAGAAGATGTTAACTACATGGACGTGTCTCCACGTCAGGTTGTATCTGTAGCAGCCTCACTGATTCCATTCCTTGAGCACGATGATGCGAACCGTGCATTGATGGGATCGAACATGCAACGTCAGGCGGTTCCAACCTTGAAGGCTGACAAGCCTCTTGTTGGTACCGGTATGGAGCGCACAGTAGCGCGTGACTCTGGTGTATGTGTCGTAGCCAAGCGTGGCGGTGTGATCGAGCGTGTTGATGCGGCTCGTATCGTTGTTAAAGCTAACAACGAAGAAACCGAAGCTGGCGATGCTGGTGTGGATATTTACAACCTCACCAAGTACACCCGCTCTAACCAGAACACTTGTATCAACCAGCGCCCGATCGTAAACGTTGGTGATCAAGTTGTTCGTGGCGACATTTTAGCTGATGGTCCATCGGTAGATTTGGGTGAGTTGGCGCTTGGTCAGAACATGCGTATCGCCTTTATGCCTTGGAATGGTTATAACTTTGAGGATTCGATCCTTGTAAGTGAGCGTGTTGTTAAAGAAGACCGCTTCACCACCATCCATATTCAAGAGCTAACTTGTATTGCTCGTGACACCAAGTTGGGCAGTGAAGAAATTACTGCAGATATTCCAAACGTTGGTGAAGGTGCGCTAAGCAAGTTGGATGAGTCCGGTATTGTTTACATCGGTGCCGAAGTTGGCCCTGGCGACATCTTAGTGGGTAAGGTGACTCCAAAAGGTGAAACCCAGCTAACTCCAGAAGAAAAGCTATTGCGTGCGATCTTTGGTGAAAAAGCCTCTGACGTTAAAGATACTTCGCTACGCGTACCAACTTCTACTAAGGGTACCGTAATCGATGTTCAGGTATTTACTCGCGACGGTCTAGAAAAAGATCAGCGTTCATTAGAGATCGAAAAGTCTCAGTTGGATGGCGTCCGTAAAGACTTGAACGAAGAGTATCGCATTGTTGAAGCGGCCACTATGGAGCGTTTACGCGCTGTATTGTTGGGCCAAAAAGCTTCTGGCGGTAAAGACGTTAAGAAAGGCCAGGAAATCACAGACGAGCTGCTTGACGGAATGGAGCTTAGCCAGTGGTTCAAGATACGCATGGCAGACGATGTGCTTAACGAGCAGTTAGATCGTGCGGAAGAGCAATTGAAAGAGCGTCGTGCTGATCTAGATGAGCGTTTCGAAGATAAGAAACGCAAGCTGGAAACTGGCGATGACCTAGCTCCTGGCGTATTGAAGATTGTTAAGGTTTACCTAGCGATTAAGCGTCGCATCCAGCCTGGTGACAAGATGGCTGGTCGTCACGGTAACAAGGGTGTGATCTCCGTGATCATGCCAGTTGAAGATATGCCTTACGATGAGCATGGCCAGCCAGTTGATATCGTATTGAACCCACTTGGTGTTCCTTCTCGAATGAACGTTGGTCAGGTGCTAGAAATGCACTTGGGCATGGCGGCTCGTGGTCTTGGTGACAAGATTAACGTGATGCTTGAAGAGCAGCGTAAAGTCGCTGAAGTACGCAGCTTCCTAGAAGATGTTTACAACAAGACTGGCGATATCAAAGGTAAGGAAGATTTGGATTCCTTCAATGACCAACAGGTTATGGAGCTGGCGCAAAATCTGCGTGAAGGTGTGCCGATGGCTACCCCAGCTTTTGATGGCGCTAAAGAATCTGAAATTAAGTCCTTGTTGACCTTGGCTGATCTATCCGACACCGGTCAGACTCAGTTGTACGATGGCCGCACAGGTGATGCCTTCCAGCGTCACACCACTGTTGGCTACATGTACATGCTGAAGTTGAACCACTTGGTAGACGATAAGATGCACGCTCGTTCGACTGGTTCTTACAGCTTGGTTACTCAGCAGCCGCTGGGTGGTAAAGCTCAGTTCGGTGGTCAGCGTTTCGGTGAGATGGAGGTATGGGCACTAGAAGCATATGGTGCTGCTTACACCCTGCAGGAAATGCTAACCGTTAAGTCCGATGACGTGGCTGGCCGTACTAAGATGTATAAGAACATCGTTGATGGTGACCATCGTATGGAGCCAGGTATGCCAGAGTCGTTTAACGTACTGGTTAAAGAAATCCGTTCCTTGGGTATCAACATGGAGCTGGAAGAAGACAAGTAATTGTCCCAGCTCGCCGGGCCCCGCCCGGCACCTAAGTTAAAAATTTGCTGCAACAGGGTTTGTCCTCGCTAAGGGCAAACCAACTAACTGGAGATAGCGCCTTGAAAGACTTACTTAACTTACTGAAGTCCCAAGGACAGAGCGAAGAGTTTGACGCCGTCCGTATTGGTCTGGCCTCGCCTGAGATGATTCGCTCTTGGTCATTTGGTGAAGTAAAAAAGCCAGAGACAATTAATTACCGAACCTTTAAGCCTGAGCGCGAAGGTTTGTTCTGTGCCAAGATTTTTGGCCCAGTAAAAGACTATGAGTGCTTGTGTGGTAAATACAAGCGCATGAAGCACCGCGGTATTATCTGTGAGAAGTGTGGTGTTGAAGTAACCTTGGCAAAGGTTCGTCGTGAGCGTATGGGTCACATCGAACTAGCGAGCCCGGTTGCTCATATTTGGTTCTTGAAATCACTGCCTAGCCGTATTGGTTTGTTGTTGGATATGACGTTGCGTAACATTGAGCGCGTGTTGTATTTCGAATCTTACGTGGTAACTGATCCTGGCATGACTACCTTAGAAAAGGGTGCTTTGCTTACAGATGAGCAGTACTTCGAAGCGATGGAAGAATTCGGTGATGAATTCGAAGCCAAGATGGGTGCGGAAGCTATTCAAGAGTTGATGAAAGACATCGACCTAGAGGCTGAAGTTCAGCACTTGCGCGAAGAGATTCCAGCGACCAATTCTGAGACCAAGATCAAGAAGCTTTCTAAGCGTTTAAAGCTATTGGAAGCCTTCTACAATTCGGGTAACAAACCTGAGTGGATGGTAATGGAAGCTCTGCCGGTTCTACCGCCAGATCTACGTCCATTGGTTCCTCTAGACGGTGGTCGTTTCGCGACTTCCGACTTGAACGATCTTTACCGTCGTGTGATTAACCGTAACAATCGTTTGAAGCGTCTTCTAGACCTTAATGCTCCAGACATCATCGTGCGTAACGAGAAGCGTATGTTGCAAGAGTCTGTTGATGCGTTGTTGGATAACGGCCGTCGCGGTCGTGCGATCACTGGTTCTAACAAGCGCCCATTAAAATCTTTGGCCGACATGATCAAAGGTAAGCAGGGTCGTTTCCGTCAGAACTTGTTGGGTAAGCGTGTTGACTACTCGGGCCGTTCGGTAATTACCGTAGGTCCTCAGTTGCGTTTGCATCAGTGTGGTCTACCTAAGAAGATGGCTCTTGAGCTATTTAAGCCTTTCATTTTCTCTAAGCTAGAGTTGCGCGGTCTTGCGACAACGATTAAAGCTGCTAAGAAAATGGTTGAGCGTGAAGAGCCTGTTGTATGGGATATTCTTGACGAAGTAATTCGTGAGCACCCAGTGTTACTGAACCGTGCTCCGACTCTTCACCGTTTGGGTATCCAGGCCTTTGAGCCTGTATTGATTGAAGGTAAAGCGATTCAGCTGCACCCACTTGTTTGTGCGGCCTATAACGCTGACTTCGATGGTGACCAGATGGCGGTACACGTACCGCTGACATTGGAAGCGCAGCTAGAAGCTCGTGCTTTGATGATGTCTACCAACAACATTTTATCGCCAGCATCAGGTGAGCCGATCATTGTACCTTCTCAGGACGTTGTATTGGGCTTGTACTGGATGACTCGTGAGCGTGTAAACGGCAAAGGCGAAGGCATGGCTTTCGCGGATGTGCAGGAAGTTTCTCGCGCCTACTATGCTAAGCAGGTGGATTTACAGTCCCGTATCAAGGTTCGTATCAACGAGTCTATTATTGGTGAAGACGGTGAAACCACCGAGCGCACTTCTATTATCGACACCACAGTAGGTCGTGTTCTACTGTGGGAAATCGTGCCAGTAGGCCTGCCATTTGAAATGGTTAACAAGCCAATGGTTAAGAAGGCGATTTCTCGCATCATCAATGACAGCTACCGTATTGTTGGTTTGAAACCGACGGTAATCTTTGCTGACCAATTGATGTATATGGGTTATGACTTCTCTACCAAGTCTGGCTCTTCAATTGGTGTTAACGACTTTGCAATTCCTGATGAGAAGGCGGAGTTGATTGAGCGCGCTGAAGCTGAAGTAAAAGAAATTGAAACCCAGTACGCCTCTGGTTTGGTGACGGCGGGTGAGAAATACAACAAAGTTATCGATATCTGGTCTCGTGCGAACGATCTAGTTGCGAAATCGATGATGGAAGGTATTTCTCAGGAATCCGTAATTAACCGTGATGGTGAGGAAGAGAAGCAAGATTCTTTCAACTCGGTTTATATGTACGCTGACTCTGGTGCTCGTGGTTCCCCGGCACAGATTCGTCAGTTGGCCGGTATGCGTGGTCTGATGGCTCGTCCAGACGGCTCGATTATTGAGACTCCAATTACGGCGAACTTCCGTGAAGGTCTAAACGTACTGCAGTACTTTATTTCTACTCACGGTGCTCGTAAAGGTTTGGCGGATACAGCATTGAAGACCGCGAACTCAGGTTACCTGACTCGTCGTCTAGTAGATGTTGCACAAGATTTGGTAGTAACTGAGCAAGATTGTGGTACCGACTTCGGTTTGACCATGGCGCCAGTTATTGAAGGTGGTGACATCATCGAATCATTGGGTGATCGTATTCTTGGTCGTGTTGTGGCCCAGGATGTTGTTCGTCCAGAAAGTGACGAGATTTTGGTTCCTGCTGGCACCATGATCGACGAGAGCTGGATCGAGCGCATTGAAGAAATGGGTATCGATGAGGTGATCGTTCGCTCTGCAATTACTTGTGAAACTCGCTACGGTATTTGCTCCCAGTGTTACGGTCGTGACTTGGCCCGTGGCCATCGCGCCAACCAGGGTGAGTCCATCGGTGTTATTGCCGCACAGTCGATCGGTGAGCCGGGTACCCAGCTAACCATGCGTACCTTCCACATTGGTGGTGCGGCATCGCGAGCTTCTGCGGTTGATAGTGTACAGGTTAAGCAAGAAGGTCTGGTTCGTCTGCACAACATTAAAACTGTTGTTCAGGAAAACGGTAACTTGGTTGCGGTATCTCGTTCCGGCGAGTTAGCCGTTGCTGAAAAAGAATCTGGTCGTGAGCGCGAGCGCTATAAGATTCCTTACGGTGCGGTAATTAGCGTACAGGACGGTTCTGAAGTAGACGGTGGCGCTATTGTTGCTAAATGGGATCCACACACGCACCCAATCGTAACCGAGGTAGCGGGTAAGGTATCTTTCTCCGGCTTTGAAGATGGTTTATCCGTACGTCGTCAGACTGATGACCTAACCGGATTGACCTCGATCGAAATTTTGGATCCTGCCGAGCGTCCTTCGGCGGGTAAAGACCTTAAGCCTGCCATCACCTTGGTTGATGAAGAAGGTAATGAGTTGTGCTTGGCTGGCACCAATGTTCCAGCACACTATGCACTACCTGCTAAGGCGATCTTGAGTTTGAACAATGGTGATAGCATCGGTATTGGTGATGTTATTGCACGTATTCCTCAGGAAGGTTCAAAGACTCGCGATATTACCGGTGGTCTACCTCGCGTAGCTGACCTGTTTGAAGCTCGAAAGCCTAAAGAGCCTTCAATCTTGGCAGAAATTACTGGTACGGTTTCCTTCGGTAAAGAAACTAAAGGTAAGCGTCGTTTGGTAATTACGCCTAACGATGGTCAGCCTTTGCCAGATGGTAGCACTCACTATGAGGCCTTGATTCCTAAGCATCGCCAGCTTGGCGTGTTTGAGGGTGAGCAGGTAACCAAAGGTGAAGTTGTAGCTGATGGCCCAAGTAATCCTCATGACATTCTACGTCTACAGGGTGTTGAGGCACTGGCGAACTACATTACTAACGAAATCCAGGACGTATACCGTCTACAGGGTGTAAAAATTAACGATAAGCACATTGAGGTGATTGTTCGCCAGATGTTGCGTAAAGTTGAAATTACCTCGATGGGCGACTCTACTTTCGTTAAGGGTGAGCAGGCCGAATATAACCGCGTGCTGGAAGAGAATGAGCGTTTGCGTGCTGAAGGCAAGCAGCCTGCACAGTTCGAGCGTTTGTTGTTGGGTATTACCAAGGCTTCCTTGGCAACCGAATCCTTCATCTCGGCGGCGTCGTTCCAGGAAACTACTCGCGTTCTTACCGAAGCGGCAGTTACCGGCAAGCGTGATGATCTGCGCGGCTTGAAGGAAAACGTTGTTGTAGGTCGTTTGATTCCTGCAGGTACAGGTTTAGCCTACCACTTGGATCGCCAGCGTAAGCGTCAAGCTGAAACTAGCGCGGTTGATAGTGTGAGTGCTGAAGATGTCGAAGCAGCATTGACTGAAGCTCTTAAATCCAGCGCGAGCTAAACGCTCCGCACGGATTTATTAGTCTGCAAAAAAGCCTCTGTTATGGAGGCTTTTTTGTGTTCAAACTATAGTGAAAATAACAATGAAGTTTGTGGTATCTAAAACTTTTGCTCTTGTACTGAGCTTTTTTCTAGCCTCTATTTCTTTGCATGCGAAGGCTAACCTCCAGCCTGCGTCTATTTTGGATTTGCCAGCAAAAGATAAATATCTGCTGGTGGCTGAAATGGAAACTGGGCGCCTATATGCCTTTGAAAAGGGCAGTGGTATGCGACTAAATAAAGTGGCTGAGTATCCCATCAGTATTGGCAAACAAGGTTATGACAAGCGCATAGAAGGTGATGCTAAGACCCCTATTGGCGTTTATCGTGTGACCAGTTATTTGACCGATGCCCAGCTGGATGATTTTTATGGCAGGGCTGCTTTTCCACTGAACTATCCAAACGCTTGGGATCGCTTGAATGGCTATACTGGATCAGGCATATGGCTGCATGGCGAGCCGACCGATAAAAAGACTCGCCCGCTACGCGATAGTGATGGCTGCATTGTCTTGTCCAATGAAGATATTTTTAAGGTTCAAAAATATTTGGATGTTGGCTATACCAAAGTCGTATCTGTGCCAAAAGTTGAATGGAAAAACAGTAAAGATATTGCCCAAAGTCGAGCGGAGATAACTCAGGCAATTGATGGTTGGCGGAAAGACTGGATGTCAAAAAGTCATCGACGATATCTTAGCAATTACTCTAAAGAATTTAGCGATAGCGAGAAAAATTTCTCACAGTGGGATCGCTATAAGAAAAGGGTTAATGGCTCTAAACGCTTTATTAAAGTGAAATTGTCGGATCTGGGTTTGTATGCGTATCCCGGGCAAGAGAACTTGGTGATGGCTGAGTTTTATCAAGATTATCGTTCCAGCAACTACCGCTCTAAAGGTTGGAAGCGTCAGCTGTGGAAAAAAGAAAACGGTGAGTGGAAAATCGTCTTTGAAAAAGGCGGCTGATTTCAGTAAGAAAACGCACTCAATAAAAAAGCGGGCAATGCCCGCTTTTTTATTGAGTGGCTAATCGAAGTCTTTTATTCGCCGCTGCTTTCTTCTGTGTTTTCAGCTAAAGCCATGCGGCGTTTCTTTTGCTTTGGTACTTCTCGCACTAACCAGCGAACCAGGTCGGTCCACATGGTACTGATCTCGCCTTGGCTTGGCATAATGCCAGCGAAAGGTAGCTCTACCGTTAAGATCGGCACATCAAGCACCGAGCCACCATAATTGCCAAGGCTTCCTGGGTAGGTGCCTAGTCTGTGTAGCTGTAGCTTGCCAAGCTTTTGCGGTGGCTTTTGAGGGCCATCAAAGTCAATCAGTTTATGGGGAGCGTGAACCGAGATGATGGCATCCGGCTGAAACTCTTCTATTAGTTCAAGCAGCCATTTGGTCTCGATCTCGCTTGCCGCATAAGGTCCGGGATAGCGACGCTTATTTTTAAAGGTGCGGTTTTCCCAGTAATCCATCGCCTTTTCAGCCCAATCGGGTGTTGGGAAGTTACGGTTCAGATCCACGCCATTGTCGTTTTGTCGTTGAGACTTGCGACGTAATAAGCCGTCTGGGTTGGCAAGTGGGATAACTTTCCAGTCAAATAGGCCTGAGTGGTGCTGGTTCAGCTTATTCATCCATTTGAATAATACTGATACCGAAGCGTATTCATCCCCGTGAATGCCCCCCATGAGGATAATGCGGCCCTTGGGTGTGCGATTAGGCTTGGGGCCATAGTGGCGCACCGAAAGCGGGTAGCCTTTACTGCTGTGATAGCCTGAGGCGATAAGCTTCTGCTGGTCGCACTCTTTGATGCTAACGCTGCCTAGCTTGTTGCCTATGTCCTGGCATAGCTTTTCAACGCTTAGCTGAGGCTTCTGGGCTGTTTGAGTGTTTTGGTCTTGGCTGAGTGCGCTATGACTGGCCATAAGGCTCAGGCTTAATACACAAAGTTTGGAAATCCATGGTTTTAAGGGTTGGTACATATAAGGTCTAGCTCTTATTTTCCTTTAAACGGCCATCTATGGCTCTTTAATAAGAAATGATAGCAAAAGCCTCCTAATAATGCTGCCTTTAGTGGGGCAATCTATTATTATCTATAGATGGTTGACCTTTGAGCAATTGCTCCGTACAATTCGCATCCCCCTAAAAAGGGGGAGTATTTTTTATTCACAAAACCTTCATATGAAGGTGATTAACTGGAGTCATTTTTTCATGGCAACGATCAACCAATTGGTTCGTAAGCCTAGAAAACGTAAAGTGCAAAAGAGCGACGTACCTGCCTTGCAGGCAAACCCACAGAAACGTGGTGTTTGTACTCGTGTCTACACTACTACACCTAAGAAGCCAAACTCAGCATTGCGTAAGGTTTGCCGTGTGCGCCTAACTAATGGTTTTGAGGTTACTTCTTACATCGGTGGTGAAGGTCACAACTTGCAAGAGCACAGTGTTGTACTGATCCGTGGCGGTCGAGTTAAAGACTTGCCTGGTGTACGTTACCACACTGTTCGCGGTTCGTTGGACACCTCAGGTGTTAACGATCGTAAGCAAGGTCGCTCTAAGTACGGTACTAAGCGTCCTAAGTAATAGGCCGTACTCTGTACCCTCGTTTTCGGCTTGCTATTAAGTGAACCGAGTAAGGCTAAGCACACTCAGGATAGGCGATTGCAGTGGTGACACTGGCCAATCAAGAGTAATGAGAGTGTTGTCTTAGAAACCCTGAAGATAGAGGCGATTTAAAATGCCAAGAAGAAGAGTTGTCGCTAAGCGTGAAGTGCTGCCCGATCCTAAGTTCGGCAACGTCACCCTAGCGAAGTTCATGAACATGGTCATGATCAGCGGTAAGAAATCTGTCGCTGAGCGCATCGTTTACGGTGCTCTAGACTCTGTTCAAGAAAAGCTAAACAAAGACCCACTAGAGGTTTTTGACGAAGCTTTAGATAACATTGCACCTTTAGTTGAAGTTAAGTCCCGCCGTGTTGGTGGTGCTACTTACCAGGTGCCTGTAGAAGTACGTCCTGCCCGTCGTCAAGCTTTGGCTATGCGTTGGTTGGTAGAGTACTCCCGCGGTCGCGGCGAGAAGTCTATGCCACAGCGTTTGGCTGGTGAGCTGATCGATGCTTCCCAAGGCAAGGGTGCTGCAGTTAAGAAGCGCGAAGACGTTCACCGTATGGCGGAAGCCAACAAGGCGTTCTCTCACTACCGCTTCTAATAGGGCATATTTGTTCTATTGCAGTGTTGAAAGGCAGCCCTATGGCTGCCTTTCATGCTTTAGGCAATCCCACCGATAGTTTGTAGATGTAAAACCTGAGGGGTAAAGCGGGCTTGTAGCTGCTGTTACTTTTGATGTTTTACCTTTAACGCCTGTCGTTAAATGTTATGTATTTTATCAACTTGAGGACTTAGTTGTGGCGCGTAAAACACCTATTTCACGCTATCGCAATATTGGTATCTGTGCCCACGTAGATGCGGGTAAGACAACCACTACCGAGCGTGTGCTGTTCTATACCGGCTTATCCCACAAAATTGGTGAGGTGCACGATGGTGCGGCGACCATGGATTGGATGGAGCAAGAGCAAGAGCGCGGCATTACTATCACCTCGGCTGCAACAACCTGCTTTTGGGCGGGAATGCAGCAGCAGTTTGATCAGCATCGCGTCAACATTATTGATACTCCTGGGCACGTAGACTTCACCATTGAGGTGGAGCGCTCTTTGCGTGTATTGGATGGTGCGGTAGTTGTATTGTGTGGCTCTTCTGGTGTTCAGCCGCAAACCGAAACGGTATGGCGCCAAGCGAATAAGTACGAAGTGCCTCGCATGGTGTTCGTCAACAAAATGGACCGTGCCGGTGCCGACTTCCAGATGGTGGTCGACCAGCTAAAAGAACGTCTAGGTGCTAACCCTGTGCCTCTGCAAATGACTATTGGTGCAGAAGATGAGTTTAAAGGCGTTGTCGACCTGGTGAAGATGAAGGCTATCTTGTGGAATGAAGCTGACCAAGGCATGACGTTCGAATATGGTGACATCCCAGCAGATATTCAGGATACCTGCGAGGAGATGCGCGAGTACTTGGTGGAATCTGCAGCTGAAGCCAATGAAGAGTTGATGGAGAAATACCTTGAAGAGGGTGAGCTAACCGAAGAAGAGATTAAATCGGCTATTCGCCAGCTAACCCTAGCTAACGAAATCGTCCCTGTATTGGGTGGCTCGGCCTTTAAAAATAAAGGTGTTCAGGCCATGCTGGATGCGGTAATCGAGTATCTTCCTTCACCGGAAGAAGTTAAGGCAATTGAAGGTACCTTGCTACACGATCCTGAAGCAGTGGAAACCCGTGAAGCAGACGATGATGCCCCATTTGCGGCCTTGGCCTTTAAGATTGCTACCGACCCATTCGTAGGTACATTGACTTTCTTCCGAGTTTATTCCGGTAAGTTGGAAAGCGGTACAGCGGTATACAACTCGGTAAAAGAAAAGCGCGAGCGTGTTGGTCGTATGGTGCAGATGCACTCCAATGACCGTCAGGAAATCAAAGAGGTGTTGGCGGGCGATATCGCTGCTGCGATTGGCCTTAAAGATGTGACTACAGGCGATACCTTGTGTTCTGAGCAGAGCAAAATCGTTCTAGAGCGCATGGAGTTTCCTGAGCCTGTTATTTCGGTGGCGGTAGAGCCGCGTACCAAGGCTGACCAAGAAAAAATGGGTGTTGCGCTGGGTAAGTTAGCCCAGGAGGATCCGTCTTTCCGTGTGCGTACCGATGAAGAAACCGGTCAAACCATTATTTCGGGTATGGGTGAGCTACACCTTGATATCCTAGTTGACCGTATGCGTCGTGAGTTCAGTGTTGAGGCGAATATTGGTAAGCCTCAGGTGGCATATCGCGAGCGCATTAAGAACATTTGTGAGATCGAAGGTAAGTTCGTTCGTCAATCAGGTGGCCGCGGTCAGTATGGTCACGTCTGGGTTAAGTTTGAACCTGCTGAAGATGAATCGGCTGAAGGGCTGGAATTTGTCAATGAAATTGTAGGCGGTACGGTTCCTAAGGAATACATCCCAGCGGTTAGCAAGGGTATTGAAGAGCAAATGCAAAATGGTGTGCTTGCTGGTTATCCATTACTGGGTCTTAAGGCTACTTTGTATGATGGTTCATTTCACGATGTTGACTCGAATGAAATGGCCTTTAAAATTGCCGGCTCTATGGCTACCAAGAAGCTTGCTCAAGAAGGTGGTGCGGCATTGCTTGAGCCTATGATGAAGGTTGAGGTGGTTACCCCTGAAGAGAACATGGGGGATGTGGTTGGTGATCTTAACCGGCGTCGCGGCCTGATTTTGGGTATGGACGAAAACCCAAGTGGCAAGGTAGTTAATGCCGAAGTGCCGTTGGCGGAAATGTTTGGCTATGCCACCGACTTGCGCTCTGCGACCCAGGGGCGTGCGACTTTTACCATGGAGTTTGCGAAATATTCCGAGGCGCCTTCTAATGTTGCCGATGAAATTATCGCCAAAATGGTAGCAGGCTCCTAGGCAGGAGCTCTTGCTGAACTCCTGCTGAGTATGGTTTTGCTCTATAAGGCTCTGATTGCTAGGGTTTTAGGGGCTAAGGGGCTGCTTTTTATCTTCGCTTGAGGGTAAAATGCCGCCTTTAATATTTTTGTTAAAAATTGAAGTTAATCTGTGCTGGTAACAGCGTATTTTTGAGAGGACACGTAAAGTGGCAAAAGAAACTTTTGAGCGTTCGAAACCCCATGTGAACGTAGGTACTATCGGTCACGTTGACCACGGTAAAACAACTCTGACTGCAGCTCTAACTCGCGTATGTGCGGAAGTTTGGGGCGGCGACGCTGTTGCATTCGACGGTATCGACAATGCACCAGAAGAGCGTGAGCGCGGTATTACCATCGCTACTTCACACGTTGAGTATGACTCTCCAAGCCGTCACTACGCACACGTAGACTGCCCAGGTCACGCCGACTACGTTAAGAACATGATTACTGGTGCTGCTCAGATGGACGGCGCTATCTTGGTATGTGGTGCGACTGATGGCCCTATGCCTCAGACTCGTGAGCACATCCTGTTGTCTCGTCAGGTAGGTGTACCTTACATCGTAGTATTCCTAAACAAAGCTGACTTGTTGGCTGAAGACTGTGGCGGCGTTGATTCTGAAGAATACGCTGAGATGCTAGAGTTGGTTGAAATGGAATTGCGTGAGCTATTGGAAACTTATGAGTTCCCAGGCGACGACACTCCAATCATCGCGGGTTCTGCGTTGAT
>NZ_CANMSS010000020.1 GCF_947500695.1 uncultured Pseudoteredinibacter sp.
GGGGTCAGATCCCGTCTAGGTTAAGCCGCTAAAAGCCATCAGCCTCCGCTTTCTTAAAAGAAGTGGGATCTGACCCCTAAATAGGGTTGGCCATGTTTCAGGGGGAGTGCCCTCGAACCGGGGTCAGATCCCGTCTAGGTTAAGCCACTAAAAGCCATCAGCCTCCGCTTTTTTAAAAGATGTGGGATCTGACCCCCTAAATGGGTTGGCTAAGTTTCAGCGAAAGTGTCTTCGAGTCGGGGTTAGATCCCGTCTAGGTTAAGCCACTAAAAGCTATCAGCCTCCGCTTTCTTAAAAGAAGTGGGATCTGACCCCTTTTTTTTGTGGTGCGAGATCGAATTCCAGCTATCGGCTGCCCGCAGCAAAATAACCCTGCTCGGTGATAATCGCGCTCAATGGGATATCCCAGCTTTCGATGGGTAGCTGCTCTACCTCTTGCAGGCTGTGGGCTACCCCAATCAAAGTCGGTTTGCTGTGGCTATGTGCTTTAAAGGCAAAGGCGCGATCATAAAAGCCGCCGCCCATACCTAGGCGGCCGCCATCTCGGCTAAATCCTACCAAGGGCAGTAAGACCAAATCCAATTGCTCGGGTGATGTCAAAGTCGCACTATCGCCGGGCTCGGCAATACCAAAGCGATTGTTCTGCAGCTCACTGTCTTGCTGATATCCGCGAAACTCCATTTGGCTTTCGCTGGTTACTCTAGGTAAGTAGCACTGTTTGCCTTGTCTCCAAATCAACTCGATGCAGGGGCTTAAATCTAACTCGCCATCGCTGGCTAGGTAAGCGGCGATATGTTGGCTTTCGGCAAGCTCGGGCAGCTGCGCAAAATGCTGGCTTAGCTTTTCGGCTGCCGCTTGTTGTTGCTGGGCACTAAGCGATTGACGCTGTTGGCGTAGCTGTTTTCTTAAAGTTGTTTTATCGGCTGACATGGTAGGAGTGTGCGATAGCTGTCTGGGAAAGACAATAGAGGGATAAGGCCCCAGGGCGCCGCGGTCGACTTGGCCTTGAACCCGACGGTTCAAGGTGGGAATTTCTGCGCTGTATTAGGCTTTCCATCGTGTGGACATGCACACCAACAGCGGCGAGAAAAACCCGGTTTCTTCATTATCGGCTCGAGGACTCGTCAACGGGGCGAACACCTCAGGGTTAAGCGAAGTATAGCCCAAGGGAATGGCCATACACAGGGCTTTTTGACTAAGGTCTAGAATTAAAACACTTGTATGGGGCTATTTTATACAAATTGTTTATGGGCGAATCGAGGCGGGGAATTATTGCCCAGAGCAGCCAGCGAACGCCGGCTGGGAAAATTATTTCAGCGCTTTATCAAGCTTATCTGCAAGACGATTAAGCAGCTCTTCATCCAAGCCAGCTTCGGCATCTGCATGACGAGTTTGCAGGCTTAGTAGTTCGTGGCTTAGGTTCAAGGCAACCATTACCGCGATACGTTCAAGGCCAATCACATTACCGTTGGTGCGTACATCACGCATTCTGGCATCCAAGTTGCGGGCAGCCTGCATTAAGGCGTCACGCTCTTCGGGCGGACAGGCGACTTGATACTCTTTGTCGAGTATTTTGACAAACTCTGTTGGGGTTGTGTTGCTCACTGTCCGCTCTCCTTGGGCCGACATCGGTTGGGCACTCATGACCAATATCTTTTACCTGTCTAAATCTCTATGTGTTAGACGCTTAATTAGCGCCAGCTTCCAACTCTTTTAAACGGCCAATCATGGCCTCGACCCGGGTACGGGCCAGTTCGTTCTTTTCAATCAGGCGCGACTTATCGCTTTGCCACTGCTGGCGTTCCTGCTTTAGGACGTCATTTTCCTGCTGTAACAAATGACAGCGCTGGATGAGCAAGTCCAGTTTCTCTTCCAATTGTTTTAGGTCTGTCATAGCTATAATTGGCCTAGTTGAACATGGCTACTATATTGCGCCCGTGGCAGCGGGTCAATCAGTTAAAGCAGTTTGTTAACAGTTTAGTCTATCTTCATAAACTGGCGCACTTTTTTGCGATCAGATGCCCTGTTATAGGCTTAGTAATCACTAGCTTTGTAAGCTGCAATTCGCTTGCCGCGCCGACAAGCGTGCTAGAATGACGCCGTTTTTTAATCGGTATTAGAGAGTTTATGTCCCAGTTATTGAGTTTTGATGAATATTGCGACCTATTGGCCCCCGTTGGCGCCTTAAACAGCCCAGCGGAATTGCACGGCATGCTATGTGGCCAGCTAAGTGGTGGCGCTCGCCCAGGTTTGGCTAAATGGCAGGCCATGGCGTTAGAGTTTCTTGATTTGGTCGATCTCGATGCCGAGCTAATTAGTGCACAATTGCGCCAAGCCATTGCTGAGATGTATACCGGTACGCTGCTGGCCCTAGAAGATGAGGCCATGGGCTTTAGCTTGATACTGCCCGATGAAGATACCGATATGGGCCAGCGTTTGCAGGCCTTGGCCCAGTGGTGCCACGGCTTTTTAACGGGCTTTGGCAGCTCGGGGCTATCGGGTGATCAGAGCTTTAGCCCTGAATCGGCCGAAGCGCTGCGCGATTTCGCCGCGATTGTACAAATCGGTACCGATGAAGAAGATAATGAGCAATCCGAAGCCGATCTGTTTGAAGTTAGTGAGTATGTTCGCATCGCGGCGATCAATCTATTTCTAGAATTTTCACCGCCAAGTCAGAATGAGCAGGCCAAGCCTGGGCCTGGCGGTATGCTTCATTAAAGCTGTGCTTTGTTAAGGTGCGGCGCCTCGTTAAGAGTGCGCACTAAACCTAGCTTATCGAAACAGCATTAAGCCCCAGCTAATAAAAGTAGAAGGAAGTTATGGCAATTAGCCTAGAGGAATATGGCCGTCGTCGTCAGCGTTTAATGGAGCTGATGGAGCCTGATAGTATCGCAATCATCGCAGCGGCTAGTGAGCAGCCGCGCTCGAACGATACCTATTTTCCGTTTCGACAAAACAGCGATTTTTATTATCTGAGTGGCTTTAATGAGCCGGATGCAGTGTTGGCCTTAATCCCAGGGCGAAGTCAGGGCGAATTTGTAATGTTTTGCCGCGATAAGCATCCCGAAAAAGAAATATGGGATGGCTTTCGCTATGGCCCAGAAGGTGTGTGCAAGCATTTTGAAGCCGATGATGCTTTTCCGATCGACGACATCGACGATATTTTGCCGGGCCTAATAGAAGGGCGCACGCGTATTTATTACGCCATGGGGCGCGACACCAATTTTGATCGCCATGTTATGGATTGGGTAAATACCATCCGCTGTAGCCAATCATCAGGAGCAACGCCGCCCGGCGAGTTTCAAGAGCTTGATCATTTATTGCATGAGCTGCGGCTATACAAAAGTGCGGCAGAAATTAAAGTTATGCAAAAAGCCGCTAGCATATCGGCCGAGGCCCATCGTGAAGCCATGATGGCCTGTCGCCCAGAAATGTTTGAGTATCAACTAGAAGCTGTATTGCATCATCGCTTTGCCCAGGAGGGCGCACGATTTCCGGCTTACACCAGTATTGTAGGTAGCGGTGCCAATGCCTGTGTTTTGCACTACGTGGAAAACCAGAAAAAAATGAAAGCTGGTGAGTTGGTGCTAATTGATGCGGGCTGCGAATATCAAAATTATGCCGCCGATATTACCCGCACCTTTCCTGTAAGTGGCTGCTTTAGCCCAGAGCAGCAAGCCATTTATGAAATCGTGTTGGCCGCAAACGAAGCCGCCATTGCCGAGGCCAAGCCGGGCAACCATTGGGATAAGCCCCATGAGGTTTCGGTAGAAATTATTACCCAAGGCTTATTGGATTTAGGCTTGCTAGAAGGCGAGTTAAGCGAGCTCATAGAAACCGCTGCTTATCGACGCTTTTATATGCATCGCGTTGGCCATTGGTTAGGTTTGGATGTACACGATGTGGGCGACTACCGTGTTGATGATCAGTGGCGTTTGCTAGAGCCCGGCATGGTGATGACGATCGAGCCGGGTATTTATGTATCGCCTAGCGATCAACAAGTTGATGAAAAATGGCGCGGCATTGGTGTGCGAATTGAAGACGATGTAGCGATCACTAAAAATCACTGCACCGTTTTAAGTGCCGATGTGCCAAAATCCATAATGGATATTGAAGCCTTAATGGCGGGGCATATGTTGTAGGCGACAGCTTATCGGCTGACAAGAAGAGAAAAATGGCAACACAAAACAATCAAGCAGAGCCTAAAAAACAATACGATATTGTGATCGTAGGTGGTGGCATGGTGGGCATTAGCCAAGCCTTGCTACTATCAGCGCAAAATCCACATTGGAAGATCGCTTTGATCGAGCGTTTTACTTTCCCACAAACTAGCGCCGAAGCACTTTATCAGCCTAGCTTTGATACCCGCGCCACCGCTTTATCCTTAGGTACTGTACAAGTCTTTCAAGCTTTAGGTTTGTGGTCGCAATTGGCCGAGCACCACACCGTTATTAAAACGGTTCATGTTTCTGATCGTGGGCATATCGCCGGCACAGAAATTTGCCACCAAAAACAAGGCGTAGATCTATTGGGCGCAGTAGTCGAGAACGCCTGGTTGGGCCGGGTGCTTTTGTCGGCGCTGCGCGCGCAAAGCAATATTGAAGTGTTTGATAACTGCGAAGTAAATAGCGCCCAAATGCTAGCTGATGGAGCACTGCTAACAGTAAGCCCTAATCAGCTTGAAAACGACAAACAAGCCGAAAATAAAACCCAGCAAGAAAATGACAAAGCTATAAGTATTCATTGCCAATTGCTCTGCCTGGCCGATGGGGGTGATTCTGCATTAGCAGGGCAATTGGGTTTGTATCGCCAAGTGCAAGATTATAAACAGGCTGCCATTATCGCCACGGTAGAGGCCAGCAAAGCGCATCAAGGCGTGGCTTACGAGCGTTTTACTGATCAAGGCCCAATGGCATTATTGCCCTTAGGTGAAAATGATAGCGCCAAGCGCTGCGCATTAGTGTGGACATTGCCCGAAAATGATTTAGAGGCGACACTGGCTTTAAGTGATGCAGAGATATTAGAAAAATTACAACAGCGCTTTGGCTATCGCCTAGGTAAGTTCTGCAAAATTGGTAAGCGTCAAAGTTACCCCTTACAGCTGCAAATGATTAATGAGCAGCTGCGCAGCTCATTGGTGGTATTAGGCAATGCGGCTCATTATTTACATCCGGTAGCTGGGCAAGGTTTTAATTTGGCACTGCGCGATTGCGTGGCATTGGCGGAAGCCTTAAAGCAGGCCGACGAAGAAAAACAATCGCTGGGTGATTTATCGGTATTGCAGCGCTATTTACAAATGCAGCAGCAGGATCAAGATTTAACCGTGAACTTTAGCGATCAAATAGTTAAAGTATTCAGCAGCCAGCAGCTGCCAAAACAACTATTTCGCAGCGCAGGTTTTATCGCCTTGGCTTTGTTTCCTGAGGCGAAAGAGTTTTTAGCAAAGCAAACTATGGGCTTGGCCGGGCGTTTATCAAAGTTTAATGCGGTAAATAAAGGAGTGGCCTAAATGAGCGACGTATACGATATCGCGATTGTTGGAGCAGGCCTAGTAGGCAGTACCGCTGCGGCCGCATTGGCCGAAGCTGTGCCCTCATTAAAATTAATCATGCTGGATGCCGGGCCAGCACCAGTAGCATTGGCTAAACACAAAGCCGCTGCAGGCGTGGATGATTTTGATCCCCGTGTTGTGGCTCTTACTCGCGATTCCCAAACGCTATTGCAAAGTATAGGTGCCTGGCAGCGTGTTGCCGAAAAACGCCTGTGTCCTTACAGCGATATGGAAGTGTGGGATGCCGATGGCACAGCGCGCATAAATTTTGATAGCAGCGAAATACAAGAACCAAACCTTGGCCACATCGTAGAAAACAAACTACTGGTATCCGCCTTAGCAGAGCAGCTTGCAACATACAGCAATGTTGAAACTTGGAACGGCTGCACAGTAAACGATGTAATTGAACATGAAGGGCAGCAAACCCTAGTTGTGAACAAAAAGCCGCTAGATGAAAAAGCGAACTATAAAGACCCAGCGCAGCCATTAGAGGTGAAAACAAAACTGATCTTGGCCTGCGATGGCGCGCAATCACCACTGCGTCAAATTAAAAACATCGCCACCCGCGAATGGGATTATGGGCACGATGCAATTGTAACTACTGTAGAAACCAGTAAGCCGCACCGGGGCTGTGCTAGGCAGCGGTTTATTTCTACCGGCCCGTTGGCGTGTTTACCACTGGCTAGAGATAAGGCCGCGCAAAGCAATAACGAACACTATTGCTCGATCGTTTGGTCTTGCTTGCCCGAGCGTGCCGAAGAGTTAATGGCGCTAGATGACGATAGCTTCGCCAAGGCCCTAGGCGAAGCACTGGAGTTGGAGCTCGGTGAAGTAAAAGCGGTAGCTAAGCGTTTTAGAATTCCACTGCGCCAGCGCCACGCCAAAAAATACATCCAAGCGGGCTTTGCCCTAGCCGGTGATGCCGCCCACACTATCCACCCGCTAGCAGGCCAAGGGGTAAACCTAGGCTTAAAAGACGTTGCTGCATTTGTAGAGCAAATACAATACGCCAGCAATCGCGCAGTGCCACTAAACGATTACTCTATCCTAAGGCGCTACCAACGCCAGCGGATTGGCGATAACCTAAGCATGATGGCCACCATGGAAGGCTTTAAGCGATTATTCGGCAGTAATGACATTAGTGTACGCTGGCTACGCAACGAAGGCGTGCGCAGCTTAAATAATGTATCCATGCTAAAGAATAAAATAGTGCGACAAGCAATGGGCTTGTAAGCAGCCTACAAATGCTTTAACAATTCTTAAGGGCAGCGCCTGTAAAAATACGCTATAAAGTAAGGCAATAAAGATCTGTACAAATAATGCTGAGGTGCCCGCCATGAATACCTTAACCAGAATTGCCTTGTTAATACTGTGCTTCTTCGCTGCCATCGCATGTTATGTATTCGGCATCCCAGCAGGTGGCGCCGTGTTTCTAGTGCTGGGTATCGTCTTTGAAGGTCTATTCTGGATGGGCCTCTTCTCAGGAAAGAAAAAAGCCTAAAACAATATGCCAAAGGCCTTTTGCTATCAGCGAGAGGTCTTTGGGGAAATTCAGCTAGATTTTTTACTTAATTCACCTTCACGCATTCCTATAAATCTCTCTAAGCTACTATTTAGCTCAAGTATTTTCCCTCCTCCTCTTGTGGTTTGAGTACAATTTCTTAGCTTATTGGGGATTCTCTTAGCAGAAATATCTATGCATTCCTCCCGTATGCTAGGTAGGAGATTGATCGTTTTTAGATCAAGGCTGTAATCTTATACAGGTATAATAAATTTCGGCCAAAATACAGCTATTCCTAGTAATTCGGGAATTAACAATTCATAAAAGATAAATGCTATGTAAAACAAAAACCTACAAGCAAAAAACGTCCTTCACAAAAAAGTTACTCACGAGAAAAAGCAAAGTTAAGGCCAACAAATAAAGCTTTAAGCGCCAGGTCTCGTGATTTTGGTATGAATTTTTAAGGCTTGTAAAAACACTTTAAAAACAATAAATTAAAGCTTTAGACAAAGGAATGCAGCCAGGTATTTAAACGGACACCATCCTATTATTTCTGATATCCCCGAATTATTAAGACGCGTCCGCTTTTTGGTTTTATTTACACCTGTCTGTTGAGTAAGCTGTTATGGCTCTATACGTATGAAATTTATCGCGTTGATTTCAGGCTTGCTTCTATTTTGTTCCGTGGATGCGGCTGATATTAGTGAGTGGCTAAAGGATGCTAATCCGCAAGGATACTTCCCAGAAACTGGAGATTACTCAACATATCCAGATGCATGCAATGAGAGCACATGCTTTCATCTGGTTGGGGTGTACTACGTCACCCCAACGAATAAAGGAATGAGAAGGGTAGCGGTGTTTTCAGAAGATGGAAAATATTTGGGTGCTTATTCGGGGTTCAATGAAATGCCGATAAAATTAGTGGGTTTTCAGCTTGTATTTCCTGAGTCAGAGTTTGGCAGCTCTATTAACTTTGATGGAAAGTTGCCTCCAACTAGGGCCTACATTGATGGTGAGTACTTTGAATTTGAGTCCATGCCATAACAAGGGCCAGCACAATCGGAAAATGCAAAAAACGCATTTTCCTGGACTCGCGAAAAACGCTCTCCTGTGTGGTCGGCGTTATGCACCAATATGAACAAAGCTAAGTCATCATTTTCTTGGATTGAAGTACTAATAGCGTTGGCAATAGTGCTCATTATTGGGAGATTTATATGGGCTCAGGAACTTGCCGAGCTTGAAAGTGGTTTCTTCACTGCGCTAGGTTTAAGTGAGTCCGTTAAGTATTTTTTTACAGTGCCATTATTCGCTCTGGTGTTGTATAGCCACTACAAAGCCGGAGCTCGGCAGGTAGAAGGCACGGGGCGTAAAGTAATTAGCCGCCCTGTAATAATATTTGCAGTCGGCTCCCTAATTGTTGTGGCTTTGTATTTGTGGTTATTGAGCAAGTAAATGCATAACAAGAAAATTAACTACGCGCCTGCGGCGCCGGACAGCTTACACTGCGCTTCGCTTCATTACAGCTGCCGGTTATTTGGGCGTTATGTGTAGAGCGAGAATTTCACTTTGAATGGTAAAGAATTTTTATCCAAGCTGTTCCGCTGGGAAAAGGGTCGCCAGAAGACAGGGTATGACAAAATGCTGGTGGGCGGCGGTTTGTGGCCAAACCCATTTGATATGTACATTCTAAGATTCAATGAAGGTCAGGAAATTCCGTCTCACGTGGATCAGGTTAAATCTGGCGAGCATTATCGACTGAACATCATATTAAAATCAGCAAAATCTGGCGGCGAGTTTATATGTAGTGACCCGATCTATGAAAGCAATAGAATTAAGTACTTTCGCTCGGATATTTCACAGCATGCGGTTAGCAAGGTAGTTAAAGGGTGTCGCTATGTACTTAGCATCGGCTGGGTCAAAAACACATAACAAGCGCATGTTGCCGGAATGTCATTACGCAGCTTCGGCTGTGCATGGCTTCGCCATTTTTGCACAGCCAAACCTGCTCCAATCCATCCGTAAATGCGGGCGTTATATCTAAAAATGACTGAACTACCAAATTTCGAAAAATTGCCTTCAATATTAAGCTATGACGAAGTAGCACGGGTGCTATCAAACATAATGGATGTTATTGAGTCAGGTGCGACAATTTCTATTAATGAAGTTGAAGAGCTCTTGAATGAAGGCCTCTTCGCCCTTGAGTACAACCCTAAGGGGAGGTTTGATGAAGCGCTTTGCAATAGAATTACTCGATGGGTCGAGCTAAATTGGCACAGAGGGGATGAGAGTTTTATTGATGGTGCAATTGCTTTATACGTTAATTTTGCTTCGAATAATGCGGCTAGAGAATTCTTCACTCGTATGCTAGAGCAGGAAGAGCGCGCTACGGTAAGAGATGAACTGCGAGACGCATTGGATAATGATCTGTATTAAAGATATAACAAGAAAAGGCAGTAAAGCCCTGCGGGCAGGATGGCTTCGCCACTGATCTGTAACCACTTTCATGGACAGTAATTTTGTCAATGAAAGAGGTATAGTATGGGACAGACCAAAAAGAGAAATTACGATCGATACACGTTAGCGTTCAAGCTCCAGGCCGTTAAGTTGGCCAACCACCCTGACGTTATGTCAAAGGATGTTGCTAGCTCGCTCGACATTCATCCTGTCATGCTTTATCGATGGCAGATGGAGCATCGGCGGGGTGAATTAAAGGAAAATAAAAACATGAAGCCATCAAAGCCTTCCCCCAAAAGAAGGCCTGATAGAACTGACCCAGTTCAGGAAGTAGAAGATAAGCTAAGTGCGGCTGAGAAGAGAATTAAGCAGCTAGAGAAAGAGCTGGCAAACCGAAACGATGAGCTAGATCTACTAAAAAAGGCCGAACGGTTCTTCCAAAGGAAAAAATAAAGCTCTACGAGCTAGTTGAGGAGAACCGGACATTCAAGAGTGTTTGCAGGCTCTGTGACTTACTTGGAGTATCCCGAAGCGGATTCTACGCATGGAGATCAAGAGGTGAGTCAAACAGACTTAAATATGATGGTGTGTTAAAGCGCGCAATCGAAGAGCTGCATCAGGGCTTTAAGAAAACATATGGTGCACGTCGAATACACAGGGAGTTAAAGAATCAAG
>NZ_CANMSS010000021.1 GCF_947500695.1 uncultured Pseudoteredinibacter sp.
GGAGAGTCATACTCAACGTGTGAAGTAGCGATGGTAATACCGCGCTCACGCTCTTCTGGTGCATTGTCGATACCGTCAAATGCAACAGCATCGCCACCCCAAACTTCCGCACATACGCGAGTTAGAGCTGCAGTTAGAGTAGTTTTACCATGGTCAACGTGACCAATTGTGCCCACGTTCACATGGGGCTTGGAGCGTTCAAATGTTTCTTTAGCCATTGTGGGCATCTCCTATCAAATAACGTCGCCTAATTATTATTTCAGACAACAAAAACCGCGCCAGCACTAAGCTAACGCGGAAAACATGGAGCTCAAGAGCAGATTTGAACTGCCGACCTCACCCTTACCAAGGGTGTGCTCTACCAACTGAGCTACTTGAGCATTGCAACCCATCACCCTCACAGGGCAACACGGTTAAACTGGAGCGGGTAGCGGGAATCGAACCCGCATCATCAGCTTGGAAGGCTGAGGTTCTACCACTAAACTATACCCGCCAAACAGTTCCGCCAAACTACCATCACAACTCAAGCTGAGCTGTCGTTGTGATAAATAGCAGAAATAATGGTGCAGGGGGGTGGATTCGAACCACCGAAGCTTGCGCGTCAGATTTACAGTCTGATCCCTTTGGCCACTCGGGAACCCCTGCGAAAGAGGCGGGAATTTTCCGCTTCTCCGCCTAACTTGTCAACCGTTTTTTCTTAAAAAACAGCCATTTACATTAACAAGTTAAGAAAATGGAGCTGGCGATAGGAGTCGAACCTACGACCTGCTGATTACAAGTCAGCTGCTCTACCAACTGAGCTACGCCAGCCCTAAACACTGTTACCTCGAACAGTGGAGCGCGGATTCTAGAGAAACTTTTACAAAGACGCAACACCTGGGCAGTAATTTTCTCGTCTTTCTACGTCTTTTCTTTTGTTCATGAAGCTTTGCCATGCTTCATTGTTCATTTTTTGGGCTTCCACTGGATTTACAACAACCCAAGTCTCCTCATAAGACCGAACAACTTCTTTGATTTCAGCCTGATAGCCATACTCAGCCACCTCTGCCTGGCGCACCTTTGCGGAACTGTCACGGCTATACATCCCAAAGGAAATACCATTAACAATATCTCCTTTTGGAATTACATAGGAATCTATGCCCTTGGCTTGTAATTCATGCAGCTTGCGAAGCGCCTCCTTACGACTAGGAAGCGGCTTGAGGTACACCCAGAATCCTGGATCACCTGGAATCTCAAGGTTTTTGATTTCTGAAGCAACCTCGATGGACGCCAAGTGCTCCACCGCATACTCAGCCTGCAGCAGCTTGTCAAAAGGCCCTAGTAATGTGCACAAGTCTTCTTTTGGCTCTTCAGCTTGATTATCATCCACTTCTGCAGCGGCCAAATCCTCGACACTTTCAACGGCAACCCGAGGTTGAGAAAGCGGCACACTTGATTCTAACGGGCTATCTACAGCCCGCTCAGACAATAGGCTGACTTTCAAAATAGTGGGATCGTGCTTCACAACAGCCACACTCGGCCTTTTATCTTCTTTCATATAAGCCAAAGCAAACAGCAGTGCATTGACTGCTAATAGGCATAAGAAAACAGCCTTCATTTTAATTCCTGTTATTTACTGAGCACCCGAACAATTGGGCATGCCACTTCAAGCCCATCCAAAACCAGCTCCTCATCGAGTCTATAGGCAAACGGCAGTAGCGGGGCTACTCTTTGGGCGTCGCCACCACAAAGTACAATTTCAACCCCCACTCCTTGCCCCAACTCTTCAAGCAGCTTGTTTCGATAAAAGCTTATCAACCCTACTTGAGCACCCCAAACGCCATTATCGACAGCAGATTCGGTATTATCTCCTACACCCAGCTCCGAAGGCACACTGTGTTCGACTTTGACTTGATGCGTATCCGAGTATAAAGCCTTGTACATTAAGCTTGCTCCTGGCGATATTACACCACCGAGATACTCACCTCTTGCCATTAACTCAACCGTAGTTGCACTACCGCAATCAACAATCAAACAATTAGGGCCGTACCTCTTATTAGCTGCCAACACGGCCAACCATCGATCGGCACCAAGCTTAGATATGACTTTATATGGGTTTCGCACCCCACTACATTCTGCTTTTACTTTCGCCAACTGCAAGTCGATACCAAAAGCTGCTTGCAACATAAACGCAATCGACTGGGATACCACCGAGGAAGCAACAGAAACCATTCTAGCAGCATGCAAATCTCTTGCTGCTAGCAGCGGCTTTAGCATATCGCCAGCAGTTGCATCGCTATTGAGAAACCCACCGCCCCTTCGCTTTCCCAGCTCATCAATAATGCGCCACTTAACTCTGGTATTACCGGCATCGAGCTCAAGAATCACGGCATCAACCTTAGAGAGACTTCGCCGCCACTAAATTCCTGAACCGAACCATCAACCAATAATCGCAATGCACCAGAGTCTGCTACTCCATTAGCTACACCCTCAGTTCTTTGCTGGGCAGAGCTTACATAAACTTCCTTACCAAAAAATGCATCCAGTGACTGCCAGCGATCTTTGTAGTTCAAAAAACCGCCTTTATCATAGGAAGCCAACATAGGCATTAGCCGGTCCAGTATTGCAGCTGCCAATTGGTTCCTGCTCGCCTTCATGCCAAGCTGTGTTAGATCTACCCACGCTTGATCTATATCTCGACTTCCTGCATCAGGCATTTTGACGTTCAAACCGATACCCAGAACCAATTTGCACTCGCCACTAACATCCCCTGACATCTCCAAGAGTATGCCACCAAGTTTACGGCCATTGTGTAGCACATCGTTGGGCCATTTTAACTGCACCCCCTCGACACCAAGCGAGCCTATAGCCTCTGCGACTGCAACGCCAACAGCCAAGCTTAAGCCTTCCAGCGATTGGGCCCCACCCTGGAATGTCCAGGAGACAGACAAATACACATTCTTAGCGAAAGGACTTACCCAGGCACGCCCTCGACGCCCCCTGCCCGCTAACTGCTGCTCCGCCATGCAAACATGCCCATGAGAACCTTGTTCAAGCAGATAGCTGTTAGTCGACTCTGTAGAATTAAATATTTCGAATCGACTTATGAATTCAGCGGAAGACTCTGACAAGCCCCTTAAAATGGCCTCTTGATTCAGAAGATCGAGGCCACCTTGTAGACGGTACCCTCTACCCTTTACAGATTCCAATTCTAAGCCCAGATCATCAAGCTTTCGCAGATGCTTCCAGACAGCTGTCCTGCTGACCCCCATAGCCTGACCAAGCTCTTGACCAGAATGAAACTCACCATCGGCAAGAACACTCAATATATCTACCACATTCATATAGCTACCCAATCTCTCTTATGCAAGAAGTATCAAACCAAGCCAAACAATATGCAAGGTTAGAAAGGCAAGCAGTTCACAAATGCCCTCTCGATACTAGTCAAAAGCAGCCACCTCACACCGAAAACCAAATACCCCCTAGGCATGTTAAACCGGTAATATGAACAGTTCACAAACTTTTAAGCGAAGATAAACCGTCATGCCTCAAAGCGATACATCAATAACAAAGCCCTTTGTACTCGCCTTTTTCTACACCCTAAGCTGCATACCCTTTTTGATTTTTAGCGAACTATACGGCCCAATCACTGCAC
Source organism: uncultured Pseudoteredinibacter sp. (assembly GCF_947500695.1). Classification (GTDB taxonomy): domain Bacteria; phylum Pseudomonadota; class Gammaproteobacteria; order Pseudomonadales; family Cellvibrionaceae; genus Pseudoteredinibacter. The sequence goes on from NZ_CANMSS010000021.1 coordinate 3,635, forward strand.
CTTTAATCAAGGCCGCCCCTATCGCTTTTCTAGCGTTCTTTTTAGCTTCAAAAATAGCAAGCGCCGAACGTCGCTGGATGTATCTAGCATTATTATGCTCAGCGAGCGGCGACATATTACTAGAATTGGACTTCGCCCTTTCTTTCACACTCGGCTTATCAGCGTTCCTCGCTGCTCAGTTAACATATGCTTGCCGCTTTTGGCTAAATAGAGACCGGAGCTTGAGTGCCTGGAAGCCAATTGCCGCCATGTCGGCGTTCGCATTAGTTATGATGCTTATCCTCCTGCCGAGGACTGGCGAGATGACTGTGCCCGTATTGCTGTATATCGCAGCCATTTGCAGCATGGGCGCAGGCGCCCTAGCATTTAAAGGTGAAAGCTGGGCGAAATGGGGCGCAATGATCTTTATCTTCTCTGACAGCTGTATTGCAATTAATAAATTCGTAGAGCCATTCGCTGCCTCTAGCTTCGCCATTATGAGCAGTTATTACGTCGCTCAGTTTTTAATTATCTACGGCGTTCTAAAATCCAGTAGCAGCGAACCCAGCCCTAGCTAATTGCTGAAAACCACAAAGCTGGCCCCAAATTGGAGATAGGCAACAAATCCTCAGCTGCTATTCTTCTGATCAAATGACCGCCCTTATGGCCTTCCTCAGTAAATCTGAACCTGAGTTTAAAGACGACTAAGCGGCTTACTCAAA
>NZ_CANMSS010000022.1 GCF_947500695.1 uncultured Pseudoteredinibacter sp.
AGTGACGGTGCGCCAACTGTTACCATTGATGACAATAATGCTGGCGCTACAGGTGATGAAAGCGTTCAAGAAGATGGCTCTGTAACTGGCAACACCTTCACCATAAACACTCCGGATGGTTTAGGCTCGTTGAGCATTGCAGGGCAGACAATTACGGCTGCCGCATTAAACAATGCCTCGGCTAGCAATATTACCGTTAACACCCCAGAGGGTGTGCTAACCATTACCGACTACAACTCATCCACTGGTGAGGTCACTTATAACTACGATCCAGGCGGCACGGCCAAAGATCATAGTGGCGGCGAAGTTGTTGATAGTCTCGCAGTTGTTGTGACTGACAGCGATGGCACAACCGCTAACGGTACTTTAGATATTTTAATTACCGACACGGCGCCAGTCGCAAACGCCGATACGGATTCAACCGATGCTGTTACCAATGCTACCGGAAACGTTCGCACCGATGTTGGTGGTGCCGATGTAGATGGCGCTGACGCGGCTGCCATTACCGGCGTAGTTGCCGGCACGCAAACCGGCGATATCTCTGGTGGTGTTAACACTTCAATTGCAGGTTCGCTCGGTTCGTTAACCCTGCAAGCCGATGGCTCTTATACTTACACCCCGGGTGCTGGTGCGGCCGCCTTAGCAGAAGGCGCAACAGCCACCGATACATTCAGCTACACCTTAAAAGATAGCGACGGAAGCTTCTCAACAACTACGGTTGTTATCACCGTAACTGGCAGCAGCGATGGCGCACCAACGGTCACCATCGATGATAACAATGCTGGTGCAACTGGTGACGAGAGTGTTGTCGAAGATGGCAGCACAACTGGCAACACATTTACGATCAGTGCTCCGGATGGCTTAGGCTCGCTGAGCATTGCAGGGCAGGCAATTACGGCAGCTGCCTTAAACAACGCTTCAACAAGTAATATCACCGTTAATACTCCAGAAGGTGTATTAACTATTACCGATTACAACTCGGGCACGGGCGAAGTTACCTACAATTACGATCCAAGCGGCACGGCCAAAGATCATAGTGGTGGCGAAGTTGTTGATAGTCTCGCAGTTGTTGTGACTGATAGCGATGGCACAACCGCTAACGGCACTTTAGATATTCTAATTACTGACACAGCGCCAATTGCTAACGCTGATGCGGATTCAACTGATGCGGATAATAACGCAATCGGTAACGTTCGCACCGATGTTGGTGGCGCGGACGTAGATGGCGCTGATGCTGCAGCGATTACCGGCGTAGTTGCTGGTACACAAACCGGCGATATCTCTGGTGGTGTTAATACTTCAATTGCAGGCTCGCTTGGTTCGTTAACCCTGCAAGCGGATGGCTCTTATACCTACAACCCAGGTGCAGGTGCGGCCGCTCTTGCTGAAGGTGCTACGGCGACTGATACGTTTAGCTACACCTTAAAAGATAATGACGGAAGCTTCTCGACTACCACCGTAACGATTACTGTCACTGGAACAAGTGACGGCGCACCAACGGTCACCATCGATGACAATAATGCTGGTGCAACCGGTGATGAAAGTGTTGTTGAAGACACAAATGTTTCGGGTAAAAGCTTCACCATTAGCACGCCTGATGGTCTAGGCTCTTTAAGCATTGCCGGACAAAATATTACAGCGGCGGCCCTAAACAACGCTTCAACAAGTAATATCACCGTTAATACTCCAGAAGGTGTACTAACCATCACCGACTTCAACTCGGGCACGGGTGAGGTTACTTACAGCTACGATCCAAGCGGCACGGCCAAAGATCACAGTGGTGGCGAAGTTGTTGATAGCTTAGCGGTTGTCGTAACGGACAGCGATGGCACAACCGCGAACGGTACTTTAGATATTTTAATTACCGATACGGCGCCAGTTGCAAACGCCGATACGGATTCAACTGATGCTGTTACCAATGCAACAGGTAATGTTCGTACCGATGTTGGTGGCGCCGATGTAGATGGCGCTGACGCGGCTGCTATTACCGGCGTAGTTGCCGGCACGCAAACCGGCGATATCTCTGGTGGTGTTAATACGGCTATCGCGGGTTCGTTGGGTTCTCTTACTCTGCAAGCTGATGGTACTTATACCTACAACCCAGGTGCAGGTGCGGCCGCCTTAGCAGAAGGCGCAACAGCCACCGATACATTCAGCTACACCTTAAAAGATACCGATGGAAGTTTCTCAACAACTACGGTTGTTATCACCGTAACTGGCAGCAGCGATGGCGCACCAACGGTCACCATCGATGACAATAATGCTGGTGCAACCGGTGATGAAAGTGTTGTTGAAGACGCAAATGTTTCGGGTAAAAGCTTCACCATTAGCACGCCTGATGGTCTAGGCTCTTTAAGCATTGCCGGACAAAATATTACAGCGGCGGCCCTAAACAACGCTTCAACAAGTAATATCACCGTTAATACTCCAGAAGGTGTACTAACCATCACCGACTTCAACTCGGGCACGGGTGAGGTTACTTACAGCTACGATCCAAGTGGTACGGCCAAAGATCACAGTGGTGGCGAAGTTGTTGATAGCTTGGCAGTAGTGGTAACCGACAGTGATGGCACAACCGCTAACGGTACTTTAGATATTTTAATTACCGACACGGCGCCAGTAGCAAACGAGGATGCCGATTCAACTGATGCCGACAATAACGCAACAGGTAATGTTCGTACCGATGTTGGTGGCGCCGATGTAGATGGTGCTGATGCAGCAGCGATTACCGGCGTAGTTGCGGGTACACAAACTGGCGATATCTCCGGTGGTGTTAATACGGCTATCGCGGGCTCGCTTGGTTCGTTAACCCTGCAAGCGGATGGCTCATATACTTACACCCCAGGTGCTGGTGCGGCCGCCTTAGCAGAAGGCGCAACAGCCACCGATACATTCAGCTACACCTTAAAAGATACCGATGGAAGTTTCTCAACAACTACGGTTGTTATCACCGTAACTGGCAGCAGCGATGGCGCACCAACGGTCACCATCGATGACAATAATGCTGGTGCAACCGGTGATGAAAGTGTTGTTGAAGACACAAATGTTTCGGGTAACAGCTTCAACATTAATGCGCCAGACGGTTTAGGTTCGCTCAGCATAGCTGGACAAAATATTACCGCAGCTGCATTAAACAACGCTTCAACCAGCAACATCACTGTTAATACTCCAGAGGGTGTATTAACCATTACCGATTACAACTCGGGCACGGGCGAGGTTATTTACAGCTACGATCCAAACGGTACGGCCAAGGATCACAGTGGTGGCGAAGTTGTTGATAGCTTAGTGGTTGTCGTAACGGACAGTGATGGCACAACCGCTAACGGTACTTTAGATATTTTAATTACCGACACGGCGCCAGTAGCAAACGCGGATGCCGATTCAACTGATGCTGTTACCAACGCGACGGGTAATGTTAGAACTGATGTTGGTGGCGCCGATGTAGATGGCGCTGATGCTGCAGCGATTACTGGTGTGGTTGCTGGCACGCAAACAGGTGATATCTCCGGTGGTGTTAATACGGCTATCGCGGGCTCGCTTGGTTCGTTAACCCTGCAAGCGGATGGCTCATATACTTACACCCCAGGTGCTGGTGCGGCCGCCTTAGCAGAAGGCGCAACAGCCACCGATACATTCAGCTACACCTTAAAAGATACCGATGGAAGTTTCTCAACAACTACGGTTGTTATCACCGTAACTGGCAGCAGCGATGGCGCACCAACGGTCACCATCGATGACAATAATGCTGGTGCAACCGGTGATGAAAGTGTTGTTGAAGACGCAAATGTTTCGGGTAAAAGCTTCACCATTAGCACGCCTGATGGTCTAGGCTCTTTAAGCATTGCCGGACAAAATATTACAGCGGCGGCCCTAAACAACGCTTCAACAAGTAATATCACCGTTAATACTCCAGAAGGTGTACTAACCATCACCGACTTCAACTCGGGCACGGGCGAGGTTACTTACAGCTACGATCCAAGTGGTACGGCCAAAGATCACAGTGGTGGCGAAGTTGTTGATAGTCTCGCAGTTGTCGTAACTGACAGCGACGGCACAACCGCTAACGGTACTTTAGATATTTTAATTACCGATACGGCTCCGATAGCTAATGCGGATACAGATTCAACTGATGCTGTTACCAATGCTACCGGAAACGTTCGCACCGATGTTGGTGGTGCCGATGTAGATGG
>NZ_CANMSS010000023.1 GCF_947500695.1 uncultured Pseudoteredinibacter sp.
CCGACAGGGGTTCTTTGGAATAAAAGCTTGACGATGACCTACTCTCACATGGGCAAAGCCCACACTACCATCGGCGCTGAGTCGTTTCACTTCTGAGTTCGGGATGGGATCAGGTGGTTCCAACTCGCTATGGTCGTCAAGCAAACTTGGATGAGTTTGTGGTTGGTCTTATTAGATATCAGATCTAGGCCGCACTCACTCAAATAGGGTGGTGGAAGTACTTCTTTCGAAGTCCGAATCACTAGCAGTTACACTGCGCAGTCATTCGTAAAGTTGTATCGACCTCCACGGATGGAGGAAGTGCTGGGATTGTCAGGAACAATCTCAGTGCAAATTAATTCTGTATGTGTTCAGTCTATCTAGACTCTCTTACCATACCTATCCTCAGCCACATTCAGTAGCCTCAGTTATATGGTCAAGCCTCACGGGCAATTAGTACTGGTTAGCTCAACGCCTTACAACGCTTCCACACCCAGCCTATCAACGTCGTAGTCTTCAACGGCCCTTTAGGGGAATTAAATTCCCAGGGAAAACTTATCTTGAAGGAGGCTTCCCGCTTAGATGCTTTCAGCGGTTATCCCGTCCGAACGTAGCTACCGGGCAATGCCATTGGCATGACAACCCGAACACCAGAGGTTCGTCCACTCCGGTCCTCTCGTACTAGGAGCAGCTCTTCTCAATTTTCCAACGCCCACGGCAGATAGGGACCGAACTGTCTCACGACGTTCTAAACCCAGCTCGCGTACCACTTTAAATGGCGAACAGCCATACCCTTGGGACCGGCTTCAGCCCCAGGATGTGATGAGCCGACATCGAGGTGCCAAACACCGCCGTCGATGTGAACTCTTGGGCGGTATCAGCCTGTTATCCCCGGAGTACCTTTTATCCGTTGAGCGATGGCCCTTCCATACAGAACCACCGGATCACTATGACCTACTTTCGTACCTGATCGACGTGTCAGTCTCTCAGTCAAGCACCCTTATGCCATTGCACTAATCTCATGATTTCCGACCATGATTAGGGTACCTTCGTGCTCCTCCGTTACTCTTTGGGAGGAGACCGCCCCAGTCAAACTACCCACCAGACACTGTCTGCAATCCCGATAAGGGACCTACGTTAGAACCTCAAACATACCAGGCTGGTATTTCAAGATCGGCTCCACTTAATCTAGCGACTAAGTTTCAAAGCCTCCCAGCTATCCTACACAAGTAGGCTCAAAGTTCAGTGTCAAGCTGTAGTAAAGGTTCACGGGGTCTTTCCGTCTAGCCGCGGGAACACAGCATCTTAACTGCGAGTTCAATTTCACTGAGTCTCGGGTGGAGACAGCGTGGCCATCATTACGCCATTCGTGCAGGTCGGAACTTACCCGACAAGGAATTTCGCTACCTTAGGACCGTTATAGTTACGGCCGCCGTTTACCGGGGCTTCGATCAAGAGCTTCGCACAAGTGCTAACCCCATCAATTAACCTTCCGGCACCGGGCAGGCGTCACACCCTATACGTCCACTTACGTGTTTGCAGAGTGCTATGTTTTTAATAAACAGTTGCAGCCACCTGGTCACTTCGGCCAGCCTCAGCTTAGGGAGCAAGTCCCATCACCAAAACCGGCGTACCTTCTCCCGAAGTTACGGTACCATTTTGCCTAGTTCCTTCACCCGAGTTCTCTCAAGCGCCTTAGTATTCTCTACCTGACCACCTGTGTCGGTTTGGGGTACGATCCCTTATAACCTGAAGCTTAGAAGCTTTTCTTGGAAGCATGGCATCAACTACTTCAACTCATAAATGAGTCTCGTCATCAGCTCTCAGCCTTAAGATCCCGGATTTGCCTAAGATCTCAGCCTACAGCCTTAAACACGGACAACCAACGCCGTGCTAGTTTAGCCTTCTCCGTCCCTCCATCGCAGTTATAAGAGGTACAGGAATATTAACCTGTTTCCCATCGACTACGCCTTTCGGCCTCGCCTTAGGGGTCGACTAACCCTGTCCCGATTAGCGTTGGACAGGAACCCTTGGTCTTCCGGCGGGGGAGTTTTTCACTCCCCTTATCGTTACTCATGTCAGCATTCGCACTTCTGATACGTCCAGCATGCCTCACAGCACACCTTCAGCCGCTTACAGAACGCTCCCCTACCCTGCTATAAATAGCAGCCGCAGCTTCGGTTACCAATTTAGCCCCGTTACATCTTCCGCGCAGGCCGACTCGACTAGTGAGCTATTACGCTTTCTTTAAAGGATGGCTGCTTCTAAGCCAACCTCCTAGCTGTCTGGGCCTTCCCACATCGTTTCCCACTTAATTGGTATTAGGGACCTTAGCTGGCGGTCTGGGTTGTTTCCCTTTCCACTATGGACGTTAGCACCCATAGTGTGTCTCCCATGATTGCACTCACTGGTATTCGGAGTTTGCAAAGGGTTGGTAAGTCGGGATGACCCCCTAGCCTTAACAGTGCTCTACCCCCAGTGGTGATACATGAGGCTCTACCTAAATAGATTTCGGGGAGAACCAGCTATCTCCGAGCTTGATTAGCCTTTCACTCCGATCCACAGCTCATCCCCGCATTTTTCAACATACGTGGGTTCGGGCCTCCAGTCAGTGTTACCTAACCTTCACCCTGGCCATGGATAGATCGCTCGGTTTCGGGTCTATTGCCAGCGACTCGACGCCCTATTAAGACTCGGTTTCCCTACGGCTCCCCTAAACGGTTAACCTTGCCACTGACAATAAGTCGCTGACCCATTATACAAAAGGTACGCAGTCACAGAACAAGTCTGCTCCTACTGCTTGTACGCATACGGTTTCAGGTTCTATTTCACTCCCCTCACAGGGGTTCTTTTCGCCTTTCCCTCACGGTACTGGTTCACTATCGGTCAGACAGGAGTATTTAGCCTTGGAGGATGGTCCCCCCATATTCAGTCAGGATATCACGTGTCCCGACCTACTCGATTTCACAACAAGTGCCTTTTCGTGTACGGGGCTATCACCCTGTATCGCCCAACTTTCCAGAAGGTTCCACTAAAACACAAGTTGCTTAAGGGCTAATCCCCGTTCGCTCGCCGCTACTAAGGGAATCTCGGTTGATTTCTTTTCCTCCGGGTACTTAGATGTTTCAGTTCCCCGGGTTCGCCTCCATAGCCTATGTATTCAGCTATGGATACCCGCAAGCGGGTGGGTTTCCCCATTCGGAAATGTTAGGATCAAAGCGTGTTTGCCAGCTCCCCTAACCTTATCGCAGGCTCCTACGTCCTTCATCGCCTCTGTCTGCCAAGGCATCCACCGTATGCGCTTAGTCGCTTGACCATATAACTCAAGCAACTGAATGTGCACGACTTACAAAATTCGATTAATGTTACAAAGTCCAGACCGGACTCCATAACACTGGATCTCATGATTTGTAAAAACAATAAATTCGCCGGACAGGTATGTTAGTTAGTCAGATAGACTTTTGTTACATACTCGTCAATTAATTTGCAGTATTACAACTTTACTTTCCACCTTGTTAAAGAACGTCTGATTGTAAAAATCAGAAGAAAAATATTTCCAAGAAATACTTTTCTTCTGAA
>NZ_CANMSS010000025.1 GCF_947500695.1 uncultured Pseudoteredinibacter sp.
CAACGTCATAACAAGAAAATGTTGTTCAGCGCTAGAGCGCTCGGACTCACTGGCGTTCGCCGCAAATTTGAGCGTTAAGCATATGAATCTATGACTATTACTGAGCTTTGGATACAACACACAAATACAAAATTTCCATCTGACTTTGGTGGAAAAGATGTAAATGGAGTATGTGTAACCTCTGTTGATAGCTATGCATCGGGCTGCATTAGTAGCTTCGTAAATAAGGAAAGCGGGTCATTGGATATAGAGCGTTTTCAAATATTGCAAAAGTGCGAAAAAGAATTGGAGAAAGTTCTCCCGTTTGTTGAGAATGAGGCGTTTGAGTACTTTTCAAGACTTTATAGTATGTGTGGTATCGTAATTTCGGAGGCTAAGATTGCTTAACAAGTGACTATGGTGTCAAACCCTAAATTTACACCATAGTTTCATCCCAATAAGTATTATTTTTCACCATCACATTTAGGATTATTAGTTGCTTTCTCATGCAAGCGATTAGTGCAACTTTCTTTGGTTTTCCGGCAGCTACCATGCGTTCATACATTGGTTTCAATTTGGGGTGGCATTGGATGGCTGACATCATTGATACAAACAAAACAGTTCTTACTCTGTGCCTGCCGCCACGTATATATCGCTTACCTTGGTAGCTGCCGCTATCACGGTTCATGGGCGCGATTCCGACTAGTGCTGCAATTTGCTTGCGGTTCAATGTTCCCAATTCGGGTAGCTCACTCATGAGGGTGTAAGCGAGTACATTGCCGACGCCTTTAGCGCTTAGTAGTAAATCTCTCTTTTGCCTCCATTCGGAGACGCTATCAACGAGTTTGTTTAGTTGCTTGTCTATCGAGTCGAGTTCTTTCTTAATTGATTTAAGAATATTTTGGATAGGTTTGTGCACTGTCTTTGGCATGCGTTTCAACCTATTCTTTTGCATGGTACTCATTTCAAGGCACTGGCTTCGAACAGTGAGTAAATCACTGATTGCCCTTAGTTTTTCGGGTTTTATGCTAGACAATCTAGGCTTCATTGCTTCACCGTAGTGGGCAATATCCATAGCATCGAGCTTGTCTGTTTTGGCAATACGCCCAGCCGCTTTAGCAAACTGACGTACCTGGCCTGGGTTGCAAACAACAATGGGCAGCCCAGCTTTATGAGCGGCAATTACAAACTCTAATTCAAGCCTTCCGGTAGACTCAATCAAGACGCGGCTGGGTTTTAAAACCTGAATATCTTTGACTGCATTTTTAATGCCCTCCTTATCGTTTTTAACGCTAAAAAATTGGCCTGTAGGTCTCACATAAATATCGAGTTGTGTGGAGCTGGTGTCGATACCGACATTGATCTCTTGAGTGTTCATAGGATAAGCTATCTCCGCCTTGCTATTCGGGCTCGAGGCCCACATGACTATTCGAGTTATGCCTAGTGAGTGTTGATTACGTTCATACTTGTTAACGGCTTTTACAAACCTGTCGCGCAACGAACTATAATCAACAAGGCCTTGGGTGGCCGCCCAAGGTGGGTCTCAATTTACCCGTTAGGAAAAGGATTTGAAACTGTGAATTTAGATGGAATTGAACCATACAAGTTGTGGCAGCAAGGGCGCTTCGCACCGGGACAGTTTACACTGCGTTCCAACTGCCCCTGCACAAAGCGTTAAACACCTTATGGGTATTGTTGAGCTCCACAATTACATCTCCGAAGTAGCAGAAAGTTTGCCCGAGGAAGAG
>NZ_CANMSS010000026.1 GCF_947500695.1 uncultured Pseudoteredinibacter sp.
ACCGATGACAACACGCCGAAGATTAATGGTACCGGTACCGCGGGTGAAACCATCCGTATTTACAAAGACGGTAGCTTCGTTGATGAAGTGACGGTTCAGCCTGATGGCAGTTGGACGTACACACCGACGACAGCCTTGCCAGAAGGTGAGCATGTTTACACCGCGAGCAGTGTAGACGATGTGGGTAATGAGTCGGCACGTACAGCGCCATTCTCAATTACGGTTGATCGCACCTCACCGGATGACATCACCAACTTTATTGGTACTGACGATGTTGGTTTGGTAACGGGCACCATCGTTAATAACTCGACGATTGATGATGCGACCCCAACCTTCAGTGGTGAAGTGAATGCGGCTGAAGTTGCGATGGATTCCACCGTTACGGTGATCATTCGTGATGAGAACGACAACATTATTCAAACCATTACCGGAGTTGCACTCACGGCAGGGGCGAATCCTGGAGACCCTGCGACATGGAGCACGGATCCAAGTCCAGCACTAGGCAATGGCAGCTACAAAGTAACCGCGAAGGTCGTTGATAAAGCGGGTAATGAATCCAATGAGACGACGTCATTAAACTTTGATATCGATACGGCAACACCAGGTGCACCAAGTATTGTGAGTGTGATCGATGATGTGCCGGCCGTAGCCGGTGGTCCAGATGAAACCATCGCTCATGAAGGCATCACTAATGATGATCGCCCAACCATTACGGGTACCGGCCCTAAAAATGCCACCATCCGTATTTACGATGGTGATCCGGCTAACGGTGGTACTAAGTTATTCGAAACCACCAGTGA
>NZ_CANMSS010000027.1 GCF_947500695.1 uncultured Pseudoteredinibacter sp.
TGATCTGCTACCACTTTTGTGGACACTTTCATGCACATAGTTTTTCATAATTCACCGGCGATTGATACCCAAGCGAGGAGTGAATCCGGTCGTGATTATAAAAATCAATGTACTCGATAATACTTGTTACTGCATCGATAGCGGTATCATACATTGTCTGGTGCACTAACTCGGTTTTCATGCTGTGAAAGAATGATTCAACATGCGCATTGTCGAGTGGATTTCCTTTTCTACTCATGCTTCTTACTAAGCCAGACGCTTCAACTAAGTCTCTAAAATCGTGCGCCGCATATTCAATACCTTGATCTGAGTGAAAAATACAGCCTACTTTCGGTGGGCGCCGCAATAAGGCCATATTCAATGCACTTTTAGTTAATTCACTATTTCTCTTTCGGCTAAAAGACCAGCCAACAACGTGACGACTATACAAATCAATTACAACCGCATGATATAACCAACCACTCTTCGTCTTTATATAGGTAAAGTCGCCAGCCCATTGCTCACCAACACCTGTAGGCGAGCTTGCTATTTTTAACGCATTCAATGTGGAAGAGTAGAAGGCGTGTTTTCCTGGGGTCCAAGTGTATAAACCCTTTGTGGATGCATTGATCCCTAGCTCCTTCATAAGTCGCTGTACACGCCTGACGCTGCATGATAACCCTTGATTCTTTAACTCCCTGTGTATTCGACGTGCACCATATGTTTTCTTAAAGCCCTGATGCAGCTCTTCGATTGCG
>NZ_CANMSS010000028.1 GCF_947500695.1 uncultured Pseudoteredinibacter sp.
ATCTTAGATACAACACCAGCACCAACGGTACGGCCACCTTCACGAATCGCGAAGCGTAGACCTTCGTCCATGGCGATTGGGCAGATCAAGGTAACAGACATCTGAATGTTGTCACCTGGCATTACCATCTCAACGCCTTCTGGCAATTCACAAGCACCAGTTACGTCAGTAGTACGGAAGTAAAACTGTGGACGGTAGCCTTTAAAGAATGGAGTGTGACGACCACCTTCATCTTTAGACAGTACGTATACTTCACCTTCGAACTTGGTGTGCGGGTTGATTGAACCTGGAGCAGCCAATACCTGACCACGCTCAACTTCGTCACGCTTAGTACCACGTAGTAGTACACCAACGTTCTCACCGGCACGACCTTCGTCTAGCAACTTACGGAACATCTCTACACCAGTACAAGTAGTGGTAGTAGTGTCCTTGATACCAACGATTTCGATTTCTTCACCAACTTTAACGATACCGCGCTCAACACGACCGGTTACTACAGTACCACGACCCTGGATCGAGAAAACGTCTTCGATTGGAAGAATGAAAGCACCATCGATAGCACGCTCTGGCTCAGGAATGTACTCGTCTAGAGTCTCAACCAGCTTCTTAACAGCCGAAGTACCCAACTCGTTGTCGTCTTGGCCATTTAGAGCCATCAACGCAGAACCCGCGATGATTGGAGTGTCGTCGCCTGGGAACTCATAAGTTTCCAATAGCTCACGCAATTCCAT
>NZ_CANMSS010000029.1 GCF_947500695.1 uncultured Pseudoteredinibacter sp.
CCATTATTGGTGTCAAAATCGAACGTCACATCTTGGGTGGTGCTGTTCGACAAGCTCACCGTAAAGGTCATGGTGCCGGCGTCTTCGTTCACCGTTACATCGTCGATCGATACGGTCGGTGGTACGTCGTCATCGTTGATGGTCGCTTCCGCACTTGGCGTGCGAGGCGTACCGCCCACGGTCACACCGGTGGTGGTGTCCACATTTTCAAACTGAGAAGCACCCGCCCCTACGCCCGCGATGGTGGCCGTAAAGGTCTCATCATCGAAGTCCGCGTCTTGTGCGGTTGGAACGGTAACGGTCGTGGTGCTATCACCCGTCGCTACGGTCACGGTTTGTGCGGTTGCGGTGTAGTCACCGTCTTCCGCGGTGCCGTTAGCAAACACTACATTCACTTCCATATCAGAAGTGACCGTCACAGGGTTACCGTTCACATCAAACAGCGATACGGTAAAGACAGAGTCCGCGCCTTCGCTTACCGGACCATTGCTGTCGATCACCGCAAACACAGTATCTTCTGGACCTGGGTTCGGCGTTGGATCTGGGTGTGGACCCGGACCTGGAGGCGTACCTGGAGTGGTCTCATCATGGATGGTGGTTTC
>NZ_CANMSS010000030.1 GCF_947500695.1 uncultured Pseudoteredinibacter sp.
GGTCGTTAGCTCAGTTGGTAGAGCAGTTGGCTTTTAACCAATTGGTCACTGGTTCGAATCCAGTACGACCCACCATATTTAGATTTGAAGTTTTAACTGAGCGGCTTTAAATCACACAGAACTTTTATACCACGAGTTTACGGGTCGTTAGCTCAGTTGGTAGAGCAGTTGGCTTTTAACCAATTGGTCACTGGTTCGAATCCAGTACGACCCACCATACAAAAAGGGCTGCCCATTCGGGCGGCCCTTTTTTTATGGTGGGCCGTGCTGGACTTGGTTCCTTCAGTCGGTTCGACTGAATGCGACCTAGCATTCAGAACGAGGAGCGTTAGCGACGAAGCCCGCAGGGTCACAATAAGCCTTAGCCTATTGTGATTAATCCAGTCCGAATTTCATCTGAGATAGTAAAAGCTGGCACGGGCGGCCCTTTTTTTTATGGTGGGTCGTACTGAATTCATCCCAAAGTGGGGTCAGAACCCGCGGGTTCCGACCCCGAGTGCCTGCACGATGCAAGTGGTATGGCTAAGTTTTAACAAAGCCCCATTTTTCCTGTTCTTATAGTCAATCGATCCAATT
>NZ_CANMSS010000031.1 GCF_947500695.1 uncultured Pseudoteredinibacter sp.
GAACCTGGGGCTGGATCACCTCCTTAAACGATATTGTCCCGCTTCGTAAGTGCTCACACGCATTGCTTGATTAGACTGATTGCAGTGATGGTCCAGGTGACCTTGGGCCGGCATAAGACGCAAGTTTTATAGGCCTGTAGCTCAGCTGGTTAGAGCGCACCCCTGATAAGGGTGAGGTCGGCAGTTCAAGTCTGCCCAGGCCTACCAAATTTCCGTTATGCTTCGTTGAATCGCCACTCATGTGCTAGACGCACATTACGCGCCGATTCGCCTCGCCTAACGAAAATTATATTTTCTTTTGCTTGATGAAACTTCAGTAAGAAAATCTAGAAAAGGGGCTATAGCTCAGCTGGGAGAGCGCTTGGTTTGCATCCAAGAGGTCTGCGGTTCGATCCCGCATAGCTCCACCATTTCTTCTCTTGAAGAGGGGTCTCGAAATGGTAAACAAGCATCATAATCACTGCAAAGTAGAGTTCAGAAGAAAAGTATTTCTTGGAAATATTTTTCTTCTGATTTTTACAATCAGACGTTCTTTAACAAGGTGGAAAGT
>NZ_CANMSS010000032.1 GCF_947500695.1 uncultured Pseudoteredinibacter sp.
GCGTTATGCACCCGTAGGTTTCGAATGAAGTATCTAGTATTGATCATCTTTACGCTCCTATCCGCAAAGTCGTTTTCAGCCTGCTTTGTAGATCTTTCAAAGAACGATATAAAGTTCGATGTTCAGCGTATTACTGAGGGTGCAAAGACCGGTGGGAACCACGGACATATGGATACCATCAAAATTAGCGTATTAAGCAATTATGAAGGCGCCCCTATTGAGACGATGCTTCTTACTAAGGGCGAGGTCGCAGAGTTCTGGTATCCAATTGCTTTTGGCATTAAAAATGGGATGGCTGTGACAACGTTAACTGGAACCACAGACTCTTTAAGAAACTTAGAGATGGCCTTCTATTATAGTGACGCTGAGTGCACTCTTAGTATGCAGGTGTTATTGTAAATGCATAACAAGCACATCAAAAATCGCTCCACTTCGTTGCGCTGGACGTCGCTGACGCTCCGCCTTTTATGTGGGCGTTAT
>NZ_CANMSS010000033.1 GCF_947500695.1 uncultured Pseudoteredinibacter sp.
GTCGTTGATAAAGCGGGTAATGAATCCAATGAGACGACGTCATTAAACTTTGATATCGATACGGCAACACCAGGTGCGCCAAGTATTGTGAGTGTGATTGATGATGTGCCTGCCGTAGCGGGTGGTCCGGATGAAACCATCGCTCATGAAGGTATCACCAACGATAACCGTCCAACCATTACCGGTACCGGTCCTAAGAATGCCACCATCCGTATTTACGATGGTGATCCAGCTAACGGTGGCACTAAGTTGTTCGAGACCACCAGCGATGGTCAGGGTAACTGGAGTTATACACCAACGGCGGCGCAAGAGCTGGCTGATGGTGACTACAACTTCTACGCTGATGCCAAAGCGGCTAATGGTCAAGAGAGTCCGGTAACCGGTCCTTACACGATTACCGTGGACACTGTAGCGCCGGAGAAACCGGATCTTGGAAACGGCACCTTAAGCGCAACCGA
>NZ_CANMSS010000034.1 GCF_947500695.1 uncultured Pseudoteredinibacter sp.
GGTTTAGGTTCGCTCAGCATAGCTGGACAAAATATTACCGCAGCTGCATTAAACAACGCTTCAACCAGCAACATCACCGTTAATACTCCAGAAGGTGTATTAACTATTACCGATTACAATTCGGGCACGGGCGAGGTTACTTACAGCTACGATCCAAACGGTACAGCCAAAGATCACAGTGGTGGCGAAGTAGTTGATAGCTTGGCGGTGGTGGTAACCGACAGCGATGGCACGACAGCTAACGGTACTTTAGACATCTTAATTACCGATACTGCCCCGGTCGCAAACGCGGATGCCGATTCAACTGATGCCGACAATAACGCAACGGGTAATGTTAGAACTGATGTTGGTGGCGCTGATGTAGATGGTGCTGATGCAGCAGCGATTACCGGCGTAGTTGCGGGTACACAAACTGGCGATATCTCTGGTGGTGTTAATACGGCTATCGCGGGATCG
>NZ_CANMSS010000035.1 GCF_947500695.1 uncultured Pseudoteredinibacter sp.
GATGAAAGCGTTCAAGAAGATGGTACGGCAACTGGCAATACATTTACGATCAGTGCTCCGGATGGCTTAGGCTCGTTGAGCATTGCAGGGCAGGCAATTACGGCAGCTGCCTTAAACAATGCCTCAACCAGCAACATTACTGTTAATACTCCAGAAGGTGTATTAACCATTACCGACTACAACTCATCCACTGGTGAGGTCACTTATAACTACGATCCAAGCGGCACGGCCAAAGATCACAGTGGTGGCGAAGTTGTTGATGGCTTAGCGGTCGTCGTAACGGACAGCGATGGCACAACCGCTAACGGTACTTTAGATATTTTAATTACCGATACGGCTCCGGTTGCCAATGCCGATACAGATTCAACTGATGCTGTTACCAATGCTACCGGAAACGTTCGCACCGATGTTGGTGGTGCCGATGTAGATGG
>NZ_CANMSS010000036.1 GCF_947500695.1 uncultured Pseudoteredinibacter sp.
GCAGGCTCACCTGGACTCGGCACATCATCTACCGCTTTATCGATAGTGACCGTCACCGCACTGGTATCAACGGTGAAGCTCAATGGGTCACTTGGATCACCAGGACCGTTGCCCGCTTCATCAATCAACGCAATTTGAACTTTATGCAAACCATCAACCAAAGCCGGCTCTGGGGTGTAATTCCACTTACCTTGATCATCAACATCGACCGTAACGCGACGCTCATTCGGCGTACCGCCATCGATAATCACAACCACTTTGCCGTTCGGTACGTCCACCGTACCATCCAACAACGGTTTCGCATCATCGGTGGTATCACCTTCGTTGATCGGCCCCACTTTCTGACCTTGATCATCGGTTGCGCTTAAGGTGCCGTTTCCAAGATCCGGTTTCTCCGGCGCTACAGTGTCCACGGTAATC
>NZ_CANMSS010000037.1 GCF_947500695.1 uncultured Pseudoteredinibacter sp.
TTTAAGGCAGCTGCCGTAATTGCCTGCCCTGCAATGCTCAGCGAGCCTAAGCCATCCGGAGCACTGATCGTAAATGTATTGC
This sequence comes from uncultured Pseudoteredinibacter sp., assembly GCF_947500695.1. Lineage (GTDB taxonomy): Bacteria > Pseudomonadota > Gammaproteobacteria > Pseudomonadales > Cellvibrionaceae > Pseudoteredinibacter. The sequence continues at coordinate 83 of NZ_CANMSS010000037.1, forward strand.
CAGTTGAGCTGCTATCTTCAACAACACTCTCATCGCCCGTGGCGCCCGCGTTGTTATCCGTGATCGTAACTGTAGGCAACCCGTCAGTTGTGCCTGTCACGGTAATCGTTACTGTAGTAGTTGAGAAACTTCCGTCCGCATCTTTTAGGGTGTAGCTAAATGTATCAGTGGCCGTTGCACCTTCTGCTAAGGCGGCTGCACCGGCACCAGGGGTGTAGGTATAAGTACCATCAGCTTGCAGAGTAAGAGAACCCAACGATCCCGCGATAGCCGTATTAACACCACCAGAGATATCGCCAGTTTGTGTACCCGCAACTACGCCGGTAATCGCTG
>NZ_CANMSS010000038.1 GCF_947500695.1 uncultured Pseudoteredinibacter sp.
AATCCGCTTCGGGATACTCCAAGTAAGTCACAGAGCCTGCAAACACTCTTGAATGTCCGGTTCTCCTCAACTAGCTCATAGAGCTTTACTTTTTCCTTTGGAAGAACCGTTCGGCCTTTTTTAGTAGGTCTAGCTCATCGATTCGGTTTGCCAGCTCTTTCTCTAGCTGTTTAATTCTCTTTTCAGCTGCACTTAGCTTATCTTCTACTTCTTGAACTGGGTCAGTTCTATCAGGCCTCCTTTTGGGGGAAGGCTTTGATGGTTTCATGTTTTTATCTTCCTTTAATTCACTCCGCCGATGCTCCATCTGCCATCGATAAAGCATGACAGGATGAATGTCGAGCGAGCTAGCAACATCCTTTGACATAA
>NZ_CANMSS010000039.1 GCF_947500695.1 uncultured Pseudoteredinibacter sp.
GTTTCGAATAACTTAGTACCACCGTTAGCCGGATCACCATCGTAAATACGGATGGTGGCATTTTTAGGACCGGTACCCGTAATGGTTGGGCGATCATCATTAGTGATGCCTTCATGAGCGATGGTTTCATCCGGACCACCGGCTACGGCAGGCACATCATCAATCACACTCACAATACTTGGTGCACCTGGCGTTGCCGTATCGATATCAAAGTTTAATGAAGTCGTCTCATTGGATTCATTACCCGCTTTATCAACGACCTTCGCCGTCACTTTGTAACTGCCATTGCCTAGTGCTGGGCTTGGATCCGTACTCCATGTGGCTGGGTCACCTGGATTTGCACCCGC
>NZ_CANMSS010000040.1 GCF_947500695.1 uncultured Pseudoteredinibacter sp.
AACCACTTTCATGGACAGTAATTTTGTCAATGAAAGAGGTATAGTATGGGACAGACCAAAAAGAGAAATTACGATCGGTACACGTTGGCGTTCAAGCTCCAAGCCGTTAAGTTGGCCAATCACCCTGACGTTATGTCAAAGGATGTTGCTAGCTCGCTAGACATTCATCCGGTTATGCTTTATCGATGGCAGATGGAGCATCGGAGGGGTGAATTAAAGGAAAATAAAAATATGAAGCCATCAAAGCCTTCGCCCAAAAGGAGGCCTGATAGAACTGACCCAGTTCAGGAAGTAGAAGATAAGCTAAGTGCGGCTGAGAAGAGAATTAAGCAGCTAGA
>NZ_CANMSS010000041.1 GCF_947500695.1 uncultured Pseudoteredinibacter sp.
ATTGCAGGCTCGCTTGGTTCGTTAACCCTGCAAGCGGATGGCTCTTATACCTACAACCCAGGTGCAGGTGCGGCCGCGCTTGCCGAAGGCGCAACAGCCACCGATACATTCAGCTACACCTTAAAAGATAATGACGGAAGCTTCTCGACTACCACCGTAACGATTACCGTCACTGGTACCACCGATGGCGCGCCAACGGTCACTATCGATGATAACAATGCTGGTGCAACTGGCGATGAAAGCGTTCAAGAAGATGGTACGGCAACTGGCAATACATTTACGATCAGTGCTCCGGATGGCTTAGGCTCGTT
>NZ_CANMSS010000042.1 GCF_947500695.1 uncultured Pseudoteredinibacter sp.
GATGCACATCTGCTTTATATATCTTGTGGAAAGGACGAAACACCGACGGTCATTCCTCCCAATTTGTTTTAGAGCTAGAAATAGCAAGTTAAAATAAGGCTAGTCCGTTATCAACTTGAAAAAGTGGCACCGAGTCGGTGCTTTTTTAAGCTTGGCGTAACTAGATCTTGAGACAAATGGCAGTATTCATCCACAATTTTAAAAGAAAAGGGGGGATTGGGGGGTACAGTGCAGGGGAAAGAATAGTAGAAGA
>NZ_CANMSS010000043.1 GCF_947500695.1 uncultured Pseudoteredinibacter sp.
TTAAACAACCGACAGCTGCTGGAGCTTGTCGTTGCGACCAAGACCTCGTCTTGATCAGGGAGGCGTATTCTACACACTCCGTTTTGTTTGGCAAGCAGTTTTTTCAAACTTTTTTGCCGAAAGCTGGATAAAAATCAACAGCTTACACTAATAGTAAAAAACCCCTGCCGGATTACCGACAGGGGTTCTTTGGAATAAAAGCTTGACGATGACCTACTCTCACATGGGCAAAGCCCACACTACCATCGGCGC
>NZ_CANMSS010000044.1 GCF_947500695.1 uncultured Pseudoteredinibacter sp.
ACATTACCCACGTTATCGTCGGCATCATTAATCACCGGAACCGCATTCGGCGTGGTATCAATCGTGATGGTGAAGGTGTCTTCAACTTCATTACCCGAAGCATCTTTAGCCTTAGCTTTAAAGGTAACCGCACCTTCAGGTAAGGCATCCGCATTTGGAATCTGAATCTTCCACTCGCCGCTACCATCAGCTGTGACAGGACCGTATTTTTTACCGTTCACTTCCAAGGTAACTTCGGC
>NZ_CANMSS010000045.1 GCF_947500695.1 uncultured Pseudoteredinibacter sp.
ACATTACCCACGTTATCGTCGGCATCATTAATCACCGGAACCGCATTCGGCGTGGTATCAATCGTGATGGTGAAGGTATCTTCAACTTCATTACCCGAAGCATCTTTAGCCTTAGCTTTAAAGGTAACCGCACCTTCAGGTAAAGCATCCGCACTTGGAATTTGAATCTTCCACTCGCCGCTACCATCAGCTGTGACAGGACCGTATTTTTTACCGTTCACTTCCAAGGTAACTTCGGC
>NZ_CANMSS010000046.1 GCF_947500695.1 uncultured Pseudoteredinibacter sp.
ACAGCCGATGGTAATGGCGAGTGGAAGATTCAAATTCCAGGCGCGGATGCTTTACCTGAAGGTGCGGTTACCTTTAAAGCCACGGCCGAAGATGCATCGGGTAATGAAGTTGATGACACCTTTACTATCACCATTGATACCACGCCGAATGCGGTGCCGGTGATTAATGATGCCGACGATAACGTGGGTAATGTCCAAGGTAAGTTGAACAACGGTGATCACACCGATGACAA
>NZ_CANMSS010000047.1 GCF_947500695.1 uncultured Pseudoteredinibacter sp.
TTGTCATCGGTGTGATCACCGTTGTTCAACTTACCTTGGACATTACCCACGTTATCGTCGGCATCATTAATCACCGGAACCGCGTTTGCTGTGGTATCAATGGTGATGGTGAAGGTGTCTTCAACTTCATTGCCCGAAGCGTCTTCGGCTGTCGCCTTAAAGGTAACCGCACCTTCAGGTAAAGCATCCGCGCCTGGAATTTGAATCTTCCACTCGCCATTACCATCGGCTGT
>NZ_CANMSS010000048.1 GCF_947500695.1 uncultured Pseudoteredinibacter sp.
ACTCCGGTAATGGTTTGAATAATGTTGTCGTTCTCATCACGAATGATCACCGTAACGGTGGAATCCATCGCAACTTCCGCCGCATTCACTTCACCACTGAAGGTTGGGGTCGCATCATCAATCGTCGAGTTATTAACGATGGTGCCGGTTACTAAACCGACATCGTCTGTACCGATAAAGTTAGTAATGTCATCTGGCGACGTACGATCAACCGTGATCGAGAACGGACC
>NZ_CANMSS010000049.1 GCF_947500695.1 uncultured Pseudoteredinibacter sp.
TCGCCGCTACCATCAGCTGTGACAGGACCGTATTTTTTACCGTTCACTTCCAAGGTAACTTCGGCGCCGACCTTCGCGCTGCCCACAATCAGTGGCGTATTGTCATTGGTTTTTTCACCATCATTGATGTCTTTGGTGGTATCAGCAGGCTCACCTGGACTCGGCACATCATCTACCGCTTTATCGATAGTGACCGTCACCGCACTGGTATCAACGGTGAA
>NZ_CANMSS010000050.1 GCF_947500695.1 uncultured Pseudoteredinibacter sp.
TTATTCGAAACCACCAGTGATGGTCAGGGTAACTGGAGCTACACACCAACCGCTGCAGAAGCACTTGATGATCGTGACTACAACTTCTATGCCGATGCCAAAGCGGCCAATGGTCAAGAGAGTCCGGTAACGGGTCCTTACACGATTACCGTGGACACTGTAGCGCCGGAGAAACCGGATCTTGGAAACGGCACCTTAAGCGC
>NZ_CANMSS010000051.1 GCF_947500695.1 uncultured Pseudoteredinibacter sp.
TTATTCGAAACCACCAGTGATGGTCAGGGTAACTGGAGCTACACACCAACCGCTGCAGAAGCACTTGATGATCGTGAGTACAACTTCTACGCCGATGCCAAAGCGGCCAATGGTCAAGAGAGTCCAGTAACGGGTCCTTACACGATTACCGTGGACACTGTAGCGCCGGAGAAACCGGATCTTGGAAACGGCACCTTAAGCGC
>NZ_CANMSS010000052.1 GCF_947500695.1 uncultured Pseudoteredinibacter sp.
TCACTTACCGATGGCAGTGCGAACAGTCCGCTGGATTACAACAGCGGTGACTTCCAGTATCGTGAAGCAGGATCTACCACTTGGATTGATGTTCCCGCCAATGGCGAGATCACGTTAACCAATGGTGGGAATCAAACCTTAGATGTTCGCACCAATACATTGGTCGATGATCTTGATGAGAATTCCGAAACCTTTACGCT
>NZ_CANMSS010000053.1 GCF_947500695.1 uncultured Pseudoteredinibacter sp.
CTCGCTTGGGTATCAATCGCCGGTGAATTATGAAAAACTATGTGCATGAAAGTGTCCACAAAAGTGGTAGCAGATCAATCCGCAAATGCGGGCGTTATAACTACGGAAGATTATGAATAAAATTGACATAGAAACATTCATGAAAGCCAAAAAGGAAGATCGCTTGTATAGGTTGTTTCAAGCTCTTAGCGTGATCTCGA
>NZ_CANMSS010000054.1 GCF_947500695.1 uncultured Pseudoteredinibacter sp.
GTGACGGTCACTATCGATAAAGCGGTAGATGATGTGCCGAGTCCAGGTGAGCCTGCGGATACCACCAAAGACATCAACGATGGTGAAAAAACCAATGACAACACGCCACTGATTGTGGGCAGTGCGAAGGTGGGTGCGGAAGTTACCTTGGAAGTGAATGGTAAAACTTATGGCCCTGTGACAGCCGATGGTAATGGCGA